>NZ_JBBOVC010000001.1:740000-5415400 GCF_038006385.1 Bacillus sp. FSL L8-0099
AAGCTCCTTATGGAGCGAAGTCTTTGATTCCCCGCTGCCAAGAAAAGCTTCTAGCGAGATAAAAGGTGCCTGTACCGCAAACCGACACAGGTAGGCGAGGAGAGAATCCTAAGGTGTGCGAGAGAACTCTGGTTAAGGAACTCGGCAAAATGACCCCGTAACTTCGGGAGAAGGGGTGCTTTCTTAACGGAAAGCCGCAGTGAATAGGCCCAAGCGACTGTTTAGCAAAAACACAGGTCTCTGCGAAGCCGTAAGGCGAAGTATAGGGGCTGACACCTGCCCGGTGCTGGAAGGTTAAGGAGAGGGGTTAGCGTAAGCGAAGCTCTGAACTGAAGCCCCAGTAAACGGCGGCCGTAACTATAACGGTCCTAAGGTAGCGAAATTCCTTGTCGGGTAAGTTCCGACCCGCACGAAAGGTGTAACGATTTGGGCACTGTCTCAACCAGAGACTCGGTGAAATTATAGTACCTGTGAAGATGCAGGTTACCCGCGACAGGACGGAAAGACCCCGTGGAGCTTTACTGTAGCCTGATATTGAATTTTGGTACAGTTTGTACAGGATAGGCGGGAGCCATTGAAACCGGAGCGCTAGCTTCGGTGGAGGCGCTGGTGGGATACCGCCCTGACTGTATTGAAATTCTAACCTACGGGTCTTATCGACCCGGGAGACAGTGTCAGGTGGGCAGTTTGACTGGGGCGGTCGCCTCCTAAAGTGTAACGGAGGCGCCCAAAGGTTCCCTCAGAATGGTTGGAAATCATTCGTAGAGTGCAAAGGCATAAGGGAGCTTGACTGCGAGACCTACAAGTCGAGCAGGGACGAAAGTCGGGCTTAGTGATCCGGTGGTTCCGCATGGAAGGGCCATCGCTCAACGGATAAAAGCTACCCCGGGGATAACAGGCTTATCTCCCCCAAGAGTCCACATCGACGGGGAGGTTTGGCACCTCGATGTCGGCTCATCGCATCCTGGGGCTGTAGTCGGTCCCAAGGGTTGGGCTGTTCGCCCATTAAAGCGGTACGCGAGCTGGGTTCAGAACGTCGTGAGACAGTTCGGTCCCTATCCGTCGTGGGCGTAGGAAATTTGAGAGGAGCTGTCCTTAGTACGAGAGGACCGGGATGGACGCACCGCTGGTGTACCAGTTGTTCTGCCAAGGGCATAGCTGGGTAGCTATGTGCGGAAGGGATAAGTGCTGAAAGCATCTAAGCATGAAGCCCCCCTCAAGATGAGATTTCCCATAGCGTAAGCTAGTAAGATCCCTGAAAGATGATCAGGTTGATAGGTTCGAGGTGGAAGCATGGTGACATGTGGAGCTGACGAATACTAATAGATCGAGGACTTAACCATATAATATGAAGCAATGTTATCTAGTTTTGAAAGAATATAAAAAACTTATTGACTTTAAAAGTTGAATAAGTTAAAATGATTCTTGTCTTAAATGAATATAGTCTGGTAATGATGGCAGAGAGGTCACACCCGTTCCCATACCGAACACGGAAGTTAAGCTCTCTAGCGCCGATGGTAGTTGGGACCTTGTCCCTGTGAGAGTAGGACGTTGCCAGGCAAATGGAGGATTAGCTCAGCTGGGAGAGCACCTGCCTTACAAGCAGGGGGTCGGCGGTTCGATCCCGTCATCCTCCACCATTTATGTCGGAGGGGTAGCGAAGTGGCTAAACGCGGCGGACTGTAAATCCGCTCCTTCGGGTTCGGCAGTTCGAATCTGCCCCCCTCCACCATTTCTTAATTATTGGGCTATAGCCAAGCGGTAAGGCAACGGACTTTGACTCCGTCATGCGCTGGTTCGAATCCAGCTAGCCCAGCCATTAAGAGCCATTAGCTCAGTTGGTAGAGCATCTGACTTTTAATCAGAGGGTCGAAGGTTCGAATCCTTCATGGCTCACCATTTTCAATAAAATATGCGGGTGTGGCGGAATTGGCAGACGCACTAGACTTAGGATCTAGCGCCTTTGGCGTGGGGGTTCGACTCCCTTCACCCGCACTTTTAATAAAATATCTCATAACATGTCTTGCGGAAGTAGTTCAGTGGTAGAATACAACCTTGCCAAGGTTGGGGTCGCGGGTTCGAATCCCGTCTTCCGCTCCAATTTTCAATATGACATGCCGGGGTGGCGGAACAGGCAGACGCACAGGACTTAAAATCCTGCGGTGGGTGACCACCGTGCGGGTTCGACCCCCGCCCTCGGCACCATATGCGCCCGTAGCTCAATTGGATAGAGCGTTTGACTACGGATCAAGAGGTTAGGGGTTCGACTCCTCTCGGGCGCGCTTTTATTAACGGGAAGTGGCTCAGCTTGGTAGAGCACCTGGTTTGGGACCAGGGGGTCGCAGGTTCAAATCCTGTCTTCCCGATTTTCCCAAAAACATGGGGCCTTAGCTCAGCTGGGAGAGCGCCTGCCTTGCACGCAGGAGGTCAGCGGTTCGATCCCGCTAGGCTCCACTTTATTTATTATATGTCTCGGAGGTATACCCAAGTTCGGCTGAAGGGATCGGTCTTGAAAACCGACAGGCGGTGAGAATCGCGCGGGGGTTCGAATCCCTCTACCTCCTCCATTTTTTTTTTTTTTTTGAAATGGTTTAGCTACATATAATAATAAAATATTTTTTCCTTCATGGAGGTATACCCAAGTTCGGCTGAAGGGATCGGTCTTGAAAACCGACAGGCGGCGAGAGTCGCGCGGGGGTTCGAATCCCTCTACCTCCTCCATTTTTTAAAACATTATATTATCGCGGGGTGGAGCAGTACGGTAGCTCGTCGGGCTCATA
Source organism: Bacillus sp. FSL L8-0099 (assembly GCF_038006385.1). Lineage (NCBI taxonomy): Bacteria > Bacillati > Bacillota > Bacilli > Caryophanales > Bacillaceae > Bacillus > Bacillus sp. FSL L8-0099. The sequence continues at coordinate 742,781 of NZ_JBBOVC010000001.1, forward strand.
ACCCGAAGGTCGCAGGTTCAAATCCTGTCCCCGCAACCAAATGGTCCCGTGGTGTAGTGGTTAACATGCCTGCCTGTCACGCAGGAGATCGCCGGTTCGACCCCGGTCGGGACCGCCATTTATGTTGGCTCGGTAGCTCAGTCGGTAGAGCAGAGGACTGAAAATCCTCGTGTCGGCGGTTCGATTCCGTCCCGAGCCACCATTTTTTTTATGCCGGCTTAGCTCAATTGGTAGAGCAACTGACTTGTAATCAGTAGGTTGGGGGTTCAAGTCCTCTAGCCGGCATCATTTAGGGGCATAGTTTAAAGGTAGAACTGAGGTCTCCAAAACCTCCAGTGTGGGTTCGATTCCTACTGCCCCTGTAAAGTATATGGGCCTATAGCTCAGCTGGTTAGAGCGCACGCCTGATAAGCGTGAGGTCGATGGTTCGAGTCCATTTAGGCCCACCATATATTTATTCCGCAGTAGCTCAGTGGTAGAGCTATCGGCTGTTAACCGATCGGTCGTAGGTTCGAGTCCTACCTGCGGAGCCATGGCCCGTTGGTCAAGTGGTTAAGACACCGCCCTTTCACGGCGGTAACACGGGTTCGAATCCCGTACGGGTCATAAAGAAAGAGTCAGCAATATGCTGGCTCTTTTTTATTGTGTATAATCCTCTTTTTTATCATCTTATTTTCCTCAAATAAATAAAGGAATTTAGGAAAAACTATGGTATGTATTAAAAGGAGGAGATAAAAAATGACGCAAGTTAGAGACTTTATGAGTACTCATATTGTACATTGTACACCGTTAGATAATGTATATGAGGCTGCTGTAAAAATGAAGGAAGAATCAGTTGGATTGATTCCTGTTCTTGAAAATGAACAAGTCGTTGGGCTTGTTACTGATCGAGATTTAGTTGTTCGAGGGATTGCTGAAAAACATCCTGGGTCTAATAAAATTACAAATGTAATGACGACAAACATTGTTTCGGTTTCTCCAGATGATTCTATTGAAAAAGCTACAGAATTAATGGCACAGTATCAAATTAGACGATTGCCAGTAGTTGAGGACGGTCAACTTGTCGGGATGCTAGCATTAGGTGATTTAGCTATAAGAGAAGCGGCAGATGATCAAGCTGGGTTCGCTTTAAGTGAAATCTCGGAACGTACGGAATAAAGTTAAACTTTAATTAGTGAAAGTGTTATTGTCCGCAAATAGTGGGATAAATGATGGATAAAAATCAGATACATTATTCTAGTATATGTGGATTAAACTAATATATTAGCGTGATGTATCTGAGACATTATATAATAAGTACATAGTTCAGGTTTTCGACAGTTTATTTAAATTTTTCATTCCTAATTTTAAATAAGAGAAAAAGTGATATACTGATAGATATAAGTATTATGATAGGTTTTGAATATAACAATATTTATTTTTAGTGTTGTAATAATGAATTAATATTTCCTACGTAGATAAAGTGAAACTTTAATTATTGGGGGTTTTGTCCATCCTCCAATGATTATTCGTTGAACCAATCGGGCTTTTACGGGCAGTTTTATTTCCCACCTAACTTCCTCGCATTCACTGGATTTTGAGGTGGGCGTCTTACTGCCCGGCAAATAGCGGGATAAAAAGGGAAGGGGAATTATATGAGGGCTGTACAGGGCGATCCAAATTGGAATTTGGTTACAGATACATATATAGAACCAAATAATTTTGCTGAATTATTATCTTTACTTGTACCTTGTCACCCAAAAGGTGAAGGAAAAGAGCGAACTATATTAGCATGGAAAGAAAAAGAATTTTATAAAGAAGAAAATTTAGCAGCAGTTATCGTTTATGGAATGAATAGAGTAAAGAATTTACCACAGTTTCATAAAGATGAAATTCCAACCTTAGTACGTATTCTTCGTTTATGTCAAGAGATTGGTTGGTATGAAGAGGCAAATACTTTTATGGTAACACAAGGGCTAGCTGAATTTGTCCAAACTTCATTGGAATATGAAACATGGGATCTTTTGACACAAGCAGTTGCTTTAAACTATTTAGTTATTAAATATCGTGTCGGGGAATTAACAGATGGGGATGTAGAAATTTGGGATAGAGTTAAATTTAATGAGAAATGTATAACAAATTGTAAACATCTATTATCTCAAAAAGAAATATTAGAGTTTACATTCTTCTATATGTGTAAGAGGGCTAAAGCACAGTCAAAAGAGCAGCTGAATAGTGATATGATGAGTCTAGCGATGTATTGTAATACTTTTGTGTATGATTTATATACACATGACTTGTTGCGAAAGTATCGTAAGTGTACAGATTTTCTATCATATTATGGACCTAGTCAAGTAGTTTTAGCTTGTCAAAGAGCTGTACTTTCTCAAATTTCAGATCGATTAGATCCACTAAAGACAACTCATGTAGATGATTATTTATATGTGATGAAAGAAATGATGGAACATATGACAATAGGTATAATGGATCGATATAACCATTTTATCGGAAAGTTATTATCATACGTGCCATTTTTCGAAATGATTCAAGTTCCACAGCATGCATATTATTGTGAAGAATTACTGTATATTTGTAAGGGCATTGAATATAAAGAAGAAATACTACGCAATTATATATTTATACAATTACATGATTGTTTACCGTCATTCTTTAAACTATTTCTTAAAAATAAGCGTTATGCGACGATTCATGATATTCTTTTCTATTGGTGTGACGATGAACAAAGAATGGGTTTAGAGAAAAAATATAATCTTAGTTTTATTTATGAAAAATATGCTTGTGGCTAAACAGTATTTTACATATGAAAAATTAATATAAATTAAAAAGGATCTCAATGTTATGTGAGATCCTTTTTTGTTAGTAAAACAAGGAGAAAGTGATTAAGATGAGAAATAACATTCCATATAGGAGAAGTTGTGCAGTATAACTTCCTTGTATACCAAAAAAAGTATTTAGTTTTTCGTATAAATTCAATATATATTTCATTGTGTTATCTTTGAAAGATTGGTACACAGTGTCTCCTCTTTCTAAGCTTCTTGTTCATGTTTTTTATTATTAGGGACATTAATGTATCTAGCTATGAATAATAAAACAGCCATAAAGAATACGGGAATTATAGTAGATAAATAAAAGCCATTACTAATAACATTTGTTATAAGGGCACTTAATAGAAAAATAGCATTATAAACATGGGCAACTTTTTGCTTTAGTCGCACTTGAAATGACTCCATCATAATTTCTAGAGCAACAAAAGCAATGATAATAGATAAAAATACAGTGTTTGTATTGTAAATTATTAAACAACAGATTAAACCTAAAAAGGCTAAGTATTCAATGAAGAGAGGTATATTGCGTGGCATACAATTTACCTAACTAAATACGGCAGTGGATTTACTGCATTTGTTTTTTCAAAATTCCATTCTCCATTATGTAATTCGAAATGGAGGTGTTGTCCGTATGAATGACCTGTGTTACCCATATGACCTAGTAATTGTCCAGTTTGTATTTGATCACCAGCTTGTACAGTGCGATCTTTCATATGAGCATAAACTGTTGTATATAATTTCCCGTTTATTTGATGGGCGATGAACACTACATTGCCATAACTAGCTGAATAATATGATTTAATAACTTTACCTGCAGCGGCAGCTTGAATGGAGACGTTACCTTGTGCTGCAATATCTATTCCATAATGCATTTGTTCCCAGCGTATATCAAAGGTTGAGCTGATTTTTCCTTGAGTAGGGAATTTGAAAACTGCTGGAATAGCTGAAGATTGAGCTGTTTGAGCTTGTGATTGCTGTTGATTTTGTACCACATAGTGTTTGGCCACATACCCGTATCCTGTGCCAAAACGAATTTTATACCAAGTTCCTACTGTTTCTACTACTTGTATCTGTGTACCGTTTTGTAAAGAACCAAGTAGAGTACCATTTGTGCTAGCATTGCTACGTACATTTAATTTAGGTGTTGCAACAGTATATTTCGTATCATTTTGAACTGTGATTCCTTTTACTAAGGGCTGCGAACCATTAGATACGAATGCTTTTTGTACATAACCTGTTTGACCGTTATGTGAAATTTTATACCATTCGCCTTGTTCTCCTTGAATAGTCACGAACTTACCATTTGGTAATACATCTAAAATGGAAGATTCTAAATTAGGTTCAGAGCGAACGTTCAATGCATTAGCATTGACGATGTATTGATTAGTAGATTGAAGTTTGTTTTTTTGCAGAATAGCATCTTTTTGTACATAGCCTACTTTATTATTAACAGATACTTTATACCAATCCTTCGTTGTTTTAAGTATGTTAACTTTCGTATTAAAGCGAATTGTATCAAGGGATGTGCTATTTGTATTATCTTCTTTATGTAAGGCTACTTGATCGACTTTGACATATCCAGTTTTGACATTAGATAATTGTTCAGCGTTTGCTTTTTGTACATTTGTTTCGCCCATAGAAGGAAGTAATGAGGCGATTGCGACAGTAGTTGCTGTTAGAGCTGTAGCTTTCATATTCATATAATAGAGACCTCCTCTAGTTGTATAGTTAGTTGTAATTTTATTATAGTATAAAGATATAATATAGTGGGTGTATTCACATAAATGTAATATGAAATCAATATAAAAATAAATTTTTCAGGATAATGATTCCTTTTTGTGGAATTAATTGGGATTTTATTTTACGAAATAGAATAATAATTATTATATAACTCTGTAATTTCGTTGACAATTGAGAAAATTAAAACAGTTGATGATGTCTTATTAGGGTGTTATACTGACAGTGATAATTTTATAGTTTGCTAGGAGAGCTGGTGTTGCCAGCTGAGAGTAAGACCTTAAGTCTTTGATCCTTTTCATTACCTGATCTAGATTATGCTAGCGTAGGGAAGCAATTCGGACACTAATGATGAGTCCCCGTTTCTTTGCGTATAGAAACGGGGCTTTTTTATTTGAAAATTTTATATTGAAACCACTAGGGGTGCTTTTCGTGCTGAGAGAGGAATAATCCTTAACCCTTACAACACCTGATCTAGGTAATACTAGCGAAGGGAAGTGGAACAACGAATAAACTATAATTTTATTTGTTGTAACCACTTCTGATTATAGAAGTGGTTTTTTATTTAGATACATATATTGAAGGGGGAAATAGAAATGAAATTTTGTAATAGATTGTTAGAAACTGTACAACCAGTTTGGGAGATGAGTCATAATCATCCATTTGTAGTAGGGATGGGGGATGGCACGTTAGAAAAAGATAAGTTTCAGTATTACATTATTCAAGATTATTTATATTTGTTAGATTATGCAAAGCTATATGCCATCGGTGTTGTAAAGGCAACGAATCCACAAGTAATGGGAAAATTTGCTGAACAAATTGATGGAATATTAAATGGAGAAATGACGATCCATAAACAGTATGCAAAAAGGCTTGGAATTTCTATAGAGGAGATAGAATCAGCAAAACCATCTGCTAAAAATTTAGCTTATACAAATTACATGATGTCTGTATCTCAAAATGGCACACTTGCGGAATTAATAGCAGCACTTCTTCCATGTATGTGGAGTTATTGGGAAATTGGAAAGCGTTTAAATGATATTCCTGGAGCGAGAGATCATGAGTTCTTTGGTGAGTGGATTCAAGGATATAGTTCTGAAGAATACGGTAACCTTTGTATTTGGTTAATAGATTTATTAGATGAAATGGCAATTGGAAAGTCAGAGCGAGAGCTAGAAAGATTAGAGGAGATTTTCTTATATTCCAGTCGATTTGAATATTTATTCTGGGATATGTCCTATCGTAAGGAGATGTGGGGATTTGAGGAGCAAGAACATACTACAGTTTCATAATGTTTCTTTTCATTATGATGAGAAGCCAATCATCGATGAATTAAATACTTCTATACAAGAGAAAGAGTTTGTAAGCATTATTGGGCCAAGTGGCTGCGGGAAAAGTACTCTATTTCGCCTTATTACAGGCTTAGAAGAAGTTAGTACTGGACGGATAGAGCTAAAAAGTTATCCTGTAGGGTATATGCCTCAAAAAGATATGCTCCTGCCGTGGAGAACAATTATTGAGAATGCTGCTTTGCCACTAGAATGTCAGGGTGTACAGAAGAAAGAAGCACAAGTAAAGGCAAAGGAACTGTTACATAAATTTGGTTTACAAGGATACGAGGGAAAATACCCGAAAGATTTATCTGGCGGTATGAGGCAGCGCGTATCTTTTATCCGAACATTATTAACAGGCGGAGAGATATTATTGCTAGATGAACCGTTTAGCGCATTGGACGCTTTAACGAAGGCATCTTTGCAAGAATGGTTGTTTGAACAATGGAAAGAGTGGGAAAAAACAATTTTATTTATCACTCATGATGTGGAAGAAGCGTTGTTTCTTTCGAATCGAATTTTAGTGGTGGAACAGCAGCCGATAACTACTTTGACTGAACGGATTGTGCCGCTTGATCATAACAGAACACGAAAAGATTTATATAAACCGGATGTGTTAGCGCTGAAAGATGAGCTTCTTAGTATGTTACAAAGGCAGGTACTCGTATGATGAACCGATTGAAAGAATTAGTTCCTGCCATTACACTTTCTAGCATTTTACTCGTTATGTGGGAAATAGGAGCAAGAATTGTAGATGAAATGTACATTTTACCGTCACCGTCAGCAATTGTAATGAAGATATGGGAACTAAAAGACATATTATTTACGGTTCATTTACCGGCAACGTTATACGTCGTTTTAATAGGTGTTGTTATTTCTATCGTATTAGGTGTAGGGCTAGCGATGTTAATGAATGCGAGTACATGGATGGAAAGGGCATTTTATCCATTATTAGTTGCCTCACAAACGATTCCTATTACAGCGCTTGCTCCGCTTTTCGTTTTATGGTTTGGATATACCCTCTGGAGTAAGGTTGTTGTTACAGTTTTAATTACGTTTTTCCCTATTGCGGTCAATACGTATGACGGACTGCGTAGTACGAAAAAAGAATGGGAGGAGCTCTTAGTTACATATGGAGCAACGAAGAAAGATGTTTTTCTTAAGTTAAAGTTACCGTCTGCTCTTCCTTATTTTTTTTCAGCTTTAAAAATTGCAGTTCCGCTTAGTGTAATTGGGGCAGCAATCGGTGAATGGCTCGGTGCACAAGCTGGGCTTGGTTATTTCAGTAAGAGAATGATGACACAGTTAGATGGAGCTGGTGTATTTGCACCCATTGTATTGTTATCATTATTAGCTATTTTCTTCGTCATACTTATTTCCATATTAGAAAAGAAATTCATTAGTTGGAGGAAGCATTCATGAAATTTTTAAAACGCATCTTTGTGTTTACATTATTAGTTGCAATGATTGCAGGATGTTCGAGTAATTCAGCATCAGATAAAAGTAAAAAAGAGAAAGAAATAACGGTTATGCTCGATTGGTACCCAAATGCGGTACATAGCTTTATTTATGCAGCAATTGAAAAAGGCTACTTTAAAGAAGAAGGAATAAAGGTAAATATAAAATTCCCTTCTAATCCAACTGATCCATTAACTTTAGCTGCAGCAGGGAAAGTGACAGTTGGTTTGTATTATCAGCCAGATGTTGTTATGGCCAGAGCAAATGAACAAATTCCAGTGAAATCAATTGGAGCTGTCGTACGTTCACCGTTAAATCATGTCGTATCGCTGAAATCAGCAGGTATTCAATCACCGAAAGATTTAGAAGGAAAAACAGTAGGATATTCTGGAACTCCTTTAAGTGAAGCATATTTAAAAACGATGATAAAAGAAGCTGGTGGTAATCCTGATACGGTGAAAGTAGTTGATGTTGGCTTTGATTTAGTACCAGCGTTAATTACGAAAAAAGTGGATGCTGTAACAGGAGCATACATTAACCATGAAGTACCTGTTATGCGTCATGAAGGCCATGAACCAGCGTACTTTAATCCAGCAGAATATGGTGTGCCGAATTATCATGAACTTGTTTTCGTAACAGGTGATAAAACGTTGAAAAAAGATAAAGAAGCATTGCAAGCCTTTTTACGTGGGGCAAAAAAAGGGTATGACTTTATGAAGAAAAGCCCTGATGAAGCATTAAATATTTTATTAGATCATCAAGAAAAAGAAAACTTCCCGCTTGTACCAGAAGTTGAAAAAGAAAGCATGAAAATTTTATTAGAGAAGATGGAAACGAAAGATGAGCCATTTTTATCAGATTCAAAAGAGTCATGGGAGAAACAAAACAAATGGTTGAAAGACAAAGGAATGACGAAAGAAATTGTTCCTGCCGATGAATTATTCGAAAACATTTTAAAGTAGGCGAATGAATATGAAAAATGAGCTCCATGTAATCTCAAATGGCCATATGCCATTCGAAGAGTTAGTGAATGTAGCGATGCAAATTGAGAGTGAGATTGATTATTTGCATATTCGTGAGCGTGAGAAAAGTACGAAGGAATTATATAAAGGGGTGGAAAGTCTTTTGAAAAAAGGCTTTCCAGCATCTAAGCTTGTTATAAATGATCGAATTGATATCGCCATTTTATTAAACATTCCGCGTGTTCAACTAGGATACCGAAGCGCAGATGTAAGGTTAGTGAAAGAAAAGTTTTCTTATTTGCATGTCGGTTATTCAGTACACTCGTTAGAGGAAGCGATAGTAGCATTTAAAAATGGAGCGGATTCACTCGTTTATGGTCATGTATTTCCGACAGATTGTAAAAAAGGTGTGCCAGCGAGAGGACTTGAAGAAATTTCAGACATTGCAAGCTGTTTATCTATACCGATTACAGCGATTGGAGGAATTACCCCAGAAAACACAGTAGATGTTCTTACTAACGGTGTAAGCGGTATAGCAGTTATGTCCGGAATTGTAAGTAGTAGTAACCCATATAGCAAAGCGAAATCTTATAAGGAATCAATAAGAAAGTGGGCGGAAAAACATGTGTGAGAAGTATGATGTAGCGATTATTGGCGGTGGTGTAATTGGTAGCTCAGTTGCACATTTTCTAGCAGAAAGAGGACATAAAGTAGCAATTATAGAGAAGCAAAAAATTGCATCAGAAGCTTCTAAAGCAGCTGCTGGCCTGCTTGGTGTTCAAGCAGAATGGGATGCGTATGACCCGCTATTTGAACTTGCTAGAGAAAGCCGAGCTATATTTCCACAACTTGCAACAGTTTTACGTGAAAAGACGGGTATTGATATTGGATATGAGGAGAAAGGGATATATCGTATTGCACAAAACGAAGATGAGAAGGAAAGAATTCTTCACATTATGGATTGGCAACAGAAAACAGGTGAAGATTCATATTTTCTAACGGGAGACCATTTACGGGAAAAAGAGCCATTTCTATCCGAATCCATTATAGGAGCGGTATATTATCCGAAAGATGGTCACGTTATTGCACCAGAGCTTACGAAAGCATTCGCGCATTCTGCATCAATTTCCGGTGCGGATATATATGAACAGACAGAAGTGTTTGATATTCGTATTGAAAATAATAAAGTGACTGGTATTGTTACGAGCGAAGGTATAATCACATGCGAAAAAGTGGTGATTGCCGGTGGCTCATGGAGCACGAAGTTACTAGGTCATTTTCACCGCGAATGGGGTACATATCCAGTTAAAGGAGAAGTAGTAGCGGTAAGAAGTAGAAAACCACTTTTAAAGGCACCTATTTTCCAAGAAAGATTTTATATTGCTCCAAAGCGCGGCGGACGTTACGTAATTGGAGCAACGATGAAGCCGCATACGTTTAATAAAACTGTACAACCGGAAAGCATTACTTCTATATTAGAGCGTGCTTATACAATATTGCCAGCTTTAAAAGAAGCAGAGTGGGAAAGCGCATGGGCAGGATTAAGACCACAATCGAATCACGAAGCTCCTTATATGGGAGAACATGAAGAAATAAAAGGTTTATATGCTTGTACGGGCCATTATCGAAACGGCATTTTATTAAGCCCTGTTTCTGGTCAATATATGGCGGATTTAATAGAAGGAAAGCAGGAGAATCACTTGCTAGATTCATTGCTTTCTAAAACGGTTTAGAAAGGGGATGGAAGTTTGAATTTAAAAATTAATGGTAACCAAATTGAAGTACCAGAGAGTGTAAAAACAGTAGCTGAGTTACTTACACATTTAGAGTTAGATAACAGAATTGTTGTAGTAGAGCGTAATAAAGATATTTTACAAAAAGATGATCATACAGATACATCTGTTTTTGATGGAGACCAAATTGAGATTGTAACTTTCGTAGGAGGCGGTTGATTATGTTAAACATTGGACCATTGTCATTTCAGTCTAGACTTTTATTAGGAACAGGGAAATTCCCTGATTTTGACGTACAGCAAAAAGCAATTGACGCTTCTGAAGCTGAAATTTTAACGTTTGCAGTACGTCGTATGGATATATTTGATGCAAAGCAACCTAATTTATTAGAGAAGCTTGATGTGAAAAAATATACGTTATTACCAAATACAGCTGGAGCAAAAAATGCTGAAGAAGCTGTTCGTATTGCAAAATTAGCAAAAGCTTCAGGGCTTTGTGACATGATCAAAGTTGAAGTTATTGGTGATGATAGAACGTTGTTACCTGATCCAGTAGAAACGTTAAAGGCATCTGAAATGTTACTAGAAGAAGGGTTTATCGTACTTCCGTACACATCTGATGATGTTGTATTAGCACGTAAATTACAAGAACTAGGTGTGCATGCAATTATGCCAGGAGCATCACCAATCGGTTCAGGGCTTGGTATTGTAAATCCGTTAAATTTAAGCTTCATTATTGAACAAGCGACAGTACCGGTTATCGTTGATGCAGGTATTGGTAGCCCAGCTGATGCAGCGTTTGCGATGGAATTAGGAGCAGATGGTGTGTTATTAAATACGGCTGTATCAGGAGCAAAAGATCCTATTAAGATGGCATACGCAATGAAGTTAGGTATTGAGGCAGGTCGCATAGGCTTTGAAGCGGGGCGTATTGCACGTAAACGTTGTGCAACTGCAAGCAGTCCTTTAGAAGGAATGAGTGTAGTTGAATAATCGATATTCTCGCCAAGAACTATTTTCTCCAATTGGGGAAGAAGGACAGCAAAAGATAAGAGAAAAGCATGTGCTTATTATCGGCGCAGGCGCACTTGGTAGTGCAAATGCAGAAATGTTTGTAAGAGCTGGTGTTGGGAAGATAACAATTGTTGACCGTGATTATGTCGATTGGAGTAATTTACAAAGACAACAATTGTATGCAGAGAGCGACGTGAAAAATAATCTTCCGAAGGCTATAGCGGCTAAAAAGCGTTTAGAAGAGATTAATAGTGATGTAACAATAGAGGCCCTCGTTCAAGATGTAACAGCTGAGGAGCTAGAAGAACTTGTTACAAACGTTGATGTAATGATTGATGCGACTGATAATTTTGAAACACGTTTTATTGTGAATGATATAGCACAAAAATATTCTATTCCATGGATTTATGGTGCATGTGTAGGCAGTTACGGTCTTTCTTACACAATTCTTCCTAGTAAAACACCATGTTTATCATGTTTATTACAATCGATTCCGCTTGGCGGGGCGACATGTGATACAGCGGGTATTATATCACCTGCTGTATCTCTTGTCGTTTCTCATCAAGTAACAGAAGCTCTTAAACTGTTAGTAGAAGATTATAAATCACTTCGAGATGGACTTGTATCGTTTGATATGTGGAAGAATGAGTATTCATGTATGAATGTGCAAAAACTTCGCAAACATAATTGTCCTTCGTGCGGAGAGAATGCATTATATCCGTATTTAAATAAAGAGAATACATCGAAAACAGCAGTTTTATGCGGGAGAAATACAGTTCAAATTAGACCACCTCATAAAGAAGAAATGGATTTTGAACAATATAAACAGCTACTAGAAGGCCGTGTGAATGATTTAAATGTAAATCCATATTTACTATCTTTCTCTGTTGAAGAAAAGAGGTTAGTTGCCTTCAAAGATGGCCGTGTACTTGTACATGGAACGAAAGATATAAGCGAAGCAAAGACGATTTATCATCGCTATTTTGGATAGAAAAGGATGAGTGAGATGGAAGTGAATAAAGCTTTAACAATTGCAGGATCTGATAGCGGCGGTGGTGCTGGTATTCAAGCGGATTTAAAAACATTCCAAGAGCTTGGTGTGTATGGGATGACGGCAATTACGGCAATTACTGCTCAAAATACGCTTGGCGTTCAAGGGGTATATCCTGTTCCATTAGAAGGTATTACGGAACAGCTGAATTCAATTGGTACGGATTTAACACCAGATGCAGTGAAACTAGGAATGTTATTTAGTAGTGAAATTATTCAAATTGTGGCAGAACAGATTAAGAAATTTGGTTGGAATAATATTGTGCTAGATCCTGTTATGATTGCAAAGGGCGGAGCATCATTATTACAGCAAGAAGCAGTTCAAGCATTAAAGGAATATTTATTACCAGTAGCAACAGTTATTACACCGAATGTTCCAGAAGCTGAAGTGTTAACTGGGATGGAGATTCATAATATAGAAGATAGTAAGAAAGCTGCGAAAGTATTGCACGAATTAGGTGCTAAATATGTGCTTATGAAGGGCGGACATGCGGAATATCAAGGTAATGAAGTAATTGATTTACTCTTTGATGGAGAAGAGTTTATTGAATTTAGAAGTGAACGAATTCCTTCGAAACAAACGCACGGAAGTGGCTGTACATTTGCTTCAGCAGTTACAGCTGGACTTGCGAAAGGATACTCAATGGACGAAGCAGTTCAAGAGGCAAAACGATTTATTAGTATAGCAATTGAAGAGCCATTGAATATTGGTAGTGGTCATGGACCAACGAATCATTTTGCGTATAAATTGAATAAAGCATAAGCATGAAGAATGAAAAGGCCAGTTTTACAACTGGCTTTTTTTGTTTACTTTTTCAAAATACAAGAGTAATATATCAGCCAGAATACATTTTTTGTAATACGCTGAGTCCAAATATATGGAGCGGAGGAACCAATTTTGTGCATCGTCACTTGGGGTGAATCTTTCAGTTTTGAAAGTAGGGCTACTCTCAAAGCCCGAATCCGACAGCTAACTTCGTAAGCGTTTTGAGAGAGGACGGTGCCATGATGGATACATCACTTCATCGATCCGATTAGTATAGGGGAATATCAATCTACGTTTGAATTCTTTTATGCTAAGGAGGATGAGGTACATGGAACTAACACTTATTTGTGTTGGAGAAAAAAACAAGGTAAAGAGTTTAAGAGAGCTAGTAGCATTTCAGCATGAGTTAATTATTTTTACAGCCAATGAAGAGATAGCGGCTGAAGTTAGAGATTATGGGTTTGAATCAGCTTATAGCTGTAATAAGGAGAAAGATTTTACTAGTATGTGCACACGAATTAAGAAGGTGATTTTACTAGGGGATGAGCTTCCAACAGTTAGTTTCTTCACAGAACACATTCGTTTTTCTTTTCAAGCGCCTATTACTGTTGTTACAAGGAATAAACGATATCCAGCGCGGCTCTATGAAACAATTGGAGCTAAATTTGTCGTGTTTACGAACTGTGATAATATTTCGTTTTTATTTTTTGAATAGGGCGGGGGAAGAAATGATGAAGGTACTACTATTTGGAGATATAGCAAATCGTTGGGCGGTATCGATCGAGAGGGTTCAAGAATTGGCACAGATTGATCCTATTTTTCCAGGGCCATATATTTTATTACCATCAAAAGATGCTTTGTATTTAGAGGCGGATATTATTGAATATGAGCAGTTACATGCAGAATTATCACAAGTTTATATCCGTGGGAGAAATTTACGTGCTTTTTTATGTGGTAAATAAATTCTGAATGAAAACGAGAGCGAATGTTAAGTGTGCCTAAGTGGGGTGCTTATATACATTCGCTCTTTTTTTATATATAAAAGGTCATTTCTATGAAAAAGAAAGAAAAGACAAGAAAACAGATGAAAGAATATTAATAATACGTAATGTAAGCGTTTAAATAGCGTAATATTTTCTTATTTTAAGTAATTTACCTCTTTACAAGTGAAATATAGAGGAGTATATTTACTCTCATAAATCATTTATCAAATTTCCAAAAAAAACCTAAAATCGCTGAGTTCCAGAAATGGAGCGGGGGAACCAATTTTGTGCATCGTCACTTGGGGTGAATCTTTCAGTTTTGAAAGTAGGGCTACTCTTTAGGCCCGAATCCGACAGCTAACCTCGTAAGCGTTTAGAGAGGAGGTTTACTTTTTGTTGTTCATTTTTTGAACACTGAGTAGAGCTCAGTGTTCTTTTTTAATATTTTAATGGTAAATTTTAACATTTAAAGTGAGGGATTGTTATGTTAGATGTTGTGATGATCGGAATTTTTGTTGTATTAGTAGCATCGATGGCAAGTCTTGCAAGTTGGTCAGATAAAGTTGTGAAAGAAGGGAAGCAATCATGATGATTGCCTTATCGGTTATTGTTGCAGCGATTACGGTGTACTTAGTATACGCATTATTAAATCCAGAAAAGTTTTAATTAGGGGGAATCATTCATTATGATTTGGGTTGCAGTCATTATTACAATGCTCTTGTTTATTTTAGTAGCAAAGCCAACGGGGATTTATTTAGAGAAAGCCTTTCAAGGTAGCAAAATGCTAGATAAAGTATTCGGGCCTTTTGAGAAACTTATTTTTAAAATTACAGGTGTAAAAGGATACAATCAAACGTGGAAACAGTATGCATTATCATTAGTTCTACTCAACGGATTTATGATTGTCGTTGTATATTTCATTTTTAGATTACAAGGTGTATTGCCATTAAATCCAGCGCATATTGAAGGGATGGAGCCTACGCTCGCTTTTAATACAGCGATTAGTTTTATGGCTGATACAAACTTACAACATTACAGCGGTGAAAATGGTTTATCTTATTTATCACAATTAATCGGGATTACATTTTTAATGTTTGCGGCACCAGCAACGACGTTAGCGATTGTTATGGCTTTTATAAGAGGACTTGCTGGAAAAGAACTTGGCAACTTTTTCGTTGATTTTACGAGGGCGTTAACGAGAGTGTTTCTTCCTATCGCATTTATTGCAGCGTTAGTCTTTGTCGCACTTGGTGTACCACAAACGTTAGATGGGGCGGTTACAGCACAAACGATTGATGGAGCAAAACAAAGTATTTTACGAGGGCCTGTTGCATCATTCGTTTCTATTAAGGAACTTGGGAATAACGGCGGTGGATTTTTCGGGGCAAACTCTACACATCCTTTTGAAAATCCAGGACAAATGAGTAATATTTTGCAAATGATGCTTATGATGTTATTACCAACAGCACTTCCATTTACGTACGGACGAATGGTAGGAAATAAAAAACAAGGGCGTATCCTTTTCGTTTCACTATTCATGGTGTTTTTACTAGGATTTATAACGATTACGACATCTGAACTAAACGGGAATCCGGCATTAAATGGAATGGGTATCGAACATGTACAAGGAAGTACAGAAGGGAAAGAAGTACGATTTGGAACAGTATTCTCTTCACTATACGCAACAGTAACGACAGCTGCTGAAACAGGGGCCGTTAATACGATGCATGATACGTTAACGCCAATTGGCGGTTTAGTTCCACTCGTAAATATGATGTTGAATACAGTATACGGCGGTGTTGGAGCGGGCTTTATTAATATTATTATGTATGCAATTATTGCAGTCTTTATATCTGGATTAATGGTCGGAAGAACACCAGAGTTTTTAGGTAAAAAGATTGAAGGTAAGGAAATGAAATTAATTGCAGTAACGATTCTATTTCATCCATTACTTATCTTAGGATTTTCTGCATTAGCTCTTTCAACAAGTTTAGGAACGGATGCGATTTCTCATTCCGGTTTTCACGGTTTAACGCAAGTTGTATATGAATACACATCGTCAGCTGCGAATAATGGATCTGGATTTGAAGGATTAGCAGATAATACACCGTTTTGGAATATTACGACTGGTTTAGTTATGTTTTTAGGACGCTATTTCAGTTTAATTACGATGCTAGCTGTAGCAGCTTCATTGAAAGAGAAGACGGTAGTACCAGAAACAGTCGGAACGTTCCGTACGGATAATGGTTTATTTGGAGGAATCTTTATTGGAACGATTGTAATTGTTGGTGCATTAACATTTTTCCCGATGTTAGTACTTGGCCCAATTGCAGAATTTCTTACATTGAAGTAATGGAGGGTAAATAATGAGACCGGTAGTAGTAAAAGAAAAACAATTGAACGATTCACAAATACATGCTGTAGAAGATGAAGTTAGACAAGCGAAAACGTTGGATCGTGATATCGTGACGCATGCGATGAAACAATCCTTTGCGAAATTGAATCCGAAAGTAATGATAAAGAATCCGATTATGTTCATTGTGGAAATTGGGTTTATCATTACGTTCATTTTATCTTTTCTCTCAAGCAGTTCTAGTAGTGTACCAGGATGGTTTAATATAACAGTTTCTCTCATTCTATTATTTACAGTTTTATTTGCTAACTTTGCAGAAGCGTTAGCTGAAGGCCGTGGTAAAGCGCAAGCCGATTCTTTAAAACAATCGAAGAAAGATGTGTTTGCAAATGTCGTAAAAGAAAATGGAGACATTGTTCAAGTTTCAGCAACTGATCTGAGAAAAGGTGACGTTGTTATCGTAAAACAAGGGGAAATGATTCCAAATGATGGTGAAGTAATAAAAGGGTTAGCGTCTGTCGATGAATCTGCAATAACAGGAGAATCAGCCCCTGTTATAAAGGAAGCGGGTGGCGATTTTTGTTCCGTAACAGGTGGAACGATGGTGGTAAGTGATGAAATTACAATTGTTATTACAAGTAATCCTGGAGAATCATTTATTGATAAAATGATTTCATTAGTAGAAGGGGCTGCTCGTCAAAAAACGCCGAATGAGATTGCTTTAAATACAGTATTAACGAGTTTAACGCTTATTTTCTTAATCGTTGTTGTGACGTTGCCAATTTTCACGAATTATTTAGGGTTTCAAATTGATACAGCTGTACTTGTAGCATTGTTAGTTTGTTTAATTCCAACGACAATTGGTGGGTTATTATCGGCAATTGGTATAGCTGGGATGGACCGCGTGACAAAGTTTAACGTGTTAGCAATGTCAGGGAAAGCAGTAGAAGCTGCGGGCGATATTAATACAATTATTTTAGATAAAACAGGTACGATTACTTTCGGGAACCGAATGGCACATACACTGCTTCCAGTAGGAAATGAAACGATTGAGCAAGTTGGAAAGTGGGCTGCTATTAGTTCTGTTTTAGATGAAACACCAGAAGGCCGATCTGTTATAGAATATGTGCAAACGAAATCTATATCATATAATCGAGAACTTGCAGAACAAGGGGAGTTCGTTCCGTTTAAAGCAGAAACAAGAATGAGTGGTGTCGATTTACAGGACGGAACGAAAGTGAGAAAAGGTGCTGTAGGTAGCGTGATTGAATGGGTTCGATCACAAGGTGGAAAGATTCCAAAAGATGTGAATCAAAAAGCAGATTTCATTTCAAAAGAGGGTGGAACACCACTTGTAGTGGCAGTAGATGATCGTATTTACGGTTTAATTTATTTAAAGGATACGGTAAAACCTGGTATGCGTGAGCGTTTTGAACAATTACGTCAGATGGGGATTAAAACGGTTATGTGTACAGGGGATAACCCATTAACAGCAGCAACAATTGCAAAAGAAGCAGGTGTAGATGAATTCGTTGCCGAGTGTAAACCAGAAGATAAAATTGCAGTTATTAAAGCAGAGCAAGATAAAGGGAAGCTTGTAGCGATGACAGGTGATGGTACAAATGATGCGCCGGCGTTAGCGCAAGCCGACGTTGGATTAGCGATGAATAGCGGTACGACAGCTGCAAAAGAAGCAGCAAATATGATTGATTTAGACTCGAATCCAACGAAAATTATTGAGGTTGTAGGAATTGGTAAGCAATTGTTAATGACGCGCGGGGCGTTAACAACGTTTAGTATTGCGAATGATATAGCAAAATATTTTGCAATTATTCCAGCGATGTTCACACTTGCGATTCCGCAAATGGAAGCATTGAACATTATGAAATTAACGTCACCACTGTCAGCAATTTTATCAGCATTAATATTTAACGCTGTTATTATTCCATTACTTATTCCATTAGCGATGAAAGGAATCGCATATAAACCGATGAGCTCTAATGCATTGCTTAGCAGAAACTTACTCATTTACGGGCTTGGCGGGGTTATCGTTCCGTTCATTGGAATTAAGGTAATTGATATGATTGTCGGCTTGTTCATATAAGGAAGAGGGGAAAAAGATGGCGAAGAAACAAAGTATACTATCACCAATTATTCGTATTACTTTTACATTTTTAGTTTTGTGCGGCCTCGTATACCCGCTTATTGTAACTGGTATTGCACAAGCGGTAATGAAGGATAATGCGGATGGAAGTCTTATATATAATGATAAGGATGAAATAGTTGGTTCGAAGTTAATCGGTCAAAATTTCACAGATCCACGTTATTTTCATGGACGTGTCTCTAGTATAGAATATAAAGCAGAAGCATCTGGTTCAAATAACTATGCACCGTCTAATCCAGATTTAGAGAAACGAGTAGAGAAAAGTATGGAAGACTGGAAGAAACAAAATCCAACCGTTCCAGTTACAGAAGTACCGATAGACTTAGTGACGAATTCAGGTTCAGGGCTTGATCCTGACATTAGTCCAAAGGCAGCGTCTGTGCAGGTAGATCGCATCTCTAAATTAACGAATATTCCGAAAGAAAAGTTAAATCAATTGATTAAGGAACAAACAGAAGGTGCTGCCCTCGGTTTATTTGGAGAAGATCGCGTAAACGTCTTAAAGTTAAACTTAGAATTACAGAAATTAATGAAATAGTAACAGTACTACCTCAATCTAACGGATTGAGGTAGTGTTGTTTCGCAAGAAGGGTTGTGAGTGTTTTGTATGCGGATGATTATAAACCGACGTTTCAAAGGCGAACGCCAGAGGAATATTTAGAATACATTCGTCAACAAAATCGTGGAAAATTAAAGCTATACGTAGGGGCTGCCCCAGGCGTAGGGAAAAGTTATAAAATGCTTTTTGATGCACGAGAGATGAAAAAAGACGGCATTGATATTGTAATTGGTTTAATTGAAACACATGGTAGAAAAGAGACGGAAGAAGCAATTGCTGATTTAGAAAAAGTTCCTTTAAAAGAAATAGAGTATAAAGGAAAAGTATTTTATGAACTTGATGTAGAAGGAATTATAAAGCGTGGCCCGCAAGTAGTTGTAGTGGATGAACTTGCACATAGTAACATTCCTGGGTCTAAAAATAAGAAGCGTTACATGGATGTGCAAGAATTGTTAGATGCCGGTATATCTGTATTATCTGCGTTTAATATTCAACATTTAGAAAGCGTTCATGACATTGTAGCTCAAATTACGAATGTAAAAGTACGGGAACGTATTCCAGATTTTATTTTACAAAAAGCAAATGAAATTCAGCTCGTTGATGCAACGCCTGAGGTATTAAGGAAGAGATTAATAGATGGAAAGATATATAAGGAAGAAAAAATTCAGCAGAGCTTACAAAATTTCTTTACGCTTAATAATCTAGGGGCACTTAGGGAATTATCACTTCGAGAAGTTGCTGATGATATGGACGAGAAAATTAGCCAAACAGTAATAGAACCAATTGGCGTAAAAGAAAAAATTCTCGTTTGTGTACAATACAGTTCAACAGCGGAGAAATTAATAAGACGGGGATGGCGCATGGCTGATCGGTTAAATGCTGAATTGTACGTATTAAACGTTGAGAGGGAAAATATAGATTCTATTTCAGCTGAAAAAAAGCAGACGATTGAAGAGTGGAAATCGTTAACCAATCAATTTGATGCGAGTTTTGTATTAGAAGAAGCAAAAGGAAGAAAACCAGCTGATGTTATTATCGAAGTTGCCCAGAGACTACAAGTAACACAAGTTTTACTCGGACAATCAGCGAGAACAAGATGGGAAGAAATACGAAAAGGTTCTATTGTAAATGAAATTATGAGACAAACAAAGTATATTGATATTCATATTGTTGCGGATCAAAGAGCTTAAATAGAGCCCACCTTTCGAGGGCTCTATTTTGCCTTTTGTGCGGTAGAGAAACGTAACATTTTTATTGCGTATAAAACTATAAGTAGAAATGTAACTGCTCCTATAAAGAAAATCCAAAAGTAATTTTGATTAAATAAAAGAAACCCACCTACAATAGGTCCTGTACCCATGCCAAAATAGCGAATGAAGTTGTACATACCGATAGCTGTTGCGCGTTCTTGTACGAATTCTTCCGTTAATAAAGTAGTGTGAGTTGGCATAGAAAGTCCCATGCTAAAACCGTATAAAGAGGTAACGATAATGACGGTTGGGATATTGTTGCTATATGCTAAAGAGAATAAAGTGATACATATAATATTGAAGAAACTAGTGATGAATAAAGCTTGCTTTGTTGTGAACTGTTTTTGCAAAAATTTGTAGCAATAACTTCCTAACATAATAGAAAGGGATATTGGTACAAACATAAGACCAATTTCACTTGCGTGTAGATGATATATATTTGTTAATATGCTAGGCAAAAAAACCAGGAAACAGAAATACATACAAAATTGAATAAAGCCAATAAGTGTAATAGAAAATCCAGTTTTATTTTTTAAGATAAGCCAGTAATTCTTTTTTACTTTAGGTTGTTTAATTACATTTGGTTTTGTTTCTGGAAGTAGTGAAATGTTTATAATTAATAAGATGATGCCAATTGTAGATAAAAACAGAAATACAGATAAGTGGCCGTGTATACTGCCGAGATAACCACCTATAAGAGGGCCGATCGCAGGTGCGAGAGCAAGTAACATTTGATAAAGGCTCATCGCTTCTCCGCGTTCTTTTCCTTCAAATAAATCACCGATAATCGTTGCTGCAACTACAGGTATAGCCGCTATTCCTATAGCTTGAACAGCTCTAAAAAATAGAAATAAGTAAATGTTTGGTGAGAAAGCACAACCAATTGAGCCGATTGTACTAATAATTAAACTAGGGATAAGGACAGATTTTCTTCCTTTTGTATCAATTAAAGGTCCGTATATGAGCTGCATAATCGCAAGAATGAATGTGAAAAGTGAAACGGTTAAACTTACAAGATAAAGAGAAGTATGAAACGAATTTTGAATCATCGGTAAGATCGGTGTGTAAATATTTTGAGCGAAGGAATTGAGTAAGGCACTCATACAGACAACATATAAAATGAAATTCAGTTTGGTTTTTTCCATAATGCTAACCTCCTTATTTTTAGTTTCCTGGGAAACTAAATTTATTTTAACATGATTTTCTCACTTGTAAAGATGGAGAAATGATTTTAAAATGGTATATAGTTAAATTGTTTCTTTGGAAACTTAGGAGGCGAATGGATTGGAACGTACAGCGAAACAAATGGAAATAATTTCGGATATTCGTACACTTTTTCATAAAAAAGAAGAGCATTTGAAAGAAAATAATGAGAAGTTTCTTCGTGAAACAGGTGTAAGTGGTATGTCTTTATCTGAGTTACATGTTATCGAGTGTATCGGACAAAATGGTCTCATGAATGTAACGGCTATTACGACAGAAATGGGAATGACGAAGGGCGCGATCTCTAAAATTTGTACAAAGTTATTTCAAAAGCAGTTCGTTGAGAAGATGCAAATGTTAGATAATCAAAAAGAAATTTTCTTCCGCTTAACGGAAAGAGGAAATGAAATATATAAAGCTCATGAAAAGTTGCATAAACAAGCGGAAGAAAAGTGGCTGTTACTTTTAGATGGATATACGAAAGAAGAGCAAGATTTTATTCAAAGGTTTATAAAGGATGTCTCTGATCATTTGGAAATATAATTGGAAGAAAAAATACTTTTTTCTCAAGCCTTTTGAATATAATTTCTGAAAGAACTCATATATAATAGAAAAAGATACTTAACATAGTGAATAATTAAAGAGTCAATATATATAGAGGAGAGAGTAACATGCTTGAAAATACGGGGTTAGTATTAGAAGGCGGCGGTATGCGTGGTGTATATACGGGCGGGATATTAGAATATTTTATGGAACAAGATTTATATTTTCCATATGTGATTGGTGTCTCGGCTGGTGCTTGTCATGCAGCGTCGTATCTTTCCAGACAAAGAAATAGAAATAAAACAGTCAATATTGATTATGCATCACATCCACAATATTTATCGTATAAAAATTTGTGGAAAAAACGTCAACTATTCGATATGGATTTCATTTTTCATGAAATTCCAGAAAAGCATGTGCCGTTTGATTTTGAAACATACTTCAATAGTCCAGAGCGTTTCCTTGTAGGGACAACAGATTGTGAAACAGGGCAATCTGTTTATTTTGAAAAAGAAGGAACGAATGATGATGCGCTAAATTTATTACAAGCGTCTAGTTCATTGCCTTTCATTGCACCGGTAGTAAATTACCGCGGTAAGCAATTGTTAGATGGCGGGATTTCTGATCCGATTCCAGTTCGTAAAGCGCAAGAAGACGGATTTAAAAAATCAGTCGTTATTTTAACGAGAAATCATGGTTACGCAAAGAAAAAATCAAAGTTTGGATGGGTTGCAGCGAAAGCTTATAAAAAATATCCGAACCTTGTTAACACGATGCTGAATCGTTATGAAGTGTATAATGAAACACTTCACTACATTGAAAAAGAAGAACAAGCTGGGAATTTATTTGTTATTCGCCCAGAAGTGCCGCTTCAAGTAGATCGTATGGAAAAAGATACAGCAAAATTACAAAGTTTATATGAGCAAGGCTATGAGGATGCAAAGAGACAATTTGCAGATTTACAGGCGTTTTTGCAAAAATAAATATTAGGCTGCGGAGAAGAATTTCTCTGCAGTCTTTTTTATTAGTGGTTTCAATACCGAATGTTGGTTATACAAATTTTCGGAATATGGTATAATATGGATAAAGGTATGTAGAGAGGTGATACATATGGAAAATGTATATAAAGGACTTAGACATACTGGATTTACTATGTTGCTTATTTTTGGTGGTGTATTTTTATTTCGTTTGCTCATGCATGATGAAATGTTATTAGATCAGCTTATTGGTTTTAGTATAGGAATGGTAATGATTATTTCATCAGTGTTCATTCAAAAGTATAGTAAAGAATTACAGGTAAATGAGAAATATTAAAGGTTTCTAACCTCTTTTAATTAGTTTGGTCGTAGAGGAGGTTTTCATTTCTTCTATTATTTATGTATTTAATAATGGAATGGGAGAGCTGATGATAGCAATCTTCTTAGGTGTTATAGCAATAGCAAACGGTCTTCTGCTCCTTGCGTTGAAGTAGTTCGTGTGATTGTTGCAAAAGGAAAGTAGCGCATTAACGGGCAGTAAGACCCCCACCTCAAAATTCGGCGAAAGCAAAGAAGTTAGGTGGGGGATCAACTGCCCGTAAATGCCCGATTGGTGAAGCCTAATAATAAGTGGGGGGAAGAAAACCCCCACTTATTAAAGTTTCACTTTATTTACGTTTCTTTTTAATAAATGAAAAAGCTAAAGCAGCAATTAAAATACTGCCTTTAATGATATCTTGTGCATAATAAGGAACGTTCATCATTGTAAGGCCGTTTAATATGATCCCGATTAATATGGAACCAAGAAATGTTCCGATGACATTTGGTTTCTTAGCACCGAACATTGCATAACCGATATAGGCAGCGGCAACTGCATCCATTAATAATGGGGCGCCAGCTGAAACTTGTCCTGTGCCAACGCGGCTACATAGAATAATTCCGCCAATAGAGGCAAGTAAACCGCTAATCATATAGGCATATACACGGTAACGATCAGTAGGAATACCAGCTAGTCTAGCAGCTTCTCGATTCCCACCTGTCATATAAAAGAAACGACCGTACGTTGTTTTTTCTAAAAATACATATGCAATCAAAACGACAATAAGCATGATAATGACAGGGACTGGAATTCCTAAGACAGAACCTTGACCGATAAATAAAAAGGATGGAATAAAATGTCCTTTGGCACCAGACATTCCTTCATAAATAGAAGATCCTTTTGAAAATGTTAAGTGTAGTCCATTCACGATATACATAATACTTAATGTAGCTAGTAAATCTGGTAGTTTAATTCGGATAACGAGTAGTGCATTTAATAATCCAACTAATAGCCCACAAAGAATAGGAACAAGGAGTGTGACTAATAGTTCTTGTCGATATAAAACGAGACAGGAAGCAGCTGCAATGGTTGCTAAACTAGCGGTAGAGCCGACTGATAAATCAAACCCATCTACAATTAATGTAAAGGTAACACCAATTGCAAGTAACGTTACGATAGAAATGGAGCGTAAAATATCACTAATATTGTTGTACGTTAAAAAAGAATCGTTGACGATAGAGAAGAAAATTGTAACACCTATAATGATAGCAATCGTACTAAATTGATAAAAAAGATGAGTAGGTAAATATAGTTTCTTAGTTTTTGTTTTATGAACGAGATTCAATGGAATAACTCCCTTCAGATAAATGTAAAAGCTGTTCAGGAGATAGTTCGTTTGGTAAGTATTCACCTACAAATTCTCCGTTTGCCAGTATAAGAATGCGATCAGCGATATGTAGTGCTTCATCTTGTTCTCCTGTGAAGTAAATTACGGAACTCCCGTTTTCAGTAATGTTACGAATGAATTGAAAAATGTCTTGTTTTGCAGCTATGTCTACACCTTTAGTTGGCTCGTCTAAAAGAAAGAGATTCGGTTTGAATCCATGCCACTTTGCAATCGAGACTTTTTGTTGATTTCCACCGCTAAGTGAATGAATAAAGGCTTTTGGGTCATTCGGTGAAATGCTGAAAGAAGAAATTGCCGCAGTAGCATTATTTAATTCGGTTTGTTTTCGTCTCCAACCTGATTGGTGTAAATTCGTGTGGCTTATAATATCTTCCGAAAGAAATACGCCTTGTTTTCTTCTTTCTTCTGGTACAAGTGCGATTTTCGCTTTAATCGCATCTCGCGGTGTTTTAATCGTTATATTTTGACCGTTTATTTCTGCGTGATAAGTATGATGAGCACCAAATAACGTTTCAGCAAGTGTTGTTTTGCCACTGCCAATTAATCCGTATATCACAACAGTTTCACCTTTCCGTACGGTGAGAGAAAGGGGAGAATGGTTTTTGTGTAATGGAAGTTCTTGTACTTTAAAGAATTCTTCGTTCCCTCGTTTTGGTGCTGCATTAATAGGAAGTGTAAGTTGTTTTCCAGTCATCGATTCTACAATTTGTTGATCTGTAACCTTTGTAATCGCATCAGAAAGTGCGACTTTACCATTATGTAATACAGTTACATCATCCGCGAAATTTCGAATCTCTGATAAACGATGAGAAATTAAGATGATGCCAATTCCTTTTGATGTTAAATCTTTTAATAGTTGCCCGAAGGTTTCAATTTCTTTCGGTCCAAGAGAAGAAGTAGGCTCATCTAATAAAAGATAATTTGTATTGTTGGATAAAGCTCTTGCGATAAGAAGTAATTGTTTTTCATGTAATGAGCAGTTTGAAACATCTTCAAAAATATTTAAATCAGCCTGTACAGTTTGCAAATGTTGTTTAGCGAGTGCGACTAATTTTGACTTTGAAAATAGTACTTTATTTTGCATTGCTAAATGATCGATAAGTACATTTTCTAATACAGATAATCCCGGAATAAGTCCGTGGTCTACTTCTTGTGTTACGAAAGAAATACCGTGCTTTTTTGCATCGCGTGGCGAAGGAAAGGAAACAGACTGATTATCAATTTTTATATCGCCAGCAACTGGTTGAATTTCACCAGTTGCTATTTTCAGTAGAGTACTTTTCCCAGCACCGTTCATTCCTAGTAGGGCATGAACTTTTCCTTTTTGAATATGGATAGAAACATCTTCTAGAACAGGTGTAGCGGCATGATAAGAATGTGTAATGTTTTGAAGAGAGAATGTCATCATTTTTTCTCCTTCTCTAATTTTTTCATCCAAGGAGAATACGCATCTTTCGAGTCTCCCCAACCGTTTATATGTTTTGATAATTGATCCATTGTTATATTTTCTTTTGGTAAACTATTTTTCTTTACTAAATAAGGTTCTAGTGAATAAATATCTGGCGTTTGTTCACCGGCAATTTTTTTGTATAAGAATCGTACTTGAACTTTCCCTACTTCAGCTGGATCCGTTGCAGCCGTAGCAGACCAAGGTGAGTTTTCTTTTTGCATAAGTTGTAAATCTTCATTACTTAAGTCAATGCTGTATACTTTTATATCTGTACGACCAGCTTGTTCAAGTGCTTTAACAGCTCCTTTAGCAAACTCATCCCACGAAGCGAAAATGGCTTGTAAATCTCCTTCTTTCGGATATTTTTTTAGTAAAGCTTCTACTTGTGTTTGTGTATCAAGTGGTGTGTTATTACTAGCAGTACCGAATCGCGCAACTTCTTTTATATTTGGATACCGTTTATAAAAAGCATCAATGATAACGTTACGACGTTCCATTGGAGCAAATCCGCCAACCCATACGACTGCGATATTTCCTTGTCCATTCAAATCTTCTGCTAACGTTTTTAATGATTTCCATGCAAGACTATAGTCATCTTGATCAATAATCGTTACACCTGGTAAGCGTAGATCGTTATCAAACGCGACTACGGGAATGTTCGCCTGTAACGCTTTTTCTACCCCAGGTTTTAATGCTTCAGATCGGCCATGATCAATTAAAATACCATCCACTTTTGAATTAATAGCAGTATCTAAATTTGCAGCCATTTTTGCTAAATCGTTATCAGAATTGTAGACTTGTACACTACCGCCAAATAGCTCGACTTGTTTTTTGACGCCCTCAATATATTGAGAGGAAAAAGTTCCGATAGACATTTGCATAATTAATGCGATTTTTAATGGCTTTTTTATTTGCTTTGGAATTTCTGTTTGTAAATGATTTTCAACTGTTGTAGTTACTTTTTTCACCGTTTGTTGCTTTTGTGAAGAGATAGCATCTTGTTCATTTGTACAAGCCGTCAATGTAAGTAATAGAAAAATAAGTACGATGGAACACAATTTTTTCATAAAAAAATCCCTCCTAAACTAAGAAGAGAGGGGAGGGAGTGAAAATAAAAAACGCCTTTTCATATAGAAAAGACGTCTTATCATATTACTCTTATCTTTCAACACAACGTGTTGTAAGAATTAGCACCGTGCCCATAAATGGGTCGGTTGCCGGGCTTCGTAGGGCTCATCCCTCCACCTGCTCTTGATAAGACATCGAATATTTAACTATTTTGAATTATTCCATGATTCTGTACAGTTGTCAAATGTTTTTTGAAAATAAAAAATCCCTCAGAAAGAGGGATTTTAATGTGGTAAGAATATCAATTGATAAGCGAACAAGATTCCGAATACATACACAAGTGGGTGAACAGAACGGAATTTACCTTTTGCCACTTTCATAAGTGGGGATGAAATAAATCCAAGTGCGATACCTGTTGCGATACTTGATGTAAGTGGCATGCTTAAGATTACTAAGAATGCTGGGAATGCTTCATCAAATGAATCCCAATCGATGTGGCGAACTGAACCCATCATAAGACTACCAACGATAATTAGTGATGGTGCAGTAATAGCTGATACACCAGATACAGCGCTCACTAATGGTCCAAAGAAAGCTGCTAATGCGAATAGAACAGCTACTGTAACTGTTGTTAAACCAGTACGGCCACCAGCTGCAACACCAGCAGAAGATTCAATGTAAGCTGTTGATGGTGTTGTTCCGAACATAGAACCGATTGTTGCTGAGAATGAGTCAGATAGAAGAGCTCGTCCTGCTTTTGGAAGCTTTCCGTCTTTCATAAATCCACCTTGTTGCGCAACGCCAAGTAGTGTACCTGTTGTATCGAATAGTGTAACAAGGAAGAATGAGAATACAACGCCGTATAATCCGTAGTTAATTACATCAGATACAGCAGTAATTGGATTTGATACGATAATTCCTTCTGGTAATCCAGGCATTGATGTAACACCGTTTGAGAACGTTAATTGTCCTGTGAAGAAAGCGATAAGACCAGTTAATAGCATGCCGATAAATAGCGCACCATTTACATTTAAAGACATAAGGACAATTGTAATTCCAAGTCCAGCTAATGCTAGTAGAACTGGAGCAGAGTGAAGATCACCAAGTCCAACTAAGTTTGCATCGTTTTTTGTAACGATACCTGTTAAACGTAAACCGATAAAGGCGATAAATAGTCCGATACCAGCAGTAATTGCGTGTTTTAAGTTTTCAGGAATGGCTTCCATTAATTTTGTACGGAAAGATGTGAATGATAACAAAATTAAAATCATACCTGCTACGAATACAGCAGAGAATGCAATTGCGAAAGTCATGCCTTCATGAGCTTTTACAACAGAGTAAGAGAAGTAAGCATTTAATCCCATACCTGGTGCAATTGCGATTGGTAAGTTTGTAAAGATCGCCATAAATAATGTTCCGACAACAGCAGCGATAATTGTTGCTGTAAATGCTTGTTCAAATGGAACACCTGCATCCCCAAGGATGACAGGGTTTACGACAATGATATATGCCATTGTTAAGAAGGTAATAATACCTGCCATAATTTCAGTTTTAATAGAAGTTTTATGTTTTGAAAGGTTAAACATATAAACATCCTTTCTGTTTACGAATAATTTTCACAACAGTTATATATAATATTCGTTTTTTAACTATTTTGCAATAGTTTTGTATAAAAAGTTTACAACAATTCATATTTTGTGTCTTAAATTCGAATATTAATCGTAAAACTATGTGTGAATTGTAGTTTTTTATTGTGCACATGATAAGGAAAAGGAGCTGAAGGAAGTTATGCCACAGCAAAAAAGCTTTTTAACAATGCCAGCCCAACATCAAAATAAACAGCCTGGTATTGAATCATTAATGAATCCACTTCCGCAGTTTGAAGATCCCAATTATAAGGGAAGTGAAAAGTTAAAGGGGAAGAATGTGTTAATTACAGGGGGAGATAGCGGGATTGGACGAGCTGTTTCCATCGCTTTTGCAAAAGAGGGTGCAAATATTGCAATTGCTTATTTAGATGAGGAGGAGGATGCGAATGAGACGAAACAACGTGTTGAAAAAGAAGGCGTAAAGTGTGTATTACTACCGGGAGATTTAAGTAATGAACAACATTGTAAAGATATTGTGGAAGAGACTGTTTCGCAGTTAGGTGGTTTAAATATTGTTGTGAATAACGTCGCACAGCAATATCCGCAGCAAGGACTAGAATATATTACAGCAGAACAGCTAGAAAAAACATTCCGTATTAATATTTTTTCTTATTTTCACGTTACGAAAGCAGCACTTTCTCACTTCAAACAAGGGGATGTCATTATAAATACGGCGTCTATCGTTGCATATGAAGGAAATGAAACTTTAATTGATTATTCTGCAACGAAAGGAGCTATCGTTGCTTTTACAAGATCTCTCTCTCAATCGTTAGTGCAAAAAGGAATTCGTGTAAATGGTGTTGCGCCAGGCCCGATTTGGACACCTCTTATTCCATCGAGCTTTGATGAGAAGAAAGTGTCACAGTTTGGAAGCAATGTTCCGATGCAAAGACCTGGTCAGCCATATGAATTAGCACCAGCATACGTATACTTAGCATCGGACGATTCATCTTATGTTACGGGGCAAATGATACATGTAAACGGAGGCGTTATCGTAAATGGATAGTTTTCATTTATAAGAGCAAAGTAAAGCTAATTGCATTTATTATGATGTTAGTGCTAGGGAGGATTTAGATGAAAAAAGTATTGTTTATCGTAATCCTATTTTTCTGCCTACCAGCTAGCGTTTTTGCTAATACAGATCATTTAATATTAGTTAATCTTACGACGAATCAGCTGTCTTTCTTTGAAGAAGGAAACTATACGAGAACGTTTCCGATAACGACTGGAAGAGATCGTACACCTACGCCAGAAGGTAATTTTTGTATTATAACTAAATATAAAAATAAAGAATACCATCGAAAAAAGATACGTGGTGGTGCACCAAACAACCCTCTCGGTACGAGGTGGCTTGGACTAGATAAAAAGGAATATGCGATTCACGGGACAAATCGGGAATGGACGATTGGAAGTAGGGAATCAAATGGTTGTATTCGCATGCATGACAAGGATATACAATGGTTATATGACCGAGTACAATTACAAACAAAAGTAATCATTTCTCGTTTTCATATGAGTCCGGAATATGAGGCAAATACACTTGGTTATCGTGTTGTGAGTTGGAATGGTCGTAAAGTAGAAGAAGAGCAAATAGGAATACTTACGTTAGTAGATCGCGCGGATATATATTGGCAAGAACCGAATGGGCAGTTAACAAAAGTGAAAACGGTATTGCCGAATGAAAGATATACGGTGTACTCAAAACGAAAAAATGGAATATATTATATAGGAAACAATTTGTATATTGTAGATGAAACAGGAGAAAAAATTCGTTACGAGCAAATTCCTACTTCGACTTTAAGTAATATATATAAACGGAAATACAATGTTCCGTAATAGCTACCGTTTTATAGGCGGTAGCTTATTTCTACTTGGAGTTTAACTGCAACTATTGTATTTTGCTGAATATAATACAATACAGATAGGGGGCGGTTACATTATGAAAAGCGAATTTGCATTTAAAGTTTTCTTAGTAACGACCTGTTTATTCATTGTGTATTTGTATGCGTTTCTCGTCTTTTCCTTTTATGTTCCATATGTTGATTTAATATTGTTCTTCGGATTTATTTGGGCTTTTGTAAAAGCAAGGGAAGGAGAAAAGAGTATATATAGGCGCATTACCCTATGTGGGACGGTTGTCCTCGTTATTTTGTACTTTTTTATCATGCATGATTTTTGGAGGGGAATGTAAAAAAGCATACGATTCATCGTATGCTTTTTATGTTTAATATTTTGGTTTAAATGTATGGCAACAAGTTTCTACACTCGTTGCTACAGAGCTTTCTAACGTCTCGTTTGTTAAAACCGCGCTTGTATACGAATCATTTTCAGTTTGACCAGCTTCATCTGCATCAGGCTGAACGATGATAGCACTTGCTTGACAAAAGTTACCTTGTCCCCAAAATGAGCAATTGGAAACAGAGCATTTTACTTCTGGCATAAAACCCCCTCCTTATACATTAGTGTGAGGTTTTACGCCCATTTCATGTGTAGAAGGAGTTTCCTTTTCTCGTTATTTCTTCGTTTGCTCAAGCCATTCTTTTAATTTGTCTTTCGATTGTTCGCCGCTAATACGGCTCACTTCTTTACCATCTTTAAAATGAATGATTGTTGGTGTACCTTGAATTTTATATTCATCCCAAGGAGCATCTAATTTTTCAATATCCATAACTTTCATATCAACATTCAAGTCTTTAGCCATCGGTACTACGACAGGAGATAATTTTTGGCAATGAACGCAAGATGTTTGATAAAAGTATACTGTTTCTTCTTTTTTCTCTTTTAAATTCTTTTGGAGATCTGAAAGAGAGATTTTATTTGTGTAGTAGTCAGCACCATCTGTTTGACTACCAGTAGCATTATCAATTTTTTGGCTAGTTGAAGCATTTTTTTCTTCCATTTGTGTGACAGCGAAAATTGCTACAAACAAGGCAATAATAATACCGCCAAATATAAGCATTTTTTTCATTCTTTCATCTCCTTATTTGTTTTTGATTACGATAAAGCTACAAACAGCGATTGTGATAAAGCCGATAAGTGCTAAAAACGGGATGGTCACAAAGCCGAACCAGTTTATGTATTCTCCCGTACAAGGTACGCGGCCGCAAGCTGCCCCAGCAGCTGAAAATGCTGCGATTTTTTGAATTGCATAGTGATATAAAGAAATACAAGCACCAATACTTGCGATTGGTAAAGAATAACTTGCAATGCGATAGTCTTTCTTTACTACAGCGATACCAAGCCATAAAACAAATGGATACATAAAAATACGCTGATACCAACAAAGGACACAAGGCTCAAATTTCATGATTTCGGAAAAGTATAGACTTCCTAATGTAGCAATAAATGAAGCTCCCCATGCAGTAAGTAAAGCATATTCTTGCTTTTTTTCTCGTCCCATATTTTATACCTCACTTATAATAGTTACATACTAAATTATAGTATGAAGTAGTAGGGAAAAGAAAGAAAAAATATGTTTATCAATAAAAGTTTTATAAGGAGAAACATTTATTGATATCAACATTTTAAAAAGCGCCATTCTCATAAAGAGAATAGCGCTATATTTTACATTTGAATTTGCTCTACTTCTTCTACATGTGACTTTTGAGATGCGTGGTCAATATATTGAAATAGGAGCTGCAATTGTTTATCAACTTCTGGTAGCTCTTTACTGTATTGATAAGCATGTAAAAAATGCTCAATACGCTTAGAAAATAATTGATCGTTCGTCTGAACCATGAGAACGAGTAATTTATCCCAATTACAGCAATACGTGTAATAGAGAGCTTTATCATAGTCGTTATATGTTTGCACTGTGTACCCTCCTTACCGAGAGTTATATATAGTGTGTGATAAGTAAGGAGAAATACACTTGAAAGAATTTGTTAAGAAAAAAAAGTGAATGAAAAAAAACGAGGTATTTCCTCGTTTTTTAAGCTTTTGGCATTGGCGTAGGTGTTGGTTTGCCATAGCCTTCTTTGTATTTATTGTCAATATAGTTACGAATTTCAAGCGTTGATTTTCCTTTTTGTTTCATCGTAGCTGATTCAACTGCGATTTCTAGGCAATTGACGCAAGTCGTTGCATGGGAATCCCAAACAACTTCACCATTCTTCTTAATTTCACGAATAAAGCAATTTTTATTGTTTTTATGTCCTACACTTTCACCGCAACCGCAGTAACATGGAATCCAATCTAATAGCTCTGCATTTTGTCCAGCGACAGTGTAAATGTCTTTCATTTGTGGATCAAGCTTGTCTAGGAAGGCAGGAAGTGTGTCGACTCCCTTTGTTTTTTCTTGAATGTCAGCTTGCTGCGTGTGCGATGCATGGTCATGCTCTTCTTTTGATTCAGATGATTTTTTTTCATTTGTACTAGTAGCTCCACATCCAGCAAGAATTAAACTCAGTACTGCAAGTAAAGAAAATACATATTTCTTCATACGCTTGTCCCCTTTACACATGTATTAATCAAATTGTATCAAATATCATGGTGTGTCGGGTGAAGATTCTTTCGACTTATTTTTGAAGCGCCACCGCAATGAATGGAATAGAAATAAAACTGGGATATAAGCGTATACAATATATAAACCAGCTTGAGACAGTACTGTATTCAATGTATTGATACTTTCGCGGTTTGTGAAATACAAGGATGAAATAAATATAGTTGCGATAAAAAATGGCAGTGTAATGTTAAATGGTATGCGAAAAGATTTCTTAGTAATGCAACAAGAAGACCAAATCGTTAAACAAAGGTTAGGTAAAATAATTAGATACCATAAGAAAATAATAATGTACTCAAACCTTTGGATAAAAGGAACCTTAATTATTTTTAGCATCGTTAATGTTGGCCAAATTGTATGATGTAGTTGCCCTTGGCTATAGTACATAAGGGACACAATCGCTAATATTACGTATAGAATGGTTGTAAAAGCAATACCGCTATGTGCCCATTTATTTAACGATTTTCCTTTTTTAATAAATGGATAAAAGATAAGGATTGCTTCAAATCCAAGAAATTCTAATGCAGATGCTTTCGCTGAAGTTAAAATGTCTAAAGGTGAATGAGCGAGAATTGGGAAAATGTTACGGACATGTGCGTATTTCATTGGGAAAACTAAGAAAAGTAGTACGAAAATCGGTATTATGACACCCCAAAAACATATTCCTGTTACAGAACGAAAGCCGCCTCTAATTATGTAATAAGTTACAAGTAAAAATAGTAAAGTTAATTTCCACGGTTTAATTGTAGGAAAGACCCAAACTTGAATGACTTCAATATATGTACGAAGAACAGTAAGACAAAATAATAGAAGGTATGCGGCAAAACATACGGAAAAAAATGTTCCAATCCACTTTCCAAAACATGTCGTATGAATATTCATTAAATCATTATCTTTTTCTAACATTTTAAGCATACAAAATAAAACGATATGAGTTGCAATACCAGCGATAATAAGAGAAATCCAAGCATCATAACCGGCATATTGCGCAATAATTCTTTGGTACCCTAACACACCTACTCCAATTTGAAGGGAGTGTAATAGAAGGAATGTGAAATAAGGGGAAACAGTATGTGTTTTATCTTGTTCAGCCATTATAGCACCTCCACTATTCTCCGATACCAGATTGCACGACATTGATTTGCACATGAACAGCAACGTCTACATTAGGGTACATTTCTTGAATTTGTTTTATAGTCCATTTTCTTGAATGACTACGAATTTCTTCTCGTATACCTATTGGATCAATTTTTTTTTCTTGGAATTGTTTTATTAATTCGTTTAAATGTTTCTCAAGCGTTTTTTCTACATGTTTTTTTACGTAAGTTACATTTTCGTTCTTAGATAAATCAAGCCAGTCGGGAGCATTTTTTATGAGTCCATTTAATTTTAAGTGAATGTTAACTTTCGGAATATCACCGTTTTGCGAAAGAGAACAAACACTTTTTCCAGATAAGTTTTGAGTAGCGATCAATCCTTTATGCTTACCTTGACGTATTGGAACTTCGTAGCGACCATTTTTCGTTGGATTAATAAGTAATTTTAATAAAAAAGATTCTTTTTTATCGGTGTACATAACCACTTTATCCTTTTTTAAAAAAGCGAGTCCTTTAATGGAAGCGGACTTGTCTTCATCAACTTTAATATAAGGAAGAAATGGATCGCATCCTGATGAATAAAAGTTATATAAAAAAATATTTAAAGCTGTCCGCGGGATTGTCTCGTTTTTTATATTTTGCTCCAGTAAATCAGATAGATAAAGTGATCCATTTGTTTTAACATGTTTAAGTAATTCTTCTGCTGAACCATCTACCAGTGCTAGCTGTACATCGCGGCCAATGTTAGGGTCACGTTGTAAGTTGTTAATAACATCTCCAATTCCACGTTCACCAAATGCTTTCCCAAATAGGACAACACGCATTTGACCTATAGCGATCGTATGTGGCGATTTTGCGTTTAGAAGGGACGATATAGTTTCAATTGTACCTGCATGAGTTGATTGAGTTTCTGGTTTCGATTGTACTCCTTTTGTGTAATCGGGATATAAAATTGTCCCGCGAAATTTTTTATCTTTCATTATATCGAATCCACCTACGTGAATCATTCGCTGTGTATCAACTATATTTGTTTCTGTACAACCAGATTGAAAAATTAAAATGATAATGGAAAAGCATAATAAAATATTTTTCATTTCTCTTCACCGTCACGTTTTTCTTTCGCTTTGTTTGGGTCATAGCGCCATTTCTTTTTTGGTCTCAGAAAAGAGGCACGCCCAGCAGTTTGACTAAACGGCAAACGAAGGAGTCCTTCTGCTGTCCCTAAACCGCGGAATGGATATAAAGGTAATAAATAAGGTGATCCGAGTGATTTAAGGCGAATTAAATGAGCTAATATGAATACAAATCCGACGATGAGACCAACGCCACCAAACGCTCCGGCTAAAATGATAAGAGGAAATCGTAATATCCGGATTGTAGAAGACATTTTTACTGTCGGTGTTGTAAAAGAAGCAAGCGCAGATAATGCAACCGCAATTAATAAAATCGTACTCGTTAAAGCAGCTTCAACAGATGCTTGCCCAATTACAATTCCTCCAACAATACCAATTGTTTGGCCGACTTTAGTCGGTAAGCGTGCTCCAGCTTCACGCAGTAATTCAATTGTAATTTCTAAAAAAAGAGCTTCCAAAACAGGTGGAAATGGTACATTGGCTCTAGAATAAATAATAGGGCCAAGTAAATCTGCAGGAATCATTTGATAATGATATGTTAATACAGCTGTGTAAATAGCTGAAGAAAATAGAGAGAAAGCTGCTCCAAAAAAACGAACTAATCTAAGAAATGAGCCTGCAATCCATGGTAAATAATAATCTTCTGGCGAGACGAAGAAATCAAGTAACGTCGCTGGTCCAGCTAATGCGTAAGGTGAACCGTCTGTTAAAATAACAACGCCTCCATTCAGTAATGCGTACACAGAGCGGTCTAGCCGCTCTGTAGGTAGTAAAACAGGGAAGGGTGAGTTACTATTATCGCTAATAAACTGTTCAATCATAGTTGCATCAAAAGGAACATCAAAGTCAACGTCTTGTAAGCGCTGCATTGCAGTATTGATGTGTTGTTCATTTGTAATGCCTTCGATGTAAGCAACTATAACCTTTGTTTTTGATATAGAGCCAACTATAACTTCTTTGAAAACTAATTGCTCTGTTACTATATTTCGGCGAAGTAAGTGTGTATTTGTATCAATATTTTCAACAAATCCGACTTTTGGACCGATTACACTATATTCATTTTCGGTATCGTTATATAATCGTGTACCTAAAACTGAACTTTCAGCACGAATAAGTGCATATTCTGCTGCTTGGGAATCGTTTGTTATCTGTATGAGTACATACCCAACTAATAATTTTTCACGAATATCATCAATAGAAGGACTGGTGATGATCCCTTCGAGTGTAACGATATTTGCTATGTCACTTATATTTTCAATGCGATCTAATTCTCTTTTTATAGGTGTTAAAATGAATCGATTAATGAGGAGTGATTCAGCTGTAGATTTATAATAAAACAAACATAGTGTCCCATCTTCTACGATGTTATAAGAAACGAAATCACTAGATTCTTTCATAGTGAGGATAAACTCTGGAATGGAACAGATTGTT
Source organism: Bacillus sp. FSL L8-0099 (assembly GCF_038006385.1). Lineage (NCBI taxonomy): Bacteria > Bacillati > Bacillota > Bacilli > Caryophanales > Bacillaceae > Bacillus > Bacillus sp. FSL L8-0099. Next base: position 779,744 of record NZ_JBBOVC010000001.1, read on the forward strand.
TTTTTCTTCTTTTTAGACGATAAACGAAACACTTTCTCACCCCTTACTACATCATTTGTTTATGTTAGTTTTTGGGAAAGACGGGAATTTATACTTCAAAGTTGAAAGTTCATAAAGAAAAGGAAGAGCAGTGAATACCTCTTCCTTTTTTGCGTGTTAATTTGTTTGCTTCTCTTTAATAGACTTCACTAATTTAATCATCTCTGCTCGTATATCTTCTCTTTTAACATTTAATTTTTCCGCGATTTGTTTAATATCCATACCGTCTTTTTTCATTTTTAGTACATCATCAAGAGGGGTATTACTTTTTTGAGAGATGATTGTTAATACCGTGAGCTGACGTAAGCCGATATTATATTCTTTCATTTTTTGTTTTAGTCCATCTGGTGTGGATTTTTGCATCGTTGCTAATTGTTGCAGTAATGCTTTTTTTGTTTCCTTATTCATATGATGCTTTTTAAGCTTACTTGGATCTACACCGAAATGTTGTGCGGTTTTCTCCCAAGATTTATTTTGCTTATAGTAAGCTAAAACGTCCTTAGTTTCTTTTTTGCTGATTCTTGCAATGTGGGCAGCTTTCCAAATTTCATGTTTATTATAGCCGAGTTTTTCGAGCGACTGCATTTCTTCTTCTGAAATAGGTTTATGATGATGCATTGCAACTTCCTTTGGCGTGGTAGCAGAAGCAGGGAAGGTAGATACCCCGCATAATAATGCGGCCATAGTCATACTTACTGCGATTTTTTTGTACATGTAAACTCCTCCTAGATGGATAATGTGGAAAACTTTACACATATCATTTCCATAAAATGTGAAAAACTTGTGAACAAGCTAAGTTTTTTTATTCACAGTAGAAAAAGAAGTTTTTTATATGTTTTCCAACATAAAACATTGATTAATAGTGAAAAACTAGGTTATAATCGAAATTGAAAATCAATATCAATAACAAACTTATACATATAGATGAAAAATAAGGGAGAGAAAAATATGACTACATATACTTCCATCGCAAATGTTATTAAAGAAAGACGATCTGTTCGTACATTTACAGATAAAGCAGTAGACAAAGAATTATTAATTGAACTATTAAACGATGCAACGTGGGCACCAAATCATAAACACCGTGAGCCATGGAATTGTAAATTATACATTGGGGACGGCCGTAAGAAATTAGTAGATGCGGTATTAAACTCTTTCACAGAAGAAGAAAGAGCGAAACGCGGTAAAATTTTATCTGATCGTTTCTTAAGCACACCTGCACAAATCGTTGTATATATGAATGAAGATCCGCGTCAAATTCAGCGTGACGAAGATTACGCTGCAACATGCGCATTTATGCAAAACTTCCAATTGCTTGCTTGGGAACGCGGCTTAGGCTGTGTTTGGAAATCAGGTGGATTAAACTATAATCCATTATTTATAGAAGGAATCGGTTTAACAAGAGGCCAACGTATCGTTGGAATTCTTCATATTGGTTATTTCGAAAAAGCGCCAGAAGGAAAAGCTCGTACACCGATTACGGAGAAGATGGAGATTATTGAAGATTAATAGATGAGACATTCTCGTTTTTACGAGGGTGTCTTTTTATTATGCAATCAATCCTCATGAAAGCTTGTTCCCCATCATACACTTTCTTAAGGGAAAGTGTAAGGAGGGAAAATAATGAGAGCAAGTGACGATAAAGCACTGCAATATGCGATTGCGGAAATTACGGAAATTGCGACTGGATTTGGGCTTGATTTTTATCCGATGCGTTATGAAATATGTCCAGCGGAAATTATTTATACATTTGGTGCATATGGGATGCCGACAAGGTTTTCACATTGGAGTTTTGGAAAACAATTTTTCAGAATGAAATTACAATACGATTTAGGACTTAGTAAAATATACGAACTCGTTATTAACTCTGATCCATGTTACGCATTTTTATTGGATACGAACTCTTTAATCCAAAACAAATTAATCGTAGCACACGTTTTAGCACACTGTGACTTCTTCAAAAATAATATTCGTTTTTCAAATACGAAGCGGGATATGGTAGAAAGTATGGCCGCAACAGCGGACCGTGTGAAAGCGTATGAGCATAAGTACGGAAAGGCAGAGGTAGAAACATTTTTAGATGCCGTACTTGCCATTCAAGAGCATATTGATCCGTCGCTTATGCGTCCGAAACTTGCATGGAGTATTGATGATTTAGAAGAGGAAGAAGTGGAAAAGAAAAAAGCATCACAATACGATGATTTATGGAATTTAGATGATCGAAATAAAAAGAGGGAACGATCGAATATACGCAAAAAGAAGAAGATTCCACCGCAACCAGAGAAAGATTTACTACTCTTTATTGAAGAATATAGCCGTGAGCTTGAAGATTGGCAGCGAGACATATTAACGATGATGCGTGAGGAAATGTTATATTTCTGGCCACAGCTTGAAACAAAAATCATGAACGAAGGCTGGGCTTCCTACTGGCATCAACGTATACTGCGTGAAATGGACTTAACATCTGATGAAGCAATCGAATTCGCAAAATTAAATGCAGGTGTCGTTCAGCCATCAAAAACAAGCATTAACCCATACTACCTCGGTATTAAAATGTTTGAAGATATTGAAGAACGCTACAACAACCCGACAGAAGAAATGAAAAGGCGTGGTGTGAAGCCTGGTTCTGGTCGAGAGAAAATGTTTGAAGTACGCGAAATTGAATGGGACGTATCATTCCTAAGAAACTACTTAAATAAAGAACTCGTAATGAGAGAAGATATGTACTTATTCCAGCGCCAAGGAAAAGAATATAAAGTAATTGATAAAGAATGGGAACATGTACGTGATCAGCTCGTAAATATGCGGACAAATGGTGGATTCCCGTACTTAGTAGTAGAAGATGGAGACTACTTAAAGAACGGAGAATTATACATTAAACATAGTTACGAAGGAATCGAGCTCGATTTAAAATACTTAGAAAAAGTATTGCCATATCTTCATCAGTTGTGGGGAAGAACGGTGCATATGGAGTCCATTGTGGAGAGTAAGGGCGTTGTGTTTTCTTATGATGGGAAGATGGTGCATCGGAAGTATGTGTGATGGAAAGAACGGACATAGCATGCTATGTCCGTTCTTTTTTATATAGAGTTTTTGTTTACCAAACAGGTCGTATGTTGGATGATAATTTTCCTGCATCTTTTGTAGTAACGAATGTTGTCAAATCTTCTTTTAGCAATTGCATTCGATCCGCACCGATATTTTCAATCCATCGCTGTTCTATTTCAGCTACTATTTCTTCTTTTGCTTTCATTACTGACAAACCACGTTCGGTTAAAACGATGATTTTACCTCTTTTATCAGTAGGGTGCGTTTTGCGCGTGACATAACCACTGTTTTCAAGAGAATCCACCATTTTACTTACAGCTTGTTTGGAAACCCCTAAATATTCAGCTAGTTCAATACCTGTTGCTCCACTAGGAAGGATGCGTTTGAACATAAAACCGTGTGCGGGCCTAATATCTTCAAATCCCAATTTACTTAACCTGTCATGTAGTTCAGTAATTAATGTACTGAACGATAATGATAAAAGTGATGTCAGATCTAATTCGTTAAATTTTTGATGATTCATGTATATAACCTCCTCACTTATAGTCAATTAAATTGACTATAAGTGCAATTCATTGTACTATACACAATGAAGTCAATCAAGTTGACTAAATTATAGTGATAAAACAAATTATGATGTATTTAAATAGAATTAATGGAGGTTTCATATGACTAATATCGTAAAAATTAGAGCGAGTGTATTTATTCCAATGCCTTGGACGGAAGCTAAGAAGGATATGGAAACAGGAAAAGTAATCCAATTTGAAGGTGATTCACGTGAATTTACACCACATGCGGTAAATACTATGCGCTCTAGAGTGGAGCAAGAGGTTGTAGTGGATTTTTATAAAGAAGAAGTGTTTTCATATGCAAATACGGGTATTACGACAGAGAAGGTTACTAATCCAGACGGTTCTGTGAATAAAAGAACAGGAAAAGCGAGTACTGAAAATATTGTGTGTACTCATATTGTATGGAGTTCTAACGGTGTGCAATTCAAAATGAGTGCAAGCGCTAGTAATCCGTTAAATGTGTATGCCCCTCCTGTGGACTATGTATTAACTGTATGTGTGAAAAGGGATGGTAGTATCGATATTCAAGGAGAACATGATGGATTCCCTTGTTTTGAATTTTATAAGCAAGTAGATCTCGGTTCATTTGAGAAAATTTATACACATGATTTTAGAGAAACTGGTGATACAGCTGCAGCGTTAGGTGGCGATATGGATTATCTTTTTACAAAGAGTTTATAAGGAATAAGGTAGAGTAGACCACTTAACCGCTAGAAGGCTGAGAAACAAACATCCCCCTTTACAATATACCCTAAAGGGTATATGATGTTATACAAGGTTATAAAGTAATGTATAATATAGCTATAATTACGGAGGTGGTCTACAGTGGAATACAATCAAGATATGAAAAATAGATTAAAACGTATTGAAGGCCAAGTGCGCGGTGTGCTTCGTATGATGGAAGAAGGAAAAGATTGCCGAGAGGTTATTACACAGTTAACGGCATCTCGTTCTGCATTAGATCGTACAATTGGATTAGTTGTTGGAACAAATTTAGAGCAATGTTTGCGTGAACAGTTTGAAAGTGGCAATGGTTCAAATGAAGAGTTAATTAAAGAAGCCGTTCAATTACTTGTAAAAAGCCGATAATCTGTCAAACATAAGTGTTGACAGATTTTCAAAAACGTTTTAATATACCCCTACAGGTATAAGTATGTGAAATATGGAGGAATCGATAATGAGTATAAAAGTGGATATGAGTTTAGATTGTAAAGGTTTGGCTTGTCCGATGCCTATTGTAAAGACGAAGAAGGCGATGGAAGGATTGGCATCAGGGCAAGTGATTGAAATTGAGGCAACAGATAAAGGATCTACGGTAGATATACAAAGTTGGGCGAATAAAATAGGGCATCAATATATCGGGACGAAACACGAGGGTGCTATATTGATGCATTATGTGAGGAAAGCGCATGAACATGAAGTGAATGAAGTTGTGAAATATCCTCATACAATTACGAATGCGGAATTACAGGATATATTATCTCACGGAGAAGAGTGCATTGTATTAGATGTTCGCGAAGCAGCAGAATTTGCTTTTGGTCATATTCCATCTGCTATTTCGGTGCCACTAGGTGAACTAGACAGTACATCGTTAGATCAGACGAAGCAAATTTATGTTGTTTGCCGAACTGGTAACCGCAGTGATGTAGCTTGCCAAATGTTGAAAGAGAAAGGTTTTTCAAATGTGAAAAATGTCATTCCTGGTATGTTAGGGTGGCAAGGGAATATAGAGAAGTAAATTTTTTTTGAACGAAAATATACCTATGGGGGTAATAAAATGAATGTTAAACCGTTACAAGCAAAAGATGTCGCAGAGAAAGTTTTATTCGGAGAGTTATTCATTTTAGATGTTCGTAATGAGACGGATTATGAAGATTGGAAAATTGAAGGGAAACAAGTTTCTTCTATTAATAAACCTTATTTTGACTTGTTAGATGGTGTAGACCATATTGTAGATGAATTACCGAGAGAGAAAGAGATTTTAGTCGTATGTGCAAAAGAAGGTTCTTCGCAGTTTGTCGCGGAGCAATTGTTGGATGCTGGCTTCAACGATGTTTCCTATTTAGCTGGTGGGATGAAAGCTTGGAGTGAATATGTAAAGCCGCTCAAAGTAGGAGATGTACAGGGCGGAGGGAGTATATATCAATTTAATCGTCTTGGAAAAGGCTGTTTATCTTATATGGTCGTTTCTAACGGTGAAGCAGCAGTTATTGATGCAGTAAGAACGATTGAATCATATGAGGAGTTTGCGGAAGAGCATGGAGTTACTATTACGAATGTAATGGATACACATTTACATGCAGACCATATTTCTGGCGGTCGTAAGTTAGCTGAAAAAGTAGGTGGTACGTATTGGTTACCTCCAAAAGATGCGGAGGAAGTCGTTTTCTTATACGAACCACTTGTAGAAGGATCTGTTATTACGGTAGGGGGTACCAAAATCGAAATTGATGCGCTATACTCACCAGGGCATACGATTGGGAGTACATCATTTATTGTAGATAATTCCTATTTATTATCGGGCGATATTTTATTTGTAGATTCAATCGGGCGTCCAGATCTTGCTGGTAAGGCTGAAGATTGGGTGAGCGATTTACGAAATACATTATATAAGCGCTATAAGGAATTATCTCAAGAGTTAATTGTTTTACCAGCTCATTATTCAAAAATAAGTGAAATGGATGAAAATGGGGTTGTGAGTGCTAATTTAAAACAATTGTTTGAAGTGAATGCAGGGTTAAATATGAAAGATGAGAATGAATTTCGCAAAATTGTAACGGAGAATCTACCACCTCAGCCGAATGCTTATCAAGAAATTCGTCAAACGAATATGGGGAAAATTCATCCGAGTGTGGAAGAAGAACGTGAAATGGAGATTGGTCCAAACCGCTGTGCAGTTCATAATTAATAACAAATTGGAGGAATAGATGATGAATATAAAACAAGTTTTAGATGCGAAAGATTTAGCATGTCCAATGCCAATTGTAAGAACGAAAAGAGCGATGGATACTTTACAATCGGGCGAAGTGTTAGAAGTACATGTAACGGATAAAGGGTCAATTAAGGATATTCCAGCGTGGGCAAACAAAACTGGTCATGACATCGTAAAGCATGCAGAAGAAAGCGATGTACTAAAGTTTTGGATTAAGAAGGCGTAGTAAAGAAATAATTTTATAAATGTAGAGGGGGAGTTATATGAACACAATAGTAAGTACGCTTTTCGTTGTATTGGCTGCATGGTTTGTTATTTCACGGTTCTTACCGGTTAAAGGTGTTCAAAATATAAATGGAAAAGAATTAAAAAGTATAGTGGGAAAACAGGGGAAGTACACTTTATCGATGTTCGTACAGTAGGCGAATATAGAGGGAACCATATGAAGGGCTTTCAGAATATCCCGCTAAATGAGTTAGTTAGTAAGGCAAATCAATTAAATAAGAATAAGAAAGTAATCGTTATTTGTCAGAGCGGGATGAGAAGTAAGCAAGCAGCAAAAGTATTAAAGAAATTAGGATTTCAGCGCATTATAAATGTTTCAGGTGGTATGAACGCTTTGTAAGGAAAGGAATATTAAGATGAAAGAAATTACAGCGAGAGAAGTAGGGGAAAGATTGTTACGAAATGAAGAGATACATGTAATTGATGTTCGTGAAGTGGAAGAAGTGAGGGAAGGGAAAATTCCAGGCGTGCTTCATATTAGGTTAGGCTTACTAGAGTTTCGAATACAGGAGCTTGATAAAAATAATGAATACATTATCGTTTGTCGCTCGGGAGGAAGAAGTGCAAGAGCAGTTCAATTTTTAGAAGGTTACGGTTTTCAAGTGATCAATATGGTAGGTGGTATGTTAGCTTGGGAAGGTAAAGTCATATAGCATAGAGATAAAAGATTTGAGCCTTTTTATAAACAATTAAATACCCCTATAGGTAATTTAGAGGAGGAACAAAATGGAACAACAGAAGAAAACGACAATCGTGTTATTTAGCGGAGATTATGATAAAGCGATGGCTGCCTATATTATTGCAAATGGTGCAGCGGCTTATGATCAAGAAGTGACTATATTTCATACTTTTTGGGGGTTGAATGCTCTTAGAAAAGATGAGCATGTGAAAGTAAAGAAGACTTTTATAGAGAAAGTATTTGGGAAGATGATGCCGCGTGGTGCCGATAAGATGGGATTATCCAAAATGAATTTTGCTGGCATGGGGCCGAAGATGATTAAAGGCATTATGAAAAAACATAACGCAATGCCTTTGCCGGATTTAATTGATTTGGCGAAAGAACAAGGAATTAAACTTGTAGCTTGTCAAATGACAGTAGATTTATTAGGGTTAAAAGAGGAAGAGATTATGGAAGGGGTAGAGTTTGCTGGGGTAGGAGCATATTTAGCAGATGCTTCGGATGGGAATGTAAACTTATTCATTTAAATCACCTTCTTTTAAGAAGGCGGGGGATGTAAGGTGAGCTTAGTCGTATTACTTTTTATAATTGGGTTTATAGGATCGTTTATATCAGGAATGGTTGGGATTGGCGGCGCGATTATTAATTATCCGATGATCTTTTACATTCCAGTATTGCTAGGGTTTACTGGTTATACTGCACATGAGGTGAGCGGTATTACAGCGGTACAAGTATTCTTTGCAACTTTTGCAGGTGCGTGGGCATACCGAAAAAGTAATGACATGAATAAAACGTTAGTTATGTATATGGGAGCTAGTATATTAATAGGAAGCTTCATAGGGAGTTTCGGTGCTAACATATTAGAGGAACATACAGTGAATGTTGTTTATGCAGCATTAGCTACAATTGCAGCTATTATGATGTTTGTACCGAAACAAAATAATAGTGGAGACGTGAAGTATAATAAATGGTTAGCGAGCTTGTTAGCGTTCGTTGTAGGGGGAGCTTCAGGCATTATAGGAGCTGGAGGTTCGTTCCTTTTAGTTCCCATTATGCTAGTTATTTTAAAATTACCACTGCGCATGACGATCGCAACATCTATCGCTATTACGTTTATTTCCTCAATAGGGATTACTACAGGAAAAGTGATTACTGGGCAAGTAGTTATCATTCCAGCTCTAATTATTGCGGTTGCAAGTATATTTGCTGCGCCACTTGGAGCACGAGTCGGGAAGAGGCTAAATCAAAAAGTACTGCAATATGTATTGTCCACTTTAATTGTAGGAACTGCTGTTAAAATGTGGGTTGATATGATATCGAAGTAAAAGGATGGTGCTGCTTGCAGCCCATCCTTTTGTTTTGTGGGTAGTAAAACGTCACTGATTATAGTTTTACTTTATGCCCAAATAACTTTCATTAAGTTTTTATATTCGTCGTTCGCTAATTTATACAGCATTCTCGTATGCTCAAAAACAAGTGCTGGATTAAAGTTTGGTTCTGAGAATGCAAGAGATGTTGAAATATCAATTGCATTTTGCTTATTTAGTGTGAATTTTGCAAATCGGTAAGATGTGTTTAATTCATTGATGACATGTAAAATGTCATTTGTTGATGTTTCGTCAGGTACGTGAGCAACATTGAAGCAGTATATATCCACAGTCGGATTTTCATTTTCGAAAGCAGCGATAAGTTGAATTTTTGCGCCAGCTTCTGTTTCTAATCCTACTGAAAAATGCACCGAACCATCATTTTCATCTATATTTTCTTCCATGTATATATCGTTGGATTTTAAGTAGTCTTTAAAATCTGAAATGTTATGTTTTACTGCAGCTTTCATATGTATGAGCCCCCTGGTAATTGGAATAGATTACTATTATTTATTATAATTTAAAAATATTAAAAAAGATAGTTGGAAAGTTCTGATTTTTCATGTTTGAAAAAAGAAGCCGCACTCTACCTCCATAGAGTACGGTTTCTTTTTATTCATTGTTATTAGATGATGTTTTTATATCTTCATTGTTATTATCATTATGGTTGTTGTTACTTGACTCACGTTTGTTTGTATTTTCAGAGTCAGTGTCTTTTATTCTCTCAGAGTCAGTGTCTTTTGTTCTCTCAGAGTTAGTGTCTTTCGTTTTCTCTGAATCTGTTTTTTTCGAATCAAAGTCAGTTTTTGTATAGGCAGGTAGTCCAAGGTGAGTACGAAGTTCGTTCGTAACATTTGCTAGTGCTTTTTTATCTGGATTGTAGTAATATGTTCGACCGCCACCAGCAGATTTGCTACATGTGTCATCACCTTTTTCCATATAGCAGTCATCACCTTGAATTTGTAATTTTTCAACTGAAGAATCTGCGCCATATTTATAGAATGAAAGCATATCATCGAATGTTAAGTTTGTAACGAATTGTCCGTTAATATCATCAATGATGTTGCCAACTTTTGTTACAGATCCAACGTTTGTTATTTTCTTTAAAATAGCTTCAATAACGAGTTGTTGACGTTGCCCACGCATTGCATCACTATCGATGTGTCGCGTTCTAGCAAGAGCAAGAGCCTCTTCGCCATTTAACTTTTGGACACCTTTTTTCAGGTGAATTGCATCGGCATTATCATTACTATCTTGTTCTGAAAATTCAACAGGTACATCGACTTCAATGCCGCCTAAATCATCGACAATTTTTATAAATGATTTAAAGTTAAATTTTACAAAGTAATCGACAGGAACATTCATTAATTTTTCAACTGCATCGATACTTGCTTGTGGTCCACCCTTTTTACCGTTTTTAGCAGAACCGAATGCATGAGCGTGTGTAATTTTATCTTTTTTCTTTTCTACTGGAATGTAAGTATATGTGTCACGTGGAATACTTAATAGTTTAACAGTTTTGCTGTCTTTATTAAAAGTTGCAAGCAACAGCGCATCTGTTCTTATAGCTTCACCATATTCTTTTCCTCGGACATCGCTTTCATCAACACCCATTATTAAGACAGAGACATTGTTCGTAATAGGTTTTACAGCTTTATCACGTAAATCAGATTTATCACCGCGTGCTAAATCGTGTGCGGCATTTCGAACAGCAGAAGATGCTTTATTTACTAAAAACCACGTATAACCGCCTCCTACTATTAAAAAGAATAGAATGACGCTTATAATAATTTTTGTTTTTTTCTTACTTTTTTTCGGTTTATTGCGTGTATTTTCTTGCAAAGATGGGTTTTGCTCCATTTCTTGTACTCCTTCATTTGGATTGAAATACGACACTCACATCCACTTATTATAATGAAATTTGACGAAAAAAAACATTACAAATCATTTACATTTCGTAAAAATTCAATTTATTTATAAAAAGTCAGATTTTCTATATGTTATTTTTCAGATGTAGGATAAGTATATGTTTTTTTAGTAGAAATGAAAATATATATTGTGAGAAAGTGAGAGAGAAGTAAGATTTGTTGAAATATAGCCAATAAGAAATTGGTAGTACTACTTATTTCTTCTATATAATAAAGAAGAATTTTACGGATGAAGGAGAGAGCATAATGGGTCATACATCATTCCGAGCAATCGTCGTGAAAGAAAAAGAAAATAATCAATTTGAAAGAAAGCTTGTCGAGAGAGAAATCAATCGTTTACCTGAAGGAGATGTGCTAATACGAGTTCATTACTCTTCATTAAATTATAAAGATGCGCTTTCAGCTACTGGTAATAAAGGTGTAACGAGAACATATCCTCATACGCCAGGAATCGATGCTGCAGGAGAAGTTGTGAGTAGTGAAGATGGTTCCTTTAAGGTAGGGGATCAAGTTATTGTAACGGGGTATGATTTAGGTATGAATACGTCTGGTGGATTCGGAGAATATATTCGCGTGCCATCATCTTGGATTGTTTCTTTACCAGAAGGAATGTCTTTGAAGGAAAGTATGATGTATGGGACAGCTGGTTTTACAGCTGCACTATCGGTATATAAGCTCATTGGAGCAGGAATTATGCCTAATATGGGAGATGTTTTAGTAACTGGTGCTACGGGCGGTGTAGGTAGTGTAGCGGTTAGTATTTTAAGTAAGTTAGGATATAACGTAGTCGGAGCAACAGGGAAATTGGAAGAAGAAGAGATGTTACTACGTTTAGGAGCAAAGAAGGTAATTCAGCGTGTAGAGTTGAGTGATGAATCAGGAAGGCCAATGCTTAAAGGAATATACGCCGGGGTTATCGATACTGTGGGCGGAAAGATGTTAGAAACAGCATTGAAATTGGTACGATATGCCGGTTGTGTAACGACATGTGGTAATGTGGCAGGGCATGAATTACACACAACAGTATATCCGTTTATTTTGCGAGGTATTAGCCTTGTAGGAATAGATTCCGTACAATGTCCAGTAGATATGAGAAGAGAAGTGTGGGCATTGTTAGCGACAGAGTGGAAAAACTTAGAACTATTATCTTATACAGAAGAATGTACATTAGAAAAATTAGATGAGAAGTTTTCGCTCATATTGCAAGGAAAGTTAAAAGGAAGAACAGTTGTAAATATGAAATAAAAAAGAGACGCTAACTTGAGCGTCTCTTTCCTATTATAATGATTGTTTTAAATTGACTTTTCCTTGTTCACCTAAAACACCGTCAGCGATATTTACAGCGTGATCACCGATACGCTCTAAGTTACTTACCATGTCAACGAAGATGATGCTTGCATCGCCTGAACAGCTACGTTCGTTTAGACGTATTACGTGACGTTTGCGAAGAACACGTTCCATTTGGTCGATTTTACGTTCTTTTGCAATAACAGTTTGAGCTAGTTCAGTGTCAAAGTTTGTTAAAGCATTGATTGCATCTTGTAATGTTGAAATTGTTAATTCAAGCATTTCATTTAATTCAGTTAGTGCGTCGTCTGATAGTGAAACGCGGTTTGAAATTTGGAAATCTACAAGTTCTACAAGGTTTTCTACATGATCACCGACACGTTCAATATCTCCAACAACACCAGCTAAAACAGAATGCTTCTCAGAATCTGCTGATGAAAGTGGTTTTTCTGATAGTAAAACTAAATACTCGGTAATTTTTTTATCTAAATTGTTAATAGCTCCTTCTAATTGAGTAGCCATATTAGCGTGTTTTTTGTCTTGTGTATTTAAAAACTGGTTTGCTTCTTTTAATCCATCTAATGAAAACTCCGCCATACGGATAATCTCTTTTTGAGCTTCTGTTAAAGCAATAGCTGGAGATTGTTCAATAAAGATTGGATTTAAATGTTGTGGTTTGAAGTTAATAGATGCATCTTCACCACGAATAATTTTTGTTACAATCCAGGCTAATACTGCAATGAATGGGAACTGAATGATTGTATTCGTTACGTTAAATGTTCCATGTGCAAATGCAATTGTCATTTCTGGATTCAAGTTTAATGACGTTTGGAAATATTGAATTAAATTTGTAAATGGTATCAATATAATCGTAAAGATAATGGTACCGATAATATTAAAGATAACGTGAACTAATGCTGCACGTCTTGCTGCAATTGAAGTACCGATTGCTGCTAATACTGCTGTAATTGTCGTACCGATGTTATCACCGAATAATACAGGAAGGGCAGCTTGTAAATCGATTGCACCTTGACCGAATAATTCTTGTAAAATACCGATTGTTGCGCTTGAGCTTTGTACAATTAAAGTGAAGACTGTACCGACAATAATTCCTAAAATTGGATTATCACTCATGCTAATCATTAAATCTTGGAATGCCTCTAATGAACGAAGAGGTTTCATACCTGCGCTCATTAATTCTAAACCGAAGAATAACATACCAAAACCGAATACAACTTGACCTACAGAATGTACTTTTTTATTTTTAAAGAAGAATAGTAAAATCGCTCCAACTGCCATAACTGGGAGAGCGTATTCTCCGATTTTAATCCCGATAATAAATGCAGTAACTGTCGTACCGATGTTCGCACCCATAATAACACCAATTGCTTGTCTTAATGTCATAAATCCGGCACTTACAAGTCCGACTGTTAAAGCGGTTGTTCCTGAACTTGATTGAATTAATACAGTAACTAACATACCTGCTAGTACACCCATAAGTGGGTTCGTTGTAAAACGATCTAAAATATCGCGAAGACGATCTCCAGCTGCTTGTTGCAGTCCATCGCCCATGTATTTAATCCCGAATAAGAAAATACCTAATCCACCAATGAATTGGAAGATCATTTCTTGAACATTATATTCCACGCATTCCACTCCTTAAATTTCATGTACGATGTAATTATTAACTAAATCTTGAGGCACTGTAAACGGTTTGCTAGTAAAATTTACACTAAATTTACAAAGAGGTGAAAAGTTTACAATTCTTTAAAGAAACAGCTGTATTTTAATGGTTTTCGTCTTTTGTAAATAGTGTTTTTGTAAAGAAATCACACTTTTTAGAATAGTATTATTCAATTGTATATCAAAGAAATCTTCTACAAGTTCATTGTATATTTTTTGATGATAGTTAAAAAAATATGTAGGGAAATGCATGTAGTTTTATAAAGCCAACATGGGGTTTAATATTTATTAAGTAGTCTTTTTTTGCAAGAAAAAAAAGCCGCTAAATTATCCAGCAGCTTTTTCTGTATTTTTATCTCCGTGCTTTTGTTTTCTTATACTTGTAATGTAAATGAACAGAAAAGCAATAAGTAATAGGGAAGAATAACGATATACAGTCGCATAGTTTGTAAAATGTGCAATGAATCCGAAAATAATCGCTCCCGCACCAATTCCAAGGTCAAATGCTGAGAAGAATGTAGCTGTTGCGACTCCTCGTCGGTGCGGTGCTACTCGGTCGATCATCCATGCTTGTAGCGCAGGCTGAATCGCTCCGAAGCCACTTCCGTAACAGGCTGCCGCAATAACTAAGCTCGGAATTGTCGTTGTATACGACAATAAAATAATACCTGCGAACGTTATAATAACCCCTGGAATGATGACGAATGTATGGCCTTTCGCATCATATAACTTTCCGGAAAATGGACGAGTTACAGCGATTGCTAGCGCGTTACATAAAAAGAAGAGACTAATATCAGCAATGCCAACTTCGGTAGCAAATAGTGTGATAAAGCTGCCGATTCCTCCGTACATTAATGTAATACATAATATTAATAATGAAGGAAGTAAAGCTTTGCGCTCAATAAATCCATCGAGAAAAGTACCAGATGATTGTTTTGGTGGTTGTTTCGTTTTTTGGATTTGAAGTAGTTTCGTTAAAATTAATGAAACGATTGTGCATGAAAGTGCACATAAAAAAAGAACGTTGAAATTATATGCTTGCATAAGCCATAGTCCGATTAGTGGGCCGAGAGCCATTGCAATGGTTCCAGAAAGTCCGAAATATCCCATGCCTTCTCCGCGGCGAGCTGCTGGAATTAAATCAGAAACGACAGTTCCATATGTAGTCGTTGTAATACCGAAGCCAGCTCCGTGTAAAATACGAACGGCAAGCAAGAGAAAAATGGTAGAGGCGAAAAGGTAACTGCCCATAGCGAGTAAACAAATAGCAGTACCGATCATTAAAATGATTTTTTTATTAAATTTCTGTAAGGCGTTTCCAGTTAGCGGTCTAACAAAAAGTGCCGCAACGGTAAACATACCGACGACCAATCCGATATTTGAACTTGTGCCACCGATTTCTTTCACATAAACAGGTAAAGTTGGAATTAACATTTGAAACCCTAAAAACATACATAAGTTTGCAAAAATTAAAGCAACAAACTCTTTTGTCCATAACGGTTCTCGTTTTACGAGTATTGCCTCTCCCATATATTCATCCCCTATATACATTTTTTCCGCTAATTGCGGACAGTAAAATTCCCACCTCAAAATCTGGCTGGAGCAAAGAAGTTAGGTGGAAGCCCTGCTGCCAGCAAACGCCCGATTGGTGAAGGCTAATAATCGGTGGGGGATGAACAAAACCCCCACTGATTAAAGTTTCACTTTATCTCTTTTCTTTTGAGTATATGTATTGGTCAATGTAGCAGTCAAGGAAGGTGTCTTGAAAGCGGATAACAATTTTTAAAATGAAAAACTGACAAATTTGTGTAAACGCTACACAACTATGAAAAAAAGATGTAAAGTATAGATGTATAGACTTGTAGTTGTTATGAATGATAGAAATTGTTTTTTCTTTAAAGAAAGCGGATTCAAAAGGTAGTGAATGAGAAGGGGATATATACTTTTTCGCTACATATATTTGAAAAGGTTTACAAAACAATGAAGAAAGAGGCGTGTACATATGAGACGATTAGGTATTTCTATTTATCCAGAACATTCAACGGTAGAGAAAGATAAGGAATATGTAACATTAGCAAGTAAATACGGATTTACACGTGTGTTCACATGTTTACTATCTGTGGATGGAGAAAAAGAGAAAATTATTGAAGAATTTAAAGAAACGATCTCTCATGCGAATGCATTAGGGTTCCAAGTATTAGTTGATATTAGTCCATCTGTTTTTGAACAATTAGGTATTTCGTATAATGATTTATCATTCTTCCATGAATTAGGTGCGTACGGTATTCGTTTAGATGTTGGTTTCTCAGGATTAGAAGAATCAATTATGACTTATAATCCGTATGGTTTGAAAATTGAGATTAATATGAGCAATGGTACGAAGTATGTAGATAACATTATGAGTCATAGACCAAATCGTGAAAATTTAATTGGCTGTCATAATTTTTATCCGCACCGCTATTCTGGGTTATCATACGATCATTTCATTACATGCTCGAAACAATTTAAAGATTACGGCATGAGAACAGCTGCATTTATTTCATCATTTGATGCAACATACGGACCTTGGCCAGTAACAGAAGGTTTATGTACGTTAGAAGAGCATCGTGAATTACCGATGACAACGCAAGCGAAGCATTTATTTGCGACAGAATTAATTGATGATGTTATTATTGCGAACGCTTATGCATCAGAAGAAGAATTACAAGCACTAGGTGCGTTAAATAAAGAGAAACAAACATTTGATATAGAACTATACGATACAACGACAAATTTAGAAAGAATTATCGTATTAGAAGAACCTCATTTTTATCGCGGGGATGTATCTGAATATATGATTCGTTCTACACAAAGTCGTGTGAAATATAAAAAAGAAGAGTTTAAACCTCATAATACGCGTGAAATTAAGCGTGGCGATCTTTTAATTGATAATGAGCAATATGGCCAGTATAAAGGTGAATTACAAATTGCATTAAAAGATATGGTGAATACAGGAAAAACAAATGTAGTTGGTCGAATTATAGAAGAAGAGATTTTCTTACTAGATTATTTACATGCTTGGGATAAATTCGGATTTACATTAAAGAAATAGAGAGAATATAAAGGGGAAAAACTACTGATTTTAGGAGATTTAGAGAAAGAGTTAAAACTTTTATTTCCAGAAGAAGAAGTATTATATGTGACGGTGCATTTGTTAAGTACTGCTGTTACAGCGAGAGATCGCTATGAAAATGTAGAAGAGCTATTAGGAAAAGATATATATGCATTTATGCAACATATTCTTTTTAAAGTAGCGGAAGAACGGAATCTTATTTTTTATTATGATGAAGAATTATTATTTGGATTTGGTGTTCATTTAAAAACGTTATTAAATCGTTTGAAGTATAAGTTAAATACGAGAAATCCTCTTTTGGCAGAAGTGAAAAAGAATTATCCGTATGCTTTTGAAATTGCGGTTCTCGTTGGAGATATAATTGGTGAATATACGGGTGAAACGATTCCGGAAAGTGAAATTGGTTATATTGCTATTCATTTCGGCGGAGCGATGAGCCGTTTGCAGGAGCAGAATCAAAAGAAAAGATGTTTACTAGTTTGTGCGACTGGTCAAGGGAGTGCACAACTATTAAAATATAAAATTTTATCACAATTTCGAGATAAATTAGAGATTGTAGGTATTACAGGTTATTATCAATTGAAAGTAGAAGACCTTTATAAAGATAAAATAGATTGTATTATTAGTACGATTCATATACCGAGTGGTTTGCCTGTACCAGTTATAAAGGTGAATTCAATATTTGATGATAAAGAGATTAAATCGATTGGTCAGCAATTGTTTACGCATGTGAATAATAGTGTGCAGCAATATATAAAAGAAGATTTAATCTTTTTAAATCGTAGTGCTTCTACGAAAGAAGAAGTTATTCAATTTTTATGTGAGAAAGCCGCTGAGAAAAACTATGTGCCAGAAAATTTTTATGCTTCTGTTATGGAAAGAGAAAATACATCTCCGACAGCGGTTGGGAATTTAGTGGCGATTCCGCATCCGATGCAGTTATTAAGTGAGGAAACATTTTTGATGTTTTGTACACTTGATAAGGCTGTTGATTGGGGAGATAAAAAAGTACAATTGATTATTTTATTTAGTGTGAAGCGCAATAATAATGAAGATTTGCAACGGCTTTATGATTTTTTATATGATATTATGTCTAATCAGAATACGATAGAGAAATTAACTCAGGCTGAATTAATTGAAGGTTTTCAAGAGATTTTATTATCGTATTGAAAAAGTATATAAAAACTTCCGTTACATAACGGAAGTTTTTTATGTTTAATTGTATGCGTTTTCATAATAAGGTGAACATATAGAAAAACAAAGCTTGGGGGAAGTTAAAATGACTGATATGCAAACTCCATTTGCGTTAATTTTACATGGTGGCAACGCGAGAAGCGCGGCGCTTGAAGCAATCGCTTTTGCAAGACAAGGAGATTTTGAGAATGCGAGTGAAAAGATGGAACTTGCTAGTGAAGAAATTTCAGCAGCTCATCGTATTCAGACGGATTTAATTCAAGAGGAAGCAAGAGGAAATCATGCAGAAATAAGTTTACTGTTAGTACATGCACAAGATCATTTAATGAATGCAATTACAGTGAAAGAACTTGCTGAAGAATTTATCGCTCTTCATAAACGTGTGGAAGAGAAAGTGACAGTATAATATGTATATTTTATTATGTTGTGCTGCAGGTATGTCAACGAGTATGGTTGTAAGAAAAATGCAAGAAGAGGCGAAGAAACAAGGGAAGGATTATAAAATTAAGGCAGTTGATTCAGAACTTGTGAAGCTTGAAATTAAGGAAGCAGATGCCGTTTTAATTGGTCCGCAAGTGAAATATTTATTTCCGGCCGTAGCGTTTCTTGCAAAGTCATACGATATACCAGTTGCTATTATAAACCAACGAGATTATGGCATGTGTGACGGTTTGAAAGTACTTAAGCAGGCAGAAGAATTAGTTTTAGCGTAATTATATTTTTTTAAACATAAACATTATAATGTTATAACTTTTGGTTATATTGAACAAAGGGAGGGCTATTGATGAATGGGTTTATGAGTTTTATGGAACAGAAGATTATGCCAACAACGCAAAAGATTGCAGGACAGCGACATTTATTAGCAATTCGAAACGGGGTTATTTCTACATTACCATTAACGATCGTCGGATCATTTTTCGTTATCTTTTTAAACTTACCAATTGATGCATATATGGAGTGGATTGCACCGTTTCGTCATATTTTAGATATTCCATTCCGATTTACAGTAGGCTTAATGGCATTATACGCAGCTTTTGGGGTAGGGGCTTCGCTCGCTAATTTTTATCAGCTCAATCAATTAAGCGCAGGGTTACTCTCTGTACTCGCCTTTTTATTAGCATCAGTTGAACCAATTCAAATTACGAAAGCTGTACCAGGTGTTATTGATGCGGGTAGATACATTTCAGTAGGAACATTAAGTGCCACGTCTTTATTCGGCGCAATTGTTACTGCATTAATTGCAGTAGAAATTTATCATTTTATGATTAAGCATAATATTTCGATTAAATTACCAGAAAGTGTACCTCCAGCAGTTGCAAACTCGTTTGCAGCATTAATTCCAACTCTAGTAGTTATTCTTTTATTCTGGGGTATTCGTTACGGTTTAAAATTTGATGTAAATACAACGATCACATATTTAATCGCACCATTAAAGTCAGTATTAGTAGGAAACAATTTATTCGGCGGTTTATTAACAGTATTTTTAATCGTGTTCTTCTGGTCATTCGGTATTCATGGCCCAGCGATTTTAGGACCAATCATTCGTCCGATGTGGGATTCAGCAATTCTTGAAAATATGGAAGTGTTCACAGCTACAGGAAATGCACATCAGTTACCAAACTTATTTACAGAGCAATTTATTCAATGGTTCGTATGGATTGGTGGGTCGGGTTCAACGTTAGCTTTAGTCATTATGTTTATGTTCTCTAAATCTAAGTTTTTAAAAGAGTTAGGTAGATTATCATTCGTGCCAGGTTTATTCAATATTAACGAGCCAATTATTTTCGGGGCACCGATTGTAATGAACCCAATCTTAATTATTCCGTTCGTTATTACACCGTTAGTTACAACGACAGTATCATATTTCGCAGTTGTTTCAGGTATGATTCCACTTATGATGGCGAAGTTGCCATTTACGATGTTAGCGCCAATTGCAGCAGTGATTAGTACGGACTGGACAATTATGGCTGGCGTACTTGTAATTATTAACTTTGTAATCTCATTTATTATTTACTATCCATTCTTCAAAATGTATGAGAAACAACAAATAGCAGGAGAGGAGAAAACAGAATGCTCGGAGCAATTATCATCTTAATTACATTTGTGATCGGACAATGCATTGCTCATTATTCGAAATGGGTACAAAGTAAATCTTTATTAGTTTTACTACTCGTATCAGTTTTGTTTATCGGTTGTTCAATGGGTGCATATGTAATGTTAGGTCTACACTCACCGTACGTAATTATTGTACCGACAATTTTATGTGCAACATGTTTATCTGCAAAATATAGATTTACGAGCATGGCATTAATACAACGTGTGAAGGAGATGCAAAAGCATGGAGCGTAAATTAGGAATTTCACTTTATCCAGAGCATTCAACGAAAGAAAAAGATATGGCTTATATTTCCGCAGCGGCACGACACGGTTTTTCAAGAATATTTACTTGTTTGTTATCTGTGAATCGTCCAAAAGAAGAAATTGTAGCTGAATTTAAAGAGATTATTAATCACGCAAAAGATAACAATATGGAAGTTATTTTAGATGTAGCTCCGGCTGTGTTTGATCAGCTTGGTATTAGTTATAGCGATCTATCATTTTTCGCAGAATTAGGCGCAGACGGTATTCGTTTAGATGTAGGTTTTGACGGATTAACGGAAGCGAAAATGACGAATAATCCGTACGGTTTAAAAATTGAGTTAAATGTAAGTAACGATATTGCGTACTTAGAAAATATTCTTTCGCATCAAGCGAATAAATCAGCTTTAATCGGTTGCCATAATTTTTATCCACAAAAGTTTACTGGTCTTCCGTACGATTATTTCATTCGATGTAGTGAACGTTTTAAAAAGCACGGTATTCGCAGTGCAGCCTTTATTACATCAAATGCCGCAAACATCGGTCCATGGGATATTAACGACGGTTTATGTACGTTAGAAGAGCATCGTAATTTACCAATTGAAGTACAAGCGAAGCATTTATGGGCAACAGGGCTAATTGATGATGTCATTATCGGAAATGCTTATGCGAGTGAAGAAGAGTTAGAGAAATTAGGAAACTTAAATCGTTACATGCTGCAGCTGAAAGTACAATTTGTAGATGAAGCGACGGAAGTAGAGAGGAAAGCGACGCTGCAAGAATTACACGTAAGACGCGGCGACATAACAGAATATATGGTACGTTCTACAGAAGTGCGTAAAAAGTACAAAGACTATGACTTCCCGGTGCGCGAAAGTGTGCTACAGGAAAGAGGGCAAGTTGTAATTGGTAATAACTCATTCGGAAAGTACAAAGGTGAACTGCAAATCATCTTGAAAGAGATGCCGATAGATGAACGAAAAAATATCGTCGGTACAATTGCGGAAGAGGAGTTATTCTTACTAGATTATGTAGGAGCTTGGACGCAGTTTACTTGTGTGGAATAGGGAAGATAGGGGGCGTTCTAAATTTTGGAACGCCTTTTTAATAGTAAAGTGCTTTTAATGTAAAAATTTGTCGATAAATCGATATTTCTTGTCGAATCGTTGATATATTATAAGTTACGATAGATATATTCGAAAAATCGTTGATATATTGTAGGTTACGATAGATATATTTGAAAAATCGTTGATATAATTTCATTTACTGTGACATTTTTCAGTAGTTTAATAGAGTAAAAAAAAGAGTCAGCCTCAACAATGAGACTGACTCTTTTTTTATAGTAATTAGTTTAAAATTTTCACTGTAACTGTTTTACGTCCCCAGTTACTTGAAGTGCCTTTATCGGGCATTAAAACGTCGATTTTATTTCCTTTAATAGCTCCACCAGTATCACCAGCGATTGCTACTCCGTAACCTTCAACCCATACTTTTGAACCTAATGGAATGACACTTGGATCAACTGCAATTAGTTTCATGTTTGGATTTGCTGTTAAGTTGTGACCTAAAGCTGATTTTACTTGGTCGCCTGCTTTATAACCATTTTCAAGTGGATCTGCTGTGTAAGCTGTTGCTACAACTCTTAACTCACGAGAAGATGATGGTGTGCTTGTTTCAGTTTCTTTTGCAACAGGTTGTTGTGTAGCTGGTTTTTGAACTTTAGCCGCTTCACGAGCTTTAGCTGCCTCTTGAGCTTTAGCCGCTTCACGAGCTTCAGCTGCTGCCTGAGCTTTAGCTTCTTCACGAGCCTTAGCCGCTGCCTCTGCTTTAGCTTCTGCTTGAACTTCAGCTGCTGCCTGAGCTTTAGCTTCTTCACGAGCTTTAGCTGCTGCCTCTGCTTTAGCTTCTGCTTGAGCTTCAGCATCTGCCTGAGCTTTAGCTTCTGCTTGAGCCTTAGCTTCTTCACGAGCTTTAGCTGCTTCCTGAGCTTTAACTTCTGCTTGAGCTTCAGCTACTTCACGAGCTTTAGTTGCTTCCTCTGCTTTAGCTTTTGCTTGAGTTTCAGCTACTTCACCAGCTTTAACTGCTTCACGAACTTTAGCTGTGTCTTGAACTTTAATTGCTTTTTCAACTTTAACTGCTGGTTGAACCTTAACTGGTGCTTTACCTGTTAAGTATGGAACATGAACATAAGCTGTTTTTCCGTTATATTCAAATTGAATCCAGTCATTTTGCACTTCGTGTGTTGTTTCGATTACATCATCTTGTTTCAACTTACCAAGAATTTCTGAGTCTGTGTTTGCTCCAGCACGTACGTTTAATACGTTTGCTGTTACGTAGTAAGTATCTTTCGTATAGTCAGCGCTTATGAAAGCTTCTTTACCGCTATTCAATTTAACTTTTGACCATCCGTTTTCTGTATGTAAAACATTTACTTTATATCCATCTAATAATTTTCCTACAACTTTTGATTCAGTAGTTGGGTTTTCTCGTACGTTTAGTACGTCAGTCGTTACGATTGTTTCTGCTTTAGCAGATGTTGTGAAAATCCCAAGACCAAAAACCGCTGCTGTTGCTATACCCATAAATTTTTTCATAATAGCCTCCATTGCATTTGTTTTCGTTGACCTCATTATAGCAACCATTATTTTCTTATTTGCGAAAAACATAAAATTACAAAGCTTTCGTAACGGGGCATTAATATTCTGTAATAATTCCATAAATAACCTGATAGCGCTTCCTTATTGTTTTTTGGAGGATTAGAGCGTGTGAAACATAAAATGAGTGGTATTTCAATTTCTATAACGTTAATAATATTACATTAATATTTATAATTGTTTTCTGTAGTATTACAAAAATGGTGTGTTTTACTGTCGAAACGAAAATTTAGTTATAAAATAATAATATTTTTGGCTGTGGAAATATATAAATGAGGTGAAATTTAATGAAATATCGATAGAATTGTTACAAAATAAGTCGATGCATGGAAAAAATTACGCCTTGTATTTTGTCTATTACATATTATTTTTGCAATAATAGGATTCGATAATAGCCCGAGTATCTATAAAGAATGAAGAGTATTAGAAAGATAGTTGTAACGTGAAACATATATAATAGAAGAAACACAATTTGATAGGTAAATAAAAAACGTAGGAGTGTACACTCCTACGTTTTTTATTTACTCATATCGTAAACATTCAATTGGATCAAGTTTTGCAGCTTTGTTAGCTGGTAGTAGTCCGAATGCAATACCGATTAGCATTGAAATACCTACTGAAAGAAGTCCAAGTTCTTTTGAGATAACAAGTGGCCATCCGGCAAAGATTGAGACGATCCAAGCGAAGAAGATACCGAGCATGAATCCGATAAAACCACCTAGTCCTGTTAAAATACAAGATTCGATTAAGAATTGCGTTAATACTTTACCGCGTGTTGCACCAAGTGCTTTACGAATACCGATCTCACGTGTACGTTCTGTTACAGATACAAGCATGATGTTCATTACACCGATACCACCAACAAGTAATGAAATAGCAGCGATACCACCGAATACCATTTTCATCATACCGATTGATTCATCTAGTTGCTTTGTAAATTCACCCATATCTTGAGCTTCAAATTTATGCTCAAATTTAGGAGCTTTCATATCGTTTAAAACAGAAGCGGCTTGTTTTTCTACACTTTTACGTTCTGCTGGTGAAGTTAATATTAATCTTACAGAGTCATACTCAGTTACTCCTGAGATTACAGGAGCGTTTTCAAGTGATGTATAACCTTCTGACATAGCCATTCCGAAATCGTTTTTCGTTTCATACACACCGACTACTTTATATGGCTTTCCTTTTATATCAGTGTATAAATTTGATTCCCAGCCGTTAAATAATTTATTGAAAGCTTCTTCATTTAAAATAACAGCATGAATCGCTTGCTTTAATTCACTATCATTTAATTCACGACCGTGAACTAATTTTATTTTTGCATCTGTCATGAAGGCGCCTGTTCCACCTCTTAAATCAAGAGAGACATCTTTTGAACCAGAAGATGCTTTTACTTTCATACTTACATCTGGATACACATCTTTAACGCCTGGCACAGTTTGAAGACGTTTTAACATATCAGCTGTAATTTTGGCACTATCAGTTCCGTAATCAGGGTTGTTGTAGTAAATCGTTACTTCTGTATCTTTTCCTTGGCCTAACTCTTTTTTAAACTTTGCATTTGTACCATCACCCATTGAAATGATAGTAATAATGGCGCTAATACCAATAATAATACCTAGCATTGTTAATATAGAACGCATTTTATGAGCAAAGATAGAGGAAAGGGCCATGCGTATATTTTCACTCGTGTTCAAAATTAACCTCTCCAATCTTGGACGATATTTCCGTCACGAATTACAATTTGACGTGCTGCAGCTTCCCCGATTTCACGATCATGGGTAATCATAATGATTGTTGAGCCTTGTTTGTTTAATTCGTAAAAGAGGTCCATAATTTGTGTACTCGTTTTCGTATCAAGTGCACCCGTTGGTTCATCAGCTAAAATGAATTTTGGGTTATTTACAATTGCACGGGCAACGGCAACACGCTGCTTTTGACCACCGGATAATTCGTTCGGTAAGTGAGTAGCTCGATCCGCTAAACCAACTTTTGTTAAAGCGGCTAATGAGCGTTCACGTCTTTCTTTTTTATCGACTCCAGCGTAAATAAGAGGTAGTTCTACATTTTGAAGTGCTGTAAGTCTCGGTAATAACATGAAGTTTTGAAATACAAACCCGATCTCTTTATTACGAACGCGTGCAAGTTCGGTTTCAGACATGTTTGAAATATTTTGTCCCGCTAATTCATACGCACCTGTCGTTGGTTTATCTAAGCAACCGATAATGTTCATTAAAGTTGATTTACCAGAACCAGAAGGTCCCATTATAGAAGTGAATTCTCCTTGGTTTAGTGTTACGTCAATTCCGTGTAATATTTGAACGGACTCTGCACCATTTTGGAAGGATTTCGTGATGCCTTTTAAGTTAATCACTGGGCGACAACCTCCATACCATCTTTTAAGTCTTTTTCAGGTTTAGAGATAATTTGTTCTCCTTTTTTCACTCCAGAAACTTTTGCTTCGCTATCTGTCTCGAATTCAACAGTAATCGCTTGTTCTTTCGCTTTACCATCTTTTACAACGAAGACAACATTTTTGTCACCTTTTTTCACGATGCTGCTTTTCGGAACAATTGTACCAGTTGCTTCGCCAGATTTACTTGTTACGTAAACGTGGAAGCCGTTTTGTAATTCTTCACTATTATCTAATGTGACAGTGAATTGATAGTTAGAAACAGTTTTATTTTCGTCCATGCTCTTTAATGGTGTAGAACCAATTTCCGTTACTTTTCCTGTCCAAGTCTTACCAGCGACCGTTTTTGATGAAACAGTTACTTCTTGCCCAACTTTCATACTAGCAAGCTCATATTCAGAAAGTTGACCTTTTACTTTAAATTGACCAGCATGACGAAGAGTAATGCCACTCATACCTGTTTTTTCATCAGCAGTTTTCACGATATCATCAATTACACCATCAACAGGACTTGTTACAGAAAGAGTGTTTACTTTCTCTTTTGCTGCTTTAATCATTTCATCAGATTTTTCAACTTCAAACTTTTTCATTTCAAGTTGTGATTCTAATTGTTGCACTTCGACTTCCGATGCTTTTAATGCTTCCTGAGGAAGACCTGCATTTTTATCTTTTTGTAATTTTTGTTTCGCTGCATCAATTTGTTTTTGGAACAATGTTACTTCTTTTTGTGCGATTTTCTTTTGCATTTCTGCTTCCGTTACACCTTGTTTAGCAGTAGGGTCATTATATTTAAACAGAAGCTGCCCTTTTTTCACTTCATCGCCTTTTTTAACCGCTAATTCATACGTGCCTTTTGTTGGATCAAATGAAATAGTTTCAATTCCGTTTGGAATAACTTCACCGCCAAATTTTTGCGCGTTTTCGATTTGTTTTTCTGTTACTTTATAACTGCTATATGCCATTGCAACATCTGAACCACCACCACCACCAGCAAATGCAAAGTATGATCCAGCTGCAATTCCGATTGCTACTACACTAGTAATTAACACTTTATTTTTCTTCTTCATCTATTTATCACCTTTTCGTTCGTTTTAGTATCTACATTAAGTATAGAAGAGGTGAAGAATCTGACAAATCGTTTTAGCTTACAATAACCTTACAGTTTTGTAAGGTATGAATATGTAAATGTAAGGTAGAGGTTGTCCTAGCTTAAGCAAATGAATTGACTCGTTGTTTCTTTCCTACAATAATATTGTAGGAAGGAGAGGAGGAAGGAAGATGGAAGCTTATTTTAGTGCGCATCCATTAAAGCTATTTATTCCATACTCAAGGCAACATGCCATTATATTATTTATTATGTTGGTGGGGATCGTTTTTCTATATCAATACCAAGATGTATTACGTCAAATTGAGTGGAATATAACGGTTAGATATGCGATTGCATTTCTATTTATAGGAAGTGAAATTGGGCTTCATATGTGGGAATGGAAAGCCGGGATTTTTGACCTAGGCACTTCATTACCATTTGAGTTATGTACGATTAGTTTATTATTAGCGTCAATTATGATTGTAACGAAAAGTTATCGCATATATGAGATTGTGTTTTTCACAGGAATTATCGGTGCATCACAAGCCATTTTAACGCCAAACTTGCAGTATGCTTTTCCGCATTTTCGTTTCATTGAATATTTCATTGCGCATGTATTGCTCATTTGGGCACCGCTCTTTATGACCTGGGTAGAAGGGTATCGTCCGACAGTACAATCTATTAAACGCACAATGATATTTTTAAACATATTGATTCCAATTGTTTCGTTTGTGAATTACAAAACGGGTGGAAATTATATGTTTTTAGCTCATAAGCCAGAAACTGCCTCATTACTCGATATGTTAGGACCGCATCCTTACTATATTATTTCATTAGAACTCGCAGCGCTTATTGGATGTTTTATTGTGTATATGCCGTTTGCGAAAAGAGAAAAACATGTACATAAAGAATCACTAGGATCATAACCTAGTGATTTTTTATGTTTGAATATTTACAATTCAGAAAATTAAGAATAAAATTAAAGGGTAAATCATAGAGAGAGAAGGGGAAAAATGGTCAAAAAAGTATTTTTGAATGGGATGGAAATGACGATTCAATTTATTATTTCGATTTTGGGGATTATTTGTTTAGGAGCACTGCCGAAATTATTTTATGGATTTGAGCTGCATGTATCAGAGTACATAAAGAGTTTAAAAGAAGTATTTTTGAACTTAATGGATCTCTCCAATTTGCAATATGTGAGAGATAAATTTTTATTCCCACAGTTGTTTGTCCATTATAAAGAAACGATTGTTATTTTTTTGGCCGCTTTTTTCATTTCATTATTTGTAGCATTTTGTATCGTTTATATGATTATGAGTAGTTCACCGCGTATACAACATCGAATTAAATCATTTCTTATCTTCCTAGAATCCATTCCAGATATTCTTCTTATTTTAGTATCACAAATTTTGGTTATATGGTTTTTTAAACAAACAGGTTTTTTACCTTTTCAAATTGCGTCAATTGGAGGCGAGTCGATTAGAGGATTGCCAATATTATGTTTGAGTATACCGACAACGATTATGTTTGTAAAAATGTTAGTGCTTCGTTTTGAAAATGAGCTAGAAAAAGATTATGTACTATTTGCTAAAGCGAAAGGGCTGAATCGCTTTCATATTTTAAATCGTCATATTTTACGAAATGTGTTGCTTAGTACACTTTTCTTTGCGAAAACGAATGTTTTTTTTATGTTATCTAATTTATATATTATAGAATGGATTTTTAATACGAGTGGTATTTTTATGTTTTTGAAATCGTATGAGGGTATTAGGGTTGAGGTTTTCATCGTTAGTGTGCTGCTTATTTATATTCCGATTTTTATTATATTTAAATTGTTTCATTATCTCATTCCAGCTGCGATGAAGGAGAGATTATAATATGTGGACGTATATAAAACGCGATAAAAGATTTTGGATAAGCATTGGGTTTCTTCTCCTATTAGTTCTTTTGAGCATCGGAAATACGATATGGAATGATGGACAGATTAAAAAAGTTACACTGCAATATGATGCGGATGGAAATCCAGAAGTGCCACCGTTTTCACCTTCACTACAATTTTTACTCGGGACAGATTTGAAAGGATATGACCTTTTACATTTAGTCATTGAAGGCGCGAAGTGGACGATTGGTATATCTATTTTAATTGCGGCACTTAGAATGGTAATAGGTGTGTTTTTCGGTGTTATACTCGGAACATATATAAAAAGAGGCTTTTCAAAGATTGAGGCTTTTTTTGATAGTTTCACAGTTATTCCGACAGTTATGATTGCGTATTTCTTTCTTCAAGCTGTGAATAGATTTGGAAGTGGAGAGGAAACAACAACTTTTTTTGAAAGGGCTTCGTTCCAAGTTGTATTACTTGTACTGCTTGTGATGCCAGTTATTGCACTTTATGTGGCGAAGGAAGTTCGTAAATTACAAACGGAAGAATTTATTGATGCTGCGCGCATATTAGGTGGATCAAGAAGACATATTGTTATAAAGCACCTTTTTCCGCATCTCAATATGACGTTTATACTCGTATTTCTTCAGCAGTTTACTCAAACCTTGACTATTTTACTTCATTTAGGGTTACTTGAGGTGTTTTTTGGTGGGACAGTCCAGTTTGGTGGACCGATAGGGATAAAAGAAATAGACTCTTACACACATGAATGGTCAGGGTTAATAGGAGTCTATTTTAGGTCATTAACAGTGCATCCATGGATTCCTCTCGTCCCAATTACATTTTTCGGGCTTACTATTTTTTCAGGAAATATGATTGTAAAAAGTATAGAAGAGGCGATGTTAAAAGTAAGGTTAGGCGGAGAGATAAAGAAGCCAGTTGTAGAAGAAGAACAATCTGTTGTGCAGTCAAAAGAAGAGTTATTTACTTTTAAACATACGATGTGAAAATAAAGAAGAAGCAAGCATAATCAATGCTTGCTTCTTTTTTTATTTCGTAGAAACTTCACCTTCAGCTTCTGTTTGCGGAATAAAGTATCCGATTATACCACCGATAATTGCCGGAACAATCCAGCCGATCCCTAAGTTATAAAAAGGAATTGTGTGTACGATATTAGCGATAAAGTTTGGAATCATTTCCACATTATCAAGTGCATGAATACAGCTAATAAGGAATGCAGCAATCATTGCTCCGATATAGACAGAAGGTTTACGTTTCGTATATTTATCAATAAATGATACGAAAATTAAAATGATTGTAATTGGATATAAAATAATTAATACAGGTAATGTAATTTTAATTAATAAGCTTAAGCCTAAGTTTGAAATGATGAAGCTAAATATACAAACGTATAGTACCAATTTCTTGTATGAAACATTCGTTAACACTGTTGCGAAATAGTTTGCGAATGCACTTACAACACCGATTGCAGTCGTTAAACAAGCGAAAATAATTGCGATACTTAATAAAACATTACCGCTTGTCCCAAAGAATTGATACATAATCGTAGCTAATAGCTGACCACCGTTTTCAAATTGTCCTAAGTTTCCGTTTGAAGCCCCGATATAACCGAGTAAGAAATAAACAATTGTTAAGAAAAGGGCAGCAATGCTTCCGCAAATAATTGTATATTTTGCGATGGATTTTTTATCTTGTATACCGTTTTGGCGAATTGCATTTACAACAATTGTTGATAATACGAGCGCCCCAATTGCATCTAACGTTAAAAACCCTTCAAGAAATCCTTTGAAAAATGGGATGTCTTTATAGTCACCGATAGGTTCTGTGAATGATCCTGGTGAAAGAATCGCTTTTGTTGCCATAATTGCAATAATTACAAGTAAAATTGGCGTTAATATTTTACCGATATGATCTACTAATTTGGATGGATTTAATGATAGGAAGTAAACGACTGTAAAGAAAATAGCGCTAAAAGCCAACATAGAATACCATTGATCTGGGAAAAGTGGTGCAATCCCAATTTCGTAAGATACAGATCCAGTTCGTGGAATAACAAATAGTGGGCCGATTGAAAGATAAATAATGATAGCGAATACTGCTGCGAATTTTGGATGAACACGGCTTGCTAAAGTGTTAAAACTACCACCGGCAAGGGCAACAGCGACGATAGCTAGTAAAGATAAACCGACGTCTGTAATAATAAATCCTGTAATGGAAACCCACATGTTCTCTCCGGAAGAAAGACCGAGAAGGGGCGGGAAAATCATATTACCAGCACCGAAGAAAACTGCGAATAGTAGTAAACTAATCGAAAGTATTTGCGCTGGTTTTAAAGTTGTACGCATATAAAGAAAATCCTCCTAATGAGTATTTTTGTCGAAAATTCAAATAATTTGTCGAGTAACTGTTATTATTTTAAAGGTCTGATGACTAGAAAGCAAGAGGGAATTTTATAAAAAATAAAAAATAATGCATTAAATTGAATAAATATACTATTTATATGTTAATTAGGAAGGATTTAACTTTACATATAAAAAAACACACATATCGTTACGATATGTGTGTTAAAAGAAAATCTTTTTATCACGTTCTTCTTTTAAAATTTCAACTGCTTCTCGGAAGCGTTGTGAATGCACAATTTCTCGTTCACGTAAAAAGCGTAAGCTGTCATTTATATCTGGATCATCGGATAAGTTAATGAGCCATTGATATGTTGCGCGCGCTTTTTCTTCAGCTGCAATATCTTCGTATAAATCTGCGATAGGGTCTCCTTTTGCCTGAATATAAGTAGCAGTAAAAGGAACACCACCTGCATTATGATAAAATAAAGCGCTATCGTGATTAGCGTACTGTGCGTCTAATCCGGCAGCTTTCATTTGTTCCGGTGTTGCATCTTTTGTTAATTTATAAATCATTGTAGCGATCATTTCTAGGTGTGCGAATTCTTCGGTGCCGATATCGGTTAGCAAGCCAACGACTTTGTCAGGGATAGTATAACGCTGATTTAAGTAACGAAGGGCAGCAGCTAGTTCGCCGTCAGCACCACCGTACTGTTCAACTAATAATTTGGCAAGGGCTGGATTACAGGTGCTTACTTTAACCGGGTATTGTAATTTCTTCTCATAAATCCACATATTTTCTCTCCTTCATATTTGCCATGGCCAAGGACCTTTGCTCCATTCCCATGGAGCGTTAGAATAACTATTTCCAAACTGCTGAAGTGGTCCGTATTTTTCTTCCATCTTTTGTTTTAATACCCTTCGTTTATAGGAGAAGTCATTAAATTGATTAATCGCAGCAGTGTCATCTGGATGTGTATCTAAATAAAGAGTTAGTTCAACTAGTACAAAGTCTAGTTCTTGAAGCTCCAGTAAAAGTTGATAATATTCTTCTGGTAGCGATTGAGTCACGTCAGTAGTCACCGCCCTTTTTTATAAGGATTTTCATAATAGTCATAAAAAACAGGCCATAAAGTCCCTTTTTGTAATGCCTCTTTTGGTGTGAATTGCGGTAAATTTGGCGGTTGAAAACCTAAAAATAAATTAGGAGGAGTAGAATAATATTTTTTTCCGATAGGAGGACAAGGATCTTGAGGGCTATGGTATGGCACGAATGATCTCATATATTTATTCATGAATAAACCTCCTTAACTCTTCATCACTACGTATTGTATTCAGACATAATAGGCATTTATGACACATATAAAAAAGTAATAGGTACGGGGGGAATGAATGTGGAGACTGTGAAACAATTCATTGTATTGGAAGTGAAAAACTTAAAGGAAACTTTGTATTTTTATGAAGGGATTTTAGGAATCAAGCCTAGTTTAGAAAGACCCCAATTAGATGTAACAGGGGTTTGGTATGATGCTGATTCAATGAGAGTTAGTTTTGTAATGAATCGTAGTTTGGGTGGGCGTGAGAAGAGTGTTACGGATGCGGTTGATGTTCTAATGTTTTCAATTTCTAACATAGAGAACTTAAAGAAGAGGTTAGTGTTTTATAAAATTGCATATACAGAAAACAAAAGTGAGAAGAGTATTGTAGTACAAGACCCAGATGGATATAAAGTTCAAGTGATAGAAAGAAAGGGACATAGGGAGGCGATTTGATGGAGAGAAATTACGAAGAAAGTGCGTTGTTTGAGCATAAGTTTTGGCTAAAGGTACTTAGTGATCATGCGCAATTTTTACTTGATGCGTTAGCTCCAAAGGAGAAGGAAGATATAAAGAAAGCTACTTATTTTGTTGAGACGTTTACAGGCTTTTTAAATAAAATTCATACTGTCAATCTCATTGCATTCTCAAAAGAGGCAGAACGAGCCGCAAAGGAAATACGAATGTTTAAATTAAGTATTATACAGAAACAACTCGAGGGAAAAATCACTATTCATTTTACGCCAACTTTCATCAATCATATGGTAAACAAAGTAGAAGAATATATAACGGTGTTAGAATTTTTAAAGAAAGGAGAAATTCCGCCTGTTTTTCATGAATTACATTATCATCTCGTTTGGTTAACAGATGCAGCTGGTCATGCAGGGTCTATTTCTGGTGGATTAGATCTTGTTGAAAAAAGATTGAAAGAGAAAAGCGAAGAATTCGAGAAGCACTTTGAACAATTTTACTTAAAGGCAGTTGAGATGACGGGGTATTTACGGACAGAGCTTCATCATTTTCCTGCATTAAAGAAGTTTACAAAAGATGTTTCACTTGAGTTAAAATTATTTTCGCATTTTCTCCATGAGGTTGAAGAGATGGAGTTATCGAATGAAATATTAAGTGCGTTATCAGCGAGAATGGCAGATCATATGGCAAGAGAGGAATGTTATTATTTATTAAAGTTAGCACAATCATCTGGACTTGAGATGCCAAAATGTAATCCACTTTAAAGAACAAGAGGTCGATTTCAGTTGGCCTCTTGTTCTTTTTTATTATCTCTTTTTATTTTTGCTTGCTCAATACTTGCCTGTAATGTCTCCATAATATTGATGATGTTTGGAGCTGGGGAGATTGTTTCAGTTTTTTCCTGTTGTTCAATTTTGTTTTCGATTAATTCGGTAAGAGCTTCTTTATACTCGTCTGTAAATAGCTCTTGTTCGAAAGGATTTGTAAGATGATGAATTAAATTGATTGCCACGGTGAGTTCTTGTTTTTGAATAGGATGATCTTCGTTACTTGGTAAATTAGGTGTAGTTGTTATATTGCGAATTTCATTAGGGTAATGAATGGTTTGTAACATAAGCCCATCTTCAAAGCTACGGATAATAGCTAAGTGTTGTTTTTTTCTGATAGAAATATGAATAAGACCAAGTTTATTCGTACGTTCAAGAGCTTCTTTTAATAATAAATATGACTTTTCGTGTCCCGGCGTAGGGCCTATAAAATAAGAACGGTCATAGAGAACAGAATCAATTTCGCTATTTTGGACAAAAGATATAATACGAATGGACCGTGGCTCATGAACTTTTTGCAGCTCAGCTAATTCTTTTTCATCAATAATGATGTATTTATGAGGTGCATATTCATAGGCTTTTACAATATCTTTATCATCGATTTCTTCATCCGTACAATCAGGAGCAAACTTTTTATATTTAATAGGTGTTAGGCATTCTTTATGGAGACTTAAAAACTTTATATCGTTTTCTTCTACGGCACTATATAGTTTGATTCCTATATTTAATAGCCCAAGTGAAAGTGCACCTTTCCATACGGTATGCATATGAAATTTCTCCTTTCATTTAAAAAAATAAGTATGTTTATTATGAGATAGTAAGAAATTTCATATACGTTTTTTATTTTTAGTCAAGGGTAAGCTAGATAGTTCGAGTCATAAAATGTATTGACAAGCCCTCTAAAATATTTTAATGTGATTGTATAAAATTGTGTATATAAAGGGGAGTAACTTATTACAGTAAAGTCGTCATTACAGGGAGAAACCCTCGGCTTTATTGGCAACGTTTCGTTGTTAGTGAGACCTTTACCAGCAATGGTACAGGCCCCTTATTGTCTTTTTTAGGACCCTTACCATATTTGGTAGGGGCCTTTTTGTATACAAAGAGAGGAGATAAAAAATGAAAAAACTTATTAGTAGATTAAGAGTTGTATTTCATGTCCGCAAGTTTGTTCCATTCCTATTTGACTTTTTCACTTCAAAAGAGGTTTCAATAAAGAAGAAAATTTTATCTGTTGCTTTTTTAGTTGGTTATGTGGCGATGCCGCTTGATTTAATTCCAGACTTCCTGCCGTTTATCGGTATTTTAGATGATATTGGAATTGTGTTATTCATTTTGAATCGAATTGTAAAAATGGCACCAGTGCAATTACAAGAAAAGCATAATGTAAATATTGGATAGGAGTTAAAAGAATGGAGCAAATTATTTTAGATATAATCGAGTTTTTAAAGCAGTTTTCTTATTTTGGAGTTGTGTTAGCATTAACGTTTGAATTTATTCCAGCAGAAGTAGTTTTACCCATGGTTGGATATTGGGTGTACGAGGGAGATATGAATTTTTGGCTAGCTGTATTAGCTGGAACGCTTGGTGGAACGACAGGACCATTAACGTTATATGCACTCGGTTATTACGGTGGTCGTCCTCTATTAATGAAATACGGAAAATACTTCTTCATTAAGGAAGAACAAATTCAAAAGGCAGATGATTTCTTTGAGAAATACGGACCGGTTGTAGCATTTGTTGGACGCTTCGTTCCAGGAGTTCGAACACTTATTTCCGTTCCATGTGGTATGGCGAAAATGAACATATGGAAATTTAGCATATATACATTTGTAGCGATGTTCCCGTTAACGGCTTTGTATATATATGTAGGAATGAAATTAGGTCCGCATTGGGAAAAAGCAGCGGATATTGTTGGACAATATATGCTACCGATATTAGGAGGCGTTCTTCTTATCGTGGCTAGTATCTTTATCTATAAATTTATGAAAAAACGAAACAAAACGGAATCTATCTAGTTATTAGCATTGAGTTTTGATTAATTTTTGAAAATAGATGAATAGTACAGGCAAAAGACTCTAAAGGACATACACATATAGGGAATATAAAAGAGAGAGGGGAAACAACTATGTCTTGTGAGTGCTCAGGGTCAGCGTTAACTTGCTGTCCAGATAAAAATTATGTGCAAGATAAAGTGTGTAGTCCGTGGTCTGCTACTGTAGTTGTAACAGCAATTGATAATGTTCTCTATACAAATAATATTAATCAAAATGTAATTGGTACTGGCTTTGTGAAATATGATGTTGGACCGGGCCCAATCACTGTAGAAGCACTTGATTCTGCTGGGGCTACAATTGATACACAAACATTAAACCCAGGAACGAGTATTGCTTTTACGTATCGCCGCTTTGATAGTATACAAGTTGTGTTACCGGCAACACCTGCTGGAACGTATCAGGGAGAGTTTTGTATTACAACACGTTATCCACTTTCATAGCAGAATAGAAGAGGATCAAAATGGGAATGAGAAGTTCCAGTTTGTCTTGTTGTTCTAATAAAACGCTTGTACAAGATCAAGTATGTACAGACTGGTCTATTACAGGTGCTGGTACTCAAATTGTATATACGAATAATATTACGCAAGAAGTGTATGGTTCGGGTTATGTGAAATATGATGTAGGCGCAAATCCAATTACTGTTGATTTTTTAGTAGGTGCTACAGTAGTTGATACGATTACTGTTCAACCGCAAAGTAGCGGTACTTTCACTATACGATATTTTACTACAATTCGAATTACTACGACAGGAACAACTGTTAGTCAAGGAGAGTTTTGTATTACAGTACGTTATCCGATTTCATAAAAAAGCATACCGTAAAGGGTATGTTTTTTTTATTGAGGAAGTAATGAAATTGGTATTCTATAAGCAACATGTAAATTGGCAACAGTACTTGCCTTCTAAATATAGTGAAGAATTACTTTGTATATTAATAATACTAACGGATATTAAACCTTTACCTGTGTAAGATATTGTATTGCCAGGAAACACAGTGAAAATATTAGTTACTGCTCCAACGATTTGAATTGTAATTGCTTCAGTGCTGCTAGTACTATTGTAAACCGAGACAGTACCTGATATAAGGAGTATCCCATCACTTTGCCATAGTATCATTGATCGTAATGCATCTTTGGCAGAGGGAATGGTGTTATTAGTTATGAGGAAATTCCCTGCAAATTCATTTGTTACTAGCTCGCAACTTGGATTTGGAGGAGGGGGCGGTGGACAAGGGTCTGGACAAATGATAGATAAAGGAGCGAAACAGCCAATATTTTTTTTATTCTTCAATACAACCCCTCCTTTTTAAGTTGTCTTTTACTACTATTAAATGTAGAAGCATGGCCGATGTGTTAAGAAAAGAAGAAAATGTTAAAAATTAAGATTGTCTAATAGGCTTACATCTTAACGTATCATTCATGTTATAGAAAAGAGTATATGTGAATAGACATGGGAAAAGAATGATCAGAATCTTTTAGACAAAAGGTGGTTGTATACAATAGCACGAGGAATGTGGGACTTAATTTATAATTAACTGTATATTTACAAAAATCTAATAAAATTCATTTGTGATTTAAACGACATTAATATGCTTTAGATAAAATAGCCCTTGTAATGAATCAATTATTATGAGGAGGATTCACGTGGACAGAATTGCTTTAAGAAAAGTAAAAGGTCTTATTGGATTATTAATGATTTTTGTATTGGCGTTTGTATCATTTCCATGGAGTACATCAGTCAAAGCGGAAGAGAAGAAACAAGAAAAGATGCAGAGTGAGAAGAAGTTAGTTTTTCCAGTTGTAAGTGATGTACATATTAAAAACAGTGGAACGGATGATACGTTTCGCTGGAAAAGAGCGATTGAACAGTTTAATACACTTGCTCCAAAACAAGATGCATTTGTAATTGTAGGAGATTTTACTGATTCAGGATCGGTACAACAATATGATCGCTTCATGCAAGTGTATAATGAAAATGCAAATAAAGATGCGGTACGAATGAATTCTCTCGGTAATCATGATTATTGGAACGGCTTATCTGTAGAGGGAGCGCAGAAGCGTTTCTTAGAAAAAACAGGAATGGAATCGATTTATTATCATAAAGTGGTGAAAGGGTATCACTTCCTTGTTATGTCTCCGGAAGATGGGACAACTCATGGATATTATTCAGACAAGCAAATTAACTGGTTAAAAGAAGAAATGGCAAAAGCGCAAAAGGATGATCCAGAAAAGCCGATTTTCGTATTTTTACATCAGCATATTAAAGATACAGTATACGGTAGCCAAGAGTGGGGAACGAAAGATAGTACGAAAATTAATGCAGTATTAAAAGAATACCCACAAGTCATTACGTTTTCAGGTCATTCTCATTATCCGTTAGATGATCCAAGATCAATTCATCAAAAAGACTTTACGTCTGTTGGTACATCTTCTGTAAGTTATATGGAAGTTGAAGGCGGTAAAGTACAAGGAAATATCCCGCCAGGAGCTAGTACGTTAAGCCAAGGTTTATTAGTAGAAGTAGATGATGAAGAAGTAACGATTAACCGTCGTGATTTCCATACGAATGCTTGGACGGGTGAGCCTTGGAAAATTAAATTGCCAGCAAAGAAAGAAACATTTACACATGTAGAAAATCGTGATAAAGAAAAGCCATACTTCGCTAAGGATGCAAAGCTTGCTGTATCAAATGTAACAGAAAACGCAGCAACAGTAACATTCCCGCAAGCATTGGACAACCTTCTTGTTCATTCTTATCGTGTACAAGCGAAGGATAAACAAACAGGTGAGATTAAAAATAAGTTATTAGCATTCTCAGAGTTTTACCGTGACCCAGTGCCGAAAGACCTTACGTTTACGCTTGCTGGATTAGATGGCGGGAAAACATATACACTTGAAGTAGTTGCGATTGATTCGTTTGGCAATGAAAGTGTGCAGCCGTTAACGGCAGAAATTACTACGAAAAAAGATAATATCGATCCGAATGTAAAAGTGCCAAAGGCTGATGTTTTCGATGTGAACTTTGCAGATGGTACATTTAAAGACAATTCACCATTTGTTACAAAAGGTGATGTGAAGGGCAATGTGACTATTGAATATGATAAAGCTTTGAAAAAGAATGTTATGAAGTTAAACGGGAAAGCAAATACATTTGGGTATCTGCCGTTTTCAGCAGCCCAAAAAGAAAAAGTAGCAAATGCATTTACGTTAGAAACTGTATTTTCAATGAATGAAATTCGTGGACAAGGTATTTTGCAAAATACAGAGAGTGGTGGAATTGGTTTTGAGTCTACAGGAAGTGGAAATGTTGAATTGTGGGCTCATATTGGTGGTAGTTATAAACGTGTTGGCGTTCAGTTAGAAGCGAACAAAACATATCATTTAACAGGAACGTATAACGGAAGTGAAATAGCAATTTATGTAGATGGTAAAAAAATAAATAGCCAACCAGCTCAAGGAAAAGTGTATCACCCGAACGTACCGTTTGCATTTGGAGCTGATCCAGATAGCAATGGAAATGGTGGCATTCCGTTAAATGGTCAAATTGCGCTAGCAAAATTATATAGTAAAGCATTAAGTTCTTCAGAAGTATTAGCAGCGTACAATGAGTTTTTTAATCGTACGAAGTTAGAGCAAGTAAACGCGTTATATGAAGAGCTAGGAAAAGTAAAAGCAGTGTTAGCTGGTACATATGAATTTGGTGATAAGCCAGGTCAATACTCAAAGGAAGCATTTCAAGAACTAGAGAAAAGCTATAACACTGCAAAGCAAGCGTTTGAAAATATCGGAAGTACTGGGGAACAAATTATTCAAACGTATAACGAATTAAAAACAGCTAATGTAACCTTTGTACAATCTAAAGTAGCAGAAGAGCAACCAAAAACACCGAAAGAAAAATTAAAAATCAATATTGAATCTGCAAAAGTTGTAGTACAGAAAGCGCAAGCTGCGAATGTAACGGACGGTTCAGTGAAATCATTACAACAAAAAATTACAGTTGCAGAAGCTGTATTAAAAGATGCGAAAGTGAAAGACGAACAGGTAGAAACGATGAATCGTACGATAGAGCATGCGATTTCACTCGTTGAAAAAAGCATGAACAAATAAGAGAGAAGAAAAAGAAGCTTATCATGATAGGCTTCTTTTTTGTTATACTAAAAGTAGTATAGAAAGAGGGAGCGAATAATTTGGAACAGAAAAAGCTAAAAAGAATTCTTGAATATGTATGGATCGCGGTTGTGCTCCTTGTAGGATATTATTTATTAAAAGATAAAAGTATATGGATTCTATTTTTAATGACTTTCTTATTAGCGGGTTTAGGCACGTTATTTATTAATTTCTTCTTTGATAGTGTAAATGCGTGGAAGAAAAAGAAGGAGGCGAAGTAAAGAGGGAAGCTATGCAAAAGTGGAAGCTTATATATCAGATGATTATTTTCTTATTGCTTGTAAGTATTGGAGTTTTTAAATACGCTACACCAATAGGGAATTGGGCATCGCTTACAGCTTACATCGGCATATTCATCATTTTACAATCGTTAACGAGAAAACATAATAAAACAGGAAAATAGCTCGCCGTTTCATCGGCGAGCTATTTTATTATGCTTCTTTCGTCTCATCATTTGTTTTTTCAGTAGCTAAATGACTATGCTTTCTAGAGTAGAAGAAATAGAAGCATAAGCCGACTATAAGCCAAACTGCAAAGCTAATCCATGTCGTTTTAGACAAATTGATCATTAAATATAAACAGCAAAGGATTGCGACAACTGGTAGTACAGGTACGAAAGGAGTACGGAATCCGCGTTTTAAGTCAGGATGTGTTTTTCGTAAAATAAGTACAGCACAGCAAACGAATGTGAAGGCTGTTAACGTACCGATGTTTACTAAATTCGCGAGTAAATGTAGGTCTAAAAGTCCTGCTAATAAAGCAGCAACAACGCCAGTAATCCACGTATTTAATAAAGGGATCTTCACTTTTTTATTTACGCGTGCTAACGCTTTTGGAAGTAAACCGTCGCGGCTCATCGCATATGAAACACGAACTTGTCCATACATAACGACTAAGAGAACGGTTGTCATTCCAGTCATCGCACCAACAGCGAGTAATCCTGCAATTGTATCTTCACCAACGAAATGCAATGCAAATGCAACTGGATCAGAAACATCTAATTGTGTATAAGGAACCATGCCTGTTAAAACGAAAGATACAATCATGTATAAAACAGTACAAATAAGAAGGGAACCGATAATGCCAATTGGTAAATCACGCTGTGGTTTTTTCGTTTCTTCTGCAGCGGTTGCGATTGCATCAAACCCTAAAAAGGCGAAGAATACAGTGGCAGCTCCAGTAATAATACCGTCGTATCCGAATGGAATGAACGGTGTCCAATTTTCAGGCTTTACATATTTTGCGCCTGCAACGATAAAGGCAATGATAACAGCTAGTTTAATAAGAACCATAATATTATTAATGCGTGCACTTTCACGTATACCAAAACTT
Source organism: Bacillus sp. FSL L8-0099 (assembly GCF_038006385.1). NCBI lineage: Bacteria > Bacillati > Bacillota > Bacilli > Caryophanales > Bacillaceae > Bacillus > Bacillus sp. FSL L8-0099. The sequence goes on from NZ_JBBOVC010000001.1 coordinate 820,796, forward strand.
AAAAGGCCAGTAATAAGAAGTAAAATACAGACAGCTGGTAAATCGATGATACCACCTTTTCCAACACCGGGGGCCGAGGCGATTATGGCGGGAAGGTGTATGTTAAATCCTTGTAGTAAAGATTGTAAATAACCAGACCACCCAACAGCTACAGCTGCAACGGCAAGTAAATATTCGAGCATTAAACACCATCCGACGATGAAGGCGACGACTTCTCCGACTGTCATATATGCGTAAGTATACACACTTCCTGAGACAGGTATAGAAGAAGCAAATTCAGCATAACAAAAGGCTACACAAGCACAAGTAAATGCAGCGATAAGAAATGATAGCATAATACCAGGACCAGAATGTTTTGCTGCAACAATCCCCGTTAATACAAAGATTCCTGTCCCAATTACGGCGCCGATTCCTAAAAACGTTAAATCGAGTGCAGTTAATGTTCTATCTAGTTGCTTTGGTGATTCAGTACTGAGCGCTTTTTTTCGTAATAATGACTTCATTTTGGACTCTCCCCCCGTTTTTCATTTCCATAACTGCGAATATAGTATGAGCCCATTAGAAAAGAGTACGTAAGTAAATGGAGGTACAGTTATGGTATGTAGTTTTTTTAAGTTTCTGGATTAACTTTATTATAATTCAGAATATTTTGTCAAATAAAACTTTAACAAATAAAATGCGGATGAATAGGGGAAACTATGTGCGGAAATGGATGCGGGTTAACAAATAGATTTATTTTATATAGTAGGAGAAGATGCTATGTTATTTTATTTTGAACTTGTCGTCATTTTACTTTGTACGAAATTAGCTGGTGATATTAGCGTTAGATTCGGTCAGCCTTCTGTACTTGGTAAATTACTTGTTGGTATTATTATCGGTCCTGCGGTGCTAGGTATTATTAATAGTTCAGAACTTATTGATGAGCTTAGTGAAATTGGTGTTTTGCTACTTATGTTTATGGCGGGACTTGAAACAGATTTAGAAGAGTTAAATCGGAATTTGAAATCGTCGTTTGCAGTAGCGGCTGGTGGAATTATTTTTCCCTTCATCGGTGGATATGTGACAGGACTGTTGTTTGGATTAATGCAATCTCATGCCATTTTTTTAGGATTATTACTTTGTGCAACATCGGTTAGTATTACAGTGCAAACGCTAAGAGATTTAGGGAAGATGAATACGAGAGAAAGTACAACGATTTTAGGTGCTGCTGTATTTGATGATGTAATTGTCGTTATTTTATTAGCGTTTGTTATGAGCTTTTTAGGAACGCAAGATGTGAATATAACACTTGTCATTGTAAAGAAAATCGTTTTCTTTGTAAGTATTGTTTTTATCGCATGGAAAGTCGTTCCTTGGATTATGAAAATGCTTGTGCCGCTTCGCGTAACAGAAGCTTTAATTAGCGCAGCTCTTATTATTTGTTTCTCTTTTTCGTATTACAGTGAAATGATGGGAATTGCAGGTATTATTGGAGCATTTGCAGCAGGAATTGCCATTTCTCAAACGGAGTATAAGCATGAAGTGGAACATAAAATTGAACCGATTGCTTATGCGATATTTGTACCAGTGTTCTTCGTAAGTATCGGAATGGAAATTACATTTCAAGGAATCGGGAGTCAGCTTTGGTTCATTATCATTATGACGCTCGTTGCGATTTTCACAAAGTTAATCGGATCAGGTTTAGGAGCAAGACTGACAGGATTCAACCTCCAATCTTCTATTAGTATTGGTGCAGGGATGGTGTCACGCGGAGAAGTAGCGCTGATTATCGCAGCAAACGGACTGACGGCGAATTTATTAGCGAAAGAAAATTTCACAGCGATTGTGATTGTTGTTATATTGACGACGATTATTACACCGCCACTTTTAAAGAAGTATTTTGTATAGAGGGAAAGAGCTTATCTAACGTAGGTAAGCTTTTTTTATTTCAAAAAGCAATGGGCATGTAGCATGAGTGGTTTGTAATTATGGTAAAATCTATGTATATGATGTGGACGAGGAGAGGGATGTGTGAAGATTACGAAGGGGAAGGTTATAGGCGTAATCATACTTATTGCACTATGTATACCATTTACCGCATGGAAAGAATCAAAAGTGAAATATTTTCCAGTTTCTATTTTTTCTTCCTATGTAGAAGATGAAAAACCGAAAGACTATAAGTACAATGCTTTTGTACCTGACTTTGCAATTTGGATACATGGATGGGAAAAACAGAGATCTGAAGGTGAAATAACGTCATATAAAAAAGGGGATTGAACTGTAATTGTTCACCATCCACCTGGTAATGATGGTTTTTATCTATATGATACAAATGATATTAGAGAATATACGCAACCGTAAGAAGTGGAGGTTAAATAGTGAAAGCTTCAACATTACTATTTAAAATTGAAAATAATATGGATCAATTTTCACCAGCTGAAAAGAAGGTTGCCATGTACATAATGGAGAACGCAGAGATTGTTCCAAATTTAACGACAAAAGAAGTGTCTACAAATGCGGGATCGAGTGAGGCGAGTGTTGTACGTTTTTGTAAAACAATCGGTATTGGAAGCTTTAAAGCATTTAAGATAGCGCTCGTTCGTGAATTAACGATTGCTGATTATAATATTAACGATTTTTCAGTGATGAATAAGGAAGATGGACCGTATGATTTGTTTAATAAAGTTACGTATGTGAATAAAGCTGCAATTGAGGCAAGTGTTACGGCGATAGATAAGAAGGAACTTGAGAAAGCTGCAGATCGTATTGTAAATGCGGATAAGATTTTATTTTACGGCGTAGGTGGGTCAGCGACACCGGCGATGGATGGGGCGTATAAATTTACACGGCTCGGATTTACAGCGATGATGCTATCTGATTTTCATATGATGTTGCCGCTTGTGACGAATTTAAAAGAAGGCGATATATTTGTGGCGATTTCAACATCTGGGCGAACGAAAGATGTGCTTGAAATGGCGCAATATGCAAAGAGACAAGGTGCAACTGTTATCGGAATTACGAAACTTGACCAATCATCACCTTTATATAAAGAAGCGGACATTCGCCTTTGTATGCCGGATGTAGAGCAAGATCATCGTATTGCGAGTATTGCTTCGAGAATGACGCAACTGAATATGATTGATGCTTTATATGTGATTACTTTTAATCGAATTGGCAATAAAGTGCTGGATCAATTTATGGAGACGCGAGAAGAGGCTTTGCGGTTACGGAAGTTAAAGTAGAAGAAAAGATGAGGGGACTCATCTTTTTTTATTAACTTTGACACAAATATGTCATGTTGTGAAATTTTATTTCATAAAATAAGAAAGAGTTATTGATTTTTAGTTTCTTAAAGTTATAATAAAAGTGTGAAATATAATTTCGAAGAGGGTGGCAATATGTTAGAAAATTTATCGACAGAACACCGTAATGAGAAAACGACGAATCTAGATGAGATGAGTATAAAAGAAGTGTTACAAAGTATGAATGAAGAAGATCGAACTGTTGCGTTAGCAGTTGAAAAAGAGATAGAACACATTGAAAAGGTCGTACAGACTGTTATTAAATCTTTTGAAGAAGAGGGCCGATTAATTTATATTGGGGCTGGTACGAGTGGTCGTTTAGGTATTCTAGATGCGGTTGAATGCCCACCAACATTTGGAACAGATGATAAAATGGTGCAAGGATTTATAGCAGGTGGATTGAAAGCGTTTACTAAGGCGGTGGAAGGTGCCGAAGATCGCGAAGAATTAGCAGAAGAAGATTTGAAAAGTATTGGCTTAAACGAGAAGGATACAGTGATTGGTATTGCCGCAAGTGGTAGAACCCCTTACGTAATTGGCGGATTGAAATACGCACATAGTGTGGGAGCAAATACGGCGAGTATTTCTTGTAATAAAAATGCTGAAATAAGTAAGTATGCAAAACTCAATGTAGAAGTGGAGACAGGTGCAGAAATATTAACAGGCTCAACACGTTTGAAGGCTGGTACAGCGCAAAAATTAGTGCTTAATATGATTTCAACAGCGTCAATGATTGGTGTAGGAAAAGTATATAAAAACTTAATGGTAGATGTTCAATCTACGAATGAAAAGTTAGTAGAACGATCAAAACGAATTATTGTGGAAGCAACAGGAGTTAGTTATGAAGTAGCGGCAAAGTATTACGAAAAAGCAAATCGTAACGTGAAAGTTGCTATCGTTATGGTATTACTACAGTGTGAGTATGGGGAAGCACTAGAAAAACTAAAAGAAGCGAAAGGCTTTGTGAAGAAAGCATTATAAAGTGAAACGATAAGAATAGGGAGGGGGATTCTATTATGAAGAAAGAAGAGAGAATGGCCAAAGAAATTTCAGAGCAACTTGGGGGAATAAAAAATATTCGTGGCATTGCTCATTGTATGACGAGACTGAGGTTAACGCTTCATGATGAAAGTAAAGTGAATATGGATCTTTTGAAAAAGGTTGAAGGCGTTATGGGCGTCATTGAAGATGAAACACTTCAAGTTGTTGTTGGTCCAGGAACTGTAAATAAAGTAGCAGCTGCAATGGAAGTTTTAACAGGATTACGAATTGGTGAGGTTGCAGATCATCATCTTGAAGATATTGGTCAAGAGATTAAATCAGAGATGAAGAAGAAAAATAATACACCAGTGAAGAACTTTTTACGAAAAATAGGTAACATTTTTATTCCGTTAATACCTGGTCTTGTTGCATCAGGGATTATAAACGGAGTTGCTAACTTTGCGAAAAACGCCGGTGCTGATCCGAATGCTACATGGCTACAAATGTTACTACTTATTGGCGGCGGTATCTTTACATTTTTAGGGATTTTAGTCGGTTGGAATACAGCGAAAGAATTTGGCGGGACACCAGTTCTTGGGGCGATTGCGGGTATTTTAATTTTCAATCCGGCGATGGCAAATGTGAAATTATTTGGTGAGGCAATGGTACCTGGGCGGGGCGGATTGTTTGCAGTTATTTTTGCAGCGTGGCTTATGGTAGTAGTTGAGAGAAGAGTACGAAAAGCAGTGCCGAATGCAGTAGATATTATTGTAACACCGCTTATTACTGTATTAGCTGTAAGTATAGTAACGATGTTAGCGATTCAGCCAGCAGCGGGATTTTTATCTGATGGTATTACGAGCGGTATTAACGCAATTTTAAATGTTGGTGGGGCATTTGCTGGAGCAGTGCTAGCCGGAACGTTTTTACCACTCGTTATGGTCGGATTACACCACGGTTTAACACCGATTCATATGGAATTTATTAATCAAACGCACGTAACACCTTTATTACCAGTACTCGCAATGGCTGGTGCTGGTCAAGTGGGCGCAGCGATTGCAATTTATGTAAAAACAAAAAATAAACGACTTCGTAACGTAATTAAAGGTGGATTGCCAGTTGGGTTTTTAGGGATTGGTGAGCCGTTATTATACGGGGTTACATTACCACTTGGAAAACCTTTTATCACTGCTTGTTTAGGAGCGGCTGTCGGTGGTGCATTCCAAGCAGTTATGAAAACGGCTTCACTCGGAATTGGCGTATCAGGATTATCTTTAATCCCGTTAATTGCTGATAATAAATATTTACTATATTTCTTAGGTTTAGTCATTGCATATACTTTCGGATTTATCTTCACGTACTTCTTCGGATTTAAAGAAGAAATGGCAGAAAACATATAGAGAAAGGGATTCCTTTCTCTTTTTCTATTCATAGAAAGGGAGATTCATATGATAGGAGTTTCAATTTATCTTTCAAAAGGGCAAGCAGACAAACAAAAAGAGTGGCTAAAAATAGCGAAGGAAAACGGATTTTCATCTATTTTTACATCACTTCATATTCCGGAAGATGATCCAGATACGTATAAAGAGTTAATTCAAACATTAGGGAAACAGGCTCTCGAAAATGAAATGGAATTAATGGTGGATATATCTCCAAAGTCGTTAAATCATTTAGGAATAACGTATGAAAATGTGGAAGTGTTATTGGGCTTTGGCATTGCGCCGAAGGAAATTGCGCGTGTATCTCATAAGATGAAAGTAGCTTTAAATGCGAGTACGATTACAGAATCTCTCTGGGAAGAGTTACTTGCGGAAAATATACGGGTAGAGAATGTAGAAGCGTGGCATAATTTTTATCCGCGTCCAGAAACAGGACTAGCAAGGTCCTTCTTAAAAAAGCAAAATCAATATTTACATGCGTGTGGAATAAAAACGTTGGCATTTATTCCGGGAGATGAGGATAAACGTGGCCCGTTATATGAAGGGTTACCAACGTTAGAAAAGCACCGCAATATGCGCCCGCTTGAAGCGTTTTTAGAGCTTGTTCAAGATTGTGATGTCGATAAAGTGTTGATTGGAGATATAAGTGCTAGTTTAGAAAGTGTACAAGAAATTGCGAGCGCGAGTAGAGGGATTATTCCGCTGCGATATGAGTCATTTATAAATGAAAATGAAGTATTAAAAGTAGTAGAGCAAGTGCATACAAATAGATTAGACTCAGCACGTGATGTCATTCGCTCAGTAGAATCAAGGGAAGGAAATAAAGTGATTTTACAGCCGATGCAGGCAATCGCAAGAAAGAAAGGCAGTATTACAATTGATAATGAATTGTACGGTAGATATGCCGGCGAGATGCAAGTTGTTATAAATGATTTGCCTACAGATGAGAAGGTGAATGTTGTCGGAATGGTTGTGGAAGAGGACGTGCTGTTATTGCCTTATATTGGTGCTGGAAAAAAGTTTCAACTTTTTCTGTGCGATTGAGTAAAAGCTTGAATTAGCGCTATTTTATAAAAGACATTATTCGTAAAACGGATAATGTTTTTTGTTTTCTTTAAAAAAAGCATTTGACGAATGAAACGAAATACCGTATTGTTTTGTCTTGTGAATAAATGTTCACCATAACAAAACAAAAAAGGAGAGTTCAAAATGAATCAATATATTGGGAATTTAATTATTCGTATCGTGTTAGGAGTTACGTTCTTTGCACACGGTTTAGCAAAGTTTCAATCAGGTATAGATAACGTAGCAGGATGGTTTACAAGTATCGGTTTACCAGGTGGCCTTGCGTATGGTATAGCGACAGTTGAATTAGTTGGTGGTATATTATTAATTATCGGTTTAGGTGTTCGATATGTAGGATTGTTATTCGCTCTTATTTTAGCTGGAGCTATCGTAAAGGTAAATGGAGCAGCAGGATTATTAGGAGATGGCAAGAATCCAGGATATGAATTAGATCTTGCATTATTATCAATGGGTGCGTATTTATTCGTTGTAAAAGCAGAAGGATATGTAGATCGTTTCTTAAAAGAGAAAGTAATGAAAACGAAGTAAATTTTATTTATAAATTGTTGACTTAAAGAGTTATTGTAACTATAATAGTTACAATAACTAAGTTAAGAATGAAATGAATTAGCATATTTTTTTACACAAGTTGTAACTACAATAGTTACGACTCGTGTAAAGAATAAATAAACGAGGGAGGAATTACTATGCTTAAATCAAATTTAGAAATTATTCAAAGTACGTATGAAGGATCAGCTTCTTCGAATGCAAAACATTTAGCAGAATCCCTCTCTGAAAAAATAGAATGGACAGAGGCAAAAGGTTTCCCGTACGGCGGAACGTATATAGGTACAGAGGATATAATGGAAAATGTATTTAGTCGTTTAGGATCAGAATGGGATGATTATAAAGCGAGTGTAAATATGTATCATGAAGTAAACGGAAAAGATGTAATTATTGCTGAAGGTGTTTATTCAGGAGTTTATAAAGAAACGGGAAAATTGTTTGAAGCAGAATTTGTTCATATATGGCAGCTTGAAAATGGGAAAATTATAAAATTTAAGCAATATGTGGATAGTTTTATTGTACGAGAAGCGATGAAGGTTTAAAATATAATAAGGAAACAAATGGAATCGGCTGTGCGCAGGCGATTCCATTTGTTTATGTGATTATTAGGGGAATGGGGAATACATAATATGAAAAAATGGATTATAGGGACAATTACAATGATTGTAATTGCAATAGGAGCTGTATTCGGTGTTACGAAACTTCTTAATTATATAGAAGAAGAGGAGAAGAGTCTGAAAGCACAAAATGTAACGGGGCAACAAGGGAAGAAAGCAAAGGAAGAGAAGCAACAAGCTAGTGAAGATGAAATTATTTCTACCATGCATAGGATGGTACATCAAAAAGTGAAATCCTCTGAAAAATGGGGATTTATTGAAATGACAAATAAGGAAATTCGTAGTGCGAAGGAAGCGGTAGAAAGCAGTACAAATTTTAAAAATAAATCAAAGTTACTTGCTACTTTGGAGCGCTGGGAGAAAGGGGATTTTTCACAAACGGTTGAGGAGCATAACTTTTTGTGGGAAATTCAAGGTGGTGATACTGGAAAGGCAACAGAACGTTTATCGCCAGAAGAAGAAAAGAAGTATGTGAAAGAAATGAAAGGTAAATAAAAACATCGCCACTTTGGTGGCGATGTTTTTTTGATTAAGAATGTTTGCGCAGTAAAGCTCTAGTTGGCTGAACGGCAACTGTTTTGAAATGAGAAAATAAATAACATCCTGTCACGACGACAATTGTACCTAAAATTTGTATCCATGTTAATTCTTCTCCTAGGAAAAGGAATGCTAAAATAGCTGTGAAAATCGGATTGAAGTTTAGAAAAATTCCCGATGTTGTAGCTCCTAATTTTTGTACACCAATGTTCCAAAATACCATACAAAGTACTGTTGAAATGATTCCTGTATATAAAAGCGATGTAATGAATGATGTATTTATATTTGAAACAGTGAAGTTCCCGATGTTAAATGGCAATAATAAAATAATGCCGAAAATACCAGAATATAACGTCGCCATTAGTGGTGTGGTTGTTTTTGTTGCCCATTTACTGCACACAGAATATATCCCCCAAATACAAACTGCCGCAATCATCCATAAATCTCCGCTATTAAAATGTAGTGAAAATAAAAGTGAGAAATCACCTTTTAATAGAACGAGGATAACCCCGAAGAATGAAAGGGTCATGGATAATATTTGAAGTGTATTTACTTTTTCTTTTAGAAATAATACCGAAAATAGTGCAATTGAAATTGCATTCAATGTAGAGATGAGACCCACATTCGTTGCGGATGTTTTTTCTAATGCTAAAAATTGAAAGATGTTAAAGAGAGCGACTCCTGAAATCCCCATCAGTATTAAAGGTAGTATCGCAGCGCGCGGTGGCAGGATTTTCTTTTCTTTAAACCATACCATAGGTAATAAACAAACGATCGCAATGATCCATCTTAAACTCGTCAGTGTCATCGGCGAGGCATGATCGACGAGAGATTTCCCAACGACAAAATTCCCTCCCCATAATAAGCTCGTTAATAATAGTAAAAAGACATAAAAATAAGGCATATTAAAATCCCCTTTGTTATAATCAATACGAATTGTAAATAATTTTAGCATTTTTCTTTATTGTGTAATATATTATTTTGTATAATGGTTAAAAATCAATAAAACATTTCGTTTCGTTTGTATCTTAAAGAATAATATTCAGTTTCGTTTGAATTAAGGGATGTTTTTTCGAATAATCATCGGTAAGAAAAAAGGGGGAATTATAATGGAGTCATCTGTTATTAAAGTGTTAGATGATTTGGATGTACAAATTTTAGATATATTGCAGAAAGAATCACAAGTAAGTAATGCAGAACTTGCACGCCGTGTTAATTTATCTCCAGCTGCGATGCATGCAAGAATAAAAAGGTTAGATGGAGAAGGTTTTATTGATAAGCAAGTAGCAATTTTAAATCAAGAAAAGCTCGGTTTTGATTTACTATGCTTCATTTTTATGAGCACAAATATTCATCAGTATGAAAAGCTTGAAGTGCTAGAACGAGAATTAGAATCGATGCCTGAAGTGTTAGAATGTCATTGTTTAACAGGGGAATATGATTATTTATTAAAAGTTGCAAATCGTGATCGTAAAGAACTGGAGCAGTTTATTAGAAAGTTGAACAAGCTTGGTATTACACGGATACAGACAAGTTTAGCACTGCGTGAAATTAAATATTCGACGGTATTGCCGATACGAAATGAGGAACCGAGCATCGATTAGATTGCTTGGTTTTTTGTTTGTATAAAGTGATTGACGAGGAGAAAAGAGAGATGTATTATTATATAAAATTATGTATCAAAATTCATTTAAGTTTATAAATATTAATATTGGGGCAAGGGGATATAATATGAAAATCTGTAATGCGGTTACGAGTGATGTGAAAGAAATTTATAGTCTCATTGAAGTTTATGCAAAAGAGGGGGTTGTTTTACCGCGTTCTCTTTTGTCTCTCTATCAATATTTGCAATGTTTATATGTTATGAAAGAAGGAGAGGAAGTCGTTGGAGTTGCTGGCTTACATGTGTTAGGAGAGGATCTTGCAGAAGTACGATCTTTAGTAGTTTCGCATACATATGCAGGGAAAGGGATAGGGCGTATGTTAGTGAATCATGTTATGAATGAGGCAGCAAAGATAAAAGTGAACAGGGTAATTTCTTTAACATATGAAACGGAATTTTTTCAAAAGTGCGGGTTTGATTTTGTGAATAAGGAAGTGTTGCCAGAGAAAGTGTGGATTGATTGCAGGCATTGTCCAAAAGTTGATTATTGCGATGAAGTGGCGATGATTAGGTATGTTGGGTGAAATGTTTAGAGAGAAAAAAGCCCACTATTATTTAAGAAATAGTGGGTATCTATATTTTAGGCAGAAATGAGATGTTGTTAAGAATTTGAATTTGTTTTTCTTACTGCAAAATTAAAAATGGGATTTTTAAGCTCATAGTTATAAGTAGAACCATCGACAAGCCCTATAACTTTATCACTATCATAAAGGTCGAGCATAAATTGTGCCATTTGTTTTGCAGTGTGGAATTTTGGTACAACATTATCGTATTGGAATTCATCAACATCAAATGATCGTTTCGCGAACTCTGTTTCAGTTGCACCAGGAGCTAAAACTTTTGCTTGTAATTTTGCACCTTGTTCTTTCAGTTCGTGAGATAATCCTTCTGTAAATGCACTTACATAGAATTTCGTAGCGCAATACGTAACAGCATTAGCGACAATCGTATATCCACCGCCTGATGAAACGTTAATAAGCTGTGTTCCATCAATCATTGAATAATCTCGAACGAAAAGGGAAGAGAGTATTGTTAGTGCTTCTATATTTACATGCAACATCGTTTCTATTTTATTTAAATTTTGTTCAGCAATTGAGGCAAAATTACCAAAACCTGCGTTGTTAATCCACGTTTCAATCTGGAAACTTTGGAGACTTTCATAAAGTTTATAAACATTTTCCGTGACGGATAAATCAGTTCTTCGAATGACAACATCTAACTCCGGATACATTTCGTTAATTTTCAATTTTAATCCATCTAATTCTTCTTTTCTTCGAGCTACAAGTATTATATTTTTTCCACGAGATGCAAAGGCTAAAGCCGATTCATAGCCAATTCCAGAACTAGCACCAGTAATAACAGTATATTTCATATAAAATCCCCCTAAGTTCAAATTCATTTATGGTTAGATTGTATTTGTTAGAGTATACTCTAAGTCAAATGTTTTTTATAAATTTGATAAGAACGCAAAATATATGAGGGCAAATGGCATGCGGAGGGAGTATGAGTATGTACACAATTAGCGAGGTAGCTACATTATTAGGAGTGAGCACACATACATTACGTTATTATGAAAAAGAGAACATACTAATTGCAAATCGCGATACAAATGGAAATCGACTGTATGAAGAATCACATATAAAGTGGTTGCAGTTTGTAATGAAGTTAAAACAAACGCAAATGCCAATAGCGAAAATAAGAGAATACGCTAGATTATATTTAGAAGGGGAGCATACAACTGAAGCTCGTTTGCAGCTCCTAGAAGATCATAGGAAATCTATTCAGATTCAAAGAGAAAACTTAGAAGTTACAGAGAAGATGCTTGAAAATAAAATCATTGCATACAAAGACTCGTTGAAAAATACATAGATTAAAAAATACGCTGTTTCCTGTTACGTGATGAAAAATGGATTTGATCTATGAGTATTTCATCATAGTGTGCGGACAAATAAAAAGAGCAGCTAGCAAAAGCTAACTGCTCCATTCAAGGGATCTCTCCAAGGGGGAGTGGAGAAAGTATCGTATTATCAATATTATTGACGGAATATTGATTTTATTAAACTAGATTAAAAATTTCAAAGACTATTGTGTTAACTAAAATTATAACAGTATTAAAAAGTTCATGTATACGCTCAAAGTTTTGACTACTATGAAATCCATACTTTTTATCTTTTTGATATTTGGAACGAATGAATTACTTGAAAAAATGGATGATTAATTATAACGATTATGTAATTATAATTACATTAAAAACTCATATGTTTCTAATATATAAAAAATATTACAATTACATTACAAAAACTGTTGACTATATTTAACTAACGTAATACAATTCTGTTTGTGGAAATAAAAACTAAAAATATTCATTAATTGGGGGATTTGGAAAATGAAGAAAGTTATTTTGCCGATTTTAATGTCTTCAATGTTTATCATACCAGCAGTGTCTCATGCAGAAGAAAATGTAGTTTCTCAAAAGAAAGCGGATACAATTGAGCAAGTTCAAGAAAAACGTGGTTGGTTTCAAGGGACGGGATACTGGTTGTACTATAATGAAGATGGTTCTTTGGCTATAGGTTGGAAAAATATTAATGGAAAATGGTATCACTTTGATGAAACAGGCATGATGGCTACATATATGAAAAATATTCAAGGAAAAACATATTATTTTAATGAAGATGGTTCAATGCAAATAGGATGGAAGAAAGTTCGAGTTTGGCATTATTTTAACGAAGATGGCTCTATGGCTAAAGATTGGAAAAAAATCAATGGTTCATGGTATCACTTTGACAAAGATGGTTACATGTCTGATGGCCGTAGGACTATAGGAGGAAAAACATACACTTTTAATGCAGATGGAACTATGGTTACAGGTTGGCAAGAGATTAAAAGTGGGCCTTATACAGGGAAATGGTTTTACTATAATGCAGATGGCGCTATGGCAACAGGTTGGGCACAAGTGAAAGGGAAATGGTATTATTTTGATGCATCTGGTGTCATGCAAACAGGCTGGTTAAAAAATAATAACGTATGGTATTACTTAAATACAGATGGATCAATGAAAAGCACAGAAAATAACTGGAACGAAGGCTGGTTAGAAGAAAACGGAAAGCGTTATGTTTTTGATGACACTGGTGCTATGCGAAAAGGGAAACTAGCTGAAGGCGGTACGGTTTGGTACTTTAATGAAGATGGCTCAATGCTAACAGGATGGAAACAGCTAGAAGAAGGATGGTATTACTTTAATGATCAATCTGGTGCAAGTGAACAAGGTTGGTTTAGCAATAAAGGGAAATGGTATTACTTTGAAGATGGCCCAATGAAAACAGGTTGGTTACAAGAAAATAAAAATTGGTATTATTTACAGTCTAGCGGTGACATGGCAGTTGGAAAACATTTAATTAATGGAAAATGGTATACGTTCAAACATAACGGTATTATGATGTAACAAAAGGTTTTTAAATAGAAATGTATTTTAAGAGATTTCCATAATGAAAAGGACACCTGTGAGGGTGTCTTTTTTACGCTAGCCCCCTATTAATAAAGAAAGAATAACATTTTTAACAATAATGAGTACCGATTTTTATTAAGTTGATTGATGGAGGAAGAGACATTGTTGCCATCAAGTTAAGCAATTTACGGTTTCTAAAAATGTAAAGTATTACAAGTAGTTAAATTGTTTATGGAATGTTGGTATTGACATTTTATAAATTATTCGTGTAAAATAATTTATGAATGACATTCAGTCATTTATTATGAAAGGGTGTAGATAAGTAATTTTTAATAACTGAACAAATATAAGGATAAATGAGGCTGATATTGTTTTTTTTAAAATAGTAGTTTGCGTGAGATTATATTTTTTAAATTAAAAATGACTGACGGTCAGTCATATAATAATAGAAGGTGAGAGATATGAAAAATAAAGCTTGGTTATATGTGATATTAACATGTATCTTTGAAATATTTTGGGTGTTCGGTTTTAATACAGCCCATACTTGGTGGCATTGGGTTGTTATTGTAGGAGTTATTGCTGTTGATTTTCATTTTCTTTCTAAAGCGTGCGAACATCTTGCAACAGGGACTGTATATGCTGTGTTTGCCGGAGCTGGTACGGTAGGTACTTTCCTAATGGATGTATTCCTTTTCGGCGGCAGTTTCAGTGTAGGGAAACTATTCTTTATCGTGATGGTCGTAGCGGGTGTTATCGGTTTAAAACTGGCTGATAATAAAGAAGAAACCGCGGAAGAAATTGTGAAAGGAGCTGCTTAAAAATGGGTTGGTTTTTCGTATTTTGTGCCGCAATTAGTGAAATAGTCGGTGTGATAGGACTTAAAATGTATAGTAAAGATAAGACGTTAGCAAATGGAGCGATTTATATAGGTGGATTTGCAACGTCCTTCGCATTCTTATACACTTCTTTCTTGTTCTTACAAGTAAGTGTGGCTTATGCGGTTTGGATTGGTATTGGAACAGCAGGCGCAGTTTTATTAAATATGTTTCTGTTTGGTGAATCAAAAAGTAAGGCACGTTTGATTAGCGTAGCTCTTATCGTATGTGGAGTTACGGGATTAAAGGCCCTTTCATAAGAAAAGGATAGTAAAGCTAAATCTCCTAACGATCTGTTGGGAGATTTTTATTATGAAAGTACATGATGATTGACAGTACAGCTAGTTATTTTATAAAATGAGTGACAGTCATTCAATATGAGTGTGAAAGGGTTTAGATGATGAATAAAAAAGAAAAAATTGTCTATGCAGCTATTGAAGTGTTTCAGGAAAAGGGCGTTGAAAAAACGAAGATTTCTGATATCGTGAAATTGGCTGGCATTGCACAAGGAACTTTCTATTTATATTTTCCTTCTAAGCTATCTGTTATGCCTGCAATAGCAGAAGTGATGGTTGAGAAGATGATACTTGCAGTGAAAGAAAAAGTACAGAACGATGCATCTTTTTCAAGTAAAGTTGAGCAAGTAATAGATGCAGTATTTAACTTTATAGCTGAATATCGTGAAATACAAGCATTAATGTATGCGGGCCTTGCATCTACTGAACATATAAAAGAATGGGAAGCTGTGTATGAGCCTCTTTATATGTGGCTAAGCGAATTTTTAAGCGAGGCAAAAGAAGCTGGTGAAATTCGTGACTCGGTTCACGCAGAGCGAACAGCCAAGTTATTTATCGCTCTTGTTGAATCAGCAGCGGAACAAGTTTATTTATACGATCATAAAGATGATGAGCAAGTGGAGCTTCAAAAGGCAGAAGTACTAGATTTTTTAATACATGCACTACATATAAAGAAATAAAGGGAAACTTTAGTTGGTAGGGCATTCCCTGCTGATTATTAGCCCGCATTAATGGGGACAAAACAGTTAGGTGAACCTATCTTAAGAAGGTAGGTTCATTTCTACGAAAAACTGAATGATAGTCATTCACCCTGTATTTATGTATGTGTGGAAAGATAAAGTGAAACTTTAATGAGTGGGGTATCTCCACTCATTATTAGCCCCAAAATAGTAGGATAAAGAAAAAGCTTCTTGGGCATTATTTTTTGAGAGGAACTTGCGGGAAGAGGTGTTAAAAAGTGAAGAAACCGATAAAAGAACAAAAGATGGTATTGGTCATTCTTTTAAGCAATATATTTATCGCTTTTTTAGGGATTGGGTTAATCATTCCGGTTATGCCGTCCTTTATGAATGATATGAATTTAACAGGAAAGACGATGGGCTATCTCGTTGCAGTGTTTGCAATGGCTCAGCTCATAACTTCACCAATTACAGGTCGTTGGGTCGATCTTTACGGTAGGAAGAAAATGATAATCATTGGATTATTTATTTTTGGTGTTTCAGAGCTTCTTTTTGGATTAGGAAAAGATGTGTGGATGCTTTATGTAGCGAGGGTGTTAGGCGGAATTAGTGCTGCGTTTATTATGCCAGGAGTTACAGCATATGTTGCGGATATTACATCGATTCAGGAACGACCAAAGGCGATGGGTTATCTTTCAGCAGCTATTAGCACTGGATTTATTATAGGGCCTGGAATCGGCGGGTTTATTGCAGAATACGGAATACGTGTGCCGTTCTTTGTGGCAGCAGTGATTGCCTTTATAGCATGTGTAATCTCTATCTTTATTTTAAAAGAACCGTTAACGAAAGAAGAGCTAGCAGAAATTTCTTCTAATACGAAAGAATCAAGCTTTATTGGCGATTTAAAGAAATCATTACATCCAATGTATGCAATCGCATTTATTATCGTATTTGTACTCGCATTTGGATTATCAGCATATGAAACTGTGTTTAGTCTGTTTTCTGATCATAAATTTGGTTTCACGCCGAAAGATATTGCTGCAATTATTACAATTAGTTCAATCTTTGGGGTAGTTGTGCAAGTATTTATGTTTGGAAAATTAGTTGACATGTTTGGTGAAAAAGTGTTAATTCAAATATGTTTAATTGTAGGTGCAGTGTTAGCGTTTGTATCCACTGTAGTCTTTAATTATTGGATTGTACTTCTCGTTACTTGCTTCATTTTCTTAGCATTTGATTTACTTCGTCCGGCTTTAACGACGTTTTTATCAAAAGCAGCTGGAAAAGAGCAAGGATTTGTTGCTGGTATGAACTCAACGTATACGAGTTTAGGAAATATCGCAGGACCTGCTATGGGCGGAATATTATTTGATATGAATATTCATTATCCATATGCATTTTCAGGAGTTGTTTTAATCGTTGGTCTCGGCATTACATTTATGTGGAGAGAGAAACAGCTAGCTGAAAGTTTTGCGAAGTAATGTAGTGAATAATGAAAAGCCTCTTACTATTTGTATGGTAAGGGGCTTTTCGTTTATAAACTTAATCCAAACCGCTTTAATTCAATAAAAATCCCCTCTAATTGCTTTCCTTTATCCGTTAAAGTGTACTCTACGCGGGGCGGAACTTCTGGATATACTTTTCGCGTTATAATCCCTTGTGCTTCCAATTCTTTTAGGCGAAGCGATAATGTTTTTGGGCTAATGCCGTCCATTGATTTTTGTAAATCACTAAAACGTAAAGTTCCTTCAATAAGAAGGTCACGAATGATTAAAAACGTCCATTTTGTACTGATTACGTCAAGCGTTTTAGCGATAGGACAAGGTATGCCAGGTAAACCTTTCGTTAATACAACTGAATCTATATTGTTCATGGAACTAGCCTCCATAAAAATTTTTTGAATGAATTTGCTTTATAGTATCACAAAACTATACTTTTGGTAACTATATGAAAAAAATATCACTACTTCCATAAAGGAAGTTAGTGCATATACAATAGCAATATGAAATAAAAAGGGTTTAGATGAAGAGGAGGTGATTTCCATGAGTATGAAAAAATTGTTTATGTTCCTTAGTTTGTTTGTTGTTTGTATTGTACTTGTAGCATGCGGCGTGGAAGAAAAAACTGAAATTCAGTTATTAAAAGAAATGCCAAAGCCAAAAGCAATGACAATTGATTCTTCATTAAGTAAAAAGGAAGCGACAGAAATGGTTCATGCAGCGCAGCGTTTTTACGCATTTTGGGATACAGGTAAAGAGAATCTTATTCCGCAGACTGTTACGGAAAATTTCTTTGATAATACATTACCGAAAGGGCGACCACAAGGCACTGAAGGACTAAAATTTGCGGCGCAAAATTTTCGTAAAGTCGTTCCTAATATACACTGCGAGATTGAAGATTTATTAGTCGTTGGTGATAAAGTAACAGCTCGTCTTTCTTTTACAGGAACGCATAATGATAAAAAAATCAATTTTTTTGCAATTGATATTTTGCATGTGAAAGACGGAATGATAACGGAAGATTGGCATTTAGAAGATAATCTTACGCTAAAGCAGCAACTGGGCTTAATAGCTGAAGAGTAGATCATATAGGGGAGAGAAAAGCGATGAAAAATATTTTTATTATAAATGGACATGAGAAATACGGTACGAAAGAAGGACGATTAAATAGAACGTTAGTAGATTATATGGTAACGGTATTAAGCGAGAATCATCATGTGAAAACAACAACGATTCAAGATGGCTATAGTATTAAAGAAGAGCAAGAGAAGTTTTTATGGGCGGATGTTGTGATTTATCAAACACCAATTTATTGGTTTAGTGTACCGGGACTATTTAAAACATATATGGATGAAGTGTATGAATACGGTTTGTTCTTTAAAGGTGCTGATGAATATGGAACAGGTGGTTTACTAAAAGAGAAGCAATATATGTTTTCTACAACTTGGAATGCACCTGAAAAAGCATTTGGAGATAAGACGAAGTTTTTTGAAGGAGAAAGTTTAGAGTCAGCGCTTAGTCACTTACATCGCGTACAAAAGTTTCTTGGCATGAGTCCGTTAAAGAGCTTTGCTTGTTATGATGTGGTGAAGAATCCGAATATTGAGCAATATTTATTGAACTTGAAAAATCACTTGGATGGAGTAATTCAATAATAGTTTGTATTGTGAAGAAGGTACTACTAAGGATGTAGTACCTTCTCTTTTATGAAATACGTTGAAAATCTTTACTTATACAGGACTGCTTTAGTTTTTTTGATTTGATTAAATGTTTCATATCAGAGATGTTATCGTATGAAAGCTGAGTATGGTAATAGTTAATGTACTCAAGTAATGCAAAAATATAAATAAATAGGGTGAATGATAGCCCACCTAAAGGTAAGTGGGGATACCAAATTACAAAATCAATAGTAAACGTAATAAATCCCGTGATAATTAATGCTATATTTATCTTTTTAAGTATTTTTAAATATTGAATCATCCTAATGGGCGTAACAGATGTTTTCTCTTTTCTTAGTCGTTTCCACTTTACGTACCAGTAAATTACTCCTTGTAATAAGATAAACTCTAAAAGAAGAAATGAGACCCAAAAAGAATATAGGGAATATAAATGTAATGTAGGATAAGCATAATTAAGTAAGTAACTTGTGAAGATAAAAGTAATGACTGAAAATAACTCACCTGTGTATAGATAGGAAAGTCTTTTTTCTAGGTTGTGTTTCATAGTTCCTCTCCTTTTATAATGACTCACATTTTAAGACATGGATGGCTGTATCCATAACTTTGCAAAATTTGCCCAACCGAATGAATCAATCGTTACGTTTTTTAAAGGAGAAGGATATGTTTTTCTTTTTAAAACGTGATAGTTAAATAAAATGATGTGTTCTGTTTGTAAAAATTCTTCGATTTCATACATGAGCTCGTAGCGCTTCTCCTTATTTCCTTCTAATAAAAATGTATCTAGCAAACAGTTAATTTGTTTTTCATAGTGCGGGTCCATGAACCGGTTTACGAAGCAACTTTTATTTTTAAACACATTTAAGAATGCGAGTTCATGATCAGCAGCAAACACTTCTCCCATGAAAATAATATCGGCATGTTTATCGATAGAACAATCCATATAATCTGAAACGAGAAATGGGTGAAGTTCTACGCGTATTCCTAATTGTTCGCAACGTTCTTTTAGGAAATGTGCGTCATTTGCACTGTCTTTAAATGCGAAGAAATAAATATGTACCGTTTCTCCATTATAGGTACTCTTTTTTAAATACTCTTTCGCTTTTTCTAAAGAGTAGGACCTATTAGGAACTTGGCGACTTCTTTCAGGGAAAAAGCTTGATGCAGCAATTGTTCGTCTACCTTCTATGCTACGAATTATCGTTTCAACATCATATAGTTCTCTCCAAGCCTTTCGAAAGTACATGTCATGATGAGGACCAGGTTTTGTAAAGTTGAAGCCAGCATAAATACAACCTATTTCTTCTATTTGTATATCATGCGTTTCATTTTCTTCTTCATTTGGTAGTTCATAGTCAGCATCGATTTGTACATGATCAGGAATACCCCAAAATTCAATACAATCTAATAACGCGCGCTCTTTAAAATAATGAGTGAACGCTTCGAGCACGATATTATCTTCAGAGTAATAAGCAAGTTTGAAAGGTCCAGTACCTATGTAATGATGATTTTGGATACTCACATCACGCGGTAAAATTGCTAGTTGTATGGAACTTACATAGTGTAAGAAAAATAAATTTGGTTTTGCTAAATGAAATCGAATTTGCAGTGGTGATGGCGTTTCAATTTGAACAATTTCTTCTGTTAACCATTCGAAAGGAGAGTAAATTTCTTTTAGTCTTTCAAATGAAAATCGTACATCTTTAGAAGTTAAAACTGTTTCGTTATGAAAATATACATCCTTTCGTAAATAAAAAGTCCACGTAAGCCCGTCTTCACTTAATTCCCACGTATGCGCAATGTGTGGTTCCATTTTTTCAGTAACATCGTTATAAACGACTAACGTATCAAAAATTTGACTCGTAAGATGGCTCTCTGTAGTTACAGCCACAAAAGCCGGATCTAATGGAAATATCTTTCTCGATATAGGAATCTTTAATATGTCGTACATATCATTTGAAGGTTTGTATCCAAAATGATGATGTAGTTTATTTTCTAGCTTTTTTTGAAGGGCAAGGGGTAGGGGTTCTTTTAAAAGAAGAAAGATATCTTTTAATTTTTCTTGCGCTAACAGTTCATCTGTATAGGACTCAATCGCTTCTACGAAATTATGTATAAATAGAATTTCCGTTTTATTCCCGCGGCCTCGCCCTGGAGTCCAGTTAATTAATTGCTCCTCGCTCATTTTCTTTAATAAAATTTTTACGTTTTTCGTACTGCAATATAAAACATCTGCTAATTCTTGTAAGCTATTTCGCATATATTGTTGATCTTGTGCATGTAGTCTTAGTCTAATGTAATAGTCCATAATTTTCATATATACACTTCCTTCTATCATAAAAGGGGAAACTCTTTAGAATATTCTAACCTTTTTCTTCCTTTTTTTCAAAGTAAAATAAGTAAGCATAAGGAGGGGGAAACAATGGGGTTTTGGAGTATGCATCGAAATATAAAAATTAGAATTATAACTTCGTTTTTAACACGTACTGTATCCACGATGATTTTTCCATTTATGGCGATTTATTTTTCAATAAAATTAGGTAGTGCAATTGCTGGTGCGTTACTACTTATTAATGTAATAGCTTCATTAGTAATTGGTTTATACGGTGGATATGTTGGGGATCGACTTGGTCGTAAAAAAGTAATGATTATCGGTCAAAGTATACAAGTCATTTCAATCGCTTGTATGGGGATTGCAAATTCAGATTATGTAGATTCACCGTGGCTAACATTTATCTTTATGTTAGTGAATAGTTTAGGGTCTGGTCTTATGAATCCTGCGACAGAGGCGATGTTAATTGATGTGAGTACACCGGAAAATCGAAAAGTGATGTACAGCATTAACTACTGGGCGATTAATTTATCCATTGCAATTGGAGCGATATTTGGAGGACTATTGTTTGAAAACTATAGATTACAATTGTTTATTGGATTAACAGTTATTGCAGTTATTACTTTATATGTGATGGCTCTATATATGGAAGAAGTGTATGTAGCACGAAAAACGGTGGAGAAGAAAAATGTATTAAAAGATATGGCGGATAGTTATAAAGTCGTAATAAAAGATAGAGCGTTTTTAATTTTTTGTGCAGCAAGTATATGTACATTATCTTTAGAGTTTCAGGTTAATAATTATTTAGGAGTACGTTTGCAGCAGGAATTTGAAACGGTGCACTTTTTCTTTAGGAATGGTGTGACGTTTGATTTAACAGGTATTCGAATGATGAGCTGGATTTCAGCAGAGAATACAATTTTAGTTGTGTTATGTTCGGCACTCCTTATTAAAATGCTGAAAAGCTTCAACGATTTGAAAATCTTATATGTAGGTTTATTCATTTATACAATTGGATTTACAATACTCGGAACGAGCAATAGTTTATGGATTTTATTAATTGCAGGGCTTTTCCAAACGGTAGGCGAGATGATGTATGTGCCAGTGCGTCAATCTATTATGGCAGATATGGTGCCGGATGAGGCAAGAGGTTCTTATATGGCGATTAACGGGATGGTCTTTCAAATGGCGAAAATGAACGGGGCATTAGGTGTTATGTTAGGTTCATTTATTGCATCTTGGGGCATGAGTGCTCTGTACTTTATTGTTGGTATGAGCAGTATTTTATTATTTATGAAGGCGATAGGGAAAGAGAAATATCAAGATGAAGGGAAGGTTTCTCAGATCGGATAAAGTGAAACGATATAAAAAGCGAACCAGTTATAATGAGGAGCGCTTTTTATACCATTTTTAAAACGGATCAACTTCAGCTAAATTTGGAGTGGTATTCGGCTGTAGTAAAAGATTTTTTAACGTTCCTACTTCAGAAAGTGCTACTAATATGTAGCCACTAATCAGTACAATAAGCCCAATGACGCGTAACGTTTGTAAGCTCACTTCATTATTATTCGTTTCCGTTGGATTTGGGGGCGTTGAAGGTGGAGTATTGTTCATAGTTAGGCTCCCATCTTTTGTATTTATATATGTGTAAAATCATGATTTAACTTATGGATAGGAATTATATAGTCATTTTCACTATATGAGAACTGCCTATGAATAGTGATTGGGAATTTTAGAGTGAGATAAGAGGTGTATTTGTGGGAGTCGGGTTGCCCATAAACACGCGATTAGTGTGAACTAATAATCAGTGGGGGATGAAATAAATCCCCCACTGATTACATTTTGTTTTTCATACAAATAAAAGAGGTTAACCAAAGTAGCTATCCTAATATACGCAACGATTCTTCAATAAAAGCGGGGATATCTTCCGGTTGTCTACTTGTGACTAGCTGATTTTGGCATACGACTACTTCTTTATCATGAAAGTTTCCGCCAGCATTTTTCAAATCGACCTCAATGGATTTATATCCAGTCACATCGCGTCCTTCAAGTGTTTGTGCAGTGATGAGTAGCTGAGGTCCGTGACAAATAGCGAAAACGGGTTTTTCCGCATCCATAAATGTTTTGCTAAAGTGAACAAAACGTTCATCTGCACGAAGTATATCTGGGGAAAATCCGCCTGGTATGAAGAGGGCATCAAAGTTCTCTGGAGAAACATCATCAATACTTTTATCAATTACGACTTCACTTTTTCTTTGCTTACCGTGTACCGTTTTACCTTTTTCCATTTCAATAGTTGTTAATTCATATCCCTTTTGCTTAAAAGCTTCTACTGGCTCTGTATATTCTGTATCCTCGAAATAATCCGTTATTAAAATAGCAATTTTTTTACTCATTGCAGTCAGCTCCTTATATTATAGTATCGGTTCCAGAATCATCCTTGAGCAATGCCTTTTATAAAGTGAAACTTTAATTCATGTTTTTTCATTCCCTCCAGTTCCTTTGCCCTGTTAATTTAATAAATACCCTTTTTATTAGGACGTAAACATGTATTATCGTTTTTGTATGTAAAAATCATAAAATATCGGTTGTTTGAGGAAGAAAAATAAAAAAGCCAAGGAGATAATTTATTTTCTCCTTGGCTTTTAAGATAATTCTTTTCGTTAAAACGAAGAAACACGTTGCTTCGTTTTTGGTACAATAATAAATTTAATCCAGATTACCCCGATTATCATAATAATCAAGGTATGTAGTAATTGACCTGTAGCAATGAGTATAACACTCGAAAATACAATGAGTTGAATGCTTAGTAATATAAAGATTAAGCGAAGAAATTGATTCATTCGTTTTTCAGTATCAATCGGATACAATGCTACAATAATATTTCCCGAAAAATATTTCCAGAGGGAACGAAGCTGCATAGAAATCATATATAGGACGATATATGCGATAGCGCCTTTTACGTATGTGTTTGGTATAAAATATAAGGCGAAGGCACCAATCAGCCCTAAGCGAATATATATACCGAAATAATCATTCCCGCGTAAAAATGCTAGTGTATGTAAATAGAAGAAAGTTGCTCGTTTTTTATGTAATAAAGGTTCAATCCAATTTGTAAGCCATTTTCTTTTGTTTACTTGCTTATTAAGTTGCGGAACATCAGTAAAGATGCTAGCAAATTGATAAAAGCGAACATCCATTTTTTCTTCTTGCTCGATTATGTAATCCCACGGTATTCGTTTTGTAGGTTGTTTTTTCGTATATAGAAGTAGGAAAGCAAGTAGTAAGAGCAATCCGCCTAATATGAGAACATGTGCCGAGTAAAATAGCATGTAAATGATTAGGACGTTACAAGCAATACGAATAATGAACCATATGTTTTTTTCATGGCTATCACGCCACATCCAATATATGTACAGGTTCCAAGCTTTCGTAATCATTAAAACGATAAAGATTGTACATAAGAACGGTACAGTTAATTGTAATGATTGCATAGCAAGCGGAACGAGAATAAGGAACGTAAATAATAATGGGAAAATCTGAATGATGTAATTATATAGAAGAGATTTTTTAAAATAAGATGTTAGTTTCTCTTCTAATGCAAGCAAATAGACAGCATCAGGTTTTTGAATAAATGTACGGATCGGGCATCTCGTTATAATGAATGTAAGTACAATCGTGATGAGTAGTAAAGATATTCCTTTAGAAGGAGATGCTTTTAGAAACTGAGCATAGTAGTATGCACCAACGCATGAAATAAAGATAAAGCTATATAATAAACCGTTAATCATACGTGCAAAGTATGTAATGATATTTTGTATATGTTGTTGGAAGCGACTGCTCCATAGTGATTCAATTGACATGTTTTTCACCTCTTTGTTCTATTATATATGTTTTACAAAAGAAAAAACGAGCAAATTGCGTTATGCAACTTGCCCGTTTTTCTTTTCGTTATTTTTTTTCTGATCACGATTCATTAATGGATAGAAAGCAAATCCAATTACGAATAAACCAATTCCGAGAAGGAACGTTTTTATATCGGATGCACCGGTTTTTATAACCCATAGTGCGTAGCAAAGTGCGATCACTGCGACTATACCATCTGTAATTCTTGCCCGCATTTCATTTTTATATGTTTCACCAGTTGCGACTAATTTTAACTGGAAGATCGGTGAAACGAGATATGGAATGAGGTAGGCCAGTGTTGATACGGTAATAACGAATGTATAAGCTTCCGCAATAGTTCCTGATAATGTTGAGAATAAGAATACTTGCGACATAATGTTTGTTAATCGTAATGAGTAAATTGGACTTCCTTTTTTATTTGTTTTTGTGAAGAAGGAAGGGAAGAAACCTTCTTTTGCTGCTTGATACGGTACTTCTGAGCTTAATAAAATCCAGCCTAAGATAGAACCGAATAGGGAAGTAAGAGCAAGTAATGCCATCAGTTTCCCGCCACCATGACCCATTGCAGCATTTAGTGCATCTGCTAACGGACGTTCAGAAGCTTGTAATGTATCAACGTGAAGGACACCCATTGTTAAAATTGTAATTCCTAAGTAAATTGCAACTGTAATAAGTAATCCCGCAACTGTTGCCCGTTTTACCGTTTTTGGAGAAACAGCCCGGTTTGATAAAAGAACGGCTGATTCAATTCCGATAAACGCCCAAAGCGTTGTAAGAGCGGCTAAATTTACTTGTGAAAGAAGACCGTGTGATACACCTGATTTATCGATCATCGGTGTGTACCATTGTCCAAACTTAGAAGCTTCGAATGCAAATAACGTAACGACGATAAATAAAAGGAATCCAGTCACTTTCGTTGTTGTTGCTAAGAAGTTTAGCTTTCCAGCTCCGCTTACACCATTAGTTAATATAATATGAGTTCCCCAAAGTAAGATGGAACAAATCGTAAATGTAATTAGTTTTCCGACTTCTATGTTAAACGAACCGATTGAAAATAGTAGTCGTGTATCTTTCATAATTGGGAAGAAGAGTGATAAATATCCCGCGAAAGATGTAATAATGGCAACGTTACTTGCCCAGTTTGCAACCCAATATCCCCATACCATACTGAAACCAGCCATTTTTTTCTTTTTTGGTGTTGAGAATAAAGCATATGCATGACTTTGTGGTCCTGTCGTTAAATCAGGACGACGAATTGCTAAATTACCGAAAACAAGAGCTAGCATTAAAACACCAAACCCTGTTGTTAACCAAGCTAAAGTGACACCGAGAGGGCTTGCTGTTTGTGCCAACGTACTTGGCACCATGAAAATCCCAGCGCCAACCATATTACCGACAACGAAAGCTGTTAGTACCCAAAAGCCCCATTTTTTTTGTTGCATAGAAAATACCTCCAAAGTTAGTATAACCAAGTCAAGCGAGGAGATATGTATGTCTTCCGATTAGAGAAGAGAAGTCCCAAACAAAACAAAAAAAGCACGTAATCTGCCGCTACATGCTTTCTATCTTATAAGAAACCCACGACATACCTCTCGATAGCTCTCCACAAACGAAACGTTTGTGACAGTTCTGCACTTATTAAATGCAGACCCAGCAAGTGTGCATGGTGGACACGACTTACTTCGGCAATCATTCCTTTCCCATTTCTTCATCAATGCCACTACATCTCCTGAAATGATACTCTTAATGACTGCAACCTCTACCTCACCGAGATACGAATGAGGATTTAAATATTAAATTAACGTATTTAAGAGTAACAAATGTATTTTTATACGTCAATGGATATAGTAATAATCAGATTATAGAGAAGAGTTTGTGATTAAAAGAGAGAGGGATTATTATGTAATATTGAATTTTCATAATATAATAAATGTTATTGACGCTAGAAGATTGAGAAGGGGATGAAGTATATGTCTGTATGTCATAAACATTCAGTAATAGGTGTGCTAGATTCGGGAGTTGGGGGATTAACAGTTGCGAGTGAAATTATAAGACAATTGCCTAAAGAGAGCATTTATTATATTGGTGATAATGAGCGTTGTCCGTATGGGCCAAGAAGTGTAGAAGAGGTACAATCTTTCGTATTTGAAATGGTTGAGTTCCTCAAACAGTTTCCGTTAAAAGCGCTAGTGGTAGCATGTAATACTGCTGCATTGACTGCGCTGCAAGAAGCACTGTCTATTCCGGTTATTGGCGTTATACATCCGGGGGCAAGAGCGGCAATTAAAGTGACAAAGAAAGGGGTAATCGGAGTAATTGGAACTGTAGGTACGATACAGTCTAATATGTACGAAAAAGCATTACACGAGCTTGATACATATTTGGAAGTGCATAGTCACGCGTGCCCGACTTTAGCTACAGTTGTAGAAAATCAATTAGAAGATACAGCATATGTAACGCAGCAAGTGAAACAAGCTTTACTGCCATTAACGAAAGAAGATATAGATACGTTAATTCTTGGGTGTACGCATTATCCACTGTTAGAGTCCTATATAAAAAAGGAACTGGGAGAAGATGTAACGATTATTAGTTCTGCAGAAGAAACAGCGATAGAATTAAGCACAATTTTACAGCACAAAGGAATCCTGTCTGACAATTTGAATCCGAAGCATCGATTTTTTACAACAGGCTCTATTTTATCATTTGAACATATTGCTGAGCGTTGGCTAGGATATGAAATTTCTGTAGAATGTGTACATTTACCTATAAAAAATGCGCGTGTGTATAATTAGGAATTATGAAATTACGTTCGGTTTAATAAATTAGGTTAGTTGCATAAGAAGGAAAGAACAAGCTTTTAATTGAAAGGATTAAGGTCATTTCAATTAAAGGAGAGGTTTGATTATGGAATTATCAAGGTCTCAATTATTTGCTTTAGAGTATATTTCAAAATATGCAGAGAACGAAAAACGTGGGGCTAAAGCAACAATTAATCATATACTTAATATGTCTAATATTACAGATGAAATGTTTGAAGAAGCTGTCGTTAATTTAAAATCAAACGCGAGGATTGCTTTACACTTTCATCCAGACAGACTAGATTCGAATATGAAAAGTATTGCTGAAGCACTGTTTGAGCAAGGAATATATAAAAGTCAGTTTGAAACATTGCTATCTAACGGAAGCGTATCTGCTTATCCTGGTGGTGAACGTGACCTTTGGGAAAAGAGAATATTTGGAGGGGCATATCAGCTTGAGGGTGTAACGAATAATCAACGGCCAAAGTATGGAGCGCTAAATTTAATGTTACATCCAGATGGGCCTGCTCCGCGTTTTGGGTCCTGTTATTTTCTCTTATCTCCCAAAGTTTCTTATCGCTCTACATATACGTATTTAGATTCGCATCAAGATCCAAAAGAAAAGGGGACTTATGAAGAGTTTGATATGATTTTAGCTGCTCTTTTGGAAGAGGCATTCGTAAGAGAGTGTGCAATTGGTGAGGAGAATTTGACTCCAACAAGATTAGTTAATCATTTACTGGCTAATCTGGAAAGGCCGTTGATAGATTTAATAAACAAAGAGTCAGCCCGTAATCTTAACCATTATATTGAAGCACAAGTTCATGGAGATATTTCTCTTAAAGAAGACGTGGAGGCGCTTGTTGTAGATCCTTCATTTAAGGGTACGGATGTAGGAAGAACTTTAGAAGAAATTTGCCTGAAGTATGCTATTGATTTGTATTGGCACATGGGTTTTGTACTTGCGATAGACGAAGTTCCAATGGATTTTAGAGGTTCAAAAATGCCATCTTTAGCAAGGCGCATTGCACAGAATCATTGTATCGATGCAAATATAATTGGTTCTGCTGTAGTGGATTTGAAACGCAATCCATTATCTTGGAGTGATCGTGGAACTTATGAAGAAGTGCTTCAGGAATTAAAATTATTATGGCATGTTTTAGTTCGATTTGGAAAACCAAATCGAAAGCAAAACTAAATGCCCGTTTTTTGGAAGTATCCATATAAAAAGAAGCTGATCTAAAACTAGATCAGCTTCTATATAAGATTAAACTAAGTTCAATACAGTTACTTTTTCACGTGTCATAGACTCAAGGCTCTTACGAATACCTTGTGCGCCCATACCTGAACCTTTTACACCGATGAATGGGAAGTGGTCAGGGCCGCGCTCTGTGCGTCCGTTAATTTGAACAGAACCAGTTTCGATTTTGTTAGCAATTGCAAATGCTTTGTTAATGTCTTTTGTGAAGACACTTGCTTGTAAGCCGAACTCTGATTTGTTAGCAATTTCAATTGCTTGCTCATCTGAAGAAACGCGGATGATTGGAAGGATTGGGCCGAATGGCTCTTCCCAAGCAACTTTCATTTCTTCAGTTACGTGGTCGATTAATGTTGGGTAAATTAAGTTACGCTCACGTTTGTTACCGATAACGATCGTAGCACCTTTTTCTACAGCGTCGTCAACTAAGCCTTGAACGAAGTCAGCAGATTTATCGTCAATTAATGGAACGATTGTGCTGTCTTGTTCTGGAGATCCAACTGATAGCTCAGCTACTTGCGCTTTTAATAAGCCAACAAGCTCGTCCGCTACGTTTTCGTGTACAAGTACACGTTTAATAGCTGTACAACGTTGACCAGAGTAAGAGAATGCACCGCTTACGATATGGTTTGCAGCATCTTGTAAGTCAGCATCTTCACGAACGATACCAGGGTCTTTACCACCAAGTTCTAATACAAGTGGAATCATTGCAGCTTTTTTCGCTAAATGTTTACCTGTGTTTGTACCACCTGTGAACGATACCATATTGATGCCTTCGTGTTCTACTAAGTAGTCACCAATTACAGAACCGCGTCCTGTCGCTACGTTTACAAGACCTTTTGGAAGGCCAGCTTTATGAAGTGCTTCAACCATTTTAATACCACTAATTGCACCTTGAGTTGCTGGTTTGAAAATAACAGCGTTACCCATAATTAATGCTGGTGCAAGTTTTGCAGCAGATAAGTTTACTGGGTAGTTAAACGGTGCGATTGCTAATACAACACCAAGTGGTGCACGTTGGATAATCGCAAGTTTTGATTTTGTTCCGCCAGGGAAGCTATCGCCCATCATGCTTTCTCCGTGCATATGTAGAGCTTCTTCAATTGTGTAACGAATGAAATCAGCTGTACGAACAACTTCTTTCTTCGCATCTTTATATCCTTTACCGACTTCTTTCATAATAATATCGGCAATTTCATCTTGCATATTTACGAGCTCATCAGCCCATTTATATAAATATTTTGCGCGATCTTGTAGAGAAGCTTCAGCCCATGATTTTTGAGCTTCTTTTGCAGATGCAATTGCTTCATCTACTTCTCCGCGAGTAATTGCTTGTACTTGACCAATTACTTCGTGTAAGTATGGAGATGGAATGTCGATTGTTTGTCCTGAAGAGCTTTCTCTCCATTCTCCGTTTAAATAAAATTTGTACGTATTGCTAGTTGTCATGATTAGTCCTCCTAAAATAGCAACTTGTAAGAGTGAGTATAAGGTGATTGTAGGGGGTTTGATAATATTTTTCAAATGAAATGTTTGTGAAAACGATTTCTTATTCTTTTTTTATTTTGTATGCCCTTTCTTACAGAAGATTCCCTTATTTCAAACTGTTTTATCTCGTCATAAATCCTCTTCATTTTATCGTGATTGGTATCTATTTTCTTCAATTTGCAAAAAAAATAATTGACAGAATACTCAAAGAAGTTATAAGATTATAAATGGAAAATAAATGAAAAATAAATGAAAGGGGTGTGCGTAATGATTGTAATCGTAAATGTAATGGGCTTAGCTCTGTTAAATAACGGAAAACATTCATATCATTACGCAACCCGTACGGATATATAGGGCATTTTTGTCTTATAAAAAGCGTACGTTGCGTATATCGTAACGTACGCTTTTATGCATTTTTGTGCATATCGTCAAGCGACGGTATGCTTTTTTTTGTCCAATTTGCTTGTTTCCATACTTTGTATGGTTACTATAAAACTGAAATTTGGAAGGTGGAAAAATGTGATGAGATTGTATGGGTTACGAAATGTAAATGTGATTGGTTTGGATAGCGGATAAAGAAATGAGAGTGGAACGAAAACGAGAAGGGAGAGGTTACATTGTTTTCAGTATTACTAAAGTTAAGATGGTTTTTTAAAGAGCATTGGAAGAGATATAGTATCGCAATTGGTGCGCTTTTAATTGTAAATATAGTTGAAGTCATTCCCCCAAAAGTACTAGGGGTTACGATTGATAATATAAAAACAGGAACGTTAACGAATGCAGCAATTATGGAGTCTATTCTTATTTTAATAGGAGTTACGATAGTTGGATATGGCCTTACTTTTGTTTGGCAGCATCAATTGTTTGGAGGTGCGTTCGTACTTGAGAAGACGATGCGCTCGAAATTTATGGGGCATTTACTCAAGATGACACCGACGTTTTATCAAAAAAATCGTACTGGCGATTTAATGGCGAGAGCAACAAACGATTTAAAAGCAATCGCTATGACAGCTGGTTTTGGTATATTAACGCTTGTAGATTCTAGTTTATATATGCTTACAATCGTTTTTATGATGGGATTTACAATAAGTTGGGAGCTTACATTAGCGGCCCTTATACCGCTGCCAATTATGGCATATGCGATGAATATATATGGAAAGAAATTGCATGAAAGGTTTACAGTTGCGCAAGATGCGTTCGGTGATATGAATGATAAAGTACTTGAATCAATTGCTGGCGTGCGCGTGATTCGTGCATACGTACAAGAGAACGCAGATCAGGAAAGATTTCATCATTTAGGAGATGACGTCTACGAAAAGAATATGAAGGTAGCAAGAATCGATGCGTTATTCCAACCAACTGTGAAAATGCTTGTCGGTCTTAGTTATTTAATTGGTTTAGTGTACGGTGCATACCTTGTATTTCAATCAAAGGTGACACTTGGCGAACTCGTTTCCTTTAACGTGTATTTAGGGATGATGATTTGGCCGATGTTTGCAATTGGCGAATTAATTAATGTTATGCAAAGAGGAAATGCTTCGTTAGATCGTGTGAATGAAACGTTAGCATATGAACCAGATGTAAAGAATCCGAAAAATCCAAAGCTTGTACACGAGCCTGATTATATTCAGTTTGATGAAGTTTCTTTTTCCTATCCTTCATCATCTGAAGAAAATTTAAAAAAGGTTTCTTTTACATTAAAACAAGGAGAAACGCTAGGGGTTGTCGGAAAAACAGGAAGCGGAAAAACGACGCTTGTACGTCAGCTTCTTCGTCAATATCCGCTTGGAGAAGGGGATATTGCAGTTTCTGATGTGACATTAGATAAAATGACGAGTGATAATGTACTCGGGTGGATTGGATATGTACCTCAGGAGCACATTTTATTCTCAAAAACAGCGAGGGAAAATATTTTATTCGGAAACAGGGAAGCGACTGAAGAAGAGCTCGAGAAAGCCATTGAAATTGCTGCGTTTACAAAAGACTTAGAGTTTTTACCAGAAGGATTAGAAACGCTCGTTGGAGAGAAAGGTGTTTCGTTATCAGGAGGGCAAAAGCAAAGGATTTCGATTGCGAGAGCGGTTATTCAAAATCCAGAAATATTAATTTTGGACGATTCGTTATCAGCTGTCGATGCTCGTACGGAAGCGGCGATCATTGAAAATATAAGAACGGAAAGAAGCGGAAAGACGACGATTATTACGACGCACCGTTTATCTGCCGTACAACATGCAGATTGGATTCTCGTTATGGATGACGGCGAAGTAATGGAAGAAGGCACGCATGACCAGTTACTTCGAAACGGAGGCTGGTATGCTGAGCAGTTTGAAAGACAACAAGGTGAAAATGAGAGTGCGGATAGTGGGGTGAAAATATGAGTGTTTCAAAACGATTGTTTCAATATGCGATGAAAGTAAAAGGGACGATTTTTGCAGCGATGGCGATGTTATTTATTTTTGTTATCGCTGAGCTTGCCGGTCCGTTCGTCGCTAAAACGATGATTGACGATCATATCGTCGCGATAGAAAAATCTTGGTATGAGATAGAAAAGAGTGAAGATGCTGTTGCATATAATGGCGCCTATTATAAGCGAAGTGATCGCTTTGAACAAGGTGAGAAAAAAGGAAAAGAAGTACGCGTGATGCAAGTCGGTTTTCAATATTACTTTGTACCAAATAAAGTGAATATTGAAGGAACACGTTCTGTGAAAGGGGATATGATTACCATTCAAAATGGTAAGGCGGTGCAAGTGTATAAAGCGAAAGCATTAACGAAGGAAGAAGTGTTTGCGTTTTATAAGCCAGAAATAAACCCCCTACTGTTACTTGGTGGAGGCTATTTTGCTCTATTAGTAATTGTGTCATTATTTGCATATGGAAAGCAGTTTTTCTTACAGAAGGCAGCAAACAAAATTATTCAAATTATGAGGGAAGACGTCTTCTCTCATATTCAAACGTTACCGATTAGATATTTTGATCATTTACCAGCAGGGAAAATCGTTTCGCGTGTAACGAATGATACAGAGGCGATTCGAGATTTATACGTAACAGTGCTTGCGACATTCGTCTCTAGTTTCATTTATATTATCGGGATATTTGCAGCGCTATTTTTACTCGATGTGAAACTTGCGTCGTTCTGTTTATTAATTATCCCGATTTTAATTGTTTGGGCGATTTTATATAGAAAGTATGCATCTGTATACAATCATAAAATGCGTTCACGTTTATCCGATATTAACGGTACAGTGAATGAATCGATTCAAGGGATGCCAATTATTCAAACGTTCCGTCAAGAGCGTGAAACGAAAAAAGAGTTTGAAGAATTAAATGGCGATTATTTTAAGTATCAAAATAAAATTTTAAATTTAAATGCAGCAACTTCGCATAACTTAGTGTCTGTATTACGAAATATCGCTTTCACAGGTGTGATTTGGTATTTCGGGGGAGCTTCATTAAGTGCTTCAGGCATCATTTCTCTAGGGATACTGTATGCGTTCGTCGATTATTTAACGAGATTGTTCTCACCAATTACAAATATGGTAAATCAGCTTGCTAACTTAGAACAATCGCGCGTTGCATCAGAGCGTGTCTTCGAATTGCTAGAGGAAAAGGGAGAGGCAGTGGAAGAAGAGCGCATGCCTCGCTTACAAGGAAATGTGAAGTTTGATAATGTTTCGTTTTCTTATAATGGAAAAGATGAAGTGCTAAAAAATATTTCTTTTGAAGCGAAACAAGGCGAGACAGTAGCACTTGTCGGTCATACTGGATCAGGAAAAAGTTCCATTATGAATGTACTCTTTCAATTTTATGAGTTTGAAAAAGGGAAGCTTACGATTGACGGTCACGATGTAAAAGAAATGCCGAAACAAGCAACTCGTGAGCATATGGGAATCGTATTACAAGATCCGTTTTTATTTAGCGGGACGGTCGCTTCCAATGTAAGCTTAGAGAACGAAAAAATTTCAAAAGATCGCATCGTAAAAGCATTACGTGATGTGGGTGCGGAAAGGTTTGCGAACAATATAAACGAAGAAATTACGGAGAAAGGAAGTACACTTTCAACCGGAGAACGCCAGCTTATATCGTTTGCTAGGGCACTCGCTTTTGATCCAGCCATTTTAATTTTAGATGAAGCAACATCTAGTATTGATACAGAGACAGAGGCAATGATTCAACAAGCGCTAGAAGTTGTGAAAAAAGGGAGAACGACGTTTATTATTGCTCACCGTCTTTCAACAATTAAAAGTGCGGATCAAATTATTGTACTCGATAGAGGAACAATCTTAGAAAAAGGCTCTCATGATGAATTGATGAAAAAGCGTGGGCGTTATTACGATATGTACAAAACGCAAATGGAAGGAAACCAGAGCGCTTAATGCGGGGAAGAACTTGCGATTGTCGCAAGTTCTTTTTTGTTGGCAAAATGTCGGCGATAAAGGTACATAATAAGAAGTATTATTTTACCTTTCCTACAATTAATGCTATATTAAAAAATGTTACTTATTTTTTGTATGTAGCGTTATTTTTCCATTTTGTTTGATTATGAAGAAAAAGGATAAACTAAATAAGAACATTTTCATTGAAAAATTGTTCAAGATTGCATACAATCAATATAGTTTTTAAATTCCTATCAGAATACTTGGAGGATTACCATCATGAAAAAATTATTTTCAGTGCTTGCAGTAACTACATTAGCGATCGGGATTGTAGCCGGCTGCGGTAAAGAAGAGAAAAAAGATACAGCTAGTCAAGACGCATTACAAAAGATTAAACAAAGCGGTGAACTTGTAATTGGTACAGAAGGTACATACCCACCATTTACGTTCCACGATTCAAGCAATAAATTAACTGGATTTGACGTTGAATTAGCAGAAGAAGTTGCAAAACGTTTAGGTGTAAAACCTGTATTTAAAGAAACACAATGGGATAGCTTACTTGCTGGTTTAGATGCGAAGCGTTTCGATATGGTTGCGAACGAAGTTGGTATTCGTGAAGATCGTCAAAAGAAATATGATTTCTCTAAACCATACGTTTCATCTTCAGCAGTATTAGTTATTGCAAAAGATAAAGATAAACCTGCTACATTTGCTGATGTAAAAGGGTTAAAAGCAGCGCAATCTTTAACAAGTAACTATGCAGATATTGCTAAGAAAAATGGTGCGGAAATTACTAACGTAGAAGGCTTTAGCCAAGCGGCAGAATTGTTAAACACTGGCCGTGTTGATTTCACAATTAATGATAAGTTATCAGTATTAAACTACTTAGAAACGAAAAAAGATGCAAAAATTAAAATTGTAGATACAGAAAAAGAAGCTTCACAAAGTGGATTCTTATTCCGTAAAGGTAGCGATAAGCTTGTACAAGAAGTTGATAAAGCGTTAGAAGATATGAAAAAAGATGGTACGTACGACAAAATAGCGAAAAAATGGTTCGGTGAAAATGTATCTAAGTAGTGCATTGGTTTCAGATCGATTGTCTACTTGGATAGATATTATGCAGTCTTCCTTCATGCCTATGCTGAAGGAAGCTGTCTTTACGACAATTCCATTAACGCTTATTACATTCATTATCGGAATTATACTGGCGACGTTAACAGCGCTCGCGCGTATTTCAGGTAGTCGTATTTTACAATGGATTGCTCGTATCTATGTATCTATCATTCGCGGAACGCCACTTCTTGTACAGTTATTTATTATTTTCTATGGTCTTCCAACTCTTAATATTGAAGTTGAGCCGTATACAGCAGCAGTTATTGGATTTTCATTAAATGTTGGTGCGTATGCATCTGAAATTATTCGTGCTTCTATCCTTTCAATTCCGAAAGGACAGTGGGAAGCAGCTTATACAATTGGGATGACATATCCACAAGCATTAAAACGTGTTATTTTACCGCAAGCAACGCGCGTATCAATTCCGCCGCTTTCGAATACATTTATTAGCTTAGTGAAGGATACTTCATTAGCATCGTTAATTTTAGTAACAGAAATGTT
Organism: Bacillus sp. FSL L8-0099; assembly: GCF_038006385.1. Classification (NCBI taxonomy): domain Bacteria; kingdom Bacillati; phylum Bacillota; class Bacilli; order Caryophanales; family Bacillaceae; genus Bacillus; species Bacillus sp. FSL L8-0099. The sequence continues at coordinate 857,191 of NZ_JBBOVC010000001.1, forward strand.
CCGAAAAGCGCAGGAAATTGCGGCAATGAACTATGAGTTTTTAATTGTTTATTTTGAAGCAGGTCTTATTTATTGGGTTATTTGTTTCTTATTATCAATCGTACAACAGATGTTAGAAAAGCGTTCAGAACGCTACACATTAAAATAATCCTTTTACAAAAGGAGTTTTTGTTTTTATGATTTCAATTCAGCACTTACAAAAAAGTTTCGGAGATAATACCGTACTAAAGCATATAGATCTATCAGTTGAGAAGGGTGAAGTTGTTGTTATTATCGGACCTTCTGGATCTGGTAAAACGACGTTTCTACGTTGCCTAAACGTTCTAGAAACACCGAACGCTGGTAGCATTCGTATCGGCAATAAAGAGCTTGATTTCGCTCGAAAAGTATCGAAGAAAGATATTGTAAATCTTCGTACACAAACAGGAATGGTGTTCCAACATCATAACTTATTCCCGCATTTAACAGCCATTCAAAATGTAATGGAAGGGCTCGTTACAGTGAAAAAGATGGGGAAAGAAGAAGCGAAGAAAAAAGCAAACTACTTCCTTGAAAAAGTTGGTTTAGCAGATAAAGTGGATTTATATCCGTTCCAATTATCAGGCGGACAACAACAGCGCGTTGGAATTGCTCGCGCGCTTGCGATGGAGCCGGAAGTGTTACTATTTGATGAACCGACGTCAGCACTTGATCCTGAACTCGTTCAAGAAGTTCTAAAGGTAATGAAAGAACTTGCTAAAGAAGGCATGACGATGGTTATTGTAACGCATGAGATGCGTTTTGCTCATCAAATTGCGAATCGCGTTATTTTTATGGATGGCGGTGTCGTTGTCGAACAAGGTACACCAGAAGATGTATTTACAAATCCAAAAGAAGAACGCACGAAGAAGTTTTTACAAATGCTTCAATAATTAAGAAAGGTCTCAAGGCATATGCCTTGAGACCTTTTTGCCATATATATTTATTTTTGGAATCCGCCAAGGCTTTGCTCAGCCATTGCAACTAGGCGTTTTGTGATTTCTCCACCAACAGAACCGTTAGCACGAGCCGTAGAATCTGCTCCTAATTGTACACCAAATTCTTGAGCGATTTCGTACTTCATTTGATCGATTGCAGCTGTTGCTCCTGGTACTACTAATTGATTTGAAGAATTTTGGTTTGCCATAGGAATATATCCTCCTTAGAGTTATAAAAATTTTTTTGGTTGGACTAGCTGGATTTGAACCAGATATTATCGCCCCGTTTGGCGCTAATCCATCGGTAATTAAGTTTGTACTCATAGTATGGATGTTACCTAGAAAGATATACAAAATAATAATTTGTAAATTTTGTAAAAAAAATGTAGTGATTTCGTAAATTATGAAATAAGAGTAATCGTTGTATTTTTAAGAAAGAAGGCTAAACTAAGAACGATATTAAATATGGTGTTCTCTTTGAATCCGGCTATGTTAGGGCTAATAATTAGCTTTTTATTAATCGTTTATGAAAGTGAGATACATTACAATTGCAGCTTAGTAATATAAAAACTAAAAAGGCATTAACTTCTCATTTCTAGTTTAACTAAGGATGGGGCATGGAAAGGGAAGGAACTGACCGTATCTACTCATGGCTAGATGCTTTCTTCAACCTAAAAAGAAAGTCTTTAAATGATGTTAAACGATAATGTATGGAGGAATCATGATGGGGATTTGCCCGCTTTGTAACGCATTAGAATCACAAACATATTCTTGTCAAAATTGCCAAGGTATACTCCAAGATTATGGGAAAACTGTTGATTACATAGACGATTATAGTGCGTATATGGATCAGGAATTATTAAGTGAGGTAGATGGATTAACACATAATCATTCACAAGAATATTGCAATCATATTTTTTATTGCGGAGTATGTAACGTGGAAACGGAGGTTGTAGTAAAACTTGTGTAAATAGAAAACTTCCACCTTATGAATGAGGTGGAAGTTTTTGTTTTCGTATTTGTGAGTGAATCATGGGAGAAGGGATATTTTCGGTGTTTGATGAAGTCCCTAATTTCATTTGGGACATTTTTTCTTTTGCATCGCGCAAAGAATGTTCAGTTAAGTAGATAGCATATTCGTAAAATAATTGGCGCGTCAGTTCACTTTGTTCTTTTAACTTTTCATCTTGGAATACAGTTCGCCCAGGTTTTGAGTTTGCTTCAAATAGCCACGGATTTTCCTGCATGTCTAAACCAATATCAAAACCGATTTCTCCAATGTTCCCAGTTACTTGCCCATCGAGCGCGTAACTTATTTGCAAGGCTGTTTGTTTTAATTTATTTTCAATTTGAACTTGTTTCGTTGAATCTGGAAAAAGTTCTTGTAGTAATTTTGTATCACCACCGCTATTTACATGTGTAGTTAAGCTACCTTTGCCAGCAATTTTGGCGACGATGGCACTGACGACCCAATTACCGAAATGGTTTTTATTTGTATGAATGCGAAAATCAACAGGTTGCCCGTCGAAGCGAAGTAAAGAAATACCTTGCTGTACGATAAACTTCTTTAAATCATGTCCTTTTAATACGTGGTTCAGAAGTGTTTCTAATGATTGATACTTTCTTAGTTTATTCTCTTCATTTTCGCGATAACGACAGTAGTAGCAATTCTCTGTTTGAGAATAAAATAGTTGATGAATATTTCTTCCGAAGCTACCGTGTATCGGTTTCATGTAAATTGATTTATATGTGCCAAGAAACCGTTCTACTTGTTCGAAGTGCTGAAATGTCTCTGTGTTTGGTAATAAAGGCACAATTGAATCGTCCTTCATGAGAAGTTGATGAACGTCCCATTTATTAAAAAATCCTGGGTTAAACCATGGAATGTTATAGTCATGTTCTAATTTCCTTTTTGCTCTAACGATTGGTTTATAATTTTCTGCTTTACGATTTGGTAGTCGATCGTAAATGACATTTGGCAAAGGAACTTTTTTCTTTAGCCATTTTCCTTCTTGAAAGAAATACCCATCAATCGTTTCTTCTTCCCAGTTTATATGTTGAACGCCAAAAACGAATACGAACGGTCGTAATGTAAATGGTGGTGTTAGTAACTCACTGAGAGATGTGGAACGGTTTCCTAAAGGAATAGGTGAGTCATCGTTAAAACCAGTTGTGAAAATACCGACTAATGGTCCGAAAATAATTGTTTCATTTTGTGTAAAGGCATGAATGGTAGTGGAATGAGGGAGTAAAAGTTTTTCTGCAATTCGTTTTCCAATCATAATTTCACGAGTAAAGGAATAATGAATTTTTACCTCTTCACTTGCAACATGGCGTCTGCCGAAGGAAAGGGATGTAATAGGTGGTGTAATAGAAAAAATGTAAGGTAAAGTAATACTATTTGGATGCTCATCTGAAATGTTTAATGTATATATGTGCTCTTTCAAAATGGGATTCCCTCCTTTCGTTATGGTGTAAAGCGGCTAAATTTTAGTGGTCCGTGAAAGATCTTTTCAGCTAACGAATCATTATGATGAATGTAACGTTCGTAAGGGGGAATCGTGTTGACATACATAAGCCAAATCGCCCCTTTTTGATCCATAATTGTGGAAAGTTCTAGTTCGAATAAAGAAGAATAAGATTGATCTAATGTTTGAAACACTTCATTTATAATGTCGTGTAAAGCGTCTTGTAATAGTTGCACACCGGTATTAGATAGTACATATTTAATTTTTGATAATGAATGCAGCGAGGAATCATCCGTTACGGAAAGTAAAAATTGGTTCGGAAATGAGCTTTTTTGTATAAATTGACCGATAACGTTCCATTTTTGTTCTTTATTTTTTTGCAAAATGGTTCGAATGTGGAGTGGATACGTTAGTTGATTCGGTGGTTGTAGCATCGTATGGGTGATATAACGTGTTGATTGTATGTTAGATGTGTACCAAGATATAAACTCATCTGTCCGTTTGATTGGAGTAGAATTATGATATGCGTCATGTATTGTATCGATATGAAACGTTTTATTTTTATAAGCGATCCGGTACAGACTTTCATTGGAATGTGTATGAGTAGGACGTATAATAATATCTTTTGTTTTTAATAAAAGTTTGAAAATGTTTTGTATCGTTGCTATTTCAAATTTTGGTATATAAGGAGATAATTTTTTATTAGTAAGAAATAAATCATGTAGTTCGCTTAAGTCAATAAGTGTGTTATTTAAAAAGGTAGTGGAAGGACGGTTGTGTAATGAATGAATAATTGATTTAGCTTTTTCAAAGTCTGTATCCTCGTTAAAAGAAGAACGATCGTATATATAAGAAGGCATAGGGAATGTTTGCTCTTTCCATTTTCCTGTATCTGTATCATAAATAAGACCAGAAACAAGGTCTGTTTTAGGATCAATACAAAATGGTGTAAACTGGGCAACGACATTATGATAAAGCCGAGCGCGTTTGGCGATTTCGGTGTAATAAGTTTGCTCATAATGAGGCCGGGAAGTTAAAATACCGAGAACCAACGAAATCACTCCTTTACTAACAAAGTGTTGGCATAATAGGCGAAGCTATATATTGCAAATACTTTTTTATACCATTATACTTTTGTCCGTATGATGATATGCTATAGTTTTGGAGAAGCGAAAGGTTGATTGTAATGAATATATGGTTGAATATGTTAACGACGACAGGGCTCGGAGCGATTATTGGAGGATATACGAACCACTTAGCGATAAAAATGTTATTTCGTCCCCATCGTCCTATTTATATTGGAAAGTTTCAATTGCCATTTACACCTGGATTAATTCCGAAGCGACGTGATGAGCTTGCTGTTCAATTAGGGAAAATGGTAGTCGAGCATTTGTTAACGCCAGAAGGAATCGGAAAAAAGCTAACAAATGAAGAGTTTCAAAAAAGTTTAATTCACTGGGTGCAAGTGGAAGTGGATAAAGTCATTACGAATGAACAATCACTGCGACATATGTTAGAAAAATGGAATGTAGCACATGTAGAAGAAGAGGCGACCGGGAAAATCGAGCATGTGATTACAAAAAAAGTTCAGGAATTTTTAGCGGAGTACTATACATATACATGGGAACAAGCTTTACCTCATTCTGTACATGAAAAAATAGAGAATGCCATTCCAAATGTCTCGGCTTTTATTTTAGAGCGAGGAATTGAATTTTTTGAAAGTGAAGAAGGGAAAGCGCGCCTTTCAAAAATGATTGATGATTTCTTTGCTTCTCGTGGAACATTACTTAACTTAGTCGGGATGTTTCTAGGGAATGTAAGTGTAGTGGATCGTGTGCAGCCAGAAGTAATTAAATTTTTAGGTCAAGATGGTACGGAAAAGCTTTTAACTAATGTACTGCAAAAAGAGTGGGAAAAGTTAAAGGGAAGAGATGTAAAAGAATTAGAAACGTTTGTAGAAAAAGAAATGATTGTAAGCTCCATATTGTCTGCAGTTAAAGTTGAGGAAACAGTGAGTAAGTTTTTAAACCAATCTGTACAGCAAGTGTGTGCGCCAGTTCGAGAAACAATCATTGAAAAAGTGGTTCCAAGTGCAGTAACGAAAGGCTTGAAGTGGGGGACAGAAAATGTAGAGACCATACTAAATAATCTACATCTTGCGGAAATTGTCCAGCAAGAAGTGTCTACGTTTTCAACAGAGAGACTAGAAGATTTAGTTCTGTCCATTACAAAAAATGAGCTGAAAATGATTACGTATTTAGGTGCCTTATTAGGCGGAATGATTGGACTCGTGCAAGGGTTGTTACTGTTGTTCCTTAGGTAGTAAAGATAAGTACATAGAAATAAGAGTGAAATTTCTTCACATCTCTTGCATAGTTTGATATGGTAAGAAGAGGTGCGTATGTAAATGCACTTAAAAGGCAGTGTGAGCGAAAAGCGCTAGCCTTCTAAAGGAGGAAAAATAAAATGACAAAAAACATTCATGATGTAGCATATGAATTACAAAAAGCAATCGCTGAAAACGAAGACTTCAAAACTTTAAAAGAGAGCTATGCGGCAGTACAAGGAGATGCAGCTTCAAAGAACTTATTTGAAGAGTTCCGTACGATGCAACTTAGCCTACAACAAAAAATGATGCAAGGCCAAGAAATCACTGAAGAAGACAACCAACAAGCACAAGAAGTTGTAGCTCGCATTCAACAAGATGCTAAAATTACAAAATTAATGGAAACTGAGCAACGCCTAAACGTTGTAATCGGTGACGTTAACAAAATTATCATGAAGCCACTTGAAGAATTATATAGCGCGCAACAAGCGTAATAGTGGAAGACGCTCCTTTATGGGGCGTCTTTTTTGTTTAGGGAATTAAGTTTAAAAGTAAATGTTATTTTAAAAAACAAATTAATTGTAAGCGTATTCTTTAAGGGTTGTCAAAATACTGTCAAATTCATATTGTTGGAAAAATAATGCATTTGTAATATAATGATACATGATACTTCACCACGTTAATTAACTAGGTGAAATTAAAATCTTTATTACACACATTATGAAATAAAGGGATGATTAGTTTGATGAGTACAGGTGTAAAAGCAAACGACGTGAAGACAAAAACAAAAGGAGCAGATCTTGTTGTTGATTGTTTAATTAAACAAGGTGTTACACATGTTTTCGGTATTCCAGGAGCGAAGATTGACTCTGTATTTGATGTATTGCAAGAAAGAGGACCAGAGTTAATCGTTTGTCGTCATGAACAAAACGCAGCATTTATGGCAGCTGCTATTGGTAGATTAACAGGGAAACCGGGTGTGTGTCTTGTGACTTCAGGACCAGGGACATCAAATTTAGCGACAGGTCTTGTTACTGCGAATGCGGAGAGTGATCCCGTTGTTGCTTTAGCTGGTGCAGTTCCACGTACGGATCGATTAAAACGTACCCATCAATCTATGGATAATGCTGCACTATTCGAACCAATCACAAAATATAGCGTAGAAGTAGAGCATCCGGATAACGTACCAGAAGCACTATCAAATGCATTTCGAAGTGCTACCTCCACAAATCCGGGAGCAACTTTAGTAAGTCTTCCGCAAGATGTTATGACTGCGGAAACGATTGTAGAGTCTATCGGTGCGCTTTCTAAGCCACAGCTTGGAATCGCTCCCACACATGATATTACATATGTAGTAGAAAAAATAAAATCAGCGAAATTACCAGTTATTTTACTCGGTATGAGAGCGAGCACAAATGAAGTGACGAAAGCTGTTCGTGAATTAATTGCTGATACAGAACTTCCTGTCGTTGAAACGTATCAAGCAGCTGGTGCAATTTCACGTGAGTTAGAAGATCATTTCTTCGGCCGCGTTGGATTATTCCGTAATCAACCAGGTGATATTTTACTAGAAGAAGCGGATCTCGTTATTTCTATCGGTTATGATCCAATTGAGTACGATCCGAAATTTTGGAATAAACTTGGGGACAGAACGATCATTCATCTTGATGACCATCAAGCAGATATCGATCATGATTACCAACCAGAGCGTGAATTAATTGGCGATATCGCTTTAACTGTAAATAGCATTGCAGAAAAATTACCGAAACTTGTATTAAGCACGGAATCAGAAGCAGTGTTAGAACGATTACGCGCGAAGTTATCAGAGCAAGCAGAAGTTCCAAACCGCGCTTCTGAAGGTGTTACGCATCCGCTTCAAGTCATTCGCACACTTCGTTCTTTAATTAGTGACGATACAACTGTTACGTGTGACATCGGTTCCCATTCTATTTGGATGGCGAGATGTTTCCGTTCTTATGAACCACGTAGACTATTATTTAGTAACGGTATGCAAACGTTAGGTGTTGCACTACCTTGGGCAATTGCCGCTACTTTAGTTGAACCGGGAAAAAAAGTTGTTTCCGTGTCAGGTGATGGTGGTTTCTTATTCTCTTCGATGGAGTTAGAAACAGCGGTACGTTTAAATGCACCGGTTGTACATCTCGTTTGGAGAGACGGTACATATGATATGGTTGCGTTCCAACAAATGATGAAATACGGTAGAACATCAGCTACAGAGTTTGGCGATGTTGATCTTGTGAAATATGCAGAAAGTTTCGGAGCCATAGGTCTTCGTGTCAATACACCAGACGAATTAGAAGGTGTATTGAGAGAAGCATTAGAAGCAGAAGGTCCTGTCATTATTGATATTCCAATTGACTACCGTGACAACATTAAACTAAGTGAAAAACTATTACCAAACCAATTAAACTAATGGAGGCATGGTTGAGATGACTGTTGCGCAATTAATTGATATTGATGCAAAAAAAACGAAAACGAGTAATGAAGTATATCAAACATCTACAATGCTTGCGCTATTAGATGGTATATATGATGGTGTGATTAGCTTTGAGGAACTAAAAGAACATGGTGATTTTGGCATCGGCACATTTGATCAATTAGATGGTGAAATGATTGCATTTGATAATGGATTTTATCATTTACGTTCAGACGGTTCAGCAGAAAAAGTAGAGCCAGAAGAAACAACGCCATTTGCGACTGTAACGTTTTTTGAAAAAGAAATGAGTTATACGGTAGAGCGTCCGATGAATCGTGAAGAAGTTGAAGCGTTATTACATGAATTAATGCCGAGTAAAAACTTATTCTACGCTATTCGAATGGACGGTACATTCCGTGAAGTAAGAACGAGAACCGTTCCGAGACAAGAAAAACCGTATACACCGCTCGTTGAAGTGACGAAATCACAGCCGATCTTTTCATTTAAACATACAGAAGGTACGCTAGCTGGATTTTGGACACCAGATTACGCGCAAGGCATTGGTGTAGCTGGGTTCCACTTACATTATATTGATGATGAAATTCGCGGGGGCGGACATGTTTTCGACTATGTTGTTGAAAACTGTACGATCCAAATTTGTCAAAAAGCTCATATGCATTTAGCACTTCCAGAAACAGCTGACTTTATGGCGGCTGAATTATCAAGAGAAAACTTAGAAAATGATATTGCGACTGCGGAAGGTGCAGAGTAAGAGGGAAAGACTGTTCCATTTTGGAACAGTCTTCTTTTATTCGTAATGTTATTATTTGTCGATAAATCGATATTTCTTGTCGAACCGTTGATATATTGTAAGTTACGATAGATATATTCGAAAAATCGTTGATATATTGTAAGTTACGATAGATATATTTGAAAAATCGTTGATATCGCTTATTTCTTTGAAACAAACCGATGCCCCTCATAATAAAACCGCCACGGATAATGCACAGCTTCTTCTGCATAGTCGATATTAATACGAGGTCCTGCTGTTATTTTATATTGTGATGACATATGTTCTTCTTCTGGAACGAGTTCAATATATAACGTATCACTTTGTAATGATACGCCGCGTTCTTCTAAAGTGATTCCAAGTGCACGGCATAGTTTGCCAGGACCGTTTGTTAAATTTTTGTACTGTGCTTTCGTAATGTCGGTTTTGTTGTAGCGCGCTAGTTTTATTTCCTCAATCCCATCTACAGGCTCAAGCGCTCGAATGAGAACGCCTTGCGGGGTGCCAACTGGCGCTGTAATGACGTTAAAACAATGATACATACCGTAAATTAAATATACGTAAGCATGCCCCGGTGCGCCAAACATGACTTCTGTACGATCCGTTCGTCTGCCGCCATAACTATGTGCGGCCTTATCATCTGGGCCTTTATATGCTTCTACTTCTACAATGATGCCGCTTCGTTTTATTCCGTCTACAATATGAACGAGTTTTTGGCCGAGTAATTTCTTTGCGACTTCTAACGTGTCGCCTTCGTAAAAAGAAGGTGGTGCCTGCATTGTACTATCTCCTTTACTGAGTGTATATGTATATAGTAAACCAAATTTTCAGTAGTAATTCTAACTCGTTCTATTTGCTACATTTATTTCATAAATTATGGATAGAGTACAACAGCGAAGAGGGGGAGTGCGACATGATTTATCGCTTACTAGCTCTTAATATAGATGGGACACTACTATACAATAACGGAAAAATCGCAAAAGGATTACGAGAAACAATTGAATTTGTGAAAAGAAAAGATGTATACGTTACATTATTTACGAGCCGTAATTTTCAATCCGCTCATAAAGTAGCAAAGGCGTTAAAATTAGATTCTATATTAGTGACACACGGTGGTGCTTTCGTTTCAGCAACGTTAGATAAGCCTTACGTTCAAAGAAGATTATCTGAAGAGAAGACTTTTAACATTGTGCAAGTGTTAGAGCACTTTGATTGTAATGTACGCATTTCTCATGAGCGGTTTTCAATCGGAAACCGGGAGAGAAATACACCAAACTTAATTGCGCGTACTGTATTATCAAGCGCAGATCCGTTATTTTATCCAGTTCAATTTGTAGATTCGTTAGGCGATGCGCTTCGTGATCATCCGGTAGCGGCACCAAAAATTGATGTTGTTTTCCATAGTAAAGGTGAAAAGGAAAGAGGGCTAATTACGCTAAGAAAAGCATTCCAAGATATAGAGTATGTTGAATGTGACGCAAAACGAATAGAAATTTTGCCGCAAAATGTATCAAAGTTACGCGGATTACAGTTGCTTGGAGAGCATTTAAATATTTCGCTAAATGAAATGGTTGCGATTGGGGATAGCATGGAAGATTTAGAGGTCATTGAAAACGTTGGACTCGGGGTAGCGATGGGGAATGCGCCTGTAGAGTTAAAGCAAGCGGCAGATTGGATTACACGTTCAAATAGTGAGAACGGTGTAGAGTATATGATTAAAGAGCATTTCCGTAAGCAATTCCCACTTCCGTTTTTGAAAAACCATAAAAATACACCGAAACGATGAAAGAAAAACGTAGCTTTGTGGCTACGTTTTTTTGTTGAACTTACTAAAAGGAATGAAAGCGTTTTAGGTTGTGAATTGTGTATGAAATCTATACAATTCACTTGAATCCTTTAGAAAACTAATGTAAAGTGGATGATGTTCCCAAAATAGTTACACCACATGAAATATTCTTCAGATAAATTTTATTGGGCTCCCGTATGTAAAACATTTCCGCATGATAGTGTAGTTCACGTATTATTTCAAAAATGAATTGTAGTAATTTTATTAATTAGTTGTAGCGTTTCTTTGTTTTATTTAAATGGATTATTTTAAGTTAATGTGAGTAAGATCTGGCACATATGAAATGTGTTTCTTTTTATGATTTTAGGAAGTTTAAAAGGGGGAATGAATTTCTTGAGGAAATCATTTAATCAAAAAATTAAAAAGTTAAGTAGTAGTTTAATAGTTGTATTACTAATATGTATGAATTTTTTAATCCATTTACCATTTAAAGCAGAGGCAGCTACAACAGAATTAAAAGGTTTAGGTGATGTATCTTATTACAACGCCATCATTTTTGGAGATCATAGTGCAACGAGTGCGGATATTGAAGGTGCGATGGCTGTTCAGAAAAATATGAACGCATCAAGTTATACAGTCGTAGCGGCTGCAACTGGAGCAAATAACTTAGCTGGAGCAACTTGGGTAGATGAAGGATATCCATCATTATTACTAGGCGGTCAATTTACGAAAGCGGGAGCAGGACAAGTAATTATTCAAGATGGAACAGTGGCCATGACAAAAGACGGTGACCCAGATGGCGCAATGAAAACGTCATATGACCGTATCTCTTATAAAGAGCAAGCGGAGATTGATGCTAAGTTTAAAGAATTTAGAAAAGACGTTGATGGTGTAATCGGGGATGCGGGCCAATTACACACTGATAAGCCAACACTTAATATGAGCTTTGGAATCGGTGAAGATGTAAACAACCCTAATATTTATGTCTCTTCAGGCCAAACGGGAAAGAAAACATTTGATGTAAAAGACGTTTATCTTCCAAATGTAGAGAATAAAGACTTCATTGTTATTTATTCAGATGCAGAAGAAGTGAGTTTTGGTGGCGGTGCAATTTTGTATGATACAAGAAATACTGGGATGGCAACAGACTTAATTAATACATCTCAAGCATACGACCCTAATTCATCTTTTACTGAGTTAGCTAGTAAGGTAATTTGGGTGTTTCCTAATGCTACAAAGATAACAACTAAAGGTTATGGTGTAGTAGGTAGTGTGTTTGCACCTAATGCAGTTGTAGAGACAAAAGGTGGTTCTATTAATGGACAAGCCTATGTTGGAGGATTACACCAAAGAGATGGATTTGAGGTTCATAACTTTAAATTTAACTGGCCAAAGTGGAATAAGCCAGCAGCTGAAAAAGGAAATTTACAAATTAAAAAAGTTGATGAAAACGATGAAAACATTGTTTTAAAAGACGCAAAATTTGATGTTATCGATAAAGATGGGAAAGTTGTCGAAACAATTATTACAGACAGTAAAGGTGAAGCTTTATCAAAACAACTTCCAGTTGGAACATATATATTAAAAGAGGTAGAAGCCCCGAAAGGATATGAACTATCATCTAGTTCAGTTCCTGTAAATGTAGAGGCTAATAAAGTAATTACTGTAGATGTGTTGAATAAAAAAATCCCTGAAAAAGTAACAGGTCAATTCGAAATCGTGAAAGTAGATGCAAATGATAAAGAGAAACTATTATCAGACGCAGAATTTGAAGTGTATAAAGACGGTAAGAAAGTAGATACGTTACGAACAGATAAAACAGGTAAAGTGATTTCTCAGAAATTAGAACCAGGGAAGTACACATTAAAAGAAACGAAAGCACCACAAGGATATAAGTTGTTAAAAGAAGAAATTGAAGTCGTTGTGGAAGTAAATAAAGTAGTACAAGTACAAGTGGAAAACGCGAAAGAACTAGGAAGCTTACAAATAATCAAAAAGGATGCAGAGAGTGGAAAAGTTCTAGCAGGCGCAGAATTTATACTGAAAAACGAAAGTGGTCAAGTAGTTGGAGAAACGAAAACAACAGATAAAGATGGCGTAGTGAAGTTCGAAAACGTAGTGCCAGGAAAATACACGTTAGAAGAAACGAAAGCGCCAGAAAGTTATAAAGCGCTGGAAGTGACAGTAGAAGTCAACATCGTAGCAAATGAAGTAGTAAAACAAGAAGTTACGAATGAAAAAGTAACAGGTCAATTCGAAATTGTGAAAGTAGATGCGAATGATAAAACGAAAGTATTATCAGGTGCAGAATTCGAAGTGTATAAAGATGGTAAAAAGGTAGCGGAACTGAAAACAGATGAGAGTGGAAAAGTGATGTCACCGAAATTACCATTAGGTGAATACACAGTGAAAGAGACGAAAGCACCAACGGGCTATAAACTTTCTAATAAAGAATGGAAAGTAACAATTCAAAACGAGAAAGAAGTAGTAAAAGTAGAGGCAGAAAACGAAAAAATCTTAGGTTCTCTACAAATTATTAAAATGGATGATAAAGATCAAACGAAACGTTTAGCAGGCGCACAATTTACATTGAAAGATGTGAAAGGAAATGTTGTAAAAGAAGGAATTACAACAGATGAGTCTGGAACTGTAAAAGTAGACGGACTAGTGCCGGGGGAATATACGTTAGAAGAAACAAAAGCGCCAGAAGGTTATGAGTTAACAAAACAAGTAATTCATGTAACAGTTGACGGTGAAAAAGTTATTGATGTAAAAGTAACGAATAGTAAGAGCCTTGGTCAATTTGAAATTGTAAAAGTGGATGCAAATGATAAAGAGAAACTATTATCAGACGCAGAATTCGAAGTGTATAAAGACGGTAAAAAAGTAGAGACATTACGAACAGATACAACAGGTAAAGTAATCTCTCAAAAATTAGAACCAGGAAAATACACATTGAAAGAAACGAAAGCACCACAAGGATATAAATTGCTAAAAGAAGAAATCGAAGTCGTTGTAGAAGCAAATAAAGTAGTACAAGTACAAGTAGAAAATGCGAAAGAACTAGGAAGCTTACAAGTAATCAAAAAGGATGCAGAGAGTGGAAAAGTTCTAGCGGGCGCAGAATTTAAATTAAAGAATGAATCTGGTCAAGTAGTTGGAGAGGCGAAAACAACAGATAAAGATGGTGTTGTGAAATTCGAAAACGTAGTGCCAGGAAAATACACGTTAGAGGAAACGAAAGCGCCAGAAGGTTATAAAGCGCTGGAAATGACAGTAGAAGTAAACATTGTAGCAAATGAAGTAGTAAAACAAGAAGTATTGAATGAAAAAGTGAAAGAAAAAGTAACAGGTCAAGTAGAAATTACAAAGGTAGATGCGAATGATACAAATAAAACATTAGCAGGCGCAGTTTTTGAAATTTTGAAAGACGGAACGAAAATAGACACATTAACAACAGATAAAAATGGTAAAGCAACTTCCAAGAAACTTGAAGCAGGAGATTACATTTTAAAAGAAGTACAGGCTCCAGAAGGATACACTTTATCTAATAAGGAAATTAAGTTTACGATTTCTAATCAAAAAATTGAAGTTATAAAACTTCAAATTACAAATCAAAAAGAGCCAGGTGGAGGAACAGAAACACCAGGTGGAGGAACAGAAACACCAGGTGGAGGAACAGAAACACCAGGTGGAGGAACAGAAACACCAGGTGGAGGAACAGAGACACCAGGTGGAGGAACAGAAACACCAGGTGAAGGAACGGAAACACCAGGTGGAGGAACAGAAACACCAGGTGGAGGAACAGAGACACCAGGTGGAGGAACAGAAACACCAGGTGAAGGAACAGAGAAGCCTAACTTACCCGAAAAAGGGGAAGGTTCTTCTAATAATCAACAACTTCCAGCCACAGGACATGATATGAACTATCTCCCATTCGTTGGTTTTGTTCTTGTGTTATTAGGAATACGTTTAAGATTTATGACTAAAAATAGTTAATAGATGTATAAAAGGCATAAGAGAAATGTTATCTCTTATGCCTTTAAGTTATTAATAGAAGGAATAAGGTAAAACCTTCTGTATTGACCTGCAAACGCCCTTCAAGTAAACTAAAGAGAGTTTGCAAATGAAAAGGTGATAATGTTGTTAATTTCAATTAAAACGTTACAAGATGATCGTTTTTTACGTCCGCTACAAAATATTGGCGGCTTATTTTTTGAAGATAGTACGATTGGATTTGAACAAGAGGAAGCAAATCTTATCGTTGATATACACATTGAAGAGAATGTGAAAGCATCAGCTCGCTTAACAGATGTTGCTACTGGAAATGTGTATGAAGAAACATTCGCGAAAGATTTATCTGCTTTTACAGATGAAAAAGAGCGTATGAAGCAAGTGAAACATGTTGTTTCTTATGTATATCTTTCTGTTCTTCAGCAGTTAACAGGTCTTGAACAAAGCTGGGGTATTTTAACGGGAGTACGTCCGACGAAACTTCTTCATAAAATGCTTCAAAGTGGTATGTCAAAAGAAGAAGCACATCAAGAACTTCGTGAAAGCTATTTAATTCATGAAGAGAAAATTGAACTTCTTCAGCGTATTGTTGATTGTCAATTAGCAGTTGTTCCGGATTTATACCGTTTGAAAGAGGAAGTAAGTATTTATATCGGTATTCCATTCTGTCCGACGAAATGTGCATACTGTACATTCCCAGCTTACGCAATTAACGGACGCCAAGGATCTGTTGATTCGTTCTTAGGTGGTCTACATTATGAAGTTCGTGAAATTGGTAAGTTTTTAAAAGAAAAAGGTGTGACAGTTACGACAATTTATTACGGCGGCGGTACACCAACAAGTATTACAGCAGAAGAGATGGATATGCTGTATGAAGAAATGTATGAAGCATTCCCAGATGTGAAAAATGTGCGTGAAGTAACAGTTGAGGCAGGTCGCCCAGATACAATTACGCCAGCAAAACTAGAAGTGTTAAATAAATGGAACATTGACCGTATTAGTATTAATCCGCAGTCATACCATCAAGAGACACTAAAAGCAATTGGACGTCATCATACTGTAGAAGAAACAATTGAGAAGTATCATTTAGCTCGTGAAATGGGAATGAACAATATTAATATGGACTTAATTATTGGTCTTCCTGGTGAAGGGTTAGATATCTTCAAGCATACGTTAGATGAAACAGAAAAGTTAATGCCAGAATCATTAACAGTTCATACGTTATCATTTAAACGTGCTTCTGAAATGACACAAAACAAACGTAAATATAAAGTAGCAGGTCGTGAAGAAATTACAGCGATGATGCACGAAGCAGAAGAGTGGACGCAAAAGCATAATTACGTACCATATTACCTATATCGTCAAAAGAATATTTTAGGTAACTTAGAGAACGTTGGTTATGCAATGCCTACGCAAGAAAGTATTTACAACATTGTCATAATGGAAGAAGTACAATCGATTATCGGGCTTGGCTGTGGTGCTTCAAGTAAGTTTGTTCATCCGAAGACGGGCGCAATTACGCATTTCGCGAATCCGAAAGATCCAAAATCATATAACGATGGCTTTGTAAAATATACAGAAGATAAACTGAAAATTTTAGAAGAGCTGTTTGTGTAAGCATAAGAGGACTGTTCCGATTTGGAACAGTCTCTTTTTTATCCGGCTATTTGCGGGGGGAAGGCTGCCTGTAAAAACCCGATTAAAGTTTCGTTTTATTTTGTCAGTTTTTGTCGGTAAGTCGATATATGCGAAAAATCGCTGATATATATTGAGTTGCGGTCGATATATTTTAAAAATCGCTGATATATTTCAAGTTGCGGTCGATATATTCAAAAAACCGCCGATATAATTTTATTTACTGAGAAGTGAATCAAAACATACCTTCATTTGTAAAACTATGTCGATAATAATCAGAAAAATTAGTCAATTTTATAGAGGACAATGTCTACTTATAGACGAAATGATAGATTTATGAAAGAGAAAAGGGGGAAATTGTTGGCATGTACATGACGATAGGGAGAATTTTTGATTTATCTGTTGGTAAGTATCCGAATAAAGAGGCGTTAGTGGAACCAGAAAAAAATATTCGCTGGACGTATAAACAGTGGGATGAACAAATAAATAAAACGGCGCACGCTCTATTAGAAGAGGGAGTAAGAAAGGGAGATTGTGTATCTGTTTACTTATATAACTGTCGTGAATTTGTAAACGTTTACTTAGCTTGTGCAAAAATTGGTGCAATCTTTAATCCAATTAATTTCCGCTTAAAAGCGAAAGAAGTATCTTATATTCTTCAGGACGCATCCTCGAAAGTAGTTGTCTTTGAAAAAGCAGTTGAGTCAACTGTTGCTATGATTGAAAGAGATTTTCCAAATACATCCTTTTGGTATGTAGAAGACGATAAACCTTCCTATGCAAGCTCCTACCATGAAAAAGTAAATGCAGCATCTTCTGAGAAAGTAGATATCGAAATTGATGAAATGGATTATTGCTCTATGCTTTATACGAGCGGTACGACAGGGCATCCGAAAGGCGTATTGCATCGTCATCGTGAAATGACTGAGCATAGTATGATTTGTACGTATTTCTTAAAATATAACAGGGATAGTGTCGGGCTTGTAGTAGCACCTTTATATCATTGTGGTGAGTTGAATGCTGGGATTATACCGCGCATTCAAGTTGGCGGAAAGAATGTTATTTTGCATCACTTTGATACTGAAACAGTATTACATACGATTCAAGAAGAGAAGATTACAACGTTCTTTGCAGCACCGACGATGTGGAATATGTTGCTGCAAAAAGATTTATCCCAATATGATTTAACTTCGATGAAAATTGGTATATATGGCGGAGCAGCAATGGCACCGGCTTTAGTGAAGGAATGTAAAGAACGTCTTTATATTGATCTCGTCCAAATATACGGAATGACAGAAATGGGGCCAGTTGTTGCGTTTCTCGTGGAAGAGGATCAAATTACGAAAGCTGGTTCAGCAGGGACGCCATGTTTTAGCCATGAAATTCGTATTGTAAAGCCGAACGAAGATGCACCTGCAGAGCCAGATGATGTATTACCTCCTTATGAAGTGGGAGAAATTATTTTGCGCGGTCCGACTATGATGGCTGGCTATCATAACCGTGAAGAAGCAAACACAAAATCGCTGTATAAAGGATGGTATCATTCAGGTGACTTAGGTTACTTTGATAAAGATGGCTATTTATTCGTTGCAGATCGCGTGGATGATATGGTAATTAGCGGTGGTGTAAATATTTATCCTCGTGAAATTGAAGATTACCTCCATAGTCACCCTGGTATATTAGATGTTGCAGTGCTTGGTGAACCTGATGAATTATGGGGAGAACGTGTTGTAGCCGTTATTGTAAAGAAAGATGAAGCGATCACAGAAGCTGATTTAGAAAAGTATTGTAAAGAAAGTGATGAATTAGCAGATTATAAACGCCCACGTCATTATTTATTTGTGGATGAACTTCCTCGTAATGCGAGTGGGAAACTACAGAAATTTGTGCTGAGAGAGTCACTGAAAGGTGCGAAAAAGTAGGCGATAGAACGGTCGTCTATACAAATGAGGCTATCTTTTTAACAAGAAAAGATAGCCTCATTTTTCTTGAAAATGATTAGAAAGATAGTATGTATCTTCTATTTGTAATCCATTTTATTATTATATAAAAATCTTTTTCGGGTGGTATTTTTAATTTTAAATGTATGAAATTCGGTTTTAAATAAAGGTTTGTTGGGATATGGAGATGTATTTTTCATATATAAAAATAATAATTTTAGTGTGCGAGGAATAAAGTTGTAAGAAGGTAATGTTGGATAATAAATGTTTAAAAAGAAAATAGATTAGGTCATCAGATGACCGTATGAATAGAGTGGTCATTTAGTATATTTTGGGAGCGATGATGTTTAGACGTCAAAAAAATTAATGTGCTTGACCTAAGGTTTAGTTTGAGAGCAAGATTTATGTAATAAAAAAACGGAGGCGAATAGGTCTCCGTTTTTTTATTTGTGTACGCAGTTAAGCTGGATAATACTTATGGTTGAAAGATTTTAATAACATGCGGTTCGTTCTAATTCAGATTTTTATAAACACATGTTTTATTTTTTTGCGAAATCGTATGATTAGCGTAATGACAATAATACCGAAGAGGATTTTCCAAATGTTTTGACCAAGTACCATGAATATATCTTCTAAGTTTTCCCCTAACCAGTAACCACCGATTAAGAAGAATGATACCCAAAATAGGGCGCCTGAATAAATTGTCAGCGCAAAGCGGCGAAATGGTAAGTTGATAATTCCTGCAAAGTACCCTGTAAAGTGGCGTACACCTGGAATGAAAAAAGCAATGAAGATTAGAAAATACCCGTATTTATCGAACCACGTTTGCGTTAACTTAATTTTTCGTTCTGTTAAGAATACATATTTGCCGTATTTCTGAATAAATGGCATGCCAAGTTTATTTCCTAAGAAGTATTGAAATGTCATACCTACACTTGTCCCAATAAAAGATAAAAAAATTAAAATGGGTAAACTTAAATCGCCTTGATGTGATAAAAACCCTGCATAGGCTAATGTCGGCTCTCCTGGAAACGGAAGAGCGATATATTCTAAAAGCAATCCGACGAGTACGACATAATACCCGTATTGTTGGAACAATTCATAAATCCATTCCATGTTGTACTCTCCTTTTTAAATTGATGTTGTTACATAATTTCCTCTTTTTCGCACTAATCGAATGGAAACAATAGTAGTAGAAGAGTTTGGTTGGAGGATCGTATGATTCTTTCATAACGACTCGCTTCATACAGAAGAGGTGAGATGTTGAAGTGAATAATCATACTGAATATAGCTCTTTGCTAATTAGCAAAGAGCATCGAAGTGTAAATGTTACTATGAGCTAAAATCATAGCGGTATAAAAATACATTAAATTCTTCTTCTTTTGGTTCGAAATGAACAGTTTGTTCCTTAATACGCTTAAAGTTTTGTTTGTCATAAAATCCATAGTTACAGTTATTGTCTGTATATAAATATAAAGATGTAACATCTTCGTCTGTCATATATTGGAATAAGTAGTTCATTAATGATTTCCCAACACCAAGTCCTCTAGATTCTTCAGATACGATGAATAATTGTATACAACCTTGAAACTGATCTTCTTTTCCTTGAATTAGTTCCTTATATGTTTTTTTAACTTGTATAAATGATTTTAAAAACTCTCTATTCTCTTTATTCGTCATGAATAGTTTTAGCGTGTTATAGGAAAGGCTAAAACTATTATGAAATCTCTTTAAACGATTTTTATCTTTTTCGGAATCGCCTAAAATGACACCGATAATTTTATTATCTTTTTCAGCTACCTTGCTAAAGGAACTTCCTAAAATGCAACTGTGTAGATAGAAGTTTAATATTGAATTTAAAAATTTTTTATCAGTAATAAATTCATTAAATCCAAATGCCTCACCGATTAAATGTTTAATAGGCTCATAGTCTTCTTTAACAAGGTTTCTATATTTTACTGTATTCATAATTGTATACTCCCTTTATTAATGTAAATATCTTATTATAAATGGTAAGGTCTCCTCTAAGGAGAGAGTCAATGGTTGTTAGAGAAAAAACATAAGGGAAGAGATTTAAATGAAAAAATTATTTTCTATTGGAGAAGTTGCAAAAATAAAGGATATAACGATAAAAGCATTAAGGTACTATCATAAGATGGGGATTCTTATCCCGAAACATATTGATGAATCAACGGGATATAGATATTATTCTATAGATCAATTTATTCACATAGATATTATAAAAAGCTGTAGAGAGTTGAACACTAGTATAGTAGAGCTTCAAGAGATTTTTAAGGATTGTAATACAGATAAATTATTACAGTTTTTACAATTGAAGAGGGATGAGGCAGAAGAAAATATAAAAAAAATGAGAGAAGTAATCGAAACGATTGATTGTTTAAATGAGAAAGTAGGGAGTTCACAGGATATATTAAAGGATGATGGAATATCTATTACGTTTTTTGAACAGCGTCATGTAATTGTAGCGCCTTGTAAAGAAGTGGGGAGTTTGCAGGAGTTACTGTATTATTCTGATTTAGAGAAAGTCATTGACGATTATGAAGGGAAAATGTCAATGGAAATGGGGATTTTATACAACGTAAATGAAAAGTGGGATGTAGAACCGAAGTATGTTTTTCATAAGGTAAAAGATTATGTACATATGGAAGATGATAAGAATATAAAAATGTTACCAAGTGGGAAGTATGCAACTTTATCGTATAGTAAAGAAAATGAAGAGGAACGTAGAAATACTATGATTAAATATATAAAAGAAAATCATATAGAAGTGGAAAGTTTTATTGAAGTGGAGCTAGTTAATGATATTTTTAATACGGAGTCTTATAGCTGTCAAATTCAAATCTTTATAGAGGATAGTGAAAATTTGACATTTTGATAAATGATAATCCCGTAATTTACGGGATTATCATGAGTAGCAAGAAGTGTATTATTTACGTGAAAAACCTTCTTCATCAAGGTATTCCGCTGCTTCTGGATAAGAGTTGAATGTACCGTCTAAGTTTACGCCAGCATAAACGTTCCACATGTCATCCTCTGATATAAGAGTAAGAATATGACCATCTTCGTTATGCCATTCTTCTTCTTTCGCAGGTTCTGCAGGGATTACTACTTCTTCTTGTGATAATAGTTCAATTGATTGCTCAATTACTGAACGTAATTCTTCCGCTGAAAATTCACGGATGTTAATCATACCTTTATCGTCCGTTTTGTAACCTTTAATACCGCTTGCATATACAAATCCGTTTCCATTTGGGTGTAAATGATATACAACGTTCTTTTTATCTAAACGACTTTCTTCAAAGTGAAAGTTTACGCGTTTTAATGATACGTTCTTTCTTTCTAATTCAGGGAAAGATTCAATGATCGATAATTTTTCTTCAAAAGTTAGCATAGTGCCTCCAAGTATATAGTAAAAGATTTAATTTGTTCATTATAGCATAGTTGCAATTGTTTCCAAAGGTAAGGGGGAAACTTTTCATTGAATACGTTTACTTCACGAGACTGTAAAAAGTACGCTAACGAATAAATCTTTTTAGGTGTACAATGGAACGTGGACTTTATATGAAGGTGGTTATTTTATGTTTCAAAAAATTGCAAAGGAATGTTTAGCAGGATTTACGGTTGCGATTGTTGCGTTGCCACTTGCCATTGCGTTTGGTATTGCGGCAACGGGAACGTCTGAAGGAGCACTGGTCGGATTGTATGGTGCCATTTTTGCAGGTTTATTCGCAGCGTTATTTGGTGGTACACCTGGTCAGGTTACTGGGCCAACTGGACCGATTACGGTTATCGCGACAGGAGTTATTGCGACGCACGGGTTAGAGGCGAGTTTTATAGCATTTATGATGGCGGGACTTTTTCAAATTTTATTCGGGGTATGTAAGCTAGGCTCTTACGTTCGATATATTCCGTATCCTGTCGTTTCAGGATTTATGAACGGTATTGCACTGATTATTATTTTAGGTGAAATAAAACACGTGCAAAATAGTTTTCTGCTCGTAGTATTAACGATCATTGTAATGATTGTTTCTGGAAAATGGATTAAGGCCATTCCATCTAGTTTAGTTGCGTTAGTCGGTGTGACTGCGTTGTTGCCTTTATTTTCTTCATTGTTAGAAGGGCTTACAGTGAAGGTACCGATTATCGGAAATCTTTCACTAAATAAAGTAATTGAAAAGATTGGAACGATTCCAGAAGCGATGCCTACGCTTCATATTCCATCTTTAAGTGGAACAGGATTAGCAGAACTTATTTTACCAGCGCTTAGTATTGCTTTATTAGGTTCGATTGACTCTTTATTAACGTCAGTCGTAATGGATAATGTGACAGGTACACGTCATAAAAGTAATAAAGAACTTGTCGGACAAGGTATCGGTAATATGATGAGCGGATTGTTCGGCGGATTAGCAGGTGCAGGGGCGACTGTACGATCTATCGTTAATATAAGAAGTGGCGGTAAAACGGCGCTTTCGGCAAGTATGCATAGTGTTATATTGTTTATTTTCATTATGGGACTCGGTTCAGTCGTACAATACATTCCACTTGCTGTATTATCAGGTATTTTAATTTTAACGGGTATTGGAATGTTCGATTGGGAAAGCATGAAGAAAATGCATGTAGCGCCAAAAGGTGATGTTATTGTTATGCTCGTAACGATGATCGTTACAGTGAAGTTTGATTTAATGATCGCTGTTGCATTCGGGATTATTCTTTCCTTCATCCTATACATTGTGAAATGTAAAGAACGTAAAACTTCGATTGTAAAAGAAAGAGAAGCAACGTATACGATTCAAGGACCGCTCTCTTTCTTATCAGTAGATCGTATTTTTACTACTTTACAAGATGTGAAGTCACCGATTGTTTTACGTATGAAAGATGTGCGCTATATGGATGTGTCAGGAGCGATGGCATTATTAAATTTTGTTGAGCAGTCAAATAAAGCTGGAGCGAGTGTAACGCTTGAACAAGTACATCCAAGTATTGAAAAAACAATTGTAGTAATGGCGAACGACGAACAGAAAGAGAAATTGAAGTTTTTAGGTGTTTAGACGGTATAATAAAAATATCGCAAAAGAAAATTTAGAGTATGTAAAACACGAATGAAATAAAAAGAAGGTGCTCGAAAATCCAGTATAACGGACTTTTCAGAGTACCTTCTTTTTGTTATTCAATTCCCAAGTCAACAATCATATAAGCAAGTATAACAACGAAGAAAATACTTACGGCTGGTGCTGTTAATACGTGACCAGACATAAAGCCGATGCCGAGCGATAAGACGAGTGTGTTAGCTAGTAGCATATGTTTTACATTTAATAGTTTCTTGAAGTTAGTGATGATGCGAATGAATATTTTAATACCGAAATAAAGAAGCGGCAGCAAATACATAAGGAATCCAACAATGCCGAACGCAAAGAATAGGTCGTAGAAATCCATTTCGACTAATTTAGGTGTAGTTGTATAGTTACCAGCGTAGCCCATTCCAAATAGTTTTTGAGATAGTGGTGCGTCTTTATAGTATTGTTTGTATACGTTTAAAAACTTGTCACGATCACTGTAAATTAAACTCTTCATTTCAGAGTCTGTTAGTTCACCCTGCTCACGTTCTTCTTTCGTTACCTCTCCTTCTTGTACTGGATTTTTATATTTATATATTTGTAAATGGATGCTCATGTTTTTGGCGATAGGAGTATATGGTGTAAGTATGAGTATACCTCCTAATACGATAGCAACAACAATTGTATTTACAAGATATGTGAATCCTTTTCCTTCTTTTTTACGATGAATAATATATTCAATGAATAAGAAAAAAAGAGCGATACCAAGTGTAATAACAATGGCACCATAGCCTACTTTCGTTCCAATCATAATGCTTGCATACATCGCAAGTACAGTTGGAATCCAGTAATAGATTTTCGAGAAAGAAGTTGTTTTATGAATTGAGTACAAGACAACGATGGGGAACGTAATGGCGAAAATGGAACTTAACTCATTTCCAGCAAAGAACCATCCCCTTGAACCGATCTTTGAGTTCGGATAACTTGGGAAATCTGTACTAGTCAACATTGCCACAATAATTGAGATACTCAAAATTAACGTTGCATATAAGAAATAGATAATGATTTTATGAAACGCATATTCGTTATTTTTTAACTCTTTAAGAGCGATAATATACCCAAACAGTAGTACCATTGGATATACACTTTTTAAAATGAATTTCACTTCTTCTCCGAAAGAAACTAGAGATTTGACCATTAAATTATTAACAAGGCCGATTGTGAGTACAGTTCCAAGTAAGCATAAGTAGAGAATGTATTTTTTCGCACCTTGTTGTTTGTGATGAAGAAGTAGATACCCTGATGCAAGAAGCATAAAGGCGAAACGGACTACGATTCCGACTGTTGCGCTCATGTGTAATACATAGATTGAAAAAGATGTTAGTAAATCTAAAATTGGTTGAAATACAATGAATAGCAGTAGGAAATGTGGGAAGTAGTTATCCGTCTGTTTCAACTTATTAACCATATGTTCCTCCATTTCTTCATTCTTTTATTTCAGCACCCGAGTGAGGGGATAAATACCTTTTTATCGGGCTATTTACCGCGCAGTAAAACTCCCACCTCAAAATTCAGCTGGAGCAAAGAAGTTAGGTGGAAGCCCTGCGGACCGTAAAAGCCTTCACTTTATAGTAAGGCGAATGAATTTCAATATTTGTTTTTAAGCAGTACATGCAAGAAGACATTATTTCATTGTAATGATAGATAGATGAAAGGTATGGATAAAACGACTTTGATTGCTATATTTTTTAACGAAATGGTATGTTTTATACAGGATATATACAAATTGCGAGATTGTTAGACAGAAAATTAAGAAAAAAGAAGGATTTTTTACCTGTTTTCTATAATTATATAAGTATAATCTTTATATAGAAAAGAGGGGTATATGATGGAAGTAACGAGTAAAACAGAATCTGTGGTTGTGAAATATGAAGGAAGCGTAGCAACGGTGATGGTCAATCGCCCAGAAGTGTTAAATGCATTAGATGAGCCAACGTTAAAAGAGCTATTACAAAAGTTGAAAGAAGTAGCGGAGAGTTCTGCGCATATTGTTGTGCTATGCGGGAACGGTCGTGGTTTTTCTGCGGGTGGGGATATTAAATCGATGCTTTCAAGTAATGATGAAAGCAAGTTTGACGGTATTATGAATACCATTTCTGAAGTCGTTGTAACTTTATATACGATGCCGAAGCTTGTGATTAGTGCAATTCATGGACCAACTGCTGGTCTTGGATTAAGTATTGCATTAACTGCTGATTATGTGATGGCAGATATATCGTCAGTTATTGCGATGAACTTTATTGGAATCGCTTTAATTCCAGATGGTGGCGGTCATTTCTTCCTACAAAAGCGCGTCGGTGAAAATATGACGAAGCAAATTATTTGGGAAGGCAAGAAATTATCAGCAACAGAAGCGTTAGATATCGGCTTAATTGATGAAGTAATCAGCGAGAACTTCCAAACGGCTGTGAAACAAAAAATTAATGAATGGTCACAAAAGCCGATTAAGGCGATGATTCAAACGAAGCAAATTTTATGTGAAGTCAATCGCTCTAATTTAGAACAGACGCTTCAGCTTGAAAAACGCGGTCAATATGCGATGAGACAAACAGCTGACCATAAAGAAGGCATTGCTGCGTTTTTAGAAAAACGTCTACCAGCATTTAAAGGGGAATAAAGTAAAACTTTAATTAGTGAGGGGGTTTTGTTCACTTCCTACTGATTATTAGCCCGTTAATTCGGGATAAAAGGGAGAAAGTGCTAACACATTTTAGTATAATTGTGTTAGCACTTTTTTTTTAGGAGTCATACATGAAAAAAATTATAGGTATTACCGGTATAATTTTGTTTGTATATTATGCTTTGCACAGTACACCATCTATGGCTGTACGAACTGCATTATTTTTTGAAGGGCATCCAAGTGTTGCGTTTTCTGGCGGGGTGACGAAAGAAAAAGATGTGAAAAAAGAAGCGATTCCAGATGAGTACCAAACTTTATATGGTAATGAAGAAGAAAAATCAGAGCACTATTTCTTTCCGCATGTAAGGGCGCACGGATCAGGAATTGATATGTTAAGTGCGTGTGTGAAAAAAGAGTGGTTTTTCTATAAAGCAGAGCTCGGGTGTTATTGAACATAGGAGGATGAATGATGTCAACTTATAACAAGTTAGTAAGAGACCGTGTTCCAGAGAAAATATTAATGTCTGGAAAAACATATACAGCACAAAAATTAACAGGCCAAGCATACATACAAGCTTTAGCGAAAATTGGAACGGAAGAAGTTCGTGAATTTGCTTCTATGAAAGAGCGTGAACATGCGTTAGATTCTCTTGCGGATGCACTGGAAGTGATTATGTCATTAGCGCGTGCAGAAGGAGCAACAATTGAAGACGTAGAACGCCTTCGTAAGAAAAAAAAAGAAGAGCACGGTGGATTTGAAAGAGGGATTTATTTATTAGATGTTTCAGAAGAATAGTTTTATAGGAAAAGCATAGCGTTACTCACTAACGCTATGCTTTTTTGCTGCAATGAAGCTAATAATGAAGAAGATAGCCGTTAATCCCCAGCCGATTGTAATAGAAGTAGTAGTATGAACGGCATAAGAAACTTGTAAACAAAGTAATGATGCTAAAAACCAAATGAGTGCAATGTGTATATATTTTTTTGATATATTCATATTTTGCAGCTCCTTTTTACATACTAAAGAGAATTTCACTATAATTTAGAAAATTAGACCATATAAGTAGAGGTTTCATAGCAAATTTTGTATACTGAATAATAGAGAAAATGAGGAGGAAACGACAATGGCACATCATACGAAAGAAACGATGGAACTCATTAAGGAGCTTGTCTCTATTCCGAGTCCATCTGGAAATACGGCGAAAATTATTAATTTCATTGAAAACTATGTGAGTGAGTGGAACGTAGAGACGAAGCGTAATAATAAAGGCGCTCTTATTTTAACGGTAAAAGGGAAAAATGATGATCAACATCGTTTATTAACTGCTCATGTTGATACGTTAGGTGCGATGGTAAAAGAAATTAAATCTGACGGTCGTCTTCGTTTATCTATGATTGGCGGATTTCGCTGGAACTCTGTAGAAGGGGAATATTGCGAAATTGAAACGTCAAGCGGTAAGGCGTATACAGGAACGATTTTAATGCATCAAACATCTGTACACGTATATAAAGATGCAGGTGAAGCGAAACGCGATGAGAAAAATATTGAGGTTCGTATTGATGAGCGTGTCTTTTCAGCTGATGAAGTACGCGAATTAGGAATTGAAGTAGGAGACTTCGTTTCATTCGATCCGCGTGTTCAAATTACAGACAGTGGATACATAAAATCACGTCATTTAGATGATAAAGTAAGCGTAGCAATTCTATTAAAATTAATTAAGAGATTACAAGACGAAAACGTAACATTACCATATACAACTCATTTCTTAATTTCTAATAATGAAGAGATTGGATACGGTGGAAACTCTAACATTCCAGAAGAAACTGTTGAATATTTAGCAGTTGATATGGGAGCGTTAGGTGATGGACAAACATCTGATGAATATACAGTATCTATTTGCGCAAAAGATTCTAGTGGCCCATACCATTATGCATTACGTAAACATTTAGTTGAGCTTGCGAAAGCGAACAATATTGAATATAAAGTAGATATTTACCCGTACTACGGATCTGACGCATCAGCTGCGATTCACGCTGGATTTGATGTAAAACATGCATTAATTGGAGCCGGTATTGATTCTTCTCACGCTTTTGAACGTACGCATGAGAGTTCCATTGCACATACAGAATCATTAGTATATGCGTATGTAATGTCTAATTTAATTGAAGACTAATTTCATAGAAAATAAAGTGGGCTGATTAAAAATATTATTTTTAATCAGCTTTTCATTTAGGGGGGCAAGATGAAGAAATTATTGATGGGGAGTATCGTCGTAAGTTTAATGTTAAGTGGATGTGCTCAAGAAGGTTCAGATGAAAAAGTAGTGACGAAGGTAGAGGATACCCAGGGGAATAAAAAAGAGAGTAGAAAAATACAAGGGTCACAAATAAATCCACAAGTGCAAAGTCGCTACACTGTTTTAATGAATTCTACTGAGGGAGAAGCGTATACTTTGCATGTTTTTTCGAATAATGAACAACATGAAACGCAAAAAGAACCTTGGGTTGGTGCACAAGAAGGGGATCAAATATATAAAGGTGAATATCAGCTTGCCTTACAATCTACAAGCGCGACATTATATTTGCAAGAGGCGAAAATTGGAGAGTTTGTATTTAATACGTCTAGAAAAAATGGATTTGTAAGTAAAGGTACACCAGATTTTTTCGTAGCACTGCAACGTGAGTCTTCTAATTTTTCAACAGTGAAAGCTTTTTACATTCATAAAGGGAAAGTGCTCGAAGTGAAAATCGATGAAGATGATTTTGGTATTACAGGAACTTGTTTTAAAGCTTTAGATAAAGGGAAGTTTCTTATTGGGAATTATGATAATGGAGAAGGAATGTGGTATTTTTCGACTTTCCAAATCGATCTTGAAACGGGAAAAGCGAAACGGGTTAATCAGAAAAAGCTTCCTTTGGAGGAAGGGAATGTATATGTTCAGGACAATTTCAAATGATACATTAGGAGAAGCAACTTATGATGGTATGCTAGATTACTAGGAAGAACAAGCTCAGAATGTATCTTCTTTTTGTTATTAAAAATAAAGAGATTGCCAATAGGCAGTCTCTTTTATTTGCGAAAGGATTTAGAAAGGTTTCTCTTTATTTCCGGCATATGATATCATTTAATTTTATATACAAAAATATTCGAGTAATTGTGATCATAACAATTTTAAACGATAAAGGATGATAATAGATTGAGTAATCATAGTAAAACACCTGCATGTATATATACGTATGCGTTTCGCGAAGAGGAGCGTGCTTTATGTTACTTGGAAATGCGCTCGTTCTTTGGGATGGAGTCTCACGTTAATATTTTGAAAAGTGAAGTCAAGATTGCTCCGAGTAGAAGTCCGTTTATTAAAGAGCGCGTTGAGGTTATGTATGAAGGGGACGACTTAGAAAGCATTTTAGAACAAGTGGAACAAATTGATTTAGCAGGAGCGACATTCAAAGTTATCTTCGTTAAAATCAATGATCTTGGTAAAGAAAATAAAATTGAATATGGGGAAAGACGCCTTATTGAACGAGACCTCGGTATGCATATTGAAGGAGAAGCAGACGTTCGTAATCCAGAGCGCGTATTCGGGATTGTTCCTCTTGGAGGACGTTGGTACTTCGGGCACTATGTAGAAAGTGATCCAGTTTGGTATCATCACATAAAAAAACCGCATAGCTATTCGACATCACTGAGCACACGTGTTGCTAGAGCTGTCGCAAATATCGCTGTACCAAACCCAGATGGAGTACGAGCAATTGACCCGTGCTGTGGCATTGGAACAGTAGTAGTAGAAGCACTTTCTATGGGGATTAACATCGTTGGTAGAGATATAAATCCACTTGTAGTTCTTGGAACGAGAAAAAACATCGCACATTTCGGGTTTGAAGGAACAGTAACAAAAGGCCCAATTGAAGAAATTACTGAGAACTACGACGTCGCAATTATCGATATGCCATACGACCTATTTACGCACGCAACACCAGAAGATCAACTCTCGATTCTTTCAAGTGCGCGCCGTATCGCAAAAAAAGTAGTCGTTGTCACGATGGAAACAATGGACGACATGATTCATGAAGCGGGATTTGAAATTACAGACCGCTGCATCACAAGAAAAGGATCATTTTCTAGACAAATTCTTGTTTGTGAATAAAAAAAGGTCACCCGTTATGAACTGAACCCAAAAAATTAGACAAATATATTAAGCAGCTACTAAGGATTGAACTCTGTATTGCACAGGGGACAATCCTTTTAGTTTTGTTTTAATTCTTTTGTGATTGTAGTAATGAATATAAGTTTCTAGTTCTTGCTTAAATTGTTCCATACTTTCAAACTCTTTAAGATAAAGTAATTCAGACTTTAATAAGCCAAAGAAATTTTCCATGACTGCATTATCTAAGCAATTTCCCTTACGGGACATACTTTGGATAACGTTATGTTTTTTAAGCGACTGATGATATTGTCGCATTTGATAATGCCAACCTTGATCCGAGTGTAAAATAGGAGTTTCCTTATCATTCAAACGTTGAAACGCCTTATTCAACATTTTAGAAACAAGGGAATAGGCAGGTCTATGTTCTATATTGTAAGCTATAATTTCTCCGTTATATAAGTCTAAAATGGGTGATAGATATAGTTTTTTACCATGTAAGTGGAACTCCGTCACATCTGTTACCCATTTTTCATTTGGTTTTGATGCGTGAAAATTACGTTTTAAAATATTAGGAGCGAATTTCCCGACAGTCCCTTTATATGAACGATATTTTTTTAATCGAACAAGACATTTTAATCCCAGGATATTCATTAAACGTCGAACGGTTTTATGATTTAATGCATGGCCTCGATTACGTAATTCCAATGTAATACGACGATAACCATACCTCCCAAAATTCTCACTAAAGATCTCTTTAATTAATTCTTTAACTTTCTTATATTTATCTGGACGTTTCGCTTGTTTCATCCAGTAATAGTACGTACTACGAGCGATATTAGCGACTTTCACAAGGTCAACGACCTTGTATTTATGCCTTAATTCATAAATCAATTGCGCTTTGTCTTGGTCTGTGATGTTTTCTTCTTTTGAACTAAGGCATTCAACTTTTTTAAATAGTCATTTTCCATACGCAGACGTTCATTCTCTGCTTGTAGCGCTTCTATAGAACCTTCAAGAGATACTTCGTTTTGTTTTAAATGTTGTAGCTTAGCTTTTTCTTTGGCCATGGTTAGACGCCCCTTTTTCTTTGATTTTAGGGCATCTAATCCTTCTGTTTCATATGCTACTTTCCATTTTCGGAGTGTTTCGCAAGAAGGAATATTAAAAAAAGCAGCTGTTTCTCTCAGAGATGTCCCATTTTCATTCATATAATGAATTACATCTAGTTTATACTCGAGAGAGTAAGTTGTATAGCGTTTTTCAAACGCCTTTTCCCCTGAAAATTCAAACCGTTTAATCCATTGATAAAGTTCTCTAGGATGAACCCCTATAGAATTAGCAATGGTTTTTCCGCCTTCCGTACCTTCTAGATATCGTTTTACTGCTTGTATTTTATCTTTTGAAGAAAATTTAGCCATAAAAAATGCACCTCCAATTGTTAATTATGTGTCTAACAATTGGGGTGCACTTCATTAGGGTGGCCTTTTTGGTTTGTATGAATGTGTGATTGGTTGGTGGAATGGGGGAATGATTTGTCGATAAGTCAATATACCATGTTGAACCGCTAATATATTTCGAGAATCAATCGATGTTAGATTCCTCTTCTTTCGTTTTCTCTTGTTGTGCGATTAATAAATTGCGCAATACGTGTCCGCGGTAACTTTCTAGTTTTCGTCCTTCATGATAGCGGACACCTAATTTTTTAAGTTCAGCTACGTACCAGCCTTTTGTTCCGTAATACATGAGACCACTTCCTTTTTTCTTTTGAACAGTATATGTTGTGGGGATTTGGAACTTTCTTATCAAATTAATATTGAATATTCAGTTTATTTACATTATGATTAATTTAGTATCGGATGGCAGTGAGTAGCCTCGCTGTAAGCCCGGATTTATATTTGAAAATGAAGAGAGTAACTTCTTTCCACTTGAGCTTCTTTAGCAGGAGTACGAGCTAGAAGGATAAGGGGAGTAAATAAAATTCAATGCAGCTGTATACGATGCTTTTCTGGCTTTTAACATAGTAACGGAGGGTGAAATATGCGCAAAGGAACTTTTTTCATGGCTGGACATTCGAGACTTCCGAAAGGGATGGCGGTTCGCAGTATGTACGAAACGTTAACAATTACAATTGAAGCAGATCATAAATATCATGTCATTATTGAAGCGTCATGTACGCTTGCAACAGAGCACGGGAGAGGCTTCGTCGCCCAAATTTTAAGAGGACATAGTTTACGAGATGGTATTGAAGAAATTGTGCAAGATATTACAGATCATTATCAAGGAAAAGCGCAAAATGCTATCGTCAGTGCGGTCAAAGATTTGCATCGCCAATATGTAAGTTATTTAAATGATGAAAAGCCTGTGGAAGAGTACGAGGAAACAAATTTATAATCAATGTCTAGTTTATGACGATAAATGAGAGCCAGTTGTATTTCCTTTAAAGAGATGCGACTGGCTTATTTTATTTGGGAGTAAGTAAGATGAATACGTGAAAAGAAATTCAAGTTGTAAAACAAGAAGCGAAAAAAGGGGATTTATAAAATGTGTAAAGTATGTCGAGGAAATAATAAAAAACGAATTGACAGTTAGAATATTTAGAATTATTATTTAATTAATAAGATCCATTCGAGAAATTAGCCTTCTCTAAATTCGATCTTGTTTTCCTGTTTACACATGTTTTCATATGAACTGTCTATTATTATTGTACTTTAAGAGATTAAAGACACTCGTAATGATAAGCCAGTTGTACGTTTCTACGATTTTCTGTCGTGGTGCGTATGACTGGCTTTTTGCTGTTAGGGCAGTAAGACCAAATCTCGGCATAAGAAGATAAGGATAACTGTCTGTAAAAAGCGTCAATACGTTCTTCATATTTCATTTAGGGAGGAATTGAAATGTCGATTATTACAGAACAAAGTACGAAGATGAAGTTTGCAAAAAAATATGAGGGTTATGAAATTATTCCTCATCCGGAGCATAAACGTTTATATCATATTATGTTAAATCAGCAATTGCTTAAGCAGTTTTTTGAAGAGGTAAAAGAGCATTCAGAGCAGTCATTACAATACATTCCGTATTCACGGTTTAATGTTGCTGATGGAATGAGAAAGATTTTTGGGCAATCATTTATGGATAACATTCGCGGCATTATTCATGACCGTGAAACGGGCGGATTTACAATTGGGGTGCAAGGTGAAACGGCAGATCCAGCAGATTACGTGAAATTTGCAACAGCAATAACACATTTAATTGGGGCACCAAACTTCGATGCAATGACAGGAACGTATTATGCAAGATTTAATGTGAAAGATACGGATAGTAGTGATTCTTACCTTCGTCAAGCGTACCGATTGTTTACACTTCATACGGACGGTACATTCGTTGATGAACCGACAGATTGGCTTCTTATGATGAAAATGGAAGAGCAAAATGCAGTAGGAGGAGAATCTCGTTTACTACATTTAGACGATTGGGAAGATCTTCAAAAATTTAGAAACCATTCACTCGCATCTGTTAAAATTACGTATAAAGCACCACCAAGTAAAAATGCGCAAGAAATCGTCTATCGTGAAACGTTTTTTGATATAAATAACGCACCATGTATTTGCTTTATTGATCAGTTCGCTTATCCAGATAATATGGAACAAGCAAACTATTTGAAAGACTTATCCTATTCAGTTGAAAACTCACAGGCAACACATGCATTAAAATTACCAGTTGGTGACTTAGTTCTTTTAAACAATTTATTTTGGATGCACGGAAGAGCTGCATTTGAGAAGAATAAAGATTTATATAGAGAACTCATGCGTCAGCGCGGTTGTTTTTCTAAATAATATGTACGGCAGGTCTTTTGAATAGACCTGCCTTTTATCCCGCTATTTGCCGGGCAGTAAAACTCCCACCTTAAAATTCGGCTGAAGCAAAGAAGTTAGGTGGAAGATTAACTGCCTGTAAACGCCCGATTGGTGAAGACTAATAATCAGTGGGGATGGACGAAACCCCACTGATTAAAGTTTCACTTTATACGATTAAGGGGGAATTAGAGTGTATGACTTTATAATTATTGGCGGAGGAATTGTTGGTCTATCAACTGGAATGGCTTTAACGAAAAAATTCCCTCGTGCGAAAGTCGCGATCATTGAAAAAGAAAAGGAACTTGCACACCATCAAACTGGACATAATAGCGGAGTAATTCATTCTGGCATTTATTATAAACCAGGGAGTTATAAAGCGAAGTTTGCCAAAGAAGGAAATGCAGCTATGGTTCAATTTTGTAAAGAAAATGACATCGCTTATGACATGTGCGGAAAAGTAATTGTCGCTACAGAAAGAGAAGAACTTCCTCTTTTACATAACTTATATGAGAGAGGCTTACAAAACGATTTACACATTTCAAAAATAGATAAGGAAGAATTAGCTGAAATTGAACCTCATGTAAAGGGACTAGGGGCCATCCGTGTTCCTTCTTGCGGGATTGCTGATTATAAAGGAGTCAGTTATGCATTTGCTCGCTTAATTCAAGAAAGCGGCGGTGAAGTACACTTAGGAACAACCGCAGAGCGTATTACTGAGAAAAAAGATGCTGTAACAATTGAGACAAACAAAGGCACATTTAAAACGAAATTTCTCATTAACTGCGCTGGCTTGCATAGTGATCGCATTGCGAAAAAGACAGGTATATTAACTGATATGAAAATTGTTCCGTTTCGTGGTGAATATTACGAACTTGTCCCAGAAAAACGCCATCTTGTAAAACATTTAATTTATCCAGTTCCAAACCCAGAATTCCCGTTTTTAGGTGTTCATTTTACAAGAATGATAAACGGAGACGTACATGCAGGACCAAACGCAGTAGTAAGCTTCAAGCGCGAAGGTTATACGAAAACGGACTTTAATATGAAAGACTTCATGGAAACAATGACATACACAGGCTTTTGGAAAATGGCGATGCCAAATATGAAAGAAGGCATAAAAGAGATGGTGCGCTCATTTAGTAAACAATCATTTTTAAAAAGCTTACAGCGCCTCATACCAGAACTAACAGAGAAAGATATCGTGCCAACACATGCAGGGGTAAGGGCACAAGCTATTTTATCAAACGGAAATATGGTTGATGACTTTTGCATTATTCCTGGCATCAATTCTCTACATATTTGTAATGCACCATCTCCAGCTGCAACGGCAAGTATAAAGATTGGTGAGGAAATTGCTAAGCAAGTGCCGGATGTGGTGGCGGTGAGGGTTTGATGGATCCCCCAGGGTTTTCGGGGGATTTTTTTGTTTTGAGGTTTGGTGAGTGTGGGGCTAAATTGGAGGCTAATAGTCACCAACTGTTTACTGTATAAAAAAGTAGACAGTAGTGTATGTTTTTTTGAAAAATGTATACAGATTTATTCCGCTATTCGCCGGGCAGTAAGACCCTCGCCTCAAAATTCAGCGAAAGCAAAGAAATTAGGTGGGGATCGGGCTGCACGTAAAAGCCCGATTGGTGTGGGCTAATAATCAGTCGGGGATGGACAAACTCCCTACTGATTAAAGTTTCACTTTATACTCTATCCGTTGGCATGATACTTGCAATGAAAATAGTATTAATATATAGGGGAGAGATAGAAATGAAGGTTAGCAAAATATACACAACTATTGATGCGCACGTAGCTGGGGAACCGCTTCGAATTATTACGGGCGGCGTGCCAGAGATAAAGGGAGAAACGCAACTAGAAAGACGCGCATACTGTATGGAACATTTGGATCACCTTCGTGAAATTCTTATGTATGAACCGAGAGGGCATCACGGGATGTATGGTTGTATCGTTACACCGCCTGCAAGTGCTCACGCTGATTTTGGTGTTTTATTTATGCACAATGAAGGCTGGAGTACGATGTGCGGCCACGGCATTATTGCTGTTATTACAGTAGGAATTGAAACAGGTATGTTTGAAGTGACTGGTGAAAAGCAAAAATTCATTATTGATAGCCCTGCCGGGGAAGTTATTGCGTACGCAAAGTTTAACGGGAGTGAAGTAGAGTCAGTATCATTTGAAAATGTTCCTTCGTTTGTATATAAAAAAGACGTTCCTATCAAAATAGATAACTATGAATTTCAAGTAGATATCGCGTTTGGTGGAGCCTTTTATGCTGTAGTGGATAGTAAAGAATTTGGTTTGAAAGTCGATTTCAAAGACTTACCTGCTATTCAAACGTGGGGCGGAAAAATTAAACATGATATTGAAAGTCAAATGGAAGTAAAACATCCATTGGAAGAAGGTTTAAAAGGAATATACGGTGTTATTTTCTCAGATGAACCGAAAGAAAAAGATGCTACTTTACGAAATGTAACAATCTTTGCTGACGGGCAAGTAGATCGTTCTCCTTGCGGCACAGGAACTTCTGCGAGACTCGCAACTCTTTTTGAAAAAGGTGCCTTACAAAAGGGAGAAACTTTTATCCACGAATGTATCACAGATGGTCATTTTGTGGGAGAAGTATTATCTGTAACAGAGGTAGCTCAATATGAAGCAATCGTTCCGAAAGTAACCGGGCAGGCATTTATTACAGGATTTCATCAGTTTGTATTAGATCCGAGAGATGATTTGAATCGGGGATTTTTGTTAGGATAGAAGGAGGAGGTGGAAAGATATGCTAGTCATAAGCGCAAACGAACAAAGAAACTTAGTAAATATGAACGAAGTCATTGCATACGCGGCGCTTGCTTTACAAGAATTTTCCGCAGAAAGAACGATCACACCAATACGTACTTCATTACCATTTGCAAGCGAACAAAATACGGCATTAATTATGCCTTCAGTAGCGGAAGGACTTGAGGCACTCGGCTTAAAAGTAGTAACAGTCGCCCCGCAGAACAAAAAGATAGGAAAGAAAACGATAAACGGGATTGTAATGCTATCAGACTTTCAAACGGGAGAACCACTCGCACTTTTAGAAGGATCGTACTTAACGATGATCCGAACAGGTGCCTTATCAGGAGTAGCAACAAAATATTTAGCTCGTCATAACGCAAAAACTTTATGTATTATTGGAACCGGTGAACAGGCGAAAGGAATTGCAGAAGCAGTATTCGCGGTTAGAAATATCGAAAAGGTCATTTTATACAATCGAACGGAAGAAAAAGCGTATGCATTCGTGCAACATATACAAACGACATTCGGCAAACCTGCTTACGTTTATAGAAATCCAAATGAAGCGATAAGCGAAGCAGATATCATCGTCACAACAACAAATGCATCTACACCAGTCTTCTCAGAAAAACTACAAAAAGGTGTCCACATAAACGCCGTCGGTTCATTCAGACCGAGCATGCAAGAACTACCATCTCACGCCATCGCGAACGCAAACAAAGTAGTAGTCGAATCAAAAGAAGCAGCATTAGAAGAAACGGGCGATCTTCAAGTGCCAATAAAAGAAGGTTTATTTAAAGCTAGCGACATACACGCCGAACTTGGTCAAATTATAAGCGGTGAAAAAGCTGGTAGAGAGAATGAGGAAGAGATTACTATTTTCAAATCAGTTGGCTTGGCCGTAGTAGATATTATCGTTGCGAAGTATTTGTATGAGAAAGCGGTGGAGCGTGGGATAGGGAATAGGATTGAATTTTGAGGCTGCCTTTTGGTGGTCTTTTTTTGTGGGAGGTATTTGTTTCTATTAATAGATTTCAAACTTTCTACCTTTGCGAAAAAGTTTGACAATACATACTGGTAGTGGTAATTTAAAACTTATAAGAAAACTCGGGATTAATTCCGAGTTTTCTTATGGGTATAAACAGTTCGAGGGGGACCGAAAGATGAAACGGAAGTTATTTGCATTACCATTTGTCCTAATACTATTTATTGCATTAGCGGCTTGTTCTGGGGAAAAAGATTCTTCGAAGCAAGCGGGCACTAGTAAGTCAGGGAATCCGAAAGATGGAGGGGCGTTAACGATTGGTGTTAGCGATAATCCAGATACGATGAATCCGCTTTATGCGAACGATCGTGTGTCATTAACTGTGCAGCAAGCTTTATATGCGCCGCTATATCACATGGAAGACGGTAAGAAAAAGTTTGTTCTTGCTGAGAGCTTTACGCCTTCAGAAGATCAATTAACGTGGACGTTGAAATTAAAAGATAATTTAAAATGGCATGATGGTAAGAAAATTACATCAGACGATATAGCATTTACATTCCAATCTATTTTAGATGAGAAGCAAAATAGCTCAAGTCGTGAAAACTTTATTTTTAAAGGAAAACCGCTTGAGGTGAAAAAAGTAGATGAGTTAACGACTCAATTTGTTTTACCGCAAGTAAGTGCATCTTTCGAAGGTGTAATGAATGATTTCTTCCCAATTCCGAAACATGTATTTGAAGGGGAAGCAGATTTAGCGAAGAGTACGAAAAACTTACAGCCTGTTGGATCAGGTCCGTTTAAGTTTAAAGAGTATAAATCAGATGAGTACGTTGCATTAGATCGATTCGATGATTATGTAGGTGGTAAAGCTAAATTAGACTCTATCGTATACCGCGTTGTAAAAGACCGTAATACAGCAAATGTTTCACTGCAAAATGGTCAAATCAACATGAAGATGATTGAGCCGCAAGACTTTAAGAAATTAGATAGCACTGGGAACTTCTCAATGGTGACATTCCCTGAAGGTAGATTATTCTACTTATCTTATAACATGAATACAGATTTGATGAAGAAAAAAGAAGTGCGCCAAGCAATTGCGCATGCGTTAGATAAGAAAGAAATGATTAACTCAGCGTTCGTTTCAGGTGAATTTGCAGAACCAGCAAATTCAATCTTAACGCCAGATGCTATGTATTATGCGAAAGATATTAAAGACTATAAGTATGATAAAAAAGAAGCGAAAGATTTATTAGCAAAAGCTGGCGTGAAAGATAAAGAAAAAGTACGAGTTATGTATGTAACGAATAATAAAATTATGGAAAGCTTAGCGTTATATACACAACAAAAATTACAAGAAGTTGGCTTACAAGTTGAACTAAATGCATTAGATGCTAGTGCGGCAAGCGAAAAAGGCTTAGATAAAGAGAATAAAGAATATGACATTACATTTGGTGGTTACATTATGGGACCTGAGCCAGATTCATATAAGAGCTTATTCTTAAGTAATGCAGAATACAATTATGCACGTTATAAAAATGCTGACTTCGATAAGCTATGGGAAGAAGCTGCAGTTGAAACTGATAAAACAAAACGCGCAGAGCTATACCATAAAATTCAAGAGACAGCTAGAGAAGACGTACCTTATCTACCAATCGCTTATCCGAAAGCAGTTATTGCAGTAGATAAAAAGTTTGATGGATTAAAAGAAGCGAAAGCAATTCCTGTCACAATGTTTGAAGATCTATCTAAGATTTATGAAGTGAAATAAGAAACAGTAAAGAAGCTGGTGGAAATCAGCTTCTTTATCCCGCTTCAACGGGCAGTAAGACTCCCGCCTCAAAACTCGATGAATGCGAGGAAGTAGGGCGGGAGTCGTCGGATTGTCCATTAAAGCCTAATTGGTGCAGGTTGATTAAAGTTTCGCTTTATCCTGAGGGGGGAAGTTTGTGTATAAAGTAATTGCAAAGAGGCTTTTAAATGCAATTCCACTTTTATTTGTTATTTCTATTATTTCTTTTCTATTAATAAAATTAGCGCCAGGGGATCCGGTTCGAAACTTTGTCACGCCGAATATGAGTCCAATTGACGTGGAGCGTATTCGCAAAAGTTTAGGACTAGATCAACCCATTTACGTGCAGTATTTTTTATGGTTAAAAAACATTTTAACAGGAAACTTTGGTTACTCGCTTCAAAATCATCGTCCTGTTTTGGAGCTTATCACAGAAAGATTACCTGCAACAATTGGGTTAATGGGATCATCTTTACTCGTCTCATTCGTAATCGCAATACCACTTGGATTATTTACAGGTGTGAAAAAGAATTCATACTTTGACCGCATTATAAACTTTATTTCATACGTTGGTATTTCTATGCCGGTTTTCTGGTTTGCACTACTATTAGTCTACTTATTCTCTTTAAAATTGAACCTACTTCCGAGTATGGGTATGCGCACCGTAGGTAAAGATTCTGTCTGGGATATTGTGCAACACGGCATTTTACCTTGCATGGTGCTAGCGTTCCAAAACGTATCTGTTTATATGAGATATATTCGTTCAAGTACGATTCAGCAATTAGAAGAAGAATATGTACAAATTCAATATGCGTACGGCGCTTCAAAGAAAACAGTGTTATTTAATCACGTACTTCGAAATGTATTAATACCGATCATTACAATTTTCGGATTATCGATTCCAAGTTTAGTAGGCGGAGCGTTTATTACGGAAACAGTATTCTCATGGCCAGGACTTGGTTCACTGGGGGTAAATGCTATTTTTAGATTTGATTATCCGATTATCATGGCAATTACATTACTATCATCATTCATGTTAATTCTCGGTAACTTAATTGCTGATATTTTATATGGCGTAGTAGATCCGCGCATTCGCATGAGGGGGTGATTTGGAATGAATAATAGGAGATTTCAAACGATAAAAAGTAGTTTTACAAAAAATAAGTTTGTAGTAATGGGAGTTATTATACTTTCGGTTTTAACGATCGCATCAATTTTTGCATTCGTATCGCCATACGATCCTAGTAAAATGTCGATTCCAGATCGTTTACAAGAACCGAGTTTAAGTCATCCTTTCGGAACGGATGATTATGGAAGGGATTACTTAACGAGGGCGTTATATGGCGGACGCGTTTCACTTGCGGTCGGTTTCCTTGCGATGGTTGTTTCTATTACAATCGGCACTGCAGTTGGAACAATTAGCGGATATTTTGGCGGAAAGTTAGACAACTTTTTAATGCGAGTTGTTGAAGTACTTATGTCAATTCCATCATTCTTTTTAATGCTACTATTAAATGCGTATTTAAAACCAGGAATTACGACGTTAGTTCTTATTATTGGATTACTAACGTGGATGGACACTGCGCGTATCGTAAGGGCAGAAACGTTATCTGTAAAAGAGCGAGAGTACGTTTTATACGCAAAAGTATCAGGACAAAAATCACTCATGATAATTGTAAGACATATCATTCCTAACATTTTATCAACCATTATAATCGCCGCGACATTAACTATTGCGACATCGATTTTAATGGAATCATCACTTAGCTTCTTAGGATTAGGTATTAGAGAACCAGATTCTTCTTGGGGCAGCATGCTAAACAATGCGCAAGGATATATTGGTGAAGCTTGGTATTTAACACTCTTCCCAGGATTTCTTATCCTTTTAACGGTACTTAGTTTTAACGTAATTGGTGAAGCGCTTAAGAAAGCTTTCGCGCCAAAAGGAGCTGGACATGAAAACTAACGTGTTAAGTGAAAGGAGTGAGAAACGTGTCTGAAAAACTACTAGAAGTGAAAAATTTAAAGACTTCTTTTTTCATAGAAAGTGGCGAAGTTGAAGCAGTTCGCGGCGTTACATTCTGCTTAAATAAAGGAGAAGTAGTCGGTATCGTTGGGGAGTCTGGAAGCGGAAAGAGTGTAATGGCAAAGTCCGTTATGTCTCTCGTTACGTCGCCAGGGAAAGTGAAAGAAGGAGAGATTCTTTTTCATAATGAAAACATCCTTTCTAAATCTGAAAAAGAATTGCGTTCTATTCGAGGAAATCAAATTTCACTTATCTCTCAAGATCCAATGTCGGCGCTAAATCCAGTCGTGAAAATTGGGAAGCAAATGACGGAAGTAATTATACGACATCAAAAAGTGAAAAAGAAAGAAGCAGAGCAGATCGCGATCAACTTGTTAAAACAAGTCGGTCTTTCTTCACCAGAAGAAAGGGTAAAACAATATCCGCATGAACTAAGCGGCGGTATGAAGCAGCGAGTTATGATCGCAATGGCGATGTCTTGTAATCCAGACCTTCTCATTGCGGACGAACCGACGACAGCACTTGATGTAACGATACAAGCACAAATACTAGATTTAATGAAAAACTTAAAGAACGAAACGAATATGGCGTTACTTCTTATTACGCACGACTTAGGAATTGTCGCGCAAAACTGTACACGTGTCATCGTTATGTACGGCGGGCTTATTATGGAAGAAGGACCTGTACTTGATATATTCCAATCGCCGAATCATCCATATACGAAAGGGCTATTAAACTCCTTGCCGAAAATATCGAACGGCGTAAAAGAAAGACTCGCGCCAATTCAAGGTGTAACGCCAAACTTACTACATCCGCCGAAAGGTTGCCCATTCGCAGAGCGTTGTCCGCATAAGATGGACATTTGTGAAAAAGAACGTCCGCCATATTTTGAAATCGGAAACGAAAGACGCTCTATGTGCTGGCTAAACGATGAAAAAGTAGGTGATTCCCATGAGTGAAGAAAACTTAATTGAAGTTCGGAACTTAAAAAAGTA
Organism: Bacillus sp. FSL L8-0099; assembly: GCF_038006385.1. Taxonomy (NCBI): domain Bacteria; kingdom Bacillati; phylum Bacillota; class Bacilli; order Caryophanales; family Bacillaceae; genus Bacillus; species Bacillus sp. FSL L8-0099. Next base: position 899,879 of record NZ_JBBOVC010000001.1, read on the forward strand.
TTTTCCTATTAAAAAAGGACTATTCGGCAGAAAAACGGAGCAATTAAAAGCAGTCGATGACCTTAGCTTCACAATTAAAAAGGGTGAAACATTCGGATTAGTAGGAGAATCTGGCTGCGGAAAATCAACGACAGGAAGAAGTATCATTCGTTTACACGATGTTACTTCAGGCAACGTTTTATTCGATGGAAAAGATATCGCAAGCTTAAAGGAAAGTGAACTAAAAGAATATCGAAAACGAATGCAAATCATTTTCCAAGATCCATACGCGTCATTAAACCCGGCAATGAACGTGTTCCAAATTATTAGCGAACCGATGAACATTCACGGCTCTTACACAGCCGAAGAAAGAAAAGAAATCATTCTAGACCTACTCAAAAAAGTTGGCCTAAAAGAAGAACACCTATATCGCTACCCGCACGAATTTAGCGGAGGCCAAAGACAGCGAATTAGCATCGCGCGCGCACTATCTGTAAAACCGGACTTCATCCTATGTGACGAACCAATCTCAGCACTCGACGTCTCAGTTCAAGCACAAGTCGTAAACATGCTGCAAGACATCCAAGAAGAAACAGGCGTCACATACTTATTCATCGCACATGACCTATCTATGGTAAGACATATATCAGACCGAATCGGAGTCATGTACTTAGGAAACATAGTAGAAATTGCCGACAGCGAAGACCTATACACAAAACCGGCACATCCATACACACAAGCACTACTCTCATCCATGCCAGAACCAGACCCAACAAACGCAGGAAAAGAACGAATCATCCTAGAGGGTGAAGTTCCAAGCCCGCTCAATTCACCATCCGGCTGCAAATTCAGAACGCGCTGCAAATTCGCCACTGAAAAATGCGCGCAGGAAGTACCGAAGATGGTCGAGATTGCGAAAGGGCATAAGGTGGCTTGTCATTTATTTTAGATTTGAGGAAAAGCATTGGGGGGACCTGGTGCTTTTTTTGTGTGCGGGGGTGTGGGGTTGGTTGTAGATTAATGGTCAGTGATTGTTTGTATTTGCATCTCTTGTCATATAATTTCCCTTATTTTTTAACTATAATTGTAATGATATGTTAGATTGTATATTTTATCCTTAATATATTTAAAGGAAGGGGACTCTCTATGAAATTACTTCGCTCATTTCTCATTTTCACTCTTGTTGTATTGTTAAGCGCATGTAATACAGCAACAAAAGTCACAAAGGTTCAAAAAAATGGCGAAACGACTTTAACAATTGGTTCTTTGCAGGGGTATTACGATGTACAAACGCTTAAAGCTGAAAAAGGAAATGTGGAAATTCCTTATGAGGCAGCAGTTGAAGAAGGTACGATTTTATTGCAAGTCAAAAAAGATGATAAGGTCATTTATGAAGAAGAAGTTACTTCTCAAAAAGAGGGTTTGCTTTCTTTTGAAGCGCCAAAACCCGGCTCATATGATTTAATTGTACGCGTGAAGGGTGAAGAAGAGAAAGCGAAAGGGATTCAAATACATACGAAGCTATGAAAAAACGGCAAGCGGAGTATAATCGCTTGCCGTTTCCATTTCCAGTTGGTTCTGGCATAACAAATGCTCATCAATTTCAAGAAGTGAACGTAAAGTAATTCCGAAGTATACAATATTTTACTTTCAGCGATGTAATCCCTAATAAAAGATTCAATAAATTTTATAATGTAAATATTTAATTCTAATCATTAAAAATCCTACTTTTTCTTACTTTAATTGTTTCTAAAATATAAATAAGAATACCTAAACCAAATATCTTTTCAGCATTAGAAATATTATTACCTAATTTAATAATAGGTACATTTAAGCCAAATCTTTCATTCCATTCTAAAGGCATATATCCCCTCTTGCAGTTTATTAATATACGATCATCCATTGTATGAAAAGACGTTTCGAAAAAATCAAATTCCACTTCTATCTCAGAAATTTTTATCTCTTTTTCATTCATCAAAGAACCACGTACCATTCCAAATCCTTGTATCATATTTTCTTTAAACATACCTACACAATTATAATTCGAATCATAAATAGCCCAATCATAATTTTCAACTTCACTTTGAAAATATGCGAGAATTTCTCCATCACTTGCTTCCAATCCAAAAACTTCTTTATTTTTTAAAATAGGTAATGTTGAAGAAATCATCTTTGTTCCTGCTACATATCTTCCATCAGGAGTATATAAACCTAAATGTTTATTATTGCCGGGTAATTCTAACAAAACATAAGTATCAATATCCCAAAATGTTAAATCATTTTTAACTATATTTTTTTCTAGTAAATTTCCTTTTCTTAATTGCCAAAATCCAATACTAAAAAATACAAGAGAAGCTATAATAATTAAGATTACTGGTCCCCAATTAATGTTACCCCAAGTATTATACATACCAATTAATCCATAAAGAAAAAGTCCAGTTCCAATTAAACACTTAAACTTCCCTCTTTTTTTATAATACTCAAATAATTCCACGCAAACACCTCTATCAGTTGGTCTTAATATTTCAATTATCCTTCAAATGGTCACATTACCGAAAGTGAAAAATTGTACGCTAAGGGTGTAAAAACCTATTATAGCAGGTTTTATAGAGCATATAAGTCTATGTTGATGCTACCCCAATATAGACTTATATTTAACTTTATAATAAAAGAGGACGTGGAGTAACTGGATTATTCTTAATCATTCGACAAGATGCAACAATTTAAGATGGTATTTTTTGCTATGATAAGTAAGGAATTTACATATCGTGTTATTGGGGGATAAAAAGAGATGTTGAAAAAATTTACTACATGTATTTTAGGTGGCGCTTTAGTATTCAATTTATCTGGTTGCGACAATACATCCGACAAAACTTCTTCAGAATCTAAAGAAACCAATTCTAAACAAGAAGAAAAGAAAGTGCAAACAACTGATGAGGCGAAAACGAAAGAGAATACAAAGCAGAAAAATACAGAACAAACAAAAGAGAAATCAAAAATAAAAGAAAAAGAGTATGCTGTAAACAAGGATTTTCATACACCTAAATTTGATGTAACTGTAAAAAGAGTTGTAGAAAGAGATAAGGTTGGTAAAGAAAGTATAGGATTCCAAAAACCTGAAGATGGACATGTCTTTATTGTTGTAGAAGCAGAAGGGAAAAATATCACAAACGAACCGATGAAATTAGCCGTTTTACCATCAGTGGATTTAGTGGATGAAAATGATAATGCTTACCAAAGTGATGTGTTGGCAGCTAGTAGTTATGCGGTTGAAAAAGGCGAGACCTCTACTCTTACTAAGGGATTAAAACCAGGGGAGGTAATGAGAGAAAGTAAAGTTTACGTGATTAATAAAGAAAAATTTGATACAGGAAAATGGTATGTACTTGTTAACCATGAGTATAAGGAACAAATTAAGTAGTGTTTATTTATTAAGAGGAGATGGCTCCTCTTTTTTTGTTATAAGTTAACACAGAATTTCGTTATGAGGGACTACCTTTTGGTGGTCTTTTTTGCATAAAATCTTGTAAAGCAAGAAAAAGTAGAATATTTAATGATTAGAATTGAATATTCATATTCTAATATTCAATAGAAAGATAAAACGTTTAAAAGTTCAGAATAATGCTTTATAATGTATTTAGTAAAATTAACCAATGTATATTTTGCTCATTATGTATTAAAGGGGAAATGAAAATGGCTGGACAAATTCGTATGTCACCAGAGGAGCTTAAATCGAAAGCAGCTCGATATGGACAAGGTGCAAATCAAATTGAGGACATTTTAAGTCAACTACAAAACTTACAAAATGAATTAAGAGGCGAATGGGAAGGACGTGCTTTTGAAGGTTTTGACCAACAGTTCAATCAATTAAAGCCAAAGGTACAAAACTTCGCACAGCTATTACAAGAAATTAATACGCAGCTTAATAAAACTGCAGAGGCTGTTGCTTCTCATGATGAAGAATTATCACGTAATTTCGGTTTGAAATAAAAATTGTCATACTCTATATAACAAGCATTTCAAATGAGCCATACAGCTTATATTGTATGGCTCATTTGATTGCATGCCTAGCGAGTGATATTGATAGGGATATATATTTAATGAGATTTCTTTGATGCGTTTGGAAAACTTATAGAAAGGGTTTGAAAGAATGGGACAATTTCAAAGTAATTTACAAACAGCAACGCAAATTGCTACGAAAATGGGATCAGCCTCTGATAGGATTCAAAGTGCAACCAGTCGTTCCATAACAAAGGCGACGCGTACAACATTATCTGTTAACTTCAAAGCACAAGAAGCGAATCAGCAAGTTTTAGACTTGACGAAACAATTTTCCGCTGCCTTTCAACAAGCGGTTGATAATATTCATTCAGTATCTAATGAATTTGAGAGAATGGATAACGAACTTCACAGCACTTTTCGCTAATGTGACAACCTACGTAAAGTAAAATAGTAGGAGGAAAAAGATGGATCGGGATATTGAAAATCAAATTAAAGAGTTAAATCTAAAGTTACGAAGTGTATTTGAAGAACAGGACCGAAATCAATCTGCGATTCAAGCTCAAGAACAAGCGGAAGCAGATTTTTATGAATGTAGAAGTCGAAATCGTCGTTTGTTTGATCGAATTTTAGGAACTTGGCATGGTGATAGAGAAATGTCTCAGTTTTTTATGAATACATATCAAGATGCACAACATATTGAAAGAAAAGTCACATTTGAATTGGAAAACAAAAAAGAAACGTTGCTTAAAGAAAGACGAGACCTTAGTAATTTAGAAAACGACCTTTCCTATCAACAACAACAATTAGCAAGGGAGGTCAATGCATGAGTTTAAATATGTATTTAGGAGAAGTACAAAGCCAAACTCAAAGCATGAATGCTGTATGTACTGCTACCATTCAAGGTATGGAACAAGCCATTCAGTCGATTGACGCTTTTGCAACTGATACTGTGTTACAAGGGCAAACATATAGCAGTGCAAAAGCATTTTTTGTACAAACCTTTCGTCCTTTAGCGCAAGGAATTATTTACTTATGTGAAGAGCTAATCCGACAAAACAATGCCTTTCCAAGTCAATTTCAATCACAGGTAGCTCAGGCAGATGTTATTGAACAAGAAGTGTTAGAACAAATTCGAGAAATTGACCGAATGAAAACAAGTATGGAAGCTGTCAATCAAGCTATGCCAATGCCGGGTATGGATGCCATGGTAAATCTTTTTATTGTTATGAGGCAAAAACTGCAAGAAAAGCTGGATCATTTGTATCAATTCAATCAGACCTCTAGTAATAATTATAGTACAGCACTTCAATTAGCAACTAGCATTGCTGCAGGTCTTGCAGAAGTTCAAAGTGGAAAAGGGTTTAGTGTTGTCAGCGGTACATTTAGTACACAAGGATTGAATATGGATTGGACGGGGCCTATTCAAAAAATTACAGAAGATAAAGTTCGTGAAGTTGAAAGGTTAAATAAGGATTCTGAATCTGGTGAAGTAGACAAAAAAGAGTCGTTTTTAGGTATGACTGGATTCAGTTGGAATGCACCATTGGATGGACCGGGGAATATATTCGGAACACTTACAGGTGCAGCGGCAGTAATAGAAAAGGCTAATAAAGTAATTAATGGTTATAAGGTAACATACGATTTGGACAGAAGAGCACAACGCGTCCTTGTAAGAGAATATTCCGGTTTTAAGGGCAATAAAAAAATTAATGGAAAGTATAGGGATTATAAGATTTATTATGTAGATGATGTCGCGGCAAAAATGACAAATGGAAATGCTAGCAAGACGATAAAAGAAATAGATGCTCTTATAAAAAATGGAAGTGTGCTAAGTGCGTCTAAATTAGCTTTAAAGGATAAGCTTGGATGGTTTAGTGTGGCTATAGACTCATATACGGATACAAGTGAGAATATCAAAAATAATGAATCAAGTGATAAAATCGCAGGAGATATTATTGGTAATGTTGTTGTAGGAGGAGCAGTAACCGTAGGGGCAACGGCTCTTACAGTTATGGCCCTCCCAGCAGCACCAGTTCTGGCGGTTGCCGCAGCTGGATTTGCTTTTTCAGTAGGACTAACATATTTCACAGAAGGTGTGAAATGGGATGTTGATTTAGATGGTGATGGTGAAGATGACAGTATTAAGGATATGGTGAAAACGGGTTCGAAAAAAGCTTGGTCAACAGTAGCGGGGTGGTTTAATTAATATGAAAAAAAGTCTAGATTTTAATAAGAAAGCTTTTGCACATTATATGGCTCTTTATCCTGTAAATGAAATAAGAGTCCACGTAATTGGTCTTGTCCTCTTGGGGGCAGACGTGTTCGTTCTTTTGCCTGCGTTTGCGAATCCTTTTCGATTACTTTATGTATATATAGTAACTCCTCCAGTTATTTTTTTAAATTTGTGGGCGATATGGATTGCTATCAATCCTCGGAAACGACAATTACAATACACTCTATTTCGAGGAGTATATGGCATCATATGTTCAGTCGGATTATTGGTTATAACTCAAAAATATGCTTATGAAGTGTTACAATTACAAACTCCCATCTATTTTATTCTTTCATTTGGTTTGTATGGTTTTGCTTTGTATCATTTTTATAAAAATCATATTGAAAAACTTCAGGAACCAAGAAAAAAATCAAAATCATCGAAAGGAACTGGTGGTGTAAAAGTAGCAGCTATTGCAGCGGGATCGGGGCAGTTAATTGCTAATATAATTCTTAGCATTGCAACACAACAGATGGGGGCAATTGTATTTATGTGTGCATGCACAGTGATTTCGTTTGTTTTGTTTTATATGATTATAGAACTCCATAAGTATTATTATTTACGGAAGCATATAGAAGATGGAGGGAAAATACGTATAGGATTTTAAAGAGGATTTGTTGCATTTCAAGTATATAATCGCATTCTTCTTATAGTTGGTTAAAGGATAGAAAAAATAGGAGGGAGAGTTAATCTCATGAATGTGGAATTACATTTAGATAGCAGAGATATCTTTTTTCTATTTTGGGTGATAGGGATAAATAATACTTAATCGAAAACGACAGGATGGTGCAAGTGAGATTCTGCTCTATTTAAATAATCTTTGAAAAATATATCAGCCGTATAAGAAAGGGCGGAGAATTATGCAATTTTCTAAAGAAAAGCTGTTACCAAATGGCTCTATTGTTCTGTTAAAAGGAGGGACAAAAAAGGTTGTAATTTACGGGAGAAAACAACTACTTATGGTTGAAGAACCGGTTATGTATGACTACATAGGCTGTTTTTATCCAGAAGGATATATTGATCCTGATTATACATTTGTATTTAATCATGATGCTATTGAAGAAATTATATTTGTAGGTTTTATAGATGAGGAAGAAGAGGCATTTGTAGGATTGCTTAATTGAATGTGATTTAGAAACAGGTGACCTTCAAATTCTGATAAAACTAGCAATCTCCATGCCGAACTTGGACAAGTTATAAGCAGGGAAAAAGCTGGACGCGAAAATGATGAAGAGATTACTATTTTCAAATCAGTTGGTTTGGCAGTAGTAGATATTATCGCTGCGAAGTATTTGTATGAGAAAGCGGTGGAGTGCGGGATGGGGAATAGGATTGAGTTTTGAGACTGCCTTTTGGTGGTCTTTTTTGCATAAAATCTTGTAAAGCAAGTAAAAGTAGAATATTCAATAGAAAGATAAAGTGTTTAAAAGTTCGGAATAATATATTACAATGCGTTTGGTGAAATTAACCAATATATATTTTGCTCATTAGAAGTTATAGCAGGTATTGACGATTATTCCTTAAAGGCAGCATCGGAAGCTTCTACACTTAAGTATGAAGTAGAAGTAAGTATGCTACATTTTCTAGATTGGTTACCAATTATTGGAGATGCAGACCTGAAAATTAAAGGTGATTTGTGATTGGGTGCAATAGGTTTGAAAGGTAGCGTTGGAAAAGAAACTGGTATAACAGTTCCTGTTTTAGAGGGGTTTACTATGGGAAGTAGTTTTAAATTTGAAAAACCTGAGGAGAAAAAATGATATGAAAACACCATCGTATAAACCATTATATATTTTAGTTTATGTCGTAATATTCGTATCTATTATAGGGTTAATGATTACTCCATTCAACAATTGGTGGGAAAAATTATTAGGAACTATCGTTCTCATTCTTTTGGGAGCAGGTTTAATATGTTTTTTAAAATTCGGACGGTGGGCGCAAGAGAAATTTTATGATAAATTTACAAAAAAACGGAATTAATATAAGACTGGAGTAATTAAGATATGCGTACAATAAATAGAATCCTGACTTTTACTGTATGTATTATGTTTATGTTGTTAATTGGGGCTTCGTCTACTATACGGTTAGAAGATAAACTTTTATTTATAGGTTTGCTGCTAATTTGCAATGTTATTGCATACTTTACAGTAGAGTATATCTATAAACGTATAGACAATAAGAAAAAACAGTAGATTTATAATTCGCAAAATTTATTTAATATTTAGGAGGCAAAAGTATCAATGAAACTATTACCAAATGGTTGGTTTTACAGTAGTCCAAGCTGGAATAGAACAAGAGAATATTAAAGGATTTGGAATAGGAGCTGAGGCTAAAGTAGCTCTTGCTACTGCAGAGTTAGGTGCTCATGTGGAAAATGGAAATTTACATATAGGAGCTGAAGCTACTCTAGTAAAATATGAGAGTGCTATAAAAATTCCTATTCCATTTATGGATAAAAAGTTACAAACTGGGGGATCAGCATCGCTTGGAACACTCGGTTGATCTTTTGAAGCTGGAAAAAGTGGATTCAAATTCCATGCACCATTTGGTCCTGATGTAGGTTTATGGGGATTTGGTTTAGAAGTTAATGTTAAGGAATAAAGGAGATAAGTAGTATGAATAAAAAAGTGAAACAATTTAAATATTTTATGATTATATTAGCTTGTATTGCAATTTTTGGTACAATTTTACCTAATGCATTGGATCCAAATGAAACATTAGCAGGTAACATTTCGGTTGCAGTTTTGGTACAATTGGTACTTGTTTGTTGTTTTCTATCACTTATTTCCTTATAAAAAAGGTTATTTTAAGAAGGGGAAACTAAGATGGTACAAAATTTAGAGTTAGAACTACTTCCAATAGGTTCGGTTGTGAAATTTAAAACATGGGAGCAACCTTTGATGATATATGGTAGAAAACAGGAAGATTCAAAAACTAAGGAAACTTGGGATTATGTGGCTTGTTATTATCCTATTGGAAATGTTTCAACTGAATATAATATGTTTTTTAACCATAAATACATATCAGAAGTTATTTTTACTGGTTACATAAATGAGGATGAAATTAAGTTGCGTGAAGATTTGAAATAATAATTTGAAATTTATAACTATAATAAAATATATATATCTTAATGGATATAATTTTTTATTATAGTTATTTTTATAAGTTTAATGGTGAAAATTTTATTGGGAATAGAAGGGGTAATGATAGTGAAAATGATAGTGAAAATTTTTAAAAATACAATTTTATTTGTTTTGTGTTTAGTAATTCTTAGTGGTTGTTTTACAAGAGAGGGAACTATTGTTGGTGGTAAAGTTCATGGTTCTTCAGATAGTGTATCAGGTAGTATATCTGGAGATTATAGAAAATTTACTGGATCTGCAACTCAAGATAGGAAAGTTAAAAAAGGTGAGAATTGGATTTTTTCTTTTGATGATAAAACTAAACAAGGAACTATAATTGCTTATGTTGCGGATTCAAATGATAATACAATACTAGAGTTTAATAGTGGCGAAGGCGAAAAAAATATTAAAGTGCCTAAGGATGATACATATAAGGTTAAAATTAAAACGGAAGAACATGGTGGGGAATTTCGAATATCATGGAAAAAAGAAAAATAGTTTTTTGATTGAAAAAGGCATCTAAAGATAGATGCTTTTTTAGTCTTTAATTAAATAGTTTTGAATCTGTATTCTGGTGAAATATATAGTAATCATGTTTTTTAAGTAGAGAATCAGCTCCAATTTAATTCAAAGAATTATTAAGTAATGTTTTTAAATCTGATTGTATATCAAATTTTTCTTTATGTTGATCATATATGATTAGATATAGAAATTATCTAGTATATTATCTTTTTCTTCCTTATTGATACCAATATATTTTAGTGTAATTTATGAGGTGCTATGATTGAGTATTTCTTACAACATAGCGAAATTTTTTGTTTGTTTATAGAACCAATAGCCGAAGGTTTTTCGCATAGTGTGGGTCCCAATAGATTCTACATTGGCAAAATCTCCGGCTTTTTGAAATTTTTGATAAGCCTAGATCTTATTAGTGGGTTGATCTCCTTTTCGAGTAGGGAATAATATTTCACAGAAGGTGTACAATGAGATGTTGATTTAGATGGTGAGGGTGAAGATAATAGTATTAAGGATATGGTGAAAACGGGTGCGAAAAAAGCTTGGTCAACAGTAGCGGGGTGGTTTAATTAACATGAAAAAAAATACAGATTTTAATAAAAAAGTTTTTGAATATTATATGGCTCTTTATGCTGTAAATGATATAAGATCGACTATAATTACTCTTGTGATTGGGATAGCAGATATATTTGTGCTTTTGCCTGCTTTTGCGAATCCTGTTCAACCGATATATATGTACATAATAGTTCCTCCAGTTGCTTTTTTAAATGTATGGGCAATATGGATTGTTATAAATCCTAGGAAGCGGCAATTACAATACACTCTATTTCGTGGGGTATTTGGCATTGTATGTTCAGTAGGATTATTAGTTATAACCCAAAAGTTTGCATATGGAATGTTAGGATTACAAACTCCCATCTATTTTATTTTTTCGGTTGGTTTGTATATTTTTGCTTTGAATTATTATTATAAAAATCATATTAAAAAATTTCAGGAACCAATCAAAAAATCAAAGTCATCGAAAAAAAACTCTGGTTTCGGAGTAGTGGCTTTTGTAGGATTGGGTCAACTCATTGCTAATATCAGTCTTGGTTTTGCAACACAAAAGATGGTAGCAATTGTATTAATGTGTGTATACTCCATGCTTTCGTTTATGTTGTTTCATTTCATTATGGAACTCCATAGGTATTATTATTTAAGGAAGCATATAGAAGGTGGAGGTAGAACACATACAACCTTTTAAAGAGGTTTATTGAATTTTAAGTATTGTGGTTGCGGTCCTCTTCTAGTCAGTAAAGACTATGGAAAAGAGAAGGGAGAAACAACATCATGAATATAGAATTACATTTAGATAAAGGAAGGACGGGAAATTACGCAATTATCTAAAGAAAAGTTTTTACCAAATGGTTCTATTGTTCTGTTAAAAGAATGTGGGATTACGTGTCTTGTCCATATCCTCACGGAAATTTGTCTAAAGAATACAATGTATTTTTTAATCATAATCAAATTGCTAGTTTATTTTTTAAAGGTTTTGAAACAGTTGAAGAGTTAGAGTTAAGAAATAAACTATCAAAATTTTAGTGAAAAGGTAGATTAATTATATGTTTTCAGGATTTCAATGGTTTCCTAAAAAATGGGGAAAAAGAAAAGTTTCAGAACAGTTTCATCAATCAAAGTTTGCTGATGAAGGTAAAGGTATTTTGATTACTATTTATGCTATAGATTTGTATTTTATATCTATTCCTTTAAAGGTAAAAAAATATAATTAGTTTTAATCATAAATATATTCTTTATTTGAAGGTTGGGGTAGTGCCCTTAAAATTTGAATTTACAATATTAATTTGTTTCTAGTCTTAAAAATAAATAACTTTAACATCGATAAGGATTTTGAGATAAGTCATACGAATACTTGTAAGCTTTAGTTGAAGTGTAAAATTAATTAAATATCTATCAATAGAATAAATCATATTGATAGATATTTAATATTGTAAATCTGCAAGTTCTTGATGTTATTTCAGTTTTTTATTAATTTCAATCACAGGTAGCTCAGGCAGATGTAATTGAAACAAGTATGGAAGCTGTTAATCAAGCTATGCCAATGCCAGGTATGGATGCCATGGTAAATCTTTTTATAGTTATGAGGCAAAAACTGCAAGAAAAGCTGGATCATTTGTATCAATTCAATCAGACCTCTAGTAATAATTATAGTACAGCAATTAGCAACTAGTATTGCTGCAGGTCTTGCGGAAGTTCAAAGTGGAAAAGGTTTTAGTCCCGTAAGTGGTACATTTAGTACACAGGGGTTGAATATGAACTGGACGACTTCCATTCAAAAAATGACAGAAGCTAAGGCACGCGAAGCGGACAATTTTGTAAATAATAATTTATCAGATGATAATATCGAAGAAGGTACAATGTATGATACCCCCACTGAAAAATCTATGCTCAGAAAAATTTGGGATGGTATATACGTTGGTTCTGGGCAAGTTATCGGAGGGATTGTAGAAGGATTCAATTCACTAGATGATACAGTAACAAAAGAAAATATTAAGTATGCTATAGGTCATCCCTTAGAGACAGCATATACCATGTATAATACTTTTTCTGATTCATTTGTGAATGATTTTTGGCATGGTGATGCAGAAAGTCGTGCAAAATGGGGAACAAGTACTTTTATGGAAGTTGGGATAGGATGGATTGGGGATAAAGGGATAGGCAGAGTAGGGAAAATAACTACACTCGGTGAAGGCGCGAATCTAGCAAAATTCTCAGAAGGTATCTCTTCCGTTTCGAATCAAATACCATTGAAAGACCAATTTGCTTTTGCTGGTGGAACTACTTTAAAATCCAATATTACAGGTAATACTTTTACACAAGCTAAAGATACTTTTTTATTCTTCGATAAATTCAAAGCACACCCTAATTCTGTTTTCTTGAATAATAAAGCTGTTGAACATCTTTTTCATGGAAACTTTAATAGAAATAGAGAACCTGGTGGGTACCATCATGAGAGTATGATGGGAGGCGGAAAAATAAAACCTGGAACTGAGTCACCACCTAATCGTTTTGGTGTATATACTGCTGAAATCGAAGTTAATGGGGTTCTAAAGGAATCACCATCGACCTTTTTCCCAAAACATTGGGATAGAACTAAAGTAATGGAAGCCATTCATGAGGCTTTTAATAATAAAAGACATCGACATGGCAATGTATATTCTGGTAAGACTTCTGAGGGAATGGAAATTAGATTTGTTCTTATTAATGATAAAATTATAACTGTTTATCCAAAGTACTAAAGATGGTGAGGTACCAAAAATGAAATATGATTATAAAATAACAAAATATGAAGATGTAGATTCTTTAAAAATAGAATTGCCTAAAGAAATAGAAATTGTAGCCACATTTTTAGAAGATGATATCCAAGGGATTCCCATTAAATGGTGGTTACAACAAATCGATGAAGTATTAAACAATATAAAAGAATATAATGAATTTCAAGGTAATCTATGTGCAGTTCAAGTGAAAAAAGAAGAAACTCTGCTAGTCGATTTATATTCTAATCATGATCCTAATATATGTAAAATAGAAACAACTGAACTTAGAGATTTAATTGAGATATGGGGACAAGCACAAAAAAATGTATAAAAATAACAATTTAAAAAATAATTTTTATAAAAACATTTAAATTAAGACTCTTCTTAAGTGTGGGCTAGATAGCTCACGCTTTTTATTTCGGGTGACTATAACATTTATTTTTAAAATTTATAATCATACTATTTGTTGCGAACAAACTTTCAAAGAATCTATTGGTGCTACAGCTAATTGAAGGCGTATTAACAATTTGAGAGTAGTTATTGATAAGAATGGAAATGTAATAGCTGTGTTCCTAAAGAATAAGAAAAGTTTAACATGAGTTTATTTTTTTTATTCGGGGAATATGGGCGTAATTGGTTATCGAGAAAAAATTCAGGAGAATAAAATTATGAAAAAAATAAACCATGAATTATTTGGTGAAATTGTTCACGATTTATATTGGAGCGGACAACAAAAGATAACTATTTTTGGGCAGGAAAAAATAGTTTCTTTAACTATTGATGGAGAAGAAGATGATTTAATTCCTAAAGTTCAAGAAGAAGCATATAGGAAGTTCATTACTGATATGAACAAACTTACAAAAGAAGCTGAACAAGCAATATTCGAGTATTATAAAGAAGAATATATGGAATATAGAGATATGGTAGGTGATGAATCTGCTGATAAAATAGCGCCAATTATAACAACTATTCAAGAACTAGGAAAATTGGTGGAACCTGTTGGGTTAAGTATATTACCAGATTTTGAAGATGGAATTAGAAGAGTTGGATTAATATTCAATTGTACCTGGGAAGAGGACGGTGTCGGGGTGAAATTTGAAAATGAGCAAGTTGTAGAAGTTGGTTATCAAGACATCGTTATTTAAACTTCAAATTATGTGCTGTCACTATATCGAACAGAAGCTGGGTTTGTAAAATAACAATGAAACTACGTGTTTTTTCGTCATACAAAAACCTCTACATATAAGTAGAGGTTTTTAAATTATATATGAATGAATTATGCTTTTTTAGATAAAGCAAATCGAGTTCAGGTAAATGAAGAACATAGAATACATAATTTTAACTAGACTTATTATTAGCTAGTTTATCCCCACCACCAAGCTCCGCCTCAATCTGCGAAGTCTTCGATGACTCATCCATACGCCAATACGTAATAAAGCTGATCGCGATACATCCAGCTACGTAGAAGTAGAAGAGTGATTCCATTCCGATACTCTTTAGCCATAATGCGATGAACTCAGCTGTTCCGCCGAATATCGCAACGGTTAGTGCATATGGTAAACCTACGCCGAGTGCGCGAATTTCAGTTGGGAAGAGTTCTGCTTTTACAATTGCGTTAATCGATGTGTAACCAGTAACGATAATGAGACCGACCATCATGAGTAAAAATGCTACGATTGGTTCTGTCGTTTTTTCCATGAAGAAGAAGATCGGTGCTGTTAGTAATGTTCCGAGAATACCGAAAGCCATTAATAGTGGGCGGCGTCCAATTTTATCGGATAATAGCCCCGCAATCGGTTGAAGTACGACGAAAATAAGTAGTGCGACAAAGTTAATCCAGCTTACAACTTCTTTCGGAAGGCCGACTGTGTTTACCATGAACTTTTGTAAATATGTTGTGTACGTATAGAATGCAACAGTGCCTCCGAGTGTTAGGCCGACTACTGTTAATACTGCTTTCGGATGTTTCATAAGAGCGCTAATGGTTCCTGCGCTTTCGCGTTTTTGCGATTTTATGTTTGAGAATTGCTCTGATTCATCCATCGTGCGGCGAAGCCATAATACAGCTACTGCGCCCATCGCCCCAATAATGAATGGAATACGCCATCCCCAAGCTTTCATATCTGGTTCGCTTAGTAATTGCTGAAGAACAATTTGAACACCTAACGCAACCATTTGCCCAGCAACGAGCGTTACATATTGGAAGCTTGAATAAAAACCACGGCGACCACTACTAGCCATTTCAGATAAATACGTTGCGGAAGTTCCGTACTCTCCGCCAAGTGATAATCCTTGCAGTAAACGAGCAAGAACTAAAATAATTGGTGCCATAATACCGATGCTTTCGTAACTAGGTGTACAGGCGATAATTAAAGAACCACCGGCCATAACTGTAATCGAAAGCGTTAATGCTGCCCGGCGTCCGTGCCGATCTGCATATCGTCCCATTAGCAAACTGCCGATAGGGCGCATTAAAAATCCAACTGCGAAAATAGCTGCTGTGTTCAGTAATTGACTCGTTGGATCACCTTTAGGAAAGAACTCTGCTGAAAAATAAACAGCGAAAGCAGAGTAAACGTACCAGTCGTACCATTCAATTAAATTGCCGACAGAACCTTTGAAAATATTACCGGCGACTCGGTTAGATTTTGCTTGAGCCATACTAATTCCTCCTCTTGCTTATAAATAAAATGATATTTATGAAAGCGCGTTCAATATAGTTGAATTGTACTGTTCATGAATTAAAATCTCAATATTATGACAATTTTATTCTTTTTGTACTTTATGAACATGGATATTTTTAATAGTTGCTTCATTTTCAGTTTTGTCATAATAATAGAAAAAGGAGATTGATAGTTTTGAATATTTTATCAAAGGATATGAAGCATGAAAAAATCACGCAAAGTGTCATTACAAACGAAAATAGTAAGCTTAATTATCGCGTTAATTTTATTTGTCGTTCTCCTATTAACGGGAATATTTGTTTACATTCAGTCCGTTGATACGAAGCGCCAAGTAGAACAGTTAGCGCTGCAAACGGCTAAATCTCTTTCTTTTATGCCAGCTATAAAAGAGGCTTTTCAAAATAACGAGCATAAAAGTAACATTCAATCTATTGCGGAACAAGTTCGCGAGCAATCTGGTGCCGATTATGTCATTATAGAAGATCGCTTTGGGGTGATGTATTCCCATTCTAATTCGGAGTTAATTGGCACAAAGAGTAACAACCCGTATAACTATGAAGCACTCACTTTTGGTGGTTATTATACACTCGAAGGAAATGGTACAAGTGGTCCAGCTTTAATGGCGAAGGCACCTATTATTGTTCATAACGGAGACTACGATCAAGTAGTAGGCGTTGTGACAGTAGAGTTTTCAATAAAAGGTATTGAATCTAATATACTGAGCAGAACGAAAGAAATTATACTCTTTTCATTAGCAGTATTATTAGCTGGCATTGTTGGTGGCATTCTTTTAGTACGTAGCATTCGTAAAGATACACTCGGTTTGGAACCGAATGAAATCGCAGCGTTATACCGGGAACGAAGCGCGATACTACTATCTATAAAAGAAGGGATTATCGCCATTGATCAAAACGGTTTTATTACGATGATGAACACCTCGGCAGAAGAAATGCTGCATGTAAATGATGAATATATGCAGCAACACATTTCAAAAGTTTTACCTGAATTTAATATGGAGAGAGTGTTAGAAAACGATCAAGAAATCGCGTTTCAAGATAAAGTGTTTATTTTAAATAGGACGCCGATACTTGAAAATAACAGTACGGTAGGCGTTGTATGTAGTTTTAGAGATAAAACAGAACTGCAAAACTTAGTGAACACAATATCTGAGGTAAGAAAATATTCCGAGGACTTACGTGCTCAAACGCATGAATTTACAAATAAACTTTTCGTCTTATCAGGATTACTTCAGTTAGGACATTACAAAGAAGCAATTGAATTTATCCAGCAAGAATCTACTATTCATCAAAGCCAAAATCATATTTTATTTCATCAAATTCACGATGCGAAAGTACAAGCTATTTTATTAGGGAAAATCGGAACAGCGTCTGAGAAGAAAATTGATTTTCATATTGAAGGAGATAGTGCGCTTCGTCCATTACCAGAACATATAAAAGTGTCGCATCTTATTACGATTCTTGGAAACATAATCGATAATGCATTTGATGCGGTGAGCGAACGAGAGGAAAAAAATGTTTCCTTCTTTGTTACGGATATTGGGCACGATATTGTGTTTGAAGTGATAGATAGCGGGATAGGGATACCAGAAGAAAAAATTACCCCCATTTTTCAAAAAGGATTTTCAACGAAAGGAAATGATCGTGGTTACGGGCTAGCGAACGTAAAAGAAATGGTAGATCTACTAGGGGGAACAATTGAAATTCAAAACGAGAAAAATGGGGGAGCGATTTTTACAATTTACCTTCCGAAAACATTTAGAGAAAGTACATGACAAACAGGGGGATGGGCATATGTTGAAGGTTGCAATTGCAGAAGATGATTTCCGCGTCGCGCAAATTCAGGAAGAGTTTTTATCAAAAATAAAGGACGTAAAAGTGATTGGGAAAGCATTGAATGCGAAAGAAACGATGGAATTACTACAAAGGGAAGAAATTGATTTACTTCTATTAGATAATTATTTACCAGACGGAATTGGAACCGACTTATTACCACAAATCCATGCTGATTTTCCAAACGTTGACGTCATTATGGTTACTGCGGCAAATGAAAACCATATGCTAGAAAAAGCAATTCGAAACGGCGTAAGCAACTATCTTATAAAACCGGTCACGTTAGAAAAATTCGTTCGCACAATTGAAGACTATAAAAGAAAGAAGCAATTATTACATAGTAACAATGAAGTGAATCAAGCACTTATCGATAACTTCTTTGGCCTTTCGCAAACACAAGACATAAAAAACTTACCGACAGGTGTAGATCCGTTAACACTGCAAAAAGTGAAAGGGATTATAAAAGGATTCGAAGAGGGCATTACAATAGAAGAAATGGGCGAACAAATGGGGGCCTCCAGAACAACCGCAAGAAGATACTTAGAATATTTAGTAGCGACCGGCGAATGCACAGTAGAGTACACATACGGCATTATCGGACGACCAGAACGAAAGTACCGAATAGGACGAGGACTATGAAAAAACGATTATTACTATGTATATGGATCATGACAGGAGTAATAGCGGGTTGTTCTTCGGAAAAATCCCATACGAATAAAGTAAACATAGACAAAGTAGAAATCGTTGCGCCAAACGTTCAAGGAGCAGGATGGGACTTAACAGCACGAGCGATGCAACAAACGTTGACAGAAGAAAAAATCTTCACAAAACCAATTACTGTCACAAACAAAGTAGGCGGCAGCGGTGATGTCGGATGGAAATATACGAAACAAAAAGGCGGTCACGTACTGGCGATTAACTCAAGCTTACTCATAACGAACAACCTACTAGGCCACAGTAAACTAACATATAAAGACTTCACACCACTCGCGACACTAGCATCGGACTGGGAAGTCGTTGTTGTATCAAAAGAATCAAACATAGAAAACGCAAAACAACTAATGGAACAACTAAAACAAAACAAGGAAAACTTCAAAATCGGCGTTGCCCCAGGCCTAGGAAACGACGATCACCTATCATTCGTACAAGTAAGCAAAGCATTCGGCATAAACCCTGCCGAACTACAATTCTTCGTCTACGAAAACAAAGAAAAAATCATAAACGCCCTAACGAACAAACAAATAGGCGCCGCAACCATGACCCTATCCGAAGCTGAAAAACAATACAAAGCCGGCAAAATAAAAATACTAGCCGTATCCGCACCAAAACGCCTAGACCGACTACCAGAAATTCCAACGTGGAAAGAACAAGGAATCAACGTCATCTTCCAGCACTGGAAAGGAATTATGGGCCCGAAAGATATGACGGAGGAAGAGGTTGCTTATTGGGATGGTGTGATTAAGAGGATGGTGGAGAGTGATAGTTGGAAGGGGATTTTGAGGGAGAGGGGTTGGGAGAGTTTTTATAAGGGGAGTGGGGAGAGTAGGGGGTTTTTGGAGGAGAGTGATTTTAGGTACGAGGAAATGGTGAAAAAAGAGGCTTAAAAGGGAAGTGTTCAATCAGGCTTTATTTTTGTAGTTACTTCTATATAATATAAAAGAGATGAGAGTGTTAGGCTAATTACATTAAAAGAGCTAGATAGGGATAGATAAAATCTAGCTTACTGATTAAAAATATATTAGTCGTTAAAAGATATAAAAGGTATTTTTCAGTCTATAAAGTGTGGAAACATAAAGTATAGAGTTTCTGTGAGATTTAAGGAGGACATAATGAAGAAAAATATTTATGTTGTTGGAGCAGTAATTGTTCAAGATGAGAAAATTTTATGTGCACAAAGAGGACCATCTAAATCGCTACCTCTTATGTGGGAATTTCCAGGTGGGAAAATAGAAGAGGGAGAAACACCTCAAGAGGCGTTAAAGCGTGAAATTGATGAAGAAATGCATTGTAGCGTGCAGATTGGTGAGCAAATTGATTATACAGCCTATGAGTATGATTTTGGTATTGTTCATTTGAAAACTTTCTATTGTAAACTTGTTGAAGGAAGTCCGGTTCTAACTGAGCACGTAGCAATTAAATGGTTATATCCGAATGAACTAGCAGCTTTAGAGTGGGCACCTGCGGATATCCCGACTATTGAGAAATTATCAAAAGAATCGATTGTAAAGTAATTTGAAAAAAACTATTCGTTTTATACGGATAGTTTTTTATATTTGTAATAAATTTGCACTTTAAATCAGTGAGTAATACAATTAATATAAAAAATTGTCATAAATGGTGATCATATGGAGAATTTTATTCAAAAATTAGAGGGGTCTTTATATAAAGGGTTTATTGATCAAAAACATAATCATCCTGGAATATATAAGCCGAAATTATTAGTAAACAATACGAAAAAAAATGAAAATGTTTTAAGCTCATTATTGGAGGAGCTAGAAAATAGTACATCTTTTATTTTCTCAGTAGCTTTTATTACAGAAAGTGGGCTAGCGACTTTAAAATCACATTTCCTTGATCTTAAACAAAAAGGGGTTAAAGGACGTATATTAACATCTACATTCTTAAACTTTAATACACCAAAAGTGTTTAGAGAGTTAATGAAACTTGAAAATGTAGAAGTAAGATTAACAAATTTATCTGGTTTTCATTCAAAGGGATACATATTTGATAACAAAACACATTGTTCATTAATAGTTGGTAGTTCAAATCTGACTGCACATGCTTTGAAGGTAAACTATGAATGGAACGTCAAGTTAACATCGCATGAAGATGGAGAGATTGTTCAACATTTTAAAAATCAATTTGAAGAAGTTTGGGAGCATTCTCAAGTATTAACTGAAGAGTTAATTGGAAATTACGAAACAATATATGAACAAGTTGCAGAAAATAAGTTACTAGATCGAGTTATAGAATTACCTGGTCAATATCATAATTCAATTGAAGAAGCTTTGAAAATTACCCCAAATAAAATGCAACAAGCTGCGTTAAAAGAAATACAAACTATTCGAGACGCTGGAAAAGAAAAAGGATTAGTTATCTCTGCAACAGGAACGGGGAAGACATATCTTTCAGCATTTGATGTCAGAAGTTTTGCACCTAAACGGATGCTATTTATTGTTCACCGAGAGCAAATATTAAATAAAGCAAAATCAGATTTTCAAAAGGTTCTTGGTGGAGTAGATAAGGATTTTGGAATTTTATCAGGATCAAATAGGCAAATAAATGCTAAATATTTATTTGCGACAATCCAGACTATTTCAAAGGAAGAAAATTTACATCAATTTGATCCTGGGTTATTTGATTATATTTTAATAGATGAAGTTCATAAAGCTGGTGCTAGTTCTTATCATAGAGTCATTGATTATTTTAAACCGAAATTTTTAATGGGAATGACCGCTACACCTGAACGTACAGACAATTTTAATATTTATGAGCTATTTGATTACAACATTGCTTATGAAATTCGATTGCAAGAAGCACTTGAAGAAGATATGCTTTGTCCTTTTCATTATTTTGGAGTTACTGATTTTGAATATAATGGTGAAAAGATAGATGACACTACTGTTTTATCTAAGCTTGTTACGGAAGAACGAGTGGATCATATAGTTGAAAAAGTAAAATATTACGGTTTTTCTGGTAAGAAAGTAACAGGACTAATGTTTTGCAGCCGAAAAGATGAGGCAGAACAATTATCACATGCCTTAAATAATAGAGGTTTTCGCACATTTGCATTAACCGGCGATCATTCCCAAGAGGAAAGAGAACTGCGGGTGAATCAATTAGAAAATGGCATACTGGATTATATTTTAACAGTAGATATTTTTAATGAAGGTATTGATATTCCGAGTGTGAACCAAGTTGTTATGTTGAGACAAACTCAATCAAGCATTATCTTTATACAGCAGTTAGGGCGTGGACTTCGAAAACACGATTCGAAGGATTTTGTTACGATTATTGATTTTATTGGAAACTATAAAAATAACTATTTAATTCCGATTGCCCTTTCAGGAGATAGATCACAAAATAAAGATAATATACGTAGATATACAAATGACACGAGTTATATTAAAGGTATTTCAACAGTTAACTTTGAAGAGATAGCGAAAAAGCAGATCTTTAAAGCGATTAACAATAGTAATTTAACAGCAATGAAAGTATTGAAGGAAGCTTTTGCTGAGTTGAAAAATAGAATAGGAAGAACTCCATATCTATATGACTTTATAGTAAACCATTCTATTGATCCAGTTGTACTTGCAGAAGGATATTCGAACTATTATCAGTTCTTATTGAAAATGAAAGAAGATGTCCCTGCATTAACAGAGTACGAAAATAAAGTTTTAACGATGTTTTCATTGGAAGTATTGAATGGAAAACGTAAAAACGAAATCGTTTTGTTAGACTTATTATTAAAGCAAGAAAAAGTTGATAAGGATGAGTATATAAAACAACTTGAAGAATCTAATTGCTTAACAGATGATGAAACGATTACTTCAGTACAACGAATTTTTGAATTAGAGTTTTTCTCACAAAACAGTCAAAAGAAATATGGAGAAAAGCCAATTCTCTCTTTACAGGACGATAAGATGTATATGTTTAATGATTCTATCCGAAAAAGCTTAGAACAAAATCAATACTTTAAGCGTATGGTTATGGACATTATTAAAAGTGCAAGGAAAAAGAGCAAAAACTATGAGTGTGATAGTAACCTTACTGTATATAAAAAATACTCAAGAAAAGATGTGTGTAAACTTTTAAATTGGCATAATGACGAGAGCTCAACTATGTATGGTTATAAGACAAAGTACTATACTTGTCCAATATTTATCACATACCATAAAAATGATGAGGTAGAATCCAGTGTGGACTACGGTGATGAATTCCTTAATCAAGATGTTCTTAAATGGTATACAAGAAGTAATAGAACATTAAAATCAAAGGAAGTTCAAACAATTATTGATGCTAAAGAAAATAATATTGACGTCCATATTTTTGTGAAAAAAGATGATGACGAGGGAAGCGACTTTTACTATTTAGGAAAAGCGACACCTGATAAAGCAAGTGTAGAACAAACTGAAATGAAAGATAAAAATGGAAAAGAACTACCTGTTGTTACGATGAATATGATTATGGAGAAATCAATTGATAATAAGATCTATGATTATATAAAGGACGGTAATGTTTTGTAGGTATATTAAATTTTTAATATCTTTATGTTTCTAAAATTATTAAGCGAATATAGATGGGGCTGTATCAAAATGACATCGGAGTATGCTTTTGATATGGTCTTTTTTATTGGAATTTAATATGTTTTTTATTAGATTTGTGGATTCATTTAATTGGTTTAAGCAGAATGTGGAGATGGGTCTTTCTAATCGAAGTAACCGATAACTAACCCCTCCTAAGCCCCTTACAAGCCCCTTACAAGCCCCTACCAAGTAATAAATCACTAAGAAAAAACACAACAAAAACAAAAACAACAACAACAAACACCGTAGTAGGCGTCGAAAAAAATTTTGAAATAACACGCCAAAAACCTGGCCCTCCTTTCTATATATAGTACAAAGAGGGATTTTTCATTTTTGAATGGAGACAGGAGGAATTAGGATGGCGGTGTATCGTAATGTGCAGGTGAATTTTTGGCAGGATGATTTTGTTTTGGATTTGACGCCGGAGGAGCGGTATTTTTATATTTATTTGTTAACTTGTTCGAAGACGACGCAGTGTGGGATTTTTCCTTTTCCGAAGCGGTTAGCTGAGATGGAGACGGGTTATAACCGGGAGACTGTTGATAAGCTTTTGCAGCGCTTCATTGATTATGGAAAGATCCTTTATGATGCGGAGACGCGGGAGTTATTCATTTTAAATTGGCTTCGTTATAATCCTGTGACGAATACAAATGTGGAGAAGTGTGTGCTCCGTGAGCTGAAGGGTGTGAAGAATAAGGAGTTTGTACATATGTTTTTGCAGAAGTGCGTAGAGGAGGAGCTGAATGTTCCGATGCTTTTAGCACATTTCGGTATGCCTAGTGATATGACTATGGATGATGTTGATCCAGTTTGCGAGGAAACAGTGGAAGAAGAGGTTATAGAGGAGGAAACGGGAAGTAAGGTGTTCACGTTTTATGAACAACATTTTGGTAGTTTGTCTCCGTATACGGTAGAGGAATTGAATGCATGGATGAATGATTTGTCAGAGGAGCTTGTGCTGAAGGCTCTTCAAATTTCGTATGAGAATAAAAATCGGAAGATGGCTTATGTGAAGGGGATTTTGCGGGGATGGCACGGGAAAGGATTTACGAAAGTGTCTGAGGTTGAGGCGGATACGGCAAGGTTTCGAAAGAAGGAGTCGTCTGTTAGTAGTGGAGAGACGGAGAATTTTTTGGCGAAGTGTGAGGAGTGGGAGAAGAATACGCCGTCAGAGGAAGAGTTGCAGCGCTTTTTAGCGGAACGCGGGTGGCGGCCATGAGTATTCAAAATGTAGAGGCGGAAAAGACGGTGCTAGGTTCTCTATTACTTGATGGAGAGCTTATTAAGGAGTGCCGTTTGACGGAGCACTATTTTTCTATGCCCGTGCACAAGTCTATATTTCAGTTAATGCGAAAAATGGAAGAGGAGGGGCAACCGATTGATCTTGTGACGTTCATTTCTAGAGTAGATCCGAATTTTTTGAAGGGGATCGGGGGAATGGAGTATTTTATAGGATTAATGGATGGTGTGCCTGCGACTAGTAACTTCTCTTATTATGAGGGGCTTGTTCGAGGTGCCTGGAAAATGTATCAGGCGGGTGTTCTCGGGCACAAGATGGGAGAGCGTCTTATTGCGGAGAAGAATGAGAAAGTTATTGGTGAGACGATTACGGCACTTTGTGAGTTAGAGGAAAAGGACTGCGTATGTGAGTTTGATTTGAAGGATGCGTTAGTTGGTTTGTATGAAGAGCTTCATCAAGATACGAAAGAGAATACTGGTATTGAGACTGGTTATATATCGCTAAATAAAATGACGTGCGGATTGCAGGAAGGTGATTTCATTGTCCTTGGTGCGCGCCCTTCTATGGGAAAGACTGCGTTTGCGTTAAATGTTGGACTACATGCGGCGAAGTCTGGAGTGGCGGTTGGATTGTTTTCGTTAGAGATGAGTAGTAAGCAATTGTTAAAAAGAATGGCTTCTTGCGTAGGGGAAGTGTCAGGAGGTAGGCTGAAAAATCCGAAGCATCGTTTTGCGATGGAAGACTGGGAAAAGGTGAGTAAGGCGTTTGCGGAGATTGGTGAACTGCCGCTTGAGATTTACGACAATGCAGGGGTTACGGTGCAAGATATTTGGATGCAAACTCGTAAGTTAAAGCGGAAGCATGGTGATAAAAAGCTTTTAGTCATTGTAGATTATTTGCAGCTTATTACGGGAGATCCGAAGCATAAGGGCAATCGATTTCAGGAGATCAGTGAAATTTCACGTAAGCTCAAGTTGTTAGCGCGTGATTTAAATGTTTGTGTAGTGGCGTTGTCGCAATTATCTCGTTCTGTAGAGTCGCGTCAAGATAAGCGTCCCCTTTTATCTGATTTAAGAGAGACGGGACAAATTGAGCAAGATGCGGATGTCATTATGCTTATGTATCGAGAGGATTATTACGATAAGGAAACGATGCAGAAAGAGATGACGGAGATTCATGTGGCGAAGCATCGAAATGGACCTGTGGGGAGTTTTAAATTGAGATTTATGAAGGAGTTTGGGCGGTTTGTGGAGAGGGTGAATTAGTGGGAGGGAGAAGCTTGTGTTTTTAAGAACGGAGTAGAAGCGGCTTCAATTATGAAAGGAAAAGAGAAAGGGAAGATTGTTCGTTTAATAATTGGAGGAAATACAGATCTTAAGACGGAAAATTTGTATATTATTTTCATTTTCTTTAGCGGTTCTGGTGCAAAGATAAAATAAAGCACTTCATTCATATTTGTATAAGCTAGAACATTGTTAACGCGTATCCCTATCCTGCTTAAAGCAGGGAGAACCATCGCTAAAAATAGATTAGGTTATTACAAGGTAAAGGGAGTCCATTCTACTGGATTCCCTTTATTATTTCTTCTTTAATATCAACATGAATGTTTAACAAATCGTATTACTTAAAAATCTTTCGCAAAATATTAATTTTGTTCCTATACGGTGGAAATAAAAACCCTAAATCTATCCTTGAGCTTTTCTTTAAAATGCTTTTACGATGTGTAAAAGCATCAAAACTATGTTTCCCATGATAGGAGCCAAATCCTGCAGTTCCTACTCCGCCAAAAGGTAGGTGGAGATTAGCCATATGTGACATTGTATCGTTGACGCATCCTCCTCCAAAAGAAATTCGTCCTAATACCTGCTTTTCAACATTTTTGTTTTCAGTAAACACATACAAAGCTAACGGTTTGGGTTGGGTGTTAATCGTATGAATGACTTCATCTAAATCATTGTAATCCATAATTGGTAAAATTGGCCCGAAAATTTCTTCTTTCATAGCTGCATCATCCCATGATTTTACTTCAAGAAGTGTTGGTTCAATATATAAATGGCTTCTAGATGAATTTCCACCAAATACTATATAATTTTTGTCTTGCTCTAATATAGAAAGAAGTCTATCGAATTGTCTCTCATTAACAATTCGACCATAATCATTGCTTTTTAATACATCTGATCCATAAAAGTTTGTAATGATTTCTTTCATTTTCGAAATCAGTTTTACTTTGATAGATTTGTGTGCAATAACATAATCAGGTGCAATACAGGATTGGCCAGCATTTATGAATTTTCCCCAGATAATGCGCTTGGCTGCTATATCGAGGTTAGCGGTTTCATCGACAATAGCGGGGCCTTTTCCACCAAGTTCTAATGTTACTGGTACAAGATTTTTCGCCGCAGCCTCCATGACAATTTTTCCAACTTGAACGCTACCAGTAAAAAAGATGTGGTCAAAAGGTGCATGAATCAATAAAGAAGTTATTTCACTGCCTCCTTCAATTACACGAATGTATTGCTTATCAAACGTTTCACTTATTATTTTGTTCATTACAGCTGAAACATTTGGTGCATTTTCTGAAGGCTTGAGAACTACACAATTTCCTGCTGCAATTGCCCCAATGAGAGGTTCAATTAATGATTGAAATGGATAATTAAAAGGCCCAATAATTAGCACGGTACCATATGGCTCTTTTATTATGTAGCTTTTGGATGGTGCAAAATGAATAGGGGTTTTTACTTTTTGAGGTTTCATCCACTGTTTTAGATATTTCATTATAAAATTGATACTGTTAAATGCGAAACCAACTTCTGCAGCGTATGCTTCAAACTCGCTTTTGTGTAAATCTTGATATAATGCGCTCAGCACTTGACTTTCATATTTTTGAATAGAATTTTTTAGCTTTTCTAACTGTTTAAGCCGAAATTGAAGACTTCTTGTATGATCATGATGGAAAAATTGTCTATGTTCTTGAATAAGTTGTTGTATTTCATCAACCATTAGGAAATCCCTCCAATAGTAAGAAAATATTCACATACCATGTCCATCAATTGTATAAAGCATTTCATCCACATATCCTATTTACTAATGCATCCGTTTGTTGATAAAAGTTACTGTTAAACTAAGGGTGATAATCTTTGAAAATTTCTCCTATAGATCTGACGTTTTTTTGTTTACGTAAGTGGGATGTATTGGACTATAAATTATTATTAATTATCAGTTTTTGATGAATTAGAATTGTTTTCTAAAAAAATAGGGGGGGCATTATTTTTAATCAAACTTTATTCTAAACTAATATCAACAACAGGAAATAAAATTCCTGTCG
The DNA here is from genome assembly GCF_038006385.1 of Bacillus sp. FSL L8-0099. Taxonomy (NCBI): domain Bacteria; kingdom Bacillati; phylum Bacillota; class Bacilli; order Caryophanales; family Bacillaceae; genus Bacillus; species Bacillus sp. FSL L8-0099. The sequence continues at coordinate 927,489 of NZ_JBBOVC010000001.1, forward strand.
CTGAATAAAAGGCATAGCACAGTATGCTTCAGTCACCTGAATATTCTTCTGAGGGACAGATATTCACTTAGAAGTACACTTAGATTAAGAGAATAATACAAACAAATCTTCTTAATGTGGATGTGTAGTTATTTATTTTGGTAAAATATCTATCCCATATTTTTCTTGTAATTTACCTTTAGCAAACTCTTAAAATCCATCTCAGCAATCAACACACTTACTAATATAAGCGTTGCTCCTAAGTATCCTTTTCCGGTAAGTGTTTCACCTGTGAAAACGAAAGCAAAGCCTGCTGAAAAAACAGGTTCTAATGAAAAGATAAGGCCTGTATGTGTAGGCGTCGTGTATTGCTGGGCGATCACTTGCACGATGAATGCGACTGCGGTACAAAATATGCTTAAGGCTAAGATAATTAACCATGAGTTGGCTGTGCTAGGAAGTTTTGGCGTTTCTATAATGAATGAAAATATAAGACTAAATAGACCGACGAAACCGAGTTGTATGACTCCAAGTGCAATGGAGTTCACATGTTTCGTTACGCTTCCGGTAATGATGACGTGAATGGCATAAAATAAGGCTGACAGTATGCAAAATATATCGCCGTTACCGATTTTGAATTCGCTCGTTAATGTTAATAAGCCGATTCCTATTATCGTTAAAATGATTCCTACTATAACTTTCTTTTCCGGAATGTGTTTTAAAAATATAGCTGATAATATCGGAATGAAAATGACTGTTAGACATAGTAAGAAACCAGCATTAGAAACACTCGTATACTTTGTGCCGAAAGTAGCGAAAATGTAAACGATAAATAAGACAGAAGCGAGTATAAATGCATATTTTACCGTTTTAAAATTGATTTTGAATAAATGTTTGTAAAATATTAAACCTGATAAAAGAAAAGCGATAATAAATCGTAATGCGATTAAATTGTATTCTTCTATGCCTTCGAGTCCAACTTTTGTAAGTAAGATAGATGCACCCCAAAAGAATGTAACTAGTAGTAGCCCTAAATCTGCTTTTAATTGTAGTTTCATTTCTATTCCCTCGTTATGTATAAATTTTATAATTCCATACCCCTATCCCCATTTTATATTTTAATATTAATTCTGAATATTTAAAACATAAATTTATCGACGGTTTTTTCTTTTCCGCATAATTGGGAAGTAATAGTATGTATAAAGAAAGCCCAGTTTAGAAGGGCTTTTTTTATATGTAAAATTTCATTTGTTTTGTTTACATAATATCTTTACAATTATTTGATAAAATAAAGTCAATTGCGTATTGTGAGGGTGGGTGGTTATCCCTTCTTTCTATTTGGAAGGAAAGGAGGTGATAATATGGAGGTTTTGTTTGACCTTGTAAAAGAGTTTGTCAAAGCGACTGTGCGCGAAGTTTCAGCGTATTTTTTGCGGAAGCAACTTCTAGATAAGGACAACAAAAAACCCACTCCGCGCCGTAGGAAGCAGAAGGGTGGGTTTCGTAAAAAGAAATAGCTTATAATAACTACCACCCATACGGTAGCAGTTAGGGAAGAGATGTTATCGCATCTCTTCTTTTATTATATGCCATTTTATTTGATGTCATACTTATATAGCATTCTACCGAAAATATATCATATTCCTATTTTGTGGTCAATTTGATTGCATAATTGAAAAGGTGTAGTCTTATTCCTCTTCAAACTGAAAAATATCCCGATTAATAAGTTGATGGAGATATTGGTCCATTTCAGCAGCAGAAACGCTTCTTTCATTTTTAAACCACCATGCGCTTAATGAGGTGATCGCCCCTGAATAAAATTCAATGATTAAATCATTTGGCATCGTATAATTTTTACAAAGTTGATTTAAAGCTTCTATTTCTTGTTTTCTCGTTTCGTGACTTAAATATTGTGCACGGCTAATAAATTGTTCATCAGACATTTGCGTTTCTAATATTTTACCGATTTCTTCATGATGTAGGAATTGTTCCATTACTTGAAATGGTTTACTTAATCGATCTGAAACCGGTATTTCAGCAATCATCTTGCCGTATCGTTTAAATCCAAATGTTAATAAAGCATCTTTATCTTCAAAGTGTTTATAAAAGGTTGTTCGGTGTACCATCGCACGATCACAAATTTGGTTAATCGTGATGGTACTATATTTTTGTTTTGATTGCGTCATTAATTCAAATAAGGAATCCCATAGTAATTTATGTGTACGTCTAATACGTAAATCAAGTTGTTTTTCATTATCATTCATCTACAATTCTCCTTTTTTGTAGATTAAGTATACAATGGCTGAAAATTGATTCTCCCTTTTTAATCTACATATGTATATTATATTACATGTGTTCGTGTTTATATAAAGCTTTTTAAGTAAGAAACAGGAGGAGAATTTGTAAATGAATATGACAACTAAGAGCCCTGCAAGTGGCAAAGTTGATACTTCTAATATAAAACATACCCCCATTTTAATTGCATTACTTCTAGGGGCAATGGTTGCATTATTAAACGAAACGTTACTTGGTAATGCATTAACGGTATTAATGAAAGAATTTGACGTAACAGCTTCAACGATTCAATGGCTTTCTACAGCTTACATGTTGGTGGTTGGGGTTTTAGTCCCAATTACAGCATTACTTCAGCAATGGCTCACAACGAGACAGATGTTTTTGATCGCTATGGTAACATTTTTAGTCGGTACATTAATTGCGGGATTCGCACCGACATTTTCCGTTTTATTAGTCGGCCGTATCGTCCAAGCTGTAGCGACGGGGTTAATTTCACCGTTATTAATGAATACGATTTTAATCATTTGTCCGCCTGAAAAACGTGGTGCCACAATGGGATTAATCGCACTTGTGATGATGTCTGCTCCGGCAATTGGTCCTACATTATCTGGAGTAATCGTTGACTCACTGAATTGGCGCTGGTTATTCTATATTGTTATTCCTATCGTGATCATTTCAATTATGATTGGGATGAAGTACATTCAAAATGTTTCAGAGTTAACAAGGCCAAAAGTAGATTATCCATCTATCCTTTTATCGACATTAGGATTTGGTGGGCTTGTGTATAGCTTTAGTGCATCGGGTGATTTAGGATGGTCCGATGCGAAAGTGTATGGCACTTTAATTGTTGGGCTTATCTCATTATGTATTTTTGTCGTTCGACAATTGAAAATTGAGAATCCAATTTTAGAATTACGAGCATTTAAAGTCCCGATGTTTACATTATCAGTTGGATTAATCGTCATTGTGATGATGTCGTTATTTTCAACGATGACTTTATTACCGATGTTCCTGCAAACAGTTTTACTCGTTACAGCCTTTAAATCAGGAATCATCATGCTTCCAGGAAGTATTATTAGCGCCATAATGGGACCAATCGCGGGTAAACTATTTGATAAATTTAGTCCGAAAGTTATTATCGTTCCTGGCATTGTGTTAGTAGGGATTGCAATGTTCTTATTTAAAGACATTACGCCTGACACATCAATGTTACAAATTATTGTCATGCATAGCGTATTAATGGTTGGACTCATGTTTGTCATGACAGCACAAACATACGGCTTAAATCAATTAACACCAGATCTATATCCGCACGGAACAGCGTTGTTTAATACGTTACAGCAAGTAGCTGGCGCAATTGGTACAGCTATATTTATATCGAAAATGTCTTCAGGAACAACTAAGTATATGGAAAGCGTAGCAAATCCAATGGACCCAGTGGAGAAGTTAAACGGTTTAACGTCAGGGTTCCAAGGTGCATTTGCACTTGGGTTAATCTTTATTGTTGTTGCTTTTATCGTATCGCTATTCTTAAAAGAAGAGAAAAAGGGAGTAGAAGTAAAGGGGGTTTTACAGAACGAAAATTAAGTTTTATATAAAAGACATCTTTACGATTAAAGATGTCTTTTTATATTTCTTTCGTAATAATAGTTCAAACAGCCGAGGGAAATGTGGTGTATGTATTATCTGTTTTTTAGTAAGAAGAACTATTGAGAACAACGATGTAAAGCTTTACTAATAACTAAAAGTCCAATAATGAGGGAAAGTGTTCTTATAATAAGTTCTGCAACTAATAAGTCACCCATTGTTTTAGTGACATCATACATAGTCCCTGTAATGAGAATAGGTGCGATCATAATGGTAATTCCAATTACTATTTGAAGAAGTAAATTCACGTTTTTACTCAAGATAATCACCTCTAAAAATATTACAAAACAAAATATTTAATTTTCTGTATTATACATTTATTATACTGTATCGAATTAAGATTATGGTAATGTTTCTAAAGTAAAAAAGAGGTGTCACATAGTTATAAGGTGACACCTCTTTGTAGCTAGTAGAAATTAAAGATGCTTCAATAATATAGCGATCTGGGGCATCACCGATGTAGTTAAAGGGGTAACAAGTTGTTAATGTTAGTTTCTCTTTTTTTACAATGACAGTTCGATCTTCTGCATCTGTTATCCAATGGGTGTTAACCTTACATTTCCTCCGTAACATCATACCGCAACAATTGCCCCTGATCATAAAACTTCTCAAAAATAAGGCCCATTACATAGAAGAATACTAAACCGAAGCAAATGTGAATAAGTGTGAAAGTAGCTCCAAATGAAGAAAATTCATATACGATAATTGGTAATTTTGCAGTTGTCCAAACGCCTAAGAAAAATACGATGTATTTAATGCTCGCCCCTTTTTTCAAAAGTAATGCGGCGATTGGAAAGGCGACATAGAGGGGGCCAGCTGCAATTCCACCTAATAATAGAGAGAATAAGATTCCGTATACGCCGGAATTTTTGCCCATATATTTCATGAGGGTTTCTTTCTTCACCCATTGATCAAGTAATCCTACAAATAGTAGGACAGGAGGAAGGAGAAACAGCATATCTAAAATGCTATTCCCTGTTAGTTGTAATGCCGCCTTGCCTAAAGATTGATTTATAAAAGTTAATACAAAGAGCCCCAGTAGTAAAATGAAAAAGAAGCGATATCTTTTTAATTCGTTCATACCATCACCACCCAAATGATATAGGAGAATAGGAGAGACATGAGCAGAGCAGACGCATTACGTGCGTAAGCGAAGCTTCGCCCAAATATCTTTTGTTCCATCGGCATAGTTGTAAGCCCTACTGACATGAGTGTAGACATAAGTGCCGCAACTTGAGGAAGACCTGCACCATGTTGAACTAATGTATTTCCAAGAGGGAATACGACAAAGCTTGGGATGAGTGCCACAGAACCGAGGATTGCAGAATAAATAATACCTAACAATCCAGACTGCTCTCCAATGATGGAAGAGATGAAGGACGGCGTTAATACGGAAAGTGATAAGCCAACGAAAAGCATGATGGAGAGCATGGCAGGTAGAAGATTGCGAAACATTTTCCATGACTTCATTAGAGCTTCTTTCGTTTTATTACGATCTTTCATAAAAGAAATTCCCGTAAGGACAATGGCTAAAGTGTAAAGGATCATACCGTTAATCATGATCGGATTCCTTTAAGTCTTTATATTTGTCTAGGAAAAAGGATAAGTTCTTCATTTTTTCTTCAATATCCATTTGAAAATCTGCTAATTGTTCCTTTCCAGCAAGGGTAATTTTGTACATCTTTCTCGGTTTATCTTGATGAGCTGTACTTACATAAGATGCAATCGCACCTTCGTTTTCTAATTTCTTTAGTGTGCGGTATAGGATGGCACTATCGATTGGATTGACCGGAAGTTCTTCTTCACACTTTTGTAATAATTGCCCGCCATAGTGATCCCCCTCGGCTAGAAATAATAAAAGGAATGCCCCTGTATGTCTTCCTGTATGTTTCATAAATAGACCTCCTAAAATAGATTATTTTACTGTTAATGACAGTATACTGTTGTTAACAGTATATGGTGAATGAAATGCTATGTCAATTTTAAAATGTGCAATTTTTGAGAGGGAAAATAACAATAAATATGAAACAAACAATACAATGGGGGTGCACTTCATTGTGAAAGTAGCCTTTAGTGCTGGGAAATTACTATATGAAGTAATATGTATGTAGAACATAAAAAAAAAGACACTCTCAAGAGTGCCTCTCCTTAGCAGCCGAATCCGCCGCCCCAACAGCTAGCTCCAACGATGATTAATAAAATAAAGAGTACAACAAGTAGGGCGAATCCGCCACCGAAACCACAGCCTCCACCACAACTACCGCCATAACCCATATTAACTCCTCCTTCCGTAATGGATTTAATTCACTTTATGTTTTTACGGATAAACTTGAGCAGGTCCTTTTGAAAAATAAAAGTACTTGGGATTTTATCCCGCATTAATGTGCAGTAAAACTCCCACCTCAAAATTTGGCTGGAGCAAAGGAGTTAGGTGGGAGTCGGGCTGATTAAAGTTTCACTTTATAAGAGTTGACAAACTTATTTTTGTCACCGGTATTTCGTCGTTTACATATTGTATTTTATTCTGTGTATTGGGAGAAGGAGGATCTTTATGGCTAATTCTGAGATGATTTTACGCTTACTTACAGATTTAAAGATTGAACAGCAAGCTTTAAGAGAACAGCTGGAGAAAATGCAAACAGCTTTGACTATTCTTGAAGAAAAACCAAATACTCCTGAAGAGAAATCAACTATTATTGAAGAAAAACCAGCTGTTACAAAGCAAAGAGCTTATTCTGGACGCCCAACATCTTTTCGTGATTGGAGAGCATCAACTCAAAAGAATTCATAAAAATATAAGAAAAGAAGACACCCATTAAGGTGTCTTCTTTTCCTTGTACAATCCAAATGCGATTAGAAGGTATATCCATATTGCTTTAAAACTAAGAAGAAAATAACAATTATCGACTCCAGTTTTAGTATAGCATGTAATAATAAATAATTTTATGTAATGTTGCATATATATAGATTAAAGAATGTTTATTCGTATATATTTTAGTTGTCTGTTATTTCTTTTAATTCATTTACTTATATTATTTTTTGAGCGCTCCAGTAATGGGGCCTTTTTTTAGTTATTATTCATGCAGTTCGATTGCTTTACATTGAAATTTTTATGATAGTTTTATTAAGAAATAGATTCATATCTTTTAGGGCAGAAATGAGAACTACTCAAATGCGGAATGATATACTTGAGTGGTTTTGTGTATGTAATATTATTTATAAAAGTTTACAACAATATAAATATATGACCTTTTACTTTTCTCCTATATCATATATGATATAGTCTGGGACGCCACTGCACTTATGTATATTTAGGAGAACTAGAATGAATAGGAATGATTACACTCAAAGGTTACTATTTAACGAACCTATTGTTTGAATATAAATCTAGTGTATTTAATATTCGGAAGATAGAATGTATAAAACAAGAGAGAAGTTAATTTTACTAATGCATTGTAGTAAGTTTCCGAAAAATCTGTTCTTTAATTTTGGTGGTATCAGATGCATGAAATGAATGTTCTATTTCATAAATCTGGAAGTGAAAAAATCATGTATAGGGGAGGAAGGTATTACTACTAATCTAGTAAAATATACCGTAATAACTATGACAAGAAATCTAGGAAAATACGTAATTACTTTAACAACAGGACTAACTTTATTATCAACTGTGCCATTAACAACTTTAGCAGAAGAGAGTGTTAATCAACCGAATCAATTGTCAATTGCAGACGGAGAAAAAGACGCACATGTTCATGGTGATATAGAGACCGTTAAAGAAGCTAAGACAGGAAAAGTCACGGAAGCGGAAGCTTTAAAAAATATTGAAAATGCGTTTAAAGATGTAGATGGTAAAGGAGATGGAAGCTCTCGCTCTATGCAACCCCAAATGCGTAGTTCTAACCGTATAGGGTATTCAGCAGCAGATCCATCAGCAACGAAGAAAAGTGGAACAATTAGTGGAATTCCGTTTGTAGAGTGGATTATACCAGCTGGTAACACAGATATTCGACCTGCAAACCCAATGAAAGCAAAGTATATTACGATTCATGAAACAGCAAATACGGCACCGGGTGCGAATGCTGAGAGTCATGCAAAGTATTTATACAATCAAGCAACAAGCGGTACTGTTAGAACGGCTTCTTGGCATTTTACTGTAGATGATAAAGAAATTTATCAGCATCTACCAACAAATGAAAATGGCTGGCATGCAGGTGATGGTGGTACAGGTACAGGAAACAGAGAATCAATCGGTATTGAGATAGCGGTTAATCAAGATGGCGACTATAATAAAGCGGTAGAAAACGCGAAAAAATTAGTAGCGCATTTAATGAAACAAGAAGGAATCAGCGCGAGTAATTTACGACGCCATGAACAATGGAGTGGAAAGAAGTGCCCTGATATTATTATCACAAGGGGGACTTGGAATTCATTTGTAGAAGGCGCTAATGGATATCTGAATGGGGGTACTGGAACGAATCCTCCGTTAGTAGACGAAAAAGAAGATGTAGATGGTAACGAAACAAACCCAGCTGAGCCAAATATTGAGTTAGAAATCACTGGTACAAGCGTGAATGTTCGTAGTGGTGCAGGAGTGAATTATGGAGTTGTCCGCATTGCTAAGAAGGGTGAAAAATACAAAGTGTTATCTATTAAAGATGGCTGGTATGAAATCAAGAAAGGTGAGTGGGTGAAATACGATCCAAGCTGGAGTAAGCTCACTAACAATGCTCAAGATAAAGACCCTAATACAACAAAAGAAGGTTGGGTATTTAAAAATAACAATTGGTATTATACAAACAGTGATGGCAAAATGGCTACTGGCTGGAAAAATGTTGGTGGTGCATGGTATTACTTAAATAGTAGTGGTGCAATGGTAACAGGTTGGCAATCAATCGGTGGTGCATGGTATTACTTAAATAGTAGTGGTGCAATGGTAACGGGTTGGCAATCAATAGGTGGTGCATGGTATTACTTACATAGTGAAGGTGCAATGGTAACGGGTTGGCAATCAATAGGTGGTAAATGGTATTACTTAAATAGTAGTGGTGCAATGGTAACGGGTTGGCAATCAATAGGTGGTAAATGGTACTACTTAAATGGTGAAGGTGCAATGTTAACGGGCTGGCAATCAATAGGTGGTAAATGGTATTACTTAAATGGTGAAGGTGCAATGTTAACGGGCTGGCAATCAATCGGTGGTAAATGGTACTACTTAAATGGTGAAGGTGCAATGTTAACAGGTTGGCAATCAATAGGTGGTAAATGGTACTACTTAAACGGTGAAGGTGCAATGTTAACAGGCTGGCAATCAATAGGTGGTAAATGGTACTACTTAAATGGTGAAGGTGCAATGTTAACGGGTTGGCAATCAATTGGTGGTAACAAATACTATTTTGACCAATCGGGTAGTTGGATTGAAGGGAAACTCTAAATAAGTATAGGTCGATAAGGGAACTTGAAAGATAGTCGAGCTCAAGTTTGATATATTTTGTGTATAAAAGAGATAACTTCTATGAAAAAATAATGAATAGAATGTAAATAAAAAAGACACTGTAAAGTGTCTTTTTTATTTAAGTTATGCGCATTGCTTAATAAGACGCTAGTTCCTCAGTCTGACTATGAGTAACTATGTAGGGTGATTTAATTATAACATTTTAACCAGTAATGGGTCTATATGGAATTTTATCGATAATTTTGTTTGATTATTCAGAATGATACATGTGGTAAAATATATATATTACCTATAGTAATTGTAAAATATAATGATGTATATAACTAGCCTTGTAATGAATTTCTATTATATTTAAGATTGAAATATAATAGAAAAGTACAAAGAAGGGGCTGTGGAATATGGGCGCTTGGGGAACTGGGTTATTTGATGATGATACAACTTGTGATGTGAAAGAACAGTTTATTGAGTACTTAGAAGAAGATAATAGTGTAGAAGAAGCAACTAAGCTCATTTTAGAAGAGTATTTAGATGAGTTTGATATAGATGAAGATTTAGAGGTTATGTCTTTAGTATATATTGGTCTTGCGGCAATACAATTGGAGAAAGGGTGTCTTCAGGATGAGGTTCGCAACAATGCGATTGCATTAATTGAGCGAGGGGCTGATCTTGAGCTTTGGGAAGAAGCTGATGCAGAAGATTATGAAGAGAGAAAGAAAGTTTTAAATACATTAAAACAACAGCTGATAAACTATTAGTATATCGAAAAAGGAAAAATACTTTTTGAAATGCTTAGTCTTTGTTTTCTCTTGTAAAAAAATGTTCAATAATTTATCATTGCAAACGCTTACTTGTTGTGTATAATAAAAGTAAGTTAATAAGTAAAAGGATTGTTACTGTTCGGCAGGCAAAACCTAAATTGATCTAGAGGCTACGGGTGTAGTGTAGCTTTTGGAATCAGTTTAGGTTTTTTTATTACCTTTTGTGACTTTAAGAAGAAGAAGGCGGAACAATATGAGAATCCATAAAATCTTAAATAACAATGTTGTTTGTACGATGAAGGATAATGAGACAGAAGTTGTACTTATGGGCAGAGGTTTGGGGTTTCAGAAAAAAGTAGGCGATGCGATTGATGAATCTAAGATAGAAAAGACCTTTGTACTAGAAACAAGAGAATTATCAGAGAAACTCGCTAGGTTACTAACTGAAATTCCTGTAGAAAATTTAGAGATTACAGAGAGAATTATTCAGTTTGCTAAGACAGTTTTGCCGGGGACTTTAAGTGATTATATTTATCTTACATTAACGGATCACTTAAGTTTCGCCTTAACTCGGCATAAAGAAGGAATGGATCTGAAAAATACTTTGCTTTGGGAGATTAAGAGATTTTATCAGAAAGAGTTTGAAATTGGTCTACAAGCTTTGAACATAATTGAAGAGGAGACTGGCTTTAGACTTTCTGAAGATGAAGCAGGGTCAATTGCCTTGCATTTCGTGAATGCGCAGCAAGGAGAGCCGGCAATGCAGCAAACGGTGGCGATGACGAAAATCGTCCAAGATATTTTAAATGTTGTAAAGTACCACTATAAGATGAACTTAGATGAAAATTCATTTAATTATAGTCGGTTCGTAACGCATTTACGATACTTTGCCCAGCGTTTAATGCAGAAGGAATTGCATTCGGCAGAGGATGAGTTTTTATACGAGCAAGTGAAAAGTAAGTATGAAGAGGCATATTGTTGTACAGAAAAAATTGAAGCATACTTACAAAAAGCACATAATAGTCATCTTTCAAAAGATGAAAAAGTGTACGTAACGTTGCACATTCATCGTGTAACGAAACGCAATGAATTATGTAATTGAATAAACGGGATTGTTACTGTTTGGCAGGCAAAACCTAAATTGACTTGTAATGGAGTGATTCGTATGTATCACGTCGTTACGGTTAGTTTAGGTTTTTTCTTTTACCCACCTCAAAATTCGGCTGAGGCAAAGAAGTTATGTGGGAGTCGGGCTGCCGTAAATGCCCGATTGGTGAAGGCTAGTAATCAGTGGGGGATGAATACCCCCACTGATTACAGTTTCACTTTATAAAAATGATAAATGGGATGATTGTAGGGAGGAGAAATAACTATGAAGTATGAAAAATTAGCAAAGGACATACTGAAACATGTTGGCGGGAGAGAAAATATAAATAGCGTTGTACATTGTATAACTCGCTTACGATTTCAGTTAAAAGATGAGGGGAAAGCAAATACAGAAGTACTGAAAAGTATGGAAGATGTTGTGACTGTTATGAAAAGTGGCGGACAATATCAAGTTGTAATTGGTAACCATGTATCCGACGTATATAAAGCGGTTATTGCTGCTGGAGGGTTTCAAGAAACAGAGGAAGAAAGTGCGAGTGAGAAGAAAAAGAGTAGTCTTATAGATATTCTTTCTAGCATTTTCACTCCCATTTTAGGAGTACTAGCTGCAACTGGGATGATTAAAGGATTTAATGCACTATTTGTAGCGTTAGGCTGGTTAAGTACGCAGTCAGGAACGTATCAAATATTAAATGCAGTTGGCGATTCATTATTTTATTTCTTCCCAATCTTCTTAGGATATACAGCAAGTAAGAAATTTGGAGGATCACCATTCATTGGTATGGCAATTGGGGGAGCGTTAGTGTATCCGGCTCTATCCGGTTTAAAAGCAAGTGAGCCATTATATACGCTATTTGCAGGAACGATGTTTGAATCACCAATTCATATTACGTTTTTAGGAATTCCAGTTATTTTAATGAACTATGCATCATCTGTTATTCCAATTATTCTTGCTACTTATTTTGGAGCGAAAGTAGAAAAGTCTTTAAAGAAAGTCATTCCAGATGTTGTGAAAACATTTGTACTACCATTCTTAACGTTACTAATCGTTGTACCAGTTACATTTCTTGTTATTGGTCCGATTGCGACGTGGGCAGGTCAATTTTTAGGACAGGCTACACTTTGGGTTTATCATTTAAGTCCATTAGTAGCAGGGATAGTACTTGGTACTTTCTGGCAAGTGCTCGTTATTTTCGGACTTCATTGGGGAATTGTCCCGATTGGCTATAACAATTTAGCAGTGCACGGTATTGATCCTATATTAGCGCTTATATTCGCTACTTCATTTGCTCAAATTGGGGCTGTTCTTGGAGTTTGGATGAAAACGAAAGATCGGAAATTAAAAACACTTAGTATTCCAGCTTTTATTTCGGGTATTTTCGGTGTTACAGAGCCGGCGATTTATGGTGTTACACTTCCTCTTAAAAAGCCGTTTATTATGAGTTGTATTGCGGGAGGAATTGGCGGCGGAATACTTGGCGTATTCGGTACGCAAGCTTATATGACAGGTGGACTTGGTATATTTGCGCTTCCAACATTCATTAGTCCGAAAGAAGGGATTACAGCTGGATTTTGGGGCGCGATTATTGCGATGGTTGTCTCTTTAATATTAGGTTTTGTTCTTACTTATTTATTTGGTTTTACTAAAAAGAAAGATTCTACAGAATCAGCTGAAACAATTGATAAAATTGCTGCATCAAACGATGATGAAGTAATTCTGAGTCCTTTTCATGGCGCCGTTATGCCACTTCAAAATATTGACGATGCTGCATTTGCATCAGGTGCGTTAGGTGAAGGGGTTGCGATTGAGCCTTCAGAAGGAAAGTTGTTTTCACCAGTTTCAGGTACGATTTCTGCACTTTTCCCGACGAATCATGCAGTAGGAATTACGGCGGATTCAGGTGCTGAAATTTTAATCCATATTGGAATGGATACTGTGAAATTAAATGGCGAATTTTTCTCCTCTCATATTGAACAAGGAGCGAGAGTAGAAAAAGGGCAATTACTTATTGAGTTTAATATAGCTGAAATTCAAAAGGCGGGTTATGTTGTGACAACACCAGTTGTTGTTACAAATTATAATAAATATAGTATTAAAAAAACTGAAGTAGAAAAGATTCAAGCTGGAGATTCCTTACTAGAGTTAGGAGTTAAATAGTAGTTACATTTCATACAGGTTTACACGAAGAAAGGTATTCTTTAAAACTTACAATGCCTTTCCTCGTTAATTCTTATATAAAGGAGTTTTTCTATATGTCTAAAGTTATTTTTCCTAAAGGATTTTTATGGGGTGGAGCAATCGCAGCCAATCAAGTTGAAGGAGCATATTTAGAAGATGGAAAAGGATTGACGGTAGTTGATCTATTGCCAACGGGTGAAAAACGTTGGGATATTATGAAGGGGAATATTCATTCCTTTACACCAGCAGAAGGGGAGTTTTATCCATCACACGAAGCGATTGATTTTTATCATCGTTATAAAGAAGATATCGCGCTGTTTGCAGAAATGGGATTTAAAGCGCTACGTGTATCTATTGCTTGGACACGTATTTTCCCAAATGGTGAAGATGAAAAGCCGAATGAAGCAGGATTACAGTTTTATGATAATTTATTTGATGAACTGTTAAAGCAGGGCATTGAACCAGTCGTTACGATGGCTCATTTTGATGTTCCTATTCATTTAGTAGAAAAGTATGGAAGCTGGAGAAGTAGAAAACTTGTCACTTTCTTTGAGACGTATGCAAAAACGATTTTTAATAGATATAAAGATAAAGTGAAATATTGGATGACATTTAACGAAATTAATATGCTTTTACATTTACCTTTCATGGGTGCAGGGCTAGCATTTAAAGAAGGTGAGAACAAAACACAAATTCAGTATCAAGCAGCGCATCACCAACTTGTCGCAAGTGCGTTAGCTGTAAAAGCGTGTCATGAAATGATTCCAGACGCAAAAATCGGTTGTATGCTTGCTGCTGGTGCAACGTATCCATACACATGTAATCCAGACGATGTTTTTCGTGCGATGGAACAAGACCGTGAATCATTCTTCTTCATTGATGTACAAGCAAGAGGACAATATCCTGGATACGCAAAACGCTTCTTTAAAGATAACAATGTAACAATTGAAATGGAAAAAGAAGACGAGGAAATTTTAAAAGAGCATACAGTTGATTATATTGGATTTAGCTACTATTCAAGCCGAGCAACAAGCACAGATCCAGAAGTGTTAAAAAGCATAACGAGCGGGAATGTATTCGGTTCTGTTGAAAATCCATATTTGGAAAAATCAGAGTGGGGATGGACGATTGATCCGAAAGGCTTCCGTATTACAGCGAACCAACTTTACGATCGTTACCAAAAACCTTTATTTGTTGTTGAAAATGGTCTCGGTGCAATCGATCAATTAAATGGTGAAGACGAAGTGAATGATGAATACCGTATTGATTACTTGCAAAAGCATATGATCGAAATGTCAGAAGCAATTCAAGATGGAGTAGATATTATCGGGTATACAAGCTGGGGCCCAATTGACCTTGTAAGTGCTTCTACTGGAGAAATGAAAAAACGTTATGGATATATATACGTTGATAAAGATAATGAAGGAAAAGGTTCATTAAAAAGATCGAAGAAAAACAGTTTCAATTGGTATAAAGAAGTAATTGAGACGAATGGTGAGAATTTGGAGTCTTAAGTATGAAAAGGAGACATCTTAATGGATGTCTTCTTTTTTCATTGTAAATAAAGGATAGAGCTATATTTCCCTTTACACGAACATAACGGTATTATATAGTTAAGTTAAGTGAACTTAACTATATAACAAAACGAAATAACAGCATGGAGGAATAATGCTATGACTAGATCGTATAAAGAAGTAATTAATGAAATGAACCGGGCTTATAATGAATTTTACATTTTACTATTTCAGGAGCTAAAAGATGAGTACGGTCTTACAGGACAGCAAGAGAGCATGCTATTTCATATTAATTTAAATGAAAATACGACAGCGAATCACATTGCGACTACTTTTAATATATCGAAAAGTGCTGTGAGCCAAGTTTTATCGAAATTGGAAAAACAGAAGATGATTTCGAAACAAGTAAACCCTAATAATAAGCGGGAGTATTTCCTTACACTTGGTCCAAACGGTAGTAAGTATATAGAGCGGTTGTCTGATTTAGATGATGTATTAATTGAGAAGTACTTTTCTAAAATCGATATACATGCTTTAGAGCAAATGACCGATACGTTAACGAAAATAAATAAAGTTATATTAGAAGAAAAACAGAAGGATCTTGATTCTAATGAGTAAGAACGTAGATGAAGCAATTAGTAGAAAGGAGGAGAAGCATGTTATGAGTTACATACCAAATATGATTACGATAGCAAATTTTGTATGTGGGCTTTTGGCTATTTACGCTGTTTTCGTTCACGATGTTTATTTAGGAGCAGTTTTTATTATTACAGGTATGTTATTTGATTTTTTTGATGGTATGGTCGCTCGGAAACTTGATGCTGTTTCGGAAATTGGCGGAGAGTTGGACTCGTTTGCGGATTTAGTTACCTTTGGTGTGGCACCGTCTATTCTTGCATATAGTGTCGCATTGAAAGAATTACAGTCTATCGGGATGATATGTGCGCTTGCTTACAGTATGTGTGGCATGCTTCGGCTTGCGAGATTTAACACGCAGCAAAGCAAACTCCCGACATTTATCGGAATGCCAATACCATTCGCGGCAATGTGTCTCCTCATTTTATGCTTTTTGAATAATCCAGTTTCCGTGGCGTTTGGCACATGCGTACTCGCTTATTTAATGGTGAGCAAAATCAAATTTCCTCATTTTAAAAAAGATATATCGGAAAGCTTGAACTCCGAAAGATGGGACTAATGAGAAAGGTAAGGAGCATTGCATGATTCGTATGGCATTAAGATCATTCAATATACAAATGTATTGTTTGCTAGGGGTGATGGTATTAGGATGGCTTATGACACCTTTTTCAGCCCAGTTTGTAGGGGGGGCATTGGTCTTTTAGTGAGTATGTATTGCGCCTGGATTTTAGGAAGGCGTATTGAAAAGTTCGGAGACAGCATTGTGAAAAAAGAAAAAGCGCCGATGCTTGGAATGATAAATCGGTTTGCAGCCGCAATACTCGGCGCGATTATTATGTATGAAATTGAACATCATGATTTCATGTGGATATTTGCTGCTGGAATTATGGGTGGGTATTTCTTAATTATTATTAATTTAGGATATTACAGCATGAAAGATGTGAAGGAATAAAGAGTTGTGTGAATCACTAATTTGGATGACTTACATGTATAAACGTAAAAGCTTTCCTTTATGGAGAGCTTTTTTATTATAAAGAAAAGACACCCTGAGGTGCCTTTCTCCGACTTGAACCATTTTCATTTCATACGAATCTATCCGTATTACCCCTTTGTTATAAATGTAAACACACCCTATAAAACAGAATTGTTTATATACATCAGATTGTTAGTTCATAAAATAAAAGAGATTTGAGATCAGTATCGGAGTAACGCCACATCCCCTATAATGATTGATATGTTACGCCTGTCAAAAGAATCTGCTTTATAGAACATGTCCACAATTTATATTTTACTATATTTAATATTCATTAAGTGTATTTTTTCGCTAATATGTATAATTACATAAAGTTTACGGGGAAAAGAGAGTATACTTTAATATTGTGTAATAAAGATAAAGGCCACCTACGGAAATAGGGGGCCTTTTAACGTAAAAAGAAAAGACACCCATATATGAGTGTCTTTTCCGATAGTTTTTTAGCAGAAGCAAGAAGCTCCAACGATGATTAATAAAATAAATAATACAACTAATAAAGCAAAGCCTCCAGAAAATCCACAGCCGCCACAACTACCACCAAATCCCATAATAGTTCCTCCTTTTAATAAGAGGGGAAAACAAAAGGTCACTCATGTATTTTAACGGATTCAAATTACTTTATGTTTTTTACGCAATAATTGAGCAGGTCCTTTTGAAAATAAAAAAAGACACCCTAAGGTGCCTTTCTCCGACTTGGATTATCTGAACTTTAAATAATAACACTTTTCGAATTATAATAACATTTTCCGTTTTATATAAATATATAGAAATATATATAGAAATTTATATAAATATATGACATTATATAACATGAATTACTATTTTATTTAATATATTTCCAAGGGAGGAAGATTTGTCTTGAAGAAGTTGTTTTCATTTTTATTATTTGTATTTGTAATTTTTTCAGCGAACAACATTTCATTTGCTGATGAAGTTATACCATTTAACAAATCGTTCTTTGCATATAACGAGCCATCGTTTACATCTGCAAAGGGAAATGGTGGAGCTCAATATGGACCTCAAAAAGCTCTAACTGTAAAAGAGAAGCGTTCAAATGGTTGGTGGAAGATAGGAACTTGGGAAGGCGATAAGTGGATTAATACCGATGGGGAAAAAAAGAAAATAGAGAAACCCTATATTACTTTTGCTGAACCTAAATTCACATCACCAAAAGGGAACAATGGTAATGTTATAGCACCTCAAGTAGTTACGGTAATAGATGGACAAGAAGATGGATGGTTAAAGATTCAAACCAATGAAGGAGATAAATGGATTTTCCTTAATTCTGAAGCGGTAAAAGTAGATAAAAATTTCTATGCGTATAATGAACCTTCATTTACATCTGAAAAAGCAAGTGGTGGAAACCAATATGGGCCACAAAAATCACTTGTTGTAAAAGAAAAACGTACAAATGGTTGGTGGAAAGTAGCAACTTATGAGGGTGATAAGTGGGTTAACCTAGATGGGGAGTTAAAAGCATTTGATAAACCATTTTTAGTGTTTTATGAGCCTGCATTTTCATCTCAAAAAGGAAATATGGAAGTACCTTATAGCCCTACTACTATTAGAGTAATTGAGGGAAATACTAAAGGATGGTTGAAAGTTCAAACTTGGGAAGGCGACAAATGGATGTATCCAGGTGTTGCAGAGACAGTAGCAGTTAATAATAACTTTTCTTCTTATAGCGAACCGTCTTTTACATCAGCTAAGGGGAGTGCATATGGGCCACAAAAATTCCTTGCTGTAGTGGAAAAACGTGCCGATGGTTGGTGGAAGATAGTTACTGCAAGTGAAGGCCTTAAATGGGCTGCGCCTAACGGAGCTAGAATTAATGTAGATGTAAATTTCTCTACTTTTGATAAACCGTTTATAGAAGCTGATAGAGTTGGATATTATGGTCCTCAACCGATTTTTGCATATGATATGCAGAAAACAGAGCAAGGAACTTTTTATCTAGTAGGCACTAATTTAGGGAAAAAATGGATGAGCCTTGACGCTGAAAAAGAGTTCAATGAAAAAAGGGAACCAATGCGACAATCGCTAGGTTATAATGAAAATGATTTAGATTTTGACAGTATTAAAGTACAACAAGCAGCAAAAGCTAGAGCGTTTGTAGAATCTGCGAGTGATTCCACAATGCTTAAACCTGAACAAAAGCAACTTCGAATTCCATCAAAAGAGGAGATTGAGGAGTTTAGAAAGAGTTTAGAATCTAGTAATGATGGAAAAGCAAGAAGTTTTGCGGCACGTGCAATGCCGGATGATTGGGTACGTAAAGGAGATGTAATATATACGCCTAATTCTAGATATGGTCCAATAGCAGGACATACAGCGATTATTGCTAAAGATCCTATGGACGGTAAAGATTATCAAATAGTTCATGCTCCTGGTACAGATGAGTATCCTGCTGTTCAAATGCAAGAACTATCTAAGTGGGAATTCATTCATAAGGGCAACCCGTATTATAAGAGATTTTTCTATTTCAGACACCCGAATAGATCAGTTGGTGCGGCAGCTGGTAATTATGCTTATAATCATTTTTATCAGAATCGTTATAACTACAAATATGACATTTTTACAACGTCTGCTAAAGTAGACAGTGCGAAAACATACTGTAGTAAGCTTGTTTATTTATCTTATCGTGATGGAGCTGGGGTAGATTTATTCCCAACACAGAGATTCTACATTGTACACCCAGCAGATTTCTTATTTACTCAACATAAATTAGGGCTATACTTTATTGGTGAAGGTGGAACTTGGGGATAATTAATAATATTAGTTAGATTAAAAAAAGCACTCTTATGAGTGCTTTTTTTAAAGAAAAGATACCTTAATATGCTTTTATGATGTAATTAAATATATATTATTTTAATTCTGTATGTTTTCCTTGCTCGCCATTATCACCTTGCCCAAATTCAACCTTACCTGTATGAGGGTTATCCCAGCCTATGTATTTGTACCATATGTTTGGTTCATCTTTAAATTTAACATGTGCTCCATATTGACCTATTTTACTATTAAAAGAAGATTTAATTTCTAGAACATCTGACTTCGTATAGCCTTTGTCCTCTAAGTGCCACATAATACCTATAATAGCTTCTTCTCTTAATTTCGGATCACCTGTAATAAAATGACGATCTATTATCCCTTTCCCGATTATAAATAAACTAATTATAAGTAATAAAGATGTAATTATAAGAGCACCTTTTTGCATGTATAAATATCCTCCTTATTTTAATTTATCCTTTATATAAGATTAAAGGAATTGCATGTTAAAATACAGATTTACGAATAAAGAAAAAAGACAACCAAAGGTACCTCCCTCCAACTTGAACTACTTTCATTTTAATAATATCGTTCTAAGTTTAAAAACTATAGAGATTTTTCCTGTGGGCTTTGTAAGTAGTTTTTACGAAATTATGAGTGTTTTTTATTTTGTATTTCAATCAATTCATCTTTAATCATTTGTATATAATGTTCTTTTTCTGTTAGTTCAAATATAAATAATGCTTTTTTCATGTTATTCACAACATCTTCTTCATCATGTTGTTTAATCTTTAATAAATACTGACCTTTTAAATAGAATAGTTCACCTAATAGGTATAAAGTGTTTAGATTAATAGCTAATTTGATGCCCTTATCAAGGTGTTTTATTGCTTCTTCATGTTGATAGGTGAAGTCTAAACATTTTGCTAAATTTAAAATAATTTTTAATTTAATTTCTTTATCTCTAGGAAAATCTAACTTATTAAAATTAGTTAAGCATTTTTTTAACATATTAATACTTTTTTCGTATTCTTTGTTTTCCGCATACAATATAGCAGTTGATTGCATAATATCTATTTCTCTTTCTGATAAACAATCAACATTGGTTAAAGTTAGTTTTAATGCATTATTAAGAAGAGTTAAAGCCGCTTTTGTTGAGTTATTCACACGATATATAGCAATTGCTTCATACCATATTAGAAATTGTTTATCTTCTGTTGATTGGAAATTGTTTTCGTTTTTCTCTTTTTTTACTATTTCATAAAGTTCTTTATATTGTTTTTGCTTTACACAATCTCTCATTACATATTTTACATTTTTTACGTATTTTAATTTTTTGTTTTGAGTTAGTGCAAATATATTATTTGGATCAACACCAAGTCTTTCTGATAATTGATATAACAATATGCTAGATGGATAAATCATACCTTTTTCTATCTTGCTAATTTGACTTTGTGAACATATGCCATGACATAATTCGGATTGTGATATATTTTTTTTAATTCGAAGTTCTTTAATGGTAATACCCAAATCACAAAATTCCATTTTTCCCCCTACTATTTAGCGCTTTATTAGTATAATAATATTCTCCATCCTTAATGTAATGTAAAATTAATATAGTTGCAATTATTGTTTTTTAAGGCCTTTTTATAAAATTTCATTATAAAAGGCTCCTTCTTCCGAATCGAACCATCATGCATAAGTGTAAAATTACATAAAGCCCACCTACGGAAATAGATGGGCCTTACTATTAGGTGTTACTCCTTCATTGTACAAAAGGGAATTTGCTAGCATATCCTTAAAGTTCTTACATTGAGAAATAAAGAAAAGACACCCTAAGGTGCCTTTCTTCGACTTGAACCATCTTAATTTTAATAATATTGGGATTCTCATCCCAATATTATTTTACCATGTTAAGTTATTTTATTCATTGAGAAATATGTTTCAAATCTATATTTTATTGGAATTTTTTTGTATAAGAGGCTATATTTAAATTGTATGTAAGTTTTTAATAATAATATCTTATGAAATTCCGTTTCTCACCTTTAAATGTAACAATTTATGAGTATAAGAATATTTTTCAACTTTTAATATAATGTAAAATGAGTACGGAACTTATTTTTATGAAAAAACGTTAACCGAAAGAGAGTTTGAATTGGCTATTTGAAGAAATTAATAATATCATGTGTGTTGGCTACATTCTGTCTAAATATGGTAGGATGTTCTAATAGTATGGGTACACTAAGGGATAAGTCTAAAAATTCAACAACTGTGAAGTGTGAACGTATCAACAAAGCGTGGTACAAACATATGTAATAGTTTAAAGAAATTTGAAACGGTTGATGCTAAAGGGCATAAGGAAAAATTAATTAGGCCGATAGTAGATGCTGGTAATTGGAATAATGATAGTACTTAGAAATCCAATGAAAGCTTTTCTATTCATATTGTTTATTCCTCTCTTTTGTTGATCTACATAGTAAAAGCACTCATCCGAGTGCTATCACTTACTTCACTACTTTGTTCATAATCCCCTTATAAAGGCAATGTGAACTTTAAAAATGTTTATTGTTGATTTTTTGTTTTCATCTGTTCTTCATAAACAAACTTAGCTTTCATAAAATCGTTAGGAAAATCTTTTAATGCGTTTTTCATCATGTTCAATTCTTCTTGTGATTTTATTTCAATGCCATATAAGAAATCGTACGCTTTCGTTTGCTCACTAGTAACAAAGTTTTGAGTCATGTAATCATCTTTGAAGTCTTGCTTCGCTTTTTCCTTCACTCTATTTATTGCTTCGGTTTTGTTGATATCCTTCACTGGATTTGCAAATGAACCTGTAGATTGTTGTTGTTTAGCTTCTTCTTTCTTTTCCGGTTGAACAGCAGGTTGTTGCGTTTCTCGTTTTGATTCTTCTTTTTTAGGTTGTTCTTTCTTTGCTAATTCTTCTTTTAATCTTTGCACTTCAGCATCTAGCGTTTTATTTTGCGTTTCCAATAGTGATATATCCCCTTTTAATTTATCCCGCTATTTGTCGGGCTGCCCGTAAACGCCCGATTGGTGAAGGCTAATAATCAGTGGGGATGAACAAAACCCCCACTGATTAAAGTTTCACTTTATCAATCTCTTTAGATTTATCATCCGTTTCTTTATAAACGGTATTTAATTTTGGGAGTGAAGTAGTCTGTTGATCTTTCACATGAAAATTTAGAGCTACTACCCTTCCTATTATGATTAGTAAAATGAAAGATACAGCTGATACTCCAAATACAGCCAACGGTCGTAGAAATGGTCTTTTAACATATTAAAAAACCCCTCAAGTATGGAACGATATACTTGAGGGGGATGGGTGATTACAATCATGCTATTAATAAGAACCCCATAAATGATAAACCATTCCACTAACAAAAAACACTAATCCTAAAACCAAAACAATTATAGCAAGTATTCCATTTTGATTATGCTCCATAAAGTAGTAGCTCCTTTGAGATTTATTTTTATCCCGCATTAACTGCCTGTAAAAGCCTGATTGGTGAAGACTAATAATCAGTGGGGGGATGAACAAAACCCCCACTGATTAAAGTTTTACTTTATATACAAAAAAGCCTTTAGTCGTAATTATGGCTAAAGGCTTTGAGCATTATACTTTTTAGTTTGGAAAATCTTATAAGAAGAATAACCTGTATGTTATATAGAGAAGAATTTATAATATTTTTATCAAATTTGGAACTGTAATGTACTAGCTTGATAATGAAGCTGGACTATTAGAATTGAAAAATTTTAGTTTTATTATAACTAATAGAAAGGAAAGTAGTGTGAATAGAAATCCGCTCCAAATAAGCTGGTGAATACCTAAGTTTGAAATGAACCAGCCTCCAATAGTTGTTCCTAAAGTAATTCCGAGATTTGAGAATGAAACGAATAGGCTATTACCAAATTCAGGTGCTTCTTTTGCTTCACTTATTAACCATGTTTGACCAACAATTAATCCGCCAGCATGCACGATTCCCCAAATGAATACCATAAAAATCATTGGAATAAGGTAGGAACCTAAATAATAAACTAATATGTAAACAACAGAATATAGAATAGGGAACGATATTACGGTATTTGCTACGCTTTTTTGCAGGAGACTACCAAATAAATGATTACCTAAAATCATAACTATACCAAATATGAATAGCATAATACTGATGAGAGATCCATTCATGGAAGTTACTGTTGCAAGGTACTCAGCGAAGTAGCTGTATACGGAAAACATGGCTGCAAAAAGGAATGTGACGGTTAAAATATTTAACCATAATCCTGGTTTGCCGAGTATACGAATTTGTTTGCCGAAAGACATTTTTTCTTTAACAGGCATAGAAGGAAGTAGGAGTAGTATTCCAATGAATGCAAGAGTGTTAACGAATGCTCCGAATAAGAAAGCCATTTCGAGTGAAAATTGGTCTGCAAGGTAAGAGGTTAGTGGTACACCTAAAGCGAAACCAACAGTAATTCCCATGAAAACTTTTGTAACTGCTTGACCGCTCTTTTCTGGAGGGACAAGTTTAGCAGCTGTTACAAGAGCGATTGAAAAGAAGAGTGGATGAAGTGCAGCCGGTAAAATACGAAAAATAAGCATGATTTCAAATTGTGTTGTATAAGCGTAGATTATATTTGAAATAACAAATGTAAAAATTGCTGTTAATAAAATTATTTTGCGATTAATCCCAGAGACGAGCAAAATTAGAAACGGACCAGAAATAGCAACAACTAGTGCGAATATACTTACTAAAAATCCTGCTTGTGCAGTTGAAATGCCGAATTTCTGAGTGATTTGTGGTAATACACCGACAATACCCATTTCGGTAGTAATAATTCCGAACACACCTATTGCGAGTGTCAGAATAAGTAAAGGATTTACTTTTTTCATTTATAAAACTCTCCATTCGTACTAGTATTTTGAAAGTAAATTCATTAACAAAGAAGCATTATTGCAAGCATGATTGGATGTCAATATTATTAGGACTATGTAATTTGAAATACAATAACAGATATCTAAATAACTAGATATGATGTGTTAAAAAAATTTCTCCTTTCCATGTTTCTTGCTTTTATAGGTAGTGCAATTTTATAAAAAAGCAGAATGTGTGAAGGCTAATAATCAATTGGTATGCTAATTGATTATTAGCTTTCACTTTATAATTCGTTTTGGACGTATTCAGAAAACTCTTGTATTGTTTTTTCATTTCGACGATAGTAAGTCCATTTTCCAATTCGGTCAGAGTCTAGTAGTCCTGCCTTTTTCATAGTTAATAAATAACTAGAAATAACCGATTGGGCTAAACCAGTTTTAAGCTGGATATCTCCTACACATACTCCAACTTGAAAGTTAAGGCCTTGCTCTAGATAAGGTTTTTCATCGAAATAGTTTTCTGGATTTTTCAACCATGATAAAATTTGACATCTTGTTTCATTTGACAATGCTTTATAAATTAATAAAGGTTCCATAAGGATGTTATATCTACTTTTATAGATTTGTGAATGGATTTTGGTGATTTTAAGGGAAGAAGGTATAGTTGATCCCTTTGAATAGGCATAAGGTGTTCTTGATCTGTACTCTTTGTAAAGGAAATTCTAAAAAAAGTTAGGTAACCTAAAAAAGATGATTTCTGTATGCAAACAGGAGTCATCTTCTTTAAATTCTATTGATAGCAAGAGTGACTATAGTACGTCATATATTTCTTAATTTCATGTTTTAACTGAACAAACGATTCACATGATTTTATATATGTTTCATCGATTAAAGTACTACGAGGATTACGTGCAAAAATGATAATCTTGTTACGTTCAAGCATGTTGTTGCCTAGCTATCAATGGCGGATTCCCAAGAAGAGTAATAATAAAACCCAACTGAAGATTTAAGAAAAATTTTATGTTTCCCCCACTTTTTATTTTAAAAATTTTTCCTATCCTATAAATGAGTTACATCAAGAAGGATACTAAAAACGACAAATTCATAGATGAAAATGTAAAGTTAGGGGATTCTGCATGCATACAGAAGTTTTGATGAGTTATTTGTATACTTATTTCTTTACTATTATTTTTTGTATTGTGTTTCAAATTGGGTTTTATTTTAAAGCGAAAAGAAATATATCTATTCTGCATTTTCTATGGGTATATGTTTTTCTATTCTACCTTTCGCTAGTATATGGGGTGACGCAGATCGCGACTGTATGGGATATAAGTAGAAATGAAACGTGGATTCGTGTAAGTCAAATTAACTTGACTTTATTTGATACTGCAGGTAGTACTGCATACCTTTTGAACATTGTACTGTTTATGCCGTTAGGTTTTTTATTACCGACTATTTGGCCGCAGTTTAGAAAAATGAAAAATACTATATATGCGGGATTCTTTTTTTCACTTGCAATTGAGTTAAGTCAATTACTAAATAGTAGAATTACAGATATTGATGATGTATTTACGAATACTCTCGGGGCGATTATTGGGTATGTATTATATAGAGTTTTATTTAAAATGATATTTACAAGAGAAGAAAAAAAGTTTGATACCAACTCTTCTTTAGTCATAAAATACGAGGCTGTTTTTTGTTTAGTGTGTTCATTTGTAGGTATGATGTTAATTTATTATCCTGGGGACCTGTAATCCTTCAATGAGATACGATCTCGTTTATCCCGTAAACGCCCGATTGGTGAAGGCTAATAATCAGTGGGGGATGAACAAAACCCTCACTGATTAAAGTTTCACTTTATAAAATGATTCTAGTTTTCCTCGCTTAAACACGGTAAAATGTGAATAATTAATCGCTTTTTCTAACTTAATAGATACAGTTTATGTATTACATGATAGGTAGGTGTAAATGTGTTAAGTGTTCAATTATCTCAATACTTACTAAAAGGGCCTCAACCAGCTCTTCATACAGATGAAAAACGAGTATATATGTTAAAAGATGAAGGGTTATCACCGTATCCTATTTATTTAAATCACCCTATTATGATAGGAGTGGGAACGAATTGGAATCAACATACAGGATTCGAAGAAATCATTAAAGGATTTATGGGTACACATAACAAATTTCCTATGTATATGTTATTTGAAACTTATTTATGTAGAGACTTTATTGAAGGATTTTTAGAAGAGAATAAACTTCATTTTGAGCTAGTTTTTACTAATAAGAAAAAGGATACGAACTTTTTTAAAGTGTGCATTACCAATAATGATGATATAACCACACTTATGAAGTATTTCTTCCAATCAGCACAAGATTCTCTCTATACGCTATTAAGCTATTCAGCAGACTGTAAGATGATCAGTAATCGTACTGGTGGGATTGAAATAAAAGCGGACAGTTTCTATCCAAGCTTTTCATTTATGTATGATGCGCAAGAATTATTTATTATTGGTGGAGAAGAAAAATGGTCTGATATCCATTATATAAAAAGATTTTTCCATCTTGAGCAGATTACAAATGATCTGACTATTGATTTAAGAAAATGAGAGATGAGAAGGAATAGATGAGTAAACCCTCAAGTATAGAACGATATACTTGAGGGTTTTTATGTATGAAGAAGGCTTTTCTATTTTTCCCTAGAATGAACAGTAATGTATAATCTAATTCCTTAATGTAATAAGGAGGCAGTAAAATTTGAACAGGAAAATTTGGTTTGTAGTTACTTTTTTTGCTCTTTTAGTAACTGGCTATATTGTTGTCCAATATTTTATTATGGATGGATTTCAAACAGGGCTTGTAAAAGCGAAGCTTATGTTTGGATCTAAATTAAGTGCGTTCTGGTATAGGATGCTATTTATACATATTACAACTAGTATAGTAGCATTAGTAATTGGTCCTTTTACATTATCCACTAGATTTAGAGAAAGGAATATCAACCGTCATCGAATAGTTGGGAGAATCTATCTGGTTGGTGTATTATTAGGAGGCGTTTCTGGACTATATCTATCCTTTTATGCTACGGGAGGATTGGTAGCGAAGCTAGGTTTTGGTTTGTTATCTGTATTCTGGCTAACATCAGCATATCAAGCGTTACATAGAGTTAAGAATAAAAAAATTAAAGAGCATCGGAACTGGATGATTAGGAATTATTCTTTAACCTTTGGAGCAGTTACATTAAGAATTTGGCTACCGTTGTTTATAGTTCTATTTGGAATAGAGCGGTTTGAAATTAGTTACGCTATTATTGCTTGGTTAGCATGGGTACCCAATTTACTTGTTGCAGAATTGTTCATAAGAAAAAGATTTAATAAAGGAAAATACGAGGGAAATGAGGATTTACATTTTTGATGTAAATTTGCTGTCATATTGAGGGCAGAATTTTTTTAATAGCTGAATTTCGTACAAAAATAGGATGGCCAATTGAAGCCATCCTATTTGTATTACCAACTAGCAGTTTCCGTATTTTCCTTCAACCACTTCACCCAATCCAAATCCTCTACCTTAAGCAAACTGAGCGAAACACCCTTCATATCTAAAGAAGTTAGCAGTGTACCGACTTTTACGAACTTCACTTGTAATCCCTCCAGCTCACATAAACGGCGAATATCATTTGCGAAAATGTATTGTTCCATTAGTGGAGTTGCGCCGAGTCCATTAATGAGAATAGCGAAATTGTCTCCTTTTCTCCAGCGGTAAATACTTTTTAGTTTGTTCATCAGTTCGATCGCCAATATTTCAGAAGAGGATAGCGATTCTTTACGGTAACCTTGTTCACCGTGGATACCGACGCCGTAAAAGACTTCATCTTCGTTTAATGAGAAGGAAGCTTTTCCTTGTACTGGATCGTTTGCAGGTGAAAGGGCGACTCCTAATGTGTGTAAGTTTTCGGTGATAGAACGGCCAATTGCTGTTAGTTCTTCTAAAGAATGACCTTCAAGAGCAGCCGCGCCAAGTATTTTTTGAACGAAAACAGTACCAGCAACGCCGCGTCTTCTTTTATTAAAAGAAGCATCATCTTCAATTGAAACGTCGTCATTTACGATGATGTGTTCAATTTTTCTTCCATCTTCTTTAGTGATTTGCTTTGCCGCTAAAAAGTTCTCAACGTCATCTTTAAAGTTTTTAATGATGAATAAAATACTTTTATCCTTTGGTATTAAGCGAGTTGCTGCGACGATTTGTTCGACTGTGGGCGGAGTGAAGATACTTCCGTTAACTGCCGCCGTAAGCATTCCTTTTCCTACATAGCCAATATCAGCAGGTTCATGTCCGCTACCACCGCCGCTTATAATAGCGACGTCTTGCTTCAGTTTTTCGATATCTTTTACATAAATGATGTTGTTTGTTTCGTCGTAATTCACTTTGTCGTTATGTTCAAAATAAAAGCCATGCAGCATATCTTGAACGATATGTTGTACATCATTCATAATCTTTTTCATTGCTTTTGCCACCCTTTAATTACTTTGCTGATTGCTCCAGTAATAGTAGTAATTGATTGTTGATCATATTTTTCATGAGAGAAGACATAATGGAAGGATCTACTTCGCATTTGCTTTCAATCCAATCTTTTATCGTTCCAACGAAGCCGTGACTATAAAAGGAGGCAATCGTATTTTTTGTCTCGTCAGAAAGGCTGAATCCACAGCTCACGGATAGTTCATCAATAATCTTCATATATAAGTTTTTCGTATGCTCAAATAAATAGTGATTAAACGAGTTTTGTTCAATGACTTTAAACGCATTTCGGTAAAATTTTTGATTTTCATAAAAGTAATCAAATAATAAATCGAAAATGTTTTCCCACGTTTCATAGTCGAGAAAGTCGATAATGTTTTCTTTCGTTTCTTCTCTATAAATCCAGCTTAATAGTTCAAATTTATCTTTAAAATGATAATAAAAAGTTTGCCTACGCATTTGACAGTGTAACATAATATCGCTTACTGATATTTTATGAAACGACTCTGTTTCCATTAAATATTTCAATGAGTTCGCGATTATCTTTTTAGAAATTATAGAAGAGGTCATCTGAATCATCCCTAGAATGTAGTAATATAAAAATCCTATCTATAAATGAGAGCGGTGTCTTTAGACAGATTGTCCATTTTGTCCGTTTACTATAAAACGCTTTCATTTTAACATGGTTAGTAAGAAGAAGATTTCAAATATATCACAATATATTAAAGGAATTGAGGGAGAATCACAATGAAAAAGATTATAAACAAACCAGAAACATTAGTTATGGAAATGTGTAACGGGATGGTTATGGCTCACCCAGAGCTTGAGCTTTTGAAAAAATATAAAGTAATTAAGAAGAAAGAAATGAACGAAAACAAAGTAACGTTAATTAGTGGCGGCGGTAGTGGTCATGAGCCAGCACATGCAGGACTAGTCGGAAAAGGAATGTTAGATGCGGCAGTGTGCGGAGATGTGTTTGCTTCTCCTTCGCAAATTCAGGTATATCAAGCAATTAAAGAGACAGCTAGTAAAAAAGGTACGTTATTAATTATTAAAAACTACAGCGGCGATATTATGAATTTCAAAAACGGTGCGCATTTAGCGAAGGAAGATGGAATTGAAGTCGATTACGTAAAAGTTGACGATGATATTGCGGTAGAAGATAGTCTATACACAGTAGGACGTCGCGGCGTTGCGGGCGTTATTCTCGTTCATAAAATTGCCGGCGCAGCAGCGGAAGCAGGTATGGATTTAGGCGCGGTGAAAGCTGTAGCGGAAAAAGCAGCGGCTAACGTGCGTACAATCGGTTTAGCGTTAACTTCTTGTACAGTTCCAGCGAGCGGATCACCTACTTTCACACTTGC
Source organism: Bacillus sp. FSL L8-0099 (assembly GCF_038006385.1). NCBI lineage: Bacteria > Bacillati > Bacillota > Bacilli > Caryophanales > Bacillaceae > Bacillus > Bacillus sp. FSL L8-0099. The sequence goes on from NZ_JBBOVC010000001.1 coordinate 957,628, forward strand.
GGAAGATGAAATGGAATACGGCGTTGGTATTCACGGCGAACCAGGAATTAAGCGTGAAAAAACGATGTCAGCTGATGAGTTAGCTAACCGTATGACAAATGATTTAATAAAAGATTTAGGAGTAAAAGATGGCGAGGAAATTGCGCTTCTAGTAAATGGTTTTGGTGGTACACCACTGCAAGAACTATACTTATTTAATAACGCAGTTACGAGAGAATTAGCTGCTAGAAACATTAAAATTAATAGAGTATTCGTCGGTAACTATATGACGAGTATTGATATGGCTGGTATGTCTTTAACAGTGATGAAGTTAGATGATGAGCTAAAAACATTACTATCGAAAGAATGTAATACACCAGCGTTCAAAGTAGATGGACCAGTTGAAAGTGTAGAGTACGTGAATGTACTTGAAGAGGCAGAAGAGAAAGAAGTTTCATTTGAAATAGAAACAGCGGAAGAGCACGCTGTGATTAAAGATAATATCATTACATTAAACAACATGATTTATCTCGTTGATAAAATGAGCGACATTATTATTAAAAATGAAGTACCGTTCTGTGAGTTAGATACACATGCAGGTGACGGCGACTTCGGAATGAGTGTTGCGAAAGGATTTAAGCAATTAAAACGTGAGTGGCATTCTATTGTAGAACAAGAAAATGTAACGATCGGATCATTCCTTGACGGTTGTTCCATGATTATTATGGAACATTGCGGCGGCGCATCTGGTCCAATTTGGGGCGGTGCATTCCGCGCAGCTAGTAAAGCAGCAGGCGAGAAGCGTGAGTTAACAGTGAAAGAATTTGCTGAAATGTTGCAAGCAGCACTGCAAGGCATACAATCTATCGGTGAAAGATCGTTCGGTAGAGGTGCAGTAGTTGGTGATAAAACACTTGTTGATGCACTTGCTCCATGTGTGGATTCTTGGTTAGCTAGCGCTTCAAACGAAGTAGACATGAAAACTGCCTTTGAAAAAGGTGCAGAAGCAGCCGTTAAAGGAGCAGAGTACACGAAAGAAATCGTAGCTCGCATGGGCCGCGCCGGTACAGTTGGTGAAAGAAGTTTAGGCTATCCAGATGCAGGTGCATATGCGCTTGGAGTTATCTTTACGGAGATTGCGGGTAGTTTGAAATAGGAATTAGAAGATCCCCTCTGCCTTAAGGTGGAGGGGATCTTTATTTATAATCATCATTCTTCCAGTGAAAAATTTTATTTGTTAGCCAATCTAGAAGCTGCTTCTTCAACTTCTTTATACGCATTTTGTAATACTTCATTTGGATCTAGTACTGCTGTTCCTTGTGCACGAACGATTTGATAATCTTCAATACCAAAGAAATTAAACATTGCTTTTAAATATTTATGAGAGTATTCCACTTCTGTATACCAATCATCATTTGTATAGATTCCTCCACTTGCTTGTATAACAAGCATTCTTCTTCCATCTTTAAGTAGTCCCACTGATCCAGTTTCAGTATATTTAAATGTTTCACGTGCAATCATGATATTGTCCATGTAATCTTTTAACTTTGATGGAATATTAAAATTGTGCAAAGGTAATACGATAACATACGTATTTGCACTTTTAAATTGTTGTAAAATTTCGGACATACGCTCTGTTACTTTTTGTTCTTCATCAGTTAACTTTTGTCCATTTCCTTGCTTTTCCCATGCACTTAAAACAGTTTTATCTATCATTGGTACTATATCATCGTATAAATTAATTTGTTCAATCGGTTCATTATTAGGAATTAATTCTTTATAAGATACTAAAAAGTGGTTAAGAACTTTAATGCTGACTGATGATGTATCATCCACTTTTGGATGTGCGTTTATGATAAGTGTTTTGTTCATTTGTATTTCCCCTTTTTAAAAGTTTTTACGTTTTAATTGTCGACAAAGTTAATCGTCGATTAATTTTGTCTTTAATATAAGCTCTGAAATTATTTTTGTCAAACGAAATACATACTATTCGAAAAGAGCCTTTTTTTATTTGACTAAAATTCTAAATGGTCCTAAGATACAATTTGATAACCCTTAAAATAAAAAGCAGGTGATTTGTATATGCAGTATAGTGTTGGGGTTGAATATGCCTTGCATTGCCTAGTTTATTTAATTAACACTCCTTCCAAGGAAAGTGTCGGAATAAAAGATTTGGCAGAGTTCCAAGGGCTTTCTGAAACATTTCTTTCAAAAGTTTTCGGTAAATTATCTAAAGCTGGCATTGTAAATTCTGTCCCAGGTGTAAAGGGCGGGTATAGGTTAGCTAAGTCTCCAGAAGATGTTTCTTTTTGGGATGTAATAGAAGCTGTCGAAGGTCCAAAACCTATTTTTCAATGTAAAAATATTGTACAGAATGGTCTACTATATCGAGACGAGGCCGAGGCTTGCAATTCTTGTGAACCTAGCAATTCTTCTTGTACAATTAACTTAGTAATGCTTGAAGCAGAAGAACACATGCGTGAGTTTCTTCGTAAAAAGACTCTTGCATGGTTAGATAAAGAACTTGATATTGTTTTACCTGAAAAGATAAGGGTAGATACTCGTGAATACTTCAAACAAAAAAACTCTAACTAAATCGCCATGACGAATTAGTTAGAGTTTTTTTGTTTTTTAACATGAATGCCATCATGTGAGTTCCTAAAAATATGGAATTCACGTTGCTTAATTATATTTTTTAATCTTCGTGATCGATTTCTATTGTGCCTGTTCTAGCGCTAACTTTTAAAACATTCAATAGATTATCAGGTGTCTTGATTTCCACTTCATATTCGAATTGAGATTGTGTTAAGTTGTCATCTTCTAATTCAAATTCTTTTTTCACATGAATAATTTCTCCATTTGTTTGTGCTAAAGCAATTTCACGAACTTGTTTTTCTGTGTAGTTGTCATTCTTTTTTGCATAATTGTAACCCATACCAAAATATCCACCAACAATAGCAATACCAATTACTAAAGTAGCAATTACACTTATCATTATTTTCTTTTTATGTTTTAACATTTTCATTCACTCCTTAATGATTAATCATCTATTCCAAATCTTGCTTCAAGTGCATTTTCTGCTTGCTCTAATTGATCTTCCAGTATATCTTGTTCTCTTTCTTGTGTTTGATATTGTTCAACAGTTATCGTTCCAGCGCGATAATCTGCTTCTAGCTGATTATCAGATAAATCTATTTTGTCATCTAATTGGTCAATTTCTTTTTTTGCTGCTAAGTACGTATTTAAGTCCTCTTCTTTTGCTCCAACTGGTTTTGTGTTATGTGCCTTTTCTATAATAGATGAGACTTCATTTTTGAAATCTTGTATTTGCTTCGTATCATTCGTAGCAGGCTCTGTTTTGTTTGGTTCTTTTTGTAGTTGAGCAACTTCTTTTTGTAATTTATCATTTTCCGCTTTCAGTTGTTGTACTTCTGTATTGTTATCAGATTGAGTAGAACAAGCTGTTAAGAATAAACAAGACATTGCTCCAATTATCATCCAGTTTCTCATTATGTTTTCCTCCCTTTAATTGAGCACCTTATCCTTGCCTTTATATTACTGAACAAACATTAAAGGAAGATTAATGTGCCAAAAAATAAAATGATATAATTAAATCGTTTCTAATCTTTCTTTAATGTTTTGGAACTATAGTGATATATATAATAAGAAAAAAGGAGGATGCTAATGCGAGTTCTTATTGTCGAAGATGAACAAGACTTACAAAATATATTAGTAAAACGATTAAATGCAGAATATTATAGTGTCGATGGATGTGGGAATGGAGCAGATGCCTTGGATTATATAAGCATGGCTACTTATGACTTGATTGTGCTTGATATTATGATTCCCCGAATAGATGGGTTACAAGTGTTACAAAGATTACGCGCAGACAATAATACAACTCCTGTCTTGCTTCTTACAGCTAAAGATACAATTGATGATCGCGTAAAAGGACTCGACTTAGGTGCGGATGATTATTTAGTAAAGCCATTTGCTTTTGATGAACTATTAGCAAGAATTCGAGTGTTGATGCGAAGAAAAACAGGGAATACCTCTAATGTGTTTGAAATTGCTGATCTAGTGGTGGATTGCAATATGCATAAAGTAACAAGGGGAGAGCAGGTTATTAATCTTTCCAGTAAAGAATTTGCTATTTTAGAATATATGATTCGTAATAAAGAAGTTGTGTTGACACGAGATAAAATTGAGCAACATGTGTGGAATTACGACTATGAAGGTGGCTCAAATATTATTGATGTTTACGTCCGATACCTTCGTAAAAAAATTGATAGTCAGTTTGAAACGAAGTTAATTCATACAGTACGAGGCACTGGTTACGTATTGCGAGTAGAGTCATGAAAAAACTATCAATAAAAATGAGAGTAACCCTTTGGTATACGGGGTTAATTGTAATTATTATGGCACTCGTGTTAGCTTTTATTTTAGCTTCTTCAGATAAAGTTGTGCTTTTTAATATGAAAAATCAATTAAAGAGCACAGTAAAAGAAAGCATGGAAGATATCAAATATAAGCATGGGCAGTTAAAGATTGACGATGAGTTTGAAACTTTAGAAGATGGAGTAAATCTCCTCATTTATAGTAAGCAAGGTGAGCTACTGGCAGGAAATAGTCCAACAAGCTTTAATAAAAAGATATCGCTTAAATCCGATGAAATACAAACCATTAAAAATGGTAATAAAGAATGGATCGTATATGATTTTCTCCATAACGTAGGCGGCGATGAGCAAGTCTGGGTTCGTGGAATAATGACGATGAACCAATTATCATCAACGATGAATACGCTTATCGTGGTAACACTCATCTCTTTCCCATTACTTATTCTCATTGCGGCAGTGGGAGGATATTTTATTACGCAAAGAGCGTTTCGACCTGTGAAACAAATGAGTGATTCAGCTAGTGAAATTGGTGATGGTAAAGACCTTTCGAAGAGGATTAATTTACAAGGTTCATCGAAAGACGAAATTTATCATTTAGCACAAACCTTTGACAACATGTTTGAGCGATTGGAGAAATCATTTGAAAGTGAAAAACAATTTACATCTGATGCATCTCATGAATTAAGAACGCCAACATCTGTGATTATTTCGCAATGCGAATACGCCTTATCGCAGAGGAATAATCCGAAAGAAATGGAAGAATCTTTAGAAGTAATTTTAAGGCAATCACGTAAAATGTCCTCGTTAATCTCGCAACTTTTATTATTAGCACGAGTTGATCAAGGAAAGCATGATACTTTTCAATTTGAATGTATCAATATGAGTGAATTAACGGAAATCGTTGTAGAAGAGCTTTCATTAATGGTTCAAGAAGCCTCGATTGATATAACAACAAATATAGAGGAAGACCTGTTTATTAAAGCAGATCAAACATTGATGATGCGTTTATTAATGAATTTATTAACGAATGCGATTGCTTATGGTAAAGAGAATGGTAGTGTGAATATACAACTATGCCGTGATGGAACGAACATAATAGGTAAAGTCTCCGATAATGGCATAGGCATCAGCGAGCAACATATTACGAAAATATGGGAACGCTTCTATCGAGTTGATGCAGCACGAACATCTTCAAACATGGGAAACACAGGTTTAGGATTGTCGATGGTAAAATGGATTGTCGAACTACATGGAGGAGAAATTACCGTTGAAAGTAAATTAGGGGAAGGCAGTACTTTTACATTTAAACTACCAATTGAAAAACGAGCATAATGTATGCTCGTTTGTAGCTTTAGAATAAAGATGGATTTAAAAGCTCTCTTTAATCTTTATTTAAAAGTAAATGAAAGTAAATCGATTTAGTTATAAATTATGTTTTCAACATGATACAATACATTCCTTTTTAGTATGAAATTGAAACAACAAGAACAGATGATTAGTCTGTTTCTAACATCATAGATTTATATTTTCGAACGTGTTGCGCAAATGATTTCGGTGCGGAGTTCAAGGTTAAATGGGCTGAAGTTAATAAGTAGTCTGCTATATGTTGTCTATTAATTAGGAAAAGGGCACTCCATTGAGGGAGTGCCCTTTTCCTAATTAATGATGGTAACAGATAAAAAACTCTTTGTATTACCAGGAGTCACCGTGGCTTGATTGCATGTACATAATTGTACTAGATTTAGTCGAATCAACTTGTTTCTTAGAATCTGATTGTGAAGGGAATGCTAATCCAATAGATAATGCAACTGAAAGTGATAAACCTAAAATCGTTCCAAAAAGTTTTTTCATTATTTTAACGCTCCTTTTTCAAAAGTTTTTTCTTTAGCTTGATGACTAATATAAAAGTATTTACTAGCTTTTACAGTGTCGCTTTCTTCGTAAAACTTGATTGCTAATTTTTCAGTGTATTCTTGTGTGTAAGTATAGAGTTGTTGTGTGTCGAAAAATGAGATAGCTTCCAAAGATAATTCTTCGAGAATAGCAGCCGAAACACCTTTATTTATACAATCTAAAAGTTTGAAATGATATAGGTATTCTTTATTGTCTAGCTTCTCACAAATTGCTAATCCTCGTTCGATTAACTCGGCCGACTGTTCAAGTTCCCCAATCTTTAAATGTTCTCTAGCCTTAAGAAAAATGGCCCTAAAATGCTCTGGAGTTTTAGTTGTTACTTCTGATAAGTGTCGAATTGCTAAAGCGGATAAGTTTTGGCTACTATATAAAAAACCTAAATTATTGCGGACTCTTAATATTAGGGAATCCTCATTATTTTTACGTAAAATATCTATTGCAGAATTAAATTTTTCTTCTGCTACAGGGAATTGTTTTATATTAATACATGCTAAACCGTATAAGTTCTCACAAGCGGCAACATTATTTTCATAGCCATTATGTTTAGAGAAGATTTCTTTAGCTTTAGTCACATGTTGAATTCCTAATAGAGGTTGATAGGTATGAAGATAGAAGTTAGCAAAACGATAGCTAAACTCGGCTATTTCAAGATCGTCATGAATATGTTGTAATAGTGTTTCGGCTTTTTCGTAGTATTCCCAGGCTTCATTGTTGTTGGAAATTAGTGTGGCATGAATCCCTTTGAAAAAGTGATAATAATAAGACAACGATTCATTTTTTGGTATATCCAGTGAATCAATTGCCTGGAAGCTTGTGGGTGTGATGCTTAAATGATCGAGCAAAACTTTAAAGCGAAAAGTAAGAAGTGAGTAATGGAATAGTAAATTTGGATCTTCATTAATACTTTTTATGTGTGTATCAATCTCTGTTTTTAAATGTTTTGCTTCTTTTAGGTGCTGGGCACGTATCTCTTGATACCAATTATTTAAAAGTTGTGTGATTATATCTTTTGGTTTTAGATGACTTACCATAATTCTCCTCGCTTTCTACTATATTTATTTGTATATTGATATGTATATACTAGCAAGAAATTAAGTGTGTTAGAGTGATAGATAGTAAGAAAAAACTTTTTCAATAATTTTCCGATAATTTAAAAGGTAATTAGAATATAAATAAGATTCCTTAGATGGTGATCATTTATTTATTGCCAAAAAATAAGTGCATCGAGCAAGTATGACTATTGTACTTAAAACAAATAACAGCCTGTTTGTATGTTGTATTTCCTTAGTATTGTAAATAAGCATTTTACTCCATCGCTATCAATTTGAAAGAACAAGTGATCCCACTTTATGGTTATATGCAAAATTTAAAAAACATAAACAAGCAGAACCTTTGTATTTTGCTATCTTACGTATTTCATCCTGCACAAAAAATATTTCTCAACATTTTGGTTGTTGAAAAAGATTGAATATTCGTATTATAAAGAATATTATGTTGTTATCGACAAAAAAACGATAATTTGCAGACACTGGGGAGGAAATGCATTGAAAAAGGATAAGAAGTTAAAACCATTATCAGTTTTAGCAACAGCGGCAGTACTAAGTAGTAGTTTTGCTTTTGGAAGTCATGCGGCGTATGCTGATGCGCCATCATCTCTACCGATAGATGAGCATTTAATACCGGAGGAGCGTTTGGCAGAAGCGCTAAAACAACGGGGCGTAATTGATCAATCTGCATCACAAGCTGAGACGTCAAAGGCTGTTGAAAAGTATGTTGAGAACAAGAAAGGGGAAAACCCTGGGAAAGAAGTCTTGACAGGAGATAGTCTTACGCAAGAAGCTTCTGATTTTATGAAAAAAGTAAAAGATTCAAAAATGAAGGAAAATGAACAGGCGCAGCAGCCAGAAGTAGGACCAGTAGCTGGACAAGGTGCAGGATTAAATCCAGGGAAATTAAATGGAAAAGTACCTACTACATCAGCGAAGCAAGCTGAGTACAATGGAGCTGTCCGAAAAGATAAAGTACTTGTTTTACTCGTAGAATTTAGCGATTTTAAGCATAACAATATTGATCAAGAGCCAGGATACATGTATTCTAAGGACTTCAATCGTGAACATTATCAAAAAATGTTATTTGGTGATGAACCGTTTACGTTATTTGACGGATCGAAGATTAACACATTTAAACAATATTATGAAGAACAATCTGGTGGTAGCTACACAGTTGATGGAACTGTAACGGAATGGCTTACTGTTCCAGGAAAAGCTTCAGACTATGGTGCGGATGCTGGAACTGGTCATGATAACAAAGGTCCTTTAGGGCCACGCGATTTTGTGAAAGAAGCATTAAAAGCAGCGGTAGCAAAAGGGATCAATTTAGCAGACTATGATCAATTTGATCAATACGATCAAGATGGTGATGGAAATAAAAACGAGCCAGATGGCATTATTGATCATTTAATGGTTGTACATGCTGGTGTTGGTCAAGAAGCTGGTGGCGGTAAATTGAAAGATGATGCAATTTGGTCTCATCGTTCAAAACTTGGATCAAAACCATATGCGATTGATGGCACAAAATCTTCTGTTTCAAATTGGGGCGGAAAGATGGCTGCATATGATTATACAATCGAGCCTGAAGATGGAGCGGTTGGTGTGTTTGCGCATGAGTATGGTCATGATTTAGGATTACCAGATGAGTACGATACGAAGTACTCAGGGCAAGGTGAACCTGTTGAGTCTTGGTCTATTATGAGTGGCGGTAGTTGGGCTGGAAAAATTGCAGGAACAGAGCCAACAAGTTTCTCACCACAAAATAAAGAGTTTTTCCAAAAGAATATGAAGGGCAATTGGGCGAATATCGTTGAGGTAGATTACGATAAACTTCGCACGGGAGTCGGTGTTGCAACATATTTAGATCAAAGTGTTACAAAATCAAAACGACCAGGAATCGTTCGTGTTAACTTACCGGACAAAGATATTAAAAATATCGAATCGGCATTTGGTAAGAAGTTTTACTACAGCACAAAAGGAAATGACATTCATACAACACTTGAGACACCAGTATTTGACTTAACAAATGCAACGGATGCTAAGTTTGATTATAAGGCATTCTACGAACTAGAAGCGAAGTATGATTTCCTTGACGTATATGCGATTGCAGAAGATGGAACGAAGACACGCATTGATAGAATGGGCGAAAAAGATGTAAAAGGCGGCGTGGATACAACTGATGGTAAGTGGGTTGATAAATCATACGATTTAAGCCAATTCAAAGGGAAAAAAGTAAAACTGCAATTTGAGTATTTAACAGATATCGCAGTAGCTTATAAAGGATTTGCATTAGATAATGCTGCATTAACTGTAAATGGAAAAGTTGTTTTCTCAGATGATGCAGAAGGCCAACCAGCAATGACACTAAAAGGATTTACGGTGTCTAACGGATTTGAACAGAAGAAACATAACTACTATGTAGAGTGGAGAAATTACGCTGGTTCTGACACGGCTTTACAACATGCGCGTGGTCCAGTATTTAATACAGGAATGGTTGTATGGTATGCGGATCAAAGCTTTACAGATAACTGGGTAGGGGTTCATCCAGGTGAAGGATTCTTAGGAGTAGTAGATTCTCATCCAGAGGCAATCGTAGGGACATTAAATGGACAACCGACTGTGAAGAGCAGTACGCGTTATCAAATTGCTGATGCTGCATTCTCATTCGATCAAACACCAGCATGGAGAGTAGATTCGCCAACTCGCGGTATCTTTGACTATAAAGGATTACCAGGTGTTGCGAAATTTGATGATTCTAAGCAGTATATCAACAGCGTGATTCCAGATGCAGGACGTAAGTTGCCGAAACTAGGATTAAAGTTTGAAGTAGTAGGCCAAGCAGAAGACAAGTCTGCAGGTGCAGTTTGGATTCATCGATAAAATAAGGTGAAGTGAAGAGGAGCTGTCTCATAAGTTGGTGAAACCGACTTATGGACAGCTCTTTTTTTTATTGTAGAAAAGGGACCTTTTAGGAACTAGTTCATGGACAAGAATGATATAAAATTTATCCCGCTATTTGTCGGGCTGCCTGTAAACGCCCGATTGGTGAAGGCTAATAATCAGTGGGGGATGAACAAAACCCCCACTGATTAAAGTTTCACTTTATTTTCAATACGAGTGAACAAACGTAAACTTAAATATTAGAAAATATAGATGAAATTCCGCTATTATACCTTTCAATAAAATAATAATAGCATTATATATTATAAGGAATGCTTGTCCTTAATTGTAAATGAAAGGGGGAAATTGATATGAGTTATGGCTATGGTTATTCTTCTAAAAAATGTTGTAAAAATTACAATGAAACGTTATCAACGGGTGTATTACGTAGACATTCTGCTACTTTATTTCTTACTGTTGATGCTATGAATGTTGATCCAGATGATACTCATAGAGTAACTGTTGAAATGTTTGATTGGTCATCTGGTTCTCCTGTATTGTTACCATTAGTAGATCCTTCTACACGAACATTAGCACCTAATCAATATGTTACTTTTCGTTCGGCAGCTCTTCCTCCAGGACTTTTTGCTTACGAAGTAAGAATAATTCATCCAAATGATAGAGATGTTGTTACGAATGTTTTTGGTCTTAGTGCAATCGTATTTAATCCACAAGAAGGAAATAATGTTTTACAACATGATTTAGCAAAATTAGACCTTAAATAGATTTTATAAAAGTATAAATATGGAAATGGTTAAGTAAAGGAAGTAGGATGTAAAGCTACTTCCTTTACTTAACATCAACTATATAAAAAAATTTAGTGTCATCATCGGTACATAGGACAGCACGATTTAGCAAATCAATATTAACGATAGTCATATAATTAGAGAGTAAATAACCGTCTCCATAATATATAATTAATATTTCTTCTTCGAATGATAAGGAGCATAACAATAGTATGTATTTCGTTTGCTTGTATAAAGCAAATTGTATAAAGAGAAAAAGGATCTCCTTAAAGGAGATCCTTTTTACGTTTTATCATTTTTAAAGAAATCTTTCATCATTTTAGAGTGTTTCATGTTTAATGTCACAGCTTCTACTTTACCTTTCTTCTCATCTTTAGCGATTGTAATTTGCTCCTTATTATCGATCCAGACAAGAAACTCTTCTTTTGCGTCATCTTTATATGTAACGGTTATAGTAGAATGTGCCGATTGTTTCTTTTTTTGATCTAATGTAATTGTTTTCGAGGTTCCATTTTGAACTGCCGAAACGATAGGTTTTATCATTTCTTCATTGTCTGTTTGAGATTTGGAAATATCATTATTGCTTGTTCGAAGTATTTCAATGTCTATAATATTTGTGGAGTTTAAGTGAATGCTATTTTGTGTATGTTCCTGTGTAGCTGGTGAAGCCTTATCTGTAGTCGAGGTGCTTGTACAACCAATTAAGCTGAAAGATAGAACGGTTAGAGCACATACATAAGTAATTTTTTTCATTTTATCCCCTCTTTCAATTTAATTATAACAATATTCTGTTAATTTAGGTAGTTATTGTAAGGGGTAATGTGTGATGTTTTACATTTGAAAATAATAGTGGGAAATTACACTGCTATTTCTCTATCAAAATCAAAACTCAGATAATTTTTTCATATTTTATGTTTAACATTTCGAAAATAGGTGTACTACATATAATATAACAAATAATTCATTTTAAAGGAGGAAGTTAAAGATGGAAACGAAGTATAGTAAACCTTTTGTATATGAATTTATTACGGAGAAAGAGGTCATGAATGCGGCGAATGATCTCGTGAAGAAAGGAATAGACCAAAAAGATATTTACGTATTAACACATGAGAAAGAAAGGACAGATAGAATCGCAGATAATGCAGACGTGAATACAATTGGAATAAAAGAGGAGGGACTTGGGACAAGCATTATTAATGTCTTTCAAAAAACGGGAGATCAGTTAAGAAATAAGATGCAGGAGTTAGGACTTAATGAGGAAGAAGCTAACTTTTATGAAGAAAAGCTGGATGAAGGAAAAATCTTGTTATTCGTTAAGGATTTAGAAAGAGTCGGTGAATGGCTACAAGAAAGAAGATGCACATATTCTCTTTAAATTTGTATCCTTTAAATCTATAAATCTATTACGAAAAGGAGATTGGAAATATGAGTGAGAGCGGGCTAAAAGAACAAATTACGGGTAAAGTTGAAAAGAAAAAGGGACAAGTAAAAGAAGGAATTGGTGAAGTTACAGAAGATAGAGAGTTGAAAAATGAAGGGAAGTGGGAGAAGACGAAGGGAACGATAAAAGAAAAAGTCGGAAAAGTGAAACAAAAGATAAGTGATGGATTGGATAATAAAGAATAATACATGTTTATCAAGCTTTGGTTACATACCAAAGCTTGATAAATCAAATATAAAAACAATATAGGAGGTTTAATTGTGGGACTTATTATTACGTGTATTGTAGGTGGACTTATTGGTGCGTTAGCTGGAATGATTACGGGGAAAGACTTTCCTTTAGGTATAGTTGGTAATGTAATTGCTGGTTTAATTGGATCTTGGGTAGGTAGTGCGTTATTTGGTCATTGGGGTCCTGAATGGGGAGGCATTTTTGTTCTTCCAGCGTTATTAGGTGCAATCGTCTTTATTTTAATCGTTACATTCTTCTCTAGAATGCTACGGAAAGCGTAAGTATGATAATGAATAGTAATCTTAAGTTTATTATATATAACTATAAAGTGAATGAACTGATAAATATACATAAAAAAGCATCCAATTAAACTAATTTGGATGCTTTTTTAATGTAATCTGCATAGGAATGAGCGGGGGATGAAGGCCCCCGCTCATTGAAATTACACTTTTTATTATGTATTAAACCATCGTTACTTTTTCACAATTATTTATTCTTACGACTTGCCTTGGCTCTATATGAGATAAGTCCTCGCTATTACCTATATCAACTACAATTGTATTTGTTAGTATGTTAATAATGGAACCAACTAACGTTGTAGCATGATCGTGTCGATAAGAAAATTGAACGAAATCTCCCTTTTTAAAGTTGTGCTCTTCCATAGATAGATCCCCCTAAAAATAATGTTTATACATTATACATACACAAATTTATAAGGTTTAAACGTTCGGTAGTATTTTTTAAGTGTTAAGCCGAGAAAGGTGTAGAAAATTTATTTATAATGAAAATAAAAAATATGTTTAAAACTAATTTTTATGGGTAATTAAATAGTAAAAGTTTGAGATAAGGGGGCGGAAATGATGAATTTGGAAATAAATATTTTGCAAAATGATGTAGGTTATACGGTACAACTTAATGGTGAGATTGATGCGTATACGGCATCAGATTTGAAAAATAAGGTAATGCCTATTACAAGTGAAAAAGAGGTTCATATTGTAGTAGATTTTCATAACGTAGATTATATGGATAGTACTGGTTTAGGTGTTTTTATAGCGCTATTAAAAGCAGTTAAGAAAAATGATGGAAAACTAGAGTTTATCGGTGTATCTAAAAGATTAAAAAGATTATTCGATATTACAGGGTTAACAGAAATATTAAATTTGAATTCCGATTTTGAAAAAGTAGAAAGAAGGTGACTAGGGATGATGGAGAGATTTGAAAAGATAGAAATGAAAATTCCTGCAAAGGCAGAATATGTGGCTATTATTCGTTTAACAATGGCTGGTGTTGCGAATCGAATGGGCTTTGCTTATGACGATATAGAAGATATGAAAATTGCTATTAGTGAAGCATGTACAAACATTGTACAACATGCATACAAAGAAGACGTTGGAGAAATTACAATTGTCTTTGGCTTATATGAAGATCGATTAGAAATTATGGTTGCGGATAATGGGGTTAGCTTTGATTTTAGCAGCTTAAAAAGGAAAGTTGGTCCGTATGATATTAGTAAACCAGTAGAACATTTGCCGGAAAATGGTTTAGGTTTATATTTAATCAATACATTAATGGATGATATACAAATTATGCATGATGAGGGCATGACAGTTTTAATGACAAAATATATACAAAGAGAGCAGGTGGAGAATGATGGAAATCCAATCTCAACCTACAACTCTTACTAAAGAAGACGTTATTAAGCTAATTGCAGAATTCCAACAAAACCAATGTAATGAAGCGCAGGAAAGGTTAGTTGATCATTATAAAAATCTCGTATATTCCATTGCATATCGTTATTCAAAAGGCGGGCCGATGCATGAGGATATTATACAAGTAGGTATGTTAGGGCTCTTAGGTGCAATAAGAAGGTATGATTATTCGATAGGGAATGCTTTTGAATCTTTTGCAATACCTACGATAGTAGGGGAAATAAAGAAGTATTTACGCGATAAAACTTGGGGCATTCACGTTCCAAGACGAATTAAAGATTTGGGCGGGAAAATTAAACTTGCGATAGAGGAGTTAACAGATCACCTGCAACGTTCGCCGAAGATTATAGAAATCGCAAATCATTTAGGACTATCGGAAGAGGAAGTTCTAGAGATTATGGATGCTAAAAATAATTATCGAGTATCTTCCTTAGATGATGTAGTTGAAAATGCATCTGATGGTAGTTCGGTAGCGAGAATTGAATCTGTAGGTGAAGTAGAGCAAGGATATGAACAGACAGAAAGGCGTCTCGTTTTAGAGGATATTTTTAACGTATTAAATGAGACAGAAAAGAGTGTTATTCATTATATATTTGGAGAAAATTTAAATCAAAAAGATACAGGGGAACGATTAGGTATTTCACAAATGCACGTTTCTCGTATTAAAAGACAAGCGATAAGTAAATTGAAGCAAGCTGCATTTTTAGATACATAAAAATTTAAAATAATGATGTTTAAAACATGAGAAAAGGGGTACTTATTAAGTATAGGAGGAGATATTAAATGTCACACGATGTGAAAGAACTAATCGAAGGATTAAATGAAGATTTAGCAGGAGAATACTCAGCAATTATTATGTATAACCATAATGCTGCTACAGTTTCTGGTATATATAGACAAGTGTTAAAACCTTTCTTTGAATCTGAAATTAGCGATGAACAAGGACATGCCCTATATTTAGCGGAGAAAATTAAGACGCTAGGTGGTACACCTACTACGATCCCTTTACCAGTGAAACAAGTGGAAGATGTTCGAGAAATGTTAGAATCCGCTAGACAATCAGAATATGAAACAATTAAGCGTTATGAAAAGCGAAAAGAACAGGCAGCGAAATTAAATATGACAGAGTTAGTTGTAAAACTAGAAGATATGATTGCAGATGAAACAAATCATATGGAAGAATTAGATCGTCTTTTAAATGATAAAGCAATGGTGTTAAATTAAAAGTGGAAATTTATAGAGTGAAAGAACAAATTCCTATTTCTAGGGGTTTGTTCTTTTGTTGTATAAATATGTTTGAGTACGAAATTTTCATTTTGTAACTGAGTATGTAATACTAGAAAAATAGAAAATTATAATAGATTTACATTTTAAATAAGAAAAGGGGAAATAACTTGTGTCCATTTTAATTGTTGATGATAATCCGGTTAACATATTTGTAATTGAGAAAATTTTAAAACAAGCCGGATATCATGATCTTGTATCGCTCAATTCTGCACAAGAGCTCTTCGAATACATACAGTTTGGAAAAGATTCTTCCAGGCATAATGAAATTGACTTAATACTATTAGATATTATGATGCCTGAAATTGATGGACTTGAAGTTTGTAGGCGATTACAAAAAGAGGAGAAGTTTAAAGATATCCCTATTATTTTTGTTACAGCTTTAGAGGATGCAAATAAATTAGCCGAAGCTCTTGATATGGGGGCAATGGATTATATTACGAAACCTATAAATAAAGTTGAACTATTAGCGCGTATGCGTGTAGCATTACGCTTGAAATCGGAATTAAATTGGCATAAAGAACAAGAAGAAAATCTTCGGAATGAACTAGATTTAGCTACACAAGTACAAAGAAACTTATTAAGTAGCCCATTAAGAGAAGATCATATAAAAATTGAAGCAAGTTACTTACCGTCATTCAAACTAGCTGGAGATATGTATTATTGGTACAAAATCGATGAAAATCGCTACGGTATTATATTATTAGATGTGATGGGACATGGTATATCTGCTTCATTAGTTTGTATGTTTATTTCTTCTGTATTACGTGAAACGATTAAATCTTTAATCGATCCAGAACTTGTCATTAAAGACTTAAATAAATATATGACTCTTTTACATAATGAGAATGACGATATTCCATATTATTTTACAGCGATATATTTAGTAGTAGATACAGAAAAGAGAACGATTGAATATGTAAATGCA
Organism: Bacillus sp. FSL L8-0099; assembly: GCF_038006385.1. Taxonomy (NCBI): domain Bacteria; kingdom Bacillati; phylum Bacillota; class Bacilli; order Caryophanales; family Bacillaceae; genus Bacillus; species Bacillus sp. FSL L8-0099. The sequence goes on from NZ_JBBOVC010000001.1 coordinate 974,246, forward strand.
GGGCATCCTTCTGGATACGTTTTAGTTGATGAAACAAATATGGTTGAACTAAATCGCGGGAGTTGTGCGGTAGGATTTTTTGATGAAATAAAAGTTAAAAAGACAGTTATACCTTTTGAGAAGAACGCTCAAATATTATTGTTTACAGATGGTGTTCTTGAAGCAATTGCAAATGATGAATTTGAGTCTGAAGAGAAATTACGTGCTTTTACAGAAAGAAAATGGGGGGATTTAGAAGAAGAGATAGAAGGGTTTTATAAGGAAGAACAGAAGAAAACACAATCAGATGATATGTGTCTCATTATGATAAAAACGAATGCGAAATAAAAAGCGTATGAAATCCAAACAGAGGATTTCATACGCTTTTTATTGTATTTTTTGATAAATTTGTTCACTAGGATTAAATTGGGTATAATGCGGCATTATATTTGAAAAACGAAGAGTTTCTTTATTCCCCAAACATAGGAATCCATTGTGGCCTAAACTTTCATAAAATAGTTGCTGTACTTGATTTTGAAGTTTACTTGTAAAGTAAATTAAAACGTTACGACAAAGTATAATATGAAATTCGTTAAAAGATTGATCAGTTACTAAATTATGCTGTGCAAAAATAATGTTTTGTAAAAGTGATGGATTGAAATAAGCAAAACGACTATCCGTCGAATAATAGTTAGAAAATGCTTGTGTACCGCCAGCTTGTAAATAGTTTTTCGTGTAAGTTTGCATTTTATTTAACGGGAGGATGCCTTGTTTTGCTTTTTCTAACACATTTGTATTCATATCTGTTGCGTAAATAACCGACTTTTCGCTTAATCCTTCTTCGCGAAGTAAGATAGACATTGATAATACTTCTTCACCAGTTGCGCATCCAGCATGCCAAATTCTAATTTCAGGATGGTTTTTTAATTCAGGAATAACATGCTCTCTAAGCGCTTTAAAAAAGGCAGGGTTACGGAACATCTCAGTTACATTAATGGAGAAATCATTTAATAACTGTTCTAAAACCCCTTCCTCGTGAATTACTTTTTCAATTAATTTTGAAATGGTTGGGATATTAGAGAGCTGCATTCGATTACAAATCCGCCTATAAATAGATGTGCGAGCATATTGACGAAAATCAAATCCTGATAGTTTAAATACCGCTTCCAATAGTAAGTCAATTTCTAAGTTCGTGCGCTCATCCGTATCTACTGATGGATCAAAATTATAATACTTATTTTCCACTCCAACTAAACCTCACTTATTTTATTAACCACACACTCATTACCGAATAGAGTTGATGTAGATTTAATGGTTTACTTATATAATCTGAAGCGCCAGCAGATAAACATTTTTCCTTATCATTTGGCATTGCTTTAGCAGTTAATGCGATAATCGGTATTTCATGTAACCCTAAATTCATTCGGATATTTTCCATCGTTTCATAACCGTCCATATTCGGCATCATAATATCCATTAAAATAAGGTCAATATTTGTATTGCTTTTTAGTATTTCTAAACACTCTATGCCGTTTTGGGCAGTAATAATGTTGGCATTTTGTTTTTTTAATGCATTTTGTAAAGCAAATATATTTCGATGATCATCATCGACAATTAAAATGGTTTTCTCTTGGAAGACGTTATTTGTTTCGGTAGTAACGATAGTTTCCTCAATAACTTCAGCAGGAATAACATCTTCTATCGTTGCTGCGACTTCTAAATTGGATACTTGGATTTCATTTAATCCATTTGGAAGGTTAGGAATATATACTGTGAAAGTACTGCCTTCTCCTACATTACTCTCTAACGTAATCCAACCACCTAATAATCTAGCAAACTCCTTACAAATAGATAAACCTAATCCTGTACCACCATATTTCCGAATCGTTGCGCCGTCTGCCTGTTGAAAGGCTTCGAAAATAAGTTGATGCTGTTCTTTAGCGATACCAATACCAGTATCTTTTACTGCAATTGTAATCCAGTCTTTACTTATAGACTGCATATCATGACTTAAATTGCTTGTTTCTATCGAATCGAAATGTAAAGAGACAGATCCTTTTTCTGTGAATTTAAATGCATTGGATAATAAGTTTTTAATAATTTGTTCAATCCGTTTTGCATCTGTATAAAACAGGTCAGGAATGGTGTCACTGTCTTCAATAGTAAATTCGACATTTTTTTGTGCAGCGATATGTAAAAAGTTTTGATGCATATTGGCTGCCATGTCATTTATATTCGTTGCTTCAAAAATGATGTCTAGTTTGCCTGCTTCTACTTTAGATAAATCTAGTATGTCATTAATTAAAGTAAGTAAGTCTTTCCCTGATGAATGAATGACAGTTGCTAGTTCAATTTCATCATCCGATAAATGATTATCATGATTTTCTCTTAACATTTCAGATAATAGTAAAATACTATTTAACGGTGTGCGTAATTCATGTGACATATTTGCTAGGAACTCAGATTTATATTTTGAGCTGCGTAACAACTCGCTTGCTTTTTCTTCTAATTCTGATTTGGTAATTTGTAAGTCAGCTGTCTTCTGCTCAGCCTCTTCAGTTCTAGACTCTAATTGTTCATTCGTTGTTCGTAATTCTTCTGCTTGCATTTGTAGTTCTTCCGCTTGCGTTTGCAATTCTTCTGATTGAACTTGTAACTCTTCTGTCATTGCTTGTGATTCATGTAAAAGAGTTTGAATTCGCATACGTCCCATAATGCTATGGATTGTTAAACCTAGATTATCAATGGTTTGTTGAATTAAATCTTGATGTAAATCTGAAATCTCAGTTACACTTACTAACTCTATTACTGCAATCGCTTCATCCTCAAATAAGATAGGGATGACTAGTAGATTTTTAGGACGTATTTCTAATACTCCGCTAGTGACATAACGAAACTCTTCGGGTATGTCACTGAGAATAAAACTTTTCTTTTCTAAGGCAGACTGTCCAATGAAACCTTCACCCATTTTAATAGATTGTTTTCCAATATCAGCACCTTGATCGGCGAAAGAAGCTTTTTTCACATAGTAGACAGTTTCTTCATATTCTTCACGTACATAAAATGCACCGCAAGAAGTTTGCGTTTTTTGTATAATTCCACTAAGAATTTTTTTACCTAACATCTCAATAGAAGATACACCTTGATACATTAAAATTAATTCTGCAAGCTCAGTTTGTAACCACTCTCTTTTAGATATTTCATCTAGTAGGTGATTTGTTGTATGAGCAAGATCTTTTATTTCATCATGTGTATTTACATGAATTCTTTCCGTAATTTTTTCTTTAGAAGAAATGGATTTAATAGCTTGAATTACATTTTTAATCGTTTTTGTAATGGAATTCGAAATATAGAGTGAAACGATAATGGAAATACAAGAAAGTAAGAACAATAAACTGTATAACCAAATCTCTAATTTATTATTTTCAATATCTAATTGTGCAGCTCTTTTTTTCGTTAGTTGCTCCTCAGTGCTCCGGAAGTTAGTTAGCTGCGACTGTAATGACTGAATTTGAGTCGTGTCGATTGTTTGTACATTATTACTATTATTATTTGTAATGAGTGGGTGAATCTCTTTATTAATCCAACTAGTAATGTTTTCGTTAATCTGTTTTAATTTTTCTTGCTGAGAGGGGTTATCCTCTAATAGAGCAAAAAGATCTTGATAATGTTTTTCGTAATCTTTTTCCGCGGAGTTAAGGGATTGCACGTAATTTGGGTTATTAGAAATGATAAACCCTTTCGCTTTATTTTCAATTGTTAGCAACTCTTTCTCCACTTGATTCGTTAAATTAAGAACTTTAAAATCGTGATCAATAATAAAATTACGAGATTTTTGTAAACTGGAAATCTCATTGTTTAGCATAATGAAAGAGATAAGTAAGAACAAAATGATAACTAAATAACCAGCCATAATTTTGTAGCGAATACTAAATTTTGCTTTCGAGTTCATTAAAAATTCCTACCTTCAAGAGTATTAAAAGTTTCCTATTGTAAAGAATGAAAAACGTAATATATATTATATCAGTTTTCATAAGGCCAAACTAGAAATCCCCCTATTGTATTAGGGGGTTCTTTTTTAATAGAGGAAATCATTTTGAAATAAAAATATATATGAAAGGTAGTAAACGAGGGAATAGAGGATAACAAACATTCTAAGAAGGAAAGAGTGTTCTTAAAGCTCTTTTTGCATCTATTCCTTCAAAAATAAATAATACAAGCTCTCTCTTTTTTACCGTAAGGAAAAAGGATACTAATGTGCTTAAGTTTTTAATAGAAGTAAGTGTTCCGTGTTTACTTATAAACAAGTTCGTTTGAAATGTTGTCATTAAAGCGTAAAAATGATGAATCTGAGTTATTGTAGGCGTTTCATTATAAGAAATAGTAGTAGAGTGAATGGCGTTCATTGCAATATTCCTTTCCATATAGTAAGCATAACAATATAAACATACCCGTTTTAAAAAATGTTAAACATATAAATAAGAAAAAATATAAGTATAGTTTTTTACGTTTAGAAAAGGTTAGGAAGGGTATACATATACTACAAAGAGATTGACTGAAGATGAATTGTAAGATGTCTATGTTTAGTAGATTAGTCTATCAAAATATACTTTTACTTTAAATAAAAAGGAGCCTGGTATACATGAATGAAATGATGATTGATATTACGTTTGATTTAATTTACTTGTTAAGTAGTTCGCTTGTAATACTGTTACTATTCGCTTTTTTCGTAAATGGTTATGTTAATAAGAAGATTAGTGTATACAGAAATGAAGAAGGATAAAGATGCATTATATAAAAATAAAAGAGCGTATATGTATATAAAACTTTAGGAGGTTAATAGTTATGAATGTAGATAGAAAAATAGTAGGTGTTTTTAGAACAATTGATGATGCGGCACTCGTTATTAATGAATTAAATGATAAAGGATACTCAGCAGATAACATTTCAGCTATTGCAAAAGATCAAAAGGAAATTGAACACCTTGAAGAAAAATCAGGTGAAAAAGTAAATCATGAAACTGCACATAAAGCGGATATCTTTTCAGCGACAGGGCTTGTAGCAGGAGGTGTAGCAGGCGGACTCGGTGGTTTATTAACAGGTCTTGGTATACTTGCCGTTTCTGGAATGGGTCCAATTGTAGCAGCAGGACCGATCGCAGCAGCTATTGGAGGAGCCGGTATTGGCGGTGGAGCTGGAAGTTTAATAGGAGCATTTATAGGATTAGGAATTCCAGAAGAACATGCTAAAAAGTATGAAGAATATATTTACGATGGCAATATATTAATTTTAGTAGATGCAAAATTAGATGATAAGTTAGAAATCTATAAAATATTTGATAAGCATCATGCTTATAACTCTGATTTCTTTAAATAATATGTACTTCATATATCAATTATGAAAAATGTGGACATAGTGAATATCGTTTTTGATCTTACAACTTTGGCGCGGCCGAGGAGTCGTATGACTATAAGAGAGGAAGGGCTTATAGTAAAAGATCAAGTTCTATTATGTTATCCCGCTATTTGCCGGGCAGTAAGACTCCCACCTCAAAATTCAGCGAAAGCAAAGAAGTTAGGTGGGGGGCGGGCTGCCCGTAAAAGCCCGATTGGTGAGGGCTGATAATCAGTGGGAGATGAACAAAACCCCCACTGATTAAAGTTTCACTTTATTGAAAAGGGAAGAGGTGTTTTTTCGTGATTGTAAAAATATTAAAGGATAGTAGTAATAGTTTCCTTTGTACGATTCAAAATAAAAATGGAGATAAGTATGTGAAAAAATGGTTTAGTAAACATGAAAATAATGAAGAATTAGGGCGACCAACCTTTAAAGAAGTAGAAAAGGATTGGAAAGAAAATAGAGAATCGTTTGTTTATCCTAATATTAAAGCGCTTTATTAAGTATTAGGCGCGTTTTATTTTTATCCCTCTCTCAAATTAATTTCAAGGATTAGTTAATAAAATGAATTGTCACTCTTACAAAATTGTCACATTCATGTAAGGTAATTCAATAGATTAGATACTTTTTCCATGTCATAATAAAGACATAAGAAAGCTAATCAAAAAACTATAAGTTATTAGGAGAGTGTCAGTCATGATTGTAACAACAACGTCTGGAATTCAAGGTAAAGAAATTATTGAGTATATTGATATTGTAAATGGTGAAGCTATTATGGGTGCAAACATTGTCCGCGATTTATTCGCTTCAGTTCGTGATGTTGTCGGTGGCCGTGCTGGTGCTTACGAAAGTAAATTAAAAGAAGCTCGTGATATTGCGATGGATGAAATGAAAGAACTTGCAAAACAAAAAGGTGCGAACGCTATCGTTGGTATTGATGTAGATTATGAAGTTGTTCGTGATGGCATGTTAATGGTTGCTGTAAGTGGTACAGCTGTACGTATATAAGTAAATAAAAAACAGGCTCCCCCTCGAAGCTTATGCTTTGAGGGGATTTTTTTTATAACTCGTCAAAAATACTTTTCCTTTTGCTTTCTCAGCAGACTGCACAACATCAACCGCAGTTTTCACATCCGCTAAGTCATACGTAGAATGTACTGTCATAAAACGTAATTTTTTATCCTCAACTAAACGAATTAAGTGATGAAACGTTTCTTGCCATTTATACGGTGACACGTCTGTATTCCAATGTCGTAAATGAAATATGTTAGCATGCACCTTTGCTTTCGTAACAATTTCGGCCCAGTTTACTTGTACGCCTGATAGAAGACCGATAGTTAAAAAGTGTCCATTTGGACGTACACAAAATGCTAATTCATTTCCATCGGATCCTCCAATAGAATCAATCGCAGCATCTGCGCCTATCCCGTTCGTTAACTCCATAACGGTTTCATAAAGCGGAACAGTGGAAGTATCTATTACATATTCAGCACCGAGCTGAAGTAATTTCTCTGTATGTTTACTATTTCTAGTCACTGCAATGAGTCGAAAGTTTAAAATTTGTGATAACTGTGCAAAAAGATGACCTATAGCGGATCCACAAGCGTTTACTAATAAAACGTTATCTCGTTTTAAGTTTAGCGTTTCTGTACACGTAACCCAAGCTGTTAATGGGTTGATGTACATTTGTGCAGCTGTAAAATCATCAATTGAATCGGGAATAAGGACTACAAAATCAGCTGATGTCTTCACATATTCTTGCCAAGTACCTTCCCCGCGTAAAGGTAGCACGCGTTTACCGATAAGGTCTCTAGAAACACTCGCACCAACATCTTCAACAATACCAACACCTTCATAACCAGGTATGTTAGGTAAAGGAATTCTATGGGCATACGCTCCAGTTACAGGAATTAAGTCAGATGGATTAATTGGTCTAACTAACATACGAACGAGAACTTCATTCTCTTTTAATGGTTCTATATTTTTATATTCCACTTGTAATACATCTTTTGGGTTGCCGAACTTGTGAAATTGAATGTGTTTTCCGTGCAAAGTAAAAGTGCCCCCTTAGTTTGATTGGGTTAATTATAGCATTTTTGGTTTGGGTGGTGATTTTATTGGGAATAGATTAGGAAATGAAATAGGAAGGGCAATGTGAAGAGACGGAGTATAGGGTATATATCGAAGCATTTCGTAAAAGGGGAGGATGAGATTATGGTGAACAAAAAGGAAAATGATGAAGTGGTAGTTATTGATATGATGCAAATAAAATCAGATTTTACAGTGATAGAAAAAGAAATACGCTTAATTACTAAGGGACCAAAAAACGCGCAGGAATTACGTAAGATGATTGGGACGCGTACGGTTGGTGGGAGACGATTGGTAGATTTATATGAAGAAGATAAATAATTTGTAAAAAATCTCTTGTGAAATAATCTTTATAGGTTTATTTCATAGGAGATTTTTTGTGGGTATTTATTATAATATAAATTATAATAATATATAGATTTTGAATTGAGATTTTATATTCAAATAAATCAAGTATTAGAAGCGTGTTATTGAAATATGGAATGAAAATTATTTTATAAAGGATGTGCACAGGTGAATTTTATTAATTCTTTTTTTGAAAAGAACTTTGAACATGCCCAAAGTTTATTTTTTGATGTGAGGTTTTTCTTTTTCGGTTTTACTCTTGTATCATCTTTAGGGTTTCTCATTATATATAGCTTTTTGTATGGATATTATTTTAGTGGTAATGAAATTTTTCAAATCTCGAATTTTAGTATCGTCTCAAATGTAATGCCTTTTAATTTACAAATCTTGACTATTACATCTATATTTTTTATTTGCATTTATTATATATTTTCAATATTTATTTCTCTAATAATTAAAAAAAAGGGTATGAAGTTGAACGCTTTTATTATATTCGTATTTACAGCATTAATATTAAATGTATCTATAACAATGTTCTTTGCTAATGAAGTGACGTTTACTAGTATGGTAAGCTTTTGTTTGATATGGGGATTTGTAGGGTTAATAATATGCTATATATATGTAGCGATAAAAACAATGGAGCATTCTTTCGTTACGATAAAAGGATTTGCGTTTCATATTGTAGTATTCGCATTTTTGTTATTTGTACTTAATTCTATGGGCATTGTGGGAGAGTTAGAAACTTTGAGAATAATTTCTGTTTTTTCTGTGCCCTCGCTTTTAATTATAACAACAATATTTCATTTCTTTCGTGGAAAGGAATGGTTTAAGCTGATAAGTTATTTACCAATTACGCTTATTATTTCTGTACTGATACTGCTTATATTAGAAAAATTTAATTTGATATTTATTTCCAATATAATAACTTTGAGTATATTAGTACCACTATTCCATTTCATTATTCTAAAAGTAATAAAATGGTTACCAAAAATGTCGGAGATTAAAAGGAAATTTAGTATTAATACAAAAATTGATTTGGGAATGAAAAAAGGGAAAGAAAATAAGGGTTTTGTTTATAATGTGATATCTCAATGTTATAGCATGCTTTCAAATAAAGCTAATAATGCACCAAAGCTAGCAATTGGGCTTATACTATTATTAGCCTTTGTATTATTACCTAGGCTGTCTTTATCGTGTGGACAATTAATAAGAATGATAAATCAATCTTATGAAAAACCAATTAAAATTACTTATGTAAATCAGTCGGGAAAAGAAAGTAATTTATTTGGGAATTATTACATAGAAAATAATTCAACTTTATATGCATCTAACAAATGTTGGAAATTAGAGATTATAAAACCAGTTAATTATCATATTAAATCAGTAAATAAGGAAGACGAAGAAAACAAAGAAAATAAGGAAATGTGCAAGAATCAAAATTGGTTTGATATTTTTGTTAAATAAAGAAGAAGCTGTTTCAAAAATTTCGTTTGTAACGAAATTTTGATACAGCTTCTTTTACGTACTAATATAAAATATAGTTTTTAGCCATGCTTTAACAATGGAACTAAATTATTTACCAATTAAGCCGAAGCCTTCTTCATTCTCTCAAGTAAACTAGATAAAATATGCGTACGATAAGATTCTAGTTTTTTACCTTCATAAGTACGGATACCTAATTTTTTAAGTTCTTTTACATACCAACCTTTGCTTCCGAAATACATGTGATCGCTCCCCTTCAACTTTGTTTTATTTGTTCTGATTGTACTTGGAGGTACAGGTAATATAATGAAGGAAATGAATTTCGTGCGAAAATGGTTAACTTTGTTGCAAAAGACATATATACTAAAGGTAGTATATAACGAGGTGGGCAAGACGTGATTATAGAGAAGCACGAAATTCAAATTGACCAAATTACGAGCGGTAAAGTGAATATCTTTACTTTCTATAGAAATAGAAAGCAAATTGATGATCATTTTTTACGTTTACAAGAACCATCGCTTACAGCAAACTACTTTTTCCATTTTCATTTTGATGCAGAGAGCTTACACCTTCTGCAGGAAGAGTTTCCGGGCATATATCCGTACGACGGTAGTGAAACGATTCATAACTGGACGGAAAAGATGAAGGCAGAATTGCAACATCAGATCCAAACAGGTAAATGGAATAAACGCGTACGTATCGGTAATCGCATTCTAGATGTGGAGTTTACGTGGTGCGACGAAGATATAGTAGAGTGAAAAAGAAGCGGATGACGCTTCTTTTTTTAGCGCTGGAATAAAACGAGCTTACCTGCAGAAGATGTGCAGCGATGTGTTTTTTCGTGCAATCCTTTTTCTTGTAAAATAGATTCACCTTTTGCTTTCGCTTCTTTTTCAGTTGCCGCCTCAAATGATTCGTCCAATGCTTTTGAACCATCTTTTTCAAAGACTGTTAGAACGTATACTCCCATGAAAATTCCCTCCAAAAATTAAAATCAGAATCTTATAACTATTTTGGCATAAATCACTAGAATATGCAAAGAAATATATGACATTGCATGTTACAATAAAGTGACACTTTAATAAGCAGGGGAGTTTTTCATCCCCTGCTTATTATTAGTGGAACCAATCGGGTATTTAAGGGCAGTTAACTTTCAGATTGCCTTCCTTGCCTATTGCCCGTTAGTACGGGATAAAATGAAACTTTTGAAATATAGAAAGGATCGTTATTTGTGAAACAAGTGAAGTTTATACATGCGGCTGATTTGCATTTGGATAGTCCGTTTAAAGGGATGGAAATGAATGTACCGCAGTCTGTTTGGGAGAGAATGAAGCAAAGTACGTTTGAATCGTTCGAACGTATTATTGATAAAGCGATTCAAGAGCGCGTTGATTTCGTATTACTAGCCGGGGATTTGTATGATGCGGAGACGCGAAGTTTGCGGGCGCAAGTGTTTGTGCGTGAGCAAATGAAGAGACTTTCGCAGTACGATATCCCTGTTTTTATTATTCATGGTAACCATGACCATTTAGGGGGGAGCTGGGCTGCAATTGAGTTTCCAGAAAATGTTCATGTGTTTACGGAGCCTTATGTAGAAGAGAAATCATTTTATAAAAATGGTGAACTGTTAGCTTCTATTTACGGATTTAGTTATTTGCAGCAAGCAGTAACGGATAATATGACAGCGCAGTTTACGAGAATGAGTGATGCGCCTTTTCATATTGGCATGCTTCACGGAAGTGTGGAAGGAGATGCAGAGCATAATCGCTACGCACCGTTTCAAATTCGTGAGCTGAAAGAAAAGCAGTTTGACTATTGGGCTCTTGGCCATATACATAAACGTGAAATTTTATCAGAAGAGCCGTACATTATTTATTCAGGTAATATACAAGGGCGTCATCGTAAAGAGACAGGGGAAAAGGGTGCGTACCTTATTGAACTTACGAAACAAGGAACGCATTGCTCATTTTTCCATACGGCAGATGTTGTATGGGATGAAATAGAAGTGAATATTGATGGACTTGAAACTGTTGATGAAATTATGACGAGCATATCTACTGCGATGAATGAGTGCCGAAGAGAAGAGGGAGGGACGCTTTTAACTGTCGTATTCACAGGGCAGGGCCCACTTTCTCCTTATTTGCGTGACGAAAAGCGTGTGGAAGAGATTTTTCACATTTTAGCATCTGGAGAAGAGCGAAAAGATTTCGTATATGCGATGAAATGGAAAAATGAGACGGTTTCTTTTGCAGAAATAGAGCGTTTGAAAGAAGAAAATCATTTTGTCGGTAGTGTACTGAAAGAGTTAGAAGCTTTCACAAATATGGACGGCGTGTTGCGCACCATTTGGACATCTCCTGTAGCGCGTAATAGTATTGAATCTTTTACAGAAGAAGAGAAGAAAGAGATTCAAAAGGAAGCGGAAAATATTATTTTAGAACAATTATTCCAGCAAGAGAGGGATAAGAAATGAGAATGGAAAAACTCCATATTTATGGATACGGAAAATTAGAAAATGTGGAAATGGATCTGTCGATGCTGACGGTGTTGTACGGTGAAAATGAAGCGGGGAAATCGACAATTCGCTCATTTATGAAAAGTATTCTGTTCGGTTTTCCGACGAGAGGACAGCGCCGTTATGAGCCGAAAGAAGGCGGAAAGTATGGTGGTGCAGTTACTGTACAAACAGAGAAGTACGGCCGTTTGAAAATTGAACGATTACCAAAGACGGCAGCTGGTGAGGTGACCGTTTATTTTGAAGATGGAAAAACGGGCGGCGAGGAAATTTTACACGATATATTAAGCGGGATGAATGAAAGTTTATTTGAATCTGTTTTTTCTTTTGATATGCATGGGTTGCAAAATATTCATCAGCTTGGTGAAGCGGATATCGGAAATTATTTATTTTCGGCAAGCGCAGTTGGAAGCGATGCGTTATTACAGCTCGATAAAAAGCTAGAGAAAGAAATGGATCAGCGCTTTAAGCCGAGTGGTCGTAAGCCAGAGATTAATATGTCACTGCAAGAGATGAAGAAGCTTGAAGAGAAGATGAAAGAGTGGCAAGGGAAAATTGGCACGTATGAAAAACAGGTCGAGCAGTTAAAAGAGGATGAAGAGAAGCTTGCCTCTGTTCGTGCGGAGAAGGAGAACGCGGAAAAGCGAAAGCAAGATTATGAAATATTAGCAGCGCTTGAGCCTCTCGTTATTGAAAAGCATGCGCATGAGAAAGTGTTAGAATATGAAAAAAGGCAATTTCCTGTAAACGGAACGGCGCGCTATGAAGCGATAAAGGCGAAGATGGAGCCGCTTCAATTACAAGTTGATTCGCTCCATAAGAAAATAGAGACAGTGCAATCGGAAATTGCCTCGATTCAAATAGATGAAGAGTTTTTACAAAAAGAAAGTTATGTAGAAGAACTTCGCATGCAGCATATGTCGTATGAAAATGCACGCCAAGAAATGCGAGATATGACGGGGAATATTGCGAATATAAAAGAAGAAATAGCAGAATTAGAGCAACAAATTGGTGCTACTTTTGAAAAAGAAACAGTTCTTTCGTTTGATATGAGTTTGGCAACGAAAGAGCTAATTACACAAACAGTGCAAAAAGCGCGCGAATTAGAAACGCAAAAAGCACAGCTCGATGATCGCTTCAAAGTAGCGCAAGAGCAGTTAGAAGAACAAGAAGAAAATATAAGACAGATCAAGAAACAAATGTTAGCTGATGAAGAGCGTGCTACATTAGCTGAGAAAGAAAAATCGTTCCAAGACGCGGCGTTTATCGGTATGGGTGCGGATAGAATGAAGCGTAAGTATGAGGAAAAAGTAGGAGTGGCTACGCAAAAGAAAAAGCAGTGGCAAAGAGTTTGTCTTCTGTTACTTCTTATTAACACAGGTGTTTTATTCACGAGCTTATTTATAGATAACCGCCAGCTTTTATTTATTAGTGTCATTGTTTTTGTAGGGATTGTTCTCGCCCTTGTTTTATATAAAGATCCATCAAGCGGATTACAAGAAGAGCTTCTTACTCTTCAGCAAAGTGCTGGCGGAAGACAAAGTGAAGAAGCGATGTCCGTTCGCTATCAATTAGAAAAAGATGAAGAGATCCGTAAGCTATTTGAGCGCGAGTCATATAAGTTACAGCAAATGGAACGAGCTTATGATAAAGTCGTTTCATCGTATGAGGAATGGGAGAGAGAAACGTTCCGCGCAGGAGAACAAGTCGATGCGTATAAATCGCGCTATATGTTCCCTGAATTTTATACGTATGCACACATATTGCCGGCATTTGAGCGGATTGAAAAAATGCAGCAACTGTATCGTGAAGTAGAGAAACAAAGCACGCGGAAATCTTCATTATATGAAATGATTTCGCACTTTGAACATAAACTAGAAACTGTTATCGGTAGCGCGGAGTATAATAAGCTGCACGAGGCACAAAGTCGTATGCAAAATGAGAAAGAAAAGCGCCAGACTTGTAAGCGACTAAAAGAGAAGTTGACGGAATGGCAAGAAGAATATGAGTTCATGCAAGGGCAATTGAAACAGCTACTAGTAGAACGAGATAGTTTGTGGCATATTGCAGAGGCTACAGATGAAGAGATGTTTTTAGAAGCAGGTAAACTGGCAGAGAAATGTGAAGATGCAGAGAAACAAGTGGGGCGTTTATTACCGCAAATTGAGCTTTTAGAGCAGCGTTTAACGAGTTTGTCATTAGCTGAACATTATGAAGCTGAAGGTTATGAGGAAAAATTAAAGCGAGAAATGACAGTCGTGCGAAACTGTCTTGCAAAAGAGAAAGAACTGACAGAGCGCATTGCGAAACATCGTATGGAAATTGAGAATTTAGAAGAAGGCAGTACGTACGGTGATTTAATGCATGAATGGGAAATGAAAAAAGCGCAAGTGCGCGAACAAGTGAAAAGGTGGGCTGCTTATGCGGCAGCAAAGACGGTGTTAACGAAAACGAAGCAATACTATCATGAGGTACATTTGCCTCGTATTTTACAAAAATCAGAAGAGTATTTCGTCTATTTAACGGGCGGGCGCTATAGTAAAATCTTTTCACCGTCAGAGGCGGAGCCGTTCATTGTTGAACGTAACGACGGTATACGTTTTTACAGTCATGAACTAAGCCAAGCGACAGCGGAGCAATTGTATTTATCGTTACGATTTGCATTAGCGAAAACATTTGAGCATGATTATCCATTTATTATTGACGATAGTTTCGTGCATTTTGATGTGGTAAGGACGAATCGAACGATTGAACTAATAAAGGAAATTGCGAAAGATAGACAAGTCATCTTCTTTACATGTCATGCGCATTTGTTAACGTATTTCACAGAAGAACGGATTATAAAATTAACGCATAAGCGTAAAGAAAATGAGTTGTAGTGTGCTATACTAAAAGTAACTGATTTGGTGGAGGAATTCGAATGAAAAAGAAAATTGCAGAATATGAAGTTGGTGAACAAGTCGATGTTTTCTTGTTAATTAAAACAGCGACAAAAGGTCTCGCAAGTAATGGAAAGCCGTTTTTAACAGTAATTTTACAAGATCCAAGTGGAGATATTGAAGCGAAGCTATGGGATGTATCACCGGAAGTTGAGAAACAATATGTAGCAGAAACAATCGTTAAAGTAGCTGGAGATATTTTAAACTATAAAGGACGTATTCAATTACGTGTGAAACAAATTCGAGTTGCGAATGAAAATGAAGTAACAGATATTTCGGACTTCGTAGAAAAAGCACCAGTGAAAAAAGAAGATATGGTTGAGAAAATTACGCAATACATATTTGAAATGAGAAACCCGAACATTCAGCGTCTAACAAGACATTTATTAAATAAGCATCAAAATGAGTTTTTAGAATATCCAGCAGCGACGAAAAATCATCACGAGTTCGTATCTGGACTAGCTTATCACGTTGTATCGATGCTAGATTTAGCAAAAGCTATCTCGGCTCTATACCCATCGTTAGATAAAGACTTACTATATGCAGGCGTTATTTTACATGATCTTGGTAAAGTAATTGAGCTATCTGGTCCAATTTCTACAACGTATACGTTAGAAGGAAATTTACTAGGCCACATTTCTATCATGGTGAACGAAATTGGGAAAGCAGCAGACGAATTGCAAATTGATGCAGAAGAAGTATTAATCTTGCAGCACATCGTCCTTTCTCACCACGGAAAAGCAGAATGGGGTAGCCCAAAACCACCATTAGTAAAAGAAGCAGAAATTCTGCACTACATCGACAACTTAGATGCAAAAATGAACATGATGGACCGCGCATTAGGACGTACAAAACCAGGCGAATACACAGAGCGTGTCTTCGCACTTGATAATCGTTCATTCTATAAACCGACGTTCCATAATTAAGATTGTAAATAGAATGGCCTCATTAAGCGTTAAAAGCTTAGTGAGGCTGTTTTTGTATTAAAAATTAAATGAAATAGTTAAGAAGTACGCATGGGGTTAACGAAGAACGATTAAAACATATCTCACCACTAGAATGGGAGCATATCAACTTTAATATGGCAGATACTTAGAATCGCTTCAGCCTGTACAATAGGCCTAAAAATAAGAGTTGAAATTTGTTTAGCATATATTTTGGTTAAAAGGTGGGAGGGATCCCTATATAAAAAAGACACCCTAAGGTGCCTTTCCTCGACTAGATCGGAGTACCGCCAGCATTTCAGAAAAAATACAATAAGCTGTCCATATGGGCAGCTTATTTACATAATTCTCGTTCTCGGAAGTTGATCTTGTAGCGTTCTTTCTCGTAATTCACTATGTTTTCCAAAGAAAATAGTGAAAGGCAAGGCGCTGAATACATTTACAAAATGACAAAACTGTAAGAATACACGAATGTTTGTAAGAAAGTTCGATGTTTTCCTTTTTCTTTTTTTATTATAGTGAAAAAGAAGAACGAAATATTCTCTTATGTAGGAAAGGAAGATAATAATGATTGATCTATTAAATAAATGGATGTTAGAAAGTACAGGCAATTTCAATATCGTTGTAGGACTTACAGCACTTCTATTTTTGGGTTCAGTAATTGCACTTATTATTATTTACAAAAAAATTGGTAAACCATATGAAAGAACAAATGCTATTTATTTAAAAATTACTTCTCGTATGTTTACTATTCAGATTCTAATGAATGCTATATTTATTTCTTTAGTTGGTAAAGATATTGAGAATTTCCGTCAAATCTTTATATTATTTGAAGCTTTTGTATTCTTTATTGGAGCTATTTATTCGTTTAAATTATATAAACAGGAATGCAAATAATTCACTTATAAGAAACAATAAAAAATGTAAACTTTTCATTTTTAGTTAACTGTATATTCTATACATATGGGGTTAACATAACGTCTCATTATGAGGAGTCAATCTATCTAGAAACCTAGAAAAGCCCCTTCAGATTTTCTCAAGGGGCTTTTCGTTCATATAATCAGTGTTATCGGTAGTTAGGTCTCTTTAGTTGAATGGGAATATTTTGATCCAGTAGAAGAACGCAAAACCTCCAGCTACAAATAAAGCAGCTAAAATGAATGTTATTAGAGGTATTTTATTTTTCATACTTCCCTCCCTTTTTTCCTAATTGTACCATTTAGAGGAAGTGATATGTTGTATAATTTTGGTTGTATATGATATTCATGTAAGGTTAACATAACGTCTTATTATCGGTAGCAAGGACAAGGAGGAACCCCTATTCTCACAAGGGAACTTCCTTTTTTTTGTTTTATGGATCTATGCATTTTTTAATACATTCCTATCCTGGAGTGGCTTTAGAGTCCTCGTTTGTTGCTGAATTAGCTGAAAAACTGTACTTGCATACTCTTAGCGTGTTTTTTCAAAAATGCTGGCGATATCCTACATCCATCAACTTATGGATTTTATAATGTCCTCAAACCAAGAACCTCGCGTGTTTTTAGTCCAAGAACGTTAGTTATTAGATCTTAAAAGAACAGCCCTTCAAAATAAGGGATAGCACTAACAAAATCTATATTTTCTAGTTTATGGGAAATGTTTATTGTGATAAAACATCAGAAAAATCAAATAACATAAAGGAGATAAGGAATATGAACATATTAGAAAAAATTAAAGAAAACGTTTCAAAGGTTATTGTAGGAAAGGAAGGAGTAATTGATTTAGCGATGATTGCATTAGTTGCAAATGGACATGTTTTATTAGAAGACGTACCAGGAACAGGGAAAACAACATTAGCCAAAACTCTTGCGAAAAGTATTGATGGGGCTTTTTAGCGTGTTCAATTTACATCGGATACGTTGCCGGGTGATGTAGTAGGATTAGAATACTTTGATATGAAAGAAAGTGATTTTAAAACGAGTAGGCTATGCACCAGAAGATCTTCTCTGAGTTAGTATCTCTCATTTGTGGTAGGAAGAAAAATAATATAACTCCTCATCGCCATCAGATTAAGAATTTCATTATTCTCCAAAACGACAAAAGTACACTGAATTCTCATAAACAACCAACTGTGGTGAGATAAAATTTTTGTTTTGGGGCATGGGGAGCCTGGAGTCTTTAGCTTGATAGTGATGTGACGCTATCCCACATAGAGATTAATGATTTTACACCCTAAATGTTATTTAACTAAAAAAATATCTCAAATTCGAGATTTTTCGCTTGCTTTTTAATCACTTGAGTTGTAAAGTGATAGTAACGAAAGCAAATGAGTCATATGAAAAACATACACTCAGTTGTTTTCGTCTTACACAGTAAAATAATGTATGAATGAATTCAATGCAGCTTATTTAGTAAAAACTACGACTAAGTTATAAAAACATAATGAGAATAAATTGAAAAGCTAAGAAGCATATTATTTTTTTGGTTATCACTTGACTAGTAAAATGAAACGGAGGAATGACCGATGTATGAAATTAAAGGGCATCATCACATTTCAATGGTTACGAAAAACGCAAATGAAAATAATCACTTTTATAAAAACGTGCTTGGTTTACGTCGTGTGAAAATGACGGTAAATCAAGACGATCCGTCAATGTATCACTTATTTTACGGAGATAAGACAGGAAGCCCAGGTACGGAGCTATCATTTTTTGAAATTCCTTTAGTAGGAAAAACATATCGTGGTACGAATGCGATTACTCGAATTGGATTACTCGTTCCGTCAGAGGACAGTTTGCAATACTGGAAAGAACGATTTGAGGAATTTGGTGTGGAACATAGTGAAATGACAACATATGCAAATCGTCCTGCTTTGAAATTTGAGGATTTTGAAGGACTTCGTTTCGTACTACTCGTTTCAAACGGCGAAAAAGTGAAGCATTGGGAAACGTGGGAGAAATCAGAAGTTCCTGCAAAGCATCAAATTCAAGGAATGGGTGCTGTGGAAATGACAGTGCGTAGACTTGATAAAATGGCGAGTACACTTACAGAAATGTTTGGTTACACAGAGGTTAGCCGAAATGATGAAGAAGCAATTTTTCAGTCTATAAAAGGAGAGGCCTTTGGAGAAATCGTTGTGAAATATTTAGATGGTCCTTCTGAAAAGCCGGGCCGCGGTAGTATTCATCATTTAGCAATTCGTGTGAAAAACGATGCAGAGCTTGCCTATTGGGAAGAACAGGTGAAACAAAGAGGCTTCCATTCTTCAGGAATCATCGACCGTTTCTATTTTAAAAGCTTATATTTCCGTGAATCAAACGGAATTCTATTTGAAATTGCGACAGATGGACCAGGATTTACAGTTGATGGAGATGTGGAGCATTTAGGAGAAAAACTTGATTTACCACCATTCTTAGAAGATCAGCGAGCAGAAATTGAAGCAAATTTAGCTCCGATTGAAGAGAAGTAATAGAAGAAAAAATACAACCTTAATATATAAATGAAAACCATTGGAGGAATATAAAATGAACCAATTAAAAGGAATTCACCACGTTACAGCGATTACGAGTAGTGCAGAAAAGAACTATGAATTTTTCACTCATGTTTTAGGAATGCGTTTAGTTAAAAAAACGGTAAACCAAGATGATATTCAAACGTACCATTTATTCTTTGCAGATGATAAAGGTAGTGCCGGGACAGATATGACATTCTTTGACTTCCCAGGTGTTCCAAAAGGAGTACACGGTACAAATGAAATTTCAAAAACTTCATTCCGCGTTCCAACTGATGCAGCATTATCATATTGGGTGAAACGCTTTGACCGTCTTGAAGTGGAACATACAGGAATTAAAGAGCAATTTGGTAAGAAAACTCTTTCTTTCGTTGATTTTGATGATCAACACTATCAATTAATCTCGGATGAACTTGATAAAGGGATAGAATCAGGTACACCGTGGCAAAACGGTCCAGTTCCATTAGAATATGCAATTACTGGTTTAGGACCTGTATTCATTCGTATTGCGAACTTTAGCTTCTTTAAAGAAGTGTTAGAAAAAGTTCTATTATTTAAAGAGATTGCGCAAGAAGGAGAATTCTATTTATTTGAAGTGAACGAAGGTGGAAACGGTGCATCTGTCATTGTAGAACATAATACAGTTCTTCCTGAAGCACAACAAGGTTTTGGTACAGTGCACCATGCTGCATTCCGCGTAGAAGATCGTGCGGTATTAGAAGAATGGATTGAAAGAATAGGTAGCGTTGGTCTCCCTTCATCTGGTTATGTAAACCGTCACTTCTTCGAGTCATTATACGCAAGAGTGGCACCGCAAATTTTATTTGAATTCGCAACAGACGGCCCAGGGTTTATGGGAGATGAGCCATACGAAACACTTGGAGAAAAATTATCTTTACCTCCATTCCTAGAGCCAAAACGTGAAGAAATTGAAAAATTAGTTCGTCCAATTGATACAGTGAGAAGTACGAAGGAATTTATTAAAGAGTAAAAATGTACGTTGCTGTTTAGATATAATAAGTAGAAGAGCAAGTAGTTTTAGCGAATAGCTGAAATTGCTTGCTTTTTATTTGGTCTATAAAGTTTTCTGATAAATGTTTCTCAAGTTTTTGAAATAGAAATATTTGGTATAATGATTTTAAATTATAAATTTTCTGATAATTATTTTTCAATACATAGAAAAGAGGTGATAATATACAATTTGGATAATTGTATAAATATCCCAAATTTATAATTTGGCAAGGGAGAGGCGAAAGTATGGGAACGAATATAGTAACGAAGGAGCAAATGAAACATTCTTTAGATGATTGGTATCGTGTAATGTTGCAGCAACAAATAGAGCAAGTTACGGAAATGAAAGAGGAGATTGATAGTAAGATTAGTGGTTTGGAAGTGGATCAAGATGTATTACTTTATCATGCGTTATTGAACTTTAGATACGATGCATTAGTTGATTGGATTGGGGTTAGAGAAGATAGTTTTGATAAAGTGGAATCTTTCGAAATTCCGACAGAAGGCTTTTTAGCGTATTACTATCACTTCTTTAAAGGATTTCATTGTACATTAATTTCAAATTATAACGAAGCGAAAGAACAGTATGAACAAGCTGAGAAGTTATTGAAATATATTGCAGATCCGATAGAGCATGCGGAGTTTAATTATCGAATGGGGAATTTTTATTACCAAAAATATGACCAAGTTCATGCAATAGATTACTTGAATAGAGCCAAAGCGGCATTTTTGAAATATCCAGGCTATGAAATAAAAGTAGGATTATGTGAAAATGCTTTTGGGCTATGTTGCGTAGACATAGATCACTATGAATTAGCGGAAGAGAACTTTAATGCTGCTATGGAAGTATTGCAAAAAGCAAATCAAAAAAAATATATGCTAATGGTTCGACATAATTTAGCTTGGCTTTATGCCAGTCAAAACCTTTCAAAATTAGCGATTCGCCATATATCTGAGGTGACAAAAAATTACCCAGAACATTTTAAAGCCTTGTTTGTAGAAGCACGTGAACATTACAAATTAGGAGAATATAATTTAGCGAATCCAATTGTTGAAAAAGGTTTAAATATTTGTATTGATTTAGGCGAAAAAGAATTTCAACATCGGTTTAAAATTTTGAAAGAACTCAATGAAAATTCTTCTATATCAATTATTGAAGATGTAATTTTAAAAGGCCTTTCTTATTTTGAGAGAGAAAGATTATGGGATTGTATTCAAGAATACACTGAAATTTTAGCAATGAAATTTTATGAAGTTGATGATCATGTTAAGGCAAGTAAATATTTTTATATGAATAATAAGGCTCAAAAAAATATATTGGAAAAGGGAGCGTTAAAATAATGAAGAAATTTCGTTTAGCTATTGTTGGGGCTGCATTAGTAGGGGTATTATCAATTGGATTCAATAGTTCTTTTACAAATCAAGCTGTAAATATAGGGGACACGGGAGGAGCACCAGCAAGACCAGACTACGTTAATATAGGAGACACAGGAGGGGCACCAGCAAGACCAGACTACGTTAATATAGGAGACACGGGAGGAGCACCAGCCAACTTCAATAAAGGTGACGGTGGCGGTGGCGGTATTAGCAAGCTAGACTCACACGCTGATCATTTTTAATTTAAATAATAAAGTGAAGGGACCTCACAACGAGGTCCCTTTTCTATTTACGGTTAAAAAGAATTGACTTACTTTTAATATGTAACTATAATAGTTACAAAGTAACCATCAGTAATAGAGATGAGTTATATTTTTTTAATATAATTGTAACTGATTCAGTTACAATTAAAAATCAATCATAAAACAACCAAAAAATGTAAAAACTTTAAATAGCAACATGAGAAAGGAGACGGAAATTTTGAAACGGTTTAAGTTTTATATGATTAGCGGTATTGTGCTCGTTTTGTTAGTAGTATGTAACTTCGTCGATAAGCCGATTGCGAAGGTTAGAGAAGTCAAAGATACTGTTATGATGAAGCTGAATACGAAAGAGAGTATGGCACAGATTGATGGGCAGACGATTTACTTTAAGCAAATTGGTGAGGGGAAGCCGCCTTTACTTATGCTTCATGGATTTGGTGGTTCTTCAGATGGGTTTAGTGATATTTATCCGGAACTTGCGAGAGATCATACGATTATTGCAGTTGATATTTTAGGATTTGGGCGTTCTTCTAAGCCGGTTGATTTTCAGTATTCGTTTCCTGCGCAAGTGAATTTATATTATAAGTTAATGAAGAAGCTCGGATACGATCAGTTTGCGGTACTTGGTCATTCGATGGGGGGAGAGATGTCCCTTAATTTAGCGTATTTATATCCGGACGCAGTGACACATCTCGTTTTGGCGGATTCTACAGGAATCGAGTCTTTCCAGCAAAAAGAAAGTTATGAAGTGCCGCCCCTATCAACGGATCTTCAAACTGTAACAGAGATTACGGATTATAATAAAAATGAAGTGAAAAATAGACGTGATGATAAAGAGCATTACAATCAGCTTACGAAAATGAGAGAGCGCCGCATTGCGATGGAGGCCGATAGAATTAAAGTACCGACTTTAATTATATGGGGACGACATGATAAGAGCGTTTCTTGGAAAAACGGTGAGCTGTATCATCAGTTATTTACAAATAGTACATTTCATATTATTGAAAAAGGATACCATGCTCCGTTCCGCCAAGAGCCAATCGAATTTATGGAATATGTACAAGCATTTTTCTCAAAGCATCCACAATAAAAAGTTTTTAAGCATAAATCCACTTCTTTCCTCATACAGTGAAACTAATAAGGCTTGTCTAAGGAAAGGAATGAAGTGATTTGGAAATTTTACCATGGTGGGTTTATCTTGTAATTGTTGGGATTGTACTAAGTGGTTACATGGTTTTATATACTTCAAAAAAAGAGCAAGAGATGGATAATGAGTTTATCGAAAAAGAAGGCGAAGTATATATGAAACGTTTAGAAGAAGAGCGTGAGAAACGTAATCAGGATAGTGATAAAGATTCGGTATTACTTTAATAGAAACTTTTGAAGAAGAGAAAAGAGTTTAGTTTCTCTTCTTTTTATTTTTCGGGAAATTATTATAGAAGAAAAATATAAAAAATTTGCATGACATAAAGTGCGCAATGGCTTTATGTTAAGGTGTAACGCATAAGTTGCGTAGGTTATGCAACGATAACTAGCTTTACTCTTCATCATTTGTTTGACCATACTAGGCGTAGAGAGGTGATAAACACAGTATGATTTTTAGCGAGCGTTTAAAAGAAGAAAGGGAAAAAAGAAATTGGTCGCAAAATGATTTGGCTGAAAAACTTCATGTAAGTAGGCAGTCTGTTTCGAAATGGGAAACAGGAAAGAACTATCCGAGCATTGAAATTATTATTCATTTAAGCGATCTGTTCGGTATTACGATTGATGAGTTATTGAGGAGTGATGAAGAGTTGACACAGAAAGTTATTGAAGATAGTAAGCAATTGGCATATCCAAAATGGAAGGTGTTTTTTGATAGTTTATTTATGATGGGCGTATTTTTGTTTGTTACAAAAATCGTTGTGTGGATGTTAAATAAGTTTGCAGGAGCGAGCATTACAATTGTAGCAGACGCACCGTATATAATGAACTTTCTACCTCTTATATTAATGATTATAGGTGGCACAGTTTCTGATAAGTTGAAGAAAATATATAAATAGAGGAAAGGTTTGAAAGAAATTCCCTACACTAGCTGTTCTTTTCATATAAATTGTGTACTATAAAGGATAGGATGATATAAAGAAGGGGACATTTAGAATGGAATTTCATGAACAAAAGATTTTGCCAGCAGTGAGGCAAATTAAAGACTTGGAAAAGCTATTACATAGTTCGTATGAATATATTGTTATTTTAGATATTCATGTTGGTCAATTGAAGAGTGTTGTTTCACTCGCGAAGCAACACGGTAAAAAGGTGTTTTTACATGTTGATTTGATCCATGGGTTACAAAGTGATGGGCATGCGACGGAGTTTTTATGCCAAGAATATAAACCGTACGGGTTATTGTCAACAAAGGCGAGCGTAATTATGAAGGCGAAGCAAAAGGGTGTCGTCTCCATTCAACGCATCTTTTTAATTGATTCTAGCGCGATGGAAAAGAGCTGTAATTTGCTAGAAAAGACGAAACCGGATTATATAGAGGTGCTTCCTGGTGCGCTAACGGATGTAATCGCTGAAGTGAAAGAGCATACAGGTGTACCAATTTTAGCAGGTGGTTTTATTCGTACTGTGGAGGATGTTGAAAGAGCTCTAAATGCTGGTGCGACAGCGATTACGACATCGAAAAAAGAATTATGGAAACATTACCAAAAAAAGTGACGAAAATGTGAAAAGATTCTGTTGACACCGCTTTCATTAGAGGTTAACATTATAGACAAGTTAATAAACGTGACGGAGAAAAGAAGAGATCCACATTTTATTGTTTCTATATATTATATAGAAGCATGTAAGCTGTGGATCTTTTTCTTTTGAAAAAAACGAATGGCCATTCATTTTACCTCTATCACATTTGAACGCATTTAAATTGATTGTGGAGGGATTTTATGTCAGCATTTTTAGGGGAATTAATAGGGACAGCGTTGTTAATCGTACTTGGTGGCGGCGTTTGTGCTGGTGTAAGTTTAAAGAAGTCGTTTGCGAAAGATTCTGGTTGGATTGTAATTACAATGGGCTGGGGCTTAGCGGTAGCGGTTGCAGCGTATGCGGTTGGATCAATTAGTGGGGCACATTTGAATCCAGCTTTAACGATAGGACTAGCATTTAAGGGAGCGTTCCCATGGAGTGACGTACCAGGTTATATCGCAGCACAAATGATTGGGGCAATTATCGGGGCAATTATCGTATATTTACACTACTTACCACATTGGAAAGAAACAGAAGATCCAGGAACAAAGTTAGGCGTATTTGCAACAGGTCCAGCAATTCCGAACACATTTGCAAACCTTTTAAGTGAAATGATTGGAACATTCGTTTTAGTATTTGGTATATTAGCAATTGGAGCAAATAAATTTGCAGATGGATTAAATCCATTTATCGTAGGTTTCTTAATTGTAAGTATTGGTTTATCATTAGGTGGAACAACAGGATACGCAATCAACCCGGCTCGTGATTTAGGTCCGCGTATTGCACACTTCTTCCTTCCGATTGCAGGAAAAGGCGGTTCAAACTGGAAGTATGCATGGATTCCGGTAGTTGGTCCGATTTTAGGTGGATCACTTGCAGGTTTATTCCATCAAGTTGTATTTGAAGGAAAACAAAATTCAGCACTTATTTATGTAATTATTGCAACTGTAGTTGTACTAGCAATCTCATATATGACAAGTAAAAAAAGTGGAAGCACTACAAATAGTAGAAAAGTAGCATAGGGGGAAACCGATATGAAAAAATATATTCTTTCATTAGACCAAGGAACAACTAGCTCACGCGCAATTCTTTTCAATAAAGAAGGGAAAATTGTTCATTCAGCTCAAAAAGAATTTACGCAACATTTTCCAAAGCCAGGCTGGGTAGAACATAATGCACAAGAAATTTGGGGATCTATTTTAGCAGTTATCGCAACTTGCTTAAGTGAAGCGGATGTAAAACCAGAGCAAATCGCAGGTATCGGTATTACGAACCAACGTGAAACAGCGGTTGTATGGGATAAAACGACTGGTAAACCAATTTATAACGCAATCGTATGGCAATCTCGTCAAACAATGGAGATTTGTGATGAGTTAAAAGAAAAAGGTTATAGCGAAATGGTTCGCGAAAAAACAGGTCTTTTAATTGACGCATACTTCTCTGGTACGAAAGTAAAATGGATTTTAGATAACGTTGAAGGTGCAAGAGAAAAAGCAGAAAACGGCGAGTTATTATTCGGAACAATTGATACGTGGCTTGTATGGAAACTATCTGGTGGTAAAGCGCACGTAACAGACTACTCAAATGCATCACGTACATTAATGTTTAACATTCACGACTTACAGTGGGATGATGAGCTTCTAGACATGTTAACAGTACCAAAGAGCATGCTTCCTGAAGTACGTCCATCATCTGAAATATATGGTGAAACAATTGATTATCACTTCTTCGGTCAAAATATACCGATTGCAGGTGTAGCTGGTGACCAGCAAGCAGCATTATTTGGACAAGCTTGTTTCGGTGAAGGTATGGCGAAAAATACTTACGGAACTGGTTGCTTCATGTTAATGAACACAGGTGAAAAAGCAGTAGCTTCTGAGCACGGTCTATTAACAACAATTGCATGGGGTTTAGATGGTAAAGTAAACTACGCATTAGAAGGAAGTATTTTCGTAGCAGGTTCTGCAATTCAGTGGTTACGTGACGGAATGCGCATGTTTAAAGATGCAAGTGAGAGTGAAGTGTACGCATCACGCGTTGAATCAACTGATGGTGTATACGTTGTACCAGCATTCGTAGGACTTGGAACACCTTACTGGGATAGTGAAGTACGCGGCGCTATGTTTGGCGTAACACGCGGTACGACGAAAGAGCACTTCATTCGTGCGACGCTAGAATCTTTAGCATACCAAACGAAAGATGTACTTTGTGCAATGGAAGCAGATTCAGGTATCGAACTAAATACATTACGCGTTGATGGCGGAGCAGTTAAGAATAACTTCTTAATGAAGTTCCAAAGTGATATTTTAGAAGTTCCTGTAGAGCGTCCAGTGATCAATGAAACGACAGCTTTAGGTGCAGCATACTTAGCAGGTCTTGCGGTTGGATATTGGAAAAACCAAGATGAAATTAAAGCACAGTGGCATATGGACAAACGCTTTGAACCAACGATGGAAGCGGAAACAAGCGAAGAGCTATATGCTGGATGGAAAAAAGCAATTGAAGCAACAAAAGCTTTCAAATAATCATAAACAGTGTTATAATGATGACAAGTTAATAATTCGGTAGGAGATTTGGAGAGACCACAACACGCTATAGAGGCGAAATCTATAGCGGAGTTCGTGGTCTCTTTTTTCGTTATCAAAGGGAGGAATTACCATGAAATTTTCAAGTAAACAACGTAAAGACGTATTAAACGGAGTAAATAAACAAGAGTTAGATGTGATCGTAATTGGTGGAGGTATTACTGGTTCTGGTATTGCATTAGATGGGGCAACACGCGGGTTATCAACAATTGTGTTTGAAATGCAGGACTTTGCAGCAGGTACATCAAGTCGTTCTACGAAACTTGTACACGGTGGTCTACGTTATTTAAAACAACTTGAAGTGAAAATGGTAGCAGAGGTGGGGAAAGAGCGTGCAATCGTATATGAGAACGGTCCCCATGTAACAACACCAGAGTGGATGTTACTTCCGTTCCATACAGGCGGTACGTTCGGATCATTCAGTACATCAATTGGTCTTCGTGTATACGACTTCTTAGCAGGTGTAAAACGAAGCGAGCGCAGAAAAATGTTTAACCGTGAAGAAACATTAAACAAAGAGCCTCTTGTGAAAAAAGAAGGATTAAAAGGCGGCGGTTACTACGTAGAATATCGTACAGACGATGCGCGTCTTACAATTGAAGTAATGAAAGAAGCAATTGAGCATGGTGCGAAAGCTGTTAACTACGCAAAAGTAGACAGTTTCTTATATAAAGATGGAAAAGTATGCGGTGTACGTGTAATCGATTTACTAGACGGAGAAGTGTACGAAGTTTACGGTAAGAAAATTGTAAACGCAGCTGGTCCTTGGGTAGATACACTTCGTGAAAAAGATAACTCGAAAAAAGGAAAAGTACTTCAGTTATCAAAAGGTGTTCACTTAGTAATTGATCAAAAACGTTTCCCATTAGGTCAAGCAATTTACTTCGATACACCAGATAAACGTATGGTGTTCGCGATTCCTCGTGGCGGAAAAACATACGTAGGTACAACAGATACGTTCTATGATAAAGATGCAGCTGTACCACACATGACAACAGAAGATCGCACATACATTATTAATGCGATTAACTACATGTTCCCAAGCGTGAAAATTACGGAAAAAGATGTTGAATCAAGCTGGGCTGGTGTACGTCCATTAATTTATGAAGAAGGTAAAAATGCATCTGAAATTTCTCGTAAAGATGAAATTTGGACTTCTGAATCTGGTTTAATTACAATCGCTGGTGGTAAATTAACAGGATACCGCAAAATGGCTGAAATGGTAGTAGACTACGTAACAAACTTACTACAAAAAGAAGGTCATAGTGCATATCCGAAGAGTGACACGAAACATATGCCAATCTCTGGTGGACATGTAGATGGTTCACACGGATTCCAAGCATTCGTTGCGAAAAAAGCAGACGAAGGTACGAAATCTGGTTTAACGAAAGCGCAAGCAGAAGAGTTCGCGAAATTCTACGGCTCTAACGTTGACGTACTATTCGACTTAGCGAAAAAACATAAAGACGAAGCGAAAGAATATAACATGCCGCTTGACGTTCTAATCCCACTGGTATACGCAATGGATTACGAAATGACAGCAAAACCAGTAGACTTCTTCGTACGCCGCAGAGGTGCTGTATTCTTCAACATCCACTGGGTATACGAGTGGAAAGAAGCAGTAATCAACTACATGGCTGCGAAACTAGGCTGGAGCAAAGAAGAGCAAATGAAATACACAGCAGAATTAGAAAAAGCATTAACAGACGCTGTCATTCCTGTAGATCAACAAGAACAAGCAGCTGCGTTAGCGTAAAATAGAAAACCACCTGAAGGGGAGCCTTTAGGTGGTTTTTTTATCTTGACTAAAAATAAATAGAATGTGTTACAATGATGATAGGGTATGTAGTATGAATTTTGCATAAAATAAAAAAGACAGAAGCCTGAGAAACTTCTGCCTTGTGTAACCTAACTTGCTATTGTGGTGGTAGTAGGTGCGGTTATAAGACAATTACATTAACGTTTTAGCCGAGAACCGCCCTTACCTTTTCCACGAAGCAGGGTGGTTCTCGCTTTTTTGTATACAGAAATTAGCCACGGACCGACGTATCTTCTACCGATGACAACGCCAGCTCCGGTTAGGATACCATACACTAATTTAATTACAAACATCGCGATCATATTATCACCTCCCCCCTTTTTTCAAAATGGAAGAGATGATTACCACACCTACTAGTTATAGCGTTAGTAAGTTACTTTTTAATTGTATTATTTTTCAAAATAAGGGACAAGACATATATGTAAAAATAAATGACTCATTCGTGTGTAAAGTGAGGGGGCGATGAGCAAATAAAGATTGATTTTACTCATAGTAAAGAAAAATTAAGAGTTCAAAAAACGGTATGGACATTGCTAACCGTTCTTTTTTTTATGAATGTATAAAACTTTTCCATAGAGTGCGTCGTCTAATATATGGGAAGGAGGAAATAGTGTGGATGAATTAACAGTAGAGATGTTTGAAATAGAAGATAAAGAGGACCTTATCGATGAAATAATGAACAAGTATGGACAAGAAGCCTTACAGCTTGTGTATTCATATGTGAATAATAAAGAGGTTGCGGAGGATTTAACGCAAGATATATTTGTGAAATGCTATAAATCTCTTCATACATATAAAGGGAATTCGAACTTAAAAACATGGTTATGGAGGATTGCAATCAATCATTGTAAGGACTATATAAAAAGTTGGTATAACAAAAGAGTTATCGTTACAGAGGATGACTTTACGTATATGGAGAGTCAAAAAGAAAGTGTGGAACAAACTGTTATTCAAAATGCAGAGGATAGTAGGCTTGCTTCTGCAGTAATGAATTTACCGATAAAATATCGAGAAGTCATTTATCTATTTTATTATGAAGAATTATCAATTAAAGAGATTGCTACGGTAATAGAAGTGAAGGAAAACACGATAAAAACAAGATTGAAAAGAGCTAAGGAACTATTGAAGAAAGGATTGGAGGAATAATCAAATGGAAGATCGATTAAAAGGCTTGCGAAAATCAATGGAGAATACAACTTTTAAACATTTGAGTTTTTCTGATCAGCATCGAAAGCGGGTGCGCGAAAAAATCAATCAATCGTCCGAAAAGGAAGAAGATATCCTTTTAGCAGTGTTGCAACTTCTTATGAATGAAAAAACAGGTTATGAATTGATGCAGTTACTACGTGGGAGAGGAATTCAAAAATTCGAAGGTGATGAAGGATCTCTATACACTTTATTACATCGTCTAGAACAGAATCGCTTTATCCAATCTAGCTGGGATTACGAAGGAGCTAAATATTATCAATTAAATGATAAAGGAAACAAGATGCTGCGAAAGGCTGAGAAGAATGCTACGAAGGCACGATTTATATTAAAAGGATTAGTACAGGAGTGAGAAAAAATTGAATGAAAAAGGGGAGCATTTTTTAAGGGAAGTTACGAACCATATTAAATCAAAAGAAGCCAAGGACTTAGTAGCAGCGGAACTAGATTTTCACTTAAAACAGGCGAAGAATATGTGGGTAGAGAAAGGATTAAGTGAAGAAGTTGCTGAAGATAAGGCTGTTGAGCAAATGGGGAGTCCGATTAAACTTGGCCGGGAACTGAACAAACTGCATAAGCCAAAGGTTGATTGGTTCTTAATTGGTTTATTAGTGGCTGCGATGGGGCTAGGTTTTTTGCCAGTTATAGCTTTTGGATATATGAATGATTTACTAATGGATAAGGTGATATCTGTTGTTCTTGGTATTGCAACAGCGTTAGGAATGATGCTGATTGATTATCGAAAGTTAGAGAGATTAGGATGGTTGTTTTATACAACCGGAGTACTTATCTTGTTAATGCTATACTGCTTTCCGAATGCTGGGATGCTTGGAGAACCGATAATAAAAGTTGGTCCTATTGCAATTGACCGTTTAATGGCAGTGCCGTTCTTTTTTCTAGCTTGGGCTTCTTTTTTCAATAATAGTAGGATAAAAGTAATGCATCTTGTGGCTCTGTATTTATTTTCTTTGTATTTATTCTTAATTGGCGCAGCTTTTTCAGTGATTTTTATTTATATCACGATGGTATTCGTTATGCTTTGGTGGAGTAAGTTAGGGAAGAAAAAGGCATTAATTATTACAATTGTACCAATCTGTTTATTGATTATAGGGGCCTATTTTTCCTGGCCCACAGTAAAAGGAGTTTATTTGGATAGATTTTTAGGGTATTTGAATCCAGAGCGTGATGCACAGGGCGCAGGATTTATGTATATACGTTTAAAAGAGGTAATGTCGTCAGCAGGTTGGTTTGGTACATACGGAGATGTAAAGCTCATCCCTAATCCAGATACTGATTTTGTATTTGCAAGTTTGACTTATTATTATGGATATGTGCTAGCACTGATTCTTTTCTTGATTCTTTCTCTTTTTGTAATAAGGTTAGTGGTCATATCTTATAAAATAAATGACCGGTATGGTAAATTGCTTCTCATTGGAGGCATGACTCTTTTCGTAGTGCAATTCCTTTATAACGTTGGTATGATTTTAGGTTTATTACCGATTACTGCTATATCCTTACCTTTTATTAGTTATGGATTAACACCAACTGTATTTCATGCGCTTTTAATGGGAATCGTACTAAGTGTATATCGACGTAAAGGTATGTCATTTAGAATGAAGAGGACACCTTGATGATGATCAAGGTGTTTTTGTTATATGTAAAAAGAATTCACTATTTTGATTAAGTACAAACGTAAATAGATAGCAAAAGAGGGTTATGATAAATAACCCTCTTTTCGTGTTTAAATAAGTGCACTTGCTTTTATAAAAGTACATAATTCAGAACGAGAGATTGATTCAGCTAGTTGTTGTAAATAGGCGTATTCTTCCGCATCTTTTTCAGAAGTGTTAGGATCCAATAAATGAGAAGAAAGAAGTACATCAATTGTCAGTATATCCGAATCATGAGAAATGATTTTATACCCTGCAAATACAGGGCGTTTTAAATCTTTTACTTTTTGAATCATCTGATGGAAATTCGTAACGCTTATATTGATTTTTGCTAATGGAAAGCATTTTTCGTTAGGATTCTCGATGGTCTTTCTAATTTTATAATCGTATACGTAGTAGTACTTTTCTTGCTGCTCAAGTGCTTGTAATTCCTTCGTTAATAAGTGGTATTTATCTGTAAGTCCAGTTGTGAGTGCATCGTTTTCTTCTCCAACTACTAATGTGAAAGGCCTTGGTGATGAAATTGAAATGGTGCGGACGTTTAAATCAATAAAAGTGGGGTTCAATTGTAAAATGGTATGTAATTTTTCGGTAGGAAACTCACCGTCATAAATAGCAATGAAATAATGATTCATTTTTCCACTCCTTATTTTTTTCTAAAATGATATATTCTATTTTAAAGTTGTAAATCCTGCATAAAAAAGAAACACCTTGATTCGTATCAAGGTGTTGTAATAAGTTCAAAGCTCTCTGAAGCAGCCCCGAGTATAAAAGGACTAACCTCGCCAACGCTATAAAGTTGTAATTCATGCATAGCTCGCGTACAAGCAGTGTAAAACAATCTACGAACGCTCTCATCACTGTACACATCTTTAGAAGCATTATAAATAATAACAGCGTCAAATTCGATACCCTTCGCTAAGTAAGCTGGGATCACGACAATGCCTTGCTCATACTCGGCGGAGTTACTTTTCACGAGTTTAATATTCTCGATATGATTAAGTGCTTCGTAGGCAGCGGCACTTTCAGCTGCGGATTTACATATAATTGCGATTGTATTATGCTGTTGTTTTTGAAGTTCAGCAACTTTGGAAGAAATACAGTCGTGCAGTTCGCTATCATTCGCTACTTTCGTTACTGTAGGCTTCTCACCGTCACGTTCAAATGCGTTAATGTTCTTTCCTTCCGGTACGAGAGCACGTGTAAATTCAATAATCGGTTTTGTGGAACGATAGCTACGAGTTAAGTTGATGCCGTTCGTTTCATCTGGTCCGTATAAGCTAGTAAGTGTATTGAAGTTCACTGTTTCACTCGCATGGGCAAATATTGCTTGGTTAAAGTCTCCGAGCACTGTCATTTTTGCGGCAGGGAAGAGGCGTTTTAAAAACTCGAACTGAAACGGAGAATAATCTTGTGCTTCGTCTACGAGTACGTGTTTAATCGATCTATTCGTTTGGAAGCCTTCAATTAGTTCTTTTAAAAGTAAAAATGGAGTCGCATCCTCGTAATATAATTTTCCTTCATCAAGCATGTTCACAGTTAATGAGCAAATGTCGTCCCATTCTTTCGGCTTTTCTCCAGTAACCCATGATGCATCTGTGAAGAGTTGTTTATATATGCCTGTAAAATTGATGAAACGTAATGTTTGAAGGCCTTTACGAAGCGGCTTCAATTTTTTACGGACAATCATACGTCCAAGTACTTTCGTTTCTTTCTCATAATCATTAAAGGAGTTATCTTCAAACTCGCCTTTTTTCTGTAAGTATTTATAAGCTTTTTGATATTCATCTTTACTAAGTAATTCAATTTCTTCTTCTACCCACGGCTTTTTTAGTTCTGTTTTTTCGATTGCGTCTATTTGTTTGTTTAGCCAATCCGTTAACTTCTCGATTCTATTATGGAAGCGGAGGGAGGAATCCGTATTATAAAATTGCTCTGTAATTTCTTTAGTAGAGGCAATCAATTTCCCTCTAAATTTCATTCCTCTAAATAGCATGCCTGAAGATTCAAGAGATTGTCTGTACGCTCTAATCATCTCGAAAAATTGAGTAGATGCTTTAAATCGAATGCTCGCATTTCTCGTTTTATAAGCAGGGCTATTCGTTTCAGTTAGCATATATTCTAGTTGTTCATAAGGATCTTCAACATCAAACGATTTACTTAGTCTATGGTTTAAATATTCTTGGAATGTGACTTGCTGCATATTTTCTTCGCCGAGTTCTGGCAGTACGTTAGATACGTAACTGTTGAACATAGAGTTAGGGGAGAAGAGAATAATTTGGTCCGCTTTTAGCCATTCGCGATATTTATATAGTAAATAGGCAATACGTTGCAGGGCAGCTGACGTTTTACCACTACCAGCAGCTCCTTGCACGATAAGGAGTCGGCCTTCATCGTGACGAATAATTTCATTTTGCTCGCGCTGAATCGTAGCGACGATACTTTGCATATGTTTATTCGTACCTTTTCCAAGCGCCTGTTGCAGAATTTCGTCGCCAATTGTAAGGCTCGTATCGAACATAGAATCAATCTCGCCATTTTGAATAATGTACTGTAATTTTTTCTCCACATTACCGCGAACTACGCCTCCTGGTGTTTTGTATTCAGCTGGTCCTGGTGGATAGTCGTAATAAACGCTCGAAATAGGTGCGCGCCAGTCGTATATGAGGAAGTTTTCTCCGCTAGCATCGGTAAGCGTAGCGACGCCGATATAAATTTCCTCTGCGGCAGGTTCACCTTCTTCTGTAAAATCAATGCGTCCGAAGTAAGGGGCTTTATGCATACGTCTTAGTGCAGCGAGTCGATTGAAAGTGTGCTTATGTGTAATTTGTGTTACAGCAAGGGACTGAGCTTGTTGCCTTAAGTTGATAACTGTTTCAAGATAATCATCAAAAGTATCCGTGTTCACTTTAACGTCATCCCAAAAGTGTTTACGGATGTTGATTACTTCTGCCCGGCGTCTGCCAGTTTCGTTTTCCAGTTTATCAATTTGCTGCGTAATCGTTTCGATCACGGTATCCAATCGTTTTTGCTCTAGATCAAGTTTTTTGTTCATACGGTAGCACTCCTTTAAAAGTGAAAAATAGAGGTTGACTGAAGATGTGTTTTGGTGTACAATTAAGATACGGATAAATACGTTTCTTGTGTTTTGTAAAATGTGTTTCTGTACTAATTTAACATAGTTTTTTCATTTAATCAATGATAATAAGATAAACCTTGGTTCCATGCTACGTGGATCAAGGTTTTTTTGTTTTTGTAGAGGGAGTCACGCTTGTTGTCGTTTTTTGTCGGTAAGTCGATATATTTCGAAAATCGCTGATATAATTGAAGTTGCGGTCGATATATTTGAAAAATCGCTGATATAATTCATTCAGAGGACCAACTATATAATTTCATTTACCGAATCTGGATATAACTCCCGAGAGAAGAGGGTATATAAAAAAGCTCAGGCCTAAGCCCGAGCTTTTTATTTCATTATTTCATTATTTCATTATTTCATTATTTCTTTTCTTCTTTTTTCTCGTCAGCTTTTTTCTCGTCGAAAAGATCTTTCAAATCTTTATCGTCAACTTTTACGTCAGCTTTTTTGATTTCTTTCATCATAAGATCATTCATGAATGCAGCATCTTGTGCTTTCTTTTGAACTAGATCTTTTTTGATATCGCCTTTAACTTCATCAAATGGTTTTTGTTCTTTAATGTCTGTTACTTTAATGATGTGGTAACCGAATTGTGATTTTACAGGTTCGCTTACTTCATCTTTTTTCAGCTTATAAGCAGCATCTTCGAATTCTTTAACCATTTTACCAGCAGTAAAGTAGCCAAGATCTCCGCCTTTTTCTTTTGAACCAGTATCTTCAGAGTATTGTTTCGCTAACTCTTCGAAAGATTTACCTTGTCCAAGTTCTTCTTTAACCTTTTTCGCAGTAGCTTCATCTTTTACAAGAATGTGGCTTGCTTTAATTTCTGGTTTGTAGTTTTCTTTTAGTTCTTTATCAGTGATCGTTTTCTCGATAGCTTTTTCTTGCGCTAATTGAGCACGCACACCAGTTTTTATAGTTTCTTCTTTAATACCTTGTTGTTTTAATAGTGTATCGAATTGATCACCGTATTGTTTTTTCATTTCATCGAACTTTTTGTCTACATCTTTGTCTTCAACTTTGTAGTTCTTAATAAGTACTTTTTCCATAACCATGTTATTTAGTACTTGTTTACCAGCTTGTGTTTTCATTTGATTGTAGAACTCTTCTTTTGTAATGTCACCAGCTTTAGATGTAACGATTTTGTCTGATGATGATCCTGTTCCACATGCTGATAATGCGATTACACTTGTTGCGGCTAAGGCAAGCATAGCTTTCTTCATTCGATAAACACTCCTACTATTATGTATTTTTAATTTATCCTACACCAATGAACTTAAGTTCATAAGAGCCCGATTAAGTCTCACTGATACTTTTGCTTTTTATATTGTTAAAGCGCGCTTAACAGGGCTTACCGAAGCTGAGGATAAAGTTTTGATGAATGTTATTTGTTCTATAGTATAAGCAATATGTACAAAGTTTAATATATCATATTTCGACTCGTTTTCATATTGATAAAGAAAAATTAACCATATCGTGTCAGATTTTGAAAGTGTGCCATATTGGGCGTATGCCGCATATACAGAATAGAGGAGGGGATGGGGATGAATTCTCAACTTATTTTATTACTTGTACTGTTTATTTTATTGGTTATAGTAGGTATAATTTGCTTATAGAGGAAAAAAGTGAGGAAGGGGCTTTCCTTCCTCACTTTCCATGAAATATAATTTCTATATAACTAGAAATTAATAAAATTGTTATACATACATTAATAACCCGAAAGACACCGGGCTGGCGGCTCGCAGCTATTTGTTTTCGTTCACACAGTGTATGTGTCATGAAATTCGTGTAAAATATAACAAGAAGTGCGAATGCGACAAAAACAACTGTTATAAGTGTCATGAGGCGAGACCTCCTTTTGGCTAAAATACATATACTTTATATATTGTATCATACGATATTTTGTTCGTGTTATAAAATTCAGAAATAGAAGACTTTGTGTTAGAAAGTGAGGGAGAAAATGGACGTTGTTAGAAGATTAGAACAAGCTGAATACTACGTAGACCTATTATTTAAAATGATTGATGAAGAAAAGTGTCCATTTTATTCTTTAATCATAAAGAAAAAAGCTCGTAAAAAAGATATTGAACGTATACTGAAACTTTGTGAAACATTGAACGAACAATATGTAGCGGAGAAAGCAGAAGGCCTTTTATTGTTCGATGCGCTGTTAGATCAATTTGAAAAAGCGCTTCCACATCAGCTCGAAGTAAACGAAACTGCGGAAGCGCTAGCAAAACAAGGTTTATTTAACCCACTTATGAATGAATTCTTACGCATGAGTGCGAAAAAATAAATAGATTATTTCTTAACTAACTTCTGATCGGATTCCGTAAAATTCTCCTCAATATCTTCTAATGATTTCTCAAAAATATCGATGAAGTCTTGTCCGTAAATATTACGCAAGATAGCAATCAGCTCGATATTTTCTGGGAACTTCCCATAAAAATTACGAAGTGCAAGAGCCCCATTAAACACTGAATTACTTTCAGGGTCATACTCCTCCATTAAGCGAAGTAGTAATTCTTCCCCTTTATCTGTAATTTCAATGTACGTATTTCGTTTATCATCTTCTTTTTTCGAGAATACAAGATAGCCGCGTTCCTCAAGCTTTTTCGAGAAGTTAAACGCCGTTGATACGTGCATAACTCCAAACTTAGCAATCTCAGAAATAGAGGCCCCTTTTAAATGATAAGCGATTGTTAAAATATGATGTTCATTAATATTTAAATCGTAAGGCTTAATCCACATTTGCCAATCTTTCTCTACACATTTCCATAACGCTTTCGATAATTGAGCAATGCGTTGGCTGAAAATCATCGCTTCTTTTACCGAGTAATCTTTTTCTCCACTTTTCATTTACTCACCCACTTTAACATTCTTTTTCATTACTATCTATTATGCCAGTAAAATAAAAATTAATAAAGTCTTTTTGTGAGAATTGTGAAAATTTTTTGGAAAAATGACATTCTATACAAATCATGCATAACTATGGAAGCGGTTTATGAGTCGTGAGTACATGTGTTGTCCTTACATGTTAATGGCTAACATATATTGTAAATGCATAAAAACACGGCATATCTATGTGATATGCCGTGTTAGGGTCAATTTATATAAAAAATATTTGTTATATGCAAAAACTAAGCAGGAATTTGTTTACGCTTTTTCTGGAACGGCTTCTTGTAGTTTCTCAATTGACTTTTGAATGTCCAAAATTTCTTTTTCAATATGGCGCTTGTTTTGAGAAATATCTTGTTTCCAGTTAGAAAGCGTGTCTTGCATGTCGTCTTTTAATTCTTGAAACACTTCTTTACCTTCTGAAGCAGTTTCAACGATTTGACGCTTTAATAACTTTGTATCAGCTGTAATATCAGCTAAAGTCTTTTTAATATCATTTCCTTTTTCTTTTAACTTGCCGCGCATGGCTTTGCCAGAAGAAGGAGTAGAGAAAAGAACTGCTAATCCAGCAACTGCTCCGCCGCAAAGGACACCTGTAATAAAGGATTTAGCTTTTGACATAAAAAGAGACCTCCTTATTTTTCGTTCGTATTCATGATGTGAAATAGTATGCATATCTTTAAAACAAGAGAAAGAAAAGAGAACTTTTCCTTCTTGTAAGTGCGCTATGCACAGAAAAGTATACCCCGGTATATGGAGTGAAGAAACAAGCCTTGCAATATGTAATTACTTCGGGGAATTGGCTTGTTATGTATTACGTCTTCTTATAGTGTCACTATTTCACACTATTTGCAATTGTGCTTGCGATGTTTTGTAAATTTTCCATTGTATATTCATTTTGGTGTGATTTCCAAACGGCACCGAAACCATCGTTTTCACCGTAGCGTGGAATTAAATGAAGGTGGAAGTGGAACACAGTTTGTCCAGCTTTTTCACCGTTATTGTTAAGTAGGTTAAAGCCAACTGGATTAAACTCTGCTTTAATCGCATTTGCGATTTTTGGAACGACAGAAAAAATGTGTGATGCGATTTCTGGCGTTAACGCAAAAATGTCTTGTTTGTGAACTTTCGGAATAACAAGAGTATGTCCTTTTGTTACTTGACTAATATCTAAAAATGCAAGCACATGTTCATCTTCGTATACTTTTGAGCAAGGGATTTGCCCGTCAATGATTTTACAAAAAATACAATTGTCTGCTGTATGATTCATTGATCTCATCCTTTCAAATATCCTTAGCCGTATTTTACCATAATTACATAAGAGAACAAACACGAAAAACAGGAAGCTGAGTCAGCTTCCTGTTTTCTGAAGAGGGATTGAAAAAGCATTATCGTAATTTACGTTTCGCAGACACCCCATTTATTTAAGAAATGCATGGTAAATCGGCTAAAGTTTCTGCCGTAGACACCCCATTTTCAAGTGAAATGAATTGCAATCTTTTTAAAATGAAATTGTTTATTTTTTAAAACAGTATATGCTCTTTCGGAGACACCCCGTTTCGAAAATGAAACAAATAATCTGGTTATGTGTAAATTTCATTGTCCAACATGGACACCCCATTTCATGATGACTTCACTATGTTGTTATACTCATCAATTGGTGGTTGCTTTTTCAATGTGTTCCTTCTTCACTAATTATGATGTCCGCTTTCGTAAAAATATATGCTAACAAATTTAAATTTTTTTTGAACACATCGATACTATGTAGTACAGCGCAATTTTTGGTAAGATGAATATAGAATGAATACTAATGAAGAAAGTGGTGTCGTATGAGCGAGTTATTGCGTGTAGAAAATGTTACAGGAGGATATACGAAACGACCTGTATTAAAAGACGTTTCGTTCTCTGTTAATAAAGGCGAACTTGTCGGCTTAATCGGTTTAAATGGGGCTGGTAAAAGTACGACGATTAAACATATTATCGGTTTAATGGAACCGAAAAAAGGAACTGTCACAATTAATGGGAAAACAATTCGTGATGATATGACAGCGTACCGTTCTAGCTTTTCATTCATTCCAGAAACACCGGTATTATATGATGAGCTAACGCTAGAAGAGCATTTGAAATTAACAGCGATGGCGTACGGTGTCGATGAAAAACAGTACGAAGAACGTGTAGGACAACTATTACAAGAATTTCGTATGAAAAATCGTTTAAAATGGTTTCCATCTCATTTCTCAAAAGGGATGAAACAAAAGGTAATGATTATGAGTGCATTTTTAGTGGAGCCATCTCTTTACATAGTAGACGAACCTTTCGTTGGACTGGATCCGTTAGCAATTCAATCTCTACTTCAAATGATGGATCAAATGAAAAAGAGCGGCGCAGGTATTTTAATGAGTACACATATTTTAGCGACGGCAGAGCGTTATTGTGATTCGTTCATTATTTTACATCAAGGCGAAGTAAGAGCGATGGGAACATTATCTGAACTGCAATCACAGTTTAATATGCCAGGTGCAACGTTAGATGATATTTATATTGCCTTAACAAAGGAAGAAGATTATGAATAGTACAGCATTATGGAAAGAACGATTTCGTCACTTTCTAAAAGAAGTTCGTACATATAGTAAATACGTATTTAACGATCATTTGAAATTTATTTTCGTGTTTATCATCGGTGCGGGAGCGTATTATTA
Source organism: Bacillus sp. FSL L8-0099 (assembly GCF_038006385.1). Taxonomy (NCBI): domain Bacteria; kingdom Bacillati; phylum Bacillota; class Bacilli; order Caryophanales; family Bacillaceae; genus Bacillus; species Bacillus sp. FSL L8-0099. Next base: position 1,014,816 of record NZ_JBBOVC010000001.1, read on the forward strand.
CCAACAATGGTTACAAACGTTAACACCTTCGTTTCCAACTGCGCTCGTAATGGCAGTGCTAATTGGACTAGTTTTAACAGCTGGATCAATGCAAACGTTATTAAAAGAAGCAGACCTTGTTTACTTACTGCCAGTTGAAGAGAAGCTAAAGCCTTACTTCACAAAGGCCTTTCTCTTTACGTTTATGATTCAGTTATACATAATCGCAATCGTAGCAGCTGCGCTTGCCCCGTTATACTTCCAGCAAATGAAGCAAACAGGAGCGGCTTACATATGGATTGTAATCGCGTTTGTCATTGTGAAAGCTTGGAATTTATTTATAGCGTGGGAAAAGTCCTTTTTAACAGATCAAAATGTACAAAAGGCGGATTGGTTCATACGTTTTATCTTAAACGGTTTATTTGTATATTTCCTTGTAGAACGTACTTCAGTTCTTTTTATTGGTGGAATTGTTCTATTCATGGTGTTATACCTTGCTATCATGCATCAAATGGTGAAAGGGAAGCCGCTGAACTGGGAGTATTTAATTTCTGAAGAAGGTAAAAAGATGATGTTACTGTACCGCATTGCGAATATGTTCGTTGATGTACCAGCATTAAAAGAGAGAGTATCCCGCAAGAAATGGCTTGATTTCATTCTTTCGATAATCGGCGAAAAGCGTACATATTTATACTTATATACGAGAACATTTTTAAGATCAGGTAACTATTTTGGATTATATGTGCGTTTGCTCGCTCTTGGAGGAGTTATTCTTTACTTCATTCCATTTTTATATGGACGATTCATCGTGAGTTTTATCTTCCTATACTTAATCGGCTATCAGCTATTAACTTTATGGAAACATCACCGCATGAAAATTTGGCTTGATTTGTATCCAGTAAAGGTAGATGAAAAGAAGAAAGATTTTCTTACTTTATTAAACGCGATTCTAATCATCGGGAGCGTAATCTTTACAGTTATATTTGCACTAGCAACGAAAGATTTCATGATGACAGGAATTTTACTTATCGTAAGCATATTATTTAGTATCGGTTTCGTTTACCAATACGGGGCGAAGCGCATTGAGCGTTTAAATTGAAAGGAATGAACCTATGATTACATATGAAGAGAAGGTTATAAAAGAATTGGAGCAGTGGAAAGCTACATTCATGAAAGATTCTTCTATGATGACACGGTTCTCCAAAAAAGTGCAGACGAAAGTACAACAGCTCATTCCGGCGAAAGTACAAAAGGTGTTAACAGAGACGATTCGTATGATGGTGCAAACGATCAGCGCCGGATCAAACTTTATAAAGCCGAAATTAAAAGAGACGACATGGTCACTGCAAAGACGTGACGATGAAGTACGCAAAAAAATGGATGAGTACAAAAAAATAGCAGCGGCGGAAGGGGCTGGGACTGGAGCTGGTGGTATTCTCCTTGGCCTTGCTGACTTTCCGCTTTTACTCGGCATTAAAATTAAATTTTTATTCGATGCAGCAACGTTGTACGGATTTGATACGAGTAACAAAGAAGAGCGCCTTTTTATCCTTCACGTTTTCCAACTCGCCTTTTCAAGTGATGATCATCGAAAAGAAATATGGAAAGCCATCGAAACGTGGGATACAGAAGAAGAAAATCATATGGACTGGGAAAAGTTCCAAACAGAGTACCGAGACTATATCGATTTAGCAAAAATGCTTCAGCTCGTACCGATAATCGGTGCCCCGGTCGGCGCATATGCGAACTATCAATTACTGCAAAGACTTGGAGAAGTGACGATGAATTGTTATCGTATGCGATTGTTGAATAGGGATTAAAAAGAAGGCGTCCTACATGTGTAATGTAGGACGGCTTTTCTTAGAAGCCAAGTCCACTATAGCTAGCTCCAACTATAATTAATACGATAAAGAGTACAATGATGAATGGAAATCCGCTCTTACCAGCTTGTCCAGCTTCACCGCCGCTATCGCCTTTACCACCAAGTCCCATATGAACATCCTCCTTATTGTTATATATTGCTTTTACTTTATGTTTTTCTACATTTACCAATAACCCCCTTCTAAAGTGCTAACTAACTTGAAAATCATTTCGTTTCATTTTATAATTTACTTACCGACCGGTAAGTAAAAACAAGTGAGGTACAGTATGACAAAGAATTTACAAACATCGCAGAACATTGTAGAGGCGTCATTTAAACTTATGGCAGAGCACGGTATTGAGAAAATGAGCCTTTCCATGATTGCGAAAGAGGTAGGTATTTCAAAACCGGCCATTTACTATCATTTTTCTTCTAAAGAAGCGTTAGTAGATTTTTTATTTGAAGAAATTTTTTCTGGGTATCATTTCTCTTCTTACTTCGATAAAGATCAATATACGAAAGAAAATTTTGCAAAAAAGTTAATTGCAGATGGTTTACATATGTTGTCTGAGTATGAAGGACAGGAAGGTATATTACGCGTCATAAATGAATTTATCGTAACTGCGGCGCGAAATGAGAAGTATCAGAAACGTTTATTTGAAATACAAGAAGAGTTTTTAAATGGATTTCATGATTTATTAAAGCAAGGTGTAGAACTTGGTATGGTGTCACAACATGCAACAGAAGAGAATGCTCATACGTTAGCGCTCGTTATCGATAATATGAGCAACTACATGCTCATGGGATTCCAGTTAAAGTATAAAGAAATTTGGATTCGAAATGTGAAAAACGTCATAAAGGAGGAATAAAAGTGAAAATGCAAAAAAACTGGTGGCTCGGTTTTCTTGGATTCATTGGAGTGTATAAAATTCCAGGTATGATAGAGGCTTTTCAGGCGGATGGAAGTTGGCTGAAGTTAATCGGTTTCATTTGGTTACTTTGGTTCGGATATTTTATTCCAGAGAAGAAAGATAATTAAATTTCAACTTTCTGTAAAGTTATGTAAAATATAGATTGAGAGTATTCATATATTAGATTACTAGATTTGGAGTGGTTACATGGATCCATTGAAAAATGAAATTCACCCTGACATGGTCAAGGTGTGGAAAACGCGTTCCTTAATTGAGTTAGGAATTAGTATTATCGTCATTTTGGCATATCTTTTCTTTATGATTAAGTTTAATTGGTGGGCTTGGATTTTTTATGTGCTCATCGGATTAACAATTGTATATACGCCGTTTGATTACCTTACATTCCCGAAATTGCGTCAACGTTACTATAGCTACCAACTAAATGAAGAAGAACTTGAAATTCAGCACGGTCTTTTCGTCGTAAAACGTGTATTAGTACCGATGATTCGTGTGCAGCACGTTACGATTGAACAAGGGCCAATTATGAGGAAATACGGATTAGCAGAATTACACATTTCAACAGCGGCGACTTCTCATAGTATCCCAGGTTTAACGATGTATGAGGCAGAAATGTTGAAAACGAAAATCGCAGAATTAGCGAAAGTGAGTGATGAGGATGTATAAGAGGCAGCATCCAATCACGATGTTATTAGAATTAAAAATAACAGATTTTATACCATTTATTATTTTTCTTTTTAGTTTAAAAGGAAAGTTTCCATTTTGGTATTTAGTTCCTATCGGTTTTGCGGTAATCACGATTGTTTCAGCTATCGTAGGCTGGTACTACAAAGTATATTGGGTCGAAAATAACGTATTACATATTAAAGAAGGGCTCTTTGTGAAGAAGGAGAGCTACTTAAATAAAGAACGTGTTCAAACGATTAATACAAGTTCAGGCATGCTGTACCAAGTGTTAGGACTAAAGAAAATTAAAATTGAAACAGCTGGCGGAGGAAATGAGCCGGAAGTTAGTTTAGCTGGTATTACGGTAGAAGAGGCAACAAAGCTTATTACAATGTTAAATGAGCCAACCTCGGTAGTAAAAGTAGAAGAAACATCAGAAGAAGTAGTACAAAAAGAAATTATTACAGAGGAAAAACAAACGACAGAGTACAAGTTAACGTGGAAAGAGATTTTAATAGCGTCTGTTACATCTGGTCAATTTGGATTATTATTCTCTTTAATATTTTTCGTTTATAACCAAGTGGACGAGTATATTCCGAAATGGATCAAAAATAGCGTAGAGTCTTATGTTATGGATCATGATATATATGGCTGGATTTACATGGTAGCTATTTTACTTGTCGTTTCTTGGATTATATCTACAATTGGATATGCGTTAAAACATGGGGATTTCACAGTCAATCGAAAAAATGATGAAGTCCGTATTTCGCAAGGATTACTTGAGAAAAAAGAACTCGTATTAAAGTTACACCGCATTCAAGGTATTACGATAAAAGAAGGTATATTACGCCAACCATTCGGTTATTGTGCTGTGCAAGTAGAAGTCATTCAAAGTGAAGGAAAAGAAGAAAAAGTTACGCTACATCCTATCATTCGAAAAGATCGCGTGCAACAGTTACTCACGCATTTACAAGTACCATATGAACTGAATACAAATATTATTTCATTACCAAAAGCAGCATTGCGGCGCTATCTCATTGATAGTTTCATCTTCTTCGCCATGCTAGCAATCCCGCTGACGGGAATCAGCATATACTTTGAAAAGTATTACATCATGTGGGCATTATTACCGCTCGCGATCCTCATCTTTACACTTGGATACGCAACATTTAAAACAAATGGTTACGGTGTAAACGGAGAACAAATTACAATTGTGTATCGTAGTATTGGAAAATATACAGGACTTGTAAGAAGAAGACACGTCCAATCAATGGAGAAGACACAATCATATTTCCAGCGCCGCGTAGACTTATGTACGTATAAGTTTTCTAGTGCATCATCGAATTATAAATTAGAGCATACGAGAGTAGAAGATGCAGAGAGAATGCAGGATTGGTATAAGAAGAGAATAAGTGAGGATTAGTTTAAAAAGGCTTGCCTAGTATGATAGGCAGGCTTTTTTATAGAGAAATGAGTAGTTTACAATTGAACTAAGTTTTCTTTAGTCCAATCCATATATGAGTACTACAGCGCACATAAATGAATATGTATCAGGGAAAAGGAAGTATACTTCTATTTCAGGGAAATTCGTGAAATATTTGATATAAATGGTATGCTAATGTAGAAATAATATTAGGAGGCTATGTATGATAAGTCAGTTGAAAAGAGAAGCACTTGATGCATTAAAAGGAAAATGGGGATTAGCAGTAGGAGCAACCTTATTAATTGGAATTCTTATTGGAGCTGTGGAATTTCTAACCACAGGTATTTTCTCAATGTTTTGGGGTTGGGAAGAAGCAAGTGATTCGCTTACAGTAACTATTATTGCAATGCTTATTATCGGTCCGTTAACAACGGGTGCTTATTACCTAGTTTTAAATGTAATTCGTGGAACTAATGCTAGTATTGGTCATGTATTTAGATGGTTTAGCGATGGAAGTAAGTTTATGAAAGCATTTTTAACATATTTACTAATGTATGTATACGTAATTCTATGGACATTACTTCTTATTATTCCGGGTATTATTAAATCATTTTCTTATTCTATGACGTATTTTATTTTGAATGATCATCCAGAATATACAGCGAATCAAGCAATTACTGAAAGTCGCCGTATGATGAACGGACATAAAATGGATTACTTTTTACTATGCTTAGGTTTCCTTGGCTGGTTCATTTTAAGTATTCTTACTATCGGAATCGGTTTCTTATGGTTAGCACCTTACTTCTATTCGACATCGGCAGCGTTTTATGAAGAGATTTCAAAAGAATATTACAAAAAAGAAGGTACTACTTTCTAATAAAGTGAAACTTTAATCAGTGGGGGGTTCTTCATCCCCACTGATTATTAGTTGAACTAATCGGGCGTTTACGGGCAGTTGATTCCTCACCTAACTTCTTTGCTTTCGCTAAATTTTGAGGTGGGGGTCTTACTGCCCGCAAATAGCGGGATAAAACATCTAAACTGAATATAGGGAGCAGATGGTTTAGATGTTTTGATATGTGTTCTGTTTTGGGATTCACTTCAGGATAAGGTGTAGGTTTTTATATAGAAATTCTTCCCTCTATGATTTATCATAGAGGGTTATTTTTTTATGTGAAAATGATAGAAAATAGTGAATAATATATATGAAAGGAAAAAAGTGAGGTGAATGAGAGTGAGCAAATTTTTAATTCCGTATTCATTTTCTATATTAAGTTTCTTTATTTCAGCAACGGCACTTGATTTATATGATAGGATGGGAAAAAATAATGAGATGATTTCGCCGAACATACTTGGAAAGATAATTCAATCTATTTCGCAAATGGGAGTCCTTACATTGTATTTCGGAGTACCTATTATTTTAGGTGGATGTCTTCTTGGTGAGATATTGTTTAGAGGTATCATTTTACGATTTAAATTGAGCTATATTATATCTGTATTATTATATTTACTCTTAGCTTTTAGTATTGTTTTCATAACGGTAGGGATTCCAAATACATATGAAGATTCCAATATTTTTTCATGGGGATAACTATGATTTGTGCTGTTACATTCTTTGTGGGTCGGGATATATGGGAGAAAAAACAAGTTAGTAATGGAGTGGGAACATGAAATACACTTGTCCGTGTTGTGGGTATAAGGTGAAACTTTAATCAGTGGGGATTTTGTTCATTCCCCACTGATTATTAGCCCTCACCAATCGGGCATTTATGGACAGTTGACCTCCCGCCTAACCCCTTTGTTCTAGCTGAATTTTGAGGTGGGAGTTTTACTGGCCGGCAAATAGCGGGGTAGAACAATAGAAGAAGAACCACCAGGTCCAGAAAAACCGGAAACAACAGATCCAGAGAAGCCTGGAACACCAAATCCAGAAAAACCTGAAAAAGAATTCCCGAAGACAGGACAGAAAATGCCTGTGGAACCATATATGGGAGCATTTCTTGTAATGATGAGTTTTGGATTACTCGTATTAGGTAGAAAACAGCAGAGATAATAAAAGTGAAAAGGTATCCTTCAAGTATTTGAGGATACCTTTTTTATTTTATTTGGCATAAAAAAAGCATCTAGCAAAAGTACTAGATGCAAATAAAAATACAAGGGAAGATAAATGTCCTCACGTTTTCATAGTGTTTTGTTGAAAAAAGGGCTATCTATGTAATTAATTTTAACGCGTAAGGAAAGAAGTTTCTTTCCTTACATGTTTGAAGGGGGATAGTCCAACGGTAGGTAGGGAAAATAATGTAAAAAAAACTATTGTATGTTTAAAAACGTTATGTTACATTTGCGTTACAGATAAGTTACAAAACGTAACTTTTGTTACGTTTTGTTTTCTTATGTTTTCGATAGATTACGAGTTGTAGTTCGTATTTCCAATCAACTGAGAATATTTAAAGTTGAAGAAATAACAAACTATAAACTAAAAATGATTTTTCTATGTGTATGAGAGTGTGTAGTAAAGATTTTGAGTGGGAGCTTTATCCGCATTATTAAAATTCCTTTCGGTCTTAAAAGAAGAAGACTACCAACTATTTAGGAGTTTTAAGTAATGATAGTAAATGAAATGTACTTCCTTTCCCGCACACAATGTAGTACATATTTTACTGTTAGTCTAAGTACTACACAGACTTTTATACATATGATGTTATTGTTTTAGGAGTATATAGGGGGAGAGAAAATGAGAAAGTTATTAACGGTAATTGGACTTACATTTTTAATGTTGGCTGGATGTAGTAATGGGAACTTTGAAAAAGCAATGGATGAGGGAAAGACTGCACTAACGAATAAAGAATATAAAACAGCCTTATCGTCATTTGAACGAGCGCTAGATGAGAAAAAAGATGATTCAGATGTAAAAGTACTTGTAGAACAAACGAAAGCAATGATTGAAGCAGTGAAGTTAAAAGAGGAAACAAAGGTAGAAGAGTCAATCAAGTCATTTGAAAAAGTAGAGAGCGTGAAGAATGGAAGTAATACGCTGATAAAACAAGCGAAGGAAGAACGAACAGCATTACTAGCCATCTTAGAACAAAAAAAGAAATATAGCGAGCAACTGACGAAAAGTGAAGAGTTCATAAGTAAGAAAAATTATGCAGAAGCGAAAGAGATATTAGATAAGCTAGTTTCCGAAACGAAAGGTAACAAGAACTTTGAAGAATATAATAAAAAAGCTGTAGGATTAGTTACTAAAATTGGTGAAGAGGAAAAAACTGCAAAGAGTGAAACAGCAGCAGCGAAGGCACAAAAAACAGATGCAGGAACGAGTCAAAAAGTAGAGGCAGAAAAGAATCAAAAGGTAGCAACAGAAAAGAACCAAAAAGTAGAGGCAGAAAAGAATCAAAAGGTAGCAACAGAAAAGAACCAAAAAACAGAGACAGAGAAGAATCAAAAGGTAGAGACAGGAAAGAATCAAGATGCATTTACTTTTGAGAAAGCTAAAGAATATATTAAAAATGAATATAAAGAAGAATATGATTACACGCTAGAGAATACGCAAGTAGAAAATGGAAAGAAATATTATCAAATAAGAGTGCGTACGACATATAAAATAGAAGGTGCAGCTGGATCAGGATTTACTGGTGTATTCAAAGTATTCGAAGATGGTACAATTGTTGAAGTGCACTAGATTGATGAAAAGAATATGATACAAAACAGTAATCTGTCAAAAATAGAGATAATAAAAAGGTATCCTTCAAGTACGAGGATACCTTTTTCCATTTTAAATCGTTCTTTATGACTAATCTTTAATTATTAATCCCAATAATGTTGCAAACTGAATAGCTTGATATGATGATACTTTACATCCTCTTAGATTGTTCACTGAAACGGTAAGTGTATCAAAATTAGAAGAACTAATATCTATTCCCTTCAGTGATGTTTGATCAAAATTTGCTTCGTCAAGGCTACATGAATTGAATTCAACTTTTTTTAGTTTACAGTCAAAAAAATCTGCATTATTTAATGAAGTTGCATTAAATATGATCTTTTCTAGTTTAGAATTTCCAAGTGAAGCTAAATTCAAAATTGAATTTTCAAATGTAACATTTCCTAAGCTAGATTCTGTAAAATTAACGCCAATTAATTTACTGTTTTTAAATTCGACTCTGTGAACAGAAGAGTTGCTTAAATTAACATTTGATAAATCGCAGTTCTCAAAACAAACATCTGTAATATCAATACTGCTAAAGTCTGTATTGGTAAACTTACAATTTTTTATCACTGCATTATATAAACGCACTCTATCTAAAGATTCATTTTCAAAAGTGGAATCGATGATTTCACACATTTCTAATGTTGAATCTTCTTCATAAAAAATATCGTGAAAATTCTTTAAAGATAACTTTGGCGAAATTTTTGGTCTATCAATTTTCATATTATATCCTTCTTTCATTGAATTAGTTAGCTAGAAAAAGTGTATCATCTATTTTAATCTCTTTTTTAAATAAATTCGATGATTGTAATGGCACCTAGTAACTTTTCTAAGACTGCCAAGTTGATTTTTAAACTCACTTATTTATAATCTTTTCTTTTAAGGTTTCCATATTTTACACGACCCATCTTTTATTATCCTTCCACTAACTTTAACGATAAAATAATAACGTCTCCCTTTAGAGGAGAGTCAAGAATAAGGGGGCAATATAAATTGGAAAATTTATTTTCTATTGGTGAAGTTGCTAATATGAAAGGCATTACAATAAAAGCTTTAAGATATTATCATCAAACAGGCATTCTTATCCCAGTATATATTGATGCAAAAACGGGTTATAGATACTATTCGGTAGATCAATTTGTTTATATTGATATAATTAAAGTTTGTAGAGCTTTAGGAACGAGTACGAAAGAACTGCAAAAAATTTTCACGGAAAAGAATATGGATGAATTATTAAAATTTTTAGCATTAAAAAGAGAAGAAACTGAGCAAAAGATAAAAGAGATGCAAGCAGTCATTCATACGATTGATAAACTAGATAATAGTGTACAAGTCGCTAAAAAGGTACTAGTACATAATCAAATAACAATACAGTATTTTGAGAAACGTTATATCGTCACTGCTCCATGCAAAGAAGTGGGTAATTTTAAAGAATTCCTTTATTATTCAGAGGTAGATAAAATTATTCAGGAGAGAAATTTAGAAACAACGATGGAGATTGGTATAGCATATACGGTTCATTCAAAATATAGATTTGAACCAAAGTATGCTTTTTCTGTGTTATGTAAATATGATTACACACAGAAAGAGCAAAATATAGATATCTTACCAGAAGGTAACTATTTAACGCTGGCCTATAAAAAGAATAATAAAGAAGAAAGTATGGAGAAATTAAAAGATTATATAGAGAAAAATAATGTAACAATTAAAAATTGCATTGAAGTGGAATTATTAGATGAGTTTTTTAGTACGGATTCTTACAGTTGCCAAATGCAATTGCTTATAGAGAATGAATGAATGAAAACGAACTTTAGAGTATACTCAGAAATAATATAAACTAGAAAATGAAGCTGGATTATGTAAGTACAATTGTTGAAAAGGTATCCTCACATACTTTGAGGATGCTTTTTTAGTATAAAAAAAGGCATCTAGCAAAAGTACTAGATGCAAATAAAAAACACAAGGGAAGACAAAATTCTTCCCTTTTCCCGTATGTAATTATATCAAAAAATTTATAAAAAACTAGCTTTATTTTTTATATAATTGATGTGTGAAGCCGTGAAAGGAAAAGATTACACTATTTTCGTAGTTTTTTGTTAAAAAAAGGAGCTGTATATATGATTAATTTTAAACCAGAAAAATTAAATCAATTATTAAAAGTGACGCTCATAAGTGCGAATAAGTCGTATGATGCGATTAAAGATTATGAGTTTACAAAAGAAGCAGTAGTATTCCGTGTAGATTTCGAATATATTGACGTTTCTCTTATGATTGTAGATATGCTAGGAAGATCGGCGGCGAGATTTAACATTTTGCCATTTGCTAAACCAGATACGAATGAGATAGATTACATCCAGTTTCAAGTGTATTCGATTAATGAAGGGAATTTTAAAGAAATGCTTGATACGATGTAAAAAACTATAATTTTACAAAAATGTATATACCAACTAATATATAAGTAATACATTCATATAATTGGAGTGATGAGATGCAGCCGTTAGAAAGGGAGATTCATTCTAATATGCTGAAAGTGTGGCGAATTCACGCTTTAATTGGGGCGGCAGTTATACTAGCAGTCGTATTTGCGTATTTCTTTTTTATGATTAACTTTAACTGGTGGGGTTGGCTGTTCGGATTGTTAGTAACAGGCGCTATTACATTTATCCCGCTTGATTATTTTGTATTTCCAAATTTACGTCAACGCTATTATAGTTACAGATTAAATGAAGAAGAGATTGAGATTCAAAAGGGAATGTTCGTTGTAAAACGTGTACTTATTCCGATGATCCGTGTGCAGCACGTAACGATTGAGCAAGGGCCGATTATGAGAAAGTATAATTTAGCAGAATTACACATTTCAACAGCAGCAACTTCTCATAGTATTCCAGGTTTAACGAAAGAAGAAGCAGAACAGCTGAAAAGACAAATTGGAGAACTTGCGAAAGTGAGTGATAAGGATGTATAAGAGGCAGCATCCGATCACGATATTATTGGGCATTCGAATTTCGGGTTTATTTCCTTTTATCCTTCTTGTAATATTTCGCTCTGATGAAAATGAGCCTTGGTATTTATTTTATTTTGTTTTGTTGTTTCTTTTATTCGTGATGGCTATTTTCTCCGCTGTGAAATGGTATTTCAAAGTGTACTGGATTGAGAATAATATTTTACATATAAAGCATGGTGTATTTGTAAAGAAAGAAAGCTACTTAAATAAAGAACGTGTGCAAAATGTTAGTACATCTTCTAACATCATTTATCAAATACTTGGACTTACAAAATTAAATATAGAAGTTGCAGGCGGCGGTAGTGAGCCAGAAGTGATGTTAGCTGGTATTAAAGAAGATGAAGCGAAGGAACTAATTGCTTTATTGCATAAAGAAAGAAGCGTTGTGGCTGAAGAGGTGCCTGCGGAAGAAGGTAGTAAGACAGTTTATCAGTTAAAAGCGAAAGAAATTTTATTCGCATCTATTACATCTGGTAGATTTGGATTAGTGTTTTCTATGTTAGTAATCCTTTACACAGAGTTTAATCAATTTCTACCAGAATGGCTCATCAATAAAGTGGAAGCGTATGTGATGGATAACGGTGTATATGAATTAATCGTTATGGCGGCAATTTTAATGGCAATTTCTTGGGTTATTTCAACAGCAGGCTATGCGTTAAAATATGCAAACTTTAAAATTGAGCGAAACGGAAATGAAATTCGCATCGTACAAGGGTTATTTGATAAGAAAGAGTTTGTGTTAAAATTGCACCGTATTCAAGCAATTACTGTGAAAGAAGGCATTCTCCGTCAGCCTTTCGGTTATTGTTCTGTGGAAGTAGAAGTCATTCAAAGTATAGAATCCGCTGGGAATGAAGTGATGCTACATCCTTTTATGAAGAAAAAAGATGTGCAGCAGTTACTCGCATATTTACAGTTGCCGTATGAAATGGAAGAGGAAATCGTTCATTTACCGAAAGCGGCATTGCGCCGTTACATCATCATGGGCTGGATTACAACTGCTGTGCTCGCTGTGCCGATCGTTAGTGCGAGTATATATTTCAAACAATATATCGCGTTATTCACTCTTATCCCGCTATGTATCGGATTTACAATACTCGCATACGCTCGTTATACTAACGGCGGTTATATGATGAGAGAAAATCAATTAACGATGGTGTACAGAGGTCTTGCGAAATATACAGGAATCATGCGTAGAAGGCATATTCAAGCGGTGGGGTACAATGAATCATATTTTCAAAAGAAAGACGAGTTATGTACAGCTGCCGTATCGGTAGCAGGGCATCGTTATAAAGTGAAGCACATGCGAAAAGAGGACACACTTCGTATATATAATTGGTACAAAGAAAAAGGAAACACCGGTGTGTAGTGGTGTTTCCTTTTTGTCATTAAATGGATATCTTTAGTCGAATCGTTGATATATTTCAAGATGTGATAGATATATTCGAAAAATCGTTAATATAATTTCACGCACTACTAGTGTTGTATTACTTTTTAATTAAACTAACACATCAAAAGTAGTCACAAAAGAAGGACGAGAGAAAATACTCTTTTGCTGTTCTGCATGTGGATGCGCCTGAGCCTGGGCTTGTCCCTCTGCTTGTGCAGGACGTTTTTTATGAGCGTTTTCGAATGAACGTGATTCTGTCCAATCTTTAAAGTTTTGCTCTGTTTCCCACATTGTTAAGATGACATATGTATCGTTACTTAATGGGCGAAGAACACGGATTGCTTGGAAGCCAGGCTCATTTTCGATTAGGCCAGCGCGGTTTTTAAAACGATTTTCAAATACTGGTCGACCTTCGTCTGTTACAGAAATGTTGTTACAAACAATATAGCCAGGTTGTCCTTTAAATTCGCCAACAGCGTCTAACACGTCATACTGAAGTGCGGATTCTACAGATTCTTCTGTATTTTCTTTATAAAACATATCTTTTTCATTATTTTTTGCAGTGAAATTTGCTTGTTCTAGAGGTGTTTCGTATGAAATAATAGCCTTCATTTTAATGCCCCCTTAATAGTTTGTTTCTATTATATCAACTCTCGTAAAAAACTTCGAAGATTATATACATAAAGATACTTCTTTTTCAAATAATAAATGTACCATCATTTGGAAAGAAGGCCGATGTATGAAGAAAGTAAAGTGGACTTTATTAGGCGGCGTTGCAACGTTTTTAGTAGCAATTGTACTTTATAAACTTATTGTGTTAGCTGGTAGCTATATGATGGATGAAAAGCAGCTCGTTTTCCACTCTTCATCACGTATCGTTGACCAGAAAGGGAAAGAAATTACGAAATTATACGTAGAAAATAGAGAGCTTGTACCGATTGAGCAGATCCCAAAGTATGTGCAGCAGGCGTTTGTTGCGGTGGAAGATTCTCGCTTTTATGAGCATCAAGGAATTGATTATCCATCTATATTTCGGGCTCTCTATAAAGATACGTTAGCTGGAGAAAAGGTAGAGGGCGGTAGTACGATTACGCAGCAACTCGCTAAAAATGTCTTTTTAACTCGTGAAAAAACATTTACACGCAAATTGAAAGAAGTCGCAATTTCTCTTCAATTAGAGCAAAAATATACGAAACAGCAAATTCTTGAAATGTATATGAATCATATTTATTTTGGCCACGGGGCTTACGGTATTCAAGCGGCAGCAAAGTTGTATTTTAATAAAAATGTCGAGGATTTAACAGTAGAAGAAGGGGCAATGCTTGCAGGTCTTCCGAAATCACCAAACGGATATTCACCGTATTTCTCTCCAGAGAAGAGTAAGGAGCGCCGTGATCTCGTATTGTCACTTATGCATAGACAAGGTTATTTGACTGCCGAAGAAAGCGTTCGCTATCAAGGAAAGACAATTGCTCTATATAAAAACTTAGATGAGAATGAACTCGCATATATGCCGTATATTGATATGGTCATAGATGAAGCGGCTCGTTTATACGGATTGTCTCATCAAGAAGTACTTCGCGGAGGATATACGTTTGTCGTACCGATGGACGAAAAGGTTCAAAAGGTAGCGTATAACCAGTTCCAAGATGCAAGGAATTTCCCTGGTAAAGAAGAGGGGGCGCAAGGTGCATTTTTATTAATGGATAATCGTACGGGCGGGATTAAAGCTGCGATTAGCGGAAGAAAGTATGTCCCGAGAGGATTTAATCGTATTTTTGCAAAAAGGCAACCGGGCTCTGTTTTAAAACCACTTATCGTCTATGCACCAGCATTAGAAACGAAAAAGTATAATCCGTATTCGTTATTAACAAATGAAAAAGCTTCTTTTGAAGGTTATGAACCTCGAAATTACAATCGTCGATATACGAAAGAAATGACGATGTATGACGCGATTTTAGATTCAGCAAATGTACCGGCAGTTTCTTTATTAAATGAGTTAGGGATCGAAGAAGGAAAGCAATTTTTAGAGAAAGGAAATGTTCATATTGCAGATGCTGGGTTAAGTACAGCGCTTGGTGGGCTGAAAAACGGTGTTTCACCATTTGATCTTGTAAAAATGTATCGTGCATTTTTAGCAAACGGCAATATTATTGAGCCGCACGTTATTGACAAAGTGTTAAATAGACACGGAGCAGTCATTGGAGAATCGCCAAAAGTAGAAACGAAAATTTTCTCGAAACAAACGGCTTGGTATATGACGAAAATGTTAGAAGGAGTTGTGAAAGAAGGGACGGCGAAAGCCGGTGTATATAATGGGGCGTTAGCTGGGAAAACAGGTACAACTTCACTACCAAATGACGATAATGGAGCGAGAGATATGTGGTTCGTTGGCTATACACCAAATTTAGTAGGCGCTGTTTGGATTGGTTATGACCGTACGGATCAAGAGCATCAGCTGCAAGGAGAAAGTGCATCAGCAACGAAATTATTTAAGAAAATTTTAACGAAGGCAAATGTAGAACCGAAAGAGCAGTTTATGAAACCAGAAGGTGTGGAAACAATCGGTGCTCCGATTCGTCTGCGCAAAATTGAAGATGTGAAAATGAAATTAGCGTTTAGCCCTTTTGGTTTATTTAAAGCGAAATTAAGCTGGACACCACTTCCTGATGATAGGATTATGTATCGTATTTATAGAGTTGAAAATGGAGTCCATACGCATGTAGCCACTGTAAATGGTACCGGAGAATATGAAGAAAAGTTCGTTAACATCTTTTCAAAACCGAGCTTTTACGTTGTACCATATAACAAACAAACGAATCGCGAGGGAGAAAAGTCAAAAGTAGCTAAACCATAGTTTTTCTCTGTGTTATAATAAGAATGTTGTGAAAATAGTAAGCGGTTTTACGAATGTTTGTGTCAATTTCATGAACAACGTACATAATGTTATGCATTTTGTTTTTACAAGCTGTATAGTAAAAAAAGATAAATATCGGAATAGAACGTATTTAAAGCAAAAGCATTGGTAGGGAAGGGAGCAAGGGTCTTGGTAAGAACTATAAATGAGACATTTTTAAAAGCATGTAGGGGGGAACGTACAGAGTATGTACCAGCATGGTATATGCGTCAAGCAGGTCGTTCGCAGCCGGAATATAGAAAGATAAAAGAAAAATATTCTTTATTTGAAATTACACACAATCCAGAGTTATGTGCTTACGTTACAAAGTTACCAGTTGATCAATATAACGTAGACGCAGCAATTCTTTATAAAGATATTATGTCACCACTACCTGCAATTGGTGTGGATGTAGAAATTAAATCTGGTATTGGACCAGTAATTGATAATCCAATCCGTTCTTTACAAGACGTAGAAAAACTAGGGGAAATCAATCCAGAAGATGACGTACCGTACATACTAGATACAATTCGTTTATTAACGACAGAAATGTTAGATGTACCGTTAATCGGTTTTTCAGGAGCTCCATTTACATTAGCGAGCTATATGATTGAAGGCGGTCCATCTCGTAACTACCATAATACGAAAGCGTTCATGTATGCAGAGCCAAAAGCTTGGTTCGCTTTAATGGATAAACTTGCTGATATGGTTATTACATATTTAAAAGCGCAAATTAACGCAGGAGCAAAAGCAGTTCAAATTTTCGATTCATGGGTTGGAACAGTAAATGTAGTAGATTATCGCGTATTTATTAAACCAGCAATGGAACGTATTTTTGCAGAAGTTCGTACGATGGGTGTACCGATGATTATGCACGGCGTAGGAGCTGCACATTTAGTGAACGAATGGCATGATCTGCCTCTTGATGTAGTCGGTTTAGACTGGCGTTTACCGATTGAAGAAGCGCGTGCACGCGGCGTTCATAAGGCGGTACAAGGTAATATGGATCCTTCGTTCCTACTTGCACCATGGTCTGTTATTGAAGAACATGTAAAAGGTATTTTAGATCAAGGGATGAAGCAGCCGGGTTATATCTTTAACTTAGGTCACGGTGTATTCCCAGAAGTAAATCCAGATACATTAAAACGTTTAACTACATTTATTCATGAGTACTCTAAAGAACAGTTAGCGAAGTAAAGGAGATTGGCTGTATGAAAAAGAAAATTGGTTTGCTTGTAATGGCATACGGAACGCCATATAAAGAAGAAGATATTGAACGTTACTATACACATATTCGCAGAGGAAGAAAGCCAAGTCCTGAAATGCTAGAAGATTTAACAGAGCGTTACCGTGCAATTGGTGGTATTTCTCCTTTAGCTACTATTACATTAGAGCAAGCTAAAAAGTTAGAAATGCGTTTAAATGAAATACAAGATGAAGTAGAGTACCACATGTATCTTGGTTTAAAACATATTGAACCGTTTATTGAAGATGCGGTACAAGCTATGCATAACGATGGAATAGAGGATGCAATCGCACTTGTTCTTGCGCCTCACTATTCTACATTTAGCGTGAAATCATATGTTGGACGAGCGCAAGAAGAAGCTGAGAAACTTGGAAACTTAACAATTCATGGCATTGATAGCTGGTATAAAGAACCGAAGTTTATCCAGTATTGGGTCGATGCAGTGAAAGGTATATATAACGGTATGTCAGAAGCAGAACGTGAAAAAGCAGTATTAATCGTATCTGCTCACAGCTTACCAGAGAAAATTATCGCACTCGGCGATCCATATCCAGATCAATTAAATGAAACAGCTGATTATATTGCAAGGGGCGCTGAAGTAGGAAACTATGCAGTAGGATGGCAAAGTGCAGGAAACACGCCAGATCCTTGGATCGGTCCGGATGTACAAGATTTAACGAGAGAATTAAATGAAAAGTACGGTTATACTTCATTTGTTTATGCACCAGTTGGATTTGTTGCGGAACATTTAGAAGTTTTATATGATAATGACTTTGAGTGTAAAGTGGTGACTGATGAAATTGGCGCGAAATATTATCGTCCAGAAATGCCAAACGCATCGGATGCATTCATTGATTGCTTAACGGATGTTGTATTAAAGAAAAAAGAATCTGTATTGTAAGAAGAAAGGGGGAGCCTTCTTGAGGAAAAAAGTTGTGATCATCGGCGGTGGTATCACAGGATTAACAGCTATGTATCACTTACAAAAAGACATTCGTGAGAAGGACTTGCCGATAGATACATTACTTGTAGAAGCGTCGGGTAAACTTGGCGGGAAAATTCAAACCGTTCGAAAAGATGGATTTACAATTGAACGCGGACCGGATTCTTTTTTAGCACGAAAAGAAAGTGCGTCTAGATTGGTGAGAGAATTAGGTCTTGGCGATGAACTTGTAAATAATAAGGCCGGTCAATCATTTATTCTCGTAAACAATCGGTTACATAAAATGCCGAGTGGATCAATGATGGGAATTCCAACGCAAATTACGCCGTTTCTATTTTCCGGGTTGTTCTCCCCAATTGGTAAATTAAGAGCTGGTTTTGATCTGTTAATGCCTAGATCAAAACCAGTATCTGACCAATCACTCGGGCAGTTTTTCAGACATCGCCTCGGAAACGAAGTGGTTGAAAACTTAATAGAACCATTACTATCGGGTATTTATGCAGGGGATATTGATGAAATGAGCTTAATGTCGACCTTCCCGCAAATGTATCAAATTGAGCAGAAACATCGTAGTATTTCACTCGGTATGCGTACGCTCGCTCCGAAAGAAGAGAAAGCTGAACCGAAAAAGGGAATCTTCCAAACGGTGAAAACAGGTTTAGAATCTATAGTAGAATCTCTCGAAGTGAAGATGCATGAAGGTACGATAATAAAGGGAACTCGCATTGAAAAAGTTGCAAAGCTGGGGGATGGTTACACGATTACTCTTAGTAACGGAAAAGAAATAGAAGCGGACGCCATCGTAGTGGCAAGCTCACATAAAGTATTGCCTTCTATGTTTGCGCAGTATAAACAATTTCGTTTCTTCCGCAACATTCCGTCCACATCAGTTGCGAATGTAGCACTTGCTTTTCCGAAATCAGCCATTCAGCGCGATATTGATGGAACGGGATTTGTCGTATCACGAAATAGTGACTTCTCCATTACAGCATGTACGTGGACACATAAAAAATGGCCGCATACAACGCCAGAAGGTAAGGTACTTCTTCGCTGTTACGTTGGACGCCCTGGTGATGAAGCGATTGTAGAACAAACCGAAGAGGAACTCGTTCAGCTCGTACTAGAAGACTTACGAAAGACGATGGATATTATAGAGGACCCGGAGTTTGCAATCGTAAGCCGCTGGAAAGAAGCGATGCCTCAATATACAGTAGGTCATAACGAGCGAATGAAAAAGCTTACAACATTTATGGAGAAAGAATTGCCAGGTGTGTACTTAGCTGGAAGTTCTTACGCTGGTTCTGGTCTGCCAGATTGTATTGGGCAAGGTGAGTTGGTAGCGCAACGTGTGTTATCACATATTGAAAAAATAGTAGAATGTGAACGAGATGCTTTGAATGAATAAAAAACTACCACTTCCTAATGAAGTGGTAGTTTTTTATTGGAAAATAGAAGTTTGTACCTTACATATTCCATCTGTTTTTAGCATAAGTAATTTTTGTTTTAAACGTATAGCTGAGATTAATTTTTTGTAAAACTTGTCGAAATATAGTTCTATATAACGAATCATTTGTTATGATAGATATGCTGAGAAAATATGAAATAGGGAGAGGAAAATAGCTGTGAAGAAATTGTTAAGTGTCTTTTTATCATTATTACTATTACTATCATTTACTGGAACTTTAGCACAAGCAGAAGAAACTACTTCTATGTCGGTAGAAAAAGCAATTCAAGTATTCAAGCAGCAAGGGAAAACGAAGGGGATAGTGGAAGGATATATTGTCGGATATACGCAAAGTCCTTCTAAGTACACGAAGGATCCGGCTAAGTTTGACGACACAAATGTGGCAATTGCCGATTCACCAAACGAAACAAATCCAGATAAAATCATGCCTGTTCAGTTGCCAAAAGGCGATGTGAGATCGGCAGTGAATGTGAAAGATCATCCTGAAAATATTGGGAAGAAAGTTAGCTTAACAGGGACGCTTGAATTATATTTTAGTAGTCCGGGTTTAAAATCAGTAACAGCGCATAAGTTTCAAGGGGAAGAACAAAACCGTGTTAGCGATGTAGTGGCTTCGCCTGGGGGCGGGGAAGTTGCGAAAGGAACAGCGGTAACATTAACAACGAATACAGAAGGAGCAACAATTTACTATACGTTAGATGGTTCTAATCCTACAAATAAAAGCGTTCGCTATAACGGACAAATTGTAGTGAATGAAAATAGTGTAGTGAAAGCAATCGCAGAAAAAGAAGGTCTTACTTCTTCAGCGATTTCGACATTTTCATTTATTATCGTAAACAATGAACCAGTTCGTATTCATGATATTCAAGGGAAATCACATATTTCTTCTTACAAAGGGAAGAAAGTAAACAATGTGGAAGGCGTTGTAACAGCGCTTGATAAAAATGGTTTTTATATAGAAGATAATAAACCGGATAATGATCCAGCTACTTCAGAAGGTATGTACGTATACAAAAAAGAGGCAAATGTAGCAGTTGGAGACCTTATTCAAGTTGATGGAGAAGTAGAAGAATATGTTGGGCCTGGATATGCAGAAAGGTTTGAAACAGACTTAACAACGACGGAAATTAAGGCGAGTCGCGTTGCTGTAATCGCAAAAGATCAACCTTTACCAGCACCCATTGTACTCGGAGAAAACGGTGTGAAAATTCCTGATCAAATTATCGATAATGATGCATTCGGTTTATTTGATCCAAATGAAGATGCAATCGACTTTTATGAAAGTATAGAAGGTATGCGCGTTACGATGCCAACACCAAAAATTATTGCACCTCAGAAAAACGGAAATTTATATGTAACAGTAAAAAATAGCGGGGATAAAGTAGTAACGAAATATGGTACACCTCTTTTAGATGAAAATCAATTAAACCCAGAGCGTCTTTCTGTAAAAGTACCTCGTGATTATGTAGCAAAAGTAGGAGATACTTTCACAGGAGATATAACAGGGGTAGTAGGATATGATTACGGTTCGTTCCGTATTTCGCCAGTGATGGAATTACCATCTGTAGTGGACGGTGGGTTTAAGCGAGTAGGGGCAAATATTCAGCCACGTCTTGATAAATTAACAGTTGCTACATATAACATTGAAAACTTCTCAGCAAATAAAAAAGAAACGACGGACGAAAAAGTAAAAGAGTTAGCGTATTCTATTAAATACAATTTAAAAATGCCAGATATTATCGGTGTAGAGGAAATGCAAGATAATAATGGATCAATTAATGATGGGACAACAGATGCTTCATTAAGCGCAAAACGTATCATTGATGCAGTTCTAGAAATTCGCGGACCGAAGTATGAGTATGTAGAAATTGCGCCAAGCAACAATCAAGACGGGGGAGCGCCTGGAGCTAACATTCGCGTCGGTTTCTTCTATAACCCATCACGTGTGAAATTAGCAACAGTACCGAAGTTACTTGATAAAAATGTAGTTCGTATTGGAGACGAAAATGCATTATTTGATAGTACACGAAAACCGTTAGCAGCAGAATTTACATTCCAAGGACAAAACGTTGTTGTCGTTGCAAATCACTTAAACTCAAAACTAGGAGATGCAACGCCATTTGGAAAAGTGCAGCCGCTCGTATTAAAGAGTGAAGAAAAACGAATTCAATTAGCGCAAGAAGTAAATCATTTCGTACAAGGTATTCAGAAAAAGAATGCAAATGCACCTGTTGTTGTATTAGGTGATATGAACGATTTTGAGTTCTCGAAACCACTAAAAGCATTAGAGGGAACAATCTTAAAAGATATGCTAAACACTGTGCCGAAAGAGAATCGTTACACGTACATTCATGAAGGGAATGCACAAGTGTTAGATCATATTTTAGTAACGAACAACATCGCACCGCACACAATTGTAGACCCAGTACACTTAAACTCAAACATTATGAAAGAGCATGGACGTGTAAGCGACCACGACCCAGTACTTGCTCAAATTGATTTGAAGAAAGCTTCTTAAAGTGAGAGAACGCTTAGGTAACTAAGCGTTCTTTTTTTGTTTTTGCATCGTCATTTAATTACAAAGAGGAGATTCCTTTTTTTGTAATCTGACGATATAATTAATAGAATATTCTGTTTTGCGGAAAGGGAGGTGTAGATATATGGTAGCCCAACTAAATGGGAAATTAATGAATCAACTAGCGATTTTTTTGAGTGTTTTTATATTGATTCAGTTTGTAGCTGATGTAACAGGTCTTACGCAATCACTAGGTATTCATTATTTAGGTACAATAAGGCAGAGCATCACTTATACAGCATTTGGTTTAGCTGTGATTTTTACTATATTGGGTATGAAAAAGGAATTAAGTAAATATGCAATTATTTCTTTATGTTCGGCGATAGGAATACAAATAATTTATATAGTTGTTATTGTAGTTTTATGGATGTTGGCAGGGACACCGTAAAGTATTGTTCGTTTTTTTATAGAAAAACCTATTATTATGAAGTGCACCTCCAATTGTTAGACACGGTCTAACAATTGGAGGTGCATTTTTATTCCGATTATTAGTCTTCACCAATCGGGCTTTTACGAGCAGTTGATTTCCCACCTGACTTCCTTGTATTCACTGAATTTTGAGGTGGTCATCTAGCTATTTAGAGCTTGATTTCTGTGGGGAATTTTAGGGTTTCTTAAGCAAACCGTAGCGGTGGTGGTCATTTTATTTGGAAAATAGAGTGTAACTAATTGCAAAAGATTATATATAGAAACTCTTTTTTGTAAAATTCATGGTAAAATTAATTGAATATTCAGGTTTATAAAAGGGGGGCAACGATGCAGGTACAACTAAATGGAAAATTAATGAATCAAATCGCAATCTTTTTTAGTAGTATCGCCATGCTTCAGTTTATAGCTGAGGTAACAGGATTTACGCAAAATTTAGATATTACGTATAACTTAATAAATACAACAACGTCATATATAACATTTAGCTTGGCAGTGATTTTTACTTTAATAGGTGCAAGAAGAGAATTGAGTAAATATGCAATTATTTTATTATGTTTAGTAGTAGCTATTAAAGCGATTTATTTTGTAGCTGTTGTTATTTTATGGGGATTGGCTGGTACGCCGTAAATGAATAAAAAACCTAATTTCCAAGAAGACATGAGGAAATTAGGTTTTTATGCTTGAAACGCTTTTCTACACCGATCCCTTCTTTGCAATCTTCTTTTGTACCTTTTTCTATCACGCTGTACGCCTTTTATATACATGCATAGGCTGAAGAAGAAGAAGAAGGCACATTGTATCGTTAATATATACGATGACATGCCCTGTAACGGTTGCTTTGGATCATATAAATGAATAGGTGCTCCCCCTATTGTAGGGAATATCGTATTGAGCAGGACGTAAGGAATGGAGGTAACTGCAAATGGAAACAGAATCGCCATATAGTCCTTTTGTGACCATGCAGATGCAGCAAGTCCTAAAAGAGCCATTAACCCTGCAAATAAAAAATTAATTCCGATATATACAATAATATAAGTGATGGGGGAGCCGTAATATAAGTTTGCGAACATCCCGTTGTCATTTATAATACCTGAACCCGCTGCGGGTGCTCCGTTTGGAATGGTTAATTTGCAAAATAATAATGATAAGATAAATGGAAACGTATAAAGAAGTCCTCCGCAAAAAAATGTAACGATATATTTCGTTACTGAATAAGGAAGTAACGAAATTTCTTTACTTATAAATGTCTTAAAACCATCTGATTTATCTGAGTTGTAACTTGTACTAAAGGGAAGACTTGCAATAACTGGCATTAATAATAAATAAACATCCATTTCATTGTCGCGAAATCCAATCCATTTAAAAGCCGTTGTTACAAACGCATCCGTTCCGTCTCCAATATAACGAATTACATAATAATAATGATAGATAGAGATAAGAGCTAATCCACTAAACATAATAATTAAAGAAACACGATTACAAAAAGCTTGCTTTATACTTAAACGAAGCGCACGCATCATGACTGAAAAAGCCTCCACTATTTTGATAAACTTGTCTATTTTCTATATTACTATTAATTGTAAAGATTTTCTTGTTTTTTTATTTGATTATTTGAAAAAGAGGAATTTTGTTGTTGTTAAGTAAGGTTTATCTATACATCTTAAGAACACCTTTTCTTTTTCTCTTTCCATCTGATACACTATGACAGTATTATATGAATGGACTGGAATTTTTTTATACTGGAAATAATAAAAAAGAGAACTTGTATAGAATGTAAGCGTGTGGTAATATCAAAGATGTACTGATTGACTATATTATCCAATTGGTCATTTTTGGAGGTGACGATGTGGCGATAGATCGAAAACGTTCTATTATTGAAGCTGCAACAAAGTCTTTTTCAGCGTTCGGTTATAAAGCAACAACGATGGATCAAGTAGCGAAGTTAGCGAATGTAGGAAAAGGAACGATTTATACTTTTTTCAAAAATAAAGAAGAGCTATTTGGCGAAATTATTTCTAATTTAATTACAGAAATGAAGCAAGTTGCAGAAAACGCAATTCGTTCAGATGTTTCATTTTTTGAAAATGTACATAAAGCATTATATAGCATCTTGGAATTTAGAAAAGAACATCAGCTCATGATTAAGTTAATTCAAGAAGAGCGCGATATGGGAACGAAAGAAGTACAAGAAGTGATGCAACAAGTAGATGTGGAAATCGTTTCTGTCATTCAATCGTATTTAAAGATTGCGATTGAAAAAGGTGAAATTAGCAAATGTGATCCAGAAATTACAGCATTTATTATGCTTCGCCTATACGTATCGCTCATTTTTGATTGGGAAAAAAATCATGAACCGCTAGAAAAAGAAAAAATTGCAGAATTATTTGAACTTTATTTGTTAAAAGGATTGTCAAACTAAGATAATCCTTTTATTATTATAAAAAATGACCAATTGAACAAAATAGTCATATATTTATTTTAGGAGGGATAATATAAATATTCACTTCATAGTAAGGAACAGTTGCATAGTATAAATTCGGGGATAAGGCATATGTATGAATAAGTATAGCCTTTTTGTTTGGGTGAATATGACTAAATGAACATTTTAGTCATTTTGATAAAGGGGGAGAAATGATGAAATGGAATCAGTTATTTCGTAAAGAGTTTACTGAAATTATAAAAAGTAAAAAAATATTAATTCCAATTATCGCGGTATTATTCGTACCAATTTTATATGCAGGTATGTTTTTATGGGCCTTTTGGGATCCGTATGAACAGTTAGATGATTTACCAGTTGCGGTAGTCAATTTAGATAAAGGTGCAGTATTTGATGGGAAACCAATTGAGGTCGGAAAAGGGCTCGTTGATAATTTAAAAGATAACACAAGTTTTAAATGGGAATTTGTAAGTGAAAAAGAAGCGAAAAAAGGAATGGAAGGCAGAAAATATTACATGTTAGTACGCATTCCTGATGACTTCTCAAGTAACGCTACAACGTTATTAAAAGATGATCCGAAACCATTAAACTTAGAATACATTCCAAACGAAAGCTTAAACTTCTTATCTTCACAAATTGGTGGAACAGCCATTGAAAAAATTAAAGGTGAAGTAGCAAGTACGTTAACGAAAACATATGCAGAGAAAATGTTTGATTCCATTCAAGACGTCTCAAAAGGATTAGCAGATGGGGCGGAAGGGGCAAATAAACTACATGACGGATCAAATGAGCTGCATGATGGTTCAAGTAAAGTGACGGATGGCCTTCATACGCTTCAAGGGAAGTCTGGGGAGATGAAGGATGGAGTAGGGAAACTATTTGATGGATCTGGGAAAGTAACAGTAGGTTTAAATACGTTAAATGGCAAAACAGGTGAGATGCAAATAGGTATCGGGAAATTAGTAGATGGATCCGGAAAAGTAACAGATGGTTTACATGTATTAAATAGCAATGCAGGTATCGGAAAATTAGTAGATGGATCTGGAAAAGTAACAGACGGTTTAATTACGTTAAATAGCAAAACAGGTGAAATGCAAAAAGGAATTGATGAATTGCATGATGGATCTGAGAAAGTGACCGGTGGCTTGAACAAATTAGTAAGTAAATCCGGTGAATTAAAAACAGGAACAACAGATCTATCAAATGGTATGGGAAAACTTGCTGAAGGGCAAAGTCAATTAGAAAAAGGGTCTCAAGAAATTCAAAAGGGATTGCAAGATTTAAATAGTAACGTACAAAAGTCTGCTGCAGGCTTAGAGGAAATGCAGTCGAAAGTTCCTTCTATATTGAATACAGTAAATGAGAAAATAGATGGAGCTGGGGCGAATGTAAATCAGTTAAATGAACTTACACAATCGACAGCAGGAGATGCCAAAAATGCAGCGCAAGAGGTAGCGAATTTACAAAAGCAAATTGAAAGTTTACCGAAAGAGTATCAAGAGCAGTTACAACCATTCATAACAACTGCTGTAAAAAGTACAGTGACAGTTCAGCAAAAAGCTGCCGGAGTAGCAGGTGGAACAAATAAATTAAATGAAGAAGTAAAACAATTAACAGGCGAAATACATCAAAAAACAAATGGATTGCAAAACAAATTACCAAATCCAGCAGGGGTGAAAACTCTGGCAGGTGGTGTTGAGAAACTAACGAACGCACAAAATGAATTTGTTAGTAAGTTTCATGGATTTGGTGAGGGATTAGATAAAGCAAAAATAGGTGCTGATAAATTAAAAGATGGATCGGTTCAATTAATTGATGGAGTAACGCAATTACAAAGCGGATCAGGAAAAGTGACAGCTGGATTAGGTCAATTATCTGCAGGAGCAAATCAAATGGCAGGTGGAGTAAATCAATTAGCAGATGGCTCAAGCCAAGTAACAGGCGGTTTAGGTACATTATCTGTAGGCGTAACGAAATTAGCAGACGGCTCAAGCCAAGTAACAGGCGGTTTAGATACATTATCTGCAGGAGCAAACCAAATGGCAGGTGGAGTAAATCAATTAGCAAATGGCTCTGACCAAGTGACAACAGGATTAAGTACATTGTCAACCGGCTCAACCCAACTAATCGACGGCGTAAATAAACTAGCAGATGGCTCAGGAAAAGTAACAGATGGCCTCGTCAAAGTAAACGATGGTTCAGGTGAACTTGCTGAGAAACTTGGCGAAGGGGCAGAGAAAACTGGTGAAGTGAAAGGGACGAATAAAACGTATGATATGTTTGCAAACCCTGTAAAAGTGAAGACAGAGAAACTAGCGGAAGTTCCAAACTACGGAACTGGATTTACACCGTATTTCTTATCACTCGGTTTATTTGTTGGGGCATTACTATTATCTATCGTATACCCATTACGCGATACAGTCGGCGTTCCAAAATCAGGATTTAGCTGGTTTATTAGTAAGTTCGGCGTTTTACTATCAGTCGGTATTATTCAAGCGATAGTAGCAGATGTCATATTACTGTTCGGATTAGGTGTAGAAGTGCAAAGTATTCCATACTTTATATTATTTAGCATCGTTACAAGTTTAGCATTTATCGCATTAATTCAATGTTTAGTAACAGCATTCGGTGATGCAGGGCGTTTTATCGCCATCATCACATTAATTATTCAGCTTACAACAAGTGCTGGAACATTCCCACTAGAATTGATTCCGAAGTTTTTACAACCATTTAATACGTGGTTACCGATGACGTACTCTGTATCAGGATTGAAAGCAGTCGTATCAAGCGGAGACTTTAACTTCATGTGGCAAAACATAGGAATACTCATGATCTTTATCGTCGTATTATCACTTGGAACAATCGCTTCCTTAACTTGGATGCACAAACGACAATTTAAAAATGTTGTTGAAAATCAATCGATTGAAGTTTAAAAAAAGCACCTTGTAGGTAAATATTTATAATAACGAAACATTGGAATGAAAAGCCTGTATCAATAATTACTCAGTGATTATCGATACAGGCTCTTTTTATTGGATCTGTTCATAAAGATTGTTGTTATTAGAGCATTTTTCTTTTCGTTCTTTCATTCCATTTTTATTCTTTTTAATGCTAATTCAGCTGCCATTTTCCCGTTATGTTGTCCGTGCTCTTTAACCCAATTTAGTTTTTCGCTAGCTGGCACGTATCTATGGAAACCTAGAATTTCAGCCGCTCTCTCTTGTATCCACATATCCGATTCGTCCAAGAGGGGAAGTGTTTCATGCAATTGTGTATAAGGAGTTAAAGCGATAATTGAAAATTAATATTGAGCTCTTTTTTCTTCCGTTAATTCAGGTTTTTTAAGAAGATTTTTCAATTCTTAAATGGCTTGTACATCTTGCTGTAGTTGCAGTTCATCCGTATTTTCTTTGGAACAAGGATAATCTTTAACTTCTAATTGCAGTCTAAACGAAAGAAAAGGACTTACAGCAATTTACAGAGAAAACTAGAATAGGGGAGTTGATATGATGAAACAAAAATCTCGCTTCTATTTTATAATATATCCACTAATCACCTTCTTGGTTTATACACTATATCCGATTTTATTTCACAAAAAAGAACATACGAGCATGAAGGATATACTGGGAATGATTGTAACGTATTACATTTTAATTAGTGGATATTACTT
Organism: Bacillus sp. FSL L8-0099; assembly: GCF_038006385.1. NCBI lineage: Bacteria > Bacillati > Bacillota > Bacilli > Caryophanales > Bacillaceae > Bacillus > Bacillus sp. FSL L8-0099. The sequence continues at coordinate 1,043,435 of NZ_JBBOVC010000001.1, forward strand.
TATTGATTTTTTAAGTGAAAGAATAAAGAAAAACGGTAAAGAAAAACAGTAAAGTTTCACTATTTAAAAGCTGATGGAGGATAACAAAATGACCGAAAGCGAAATGAAATTTAGGGATACGAACATTCGTAACTTTTTCGATAAAGAGAATCGTTTAAAATCGATTCCAGGTCAAAAAAAGAAAAAGTTAGTGTTATTAGAACATTTGATTAGCAAGTTAAACGTTGAAAATCAATATACAGAGAAAGAAATAAATGTGTTCATAAAACAATATCATGATGATTTTTGTACGATTAGAAGAGAATTTATCGTGCATGGGTTTATGGATCGAGAGGATAATATGTACCATATAAATGGGAGAGAAGTTTGGACGAAGTGGGAGGAGTTATAAATGTAATGAGTAATTCCTAGTTTGCCTCTCTTATCTAAAGAAGGAACTATTATGGGCTTTGGTGGTAGTTGCGGTGAATTTGCTTTATTAGTTATATTGTTTATTTTATTAATCATCGTTGGAGCTGCTTGCTTTTGCTAAAAAACTATGGAAAAGACACTCTTATAAGAGTGTCTTTTCTTTATGAAGATGTAATCCCACAAAAACATTTATTTATGGGGGCTTGCCAAATACTCATCAACCTAAGAAAATAGATCACCCCATAATGAAAAATTCACGTTTTTACAGTTAGTACTGAAAATTCGGCTCATCCTTTTCGTTTTAGAAAAAGTAATATTTTAAGTTGATAGATGTGTAATATTACCTATATTGTAACGTACAAGTGAATTTAATGACGTTAACTATACTTTTGTGTCGTTTTATTTAAAAATATTACGATTATATTACAGAAACTATTGATTATATCTAAATAGCATAATATAATACTGTTTGTGGTAATAAAAACAAAAATTATTCATTATTTGGGGGATATGGAAAATGAAGAAAGTTATTTTACCAGTTTTAATGTCTGCTATGGTTATAGTTCCGGCGGTATCACATGCTGAAAAACAAGATAATGTGAAACAGACTATTATAAAAACAGAGCAGACAATTCAGCAAAGTGGTTGGGTAAAAGAAGGGGATACATGGTATTTCTATGACCAAAAAGGTATGAAGAAAACAGGCTGGTTACAAGATGGTGGAAAATGGTACTATTTTGATGGTAATGGAAAAATGCAAACAGGTCATATTGTATATCAATATGAGGGTTACTTACTGGGAGCAGACGGTACAATGTATGCCAATGAAGGTTGGATTCAGTATGGTGGAAAGTGGTATTATGTACATCAAGGTGGAAAGCTACATTACGGATTGCTTGAATATAATGGGAAAACTTATTTTTTAAATCCAGATAATGGGCAGATGTTTACGAAAGCTTGGATTGGGGAATATCATACAGGCAATTATTTTCTCGAAGATGGATCAATGGCAATAGGTTGGACTTCAATTGATAATAAGTGGTACTATTTTAACGATAAGGGGCTTAGTTATAATGACTGGCTAAGCTATAACGGAAGCTGGTATTATTTTGTAGGTGGTAAGATGCAAACAGGTTGGGTACAAGATAATGGAAAATGGTACTTCATGAATACAAACGGCACAATGCAAACAGGCTGGGTAAAAAATAATGGGAAATGGTACTATCTGAACTCAAATGGCACGATGAAAAGTTCATTAAATGGTGGGAATGACTGTTGGTTAGATGAAGGAGGAAAGCGCTACTTTTTTGATGACAGTGGTGCTATGCGTACAGGGAAACTAGCTGAAGGGGGCACTTCATGGTATTTTAATCCAGATGGATCTATGGTGACTGGATGGAAAATAGTGGATGGTGACTGGTATTACTTTGATGAGAAAAGTGGAGCGAATCATGAAGGTTGGTTAAACTACAATGGCAAGTGGTATTACTTTTATGATGGCCCAATGACAACTGGTTGGGTACAAGTGAATGGCACATGGTACTACTTGAATGAAGATGGAACGATGAAAACAAATTGGTTACAAAAAGATGGAAAATGGTACTATTTACAATCCAATGGTGCAATGGCAGTGGGCAAACATTTCATTAATGGAAAATGGTATTCATTCAAAAATGATGGCGTTATGATGTAACAAAGATTTTTAATTGAATAAATGACAGTAGATATCTATTTTAAGATATTTCTATGATGAAAAAAACACCTGTGAAGGTGTTTTTTTCATCTTTACAGTTAGTTATTACTTATTCCTCTTATTCTTGCACTTTTCGTTTTCACTAGTTTATTAGCGAGCATGGCTGGATTTATGCAGGAAATATCTAAACTGTAAGGATATGTGGGAAGTAGAATTATAAAACTTTTGTTTCCAATCTTTCTTTCTGACGAAGATGATGTGCAAAATGCATAGAAATGAGCTGAAACCATTCTGCCGCATTTAAGTAACCAAGCCCAGGGTGTTCGACTTTACAAGCACTTCGAATAGAAGTAATTGTTGGTTCAATGTCTTTAACAACTGTAATTAATTTCAGAAAACGCTCTTGTACTTCTTCTTTGTTAATTGGATTTTCTGGCGTATATCCAGGATGATTTGGTACTTTAATTTGTATGTCTGGGAAAGCACCAAGTTTATATACTTTTTCACCCATATCCGTTTTTTTGTTAGTTACTGATGGTGTTTCGCCTTTACATTTTGTGATTGCATCTAATTGCATGTATGTGGAAGCAATTAGATGATTATACATTTGACCGAGAGACCATTCCTCACTAGAAGGCTTCATCCTAAATTGCTCTATAGAGTATTTTTCTAATTCCTCTATGTAGTACGTTGCTAACTCTTCAAAATTCTTCATATCACTAACTCCTTTTTATGAAAATGTATTTGTTACTACCTACTATAAAGAAGTAATGCTGACAACATTATGTCAGTAGTGAAATATAAAAATTAAAGTTTTAACATTTTTTTTGCTTCATCACGGATTTTCTCAGAAAGAATTTTTGGCTCAAGTACTTGCACTTGGCTCCCAAAGCTTAATACCCACTGAAATACTTCGTCTATGTTTCTTGATTTCAAAAAGACATGGAAACCATTATCTTTATGCTCGTATGAATCTATAAAAAAGTATCGGGATTCAATAATTTTATGTGCAATATGAGATGGAAACAATAAATGAATCGTAACAATACGATTGTTTTCAGGTTGATAGTCTTGTAAAGAAAAGTCTTTCGGTTTTGTAAAAAATTCTTGTTTTTGCTGTAATGTATCCATACGGTCTAAACGAAAATTACGTATTTGTTTCCGAAGTAAGCAATGAGCAACGATGTACCAAATTCCTGAAATATTGACTAAACCGTAAGGATGAACAGTCCGCTCTATTTTTGTGGTTTCTCTTGGCTTACGATAAGAAAAAGAGATAGCTTGCTCGTTTTGAATTGCTTCTTGTAGCAAGAAAAGTTGGTTCTCTAGTTTTTCTTGCTCGGCTTGCTGGTTTGAAAATATAGGAGAAAGGAAACGGAAAGTACCTCGTAACCCCTCAACTTTCTTTTTTTGATCAGTAGGGAGGATAACCTCAAGTTTCTCTTTTGCCGATTGTGCATGTGCAGAAAAAGAAGAAGTGAAAGTTTTCTCGATATAATCACCGCCTAATAAAAGGGTAACAGCCTCTTCAGGGGTAAGCTGAATGGGTGGTAAGAAATATCCATCCATTAATGAGTAGCCGTGGCCGGGCATTGCAAAAATTGGGACACCAGATTCACTAAGTGCATCCATATCTCGATAAATAGTTCTTATACTTGTCTCAAATTTTCCAGCTAAACTTTGTGCTGTAACAGTTTGTTTTCTTTGTAATTCAATTAATATCGCTAATAAACGATCCGTTCGATTCATGAAATATCATCCTTTATTTATATATATATGATCACTGTAAATTTCTAAAAGTAATACATTTTCCCCTACTATTAACAGACTTTTCCCTATGTATAATATTAATATAGTAAAATCATAACAACCTATATTGCAGTTTCCAATAATATACTATATAATCAGGATAAGAAAACGTTTTCATGCAAAGGGGGAGAATTTCGTGTCGACTATCGAGGACGTGGCGAAATTAGCGGGGTTATCAAGGACAACGGTTTCTAGGGTGATCAATAATCATCCATATGTTTCAGATGAGAAGAAAAAAAGGGTTCAATTAGCAATGAAGCATTTAGGCTTCGTTCCTAATTCTGCGGCGAGAAGGCTTCGTAAACAAAAAACAGAAACAATTGCGGTGCTTGTTCCAAGGATTACAAATCCTTTTTTTAGTAGATTTATTGAAGCAATCGAGATTGCTGCTTCTGAGCATAAATATAAACTGATTATTTGTCAAACAAGATATTTACCAGAAAAAGAGATGGAGTATTTACAATTATTATCTACGAAACAAGTAGATGGGATTATTCTATGTTCACTAGAAAATCCATGGGAAGATGTAGAGCCGTACTTACAGCACGGTCCAATCGTGTTATGTAATGAATATATTGAGGAAGCAAATGTTCCAACAGTGAAATTTGATCATGCACAAGGAGCATACATAGCTGCCAATCATGTATTAGAACAAGGATATCGTAATCTTATTTTTTGCCGTGGTAACGAAACCAAAGTTGTTAGCCAACAGCGGAAAATGGGCTTTTTACGTGCAATAACTGAGAAGAGCCGCCAAGTAGAAGCGATTGATTTTCTTGAAAACGCTTTCTCTTGGGATGATGGGAAGCGAATATTCCATGAAGTATTAAAGGACAAAAAAAATCCTACCGCGATTTTGGCAGGAGGCGACGAGGTTGCAGCTGGAATTATCTCAGAGGCGAAGCGCCATAACTGGAGTATTCCAGAGGATCTCGCTGTTATCGGTTTTGATAATCAAATTTTATCGCAGATTACTGAGCCAGGTATTACGACAATTGAACAGCCAATTGATGAAATGGCTCGAAAAGTTGTCGACCTGATGATGGATAAAATCCATACGAAAAATTATCGTAAAAAAGAATTGTATGAGTTTGAACTGGAGCTCTTGGTGAAAGGTTCAACGATGAAGGATACGATGTTATTAGCCTAGTAGACTATGTCTGCTAGGTTTTTTTTCTGTTCACAAACTACTACTCTTCGTGAACGCAGTCATCACATTTGTTATGGTATGCTTCGTGCTGCTCATCAATTTCTTTCCCGCAGTGCGCACAAGTTTTCGTCGGTAAATTTCTGAAAAACTCCATTGGTTGATCGATCATGTCAATTCCTCCATTTCCATTTCTTACTATCATTGTATTAGTACAAAAAATAAAAGTCAACAACTGTTTTATAACAAATTGAAAATTAATGAAAAAGTTTAGGAAATGGATTATAGTTAACAATGTAGGATGTAAGTAAAAAACTTTCTCAAGTACGGAGAAAAACTGCATTCCTACTCGGTTTTAGAAAGGATGGATACATATGAAAATGACTGTTGTCGGCTTTTGGGGCGGCTTTCCAGAAGCGGGAGAAGCAACGTCGGGGTATTTGTTTGAACACGATGGTTTTCGTTTACTTGTAGACTGTGGTAGTGGTGTACTAGCACAGCTTCAAAAATATATAACACCATCTCATATAGATGCAGTTGTACTTTCGCATTACCACCACGATCATGTTGCAGACATTGGGGTATTGCAATATGCGAGATTAATTACAAGTGCGACAAAGGGACAACTACCGGAATTGCCAATATACGGTCATACGTTTGACGAGAATGGATTCCATTCTTTAACGCATGCACCGCATACGAAAGGAATCGCGTACAACCCAGAAGAAACACTTCAAGTTGGACCGTTTTCTATTTCATTCTTAAAAACTGTTCATCCTGTTACATGCTTTGCGATGCGTATTAAAGCTGGTAGTAACGCTGTAGTATATAGCGCTGATTCCAGTTATATTTCTGAATTCATTCCATTCACAAAAGATGCTGATCTTTTCATTTGTGAGTGTAATATGTATGCACACCAAGAGGCTGCAAAAGCAGGGCATATGAATAGTACAGAAGTGGCAAGTATTGCGAAAGATGCGAATGTAAAAGAACTTTTATTAACGCACTTACCGCATATAGGAAACCCATCTGATTTAGTAACAGAAGCAAAACAAATTTTCAGTGGCCATATTACGTTAGCTCATAGTGGCTACGTATGGAATTCATGAGGTGATACGATGTTATTTATTGATAATAAAGGGATTACAGATCCTAGAATAAACTTAGCGATTGAAGAATATTGTGTGAAGAATTTAGATATTAACGAAACATATTTACTGTTCTACATTAACGAACCTTCCATTATCATTGGTAAAAACCAAAACACAGTAGAAGAAATTAATGCAGATTACGTAAAAGAAAAAGGTATTCATGTCGTTCGTCGTCTATCAGGCGGGGGCGCGGTATATCATGATTTAGGAAACTTAAACTTCAGCTTTATTACGAAAGATGATGGAGACAGTTTCAGCAACTTCAAAAAATTCACAGAGCCTGTAACGAAAGCGCTTGGTAAATTAGGCGTAAATGCAGAACTAAGTGGTCGTAACGACATTTTAGCTGAAGGTAGAAAAATTTCAGGTAACGCGCAGTTCTCAACGAAAGGTCGTATGTTCAGTCACGGTACGTTACTATTTGACTCTGAAATCGATCACGTCGTATCGGCATTAAAAGTAAAAATGGATAAGATTCAATCAAAAGGAATTAAATCAATCCGTAGCCGCGTTGCGAATATTACAGAGTTCTTAAACGAAAAAATGACGACAGAAGAGTTTAGACAACTTCTTCTAGAAACCATTTTCGAAGGTGAAACAGAAATTCCAACGTACGAATTAACAGAAGCGGATTGGAAAGAAATACATAAACTTTCTGAAGAGCGCTACCAAAATTGGGATTGGAACTACGGAAAATCTCCGAAGTTCAACTTACAACATTCACACCGCTTCCCAGTTGGACAAGTTGACGTTCGTCTTGAAGTGAAAAAAGGAACAGTAACAGAATGTAAAATTTACGGTGACTTCTTCGGATCACTAGATGTTCATGACATTGAAGAACGCTTAACAGGCGTACAGTTCGATAAAGATGCATTCACTGCAGCTTTAGAAGGCGTAGATATCGCACGCTACTTCGGTAATATTACAACAGAAGATTTCTTACATTTATTCTTCTAAAAATGGGGGAGGCTGTCATAAAGGGCAGCCTCTTTCTTTTTGTGTGGATTGTCACTTTTGGTTTTGAGTTGCGGCTAATATAATTTCACTTATCACAAATATCTTCCTCAAAACACCACTCACGAGTCATCTGCCCCTTATAAAGGAATATACATAATAAAAGGAGGTGGATCAAAATGAAAAGAATAATGTGCGTTGTATTATTGCTCAGCTTCCTCATCGGGATGACAGCGTGTAACGATGAAACCTCCTCAAGTCGTACAACTTTATCTATTGGAAAACCAGCGAAGGATAATGTTATATATTATACGCATACGGATAACAAACGAAAGATAGATGATATACAAACTATGTTTCAAAGTAAGAAATGGAAAAGAAATGAAATGTTTAGTACTGTTGGTAAAATACCAGATGTTGTCTTGTCTATAGATGAAAACGATACAGGGTTACCGACAGTATATGTTACAGTGTACTTTCATGAAAATGGAGCGGACGCGATAAACTTGTATGGAGAGCATACAAGTTTAAATAAAGAAGAACTTGAAAAGCTTAGAGAAAAGATAGGTGCATATTATCCTAAAATGATTTCTGTCCTCGTTTAATAATTTGCTGGTAAGTGAAATCACTATATTTTTCCAAAGTTATTCAATAGGAAGTACGCCGTGTATATGCAGTTAATAGGATATTACTTGCCACTTTAATTTTCTTTTAATATAATTAATTTAGAATTTTTAAATATTCTAAATTTTATAAAGGTGGGGTTTGTGTGAATCTCGTTCAATCTTTGGCTGAAACGGCAAAACAGAAGGGGGATAAACCGGCTTATGTTTTTATGGATCAGTCGGTCTCATATGACCAATTAAACAAAATGGTCACAAGGTTTTCTAGCAATTTAGCAGAAATGGGCATTGGAAAAGGGGACAATGTCGCATTAGTTGTTGGGAATTCACCACATTTTTTAGTCGGTTTATACGGAACAATGAAAGCCGGGGCAACTGTTATACCAGTTAATCCAATTTATACAGCAGACGAAATGCATTATATTTTACAAAATGGAGATGTAAAAACAATCATCGTACTCGACGTCCTTCTACCTGTTATACAATCTCTTACAACAAGACTTCCTTCACTAGAGAACATCATCATATGCGAAACCTCATCAGATTTTAATCATATAGAAACCGAAAAAATGAAAACGTTTACTAGTTTTATAGGAACTGGAGATGCGACTTACGAAGGTCCGGAACTAGATGAAGAAGATGTAGCGGTTATCCTCTACACTTCAGGCACAACTGGAAAACCAAAAGGTGCTATGTTAACAAATAAAAATTTATATAGTAACGCAAGCGATGTGGCGTCGTATTTACAATATACGGCCGATGATCGCGTCGTTGCGGCACTGCCTATGTTCCATGTATTCTGTTTAACAGTTGCGGTAAATGCACCGATTGTGAACGGGGCAACGATTTTAATGTTACCGAAATTTAGTCCGAAAGAAGTATTCCGTATTTGTCGTACGTACGAACCAACGATCTTTGCTGGCGTACCGACGATGTACAATTATTTATATTTATTTGAAGAAGCAAGCGCAGAAGATGTGAAGACGCTTCGCCTTTGTATTTCAGGTGGTGCGTCAATGCCTGTTGCTCTTCTGCAAAACTTTGAAAAACGTTTTGACGTAATTGTTTCAGAAGGATACGGTTTATCAGAAGCATCACCAGTTACTTGTTTCAATCCGTTAGATCGCCCGCGTAAACCAGGGTCAATCGGCACAAATATTTGGCATGTAGAAAATAAAATTGTGAATGAACTTGGGGAAGACGTACCAGTCGGCGCAGTCGGTGAATTAATTGTTCGTGGACCTAATGTTATGAAGGGTTACTATAATGCACCAGAAGATACAGCTGCGACATTAAAAGATGGCTGGCTATATACAGGAGACTTAGCGAAAATGGATGAAGAAGGTTACTTCTATATCGTTGATCGTAAAAAAGATATCGTCCTAGTTGGTGGTTATAACGTCTACCCTCGTGAAGTAGAGGAGGTACTATATACGCACGAATCAGTAGCTGAAGTTGTCGTAATTGGTGTACCAGACGAAAACTTAGGAGAAGCAGTGCGTGCTTTCGTCGTTCTGAAACAAACGAACGTAACAGAAGAAGAGCTGATGCATTATTGCACGTTACATTTAGCAAAATATAAAGTGCCAATGAGCATAGAGTTTTTAACAGAATTGCCGAAGAATACGACGGGTAAGTTGTTAAGAAGAGCTTTGAGAGAAAAAGCGATGCAAGTGTAAGAATGGGGGGCAACCAGCTTTATGAAGTTGGTTGCCTCTATTTTTTTGCATTGGTTAAGCTATGACGCCATATATTTAAACCGTAATATGACTAGTAGGGAGGAGATATACATGGAGCAGAAGGAATTACGTTTGCGGCGAGTGCAATATCTTATTTGTGACATTATGGATGAAATGAACGCTGAAAATGAGAAGAAAAACTTAGAAACACTGCAGAAAGTAATTGACCAGCTTTCAGGAGCAATTGGTGATTTAGTAGATCCATCTGGTACGTATTCAATTGATTATTTGGAGAGGAAAGTTCATACAGCGCACTATTTATTATTTAAAAATGATCGTAAAGCATATTTGTGTAATAAATAAACATTCATCATTTGATGGGGTGTTTATTATTTTTGATATTTATTGATAATTATTATTAATAAAAGGATGAGTACAATGGGTTTAAGACGATAAATTAATCTGCTTATAATTGTACTTATAAATAATAAAGCTCGAAATAAAAGCCTTGCTACACGTTTGTAGTAAGGCTCTTTACAGTTGTTTTGTTCTTAATGAATGAAAGCACCTGCCACTTTTTAGTTGGAAAAGTTACTCATTAGAAGTGTTATTAATCGCTTGAATAGCAAGTTCCAAAGATTTAATCCTTCTTTCTAAAAGAGTTCTTTGAGAACTACCAACCTTTGACTTAACGTAAATCTTTTCAATTGATGGAAGCAAACCGATAAGAACATTGCGAGCTTCTGCTAAATCTTCCTGGTTGTAATGATGAGGTTTTTGATTCCAAACACTATCTAGCATTGCTAAGCCGATACAAGCTGCCTGGAGGCGTTTCTTTACTAACGTAGTATTTGAGCCTTTCTGAGTCATTTGTGACAAGGCACTTTCGAGTTTACGGATTGTTGACTGTAAGGATTTTATTGATTCCTCTTTATGTACATCTGATACGTTTTCCATGTTAGTACCATCCTTTCTTCGTTTTTAAATGATTTTGTTTAATACGTGATAAAATCGTTAAGGACAGAAACTTACTCGCAATATTTTAACATAAATAACGAACTTTCTTTGAGAGGGAGTCTTAAAGAGCTAGCTCAATTGTTGAAAGTAAGGTAACGAACTTTAAAAACCGAACCGTCATCTAAGTGGCGGTTCGGTTTTCTTTATTTTTTCTCTACTAATTTTTTATTCTTCCAATCTAGTGTAAATGATTTATTAAATGTTTTTTGATCAACATCTTTTACGTTGTTTCCAACCCAACCTGCATCGCAACATATTCAATATCATTATCAATTTCGCCTAACACGTAAGATTCTAAAATGCCCATTACAGCAGTTCCTAAAAATTTTAAAACGATGTGCTTATCAATGTTTTTATTGTGAAGATTGCTGTGCTTAATATTTACGTTAAACGTGCATAACAAGTTATAATAGAAGAAATCAATAAGGAGGCTAGCTGTGAAGAATCTTCGTTATTTCAATATATTTACTATGTTAATTATATACACGCTACTTATGTTTTACATCGGCTGGAACGGATGGGTTTGGCTTCATGCAGTATTTGGCTGGGAGTCCTGGGGGTATTATGCTTTCGTAGTCGGATTTATTTCTTATGCGTATATTCTCGTGCAAGTGTTTAAGTTTCTCCCATTCCTTCGGACGATTGGCTCAATTTGGTTTGCAGTCATACAATACGCCCTTATGTTATTGCCGTTAGCTGATATAACAGTCTTTCTTTTACAGTTTTCGGTTGAGAAAGAAACAGCAATTATTTGGACAGGGGCGGCTGTGTTAGCTGCGTTTATCTTTATCTTTGCATATGGAGTATTTAATGCGTATAGTCCAGTAGTAAGAAAATACGAAGTGCACATACCGAAAAAGGTAGAGGGGCGTAAAAGTTTACGTATTGCGATGGCTTCTGATATGCATTTCGGTAAACTGTCTGGCGTTTCGCATTTGAAAAGACTTGTTCGTCATGTAAATGAAATGGAACCTGATATTATTTTACTGCCAGGTGATATTATCGATGATCATCCAGGAGTATTCATTCAAAAAAACATGGGTCATATTATGAAACAAATGAAAGCTCCATTAGGCGTATATGGTGTTTTAGGAAACCATGAATACTACGGCAGAGCGGTTCCAGAGTTTTTACAAGAGATGGATAAGATTGATATTCGTATTCTTTTAGATGAAGTGATCACAATTGAAGATGACTTTTATCTCGTTGGAAGAAGAGATAAAACAGAGCGAGATCGCCAAAGCTTTGAACAAGTAATGAGTACGGTAGATAAATCGATGCCTGTTATCGCAATGGATCACCAGCCATTCGAGTTAAAACAAGCAGCGGCGGCAGGTGTAGACTTATTATTATCCGGTCATACGCACCGCGGACAAATGGCGCCAAATCATATTGTAACGAGAAGAATGTACGAGCTAGACTGGGGATACGCACAAAAAGGCGCATTCCACGCAATTGTTTCTTCTGGATTCGGATTTTGGGGACCGCCGCTTAGACTTGGTAGTAGGTCGGAGATTGTGCAGGTAGAAGTTACGTTTGAATAAGGTTAAATAAAAGGGATTATACATGATTAATATGTGTAATCCCTTTTATTTTTTATTTCGTAATCGCGACCTTTACTTGAATATAATCTCAATTAGTTGTTGTGGATGTGCATTAATTAATCCATGAACAATAATAATTACCCATACCTTGCGATAACGCGCCCACAAATATCCAAGGAATAGACCTACGATACCATGGTTCACAATAACCGTAGCTGTATCAATATCCCAATGACCAGAGCCGTGTAATGCAATATGCCAGCTTGCCCATAATAATGATGTAAGAAGTATAGCCGGCCAAGTGCCTAGTAATAGTTCCAAACGTGTTTGCAACCAAACTCTATAAAAAAGCTCTTCCAGTACACTATTTATAAGAAATCCTACAAGTAAAATTAAGATTAAAATCGCGGGTTCCATTCTCGCTGAAACAAATGGTGTAGAGAATGTAGAAAAGAAGTTGAAGTAACCCCAGACTATAATGACAATAAGTGGTGTAAACCGATACCATCTATTACCTCCCGTTGATTTTACAGGCTTTTGTCGTTCTTTTTCGGGGTTACTTTTATAAAACAAAAGAAGCATGAATGGAGTGAATAATAATAAAATAATTTTAAATATCATAAACCACAATTGTAATGTCATTCCTTCAAAGTTCGTGGTGAGGAGACAAATCGTGAAGAGGGAACCACTCGAGAATAAAATAACAGTTTGAATTATGATGCGCCTTAGTTCAAATTGTTGAAGGGGATTATAGTTTTTATGATGAGATGGTAAGAAACGAACAAGGAGTATACCGACAATAACAGGGATCCACTTGTTCCAAAAAGGCAGTGTGCCCGTATGATCCCCACTGTAACGAATGTTTGTTTCTCCGATCCATATAAGCCAAAGAGATGAAAGCAAAATAAGAAGTATAATGATTCCACCAATGAGCTTCCCCGCTTTTGGAAAATAACTACCCATAGTTATCCGACCTTTCATACTATAATGGTGAATCGATTTTCAATTATTTCTGTTTTTAAATGAATATGCATTTATAAATCTATTAAAACAAAAAAGAAGAACTGTGGAAATATTTTAATTTTTATGATTTAACTTGATGAGAATAGAGGACCGCTTTTTTGAAAACAGAACGTTCATATTGGAATGACAGAATAGCATATTTACTCTTCTTTAAAAAAGAGATACTATAAAAAGACTCTGCTTGAAAAGGGGGACTGTAAGTGATCATATCAGATGTACTATACGGAGAATTTGAAGTAGATCAAGTGTTAGAAGAATTAATTTTAAGTAAACCAGTGCAAAGGTTGAAGGGGATTCATCAAGCCGGAGCAAGTTACTTAATGAATGAGAAATGGAATGTAACGCGATTTAATCATTCAGTTGGTGTTATGTTGTTAATAAAAAAACTAGGTGGTTCGGTAGAAGAGCAGATTGCTGGTTTACTGCATGACGTATCACATACTACTTTTTCTCATGTAATGGATTACGTTTTTGATAATATGAATGAAAGTTATCATGAAGAGATATTTAGTTCTGTTGTGAAAAACTCAGAAATTCCAGCAATTCTTTCAAAGTATGGTTATAACTATGAAGATATTTTGTTAGATGATTCGAAGTGGACGTTACTGGAAAGATCCGCGCCGGAATTATGTGCAGACCGGGTGGATTACACATTACGAGATATGTATACATACGGATATGTTTCTTTAGAAGAAGTTCACAATTTTTTATCGGATGTCATCGAAGTAGATGGGAAAATGGTTCTTCAAAATATCAAAATGGCAGAATGGTTTACAGAAACGTATTACAAAGAAGTAATCGATTTCTTTATGCAACCAACTAATATTTACGGAAATGATATGTTAGCTAAGACGTTAAAGTTAGCTCTTCATAAACAAGTTATTCATGCAGATGATTTTCTTCTTGAAGATCATGAGCTTCAAGTAAAATTGCAGCTATGTAACGATTCAGAAGTACATGCTTTATTAAGAAAAGTCCATCCAAATGTAAAAGTAAGAGAAGATAGAAGTGAGTATGATTTACATCAGAAAAATAAAGTCCGTCTTATTGACCCGCCATTACTTCGTGAAGGGAAAATCATTCAGTCATCTGTCGTATCAGAAAAAATAAGAGAGATGAGCGATATCGCTTATGAAAAATCGGTGAGAGGGATGTATGTGAAAGTGATTTCGAATTAAAAAAGAAGTAGCGCATCGTTTCTAGAGCGCTACTTCTTTTTTTAATGATCAAACCAATTCCAAACCTCAATATCTCCAAGAGTCGCATAACGTACGTGCGGGGAGTTTTGTAATTTTAATAACTCTTTCGATGGGCCAGTAATAACAATTCCGTATACTTTTACACCGTTATCTTTTACATATTGATAACGTTTATCTAAGTTTAGTTCTTTCTCAGAAAGCGCAGCTATTTTGCTTACTGTTTTTTTATGGATAGAAAGGACGCGCATCATTTCGATTACTTGATCTTCTTGCGTTTTCTGCTTGTCAGTATCATTATCGAGGAATCTTACATATTCTGAAAATCCTATAGCTTCTCCGCCATGTAGGATATAGTCATCTACATTTTTTCTGTCTTGTCCTGTATCTAAAGCGTACCATACAGGAGTTGGAGGGAGTTCTTGTGCTTCAAATATGCTATATAAAAGCGGTTCTAATTCTTTTAAAGTGTAAGATTTATCAAAAGAAATTGCTACTTCTGCAACGGTTCCATCATGTACTTTTGCAAGTGTATCCCATACTTTTTTTGAGGAATCCTTTAAATAATCACCCTGCTTTGTTTTAGGATGAACAAAGAAGAGTTTTGGTTGATAGAACGGATTCATCCAAGTTTGTTTCGTGACATCTACAGATGATAAGAAGCTTTTTGTTTCTACTGTACCGAGTGGCATTTCTTTTTTACCGACGGTTCTTACTAAATCAAAGCTGCTGTTCGTACGGAAAAAAGCTTCTACACTTGTTCCGCCCCCCATAACGCGGCTATTTGGGATCGTTGCTTCAAGTGCAAGTGAAGGAACCTCTCTAATTTCTTCTAGCCTTTTATCATTATTAGCTTGAAAATAAAAGGCTGATAATACTCCACCAATTATATATATAACGATGCAAATGGATAATATAAAACCAAACGTTTGTAACCGATGTTTCCACTTAATTCTCCAAAAAGGAACTTTAAGATCTTTTGGCGGTAATTTTTTCTTTACGGGTTCACTCTTCGTAAGCAATTCATCTAAATGAGCTTCACATTCTGCACAAGTTTCTATATGACTTTCTAACTGTTCTTGCTCATCACGTGTGAGCGTTCCTTTTTCATATTTCTCCCAAAGTTTTTTAAACTCTGCACAACCCATCTGTATCACTCCTTTATGCTTTTTGCTTCTTTTCGTCCGCGGTGTAATTCAATTTTTACTTTCGCTAATGAGAGACCAGTCATTTCTGCTATTTCCTTATAGGAGAATCCGTAGTAATCTCGTAGTAGTAGCACGTTTCGTCTTTCGAGCGGAAGTGAGGATAAACGGTCTAACCAACTAGTAATCTCATGTTTTACGAAATATGCATGTTCTGTACTTAGCACGTTTGGTAAATGGAATTCTGCAACTTCAGTTGTTTTATATTTTTTCTCTTTTCGGTACCAATCGATAAAGGCGTTGTAGGCAATTGTAAATAACCAAGGTCTAATTTCTTCTCCTTTATAATAGTCAATATGGACGAGCATTCGGTAAAATGTTTCTTGCATAAGATCTTCCGCGTAGTGGGAATCTCCGGTTAGGGAGAGAAGATAGCGAAATAAATCATGCATATGATCTGAATAAATGTCTTCTAATGATTGTTTGCTTTTCACTAATTTCCCTCCCTTCATACATAACAACGAAATACATATAAAAAAGTTACATTTGTTTTTAAAATTATAGTAAAAAACGTCAAGAATTGGATAGGATGCTCTTTTATCATAATACATATAAGGCGGGTGAACAGAGATGGAAAGCTATGAAACACAAATTCAAAGGTCCATTGATTATATTGAGGAAGATGTAATGGAAAAACAGACGCTGCGTAATTTAGCTCGCATTGCAGGTTTTTCTGAGTCGCATTTTCATCGTGTATTTCAGGCGTTAGTAGGTGATACAGTAATGGAGTATGTTCGAAAGAGGAGGTTAGCCCGGGCAGCTTATCAACTTTCTCATACGGATGAAAAAGTTATTGATATCGCGTTTGAGCATGGCTTTCAATCTCATGAAACGTTCACGAGAGCCTTTAAAAAATTATTTCAAATGACACCGAGTGAATATCGAAAACAAGAAATTGAAACACCGATGTATTACAGTGTGAATGTAAAACAAAGAAAATTAAATCCGTATTTAGGGGGCATACAAATGGAATATCGTATTGTAAATAAACCAGAATTTTTAATGGCAGGTTATGAACTGAAGACGACAAGTAAAGAAGGGAAAAACCATCAAGACATTCCAGCATTTTGGCAAGAATATTTACAAAAAGATCTTGGAACAACGATTCCGAATCGTAAAGATACGAGCCAATGGGTAGAACTTGGATTATGTACAGATTTTAATTTAGAAACAGGGGACTTCACTTATATTATCGGAATGGAAGTTACAGGCTTTGAAAATGTACCAAATGAAATTGCAAAGCGTACATTCCCAGCAGCGACATATGCCGTATTTACAACGCCGAAAGTTCCTCATGAAGAAATGGTATCGTCTATTCACCAAACGTGGAATGCTGTATTCTCAGAATGGTTCCCGCATTCAGGCTATGAACATTGCGGCGTTACAGAGTTTGAACTATATGATGAGCGTTCCCATGCAGATAAAAGTGAGTTTGCTCAAATTGAACTTTGGCTACCAGTGAAGAAGAAATAATAGGGGGAAAAGCGAACCAGAGAGGTTCGCTTTTTTATCCGTAATACGGGGAGAATATTGAATTGTTTTTTGTAAGAAGTATGAAATACAGATCCTCTTATCATATAGATTGCTATATTTGATGATTTTTGTCGACAAATCGATATATCTGGAAAATCGCTGATATATTTCGAGTTGCGGTCGATATATTTGAAAAATCGCTGATATATTTCGAGTTGCGCCGATATATTTAGAAAATCGCCGATATAATTTCTTTTACCGACGAACCACTGATAAAAGACACGCGACATAATTTCATTTACCAAAAAATCACTCCAAAAGAGAAAAGACGCCACATAGCGCCTTTCCTACGAACGAAACGGAAATACAAGAACAATCGTCGTTCCTTTCCCGAGTTCACTATCAATAGAAATTGTCCCGTTATGGGCATGAACGAGCTGTTTCGTAATGGCGAGACCAAGTCCAGTTCCGATGTTGCTTTCTTCTGTATTAGTCCCTCTGTAATATCGCTCGAATAAAAGTTCTTTCGTTTTATCGTCCATTCCTTTTCCGTTATCTGAAATAGATAGTGTAAATGAATTTACATCCTGCGAAAGCTTTACGATTACATTTGTCGTTTCATTATTATGTTTCACAGCGTTTGCTAGTAAGTTTTCGATAATACGCTGGAACCATTTTTCTTCAATGAAATATTGAATTTTATTTGAGCTCGGTACGAATTCAATATTTTGATTTTGCAGTGTCGGATTATTAATAAATTGTAATAATACTTTTTGGACGAATTGATTCATTTCAATGTTTACGTGCTGGGCAGGAAGGCTGTTATTTTTTAATTGATACGTTAAGCTTAAATCGTCAATTAGTGTAGTCATATATTGAGATTTCTCTTTCATAACGCTGCCGAATTGCTGAATGTCATGATCAGTCCAGTTATACTGCTTTGATTCTAGTAATAATGCGTAGCCATATATAGAGCTAAGTGGTGTTTTTAAATCGTGCGTTAGACCGGTAATCCATTCTTCACGTGTTTGCTGCAGTACTTGCCTCATCGCATCATTTTTTTTGAGTGTAATTGAAAGGTGCTCTAGTGAGCTAGTAACATCTCTAAATAAGCGAAATGACCATTTTTCTTTACCAGATCGCCTGAATCGAACTGGTTTTCCTTTTTTACTAACAGGCTCTTCATATTTTCCACCAGCGATATTTTTAAGCCAACGCATTGCGTGTAGTAACGGTTTCCCAAACTTATTTCCGTACCAAATAGATAGAATGACTAAATAAACAAAGACGATAAGAAGGATTAATCCGCATCCGATTAGAAACTTCTTAGTAAATACATCCTCAATTTCGTCATCTGGGTAGTATCGTTCATTTTTTGCTGTAACGACGAGAAGCTGACCACTATTTGCATCGTAAAAGCTAGACGTGTTTTCTTTATGATTCCACGGTTCTTTTTCGTTAAGAGCAGTCTGTATTGTAGAAAGTGTTTTTTTCTTTCCAGTTGGATAGGAAAAAACCTCTTCGCCACTATGATTAAATATTTGCAGCGTTGCTTTTTCTTTAGAGAGTAACTGTTTTTCTTGTTCTGTTAATGTGAACGAATCTGTAGGTACAGAAGAGTGTTCTTTCTGAATTGTTTTTAGTAATGCATTACTTTTTAACATACCGCCGTAAATAACAAGTACGTTTTTTTCTTCTACTTCAATTTCCCAATATGTAAATGTATAAGGGCTTTCTATATGATTCTGTATATGTGCGAGTAAAGATGTTTTCGTATAAGAAGTTGGGACATCACTTGGTGTATTAAATTGATAGAGGACTTTCCCGTTTTCCTCTACAATCTGAATCCAATCATTTTTCTCTTTAATTAAATCTTTTACTTCCGTTTTTAACGTAATATCGCCATCTTCTGAAGAGATATATCTTGAAATTGTAAAACTATCAGAATCCGGAATGTTAGGTTCGTATGAAATACTAGTAACAAGAAAAATTAAATAAGTGAAAGCAGCGACTACAGCAATAAGTAATGTAACTAAAACAAAAACGTGTTGCAGTATAAATTGGATGATAAGCCGTTTATTAAGATTCATATCGTCACCCTACTTTGTAACGAACTTATAGCCAAGTCCGCGAACAGTTTTTATGTATTCTGGTTTACTTGGGTCTTGTTCAATTTTTTCGCGTAGCTTTCGAATGTGGACCATAACAGTATTGTCATCGCCATTATAGGCGGGTGCTCCCCAAACTTTTTCGTATATTTCTTCTTTCGAAAATACGTAGTTCGGATTCTCACAAAAGAAGAGTAGTAGTTGAAACAGTTGAGCGGAACATTCGACAACGTGTCCATTTACTGTAAGTTCTGCGGAATGTTGATCAATTTCAAATCTCCCAAATGAAATGGAGTGTGCTTTTTGTTCGTGTGGTACGGTTTGTTTCATATGTCTTCGAAGTTGTGCTTTCATACGAGCTACGACTTCTAATGGATTAAATGGCTTCGTAATATAATCATCTGCACCGTATGAAAATCCAGATATTTTATCTAGATCAGATGCCTTCGCTGATAGGAAGAAAATCGGACAATCTGTTTGTTGGCGAATAATTGGACAAATATCAAAACCAGATTGTCCAGGAAGCATGACATCTAAAATAATTAAATCGTAATTGTTTTGTTCGATGAGAGATAAAGCTAATTCAGCTGATGTTGCAGTTGTAATATGAGAAAAACCTTCTTTTTCAAGAATGGTAGTTAGTAGTTGTAAAATTGCTGTTTCATCATCGACGAGTAATATATTTGCTTGATACATAAGAATCCCCCTTAATTTCCTCGAATATCATATCATCTTTTTGTAACATATGGAATTTTTAAGGAAAATTTAAGGTTTTCTTTTATAAAAAATTAAGAATCAAATGATATGATAAAAGTAACATAGGGGAGGAGATGAGTGTGAATCCGTTTCAAATGATGCGAGCTAGATATTTTTTAATTGTATTTGCACTATTAATTTTAGTAGCGAGAAGTAGTGAAAAATTGCTAGAAAGTACATTTCATATACAAAATTCATCTTTTATAAATATACTTATATTTTATATCCTTCCGATTGCATGGATTTTTTATGAGTATAGAAAGCACCGTGTTTCATTTTCATTATTTCTTAATAAAAATGAAACATTTAACTTGGTGCAAGTTATATACATTACGATTATGTTGTGCATGTTCAGTTACGGGTATCTGATTTTATACATGTACAGCTTTGCATGGATTACACCAGATTTTATTATGAATGCTTTACACAAACCGATTGTAGATAGTGCCGGGGGATATATATATCAATTTATTATGGTTGTATTTATCGCACCTATTATTGGAGAATTTGTTTTTCGTGGATTTTTACTTCAGCGCTTTGCTGCGAAATGGGGAACGAGTATAGCGATGATTGCAGTGGCACTTTTATTTGCGATATTACATGTCGATTTTCTCGGTGCCGCCGTATTTAGTATCGTATTATCAATCGTATATATTCGTACGAAAAGCTTACTCATGCCAATTGCGATACATATGTTAAATAATACATTTGTACTTTGTGCATCGTTCCTAGTAAGTAGAGAAAAGATCATGAGTTTTGCAGATTTCTCAAACTATACGACGTTCTTTCCAGGACTGATTATTTTTATAACAGGATTAAATTTAGTACTCATCTTTTTATTTGTTAACCGCAAATACTGGAGTAAAGAAGTGCCAGTTATATACGCAGAGCAGGTAGAGAGTTTTGCAGATGTAGTGGGAGATAAATGAGACGAAGAAAACGATTGAAAAAATATTGAAAGACATTATAGATGCTACGTCTATTACAGATATGTGTGATAAAGGCTTTTGTCATTGGCTTTTTAACTTGTAGTAGATACAATTGTGTTTCCGGAGTATTACTTATTTTCTAGTACTCATTTAAAAGAAAATATTATTTCTCTTCTTATTGTATTAGGGATTTTAATAATATTCGGTCTAATGTTAGAAGTAATGATGAAGCGTATCTTCAGAAAAAATGAAGAGAAGTATGTGCGGGTTCATAAAGTATTCGCGAAAGTAATGGGAGCTTTCCTTTTGTTTTATGGTATGAAAACAATCATTTACTTTATAGCTTTGAGACATCATTAATTCTAAATTTGAAAGGAATGTATAAAATTATATGAATGAAACAATATCATCAAATAAGTTTTTTTATTTGATTTTACTTAGCATAGTGCTAATAACGACAGTAAATGTTATTCTCCGCTGGGAGGAAGCCTACTTTTTCATGTATTTAGCGCTCCATTTATTAGGGGTCTTATGTATAAGTGGTGGCATGGTTACTGAAAAAAAGGGTGACGAAAGTGTTAACTATATGTGTGTGATCGGTCTTGTTTTACTTTTAGCTGTACAAGGTATTATGAAATATAGTTCTTTTTCTGTACAAGATTTCAGTTTGTTAATAGATGTACTGCCTTAAGGGGGATAAGTATTTATGTTATCGAAGAAACAAATAGGGTATATATTTGTTTTAGTAGGTTTTTTTACGATTATTATAACGACGCTATTTTTTCAAGACTATGAATATGTAAAATATGTAAAAGGCGCTGGTTTAATGTGCTGGTTTGTAAGTGCTTTTCTTATTCCGAATTATGAACCGAGGAAAGTGTCTAAAAATAGGTAAAACTCTTCTTATGTAGAAGAGTTTTTTTTATCCCGCATTAACGGGCAGTAAGACTCCCACCTCAAAATTCAGTGACAGCAAAGAAGTTAGGCGAGGGATCAACTGCCCGTAAAAGCCCGATTGGTGAAGGCTAATAATCAGTGGGGGATGAAGAAAACCCCCACTGATTAAAGTTTCACTTTATGTAAATAGAAGGCTCTCGAGCAATTCTCGTAATTAGCTTGTTCTAATTTAGCATGTACGAACTTACAATAATAATAGACAGGCAGCATAGAGGAGGGAATAACGTGAGGAAAGTTATTGGGTGGTCGCTTTTTTTGTACGTTGGATTTGCGTTATTTATATATTGGTATTTATTTGGATGGAATCATGAACTCATTCCGGACATGTATAAAGGAACGAGTGCAGATCCAGAAACCTTTATGAATGCGAAAGAGCTTACGCTAAGCCAAGATTATTCGCGCGTGAAAAATTTACTGTTCTTTTTAGCGACGCCTCTTGAATGGATTATTTTATTATTTGTACTCGTGCTCGGTATTTCAAAAAAGTTTGAGAAATGGTCAACGGAAACGACTAAAATAAGTGTCTTACAAGTTGCGATTTATTTCTTTTATTTATCATTACTCACAACGGTACTGGCATTACCGATGCAATGGATTGGGCGTAAAGTGTCGGTTGATTACGGTATTTCCACGCAAAGTACACAAAGCTGGATAAAAGATCACGTTATCGATTTTTGGGTTAATTATGCGACGATGTTACTCATTGTTACAGTTCTTTTATGGCTTATCCGTAAATTCCCGAAGAGATGGTGGCTAGCAGGATGGGCACTCTCTGTACCATTTACAATCTTTTTAACGTTCGTACAGCCTGTTATTATTGATCCACTTTACAATGACTTCACGACGTTGAAAAATAAAGAGTTAGAAACGAAAATTTTAGCGATGGCAGACAAAGCTGACATTCCTGCTAAACACGTATATGAAGTAAATATGTCGGAAAAAACGAATTCGTTAAATGCATATGTAACAGGAATTGGCCTTAACTCGCGTATTGTAATGTGGGATACAACGCTTAAGCAATTAAAAGATAAAGAGATTTTATTTATTATGGCCCATGAAATGGGACATTACGTAATGAAACATATATATTGGGGCGTTGCGAGTTATATTTTCATATCGTTTATAGGTATGTATTTAATTAGTCGTATTTTAAATATGTGTATTCGAAAATGGGGAGATACGCTGCAAATTTCAAAAATGGCATGTTTCTCGATTTTACCTTTATTTTTCTTAATTTCTTCTGTACTATCCTTTGCATCACAACCAGCAACAAACTACGTTTCACGAATAGAAGAACGCGCGGCGGATCAATACGCTTTAAATATGACGAAAGATGGGAAATCAGGTGTGAAAACTTTTCAATATTTATCAAAAACAAGTTTAAGTCAAGTGAATCCACCAGCGTTAGTAAAATTTTTCTTATACACACATCCACCAATTTTCGAAAGAATTCATACGTTTGAGCAATATGAGAAACAAAAAAAAAAGAAGTAGCGATTATGCTACTTCTTTTTTATAGAAATATAAGTTTGGTATTGGGAATATTTATCATTGCTTTTTATTGTGATTTTGTAAATAATAAGCTATAAAATTCTAAAAATCTATATATAAAGGAATAAAGGTGGAAATATGTATTTTTTACAAAATTTAAAAGTGAAACATAAATTATTCTTACTTATCTCATTAGCAGTTTTGGGCATGGCAATTATGAGCTGTGTAGCAATTAATTCTATTAACAAGATTAAGCACGATACAGAAATTGTAGTAGATGATTATCAAAATTCTGCAGTTTTATTAGAAGGAATGCTTCGTACACAAAATTCACTAGAATATAACTTACTAGAATTAATTACAACGTCACAAAATGAGGGGACAAATAAAGAGGGGATTATTAGTAGTGTTGAAAAGGATCTTAAAAAATATGA
Source organism: Bacillus sp. FSL L8-0099 (assembly GCF_038006385.1). Taxonomy (NCBI): domain Bacteria; kingdom Bacillati; phylum Bacillota; class Bacilli; order Caryophanales; family Bacillaceae; genus Bacillus; species Bacillus sp. FSL L8-0099. Next base: position 1,067,035 of record NZ_JBBOVC010000001.1, read on the forward strand.
TTCTTTATTAAAAGAATATGATGATGGCGTTAATTTAAGTAAGCAAGAGGATGAGCTGTTTCAGAAGATGAAGAAATCTTTGCCAAGTTATATGGAGACATATAAGAAGTTGTTTGACAAAGCGAAGGGAACAAATGAATCTCAAATGGTAAACGAATTTCAAAAGGACTTAAAACCGAAGGGAGTAGAGTTAGCTGGTTATGCTGTAGATTTAGAAACTTATGTTTCAAACTTAGCTGACCAAGTATTTAAAGATTCTCAAAAAATGATAGATCGCTCTGTTATTACCTTTATCATTCTTGCAGTAGTTACTACAATCATTATATGTATAGTAAGTTATATTATTAGCAAGCTTATAGTGGCACCTTTACAAACGGTTAGTCGTATGATGGAAAGAGCAAAAGAGGGAGATTTAACTGTACATGGTGATTATAATGCTAAAGATGAATTAGGTATATTAGTAAGTGATTTTAACGAGATGATTGCAGGGCTAAGAACAAATATGCAAGAAGTAGAGAATAATATTCAGCTTTTATTCCAATATGCAGACGGAGTAGTATCTGCATCAGAAGTATCTAGCGGTGCAGCAAAGAAAATTACTATGGATATTGAAGAAGTTGCCAATGGCGCAGAGAGCCAAATGCAGGCAATGGAACAAACTGCGGGTGCGATGGAAGAGTTGACACAAGGAATGCAGAGTATAGTGAATACATCATCCTCTGTAAATGAATTGTCTGCTCAATCAGCACTAGATGCAGAGAGTGGTAACAAATTAATGAAACAAATGATTCAACAGATGGATACAATCCAAAATTCAGTACATAGCGGTGTGAAACAAGTAGAGACTATGAAAGAACAATCAGAAGAAATTGTTAAAATCATTGATGTTATGCAAGGTATTACCTCTCAGATTAACTTATTAGCATTAAACGCCGCAATTGAGGCTGCACGTGCTGGAGAAAGTGGTAGAGGATTTGCAATTGTGGCAGATGAAGTACGAAAATTAGCAGAACAATCTAGTGACTCTGCTAAACAAATTGAGAAGCTTATTACTCAAGTTATGGGAACAACGAATCATACGGTACATATGATGGGGAAAGTAGATAATGAGGTACAGGCAGGTACACAAGTAGTAATGCATACAGAAAAAGTATTTGGAACTATTACAGAAAAAGTGCAGCAAGTATCTGAGCAAATTCAAACGGTATCTATGTCTACAGATGAAATTGCAGCGAGTAGTGAGGAGATTTCTGCTTCTACAGAAGATATGGCGCAAATTTCTCAAAGATCATCTGATCGAACTGATAGGGTAAAAGAGTCTATTCAACAGCAAGAAAAATCTGTTCAAGAGATTTCGACTTCAATTGAACATCTGCACAACGTAGCAGGAGGACTAAAACAGATAGTTTCCCAATTTACTCTTCAAAAATAGTAGAGTATATGTAAGTCTTCATAAATATATAGACCTCTCAATACATATAAAAAATCATCCTGTGGAATACAAAAGGATGATTTTTTATTATGAAAATTTTGTGTGGATGTCAATCGTTATATTCTAGTTTTTTACAATTTTTTGATTGTAATATATAATAATAAGTAATGTTTTTAGAATTTTTAGTTTTATAAGAGAGTGATTGTAGGAGGAGAGAAAGGGTGTACAATAAAAAATCAATGCCGGCTATAAAAATGATCCTTTCGATGTCTATTTTCGGATCAATTGGATTTTTTTCTGTCCAAACAGGTTTACCGTCTTTTGAATTAGTATTTGTTCGTTGTATTTGTGCAACTATATTTTTAGCGTTATGTTGGTTAGTGACAGGACAATATAAAAATGAAAAGTGGAATAAAAAAGAGATTGTGCAAATATTAGCGTGCGGCGTATTTCTCGTTTTTAACTGGGTATTTCTATTTAAAGCGTTTGAAGTTATGTCAATTACAATTGCAATTTCTGTCTATCATCTCGCTCCAATTATCGTATTAATGATTGGGAGTATCGTATTTAAAGAGAGGCTAACAGTGTTTGCCGTTATGTCCATTGTCATTTGTTTCCTCGGCACAGTTTTAGTAGCTGGAGTAGATGGAAGTGTGTCGCCCGAGAAACTCATGTCATCTGGAATGGTATGGGCACTTCTTGCAGCGTTATTTTATGCTTTTACGACTTTATTAGGAAAAGGAATCAAGCATACGAGTGCATATGCGATGACATTTGTACAAACGTTTTTAGGTATATTTTTATTGTTACCATTTGTGGATTTCGGACAGTTTCAAGGTTTAACAGAGACGAACTGGATGATGATAACGGCAACAGGACTTATACATACTGGGTTTGTATATTACTTGTTTTTTGACAGTTTAAGAGATTTATCGACGAGACTTATTTCTGTATTAGTGTTTTTAGATCCTGCTGTAGCAATTTTGTTAGATACGGTCTTTACCGGATTTAGACCGACTAGTATGCAAGTTGTAGGGATTGTCCTTATTTTTGTAGGAATGGCACTCACTTTTCGTAAAGGAAGAGAAAAGGAGCTATCGGTGAAGGGAAGTGCTACCTCTGAAATGTAAAGTTGTATTTGATATAATTTCATTTTTAATTTTGGAAGATGTTACGAAAAGGCCGTTGTTGTATAACAGTGGCCTTTTTTGTATGGAATAGAGCACGAAAGAACGGCGTTTTCAAAAAAAAATGAAATGAATTTTCAAAAAAAACTTCCTTTTCTGAAGATTTGTTATATAATATAAAACATAAAATCAAATCTGTTATAAAACAGTTTAAGAAGGGGATGCTAATATGTCGACGCGAACTTCACGGGTTACATTGCCCGGAGAAATGTTACCAGCGTACAACGAAATATTGACACCTGAGGTGCTTAGTTTTTTAAAGGAACTACATGAAAATTTCAATGAGCGCCGCACAGAACTATTACAAAAACGTGTAGAGAAACAAAAAAGAATTGATGCAGGGGAGTTTCCGAAGTTTTTAGAAGAAACAAAGCACATACGTGAAGCGGATTGGACAATCGCCAATCTTCCGAAAGATTTAGAGGATCGCCGCGTAGAGATTACTGGACCGGTAGATAGAAAGATGGTCATTAATGCTTTAAATTCAGGAGCTCATCTTTTTATGGCGGATTTTGAAGATTCGAATTCACCAACTTGGGAAAATGCGATTGAAGGCCAAATTAACTTACGAGATGCAGTAAAGGGAACGATCTCACACAAAAATGATAAAGGAAAAGAATATAGATTAAATGATAAAACAGCTGTACTCATTGTGCGTCCAAGAGGATGGCATTTAGAGGAAAAGCATATGCAAGTTGATGGGAAAAATATGTCCGGCAGCTTAGTGGATTTTGGTCTGTATTTTTTCCATAATGCGAAGGCGCTTTTAGAAAAAGGAAGTGGCCCGTACTTTTACTTACCGAAAATGGAAAGTTATTTAGAAGCGAGATTATGGAACGATGTATTCGTATTTGCTCAAAAATACATCGGTATTCCAAACGGAACAATTAAAGCGACTGTGCTATTGGAGACGATTCACGCTTCGTTTGAAATGGATGAAATTTTGTATGAGCTAAAAGATCATTCTGCTGGCTTAAACTGCGGAAGATGGGATTACATTTTCAGCTTCTTAAAGGGTTTCCGTAATCATAATGAATTTTTACTGCCAGATAGAGCGCAAGTCACGATGACGGCGCCGTTTATGCGCGCGTATTCTTTAAAAGTAATTCAAACATGTCATCGCCGTAATGCACCAGCAATCGGAGGAATGGCAGCACAAATTCCGATTAAAAATAATCCAGAAGCGAATGAAGCGGCTTTCGAAAAGGTGCGTGCTGATAAGGAGCGTGAAGCTTTAGACGGTCATGATGGGACTTGGGTTGCCCATCCGGGACTTGTACCGGTTGCAATGGAAGTATTTAATCACATTATGAAAACGCCGAATCAAATTTTTAGGAAACGTGAAGAAATACGTGTTACAGAAAAAGATTTATTAGAAGTACCAGTGGGAACGATTACAGAAGAAGGTCTTCGCACGAATATTAGTGTAGGTATTCAATATATTGCATCTTGGTTAAGTGGACGGGGAGCAGCGCCAATTTATAACTTAATGGAAGATGCAGCAACTGCGGAAATCTCCAGAGCACAAATATGGCAATGGATTCGTCATGAAGGCGGAAAGCTAAATGATGGCCGCAATATTACGCTCGAATTAATGGAAGAATGGAAAGAAGAAGAATTAGTAAAGATAGAAAGAGAGATTGGTAAAGAAGCCTTTAAGAAAGGGAGATTCCAAGAGGCGACAACATTGTTTACAAACCTCGTTCGGAATGATGAGTTCGTACCATTTTTAACATTACCGGGTTATGAAATTTTATAAAGTGAAAAGGGGATGGAATAAATGAAAAACGAAAGAATCGATAAATTACAAGAGAACTGGGAATTAGATACGAGATGGAAAGGAATAACACGTCCGTATTCAGCTGAAGATGTAATTCGTTTGCGCGGTTCGATTGATATTGAACATACACTAGCACGCCGCGGGGCTGAGAAGCTTTGGACATCGCTTCATACGGAAGATTATATTAACGCACTTGGTGCATTAACAGGAAACCAAGCGATGCAACAAGTGAAAGCGGGATTAAAAGCAATTTACTTAAGTGGTTGGCAAGTAGCGGCTGATGCAAACCTTTCTGGACATATGTATCCAGACCAAAGCTTATATCCAGCGAACAGCGTACCAGCTGTAGTAAAACGAATTAATCAAACACTTCAACGTGCGGATCAAATTCAGCATATGGAAGGAAGCGATGATACAGATTATTTCGTACCGATTGTAGCAGATGCAGAGGCTGGATTTGGCGGACAATTAAACGTATTCGAGCTTATGAAAGGTATGATTGAAGCGGGTGCATCAGGTGTACACTTTGAAGATCAATTATCTTCAGAGAAAAAATGCGGACATTTAGGTGGAAAAGTATTACTGCCGACACAAACAGCGGTACGTAATTTAATTTCCGCACGCCTTGCTGCGGACGTAATGGGAGTACCGACAATTATCGTTGCAAGAACAGATGCAGATGCAGCCGATTTAATTACGAGTGATATCGATCCGGTTGATAAAGCGTTTATTACAGGAGAAAGAACACCAGAAGGATTTTATCGTACGAAAGCAGGACTGGATCAAGCAATTGCACGTGGTTTAGCGTATGCACCGTATGCAGACCTCGTTTGGTGTGAAACGTCTGAACCAAATTTAGAAGATGCAAAACGATTTGCAGACGCAATCCATAAAAAATATCCAGGGAAATTACTCGCTTATAACTGTTCACCGTCATTTAACTGGAAACAAAAATTAGATGAAAAAACGATTGCGAGCTTCCAAAAAGAAATCGCATCTTACGGTTACAAGTTCCAGTTCGTAACACTTGCTGGATTCCACTCATTAAACTACGGCATGTTTGAATTAGCGCGTGGCTATAAAGAGCGTGGCATGGCAGCATATTCTGAATTACAACAAGCGGAATTCGCAGCAGAGAAACACGGTTACTCTGCAACTCGTCATCAACGCGAAGTAGGAACAGGTTATTTTGATGAAGTAGCACAAGTCATTACAGGCGGTACTTCATCAACGACAGCGTTAAAAGGTTCTACAGAAGAAGCTCAGTTTACGAAATAAAAGGAAGGTGATCACAATTAAGTGATCACCTTTTTTATTACTCTTTATATAAACTGATAACATCTTCTCCCGTTAAATATATTACGGTTACTTTTTTATTATCCTTCTCATAAACTTTCATTCCACCCTCTGCAAAAGTCTTATCCCATCCCTTTAATTTTATATGTATTTGATACCATATAGATAAACCTGATTCAAAACAATCGCCTTTATATACATACTCACCTATCTCCTCAGTAGTATGAATTAATTTAGCTTCATAAGGTATAGGGAATCCTTTAATTTCAGAATCAATAGTCTTATTAAAAACTAGAAGGTATGTTAACGTAATAATAGTAGCCAATAACAAAAATAAAATCTTTTTCATGTATGTAAATCCCCCATGGCAAACGGCCTTGTAATTTTATCCCGCTATTTGCGGCAGTAAGACTCCCGCCTCAAAAGTTGGCTGGAGCAAAGAAGTTACGTGGGAGATGCACAAAACCCCACTGATTAAAGTTTCCCTTTAACTAGTTGTATTATAATATAATATTTTTATAATGTGATTTTAATTATTATAAAATTTTTGTGAAACGAAAAAATGGGCTGAATTCTCTTACATAACTATAGAAAGCTAAAATTTCGTTAGGGGGTATCTCGAGATTTTAGCTTGATAGTTCCGGTAGGAAAAGAAACGATATGAACGATTATTCGGATATATGTAACATAACTTAAAATATATTTACTAACAAAAATAGAAATAATATTAGATCCATTCTTTCCCATGCTTACGAATAAACGTCATATCTTTTTCATAATGATCTAGATGTCCTTCATCAATCATTCTTTGGAAATTTCCGTCTCCTTCTTGTGCTTTTCTTTTCACATATGTACATAACCCTTCTAAACGTAGTAACACCATTTCGAAGTAATTTTCGTCCATATCTTTATCGTAGGACTGAGCAAACAACTTTACTCTTTCTTTAATACGACCTGCATGTTGCGATGAGTGGTAATGAATTGCCTCACCTGATTCCGTATAATGCACTCGACTTAAAGGTACACAAGTATAAAGCGTATAAGCGATATCCCACATTCTTGGACCAGGAGCAGCGACGTCAAAATCAATAATACCGACTGGCTTTTCATTATTGAAAATAATGTTATATATAGCAAAATCATTGTGGCATAAAACCTCAATGTTATGTGGGGTATGATCCATCGGTTTCCAATCCGCTAATAACGGAAAGTCACTTACAGCATCATGGTACAGACGGAGCATCTTTGCGATTTCTTTCAGCACATCATTAGACCACATGAATTCTTTTAAAGGATAATTGCCTGCGTCGCCTTCTATAAATGATAAAATCTCTCTATCTTTTTCATCTATGCCCAAAAACTTTGGGGCATAATGAAACCCTTTGTTTTCTAGATGACGTAATAGCTTATGAATATTTGTACTGTCTGGCTTTAATTCCCGCCGAACAGTATTTTCAGAACGATATACGTTTGAGACGTTTCCCCCTGTTAACTTTTCTTCGTTAGTGTAGTTTGACATCTAATAAATCCCCTCCAGTAAACACTATATGATTATATTTTAACAGTTCGGAAAAAGAAATGTAATCGTATTCAAATGTTGTGTTTGTTTATTTAATATTGAAATTTGCACATGTTAATATAATATATTTGTGAGCGTATACTCAACTTGATTTGTCAGTTATTTTCAAAAAAGATTGTACATTTTATTTTAAGTATGCTATGATGATGTCAGTTGAATAGTTAAATTAAGCAATCCATATATTATCAAGTGCCGAAAACGAACGAGAAAAAGTATGTGAGAACTAGTTTATGTTTCGTGTTTGATAATGTGTGGATTCTTTTTTTATACAGGAAGACTAAAATAATTTGTATTTTCTTAGGAGGAAATAATCATGGCAGTAACAGGACAAGTAAAATGGTTTAACAACGAAAAAGGCTTCGGTTTCATCGAAGTTCCAGGCGAAAACGATGTATTCGTACATTTCTCTGCAATCGAAACTGAAGGTTTCAAATCTTTAGAAGAAGGTCAAAAAGTTAGCTTCGAAATCGAAGAAGGCAACCGTGGACCTCAAGCTAAAAACGTAATCAAACTATAATTTTATAGTTGATGATGGAAAAAAGGATGGCTCATGCCATCCTTTTTTTGTTGTTGAGATATATGTAAATGAAGTTGTACTCGACGTTTATAGAGGTAATGAAGAAGAGTAAAAGGCTTTCCAAAAAGGAAGGCCTTTTACTCTTCTTTTCCTGCTTTTTTCTTCTCGCGTTTTTTACATTCAGGACATTTCGATTTACGAAATGGTTTAGCGAAGAATAGCAGAATGAAAAATAAACCGAATATAATACTAGCTGAGTTTTTCACGATAATGACGCTACTATTTTTCATTTGAATCGATGGTTGGAGCTCTTTTTCTTCCATAAGGGCCCTCCATATATTGGATTTATATTTTAATTATAGCAAAGTTAATTGTTGTAATGATGTAAAAAGAGGAAGGGATAATAAATATTTATAGGTAGTATAAATGCTGTTTTTATGGTTATAAAACTATTTAATTTATATATCGTGATTTTATTGTTTGACAAATGTTTGATAAATGATAAAAAATTGTAAAAAAGCGGAACCTGTTACCTATTTCCTTTTCATAGGTGCTAAAATTATATATGCAGCTGCTAATATAAATAGAAAATGAAAAAAGGAGATAATAGGATATGGAAAGCAAAGTAGAACGCTATGTCGAAAATTATGTTGTAACTAAAAATACAATGGCCTTACTTCCTGTTATTCTAAGTGAAAAGAAAATTGTTACGCGAGTTGTTGAAATGGAAGATTCTTTTTTCGTATTTCAAAAGCCTCTAGATATTATAGAGAGAAGTTGTCGTAAGCATGGATCTAGTTTTTTGGGCAGAAAAGAAGGAACGAAAGAGTTAACGCACATTACACATAAAGCACCGATTGCAATCAGTCCGACAGATCAACTTTATTTTTTCCCTACTTATTCTTATTCTAGAAAAGAGTGCGCGTGGCTGTCGCATTTTTATATCGAAAGTAATCGAGAATTAAAAGATGGAAATCTTATGATTCGATTTATAAATGGCCTTGCTGTGAAATTAGAAATATCAAAAAGTAGTTTTGAAAATCAACAAAATCGTACAGCGAAACTGCGTACAGAATATGAAGATCGAAAGAAGAAACAAGGAAATCCTTGTTTTAAAGAAATTGATAAAAGAGATGAATCAACATTAAGACCAGCTTATGAGAAAGTGTATTTTGTTAGGGAAGAAGATGTGTGAGAGGAAAAGGATGAGGAGACTCATCCTTTTTTTATTTCATTATATATACAGTTTACGCTGTAAGATTCATAAATAAACCGAGTGAGATGTACAAATATATTGTTCTTTAATGGAACAATATAATGGTAATTTCCTTATATATATTTAATGTAGTGTGAATATATATCATTTTATATTTGTGGCATACATGATACTTCTTTCTATATAGGTAGAAATACCCTTACGTGCAGTAAGGGTATTTTTTTGAAAAAGACGAATTATTCCTTTCTGTAGTTTCTGCTTTTTCATCAAACGTAACCGTTAAGTTACAATTTGTGTATAGTGTCTAAATTATCTTCATATCCTGTCGAATATTGAAAGATTATCATAGCTAAATAATGAAGGAATTCTAATGAAGGACATGGAAACTTAATAATTACATCTCCATATGTCGTATCTACCATTTCCTCTTTCAGAAAAGCAATGATACAGTAGAGGTAGTAATTAGAGTAAAGGGGTAAAGTGTAGAATGGATTTTCAGTCAATCAAAGAGTATTTTTCACCAGAAAATATGGATCATATTGTTGAAAGTTATAAGGCGTTCGGACCGCTTCTTGGCATCGGTTTGCCGATGATAGAGGCGCTTATTCCAGCATTACCACTTATTGTGTTTGTACTAGCGAATGCTGTTGCATTTGGATTTTGGCTGGGTTTCCTTTATTCATGGCTTGGATCAGTAATCGGTGCTATGCTTGTTTTTTTCATTATCCGCCATTTTGGACGAAGCCGTTTCTTTTCTTTTGTAAATAAGCATGAGAAAGTGCGCAAGGCAATGGGGTGGATTGAAAGGAAAGGATTCGCGCCAGTGTTTGTTATATTTTGTTTTCCGTTTACACCGTCTGCGCTTATAAACGTTGTAGCTGGTTTATCTCGCATTAGCGTAAAACAGTTCGGACTTGCGCTCGCATTCGGGAAGCTTGTGATGATTTTTATTTTAACGTACATCGGTCATGATTTAATGTCGTTTATTCATAAGCCGGTGAAATCAGTTATTGTAGCGATTGTTATTTTTATTTTATGGTATGTCGGTAAAAGAATTGAAGTAAAGTTAGAACTACATTAAGAATAGTCTTCTTTGTCCCACTATTTGAGGGCAGTGAAACTCCCTCCAAAAAATTCGGCTGAAGCAGAGAAGTTAGGTGGGGATCAAACTGCCCGATCGGTGCGGGATGAACAAAACCCCCACCGATTAAGTTTCACTTTATAAATGCAAGCTTCATTATTAAAGGGTAAGGGGAGAAGCGGATGAAGAAAACTTTGAAAAAAGAAGGCCTAGAGTGGATACGAACAATTTTAATTGGTGTACTATTAGCTGTATTTTTTCGAACGTTTTTCTTTTCAACGTACGTTGTAGAGGGGAAGTCAATGATGCCGACATTGCAGGATGGCAATATGCTCGTTGTAAATAAGGTGAGTTATCAAGTGGGGGACTTGAACAGGTTCGATGTCGTCGTTTTTCATGCGAATAAAAAAGAAGACTATGTAAAGCGAATTATCGGTTTACCTGGAGACCATATTGAATATAAGCATGATAAGTTGTATATAAACGGTCAATTTATTGATGAGCCTTATTTAGAGAAGTACAAGAAAGAGATAAATGGAAGGCAACTAACAGGTGATTTTACATTAGAAGAGTTAACGAAAGAAAAGGTGGTGCCAGCTGGTCATATTTTTGTAATAGGCGATAACCGCCTTGGGAGCTGGGATAGTAGACACTTTGGCTTTGTGAAGGCTGATACAGTTGTCGGTAAAGTCGATTTAAGATATTGGCCAATTCAAGAGGTGCAAACGAATTTTTCAAAAGGTTGATATAATGAAGTAGAAGTATAGAAAAGACAAACAACTCCGTTTGTCTTTTTTCGTGTACTATAATACAATTATAGTAGCAAACTAACGTTCGTTGTGTAAGTGAAAGGTGGGGTTACATGTCACTTCGATTGGTGATTGGTAGAGCGGGAAGTGGAAAGAGTACACTTTGTTTACGAGAAGTGCAAGAAGAGTTAAAACAGCGCCCGAGAGGCAAAACAATATTATATCTTGTGCCAGAACAGATGACATTCCAGACGCAGCAGGCGTTAATTGAAAGTGAGGATGTAAGAGGTTCTATTCGGGCACAAGTTTTTAGTTTTTCACGATTAGCTTGGAAGGTGTTGCAAGAAGTTGGCGGAGCGAGTCGTCTTCATATTGATGAAGCGGGTGTGCATATGTTACTTCGTAAAATTGTAGAATCTCGTAAAGATGGATTATCGGTGTTCCAAAAAGCAGCGGAGCAAAACGGTTTCTTTGAGCATCTTGGCAGTATGATTGCGGAGTTTAAACGTTACAATGTGACGCCATCTAACGTATATGAAATGTGGCAACAATTAGATGCGCATAGTAGCAGTGCTGAGCAAAAGTTATTAGCGAATAAAGTATATGATTTACAGCTATTATATGATGATTTTGAACGTGCTTTAATCGGGAAATATTTAGATTCAGAAGACTATTTACAATTGCTAGTGGAAAAGCTTCCGCAGTCTGAGTATGTAAATGGTGCTGAAATTTATATAGATGGGTTTCATTCATTTTCTCCGCAAGAACTTGAAATTGTAAGACAGCTCATGATTTGTGGAGCGAGAGTCACAATTACGTTAACGATAGATGAAAAAACATTAGCGCAGCCAGTGAATGAACTGGATTTATTTTATGAAACGACGTTAACATATGAAAAAATAAAACAAGTAGCGCGTGAAGAGAAAATAGAAATTGAAAAAACAATTCCACTTATGGAACAACCGCGTTTTCATTCTCCGGCATTAGCTCATTTAGAAACGCATTATGAAGCGCGTCCGAATGAAAAGTATTATGATGAAGCAAGTGTAACAATTAGTACAGCGGCGAATTTACGAGCTGAAGTAGAAGGGGTTGCTCGTGAAATTCGTAGACTTGTCGCGGATGAAACGTATCGTTATCGAGATATTGCAGTACTTCTTCGTAACGGGGAAAGTTATTACGATGTGATGCGAACGTTATTTACAGATTATAATATTCCACACTTCATCGATGAAAAACGCCCGATGTCACATCATCCATTAGTAGAGTGTATTCGTTCTGCCTTAGAAATTATTAGCGGAAATTGGCGTTATGACGCGGTGTTTCGCTGCGTGAAAACAGAGCTTTTATATCCATTAGACGTAAGGAAAGAAATGATGCGTGAAGAGATGGATGAGTTCGAAAACTACTGTTTAGCGTACGGTGTACAAGGGAAGAGATGGACTTCTGAGGATCCGTGGATGTATCGCCGTTACCGTTCACTTGACGATACAAACGGAATGATAACAGATATTGAACGTGAAATGGAAGAGAAAATAAACAGGCTGCGTGATGTTGTAAGAACGCCAGTTATTCGCATGCAAAAAAGGTTAAAGCGTGCGGGAACAGTGATGCAAATGTGCGAAGCGGTTTACTTATTTTTAGAAGAACTTGACGTTCCAAAGAAGTTAGAAGAATTACGTATACGTGCAGAAGAGAGCGGAGATTTCTTATTTGCAACAGACCATGAACAAGTATGGGAAGAAGTAATGAGCCTTCTTGATACGTTTGTAGAAATGCTTGGTGAGGAGAAGATGTCACTATCAATGTTCACGGACGTTATGTCGACAGGACTTGAGGCACTTCAATTCGCTAACATTCCGCCATCATTAGATCAAGTATTAGTTGCCAATATTGATCACTCCAGGTTATCAGATGTGAAAGCAACGTTTATTATCGGCGTAAATGAAGGAGTTATTCCAGCAGCACCGATGGATGAAGGGATGCTTTCTGATGAGGAAAGAGAAGTTCTTGGTGCGGCAGGAATTGAACTCGCGCCAACGACGAGACAAACTTTATTAGAAGAGCAGTTCGTTATGTATCAGATGGTAACGAGAGCGTCTGAGAAATTATATATTTCATGCCCACTTGCAGATGAAGAAGGAAAGACATTACTTGCATCTAGCTTTATTAAGAAAATAAAAAGAATGTTCCCTAATGTGAAAGACTCGTTTATTACGAATGACGTAAACGACTTATCGCGTTCGGAACAAATTTCATACGTAGCAACGCCAGAAGTGACGTTATCTTATGTCATGCAGCAACTACAAACGTGGAAGCGATACGGATTTGAAGGGAATCTAGATTTTTGGTGGGACGTCTATAACTTCTACGTCACTTCGGATGAATGGAAACAAAAAAGTAGTCGCGTGTTATCGAGTTTATTCTATCGAAATCGTGCGCAGAAACTAAGTACGGTAGTAAGTAGAGATTTATACGGAGATAAAATAAAAGGAAGCGTTTCTCGTATGGAACTCTTCAACCGTTGTGCGTACGCTCATTTCGCGCAGCACGGTTTATCGTTAAGAGAGCGTGATGTTTTTAAACTAGATGCACCAGATATCGGTGAACTATTCCATGCAGCACTGAAGAGAATTGCAGACAGGCTATTACGCGAAAACCGCACTTGGGCGGATTTATCAATAAAAGAGTGTGAGCATCTTTCTGTTTTAGTAATAGAAGAAATCGCACCGTTATTACAAAGACAAATTTTATTAAGCTCAAATCGTCATTTCTATTTAAAACAAAAACTACAACAAATCATTTTCCGTACGTCAATCATTCTTCGTGAACACGCGAAGTCGAGCGGTTTCGTACCAGTTGATTTAGAGGTGCCATTCGGTATGGGCGGTACGGGATCGCTTCCGCCGATGGAATTCTCATTACCAAATGGTGTGAAGATGGAAGTTATCGGCCGTATTGACCGTGTGGATAAGGCTGAAGATGAAAACGGAACATTCCTTCGTATTATTGATTATAAATCAAGTTCAAAAGCGTTAGACTTAACGGAAGTGTATTACGGATTGGCACTTCAAATGTTAACGTATTTAGATGTCGTTACTACAAATGCACAAACGTGGATGAAAAAAGGCCACGCAGCATCACCTGCTGGTGTACTGTACTTTCATATTCATAATCCGATTGTTGAAATGAAAGGTGACGCATCTGAAGCTGAAATTGAAAAAGAAATTTTAAAGAAATTTAAAATGAAAGGCCTCGTACTAGGAGATGCTGACGTTGTTCGTTTAATGGATAACAAACTTTCAACAGGAAGTTCAGATATTATTTCTGCTGGTCTGAAAAAAGACGGTAGTTTTAGTGCGCGTTCTAGCATTGCAAGTGAGCAAGAGTTTAACGTACTGCAAAAATATGTACACCATACGTTTGAAAATATCGGAAAAGACATTACAGAAGGTGTTATTGATATTGCTCCTTACAAAAAGGGGAATAAAGCGGCATGTACGTTCTGTAACTTCAAATCTGTCTGTCAGTTTGATGAATCACTTGAAGATAATCAATTCCGTACGTTAAAAGATATGAAAGATAGTGAAGCGATGGAGAAAATTAGAGAGGAGGTTGACGGAGAATGATAGAGAATTGGCCTAAAAAACCAGAAGGTAGTCAATGGACAGATGACCAGTGGAAAGCCGTTGTAGCGAATGGACGTGACATTTTAGTCGCAGCAGCAGCTGGATCGGGAAAAACAGCAGTATTAGTTGAACGTATGATTAAAAAGATTATTAATGAGGAAAATCCAGTCGATGTCGATCGCCTGCTCGTTGTAACATTTACGAATGCAGCGGCGCAAGAGATGAAAAATCGAATTGGAGAAGCGTTAGAAAAAGTACTAATTGATGAGCCAGGATCTCAACATGTAAGAAAACAGCTGAGCCTATTAAATAAAGCATCTATTTCAACGATCCATTCATTTTGTTTACAAGTAATTAGAGGGTATTACTACATGCTGGATGTTGATCCTCGTTTTCGTATTGCAAATCAAACAGAAAATGAGTTGTTAAAAGAAGAAGTGCTAGATGACATATTAGAAGAAGAGTATGGAATCGAAGATAATAGTATTTTCTTTGAATTAGTTGATCGCTATACGAGTGACCGTAGTGATGATGACTTACAAAGAATGATTTTAGCGCTTCATACAGAATCAAGAGCGCATCCAAATCCGGAAAAATGGCTCGATAAATTAGTAGAAGCATACGACGTGGAAGGAAAGACAATTGAAGATTTAGTGTATGCTTCTTACCTATTAGAAGATGTGAGATTCCAGCTTGAAACAGCGGAACAACATATTCGTAAAGCAACCGAACTCGCAATGCTTCCTGACGGCCCGGCGCCTCGCGTTGAAACCCTGCAAGCGGATGCAGCTTTACTTGGAATGTTATCATCAGCAGCTCGTGAATCGTGGACAAGCGTGTATGAAGCGATGCAAAACGTATCGTGGCAAACGTTAAAGCGTATTAAGAAAAGTGATTACAACGAGGATGTTGTAAAACAAGTAGACTCTCTTCGTAATAAAGCGAAAGATGAAGTGAAGAAATTACAAGAAGAGTTATTTAGCCGCAAACCTGAAAGTTTCTTACGAGATTTTCAAGATATGCATCCTGTATTAGAAAAACTCGTGAAGCTCGTAAAAGTCTTTACAGAGCGTTTCCAAGCGATGAAGCGAGATAAAGGAATGGTTGATTTCACAGATTTAGAGCATTTCTGTTTGCAAATTTTAAGTGAACAAAGTGAAAATGATGAAGTGAAGCCATCAGCAGTAGCGCTTCAATATCGTAATAAATTTGCAGAAGTACTAGTCGATGAATATCAAGATACGAACTTCGTACAGGAATCCATTATTAAATTCGTAACGAAAGATTCTGAGAGTGAAGGGAACTTGTTCATGGTTGGTGACGTAAAACAGTCAATCTACCGTTTCCGACTAGCAGAACCAGGCTTATTCTTAGGAAAGTATAAACGCTTCACGCAAGAAGGATCGGGCGGCGGAATGAAGATTGATTTAGCGAAAAACTTCCGTAGTCGTCATGAAGTACTAGCAGGTACGAACTTTATTTTCAAACAAATTATGGGCGAAGAAGTTGGGGAAATCGATTACGATGCTGACGCTGAATTAAAGCTAGGTGCTAGCTATCCAATAGGTGAAGATGTAGCGGCTGAATTATTATGCATTCAGCAAACGGAAGAAGAAGTACTAGAGGGTGAAGAAGGTACGGAAGTCGAAAAGGCGCAACTGGAAGCTCGTCTTATGGCGCAGCGCATTAAAGCGATGGTCGATTCAGGTTATGAAGTGTATGACCGAAAAACGGATAGTATGCGACCAGTGCAATATCGTGATTTCGTTATTTTACTTCGCTCTATGCCGTGGGCACCGCAAATTATGGAAGAGTTAAAACTACAAGGAATTCCAGTATATGCAGACCTTGCGACTGGTTACTTTGAAGCGACAGAAGTAAATATTATGATGAACGTATTCCGCGTTATTGATAATCCGATGCAAGATATTCCACTTGCAGCAGTACTTCGTTCACCGATCGTTGGATTAAATGATGAAGAACTTGCGACGCTTCGTGCTCACGGAAAGAAAGGGTCATTTTATGAAGTAATGAGCTCATTCTTAAAAGGTGCACCGCTTGAAGAAGAACAAGAACTTCATGAAAAACTAGAATGGTTTTATAACTTACTACAAGGATGGCGTGAATTCGCGCGCCAACAATCACTTTCTGATTTAATTTGGAAAGTGTACGGTGAGACAGGGTATTATGACTTTGTCGGCGGTTTACCAGCTGGAAAGCAAAGGCAGGCAAACTTGCGTGTATTATATGACCGCGCAAGGCAATATGAAGCAACATCATTTAGAGGATTATTCCGCTTCTTACGTTTTATTGAACGTATTTTAGAACGCGGTGACGATATGGGGACGGCGAGAGCTCTTGGTGAACAAGAAGATGTTGTTCGCATTATGACGATTCATAAAAGTAAGGGACTTGAGTTCCCGGTCGTATTTGTAGCTGGACTCGGTCGTCGTTTTAATACACAAGATTTAATGAAACGTTTCTTACTGCATAAAGACTTCGGTTTCGGTTCACAGTTCATTGATCCGCGTAAACGAATTAAATATACGACATTATCGCAACTTGCAATTAAACGTAAAATGAAAATGGAATTAATTGCGGAAGAAATGCGCGTATTATACGTAGCTTTAACGCGTGCAAAAGAGAAGTTAATTTTAATCGGAACAGTTAAGGATGCAAATAAGGAAATGGAAAAATGGCTCGATGCGAGGGAACATAGTGAATGGTTATTACCAGATCACATACGTGCTGGAGCGTCTTGCTATTTAGACTGGATTGCACCTTCATTATATAGACATCGTGATAGTGAAATACTTCTTGAATTAGGACAAGGAAGTATTCCAGATGAAATTTACGGGTATGACACTAGCTGGAAAGTAGAAGTTGTGGACGGTAACACGCTACTTGCACCAGAGCCAGTTCAAGAAGAGAAACAAGAGTTGTTAGAAGCACTTCGTGAGAAAAAGGCTGTGCCATTACAAAGTGAACGAAAAGAAGAAGTGTACGATAGGTTAATGTGGAAGTACGGGTATGAGGAAGCAACCTCTCATCGTGCGAAGCAATCCGTTACAGAAATAAAGAGAAATTATCAGTCTGAAGAAGGCAGCGATAACGCCTTTATTAAAAAACTACGTGCACCAATTAAAACACGTCCGCGCTTTATGGAGAAAAAAGGATTAACGTACGCAGAGCGTGGGACGGCAGTCCATACCGTTATGCAACATGTAGATTTGAAGAAGCCGATTACGGTTGAAGTTCTTCAAGAACAAATTGCTGGAATGGTAAATAAGGAATTGTTAACATTCGAGCAGGCGGAAGAAATAGCGATTGAAAAAGTAATTTCATTCTTTGACAGTGACCTAGGTAAAAGGGTATTAGCGGCGAAAAGTGTTGAGCGTGAAGTTCCATTTACGATGATGCTATCAGTAGAAGAAGCATATCAAGATTGGCAAGGGAATAGCGGGGAATCGATTCTTGTCCAAGGGGTTATCGACTGCATGATTGAAGAAGAAGATGGTATTACGCTAATCGATTTCAAAACAGATACGATTGAAGGTAAATTCCCAGGCGGATTTGAACAAGCAAAACCAATTTTAGAAGATCGCTATAAAGTGCAGCTTTCGTTATATGCAAAAGCACTCGAGAAAAGCTTACAACATCCTGTGAAAGAGAAATGTTTATACTTCTTTGATGGGAATCATGTTGTGAATATTGAGGAATAGACAACAGAAAGGGGCTATAAAAAATGGCAACGTTAAGAACTTGTGAACAGGGACACGAGTACTATAAAAGTAGCGATTGTCCAACTTGCCCAACCTGTGAGAAAGAGAGAAAGCCAAAAGAAGGTTTTCTCTCTCTTCTTTCAGCACCAGCAAGAAGGGCATTAGAGCACCATGGTATTCACACTGTAGAAGAGCTCTCAAAATATAGTGAAAAAGAAATTTTAAAACTGCATGGTATGGGCCCCGCATCTTTACCAAAGCTTAGAAAGGCTTTGGAGGAGGGCGGATTATCATTTAAATAAATGGTGATGTGATGAATAATTTTCAAAGAAAAGATCCGTTACTATTTCATATAAAAAAGAGGTGTCACCTATAGGAGACACCTCTTTTTTACGCTGTTCCAATCTGATCTTGATCTGCCACATCAGAATCAAACGTATTTGTTGCACTAACACCGTTAAACGTATTCACGACAAACCCAACATTGGAAGCTCCAGATCCGTTATAGGCTTTCGTGTTTTCTTTCGGAGACACGTTATAAAAATCTCCTAAATTGAAAGAACCGTTACTGTTTTGAACGACGAGATTTCCAACAACAGAAGGCATACCATCCACCTACTTTACTAAGCTTTTTAATTACTATATGAATTATTGAGCGGAAGGTTCATCCGTAATATATTGGCGGATTTGCATAATACGAGAGTTATTAAAAACATAATCAACATTTCCAATTTGAAAGCAACCAGAATTTAAAAGTGTTCGCAATTCAACGTTATTTACTTCAATAAAAGGGCATTCATTTATAATATTTAATTTGACATCTGTCGTTCGCTTTGGGATTGTAATGTGTTCATCTGTAAAGATTTCAAATGCATCTAAGCGCCCTTCACCTTTTATATAACAAGGGATTTCCCTGTGGACGGCAAGAGCTCTACTTTTTAATTCCATTTGATTTGCATCTCCAACTTGAAATACAGCAGTAATCCCTAAAGAAATAATAGAAACATTTTGGACAATAGACACATGATGTAACATAATTTCTCAGTCTCCTTAACCTGGAGTAGGAGGGACATCTGTTACTAATGGTACAAATGGACCCTCTGTAACAGTTTCAAACGGTGTATCAAGAATAGAAGATAAAATGAGGAAATTTGCATCCCCAATTAAAAAGAGAGCGGACGAAGATACACCGTTCATTTTAATCTGTCCGACTTTTAACTCGCGATTTACAACGTTAAGATTCATACATACTTACTCCTTTCGGAAATTTCCCGGTATGTGCTGAATAAAGGATAGAAAGGCTTTGTCGATATCTTGTTTCATTGCTTGAATAATGAGGTCTCGTAAATAATCTGGATCTGTTGAAATACCTTCATATGATTGAGCTTGTGATAAATAATAAGGAAGTCTATGCTCCATCTGTTTTTTTATGTCATCAACCATCATTTGTCGATACATTTCATCAAGCGGTGTTCTCTCTTCTTGTTCAAAATGGAGAATTCGATTATATGCTTCTTCATCTAAGTAGCGATGCATTTCTTGAAGGATACCTTGATAAAAGTCAGGGTTGGTGTCAGTTTCAGGATTGACCTTCAATGTTTCTGTATCAACTTGAAAATCTTCAATTTGTTGTCCTTTTGTTGAAAATGGATTTAAACCAATATTTAAAGTACCATTTAAATTTTCTACTTTTAATTGATCGAATTTGTATTCCACTTTTCCTATAGAAGAGGAGGGGCGACTTTTTAATTCATTAAGCTCTTCTTGTAATTGGCGGACTTGATCTTCTAGGCTAAGGATGGTTGCTTGTTGTATTTGGAGAGCTTGCTGAAGTTGGTGTAAGTAAGTATATATATCTTGATTCATTTTGTGAAACCTCCTTTTCAATAGGGAGGGTAAATATATTCCTACTATATATTTATGACAAGGATGCCTTAAGAAGAACTGTTTGATGGTTTGATAGAAATAATTTGTCCTTTCGCCTGTAATGGGCGAAGAGGCTCTGTAAATCCACCCGTATTTGAAAATTTAGATAGAGCTTTAATACTTCCGGCCGTACCAATTTGGAATACAGAAGAAGTCGTAATGCTATCGATTCTAATACTGTTAATGATAATACTTTGGTTCACGTAAAAATTCAATGCAATTGCCTCCTTTAAGTTGAACCAATTATCGCTTGATCGATTACATCTGAATCATTGACAGTCGTTGCGCTTTGATAATTGTAGACAGAAACATTATCTCCAACGTTAAAAGAGCCGGCCCCAGCGAAAGCACGTGAATAACTAATAGGCCTAATCGCAAATACATCTCCAATGTGAAAAATACCACTTGACCCAATATTGACGATACGAATATGTCCGACCATAGCTGGCATATAAAACACCTTTCGTTTTTAAAATTTTCTTTTCTACTATTGTATGGGCGTTTTCAATAAAATGTGTGTTTTTTTGAAATAAAAGAAACACACACGTTATTACGTGTGTGTTTCGAATGTTTGATTAGGTTGAAAATCCGTATGTACATGCCAAATTACATTTAAGAGCCTGTCCAGTTCTTGGCTACAATCCACTGTTTTTTGAGAAGTCATTCCGTAGCGTTCAGCAAAATAGATCATTTTTTCACGTTTTTTTTCAATAGCTTGCTCAAACATTGAAATCGGCTCCATCTCTAAATGAAATTTTTAGTATATATGTAGTACATATTATACAAAAATCCCATAAAAAAGAAACAACTTCGCTAAAAAAAGTAAAATTTCTACATTTTATGTCAAATAACGAATGGTAACGAATAAGGTGCGAGAAGAATATTGTAAAAATTAGCGTGCATGAGAAGGTTTTTTTCTTATAGATGCGAATACAATTAAATGGTATGAGTTTTAGGATGGAGAGTGGAAATATTGCGTTTTGTAACGGCGAAGAAAGAGGAAAAGGTATTTGTAGGTATTGTAGACGAAGAGGAAGAAAAAGTACTGCACTTAAGAGAAGCGCAAAGACAAAAAGGGGAAAAGGTTACGATTCCGATTACAATGTTAGAGTGTATTGAAAGAGGGACTGAATGTCTTGAGAAAATATGTGAAATTGTAAATTGGGCAAAGGAAAATGAAGGGGTAGCGTATTATCCGTTAACAGAGGTGAAAATATTAGCACCAATTCCAAGGCCAAGAAAGAATATACTTTGTGTTGGGAAAAACTATCGTGAACATGCAATCGAGATGGGCGGAGTAGAGTCTATTCCGGAAAATATAATGATTTTTACGAAAGCACCAACAACAGTTATTGGAATTGATGAGAAAATCAATGGGCATTCCCACGCAACGAATGAACTAGATTATGAAGGGGAACTAGCTATTGTTATTGGTAAGCGAGGGAAGCAAATAAAAAAAGAAAAAGCGCTTGACCATGTTTTCGGATATACAGTTATAAATGATGTAACCGCTCGTGACATTCAAAGGAAACATAAACAGTTTTTCCTTGGGAAAAGCTTCGATACGTTTTGTCCGATGGGACCGTATTTAATGCATAAATCAATGGTTGAAACGCCGAACGCATTACACATCGAAACAGTAGTAAATGGAGAAGTAAGACAAACTTCAAACACAAATAAAATGATTTTTTCAATTGAAGAAATTATTTCAACGATAAGTAAAGGGATGACATTAGAACCAGGCGATATTATCGCAACAGGAACGCCGTCTGGTGTCGGAAAGGGCTTTACACCACCGAAGTTTTTACACGCTGGTGATGAAGTGGTCATTACAGTAGAGGGAATTGGTACTTTGCGAAATGTAGTGAAATGAAGAAAAAAGCTATCTTGTATAAAGATAGCTTTTTTCTATGGTCTCGGGTTATAGAGGTAATCGATAACGGCAAAAGTGTAAAGACCAATTAATGCAAGTGTACAAATGCCAAATAATATAACCGCAAGTGCGCTTTTTTCTCGTCCAAATCCAATAATAGTAAGAATAACAGCAGTCCAAAATGATGCTTTCAGTAGTGTGAGTGTAGTAGGAGTTGAGTAATGAAGCCATGTTGTGGAAAGGATGAAACCAAAGAATGTAACTAAAATAAAAGCTGTAGCTAAATAGTTAATATGTTTACCATATCTTAATAGCATGTCGCACCTCCTTCTATGAATGAAAAAACAGAAAATTACAATTAAACTTTAATATAAATCACTATAAAAGGAAAGAGGTTGTCCTAACGTGTAGGACAACCTCTCTATCATTACGATAATACAGCTTTAATTTTTTGGAATGCCCACTCTAAATCTTCTTCAGAGATTACTAGAGGTGGTGCGATACGAATTACATTTTCGTGTGTTTCTTTACATAATAGACCAGCTGCTTTTAGTTGTTCACAGTAAGGACGAGCTGGCTCGTTTAATTCGATACCGATGAATAAACCTTTACCGCGAACGTCAGTAATCATTGGGTTGTCAATTTCTTTTAATTGCCCAACTAATTTTTCTCCTAATTGAAGAGAACGCTCTGTTAATTTTTCTTCTTCTAACACTTCAAGAGCTGCGATAGAAACAGCACATGCAAGTGGGTTACCACCGAATGTAGAACCGTGAGAACCTGGCTCGAATACACCTAAAATGTCGCGGTTTGCTGCAACGCAAGAGATTGGGAATACGCCGCCACCAAGTGCTTTACCAAGTATGTACATGTCAGGAGTTACATCGTCCCAGTCGCAAGCAAATACTTTACCAGTACGGCCTAAGCCTGTTTGGATTTCATCTGCTACAAATAAAACGTTTTCTTTTTTACATACTTCAAGAGCTTCTTTTAAGAAACCAGCTGGTGGAATGTTAATTCCTGCTTCACCTTGAATTGGCTCTAAAATGAATGCTGCTGTATTTGGTGTAATTGCAGCTTTTAACGCTTCTAAATCACCGTAAGGAATTACAATAATGCCAGGAAGCATTGGACCGAAGCCACGCTTGTACTCTTCGTTTGATGACATAGAAACAGCACCCATCGTACGTCCGTGGAAGTTATCTTCACAAACGATGATTTCAGCGCGGTTTGCTTCTACTTTTTTCACATCATAAGCCCAGCGGCGAGCTGTTTTAATTGCAGTTTCAACAGCTTCTGCACCTGTATTCATTGGAAGTACCATTTCTTTATTAGTTAGTTTCGCAACTTTTTCGTACCAAGGGCCTAATTGATCACTATGGAAAGCACGAGAAGTTAACGTAACACGATTAGCTTGGTCAATTAAAGCGTTAATAATTTTTGGGTGACGATGACCTTGGTTAACTGCAGAATATGCACTTAATAAGTCCATATAGCGATTTCCTTCAGGATCTTCTACCCAAACGCCTTCTGCCTTAGAAATAACGATTGGAAGTGGGTGATAGTTATTTGCTCCGTATGTGTCTGTAAGTTCGATAATATCCTTAGTTTGAATCATGATTGTTCCCCCTTTTGTTATTACAAGAAGTTTGTAAATACTCTAAATATTATATCATTTAAATGTAAAAAAGCGAAACATTTCCTGAAAATAAATGAACATGTTATCATATAGAGTGAAAAAGTGTGAAAAGAGGAGGTAGGGGATACGATGGTACATATGCATATTACAGCATGGGCGTTAGGTTTAATTTTATTCTTCGTTGCGTATTCACTTTATTCAGCAGGAAGAAAAGGGAAAGGTGTACATATGGGGCTTCGTCTTATGTACATTATCATTATTGTGACAGGTTTCATGTTGTACATGGGTATTATGAAGACTGCAACAAGTAACATGCACATGTGGTACGGTTTAAAAATGATAGCTGGTATTTTAGTTATCGGTGGAATGGAAATGGTTCTTGTGAAAATGAGCAAGAATAAGGCAACAGGGGCAGTTTGGGGATTATTTATTGTCGCACTAGTAGCGGTATTTTACCTTGGACTGAAATTACCGATTGGTTGGCAAGTATTCTAATAAAAAATAAAACCACCGTATCTCTCAAATGTTTGGGGGATACGGTGGTTTTTATTTTTATGTCGCATCGATATGCAACTCTTCTCCATTTACTTTCGTAAAACGGAAAATATTTTTATTTGAAGAAGAGTGACGAACGAAATGGTGCTGCAGTGTACAGATCATCTCTTCATTATCAAATAAAAGAATATTTACTCCCTCGCATGCTTCCTCTTTCGGTAAGAAGGATAAATAATTATGGCAATACATGCAATCATATAGAGAGTAATGAAGTGATTGCAATGATTCTGTTAATAACGCAAAAACAGAATCGGGTAATTCCTCAAGCCATTCATGATAGCTAAGGAGTAATTTTTTACGAATGCGTATCATTTCCCCGTTTTGGAGGGGATGTTGTTCATTTGCGATTTGCAATATGTTTTGTTCATAAAAACGAGCTGGTAGCCAGTTGTTGTTATATAAAACCTCAAAGCCATCTTCGGCAATATCTTCTAATAAAAATGCTTCGTCATTTTCATCATCAAAGAATACCCATTCATTGTTTATATATTCTACATTACCGACTGAATGAGCACGAGGCTGGTTATATAAAATATGTTTACGTTGTATCATACACGATTTCTCCTTTATGAAAAGTAGTTATTCTTGTTATAGACAGTTCGCGCGTTCTTTATAACTAGACACATCCGGACATAGGTGGGCATACAATAAAACACGTTTTACTGAGTGAAATTACTATTCCGTATACGGATGGTAGGTTATCGTCAAGTTTGTCATTTTTTTGTATCCGCACTTTTAGAGTGGGGATTACTGCACGTTCAGGAAAAGTAATAAGATGGAAGGATGATTTATATGTGCGGGATTACAGGATGGGTGGATTATAAACGCTCATTAGAAGGAGAAAGGGCCGTCGTTATGAAGATGGCTGAGACGTTAGCGAAGCGTGGCCCAGATGATAATAAAGTTTGGATTAAGGGTAATGTCGCGTTTGGGCATAAACGGTTAATCGTTGTTGACCCTGAGGGTGGTAAACAGCCGATGACTTGTTTAAAGGATGAAGTGAATTATGCAATTTGCTATAACGGCGAACTTTATAACACGGAAGACATTCGAAAGGAACTTTTAAGAAGAGGATATACGTTCAAAGGTCATTCTGATACGGAAGTATTATTAGCATCGTATATTGAATGGAAAGAAGAATGTGTCGATCATTTAAACGGTATATATGCGTTTGCTGTATGGGACGAACGGAAAGAACAAGTATTTATTGCAAGAGATCGATTAGGTGTAAAACCGCTATTTTATAAATATGATAGTGGACGATTACTATTTGGCTCAGAGTTAAAAGCGATACTAGCGCATCCTGATGTGAAGGCTGAAGTAACGTTAGAAGGGTTATCAGAAATATTCGGCCTCGGACCATCTAGAACGCCTGGTCACGGTATTTATGCTGGTATAAAAGAATTACGACCGGGCCACGCAATGACATTTTCAAAAAATGGTTTATGTATATGGAGATATTGGAATGTAGAAAGCAAAAAACATGAAGATTCCTTTGAAGAAACAGTAGAGAAAACACGCTTTTTATTACAAGATGCTATTACAAGGCAACTCGTTTCTGATGTACCGTTATGCACTTTTTTATCAGGTGGTGTAGATTCAAGTGCTATAACAGCAATTGCCGCAAAAGAATATGAAAGATCAGGGAAAGGGCCATTACACACGTATTCTATTGACTATGAAGATAATGAAAAATATTTTAAAGCAAATGCATTCCAACCCAATTCAGATGCGCCGTTTATTAATTTAATGACTGAAACGTTTCAAACGACTCACCATCGTTGCGTCATTTCAAATGAACTGCTAGCAGAGTGTTTAACAGAAGCGGTGCTCGTTCGTGATTTGCCTGGTATGGCAGATATCGATTCCTCATTATTATGGTTTTGCCGCGAAATTAAACAAGACTTTGTCGTCGGTTTATCTGGAGAATGTGCAGATGAAATCTTCGGTGGGTATCCATGGTTTTATAGAGAAGATGATTTACAATCAAGTGCATTCCCATGGATGCGCTCTACAGAAGCACGTGAACAACTTCTGAAGAAAGAATGGAGAAGTAAATTAAATTTACAACAATATGTACAAAGGCGCTATGAAGAATCCATTCAAGAAGTTCCTATTTTAGAGGGAGAAAGCCCACTAGAAGCGAAGAGACGACAATTATTTTATTTAAACATGGTATGGTTTATGACAACATTATTAGACAGAAAAGACCGCATGAGTATGGGAGCGAGCTTAGAAGTGCGCGTTCCATTTGCGGACCACCGACTTGTCGAATATGCGTGGAATATTCCTTGGGAAATGAAAATGTATGAAAACCGCGAAAAAGGTCTATTGCGTAAAACTTTAGAAGGGATACTTCCACATGACATTTTATATAGAAAGAAGAGTCCTTATCCGAAAACGCATAACCCGCATTATACAAAAGCGGTAACAGTATGGCTACAAGATTTATTAACGGATAAAGGCTCAATTTTGCATGAATTGTTTGACAAAGAGCAATTGAATGGATTAATCCACTCAGGCGGAAGTGCATTCCAAACACCTTGGTTCGGTCAATTAATGACTGGGCCGCAACTTCTAGCTCATTTAGCACAAATTCACGTTTGGTTTAAAGAGTATGGGGTAAATATTAAAGAATAGCAGAAAAGCGGCTTACATGTACGTGAGCCGCTTTTTTTATTAAATAAATTGTCATATAAAATTTAAAATCACCTTATAAATAATATTTATTTAGAATTATTATTTTGACGTACTTATTATTGCTTGTTATAATTGGAAACAAACGTTCTTGAAAAAGATTCTCATTTTCAAAAATTGAGGTGTGAAATAGATGGCAAAGAAAAAAATAGGTTTACTCGTAATGGCGTATGGAACGCCGGAGTCATTGGATGATGTAGAAGCGTATTATACACATATCCGTCATGGGCGTAAGCCAACAGAAGAAGCGCTCCAAGATTTAATCGGGCGTTATAAAGCAATTGGTGGAATATCACCGCTTGCGAAAATTACGAAAGAGCAAGCGCATAAATTAACGGATTCAATGAATAATATATTTACAGAGTATGAATTTACTTGTTACTTAGGATTAAAACATATTGCACCATTTATAGAAGACGCAGTAGAAGAGATGAAGAAAGATGGGATTGAGCATGCGATTAGTATCGTATTAGCACCGCATTACTCTACATTCAGCATTAAAGCATATAATGAACGCGCGATTCGTCTTTCAGAAGACATTGGTGGCCCTGTTATTGAACCAATTGAACAATGGTACGATGAACCGAAGTTTATTTCCTATTGGGCAGATCAAATAAAAGAAACGTTTACAAAAGTTAAAGATAAAGAAAAAGCAGTCGTAATTTTTTCGGCGCATAGTTTACCAGAAAAAATTATTGCAGCAGGTGATCCATATGTAGAGCAATTACGGCAAACAGCAGATTTAATTGCTACAGAAGCACGCATAAAGCACTATACAATTGGTTGGCAAAGTGCAGGAAATACTCCAGATCCATGGATTGGACCGGATGTGCAAGATTTAACGAGAGATTTGTTTGAAGAGTATGGATATGAATCTTTCATATATTGCCCAGTTGGATTTGTGGCAGAGCATTTGGAAGTTTTATATGACAACGACTATGAATGTAAGGTTGTAACGGATAAATTAAAAGTCCAATATTTTAGACCGAATATGCCGAATGCACAACCTGTATTTATTGATTGTTTAGCTGAAATTGTTTCCAAAAAAATGAAGGAAATGGTTGACAAAGATTTAGTTTTGAATAATAATTAATTTATAATAATTTTAAATAAATAATAATTACTATGAAAGAAAGAGGAGGATCCCCCAGATGAATCCAAATAATCGCTTAACAACAAACCAAGGTGCTCCAGTTGGAGATAACCAAAACTCTCGTACAGCTGGTCGCCGTGGGCCGGTATTGTTAGAAGACTATCATTTAGTAGAAAAACTTGCACATTTTGATCGTGAACGTATTCCAGAGCGTGTTGTGCATGCGCGTGGTGCAGGTGCTCACGGTGTATTCGTAACGAAAAACAGCATGAAGCAATATACGAAAGCCGCATTTTTACAAAATGAAGGAACTGAAACGCCTGTATTTGTTCGTTTCTCAACGGTTATTCATGGTCAAGGTTCTCCGGAAACAGCTCGTGATCCACGTGGGTTCGCTGTTAAATTTTATACAGAAGAAGGAAATTACGATATCGTAGGTAACCACTTACCAGTCTTCTTCATTCGTGATGCAATTAAATTCCCTGATATGGTGCATTCTTTAAAACCAGCACCTGATACAAACATTCAAACGCCAGATCGTTACTGGGATTTCATGACGTTAAGTCCGGAATCTACACATATGATGACGTGGGTATTTTCTGATTACGGTACACCAGCGAGTTATCGTGAAATGGAAGGTTTCGGTGTCCATTCATTTAAATGGATTAATGCAGAAGGTAAAATCGTCTATATTAAATATCACTGGAAACCACAGCAAGGTGTACGTAACTTAAATGCAAAAGAAGTGCAAGAAGTGCAAGGGAAAGACTTCAACCATGCAACTCGTGACTTGTTCGATGCAATCGAAAAAGGAAATTATCCGAAGTGGGATTTACACGTACAAGTGATGCAACTAGATGAAACGGATTCTTTAGACTTTGATCCACTAGATCCAACGAAAGTATGGCCCGAAGATCGTTTCCCATTAATGGAAGTAGGAACAATGACGTTAAATCGTAATCCGAAAAACTTCTTCGCGGAAGTAGAACAAGTGGCGTTCTCTCCGAGTGCAACTGTAAATGGTATTGAACCATCTGAAGATAAATTATTACAAGGACGTTTATTCTCTTACCCAGATACACAGCGTTATCGCCTTGGTGCAAACTACTTACAAATTCCTGTAAACTGCCCATATGCAGCTGTTCATAACCAACAACGTGATGGTGCAATGCAAGTAAATCAAAACCCATCTACGGTAAACTACGAACCGAGCCGTCATACGGAAAATCCGGTTGAAGATCCAACTTACCGCGATTCAACTATGAAAGTAGAAGGCTACGTATCTCGTGAAAAAATTGAGAAACCAAATGACTTCAAACAAGCAGGTAAGCGTTACCGTTCATTTTCTAAAGAAGAGCAAGATAACTTAATTGCAAACTTAACAAACGACTTAAAAGACGTAAATGAGCGCACGAAATTATTAGCTGTTTGTAACTTCTTCCGTGCAGATCAAGAGTACGGTATGCGTTTAGCTCAAGCGTTAAATGTTGATATTACGCAATATGTAGGGAATGCTCCGAAATAAATAGAAAAAGACGACCGGTTTTCGGTCGTCTTTTTATGTGTAAAATAAGCTTTACACGGGGTATTTTTCGTTTTCATCATGTCGGAATTTGTTGGTAAATCGATATTTTGTGTCGAAACGTCAATATAATGAAAGAATCGCTGATATATTTAAAAAATCGCTGATATATTTAAAAAATCGTCGATATATTCGAATAATCGCTGATATATTCATGAATATACCAACTAGGGTATACCACCGACAGTATAATAAAAAGAGATGCAATCTACTAGTAGTAGATTGCATCTCTTTTTTAATTCACTCGCTCAGTATACTCATAAGCCTTCTCACCGTGCATCGAAATATCAAGTCCCATATGTTCTTCGTGCTCATCTACCCGAACAGGGAGGAAGTAGTTGATCGCTTTAATAATGGCGTATGTCATTATAATTGTGAATGCATATGTTGCTCCGATTGCGACAAGTTGTTTAAATAGTAAAGCTGCGTTTCCGTAAAACAGACCGTTAGCGCCATCACCGTTTACAGTAGTAGTTGCGAAAAGTCCAGTTGCAATACCGCCCCAAGTTCCTCCGATGCCGTGACATCCGAATGCATCAAGTGTATCGTCGTACCCAAATTTCGTTTTCAAGAAGAAGACAGCACCGAAACATAATACGCCCCCGATTGCTCCGATAAGAAGGGCGGAGAAAGGTGTAACAAATCCGCAAGCTGGCGTAATTGCGACTAAACCGGAAACAACCCCGCAAGCAGCTCCCATCGCAGTCGGTTTCGATTGGAAGAACCATTCAGATAGCATCCAAGTTAGAGCAGAGGCAGCGGCGGCTATATTTGTATTAATAAATGCAGTTAAAGCGACGTCGTTTAATGATAATGCACTCCCGACGTTAAAACCGAACCACCCGAACCATAGTAAACCTGCACCTAACATCGTAAATGGTAAATGGTGAGGAGAGGCACCGTTTATGTTTTTTCGTTTTCCGAGGAAGATCGCTAATACAAGACCGGCAACACCAGAAGTGATATGAACGACATTACCACCAGCGAAGTCTAACGCGCCAAGTTCTCTTAGCCATCCGCCAACGCCCCATACCCAATGAGCGACGGGATTGTAAACGAGTGTTGTCCATAGAAGAATAAAAATAAGAAAGGCAGAAAAACGCATTCTTTCAGCGAATGCACCTGAAATTAAAGCTGGAGTTAAAATAGCGAACATGAGTTGGAACATCATAAATAAATTGTGAGGAATAGTAGATGAGTAGTCTGGATTTGGTACGTAGGTAACTCCGTTTAAGCCGAACCAATCGAGATTGCCTATAAGTCCGTGCCAATCTGGTCCGAAAGATAAAGAATAACCGATTACAATCCACTGAATTGAGACGATAGCCATTGCGCTGTAGCTGTGCATCGTTGTGCTCAATACATTTTTACTACGAACCATGCCTCCGTAAAAAAGTGCTAATCCTGGTGTCATTAACATGACCATTACTGTCGTTACAAACATAAAAACTGTATCTCCCGTATTCATTCAATCCCCTCCTGTAATGTTAGAAAATATTACATTGTTTGTTATGTTTCATATCATATTCGAAATTGAGGTGAAAATCAACTGAATTTTTAGAAAATTTCATTAATCATGTAAGAAAATCTAACATTATGTATTTTTGAAGGAATGAAATCAGCGTATGCGATTTGCTTGGATAATTGGTATAATATTCTTACAATTAAAAAACTTGGGGGATGCGTGTGGA
Organism: Bacillus sp. FSL L8-0099; assembly: GCF_038006385.1. Lineage (NCBI taxonomy): Bacteria > Bacillati > Bacillota > Bacilli > Caryophanales > Bacillaceae > Bacillus > Bacillus sp. FSL L8-0099. The sequence continues at coordinate 1,098,279 of NZ_JBBOVC010000001.1, forward strand.
AAAAATATGGACTAGGAACCTATTCATTTGTTTTTGTTTAGCTGTCGTTTTGTTTGTACCAATACATACTTTTGCAGATGAAAAAAGAGAGTGGCGAGATGAAGTCATATATTCGATTATGATTGATCGCTTCAATAATGGAGAACCGAAAAATGACAAGCAGTTAGACATTGGTAATTTAGAAGGTTATCAGGGCGGAGATATAAGAGGGATTATAAAAAGGCTGGATTATATAAAAGAAATGGGTTTTACGACTGTTATGCTTTCGCCGCTTTTTGAAAGTGGACAGTATGATGGATTAGACGTGCGAAATTTTCAAAAAGTAAATGAACATTTCGGAACAGAAAATGATGTGAAAGAGCTTGTAAAAGAAGCTCACGAAAAAGGAATGAAAGTTGTATTTCAATTTCCATTTGGAGAAAACGAACAACAAGTAATCGACTCGATGAAATGGTGGGTAAAAGAAGTCGATTTAGATGGAAGTTATGTAATACATAGTGAAAAAAAGCCGCGTTCTTTCTGGGGTGACGTTCAAAAGGATATGCAAGTGATAAAGAAAGATTTTCGTATTATGACAAAAGAAGATAGTGAATACAATGAAAAAATAGTAGAATCGTTTTCCGAAGCGGATGTATCGGTGAAATCGTTATATGATGTGAGTAAAAAAGAAGAGGAGTTTGTTACGTTTTTAGATAATCAAGAAACAAAAAGGTTTGCACGTATCGCAAAAGAAAATATGTATTATCCGCCATCACGTTTGAAACTAGCTCTTACCTATTTATTAACATCACCAGGGATTCCGAATTTTTATTACGGAACTGAAATCGCATTAGATGGAGGAAGCGTACCGGATAATCGCCGATTAATGGATTTTAAATCAGATGAAAAGTTTATGCAGCACATAACAAAGCTTGGCGAACTTAGACAAATGAGACCATCTTTACGACGTGGTACGTTTGAACTTTTATATGATAAAGATGGAATGAGTATATTAAAACGAAAGTACAAAGATGAAGTAACATTAGTAGCAATTAATAATACGAAAGAAACACAAAAAGTTGCCTTACCTGCAAGTGCAATTGGTGAAAAACAACAGTTAAGAGGATTGTTAGAAGACGAAATTATAAGAGAAGAAAACGGGAAGTTCTATCTCGTTTTAAAGCGCGAAGAATCGAATGTGTATACTGTTAGTAAAGAAACAGGTGTGAATTGGTTATTTATTTCCTTAATCGTCGGTGTGAACGTATTATTTATTGCGTTTTTAATTGCGGTTAAAAGGAAACACAGATGAGGTGAGATATTTGCAGAAAAAGAAGTTGCTCGCTCTATGTTCATGTCTTCTTATCGTATTTGTAAGTTTGTATTTTGGGGACATCGGTGACGATAGGGAATTTGTTCGGTGGGGTGATAGTATTCATTCTGTTGACACAGCAGCTCTTAAGAAAAATAATATTCAATACAAAATCGAAAATGATAAAGTATATATTCCGAAAAAATCATTTGATAAAGCGATATGGTGCTGCTCTTAATAAATACAAAAACTCCTCTAATTAAGAGGAGTTTTCTTTTTAGCGATAGTTAATGAATTGTACGTCAATCGGTAAGTCAGCACTGCGAACGGCTGCGATTACTGCTTGTAAGTCATCACGGCTTTTCGCTGTAACACGTACTTGATCATCTTGTACTTGTGTTTTCACTTTTAATTTCATTTCTTTAATGATGTTGTTAATTTTTCTCGCGTTATCTTTATCGATACCTTGTTGTAACGTTGCGCGTTGGCGAACAGTGTTACCAGTCGCAGCTTCCACTTTTCCATAGTCCAAGTTTTTAATTGGAACGTTACGTTTTACAAGTTTAGAAATTAAAACGTCTTTTACTTGGTCTAATTTGAACTCGTCGTCAGAAGTTAAAACAAGTACTTCTTTTTCTAGTTTAATATCACTTTTACTTCCTTTAAAGTCATATCGGTTTTGGATTTCCTTTAATGCGATGTTAATTGCGTTTGTTACTTCAGGTAATTCTACTTTCGAAACGATGTCAAAAGAACTATCTTTTGCCATAGTTAGCACCTCCAAATAAATTTCTAATCTTTTTATGTACTGTACATACTAAAGTATAGCTGAAAACGAGCTTAGACTTAAGTGTTTTCATACTGATATTCATGTAACCTCACTTTATTATAGTGAATTTTGGGCAGTTGGACAAATAAAGGAAAAATCGTGTTATAATTAACTTTTGTTTGGAATGATAAAAAAGATAACTTTATATATATAGAAGGGAATTAAAAAATATGTATTTGCAATTAGGATCGATTGAACAGGTAACTGTTTTACGCGAAACGGAAATCGGATATATGGTTGGGAATGAAGAGGAAGAAATTTTCCTACATAAAAACGAAGTAGCTGGAGAAATTGAAGAAGGCGATACAATTGATGTATTCTTATACCTTGATCACCAAAATCGTATTTCAGCAACAATGAAGGAGCCAATTATTACAACACATGATTGGAATTGGGTAAAGGTTGTAGAAGTTATTCCTAGTTTAGGTGTGTTTGTTGATATTGGTGTATCAAAAGATATACTAATTCCACTTGATGAGTTCCCGATTTATATGCCAGTTTGGCCAGAAGTAGGCGACGAATTATATTGTACGTTAAAATTAACGAATCGTGATCGTTTAATCGCTCTTCCAGCAAGAGACAGTGATATGCAAGAAATTATCGTAGATGCGACGCCATCTATGCGTAATAAAAACGTCAATGGACGTGTGTATCGTTCACTTCAAGTTGGTTCATTCATACTAACTGATGAGCATTTCCGTGCTTTCTTACACCATACAGAAAGAAAAGAACAAGTCCGCATCGGTGAGCGTGTAACAGGTCGTATTATTGACGTGAAAGATGACGGTACAATCAACATTTCACTTCTTCCTCGTAAAGAAGAAGGAATGGAAGATGATGCTGCAGTAATTTATGAATATATGGAAGAAAGAGGCGGAGCAATGCCGTTTGGGGATAAGAGCCACCCAGAAGACATTAAAGAACGTTTCAATATGAGTAAAGCTGCGTTTAAGCGTGCGCTTGGTAAAATGATGAAAGAAGAAAAGATTTACCAAGAAGAAGGTTGGACTTACTTTAAGAAATAAAGTGAATGAAAAAGAACTATTTTTTCTCTAAATTTTTAAGAGAAAAAATAGTTCTTTTTTTATTATAAAGTAGATAAAAAGTAAATAAGGTGTAATAAAACGTTTAATCTACAAATATTTTACTGTATTTATAAGAAAAAAAGAATATAAAATGATAAATTGTCAGAAAATATACATTTTTAGAAAAAAAGACACAATATTGTTGTTTTTATATTGAAGACCATCAGAAAATTCTTTAAATTGTTAATTGTAAGAATGAAAACAGATGAGAATGGCCACGTACGTACGTATATCGCACCGAATGATGCTGGTGCAACGTATAATTATGATCAAACAGGGAAACTATCGGATTTAGCTATTGCAACACCAAAGCAAATGCTACTATTAGAGAAATATGAGTATGACAAAACAGGAAACCGTACGAAGATTAAACATGAAAGTCCTGATGGGAAAATAACGGAAACAAATTATGTATATGATCCAATTAATCAATTATTAAAAGAATCTACACCAAATGGAACAGTTAGAGACTACACGTATGATGGATTTGGCAATCGTACGAGTGTGAAAGTAACAGAAAATGGAAAAGAAACAAAATCAGTAATCGCAACATTTAACGAAGGAAATCAACTTCTAAAATTCGGAAACGAATCGTTAACGTATGACGCAAATGGTAACCGTACATCTGATGGGAAATACACATACACATGGAACGAAGCAGACCAACTTGTTGCTGTAACGAAAAAAGGGGAAGGCAAACCGTTCGCAACATATAAATACGACAACGAAAACCGTCGTATTGAAAAGAACGTAAACGGACAAGTAACCCGTTACTTCTACGATGGTGACAGCATTAACCCGCTATACGAAACAGACGGGAACGGAAAAGTCCTCCGTCAATACGTTTACAACAAAGACGGCGTCCGCCTAGCAATGAAAATCCAAGATCAATCGGTATACTACCACTACAACCCGCGCGGTGACGTAATAGCAATGACCGACAAAGATGGACAAATAGTCGCAAGCTATGAATACGATGCATGGGTAACGTCTTAAAGAGTGAAGCAAAAGGAATCGCAGCAGACAACCCATTTGGATATGCAGGATACATGTATGATAAAGAGATTGGTATGTATTACTTAATCGCTCGTTACTACAATCCAGATCATGGTGTGCTCTTATCGGTGGATCCGGATCCGGGTGATGAGGATGATCCGGTTACAATGAATGGATATACGTATGCAGACAATAATCCGGTAATGATGGTCGATCCTGATGGACATGTTGCTTGGTGGGTTGGTAGTGCTGCTATAGGTGCTGGTTGGGAAGTTGGAATGTACCTATATAAAAATAGAAATAAGGGATACACATGGAAAGGAAGACTTAAAGCAGCGGGATATGGAGCGGTTAAAGGGGTGATTTCTGGTGGAGCAGGAAGGATTTTGGGCTTTATGAGTCCTCTTAAAGGTTTGGGAAGAGCAGTTTTTCAAAAAAGAAGTCTCACACCTGCAATGAAACAAGGTGTAAGCAATGCAAAACGATTCATGCAGAATCCTAGAAAACATATCCAAAGGAATCCAGGGGTTCGGCTAGATGGAATGAAAAGAGCGAAAAAACAAAGGGAAAAAGCATTTAAAAATTCAACGAAAGCGAAACTTATGAGGATTTCGAATGCAGTAGGAAGACGTTAATAAAGAGGGGTTAAATGTGCTTATAGAAATTTTAGAATTTGCTGCTATCTTGGTTTTAGAATGTGTTTTAATATTGATTGTTTTATTTCAAGAAAGTAATGTAATTAGTATTAAAGAAAGTATTACTAATAGTAGGATCTTGTTTATTATTCAAGTCACACGTATTTTAATAGGAATATGGATAGTATTTGTTACGGAAACTACTATAATTGCTGTCTCAAAAGTGACTGCAATTCAATTAATTATTTTACTTCTTATTTGGGCATGCTCGAAGTATGTACAAAAAAGTGCTGAAAAATGGATAATTACTATAGTTGCTTTTGTTATTTATGGTGTTGGTACTTACATGTATATTCAATTTGCTTTTAGAGGCTATTAATATACCACCAGAAAAGTTAGTGGTCAGAAAGATTCATTTGTTAAAGGTGTGTATGAAGGAAGAGCGAATATAGGCTCTTTTTTCTTTATATATGTTACGACGATGACAAACTACAATAAGGAAGTTGTCGCAACGTATGAATATGCTGCATGGGGTAACGTCTTAAAGAGCGAAGCAAAAGGAATCGCGGCGGACAATCCATTCGGATATGCAGGATACATGTATGATAAAGAGATTGGTATGTATTATCTGATCGCTCGTTACTACAACCCAGACCATGGAGTGTTCTTATCGGTGGATCCAGATGGGCATTGGGTATATCCGTCCTTGGGGAACGACACAATTGTGGGTTTATGATAAGAGAACGGCTTATGCCAATGATAGGGGAGTAAGAGCGGGAATAAAAAGTTGGGTTGAGAGCTATGGTTTCAATTTTTCTGGAGCTGGTAACATAGCGGGGAAGGTTATGCCTTTTGGAATAGCTGGATATGCAGGTTGGTCTGGATCTATAAAACAATCCAAACAAAAAGCAGGTAGCGTAAAAGTTGGCAATCGAGTCGGAAAACATGTAGTTGTGAATAATGCGAAAAAAACAGCGACTAAAGCACTAATTATGAGGGGAAGTAAGGCTTTGGGGGATGTGGATTTCTTCCAGATGCAGGAGTATTTTTAGATGGATATTATAAAGGGTATAAAACAGCATATAAAAATTATAATCCTAAAAGAAACTCTAAGAAAAGTAAGAGATAGGAGGGTATATGTCTAGTAGTGAAATTATTTATGGTGTTTTTGCTTTTGGCTGGATTATATATGCTGTAATTATTACTTGGAGGGCAAAAGAATATAAGAGATTGAGTGTAGTGTTAATATTATTAGTTTATATGATTTTAATAGCTTTTACTTCTTATTTTGATTTTTTTAGTTGGAAGGTTAAATGTTTAGTTGTATTTTCTTTATGTGTGCTTTTTATCGTAGCTGGCTTTTTTGAAAAAGAAAAGTTAATGCGTATTTCTAATGCGATAGGAAAGCGTAAATAAATTTAAAGAAGGAGAATGGAAGGATTGGTAGTGGTTTTAGAATTTATTGTAATTCTTGTTTTAAATATTTTAATAGCGTCTGTTATTCTTTTACAAGATTACTATGTGGGGAGTATAAAACTATTTTATTATCAAAAAATCGCTGCTGCGGTTATAGTTATACGTTCATTTTTGAGTATATGGATTACCTATTCTATGATAGCTACACTAGTGGGGACATTAAAAATCTTAGTAGTTCAATCAATTATATTGCTTTGCCTTTGGGGGCTTATGCAGTATGTAAAGAAGTACGAAGGAAAGTGGTATATTACAATGATTGCACTTATGATGTATGGTCTTAGCTGTTATGTTCATATTATGTATACCATGACAGTGTAGAAGAGGTTTATAAACGATAGTGAATTACAATCTTAAGAGAAAAGAAGGAGTATTATGGATTTTATATTCGAAGAAATGCAACATATTGGAGATGAAAATATATATCGTGTCAGCGATGTAACTAATGTATATGAAACAGATTTATTTGATGATGATGCTCGTAATATTGAGAATTTAAATATACTTTTTCATGAAAGAACGAATCAGTTTATCGTACAGGTAGATAAAAGTGAGAAACAAAGTTTAAAAGGAGAAATAGATTCTAAAAACATTTCCTATACAATTTTTGATTTGGGACGAAATAATATATACTTTGTTTTCGATTCTATACGAAAGGAAGAAGTGTCATATATAATCAATTTATTTTACAGTGTCAGCATAGGAAACACTATGGCAATGATCTGTTTTGGAAACTGCGTTAACATTAAATTTGAAAAAATAACTCAAAGTAAATTTATAGAGTGTTTAATGGGGGATTGTTTTGTTCCGCAAATCAAATTAGTGCCGTCATCGGGGTGTGCATTCATTAGATATGATGGTGCGCTGTTAATAATTGCTGGTAATAATTTGAATATCTTTAAAGAATTTGTAGGTTATAAAAATAAATGACTGAATTACGTCCCTAATATGTAGAAACTATACGGGGTTAACTATCTGAATTATCAAACGGAAAGAGTGAGGAATACCCTTTGAAAAGAGGTGTGCATATGAAATTTTATAACGCCGGATATCTTATAATTTCCTATGATAGAGAACTTATCAATAAAGGTTGTATGATTACGGATTTATCACAAACCATTTTAACGATATGTAATGGGGTTCGGCCTACATTTCCGGATTATTGTTTTTTTCCTTGGTGTAATTCAAATAAAAATGATCCTATTGCTAAGGTGATAAATGGAAAGTTAAAGATTAGTAAAGAAGAGCATGAAAGTGGTCAAACCTTTTTAGATACACTAATGGAGGAAGCAAAGTTTGCCTGGCCGAATGTTTTTAAAGATTTAGAAGATGCGAGATTCTTTAAGCAAAATTATTTAAAGGGGATAGAAAACTTAGAAATTATCAGCTTAAATCTTTCAGAAGAGTATCGGACGGACTTTTTAATGAATGAGCGGGAAGAAAATGACTTTAAAGTTTCCATATATGATTTTCTCGAAAGTTCATTACCTACTGATGTTAAAAATAATGAAATATTAGGGTTTGACATATGCGGCTACGAGTCTAATGGATTTTACTCATTCATTTTCAATAATTTACAAGTGGACTTTAAAATGTTTGATAAGAGGTTAAATGACTTATCACTTGTTGATAAGTATGAAGATGCAAAACAGATTATCCATTCAATTGATGATGGAGAAATTGAAGCGGAAGAGGTATTGTGGTATCCGTGGTTAATTGTGAAGTGCGTATAAAGTGGGAGTCCGAAAGTGCAAGATAATGTACGGGAACAATTAATAAAGAGTCTCACAGTACTATCTCCTGAAAAAGAACGCGAAATAGCAGCAGTTGATTTACATGATATATATGAGAGCACTGAAAGGTTTGAAAAAATACTTGAAAATATTATAAACTCTCAGCAATCTAAAGAAGACTTAATAGATACGCTAATTGAAGTAGAGATAGAATTAGATCACATCAATTGGCATTATAAAAGCTTGAAGAAAAAGTTAAAAATATTGATGAAAGATTAAAAAGCACAGTCTTATCTTTTTAAATAAGACCGTGCTTTTTTTAGTTTCCCCGCTCAAATATAAGAGAAAATGTATCGTTTAATTCACTATCATTTATTTTAATATTTGCCTTTTTTAATTCGTCTTGTAATAGTTTTTGACTGAATGTAGGGTCAGCGATACGTTCTTCTTCTAAGTTTTTACGAATGGAGTCTTTCACTTCATCGTAAGGCTTTAAATCCTTTTTATCAGTTAATTTAATAATGTGATAGCCGTTCGTTGATTTGACGGGATTGCTAATTTCGCCAACTTTTAGTTTGTAGGCAGCTGTTTCAAATTCAGGCGCCATTGTACCTGAATTAAAGTATCCGAGGTCTCCGCCTTTTTCTTTTGATAGTAGATCTTGTGATTCTTGTTTTGCTAATTCTTCAAATGAAGCACCAGCGTCTAGTTTTTTCTTTATTTCTTTCGCTGCATTTTCATCGCTTACTAAAATGTGACTCGCTTTAATTTCTGGTTTATAGTGGTCTTTCACGTCTTTTTCTGTAACGCTTTTCTTAACCGCTTCATGCAGAGCGAGTTTGAACTTCATTTGATTTTTGAAATCAGCCTCATCTTTTAAACGATTGTTTTCTAAAAATCCTTTGAATTGGTCTCCAAATTGATTTTTTACTTTTTGGACCTCGTTATCTACATCATCGTCAGATACTTTATATTTTTTCGTAATAACGTCGTATGCCATCATTTCGTATAGCATGTCTTTTCCGTAACGATCTTTCAATTGTTTTTCGAAGTCGCTCTTCGTAATGGTTGAGTCTGTTGCTGTAGCGACTGTAGCTGATCCATTCTTTTGTCCGCAAGCAGAAAGCATTAATATACTTATTAGTGCAGTAATAATGAAAATATGTTTCCCTCTCATGCTAACACCTCATCCGAATATGTTATCGCTATTGTAGAATATAGAAGTGAACATGAAGTGAATTTTTAATGTTTTTTCCTGTGAAATGTAAAAAAAGTACATCAACAATTATGTTGATGTACGATGGGATCAAAGGTGATCAGTCTTCTTGGAATATGCGCGCTTGCCCTGCTGAATATTTTTTTGCTCTTGCTCATTTTTTTGCGTGCGTTTTGCATTATTATCGCGAGCTTTTTTGTCGTTATCACTCGTATGTGGCATATGTATCAACTCCATTTCTAAACGTTGTACGTTTATCATTTCCTTTTTCGTAAAGACTATGTATAGCGGTGCATTTATGAAGGGTAAAGGTGGATTAGAGATGGATTTGAAGTTGAATTATACCGAACTTATTAAGAAATTAATCGTTGTAATTATCGCAGGTTTATTAAATGCGATTGGAATGAATTTGTTTTTAACACCAGCGAAAGTGTACGCGAGTGGCTTTGCTGGATTGTCTCAATTACTATCACAAATATTAGGTGATTTTTTATCTATTCATATATCTACAGGGGTGTTGTTTAGTTTATTTAATATTCCTGTCGTTATTTTAGCGTGGAAAAAGGTTGGGAAGGCTTTTACTTTTTTTAGTTTTCTATGCGTTATATTTATGACCTTGTTTTTAGAAATTATCCCAGTTCGAGCGGTTTCGAACGATATTATACTAAATGCAATTTTTGGCGGCATTATTTCAGCGATTGGGGTAGGGGTTGCGTTAAAATGGGGTGCTTCTACAGGTGGTTTAGATATCATTGCGATGATTTTATCTAAGATAAAAGATAAACCTGTCGGTACATACTTTTTCTTTTTTAATGCAATTATTATTATCGCTGCGGGTTATGTATATGGGTGGGAGAAAGCGTTATATACGTTAGTAACTTTATATGTATCAACGAGAATTATTGATGCCATCCATACTCGCCATGTGAAAATAACAGCGTTAATCGTTACGAAAAATGGTGCAGACGTACGAAAGGCGATTCACTCACGATTAGTGAGAGGGATTACAACTATACCTGCAACAGGTGCTTACACAAATGAAAATAAGGAAATGTTAATGATGGTTATTACTCGTTACGAGTTGTACGAATTAGAAAGGGTTATTAAACAAGTAGACCCAGGTGCGTTCACAAATATACTGCAAACGGTCGGGGTATTCGGATTGTTTCGAAAAGATTAAAGAGGACCAAAGTTGGTCCTCTTTTTTAATGCAAATTCGTAATGTTTTGCAACTGCTCCTGCATCTCGCGTAGCTGAACTTTCTCAGCAGTTGAAGAGTTTGCGTAAGCGGATTGCAAAGCGTTTTTTGCTGTATATACGAGATCTTGTTGTTCAGCGCCGCTTGAACAAGATACGGCATTTGCAACAGCATCTCTAGCTTGTTGGAATAGTAAGTTCCCCATTTAAACCCCTCCAAAAGAAGAGTTACTTCTCGCTTTTTCTGCCTCAGCTAATGTACCTCTGTACGGGAATCTTGCATCATGCTTCATAACAGCATCGGCTCCTTGTTGGATAAAACGTTTTGATTTGTTCTTTTTACCCATTCGAAAAACCCCCTTTATTTAGCTGAAAACAATTGACGCGTTAACTCGGCGTCTAATTATAGTATGAGCGTTTGGCGAGAAACTATAAGCAGGGAATTTTTAGATTACAATCCAAGAACCTCTTCTAAATATAGAGCGATGCCATCTTCTTCATTTGTTAATGTCGTATGATTGGCGAGTGATTTTAATTCAGGTATTGCATTACCCATTGCGATACCGTGACCAGCAAATTCAATCATTTCAAAATCATTATCTTCATCACCGAAAGCGATAATGCGCTCTTTTGGAATGTTGTAATGACTAGAAATTTTTTGCAATCCGACCGCTTTATTTAATCCACTTTTTACAATTTCAATAATTGGCCAAGGTGCGCCCCATTTTCTATGATCGATCACTTCAGCGTGCATATCAGTTAAATGTTGACGAATTGCAACGGAATGATCATCGTGTGCGTCAATTAATAAACAAGTCGGATGGTCGTTTAAAATATTTAATAAATCTCCTGTGAAAATCTTTGGAGAACCAAATTCGAAAATGTGTTTTTTATCTTCATCAATTTCACGAACGTACACATCATCCATTACTTCAGCGTATATATTTTTTACGCCGAAATCAAAGCAAGCTCGGACAATTTCTTGGGCTGTTGCTAGCTCAAGTGGAGAGTGATGTGTGCCCCAATTTGAATCAAGAGGGTGATGCACGTAAGCACCATTAAAGTTTACAATCGGTGTATTAAGATTAAGTTCTTTATAATAATCAAAACTAGCACGGAATGGACGTCCTGTTGAAATGACGACGATATGCCCTTGTTCCTTTGCTTTTGTAATTGTCTGTTTCGTTCGAGTGGAAATTATTTTGTTGTCTGTTAATAAAGTGCCGTCTAAGTCTAATGCGATTAAATGTTGTTTACTCATAATTTCACCTCTTATAATAATTTTTTTGTATCTATCTGTATTTCCGTTTTTAATATGCAGAAATAAGAGGTTAGACTGGGTGAGACCACCATAGATGGAAAGTTCACTATATATCCATCTTACGTCGCAAAGTACTGTGGTGTCTACTATTTCTCGTTGGAAATCAAGAAAAGTCAATAACTTTTTAGAAAGTTCAAACAATGTTTCTTTCATTATGTACAAATTGTGAAAAGGGTTACATTGCCCGTATGAGGAGGCTTATAATAAACATGTAATCTTCTCGTATATGTTTGACTCTCCTTTGAAGCTAGCCTACAGGTAGGTTGGTTTCTTTTTTTTCTACAAGTAAGGAAGTAATCCCTGCTTAAGCTTGTGTAATTATATATATTGTAAATCGGTGAACTGTAGTACTTGTTTCCTAAACATGACAGAAAAGCTTTCTTTTAAAATGGATATACTAATGAGGCAAGACGTCATGGAAGGAGAATGAAGATGGGACAAAATCGCAGGTTTCGTTCTGGACAAAAAGCGCCAAATGATGGCGTTTACGTAGAAATTGGTGAAACGGGGAGTATGGTAAAAAATCCGCAAATGGTACAATTAACTGCCGGTGAAAAGTTTCCAGATAACACGAATCATAACCGTCAGTGGACATATAAAAGAAAACCGTAACAGAAGCCGCAATCTTTATTGCGGCTTTTTTTTTGTTACATAATATAATTTCATTTACTGTACTTTTTTAAGTAGCATAATGAATGCTCCCTTTTTCTTTTTCCAATAATAAGTTTGAAAATACATAGGCAAATTTATTGTATAAAAAAGTAAGTTGGCGTATAATCAAATCAAAGGTCAAAGAAAGTCAAACTTTTGGAGGGCTGTAAAGATGGACTTAAATCAAATGACAACGAAAACACAAGAGGCGATTATGAGTGCCCAATCTTTAGCGGTATCTCATCATCACCAAGAGGTGGATACTGTTCATCTATTACTTGCATTATTAGAGGAGCAAGATGGATTAGCAGTACGTATATTTCAAAAAATGAATGTTGATATAGAAGCATTGAAGCAAGATGTAGAAAATGTAATTAAAAAGAAACCTTCTGTAACGGGAAGCGGAGCAGAAGCTGGGAAATTGTATATAACAAGCAATCTGCAGCAACTGCTTGTAAGAGCAGGGAAAGAAGCAGAAAAACTGCAGGATGATTACATTTCAGTAGAACATGTATTGCTTGCTTTTTCTGAAGAAAAAGGCGATATCAATCATTTATTTACAAGATTGCATATTACGAAAGATAACTTATTACAGTCTTTAATGACAGTTCGGGGGAATCAAAGAGTGACTAGTCAAAATCCAGAAGCAACTTATGAAGCATTAGAAAAATATGGCCGTGATTTAGTGGCGGAAGTGAGAGCAGGGAAAATTGATCCTGTTATCGGACGAGATAGTGAAATTCGCCGCGTTATTCGCATTCTTTCACGTAAAACGAAAAACAACCCTGTTTTAATTGGTGAGCCAGGTGTTGGTAAAACAGCAATTGTTGAAGGATTAGCACAGCGTATCGTGAAAAAAGATGTACCAGAAGGGTTAAAAGATAGAACAATCTTTGCATTAGATATGAGTGCACTTGTAGCCGGAGCAAAATTCCGTGGTGAATTTGAAGAGCGCCTGCAAGCTGTATTAAATGAAATTAAAAAGAGTGAAGGCCGTATTTTATTATTCATTGATGAACTTCATACAATCGTCGGCGCTGGTAAAACAGAAGGTGCGATGGACGCAGGGAATATGTTAAAACCGATGCTTGCTCGTGGTGAACTGCATTGTATCGGGGCAACGACATTAGATGAATATCGTAAATATATTGAGAAAGACCCAGCGTTAGAAAGACGTTTCCAACAAGTATTAGCAGAGGAACCGACTGTTGAAGATACAATCTCCATTTTACGTGGTTTAAAAGAGCGTTTTGAAATTTATCACGGTGTAAATATTCATGACCGCGCGATTGTAGCAGCATCTGTTTTATCAGATCGATATATTTCAGATCGCTTCTTACCGGATAAAGCAATTGACCTTGTTGACGAAGCATGCGCAACAATTCGTACAGAAATTGATTCTATGCCAACAGAATTAGATGAAGTAACGCGCCGTATTATGCAGCTGGAAATTGAAGAAGCCGCTCTTGGAAAAGAGAAGGACTTTGGTAGCCAAGAACGTCTAAAAACATTGCAACGTGAATTATCGGATTTAAAAGAAGTTGCAAGTAGCATGAGAGCGAAATGGGAGAAAGAAAAAGAAGATATTCACAAAGTTCGTGACTTACGTGAACATTTAGAGCGTCTGCGCCGTGAATTAGAAGAAGCAGAAGGTAATTACGATTTAAATAAAGCAGCTGAACTTCGTCACGGAAAAATTCCTGCAATTGAAAAAGAATTAAAAGAAGCGGAAGAAATGAGCGCACATAATAAACAAGAAAATCGTTTATTACGCGAGGAAGTCAGTGAAGAAGAAATTGCTGATATCGTTTCACGCTGGACTGGTATTCCTGTCGCAAAACTCGTTGAGGGTGAACGTGAGAAATTACTACGCTTAGAGCAAATTTTATCAGAGCGTGTCATCGGACAAGAGGAAGCGGTAAGTTTAGTATCAGACGCAGTTCTTCGTGCACGCGCTGGTATTAAAGACCCGAACCGTCCAATTGGTTCCTTCATTTTCTTAGGACCGACAGGTGTTGGTAAAACAGAACTTGCAAAAACGTTAGCGCAGTCTTTATTCGATAGTGAAGAGCAAATGATTCGTATCGACATGTCTGAGTATATGGAGAAACACGCTGTGTCACGCTTAATTGGTGCGCCTCCTGGATATGTTGGATATGAAGAGGGCGGTCAATTAACAGAGGCGGTAAGACGTAAACCATATTCCGTTATTTTGTTAGACGAAATCGAAAAAGCACATCCAGAAGTATTCAACATTTTATTACAAATGTTAGATGATGGACGCATTACAGATTCGCAAGGACGTACAGTAGACTTTAAAAACACGGTTATTATTATGACTTCAAATATTGGATCTGCTCATTTGTTAGATGGATTAGAAGCAGATGGCTCCATTAAAGAGGAATCAAGAGAACTTGTAATGGGGCAATTAAGAGGACATTTCCGACCAGAGTTCTTAAACCGTGTCGATGAAATTATTTTATTCAAACCGCTTACAACGAATGAAATTAAAGGTATTGTTGATAAAATTGTAAAAGAATTACAAGGTCGTTTAGCTGACCGTCATATTACAGTGGAATTAACGGATTCTGCAAAAGAATTTGTTGTAGAAGCTGGCTTTGATCCGATGTACGGAGCTCGTCCATTAAAACGATACGTACAGCGTCAAGTGGAAACGAAATTAGCGAGAGAATTAATTGCAGGCACAATTACGGATAATAGTCACGTAGTTGTTGATGTAGAAAATAACGAATTAGTTGTTCATGTGAAATGAAAATAAAAAAGAGTTCGGATAAAATCCGGACTCTTTTTAGTGTTGTTCTACTGGTTCGTTTGGAATTGCAGCTGAAATCGCTAATACTAATACCGCAAGAACAACTGAGAAAATAGACGCTTGGTTAAAATCGTATGTACCGCCAGTCATAGAGCCGATTACGTAGCTCATCATATGTACAAGCGCGAACGACCAAATTAATGCCCAAATGAAACGCATATTTTACACCTCTATTCGTTCAATCTGTCCTTATTGTAACACAATTGAAAAAAGAATATAGAAAAATATTTGTAGATTTTTCAACGCAAATTTGCATTCCGTTCATACATTATAAAAGAGTGGTTTTATACGTTTAGAAAATAAGGCGGGGGAAAAATGAGTATTACGGAACGTTTTTTTTACTTAGAAAAAGAACCATGTGTCATTTATTTACCGGAGAAGCCAAATGGGTTTTCAGTTATGCTCCTCGGTGATTACAACTACTTTATTGAGAATGGTACAAGTTTATGGACACAGCATGCGGGAAGATCTTATTTTTTACATGGCCTTATTGAGGAAGGCTACACGGTCTTTTCTTCTAATTTATATGGAAGACACTGGGGGAATGACCAATCTGTTCGTCTAGCGAAACGTTTATATGATGTTGTTTTGAGAAAAGAGACATTAAATACGAAAATGCACATTATGGCAGATGGTATGGGTGCGCTTGTAGCGCTTGAAATGATGAACAAATACCCTGAAAGTATACGTTCTGTCATTATGTTAAATCCGTGTTTAGATTTGCCAGAATATGTGGAGTTCGAAAAAGAGCATAAGTTTTTTTACAAAAGATTAGTGAAGGAATTAAGTTTGGCGTACGATTCCAAAGAAGAAGAATTAGAATCAAAAATAAATAAGAAATCATTTACGCTTCTTCCGTCTTGTGTACCTGTTAAAATTTTCGTATCAACACAAGAAAAAAGAGGAAGAAAACAGTTGTTACGTAAATACGAGAAAATGAGGCAATTCAATCAATGTGATACTTCTGTCTTATTCCATCTCCAAGATGTGAAATATAAAATGGTTAGACAAACAACGGATTTCTTTAAAAAATATGAAGAAGAATTGTGAGGCTCCCATATACATAAATGAGGAGCTATTTGTTTCAAGGGGAAAGGGTTGGTGGTATGGAACGCGTGCTGATTATAGGTGCACTTACGTTTGTAGGTTATCACCTTGTGAATAAAATGATTGCAGAAGAAGTAGAAGTGTATGGTCTTGATTTTGATGAATATGATAGTATGACAAAAATTAATGAAGAGAAGTTATTGTTAATTGGGCGAAACGCTTTATTTACGTACTATCCAATAAGAGATGAAGATGGATGGAGATCAGTGGAGGAAGAGAATTTCGATGCAGTTTACTTTTGTTTGTGTGAACCAAACCAGCAAAGTGGCTTTCGGAATGAAAGAGTCATATTACAATATTTAAAGCGGATTATAAAAATGTGTGAAGAAAATAAAGTAAAGCTAAATCTGATTTCTTCTATTGAGGTAGGATGCACAGGGGGCTCCGAAAATAAACGCCTATTTTCGAAAGTAGAAGAAGGGTTAAAAAAAGGGGAATTACAATATAGTGTATTTCGAGTTCCTACATTATATGGTCCGTGGCAACCATCCTTTATGATGTATCATCAGCTCATTTTATCAGAACTGGATGAGAAAGAGTGCCGTTGTACGAGTGAGGAAAAAGGAAGCGATTTACTTTACATTGAAGATGTATGCGAATACTTATGGGGAAATGGAACGAACGGAGAGCATCTCGGTAT
Source organism: Bacillus sp. FSL L8-0099 (assembly GCF_038006385.1). Taxonomy (NCBI): domain Bacteria; kingdom Bacillati; phylum Bacillota; class Bacilli; order Caryophanales; family Bacillaceae; genus Bacillus; species Bacillus sp. FSL L8-0099. The sequence goes on from NZ_JBBOVC010000001.1 coordinate 1,115,286, forward strand.
ATACAATTTACTTAGTGGTAAACGGTCGTTATGGGAAAAAGGGATGAATCTTTTACGTGCAGATGATAAAGTGAATAAAAATAATAAGGAAGAAAGAGATGAAGCGGCCGAGGATATTCCGATAAAAAGAAATACCCCGTTAGAATACGGTTTAAATAAACAATTGGCACATATGAAAAAATATAAAGAGTTATACGAAGGATAGTGCACGTGTTACACTATTGTATGGATTATGAATTGAAAGTTTTAATGGAGAGGAAGAGTATAATATGAACGAAAAAAGCATGCAATTTTTACAAATCGCAATGAAGCATTTACCAGAAGCAAAGGCAATTTTAGATTCGAATGGAATTGAGCTTGATATGGAGAAGGCACAACCAGTGTTAGAGTTATTAATGAAAGTTATGAATGAAGCATATGAGCTTGGGAAAGCAGACAAAGAATAAAACCCTTCTTTTTGAGGGGAGAGAGGCTCGAACCGTGAGTAGAAGCGGTTCGGGTCTTTTTATATTTCGAGCGAAGTAAGGGGAAGAATAGGGGAAGGTATGTTTTCGTTGTTTTTACTGAAAAATAAAGAGAATAAAACGCTAGCTTTCTGTTTTAGCTGAAATATATTCTAGACAAAAGTAAATTTATGTTTTAAAATTAGTACCAAGTCATAATAATTGATATAAAACGGAGGGCTGCGATGTGAACGTGGGCATTTTAGGGATCGGAAGATATGTGCCAGAAAAAGTAGTCACAAATCACGATTTAGAGAAAGTAATGGATACATCCGATGAATGGATTCGTACGAGAACGGGAATTGCAGAGAGACGCATTGCCGATGAGACAATAGATACTTCATATATGGCCGTAGAGGCTTCTAAAAAAGCACTTGAAGATGCAGGGATTAGCGGAGAGGATATCGATCTTATTTTAGTGGCAACAGTAACGCCAGATCGTGCTTTTCCAGCAGTAGCTTGTGTGATTCAAGAGGCAATTGGAGCGAAACACGCAGCGGCAATGGATTTAAGTGCAGCGTGTGCTGGTTTTATGTACGGAATGATTACAGCACAGCAATTTATTCAAACTGGAACTTATAAAAATGTATTAGTAGTTGGTAGTGATAAACTATCTAAAATTGTAGACTGGAATGATCGAAACACAGCAGTACTATTTGGAGACGGAGCTGGCGCTATCGTAATGGGAGCTGTTTCAGAAGGAAGAGGCGTTTTATCTTTCGAATTAGGAGCAGACGGAAGTGGCGGCAAGCATCTTTATCAAGACGAGTATGTTATGATGAATGGCAGAGAAGTCTTTAAATTTGCTGTTCGTCAACTTGGAGATTCTTGTCTTCGTGTGTTAGATAAAGCTGGTCTTACGAAAGAGGATGTGGATTTCTTAGTACCACATCAAGCGAATATTCGTATTATGGAATCTGCGAGAGAGAGATTAAATTTACCACAAGAAAAAATGAGTATGACAATTGAAAAGTTCGGTAATACATCAGCTTCTTCCATTCCAATTGCAATGGTAGAGGAATTGCAAAATGGACGTATTCAAGACGGTGATTTAATTATACTTGTTGGTTTCGGCGGTGGATTAACATGGGGAGCAGTAGCTCTTCGTTGGGGTAAATAAGGATTGAGAGAAAAAAGGAGTGTATTTTGTATGGAAAAAAAGAGGGTCGTAATTACAGGACTAGGAGCTGTTACACCGATCGGAACAGATGTTGAAACAGCTTGGGAAAACATAAAAAAGGGTGTATCTGGAATCGGGCGACTTACAAGAATTGATCCGGAACTATTTCCAGCAAAAGTAGCAGCAGAAATTAACGACTTTGAAGTCGAGAAATATATTGATAAAAAAGAAGCGCGCCGTATGGATCGCTTTACACAATATGCAGTAGCAGCAGCGAAAATGGCAGTTGCGGATGCAAAGCTTGAAATTACAGAAGAAAACGGACCTCGAATTGGTGTATGGATTGGTTCTGGTATTGGTGGTATGGAAACATACGAAGAACAATTTAAGATTTTTACTGAGAAAGGTCCACGCCGCGTGAGTCCATTCTTCGTACCGATGATGATTCCAGACATGGCAGCAGGTCAAGTATCTATTGCGACTGGAGCGAAAGGAATTAACACTTGTTCTGTAACGGCTTGTGCATCTGGTGCAAACTCAATTGGTGATGCATTTAAAGCAATTCAGCGCGGTGATGCGGATGCAATGATTACAGGTGGAGCAGAAGCACCGTTAACAAGTATGGCATTCGCAGGATTTAGTTCAGCGAAAGCATTAACATTTAATGAAGATCCAGCAACTGCTTGCCGCCCATTTGATAAAAACCGTAGCGGTTTCGTAATGGGTGAAGGTTCAGGGATTCTAATTCTTGAAGAATTAGAGCATGCATTAGCACGTGGTGCTCACATTTATGCGGAAATCGCTGGTTATGGCGCAACTGGAGATGCATTCCATATTACAATGCCTGCTCCTGGCGGTGAAGGCGGAGTGCGTGCAATGCGTCAAGCTTTAGCGGATGCAGGTCTAGAGCCAGAAGATATCGATTACATTAATGCACATGGTACAAGTACAGATGCAAATGAAAAATACGAAACGATGGCAATTAAAGAAACTTTCGGTGAGCATGCATATAAAGTAGCCATTAGCTCAACGAAATCTATGACAGGTCACTTACTAGGTGCAGCTGGTGCTGTTGAAGCGATCTTCTCTATTAAATCAATTACGGACGGAGTAATTCCTCCAACAATTAACTATGAAACACCAGATCCAGAATGTGATTTAGATTACGTACCGAATAAAGCGAGACAGCAAGAAGTAAAAGCTGTATTAAGTAACTCACTAGGGTTCGGTGGTCATAACGCAGTATTAGTATTTAAATCGTATAAATAATAGATGAAATAAGGTGTTTTTTCGTAATAAACTACGAAAAAACACCTTATTTATTTTTACGCCTTTTTCTTCTTTTGCATATACATAAGAAAAAGGGGGGATAAAGATGGGGGTTGTTGAAACAGCCGAGTGGTTACATCTATATTATGGACGGCCAGAAAAGCTTTGTGAGAAATTTACGAAGTATATTCCACTACCAAAAGAAAGGTTGTATCGTTTTTTAATTTCTAAAGGTATGTATCGCCCAGTAATGCGAGGAGAACGTGAAATTAAAGAATTAGAGAAAAAAGAAATTTGGAAAGAGTTACGTATGGAGTATGATAAATTGAAAAATTGGTTAAAAGGTCCGGATGTCCCTATCTTTATTTTATTATCAGATTCGTATAATCGAACTGTACAAGAAGAGTATAACGGAAAAGCTGGATTATCTATGCGTCACGTTATTTTCTTATTCGTATGTGGACGGAATTCGGTGGAAGAATTAAAAGTGTTATTGGCACATGAATATCACCACATATGCAGGTTACATCAAATTGAGACGAAAGAAACAGAGTATACGTTACTTGATACGATGATTATGGAAGGGTTAGCTGAGCAAGCAGTAACGGAAAGATATACAGAAAAAAATAATGCACCGTGGACGAAATATCTTTCAAAAGAAGAGGCGATTTATTATTGGCAAAACGTTGTTCAAGAAAGAATAAGTATAAAACGAGGAACGAGGGAGCATGACGTATTATTAAACGGACTTCATTCTTATCCGAAAATGCTTGGTTATGCGCTTGGATTTCACATTGTAAAAGATTGTGTAGCGTTTGAAGGGGAAGATACACTGTCTTTATTACCTATAGATGCGAAAGAAATATTGAGTAAAGCAAATACATTTCGTATTCCATGAAAAACAGGAGGTCTATCTCCTGTTTTTTTAGATATTATAGAAGGAAAAATAATAATTAGAATATATTTCCTTAAGTGGAATAAAGTTAAGCGAAAATGAACATAATGATTGGTACAAACAGTAGTGAAGTGAGGGATAGAGAATGTTATATCTACATGATGTATGGGTAAATTGGTTTGAAGGTGAAGAAAATGGGTATAACGTTTGTCATTTTTACGAATGGCGGAAAGATGATACGATTGAACTATTAGATCAAGTGCCATTATTAAAAGTAGATGCCACATTATATCATTACATCGAGAACGAATTGTTAGAGCTTCCGCAAAAGTTGTTGGAAGACGTACATCATAAGGCTTATATTCGTAAAAATCATGAACGTTTGCAGCAAGAGTATTGCTTTGTTGTTACAGATGGAAAAGGAATTATTGCGATTGATACAATTGGTTACAATGTACCAATTAGAAAAAGTAGACTTATACCTCGCCAAGAGCAGATGGTATATGAGATGGTGGAAAACGTACAAGCAGAAAAGTATGAGTTCCAAGTAGAGGAAACAGAAAAGGAACATCATATTTTATCACCATCGCCTTTCATTATGAATGGCTTAACTCGTAAAGAGAGACAGCTAAAACAATTATTATTTATGGCGTTAGATCAATTACATACAACGAAAAACACAGCGGAAATTCGCTATTGGTACACAGAATGGGATCCGTCAGCATATGGAACGGTCCAACATATGGAATTTGAAGATATTTGGGCAAGACTATATGATGAAGCGAAATCAGGCTGGTCTGAGAAGCACGAACAATTATGCGAGCGCCTTGTAAAAGGACAGCCGTTTTTTGAAAAGTTATGGGAAATGGAAAATGAGCAAAAGGTAAATTAAAAAACCGCCAATTGGCGGTTTTTTAATTTGGTGAAATCTAGCTTCAGCGGCAAGAATGTTCGGTGGCTTCGCGCCTTCCTGCGAGGCAAAAAGCGCCTCTACGTCAGGAGCTCCATCCCCCTCACATTCTAAACGAGCCGCTTCCGCTTTATATAGAAATCCAGCTCCGGCTCCTAGCCCTTCGCGTCTAAGAACCTTCCCCACTAGAAGGTAAAAAGCACCTTCTGTGGGAAAGAACCTTAGCCGTCAGGGATAAACAGTCGCCTCCGCTTTATATATTATCTACGCTTTCTGCTTAGTCCCATTGCGTTTTCTACTTTGCGTAGTTGTTTGAATGCAACGCGGTTTGCTTTTTCGGCACCTTTGTCTAGAATTTCGTCTAGTTCTGGGGAGCTGATTAGTTCGTTATATTTGTCTTGGATTGGGCGAATTGCTTCTACGACTACTTGTGCTAAGTCGCCTTTGAAGTCGCCGTATCCTTTTCCTTCATACATTGCTTCTATTTCTTCAACTGTTTTTCCTGAGAATGAAGAGTAAATTGTTAATAGGTTAGAGATTCCAGGTTTATTTTCTTTATCGAATTTCACGATACCTTCTGAATCTGTTACAGCACTTTTAATTTTCTTTTCAATTGTTTTTGGTTCATCAAGCATACTGATCATTGATTTTGGATTCGGATCAGATTTACTCATTTTTTTCGTAGGTTCTGTTAATGACATAACGCGAGCTCCTACTTTTGGAATACGAATTTCAGGAACTATGAACACTTCACGGAAGCGTTTGTTGAAACGCTCTGCTAGATCACGTGTTAATTCCATATGTTGTTTTTGGTCATCACCAACAGGTACGATTTCTGTGTTATAAAGTAAAATATCAGCAGCCATTAATGGTGGATACGTAAGTAATCCAGCTGGAACTGAATCTCTACCTGAAGCTTTATCTTTATATTGCGTCATACGCTCTAATTCTCCAACGTAAGCAACAGATTGCATGATCCATCCTAGTTGAGCGTGTGCAGGTACTTCTGATTGTACAAATAAAGTAGCTTTTTCAGGATCGATGCCGCATGCTACATAAAGTGCAGCAAGACTACGAATGTTTTTGCGAAGTTGTATAGGATCTTGAGGTACTGTAATGGCATGTTGGTTTACAATACAGAAATAGCAATCGTGTTCGTTTTGAAGCTCTGTAAATTGCTTCATAGCCCCTAAATAGTTTCCAAGTGTAATCGTTCCGCTTGGCTGAATACCAGAAAAGATAACTGACATAATTATTTCCTCCTAAATTTGAATGCGTGATAGGGAAGAGAAGGCAAACAAAAAAGCCCATTCATCCCAAAAAACTATAGGGACGAATGGACCGCGGTACCACCCTAATTATTTCACTACTGTGAAATCTCTCTAATCCATAGTAACGTCTGGATATAACGCCAAGGCCTACTACTTTCGGTTCGGTTTGGTGCTCAAAAGCCCATTCCACATTGTACAATTACTTGTTCACACCAGCCACAAGCTCTCTGAAATTGTTTCAATATGTACTCTTCTTTATCATCGCATACATATAAATTTATTTATTGTTAACTGAGCTCTTTTAATATGAAAGAACTAAAGTTTTATAACAAAATGTTTTGCTGATAATTATATCATATGGGATAGTGTTTGCAAACTACATCAAAATAGTAAAGCTAATGAGAGTCGAGAACGCTCCGAGTATGATACCTGTAATACAAATAGGATATGTCCATTTGAATGAATATGTTTTATAAATACGTTCTTTCTTATTCACCGGTTCCTCGGATTCTTCAATTAACGAGTCTATTTTTTTGTTCGTGCCAAATACTCTCTGGAAAGCGTAAAGAGTTACATTGAAAAATCCATTTTGAAATATGAATAAAAAACCACCTATCAGAATAAAAAATAGCGCGATATAAAACGAGATGTTGACAAAGTTCAACAAAAATTGAGATGAAATGAGGAATGCACCAATACTAGAAGCAATCATCGCTATAAAAATTAGTATACAAGTATGAAAAAAAACTTTATTCAAAATATTCCCCTCCGTCAAAATATTACTAGAATTATTATACTATAAAAGCTATAATAAGTACTAGAAATAATTTTTTGAAAATTATACGCAATTAAAGGTCTGATTTTAAGATGATGGTAGCAATGTTAACGTATCCCTTTACGAAAAATTAAAAATATAAACATTTTATTAAAAATTTTAACAAAAAAACAAAAAACTATATTCACAATCGTCGTATTATATGTATAATGAAAATTGTAGAAACTTGGAGATTATTCTTTCAATTCTACTTTTTAACAAGTGAGGGTACAGGAAGTGCAATTAGGGGAGGCAACACAACATGAAGAAAAAGATACCGTTATTACTTGCATCAACTTTAACTGCAAGTATGTTGCTTGGCGCGTGTAGCTACCAAAAAGATGACGCAAAAGCAAAAGGGAAAGAGAACGCTACGAGTAGTAGTAACGGAAAACAGATTCTTAATTTAACAGAGTTATCTGAAATTCCGTCAATGGATGCATCATTAGCATCTGACTCTTCATCTTCTACAGCATTAAATAATACGATGGAAGGTTTATATCGTATTGGCAAAGATCAAAAGAGAATGCCTGGCGTTGCAGAAGATGTCGAAAAGCTAGATGATGGGAAGAAATACATATTTAAATTAAGAAAAGATGCGAAATGGTCAAATGGGGAACCTGTAACCGCTAAAGACTTTGTGTATTCATGGAAAAGAGCCGTAAATCCAGATACAAAAGCAACGTATTCGTACATTATGTTCGATATTAAAAATGCAGAGAAAATTCATAAAAAAGAATTACCTGCTGACCAATTAGGTGTAAAAGCGATTGATGATTATACATTAGAAGTGGAATTAGACAATCCCGTTCCTTACTTTATCGATTTAACAGTTTATCCAGTATTTTACCCGCTAAATGAAAACTTTGTAAAAGCACAAGGTGATAAGTTTGGTTTAGAGGCAAATACAACATTATATAACGGTCCATTCGTTATGAGTGATTGGAAACATGAACAAAGTTTCCAATTCAAGAAGAATCCTTCATATTGGGATAATAAAACGGTTAAAATCGAAGAAATCAACTTTAATATTGTAAAAAATACAGCAACTGATGTAAATTTATATGAGACAAACGCGATTGATCGTGCGGCTTTAACGTCTGAATTTGTTGATAAGTTTAGACAAAGCCCAGAGTTCCAAACAAGAAAAGAAGCAGGGGTTGCTTACTTAAGATTTAATCAAAGTAATCAGTACTTAAGTAATAAAAACTTAAGAAAAGCAATTTCAATGTCCTTTGACCGTGATAACATTGCGAAAGTTATTTTAAATAACGGTGCAATTGGAGCTTACGGATTTGTTGGAAAAGATTTCGCTGAAGGTCCGAATAAAAAAGATTTCCGAGCTGAAAATGGAAAGCTAGTTGAAACAAATCCAAAAGAAGCGAAAAAGCTTTGGGAAACAGCGAAGAAAGAGCTTGGAACTGATAAAATCGAACTAGAATTCTTAAACTTTGATAATGAAGATGCTAAAAAAGTTGGTGAATTCTTAAAAGGTGAGATAGAAAAGAACTTACCAGGTTTATCAATTAAAATTAAACAGCAACCATTCGCACAAAAAAATAAATTAGAAGATTCTCAGCAATATGATATTGCGTTTGGTATTTGGGGACCAGATTTCCCAGATCCAATCTCATATTTAGATATGTTTGTTACGAATGGTTCTCAAAATAAAACAGGGTATTCTAATCAGAAGTATGATGAGTTAATCCTAAAAGCTAAAACAGATACAAAAGATTTACAAGCTCGCTGGAACAACCTTCTAGAAGTAGAGAAGATGTTAATTAAAGAGGATGCAGTTATCACTCCAATCTTCCAAAAAGGTTCAGCGTATGTAGTAAAAGGTGCCGTAAAAGATATTATCCCAATTAACTATGGTGGTAAATTAACTTACAAATGGGCATCTGTTGAACAAAAATAATCTTTTTTTTCCATCGTTTACAAGGGTATATGCCTATGATGGGCATATGCTCTTATTTTAAAAAAATAAAAGTAAGAATATTTTAAACTATCTTATTGCTTTTGAGAAAAACGGGGAGGTGCTTGACTATGGGACGTTATGTATTAAAACGTTTCGTGTACATGGCTTTGACATTATTTTTAATTACTACACTGACTTTCTTTTTGATGAAATTACTTCCGGGTTCTCCGCTTAAAAACCAGGAGAAGCTATCACCGGCACAAAAAGAAATCATTCTTGAAAAATACGGATTAAATGATCCGGTACCAGTTCAATACGCACGTTACTTAGGTAACTTAGCAAAAGGTGATTTAGGGGTATCGTTCCAATATGATAACCGCCCAGTAACAGACATGATTGTGGATCGTATTGGACCATCAGCCCAATTAGGTTTACAAGCGATTATATTAGGGACATTTATCGGTTTAATTTTAGGTATTGTTGCCGCACTTCGTAATAATACGTGGGTGGATTATAGTGCAACAGTTATTTCGGTACTCGGAATGTCGGTACCATCATTCGTATTCGCCGCATTACTACAATATTTCGTAGGGGTAAAACTTGGTTGGTTCCCGGTAGCATTCTGGAAAGGACCAGAGTTTACTGTAATGCCTACAATTGCATTATCGATGGGAGTTATCGCAACAATCGCACGTTTCTCTCGTGCAGAATTAATTGAAGTTATGCAGTCAGACTATATTTTAACAGCGAAAGCAAAAGGAATTAGTCAAGGCGTTATCATTGTAAAACACGCACTTCGTAACGCGTTAATTCCAGTTGTAACAATTTTAGGACCAATGGTTGCGGCATTAATTACAGGAACACTTGTTATCGAGCAAATTTATGCTGTACCAGGACTTGGGGAACAATTCGTTAAATCGATTACTTTAAATGACTATACAGTTATTATGGGAACTACGATTTTCTATAGTGCAATCTTCATTTTAGTTATTTTCATTGTCGATATTTTATACGGAATTATTGATCCTCGTATTCGTTTAGCGGGAGGGAAAAAATGATGAAAGATGTACAAAAATTATCTCCAGATTTATTTCAACAAGCCAATCAAAATAATGTTGATAATGAAGTCATTGCCCGTCCAAGCTTAACGTTTTGGCAAGATGTAAGAAGACGTTTGTTCCAACATAAAGGTGCGATGCTTGGCCTTGTATTATTAGTAATCATTGCGCTATTAGCGATTTTTGGACCGATGGTAAGTAAACACTCGTATAAAGAGCAAGATTTAGGTCGTGCGAAATTACCACCAAAAATTCCAGTTATTGAAAATGTTCATTGGTTACCATTTGACGGTACAGATCAATATGGTGTTGACCAATATGAAAAACGTGATATTAAAGAGTACTTCTGGTTTGGTACAGATGATCTTGGCCGTGACTTATGGACAAGAACATGGGAAGGTACACGCGTATCATTATATATCGCTCTTTTAGCAGCAGCAATTGACTTAGTAATTGGGGTTGCATACGGAGGTATTTCAGCATTCTACGGTGGTAGAGTAGATAATATTATGCAACGTATTATGGAGATTATTAACGGTATTCCATACTTAATCATCGTTATTTTAATGGTAATCATTATGGGATCTGGTATTTGGTCGATTACACTCGCGATGGCGATTACAGGTTGGATAGGGATGTCGCGGATTGTTCGTGGACAAATCTTAAAGTTAAAAAACCAAGAATATGTATTAGCATCTCGTACATTAGGTGCAACGAACACGCAATTAATTGTAAAACACTTAATTCCAAACGTAATGGGACCTATTATCGTAATGACAATGTTTACAATTCCATCAGCGGTGTTTGGTGAAGCGTTCTTAAGTTTCATTGGTTTAGGAATTCAGCCACCATTCGCGTCACTTGGTTCTCTTGTAAATGATGGTTATAAATCTATTCAAACGTATCCACACATGATGTTCATCCCTGCGGTTGTCATCAGTATGTTAATTCTAGCATTCAACTTAATGGCAGATGGATTACGCGATGCGTTAGATCCAAAAATGCGTAAGTAAACGAGGAGGGAGAAGTAAAAATGAAAACATTGTTAGAGGTAAAAGATTTACAAGTCTCCTTTGATACACATGCAGGTGAAGTACAAGCAGTGCGCGGAGTTACTTTTGATTTGAAAAAAGGGGAAACATTAGCGATTGTAGGAGAGTCTGGTTCTGGGAAATCAGTTACTTCTAAAGCGCTAATGGGGTTAATCCCAAATCCTCCAGGCCGTATTAAAAATGGAGAGATTATATTTGACGGTCGTGATTTAACGAAATTAACGGAAAAAGAAATGCAGCAAGTTCGTGGTAAAGATATCGCAATGATTTTCCAAGATCCAATGACATCATTAAATCCAACGATGACAATTGGGAATCAAATTATGGAAGGTCTTATTAAACACCAAGGGATGAGTAGAGGAGACGCACGTAAAGTTGCGTTAGAATTAATCGACCTTGTAGGTATTCCAAATCCAGAAGCACGTTTAAAACAATATCCTCACCAATTCTCAGGTGGTATGAGACAGCGTGTAGTTATTGCGATGGCGTTAGCTTGTAACCCGAAATTATTAATTGCCGATGAGCCGACAACAGCGCTAGACGTTACGATTCAGGCGCAAATTTTAGAGCTTATGAAAGACATTCAGCAAAAGACAGAAGCAGCAATCATTTTCATTACGCATGACTTAGGTGTAGTAGCAAACGTTGCTGACCGAGTTGCGGTTATGTATGCTGGTAAAGTTGTTGAAATTGGAACTGTAGATGAAATTTTCTACAACCCAAAACATCCGTACACATGGGGCTTAATCGCATCTATGCCAAGTTTAGATGGATCAGAGGAAGAGCTATATGCGATTCCAGGAACGCCTCCTGACTTATTAAAACCGCCAAAGGGTGATGCTTTTGCACCACGTAACCCACAGGCGCTGAAAATTGATTTTGAAATGGAACCGCCTTTATTTAAAGTAAGTGATACACACTATGCGGCAACTTGGTTACTTCACGAGCAAGCACCAGAAGTAAAACCGCCGGCAGTTGTTGAAAAACGTATTCTTCAAATGAAAGCAGGTGAACAACATGACTAAACAACGTGAGAAATTAATTGAAGTAAAAAATGTAAAACAACACTTCGACGTGAGTGGTGGTGTTGTCAAAGCGGTTAATGATATTTCATTTGATATTTTCCGCGGAGAAACATTCGGGCTTGTAGGAGAATCTGGTTGTGGTAAATCAACAACTGGAAGAACGATTATTCGTTTATATGATGCAACTGCTGGTGAAGTGTTGTTCGATGGTGAAAACGTACATGGTAAGAAATCACGCGCAGAACTGAAGAAGTTCAACCGTAAAATGCAAATGATTTTCCAAGATCCATATGCATCATTAAACCCTCGTATGACAGTAGGGGATATTATTGCAGAAGGTATTGATATTCACGGATTAGCAAAAAGTAAAAAAGAACGTATGGACCGTGTTCATGAACTGTTAAACACAGTTGGTTTAAATAAAGAACACGCAAACCGTTTCCCGCACGAATTCTCGGGTGGACAACGTCAACGTATCGGTATCGCTCGTGCGCTTGCTGTAGAACCTGAATTTATCATTGCCGATGAGCCAATCTCAGCACTTGACGTATCGATCCAGGCGCAAGTTGTAAACTTACTGAAACAGTTACAAAAAGAAAAAGGTTTAACATACTTATTCATTGCCCATGATTTATCAATGGTAAAATACATTAGTGACCGCATCGGCGTAATGTATCGTGGTCAAATCGTTGAGCTAACAACAAGTGATGAGTTATATGCGAATCCAATTCATCCATATACAAAATCACTATTATCAGCGATTCCGCTTCCAGATCCAGATTATGAGCGCAATCGTAAACGTATCGTATACGATCCATCGCAGCATGATTATGGTAATGAAGCACCAACAATGCGTGAAATTCGCCCAGGACATTTCGTATTATGTTCTGAAGCAGAGTACAAGAAATATAAAGAGATTTATCAATAAAAAAAGGTCATTCTTCCGTTACGGAAGAATGACCTTTTTTACTATATTTGTCGATAAGTCGATATATTTAAAGAATCACCGATATAAAGTGTATTTATCAATAAATGCACCTTAATCAAAGAAGTGCTACTGCGCCTGAACAGAAACATTCTCTTCTTGCTCATTCGGTTTAACAAGTGCGTAACTTTCCCATGCTCTACTTCTCCAGCGGAAGAACATAATAATTGCCCGCGTCCATTCATCGATAGCAATCGCTAGCCAAATACCAACGAGTCCCATATCTAAATGGAAGGCGAAAAAGTAACCGAGTGGCAAACTCATTAACACCATAGAGAACGCACCAATTAAAACTGGATATTTTGCATCACCGGCTGCACGAAGGGAATTAATGATGACGATGTTCATCGTACGTCCTGTTTCGAGTAGTACACTTAGTAAAAGAACGCTTGCCCCTAGAGCGATAATATGAGGATTATCAGTAAATACCCCCATTAATTGTGTGCGGAATGTAATAACGAGAGCGACCATAAATAAAGTCACACCAATTGCCCATTGTACACTTTTCCATACACGTGTGTATGCTTCATCTTTTTCATTTCCGCCAACTAGGCGTCCCACGATAATAGCTGTTCCCATACCGATTGCAATTGCGAATAAATAAGTAAACATGGAAATGTTAGTAGCATATTGTCTAGCAGCTAACGATTCTGTTCCTAAGTAAGTTGCGTAGTACAGGAAGACAATTTGGCAAGCTTGATACATGACTTGTTCAAAAGCAGATGGAATGCCAATTTTTAAAATTTTCCCCACGTATTCTTTTGATAAGGTGAAGTAATATTGTAATTTTACACGGTATTCCATAACGCGGTATAGTAACCAGAAGAACACAATCAGTGCCAGTAGTCGACTGACAGCGGAAGAAATCGCGGCCCCTTGTACACCAAGTTCAGGGAAACCGAACTTCCCGAAAATAAGTACGTAGTTTCCGGCGATATGAATAATATTCATTCCAAGCGAAACAAACATTGCTTGCTTTGTAAAGCCGTGAACGCGAATAATTGCGGCTAACGAGTTAATAATAGCTTGAAGGAAAATGGCTCCTCCGACGATGGATAAATAGCTTTGTGCATACGTTAGTACATCGCCTTGTAAATTCATTGCCATCATCATATGTTTTGAAAATAAAAGAAAACCAGCACTTATAACGAGTCCGACCACTAAATTTAATGTGACGGCTAATGCTGATATTTTAGATGCTTCCATAAAACGTTTGGAACCGAGGTATTGAGATACGACGATCGCAGCGCCATTCCCGATTACTTCTAGTACCAAAATAGCGATATGAAGATATTGATTCGCTGCACCAACCCCAGATACAGCATCGTCTGATAATGCACTTAACATGAAAGTATCAGCGATCCCCATCAACATAAAAAGAAAAACTTCTAGAAAAATAGGCCATGTTAATAAGAATAAACTTAATTTTTCTGTCGGCCCGTTTTTTGAGTGAATTGCTGTCATGTCCGTCCCCTCTTTACCGATATCTATTTTTAGCAAAGTGTATCGTAACATACTTTCTTATCCTTTGCACTCATTTTAACCTACATATTTTTAATATGAAGAGACCTTTATTTTATGCTAAAAAGAGAAGGATAATTATACAAAAAATATTATAAAATATAAAATTTGTTTTTCTCTGATAATTTAGAAAAGTTTAAAATTTGTTATTTCCGACACTTCAGTCGGGTAAACTGGTAATGTGAAACGTTTTCAAAGATTTATTTTTTCACAGGAAATTTTAATAAGATAGAAATATAAATATACAAAAAATATATTTGTGTGTATAATATGAATTATTAGAACATATATATATTTCTTTTTGTTTGAAAATGAAAGGGCTAACATTTTTATGGAGGGTGGAAATATGAAAAAAAAGATGCCGGTTTTTGTATTATCAACGGTAGCAATGAGCATGATTTTAGGGGCATGTAGTTATCAAAAAGATGAACAATCGCAAGCGAACGCAAAAGGGGATAGCGGGAAGAGCGGTGCGAAGCAAGTTATTAACTTAATTGAAACGCAAGAAATTCCAACGATGGATCCAGCATTATCAGCTGATGCAGTTTCTTCAAGAGTAATGACTAATACGATGGAAGGCTTATACAGTTTAGGAAAAGATGATAAGCTAGTTCCAGGTGTAGCGAAGGAATTCAAAAAGTCAGAAGACGGTAAAAAATATACATTTAAATTACGTGAAGACGCAAAATGGTCAAATGGTGAGCCTGTGACGGCGAAAGATTTCGTGTACGCATGGCAAAGAGCGATTAACCCAGACACAGCTGCGAAATCAGCGTACATTATGTATGATATAAAAAATGCAGAGAAAATTAATAAAAAAGAGATGAGTCCAGACCAATTAGGCGTAAAAGCAATTGATGACTATACATTAGAAGTGGAATTAGACAATTCAATTCCATATCTTGTAGATTTAATGGTATATCCAATCTTCTATCCTGTGAATGAAAAGTTTGTAAAAGAGCAGGGGACGAAGTTTGGTTTAGAAGCAAATACAACACTATATAATGGACCGTTTACACTAAGTGATTGGCAACATGAACGTAGCTTTAAAATGACAAAGAGCCCATCTTATTGGGAAAATAAAGAAGTGAAGATTGAGGAAGTAAACTTTAATATTGTAAAAGATACGTCTACGCCAATCAATTTATATGAAACAAACGCAGTCGATCGAGCGACGTTATTAGCAGAGTTCATCGATAAATATAAAGGAAAACCAGATTTCCAAACAGTAGAAGATACATCTGTATTCTTCCTTCGTTTAAATCAAAAAGATCCAGCGTTAGCAAATAAAAATATTCGTAAAGCAATTTCTCTTGCTTTTGAACGTAAGCCGTTTGTTGACACGCTATTAAATAACGGTTCTAAGCCAGCGACAGGATTAATTCCTGATAACTTCATTAAAGGACCGGATAAAAAGGACTTCCGTGCTGTAAATGGAGATATTGTAAAACCAAACGTGAAAGAAGCGAAGAAGTATTGGGAAGCTGGTAAAAAAGAGCTTGGTAAAAATGAAATCGAATTAGAGCTATTAAATGAAGACGTTGAATTATCGAAGAAAACTGGTGAATATTTAAAAGGTGAGTTAGAAAAGAATTTACCAGGTTTAACAGTGAAAATTAAACAACAACCATTTGCACAAAAACTAAAATTAGAAGATGCGGGCGATTACGTCATGTCATTCTCTGGATGGAGTGCAGACTTCCCAGATCCAGTTACATACCTTGATATGTTTGTAACGGACGGATCACAAAATAAAATGAAATATTCTAATCCGAAATATGATGAGATTATCATGAAAGCGAAGAAAGATGGAAGCGATGTAAATGCTCGTTGGAAAAACTTACTAGAAGCAGAGAAAATGTTACTTGATGATGCTGCGATTGTTCCAGTATATCAACGTGGTAGAGCATACTTACAAAGAGATTCAATTAAAAATATGTACAACCATAAATATGGTGGCGATTTAAGCTTTAAATGGGCGTCAGTAGAGAAATAAGAAAAAAGCAGGTGATTACCTGCTTTTTTTTAATACGTACGTTTCTTATAAATACCTTTCCCACCAACTTGGTTCCATCCGGATTGTACATCCAAACTTTTGTTAACAAACTTCATTTTTTCTTTTCCGCCAAAGAGTTTTTCACCGATGCTATTTGAAATGACACCAATCAATGCTGTGATTCCGATGATGAGGGCAGCAACAGTAACAAAATCAATAAAAAAAGCAATCATTTGCAAATTCCCCCTTTGCCTGTCTGTATTTTTATTGTATGAGATAAAAGATAAAAAAGAAAGAAATGTCAGAAAAATATTTGGTTTACTTTAGAAATCGTGTAGACAGGAGGGAGAATGTTTGTTAAAATAAGAACAAACGTTCCTTTCGATTCTCATTTATATAGTCTTACATTTCTTAATTGATTTATCAAGAAAAAGTAAGAAAACGTTCTCTTTTTTTAGGGAAAATTATAGATAAATAACTATATATTATATGAAAAATCAATGGGAAGTGAGTATTAAAAGGTTTGAAGGTCATTGTTAAAGTACAGCTAAAGTGAGCATAATAATGTTACATAGCAGTGGAATACGCGGAAGAGTTTTCTCAACTAGTAGGAAATTTACTGTATATTTCTTGCAAAATCTATTGTATAATGATTATAGAAGTTACTTATTAAAAGTAATTGTTGTTTATTATAAGTTGTTGCTTACATGAAATGCGATTTTTGTACTTTGTTATAAGACAAGTTATCGCGAAAAATTGCTGAAGTTAGAATTTTAAACTGTAATTAGTACAGAATTTGTACTCTTTAAGGAGAGTGAGCTTTGTATGGTAACATTATATAGTTCTCCAAGCTGTACGTCTTGTAGAAAGGCGAAATTATGGCTAGAGGAAAATCATATTCCTTATACAGAACGTAATATTTTCTCAGATCCATTAACGATTGAGGAAATTAAAGAGATTTTACGTATGACAGAAAGCGGAACAGATGAGATTATTTCTACTCGTTCGAAAGTTTTCCAAGAATTAAATGTAAACTTAGAGTCTTTACCACTTCAAGATTTATATAAGATGATTCGTGACTATCCAGGGATTTTACGTCGTCCAATTATGATTGACGAGAAGCGTCTTCAAGTAGGTTACAATGAAGATGAAATCCGTCGTTTCTTACCACGTACAGTAAGAACGTTCCAATTACGTGAAGCACAACGTCTTGTAAATTAATTATAATAATATGAAAACCTTCTACCTATTATATAGTAGAAGGTTTTTTTTATTGTTTCACATTTCGTATGCGAACTTGTTGAACGATAATACCGATGCATAGAACAGTGAAAATGAACAAGAAAGGAATGCTTGTAGTGAAACTTGGGTTGTTATGAAAAAAGGTTGCAAGTCTGTCTTCGTGTGTAATCATCTTTCCAGCTGTATAGGCGAGTATCGCTGCTCCGCAATAAATGAGAAGTGGAAAGCGTTCCATAAGGATTAAAATAAGTTTGCTGCCCCAAATAATAATCGGAATAGAAATGAGTAACCCGATTATGACGAGTAATAATCTTCCGTGAGCCGCACCTGCAATAGCGATGACATTGTCAAACCCCATAACGAGATCCGCGAATACAATTGTACGCACAGCTTGGAATAAAGTTGTTTTCCCTTGAATAGAAGAAAGATCGTTGCTATTATCAGTTAATAAATTTACTGCAATGAATGTAAGTAAAACGCCGCCGATAAGCTGTAAAAATGGAATGTCGAGTAAGTAGACAGCTATTATTGTAAGAAGAATTCGTAGCACAATTGCTAAAAGAGTACCGATCAAAATGGCTTTATTTCGTTTTGCTTCAGGTAAATTCCGGCTAGCTAATGCAATGACAATTGCATTGTCACCACCTAATACAACATCAATACCGACAATCATTAGTACAGATGTTAAAAACTCTAAGTCCATTCGTCTGCCTCCATTTATGATGTTTTAATAAGCGAAATATATGTATGTGATGAAGAAAGTGGGAACTAAATAATCTCCTCTAATAGAAGTTTCACTTTATTACAGTGTACGGGGGAATATAGAAATGTATGTCCAAATTTTTCGTGTGTAAAGAATTGTCATAATGATATATTTATGTAGACAATCGAATAAAGATAGGCATATAACTATTTTTGTAAAATAAATCGATTTTATTTCCCTTCTGGAGAATCTTATCATAAAATGAGAGTACAAGAATCTATTGATTTGTCATATGAGTGGGGGATCCCTTCATAACAATTCTAAACAGGAAGGGAGAGTTGTATTTTGGAAATTGAAAGAATTAACGATCATACGATGAAGTTTTTTATTACGTACATTGATATAGAGGACAGAGGGTTTAATCGTGAAGAAATTTGGTATGACCGCGAACGTAGTGAAGAGCTCTTTTGGGAGATGATGGACGAAGCTCGTGATCATGATGACTTCTTTATTGATGGACCGTTATGGATTCAAGTGCAAGCAGTCGATAAAGGGATTGAAGTACTTGTCACGAAAGCCGAGCTCTCAAAGGATGGACAAAAGCTAGAGCTACCGATAGGTGTAGACAAAATTATAGACATTCCTTTAGATGAGGGTATCGAGTCATTATTCCAGCAAGAATTAGTGGAAGAGGTAGAAGAACAAACAGGAACAAACTTTAATGAAGATGGTACGTTTGGCTTTTTAATTAAGTTTAATGATTTTGAAGATGTTATTTCATTAAGTCATCGTCTTATCTTTGAAGATATAAAAGATGAGCTGTATTCATTTGATGACCGCTATTATGTATATGTGGAATTCGATGAAGTGCTACATGATGAAGAAGAAATTGATCGTATTTTAAGTATTATTTTAGAATATGGAGAAGAATCAACTTTAACAATTCATCGTGTGAGTGAGTATGGGAAACAAATTGTGAAAGAGCGTGCGCTTGAAACAATTCGCAATAATTTTCCTGCTAAAACGTAGGCCGATTTCTGTAGTATGAAATCGGCTTTTTATATGAAGAATAGGAAAGCTTTCTTAGTAAGGAGGTAAGAGATGAAAAATACGTTAAAGTTGATTTTCTTTGTTCTACTATTGTTCGCATTATTTGTTTCGTTACGTATGTTTATTGATGTAGCATTTTATTCGGATGTAATTGGGATAAAAGATGTTTCGATTTTAGGTATTATTAGTATTTTATTTACGGTATCTGCATTTTTAATTGGCTGCGTTATTTTCTTAGAAAACCGTCACCCGTCTAAAACACTTACATGGCTCATTGTGTTAGGTATTTTTCCGGTATTTGGATTCTTCGCTTATTTATTATTTGGACAAAACTTTCGGAGAAAGAGAATGTTCCAAAAGAAGGCGTTACTGGATGAACAGGCGTTTTTACAATATAAGGGGCATGAAGATTATGAAGAACGGATGTTACGTAATCATAAGCATCAAGAGCTGTTATTTCGTTTAGCGGACCGCTTAGGTGCTTTAAATATTTCATTTCAAACGGAAACGAGAACATTAACAAATGGGGATGAAACGTTTCAGGCCATTTTAGATGGATTAAAACGAGCGAAACACCACATTCATATGGAATATTACATTGTGCGTGATGATAAGCTTGGAACAGAAATTAAAGATATTTTAATACAAAAATCAAAAGAAGGCGTAGTCGTTCGGTTTTTATATGATGCGGTTGGAAGTTTTAGGTTATCGAATTCGTATATTGAAGAATTAAATGACGCAGGTGTCGAAATGATTCCGTTCTTTCCTGTGCGCTTTCCAATTTTAAACGATAAGATTAATTATCGAAACCACCGGAAAATCGTTGTTATTGATGGAAATGAAGGGTTTGTAGGTGGGTTAAATATTGGAGATGAATATTTAGGGAAGGATAAATATTTCGGTTTTTGGCGAGACACACATTTATATTTGCGTGGTGAGGCTGTTCAAAGTTTACAGCTTATTTTCCTTCAAGATTGGTTTTATATGACTGGTGAGGCAGTGCTGGCTCCAGAATATTTACAGGCAAAAGCAGTTGAAGGTGATCATTGGGGCGGAGTTCAGCTAATTGCAGGTGGACCAGATAATAAATGGGAAACGATTAAACATTTATATTTTGCAATGATCTCTTCTGCTCGGAAATCTATTTGGATTGCAACACCGTATTTCATTCCGGATGATGATATTTTATCTGCATTAAAGGTAGCGGCACTTGCTGGTATTGATGTTCGTTTATTAATGCCGAGTAAGCCTGATAAGCGCACTGTCTTTTATGCATCAAGATCATATTTCCCTGAGCTTTTAGATGCAGGAGTAAAGATATATGAATACGAAAAAGGTTTTCTTCATAGTAAAGTTGTCATCGTTGATTCTGATTTAGCTTCAATTGGGACAGCAAATATGGATATGAGAAGTTTTCATTTGAACTTTGAAGTGAATGCCTTTTTATATGATACAGATAGCATTCGAAAACTCGTTCAAGACTTTAAAGATGATTTAGAAGAATCAAGTGAAATTCATGTCGATCGTTTTCATAAAAGACGTCTTCATAGACGAATTGTTGAATCGACATATCGATTATTATCACCTTTATTATAAAAAGAGATGTCCGAAATTGGGACATCTCTTTTTTAAAAGGGATTTGTAATAAATTGTAGAATATAAGGAGCTGAAAGGGTGTGATTATAATGTTTATCGCTAAAAGAGAAAACGGAGAGAAAATTCATCTACTCTATAATCGAAATGAAGAGCTTTTACAACGTATGCGTAAAAGGGAGCGTTTCTTTTGTATAGCTTGTGGAAAGGAAGTGCAAATGAAATTAGGGAAACAAAAAAGTTGGCATTTTGCTCATAAGAAAGTGGAGTCATGCCTTGCTTTTTATGAAGCAGAATCTATATATCATATGCACGGTAAAGAATTGCTATATAGATGGTTGAAACGTCAAAATTTCCATGTGGATATAGAGCGTTACCTTCCAAAAATCCAGCAAAGACCAGATATTTTCGTAGAGAGAGCAGGTAGGGAAATTGCGATTGAATATCAATGCGCCAATCTCTCCATAGAACAACTTTCTAAACGAACATACTCGTATTGGCAAGCGGGCATTCAGGTCATCTGGATCATTGGTGGAAATCAATTAAAAAAGCAAGCTGCATATTGGATGAAATTTTCCTCACTTCTGGCTTTCTCCTTACAATCTTATCCTCAGCCATTTCTTATTTTCTTCTGTCCGAAACAAAAATCATTTATGAAATGTGCCTTTATCACTCCGTTTTCTACAAACGTCTCTTTCTCACATATTATGTATTTACCAAACGATACAACTACTTTTGAATTACTCTTTTCCCCTGTTCCTTTCCGGAAAGAAATATTAGGACAGGAATGGAAGAAGCGAAAGGACTACTTTCGGCAAAATGCCCTGTCTATTTGGAATTATAATCATAAGTCACTATTACGCCTCTTATATCAATTTAAATGTACTCCAGCGAGCTTTCCTTCTGAAATTGGTGTGCCACTCCCGTCTTCATTTGCTTTTCAAACAAATCCATTTACATGGCAAGCATTTCTATACATGAAGTGTATAGAAAAGCTTGCGGTAGGGAATTGTATTTCCCTTCAATATGTGTGTAGTTATGTAAAAAAATATACGAAAAGGCGCTTACTTCCGTACTTTTCACAACATATATGGAAAGTAGCGGTTACTGAATATATGACTTTTTTATGTTTTGTAGGCGTGTTGCGTAAAGTAGGAACTTATACGTACCGAAAAATGAGGAATATAGTTATGTTACAGACGGAGGAGGAAGTTAGGAAATATGATGAGATTTGCCTAACTTATGCGCTATCTCTATTTGAGACAAAGTTCAACATGGGAGAAGAAAAAGGGGATATAATAAAGAATGAACGTGAAGGAATTACATAAGAAAAACAGAATTGTACTTAAGTAGAGATATTTAAAGGAGGGCTTACAGAATGTCTGAACAAAATAAAGCAAAAACATTACCAGATCGCAATGAGATTGAAGAAGCAAGTACGTGGCGATTAGAAGATATTTTCCAAACAGATGCAGAATGGGAAAAAGAATTTCAAGCGATTAAAGAGTTACTACCGCAGTTAACTGAATTTAAAGGGAAGCTTGGTGACTCTGCGAACAACTTACTTGAGGCACTGCAATATGAAGATGAAATTTCAATGCGACTAGGTAAGCTATATACATATGCTCATATGCGTTACGATCAAGATACAACAAACTCTGTGTATCAAGCTTTAAATGATCGTGCGACGAATTTATATTCACAAGTATCTAGTAGCACAGCGTATATCGTACCTGAAATTTTATCTATTTCAGAAGATACACTACAAGCATTTTTAAAAGAAAATAGAGACTTAAGTGTATATGAACATGCATTAGAAGAAATTACACGTCAACGTCCACACGTATTATCTGAGGCTGAGGAAGCTTTATTAGCGGAAGCATCTGAAGTAATGAGTTCATCAAGTAATACATTTGGTATGTTGAATAATGCGGATTTGAAATTCCCGTCTATTAAAGGCGAGGACGGAGAAGAAATAGAAATTACGCATGGTCGTTACATTCAGTTTTTAGAAAGTGATGATCGTCGTGTTCGCGAAGATGCATTCAAAGCTGTATTTGAAACGTATGGGAAATTTAAGAACACATTTGCAAGTACGTTAAGCGGAGCGGTGAAACGTAATAATTTCAATGCACGTATTCGTAAATATGACTCTGCTCGCCAAGCTGCATTGAGCAATAATAATATTCCTGAAGCAGTTTACGATCAACTCGTTGAAACGGTAAATGATCACTTACATTTATTGCACCGTTACATCGATATTCGAAAGCGTGCGCTAGGACTTGATGAACTTCATATGTACGATTTATATACACCACTTGTACAAGAAGTGAAAATGAATGTGAAATATGAAGAAGCACAAGACATGTTATTAAAATCTTTAAACGTACTTGGTGATGAGTATGTTGAAATTTTGAAAGAAGCATATGAAAATCGCTGGGTAGATGTGTATGAGAATAAAGGAAAACGAAGCGGAGCATATTCATCTGGTGCATACGGAACAAATCCTTATATTTTAATGAACTGGCATGATAA
Organism: Bacillus sp. FSL L8-0099; assembly: GCF_038006385.1. NCBI lineage: Bacteria > Bacillati > Bacillota > Bacilli > Caryophanales > Bacillaceae > Bacillus > Bacillus sp. FSL L8-0099. The sequence continues at coordinate 1,138,746 of NZ_JBBOVC010000001.1, forward strand.
TGTAAATAATTTATTTACACTTGCTCATGAGTTTGGTCATTCTGTGCATAGTTATTACACAAGAAAGACACAGCCGCACGTATACGGTGATTATTCAATCTTCGTTGCAGAGGTAGCGTCAACTTGTAATGAAGCGCTTCTAAATGATTATTTATTAAAAACGACAGAAGATAAAAAAGAGCGCCTATATTTATTAAATCATTATTTAGAAGGATTCCGTGGTACTGTATTCCGTCAAACGATGTTCGCAGAGTTTGAGCATATTATTCATAAGAAAGTACAAGAAGGACATGCTGTTACGCCGGATATGTTAACGGAGATCTACTACGATTTAAATAAGAAATATTTCGGTGACGCTTTAGTAATCGACGAAGAAATTGGGTTAGAATGGTCTCGCATTCCGCACTTCTACTACAACTATTACGTATATCAATACGCAACAGGATTTAGTGCAGCAACGGCTCTATCTAAACAGATTTTAGAAGAAGGGCAACCAGCGGTAGAACGTTACATTAATGAATTCTTAAAAGCAGGAAGCTCTGATTATCCAATTGAAGTGCTGAAAAAAGCAGGAGTTGATATGGCATCTCCTGAACCAGTGAAAGAGGCACTACAAGTATTTGAAGAGAAATTAAATGAATTAGAAGCGTTATTATTTGAAGAAAAGTAATGAGAAAAGACGAGGGATTTTATCCTCGTCTTTTTTGTTTAAAAATACAATTTGTCGATATTTGTCGAAATGAAAATCGGTTTTCCTTACTATTTCTAAATTTGAAGACAGTTTTATAGTTAATTTTTGAATTCAAAATCCTTTAAATCGTTTTCTATGGTTGAAATAAGAGAGAGCGATGACGATGACTCCGAATAAAAGAGGAAAGGCGATAATTTTAGGAAAAGCTTGTAATAGAGAGAGAATGTACAAGAAAAAAGAAACAAGGACACATGAAAAAATTAGTAAAATATAGGATTTCTTTATGAAAAACACCTCCTAAAGGGCTTTTATATAGCTTATTCAAAAATGAAAACGTTTAGAATGTGACAAAAGTGTGAAATTCGACAAAAGGGGTTGTCATCTGACGTCGAATCTTGTAATATAATAAGCGTGAACGAATTCACATACAAACATATACCCCTTTGTTTGAACGTGAAAATTTCTCCCATCCCCTTTAATATTTTTATAAGCCGTAAAGAAAAAGACCTGGTGTTTACACCAGGTCTTTTTCTATTGCTATCCATTTCCAATAACGCTCACATTTTACGTCAATCATTTGTACTTTGCGTTTCAGTTGTAATTTTTTTAGTTCGCGCTCGATCTCTTGTTGCGAGCAGTCATATATAAATGCTACTTCTTTTGAAGATATAAATTGCGTTGCTTCTAGTAACATTTCTAAAGGCGGTAATGGTTCTGGCTCGATTTCACATTTTACGAGCTCTTTTAATAATTGTACGTATACATCATAGGAATAAGTTCCAGCGATTTTAATGCCTTCTTCATCTGAGTTCGCATGAAAAAAGACGAGGGAAGGTATTTCTGTAATATGCATTTCATTTGTGAATTTTAAGTCACATTGGAAAGCTTTTTTTGCGCTGGCGGAATGTAGATCTTTTTTAAATTCTTCTACATCAATATTGCTATCTTTTGCACATGCAAGCAATAATTCGCAGTCAGGGTTTGATACATTTTCAAGGAAAATGTATTCTTGGAGTTTTCGCAAAAACTTCGAACCTGCTTTTCGGCCTTGTAACTCCGCTGCTTTAATTGCCATCGAAACTAAATATGGTGTTGATGATGCCTCTTGCATATGTACTTTTCCATCACATGAAAAACCTTGTAAACTTGTCGTCTTTTCCCACACAAATCGAATATTAGCAGGTTTATTCCATTTGTGTGAGGAAGCGTTCGTTCCGTCCACTTTTCCAGTTACAATATGACGAATAGAGAAGTATTTCCCGTATTCAAGCCATAGTTTAATAATAAAGGGTTCAATTTCCCAGCAATCTTTACAAAGTGGATCAATAAATAAATATGCTTCTACAGACTTATGCTCACATGCGGAAGGAGATGGCATATTGATATGCTTTGCTTCCTGTTTATCCATTATATTTCACCTGTTTCGTTTGGAGTATTAACCATATGCTGAGCAGTTAATGCTAAACGTTCAAAAACGAACTCTCTTATATGACCGTGTACTCCTGTGTCATCCATTGCTTGCTCCATACATGATAGCCAAGCCTCTGCTCGTTTTGGCGTAATCTCAAACGGAAGATGGCGTGCTCTTAACATAGGATGACCATGTTCTTCAGTGTACAAATTAGGACCACCTAAATATTGTGTTAAAAATTGTTTTTGCTTCCTAGCTGTTTCTGTTAAATCATCCGGGAAGATGGGAGATAAGTCAGGGTGTTTACTGACATAGGAATAAAATGTGTCTACTAATATTGCAATGCATTGTTCACCGCCAATTGCTTCAAATGGTGTCATCGGTTGCTTGCTCATCCTTTATAAACTCCTTTTTCCATGAAATGTATATCTATTGTAGCAATGGAATGTTCGAGAGGGCAAATAAACAGCCTTCCTAACATTCTTTGCTTCTTCTACAGGTGTAAATGAACCTTTTACTTTTTAAGAAGTGAGATGTATCCACTAGTAGAACGGATTCACTAGTGGAATTTTCACTTTAGCGTGCTTTGTTTTGTTTGGCAAGGAAAAAGCGTTTTACTTTGTTATTTGTATGGCGAACTGGTACGTTATGCTGTGTTAACAAATGAATAAATGCAGCTTTTCCTGTTTCTTCGTCTTGCACTTCATATTCAATTTCATAATCATCGTGATTGTAATAGAAACTATGATCAAAGACAAGCGTTCCGCCTTCAAATAATGTTTCAGCTCTTTCAGTTGTTAAACTGCCCATATAAGTTAAAGCGGAAACAGGAATTTGTAATTTGTGTAGTTGGTCTACTACAGCACCTTGAATGATTGTGTTTGTTTCCATCATCATTTTTGCTTCGGCCTCGGTTACAACTTGATGCGTTTCTAACAAGCCGATTTCTGCAGGTTGTTTTAACGTTAATGTATAAGTTTCCCCTTTATGACGAATACGAAGTGCAGAACCAGCTTCTTTTAATGAAAAGTCGGGCGTTTCAAAGTAGTGATTCACTTGTTTCGTGAAAGCTTCAATAGAAAAAGATTTGCATAATGATTGGAATTCTTCTTCTGTAACGATATTTTTAAATTCAATTTCAATTTCTTGTGTCATTGTATGCGCTCCTTTTGAAAAATAATTCTTTACACATTATCGCTTTTTCACAAATTTGGTTCAATGTTTTATTTGTTTGCGTCCATGTTATGATACAATAATACTGTTAAGTAAGACAGGAAGTTGAGATGGAGGAGTTCGAGCATGCAAAATAAAATTCAAGTAAAGAGCGTAGAAATGAGAGAGAATGCGCTTATTTTTTGTGCGGAAAATACTGAAATAGAGGTAAAGGAGTTAAGTGCGCGTAATCACGTACTTGTAGACTCAGACAATTTATCATTTTTATATATCTTAGAAAACGAATCATCTTTCATATATGTAAGTATTCCGCATACATGCTGGGAAGCAATGCGTGAAGCAATGAATAAAGATACAGCGATGTTTATTCAAGTGAATGATGTTGAAATGGAATTAGAAGGTTTAAAAGAAGAAGTAGAATATTTAGTTGAAAATATTGAAGGTAATGCAAATTACGGAGAAGAACTAGTAACTGCTGTAGAAAAAGTATTTCTATAAGCAAATGGATTGATTTTGGTGGTGGTTGAAATGAATCGAAATTGGGAAGAATTTTTAGCACCTTACCATCAAGCGGTGGCAGAGCTGAAAGTGAAACTAAAAGGAATGCGTACTCAATTTGCAATGTTAACAGAGCATTCTCCAATTGAGTTTGTAACAGGAAGGGTAAAGTCGGTTGCAAGTATCATTGATAAAGCGGAGAAGAGAAATGTACCGCTAGACCGGCTCAGAGAAGATATGCAGGATATCGCGGGCCTTCGAATGATGTGTCAATTTGTTGATGAGATTAAGCCTGTTGTAGAATATCTCCGAAAACGAAATGACTTTGAAATCGTGGAAGAGCGTGATTATGTTACGCAAAAGAAAGATAGCGGTTATCGCTCTTATCACGTTGTTATTAGTTATCCTGTTCAAACGATTCAAGGGGAACAAAAAGTATTGGTAGAAATCCAAATACGCACGCTAGCAATGAACTTTTGGGCAACGATTGAGCATTCTTTGAATTATAAATATAGTGGGCGTTTTCCTGAAGATATTAAAATACGCTTGCAACGTGCAGCGGAAGCGGCGTTTTTATTGGATGAAGAAATGTCTTCTATTCGTCTTGAAATTCAAGAAGCACAAAAGGCTTTTTCAAGAAAGCAAGAAACGAAAGATTCCGAATCATAAACTAAAGGGTGTTGGCGATGAAATTTACAATTATGTCAAAGGGAGATCAATCATCAGATACACTAGCAAGCACGATGAAAGAGTACTTGCTAGATTTTGGATTCATTATGGATGAAAAGGAACCCGATATTGTAATTTCTGTTGGGGGAGATGGAACGCTTTTATATGCGTTTCATCGTTATTATAATCGATTGGATGAAACAGCATTTGTTGGTGTACATACAGGGCATTTAGGTTTCTATGCAGATTGGTTACCGACAGAAGTAGAGAAATTAGTAATTGCGATTGCTAAAACGCCATTCCAAGTGGTGGAATATCCGCTTTTAGAAGTGATTATTCGCTATGTGAATGGAAGTAAAGAGTCACAGTATTTAGCGATGAATGAAGCGACTGTAAAAAGTGCAGAGGGCACATTAGTAACAGAAGTGGAAATACGGGGAGAGTACTTTGAAACATTCCGCGGGGATGGTCTATGTATCTCAACTCCTTCAGGAAGTACTGCCTATAATAAAGCACTTGGCGGTGCAATTATTCACCCTTCTATTGAAGCAATTCAAATTGCAGAAATGGCATCCATTAACAACCGTGTGTTTCGTACTGTAGGCTCGCCGCTTGTATTGCCGAAGCATCATACATGTGTGTTGAAGCCGGCTCCAGGGATGAACTTACAAATTACGGTGGACCATTTAACGATGGTTCATCAAGATGTGAAATCAATCCAGTATCGCGTTGCAAACGAGAAAGTGCGATTTGTTCGTTTCCGCCCGTTCCCATTCTGGAAACGTGTCCGTGACTCGTTTGTTGCAGATAAATAGAAGGGGTTTATATATTGAACAGATTTACATTGAAATGGGATATAGAGTCAGCTGAAGAGGGAACTTTAGTTAGAGAATTTTTGAAAACAAAAGGGATTTCTAAAGCTGCTTTAACGGATATAAAATTTCATGGCGGAGCCATTGAAGTAAATGGTCAATATGCAAGCGTTCGTCATCAACTACAAGCGGGCGAACAATTACGTGTTTTTTTTCCAGTGGAAGAAAGAAGTGAAGGGATGATTGCGGAAGATATCCCACTATGCATTGTATATGAAGATGATGCAGTTCTTGTCATCAATAAAGAAGCGAACATGTCAACGATTCCGTCTAGAGAACATCCAGAGGGAAGTGTTGCTAACGCGCTTTTGTCTTATTATGATAAGCAGCATCTTGCCAGTACGGTGCACATTGTAACAAGGTTGGATCGTGATACGTCAGGACTCATGCTTATTGCAAAAAATCGTTTCGTACATCATCTTTTATCGAAACAACATCAACAAAAAGCTGTGAAACGAACGTATGAAGCAATTGTTCATGGAGAGATGATAAAACGTGAAGGAACGATTGATGCACCGATTGGTAGAAAATCAGATAGCATCATTGAACGAACAGTTTGTGAGGATGGACAGAGGGCAGTTACTCATTTTAGAGTGATTCATAGTTCCTCGCAAAAGACGCATGTATCTCTTGAACTTGAGACAGGAAGAACGCATCAAATCCGCGTGCATATGGCTCATATAGGACATCCGTTACTTGGTGATGACTTATATGGAGGAAGAAGGGATGAAATGAAACGACAAGCACTTCACAGTACATCTTTGGCGTTTTATCATCCTATTTTAGAAAAGAAAATGTCTTTTGCTACGACGATTCCAAGCGATATGCAGCAGTTATTAATGCACGCTTAAAAAGGGACCAAAATTCTTATGTAATGAAGAATTTTGGTCCCTTTTTTCTTAGCGGAATAATATTAAAATTTGATTATCATCCGTACGCTTAATAACGAAAAATCCACTTTCAGCTTTTGTAGCAATGCCGTCATCATTTGGACGACAATATCCATGCGGTTCGCAAGTGCCATCATCACGTACTAACATTTGTCCAATTAATCCGACAGGAAGCCAATCGGAACGGTCTTTTCTTGCTATATATTTGCAAGCTGGATCCCATTCTGTATTTAAAAGTGGTTGTATTTCTTGTGTTTCTGTACGTACATATTGACGCTTTCCAAAGTTATCTGTTTTATAGCGCTTTTGCCAACTTAAAGCACCACTATTTCCTATAATAGCGGGGGTTGCACTAGATATTCCTAAAATGAAAGAATCGTTTGAAGTAGCTATCCGAATTTTTTCTTCGCTACTAAATGTAACGAAATAACCGACATCAATAGCTTTATGGTCCGCTGTTTCAAACATTTGTGCAAAATCCGTTCCGCTTGCATTGTAAGAAGCACCCTCAATGTACATTTCTCCATTATGAGCAAGCCATTTAGCACCGATATTATGATCGGTATCGTTTGTTCCATTTGCAATAAACCAAGAATAGGCTTCTTCGGCCGTGCCGAATCGTCCCATAATATGGCTTCCTGCAAAATGAGCTGTTGATGTATGATTACCTTCCGCATGAGAAGAGAATCCATTAGCGATAGTTGCGGTTCCTTCTGCGTGTGCTGCTTCGCCTAAAGCAATCGTATGTTTACCTTCCGCGTGAGAATAAGAGCCGCCTGCTGTCGTTTCACTTCCTTCACTATGCGAACTATGTCCAGTTGCTTTTGTTTTCGATCCTTCTGCATGGGAGCAAGTTGCTTTTGCGTGTGTAAGAAGTCCTTCTGCATGTGAAACTGTACCCTCTGCATGAGAGTGAAGCCCCTCTGCATGTGAATATCGGCCTTCTTTTTTTACTTTCGTATTTTCAGGTGCAGGAGTCTGAATTATGATCGTTTTTTCTGTTTGTATATTATTTGATGGAGTTAATGCTTCTTTTATTTTTTTTACTTGGTTTATAATATCGGTTGGAATTTCTGGTTGTATTTTTTTATTTATTGCTACAGGAATGTTCTCTTCCGTATTTTCCTGTTTTTCTTCAGAATGCAGTATTTGTTCATCGTGATGAGAGAGATGTTTATTTTTTTGTTGCATCTTTACTTTTCTACGATTGATTATGCGACTCATTACAGCATTTTCTAAAGAGACATATTTTGTTTTAGCTTTGCTCTTTTTTGATGACTCTTGTTCTTCTAGTTCTTCTATAGCTGCAGCTCGAATGCCGCACCAGTTGTTAATTCCATACATGGGCTGATATAAAGGGTGGAATTTTCTTTTTTGTTTAGAAGATTTTTTCTTCATTCTGTCACCTCCTGCGACATTATATGTCGTGTAATAAAAAAAAGATGCACCTTATTGCATCTTTTTTTAATTACTTTATCTAGTTTTTATAGGAGATACGGCTAAATAATCCGGCAATCCCCTCGTAATTTATGAATTGTACCTAGGTAAGGATAGTTATGAAATTGGGCGGAATTTCTCAGGGACAAAAGGCAGGGAAGAAGGGACGGAAACAGTCTCCATCTCAGGATAACGTAATCCGGTTAAATTGCCGCCAAATACAGCGCCAGTATCAATATTGACTGTTTGATTTACAAAGCGAGGTTTTTTTACTGGTGTATGTCCATATACAATCCAAGATTGCCCCTTATACTCCTTCGCCCAGTCGCGACGGACAGGTGAGCCGTCAGCATGCTTTTCTCCTGTAATATCGCCATATAATACAAAGGTTTGTACTTTTTTATCTTGTCTTCCTATGTAATCTTGCCGAATCCCAGCGTGACATACAATTATTCTTTTTTCATCTAGTATGTGATATAAAGGGGATTGTTCATAAAGGGTGATGAACTTTTCTTTTATAATGTTTTGCTTATGAGAAGGTAGTGCTTCATATTCAGCAACAGTTGTTTCAAGCCCGTGAGCGATTGTCACATTACGCCCAAGGAAAAATCGGTATAGTTTATTACAGTGATTTCCAGGAGCATAATAAGCTTCTTTTTTATTTATGACAAGTTCCCATACAATTTCGATCATACGTAATGAATGGGGACCACGATCTGTAATATCACCAACGAATGCAAGCTTACGATTTTCGGCATGAACCGGTAGGCCACTATCCCAGTTATATCCTAGTTTCGTCGTTAAATTTTGAAACTCTTGCAAGCACCCGTGAATATCCCCTATAATGTCATATTTCATATGTAAACCTCCAACATATTTTTCATTAGTATATCTAAAAAAGGATAGAAATAAAAATATACCACTTTTTGTATGGTTCATTTAAACATAAAGGTTTTCGTTCTTGAGCGAACATTTAAAATAAATCCCATCGCAATCATATATGTAAGTAACGAACTTCCTCCATAGCTCATAAGGGGCAATGTTATCCCTGTAATAGGGAGTAATCCAATTGTCATCCCGATATTTTGGAATACTTGAAAAGTAAACATTCCGATTGTACCGGCACAAATATAACTACCGAAAGGATCATTACTTTCCAAAGCGATATGAATCATACGGAAAATGAGTATGAAAAAAAGTGAAATAATGACACTTGCACCTAAAAAACCGAATTGTTCAGCGACATTAGTGAAAATAAAGTCTGTATGTGGTTCTGGAAAGTATACTTGTCCATTTTCCCAACCTTTTCCTTGCATTTCTCCTGATCCAGTAGCTAAGAATGCTTGTCTTAATTGATAGCCTTGTGAATCATATTCGTAAGGCGCTAACCAACCATAGAAGCGGTTTAATTGGTATTCTTTTAAGATATACTCCTTAAAGAATTCTGTATGAGCAATATAAATATACGTTAAGGTAACACCTGCTGTGAAAATAACGGAGACTAATCCGAAAATAAAGCGCCAACGTATACCGGAAACTAGTATCATTGCTGCCAGCATCGCTGAAATTACCATTGTGTTTCCTAAATCAGGTTCTTTTGCAATAAGTAGTAGCGGTGGCAAACTCGTTGCGAATATTTTTCCGAGTAAGATAAAATCTTCACGAGGTGTTCGAAAAAAATATTTTTCGTTATGATTAGCTATAATTCGTCCAATGACGATAATTAAAAATAATTTCATAATTTCTGAAGGTTGAAAATTTCCGATGCCTGGGAGCCTGTACCAAGCGGTAGCCCCTTTAATTGTAACGGCACCTGGAACCTGAAGTTCTAGCCCGATAAGTAATATCATTGCAAAGCTATATAAATACCAAGCAATTTTTTGATACCGATCGAAATCGATAATCATAATAACACTAATAGCGACAAATCCAATGAAGTACCATTGTATTTGCTTGAGTGCAAAATTTACATTTTGTAAAAATGGTGGTAAAGAGGTTTGCGCACTTGCAATAGCAAAGCAACTAACAGTCCCAATGGCAAATAAAATGAATAGTAATACGTAGTCTATTTGATATTGAGAATTCGTATCTTTCACTGTATGTAATCCTTTCTATCGCCTAGTAAATATGTTGATGACGTCATTCTAAAAGTAATATAAGCAGACTGTCCATACATTTATTCCACTATTTATGTAAAGTCATACATAATAGGGAGGAATAGCTCCTCCCTTATGCAAAGCTATCGTGGATTTAGCTCTTTTATAATTATATTTAAACAACGAGAAAGACGTATATGTGCATCTGGAATGAGATTGGGGTATTGTTTATAAAACTCGAATGCACCCATACACCACTCATAGGCTTTGAGCAGACTAGTTCTATAATCATTGAAATCTTGTAAGAAACCATACTTTTTTGAGGTTAAAACGAGATGTGAAAAATCTTCAGATCCTTCAAGTAATTTATGGTGTACTTGCTGTCCATCATGAAAGCGAAAGGAACTTAAAGGTTCAGTGATATAAAATGCATCACCTTTTGAAAGTAAACCCATCCAAGAGGCCATATCAACACTACAACAATAGTTCCTTTCATTTAGAGTACCAAAAGGTTCTGTTAATAGTCGCCTTCGAAAGAGTACAGTCGTAGGTTCACCAATAATATTCTGTCCAGATAAAAGCATATGGTTTCCAAAATCTATCCCACTTAGCAGGGTATCTTCGCTATACAATCTATTTACAGCGGGATGGTTTTCAATTATATCTCCATTTTCATCAATCCAAGTGCGATATGATGTAATAAGTGCGAGTTTTTGATTTAAGTCTTGTTGGAAATAGAACATCATTTTCTCAATTTTATTACTATGGAATAAGTCATCGTCCATTAAGAAGTTTATGTATTCGCCACTAGACTGTTCTAAGAGCATGAGGTCATTATGGAATTGTCCTAAAGTAGTACTATTCCGGATATATGTTATATGGGAATGGTTTAGTAAGTATTTTTCATGCATTAATTTTTCAGTTTCATCATTCGTACTATCGTCTCCTACAATAACTTCAATGTTTGGATAAGTTTGTGCCAAAGCACTTTCTAAAGCGATTTTGAAATAATGTGGTCTATTATAGGTGGGAATAAGGATGGAAACAAGAGGTAGATTTTTTTCATTTGTCATACGTAACTTCCTTTCAGAAGCTTTTTTTTGTAAGAACAATATCTTGATAACTCGTATATTCATGTCGGCCGCACCATAAACCATAGTGTGGTTTATTCATTACCTCTAAGCCATATTTATTCAATAAAGCGCAAATATCTGTTTCAGGATAAGCAACTGCGAAATTAGGAATATCTTTATTTACGACATAACAATTTTCAATTTGATGATAAAATCCTAACGTACTTAGTCCTGCATTTAAATAATAGGATGACTCAGGGTTTATTAAAAAGAACGTAATAAAACATCTCCCGTCTTTTTTTAATACACGTGTAATCTCAGATACGTAATGTTCTAATTCTGTTGGGAGAAGGTGCGTAAATACAGAAGTTAAAAAGATGAAATCGAATGTCGCGTCTTCATATGGAAACTTATAGTGAGAGGCATCTTCTTTTCCTTCTGGATTGTAAAATTGATTGTATATGTCAACGTGTTCAAAATGAAAATTATTACGGGTAGTTGTAATATTATTTTTACACCAAGTGATACCTTCTTTAAATAAATCAAATCCATAATACGCTCCATCATCAGTTAAGTAATTCATTAATGGAACAGCCATTCGGCCGACGCCACAGCCTACATCTAATACTTTTTCGTTTGACTTTAAAGCCCCAATTTGAATGAAATGCTTTAGGAATTCTTTACCGACCTTTTCAAAATCGCCACCTACATATTGGACGAGTTCAGGAGGGGGGAGTAATTTTATTTCTTTTTCAAGTTCGCTCATAAATACACTCCTTCCTTGTAGTAAAAAGGCAAACCAATACAGTATCCATATTATCTCGATATTTACAGACAAATCTCACCTCAAAACGAGGAGTATGGGGAAATTAAAGTTTTATTTGATAGCGAAAGAGGATAAGATGTGACCGCTTATTACATACAAGGAGATTCCTAAAACGGTTCATGTATTCAAGTATTAGATTAATAGGAATGGAACCTCCTTATAATCAAAATTTCTCTTATTCTTTTCGCCAATATACACCAAAGATATCAATTTTAGTAATAGGAGCTTTTAAGTTTCTTTGATTTCTAAAGTCCGTCACAGCTTCTGCACAAGCTGGTAGTCCATAGTCATCAATAATAATATAGCCACCTGTTGAAACTTTATCGTATAAGTTCACGAGACCATCCATCGTAGATTCATACATATCCCCATCAAGTCGTGCAATTGCAATCTTTTCTATTGGTGCTGTTGGTAAAGTATCTTTAAACCAGCCTTTTAAAAATTTTACTTGATCATTTAATAAATCATATTTTTTAAAGTTTTCTTGTACTTGTTCTAAAGAAACACGTAAATAATCGAATGTGTGTAAATAATCACCGTAGTCTTTCGGATATTGTTCTAAATTTGGTGCTGGCAAACCTTCAAATGAATCTGCAACCCAAATATTACGATTCGTAATGTTATTGGCTTGTAAAAAGCCATTCATAAAAATGCAAGAGCCTCCGCGCCATACACCTGTTTCGATAAAATCTCCTTCTATATTTTCACGAACAACGGTTTCCATTGCCTCATGTAACTGATTCATACGTTCTCGGCCAATCATACTATGTGCTGCTCTTGGCCAATCCAGTCCATCATGACGTTCACTTTTTGAAACATCTGGCTTTACAATTTTTAAGTTGTGATTTTCGGCATATTGCTTAATGAATAAAGGGAGTGGTACGGTAACTGGCTCGAATTGAAGTTCTTTTGATATATGTAGAGATGCAGGTAAGTACTCCTCATATTCTAACCATATTTCAAATAAAATTGTCTTCTTTAGCAATTCGAGATAAAGCTGAACAGCGGATTTATTTTCCATATTTATGCCTCCTGAAAAATGTCATACAACAATATGATTATGTAGATAGCAAAGATTTCATGATTGAATTCGAAATAGAAAAAGCAGTAAAACCAATATCAGTTTTACTGCTAAGTAAAAGATTAAGCGATTTTCTCAATAATAATAGATGCACTTGTACCAAGAGCTAGAGATAATCCAATTCCAGTAACAACTGCTTCAACCATTGATGGAGTTATTGTAATTTGTGTAATTGCTTGGATAACGATAGGTGCGCCAATTGAGATTAAGCTTGTGCCTGCACCTGGTACAGTAACACCATTAACTTGAATTGCAAGGCTACCTAATAAACTTACTGCTGCAGTATATGCGATAACAGTAATTTTATAGAATCCAGTTTCACTTATGATGAAAGTATCAGCGTCCAATTGAGAAATTGCAGTACCAAACTGAGATCCAACCGTGTTAAACGGTACAGGATCATTAATTCCAAGAGCTAAAGAAACTGTAGCAGAGTTAAATGCATACAATCCTGCTGGAAGTCCTAATCCAGATGGCCCAGTAGGTCCAGTCGGCCCAGTAGGTCCAGTCGGCCCAGTAGGTCCAGTTGCGCCAGTGGATCCAGTTGGCCCAGTAGGTCCAGTCGGCCCAGTTGGCCCAGTCGGTCCAGTTGCACCAGTACCTCCAGTAGGTCCAGTCGCGCCAGTTGTACCAGTGCCTCCAGTCGGCCCAGTAGGTCCAGTTGGCCCAGTAGGTCCAGTCGGCCCAGTAGGTCCAGTTGGCCCAGTAGGTCCAGTAGGTCCAGTAGGTCCAGTCGGCCCAGTAGGTACGGTCGGTCCAGTAGGTCCAGTCGGCCCAGTAGGTCCAGTTGGCCCGGTTGGAAGTGTAAACGGTGGTATTGGTGGTAAAGTTGGACCTACAAGATTAGGATCAAATGCACTAGCTGATAATGATTCATCAGGATTTAAGCCATCTGAATAATTATTATTTGACATAAATTCACCTCCATAAAGCTTTCATTATATAGTAGATGCAAAATCGCAAGAAAATGACACGGACATTTGAATTATTGAAAAGAAATCTAAAATAACTTGAACAATATAAAAATGTGGAAAGTTTCGCGTTTGTATAACATATGATTGAGTTGGAAGAAGGTGATTATATTGAACAAGCAAGGCATTACAATTAGTTTATGTATGATAGTCCGAGATGAGGAAAAGACAATAGCTCGATGTTTGGATGGGGTTGAAGAAATTGTTGATGAAATTGTAGTAGTTGATACAGGTTCTGTTGATCGAACGAAAGAAATTGTAGAGAAATATACTCCTAATATATATGATTTTCAGTGGATTGATGATTTTTCGGCGGCTAGAAATTTTGCTTTTTCAAAAGCGACGCAACAGTATATATTATGGCTAGATGCAGATGACGTATTATTAGAAGATGCTCAAGAAGCATTGAAACAATTAAAGGGCCAATTAGATTCTAATGTGGATGCTGTTTCGATGCCTTATCACCTCGTAATGGACTCTAACGGGAAGCCTTTATATTGCACAAGAAGGTATCGGCTTGTAAAGCGCGAAAAACAGTTTCAATGGTTTGGTAAAGTACATGAGTATTTAGCGGTTTCCGGTGAAATTTTTAATAGCAACATTGCTATTACACATAAAAAGGAAAAAGAAGTAACGGATCGTAATTTGAAAATTTTTCAAAATGCTGTAGCAGCTGGAGAAGAATTGAGTCCGAGAGATTTGTTTTATTATGCAAATGAATCTATGGATAATCAAAAATACAATGATGCGGTTCTTTTATATGAAACATTTCTGAATCAAGATGAAGGATGGTATGAAGAGAAAATCTATGCATGTGGTAAGTTAGGGGATTGTTATGCGAAGCTCGGACTGTGGGAGAAAGCAGTTGAGGCTTGTGCAAAATCGTTTCGGTACGATGTTCCTAGAGGAGAGAATTGTACAAGAATAGGATATATATATATGGATCAACAAAAGTATAATGAAGCGATATTTTGGTTTAAATTAGCAACGGAAGTGCCGCTGGCAAAGGAAAGTCCGTTTCACAGTCCAGCTAGCTACACATGGCTTCCTTATTTACAAATGTGTATTTGCTACAGCAAGTTAGGGGAGCAAGACAAAGCTTATTATTACAATGAATTAGCAGCTTCTTATGTTCCGAATAATGCTGCAATCGAGTATAACCGTAAATATTTTCGAGGTGTTTTTGATAAACAATATAAGGTGTAATGCATGCTATTTTTAGGAAATAACTTGTCACGATTCTAATAATGATAGATTGGCTATATATTAGAGTATCGGCAGGGATGGTATTGGTTATAAAGTGTATTTTGTTCATATGAGATGTATATTTCAAATTCAATTTACATAAGGAGCGTGTGAAATGAATCGGGAAAAAAGTTCTTTATATGAAGAAAAATCTGATTTTTATTATAATGCAGCGAATCCAAATTTATTAAAGCATATAAAAAAGGAATGGAAAGAAGTTCTTGATATTGGCTGCTCGAGCGGTGCATTAGGAGCGGCTATAAAAGAAAATGGTACACGTGTATCAGGAATTGAGGCATTTTCAGAAGCAGCGGAAAAAGCAAAAGAAAAGCTAGATCATGTTGTTTTAGGCGATATAGAGACAATGGATATGCCGTATGAGGAGGGCCAATTTGATTGCGTCATATTTGGTGACGTATTAGAGCATTTGTTTGATCCATGGGCTGTGGTAGAAAAAGTGAAACCATATATAAAACAAAATGGTGTGATTTTAGCTAGTATACCGAACGTTGCTCACATCTCGGTGTTAGCCCCCTTACTCGCTGGAAACTGGACGTATACAGAGTATGGTCTGTTAGATAAAACGCATATTCGTTTCTTTACTTTTAATGAAATGTTAAGACTGTTTTTAAAAGCAGGATATTCAATTAGTAAAGTAGATCGTGTATATGTTGATCATAAAATATATGAGCCACTTATTGAAGAGTTATATGGAATTTGTAAAAAGTATCGTCTTGGAAGTGGCTTCATGGCTGAGACGGTTGTATTTCAATATATTATTGAAGCAGAAAAATCACAATTATGAGTGCGGCAGACAAAACAATATTATTTGTTACATGTATAAATGATCGGAAATTGTATGCACAATGTGCGCGACATATATTGAAATTGGCAGTACCTCCTGGGTATACTATACAATTCATGCCGATTCGAAATGCAAAAAGCATGACGAGCGGATACAATCAAGCCATTTCACATCCAGCGAAGTATAAAGTGTATTTACACCAAGATGTATTTATTATAAACGCAGCCTTTCTATACGGATTAATTCAATTATTTGAGGAACATGAACATCTTGGAATGATTGGGATGGTTGGATCGCAATATGTTCCTCCAACTGGTATATGGAACGAAGGGCGTGGGATTGTCGGGAAAGTCATTGGTTATATGAACGATTTGTTTTATATGGCAAGTTTAGAGCAACCATTTCATGAATCAAAGACGTTTATTCCTGTTGAATGTATTGACGGTTTGTTAATGGCAACACAATATGATATCCCGTGGCGAGAAGACTTATTTGACGGATTTGACTTTTATGATGTATCTCAATCATTTGAATTTAAAAAAGCAGGATATACAGTCGGTGTACCTGTACAGCGCGATGCTTGGTGTATTCATTATCATTTCGATGTGAATATGACAAACTATGAAAAATATAGAAAAGTATTTGTAGAAAACTATATGTCAGATGTGAATAAGGAAGAATAGAGGGGCTACAAAATGAAAGATCACACAATATTAGTCGTTGTTTGTGTAAATAATGAAAAGCTTTTCGAGCAATGCGAGAGGCAAATAAGAAACATTTTTGTTCCCCCTGGCTATGCTGTGCAAATTTTCCCGATACGAGATGCAAAAAGTATGGCAAGTGCATATAACCGTGCTCTTTCATTTCCAGCAAAGTATAAAGTATATATACATCAAGACACGTACCTTATTAATCGTGATATGTTTTATAATCTTATTTCTCTTTTTAAAGAAAATGAAAAACTTGGTTTAATTGGAGTCGCTGGTGCTCAGTTTTTACCGAGTAACGGGATATGGTGGGAAGGGAAAAATTTAGTGGGGAAAGTGATTGAGTATAGAAGACAGAATTATCAATTATTAAATTTAGATCAAGGGTTTTATGGAAATCAATCTTTTATGTCAGTGCAGGCAATCGATGGTTTACTCATGGCAACGCAGTATGATATTCCGTGGCGAGAAGATTTATTTCAAGGATTCCACTTTTATGACGTTTCACAGTCTTTAGAGTTTCAAAAGGCTGGCTATCTAATTGGTATCCCTAATCAAGCAAATTTATGGTGTATTCATTATAACGGAGATGAGTTTGATGCCGATACATACGAGAAGTATCGGAAAGTGTTTGTAGAACAGTATAAAGATATACTATCTCCATCATAAGGGAGAGATGTAGGATGAAAGGGATTATTTTAGCGGGCGGAACTGGATCGAGACTATATCCAATTACGAAAGTCACGAATAAACATTTGCTTCCTGTTGGACGGTATCCGATGATTTATCATGCAGTATATAAGCTAAAACAATGTGGGATTACAGATATTATGATAATTACAGGTAAAGAGCATATGGGGGATGTTGTTAGTTTTTTAGGAAGTGGCCACGAATTTGGCGTGTCTTTTACGTATCGGGTGCAAGATAAAGCGGGTGGGATTGCACAAGCTTTAGGTCTTTGTGAAGATTTCGTCGGAAATGATCGTATGGTAGTTATATTAGGAGATAATATTTTTTCAGATGATATTCATCCGTATGTTGAAGAGTTTACAAAGCAAAAAGAAGGTGCGAAAGTGCTATTGCAATCTGTAGAAGATCCTGAAAGGTTTGGTGTAGCGCATATTCAAAACCGAAAAATAATTGAAATTGAAGAAAAGCCGAAAGAGCCGAAAAGCTCTTATGCTGTTACGGGAATTTATTTGTATGATTCGAAAGTCTTTTCTTATATAAAAGAATTAAAACCTTCCGCAAGGGGAGAACTTGAAATTACAGATATAAATAATTGGTATTTAAAACGAGGAGTACTTACTTATAATGAAATGAGCGGTTGGTGGACGGATGCGGGAACTCATGCTTCTCTTCAAAGGGCGAATACGTTAGCACGGGATATGAACTTTGGGAAACAGTTTAACGGAGAATAGGTGAGAATATGAAAGTTGTAGAAACAAACTTTACCGATGCAAAATTGTTAGAACCGAGGTTATTTGGAGATGAGCGTGGCTTTTTTACTGAAAGTTATAATAAGAAGGTGCTAGAAACATTAGGGGTTACGTATTCATTTGTACAGGATAATGTTTCTTATTCAGCAGAAGCGGGAACAATTCGCGGATTACACTTTCAAAAAAATCCGAAAGCACAAACGAAACTTATTCAAGTTATGCAAGGAGCAATCTATGATGTTATCGTTGATTTGCGAAGAGATTCACCAACCTTTAAACAGTGGAGAGGATATATTTTAAGCGCAGATAACCACAGGCAATTATTAGTGCCAAAAGGATTTGCACATGGTTTTTGTACACTTGTCCCGCATACTATTGTTATGTATAAAGTAGATGAATATTATAGTGCTGATCATGACTCTGGTGTGCTTTGGAACGATAAAGAATTAGCGATTCCATGGCCAGTAACAAGTCCTATTTTGTCTGATAAAGATCGAATATTACCGTTACTTCAGGAATGTGAAGATAGCTTTTGAGTAGGAGAGTTGTTTATGAATATATTAGTAACAGGTGGGGCCGGATTTATTGGAAGTAACTTTGTCCATTACATGTTACAAAGCTATGAAACATATAAAATAATAAATTTCGATGCATTAACATATAGCGGAAATTTAAATAACGTAAAGTCTCTTCAAGATCATCCGAATTACTTTTTTGTAAAAGGGGAAATTCAAAATGGAGAGCTGCTGGAACATGTTATTAAGGAACGTGACGTGCAAGTAGTTGTAAATTTCGCAGCTGAATCACATGTAGATCGTAGCATTGAAGATCCGATCCCTTTTTATGATACAAACGTAATCGGGACAGTCACTTTATTAGAATTAGTGAAAAAGTATCCGCATATTAAGCTCGTACAAGTATCAACAGATGAAGTATATGGTTCTTTAGGGAAAACAGGAAAGTTTACTGAGGAAACCCCATTAGCTCCAAATAGTCCGTATTCTTCAAGTAAGGCGAGCGCGGACATGATAGCTTTATCTTATTATAAAACATATAAATTACCAGTTATAGTGACGCGTTGTTCCAATAACTATGGGCCGTATCAATATCCCGAAAAATTAATTCCATTAATGGTTACGAATGCGCTGGAAGGAAAAAAACTACCGTTATATGGTGATGGATTAAATGTAAGAGATTGGTTACATGTAAAGGATCATTGCAGTGCAATTGACATCGTTTTGCATAAGGGGCGTTTAGGAGAAGTATATAATATAGGCGGAAATAATGAAAAAACAAATGTAGATGTTGTGGAACAAATTATTACTCTCTTAGGTAAAACAGAAAAAGATATTGAATTTGTTACAGATCGTTTAGGTCATGATCGTCGTTATGCAATTGATGCACACAAAATGAAGAATGAGTTTGATTGGGAACCGCAGTATACGTTTGAACAAGGGCTAAAAGAAACAGTGGAATGGTATGAAAATCATATAGAATGGTGGAAACCACTAAAAGAAAAGTAAGGGGCATGAAAATGAAAGAGCGGGTTATCATAACAGGAGCAAATGGTCAGTTAGGAAAGCAACTGCAAGAAGAGTTAAGTCCTGAAGAATATGACATATATCCTTTTGATAAAAAGTTACTAGATGTAACAAACATATCCCGAGTTCAACAAGTGGTACAAGAGATAAGACCACATATAATCATTCATTGTGCCGCTTATACGAAGGTGGACCGTGCTGAGAAAGAACAAGATCTTGCTTATTTAATAAATGCAATAGGAGCTCGAAATGTAGCGGTTGCTTCACAATTAGTAGGGGCTAAGTTAGTTTACATTAGTACCGATTATGTATTTCAGGGCGCAAGACCGGATGGGTATGGGGAATTTCATAATCCAGCGCCGATAAATATATACGGGGCCTCTAAGTATGCGGGGGAGCAGTTCGTCAAAGAGTTACATAATAAATACTTTATCGTTCGTACATCGTGGCTGTATGGTAAATATGGAAGTAATTTTGTGAAAACGATGATGCGATTAGGTAAAGAAAAAGATGAAATAACCGTTGTAGCGGATCAAATTGGCTCTCCTACGTACGTGGCAGATTTAAATATGATGGTTAATAAGCTCATTCACACTTCTTTATACGGTACATATCACGTATCCAATAGAGGATCATGTTCTTGGTTTGAATTTGCACAAAAAATATTTTCTTATGCAAATATGAATGTGAATGTATTACCTGTTTCAACGGAAGAATTTGGATCGGAGGCTGCGAGGCCGAAATATTCTATCTTTCAACATAACATGCTAAGATTAAATGGTTTTTTACAAATGCCTTCTTGGGAAGAAGGATTAGAACGTTTTTTTATAGAAACAAAAAGTCATTAACAAATTTATGTTAATGACTTTTTTGTTTGCCTTTAAGCGGTTTTATGGTACTATAATTATAGTATCAGGTACTAATAACAAGTATAAGTATTTCTGGGAGGATATATCATGGAACTATTACAAGGGAAAACATTTGTTGTTATGGGCGTTGCGAACCAAAGAAGTATTGCATGGGGAATTGCTCGCTCTTTGCATAATGCAGGTGCAAAATTAATATTCACATATGCAGGAGAACGTTTAGAAAGAAATGTTCGTGAATTAGCGGACACATTAGAAGGACAAGAATCACTTGTATTACCTTGTGATGTAACGAATGATGAAGAACTTACAGCTTGCTTTGAAACGATTAAGCAAGAAGTTGGTACAATTCACGGTGTAGCACATTGTATTGCTTTTGCAAATCGTGACGATTTAAAAGGTGAATTTGTAGATACTTCTCGCGATGGATTTTTACTTGCACAAAATATTAGTGCATTCTCTTTAACAGCTGTAGCAAGAGAAGCGAAGAAAGTAATGACAGAAGGCGGAAATATTTTAACGTTAACATACCTTGGCGGTGAGCGCGTTGTGAAAAATTATAACGTTATGGGTGTTGCGAAAGCTTCATTAGAAGCGAGCGTAAAATATTTAGCAAACGATTTAGGCCAACATGGCATTCGTGTGAACGCTATTTCTGCAGGACCAATTCGTACGTTATCTGCGAAAGGTGTAGGTGATTTCAACTCAATCTTAAGAGAAATCGAGGAGCGCGCACCACTTCGTCGTACTACAACGCCAGAAGAGGTTGGAGATACAGCAGTATTCCTATTCAGTGATTTAGCACGCGGTGTAACAGGAGAAAATATTCACGTTGATTCAGGATATCATATTTTAGGATAAATATTGATTATAGTTTTTAAAGGACAGTCTCTAAACGTTGAGGCTGTCCTTTTTTATTGTTCTCAGAAAGAACGATTTTTAACGAAAGTTCTTGCCACGTTATGAATATAACTATAATAGTACACGATTTATTCAGCAACGTATGGAAGTGGGAGGGACGAGTGTGAAGAATAAAAATAAAAGTTCAACAGTTGGAAAACCGTTGTTATATATTGCACAAGTAAATTTGGAACTTGCTGCACCGAAAATAAAAAGAATTATATTAACGAATTTTGAAGATGAGGATCGAAAAGAGAAAAGTAATAGAAACGAAAATGTTGTAAGTAGTGCTGTGGAAGAGGTGATAGAACAAGAAGAGCAACAAATAGAAGAAATAGAAGAAGAGGAACAAGAGAAACAAGAAGAGCAAGAAGAACAACAGCAAGTGAGAACGGTCCCGCACAATAAATCATTTAAGGATATGAATAATGAAGAAAAAATTCATTTTTTATTAAATCGCCCTCATTACATTCCAAAAATAAGATGTAGGATAAAAACGACTACCGTCTCATATATAGGATCGATTATATCGTACCGTAATGGCATTGTATCCATTATGCCACCAAATAGTATGAGAGATGTTAGGTTATCTATAGAAGACATCAAATCGATTGATATGGCCGGCTTTTAAATATGTAAAGGTGGTAGAAAGCTTCTACCACCCCAATAGTTTTTTAGTTTACTTATTAAATAGTAACATCGCGTAAGCACTGAATAGCACAGAAACAGTTTAAATCAACAGTAATGCAAGTAGATGTCGATATTAATCTTGCATTTGGTACATTTAAAAACGTGCAGATAGGATCGTTATCAATTGGTACAGGGGATCCATCACCTAATACTACAGTTAACACACGTAGCACAGCACAGCTACCATCATCTACACTCTCAACACGGAAAATCGGAGAAGTACAGCTAGTAAGGCTTCCAGATGGTGCAAATGCTTCAAAAGGTGATCCAACTTTTGTGTATATAATAATAGGGCGTGTATTCGCTACTGCTGCAGTATTGTGTGCTCCTAAAAATGGAATTTCACAACCAGAACCACATGTTGAACTAGAGCAATCTTGTAATTCATTGATGAATTTTACAACGTCAACTACACAATGAGAAGAGCTATGGTGTTTATTTTCGTTACAACTCATTAATGTCACTCCTTATCTTCTTGTTTGTATTTACATTAATAAGATATTGGAGTCGGAGAGATTTGGTCACAATCTCAAGACCTTTTTTTTTAAATAGGCGAAAGAAGATAAGGGAAGGTGGATTCATGCTATTTACAAGCTGGCTTTTATTTTTTATTTTCGCGTTAGCTGCTTTTAGGCTCACTCGTTTAATTGTTTATGATAAAATTACAGCCTTTTTGCGAAGACCGTTTATTGATGAATTAGAGATTACGGAGCCGGATGGAAGCGTATCGACTTTTACAAAAGTAAAAGGTAAAGGATTAAGAAAATGGATTGGCGAATTATTAAGTTGTTATTGGTGTACAGGTGTATGGGTCAGTGCTTTTTTATTAGTTTTATATAATTGGATTCCTATCGTTGCAGAACCATTACTTGCATTATTAGCCATTGCAGGTGCAGCGGCAATAATTGAAACAATTACAGGATATTTTATAGAGGAATAATATATTTTCATAATACGAGAAAAAGCGGAGTTTAAAAGAATGAGGGAACGGAAATAAGAAGTTGTTCATATAGTAAATTGACAGATTTTAAAGTAGAGGAGATGTTTGCTGTGAGCAATAATCCAAGGCGAAATTCATATGACCTGCAGCAGTGGTATCACATACAGCAACAACACCAAGCACAACAGGCATATCAAGAACAATTACAACAACAAGGATTTGTGAAGAAAAAGGGATGTAATTGCGGGAAAAAGAAGAACATAATAAAACAATATGAAGAATGAAACACTCATGTTACTGTGAGTGTTTTTTATTATAAATATAAAAAGCGGTATTTCTGTATTAGAAATACCGCTTTTTACTAGCTAATTTGTGCAACTGTTAATGCTGCAGCACGGATGTCTACAGTTCCAAGCAATTCAACTGGTACAATTTGAATTAAGTCACCAGGGTTTAAGTTAATAAGAATAACACCACTGGATACGTCTACTTCACCAGTACCAATAACGTTAGAACGAACCGCTGTACCTGATCCAGGAATAATGTTAGCCGGCGTACCTAATGATAAGAAGAAACGACCAGCTTCTGGTGCAGCAGGAACGTTATCAAGACTAATCGTTAATGTATAACTGATTTGATAAATACCAGCTCGTAGAATTCGAATACCATCCCCGACACTTACTGTATCATTTATTACAGGAACAGTAACATTTGGGTTTGGACTTACACTAGGTAATAGTAATGGTGTAAATAGTGAAGCGAACTGTGGTGCAGAAGCGTTGAAAGCAAAACCGAAGGCAGGTAGTGTACTAGCTGGTTTCGCTTCGCAATCGATTTTAGTAAATTCGCAATCAGAAGAGAACATGTTTTTCACTCCTTTATCTGTTTCTACTTTCAGTTAATGAAAAGGACAGGTTCTATGTTCTAGACAAGTTCCCAATTTTATAAAAAATACATAATAATACCTTTTAAGCATGGATTGGGTGGCAGAATTCTCTGCCACCCAATCCATGCTTAAATTATTATTAAGTTTTAAATCGTAACATCACGCAAGCATTGAATAGCGCAGAAGCAACTTAAATCAACCGTTAGACAAGCAGGGGTCGATATTAATCTTGCATTTGGTACATTTAAAAACGTACAAATTGGATCGTTATCAATTGGTACAGGGGATCCATCACCTAATACTACAGTTAATGCACGTAACACAGCACAATCGTCATCATCAATGCTTTCAACGCGGAAAATTGGAGTTCTACAGCTAGTAAGACTTCCTGATGGTGCAAATGCTTCAAAAGGCTCTCCGGTTTTTGTGTATAAAATAAAAGGACGTGTATTCGCTACTGATGCAGTGTTATGTGCTCCTAAAAATGGAACTTCGCAACCAGATCCACATGTAGTGGTTGCGCATTCTTGTAATTCATGTATAAAACGAACGACATTAGATACACAGTTGAAATCAAAATCATGGTGATGATTATCTTCGTTGCAATTGCAGCTCATTATGTTCACTCCTTATCGTGAGTTCTGACATACACTATTACAATATGAACGGGATATGGTTGATATTACGTTAATTCTTATGATAAAAGCAGGTAATTTGAATAGGGAGAGTAGTACGAGAAAAGACATCCTTATTTAGTGGATGTCTTTTCAGGCAAGTCTTTTCTTGTAGTATATAAAAAACGAGATATGTCTAATTTCTTTCCTCTGAAAAATTGCGGAGAAGAAATATAAAGTTCTTCTTTCGCACGTGTAATTGCGACATAGAGTAATCGGCGTTCTTCCTCTAATGCTTCAGAAGTCTCCGTTACACGGTCATTTGCGTCTTTTAAAGAAGAAGTATGCGGCAAAATACCATCGCTCGCTCCAAGTAAAAAGACGCATGGAAACTCAAGGCCTTTTGCATTATGAATGGACATAAGCGAAACGGCGTCTTTTTGCGGCATTGTTTTTAATGCTTCCATTTCTTTTTGACCTTGAATCGCCTCGTCAATAAATTGTAAGTAAGCTGGAATATCGGTGAAACGAGTTGCAGACTCCATTAATTCTTCTAACATTTCTTCTTGGATGTCTTTATGCATCGTAAAGGAAGAACGATCGTTACTTTGTAAGTACTCTAAATATTTTCCTTTACCATGAATAATTTCTTTTAATGCTTTTTTCGGTTCTAATTCTTTTATAAATTTAATAAAATCAATGCGCTCATTTACCTTTTTTACTTGAAAAGGTTTCAAGCTCGGATTTAATAATAAGAAATGAAGAAGAGAAGGGAAACGACCTTCACCATATTTCCATTGCTCACGTTCAATAAAGGAAATGCACTCATCTCGGCCGATATACATAGTTGGCAATATGTTAGAAAGAGATTCTAGGCGAAACGGTTCAATCACGAGTCGTAAATGATCTAATACAGGTCTAATTAAAGAGTGCTCGTAAAAGGATTGACTCGCACCGTGTTTAATAAACGGGATTTTATGAATTGTAAGCTGATCAAGTAACGAACGGCTTACAGAATGTGTGCGATACAGTAAACAAAAATCTTTATAGTTTCGTTCGCCACTATCTACTTTCTCTTGAATGAGCTGTAAAATTTGATTTGCTTCATCAAGAGTTGTAGCTGGTCGTGCGTAAAATGGTTGTACACCTTCTTCACGAACAGAATATAGCTCTTTATCAAAACGCTCTTGATTTAGTTTGATAACTTCATTTCCAAGTCCAACGATAAATGGATTGGATCGATAATTCGTATTAAGCGCGATAATCGTTGTATTATCAAATTCCTTTGGGAAAGATAAAATAATTTGATGACTTGCTCCTCGCCAGCCATAGATCGCTTGATCATCATCACCTGCGATAAATAAATTATTTCTTGGCGTGGCTAACAATTTTACAATTTCATATTGTGCATACGATGTATCTTGGAACTCATCTACTTCAATATAGTGAAAACGTTGTTGTAATTGAGTAAGTAAGGGAGCGTTATTTTCTAACATATAATATGTTTCTAATAAGATGTCGTCGAAATCGATATAATTATATCGTTGTTTTACCTCTTCAAAACGTTCGTATACTTCTTTAAATTCTTGTTCAACTGGTGTTTTCGCTTTTACATCTTTCGGACGATTTAAGTTGTTTTTTTCAAGGGAAATCATAGCGAGCATCGTTTCCGCATCATAACCGTCTTTTAAACGTAATTCTTTTAAAATTTTCTTTATCATAATTTGTTTATGTTTTTCATTTGCTAAAATTTGCTGATTATATCCTTGGCTACGAAGCAATTTTAAAAAGACAGAGTGGAATGTACCAGCAACAACATAGCTACTTGTGGCACGATTCATACCTGGTAAATTTGCTACACGACTTCGGATTTCTTCAGCCGCTTTTTGTGTAAATGTAAGCAATAAAATATTCCGTGGATGAACTTGTTTTACATTTACTAAATAACCAACGCGGGTTGTTAAAACAGATGTTTTTCCGCTTCCGGCACCAGCCAATGTAAGAACAGGACCTTCTGTCGTTCGCACAGCTTCTAATTGTTTTTCGTTTAGAAAAACATTTTGCTGTTCGAGAGCGCGGAAATACGCCGCATCTGCATCTTCTTCCATAATTAAATGGGTAGATGTTTTCGGAATATGATATGTCGCACGCGGAATATCAGCGTGTGTTAACGATTTTTGTGAAAATTTTTCTTGTGTCATATATTCACCTTCAAAACTATAGCATCAACATTTAACTTTAGCGGAAGAAAAAGAAAATAGCAATGTAAAAAACAGGAGGGGCTACCTCCTGTTTTCAAATTACAATTCTTTTATCATAACGATGTGAGGAATATTTGCTTCCATAAATACATCAGAACTCGTTACGTATCCAAGTTTTTTATAGAAATCTTCAGCATGTGTTTGGGCATGAAGTTTCAATTTTGATAGCGAGTTTTTTTTTGCATATGCTTCAAGTGCATCCATTACAATTTTTCCAATGCCTTTTTTACGATGGGAAGCTAGTACGCAAATGCGTTCCATTTTTCCTATTCCATCAATGGTGCGAAAACGACCAGCACCAACTGGAACATCATTATCATATATAACAACGTGTGTTGATGTTTCTTCAAACTCATCATACTCTTCTTCAGCAGAAACGCGTTGTTCATTCACGAATACTTGCTTACGTACAGAGAATGCATCTCTTAGTTGTTCGTCTGTTTGTACGATCTGTGCGTGCAAATTAGTTGTTCCCCTTTCCAAGGTGGAATGTTTCGTGTACAGTCCATGTTCCGTTTTCTAATTGATATAGAAGATGGAAGCGATCAATTGGTTGTTCATAATAGAAATCTTTCATACGTAATCGACCTAATACATCAGCATGCTCTGCATCTGATAAACCTTGTCCGATTGTTAAATGAGGTACGAAAGCGTATTCGCGTTCTTGCGTGAATAATCCGCTATGCATTTCTTCATTTAAGAAAGTAAGTTCAGGTGTTTTTTCTACTTTAAAATAAAGAACATTATTAACAGGTGCGAATGAACCAACTTTTCCGACATGAAGGGTGAAAGGGTTCGTTTTATTTGCGATTGTATGTAGCTCGTTTACAATCGATTCTAATTGTTCATCTTGCGTCTCAAAGGGTGTTTTCAATGTAATATGTGGCGGAACTAATGCGTAGTGCGGATCATAACGCTTACGCAATCCGTTCGCTTTATCTTGAATCATTTTAGATGGAAAAATTACAATGCCTAATTTCATGTTCCAATTCCTCCCTTTGTAAGTCTAGTTAGATTTTGAGAAAAATAAATCTCTTTATCTATTATATCAAATTATTCTGAACACTGCTCTCTATTATTTCATTGATAGAATATGAGAGAAGGCTTTCGGTAAGTCAGCCTGCCAATACTTCCACGTGTGATTACCTTCAAACTCTTCGTAATGCGTGATGAAATTTCTATCTGTAAGAAGAGTATTAAGCTCACGGTTCGGTTCTACGAAATCAGATACTTGTCCATCAGTGCGCTTTACAGCTGTTTCTTCTGTACCAATGACGTGATAAAGTTCTAAAGCCTGTGGATCTTTGAATTCTTTTGCTAAGTTCATTACTGTTTCGTCAACAAATGGTGATTGCATAACGACTTTACCAAATGTATGCGGATACATAAGTGCAGTCATAAAGGAAACTGTACCGCCAAGAGAATCTCCAATTAAAACGCGACCTTTACCCATTTGATACGTTGGATAATTTTCATCGATATATGGAGCAAGCTCGTGAGCAAGGAAACGAATATAAGCAGCATTCTTTACATCGCTTGGGAAATATTTTTCCTTACGATCGTGTACGTTTTTATATGGAATACCGACAATAATTGTGCGGTCAATTTCTTCAGTTTCACGAAGGCTTTCAATTACACGGTGTGCTTTACCGAGCTGAAAATAATCTCTACCATCTTGTGCAATTACAACTGTATGTTTGTGCAGTGGCGTGTAATTTACTGGTAAGTAAACTAAAAGCGTAACATCTTCTTGAAGTGATGCGCTATAAAATGAAATTTCCTCAATTCTCCCTATTGTTTGATTCATGTAGATCCCCCTAAATAAAAGTTTACTGTAATGATTGTAAGGGCGACGCTTATAGTGAAAATGAAAGAACGATTCACTAATAGGTGCCTTAATTTCTATTTTACCATAATGGTACGAAGAATCTAAAAAATTAGTATTTAAGTTAGGAAAGAAAACGGATATAATGAAGTGGGATTTTTGACAGGTGAGAGGGGAGACAGAATTTGAAACAAGAAAGATCAATTGCACTACCGTTAGCCATTTCCATTATAGCTATTTCATTCGCAGCAGTTTTTGTAAAGATGTCCTCAGCACCATCTTCCATCTTAAGTATGTATCGTTTATGGATTATTGTACTTATTATGCTGCCTATTGTTTGGAAGAAGCGGGAAGAGTTCCAGAAGATTCAAATAAAAGATTGGGGATTTTTAATTGGATCTGGATTCTTTTTAGCGCTACATTTTCTTTTATGGTTTGAGTCTTTAAAGCATACAACAGTTGCTAGCTCGACAATTATTTTAGCACTTCAACCGATCGTGTCTTTAGTTGGAGGTTTTTTTCTATTTAAAGAAAGAACAACCTACTCAGCCATTGCAACGATGGGTATCGCTATATTAGGTGTAATGTGTATTGGTTGGGGAGATTTAGGTTTAAGTAAACAAGCAATTTATGGAGATATATTATCCTTTTTAAGTGTAATAGCGGTTGTCGGTTATTTATTTATCGGGCAAACCACAGTAAAGAAAGTATCACACTGGATTTATAGCTTTACAGTTTTTGCATTCGCGGGTATTTTCATGGGAATTTACAATATCGTGTTGCAAGTACCTTTTACAGGTTATACGAAGTGGGACTGGACTATTTTTCTTTTACTTGCGATTGTACCGACAGTGTCACATGTCATTAATAATTGGTTATTAAACTACGTAAATGCAACAACAATTTCAATGAGTATTTTAGGAGAACCAGTTGGGGCGTCTATACTAGCGTTCTTCTTACTTGGAGAAAAATTAAACGCAATGCAAATTATCGGCAGCATGCTCGTATTGTTTGGTGTATCTGTTTTCTTACTGCAGCAACAAAAAAGAACAGCAAAAAATGTGGTGAACGAGCCAGTGTATACACAGGAATTATAATGTTAGCGGAGAAAAGAGAAGTTAGGATACTTCTCTTTTTGTTTTGTAGAAATTTAGGTGAAGAAGGGGGGAGTGTAGTGGAATTTCCATCAAAAAAAGACGCATGGTTATATTCAATCTTTTTCATTATTTTAGGCGCCTGTTTTGCTCCGATATTTGCAGGGAGAGAATATTTTCTTTTGTTTTTTACAATTCCATTGGCAATAGTATTTATTTGGAGTTGGTTTTCAACAAAATATATTGTCGGGGAAGAAACAATTACTATTAGATCAGGTCTCGTAAAAAATGTATATTTATACGAGATATAAAACAAATTTCAAATACGAAAAACCCAATAGCAGCTCACGCATTATCATTCGATCGACTTGAAATTGTTTACGGCGTACATAAAACAGAGATTATTTTTCCTAAAGATAAAGAACAATTCATCAATCTCGTAAAAAGTAAAAATCCCCACATTGTAATAAAGTAAAAGAGTGGCTTCGTAGCCACTCTTTTACTTTGGGTTTGTCATATAAGGTTGTACATGAATGACGCATAGGTCACGAAATTTTCCTTCAGCAGTTGTAACAATTACGACTGCTCTTCCTGCACTTTTTCCAGTAATCGTTACCGTATCTCCTTTTGGATATATGGTAATGATGTCAGAATTCATATTTGTCCAAATAAGTTCTTTATTTGCTGCTTGCATTGGCAAAACGGAAGCTGATAAATCCGCACTTTGTCCAGTTTTTATTTTCAACTTATTTTTTTGCATATGAATACCGATAACGGAAATAACAGAAGGAGCAATTGAAATTTTGGGTGGATTAGGTTGAATGTTTAAACGAGAAGCAGAAGTATTTGTAATAGGTGAAAATTTTCTTATATGTTGTTGCTGGAAAGCTGCTAACATGTTGGAGTCCCCTTTCTGTATAAGTGCTAATACTAATACTATAAAGGAGTAGTGTTATGTTAAATTTAACGAAACATAAAGAATTTGTTAAATTTGAGAAGAAGATTGTCGAACTGTAAAAAAATCTCTGCTGTTACGATAACAGCAGAGATTTCTTTTTTATAGACTATCACTATGTTGTTTTTCGAAATTCTCAAATTGCTCTTCAACTTCTTTTGAAGGTTGTGTTAGTAAACTAACGATTACGATTGCTAGTAAACTAATTGTGAAACCAGGAATCATTTCATATAAGAAGTTTGTTAAGAATTTAAATTGAGTCCATATTATAACAGTAGCGGCACCAGAAATCATACCAGCAAGTGCGCCCCATTTCGTCATGCGTTTCCAATATAGACTTAATAAAATAGCTGGTCCAAATGAAGAACCAAATCCAGCCCAAGCGTATCCAACAAGAGCTAAAATCGTATCATTTTGTTTAAACGCTAATGCGCACCCAACTAATGCGATACCAAGAACAGCCATACGACCGACAAATACAAGCTCTTTATCAGAAGCAGAGCGTTTAAAGAAGGTACGATATAAGTCTTCTGTTACAGCACTTGAAGTAACGAGAAGTTGAGATGAAATTGTACTCATAATTGCAGCTAAAATCGCAGCTAATAAAAATCCAGTAATAAGTGGATGGAATAAAATTTTTCCAAGCTCAAGGAAAATTGTCTCTGGGTTAGATAATGTCAACTCTTGTTGTGAATAGTAGGCAATACCGATAAGACCAGTAAACATAGCTCCGACAACAGAGAAAATCATCCAGCTCATACCAATTCTTCGTGCGCTTTTCAGTTCTTTTACAGAAGAAATTGCCATAAAGCGTACGATAATATGAGGTTGTCCAACATAACCAAGGCCCCATGCGAATAAAGAAATCATTCCTAAAGTGGAGGCACCTTTAAAAATATCTAAACGTGTTGGATCTACAGAGCGAATTGTATCAAATGCAGGTCCAAGTCCGTTTGCATTCATAATTGTTACGATAGGAACAAGAATAAGAGCAACTACCATAATGATTCCTTGCACGAAGTCTGTCCAACTTACTGCTAAGAAACCACCAAATAATGTGTAAGCTACAACGACGCTTGCTACAATGAATAATCCAATATGATAGTTCATACCAAATGAATTTTCAAATAATACAGCGCCTGAAACTAACCCTGAAGCTACATAGAAAGTAAAGAAAATCATAATAACAAGTCCGGATACTAAGCGTAGCATGTGAGATTTGTCGTGGAAACGGTGTTCCAAAAATTCTGGGATAGTAATAGAGTTGTTTGCAATTTCAGAGTAGGTACGTAAGCGAGGAGCGACATATAGCCAGTTTGCGTATGCGCCTAGTGTTAGGCCAATTGCAATCCAACTACTACTTAATCCAACGCTAAACATTGCACCGGGTAAGCCCATTAAAAGCCAGCCACTCATATCGGATGCTCCAGCACTTAATGCTGTTACTGCGGGGCCTAGTGTACGACCGCCAAGCATATAATCTGTTAAGTTGGATGTTCGTTTGTAGGCGAAATAGCCGATTACTAACATCCCGAGCATGTAAATAGAGATAGAAGTTAAAGTTAACATCTGCGTACTCATGTAGTTCCCCTTCCTTTTGTCATGTCTTTTGATGCATTTTGCATATTTATCCCGCATTAACGGGCAGTAAAACTCCCACACCTTAAAATTGGCTGGGCAAGGAAGTTAGGTGGGAGATCAACTGCCCGTAAATGCCCGATTGGTGAAGGCTAATAATCAATCGGGGATGAACAAAACCCCCACTGATTAAAGTTTCACTTTATAATCTATCATGATTATTCAGAAAAATCCATGCGCAAATACGAATTTTCTGAAATTTAAGCGTTTTTTGACAGCTCTTTACTTTTGGGATATATGACTTTCTAGCAAAAAACCTTAATTTTAATAGAGTATTTATTATATTTACATAAAAACACGTTGTTTTGTCAATATAATATTGAAAGAAGGGAAAAATATTTTTTTCGAAAAAAGTATTGACTTGTGAAAAAAGTTAAGTCTATAATGAGTGCAACTTAAAAAAATGCAAGCGTTGATGAAGAAGAGTACACATGATGAACATGTCAGAGAGCTGATGGTTGGTGCGAATCAGTATGGGATTGATGTGGAATGGGCTTCGGAGCTTCCAAACCGAAACGAAAGAAGTAGGCTTTGGCGACATGATCTCATCGATACAAGAGACACGTATTGTTTTTGATACGGTAAAGTGCGTTACATTCGTAACGAATTAAGGTGGCACCACGGGAGTACCCGTCCTTTCTATAGGATGAGTACTCCCTTTTTGTGTACAAAAAATTAAATATGTTAAATCGTTTAAGTAAGAAGAGTACGTATATTGGAGACGTTTTAGAGAGTCGGGGACAGGTGGGAGCCCGGTACGGTGCCATATACGGAATGGGCTTACGAGAGGTATGCTGAACAATTTTATTCAGTAGGCAACCCGGGTTCCGCCGTTACAAGGATAAGGTATATATTTTGTACCTGAATAAAGCGGGATGCTTTTGCGTCCAACATGAGGTGGTACCACGGTAAATTTATCGTCCTCTACATATTTCGATATGTAGGGGACTTTTTTATTTTTCAGAGTGAGGTGAAAGGCATGATGACAAAAGAGGAATTTATGAAGCAAAAAGAACAAGGAAAAACATTTTTAGTAATCGCTGAAGAAGAAGGAGATAGCATTACGCCAATTTCTTTATATAGACGTATGACAGGGAAGAAGAAGTTTTTATTAGAGAGCTCACAGCTTCATCAAGATAAAGGGCGCTATTCTTACTTAGGTTGTAATCCGTATGGAGAAGTGAAAAGCATTGGTATGGAAGTCGAACGAACGACACATGGGCAAACAGAAAAGTTGCAAGGTAACGTACTGCAAGTGTTAGAAGGGGGAATTGCATCATCGCAAGTAGAGAGCCCATTCCCATTTTGCGGAGGAGCAGTTGGTTATATAGGGTATGACGTCATTCGGCAGTATGAAAACATTGGAGCAGATTTACACGATCCATTAAATATTCCAGAAGTACACCTTTTACTATATCGTGAGTTTATCGTTTACGATCATTTACGCCAAAAGTTGTCGTTTGTATATGTATGCGGGCAAGATGATTCAGCAGATTATGAAGAAGTATACGAAAGGTTGCAAGTATACAAAGAAGAAGTGCTAAAAGGAGAAGAAGCGGAAGTAAAGGAAATACAATCAACATTATCATTCACTTCTTCTATAACGGAAAAAGAGTTTTGCATGATGGTAGAAACGGCGAAAGAGCATATACGAGCAGGGGACATATTCCAAGTCGTACTATCTCAGCGTTTGCAAAGCGAGTGTAAAGGTGATCCTTTCGCTTTATACCGCAAGCTTCGCATTGCGAATCCATCACCATATATGTTTTATATCGATTTTCAAGATTATGTTGTACTCGGTTCTTCACCAGAAAGCTTGTTATCAGTTAGAGACGATAAAGTGATGACAAATCCAATTGCGGGTACGAGACCGAGAGGGAAAACAAAGCAGGAAGATGCGGAAATTGAAAAAGAACTGTTAGAAAACGAGAAAGAACGAGCAGAGCATATGATGCTTGTGGATCTTGGACGAAACGATATTGGCAGAGTGAGTGAAATTGGATCTGTGACGATAGATAAATATATGAAAGTAGAAAAATATTCTCACGTCATGCACATTGTATCTGAAGTTTACGGAACATTGCGAAAACGAATGAGCGGATTTGACGCATTAGCGTATTGTTTACCAGCGGGGACGGTTTCGGGAGCTCCGAAAATTAGAGCGATGGAAATTATCAATACGTTAGAGCATGAAAAAAGAAATGTATATGCCGGAGCTGTTGGATATATTTCATTCTCAGGAAATCTTGATATGGCGCTCGCCATTCGAACGATGGTTGTAAAAGATGAAAAAGCATATGTTCAGGCAGGAGCAGGTATCGTCTACGATTCAGATCCGGTAGCTGAATATGAAGAAACGTTAAATAAAGCGAGGGCGCTTTTGGAGGTAATGAAATGATTGTACTCATCGATAATTACGATTCGTTCACATATAACTTGTACCAACTGTTAGGCGAATACGAAGAAGAAATTGTAGTCGTAAGAAATGATCAAATAACGATAGAACAGTTAGAAGAGATGAATCCAAAAGGAATTGTGCTTTCACCAGGACCAGGAAAACCAGAAGATGCTGGTATTTGTATCGAAGTTATTCGTCATTTCTATAAGAACGTTCCCATATTAGGGATTTGTCTCGGCCATCAGGCAATTATATCGGCATTTGGAGGAGAAATTGTAAGAGCGGAGCACATTAAACACGGAAAAACATCGCGTGTGAAACATAACGGAACGTCAATCTTTTCGTACGTGACGCAGCCACTAACAGCGATGCGCTACCATTCACTTGTTGCAGAGCAAGCGAGTTTACCACAATGTTTTGATGTGTTAGCAAATGCTATGGATGATGGAGAAATAATGGCGGTTCGTCATAATTATTATCCGCTTTTCGGGTTACAGTTTCATCCAGAATCAATCGCAACAGAAGAAGGCGGAAAGTTAATACGTGCTTTTTTAGGAGAAGTAAAAGAGGAGGAGAGAGTATGAATACCTATCTTCGTAAATTAGTGGAGGGACAACATTTAACAGAAGAAGAAATGTATGAAGCGGGACTTCTTTTATTAAGTGACAACATATTGGAAAGTGAAGTAGCAGCTTTCTTAGTATTACTGAAAGCGAAAGGTGAAACAGCAGAAGAAATATATGGCCTCGTTCGTGCTCTTCGTGAAAAAGCATTGCCGTTTTCAAACCATATAGAAGGCGCGATGGACAATTGCGGAACAGGTGGTGACGGTGCCCAAACGTTCAATGTAAGTACAACATCGGCATTCGTACTAGCAGGAGCAGGTGTAAAGGTGGCAAAGCATGGTAATCGTGCTGTTTCTAGTAAAACAGGAAGTGCGGATTTATTAGAAGAACTCGGTGTAAATATTAGCAGTACGCCAAGCGAAATTGATTATTTACTAGAGCATGTCGGTATCGCTTTCTTATTCGCACCAGCGATGCACCCAGCATTAAGGCGCATTATGAAAATAAGAAAAGAATTAAATGTACCGACAATCTTTAACTTAATTGGCCCTTTAACGAATCCTGTTAACTTAGAAACACAATTTGTCGGTATTTATAAACGAGATATGTTATTACCAGTTGCGCAAGTATTACAGAAGTTAGGGCGGAAACAAGCGCTTGTCGTAAATGGAAGTGGTTTTTTAGATGAAGCATCATTACAAGGAGAAAATCACGTAGCCCTTTTAAAAGATAATGAAATAGTAGAAATGAGTATCGATCCGGAAAAGTATGGTTTCTCAAAAGTGAAAAATGAAGAGATTAGAGGCGGGAATTCAATAGAAAATGCAAAGATTACGCTCGGCGTATTAAATGGAGAAAAGAGTGTTTACCGCGATACCGTTTTATTAAATGCGGGGCTTGCACTTTTCGCAAACGGAAAAGCGGAAACGATTGAAGAGGGAATTAAACTAGCGACACATAGCATTGACTCTGGAAAAGCATTAGCCAAACTAAACTTATTAATTACAGCAAGCAACGAAAAATTAGAAAGGGTGAATTAAGGTGGGGACGATTTTAGACAAAATTGTAGAGCAGAAGAAAAAAGAAGTTGCGGAGTTATATGAAACATATACACCAGGGAATGAAAAAAGAAAAACACACTCACTCTTAAAAGCTTTAGAACAATTTACTGTTATTGCAGAAGTAAAGCGAGCATCACCATCAAAAGGAGATATTAATGTACACGTTGATGTACGAAAACAAGTGAAAACTTATGAAGAATGCGGTGCAGGAGCAGTTTCGGTTTTAACAGACGGTCAATTTTTTAAAGGATCGTTTCACGATTTACAAACTGCAAGAGCAGAAAGTAACATTCCGCTTTTATGCAAAGATTTTATAATCGATAAAATCCAAATTGATAGGGCGTATGAAGCTGGTGCAGATCTTATTTTATTAATCGTAGCGGCGTTAACGAAAGAAAAGTTAAAAGAGCTTTATAGCTACGTACTAGAAAAAGGATTAGAAGCGATCGTTGAAGTTCATGATGAACAGGAATTAGAAATTGCAATCCAATTAAATCCGCACGTTATCGGTATTAACAACCGTAATTTAAAAACATTCGAAGTCGATTTAAGCCAAACAGAAAAACTTGGAAAACGATTAAACGTGGAGAAATTACTTTGGATTAGTGAAAGCGGGATTCATTCAAAAGAAGATATTATTCGTGTCAAACGAGCTGGAGCGAAAGGTGTATTAGTTGGAGAAGCACTCATGACATCATCTTCTATTCGTACCTTTTTTGAAGATTGTAAGGTGAACATATGAAAGTGAAAATTTGCGGTATCACTGATGTTGAAACGGCAAAATGTGCTTGTGAATACGGAGTTGATGCACTCGGATTTGTTTTTGCAGAAAGTAAGCGGAAAATCACTCCAAGGCTAGCGAAAGAAATCATTCAGGAGATTCCAGCAAACGTATTAAAAATCGGTGTTTTCGTAAATGAATCAGTAGAAGAGATCCAGAAAATTGCAGATGAATGCGGGTTAACGCATGTGCAACTACATGGGGATGAAGATAATCATCAAATTAGAAGATTGAATATTCCGTCTATAAAAGCGCTAGGAGTAACTTCAGAGGCTGATATGAAAAACGCTCAAACATATGAAACGGATTATATATTGTTTGATAGCCCGAAAGAAAAGTTTCGCGGAGGAAATGGAAAAAAATTTTCATGGGCACTACTTGAGCATATGCCAAAAGAGTTGCGAGAGAAAACGATATTAGCTGGTGGATTAAACGCTCTTAATATAGAAGAAGCGATTCGAACTATTCAGCCGTATATGGTCGATGTAAGTAGCGGAGTGGAGACAGAAGGAAAGAAAGATTTAAAGAAAATAAAACAATTTATTAAAAAAGCGAAGGAGTGTTCCAAATGAACTACGCATATCCAGATGAAAAAGGCCACTACGATATATACGGAGGACGATACGTTCCAGAAACGTTAATGCAATCTGTATTAGAACTAGAAGAAGCATATAAAGAATCGATGCAAGATGAAGCGTTTCAAAAGGAATTAAATCATTATTTAACAACGTACGTCGGAAGAGAAACACCGCTTTATTTCGCTGAAAATATGACGAAGTATTGCGGCGGTGCAAAGATTTATTTAAAACGTGAAGATTTGAACCATACAGGAGCTCATAAAATTAACAATACAATCGGTCAGGCACTTCTTGCAGTACGAATGGGCAAGAAAAAAGTTGTCGCTGAAACAGGGGCTGGACAACACGGAGTGGCAACCGCTACTGTATGTGCCCTACTTGGATTAGAATGCGTCATCTTTATGGGGGAAGAAGATGTGAGACGTCAAAAATTAAATGTGTTTCGAATGGAGTTACTCGGAGCGAAAGTAGAAAGTGTAGCGGCAGGTAGCGGAACATTAAAAGATGCGGTAAACGAGGCGCTTCGTTACTGGGTTTCACATGTGCATGATACGCACTACATTATGGGATCTGTTCTCGGGCCACATCCATTCCCACAAATTGTCCGTGATTTCCAAAGTGTAATTGGGAAAGAAACGAAAAAACAATATGAGGCGTTAGAAGGAAAGTTACCAGAAGCAGTAGTTGCTTGTATTGGCGGTGGTAGTAATGCGATGGGCATGTTTTATCCGTTCGTACACGATGAAGAAATCGCTCTTTACGGCGTAGAAGCAGCAGGGAAAGGCGTTCATACAGAACAGCACGCAGCGACTTTAACGAAAGGAAGCGTTGGTGTTTTACACGGATCGATGATGTACCTTCTGCAAAATGAAGAAGGACAAATTCAAGAAGCACACTCTATTTCAGCAGGACTCGATTACCCAGGTGTTGGGCCAGAACATAGTTTACTAAAAGATATTGGACGCGTTTCGTACCATTCCATTACAGACGATGAAGCGTTAGAAGCATTTCAATTATTAACGAAAAAAGAAGGGATTATCCCAGCGTTAGAAAGTTCACATGCTGTCGCGTACGCTTTAAAACTAGCTCCGAAAATGAAGCAAGACGAAGGACTTGTCATTTGTTTATCTGGCCGTGGTGATAAGGATGTAGAGAGTATAAAACGTTATATGGAAGAGGTGTAAAAAATGGGAGTAGAAAAAATTAAAGCAGTATTTGAAAATGGTAAAAAAGCATTTATTCCGTACGTAATGGGCGGAGATGGTGGACTTGAAAAGTTAAAAGAAAGAATTCGTTTTCTAGATGAAGCAGGAGCAAGCATCGTTGAAATTGGTATTCCGTTTTCAGATCCAGTCGCAGATGGTCCAACGATTCAAAGAGCAGGGAAACGAGCGCTAGATAGCGGCGTAACAGTAAAAGGCATTTTTCAAGCGTTAGCAGAAGTAAGGAAAGAAGTGCAAATTCCATTTGTACTCATGACATATGTAAATCCAGTACTCGCATTCGGAAAAGAACAATTCATTGAGAGATGCTTAGAGGCAGGTGTGGACGGTATTATCGTTCCAGACTTACCGTATGAAGAACAAAATATTATTGCCCCGTTACTTCGAGAGGCAAACATTGCGCTAATTCCACTCGTTACCGTAACGAGTCCTATTGAAAGAATTGAAAAAATTACGAGTGAATCAGAAGGATTCGTTTACGCAGTTACAGTAGCGGGCGTAACGGGAGTGCGTCAAAACTTTAAAGAGGAAATTCATAGTTACTTAGAAAAAGTAAAATCACATACGCATTTACCGGTAGTGGCAGGGTTCGGTATTTCAACAAAGGAACATGTAGAAGAAATGATTACAATATGTGACGGAGTTGTCGTTGGAAGTAAAGTTATTGAGCTGTTAGAAAATGAAAAACGAGAAGAAATATGTGAATTAATACAGGCAACAAAACAAAAAGAAGAGGCGTAAGTCTCTTCTTTTTGTTTTGCGTAATAAATGTTAAAATATACAGAAAATACATATAATTTAGAGGGTGAGAAAGCATGCTAAGACGTAAACTACTATATCTTCTTTTAACTGTACCACTGTACGCTTGGCTTATTAGCATGACGAAAATAGAGTTGATGGCTCTATTTGTAGGGTATGTATTCATCTTTTCCAACTTAAATCGGATTCAAGAGCAATCTATTTTAGAAGTATGTATATTTTCAATTAGTATAGAACTATTTAGTATCGTTTCGATTGTATTATTAAATGAATTATTTCAGTGGATTTATTCATTTTCATTAATGAAACTTGGGAATATTGTACTGCAAGCGATATGTGCTTACATTGTGTTTGTTGTGTTAGGAAAAATAATCGGACAGCAGACGGTTTTTGAGGATAATAGAAAATGGGAGTGAATCAAAAAGGAGCCAAACGGCTTCTTTTTGATTCTGTTGTAAAAACAATTGAAAAATATTACATCTGTTATATAATAGTTAAAAATTGTATTTTTAACGAAATGAGATGATAACATGGCCATATTGTTGGCACTTATCCCAATTATGATGATTTTCATTTGTTTATTTTTATTTAAACAAACGTCATTAAGGTCCTCATTAATTTCTTATGCGGTGTCTGTTGGAATCGTTTTACTCTCGCCAACGTTTCAATTAAGGATAAGTGAAACTGTGCATGCAACGATTAAAGGTTGGTTAATTTGTTTTATTGTCGGGTATGTTTTATTTTCCGGTATTTTTTTATTTCACCTCATGAACAAAATGGGGTACATCGATCAAGTAGCGCGTTTTTTAGAAGAAGTGACGCAAGATCGTTTATTACAAATGCTTCTTATGTGCTTTGGTATTTGCCCACTAATTGAATCGGTAAGTGGATTCGGAATTGGTTTTATGGTTGCAGCTCCTATTTTTCTTTCTCTCGGTTATAAACCGTTTCAAGCTGTGCTACTTTCGTTTATCGGTCTACTTGCAAGTTCATGGGGCGCAATGGCAACTGGTACGATTATCGGTTCGCAGCTTATAAATATGCCGCTCACAACTTTTGGTACAAATACAGCATTATTAAGCATACCGATTTTCGCATATTTTATCATCCTTTCTTTATACGTTGTCGGTGGCTTTCAGGCAGTTATAGAAAAGTGGAAGGAAGGGATAGGATTCTTTCTATTATTTTCTCTCGGAATCTATCTTTCTAACGCATACGTAAGTGTTGAACTAGCAGGTATATTAAGTTCTATCGTTACCATTGCATTTGGCTTTCTTATCATTAAACTAAAAGGGAAAAATGAGCAAACCTTTATAACAGAACATGCTGCGGCAACGGAGAGAGAAGTATCCATTATAAAAA
The DNA here is from genome assembly GCF_038006385.1 of Bacillus sp. FSL L8-0099. Taxonomy (NCBI): domain Bacteria; kingdom Bacillati; phylum Bacillota; class Bacilli; order Caryophanales; family Bacillaceae; genus Bacillus; species Bacillus sp. FSL L8-0099. The sequence continues at coordinate 1,179,568 of NZ_JBBOVC010000001.1, forward strand.
TTATTAGCCCTTATATCTTCTTAACAGTTTGTATTTTACTTTCTCGCCTCGTTCCACCATTACATGATTTGTTCAGATCATATGCAGTCCTTGATTTAAAATCATATTCTTACAAATTAGAAATGCTATATTCACCAGGTTTTTGGCTCGGCATGACTTGTTTATTTACAATTATTTTCTTCCGCATTCCATCTCATATTATGAAACAATCACTCTTGCAAACGATAAAACAATGGATTCCTTTTGCGATTACGACGACGATGTTTATCGCCATTTCAGAACTAATGGGTGCATCTGGTATGCATTCATTACTCGCAAAAACAGCTGGTGAAACATTTGGTACCTTTTTCGTTTTCGTTGCTCCGTTCATCGGTGGTATCGGTGGTTTTTTAACAGGTAGTAACGCAGGATCAAATGCGATGTTTATAAAACTACAAATGCAAACAGCACAAAACGTAGCACTCCCGTGGCAATACGTCACAACACTTCAAAACACCGCATCGTCAGTGGCGACAATCGCTTGTCCATCACGCATTACACTAGGTGCTTATTTATGTAATATCCCGTATCGTGAAAATGAACTATTAAAGAAGACGACGTTAATGATCTTTGGTGCGGTGTTACTTGTAGTGGTGGAGGTTATTTTTTGGTATATGTTGAGAAAATAAGAAATCCTCCTGAAAAAGGAGGATTTTCTTTTTATATGGATAATGCCTTAAGTATGAAAAGCTTCTACTAAATGAATAGGAGATGAAATGTATGCCCCTAAAAAACTACGGTGTGTTAAAAGGTACAGTTATACAATCAAAGATTGGAAAAGGGAAAACACCTCATTATCAAGTTCATTTACAAGGCGAAGCAGGAGTAGATTATCGTATTGCAATTAACGTGAAATCGCAAAGTTATCCGTCGGAAGTTTTATATTTTGCGAGTAACAATATTAGGTCAGAGGCGATTCATATTTTACCGACATTACCATTCGGTTTTACAGAAATAAAAAACAATGAACCGAAAGTAGCTTTAGATTATGTAAGAGGAAATCTATTTGACTCAAATCAAATGATCCCTTTACCACCTGAAAAAGCAGGAGCTGATAATGATTTAAATGAAAAAATTGAGCGGTATATAAAGCGAGCGATAGAAGAAAGTACGATTATTTACGCGTTCGGTGAAAGATGGGGGCCAGAAGAAAATACACCCGATTCTTACTTTCATTTTGAACCAGGAAACGGTATACATGATATTCATATGAATCAAGGAAATGTAGAAAAATGGCAAGGTGATGATGGTATATGGCAAGACGGAGGAATACTCATTCATTTTGAAAAGGAAGAAGAATGGATCGGTATCTTTCTTGCATTCCAGTCGCAGTCATGGTGTACGGATGAAGAAGGGCATGCTCGTGTTCCGGTTGAGAATTGTAATTATAAGAAAAATAATTGATGAAAAGAGCTCGTTCGACATGAACGAGCTCTTTTCGTTTCGAAAAAGAAGTAAATGGAAAAATCACACGTTACTTCTACGATGGTGACAGTATTAATCCGTTATACGAGACAGATGGTAGTGGAAACGTACTTCGTCAATATGTATACTCAATGGCCGGCGTTCGTCTAGCAATGAAAGCACAAGGACAAACGTTATTCTATCACTACAACCCAAGTGGTGACGTAGTAGCGATGACAGACCCAAATGGACAAGTTGTCGTAAACTATGAATATGATGCATGGGGGAACGTATTAAAGAGTGACGCAAAAGGTATCGCAGCAGAGAATCCATTTGGATACGCGGGATACATGTATGATAAAGAAATTGTTATGTATGGTGATCGCTATTGAAGGCATAGAAACTGTTCATGAATTATTAATAGTGGTATTTTTCATAATGATTGAAAATGATAACTTATAAAAGGTTTTTGATAGGATCAGAATTCATGGTCACTACTTTTTACTCTTTATAAGTCCTTTCTAATCCTTTGTCACATGTATGATTTATTAAGTGATTTTTACACATTGTGTAGTATTTGCATATGGTTACTTTTAATATAAGGGATATAGGGGTAGTCTGTAAATGATTTACGAGTAATTGTAGGAATATTTTCGTAATTACAAATGAAAGTGTTTCTACATGTAAAATCTATCTTGTTTTTTTTATTCTTATCCTTTAATTTATGTAAGGGGATTGAACGGATGTTCTGTTTTTAATGGATAATAAAAAAGAATGGTAAGATAGTTTGGGAGTTTACTATATTATTCTAGACTTGTCTGTTTTCCACCCTGAAAGTCACAATTTTATGGATGCAGGAGGCTACATATATATGGGTACGAGGCAGAAAATTTTGATGCAAGCGATGATGCTTGTAGTCATGGTTATGATGAGTGTGGTGTTTAGTAAAGAAGTTGGTGCAGAATCAGAAAACAAGAGTGATTGGATCGATAGTGTTCATGTAACGCCAAGTGAGGTTTCTTTTGGTAATGAAATGAAAGTGAAAGTTACCGTCAAGGTTAATAATCCAAATGGCATAGGTTCTGATATAAGCATCAAGTATATCCTTCCTTATTTAGATGAAGAGGAAGAAGAAGTTTATGAGTATGTCAATTTAAAATATAATTCGGAAACAGATTTGTATGAAGGTGTATTAAATACTTATTTTGATTTTGAGCAGGTTGGAACTTGGGAAATTGATATGATCCATTCAGGAGTTTTGGGCTTAATAGCATATAACTCTAACGTTCATGAGCCACGAGATAGCTCAGAGAGAGAAAGCATGGAAGAACTGAGCAGTGGTAACATTACGTTATTGGAGCCAGTAGTTGGTTGGAATTATTTCAAGGAATATGGAGAAACACAAGGACACTGGTATTATTTTGATGAGAAAAAATTGGAATTTGTGACAGGTTGGTTTAAGGAAAATGGAAAACAATACTACTTGAATGACAACGGAATGATGGTAACAGGTTGGGTACTAGTAGATGGCAAGTGGTATTACTTGAAAGAAAACGGATCTATGGTGACAGGTTGGACGTTAGTAAATGGTGAGTGGTATTACTTAAGTGCAGATGGAGCAATGAAAACAGGTTGGACGCTAGTAGATGGCAAGTGGTATTATCTGAAAGAAAGTGGCTCCATGATGAAAGGATGGGCGTTAGTAAACGGTCATTGGTATTACTTAAATGCAGAAGGCTCCATGGCGACAGATTGGATATTAGTAAATAATACATGGTACTATCTAAACGCTAGTGGTTCTATGGTGACCGGTTGGTTACAAAAAGATCGAAATTGGTATTACTTACACTCTAATGGTGCAATGGTAGTAGGAAAACATTTCATTGATGGTAAATGGTATGGTTTTAAAGAAAACGGTGAAATGATGTCTGACTGGAAGAATGGAAAAACAGGATGGAGAATAGAAAACGGTAAACTGTATTATTTAAACCAGAAAGGTGTAAAAGTAACTGGGTGGCTACAAGATAGTGGAAAATGGTACTACTTTAATACAAAAGGTGAAGCGGTAATAGGTTCGGTGTTCAATAATGGTAAGGGCTATTATTTGCAAAATGATGCTTCGATGGCAATAGGGTGGATTTCTCTTGAGGGTGAAAAGTATTATTTTGATGAAAATGGAGTAAGGGCAGCAGGTTGGAAAGAGATAGATGGTAAGTGGTATTCTTTCTTCCCACCTACTGGAAAAATGAGCAAAAATACGTGGGTTGATAGCAAATACTGGGTAGATGCAAACGGTGTATGGACAAAGACAAGATAACTGAATAGTAGATAAAAAATACAAACCTCATTAAAAAGGTTTGTATTTTTTATGAGAACTAACAGGAATGGGAAAAATATATAATAAAGTAAAGAAGGGATTTTGTATGGGGCATGATCTGGGTGAAGAGGATGCATCTGTAACGCAGAATGGGTATACGTATGGTGATAATAATCCAGTGATGCTGACAAATCCAGATGGACAGGCACCTTGGCTTATTCCTGTAGCGATAAGTGGCTATAGTGCTTATAAAGGATACAAAGGCAAATCACGTGTTAATTGATTAAGAAAGTCTTATAAGCAAATACGTCATACATTAAATAAAAAACGTTAGAAAAGGATGAAAAGCTACATGAATAGTATTAATATACAGTCTATATTAGATGATTTATGGGGCGCTACCATTTTAGAGACACATATAGATTTGTTAAATGATAATATTAAATTTACATTGCAGGTAATTGATAATGGAGTGATAAAAGATTATAAATTAGTATTGATAGAAGTGTCATCGTTTTATTATGTTAAAGATGATGAAAAGCGTAGATTTGCATTTTATGATAGAGAAAAAGTAGATTATTTAGAATTAACAACGATTTATTATGAAGATCCAAATCTGAGTGAAGTTAAATTGAGTTTACAAAATGAGAAAGAATGGAGTAGCAAATATTCCACAGGAGTAAATATTATAATAGAGATTTGGGATTCTATTTTGTTAGTTGAAGCAAAACAATTTTCTCTTAATGGTAAAGTGATTAATCTTAAAATGTAGTTGTTTTTTAGTATAGTTATTTCGTTCGGAGCTGGGTATCGTTTAGGGGCAAAAAATTACAAGCTTGCCAACACACCTTCGTCCAATAAAAAGCACTTAAAACAGGGAATGCAAAAAGCTGGAACAAAACTAGAATTAAAAACAATGTGATTTAACATTTTCTTTGAGCAATTAGAGTGTAGTATATAAATTTATAATGGAGAGTAAGCATCAAATTTATTAATAATAAGAGGGTTTTGCAGCACCCTCTTATTAAAAAAGAAGAAGATGTACAATAAAAACTAACGAGCTGACTTTACAAATCAACTTTTTCCAATCCTTCTATGAACATGTTCCTTTATAAATTCCCCCTAAAAACTCAATATTAATAATTTGAATATTATACTATTAAATACCTACAATGTTATAGTTGTTTTTTTCCTCTTCCTTGTTACAATAGTAGTTAGATAACTATTAAACTAAAAAATTAATAAAAGGAGCACTAGGAAGAAATGTTTAAAAAAGCTGCAGCAATTGTCTTAACATCTAGTATAATTTCTATTCCTATAACAGGTTTAGCTGAAACTGTAACAACTTCTAATACAGCAACTGTAAATGTAAATGCTGTAAAACAATCTGGATGGGTTCAACAAAATGGGAAATGGTATTACTTCAATCCAGATGGCACTATAAAAAAAGGATGGCTTCTTGATAATAATAAATGGTATTACTTAAATTCAAGCGGCATTATGCAAACTGGCTGGCTGTTTGATCAAGGGGTTTGGTATTATTTAAACGCTAGTGGAGCAATGCAAACTGGCTGGCTATTAGATCAAGGAGTTTGGTATTATTTAAATTCTAATGGTTCTATGAAAACGGGTTGGTTATTAGATCAAGGAGTCTGGTATTATTTAAACGCTAGCGGAGCAATGCAAACGGGTTGGCTATTAAATCAAGGAGTTTGGTATTATTTAAATTCTAATGGTTCTATGAAAACTGGCTGGCTTCTTGATAATAATAAGTGGTATTACTTAAATTCAAGTGGCGGAATGAAAATTGGTTGGCTACAAGATGGAAACAACCGTTATTACCTCCAAAATGATGGATCAATGAAAATCGGATGGCTGCAAGTGAATAATACGTGGTATTATTTAAACGCTAGTGGAGCAATGCAAACGAGTTGGTCATTTATAGATGGAAGTTGGTACTATTTACAAAATAATGGTGCAATGAAGACGGACTGGCTACAAGATGGCGATACATGGTATTATTTGCAATCCAACGGTATGATGCAAACTGGAACTGCTTCAATCAATGGAACGACGTACCATTTCGACAAGAGCGGTGCTTGGATTCCTGAAAATAACATCACTGCTACCACATATTTAGATCTTGATTTAACGTACGCTTCAAATGTGACTGGTGCAGAAATTGATGCTAATATTAAAAAATATCATCCAGACAGCCCATTAATTGGACATGGGAATGACTTTGTTGAAGCTCAAGCTAAACATGGTGTCAATGCTCTTTATTTAGCTGCACACGCTATTTTAGAATCGGGATATGGTAAATCTGAAATTGCATATCGTAAACATAACCTATTTGGGTTACGTGCTTACGATGCTGATCCATTTAAGTATGCGAAATATTTACCAACTTTCGGTGATAGTATTTCTTATAACGCAAACTACGTAAGAGAAAAGTACTTAGAAACAAACGGATCATACTTTAACGGACCAACATTAAAAGGCATGAATGTCATGTATTCAACAGATCAAGAGTGGTCTGCTAAAATCGTAAAAATAATGGAACGTATTAAACCTTTCCAGAAAAAAGATTATGTATATGCGAAAAAGTTACCTAAAAATCCAAGCTCTTTAAATGTCGACGCTCTATCAAGTGATATTCCATATAAAACATACTCACAAGGAACGACAAAAACTGTTAAACTGGCTACTTCCTATTACGTTGTACCATATCCATTTGATGGTACAATTAAAAGTCAGTCAGTTACGAAAAATGATCAAGGTACATTAGCAACGGGTACACCTGTATTTATTTATCGTGAAGATCCAAACGGATGGATTGAATTCTCACTCACAATGAATGGAAATAAATATTGGGTATTAAAAGCTGGATTAAATATGTAAATAAAACACCCCTTTTAGAAAAAGCTAAAAGGGGTATTTTATATGTTTTAAATTATTAATAGGTTTGATGAGGTTAAAGTTGCTGTGCGCAAATATATGCACTTGTATAACTATCAAAGATTTCAAAAAAATTAAGCAGCCTGAGTCCATATAAATATAGAACTCAGGTTGCTTAGTTGCGCTTTTTTAATACGGGGGCATTTCACAATGAACGCCCTCCTCTTATTTTATAAAACCCAAAACTAACAAGTGTAGAAATACAAGAGAACAGCAGTGCCACACTAGAAAATGCAATGAGATACATATTATATTTCATTACTTTCCCAATGAGTTGGTTACTGTCGTACTGAAAAAGTTCTGCTATTATATTAAATAAAAACAATACGATAAACATGACGATGACACCGTCAATGGATCCTTTAATGTCTGGTTTACTTAAAGCGATATGTGCAGAAATACAAATAGCGATAAATAAAAATAACCAAAAGGAAGGGTTCAATAAATTGTTTATTGTAAATAAGCTTTTCAATAATACGAACGTCGACAAGAGCATGTTTTGAACCATTTCTAAAGTAATAGAAGTAGATGCAATCGTCTTTTCGAGAGTTGTATTAAATAAAAAATATGAATCTGGTACGAAATAGCGCATGAAAAGGATTAATGCAGTAATACCAGAAATAATAGGGCCAATTCCAATGAAGAAATTCCCAATTCGTTGATATACACTTTTTTGATTGTATTGATGTTGTACGTAACCTAACGCACCTTGGCTCGTATCTGTTGGGAAGAACTGCGTTGCTACAATTTTATGACGAAATAGTACGCACATAATGGCATGTCCAAGTTCATGAATAGGAACACCAATCCACGCAGTCAAAAGAAATCCTTTTCTTCCGAAAGCCCTCGACCAATACATTCGTGTGAGAGATTCTAAATAACCTAATAGAAATCCGATTACAATGATGACTCCAATTAAAGAAAATAACTGGATCACGCTTGTAAGGAGTATTTGAAAAATTGAGTTTACAAATTCCATTGCCTTTCATCCAATCTGTTTAAAGTTTCACTTTAGTTGCTCTGTTTCATAATAGCATTATTTTTCTAGATTGCTAGTCTATATATTTTCTTTCAAAAGCAGGATTTCATAATCTGTTTCTTGTAGTCATGTTTTATGTCCAAAGTCATATATTGAACTTGTAACATCCTATAAGATATATGCTTAAGGAGGGATGAGAGCGTGAAATGTCCAGCATGTCATACAGAAAATGCAGTAGAAGCAAAGTTTTGCGGGCATTGTGGACATTCGTTAACCGAAGAAGTAGTAGCAAGTGGTGTCCAAGAAGAAAATCAGCAATCATCGCATGCAGAGCAAGCGAAGGAAACTCGTCCAAATGAAACGGTAGAGCAAGCAAAGCGGTTTACGAGTGGCTATTTTCGGTTGTTTAAACAGGCATTTCAAGCACCGACAGCGATTATGCAAAGTGGCAATGTCGAAGTGCGAAATGGAATTGTCAGTCTTGTTCTTATTTGTTTTTTAGGAGCATGTATTTTTTATAGAATGATGAGTGCTGGTGCAGCTGTTACGAGAACGCTAGTGCCAGAAGTATATACTCCTACATTTTTTGGAGAATCTGTAACGGTATTTTTCTTTTTATTAATTTTAACTTTGTTTGTTGGATTCATTATTTTTATAAGTGGTAAGATGATGAAATCCTCTTTTTCGTTTCTTGAAGTATTCGGCATATGGGGAACGATAGCAACGCCGGTTATTGCTATATTAGTTCTTACTTTTCTTTTTAGTTTCTTATTAATCTTTTTCTTACCGATATTATTATCGTTAGCTACAACTTATATAGGGATTAGTATAATTGTAGCCATATTAAAATTAGATAATGGCGGATTAGATCTTGTTTACACACTTCTTATCGCAAATGTTTTCATTGGAATCGTAACATTTATTGTACTTTGGTCTTACATTAGCACTGTAATTCAAGCCTTTACACAGGGATTAACTGGCTTCTAATGCAAAGGTGGTTGAATGGATGAATGTATGTACAAAGTGTGGAACGCAGTTTGTAGATGGTGTGCAATTTTGTCAAAACTGCGGTACAAAGAGAGAAATTCCAGTAGTGAAGAAGAAAATGGGGAGCGGTACAAAAATTGGCATTACACTTTTAGCACTACTTGTTATAGCGATTGTTGGATTGTATTTGTATGGATCATCGTATTATGCGCAGGTGGCACAAGTAGACCGGATGATTACGATTTTACAAGAGAGAGACGGAGAAAAATTAGCTGAGATTATTACGACAGATGACCCATCGGTTATTGTAACGAGAGAGAGTTTCAAGCCTCTATTTTCATATATAAAAGAAAATCCGTCTTACGTGAATGAATTGAAACAATATTTAAAGCAAGGTGAAAAGCAAGGGGACGGAATTGAAAGAGCGGATTTTTCTTTAACGAAAGACGGGAAACATTACTTTATATTTGATCGGTATAAATTGAAGGCAAGGACGTATTATACGACTTTGCTTTCAAATGAAAAAGGTGCATCTTTAAAAATGAACGGAAAAGAAATCGATAAGACAGAAGACAAAAATTTTCAGAAGCAATATGGACCGTTTCTTCCAGGAGCTCAAGTGTTTCAAGTGGAATATAAAAATGACTATGTAAAACTATCACGCGAGGAAAAAGTTGTACTTATGAAACAAAGTCAAAATAATGTAACGATAGATTTAACGTTGCAAGGGCAATATATTACAGTTCAAACGAACGCGCCTGGTGCGACATTATATGTGAATCAAAAGCCAGTTACCGCATTGACCGGAGAAGAAATTACGTGGGGTCCCGTAGCAACTGATGGAAGTGCGACGATTTATTTAGAACGCAATGGAGACAGCGGAAGGGAAACGACAAAAGTAGAAACGGTAACAGCACTTTCGGCTTATAACCTTCCATTCGAAAAGAAAAGCGTAGAAAAAACAGTCGTTTACAATGTTACTCCGCCACCTACGACTGGGTATGTATACAATGGTTTTATCTTCCCTGATAGTGATATTCGAAAATTAACGAATGCAGATTTAACGTATGTAACGAAAGAACAGTTGAAAATTGCTAGAAACGAAATATACGCAAGACATGGAAATATATTTCAAACGAAAGATATGCAAGCGTATTTTTCAAAACAGTCTTGGTACAGAGAAAATCCGTATTTTACAGGAAAGCTAACGGATATTGAAGCTTATAATGTTGAATTGATTAAATCAAGAGAATAGCGTTCGTGAAAAAGGTACAGTGTGTATTACTGTACCTTTTCTATGATTATTTAGCTGGACCAGGATCTCTTGAGAAAAAGATGTGAAAGAGAAATGTGACTTTACTTGCTCCTCCTGATGTACTTGCTTGCACATCAGATAATGCACTAGATGTTAAAACGCCTTCAGAATGAGGGGGGACGACTATTTTGAGAGTATCCTCTGATTCTGATGATGCAGTAACGGTTATTGTATCATCAGATAAGTTCAAAATTTTGACAGTACCGATTGGTAAGATGGACTTGCCTGCGTGTGATGCTGAAGCGAAGCGAGAGCCTTTCCAAATCGTTTGTGGGAAAGTTTCATCATTAGATAACCAAGCACGCGCACTATAAATGGTTGCGTTAATAGAAAATTCTTGATCAAGCGACAAGGCGGCTTTCGGTTCTTTCGGTTCCTCTGGAAGCTGAGCGAGAAGGCCGGCGCACATATATGTTTCACCTACTTTCAATTGTTACTGTTATAGCATATTAAACATGTTGTTTATAAGACACGACGGTTACCTATTCAGGCATAGGTTTGTGCACTAAATTTGTAGATGAAATATTATTTCTTTACAATGGTAATAGGTGTTATTTCTGTAAAATATGGAAAGCGTAAAGAGTATGTAAAAAAGAAGGAGTGGTAAAGTGAACTATGTCATTATTGGCGGAGATGCAGCTGGGATGAGTGCAGCTATGCAAATTGTAAGAAACGATGAAACTGCAAAAGTTGTGACGTTAGAAAAAGGTGAAATCTATTCATACGCTCAGTGCGGATTACCGTATGTCATTAGTGGTGCTATTGCTTCGACGGAAAAATTAATTGCGCGTAACGTGAAGACGTTTCGTGATAAGTACGGAATTGATGCAAAAGTGCGACATGAAGTAACGAAAGTAGATACGGAAAAGAAAATTGTGTACGCAAAGCATACGGAGACGAAAGATGTTTTTGAATTTACGTATGACCGTTTATTAATTGCGACGGGAGTGCGTCCTGTTATGCCAGAATGGGAAGGACGAGAGTTACAAGGCATTCATCTTTTAAAAACAATTCCAGATGCTGAGCGTATATTAAAAACGTTAGAAACGAACAAAGTTGAAGACGTAACAATTATTGGCGGCGGTGCGATTGGACTGGAGATGGCAGAAACATTCGTTGAACTCGGTAAAAAAGTGAGGATGATTGAGCGAAATGATCATATCGGTACGATTTATGATGCAGATATGGCGGAATATATACATAAAGAAGCGGATAAACATCATATTGAAATTGTAACGAATGAAAATGTAAAAGCGTTTAGAGGAAAAGAGCGAGTAGAGGAGATTGAAACGGATAAAGGTACGTATAAAGCAGATCTTGTTTTAGTATCTGTCGGAGTAAAGCCAAATACTGATTTTCTTGAAGGAACCAATATACGTACAAATTATAAAGGGGCAATTGAAGTAAATGCATATATGCAAACGAATGTGCAAGACGTATATGCTGCTGGTGATTGCGCGACACATTATCACGTTATAAAAGAAATTCATGATCATATTCCAATTGGAACGACTGCCAATAAACAAGGACGACTTGCTGGACTCAATATGGTTGATAAACGAAGATCATTTAAAGGTACGTTAGGTACAGGCATTATTAAATTTATGGATTTGACACTCGCGAGAACAGGCTTAAATGAAAAAGAAGCGAAAGGGCTCAATATCCCGTATAAAACAGTTAAAGTAGATTCAACAAATATGGCGGGCTATTATCCAAATGCGAAACCACTTTACTTAAAATTGCTATATCGCTCCGATACGAAGCAATTGTTGGGTGGACAAGTAATTGGGGAAGAAGGTGTAGATAAGCGTATTGATGTGATTGCAATGGCGCTTTTCAATAAAATGAGCATTCACGATTTAGAAGACGTCGACTTAAGTTACGCACCACCATATAACAGCGTTTGGGATCCAATTCAGCAAGCAGCAAGGAGAGCGGAGTAGCACTTTTAAAGTGCTACTTTTTTTGTAAAGGGAAGTAATCTTTTTTATTGAATAATAAAGAGGGGGAAATAGTTACATATAGAAAAGGGGATTTTTAAAAATGGTTGTAGCACTTCAAAGAATTCAAGAATCAGAAAAAGAAATATTACGTAATTTGTACGCATTATACCTTCATGACCTTTCTAAGTTCACTATGAATATAACTATCGGAGCGGATGGTTTTTTTGAATACGAAGATTTGCACATGTTTTGGAAAAATGACGGAATCACTCCGTATTTTATAAAGGTTGATCATAGTATTGTAGGATTTTTATTACTATTAGAACGTCCATTTTTGAAGAAAGAAAACGATTTTTGTATGAATGACATTTTCATATTGAATCAATATAGGGGAAAAGGAATCGGTAAACAAGTTATTGAAAATTTACTAGAAGAGAAACGAGGACAGTATTTCGTTATCGAACTTCTAAAAAATGTACCGGCAGTTTCGTTTTGGAAGAAAGTATATAGAGAGTTAAACATTGAATTTGATGAACGAAAACAAATGATTGATGATGAAGAATGCCTCGTTCAAACGTTTAAAATATAATGAAATAAGTGTTCCTAGTATATTACTTTGAAATTTAGCTTTATCCCGCTATTTGTGGGAGTCGGGTTGCTCGTAAACGCCCGATTGGTGAGGGCTGATAATCAGTGGGGGATGAACAGCCCTCCTACTGATTAAAGTTTCACTTTATTTTGAATATAAGGTTCACCCTTGAAAACAAAGTACGTATCGCTTATATTGTCATATAGTATTTGTTTTTTAACAAAGCAATGAACGAACCAGGGGGCGCAGTATGGCAATTAACATGAAAACAATCGAGGAATGGATTGCGGAATCAAACGCAAGACAGGAAGAAGATTTTGGACACGTTGTTGAAGAGATGAAAGAAGTATGTGTCGGACTTGATAATGCGACATTAATTTATACGAAAAATGTATTTTGCTTCGGTAAGAAAGTAGAAGTATTGTTTTTCTTCCAAGACCATGTCGTTATCGGACAAGAAAAAGACGAATATGTTGAGATTGAAAAATTAAAGTATGATGCCATTACAAATAGTAATTTAAAAACAAATGACAAAAATACAACGTTAAAATTAAAGTTTGCTAACGGACAAACTATCAATTTAGATAGTTTAAATGATAACTATGGTACGAAAAATTGGTTATTTGCAAGACAAATTAAGAGTATCTTTAAAGTAATCTAGTAAAAAGCACGCCGGTGGACGGCGTGCTTTTAATTATGCAAAGACCCTTTTAACCAATTCCGCGCTCGATACGCCCCAACAGGAATTTGAATAAGTGATGTTTCATTTCCACCATCAATCCCGTACAATTGATCACAAGAATTTGTATCAAAACTTAGTAACGGATGACCACCCATCCCCATAGCGGTCGCAGCGAAAACGAGTTTATGAACGAGTATACCAGCTTCCATTTGGTGAATGCGATATCCTCTATAGCCTAATGCACGTGTGTAGTAATCCTTCTTTCCAACTACATGTAAGCAAAGTGGTACTTGAAAAAGGTTTACGTTATCCATCGTCATACTAGATTGAAGGGGGTAACGAAGGTCTCCATACCGAATTGGGTGTATGGAATGTGTTTTACTGTTATAAGCATAAGCCCCGTTTTCAATAGTTTTTACGTTATAAAAACATCCATATAAGGAGACGCGTGCATTTTCATTTATATACTTGCCATCAAGGTCGTTGTAATAGGGGAAGGAGAGGCTCGCTTCTTGTAGTAAAGTAGCAAGCTCAGCTGCATCCCATTTCGTTAAAGTAAAGTCATCGTTAGGGGAGTACCGTTCTTTACAAAGTTGTAAGAAATCATACGATAAACGCTCTACTTTCGGTAGCTGTACAGTGTGCGCATGATGCTGATAGTACTCTTCATGAGCTAGTGTTTGGAAGTGTTCTGTCGATTCAATCATAGATGCTTCATTTATTTTTGTTATCATTGGATATCCTTCCACATGTTTGGAACGAACGAAATGCTCATGTGCTAAAGGTGGAATTTGTTGCAATAAGTCATGAGAAGTAACGGTTTTATTTTTACGATAATCATCGTGGAACCAATCTATATTCGGTTCTGTACTTAAAGGAATAACAGCATACACACTTTCTTCTCCTTCGGTCAGTCCGAGTAAATGATTGATTGCACGGTCTAGAAATTGAAAGTATACGCCATTTGTGTAACCGAATTGTTTCGCACATTCGAGTAATTGACCGATGAGAACACCGCTATCTAATCCTTGCAGACGATACGAAAAGTTATTGTATTTAAAAAAGTTTTTCCAAAACATAGTGGATACAAATGCAGCACCAAAGCAAGAATGTATGTTACAGCGATTGCCGAGTGCGTCTGTAAGATAAGAATCGAAATTTCCTTCGCGAAGTAAGATAAGTCGGTGATGCGCAGCGTCATAATGGTAAATGCCGTCTGGATAATGATCCAATTTTAAATATATATACAATTCATTCGGATATAAAGCACCACCTGAAGGGATAGATCTCCGGAATAAATTCCTCTCGCTATTTAGCTGACATAATTGGGTTATACCAAATGAATACAAAAGGTAAGGACCAATCTCATCCAAAGTAGGTGTAGTAGAAGAGTTCGGCAAAGATATTGGGATTTCTGAAGAGAGAGGGATGACAGGTACATTTCGATATAACTTATAAGGAAGCGGTGCGTCTTCCCAGTTTACCTCATGATTCGGCATAATTTCATCAATAGTGAAATGGAGATGATGTAAAAAAGTATCTAGCTGCATGAAATCCCCCCTTTACTATGGAAATGGATGAGGATGTGGATTTAATTGTTCGTTTGTTAAAGGCTCAGCCCTATATCCAAGTGTCATCGGTACAGTGTAAACTCTATCCAGTCCGGTAACACGAGTGAGATGGTGACCGAACGTCATCGGTAGCATGCCTGGGATCATGACTTTTACACAATGTAATCCGTTCTGCTCTATAAGGGGGACGGTTTGATCTACAACGATTACTTCGAGCCCAGATTGATGCAAACGATTTAAAAGTTGATGAAGATCAGATGTCAAATCCATATCAAACGATTGTAATGCATTCATTTCTTGGAACGATTGCACCGGAGCATCGTCACGTAAAAGGAAATGAAGACGTTCTTCCGTTTCTTTTAATCCGTACAGCATACTATGGTCTTCCATTTTATTAACGAGATAAGGATCTTGTAAGCATTTTTCGTAGTACTCTCTTTTTTGCTCGAGCTCATCATCTGCTATTAGTAACATGCCTGCTATTTCGTGAATTGCACTTTTTATAGCTCGAATAGGATCTAAATGAGAGCCCCCTGCACAAACAACGTTCATTCCATTTGCACGCGTATTTTTCGCAATTACCCATAAACTCGGGATGCCGTGTTCCATCGTCGCGTTAAAAACGTGTAATTCATACCCGGTAATCGTGCGTAACCGCTGAATCATTAATTGTAATTCCGTATCGTTTGCTGAGCTAAGATCAAGGCGGGACAGAGGTAATTCAGCATACCAAGTGAGCAAGAAGGCATCACGCTCTACAATTTCTAAAATGCCGTGAAAAATTGCTTCTTCTAAACTACCACCAATTGCACAACCATTGGATGTTTCATATACGAAAGCATCCCGATGACCGAGGCTATAATAAGCGATTGATTCTGGAACTAAAAGTGGCTTGTTTTGTGATAAAGAATAGCCCCATACCCAGTTTTGTTCATAGTCAGGATCAAACGGCTTAAACGGAAAACTATCACGATTATAATGTTCATTTGCATGTACACCGAGTGTGAGGGGATTCAGTGCATGATCCTCTAAATCATGAAAACTACCATGCACATTTGTCTTTTTTCCTCGAGGTGACATACCACAATATCGTTCTAAACCTTCTAAAATAGCAGTTGCTTCACTCAGTGCAAATGAATGGGTTCGACCTGCAACACCTTCATTCCCAAACATTAACGGCATGTTTATAATGACGTCAGCGAATGGTAATAAAGAATGCTGCATTTTTCCATTCAACATACCAACCCGGTAATCTAAATAGTCTCTCGTTAAAAATGTATTTAGTTCATGAATAGAACGACAGCGATACGTTTCAGCACTTGTTTTTAAGCTCGGTTGTAAAGAAATCTGTGCCGCATCCGCAGTATCAGCAGGTAAATTACTACATATAGGACAGAGAGGATCTGGAAGAAAAGAATGCCGCGTACATTGCAGTGTTTGTAAGTTTAGTAAAATGAGTTCATTTTCTAAAGAAGAATGTCCGTGAGCTAATATTTTCTCCGTTTCAGCATGAATGAGCTGGCACATTTGCAGAATGCCATTTTGGGTGGCGCGTACATCACGCCTCGTTACGTGCTCTGATTTCAACGCATATTTCCGCTGTAATTCCCACATTTCTTGTTGATCAAATCCGGCGATAAAGCGTCGTCCATCGGCACAATGGGTGCATCCCGTTGCAAGAGGATGAATATAAGGTCCGATAACACCTTCACCAAATGAAGTAAACGCACGTAGCCACGGAATATGATTGGAACGAAAAACAAGCTCAGCATCATGATGAATAGTAGAAGGAGAGCCGTCATGTAATACGAGAGCGAGGTTGATATTTTCAGGGAGTTCGTCTGTAATTGTATGTTGGCGAATGATGGAATATTGTTTGCGTAATTGATCATGTACATAGTCTGCAAGTAGGCCATCTCCTATAAGCAATATATTTTGAGTCATAGACCGTCCTCCTTTGCAATTAATACCCCGTACACACCATCTAAATTTTCTTTCAAAAATGATTCAATCGCTAAATCAAACACGAATGGATAAAAATTATGTTCTCCTAAATGCTGCAAGGCAAGCTGTAAAGATTGCACATCTGGGATTTCTTCGTCCGCTTGTATTTCTATTCGAAAAGAATCAGTGTCATATAAAATAATAGATGATTCAGGCAAAACAGTAGCTCTGTATGGAGTTTCTTCATTTTGAATGTGAAGAAGAGATAGTTGTAGTGCGTTACGTAACGCTAACGTCATATTAATACTGGATGCGCCATACCATCTATCATTTACACCGACCCAAACGACTGGAAAACTAAGAATCTCTTCACTCATTGCTATTTTAGGTGCTTCATGAATTGTAGAGAGAGCATCGTAATAAAACTTACAATGTGTATCATGAATTTCAGCTAGGTCGATCGTTGTAATTTCTTCTAGCATATGTGATTGCCGCTCATATAGTTTATTGTTTAAATGTTGTTGTAGTGCCCGGTATACACCTTCTGTCATCGTTTCCCCAGCACCAATACCGATATCGTTATGTTCAGGAATAAGGCGATGAATGATTTCAGCTACATATGTTTCAATTCCTGTTAAACCAGCTTCACGGCGAGCTTCATTATGAGTCAAACCAGCGCAAGTCATAAGAGGCAGGAGGGAAGCGGGACCATCGGATAGTGGTGTAGCTACTTGAATATTGCATTGTGATAACGGTAGTTGATATGAATTTTGTTCATCCCACACATGGAATATACCAGCTTCTTTAGAAGTTAATGAGTCGAAAAAACGGAACAATTCAGTTGAAGTATGTTGGTTGGACCGCTGCACAAGTTTTTCGGTAAGATTTTCTATTGTATCAATTGTAAAACTTTCATCAGTTGCGAGAGGATGTTTTATAAAAGGATGCCATGTCCCTTCGAGTGTTTCACAGTTTAATAAAAAGAATTGTGGCTCTTTTTCTCGATATGAATCATCAGCGACGTGTTTAAATAATTCAAAAACAATTATATTTGCTAACATTGCGCCAGTAATTGGTGAAAAAGGAGCTGATGCATTTTCATTTTGCAAAGTAGCTTCATGTAGACGATGCCAAGCTGATTCCCAGCATTCTTCACGATCAGCTGTTACGACAGGACCAGCCAAACCGAATGTTGATAAACAAATGGCGGGTATGAAGTTCTTTCCTACTTCCTTGCAAATCGTGTGAACTGTTCTTAAGCCTTCAATGTCTCCATTTTGAGAAACGTATAAAATCCAGTCAAAGGGTTCGAACACTTCATGCAGGGGGCGGTCAATTGTAGTATCTATTTCTTGAACAAGTACATTGTCATCAACTTCATATGCACGTTCTACTAGTTCATGAATTCGGTCGTAATTTGTTTCCATATAATCTGTGACAAGGTAATGAAATGTAGGTAATCCGGATTCTAGTAAAGAAGAAACTAAGGAAGTAAGCATATCCCCAGAACCAAGTATAAGGACATTTGCTGCGCGGTACGTCTGGAATTTTAAAGCACCTGAATGAGAATCAGCTTCTAGAAATTCAATTTGCGAAGCATACCTATCGAGTAATGCACTGTTTAATTCATGAGGTGCATCTTGACTTACATCACGAACAAAACCATTTTCATATAAAATCTCTCCAATTTCAAATACACGATGTTGATAGGGGAGAGGAAGACCATCGGTTATTTCTGCTAAAGAATGATCACCATTAAACATAGGCATTAATTTTTCAATCCAGTTATAAATTCCATCACCGTCCATGCGGAATGAACTGGCGTTATTTCGAAAATAGACACCCCCGTTTGAGTCGGGAAGGAAGAAAGTATCCTTATTTGCTTTAAGCTTTGCATGAGCTGGAAGGTTATTCATTTTAATCCTCCTTACGTTTTAAGCATACATTATTAGCTTATGTCATGAAATTTGTCCCGTATGAACGCAATAAAAAAAGGCTGTAGAATGATTTATTCTACAGCCTCTAATAGACTATTAGTCTATCAACCTTCTAATAATAATGATTTTGGATCTTCAAGCATATCTTTAACAGCAACAAGGAAGCTAACTGCTTCTTTACCATCAACAATACGGTGATCGTAAGATAGTGCAAGGTACATCATCGGACGGTTTTCCATACGCTCTGCATCAATTGCAACGGGTCTTACTTGGATTTTGTGCATTCCTAAAATACCTACTTGTGGGCTGTTTAGGATTGGTGTTGACATTAGAGAACCGAATACACCACCGTTTGTAATTGTAAATGTACCACCTTGTAGCTCTTTTAATGAAAGTTTATTATCACGTGCTTTCATACCTAAATTACGAATTTCGCTTTCGATTTCAGCGAAGTTTAATTGGTTAGCATCGCGTACAACTGGAACAACTAATCCATCTGGAGCTGCTACTGCAATACCGATATCATAGAATTTTTTAATGATAAGCTCGTCGCCTTGAATTTCAGCATTTAATAATGGGAATTGTTTTAATGCTGCAACAACTGCTTTTGTGAAGAATGACATAAAGCCAAGACGTACATCATGTTTTTTCTCGAAAGCATCTTTACGCTCTTTACGTAATTCCATGATTGCACTCATATCAACTTCGTTAAATGTTGTTAACATTGCAGATGTTTGTTGTACTTCTACAAGACGTTTTGCAATTGTTTGACGGCGGCGGGACATTTTCACGCGCTCAACTGGTTTTTCAAATTCCGTTTTTGCAACTGGAGCAGGAGCTGGACTTTTTGGAGCAGCTGGTGCTTCTTTTGGTGCTGCAGCATGAGCTTGTACATCATGTGGTCTCACACGTCCAAGTGGATCTGTGCTACGTACGTCGTTTAAGTCGATTCCTAATTCACGAGCCATTTTTCTAGCAGCTGGTGATGCGATAGGACGGTTCGTATTTGGTAAACCTTGTAGAGCCGTAGCTTGTTCAGCAGTTGGAGCAGCAGCTTTCGGTGCTTCAGCTGTTTCTTGTTTTGGTTGCTCAGCCACTGGTGCAGGTGTACTTACAGCCACTGGTGCGCCATTTGCATCTAAAATTGCGATAGTTGCGCCAACTTCAACTGTATCCCCAGGCTCGCCTAGTAACTTTGATACAATACCTGAATCTTCTGCAATGATTTCTACATTGACTTTATCAGTTTCAAGCTCAACAACGCTGCCACCTTTCTCAACTTTGTCACCTACGTTGATAAGCCATTGTGAAATAGTTCCTTCTGTAATAGATTCTGCAAGCTCAGGTACTTTAATTTCGATCATTTTAAATGTCCTCCCCTTATTTGCCTAACGGTGTGTTTTGTCTTCTTTAATCTTCGGTAATCTCCATTTGTTAGCTCGACTTGGGCAGAATATCTGCCCAAGTCGAGCCGGGAAAAATTCATTGTTACTTTTAGTTGCTATAAACTTCAATTTCTTGTTTATCTTGACGGAAGTTATACTTCACATCTAAAGCGTGCGCCACAATTAGTTCTTGCTCAGCTTTGTGAGCGAACGGATCGCCACCAGATGGGCTAGAACGATCTGGGCGTCCAATGTAACCTGTTTTCACTGTATCTCCAGCTAGTTCGAACAGAATTGGAGCCATGTAATGCCATGCACCCATATTACGAGGTTCTTCTTGAACCCAAATAATTTCTTCTAAGTTTTTAAAGCGTTTCATAATAGATTGAACTTTTTCAGCAGGGAATGGATACAACTGTTCAATGCGAACGACATGAACTTCATCTAAGTTGTATTCATGTTTACCAGACTCGATTTCCGCTGCTAAGTCAATCGCCATTTTACCTGTACTTAAAACAAGACGTTTAACTTTATTTGGTTTCATGCCAAGGTTTTCTTGTTCTAAAGCAGGTTGGAAACGTCCTTCGCTTAACTGACTAGCAGTTGAAAGCGTAAGTGGGTGACGTAATAAACTCTTCGGCGTCATAAGTACTAAAGGTCGAACAGCTTCTGTTCCTAAAATAGATGCTTGACGACGCAAGATATGGAAGTACTGTGCTGCGCTCGTTAAGTTTGCAACTGTCCAGTTGTTTTCAGCAGCTAACTGTAAGAAACGCTCTGGACGTGCACTAGAATGCTCTGGTCCTTGACCTTCATAACCGTGTGGTAATAGAAGAACTAAACCAGATTTTTGACCCCATTTTGCTCTTCCAGCTGAAACGTATTGATCAAATAATGCTTGCGCAGTATTTGAGAAGTCACCATATTGCGCTTCCCACATAACAAGAGTTTCTGGAGCGAATACGTTATAACCATACTCGTAACCAACAACAGCAGCTTCTGATAACGGACTGTTATGAACAGAGAATGAAGCGTTAATGTTTGGTAAGCGATGTAATGGTGAATATGTTTCATTTGTATCAGTATCGTGTAATACGATGTGACGATGCGCGAATGTACCACGCTGTGAATCTTGACCAGTTAAACGAATTGGTGTACCTTCTTGTAAAATAGAAGCGAATGCTAATGACTCAGCAAGTGCCCATTCAATTTTACCGTTCTCTTCAAGAGCATCTTTACGGCGTTCAAGAATTTTCTTCACCTTCGGATATACGTTAAAGCCTTCTGGCCAAGATAATAGACCTTCATTCATTGCACGAAGTGAGTCAAGTTCAACACCAGTATCAATTGGCTGAATGCCTTTTGCAACAACATCTGGTACTTTAACGTGAATTGTTGCATCGCTCGTATCAGCTGGTGGTACTTGTGCATAATCAGATTTTAATTGTTCTTGTATAAATTGAGTAATTGTTTCAACCTCATCTGCATTTAGAACACCAGCAGCTTGTAATTGATCTGCATAAATTGCTCTTACAGTTGGGTGATTTTTAATTTTTTTGTACACTTGTGGTTGCGTAACTGCTGGGTCATCCATTTCGTTATGACCGTAGCGACGGTAACCAATTAAATCGATTAAGAAGTCTTTTTTGAACAACGTACGATATTGAATCGCCAGGTTAGCAGCAGCAAGGCAAGCTTCTGGATCATCAGCGTTCACGTGAACAATCGGAATATCAAAACCTTTTGCAAGGTCGCTTGAATATTTCGTAGAACGAGAATCATAGCTATCAGTCGTAAAACCAACTGCATTGTTTGCGATAACATGAATTGTTCCGCCCGTTTGATACGCGTTCAATCTGCTTAAGTTTAGTGTCTCAGATACAATACCTTGACCAGGGAATGCAGCGTCACCATGAACTAAAACTACGAATGATTTAGAAGTATCTTGTTCTGGAAGACCAGACTTTTTACGATTTTCTTGAGCCGCACGTGCGAAACCTTCCACAACAGGATTAACGAACTCAAGGTGACTCGGGTTATTCGCTAATGTAACGCGAGTGCTAACTTCTTCATTCCCAACGACTTGTTCTCTACCTAAATGGTATTTCACGTCGCCAGTCCAGCCAGCATTTGCCACTGCGCCTTCTATTTTTGCATGTTTGAATTCAGCAAACATGTGAGTATATGGTTTTTCTAATACGTGAGCAAGTACGCTTAGACGACCGCGGTGAGCCATACCAATCATGACATCTTCAACGCCGCCTTTAGCACCTTCTAGCACAATTTCATCTAGAACTGGTACAAGCATATCAACGCCCTCGATAGAGAAACGCTTTTGCCCAACGAATGTTTTATGCAAGAATTGCTCGAAACCTTCAACAGCTGTTAAACGTTTTAAAAGAGCAGTTCGTTTTTTATTTGATAATGGTTGACGCAATGAATTTGATTCCACCATTTGATGCAACCACGCGCGTTCTTCACTATCTTGTATATGTGAGAATTCATAAGCTAAAGATTTTGTATAAACGTCTTTTAATCTATGAATTACATCAAGTGCAGTGTGAATACCCTCTGGTGCATCTTGCCATACTGTTTTAGCTGGAATCGCTTTCAAGTCAGCATCGCTCAATTCGTTCATTGCTTTCTCAAGAAGAGATTGTCCGTTTGCAGCATCTTCCATCGGGTTGATGTGAGCCAACGTATGCCCGAAAGAACGAATCTGTTCAACAAGTTGAACGACTTTAAGAATTTTTTCAATGTTACCTGTGTTTTGAGGAGAAAAATGTGTTGCTGTGTTGTCCCCTGTTACGACATCATCTTGAAACGAAGGAGCTCCAAAAATTTCAAAAAGCTCTTGTAATTCCGGATCAACAGAACCTGCTCCAGTTACGTAAAGATCATACTGTTCAATAACATAACCAAGGTTCGGACCATGGAACTTGGCCCAAGGGTTTGTCGTTGTATTCTTCCTCGTCATTTGTTTAAACCTCCCAATGCATATAATCCTTTTCCTATACAAAAGGTGCATTTTGCTCTTTTTCAATAATTGATGAACTAATAATTAATGTAAATGTTGTCTTTACTCTTATGTTATTACAATAATTTACATAATACCAAACACTATTACTTATCTGTTTTGTAAAAAAACATTCACAATAACTTATCACCCAAGTTAATCTTTCATGTTATAAAGTAATTTTACAGAAAAATGGAGTGGATATATTTGGTATACCTACACTAACAACTATAATTGTTGCATTTACATATAGGTATAATAGTTAGAATGTTTCGATAAAATAAAGTTCGAATTATGTATATTGAAATAATAAGCGCTTTCATTGATATTATACAACAATATAACGGAATATAGTATAAAAAATAAAAAATTATGAATTTAGAGTAAACTTTATTTCGGTAGTGTTAAATATTGAAAGGAAAACGAAGGATTTCTACAAAAAAAGTGGCTAAACATAAAAAATGCTTCATAAACCGTTAGTTTCTATTAATATGCCGAAAAATACCGTAAAACAAATAACGCATTTCATCTAATAAAGCGGCAAATGAAATATTTTAAAAGGATAAAACAAATATGGAGATATTAAATTTTTATAAAAATGGAGAAGGGATATAGTAACGGATATATACATTGTTCCATGTTGCATTACAAAATAGACGTGCTGAAATTGAAAAAGTTTCTTCTATAATAAAGTGAAACTTTAATCAGTGTGGGGTTTGTCCATCCACCACTGATTATTAGCCTTCACCAATCGGGCAGTTATTTCCCACCTAAATTCCTCGTATTCACTGAATTTTGAGGTGGGAGTCTTACTGCCTGTTAATGCGGGATAAATAGCGTGAAACAAACTGAAATATATGTAAAGGAAACTTGACGTAAAGTTTACTTTACATATATACTCGGTATAAGGGAGGAGGGAGAAATTTCCTTGGAAAATAAAATGGTCGAATATCGAAAAAAATTTGGACTATCTCAAGAAAAATTGGCTGAGAAACTTGGAGTTTCCAGACAAACCATCATTTCAATTGAAAAAGGGAAATATGATCCATCACTTCCATTAGCATTTGAAATAGCGAAAACATTTCAAACAACGATAGAACATGTATTTATTTATGAAGGAAAAGAAGAGGGGGAGAAAGGATGAATGATTCACAAAAGTATTTTGTTATTATGGGAATTATCTTTTTAATTATGAGTGGATTTATGATACTAGCAGGTATAATGACACATTCAGCACCACCAAGTCCTACTTATACGTTACTAGCAATGATGATTATGTGTTTCTGCTTAAGTTACTTACACCCGCAATTTAAAGAAAAAGATGAGCGAATGAAACTCATTCGTTATAAAGGGATGTTCTTCAGTTTTTTTGCATTAACAGCGTATTATCTCCTTTTCTCTATCGGCTTAAATTTAAAAGTAATGACACTATCTGCGGTTGAACTATTACATATACTTATGGCACTTACAATGAGTACCGTCTTTATCTCATTTGTTGTTTTGGCAAAAAGATATTAAGATGGAAGAGAGAAAGGAAGATTAACATATGCAAATGATGTATGCTTTTGGTATGGGGATCGTTTTATTTTTAGCGGTGTTCCTATTCATTCGTAAAGACGTTCAAGGCGGGACGTTAACGAAACGAGGATTTTATAAAATGATTGGCTGTTTAGTTGTTATGTTTATAGCGATTATCGTAATGATTGTATTAATTACTCAATCATTATAAATTTTAAAAATGAAACCTTACTTTTTGTAAGGTTTTTCTTTTTGTATAAAAACCTAAAAATTACCACAAAAACCATTTACTACATGGAAGCTATATTGTATAATCCAATAAAATAATAGAAAAGGAGAATAGTATATGAATAAAAAAGCTATCTTCTTTTTATTAACAAGTCTACTACTTGTAGCTAGTATTACTTATATAATATGTAACACACGAGAACAAGTACCACCTATATTAGTATGGGAGGACCAAGAATACTACGTTACGGATGAACCTGCTCAAGCAGAAGAAGTCGGGCAAAGGCTCGGAGAAGTGACAAAGAAAATTGAAGCAAGTAAAGCACCTACTAAAAATAGTGAATCTAATACATTACAAGAAAAAACAGAAGTATTCACAATGATTGAAGAAAAAAAAGATGATCAATCGCCTTTAATCATAAAGGAACCTTATGGTGATGAATATAGAATAGTAAGGCCGATGTTAAAGCAAGTACTATAATAGAAAAGGAGACTCATATGCAGACAATAGCTTCATATCCGTGGTCGTTAAGAAAAATATTTGTCTTTTTCCTTTGCTTTATTCTGCCTCCTATCGGTTTCATTTATATTTTGATGAATAGAGAAGCACTACAAAAGAGAGATTTCATTTTATATGTATTATTTGCTGCTATTAATATATCGCTTTGGTTATCATTGATGATTTTTGATAGGAGTATGTGGATGGTAGCGGGGCATGATGTGCTTAGCGTAATTGTTATTATTGTTTCGAATATGAATAAGGGATAACCCAGCAATTTTAAAGTTGCTGGGTTTTATTTTGATATTTATAATGAAATAACAAATCTTTAATAGAGAGTAGTGGCATTATGAGATGGAGAGCAGGAACGTTTGAAAAAATAGAAACAAACCATGCATCTATTGAACAAATTATAAATACATATAAGAAACAAAACTTAAATGGTGGAGCGGTTATAAGCTGTTTTAAAGTACATAACGAAAACTTTTTCAAAGAAATACCACATGGAGAAGATGGACACGAGCACTTTTTCAGAAGAATCTGCAACTCTTTAGATATAATCAATAACTTAGAAGAATTAAAAATACATACATCAGATAAATATAAGTTTCGTTTTAAAGAGCATCAGGCAGTCATGCTTGATGGTAGCATTGCCGCTCAAATTTTGTGGGGCGGAGCGTATGAAGCATTTCAAGAACGGCCGGTTGCTGCGAAGCAATTAGCGATTAATGTATGCCAATATATGTTCCAAGATCGATACGAAGATATTAAAGTGTTTGAAAGTGACCACCCTTGGACAGATTGGTTTTACGATGTTGCATGGGATGCTACTTGGATGGTATTAGATAGTAAGGAGCATAAAATGTGGTTAATTTGTGCTACGGATACGGATTAAAAGATAAAGAGTCTTGTAGAAATGCTACAAGGCTCTTTATCTTTTGGGAAAGAATAGAAAATAAATCGTATAAATGTTATACTAAAAAATGTTTGTAATGTAAGTTTTATACTGTTGTATAGTGATGGCTTACTAGAAAAGAAAAGGTAAGGTAAGAGGAGAATGAACGTGAAAAAGGTAAAGAAATTATTGCTACTAATGATGGTAATAGGGTTAACAGTTGGTGTTCTAGCAGGATGTGCAAACCCGAAAGATACTGCTGAAGAATTTTTAACAGCAATACAAAAAGGGGATGTAGAGAAGGCTCGTACATTCGTTGAAAGTGACAAGGAATTTAATAAACTAAATGAAAAAACAGATGATGCTGAAGCAAAAGAAATGCTAAGCGCAATTACGAAAAACTTTAAATTTGAAAAACTAGAAGAAGTATCAAAAACAGATGATAAAGCAGAAGTGAAAGTGAAAATTACATCTGCTGATCTATCTGTTGCCGTAACGAAAGCAATGGGAGAAGTTATGCCAATGGCCTTCGCTAGTGCCTTTAGCGAAGATAAAGAGCAATCTGAAAAAGCAATCGAAAAAACAATGACATCAGCTATCATTAAACATTTATCAGATAAAGATGCAATAATGGCAACACGCGAAGTTACATTGAACTTAAAGAAAAACAAAGATGGTGACTATAAAATCGTTGCTGATGATAACTTGAAAGAAGTATTGTTTGCGAATGCTAAAGCTTTGGAGAAGATGTTTGGTGGGAAGTGATTGACTTACATAAAAAAGAGACATCATATCACGTAGTAGGGTGATATGGTGTCTTTTTTTATGACCATGGAGAGGTTTGAACTCACGATATCCATTCTAAAAATTTTATATCATGTTTTTATAAATATATAACATAAAGCTAGTTGTAACAGGGAAGATACTGTATTCGATGTTTTCTTAGGCAGATCCTGTAACGTAGAAAAGTGAAATTTCTAGACCAGATTTTAATTAGTTTTCTTTCAGTTTTAATGAGGAGATGTACGAAGATGTTGTGACTATGCCTGCTGAATACTATTAATTGTGAAGTTAAATAAGACAACAATTTATTAGAGGAAGATTAGTTAGTTTAATTATAAGATTTAGGTGTTTAACAGGGTTACTAATTAATTTCAGTTCTCCCATGAAAAATTAAAGAAAAAGTATTGATTAACAAATTCGTGTTTTAAGTGAATGTGGGGGCTTCTTTAAATAAAGGTGGTCAACACTATGTAAATAATTAGGAGTGCTAAAATATGCAAAATTGCATATTAATTATTTTAAATCTTATGCTAACTTTATAATGCGAAATATAACATTTGTTGGTAATGATTCATTTTTGAAGGATAAAAAATGAGATATTACAGTGAATTGTGTGCCATCGTCCTATATTATAAACGATAATAACGAAAGCTATTTGAAGTCCTTTGAGGGAAATAAGTTATTAAAGAAGATACCATATAGAAGATTTTTCGGAATTTAAGATGTTACAAATGTCATCTTATTTTTAATGTCTGATAAAAGTGATGCCATTAGAGGGCAAAATATTGTGGTTGACTATGGATATACAATTGTATAAATAAATCATCTTGGGAATTAAGGTTGTGGATAATGAGTTTACTAATTAAAGATTTAACAAAGAAATTTGACGAGCATGTTGCAGTGGATAATTTGAATATCGAGATACCGAAAGGTGAAATATTTGGGTTCTTGGGCGGGAATGGAGCAGGTAAAACGACTACATTTCGAATGATACTTGGACTTTTATCGAAATCAAGCGGAACCATTTCATGGAATGGTAAACCTATAAATTATGATGTTACAGATAAGATTGGGTATTTACCAGAAGAACGTGGTCTTTATGCGAAAATGACTGTCAAAGAACAAGTTAACTTTTTTGCAAAATTAAAGAATATGAAAAGTAAAGATGCAGAAAAAGAACTGCACTATTGGCTGGAGCGTTTTAATATAACTGAGTATCTGAACAAAAAGGTAGGAGAACTTTCAAAAGGGAATCAGCAAAAAATTCAGCTGATAACAGCGATTATACATAAGCCTGAACTCTTAATTTTAGATGAACCATTTAGTGGTTTAGATCCAGTAAATGTTGAAATGTTAAAAGAAGCTGTTCTTGATATGCAAAAACAAGGGTCGTCGATTCTTTTTAGTTCACATCGTATGGAACATGTGGAAGAATTATGCCAACACATTTGTATCATGCACAAAGGAGTATCTGTTGTTCAGGGAGACATTGCCAAAATTAAAAGTGACTTTGGTAAAAAGAATGTTGTAATCGTTGGCGATCATGACTTTGATCATTTAAAAGAAATAAAAGGTGTGGAAAGTATGAAGAAACGTAAGAATGCAGTTACTCTTAAAATTTCATATGAAGAAGTTTCGCATGTTTTATTTAAAGAGATAACGAAATTAGGGTATGTTAAAAAGTTCGCAGTGGAAGAGCCTACACTAAATGACATCTTTATTGAGAAAGTAGGTGCACAGCATGAATAGTTTCTGGACGATTTTTTTACAAAACTATAAATCTAAGGTAAAAGCTAAATCATATATTGCTATTACAATCATAATTTCTATGTTAATTATAGGACTGATGAACTTTGACAAAATTTATAACTATTTTGTAGGTAACGAGGAAGAGCAAGTTGTCATTGTTACAGAAAAAGAAGAATTATATACAACTATTCATCAAGTGTTTAAAAATGTCGATAGTAAGATGCATGTTAAACATAGTACGGATAAACAAAAAGCAGAATCGGGCGTTAAAAATGGTGATTATTCATATGCTATCGTTGTAGAGGAATTGGAAAATAAACAACTAAAGGCTACGTATATAACTGAGACAGATGTAAATCAGCAAGATGTTAGCAAGGTTCAAACGATTTTATCTCAAATACAATCTTCTAATTTCGCTCAGCAATTGAATCTATCGCAAGATGAATTAAAGGTGTTAACGACGCCAGTAGAAATTCATACCAAAACTGTTTCAGATAAGGTTAAAGATGGAGAACATACAGAGGGTGTAGGAATTTTAATTAATACCTTTATCATGCTAAATTATTTTATGATATTATTGTATGCTGCGCAATTAGCTACAGATGTTGCAACAGAAAAATCTTCTCGTGTAATGGAGTTAGTTGTTTCAAGTATTTCGCCTACAAAACATTTATATGCGAAGCTATTCTCAACATTATTGGCAGGTATTACACAAATGATAATTTGGGGCTTGGTCGCAACTGTTGGGTATAAAATAGCAATTAATGAATCGAAAAATGATATTTTAAATAGTATTGATTTAAACTCTGTTGCTCCTACTCTAGTGGCGTATGGGATTTTATTCTTCACATTAGGATTCTTATTATATGGCTCATTATCTTGTCTACTCGGCTCTATTATTAGTCGTATAGAGGAGTCTTCTCAAGCTGTTATGCCACTGATGTTTATGTTAATTGCTGCTTTGTATATCGCACTTTATGGAATGTCAAATCCAAGCAGCACGGTTGTTACCGTTACTAGTTATATACCTTTCTTTACTCCTATTGTTATGCTCGTACGAATTGGATTCCTCAATATTCCAGTATGGGAGATTACGCTTACATTAGCGATTCTATTAGCAACAATATGTATGATGATTGGTTTAACGAGCCGTGTTTACCGCGGCGGCGTATTATTATATGGTAAAGGTGCATTTAGTAATATAAAGAAGGCAATCAAGTTAGGGAAGAAATAAGATTAGCTCATTCATTTTTGAGACTTATATTTACAAAGAACTACATGGTTAATCTATGTAGTTCTTTATTTTTTGTAAAATGTATATAAATAAATATAAAAGAATGTGTTGTCAATTTAGAAAGCGTTGATAATTTAAAAAACCTTATGTTGTAAACGATAGAAAAAGAAGAAGTAGGATCATAAACACATATGCACCATTAGGTAAATACGTGGAATTTATAAAATAGGTAGGGACTGTTTCGTTCCCTACCTACCTATCTATCTATTTCTGAATATCGATATTCAATTTTATATATAAAAAAATAAGCTCCGAAAAGCTTATTTTTTCATGATTATTCTCCTCTTCCTGTAACTGTCATTCCTGCTGTGTAAATTGTATCTACAGAACCATCAGCGCTTACAATTTCAACTTTGTAACGGTATGTTCCATTATCTCCAATATCTTCGCCATATCCTGTGAAAGTAGAAATTTCATCATTACTTCCAGCTGGAACCCATTGATTTTTCCAATTGAAGAAAGTATCATATTCTCCCCAGCTATCTCCATATTTCTTTTCGATGCTGACATTGTAATGAATATCCTCAGTTCGGTCATTTGTAATTCTTGCAATTACGTTTTGCCCAAATCGGTATTCCGTAGCGTGTACTTGAACTGTAACACCATTCACCGTTTCGCTAGGACCACAGATATAACGACAGAACTCGCTTGCTCCGTCAGCATGTGCTTTAGGTGTATCAATGTTCATAACCGTGAAACCGCCCAAAGCTAAAGCTCCTGTTAATAATACTTTACCAAATGTTTTCACTTGAAATTCCCCCTAAGTATATTCTCAATTCGTTCAATAGATATCACATTAAGTAGTTTTATAACATTAATCTAATCGAACGCTTTTTTTCCTCGAGTGTATTTGCTATTAATCTTGTGTCGTGTAGTAATCTAATCTCTACATAAAATTCCATAGTTTTGATTCCATATATGTATCATGATTTACTTAGAATAAATCTGTTAATACGTTTTGGTTATTTACTTATCCCACCCTCATTTTACCTTTTATTGGTAAAATGTTATTTTTATTATATACTACTATTATTTATTTACAAGAGAAAATAATCCTGTATGCAAAAGTGCATGATAAAGTCTCATTAACATTTTCTTTAATTTTTTGATGATACGATTTTTTAACATCTTTAATTATAGAATTGTACCTTCATTCCATATCCTTTAACCATCCTTCACGTAGAAATATACTCGTGTTGATTTGTCCCGTTTTCAATAGCGCATTCATACGAGCCCTTGAAATCCCCAATATTTCAGTCACTTTCGAAGTCAATAAAATTTCTGTTTTGGCAAATTCCCTTTTATCGAATGGTTGCATTATATATACGTCGGTCATAGCAATTGCTCCTTATAAAAAAATGGGCCTATGTTAAACATAGACCGTTGTATACCATTGTGCTTAGTAAGCGCTTGGGTTACCTCGTAAGATAGTTTCAATTCGCTCAGCGGATTGAAAATCAAACAATTTTATTACAAGCAGTAAATCACAGCATCTCGTTTCCTTGAGAATTTCCGCTACCAAACTTGCATCTTCTAACAGCCCCATTTCTACATAGCGCTCCATTGTTCTGATTCCTATTTCTGTATCTTGATGCACGTAAATATGGCCATCAAAGCATACACATTCATTTTTTAATCAATAAACCCAGTCATAAATAAAATTTGTTGTAATATCGGTCATATAGAATATTTGAGCATTTTCTGTTCCATGAAATGCTTTTATACTATTAAACATAAGAAGGAATTGATTCAATGATTTTGGGGCGTGAATTCTGTTTTACTTTACTATCAATAAATCTTTCGAATACGCGTTCAACAGAATATTCTTTTGAAATTTTGCTAGTTTTCCGTTTGTGGGGTTGTCGTTTTTTTACGATTTCTTTTTCTGTGAAGTATGTTAAAGACATAAAAAAAACTCCTTCATTCTCATTTAGAGTTAAAGGAGGAGTTTCGATCAAAACTTGAGCGGTACTCACCGTTAGTTTTGCTCAAAATATGAAATTATCAACAGTTGATACAAAAGGATATGACCCCGGAGAGGCTCGAACTCACGACCTCCACCCTGTCAAGGTGGCGCTCTCCCTGCTGAGCTACGGGATCTTCAAAAATACTTATGTAATAGCATCTTTAATAATAATGCTAAAGCAATTATATATAATTAACTGAAATTTTACAATATTTATACAGGAAGTTTTTAAAGATGGATCTTGTACAATCATGCTAGAAGTGAATAAAGGAATAATTAATAAGAAGGAAACTGAATAGAAAGTAGGTTTTAAATGTAGAGGTTATATTATTTACGATATTTATCCAAAGGGTTTTCATCGCTTAAATCAACAAGTAAAGGACATAAGAATAGCAAAGGTAAAGCAGCATTAGCATGATGAAAGGTATCGTTAGAAAGGTATTGCCTTCCAAAACAATACGGACAATCTTTTTCAAATGTCACAAGTATCGACCATACATCTTTTATTTTCCACTTCGTCTTACAATATGTACAATGTGCCATAGAATTCCTCCTCATTTTTAGTTTTTTTAATATATTCCATTTGATTGTACGAAAGCAAAGTGTATTTGATGTGATAAAATGAAAGTTGTGTTGTTTTTATACGGATGTATTTAGTAATGTATGACAAATTGTATAACGTGTGATGGCTATGTAGAATAAGGGATTTTCACTTTCGATATTCAAATTGGCCAATATATCCTTTTTACAATTTACTTAAAATCATGTATAACAGAGATACAAGATTTTTTTACCCCGCATTAACGGGCAGTAAGATCCCCGCTCAAAATTCAGCGAAAGCAAAGAAGTTAGGTGGGAGATCAACTGC
This sequence comes from Bacillus sp. FSL L8-0099, assembly GCF_038006385.1. NCBI lineage: Bacteria > Bacillati > Bacillota > Bacilli > Caryophanales > Bacillaceae > Bacillus > Bacillus sp. FSL L8-0099. Next base: position 1,212,434 of record NZ_JBBOVC010000001.1, read on the forward strand.
CCGTAAAAGCCCGATTGGTGAAGGCTAATAATCCGTGGGGGATGAAGAAAACCCCCACGGATTAAAGTTTAACTTTATAAATATTCAAGAGTAGAGGGAGAATTATTGTAATGGTAAGAAAAACGTTCAAGATGCGCGTTTCTAGAAATAGAACGATTTCGATTAATGGCTCGATTCTTGATGTAGATGTTACGCATGATGAGTTTTTGCAAGAGCTTGTTGAGTGGGTCGATTCTAAAGGTTGGTCATTTATGGGGATGACGGATGAGATTACGCCTGAGGAAGCAAGTCAGAAGTTAATAGATTCGTTAATTGATGAGAAGGATAAGAAAGAGTAATTCCTTCTTATTTTTATTGTATAATTATGTCCTTTATCGTAAAAATATGATATAGTAAAAAATAGTGATTTTTCTTCCAATTTAATACAAATTACATATAGATTGGTAGATTCATTTTTTATTTGTAGGAGTAAAGTGAAAAGGGAGAGTCATATGGTAAATTTCAAGAAAATTTTGGTTTTTATTACAGTTATTAGTTTGTTTTTATTGACACCTATGACGTTGCGTGCTGAGACGAATATTGGAGTGAATCCGGAGCAAGTGGCACCACCACCTAAGGAAGGGCCAAATGTTTTTAGTCAGTTTGCAGCTACGATTGATGCGAAAACAGGTGATTTGTTGTATGACAAAAATGCACATCATCGTGCGTATCCAGCTAGTGTGACGAAAGTGTTAACAGCGATTTTGTTAATGGAGCATACGAAGCCAGAGGATCAGTTTACATTTTCGCAATTAGCATTAGATCAAGAGAAGAGCAATTATCAAATTGAGTTTCAACCCGGTGAGACGGTGAATAGAAATACCGCGCTTATGATTTTAATGGTGTTAAGTGCGAATGATGTGTCGTATGCGATTGCAGAGCATATTGGTGGAAGTGTTGAGAATTTTGCTAATATGATGAATGAAAAGGCAAAACAGTTAGGTGCTACAGATAGTCACTTTGTAACACCAAATGGACTGCATGATCCGAACCATTATACGACGCCGTATGATATCGCTATGATTACGAGAGGTGTGCAAAAGTATCCTGAAATTTTGCAAGCGATGAATACGAAAAGAACGACAGTTACTACATCTAGGCAGACGGTGTCTATTTTTAATAAATCTATTTATTTTGAGAACCCATATAGTATCGGCGGTAAGACGGGGTTTACGAATGAGGCACGTAATACGCTCGTTTTATTAAATGAGAAAGATGGAAATCGTATTATAAATGTAGTAATGGCTTCTCAAAGACCTGAAATCTATGAGGATTTAAAGCAGATGGCGGAATATTCTTTTGGGCAATTTACGAAACAAACGGTGCTAGATAAACATAGTTGGCATCAAAAGACAACGTATTTAAATAAAGATATTGATAGCGAACTTGAAAAAAGTGCAGAGCTTGTGCTTAAGAAAGATGAAGGGAAAAATGTGAAAACTATTTTTCGGGCCGCTTCATTAGATAAAGACTCTTTGTATCATAAGGGAATCCATCGTGGTGAGGTAGTTGGTGCAGTCGATATTACGAAAAATAATCAAACAATTGCGACGATAAATGTTCTTTCAAAAGAAGATGTTACTTTTGCGATGCCTAAAAAGGATACAATTGAGCCTGAAATAACAGAGTCAAATGTGAAAGTGATAAGTATTGGGATAGGTGCGATTGTATTAGTTGGAGTCATTTTATATGCTGTGGTGCGCCATAATAGACAAGGAATAAAATCAGAAGAAAAGTAAAAAAGCATGAGGACTGTGAAGAGATTTTGTCACAGTCTTTTTTATATACGGAAAAGAAGTTTAACTAATAATTGTAAATTTTTTTATTGCAATAACTCGAAGTTCGTTATATCATTTACTTGTGTTCTTGTTAAAGAACACAAGAAGCATTGCATACTTCAAATAATATAAAACAACGGAGAGGGAGAGAGACGATGAAATTAATTTGGAAGATAATTAGCAACGCGATCTCATTTGTTTTATTTGCATTGATGGTTTTCTTAGCTTTTGTAGTCATTTCTTCAAAAGCGAGCGGTGGGGATCCGACAGTGATGGGATATCAGTTTAAGAGCGTTCTTTCAGGATCGATGGAACCGACGTTTTTAACAGGATCAATCATTGCAATAGAGCCAAAGAAAGATGGTTCTAAATATGAAAAAGGTGATGTTATTACCTTTAAAGAGAAAGATCAAAAAATTATCACTCACCGTATTATCGGTGTGAAAGATACAAATGGAAAAGTAATGTATGAAACAAAAGGGGATAACAACAACGGACCAGATTTAGAACCAGTACTTGCAGAAAATGTAGTTGGGAAATATGCAGATATTACAGTTCCGTACGTTGGTTATTTACTGAATTATGCGAATTCAAAAGCGGGAGCAGCATTACTTCTTATTATTCCAGGCGTCTTTTTACTTGGTTATTCCGCGATTTCTATTTTTGGCGCTATTCGTAGCATTGACGGAGAAAAGAAAGATAAAAAAGTAGAACAATCCGTCTAGATCGTTTGGTTATACTTTCCGTTTAGGAAGTTAACAAATATATATATATTAAGGGGATATGGACATGACTTTAAAGAAAAAGTTAGGAATGGGTATCACATCAGCAGTACTAGGAGCAGTATTAGTTGGTGGAGGAACATTTGCGTTTTTCAGTGATAAAGAAGTGTCAAACAATACATTTGCGGCTGGTACACTTGATTTAGCATTAAATCCATCAACAGTTGTTAATGTATCGAATTTAAAACCTGGTGATACAATTGAAAAAGAATTTAAACTAGAAAATAAAGGCTCCTTAAATATTAAAAAGGTTCTACTGAAAACAGATTATAATGTAGAAGATGTAAAGAAAGATAATAAAGATGATTTTGGTAAACATATTAAAGTAACATTCTTAAAAAATGTAGATAAGCATGAGACAATTGTGAAACAAACTACATTAGATAAATTGAAGGGTGACACACTTACAGCCGTAGATAATGATTTAGCTGCTTGGTTCTGGGATGAAAAAGGTATTTCTGCAGGTAAATCTGATAAATTCAAAGTGAAATTTGAGTTCGTTGATAATGGGAAAGATCAAAATCAATTCCAAGGCGATAAGTTACAATTAAATTGGACGTTTGATGCACAACAAACAGCAGGTGAAGAAAGATAATAATAAAAAAGGGCTATCATATGGATAGCCCTTTTTCCAGAGTGTTGGGAAACCCTTTAGGGTTCCCAACATTCTGCAATCCTTTTTAATTTTAGTAAATGAAAACAATATAAAATAATAAATTTTAGAAAAACAGCCCTCCACCAGACCTTTTTTGGTTAGGTGAAGGGCTATTTTTTTCATGTTTTGACAAGCTGCGGTGAGGTAAGCTTGCATTTGGACAGACTTCAGCCCTCGAAACCGAGCATATCGATAGCCATGTAGTTCTTTGGCATCCGCAAAGCTTCGCTCTATAGTTGAACAGCGTACTTTATACAGTCTTTTCCCTGTAGCTGTTAGTTTGTTTTTTCTAGCGATATCTTTATATTTTTCCCATATATGATGAGTGATAACTTTTTGTTTTTGTTTTTTTGAAAAGCATACCTCACGTAGCGGACAAACAGCGCAGTCTTCTGGATTTGATTTATATTGACGATATCCTTCGCGATCCGTTGTCGTATATTCTAAAATACATCCCATCGGACAAGCAAATACATTCATTTCTTTTACATATTTAAATTGGCTTTTCGGAACGTCTTTATTTCGCTTTCCAAATCGGCGATACCCCATCACCATAAATATATTCTGTTCTGATAGTTTCTTACAGATATAACCTGTAAAATAGCCTGCATCAAGAGCTACAGCTTCAACTTTGAATCCGAATTTATTAGTTTGAGCTTGTAGACGTGCTAAATACGGCTCGGAATCCGCCATATTTCCAGCCGTTATATAGGTATCTGTAATAATATTATATTTCGCATCAGTCGTACGATGATCTAAGAAATGAAAACCGTTCGGTTTTCCATCCCTCATTAAAAATCCACTATCTGGATCCGTTGTACTGATACGAGTTTTTTTAGTGGGGGTATCACTTTCCTTTCTAGGTCTTAATTCTTTTTTCCATGTACCTCACGATCTTCGATTACCGCAGCTTCTAGTTCATCTATATAGAACTTTGCCTTTTCTTTTTTATATTTATGTACAAATTTATTTTTATTGGCATTCGCCTTAATGTGTGTAGAATCTGTCATCAACGCACGTCCTCCCACCATACGGTGCTCGGTCGCTTGACACACAATCTCATCAAAAATTTCTTCGAAAATATTTGTATGAATGAAACGAGTACGGCGATTCCAACTGATTGTAGAATGATCTGGAATTGTATCTGATAGAGAAAAACCTAGAAACCAACGGTAGGCAATATTCGTTTTGATCTCCTTTTCCAATTGTCGCTCTGAACGAATACCATAAAAATATCCGATAAACATCATCTTAAATAAAACGATAGGGTGAATTGACGGACGACCATTGTTTTCACAGTAATAAGGGCGTAACTTTTCCTCAATAAAATCAAAACTGATTGTCGCTTCAATCGCACGAAGGAAATGGTCTTGCGGAACTAATTCTTCTACAGAAACGGATACACGCTCATCACGATGATTTTTTAAAGCACCCATCATAAAAAATCTCTCCTTTACCTCTTTTTTATCAGTGTTGACACATAAAAAGAGGTTCAGACACATAAACAGGCTGTGGAGAAGACTTTCTCCACAGCCTGAAAAAAGGGCTATCATATGGATAGCCCTTTTTCTATTTTTCTAGTATATAGCTATCATTTTATATAGTTCTTTATTATAATAAAGATAATGTTCTGTATAAAGAACGGAATGTTCGATGGGAGAGATTAAGATGCTGAAAAGACCACGTAATTTAAAAAAGATGCTTATATTGCCGTGTATGTGCTCTATTACGTTTTATTTAGGATCTCAAGTTATGACGCATACAGAAGCGGCATTCATTCATGAAACGAAAGTAGAAGCGAGTATTTCTACAGCAATTATATTTCCGAAAACAGTTACTACATTAAAAGAACAGGCTGAGCAACATAAAAAGTTTATTGAGCATGAGTATGGAACAATGAAGGGGAAACTGAAAGTAACTTCTATTGAAGAAATAAAACAGGCAATTTCTGTATGGCAACAAGGTCGTGAGAAAATTGTTTCTGAGAAGGAAGCCTTGCAAAATGTATATACTGAAATAGAAGCTCCTTACAACCAAATACAGGAAGAATTAAAAGTAACTAAAGATGAGTCGATTCAAAAAGTAGCCTTATATGTGAATGAAGGCTTTCAGATTATAAAAGAGAAGCGAGATTATATTGAGAAAGAAGTTAGTTTGAAAGCTATTGATGAGCAAATTCAGGCTCTACAGCAACAATTAAACGTTGCACTTGAAGCGGAAGGACAAAAGAAAGTAGAAGAACAGAAGAAAGTAGAAGAACAGAAGAAAGCAGAAGAACAAAAGAAAGTAGAAGAACAGAAGAAAGTAGAAGAACAGAAGAAAGCAGAAGAACAGAAGAAAGCAGAAGAACAGAAGAAAGTAGAAGAACAGAAGAAAGCAGAAGAACAAAAGAAGGCAGAAGAACAAAAGAAGGCAGAAGAACAAAAGAAAGTAGAAGAACAGAAAAAGCTAGAAGAGCAGAAGAAAGCAGAGGAACAGAAAAAATAGAAACAGATAAAAGCGGGGTAACTGCTTTAGTGAAACAGCTGGAAAACAAGAATGTGGTGCAAGAGATAACGAGCGAATAAGCAAAACGATTAATGTTTTATAGGAGTGTGAGGGAACGTTAGCCCTCACCTCTTTGTCTTTCTTTTTTCTTATAATATGAAATGTATTTGCGTGTGAAAAAAGTTATAAATTAGTATAAAGTAGTATATATTACTTTCTGAAAAATCAAAATAATATTGAGAAATAAAAATAATTGAAAATACTAAAAAATGTTGTTGTATTTACATAAGTTTGTTCGTTATAATGAACTTAAGGTTTTTGAAAAAGAACAAATATTAGCATCGCTAATATAGTTTTATTTACATCTCTTAATTTATATGAGAGATAGCAATGTAAAAATACAAAAAACAGCTAGGGGGAATTGATTGTGAGTCTGAAAAAGAAATTAGGTATGGGAGTTGCATCAGCAGCATTGGGGTTATCTTTAATTGGTGGAGGAACGTTTGCATTCTTTAGCGATAAAGAAGTATCAAATAATACATTTGCAGCTGGGACGTTAGATCTTACATTAAACCCTAAAACGCTTGTGGATATTAAAGATTTAAAACCAGGGGATTCTGTTAAGAAAGAGTTCTTACTAAAGAACGATGGTTCGTTAACAATTAAAGACGTTAAATTAGCAACAAAGTATACTGTGAAAGATGCAAAAAATGATAATGCTGGGGAAGACTTTGGCAAGCACATTAAAGTAAAATTTATTTGGAACTGGGATAAACAAAGTGAGCCTGTATATGAAACAACTTTAGCAGACTTACAAAATGCGGATCCAGATCTTTTAGCTAAAGACATCTTTGCTCCTGAGTGGGGAGAAAAAGGTGGATTAGAAGCTGGTACAGAGGATTATCTATGGGTACAATTTGTATTCGAAGATAATGGTCAAGACCAAAATAAATTCCAAGGTGATACATTGAATTTAGAGTGGACATTCAATGCTAACCAAGAAGCTGGGGAAGAAAAATAAAAAAAAAGCGGGTATCCCCCGCTTTTTTTTATAAAGAAAAAGAAATGCCAGTTTGTAAGCACTCCTTTTTATATATTATTTTTGATTTTTCTTCCACTGTGTAAATTCAAGAAATTCACGAAACTGTTCTTTAGAGACACCAGAGTTCATTGCGTCTTTAACGAGCTGTGTCCATTCGGAGTCTAGGCGAGCTTCCTTTTCTGTTTCGTCATGAAGTAAAGTATCAACTGGAATTTGTAGAACTGCTGCGATTTTTTCAAGAAACTGAATGGAAGGGTTTTTTTGTAAATTTCGTTCTATAGAACTAATGTAAGATTTAGCAACACCAGCTTTTTCGGCAAGTTCAGTTAATGAAATACCTTTTTGTAAACGAAGGCGTTTTATACGTTCTCCAATCATGTTTGCGCACCTTTCTATCAATATGTCGTCGTCTTATGATGTCATTATTATAACATAAACTTCGTTAAAAAGAACAAGGCTATTGAGCTTGACTTGATGGCTTCATACGTTGGAAAAAGTGTTCGATATCTTGTAGGGCGATACCAGCATCTAGAGCTTCAAGTATTAAATCAATCCATTCTTGATCCAGTGTGTCCGTCTTATCTTTGTACAATTGTAATTCCTCCCTAATTATCGGTCATAACTGCTGCTACAGAATAAATGATAATAAAACCGAATTTTTTATTTTATGTATCGAATTATCAAATATTGTGTAGGTAAAACAAAGATAAAATCCCCATTAAACTCCCTCGATGGAAATAATTATAAATTGTTCGATAAAAACTTTCAATATTTTCAGAAAACATTGTTGAATTGTGATATATCCGTATACTAACTATGAAATTTTTACAAATATATTAAAAAAATTACATAATATAACTAAATATTGAAAAAATATTGAATTTTTAATAAAATTCAAATTGTAATACATATTATTTATTAGGGGAGGAAATAAGGGATGAACAAGAAACCATTCAAAGTATTATCATCAATTGCTTTGACAGCTGTATTAGGTCTTTCATTTAGCGCGGGCACTCAGTCTGTGTACGCTGAAACGCCTGGGAATAAAGCAGCTACGAGCCCAGTTGATGACCATTTAATTCCAGAAGAGCGTTTAGCAGATGCACTGAAAAAGCGTGGGGTAATTGATTCGTCAGCTTCAGAGAAAGAAACAAAGAAAGCTGTCGAAAAGTATGTAGAGAACAAAAAGGGTGAAAATCCTGGGAAAGAAGCAACGAATGGGGATCAACTTACGAAAGAAGCATCAGACTTTTTAAAGAAAGTGAAAGATGCGAAAGCAGACACGAAAGAAAAACTAAATCAGCCAGCAACAGGGACACCTGCAGCGACAGGCCCAGTTAAAGGCGGATTAAATGGTAAAGTACCAACTTCTCCAGCAAAACAAAAAGCATATAACGGCGATGTTCGTAAAGATAAGGTACTTGTTTTACTTGTAGAGTACGCTGACTTTAAACATAACAACATTGATAAAGAACCTGGTTATATGTATTCGGAAGACTTTAACAAAGAACACTATGAAAAAATGTTATTCGGTGATGAGCCATTCGCATTAGAGGATGGAAGCAAAATCGAAACGTTTAAACAATATTACGAAGAGCAATCCGGTGGTAGTTACACAGTGGACGGAACAGTTACAAAATGGTTAACAGTTCCTGGTAAAGCTGCTGATTACGGTGCAGATGCTGCTACAGGCCATGATAATAAAGGACCAAAAGGACCACGTGATCTAGTAAAAGATGCATTAAAAGCAGCTGTAGATAGCGGTCTTGATTTATCACAGTTTGATCAGTTCGATCAATACGATGTAAATGGTGATGGAAATCAAAATCAACCGGATGGTTTAATCGATCACTTAATGATTATTCATGCGGGTGTTGGACAAGAAGCTGGCGGTGGTAAATTAGGTGATGATGCAATTTGGTCACATCGCTGGACAGTTGGACCAAAGCCGTTCGCAATTGAAGGTACGCAAGCGAAAGTTCCATATTGGGGCGGAAAGATGGCAGCATTCGACTACACAATTGAACCAGAAGATGGTGCGGTTGGTGTATTCGCGCATGAATATGGTCATGATTTAGGTCTTCCAGATGAGTATGATACAGACTATACGGGTCATGGTGAGCCAATTCAAGCTTGGTCTGTTATGAGTGGCGGTAGCTGGGCTGGTAAAATCGCTGGAACAACGCCAACAAGTTTCTCACCACAAAATAAAGAGTTTTTCCAAAAAACAATCGGTGGTAACTGGGCAAATATCGTAGAAGTAGATTACGAGAAATTAAATAAAGGTATTGGTCTAGCAACATATTTAGACCAAAGTGTTACGAAATCTAACCGACCAGGTATGATTCGTGTTAACTTACCAGATAAAGATGTAAAAACAATTGATCCAGCATTTGGTAAACAGTATTACTACAGCACAAAAGGTGACAATCTTCACACGAAAATGGAAACACCACTGTTCGATTTAACAAATGCAACGAATGCGAAATTCGATTTCAAATCATTATATGAGATTGAAGCTGAGTATGATTTCCTTGAAGTACACGCTGTAACAGAAGATGGACAACAAACGTTACTTGAAAGACTTGGCGAGAAAGCAAATAGCGGAAATGCAGATTCGACAAATGGAAAATGGATTGATAAATCATATGATTTAAGTCAATTCAAAGGTAAGAAAGTAAAATTAACATTTGAGTACATTACAGATGGTGGTTTAGCATTAAATGGTTTCCTACTTGATAATGCATCATTAACAGTAGATGGTAAAGTTGCATTCTCAGATGATGCAGAAGGTACATCACAATTTAAATTAGATGGTTTCGTTGTTTCTAGCGGAACAGAGAAGAAAAAACATAACTACTATGTAGAGTGGAGAAACCATACTGGATCAGATAGCGCATTGAAATTTGCTCGCGGTCCAGAATATAACTCAGGTATGGTTGTATGGTATGCAGACTCAGCTTACTCAGATAACTGGGTTGGTTTACATCCAGGACACGGTTTCCTTGGTGTAGTTGATTCTCATCCAGAAGCAATTGTAGGAACTTTAAATGGTAAGCCGACAATTGACAGTAGTACACGATTCCAAATCGCTGATGCGGCGTTCTCATTCGACAAAACGCCAGCTTGGCAAGTTGTATCTCCAACGCGTGGAACGTATACGTACAATGGCTTAGCTGGTGTACCGAAGTTTGATGATTCGAAAACGTATATTAATCAACAGATTCCAGATGCAGGACGTATTTTACCGAAGCTTGGTCTTAAGTTTGAAGTAGTAGGACAAGCTGATGATAATTCTGCAGGTGCTGTTCGTTTATACCGTTAATACCGTAAAACTACCGAGAGATTTTCTTTCGGTAGTTTTTTGTGAGCAATGAATTTTATATAAAAGAAAAAATTATATATAATGTAATTTTACGAGTAAAAAAGTTCTATATAAATAATGAAAGAATTGGATGAAAATAGTGGGAGAAGGTGAATAGATGAGCATTTCTTCTATTGTAAATAAACAAAAGCAATATTTTTATAATGGATATACGAGAAGTATAGAAACAAGAAAAAATAATTTAAAAAAGCTTTATGATGGAATTCAGCGTTTTGAAGAAGAGATATTTCAAGCATTGAAATTAGATTTAAATAAGTCAGTTCATGAGGCGTTTACAACGGAAGTGGGATATGCATTAAAAGAAATTTCTTTTCAATTGAAACATATGTCATCGTGGAGTAAACCGAAGCGAGTTCGAACAGCATTAACTCATTTCGGATCGAAGGGGAAGGTAGTACCAGAACCGTATGGTGTGACGCTTATTATTGCGCCATGGAACTATCCGTTTCAGTTAGCAATTGCACCTCTAGTAGGAGCGCTGGCAGCTGGGAATACAGTTGTTTTAAAGCCGTCAGAGTTAACGCCTAACGTTTCAAAAGTGCTTACGAGAATGTTAGAGGAATTATTCCAAGAAGAGCTTGTAGCGGTAATAGAAGGCGGGATAGAAGAGAGTACGGCATTGTTAAAGGAAAGGTTTGATTATATTTTCTTTACAGGTAGTGTTGGTGTTGGAAAAGTTGTGATGGAAGCAGCAGCCAAAGAGTTAACGCCGCTTACGTTAGAACTTGGCGGAAAAAGCCCATGTATTGTACATAAAGATGCAAAAATAGATGTAACAGCAAGGCGGATTGTTTGGGGTAAGTTTTTAAATGCAGGGCAGACATGTGTAGCACCGGATTATATGTACGTTCATTCTTCCGTGAAAGAACAGTTAATCGAGGCGTTAAGACATGAAATTACGGAGCAGTATGGAAAAGAGCCACTGAACAATGACAATTACGTAAAAATTGTGAGCGAGCGTCATTTTGAACGATTATGTCGATTCTTACAAGATGGTCAAGTCGTAATTGGCGGGAACTATAAAAAAGATACATTACATATTGAGCCGACAATAGTAACAGATATCACGTGGCAAGATGCTGTTATGGAAGATGAAATTTTTGGTCCGATTTTACCGATTATAGAGTATGACAAAATAGAAGATGTTATTGGCACAATTCAGCAACATCCGAAGCCGTTAGCGCTATATGTATTTTCTGAAAATAAAGAAGTGCAAAAGAAAGTGACGAGTAATATTTCATATGGCGGAGGGTGCATTAATGATGTTGTCTATCATCTTGCAACGCCATATTTACCTTTTGGGGGCGTTGGAAGTAGTGGATTAGGTAGTTATCATGGGGAAGAAAGTTTTCGGACTTTTTCACATTATAAAAGCATTTTAGCCCAATCTACGGCATTCGATATGAAAATTCGTTACTCTTCTACAAAAAGTGCTTTAAAATTCATACGAAAGTTGTTAAAATGATGATGGTGTTTATCAGTAGGCGTAGCCGTATGATAATAGCCCCTTCGCAATGGAAGGGGTTTTTCTGTTCGACATTATGTATCATGAAAAAATGAATCAAACATACTACATAAAGAATAGAAGTGAACGCTTGCTAAATAACCATTTTGTTTGGATCGAAACAAAAAATAGTCTATAAAACATAAATATTTATTCATGAATATAAAAATTAAAATTTAAGGTAGATAGGACGGGAAAATGAAAAAAATTATTAAAGTTGAAGCAGTAGAAAAACATTTTGGAAATCAAGTGATTATCCCACCGCTTTCTTTAGATATTAAAGAAGGAGAGTTTTTAACAATTTTAGGGCCGAGTGGTTGCGGGAAAACGACGTTACTTCGTATGATCGCAGGATTTGAAACTCCAACTAAAGGGAATCTTTTATTAGATGATGAAAAGATTAACGATTTGCCGCCATATAAGCGTCATATGAACTTAGTGTTCCAACATTATGCACTATTCCCGCATATGAATGTGGAGAAAAATATTTGTTTCGGTATGAAAATGCAAAAAGTACCAGCGGCAGAACAGAAAGAACGTGCTGAAGAGGCAATGCGTTTAACGCAGTTACTAGAGTTCCGTAATCGTAAACCTATGAAGCTGTCTGGTGGGCAGCAGCAGCGTGTAGCAATTGCGAGAGCGATTGTAAATAACCCACGTGTATTACTATTGGATGAGCCACTTGGAGCGCTTGACTTTAAGCTAAGAAAAGATTTGCAACGTGAATTGAAAAACTTACAACGCAATTTAGGGATTACGTTCATATACGTAACGCATGATCAAGAAGAAGCGATGAGCATGAGTGACCGTATTGTCGTTATGAATAAAGGACATATTGAACAAATCGGAACACCGAAAGAAATTTATAATAAGCCGAAAACGTTGTTCGTTGCGACATTTATCGGTGAAAATAATATTGTGAAAAACGGGGAAGACTACGTAGCAATTCGCCCTGAAAATGTAAAGGTACGTTCGGTTGAAGAACCAATTTTAGAAGATTACCATCTTGGACATATTGAAGACATTGAGTTTGTTGGAAATATGGAAAAGCTTTATGTACGTGATGAGAAAACAGCAGAATTATTGATGGCGTATCAAACAGCTGAAGAAGCAGCACAGTGGAGCATTGGAGATAATGTATATGTAGGATGGGAGCAAGAGGACGAGGTGACCTTAAATTGAAAAAAGGGAAATTACTCGCACTACCTACAGTCGCGTGGCTGTTAATCTTCTTCCTAGTTCCACTTGTATTCGTATTGGGTTTTGCCTTCATGCAGCGCGGAGCATACGGAACAGTGGAAATGCAATTTACGTTAGATAATATAGTACGTGTGTTTGACCCATTGTATATGGGAACATTATGGGAAACAGTAAAGATTGCTGTTATTACAACAGTACTTTGTTTATTAATTGGTTATCCATTTGCGTATACAATTACAATTGTTGATCGTAAATATCGTTCTATTCTTTTATTATTGGCAACGATACCGTTTTGGATTAACTTCCTTGTTCGTTCATATGCGTGGATTGTTATTTTACGTTCACAAGGTCTTGTGAACACACTGTTATTAAAATTAGGTATTATTAGTGAACCGTTAAATTTACTATATAATACGCCTTCTGTAATACTTGGAATGGTATATTCTTTATTACCATTTATGATTTTACCAGTGTATGCAGCAATTGAGCAGCTGGATAAGCGTAAGCTAGAAGCAGCTTATGATTTAGGTGCAACACCAGTAAAAGCATTTTGGAATGTAACAGTACCAATGACGATGTCAGGAATTGCTACTGGTTCTATTTTAGTATTCGTTTCTTCTATCGGAATGTTTGTTGTATCAGACGTGATGGGTGGATCGAAAGTAGCATTAATCGGAAACGTAATCCAAAACCAATTCTTAGGTGCGCGTGACTGGCCGTTTGGATCTGCGTTATCTATGATTGTTGTTCTATTCTCTGTTCTGTTAATTTACTTATATTATCGTGCAACGAAAGTATATAAATATGATGGGAACGGAGGGGAATAGGCAAAAATGAAAAAGTTTTTAGTTTCTTATTCTTGGTTAATTTTATTGTTCTTGTATTTTCCAATGATGGTTTTAATGGTATATTCCTTCAATGATTCTCGAATTAATGCGGAATGGGAAGGCTTTACATTCCATTGGTATACAGATTTATTTCAAAAACAAGATGTTATTGATGCGTTTGTAAATAGTATGACGATTGCAGTTATAACAACAGTTGTAACAACGATACTTGGTATGTTTTTTGCGATAGCATTACATCGTTACAAATATCGTTTTGAAGGGGCCATTAATGGTCTTGTATATTTACCTATTTTAATTCCTGATATATTAATGGGATTATCTTTACTTATCCTATTTAGTCAATTAGGTATGGAACTTGGACAAACAACAATTATTATCGCACATATTACATTTAGTATTTCATTTGTTGTTGTTATTTTAGCGGCCCGTCTTTCTAGCATGGGACGTGATTTAGAAGAGGCTGCAAATGATTTAGGAGCAACGCCATGGCAAACGTTTCGCCATGTGACGTTTCCGGCAATTGCACCGGGAGTTGTTTCAGCAGCGTTATTAACATTCACATTATCAATTGATGATTTTGTAATTAGTTTCTTCGTATCAGGACCAGGATCAACAACATTGCCATTATACATTTACAGTATGGTTAAGCGCGGAGTATCACCTGAAATTAATGCCCTTTCTACAATTTTAATTGTTGTTATTGTAGGATTAATGGTGCTATCGGAAATCTTCCGTAACAAAGGTGCAGATGGTGAAGAAAACTCTGGAGGACACCTTCCTTTATAATACGAACGATATAAAAAGTACGAGGGGGTAAAACCGATGAAATTAATGAAAAGAATAGCTGGCGCAGCAATTAGTTTTAGCCTTGTTGCTGGTGTACTTGCCGGTTGTGGTGAAAAGAAAGAAGAGTTAAACATTTATAGCTGGGCTGACAATTTTGATGAGCAAGTGCTAAGAGATTTTGAAAAGAAATATAACGTAAAAATTAACTATGATAAGTATGCAAGTAACGAAGAAATGCTTGCGAAATTACAAGCTGGTGGCGCAAAGTATGACTTAATTCAGCCGTCTGATTACATGGTTAAGACAATGGCGAAAATGGATTTATTAGCGCCGTTAGATAAGAAGAATATCCCGAACATCGAAAATATGATTTCTAATTTCAAAACGCCAGCATTTGACCCAGAGAATAAATATTCTTTAGTATACACTTGGGGCGTAACAGGGATTGCATACAATAAAAAGTATGTGAAAGAAGCACCTACAAGCTGGGCTGACTTATGGAACGAGAAATATAAAGGACATGTAACATTACTAAATGATTCTCGTGAAGTATTAGGAATGGGTCTTAAGAAGCATGGATTCTCAAACAGCACGAAAGACGATGCAGAGTTAAAGACAGCAGCTACTGATTTACAGAAGCTACTTCCAAATTTATTAGCATTTGATACAGATAACATTAAACAAAAGTTCATTACAGAAGATGCTTGGATCGGAACAGTTTGGTCTGGAGATGCAGCATTTATCGCAAAAGATAATAAAGATGTAGAGTACGTTGTACCAAAAGAAGGCGGCACAATTTGGGCCGACACGTTAGCAATTCCAAAAGGTGCAAAAAACAAAGAGCTTGCAGAGAAGTTTATGAACTATTTATTAGATGAGAAAGTAAGTGTGAAAAACTACGAGTCAATTGGGTACAGTAATCCAAATGAAAAAGCTCACCCTCTTCATAGTAAAGAATATCGTGAGAACCATATGATCTTCTTAACGAAAGAAGAATTAGATCGCACAGAATGGCTTGTTGATGTAGACGATAAGTTAAAAGACTATGATCGTTACTGGACAGAATTAAAAACAAAAGGTAAATAAGTAAGGAAATGCGGTTTCTAAAGTAGAAATCGCATTTTTTCATAGTAGGAGGAAATCGTTTGAAGAAGAAGTTACATCAGTATGAGGTAATGTGTGTTATTTTATTACTTACGGTATTTAGTATTATTGCTTGGCGCGTACATGCAGGTGGCGTTACAGTGATGGATACATATGTCCGCGGATTAGTAAAGGGGTTACAAACGGAGAGCTCACTTACTTTTTTCTCATACTTTACAAAGTTAGGATCAGCAATTGGAATTGTAACTATACTTATTATAAGTTTGCTTGTTTTTTGGCAGAAACGTTATTATGCTGCAATGATCGTGTATCCAATGGGGGTTTTGATCACACATCTCGTTAATAAAGGAATAAAAGAAATTGTGAAAAGGGAGCGTCCGTCGTTAAATGAAGCATTAGATGCACTTGGGTATAGCTTCCCTAGTGGGCATGCAATGTTATCTATTATGACATTCGGTTTTCTTACTTATATCATTGCGGCAAATTTGAAGAGTGTAACTGGGAAATATGTTATAACCATTTTGATGGGTATATTAATTGTATCGATTGGATTAAGTAGAGTTATTTTAAATGTACATTATCCAACTGATATTTTAGCAGGTTATTGCGTAGGTGGTATTTTGTTAATTATCGCGATTTATTATCATCGTTTACTTACTAAGAGGCTTCAGCTCAATAAAGAGAGATAAAAAACGTCTGGAAAAACTATCATTATAGTGTTTCCAGACGTTTTTTGTTTGTATGAAGATGTGATACAGTATAAGTGATAATTGAATTATTTAAAGTAGGTGAAAATGTGTGAAGACAAATGTACATAAAGTGGATAAGTGGGGGAAGTTAGGAACTTTCTTGTATCAGTTTCGTTATACAGTAATTGTAGCGCTACTATTGCTTGCGATAGCACTCGGTATTTTTGCTCCAAAGCTACCGGGAGTATTAGGTGGTGATGGTTTTCAAACGGAAGGGGACTATCAAAAGACGAAAGAAATTTTAGATAAAGATTTTAAGAGGTCTCAAGATACGCTCCTACTCGTTTTTGAAAGGAATAAGGATGCTTCACATGAGGATTTTAAAAAGCAAATAGAGAGCATTGTAAAGAAGGTTGAAGAGAACGAGAAATATGAATCTTTCCATCATCCAGTGCAAAATAAAGAAATGTTACAAGATAATATCGGTTATGCGACAATATTATTTTCCGGGAAAACAACTAAAGAACGTATGGAAAAGACATTACAGTTCGCTGATACTATTGAGAAGGAAAGTAATACAGCATTAAAAGTAACACCTACAGGATTTCCAAAAATTAATCAAGAGATTAATGAAAGAACACAAAATGATTTAAAAGTAGCAGAGATGATTGGTTTACCAATTGCATTTCTCGTATTACTATTTTCATTTGGTAGCCTTTTGGCATCTATTTTACCGATTGTAAATGGCGCGCTTAGTGTCATTAGTACGATGGGGATTTTATATTTTATAGGTAGCGACAAAGAGTTATCTATTTTCGTATTAAATGTTGCACCGATGATTGGACTTGCACTATCCATTGATTTTGCACTGTTATTTGTGAATCGTTTTCGAGAGGAAGTTGCGAAGAGAACGGTGAAAGAAGCGATAGCGATTACGTATCAAACGGCAGGACGTGCGATCGTATTTTCAGGATTATGCGTATTCGTTGGTTTATCAGGCTTATTTTTCTTTAAAATTGATTATATTCAGTCTGTTGCCATAAGCGGGATGATTGTTGTGATTATGAGTATTTTATTCTCACTTACACTTCTTCCAGCACTATTATCTTTAATTGGAAAACGAATATTAAAAAAGAATCAAGTAGCACATACACCGGCAAAGGCATGGCGTAAATTTGCACAATTTGTAATGAAACATCCAATCATAATGATTATTGCTGTTACAACATTTATTGTTATTTGTTTATTACCGCTACGTACAGCTAATTTGCAGTTTCCTGGTGTTGAAGCGTTACCTGAAAAGAGTGACACTAGAGTTGCTTATGAGAAATATGAAGAAGCATTTAATAAAACGGTCCAAACACATGCTGATGTTACATTAGTAGTAGAGACGAAAAAAAATATAAAAGAAAAAGAGAGTTTACAAAAGATAGAAGAAGTTGTTCAAAAGTTAAAAGATGATGAGAAAGTATATGAGGTAAGAAGTTTATACGATGGGTTAACCGGAATGAAAGCAGATCAAGTTGCTGGTATATTGCAGTCGCCAGAAGCGGCAAAAATAGCTCCTGTATTTGAAGCGTACTCAAAAGGAAATAAGACAATAATAGAAGTCTTTTTGGATACGAAGCCTCGTACAGAAACTGCGAAACAGTGGGTTCGTGATTTCAAAAGTAATTATAAAGAAAATGATGTTACGTACTACCTAGGCGGAATGACGACGTTCCAAAAAGAGTTAGAAGATGAAATTAAAGATAAAGTTGCAATTGGTATGTCAGTTATATTCGGATCAACCTTTGTCATTTTATTATTCGCATTCCGTTCTATACTCATTCCAATTAAGGCAATTATTATGAACGTACTTAGTTTAAGTGCAACAATTGGAATTGTCGTTTGGTTATTTGAGGGTGGTCATTTTGGTTTAGAAGCGAGTCCTGTTTTATTTGTATTACCAATCTTCATTTTCGGCCTTGTATTTGGGCTTAGCATGGATTATGAAGTATTTCTTATTTCACGTATTCATGAGCTTTATGAAGAAACAGGAGATAATGATCAAGCAACGTTAGAAGGGCTCGTTTCAACGAGTAGAATTATAACGTCAGCTGCTTTAATTATGATCGTTGTAACGGGTGCGTTCGCATTTACTGATATTTTACCAGTAAAGCAAATGGGTCTTGGGGTGGCATTAGCGATATTCCTTGATGCAACCGTTATTCGTCTTATGCTTGTACCAAGCTTAATGAAGTTGTTTGGAGACTGGAATTGGTGGCTGCCATTTCGGAAAAAACGAGAAAAATCATCATAAAAAATACTCATCTTATAGATGAGTATTTTTTTATGAATAGCAAGGCCTACATTTTGCAAATAGTATGTGATAAGAACATTACATATAAGTAGGTGAAGGCAATGTTTCGTTATTTCAAATTTAAGCTAAATGATACAGTACAATTTTCAGAAAACGATGGGCATATGTATCGCATTGTCGGTTATCGATTAGAAAAAGGATTTTATCCAAAAGATGAATGGACTCATATCATTTATGAACTGCTTAGAGAGTTTGATGGATATACGATGGACGCAGAAGAGGAGGAACTTGTAAAGGTTATTCAAGTAGAGGATGAGTATTACAAAATACAAGAGCTATCGGGCTATCGGTATCCAGTAAAAATGAAGCAAAAGCAGCAAGTTATGAAAGGAGAGAAAATAGACGACTTATTAGATACATACAACGACTATAAACGATTGGCGGATTTCTTCAAAGATTTATCGTATGAGCAAAAAGCTGAAGAAGTATTGCAGGAAATGAAAAGGCTTAGAGCGTGAGGGGCAGTCGATTATAAGGCTGTCCTCTATTTTTGACGATGCATCAAAGCGTGTTTTCCGTTACAATGAGAGAATCAATAGAAATAAGGTGATATAGTATGGAAACAAAGAAGAAGGGCGAATGGTGCGAAATTACTGTACCGGCTAAATGGAATGGTATAAGTATCGAATCGTTATTAAAAGTAGAATGGGAACTACCGAAAAAGTTATTACATCAGCTTCGTATGGAAAAAGGTGTTACTGTTAACGGTGAACAGAGAAGATGGAATGAGCTTTTAAAAGAGGGCGATAAATTCCAAGTTCACATGTTTATGGAGGAAGAGTACGGTGTAGAGCCAGAATATGGTGAGTTACATGTAGTATATGAAGATGATCACGTACTTATCGTAAATAAACCAGAGAAAATGGACACACACCCTGCCGAAAAAGGTGGAACGGGAACACTTGCAAACCTTGTTGCTTTTCATTTTCAAATGCAAGGTTTAGAGACGAAGGTTCGCCATATTCATCGTTTAGATAAAGATACGACAGGTGGTGTCGTGTTTGCTAAACATAGAATTGCTGGCGCGATTATGGATCGTTTATTAATGGAACGAAAAATAAAAAGAACGTATGCTGCGCTTGTTGAAGGGAAAGTGAAAAAGAAGAAGGGTACAATTGACGCTGCTATTGGAAGGGATCGACATCATGCTACGAGACGTCGTGTTTCCCCAAAGGGTGATGAAGCTATTACATACTATAAAGTAGAAAAGTATTTTAAAAAGCACAATACAACCTTTGTAACCTTACAATTAGAAACAGGTAGAACGCATCAAATTCGTGTGCATATGAGCCATAATGGTAATCCGCTAGTTGGGGATGTGTTATATGGTGGACAAACAACATATATGTCAGGGCAAGCGTTACATGCAATGAAAATTAATTTCTTGCATCCAATTACGAAAGAAGAGATCGAAATTGATGTACCGTTTCCTACAAAATTAAACAATATAATGAAAGAATTTCAAAGGGAAAATGTGTAAAGTGTAAGTTTTAATTTGAGAAAAGTAAATTTTTGCAGGAATTTCTCTAAAAGAAGCGAAGCCGTAAAGAGAAAAGAGAGGTGAGAATTACTTGGTCAAATATAAATATATACTAGGAATATTTTTCGCTTGTCTTTTATTTACCCTATGCATTTATCCATATTTACCAGAACGTTTGGCAGTACATTGGAACGAAAATGGTGGGCCGAACGAATTTATGAGTAAACAAGTTGTTGTTGCATTTATTCCGGTTCTTATTATTTTTTTACATGGATTTGTGTATATTATTTCACATAATATATATAAGTTTAATGGAGGAGAGCATTTCATTATAGGCGGATTTATAAAGACGATTACTTTATTTATGTTGTTTATTCATATGCTTATTCTCGTTATTAATTTTGGAAGTTTTATATCCTTTCAGACAGGATTAACGATCGGGATTAGTATGTTTCTTTTTATGCTTAGCAAAGATTTTAAAAAGATAAAGGGTAAAGAAAAAGATCCAATTAAATTACAAAAAATTCGTTTAGTGAGTAGACGAATTTTTCAAGTGATGGCATGTGGTATACTGTTTTCCTTGTTTTTGAACTTGAAGTGGGGATTTTATGTATTGCTTAGCGTAATAAGTTGCGGATCTATTTTGTTTATGTCCTACATTTTATATTCATACATAATAGAAAGTTACGAAACTTAAAAAGAGTCTTCTCATTATGAGAAGACTCTTTTTATCTATTTACTTCGTAATAAATTGTTGTGTCCAGTAGTTACCGCTTTCTACATAACCAACACCGATGTGAGTGAAGCCGTTATTTAAGATGTTTGCACGGTGTCCAGCACTGTTCATCCAAGCTTGTACTACCTCTTCAGGTGTACGTTGGCCTTGAGCGATGTTTTCACCTGCAGATGTATAAGAAATACCAAATTTCTTCATCATGTCAAACGGAGACCCGTATGTAGGGCTGTTATGATCAAAGTAGTTATTTTTTTGCATATCTTCAGATTTAACACGCGCTACTTTGCTTAATTCAGTATCGATTTTTAGTGCTGGTAAGCCTTGTTTTGTACGCTCAGCGTTTGTTAATTCAACAACACGTTGTTCGAACTCGCTTAAAGATTTTGCTTCTTCAGCAGGCTTTTGCTCAGCTGGTTTTTGTTCTGTAGGTTTTTGCGTATTATTGTTTTCAGCAGGCTTTTGAGCTTCTGGCTTTTGTTCAGCAGGCTTTTGCTCAGCTGGTTTTTGTTCAACAGGCTTTTGAGTTTCTGGCTTAGCTGTTGGTTGCTCAGTTACAACATTTTCAGTAGGTTGTTGACCAGGAACGAAGCAATTTGGTTGGAAGTTTCCTTGTTGCCATTGTGCTAATGATTCAACTCCCATAGATTGTAAGAATGCTTGTAACTCTTGTTGGTTCATTTGCTTCATCATCACTTTTGAATGCTGAATATTTTGAACCTTTATGTTAGATGGTTGTACTGTTGCAGCTTGTGCATCTAAAGAAGATACTCCTAAAGTAAGAGCTGTTGCAGCAGCTACAGATAATAAAACACGCTTTTTCATGATGTGTGTCCCCCTATATAAAGTTTTAATTTGTTTTCACACGATTTGTTTTTGACAGCCTGTCTGACTGACAAATCCATCGTAGCATACAATTTACGAGAAAAAAGATGGAAAAAAATTCATAGACTTAAAATTTACCTAATTTATCCTAAGGAGAGAAAAGGAGAGAAATAAGAGAAACGTAGAGTGTAAAAGGAATTTTCAGCATTTTTATACTTCGTTTTAATAGGAGGTTTTTGGATAAATGTACCTATATTGAAAATGAAGAATCCTATTGTATCAATGGTTTGAACGTTTTTTTAAGGAATATACTGGATTGTTTTTTACAAAACTGTAATGTTTCTGTTGTTCTTTTTTATAATAAAGTAACATATTTTTAATGTTGTAGCAGACAAAAAAGCGGCTATCTCTTTACATAGACGAAGGAGATAGCCGTTTTCCTATTATTACGTATGTTACGAGTTATTACGAGTTAGTTTCAATTGCTTCTAATAATAAATCTACAATGTGAATTCCTCTCATTTTATGAGAAAGACCTTCACGTTCAATACCTAGTTTCATTTGTAATAGGCACCCTGGATTTGCAGTGACAATTGTTGCTGCATCTGTTTCATGTACACGGTCCATTTTATAATCTAG
Organism: Bacillus sp. FSL L8-0099; assembly: GCF_038006385.1. Lineage (NCBI taxonomy): Bacteria > Bacillati > Bacillota > Bacilli > Caryophanales > Bacillaceae > Bacillus > Bacillus sp. FSL L8-0099. Next base: position 1,234,772 of record NZ_JBBOVC010000001.1, read on the forward strand.
AAATTCCATTGATAATTCTGAGTGTACAATGTTGTATATACCAGCCGAACCACAGCAGCGATCCGCATCTTTCATTTCACGGTATGTTGCGCCTTGAATGGCTTCTAGTAGCATACGAGGTTCAGAAGATGTTCGCATAACGTTACGTAAATGGCAAGAATCTTGATACGTAATAATTTGCGGCGTGAGTCGTAAGTCAGTTCGTTTATGGAAATCTAGTTCTACTAGAATAGCGGTAATATCTTTAATTTTAGAAACAAACTGCTTTGCACGTTCAGCCCATTCTGGATCATCTTTTAGAAGATAATCATAGTCTACGAGGTAAGCCCCGCAACCACCTGCATTCGTAATAATATAGTCGATGTTTAAGTCTTCGAATGCTTTTATATTTCGTTTCGCTAATTCTTTTGCTCCACTCTTTTCACCAGCATGTCCATGTAATGCACCGCAGCAACTTTGTGTTTGCGGGATAACGATATCACAACCGGCTAATTGAAGAAGTTTCATCGTTGCGTTATTTGTTTCTAAAAACATCGTATCCATTAAACAGCCTGTGAAGAATGCAACTTGTTTTTTCTTTGTACTTTCAGCAGATAAAAATGTAGGACGATCTTTCATTGCTTTCATTTTAGGGACTTTTGGTAAAACGAGATCCATCGTTGCAAGTGTTTCAGGGAATAACTTCATAATACCTGTTTTATGAGTTAACATTTGTAAGCCGGAACGTTGGTAAAATCCGATAAGTCCAGTTAAAGTTCTCATTCGATTTTGATGTGGGAATAATCCTTCAAAAACGATTTTACGAACGGCTTTCACTGGCATAGAGAATTTTTTATTTTGATTAATAATATCACGGGCTTCTTCTAATAAATGTCCATAATTCACACCAGATGGACAAACAGGTTCACAAGCACGACAGCCAAGGCAAACGTTTAAAGTATTTTCAACATCTTCATCTGGCTCGATTAAACCATCAACGACAGCTTTCATTAATGCGATACGTCCGCGCGGCGAATGTGATTCTTTATACCCAGATTGAATGTAAGTAGGGCAAGTAGGTAAGCAGAACCCGCAGCGCATACAGTTTAGTAGCTCATCTTCACTTAATCGTTCTTTAAATTCCTTTTGAATGTTTTCTTTATTTAATGTTGTCATCGCTCAACCACCACTCTTTTACGAGTGTCTTTCGCGAACATCTTTCCAGGATTCATAATGTTATTTGGATCGAAGGCTTGTTTAATCCCTTGCATAGCGGCAATACCTTCTTTACCTAATTTCATTTCTAAATAGGGAGCTTTCATCGCACCAACACCATGTTCACCAGTAATCGTACCACCAAGCTCAATTGCTTTCGCAAATATTTCAGCAAAAGCTTGTTCAGCACGGTGCATTTCTTCTTCATTACGGGCATCTGTCATACAAGTTGGATGTAGGTTTCCATCACCAGCGTGTCCAAACGTACAAATAGGAATATTAAATTTTTTTGCGATGGCATTAATAGCTTCAACCATCGGAGCAATTTGTGAACGAGGTACTGTTGCATCTTCTAATATTGTCGTCGGTTTTAATCTTGCAAGTGCTGATAGTGCGCTACGGCGTGCTGTACGAAGTGCATCTGCTTCCGCTTCATCTTTTGCAACGCGAACATCAACTGCATTCATAGAGTGGCAAACGTTAGCCATTTTTTCAATATCTCGATCGACCACTTCGGGTGGACCATCTTGTTCAATTAATAAAATTGCTTTTACGTCAGTTGGTAAACCGATTTGTGCAAACTCTTCTACAACTTCAATTGTCGGTTGGTCTAAAAACTCAAGTGTCGCTGGAATAATTTTATTTGCAATAATAGAAGAAACAGCACGTGCAGCTTCATTAATATCTTCGTAGAGTGCCAGCATTGTTTTCTTCGTTTCAGGCATAGGAACAAGTTTTAATATCGCTTCTGTTACTACTCCAAGTGTTCCTTCAGAACCGATAAATAGACGAGTTAAATCGTAACCAGCAACATCTTTTGCTAATTTACCACCAGTACGAATGATATCACCATTTGGTAAGACAAGTTCAAGACCCATTACATAATCACGTGTTACACCATATTTTAACCCACGTAATCCGCCTGAGTTTTCATTAATATTACCGCCGATTGTAGAAATTTTCATCGAGCTTGGATCTGGCGGATAAAATAATCCCTTTTCTTCTACTGCTTTAATAATATCAAGTGTAATGACACCAGCTTGTACGGTAATTGTTAAATTTTCTTCATCAATCTCTAAAATATTGTTCATATGGCGGAAAATAAGGACGATACCGCCTTCTAGTGGACAAGTTCCTGCACAAAGGTTTGTTCCAGAACCACGAACATACACAGGGATTTTGTGAGAGTTACATACTTTTAACACTTCAGCTACTTCATTTGTATTACGAGGAGCAATGACTGCATCAGGCATTGCTTGGAAGTTTGGAGTGGCATCATAACTATAAGTTAAGCGCCCCATATTGGATGTATCTACATTATCTTCGCCAACAATGGATACGAATGAATGAATAATTTGCTTTTCTAACATTGGAAATCCCCCTCAAACTGTTAACGTGTTTAGTCATAATAAAAACGTTGTAACAGTGCTTTCATTATAATGATAAAAAAGTTGGAGGATTCTTTCTATGTATAATCATCTGAAGATTAATCTGTTTTATCGTTCTTTTTTGTATGATTATCTAATAAAAGGAGTGCGAAGTATAAAACATTTAAATCTTTGAATTGTTTCGGATCAAGTCCGGTATGTTCTTCAATTTTTTTTAGTCGGTAATGCAATGTATTAATGTGTATATGTAATTGCTCAGCTGTCTGTTTATAAGATTGGTTATAATCGATAAATAAACGTAAAGTGTGCATGAGCTCAGGAGATTGTACTAAGTTTTCAATGGTACGCTCTAGAAACTGTTCTCGCGTTTCGATAGAAATATCTTGTAAGCACATTTCTAAACGTAAATCTTCATTAAATACAATTTTTTTCGTTTCAAGTGACACAGAAAGCGCTCGTAGTGCTTGTTCATATGATATGTGCATCTTGCTTGGCGTAACGGTTTGCCCAATCCCGATATATAAAGGGATAGAAAATAAAGTTTCACAGTCATGTTTTAACCGTTTTAAAAATAGATAAGTTTGTTCTTTAGAGCTCATCGCTGAAAATAAAATAAATCGATCATTTCCCCAGCGAACAAATAGATGGTCTTTTGCTAATAGATTGCGAATATGTTGCCAAACTTTACGCTGGAGCATCGTATCATTTTGATCAATCGAAAACAAAATAAGTTGTTTCTTCTTATATAAATCAACGCCAAGTGTTTTTGCACGATCGAGAAAACTTGAAGACCAGTCTGTATTTTGAAGCCAATCAAAGACAAATGCTTCATAAGAACGGTGTTCAAGTTCTAATTGCTCTAAAAAGTAGTTTTCATGAATTAATAATTCGGTCATCTTCCGTAATATTTCTCCGTATTGTGAAATATTGTCGGGTTCTCCTGTAATTCCAATAACACCAATTACTTCGTCATGAAATAGTAAAGGAAGATTCATCCCGGCTTTTACACCTTGCAACCGTCGTTCATCTTCTTTTGTAATGATGACGGTTTTCTTTTGTTTCGCGCAGCGGAGTGCTCCCTCATGAAATTGACCGATTCTTTTTGCATCTGTACTGGCGATAATAACACCTTGTATATTAATGATAATAATATTTTCTGTAATTAGTCTGCGTACTTCCCGTACAATTTTATTCGCTAAATCAGGAAAAAGCATAATTTGCACACCTCAAATTCTATTTGTTGTACATTATATATGTAAGTTGAATAAGAAAGGAAGATTTCACACTTTCCACACATTTATTTGTTATTTTACAATTATAACGAAATCATTCGAAAATGGAGGGAATCTTTTGAGAAAGTATGTTTTTCTTCTCTGTTTTTTATTTCTATTAGTAGGGTGTCAAGGAAGTTCATATACACCAATTACTGAAGATAAAAGTATTATTATAACAACGAATATAAAAGAAGGCAGTATTAGTTTTATTGATAAAAAAACTAATAAATTAATTACGACATGGGAATTAAATGAACCGATGGCAGGAATTGCACTACTTCCAAACGGCGAGGACATACTTGTATATGGTAAGCAGTTAGAATACATGTATGTATATTCACTAGCAGAAGGAAGGCAAGTGGAAAAATATAAAACTGGAAAAGGCATTGTAAATGTGGTTGTATCAGAAGATAAAAAACAATTGTTTGCCGCCGATCAAAATGCACAAAAGGTAAGGTTCTTTACGATAGAAGGGAAAGAGACAGAAAGTGTTTCAACAGGAAAAGGACCGATAACCCTGGTAGAGTATCATAACCAGTTATCTGTACTAAACTTTTATGATACGAAGCTAACGACAATTGATACAAAGAAAAAAGAGGTTATACAATCCTTTATGATTCCACCAGCATCAACAGGAGCAACGATTAGTCCGGATGGAAAAGAGATATGGATTGGCGGACATGGTGATGGAAATCAAGTGAATGAGAAAGTATTAGTGTATTCTTTACAGAGCGGCGAAATGGTACGTTCTTTACACGCCCCGTTTATGCCTGTGAACATAACGAAAGATAATAAGTACGTATATGCATTAAGCCATGGTTCGAATACGCTTAGAAAATTTGATATTAGTACGTATAAAGAGGTAGCTTCCGTTGAAGTAGGCTCAAATCCATTTGCATTTTTGAAAAGCGGGGCAGAAGGATATGTAGCAAGTTATGATAGTGATGAAGTGTGCGTCATGGATATGAAGAGTATGAAAATAAAACAAACAATTAAAGTCGGAAAAGGACCATTTCAACTCATAGAGAGGGAAGGGAAGGACAATGGGTAAATATAGAGTGCTAGTTGTAGATGATGAAAGTGACATGAGGCAACTTGTCGGAATGTACTTAGATAACTTCGGATACGAGTGGGGAGAAGCTGAAAATGGAAAAGAGGCTCTAAAAAAATTAGAGTCAGATCATTATGATTTCGTTGTATTAGATATTATGATGCCAGAGATGGATGGACTGTCAGTTTGCAAAGAGATTCGAAAAACGTCAGATGTGCCAATTATATTTTTAACGGCAAAAGGTGAAGAGTGGAATAGGGTGAACGGTTTACGCATGGGAGCAGATGATTATATTGTAAAGCCGTTTAGTCCAGGTGAATTAATTGCTCGTATGGAAGCTGTACTAAGACGTTATACAAAGCAAGAACAGCAAGAGGAGATTCAATTTGGTCCCATTCTTATTAATGAAAAAAGTAGGAGGATTGAGGCAGATGGCGATCCGATTTCTCTTACAGTAAAGGAGTTTGATTTACTATATTTCCTTTGCCAACATACAGGACAAGTATTTAGCCGGGAACAATTGCTTGAAAAGGTGTGGGGGTATGATTATGCGGGAAGTACAAGAACAGTAGACACACATGTGAAAACGATGCGTTTGAAACTTGGAGAAAGTGGAAACTACATTCAAACTGTTTGGGGTGTAGGCTATAAATTTGAGGTGTAACGTATGTTTACGATGGTACAAAAGCTTTGGCTTACAGTAGTATGTGCAGTATGTGTAACAGTTTCCTTTCTTTATTTTGTATCTTTATACTCGTATGAAAAGTTATACGTTGATAATTTAAAAGACTCATTAGTAATGGAAGGAAAGCGTCTTGCAACGCAATATGATAAGAATGAAGGAATGTCAACTTTTGAAGAGAAAGTAAGAGCATTTGATCAAATATCTAGTTCAGACGTTCTTTTCGTTTCCAATCCTCGTGATCTAAGCGCATGTTTGCCTTTTGATGTGCATCATCATTCTCTTATAAGTGAAGGGGATAGACAAACACTACTAGATGGTAAAACGGTGACAAAGGTAGGATATGAAGAACATTTTGATCGGAATATTATGGGGGTTGTTATCCCTGTTTTAGATAATAAAAAGTTAGTTGGAATTGTATATTCTTATATTCCTTTAAAAAGTATAAAAGACTTAATATATGATATGGGTCTTATTTTAGCCCCGCTAGCAATTGCTATGATTTTAATTACGATATGGATTGGGAGAAAAATTATTATAGCGATTACGAAGCCGCTTTCGCAAATGGAGCGGGTTGCCAATCATTTCGCTACTGGAGATTTCTCGGAGCGGATTACCATTTCTTCAGAAGATGAAATTGGACGATTAGGAAAAGCATTTAATAAAATGGCGCATTCTTTAGAAACAGAAGATGTAAAGCGTAAGGAATTTTTGGCTAACGTTTCGCATGAACTTAGAACACCGCTTAGTTATATAAAAGGGTATAGTGAGGCTATCTTAGATGGTGTAGCAAAGGGACCGCAGCAAGAAAAAGTGACGCAGCTTATTCATAAAGAAGCGGATCGTATGCAGCGTCTCGTTCATGATTTATTAGATTTAGCGCAACTAGAAGGTGAACATTTTCCTCTAAAGAAGCAACCTATTGTGTTCTCGCAGCTTATTGAAGATGTGTTAGATACGTATGAACTAAAGTTTATAGAAAAAAAACTTCGTATTTCAACGAATTTAAATCCTGAAATTATCGTAATGATTGATGAAGATCGTATGCAACAAGTTCTTCATAACGTGTTAGATAATGCGATACGGTATACAAATCAAAACGGGAATATCATAATAACGCTAGAGCAAATAGACGATTACTGTGAGTTGAAAATAAAGGATACAGGAATAGGTATTGATGCAGAGCATTTAGAGAATCTTGGTGAGCGTTTTTACCGAGTTGATAAAGCGAGAAGTCGCCAACATGGTGGAACAGGTTTAGGGCTTGCGATTGTAAGGCAAATTGTTCATATACATGATGGTGAGTGGAAAATAGAAAGTGAAAAAGGTAAGGGAACAACAGTATTTATTAAGTTAAAAATACAAGATGAAGGAAGCATGTTCTAATGTAAAGGACATGCTTTTTCAATTGAATATAAATGAATATAGGAATAGATATAAATTAATAGCAAATAAATATTAAAAATTTGACTATTTTATGAACAAAACATTTGTACTTCTTACCAATTCGTTCTAAAATAGGTATGGATGCTAAGTTCTTATAAATCGTTTCAATTGTTGTTTGGAAGATACTGAGGTGATTTAACTGGAGTACAAATCTATTAAACCGAAAAAAATTTACGAAGAAGTATCTGAAGCTATTTTAACAATGATTAAAAATGGTACGTTAAAACCTGGTGACAAGCTACTTCCTGTGCATCAATTAGCTGAGCAGTTTCAAGTTGGCAGATCTGCTGTTCGTGAAGCGTTAAGTGCGCTAAGAGCGATGGGCTTAATTGAAATGAAGCAAGGAGAAGGCACATATGTGAAGAACTTTGATTCTTCTTCATTAACAAAATCATTAAACAATAGATTATTAATGAAGAAAGAAGATATTTTGAATTTATTAGAAGTGCGAAAGGTGCTTGAAGTGGGGGCAGTTCGAGCAGCAGCGGCAAAACGTACGGAAGATAATTTGCAAAATATGAAACATTGGTTAGATGAAATGGCAAAGAGCATTGGAGATGAAAAGGCTGGCGAAAAAGCAGATTTTCAGTTCCATATGGGAATTGCAGAGTCTTCGCATAATAGCATTTTGCTTGAACTCATGAATCATGTTTCAGAGATGATTGCTGAAACGATTGGTGAATCAAGACGCATTATTTTATATGGTGAACAAACGACATCAGAACGACTTATAGAAGAGCATCAAGTTATATATGATGCGGTTTTAAAACAAGATGTAGAATTAGCGCAGCAAGCAATGCTAGAGCATTTAACAAATGTAGAACATATTGTCACAGGTAGAAACGATATAAATTCGTAATTTAATCTTCAAAAAATCTAATTTTCTGATAAAATAGAGAAAGATTAAGTAAGCGTTTTCTTTAGAAAAGGGAGAGGATAGGCCATGGTTGAGCCTATTTCTTCTCTCTTAAGTCATCTGATGACCATATGTTTGTTGGCGAAGTTGTAAAGAGGGGGAGTAATAATTATGAAAGTTACTTTATTTGTTACTTGTTTAGTCGATATGTTTGAAACAAATGTCGGTAAAGCAACAGTTGAAGTATTGGAGCGTTTAGGTTGTGAAATTGAATTTCCGGAAGCACAAGTTTGTTGTGGTCAGCCTGCTTATAATAGCGGCCATGTAGAAGCAGCAAAAGAAGCGATGAAACATATGATTGAAACTTTCGAAGATGCAGAATATATCGTTACGCCATCTGGCTCTTGTGCGACAATGTTTCATGAGTATCCGCATGTTTTTAAAGATGACCCGAAATGGGCTAAACGTGCACAAAAGGTTGCTGATAAAACATATGAATTTACACAATTTATTGTAGATGTTTTAAAAGTGACAGATGTTGGTGCAAGTTTACCAGGAATAGCTACTATTCATAAGTCTTGTCATATGACACGCCTGCTTGGAGTAAAAGAGGCACCAGGAATTTTATTGTCTAATGTAAAAGGATTAACTGTGAGAGAACTGCCAAACGTGCAAAATTGTTGTGGGTTTGGGGGAACGTTTTCAGTTAAGATGACTCCGATTTCTGAGCAAATGGTAGATGAAAAAGTAGATAGTGTAATGGAAACAGGTGCTGATTATTTAATCGGTGCAGATTGTGGGTGTTTGTTAAACATTGGCGGACGTATTGAGCGTTTAGGAAAAGAAGTAAAAGTAATGCATATTGCTGAGGTACTGAATAGTCGCTCATGAAGGGGGAACATAAGCTATGTCTATGAAAATCAGTGAGAAAAAATTTAATGATCGCGTAGGCGATGGAATTCAAGATTCGTTTATGCGTGGAGCAGTATCTTCTGCACAAACGCGTTTATATACGAATCGATTAAAAGCAGCGGACGAATTGGGAAACTGGGAAGAGTGGCGTGAACTAGGTGAACAAATTCGTCAACATACGTTAGAAAATCTTGATTATTACTTAATGCAGTTAAGTGAAAATGTATCAAAAAGAGGCGGCCATGTGTACTTTGCGAAAACGAAAGAGGAAGCAGCAAAGTATATTCAAGACGTCGCGAAAAAGAAACAAGCGAAAAAAGTAGTGAAATCAAAGTCGATGGTAACAGAAGAAATTAGTATGAACCATGCGCTTGAAGAAATTGGTTGTGAAGTGTTAGAAAGTGACTTAGGAGAGTATATCTTGCAAGTAGATAACGATCCACCTTCACATATTATTGCGCCTGCACTTCATAAAAATAGAACGCAAATTCGCGATGTATTTAAAGAAAAACTTGGCTATGAAAATTCTGATGATCCATATGAGATGACAAAGTTTGTTCGTAAACAACTTCGTGAGAAATTTATGGATGCGGAAATTGGTGTGACGGGTTGTAACTTCGCTGTTGCAAATACGGGATCTCTTTGTTTAGTAACGAACGAAGGTAATGCGGATCTTGTTATGTCAATTCCGAAAACACAAATAGCAGTAATGGGTATGGAACGTATGGTTCCGACAATGGAAGAGTTAGATGTTTTAGTTGGTTTACTATGCCGTAGTGCGGTAGGTCAAAAGTTAACAAGTTATGTAACAGTAGCAGGACCAATTCAAGAAGAGGAAGTTGATGGACCTGAAGAGTTCCATTTAGTTGTTGTTGATAATGGTCGTTCTCAAATTCTTGGATCTGAATTCCGTTCAGTATTGCAATGTATTCGTTGCGCAGCTTGTGTAAATGTATGTCCTGTATATCGTCACGTTGGTGGACATTCATATGGATCGATTTACTCAGGACCAATCGGTGCGGTATTAACACCACTTTTAGGTGGGTATGATGATTACAAAGAGCTTCCTTATGCATCTAGTTTATGCGGAGCATGTACAGAGGCTTGTCCAGTAAAAATTCCATTACATGATTTATTATTAAAGCATCGCCAAGTAATCGTTGAACAAGAAGGACGTGCGCCACTTGCAGAAAAATTAGCGATGAAAATGTTTAGTATGGGTGCTTCTTCAGCTGCATTATACAAAATGGGCTCAAAAATGGCACCAGCAGCAATGAGTCCATTCACATCTGGTAACCGTGTATCAAAAGGTGTTGGACCACTTAAAAACTGGACGGATATTCGTGAATTCCCAGCGCCAAGTAAAGAAAGATTCCGTGATTGGTATAAAGATCATAAGAAAGGCGGGAATAAATAATGGCAGGATTAATTCAAAACCGTGATTCCTTTCTAGATAACATTGCAAAAGAACTTGGGCGTGCGCGTAAAAGAGAAGGTGTCGAGCGTCCAGTATGGAAAAGTAATGTGAATATAGAAACGTTAAAAGATTATTCACAAGAAGAATTACTAGAAGTATTTAAAAAGCAATGTACAAACATTCATACAACTGTAGTAGAAACGACAAATGACCGTTTGTATGAAGACCTTCAAAAAGTAATCATGGAAAACGGCGGGGGACCTATTTTATTATCAGCAGATGAACGCTTTGATGCATATGGTTTAACATCTTTATTTAAAGAAGAACTTCCAAAGCGAGATATTGAAGTAAACGTATGGGATCCAGAGAGAAAAGACGAAAATATGCGTATAGCTGAAAAAGCGAATATCGGTATTGCATTTAGTGATTATACATTAGCTGAATCTGGTACAATTGTTGTACAAAGTCATAAAGGGCAAGGACGTTCTTTACACTTTTTACCGACTGTATACTTTGCTATTATTCCACGTGAAACACTTGTGCCTCGTATTACGCAAGCAGTTCAGGATATGAACTCACGTGTAGAAAATGGCGAGACAGCGGCATCTTGTATTAACTTTATTACAGGACCTAGTAACTCTGCTGACATTGAAATGAATCTTGTTGTCGGAGTACACGGACCATTAAAAGCGGTATATTTCATCGTATAAAAGAGGGGAAAGCAGGCCAGAAAATGGCCTGCTTTTTTAGTAGAATAAAGGATAATATGAAGTAGAAGTTCTCTCCTTTTTTTGTTATGTTCTTTTGGAAAGGAGAGGAAGGGATGTTCACTTATATATATGCATTGTTAGTGGGTATGGTGTTTGGTTCTTTTTTTATGCTAATCGCAATAAGGGTTCCTTTAGGCGAGTCTATTATTACACCGCGTTCGCATTGTCATTATTGTAAGTATGTACTAAAGCCAAAAGAACTAATTCCAATCATTTCATTTTGTATACAAAGAGGGCGCTGTACGAATTGTAAGAGGGGAATTCCGATTCTGTACGTAGTATTTGAATTTGTAACCGGTACAATATTTTTTCTTACTGTATATATGATTGGAGTAGAACGAGAGCTTCTCATCATTTTATCGCTTTTTTCGTTACTTCTTATTATTTCCGTTACAGATTATATATATATGTTAATTCCTGATCGTATTTTAATTTCGTTTGCTTTTCTGCTTATTTTAGAATGTATTTTTGTACCGTTAGTTACGTGGATAGATAGTATAGTTGGTAGTGGGGTTATACTCTTTTTGTTATATTGTATGCAAAAGATATATCCAGAAGGGCTTGGTGGAGGGGATATAAAATTACTCTCGCTACTTGGATTTATAGTGGGATTGAAAGGGGTTTTTATTATTTTATTTTTAGCGTCTTATTGTAGTCTTTGTTTTTTCGGGATGGGTATTTTATTAAAGCGTATAGAAGCAAGTAAACCAATTCCATTTGGCCCTTTTATTAGTCTTGGAGCAATATGTTATGTATTAATTGTGTATTCAAAATAGAGGGGGATAGAGAATGAATATATATATGGATGATCAAAGAGGTTGTCCGTTTGGATATGTGCCCGCAACTACAGTAGAAACTGCCTTGCAATTTGTTAGGGAGAATGAGGTAAATATTATTTCTCTCGACTTTAATATGGGATGGCGGCAGAGTAATGGATTTGATTTCGTAAATATTTTTTGTAAAGAGGGATTATATGTTAAGGAAATCCACTTTCACACAAATGATGTCATTGGTATGGATAAGATGAAACAAAGAATAGAGGGTGGAAAAGAACAAGGAGAGATTGAAGCAAGTATTATTGTGAAATATGTGGGGAGCTAAAAACTCCAAAGTTAGACTTTGGAGTTTTTAATGTTTCATATGTGCTTGTAAAGGAATAATCTCTTCTTGTTGAGCTGCTGCGATTACAGTCTCTTCCTGTTTAACATCAGGTGTTTTCTTTGTTAAGTAGTGATATACCATACCGACAAATACGGACCCGCCAATAATGTTACCGATTGTAACTGGAATTAAGTTATGAATAGCGCCTGCAAAAGAAATTGTCTCAGGATGTGGTGATACTAAAGATAAAGCAAACAGTGATAAGTTTGCAATGCTATGCTCATAACCAGATAAAAAGAAAGTGAAAACGAGCATCATCATCATTAATATTTTGGCTGTGTCACCTTTCACTTGAGAAGGTAAGAAGCAGGCAAGACAGACAAGCCAGTTACATAAAATTGCTTTAAAGAATAATTGCATTGTAGGTGTATTCATCTTTCTTTCAACTACTTTATTCATTAAATGACCGTGATCAATCGCTTCGAAAATGCCAGTTGCGTAAAATAGTAAGGCAAAGAATAAAGCACCCGCTAAGTTACCTGCATAACATGCAATCCAGTTGCGAAGTGTATCAGAAATCGTTGTTTCTTTTCTTAAAGTTGCTACTGTGAAGTACATTGTATTTCCAGTAAATAATTCAGCACCACCATATATAATAAGTACGAGGGCAATCCCGAAAAACATGGAAGCAGCTAAATAAGTTGCTGGTGAATCTGCAATGTGAAAAAAGTTACCTAATTTAAAACATAGTACAATAATAAAACCGATATAAATGCCCGCAAGTGCAGCACGAATGAAATATTGCATCGGATTTATATCTAGCATTTTCTTTTTGCTCTTAGCCAGTTTGACAACATAATCTAATCCTTGTTCTAGCATGAGTCATACGCTCCTTTAGTAAATCTTCTATAAATACTCCTTATATGAATAAAGTACATGGATTCGTTCACAGTTTCAATAAGTTTGTGCAATGTTTCACAAAAAGGACATACATAAAATAAGAAAGCGATTACAAAAGGTAGTATAATGGAATTTTTTCTAAAAATAGAGAGGGAATTGAAATAAAAAAGAAAAAGCGCTGTAATTACAGCGCTTTTTCGTCTAAATTCTTTTCTACTTTTACTTCTACTTCTTTCGAGAAGAACCAACCGCCAACTGCGATTCCAACTAATACAATCCAGAATGTAAGTTTCCACGGAGTAGATTCTGGGAATGAATGCGGAATTACATTTAATGCAGGGTGTGCTAATGTATAGATTGCTAACTTCACACCAACCCAACCTACAATTAAGAATGCTGCAGTTTCAAGTCCTGGTTTACGTTTTAATATTTGTACGAAAGCAGTTGCTGCAAATCGCATAATGATTAATCCAATAAGTCCACCTACAAAGATAACAACGAATTGCCCAGTATCAAGACTACCAATTGTACCTAGTCCTGTTTTCGGTAAAGTCATTGCTAATGCAACAGCAGCTAAAATTGAATCAACTGCAAAGGCGATATCAGCAACCTCGACTTTAAATACAGTCCACCAAAAATTCTCTTGTTTTTTCTTTGCTTCTTTTTCTTCTGTGTCTTCATCCGTATTCTTTTTAACATACGTTTTAAATAAGTGATTACCAGCGATAAACATAAGGTAAATAGCACCGATTGCTTGCACTTGCCATACATCGACTAAGAACGAAATCATAAATAACGATCCGAATCGGAAAACAAATGCCCCCGCTAATCCGTAAAATAGTGCTTTTTTACGTTTTTCTTCTGGTAAATGTTTTACCATAATTGCAAGAACAAGCGCGTTATCAGCCGCTAAAATCCCCTCAAGTGCAATCAGGATGAGTAATACCCAACCATACTCCAATAATAATGATACATCCATGTACATTCTCCTCTCATTTCTATAAGTACTAAATAAGTGAAGAATTTCCCCACTATTTAGTTTCCCCATACTCCTGCCTATTAACTTTGGAAGAATTTGGCAATGAATACAAAAAAGACCTCTGCCGTTAATAGGCAAAGGTCTTGCTAGACATATGTAATAAAAATGCCAACAAAGCCGGAAGAACTAAGTTCTACGTAATGACGACTTTGTTTCCAAGAAATATTCTTGGACGCTACTCCCCTTTGGAGATATGCTATTGTACTCTCATTATATGGATAATTTATACGGTTGTCAACCTGTTAAAATATCTTCGTTCGGATATTTTATTTTCCGGTTCTTTTTACGTGCAAATGAAAAAGCCAATGTTAACGGTCCCATTTTTCCAAAAAACATCATAAAGATAATAATAGCTTTTCCAATTATCGTTAAGTGTGGTGTTAAATTCATACTGAGACCGACTGTTCCAAATGCTGAAAATACTTCGAAAGCACTCATCAATAGAGGAACTCGCTCAGTAATACTTAAAATTAAAATAGCAGCAAAGATAAATGAAATGGAAATAATAGTAATGGTCAATGATTTGACAATGAGCGTATCTTTAATGGATTTTTTAAACACAACAATATCATCTTGTTCTTGTAAAAATTTAAATACGCCAAAAAACATAATTAAAAATGTTGTTAACTTAATTCCACCACCAGTTGAAGCACTACCAGCACCAATAAACATAAGAAGCATCATTAATAAAAGGGAAGGTTTTGTTAATGCAGAAATATCAACGGTATTAAATCCGGCAGTGCGCGTTGAAATTGCTTGGAAATAAGCAGCCATTCCTTCTTCAAATGGGGTAAAACCTCTCATAGAAAAAGAATTATGAAACTCGAATATGAAAATAAAAACGGTAGCAATAATATTGACGATTAGAGTAGAAGAGAGCATGAGTTTTGAATGTAATGTAAGGTTTTTAAAGTTCTTTTTTCGTTTTATATCTATGATCACTGTAAAACCGATTCCACCTAAAATAATGAGAGAAGAAATAACGAGATTGACGAGAATACTATGAGAATGGGACATTAAATTATCGCTCCACACAGAAAAACCGGCGTTGTTAAAGGCAGAGATCGAATGAAAAAAACTATAATAGAACCCTTTAGCAATTCCGTATTTTGGTACCCATTCAAAAGAGAGGAGCAAAGTAGCAATACATTCTACTGTAAAAGAGAATAGAAATAATGCTTTGGCAAGACGAATGACACCGCCAATATTCGTTTGATTTAGTGCTTGTTGTAACAAAATTCGGTTCTGAAGACCGATTTTTCTGCCAAGCATAATTGCAATTAAAACAGCAAAGCTCATAATGCCAAGACCGCCAACTTGTATAAGTGTTAAAATTACACATTGGCCAAATAAGGTAAATACTTTTCCAGTGTCCACAACACCAAGCCCTGTAACTGTACAAGCAGAAACCGTTGTAAATAAGGCATCGAGCCATGAAATAGATGTTGTTGTAGCAATTGGTAGTTTTAATAAGCATGTGCCGACAATTGATAATACAATAAAAGATAAAGTAAGAACACGAGGAGGGCTCATGCTAATATTAATCCGTTTCATCTCACATATCGTTCCTTTCAGTTTGTTCTTACTAGTATGTGAAAAAGCGCTATTATGTATGTTGCAAATAGAAAGAGGCAGAGAATATCTGCCTCTAAGCCATATGTTATAGTATTATCCGCGTAATTGTTGTTGAGCTAAAGCAACAAGACGTTTTGTTACTTCACCGCCAACGGAACCGTTAGAACGAGATGCTGTATCTGAGCCTAAGCTAACACCGAATTCTTGTGCAATTTCATATTTAAATTGTTCAAGTGCTTGTTCTGCACCTGGAACTAGTAATTTGTTTGTTTTTACCATGTTGACACACATCCTTTTGAGTAGTCCAGTTCAGCCAAGTTAAGTACTATCTAAACTGGTAACGTTATTTTATGTGGAAACGATGTACTCATACCCGGAAGTAATCGGTGTGATTAGAAGTTCTTGGATAGAAAAAAGAGTAGCAAATTTGCTACTCTTTTTTCAGTATTGTCGCTGTACCTTCCACGACAATATCATCGGATTGATTGTAGATGTTTGTTTGTAATGTAATGATTTTCTTATCATCCCGTTTTTTAATGACCTCTGCCACTACACGAAGTGTATCGCCGATTTTGACAGGAGCACGGAATGAAACGTTTTGGGATAAATAAATCGTATTTTTTCCTGGGAGTTTCGTTCCAAGAACGGTAGAAATAAAACTTGAAACGAGCATACCGTGAGCAATACGTTCTTTAAACATTGTCGTTTTTGCAAAAGAGTCTAAAATATGAATAGGATTTACATCTCCAGTCAATTTTGCAAAATTGATAACGTCCTCATCCGTAATTGTTTTTGTTAGAGATGCTTGATCACCGACTTGAATCTCATCATAACGAAGCTCCGGAACAGTTTGTGCTTCTTGAAATGGATTCATTTTGTCCTCCTTCTTTTCCATATCGAAAAATGTAAGCCATCTTGATGTAGTAGGAGGAAGAAAGAGTTTTGTTTGTGCTGCAGTTAGTTGCCACATTTTTCTTACTTGATGGAAGTAAATAGATTTTTTGAGTTTTCCTCGAACTGCTTTGCGAGTTCTAGTTGTTTGGACTTGAACTCTCCCAAAAAAACTTCTAACTGTTTTTGAACCTCTTCGCGTTGCGATTGTTGTTGTTCAATAAAGTGTTTTGTTGTTTCTTCAAATTGACCGCTAGTTTGAATAAGAATAGACAAAGATGTTTTTGTAGGAGAAACAGTAAGTTGATGCATTTGAGTAGAAAGCTCATTCCATTTCCCTTGCCACTCGTTAATTTGATCATTTAAGGAGTTTCCAGTTAATTGCTTCACGTAATCTGTATATTGGTTATTGAACTGAGCTGTGAATTGTTGTAGTTCTTTTTCTAGTTCATTTACTCCTGATGTTAATTTATGCAAAGCGTCTTGTTGTTGTTTTAACGTTTCTAAAGTAAGTTGCTCTAATTGTTTCCCAGCTGAAGAGAAGAGGGAAAGAGATTGAGACCAGTTTTTCCAAAATGCATCGACTAATTCGTATGGTTTAGTTTCCATTGTTTGACCTCCAAATGTTTTTTTGCATATTGTGAACGCAGATTACTCTGCTGTACCACCAGGTGAAGATGAAGAATCCTTTTCATCCTTTTCTGGAGAAGTAGAAAATGGAAAGAATGCATTGGTGTATAACGTGAAAAACGTCCGCAACATATTTTGATAATGTTCAAAAGAAGTCGCACATGTTGATAAATATTGCTCTCCATATTCAGTTAAAGAATAAATTCTTTTTGCTGGCCCTCCATCGCTTGTATCCCAAGTAGAAGAAATAAGGTTTTCTTTTTCTAACTTGCGTAGTGTTCTATAAACATTACCTTGGTCAACAGAAGAAAAGCCGATGTCCATTAGCATTTGAATGAGTTTGTAACCATGAAGACTCCAGTCTTTTAGACAGAGAAGTAAGAAAGGAACTAAGAAGTTTTTTGGCATGGAGTTTGGTTGTTTCGCTTGGTTTTTTTCCAAACTTTCTGGGTGTTCTGGTTCATTATGTAGCATGATTGTACATCACCTCATGAATCAGTTAGATGGAATTTTTTGCTTATAAGTGCAATTTACACCTATCTGTTTTTAATGTCAATACATTTGTTGGAAAATAAAGAAAAATAAAATATAGACTTGAAGTTTTATTCAGAATATTAGAAAATAGTGAATAGGTTGAATTGTTTCAAAAACAAAAAAGGGAGTGTAGGCGAAGTGATTGATCAAAAATTCGATCCATTGCAAGCATGGAAAAATGCTTATGAACAAACCGAAACATTTTGGGGAAAAGCGCTCAATGAAACAATTAAAACAGAAGAATATTCTGCTTGGATGGGCAGCGTTCTAGACTTGAATTTGTTTTATCAAAAAGCATTAAATGATACGACAAAAAGTTATTTAGAACAAGTGAACGTGCCAACGAAAGAGGATATCGCTAGAGTAGCTACGCTTGTTATTAACTTAGAAAATAAAGTTGATAATATTGAGGAAGTTCTAGAAGAGAAAGTGGATTCGTTAGGACAAGCTCCTACATTAAAGCGTGATGTTACGAAAGTAAAACAAGATATTCGCACGTTAGAAACGAAAGTTGATCAAATTTTAGAATTGCTAGAAAAGCAAAATGCAGTACTAGCTAAACTACAAGTACCTGTAAAAGAAGAAGTAAAGCCGGCGAATAAGCCAGAAAATAAAAAATGATAATAGCGTTTGTTTACAACGTGTAAAAGAGAGAGGGAGAATCTCGTTTTCACGTATAAACAACGAAACATAATTAATATATGGACTCTATTAGTATGGGTACCAAAATGATTCATAATAATCGTTCACAAATTCATTTAAGGGGGAAAAGAAATGGTTCAATTAAATGGCAAAGTAGCAATCGTAACAGGTGGGGCAAAAGGAATTGGAAAAGCAATTACAGTAGCATTAGCACAAGAGGGAGCAAAAGTAGTTATTAACTATAACAGCAGTAAAGAAGCAGCTGAAAACTTAGTAAATGAACTAGGAAAAGAGGGGCATGACGTTTATGCAGTTCAAGCGGATGTTTCTAAAGTAGAAGATGCAAACCGACTTGTAGAAGAAGCTGTGAATCATTTTGGTAAAGTTGATATTCTTGTTAATAATGCTGGTATTACAAGAGATCGTACATTCAAAAAATTAAATCGTGAAGATTGGGAGCGCGTAATTGACGTGAACTTAAGTAGTGTATTTAATACGACAAGTGCGGTACTTCCATACATATCGGAAGCAGAAGAAGGAAGAATCATTAGTATTTCTTCTATTATTGGTCAAGCTGGTGGATTTGGACAAACAAACTACTCAGCAGCAAAAGCAGGTATGCTAGGATTTACAAAATCATTAGCGTTAGAACTTGCAAAAACAAATGTAACTGTAAACGCAATTTGCCCAGGATTTATCGATACTGAAATGGTAGCAGAGGTACCAGAAGAAGTGCGTCAAAAAATCGTTGCGAAAATCCCGAAAAAACGTTTTGGACAAGCTGATGAAATTGCAAAAGGTGTAGTATACCTATGCCGTGACGGTGCGTATATCACTGGTCAGCAATTAAACATTAACGGTGGATTATACATGTAATGAAGTAAGAAAAAAGTGCATATCCATATCAGGAATGCACTTCTTTTTTTAGAAAGAAATCGACCGAAAAGGAGATAGAAAAATGACTACATTCGTAACAGAATGGGAAAAGCAATTGGAGTTGTACCCAGAAGAATATCGCAAAGCATATCGCCGTGTGAAAAGAGCGAGCGAAATTTTATTACGCGAACCAGAACCACAAGTTGGTTTAACACCGAAAGAGGTTATTTGGACGAAGAATAAAACGAAGCTTTATCGTTACATTCCAAAACAAGAAAAAACACAGAGAGTCCCAATCTTATTAATATATGCTCTTATTAATAAGCCATATATTATGGATTTAACTCCTGGAAATAGTTTAGTGGAATATTTAGTAGATCGTGGTTTTGATGTGTATATGCTTGATTGGGGTACATTTGGTTTAGAAGATAGTCATTTGAAATTTGATGATTTCGTGTTCGATTATATTGCAAAAGCAGTGAAAAAAGTAATGCGAACTGCAAAATCGGATGAGATTTCTTTACTTGGTTATTGCATGGGTGGAACGCTAACGTCTATTTATGCGGCACTTCATCCGCATATGCCAATTCGTAACTTAATTTTTATGACAAGTCCTTTCGATTTCTCTGAAACAGGATTATATGGTCCTTTATTAGATGAGAAATATTTCAATTTAGATAAGGCGGTTGATACATTCGGAAATATTCCGCCGGAAATGATTGATTTCGGAAATAAGATGTTAAAACCAATTACGAATTTTGTTGGTCCATACGTTGCTTTAGTTGATCGTTCAGAAAATGAGCGCTTCGTCGAAAGCTGGAAATTAGTTCAAAAGTGGGTTGGCGATGGCATTCCGTTCCCGGGTGAATCATACAGACAGTGGATTCGTGATTTTTATCAAAATAATAAATTGGTTAAAGGTGAACTCGTTATTCGTGGACAAAAGGTAGACCTTGCAAATATTAAGGCGAATGTCTTAAATATTTCCGGGAAACGTGATCATATCGCTCTGCCATGTCAAGTAGAAGCTTTACTAGATCATATTTCTAGCACAGATAAACAATATGTATGTTTACCAACAGGGCATATGTCTATCGTTTACGGTGGAACAGCTGTAAAACAAACATATCCGACGATTGGAAATTGGCTTGAAGAGCGTTCCAATTAAAAATAAAAAATCCAACTAGCGTTGTGTTAGTTGGATTTTTTTATGGAAAATAACAAAACATAGAAAGGAGAAATTTACATTTTAGGAGTATAATTATGAAGCTTATGACTGGTAAGTTGTTTTGGAATAGAGGAGTTTCTGTACCTTGTTATCCAACGTTAGAAAATGATATGATATGTGATGTGCTCGTAGTCGGAAGTGGCGAAGCGGGTGCTCATATAGCGTATTCATTAGCGAAGATAGGAATGCGTGTTACGCTCATTGAAAAAAGAGCAATTGCATGTGGTAGCACAGCTGCCAATACAGGTTTATTACAATTTCTTCATGATAAATCGTTAACCTCTCTTATTCATACATTTGGGAAAGTAAAAGGGGTACGGGCATATAGGCTTTGTTATGAAGCCCTTAGAACAATGGAGAAGGTTGTACCGACTCTCGATATTGATCCCCATTTTATTCCGCGAAATAGTTTGTATTATGCGAGTAGAGATGAGGATATTTCATTTTTACAAGAAGAATATAATACGTTACGCTATTATGAATTTCCGGTTGAATATTTTACAGAGTCTGATATTAAGAAACGTTATTCATTTGCAAAACAAGCAGCATTATATACAAGCGGTGACGCAGAAGTGAATCCATATTTGTTAGCACATAGTCTTTTGCATAAAGCAAAGCAAATGGGTGCTACTATATATGAACATACAGAGGCAATACATATTAAACAAATTCAAAATGATTTAATTTGTTACACAAAAACAGGAAATAAAATAGTAGCAAAGAATATTATTATGGCGACAGGTTATGAAGCGCTTTTTGGAAAGAAAGAAAAAAATACAACAGTAGAAACGTCTTATGCAGTTGTTACAAATAAGATAGATCAGTTCGAAGGTTGGCATGAGAAATCATTAATTTGGGAAACGGCACGGCCTTACCTATATTTTCGAACGTATCAAAACCGCATTATTGTAGGCGGATTAGATGAGGCGTTGAAAATTCAAAATATCGGCGATACGAAATTATTGCATAAGCGTGATATCCTTATTAATATTGTAAAAGAAATGTTCCCGCAGTTTAATAATATACAGGCAGAGTATTATTGGGCAGCAGCATTTGGTGGTAGTCATGATGGTCTCCCTATTTTAAAAGAAGATAAAAAGATACATAATTTATATTACGCACTGCCATATGGGGGAAATGGAACTGTATACGGAATGGTATTTGCAAAACTATTTCAGCAGTTATTTACAAATAAAGAAAGTGATGATTTTTCTTTATTTAATCGATAGAAAAAAGGTAGCGAAGTGATGGAATGAGAGATATAAAAAAGTTTTTACAAAAATTACGTCCCGTACAACTTATTGTTTTGTTTTATTTAT
Source organism: Bacillus sp. FSL L8-0099 (assembly GCF_038006385.1). NCBI lineage: Bacteria > Bacillati > Bacillota > Bacilli > Caryophanales > Bacillaceae > Bacillus > Bacillus sp. FSL L8-0099. The sequence continues at coordinate 1,256,497 of NZ_JBBOVC010000001.1, forward strand.
TAGCAGTAGTCGTATCGGTAATATTACTTAGTTTACCATTTGTTACGAAGGATGGTGTGAAATGGACATTTATCGATGCCCTATTTACATCTGTTAGTGCGGTAAGTGTTACAGGACTTTCAGTTGTTACGATTTCAGATACGTTTACAACAGCAGGAATTATTGTATTAGCTCTAATTTTACAATTAGGCGGATTAGGCATCATGGCACTTGGCACATTCGTTTGGATTATAACGGGTAAAAAGATTGGTTTGCAGCGAAGAAGATTAATTATGGCAGACCATAATCAAGGAAATTTATCGGGTCTTGTAGAATTAATGCGTTCTATTTTAATTGTAATTATTTCGATAGAAATCATTGGAGCAATCCTGTTAGGTACAAGATTTTTACTGTACTTTCCGACTTGGCAAGAAGCTTATTTTCACGGTTTCTTTGCCGCTGTTAGTGCAACGACGAACGGTGGATTCGATTTAACAGGACAATCGCTAATCCCGTACAAAAAAGATTATATCGTTCAAATGATTCATATGTTACTCATTATTTTAGGGGCGATTGGCTTCCCTGTGTTAATGGAAGTGAAGCAATTTCTTAGTAAGAAGAGAGAACAACTTTTTCGTTTTTCGTTATTTACAAAATTGACGACAACAACATTTTTTGCACTTGTTGTTGTTGGAACCATCATGATTTTTTTACTAGAACGAAATCATTTTTTAGTAGGAAAGTCATGGCATGAAACGGTTTTCTATACGTTATTCCAATCTGTGACGACGCGAAGCGGTGGACTCGCTACAATGGATATACGTGAATTGTCACAACCAACGCTTTTATTTATGAGTATATTAATGTTTATTGGAGCATCTCCAAGTTCGGTTGGGGGCGGGATACGTACGACAACATTTGCGGTTAGTATATTATCGTTATATACATTTGCAAGGGGCGGTAGAACGGTTCGAGTCTTTAAACGACAGCTACATGAAGAGGATGTATTAAAAGCATCTGTCGTTATGACGATGGGGATATTATTATGTGCCACGGCACTATTTATTTTATCCATTACGGAAAATGTACCGCTTATGAGCTTGATCGTTGAAGTTTGTTCTGCTTTCGGGACGACAGGTTTATCGACAGGTATTACGCCAGATTTAACAACTGTGGGTAAACTTGTACTTATTGTACTTATGTTTATCGGACGCGTCGGTATTTTAACATTTATATTAGCTAGTGGTGGAAGAGAACAACCACCTCGCTATAAATATCCGAAAGAAAGAATTATTATTGGATAGTATGAAACCATTCTACCTGCGTTAGGTAGAATGGTTTTTTTAATCGTTAATTCCGAATTGGGGATGCATAAAAGCGTCGTTTTTATTATCAACTTCTTTTTTAAGTAATTCTTGATTTTCTTCTGCAATCCACCCGATATCATTTGTAGGATGGATCCATTCATCCCCAGCCATAATGGCAGGGTCTACCTCATCACTCCAATTGTTTAAGGGGCTGTTCTCGGAATTGTATTTACTGTCTCCAATTACAACATCATATTGATTTACAAAAGGTTGTTGCATCTTTTTTCCTGTTCCTTTAAAAGAAGGGAAGTTCATTTGATGAGGGAGCGTCTCGTCTAAAATTGGCGATTGGATTGTTTCTTTCTCTTTCAAAGTAATCGCTCCTTTTTGTAAAGGTTTGTTCGTATGTAGTATTTCCATCTATAAGCTCTTATGTACTTGTTAACACTTGCCAGTAATAGTTATTTCAGATTGCTCCAAACTAGAGTAGAAAGTAATTTCTTGAGAGCAGGTGAACGTATTGGTAAAAAGAAAAGTGAAACAAAATGCAGCAATTAACAATAATAAAACTCCGAAAGAAAGCTTACCAGATGCAGAATTTGCATTAGAGTATGAAGGAGAAAACAGTGCAAAGTATGCAAATCGAAATTCAAAAAAAGGTAAACAAAAATGAGGCGTTTTTTACAAACGCCTCGTTTTTTTGTGGGATTATAAAGGTTTTTTTAATTATTTGTAAATTTAATATTTTCTATTAGCAGAAAAATGTGAAAAAACATAGAAGTAGCAACGTATTACACAAAAACAAACAACAAACAAAAGATTAATGTTGGTTTAATACTGCTTTTACACTAATTGTTTATATTTGAGTTGTACATAAGATTTGTAAAAGGAGAGAGAGACAGTGAAAAAAACAATCTTTAAAGCTGTAGCAACTGGAATGGTATTTTCGTTATTAATGGGGTGTGGTGCAAAGAAAGAAGAAAGTGCTGGAGCAAAAGTGAAAGATGATAAATTATCTGGATCGTTAACTGTTTATACAGCGATTGAAGAAGAGCTTGTACCGATTTATCTTGATTCTTTCAAAAAGAAATACCCGGATGTGAAGTTGAACATTGTTCGTGATTCAACAGGAGTTATTACAGCGAAATTGCTAGCTGAAGGAAAAAATACACAAGCAGATGTTGTGTGGGGAACTGCGGCGTCTAGTCTATTAGCTTTAGAGAAAAAAGATATGTTAAAAGAATACTCTCCAAAAGGAGCGGATCGTGTCCTTCCGCAATTTAAAGATGATAAGAAACCTGAAACATGGGTAGGTAATACTGCGTTTATGACGGGGATTGCTGTAAATAAAGAAGAATTAAAGAAGAAAAATTTACCGATGCCAGAATCATATGAAGATTTAACGAAAACAGAATATAAAGGAACACTTGTTATGCCACATCCAGCTTCTTCTGGAACAGGATTTTTAACAGTTTCTGCATGGTTGCAAATTATGGGTGAAGATAAGGGCTGGGATTACATGAAAAAACTTCATGATAATATGGCATCTTATACGCATTCCGGTTCAAAACCAGCGAAATTAGCAGGTGCAGGTGAATATCCAGTTGGTGTGTCAATGGTTTATAGCGCTTTAAAAGAGAAACAAAAAGGTGCACCAGTTGAAGTTGTACTGCCGAAAGAAGGACTAGGCTGGGAAGTAGAAGCGAATGCACTTATTAAGAAAGATAATGCGAAAAATGATAAATTAGCACAAGCGTTTTTAGACTGGGCAATTACAGATGATGTAATGAAGTTATACTTCGAGAAAAATGGATTTGCGACAATTAAAAATAACTATAAACTTCCAGATGGATTCCCGAAAGATGTGACAGAAAAGTTATACAAAAAGAATGACTTTAAATGGGCAGCAGAAAATCGCGACAAAATTTTAGAGCGTTGGGAAAAAGAGTTTGGTCAAAAAGCAGAACCGAAAAAGTAAGTGAGTGGGAGAGAGAAAAATGAGCGAATATTTATCAATTCAACACATTCAAAAACAGTTTGATACATTTACAGCGTTAAAAGATATTTCTTTTACAGTGAAAAAAAATGAGTTTGTTTGTTTATTAGGCCCGAGTGGTTGTGGGAAAACGACGTTGCTTCGCATTTTAGCAGGGTTAGAAGAAGCGACAACAGGTAGTATAGCTGTGAATGGAAAAGATATTACAGCATTGCCGCCTGGTAAGCGGAACTTCGGAATGGTTTTTCAATCGTATGCATTATTTCCGAATTTAACGGCGCTTGAAAACATTGAATACGGCTTAAAGACAAAAAAATATGAAAAAGCAGAAGTAAAAGAGAAAGCGCTATTGGCGTTAGAACTTGTTGACTTACTGAATGTAAAAGATAAATATCCTGCTCAAATATCTGGTGGACAACAGCAGCGAGTAGCACTTGCACGTGCGCTCGCTCTGTCTCCCGATATTTTGTTACTAGATGAGCCGTTATCTGCTTTAGATGCAAAAGTGCGTGAAAAGTTGCGTAGAGAAATGCGTGATTTGCAAGAAAAAGTCGGAGTAACAACTATTATGGTAACGCATGATCAAGAAGAGGCATTAACGATGGCTGATAAAATTGTTGTAATGAATCATGCGGAAATTATGCAGATTGGAACACCAGAGGAGATTTACCAAAGACCAGCCAATCCGTTTGTGGCAGATTTTATTGGTTCTATTAATTTCTTTTCGAAAAATAATGAAGAACACGCAATTCGTCCTGAACATGTAACAGTTGTGCACAATAATGGTATGAAAACTGTTGTAGAAAGCATGGAATTCCGGGGGGCTGTATACCGGACGGAAGTGCGGGTCATAGAAGAGAAAACACACCTTTATAACGAGAAAATCGTAGTGGATATATTGGCATCAGAAGTAGAAGCAACTTCTATTAGGAAAGGAAAGCAAATTCAAATCTCTTTCTCAGAAAATCATATGTTGTCATATGGAAAGAAGGTCATTGTATAGATGGAGATGTTAGAAAATTATCAGGTAGAAAATACGAAAAAAAAGATTAAGAGACGTATCGGTAAAGAAGAGTGGATACAGAGACTAGTAATTATCGGTATGCTTCTTTCATTTCTTATCATACTTGTATTGCCTTTATTACAATTGTTTACACAAGCCTTTTACGATAAAGATGGAGCTTTCGTTGGTGTTGCGAATTTCAGTAAATATTTCACAACATCAACTTTAGTTCAATCATTACAAAATACGATATGGATTTCGGGCGCGACAACAATTATTTCCGTTACACTCGCTTTCATTTACGCATATGCGATCGCTCGTACGAATGTTTTTGGAAAGCGCATATTTCAGTACGTAGCGTTATTACCATTATTCGCGCCAACGATGATGCACGGTATAGCACTTACATATTTATTTGGTAATCAAGGGCTAGTAACGAAAGGAATGTTTGGTTTATTTGAAGGTATACAAATCCCTTTATATGGACCGGTAGGAATTGTAATGGCTGAAGTTATGTATACATTTCCGCAAGCATTCCTTATTTTATTAATTGCTTTTCAAGGATCTGACTATCGTTTATATGAAGCTTCTAATATGTTAGGAGCGAGTAAAACAAAGCAGTTTCTTACTGTTACTTTACCTAGTGTAAAGTACGGATTAATTAGTGTAATGTTCGTTGTATTTACACTTAGTTTCACTGATTTTGGGGCGCCAAAAATTGTAGGAGGACAATATAATGTGCTTGCTACTGACGTATATAAACAAGTAATTGGACAGCAAAATATGCCAATGGGGGCAACTGTCGGAATGATTTTATTAATCCCAGCTATCTTTGCTTTTGCAGTTGATCGTATTACGCAAAGAAAACAGGCGAATTTTTTATCTTCAAAAGCAGTACCTTACAGAATAATAAATAATAAGAAAAGAGATGTTATTTCGTTCGTATATTGTAGCGTAATAACGCTTATGATTATTCTTTTATTCGTTGCAGTTGGTATTGCTGCAAGTGTAAAAGTATGGCCGTATAATATGAGTTTTACATTTGAGCATTTTAATTTTTCAAGTTTAACGGGAGATGGACTTGAAGCGTTTAAAAATAGTGTAATTGTTTCAGCGGTTACAGCGGTTATTGGGGCAATTTTAACATTTGTGTTCGCGTATGCAATTGAGAAAATAGACCAGCTACAATTTTTCCGAAAAACAGGTTACTTTTTCTCTATCGTACCTTTAGCAATACCAGGTTTAGTACTTGGGTTAGGCTACGTTTTCTTCTTTAGTCAACCAACAATACAAATATTTGGACTTTCCGTAACGAACCCGTTTCATTCTCTATACGGAACAATTGCTGTGTTAGTACTAGTTAATATCATTCATTTTTATTCTGTAACATTTGTTACGGCAACGACAGCTTTAAAGAAATTAGATCGAGAGTTTGAACTAGTTTCACAGTCGATGGGGATCCCGTTTTATAAAACATTCTTTCGAGTTACGGTACCGATGTGTCTACCAGCCATTTTAGAAATGGTAATGTACTATTTCGTAAATTCCATGGTGACTGTCTCGGCAGTTGTATTCCTATACGCAGCTGATTTTAAACTAGCTGCTGTGTCAATTGTAAATATGGATGATGCAGGAAATGTGGCACCAGCAGCTGCGATGAGTGTACTTGTTGTTGTTACTAATATTGTAGTAAGAGTTGTATATGAATGGGGAACGAAAGCACTTCGTAACCGAACGTCAAAATGGCAACAAAGATAAAGTGAAACTTTAATCAGTGGGGGCATCCCCCGCTGATTAATAGTTGAACCAATCGGACTTTTAAGGCAGCATGATTCCCGCCTAACTTCTTTGCGAGGGGGAGTCTTACTGCCTGGCGAACAGCGAGATAAATAAGAAGGGTGATGGATAGAATGAAAATAGAAGCAGTTATTTTTGATTGGGCAGGTACGACAGTTGATTACGGATGTTTTGCACCACTGGAAGTATTCATGAAAATTTTTCATAAACGTGGTGTTGAAGTTACAGCAGAAGAAGCACGTAAGCCAATGGGGTTATTAAAAATAGACCATGTAAGAGCACTAACAGAAATGCCTCGTATTGCGAATGAGTGGAAGCGTGTTTTCGGACAATTACCAACAGAAGCAGACATTCATGAGATGTATAAAGAATTTGAAGAAATTCTCTTTGCTATTCTGCCAAACTATGCCACGCCAATTGATGGGATAAGAGAAGTGATGGCTTCATTACGTAAAAGAGGCATTAAAATTGGCTCAACAACTGGCTATACGAGAGAAATGATGGATATTGTTGCAAAAGAAGCAAAATTACAAGGGTATAAACCTGATTTTCTTGTGACGCCAGATGATGTTCCAGCAGGTCGTCCGTACCCGTGGATGTGCTATAAAAATGCGATGGAACTTGGTGTGTATCCGATGAATCATATGATAAAAGTGGGAGACACGGTGTCAGATATGAACGAGGGCAGAAATGCTGGGATGTGGACTGTTGGCGTAATTCTCGGTAGTAGCGAGCTCGGCTTAAGCGAGTGGGAAGTTGAAACTATGGATCCGGTAGAACTTCATGAAAAGATGGAAGTAGTTCGTAATCGTTTCGTTGAAAACGGAGCTCATTTTACGATTGAAACGATGCAAGAACTCGAGAACGTAATTGAACATATCGAGAAACAAGAACTTATTATTTCATAAAAGGGGCAAAGGATCATGAATGGAAATCACTACTTATTATTAACGCCAGGACCATTGACGACAACAAAAACGGTAAAAGAAGTTATGCTATACGATTGGTGTACATGGGATGTTGAATATAACACAATGGTGCAAGATGTAAGAGCTAAACTTGTATCGTTAGCAACGAAAGAAGAAGAGAAATATACAACGGTTTTAATGCAAGGAAGCGGTACGTTTTCAGTTGAAGCAGTGATTGGTTCTGTCGTTCCTAAAAACGGAAAGCTTCTTGTTTGTACAAATGGTGCATACGGTAAGAGGATTGTGCAAATGGCAGAGATGTTACATATAAATGTGGTCGTGAGTCAAACAGAGGAGTGGGAACCTACTAATATTGCAGAAGTAGAAAAGTTATTGCAAGAAGATAGAGAGATTACTCATATTGCAGTAGTTCATTGTGAAACAACTACAGGTATTATTAATCCAATTGTAGATGTATGTAAATTAGGAAAGCGATACGAGAAGGTTACAATTGTTGATGCAATGAGTAGTTTCGGCGGGATTGAAATAGACATTGCTGATTTGCAAATTGATTTTTTAATTAGTAGTGCGAATAAATGTATTCAAGGTGTTCCTGGATTTGGTTTTGTTATCGCAAATCGTGATGAATTATTAAAGTGTAAAGGGCAAGCACGCTCTTTATCTCTTGATTTATATGATCAATGGGAAACGATGGAAGAGCAAAATGGGAAATGGCGTTTTACTTCACCTACGCATGTTGTACACGCTTTTTATCAAGCCTTGCTTGAACTAGAAAAAGAGGGCGGAGTAAGAGCACGTTGCAATCGATATTATAACAATCAAAAATTATTGGTGAACAGAATGGAAGAAATTGGATTCAAGTCATTAGTAGATGAAAAATATCAATCTCCTATTATTACATCGTTTATTTACCCAGAGGGATTTGAATTTCAGGAGTTATATAACGAGTTAAAGAGGTATGGATTTGTAATTTATCCAGGGAAAATTTCGAAAGTAGATACGTTCCGTATTGGAAATATCGGTGATGTACATGAGGAAGATATAAATCGTTTAGTTGATAGTATCGCCAAAGGAGTTGTTATAGGTTGAAAGTATTTTGCTTAGGTGGAGCAGGTAAAATTTGTCGTGAAGCGATTTTGGATTTAGTTCAATTTTCATCTTTTGAGACGATTACAGTAGCCGATTTTAACGAAGAAGAAGGCCGTAAAGTAGTAGAATGGCTCAACGATCCTCGTGTTGATTTTGTGAAAGTCGATGTGACAAATCATGAGGATACAGTTGCAAAAATGAAAGGCTATGACATTGTAATGGATGGTACGACGATAAAGTTAAATGGATTGTCTACTCGTTGTATTGCGGAAGCTGGGTGTCACGGTGTGAATTTGAATGGATTTGGTGAAGAAAATGAATCACATGCTATATTTGTTCAAAATGAAAAAACATGTTTACCCGGATTTGGTATGACACCAGGTGTAACGCAAATGATGGCCATGCATGCAGCAAATCAGCTAGATACTGTAGAGTATGTTCGTGTAAGTCACGGTTCGTATCGTCCAATTGCTTTTTCTGCATCAATTACAGAAACAACGACATATGAATATGATCCAAATTTACCATCGCGTACAGTATATGAAGATGGTAAGTTTAAGCAAGTACCTCCTTTTGCGCGACCAAGAGAAATTGAATTGCCAGCGCCTTATGGTAAAACAATGTAGTATATCATTCCGCATTCTGAAACGATTACGTTAGCAAAGGCACTAGAAAATAAAGGTGTCAAACTGATAGAGACGAGAGGAACTTGGCCAAAGAAAAATATGCAGCTCGTACGTGCTTTATATGATTACGGCATATTGCGTAATGATCAAATTGAAATAAACGGGAAAGAAATTGGCATTATGGATTGTATTTCGCAGTATTTATTACAATCGAAAGAAGGTCAAGAGACGGAAGTATACGGTTATGCACTTCATGTAGAAGTAGTAGGTATGAAAAATAATGAGAAACAGAGACATGTATTATATCATACACATCCGTTATCTGATGGATCTATTGTAGGATGGGAAAATTTAAGAGCTTATACGAGAAACGTCGGTATTCCATTTGGAATTGCTACCGAGTTAATTGCAAATGGGAATGTAAATAAAATGGGTGTTGTTACGCCTGAAGAAGCTTTCGAAAACCCACAACTTGTTTTTGATGAACTAGAAAAGCGCGGCATTTATATTCATGAAGAGGTTTTCACTGAAAAAGAAAATTATAATTTTGTATAAGCAAGGAACTTTATGAGGTAGATACAAATGGGGTGAAGCTATGTCTGTAGTAGGAGAAGAAAGAAAGCGGACTATTCTTGAAAAAGTAGAGTTTAAAGGAAAAGTAAAGGTTTCAGAATTAGCGAGAGAATTCGCTGTATCAACAGAAACAATTCGTCGATATTTAGAAGAGTTAGATCGTGAAAAAAAGTTGAAGAAAGTGTATGGTGGAGCTGTTCAACTTCCAGGTGCCGGGATAGAGGCGCCGATGTTAGAAAGAGAAATGCTACATATAGAAGAGAAGAAAAGAATTGGTTATAAAGCAGCAACATTTGTAGAAGATGGTGATGTCATTGCAATTGATGACGGAAGTACACCACTTCAGATGGTTCCATATCTTGTTCATCGAAAAAATTTAACGATTGTTACGAGTTCTTTTCCAGTAGCGACACAATTAATCTCTTCTATTAATAAAAAGATGTTTCACGGTGAAGTTTTATTTATTGGTGGAAAAGTATCACCAAAGCATTCGCGTGTATCAGGATCTATTTCTCAGCAAGTGATTCATCAATTTCATTTTCATAAAGCGTTTGTTTCGATTGATGGGTTATTACCTAGTTTTGGCGTTTCCAGTTTTGAATTAGAAAAAGCAAAACTGTCGGAAGCGATGATGAAATTAGCTGAGAAAACATATATTTTATGCGACCATACAAAAGTAGGCGTAAAAGGGAATTATAGAATAGCAGGATTTTCTCGTATTCAACATGTTATTTGTGATAAGAAAATGCCATATAGTTTTGAAGAAGAAGTTAAGAAGCATAATATTCAATGGACAGTGTGTTAAATAAAGTGAAAGCAGTAATGAAATAAAAGGTTTGCATTCATGCAAAAAGTGGACACATTTTCTCATTTCCTTCATATAATTTACCAATATAAAAAAAGTTGGCTGAAGGAAAGAAGGGGGAATATGTCAGAACGCATATATAATAAACTTGTATTGTATGCAAATATTTTACAAAAAATTGGTTTTATTAATGAGAAAGAAAAAAGTGAAATTCTTCATACGATAGGTAAAAAATCCCTTTGAATAAAGGGATTTTTATTGTGTATCGCTAGAAACATATTTTACATGTAATATTGCAGTTATCAATATAAGGGAATTTTATTTTGAAAAAATTATATTAAGGCGCTAGTAGTAGCAACATTAGGCGACAAAGAAACAGAGAAAGCAGATGATAACTCTAATTCATGCCATACGGAAACAAAGAATCAAGTGGATAGCCAAAATATGATAACAGATAAATAATTAAGAGAATTTGTTAATAAAAAAGTATGTAATAGAAAAGATTTAAATACACCAATTACGAAAGAAGAGTTATTGCAAGTAAAGGACTTGTTTTTAAATACGAATGAGATTATTGATTATCGTGCATTGAAATATATGCCGCATTTTAAATTTTTAACAGTTGCGAATGCGAAGATAAAAGATCCGTCATTCTTTACGAACTTAAAGCAAATGAGAAAAATACGTTATTCTTTCATTAGAAGAATAACGTATTTTTTATTGTAAAATGAAGTAGGACATGGACGGCGGGATTGGTATGTGAGTAGCCTATTTTTACGAGGAGCGTTGAAATCATATTGACAAAAAAGCATTCTCATGTGATAATTCAATTAAATTTTTAGAATAATCAAAAAATATTCCTTTTACATAGAAAGGATTCGAACATTATATAAATATTACGACGGGGGTGACGAAATGTTATTTTTTCTGAAGAAATGGAATGAATTAAAAGATGTGAAATCTGAATTGGCACTTCGTGATTGGTTTTATGGTACAAAAATTAGTTTATCGTTATGTACGTCAAAAGAGCCATTAACATTTTTAGTGAATGTCGAGGGAAGAGATAAAGGATTGTTTTCAGAAGAGGATTTTATTGTTGTCAATTGCATGTGTGAGCCAGTGTTTGAAAACGAGGAAAAACCAGCGGCAGAGTCATTTATGCATGCGGATATTTATAAAAAAAGCAGTGCGGAATGTATTTTACAAGTACAGACTGTAGATAGCCATTTAATATCAGAGTTATACGGAGAAGAAAGAGAAGTAACATTCGATAAACGTAGCGTGGAACGTGTTTTTGGAAAAGAAGGTATAACAGAAATGACAATTCCAATTGTAGAAGATGAAAAGAAATTTGCTGATTTGTTAGAAAGTAATGTTCCGAATTTTATTGAAGGTGGAGGAGTAGTTCTCGTTCATAATTACGGCATGATTGTGTGGGGGAAAACGCCAGAAGAAGCGAAAAAATGGCTAGAGGGTATAGAATATTTAATGAACTATCATGTAAAGTTGTTAATGATAAAAGGTGCGAAGAGCTCTGTTATATAAAAATGTTTGCGATGTTGTTACAATTCCATAAATAAATGAAAGCGTTTTAAAAATAATTTTACTCATAAAATATAGGTCTCCTTATTATATATAGATTACATGTTGACATGTAAGGAGGAACATATTTTGCGAGTTAAATATCATTTTCTGCCAAAACAGCAGGTGACTTATTGCAAGATAAATGATACTGGTGAAAAAGCATTACAAATTATGAATGAAACGGGATTTCGAGCAATCCCTGTATTAGCAGAAGATGAGAAGCTATTCATGGGGATTATTTATAAAGTAGATTTATTAGAAAAGAAGTGTAATAGCGGATTAGAGCATGTAAGTACAGGAGATATGTTAGAAAATTCCTCTGCATTTATTTTTGAAAAGGATTCTTTCTTCAGAGCTTTTTATGTGATTCGTCGTCTCCCATTTTTAGCGGTGCTAAATGATTATAATGAATTTGTTGGTATCTTAACACATTCCAATGTATTTGATGTTATTGAAGACTCATTCGGTATGCGGACGGGTGGTTATATATTAACAATTGCAACACAAGATTGTAAGGGAACGATTAAAGAGCTTGGGACATTGTTAAAAGCATATAATATCGGTGGGTTGTTTACGCTAGATAACGGTGATCAATATATTCGCCGTATTATCGTAAATATATCAGATGAGTTAGATGAAAAAAGATTAAAGAAATTAATCGAAAAAATAGAAAAAAAAGGATTCAGAGTGAGTCATGTAGATTATATTTAAGTGAAAAGGAAAGGTACCAATCTGCTATATGTAGAGTGGTACCTTTTTTTCGTGTAAGTGATGAATTGTCTCCCACTATTTTTGGGAGCACCGCCGCCCGTAAACGCCCGATTGGTGAGGGCTAATAATTAGTGGTGAATGCCCCACTAATTAAAGTTTCACTTTATTTTGAAACAGCAGGTGGAGATAATGCTAAATCAGACAAAAAAATAAAGTCTGCATGCTCGCGAATTTTGGGAATAGAGGTTTCTATAACACGTGATGTAATTTTACCTGGAGGCCCAACGTGTCCGATAGCTACCATAATTGGTTTTTCTTGAATTTTTTTGATAAGTAATTGAGCTTGTTTTGAAATATGTCCTGCTGTATAAACATCATCAAAAAATAGTTGGTTTTCAATAATAGGCACCCCTAATTCTTTTCCGATTTGTGGGACGACACTATTAGGGTTTGTTTTGCTATCTAAATAAAATAAACCGTGTTTTTTACAAGCTGTAAGTATAAGACGTACAATTCTTTCGTCAGCTGTTACTTTTGATCCCATATGATTGTTCATTCCAATTGCATGCGGTACTTCTTTAATCGCTTGTTCGAGTCGGTTGTTTATTTCTTCATCGCTTAAATCAGTTGTAAGTGCTTTTGGTCCAAGCCATTCTTTTTTACCTTTAATAGGTTCCATTGGCATATGTATAATAACTTCATGGCCTTTTTTATGGGCTGCTATTGCATCTTCTTTTGTAGAAGGAAGGAAAGGCATAACAGCAACAGTCAGTGGAATGGGAAGTGATAACATTTTATCAGTTCCCTTCATATTATTTCCGAAGTCGTCAATGACAATAGCTACTTTATTTGTATGGGCATTGGCTTGAATCGGAAACAAGAAGGATGGTAAGAACATAGTAAAAATGAGCAATGCAATCGTATATTTGCGCATATAAATATTTCCTTTCTATTTTATCCCGCTATTTGCGGGCAGTAAGATTCTCACCTCAAAATTCGGCTGGAGCAAAGAAGTTAGGGGGGAGATCCACTGCTCGTAAACGCCCGATTGGTGAGTGCTAATAATCAGTGGGGGATGAACACCCCCCACTGATTAAAGTTTCACTTTATCAATCATCATTATGTTTTGCGTTTTTATATAAATTAAACAAAAAATGTCGAAGAAAAGTATATGTTAAATAGAGAAACCGCTATTTAATTGGTATTTGTAAAAAAAGAAGATGAAAAAAATGTCTATTATTGCGAATGTATTTACAAAGATAGAATAATTTGTAATAATTCTCAAAGTGAGGGTAAAGATTTGTAAATTACAGGGAGAAAATGTTTAATTTTCTGATTCTTCAAATTTGAATATGATTAAGCAGGTAAAAGGTCAATAGTGAAGTTGAGAGCATGGAAGAATAATAAGGGGGATATGGATGTTTACTGTAAAAAGGAAGTACACATTAGAAAAGCTTTCACGTGATATTCATATGAAGCGTGAAGAAATGATTCAACTAGGATTAACAAGCGGGTTAACTAGTAGGGAAACAATTCAAGTTAGTCAAGAATTGGACAAGCTTATTTTACAATACCAGCGCTATAAAGAAAAACAAACACCAAAATGGTTTTCCATTATAAAGGTACCTATTTTCCAAATCGGATATGAAGGAAAATCGAATAATTTTTGGCGAATGCTTGTGGCGGGTTTTATGAAATAAGTATAATTACCCTTTTGTGATAAGGATAATTATACTTTATGTAACGGTATTTCGATATGAACTGTCGTTCCTTCGTTTTCTTTACTGTCAATAAAAATATGCCCATCGTACATCTCTACAATTCGTTTACATATGACAAGTCCAAGACCTGTTCCAGTATCTTTATTAGTAAAGAACGGATGAAAGAGGTGTTTTTGAATATGTTTTGGAATACCTTTTCCAGTATCAATAATTTGCAATTGTGCGTGTGTTTCATTGTCTGTTATGACAATGGTTAGTGTGTCACTAGAAGTCATGGCTTCAATTGCATTTTTTGTAATGTTTAAAACCACTTGTTTCATATGGTCTTTTGAGCAACGGATATGAACAGGATGGTCTGGCAAATGTAGATGGAATACAATGTTATGTAGATTCGCCTCAGATTGAATAATCAATGCTACTTCATTTAGAATAGTTCTCACATCATATGTTTGTTCAATGATAGCAGTTGGCTTTCCAAGAATAAGAAATTCACTTACAATTTCATTAATTCTCTCTATTTCTTGTTCGATGATGGAAAAGTAAAACTGATCCTGTTCATCTTTATATTTTTCTTTTAATAGCGCAACGAGTCCTTTAATTCCCGTAAGAGGATTGCGGATTTCGTGGGCTGTACTCGCTGCAAAAGTTCCAACCAATTCAATTTTTTGCAGTTCATTTTGTTGTCTTTCCAGCTTTGTTTGCCGTTTTAATAACATATATTGAGCGAGTAAAAATAAGATAGACATTAAAAATAAAGTAGCTATACATTCTATTGCAACCCATTGGTATAAAGTTTGCTTGTGGATAGGTAATGGAGAAACAGAGACCTTCCAATTTAACCTTTGGAGTGGGGTAGTGAGCATATTAGAATGCGCATCGCTTGTTTCATTATTGTCATCAGTTAGAAAAACTACATCATGTTTATCAGTTACTTCGAAATGGTATTGTGGTTTAATAGCATTTAAAGAAGATGAAATGTAGTCAAAGCGTAAACTTGCTAACAATAAGCCTGAGAGTTCCTTCTGTTTGTTAAATATTGGGGAAGCGATTATAATAGCTTGATGTCCAAGGACGCGATCTGTAATGACGGATGATACAGTTGTTTTCTTAGTTTGTAATGCGTCTTGAATATACTTGCGGTCTGAGACGTCTACAGGTCTTGATTCGCTTTCTGATGCGATGGTAATGGTTCCTTCTGGTGTAACGTAATATAGACCAGAAAAGCGCGCATCGTTTCCATCTGTATCATGTACAATTTGTTTAATCCCATTTATGTTACCAGTCTCGGTACCTACGACTTTTGCAAGCATTTCTAAGGCAGAAATTGCTTCACCAAGGTGATGATCTAAATAGTCTCTATATAAAAAGAGAACCGTATGAGCAGATGTTTTGTTTTCCTGCTTCATTTTATACGTATGATAGGAATAAAATGTAGCACCAATCACTATCGTTGGTAGGATAACAAGCAATATATATAAAACTATGCTTTGGAATTTGACTTTCAAATGTGGTACTCCTTCTTTTTTTATTATCATTATATATAAACTATGTTAAAATTGTCATGTTTTTATTCAAGAATCATTCGTAATATATTAGGGGAGAGGAAATGGATGAGTGAATGCTCATTCGGAACTCACATGAAGTATTAAGCTGTATTTTCTTTTTATTGCTGAGAATTTAAGTGAAGGGTTGAAAGTTGTATGACATCAAATAATGAACGAGAAGATATTTCTCAATCTTTAAAAGTATTTATTGCATTATCTCGTGTACACCGTTCTGTTATGGATACTACAAATAAATCTATACAAAGTAACGGGTTAAATCCAACTGAATTTGCTGTATTAGAACTGCTATATCATAAAGGTGGTCAACCACTTCAGCAAATTGGTGAGCGCATTTTAATAGCTAGTGGCAGCATTACATATGTTGTAGATAAGCTGGAAAAAAAGGGATTAGTAAAGAGAATCCCATGTCCGAATGACAGACGTGTTATTTATGCGCAATTAACGGAGTCTGGGGAGAGTTTTATTGCTTCTATTTTTCCGGGGCATGAGCAAGTTATACATCAGTCTTTTGAAATGTTAACGAAGGATGAAAAGGATGAATTACTTGATTTGTTGAAAAAAATTGGAAAGTATGAAAAGTGATACTATGTTCCAAAGGAGCTTTGGATAAAAAATCCAAGGCTTTTTTGCATATAAGTAAGTAAGATGGCAGCTGCCGAATTTTGTTGAAAACTAAGAGGGGATTTGGGAAGAAGTATTGAATTATAGTAAAGGTATACATAATGGAGAGGAGGCTCGTTCATGTCATTTAAAGACTATGAATATAAACGGCCAAATATTGAAGAATTAAAAGAGAAATTTACTGTTGCTTTAGAGAAATTTGATAACACAAAAACTGTAGAAGAACAAAAACAAGTTATCAATTCAATTAATGAAATTCGCAATGATTTTGGTACAATGGGGAATCTTTGTTACATTCGTCATTCTGTTGATACGACAGATGCTTTTTATAAGGAGGAGCAAGATTTCTTTGATGAATACTCTCCAGTTGTACAAGGATATGGAACAAAATATTATAAGGCGTTAATTAGTTCTCCATTTCGTGAAGAATTAGAAGCCTATTACGGAAAGCAATTATTCGCTCTAGCAGAATGTGATTTAAAAACATATTCAGATGAAATCGTGAAAGATTTACAATTAGAGAATAAATTGTCTTCACAATATACACAGTTGTTAGCATCTGCAAAAATTGACTTTGCAGGAGAAGAAAGAACATTATCGCAACTGATTCCATTTATGCAAGGAAAAGAAAGAAGTGAACGTAAATCAGCAAGTGAAGCATACTACGGATTTTTAGCTGGAAATGAGGAAGAACTAGATCGTATTTATGATGAGCTTGTTAAAGTAAGAACGAAAATTGCGAAATCTTTAGGTTTCAAAAACTTTGTTGAACTAGGATATGCAAGAATGTATCGTACAGATTACAATGCGGAGATGGTTGCGAATTATCGTCAGCAAGTACTTGATTATATCGTTCCAGTTACAACGGAATTAAGAAAGAGACAAAAAGCACGTATCGGTGTAGAAAAGCTAGCATATTACGATGAAAACTTTGAATTTGCTACAGGTAATCCAACTCCAAAAGGAGATGCAGATTGGATTATTAATCATGGGAAAACGATGTATAAAGAGTTATCAGCTGAAACAGATGAATTTTTCAATTTCATGTTAGATAATGATTTATTAGACTTAGTTGCGAAAAAAGGAAAAGCTGGTGGCGGATATTGTACATATATCGAAAATTATAAAGCGCCATTTATTTTCTCAAACTTCAATGGAACATCTGGTGACATTGATGTATTAACACATGAAGCTGGTCATGCTTTCCAAGTATATGAAAGTCGTAAATTTGAAATTCCAGAATATAATTGGCCAACATATGAAGCGTGTGAGATTCATTCTATGAGTATGGAATTCTTTACATGGCCATGGATGAAACTATTCTTTGAAGAAGATGCAGATAAATATTATTTCTCACACTTAAGTTCAGCACTTCTGTTTTTACCATATGGTGTATCTGTCGACGAATACCAACATTATGTATATGAAAATCCAGAAGCATCACCAGCAGAGCGTAAGACAGCATGGCGTAACATAGAGAAGAAATATTTACCGCATCGTGATTATGAAGATAATGATTATTTAGAGCGCGGTGGCTTCTGGCAACGTCAGGGACATATTTATAGCTCGCCGTTCTACTATATTGACTACACGTTAGCTCAAATTTGTGCACTGCAATTTTGGAAGCGCGCAAGAGATAATAGACAAGAGGCATGGGAAGATTATGTGAACCTTTGCCAACAAGGTGGAAGTAAATCATTCTTGGAATTAGTAGAAGTGGCAAATTTAACATCACCATTTGCTGAAGGTTGTGTGAAAAGTGTCATTACAGAAATTGAAGCATGGCTACATGCGATTGACGACACAAAATTGTAAAAAACATGCGCTTTTTTTCACATGTTTAACATCGACATAATGGGGAAATGATGAGATAATAAAAGAAAATTCAGAATACTAAAGAGGTGTTTCTAAGAAGGAACACCTCTTTTCACCAACAAAAAAGGGGGAAAGAAGTATGCTTCAATCTAATATGGATGTGAGTTTAGAAAGTTTGGTGAACTCATTGCAGTCTACCCGAAGCACGCTATTATCAGAAATTGAAATGTTAAATGATACAGAAGTGAATGTAAAGCCACGCCGTGATAAATGGAGTATTATTCAAATTTTACATCACTTACATTTAGTTGAACAATCTGTCACATCTGCCCTTGTATATGCTCTACACAAAAATGAAAGAAACGCGACTCCATTTAAAGACCTCCAACTTACGCTTGATCGCACACATAAAAGAGAAGCTCCTCAGCAAATGCAACCAACAGAAACTTTAATGAAAAAACAGCAAGGAATTCAATTGCTAGAACATTCACGACAAGAACTATTACATGCGCTTCATAGTATCATAGATGAAAAAGAATTAGTTGCAAATGGATTAAAGCATCCTGTTTTTAATGATTTGAATTTGTATCAGTGGGCTCAATTTCTTGATTTGCATGAGCAAAGACATCTTACACAGTTAAAAGAGGCGAAATACGCAATTTTGCAGCGATAAAGTGGAAGAAGTGGGAAACCACTTCTTTTTTTGATACATGCATAGTTTTCTTTCTTACTTTGGAATACTACATGGAGAAAGAAAAGAAGGAGTTGAAAAGTATGTCCAAGAAAAAGAGAGAAGAAGAGCGTGCTTGGAAAGCACGTAAAGAGAATCAAAAACCACATGGAAAAGTGAAAGCTTTTGCTGAATTAGTTGAAGGAACAGAAAAAACGTGATGATTATTTCATCACGTTTTTTGTATGAGTGGAAAGGTTAATAAGAAGGTTGTACCGATTCCTTTTTCACTTATAATATCAATTTTTCCATTCATAGCTTGAACAACACTGAATACAACCATCATTCCAAGACCAGTCCCTTTTTCTTTCGTTGAATAGAAAGGAGAACCGAGGCGCTTCACTTGTTCTTGATCCATACCAACTCCTGTATCTTTTATATATAGCTGGATATGCTTATGATCAGGAACTAATGTGAAATAAAGATCGCCGCCTTTTGGCATAGCTTCAATGCAGTTTTTTAAAATATTTAATAAGCATTGGTTTAGTTTTTGCTTCTCTCCAGCGATAAAGAAAGAAGTACTTTGCTTTATGTAATGAGTACGGACATTTGTTAAATTGGCAAGTGGTGTAATTAAAGATAGTGCATGCAGTAATTCTTCCTCGAGTTGTAGTGTTTGTTCTTTTTCAATACTCGGTTTTGCAAAGGTTAAATAGTCTGTGAGAACATGATTTGCTTGCTCGATACCATTAATGGCAATATCGATATATAATTTCCGTTCTTGCTCGGTACATGTATCAGACTGCAATAGTTGTAAAAATCCTTTCGTTGAAGTTAAAGGATTGCGAATTTCGTGCGAGATGGAAGCTGCCATTTCACCAATTAAATGAAATTTCTCAGCGTTCATAAGCTCATTTTGGAGACGAACCTGAGTTTGTAATATGTGTAGTAAATATAAAATAAGGATCGTACCAAGCATCGTACATAACTCATACACAATAATATGGGGTATATAATCTACCTTATTTGTAACTTCTGAAAGGAAGAAGGGTATCCAGCTAAATCCATATGTGAGACTGTAAATAATAGCAAGTGCTATTTTTATACGATTAGAAGTTCGATTGAAAAATTTGTACGTTAATAGTAGAACAATAAATAGAACAATAGAAGCGATAAGGGATGGGAAAACACCTATTCCTCCTAATAAGAAGCGATATATGTTTAATACAGCTAAAATAGAACCACCAGCAATAGGTCCTCCTGTCAATGTACCGACAATTAATACGATATGACGCATATCAAATTGAAAACCATTATTTGTTTTTGCTGCAAAAGTGATACATAGTATTGTAGCGAGGCAACACAGTACAATAAATATAGCTGAATTTAATTTAGGAGACCGTTTCCCTTTTTGATTCCAAAATAAGTGATAAATAAGCATTGTAACGAGAATGGATAAAATATTTAAAAAGAGGTAAATAATAAAGTGTTTCAGTGGGATGCCTCCTCTCTCCGAATAGTAAATTAATCATACTATAAAATGAAAGAAATGGAATATAAAATAGCGGAAAAATCAGAAATTTTTTCTGGTAGTATACAATATGTTACAATATGTTTTGTCAATGAAAGAAGAAATTCCATGCACCGCATGGGAGAGGTTCGCGAACTCCCTCTATAAAAAACTATGGAAACAACAATATCCTTAGGTATTGTTTTGTTTTTTTATTGTGACAGTTCAAGAACGTTCTTTCTTCTTATTCGTAGTAGAGAAGGAGAATGAGTGAAATGAAAAAAGAAAAAGCAGTTGTTGTTTTTAGTGGTGGACAAGATAGTACAACATGTTTATTTTGGGCAATAGAGCAGTTTGCAGAAGTAGAAGCTGTAACATTTAATTACAATCAACGTCATAAATTAGAAATTGATTGTGCAGTGGAAATTGCGAAAGAGCTAGGAATTAAACATACGGTACTAGATATGAGTCTATTAAATCAACTTGCTCCAAATGCGTTAACGAGAACGGATATGGAGATTACACATGAAGAAGGTGAATTGCCATCGACATTTGTAGATGGACGAAATTTACTATTCTTATCATTTGCTGCTGTATTAGCAAAACAAGTTGAGGCACGTCATATTGTAACGGGTGTATGTGAAACTGATTTTAGTGGTTATCCAGATTGCCGTGACGTGTTTGTGAAATCGTTAAACGTTACATTAAATTTATCTATGGATTATCCATTTGTCATTCATACACCACTTATGTGGATTGATAAAGCAGACACGTGGAAATTATCTGATGAACTTGGCGCATTCGAGTTTGTTAGAGAAAAAACATTAACATGTTATAACGGAATCATTGGTGATGGTTGCGGTGAATGTCCAGCATGTCAACTTCGTAAAGCAGGATTAGATACGTACTTACAAGAACGCGAAGGAGCGAACAACTAATGGATAATTTCTTTGGATTTCGCATCGTAGAAAATTTGCAAAAAATGGACAAGGATATTCAACGTAAACAACTCAAATATCATAATAAAAGAGTAATGGTCAGCAAGGAATTTACATTTGATGCAGCACACCATTTACACTGTTATGAAGGAAAATGTAAAAACTTACATGGTCACACATATAAAGTTGTATTTGGGATTAGTGGATATGTAAATGAAATAGGCCTTGCAATTGACTTTGGAGATATAAAAGAAATTTGGAAAAACGAAATTGAAATATATTTAGATCATCGTTATTTAAACGAAACATTACCAGCGATGAATACGACTGCTGAGAATATGGTCGTTTGGATTTATGAAAAGATGGCAGAAGCATTAACGAAAGATAATCGTGTGAACGAATATAAAGGAGCTCGTGTTGAATTTGTTCGTCTATTTGAGACGCCAACTAGTTATGCGGAAGTAAGACGGGAGTGGATGCTCGATGAGTAAAATCCCTGTCTTAGAAATATTCGGTCCGACTATTCAAGGAGAAGGCATGGTTGTCGGGCAAAAGACTATGTTTATTCGAACTGCTGGCTGTGACTATAGCTGTTCTTGGTGTGATTCTGCTTTTACATGGGATGGATCGGCAAAAGATCAAATTAGACAAATGCCAGCGGAAGACATTTGGAATGAGCTTGTTGAAATTGGAGGAGAAAATTTCTCTCATGTTACGATTTCGGGTGGGAATCCTGTTTTATTGAAAAATATTGAGTCGCTTCTTTCTATATTAAAAGAGAATGGGATGCGAACGGCGATAGAAACACAAGGGAGTAAATGGCAAGATTGGTTACTTCAAATTGATGAGATAACCATTTCGCCAAAACCACCAAGTTCGGGAATGAAAACAGATTATCAAAAGTTAGATGCTGTAATTCAGAAACTAGCAGGAAAAGATATTAGTTTAAAAGTAGTAGTATTCGATGATCGCGACTTTGAATATGCAGTTAAGATGCACGAACGTTATCCATCTGTACCATTTTTCTTACAAGTAGGGAACGATGATACGAAAACAGTGGATGATGCAATGCTTATTAAAAAATTATTAGATAAGTATGAGTGGCTTATTGAAAAAGCTGTTAATTGTAAAAAAATGAATGATGCGAAAGTATTGCCGCAGCTTCATGCGTTAGTATGGGGAAATAAACGAGGCGTATAAAGAGAAGGGATGTTTAAAATGGCAGGAAGATTAGATGAAGATTTAAAAGATGTAACATTATTAGGAAATCAAAATACAAAATATTTATTTGAATATAGCCCAGAAATTTTAGAGGTATTTGATAATAACCATCCAAACCGTGATTACTTTGTAAAATTCAATTGTCCTGAATTTACAAGCTTATGTCCGAAAACAGGACAACCAGACTTTGCAACAATTTATATTAGCTACATTCCTGAACAAAGAATGGTAGAGAGTAAATCTTTAAAGTTATATTTATTTAGCTTCCGCAATCACGGTGACTTCCACGAAGATTGTATGAATGTAATTATGAATGATTTAATTAAATTAATGGATCCGCGTTACATTGAAGTATGGGGCAAATTCACACCACGTGGTGGTATTTCAATTGATCCATATTGCAACTACGGTCGACCAGGAACGAAGTATGAACAAATGGCAGATTACCGTATGATGAACCACGATCTATATCCGGAAACGATTGATAATCGTTAATAGAAAGAAAAGTCCTGTATACTATACAGGACTTTTCTTTCTATTATATTATGCATTTTGATTAATGACAGTATAGTTTTTATGACTTACAACTGTAAGAGGTTCCATATCTAGTTCTCTAAAATTCTCCATAATTGTTATATCAACAATAACAGAGTTTTGATTTACCTTTTGAACACGGCCTTGCATTCCACCTTTAAATTCGATGATATCTCCAGTTTCTGCGATCTGCATAAGCAACTCTCCTTGTTACAGTTTTTCCAAAAAAGAATAATTTGGGATTTTTTATTTTCCTTTATTTTGAACTATGTTTCCTGTTTTGTAAATGTTTTCAAAGGAAAAAGTCGAAAAATATTCATATTTTGTAAGATAATATCCATATTTCATATGATGCTGGAGAAAAAGTGTTTATATCTTTATAATGAAAATGGATGTTGGTCTGTTTAATAAGGGGGAAATAGGAACGGTAAAATAATGTTTGAAATTATGGGGAGCTTTATAGCTTTGTTCTTATATTTATTTTCTTATACACAGTTGAAGAAAATTCGTCAACATGAAACGAATACATATTTTGATGGAATAGATGCTTCAGTTACTCATAGTAGTGGCGGAGATATGTAACAATATGTAACTTTTATTTTCAGCATGTTATGATGAATGTAAGAAATAGTACATAATATAGTTCGTAAGTGATGAATGGAGAGTGAAAAGAATGTGGATATCTTTTATTCGTCATGGTCGCTTGAATAGTACTATAGAACCGATGACAATTACTTCATTTCATGAATGGCTGAAGAGATATGATGTAGATAGTATGAGTAGGGAATGTAACATACCGATTGAAACAATTGAGGCAGTAGAATCGGCAAATTTAATTGTATCGAGTGATCAAAGACGTGCTGTACAGTCAGCAGCGGAATTAATGAATTCTTTGTCCTTTGTGCAAAATTCTCTTTTTAGAGAAGTAGAAGTACCGTCGAGTTTTTTTGCACCAGAATGGTTTAAATGTAAGCCGGGGACTTGGTTTTTTATTGGACGTGCTTTATGGATGGTTGGGTATCATAAAGATGTTGAGTCGTATAAGGAAGCAAGGGGAAGGGCAAAAGAAGCTGCTAACATGTTACATCACTATGCAATGGTGCACGGGAAAATCGCGATAGTAGGACATAGCTATTTTAATACGATGATTGGTGCGGAACTGAGGGCGATGGGATGGTCTGGACCTCCTATTTTTCATCGGAAGCCGTGGGGATATACAAAGTATACGTTCCATGAGGCGATGAATGGAAGTGTATTAAATACAAAATTAACTTAAAAGCACACGATTTTATATAAAATCGTGTGCTTTTTTTTAAGATATAGAAACCAATGTACGTAATGGTTTTATTAGATGAGCATAAGGTTCGCCAACGAGCATTACGGTTTTATCTTTGTTGTAACCTAGTTTTTCATACAGTGAAAAAGCACGCTTGTTTTCTAAATTAACAAGTAAGGCGATTTTTTCATAACCTGTTTCAGCTGCATGAAGTTCAGCTGCATCGATTAACTTAGAGCCAATGCCACGTCCGCCGTACATATTTGAAACTGACAACGTGTCAATATAATACTCATCAAGTTCAGCTTCTTTTTCTAACGTAATGGATTCATCTTCATGTAGTTCTCTTAAGTGGCGTATGATTGGTGCATCAAGTTGTTGAGCGTCACTACCGTGATAAGCGACAATAACCCCAACTACCTTTCCATCTTGTTCCGCCACTAAACAGTTTTCATAGCTCAATCGATTATTTTCTTTTACGAACCATTTTTCAAGTCCTAGTAATACATTTGCTTCAACTGTGCTACCAGTGATTTTTTCAGCAATTTCATGCAGAGCATTATACAATAAAGGAGATATTGCCTTTGCATCTGTCTTTGTTGCTTTCCGAATCATAGTATCCCTCCTAGTTCTATTTGTATATTGTAACATAGTGGTATGGAACTTTGTATGATTGAATGCCAAAATGTTTGATATAGAGAAGTAGCTATGTTAGTATATGATATTTAGTGGACATATAATAAAGCAATACTGCTTGTAAAATAATGAAAATGAAATGAAGGCATAGCAACAGGAAAAATTTACAGTTGTTGACCTATAAAAGATACGATAAAATAAAATATTGCATAGAGGTGAAATACATGGATGAACAATTAGCAAATACAATTTTGGATCAGCTGAAAAATGGTGAGATAAAGGAGTATGTTGCAACGAAAGATGTATTTTATACGTTTAGGAAAGTTGTAGTAAGTCG
This sequence comes from Bacillus sp. FSL L8-0099, assembly GCF_038006385.1. NCBI lineage: Bacteria > Bacillati > Bacillota > Bacilli > Caryophanales > Bacillaceae > Bacillus > Bacillus sp. FSL L8-0099. The sequence goes on from NZ_JBBOVC010000001.1 coordinate 1,281,740, forward strand.
AGAAGATTTTAAACATATTATTGGGAATGCACAACGCGGCGGACAGGTAATTTATACATATTCAAAAACGCCACGTTCATAAATAGAAGATAAAGGGGAGGAGAATTATGGGCGATTTTAAACAAGGCATTTTACCGCATTGGGATTATATGTGGAAAGATAGAGCCGGAAATAGATGTATGGGAATGGTTATGTATCCAGAGAAACGAAAATGTTCAACAAAAATGCTTCAGAAAATAAAAAGGGCGTATGAGCAAGCGGCAGAAATTAAAGTAACTGTACAAGTTCAACAGACATATGAGTACGTAGAAGGAATGATCGTATACTTTGATGAAGAAGCTCCTGTATGTACAATGCTTGATAAAGATGAGAATCCGCATCACATATTTGTAAAAGATATTTTGCGTATTGAGCACTCTGAATAAACTTTTCATACATAAATTGAAACGCCATAATAATAATCTTTTTCTATAATAGTTATCTTTTAGTATGTAACGAGCAACGAAAGTATATGTATAATATTTAATAAAGTAAAATTGATAAATGTAATCGTTTGTTAGAACAGATTATCGTTTCATGTCTGTTCTTTTTTGCGTGATGCTGGAGAAATATATTCCTCCAGCATTTGCCGTTTTATGACAAAATATATTGTTAACTTTTTTTAAAATGAGGTTAAATTCGTTGACAACTTTTTTGAAAAGCACTTTATTGACATGAGTTTTAGAATGTTGTTTCATAGTCATTGTATTGAAAAAAATCGGCGGTCTTGTCGAAAAGTAAAAGTTAAAAAAAGAAAGAATTTATACATATATCTTGTGTCTTATTTTGAAACGTAATACAATATATAGAGAAATTAAGAAATGACATACAAAGAGTATAGATTGGAGAGGGAGGGTCGGAAATGTTAGTTGCATATGATTCTATGACAGGAAACGTGAAGCGTTTCATTCACAAATTAAATATGCCGGCCGTTCAAATTGGTGAAGATCTAGTAATAGATGAAGACTTTATTCTTATTACGTATACAACAGGTTTTGGCAATGTACCAGAACGTGTTTTAGAATTTTTAGAGCGCAATAATGACAAATTAAAAGGCGTATCTGCAAGCGGCAATCGTAACTGGGGAGACATGTTCGGTGCAAGTGCTGACAAAATTTCTGCTAAATATGAAGTGCCTATTGTATCAAAATTTGAGTTATCAGGAACAAATAACGATGTAGAATATTTTAAGGAAAGGGTGCGGGAGATTGCGACACATTGAACTGAATAATGAAATCACGCAAATGCAGGACGGTTTTTATCAGCTTCATAAAGATAAAGAGGCATTAGAAGTCTTTATGGAAGAAGCTAGAGAGAATACCGTTCCTTTTAATAGCGTGGCAGAGCGAATGGAGTATATGAAAGAACATGATTACTATTACAATGTTCTGGACGAGTATAGCTTGGAGGAAGTAGAAGGAGTATATAACATCGCTTATGGTGAAAACTTCGAATTCCAATCTTATATGGCAGCATCTAAGTTCTACAAAGATTATGCGTTAAAAACGAATGATCAAAAACAATACTTAGAAAGCTATGAAGATCGTGTAGCAATTGTGTCATTATACTTAGGACGCGGTGATGTTGCGAAGGCAAAACAATTCGCAAGCATGATTGTAAAACAAAACTACCAACCAGCGACACCAACCTTTTTAAATGCGGGAAGAAGCAGAAGAGGAGAAATGGTGTCTTGTTTCTTGTTAGAGATGGACGATAGCTTAAATTCAATCGGCTTTAACATTAATACTGCAATGCAATTATCAAAAATTGGCGGGGGAGTAGCTTTAAACTTATCTAAGCTACGTGCGCGTGGTGAGCAAATTAAAGGGATTGATAACGCTGCAAGTGGTGTAGTACCTGTTATGAAATTGCTTGAAGATTCGTTTTCATATGCGAATCAACTTGGCCAACGAAAAGGTGCTGGTGCAGTATACTTAAACATCTTCCATTGGGATATTATCGAATTCCTTGATACAAAGAAAATAAATGCCGACGAGAAGAGCCGTATTCAGTCTCTATCAATCGGAATTATCGTTCCAAGTAAGTTCTTTGAGCTTGCTGAGAAAAACGAACCTTTCCATGTTTTCGCGCCTTATACGGTGTTTAAAGAATATGGCAAGCATTTAGATGATATTGATATTGATGAAATGTACGATGAATTAATGAGCAATCCGAAAGTGAAGAAGAAGCCGCTAGATATTAGTGCACGTGATATGCTTATTAAAATCGCAATGATTCAGCTTGAGTCTGGTTACCCATACTTAATGTTTAAATCAAATGCAAATAACCAGCATCCACTGAAGGATATTGGAACTGTGAAGATGTCGAACTTGTGTTAAATATGTAGCACCTTCTAGTAGAAATGCTAGTCGAAAACTCCGTTAAACGGGGAAAGCCTCAAGTTTGAGGTAACCTACCGTGCTAAATCTTATCTTAGAATGAGCATAGAAAAGTTCAGAATGTATCTTATTATTTTGTATAGCAGAGTGATCAGACAACATAAAGTAATAAGAGACTTTCTGAAAGATTAAGATAAGTAAAAGCCTAACGACTATCCCTTATGGGAGTAGAACGCAAGCGATTGGCGTTCGAAAAGCGGAGCACCTAATCAGGTAATGCTGTAGGTGATGATATAGTCTGTCCTGTATGGTGACATACAGCAGTTGCATGAGCAACGGACTGAGGAGTAGCGAACTCGGTTGAACATTCGAGACAGAAATCTTCCAGCTACAAGAAACTTCTGAAATAAATGATTACGGTACAGATGACATTATCCGCCGCGATATTAACTGTAACTTAGGATCACTAAATATCGTAAATGTAATGGAAAATAAAGAAATTCGTGAAGCAGTTCATGCAGGAATGGAAGCTTTAACAGCTGTTTCTGATATGACAATCATTCCGAATGCACCAACTGTGAAAAAAGCAAATGATGAGCTTCATTCAGTTGGACTTGGAGCAATGAACTTACATGGATATTTAGCAAAAAATAAAATTGGTTATGAAAGTGCAGAAGCGAAAGAGTTCGCTCGTACATTCTTTATGATGTTAAATTACTACTCTATTGAGAAAAGTATGGAAATCGCTAAAGAAAAAGGCGAAACATTTAAAGACTTCGATAAGTCTGATTATGCGAACGGCACATACTTTGAGAAGTATGAAACGACAGATTACAGCCCAGTAACTGAAAAAGTTCAGCAACTATTTGAAGGAATTCATATTCCAACAAAAGAAGATTGGACAAGTTTAAAAGAGCAAGTGCAGAAGAAGGGATTATATAATTCATACCGTCTTGCTATCGCTCCAACACAATCTATCAGTTACGTTCAAAATGCAACTTCAAGCGTAATGCCGATCGTAAGTCAAATCGAATCAAGAACGTATGCGAATGCGACAACATATTATCCAATGCCGTATTTATCAAAAGATACGTTCTGGTACTATAAATCTTCTTACGATATGAATCAGTTTAAATTAATTGATTTAATTGCAGAAATTCAAGAGCATATTGACCAAGGAATTAGTACAATTCTTTACGTTAATAGTGATATTTCAACACGTGAGTTAGCACGTTACTACATCTATGCACATAAAAAAGGCTTAAAGAGTCTGTATTATACGAGAACACGTAAATTAAGCGTGGAAGAGTGCGTAGCTTGTACCGTTTAATATAAAAAAGTGAGACATTATGAGCAGGGTTTTCTGAACCCTGCTCATGCTTAGTTATCAATTTTTCATGTTTATTTAGAGAAGGGGCGATTGAATGCGTGCGGTAAACTGGAACAAAAAGGAAGACGATTTTAGTTTAATGTTTTGGAAGCAAAACATCGCTCAGTTTTGGACAGAAGAAGAAATCGCGGTGTCTTCTGACAAAAATACTTGGGCACAATTATCAAAAGAAGAGCAAGTTGCTTATAAGCGTGTATTAGGTGGTTTAACACTTTTAGATACGAAACAAGGTGGCGAAGGGATGCCACTTGTACTTGTTCATCTTGAAAATTTACAAGCAAAAAGTGTATTAGCTTTCATGGGAGCTATGGAAGAAGTACATGCGAAGAGTTACAGTCATATTTTCACAACGTTAGCTACTGAAGAAGAAATTGATGATATTTTTGAATGGGTAGACAATCATCCATTACTTGAGAAAAAGGCTGGTATTATTACTCGTTACTATCGTCGTTTATTAAAGCCTCAAGTAACGAAAAAAGAGTTATACATGGCAATGGTAGCAAGTGTGTTCTTAGAAAGTTACTTATTCTATAGTGGATTCTTCTATCCACTTTACTTAGCAGGTCAAGGTAAATTGACGGCAAGTGGTGAAATTATTAACCTAATCATTCGTGATGAGTCCATTCACGGCGTATTCGTCGGTATTTTAGCACAACAACTTTTCGCAGAGCTTTCTGCAGAAGATCAACAAGAAGTGCAAAAAGAAACGCAAGAGTTATTAATGGAACTATATGAAATTGAAATGGCATACACAGAAGAAATTTACACTTCTATCGGTCTTGTAGACGATGTAAATCGTTTCGTTCGCTACAATGCGAATAAAGGACTTATGAATTTAGGACTTGAGCCGAAGTTTGAAGAAGAAGAAATTAACCCAATCGTTTTAAATGGTCTACGTACAGATACGAAAAACCATGATTTCTTCTCTGTAAAAGGAAATGGTTACGTAAAAGCAACGAACGTTGAAAAGTTATCTGACGATGACTTCGCATTCAATTTTTAATATCGTGTCATAGAAAAAAGCTGTCTTTATAGAAAAGACAGCTTTTTTCTATGGATAGTTTACATAATGTTATTATTTCATGGAAATATTCCTATCTCATAAAAGCCCAATTTGTAAGGGAGTGAAAATAAAAAACACGAATTAAAGTTTTATTTTTTATATTTAGCAGTATGAGAGATTGAATAACTTATGTCAAAATGAATAAAAAATGAGAAGAAGTGAGGCCTCATTCCACTTATATGTTTTCTTTCGAATTGAATTTTTTAATTACATACATTTTGGCTCGAAAATTGCATGATATTTAAAAACAAAAGGGAATTGTAATAGTTGGTGTGATGTATACATCTATTTGAAAGCGTTTCCTTTTTGCTGTCAATTTTCAAATGAAAATGAGATAGAGAAAGTAGGGGGAATGATAGGTGGGAAAAGTAGTTGGTTTAAAACGTTCGTTAGGGCTTTGGTCAATTGTTATGCTAGGGGTCGGGTATATGACACCGATGGTTGGATTTGATACGTTTGGAATCGTTTCGGAAAAAACGGGTGGGCATGTTCCAGGAGCTTATTTGATTGCATTAGCAGGGATGTTGTTTACCGCTGCAAGCTACGGCAAAATGGTAAAGGTTTTTCCTACCGCAGGATCAGCTTATACGTATACACAGAAAACAATTAGTGCAAGACTTGGGTTTCTTGTTGGATGGTCCGCATTATTGGATTATTTATTTCTGCCGATGGTGAACGCACTATTAACGAGAATTTATTTGTCAGCATTTTTTCCAAGTGTTCCTAATTGGATATGGGTCATTGGTTTTATTCTACTGATTACACTTATAAATGTTATTAGCGTAAATGTTACTGCTAACTTCAATACGTTTTTAGTAATATTTCAAGTGCTAGTAATGGCCGTGTTTGTCTTTCTAGTTATAAAAGGTTTATTAGCGGGAGAGGGAACAGGAGAAGTTTTTTCCATTCAGCCGTTTTTTCAATCAGATATACAAATATCACCGTTAGTTGCAGGTGCAACAATTCTTTGTTTTTCATTTTTAGGTTTTGATGCAGTAACTACATTTTCGGAAGAGACACCAAACGCGAAGAAGACAATACCTCGAGCTATTTTTCTTACTGCTTTAATCGGTGGAGTTTTATTCATTACAACTACGTATTTTACACAATCTTTCTTTCCAGATACATCTGTATTTAAAGATAAAGAATCAGCGTCTCCAGAAATTGCGCTATATGTTGGTGGAAAACTATTTCAAGCTTTCTTTTTAGTAGGAACACTTATGGGGACACTTGCGTCTGGTTTAGCTTCTCATACAAGTGTGTCTAGATTATTGTACGTAATGGGGCGAGATAATGTCATTCCGAAGAAAATATTCGGATACATTCATCCTCACTGGCGAACGCCAGTATATAACATTATTATTGTAGGAGTTATTTCACTCTCTGCGATATTCATTGATTTAGAAACGGCAGCATCACTTATTAATTTTGGAGCGCTTATTGCATTTACATTTGTTAATTTATCTGTAATTTCCTACTATGTAATTAAGAAGAAAAGATATAAAACGATAAAAGACTGTTTAAATTTTTTAGTTATGCCTATTTTAGGTGCTGGTACTGTAGCAGTACTATGGTTTAATCTCAATGTTCATTCACTTATTCTCGGTATTTGCTGGGCTGCTATTGGAATGGGGTACCTTTTATATATTACAAATATGTTCCGCTTAGCTCCTCCGCAAATGCATTTTGAAGAAGTGCAGGAAATGTAAAAAGCAAAAGACATCGGATAAATCCCGATGTCTTTTGCTTTTTATATTTAATAATCATGCAGTATTGCATAAGTCATTCAAAGCGTCATAAGTAGGAGGGTGACACAATATGATTACCGTAGCATTACCACTTGGCACGATTATTGCTTTGTATAATTAGTAAAAATAAAAAGCGGGGTGTTATCGTGCCGATTCAGTCAGAAAAACATATAGGTGAGGTTGAAAATCCTTTAGAGGAATTTCAAGCTATATTAAAAGAGGCGCTTCATTTTTTACATTATCCAGACGAAGTATTTGAATTTCTGAAAAAACCAATGCGTTTTTTAGAAGTAAGTATTCCTGTTCGTATGGATGATGGAACAACAAAGGTATTTCAAGGGTATCGTGCTCAGCATAATGACGCAGCTGGGCCAACGAAAGGTGGTATTAGATTCCATCCAGATGTTACGGCAGAAGAAGTAAAAGCACTTGCTGGCTGGATGAGCTTGAAATGTGGAGTGACAGGACTGCCATATGGAGGCGCAAAGGGCGGGATTATTTGTAATCCACAGGAGATGAGTTTTAGAGAATTAGAGTTATTGAGTCGTGGGTATGTAAGGGCAGTAAGTCAAATTGTGGGACCGACGAAAGATATTCCGGCTCCTGATATGTACACAAATGCGCAAATTATGGCTTGGATGCTAGATGAATATGACCATATTAGGGAGTTTGACTCTCCAGGCTTTATAACCGGGAAGCCATTAATGCTAGGAGGATCACAAGGACGGGAGACAGCAACTTCTAAAGGTGTATTGTATACGCTTCAGTTAGTAAGTGAGTTAAAACAAATTCCACTACAAAATATGAGAGTTATTATTCAAGGATTTGGGAATGTTGGAGGGTATTTGGCGAAATATTTATATGATATTGGTGTGAAAGTAGTTGGGGTATCAGATGCTATAGGAGGAATTTATAATCCAGACGGCTTAGATGTTCCTTATTTATTAGAAAACAGAGATTCTTTCGGTGTAGTATCGAATCTTTTTAGTAAAACAATTTCTAATCAGGAGTTGTTAGAAAAAGAATGTGATGTACTCATTCCAGCGGCAATTGGGGGAGTCATTACGAAACATAATGCAGGAAAGCTTGGATGTAAGATTATCATTGAGGCTGCAAATGGTCCAACAACAAAAGAGGCGATAACGATGTTAGAAGAAAAGGGAATTTTGGTTATTCCAGATATTTTAGCAAACTCGGGTGGTGTTATTGTTTCTTATTTTGAATGGTGTCAAAATAATCAAGGATATTATTGGACAGAGCAATATGTTGATCAATGTTTAAAGGAGAAAATTACATCTAGTTTTTCTAACGTACTTGACACTTCAAAACACTTTGGAGTAAATATGAAAATTGCTGCTTATATTGAAGGAGTTCGTAAGATTGTAGAAGCATCGCGCCTAAGAGGTTGGTTGCATTTTTAACCTAAAGGAGGGCTCAAATGAAACTGGATATTTTATTAGAAGAAGTGGAGAGACAACCAATCGGTTATTATTGTGTTTTGTCGAAAAGTCATCGTTACGATATAGCTGTTACGTATTCACAACAGTTTCTTGGAAAAGCAATGGTTACCTCTATTCAAAATGGGAGAATGATTTTATTAAGTCAAGAAGATATTGTAGAGGAACAATATTGGGCACCGAGGTTAGGAATTGAGATTGAAGACATAGAAGAGTTTCAAAGCTTTTTTTATATGATTCTTCAGTCACAAAGGTTAGAAGAGCAATATTAATAGAATAAAAGAAGGGGATGATTGATTATGTACTATGATATTATTACGAGTCCATGCTATGGAACAATTGAAAAAGTTTCTATTGTTAAGGATTCTCGAGTTTATGAATGGGAGCCATTATTTTCGATTAAAGATATGAATGGTAAACTGGAAGTAATTAAGATGGGATGTAGCGGAGAAGTTCACTCTTTAGAAGTAGAGGCAGGAGATAAAGTAATTCCAGGTATGGTATTAGCTTATATTCAAGAAGACCTTTTCGTTAGTGGTAGTGATTAATGATAGAACAATGAGGAAGATGGAGGTGCTCATCTTCCTTTTTTTATTAAGTAAAGGAAAGAATGTTTTGTTTTCAGATTAATTAAAAAAATCTGCATTTAATGATACAATACAAATTAAGTAGCCCAAAGGAGGAATAGCAGAATGTTTTCCATTGCTCGTAATAAAATTAGACCTATTGTTTCTCTACCTATCGATCAATCCGAAAAGGAATGGAATATAGACGTTGAAAATATAAAAGAACCTTTTCTATTTTTAAAAAGGGGAGAGAAATTATTTGCATACGTTCATGTCAAGGATCTGCTATCAAACAGTAAGGACTTACATTCCAAGGCATTGCTTGCAAATGCAGTTTCGCTAGATACAATATGTTATCTTAGTAAAAATATTTCTTTAACAGCTCTGTTTCAAATTATTGGAGCGCCGATTGCGATAGTGAAAAATGAAATGGATGAGTTAATAGGATATATAAGAAGAGAAGATGTTTTTGCAGAACTATTTAAACAAGAAAATCAGAGTGTTGATATATTAAAAATTATTTTAACGTCTATTCCAATGGGGATTTTTGTAGTGGATCGTGAAAAGAAAATTGTAAATTGCAATGAATCTGGTTTGAAGATGATTAAATCTACACCTGAAAGAGTAATGAATGTACCAGCAGAACAAATTTTTAACGAAGGACATATTAATAACGTATTTGCAACGGGAAAGACAATTTTGAATCAATTACAAATCACAAATGAGATGGGTGTATTAGTTGACTACAGTCCCATTCCAAACTTTGATGGAAATATTGAAGGAATGGTTATTATCGTACAAGATTTGCCGATGGTTGAGGACATGGCAATGGAAATTGAATATATAAAGGATTTAAACAAAGATTTGCATGCAATTTTGTCTAGTATTTATGATGAAATATTAGTTGTTAATCATAAAGGGGAATTAATTCGTTACAGTGAAACCGTTATTAATGATTTTTGGGGGAGTAATTTGAGGGATCTTTTAGGTAAAAACCTTTTAGACTTAGAACAGAAAGGGTTATTTAGTCCATCTGTTACGCGATTAGTATTGGAGCAACAAAAAAAGGTATCAGTTGTACAAGAAACAAAAAGTGGAAGAAAAATATTGGCAGTTGGAAATCCTGTATTTGATGAAAACGGAGAGCTTCATCGTATTATTATTGCTTCAAGAGATATTACAGAAGCTACGAGATTAAAGACGGAATTACATGAAATAAAGAGAATATCAGAGCAATATAAGAAGGAATTAGATGATTTTAAAAATAAAGATCGTTTTCTTAAGAAACTTATTTACTGTAGTCCGAAAATGGAGCAAATTATAAACCAAGCTAAAAAAATAGCAGATTTCTCTTCCAATGTTCTTATTTCCGGAGAATCGGGCGTCGGGAAGGAAGTAATTGCTCAAGCAATTCATCAACTTGGAAAGCGATCTGCAAAGCCATTTTTAAAATTAAATTGTGGTGCAATTCCAGAAACTTTGTTAGAAAGTGAACTATTTGGTTATACGAAAGGTGCTTTTACAGGAGCAGATAAAAATGGAAAAGAAGGATATTTCAAGCGAGCTGATCAAGGTATTTTATTTTTAGATGAAATTGGAGAAATGCCTCTACATTTGCAGGTGAAATTGCTTAGGGTCCTGCAGGAACAAGAAATAATTCCTATTGGAAGTACAATACCTACGAAAATAAATGTACAAATTATTGCCGCTACAAATAAAAGTCTGGAAAAGATGGTAGAGGCAGGAACGTTCCGTGAAGATTTATTTTATCGCTTAAATGTAATTCCATTGCAAGTGCCTCCTCTACGAGAACGAATGGAAGATGTCCCAGTACTCGCTTTTCATTTTTTACAACAGTTAAATGAAAAATATAATAAAAACTATCATTTAACTCCGGATGCACTTAACTTACTAGAGTTTTATTCATGGCCAGGAAATGTACGTGAATTACAAAATATGATTGAACGTTTAGTAGTATCAGCAGACGATCCAGTAATTGAAGCTGAGTTTGTTAGTAAGTTTTTAACCCCCGGTTATGACTTTAAAAAATCAAAACCAGTTATTACGAGAGTATTACCGTTACAAGAAGCACTACATTCTGTAGAAGAACAATTGATTTTACTTGCAATGAAGCAGTATAAAACAACGACTAAGGCAGCAAAAGCTCTTGGCATTAGCCAATCTTCAGTGAGTCGAAAATATCAAAGGATTGTCAGTGAAAAAGGAATGCCAACTGATATAATCTCGTATTCCTAAAAAAGGAGAAGGTCACATAGACCTCTCCTTTTTTGTTAGTTTAGCGAGTTTTCCACTATTCGTGGGTGGCAAGTACTATCATCTCACATTTCAGCAAAATGAAAGATGGTAATGGTACTGATATACGTTTTGTTTTATGCAAAATGGAATAGTGTATGCAACAACGCATATTTCTTTTTTATTACACGTAAGAATATAGTTAGTTTTTATAGGATTCCTTTGTGTTTTAAATGTTGGCATGAAACTTGCTTATAAATATATAAACGATCAATAAAGGAGGATTCAATATAGTGCTAGATTTAAAAATGTATGTAAACGGTGAATGGAGAGAGTCTAGTAATCAAGAAAAAAGAACAATAATTAACCCTGCGAATGGCAAGGGTATAGCATATGCACCTGAGGGAACAATTGAGGATACAAAATACGCGATCGAAGTGGCAAGAGCGACTTTCGATAGTGGAATTTGGTCAGAAACATCCACTGCTGAAAGGGCGTCATATTTATTTAAAATAGCAGATGAAATTGATAAAAATATGGAAGAGTTAGTGTATCTTGAAACAATGGATAATGGAAAAACATACCGTGAGGCAGAAGGAGATATTGGAGATGCAGCGGCTTGTTTTCGCTATTATGCTGGATTGATTACAAAGCCAGATGGGCAAACATATCATGTAGCCGATCCAATGCAAGCAATGGTTGTAAGAGAGCCAGTTGGTGTTTGTGGATTAATTGTTCCATGGAATTATCCGCTATTGATGAGTGTATGGAAAATTGCACCTGCTTTAGCAGCTGGAAATACAATTGTGTTTAAACCTTCTGAAGTGACACCAATTACTGCGACAAAGCTATTTGAAATCCTTGAAAAAGTAGGGCTACCAAAAGGTGTTGCTAATATGGTAATGGGGGCCGGCCCAATAGTAGGAAATGAAATTGCAGCGAGTAGTAAGGTGGATATGATTTCCTTTACAGGTGGAACAAAAACAGGTAAGCACATTATGAGAACGGCAGCAGATAATATGAAAAAGATTTCGCTAGAACTTGGAGGCAAATCACCGAATATTATTTTTGCAGATGCAGATTTTGAAACAGCTATTGATTATGCACTATTTGGTATTTATGCAGGTAGCGGACAAGTATGTTCAGCAGGATCGAGAATCCTTGTTGAAGAAAGCGTTTACGATAAATTTATTAATAGTTTTGTGGAGCGAGCGCAGCAAATTAACGTTGGGCCTGGTGATAATCCTGAATCAGAAATGGGACCACTTGTAAGTCAAGAACATATGGAAAAAGTATTACGCTACATTGAAATTGGGAAAGACGAAGGCGCAGACATTGCTTGTGGAGGTAAGCGAATACTGACAGATGGAAAAGGTGAGGGTTTCTTTATTGAACCAACGGTCTTTGTCAATGTAAAACCCGATATGCGCATTGTACAGGAAGAAATTTTCGGTCCTGTTGTAGTAATTCAAAAGTTTAAAAATGAACAAGAAGCAATTGAGTTAGCAAATGGTACAGATTATGGCTTAGCTGGAGGGGTATTTACAGTTGATGGTGCGAAAGCAATGCGTGTAATTCGCAAGCTTCGCGCAGGAATTACGTGGATTAACAGCTATCATCCAACATACAATGAGGCACCTTGGGGTGGATATAAGCAAAGTGGTATAGGTCGTAGTCTAGGAACGTTTGGTTTAGAGGAATTTCAAGAAATTAAGCAGATTAATATAAATCTAGAAGTAGAACCTATTGGTTGGTTTGCAAATAAAAAGAATATAGGAGTGAAATAAATGGGAACGAACGTGGAAAATAAATTGAATGAACAAGATGTAAAAGGTTCAAATGTAAATGAGTATATTACGAAAGTACTACAGTTAATTGAAAAAGAAAAAGTTTCTGAAGAAGAAGCAAACTGGATTCAAAAAGAAACAGTAGATGGATTTAGAGAGCATGTGAATCCTGGTTTTCTAGCATATAGAAAAACAGTAACAAAGGATGGACAATTTGCGGCAGTAGAATGGTCTGATGAAGGATCTTGTTTTATGGATATTAATGGTAAAAAATATATTGACTGTTTAGGTGGATTCGGAATTTACAATGTTGGTCACCGTAATCCGAAAGTAGTAAAAGCTGTGACAGATCAACTAAAGCGTCAAGCATTACACAGTCAAGATTTACTAGATCCACTTCGAGCGATTCTTGCAAAGATTTTAGCGGATATTACACCTGGTGATTTGAAATATGCCTTCTTCACAAATAGTGGAACTGAAAGTGTAGAGGCAGCATTAAAACTAGCAAAAATGTATAGTGAACGAACAACTTTCATTTCTACAACTCGTGCTTTCCATGGTAAGAGCCTTGGTGCTTTATCTGGGACGGCAAAAGGAATGTTCCGCAAGCCATTTTTACCATTAATTCCGGGTTTCCGTCATGTCCCATTTGGCGATATTGATATGATGAGAAAAACATTTGAGACATGCGCATTAGTGGGAGAAGATGTTGCAGCAGTTATTTTAGAACCAATTCAAGGAGAGGGCGGTATTATTTTACCTCCAGAAAATTATTTGAAACAAGTACGAGAGCTTTGTGATGAGTTTGGATCACTCCTTATTTTCGATGAAGTACAAACTGGAATGGGACGTACAGGGAAAATGTTTGCAGCGGAATTATATGATGTTGTGCCGGATATTATTTGTCTGGCGAAGGCATTTGGTGGAGGCGTCATGCCAGCAGGAGCTATCGTTGCGAAAGAGAAAGTATTCCAAAGTTGGTTTGAAAATCCATTTATGCATACAACAACATTTGGAGGGAATCCGCTGGCATGTGCGGCTGCAATTGCAACAATCCATGTATTATTGGAAGAGAAATTACCAGAACGTGCTGCTGAAGTTGGGGCGTATTTCTTAAATGGATTGAAACAAGCAGCAGAAGGGCACGAGGATAAAATCTTTGAAATTCGTGGTCAAGGTTTAATGATTGGTATTGAATTCCATAAAGACGAGATTGGTTACGAAGTGTCAAAGGCAATGTTTGATCAAGGTATTCTCGTTGCTGGAACGTTAATTAACTCAAAAACAATTCGTATCGAACCATCTCTTACAATTAGTTATGAAGAGGTAGATACAGTTATTAATACGTTTAAATCTGTACTAGCGCAAGTAAAAGGAAAGTAATTTTTGTGTAAAATTATATACGGATTCAAACTAGTAAAACTATCATATTGTTTACTGTACTAGTTTTGATTGCAAGGAGGCAGTGTAACGAAAGTTGCACTGCCTTTTTATTACATTTTATTTGTAAGTATTTACATATACTCTGTCTTAGTGTACTATTTAACTAGTACACTAAGACAGAAGGAGGGAAGAAATGAAAATAGAATTTTCTCCAAATACACCCATTTACATTCAGGTAATGGAATACATAAAAAAAGAAATTGTAGTTGGGCATTTATCGCCTGGTGATAAAATTCCCTCTGTACGTGAATTAGCGAGTGAATTACAAGTAAATCCAAATACAATTCAACGAACATTTCAAGAATTGGAACGTGATGGTGTTGTTGTAACGCGTAGAGGAATGGGACGATATGTAACGAATGAAGGGGAGAAAATTATGGAGCTGCGCAAAGATATGGCGAAAGAATTACTTCATTCTTTTATAGATGGAATGGATAACTTAGGTTTTTCAGAAGACGAAATCCTTTCAATTCTTCGTTCTTCCTTACATGAGAAGAGGGAGGAGAGCGAATGACAGAACTATTAAAAATAGAAAACTTATGGAAGAGATACGGGTTAAAAGCAGTGATTCGTGAATTGAACATAGAGATTACGGAAGGGAAAATTATAGGGCTTGTTGGAGATAATGGGAGCGGGAAAACGACGTTATTAAAAATGATTGCAGGTTTGCAGCACCCTTCTGAAGGTAGCATTACAATTAACGGTAAAAAAGTTGGGTTAGAGACGAAAGAAATTGTTTCATTTATGCCAGATAAGCCGATATTTGAAGATTGGATGACTGTAAAAGATGCTTTATTTTTCTATCGGGATTTTTATAAAGAATTTGATATTCAAAAAGCGGTAGATACGATAGTTGAATTTAAAATACCGCTAGAAGAAAGAATTACAGCATTATCAAAAGGAATGATTGAGAAGCTGCAAATTATATTAACATTTTCACGAAAAGCTAAGTTGTATGTTTTAGACGAACCACTTGGTGGTATAGATCTTGTTTCTAGGAAACATGTATTGGAACTTATCCTTAAATTTTATAGAGAAGATTGTACGATGCTTATCTCAACTCATTTAATAGAAGAAATCGAGAATATATTTGATGAAGTGATTTTTTTGAAAGATGGAGAAATGATTTTGTATGAAAATGTAGAAGAACTACGATTTCAAAGAGGTAAAGCGGTACATGAGCTGTTTAAGGAGGCCTATGAGAAATGAGTCAGCTTTTTCGATATTTGTTTAATTGTAATAAGAAGAAAATAGCAATTATTTATTTTGGTTTTATAACTATTTCATTAATTCTTTTCTTTAATATGAAGGGGATTTCCGGAGTAAGAATCTCAGGTAGGCAGGATATTATCATAATAATATTCTTAATTGTACTTAGTATATCTGGATTTTCGCTTCTGTTAACAGGCATATCATCTTTTCGAAAAATGCTGAAGAGCTCTATGCTTCGCTACACGGCTGTTTCATCTCAAAAGTATATATGTGCAAATGTTTTATTTTTTACATTACTATTCACTATTTTGTTTGTAATAGGGATTATTTTTCTGCACTATTTTTCTTTGAATATTTATGAAAGAAAAACGGATTTAGGGGTTAGGGAAGTATTTTGTAATTTGTATAATTATGGAATGTTATATCATGTGTTATCCGCTTTTTTATGGGGAGTAGATTTTGTTAATCTATTAGTTTCTATTTATTTCATTATAGTACTTACGAAACTCTTCAATGTGAAGTCATCTCTGAATAAGATAGTCTTCTTTATCTTATTTCTTATGTTTGGTGCATTTAATTGGTTTGTATCGGATGTTTTAGAACAAATAGGAAAATATGGTCTCATCATAAAAAATGTTGGATTCATAGATAAGAATGGTTTTTTTGATACATCATTTTATCCTGGAGAAGGATTAACAGTTTTTAACCTATGTTTTAATAGCTTATTAATATTTATATTAATAGTCGTTACAGGTCGCATAATCGACAAAAAACTAGAAGTCTAAAGGAGGAATCGGCATTGGGAAATGTAGTAGTAAAATTAGAAAATGTTCGAAAAAAGATTGGTAGAACAGAAATTATTCGAGGTTTATCATTTGAGGTGCGAGAAGGGGAAGTGTACGGATTCCTTGGACCGAACGGTAGTGGTAAGACGACGACAATTCGTATGATGACAGGTCTTATTTCTATGACGGAAGGCGATATTACAATTTGTGGCCATAGCATTCGCACGGAACGTGAAAAGGCGTTAGAGCAAATTGGAGCGATTGTAGAAAATCCGGAACTATATGATTATATGACTGGTATGCAAAACTTAAAGCATTTTGCGAACATGGCAATTACACCTATTAATAAAGAGCGCATCGCTGAAATTGTAAAGCTTGTTGAATTAGAGCATGCAATTCATAAAAAGGTAAAAACATACTCACTTGGTATGAAACAACGTTTAGGAATTGCGCAGGCGTTACTTCATCAGCCGAAAATATTAATTTTAGATGAACCGACAAATGGATTAGATCCAGCTGGTATTCGCCAAATTCGTGATTATTTACAACTACTAGCGAAAGAAGAGAATATCGCGGTAATCGTATCGAGTCACTTATTAAGTGAAATTGAATTAATGTGTGATCGCGTCGTAATTATTAAACAAGGTGAGTTTGTACAAGAGTACAACTTACATGAACAAGCGAAACATGATGAGACAGTAGTAGTAGCGTTTGAAGTAGATGAAGTTCAGAAAGCGAATGAAATTATTAAAGGTAAAGCACAGGAGAATGTAATTGTGGCATCTGTAACAAAAGAGAGAATTCCACAGTTTGTAAAAAAACTTGTGCATGCTGATGTGCTTGTATATGGTGTTACCGTTCAAAATAAAACGTTAGAGGATGAATTCTTAGCGATTACTGGGGGAGTGAAAGCGTAATGTTTAAATTAATTCAAAATGAATTTTTAAAGTTACATGCGAAAAAAGGTATGTATATTTTAATCGGTGTCATTGCGGCACTCGAAATTTTAGGGAATTTAGCAATGATGAAGTGGGGAAAAGGTGATGAGTTTAAGGGGTCGTATTTAGATTATGCAAACTCAGAGATTGGTTTAATCGTTTTATTCGCTACAATTTTTGGGATCACACTTGCAGCCCGTACTCTTACTGATGAGTTCCAAAAAGGTACAATTAAACAATTGTTAATTCGTCCAAGAAAACGACTTACAGTTTTATTTTCTAAATATATTACTGTGTTATTAGCGATGCTATTTATCATATTTGCTGGTATGTTCATTGCAACGATTATTGGTGGTATTGTAATGGATGGTAGTAAAACAGATTTAACGTTAGGAATTGTTTTAAAAACGATGTTATATCAGCTTGTATCACCATTTTTCTTTGCAACACTTGCCTTTTTCTTAGCAAATGTATTTAGAAAATCCGTATTGCCATTAATTATTACGTTGTTCTTATATTTCTTGCAAGGAGCAATTACTATTGCACTAATGATGTTTGCAAAAGGTGTAGCGAAGTTTGTAGTATTCTTCCATTTAGATTTAAGAGCTTACGACAGTAATAAATTGGTAAGCGGTGGAATGGAGCCACCATTTGCAGAATTTACGTTTACAACTTCATTATTACTTTTAGCTGCATATTTTGCTGTATTACTTGTAGCATCAAGTGCATTATTCCAAAAACGTGACGTATTATAATAAAAGAAATCCCCGTTTGTAAAAACGGGGATTTTTATTACATAGTTTTTTACATTTCTAGTATTCTGTATTGTTAATTTGAGATGCTGTTAGCGATAGAATACCGGATCTTCTCCAGCTATTTAAGTACAGCAAATGTAAGTTGTAACGAAGTTGAAGAACTGTGATATGGTATATCCAATAAATTCGTTATTATATATGTTAAGAGATACGTTGCTCGAAAGAATTTGAGAAAAATAGGAAGATTTTCAACTATATTCATATTATAATATAGTTATCCTGCTATTTGTAGGAGAAGGGTTCCCTATAACTGATTAAAGTTTTACTTTAACAATCTTTGGAGGTGTGCAATATTGCAATATGCATTTTCACGTATAAGACTACGTAGCTTTTTTGGATGGATGATGATAGGGTTGTTTCTTACGATGATTCCATTAGGTTTATCAAATGTTTCTGATAGCACGTTAGAGGTTATTTCACAAATAACTGTATTTTTTGTATTTCCGTTATTTTGGTTGTACGTAAAAGCGAATAAAAATAATGTTGTTTTTAAAAGTTTCTTTGATAAGCCAGGACGTTTACCGTGGGGACTCATTTTATTAGCAACGATAATGGGAATGATTTTTTCAGTCGGTATATCTCATATTCAATTTTACATATTAGCACATACGTTACCGAATTTCTTAGTTACCATGTTAGAAGATGGAACTGTTATTAATACGAGTAACATATATATGACGATATTTACTTTCATTTCAGCATGTGTATTAGCACCTATTATGGAAGAGATTATTTTTAGGGGATTCTTTTTACAGCGAATGGCTTATAAATGGGGAATTAAAAAAGCTGTAATTATATCTTCACTTATTTTTGGTTTAGGTCACTTTGATGTTATTGGTGCTTTCATGTTTGGTGTTGTTATGTGCCTTTTATACATAAAAACGAAAAATATATGGACGAATATTGCTGTGCATGCTCTTAATAATTTAATTGCGACAAGTATGCAATTTGTCGGTGGAGAAGAAGATACTGCAATCTCAATTCCTGAATTACAAGCACAAAGTAATTTATGGATTGGTATCGGTCTTACAGTTGTTGGGTTACTTTGGTTAATTCCTTATGTTTGGAAACAATGGCGTACAGTAAAAGAAGTGGGTGTGCCACCAGTGCGCTTCATAAATGAAGAAAAGGTAGTGAATGCATCACAAGAAAATGAATTGTATAGTCAAGTGATCGTAACAGATAGATTGATGGCTGTAGAACTACCAGATGAAGCGGTAAATAAGCTTCGGTTAGAAGAAAATGATTATGTAACAGTTTCTGTAGAAGAAGATAAAATCGTTATAAAAAAAGCACATGATAGATAATTAAAAAACATCTCTCCTGTATAAAAGGAGAGATGTTTTTTAATTCGTAATAATTTCTACACGAAAATTATTACCGTTCTTTACATATTTAATATCTGTAACAGTGCGGACAGTTTTTAAAAGCTCCACTTTTTCACCAATTCGAGGGATCGTCGGAACATTGTCCCAAATACCAAGCAAGTCATCTAATTGTGCTGTTTTTTCATAAAACCAGATTTTCAATGTAAAGCCCCTTTCTCGAACTTTATGTATTTTAATACATAATATATTATTTTTATTCTTTTTGTAAGGGGTTTTTAGATTTTTTGTGAATAAAGTGAAACTTTAATGAGTTGGAGTTTTATTCATCCTCACCGATTATTAACCTTCACCAATTGGGCGTTTACGGGTAGCCAGACTCCCTATTAACTTTTTGGCTGCAACTGAATTTTGAGGTGGGAGTTTTACTGCCAACAAATAGCGTGATAAAAATAAATTAATTTTCTGGGAAGATATGCTCAATGTCTGGAGTAAGAGATACTTCTGATAATACGATATGAGAAACTGTCGTTGCATATGAAGAAACATCATTGATAAATTCTTCAAGTTCAACGAGTGAAGGAACAGAAATTTTTACAATGTAGCATAAGCTTCCTGTTACTCGGTAACAAAAACTTGCAGATGGATAAGATTGGATAAACTGTTGCATACGTGTTGTATCACCATTTTTTAAAGTGATTTCTAAAATACAATCTAAAACAAGTCCTGCTTTTTTATAATCAATATCGATTGTGTATTTTTGAATAATTCCTTCACTTTCAAGTTTACGAACACGTTCTGTAGTAGACGGAGCGGATAAGTTTACTCGCTTTGCTAATTCGCGCATGGAAAGGCGACTATCATTATATAATTCATTTAAAATCTTTCGATCAACACGGTCTAGTTGCATTTGTAAATATACCTCCAGCAAAATGATAATTTTTGTAAAGAAAAAATATGAATTAAGATTCATATGAAATGTAAAGTGAACTTCATTTATTTTACAATAAAATAGAAGGAAATAGGAGGGGAAATGATGGAGAGAATTTCATTATCAAATGTAGGAGATACAAAGTTTCAAAAGTTATTAGGCCATAATCCAGATATATTACATTCGTGGAGTACGTTAGAGGATACACTGTACAATAAAGGAACACTTTCAGCAGAGTTGAAGGAGCAAGTGAGAAGAACATTAGCGTATGGGAATGAATGTCCGTATTGCATGGCAAAGGGAAGACCTGATGATGTGCAAAAGGCAGAGGAGATTAGTGTAGCCGTTACTTTTGCGCATACATTTGTTCATGATCGAAAGGCGATAGATGATAATATGTTTCATGTATTAAAACAATATTGGACGGAAAAAGAAATTGTAGAACTTTGTGCTTATATTTGTTTTATTACTGCGTCGCAGCAATTTGGTTTTGTATTTCAACTACAACCAAATTAAGGAGAAAATGATGATTAATCAAATAGCACTTATCATAATTGATGTACAAAAGGCGTTTCAATTACCATACTGGGGGGAGCGAAATAATCTTTTTGCTGAAGAAAATATGAAAAGTTTATTAGAAGAATGGAGAAGAAGGAAGCGACCAGTTTTTCATATTCAACATGTAAATAAAGAAAATGTTCAGTCGATGTTTTATCAACAAGCAGAAACAGTAAACTTTAAAGAAGAAGTGAAACCACTGCGAGATGAAATAATTATCCAGAAATCCGTTAATAGCGCGTTCATTGGGACAAATTTAGAAGAACAATTAAGAGAGAAAAAATGTAATACGGTAGTGATTGTAGGATTAACAACAAATCATTGTGTGGAGACTACAACACGGATGGCAGGTAATTTAGGATTTACAACGTATTTAGTGAGCGATGCGACGGCTACATTCAATCGGAAAGGTCTGGACGGGGCAGAGTATAGTGCAGAGGACATTCACAATATGACACTTGTAAACTTACATGATGAATTTGCTAAAATCGTTACGACTGAAGATATCTTAAAATTATTTTAAGAAAATAATTACGGAATTATGTAGAAAAAAATAAGAATATTTCGTATAATCTAAGTGTAATCATTTTGAAAATAGGGGTGGCATCATATGGAGCAAATTTCAGTAAAGAAAATAGAAAAAGTACTCGTTGTAGCAGGTGAGGATAAACAAAAGCAAAAGGAATTTTATGAATTGCTCTTATCAACGGAGTTTTATGTTGCTGGTTCACTTGAAGCAGAAGACGGGGCAACGGAAGGAACACTTCGTTTGCGTCATTTCCAAGGAGAGGGTAGATGGATCGTTCCGTTCTTTACACAATTGAAATTTGTAAAAGATGTGTTGCCAGAAGGTACACCCCTTATTACGATACGTGGAAAAGAATTATTTGGTGGCATTGAGAAGGATGCAACAGCTGTATTAAATGTTGGTACTGATATAAGTAAAACATTTATTCCGGAAGAAATTGCAGATATCGCATCTGGACGAATTTTTAATTATTATAAGTAAAAGGAAAAGCTTAATCGCTTTTCCTTTTTAATTTAAACATGGAGTGCTACGCCTGAAGAAATAGAGAGTGTTTTATTATTTGTATTTATTGTTGCTGTAGCTCCAAGGGGAATACCGATATTTGGATTTATATGTCCAATCGGTAAACCGAATAGGACAGGTATATCATATGGCATGAAATATTCATATAATATTGTTTGCAATGATTGAGATGGTTTAGAAGGGGTGCAATCATGACAACTTGAAAAAATAACGCCATTGCATTCATTAAACTTTCCAGATAAAAGTAGTTGATTTAACATACGATCGATGCGGTACGGTTCTTCCCCGATATCTTCAAGCAATAAAAGTGTATTGGCTGTACTTATTTCATAGGGTGAACCAATTACACTCGTTAAAACAGCTAAATTCCCTCCAACTAATGTACCGGTAGCTGTACAGGCTGAGCTAGGTACGATACATTCTGATGCAGATAAGATAGAAGAATACGGGTGGAAGAGCTGATTGAAAGAAGATAAAGAGAGAGAATCTATACCTTTGCCTACTTCTTCAATCATCGGACCATGAAACGTAACAAGCTTTGCATAACGTGAAAAAGCAGTATGTAAAGCTGTAATATCGCTGTATCCCCAAAAAATTTTTGGATTTTGTTGAATGATTTCATATTGAATGTGAGGGAGAAGACGAGCGCTTCCGTAACCACCTCGTGCACAGAAAATTGCTTTTACTTCATTATTTGTAAAGGCTTCATGTATATCATCAAGACGAACTTGGTCACTTCCAGCTAAATACCCATACTTTTCATAAATACTCTTCCCAATTATTACGGATAATCCCATCTCTTGTAATACATTTACACCTTTTAATACACTTTCAATTGTAGGTGGACCAGACGGTGCAATAATCATTACTGTATCACCATGTTTTAACGCATTTGGATAAATCATTGTTTTCAGCCTCCTTCTCTTTCAATATATTCGCTTCATATGAAGTTCAACCCTTGTAAAAGAAGGGGAAAGCTTGTCAAATAAAGAAGATATAAGGGGGATAGGAGGGGAAATGATGTTCACAAGTCGAGTAATAGACATATTGCAAATTAAGTATCCCATCATTCAAGCAGGTATGGCGGGTGCCATTACAACGCCAGAACTTGTTGCAGCTGTAAGTAATAGCGGAGGATTAGGAACGCTTGGAGCAGGCTATATGAGCCCAGAACAAATTCGTAAAGCGATTTATAAAATAAGGGAACTAACAAATAAGCCTTTCGGTGTTAATTTACTGTTAACGAAAGAGGTGCAGATAGAAAAAGAGAAGATAAATGAGGCGAAAGTCTTACTTAATGGAGTGAATAGAGAGTTAGGTATTGAGGAAGAGGATGTAGTAAATCTTCCAAAAAGTTATAAAGAACAATTACAAGTGTTAGTAGAAGAAAAGGTACCGGTCGTTAGCTTTGCATTCCAAACGTTAGAACAAGAAGAAATAGATGAATTAAAAAGAAGAGGAATAAAAGTCATCGGAACAGCGACTCATGTAGCAGAAGCGAGAGCACTTGCCGAGCTAGGAGTAGATATTATCGCCGGGCAAGGTAGCGAAGCAGGAGGTCATAGAGGAACGTTTATCGGGAAAGAACAAGATGCAATGATTGGTACGTTTGCGTTAATTCCGCAGTTAGTAGCGGCAGTTCCGCATATCCCAATTGTTGCAGCAGGTGGTGTAATGAACGGACAAGGGCTTGTTGCGGCATTTGCGTTAGGGGCAGAAGCTGTTCAAATGGGATCAGCTTTTTTAACGAGTGAAGAAAGTATTACACATGACGTATATAAAGAGGCTGTATTAAAAAGTACAGATACGAGCACAATTGTAACTCGTGCGTTTTCCGGGAAATATGCACGGGGTATTCGTAATGAATTTATAGAGAGACACGAAGGAAAAGAAGAAGGGCTTCCGATGTATCCAGTGCAAAACGTATTAACTTCTAAAATACGCCAAGAAGCAGCGACGCAAAACAAGGGAGAATATATGTCACTTTGGGCGGGACAAGCATCGGCATTAGCAAGAATTGAGCCAGCTCAGCACGTAGTGGAGCGGGTCGTGAAAGAAGCAGAGGATGTAATAGAACAATTACAAAATGTATATAGAAAAAGACCCCTTGAATAATTCAAGCGGTCTTTTCATTAGTTTGCTTTATAAAATTGTTGGATGGCCTCGTCGATGTAAACCCAGCCTTTCCAACCTAAGTGCATATGATCTTTTAAGAAGTATTTATCATATTCATGGTTTGAGAAGTCGGCAATTGGATAACCAGCTTTCTCAATTTGCTCATGAACTTTCTTATAGTACGCTTCGCGGCGTTCTTTCGGGAATCCAGCGTAATCGTACCAAGGACCTTTTACAGGAACAGAAATAAAGAGTGGTTTTGCACCAGATTGTTTTAATAAATCAAGTACAAGTTGTAAGTCTTCATACTCTGGTGATTGGTCATAAGCATCATTTTTTAAGTAGCCTTCACGCTGCTTTAATTTCTTCTTAATTTTGCTATTGAAGTAATCGTCTTCAATACCGTATTCATTAGACCCTGATTCTGCTGCACCTGTTTGATCCGCATGTTTACGAGCTTCATCCCAGTTCATTTGTTTTAATGAAGGGTCAAGTTTTTCTTTATGCGGTTTAATATCAAACATTGCTGTAAATAAATCTTTACGATCTAAAATGTTACGATACACATAAGCGAAAGGTTTAGCAGCAAGTGCTTTTACTTTATGCTTTGTATCATCATAAGCGATACCTTCAAGCAAAACTTTAAGTAAAGTTTCTTTCTTAACGATCTCAAAGTTTAATAAACGCTTTGCAATTTGTTTTTTCATTTCAGGCTTTAAGTCATCATTGAAAAGGAAATGATAGCCTTGTTGTTTTGAAAAGTTAGGTGCAAAGTGTGTTTCATCAATACCTTGTGGCACAAACCATTGCGGAGAAAGAACGAATACCATTTTCTTGTCTTTCAATTGATCCATTGTAGATGCAAAGTTTAATACGTGTACAAGGTCTTGTGTTCCGCCGCGTCCAAGAAGGAATGGTGTGAACCCTTCAGGCTTTACTTTGAAATAATTTGATGGATGGAAAGCATCCATACGTGCGAATTCCGATGAACCGTACATCGGAAGATATTTCGGATCTGCTAACATCTTTTGCTGTAAAATCATACTTTGAATCTTTTCTTCTTTCAAAGAAGTTGCAGCTTGTTCTACTTTTTCATCACTTAAAAGTGGAAGTAGGAAGCGCGTCGGAATAAGTAAGAATACAGCAAAAAGGGCCAATGCTAAAAGCATCGGACCAAATTTTGCTTTGTTCATCGGATTTCTTCCAACTTCTTAATAACCATGTTTGGTGTAGCCCACTCGTCACGGTCAAAATCAGAAATAGAAACTTCAATATCTAAACGCTCTTGGAATTCAACTAATAAAGATACTACAGCGAAAGAATCAAGAATACCTTCTTCAAATAATTGAACATCTAAGTTTTCTTTCACAATATCGTTCTCACATACTTCTTCTAAAATATCTAATACTTGCTCTTTGAATTCTGCCATTTTTAAAATCTCCTTTATATCCGAATATATTATATGTGCAACTTCTTAATAGAATAAGAAGGGTGCATTAAAAGTATCTGTTAAGGTGTCCAGAGAAAATAAGGAAACCGAAACATACAACGTGGAACGTAATTACAATCGCAAGGACGTGTGTAAATTTATTGTTTGGCCAAAACTTATGCTTCTTGTTTTTTCGTTCGAAAATATCGAATAGAATAAACAGTGCGGCATGATATAGACCATAAATAACATACTGCGCAACAGCGCTTCCTTGGATGTGCCAAATTCCCATAATGAAGAAGTTTAAAAATGCACCGATATACGAAATAGTGTAACGGTTCTTAATTAACTTTTTCTTCGTTGCAAAAAAGACGAAACGCATGTAAATAAAGTCACGGAACCAGAATGATAAACTCATGTGCCAGCGGTTCCAGAAGTCTTTAATGTTACGACTAATAAACGGCTTATTAAAGTTTTCTGGCGTTTTAATTCCCATCATATAACTTACACCAATTACAAATGAGCTATAACCAGCAAAGTCGAAGAATAAATATAAGCTATAGCTATACATGTAAATCATATTTGAAAGGATTGTATCTTGTTGAGCAAATGCTGGATCCATAAAGTATTGCTTTACTAAGTAAGCAATAATAAATTTATACAAGAAACCTTGGAAAATACGGTTTAACCCTGTATATAGTAAATTTTGATATTCTTCTGCACTAGGTGGTTTTTGAATATCTTTTTGGAATCTTCGGTAACGATCGATAGGTCCTGTTGAAATCGCAGGGAAGAATAGAACGAATTCCCAGAAGTTAAAGAAAGAAAGTTCTTTAATTAAACCATCACGAACTTCAAATACCATTTGAACTGCTCTAAATGTTACGTAAGATATACCTAGAAAAACAACAAGTTTTAACTCAGGTAAAAACGATGCAAACGGTGCGATTTTTGCCAAAATAAGAGGCAAAATCGATAAAATAACAGCTATACAAAACGTGAATGTACTATTATTTTGTTTTCTTAAAATTAAATAGCCTTTAATAAGGACATATTGCCAAATAATAAATGCGGCTAACATCATTGCTTGCTTCGGTTTATCCGAGAAGATAATAGCAATCATGACTAATGTTAAAACGGCATTATATTTACGCAACATTTTACCTTTTAATCCAGCTATGATAGTAGGTATTAATAAAATGCCCACTATAGCGAAAAAATAAAATGATCCATATGCGGTCATGCTGTAACCTCACTCAATAATTTTTTGCGATCTACCTTTCCATTTGGTGTCATTGGAATAGAAGATTGATACATGAATTTACGTGGAATCATGTAGTTTGGTAATCGCTCATTGAGTTCTTTTTTAATTGCAGATGTTAATTTGAATTCTTTTTCAAACGAATGTTCTCCAGGAACAACAACCGCTAATAAATAATCGTATTTCTCACCTTTTTTAATCGGAACAATAACTGCTCCTTCTACGTAAGAACACGCACGAAGATGATGCTCAATTTCTTCTAATTCCATTCGATAACCATGAAGCTTAATTTGGAAATCAAGACGACCATTATAGAATAGAAGACCATTTTCTACATAGCCAGCATCGCCTGTTTTATAGGCGCGCTCACCGTCAATCATAGTAAATGCTTTTTCTGTTAATTCAGGGCTTCCTAAATATCCAACGCTTACACTTGGACCGACAATTACGATTTCACCTTTTTCACCATCAGGTGCAATTGTACCATCTTCTTTCATAATAAGAAGGCGACAGTCTGATTTACAGTAGCCAACTGGAAGTGATTTGTATTGATCAAGCACTTCTTCTGTAACGTGAATACCTGTTACAGCAACAGTAGCTTCTGTTGGACCGTACGTATTCATAATCGTTGCTTTCGGGAAACGCTCAATTAGTTTTCTAGCCACTTCATTTGGTAACACTTCACCGCAGAATAAGAATGTTTTCATGTTTGGTAGCATACTCTCAGAGAAAGATGCTTCCATTAAACACATTTCAGCGAAAGATGGTGTTGAAGTCCATACTTGAGTATCCGATTGCTCTAAAGAAGCAAACAAGTCTTTTGGACGTGCAATCATATCTTTATCGATTGCCCAAAGTGTACCGCCTGTTACTAATGATGGGTAAATATCCATTACAGATAAATCGAATGAGAAAGGTGCTTGGTTTAAGAATACTTGCCCTGTTTGTAAGTTGAAATCTTCTACAGCCCATTTTGTAAAGCTAACAAGGCAGTTATAAGTAATCTGAACCCCTTTCGGATTACCTGTACTTCCTGATGTGTAAATAATGTAGAAGTTCTCATCACCTTTTACCGCATGTTCAGGATTTGGAATGTTCCCTTTATGAGTAAAGAAAATATCTTTTAAGTTGTCTTCACTTACGATGCGAACTGGTAAATCAGTTACAGTTACTTCTGCAGCTGATAAAAGTAATTTCGCACCAGAATTTTCAGCGATACGTTGTACGCGATCAGCTGGGATAGATAAATCTACAGGAATGTAAGCATGTCCAGCTTTTACACACCCTAAAAAGTTTATAATCATTTCAGGTTGCATATGGCCATACACCATAATTGGTGAACGATCATCTGGATATTCAGAAGAAATCCAATGTGCTAACGCATCAGAATCTTCCTTTAATTGTTTGTACGTAATTTTCGCATCTCGCCAAACAAAAGCGGTTTGATCAGGCGTTTCTGCAGCCCACTTTTCAATTTGTTCTAATAACTTCATAACGTTCCCACCCTAGAATTCATTGTAAATAAATGTACTTGTGTTTGTATCATGGAATCCATACAACCAAAGTAATGCAAATAAAATTGCAAGATAATAAACCGTCTTTGCAACCCATTGTGTGAGTGGTCGAGACCATATCTCTTTTAATCTTTCCATGTCTTTCCCTCTCTTAATGAAATAATAGCTCTTTGTAGGTATCATGTCCTACATTATTGTGAAAAAAACAAAATTCCACATTTTAGGTAAAAATAAGACAAAAGGCTCTTTTCTGATATTAGCACTAAATACTAAAAAAGAAAATCCCTAACTTAGCAATTATATTACATTCGGCATGAATTTGTAATGGGTTTGACATGTAAATAGAAGGTGGATTGTATGAATACATAAAAGTGGATTGTGAGAAGGCGTGAAAAATATAATATTTGTTTTTTCATGCAATCAACAAAGGCTGAGTAAACTTTAAATTTCTAGCTCTTTTTTAAAAGGAGGAAATTATCATGAATAGAGTGTGGAAGAGTCTTATTTCAGAAGAAAATATTATGAAATGGAGACGGCATTTTCATAAGTATCCGGAATTATCGTTTCATGAAAAAAAAACTTCGCAATTTATATATGATACGTTATGTTCATTTTCTTCTTTTGAAGTAACAAGGCCAACGAAATACAGTGTATTAGCAATTAAAAGGGGTGTGGAACAAGGTAAAGTAGTTGCGATTCGAGCTGATATTGATGCTTTACCAATTCAAGAGGAGACAAGTAAATCTTATACATCTGTTCATAAAGGAAGGATGCATGCGTGTGGGCATGATGCACATGCGGCTATTTTGTTAAGTACAGCAGAGGCGCTGTCAAATATGAAGGAAGAATTTGTAGGGGAAATTCGTCTATTCTTTCAGCATGCAGAAGAGGTATATCCTGGTGGTGCTAGGGAAATGGTTGAGGCGGGTGTGATGGACGGTGTTGATTATGTAATAGGTTTACATGTTATGTCTGGATTGGAAAGCGGGAAGATAGGAATTGTATATGGGCCGATGATGGCAGCGCCAGACGTATTTACAGTTGAAATTCACGGTAAAGGAGGGCATGCAGCGCGGCCAGAAGAAACGATAGACCCTATTGCTATTGGAGCGCAGATTATTACAAATTTACAACATATCGTATCAAGAAATACAAGTGCTTTTATGCAGAGGGTAGTTTCAGTTACGCAATTTCATGGGGGAAAGGCTGACAATATTATTCCCAATACGGCAACTTTAATGGGAACTGTGCGTTCTTTTAATCAAACGTTAAGATTGGAAGCAGAAGAGAAAATTGAACAAATCGTGAAAGGAATTACAAAAGCACATGGAGGGGATTACACATATACGTATCGTTACGGATATGATCCTGTTATTAATAATGAATATATTACAAAAGTGGTAGAAGAAAGCGCACTACATTTGTTCGGGAATGAGCGTGTTGTGAAGCTTGAACCTTCTATGGGGGGAGAAGATTTTTCAGCATATTTAAGAAAAGCACCGGGTTGCTTCATTAAATTGGGGACGAGGAATCAAGAGGATAATACTTGTTATCCGCACCATCATCCAAAATTTGATGTAGATGAATCAGCTTTAATTTATGGAGTGGAATTATTTTTAGAGGCGGCCATAAGACTACTAAAATCATAGGTGCATATAAAAAAAGGCAACTGCGCTCTATCGCAGTTGCTTTTATTTCTTTCCGTCAGAGAGGGCTGAGAAAGAACTATGCTCATTTATAGTATATGAATAGCTAACGGACAAGCTTGTACATTTTAATCATTTTTTTAAAAATAGTCATTGACTTTGATAATCAATTTCAATTAATCTAATGTTACAGTTGAAATTGATAATTATTATCAATAGAATGGATGCGACATGTTAATGAGAAAAAAATATCACCTTCTGCGAAGGGGATTAAAAAATAAAAATAAAGATGTTGATCAGCATATGGAATGGCAACGAAATGTAATTCGTTCTGAATATGTAGGTGAGAAGAATAAAATGCAAACAGAAAAAGCGATACATAGTAAAGGGAGAGATTCAGTTGAGTAAGCTAGTAATGATTTATGCAAGTATGAGTGGAAATACAGAGGAAATGGCAGATCATATTGCAGGCGCCATTCGTGAAACAGAGAATGAGATTGAAGTTATTGATATTATGGATTCACCAGAAGCTTCTATATTAGAACAGTATGATGGTATTATTTTAGGCGCTTATACTTGGGGAGACGGGGATCTTCCAGACGACTTCTTAGATTTTTATGATGCAATGGATTCTATTGATTTAACTGGTAAAAAAGCAGCGGCATTCGGTTCTTGTGATTCGGCTTATCCAAAATACGGAGTAGCGGTTGATATTTTAATAGAAAAGCTGCAGGAACGCGGAGCAGCAGTTGTGTTAGAAGGACTAAAAGTAGAATTAACGCCAGAAGATGAAGATGTAGAAAAATGTTTACAGTTTGGAGCTGAATTCGTAAGACACCTTTCTTAATGGCAGAAGGGAGATGAAGAGCAATTGCATGAGAAAATCGCAATAAAAACGATGACAGATTATCATTTGTATGATTTTATGCGTTGTCCACATAAATTTTATTTCCGTCATATAAAAAGAAGAGAACCTTCTTCATTTGAATGGCAACAAATAGCACAAATGATTGTGAATCAAATTATTAATGAGTATTACACGCTACCTGCGAGCCAACAAACGAAAATTGTACTTTTAATATTAATAGAAAAGTATTGGAAAAAGGTAAGGATTAGTATGTTTGCTTCGAAGACGGAGTACTATATTGTATTAGCAAAGCTAACTGATCACTTATTACAGTTAGTTGAAAGAGATGATAGTCAGACGCCACCATTGTTTTTGTATGAGAAGTTTCAAACATATATGGAAGAGTTAGGTGTCCACATGTCATTGACATTTGAAGTTGGTGAGTGGAGTACAGAGTCATTTGTAATTAAAAAATATGTTATTGATGCGGATGAGGAAATGCTAGCTCTTTGTCAGAAGTTAATGACAGTATTCAGTTATAAAGCTTTCGGCATTCTTCCAGGGAGAATTGAAATTATTAATTTAATAGAAGGAACTAAGTATGAATACATTCCGAAACAGGAAGATATTATAACTGGAATGGATGATTTATTTAGAATGAAAGAAATGTTACAGCAACCTGAGCACTATACAGAGCGTCATTTTCGTTCAGAGTGTACGAGTTGTGCTTTTCGTAGTGAATGCCAGGGGGAAGAAGTAAAGGAAGAAGCGAAGCAGAAGGAAAATATCGTACATTAAAGGATGCAAATTTGCATCCTTTTTGTTATTGACATGAAAAGCTTTTCATCATTTACGGTATATTTGTAGCAGATTTTAATGCGGGCTAATAATCAGTGGGGGATGCCCCCGCTGATTAAAGTTTCACTTTATAAGAGGAGGAATAATCAATGAAAGATGAAACGAAAGTATTTCAATGGTTAAAAGAACAAAATGCTCCTTTTGGAATTCAACTGCAAATTTTACAGGCATTTCAATTGTACAAAGTTATTGTTGAAATGGATAAAAAGTTAATGATGTATGAGGAGAAAGAATATAGGGAGAGAATTTAATCTCGTCCCTGTAATATCGCTTTTAGCTGTTCTGTATCTGCTATGAATTTAAGCACATTCTTTGTTTCAAAGTTATAAATAATATTATGTAGTAAAGGGCTGTATTGATAAAAACTAGTGATACGGTGAATGAGTAATGGATCGTGGTGAGAAATAATTGTACTGTATTGCTCGTATACAGATGTAGTAAATTCACGTCCGAAATCATAATAGAGCCCGGCAAAATCAAAGGCAGGATCTCCAATTTGAGCATCACCAAAATCGATAATCCCTGAAATACTCTTGTTCTGCTTATTAAATAAAATGTGATGATGTGTAAAATCGGCGTGAATAATTGTATTTTGAAAAGTGGATGTAGCTATACAGGCAAAGAAATTTTCGAATAAATGATGTAAGGCTGATTTCTGTAATGAAGTAAACATGTTAGTAAGATACTGATTTAATTTTGTTTGTAGCTCTTTCCAGTAGGTAATTGTTTTTTCAATTGGAAATCCTAACGTTGTAACTTGTTTTACAGGAATATTATGTAGTGCCACAAGGAAAGTAGCTAATTGTGTAATGATTGCTTTCAATTCTTTTTTCTCTAGTGTGGTAACTATTTCTTTTTGTAACGGTTCACCATGAATGAGAGTATAGTAACTACAAAGCGGAATAGTATCAGTATCCTTTTTATATAATAGGTGATACTTTGGAACCTCAATTTCTTGTAGCGAATGAGAGAGAAGTGTGCATAGTTTTTTTTCTAACGGAATTCGTTTAGCATATTCCTGTTTTCGTGGAAAACGAAACAGTAGGTCGTCATTAATTATAACCGCTATATTATCCCATCCTTCTTCATTTTGTTTATATGAATGTATAGAAAGATTAGGCAGAGCCTGTTTTATATACTGTTTGTAAGAGTCCATAATCGTTCCTCGTTTCTAAGTGAAAATTCTGATATTACATTTTATAATATCAGAATTTTCATTCTATATGTTAATATGTAACTAACATTATGAATAGGGATGGGGTGTATGGTGAAGAAAAGAATAGTAATCATTTCTATATGTATCGCTTTTGGTTTGTTTTGGTCATATAAAGAGGCGGTTTTCGCTACCTTTAAATCGATAGATCAGTACGAGTTAAATAAGGAATTAAAGAATAAAAGTATAGAAACTTTAACTCATAAAGAAATGAAACAGGTAGGAGAGCACTTTGTGACAGCACAATTATCAGTGTTTGAGTTTCATAATAAAGAAGATGTGAAGCGAAAAGGCGAAGAGATATTTGTAAGTAGGGGATATGAACAATTAATACAAAATTATTATCCAAATTGTTTTCGAGATTTAGAGTATAAATTTACAAACGAGGAGATACGTGAAGTGACGGATGAGAGTTTTCTCTATCATGCTGTAGCGTATGTTGCGGGTACTGAAAATGGTAAGAGAAGTGAAATGAAAGTAAATTATGACGTGAAAGTTGTAAAGGTTAATAATATATTTAGGGTGCTCGAACAAAAGCAGTACGTACAATAAAGTGAAACTTTAATCAGTAAGGTGTTCACTCTTACTGTCCACAAATAGCGGGATAAAAAGCCCCCTTGAGGAGTAGAGGGGGTTAAAGATTTTCATTTTGTTGACCAAGTTCTTTTTGAGCAATGTATACATTTCCTTGCTCCACTTGTTTCTGTGTATAAACAGAATCGCCTACATATCCTTTTTCCGTTTTCACAGTTCTTTTTGAGTGATTTGAACCTTGTTTCTTCATATAATATGTCACCTTTCCTTAAAAATAGACGAAAATAATGAGTACGAGTAATACAGCAGCGAAAATAGTAATACCCATTAAAAACGAAGCGTTTTTATATTTAGGTGGTTTATGTATATCTTGCTGGTATCCAGGTGAGATTTCAGGGGCGAATTCTTCATCGAATGATTGATCTGTTTCTTTTTCGTCCATATGATATGTATCCACCTTTCTTTTTCATTATGTTATACGTTACAAGAAAAAATATGCATAAAGAAAACAGCCGCTCTAGCGTTAGCGGCTGTTTTGTGTTGTATATTTTCTTTGAACTTGGAAGAGACGGATTAGAAGGAAGCTAGCACCAAATGCTAGACCGATAATAAGACCAATCCAATATCCTTTTGCTGCCCAGTCAGTGTACGTTGCTAATATGTAACCGAGAGGGAGACCGATTACCCAATAAGCGACTAATGTCATAATTAACGCAACATTTACGTCTTTGTAACCACGTAGTGCTCCTTGTACAGGAGTTGCAATTGCATCTGAAATTTGAAATAAAATCGCAAATATAAGGAACTCTTTTGCTAAATGGTGAACATTTGCATCTGTCGTATAAATAGATGCAATTTCATCATCAAAGAAATAAAGAAGAATCGAATAGAAAAGAGCGAAAGCAAGGGCTAATCCAATGCCGATAAATCCATATTGTTTTGCGTTATCATATCGTTTTGCTCCAACTTCAAATCCAACTGCTATCGTCATTGCCATTGCTAAACTTAAAGGAGTCATATATAACAAGGAAGCGAAGTTCATAGCTGCTTGATGCGCTGCAATTGTTGTCGTACTAAAGTTACTCATCATTAGTGTAACTGCAGCGAAAATACTCGTTTCAAAAAAGATAGCAAATCCGATAGGGACGCCAAGTTTTAAAAATGATTTCCAACTCGAAAGAGAAGGACGATATAACTGTTTAAAAATATTAAAAGATGCGAATGGCTCTTTCGTACGAATAATAATGACGGTAATAATTAAAATGCACCAATAGGTTGCTGCAGAAGCAATTGCTGCACCGACACCACCGAGTTTAGGGAAACCAAAGTTCCCAAAAATTAATACATAATTTAATACTACGTTAATCGGTAATGATAGTAATGTAATGATCATCGTTGTTCGAGTTTTTCCTAATGCATCAATAAATCCACGCAAAACAGTATAAGTAAATAATGGGATAACTCCAATCGCGATAATACTTAAAAATTGTGCTGCAATACGTTCAACAGGTTCTTCTAATCGCATGCCATTTAAAATAGGTGGAACAACGAAGAAGCCAATAAGGATAACAACGAAGCTAGCGCAAACTGCTAAATAAACTGCTTGTATGACAACGTGAGGAACATCCTCTTTTTTCTTGGATCCAATGAGTTGGGCAACAATAGGAGTAGTAGCCATTAAAACCCCTATTAATCCTGTACTAACTGGGAGCCATATACTCGTTCCGATAGCCACACCTGCTAAATCAATTGGACTGGCATGTCCGGACATTGTCGTATCAAAAAAGCTCATTGCAAATAATGACATTTGGGTTACGAAAATCGGGAAGAATAGTAATACAAAGTGTTTTAGCTTTTGTGAGAATGAAGTAGTTTCTTTCATAAAATCCCCTTTCCGATAAAAAAACAATCCTTCCTATCATACAATTTAATCAAAAAATAAAAAAGAAATACGCACCAGTATATATATAAGCAATAAAAAAAGGATGCACATTGAAAAGGGATAAGGTATTATGATAAGGTGTGAAAAAATTACATATTCGTTATTAAGGAGGCACTACTCGTGGCTGATTGGTTAATTGGAATAATCATGGGTGCTGTTGAAGGTTTAACAGAATTTTTACCAGTTTCATCAACAGGACATATGATTTTAACAGGTCATTTACTTGGATT
This sequence comes from Bacillus sp. FSL L8-0099, assembly GCF_038006385.1. Taxonomy (NCBI): domain Bacteria; kingdom Bacillati; phylum Bacillota; class Bacilli; order Caryophanales; family Bacillaceae; genus Bacillus; species Bacillus sp. FSL L8-0099. Next base: position 1,317,029 of record NZ_JBBOVC010000001.1, read on the forward strand.
TGACGACGAGAGAGCGAAAGTTTTCGAAGTTGTTATTCAATTGGGATCGATTTTAGCAGTTGTTGTTATATTTTGGAAGCGTTTATGGTCTTTAGTTGGCATAGGTAAAGTAACAGACGGACCGTCGTTGAATTTATTACATATTATTATTGGGATGATTCCTGCTGGCATACTTGGCGTATTATTCCATAGTACAATTAAAAAAGTTTTATTTGGTCCAGGACCAGTTGTCATTAGTTTAATAGCTGGTGGTATTTTAATGATTGTTGCTGAGAAGTTTTCAAAACCAAGTACAGCAAGAACGTTAGATGAAATCACATATAAACAAGCATTTACAATTGGAATGTTCCAATGTTTAGCGCTTTGGCCAGGGTTCTCTCGTTCTGGATCAACAATAAGTGGTGGTTTATTAGCTCGCGTGTCTCATACAGCAGCAGCTGAATATACGTTCATTTTAGCAGTTCCAATGATGGTGGCTGCAAGTGGTTTAGATTTAATTAAAAGTTGGGATATATTAAGTACGGCTGATATACCGTTATTTGCAACAGGATTTATTACAGCATTTGTTGTTGCGATGTTTGCAATTGTTTCATTCTTAAAATTATTAGCACGTGTAAAACTAACACCGTTTGCTTACTATCGTTTCATTTTAGCTGCGGTATTCTATTTCTTCTTCATTATGTAAGAAGAAATCACCAGAAATACTCTATAGATTAGACGCTTGAAAAAGTCTACTCTATAGGGTATTTCTTTTATAGCAGGAGAAAATAAAGTTTTTGCTCTCATTTACTTGTATTTCACTATGTAAAATATGACATAATGATTTTGTTACATTAATATAGAGAAAATTTATAGGGTATTTGAGAGGAGCAGTTTAGTGAGTTTTGCAATAGAGATAGTAATTCCGGCACCAATTGATGTTGTGTTTGATTATGTACATAATGACGAGAAAATACTAGAATGGAGTACCTTTATGGTAGAAAATAGGTATCCTTCAAATATAGATGTTGAAAAACCTCGTGAAGGTGATAAATATATATCTGTGCAAAAAATGGGGAAGAAAATATATGAATTTGAGGCGGAAATTTTAGAGTATGATGAACCGTATATCGTATCAGTTGGATGTGAAATGAAACAAGGTTATACTGCTGCAACTTATATGTTAGAAGAGGATGAAGAAGGTACATCGCTTACTTTAATCGTAGAATTTGAACCGAAGAACTTTATATATAAGATTATGTACAAGTTGACTGGCTGGATGACGCGTGCGGTATATATGGGTGAGATGGAGCGTTTAGCAGAGTGCGTAGATGTTGCATATTCTCAGAAAAAAAGATTATGATTTTGCAAAAAAAACTGCCGATTTCGGCAGTTTTTTTATTTTACTATTTTTTCAATCATACTTTCCATTACATGTTCCCAAAGAGAAGTATCATCAGCTAATGTAGCACGGAAATTAGCATACATTTCTTTCTGTTTTTCTTCGAATGTTGGATCTTCTTTTTCAGGCAATGTAGCGCGCATTGAAGTTACTAATTCTTGTACTTTTGGAGCGCGTGGTCCAAAGACAGCTTGTTCATTTCCGTCTTTATCAATGAAAATAAAGATTGGAATTGCACGTGCTGTTCCATTTGTTAAGTATTGATCCATTAATTCTAAGTTTTCATCACGAATTAATAAGCTCATATCAATATTTGCAACTTCAGAAATTCGTTTCATAACAGGTACGCATAAAAGAGCATCTCCGCACCAGTCGGCTGTTAATACGATAACACGCCAGCCATCATTTTGGCGTTCTTCTAAAACTGGGAGTAATTCATTTGGAATTAAAAAGTTATTGTAAATATGTAATAGCTCATATTGGTTTACTTTCATTTCATTTACATATGTATCAAAGGACATACCTTTATCAGCCCATTGTTGTAAGTTCATAATTAACACCTCTTTAGTATGATTTGCTTTTATTGTACCAATTTTTATATAGAAAAGCTTGTATTCTTACTCTTTCTTATCACTAAATAATATATTTAGTGTGTAAAGGAATAGTGCGACACATAGTTCAGCTATGTTGGACATTTGTACGCTCTCTATCCAGTCGTCGGCAGTATGAATGACGAACCAATCTAGTGTAATTTCAATAATGGAGAGAAGAGCAATTGAGAGCCAATTTGGCATACTTGTCATCATTGGCTGTAGGAGCGATTTAAAGAAAATGAATATAAAATATGTAATACCATCTAATAAAAGAATAAGTAAAAAAAGAGTAGTATAGCTGTTCGTGAAGAGTATTCTATACCCGTAATTTGAAAGATTCCTACATATACAAAAAATATAAATGTAAAAAATGTAATGAGAATAAAAACAACAAAACTAATAACGATAGTCCTATCTTTTAGACTGAGATTAGAAAATTTGTCTTCCTCACTCACTACTTAAACTCCTTTTTCTGGAAAATCAAGTTCATTGTATCACGAAATGCATATTAAAAAACTACGAATTATGGGAAAATAAGGTGACAAAAAGTAAGATTTCATGTAAAATTATTAATAAGGTTTTTATTTAACTAAATGAAATAAAAGGGGCTGTCAAAGTTGTCTCAAAATAGAGAACAATTAATGGAAGAACTATCGACAAATGTTTTTGCGATGTTTCGCACGTTGCGTAATGACATTGGAAAAATATTTGGTGGTTACATACCGTGGAATGAGTTCATCGTCCTTAGAATATTGAATCGTACAAATAAAGAAATGGTATCACGTGTCGCTAATGAGTTAAATGTGTCGAATAGTCATATTACAGCTGTTACAGAAAAATTAATTAATAAAGGTTTCGTAACCCGTTCACGTTCTACATCAGATCGCCGAGTTGTATATTTAGAGATTACAGAACAAGGGAAAGATTTAGTTGCGAAAATGGAAGAGGCGAAAAAACGATACTTACAAGAAAGATTTTCCGCACTTTCAGAAGATGAAATGAATGTAATGATTTCTATTTCCCAAAAACTTATTTAATTAATTACAAACGAGAAAACGTTTACCTAGTGGAAAAGAAGACCTTCCTTATATGTGGAAGGTCTTCTTTCTTGTGTAATAGCTTATAAAAATAAAATGTGTATGAAAAAAGATAGAGCGCCATACTACTAATAATGGAAGGAGGGAGAAATATGACCAATCGTAATGGTAGTAAAGGAAGCGCGAATCAAGGTTCACCAAAATCAGGAAAGTTTAATCAGGAATTTAGTACTGAATTCGAAACTGGTAACGATAATAAAGGGAAAGAATATCGTTCAAAAAAAGGAAGTAAATCAAAAAAGGAGTGAATCATTTCACTCCTTTTTTGATTTAAGATGCTGCCGATTGATCTGTATTATATTTTTCTTCTGATTTTGCGACAATCATTGCGCAAATTGCATCACCGGAAATATTTACAGCTGTTCTAGACATATCTAGGATGCGATCAATACCGATAATTAAAGCAATACCTTCTACTGGTAGGTTTACTTGATTTAAAACCATTGTAAGCATTACAAGTCCAACACCTGGTACACCAGCAGTGCCGATACTAGCTAGTACAGCAGTTAATACGACCATGGCTAATTGTGCTAATGTAAGTTCAACTCCGTACACTTGAGCGATAAATACAGTTGCCACACCTTGCATAATGGCAGTGCCATCCATATTAATCGTTGCACCTAGTGGTTGTACAAAGGAGCTTATCGCTTTTGGAACTCCAAGTTTTTCTTGTGCCGTTTTCATTGCGAATGGAAGAGATGCATTAGAGCTAGATGTACTAAATCCAATTGCCATTACTGGTCCGAAATGTTTAAAGAAACGAATAATACTTTCTTTTGCTAATATCTTTAATAAGCCGCCATATATGAAGACACCGTGAATAATGAGTACTATCATATACTTGAACATCGTAGCGACGCCTGCAAGCCCCATTTTACCAACGGATGAAGCAAGCAAACCAAATGTTCCAATTGGGGCTAATTTCATAACGAGATTAACAAGATACATCATTAATTCGTTGCCCTGTTCAAGTAATGAATGGATACCTTGAACTCGTTTTCCTAAAACAGCTAAACCGAGTCCGATTAATGCAGCAAAGGCAATAATTTGTAACATGTTACCATCAGCCATCGCTTTAGCTGGATTATCTGGCACAATATTCAGCAATGTATCGACGAAAGATGTTTCAGTTTTTGCACCTTCATACGTAAGCCCGTCTGTTTTAAAGTTACCGCCAGTTCCTAGTTTGATGATAAGTGCAAATGTCACTGCAATAGAGATAGCAACTGCTGTTGTTACGAGAAAGAATGAAATTGATTTTAAACCGATTCTTCCAAGTTGTTTCGGATCTCCAAGACCAGCAGCCCCTAGTACGATGGAAATGAATACAACAGGAACAACTAGCATTTTAATGAGTCGAATAAACAGTTGGCCAATTGGGTTAAACACATATTGATTTAAAGGTTCAAAAATAGATGGTGCAGCTAAATTTAAAGTGAGTCCAACAATTAGACCAAGAAACAATGCAAGTAAGATCGCTTTTGTTTGCTTCAATAAAATCCCCCTTGTTTTTGTACAATTACTTTCTAAATGAATTGTACCGAAAAAATCCCTGTTTTGACAATATTTTCTGAATATTTTGCAGGGTTTTATTTGTTTTTATATGAATAGTCTGATTTTCCTGTAGTATATAGAAAGAATAAATTTCAGAAAATAAAATAGACCATCACATAGGATGGTCAAAGAAAGGGGACAATTTATGTCAATTTAATTAGGGATGGAAGCTATTCAGAGACACTGGGGAATGTCTTAAATTAGGGAGGAACAGCTTCGATACATATACTATAAAAGATAGATGTGACCCTCGTGTGAACATAGAGTGAAAGAGAGAGGGAGTTTAAAAAAGGATAGAAAGACAAAAAAATAAGACCATCGTATAAAAGATGGTCAAAGGAAGGGGACAATTTATGTCAATTTAATTAGGGATGGAAGCTATTCAAAGACACTGGGGAATGTCTTAAATTAGGGAGGAACAGCTTCGATACATATACTATAAAAGATAGATGTGACCTTCGTGTGAACATAGAGTGAAAGAGAGAGGGAGTTTAAAAAAGGATAGAAAGACAAAAAAATAAGACCATCGTATAAAAGATGGTCAAAGGAAGGGGACAATTTATGTCAATTTAATTAGGGATGGAAGCTATTCAAAGACACTGGGGAATGTCTTAAATTAGGGAGGAACAGCTTCGATACATATACTATAAAAGATAGATGTGACCCCCATGTGAACATAGAGTGAAAGGTATGGGGATTTGAAAAATAGTACATATAAAATTATTGTTGCAAGAGTTGTAGAGTTAAGAGAAAGCTAATAGAAAGTTTTTCTGTCATAAAATGAAATAAAGTTCGAATATAAATAAAAGTTGAAATCTATGAAAAAAAGGATTATGCTCAACTATGTTATGAGAATATAAGGTTTATCCCGCTACTTGTAGGTTCTTAAAAACCTGTATTTATGAGAGGATAGAAGCTTCACTTAATAAAGGGAGTTAGTGATATGAAAGTAACAAAAAGACAAAGTTTGTATAATCGTTTTATACAATTAAACCCACCACAAATATTAGCATTAGGTTTTTTCTGCTTAATTGTGGCCGGAGGTTTGTTATTAAAGTTACCATTCGCAACGAAAGTACATATTAGTTGGGTAGATGCTTTTTTTACAGCAACGTCGGCAGCGACTGTAACGGGTTTAGGAGTAGTAGATACTGCAAGTACGTTTACGATGTTTGGTGAAATTGTTATTATGTTTCTAATTCAAACAGGTGGTTTAGGTCTTATGACAATTGCCATTTTAATTGTTTGGGTACTAGGTAAAAAAATTGGCTTACGCCATCGATTATTAATTGGAGAAGCATTTAATCAAACAAATATAGGTGGTCTTGTAAAATTAGTAAAACGTGTCTTTATTTTTTCTATTTGTATTGAATTCATTGGAGTCATCTTTTTATCATTTCGCTTTATTCCAGAGTTTGGTTTTGGGAAAGGTTTATACTATAGTATTTTCCATGTAATTGCTTCCTATAATAATGCGGGGTTTGCTCTTTGGCCAGATAATTTAACAAGGTATGTAGGAGACCCTATTATTAATATTGGAATTTGTTCCTTAATTGTAATAGGAGGACTCGGTTTTACCGTATTAATTGATATATGGTATAGTCGTAGTTTTCGAAAATTATCACTTCACTCAAAAATAATGATTATTGGAACAGTAGCGCTAAATGTTATAGCAATGATTGTGATTTTTGTATTGGAATATAATAATGTGAAGACGTTAGGGGATTTATCTTTAAATGAAAAGTTATGGGCGTCTTTCTTTCAAGGTATTACACCTCGTACAGCTGGTTTTAATACAGTTGACTATGGAGGGATGGAAGAATCATCTATATTATTTACGATGGTTTTAATGTTTATCGGTGCAGGAAGTGTATCAACGGGTGGAGGTATTAAATTAACGACGTTTGTTATTTTAATTACATCTGTCCTTTCTTTCTTTAGAAAGAAGGAGGAAATTGTTTTATTTCAGCGTACAATTAAAATGTCGACAGTAACGAGAGCGTTAGCAATTGTCGTTGCCAGTCAAATACTTATTTTTACAGCAGTATTTGTATTAATGCTTACAGAAGACTTTAGCTTTATTCAGCTACTATTTGAGACAATTTCAGCATTTGGCACAGTTGGATTAACGATGGGGATTACTGCGAAGCTATCAGCATTTGGAAAATGTATTATTATGTTTGTTATGTTTTGTGGATTAATTGGACCGCTAACACTTGTGTTTTCTTTAGCACGCCCAGCAAAACAAAAAATAAAATATCCATCAGAAGATGTATTTACAGGATAAGGTATCTCGCATAAAGCGAGATACCTTTTTCTTTTTAAAAAAGGGAGAACAATAAACCGATAAGTGCTACACGGAATAAAATCGCGATGAGTGCAGCAATTCCACCAACAATGGCAGCGATACCACCAGTTACAGTAGCTCCGCGATTATAAGCGTAAATTCCTAGTAACACAGAAACAAGGCCAAATAGTGTTGGGAAGGTGAAGAGTGATAATATAGATAAGGCAAGAGCGATAAAACCGGCAGTTGATCCAGCGGCAGACGATCTTACATCATCTTTATCTTCTTTCTTATCGTAATCATAATCATAATCAATGCGCTGTGGTGCAACTTCAGCTGCATATTCTTCTTTATAGTCACTATAATCACTATCTATTCTATCTCTTTTTTTGTAATCATCAAATTTCTCAGTCAAAGTCATGACTCCTTTCATAACAAGGTTCAATAGTAGTATGTATCTCTTTTTCTTTTTTATCCGAGGATAGGCAGGGAGTAATATCCATGTAGAAGAAAATTGTTTTTTTGAAATAGGAAAAGTTAGTATGACTTCCTCTATTTTGGAAAGTATAAAAAGGAATAATGAGGAAAGGGTGCAGTACATAATGGAACATCCAATTGAAAATTTAATGAAAACAGCAATGACAAATTTAAAAGAGATGGTAGATGTAAATACGATTGTTGGAAGTCCGGTTTCGACAGCTGACGGAAATGTAGTATTAACAGTATCTCAAGTGGCGTTTGGTTTTGGAGCTGGTGGAAGTGACTTTAAAGGGGATTTCATTACTGAAAAACATAATGGTGGACAAGGTCAGCATAAAGAGAATAAGCCAGGGCATCCATTTGGAGGCGGAAGTGGGGCTGGGGTTTCCATTAGTCCCGTTGCTTTTTTAGTAGTTGGTTCTAACGGAGTACAAGTATTGCATCTTAACAGTAGTACACATTTAATTGAAAAAGCTTTAAACACTGTACCAAGTACTGTAGATAAATTTGTGAATGGTCGTCAAAAGTGAACTTGCAATTTTTAGGAATTGTGATATATTAGAAAAAGTGCGCTTTAGGATGAGCGGAATAATTGAAATGTAAATATATAATAAGATGTGTGGAATAAGGGAGAGGAATGTATGATTAATATTAAAAACTTAGTAGTTGGCTTATTTATGTTAGTAAGCGGCTTTGTTGTATATGTAATAAAAGAAAAAGCTCCATTCTAAAACAGACAAACCGTTACTGTCTGTTTTTAATTTGTAAAAAATATTGACAAGTTACTGTATTGGTGTTAAAATTTTAATTCGTGTCTCGGTTACAGCTAGTGTAAAGTAAATATCTCTTATGAATACAATACGAAAAGTTTGCGAAAGATCGGGTAATTTTATCAACAACTTTTGTGAACAAACCCTATAAATTGTATTTGTAAGCCATATATGTATACTAGTGAATCAAGGAGCGGTCATTGGAACCGTAATGATGAGAGAGAGGTAGGGCTTTCATCCAGTATATGTTACTTTCCCGTTAGGTGAATATAAAAAAGAGGACTCCTTTTTTAAAAGGAGTCCTCTTTCTTTTGTGTGTTATACCATAATGAGAAATGACTTTTAAATACGGTTCTCAACTTGCTGACAAATTTCATCTGTTGTTAAACCATGAGCTGTAATTACCGATCCTTTTATTGATGTATCTGCAATCCCCATCACATTAGAATCTTGCCCAGTTACAACACAACAATCGCAGCCTTGTGCATCATTTTCTGAGTTAAGTGTAACGACTTCATGTCCTTGTTGCTGAAGAGCTTGTTGAACATCTGTTAATGAGTTTTCAACGCCAATTCTAGCCATAATTCTCACCTCCTACCATCTAGTTGCTAGTATGCTCAAGTCTATAGCATATATTTATGAAAAGATGGTAGGAAGCATATATTTGTTTAGTCGTTATAAACACCAGTAAGCATTTGACTAACGAATTGATCGTTTAATGTATCCTGTGCGGAAGAAGGATTAGATTGAATATCGATTGAAGCGATAAAATTATTATGTTCTTTGTTATTCGGTTCTACCTCTACATAATTATCGAATTTACAAAAACCTTTCGTATCCATTAGATCAAATAGTTGTAGCATTTCAACTACCTCTTGTCTCGTTCCTTTAATTTGTACACACGCCATATTTATTTCCTCCTTCATTTTGACAAATTGTTTTTTAAAAATAGGATTATGATTTCGAAATGAAAAATATGAATGTTATTTTTACACAGCACTAATTTTTTTATTTTCCCCCTTTTTCAGCAAAAGTCGTTATATATTCCCGAATTTATAAAATCGGACGTCCGTTTATTGAATACAATAGATTCGTACCTCTTAGAGAAAATCCTTCTTTTAAACAAATATTTTTTTTAGTGGAAATTGGCGAAAAAAATTTTTTGACTTTTTGTAAACGTTAACAATGTTGTTAAATCAATATGATTAAAGATGTACGTACGATTAAAAATTAAAAATTTTCTAAAAATTTACTTGATTTATTTAGAAAGGAGAGTAAACTAGGAAACAATAAAAAATTCATAGAACATAGGAGGCGCTTTCCAGTGAACGAACAATGGATTTTCTTAAATGGAGAATTTGTTCCAAAAGACGAAGCAAAAGTTTCAGTATATGATCATGGCTATTTATATGGCGATGGAGTGTTTGAAGGCATTAGAGTTTATAGCGGTAATGTTTTCCGTTTGAGAGAGCATCTTGTCCGGTTATATGAATCAGCGAAATCCATCATGTTAGAAATTCCATATTCGTTAGATGAAGTAACGAATATTGTTGTTGAGACGATTCGACAAAATAAATTATCTAATGGATACATTCGCCTTGTTGTATCGAGAGGAGCAGGAAATCTTGGATTAGATCCTGATTCTTGTAAGACACCGAATGTAGTAGTAATTGCAGAACAACTATCTTTATTCCCACAAGAATATTATGAAAAGGGGATTCCAGTTGTAACAGTTGCAACGCGCCGAAATCGACCAGATGTTTTATCACCTCAAGTAAAATCTTTAAATTATTTAAACAATATTTTAGTTCGTATTGAAGCGAAATTAGCTGGAGTACAAGAAGCACTTATGTTAAATGATCAAGGATACGTAGCTGAAGGTTCAGGAGATAACGTATTTATTGTAAAAGGAAATAAATTAATTACACCACCAAGTTCTGCTGGAGCGTTAGAAGGTATTACACGAAACGCAATTTTAGAAATCGGCGAAAAACTTGGGTATGACGTAAGAGAAGAGTTATTTACAAGACACGATGTATATGTAGCTGATGAAGTATTTTTAACAGGAACAGCTGCTGAAGTTATTGCTGTTACGACAGTAGATGGTAGGACGATTGGTTTAGGAAAAACGGGACTACATACGAATCGTTTACTAGAAGAATTCCGTAAATTAGTTGTAGAAGATGGAGAGAAAATTTACGAAGAAAATAAAGTTGGATAATAACTCTTTATGAAATGAGAAAGCGTTGATAGGGAGGAGTAGTTGATTGTGAAGCCTCACAGAGAGTCGGTGGTTGCTGGAAACCGATGGTTCACGTCGACGAACATCGCCCTTGAGTGCTAAGCTGAAGCATTTGGTTAGGCTTAGACGGTAGCTCCGTTATTAGCTAGACTCATTTATGGGTCACTGAGGCAAGAGTATTCTTGCGAAGAAGGGTGGTACCGCGAAATCTTTCGTCCCTTCAGCACATAGCTGGAGTGTGGACGTAGGATTTTTTTTATTTATAAATTTTTTTTAAAAGGGGGCTTATAAGAACAATGTCTTCAAAAACGGAAGAGAAACTGGCAACTGGTGCACAGCTATTGTTAGAAGCGCTAGAAAAGGAAGGCGTAGAAGTGATTTTCGGTTATCCGGGTGGTGCCGTTTTACCTCTTTATGATGCGCTTTATGACTGTGAAATTCCGCATATTTTAACAAGGCATGAGCAGGGGGCCATTCATGCAGCTGAAGGGTATGCAAGAATTACTGGAAATCCAGGGGTTGTAATTGCAACAAGCGGGCCTGGTGCTACAAATGTTATTACTGGTCTAGCTGATGCGATGATTGATTCATTGCCACTTGTTGTATTTACAGGGCAAGTAGCAACAACGTTAATTGGAAGTGATGCTTTCCAAGAAGCGGATATTATGGGGCTTACGATGCCAGTGACAAAACATAATTATCAAGTGCGAAAGGCCTCGGATTTACCTCGAATTATTAAAGAAGCATTTCATATCGCTAGAACAGGAAGACCAGGTCCAGTCGTAATTGATCTTCCGAAAGATATGGTAGTAGAACAAGGGGAACGATGTAGTGACGTGCAAATGGATTTACCAGGGTACAACCCTAATTATGAACCGAATCTACTCCAAATAAACAAATTATTACAAGCAATTGAGATTTCAAAAAAACCGTTAATTTTAGCTGGAGCAGGTGTATTGCATGCAAAAGCTTCGAAAGAATTAACAAGTTTTGCTCGTAAATATGAAATTCCTGTAGTGCATACGTTACTTGGTCTTGGTGGTTTTCCGCCAGATGATGGACTATTTCTAGGGATGGGAGGAATGCATGGTTCTTACACAGCCAATATGGCGCTATATGAATGCGACTTACTGATCAATATTGGTGCGAGATTTGATGATCGTCTTACTGGGAATTTAGCTTATTTTGCTAAAGAGGCGACTGTTGCACATATCGATATTGATCCAGCAGAAATCGGAAAAAATGTGCCGACTGAAATTCCTATTGTTGCAAGTGCTAAGCGAGCTTTGAAAGTATTACTTCAATCAGAAGGGAAGAAAGAAAATCATCATGAATGGCTCATTTTATTAAAGGGTAGAAAAGAAAAATATCCACTCTCTTACAAACGAAATTCTGAAAGTATTAAACCTCAATACGCAATTGATATGTTATATGAACTTACGAAAGGAGAAGCGATTGTAACAACAGATGTTGGGCAACATCAAATGTGGGCCGCACAATATTATCCGCTGAAAAATCCAGATAAATGGGTAACTTCAGGCGGATTAGGAACGATGGGCTTCGGATTTCCAGCAGCAATTGGGGCGCAAATTGCAAAGCCTGAGGAACTAGTTATTGCAATTGTCGGTGACGCTGGATTTCAAATGACCCTGCAAGAATTAAGTGTCTTAAAAGAACATTCCTTACCTGTTAAAGTGTTTATTTTAAATAATGAAGCTTTAGGAATGGTAAGACAATGGCAAGATGAATTTTATAATCAAAGATATTCGCACTCTTTACTGTCGTGTCAACCAGATTTCGTCGCTCTTGCGAATGCGTATGGCATAAAAGGAGTTCGCATAGATGATCCACTTCTTGCAAAGAAGCAAATACAGCATGCGATTGAATTACAAGAGCCAGTCGTAATTGATTGCCGTGTACTTCAATCAGAAAAGGTAATGCCGATGGTTGCGCCAGGGAAAGGTGTTCACCAAATGGAGGGAGTGGAAAAAAGGTGAAGAGAATTGTTACAGCAACAGTTCGAAATCAAAGTGGTGTGTTAAACCGAATTACAGGTGTTATGACACGAAGACATTTTAATATTGAAAGTATTTCAGTAGGTCATACGGAATCATCGGACATATCGCGGATGACGATTGTTGTACACGTTGAAAATGAACAGCAAGTGGAGCAGTTAATTAAACAACTTCATAAACAAATTGATGTTTTGAAAGTATCAGATATTACAGAAGAAGCAATGATTGCTAGAGAATTGGCACTTATTAAAGTCGCAACGTCTGTAGCAAGAGCAGAATTATATAGTTTAATTGAGCCATTTCGAGCCGCTGTAATAGATGTTGGGAAGGATTCCATAGTTGTGCAAGTAACAGGTACGCAGGAGAAGGTAGAAGCGTTAATTGAATTACTTCGTCCATACGGTTTGAAAGAAATTGCTAGAACAGGTGTAACAGCATTTACACGTAGTATGAAAAAGCAAGATAAGCAAGTTATGTTAATTCAATAATCATTTAAATATAGGGGGAAATGAAAATGGCAAAAGTATATTATGAAAAAGATGTAACGGTAAATGTATTAAAAGAAAAGAAAGTTGCGATCATCGGATACGGCTCACAAGGTCATGCGCATGCACAAAACTTACGTGATAACGGATTTGATGTAGTAGTAGGTTTAAGAAAAGGTAAGTCTTGGGATAAAGCGAAAGAAGATGCATTTTCTGTATATACAGTAGCAGAAGCAGCAAAGCAGGCTGATGTAGTAATGATTTTACTACCGGATGAACTGCAACCGGAAGTATATGAGGCGGAAATTGCTCCAAATTTAAAGGCAGGAAATTCTCTCGTTTTTGCACACGGATTTAATGTTCACTTTGATCAAATGAAACCACCAGCGAATGTAGATGTATTTCTAGTAGCACCAAAAGGTCCAGGACATTTAGTGCGCCGTACATTTAGTGAGGGCGGTGCTGTTCCAGCATTATTTGCAGTATACCAAGATGCAACAGGAGTTGCGACTGAAAAGGCACTTTCTTATGCCGATGGAATTGGAGCGACGAGAGCTGGTGTATTAGAAACAACATTTAAAGAAGAAACGGAAACAGATTTATTTGGAGAGCAAGCTGTACTTTGCGGCGGAGTAACTGCGTTAGTAAAAGCTGGATTTGAAACGTTAGTTGATGCTGGATATCAGCCGGAACTTGCATATTTTGAATGTTTACATGAACTGAAACTTATTGTTGACCTTATGTATGAAGGTGGGCTTGAAAATATGAGATATTCAGTTTCAGATACAGCGCAGTGGGGCGACTTCGTATCAGGACCACGTGTTGTAACGGAAGATACGAAGAAAGCGATGGGTACAGTGCTAGCAGAAATTCAAGATGGTACATTTGCAAGAGGTTGGATTGCAGAGCATAAAGCAGGAAGACCGAATTTCCATGCGACAAATGAGAAAGAAAATGAACATGAAATCGAAGTAGTTGGACGTAAATTACGTGAAATGATGCCTTTCGTACAGCCACGAGTAAAGGTAGGGATGAAATAATATGAAGCAGATTTTGTTCATGGATACGACGCTACGTGATGGCGAACAATCACCAGGAGTAAATTTAAATGAACAAGAGAAATTGCAAATTGCAAGGCAATTAGAGAGACTTGGTATTCATGTAATGGAAGCTGGTTTTGCAGCAGCTTCCGAAGGCGATTTTCAATCGGTAAAGCGCATCGCAAATACCATTCAAAATGCTACAGTTATGAGTTTAGCTAGAGCGAAAGAAAGTGATATTCGAAGAGCATATGAAGCTGTGAAAGGTGCCGTATCTCCTCGTTTACATGTATTTTTAGCTACGAGTGATATTCATATGAAATATAAACTTTGTATGTCAAAAGAAGATGTGTTAAATAGTATTCATCGTTCGGTTACGCTTGGGAAATCATTATTTCCGACAGTACAATTTTCTGCAGAAGATGCGACAAGAACATCGAGAGCATTTTTAGCTGAAGCAGTAGAAACTGCGATTCGCGCAGGAGCGAATGTAATTAATATTCCGGATACAGTTGGATATACGAATCCGGAAGAATATTATTCTCTTTTTAGATACTTACAAGAATCCGTTCCATCATATGAAAAAGCGATTTTTTCTTGTCATTGTCACGACGATCTTGGTATGGCAGTAGCAAATTCGTTAGCTGCGGTTGAAGGCGGAGCATTGCAAGTAGAAGGAACGATTAATGGCATTGGAGAAAGAGCAGGGAATGCAGCGTTAGAAGAAGTTGCGGTTGCTCTTCATATTAGAAAAGATTTTTATAAAGCAGAACCTTCGATGACTTTAAAAGAGATTAAGGCAACGAGTACATTAGTAAGCAGGTTAACGGGTATGGTTGTACCGAAAAATAAAGCAATCGTTGGAGCGAATGCATTTGCTCATGAATCAGGCATCCACCAAGATGGGGTTCTAAAAGAAGTAACAACTTATGAAATTATCGAACCAGCGCTTATAGGAGAATCTCAAAATCTCTTTGTACTTGGGAAACATTCTGGCCGTCATGCGTTTACGGAAAAAATGAAAGAGCTTGGTTATGAATTTACAAATGAAGAGCGAGATGCGGCATTCGAAGCATTTAAAAAATTGGCGGATCGTAAAAAGGAAATTACTGAGGAAGATTTACGCGCAATTATGCTTGGTGAAGCAGCATTTGCAGCCCAGCAATATAACATTACGCAATTACAAGTGCATTTCGTATCAAATAGTACACAATGCGCAACAGTTGTGCTGAAGGATGAGGAAGGAAATGTATATGAAGATGCAGCCACTGGTTCTGGTAGTATTGAAGCGATATACAATGCGATTCAAAGAATTTTAGGATTAGAATGTGAATTGGCAGATTATCGCATACAATCTATTACACAAGGTCAAGACGCACTTGCTCATGTTCATGTTGAATTAAAAGAAGGAACGCATCAAGTATCAGGTTTTGGTGTTGCGCAAGACGTATTGGAAGCATCGGCGAGAGCATATGTTCATGCAGCTGGAAAATTGAAATCGTTTATAGCGCTTGTAAAATAAGGGTTTGATAGGTGAGTGAAGCTTTCCTCACCTATCAAAATAAAGTTCTGAAAATTCAGTTAAAAGGAGTGTTAAAATTGGAAAAACGTATCGTTTGTTTAGCTGGTGATGGTGTCGGCCCGGAAATTATGGAAAGTGCAAAGGAAGTATTGCATATGGTAGAGAGACTATATGGGCATCATTTTCATTTGCAAGATGAGCACTTTGGTGGTGTTGCTATTGATTTAACGGGGCAACCATTACCACAGCGAACACTTGCCGCTTGTTTAGCGAGTGATGCGGTTTTACTTGGGGCAGTTGGTGGACCTCGTTGGGATGGTGCGAAAGAAAGACCGGAGAAAGGATTATTAGCTTTAAGAAAAGGACTTGGTGTATTTGCGAATGTTCGCCCTGTAACGGTAGAAAGCTCAACTTCGCATTTATCCCCATTAAAAAATGCTGATGAAATTGACTTCGTTGTCGTTCGTGAATTAACAGGTGGTATTTATTTTTCTTATCCGAAAGAGCGAACGGAAGAAGTCGCAACGGATACACTTACGTATCATCGTCATGAAATTGAACGTATCGTTTCTTATGCTTTTCAATTAGCGAGTAAGAGATCGAAAAAAGTAACGTCTATTGATAAGGCGAATGTTTTAGAATCTAGTAAATTATGGAGAACTGTTACGGAAGAAGTCGCTCTTCGTTATCCTCATGTTGAGTTAGAGCATATTTTAGTAGATGCAGCTGCTATGGAGTTAATTCGGAACCCAAAGAGATTTGATGTTATCGTAACAGAGAATTTGTTTGGTGATATTTTAAGTGATGAGGCTTCTGTATTAGCAGGGTCATTAGGAATGCTTCCATCAGCGAGTCATGCGGAAAACGGGCCTTCTTTATATGAGCCTATTCACGGTTCAGCACCGGATATTGCAGGGAAAAATAAAGTGAATCCAATTGCGATGATGCGTTCGGTTGCGATGATGCTTGGGCAATCATTTGGATTAACGAGAGAAGGATATGCGATTGAAGAGGCAATTTCTGCAGTTCTTCAATCTGGAAAATGTACAGTTGATATTGGGGGAGATGAGACGACAACTTCATTTACGAAGGCGGTTGTTCAAGAAATGGAAGAGCAGGCACTAGTAGGGAGAGGAAGATAATGGGGAAAAGGTTGCTAGATAAACTTTGGGAAAGACATGTAGTTACAACAAATGAAAATGGATTGGATTTATTATATATCGATCTTCATCTTATTCATGAAGTAACTTCACCGCAAGCCTTTGAAGGCTTGCGGCTTGCAAATCGAATTGTTCGGAGACCGGAATTAACGTTTGCAACGATGGATCATAATATTCCAACGAAAGATATTTGGAATATTACCGATCGCATTGCGAAGCAGCAATTGGATACACTTCGTGAAAATTGTAAACAATTTGAGGTGCGATTAGCTGATATTGGTGATGAAGAGCAAGGAATCGTTCATGTTATCGGGCCGGAACTTGGACTCACACAACCAGGGAAAACGATTGTTTGTGGTGATAGCCATACAGCAACTCACGGTGCTTTCGGTGCGCTAGCGTTTGGTATTGGTACGAGTGAAGTAGAACATGTATTAGCAACTCAAACGTTGTGGCAACGAAAACCGAAAGCGATGGGGATTGAATTAACAGGAAAGTTACCGAAAGGCGTTTATGCAAAGGATATTATTTTACATCTTCTCTCAAAGTACGGTGTAGCGGTTGGGACTGGGTATGTAATGGAATTCTACGGAGAGACGATTCGTGATATGGGAATGGAGGAGAGAATGACACTTTGTAATATGGCAATTGAAGGAGGAGCGAAAGCAGGCATTATTGCACCGGATGAAAAAACATTTTCTTATGTAAAAGGGCGTAAATATGCACCAAAAGACTATGAATCTTTCACGGAAAAATGTTCGGAGCTTTATACGGATTCAGATGCGATTTATGATTTACATATTTCAATAGATGTTACGAGTCTAGCTCCATACGTAACTTGGGGAACAAATCCTAGTATGGGTGTTCCTATTGATGAAAAGTTACCAGAAAAGCATAACGAAAATGATGAAAGAGCATTTTCATATATGGGATTGAGTCCTGGACAAAGTACGTTTGAAATTCCTGTTAAGCATGTCTTTATTGGTTCTTGTACAAATTCACGTTTATCTGACTTAGAAATTGCTGCATCCGTTGTAAAAGGGAAAAAGGTAAAAGAAGGTGTGCGGGCACTCGTTGTACCAGGATCAAAAAGTGTGAGAGAGCGGGCAATGCAAAAAGGCTTACATCACATATTTGAAGAAGCGGGGTTTGAATGGAGAGAGCCTGGATGCTCAATGTGCCTTGGGATGAATCCAGATCAAGTACCTGAAGGAGAACATTGTGCGTCTACTTCAAATCGTAATTTTGAAGGAAGGCAAGGGAAAGGGGCAAGAACACATTTAGTAAGTCCAGCTATGGCAGCAACTGCTGCATTATATGGGCATTTTGTTGATATTAGAAAGGAGAGTTACGATGGAGCCATTTCGTATTCATAAAGGTACTGCGGCAGTACTTATGAATGATAACATTGATACAGATCAAATTATTCCGAAACAATACTTAAAGAGAATTGAAAGGACAGGATTTGGAAAGTATTTATTTGATGAGTGGCGTTACGATAATGAGCGCCATGAAAATCCTAATTTTCCCCTTAATGCACAAGAACGAAAGGGAGCAAGTATATTAATTACAGGTGATAATTTTGGATGCGGTTCTTCAAGAGAGCATGCTCCGTGGGCCCTTGCTGATTATGGTTTCCGCGTTATTATCGCAGGGGGATTTGCAGATATTTTTTATATGAATTGTATGAAGAATGGTATGTTACCGATTGTAATGGATAAAGAGATGCGTGAACAACTTGCTAAAATAAATGCGAGAGATCAAATAGAAGTCGATTTAGAGAATGAAGTCATTACTACAAATACGCACAGGTTTCATTTTACAATCGAGAAAATGTGGAAAGAAAAATTATTAAATGGTCTAGATGAAATTGCCATTACGATGCAATATGAACAAGAAATTGAAGAGTATGAAAGAAAAGTAGCTTTATATTAAGAAATAACGGAATATTAAAAATGTATTTACATTCAGAATTAACTGTTATATAATATGGAAAAATCAGAGGAGAAAGGGAGTAAGTATTATGAATATCGTACAATCTATTAAAATGCTTACACAACTACATCATCATACATGAAACCCTTGAACCTAACGTGAAAACGTGTAGGCACAAGGGTTATTCCCGTTGTACCTACACTCTACTAAAGAGCCTTGTAGGTATTTTGTCTACAAGGCTCTTTTTATTTTCGGTTTGGGTGAATGGAATGGGCATACATTAGAAAGGGAAGGGCGTGTGAATTCAGATGACAAAGTGGAAGCGGGCAAATCCGAATGGAACGAGAGATTACTTATTTGAAGAATGTACGTTAATTGAAGAAGTGGAACAAAAATTAAGACGTACATTTTTAGAGAGAGGCTATGAGGAAATAAGGACACCTACAATTGAATTTTATGATGTGTTTGCTTTTCAAAATCGGCCGATAGATGAAGAGAAGATGTATAAATTTTTTGATGAAAAGGGACGGATTATCGTGTTACGTCCAGATATGACGATTCCTTTAGCGAGAGTAATTGGAACGCAAAGGTGGGATACGCCTCTTAAGGTGACATATAGTGGAAATGTATTTCGGGCGAATGAGTCTCTGTCTGGAAAATATAATGAAATTGTACAAAGTGGTATTGAAATTATCGGGATTGATAATGTAAGAGCTGAAATTGAATGTGTGATAAGTGTAATGCAAGCACTACAAAGGTTGAAGGTACAATCTTTTACAATCGAAATTGGGCAGGTAGAGTTATATAAATGTATTGTAAAAAAGCTCTCTATTCATGATGAAGAAGAGAGAGTACTTAGAACGTATATAGAAAGCAAAAATTATGCTGCTCTCTCAAATTTTATCGGAGAAAAGAAATTAGATCGGTGCGATGAAACAGTAAAATTACTTGAGAAATTACCAAGGTTATTTGGGAATTTAGAGGTTATTGAGGAAGCAGAAAAACTCGCCTCAAGTAATGAAATGAAAATGGCCATTGCAAGAGTGAAAGAAATATATGAAGCGGTTGAAAGGCTAGGCTATGGACCTTATATATCCATTGATTTAGGCATGATTCAACATTTGGACTATTATACGGGTATTATTTTCAAAGGGTATATATATGAAATTGGAGAAGAGATTGTTAGTGGTGGAAGATACGATGAGTTAATTGGGAATTTTGGAGAGATGGTGTCAGCGGTTGGCCTCGCGGTGCAAGTAAATCAAATAGTCAAGGCACTTCAAGAGCAACAAGAATCTTATGAACGAGAGCCAATAGATATGATGATACATTATGAATTAAATAGATTAGCGGAAGCTGAAAGGTTAAGAAACTTACTTCGAAAGGACGGGAAGAATGCCCAGTTATCTTTATTCTCTAATTTAAACGACACATTTCAATTTGCAAGAAACAATAAAATAGTAACGGTCGTTGAGGCAAGGAATGAATCATTGGTGGAATATGTATGGAAAGAGAAATGGGTCGTTCAGAAAGAAGGGGAGACTTCATGCGTAACATTCAAATTGCGTTAACGAAAGGAAGATTAGAGAAACATGTTATTCCGCTGTTTGAGAAAATTGGAATTGATTGTTCAGAGCTTAAAGATAAAGGGAGAAAGCTTGTCTTTCAAAGTAAAAATACAAACATTTCATTTATTTTAGTAAAAGCGGTTGATGTTGCTACTTATGTAGAACATGGAGTAGCTGATATTGGGATCGTTGGAAAAGATATTTTAATGGAAAATGAAAAAGATATATATGAAATGTTGGATTTAGGAGTGGGTATGTGTAAATTTTGTGTCGCTTCTATTCCTACGTATAATCCGAAGAGTTACCGAAAGAAACGAATTGCTACGAAATATCCACACATCACTTCCAATTATTTTCACGAAAAGGGAGAAGATGTAGAAATCATAAAAATAGAAGGTTCTGTAGAAATTGCTCCGCTTCTTGGATTAGTAGATGCGATTGTTGATATTGTTGAAACAGGAAAAACACTACAAGAGAATGGGCTCATTGTATTTGAGGAAATGTATTCTATATCCGCTCGAATGATTGTAAATAAGGCAGCTTTAAAAACTAAAAAAGACGAAATATTCAGTATTATAAATATGATGGAGCAAGAAATTTTATCAGGGAAATAGGAGGGCTTACAATGGAGATCATTTATGAAGACTTCAAGGAGGCATTATCCAAAATAAAAGTGTTGCGAGAAAACGCTAATATAATAGAAGAAACTGTTCAAAGAAGTGTAAGGGAAATCGTTCAAAACGTAAGAGAAAGTAAAGATGAGGCTTTATCTTTCTATACAAAAAAGCTTGATGGTGCGGATGTTAAAACTTTTCGTGTAAGTGAAGAAGAAATAAAACAAGCAAGTGCGTTTGTAGAACTTTCTTTTTTAGAGGCGCTACAAGAGGCGAAGAAAAACATTATCTCATATCATGAAAAGCAAAAGAGGCAATCTATGTTTGATTGCGAAAGTGATGGGATAATTAGAGGGCAGCTCATTAGACCGTTAGAAAATGTAGGTGTATATGTGCCAGGCGGGAAGGCATCGTATCCCTCTTCAGTATTAATGAATGTATTGCCAGCCAAACTGGCAGGTGTGAAAAAAATTGTAATGGTAACACCGCCAAGGCAAGGAGGAATTGACCCGCATATATTAACTGCCGCAGGTCTTGCAGGTGTAGATGAAGTTTATATGGCTGGTGGTGCCCAGGCAATCGCTGCTTTAGCGTATGGGACGGAATCGATTCCGAAAGTGGATAAAATAGTTGGACCGGGAAATTTGTACGTTGCTTTAGCGAAGCGAGAAGTATACGGAATAGTAAATATCGATATGATTGCTGGGCCATCAGAAATTGTAGTTATCGCTGATGAAACAGGCAATGCCAAATATATCGCTGCTGATTTATTATCGCAAGCAGAACATGACGAGAGGGCAACAGCGATTTGTATTACAACGAATATAGAACTAGCTAAAGAAGTAGGAAGAGAGATAGAAAGACAGTTAGAAACATTACCAAGAAGTGAAATCGCTCGTGAATCAATAAAAAGAAATGGAGCCATTTTTATCGTTTCTTCTTTAGATGAGGCACTAAAGTTATCAAATGAAATAGCTCCAGAACATTTAGAGTTACATATAAAAGAGCCAATGAATGCTCTAGCTTATGTGAAACATGCAGGCTCTATTTTCCTTGGGCCATATGCACCAGAGCCGCTCGGCGATTATTTGGCAGGACCGAATCACGTTTTACCGACAAGTGGAACAGCAAGATTTTTCTCCCCGTTATCAGTCGATGATTTCGTAAAAAAATCAAGCTTTCTTTCTTATACAGAGGAAGCGTTAAAAAATGTACAACATCATATTGTAGAACTTGCAAATAAAGAAGGTTTATATGCACACGCAAGAGCAGTCCAAATGAGATTTGAGGAGGAAGAATAATGCGACAGTCGAGTCAAGTACGTGAAACGACAGAAACAAAAATTAAATTAAGTTTGCAGCTTGATGAAAGTACGAATGTTTCTATTCAAACAGGAGTAGGTTTTTTTGATCATATGCTAACTTTATTTGCAAGGCATGGACGATTTGGTTTACAAATTGAAGCTGAAGGTGACGTGTTTGTCGATGCACATCACACGGTTGAAGATGTTGGAATTGTACTCGGAAATTGCTTGAAAGAAGCACTGCAAAATAAAGAGAGTATTAATAGGTACGGTTCCGCATATGTACCGATGGATGAATCTTTAGGTTTTGCCGCAATTGATATAAGTGGACGTTCCTATATTGTGTTTCAAGGCGAGTTAACAAATCCGAAATTAGGCGATTTTGACACAGAATTAACGGAAGAGTTTTTTAGAGCAGTTGCTCATGCAGCAAATATTACGTTACACGCTCGTATTTTATACGGAAGTAATACACATCACAAAATTGAAGCTTTATTTAAGGCATTTGGTCGAGCGCTTAGAGAGGCAGTCGAAAAAAATGACAACATTACTGGTGTAAATTCAACGAAGGGGATGTTGTAATTGATTGCTATTGTAGATTATGGGATGGGAAATATTCGTAGTGTGGAACAGGCATTAAAATATATTGGAGCAGAGTATATCGTAACGGATGATAGAGAGGAAATATTGAGAAGTGATGGCGTTATTTTACCAGGAGTAGGGGCATTTCCGAAAGCGATGGACGTTCTAGAAGAAAAAAAATTAGTATTTGTGCTAAAAGAGATTGGGAATTTAGGGAAACCGTTCCTTGGTATATGTTTAGGTATGCAACTTTTATTTGAAAAAAGTGAGGAATTAAAAGACTGTAGCGGATTAAGTTTATTGCCAGGTGTTATTCGGAAATTAAAAGTGCCTTATAAAATTCCACATATGGGATGGAATGAATTGAAGAAAGAAGGAGAAATACCACTTTGGAATGGAATAGAAGACGGTTCTTTCGTATATTATGTCCACTCTTATTATGCAGATTGTCCAAAGGGGATTGTGTATGGGGCAAGCGAGTATGGGGTGCAAGTACCTGGTTTTGTAGCGAAAGGAAATGTATTTGGAGCGCAGTTTCACCCTGAAAAAAGTGGGGAAGTCGGAATACAAATTTTAAAGAATTTTAAAGGGGTGGTAGAAGCATGGAAATTTTCCCAGCTATCGATTTAAAAGAAGGGCGATGTGTCAGACTTTATCAAGGAGAGTTTAGTAAAGAAACGGTTATGAATGAAGATCCGGTTGCGCAAGCGATCATATTTGAAAAGCTTGGAGCGAAAATATTACACATTGTTGATTTAGACGGTGCAATTGCTGGAGAGTCTTTAAATTTGTTTATCATTGAAAGAATATGCAGGGCGGTACGTATTCCTGTGCAAGTTGGAGGAGGGATTCGATCGCTTGTAGCAGTGGAGAAGTTATTGTTAGCAGGTGTAGAAAAAGTCATTTTAGGAACAGCTGCTCTTTATGATAAGTCATTTTTAGAGGAAGCAGTTCGGCTATATAAAGAGAAAATAATTGTTGGAATTGATGCGAAAAATGGTTTCGTAGCAACGGGAGGTTGGCTTGATGTGTCTGAAATTTCTTATATTCATTTAGCGAAGCAAATGGAGAGTGTAGGTGTTCAAACGATTGTATTTACAGACATCTCGAGAGATGGGACACTTGCAGGACCAAATTTTGAGCAATTAGGGTTACTGCAAAAAAGTGTGGGTATTCGTCTCATTGCCTCTGGAGGAGTGGCGTCTATTCAAGATGTGAAAAGGTTAAATGATATGAATATACATGGTGTTATCATTGGTAAGGCTCTTTACGAGAATACAATTGATTTAGAAGAAGTGCTAGAGGTAACAAAGCTATGTTAGCGAAACGAATTATTCCATGTCTAGATGTGAAAGAAGGGCGAGTCGTAAAGGGTGTAAATTTTATAGGATTACAAGATGTCGGTGATCCTGTTGAAATAGCGGCTTTATATAATGATGCGGGAGCAGATGAAATTGTATTTTTAGATATTACTGCGACACATGAAGGGCGAAAAACGATGATAGATGTTGTAGAAAAAACTGCCTCAAAAATATTTATTCCTCTTACAGTAGGCGGGGGGATTTCTAATGTTCAAGATATATACAATCTGCTACGAGCCGGTGCGGATAAAATTTCAATTAATTCAGCAGCAGTACGGAATCCAAAACTAATTCAGGAAGGTGCAGAACATTTTGGCTCGCAATGTATTGTCGTAGCAATCGATGCTAGAAAAGTAGCAGAAGGTAAATGGAATGTATACGTAAATGGCGGGAGGGTTGATACAGGAATGGATGCAATCGAATGGGCGAAGCACGCCGTACAATTAGGGGCAGGAGAAATTTTGCTAACGAGTATGGATGCAGATGGAACGAAGGATGGATACGATCTTCAGTTAACAGAAGCAATTTCAAGTAGCGTTTCCGTCCCGGTAATTGCATCAGGAGGATGTGGTCATGCGGATCACATTATAGAGGTATTTAAAAAGACAACAGTCGACGCAGCGCTAGCAGCATCAATCTTTCATTATGGTGAAGAGACTGTGCAGGATGTAAAGAGAAAATTAAGAGAAGCAAACGTTGAGGTGCGACTATGAAGCCTAACTTCTCAAAAGGGTTATTACCAGCAGTGGTGATAGAGGAAGATACGAAAGAAGTTTTAATGCTCGCTTACATGAATGAAGAAGCGTATGAAAAGACGTTAGAAACAAAAAGGACGTGGTTTTATTCTCGCTCAAGACAATCGTTATGGAATAAAGGAGAAACATCGGGCAATATGCAGTATGTTCAATCCCTTTATTTAGATTGTGATCAAGATTCAATTGTAGTTGTTGTAAAGCAAGTAGGACCTGCTTGTCATACGGGAGAGAAAACATGTTTTCATTATAAAGTTATATAGGGGGATGAAGATGGAAGATGTCCTTAAATTATTATTTGAAACAATTGAAGACCGAAAGGAAAATCCAGTGCCAGAATCATATACAAATTATTTATTTTCAAAAGGAGAAGATAAAATTTTAAAGAAAATTGGGGAAGAGTGCTCTGAAGTGATCATTGCTTCTAAAAATAATGATAAAAAAGAACTAGTAAAAGAAATGGTTGATGTGTTTTATCACTGTTTTGTTCTATTAGCCGAAAAAAACATTTCACTAGAAGATGTTATGGAAGAAGTGAAAGAAAGAAATGGAAAGCTTTCGAGAGTAGGGGAACGAAAAGAAATAGATACGTTATAAGGGGGAATATGTATGAAAGTGGATTATCATCTTCATTTAGAAGAAGGGCCTTATTCAATAGGTTGGCTTGCCAAAATAAATGAAACGCTACAATATTATGAGCCGCTTCAAGAAGAAAGCCATTCTATCGAATGGCTTATGAAGACGCAAGAACGCCTGCAAAGACGTGTGAAGGAAGGACCATTTACAGCGAAATGGATTGATTTATATTTAGAAGAGGCATTGCGAAAAGGTATAAAAGAAGTTGGGATTGTGGATCATTTATACCGCTTTCATGAGTCGAAAGTATATTATGAAAAATATGTGAATATTAGTGATTCGAAGCTTGGGCGTTTACAGAAGGAATGGTTAGACCAAGTAAGAGTAGTTTCACTATACGATTTTACAAAGTCGATTGAAGAGGCGAAAGAACGATGGAGTAAAAGAGGCGTTACACTTAAACTTGGAATTGAAGCGGATTATTTTATTGGCTGTGAAGAAGAGCTAAAAGAATTGTTAGCACTAGGAGACTTTGATTATGTAATTGGGTCTGTTCATTTTTTAAACGGCTGGGGGTTTGATAATCCAGATACGAAAGAATATTTTGAGGAGCATGATTTACATATACTATATGATACGTTTTTTAAAACAGTTGAGAGTGCAGTTCGTTCCGAATTATTTGATATTATAGCCCACCTTGATAACATAAAAGTATTTAATTACAGGTTGGATGAGAATGAACAGCTTTCTTATTATAAGAAAATAGCCCGTGCATTAGTAGAAACCAATACCGCAACAGAAATAAATGCGGGATTGTACTATCGTTATCCTGTACGGGAAATGTGCCCGAGTCCACTGTATTTACAAGTGTTAGCTAAACATGATGTTCCCATTACTATTTCTTCAGATGCTCATTATCCGAAAGATTTAGGGAAATACGTAAAAGAAAATGTGCAAACATTACGAAATCATGGTATTACTCATATCGCAACATTTACGAAACGAGCAAGAGTAATGAAACTACTTGAAGAAGAAGTAACAATTATAAAATGACCCACGATTTTTTGATGAAAACCTTCCTTTTTGTTCAAAATAAGAAAGAAAAAAAGGAGGGTAAGAAATGGCGAAACAACAAAATAAACAAAATGTACAAGGTGCACAGCAACAAGCTTATACTTCTGAAACGAATGCTGCATCTCAATCAGTTATTGAGGAGCAAATTAGCGATACAGTTGCAGAAGGAACAATTGATGTAAAGCTCGGAAAAGAATCGCAGGAAAAAGCGTAAGAAGAGGGGGGAGTTGCATCTCCTCTTTTTTCATGGAAAAGTGTCGATTTTCAAAACTATAATCAAATTCCTTGGTTTTTATAAGTGGATTTCTTACAATGAAATATAAGAGATATCTTATTTTCTATAGAAGAGGTGTTAGTAGTGGCAAAAATATTAGTAGCAGGGAAAATTCCAGAAATCGGATTAGAACTATTAAAAGATCATGATGTAGAAATGTATGATAAAGAAGAGTTAATTTCTTTAGATGAATTAACAGAGCGTGTAAAAGATAAAGATGCATTGTTAAGCTTACTTTCTACAAAGGTGACGAAAGAAGTTATAGATGCGGCACCTAATTTAAAGATTGTTGCAAACTATGGTGCTGGCTACGATAATATTGATTACTTGCATGCAGGAGAAAAAGGGATTACGGTAACGAATACACCGAAAGTATCAACTGAAGCGACAGCAGAATTAACATTTGCACTTCTTTTAGCAGCAGCACGTAGAATCCCTGAAGGAGATACGTTATGTCGTACAACTGGATTTAACGGATGGGCGCCATTATTTTTCTTGGGCCGCGAAGTACACGGTAAGACAATTGGAGTTATCGGTCTTGGCGAAATCGGGAAGGCAGTTGCAAAGCGTGCGAAAGCATTTGGAATGAACGTTTTATATACAGGACCAAATCGTAAGCTTGAAGCTGAAGTTGAACTAGAAGCGACATATGTAACATTAGAAGAGCTGTTACAAACGGCAGATTTTATTACAATTAACTGTGCCTATAATCCAAAATTACATCATATGATCGATGAAGAACAGTTTAAAATGATGAAGAAGACAGCATATATTATAAATGCTTCGCGTGGACCAATTATGAATGAATTAGCACTTGCTTATGCATTAAAAACGAAAGAAATTGAAGGAGCAGCTCTTGACGTATTTGAATTTGAACCGAAAATTACGGAAGAACTAAAAGGATTAAAGAATGTGGTGCTTGCTCCTCACGTAGGGAATGCAACATTCGAAACTCGTGATGCGATGGCTGAAATGGCAGTAAGAAATATTTTAGCTGTATTAAACGGTGAAGACCCTGTAACACCTGTAAATCCAAAAGTATTAGTTACAAAATAAAGTGAGACTTTCATTTGTAAGGCCTCCCGATTAATCAGGTTGTCCGCAAATAGCGGGATAAAAAGAAACCTTCCGAATACGGAAGGTTTTTGTTTTTCTTATTTTTCTTTATTCGCTTTTTTAGACGGTCTTTGTCTAATAAATTGAGATAGCATATACAAAATATATAGTGGAATAGCAATGAATAAGAAAACAGAAAAATTACCGATCCCTGTTTGATACATTGTGATAATGATTCCAACTAAAAATAATGTAATAATGATGCTATATCTTGGAATTGGTACATCTTTTAAACTTGGGATACGAATACGACTCACCATTAAAAATGCGAACGTTACAAAGACTGTAATAAGAACGATTTTGGGAATGGTATGTGAAAATAATGTTAAGAAAGCAACAAGCCCTCCCGCTGCTGTAATCGGTACTCCAGTGAAATATTTCATTGAAGTAGAAGATGGTGTTACATTAAATCGTGCTAAACGATATGCTCCGAAAAGAGGGAATAATCCCGCTATGTATAATCCGATGATTCCGTAGTTTGAGAAAGATGTGTAATACATTAAAACAGCTGGTGCTGCACCAAATGTTACGACATCTGCGAGTGAATCAAGCTCTTTTCCCATTTGTGAATCAACGCGTAATAAACGAGCAACACGACCATCAAGACTATCTAACATCATCCCGATAAGTACTAAAATAGCAGCTGATTTATAATATCCTAAAGATGCATAGCCGATTGATAAAAATCCGCTATATAAATTTCCGAGCGTAAATAAGTTTGGAATAGCTGCTCTATACAAAATCTGATCCCTTGCTTTCTGTAATAAATTCTTAATTAGTGTATGAAAGTTTACTTATTTTATCATACCATAAATTTCTTCCTCATACGAAAGAAATTACCAATTTGTGAAAGATTTCATGGGAGAATGATTTGGAAAATAAGTAGAAAAAGAAGCAACTTTTATAAAGTTGCTTCTTGCACTATTCAAATTTTGTTGTCATTGTTCCGGTTTTATATCGATTGTTAGGATCGAAACGTAATAAATCTCCATAAATGAGTTTATCGGATAATTTTAATTCTGTTTTTGCTTTTTCAATATACGGCTGACATAGTGATATAGCAGCTTCTTCACCTGTATTTCGTTTATAGCACATGTTTTTTGTATAAACATAATCTTCCGAAACAAAACTACCATCACGCATTACCATAAGTGGATCTTTTTCTTTAATAAATAAGTCCGTTCCAAATTCAACGGATTGATTTGTTTTAAT
The DNA here is from genome assembly GCF_038006385.1 of Bacillus sp. FSL L8-0099. Classification (NCBI taxonomy): domain Bacteria; kingdom Bacillati; phylum Bacillota; class Bacilli; order Caryophanales; family Bacillaceae; genus Bacillus; species Bacillus sp. FSL L8-0099. Next base: position 1,346,022 of record NZ_JBBOVC010000001.1, read on the forward strand.
CCCAAGTAAATGAAGGAGCGTTGGTTTAATATCAAGTTGACCGGATACTTTAGAAATCGTTTTTCCTTCTTGACCTGGCACATGAATAATGAGAGGGACGCGTTGTAATTGCATAGAATCAAACGGTGTAATAGCGTCTTTCCCAAGGAACTGGGCCATAGCTGCGTTATGGTTTTCAGAAATACCGTAATGATCACCATAAATGACAATAACTGAATTATCATACAGTCCTTCATCTTTTAACTGTTTAATAAATAATTTAAGAGCTTCATCCGTGTAACGAACAGTTGGAAAGTAACGGTTTAAAACACCACTGTCCGAATTAAACTCATCAACATATTGATCTTCTGGATTTAGAAGAAATGGAAAATGGTTTGTTAAAGTGATAAATTTTGTATAGAACGGTTGCGGTAAAGATTTTAACTTTGGAATAGATTGTTCAAAGAACTCTTTATCTTTTAATCCCCAACCAACAGACATTTGTTCCGTACCTACGTAATCATTTAAATTAAAGTAACGGTCATAACCAAGCGCAGGATACATTACGTCACGATTCCAAAACGTTTTATCGTTTGAATGGAAGACAGCAGAAGAATATCCGTATTTCTTTAATTGTTCTGGTGTGGCAGTATACTCATTTGTTGCATGAGTAAAGAATACAGAACCACGGTCTAACGGATAAAGTGAATTTTCAACGATAAATTCAGCATCAGAAGTTTTACCTTGTCCCGTTTGATGATAGAAGTTATCGAAATAAAAACTATCTTTAATAAATTCATTTAAAAATGGAGTAATTTCTTTTCCATTTATTTTTTTATTAATAACAAAACTTTGTGTAGATTCCATTGAAATTAAAATTACATTTTTACCTTTTGCAGCTCCAAATAAGTTTTTATCAACTTGCTTATCTTTTGCATCTGTATAGTTTTTAATTTCAGAGAATCCGTCGCCACTTGCGAATACACGTTCAGCCGAAGACTTAGATTGAAGCGTAATATCAAATAGATGATATGTGTATAACCCTAAATTTTTCACGACAGTTTGACGGTCAAATGAGCGTGAGAACATTTGTGGCTTATAAATAACTGAAACAACAATTTGTAGTGCTAATAACGCAGTTACACCGCTAAAGAAAGTTCTCTTCTCAGATCGTGAAAGTGGTGTTTTATCACCAAATGATGGGAATTTACGTGAAATAAACATTAAAATAATTGCATCTGCAAATAAAAGTAATGTTTTGTACGTAAAGAGCTCTTTTATGCTCGTCCCTAAATCAGCCATATTATTTGTTTGGAATAAAACCGGGAAGGTAACGAAATCGTTATAAAACCCATAAAACATTGCATTTCCAAATAAAATAAATGACAGTATAAAACTAATTCCAATTATAATTCGATTTCGATGCTTAGATGCAAATAAAGCTAAACCGAAAAATAAAAGTAACGCAGCTAGTGGATTAATAAACAGCATAAATTCTTCAAAGAAGTTATCAATTTTAATATCAAACGCTAGCTTGTACACAATATATGTTTTAATCCATAATAAAACGACTGCAACGAGTGCAAATCGTAATTTTGGAAACAGATGTTGTAGCATAATATACTCCTCTCCTAGAAAGCATGACAGTTCTTGCGAGCCGGTTTGATTAGCGCCTCACTTTATATATACGAACAGTCTTTTGTTATTATGATTATTATACTATGAGTATCATTATACGAAAATTAAAGAGGGTTGTGGGCTTTTTTTGTAACAATTGAGTAGAAAAAGAGAAGTAGGAGACAATAAAATAGAATTTCTATGCGCGATTATTGTAATTCATTAAACATAGAAAGTATCGCGTAATGGTGCGGAGGTTATAATGCGAAAATTATTTTATCTTATAATGTGCAGTATTTTTATACTCATTGCTTCACCGAGTGTATCAGTAGCTCAGTATGATGCACCTCTTATGGAAGATGCACTTTATTCTGTTTTATTTCCGAAAATAAATAAAGCAATTGAAAAACAATATGGGAGTTTGAAACCTTATCAATGTCCTAAAATTATTAGTTTAAAAAAAGTGTATAGTGGTACATATTTATTTCAAACGGTTATTGAAGTGACGAAGTACGAACAGATTGGTGGGAAAATTGTTCCACCATTTGAAAAAGTAACTATTACGTTTAATAATGAAGAAGGCGAATGGGAAGTAACGAAGATAATAGTAAAGCGCTTACCAAATGATACGAAATTAAACTGTAAAAAAACAATATAAAAAATTGTTTGACAAATAAAATGGTCCTTTGGTATTGTTAATAGCAACAATTAGATGTTTGAAAATTAAATAGACTTACCTCATCTACTCTCAAAGGTAGAGGCCGCGATAGGAAAGAGTAAGCTATGGGAGATTTAGTGGAATCTGTGACCATGGGTTGAAAGGGACTATTGCCGAAATATAAGAATAACCACCTTATTCATATATTGGGACTGCATTGAATAAATGTAGTACTGTCATAAGATTTATTTTATGGAGAGCTATTTGGAGATGTTGATGCGGTTTCTTATTTTGAGAAGATAACAACTTGTTTATTTTTTCAATATATATTTTTCCTAATAAGAAACGCGTGTGAACATTGTTCCGCGCGTTTTTTGTCTATCTAAAAGCGTGCTGCAATGAATAGAAGATTGGGGTTATGAGTTTTAGAGGAAATAAGGGAGGAATTCAAATGTATTTACACGGCACAAGCCGAATCAATGGGCAAGGACACTTAGAAATTGGAGGGTGCGATACGACGCAGCTAGCAAAACAATACGGAACACCACTTTATGTATACGATGAAGAGTCTATTCGAGGGAAATGTCGTGCGTTTCATCGTGCTTTTAAAGAAAGTGGTTTCTCTTATCAAGTAGCATATGCAAGCAAGGCGTTCTTGTGCATGGAGATGTGCCGAGTAGCTCGTGAAGAGAACATGTCATTAGATGTTGTTTCGGGTGGGGAATTATATACTGCGCTCCAAGCAGGATTTCCAGCATCACGTATTCATTTTCATGGAAACAATAAAACAGAAGAAGAGATAGTGATGGCTCTTCAGGCGAATATCGGTTGTTTTGTAGTAGATAATTTCTTGGAATTAGAAGTTTTACACGATTTAGCAATGCAACATGGGAAATTTGTAAACATATTAATTCGTGTAACGCCTGGAGTAGAGGCGCACACACATGAATATATTACGACAGGCCAAGAGGATTCAAAATTTGGATTTGGCGTTTCAAATGGTCAAGCGATGCAGGCAATTGGGCTTGCTTTACAAAAATCAAATTATAATGTGTTAGGGATTCATTCACATATCGGATCACAAATATTTGAAACGGCTGGTTTTGTTCGAGCGATTGAAGTTCTTCGTAAATTTTTAGAAGAGGTGAGAGAGCAAACGAACTATGTAGTAAAAGTATTAAATGTAGGCGGAGGATTTGGAATACGCTATACAGAGTCAGATACACCATTAACTCTTGAGACATATGTGCGAGCTGTAACAAGTGCAGTGAGAGAACAATTTACAGTATGTGAATATCCATTGCCAGAAATATGGGTTGAACCAGGTCGTAGTATTGTAGGTGATGCGGGAACGACAATTTATACAGTTGGATCTGTGAAAGAAATTCCTGGCATTCGGAAATATGTATCCGTCGATGGTGGAATGACAGATAACTTAAGACCGGCTTTATATAGCGCTCGTTACGAAGCGATGTTAGCGAATCGAGGAAATGATGAGAATGAGGAACTCGTTTCAATTGCTGGGAAATGCTGTGAGAGTGGAGATATGCTAATTTGGGATATTAATCTACCGAAAGTTGCTTCTTCTGATTTACTAGCAATTTCTTGTACGGGAGCATATGGGTACTCGATGGCGAATAATTATAATCGAATTCGGAGACCAGCCGTCGTCTTTGCGAAAGGTGGCACATCGCAAATTGTTGTGGAACGTGAAACGTACGAAAATATTATTGGGAACGATCGCATACGTATTAAAGAGCTTGTTTAAATAAGGAAAAGGAGTTGTTCGAATGGGCAATTCCTTTTTTATAAAGTGAAACTATAATCAGTGGGGGGTATTGCCCGCAAATAGCGGGATAAAATAAAATAATTAAAATATATCGGAAAACTAGGATTGAAAAAAATCAGAATTGTGATAAAATACAAATACAAAGCTTATCAAGAGAAGCGGAGGGAACTGGCCCGAAGAAGCTCGGCAACCTGCTTATAGAAAGCAAGGTGCTAAATCCAGCAAAATGGAATCCATTTTGAAAGATAAGGTAAAATATATTACCGAACAGTCTTTTCGAAATGGGAAAGATTTTTTTTATGAATAAAAAGGGGGGCTGTTCGCGTGAGCGTACGGGAACATTTTGATGAAGTATCTGAGAAAATTCAAGCGATGCTTGCTGATATGAAATATGGTTCAATTACAATTGTGGTGCAAGATGGAAAAGTAATTCAATTAGAGAAAAGTGAAAAAGTACGTTTAAAGTGAAAAGCGCTGACTAGAAAAACTAGAGGCGGTTTTAATCTATTTTAATAGATTAAAACCGTCTTTTTGCTTTTACAGGGGGAAAAAACATGTTGACGTATGAAACGTGGGAAGAAAATCGTGTTTCATTTTCAGAGGAAGATGAAACGAAAGGCGCGCTATCCGTATTAAGTTGGGCTTATAAAGAATATAAAGATGAAATTGTATACGCGTGTAGCTTCGGAGTGGAAGGCATGGTTTTACTGCATCTTATAAACCAAGTAAATCCATCTGCTAAAGTTGTATTTTTGGATACAAATGTTCATTTTCAAGAAACGTATGAATTAATTCAAAAAGTAAGAGAACGATTTCCTTCATTAAATATTATAGAAAAACAGCCGGAACTTACACTCGATGAACAAGCGAAGTTGCACGGTGAGAAACTATGGGAAAGCAATCCGAATCTCTGTTGTAAGATTAGGAAGATTTTGCCGTTAGAAAAATCACTTACAGAGGAAAAAGCGTGGATATCGGGCTTAAGAAGGGAACAATCAGAAACGCGTAAGCATACAAAGTTTATAAATCAAGATCATCGTTTTCAATCTATTAAAGTTTGTCCGCTTATTCATTGGACGTGGAAAGAAGTATGGCGATATGTATACAAACATAACTTGCCATACAACCCATTACATGATATTGGATATCCAAGTATCGGGTGTGAGAAGTGTACGTTACCTGTAGGTGCCGGTGGTGATTCAAGAGATGGTAGGTGGACCGGGAAAATGAAAACCGAATGCGGTCTTCATTACCAATAAGATGTATCTTGAAATAAAGCTAAGAGGGGATATAGAAAATGACTACAAGAAACGAATTAATAAACCGTGTAGATGAGACATACGACGTATCACAAATTGAAAAAGAAATTGAATTAGACAACATTGCATTAAGTGATTTAGAACTGCTAGCGACAGGGGGATATAGTCCGCTTACTGGTTTTTTAGGGAAAAAAGACTATGATTCGGTCGTAGAAACGCTTCGTTTAGCAGATGGAAACGTATGGAGTATACCGATTACATTGCCAGTAACAGAAGAAGTAGCAGAGGGACTGAAAGCTGGAGAGGAAGTAAAACTTGTTAATGACAGAAATATATATGGTGTCATTCAAATAGAAGATATTTTTGCACCTGATAAAGAAAAAGAAGCTTTACTTGTATATAAAACGACGGATGAGGCTCATCCAGGCGTGAAAAAATTATATGAACGACCAGATGTTTATGTTGGAGGAGCTATTACGCTTATAAAACGCTTGGAAAATAAGCAATTTCCTTCTTATCATTTAGACCCAATTGAAACGAGAGAAGAATTTAAAAAACGTGGCTGGAAAACAGTAGTTGGATTTCAAACGAGAAATCCGGTACATCGTGCCCATGAGTATATTCAAAAATCTGCTCTTGAAATTGTAGATGGTCTCTTTTTAAATCCGCTCGTTGGGGAAACAAAGTCAGATGATATTCCTGCTGATGTAAGGATGGAAAGCTACGAAGTGTTGCTTCAAAACTATTATCCGAAAAATCGTGTCTTTTTAGGTGTATTTCCTGCAGCGATGCGCTACGCAGGACCAAGGGAAGCGATATTTCATGCATTGGTAAGAAAGAATTTTGGGTGTACCCACTTTATTGTAGGACGTGATCATGCTGGGGTAGGAGACTATTACGGAACATACGAAGCGCAGGAAATCTTTACGAACTTTACAGTGGAAGAGTTAGGGATTACGCCGCTATTTTTTGAACATAGCTTTTACTGTACGAGATGTGAAGCGATGGCTTCAACGAAAACGTGTCCGCATGGAAAAGAGGACCGTGTCATTTTATCAGGTACAAAAGTAAGAGAAATGTTAAGAAATGGTGAGATTCCGCCAAGTACATTTAGTCGTAAAGAAGTAGTGGAAGTGTTAATTAAAGGTTTGAAAAAAGAAGTAGTAACAGAATAGGGAGAGAACGAGATGGATACGAATATTACTTGGCACACAGCTTCTGTTTCGAAAAATGAGAGAAGAGTGAAGAATGGGCATCATAGTTTTGTAATTTGGTTTACTGGTTTATCAGCTTCGGGTAAATCTACAGTAGCGAATGCGGTTGCTCGTAAACTATTTGAAAAGAATATTGGAAATTATGTGTTAGATGGGGATAATATTCGCCATGGTTTAAATAAAGACTTAGGTTTTTCTGAAAGTGATCGTATGGAGAATATAAGGCGTATTGGCGAAGTGGCGAAGCTATTTGTAGATCAAGGTACTGTTGTTCTTACAGCGTTCATTTCACCATTTCGAGTAGATCGAAAACAAGTTAGGGATCTATTAGCGGCAGATGAGTTTATAGAAGTGTTTGTAAAATGTCCAATTGAAGAGTGTGAAAAACGTGATCCAAAAGGGTTATACAAAAAAGCGAGACAAGGTGATATTAAAGATTTTACAGGTATTGATTCACCGTATGAGGAACCAGATCGAGCGGAATTAATTGTAGAAACGCACAAGTATTCTATTGAAGAATGTGCAGAACAAATCGTGAAGTACTTACAAGAGCGTAGTTTTGTCCCGTTGTTTGCTGGGAAGTAAAACGCCCACCTCAAAATTCGGCTGGAGCAGGCTGTAAATGCCCGATTGGTGAGGGTTGATTAAAGTTTCACTTTATATAGGGGGATTTAAAAATGAGTTATGAAAAAGTATGGGCTAATAATGAAAAATTAAATCAGACTGAGAAAAATAAATTAGCAAAAGATGGTTTGGAAATTTTTAATGATATTCCTTACTATGCGGAAAATGGATTCGAATCTATTCCGAAAGAAGAGTGGGACGCATTTAAATGGGCAGGATTGTATTTGCAAAGACCGAAAGAAGCTGGCTATTTTATGATGCGTGTAAATATTCCTTCAGGGATTATTACAAATGCGCAGGCGGAAGTGCTTGCTTCTATCGCTGAGGATTATGGACGTGATGTAATAGATATTACGACAAGACAGGCGATTCAGTTTCACTGGTTAGAAATTCAGCAAATGCCAGATATTTTTAAAAGATTAGCAAGAGTTGGGTTATCTTCAGCAGGGGCGTGTGGTGATATAACACGTAATATTACAGGTAATCCACTTGCAGGAATTGATGCGAATGAACTGTTTGATACAACGCATATTGTGAAGGAGGTATATGACTATTTCCAACATAATGAAGAGTTTTCTAACTTACCACGTAAATTTAAAATGTCTATTAGTTCTAACGTTTATAACTCGGCAAACGCAGAGATTAACTGTGTTGCATTTACACCTGCTACGAAAGAAATAGATGGTGAGAAAAAAGTTGGTTTTCATATAAAAGTAGGCGGTGGATTATCAGCCCGTCCATATTTAGCTGATGAATTAGATGTGTTCGTTTTACCAGAAGAAGTGAAGGCGGTAGCAATTGGGATTGCTACTATATTCCGTGATTTTGGATATCGCGAGAAACGTCATTTAGCTCGTTTGAAATTTCTTGTTGCAGACTGGGGAGCAGAGAAATTTAAAGAGAAACTAATAGAGTATACAGGACCATTGCAAAGTAAAGGAGAAAGTGCACTTAAAGGATGGAATGCAGGCTATTTTTATGGTGTTCAAGATCAAAAACAAGATGGATTAAAATATGTCGGTTTTAATGTGCCGGTAGGTCGTTTACATGCAAAAGAAATGTTTGAGATTGCAAGAATTGCAAAGCAGTATGGAAATGGACAAATTCGTACGTGTAACTCACAAAACTTCATCATTCCGAATGTTCCACCAGAAAATGTAACGGGTTTATTAAGTGAACCGTTGTTTGAAGCGATATCTGCAAGTCCGAAATCATTTATTGGTCATGCGGTTTCATGTACTGGTATTGAATATTGCAATCTTGCTCTAGTAGAAACGAAAGAAAGATTACGGAAAATTGCAGAATACTTAGATACAGAAATTGCACTTGATGTTCCAGTTCGAATTCATATGGTAGGATGCCCAAATTCATGTGGTCAACGTCAAATTGCTGACATCGGATTACAAGGGGTAAAAATGAAAACGAAGGAAAAAGGGATTGTTGAAGCATTTGAAATATATGTAGGTGGAACGTTGTTAGATGGCGGTGCCTATAATCAAAAGTTAAAAGGGAAAATAGATGGCGAGGATTTACCGGATGTACTCGCATCATTTATAAGTTATTTTAAAGAGAATAAGTTACCTGCCGAAACATTTTATGATTTTGTCGGACGTATCGGTGTAGATACATTGCAAATAGCTTTAAATAACGTGTTAGAAGAAGTAATAGCGTCTTAGGAGGGGCAATATGGAATTATATCGATTTGAAGCTGTGTTAGCGAATAATATCGTTCCGATTGTTGTTGTTGCTCAAAGTGAAGAGCAGGCATTTAAGCTTGCGGAGATTGAGCTTGAAAAGCATTTTTTACCGTTGCCAGAAGTAAAGGAAATCTCCTTATTTGAAAAAAAGAAGATTCGAAAAGGTGCGGCATTTGTTGTTCATGAGTAAATAACATTGAAATACGAACGTATACTAACTTCCATTCATGCATAAGGATGGAAGTTTCATTTTAATAGTAGAAATGAGGAGAGATGATGGGGAAGGTGTATATAGTTGGAGCGGGTCCTGGCGATCCGGATTTAATTACTGTTAAAGGATTGAAATGTATTGAGAAGGCAGATGTTATTTTATATGACCGTCTCGTGAATAAAGAATTGCTTTCATATGCAAAGCCTGAAGCGGATTTAATTTATTGCGGGAAACTCCCGAATTATCACACGATGAAGCAAGAGACAATTAACACATTTCTTATTAAATATGCGAAAAAAGGAAAAGTTGTAACGAGGTTAAAGGGCGGTGATCCATTTGTATTTGGTAGAGGGGGGGAAGAAGCTGAAGCGTTAGCAAAGCAGGGTGTACCATTTGAAATCGTTCCTGGAATTTCAGCTGGAATAGCTGCACCTGCTTATGCTGGTATTCCGGTGACGCATCGTGATGCAAGTGCGAGTTTTGCGGTTGTGACAGGGCATAGAAAAGAAGGTGCTGAAGAGGAAGTGAAGTGGGAAAATTTAGCGAAAGGTGTAGAGACCTTGGCAGTATATATGGGAGTTAGTAATTTGCCCTACATATGCGAACAACTTATGAAGCATGGAAAAGATAAAGGTACACCTGCTGCTATTATTGAACGGGGAACGACGTCTATGCAGCGTACAGTTGTCGGGACGTTAGGGACAATTGTAGATGTTGCGAGAAAAGAACAAATTCAAAATCCGAGTATGATTGTAATTGGAGAAGTTGTCCGTTTTAGAGAGAAAATTCATTGGTTTGAAAAACAAACGGAACAGACTTATCAAGTAAGCGGAGTGTTATAAAATGAAAGCCATCTTATATATATGTCATGGAAGTCGTTTGAGGGCAGCGAAAGAAGAGGCAATTCAATTTATTACGACATGTATGAGCCGTATAGAAGCGGCTATTCAAGAAGTTTGTTTTTTAGAGCTGGCGAATCCTTCTATTGAAGAAGGATTTCGTACATGTGCGAAGCGTGGTGCGACAGAGATTATTGCTATTCCTGTTTTCTTATTAGCAGCAGGCCATGTGAAGAATGATATTCCTTTTGAATTACAAAAGTTAAATAATCAATACCCTAATATTAAAGTGACGTATGGTAATCCGTTTGGTGTATCAGAGACGCTTATAAAGTCGGTATATAACGGAAGTGGTATTGAAGAATATAAAGATGAAGTAACACTTTTACTCGTTGCAAGGGGTAGTAGCGATCCTGAAACTTTACAAGATATAAATCGGATCGCTACTTTATTTCAAGCAGAAGAAAAAATTGCTAAAGTAGAAGTTTGTTTTTTAGCAGCTGCGGAGCCGAAATTTGAGGAGAAATTAAAGGAAGTTGTAGAGCGAAAAGAAGGGTGTATTATTGTATTACCTTATTTGTTATTTACAGGCTTACTTATGAAACATATTGAGAAAGAAGTGCGTCAATATGAGTTGGATGAGATAAAAATAAGTCCGTATTTAGGAAAAAATGAAGTGGTTCAAGATATGTTAATTCAGAAAACGAAGGAGTTATTGAAGGGAGATTCATATGTATCCACTTACAGTGCAAGTTAATAAGAAACGGGTTGTTGTCATTGGTGGAGGAAAAGTTGCCGGATTTAAAATAATTCCTTTACTCAAACAAGGTGCGGATATAGTAGTAGTAAGTCCAGAATTAGATGTAAATTTAGTGAAACTTGTGGAGGAGAAGAAAATTCGTTGGTATCAAAGAGAGTATGAAAAAAGTGATATTAAAGATGCTTTTTTAGTTGTTGCGGCGAGTAGTGATTCTATATTAAATGAACAAGTTGCTGAAGATGCTGCAAAGAATCAATTGGTAAATGTTATTACGAACCCGGAAAGTGGCAATGTTCACTTTCCGGCAGCGATTCATCGTGGGTTACTTAATATAGCGGTTTCTACCGGAGGAGCAAGTCCAAAACTCGCAAAAAAAATTCGAGATGATATCGCGAATAAATACGATGAAACATACGAAATATATTTAGATTTTTTATATGAAGTAAGGGTGAAGTTAAAAGACTTACAGTTAGAAAAGAAAGAACGGCATATATTACTACAAGAAGTATTGAAATCAGCATATGTGCAAAATGAGGGAAAAAGAGAACAGTTTTTACAAGAATTAGAGGAGAGAGTTCTAAAGAGATAAAAAGTAAATAGCGCTTTACAAGTATAAAAATATAATTTATAATCACAAGTAACTTCAATAGATGAAATCGATGAGCAAGAAGAGTACGTATATTTGATGCGTTCAGAGAGCTGGGGTAAGGTGTGAGCCCGGTACGATAAAATATACAGAATGGGCTTGCGAGAGGTATGTTGAACATTGTAGTAGGCAACCCGGGTTCCGCCGTTAAAAGGATAGAGTATCGGAATTATTCCTGTACTTGAACAAGTGGGATTTATCAGTCCAATTGAGGTGGTACCACGGTATTTACATTACATATATCGTCCTCTACATGCATATTTGCGTGTAGGGGACTTTTTTATTTTCTAAAGGAGGTGTGCGAGTATGAAATGAAAGTGTATAATTATTAAAAGTTTAAATATTCAGAAAAGGGGAATTTATGATGAAAGAAACACAGCAATGGACGTCGAAAATAGGCTTTGTACTCGCAGCAGCCGGAGCAGCAGTAGGTCTTGGTGCGATATGGAAATTTCCATATGTTGCAGGTAATGGCGGGGGAGGCGCATTCTTCCTAGTCTTCTTACTATTAACTTTATTTATTGGGATGCCGCTATTACTAGCAGAATTTGTTATTGGTCGTAGTACACAAAAAGAGGCAGTTACAGCGTATAAAGTATTAGTGCCAAATAGTAAAGTATATCCTTGGATTGGTCGTATGGGAGTTGTAACATGTTTTAGTGTACTCTCTTTCTATAGTGTTGTAGGTGGATGGATTTTACTGTATTTATACTACAGTGTTACAGGTAGTTTCTGGAATGGTGTTGTCGATTATGCGAGTGTGTTTGGTGAGGCGATTTCAAATCCAGTAAGTGCGATTGGAGCGCAATTTATCTTTATGCTTTGTACTATTTTTGTCGTAAGTAAAGGTGTAGAGAAAGGTATAGAAAAGGCAAGTAAGTATATGATGCCATTATTATTTATTTTATTTATCGCGATTATTATTCGTGCGTTGACACTTGATGGTGCTTTTGCTGGAGTAGAGTTCTTCTTAAAACCTGACTTTTCAAAGCTTACAGCAGATACGATTTTATATGCGATGGGACAATCTTTCTTCTCACTAACAGTAGGTGCCTCGGTAATGGTAACGTATAGTTCGTATTTAAAGAAAGAAGAACATTTAGCGAAATCAGCAACATCTATTGTAAGTTTAACTGTTTTCGTTACAGTACTTGCGGGATTAGCGATTTTCCCAGCGATTTTCGCATTAGGAGTTAAACCGACGGAAGGACCGGGATTACTGTTTATCGTCCTTCCAGCCGTATTTGCAAAAATACCATTTGGACAATTTTTCTTTATTATGTTTTTAATTTTATTCTTCTTTGCGACTTTAACATCAGCAATTTCAATGCTTGAAATTGTAGTAGCATCTGTTGCGAAAGGTAATGAAAAGAAGCGTCCTTCAGCATCATTATTAATTGGTATTCTTATTTTTGCAGTTGGAATTCCGTCAGCATTATCGTTTGGAATTATGAGTGATGTGAAAATATTTGGGAAAACATTCTTTGATTTCGTCGACTTCTCGGTAAGTAATGTTTTGCTGCCGCTAGGGGTACTAGCTATTTCGCTATTTGTACCAAATAAAATGAGTAAAGAGTTATTAATGAAAGAATTAGAAGTTACGGAAACGAAAGGGAAGACGTTATTTAACATTTGGTTCTTCTTGCTTCGTTATGTTATTCCAGTAACTGTAATTATCGTATTTTTAAATGCGATAGGTGTATTTAAAATGTTTGCATAATAAAAAGACGGAGATTCCTCCGTCTTTTTATTATGTTGCAGGAGTATTTAATAAGCGATTATATGCTTTATAAGCTGTGACAACTGCGATGAAAGAACCGATTAAAAACAATGCTGAGCCGCCAAATGTAAATAACCGGCCAATATACGTTTCTCTAGCTTCTTCTATTTTTTGTTGTAATTGTGTATCCATCTTTGATCACCCCGTAACCAATAGGCATTTAGTTATAGTCTATGTAGAATGCCTATAGTGTGTGAAGTGTAAAGAAAAAACTCGGTATGCACCGAGTTTTTTATAATCCGATATATGAAGATGGATCAACTGCGTTTGTCTTGCCGACATTCCATTCTCCAAGGTGAAGTTCGAAGTGTAAATGTTGCCCATATGATTGGCCAGTATTCCCCATGAATCCAAGTTGAGTGCCTTGTTTTACAGTTTGTCCATTTGATACAGAACGGCTACTCATATGTGCATATACTGTCGTGTATGTCTTTCCGTTTATACGGTGAGATAAGTACACAACATTTCCGTAACTAGATGAGAATTCCGAGCGGATAACTACACCATCTGCAGCAGCAATAATTGGAACCGTTCCCGAAGCGGCAATATCGATACCTTTATGGTTATCTAAAGAACGTGTACCAAACCCAGAAGTTTTTGATCCAGCTGCTGGTTTAATAAAGCCGCCAGTATTTGTATCGTGTGGCGGTGAAGCTGCTTGAGCTTTTTGAGCAGATGTAGTAGCTTGTTTAGCTTCTTCTGCCTTGCGGGCTTCCTCGGCTTTACGAGCCTCTTCTGCACGTTTTTCTTCTTCAATTGCTTTTTGAACAGCTTGACGCTGATTTTCTAAAATGCCTTTTGATTCTTCTAGTCCTTCAATCTCTGAATCTACTTTTGCTACTTTTGTATGTAGATCATTAATAAATGATTGTTGCTGTTGCTGGTTTGTTTGTAGCTCTTGTTGTTTTTGGATTAATTTTTGTTCGGCCTCTTTTAGTTGTTGTTCTTTTTTCTCAACAGCCTCTTTTTCTGTCGTCACAGCATTTTGATCAGTTGTTTGTTTTTTCACAATATCTGTATCATTGTTTAAAATTAAACTGACGGAGTACATATTATCAATAAGGTCAGCAATGTTTGCAGAGTTTGTTAATACCTCTGTAATGATGTTTGTACGTGGTTTTTCTTGCATAGATTGTAATCGTTGTTTAATAACTTCCTGACGTGTATCTATGTTTGTTTGTAATTGTTCTATATGTTTCTTTTTGTCAGCAATTACTTGTTGTGTTTTGCTAATTTCTTTTTTTGTATCGTTTAATTCAGCCTCGTTTTTATTAATAGAAGTAGTTAATTCGTCGATTTTTTTCTGTAATTCTTGGATTTCTTTTTCTATTTGTTCTTTCTCAGCTGATTTATTTTGTAAGTCATTTTGTTTGCCGTCTAATTCTGATTGTATATTCGATAATTTATCTTGATTTGTTTCAGCGTATACGGGTGAAAGTAATGGGGAAGCAAAAATCGTTCCTGCTGCTAAAACACTAAACGCTGCAAATTTCTTTTTCATGGTTGTCTGGCTCCTTTCCCTATGAATGTTATATATCATAAGAAGAAGTGTGTCTATCGTTGTAATCATAATGTAAAGAAAATTTTATAAAATTGCTAAGTTTTGTCGGAATTTATCATTTTTCAACAGTAATTGTCATGATAGTTATATTTTTTTATATATGAAATAAAGGTATATTTTGGTATTTTTATAAAATAAAGGAATAAACAGAATTGTTGTATATAGCGAAAAATTATGTAGAGAGTCAATTAAACACTAGTAAGGAATCGTTCTCATGTTAGGTTTTCTGACATGGGTTTTATTTTTGTCAAGAAAATTATTTGCGTTCGGGAAAAGTTATTTTGTTGTCAGATTTAATTTTTTGATTTATGATTTTTAACAGGGACAAAATGTAGTGAATTGTCGAATAATATATAATACTCTTAATTTCTTAGTTTTATAGAGATAGAATGAGGGATAGAGTGATACATCGAAGAGGGGGTTACAACAAATATGAAAAGAATAGGACTTGCATGGCAAATATTAATAGGTCTTGCGTTAGGTATTGCAGTTGGTGCGATTTTCTTTGATAATCCAGCAGTTGCGAAGTACTTACAACCAATTGGTGATGTTTTCATCCGATTAATTAAAATGATCGTTGTACCGATTGTTGTAGCAAGTATTGTTGTTGGGGTTGCTGGTGTTGGCGATGTTAAGAAGTTAGGTCGACTAGGCGGAAAAACAATTATTTACTTTGAAATTATTACAACACTTGCAATTGTAGTGGGTCTATTAATAGCGAACATTTTCCAACCTGGAAAAGGCGTTGATATGGATAAGTTAACAAAAACAGATATTTCTAAATATACACATACGACAGAGCAAGTACAAAGTCATTCGTTTGCGGATACGTTTGTAAATATTGTTCCGACGAACATTATGAAATCATTAGCTGATGGTGATATGCTTGCTATTATTTTCTTCTCTGTATTATTTGGTTTAGGTGTAGCAGCAATTGGTGAACGTGGTAAACCAGTTCTACAATTTTTCCAAGGTGTAGCAGACGCAATGTTTTACGTAACGAACCAAGTTATGAAGTTTGCACCATTTGGTGTATTCGCATTAATTGGTGTTACAGTTTCTACATTCGGTTTAGCTTCATTAATTCCGTTAGGGAAATTACTAATTGTAGTATACGGAGCGATGATCTTCTTCGTTGTAGTTGTCTTAGGACTTACAGCGAAAATATTTGGAATTAACATTTTCCAATTCTTTAAGATTTTAAAAGACGAGCTGATCTTAGCGTATTCTACAGCAAGTTCAGAAACAGTTTTACCGAAAATCATGGAGAAAATGGAAAAGTTCGGTTGTCCGAAAGCAATTACATCTTTCGTTATTCCGACAGGTTATTCATTTAACTTAGATGGATCAACTTTATATCAAGCAATTGCGGCTATTTTCTTAGCACAAATGTACGGTATTGATTTATCTATTTCTCAACAAATTACATTATTACTTGTATTAATGGTTACATCAAAAGGTATCGCAGGTGTACCGGGCGTATCATTCGTTGTATTATTAGCAACGCTTGGTACAGTAGGTATTCCAGCAGAAGGTTTAGCCTTTATTGCAGGTATTGACCGTATTCTAGATATGGCTCGTACAGCAGTTAACGTTGTAGGTAACTCTTTAGCAGCTGTAGTTATGTCTAAGTGGGAAGGTCAATATGACGCTGAAAAAGGACAAGCCTATTTAAAAGAGATATCTGAGAAGGGTCAAGCAGCTTAATTATAATATGAACAAGCTCTCACATAATATATGTGGGAGCTTTTCTATATATAGAAGAGGAGCGGGCGTAATGAAACGTAAATATGGTGACGGTTCTTCGTGGAAGCGACTAATAGAGAAGGATTATATGGTTAAGCAAGTAGAAGAGGGCATGCTAGGAATACTGGACATAAAAAAGGTGAGAGAACCTAGTTATAAAGAATATGATGGTAAAGAAATTTGTATCGCAGGTAATGAGTATACGTGGATTCAGTATTTCATAAAAGGGAAAAACTTTGCGATTACAGCTATGTTAGATAATAAGGGGAATTTAGTACAATATTATATTGATGTGACGAAAGAATACGAAATAGACGACCGGGGTTTACCGTATTTTGATGATTTATATTTAGATGTAGTGCTATTGCCGAGTGGTAAGATGTATGTATTGGATGAAGATGAGTTAGAGGACGCTTATAAAAATAGTGATGTTACAAAGGAAGAATATGAATTAGCCTGGCAAACAACGAAATGGATCATGGAAGCGATAAACAATAGTGAATTTTATTGGATTTCAATATTAGATAAAGAAATCGAAAAGTTAAAATGATGGGTGTATTCATATTTTTGTATAATTACCAAAAAAATCTATACAAAAAATAATTGACTTTTGTTTTGTAAGCGAGTAAAGTTAGGGAAGAAATTATTATTAAAAAATAAATATGAAACCTTCTTATAAAGAGAGGCGGAGGGACTGGCCCTACGATGCCTCGGCAGCGGACTCGATTTTAGAGTGCTGTGCCAAATCCAGCAAGCATGTGCTTGAAAGATGAGAAGAGCGTTCCTTATAGATGTATAAGACCTCTTCTCGTTGGAAGAGGTCTTTTGTTATTCATTAGAAAAAAGGTTGAAACTAGGGAGAGATGGTACTTTGAAAGAAACGAGAGGAAATGGTTTAGCTTTATTACCACTTGGGATATTTTTAGCGCTATTTATTGGTTCTGGAATTATTACGGGTGATTTCTATAAATTGCCGATACTTGTAGCGATTTCAATTGCTGTAGGAATTGCTTTGGTGATGAATCGTAAAGAAAGTTTTAATGTGAAAGTAGAAAGATTCGCTAAAGGTGCAGGAAATCCGGATATTATGATTATGGTATTAATTTTTGTACTTGCAGGTGCATTTTCTGAAACAGCAAAAGGAATGGGCGGAGTAGACTCAACTGTTAATTTAGCGTTAACTATTTTGCCACCAGGATTTATCGTAGCTGGAATTTTTGTTATAGGTGCGTTTATTTCATTAGCGATGGGAACTTCAATGGGAACAATTGCAGCGTTAGCACCGATTGCTGTAGGTATTAGTGGACAAACTGATATCTCAATTGCACTTACAATGGCTACTGTTGTTGGTGGAGCGATGTTTGGTGATAATTTATCATTTATTTCAGATACAACAATCGCAGCTGTTCGTTCGCAAGGAACAGAAATGAAAGATAAGTTTAAAACGAACTTTTTAATTGTATTGCCAGCTGCTATTATTACAATTGTACTATTAGTAATAATTACTTCAGGAAGTGATACGCAGGTTAAAGCTCATAGTTTTGATTGGATAAAGATTTTACCGTATGCAGGAGTACTTATTACCGCGCTACTTGGCTGGAATGTACTTATTGTGTTAACTGGTGGAACTGTATTATCTGGCGCTATCGGTCTTATAGATGGAAGTTACACGTTGGAGAGTTTCTTTAAAAGTGTAACGACTGGAATGGGCGGTATGATGGAGTTAGTATTACTTGCTATTTTAATCGGAGGTATGGTTGAACTAATTCAATATAATGGTGGGATTCAATATTTAATGAATCTTTTAACGCGTAATATTCGTTCGAAAAAAGGCGCAGAGTTCGGTATTGCTGGTTTAGTGAGTATGACGAATATGTGTACAGCGAATAATACGATTTCAATTATCTTTACAGGCCCGCTTGCGAAAAACATTGCAGATCAATATGAAATTGATCCCCGTAAATCAGCAAGTGTATTAGACCTTTTCTCATGTTGTGTGCAAGGATTAATTCCGTATGGTGCTCAAATGTTAACTGCGGCAGGGTTTGCTGCTTTATCTCCGATTGAACTGTTACCGTATGCATTTTATCCAATTTTAGTTGGGGTATGTGGAATTGTTTCGATTTTGATTGGATTTCCGAAGTTTTCGAAAGTGGCGGAGAAAAAAGAGTATCATAAAACAGCATAATTTAATATGAATGATAACTTTAGTAATTGAAACCGTGCAGAGAATATTCTCTGCACGTTTTTTTTATGTGTGGTAAAAGAGTGAATCATCCTATTCTACCTTATGTTTTTTACAGAAGGCTGAATGTATCTCGGTCTTAAGTCTGAGTTGAAAACGGTTCTTAAGCTCGTTATGGAAAAATGAAAAAATAGTTAAGATAAGAGTATCAAATCGAAGGGAGGCAAGCACAAGATGAAACAATTTCTAGCGTTTATCGCGGCCGGTATTTTGGCTTTAATTGCTCTTGGTAGTCTTGCTGGTATTGTAGGATTCGCAATCGGAGCAGGAGTTGTGTACTGGAGCTATAAATCATTTGTGCGAGCTAAATCATTTTTTGGAAAGCTAGCTTGGGGCATTGTTGGTTTAATCGGTTTATCCATTGCACTTTCTCATTCACCAGCATTAATTGGTATCGCTGCATTGGTAGTTTTGTACTACGGATACCGTGAATGGAAAAAGGAAAAAGATGTAGTTGTTGATTCAGCTTCAGAAAGTTCTAAACCATATAGCAACTTTGAAGATGAGTGGAACAAATTAATGAAAAACTAAAATAATAAACCAATAAAACAATAAATTATAAATAAAGTAGAAGAGAGGAAGATTTATAATGAAACAATCTTTATTCGGACGTGTACGCGATGCAATTTTAGCTGATTTTCATAATGTGTTAGATGAGAAAGAAAGAAAAAATCCAATTGCAATGTTAAACCAATATTTACGCGATAGTGAGCGTGAAATAACAAAAATTGAGAAGTTAATTCAGCGTCATAAAACATTAAAATCTAACTTCGCTCGTGAGCTTGAGCAAGCACGCTATTTTGTTAACAAAAGATCAAAGCAAGCTATCATTGCTCAAGAGGCAGGCGAATTACAACTGCATGAACGTGCATTAGAAGAAGTGGCGTATTATGAAGGGCAAGTAACTCGCTTAGAAGAAATGTATGCTGGTGTTGTAGAGCAAATTGATGAGTTAGAGCGTCGTCTTTCAGAAATGAAAAATAAATTAAAAGAAATGAACGCAAAGCGTATGGAATTAATGGCTCGTGAAAATATGGCGCATGCAAACCGCCGTATGAATACTGCTATTCATAAAATGGATGAAAATAATCCGTTCTTACGATTCGAAGAAATTGAAGATCACATTCGTGACATAGAGCTTCGTATAAATGAAGAGCATGAGCGTGATACATTTGATATGAAAATTGCAAAGCTTGAGCGTGAAATGAAAGAGAAAAATGAAGTATCGTTAACGAAAGAAGTAACAAAATAATTGTAGTATATTATAAAACAGGCTTATGATATAGTGATAGGAGAAAAGGTGTTGGAAAGCAATGCCTTTTCTTCTATGTATATGTGACAAGGAGGGGGGAGCTGAAATGAAGAAGCGCTTTTCAAAAACACAATTAATGGGGATGCTCCTCATCATATTTGGATTCGGTCTATTTCTTGATATGATACTTGGACATTTTGAACCAGGTGGTCTAATTTTTGCATTTATTATGCTTATGTTTGGAAGACATTATCGAAAGAAGAATCGTTACGTAAGAGGGAATGTATTTTTATTTGTCGGTGGTATAGTATTCTTATTCTTCTTATTTTCATCAGCAGCGTTTGTACTTGTCGTATTTGCTTGTTTAGCTTTAATTGGTTATCAACTGATTCAACAAGGACATCAGCAAAAAGTAATGAAAGTTGAAATTAAAGAAAAGGGATATATAGATGAAGAAAAACAAATATATCGTACAGAACCGTATATAAAAAATATGTTCGTAGGTAATGTACGAATGATGGATCATATTTATGAACTTGAAGATATTAACGTCCAATATGGTGCTTGTGATGTCGAGATTGATTTAACAACTGCTATGATTCCGGAGGGGGAAACGGTAATTGTTATTCGAGGTGTCGTTGGTAACATTCGTTTATATGTACCGTATGATATTGAATTGTCTTTAAATCATTCTGTAATTGTTGGGCGAGTACTCCTGCCAGGGCATGAAGAAACAGGTTTTAATCGTAATGTTACATTTAGAACAGAACAGTATAAAGAAGCTCCTCGTCGTATAAAAATTATTTCTTCACTTGTAGTAGGTGATACGGAAGTGAGGAAAGTATAATGAAAAAACAAAAAAATATTTCGTGGATGTATATTCGTTATTCGATGTTATCCTCAGTGAGTATCGCACTTATTTGTACAATTGTGTATGTATGGAAAAGCGAGCAACAAGTTTATGATTTATTATGGGAAGAATCCATCGCTTCTGTTCCAATTGGCTTGTTTATTATGAGCACAAGTCTCCTTATCGGGGGGATTATAGGATATGCAATCGGCTATTATATTGAGCAGCGTATACAAGGATTAAATACGTTTCTATTTGAAGTAGAACGAGGGAATTTTCCGAACGATGTTTCATTTACTGCGGATGATGAATTCCATGAAGTGGAACGAAAAGTAATCGGCCTTGCTCGTCGATTAGAGGAGCAAGCGGGATTATTTCAAAAAGTAACGAATGAACGAGCCCATTGGAATGAAGAGATGAGGCAAGAGGCGATTTCTCAAGAAAGGCATAGATTAGCAAGGGAACTGCATGATTCAGTAAGTCAGCAGCTTTTTGCAATGTCGATGATGATGTCAGCCATTAATGAACAAGTAGCTGAAATTCCAGACACGACAAAAAAACAATTACAACTTGTTGAAAATATGGTCGTAAATGCACAATCAGAAATGAGAGCATTGCTCTTACATCTACGCCCAGTACAGTTAGAAGGTAAGAAGTTAACAGAGGGTATAGAAGAATTATTAACAGAACTGTCTAGAAAGCAACATATGAAAATTGAATGGTTAATTGAGCCAATTGAATTAAAAAAAGGTGTAGAAGATCATTTATTCCGTATTGTACAAGAAGCTCTATCAAACACGTTACGACATGCGAAGGCAAAGAAAACGGAAGTACGTCTTCGTAAAATAGATCAATATGCGATTTTAAAAATTATTGATGACGGTGTTGGCTTTGAAGTGGGAGTGAATAAAGCGGGTTCATACGGTTTACGATCAATGCAAGAGCGTGTTCATGAAATTGGTGGAACATTAAAAGTACTTAGCTTTCCGGCAAAAGGTACGCAAATTGAAGTGAAAGTGCCAATTATGATTGAGAAAGGGGGAGAATCATGATAAAAGTATTACTAGTTGATGATCATGAAATGGTTCGAATGGGAGTATCAGCATATTTATCAACGCAGCCAGATATTGAAGTAGTTGGTGAAGCTGAAAATGGAAGAAAAGGTTCAGAGCTAGCGTTGCAATTAAGACCAGATATTATTTTAATGGATCTTGTTATGGATGAAATGGACGGGGTTGAAGCGACACGTGCTATTATTCAAGAATGGCCAGAAGCGAAAATTGTAGTTGTAACGAGCTTTTTAGATGATGAAAAGCTATATCCTGTTATCGAGGCAGGAGCGACAAGTTATTTATTAAAAACATCCCGAGCAAGTGATATTGCAGACGCTGTAAGAGCTACTTATGATGGAGAAACGGTATTAGAGCCGAAAGTTACTGGCAAAATGATGTCTCGTATGCGCCAGAAAAAAGAACAACCTTTACATGAGGAGTTAACAGAAAGAGAGTCTGAAATTTTGTTATTAATTGCAGAGGGGAAAAGTAATCAAGAGATTGCAGATGAGTTATTTATTGCCCTCAAAACAGTAAAGACACATGTGAGTAACATATTAAATAAGCTAAATGTAAGTGATCGTACACAGGCGGTTATTTATGCATTTAGACATCAATTAACGAAATGATAAAGTGAAACTTTAATCAGTGGGGGGTTATTCCTACTGATTATTGGCCTTCACCAATCGGGCTTTTACGGGCAGTTATCTCCCGCTTACCTTCCTCGTATTCGCTGAATTTTGAGGGGGGGAGTCTTACTGCCCGTTAATGCGGGGGAAAGTGAAATTTTAATCAGCGGGGGAGATTCCTCGCTGATTATTAGCTTGCATCAATTTGGATTTGGCAGTAAAATCGTTGCATCTTTTTATTGACGATAAATAATGTAAGCGTTATCATTAAGCTGTTAACAGTACATACAGAGGGGAGAATGTATATGTTAGTTCAAACTATATTCGGAATGGATAAGTCTAAAAAATTAGGGGACTATGTGAACGCATTACAAGCGCTTTGTGAACAATATAATGTTGAAACAGATAAAATTGCAATTATTGAGGCGACAGAAGAGTATTATTTATTTTTAGTAAAGCAAGAAGATTGCTATGATGTTGTCAAAGTAGAGACAGTTGATACAAATATTGAATATTATACGAAAGCGTATAAAATAAGCAGTTTTAATCATACTGCTTATCAAATGTAAAAAAACTCCCTTTCGGGAGTTTTTTTAGGATGCTTTTGCTTCGCTGGATTCGGTTAGTAGGGCAACTTTTTTCGCACCGCTTAGCTTAGCGATAGTAAGGCCGATAAGAGCTCCGGCTAATGCTGGTACTAGCCAGCCTATTCCTTCATTATATAAAGGGATAAATTCAAAATAGGGTGTGATAAATGAAACTGGAATACCGCCTTGTTTTAATCCGTCAAATACGCTCACAACTGCTGCCCCGAATAAAGCACCTACATAAACAGATCGATAACCGCCGAAATATTTATGTAGTAAAGATAGGAGAACGAGTACAATCGCAATTGGATATACAACAAGTAGAATTGGAACAGAGATGGCGATAATTTTTGTTAAACCTAAGTTAGCAACTAGTAACCCTAATGCGCAAATGATACTCGCGAATGCTTTATATGAGAATGTAGTCAATAATGTTGCGAAATATTGACTGCATGCAGATACGAGTCCAACGCATGTCGTTAAGCAAGCGAGTGTAACGATAAGAGACAATAGAAGAAGACCATATGGACCGAATAGTTGTTGTACGATAACAGTAAGTAGCTGTCCACCATTTTTTGCGTATCCGAGAGAGACGCTAGTCGCACCGAGCCAGCCAAGTGCGCCATATACAAGTACGAGTCCGGTAGCAGCAATAAATCCTGCTTTTGCTGTTGCAATGGCAATGGTTTTACGATCATTCACACCTTTAGAGCGAATGGCATTTACAACGATAATCCCAAATGCAAGTGCTGAAATAGTATCCATCGTTAAATATCCTTCCATAAAACCTTTGAAGATTGGGGAAGTTTGATATTCTTGCATTGCTTGTCCGGATTGCCCAAGTGGTGTAAATACACTTTTAACAAACAATAAGAAAATAGAGAGTAATAAAATAGGTGTTAATATATTTCCGATACGGTCAACAAGTTTAGATGGATTTAAACTAAGCCAAAATACGATAGCAAAGAAGATGACTGTGTATAAAAATAACGTTAGGCTACTAGAGCGAATTGTTTCTGGTAAGAAAGAACTAACACCCATTTCGTAGGCGACGTTAGCGACGCGCGGAATCCCCATAGATGGACCGATTGCAATATATACAACTACGGTAAAGAAAATTCCGAATAATGGGTGAACATGACTTGCCAGTTGTTGCATACCGTTTCCTGATAAAGAAATTGCAATAACAGTTAATAAAGGTAAGCCGACTCCTGTTAGTAAAAATCCAATCATTGCAGGCCAAAAGTTTTCACCTGCATTTTGTCCAAGCATGGGAGGGAAAATTAAATTACCTGCCCCAAAAAATAAAGAAAATAGCATAAGACCTGTGAAAAAAATATGTTTTTTTGATACAGTGTTCATTGTTTTTTTTCCTCCTTTTTTAAAATTCATTTGTAAGAACACAAAAAACTCGCCCCTAAAGAAAGGGACGAGTTATATTTACCCGCGATACCACCCTAATTTATACATGTAGAAATAAATCTATATGTATACGGCTTTGCAACGTACAACATGATACGTGTTCCTTGTAACGGGGGACAGCCGGTAAGAACTTACTGTAACATTCGGTTCTACTTCTCGGAGATGATTTTCGGCTACGCACTGAACGTTGGCTTTCAGCAAATCGCCAACTCTCTGGGGAACAGTCCTATAACGTACTCGTTCTCGTCAATGAATTTTAGTTCAAGTATTCTGACAGTATTGTTGCATGTTTTTTTTTGAAAGTCAATATGTTTTTTGGAAGATATATTTATATGCGGAAATATCGAAGATGATATTTGTTATTGTGAAGGAAATGATGAAGTGTAAAACGGGAGTGAATAGTTGTAGAGAATTGTAAAATTTGTAGAGAAAGTTGATATTTATAGGAGTAAAGAAGGTATTAATAGAATTTACAGAGAATAATAAAACAATCCACTTGCTGGAAAGAACAAACCAAAAGAGGTGACTGAAATGCTTGCGATGGGAGTATTATTTGGCATTATTGCTATAATTGGTTTTATGTGGTTATATTATTCGCGTTCGTTTAAACAAGCAGAAGTTTTACTCTTTCAAAAAGGTAGTTTGTTGACAAATCAGTCTAGATATTTAGTATGTCCGAAGTGTGGGAGTGCACAGGCCAGAAGTGGAGGATATCAAGAGTGTTGCAAAATTAGATTATGAAAGAAGGAAGCCTCACATTCATTTGTGAGGCTTCCTTCCTTACAATTTCCTGCCGCTCCAAATTGTCCACCGATCTCTTTCAATAATAGGAGAGATGTTTTGTAATGCGATTTGGATATGATGTAGAAGTTGAGCAAGCTCATGATCTGTTAATTCGTATAGAATGGATCGTCCGGTTCGAGGAGATAAGTCTTGTAGTAATGCTGCTACAGAATCGTGTATTTTTCGTACTTCCCATTGTGTTTGCGAAGGGAACACGTGAAGAGAATGCTTTTGTAATTCTTGCTGTATAGTAGCAGTTTTTGGTCTTCTTTTTGATTCGATTTCAATGAGTTTTGGAAATACCGAGAAAAAATATCCGCGAATGTGTTCAGGGCTTCCTGGAATTGTACAATCTTCAATGGTTCGATCTTGTAAAATAAGTACACCGTTTTTCTTTAATATACGAGAAGCTTCACGTAAAAATGTAGGAATGTCTTGTAAATGATGAATAACTGCGCGCGAAATAACTATGTCGAATGTTTCATCAGGATATGGGATGCTATGTGCATCACCGTGAATGAATGAAATGTTTGGAAAGCCGCTACAATTTTCTTTTGCAGCTTGTAATATCTCTTTTGAAAAATCAAGTCCAACAACATTTTTGGCTCCCATAAGAGCAAGTTCTTTCGTGTAAATACCACCGCCGCAGCCTATGTCAATTATTTGTTTGTTTTGTATATCTGTAATGTTTTTTATCATTTCCTCCCAAGAAACATGGGCATTTCTAGTTGCATATGTGTACTTATTATTTGCATCATGAAAATTAATGGACATTGTAAAATCCTCCCTTCAGTGTATAGTATAGCTTATTTAATATGATCTCATGTTTTTGTTTCTTATATGAAGGTTATAAGGATTTCTTATTAGAAAAGAGGGATTGAGTTGAAAGTGAAGTATGTAATGGTTTTATGTGTGATTTTACTAGCATCGTGTGGTCAAGCAGAACAAAAGAAAGAAACGAAACAAGTAGAGGAGACGGTGAATGAAGTGGAAGAAACAATAGGGATAACTGTTATACAAAAAAAACATAAAGAGAAAAAGTTACAGGAGTCAGAAGTTAAGGCCGTAATAGATATTATAAATAATGCGGAAAAACAAGAAATAACAGGTAGCTTTGGTGAACCTGAATATGAAATACAAATTAGTAGAGATGGGAAAAAAGAAAAGTATTATGCATGGTTAAGAGGAGAAGATCGACGAGGGTGGCTGCAATATAAGAAGGCTATGTACATGTTGAACGAAAAAGATACGGAAAAACTTTTGTCTATATTTCCAAAGATTCCAGAACAAAAAGAAGACGAGATACAGGTTGATCCTTTAACAGAAGTAACGAAAAAAGATTTGCAGATTACAGCGTTTCATATTAAAGCAGGGGATCAAAAAATGAATTATAAGGTACGTTATACGATTTCGCAATCACTTTACAACAAGTTAGCACAGGAACAAGAATATTATTTGCAATTGATTTTCCCGGAAAAGGTTCAAAAATTAATTGGAGCAAAAGAGAGTGAAATGATTTCAGGTGAAAAAGTAAAGGAGGGGTATAAACAGTATGAATTGAATGTTACTGTTCCGATAAAAGATGCTTCATTATCACAATTAAAAGCATTAGAAACATATTATGAAAATTATGATTTGAAAATATTAAATAATAAAAAAGAAAAAATAGGCGTTTTTCAAAATATCATTCAAATTGTTAAAGAGTATGGTGAAAAAATGGATTTACAAAGATAAAGTGAATAGGAAAGTCTATATGGACTTTCCTAGGAAATGATAATAGAGAGGGGAGAGAATCCCCTCTCTATTACTTTGCTTTTGCAGATGGCTCATTTATGGATTTTCGTGTAATAAGAAATGAAATCATAAGAGCGGATAGAATCATAAGAGCGATGAATAAGTGATTTGGCAACCAATCTAATAATAATAGGTAGCTAACGGTATAAAAAATAAGAGTTGAGGCTAAGAAAGAGAGAGCACCTATAATGAGAGATTGTAATTTCATTTGTATCTACCTCCTTTCATTTGTATTTTTGTCTAAAAATGGATGATATAAACATTATTTCTAAGAAAAGAAAAAAATGTGTCATAATAGAGAATAGAATAAACTGAAATGGGTGCATATAGCTCATTTCAATAAGATAAAGGAGAGGGACATGAGAAATAATAAAAAAGGATTATGGGGAATTATTGTTGCAATAGGGTTATTTTTACTATCTAAGCTAAAGTGGGTATTCGCAATCTTTAAATTAGCAAAGTTTTCAACTGTATTTAGTATGTTTCTATCACTTGGTGCATACGCAGTTATATATGGTTGGAAATTTGGAGTAGCACTTGTTTATTTGTTATTTGTTCATGAAATGGGTCATTTATGGGCGGCAAGAAGAAAAGGGATACCTACATCACCGGCAATCTTCATTCCATTTATGGGGGCTCTTATTGGAATGAAAGAGATGCCGAAAAACGCAAAAGATGAAGCGTATATTGCTTATATGGGGCCTCTTTTCGGATTACTTTCATTTTTACCGGCTATTCCACTTTATATGATCACGAAAGAGCCGTTCTGGGCACTTGTTATTTTGCTTGGAAGTATGATTAATTTCTTTAATTTAATTCCCGTTTCACCGCTAGATGGTGGCCGGATTATTTCAGTTGTAAGTACGAAAATTTGGGGAGCAGGGCTTGTTTTATTGCTAGGCTATTCAATTTACTTTAAAAGTATTTTGGGAGGATTTATTTTCATTATCGGCTGTATGGAACTATATAGAGTAATAAAGAGAGATGAGCCGATTAAAGAATTAGGTTATAGAATTGATGGAATGAAAGAATATGTTGCTAAGCTTGAAGAGGAACTAAAAGAAACTGGTGCTGTGCATCGGACTATATACATGATGCATCATGAGATGAATGTATTAAGACAAAGAGAGCATGCAAAAGAATTAAAAACAGGGGAACTTCAAAGAATGGAAGTGTTAGAGCATCTTTTGCCGAAGTTTGAGCCGCTAGACTATGTTCCATATGAGGATGAAAAAGACGAGTATACAATTCACATCAGGGAGGCATTTGAAGTAGCGGAAAGACAATTAAATGAATGGGAAAAAGAAAAAGTACAAAAAGAAAACTATTATAAAGTTGATGCGAAAACGAAATGGACAGTATTCGCTTGTTATATCGGATTAATAGCTATACTTGGTTATACAGCTTATGAAGGTTATATTGTTTTACAGGAGCATTTGCCAAGGCGAAATGTGTAGAAAAATAGTGTCGAAATGATAGGAAGAATTTAAACAGGAATTGTATTTCTACGAGCGAATGATAGAAGTGAAACACTCTATTGTAATATTCATAGTAGAAAAGGAGTTCTGTATATGAGGAAATTGCTAAGTGTGTTCAGCATTATAATCGTGATGATCATTGCGAGTTATAGTCTTATGAAAGTGCTATTACATTATGCGAATAAGCCCGCTGGGGTAAATACAATAGCTCAAATAGAAGCGGTACAAGAAGAGACAAAAGTGCTTGATTTTATTCGTACGACACATGAAAGTTATAATAATTTCTTAAATTATGGTAAGGCAGAGAATTATACAGACGGGGACTGGAACCATTTAAAGAAATGGTTTCAAGAACAAGAATCATCTTTAAAAAACATACATACAGAAATAAAAAATGAAAAGATCAAACGTGATGTAAATAGAAGTTATGAAATTGTAAAAAAAGGTGTGGAGCTTCAAAATATTGAGTATGTAGTTTATGCCCATCGTGTATACCATGACTTAGATATTATCGTAAATAAATATAGAGGCGAAACGAACATCTGGGGGTATACAGAATTTGGAGATGGGAAAGATATAAGGGTAATTGAACAAGCAATACAGTCCAAATAATAAGCTAGCTAGCATTCTAGTTGGCTTATTTTCTTTTTGTAAGTGCAATGTTCATATATTTTTCACAAAAACACCGTGTTAATAGTGATTAAAATCACAATGTGTATAATACAATTCAGTTAAACTAAAAACAGTTAAGGAAATAGAGGAGTGGGATACAATGTTAAGTGCAAAAACAATTGAAATCGTAAAATCAACAGTACCATTATTACAAGAAAAAGGCGTTGAAATTACAACGAGATTTTATCAAATTTTATTTGAGGAACATCCGGAGTTATTGAATATTTTCAACCACACGAATCAGAAAAAGGGAAGACAACAACAAGCGTTAGCAAATGCTGTTTATGCAGCTGCGATGTACATTGATAATTTAGAAGCAATTATTCCAGTTGTAAAACAAATTGGTCATAAGCATAGAAGTTTAGGTATTAAAGCGGAACATTATCCGATTGTGGGTACATGTTTACTACGAGCGATTAAAGAGGTCGCAGGTGCACCTGATGAAGTTTTAAATGCATGGGGAGAAGCGTATGGAGTCATTGCTGATGCATTCATTAGCATTGAAGCAGAGATGTATGAAGAGGCTGCACATAAAGAAGGTGGATGGAAAGATTTCCGAAACTTTGTAGTTGTTAAAAAAGTGAAAGAAAGTGACGTTATTACATCATTTTATTTAAAACCTGAAGATGGCGGGAAAGTTTCTTCATTCATTCCAGGACAATATGTAACAATTCAAATAAATATTGAAGGTGAAACATATACACATAATCGTCAATATAGCTTATCTGATGCTCCTGGAAAAGAATATTATCGTATTAGTGTAAAAAAAGAAGAAGGTGTAGATACACCAGGTGGTAAAGTATCTAATTACTTACATGATCATGTAGGGGAAGGAGATATTCTGCCAGTAAGTGCACCAGCGGGAGATTTCGTATTAAATATGGATTCAACATTACCAGTTGTACTAATTAGTGGTGGAGTAGGTATTACACCGATGATGAGTATGTTAAATACGTTAATTGAACAAGACTCAAAACGTAATGTATATTTTGTTCATGCAGCGATAAATAGTACTACACATGCGATGAAAGAACACGTTAAGGCAGTAGACAATGAATACGAACAAGTTAAAGCATACACTTGCTATTCTGCGCCGACTGAAAAAGATTTGGAAATAAAAAACTTTGATAAAGAAGGATTCATTGAAGGTGAATGGTTACAAACTATTATTCCGACAACTGAAGCAGAATTTTATTTCTGTGGTCCAGTGCCATTTATGAAGCATATAAATACTGCACTAATTGATTTAGGTGTGAAACAAGAGCATATTCATTATGAATTTTTTGGTCCAGCAGCAAGCTTACAATAGGGTGAGCTTGAATAAGCAAAAAACGAGGTATTATTTTACCTCGTTTTTTATTTGTTCTCTTAACAGCCGATTTACTGTTTCACGGCGTATACCTATCAGTTGACCAATTTCAGTTTGCGTTAATATTTCATATATAGGAATGTCACCTAAATATAGTGTGAACCACTCTTGTAAACGATGAAGACGTTCTTTCGGAGAGACAGTTGACAATTGGTCAATCCGCTGTTGCATCATTCTTAGTTTCGATTGTAATTGCATAGCGATGTCGGCATATGATTTAGGGTTTGCTTGAAGTCTATCGTACCATTCGCTACTAGTAATCGGTTCAACTTCTGTTTTTATTAAAGCAATAGCAGTACCGTGATATTCCTTCGGCGAAATTAAAGAATGGTGAGGTATCGTTTCACCTGGAACGATAATGTTGAATAGAAATGGTGTTCCGTCTTCTTCTAGTCGAACCACTTTTAATAAACCTGTTTTTATAAAATATAAAGGACCGTCCTCGCCTTGACGGAATAGTACATCTCCTTTGTGTAGAATCAATATTAGCCCCCCATTTAAACATTTCTAGTTCTTCTATTTTAGCGTATATGTATAAAGACAATATGCTATTTAAACAGCAATTTCATTGACGAAATGTATGCTATTACAGTAGTATACTATTTAGTGTGTAATAGTACTAGCAATGAATACGCTGTAGGGGGTTTAGTATATTGTTAGATGCGATGAAGATGACGGATGTGAGAATACCGGCGAATGCTATCATTCATGTAGAAGAGATGAAAGGTGGAGTCGTTCTATCCGTTGAAATAGACGGCCAAATTATTTATACGATGGCCTATGATGAAGAAACAGATAGTTATGCTGAATTATATGATCGAAACGATAAGAGGGCGTGCCAAGTACATGAAGACTTTATGGGATGGTCACTTCTTCACTAAAAAGATGTCAATATGACATCTTTTTTTATTGAATCGATAGATTATACAAGGAAATGAAATAAAAGGATAAAATTTGTAATAAATGATTTTGCATTGTTAGCACTTTGTAACTGCATGCGAACTGTTTTTTCGCTATCATAAAGATAACAGTCGCAGCTATAGGAGTGATCAACTTGAAGAAGGTACATATTTCAAATTTTATGCTATTAAGTGTTTGTTTAGTTTTATTTGTTCTCCTAGGAGCTTTTTTATATTCATGTGTATAAAAAAACGCATTCTAGAAAGAACGCGTTATAAAAGTGAAGTAATGATTAATCTAGTTCCAAGAATTATTAATGTGATACGTAATAAATTAATTACGGCATTACCGCTTAATTTTGTATTAATATAAGCCCCGATTTTTCCGCCAATCCATGCACCAGGAATAAGAATTAATGCATAAGTCCAGCTAACATTTCCAAGAGAGATGTGAGTTGCAGAACTTACAATTGCTGATAAAAATACGATAAACATCGAAGTTGCCACAGCAATGTGTGCTGGGAATGCAAAAAGAAGCATCATCGCTGGAACAAGTAAGGCACCGCCACCAATTCCAAATAATCCAGATATAAACCCAACTATAAAGGCGATAAAGATAGCAAGAAACGGTGGGAATTGATAGTGTACAGTAGTTCCTTTGTTATCTGTAAAAGACCGCTTAATGACAGACATATTTGATAAGGAAAGAGGTTTTAATTTGTCTCGTAGCATAAGAAGAATGGAGACGAAAATAAGGAAAATCCCAAAATATAAAGAAAATGTATCTTGGTTTAAAAATTTATTTGCCCATGATCCGATAATACCACCAGGGCCACTCCCGATAAATAAAATAAGTCCACTTTTATAATCCACCCGTTTATGCTTCATATACGTAAGGGTGGAAGCCAGTCCTGTAAAAACGACTGTTACCATAGAAGTTCCTACTGCGAGTTGTGGTGATAAACTGTGTAATCCAATTAATAACGGAACGATAATAATTCCGCCCCCAAGCCCAACTAGGCTCCCGACGGTCCCGGCGATTAATCCGATGAAAAGTAACATGATGTATTCCAAAATTGCCAACTCCTCTATATAACTTGTCCATCAATTATTATACACGCTTTTTAATAAGAAATAGGCTTGTTCACAAAAAAGTCGTCTTCCTAGAAAAATAAGGAAGACGACTTTTGATTAAAAGATTAAGTGTAATAAGTAGTAAAATAACGCAGCTAATGAAGCTGAAATAGGAAGTGTAATAACCCAAGTAATTAACATGCGTTTTGCAGTTCCCCATTTTACACCTTTCACACGATGAGAAGCACCAACCCCTAAAATAGAAGAAGAGATAACGTGCGTTGTACTAACTGGCAAGTGAATGAATGTTGCACCGAAAATAACAAGTGATGATGATAAATCAGCAGCTACACCATTTACAGGACGAATTTTCATAATTTGTCCACCGACAGTTTTAATGATTTTCCATCCACCGACAGAAGTACCAAGACCCATTGCAATTGCACAAGATAATTGTACCCAGAACGGGATGTCGCTAGAAGTATGATAGTTATTGGCCATAAGAGCCATCGTAATAATTCCCATTGCTTTTTGTGCATCATTTGTACCATGTGTATAAGCTTGCAATGCTGCAGTGAAAATCTGGAATATACGGAAGTTTTTATTCGTTTTCGTTAAGTTAAAGTTTTTAAAGACCACTTTAAAAATACTGTATACGATATAACCAATAACAAAAGCGATAATCGGTGAAATGATTAAAGCTTCAAGAATTTTAATGAATCCTTTAAGGTTTAATGAACTAATACCAGCAGCAGCAATAGCTGCACCTGCGATTGAGCCAATAATTGCATGCGAAGAACTACTTGGGATACCGTAGTACCAAGTAATTAAGTTCCAAGCTATCGCCGCAAGTAAAGCAGCTAAAATTACAAGAGAACCATTTTGTAAAGCAAATGGGTCAACGATATCTTTTGTAATCGTTTTTGCTACACCTGTAAATGTCATTGCACCTAAAAAGTTCATAATAGCTGCCATAATAATTGCATGTCTAGGCTTTAGAGCTTTCGTTGAAACAGCCGTTGCAATAGCGTTTGCTGTATCGTGAAATCCATTGATAAAGTCAAAAGCTAAAGCGCAAATGACTACTAAAACGGTCAGTATCAAGAGTGTATCCATGATCAAACTCCTTACGCGTTCTTCATAATAATTGTTTCTAATACGTTTGCAACGCTTTGGCAGCTATCAGCTACTTCTTCAAGCTCTTCGTAAATCTCTTTGTATTGAATAATCTTAATCGGATCTTTTTCACGAGAGAATAAGTGTTTAATCGCATGACGACGAATATCATCGCATTGTGATTCGTAATCCTTAATCTTAATCGCGTTCGTACGAATGTCGACCAACTTCTTTTTAGACAGTAGTTCAACAGAGTTTGCAATTTCAATTGCACATTGATTAATTGCTTCTACGAATTTAATCATGTATTCATCAGCTTCTGTAATAGAATACATTTCGAACAGACCAGCACTGTGATCTAATCCGTCTAATACATCATCCATACTCATTGCAAGTTGTAGGATGTCCTCACGTTCAATAGGAGTAATAAACGCTTTGTTTAGCTCCATAATGATTTCGTGAATAAATGAGTCACCTTTTGACTCATATTCTTTCATGCGCATAGAAAACTCTTTTAAATCGCTAGCATTTTTAATTTTATACTCCACGAAAAATTGCGCGCCTTCTTTTAAATTTTCAGAAACATTCATTAACATTTCAGAAAATTTATCTTTTTTTGATTTAAAGACCATTATTAGTTACCCCCACAAAAGTAATATATGTAAAATATATTGGCTAGTCAATTCTAACAAAAAACTGTCGTTTTTTAAAACATTTTATCGAAAAGTTTACAAAAACTTAACATAACTCTCATTGTTGTATTAATAATATTAATAATCGATATTGAATATCTTACTTGTAGAATGTCCTTTTCTTGCAAAAAGTATGAATGTGAAAGAAAAGCTTTACACTATAGGAAGGACTACGTTATTATAATAAATTTAAAAGGAGGTATATTCTTCCTTTTGAAAAGAAGAGTGTAAACAAACGAAGGAAGTGAACGAATGAAATTGAAGAACACTCACTTTAAAAAAACGCTTGAGTGGTTCAATAAGAGGAAGAAACTACGCAATTCATTAATTGTATTGGGCAGTTTACTCGTCACTCTATTTATTGCTATAAATATAATAATTTCCATTCAAGACATATCTGAATTAAAACAAGCTGTTCCGCAACCGACTTTAATTTACGATGCAAACAATGAAGTTGCGACTAAATTGGCTTCTTCCAAAACAGAAGGCGTAAAAAGGAAAGATATTCCTAACATTATGGTTCAGGCAATTGTTGCAGTAGAAGATAAGGAGTTTTTTAACCATCACGGTATTTACTATAGTGGAATTATAAGTGCGGTTTTTAAAAATATTACAGCAGGAGAAGTTGTAGCAGGGGGAAGTACAATTACACAACAACTTGCGAAAAATGTATTTTTGACACAAGACCGCACGTTCTCACGTAAAATAAAAGAATATTTTCTAACTAAAAAAATAGAACGTACTTATACAAAAGATGAAATTATTGAAATGTATATGAATCAAATTTATTTTGGTGAAGGGGCTTGGGGTATAAAAAGAGCAGCTAAATCTTATTTTGATAAAGATGTAAAAGATTTATCAATTTCAGAAGCTGCAACGATTGCGGGCTTGATTAAAGCGCCGTCTGCGTATTCGCCTTATAAAAACTTTAATAAATCAATTGAACGACGTAATGTCGTATTAAGTTTAATGAAAGAGCAAGGGTATATTTCTGAAGAACAGTACAATAAAGAAAAAGAGTCCGGTCTTGTATTAAAACGTGGTGTTGATGATAAATACAAAGGTAAATATTCTCAATATGTAGACTATATTGTTAGAGAAGCAATGGACAAGTACGAATTAACACAAAATGAGATTTTAGCAGGTGGTTATCGTATTTATACAGAGCTTGATTCGAAAAAACAACAGGCTGTAGAAGATGTTGTGAATAATGATAACTATTTTAAAGATAGTGGTACAGATCAGCTCATGCAAACAGGAGTGGTCCTTGTGAATCCAAAAACTGGTGGTGTTCCAGCTTTAGTTGGAGGTAGAGGGCCGTATCAGTTTTTACAATTTAACCATGCTACTCAATTAAAAAGGCAACCAGGTTCAACGTTAAAGCCTCTTGCTGTATATGTACCAGCGTTAGAACAAGGGTATGAAGTATACGATATATTAAAAGATGAACCATTTAGTATTAAAGAATACGAACCGAAAAATAGTGATCTTACCTTCCATGGTAATGTGACAATGTATGAAGCGGTGGCAAAGTCGTATAATGTTTCAGCAGTTTGGCTGTTAGAACAAATAGGATTAGATAAAGGATTGAAATCTTTAGAGAGATTTGGTATTCCAATAGTGCCAGAAGATCGTACGTATCCGATTGCTTTAGGCGGAATGCATGTAGGTACATCTCCATTTGTAATGGCCCAAGCATATAGTACATTTGCAAATGATGGTGTTCAAGTGGAGGCTCATGCAATTAGAGAAATTCAAAACGCTGAAGGTGAAACGATTGGGAAATGGTATAAGAAAGAGACGCGGGTGACGAGTGAAAAAATTGCTCAAAAGATGACATATTTATTAAAAGGTGTTGTCGAAAAGGGAACAGGTGAAAAAGCGAAAGTTAATAATGTTGATACAGCGGGTAAGACAGGTACTACTCAAATTGTAAATGGTCCAAGCAATGGTGCAAAGGATTCATGGTTTGTTGGATATACGCCAGATTTAGTAGGTGCAATTTGGGTAGGATATGATAAAACAGATAGCGAGCATTATGTTCCAGGAGGGAGTCAAATTACGACGACGATGTTCCGGGATATCATGAAAAAAGCAAATGCAAATCCAGCTCAAAAAGCATTCCAGTTATCGCTAATACCAGAGGCTGACTACAAAAAACAATTGCAAACAATCGAAGAGGAAAAACGAAGAAAAGAAGAAGAGAAGAGAAGGAAAGAACAGGAACAACAAAGAAAACAAGAGCAGCAAGAGTGGTTTGATAAAGTGAAAGAGTGGATTCCATCACTTTGGTAAAAGAAGAAAGAGGCGAATAACGAAATCCGCCTCTTTTTCGTATGAAAAATAAAGTGAAACTTCAATCATTAAGGGATGTTTATTCACCGCTAATGATTAGCCCATACCAATTGGGAAATGATATTACTCGTTTAGTATAATGTTCGTACTGCCAGAGGATTGAGAATCATATGTGATAATGATTTTGCCTTTACTAATAGGTTCGTAAGGTAATTCTTCTTCATAACTACCATTATTTTCATTATGGATAGAAAGCGTGATTTCATCAATTTCTTTATTTATATACTGATCTTTAATCGTTTCAGCAATTTGAAGTAGCGTTTCGTAACTAGAAGCTTTCGTAATAAGCATTCCTTTTATAACCTTTTTTTCATTATTTGCTGCATTGGAATAAGGGATGTTACTTTGTTTTGTATACAAAAGCTTGTATGGAACTGTTTTTCTCTCTGCTTTTGATATAGTGGAATATTTTAGAGTTAAAAAAAATCCTACACATAAAATAATGCATACCATAAGAGCAACCCAGATGCGTATCAGTGACATAACTCTCATTTTCATCCCTCTTTCATATCTTTGACTTCACTATTTATCATACAAAATGAGGATTAAGATAGAGTAAATTTGAGGTAAAGAAACGTAAAGAAGGAGCACTTATCCTCCCAAATAAGTGCTCCTTTCTATATAAAAAGAGAAATTTAATTTACAGTCAAATGATGCATATTATTATAAATACGCTTATTTAGTGAAAATTAGTAAATTCGGAAAACAGATAGTGTTGCTGTTGTATCACCTGTGTTAGGAATAGAAATAGTATTTGCTGTAGGTTGTACAGCGATTGTTGTACCAGCTTGTAAAGTAACGATTGTAGAGAAAGAAACAGCACTACCGATAACGTTAGTTGAAAAATTACGAGTAGGTGGTTGACCATTGAAGGAAATACCGAATCCAAACGGTGAAGAGCCTGGGAAAGTTGTAGACGCTGAGAAATTAATATCATATACGCCTGTTTCTAAAACTGTTAAAGTATCTGCAGTATCGTTGAAAGTGATATTATTTAATTCAAAAACTTGATTGAATTGGATGTTTGTTCCAGGAAATATAGTTTGTGCGTTGGAGTTTCCGATGGACGCGATAGGTACAGGAATTGGAGTACCCGCTGGACCTGTCGCACCAGTAGCACCTTGAGAGCCTGCTGGCCCTTGAGAGCCCGCCGGTCCTTGGGCACCAGTAAGCCCCTTGAGTCCTACTAGCACCTCCTCCAAGGCAATCTGATCCATATTGAACTAGGAATAGTTTGGATCTCTGTTATGAGTTTAACTAATTTGTCGATAGTACAACAATCTACTTTAAATAACTTAGCAAGCTTTGTAGCTCAACGTACAATGCTCCGCATGAGAAAGGTGTTGTTCTTAAAATAGTTAATAGATTAGCGATAATAGAATTTCCAATTTGTTTTTGTGCTGGAGACAAATCTAAGCAATTGAGGAATTTTTGTAGGTTATTTAGGGCAGCAATCAAGTTATCGATATTATTTTGAGAAGGTTTTTGAAAGACAGCTTGAATAGCTTGACTAAGAGCTTGAAGAAGTCTAACGAATTCTGTAAGTTCGGACTTAGAGATGTTAATATGACTACAGGCTCTGACTTCGCAACAATCATTACCATAAAATACTTTTCCTTTATTTATATTGTTTATCTTTTCATTCCTTTCTTTCATAGAATCAATAGTCGTTACTATATATTAAGATGAGATTTATACTAAATTCGTGATGGACAAACTACTATTTCTAAAAAAATAAGAAGTTTGCCTACCGAGCAAGAACAATTAAGAAATAGAGAAAAATTCATATCATTTCAAGAAGATTAAGTGAAAATAAAAAACTACAAACCAATTGTTATATATTACGTAACAATTGGTTTGCAGTTTGTAGAACAGTCCATCATTTGTATTGTTTCATTCTTTCATGGTTTGTTTTAGATAAAGTTGGAATAGAAATAGTGAAAGTTGTACCGGCTTGATTACTAGTCATTTTTAATGTACCGTTATGATTTTGAATAATTTTCTTTGTTACTGATAGGCCCAGTCCTGTTCCTGAATCTTTTGTTGAGAAGAATGGATCAAAGATATATTCTTGAATAGCTGGAGAAATACCAGTTCCATTATCTGTGAAAGTAATCCGAACGAAGTTATCTAGGCGATAACTAGTGATTTGAATAGAAAGAGGTTTTTCACCTTGAGCATCAACGGCGTTTTGAAATAGGTTTAAAAACACTTGAACAAGTTCATGGCGATCAATATGGACTAAAATATCATCTAATTCATTAGAAAAATTATAATCAATTGAAATGTTATGCAAAAAGACCTCACTTGCTAGTAGCTGTTGAATATATTCACGTAAAAATGTATTAATGGGAAACGGTTCTCTTTTAAATTCGCGTGTTTTCGATATAGATAAAAATTGTGTAATAATACTATTTGCACGATCTAATTCAGGAATAAGTAAGTGTTTAAATAATTCTTTATTGGATGGAGATACACTCTCTTGTAAAAACTGTAAGTATCCCCGTACTGTTGTAAGTGGGTTGCGTACTTCATGTGCAATCCCGGCGGCAATTCGTCCTGCTAATGAAAATTTCTCTGCATCACGTTCTGTGTTTAAATAATGAAAAACGCTAATAACTCTAAAAATCTCTCCATTATAATCGCGAATAATTCGATTATTAATAATGCCATAGTTTTTGTCTAAAACCTCTTCATTATATATTTCGGTTCCTGTTTTTAAGGTTTCAATAGCTTTAATTTTTTCTTCAGGTAAGTTAAGTAATTGTTGAATTGGCTTTCCAATTATTTCGTTTCGTATTACACCAAAATCATCTGCAGCAGCTTGATTACATAATGTAATATTCCCTTTATTATCAATAAAGGTTACATGATGTGAAAAAGCATCAAAAATATGAACAAAGTGTTTTTCAAGTTGTTCAAATAAAAATAATGAATCGCAAGTAAGTTGAAAATCAGCTTCTTTATTCTCTTTTCGTATGTTTTGAATGGAATGATTTGTTCTTGTTTTCTTTATTTGCAAACCAATATGTGGATTTTTATATGTGAAATGATGCGGCAATTGATTCACAAGTTCTTCATAAAAACGTACTTTATTTTCTAGTTCTTCTATTCGTTTTTCATGAGATAAAATATCATCGGTTGGAAGCATAAATAAATAACCCCTCAATTTAAAAATTCTTCCATTTAGTATATCATATTTTTATACGGATACTCTTAAAGAAAGAGTTACTTAATGAATTTGATTGTCCAAGATGATTGGGAAATCAGTAGAATGAATATAAGATGAAAACTGAAAGGGAGGAATATGATTGATTTTCATTGGAGTGACAGGGTGGGGAGATCATGATTCTTTATATATAGATCCCTATGAAAATAAAAATAAATTACGAACATACAGTGAACATTTTCCTATTGTCGAAGTGGATAGTTCATTTTATGCGATGCAACCGGCACGAAATTATACGAAATGGGCGATGGAAACACCGACAGACTTTTCTTTTGTCGTAAAAGCGTATCAAGGAATGACAGGGCATACGAAAGGAGAAACTCCTTTTTCTACGTTTGATGAGATGTTTGATGTGTATAAACAATCGATTCTTCCTTTAATAGAAGCGAATAAATTAAAAATAATTTTATTTCAATATCCACCATGGTTTGATTGCAAAAAGAAAAATGTAGATTTCCTTCGATATACGAAAGAGAAAATGGAAGGTTTACCGTGTGCGATAGAGTTTCGAAATCAAACATGGTTTTATCCAGAAATGAGAGATAAAACGCTACAATTTTTAGAGAAAGAAAAATGGATTCATACAATTTGTGATGAACCGCAAGCGGGAATTGGTTCGGTTCCACTCGTATTAGAGGCGACGGATTCGGATATAACATTAATCCGCTTTCATGGTCGAAACGTTCATGGCTGGCTGGATAAAGGGGAAAATTGGAGGGCGGTTCGCTGTTTATATCGCTACAACAATAAAGAATTGGAAGAATGGGTAGAACGACTAGAGCAACTAAAAAAGAAGACAAAGGACATATACGTATTATTTAATAATAATTCGGGCGGGGATGCAGCGGATAATGCGAAACAACTTATGAAAATGATGAACATTACATATGGTGAGCCAAAGCCTGAGCAATTAAATTTATTTGAACGATGATAAAACAAGAAAGGCACTGTACAAACAGGGGGAATGTACAGTGCCTTTCTATATGAAAAAGAGGGGTAACAATGTTACTGAGCGTTTGGTTGATTCATCAATTGTTGGCTTCATAATAAATGATAATGGTTATCATTATCATTGTCAATGGTTTTTCGGAAAATAAGTAAAATTTTTTTGTATTTTAAATAGCAATAAAAAAAGAACAGCATTAATGCTGTTCTTTTCCGTTAATAAATTGTTGTAAATCAAAAGGAGTTATCGCTTGGATAAATTCTTTTGAGATAAGTGTTTGAACGAGAGTGCTCTCAGAAATGCTAGCACCTGTTTTCTTTTCATAAGCTTGTTTTAATAAATCGAGTTTTTCAGCCGTTTCTTGCGGTAATTCAATTGTAAGTGTGTTCATAATTTCTCCCCCTTATTATTAGAGTACCACTACAATATAAGAGAGACAAGAAAAGAAAAGAGAATATGAAACACAAAAAAGGTTACCATTTTTTAAATGGTAACCTTTTTTATGTATAAGAGGTATTAAGCGATACCGATATACTTTAAAGTTTTTGATGGAGTACTATGATCAAAGAAGTGTTGTAAAAATGCAATGTCAACACCTGATTTGTATGCACAATAGCCCCAAGTTTTTCGAAGTGTATGTGAGCTAATCCCTTCTAATCCAACTTCTTTTGCAGCTTTGTTTAAAATGTACCATGCATGTTGTCTCGTAATAGATTTTGTTCCTTTTTGAGACTTTAATAATGGCTCATTGCGTTTCCAAGTTTTACGTTCTTTCATGTAGTCTTCGATTGCGTGCTGTAAGTCTTCATTTACAGCAAACCATTTATGTTTCTTTACTTTTTCATTGTAAAATAAAATGGAATGGCGAACATTTTCGTTTTCATCGATGACATCGCTAACTTTTAATTGTAAGATTTCGCTTACTTTTAAGCCAGAATTTACGGCTAATACGAATAATAAGCCATCACGTTTCGAAGATTGTAAAAGTATATTTTTGATAGTTTCTAATTGTTTTTCACTTTGAATAGGTTGTCCTGCTTGTTTCATTTCACGCACTCTCCTCTTTTATATGTGTAAAGGAAAGGATTAACTTGTTTCTTACTATAAAGGGAGAGTGTGAATTTCATGTGAACTCCTAGTGAAATTAAGACAAATTATTTGACTTCTTTTACATTTGGTAAATTAAAATAGAATACAACGCTATTATTCGTATTATATACACCGTACTTGGCATGATGGAGATCTAAAATGTTTTTTACAATAGATAACCCGAGACCGGTACCACCAGTATGACGACTACGTGATGCATCTAAACGATAGAAGCGATTCCAAATTTTTTCAAGACTTTCTTCTGGGATAGGATTTCCTGTATTCTCGATTTCGACTTTTACTGTATCTTCGGTTTCTATAACAGAGACTTTTATTCTTTCTCCATCGGGCGTATAGCGAATTGCATTGCTAAGTAAGTTCACAACTACTTGCTCAATACGACTACGATTCGCTTTAACAAATATAGAAGTGTCTGCATCGACGTCCACTTGTAACTGCTTTTCCTCCATACTAAATAATAACTTTGTATGGATTTGCTGAATTAATTCACCGATTGAGAATGTTGTCATTTCTAGTTTGTACGTACCCGATTCTAGTTTTGCTAATTCTAACATTTCAACAATAAGTCTGTTCATATTTTCTGTTTCTTCTAAAATAACATCTGTATAATACGTTGTATCTTTACTAACACCATCTTGAATCCCTTCTGCGAAACTTCTAATTACACTAAGTGGTGTTTTTAATTCGTGGGATACACCAGAAATGAATTCTTTCCTCGTCTTCTCTAATTGACGTTCACGTTCAATATCTTGTTGTAATTTTGTATTGGCAACATTTAATCGATCAATTCTGTCTTTTAAGTTTACAGATAATGTATTGATACTGCCGGAAAGTCCGCCAATTTCATCGTCTGCTGTAACAGGTAGTTTCTCGCTAAAATCAAAATTAGCCATTTTCTTTGTAACGCGATTAATCTTAATTAATGGTTTCACAATAATTTTTGAATAGTAGAAGGATAATAAAATAATCACGAGAAACACAATGATTAAGGCATAGACATAATAATCTTTTAAAACGAGCATCGCTTCATTAACAGGTTGCAAAGATACTATCGCAAAGGCGTACTCTGTAACCATATTGTTTTCCATAATAGGTTTTACAAAGATGCGGCTTTGTAAATTTTCTTCA
Organism: Bacillus sp. FSL L8-0099; assembly: GCF_038006385.1. Lineage (NCBI taxonomy): Bacteria > Bacillati > Bacillota > Bacilli > Caryophanales > Bacillaceae > Bacillus > Bacillus sp. FSL L8-0099. The sequence goes on from NZ_JBBOVC010000001.1 coordinate 1,389,084, forward strand.
ACGCCTAATGGGTATATAGTTAATTTATTTGAATCAGAAGTACCCTGCCTAATTGTGTATGTAAAATATTGAACGGCTCGTAATGTTTCAATGTCATTTGCAAGCCGAACCTCAGCTTTGGATGGGAGCTGTAACTTAGATATAACACCAGTAAGACGGATATTAGTTGTAGTTTTGTATCGATTTGTAAGTCCATTTTTAGGAGGATTACTATTAATTGATTGGAAATCCGAACTGAAATGTTCGTTTCGCCATCGATTATAATGTGTTGACAATTCTATTGGTGTTATAATATTCCCCTGTAAGAACCCCAAGACGCTGATTGGTCCATCTTTTTTTAAACCTAAATTTTCGAATTTAATATATTCTTCGGGTGTTAAAAGATTATTAAGTGGAATGGAATACGTACTTTGAGTTTTAGAATCAATAACATCAATGTAGAAATTGTTTTCACTTTTAATAATGCCATTAGAATCTAAAAATTGCATTTCAGCATTTGTTTTATCATGAAATTCTTGTTTTAGTTTTCTAATTTCCTCATAACTTTTGCCGCTTTTTTCGTAATTATCTACGAATTTTTCAAAGGCAGTTTGAACGGTTTTTACTTTTTTATTAATATAAAATTTCTCTAAAAATAGAGACTGTCCTAGGAAAAAGAGGAGGAATATGATTGTAAATAATGTTGATGTTAATAAAAATAGTTTAAAGACGATACTTCTGTTTTTCACTGCTTCACCTCTTATGAGAAATACTGTAAATGATTTCACTTTATTATAACAAACGTGACAAGAAAGTAGAGGGAGAAATCTGTCTCTTTCTAAAGTAGTTTTTTATAAAAAGTCACATAAAAAGAACTCGACAGACGTATGACGAGTTCTTTAATGTATTATTGTTGAATTGCTGCATCTAAAGCGATTTCAATCATCTCGTTAAATGTAGTTTGACGTTCTTCAGATGTTGTTTCTTCACCAGTGAAGATGTGATCGCTTACTGTTAATACAGATAATGCATTTACACCATATTTCGCTGCTAATGTGTAAAGAGCAGTTGTTTCCATCTCTACTGCTAATACACCGTAATCTGCAAGTTTTTTAACCATGTCCATGCTTTCACGATAAAAAACATCTGCTGTTAAAACGTTACCAACACGAACGTGTAATCCTTTTTCAGTTCCTGCATCGTAAGCTTTCTTTAAAAGGTCAAAGTTTGCAGCTGGTGCAAAATCAAAACCTGGGAATGTTAAACGGTTCATATTCGAATCAGTACAAGCTGTCATTGCAATAATAACGTCACGTACTTTTACGTCCTTTTGAATTGCACCGCAAGTCCCAACACGAATTAAATTTTTAACTCCGTAGCTTTGGATTAGTTCGTTTACATAAATAGAAATAGAAGGAACACCCATACCTGTACCTTGAACAGATACACGTTTTCCTTTATAAGTTCCAGTGAAACCTAACATACCACGCACGTTATTATAGCAAGTAACGTCCTCTAGAAATGTTTCAGCGATATATTTTGCGCGTAATGGATCACCAGGTAATAGAATAGATTCAGCGATTTCGCCTTGTTTTGCTTCAATATGTACACTCATGAAAAGTCCTCCTTATAATGTATTGATAGAAATCAATATCATTTGCATTATACACTACGAATCCGTTCAATTAAAATCTTTTTAATTATTTGTAATATGTGCAAAAGAGGAGGATTTCATAAATCATAATCTAGAATATATATGAAAGAAGTTTTGTATAAACAGAGACAATAAAAATGGTAGGTGATTTTTTGAAAAATCTTGTCATTGGACTTGTAGCTTTGGTACTTATTGTGGCGGGAGGATTTTACATAAAAAAATATCAGGAAACCGTAGAGACGGTAGGAGATGTTCAAGAAGTAAAATGGGATGTATCAAATGGAAAAGGAAATGATAAAGTAGATATTTTGTTTCAATTACTAAATAAAAAGAATAATGAGGTTCGTGGTGTAAATGATCAAATTCGGGCAGTTATTGTAGATGAACAGTTAAAACATATACAACAGATTAAACCTACATTTGCAGGGAATGGATCATATAAGTTATCTTCCAAAATAGCGAAAGATGAAGCGTATACAATATTTTTATATGAAGACAAAAATAAGTCAGTAGAATCATTCGCGAAGACAGATTTTGGGAGAGAAAAAGAAGAAAAAAATAAGAAGAAGGTGAACCTGCCAGTCGATAGTGTACTTACAAAAAAAATTGGAGAGCATGAAGTTTCTCTTTTATTCGGTGCATTACATCCGAATGAGCCGGTGACGTTAACATTTCAGTTTCAAGCAAAAAAGGGTGAAAAATTGAAATTACATTCAGAGAGAGGAGAAGAGGAAACTCTTTATATCGTAGATGAAACGAGGGAAAACTTTTTATACGCTATGCCTGTTGATACGGATGAGCAATTACAGTATCGTATTACATTTCCTGCCCAAGGCACGTATAAAATGTGGGGAACTTTTTATATAAATGGTAAGAAATATGAGAAGGATTTTATCGTACAAGTTCAAAAAAGAAAAAACAGCTAAATTTTTAGCTGTTTTTTCTTTTTCCTATTAGTTTTGTTACAGAGAGCATCGTAATTGGTAAAGAATGATTCTTCCTAAATGCTAAATATTTACCGCTCCATGCTGGTTTGTATTTCTCTTTAAAATGTCGTAATCCGCTGAAACTATACGTATAACGAACGTTATTAAAGATTGCAGCAGCAACTCTTTCAGACCAAAATGATTGTGTTGATAACCCAACATTGGAAAGTGGCGCCATACCAATATTAAAGGAGTGATATTCATTTTCTTTTGCCCATTGGAATAAGTGGATGAAAATTGCGTCCATAATTCCACTAGGTGCATCTGGATAATAGCGCATTAAATCAACAGACAATGATCCGTTTTGATATACGGGCATAAAGGTTGTGAATGCGATAATCTTTCCATCCGCATCAGATAATGTAGCGATAGGAGCACGGCTAATATATTCACGATCGAAGTATCCGAGTGAAAAACCTTTCTCTTTTTTTCCACCGAGCCATGCATCAGAAACTTTCCGTAACTCTTCGAATAATTCGTCTGAGAATGGCGGCTGATGAATAGAGAATGTATAGCCTTCTCTTTCAAAACGATTGAAAGTCGCTCGCATACCAGCGCGTTTCTTTCCTGTTATTGTAAATGTATTTAAATCAACGACAGCTTCTTCACCAAGTTTAAAGAAGTTATAACCAAAATCATGATATAAACTCATCCATTTACTTTCGATTTGATAAAATACACAAATGTATCCGAATCGATCAGCTTCAGCTAAAAACTCTTGCAACACATTACGATAGGAGGAAGGGTCACCAATTGGATCACCTAATACAACAAGACGTTTTCCAGTTATGGAGAAGAGAAGGAGCGCTTTCCCATCACTGCTAAAGAAGAATTGTTTATCTCCTAAATAACCTAAATGACTAAGTACATTTCCACCGTGTTCATCTAAGAAGTTTTGTAACCTTTTATCATTTGCTGGTTGCCCGGGAAATTCATTTCGATAACGATTGGCAATGAGTGAGCCAATTAGTAAAAAAGTAGGAACGAAAAAGGCAGCTGCTAATGCACTTCGTTTCACTTGGGTAATATTACGAACGACGAAATCAGGTTTAAAAGCTTCTTTTGCACCTGCAAATAAAATACCTAAGTTTTTATATAAATATAACGTTACAAGTAAGAATATAAAAACTTTTACGATATCAGAAAGTGAGACTTCCATTTTCTCGCGTACGAATCTTTTACGAAGCATATATAATACAGCGAGTACGATTAACAAAATAAATGTTTCTTCAATATCAATTCCTTTTAGCGTATTAAAGATAGCGGCTCCAATTAAAGAAATAATTGTCATATAATAAGAACGTTTTGTTCCGTAATATATTCCCCTTGAAAGGATTAGAAGGAGAATACCGAATGTTAGTGATAAGCTAAAAGAAAACTGAATCAGATGCTTTGGAGCTAAAATATGTAAGGCGTGTGCCCGGTTTATACTTGTTGGTAAAATAGTCGATAAAATAACCATTAAGCCAGCAAATACTGTTAAAGCAGCAGATGCCCATGAACCTAATTTCCCTAGAAAGTCACGCTGCAAAGTCCATATAACGCCAGTGGTTTCTAATGCAGGCGCAATAAAAGGTTTATCTTCAAACTTTTTAATGGCCACTCCTGTCATTTCGAAAGCCGCAAAAATGAGACCAAGGCAGAATGGTAAAATGTAATAGACGAGGCGATATAGTAACATAGCAGGCAGTAAAACACCTGTATCAATGCCGTATTGTCCTAGTCCAGTTAAGAAGACAAGGTCAAATGAACCAAGCCCACCAGGGACAAGACTAACGACGCCAGCTAAGGCAGCAATTACATATACACCTAAAAACTTTTGAAAGTCAACTTCAATTCCAAACAGTATTAAAATGACGTACATAACGATACCAGCAGATACCCATTCGACTAATGAAACTAATGAGTATAAAACAGTTGGATTTTTCTCTTCCTCTTCTTGTCCTTCGGTTTGCGTTGTTTTTCTATTTTTAAGTTTAGAAAAGCCGATGTATATAGGGACGAAAAGGGCAAAGAAGATAAGGACAGGCCATAACCACGGTTTTTCATGCAAAATAAATCTTGTGTCTAATATTCCGATAAGACCGAGGAATGAAAGTATGGCTAATCCGTTAATAAAGGCAGTCGTCATCCAGGCAATACTTTTAATAAGCTTGCCATTTTCTTTTATGTATGGACGATAAAGCATTGTTCGTACACCAGCTCCAACGAGGCCACCAAATCCAATAAAACCATTTAAAGTATTCGCAATCCATGAGATACGGAAAATCTTTTGGACAGGTATATCAGCTTTTAAGTAACGAAGCATAACATAATCATAAAAGAACATCGTTGATACAGCGAATGCACCAAGTGTAATTGCTAAAAAGACTCCTCCAGTTGGAATGTTTTTAATTGTATCAATCGCTTCTAAAAAAGAAATGCCCGCTAATTCTTTTTTTGCTTGAAAGAATACAACTGTTAATACAACAAATGGGAAGATAATTTTCCCGATTTGTAAGAAACGTTTCCATGAAAACGACATAAATACAACTCTCCTTGTATAAGAAAACTGAGACAATAATATTATTATGACAAACTTCAAGAAAAATAAAAAGGTAAATTCCTGTATAGGTAAGCTATTTTTTATATAGGTATATTTAAAAGAATATTTCGTTTATCAGAAAGTTAAGTTAAAATGGAGTGAAAGAAGGAAGAGAGGGGAAGTATATGATTATAATAGGTTATGCGGGGCATGAGTTAGAGAAAGCAAAACCTAATACATCAGAAGATTTTTTTAACAGATCTGAAGTGACATATATATTAAATGATAAAGAGAAAACTTTTTCAGTTTTATACGTTCGCTATTTTGAAGAAGTTATACAAGAAATTACTCCTTTTGAAGGAAATCCAGTGTGTAAAGTAGAAGAACAAGACATATATTTACGGGATATTGTAGCGATATGTTGTTTAGTGAAAGATAAGGAGCTCCGTGCGCAAAAACGTTTATATTTAAATAATATAGAAGAATTTCAACAATATTTTGATGAGAGAACAGTGTTGAAAGTACAAGAAATATTGGCTGAATTACATAAAAATAAAAGAATAGAAATAGCGTGAAATGGAAAGGGAGAGGGAAGAAATGTCTAATTTGATGGTTGAAAATCAAACAGAACAAGTTTCTATATTTTTAGAAGATGCGATTACTTTGATAACCAATTATGTAAATTATCATACGTTGCCTTTTTTATTAGAAGAGACACCAGCTGGGAACGAGCAATATTATAAAGGGTTATTAGCATCAATGAGACGTCTTCTCGTTTTTTGCGAAGAAGGACATGATGCATGTTTTGTTTTGCTGAATAGCCAGCCATTTCGAAAAACAGCAGCTGAAAAAATTTTATATAAGATATATCATCAAGTAATTGCAGAGTTTTTTTCCCCGAAGAGTGATCATTGGTATGAAAATAGTCGATCTGCATATACAGGAAAAAATTCTATCGTTTTTCAACAAACACCACCTTCATCTATAGAGCAAGTGATGAAGAATTTAGAAGGTAAATTTCAATTGATGCGTGAAGAACTAGAATATTATGAGACAGATTACCAAACGAAGATGTTACACAAATACTAATTAAGGAAAAGAAGCTAAGGAGACTTAGCTTCTTTTCCTTTTGTACAGTTATATAAGGGATTTTCATTGAATATATTTAAGTGGATAGCAATAAGGAGGTGTAACATGAGTCAGCAAGGTGTATTTACAGATTACTTTCATGAAGTAGAAAGTTGGTGTGAAAGTGTTCTTCACGTATTAGATAGCCGCGCAATGGAAGTGTATGATGTCCATATGCTTGCTTATAAAATTCAGACATTATTAGAGCGTATGAAAGAGCATGAGTACGAAACGGATGCGGAGTTTATGTATGAAATAAGCGATGATGTAGAACATATTCAACATCATCTGCAGGAAGTATTTATGCAAGAAGAGGAATATGAACTATATGAAAGAGGGGATAGTGAACGAGCTGTTCCAATTGGAGGGCATACACTCCCGCCATTACCTTATCCATATAACGCGTTAGAGCCGTATATTTCTAGAGAAATTATGATGTTACACCATGATAAACATCATCGTAGTTATGTAGAAGGGTTAAATAAAGCAGAGAAGATGATGGAGGAAGCGAGAAAAACCAATCAATTTGATTTAATTAAGCATTGGGAACGAGAAGCGGCTTTTCATGGATCAGGACATTATTTACACACGATATTTTGGAATAACATGAAAAAAGATGGTGGTGGAAGTCCAAGAGGGGCTTTTTCACAACAAATTGAACAAGATTTTGGGAGCTTTTTACGTTTTCAAAAACATTTTACGGAAGCAGCCTCTAAAGTAGAAGGTTCAGGCTGGGCGATTCTCGTTTGGGTCCCCCGATCTGGAAGGTTAGAAATTTTGCAGAGTACACTTCATCAATTGTTTACACAATGGGATACGATACCGCTCCTTGTACTAGATGTATGGGAACATGCGTATTATTTACAATACCAAAATCGAAAAGATGAATATATTAAAAATTGGTGGAATGTTGTGAATTGGCCTGATGTAGAAAAAAGATTTGAAACTGCGAAACAAATTGAATGGACACCATATTAGACGCAAATTCCTTGCGTCTTTTTTAATGGGAGCAGAAGGAAGATTTCGTTCATATTTTAAAAGGCCAAGCATACACTTGTACAAAAAGTACCAAAAGGACGTGGGGGGAAATATGAGACGAATTTGTGTAATCATTACGCTTCTTATTATGTACGCAAGCGTTATGCCGATTCCTACATATGCAAAGATGAACAGTAATGTTAGCGCTCGAAATGCTGTATTAATGGAGCAAAGTTCTGGTCGTGTATTATACGGAAAAGCAGAACATGAGCCACAAAAAATTGCTAGTATAACAAAAATTATGACAGCCTTGTTAGCTGCTGAATCAGGAAAAATGAAAGAAATGGTATCAGTTAGTAATGAAGCAGTCAGGGTGGAAGGATCGGCGATTTATTTAAAACCTGGACAGAAAGTGAAGCTAGAGGATTTAGTATACGGACTTATGCTTAGATCAGGTAATGACGCAGCGCAAGTAATTGCTGAAAATGTAGGAGGGAGTATAGAGGGGTTCGTATATTTAATGAATGAAAAGGCGAAACAAATTGGAATGAAAGATACTCACTTCTCAAATCCTCATGGTTTGGATGGAGATGGCTCTCATTATTCTTCGGCTTATGATATGGCACTGTTAACGAAATATGCAATGGGGAACGAGACCTTTAAGAAAATTTTTGGCACAAAAACGTATAAATCAAATTCATGGGATTATCCGTGGAAAAATAAACATAAGCTTGTGACATCCTATTATGAATTTGCAACAGGTGGGAAAACAGGTTTTACGAAAAAAGCAGGACGAACGCTTGTTACAACGGCATCAAAAGATGGACTAGATTTAATTGTCGTAACTTTGAGTGCTTCTAGTGATTGGGATGATCATATGAATCTATTTGACAAAGGGTTTGAACGTTTTAAGCAAACAAAAGTTTTAGGACAAGGAGCGCTTGCTGAAATAAATGAAAAGAAATATGCCAATCATGTTTATACGAAAAATAGTTTTTCGGTACCGTTAACTGAAGAAGAAAAAAAGAACGTAGTATTAAAAGTTGAACTCGATAAAAGTGCAAAACTTACGGATGGAGTAAAGGTTGGGAAGACGGACATTTATGTTGGTAATGAAAAAGTCGGAGAACGGAATTTATTTTATAGTAAACGGAAGTTAGTAGCTGCAACGGGTATGTACTGGAACAATGTGAAAGAAATTTTTTCTTACATGATAGGTGTTGGGAACGATGGTTAATCTCGTCTGGGCAGCGATGGCGGTCATAGGGATTGTGTATGCCATGATAAACGGAACGATGGAAGAAGTAACGAAAGCTGTATTTGACGGGTCAAAAGATGCGGTAACGATTTGCATAGGACTTATTAGCGTTTTAGTATTTTGGCTTGGCTTAATGAAAATTGCAGAGGAAGCAGGGTTGTTAAAAAAGTTAGTTACACTTTTTATGCCGATAGTAAAAAGGTTGTTTCCAGAAATACCGAAGGATCATCCGTCAATGGGATTTATTCTATCGAATATGATGGCGAACTTTTTTGGACTAGGTAATGCAGCAACCCCTCTTGGTATTAAAGCGATGGAACAACTGAAAGAATTAAATGGAGGAAAGGATTCGGCCAGTCGCTCTATGGTGACGTTTCTAGCATTAAATACATCAGCTATTACTTTAATTCCTACTACCGTCATTTCGATTCGAATGACTTATGAATCAGCAAATCCTACTGAAATTGTTGGGGTAACATTCATTGCACAAGTGCTCTCTATGATTGGGGCAATTTGGATTGACCGCTATTTTTACCGAAGAAGGAGTAGAAAGGGGCGGAAAAAATGAGTATTGTAAATACAATTTCATTATGGGTAATCCCTTGTGTAATTGGTTTTATCCTTTTATATGGCACGATAAAGAAAGTCCCAACGTATGAATCGTTCGTTGAGGGAGGAAAAGAAGGGATTCAAATTGCAGTTTCCATTTTACCGTTTATGGTTGGAATGCTTGTATCCATTTCTATTTTTCGGGCATCAGGTGCTTTAGATGCGATGATATCTGTAATGAAGCCGATGTTAGATTTAATTCATGTCCCAGCAGAAATCGTTCCACTTGCGCTTATACGTCCAATTTCGGGTTCTGCTGGTTTAAGTATTACGACTGATTTAATTGCAACATATGGACCAGATTCGTTTATTGGGAGATTAGCTTCTACGATGCAAGGGAGTACAGATACGACTTTTTATATTTTAACAGTATACTTCGGAGCTGTTGGGATTAGAAAAATGGGGGATGCATTAAAAGTAGGACTTTTTGCAGATTTAATCGGGATTATTTGCTCAATTGTGTTTGTTTCTTTATTGTTTCAGTAATACTATTCATTTTTTAGGCTATTTCGCTTATAATACGTATACGACCACTATTAAGGTGTAGCTTAATAGTGGTTTTTTTATGCAGTATTTTTGACAAAATGATGAACTTTTATTGTGAGAAATATGAAAAATATGGACAATAATAAAGGATAAAAACATGATTTGCCCTTTATATGTTTAATATCATCGCTATGTTGTTTAAGTGAGACGAGGCGAACAGTCGTAAAACGTATGCGGTTGCCAAGTCTTTCTAATGTAAGGTAAGATAAATTCGAGGTGAAAAAAAGAAATGGAACGATTACAAAAAGTGATTGCACAAGCAGGTATTGCATCGAGAAGAAAGGCTGAGGAATTAATTCAGCAAGGAAAAGTGAAAGTTAATGGAAAAATAGTGAAGGAGTTAGGAACAAAAGTAACTCCTCAAGATAAAGTAGAAGTAAATAACATCCCTCTTGAAAAAGAAGAACCTGTTTATTTTTTACTATATAAACCAACTGGCGTAATTTCAAGTGTATCAGATGATAAAGGAAGAAATGTTGTAACAGACTTTTTCCCTGAAATTACACAACGTTTATTCCCAATCGGACGCTTAGATTATGATACGTCTGGCGTATTATTAATGACAAACGATGGGGACTTCGCTAATGTATTAATGCACCCGAGATATAAAGTTGAAAAAACATATGTTGCAAAAATAAAAGGGCCATTAACAGGTGAGAAAATTCGCATGTTAGAACGAGGTGTTACATTAGAAGACGGGAAGACAGCACCAGCAAATGTGAAAATTATTTCTTGGGACAAGCGTAAAGAGATGGCGATTGTACAATTAACAATTCACGAAGGCCGTAACCGTCAAGTACGTCGTATGTTTGAAGCGTTAGACTGTAAAGTAGTGAAATTAAAACGTGAACGTTATGCCTTTTTAGAAGTGGGTAGTTTGCGACCTGGTGATGCAAGAGAATTGACACCACATGAGGTAAAACAATTACGCGCGCTTGCTTCTACAAAGCCAAGATAAGCTATAGAGTTAAAATTTCACCAGTGGAGTGCTCTGCTGGTGATTTATTCAATATAACATTTACAGAAAAGAATACATACCATTTACCGAGGAGAGGGGAGACAAGATGAAGAAAAATCGCTTATTATTTCGTGTTATCATCCTGCTCATTTTAAGCGGTGCTGTAGGATTTACCCTTTATCAAGGGTTTTTCACTGATAAAGAGAAAATGCAAATTGGGAAAGAAGCACCTAATTTTGTTGTGACGGATTTGGAAGGAAAGAAAATTGAATTAAAGGACTTAAAGGGTAAAGGTGTATTTTTAAACTTTTGGGGAACTTGGTGTAAACCTTGTGAAAAAGAAATGCCTTATATGAATGAATTATATCCAAAGTATAAAGAAAAAGGCGTTGAAATTATTGCGTTAGATGCAGATGAAACAGATATTGCTGTAAAGAACTTTGTGAAACAATATGATTTGAAATTCCCAGTTGCCATTGATAAAGGAACAAAAATCATAGGCACATATGGAGTAGGTCCATTACCGACAAGCTTTTTGATTGATAAAGATGGAAAAGTAGTGGAGCAAATTATAGGTGAACAAACGAAAGAACAGTTAGAAGGCTATTTAAAGAAAATTACTCCATAATAAAGAAAGCCTTTACATAAGAGGTGCATGTCTATAGCGCCTCTGATTTAAAAATTCTGAGTATTGCGGTAACTTGAGGTTAGAATATACAATAGTACATATAGATACAGGGGCGGTGAGAGTGTTGAAAGAAATTAAATGTGAGTGTGGACATGTTAATCCGATAGGAACCATTTTTTGTGAAGCTTGTGGGAAACCATTTGAAAGCAATGAAAATGTAAAACTATTGGATATGCGCTATGAGGGGAGTGCGCGGAGATCTCTCACGCAAACAAAAACGATAGTCGATAAAATTTGGAGCTTTTTCTCTTCTGTAAAAGTAGGTGTATGGCTAATCGTAATAACTTTAGCTGCATCAGCGATAGGAACAATTTTTCCGCAAGAAATGTACATAACGCCAGGAATTGCACCAGCTGAATATTATAAACAGGAATACGGATTTTTAGGGCAATTATACTATCAATTAGGATTTAATAATTTATACGGTTCATGGTGGTACATGATTTTAATTGCTTCTATCGGTACTTCACTTGTGATATGTAGTTTAGACCGTGTTATTCCCCTTTATAAAGCTTTAAAAAAACAAGGGGTAAAAAGACATCCTAGCTTTTTAAAGAGACAAAGATTATACGGGACTGGTACTCCGCAAGATGGTGACTTGGAAAGAGTGCAAAAGAATTTAAAGAAAAGAAACTATAACGTGAAAGTGGAAGACGGAAACGTTTTAGCGGAAAAGGGACGTTTCTCACGTTGGGGTCCATATGTAAATCATATCGGCCTTATTATCTTTTTATTCGGTGCGATGCTTCGTTTTTTACCGAGTATGTACGTAGACGAAGCTCTTTGGTTACGTGATGGTGAAACGAAAGAAGTACCAGGGACGGATGGTCAATACTATTTAAAAAATGAGAAGTTTATAAAAGAAGTTTATGATAAAAGTAAGGATAAGGAAGTTTTTGATGAAGCGATAGACCGTGTTGGGGATAAAATGATTGCGAAAAACTTCCAAACGAATGCAGTATTATATAAAGCGGTAGGCGAAAATATAGCAGGGCAAAAACCGAAATTAGAAAAAGTAAAAGAAGCGGAAATTCGCGTGAATGAGCCATTGAAATTTGATCAATTTGCAGTGTATCAAGTGGATTATAAAGAAAGTGAATTTAAAAGTATGTCCTTCCACTTGCAAAACAAAGAAAATAATCAAAAGTGGGGACCAATTAAAGTAGATTTAGCGAATCCTACAGAAAAATACGATTTAGGAAATGGTTATTCTTTAGAACTATTAAGCTATTTTCCAGATTTTTATTTTGATGAGAATGGAAAACCGAATACAAAAACAAAATTACCAAACAACCCTGCATTCGTATTTAAAATGTTTACGCCTGAGACGCCAGATGGTGAAGTGAGTTTCGTTGGTATTCAGCAAAATATAGAAGCAGATGGAAACAACAAATATAAAATGTCATTTGCAGGTGTTGAAATGCAAAATGCGACAGCTCTAACGGTTAGGAAAGATTTAACGCTTTGGATTCTTGGTATTGGAGGATTTATATTTATGGTTGGTGTCATTCAAGGTATGTATTGGAATCATCGCCGTATTTGGATACAACGTGTTAATGATGAATGGTGGATTGCAGGACATACGAATAAAAATTGGTTCGGTTTAAAGAAAGATATTGAAAGAATACTAGAAGGTACAGCAATTCCACAGCCAAATGATAAAGTAATTGATAAAAAAATTAGTTAAGGTGGGGAAACGATATGGTGCAAATAAGTAGTAACTTTCTCTTTACCGCATTTATTTTATATTTAATAGCAACTCTATTTTTTGGGGGAGCAATTAAAGAAAAGGGCCATAAATGGGCAAATGTAGGAATAACGATTACAATTTTAGGATTTATAGCACAAACAGTATATTTTGTTACAAGGTGGATTGCATCAGGTCATGCGCCAGTTAGTAACTTTTTCGAATTCGGTACGTTTTTCGGTATGATGCTTGTCGGAGCATTTATTGTAATGTATTTTATGTACCGCGTAAGTATAATTGGACTATTTGCATTACCAGTTGCTCTTTTATTAATTGCCTATGCAAGTATGTTCCCGAGGGAAATATCCCCGCTTATCCCATCTTTAAAAAGTAACTGGTTACACATTCACGTGACGACTGCAGCAGCAGGACAAGCAATTTTAGCAATTAGTTTTATTACGGGCGTTATGTATTTATTGAAAAATGTAGATCAATCAACGAGAAGTAAACGTACATTTTGGTTAGAAACGGTAGTGTTCACACTTGTTTGTACAGTTGGATTTATTGCGGTAACGACAGTATTCTCCAGTATGAAATATGAAGCTAAGTTTCAATGGATTGATAAAAATGAACAACAAGTCGAGATGAAGTATAATCTCCCAGCTTTAGTTGGACCACATGAAGGGAAGTTACTGACAGAAAATAAATTAGAACCGACAGTCGAAGTTCCTGCGATTGTAAATGCGAAAAAATTAAATACTGTTATTTGGTCACTAATAGTTGGAACACTACTTTATGTTGTATTAAGACTTGTTTTACGTAAACGAGTATCAGCGGCACTTCAGCCACTAGTAAAGAATACGAATAGTGATTTATTAGATGAAATTGGATATCGATCTATTGCAATTGGATTCCCAGTTTTCACATTAGGTGCGCTAATTTTTGCGATGATTTGGGCTCAAATAGCATGGACGCGTTTTTGGGGGTGGGATCCGAAAGAGGTTTGGGCACTTATAACGTGGCTCTTTTATGCGGCAGTATTACATTTACGATTATCTAAAGGATGGCATGGGGAAAAATCAGCGTGGCTTGCAGTAATTGGTTTTGCGATCATTATGTTTAACTTTATTGTAGTGAACTTAATCATTGCGGGTTTACATTCATATGCATAGAGAAATAAAATAGGAGAGTGTATGTCACTTTCCTATTTTATTTTTGTCAAATTTTCTTCTTTTTTGAGAAAAACATGACAAAGTAGCGGTTGATTTTGTAAAATGATGTCGAGGACATAATATACTGTTCAAATAAAATACATAGTTTTGGAAAAAAATTGAACAAACTTTATTATTCTTGTGAAGCATAATAGTGGGAAGTGAAACATTTAGAGGAGTGCTTAAATAACCGAGAATAGCGCAATATAATAGTGTAGAAGGGTAGGTGTGAACCGCTGATGTGAAAATATGCAGCGGGTAGAAATGGAAAATGAATTTAGAATTTTAATTGTAGACGATGAGGATCGCATTCGTCGTTTATTGAAAATGTACTTAGAAAGAGAGCAATACACAATTGAGGAAGCAGATAATGGTGATACAGCTTTAGAAATGGCGTTGCAAAATGATTATGATTTAATCTTATTAGATCTTATGATGCCTGGTAAAGATGGTATCGAAGTGTGCAAAGGGGTTCGTGAGAAAAAAGCGACACCAATTATTATGTTGACGGCAAAAGGTGAAGAAGTAAATCGGGTACAAGGATTTGAAGTTGGAACGGATGATTATATTGTAAAACCATTTAGCCCACGTGAAGTAGTGCTTCGTGTGAAAGCGGTGTTACGTCGTGCTGTACCAACAACATTCTTTACACAAGATACAACGACGAAAGATGTTACTGTGTTCCCGCACTTAACAATTGATAACGATGCACATCGTGTTACTGCAGATGGTAATGAAGTGAACTTAACGCCGAAAGAATATGAATTACTATTATTCTTAGCGAAAGCTCCTGATAAGGTATTCGATCGAGAGCAATTGTTGAAAGAAGTATGGCAATATGAATTCTTCGGAGATTTACGTACAGTGGATACGCATGTAAAGCGTTTACGTGAGAAATTAAGTAAAAAATCACCAGATGCTGCGAAGATGATTGTTACCGTTTGGGGCGTAGGTTACAAGTTTGAGGTTGTGAACGACTGATGCTTTGGAGAAGTGTAGTAGGGAAGTTATGGATGACCATATTACTTCTCGTTTCGTTTGTTCTTGGATTTGTTGCGATTTTACTTTCACAGTTTTTTAGAACGTATTATGTTGATATGAGTGAAGCTAGGCTTCAGAAAGTTGCGACAAGTGTTTCAGAGTTAATTGAAGAAGGTGCCGATGTAAAAACGATTGAGAATATCGCGTATAAATTCTCTGACCCACTTTCAAGAATCATTATTGTAGAAGATGGTAAGGAGATTTCATCTTCTCCGAAACAAGAAGGATTAGTTACGTTAACAATAGATGATTTAAAAGAAGATAAAGAATTAGCTGCTGTTTTTAAAGATAAAAAAGAAATTAAAAACAACATAAGAAAAGCTTCTAATAGTAGGAAGAATAAAAATACTGAAAATGATATTATGATTGTCGGAAAACCGGTGCAATCAAAAAATCAAAGTGCAGTGTTCGTATATGAATCTTTACAAGTACCAATACAAGGTATGGAGAGAACGACTGATTTTATTTTCTTATCGGCTGGGATTGCGATTATATTAACAACCTTCTTTGCGTTCTTCTTATCTACTCGAATTACCGCACCGCTTCGTAAAATGCGTGAGGTTGCTTTTGAGGTGGCACGTGGGAAGTTTGATGCAAAGGCCCCTATGGTATCTCAGGATGAAATTGGTGAGCTTGCAACGGCCTTAAATCAAATGGGTAAACAGTTGAAGTTTAATATGAATGCTTTGCAGCAAGAAAAAGAACAGTTAGCTAGTATTTTGAGTAGTATGGCAGATGGAGTTATTACGTTAAATCAAGAAGGTGAAGTCGTAGTTATTAATCCACCGGCTGAAAATTTCTTACAAGTTTGGCAAGAAGAAAAAGAGATAGAGCTAAGTAAAAAACTACCTTCTGAACTTGTGGAACTATTCCATCGCGTTGTAGAAAGTGAGCAACAACAAGTTGTTGAAATTAATTTGCAAAAAGGTAACTACGTAGTTCTTATGACGCCGCTTTACAATCAAACGAAAATTCGTGGGGCTGTAGCAGTGTTGCGTGATATGACGGAAGAACGCCGTCTTGAGAAGATGCGTCAAGACTTTATTGCCAATGTATCACATGAACTTCGTACACCAATGGTCATGCTTCAAGGGTATAGTGAAGCGATTTTAGATGATATTGTGCAAACGAAAGAGGAAATTAATGAGTTTGTTCAAATCATTTATGATGAATCCGTTCGTTTAGGTAAACTTGTAAATGAATTATTAGATTTAGCTCGTATGGAAAGTGGCCACGTAGAGTTACATATTGGTGAAGTAGATATTCATCCATTTGTCGAAAAGATTGGCCGTAAATTCCAAGGGATTGCAAAGGATAAAGAAGTTGAACTAACAGTAGATTTCCAAAGTCCAATTGAACAATATCCGTTTGATGCAGACCGTATGGAACAGGTGTTGACGAATTTAATTGATAATGCAATTCGTCATACGAATGCAGGTGGACATGTTGCACTTGTAATTCATACGGAAAATAATGGTCTTACTTTCGAAGTACAAGATTCAGGTGTTGGTATTCCAGAAGAAGATATCCCGTTCTTGTTTGATCGTTTTTACAAAGCTGATAAAGCAAGAACACGCGGGAAAAAGGGTGGAACAGGACTCGGGCTTGCGATTGCTAAAAATATTGTTCAAGGCCATGATGGGAAAATTTCTGTCTCAAGTGTTGTTGGAGAAGGAACTATATTCTCTGTATATTTGCCGAATCGTATAATTTAGATATATGTTTTTAAAGTTAATAATAAATAAAGTTCTACTGTTTTTTATTTTTTTGTAAAATCAATTAAATAAATTATAGTAGAACTTTTTTCTATCTTAGTCGAATTAAGAATAACGAGAGAGGTGCTGTGAAGAAATGAAATTATATACGAAAACAGGAGATAAAGGGAAAACAAGTATAATAGGTGGCAGGGTGGATAAAGATAATATTCGTGTAGAAGCATATGGCACGATAGATGAGGCGAATTCTCATATTGGATATGCGATGACTAAGCTACAAGGCGGGGCATTTGGAGATATTTACAATGAACTTGAAAATATTCAACATGAACTATTTGATTGCGGGGGAGATTTGGCGATAGTGGAGGAGAAAATCCCTTATAAAGTAACGATCGAAATGGTCGAAAGCTTAGAAAGAAGGATTGATTTGTATATAGAAGAAGCGCCACCATTAGAACGCTTTATTTTACCAGGTGGTAGCGAGGCATCAGCTACCATTCATATTGCACGTACTGTTGTGAGAAGAGCAGAGCGCTCTATCGTATCGTTGAAAAAAGAAGTGGAAACAAATGAAGTTGTTCTAAAGTATGTAAATAGATTATCTGATTATTTGTTTGCAGTAGCTAGAGTAATAAATACTCGATTACAAGTAAAAGATGTGGAGTATAACCGTAGCGCATTAGTTTTTCGTGATAAGAAAGAGAAGGAAGTGGAGTAATTCACTTTCTTTTTTTGTATACTTTTTTCTGTAATATACCAAAATAGAGAAGGTATGGTGGTAATTAGAAAACGGAGGATGTATATGAAAGTGTTAAAATGTAGCGTCATGTTATTGACTGTACTGTTTTTATCTCAATTACATGTTTACGCAGAAGAAAATCGATGGACATGGCCTGTGGAAGGACAGATAAGTGATTATTTTGGGACAAGGCATGGAAAACACTACGGTATTGATATAGCTGCACCGATCGGAGCACCTGTGGCAGCTATTCAAGATGGTAAGGTGACAAAGTCTTATTATTCAAATAGTTATGGGAACGTTGTATTTATTAAACATGGAGAATATGAGGCTGTGTATGCACATTTAAATAAGAGACACGTAGTTCAAGGGGATTATATTTCAAAAGGAGAAATAATTGGAGAAGTAGGAAACACAGGAGAATCACGAGGTGCACATTTACATTTAGAACTTCATCAAGGAAGATGGACGATGGCGAAAAAGAATGCGATGAATCCATTACTTGTTTTAAATGAACAAAGAAATGAAGTTGTTTCTTCCTCATTATATGTCGTACAAAAAGGGGATACTTTAGTTAATATTGCACGGAAATTTAGTATGACACTTAAGGAAATAAAAGCAAAAAATGGATTGCAGCAAGAGCGAATTTATCCAAATCAACAATTATACGTAAAGTAAAGAAGAGCTAGTTTAACTAGCTCTTCTTTTACCAAAAAATAAAGACACATATAAATCCAGAAATAGCTAAGTAGCTATATAAGTAAAAAACTTTTGTTCTTGTTTTTTCTTTTGTTCGAAACAGTACAATAGTCGGTTCAATTAAACCGATTGTCAAACAAAGTAAGCCAAGAAGCATACAACCAATCGAAAGAGAGTACAGGGCGATTTGTGGTGCTTGAAATGGAATCATCCATTTTAATAAAAATGCAATAAGTGCAGTGTAACAAATGCTGCCGATGTATTTATTCAACGGTGTATTAGAACGAAAACCAGGAAGTTTTTTTAAGAAAGAGCGAGAAACAACTTCTGTTTGTAAAGATGTATGCTCTTCGATAATTTTTTGAGCTTCTTTTCCTTTTTGGAAAAGGGATAATATCCAGTTACGCTCACCTTGAAAAATAAATTGAGAAGTTGTCAAATAGTGATCAACCTTCACTTTATTCCAACTCTTCCATGGATGACGCTCGCACAATTTTAATTTACTTTCTGTTTTTTTATCATACTGATAAATACTGATGCCATCTTCATCGAAAGCAGCATAGTATGTCTCGCTTGAGAATGTGCCTAAATCAATTGGACAGTAGAAAAGTAATTCTTTTTTTAAGTAAAAGTATTCTTTTCTTAAGTTTTTTTTCATTGCTTCTCGAATAGAGTGTCTTTTATCTTTCTTCATGACATTTCCTCCATAACTCAGAAAATGTTCTTATCTTAACAATTCAACATCTTATCACTTTTCATTATATATGACTAGGGAATTCAAAAGAGAAATGCCTAATAATAAAAAATATGGGGTGTATTGTAAAATATTTTGCAATTATTAATGGGTTATAAAAAATAAATAACTAATTTTAAATAAGTTACAATTTTTTAGTTCACAATGTTATTAGGTTGTTGTATAATGAAGGGGAAAATAGAATATCGGTCTATCTTCGGGGCAGGGTGAAAATCCCGACCGGCGGTGATGAACTATTTATGATTTCGTTCTAAGCCCGCGAGCCGTTAAGGCAGGATTTGGTGTGATTCCAAAGCCGACAGTATAGTCTGGATGGGAGAAGATGGAGGTTCAAGCGTTCAAAAAAGATAGGAATTTGAACGTCCGTTTGATGTGCCTTAAATTCTCCCTTTGTGTAAAACACAAAGGGTTTTTTCATTCTATGAAAAAATAGGCATAGCAGAACCTTTCCACTTTCCATGAGATGATCGATGGAAAAGGAGAGAGAACGATGAAACAAAAAAACAGTGTAGTAAAGATGGTGAGTGTAGCAATGCTAAGTAGTATTGCATATTTACTAATGATGTTGGATTTCCCGTTCCCAGGGCTTCCGCCATTTTTAAAAATTGATTTTAGTGATGTGCCAGCTCTAATTGCTGCAATTATTTTTGGACCAATTGCGGGGATAATTGTAGAGGGAATAAAGAATATTTTACATTACGGGATTCAAGGTAGTTTAGTAGGAGTGCCAGTTGGAGAAATTGCAAACTTTATTGCAGGATGTTTATTTATTGGACCAGCAGCTTTCTTATTTAGAAAGTATCGTACTGTAAAGAGTTTAACGACAGGACTAATGTTAGGGACAATTACAATGGCGCTAATTATGAGTGTATTAAACTATATCATCATATTCCCAGCTTACACTTGGTTTTTAAATGCACCTGCTATGTCTAGTGAGGCTATAAGAACGACTGTTGTAACAGCGATCTTACCGTTTAATTTAATTAAAGGAAT
The DNA here is from genome assembly GCF_038006385.1 of Bacillus sp. FSL L8-0099. Taxonomy (NCBI): domain Bacteria; kingdom Bacillati; phylum Bacillota; class Bacilli; order Caryophanales; family Bacillaceae; genus Bacillus; species Bacillus sp. FSL L8-0099. The sequence goes on from NZ_JBBOVC010000001.1 coordinate 1,409,231, forward strand.
TGTAGTAACAATTGTATTTGTAGCATTATTCTCACGCCTGAAAGTATGGGTGTTTGCAAAAATGAAAAATGCATAACATATAAAATAAAACCATTAGTAGTGTGAAACTACTAATGGTTTTTTGTTAAGTAGAATGAAAATAGGGAACAAAAAATGCCCCTCATCAATATGAGGGGCATTTTTTGAAGTTAATAAAAGACTATTCGAATTTTAAAGCGTCGCCGTCAAATGATTCGTCAGCAACTTTAATTGAGTCAGTTGGACAACCTTCGAATGCATCCATCATATCTTCAATTAATACATCTGGAATTTCAACGATACCTTGGTTATCATCTAATGTTACAAATGCAATACCTTCATCATCATAGTCATAAATGTCTGGTGCAGCAGCGCCGCAAGCACCACATGCGATACAAGTATCTTTATCAACGATTGTATATTTTGCCATCTTTTTTCCCTCCTGATAATATGTATGTGAAAAGCTCGCCATAAAAATTATAACCTTATTGTAAAACGGTTTGTAAAACTTTTCAACATAAAATTATAATGATAATGCTTATCAATTAGAGTGTCAACTTATTTTTGAATTATGTCATAAGATTTTCAAAATACGTAAATGTTATTTCGTTTGGTACAATAGAGTATGTACAAGCATATGGTACCGATATGATAAGGTTAATGAGTAACAGTAGACGTTGTAATCATATTGAAAAAGAATTAAGTTAAATTGGAAAGGGGAAGCGGTAATGCAACTACAATATACTTTATTGTATTGTTTAAAACAATTGAATGGCGAAAGGACCGTTTCTTCTATTTATTATTTATTAAAAGGAAAGAGGTCATCGCAAACATTACAAGATGGGAATATGTTTCAAATTTCTTTTTTGTTTGGGATTTATAAATCTTTGAATAGAGCTGATTATGATCAAGAAGTTGCAAAGTTGGTACAAACGGATTTAGTTCAATCTATACATGAAAATACATACGTAGTAACGACTGCTGGTAACATGCAATTAAACAAATGGAAAGATGACTTTGCTTTTCCGACGTGTTTACATGGTTTACACTATGGTGAGATAGGTGAAACGTTTTGGAAGAGATTATCATTAATCGTTCAAACCATTTCGAATTTACAACAGGTGAATACGAAATTTATTCCAATTCAGCAAGATACAGAAATAATGATGTGGGTGAAACGTTTTCTCACTGGAATACCATATATGAGAAGTGAATTGGCTAAAAGGTTGTGGAAGGAGATGTATACTCTTTTACAAAAAAATAAACCATTAGAGGCGACAATCGTAACGTATCGCTTAACGGGCTATAAACGCATCGGTTGTACGTTGCAACAATTAGCAGAAATTACGAAACAAGATGTATTTCGAGTGTATTTTTTATTTTGGGGTACAATTCATTTCATTATTCAAGAAGTTCGTAATAAAGAAAGTGAGTTTCCGTTATTAGCTGAAATTATATCTTATCCAAATGAGAAGGCTGATTTATTTAGCATATCTACGAAAAAAACATATAATCTTTGGAGACAAGGACGCTTTCTGGAAGAAATAGCAACAATTCGGAATTTGAAGGTTGCAACGATAGAAGATCATTTTGTAGAAATCGCTTTACGAGAAAAAGAATTTTCAATTGAGATGTTTATGGAGAAAGACAAAATAGATAAAGTAAAAGAAGTAATTGAGACATTACAAACACGTAAGTTACGTGTCTTGAAACAAGCGGTTGGGGAAGAGATATCTTATTTTGAAGTCCGTCTTGTATTGGCACGGATGGAGGGTATAAATGAAACTTGAGGAATATTTATATAAGTGGTTTGGATATTCTGAATTTCGTCAAGGACAAAAAGAAGTTATTACAGACTTATTAGAAGGAAAAGATGTTATAGCGATGCTTCCGACTGGAAGAGGGAAATCTATGTGCTATCAACTCCCAGGGCTAATGCAAGAAGGAACAGTGCTTGTTGTATCACCACTATTATCTTTAATGGAAGATCAAGTTACACAATTAAAGTATGTTGTGAAAAATCGAGTGATTGCATTTAATAGTTTTCGGACATTAAGTGAAAAAAGAGAAGCGATGAAAAAATTGGCTTTTTATAAATTTATTTTTGTGTCTCCAGAAATGTTGCAATCGGATTTATTAATAAGAGAATTGAAGAAAATTCATATTTCAATGTTTGTTGTGGATGAGGCCCATTGTATTTCGCAGTGGGGGTATGATTTTAGACCGGATTATAAAAAATTAAACGTAGTAATTGAGAACATTGGATCTCCTACGGTACTAGCATTAACAGCGACAGCGACAAAGGATGTACTGCAAGATATAGCAGAGAGTTTAAGTTTAAAGAATGTCTCGCAGCATGCATACTCTATTGATCGTCCAAATATTGCAATGGAAGTGCAATTTGTAGAGACGATAGAAGAGAAGAAAGAAGCACTTTTGGAACATGTGATGTATTTACAGGGGCCAGGGATTGTATATTGTTCAAGTAGAGCATGGACAGAACGTTTAACGGAATATTTAAGAGGAAAAGGCTGTACTGGTGTGGCTTTTTATCATGGTGGTATGGAACATGAAGAGCGTATGTTAATTCAGCAGCAATTTATGAATGACCAATTGCAAATTGTAATATGCACAAGTGCTTTTGGTATGGGAGTAAATAAGTCGAATACGAGATATATTATTCATTTCCATTATCCGACTAATATAGCTTCCTACTTACAAGAAATCGGAAGAGCTGGAAGAGATGGCGAACCGAGTATAGCCTTTTTATTATGTAGTCCGTTGGATCACGATTTGCCAATTTCAATTATTGAAGATGAATTGCCAAGTAAGTCGCAAATACAATTTTTATTTTCTTTACTACAAGAAAGAATGTTTCAAACGAAAGAATTACCAATAGAAGATGTAGAAGAAATTTGTTATAATGCAGCAAGATTTAATGAACAATATTGGCGTTTCATCCGCTATCATCTCGAACGGCTTGGGATCATACAACGGCGAAAACTAATATTAGAGAGCTTGTCAGATGAAATCATGAACAGATTAATAGCTGAAGTAGAAATAAGATTGCGTAATAAATATAGTGAGCTAGAAAACATGAAGTCATGGATACAAGTTAAAGGATGTAGGCGTGAATATGTACTTCAACAGTTCGGTTATAGAAAAGAGACAGAGTTGAAAAATTGCTGCGATTATTGTGGTATTACAAAAACGGAGTATAAAAAAAGACGAGCGCAACAATCCGATTTCGACTATAATTGGGAAACAGAGTTACAAAAGCTTTTCGGCCTAGAGAAGATGGAGGAATGATGAACATTCAAAGGCATAATGTTGAAGATATGAGTCCGAAAGAAATAAGGCTGAATCTGTATATAACACAGCTAATTATTATTGGTATTGGTTGTTTGCTAGCATATATATTATTTCGAGATACAAAAGAAGTTTTTAGTCTTTGGAAGTGGGAACCTGTACGAATACTTATAGTAGGTAGTTTATTAGCGATTGGTATTGTGTTATTAGATTATGTTGCAATGCGAGTATTTCCAGAGTCTTGGTTTGATGATGGTGGTATTAACGATAAGATGTTTCAAGGAATGTCAGTTATGCATTTACTCGTTATTACGTTCGTTATTGGCTTTGCAGAAGAATTTTTATTTAGAGGTGTAATGCAGACTCATTTCGGAATTATAATAGCAAGTTTAGTATTTGCAGTCTTACATATTCGGTATATAACAAAGCCATTTTTGTTTTGTTTCGTCTGTTTTATTAGTTTTGTCTTTGGTTATGTATTTGAATGGACAGGGAATTTATTTATAACAATCTTTGCACACTTTCTTGTTGATTTTATAATGGGACTCCAACTAAGAAAATAAATGGAAGGTGGTGGTGAACAACATGAGGAAACGAATTCCTGATTTTGAAGAGGAATTAGAAGTTGAGCAAGTGGAAGAAGATGAAAGTTTACCGCCGCGAAGTGAACTTCATAGAAATAAAGAGAAAAAGCAAAAGTTTAAAATGAATCACATTTTTGTCCGAGTATTAACGTGTCTATTCATATTACTACCAATTAGTATTTTATGGTATACGGATAAATATATTCAGGTGAAAAGTGATAGTAGTAATGCTGGTAAAAGTGCGTTTGAAGTAATTTTTTTTGATTCAGCCAAATCTGAAACTCAGAAACAATCTGAGAAGGTGGTAACGCATACTGTGAAAAAGGGAGAAACTTTAGAAAGTATAGCGAAGCAATATTTTTCAGATGAAAGTGGGATTGAAGTTATTAAAAAGTATAATAACTTAGAAGAAGATGAAGTGAGTGCAGGTCAAGAATTAAAAATTCCGATAAAAGATAAGTCCGTAAAACAAGAGAGCTAGTAAACTAAGCAATTCGTAGCTTGTTATAAAAACTGAGGATTATCTTTATGAGTAGGGGAGTAAAAATATGATATGGATTACAATATTAAGTACTCTCATATGTATAGGTATAATATTTCTTCTTGTAATGTATAAAGAAGCGATGCGTAATACGGTATTGGAACATACTTTAGAATTTAAAGAATTCCCGCAAAGTTTTCAACAGATGAATATGTTTTTTATTTCTGATATTCATAGAAGAGTCATTTCAGATTCGTTAATTGAGCGAATAAAGGGAAAAGTAGATCTCGTTATTATTGGTGGTGATTTAGCGGAAAAGGGCGTACCTTTATCAAAAATCTCTGCAAACATTCAAAAGTTAAGAGCGATAGCTCCTGTATATTTTGTATGGGGAAATAATGACTATGAGATTGAATACCATGAATTAGATGCGTTGCTATTAGAAAATAATGTAAAAGTTTTAGATAATACAAGAGTTGTATTTGAATCTGAGTTAGGAGAGAAAATTTGCTTACTCGGTGTAGATGATGTTGGATTGGAACGTGATCGTTTAGACTTAGCATTGGCTGATTGTAAAGAAGAGGGATTTCGTATTTTAATTAGTCACAACCCTGATATAATAAAAAAAATGTCCGGAAAAGAACAAATTTCACTTGTGTTAAGTGGACATACACATGGAGGACAGATTCGATTATTCCCATCTGAAAAATATTTAAAAGGTGGCGTATATAATCATTCAAATACGACTCTCTTTGTTAGTAATGGATACGGAACAACATTGATTCCACTTCGTTTTCGAGCACCTGCTCAAACACATATTATTACGTTATGTGGAGGAAAATGATGCCAACTCTAAATGGAAAATATAATATAAAAGCTGTTTCGAATATTATTGGAGTTCAACCGAGTACGCTTCGTGCATGGGAAAGGCGATATCAGATTATTGCCCCAAAGCGGAATCAAGCTGGGCATCGATTATATACAGAAGAGCATATTCGAATTTTGAAATGGTTAATGGAGAAGGTTTCTTCCGGTATGATGATTGGACAAGCAGTGCAGTTATTAGAAGGGAATCGTTTGCAGAGTAATGCCCAAAAAGAAATACATTACGATAAAGAAGTTGTTTTAGTGGACGATTTACTACAAGCTTTGTTAGAATTTGATGAAATTACAACTTCTGCATTAATAAATGAGGCTTTTAGTATTTATTCAACAGAAAAAGTTATCACCGGTATTATTCTTCAAGTGACAAACAAATTGTTGACACTAAAAAATAACAATGAGATTGCAATGACGCAATTCCAATATGCCGTATCATTTTTACAAACTCGTCTAGGAATGGTGTATCATAATGCTTCAACGTTTTCTTCCATACACAAAGTAATTGTGTTAGAAAATAATACATTGAAAGGATTTATTTTCTCAATGTATTTACGTTTAAAAGGATATGAGGCGATACATATTAGGACAAGTTTAGAGGGAGATGGCATGTTATTAGCGGTTGAGCAAATACAGCCAAAACATTTATTTGTCTCTTTTGAAAATGGCCTAGAACTGAAAAGGGCGATGAATGTTGGGGATTTATTGCAAGAAAAAAATGAGAACCTTTCTGTTGGGGTTATAGGGGAAATAAGCGCTCGAGATCAGTTGAACATTCAAACAATCCTAATCGGCGATACGAAAGAAGAATGGGATGAATGGTTAAAAATGTTAGAATAGTTGTTCGGAAAGAACCATCTATTTTCTATTTCATATAATAAAAATTAGATTCAATGGTTACGTAGGGAGGGTATGAGATGAGGCTGGAACGATTAAATTATAATAAGATAAAAATTTTCCTAACATTTGATGATTTATCTGAACGAGGATTAACGAAAGAGGATTTATGGAGAAATGCACCGAAAGTACAGCAACTATTTCGTGATATGATGCAAGAAGCAAATAAAGAATTAGGATTTGAAGCAGATGGTCCGATTGCAGTTGAAGTATTTTCTCTACAAGCACAAGGCATGGTTGTAATAGTAACGAAGGAAAATCAAGAAGTGGATACAGATGATGAGTTCCGTGACGAGTTTATTGAAATGCAAGTGACTCTAGATGAGAGCGAGCACATACTTTATGAGTTTGCTACACTAGACGACGTAATTAACCTGTCGAATCGCTTATATAACCTTGGTGTAACTGGCGGAAAGTTATATACGTGGGATGGGCGTTTCTATCTTTGGATGGAAGAAGAAGAGCAAATACAATTATTGAAGGCGGATTTTATAGCTATTTTAGCAGAATACGGTAATCCGTCTACGGCAACCATTTACCGTGTAATGGAGTATGGTAAAGAATTAATGGCTTCTCAAGCAATTGAACAAGTATACAATTACTTTGTGAAAAAGCAAAACCTCAGCTAATATAACATAGCTGGGGTTTTGTATTTTATTTGGATAAGAGGAGTAAGGCTAGGGACAATTATAAATATTTAAACAAACGTTTTCTTAATTAAATATACCGTTTCGCGACGCTGTATTCGAGTAAGATAAAAAATATTTAAATATTTAAGTATTTTACTTTTCTAAAAGCAATAAAAGGACTATAATAATAGTGAAAACGCTTGCAATACGAAATAAGTTGTATATATTTGTTAGCGTTTTCTATTGCATTCCAAATTTAACGGTGTATACTAGGCAATGAAGGTTTACTAAACAAGTGAAATTACAGGGGGTTTACTTACTATGGTAGCCGAAAAGGGAACTCAAACAAAAACACAACAACAAAGGGAACAACATTTTGAACTATTGAATTCGACACAAATTGTTATTAGTGAAGCATTAGAAAAATTGGGTTATCCAAACGAAGTATATGAATTATTAAAAGAACCAATTCGTATGATGACAGTGAAAATACCAGTTCGTATGGATGACGGGACTGTTAAAATATTTACAGGATATCGTGCGCAACATAATGATGCTGTTGGTCCAACGAAAGGTGGAATTCGCTTCCATCCGAATGTAACAGAAAATGAAGTGAAAGCACTTTCGATCTGGATGAGTTTAAAATGTGGTATTGTTGATTTACCGTATGGTGGAGGTAAAGGTGGAATTATCTGTGACCCACGTGAAATGTCATTCCGTGAATTAGAAAGACTAAGCCGCGGTTATGTACGAGCAATTAGCCAAATCGTTGGTCCTACAAAAGATATTCCGGCTCCAGACGTATTTACAAACTCTCAAATTATGGCATGGATGATGGATGAGTATAGCCGTATTGATGAATTTAATTCACCAGGATTTATTACAGGTAAGCCACTTGTATTAGGTGGATCACACGGACGTGAAACAGCAACAGCGAAAGGTGTAACAATTTGTATTCGCGAAGCTGCAAAAAAACGCGACATTGATATTAAAGGTGCGCGTGTTGTTGTTCAAGGGTTCGGTAATGCGGGTAGCTTCTTAGCTAAATTTATGCATGATGCAGGTGCGAAAGTAATTGCAATTTCAGATGCTTACGGTGCATTACATGATCCAAATGGATTAGATATTGATTATTTATTAGACCGTCGTGATAGCTTCGGTACAGTAACAAAACTATTTAATAATACAATTTCAAACAAAGAATTGTTAGAACTTGATTGCGATATTTTAGTTCCAGCTGCAATTGAGAACCAAATTACAGAAGAAAATGCTAATAATATTAAAGCAAAAATTGTTGTTGAAGCTGCAAATGGTCCAACAACTTTAGAAGCAACTAAAATTTTAACAGATCGCGGAATTTTACTTGTTCCAGACGTATTAGCAAGTGCTGGTGGAGTTACAGTATCTTACTTTGAGTGGGTACAAAATAACCAAGGTTACTACTGGACAGAAGAAGAAGTAGAACAACGCTTAGAAAAAGTAATGGTAAGATCATTTGATTCTATTTATGAAACAGCACAAGTTCGTAAAGTGAACATGCGCTTAGCAGCTTATATGGTTGGTGTTCGTAAAATGGCTGAAGCAAGTCGCTTCAGAGGTTGGGTATAATATTATATCGTGAAAAAACGTGATTCCTTTCGAGGGAATCACGTTTTTTTGTTGGAGTATTAGTGTGAGGTGTTGTATATGGAAAATGAAATGATGGAACGAGTAGAACAATTAGAAGAAAAGGTTAAGAGGTTAGAGGGAGAACTCTTAAGAACGATGAAAGCCCGAAAAACAAGTGTCGTTCGGATGTTCGGAGAAGGCTTATTGTTTTTAATATTTGGTTTGGTTGTAGTAGGGCCGATTATCGCTGTTATATTCACGATTATTACTTGGCTTGTTGAAAAATAAAATAAAAAATAAAAGAACGCTTGTTCCATACGAACAAACGTGCTATACTCTCTTTAGATAAACAAAACGGAAATGATTTTAAGGAGAGATAAATGATGAAAATGACAGTAGACCAAAGATTTATGATGCCAGCAGATGTTGTAGAACGAGTGGAAGTATTACGAAACAAACAAAGTAAGCGTGGCACATTATTACAATCAGTAAATGAATTTTTCGGCTTAGATACGAAAGAAGATTGTGTTTGGTTTTACGGTTTTTATGGAGTCGCTGTAAGTATTTTGTTATTTATGGTGTTCACATCAAATATTTTCGATTTTCTCTTCGTGTAAGAAATATGCGATAAGGACATTGCTACCGAATACATATATAAGGAAGTAAGGTAATTTTCTAAAGCGGGAGTTGGTAGTAATGGCGATGTTTCCTATAGAGCGTAACTATATTGGATATGGAAGTTCACGACCGGGAATTCCTCTTTCTAAAGTAAGGTTTATTGTAAGTCATGATACAGGGAATCCTGGTAGCAATGCAATAGGAAATCGGGATTACTTTAATGAAATACAACCGAAAGCTTCGGCGCATACATTTATAGATGACAAAACAATATTGGAAATTGTTCCTATAAATGAAGTTGCGTATCATGTTCGATATGGTGTGTCGACGGATAATGACTTATATGGTTATGATGCGAATAAGGCTGCCATTGGTGTGGAACTTTGTTATGGCGGTGATGTTAACTTTTGGGAAGCGTATACGCGTTTTACATGGTATCATGCTTATTTATGTCAAAACTTTGGCTTGAATCCGAAAAAAGATATCGTATCACATAAAACACTTGATCCAGCTAGAAAGATTGATCCTGAAAATGTATTAGGGAAACAAGGTATTAAATTTCAACAGTTTTTAGCAGATGTCTATCGGATGTACGTTTCGTTTAGATGACAAACGTATGAAAAATGAATACAATAAAGATAGGTGCCTACTGTTGTAAGTAGGTTTTTTCTTGTTTTTATAAATAGTGCAGAGGTAGAAGACTAGGAGTGAACCGAGTATGCAGAAAGAAACAGCTATCATAATTGGAGGCGGTCCGTGCGGATTAGCAGCAGCAATTTCGTTGCAAAAGGTAGGGATTAATCCGTTAGTAATTGAAAAAGGAAACATTGTAAATGCGATTTATAATTATCCAACTCATCAAACATTTTTCTCCTCTAGTGAAAAATTAGAAATTGGTGAAGTAGCTTTTATTACCGAAAACCGTAAGCCAGTTCGAAATCAAGCACTTGCGTATTATCGCGAAGTAGTAAAGCGTAAATCTGTACGCATAAATGCTTTCGAACGAGTAGAGAAAGTTCAAAAAGATGGAGAAGTTTTTAAGGTTGAGACGACGAAACGTGACGGACATAAAGAAATATATATAGCGAAATATATTGTTGTAGCCACTGGATATTATGACAATCCAAATTATATGAATGTTCCAGGTGAGGAACTGAAGAAAGTAGCTCACTATTTTAAAGAAGGACATCCTTATTTTGATCGAGATGTAGTAGTTATAGGTGGAAAAAACTCAAGTATAGACGCTGCGTTGGAACTTGTTAAAGCAGGAGCGCGTGTAACGGTACTGTATCGTGGAAGTGAGTACTCGCCGAGCATTAAGCCGTGGATTTTACCGGAATTTGAGGCGTTAGTACGAAACGGTACAATTCAAATGCATTTTGGGGCTCATGTGAAAGAAATTACTGAACATACATTAACGTATACCGTTGATGACGGAGCATTTACAATCCAAAATGATTTTGTATTTGCGATGACGGGTTACCATCCTGATCATAGTTTCTTAACGGAGATGGGCGTTCGAATTGATGAAGAAACTGGGCGTCCGATTTATACAGAGGATAGAATGGAAACAAACACTGAAAATATTTTCATTGCAGGTGTAATTGCCGCTGGGAATAATGCAAATGAAATATTTATCGAGAACGGTAGATTTCATGGAGATGCGATTGCGCAAACCATTGCGTCGAGAGAAAAATAAAAAGAAGCTGTCGAAAAATTCGACAGCTTTTTTTATTCGTGCATAAACATATTTTGGATTGTTTCATGTGATTTTGTATTCTCTAATGCGACTAGTAATTTAATACGTGCTTTTTGAGCGTTTAAGCCGTATGTGAATATAACGCCCATATCTTTTAATTGTTTGCCGCCACCTTCATATGAATATACGTCTTGAACGATACCATTGAAGCAACGTGAAACTAATACGACTGGAATTCCTTTGCTTATTAATCGTTCTAAACTAGGGAGTGTACGTGGAGGCAAATTACCTTGTCCAAGCGCTTCAATGACAATTCCGTCAACTGGAAGGTTTTCAATTGCTGCTAACAATGTATCATCCATACCAGCATATGCTTTTAGAACAACTACGTTTTTAGAGATGTTATTTACTGTATACGTTTCATGATGTACTAAAGCGTGATGGAAGACAACACCACGTTTTGTTACCATTCCAATTGGTCCATATTGTGGACTTTGGAATGTTGCAACATTACTTGTATGTGTTTTCGTTACATTTGTAGCGCAATGAATTTCGTCGTTTAATACGACTAGAACACCTTTTTCTGCAGCTTCATTACTGCTAGCTACTTTTACAGCTGATAAGAAGTTATATAGACCATCAGCACCTAATTCATTACTAGAACGCATTGCGCCTGTTACTACGATTGGAATAGTTGCTTTGACTGTTAAATCTAGGAAATATGCGGTTTCTTCTAATGTATCCGTACCATGCGTAATGACTACGCCATGAATGTTGTCTTGTTTTACTCTTTCATCAATGATGACTTGTAATTGTAACATCTCGCTTGGTGTCATATGAGGAGATGGTAGATGGAACACATCTTCAACGATTAAATCAACATCGCCTTCTAAATCAGGAATGAATTTTAAAAGAGGATTTTTTTCTCCTGGTTGTACGACCCCAGTTTCTTTATCTTCCTCCATTGCAATTGTTCCACCTGTGTGTAAAACTAGGATTCTTTTCAATGCTTATACCCCTTTCAAGTTGAAAAATACATTTAGAACATAACATGTTTTGAGTAAATTCGACAATGAAAATGTATAAAAGCATGCTTGGAATATGACAATAAATTTAATTGCGCTATGTACGTTGTATAAAATCATGAAATGTAATGTGTAAGTATATGGTGGGAAGGAGTGGATATCTTGAAGAAGGTGGAGAAAATTATCATTCGTATATTAATAATTCAATTTATTTGTCTTTGTGTTGTGCAATTGTTATTTATACATAAGTCATCAATAAAATATCTATCTAAAATTGTTTATTATGAAGGTGTCGTCGCGAAAAATAAAGAAGAAATCTTACAGGTGAGTAGGTAGTTTTCGTTTTCTTCTAGGAAGGATTATGCTACAATAATTGAGGATTTAATGACGTGAAGCAAATGAGAAGAAGCAGGGATGAATACCTGCTTTTCGTTTTGTTTTATAAGTGAAAAAATGAGGTGTTACAATGGATAAACGAATTTCAATTGCTATAGATGGTCCAGCAGCTGCTGGGAAAAGTACAGTTGCAAAAGTTGTGGCAAAGAAGCTTTCTTACGTTTATATTGATACAGGCGCAATGTACCGTGCTATTACATATGCAGCCCTTGAACAAAAAGTGGATATTGAAAATGAAGAAAAGCTAATGGAAGTTGTAAAAAATGTGAATATTGAATTTCAACAAGGAGAAAATACACAACTTGTATTTTTAAATGGACAAGATGTTTCGGAAGTTATTCGTACGCCTGATGTGACGAATCGAGTATCTATTGTGGCAAAGCATCGTCTTGTTCGTGAAGAAATGGTTCGTCGTCAACAAGAATTAGCGGAAAAAGGCGGCGTTGTAATGGATGGCCGTGATATTGGTACACATGTGTTACCAGATGCTGAAGTGAAAATCTTTATGCTTGCTTCTGTAGAAGAAAGAGCGGAAAGAAGACATTTAGAAAATATAAATAAAGGTTTCGATTCTAATTTAGAGCAGTTACAAGAAGAAATTGCTCAGCGTGATAAATTGGATTCAGAACGCGAAGTTTCTCCTCTAAAAAAGGCTGATGATGCATTGGAATTAGATACAACTTCTTTATCAATTGAAGAAGTCGTCCAAAAAATTATGGGTATTGTTTCAGGAGTATTTGCGAAATAAAGAAAGGGGATTATCCTCTTTCTTTTTTTGTTTGTATAGAAATGTAAAGGATACGTGAATTGTGAGTCTCTTTCCTTGACAAATGAGCCGATTTATAAGAAGTTAGTTAAAGAGGAATAAAACTGTCAGAATATATTCGCTATTATATTTCAAAACATACTTTCTTCAAGATGATTTTGCTGTATACTATTTATATAGGATTAATATATTTTCTTATGAATGCTATTGAAAAAGAGTATGTGATGATAAATTCTTAAACATGCAAATGAAAACATTTGTTTTCATTTCGTATATACATAAAAATGCTTTGTCAATTCTGTAGGGAGGTATTTCCATGGTAGAGAAAATGAATGAAGAAGTTATGGATTCAAAAGAATTACAAGTTGGTGACGTTGTTACAGGTTCTGTAACGAAGGTTGAAGAAAAACAAGTGCTTGTAAATGTTGGATACAAAACAGATGGCGTAATTCCAATTAGTGAATTAGCTAACGTTCATATTGAAAAAGCAAGCGATGTTGTAGAATTAGATCAAACACTAGAATTGAAAATTATTAAATTAGAAGAAGATGATCTTGTTTTATCTAAACGTGCTGTTGATGCAGAAAAAGCATGGGTAGAATTACAAGAGAAATTTACTTCTGGTCATGTATTTGATGTTACTGTAAAAGATATCGTGAATGGTGGATTAGTTGTGGACCTAGGCGTTCGTGGTTTTATCCCAGCTTCACTTGTAGAAGTACATTATGTAGAAGACTTTTCTGACTATAAAGGAAAAACATTAGCGGTAAAAATTGTTGAATTAGACCGCGAAAAAAATCGTGTAATCCTTTCGCATAAAGCGGTAGTAGAATTAGAACTAGATTCTAAGAAAAAAGAAGCAATCTCTTCGTTAAAAGAAGGGGATATTGTTGAAGGAACAGTACAACGATTAACGGATTTTGGTGCTTTCGTTAACGTTGGTGGTGTGGACGGTTTAGTTCACATTTCGCAAATTTCACACGAACGTGTGGAGCAACCATCTGAAGTGCTAGAGCAAGGTCAAAAAGTAAAGGTAAAGGTGCTATCTGTTGATGCTGATACGCAACGTATCTCTTTATCAATTAAAGCAGCTCAGCCGGGACCTTGGGAAAATGTTGCTGGTGAAATAAAAGCTGGTGATATTCGTGAGGGAGTAGTAAAACGTCTAGTTACATTCGGTGCTTTCGTTGAAATTTTACCTGGCGTTGAAGGGCTTGTGCACGTATCTCAAATTGCAAATCGTCACGTGAAAAATCCAAATGAAGTATTGGAAATGGGACAAGAAGTAAAAGTGAAAGTACTTGAAGTACATGTAGCGGAAAAACGTATTTCTTTAAGTATAAAAGAAGCACTTGAAGAAAATAATGTAACAGAAGATTATAGCAAATATGAGCCAAATGCTGATTCTGCTACTTTCCAATTAAGTGATATTATTGGTGAACAACTGAAAAAATTAAAGAAATAAAGAGGGGTACGAGTGGTAAGGGCAAAACGTAAATTAGATCATATTGAATATGCTCTTTCTACTGGTCAGTCTCGTACGCATGGCTTTCATGATATTGATTTTGTGCATCAAAGCTTGCCAAATTCAAGTTATGATACTATAACATGTGAAACAAAAATCGGCGAACTTTCACTAAGTTCGCCGATTTTTATCAATGCGATGACTGGTGGTGGAGGAGAGCAAACGTTACATATTAATGAGCAACTAGCATATGTAGCGAAACATCATAATCTCGCTATGGCTGTAGGTTCGCAAATGGCAGCGTTAAAAGATGAGCGTGAGGCGGCTTCTTATAAGGTCGTTAGAAAGATAAATCCAAATGGGATTTTCTTTGCGAATTTAGGTAGTGAGGCAACTGTCGAACAGGCAGAGCGTGCCGTTGATATGATTGAAGCAAACGCACTACAAATTCATTTAAATGTTATACAAGAGTTAACGATGCCTGAAGGAGATCGTGATTTTACGGGGGTACTTCAGCGGATTGAACAAATTGTTTTAAAGAGTAAAATTCCTGTCATTGTAAAAGAAGTTGGATTTGGGATGAGTAAGGAAACAGTGCAACAGTTAGTGAGTATAGGTGTAACGGCAATTGATATTGGTGGACAAGGTGGTACAAATTTTGCTGCTGTTGAAAATGAAAGAAGACAGCGAATGCTTTCTTATTTTAATAACTGGGGCATACAAACAACTACCTCGATTATTGAAGCAACCTCTACAAATAACAACCTCTCTTTTATTGCATCTGGGGGCATACAAACAGCGCTTGACGTGGCGAAGGCAATCGCATTAGGGGCGAATACAACCGCATTTGCTGGATACTTTTTACGTATTTTAATGCAAGATGGTATCGAGAAGTTAGTGGATGAAATTGATCTTTTACATACAGATTTAAAATTTATTATGACAGCTCTTGGTGCGAAGACGATAGAAGAGTTGCAATCTGTACCTCTTGTTGTAAAGGGCGAAACGTATCATTGGTTAATGCAGCGTGGTATTGATACAACGCATTATAGTAGGAGATAAAAAACCAACCGAACGGTTGGTTTTTTGTTTTCTATTCTTTTTTGTAATATAAAGTAGGGAACGGAATTAGTATTCTATAAAAAACAGACGTTTAATAAGATTAATTGTATATAAAAATATTATTCGGCGGAATTTGCAATTGAAAAAGAGGTTGCAAAAATGAGAAAATATAGAAGAGGTGATGCTGAATTATTAGAGAGAGCTTAAATTTCCTATGGGAAATAGGTGAAGGTGAAATTAAGTCATGGGAAGATTAGTATATAAAATATTATTTCAATATAAATAAAAATCATTAAAATAATTATGAAAAAAGACGGTTTCGGACAATATCGAAACCGTCTTTTTGTATGTTTAGTGCTGATTTTGCTTGCGAGCTTGCTCCGGTGTATCAAGACTTGTTGCACCAGGATATTGAAGTGATTGGTCGCGATCCGATTCAACGCGGCGTGATTCTCTTAGTTTTCGTTCTTGGCGATCTTTACCCATTGTGAATAGCACCTCCTTATTAAAAGTGTTGCTGTTATATGAAAAAACTATGCGTAAAGAAAGGGGGATTAACTTTCATAAAAAGTTCCCATAATGGAAAACATAGGAGGTGAAATGATGGATGGGAGTACTTTTTATTTTGTAGCTTGGATAGGGTGGGTTATCGTAACTTTCTTTATGAAAAAGGAATCTATTCGATGGAAGTTAAGTGCTTGTATATTGATTTTTATAATTTGCTCTCCGTTACATGTAACGATTGCTTCATTCACGGTATCAATAAATGCTCTTTTACTTTGTATTATTTCTTTTATAGGGATTACGCTATATTCTATTTGGAAAAAAATATATACCTTACTTTCGGCGCTTATTATTGCAATGTTATATACAAGTTTTCATTTGTTAGAAGTATATGACCCGATTTGGATTGTGGTGGATAGGTTGTTTCTGTTAAGTGGTGCCCTTGTGTATGCATCAGTTTTATTGCATGGAGATCGTTTCCTGCGATTATGTTCTTTATATATAGGGATGTTGCAAGGAGAGTTGTTAGTGACACTTATTTTTCGAAAACTAAACTTCCCTTATGATTACGGTAGTTTAGCGTTTTTTGATATCATCGCCGTTTCTACATTGTTTATGACAATTTTATTTTGGATTGCAAAAGTATCAGTATACATGGAACAGTTTAAGCGGAAAACACGTAAAAGAAAGGCGAGGGTAATACATGACTGAATATACACCAGCCATTTTATGTGGCGTAATAGCAGGGACGGTAACGAGAGTGTTAATGCTTCGCACGGATACGCGGCAATATCCAACGAGGCTTCATGGGAAAATTATTCATATTGCGATGGGGTTAATTGCCGCAGCCTTAGGAGCGATTGCAATCCCGTCTATTTTGAAAAAAGATTTTTCTGCCATTACATTTCTTACGTTAGCAGCGACGCAATTTCGTGATGTGCGTAATATGGAAAGAAATACGCTTCAACAATTAGATGGATATGAGCTCGTACCGCGTGGAAATACATACATTGAAGGAATTGCATTAGTTTTTGAAAGTCGCAACTATTTGGCGATGTTAACGTCGTTTGCAACGACGTTTGCGTATATAGGGTTCCATTCATGGATTGCTGGAGTAATTATGGCTATCATAGCATTTTTTATTGCGAAAAAATTAATGTCAGGCAAAAGGTTACATGATCTTGTTGATATCGAGCATGTACCGCTTCGCTTTGAAGGAGCGGGGCTTTATATTGATAATATTTATATTATGAATATTGGATTGCCGGCAAGGCAAGAAGAAATTATGAAATATGGAATGGGTTTTATTTTAAAACCGAAATCAATTGATGCGATGGTTACAATTGCAAATTTAGGACAACGGCAAGCTATTTTACATGATGTCTCTGTTGCTCTAGGGATATATAGGGATTCAGGTACACCAGCACTTGTACCGTTAGCAAAGCGTGATTTAGAAGATGGAAGAGTTGGCATCTTTGTCTTGCCGCAAGACCAAGATGCCGAGAAAGCGATAGGTGTCATAGGGAATGTGCCAACGCTAGAAAGTGCCGTTCATATGTCATCGGAAGCCCCGAAAGGAAGGGGAGATAAAAGATGATGTTAGAAAGTGTTATTCTCGCGGTAATTACAACGACACCGGAAAAGTTTGCAGGCGGAGCTCCCTTATTTACTTGTGAGACGAAAGAGGAACTAGAATTTGTTGCAAATAATTTAGAGGCGATATTAGATGGTATTGCGCATCGCTTACAAGAGAATGTATATATTATTGTGAAACATTAGCAACGTGTGTTATAATATGAGGTGTTTTGATACGTTGAGAAATATTCTGGAATGCAAATCCCTTCTTGCACAAAGAAGGGTTTTTTACATAATAAACAGAAGCAAGTTGAAAGGATGAAAGTATATGCCGAAACCAGTAATAGCAATAGTAGGCCGCCCGAACGTAGGAAAATCTACTATTTTCAATAGAATTGTTGGAGAAAGAGTTTCAATCGTAGAAGATATACCAGGTATAACGCGAGACCGTATTTATAGTGCGGGAGAATGGTTAAATCATGAGTTTAACATTATTGATACAGGTGGAATTGATATTGGAGACGAGCCGTTCTTGACACAAATTCGTCAACAGGCGGAAGTAGCGATTGATGAAGCAGATGTTATCATTTTTATGACGAATGGTCGCGATGGTGTAACTGCAGCAGATGAAGAAGTTGCTAAAATTTTATATCGTTCTAAAAAACCTATTGTACTTGCGGTAAATAAGGTTGATAATCCAGAAATGCGTAGTGACATTTATGATTTCTATGCATTAGGATTCGGTGAGCCATTCCCGATTTCAGGTACACATGGTTTAGGACTTGGTGATTTGTTAGATGAAGCTGCAAATCATTTTCCGAAGATTGAAGAAGAAGCGTATGACGATGAAACAATCCGTTTCTCTTTAATTGGACGTCCAAACGTAGGGAAATCATCACTTGTAAATGCACTTCTTGGTCAAGAACGTGTAATTGTAAGTAATATAGCAGGAACGACACGTGATGCTGTTGATACACCATATAGCAAAGATGGTCAAGATTATGTAATTATCGATACAGCTGGTATGCGTAAAAAAGGGAAAGTATACGAAAGCACAGAAAAATATAGTGTACTTCGTGCGCTTAGAGCGATTGAACGTTCTGACGTTGTTTTAGTCGTTTTAGACGGAGAAGAAGGAATTATTGAACAGGATAAAAAAATTGCTGGATATGCTCATGATTCAGGACGAGCTGTTATTATCGTTGTAAACAAATGGGATGCAGTGAAAAAAGATGAGAAAACAATGAAAGCATTTGAAGAAAATATTCGTGCTCATTTCCAATTCTTGGACTATGCACCGATTGTATTCTTATCTGCGAAAACGAAAAAACGTACACAAACATTGTTACCAGTTATTAATGAAGTAAATGAAAGTCATAGTATCCGTGTACAAACGAATGTATTAAATGATGTAATTATGGATGCTGTAGCGATGAATCCAACGCCGACTCATAATGGTAGCCGTCTGAAGATCTTCTATGCGACACAGGTTGCGGTAAAACCACCGACATTTGTTGTGTTTGTAAACGATACAGAATTAATGCACTTTTCATATGAGCGCTTCTTAAAGAATCGTTTACGTGAAGCGTTCGGTTTTGTAGGAACACCGATTCACATTATCGCTAGAGCAAGAGACTAATGGAGAGGATGTGATTTTATGACAAAAATCACAGTAATAGGAGCAGGTAGCTGGGGAACAGCGTTAGCGATGGTATTAGCTGACAATGGACATGATGTATGTATTTGGGGAAATCGTTCTGAACTTATGGATGAGATTAATGCGAAACATGAGAATAGTCGATATCTTCCAGGAATTACATTGCCAAGCACAATCGTAGCCTACTCTTCTTTAGAAGAAGCATTAGTAGATGTAAATACAGTACTGTTAGTAGTACCGACGAAAGCGTACAGAGATGTATTACAAGAGATGAAAGAAATTGTTACAGAACCAGTTACGTGGATTCATGCAAGTAAAGGGATCGAACCAGGTACGTCAAAACGTATTTCGGAAGTGATTGAGGAAGAAATTCCAGAGAACTTGATTAAAGATGTTGTTGTACTGTCTGGACCGAGTCATGCTGAAGAAGTCGGCTTACGTCAAGCGACAACTGTTACATCGGCAGCGAAGCGTATGGAAGCGGCTGAGGAAGTACAAGATTTGTTTATGAATAGCTACTTCCGTGTATACACAAATCCTGATATTGTTGGAGTTGAGCTTGGTGGTGCTTTAAAAAATATTATCGCATTAGCTGCAGGGATAACGGATGGTCTTGGATTAGGTGATAATGCGAAAGCGGCATTAATGACACGTGGTTTAACGGAAATTGCTCGTTTAGGAAGAAAAATGGGCGGAAATCCTTTAACGTTCGCTGGTCTAACTGGTATGGGAGACTTGATAGTAACTTGTACAAGTGTTCATAGCCGAAATTGGCGCGCTGGAAATATGCTCGGAAAAGGGCACTCTTTAGAAGAAGTGTTAGAAAGTATGGGGATGGTTGTAGAAGGCGTAAGAACAACGAAAGCTGCTCATGAATTGGCAGAGAAGATGGAAGTTGAAATGCCGATTACAGCTGCTTTATATGACGTGTTGTTCAATGGGAATGATGTAAAGGATGCAGTAGGCTCATTGATGGGACGCGTTCGAAAACATGAAGTGGAAGCTATACCTGATTTACTTTAAATAAAAGCGACAGAAGTACAATTTGTACTCCTGTCGCTTTTTTATTTTTTGATTGGGTCTTTTCACCATTTTTTTATTTTTGCATAGGATGAAGTGTAACTTGAGGAGAGGGTGAAAAGAATGGATAATAACATTTTTAATAATATTGAGAAGGAAGCGAAAGTGAACAAAGAGGATATTTTTAAATTAGCGTCATCTGTACAAAATGCGAATTTACGTGATGAAACTGTGCTTCGTCAATTGATTCATCAAGTAGCTCTTATGGCAGGACGTGAGGTGCCGAAAGAGCAAGAGGATCAAATTGTAAAAGCGATTATTAACAATAATATGCCAGCAGATTTTGGCTCGTTAAGCAAAATGTTTAAAAAATAAATTATGAGAAACAAAGAGATTGTAGATTGCATATGATAGCCATGAAAGAATGGGAATAGAGCTGGTAAGGGCATATTTGGTCAACCGAAGCGCAAAATAATGCGCTTCGGTTTTATTTTTGTACATAAATTTTGTTAATTTACATTAAAATGATGAATTGTATTTGTTTAAAGATTTTAATTTGTTAAAATAGTATAAAAATAGATTGAAAGTAAAGGGGTGTATATATGTCAGAAGGGCTTATAAAAATGTGGTTTTCCTTAGGGGCAATGGGATTTATGTTTGTTGCAGTAGTTTTTATTTTATTAAGTAGGCATAAAATGAAAAATAAATTTCTGAAAGGGATTACAGCGTTAGTAGCGTACACCCTCATGATTGTGTCGGGTATTGTTATTTTTCTTGTTGTATTTAGTGGACCTGTGGAGCAGTAAGAGGAGTGTATCTCAAAATGTTACATAAGGAGTAAGTTATACTAGCGTGAAAAGGTGATTGTTAGTGAAAAAAATCCATATTATTTTAATATTTTGTTGCATCAGCGTTTTAACAGGGTGTATGTATCCGAAAGAAAATATGAAACAAAATGCTGTTCCTTATGAAGATCAGTTACAAGTTGTTCAAAAAGCTATTACGACATATAAGGAACAAAATGGTGGGATATTGCCAATTAAAACGCGTGATATGAGTACACCTATTTATCAAAAGTATCCAATCGATTTTCAAAAAATTGCTCCGCGCTACATACAAGAAGCACCAGGGAATGCGTATGAAAGTGGAGGGGTATACCAATACGTATTAATAGATGTTGAAACAAATCCGACCGTAAAGTTAATTGATATAAGGATGGTTGAACAAATTCAGGAATTATCATTAAAACTAAGGATGTACCGTGATGAACATAGATATCCACCGTTTAAAAAAGTAATTTCAGACGGGGTATATGAATTGGATTACAAAAAACTAGGATATAAAGATGTACCGCAAGTGACAAGTCCGTATTCTGGTAAAGGACTTCCTTTTGTAATCAATGAAAAAGGAGAAGTATTTGTTGACTACAGAATCGACTTATATGAAGTGTTGAAAAAAAATGAAGGGCAATTTAAGGAAGGAGAAGATATTCGAAATATACTATCGAAAGACTCCCCATTTGTTCCCGCATATTCTTTACCGTATACGGTGAAGGACGGAGAACCAATTTTTTTTAAATCATAAGTCATGAACCTTTCTTTTAGCGAATAAGTTCTAGAAGAAAGGTTTTTTATGTTATACAACTTGTGATGCAAACAAAAAGTATTTTTTAAATAGTCATATGAAATTGGACAAAATTATTTGATATATTGTCCGAACTTCTAGAATACCATTATATTATATCAGATATTATAGGCAACGTTAGAGAAGGTATTAGTTGACTATATACACGGAATTATTCCCAAAAATTTTGAGGGAGGGAATCACTTGGAAAAGGTAGATATTTTTAAAGATATTGCGGAACGCACAGGCGGTGATATTTATTTTGGAGTTGTAGGAGCTGTTCGAACAGGGAAATCAACATTCATTAAAAAATTTATGGAACTTGTTGTTATTCCGAACATTGAGAATGAATCTGACCGCCAAAGAGCGCAGGATGAACTGCCTCAAAGTGCTGCTGGTCGTACAATCATGACGACGGAACCGAAGTTTGTTCCAAACCAAGCGGTTTCTATCGAAGTAGATGAAGGACTTGAAGTAAATATTCGATTAGTAGATTGTGTTGGATATACGGTTCCAGGAGCAAAAGGCTATGAAGATGAGAATGGCCCGCGTATGATTAATACTCCTTGGTATGAAGAGCCTATTCCATTCCATGAAGCTGCAGAAATTGGCACGCGCAAAGTAATTCAAGAACATTCAACAATTGGTGTTGTAATTACAACGGATGGAACGATTGGCGAAATACCAAGAAGAGATTATATAGAGGCAGAAGAACGCGTTGTAAATGAGTTAAAAGAAGTTGGAAAGCCTTTCATTATGATTATCAATACTGTACAGCCGTATCATCCGGATACAGAGCAATTACGCCAAAGTTTATCTGAAGAATATGATATACCAGTAATTGCGATGAGTGTAGAGAGTTTAAGAGAAACAGATGTATATAATGTACTTCGAGAAGCGTTATTTGAGTTCCCAGTATTAGAGGTGAATGTAAATCTTCCTAGTTGGGTAATGGTGCTAAATGAAGGGCATTGGTTACGCAAAAGTTATCAAGAAGCAGTTCAAGAGACTGTGAAGGATATAAAACGTCTTCGTGATGTGGACCGTGTCGTTTGGCAGTTTAGTCAATATGAATTTATTGATCGGGCAAGTCTAGCTGGCATTGATATGGGGCAAGGTGTGGCAGAGATTGATTTATATGCGCCAGATGAATTGTACGATCAAATTTTAAAAGAAGTAGTAGGGGTAGAAATTCGAGGGAAAGATCATTTACTGAAGCTTATGCTCGACTTATCTCATGCGAAAATAGAATATGATCAAGTGGCGGATGCCCTGCGTATGGTAAAGCAAACAGGATATGGTGTAGCAGCACCTGCACTAGCTGATATGAGCTTAGATGAGCCGGAAATCATACGTCACGGTTCAAGGTTTGGTGTGAAATTAAAAGCGGTAGCTCCATCTATTCATATGATTAAAGTAGATGTTGAATCGACGTTTGAGCCGATTATTGGTACTGAAAAGCAAAGTGAAGAATTAGTTCGTTATTTAATGCAAGATTTTGAAGATGATCCATTATCAATTTGGAATTCCGATATATTCGGACGTTCGCTTAGCTCTATTGTTCGAGAAGGAATTCAAGCAAAACTATCTTTAATGCCAGAAAATGCTAGATATAAATTAAAAGAAACACTAGAAAGAATTATTAATGAAGGATCTGGCGGATTAATTGCGATTATATTATAAGAAAAAAACCCTCTCATTGTAGAGGGATTTTTTTATTTTTTACGTATGGAATAGAAAAATAAACAGTCATTATCTAATACATTGTTGTAAATTGTCAAGTTTCATCAGATTTTCACATTTTAAGAGTAACAATTTCCTTAAAAATATTGAATTATAAAGGAGAATCGTATAATATAGGCGTTGATAATGATTTATCTACATCTTTGTAGTATAGAATTTGTAAAAATTGCCTACAAATGAAAGTAAGACTCATTTTATGATCATTATACAGTCTTATCTTTGGGAGGAGGTGAATGGCATGAACAAGACAGATTTAATCAATGCTGTTGCAGAAGCAAGTTCCCTTTCTAAAAAGGACGCAACAAAAGCAGTAGACGCTGTTTTTGATTCTATCTTAGAAGCTTTAAAACAAGGTGATAAAGTACAATTGATCGGATTCGGTAACTTCGAAGTTCGTGAGCGTGCGGCTCGTAAAGGTCGTAACCCACAAACAGGTGAGGAGATTGAAATCGCTGCAAGTAAAGTACCTGCATTCAAACCTGGTAAAGCGTTAAAAGATGCGGTTAAATAATCCTTACATATTAACAGGGAAGAAGAGTTTCCTTTTTGGGAACTCTTCTTTTTGCTTTTAAAAACATAAATATGCTAGAATGTGTTCGTATCACTTTTAGGTTTTCGGGAGGGCTAGCGGATGGCAAAAGTTAATTTAGAACAAATTGAACACGCAGTACGCCTTATTTTAGAGGCAATCGGAGATGACCCAAATCGTGAGGGAGTACTTGATACACCGAAGCGCGTTGCAAAAATGTACGCAGAAGTGTTCTCGGGGATGCATGAAGATCCAAAAGAGCATTTGCATAAAGTATTCGGAGAAGATCACGAAGAGCTTGTACTAGTAAAAGATATACCATTTTATTCGATGTGTGAGCATCATCTAGTTCCATTCTATGGAGTTGCTCACGTTGCATATATTCCGCAAGGCGGAAAGGTGACGGGGTTAAGTAAATTAGCTCGTACTGTAGATACAATTGCACGTCGTCCACAACTACAAGAACGTATTACATCAACAGTGGCTAATTCTATCATGGAAGTACTAGAGCCGCATGGTGTAATGGTAGTAGTAGAAGCAGAACATATGTGTATGACGATGCGTGGTGTGAAAAAACCAGGTGCGAAAACGATAACGACGGCAGTACGTGGTGTGCTTGAAAATGATGCTGCAGCGCGTAGTGAAATTTTATCTTTTATTAAAACGAAGTAAAGAAAAGCGGGAAACTGCTTTTCTTTTTTTTACAAGTAAATAAATGATATAGTGTTAGTTGGGCAGAGTGAGAATAGAAAGATTGCTTACATCAATGGAAGGTGTAGCCAAGTTTTGGTTATAGAAAATAGAATGTATGTGTTATAATAAGTTTTATGAATTAGAAAACAAGGGTGATTTTTTGTGTGTGACATCTACGGAGGGTATGCGGGTATAAAAGAGAAATTGATGGAGAAATTACGCCATCCTTATTTTATAAACTATATTGAAGAACCATGTATTGATGAAGAGAAAATAGCATTGTTATATGGAGCTTTAAAAAGTGAAAATTTACATATAGAACAAATTGAGCATTATGTAGTAACGATTATGCTTGTGCAAATTGCGCTTGATACACATGAAAGAGTATCAAACAAAGCGGGAGAAGAAGCGATTGAATCGCATAAACGCCGCCAGTTAACAGTACTTGCAGGTGATTACTATAGTGGGCTATATTATTACTTATTGTCTATGAATCGTGATATTGTTTTAATTCGCGCGCTTGCTGAAGGAATTAAAGAGATTAATGAACATAAAATTATGCTATACCAAAAAGCGCATGACAAGATGGATAACATAATGGAGAGTGTAGTAACGATTGAATCTGCGCTCCTTCAAAAAACATGTGATCATTTCCATTTATCACATTGGAAACCATTTATAACGTATGTATTAGGGAAAAATCGTCTCCAAAAAGAATGTCAACTGTATGCTGATAAACAACATTCACCTGTTTTTCAAGCAGTGCAAGAGGCTTTAGGGGATAAAGCTGATGCAGAAACAGTTATTAATGAATGGATGATGGAATTACGAAAGAAAGAAGATCAATTTTTAGAAGATCACACAGACATAAGTGAAATAAATTCTGTGTTAAGAGATAAATCGAAGACATAAGCAATTTTACATTGGAAGAAGGTACGAGCATGCAACAATCAAAAGAAGAAAGAGTACATGATGTATTTGAGAAAATTTCAGATAAATACGATGTGATGAATTCTGTAATTAGTTTTCAAAGACATAAAGCATGGCGTAAAGAGACGATGCGTATTATGGATGTAAAACCTGGCAGTAAAGCGCTTGATGTGTGCTGCGGGACAGCGGATTGGACAATTGCGCTAGCAGGAGCTGTAGGTGAGCAGGGGAAGGTTGTTGGCCTAGACTTCAGTGAAAACATGTTATCTGTCGGTAAACAAAAGGTAGAGGCGTTACAATTAAAACAAGTAGAACTTCTACATGGAAATGCAATGGAACTTCCATTTGAAGATCATACATTTGATTATGTAACGATTGGATTTGGTTTGCGTAACGTACCAGATTATTTACACGTATTAAAAGAAATGACACGTGTAGTAAAACCAGGTGGTAAAGTAATCTGCCTAGAAACATCGCAACCAACAATGATTGGTTTTCGACAAGGGTATATTTTATACTTTAAATATATCATGCCGTTATTTGGAAAGATGTTTGCGAAAAGCTATAAAGAATATTCATGGCTTCAAGAATCCGCTAGTACATTCCCAGGGATGAAAGAATTGGCTCAAATGTTTGAGGAAGCTGGACTTGAACGTGTACAAGTGAAACCATTTACTTTTGGAGTAGCAGCGATGCATTTAGGTATGAAACCAGAATCAAAATAGAAAAAAGAAGTTTTAGGTTAAGGTGAACAATATGAAGTTACAACTTATGTACTCTTTTTTACGATCGGATATTAATGTAATAGAAAAAGAATTAAAAAAGACAGTTGCTTCTGAACAGCCATTAGTAGAAGAGGCGGCATTACAACTCATTGAAGCTGGTGGGAAGCGAATTCGTCCTGTATTCGTGTTGCTTGCAGGGAAATTCGGGGATTATAAGTTAGACGCAATTAAGCACGTCGCTGTTGCGTTGGAACTTATTCATATGGCTTCTCTCGTTCACGATGACGTTATTGATGCAGCGTTTTTACGACGCGGTAGTGCGACTGTGAATGCGAAATGGGGAGATCGTATTGCAATGTATACAGGAGACTATCTGTTTGCTAAGTCTCTTGAATGTGTAACAAATATCGAAATTCCAGAGGCGCATCAGGCACTGTCGCATACAATTTTAGAAGTATGTAAAGGTGAAATTGAACAAATTAAAGATAAATATAACTATGACCAAAATTTACGAACGTATTTAAGAAGGATAAAGCGAAAAACAGCATTATTAATTGCTGCGAGTTGTCAGCTAGGGGCGATTGCTGCTGGTGCTAATCGTGATATGGTAAATCGTTTGTTTTGGTATGGGTATTTCGTAGGAATGTCTTATCAAATTATTGATGACATTTTAGATTTCGTTTCAACAGAAGAGAAACTTGGAAAACCTGCTGGTGGTGACTTACTACAAGGAAATATTACGCTGCCTGCTTTATATGCGATGGAAGATCCAATACTCCGCAAGAAAATCACTTCTGTACATGAAAATACAACAGCAAGTGAAATGAAAGAAATTATTGATGCTGTAAAAAATAGTACAGCTATTGATCAAGCATTTGCGTTTAGCGAACGTTATTTACATAAAGCATTGGAAATAATAAAACCACTCCCACGTGGGCAAGCAAAGTATGCATTACAAAATGTTGCAAAGTATATTGGAAAACGAAAATTTTAGTGTTTATTCTAAAAAATAAAATAATCTCTCTATTTCAAAACTATTGCACAATTGTGATAAGGGTGTTAATATGTGTGTGGGGATATACAATTACATACATAATTCAGAAGTGGAGAGATTTTTTATGGAAAAAACATTTCTAATGGTAAAACCAGACGGTGTACAACGTGCCTTCATTGGGGAAATTGTAGCTCGTTTTGAGAAAAAGGGCTTTCAATTAGTTGGTGCAAAATTAATGCAAGTCACTCCGGAAATTGCTGGACAACACTACGGTGAGCATAAGGAAAAACCTTTCTTTGGTGAATTAGTAGACTTTATTACATCTGGACCTGTATTTGCAATGGTATGGCAAGGTGAAGGTGTAGTAGATACAGCTCGTAATATGATGGGTAAAACAAGACCACATGAAGCGGCTCCTGGAACAATTCGTGGAGATTTCGGTGTAACTGTTGCGAAAAACATTATCCACGGTTCTGATTCTTTAGAAAGCGCAGAGCGCGAGATTGCTATTTTCTTTAAAGAAGAAGAATTGGTAGACTACTCAAAATTAATGAATGAATGGATTTACTAATTATTTTGAAATAATTTGTAAACGCTTTAATCACTGTGATAATAGTAAAAAGTGCAAGGAGAATAGGGGTATTCTTCTTGCACTTTTTTTATTTGGATTAGTTACGAAGTTAGAGCGGTTATGATATATTGATATGTAAAGTAAAAGGCCTATCGGAGAATAAGCGAATGGCTGATCAATCATATAATTTCTTTCATATTTTTAGAGTAATGAAAGATAATATCATTGCTTAATATAGCGAGATAAATACATATACGAAAAGAGGAATAACGTATGCGATATATTACAGCTGGTGAATCTCATGGTCCACAACTTACAACGATTATAGAAGGTATTCCAGCAGGACTGCCTTTAGTAGCGGATGATATAAATGAAGAGTTAGCTAGAAGGCAAAAGGGATATGGGCGTGGTAGACGCATGCAAATTGAAACAGATCAAGTGCAAATTGCAAGTGGTGTTAGACATGGAGAGACATTAGGTTCTCCAATTGCACTTGTTGTTGAAAATCGTGATTTTGCACACTGGACAAAAATTATGGGTGCAGAGTCGTTAACGGAACAAGAAGAAAAAGAAATGAAGAGGAAAGTAACAAAACCAAGACCTGGACATGCTGATTTAAATGGTGCGATTAAATATGGTCATAGAGATATGAGAAATGTACTTGAACGTTCTTCAGCACGCGAAACGACAGTGCGTGTTGCTGCTGGTGCGGTTGCTAAAAAAGTGTTAGCGGAACTTGGTATTACAGTGGCAGGCCATGTAATTGAAATTGGCGGTGTACAAGCTAAGGAGATTACGTATCGTTCAATTGAAGAATTAAAAAGTATTACAGAAGCATCACCTGTACGTTGTTTAGATGAAGAAGCTGGCAACCAAATGATAAAAGCAATTGATGATGCGAAAGCAAATGGTGATTCAATCGGTGGCATCGTTGAAGTAATTGTGGAAGGAATGCCAATTGGAGTAGGAAGTTACGTGCATTATGATCGAAAACTGGATGCGAAATTAGCAGCCGCGATTATGAGCATTAATGCCTTTAAAGGTGTTGAGATTGGAATTGGTTTTGAAGCAGCGCATAGACCCGGAAGTGAAGTTCATGATGAAATTCTGTGGAATGAAGCACGTGGATATACACGAAGAACGAATCATGCAGGTGGATTAGAAGGCGGTATGACGACTGGAATGCCAATTGTTGTGCGCGGTGTGATGAAACCGATACCTACACTATATAAACCTCTTCAAAGTGTGGATATTGATACGAAAGAACCTTTTACAGCAAGCATTGAACGTTCAGATAGTTGTGCTGTACCAGCAGCTAGTGTCGTTGCAGAAGCTGTTGTGGCTTGGGAATTAGCGACTGCTTTAATGGAACAATTTGGATTAGATCGTATGGATCTTATTCGTGAAAATATGGAGAAACATAATGAATATGCGAGGGGATTTTAATGGAAAACATACATATTCAAACGAAATCAAAAGAATATGATGTACATGTTGGGAAAGAGGCATTATTACATTTGACAACATTTGTTCAAAATATGCAGCCAGTTGTATCTAACGTAATGATCATTTCAGATGAAGTTGTTGCATCTTTACATTTACAGACAGTTGTGAATGCATTGCAAGTAGAGCAAGAAGTATTTTCATTCGTTGTACCGAGTGGTGAAAAAGAGAAGTCTTTTGAAAATTTCTATGCGGCTCATACGTCAGCTCTTGAAAATAAATTAGATAGAAATTCTTTAATTATCGCACTTGGAGGCGGAATGATTGGAGATTTGGCTGGTTTTGTTGCTGCGTCGTTTATGCGTGGCATTCGCTTTGTCCAAGTTCCAACGACTTTATTAGCTCACGATAGTGCAGTAGGCGGGAAAGTAGCAATTAACCATCCGTTAGGGAAGAATATGATTGGTGCATTCCATCAGCCAGAAGCGGTTGTATATCATACACCATTTTTATACTCTCTTCCTGAAAAAGAATGGCGTTCAGGTTTTGCAGAAGTGATAAAACATGCTTTGATTGGTGATGTTGAACTGTATCATTGGTTAAAAGAAGAAGTGCAAACATTGGCGGATCTTCGTGATGAGAAGTTAATTCACATATTAATGAAGGCGATTCCTGTAAAAGCAAATATTGTATCGCAAGATGAAACAGAAAAAGGTGTACGTGCTCATTTGAACTTTGGACATACGCTAGGGCATGCTCTTGAAAAAGAGATTGGATATGGAAATATTACTCACGGTGACGGAGTAGCAGTTGGGATGTTATTTGCTTTATTTTTAAGTGAGCAAGTGTATAAAGTTGATCTTGCTTATGAAGAGATAAAGCAGTGGTTCTTGCAATACGGCTATCCAAAAATGCCAAGCGATTTGAATGTAGAGCGCCTCGTTCAACTGATGAAACAAGATAAGAAAGCGAATGCTGGAACAATTCATATGGTACTTATGCAGGAATATGGGGTGGTGAACGTCGTATCTATTCCTGATGAGACTGTTCATATTGCGTTAGAAGCATTTCAAAAGGATATGGCTTAAAAATATAGGGACAGTTATGAAGTGCTTATTTAGAGGTGTTTTCGTAATAGTGACGGTTATGATAAAAGATTACAGTAAGGGATTATAATCCCTTACTGTAATCGAATTCAATAAAATGACTGGGGGAAGAAAAATGAGAGTGAAAGAGCAATTGTTAACTTTGAGAGCATATGTACCTGGGAAAAATATTGAAGAAGTAAAAAGAGAATATGGATTATCAAAAATTGTGAAATTAGCATCGAACGAAAATCCATTCGGTTGTTCTACAAATGTGACAGAAGCGTTAACATCATTAGTGAGTCAATACGCTCTTTATCCAGATGGATATGCTTTTGAACTTCGGACAAAAGTAGCTGATCATTTAGGTGTAAAAGCGGAACAACTGTTATTTGGTAGTGGGTTAGATGAAGTTATTCAAATGATTAGCCGTGCCTTACTACATGAAGGAACAAATGTTGTAATGGCGAATCCTACATTCTCGCAATACCATCACCATGCTGTTATTGAAGGGGCAGAAGTTCGTGAAGTATCACTTAAAGATGGCATTCACGATTTAGATGCAATGTTACAACAAGTAGATGATAAAACGAAGATTGTGTGGATTTGTAATCCGAATAACCCGACAGGTACATATGTAGAGAAACAAAAATTACTTTCATTTTTAGAATCAGTACCTAAGTCAGCGCTCGTTATTATGGATGAAGCATATTATGAATATGCGGAAGCAAAAGACTATCCGCAAACATTGCCACTTCTTGAAAAATATGAAAATCTTATGGTATTACGTACATTTTCAAAAGCATATGGCTTAGCTGCTTTTCGAATTGGATATGCGATTGGTGATGCGAAGTTAATCGGGCAGTTGGAAGTAGCAAGGTTACCGTTCAATACATCGACTGTAGCCCAAGCTGTAGCAATAGCTGCATTAGAAGATCAAACATTTTTACAAGACTGTGTGCAAAAAAATGCTGAAGGGTTAAATCAATACTATGCATTTTGTAAGGAATATAACGTATTCTATTATCCGTCTCAAACAAATTTCATTTTCTTAAAACTTGGTATTTCTGGTAATGAAGCTTTCGAACGATTAATGAAGAAAGGATATATTGTTCGTTCTGGTGCTGCATTTGGAATACATGATGGCATTCGTATTACCGTCGGATTGAAAGAAGAAAATGATGAAATTATAGAATTACTGAAAGAGCTTGTAAATGAGCAAGTTAAGAAAGAAGAAACCTATTCTTAAGAAATTGTGAAGGCTCCTTTTATAGGAGTCTTTTTTATCCCGCATGAACAGCTCCTAAAAGCTTGGTTGGTGTTGCTTCATAATTAATAAGGGAAGTTATTTGCACGGTCATGAAAGAAAACGGTACAATAGAAAGTAGTGAGGGATCGGTGTCACATCCGAACTTTTTGAACAAGTAGCTACGCTATAAGAAAAAGTACAAGAAGGAGCATGCCCATTCTAAAGGTTGCGTTATAACAGTGCGTTGCTTATGATAAAGTGAAACTTTAATCAGTGGGGGATGTTTATCCCCCGCTAATTATTAGTTGAACCAATCGGGCTTTTATGGGCAGTTGATCCCCAAACTAACTTCTTTGCCTTAGCTGAATTTTGAGGTGGGGGTCTGACTGCCCGTTAATAGCGGGATAAATGAACAGAAGAGAATATTTTTTAGAATTAAAGGAGACGTTTATGCAAAAGTTTGAACAAGCTGTGTCATATATTGAAAATGGTGAAGCGGAAAAAGGATTACAATTATTAAAAGAACAATTACAAGTTGCGAATGATGAAGAGAAGTATGATATCGCTCGCTACTATCATACACTTGGGTTTACGGATGAGGCGCTAGTAATAACAGAAGATTTACGCTTGCTATATCCGGAAGAGAGTGAATTTACGGTATTTTTAGCAGAATTATATATTGATTTAGATAAAGAAGATGAAGCGATTGAAGTACTTCATGATATTCCAGAAAATGATGATTTATATGTTCAATCGTTATTGCTTGTTGCAGATTTATTCCAAATGCAAGGTTTTGATGATGTAGCAGAGCAAAAACTATTAAAGGCGAAAGAATTGATGCCTGACGAACCTGTTATTACGTTTGGATTAGCAGAATTATATAGTAGTAAAGGTGAAGAACAAAAGGCAATTACTTATTACGAGTCGCTATTAGCGGAACATAAAGTAATGGGGGGTGTTGTCATTGCACTTCGTCTCGCAGAAACGTTAAGTGCAATTGGAAACTGGGAAGAAGCGATCTCTTACTATGAAGCAGGCTTAGAGGAGCAAAAAGATATTCACTCCTTATTTGGATATGCTTTCACATTATATCAAGGAGAAGAATATCAAAGAGCAATTGGTGCTTGGCAAGAACTAAAAGAATTAGATCCTGAGTACGCATCACTATACATGTATTTAGCGAAAAGCTATGAAAAAGAAGGAATGCTGCAAGAAAGCTATGAAACACTTCAAGAAGGAATTAAAGTAGATGAGCTTGCTGTTCCGTTTTATGTAGAATTAGCGAGCATTGCAGCTAAATTAGGAAAAGTAGCAGAGGCAGAGGAAGTGCTTCAAAAAGCGCTTGAGTTAGATCCAGGACATTTAGGTGCAATATTAAAATATGCATATATTTTAAAAGGACAAGAAAAGTATGAAGAGTTAATCACAGTTGTAGAGCGTGCTATTGATAGCGGAGAGCCAGATACACAACTACTTTGGGATCTTGCGTTTGCAAAAAAACAATTAGAAATGTATTCGGATGCATTAAAGCACTATGAAAGTGCATATACTTCTTTTAAGAATCATCCAGACTTCTTGGAAGAGTACGGTTATTTCTTATTGGAAGAAGGAATGCGAAAAGAGGCCAAAGAAGTGTTTACTCAGTTATTACAACTAGACCCGACACAAATTCATATTGAAGAGTTGTTATATAATTTAGAGGATTTTTCATAAGTTGGAAGGAAACTGAATGCCGCTTCTTGAATCTAAAAAGAAAAGAGAAAGACAGAGGAGGGACTTAATTGCTATGAATACCCCTGTTTCTGTAAACGAGAAGAAGGATTTTGTGAAATGGTTTTTGAATAATTACCAACTGAAACAGCGTGAATGTGTATGGATTTTGAATTATTTAATGAGTCACGACCAATTAATGCATAAAGTCCACTTCGTAGAGCATGCAAAATATTGTCCGCGTGGCTTAGTGATGTCAGCAAATTGCGTGAAAGACACACCGTTTCACTTTTTTAAACAAAATGTTATGACAACAGATGCTGAAAAATCGTTTCATGATATTCGTTTAAATCGAGATGAGGATATTTATATTCAACTCAACTTTAAATCATCGTTCCAAAACGCAAACTATGTAGCTGTATTAGAAGACAATCCATATTTACCAAAGCATATTGAAGTAAATGAAAAAGATCGTTTACTTGCAGAGAGATTTTTAGAAGAGAGTGTATTTTCATTTAGAAGAGAACGTCTTTTGAAACAAATTGATGAAGCGTTGGATAAGCAAGATAAGGAAGCGTTTCATAGGTTAACGGCGGAGTTAAAGACTTTATAGGATTTATTTGAATTATTGAATTTTTACAAATTTCGGACTTTTTTAAGAAAAACTACCTATCTTGGGTAGTTTTTCTTTTTTTACCCCTTTTAGTATGGTTTAATATATATAAAGTGAAAGTTCTGTCATTTTAGCTGGAGGGAGGGAAGAAATGTGAAATGGATTGTAAAAGACGTGGAACAGTTTGAGCAAGCAAGGGAGTATGTAGATACAGGGGTAATACCTCTTTTGTCAATTTCAGCAGCAAAAGAAATGAAAACGGTAGTAGAACAAGGTGAATTTATTGAATTGTTGAGTATGGAGTTGGAAAGAGAATATAAAGGAAGAGTGCTTTTACTACCTGCATTTACGTATTTAGTAGAAAGTCAAAAGAATGAAAAAGCTCGTTTGCAAGAATGGACAGATCATTTACAAAGTCAAGGCTTTAAACATATTGCTTATGTTACAAGTGATTTTTCATGGAAAGAAGATATGCAAGAGTTACAGGGGGATTTATTTTGGTTACCCTCATTAGCGTTAGAACAATTTAGTGATCAAGCGAAGAGAGAAGTCATTCACGCTCATATAAAAAATATAATGGTAATGTTAGAAGAAAAATGGGGAAAATAGCAATAAACAGAAAGTTCTTATTATTATGAGTAGTATGATATTGACCTGTGCATGAGGGTATTATATCATGATAGTGTCCTAGTATTTATTTTTTATATTATTTTTCACGAGGGGACAATTTCTGATAGAGGGGGGAAATTTTCGTGAGCGAGAAAGAACATCGTGTGTCAAGAAGACAGTTTTTAAATTACACACTTACAGGAGTAGGAGGCTTTATGGCAGCGGGTATTTTAATGCCGATGACGCGATTTGCGCTTGATCCGGTGTTAAGAAAAGAAGCGGGAACAGATATGGTTGCTGTTGCGCAAGTAAAGGATATTACAACAGAGCCGAAGCGTTTCGACTTTAAGGTGAAACAGGTTGACGGATGGTACAAGTCTGAAGAGCCAAAATCTGCTTGGGTGCATAAAGATGAAAGCGGAGACATCGTTGCATTTTCTCCAGTGTGTAAACATTTAGGGTGTACAGTGAACTGGAATTCGGACAAAGCACATCCGAATCAATTCTTTTGCCCGTGTCACGGAGGACGTTATACAAAAGATGGTATGAACATTAAAGGCACACCGCCACTTGCTCCGCTTGATGTGTACGAGTCTAAAGTGAAAGATGGAACGCTGTATTTAGGAAAAGCGAAGCCAAAAGGGGGTGCAAAGTAGATGCTAAATAAAATTTATGATTGGGTAGATGAACGTTTAGATATTACACCGATATGGCGCGATATCGCTGATCATGAAGTACCTGAACATGTAAACCCGGCACATCACTTTTCTGCATTCGTTTATTGCTTTGGAGGACTTACCTTTTTCGTTACTGTAATTCAAATTTTATCTGGAATGTTTTTGACGATGTATTATGTGCCTGATATTAAAAATGCGTGGGAATCTGTTTACTATTTACAAAATGAAGTTGCGTACGGGCAAATTGTTCGTGGTATGCACCACTGGGGTGCTAGTCTCGTAATTGTAATGATGTTTTTACATACACTCAGAGTTTTCTTCCAAGGTGCGTATAAAAAACCTCGTGAGTTAAACTGGATTGTTGGTGTTCTTATTTTCTTTGTTATGTTAGGTCTTGGTTTTACCGGATATTTATTACCGTGGGATATGAAAGCGTTATTTGCTACGAAAGTAGGGATTCAAATCGCAGAGCAAACGCCGCTCATTGGTCCTTATATTAAAACATTACTCGCTGGTCATTCCGAAATTGTTGGCGCTCAAACATTAACTCGCTTCTTTGCTATTCATGTCTTCTTCTTACCAGCAGCACTTCTAGGTTTAATGGCCTTCCACTTCATCATGATTCGCAAACAAGGTATTTCCGGTCCACTATAAGAGATTGCTAAATTAAAGGGGAAAGAACTAAAGGAGGGAGATTATGCATCGCGGCAAAGGAATGAAATTTGTAGGAGATTCTCGAGTACCAGTAGCTCGGAAACCAAATATTCCAAAAGATTATTCTGAATACCCAGGAAAAACAGAAGCATTTTGGCCGAACTTCTTGTTAAAAGAATGGATGGTTGGTGCAGTTTTTTTAATCGGTTATTTATGTTTAACAGTGGCACATCCGTCACCGCTTGAGAGAATGGCGGATCCGACAGATGCCGGATATATACCACTTCCAGATTGGTATTTCTTATTTTTGTATCAGTTACTAAAGTATTCTTATGCTTCTGGTTCATTTACTGTAATTGGAGCGTTTATTATGCCAGGGATTGCGTTCGGAGCATTGCTGTTAGCTCCATTTCTCGATCGAGGTCCAGAAAGACGCCCGTTGAAGCGTCCTGTAGCCACTGGATTTATGCTTTTAGCAATTGCATCGATTATCTTTTTAACTTGGGAATCTGTAGCACACCACGACTGGGAAGCTGCAAAGAAACAAGGCGCAATTGTAAAAACAGCACCAGTTGATAAAAATGATGACGGCTACAAGTTAATGCAAAAAAATACTTGTTTAACGTGTCATGGTGATAATTTACAAGGCGGGGCGGCAGCACCAGCTTTGCAGAACTTAACTTTAAAACCTGAAGAAATCGCTAAAATTGCGAAAGATGGAAAAGGTTCCATGCCTAAAGGTGTATTTAAAGGTACGGATGAAGAACTGAAAAAGCTTTCGGAATTCGTTGCAAAGTATAATAAAAAGTAATAGAAAAGCTGACTACAAATTTTGTGGTCAGCTTTTTATTTTGATGACAGAAAGTTTACTATATAATAGAGTAGAGTTTGAGGAAAGAATGAAAGGTGTTGGACATACAGCTTGGTTTACTTGTATGCAATGTTAAGACAACGCTCAGTATTATTATTTTTATTGATTGTTAACATACTAGGTACAATTTACGGATTTATATGGTATGGAAATCAATTAAAAGAAACGTCACCTATATTTTGGCCGTTTGTACCAGATAGTCCTATGGCGACTCTCTTTTTTGTCTTTGTTTTAATTGCTTTCTTGGTAAAGCGAAACTGGGGATTAATAGAGGCGCTGGCAATTGTAACTTTAATAAAATATGGTATATGGGCTGTTGTTGTAAATGTGGTTATGATTTATGTAAAAGGTCCTATTGGCTTGATGGGGTATATGTTAATGCTATCGCATTTTGCAATGGCAGTGCAGGGAGTGTTATATGCTCCGTTTTACCGTATAAAAAAATGGCATTTTGTAGTAGCAGGTATATGGACATTACATAATGACGCAATTGATTATTTATTTTGGCAAATGCCGAGATACGGAATTATGCATTTGTTTGTAGAGAAAATTGGTTATTTTACATTTTGGTTAAGTATTGTCGTACTGTGCATCACATACTATTATTGCTTACGTGAGCGCCGAAAACAGTTTTCTTTATGATGGTGTGAACATTTAGGGGGAGAAAATGAAGAGAAGTAAGAGTGGAAAAATATTGGATCGATTGATTACGTTAGTTGTTTCATATAGCATAGCATTTTCTATTTTTGCACTTGCAACAATGGCAGTTGTATATGGAAAATGGCTGTATTATTTTGAAATTGATTTTTTAAACATTCCAGATTTAGCGGATATGACAAAAGATGAAATTAAGAGAAATTATGATGTGCTAATTACATATTTATCTCCGTTTTATGACGGAGCATTACATTTACCGACATTAGATATGTCTACAAATGGTCGTATTCATTTTGTAGATGTTAAAAATATTATAGTAAAGATTCAATATGTGATGTATGCAACAATTATGATTGTAGTGATAGGCGGCGTTTATTTATTAAAAAGAAAAAACGAAAAATTTTTACTGCATGGATCGATTGTAACAATTATATTTCCGATAGCACTGGTGTTGCCAATCGCTATTAATTTTGAAAAGAGTTTTGTATTATTCCATAAGCTGTTATTCAGTAACGATTATTGGATGTTTGATATTGAATCGGATCCGATTATTTTAATGCTACCAGAAGAATTTTTTATGCATGCGGCGTGTGCTATTTTATTATTCATTTTAGGTGGTAGTATACTTTGTTACAGCTTGTATAGATATTTCGTAAAAAAGAAAAGGATTTCAAAGGAAAAATTCTCTGCTTAAAGAGAATTTTTTTGTTTGTAAAACGATAATATATTTTTCGGGGCAGTTCTGTTCTATTCTTGTCCAATTCCACATATTTTGTACTAGTAGTTATA
Source organism: Bacillus sp. FSL L8-0099 (assembly GCF_038006385.1). Taxonomy (NCBI): domain Bacteria; kingdom Bacillati; phylum Bacillota; class Bacilli; order Caryophanales; family Bacillaceae; genus Bacillus; species Bacillus sp. FSL L8-0099. Next base: position 1,447,588 of record NZ_JBBOVC010000001.1, read on the forward strand.
GGGGGGACCGGGATGAAGAGAACATTAATTGGATTGATAGCATTTCTAATTATAATGTTTCCGTTACGTATATATGCTGAAGAGTGGAGTGAACTAACGGGGTTGCTAGACGACTCGTTACAGTTAGTGAAGCGTAATGAAGATGAAAAAGCAGTACAAGTATTACAATATTTCTCGGAGCAGTTTTTAGTGAAGGGGAATGAAAAGAAGCAAGAAGTAACACCAGATCAAATTAGAGTCATTTCTTTAGCTTACGACAAAGCGAAACAATCTCTCTCGGAAGAAGATTTAGGTAAGCAAGTTAAAATTGATAATGTGATAGCATTACAACTTGCTGTTGATGCGCAAGTATCGAAATATCAACCGCTTTGGATGGAAAGAGAAGGGAAAGTAATGGATGCTTTTTCTCAAATGGAAAAAGCGATGAAAAAAGAAGATACTGGACAGTTTCAGCAAACGTTAAATACATTCTTAAATGAATTTAATATTATTTACCCAAGCCTAATGATTGCTTTGCCAGAAAACGAGGTGCAACGTGTAAATGCTCATTTATCTTATTTGGATGAATTTCGTAACGTTATGTTAAAAACGAAAGGTGGGCAAATGCAATTAGGAATCATTAAAGGAGATTTGCAAAAGATATTTCACACAGTAAAAAAAGATGAAATTGCCCCCTCTCTCATTTGGTTTATGACAATTACTGGAGGACTTATTTTATTCACATTAACTTATGTTGGATGGAGAAAGTATAAAGGTGAGCGAGAGAAAAGAAAAAGTAATGTACATTCTAAAAATAGATAATGCGATAAAGTGAAACTTTAATCAGTGGGGAGGTTCATACCTCATTGATTATTAGCCCTCATCAATCGGGCGTTTACGGGCAGTGGATATACCGCTTAAGTTCTTTGCTCCAGCAGAATTTTGAGGTGGGAGTCTAACTGTCTACAAATAGCGGGATAAATAAAGATACGGATTGTAAGGTTTATTCATTGACAATGGTGGCAGAAAAAAATAGAATGAGAAGTACTATAATTAAAACTTCAATGGAGGTTCATGATGTTTTATTTAATTTACTTCGCGATCATTTTGATCATACCGTTGTATGCACAGTCAAAAGTACGTAGTGCCTATAGCAAGTATTCACAAGTTTATTCAACATCAGGTATGACAGGAGCAGAAGTGGCTCGGAAAATTTTAGATGAAAACGGATTATACAACGTAGCTGTAGAAGAAACGCCAGGTCATTTATCAGACCATTATGATCCAACTGCCAAAACAGTTCGATTATCAACAGATAACTACTATGGCCATTCAGTTGCTGGTACAGCAGTAGCAGCACACGAAGTAGGGCATGCGATTCAAGATGCAAAAGATTATAATTTCATGCGTGTTCGTCATTCATTAGTGCCAGTTGCTAATTTTGGCTCGAATATGTCTTGGGTTTTCGTCTTAATTGGTGTGTTTGCACAAATGTCTGGTTTATTGTTGCTAGGAATTATTTTGATGGCAGCAGGTGTTGTTTTTCAACTTGTTACATTACCAGTTGAGTTTGATGCATCAAAACGCGCAATGCAACAAATTGAAGCACTTGGTATCGTATCGACAGATGAGTACGGCCAAGCTCGTAAAGTATTAAATGCGGCAGCATTAACATATGTAGCAGCTGCAGCTGTAGCTGTATTTGAATTATTACGTCTTGTATTAATATATACTGGTATGCAGCGTAGCGACGACTAAAGACTATCAATTTTGATAGTCTTTTTTTATTATCTGTAATAAATGGACAGGATAAAATGAAAGAAATATTGTAGGGAAATCATAATTAAGTAGCATACGATGAGGGGGGAGATAATGGAATATCCAGACCATATAGTAAAGCAAGTGAAAGAGCGTAGTACTTCGTATCAGCTAGAAGGTTTTCTAAGTGGACAAGGCCCTGGAAACCCAAAAATTATGCTCGTTGGTGAAGCACCTGGTGAAACAGAAATTCATAATGGGATTCCGTTTAGCGGTAGAGCTGGAAAACATTTAATGGAGTTTTTAGAACGTATTCATGTTACAAGGGAAGAAGTATATATTACGAGTGCGGTCCGGAGTAGGCCATATAAATGGCGAGAGAAAAAAGAACGAAATGGCGAAAAAATACAGAAAAAGTATAATAGAACACCAAATCAAGGAGAAATACTTGCTCATGCACCTTTATTAGATTATGAGTTGGAACATATAGACCCTCCTGTTATCGTTACGCTTGGTAATATTGCATTACAGCGTTTAGTCAGTAAAAATCATAAAATTACAGATGTTCATGGAGAATTGTTAAAACAACCCGTGCAACAATTGAAAGATAGTTGCTGTACAGAATTTGTATGGACAGAAAAAGAATATTCTATTTTTCCGACCTTTCATCCAGCTTCTATTTTTTATAATCGGAGTTTGTTGGAGCTTATTTATGAGGATTGGGAGAAGCTGAAAAAATATGTAATAAAAAACTAGAAAAGCTAAAGAGCTTTTCTAGTTGAATTTAATTATGTAACGGATTTTTATTTTCATCTAATGTAAAACCTTCACCAACTACATCATGTACGTCACTTACAGCAACAAAGGCATGAGGATCTACAGAAGTAATAATATTTTTTAATTTCACGATTTCATTTTTAGCGACAACGCAATACAATACGTTCCGTTCCACTTTCGTATACGATCCAACAGCTTTTAAAAAGGTTGCTCCGCGCTCCATGTCAGATAAAATTTGGGCAGCAATTTCATCGTTTTTATCTGAGATAATAGTTGCTCCTTTTGCCGCATAGGCTCCTTCTTGCATAAAGTCAATGACTTTCGCTCCGATAAAAACAGCAACTAACGTATACATGCCTTCGCGGTATGATAAATAGGTAAGAATAGAGACGATAATGACGATAGCATCAAACATAAACATTGTTTTCCCCATACTCCAGCCAACATATTTATGAGCGAGTCTTGCGATAATATCTACACCGCCAGTAGTCCCCCCATATTTAAATATTATGCCAAGACCGATACCGATAAATGCCCCGGCGAATAAAGCCGCGAGTGTCATATCATTTTGTAAGTTTAAATGTAAGTTAAGAACGTCGTAACGCTGAAAAATCCATAGAAATAAAGATACGCTGAATGTGCCGATTAGTGTATAGATAAATGTCGTTCTTCCAAGTAACTTCCAACCAATAAAAAATATAGGGATATTTAAAATTAAGTTTGAATAAGAAGGGTCAAACTTAAATAGAAAATACAATAATAGTGTAATACCGGTAAATCCACCTTCTGCAAGGTGATTTTCAATATTGATATTCACAATACCGAAAGAAAAAATAGCGGAACCGATTAAAATGAAAATGATATTTCGAATCTTCAAACTTGATGTCATATAGAAATCCCCCTAATTATGTAGATTGCATTGCTCCGCTGAAACGGTAAAACATAATGATAAGTAATTTCTAGTTGTTAATAAAAATAGTGAAGGCTATAAAAAAACAATTGATTTTAGCTGATCTTTTGCCAAAACCGCAAAAGAAAGTTTCACTTCATTATAGTCTATCCAAAAAAGGGTCGCAAATAGGTGTTTGGCGGGGAATAATATTTGTCAAATCGCGATGAATTGGCTAACATGAAAGAGGAAGGATTAGAGGTGATTAGTATGGAAGCAAAAACGATGAAAGATATGCAGAAAGAAGTAGATGCATATATTGGTCAGTTTAAAGAAGGTTATTTCAGTCCGCTTGCAATGATGGCTCGTTTAACGGAAGAAATGGGAGAGCTTGCGAGGGAAGTAAACCATTACTACGGTGAGAAACCGAAGAAAACAACTGAAACAGAACGTAGTATTGAAGAAGAGCTTGGAGATGTATTGTTTGTTATGATTTGTATGGCAAATAGTTTAAATATTGATTTAGAAACAGCGCATAACATTGTAATGGAAAAATTTAATACACGTGATAAAGATCGCTGGACACGCATTGATGAGGGAGAGAAAGAATAATGAAAGAAATTAAAGTAATTATCGCTGGACCAAGAGGACGTATGGGACATGAAGCAGTCCTTCTTATGGAAAGAACAGAACATTTCAATTTAGTAGCAGCAGTAGACTATAAGCACGGTGGAGAAAAGATTTCAGACTTACCTGGTATGCCGATGTTAGATACACCGATTTACGCAGATTTACATACTTGTTTAGATGAAGTGGAAGCAGATGTATTATTAGATTTAACAACACCAGAAGTTGGAAAGAAACATGTGACACTTGCAGTTGAACGTGGACTTCGATCTGTTATTGGTACAACTGGATTTACGGAAGAAGAACTAAAGCAATTAACAGAAAATGCAAAAGATAATAAAGTAGGAACAATTATCGCTCCAAACTTTGCAATTGGTGCAGTTCTTATGATGAAATTTTCACAAATGGCAGCGAAGTACTTCCAAGATGTTGAAGTAATTGAATTACACCATGATCAAAAATTAGATGCACCATCTGGTACAGCTGTCAAAACAGTAGAATTAATTCGTCAAAATCGTGAATCAAAGCAGCAAGGTCATCCAAACGAAGTAGAGCAACTAGAAGGTGCTCGTGGTGCAAATGTAGACGGTATTCACATTCATAGTGTACGTTTACCGGGACTTATTGCACACCAAGAAGTAATGTTCGGCGGGGATGGACAAATGTTAACGGTTCGCCATGATTCATTCAATCGTGCATCATTTATGTCAGGTGTAAAACTATCAATTGAAACAGTAATGAACATTGATCATCTTGTGTACGGTTTAGAAAACATTATCGACTAAAGGGGAGACAACGGATGAAAATTGCCTTAATCGCACATGACAAAAAGAAAAATGACATGGTTTCGTTTGCGTACGCATATAAACCAATTTTTGAAAAACATGAATTGTTTGCAACAGGAACGACAGGACTTCGCATTATGGAGGCAACTGGCTTAGTTGTAACAAGATATCAGTCGGGTCCTCTTGGTGGCGATCAAGAAATCGGTGCCATGATTGCAAAAAACGATATGGATATGGTGATTTTTTTCCGAGATCCACTAACTGCTCAGCCGCATGAGCCAGATGTAAATGCATTACTTCGTTTATGTGATGTATATGCGATTCCACTTGCAACGAACATGGCAAGTGCTGAAATGTTAATGCACGCATTAGAACGAGGGGATTTAGATTATCGCAAGTTAAGAAAATGAGGGGAACAATTATGAGTGGATTACATATATTAGCGTTTGGTGCTCATGCTGATGATGTTGAAATCGGCATGGCGGGTACCATTGCAAAATATACGAAGCAAGGGTTTGAAGTAGGTATTTGTGATTTAACAGAAGCTGACCTTTCTTCAAATGGAACGATAGAGTTGAGAAAAGAAGAAGCAAAGATCGCAGCTCGTATAATGGGAGTAAAAACGAGACTGAATTTAGCGATGCCAGATCGTGGTTTGTATATGAAAGAAGAGTTTATACGTGAAATTGTAAAGGTGATCCGTACATATAAACCAAAACTCGTTTTTGCACCATACGATGAAGATCGTCATCCAGATCATGCAAATTGTGCAAAGCTTGTGGAAGAGGCTATTTTTTCAGCAGGAATCCGTAAATATATGCCAGAACTTCCACCACATCGTGTGGAGTCTTTTTATAATTATATGATTAATGGTTTTCATAAACCGAATTTTTGTATAGATATTAGTGAGTACCTATCGCAAAAAGTGGAAGCATTAGAAGCGTATGAAAGTCAGTTTTCAACAGGGAGTGATGGTGTTAAGACGCCGTTAACAGAAGGTTACGTTGAAACTGTGGTCGCTCGTGAGAAGATGTTTGGGAAAGAAGTTGGAGTCTTGTATGCCGAAGGATTTATGAGTAAGAAACCGGTTTTATTACATGCTGATTTAATAGGGGGATGTAAATGAAATTAAAAATAGGTATTACATGTTATCCTTCTGTAGGTGGTTCTGGAGTTGTTGGAACAGAATTAGGAAAGCAATTGGCGGAACGCGGGCATGAAATTCATTTTATTACATCGGGTTTACCATTTCGATTAAATAAAGTGTATCCAAACATTTATTTTCATGAAGTGACGGTGAATCAATACTCTGTATTTCAATATCCACCATATGACTTAGCGTTAGCGAGTAAAATGGCAGAGGTTGCACAAAGAGAAAGTCTTGATATTTTACATGTGCATTACGCAATACCGCATGCAATTTGTGCTTATTTAGCGAAACAAATGATTGGTGAGCGTATTAAAATTGTTACAACCTTGCATGGAACAGATATTACTGTGTTAGGTTCCGACCCTTCGTTAAATAATTTAATTCGTTTTGGTATTGAGCAGTCTGATGTTGTTACTGCTGTCTCGCATTCATTAATTGACGAAACGCATGAGCTTGTAAAACCAAATAAAGACATTCAAACGGTGTATAACTTTATAGACGAACGTGTATATTTCAAGCGTAATATGTCTCAATTAAAGAAAGAATACGGTATAAGTGAGAGTGAAAAGGTACTTATTCACATTTCAAATTTCCGTAAAGTGAAACGTGTGCAGGATGTTGTTCAGGCATTTGCTAAAGTTGCTAAAGAAGTTGATGCGAAATTGCTTCTTGTTGGAGACGGACCAGAATTTTGTACAATTTTACAGATAGTGAAGAATTTACATATTGAAGATCGCGTTTTATTCCTAGGGAAGCAAGATAATGTTGCAGAACTGCTTGCGATGAGTGATTTAATGTTGCTTCTATCAGAGAAGGAAAGTTTTGGTCTTGTTTTATTAGAAGCGATGGCGTGTGGTGTACCTTGTATCGGAACAAGGGTTGGAGGTATTCCAGAAGTCATTCAACATGGTGAAACAGGATATTTATGTGAAGTTGGCGATACAACAGGTGTGGCCAATCAAGCCATTCAGCTATTAAAGAATGAAGAGCTTCACCGTAATATGGGAGAGCGAGCAAGAGAAAGTGTTTATGAGCAGTTCCGCTCAGAAAAAATCGTCTCACAATATGAAGCAATTTACTATGACATACTAAGGGATGACAAAAATGGAAATATTTAAAAAAGCTAGTTCTATTATTGAGATATTAAAACAACAAGGACATGAGGCTTATTTTGTTGGTGGGAGCGTACGAGATCTTATTATCGATAGGCCGATTGGAGATATTGATATTGCGACATCTGCTTTACCAGAAGAAGTAATGGATATATTCCCAAGACATGTTCCTGTTGGTCTTGAGCATGGAACTGTAATTGTTGTAGAAAATGGTGAACCTTATGAGGTAACCACTTTTCGAACAGAAAGCGAATATGAAGATTTTCGAAGACCTAGTAGTGTTCAATTTGTTCGTTCATTAGAAGAGGATTTAAAACGTCGTGATTTCACAATGAATGCGATTGCCATGACAGAAGAAGGCGAAATGGTGGATTTATTTGCTGGGCAGGAAGCGATTCAAAAGAGAGAAATTGTGACAGTTGGAAATGCAGCGAATCGTTTTCAAGAAGACGCACTAAGAATGATGCGTGGCATTCGGTTTGTAAGTACGTTAGGGTTTTCTTTAGAAACGAAAACGAAGCAAGCGATTGAAACGTATGGACACTTGCTAGAACATATAGCAATTGAGCGCATCACAGTAGAGTTTGAGAAACTGTTAACTGGTACCTATTGTGTGAAGGGCCTCAAAGAATTAGTAGAGACGAAGTTATTTTCTCATTTGCCCTATTTACAAATGTCAGAAGAGAGACTGTTAAAAGCTACGCAGTATAAATGGGATTCTTTTGAAACAGACATTGAGGCATGGGCATTTTTCTTATATTGTATCGGAGAAGAGCATCCATCTGTATTTTTACGTCAATGGAAGTTTTCGAATAAAAAAATAAAAGATATTGTCGCAGTTTTATTAACAATTTGTACGAGAAAGGAGAAGGATTGGGATACAGTCCTTCTTTATAAAACGGGAATTCATATCGCTGAAATGGCAGAGAGAGTATATGAAGCGATGATTGAAAACTATAACCCTACATCTGTTAAACGAGTACAATCAATGTTTCATGCATTGCCAATCAAGGGTCGTCAAGAAATGAATGTGAGTGGGAATGATCTATTAAACTGGGCGAATAAAAAGCCTGGTCCGTGGGTTGCTGAAATGCTTCGAAAAATCGAAGAAGCGATCGTACAAGGAAATGTAGTTAATGAGAAAGAGAGTATAAGGGAGTGGCTGCAAAGATGCAATCTACTATAAGAAAGCAGTTGTTGCAAGTTTTTTCTGAAGCGGATGGAGAATTTGTATCTGGCCAAACGATTAGTGATAAACTTGGCTGTTCAAGAACCGCTGTGTGGAAACATATGGAGGACCTTCGGAATGAGGGATATGAACTTGAAGCTGTGCGTCGATTAGGTTACCGCATTGCGGGGAAGCCAGACAAAGTAACTGCTAATGAAATTCAGTTAGGATTACAAACAGAGCGTATCGGTAGAACGGTTTATTTTGAAGAATCAGTTGAATCTACTCAGCATATTGCAGCAAAACTTGCTTATGAAGGAGTAGAAGAGGGAACAATTGTCGTTGCGGAAGAGCAAACTGCAGGTAGAGGCCGTTTAAGTAGAAAGTGGCATTCGCCAAAAGGAACAGGAATTTGGATGAGTATTATTTTGCGTCCATCGATCCCGGTTCATCATGCCCCGCAGCTCACTCTGCTAGCGGCTGTTAGCGTTGCACAAGCAATTGAAAAATGCACAGGTGTAAATGTAGGAATTAAATGGCCGAATGATATTTTAATTCAAGGTAAAAAGGCTGTAGGTATATTAACAGAAATGCAAGCGGATCCTGATAAAATCAATGCTGTCATTATGGGAATTGGTATTAATGCGAATCAAAAACAAGAACATTTTGATGAGGAAATTCAGCAAATTGCCACTTCTTTAGCGATTGAATCAGGTAAGCCAATTGTTCGTGCGGAACTTATGCAACAAATCTTTTTACAACTAGAAAAATTATATGAAGAGTATTTACAAAATGGTTTCTCTGTAATTAAAATTCTTTGGGAAAGTTACGCTGTGAGCATCGGGAAAGAAATTACTGCCCGAACGATGAGACAGACGATTACGGGGCTAGCAAAAGGGATTACAGAAGAGGGTGTATTGCTTCTGGAGGACCATGAAGGGAAAATACATCATATTCATTCTGCGGATATCGAAATGAAGTAAAAGAAGTTCCTTTTTTGGAACTTCTTTTTTATTTCAACATTTTTGAGTAGGCTTTGTAATGTAACAATACACTTTTTACAACTTAAGTTGTATGTAGAGTAACGTTCGATTAGCGCTGCTTATTATTTGATTATTACTTTTCCTTCCATTCCTTTAAGGAGATGGTATCTACATATTAATTCATATGTACCAGTATTTTTAGGTTTTACGGTAATGTTTTTTTCTTTTCCTGACTCAACTACGACGTCAATTCCGAGTTTTTTCACTGTAAAGGTGTGCTCGTTCTTACCTTTATTTTTTAATAACAATGTTGTTGTTTCTTCAATCGGAATAGTGATGACATTCGGATTAAAGTAATCATCGTTCAGTTCGACTTCAATCACTTTCGTTGACTCAATAGGTTGTGTTACGACGTTAGCTGAGGCAACTACGTTGATGGAATCTAAAGTTATCACACTCACAATCATTACAAACAAACCGAGTAATGGAAATAACCACTTGTTCATAGACATTCGCAATTCTCCTTTTCTAAGTGCTTTTCTTCAATTAACCTGCATCATTAGTTTTAGGCTTATACTATACAGTCAAATAAAATACCAGTATCTTTAAATCAATTTTTTGCATTTAAATGGATTACAAAAGAAATTAACTTGGAGTTGTAAGGTATGTAGGGGAAACACACCCACTTATTTTTTAGGACTGAATTCTCTGTAAAAACTATATAGCATATACACTATCTAGTTAAATTTCACATACCGTAATGGAAATAAAAAATTATTTTTTCAAAAAAATGTAGTAATTTCTTTTTGTACTTTGCTATAATTAGTTCGAATGTGGGCAGTATCAGAGCGAACTGCACCATGATTCGAAGCAGTACAAAAAATAATAACTTGGATTCTGCCTTGATCCAATAACGGACTGGGACAGAGGGATGAATAATGCCGACTAACACACAACCCTTCTGCCCTTTTATGGCCAGAGGGGTTTTTTATATGATTTCGGCCATCGCCTCTCTCCTGTATAAAGGAGGAGTAGTTTTTGAAAACAAAAACAGATTTTTTGAAGATGAAAGAGCAAGGTGAGCCGATTACGATGCTAACGGCGTATGATTATCCTTCTGCTAAATTAGCAGAAGAAGCTGAAGTCGATATGATTTTAGTTGGAGATTCTCTTGGGATGGTTGTACTCGGATATGATTCAACAGTACCTGTAACAGTAGAGGATATGATTCATCATACGAAAGCTGTACGCCGCGGAGCGAAAGAAACATTTATTGTAACTGATATGCCGTTTATGTCTTATCACATATCGTTACAAGAAACGATGGTGAATGCACGCCGCATCGTTCAAGAGAGCGGAGCACATGCACTAAAAGTAGAAGGTGCTGGAGAAGTTATATCAACGATTCATTATTTAACGAATGCAGGAATTCCTGTCGTAGCGCATTTAGGTTTAACTCCTCAATCTGTGGGAGTATTGGGTGGATATAAAGTGCAAGGAAAAGATGCTGAAAGTGCAAAGAAATTAATAGACGATGCAAAGAAATGTGAGGAAGCTGGTGCGATAGCACTTGTGTTAGAATGTGTGCCAATGCAGTTAGCAGAATTAATTTCGAAGCAATTAACAATTCCAATAATAGGGATTGGAGCGGGACAAAAAGTAGATGGGCAAGTTCTTGTATATCATGATCTCATCTCATATGGGGTAAATCGTGTTCCGAAATTCGTAAAACAGTATACGTCTGTTCAAGAGGAAATTGTACGTGGGATTTCTCAATATGTTGCTGAAGTGAAGACAGGGCAATTTCCTGAAGAGAAACATTCGTTCACAATGAAAGAAGAAGAATGCTTAGCGTTATACGGGGGAAAACAGTAATGAAAATCATAACTACAGTGCAAGAGATGCAGCAAATTACGAGCGAACTTCGTACAAGTGGAAAGAATATTGGTTTTGTTCCAACGATGGGGTATTTACATGAAGGGCATGCTACTTTATTACGCAAGGCAAGAGAAGAAAATGAAATTGTAGTTTTAAGTGTGTTTGTAAACCCACTACAGTTTGGGCCGAACGAAGATTTAGAGCGATACCCTCGTGATATTGAGAGAGATGAAAGTGTAGCAAAAGAAAACGGTGTGGATTATTTATTTTATCCGAGTGTAGAAGAAATGTATCCGGCAGAACAAACAACAACAGTAGAAGTTGTAAAGCGTACTGACGTATTATGTGGAAAACAAAGACCTGGTCACTTTTCTGGAGTTGCGACTGTACTAATGAAATTATTTAATATTGTAATGCCAAATCGTGCTTATTTCGGTATGAAAGATGCACAACAAGTTGCTGTAATTGAAGGATTTGTAACTGATTTCAATATTCCAGTAACGATCGTACCAGTTGATATTGTAAGAGAAGAAGATGGATTAGCAAAAAGTTCTCGTAATGTGTATTTATCACAAGAAGAACGTGAAGAGGCTTCTCATTTATACCGCAGTCTATGTATAGCGAAAGAAAGAATTGAGGCAGGCGAACGTAATTCAGAAATCATTACAAATCTTGTGAAAGAACATATTGAGACGTATACGAAAGGTACTGTAGATTATGCGGATTTATATGCATATCCGTCATTGGCAATAGTAGGGGAAATGGAAGGAAGAATCATTTTAGCTATTGCAGTTAAGTTTGAAAATGTAAGATTAATTGACAATATAACATTAACGGTTAAATAAGGGGGAGCATCTATGTTTCGCACAATGATGAGAGCAAAGTTACATCGTGCAACTGTAACGGAGGCAAATTTAAACTATGTAGGTAGTATTACAATAGATGAAGATTTAATGGATGCAGTAAATATTGTAGAGAACGAAAAAGTTCAAATTGTAAATAATAATAACGGTGCGCGCTTAGAGACATATGTTATTAAAGGCAAACGCGGTAGCGGTGTTATTTGTTTAAACGGTGCTGCAGCAAGGCTTGTACAACCGGGAGATAAAGTAATTATAATTTGTTATGGCTTAGTTACGGAAGAAGAGGTTCATAAACAAGAACCAAAAATTGCAGTGTTAGACGATCAAAATCAAATTGTTGAAATGTTAGGTGCTGAAAAGGCTGGTACAATATTATAAAAGAGGAAAGCTATCTCTATATCAGGAGATAGCTTTTTTGTGCATCTTTTCATTAAGATGAGATAAAACGTGGTATAGTAACATTATATGAATTATTGTTGTTTGAAAGGTAAGAAATTGAGGTGTTACATATATGAGTAAACGTTATGTCGTTGTTGATTTAGAGACGACAGGAAACTCCTGGAAAGACGGGAAAGATAAAATTACCCAAATTGCAGCTGTTGTAGTAGAAGATGGAGAGATATTGGAAATTTTTTCATCTTTTGTTAACCCAAAGAGAGAGATTCCCGTATTTATTACAGAATTAACAGGGATTGATGAAAGTCTTGTAAAACAAGCCCCGTTATTTCAAGATGTAGCCCCGATGATTGTTGAGCTATTACAAGGTGCCGCTTTCGTTGCGCATAATGTTCACTTTGATTGGAATTTTTTAAACGAAGAATTAAGGCAGGCTGGATATACAGAAATACATTGTCCTAAAATCGATACGGTTGAATTGGCACAAATTCTTTTGCCAACAGCCGATAGTTATAAATTACGTGATTTAGCTAAGAAACATGAACTCGAACACGATCAACCACATCGTGCGGATAGTGATGCTCTTGCGACAGCAGAGTTGTTTTTACAATTTTTAAATGAAATTGAAAAATTACCACTTGTTACATTACAATCACTTTATGAATTGAGTGATGTTTTCCAAAGTGATATAGCTGATGTGCTTTCTGAAAATATTTTAAAGAAAGTAATGCATGGTAAAGAAATAAAAGCGGAATATGAAGTGTATCGCAATATTGCACTGAGAAAACGGAACTATTCCTTAAGTCTTGGAGAAACATATTCATTAAAATTTGATGCTTTCTTGAATAAAACGATGGATAAACTGGAATTACATATGCCGAAGTTTGAAAGAAGAGAAAGTCAGCAAATGATGATGAAAGAGATATATACGGCGTTAAGAGATTCTCGTTTTTCTCTTATTGAAGCAGGTACAGGGACGGGAAAGACTCTTGCTTATTTACTTCCTAGTCTTTATTTTGCGAATAAAAAAGAAGAACCTGTCGTTATCAGTACACAAACGGTACAACTTCAACAACAAATACTTGAAAAAGAAATTCCGTTATTGCAAAAAATAATGCCATTTTCATTTGAGACAGCTCTTCTAAAAGGGAGAAAGCATTATCTTTGCTTACATAAATTTGAATATGCTTTGCAAGAGGAAGAAAAAAATTACGATATGGCACTTACGAAGGCGAAAATTTTAGTTTGGTTATTAAAAACTGAAACAGGTGACCGAGATGAATTAAATATTCCAGAGGGCGGAAAGTTACTTTGGAATCGTATTTGTAGTGATGCGTATAGTCCGGGCGGTATGCAAAGTAATTGGTTTAGTCGATGCTTTTATCAGCGAGCGAAAAATAAAGCTTTATTTGCAGATATCGTTATTACAAATCATGCATTATTATTTCAAGATTTTTCAAGTGAAGAACCACTGTTTTCTTCATGTGAACATATAATTTTTGATGAAGCTCATCATATTGAAGAAGCTGCGAGTAGAACACTAGGTGAGCAGTTCTCTTGTATGTATTTTCAATTGATTTTATCTCGACTTGGTACACTAGAAACGGATGATGTGCTTTCTAAAGTATATAAAATGATGAAAAAATCAGAGCAAGCATCTCGTTCTACTTTCCGTATGATAAGCCATAGTTTGAAGGAACTTAAATTTGATGCGGATGAACTATTCCAAATGTTACGTACTTTTATATTTAAACAAACAAAGCAAGAACAAGGAACAAACAATATGCCGCTCATTTATCGATATAACACGGAAGTAGAGCAAGGTAAGTTGTGGGATAGTATTGTTGAGTTAACAAATCGTTTTGTATATGAATTAAGAAGAATAGTGACCATATTTGAGAAACAAGTAGATATATTGCAAAGTAAGTTAGAGTGGGAAATGCATGTTGTTACGGGTGAATTTATGCATTTAAGTGGGTTACTGAGAAAGATGGCAGAATCATTACAGTTGCTCATATTGGAAAAAAATGCATATGTAACTTGGATGGAGACGGAGACGAAAGGAACGATTCATTCAACCATTTTATACGCGCAACCAGTTCATATTGGAGAAAGGTTTGCTGATGAATTTTTAACAGAAAAAAAGAGTGTTATCTTTACATCTGCAACATTAACAGTTAACGATACATTTGACTATATAAAAGAAGAGCTTGGCTTACATGATTTTGCTCCAAATACTTTACAGGTTCAATCGCCATTCCATTATGAGAAACAAATGAAATTAATGGTTTCAACGGATGTACCGTTTATTAAGCGAGTAAGTAATGAGGAATATATTGAATCTGTATCGGAACATATTGCCAAGATAGCAAAAGTTACAAAAGGGAGAATGCTCGTTTTATTCACTTCGTATGAAATGCTGAAAGAAGCGTATGCGAATTTGAAAAGCAATGATGAATTAGAAGGCTATCTATTATTAACACAAAGTGTAAACAATAGGAGTCGAAGTCGCTTAATTCGAAAGTTTCAAGAGTTCGACAAGTCAATATTGTTAGGCACGAGCAGTTTTTGGGAAGGAATCGATATTCCAGGAGATGCCTTGAGTTGCCTTGTCATTGTCCGTCTTCCTTTTACACCTCCTCATCAGCCGATGATGGAAGCGAAAGGTGAATGGCTAAAAAATCAAGGTGAGGACGTATTCGCAAAATTAGCGCTCCCGCAAGCAATATTACGTTTCAAACAAGGATTTGGGCGTTTAATTCGAACGAATACTGATACGGGGACGGTAGTAGTGTTAGACCGTCGATTGACGAGTTCTTCCTATGGAAAAAGATTTTTACAATCAATTCCTAATGTACCTCTTTATGAAGGACCGTTAGAAGAGTTGTTGGTGCAATTAGAAGAACCGTCAAATGAATAAAAATTGGAAGAAAAATACGCCTGGAGTACTTATGAACTTCAGGCGTAAAAAATGTGGGTAGGAGGAATTTTATTTTTCTTACTTCTTGTATACAAAATGTATTGGTTTTCGACTTGAAACCTTTTTTTGCTGTACATGTCCTGCTATAATAGATGGGTGATGAAGCAGGGGTTGTAAAGAATGTACTCTTATTGTAACCGCATTGCGTTCTTCTATAATTAGAAATTTTTGTGTAACGGAGGAGTTTTTTCATGGAGAAGAAAATCGAAGTACTATCAACGACGCGTATTAAATATTCGTCAGATTTGTATAAAATTGTTGATAGTTTGAATCGTACGTTAAAAGAGCAGGACCTCATGTTCGGATTAGCATTAGACGAAAAAGACAAAGAAACAGCTGTATTTACGATTTACAGAACGTAGTGATACAATGAAAAAGTGGATCTTTGCAATCATTATCGTTATCGTTGCTAGCGGAATATATGGGGCGTATGTTTATAATAAAGCGATGGATAAGAAAATTCCCAAAGAGTCGAAATCTGTAGAAATTGCTAAAGAAAAAGCAAAGCTTACAAAAGTGACATCTGTTGATTATTACAACGGAAAAGCTGCATATACAGTCGTACAAGGTGTAGATGAAAAAGGAGAACAAACTATCGTTTGGGTACCTGATAAAAAAGGAAATGTCCTTGTGAAGAAAAAGAGTGAAGGCATTTCTGAGAAAGAAGCTTTACAAAAGTTGGCGGAACAAGCAACAGGAAAAGGCGATGAGCCGAAGCCGAAGCCAAAACAGATTGTAAAAGTAAAATTAGGTGCTGAAAACGATATTCCGTTGTGGGAAATTACATATATTGATCAGGAAGATCGTTATACGTATTATTATCTAGAGTTTCAAAATGGGGAATATGCCGGACTTTACAGCATGGAAAAATAGATGTAGGGGGAACTACAAATGAAATTAGCAAAGCGAGTAGCTGCTTTAACACCGTCTTCAACTTTAGAAATTACAGCAAAGGCACAAGCGTTAAAGGCAGAAGGTCATGATGTAATTGCATTAGGGGCAGGAGAACCTGACTTTAATACACCAGAGCATATTATGGAAGCTGCGCATAAAGCGATGTTAGAAGGGCATACGAAATATACGCCAACAGGTGGATTACAATCGTTAAAACAAGAAATTGTGAAGAAATTTACGCGCGATCAAGGCATTCAGTATGATCCATCTGAAATTATTGTATGTAATGGTGCAAAACATGCATTATATACATTATTCCAAGTGTTGCTTGATGAAGGAGATGAAGTTATTATCCCAACTCCTTATTGGGTAAGCTATCCAGAACAAGTAAAGCTTGCTGGCGGTAATCCGGTTTATGTAGAAGGTTTAGAAGACAATGAGTACAAAATTACAGCAAAGCAGTTGCGTGAGGCAATTACAGAGAAAACGAAAGCAGTTATTATTAATTCACCGAGCAATCCAACAGGAATGATTTATAGCAAAGAAGAATTACAACAGCTTGGAGAAGTATGTTTAGAACATAACATTTTAATCGTTTCAGATGAAATTTATGAGAAGTTAATTTATGGTGATGCGGAATATACTTCAATTGCCCAGCTTTCTAATGCATTAAAAGAACAAACCCTAATTATTAATGGTGTATCTAAATCTCATTCTATGACAGGATGGCGTATTGGATATGCAGCTGGAAATAAGCAGCTGATTAAAGCGATGACGAACTTAGCGAGTCATAGTACGTCAAACCCTACTTCAATCGCTCAATATGGCGCAATCGCGGCATATGCAGGCTCACAACAACCTGTAGAAACAATGCGCCAAGCATTTGAAGAGAGATTAAACATTATTTATGATAAATTAATTCAAATCCCTGGGTTTACTTGTATTAAACCGCAAGGCGCCTTTTACTTATTTCCTAATGTAAAAGAGGCTGTAGCTTTATCAGGATATGATACTGTTGATGAGTGGGCGAAAGCTTTATTAGAAGAGGAAAAAGTTGCTCTTGTGCCAGGTACAGGATTTGGGGCTCCAAATAACGTTCGTTTATCATATGCGACATCTCTTGAACAAGTAGAGAAAGCATTAGAACGCATTCATACGTTTATGAAAAGTAAAGTGAAAGCTTAATTGTATATTTCGTTAATACAATAAAAAACCTCTCTATATAATAGGGAGGTTTTTTTGACGAATTGTGGCAAAAAGAAATAGCGAAAGGTGTGTTATACTAGAGAACGAGGTGTTTGGTGATGAAAAAGAAAATGATGTTACAGTGGTTTGAACAGGGAAGCATTGCGATTCCAAAATTACTTATGATGCATTATAAAAAATTAGGGTTAAATGAAACGGAATTTATGGTTTTACTTCATGTGCATACATTTTTAGAATCGGGAAATTCGTTTCCGACTCCGTCGGAGATTTCCGAACGAATGACAATAGCGGAAATGAAATGTATGGAAGTAATTCAAACATTGATTCAAAAAGGTTTTTTATCACTAGAAGGTGGACAAAGATCAGAAGCGATGATGTGTGAAAGTTATTCTTTACAACCGCTATGGGAAAAAATATTGCATTTCTTAATGAATGAATCAATAGAGGAAGAACAAAAAGAAAAAAAACAACTGCAAGTAAATTTATATACAGTATTTGAAAAAGAATTCGGAAGACCACTTTCTCCATTTGAATGTGAAACATTAGGAATGTGGGAGGATCAAGATCAACATCATCCGAATTTAATTCAAGCGGCTCTACGAGAAGCTGTGATGAGCGGTAAGCTGAACTTCCGATATATTGATCGTATTTTATTTGAGTGGAAAAAGAATGGAATTAAAACAGTAGATCAAGCTCAAAATCAAGGACGGAAATTTAGAGCAAATCAGCAACGAGCGCAACAAGTAACAACACAAGAGACGAAATTTACTGGGAAAGTGCCTTTTTATAATTGGTTGGAGCAGTAATGTAGGAGGAAGTATATGTTAAATAAAACGCAAATTCGTTATTGTTTAGACACAATGGCGGATATGTATCCAGAAGCACATTGTGAATTGATTCATGATAATCCATTCGAACTTGTAATTGCAGTGGCATTATCTGCACAATGTACAGATGCACTTGTAAATAAAGTGACGAAAAATTTATTTCAAAAATATAAAACACCAGAAGATTATTTAAGTGTTTCTCTAGAAGAGTTACAACAAGATATACGTTCTATTGGATTGTATAGAAATAAAGCAAAAAATATTCAAAAATTGTGCCGAATGTTATTAGATGATTACAATGGAGAAGTGCCGAAAGATCGAGATGAGCTTACGAAGTTACCTGGTGTAGGACGGAAGACAGCAAATGTTGTAGTATCGGTAGCATTTGGGATACCGGCAATTGCTGTCGATACGCATGTAGAGCGGGTGAGCAAACGATTAGCGATTTGTAGATGGAAAGACTCTGTATTAGAAGTCGAAAAAACATTAATGAAGAAAATTCCGATGGATGAATGGGGCGTTACACATCACCGTTTGATTTTCTTTGGACGTTATCACTGTAAAGCGCAGCGACCACAATGTGAAGAGTGCCGATTGCTAGAAGTGTGTCGAGAAGGAAAGAAGCGAATGAAGGGGAAATAAAGGATGGAGCGAGTTATAGGAGTACCGAAAGAATTTCGGTACTTACCATTTTTTCAAAAAAACGCAAATTCGATTAAGTATCATACAGACCAATCTTTTGAAGAAATCATACAAAATACTTACTTTATATTTGATATAGAAAGACAATATGAGCCGTGGAATGAAATTGAAAACAGTATTCCGGTAATGTTGAATGTATGGAAAACTAAGCATGAAGACATTGCCACATTATTTCGAAACAGAAAGAAACAAGAAGCTGAAGGCCCGATGATTCTTTTTGCAGCACATTTGTTATCAATTGTATATTGGCTAAATGAGCAACCTGTTCATAGTTTGAATGAAATGGAAGATTACACGAGTGAATTGGAAGTACAACCAGTTAATTTTATGGAGCGATATTCGTTCATTATAAAGAAACCAAATAATTATCATTCTTATATTCAGTTAGCACAGTTGTATATTGAAATAGAAAAGTTATATGTAAAGAAAATGATAACAAAAAAGAAGTCCTTTCCTCGTTAAGAGAAAGGACTTCTTTTTTTGTATTAAGACTCTGTTGTAACAACATTTCCGTCTGCGTGAGGTGTATCTTCACCTGTATTTTGTTGTTTCTTAGCCTCTTCTTCAGCTTTCTTTTGAGCCTCTTCTTCAGCTTTTTTCTGAGCTTCTTCTTCGGCTTTTTTCTTAGCTTCTTCTTCAGCTTTTTTCTTAGCTTCTTCTTCAGCTTTCTTTTGAGCCTCTTCTTGTTGTTTACGTTGTTGTTCTTGTTGCTCTTGTTGTTTACGCTGTTCTTCAGCAGCCTTTTTCTGAGCTTCTTCTTGTTTTAGTTTATCTTCATTAGCTTTTTTCTTAGCTTCCTCATCAGCTTTTTTCTTAGCTTCTTCTTCGGCTTTCTTTTTGGCTGCCTCTTCCTCAGCATTCTTAGCGTCTGGAGTTCCACCAGGGGCAGTGAAGGATGCACCAACTGCAGGACTTGTTCCAGTACCTTTTTTCGCTACTACAGAGAAGCTGTAAGTAACACCAGGCTTAATACCACCAAGAGTAGCTGTTGTACCGCTAACTGATAAGCTACCGCTAGAACCGTCTGTAGCTTTATAAGTTGCCGCATAAGCATCAACTGCTGTTGGGCCAGACCAGTTTAGTGTAACTGTACTAGCGCCATCGAAAGCGACATTAAGGCCACTAGGTGGATCTACTTTAATTTCTTTAATTGCATCTTTTTTCGCACCTTTTACGTATAACTCGCCGTTTATTTCTTGTACAGAAGAAGGGCGTTCGAAACGAGATTTATCTGTAGCGAATTTGCTCATCATTACTTGGAACATTTGTTGCGCAATTTTAGTATAACGATCGCTAATGTAATTTTCTGGACCATTCTTTTCGTAACCAGTCCACACAGCCATCGTATATTGTGGTGTATATCCAGCGAACCAGCTATCTCTGTTAGCATCAGCTGGGATGCCATATTTTTTTACATCTCTTGCATCAAAGTTTTGTGTTCCTGTTTTACCAGCAACGTCAAAGCCAGAAACATATGCTGTTGGCCCTGTACCGCCGGAACCAGGTTTTACTACGTCACGAAGAACGTCAGTAACCATGTAAGCTGTATGGTCGTGCATTGCACGTTGTTCTTTCGGTTTAAAGCTTTTCTTTTTTCCGTCTGGGAAAATAACTTCTTTAACGAAATGAGGTTTATTGTATACACCGTCATTTCCAAATGCTGCATAAGCCCCAGCGACATCTAACGGAGAGCTTTCATTACTACCGATTGCAGTAGATTCATGTGCTATCCCATCTTTAAACGTCATGCCTAAACCTTCAGCAAACTCTTTTGCCTTAGGAATACCGACCGCTTGAGCTGTTTTTAAAGCCGGGATGTTTAATGACTTCTTCAATGCTTCACGAAGTGAAACGTCACCTTTAAAATTACCGGTAGCATTTTTAATCTTTGTGCCATCAGAGTAAGTATATTCAGAGTCATTTAATTGATGATAAGTAGACCATTGAAGGTTTTCAATTGCAGGACCATAATCGAAAATTGGTTTCATTGTTGAACCAACTTGGCGTTTTAAATCAACAGCCATATTATGACCTTTGAAAGTAGACTTACTTTCTTTACGCCCAGCACCAATTGCTCGAACTTCTCCAGACTGTGTATCCATAAATACAAATGATCCTTGGAACTGATCGTTTGGATACTTAATGAGGTTGCCATCCATAATTTGTTCAGCGTACTCTTGAGCATCTCGATCAAGGGTTGTATGAATCGTTAAACCATCTGAACCGATATTTACATCAGGGTATTCTTTTTCAACTTCTTTTACGACAGCATCTAAAAATGCTTGAAACTTCATTTCAGTTAGTTCTGATTTTTTTAGACCCTCAGTTACAGGAATCTTTATTGCGTTATTCATTTCTTCTTTTGTTATATAGCCGTGTCGATTCATTAATGTTAATACAATATTACGACGATTTGTTGCTCGTTCAACATTTTCTGGTTTTGTTGGATCATAAATGTTAGGACCTTGAGGTAAGCCAGCGAGCATCGCAGCTTCATGTAATTGTAAGTCCTTTAAATCTTTTTGATAATATTTTTGAGCCGCTGTTGCAATACCGTAAGAGCGATTACCTAGATTAATCTTATTTAAGTACATTTCTAAAATCTCATGTTTAGAGTATTGTTGCTCTAATTTGTAAGATAAGTACCATTCTTGCACTTTTCGTTTTGCGGTTTTTTCCATCGTTAGAAAATAGTTTTTTACTACTTGTTGTGTAATCGTACTACCACCTTGGGAACCGAAACCACCAGTGACATTTTCCATAACTGCTTTTGTGGTTCGTTTAAAATCAATTCCATTATGGTCATAGAAACGTGAATCCTCAGTTGCAAGGAATGCATTTTCAACTACTTTTGGAATTTGATCGTAAGTAACATGGGTTCGTTTTTCCGCACCGTATTCATAGAAAAACTTCCCATCCTTATCAAGAAACTTTGTTGATAAAGGATTGACAAGTTTTGATTTGTCTAATTTTGGAGCATCCTTTACCATAACAAAGAAAGCGGAAACGCCAGCTACGAGACCAACGATACCAAGAAGTAGACAACCTATAAGGAACTTCTTGAAAAAGGAGCCTTTTTTCTTTGGTTTTTTTTCTTTATTTGTTTCTTCCGTTTGATTTTTCGCATGATTTCGTTCTGTACGAGAACGATAATTATCTGACATTATACTTTCTCCTACCTTTCATTCTCTCCCTCAAAAGTCGAAAAAAGAGCCTTAGTGATGACTCTATCACGAAAAATAAACCGTGTCTAGTACACGGATATAATCAATCCGAGGGTGATAACCGCATGATAACAATGATCCATGCGCTTCTATTTCTTCTTTAGTAATTGACTTACGCCCACCATTATTTTGACGGTTCCAAAATGCAATAATATGTTTCGCATCGAGTAAATAAAATTCATCAAAAAGTGTAAATTTAATAATAACAAATGCAACTCCATTATGAGCAATTACTTGCTTCATATGTTCAATTTGATGAAGGTGGAAGTTTTGAAGTGGGAAACTAGTTTTGTTTTTTGTTTCCTTCGCTTCAAAATCGATGTATTTCCCTTTGTATACACCGTTGTAATCCGTTGTAGAAGGTTGTTTAAAATACGCTTCTTTTACCACTGCAGCACTTCGAGCGGGGTAATCTACTTTTACAATTTGAAGAGGGGTAGGTTTTTTATGTACACATGCAATATTATGGGTTAAGTAATATTGATTTGTTTCATTTAATTCCTCTTCAAGGGACATACCTCTATTACTATAAGTATGTTTTTTTATTGGTGTTTTAGGAGGTAGTGAAGCTTGATTGTACCTTTTTCCATTTGGGTAACGAATGGTCATAGTGTGTCCACTCCCAACTTGTTAAGAATTACTTACAAAGGTGATTATATCAAAAAATGAAAAAAGATGTGACCTTTTTGAAGAAAGGCATGATGACTTATTTATGTTTACATGGAATGATTACGAAAAAATAAAACAATATCGTAAAAATATGGTTTGTACAAAGGAAGAAAAAGCAATCATTCACACTATTAAAAAGAAAACAGAAATAGCTAATATGGACAACATTTCTCGGACACAATCGTATCAAAAATTTTATGTAAGAAATAGTGAAATCAGGTGGTCTTTTTTAGCGAGTATGGTTTCGAGAAATGCAGGCTGGAATATGACTGATTTAGAAGGAAGATATTATGCTACTGTTTTGCCTCGATTAGTAAAAAAACATTTGTTTCTCATATATGAACAGGCTAATTGGATTATTTTCTTAGATGCATTTCCTCAGTTACTACTATATGAAGAAAGCAAGAGGAGACGTATACCTCTCTTTCATTTGTTGCAATTTTTCAACGTATCACTTTTCATGGAAAAAGAATGGACATTTTTCTGGGAGAAAAAAGATATGAATAGGCTTATGACAGCGTTTATTATAAATGAGCAAAATAAAATTCAAAAACCAGTTATTGAGAATAGCTACTTTAAAAAACATGTATTTCATACGGCGCTTTTTAAAGTTCAAGACATGTTGCATATTAGTGCAGTTATTTTTCCAACCATTGAAGGGGGGATGTATGGGTTTTCAGTTTATCAATTTGAAACGTTGCAAAAGCGTATAGAGCTTGGGAAAAAATTAGCGTGGTTATTGTTTCATCCGACTTATAAACGTTTATTTTATAATTTTGCACTACAAACTACACATACTGGCTCTAGAGAAGATTATGAATATTACTTAAGGGGAACTAGAAAATCCTATACACCTGCACTAAGAGATGTGTATTCTCTTGTTGCACATGAGGAAATAACAATGAGGGATTGGTTTTGTGAAGATTCGAAAATGAATGCATTGTTTTTATTTGAAGAACCGAAGGATGAAGTTAATATAAAGGAATGGTATAGAAGAAAGAGGGAGCAGATCTATGCTGTTTCTATCGTGAATCGTTTTGTTAAAAGAATAGACGAGTTCATGATATAATAAAAAAGAAGTCCCATCTTTATAAATGAAGATGGGACTTCTTAATGTGAAGAAATCCTGCTAAGTGTGTTAAGATTTTAATCTCAAAACTGAATGAAAGTAGAAGATTAAGGGGGATTTAGAAATTAGTAGTTTGGAAAAGCCCCATTAATTAAACTTTCACTTTATGTAGCAGGGAAGTTTGGGCCATCAAGCTTTGGATTACCAGTCTCGGGTTTATTTTGTTGTTTGTTTTGTTTTTTCTTTTTTTCGTTTTTGTTCTTTGCCATCTTCATACACCTCCTTTTTGTATTGTTACCATTTCTATAAATGACATTCAAAATGATTTCTTTGACGAATAACAACTAGTTTTGTCATGTGTGCAGGAGTGAAGAATTATCCGGCGAAATTACATGACAAAGGAAAAGCAAAGAAGGGGGCGTTTTGTATATGGCGATGGTTCAGAAAGTAGATGTAATGAAAAAAATGGATCAAATGTTAAGTTCTCTCGATTTGCTGGAAATGAATATAGGAATTAGAATAAATCATGCATTGAAGGATAAGAGCGAAAAAATATGTAATAAGATAGAAATAACAGAAATGCATATTGAGCATATGGAAAATAAATTAGTGCATCACGAAGAAAAAGGGAATTGGGTGAAGACGTTTCAAAACATCGTAGTGAGTGCATAATAAGGTGGGAATGAAATGGAGTATGAAGCATTAATACAGTCTTCAGAAAAACTCATGCAGTATAATAATGAAGCGAATGTAAAAAAAAGAGAAATAATTGAATATGACTTTTATAAGGATATGAAGCCGTTTGTAGACATAGTAGATGAGGAATTAAAGGTGTGGAAAGAATTAGCTTATACGTGGATTAAGGAAGAAAAACCGAAGTATATACATGTACAGCAAATTGATCAAGTGTACGATAATTTACAAACGAATGTGTTACAATGTTTTGTAAATAAAGGAAAAGGTAAACGTTTTTTTGAAACACATCAAGCCATTTCGTATACTTTGCAAAATATAGTTGAGCAATGTAAATAACAAGAGGGGAAACCCTCTTGTTTTTTTTAAGCTTCTGTCATTGTTGTAGGTTTTGTTGCACCGTTTATTTCTAATTCTTTTATTAATGTTCGGTAATCCGATATACATATTTTTCCTTCGAGATAACAATGTCTCGCAAAGTCTAATAATTCATTTACATTCTCTGTGTAATACCCCTTCTTTTGAGAAAACGCTTGTTTTAAATCCCCTAATACCATGTTGATTCCTCCCCCATGAGAATCTTCTTCTTAATTATCATAGCATGGAAGGGTTTTCTTTTTTAATTTTTTAAAAATTTAAACTTCCGACAAAAATAGACAGATACTCCGTCACACAAATTATTTTACAAGTACATATTATATATGTAGAAACTTATGTGAAGGAGGAGAGAATGCATGTTTCAACAATCTAACGTATATCAGCAACCAAATCCATATGCACAGCAAAATATGTACCAATATAATACGGATACATATTTACGGTATAATATGTATCCTTTCGAGCCTCATTATGGAAATCAAAATTATTACCAGCCATTTGAAGTATCTTTTATGAATCAACAGCAACAACAGCAACCCTATATGAATCAATCGCAACAAGAGCAACAATCCTATATGAATCAGCAGCAACCTTATATGAACTCACAATATTATATGCCACCACCATCATCTCCCTATGGAAATCAACAAGCGATGTTTTATCCGCCAAAACAACCGTATCCGACGATGAATAAACAAAAGCAACAACAGCAACCAAGTCAGTTTTCGAGCTTTGTTTCCCAATTTAAAAATTCAGATGGTAACTATGATGTGAATAAAATGATGAATACAGCTGGACAAATGATGAATGCGATGAATCAAGTGACGGGGATTGTTAAGCAGGTTGGAGGGTTCTTTGGTAAGTGATGATGGATTGTTGTCCATAATGAAATAGTATGAATGAAGTGTAGCACTAGACAAATTTCCATGAAACAAATGGGTATATATAACAAACGGCTTCACCTCTTTTCTCATATTGTAAAGTGTAATCAGATTTTCTTAACGAGAGAGGAGAGAAAAAACTATGCATCATTGTCATCCTTGTTTTGGAGGGCATAAGCCTGTAGGACCTATTTGTACGACTGCTCCTGTCATTCATCCGACGAAACAGTGTGTAACACATTCTTTTTCAACAACGGTGGTGCCACACATTTTCCCAACGCATACGACACATGTACACCATCAACAAATTAAAAACCAAAACTTCTTCCCGCAAACAAACTCAAATGTAAATGTTGTAGATCCAATCGATCCAGGATTTGGCGGTGGATGTGGACCATGTGGTCATGGTCACCATCACCACGGTCATCAAATATCTCCATTTGGACCAGGGCCGAATGTATCTCCATTTGGACCAGGACCGAATGTATCTCCATTTGGACCAGGACCGAATGTATCCCCATTTGGACCAGGACCGAATGTAGGACCAAATGTTGGACCAAACGTTGGTGGAATATTTAAAAAGTAAATGATATGTTAGAACTAGCAAAATGCTAGTTCTTTTTTTGTAATTGGAGTGTTGATATGAAAGTTGTTGCTGTAACAGGATATAAGCCATTTGAACTTGGAATATTTAAAAAGGATCATCCAGGAGTAGACTGCATAAAAAAAGCGCTGCATCGTAAATTAACTGCTTTTGTAGAAGATGGTTTGGAGTGGGTTATTATAAGCGGCCAGCTAGGTGTAGAATTGTGGGCTGCTGAAGTTGTTTTTGAAATTCAAGTAGAATATCCAGATTTAAAATTAGCGGTATTTACTCCTTTTTTAGAACAAGAAGAAAATTGGAAAGAAGATAACCGTGAATATTACGAATTTATTCTTTCACAAGCAGATCACATTGATAGTATTACGAAACGGAAGTACGAAAGCCCAGAGCAATTTAAATTAAAGAATCAATTTTTTATTGAAAAAAGTGATGCTCTTTTAGCTGTATATGATGAAGAAAAGCCTGGGAGTCCTAAATATATTGTAGAAGTAGCTAAGAAAAAAGGAGAAATAGAAAATTATCACAGTTATTTCATTCTTTTTTCTGATTTACAAGATATAATAGAAGAGGAACAGTGGAATAATGCAGAGTAATATGTAATATTGTACTCGTATATATGATTGACAAAAGGCATTGTTTCTGAAAAAATTTAGTTAATGAAAGTTTTGGCAAAAATTTGAGGTGAAGAAAATGATTTCGGATAAAATTAAATTAACGGCGAAAGATATTTTGGAAAAAGAATTTAAAACAGGTATGAGAGGTTATCAACAAGAAGAAGTAGACAAGTTTCTTGATATGATTATTAAAGACTATGAAGCTTTCCACAAAGAATTTGATCAATTGAAGCAACAAAATGTTCGTTTAAAACGAGAATTAGAAGAACAAAAACTAGCTGCAACACAAGCTCCACAACAACCTGTACAAACACCAGTTGCACAACCGGTATATAACAACACGAATACGGATATTTTAAAACGTTTATCCAACTTAGAAAAAGCTGTATTTGGAAGTAAGTTATACGAATAAAATAAGGTGGAAACAAGGTTGAGGCATTGTACATAGAAAAAAACATTGCAAAATCTTTTTGTTTCCACTATACTAATGGATGTCATAACGTTTGGGCAATCGCTGCAACGCCAACGTTGTAGAGGAAAGTCCATGCTCGCACGGCCTGAGATGGCTGTAGTGTTCGTGCCTAGCCAATTCATAAGCTAGGGTATTCTGGCTGTAAGGCTGGTTTAACGGCAGGGAAAAAACCTAAGTCCTTTCGGATATGGTTTGACTACCTTTAAAGTGCCACAGTGACGAAGTCCTTGAAGAAATGATAGGAGTGGAACGAGGTAAACCCCACGAGCGAGAAACCCAAATAATGGTAGGGGAATCTTTTCCAAGGAAATGAACGACGGAAAAGGACAGGTTTTCATAACCTGTAGATAGATGATTGCTACCGGAGTACGAGGCGTGGGCCGTTTGCAGTACAAAGGAACAGAACATGGCTTACAGAACGTTATGAACCAACTATGAAATAACTCAGCTCTCCTTTGTTAGAGGAGGGCTTTTTATTTGTATGAAGTTATAAATTATGAGTTACAATGGTTAATGAGAAAAATTTTCGTAAAATGTAATGATTAATAGGACAAATTGCTATTAATTATTGTTTGAATATACATAAGAGGTGAATGCAAATGGGAAAAGTTACTTTAATTGCAACAGCGGCAATGGGTATTGAAGCGTTAGTTGCCCGAGAAGTTCGCGATCTTGGTTATGAATGTCAAGTAGAAAACAGCAAAGTAACATTTGAAGCAGATGAAAAGGCGATTTGTCGCACGAATTTATGGTTACGTACTGCGGACCGTGTGAAAATTAAAGTTGGTGAATTTAAAGCAACAACATTTGATGAGCTATTTGAAAAAACGAAAGCATTAAACTGGGGAGATTATATTCCAGAGAACGGAGAATTCCCTGTTATCGGTAAATCTCTAAAATCTGAGTTATTCAGTGTTTCGGATTGCCAACGTATCGTTAAAAAAGCTGTCGTTGAAAAATTAAAAACAACATATAAACGTACAACTTGGTTTGAAGAAGATGGTCCGTTATTCCGTATTGAGATTGCAATGTTGAAAGACATTGCAACATTAACAATCGATGCGAGTGGTGTTGGACTTCATAAACGTGGGTACCGCATGGATCAAGGGGAAGCTCCTTTAAAAGAAACATTAGCTGCGTCTCTAATTAAGTTAACGAACTGGAAGCCAGATCGTCCTTTCGTGGATCCTTTCTGTGGATCTGGAACAATTCCGATTGAAGCTGCATTAATTGGACAAAATATCGCACCAGGATTTAACCGAGGCTTTGCATCGGATGAATGGGGCTGGGTTGGTAAACAAAATTGGCGCGAAGCTCGTCAAGAAGCTGAAGATTTAGCAAATTATAATCAACCATTACAAATCATTGGATCTGATATTGACCATCGTATGATTCGAGTTGCACAAGAAAACGCAGAAGAAGTAGGTTTAGGTGATTTAATCACATTTAAGCAAATGCAAGTAAAAGATTTCACAACAAAAGAGGATTATGGCTACGTCGTAACGAATCCTCCATACGGAGAACGTTTAAGTGAAAAAGCACTCGTTGAACAACTGTATAAAGAAATGGGACAAGTATTTCGCCCATTAGATACGTGGTCAGCGTATGTATTAACAAGTTACGAAGCATTTGAGAAGTGTTATGGAAAAGATGCATCGAAGAAACGTAAACTATTTAACGGATTTATCCGTACAGATTACTACCAATACTTCGGAAAACGTCCACCGCGTAATTCATAGTATAAAGGCATTTGAAGGGCTAAAACATAATTGGTTCGCTTAGAACAAATTATTAAATATTAGCCCAATAAATAAACCTCATTCTTTTTTCCGAAAGGAAGAAAGGGTGAGGTTTTTTGTTGTATAAAATTGCAATGCAAGAATTTTTAGATGACAGGGAATTACGTAATTTAAGTAAACATACTTTGAAATCTTATAAAGGAATTTTGAAAAGATTTGAGTCCTTTTGTGTAAATAAAGGGATATTTGACACTGATAAAGTTACGCCAAAAGTTGCAAAAGAGTTTTTAATTTATTGTAAGCATGAGTTGAAAAATAATATATCTACAATAAATGAAAAGAATCGAACATTAAAGGTGTATTTTAAGTACCTAGAAGAAGAAGGGATAGTTGAAGAGAATCCATTCAAAAAAATTAAATTCAGTAAAGAAGATACCATAACAGATGTTTTAACAGATGAGCAAGTGAAGAGTGTTCTTGAACACTTTGATAGAGGTCATTATAAAGGCACGAATTTTGCTTTAATGAGAAACCGAATGGTAATTGTCTTATTAATTTCTACAGGGCTTAGAAGGGAAGAATTAGTTAATTTAAAGTGGTCTGATATTGACATGAGGAATAGGACAATTATGACCTATGGGAAGAAAAGAACCGTTGCTACTATTCCATACACAAGGAAATTGCAAAAGGAATTAGCGGAATATAAAACATTTTTAGAATTTTATTTCGAAGAAGAGAAAGAAGTTGTATATGTGTTCCCAGATAAGTGGAATAGACAATTAACTACAGAAGCAATTTCAACTTTATTTAAACGATTAAAAAGAAATTTAAATATGGAAGGATTAACTTGTCACGCTTTTAGAAGATATTTTGCTTCTAAGTGTTTGAAGATGGGAATGGATTCTTTAAATTTACAAAAACTTATGCGACATGAAACGCTTCAAATGACTGAAAGATATGTAAAACTTTATGGTCATGCACTGCATGATGTAAATGATAAATATAACCCTTTAAATTTTATTGAAGTTTAAACCAAAAGAAAAAGAGTCGCTCCCGCCAAGAAACCGACTCTCAAAACTAGCCACAGAGGAGAAAAACTCCACTGTTCCCAACTAAATAACGGACAAACCGTACATTTAGCCCCTTCATTTTATCGAAAAAATTCGAGGAATGCAAGGTTTCTTTAGTGATGCTTTTTAGATGAAGTGTACGGTGATTTCTGAACGTGGGAATGACCTAACACCACGTTAAACACTTGAACAGGTTCGCTAAGCCAATGTCATAAAATTAAGCGTATACTCTTAAAAGCGTTTCCTTGTTTACGTTGGGTATAGTCTAGGAGAGAACGTCCATAAACGGTTTGGTAAAGGTTGCTTGGTGTACTACGGTACAGGTAGCAACGAATAAGAAAGATAATATTAGGTTACGAATAATTAAGGATGATGTCAGTAGTACAATTCCTTCCCTAAATCTTTCAGCATGTTGGACAAGCATAGCATGTTAAAAGTTCGTTGTAGGTGGAAATCTAACGTTCAAACAAGGTGTTACTATACGGATTCCTTAACCTGATAGACCATGAGAAATGACAATGAACGTCTGCTTTATGTTGCATTAACTTTCTTGTTTTTGCAATGTAAGGTAGTCATTCTATGCCCTAGCCGTTGTCCTGTACCTTCATCCCATGATGAGAGACAGACGACCGAAGTCAATACTTTTTATTAAAATACATACAAAAGTGCTCTGAAAAGCACTAATATATGAGGGGGATTTTATTCGAAGTGTCAAAAGGTTAACAAAAGTATCTTCATAAACACTATATTAGTGAGGGGATTTTATATGAAATATCAAAACAGCAACAAAAGTGTCTTCACAAACACTATATTAGTGAGGGGTATTTTATATGAAATACTAAAAGGTTAACAAAACACCCTAGTTGAAGGCATTATTAATGAGGGATGTTTTTTACTATTCCATTCAGATTATTGAGTGGGGAGTATAACTCCTTGGAAAACTAATTATATTTTTTTCTTACGATAGCAATTAGTTTATTCTTTTTTGAAGGGTGATAGCCACACCCTTCTTTTTTATTTTTTATGGGGGTAAATGAAATGAATGAAAATATAACAAATCAAGATAAAGTTGAAGGTGCAGTTGATACTGATACATCAATTGAAAACAAAGATGAAATGCAAATTGAATCGCAAGATAGAGTTTACACACAAACAGATATTGATAATTTACAGTCGCAAATTGATGAGTTAAGTAAATATAAGCCACAAGGATTAAATGAAGTAGAAATTAAACTACAAGAAAAAGCAGAAACTTTATGGCATAAACAAGTTGATCTTGAACTAAAGGAACAAGGTTTAGAAGTATTTAAGGATTTTATTAGAGCAGATGTAGATGATACAGAAGCATTAAATAATCAAATTACAAAATTAAAAGAAATCGTTGGAACATTGGAATTATCCAACAGTTATCAACCGACAAATCATAAACAGGTGGATGGTTATAGCATCGCTAAGAAAAACAAAGATACTAAATCTATGATTAGTCAAAAATTAAATTTTTAATAAAAGAAAGAGGAAGAAAGAATGTTAGATTCTAAAAAATTAACTACACAAGAAAATATTCATCTTACTGATGAAATTGCATTAGTAGCACCTATCGCTACTCCATTTTTTACATTACTTATGAGCAAAGGATTATATGTTGACTCAAAAGGCAAATTTCACACATGGAGAGAAAAAACTCTTGATGGTACTGCTGACATTACAGTTGATGAAGGTGTAGATGCTACACAATTCGTACAATCTGGACGTGCAGAATTAAACAACGTTATGGAAATTTTCTATAAAGCAACTAGCGTATCTGGAACAGCACAATCAACAGGGGCAGTTGGTGATTTATTCGCACAAGAAATTAATGACCGCTTAGTTGAACTTGCTATTGGTATAGAGAAAAAACTTATCAATGGTGTTAAAAACGATGGTACAAGTGGTAAACGTCAAATGGATGGACTTTTAAAATTCGTTGATGCAGGTAACGTTGTAAACGGTGTTACTAAAGATGTATTAACTGAAAAAGAAGTTAAGGAACTTGTTAAGAAATTATGGACAGCAGGAAATGAAAATGGTGAGTTTTATGCATTAGTTGGTGCTGACTTAAAAGACCAAATTGATGAGTTGTACAAAGATCGTTATTCTTACCAACATGTTACTACTGATTTCGGTATCACTGTTGATTCTGTAAATACTTCATACGGAAAAATTAACTTTATCTTAGACCGTCATATGCCAGCAGATAAAATTGTTGCATTTGATGTAAATGCTCTGAAAGTTGCTTTCTTACGTCAACCACAATTTCAGGCATTAGGTAAAACTGGTGACAATGATAAAGGTCAAGTTGTTGCAGAAGCGACACTTGAAGTTGGAAGTAAAAAAGCAGTTGCAGTTTACAACCTTAAACAAGCGTAATTAAATACATAATCCTAATAGGGTGAGAGGAGTTTTCCTCTCACCTTATTTATTTTAACAAATATTAAAAAAAGTGAATGGAATAGGAGGTTAAATACAATGAGCATTAAGGATATGTACATTATCGAACGTAGAAAGAAAAAAATACGTTTACGCCAGTTAGCAGAGTATATTGGCTGTAGTCCATCTCTCCTTTCCAGATATGAAACAGGAGATTGTGAGATGGATAAAGAGAAAGTGAAAAAGTATAAAGAATATATAGATTTTTATTAAGTTTTAGGTAAATGAGAGATAAATTAAAGGAGTGAACAATGTGAAGGTGTTAGTTACTTAAACTCTTGTATTCCAATAAGCATGAGAGATACAAGGAATACAAGGGATACAAGGGATAAAAGGTAGCCACAATATAAAATTGTGGTTTTATTTAGTTTTAAAATTATGCAGTTTCAAGAGTGAAAGTTACATACTTTCGCTTTATTATGTTGAAAGAATTTAAAGAAAAATTTCCGCAATGGGTTAATGAAAACGGAGATTATACGGTTTGTTTGTCAGATGATCTAGATAGTTTAGTTGGTGCTTCTATTTTAAAGCATGTTAAAGGATATGAAATCAAACATTTCTATGATTTTAACAACTTCTATTCAGTTGATGGTGACAAAAGAAAAGCAATTGGTGTTGATATTGCATTAGAAAAAGGGATGACTTGGGACAACCATGTTGTACGATTATCTAAATATGGGAAAGTAAATACTTTGTCTGCTAATCCTAATGTGATAGAAAACATTGACCGAGGTAACTACACAAAGAAGTACGCAATGAGTACAGCACTTTTAATGTGGTCTTTTTATGAATTACCACTTCCAGAAAGTGATGAAGGAAAGATGTTACTACTTAGTATTGATTCTTCTTATAAGGGTCATTATACGGATTTTAAGGCGGTTCAAAATGAGTGGTTAAGAAAGTTAGGTTTTGAAGAGTTAATTGATATTCAAAATAAATACACTTTAAAAGATTTCGCTAATATAAAAAAGAAATACAATTCTTCTATGAAAATAGAACTTGTGGATGAACAACTACAAACAGGAATGGATTTGGAAGGTATCTCAAAGGCATTAGGTTTGCCTATTGAGTTGCCTATTTGTTGTTTTAATATTAGAAAGCGTTTTCAAAGGGAGCGGATTGAATTAAGAAACTATTCATCTTGTACAAAAGATATGATTGAAGAGAAGCATAAAAAAGAAATCTTCTCGATGGCTCTTACACAAAAGAATACTATTAGTTTAACCTTCAAGTAATTTGAAGGAAAATCAAAAAGGAGAAATTAGAATGTTTCAAGAAAAAGAATACTTTTTTTGTTATTCAACAAATTTACATGAGTTTTTAAGATATGAGAAAGGGATTAAGTATATTTGCACAGCATTTCATGATAAGACAAATAAACGATTTTGGTTATTTGAACGTGATGAAATTTTATTAAATGCTTTAGATGAATATAGCGATCATGGTGAAAGAATAGGGTTAAAAAATAAATAATTTCTAAAAGATAATTTAAACCAAGGGGTAATTTAAATGAAAATGACAACAGATAGTTATATCCAAATTCCAAACGTTGCGTTTGGGTTTGGTACAGAGTACAAGTTAAATAAGGATGAATTGAAGGTATTTGCTTATCTTCAATTTGCAAAGCAAGTTGGAACAATGATTGTGAGAACAACAGTTTCAATTATTGTAGAAGATTTAGAGTGGGAAACAACAAAAGAAAGTCGTGATAAGACAAAAGTGGCAAATGCTCTTACAACTTTAATTGATAAAGGATATATCAAATGTAATTTTAAAAAGGACATTAAGAAAGATACGTTGACGATCGAAATCAACGAGGAAATGAAGAAGGTTGTTGCAGAAGGTACAGTTGATTGGAAAGAGAAACCATTTAATTTTAAAGGTTATACAGAAATCACATCAAAAGAATACAATCTAGCAGAGAAAAATGATTATCACTTAACGGTTATGGCTTACCATAATTGGAGAAGTAACGCACAATTCGAATATGCTATTTGTGATAAAGAATGGCGTGAAGTGTTGGGGTTGGGAATGACGCGTACAAGGGAAATCATTAATGATTGTACATTTCTAACAAAGATTTCTGGTAAGAAGTATCAAGATGAGAATGGACAATGGAAACAAGAAACAAATCAATATGTAAAAAGAGCGTTTGTTAAGACG
Organism: Bacillus sp. FSL L8-0099; assembly: GCF_038006385.1. Taxonomy (NCBI): domain Bacteria; kingdom Bacillati; phylum Bacillota; class Bacilli; order Caryophanales; family Bacillaceae; genus Bacillus; species Bacillus sp. FSL L8-0099. The sequence goes on from NZ_JBBOVC010000001.1 coordinate 1,482,604, forward strand.
GATTTGAAAGAAATGGAAGCGACAAATAAAAACGTATCTTTCCTTGAAAGAGAGAAAGAAAAGGTAACCGACTTATTGGTTAAACTTAATGATGTTGTTTTTGGACAAATCTTTGACAAAACAAAGCGTTTTGAATTTGAAGGTTACAAAGCGTGGAAAGAAACAACTTGCGATTATGTTAAAAAAGCAGGCGAAAAGAAATTTGAAATTCTTGAAAAAGCAGGTCAGGCATGGATTAGAGAAAAACTTGAAAACCAGTATCAAGAACACTTAGAAAATCAACAAAGAACACATAGAATGATGAAAATTCATATAAATGATTTTGAAGGATATGAAGAATTTCAACCTTCATATAAACCAAAGAGAATAGAAGAAAATAATTTCTTCGATGATATGTAAGAAAGAGGTTAAATGAAATGACATTGAAAGAAGCGTTAAAGAAGATTACAAAAGAGAATCGAATGTATTTCAATTATAAATTCCCAGATACACGATTCAATCAAACTATTCAGCCAAAAAATGAAGAAGAATTTCTTATTTCAGTTGGCAGAAAAACTATGAATGGTTTTACAAATTGGGAGAAGACACCAGAGTATGCAAATTTGGTGGCACTGTATTTACAATCTAAAATGATTGATGATATACATACTATTTACGAAGTTGTGAGAGAAAAAGCACTAACAGGCGATGAAAAACAAGTTAAATTGCTTTTAACTCTTAACAAAGAGATCAACAGTATTATTAAAGCAGGGGCAGAATTATCTAAAGTAGATGCAGAACCAGAAGACGATGGATTGATTGTGTAATGGTAAAGAAATTATCAAGAGAAGAAAAACTAAAATTAATTAATGAAAATCCAGAATTATGGTTAAAGAATTTCATCAAAATCACTACCAATACAGGCGAATATGTACCTTTCATAGTCAATGAACAACAAAAATTATTCATAGATGAAATGGTGCGTTTCAACATTATTGCAAAGGCACGACAAATTGGATTTTCTACTTTATCAGTCGCTTTATGTTTATGGATGGCTTGTACAAGACCACGTACAAATTATTTGATTGTATCGTATAAGCAGGATTCAGCAACATCATTATTTGACAAACTAAAAATGATGTACAGAGATTTACCACATGATAAATTTAAATTTCCTAAAGACGACCAGAACAACAGAGGTCAATTAAGATTGGATAATGGCTCATCTATTACGCTCTCTATCGCTGGAGGTAAAGACGTGGGGCGTGGAACTACATATGAATATATTTTACTATCAGAGTTTGCATTCTACGAGAATCAAGAATCAATTTTATTATCAGCAGAACAAGCATTGGCAAAGAGTAAAACATCAAAATTAGTAATTGAAACAACCTCAAACGGTTTTAACACCTATCAAAAACTCTTCGATAACGCATATAAGGAAAACTCAAAGTACAAAGCATTTTTCTTCCCTTTCTATTCTTCTTCATATGCAAAACAATTTAAAGATGATTATGACGAAGCAGAAGCATGGTATAAAGAAAATAATAAAGGAAAGCGTCTTACTAAAGATGATTTAGAGCAAGACGAATTATATTTATATGAGCAAGGGGCAACGCTGAAACAATTAATGTGGCGTAGATGGAAATTACTTGATATGACCCTACAACAATTCTATCAAGAATTTCCTGCAACTCCAATGGAATCATTTATTAGTAGTGGATTAAATGTTTTCGACCAAGGAAAGATTGTTGAACGCTTAAAATATGTTCAAAAACCATTACAATATCGTGAAGTAAAAATGAACATTCCAGATAGTATTGCAAAATACATCGGAAAATCGTTAATGATTTATCAATTACCTGTCGAGGGCGTCCGTTATTATGGTGGTGTAGATACTGCAAGTGGTAGCGGTGGTGACTATTCTACTATCTCAATTTTAAATGTAGATGGTGAACAGGTGCTAAGTTTTTATGATAATAAAATTCCTGTTTATGAATTTGCCAAGTTACTTGATACTATTGGCAAGTTTTACAACTATGCTTTCTTAACAGTGGAAAGAAATTCTTTTGGTACTCCAATCTTAGAACGTTTAAGAAAAGAATATGAGTACATGAATTTGTACAAGCATAAAATTTTCAATCAACAATTAGGTAAAAAACAATTACAGTTAGGATACCAAACTACACAAGTAACAAAAAATATCATGATTACAGATTTAAAAGAACAATTTGAATTAGAAGTGATTCTTATAAACTGTCAAGAAACATTAGAGCAAATGCAAATCTTTATTGAAACAGATGGAAAAACAGGAAATAAAAAAGGCAATGACAAACATGATGATTGTGTAATTGCTATTGCGTTAGCGATTCAAGGTATTAAACAAAATAAATGGTATGTTTAGGAAGGTTTTTGTATCCTTTTGTCGAATTATATTGATTAAAAGGAGATGATTTAGTTGAATTGGACAGATGCATTTATTGATTCTTTAAAAGATTGGAATGAGTTATGCACAGGAAAAAATATTAAATTAGAAGATGTATTGGGGCAAATCGGCTATAGGATTGGACAGCAAGGTTTGATAGATAATAGTACGATAGAAGGTTTGGAAGATAGAATTAATTTTCTTGTTACTGAAGAAAGAATGGATGAGAGATTTCTAATTGAATCTTTAATAAATCAAGTTACAGTGATCTTAAAAAATATGCTTAGTGAATTAGGTGAAAATATAATTCAAGCAGAAAAAATGAAAGAAAATCTTGAAGGACAAGGTTCATTAAAAGATATCTATGATAGAAAACTTGTAGAGTTAAAGAGCCCCTCATACGCTCATAATGCAAGGCATCAAATAGACACTTGGGAGTTTGTTGTTAATAAGAAATTTTCTTCAACAATAAAAAAACAGTTTGAAATAGAGGACTTTATGAAAGCATCAGAAAGAGTAAAGAAAGATTTTGCAAAAATTCCTCAAGAAGATTTAAATTTATCGTTTGGTGAACTTCATAAAAAGTTAAATAAATAAAAAAGCATCCTTTTAAAGGGTGCTTTTTATTTTGGAAAGGAAAAAGAAATGAATTTAAAAGATTATATTAAAACCGTACATAACGGTAACTCATTCTGGTTTGTAGATGAGGTTAAGCATTTTGAAAACCAGAAAAGAATTTTAGACACAATTGAGAAGAAAAAATATTTAGATGGTAGACATGCAATCTCAAATCGTGTTGTAGAAAATTATAATAGTAAGCCATATGAACCACGATCAATTTTATTACAATATGCAAAATTAATTGTGAATCTAGAAACTACTTACTTATTAAAAAAACCAGTAACTTTTACTGGGGAAGAAAAAATTGTTGGCGATATGCAAAGGGTTTACAAGAAGGGTAATTATGACAAGGTTGATTTCGACCTGCTAAATAATTTAGTGAAGTATGGTAACGCATATGAGTATGTGTATATCAAAGATGGTGGGAACGTGAGTAGCAAAGTAATACCCACTGAATGTGGATATCCTATCTATAACGATGAGAACGACATGATAGCATTCGTTGAGTATTATACATCGTTAGAGAGTGACTTCTATATTGTCTATACACCAGAGGAAGTAGTTAAGTATTCAACAATTGGAGGTACTGCCTTGCTTGTTGTTGGTTCTTATAAAAATGTTAGCGGTCTACCAATTCACTATAAAACAGATAATGAATTAAGCACTACATTTGGAAAGAGCGACTTAGATGACTTTATTAACATCATTGATGCTATGGAGGATTTACTATCTAAGTTTAGCGATTCCTTCTATAAGCATCATAACCCAATTCCTGTTGTTATTGGGCAACAACTAAAAGGAGAGGGACTGAATCCTCATATTGTTGGTGGAGGAATTACTTTAGATGATGGTGCTGATTTTAAGATGGTAAGTAACGGTATCAATCATAAGGCATTTGAGGTAATCTTCAATACACTTATGCAACAACTGATTAACATTGCAAGTGTTCCTGCTGTAGCATTGAATGCTTCTGATGTAAGTAATTTATCAGAGATGAGTATGAGAATGCTGTATCAACTTGCTGACATGAAGGGTGGACTCAACGAGCGTTACTTAAGAGAGGGACTCGAACAACGCAACAGCAAGGTAGTGGGTCTATTAAGTAAGCAAGGCAAGGCATACAGTGAAGATGCTATTGACTCATTAGATATGGTGTTCCACTATGCAAGACCAGTCAATGAGACAGAGGTCATTGATAACTTAGTTAAGATGTATGATGTTGGTGCAATCAGTATTGAGTCATTGGTTGCAATCAATCCATATGTTAGCAATGAACACCTAGAGTTGAAGCGTATACTTGAACGTGAGCAACGAGTGAGTGAGCAGAAGCAAGTCAATGAGAAGGTAGATGAGCAAGTGCAAGTAAAGGCAAAGGATGAAAAAGCAGACGTTGCAACTAAGAAAGAGGATGTAATCAAGGAGTAAGAGTGACACATGTGAGTGTTGTGATTGTGTGTGTGGAGTTAGGAAGAACATTGATATATAAGTGTTTAGTGATGTAAAGGTATTACTTTCATGCGACACACTTTTAAGTAATGCATATGTGCAAGGATGAGCAGAGCCAGAAAATAAACGAGCAAAAAATGAGAGGGGTATTTTAGGAATGAACGTTCGCTTAACTCCTTTTTGTTCGGTTTTGGTTTGGTGAATGAGTGCGTTTGGAGGGAAATATGAGCAAAACAAAAAACGAACATTATTGCTGGATTGTCAATAAATGTTCGTGTAGTACAACTTCCTATAACCTTAATTATGTAAACTACCCTATAATTAATCTTATGGGGCTACTTATTTATTCGTGTATTGTTCATTTTTCGTCCTGTTGAGTGAGTAAAACGAACAAACCGTTTACCCCATGTTAGCCCAATACTCCTATAGCCAATCCCTCAACACACACCCTAAAAAATTTCAGAAAGGAGAATCCATGATGTTTGATTCTATCCTAAATTTACCTAGTCAATCTCTATTATATCTTGAAAACAAAATCAAATCAACGTACCTAACATTAAATCCAATCAAACAATATCCACTAATGACAACGGAACAATATGAAGCAATTTATCCATATGTTGCAGACATGTTTTATCAAGAATTGTCCTTTACTCCATATGATACAACTCTTGTTCATTTTGAAAATGATAAGAACATGGAATATGAGGTTAATGGAATCAAATTGAATGGATTCTACATTGCAGAATACCACAACGCTAAAACTCATATATTCATATTTACATATGAAGGAATCTGGCTTTATAACAATGAGCCATTAGAAACACCCACTCACATTCAAGGGTACATAAATAGATTAGTTTGCAACTCTCATGAATGTTTAATATATAACAAATCAATTACAAAGGAGAGTATAGATATGGATAATATCGAAAGATTACAAATGGAAATCGGTGGTATTGAATTGCCGTATGAAGAATTACTTGTGTATTTAGAAGAAGAAGGAATTAACGGTGATGTAACTTATAATGCTTCGTCAAAAGCAAACAAGAAAGCGATCTATGCAACTGCACTATCAATTTTAAATTCAATTGCAAATCAACCACACTTAATTAAAAACTACCGACAGGACGACATGACAATTGACAGTTTTGCTAAGTATCTGCAAGCAAGAATTGACCAACTAGAAAAGAAGATTCGTCAAATGCCAAATGAAGATTCTGCACCTAGCAACTTCTTCAATTTATTCCAATAAGAAAGGAGAGTAAACAATGGATAAGTTTAATATTTTTAAGACACAATATAACGCATTCAACGATATGTTGTCTTTGAGTGGTCAAGAAGTATTTGTAAATGGTGCTAAGAAGTATGGAATCATTACAAATACAGACACTAGAGAATTTAATGACAAATATATCTCTACTGACTTTCCTTTGATGCGTGGCGATTACATCTATTATAACAACATGTATTGGATGATTTGGAATCAAGTAACTGTACCACGTGCAGAAAATTATAAAGGTATTATAAGACAAGCAGAGCATGATGTTATCTTTAACTTGTATTATGCAGATGTAACATCTAAATATCTTTTAAAATGTCCTGCAATCATTCAGCGTACAAGTGACTATACACAGCACTACAGTAGTACAGTTGCTACAGTGACGATTGATTCAGAGATTCATGTATTTGTACAGGACACACCTAGCACAAGAAGAATTATTGAACTGGCAGGTAAAAGTGACGGTGAAATTATTATAGGTCAAAGAAACTATGACATTATCGGTGTATCTATTGAAAAGAAAGGATACCTTAACATTACTTGCCGTCTAGGTAATCGAAATTCTTCATCTGATTATGTTAATAATATTTATTGGTCATCTAGCACAACAAAACCTCCTGATTGGGAAAATCAAATTGACGATACTTTCTATCAGCATGGAAATGTTACACCAGAACCAGAGCCACCAACAAGCAATCTTCCAACAGGTGCAGAACCAACAGAAGTAACAGTGAAATCATATAATGATTCATCTTCTGGTAATGGTCTTTTAACATGGTCGGAGGAATCGAAGAATACTAATTGGGATGGTTTTAGTGGCTATCGTGTAAAAGTTGGGAAACTTGATTGGGGTGCTGATGTAATTAAAAATACATATATTGAAGCAGATGAATCTTGTATTATTGGTAAAGATCATACAGGTGAATGGTTTGTAATAATTGAATCTATCTATACAGACGGTACAACAACAGTTTATTTACAACCAAGACGATATACTGGTGAGCAATTAACAGCATTACCAGATGAACCTTCACCTTGGTAATAGAAATAGGAGCATATCTGATGATATGCTCTTTTTTTACTTTCTATGAAGTTTTGATTAATTCGTGATGTTTCGTATGAAGTTGATTCTTAAAACCTAGTACAAGCGAATTTGAGAGGTCGTTTTTTTGAGTAATGAATCTTTTTGATTTGCGTTTTCGTAATTCGTTTTAATATATATAAAGTTAGCAAATAATCGAACAAACTAAAATGTAGCAACCATATGGTGTATTCATTGTCCCAAAAGTACCAAATTATTATTTAGGATACCCTCTTGGACATTTTGGAATATTAAATTATCTGTTTGAAATGCAATGGGATATCACTTTTTGTCCAAAAATGAGAAATAAGGTGACATTGGTTTATCAGAAAATGTCCATTTTGAGGACAAAAAGCGATAAACTTATATCAAAAAGTGTCTCAAAAATGGACAAAAAGTGATAGGTATAGAGAATAGATAGTAAAAAGAATAGATAGTATAAAAGGAAGGTCGCTAACGCTCCCCTATCTTCTTTCGCTAACGCTCTTTGATTCGCCTTCGGCTCATTACCTCACTTCGTTCGGTGGGGCTTTGCCCCTTCTTTTACATAATAAAAAAATTGTTTTAAATGAACTTTAAAAGGTATTTTAAGCGAAATAAATTATTTAATTAAAGATTTTAAAGAAGTATGAAAATAAAAAAAGGGTGGTTATCTATTTTATAACCACCCTTTTAATTCAACCTATTAACCACCAGTATGACCATCCGACATTTGTTTTACAGTATAAATAGTTTGATGTGTATCTTTAGAATCCAGTACACCAAATGTTAATGTTAGTGCAGTCATAATTCCCATTAAACTAATTATTACTTTTTTCATTTTAATGCCCCCTTATCATGAATTTTTTCTCTTGCATTTGAACTTAGATAGAAGTATTTACTTGCCTTTAAGTGATTGCCTTCATGATAAAATTTCACTGCTAATTTTTCATTATATTCATTAATGTATTCGTATAGGTTTTCTTTTTCGAAATAAAGCATTCCTGCTAATATTATTGATTCTAATTGTTCTCCAGTAACTTCATTGTTTATTGCCAGTAAGATATTAAAGCGATGTTGGTATTCCTCATTTTTTAATTTTAAACTGATTTCTAAACCTGTTTTTAAAAGTTCTAATGCTTTTTCTTTATTATTAATTTTTGCTTGTTCACATGCTTCAATTAAAATTGCTCTATAGTTTGCCGGCATTTTTTCAGTTACTTCGGATAAATAGCGAATTGCTAATTCTGAAAGGTTTTGATTTGCATACATAAAACCTAAGTTATGTCGAACGTATAAGGTTGCTTGTTCTTCGTTTTGTTTTTGGAATATATCCAATGCAGAGATAAGAGATTCTTCTGCTAATTCATATTCTTTCAAATGTATACATGCTAATCCATAAAGGTTATTACAGTAACCAATGTTTAATTCATAACCATTGTATTTAGAAAAAAGTTCTTTTGCCTTAGAAACCTGTTTAAGTGCTAAAACATATTGTTGGTTATGACAACTAAAGGTAGAAAGTTTAAAATAAAACTCTGCTTGTTCAAGTTGATCTGGGATTTGTTTTAATTTAATTTCGGCTTTTTCATAATGTTCTTTTGCCAAATTATAATCACCAGTTATGTTTGAGTGCATTGCCTTGAAAAAATGGTAATAATATAATAAAGATTCATCCGTTGGTATATCAAAAGATTCTATTTCTTTAAAACTATCTTTGCCAATACTTAAACTGTCCATCAAGTATTGATAACGGAAGTTCAATAAAGAGTGGTATAAAAGTACATTTTCATCGTCTTTTACACTGGCAATGTTTTTATCGATTTCCTTTTTTAGTTGCTTTGCATTATCTAAATTTCTTTTTCGAATTTCTATATACCAATTATCTAATAACTTTGTAATCTGTTCATTCCCCTTCGTTTGAACGTTCATGATATCCTCCTTTGTTTTTTATAGATTCTTATAAATAATGATAGCAAGAATAGAATATAATAGATATTATACTTAATTGTTTTTCAATAAAAAACTGAATTTTCTGTTTTTTATTAAGGTAATATAAAATCATTTTAAATAGTACATAATAGGAAGTTTATGTGTATGGAAAAATATGATATTTTTATTAGTAAAGTGCAAATTTTATTAAAGGAAAGAGGGCGTAGGGATGGGGAAATTAGAACCATTTACAGGGGTGACGGTAACAGGGCAGATACTAAAAGAAGGATATACATTAAATTGGCGTAATCAAGAATTAATTATTGGACAAAAAGTAAAAAGTGAATTGATAAATATTGATACAAAAAAATGGAAACAGAATATTTCAATGGTTGAAATTGTTAGTGAAGATAGTGTGAAAAATGTGCAAAGTGCTGTAGTTCGTGGCGTTATTGGGAATATTGCATTAGGTGGTGCAGGAGCGTTAGCAGGGGCTCTGTCTGCAAAGAATGATTCTACATTTCATGTAATAATTAGATATCATAATGGATATGTAGATTTGATAGAATGTGATATTAAATTGTACACCAAACTTTTGCAACAAGTAGAAGAAAATAAACGTTCTGGAAACAGTGAATTCATTAATATGGAATATGAGGTAGAAGAGTATAAAAGGAAGAAAGAGCAATTTGATAAAGGACAAACCATGGATATGGTTGGCTGTGGCGTGATCTTAATTATAATTATTGTTATAGTTTTTGTTTTTATTGGTATTTTGGCAGATTAATAAAATAATTAGTAGGGTGTTTGATACTAGGAAGAAATTTAATAATTTTTGTTAAATAGAAAGTAAATATGGGGGATAAAAATGGCTAAAAAATTGAGTGTGGATGAAGTAGAAAAAATGCGTATTAAAGTTATTGAAAATGCTAGTGAATTATTAGAAGATGCGAAGTTGCTATTAGAAAACAAAAGGTATACACGTGCGTACACCCTTTCTCATTTATTGTGTGAAGAGTTATCTAAGATTCCAATGATTGGTAGGGCATTAACCGAAAGTGTAATGGACAAAAATTACAATTGGAAAGAGTTACATAAAAGGTTAGTGAATCACAACCCTAAAATTAGATTATTTATGATAATGCCTACTGTAAATATAAAGGATTTAGAGAAGGTCGTTAGTATGCCTATGGACGAAGGAATGGATGCGTTTGAAAAAAAATTAAATAATTTAAAAAATAATAGTTTATATAGTGGATTTCAAGGTAACGAGTTTAAGAAACCATCCGAAGTTATTACTAAGGAAATTGCGGAAGCCATGTTTGGAATTGCTAGCGATTATTTTCTGTTTATGAAGGTTTCAGAAAAGAGGTTAAGGGGAAATACATATAAGACAGTAAATGAAGAGTTTATCAGTGAATTCTCTAAACTTAAAGAATTTGGTGTGAAAAATCCTGATTCTATGGCATTTATGAACTTTTTTATGAAGAAAACTTATGAAGGTTTAAAAAGAAGTGAAAAAAAGAAAGGGAACTAAATGTCCTTATTTTATTTGTAGATTATTAGTGTTATGACGAAAATTTAATTATTGTAGATACCGATGAATTATGTTAAGATTCAATGATGTGTCTAATACATAAATCCATTGTATTTTTTTCCTAGACATATTATTATTGAAGTAGTAATAAATGATTCGGAGAAAAGAAAATAGAGGAAACCTTTAAATAACTATGTTTTTGAGTTTATTGTGGTGACAGATTACTACCAATACTTCGGAAAACGTCCACCGCGTAATTCATAGTATAAAACTCCTCCAGCACGCATATACTGGCTATTATGTAATGCGTAAAGGAGGCAGTGATATGGATAGTTTTCAATTATCGATGATTCAAAAAGCTATTCACCGTACGTATGATGAGCTCGGAAAAGAAGTGGATAGTCAAGGCGTAATTGTAGATGAAATACAAAAAGCGCAAGAAGAATATTTATCAGCTCTTTCACATGAAACAGCGATTGATAAACGGTATTTAAAGTCATTAATATAGAAGAAAATTTTCCTTTTTCGAAAGGAAAATTTTTTTTCGTGTATTTCTAAGTATTGCAACAGGGGAAAGTGGCTGCACACATATGAGTAGCAGTTACTATATCGTTTTATAGAAAAACTTTTTGGTTGGAGGCTAAGGATGTTTACTGAGAAGAGATTACCATTTGAAGTAGGAAAACAAGATAATTTTTATGATAAGTTGAATGAGTGGATTGGAGATGTATTTTACGACATCCTTCCGGAAAAAGGCTTTGAAGAGCGTGATGAACAAATCTTTATGGCGTTTCAATTAGAGCGTGCTTTCCAAGAGAAAAAAGTTATGTTTGCAGAAGCGGGTGTAGGAACAGGGAAAACGATTGTATACCTTTTATATGCAATTTGTTATGCGCGTTATACAGGAAAACCTGCTATTATCGCCTGTGCAGATGAAACATTAATTGAGCAGCTTGTGAAAGAAGAAGGGGACATTGCTAAGTTATCAGAAGCATTAGGACTATCTGTTGACGTAAGACTTGCGAAATCGATGGATAACTATTTATGTTTACGTAAACTTGAAGATGTTATGAGTGGACGAGCTCCAGAAGTAATTGAAGACGTATATTATGAATTACCACAGTTTGTATTTGATCATGGTACGATGCAAAACTTTACTCACTATGGTGACAGAAAAGAATTTCCACTTTTAAATGATGAGGAATGGTCAAAAGTAAACTGGGATTACTTCCAAGATTGCTTCACTTGTGATTCACGTCATCGTTGTGGACAAACTCTTTCTCGTGAACATTATCGTAAAGCGGCAGATTTAATCATTTGTTCTCAAGATTTTTATATGGATCATATTTGGACGTACGATGCTCGTAAACGTGAAGGACAAATTCCGTTATTACCTGAAAGTAGCTGCGTTGTATTCGATGAAGGACATCTTGTAGAATATGCAGCTCAAAAAGCTTTAACGTACCGTTTAAAGCAAACGATGATGGAGCAGCTTTTAACGAGATTGTTACAGAACGATATTCGTGAAGAGTTTGCACATTTAGTAGAAGAAACAATTTGGCAAACAGAGCGATTCTTTGATGTGTTACAAGAGAATAAAAAGGAAATTGAAGGTTCTGATCGTTTAGAAATTACTGTGACAGAAAAAGTAACCGCAGAAGCGAAAAGACTTTATGCAAAAATCGGTGAAGTCGGTGATGCACTAGTATTTGAAAGTGAAATGCATACAGTAAACACATACGATTTAAATATCGTTGATGAACATTTAGATGTGTTAGAACATTCACTTCGTCTTTTCATGCATGAGAAAAATGTAATTACGTGGGGTGAAGAAGGTGATGGTGCCTTCACGTTAGTTATTATGCCGCGTGCAGTTGAAGAAGTGTTACAAGAAAAAGTATTCTCGAAGAAAATTCCATACATTTTCTCTTCTGCGACATTATCGGACAACGATTCGTTCGCATTTACTGCAAATAGCTTAGGGGTAAAAGATTACTTATCATTCTCAGTTGCCTCACCGTTTAATTATGAAGAGCAAATGGCAGTAAACTTACTATCGCATACGAAAGAAAATGAATGGGAAAGAAAGTGTCAATATACACTTGAAAATATACAGAAAACGAATGGACGTACGCTTGTATTATTCCGTACAACGCAAGAACTTGCAGCGTTCAAAGAATATGTAAGTAAAGAGCAAATGTCAGTTCCGTTCTTATATGAAGGGGATCAAGAAATTAGTCAGCTCGTTTCTCGTTTCCAAAATGAAGAAGAGACTGTACTTTGTGCCGTTCATTTATGGGAAGGTTTAGATATTCCGGGTTCATCATTATCACATGTAATAATTTGGTCATTACCATTCCCTCCAAACGATCCTGTGTTTGAAGCGAAACGTAAGCACGTAAATAATCCATTCTGGGATGTAGATGTGCCATATATGATTTTACGTCTTCGTCAAGGGATTGGACGTTTAATTCGTACGAGCGACGATAAAGGTGCTATATCAATCTTCTTATCAGATACGGAAGATGAAAAAGTGATAGAAGCAGTGAAAAAGGTACTTCCGGTAGAAGGTAAAGTATTGTAAGGAAAAGCTTGGCGCTTGCCAAGCTTTTTTTCTATTATAAAAGGAATTTATGTTTCCGTGTCGAAATAAGTTTGAGGTAGAAAAAGGAGGTCTTTTATACGATGACAGTTGCTACATATGAAGTAGAAAAACAATTTTTAACATATGTGAAGAAGATAGAAAATTACGGAGAAGCATTAAGCTTAATGTTTTGGGATTTAAGAACGGGTGCACCAAAAAAAGGTGTGGATCAGCGTTCAGAAGTCATAGGGATGCTTTCGTCAGAAGTGTTTGCTATGTCGACTTCAGATGAGATGGGGAACTACTTAACTGAGCTTGAAGCTTTAATATCTGAAGATAAACTTTCTGAAACGACGAAGAAAATGGTTGAAGAGTGTCGTAAAGAATATGATAGAAATAAGAAAATTCCACAAGCTGAATACGAAGCGTATGTGAAATTAGAAGCGAAAGCGGAAAGTGTGTGGGAAGAAGCACGCGAAAAATCTGATTTCGAAATGTTCCGTCCGTACTTAGAAAAAATTGTTGAATTCAAAAAGAAATTTATTACATATTGGGGTTACGAAACATATAAATATAATACATTATTAGACATGTATGAGCCTGGTATTACAGTAGAAGTGTTAGATCACGTATTTGGTCAACTTCGTGAGCGTATCGTGCCGCTTGTAAAAGAAATCTCAGAGTCTAAAAAGGGATTAAAAACAAGTGCTTTATCGGAACACTTTTCGAAAGAAAAACAAAAGAACTTTACATTAGAGTTATTAAAGCAATTGAATTATGACTTTGAAGCAGGGCGTCTTGATGAAACGGTACATCCTTTCGAAATTACATTAAATAGAGGGGATGTTCGTATTACAACACGCTATGATGAGAAAGATTTCCGTATGGCTGTGTTTGGAACAATTCATGAATGTGGTCATGCTGTATATGAACAAAATATTGCAGAAAAGTTTGAGGGTACACCGCTATGTAGTGGAACATCTATGGGTATTCATGAATCGCAATCATTATTCTTTGAAAACTTTATCAGTCGTAATAAATCATTCTGGAAGAAAAATTATGATTTATTAAAAGAGTATAGTGACGGTCAATTTAACGATATATCAGTCGATGAGTTTTATGATGCGATTAACGAATCGAAGCCTTCATTCATTCGTATAGAAGCAGATGAGCTTACATATCCGCTTCATGTTATGGTTCGTTATGAGCTTGAGAAAGAATTATTTGATGGTACACTACAAGTGAAGGACTTACCAGCGGCTTGGAATGATAAGATGGAAGCATATTTAGGAATTCGTCCAGAAAATGATGCACAAGGTGTATTACAAGATGTTCACTGGGCTGGTGGCTCATTTGGATACTTCCCATCTTATGCGCTTGGTTACATGTATGCAGCGCAATTTCAGCAAAGAATGCTAAAAGATATTCCAAACTTTGATGCATTATTAGAAGAAGGTAACGTGACGCCAATTCGTGAGTGGTTAACAGAAAACATTCATCAATATGGCAAAACGAAAAAGCCACTTGAAATTTTAGAAGATGTAACAGGTGAAGGGCTAAATGCAAACTACTTAGCTGATTATTTAGAAGCGAAGTATAGAGAGATTTACGAGTTATAAAAAAGAGCTGCTTAATTGCAGCTCTTTTTTTAAAGGGGATGGGAGAATGGATTATACATTTACAGTAATGAACCAAAAGGAAGCAGAGGAAATTGCATACAACTGGCATTATGAAGGGAAATATTCCTTTTATGATATAGAGGCAGATCAAGAAGATTTAGCAGAGTTTTTAAGTACTGAAATGAGAGGAGACGATACGTTTGCTGTGAAGGAAAATGGTACTCTCATTGGTTACTTGAGTTTTTCTAAAATGAATAATCAAACGGTTGATATAGGACTTGGAATGAGACCTGATATAGCTGGCAATGGATTAGGGTTAAAGTTCGTGAAGGCTGGACTAGATTTTAGTGAAGAAAAATACGGCTGCAACTATATAACACTATCAGTAGCGACATTTAATGAGAGAGCGATTAAAGTATATAAAAGGGCAGGATTTGAAGCAGTTGGAACGTTTATCCAGGAGACGAACGGTAGTTGTTTTGAGTTTTTGAAAATGAATTATATATGTAAAAATGACTAAAAAACAGAAGAGAGTTCTTCTGTTTTTTAGTTTAAAGTTTTTTTTGTAACTACATTAACTTTCAGTTGCTAGCATGTGTACAGCTGCTTCATGCATCTCTTTCAAACCTGACACTTGAGCATATTCAGCAACAGTGATACTACTTGTTGTTAGAAGTTCGATAATATGTTCATCCATTCTTGGCCAAGTTTTACCACCAGCATTGTCATAAGAGCTAATTAACTTTGTTAGTCCATCTTTCCCAAAGAGCAGATAATGTGATGTGAAATCTATAGAAACATCAGCTATCCCTACTTCTGTCCAATCGATTAAGCCAGTTACATTATTTTTCTTATCAATCAGGATATGACCTGGATGTATATCCCCATGCGTTACTCCTACATGAGATGGCCAAAAAGAATCTTCAGTTAGCCATGCTTGCCAACGATCCCATAATTTTTGATTGACATAGTATTGTTCCTTCACTCGATTCATCCTTTGTTCCATAGAAGCTCTTAATTCATTAGCAGTAAGAATTTCAATACCGATATTATTAAATTCTTGTTGAGGTAATGAGTGTAAATTCGCTAGAACTTTTCCTAATGAAATATGGTATTCAGATGGTGCGTTTTTTTCATTAAAGCTCCATATATATCCTTGTTGTTCTATATCAATAGTGGCGGCAGGAACGCCACTTAGTTGCTTATAGGCAATTAAGTCTTCAGTGAATATAGACCAATCAGGAACTTGGAATCTTGCATGGTTTTTTATGATTTCCAATGCCTTTTTTTCTTGTAGGACATGTCTCATAGATTCTGGTCTACGAGGAATTCTTAGTATCCATTTATCTCCGTTTTGTTCTTTAGCGTGTGCTACTTGAAAGTCAACACCAGATTCATTGATTTTTATTGAATCTTCTAAGATATTTAGGCCTTCCTTAGTTGCTAATTGTTTAATTTTAAGTGTGTTCATTTTTATTTCCTCCAAATGCTTATTTTAATCTTAATGCTTGAGTACGTTTTCTGTTACCATTTTCCCCTAACTACACCAATAGGATCAAATTAGTGAGATATAAGAAGATGTAATCATAAAAAAACCACAGACGGGCTTCTGTCTGTGGTTAAGAGTAAACGAGGATATAAGAAATAGAGGTCTCTCTTTGTATGAAAAAACATACGACAAAAAGACAGATGTATATCTGCCTTTCTCCATGTAGAAAGTGTACTTTTCCGTTGAAGATTATTAAAAATGTGCAGACTAATCCCGTTTACTCTGCTTTATGAAAACAGAGCCTTTGAACATATTAAGTTACTTAGTGTTCAAAGTTTGCTGACGTAGTCTTCCTGCATGCATCATTTTTAAAAACCCTCCTTTTAATAGTATAGTAACACTATACGTTGTTTATAAGTGAATATCAATAAAAAACACTAAATGAACATCCAAAAAAATGCATATTAAAAAATAAATGATGTTTGCTTTTGTAATTGGAATTTTTGCTAGAGGGTGTGTATGATTGAACTTTAGTAGCAAATAGCAAGCTTAGCAAGGAGAGGTAGAATGATTACAATTAAAACGAAAAGTGAAATAGATTTGATGCATGAATCTGGGAAATTACTTGCTTCATGTCATAGAGAAATTGGAAAAATGATAAAACCGGGAATAACAACACAAGAAATTGAGACATTTGTTGAAGTGTATTTAGAAAAGCATGGCGCAACATCTGAGCAGAAAGGTTATAACGGGTATCCATATGCGATATGTGCGTCTGTAAACGATGAAATGTGTCATGGGTTTCCGGCCGATGTTCCTTTAAATGAGGGAGATGTTGTCACAATTGATATGGTAGTAAACTTAAATGGTGCGCTATCAGATTCTGCATGGACATATATAGTAGGGGATGTTTCTGACGAAACAAAAAGGTTATTGCTAGTGGCTGAGAGTGCTTTATATAAAGGAATTGATCAGGCGATAATCGGTAATCATGTAGGGGATATTGGTTTTGCAATTGAAAGTTATGCAAATGCTGAAGGTTTTTCTGTTGCAAGAGATTTTACGGGGCATGGGATTGGTAAAGAGATTCATGAAGAACCAGCAATTTTTCATTTTGGTAAACCGGGACAAGGACCTAAGCTGCAAGAAGGCATGGTAATTACAATTGAGCCGATTGTAAATGTAGGTATGCGCTATTCTAAAGTTGATTTAAATGGATGGACTGCAAGAACGATGGATGGGAAATTATCTGCTCAATACGAGCATACAATTGCGATTACAAAAGATGGGCCAGTCATTTTAACGAAGTTGTAATAGAGAATGTAAGAGTTTGCAAAAATCGAACGAAAATAGTGTTTTTATAAAATTTGTACGTGTTTTATTAATAAATACTTTTCAAAGTATAAAAATTGCGTTATAATCCTTCTATAAAATAAATAGTTAGCTACACTCATATAATCGCGGGGATATGGCCTGCAAGTTTCTACCGAAGTACCGTAAATACTTTGACTATGAGTGAGGACGAATATATTTGCTTGTTAAGCATTCTTTTTTGCGAAACTCCAAAAGCACGTCTCTCACTTGTAACGAGTGGTGGCGGCTTTTGGAGTTTTTTTATTGCATAAGAGGAGGAACAAACATGAAAGTATTACAAGAAAAGATTTTGAACGAAGGAAAGGTTTTATCTGGTGACGTATTAAAGGTAGATGCATTTTTAAATCACCAAATTGATCCGGTACTTATGCAAGAGATTGGAAAAGAATTTGCTAAACGTTTTAAAGAAGAGAACATTACAAAAATCGTGACGATTGAATCTTCTGGCATTGCACCAGCAGTTATGGCTGCATTAGAGCTGGGTGTAAAAGTAATTTTTGCAAGAAAACGTAAATCGTTAACGTTACAAGATAATATGTATGTTGCAAACGTATATTCATTTACAAAACAAGAAACAAATGAAATTTCACTATCTCGCACTCATATTGATGAAAATGATCGTGTATTAATCATTGATGACTTTTTAGCAAACGGTCAGGCTGCTTTGGGTTTAATGAGTTTAGTAGAGCAAGCTGGAGCAAGCATTGCGGGAATTGGAATTGTTATTGAAAAAGCATTTCAAGATGGAGGAAAGAAGCTTCGTGAACAAGGCGTTCGTGTTGAGTCACTAGCAGAAATTGCATCACTTGATAACGGCACAGTTACATTTGTACAGCAAGAAACTGCGGAGGTGAAATAAGCGATGAAGCAACATCCATTTAAAATCGCATCGCTAGGTATGCAGCATATGCTTGCTATGTATGCCGGTGCAATTATCGTTCCACTTATTGTGGGAGGGGGACTTGGCTTAAATCAAAAAGAGTTAACATATTTAGTCTCAATTGATTTATTAATGTGCGGCGTTGCAACAATTTTACAAGCATTATCAAATCGCTTTTTCGGTATTGGACTTCCAGTTGTACTAGGTTGTACATTTACAGCGGTTGGGCCGATGATTGCAATTGGAAAACAATACGGCGTGTCTTCTATTTATGGAGCAATTATTGCTGCCGGTTTGTTTGTTGTTATTTTTGCGAAATTATTTGGAAAGCTTGTAAAATTATTTCCCCCTGTCGTAACAGGGTCTGTTGTTACTGTAATTGGAGTTACACTTGTTCCAGCAGCGATTAATGATATGGCTGGCGGAGTAGGAAGCAAAGATTTCGGAAGTCTTGAAAACTTAGCGTTAGCATTTGGCGTATTATTATTTATCATCATTATGTATCGTTTCTTTGATGGATTTATCCGTTCTATTTCTATTTTATTAGGTCTTTTGTTCGGTACAATCGTTGCAGCGTTTATGGGGAAAGTAAGCTTGCAAGCTGTTGGAGAAGCAGATTGGTTCCACGGTATTCAGCCGTTTTACTTCGGTACACCGACATTTGAATTAACGCCAATTATTACGATGATTCTCGTTGCTTGTGTAGGGATTGTAGAAGCAACAGGTGTATACTTTGCGTTATCTGATATTTGTAATAAAAAGATCGGTGAAAAAGAATTAACAAAAGGCTATCGCGCAGAAGGGTTAGCGATGGTGTTAGGTGGTATTTTTAACGCATTTCCATATACAACTTACTCTCAAAACGTAGGACTTGTTCAATTAACAGGAGTAAGAAATCGCGTTATTATTTATACTTGTGGTGGTATGTTAATCGTTCTTGGGTTCATTCCAAAAATCGCAGCTATTACAACAATCATTCCGAAATCAGTACTTGGTGGTGCGATGTTAGCGATGTTCGGTATGGTTATGGCATATGGTATTAAAATGTTAAGTAGCGTTGATTTTGGAAAGCAAGAAAACTTATTAATTGTTGCATGCTCTGTGGGAATTGGGCTTGGGGTTACAGTCGTTCCTACATTATTCTCACAACTTCCAGAAAATATTCGTATTTTAACAGATAACGGAATTGTGCTAGGAAGTGCATCAGCAGTACTTTTAAATATTGTATTTAATATGGTGCCGCAGCGAAAAGGGAAAGTAAAAGAAGAGCCAGTTTCGATGCAAAATGCAGTAAGAGAAGCATAGAAAAGCAAGGTCTCATTATGAGACCTTGCTTTTCTTTTTAAGTGGCATCATTTTCCCATACGTACCAAGCCGCCAAATGTACTCAAGTGGCCCGTATTGATAATGTGAAAGCCACCAGCGGCTAATAAAGATTTGTAACGTATAAAAACTGATGCAAAATAGAGGTCCTACCCATAATGGAGCAAGATAATCGTTTTTGAACAATAGTCCGAATACAAGTAATGTACCAATTGTATGTGAGATGTAATTTGTTAACGCCATTCGTCCAACGTATTGGAATGGGCGTAATAATGTTTGCCATTTTTCTTTTTGTAATAAACGCATTAGCGTGAAAATGTAGAAGATGAATAATGTTTTTCCACTGAACATTGTAAAGGCCTGCATATAAATTGGTTCATAAAATGGTTTTGATAAGAAGTAACGAACCATGAAGAACCACATTGGTAATGTTAAAATGAACGTAATAATTTGCCATTTTTTAAGTTTTGTATCTACCTCTTTCGTGCGGCGGAAAATATCCTTTTTACCGGCGTATAAACCAAGTAAAAATAGCCCAACTGTTTCTGGGAGCATTGTAATATTTAATACTATTCCATCAGCATAAAATGCATGGAAACGATTTTGTATTTGTGACACCCAGTCTTCAAGTGGCATGACTGGTAAGGAGAATCCAAGTTCAGCCTTTGACATTAAGGCAACACTAATACTAGCAATTAGTATAAGAAATTGAAAAATACTTAATAAAGCAATTGCCCATATTAAAATGGTACGAGGTTCTCTCTTATAAAATAAAAATAAGAAAAATCCAGCGATTGCATAAGTATGTAAAATGTCTCCGTCCCATAAAAGCACATAATGTAAGAAACCAAATAATAATAAAATAAGTAAGCGACGAACAAATAAAGTTTTTGGTCGATCTGTTTTCGCTTCAGCACGAGTCATAAAAATATAAAAGCCTAGTCCGAATAAAAACGAAAAGATAGTATAAAACTTTGTTTGAATAAACATATCGTAAATTAGACGGATATAACTATCTAGTCCCTCATAAACTCCTGAAAGATCACGTGAGTCAATTCCAGCAATAATAGGCCAGTTAACAAGAAAAATACCTAGTACAGCTATTCCCCTAATGATATCAATTGAGTGTATCCTCTCGCCTTGCGTGAGATTTTGTGTCATTATTTTCCTCCTTAATAAGTAATTCCCTTTTATTATACAAAATGTAAGGGGGAGGGGATAGAGGGGATTTCCAATTTTTAAAACTGTTAAGATGTGTATTATGAGATATAATAAGAGTGCACAGCAAGTTTTAAACTTCTTTAAAACAGGCAGTAAAGCTCCTTTTCCCGAAGGAGCTTTCTTTTTTAGAAATTTGTTGATAATGATTCTCTTTAATGATAAAATGTATTCAAAAGTGATAATCATTATCAAAAAAAGGTTGGTGCGCGAGTATGGTATATGCATTAGTAGCAGGTACAGTCGCTGTATATGCAGTTATTGCGAAATATGTTTTAAATGGAGTAGGAACAGCAAAATGAATAAAATGACATAAAATCCCTTTCATTTGTAAAAAGAATGAAAGGGATTTTTTATTTTTAATGAGAATATGCTGAAAATTTAGTATGATAGTAAAGTGAAACTGTAATCAATGGGGAGATGCATCTCTCACTGATTAAGAGCTCGCAAATAGCGGGAAAAAGTATATACATCTTGGATAAAGGGGAACAAGGGGATGACAAACATAGTACAGACAAACGGTATGAAAAAACTTGTTTGTTTTTATGAAGAGTGGCAAAAACACGGCGATGCAGAGAATAGCTTAAAGTTGTTTGAAGTGATTCAAAAATATAAACAAGAGCAGCTTATGATAGCATTCTGCGGACACTTTTCGGCAGGGAAATCAACGATGATGAATCATCTATATAAAGCGCAGTTGTTACCAACAAGTCCGATTCCGACAAGCGCTAACGTCGTCAAAATTGAAAAGGGATTAGATCGTGTTGTTGTAACGGTCAAATCTGGAGAACAGTACGAATATGACGGTGCATATTCAGCAGAAGAATTAAAACAGATTTGTAAAGATGGCGATGAGGTAATTGGTGTTCATATTTATCGAAATGATGCGCCAATTCCTGAGGGAGTTATGTTAGTTGATACACCAGGAATTGATTCGACAGATGATGCCCATCAACTAGCGACAGAATCGACACTTCATCTAGCAGACGTAATTTTTTATATGATGGATTATAATCACGTCCAATCGGAAGTGAATTTGCAATTTGTTAAAGAATTGAAACAACGTAATAAAACGGTTTATCTCGTTGTAAATCAAATAGATAAACATAAAGAAAATGAATTATCATTTGAGGATTATAAAGATAGTGTGAAACAATCGTTCGCTAACTGGGATATTGAAGTAGATGGAGTTTATTATACGTCATTACGAATGATGAACCATCAACATAATGAAATTGGAAGTTTAGAAACATTAATTACTTCTATTATGAAAGAAAAAGAGCAGTATGTAAGAGAGGGAATGGAGCGAGAAACAGAATATTTAATGGGAGAACATTTCTCGTTTATTGTTTCTGAAAATGAAAAAGCTCTTTTGACATATGAGGAAGAGTTAGCATCACCGCTTTCGATTTCAGAAATAGTTGAAAAGAAAGAAGAGCTAACGGAAACTAAACATCGCGAGGCTAGTAAAGAATCTCATGTGAGAAACGAATTTATAAAAGGTTTACAAGCTATATTAGATAACGCGTATTTAATGCCATTTGAAATGAGAGAATTGGCAAATGCATATTTAGAAACGAAATTAACAAAGTTTAAAGTTGGTTTGCTATTTGCGAAAGGAAAGACGGAGCAAGAAAAACAAAGACGTGTAGAGGCGTTTTATTCTGCCCTTCAAAAGACTGTTGAAACGCAACTTGATTTTCATGTGAAAGAATTTATTGTAGCCTTCTTAAAAGAAGAAGGATTGTTCACGGAGGAAATTGGGAAAGACATATATGCTTTAGAAATTGCTTTTGGACCAGAAATGTTAGCTGAAGTCATTAAACAAGGTGCAGGTTTCACAGGTGATTACTTACTTCTTTATACAGCGGATGTAGCGAATGAACTGAAGAAACGTTATTTTACAAAAGCACAGCAAATTTTTGATAAAAGTGCAGTCGTTTTAAAGCAAAAAGTGAAGGAAGCAGTTGCTCGTATGGAAGAAGAGATTGAAAAATATACGATGTTGCAAACGGCAAAAGAGACGGAATTACAATACAGTAACAGTTTAGAGACATATGAAAGTTATTTACAAAATGTTTGGCACGAGCGTGTTGCTACACCAGAAGGATTGCAAATAGAGGAGATATTGCAACGTGAAAAACAAATTGTTAGTGAGAAATTCACACTACAAGAGCAGGAAATTGTAAATGATAATGTAGCGGCTCATGAAGAAGAGATAAAAGGAACGGCAGCTTTAAATATTCAGCGTATATTAGAGAAAGTGAAGAAAGCTGAAATGATATTAGAGCCATTGCCAGCGCTGAAACATGTACAGCAAGAGGTGATAGAAAAAAGGCGTCGTGTGGAAACGAAACAATTTACAGTAGCGTTATTCGGAGCTTTTAGTGCTGGGAAATCATCATTTGCCAATGCCTTACTTGGTGAGAAGGTACTTCCTGTATCACCAAATCCGACGACGGCAACGATTAATCAAATTTTGCCGGTTACAGAGGAAAAACCACACGGAACAGTAATGGTTCAATTCAAATCAAAGCAAGCTCTATTAGAAGATATGAAAGCTGTTTATAAGCTGTTTCATTATGAGATTACTACGTTAGATGAGGCGTTAGCACAAATTGATAAAGTTATGAAATATCCTTCACCGACTGGGAAGCAAAAAACAACATTTAGCTTTTTACGAGCGGTACAAAAAGGGTATGATGCAGTTTCTACTTATTTAGGAGAACAAGTACAAGTCACATTAGAAGAGTTCGCTGATTATGTAGCGAATGAAGAAAAATCATGCTTCGTTGAGTATATGGAGCTTTATTATGATTGTGCTTTAACAAGGCAGGGAGTAGCGCTTGTAGACACACCTGGAGCGGATTCTATTAATGCTCGCCATACTGATGTTGCATTCCAGTATATTAAAAACGCAGATGCTATTTTATTTGTAACATATTATAACCATGTATTCTCTCGTGCTGATCGTGAATTTTTAATTCAGCTTGGTCGTGTAAAGGATACTTTTGCTCTTGATAAAATGTTCTTCTTAATTAATGCGGCGGATTTAGCAGAGTCTGAAGAAGAACTTGAAATGGTAA
This sequence comes from Bacillus sp. FSL L8-0099, assembly GCF_038006385.1. Lineage (NCBI taxonomy): Bacteria > Bacillati > Bacillota > Bacilli > Caryophanales > Bacillaceae > Bacillus > Bacillus sp. FSL L8-0099. The sequence goes on from NZ_JBBOVC010000001.1 coordinate 1,506,459, forward strand.
AAGGTTATATCGCAGACCAGCTACTGCAATACGGTATTAGAAATCCGCGTTTATTTGCAATTTCAAGTTTATGTGCGCTTGAAGAGAAACAAGGAAAGAATGTTAAAAAAGAGAAGTACGGTATTTTACAAAACTCTGGAATTACTAAGTTTGAGGAATCATTTACGTCCTTTATGATGAGAGATTTAATGCTTGTTTCTGTGCATGCTCTATATGGTGCGTTGAAAGGGGCAGATCAGCTTTTAGTAAACATGATAAATGGTGCAAAGCAGGGGAATGAAGAGAAAGAGAAGCAAACGAAAAAATATGAAGCAGAGCGTGATCAACTACTTCATATCATTTCATCATATAGTGTACTTGCTGAAGAACAGGCGATGCAAAATGAAGTGAAAGAGTTGCTTTATTACGTGCAACAGCGTCTATTCCTACGTTATAACGATGTGTTTACTGAATTTATTAATCCGGCGTCACTTCGAACGGATGGAAATGTGAAAACACAATTGCAACAGTGTGTTATGGAATTAGTAGCATTTATTCAGCATGATTTATTACAAGAAATGCGTGCGACATCATTACGTCTTGAAAAATGGATAGACGAAGCGATGAAGCGTGCAAAGGACGAAATTGTAGTGAACTGTAAAGTAGAAAATCAATCAATTTCTATGAATGGAACAGTGGAGTATGAATATAAAGATATTACACATAAAGAACCGTTCCCTTCAGTTGAAATAAAAGATTTCAAAAAAGCACTGGCACATTTTAAAAATGAGAAAAGCTTTTTTGAAAAGAATGACAAAGCTTTTATGCAAGAAGACGCTAAATCTGTATTAGAACCGCTTGTATCAAACTATGTAGCCGATGAAAAAGATTTATTTGTTCATCATTATAAGCAAGAATGGGATATGAAGTGGAACTTATTCCAAAAAGTGATGCAACAAGATGTGATGAACTATTATGAAAGTATATTGTTTGCATTGGCTGAAACGATCGATGTATTTCTATATGAACAAAGTAAAGAACAATTGCACAAGCAGTTAGTAGAGATTGAAAAAGAAATTTATGTTATATAGTCGTTATGAGAAAAAGATTCGTTCAATTTTCTTTTGCAGTACAGTATCTAAAGATTTGACAAATCCAGCAAATTCATCGGTAGAAATCATATGAGTAAGAACGAGTCGTCTGCCATCTGGTGTTTCACCGCATAAGACGAATGAAGAAAATTCGTATGTTTTATTTTCAACTACTAATTTTGGATAGGAATACGTGTCGCTTTTCTTCTTCTTTCCATCAATAGAGATGACGTTGCATTTTTTCTCATTGTTGTCCATGGTGAATCCCTCCTTTCTATTATTTATGGTAGACAAGGAGGGTTTAGAACAATAGAGATGGGGGGATTTTTTATGTCTTTTGTAATAGAACGTATTTTAAAAGAGGCTATACCGAAGTCTTTATTGCTACTTGCTGATCCAAGTGAACGGCAAATAGCTATATATGTACAAAGAGGGTTAACATACGTAGCAAAGCAAGGGGGCAGCGTCATCGGTGTGTATGTTCTTTTGGAAACAAGGCCGAAGACGATGGAAATCATGAATATTGCGGTTGCAGAGCATTTGCAAGGAAAAGGGATTGGGAAGAAGCTATTAAGGCATGCCGTAGAAACTGCTAAAGGATATGGTATGTCAAAACTTGAAATTGGTACAGGCAATTCTAGTGTTTCACAACTTGCTTTATATCAAAAATGTGGATTTCGTATTTTTTCTATTGATTTTGATTACTTTTCGAAGCATTATGAAGAAGAGATTATTGAAAATGGCATTGTATGCCGTGATATGATTCGGCTTGCAATGGAATTGAATTAGAACGTATAACTTATTTAGGGGGAAGAGAAGATGGAAGTACATAAAGCAATTACAGCACATTCTCGTAAACAAAATGAAAGTGTAAAAGCATGTTTACAATTAGATGCGCAGCGTGAAGCAGCTATTGAAGCAGCCGTATCTCTTGCGTCAAATGGGAAAGAATTTTCGGTTGATGTCATTAATGTTGTAACAAAGCAAATTAATGATCTTGCAAAAAATGGTGTTACCTTACAGCGTAAATATGTTACAGAAGAAATGGTTATGGAGTATGTAAGTCGTTTACAAGAGAAAGAAGGTCGTTAAAGATGATAGTTACAGTCGAATGGTTACGTGAGCATATAGAAGATGAGAACGTCCGTGTAATCGATTGTCGTTTTGATTTAGCGAATCCTAATTGGGGTAGAGAAAAGTATGAAGAAGAACATATTCCTCATGCGTTATATTTTGATTTGAATTTAGATTTATCAAGTCCTATAGCAGAACATGGTGGCCGCCATCCGTTGCCAAGCATTGAAGAGTTTGCGGACAAGCTTTCGGAGGTTGGTATTGATGAACATACGACAGTAATTGCGTATGACAGTCAAGCTGGTGCAAATGCTGCTCGTTTATGGTGGTTATGTAACTATGTAGGACATGAGAAAGTATATATATTAGATGGTGGTTTCCCGGTTTGGAAAGAGAATGGACTACTGACAACAACGGAAATTCCTGTTGTTATACGAAAAACATTCAAAACAAACATACAAGATCATATGCTTGTATCGATGGAAACAGTAAGAGAGAATATCCAGGCAGGTGCAGATGTTACGTTAATTGATTCAAGAGAGCCGAAACGTTATGCTGGTGTAGAGGAACTTGTCGATCATAAAGCAGGACATATTCCGACAGCAGCAAACTATTTTTGGAAGGATGGAATGTTGCAATCAGGACAATTTAAGAATGAAGCTGAGCAACAAGAACGATTCCAAAATCTGTCGAAAGATAAGGAAACCATTGTATATTGTGGTTCTGGTGTTACGGCATGTCCAAATATCATTGCGTTAAAATTGGCTGGATTCCAAAATGTTAAATTGTATGCAGGTAGCTGGAGTGATTGGATTTCTTATCCAGAAAATCAAATTGCAAAAGAAGAAGATTAATCACTTGCATGCAAAAATAATTTGTATTAAAATAAGGTCACAAGCAAGAGATTGCTCGAAAAACTTTGTATTTTACACATTGGAAACAATGTGATAATATAACGACAAGTAAATAATACATCCTGCGGTGTACGTAACTTATTTATGTCTAAAACCGATGTTAGTTATACGGAAGCTCAATATTTAGCGACCATCATCAAGCCTTCCTTGTGGAGGAAGATGTACGGTAACTGTGAGGGCATCCACCTGCGAGTAGCGGGTTTTTGGACATTTACGAGGAGCGGCACGTGCGGGGGTCTTATTTCAACTAACCTTATATAAAATTCCTACGGTGTACGTAGCTTATGCATGTCTTAAACCAATAAGTTTAATATGGAAGTTCAATATTTAAATGTAGCTAACATGCCATCTTTTTAAGAAGGAAGTTACAAACATTTGTGAGAGCATCCACCTGTGAGAGCAGGTTTATGGACATCTAGAGAGAACGGCATATGTGGGGCTATATAAAAACCTTACGTTTTATACGTAAGGTTTTTTTGTTGCATAGATATATCAATATTATCTTGATTCACCTGTGAAGTTTCCGTAATAAATATAGCACTTTCTGTCTTCATCAATCTCTCTTGAATCCAAGGAGAATTCCATAGACATGCCGTCTCGCTGAATATATATAATATCTGAATGAAGAGATGGTAAAATTTCTTCGTAGTTCCATACATCTTGACTATCTACTAAGCTTGAACTCGTTTCACTTAGTTCTCTAATTTCAAAACCGATGTGGGAGTATGTAGGGTCTGAAGGGTCATTGGCGAAAACTTCTTTTTGAATATAAATAACTGCTGTTCCGTCTGGATCAACCGAAGTTGCAGTAACAACATAAGTATTTTTCTCTTTAATAAAATATTCACAAGTCATGCGTGCGATAATTTCAGAATTAGAAATATTGGCGTAGTTCCATAAAGCAGGATACCCTTTCGTTTCATCATTAAGTCGATATTCTAAGCGCATTTTATCCGATACGATAAACTTAACTAAATCTATATAATTCAATCAAATTTACACAAGTTAGTGCTTCATCGTGTTCTCGCAACCCCGAAGGGACGAGGGGTATAACACTCCACACGAGGCAGTATCGTTACCTCCTATTATCAAGCATTTATTTTACCCATCTTGATAAATTTATCGAAGCATTTACATCCCTATCGTGATGGCTATTGCATGGAACACAACGCCACTCACGAATCTTTAAACTCCACTGTCCTTCTGGTTGAACTGAATGGTCGTATTTAACTCCGCAACATGAGCAAATCTTGCTTGAAGCGAACCATTTATCAGCTTTTACATACTCAATGCCATACTTCTCGCACTTGTATGACAAACATTGAAAGAAGAAGTTTAATTTTTGAAAGGAAAGTGCCTTCGATAGTTTTTTGTTTTTTAACAGGTTTGAGATAGATAAGTCTTCCACAACAATCCTCATTGGTTTGGCTTTCACCAATGTAGCTGTTGCTTGATGGATATGGTTATTTCGGATATTCGTAATTTTCCTAGATAACCGCAGGTGCTCAGCTTTCGCTTTTTCATATCCGGCAGACTGAATTTTTACACCATTTTTAAATCTCCTAGACATATCTCTTTGTGCTGACTTTTTCCTTTTCAAAAGTTTTTTAACCTTAGCATCTTTGTTTATATTTCGTTCTTTCATACCATTAGAAGCTACAAAAAGCTCTTTTAAACCAACATCCACACCAATCGACTCATCGGTTAGTTCTTGTGATTCAAAGTCTTCTTGGAACCCTACACTCATCCACCAGTGACGACCATCAAAGGTAACTCTTGGATTTGATGGTTTTTTATTTCTTGGTAGTTGTTGGCTTGTTTTCACTTCTCCAATAGACTGAATATGAACTACTTTCTTTCCTATAACCAGTCTTTCATAATTGGCATAAAATCCTTGGATTAAATCTTTTTTGGATTTATAAGAAGTGTGATAACCATTTTTGTACTTTTTGAACGAATTTTTTCTCGCCTTATCAAAATCTTTTGAAGCCTGTTTGGGAACTTGTGCATTGATGTCTTCTAACCACTCATATCTCTTTCGCTTCTTGATCTTTGTAAATCGTTTCTGTAAAGCTAACTGTGAAACAGATTTTCCAAATAGCTTATAGTATCTATCACTCATTCTTTTACAATAGTTATAAGCAAATCTTGCAGCACCAGCATGGTTTCTAAGCACTTTTTCTTGTTCAGGCGTTGGAATTAGTCTGACTTTCTTCGCCAATATCATCAGAAGCCTACTCCTTTACTGTGCGATTATTCGGACACTCACCTTTTAGATAATGAAAGATGGATTCCTCTGAATAGTAGCGTGTTCCACCAGCATTCTCGTAAGACTACTCGGATGCAAACCTGTTAATTCTGATACTTGACTAACTCGTAAAAATTTCATTATTATTCTTACCTCATTGAACCTACAATAGTACGTATGTTCGATGTATTCAATGAGGTTTGATAGATTTAATTAAATTTATCTCGTTCAACTAAGGGCGCAATTCCTTAGCCAGTTCTCTTATGAACTTCTCATGTTTTCACATGAGCGCAGACTATATGTTTATCTCTTTAGGGATAGAGGATTTTTCCAGCACCATAGGCTTGTGATGTACTCTCGTCAGTTATACGAGATAGTCGTTGAACGTTCATCTTATCACTTTTGACTTAGATGATTCGAGGCGGAAGACCCATTGTTCTAATGTTTAGGATTTAACCTTGCATCATCTGATTGATTTTTTCTGCTTTCGCGACATTCACGCTCGCTATTTCTAGCCACGTTGTAGTTCAATCAGCTTTAGGGATTGCCCGCAGTTAACCCTCACTACTAGCCAATCACTTGACTAGCAGGGCTTACTGATATATTTAATTAACATTGGTTATAATCGGTTAAATAAATCGTAACAGTTAGTTACCCTCTTCTTCCTTTTTCTTCTACTTTATCATGCCATCCTATATAATAGGAATAGAATTTAAAAAGGGGAGTGCGAAGGTGACAAAAACGAAATGGCTAGTAGGTGGTGTCGTAACGTCTTTAATGACTGGCACTTTATTTGGTTGCGCGCAAGATCTTCCCCCAAAACCGAATGATAATAGTTGTTCTGATTGGGATTGGGATGATGAACTTGGGGTATGGCAGTGTGATGATAGTAGTTCAGGTTATCGTGGGCATTATTTCTATGGTGGGCGATACTATCAAAATAAATCCACTTTTAAAAATTCATCGGCGTTTAAATCGTATCAATCGTCTGCTGAATTTAAAGGTGGAATTGGAAGCGGTTCAAAGGGAGGATTTGGAGGCTAAAATATGTCGCAATACATAAGGGATCGAAAAGAATTTTATTTAAAATATCCGAATTTTTGGTCGGATTTATATGAATGTGAATATAGTTTGTTTCATGTTTTTTCTATAACAAATCAGACTTTGGAACAATTACACTTAGCGACTGAACGAATGGGTAAAATATTTTTTAAGACTGCTAGACTTTTGCGAAATTTAAGTGACGAACAGCTTCTTGAGCTTGGTTTTCCTCCTGCGAGCTTATCATTCATTAGAATGATAGGATTATATCCTGAATCTGTTATTTCACGATTTGATTTCGTTATAACGGTTGATAACCAAATTAAAATGCTTGAGTTTAATAGTGATACACCAACTTTTATTATGGAATGCTTTCAAATGAATGGAAAAGTTTGTGAAAACCTAGGTTATGATGATCCAAACTCGGATCAAGAACGATTACTATCTTCTGGTGTTACGAAAGCTGTAATGGAAGCGACAAAGGGATTAGACAATCCAAATGTTGTTTTTACAGCACATCATGAACATATTGAGGATTGGAATACGACTATGTATTTAAGTCAGTTATGCCATGTTGAAAATAAAGTAGTGCCAATGTCAGAACTTAGAATTACGAAAGATGCTCTAGTTGATAAAGATGGGGCGAAGATTGATGTTTTATATCGCCAAACGTATCCGATAGAAGATTTAATTGAGGATCAAGATCCTGAAACAGGAGATTTGGTAGGTGTGGAACTGCTGCAACTTGTAAAAGACGGAAATCTCTTTATTATAAATCCTTTGTCTGCCTTTTTACTTCAGCCAAAATCAATTCAGTGTCTTATTTGGGGATTAGCAGAAGAAGGGGCTTTTTATACAAATGAGGAACAACAGTGGGTTAAAGAATATATGCTACCTACATATTTAGAACCAGATTTATTTTTAGGAAAAGGTTCTTTCGTTCAAAAACCTTCGTTTGGTAGGGAAGGTGACACAATTACAATTCGCGATAAAGACACGAATATTATGATTCGAAATGCACATGAAACATATAAAACGTCATTGCCGATATTTCAAAAGTATATAGAGCTTCCAGTTGTATGTTTGGAAACTGAAAAAGGAGTGGAGAAACTATCGTATGTGTTTGGGGCGTTTTTAATCGCTGGAAAAGCGAGCAGTATCGGTATACGTGCTGGGGAAAAGATTACAGGAAATGAATCTTATTATTTACCAGTAGGTATTAAGAAGGGGGAAAATAAATGATTAATTTTTTACTATATTTAGCAGTATCACTCGCACTTTTATGTATAGGTTTGTTCCTTATGGAAGTGACAACGAAAGTGAAAGAATTTAAGTTAATGGCTCAGGGTGACAAAGCGGTCAGTTATGTACTTGGAGGAAGGGTACTCGGGCTAGCTATCGTTTTATATTCAACGGCCGCTAATTCCATTTCACTTTTGGATATGGTTTCGTGGGGAGCGGTTGGTATTTTAGCCCAAATTATTGTTTATTATTTAGCTGAGTGGCTTACACCACGCTTTAATATAAATAAAAGCCTTGAAGAAGATAATCAAGCAGTCGGCCTGTTTCTTATGTTTTTATCACTTTCAATTGGTATTGTAATTGCTGGTTGTGTAACTTACTAAAAACTTACGTTTTATACGTAAGTTTTTTTCGTTCGCTAACTTGTACTATATATGAGAAAATAGGCTAACAACAGAGAGGGCTTTTCTGTAATAAGGAAAAGTTTCCATACAAAGTGTTGACATCTATTTTAAATAAGAGTAACATTTTCTATGTAATTAAAATAAGTCTCTGTTAGGTGAGGCTCCTGTATAGAGAAATGCTACTGCCCAAAAATGTCGAGAGACGCCAATGGGTCAACAGGAATGATCGAATTAAGGTTTTTCTTAACGTAGCTGGTAATGAACCTATGCTATACAGTGCTAAAACTCGGCGAGGGAGAGGTCCGTAGATTTCTAATTATATTAGGAATCGTTTATTTGTGTATGCAATGACCTTTGCTCTCTTATGAGTAAGGGTCTTTTTTGTTACCAATCTATGAGTCATTTCATAATATAAACTATAAAAATAAACGAGGAGGTGAGGAGCATGTCAAATTCTGACTCGGTTCCGTTACCCATATACTTCAAATCAAAAATATATGATGTAGGCAGGAAACGACTTGTTCCTCCCTCTATATTTATCATAATGTAGCGTTTATATACATAATTAAGCGCTAGACACTTTCACGGTAAAGTGGATAAATTGAGAAACAAAGCGTTTCTTCCTATGTTGTAAAGGAGGAGACGATAATATGTTATATGTAAACAAAACTGTGGGTAACACGTCATATAAACAAAGTAAAAAATCAATGAAAGAACAAACAATGCTTCAAAAAAATAAAGATTTATTAATTGAAATTGCAACAAGAGATGTAAAATCTGTATTTGCGTATTTTAAAACAACAAGAGACGGATTATCTATGAAAGAGGCGCAAAAACGTATTCAAGTATACGGTCGAAATGAATTGACTTCAAAAAGAGCGCGTATTGCAGAAGTAATAATGAAGTTAAGTGGAATGATTCCAGGTTTTTCAAAACAACATGTGCGTGATCAATTGCAATGTGAAACAATTACTGTGTCTAGAGTAGAATGTGCTAGTAGTACAGGGCTAAATAACGAACTGAAAATGATGAAGTTACCAGTACAAGAACTTGTACCAGGAGATATGATTTTTCTTTCAGAAGGTGATATAGTACCGGCAGATGTACGTATCATTTATGCAAATGATTTATTGGTAAATGAATCTGTGTTGACAGGGAACGATGCAAATGTTGAGAAATTTGAAAGTTGCTACCACCTTGAACGTAAAAGATTTATTCCATTAAAACGGATGAAAGACTATAATCCACTTGAACTTGAAAATGTATGTTTTAAAGGTACTAATATTATTGGTGGAAATGCAAAGGCTGTAGTTGTTTCAACAGGTAAAAATACGTATTCAGGAATACTTCATACTTGTTGCAGTAGAACGTCTTAATGTGTTAATGATGCTAAATATATAAAAACAATGTATAATAGACAAAGTTGAAAAAACGTAGAATGGTAATCTATTTATATAACCTTACGTGATAACGTGAGGTTATTATTTTTTGTTAGTAGGAGAGGAATTATGAAAAAAGTATTATTAGTTGATGGTATGGCACTATTATTTCGTGCTTTTTACGCAACAAGTGTCTACGGACAATTTATGAAACGACAAGATGGTACCCCGACGAACGGGATTCATGGTTATATGAAGCATTTATTAACAGCAACACAAGCAATCGAACCAACGCACATTGTAACGTGCTGGGATATGGGAAGTACGACATTTAGAACGGAATCTTTCTCGAATTATAAAGCAAATCGTGCAGCACCGCCAGAAGAATTAATTCCGCAATTTGATTTAGTGCAAGAAATGACTGCGAAATTATCTATGCCTGTAATAGGCATGAAAGGTTATGAAGCGGATGATTGTATTGGTACGCTTGCAAAACAATATTGCAATGAAGCAGAAGTTTATGTTTTGACAGGTGATACAGATTTACTTCAACTTGTTGATACGAATGTTACAGTTATGCTTCTTCGTAAAGGAATTGGAAATTACGAGTATTACACACCGGAAAAAATCATGGAAGAGAAAGGTGTAGAACCTTGGCAAATTGTCCATGCGAAAGCTTTCATGGGAGATACGAGTGATAACTATCCAGGCGTAAAAGGTATTGGTGAAAAAACAGCGTATAAGCTTATTCAAGAATACGGCACAGTATCGGCAGTACTAGAAAATATAGCATCATTAACGAAAGCGCAGCGTACAAAAATTGAAAGTGATTTAGAGAATTTAAATATCTCTTTACAATTAGCGCAAATTCATTGTGAAGTTCCAATTTCATGTTCGTTAGAAGAAGGGTTACACACAATGGACGAAGAAAAACTACGCTTTGTATGTAACGAAATGAATTGGGGAAGACCTGAAATATTAATAAACATGTTATAAATACTAGAAAGACCGATTTAGAATGAATCGGTCTTTCTTTTTTTGTTCACAAAGTTGTCAGAAAATAAACGGAATTTTCATGTGAAGTTCAAATGGATTTCACAACAATCAATTATTATAAGTCTACACAGATAAATCCTTATCCCGCATTAACGGGCGGTGGGACTTCTATATCAATATTATCGCTGAATAAAGAGTGATGATGGAAGAGTAACTCCCTGTAAAGGCCCGATTGATGTAGGCTAATAATTAGTGAGGGTACATCCTTTCATTGATTAAAGTTTCAAGTTATCTTTTATATAAACCATCCCCCAAGGAGGAAAATAAACATGCGAAAAAAAGTGAGAAAATCCTTTAAACAATTATTAATAGAAAATAAACAATCCCTACTAACTAATAAAGAGAATATGAAAGAAATTGAAGAACGGATTGAGAAACGACATGTAGCATATAGTGCTGCTAGCAATTGATAATTTTGTTTATGAAAAAAGCTTGTAGGTTGGATATTATCCGAACTACAAGCTTTTTCTTTTTGATTAACGCCACCAAATCCAAGTCCAAAAGTAATTTCGTATATTTCGAGGAGTAATGCGTATGAAACGTTCACCGTCAAAGAAACAATTAAAATTTGGTAGTGTTTCATCTGGATTTTCTGGAATAAAGGTGACGATGTTTTCGTTACTTGTAACGGTTACTGTAATTGGTGGATCGGTAGGCGAGATTTGAAGTTGTAAAGAAACGTTTGCTGTGTTTTTAAATTCATTATGAATAGGTGGACTTATCACTTGTACTGTGAATAACACGATAATTGTTTCGTTCGGTTCCAAATTAGTAGCGACTAGGAAACCGATATTCGGGTTCGCTAATGGCGAGCGTTCCCCATTAATGAAGACAGTGCCGTTTATAAATTGTAAACCTGCTGGAATGGTGTCTTGTAACGAGATATTTGAAAGTGAAATCTCGGAAGTATTCGTAATACGCACCGTGTAATCAAAATATTGATTTAAATAAGCTGAGCTGACGGAAGCGTTTTTCGTGACTGTCGCAGTAATAAATTGAACAGGTATACGAACAATATTCGAATTAACAATGAAAGTAATAATCGGATCCTGTGGTGTTAATTGAAAAGCAGCGGTAACTATTGCAGAATTTATAATTGTACTGTTTGAAGGAATAGAAGTTACGAGAACTTGAAATGTTATAGTTGCTACTGTATCTGCAGATAAAGAACCAATATTAATACCAGTGTCTGGACGAACATTTTGAACCGGAGCACCGTTAATTGTTACGCTGTTTTCTATAAATGTTGTACCAGCTGGAATACTGTCTATAACAGAAGTACTGATTGTCGGGATTGGGGAGTGATTAAATACCGCTAATGTGAATGTAATGATATCTCCTATAACGGCGATAGATTTGTCTGCTGTTTTTTCAATGCGAACCATCGGATCAATGACTGTCGTTGTAACGGTATTTGTTTGTTTTGTAATTGTAATAGGTGGTTTTGTTGGATCGATGATAACGGTATAGGAAACAGAAGCATTATTATTAATTGTAGATTGAAGAGTAGAAGAAGATATTGTCACTTGGAACGTAATAATAACAGATTCATTAGGAGCAAGATTACCTAATGTAATACCATTTTCAGGATTCTCATTAGGCTGATTGATTCCGTTAATCGTAACACTACCAGCAACAAAAGTCGTATCTATTGGTAAGGTGTCTCTGGCAAGAAGGTCTTCAATCGTTACATTACCGCTATTCGTAATCGTAATAGTATACGTTAAAGTTTGATCAGGTAAGGCATTCGTGACATCAGCAGATTTTATAGCAATAACATTATCATTTTGGACAGTTGTTGTGACAGTATTTGTTGTAGTCGTATTTGTAACAGGTACGTTATTTGGGTTGACTATATAGTTAAAAGTAGTAATTGCTTCGTTGTTGAGTTCATTTGGTGTTGGAATAGAAGTTACAGTTACTTGGAAGGAAGCGATAGCATTTCCACCTACCATTATAGTGCCAATTGGTATGCCGCTTACTGGATTCACTCCTGGAAGAGTTTCTCCGTTTACAATGACGCTATTTTCAATAAACGTAGTACCTTGAGGAATAATATCTTGAATAACTACATCATTTGCTGCAACATTACCAGTTTGATTTAGGGTAATCGTATACGTTAACGTATCACCGACCGTTGCAAATGCAAGGTCAACAGCTTTATTACTATTTAAATTCGCGTGATGAATTTCTGTTACGGCAGCTGATGAAATAATAGTTTCGGTAATAGGTGGTTGATCTGGTACTGTGTATTCATATTGAATTGTACTCGTGTTAGAGATTGGGTTTGTTTGCGGAATGGAAGTAACCCGTACTTGGAATAGAATAGTTGCTGTCGTATTAGGCGGAATGCTATCAATTTGTATACCGTTAAGTGGGTTGTCATTTGGACGAGCGTTGCCATTCACAATAACACTATTCTCTATAAAGCTCGTATTTGCTGGAATGATATCTGTAACGATAATGTTTTCCACTTGTATATTTCCGTTATTTATGATGGAAATTGTATAAGGAATGATAGTTTGTAGGTCAGCATATTGGATAGGTGTTGTTTTTGTCGCAATTACATTAGCAGAAATAACTTCAGTGAAGGTAATGTTACTATTCGATATTTGTTCTTCCCCGTTTATCGTATAACGAGAAGTTGATTGATTTTGAACATGGCCGCTAGCTGGAAGAGCTACGACTGTAACAGAAAATGTGACTGGGATAGAAATGTTAGGAGCAATCGTTCCTACGAGTATACCGGTACTTGGATTGGCGTTAAGCTGTGGAATGTTATTTACTAAAACGCTACCGTCTATAAAGGTTGTTCCATCAGGAATGTTGTCTGTAAATACAACAGCAGTAGCATCCGTATTTCCTGTATTCGTTAAAGTTGTTGTATAAGTTAAAATGCCACCAATCGTTACAGAAGTCAAATCAACAGTTTTAAGTGAAACGATATCAGCATCATTAATTTGAACGAAAGTAGTGTTGGAAATAGTAGATTTTTGAATTGGTGCAAAGTCAGGGTTGAAAATAAAGTCGTAGACGATGTTTGCAGTATTAGGTGTTGGATTTACAGCTGGTAAATTCGTAACGGAAACTTGGAATGTTATTGTAGCCATTTGACCTGATGCGATATTAGGAATGGAAAAGCCGATATTCGGGTCTGCTGCAGGAAGTACAGTATTGTTAACTATGACACTTTCTGGAATAAATACTGTTCCATCCTCTATAGTATCTGTAAAAAAGATGGAGTTAGTTGTAGTGGATCCGTTATTTTGAATGAGTACTGTATATTCAATGGTTTCATCAATATTAGCTAATACTGTATTAGCGGATTTTGTAGCGATAAGAATAGCATCAATAAATTGTATATTTGTAGTATTGGAGGAGGTCGTTTCTGAAATTGGTGGTAAGCTTGGGTCTGGTTGATACTCATAGTGGATGACGGCGATATTATTAATGTTATTTTGAGAAGGTGTAGAGACTACATTTACCTGGAATGTAACGATAATCGTATTATTTGGAAGGATAATATTAAGGGTGATTCCAGTAATTGGATTTTCATTAGGCCTTGATATGCCATCTACAAGGATGCTATTTGGAACGAATGTGGTGCCAGCTGCAATCGCGTCAATTAGGAGAGTATTTGTAATAGGTACTGTACCAGCGTTTGTAACTGCGACTGTATATGCGATGATTTGACCGATGCGTGTAATGGATCTATTGGCGGATTTAATTGCACGAACATTAGCCGTCCGCACTTCCGTGTTTACTGCATTTGATAACGATCTACGCTGAATAATTGGAGAACTAGGGTCAATTTGGTATTCATATGAAGTGTCTGAAATGTTAATGACTGTATTGTTCTCTGGTATATTTGTAAGTTGTACTTGGAATGAAATAGTGACTGTTTCATTTGGTTGTATCGTGCCAAGAATTACTCCGTTTTCAGGATTTGCTCCAGGCTGAATCACATTATTTATTGATAAGCTATCTTCGACGAATATAGTACCTTCTGGAATGTTATCAATGAACACGGTATTGTTAGCTGGAACGGTTCCTATGTTTTGTAGTGTATTTGTGTAGGTAATAGTTTGCCCAATTGCTACGAAAGTTACATCCGCGCTTTTGACAGAAATAATATTTGCATTTTGAAGTGATGTTGTAACAACGTTAGAATTTGCAGAGCGATTCACCGGTGGAGCTGTAGGAATACTTACATATTGGTAAGTTGCTGAAGATTGATTTACAATTTCAGTTTCAGTAGGTGGATTATTTGTTTGCACTTGAAATAGTATCGTTTTGGAACTGCTTGCTGGAATTGTTCCAATCGGTATTCCGTTTTCTGGATTTACACCTGGCTGCAGGACACCGTTAATTGTGACACTATCGGGAACGAATGTAGTCCCAGCTGGAATAGAATCTGTGAAAATAATATTTATTGCATCAACATTACCGATGTTTTTCACTTCAGAAATATAAAGTATAGTTCCACCAATATCTACAGTTGTTGGATTGGATGTTTTTGTAATTGTCAATTGTGCTTGCACGAAATTTGTAATGACGATATTACTTGTAGATGTTTCAGTAATAGGCGGTTGCCCTGGATCTGGTTGAATTGTATACGTTGTATTGGATTGATTTGTAATTGATTCTTGCGAGAATGAATCGTTAATAAGAATTTGGAACGAAATAAGGTGAGTAGCGTTTGCTGCTAGGTTAGGCAAAGTAACACCTACATTTGGATTTGCACCAAGTATAGCTGTTCCGTTAAGTGTAAAACTATTTTCTACGAATGTAGTCCCTTGGAGGATAGTATCCGAAAATATGAGATTAGTAGTTGGAATATTTCCGGTATTTTCTAGTGTTATCGTATAAGTCAAAATATCACCTGTTGTTGCTTGTTGTGCATTGACTGCTTTTAAAGAAAGAACAGTCGCGTCCGAAATTTGTGTGAAAGCTGGATTAGACGTAATTGTTCGAGAGATGATAGGAGCGGTCGGATCAGAGATAAAAGTATAGTCAATACGGGCTGTATTAGAAATTGGATTCACGCTTGGAATGGATTGGACGATAACTTGGAATGTGACGGTGACGATTTCTGACGGCGCGATGGAGTTTAATGGTATTCCTACGTTTGGATCGGCACCTGGAACTGAGATGTTATTAATGGTCACGCTATTCTGGATAAATGCAGTTCCTTCTGGGACTAAATCTGTTAAAGTAACTGTATTTGCAGTTGTATTTCCGTTATTTTGAACGACTACTGTGTAAGTGATTGTACCGTCAGTAGATTGTACGAGAGAATCTGTATTTTTAGTTGCAGATAACGATGCATCAACGACAGCTGTAGTCACCGTATTAGATGAGGATGTTGCTGTAACTGGAGGTTGACTCGGATCGACGATATACGTGTAACTTGTAATGGCTTGATTTATGATTGCCCCTTGAGATGGAATAGAAGTTGCAAGAAATTGGAACGTAATAGTAGCAGAATCACCTGGTGCGATAATACCAACTGGAATACCGAGTGTTGGACTTGCATCTGGGAGTGAAATCCCGTTAAGCGTAACACTATTTGGAACAAATAATGCCCCTTCAGGAATCCCATTAATGAGTAATACAGAATTTGCAGGAAAGTTTCCAGTGTTTGTTAATGTTGCTGTATACGTAATTACATCTCCGATAGATACGATTGTTCGATTTGCTTCTAAAACCGTTGTAACAGTAGCGTTATTAATTTGTGTTGAAGCGCTATTAGAATTTATTGTGCCTGTAACAGGAGGGGCTGCCGGGTCAACAATAAATGCGTATTGAATAGATGCTACGTTTGTAATTGGGTTTGAAGGTGGAGTAGATGTAACTATGACTTGGAAAGTAACAGTTAAGGAACTACTCGCGCTAACGGTTCCGATATTAACTCCATTATTTGGATTTGCCCCTGGAATGATACTGCCATTTACAGCAAAACTATTTTCAACAAAGATCGTTCCTGCTGGAATCAGGTCTGAGAAGTTTAGATTCGTAGCGTTTGTATTGCCGCTATTTTGAATCAAAACCGTATAAGTGATCGTTTCTCCGATATTCGCAAAGGCTGTACTAGCAGTTTTTACAGCTGAAATTATTGCTGAGTTAATAGAAGTAACGAAGACGTTCGTTTCCACGTTGCCAGGCTGAGCCTGTAATGCATTGCCTACGTTATATTGGAAGTTAACAAACCCTAAGTTTTGGAGTTCAGGTGTGAACGTTGTTGGATTGCTTACGATTTGCACTTGGAATATGATTGTTACAGTTTGATTTGGATTGATTGTATTTATACCAACACCGTCAATAATGGAAGCAGATGGTAATGGAGTGCCATCAACAACAACGGATCCTGCAACAAATTGTGTCCATGTCGGTAAAGGGTCTGAGAAAACAACGTTGTTAGCTGGAATATTTCCTGTGTTCGTAATAGTCGTTGTATACGTAATCGTATCACCAATCGTTGCAAATGCTTTATCTCCTATTTTCATAGTGTTTAAAATAGCACTTTCAATTTTTGTTGTAACACTATTGGAAGTAATGTTTTTTGAAACTGGAGGATTGGCTGGATTAACGATATGTTGAAAGCTAACGCTAGCTTGATTGGTAATAGGATTTATAGGCGGAATTTCATTGGCATTAATATGAAATGCTACAATGGCAGATTCGTTTGGCGCGATATCACCAATTGGAACGCCTGTAACGATATCCGCATTTGGGATGCTAGTTCCGTTAAGTGTAAAACTATTCGGTTCAAAGGAAGTTCCGTCTGGAATAAGGTCGGTAAAAATAACATTCGTTGCACTAACATTTCCGCTATTTGTAATTGTAACGGTGTAGGTAATATCCTGCCCGATATCTACCGTAGATACATTTGAATTTTTTTGTGCAGTAAGGATAGCACTATTAATTTGTGTTGTCGTTGTATTAGATTGATTGGAAGTTGTAATAGATGGCTGGCTAGGGTCAACGACGTAATGATATGTGGTAGAAGCAGAATTAGAAATGGGATTAAGTGTTGGAAGTGTAGTAACAGTTGCTTGGAATGTGACGATTGCCGCATTACTACCATTAATGGAGCCTATATTTACACCAGTGGATAAATCAGCGTTTGGAATGGTTTGCCCATTAACTGTGAAACTGTTTGGAACGAAACTTAAATTGCTATCAAGAATATCGATAATCGTTACATCAGTTGCAGCCACATTCCCTGTATTAGGAAGGTTAAGTGTAAACGTTATTATGTTACCAATATCCGCAAAAGTAAGATTCGCTGTTTTTGTACTAATAATAGTCGCGTTGTTTATTTGAAGAAGCGTAGTGTTAGAATTAGCTGTACTTGAAACAGGAGGATTATTTGGATCAACAGTAAACTCATAATTAGTAGATGCTGTATTGGGTGTCGGATTACTAGGTGGAATACTGTTCACTGTAACTTGAAAAACAATACTATATATTTCATTTGGTGGAAGTGTTGCAAGTAATACACCTGTATTTGGGTTTGCATCAGGTTGTAAAATACCATCGACAGTTAATGTGTTAGGAACAAACGTGAGTCCACTTGGTAATACATCTGTGAATACAATATTCGTTGCATCCGTATTGCCTACATTCGAAATAGAAGTAGTATAAAAAGCAGTTTGCCCGATATCTGCAAAGGATACACTTTCATTTTTCGTCATGGATAATATGGCTTCTTTAATTTGCGTTGAAACAGGATTACTAATTGAAGTTTCCGCATCAGGTGGTGAGACTAATTGATACGATGTCGATGAGAAATTTACAATTGGGTTTTCGGTTGGTAATGAGATTACGTTTACTTGGAAGGAAACATTTACTGTAGTCCCGGCTGTTATAGGACCAATATTTACACCGTTCGATGGATCCGCACCACTTTGAGGAATTCCATTAATAGAAAATGTGTTTGCAATAAATGTAGTTCCGCTCGGTATTGTATCTGTGAAAATAACATTTTGTGCGGATGAGTTTCCGTTGTTTGTTAAAGTGACAGTATAGGTGAGTGTGTCTCCAATACGACTAAAGGACTTATCGACTTGTTTTAGTGAAAGAATGGTAGCTGTATTAATTGTAGTCAACGTTGTATTTGAAGTAACATTTCTTGAAACAATCGGTGCATTTGGATCAGCGATGAATGTGTACGAAGCAGTAGCGGAATTTGCAATAGGATTTTGAACTGGTGTAGAAGTAACGGTCACTTGAAATGCTATAGATATTGAGCTGCTAGGAGCAATTGCTCCAATCGTAATACCTGTATTAGGATTAAGACCAATTTGCGTGATGCCATCTATTGTAACGCTATCAGTAATAAACGTTGTACCATCTGGTATAAGGTCAGTGAAAGTAATATTCGTTGCATTTGTATTTCCGTTATTCGTTAAAATGGTCGTATAGGTAATGGTATCACCTAGCGTTACAAGTGTTTGATCGACTGATTTAATCATCGTTATCATAGCATCTAGTACTGGGGTTGTAACGATATTCGTTGAAGTAGAAGTAGTAGCAGGAGTGCTGTTTGGATCAACAGTATAAGAATATAAAATTGTGTCATTACCCATAATTGAACTTGAAGGGGGAACAGAAATAACATTTACTTGGAAGGTAACAGTTACTGTTTCACCAGGCGCGATATTTGGTATATTTACTCCGAGTGCTGGCTGTGCACCAAGCTGTTGGATGCCATTTATTGTGACGGAATCTGGTATAAAAGTAGTACTAGGAGGAATTGCACTTGTAAAAGTTATATTTGTAGCTGGTGTATTTCCTGTATTTGTAATAGTTGTTGTATACGTAAGTGTATCCCCGACGGAAATAATAGATTTATCCACACTTTTTTGGGTTGTTAATATCGCACTGTTAATAGTTGTCGAAACCGTATTAGATACATTCGTTTGTGATACGGCAGGTTGGCTAGGATCAATCACATGTGCAAATTGTACCGAACTAAAATTAGAAATTGGATTTATACTTGGAATGTTTGTAACAAGTACGTTGAGAGTAATAACGGCCGTTCCATTTGGGTTTATATTTCCAATCTGAATCCCGTTAGCTGGATTTCCGATTTGCTGTGTACCAGAATCGTTTGTAAGAGTGCCAGATATGAATGTCGTTCCGTCAGGTAAAATATCTGTGAAAATTATATTTTGTGAAGTGACATTTCCAGGGTTACTTAATGTAATTGTATAAGAAATTGTATCGCCAATCGTTGCGAAAGTTTTATCTACAGATTTGATTGCCACAATTTCTCCGGAATTTATTTGTGTCGAAACCGGATTGGATGTCGTACTTCTTGAAACGAGTGGTAAATTAGGTCCTGTCATAAACTGATAGTCAATGGAGGCACCATTTACAACCGGTGAGTTTGGTCCACCAGGTCCAATTGTGAAAATTGGATTTGGAATGCTAACTACTTGCACGCGGAAGGTGACATTTGTAAAATCTCCTGCAATAATATCCCCAATTGGTATCCCATTCGCTGGATTTACCCCAGGTAATAAAACCCCGCCTACTCGAACGCTATCTTCTATAAATACTGTATTGTTTGGAATAGGATCTGTAAAAATGATATTCGTAGCAGTTGTGTTTCCTATATTCTCCAATAAAACAGTATACGTTAAAAATGAATTTCCAGGTGCTACGTCAGAAAATAGTCGATCCACACTTTTCGTTGCTTGAATAATTGCTTCGTTAATTTGAACTAAAGTTGGATTACTTGTAGCGGTTTCTGTCACCGGTGGTTGGGTAGGATCAACAATGATCAAGTATGTCGTGCTAGATTGGTTCAAAGTTGGATTTGTAGCTGGTATTGAGTCAACGATAGCTTGAAAGCTAATTATTATCGTTCCTCCAACTGGAATTGAGTCTAAAGAAATCCCGCTATCTGGTCTAAATCCAAGTTGTGGGATGGTATTAATTTGTACGCTATCAGGAACGAATGAAAGTTCAGGTGGTAATATATCGATAAAAACAGGTGTGTTTGCGGTAGTATTTCCGCTATTGGTGAGGGTAGTTGTATACGTAATTGTATCTCCAACAGCAGCAAAAGCACTGCTTGCAGTTTTTGTTGCGATAACAGAAGCAGTATTTACTTGTGTAAAAGTTTTATTAGATTGAACTGTTCGTGAAACTGGCGGTTCATTTATATCTACAATAAAGCTATATTGAAGCGATGATTTGTTCGGGATTGGATTCGGGTTTGGAAGTGTTGTAATGTTCACTTGAAAACTGAGTGTAACAGATACATTTGAATTCAAGTTACCAATATTGATACCATTTTGTGGATTTGCATTCGGAACGGTTACACCATTTATCTTAAAGCTATTTGGGATAAAGGTAGTACCGTTTGGAATTGTATCAGTAAAAATAATGTTGTTCGCAGTAGTATTTCCGGTGTTTGTAACAGATGAAGTGAATGTAATTGTATCACCAATTGTAGCGAAAGTTGTACTAGCGCTTTTATTTATTACTAAAGTAGCGTCAATAATTGGTGTAACTGTTGTATTTGTTACGGTGCTACCAACAGCAGGAGATTGGTTTGGATTCACGGTATATTCATAATTTACAAGAGCATTATTTGTTAATGTGCCACTAGGCGGTATCGCTAAAATTTGTGCTTGAAAAGTAATGAATACAGTATCTCCTGGCGAAATATCTGCCAAGTGAACACCAAGTGATGGATCTAATCCTGGTTGTGGAACATTATTGATCGTTACGGAGTTTTGGATAAATGAAGC
The DNA here is from genome assembly GCF_038006385.1 of Bacillus sp. FSL L8-0099. NCBI lineage: Bacteria > Bacillati > Bacillota > Bacilli > Caryophanales > Bacillaceae > Bacillus > Bacillus sp. FSL L8-0099. Next base: position 1,527,653 of record NZ_JBBOVC010000001.1, read on the forward strand.
TCCTGCGCCAAGCCCATCCGTTAAAACAGTTGCACTAGCAGGGATATTACCTGTATTTGTTACTGCAATCGTATAGGTAACGATATCACCAATTGCAGCTGTCGGTGTATTCACAGACTTCGTAGCGACAATAGTAGCGTTATTAATTTGGGTTGTTATTACATTACTCAGCGCATTAGCGGATGCTGGAGGTAAGTTAGGATCTACGACATACTGGTACGTTGTATTGCTTTGGTTCGGGATTGGATTTGGATTCGGGATAGAATTTACTTGTACTTGGAACGAGATGATCGTATGCGCATTCGGATTTATTGGATCGATTGCAATTCCGCTTGCTGGATTGACATTAGGCAGTGTATTCCCGTTTACAGTAACACTATTAGGAATAAACGATGTTCCGTTTGGAATTACATCTGTAAATATTACATTTGATGCAAGTGTGTTCCCGTTATTCGTTAAAGTAGTCGTGTACGTAATAATATCATTTACGTTCGCAAACTGTTTATCTGCAGATTTTGCAGCGGTAATCGTTGCATTATTAATAGTTGTCTGTACAGTGTTAGAAGCAATCATCTGCATTACAACTGGTTTGGATGGATCGTACGTGTATTGGAATGTAGTGCCTGATTGATTTGTAATCGGATTTACAGCAGGGATACTTGGTACGAAAATCTGAAATGAAACGATACGTGATGCATTCGCTCCTATCGTACCGATAAAAATGCCGTTAGCAGGATTTGCATTGGCTATAGGAATATTGTTAATCGTTACAGTATTAGGAATAAAGAGGGTACCCGCTGGAATGATATCTGTAAATGTTACATTAGAAGCAGGGATATTCCCGTTATTCGTTAAAATAGTTGCATATAATATGACATCACCAACATCAGCGAAATTTGTGCTTGTTAGCTTCGTAGCAACAATATTAGCAGTATTAATTTGTGTAGTTACTATATTACTAGTAGCGTTTCTCACAACAGCAGGTAAATTTGGATCGGCGATAAAGCTATATTGAAGTGCAGCGCTGTTTTGAATTGGATTTGGTAAAGGTAAACTATTTGCACTAATTTGGAAGACAATTGTTGTAATACCACCTGCTGGAATAGTACCAACTTGAAGACCAACGCTTGGATCCGCACCTAACTGTAAAGCACCACCTATAAAAATACTATTTGGTACGAGAGTCGTACCAGGAGGAAGTATATCGGTAACAACTACATTATTCGCTGGAGTATTCCCAGGATTAGCTAGGGCAATTGTATATGTGATTGGTTGCCCAACATCAGCAATAGTTAAATCTACCTGTTTGACAATAACTACATTTGCTACATTAATTTGTGTACTTACAGTATTACTTAAAGATGTTTCTATAGTTGGTGGATCACCCGGATTTAAAATGAAACTATATTGTGTACTAGATGAATTTATTGTTGGGTTTTGTGCTGGTAAAGAGATGACAGTTACTTGATAAGAGACGGTAAGTGAGCTGTTAGCAGGAATGGCAGGTAATGGAACACCTATATTTGGATCTGCATTATTTTGAAGTACACCGTTAATAAGGAAAGTGTTTGGAATAAAGGTAGTGCCATCTGGATTTGTATCTACGAAAGTTGGATTATCAGCAGAAACACTTCCTGCATTCGTTAAAACGACGGTATAAGTTAATACATCCCCTACAGTAGCGAACACTTTATCCACTGTTTTGGCTGAAATGACATTTGCATCGTTTACTTGAGTAAATGTAGTGGTTGAAGTTGTATTTTTACTTACAGGTGAAGCATTTGGATCAACGATAAAGTTATAGGAAATGGAGGCACTATTCGAAATAGGATTTGGGTTTGGAATGCTAGTTATTAATACTTGGAATGAAGCTGTAATTGTAGCATTAGCATTGATGCTACCAATAGTGATGCTAGCTGGTGTTGCGCCCGGTTGAGAAATACCGTTAACTATAACACTGTTCGGTACAAAGGCAGTACCATTCGCAATTGAATCGGATAGTAATACATTGTTCGCCGCAACATTTCCATCGTTAGTAAGAGTAAAGGTGTAAGTTAATACATCGCCAACTTCCGCAAACGTTTTATCTACAGATTTATTAGCATGGAGATTTGCTAATCTAATTGTTGATGTAACAGAATTAGAATTTGCTGTTTTTGAAGTCGGTGGCAAACTTGGATTTACAGTATATAGATAAGAAGCGAAGGCGTTATTAATGATAGGATTTTGGGTCGTAATATTGATGACTGTTACTTGGAAAGAAAGGGTAAAAGTAGCTCCGCCAGGAATTGTACCGATAGGTAATGCAACGAGAGAATCTACATTTTGCAAAACCCCGTTTAGTGTTACAGTACCAGGAGTTAATATCGTTCCATTTGGAAGTGGATCTGTTAGTTGATTTTGTTAATGTTAAGTTCGCGTTGTTAATTTGTGTAGTAACGACGTTAGAAGAAATGTTTTTCGTAACGGGTGATTGGCTAGGATTGACGGTGTACTGATAAGAAGCGCTTGATCCGTTAGATACGACATTTGATGCGGGTATTGCATTTACTACTACTTGAAATGAAACATTTTTTGTTGTGCCAGTTGGGATGGATCCTATGTTCACACCGTTAGCCGGATTTGTTCCCGCTTGTGTCGTGCCATCTATTGTTAAACTGTTTAGGACAAAAGTTGTTCCTGTAGGAATGACATCTGTAAAAATAACATTGTTCGCATTCGTATTACCTGTACCTGTAAAGGAAACAGTGTAAGTCAGTGTATCACCAATATCTGCAAAATTTTTATCCACTGCTTTTGCCATAGTTACAGTAGCATTATTCACTTGAGTAGATACGATATTGGTCGTATCAGTCCCACTTACTGCCGGTTGATTTGGTACAGGAATGTATTGATATGTTGTTGTACCACTATTTAATATTGGAGTTGTTTGAGGGATAGAAGGAACGAATACTTGAAATGAAATAGTAGTAGTGGAATTTGCAGCAATCGATCCAATTGATATACCATTAGCCGGATTTGCTCCCACTTGAGTAACCCCGTTAACAGTTACGCTCCCTGGAATGAAAGTAGTCCCGTTAGGAATCGGATCCGTATATATAACGTTCGTTGCAGCGATATTTCCTACATTAGCTAAGGCAATACTGTAAGTTAATGTTTCACCAATATCGGTAAAAAGTTTGTTAACTGATTTTGTGCCATTAATATCTGCGAGGTTAATTTGTGTTCCTGCAGAGTTACTTGTTGCAAGACCGTTAAAAGTCGTTCCCCCGGCAATTGGTGTATATTGAAATGTAATATTCGCAGTGTTAGAAATCGGGTTTTGATTTGGAAGAGAAACGACAGTCGCTTGGAAAGTTATTGTACGAGAGGCACTATTGTTAATTGTTCCAAGAGATATACCAGCGGCAGGATTTGCATTTGTTTGTGGTACGTTATCTACCGTTACAGTGCCAGGTATAAAGGAAGTACCATTAGGGAGACTATCTATAAAAATAACGTTATTGGCGGGAAGAAGTCCGGTGTTAGGGATAGTAACTGTATAAGTGAGAATATCTCCAATTGCAGCAACACTTTTATTTACGCTTTTCGTTGCTTGTATATTTGGGGAGTTTATATTAATTTGTAAGCCGACTGTATTTAACATATATGCATCTCCGTTAGTAGTTAAACGGATTGCGGCGGATACTTGTGAGTTTGTTAAATAAGAGGAAATGTCAATGGAAGTAATGTCCCAGCCCTGTCTTCCAGCGGAGATGTTTGTACCTGTAGAAGCACTTTGATTTCGCGTTCCAAATGTCCCAGTTGTATCTAAGTTTCCTGCAGCATTATTAACTTGAGAACCGAAGAAATTATTTACAGCATTATTTGGCCCAGATAATGCATTTAATGAACTGAAATTTGGTCCAAATAATGCTTGATCCCCTATTAAATCTGCATCTCCTTCAATAGAACTTAAAAATAATCTCCCGCTTACAGGTCCTCCTGAAGGTGTTAAAAATCCAGAAACAGCTACATCTGCACTACCAGTATCAGCAGAAACACGGTTACCCGCTACATAAATGGTTAAGTTTCTTGCTGGCAATGTCCCGTTTTGATAAGCGACGATAAGCGTCCATCCAGCCGAATTAATTGTTCCATTAGAAGCATCTATAGGATCTACAAGTCCAGGAACCGCGCCTGTAGTATAGGAACCAGAACCTCCCACTTGAATAAGGGTTGTTACGTCTGCTGAACGAGTGTAAAAGCCAAATGTAATAGAGTTTGAAACGAATGTTTGGTTTGAAGCCGTAACAGCTGAAGGAGTAATCGAGTATGTTGAAACAGGTGTTGTAAAGGAAACTGGGTTTCCTAATACACTCGTAATGTTTTGATCACGAGATAAATAGTTTCCACCCCAAACGAGTTCTGCGTAAAGAATAGTACTACCAGCAGGGATATTTAAAATAGCGGTAGAACTATTTTGTGTATAGTTTAACGTTGTACCAGCAGGAAAAATAGGTACTTGTAAAGCGGTATTCGTAGTTGCGAATGCACCAATTGCCCCGATTGTACCAGCACGATTTTGATTACTAATTTTACTTAAGCCTAAAGTATTTCCTGTAATAGCGAGTGCGCCGTTTGTGGTGGTAGAAAATCGATTCGTAATGGGCATGTTGTCACCTCATTTACAATATAGTCTTGGTCAAAATAGGATATGTGTGTGATAAATAAAGGGAAACATGTACGAGTTGATTTAGTAATAATGATTTAAATGTCTAGATAAGGGGATGGAGTATGATTGAATTGGAAATGAGAGTGGAGCGTATTAGAAAAGAAAAAATAGACGATATTGTTGCGTTATCTTCTTATATTGGTTGGGATTATAGCAGAGAAGAAATTGAGACGATTTTTAACGCAGGCATTGTATATGGTGTGTGGAATGAGAGAAAGAAACTTATTGCTAGCGCGGCAATAATATTATATGGGGAGAAAGTAGCGTCTATCGGAATGGTAATTGTACATCCAGATTATAAAGGAAGAGGAATTGGAAAGGCGATAACGCATTCATGCATGAATAGCGTATCAGCTCGAACACCAATTATGCTTATTGCAACGGATGAGGGGAAGTATTTATACGAAAAGCTAGGATTTAGGGTGGCAAGCTATGTTTCTAAATACATATGTAACTCGTACAATCCGAATCATAAATGTGCAAGAAATGAAGAATATATGATGGATTATGAAGAAGGTGATTTAGAAGAAATAATAAAAATAGATGAATATGCGTTTGGAACAAATAGAAAAGAGTTTTTAAAGAAAAGAATGATGCAAAGTGAACAGTGCACTGTTGTGAAGGATAAGGAACAAAATATAATAGGATATGGTTTGAGTATACAAACGCCGGAAAATAAAATATTAGGACCGGTAGTTGCTAAAAATGATGAGATGGCAATAAATATTGTTCATTATTTAGCAAAAGGGCATAATGGGAAATTAAGAATAGATGTACCAGAAGGAAAGAAAGATTTTGTGAAAGAATTAGAGGTTACTGGTTTTAAAAAGGTGAATACACCACCAATTATGATGAAAAATAGTGCTCAATTTTTGAAAAGAAATGGAGAACTATATAGTATTGCAGCACAAATTTTTGGGTAACAAAGAATCCTTCTGAATGAAGGATTCTTTGTTTATTAATCACGATATTGGTCGTGAGTTGGTTGGAAGAGGTCTTCCTCGATATCTCTCACCATAGAAAAATGATCAACGTTATAATGACCGTGTAAAATTTTATTGTGATGACCAATAATTTGCTCTGCAGACAATACGTTAGAATCAGTTGTGGAATGACCGTTTTTAATTAATGTAATGTCAAATCCTTGTACAGTTGCTGTCCTAACAGCTGTGTCAATACAATGTTCAGTTTTACATCCACCTATCACAATATGATTAATTTTTTCTTCTTTTAAAAGTTCAAGTAAAGAAGTGCCATAGAATGAATTCGTTGCTGCTTTATTAATGAGGATTGCAGACTGAGGTACTTGAATTTGATTATGTACTTCAAATCCCACGCCGCTACCAGAAGCAACATCGATATCTCTTACGAAAACAATAAGGGCATTTGAATCAATTGCTTTCTGTACAGCTGTATTTAGGGTAGCTAATAACTCAGTTTTACGAAAAACTTCATTTTCTTGCTCATTTCCATCAATTAATTCTTGTTGAGCATCGATAATTAATAGTGCTTGTTTCATCGTGTCTCCCCTTTAATATGAAATAAGTTCCACTGTACATATTCCTTCAGATTGTTAGGAAATCCTCCATTGCAAGCGAAGTAAACGATTGATTTACAAAGTTGTCAAAGAAATTTCATTCTCATAGTGTGTAAAAACATGTATGATAGGAAGTGAAGAATTTTTGAGTAGGTGGGAATATCATGCAAACAGTAGAAGATTATCTTTCATTCTTACATACGAAAGGATTTAAATTATCAGAGGAAGCACAAGGGTTTATTATGTTCGGGCAAGGATATACTGGTGCATCTGATGGAATTGTGAACGCAGCAATAGAAGCAACAATTAAACATCAATTACAGTTTGATGGCAGTTATTTTGTTGCGTTATTAGAACGATTGAAAGAAGAAGAAATTACAGATAAAAAAAGCGCTAAGGCTTTTATGCGGAAGTTACAAGCGTAACTTCACGCGGCCTGCGCTTCTTTTTTTGTTTTGGAAGGTAGTTCAACAAAAACCATGCCTAGAAAAATACATAGACATCCGAAAATAGCAGACATAGAAAGTTGTTCGTTAGCAACGAGAACACCTGTTAATGCAGCAAAAACGGGCTCCATTGCGAAAATAATTGCTACTCTCGTTGGAGAAGTATGTTTCTGAGCCGATGTTTGAATGAAAAAAGCAATGGATGTCGCAAATAAGGAAGTTAGAAATAGGGCGAATAAAAAGGAATGATTCGTCCATAGCGATATTGAAAATAAATTTTCCCAATCTTCAAATAAAAAAGCGCAAATAGAAGAAAATATACCAACAGTTAATACTTGGGATGTGCTTAGTAATAAAGGTGATATTTTCTTAGAATAGAAACCGTTAATGAGAATATGGGCAGCGAATGCGATTGCGCAACCGAGAACAAGTATATCTCCTATATTTAATTGAAAAGAATCAGCAGCTGTTAATAAATATAAACCGGCTGTTGCCACAGTGATACCGAGTACGACGAAAATGGTAGCCTTTTGTTTTAAAAAGATAAAAGATAAGATTGGAACCATAACAATGCTTAGTCCTGTTAAGAAACCTGCTTTTGAAGAAGTTGTATAGAGTAAGCCGAATGTTTGTAATAAATAGCCAACGCATAAAAAGAATCCAACAATTAATCCGGCAAAACTACTCTGCTTTATATCTTGTTTCGAAGTTTTTTGTGAGAAAATCATTTGAACAAATAATAAAATAATTCCGGCGAATAAAAAGCGAAGGCCATTAAAAGTAAATGGACCAACGAAAGACATAGCATTTTGAACGACAACAAACGTAGCTCCCCAAATAAAAGAGACAAATAATAAAGCGAGAGGAGCAAGCCACTCTTTTTTCACACTCATACCCCCGTTAATTTTGTAAGATAGCTTTTCTAGCTAATTCATCAGCGACTTTATTTTGACTACTTGGAATCCACTTAATAAAAAAGAGATCGAAACTTTTTATGTACTGTAGTGCTTCCTCTAATAGTGGTGCAAACATTTTATTTTTTGCGTATTCTTTTTCAACAGCTCGCTCGACAAGTTGCGAATCTGTACGAAAAGAGACAATGTTATAATTATGCTCCGTGCAATACTTTAATGCTGCAAGTAAAGCATGATATTCCGCTTCATGATTGGACATTGTTCCAAGTGGTAATGATAATTGTACAGGTGGCTGTATGCCTTTAATAAATACTCCCGCACCAGAAGGACCAGGATTTCCTTTTGATGCACCATCAATATACACTTCAATCAAAATGAGAAACCTCCAAATTATAAGATTATCCCCTACTTAAATGTTTTTTGAAGTAGGGGATAGAGTACTTATCCGATTGTGATGCTATAACGACATGTAAATGTTTCATTCGCTTGTAAAGATTGAATTCCTTTTTTTTCCTTGAAATCTTTTGCTGGATTTATTTCATCAGCGATTCCATACCAAGGTTCAATACATAAGAAAGGTGCGTTATCCCCTGGTGTCCATACGCCAACAAATGGAAATCCTGCAAATTCTACTTTTACAAATTTATTATGTTTATGAGAACGAATAGAAATTTCATTCGTATTCATATTTTCAAAAATAAGTGCATCATTTTTGAATAAATCGTATGTAAGTGGCAATTCATTCGTATTTTCAGCGATTAATTGTTTTTTACTTGAAAGATAAGGTCCTTCTAATACACTTGTTTCTAAGCGTTCAGAACCGTTAAATGATAGATGATAATCTGTAAATGATTCGCCGTCTAATAGAGGGAAGTTGAATCCAGGGTGCGCTCCGATTGAGAAGAACATCTCTTTTGAAGCAGGATTGTTTACTTCATATGTAACATGTATATTTTGTTCTTCTACCTCATAAGAAATGAGTAGTTCAAATTCGTAAGGATATTTTTTTAATGTTTCTTCATTACTAGTAACGATATAAGTAATTTTTGTTTCACTTTGTTCTTTTACAGAGAACGTAAGATCACGAGCGAAACCGTGTTGAGTTAAAGAATATGGTTTACCATCTACGTAGTATGTATTATCTACTAATCGGCCGACAATTGGGAATAAAATTGGTGCGCGACGTCCCCAATAAGTAGAATCACCTTGCCATAAATATTCTGTGTTATCTTCTTTTAAGCGAACGCTTTGCAATTCTGCACCTTTGTCAGAAATGGAAACGATTACTTTTTCATTTTGTATTGTTGCTGTCATGAAGTGAAACCTCCTAAATCTTTCATATGTTTCATTATACGTTGTCTAAAAGAAAAAAGGTAGTTGATGATAGGAATCTATTGACGAAAGAGTGTCTAATGCGTAAAATATAATCTTGTTGCTTAAAAAACGAATAACGTGGTTCGAAACCATCCCACGTAAAAAAACTAAGGAGATTTTGTCATGAATATAAGAACAATAGTCGGTAATGGTATTATAGCGGCATTATATATTGCTGTTTCTATGCTTATTCAGCCATTTGGCTTTACAGGTGTACAGTTTCGTATTTCAGAGATGTTTAATCATCTCGTTGTATTTAATAAGAAAGCAAGTTACGGAATTGTATTAGGTGTATTTTTAACGAATCTCTTTTTCTCACCTATGGTCGCTTATGATTTAGTATTTGGAGTAGGGCAATCTATTCTTGCATTAGTTGCAACGATTATTTCTATGCGATTCATTAAAGGTGTTTGGGCTCGTATGATTTTTAATACAGTTATCTTTACGATTACAATGTTTATGATTGCAATTGAACTTCATCTTGCATTTGATTTACCATTTATGTGGACTTGGTTAACATGTGCAGCAGGTGAATTCGTAGTAATGGCGATTGGGATGCCTGTAATGTACTGGATTAATAAGCGAGTACAATTTGAAAGATTTATGTAATAGATGAAAAAGCTATTCCTATAGGGATAGCTCTTTTTGTATGTGATTATATTGAATATAATACTGTGACTCTTGATAAAATATAATAAAATATAAATAAGAATTCTTATATAAGGGGAATTTAGCATGAAATATAAAATTCATTGGTTATATAAAACAAAACGCGGATTGCAGACGGAATTAACGACAGATTATATGAACATAGAAGAAGTACTTCAATTTGCGGAGGATTTTGAGAAAACAGGAAGAGCGAAAGAACTTTTATTTTACGATGAAATGGATGCAGAATGGTCATTAAAAGAAATGAAGAAGCTGAGTAAACAAGTGGAGGAAGAGATTCAAGAAATATATGTTTATTTTGATGGTGGGTATGATCTTCAGACGAAAGAAGCTGGAGTAGGTATATGTGTGTATTATAAAAAAGGAAATACAAACTACCGAATTCGCCGCAACGCATATATAGAAGGTATATATGATAATAATGAAGCCGAATATGCATCATTATTATACGGTATAAATATACTCGAAGAATTAGGGATTAAGTATGAAGCAGTTACGCTTCGTGGAGACTCTCAAGTTGTACTGCAGCAATTGGCTGGAGAATGGCCTTGCTATGATGAGCATTTAAATCATTACTTAGATCAAATTGAACGAAAGGCGAAGCAAATGAAATTAAAGCTTGTATGTGAGCCAATATCTAGAAAACAAAATAAAGAAGCACATCAATTAGCAACGCAAGCATTAGAAGGGACAGTCATTGATAGTCATAAAGAAATAACCGAATAGAGAGGTGCAAAGGTGGATAAAAAGCAACTCATTACAGAGGTAAATGACTTATTAGAAACGTATTGTGAAGGATGTTTTTTACGAGAACATAATCGGAAAACGAATAGTAAATATTATGCCCATTCATTTTGTATTAGGCAATGTACAGTTGGAGAAACGTTGAAAAAATATGGAGAACAGTTGTCATAAAAAACATCCAGAGAAAACTCTCTGGATGTTTTTTTAGTGCTTCGCTTCATGTAATTGATGCTCGCACTTACTTAATTTCTTTTCCTCATTCATTAAAAATGGCTCATCTAAATCTGTTGCAACAGATTTCATAATCTCAAGTTGAGAGCGAGCTGCTTCTACTGCAGTAGTGGCATGCTCCAGTGTGTCTGGATCCATTGAAATTGTTGCAGAACCTACCATTTTTTGTGCTGTTTCTACACGGAATTTCACTTCTTCAAAATCATTTACTTCTGAACCCATTGTAATTGCCTCCTTTGTGAATTGCGCATTTCACATAGTTTTCGCTCTGTAAAACGGAAATATACAAAGGAATAACAAAGGAGGTTACCAAGTAAGGTAACCTCCTGTCATATGTTGGATTAAAGTTTTACTACGTTAGCAGCCTGAGGTCCACGGTTTCCTTCAGTGATATCGAAAGATACTTCTTGACCTTCTTCTAAAGCTTTGTAGCCGTCACCTTGAATAGCAGAGAAATGTACGAATACATCGTCAGCGCCGTCCATTTCGATAAATCCAAAACCTTTTTCGTTGTTAAACCATTTTACTTTTCCTTGCATGTTACAATTCCTCCTAAAAACATTTGCTTTTTTCATTTAGTGAAATTCATTTGAAAAGATAATATAAACTAAAAATGCTATAATCTTGAATATTCTGCTAAATGATTAATTTAAATATACACGAATTGGTAGAAATTAGTCAAGTAAGCGATTTTATTTTTTTGTATTTTTAAATAATTTTTTGGTCAAATGTTTAAAAAGGTATAGGACAGGCCGGTTATGTAATATTCTCTATTGAATGCTATACATAATGAGGTGAAAGAATGAATAAGTCTTACTTATTAGATAATGAAGGAATGAGAACGAGAACGGATATACCGAATTGGGTTGCAAAAGAATTTCAAAATTTTTCAAGCATCGTGTTAGAAGCAACTTTCCCATGTTATTTCGGTTTAACAGCATTGAAAAAGAATGAACTTCGTTATTCATTTCTTTCTCATAATGATTGGAGTCATTTGCCACATACAATGTTATCTTTTTTAGAATTAATGAAAGAGCGGCCAATTGTAAGAAGAGGATTTTTTCTTTTTGTGGAACCAGAATGGGAAGAACAATCACTTGAATATTATCGTGATTACTTTTGGAAAGTACTACAGTATTTACATGAACATGATAATCAAACATGGCCGCAGCAAATTCCTGAAGATCCAGATCATTATTTATGGGAATTTTCATTCGGTGGTGAACCGATATTTGCATTTGGGAATGCACCCGCTTATAAACAGAGAAAGACTAGGCATTTAGGGAATTCACTCGTTATTGGGTTTCAGCCACGTACCATTTTCGATGGATTAGAAGGTGATCGTCCTAAAGGGGCCTATTCAAGGCAAATGGTTCGTGAACGAGTTGAAAAGTGGGATCAGCTGCCGAAACATCCTAACATTAGTCATTACGGTGATCTTGACCATCGAGAATGGAAACAATATTTTATTGGAGACGATATTGAGCCAATAAAAGGGAAATGTCCTTTTCATCATAAGGTAGAGAAATAAGAGCCATCATCTAGATGGCTCTTTTGTATATTTTGGATAAAAAAGGGTATTTTATTATGAAAGCTAGTCTATTTTTAAAGGTTACATCATTACTTAATAGTAAAGGAAGTAGAAAGGATAGAGCGATGTCTGGAGCAATTATACAGCAAATTGTATTAGGTATTTCATTAGCGGCACCAGTAGGTCCAATTAATATTGAAATGTTAAAACGAGGAATTGAACGCGGGTTTTGGCATGCGTGGGTTGTTGGAATTGGTGGAATGACTGCAGATGTTTTGTTTATGCTTCTCATTTATTTCGGTTTATCTTCTGTGTTTATGTATACATACGTACAAGCTCTTATGTATTGCACGGGGTTTTTCTTATTATTTTATTTAGGATTTCAAAGTGTAAAACAAGGAATTTCCCACTCGAATATGGAATATAAAAAAGAAGAGGTAGGTGGCCTTAAACAATCGTTTATGGCAGGATTTTTAATTGCTATATCCAATCCATTAAATCTTGTTTTTTGGTTTGGTATATATGGAAGCACACTTAGCTCATTGCTTACGAAGGTAACGAAACAAGAAGCTTTCTTGTACAGTCTATGCATTATTGTTGGTATTATTTTATGGAATTTAAATATTGCTTTTTCTGTACATTTTGGAAGGACTTTATTAAAACAGAAAGCACTTGGCTACATAACAGCCGGAGCAGGTATTATTTTAGTAGGATATTCTATCCATTTTGCATACAAAGCTTTACAGTTGTTCACATAAGATTGAAGGGGAGATTTTTATGTATCGAACCACTATTGACGGAAAAGAAATTATTATTACGTTAGCACCAAAAATCCGAAAAGAGATTACTGATAGGGATCCATTATATGAAGCGGTATTTAATACTGTAGCCAGATTGCTACAAACGAAACAACCAACGTTTGCAGTAAATCATGAAGTATTTGGACTCATTATTGGAGAGGTACAAAGGGGAGAAGTAACAGTGTTTGCAGTAGAACACATTATTCCGAAGCAAAATATATTTGGAACAAACAATTTTTTCTCGACAATAGAACAGCGGGCAAATTTGTAAAGTGAATAGAAAAGTAATAGTCGTAACGATACGTTGCGGCTGTTTTTTTGGAAAAAGGGGAAGTAAGATGAAGAGAGTAGGGATAGAGTTCTTTTTATAGCATGATATTGTTATTATGTATAGTATTTTATTTATTTTCATCATTATTTTAAAAATGCAATTTTTTACATGGATCGGTATGTTAGCGTGTCTGTTTGAAATTGTTTTTTATACGCGTAACGAATATATGACCCATCGTTTTTTATTCCATTTAAAGCCGCCTAAAAACGTATTTTTATTAAAAATGTTAAGAAGATTACATTATGATCATCACGTATACCCAGATGATTTGAAACTTTTATTTTTGCCTGTATGGTTTAGTGTACCTAGCTTTACTATATATTTACTTATATCATATGGTATTACAAAAAGTGTTACCGTTACACTTTCATTTGGAATCGGAATGATTATCATGCTCCTTGTTTATGAATGGAAACGTTATATTGCACATAAGCCGATTCGTCCCGTCACTAAGTTTGGAAGGTGGCTAAAAAAACAGCATATATTACACCATTATAAAAACGAAAAGTTTTGGTTTGGTGTTTCAAATCCAGTATTCGATTTTATATTTGGAACGCTTAAAGATGGAAAAGACGTTGAATTAAGCACCACTTCTTTCTTAACGAGGAAAAAATGTGTACGGGTATTTGTTAGAATCGGGCTAATAATCGGTGTGGGGTGTACGAAACCCATACGGATTTAAGTTGCACTTTATTGTGAAAAAGTATATTAAAAACTTAGAGAAAATTGACGAAAAATGTCTACCGAAAAATCTTTGCAGGAATGTATGGATTGTCTAAAATGAAAATAAGTTTCTGAATATTTATAAAATTTAGTCTTTGTGTATACGAAGGGGAAGTGTATTTCGAGTTGGAGAGGGGAGTAGGGGATGAAACGAGATGATACGTCAGCACGTAAGTTGCAAAATGAAGTGAATTATACAGAGGTTGTTCAGTCAGAAGAATTTCAATTGTTATTAAATACGAAGAAGAAGTTTATCGTTCCAATGAGTATTTTCTTTTTCAGTTTTTTTATTGCGCTACCTATTTTAACATCGTATTCGAAAGTGCTTAATACACCAGCATTCGGTGATGTGACATGGGCATGGGTATTTGCTTTTGCGCAATTTATTATGACATGGTCATTATGTATGATTTATAGTAAGAAAGCTCAATCCTTTGATGAAATTTCGCGGAAAATTCTACAAGATATGCAAAAAGGGAGGAGTTGAATTTGAATACTACTGCGTTTGCACTATTTTTAATTATTGTTCTTGGTACGCTCGTCATAACCTATTTTGCATCGAAAAAAACGAAAAATGCGAGTGAGTTTTATACGGCTGGAGGGGGATTAACGGGTTGGCAAAATGGTCTGGCCATTGCTGGGGATTATATGTCTGCTGCGTCATTCCTCGGTATTGCTGGAGCGATAGCGTTAACTGGATTTGATGGATTTTTTTATAGTATTGGATTTTTAGTTGCGTATTTAGTTGTATTATACCTAGTTGCAGAACCGCTTAGAAATTTAGGGAAGTACACATTGGCGGATATGATTGCAGCGCGTTTTGATGCGAAAAAAGTTCGCGGTATTGCTGCCCTGAATACGATGACAATTTCAATTTTTTATATGATTGCCCAATTAGTCGGTGCGGGTGCACTTATTAAATTATTATTAGGAATAGAATATACGACAGCAGTTTTAATCGTTGGCACATTAATGACAGTGTACGTTATTTTTGGTGGTATGACTGCTACGAGTTGGGTACAAATTGTTAAGGCTGTATTACTAATGGCTGGTACATTTATTATTTCTGTTATCGTTTTTGCAAAATTTAATTTTAGTGTGACTGAAATGTTTGCTCAAATGAAAACAGCTACACCATTAAAAGATTCGTTTTTAAATCCAGGAGTAAAGTATAAAGATGGTCTTGATACACTGTCTTTAAATTTAGGACTAGTCCTTGGTACAGCTGGATTACCACATATTCTTGTGCGCTTTTTTACAGTGCGAGATGCAAAAACGGCACGTCAATCTGTTGTGTATGCGACATGGTTAATTGGCGCATTTTATATTATGACAATTTTCTTAGGGTTTGGAGCAGCAGCGTTTGTAGGAAATGAGGCAATTATTAAAGCAAATCCAGCTGGTAATATGGCAGCACCTTTATTAGCTAAAGCATTAGGCGGGGACTTCTTATTTGCATTCGTATCAGCCATTGCCTTTGCAACCATTTTAGCTGTAGTAGCAGGACTTGTATTAACAGCAGCATCAGCATTTGCGCATGATTTTTATAACGAGATTATCCGTAAAGGCAAGTCTACGGAAAAAGAGCAAGTGTCAATGGCTCGTTATGCTTCGATTGGAGTAGCTGTAGTATCTATTATACTTGCGTTATTTGCGCAAACCTTAAACGTAGCATTTTTAGTTTCATTAGCATTTGCAGTCGCGGCTAGTGCAAACTTACCAGTTATATTATTTACAATCTATTGGAAGCGTTTTAATACAACGGGTGCCATTTCTGGTATGGTCGTTGGACTCGTATCAGCAATTGTTCTTGTAGCGTTAAGTCCAAACGTCTGGAACCCTGTAGCTGGAAAAGCTATTTTTGTTGGAGAAGCCTTATTCCCATATACGACACCTGGCATTATTTCGATTCCGCTTGGTTTCCTAGCAGCATATTTAGGAACTATTTTCTCTAGTAAGAAAGAAGATGTAGCGAAGTTTGATGAAATTCTTGTGAAATCGAATACTGGTCATGGTATTAGCGACGCATCTTCACATTAAAAAAGAGGAGCTTTTCGTATTAAAAGAAAAGCTCTTTTTCTTTTGTCATTTTCTTATAAAGTGAAACTTTAATCAGTGGGGGGGGCATGCTCACTGATTATTAGCCCGCACCAATCGGGCTTTTACGGGCAGTTAATCTCCCACCTAACTTCTTTGCTCCAGCTGAATTTTGGGGTGGGAGTTTTACTACCCATTAATGCGGGATAAATATTACTGTGTTGTAAGTAGGATTTGTCATAATTTTGTGGAATGAAAATAAGCAAGGAGAAATTTAAATCATCATGGCACCAGCGCAGCTTTTGTGAAAAATAAGTTGTTATGGAAGGTGGAAGAAATGATGAAAACGAAACAAACTGACGAATTATTAGCAAAAGATGAGCAATATGTTTGGCACGGCATGCGTCCCTTTAGTCCAAGTAGTACAATGGTAGGGGCAAAAGCAGAAGGGTGCTGGGTTGAAGATATACATGGAAAAAGATATTTAGATGGTATGAGTGGTCTTTGGTGTGTGAATAGTGGGTACGGAAGAAAAGAACTCGCAGAAGCGGCTTATGAACAATTACAAACATTATCGTACTTTCCGATGTCGCAATCACATGAGCCAGCAATAAAGCTTGCTGAAAAGTTAAATGAGTGGCTTGGAGGAGAATATGTTATTTTCTTCTCAAATAGTGGGTCAGAAGCGAATGAAACAGCTTTTAAAATAGCAAGGCAATACTATGCACATAAAGGTGAACCACATCGTTATAAATTTATGTCACGTTACCGAGGATATCATGGAAATACAATGGCGACAATGGCAGCGACGGGACAAGCGCAGCGTAGATATCAATATGAGCCTTTTGCCTCAGGATTTTTACACGTAACACCGCCAGATTGTTATCGTATGCCAGAAATGGAATCACAAAATATTTATGATGTAGAGTGTGTGAAAGAAGTAGATCGTGTTATGACATGGGAATTAAGTGAAACGATAGCCGCATTTATTAT
This sequence comes from Bacillus sp. FSL L8-0099, assembly GCF_038006385.1. NCBI lineage: Bacteria > Bacillati > Bacillota > Bacilli > Caryophanales > Bacillaceae > Bacillus > Bacillus sp. FSL L8-0099. Next base: position 1,544,697 of record NZ_JBBOVC010000001.1, read on the forward strand.
GGAGCCGATCATTACAGGCGGAGGTATTTTAATGCCACCACAAGACTATATGAAAGCTGTTCATGAAACATGTCAAAAACACGGTGCGCTACTCATTAGTGATGAAGTGATTTGTGGTTTCGGGCGTACAGGAAAAGCATTTGGATTTATGAACTATGATGTTAAGCCTGATATCATTACGATGGCGAAAGGTATTACGAGTGCATACTTACCATTATCAGCAACAGCTGTGAAAAAAGAAATTTATGAAGCATTTAAAGGAACTGGGGAATATGAATTTTTCCGCCATATTAATACATTTGGTGGAAACCCGGCGGCTTGTGCATTAGCACTTAAAAACTTAGAGATTATGGAAAAAGAAGATTTAATTGGACGCTCTGCACAAATGGGCTCACTTTTATTAGAGCAATTAAAAGAAGAAATCGGGGAACATCCGCTAGTTGGAAATATTAGAGGGAAAGGTCTATTAGTAGGAATTGAACTAGTAAATGATAAAGAGACGAAAGAACCGATTGATAACGACAAAATCGCGACTGTTGTAAATGCTTGTAAAGAAAAAGGTTTAATTATAGGACGAAACGGTATGACAACAGCAGGGTATAATAATGTTTTAACATTAGCGCCGCCTCTTGTTATTTCAAGTGAAGAAATTGCTTTCGTTGTTGGTACGTTGAAGACAGCGATGGAGCGTATTTAATCAAATAAAAGAACAAAAGTGAGCTGTAATATAAGGCTCGCTTTTGTTTATTACGTGAAATATGGTAGTTTTTTAAAGGGAGGGGATATGAATGGAGAAATATGATCCTAGTCAACATTATCACATCGGATATTATGAAGATGGATATGATTTAGAAGTGACAGCGTACAAAAGAATAAAGGAACCAGTTTGGGATGCTTATATTCCGCACTATGAGGTAGACGATTTTTATAAGAAAGTGGAGGAAATGAAGCTAGGTGAATATATCGATGACTATGGCATTAAAGTATATTCATTTCGTGATAATATTGATGATGAAGAAGCAAGGACTATTTTTGAAAAATGGTTAAAGACGAATGAGATTGTTTAAAGAGAAAATGAAAAAGGAGATTACTATTTTATAAAATAGTAATCTCCTTTTATTATAGTAAACTTATTTACTTGCTTTCATTGCTTTATCTTTGGCACCAAAAGTGTATTTTAACATTGGTGGTGTAATCATTGTAGTTAAAATAACGACAATAACGATAGCTGTAAAGTAATCTTGTGCTAATAGTCCAGAAGAAAGACCTGTTCCTGCGATGATAAGTGCAACTTCACCACGTGAAACCATTCCAGCACCGATAATTGCAGAAGACTTTGCATCAAATCCAGTCATGCGTGCACCAAATCCACAACCGATTAGTTTTGTGAAGACAGCGATAACTGTTAATGCTAAGATGAACCAAATTTGATTACCAATACCATCAAATGTAATATTCATACCGATACTAACAAAGAATACTGGAACGAACATTGCGTAAGCAATCGGTTCTACTTTCTTTTCTACTTCATGTTTGTAGTTCGTTTGAGAAATTGCGATACCAGCTGCGAAAGCACCGATAATACCAGCAATTCCTAATAATTCGCCGAAATATGCGAATGAGAAACAGATAATAAGAGCCGCGCTCACGATAGACTCAGATACGCGTAGTGGTGATAACCAACGCATAATCGCTGGAACACCTTTCCATCCGATTAAAATAATAGAAGCGAAGAATACGACCTTCTTCAAGATAACCATTGTTAAGTTAACATCGTCTGTACCTAAGAAGCTCATTGCGAATGCTAATAAAATAACAACAAGAATGTCATCAAATACAGCTGCTCCAAGCATCGTTGTACTTTCACGTGTTTTCATCTTACCTAAATCGCGAAGTGTTTGAACGGAAATACTAACACTTGTCGCACATAGAAGTAATCCTAAAAATACAGCGTTCCCTTGTTCCATTCCCATAACAAGACCGGAAACATAACCACCTACGAATGGAAGAATGATACCTCCGAGTGCAACTGCTAAAGAAGAGTTACGATTTGCATTTAATTCTTCTAAGTCTGTTTCAAGTCCAGCCATAAACATTAAAAGAATAACACCAACATTACTTAATTGTGTTAGAAGTTCTGAGTTTTCAATCCAACCAAATACGGCTGGGCCGATAACGATACCGACAATTAATTTACCGAGTACAGAAGGTTGACCTAATCTAACACTAAGGTCACCAGCAAGCTTTGTACTTAATAAAATAAGTGCAATTTGAAAGAAAAATTCGAATTCCATTTGATCCTCTCCTTATCACTTTGTATTTTTATTAAACGATTTCTCGGAATTTGCCTAATGAAAATATGTAAAAACCATTAAACAAAGGGTCTGATTACAAGTTCTTTTGAACTTGTAATTTGAACCTGTAATCAATATATAATAAAATTTATAAAAAATCAATGAAAAAATAGCAGATTTTCATGATGAGATTCGATTTAGGTATGGAGGGAATCAATATATAATAAGAAGAAATAAGGAAACATTTTTAATGAATTGGAGAATGGAATATGTTAATAAACAAACGCTTTACAATTGGAGAAATGGCAAAAATGCATAATATCGCAGAATCTACATTAAGGTATTATGATGAAAAAGGAATTTTTCACCCGTCTATTGTCGATCCGCAAACGAATTATCGTTATTACACAATTGATCAGTTTTCACTGTTAGATACGATTAAATTTTTACGACAGTTAAATATTCCGTTAAAGGAAATTAAGAAATATATTGATGAGCGGAACCCATCTTATGCGCTTAATTTACTTGAAAAGCAACAAGAAATGATGTTAAAGAAGCAAAGAGAAATTGAGTATGCTTTAGCAAAAATGGAACATAGAATTTATGTAATTAAGGAAGCGACGAAAGTAAAAGCTGAAAAAATCATAGTTAAAGAAATCCCGCAGCGAAAGATTACAGCGATTGCGGTTGCACCAAATACAACAGATGATATGTTTGAGTATTATATCCATTCGTTGCAGAAAAATATGAAACAAATAGATAATAGCTTATTCTCTGGAGATATCGGTGTAACGGTTGCCAAAAAAGCATTAATTCAAAATGAATTTCAATCATACAATAGTGTTTTTATTCTTTTGGATTATATGCCTTTTCAAGTACATAGTTCAGATGAAATTAAAGCAGGTATATTTGCGTGTGCTTATCATCATGGACCATATGAAGAAACAGATGAAACATACAAGGAGTTAATGAAATACATCTCTCAAGAGGGATATGAAGTGAGCGGAGATTCGATTGAGATTGCATTAATTGATTGGTCTGTAACAGAAAATCCAGAGGAGCAAGTAACGGAAATTCAAATCCCTATAATGAAAAAACAATGAAATAAGGTGTAAGACTCGTACTAATTACAAATCGGCATCAATGACGATAATTAAGTTACCTATTTTTAAATTCTCTCTTGACCTTCAAGTTACTTGAAGGTTTAAACTGTGAACAGAGCGTTGAAAAAAGGAGCATATTAGTATGGAAGCAACAGAAAAATTAAGAGAAAAACCGATAAAAAGTTTATTTATTTCATATTTAATACCAGCAGTTCTCGGAATGGTATTAATGTCAGTTAATATTGTGATTGACGCGGTCATGATTAGTAGGGGAGTTGGAGCGAACGGTTTAGCGGGAGTAAACGTCGCTATTCCAGCATTTTCGATTTTCTTCTCCATTTCATTATGGATTGGAATGGGCGGAGCAACATTATATTCGATTGCACTAGGCGAAAATAAACTTGAAAGAGCAAGGTCTATTTTTACGCAATCTATGACTGTAGCAGTTATTATCGTAGGCGTTTTAGCGGCTATTTGCGTATGGAGAATAGAAGATTTAGCATACTTATTCGGTGCAAATGAAGTGATTTTACCGTATGCGTTAGACTATTTACACGTGTTATTAACATTTGGAATGATATACGTGTTAGAAAATATTTTAAGTACATTTATACGAAATGATGGAAATCCTAATTTAGCAATGGCAGGTCTTGTTGTAACGGCTGTATTAAACATAGTGTTTGACTATATCTTTATTTTCATCTTTGGATGGGGTGTAACAGGTGCTGCTTCAGCGACTATTCTTTCGGCAGCAATTGGTTTCCTTGTATTATTAACTCACTTCTTTAGAAAGAGTAGTATTTTAAAGTGGACGAAATTCCATTTTGAATGGGATACGGTTAAACAAATAATGGTGATTGGTTTCCCAAGTTTTACAGCAGAAAGTACAGTAGCAATCGTAACGATTGGTTTTAACATCGCATTCGTTCAATATGCAGGAGAAGTAGGAGTCGCTTCCTATGCAATGGTGAATAGCATTCATGCGATGGCATTACTATTATTCTTTGGTGTTGGAGCAGCATTACAACCAATCGCAAGTTTTCATTACGGTGCAAATTTATCAGAAAGATTGCGTGAAGGATTACAGTTTGCTGTGAAGATTGCGGTTGTACTCGGAGGCATTGCGATAATTGTCGGATTATTCTTCGGGAAATATATCATTGGTCTATTTGATGTCCAATCGCCAGAACTATTGGAGTTAACGTTAACAGGTATTAGCTTGTTCTTTATCCAATACGTATTTTTAGGCTACAACATTGTGTATGGAGAGTACTTCCAATCAGTGCGACAAACGAAGAAATCAGTACTTATTATAATGAGCCGAGGGTTACTATTTATTATTCCGTTGTTATGGATTATGCCAAAGTTATTTGGAATAAACGGAATTTGGCTCGTTATGCCGGTTGCGGAAGTATTGACAGCAATTATCGTATTTACGATGAATCGTATGAAACATCCTGTTCCGTTACATATGGCAGGAAAGAAAGAAGCAATATAATGAAGAAAATCCCCTTGAGCAAGTAAGGGGATTTTTCATTCTTTTAAACTAATCGCAAAAGACCCATCCGTTTCTTGAACAGACGCAAAAGCCACATTTTTAATATGGGTGATGCCTTTTTCTTTTAACTCTTTATATAACCACTTTTCGTCTTTATGGATCAACTTTAAGTTATCGTATTGAATTTGAGAATCGACAATAAGGGCGATTGGTAATCCAGCATACTTAACATGTATATTCATATCCTTTGGAGTCAATGGTACAAGTTCTCGCTTTGGTAAAATGCTAATGGCTCCATTCGCTTCTAAAATAGCGTATTCAATTTCATGAACACTTGGATATCCGGCGACGCGAAGGTTAGAAAGCAATTCGGGTATGGGATATCTACTTTTTTGTAAGTTCTCAAAAATAATATTACCATGTTTAATTAAAATAATGGGGTGTCCGAGAATGAAACGATTTAGTTTGTTGAGTAAGCTTAATTTTGTAAGAAGTAAGTGCAAACATGTAATAACGACCATACCGAGAAATGCTTGTAAAGCACCAGCGACTGGTATGGCTTGAAAAGCTAAATAAGATAAAAAAATAATAGCCCCAAAATCATGAGGAGTTAGTTGTGCTAATGCGGATTTACCGAGTAACTTAAGCGATAGTAAAAATAAAATAAAAAAGAATGATACGTTACATAAAAAGAGAAGCAATAGGGACACTCCTTCGTGCGAAGTTGTACTTACTATTCCCAAAAACAATAGAAATATTACCTTTTAGAGGATAAATAAGGGTTATTTGGAATTTGTCTGTATACAAACGAATAAATGGATATTATGATGAAAGAAGCAAAGAACATAGGAGTATATGGATATGAGAAAGAAGAAAATAGTTAAGTATATTATAGCAATTATAACGGTTTGCGCCGTGTACGCGGTTTTTTTACAATATAACATTTATAAGCATGGGCATATGAAAGCTACCGACGATGTTGATTATATCATTGTATTAGGCTCGAAAGTAAATGGTACGAAACCATCGTACTCATTACAATATCGTATTGATAAAGCAGCTGAATATTTAAAATCACATGAGAAAACAATCGCTATCGTATCTGGCGGACAAGGAAAAGGTGAAGATATTTCAGAAGCATTAGCGATGAAACAAGGATTAATGAAACAAAATATTGCAGAAGACCGTATTATAATGGAGGATAAATCAACGAGTACAGATGAGAATATTACATTCTCAAAACCGTTAATTCCAGCCAATATGAAAAAAGGTATGATCGTAACAAACGATTTCCATATGTTTAGAGCGAAAAAAATAGCAGCAAAACAAGGTTTGCAATTAGAAGGGCTTCCTGCCAAAACACCGAAGCCAATTATCATCCCATCGAATGTCCGAGAATATTTAGCCATTACGCAATATTGGTTTATGAATCGAATATAGTGAAAGTAATCCCGCCCGAAATTCGAGGCGGGATTTATTTTGAGGAAAATCTTACAAAACTGTCATCTTAATGAAAGGTAAAGCGATAGTTTCTAGAATGGATTCCTGACATAATAAAGATAACAAAAACTATTTAGAGGTGAATCGGATGAAAGGAAATAATATTCTATCTTCACTATGTTACTTTAGTATCTTTTTTGCACCATTTTTACTGCCAATTATCGTGTACTTCGTTGCGGAAGATGAAGTGAAATATCACGCGAAAAAAGCATTTTGGTCACATGTTTTTCCGTACGCAATCTTATTTGCTGGATTAGCAGTATCAGGCGTATACGGTTTAGGCTTCGATCAATCTGATGGCGCGGGAATTGGGATGGCTATCACATATGCAGTATTCATTCTTGTAGGAATTTACTACTTCATTTGGAATATCGTAAAAGGTATTAAAGTTTTGAAAGCAGCGTAATAAGACAAGAAATAAATTGGTGTAATTCTGTCGTTATTTGTCGGTAAATCAATATTTCTTGTCGAATCGTCGATATATTCGAAAAATCGTTGATATAGTGCAAGGAATCGTTGATATATTTAAATTATCGTTGATATAATTTCATTTACCGTATTGATAGACATTTTAAAAAGAGCAATTCAAAAAGAATTGCTCTTTTTGTGCTTATAAGTTGTGAATATTGAAAAAGATATGTTAATTTTTCATTATGAAGAGAAAAAAGGAGTGTTTTTCATGAATGAGATCATACATAAAATGGAGCAACACGTTTCAGTTCGTAAATATAAAGAAGAATCCATTCCGAAAGATGTAGTAGAAAGAATGGTTCAAGCTGCGCAGCATGCCGCTTCCTCGCATTTTGTACAGGCCTATTCTGTTGTATATGTAACCGATCAAGACCTAAAGGCTAAACTAGCAGAACTATCCGGAAATCGTCACGTGAAAGAGTGTGCAGCATTCTTTGTTTGTTGTGCAGACTTAAAGCGACTTGAAATGGCGTGTGAAAAGCATGGTACAGAGATAAAGCATGAAGGGGTGGAAGATTTTATCGTTGCGACGGTAGATGCTTCACTTTTTGCGCAAAACTTAGCACTAGCAGCGGAATCATTAGGATACGGTATTTGTTATATTGGTGGTATTCGTAATAACCCGAAAGAAGTGAGTGAATTGCTTCATTTACCGGATAAAGTATATCCTGTGTTTGGAATGACAGTCGGTGTGCCAGATGAAGAACATGGAGTTAAACCACGTTTACCGGTAGCAGCAATTCTTCATGAAAATGGATATGATGAAAAGAAATATGATGAATTATTAAACGAATATGATGAAACGATGAGCGCATATTACAAAGAAAGATCATCAAATCAAAAAAACATAACATGGACGGAATCAATGAGCTCATTTATGTCCAAAGAGAAAAGAATGCATATGAAAGAGTTTTTAAGTGAGAAAGGGTTAAATAAAAAATGAGTGAAAAGACAAACCTGAGACGTTAGTTTAAGTTATAACATTACTTGTAAAACCGAAGCTGAGAAAGTGGGATTCACTTTTTAACTTCGGTTTTTTATTTGTTATTATATAAAGTGAAAATAAAAATTAATAAATTTTTACAAAAGTGATAGAAAATGAGAATGAAATGCCGATAGTAAGTAAAAGCAGCTGCTAAAGGGGAACTGAGGAAGGATGATGTTTATGATTTTCGATTCTGAAGAGGATTTAATTATAGCAATGAAAAAACGTGATCAAGATGCTTTGAAAGAAGTGATTGATCAATATGGAAAATTAATTTTGTACATTATTCATAAATCATTAAGTACCCCTATTGAAAAACAATATGTGGATGATTGTTATAATGATGTGTTTACTATCATTTGGTTTCAAATCGAACAATTTGATATAGAAAAGGGCAACTTAAAATCTTGGATGATTGGTATTACTAAATTAAAGGCATTGGAATATAAAAAGAAAGTATATAAAGAGAATAAAATTGATAAAGACGTAGAAATAGATGCAGGTACCCATGATAAGTATGAAATAGAACAAGAAGAAGAGATTATGGAAATAGTCCAAGATTTAAATACAAAGGATCGGTATATCTTTTTAAAGAGGTATATTGATGGATATTCCATTGACGATATTGCAAAAGAATTAAAAGTAACGGCTGACTATATATACAATCGAATCTCTCGTGGAAAGAAAAAACTTCAAAAACTGTGGAAAGGGAGTGTGTAATATGGATAAAAGATTATTATCGATGTTAAATGAGCTCCAATATTCAGAAGAAGAAATTACACGTTTAGAGAAAGAAGCGAATGAGTCTATAAATATAGATAAGTATTATGTGAGAAATGGAGAGTTATTAAAAAAATTAACTTTACAAATGTTAGAAGAATCAATTCGCAACGAATTACAAGCTGGTGAAGAAATTCAGAAGGAACTATTAGTAGATGAAGGATATATGGCAAATAACAAAGTTATACCGAATATATATTACGTAGGAGCTACTTTTTATTATTATATCGTTTTAACGAATAAAAGAGTGATAATGAAAGGGTTAGATTGTTATTTCAAAAAAACAAATGAACATAGCATGCCAATAGGAGATATACAATCTATTTCGCAACATAAAAAAATGAAAAACGTTTTTGAGATTAAATATAATAACAATTATATACAGTTTGGAAGTATTGCGTATGCACATGAAGTTGCGATGATTATTATGGAGTTGAAAAAACGCGGAGTAAAAGTAGAAAAGTATACAGATTTCGAAAAAGGTTTTTTCTTATTCTTTAATATACTCGTGATAGTAAGTTCAGGTCTTTGCTTTATAAAATATTTAATGTAAAAGGCGGCATAATAGCCGCTTTTTATCGGATGATTTTGTAGCTTAAAAATACAACAATAATTTCATTTGAACCAAGCTGTTATTGCGCAATCTAAAGCATTTTCTATAACAAATGCAAACTATCAATAAGAAGATAAATACCTGTACAGCTCAAAAGGATATATGTAAATATTTTAAAAACTTGTTGATTAAGCCATTTGAAAATAATTTGACCTATAAACAAACCTAAAAATACAATTGGAATTGCATAAAAACTTGATTTCCAAATTGTTATGTCCGTTCCAGTAAAGAGTATTTGAGTTAGTAGACTAATGAAATATATAAACAGATAAAAAGCCAAAGTAGTTGCTCTTAACTTCTCTTTTTCAGTATCAGTTCCTGTAAAGTAAAGTAACAAGGGAGGTCCTGGCATACCGATACTTGTCGTTAAAAGACCTGATAATCCACCAACTACGAAATCTCTAAATGGTGTTGATCTAACCTTAAAGTTACATAGTAGCAACAATGTTAATAGTAAGAGTAGGATGCTAATTGCTAATTTAAAAGTGTTTATGTTAATGGAAATGAAGAGTAAAATACCAAAAGGTACACCAACTATACTTCCAAAAATAAATCTTTTCAGCAAAATAAAGTCAATGTCCATTCTTATTTTCCAAATGAGTGATATGGAAATAATTAATGATAAAATAATGTTTATTTGTATAGCTTCTTGCGGTAGAAATAACATGAGTAAGAAAGGTGTTGCCATTATAGAAAAGCCAAAACCTGTACTGGCTTGCAAAACAGAAGCCACCAATATTATACATATGAAAATTAATGTAATCTCCAAAATAGCCCTCCTATTTAATCAAATTCAATACATATTTTATTACTACGAAAATCGAATGTAGCTGTTTTGAGCCTATAGAATAAGTGCAATCTTTCACAATCTTACTTTTATTTTAACATAAATATTTGATTTCCTCTCAAATGGTGTTCAAGTAAAGGGCCTTTTAATGAAATGAAATGACTTGTATTTTATTTAATTTGATTGTTATATAACGATAACAAATGAGAGTAAATAAAAATTAGCAGTGAGCTATATAGTATCGGTAGGATCTTCACTAAGCTTCCCGCGATAAAATAAGAAAAGCCATATAAAACTAACAAAAATACAACATATAGCTAACAGGCAACCAATTACTTGCGGAGAAAGGGTTTCTAAAAGCCAGCCTATAATAAACATAGATAGCTGAATGAGAGAACCATATATGGAATAATGAAATGAAAAAACTTTACCAATCATGTTTTCTTCGGTATACATTTGTAATAAGGTTGTGTCTAAAGGGACGATAATGCCCCCTGCGATACGCATGCAGAGTAAAGTAATAATACCGATAATAAGCTGATTGGATAGAACGAATCCGAGAAAGAAAAATCCTTGTAGTAAGTACGCCAAGCCAAATGCTTTTTCATTGTCTCCTTATTTTTACATACATATAGATTAACGAATAGACTACCAATAATAAGACCTAATCCTTGAACACTATATAAAATTCCAATATTAGCATGGAAGATCCTTTCGGCATAAATTGTTAAAAGAAGTTGATAAGCACCACCAATAATCCCCCATGAAATTCCGACAAGAATTAATGCTAATATAATTTTTTTCTGTAATATGTACGTGTATCCATCTTTTATATCCACAAAAAATGACTTTTTTATGTTAAATTTTTTGTGAGAAGGGATATTCAACTTATAAATGATTAAAGCGGAAACAAAGTATGATAGGCTATTAATGATAAAAGCGATTTCTATACTTAAAGCCTGGGCGATAATCCCACCTAATGAGGCGCCCATAATTGACATAAAGCCATTAACTGTACTAGAAAGTGTATTTGCAGTTACTAAATGTTTTTGCCTAATAATCATTTTTAAAGTTGATTGTTTAGCAGGCTCAAATAAGCAAGAGAGGACCGACAAACATATATTAGCTACGAAAATAATTTCAATCTTATAGGTTGCTAATAAGTAAGTGAGTACAATAACTCCCCTTAAAACATCGGTGGAAATCAAAATCTTCTTTGTTGGAAATCGATCCACAAACCCTCCAATAAAAGGACTAAGAAGAAGTTGAGGTAACCCTTTACTCATAAAAGTTAGTGCGATAATAAACGGAGATTCTGTTACGCTATAAACGAATGTTAATAAAGCTACAGTATGAAACCAATCTCCCAGTACACTTAATGTTTGGCCATAAAACAGCTTTCTAAAGTTTGTATTTGTTTTAAGCAGTGTGGAATAAGAAACTGACATAAAAGATTAATCCTTATGTATTAATGATGCTTGAACTTGTCTTTTCCATTCACTTAAATACATGTTCTCTGCTGCAGAAAGTTCAACAGGTAATTGTGCAATCAATTCTAAACTATTTCCATCAGGATCGTTAAAGTATACGGAGGCGTGTGCCAATTCTGGAAAAACGATCGGTTCAATTGGCTCCATTCCAAAGTCTTTTCTTGCTGAAATTCCTTTTTGACTTAGCCAATGTATTGCATTTTCTAAATCAAGCAAGCTTACTTGGAAGGCAATATGTCGCAAAGATGGGTGATAAGTAACTTTGTATTCTGTTCCTTCCCAAAGTCCGAGCCAACTCTCATTTTCTTTAATCCAAAAGAAAGCAATAGCGTCACCTCTTTTATATAATTTTAGCCCTAGTGATTCATAAAAAAGTATTGATACTTCTAAGTTACGGACGGGTAAATGTGCCTCATAAAGACCTTTAATCATTGTAATCCCCCTTAGTAAAAGTGTTTCTTATTTCATAGTAAACGATATTTTGTTAGATCAAATCAGAAATAAGAGGGATATAAATTCATACGAAAGTATGAAAAAACAGCTCAAATATGAGCTGTTTTCGTATAGTTTTTAGTTCATTTAGTAAGGATAGGATGATTAATATCCGTATCCGCCGCCACCCCAGCAGCTACATCCGATAATGATTAGAAGGATGAATAGTACGATAAGCAAAGCAAATCCACCGCCGAAACCAGCACAACTACCACCATAGCTCATGTGTTTTCCTCCTTTTTGTAAATTAATCTATATAATTCATGGACTACTATATACAATATGTTTTTCATGTGGAAAAGGAGCCAGTCTGTATTTGAATTAGACAAATGTCTGTGTGATTCAGGTTTTTCTATATTACATGTGCGGGAAATCTTACTAAATAAAGCGTTTACGGATTAAGAGTATGTTAAAAACGTAAAAATTGTAAAAAAAACCATTTTTATATTTTTTTATGAGGAAATATGTACTATAATTTTACAAGTAATATTATGGGAAAAGGGAGTTTTAGTTTAGAGATGGAGATGGGACGATTACAAAATAAAATAGAAAACAAAAAGAAAGAGTTAATTCAACTTGTTGCGAGACACGGATTGGATCATGATAAAGTTTTGTTATTTAGCCGAGATTTAGATATACTAATTAATAAGTTTATGAATGTAAAAGATAAGGTCCATAAATGAATAATTTATAATTTTTTATATTAAGATATTCAACGGAAGAAAGGGGAGAAACGTTATTGGAACATTTACAAGATGAGCTTTATAAGCAAATAAAAGAAGAAAAAGGTACTGTTACAGTTTTCTTAAAGAGTGGTGTGAGAATAGTCGGAGAAGTTGCTGGCGTAGACAAATTTACAGTTTTAATGTTAGTAGATGGAAAGCAACAGCTGATTTACAAGCAGGCAGTATCAACAATAATGAAATAAGACACTCTAGTAGAGTGTCTTATTTCATTATTTCTTACAAGCTTCAACGTCAATGCCAGCAGCTAATAATTTCTTTTCTCCATCTTGTTCAATAATTTTTTGTAATTTAGATAGGAAAGAGTCAAAGTTTGTATGTTTTGCGACTTGGAATGTCATTTTATGTTCAATTGGTAGCCACGTATTAATGTCAGCCTCGTTATGCTGAATTTTTACTTCCAATTTATCAAGCGCATTAGCAACTTTTGCTTCGTACGTTTCTTTCGCTTCAAACTCCATCCATAAATTATATAATTCCTCACCGAGAGAACCTTTTAATGTTTGTTTAATATTTAAAATTGCTTCAAGTTCATTTTTTTGTTTTTGTAATTGTAATTCGTGACTATTCATTGTATCAAAAGCAGGGATATCGCCAGCTTCAGCTTCGACTAGGTCGTGAATAATAACCATTTTAAGTAACTTTTCAATATTTACTTTTTGATCTAAATAAGGCTCAACTAAAATGGCCATTAGAGACATGCGCCATGTATGTTCGGCAACACTTTCTTGGCGTCCGTTAGAAAGCCAGCTATGTCGCATTTCGTATTTTAGTTTTTCTGCTAATGCAATGACTTGTAAAATGTTATGTTCCATCGTGATCCTCCTCTTATTTCCATACCATAATTCTAATATGGAAATGAAATGTGTCAATTTTATGAGTATATTGCGATAAATAGATGATGAGCGTATAATGAACGTTATATGTGAAAACGCATTATTAAAATAAAAAAATGTTTTATAAAAATGAAAAGGAAAGGGCAGGAATATGGGAGACGAAAAACAAGTATTTGCTAGACCAGAAAGAAAAAAAAGGAAGTTTGATATTTCTAGTCCAATGGGCATTATAGTAGGCTTCGCTATTGTAATAGCGGCGATCGTACTTAGTGGCGGTGGAATAAAAGCTTTTAAAAACTTCTTAGATATTCCATCTATTTTAATTGTCATAGGGGGAACGGCAGCGACAATTGTTGTGGCGTATCGATTTGGAGAAATAAAAAAATATACGAAAAGTATTTTTACTGTTTTACATAGAAGAGAAGAAGATTTAGAACAGTTAACGGATTTGTTCGTTAATTTTTCGAAAAAGTCTAAAAAGAACGGTTTACTTTCTTTAGAAGTTGATGGAGAACAAGTAGACAACCCTTTTATTCAAAAGGGGATTCGTTTAATGTTAAGTGGCTACGATGAAGATGAATTAAAAGAAGTGTTAATGAAAGATATAGAAACAGAAGTGTATGAGCTAAGAAAAGGGGCAACATTATTAGATAAAATTGGTGATTTCGCTCCAGCTTGGGGTATGATAGGGACTTTAATTGGTCTTATCATTATGCTTCAAAATTTGCAAGATACATCACAAATTGGTACAGGAATGGCAGTGGCGATGCTAACGACATTATATGGATCAGTACTTGCGAATATGATTGCAATACCTCTTGCGGAAAAGGTGTATCGTGGTATTGAGGATTTATATACAGAGAAGAAGTTTGTAATTGAAGCAATTTCAGAATTGTATCGTGGGCAAATTCCTTCTAAATTAAAGTTGAAACTTGATACGTATGTGTACGAAACGAAGATAAAAAAAGAAAAACGAGCAGCCTAATATTGCAAGGAGTGGTATGATGATAAAACGACCGCAAAAGGGATCGCCTCGTTGGATGACGACTTTTACAGATTTAACGATGTTATTATTAACTTTCTTTGTATTACTAGTTGCTACATCAAAGCAGGATGCAGTAAAATTGTCAAAGATGCTTGAAAAGTTTAGCGATGCGGAGCAAGTAGATGCAAAAGTAATGGAAAATACAATACCAGATATAACACATGAAAAAAATGATGAAAAAATGATCTCAAAAAAGAGAATGGATGAATTATATAAAAAGTTAAAAGCATATGTAGATAATAACGGTATTAGTCAAGTGAATGTATATCGAGAAGATACAGGGGTAAGTGTCGTTATCGTAGATAATTTAATATTTGATACGGGTGATGCGAACGTTAAACCAGAAGCAAAAGAGATAATGAGTCAATTAGTCGGATTTTTCCAATCAGTACCAAATCCAATCGTTGTGGAAGGACATACAGATAGTAGACCTATTCATAATGAGAAATTCCCTTCTAACTGGGAATTATCTTCAGCACGAGCAGCTAATATGATTCACCACTTAATCGAAGTGTATAATGTGGACGATAAGAGGTTAGCTGCGGTAGGATATGCAGACACAAAGCCAGTTGTACCAAATGATTCACCGCAAAACTGGGAGAAAAATCGTCGCGTTGTTATTTATATAAAAGAATAGTATATTGTTATTTTAATAATAAAATAATAAAAATACGAAAATTCTTTTAAAAAAATATTAAATTTTATCATTTTATTTTGTATAATGAGTGAGAATGATAAGGTGAAATATTAAGATATATTTATACATAGAAGGAGAGAATCAAAAAGAATGGCACATAAAATTTTAGTTGTAGACGATGCGATGTTCATGCGAACGATGATTAAAAACTTATTAAAAAGTAATTCTGAATTTGAAATTATCGGTGAGGCGGAGAATGGAGTAGAAGCAATTCAAAAGTATAAAGAACTTCAACCTGATATTGTAACATTAGATATTACTATGCCAGAAATGGACGGACTTGAAGCATTAAAAGAAATCATTAAAATTGATTCAAGTGCAAAGGTTGTTATTTGTTCGGCAATGGGACAACAAGGTATGGTATTAGATGCAATTAAGGGTGGGGCGAAAGACTTTATTGTAAAGCCATTCCAAGCGGATCGTGTAATCGAAGCTTTAACAAAAGTAGCAAATAGCTAATATAAAAGGGGTGCCACAAGGAATCAAAACAGTGATAGAGGATACACGTGTGGCCCCCTTTTTTCTTGTTTTAAAACACTAAATTGTTATACATAAATGAAATGTTTGTTAGACAGGTAGGGGATTAAAATGCAAACAGATCTATTGAATATATTTTTTGAGGAATCAGAAGAACATTTACAATCGCTAAATGAAAATGTGCTAACTTTAGAACAAAATCCAGCTGATATGGATGTTGTAGGAGAAATATTCCGCTCAGCCCATACATTTAAAGGTATGTCTGCAAGTATGGAATTTGCGGAAATGGCGGATTTAACGCATAAGATGGAAAACGTGTTAGATGAAATCCGTCATGGGAATATCGTGGTCAATGCGGATATTATTGATGTGATTTTTGAGTGCATTGATAATTTAGAGAAGATGGTTGCAGATGTACAACAAGGCGGAATGGGTAATATTGATGTAGTTTCTACTAAACAGAAATTAGAAGCATTATTGCACGGTAATGTAGTAACTCCTACAGAACATATAGAGCAAGATCATATAGGTAACGATGGTGGAGTTTCGCATGAAGTACATATAACGGTAGAACAGCAAGCTATTTTAAAAGCAGTACGTGCCATTATGTGTATAGAAGCATTGCAAAATGTAGGTAATATACAAAAAACTGTTCCGAGTATTGAAGAAATTGAAGCGGATGCTTTTGGGTTTGAGTTCACAGTATTTATGGATACTGATTATAATGTAGAAGAATTGAAACAAGTAGTGCTTCATATTTCTGAAATTGAGAAAGTAGAAGTGAAGCAAGGACATACATCACAAGAAGCTGTGCAAATAGAGAAAATGATACAATCTTCTGCAGTTGCGCAGGTTGTATCACCTGTAGAAGCACCGAAACAACCAGCTAATACTACACCAGCTAAAAGCACAGTAAAAACGAAAAATGCTAAAGTGGAGAATCGCTCCATTCGTGTTCAATTAGAGAAAATCGAAACATTAATGAATATGTTTGAAGAAAGTGTAATTGAGCGTGGGCGCATTGATGAATTGGCACAAACGATTCAAAACAAGGAATTAATTGAGCATTTAAATCGATTAGGAGATATTTCAAAAGATATTCAAAATGTACTTTTAAACATGCGCATGGTTCCAATTGAAACGGTCTTCAATCGTTTCCCACGTATGGTACGAATGTTAGCGAAAGATTTAGGTAAAAAAATCGATTTACAAATTACAGGAGAAACTACTGAAGTTGATAAAATTGTAATTGATGAAATCGGTGATCCGCTTGTTCATTTAATTCGAAATGCAATTGATCACGGTGTTGAGACTGTTGAAAAACGACGTGATGCAGGTAAAAATGAGACAGGTACGATTAAATTAGAGGCGTTTCATAGTGGAAATCATGTCGTTATTCAAATTACGGATGATGGAAACGGTATTAATAAAGGGAAAGTATTAGAAAAAGCGATTAAAAATGGTGTTGTAACAGAAGCAGATGCGAATAGATTAACAGATCGTGAAGTGTTTGATCTTATATTCCAACCAGGATTTAGTACAGCCGAAGTTGTATCGGATCTTTCTGGGCGTGGTGTTGGATTAGATGTTGTAAAACATACGATTCATAGTTTAGGTGGACATTTAATTATTGATTCTGAGGAAGGAAAGGGAAGTACATTCAGAATTGAACTTCCGTTAACTTTGTCTATTATTCAATCTATGCTTGTTCAAACGAACGATAAGCGTTATGCTTTACCTCTTGGAAATATTGTTGAAGCAATTCGAATTAAGAGAGAAGACATCCAATCCTTACAAGGAAAAGATGTGTTAAATTATCGTAACCAAATTATTGAAGTGAAGCATTTAAGTACAGTATTTGGTGAAAAAACAGTAGATGAGGCGTTTGCGTCATATGATGGTCAAATGGTTCCTGTGTTAATTGTTCGTAATACACATCGTAGCTATGGGCTTATTGTAAACACAATTATCGGTCAAAGAGAAATCGTCTTAAAGTCATTAGGTGACTTCTTTGCAGAGAGTTCTAACTATTTCTCTGGTGCGACGATTCTCGGTGATGGACGAGTGGTCCTCATTTTAAACCCAGAAGGTTTATAATAGGAATGAAGGAAAGCTCCCCACTTGTATACAATTGGGGAGCTTTTTGGTTAATTATTATGAATGTATAAAAATAATTATATAACTGGAAATAAATACAGCGTAACGATTTGTATAATCAGTTTGTTAAAATATAATGAGTGTAATAAATTGAGAGTTTATCCTGCTAGTTGCGGGTTAATAATCAGTGAGGAATGGATAGAAGTCCCACTGATTAAAGTGTCACTTTATATCATTTGATAGAAAAACAGAAATGAGGAGGCAGGGAAAATGCCTGAGCAACACACAAATGGGGAAACGAGCACAATTGTGCTAGAAAAAGAAAATGAGCATTTAACACCTCAAGAATGCGATATTCTTGGCGAAATCGCAAATATATCATTTGGTTCAGCTTCGACTGTATTATCAACAATTTTAAATAGGCAAGTAAACATTACTGCTCCTCGTGTAGAATTGGTAGATTTATATGATACAAGTGATGTTGAAGTTCCACATGTTGTGTTAAATATTCATTTTACAAAAGGATTAGATATGGAAAACCTTCTTGTTCTTAAGCAAGATGTTGCATTATCAATTGCTGATTTAATGATGATGGGGACAGGTGAAGTGGAAGAAGGAAAAGAACTTGGTGAATTAGAGCTAAGTGCTGTACAAGAAGCGATGAATCAAATGATGGGATTCGCAGCTACATCTATGTCGGAATTCTTCCAAGATACAGTAGATATGTCTCCGCCGACAATTAAAGTCGTAAAGCTATCAGAAGAGATGGAGAAAATCTCTGAAATAACTGGAAATAACACAATAGTTAAAGTATCGTTCGATCTAAAAATAGATAATCTTGTAAACTCTAAACTTGTACAAATTGTTTCGGTGGAACATGCGAAACGAATGATAAATAAATTACTACAATTATCTGGTGAAGTAGAAGAAAGAGATGAACCGGCGGAACTGGTTGAAACTGAGATTGTAGAGGAACATGTTGAAAAAGAGCATTTAACACAAGAAGAGAAAGATGTACTCGGTGAAATTGCGAACATTTCAATCGGTTCAGCTTCAACGGTATTATCAACGCTTTTAAATCAGCCAGTCACGATTAGTACACCAAATGTAGAGGCGATTGATGTTCGTCATTATGATGGAGTACCAGTGCCATTTGTCATTTTAAATGTCGACTTTGTTGAAGGGCTAAAGAATGAGAACGTATTCGTATTTACGAAAGATGTTGCCTTAACAATGGTAGATTTAATGATGATGGGAACAGGGGAAGTTGATCCGGAAAAAGAGCTTAGTGAATTAGAACTAAGCGGTATTAAAGAGATTATGAACCAAATGATGGGGCATGCTGCAACAGCGATGTCGGAAATGTTTCAAGAAAAAATGGACATGACGCCGCCAAATGTCAAATTTGTAACGTTAAAAGAAGAAATGGAATACTTGGGAGAGTCAATGGAAGTGGACGAACTCGTTCAAATTACGTTCAATCTTGAAATTGGCGATCTTCTTCAATCGAAAATGTATCAAATTTTACCCATTTCCGAAGCGAAAGAAATGGTAAGAAGACTTCTGTATCCAATGGTGGAAGAGCAAGAAGAGATTACCCCGGAAGAAATTGAAGAGGAAGAAATTGCGGCACCAGTTGTACAACCTATTGAATTTAAAGAAGTAAAACAGATTGAACCAGTATATATGGATACATCCATTCTACAAAATGTAGAAATGAACGTAAAATTTGTATTTGGAAGTACTGTGAAAACCATTCAAGATATATTAAGTTTACAAGAAAATGAAGCGGTTGTACTAGATGAAGATATTGATGAACCGATTCGAATTTATGTGAATGAAGTATTAGTGGCATATGGTGAACTTGTAAATGTAGATGGGTTTTTCGGAGTAAAAGTGACGAAATCGCTATAAGGCGTTGAAATAGGAGTTTGAACGAGTAGATGAAAAACGTAAAGTTTTTTCTAATGAGTTGGCTATGTATACATGTGTGCTTGTTCTTCCCCCTGCAAAGTCAGGCGGAAGAACAAATTGAGCCAGAGCAAAAAATAAATAAATTGGAAGTAATAGAAGAAAATAAGAAACTTCAAGAACAGCCAGAGCAAGTAGAAATAAATCAAGGTGAAGATGAACAAAAAGAAGTGACGAATGAACAAAAGAGCGAAAGAAAGATAGAAACGGATCAAGGTGTTATTACAGTAAATAAGCCAGAGCTAAAAGTTGGCGAAGAAATGCGGATTACTGTAGAACCAAACGAGAAAGACATTCAAAGTATGAAAGGTATATTGCAGTTACAAAGAAATGGTGAGCAGTATGCACAAGAAAGAATGTTATCTTTTGAGTATGATGAAGAAACGAAGCGATGGATTGCTAACTATAAAGTCGAGAGTTTTGATTTACAAGGTGATTGGAATCTTCATCTCGTTCAAAGTTACAAAGAAAATGAGAAGGAAGAGCTCATAGAAAATGAAGTGAAAGTCCCGCTCGTTCGTATTGGAAATGAAACACCAACGATAGATAAAGAATTGCCGAAGTTACATAAAGTTACTATTGATGAAGCAAAAGAGAACTTAATTGAACGGAAACAGGGAGATTCTATACATATACGAGTGAAAGCTGCCGATGTAGAATCTGCTGTGAAAGAAGTGCGCGTTACATTAAAAGGGAAAGATGATAAAGAAATTCCCTTTTTATTAGACTACAACAAGCGTGACATGGATTGGCAAAAAGTATTTGAACTAACTGATGCCTTGCCAAATGGACAGTATAAACTATTTGTAGAAATAGTGGATGCTGCAGGCAATAAACTTGTTGCGGAAAGTGAATATATCGTTTCTGTTTTGGGACAAAAAATGGAAGATGATAAAAAAACAGAAGAGCAAGAGAATGAAAATAAAGTAGAAGATAAGAAAGAAATTAGTAAGCAAGAAGATTCGAAAGTAGAGATCGTGCTTCCAGAAGAAAAACTTCCAGTTGTTCAAATTCCGAAGCAAGACGAGAAAGTAAATGAGTTTATACAAGAAACATTGAAAGAGAAAGAGGAATTCCCTCACGTTATAAAAGACCCATTGGCAGATAATAAGGAAGTAAGTAATGTAAAGGCTCAAAAAGAGAAAACAGGTAAAAATGACAAGCAAGACGTTTCGAAAAAGAAAACAGAGCCAGAAGATAAGAAAGAAGAAAGAAGTGAACAAGGAGTACAAGCTTCTAATGTGTTTACTATTATGTCAGGTTTATTTGTACTATTTTTAGTTTTAAAGAGTAATAAAGAATGGGGCTAATCATTTCGTAGTAGTGGAGGCATTTAAATGGAAATTAACCGTACGACAGTTGAAAATAAGACGCTACAACCATTAAAACAGCCTGCAGCTATTTCGGAACATGAAATTCAGAAAGAACGAAAGCATAGTAATTTAGTGTTTAGTGGGCAGTCTAAAATCATTTCGAAAAATAATGAAATAGGCATTTTACTTGCAAGTTTAGGCGATGGAAAGATTATGAAGGAAATACTTTCTAAAGAGATGGATACAGTGTTACAACTCTTTAAAAAGTTACATACGTTATCTGGAGAAGGTAAGCAAACAGAAAAAATATTTGAACAAGTAATTAGAAGTTTACAAGGACTTGTTAAGCAGGTGCATATAAAAGATCTTCCTTTATTAGATGGAACATATGATTTCGCTGAAGTACAACTATCATTTGGTAGAAAGGTACATATTCCGTTATTAGATGTAAGTGCACTTATCTCTAGAGTGGAGAGTGATTCTTCAGAAGGAAATATAAATTTAATGGTAACGGTTATTACTGCTTATATAACGAAGTTGTCTAACGAAACCATTTTAATTAGCGTTACAGACCGCACGGCAAAAGATCGGGATGTCAGTGTATGGAGAGCGCTCGCAGAAATGAATATGACACAATTGTCACAGGCGTTGAAACATACAATGCAAGAACATAAATGGTCTATGACGTTTCTTTTTCTTTTTATATGGATTGTTGGTATCATTTTAATTCGAGTTATATAAAAAGGTCGTCACTTCATTGTGACGACCTTTTTAATCCCGTAAAAGCCCGATTGGTATGTGCTGATTAAAGTTTCACTTTATATTTTTTCATAGAAGAATGTATCGAACCGCTGAAGGTTGTAACGTTCGGGTGTTAAAATTTGTTCTGTACTACCAACAAATAGTACACCGCCTTTTCGTAAAGAACGACTAAACTTTTCATAAAGCTTTACTCTTGCTTCTTCTGTAAAGTATATCATTACATTACGACATATAATTAAATCGTAATTTGTATCGAATGACTGCATTAAGAGGTCGTGTTGTTTGAACGAAACGTTTTGCTTAATGTTTTGATGCAATGAATATGTATCATTCTCTTTTGTGAAATGACGCTCTTTCAAATCGATAGGTAATTCTTTTAAAGAACGTTCTGTATATTGACCGCGTTTCGCAGTTTCTAAAATATGAAAATCAAGATCTGTTGCTTGAATTTCATAGCGAAATGGAGAAAGATGTTTCGATAAAATTAAAGAGAGTGTATATGGTTCTTCACCAGCAGCGCAAGCAGCACTCCATATTTTTAATTTCCCATTATTTTGTTCAAGTAATTTTGGCAGTGCTTTCGTCTCTAACGTTTGCCAGCGTTCTTTATTTCTGAAAAATTCTGAAACGTTAATTGTAATATAGTCTATAAAACTTAAAAATAAATTTTGATCGGTACGTAAATGATTTAAGAAATTTACGTAGTTGTCAAATCCTTTTCTTGAAATGAAAGCATCGATTCTACGGCGCATTCTATCTTGTTTATACGAAGCGATATCCATATTGTATTGTTGTTTAAAACTCGCGATAAAATGATCATAATCTTGTTCAAGTATCATATTTACAATGGGCACAATAACGATATTGTGCCTCCCCCTTTACATCATACGAATTTTTTGTTCAAAGCTTTTTTTCATCTGTTTTTCATGTAAACCTGGTAAATCATAAATAACAGCATCAATACCCGCTTCTTTTGCAACGTCAATGGGAATGACAGATGTATGTTTGTCCCCGTTATAAAAACAGAGAACTAAATCGGTATCTTCAATAATTTGTTTTACAAAAAACATAAAATCTGATCGATAAATGGAGTCGGAAGGATGATCAAAAGCAACATACTCGGCTCCGTGTTTTTTTAAGTAATAAACGACTTCTTGAAATTCATCTGTTAATGCTTGTAACGGTTGTAGCGTGTAAAGGCATAAATTTTGAGCGAGTCTTTCGTTTTCAATGAAAAAACGAAGAACTTCATTTTCGATAGTTTTATAACATAATATGTAAATTTTATGTTTGTGAGCATAGTCAGTTAGAAATTTTTTAATTTCATCTTGATCTAATGCTGTTAATTGATTTGAACCACAAAGAAAAATATTCATAGAATTGTGCCACCTCATGCTAAATTGTAACATATCTTTTATAAAAAATAACTGCAAAATATTACTGTTCAGAGTATAATTATAAATAACTGGATTTTACGATTAAGTTTAGGAAGAAATAAAAAAATAAATAGGTGATATATATGCTACGTTCTATCTCGCATAATCCAATTTTATCGCATATACCGCCTGCTACTCAAATGCCGAAAGAAGCAAATGTCAGGACAGGACTTGCATTTTCGGATAATTTGCATGCAGATCCGAAAAAAGATAAATTGCTAGAACAAATGGAAGCGTTTGTCGATAATATTGGAGAAATAAAAGAGAAAATTGAAATGGAATTAACGCTTGATAATGTCATGGAATACAAAAATACAGTGAAATCATTTTTGAATTTTTACGTAGATAATGTATTGCAATATAAAGACGTTATGTCTCGTCATCCGCGTTACGGATATTCACAGAAAATGACGATTGTGAAACAAGCAGAAATGGGATTAAATGAATTAGAAGATGTGATGAACTTAATTAATACAAAAACTGGACATTTAGAAATGTTAAATCAAATTGGAGAAATCCACGGTTTAATTGTAAATTTAGTCTTGTAAAAGGAAGGGAGCTATATGTACATACAATTATATGAGAAGCTCGTTATTATTCAAAAAGCATATGAAAACATTCAAACGCTTGGAGAACAAATATATGAGAATTTAAAACATAAAAATGTAAATGCAGTTCAAAAGTTGCAAGTAGAGCAATTGCAGTACATTGATGGTTTAAAAGGATTATCGAGCGCATTTGAAGAAATGGTTGTTCAGTTTTGTAAAGAAAAGGGCGTTGAACCATCTCGCGTGAGTGCATTATTTTCGTATTTTTCCCATGAAGAAATTGAAAAAATGGAAAAAATACAAAAAAACTTAGTTGAATTAGAAGAGAATGTAAAAATGATTCTTTTAAAAAATCAATATTACTTAAACGTACTATTAAAAACTACAGAAAGTATTGTGGATTCCGTTTCTGAATATAATTTGGAGCGAAACAATAATTCGCAAATCTTTATGAATGAACTATTGTAAAGGAGAAGTGAAGCTTTATGAGATTATCTGATTATAATACACCGCTATCGGGTATGTTAGCGGCTCAAATGGGGTTACAAACAACGAAACAAAACTTGTCTAACATTCATACACCGGGTTATGTGCGTCAAATGGTGAATTACGGATCTGTTGGAGCAAGCAATGGTCATACGCCAGAACAGAGAATTGGTTACGGTGTACAAACGTTAGGTGTCGATCGTATTACTGATGAAGTGAAGACGAAACAGTTTAATGATCAATTATCACAACTCTCTTACTATAATTACATGAATTCAACGTTATCACGAGTAGAGTCTATGGTAGGGACGACAGGAAAAAATTCATTATCTAGTTTAATGGACGGCTTCTTTAATGCTTTTCGTGAAGTGGCAAAAAATCCAGAACAACCAAATTACTACGATACATTAATTTCTGAAACTGGGAAGTTCACAAGCCAAGTAAATCGTCTGGCGAAAAACTTAGATACAGTGGAAGCACAGACTACAGAAGATATTGAAGCACATGTTAATGAATTTAATCGTCTTGCTGCTAGTTTAGCAGAAGCGAATAAAAAAATTGGACAAGCAGGCACACAAGTACCGAATCAACTGTTAGACGAACGAGATCGCATCGTTACAGAGATGTCTAAGTATGCCAATATAGAAGTATCTTATGAATCTATGAATCCTAATATTGCAAGCGTTAGAATGAATGGTGTTTTAACAGTAAGTGGACAAGATACATATCCACTTCAATTAAATAAAGAAAAAGACCCAATGTCAGTTGAGATTTACGGTTCAGAAATCTCTGTAACTAGCGGAGCGATAAAATCAGCGATTGATACGAAAGCGAAGATTGTTGAATATAAAAAAAACCTTGAAGGTTTAATGAGTTCAGTGAAAAATCAAGTGAATACAGTGATGGGAAAAGATTTCTTCGTTGGCGATTATGCGAAAGATATGAAATTAAATCCAGAATTTGCAAAAGACATTTCGAAAATGAAAATATCTGCTGAAACAGCAAATAAACTAGCAGCAATTACAGATGGCGATTATAAAGAAGGCCTTTCTAATAAACAAGCATTAGACCAATTCATAGTAGGTGTAGCTTCTGATAAAAGTGCAGTGAATGCTTATCAAAAAATTCATGGAGACTTATTAGAAGGTATTCAGCAAGAGAAGATGAGCGTCGAAGGGGTAAATATGGAAGAGGAAATGGTAAATTTAATGGCCTTCCAAAAATATTTCGTGGCGAACTCTAAAGCGATTACTACGATGAATGAAGTGTTTGATAGTCTATTTTCGATTATTAGATAATGTGAATTAGAAAAGAAATCCCCTCTTTTTTATGGTTAGAAAGAGGACCTACGGATGGTAGAGGCGTTCAATGCCTATCATTGGCCCAATCGATGTAAGACTAGAAATATAAAATGGTTGTAGGTTAAGTGAGTTAAGAGGATAGCGATAGGAAGCTGTGGATTCTTCTTAACACCAATTCAAATATAGATAAAGGAGAAGAGAGAGATGAGAGTATCTACATTTCAAAATGCAAGCTGGGCAAAGAATCAGTTAATGGATTTGAACGTGCAACAGCAATATCATCGAAATCAAGTAACTTCGGGGAAGAAAAACCTTCTTATGAGTGAAGACCCACTTGCAGCAAGTAAATCATTTGCAATTCAACATTCATTGGCAAATATGGAACAAATGCAAAAAGATTTAGCCGATTCGAAAAATGTATTAACACAAACTGAGAATACTTTACAAGGTATTTTTAAATCTTTAACGAGAGCAGATCAATTAACGGTGCAGGCATTAAATGAGCCAAATGGTGAAAAAGAATTGAAAGCCATCGGTGCAGAGATTGATCAAATTTTAAAACAAGTTGTATATTTAGCGAATACGAAAGAGCAAGGTCGTTATATTTTCGGTGGTGATAGTGCGGAGAAGCAACCATTTACAGAAGATGGTACATACCAAGGTGGAAAAAATGATGTAAATTGGCAACTAAATGACGGTTATGAATTAAAAGCGTTTCGTAACGGAGAAGCATTATTATCTCCGGTTATAAAAACGTTAAAACAGATGAGCGAAGCGATGCAAAAAGGTGACCAAAAAGCGTTACAACCGTTATTAGGAGAAAATAAGAAAAACTTAGATGGCATCATTAACCGTACAACTGAAGTTGGTTCAACAATGAACACAATGGAAACATTTAAAACAATTTTAAGCGAGCAAAATTTAGCGCTTCAAGAAAATCGTAAAGAAATTGAGGATGTCGATTTAGCGGTAGCAATTTCTGACTTAGCGTATATAAATGCGACGTATGAAGCGACGCTTAAAGCAGTTAGCACGATGAGTAAAACGAGTATTTTAGACTACATGTAATTAATAAGGAGTGAGAAAAATGGCAGGAACAACGATGACAGGTATTGGTGGTAGACAACAAATTTGGAATCTCGGAAATAATATGATCGATACTTCAAACTTCGTCGAATTAGAAATGAATGCGTTAGATATGAGGAAAACACCGTATACGAAAGAAAAGAACGACCTTACAAATGATAAATTATTATATACAAGTTTAAAATCAGAATTTAGTTCTTTCACACAAACATTTAAAAACTTAGCGGCTTTTAAAGGGAATGAAAAAAAAGTAACGACAACACAAGACGGTTATATAAATGTAAAAGCTGATGGTGGTGCGATTGCAGGAACTTTTAATATGACAATTACACAGCTAGCGCAGCGTCATCAAATAGCTTCAAATGACATTACAGATATAAATGCAAAGCTTCCTAAAGATGAAACATTAAAACTAGGCGGTAAAGAATTAAAAGTAACAACTGATATGACATATAAAGATTTAATTAATAAGATTAATGATGGAGATTATGGCGTATCAGCTTATACACTTGGAAATAAAATTTTCATGACCTCGAAAAAAGAAGGAACAGATGGAGTAATTAAGTTTGAGGGGAACACATCTACACTATTTCAAGATATTGGTTTAGCTAATGCGGATGGAGTAGCGCTTAATGTAATCAATGAAGCGCAAAATGCTAAATATAGTATTAATGGTATCACAGCTGAAAGCTTTACCAATACAATTGAGGCTCTTCCAGGCGTGAAAATTGAATTATTAAAGGTAACTGAGCCAAAAGTGGAAGGGACACCAGATGCTGGCACAACACCAGATCCAAAAACAAAAGGTATAGACCTAAAATTTACAGTAAATGACTCAAACGTAACAGATGCATCGAATGTTATTAAGAAGATGGTTGCGGATTATAATAAAGCTGTTAGTACGGTAGATATCTTTGCCGGAAAAGGTGGGGCTTTCCAAGGTCAAGCCATTATGCAAAGTGTACGTCAAGCGATGAACAATGTCGTAACATTTTCTCAAGATGGTAATTATTTATTCACATTTGGTATTCAATTAAAGCAAGATGGAACGATGGAAGTTAATGATGAAAAATTAACACAAGCATTAAAAGAAAAACCTGATGCAGCGAAGCAATTTTTCTTTAGTTCTAACGGTTTAGGAAAAATGATGGAAGAGCCACTTGATAAACTATTTGGTGATAAAGGTGTAGTCGGTGAGAGAGTAAAAAATATTGACTCACGTGTAAGTGATTTAGATAAAAAGATTAAAGATATCGAGACGCAAAACTTGCAAAAGCAAGATGAAATTGTGAAGAAGTATCAAAAATTAGAAAGTACATTAGCGGCGCTTGATAGCCAGCTAAAAACAATTAAAGCAATGACAAAACAAAAAAGTGATGATTAATGAAAGTTAAGGAAGTGATGGTATGCAAGCATGGCAACGTTATATGCAAAATGATATTATGACGAGTAATCCGATTAAAAATACAATTTTTATCTATGAAAGATGTATTGTAGAGTTTCGTAATTTAGAAGAGCTTTTACATACTTTTAAACTACAAGAAGGAGACGCGCTTCTTGAAAAGTTAGAACGTATTTTTGAAGAATTAAAGCTTCAATTGAACCCTGAAATTACGAAAGACTTATATGATAGTCTTTATGGTTTATACGATTGGATTAGTATTCAAATTCAGACGATGAAAGTAACGCGTGAAGCAAAAGACATGGATGCGATTGTGAAAGTGTTACAAGATTTAATAGACGGTTACCGCGGAGCACTTGAAAATGAACAATGATATTTATCGGACGTTTGTCGGCTGTTTTAATGAAATCGGTGAATTGCAAGTGTCAGATGGAGAGTTTGCTGAGAAGAGTGAGATGTTAAATCGCTGGATGATGACATTGGATGAAGAAACGCGTGCGCAAGTTGCAGCAGAAGTAAGTCCATTCATTATTAAGGCAGCGCAGCATATTCGAGATAAGCAAAAGATTTTGGAAGAAATGATTATGACAAATGATGGACGAATGAAAGCTAATTCATTTTACGGTAAATATTAATAATACAGTTTACAAATGGATTTCCCCTTTTTAAAGGGGATCCATTCCTTTGTTTAAGTAAATAGTTCCGCTGATTGAGGTTTCATTTTATGACTGTAATGAAAAAATAGTAGTAATCTAAATAATATAAAAATGAACTTTAATGTGTAGTTCATATATGAAAATAGTTCACGGATCACTGTCTGTATACAGTTTTTTGTATTCTTTTTTATATTTTTGTATTTTTCTAAAGACAACAATGGAAAAATGGAATAAAATATGTAAGGGTACATAATAGTTAATATTTTAATAAATACATATAATAAAATAAATAATGAAGTGAAACTTCCATCAGTGGATCATTAAGGTAGAAAAGGAAGGGTGTGGAATATGCCAGATTTAGTGAGTGATGTAAGCCATTATATGAACTATTTAGTAACGAAACGAAATACTGTTTCTAGTAATATTGCAAATGCGAATACACCTGGCTATAAAGCACAAGATGTAACATTTGCTGAGCAGATGAGTAAGAGCAGTGCGTTATATAAGAACAATGCGGCTGATTTAAAGAGCAATCCAGATTTATATCAAACGAATGAAATGCACTTACCGACAGTAAATATGAAAAATACGTATGCAAAGATTCAAACGAAATCAATGCAAAAGAATCAAGATGGAAATAGTGTGGATGTAACGACAGAAATGCTAGATTTAATGAAAGCAAATCAGTTATACGGTATTTCAATTAATGCAATTAATACACAATACGCAATTAACCAAGCGGCACGTGGACGTTAAAGGTAGAAGGAGAGACAACGATGTTTCAGGCAATGAATGCAAGTGGCTCAGGACTAACGACAGCGAGAAAGTGGATGGAAGTTACTTCAAACAATATTGTAAATGCGAATACGACAGCCGCTCCGGGGGCAGATTTATATGAGCGTCGTAGTGTGGTGCTAGAATCAAATAATAGTTTTGCAAGTATGTTAGACGGGGCTCCTACTAACGGAGTGAAAATAAAAAGTATTGAAGCAGACAAAACGGAAAACTTAGTGTATGATCCGACGCATCCGCATGCAAATGAAGAAGGATATGTACGTTATCCAAATATTGATGTAACTGCTGAAATGACGAATGTTATGGTTGCTCAAAAAATGTATGAAGCAAATACAAGTGTATTAAATGCGAACAAAAAAATGCTCGATAAAGATTTAGAAATTGGACGAGGATAAGGGGGAAGATAGGGATATGAAAATTCAACCAATGTTACATACACAGCCATTTGGAGCAATTCAGTCAATTGGTGCACCGAAAACTTCGGAAACTTCTGTAGCTCCGGGAAAAAAGTTTATTGATTTATTGGAAGATATGAATCAAACGCAAAATAATGCGCAAACAGCAGTATATGATTTATTAACAAAAGGGGTAGGAGAAACACATGACGTTTTAATTCAGCAAAAAAAAGCTGAATCTCAAATGAAAACGGCTGCTCTCGTACGTGATAATCTTATTGAAAATTATAAGTCACTAATTAATATGCAAATTTAGGAAAGTGGACGGGTGTGTTTAAATGGAAAAGATAAAAAATGTTATCCAATCGTTAAAAACGTGGCATAAGTTAGTAATCGGTGCTGCGCTTTTAGCGGTTGTAACAGGAGCACTTTTATACTTCACCTTGCCAGATAAATATGTTGTTGTATATCAAAATTTAAATGATGCAGATAAGCAAGAGATTACAGCAGAATTATCGAAGTTAGGTGTCGATTACCAATTAGCGGCCGATGGTTCAATTCGTGTGCAAAAGAATGATGCTCCATGGGTTCGAAAAGAAATGAATGGAATGGGCTTACCGTTTAATTCTAAGAGCGGCGAGGAAATATTATTAGAAAGCTCGCTCGGGTCAAGTGAGCAAGATAAAAAAATGAAGCAAATTGTCGGTACGAAAAAACAATTGGAGCAAGATATTGTACGAAATTTTGCGACGGTTGAAACGGCAAATGTTCAAATTACATTACCTGAAAAAGAAACAATTTTTGATGAAGAAAAAGCAAAGGGAACAGCGGCGATTACTGTTGGTGTGAAGCGTGGACAATTATTAACAGCTGATCAAGTTGCTGGTATACAGCAAATGATTAGTGCGGCAGTTCCTGGCGTGAAAGCAGAAGAAGTAAGTGTTATTGATAGTAAAAAAGGTATCATCTCAAAAGGAGCAGATGAAGCGCACTCTAACAGTTCCTCTTCTTATGAAAAAGAAGTAGAGATGCAGCATCAAATTGAAGGTAAATTAAAGCAAGATATTGACGCAACGTTAATGACGATGTTTAAGTCAAATGAATATAAAGTGAATACGAAAGTTTCTGTAAACTACGATGAGGTTACACGTCAATCAGAAAAATATGGTGATAAAGGTGTGCTTCGTAGTAAACAAGAGCAAGAGGAAAGCTCTACTGCACAAGAAGGAGCAGATACGAAGCAAGGTGCTGGTATTACAGCGAACGGTGACGTGCCAAACTACGGTACGAACAATAATCAAAACGGTAAAGTTGTCTATGATAATAAAAATGGTAACAAAATTGAAAACTATGAAATAGATAAAACAGTTGAAACAATTAAGAAACATCCAGAATTAACGAAAACAAATGTTGTTGTATGGGTAGATAATGATACGTTAGTAAAACGAAAAATTGATATGACGACTTTCAAAGAAGCGATTGGCACAGCAGCTGGGCTTCAAGTTGATCCGAATGGAAACTTTACAAACGGTCAAGTTAACGTTGTAACTGTTCAGTTCGACCAGCCGAAAGTTGAAAAAGAGAAAGAGCCGGAAAAAAGTGGTATGAACTGGTGGTTATTCGGTGGAATTACAGCTGGCTTGTTAGCACTAATTGGTCTAGTATGGTTCTTCTTAGCAAGACGTAAGAAAAAGAGAGAAGAAGAGGAATATGAAGAATACTTAGCCGAAGAGGAAATTGCCGCAAGTAATGAAAGTATTCTGGAAATTCCTGAAGAAAAAATAGTGCCAGAGCCAACACCGGAACCAGAAGGACCGAAAGAACCAACGTTAGATGATCAAGTGCAGGAAGCTACGAAAGAACATGTAGAAGGTACTGCAAAAGTAATTAAAAAATGGTTAAACGGACAGTAAGGGAGGAACAACGATGTTAGATGAAATCTCCTCCAAAGAAAAAGCTGCCATCCTCATTCGTACATTAGACGAAGGGGTGGCAGCAAAAGTCATTGAATATATGACAGCTGAGGAAAAAGAAGTATTACTTCGTGAAATTGCGAAGTTTCGTGTATATAAACCAGAAACGTTAGAAAATGTGCTAGGGGAGTTCTTATATGAATTAAATGTAAAAGAATTAAACTTAGTCACTCCAGATAAAGAGTACATTCGTCGCATATTTAAAAACATGCCCGAAGACGAGCTGGAAAAATTATTGGAAGATCTTTGGTATAACAAAGATAATCCGTTTGAGTTCTTAAATTCACTTACAGATTTAGAACCACTTCTTACAGTGCTCAATGATGAATCACCACAGACGATTGCGATAATTGCTTCTTACATTAAACCGCAACTTGCTTCTCAATTAATTGAGAGATTGCCAGATCATAAACGAGTAGAGACGGTAATGGGTATTGCAAAACTAGAACAAGTTGATGGTGAATTAATTAATCAAATTGGTGAGTTGTTAAAAGCGAAATTAAATAATATGGCATTTAGTGCAATTAATAAAACAGATGGCTTGAAAACGATCGTGAACATTTTAAATAATGTTTCACGAGGTGTTGAAAAAACAGTCTTTCAAAAGCTGGATGAAGTCGATTATGAGTTATCTGAGAAAATTAAAGAAAATATGTTTGTCTTTGAAGATTTACTTGGTCTTGAAGATCTTGCGCTTCGCCGTGTATTGGAAGAAATTTCAGATAACGGTGTTCTTGCGAAAGCACTTAAAATTGCAAAAGAAGAAATTAAAGAGAAATTATTTACATGTATGTCTTCAAACCGTAAAGAGATGATTCTAGAAGAATTAGATGGCTTAGGACCGCTTAAGATGACGGATGCTGAAAAAGCGCAGCAAACGATTACAGGTACAGTTAAAAAGCTAGAAAAAGAAGGAAGAATTATCGTTCAAAGAGGTGAAGGGGATGTCCTTATTTAAAAACAGAATTCCGAAGAATTCTGTTTCTTTTTCTGAAGAAACGTATGAATTACAATTTCCAAAACCAGCTTCAGTCCAAATAGAAGAGGAAGAATTACAAGCTGATCATGCAGAGCTTCGCGCCCAGCAAGAATCATTACATATGGAAATGAATCAGTTAAGACAAGGGCAGCAAATGCTAGAACGAGAGCGTCAGCAGCTAGTACAAGATAAAGAACAATTTCAAATGCATATTCATGAACAAATGGAACAGATGGAAGTAGCACGTATGCAGTTTCAAAAAGAACAACAGGAAACAGCATACGAATGGACAGAGTTATTGTGGGATCAATCTTTTCATCTAGCAGAAAAAATCGTAAACCAAGCGGTAGATTCGCGATTACTTGATGTGTTACCAATTTTAACTGGCATCGTTCAAACGTTGCCTACTTCATTTGAAAAATTAATAATAACAGTACATCCAGAAACGTTTGAACGTATTCAAGAAGAGAAGGAAAATACGAAAGAGTATTGGTTACTACAATTAGTAGAATGGAAATATGATTTCTCCCTGCAGTTCGGTGAATTTGTTTTGGAGGAAGAGAAAGAGTTTTTTGAATTTAAATTTGCACCTATATTTGCGAAGCTTCGTCAGAAATGGGAAGAAGAGAAGTTGTTTGAGGAGCAAAATGTATGAACAACAAGCTCATAAATGAACAGAATAAGTGGAATACGTTTATCGACACACCGTTTTATACGAAAATTGGTAAAGTTCATAGTGTACAAGAACAGTTTTTCGTAGCGAAAGGACCGAAAGCAAAAATTGGCGATGTTTGTTTCGTTGGAGAACATAATGTTTTATGTGAAGTAATTGCGATTGAAAAAGAGAATAATATGTTACTCCCATTTGGACAGACAGAAAAAGTATGTTACGGGGATTCAGTTACATTAATTGCAGAAGATGTTGTTGTACCTCGTGGTGATCATTTACTTGGAAAGGTGTTAAGTGCGAATGGTGAAGTGTTAAATGAGAACGCTGAAAACATTCCACTACAGAAAATAAAATTAGATGCCCCCCCTATTCATGCATTTGAGCGTGAAGAGATTACTGATGTATTTGAAACGGGAATAAAATCAATTGATTCTATGCTAACAATTGGTATCGGTCAAAAGATTGGTATTTTCGCTGGATCAGGTGTTGGTAAATCTACTTTACTTGGAATGATTGCAAAAAATGCAAAAGCTGATATTAACGTTATTAGTTTAGTAGGAGAACGTGGCCGAGAAGTAAAAGACTTTATTCGAAAAGAATTAGGCGAGGAAGGTATGAGGAAAAGCGTTGTTGTTGTAGCGACGTCAGATGAAAGCCATCTGATGCAACTTCGCGCGGCAAAGCTTGCCACATCCATTGCTGAATATTTCCGTGATCAAGGCAATAACGTACTACTCATGATGGATTCAGTTACTCGTTTTGCTGATGCGCGCCGAAGTGTTGATATTGCAGTGAAAGAGTTACCGATTGGTGGTAAAACACTGTTAATGGAAAGTTATATGAAGAAGTTGTTAGAGCGATCTGGTAAAACACAAAAAGGATCTATAACAGGTATTTATACCGTACTCGTTGATGGAGACGATTTAAACGGTCCTGTACCAGATTTAGCACGTGGTATTTTAGATGGACATATTGTATTAAAGCGTGAGCTTGCTACGCTTAGTCATTATCCTGCCATTTCAGTGTTAGATTCAGTAAGTAGGATTATGGAAGAAATTGTGTCGCCTAACCATTGGCAACTTGCAAATGAAATGAGAAAAATCTTATCTATTTATAAAGAAAATGAATTGTACTTTAAATTAGGGACGATTCAAGAAAATGAAGAAAATGCTTATATTTTTGAATGTAAAAATAAAGTAGAAGATATAAATACGTTTTTAAAGCAAGGTCGATCGGATAGTTTCCAATTTGATGATATCGTTCAAGCGATACACCATATAGTATAAGGCCTCTACTAAAGGGGTCTTATTTTTTTGTTTTTTAATATTTCACAGATTTTTTTGGAAAAAAACTATATAATAGAAAAAGAGAGCGTTATAATAGGAAGGGGCTATGAAAACAGGTGGATAAACAGCAGTACGACACGATAAAATTGCAAATAAATCAAGAAAAAGAACATATTTTAAAAGAAGTGTACGAACTAACAGCTGAAAAAAGAAAAATAGAACAAAAAAAAGAATATGATTTATACGTTGTGAAATCACGTAGCAAAGTCGTACAAACTGGTCAACGTATTATGGCTGGCATGCTTTCTTCACATACGTTTTCACCTGAAAGAATAGAAGAATGGAATCGAAAAATTAAAAAAACAGAAGGTTTTATTCAAAAAAATGAAAGCCTTTTAGAGCAAGTAAAAGAAAAAGAACGTGTCATTGATGAAATGTATCAAGAAGATTGTAAGAAGCTTGCAAAAGTGCAAGAAAAGCTAGAAGAAAAAATGCTTCTTGATTTAAAAATGTGTATGAATGGATGAGGTGAATGTAGTGATACAGTCTGTATTACCGGTGCAACAAAGTTTACCTCCGCAAAAAGAAAAAGGGCTAGAAATACAATCGAAAAATGAAAATTCTTCATTTGATCGTACGTTGAGAATGGAAAATAAACAGCAGCCGAAAACGGAGAAAACGAAACGAGAAGAAGCACCAAAAGAAGAGAAAAAAGAATATAATCTTTCTAAACCATCGGTAACGAAAGAAGAACCAAGTGTAAAGAAAGAAGAAAAAAAAGAGACAGAACAGTTGTTATTAGCTGTATCTGAGCAAATGGTTGCAATTGAGCAATTACGTGTGCAACCAGAATTGTTATATCAATACATACAAAAAATACAAGAGCTGTATAAAGAATATGGAAATATAAAACTTAACGAATTACCCGCAGGTGAATTACAACAATTACAAGAGCTCCTTTCAAATATGAATATTAAAAATGCTATATGTTTAGAAGATACAATGCAAATGGTGTTAGACAAAGTGAAGATGCCAGAGCAAATGATGCAGGCTTTGAAAGTTGTAGAGACAGAAACTTGTAATATTGCAAAAAAACAAGAAGAGTCTAAAGATGTAGATCTTCTGAAATCAGAGAGCGATGATGTGAAGGTAGAGTTGCCAGAAGTCGATTCGTTAAGTGATTCGAGTTCCACGGGTGCGGAGTTATTAAATAAAGCGACGAGTACTGATCAAATCGGAAAATCAAATAGTGGCGCTGAGAAGGTTACATTACCTGACTTAGGAAAGAAAATGGAAGCGCAAGTAGAAGCATTGCAAAAATTTGTAGTGAAACAAGAACGTGTTTTATTCCAGCTAAATCCAGAAAAATTTGGAACGTTAACTGTATTTATGAAAAAGCATGGCGACCAAATTGATGTGCATGTAGAAATGGAAAAACACGATGCAAAAAAACGTGTTGAAATCATTTTTGATGAATTGAGGCTAAAGCTAAAAGAAAAAGAAATTAATATTCAAATTAGCTATTCGGATAAAGATGAAAACCGTAAAGAACAGCGAGAACAAGAACAAAGACAAAAGCAGAAATTAGCAAGTACGCAACATGAGAAACAACAATCAAAAGAATTTGCGGGATTATTGGAGGAATAAAGCGTGCCAACAGTTGGGTTAAATACAACGAGTACAAATCATATTCCGTTACAAGCAGGAGCGCAAGCAAAAAACGCATCTGTGAATGGTGTACAATCGCCAGTTCAACAAACAAACGGAGTTTCAGCAGGAGCACAAAAGACTCCTGGGGTAATGGGGAAAGATGACTTCCTAAAATTGTTTTTATCAAGTTTCCAACATCAAGATCCATTTAATGCAATGGATATGAATCAAATGATGAACCAGACAGCGCAGTTATCTCTTATGGAGCAAGTGCAAAATATGACAAAAGCAGTTGACTCTTTAAGAACGACGATGTATTCGACAGCGCTTGATGGCGGTATGAAGTTTTTAGGGAAGTACGTAAGAGGTGTTGACGGCGACGGAAACAAAGTAACTGGTCAAGTAGAGACGGTTCGCCTTGCAGAGAATAATGATGTACAGCTCATTATTAATAATAAAGTCGTATCTCTTCGTTTCGTTGAGAGAGTGTCTGATAAACCGATTGGAGAAACGAATCCAGAGGATGTCAAGAAAGAAGAGCAAAAAACAACTGAAGAAGTAAAAACTACAAATTCATGAGGAGTGTCCATACGTTATGATTAAAGCGTTATATACAAGTATTACAGGAATGAATGCAACACAAAATGCATTAAGTGTAACTTCAAATAATATTGCTAATGCACAAACAGTTGGTTATAAAAAACAAAAAGCAATGTTTGATGATTTACTATATAACAATTCGATTGGTGCAAAAGGTGACGGTAAATACGCAGGAACGAATCCGAAAAGTATTGGTAACGGTGTGAAAATGAGTGGTACGGTTACAGATTATAGTGATGGTACAATTACGTTAACTGGTGGTAAAACACAAGCAGCAATGGAAGGTAATGGTTTTTTCGTTGTAGGTGATTCAAAAGGCGGAAATATGGAATTTACTCGTAAAGGTACGTTTGGGATATCCTCAGATTACTATATTACGAATACTGAAGGTCAATATGTATTTGCATATCCTGCAAATGAAGCAACTGGTGAAGTTGATTTATCTGGAATCCCAGGACCGTTGCAAATTCCAATGGGAACAGCAATTGGTGGTATTCGAACATCGAAAGGGACAATTAAAGGGAATATTCCAACTGGTGAAAAACAAATTACACAAGATTTACCTGTATATGATAATGCGGGGAATACATGGACAATGCGTGTAGAGTTTAAACAAACGAGCGAACATAATTATACATATAAAGTACAGATGCGTAATGACTCGAAAAAAGAAACAGAGTTTAAGGATGTTCAAGGTGCAGGTGGTAATATGACATTTGATGCTGTTGGAAATCCTAATCCGAAAGAGCAAAGAGCCAATATTCCATTTGATGGCGGCTCTATAAATTTAGACTTAAGTCATTTAACAAACCATCCAACAGATAAAACATTATCAGTAACAGACGTAGATGGTAGAGCAGCAGCGACGGTTAAAGATTGCTTCATTGCTGACGGTGGATATGTAATGGTAAAATATTCTGATGGAAGTATGAAATCTGCTGGCCAATTAGCTGTTGCGATGTTCCCGAACGAAGGCGGTCTAATGAAAACAGGTAATGGTAACTATACAGCGACGAATACAACAGGTATTTTAGCACTTGGTGCATCTGGTCAAAACGGTGCAGGTAAAGTACGTGGTGGCGCGCAAGAAGGGGCCAACGTAGATTTATCTGTTGAGTTCGTTGACTTAATGCTGTATCAACGTGGATTCCAAGGAAATGCGAAAGTAATTAAAGTGTCAGATGAAGTATTAAATGAAGTTGTAAACTTAATTCGATAATATATTATAAAGAAAACTTGTAATGTAGTAGAAAGGGTTTTTTATTCGTATGACAAGACAAGAGCGAGTTTTACAATTGCCTTTTTTCGAAAATAAACGTGAACTTGCCGAGCAAGTGCTAAAAATGGAACGAGAAGAGCATGTATATTTACCGGATCAATTTGAAATTAAGCAAGTGCCTCCGTATTCATTTGGTGAAAAGGAAGCCATCATTGGCCGTATTCATGAGTTTTATTTCGTAAGTGTTGGTAGTGATGGAGTTTGGAAGTATCAACTGTTTAAGGACGAGATGAAGTGCCGTGAGTTTTTTGTTACGTTATCAGGGATAACGGATCAGCAAATTGCGTTTTGGTTCAATAATATCGAGTTACTTAAAAGCTCTTAAAAGCCCTTTTAATGGTTTGAGAGATGTGGTAGGGTTTAGGTGCTTATAAGGGTGCTCGAACGTTGTGGAAACAGCGGTATGAAGTGTTACCAAGGTAGTTTAATAAGAGATAAGCGAATTGTAGTATAGTATGGATAACAACTATGGTTCTGAGGGGCTTGTAGTTGTAAGAGTAGTGCTATGGAGAGGTACTGTGATGGTTGGTTGGAGATAAGATAATTGTCTCATAGCAAACCAGTGCCTTTTGGATAGTTTGTGGGGATACATTTTTATAAAAGGAGAGGTGAGGAGGATGGCGCAGAATAAGTATCGCGTTACATTCATTTCGCCAAGTGAGGTTGAGCAGCGGACTGTAATGGCGGCGAGTAGTTTGCCAGATTTAATTCGTAAAGTAGAGAGTATTATCGCAGATCCGAACGGTTATTTTGTGAATGATAAAAAAAATAATTGCTATTTTAAAGTAATTAAAGAAAATGTTGCGTTTATTCAATACGAGCTACTATTTTCGGATAAGGAAATTCATATTGAAAAATTAAAACATATAGCGCCGGCTATATTAAAACAATTATTTAAAAAAATAAACGATCCAGAACTATATGCACTCGCGTTACTTGATGTTGATATAGCGACGAAACAATATGTACTCGAAGAAATGAATCAAGAGTTAAGAATGAGAGTAGAAACGGAACTTTCAAAAAAATGGGAAGCAATGCCGACAGAAATTGTAGGGGCACAAGAAGTGTTATTAGAGGCACTTGCTTCATTTATACAAGATTAAGCGTAAATAAATTGTTCGACTATCTATATTTTTCATATAGGTAGTTGACTTTTTCTCTTTTATAAAGATTAATAATTAAATATACGGAATTAATGGAAGGGGAGCGACACCTTTATGTCACAAGCACAAAGTATTTTATTAGAAAGTGGAACAAATGAATTAGAGATTGTCACATATACTGTTGGTGAAAATCTATTTAGTATCAATGTAATGAAAGTACGTGAAATCATTAATCCATTCCCTGTTACAACTGTGCCAGAATCTCATCATGCAGTTGAAGGTGTTGTTCAAGTACGTGGTGAAATTTTACCTGTTATTAACTTAGCAACGGCTCTTAATTTAAAATCAACAAAGCCACTTGATCAAACGAAATTCATCATCTCAGAATTAAACCAAATGAAAGTTATTTTCCGCGTTGACGAAGTACATCGTATTCAACGTATTTCATGGGAACAAATTGATGAACCAGCTTCCTTATCAATGGGACTAGAAGAAACGACATCTGGCATTGTAAAACTAGATGGGAAAATTATTTTACTATTAGACTATGAAAAAATTGTATGTGAAATTAGCGGTACTGGTTATGACAATAAATCACTTTCAGGCTTAGAACAAAAAACAGATCGTGCTGAAAAAGTTATTTATATTGCAGAAGATTCAGCAATGCTTCGCCAAATACTAGAAGAAACTTTATCATCAGCTGGATATACGAAAATGAACTTCTTCAGCAATGGTGCGGAAGCATTAGCACAAATTGAAAAATTAGCGAAAGAGCAAGGGGAAAAAATGTTTGAACACATTCACTTGCTAATTACTGATATTGAAATGCCAAAAATGGATGGACATCATTTAACGAAAGTGGTTAAGGATGGTGAAATAATGAATCGTTTACCGGTCATTATTTTCTCTTCATTAATTACAAATGAATTATTCCATAAAGGTGAAGCTGTAGGAGCAAATGCTCAAGTAAGTAAGCCAGATATTCAAGAGTTAATTGGTTTAGTTGATAAGTTAGTGTTGTAAAAGAGTTTTAAAAAGCGTTTTTTTTGCTGGAATAGAACCTCTAGCGAAGTTTGGAAGCGGTCAGTGCCTAATAGAGCTCTGTACGATGTAAGACCAAAGATATGGAGTGGTTTCAAGTAAGCAGGAGAAGAGAGCTTTCGACTAAGGGTTGGAAACTTTCTTCTATTAGTGGGGAAAAAGGAACTAGCCATGTATAGTAGTACTGGCTAGTTCCTTTTTAGTATTCTATACGCTGTACAGGTAGAAGGAGTATTTGTGGTTGTAAGAATCGTCTCTATTTCGAGATTTTCAATTGGTTTAATTAATAAGTAACGTTTTTTTGTTTAAAAATATAAGAGAACATATTTTGGTTTATGTTAGTAATATTTCGTGGTAGCGCAAACTTTTTCGGTGAAAATATATTAAAAATACCATATAATATAATTATATGTAATTAATATGTATAATTGCATATTAATTAAAAAATACTCTTTCTTTTTTACACTTTCCATACGTTTTTGTATGTTAATTATTTGACAGACAATTTCGAAATGTTATAATATGGATATGTAAAAATTGCTATTTCTTAAAAGACATGGGAGTCAGATGAGAATTGTGAAAGGATGAGGGGGAGTGGCACAGATTATGTATCACCACACAGCAATCAATGTATTAAAACTTTTACAAAACATGTCAAATAATAAAATGAATGATATGAAATTAGAAACGGAATTTAAAAAAATAGAGAAACAATTCCGAGTGGAGTATGAAGAGTTAGTCGATTTATATAATAGAATGGTTTTATTCCAAATAGATATAGAAAAACATGGCGGTATGCGAGCTTATGAAAAATCAACAATTACATGGCTGAAGTCTGAGCTAGAGTTACTGTATGAAGTGTATCAATTTTGTCAACGTCACGGTTTAAACATTTTAAATATTTCAAAATACGTTAGTAAAAATGAACTAAATCTTTTTCCGAAAACAGAAAGTCAATTGCAAAATACGTATTATAAATTGAAAAAACGTGAAATACCGTTTGAAAATATTGAAAAACAAAAACCAGGACGAAAGCGAAAATATACACCCGTAAAAGAACAAATCGTTGAAATGAAAAAAGAAAACAAGCAAGAAGTAAGAAAAGAAGTTCAAAATACAGAGAATGAAAAAAGTCTTGTAACAGTTATATCTGGTATCGTTGATAATTTTGAAACAATTAGTCAATGTAGTGAAAGAAAAGAAGATGAACTCCATCAGTTTATGGAAGGCATTTATAAGCTTTCAAGCATGGCTGCTGGGCGTTCGGAAAATGAAAAGGATGTACGTGGTCTTGAAAGCGAATTGCATGTATTACGAGCTGAAAATGAAAGACTAAAGCGAGAAAAGGAAGAGCTTGTTCATGATATAAAAGAAATGACGCATCATTTAATTCATTTCATTACGAGCTCTGATATCGATCAAATTCGCACATTGCCTTACTTCGTAAAAGAATGTAAACAAGATTTGCATAAATTAGGGT
Organism: Bacillus sp. FSL L8-0099; assembly: GCF_038006385.1. Classification (NCBI taxonomy): domain Bacteria; kingdom Bacillati; phylum Bacillota; class Bacilli; order Caryophanales; family Bacillaceae; genus Bacillus; species Bacillus sp. FSL L8-0099. The sequence goes on from NZ_JBBOVC010000001.1 coordinate 1,586,817, forward strand.
TATATAACGCACAAGACGGGAAAATGAAAATTATGGTTGATCGTAGTGGACAAGTTATGACTGTAACACAGTAATAAAATTTGGGTACAAAATAAAAGGGAGATACATAGTTTATATGTATTTCCCTTTTGTTTTGTGTGGAATCGTTTCAAAGAGGGAAGACAAATTTTTAAGATTGTAGTAATTTAGAAACCATTTGCGGAATTTGATTAGCCTGTGAAACCATACTGAGCGCAACTTTAGTTAATAATTTAAACTTTAAAAAATCGCTCATTTCCTGCGCCATATCCGCGTCTTCAATTCGAGAAGAAGCATCTGTTAGGGCCATACTTTGACTATTTAAATTTTCAATATTAAAGTGTAAACGATTTATCATAGCCCCAAGATCAGCACGATGAAGTGATACATTTTGCAAGGCTTCTTCAATTTTACGAATTGCCGTTCTTGCTTCTTGTTCTGTTGAAATCTTGATGTCATGTTGTGTAGGGGAAGGGGGAATATGTTTCGTTAGATTTACTGTATGACCGATATCGTCTAATGTAACAGGACGGTTTTGGTCGCCAAATACGGGCAAATTATTAAACTCAGTTGTCTCACCAATATAGCTAATTTGCTCTGTTAAAGATTGAAACTCTTTATTTAGTGAATCACGGTTTTTATTTGAATTTGTACCGTTCGCAGATTGAACAGCTAAATCACGCATACGCTGCAAAATATTCGTAACAGTTTGAAGGGCAGCTTCTGCTGTGCGAAGCATCGATAGCGTATTTTCATTATTACGAATTGCCACGCGCATACCACTTGCTCTCGCATGCATACGAGTCACAATCGCAACATTAGCGGGATTATCGGAAGCGTTATTCAACTTCTTACCAGTCGTCAAATGCTCCATCGCAACATTCATACGTTTCTCATTCTCATACAACGACTGCCTAGCATTCATACTCAAAACATTCGTACCAATACGCATAATAGACACTCCTTATAGATTGATATAGTTGGTATCTTTTAATCTAATAAACAGTTATGGAAGGATAGAGGGGCTTATGCTTACTTACTGTTTGTGTTTTAACATAAGAGGGGATCAAGATAAGCACTGACCGCTTCTAAGCATCGGGGATACTCTCTTCCACATAAAAAAGAAAGTTTTATAAAAAATCTATCTATATAGAAAAAATAAACCTCTCCGCAAGCAGAGAGGTTTATTCAGGAAACTAACTCAAATGGCTTATTGTAATAATTTAGAAACCATTTGTGGCGTTTGGTTTGCTTGAGAAAGCATGCTGATACCAGCTTCGTTCAAGATTTTGAACTTAGTCATTTCAGACATTTCTTTCGCCATGTCAGCGTCTTCGATTTGAGAAGCAGCTGAAGCCATAGAAGAAGATTGGCTCTTCAGGTTGTTTACGTTAAAGTCAAGACGGTTTAATGTAGCACCTAGAGTTGCACGGTTTGAAGCGATTGTATCTAATGCAGCATCAATTGATTTAATTGCTTCAGAAGCGTTTGGTGAAGCTTTTGTAATATCACCAGCTGCAGGTGCAGTATAAGCAGTTCCGATTGCCTTAGCTTTTGTAAGATCTGGAGTAGCATCAGCTTCGAAAGCTGTAATTGCATCCGTAACAGATTTAATTTGTGCATCACTCATTAAGTTTTTGTCAGCTTTAGCAAATGCTGTTTTAAAGTCAGCAACTGCTGAATTAATTGCTGCTGCAGCTGGAGTACCAGTTAACCCAGCTAATGCTGTTTTAGCAGTACCTACAGCATCAATATTTGTTTTATCTTTAGCAATATCTGCTGCTGTAAGTGTGATTGTTTTATTACCAGTTCCTTCAATAGATAACTTATCAATATTTAAAGCTGAAGTAGATGAATCAGCTAGATTAATATTGATTTGTTTCGTTGTATCAGCGTTATCTAGAGTTTGGATAGCAATAGATTTGTTATCGCCATTTAATAATTTCTTATCGTTAAACTCTGTGTTTTTAGAAATGTAATCAATTTGTTCTTTTAATGCAGAAAATTCTTTATCTAATGCTTTTTGGTTATCACTAGTGTTCGTACCGTTTGCAGATTGGTTAGCGATGTCACGCATACGAAGTAAGATGTTAGATACAGAGTTTAAAGCAGAGTCAGCTGTACGGATTAAAGACATGCCGTCTTGTGTGTTGTTAGCTGCTACTCCTAAACCGTTTTCACGTGCACGCATACGAGTTGCGATTGCAAGACCTGCTGCATCGTCAGAAGCGTTGTTGATACGTTTACCACTTGATAAACGGTCCATAGCGTTGCTCATTTTTGTTTGGTTTTGGCGCATGTACTCTTGAGTACGCATGCTGTTAATGTTTGTATTAATTCTCATGTTAAGAAACCCCCATTTTTTTATATTGACTTTTCTGCAAATTGAAAAACGGTAATATGCGAAAAAATCAATTTCGAGATTTATTGTAATCCTTGCTACAACGGGTGTCAACTAAAAATTCGAATTAATAAATATAAAAAAATAACAGTTTAACAATATATTCATTTTTTTATTACATAATTATTAAAAGGATTATTGCAAACTTTAAAAAAAAACTCTAATATTAGATTATCTTTGTTTACCGAAAAGGTGATATTATGGTAATTGGAAATATAGTAAAAGAAGTGCTTGCATATAAAAAAGGACAAATTCAGCAAAAGCTAAGTAGTCCACAAGCATTCGTTAGTAGTCGTTTTCAAGAGAAGTTGCAGAGTGAACCTGCGAAGGAGACGAAGGGTACTACGCAACCGGCAAATATAGAAGAGATGAGTCAGCCGGTACAATCTACGAAAATAGAAACGGTTGTTACTAAACCGGAACAATCTATTCATAAAGTAGAGGAAGCGAGTAAGCCTGAGGAAAAGGCTGAAACGAAGAAAGCAGATGAAGTGCAAGTCGCGCAAAAAGAGTTTGAACGACGTTTCCCAGAAACGAAAAATGAGGCTGTTGATACGTGGGGATTAACGAAGAAGTATAATATTCAAAAAATACGTTCTTCCAATGAAGGGAAGTATGAGGATATTATTGATCGCGTAAGTCGTACATACGGAATTCCGAAAACGTTAATTCAAAAAATGATTGAAGTAGAATCTGATTTTAATCCGAAAACGGTGTCACATGCAGGTGCGATGGGGCTTATGCAGCTTATGCCAGCGAATGTGAAAGAGATGGGTATAAAAAATCCATTTTCACCAGCTGAAAGTATTGAGGGCGGCGTGAAAGAGTTAAGCGGTTATTTAAAGAAAAATAACGGTGACTTAGTATTGGCGCTTGCTTCTTATAATGCTGGTCCTGGTAATGTGAGAAAGTACGGAGGCGTACCACCGTTTAAAGAAACGCAAGGATATATTAAAAAAATATTAAATATCGACGTTTCAAAATAAGAAATTTCATATATAGAGAGAACATGAAATTTTCGTGAACATGATATGGGAGTTGGCTAGATTTGAAATTACAAGATGATATTCCGTTAACAATCTATTTTGAAATCGGAAATACGAAAAAGAAAATTGAAGATCTGCTTCATATTACGAAAGGTACATTGTATCGTCTTGAAAATTCAACGAAAAATACGGTGCGTCTTATGCTTGAGAATGAAGAGATTGGAACCGGAAAGATTTTGACGAAGAATGGGAAGATGTACGTTGAAATCGTTGAATTGAAAAGGTAGGGAAGGGGATTGTCATGAGTGGCGAAAAATTAAGCCAAGAGCAAATTGATGCCCTGCTGAAGGCGGTAAATGAAGGCGAGGAAATGCCAGCTTTTGCACAAGAAGCAGGGAAGCAAGAGAAATTTCAAGAGTATGATTTTAATAGACCAGAGAAGTTCGGTGTGGAGCATTTACGTAGTTTGCAAGCGATTGCTTCTACGTTTGGAAAACAGACGTCACAGACGTTGTCAGCGCGTATGCGTATTCCGATTGAGCTAGAGCCTTCAACAGTTGAGCAAGTTCCATTTACGAGTGAGTATGTGGAGAAAATGCCGAAAGATTATTATTTATATTGCGTAATTGATCTCGGTTTACCAGAGCTTGGAGAAATTGTTATTGAGATTGATTTAGCATTTGTTATTTATATTCATGAATGTTGGCTTGGTGGGGATAGTAAGCGTAACTTTACGATGCGCAGACCGCTAACGGCGTTTGAGTTTTTAACGCTTGATAATATATTCTTGCTTCTTTGTAAAAATTTAGAGCAATCATTTGAAAGTGTTGTTGCGATTGAACCGAAGTTTGTAACGACGGAGACAGATCCGAATGCATTAAAGATTACGACAGCGAGCGATATAATTTCATTACTGAACGTAAATATGAAAACAGATTTTTGGAATACGACGGTGCGTATCGGGATTCCGTTCTTATCTGTTGAAGAAATTATGGATAAATTAACGTCTGAAAATATTGTCGAACATTCTTCAGATAAACGTAAAAAGTATACGTCTGAAGTGGAAGTGAAAGTAAATCAAGTGTACAAACCTGTTCATGTTGCGATTGGTGAGCAGAAAATGACAATGAGTGACATTGAACAAATTGAAGAAGGCGATATTATTCCGCTTCATACGAAAGTTTCGGATGAATTACTTGGTTATGTAGATGGAAAGCATAAATTTAATTGTTTTATTGGGAAAGATGGAACGCGTAAGGCGCTCCTATTTAAAAGTTTTGTAGAGTAGGAGGATCCATATGAAGCATGAAGTATCTCCTGTGTCCTTAATGGGATTAGAAGATTTTGCGGGAAAACGAAATGAAATGAGTAAAGCACATATAGATACTGTTTCAGATATTTCGATTGAACTTGGTGTAAAGCTTGGGAAGTCATCTATTACGCTCGGTGATGTGAAGCAGTTAAAAGTTGGCGATGTTCTTGAAGTAGAGAAAAACTTAGGACATAAAGTAGATGTGTATTTAAGTAATATGAAGGTCGGCATCGGTGAAGCAATCGTAATGGACGAGAAGTTCGGCATTATTATTTCTGAAATTGAAGCTGATAAGAAGCAAGCTGCGCTTATGAAGGCGCAAAGTCAAATGCAAGATAAAGAGTAGAGGAGGAGTCATATGTCGTATATGACGACCTTATTTCAAGTCGTTTTACTGTTTGGTGCACTCGGTTACGGTGCATATTATATGACGAAAAAGACGCGCAAACAGCAGTTTTTTAAGCAAGGTGAAAATGGCCATATTCAAGTAAAAGACGGTGTATATTTAAATCATCAAACGAGTGCTTTTTTATTTGAAGTGGATGGCAAGCAAGTATTCACTGTTATTAGTAATAACGGTGTGCAGTCTGTGCAATTAACAGGAACAGGAAATCAGTTTCAACAAGCGCTAGAAGACGCGGTGAAGAGTGAAACGAAAAAAGTAGAGGATCCATCATGAGAATAAAGAAACAGTTATCAGTATTAGCCGTTATTTTCGTATTTTCTATCGTTTTTTCAATTATTTTTGTAAATCCAGCGTATGCAGCCCCGAACGGTTTTATTAATTTCGAAAATGGAAAAGAGTTTACGAGTAATTCAAGTGTACAGTTATTTGCACTCGTTACCCTTCTATCATTATCTTCTTCTATCGTTCTTTTATTTACGCATTTTACTTATTTTATGATCGTTCTTGGAATAACTCGTCAAGGACTTGGGGTAATGAACTTACCACCAAACCAAGTGCTTGTTGGACTTGCTTTGTTTTTATCACTATTTACGATGCAACCGGTGCTAGGTCAGTTAAAGAGTGATGTGTGGGATCCGATGACGAAAGAACAAATAACAGTAAGTCAAGCTGCGGAGACGACAGCTCCGATTATGAAAGATTATATGGCGAAACATACATATAAGCATGATTTAAAAATGATGCTGAAAGTACGCGGTGAAGAGTTGCCGAAAGATTTGAAAGATCTTTCATTATTTACGCTCGTACCATCCTTTACGTTAACGCAAATTCAAAAAGGATTATTAACGGGGATGTTCATTTATTTAGCGTTTGTATTTATAGATTTGATTATTAGTACACTTTTAATGTACCTCGGGATGATGATGGTACCGCCGATGATTTTAAGTTTACCGTTTAAAATACTCGTTTTCGTATATTTAGGTGGATATACAAAAATCGTCGATATAATGTTTAAAACGGTCGCCTGAAGCGTTTGATGCTATGTGATAGGAGTCATATAAATGAATACGTCACCAATTATAGATATTTTTCAAACCTTTTTTTATAAAGGGGTTATGATTTTAATGCCGGTTGCCGGTGTAAGTATGATTGTCGTTATTATCATCGCTGTCATTATGGCGATGATGCAAATTCAAGAGCAAACGTTGACGTTTTTACCGAAAATGGCGAGTATTGTACTCGTTATTATCATTTTAGGTCCGTGGATGTTTCAAGAGTTAACGACGCTTATTTTAGATTTATTTGATAAAATTCCATCGCTATTGCGTTCGTACTAAGATAGGTGAACTGAAATGAATATGGAATTATGGGCGGCGACGTTTTTTGCGTTTTGCCGTATTACTTCATTTTTATATTTTTTACCTTTCTTTTCAGGACGGTCGATTCCTGCAATGGCAAAGGTTACATTTGGACTTGGTCTTTCGATTACAGTGGCCGATCAAGTTGATGTCTCTCACATAAAGACAGTTTGGGACGTCGCAGCTTATGCAGCAACGCAAATTGTAATTGGATTATCCCTTGCAAAAATTGTAGAAATGCTGTGGAACATTCCGAAAATGGCCGGACATATTTTAGACTTTGATATCGGTTTATCACAGGCAAGTTTGTTTGATGTAAACGCAGGGTCGCAGTCTACTTTACTATCAACAATTTTCGATATATTTTTTCTCATTATTTTTATTTCACTTGGCGGCATTAACTATTTCGTTGCCACGATTTTAAAGTCGTTTCAATATACAGAGGCGATTTCAAAATTGTTGACGACTAGTTTTTTAGATAGTCTACTCGCAACGTTATTATTTGCGATTACATCAGCGGTCGAAATTGCTTTACCGCTTATGGGAAGCTTATTCATTATTAATTTCGTCCTAATTTTAATCGCAAAAAATGCACCGCAATTAAATATTTTTATGAATGCATTCGTCATTAAAATTACATGTGGTATTTTATTTATTGCAATGAGCGTACCAATGCTCGGTTATGTGTTTAAAAATATGACAGATGTATTACTGGAAGAGTATACGACACTATTTAACTTTTTCTTAACGAAGTAGGGGGACGCGTATGGCAAAGGATAATAAAACAGAAAAGGCCACCCCGCAGAAGCGTAAAAAATCGCGTGAAGAAGGGAATATCGCCCGGAGTAAAGATTTAAATAATTTATTTTCTATTCTCGTATTAGCAGTTGTCGTTTATTTTTTCGGAGATTGGCTAGGGTTTGAGATTGCCAATTCTGTAGCGGTGCTGTTTGATCAAATCGGAAAAAATACAGATTCGACCGAGTATTTTTATTTAATGGGGATTTTGCTACTAAAAGTATCAGCTCCTATATTAATACTCGTATATGCTTTTCATTTATTCAATTATATGATTCAAGTCGGTTTCTTATTTTCTTCTAAAGTCATAAAGCCGAAAGCATCACGTATTAATCCGAAAAACTATTTTACGAGACTGTTTAGTCGTAAAAGTTTAGTAGATATTTTGAAATCACTGTTTTATATGGGATTAATCGGTTACGTTGCGTACGTTCTTTTTAAAAAGAATTTAGAGAAGATCGTGAGTATGATTGGATTTAACTGGACTGCGTCACTTACTGAAATTATTAGGCAAATTAAATTTATCTTTTTAGCTATTTTAATTATTTTAATCGTTCTTTCTATTATTGATTTCATTTATCAAAAGTGGGAGTACGAGCAAGATATTAAGATGAAAAAAGAAGAAGTAAAACAAGAGCATAAAGATAATGAAGGGGACCCACAAGTAAAGGGGAAACGAAAAAACTTTATGCATGCCATCTTGCAAGGGACTATTGCGAAAAAGATGGATGGTGCAACGTTTATTGTAAATAACCCGACGCATATTTCAGTCGTACTTCGTTACAATAAACAAGTTGATGCGGCGCCAATTGTCGTTGCAAAAGGGGAAGATGAGCTCGCATTATATATACGGACGCTTGCCCGTGAACAAGAAATACCGATGGTGGAAAACCGTCCGCTCGCTCGGTCTTTATATTATCAAGTCGAGGAAGATGAGACGATTCCAGAAGATTTATACGTAGCTGTAATTGAAGTTATGCGCTATTTAATTCAAACGAATGAACTTGAAGTATAATAGCGCGTTTGGAGGGGATCTCTTTGTTTAAGATGGATTCTGCAAGAACCTATTTTTCTATCTTTTTAGCAGCGTCATTCGTTGTGGCGCTCCTAATTCCACTTCCACCATTTGTACTTGATATCGTTATCGTTTTTCTACTAAGTATGTCAGTACTTATTTATATGCGAGCGACAAGTATTAACGAGTGGGATGAATTAAAGTCATTTCCGACGATGTTGTTATTAATCGGGATTTTCCGCGTATCGATTAACGTTTCGACGACGCGAGCGATTTTAACAGACGGAAATGCGGGTCATGTTATTGAAGAGTTCGGTCAGTTCGTAATTGGCGGAAACTTATTAATTGGTATCGTTATTTTTATCGTTTTAATCATTTTCCAGTTTATCGTTGCAAACGGTGCATCTCGTACAGCTGAAGTAGCAGCTCGTTTTACACTTGATTCTTTACCAGGGAAACAAATGTCTATCGATGCGGATTTAAACCAGCGTATTATTTCAGAAAAAGATGCACAAGCAAAACGAAAAAAATTAAATATGGAAACAGAGTTTTACGGGGCGATGGATGGTGCCGGGAAGTTCATTAAAGGGGACGTTATTTTCGGGATTGTCATTTTATTCGTAAATATCATTTTCGGTTTAATTGTCGGAATGATGCAGCAAGGAATGAGCTTTGCAGATGCGGCTCTTCATTATACACAGTTAACTGTCGGTGACGGAATCGTAAACCAAATCGGTTCGTTAATGCTTGCGATTTCAACAGGTATTATCGTAACGCGTGTATTTGATGGTTCACCGGATACGGTAACGGAAGGTATCTTTAAAGAGTTATTAGCGCATGAAGTTGTTGTATATGCGCTCGGTGGTTTGTTTATCGCAATGGGTATTTTTACTCCGCTACCATTCCTACCGTTTGCTCTCGTTGGTGGAACAATTATCTTCTTAGGAATTCGCAATAAAAAGCGAATAAAGAAAGAGAAAGAAGACGAGCTCCAAAAAGAATTAGAAATGATTCAAGGCGAGGATGAGCAATTACAACAAGTGGAAGATTCATTTGGAGTCTTTACAGATAAATATCCGATTATTGTAGAACTTGGTTTAGATTTAGCGGCACTTGTAAAGCAAAAAATTAATGGGGAGACAGCTCGTGATAAAGTTGTTCTTATGAGGAAATCGATTATTACCGACCTTGGTATTAACGTTCCTGGCATTAACTTTAAAGATAATACGAGTTTTAGACCACGTGGTCGTTACATTATTCGTATTAAAGGTGCGAAGGCGGCTGAAGGTGTTTTAAAATCAGGTTACTTATTAGCACTAAAAACACCGAACGTAATGGCTGATCTAGATGCAGAACCAGCGAAAGATCCAATCTTCGGTGAAGATGGATATTGGATTTTAGAGCATATGGTGCAAGATGCACAAATGAAGGGCTATCAAGTGTTAGAGCCACTTAGTATATTAATTACACATTTAGATGTTGTCGTTAGACGTAATCTTCACGAGTTAATTCAGCGTCAACATGTGAAAGACTTAATTAACTCGCTTGAAAATGATAATGGCGTTTTATTGGAAGAGATTAAGAAGAAAGAAATCGATTTATCACTCGTTCAAAATGTTATTAAACAACTTCTAAAAGAAGGTATTTCAATACGTGATTTACCAACGATTATTGAAGGTATTATTGACGGAAAAGAAGTGTATCAAAATCATGTTGATGGTGTAACGGCATTCGTCCGTGAATGTATTTCAAAAGTTATTTGTGAAAATGCAAAAAATCCGGACGGGAAAATTTATGCGGCGCTTTTCTCTGATTCAATAGAGCTAGATGCGGATGTTGTGAACAATTCCTATCAAGGTTACTTATTAAACTGGGATTTAGATTTAGAATCGCGAGTAGTTGAGCAAGTGCAGCGCGTCTTTAAACAAGCACGTTTAATGGGAAGAGAACCAGTGTTATTAACACGTAGAAAAGATTTTAGATTTGCGATTGTAAGACTGCTAGAACGTTATCAAGTGGAAGCACAAGTACTTTGTATTAGCGAATTAGCACCAGAAATTGTTGTAGATCAAATTGCCTATATTGAATAGTAGGGGGTGAAGTAATGGAAAGTACAGAAAAGAAAGAAGCGTTAATGCGAATAAAAGCAGCTTCGAAAAATGAATTGTATCGAAAGTTATTTGACCAATATGGTACAGATTATTATTACGTTGTCGATGAAAGTGTAAAACGAAATATCCCGTTTTTTTGGAAAAAGGATTATGAAATGTTAGTTGCTTTTCCAGAGGATAAACAGGAAGAAGTGAATGAAGGAACAGCACAATTTCATGAACAATTAATGGATGTTGTGAATGATTCTTCAGAACAAATTGTGAAGGCAAATGGAATTCAATCAGTACTACACAATTTAGAAAATGTAACGACTTCTATGTCATACGCGGCAATGCAAACAGGAAATAGTGAAGAATGGGCGAGAAAAAAAGAGAAACTATTAAAGCTGTTTGAAAAAGGAATCGTCGTGGTGAAACAGACGGAAGAAACGAAAGTAGTGAAAAAGCAAAAAGTTGTGAAACAAGTCGTTCCGGCCAAGAAAAAAGAAGTAGTTGCAAAGAAAGAAAATCAAGAATCTGTACCGTTTATTATTCAAAAAGTAATTCGGATGCTAGAACAAAACGATGTAGAACAATATTTCATTCATGCATATGCTGAAAAGTTAAAAGTGAAGTTTGAAAATGCAACGATGATTACAGAAGAAGAAGTAATCGGCTATATATTGGAAGATATGAGATCTCACTTCAACACTGAAAATGTATTTGAAAAAGAAGTACAAACAATTGCATTAATCGGTCCAACTGGGGTTGGGAAAACGACGACGCTTGCGAAAATGGCATGGCAATTTCATGGTAAGAAAAAAACGGTTGGCTTTATTACGACGGATCACTCTCGCATTGGGACAGTACAGCAACTGCAAGATTACGTAAAGACAATTGGATCAGAAGTAATCGCTGTGCGTGATGAAGCGGCAATGACAAGAGCACTTACGTATTTTAAAGAAGAAGCACGCGTCGATTATATTTTAATAGATACAGCCGGAAAAAATTATCGTACGTCAGATACAGTAGAAGAAATGATTGAAACGATGGGACAAGTAGAACCAGATTATATTTGTTTAACGTTATCAGCTTCTATGAAAAGTAAAGATATGATTGAAATTATTACGAACTTTAAAGATATTCATATAGATGGTATCGTGTTTACGAAATTTGATGAAACAGCAAGTAGTGGCGAATTGTTGAAAATTCCAGCAGTTTCATCAGCTCCAATTGTATTAATGACAGACGGACAAGACGTAAAGCAACATATACATATCGCTACAGCTGAACATTTAGCGAAACAAATGTTACAAACATCGTAAGAAAAGAGGTGAAGAATAAGGCGGTTGCCTTATTCAAAGGAATATGAACGGTCTTTATATAGGTTCCATGGGAATGATGAATTACATGCAGCGTATTAATGTTCATTCGAATAACGTTGCAAATGCCCAAACGACAGGATTTAAAGCAGAAAATATGACTTCTAAAGTATTTGATGTACAAGACACATATCGCCGCGGAGATGGGGCTATGACAAATATCGGTTCGGTCGATTACGCTGTAGTACCAGCTGCGACGCATGTGAACTTAGTACAAGGAAATGTACAAATTACAAATAGTGCTACAGATTTCTTTTTAGATGACGGTGCGGCAGGCACATCATCATTTTTCGTTACATCTAAAAATGATGAAACGTTTTTAACGAGAGACGGAAGCTTCACATTAAATAGTGATCGTTATTTGCAAACATCTTCAGGTGCTTTCGTAATGGGAGAGAATAATGAGCGTATTCGTATTCCAGAAGGAGCAAAGGTTGCTGTACAAGCAGATGGTACATTATATGATGAAGTAACACAGAATAATATTGCCCGTTTGCAAACAAAAACAGTAGATGCAGAAACGAATGCTCGTCTCGTGCAGCATGAAAACAAAAGCTTTACACTAGCAGAAGGAAATATTGCTAATTTACCGAACGGAACAGGAATAGTAAAAAATCATATGCTAGAAAATTCAAATGTAGATATGACGAAAGAGATGGCAGATCTTATGTCGAGTCAAAAAATGATTCAAGCATCTCAGCGTATTATGACTTCATTTGATAAAATTTATGAAAAAGAAGCGAATGAAATATTGAGATAAAGGAGACTTCCCGTTAAGGGGAGTCTTTTTTTATTGCATTTATTTCAGTAACACCATAAAATGGTATTGATAATCATTATCATTTTATGATGTTTAATAAGAATGGAAGCTGTAATGGTCGTATCACTTGTTTAACTAGGTGAATTAAAAACGAAAGGGAAGGTGTATTTATGTCTACTAAAAAGCAACTTTGTATTGGATTATGTTTAATTTCTAGAAAGAACGAGAGAGTATGTTTAATTCAGGGATAGATGAACAAGTAGAGTTGGCACTACAGGCAGAAAAGGCTAAGTTAGATTTTGTTTTTAAGGCAGATTATTTAGTGGCACACCCTGATTTAATCGCTCGTAATAAGGAGAATGTAATGTTAGATCCGACATTATTATTTACTGCTATTGCGTATGCAACAGAAAAAATTGGAGTGGTTACGACTGCCTCCACATCGTTTTATCCACCATACATACTTGCGAGGCAATTACAATCTTTAAATTGGATTAGTAATGGCCGAGTAGGTTGGAATATTGTCACATCCATTGATGGTGCAGAAAACTTTGGTGAGACAGGGATGCCGCCATCTGAGGAACGATATGCGAAAGCTGCAGAATGTACAGAGTTAGTAAGGAAACTTTGGAGAAGCCATCCTTATGAAGTTTTGAAAGTAGATAACACTGAAGTCATTAGAGAGATGGTAAAGCCTATTGAGCACAGTGGTGAATACTTTGAGGTGAAAGGACCACTTAATATTCCGCAGCATATTTCAGGAGAAATGCCATTATTTCAAGCGGGTGCTTCAGAGGCTGGCCGGAATTTCGCTGCTTCTGTTGCGGATGCGATTTTCGCCGCGATGCCAGATATAGAATCAGGAATCGAACTTCGTCAAAATTTAAGAAGAAGAGCAGAAAAGCATGGCCGAAAGCAAGGTGATGTACGGGTATTACCTGGATTGTATTTCTTTATCGGTGATACATATGAAGAAGCGCTAGAGATGCATAGGCAAGCTCATCAACATCTCACAATGGAGAAGAGATTGGCTTTACTTGAAATGCTACTCGGATTAGATGCTAGAGGAATTCCACTAGAAAGTAAGATAAAGGAAGATATGTTGCCAAGTAGAGAGCAAACTGTACGCAGTAAAACACATGCCGAATTATTACGGAATTTCATCATTAAAAATGAACCAACTGTTGAACAAATACTAGAACGACCAGAAGTTGTTGGTTCTGCTCATTGGGTTGCGATTGGTACACCACAAGATGTATTCCAGCAAATTATGGAAAGGTTTGAAGCAGGAGCACTAGATGGATTTATTGCAATTCCAGGTGGGCCTCAGAAATCATTGGATCTATTCTTTAGTGAAGTTATTCCGTTATTTGTGAAGGCGGGTGTATTTAGGGAAGAATATACAGGTTCAACTTTGCGTGAACATTTAGAGGGGACTTCATTAAATACTTTGCTGTTAAAATAAGTAGAATACTATGTAGAAAATGCCTTTCATAAGAAGGCTTTTTCTTTTTTGTTAAAATTTCAGAATTATCAATTGACTTTATAGGTCTTCTTTTTTTATATTAGTAGGTATAGTAATAACTACTAATATAAAATGAATGCATCGTTTTCAAATGAGAGCTATGTAGATTGTGAGGGGTTACCGATGGATGAAATAATAAAAGAGTTACAAAAGCTAGGTTTTTCCCAATATGAATGCAAAGCGTACATTGGATTATTAAAACATTCCCCAGTAACAGGATACGAAGTGAGTAAACAAACAGGGGTACCTCGTTCGATGATTTATGAAGTACTTGGCAAGTTGATGGATAAAGGAGCGGTGCATATCGTTCCTTCTGAACCAGTGAAATATGTACCAGTGCCAGCTACGGAATTAATGGATCGAATGCGAAAAGACTTTGAAAAGTCCTTTGCATTTTTAGACCAGAAATTAAATTGTTTAGAACAAGAGCGGCAAATTGATGTAATTTCGCATATTCGCTCAAATGATCGTGTTTTGAAAGAAATATGCAATATAATTAATAGAGCAAAAGAAGAGCTATGGATTTCAGTATGGGAAGATCAAGTGCACGAGATTGAGCCGTTCATTCATCAAAAGGAAGAGGAAGGCGTACATATTTTTTCCATTTTATTTGGTGCTCCAGAAACAAAAATAGGAGCGACATTTCATCATAATTATATGACACCTCACGTCGTTGAAAAGAGAATGGGAGGTCATTTAACTGTTATCGCGCGTGATGGGGAAGAAGTATTAATTGCTAACTTTTCAAATGATAGCACTTCATGGGCGGTGACAACGTATGATCCAGCTTTAGTACTCGTCGCTACAGAGTATGTTCGGCACGATATTATGGTGGAAGAGATTACGAAGGAGTTTGGAGCTGATAAATTAGATACATTATGGCGTGAAAACATAGATTTAGTTCATGTCGTAACAGGCAAACGCACGATGGAAGAAATGGAGGGAGATAATGGTGAATAAAGCTCAAGCACATATGACACTGCAGAGCGATGATTCATTTCAGCAAGGTGTAAAGGATTGTTTACCAACTGTATTTGGATATTTGAGCATTGGTATAGCAGCTGGTGTTATTGCGAAAACAGCAGGTTTTTCGGTCATAGAAATCGCCTTTATGTCCACGTTAATTTACGCAGGTTCTGCTCAGTTTATATTAGCGGGGATGTATGCAGCAGGTGCCCCAGCCTCAGCAATTATTTTTACCGTGTTCTTTGTTAATTTACGTCACTTATTAATGAGTGCGGCACTTGCGCCTTACTTCACGAAGATACCTCTTTTTAAAAATGTAATAATTGGTTCGCAAATTACAGATGAAACTTTCGGCGTTGCAGTGCAACAAGCAGCGCAAAAAGGATATTTAGGCGAGAAATGGATGATGGGCCTTAATGTAACAGCGTATTTAAATTGGATTCTTGCTACAGTTATCGGGGGGCTTTTTGGTGAGTGGATACCAGACCCTCATACGTACGGGATGGATTATGCATTACCAGCGATGTTTATCGGATTATTTGTACTTCAGCTAATAAGTAGTAAACCGAAACTAGCAATTCATCTCAGTGTAGCAATTGTAGCGATTATTATCGCATACGTTTCACACTTATTTATGCCAGATAGTATAGCAGTTATTATTGCAACATTACTAGCTGCGACGATTGGAGTGCTGATTGAAAAATGGAAATGAGATTAGATGTATTATTACTATTACTAGCGGCAGGAGCTGTCACACTCGTTCCGCGTATTTTGCCTCTTCTCGTATTTAGTAAAATACAAATTCCAGACTGGGGTTTAAAATGGTTAAATTACATACCAATTGCGATATTAGCAGCACTTTTAGCACAAGTATTATTTATGCATGAGACGATGCAGTGGGATTATCTTATCGCCGCAATTCCAACATTTCTTGTCGCAATCTATACTCGTAGTCTATTAGGAACCGTATTAACTGGAGTGATTGTGATTATTTTGTTACGTTTCTTTTTCTAGAAAGGATTCGGCTCATATAATAGCGAAAGGTGTAATAATAAGAAATATATAGGGGTGGTGTTATGATACTTTTAACGATAGGAGCAATATTGTTAACGTTGTTTATTTTCTTTATTATCGGCTTTATTACGTTTATGATGTTTGTTGATAAGGCGACACCTCAAATTTATTATACACCTTGTGAATCAGTGACAGTGAAGTCTAAAGGTAAAGATAGAAGGAAGAAAAGTTGATGTCGTGCTTTTCTTCCTTTTCTTTTACATTCCTGAAAGAACTAACAACAACACTCCGAATAGAAAACTAATAAAAGAAAGAAAACCGATACATATCGAGAACACACGATTATTTCTCCATTCGCGCCAGAAGACGATAAATCCTAAAATGCAAAGGAAAAACCAAATGGGTAAAAATATGAACTCACTCATTTTCTTGGGGAGTAACGAATAAAAAGTTGTTACATATAGTACCCAATTTGTCAAAAATAAAATACAAACGATAATGGATTGTGAATAGGGACGTTTTAAAAATTTCTCATTTTTAACTGTTATAAAAATGAGAGTTAGCGCTGATATAAAGACAATGATTATGAAAATAAGTAAGAGTAATGTAAGGGGCATTAGAACCTCCTTTATAAGAGTGCTTTCATAAGAAATGAATCTATTAAATTGTATACTTGTTTTGTAGAGTGTTCGTTATATTTTTCAGTGTATGGATTTAAAAATCCATGCTCACCTTGTAGTTGTTTTATTTCTAATAAAGGATTATCTTGTTGCTGTAATGTTTTCGTTAAGGAGGGTACTGAAAAACTAATTTCTTTTTCAGGAAAAATCAGTAATGTAGCACATGCAGGCTTCATGTGAACATAATCGCGTATACGAGAGCCGTAACATCCAATAATAAAATCTAGTTTTGGATTGTTACTACATAGCCATGAGATGGTAGCTCCAACGCTAAAGCCGATAAGTCCAATATGTGCGTAACGATTGGAAAGGCTATGAATGAGTTCCTCAATTTGCTTTTTTCCACCATCAAATCCAATGTGGTTCATAAAATATTGGTATGCTTTTTCTTCATTATTATAATGAAATGCCTGTTGTAATTGTAGAAGATTCGGGCAGAATACATCTATTTGAGATGAAGTGAAGTGGTCAATTACATGATGCATATGATCATTTACACCATATATTTCATGTGAAACAACGAGAGCTAATTTTTTCTTCATCATTACAAAATTTCTCTTTGAAACTTGTATTCTTTCTCTACAAGGCAAATACGCAAGTGGAAGTTTTCATACCATTGCTCACGGCCTCTTTTTTTCGCTTCTTTATGTAAGGTGTTCTTTTTCCAATTTTCAATTGCTTCAAGTGATTCCCAATAAGAAATTGTAATGCCGAGGCCCGAATTACCGCGTGCACTTTCTACACCTAAAAATCCAGGTTGCTGTTTCGCAAGTTCCTCCATTGTTTCGGCAACGGTACTATAATCTGTTGTATCATTTGATAAATTAGAAGTGAATATAACTGCATAATAAGGCTTGTTTTTTTCTAAATCAGATTTCATTGTCTTTCCCCCTTAATGTATAGTACGAATAATTCATCCATAGTTTGTATTTTAGCAGGTCACAAAAAGAAAAGAAGTGGAAAATTCAAATTTTTTCATCCCATGTAAAATAGAAGATTGAAGAAATTTATAATAAATAATCTAAAGAAAGAAAAACGCCACTTCAAAAAATTGAAGTGGCGTTTCTTATATTTCCTCTAAGCTATTAACTGGAACAGTTAATTCGCGACCTGGATTTTTTACTTCATATATGCGGGCGGTTTCGTTGCTTTCGTCGACGTGTTGAATCATAACAGGCATGCCTTGAAAACTGACATTAGCATGTTCCGCTGACACAGAAAGCTCTTTTGCACGTTGAATATTCATTTATATTCCTCCCATCATTATTATCTTTGCTAAAAAAGAGGAATAATATACCATTTTGAGACATTCTTAAAGTTTTTGTATTATTTGTAATGTTTCTTTAATAAATGAAGTGAAGATGGAATCAGGATAGGACTGTACGATTTCATATGCTTCTGTTACTTCTTCAAGAGCTCTTTTTTTATCATTAAGTTTGACATAACAAAGAGCACGATATGCCCCAGCTGTTGTAAGCCGTGCGTGATCAAGTGGATGGTTTATATAATCTGGTATGATAGCACGTTGTAATGTTTTTAAAGCTTCTTCG
Source organism: Bacillus sp. FSL L8-0099 (assembly GCF_038006385.1). Taxonomy (NCBI): domain Bacteria; kingdom Bacillati; phylum Bacillota; class Bacilli; order Caryophanales; family Bacillaceae; genus Bacillus; species Bacillus sp. FSL L8-0099. Next base: position 1,605,078 of record NZ_JBBOVC010000001.1, read on the forward strand.
TATTGTTTTAAACCATACAAAGCTTTTCCTTTTTCAAGATAATACGATCCATCATCTTGAAAAATTCGCTCATCTTTTAGTTTTTCTCGAAATTGTTCTACATGTTCTAATGCAATAGTATATTCATGAGTAATTGTGTTGTAGTAGTAAGCTTTTAAAAGATTAATAACCGCTGCAGATAAAGTATCTTCTGTAAAAATGGCAAATTGCTCTGATTTTTTTATGTAATGTAAATATTGTTCTTTATCAGCCGTTAGGACTTTTTGGTAAGATAAAATACGGTAAAATTCATCTGTTTTATAATACACTTGATGTTTTTTTGAAAATGCAAGTGCATCTAAAATGACACTTTCACATTGTTCGTAATTACCATATGCAAGAAAAATAATCGCCTCATATAAATATAACTCGATATGTATAATGAGATCCATTTCTAAATGTTTCTCTTCATAGTCATTTCGGATGCTAGCAATGAGTTGTAAACATTCAGCATACTTTTTACGTGTGAATATCGTAAAGGATAATTTTAATTTTGTTTCCGTACTTTCCCGGTATAACGTATATTTTTCAAAAATAGAAGTAGCCTTTTCCACGTAATGTTCAATATTGTAATCTTTCATTTTAGCCGCAGCTGTTACAAATTGTTTATATAAACGAGCGGTATTCAAAGTAGGAGGTAGCTCTTTTTGAACGATAGGTAGTAAAACCTCATATACTTCATCGTACTTATTTGCTTTTATTAGTTGTTCCATTTGTTGAATGAGTTCTATCATTTCCACATCATCATCTTCTAGTAAAAAACTCGTTTCGCATCCAAGTTTTTCAGCAATATATTGTAATGTTTTCATGGAAGGTGTAGCTTTTCCGTTTTCAATTTGGCTTAGCATACTTTTTGTCAGTTCTGAACCTGCTAAATCAGTTTGAGTAAGCTTTTTTTCTTTTCGTAACGTTTTAATTTTTGCACCGAGAGTAGCCATCATATGCTCCTTTATAATTTAAAAGTTAAATACAATTAAACTTTTCATTGTAAAAATTGGAAAGTTGATTATATAATAAGTTTAACACAATTTAACTTTTACGGGGAGAGTGGCATAATGGGGGATGTAAGTATAGGTCAACATGATTGGAAAATGAAGATTGCAACGAGAAATATTATTTTAATGATGATTGGAAAAATGACGTCCTTGTTAGGGGCGGGTATTTATACGTTTGCAATGGGGTTATACGTATTAAAGACAACTGGTTCAGGAATGGGGTTTGCAACTACCCTTATTTGCGGATCAATACCAAGAATGATCTGTGGCCCAATTGCAGGTGCTGTAGCTGACCGCGTCAATCGAAAATGGCTTGTCATTGGCACAGATTTATTAAGTAGTTTAACGATGCTTATTATGTTTATTCTTACAACTACTTTTGGGCCATCACTACTGTTTATTTATGTATCAGCGGCATTATTATCAATTTGTGCAAGTTTTTATTCTGTAGCATTAACTTCGTCTATTCCTAATTTAGTAGATGAGGAGCGTATTCAAAAAGCGAGTGCTTTGAACCAGACTGCAGCATCATTATCGAATATTTTAGCCCCAATTATTGGCGGAGTTGTATTTGGTTTCTTTTCAATTAAGTCGTTCTTTCTGTTAAATAGTATTACATTCTTTTTAGCGGTAATTGTACAATTATTTATCGTATTTGATTTATATAAAAAAGAAATGGTTGAAAGTAAAGAGCATTTTTTGATGAGTATAAAAGAAGGTTTTTCATATATAAAAAGACAGCATGAAATATATGGTTTAATGAAAATAGGGCTATGGGTAAACTTTTTTGCAAGTGCACTGTTCGTTTCACTACCATTTATTATTATTCAAAACCTGCATTTATCCTCGAAGCAACTCGGTGTTGTAGAGGGCATGTTAGCAGTCGGGATGCTAATTGGTGCGATTGCATTATCAGTACGTAAAGAAGTGAATAATCCGTTTCGCTCTGTTTATATTGGGCTGTTTTTATTTGCGGGTTTAAGTTTATGTACAGTCTTCCCATTGTTAGTTACCATTCCGAAAGTAGTAAGTTTTATGTACTATATTGCTTTTATGATTTTAACGGGTATATCAATGATGGCTGTAAATATCCCGATGCAAGTACATTTGCAAAAGACGACAGATCCAAGTTATTTAGGCCGCGTTTTCGGTTTGCTTGAAACAATTGCTACTGCTATCGCACCGCTTGGTATGATTGTATATGGATTATTATTAGATATGTTACCGACTAGCATTGTTATGATGACAATAGGCGGAGGATTATTGTTAGTTGTTTTAGTTGGAGTGAAGAAGCATGTAGCGAAAAAGCAAGTGGATGTGTCAGCCTAAAAGAAAATTTGACTTAATGATAAAAAATGACCAAATTAGTATTTTAGTTTTTGAAACTCTTTTTCATGTATGTTACAGTAAAGTGAGCAGGCAAAGAAAAGGAGAAAACATCATGAAAAAAATAAGTTTTGTTATGCTTTTTCTGTTAGTTGTAATGGCTGGATGTAGCAATTATGACACGTATATTGAAACAGGTATGCAATCATTGAAAGATGAAAAATATAGTGATGCAACAATGTGGTTCGAAAAAGCAGAAAAAGAGAAATCAGGAAATGAAGCGAAATCATATAAAGAAATTGCCGAGATAATGGATCACGGAGCAACAGCATTAAAAGACGGTAAGTATTTAGAAGCGAAAGATATTGCAAATGAAGTGTTACAAAAGAAAAAAGATGATGAACTTGAAAAAGCTGTAAAATCAAATGCAGAGAATATGCTTCAAAAAGCAAAAGATGTGGAAGAGAAAGTAAATGAAAGAGTGGCAAAGCGGAGAAAAGTAGAAGAAGAAGGAATCGATAAACTTATTAAAGCTGTCGATAGTATAGATGAAGTGAAAGAAAAAGAGAAAAAAGTTTCAGAAGCATTAGATAAGGCTGAAGAGGCACAAGCAAAAATTGAGGCGAAGAAAAATAAATAGAGTTTTAGTTTAAGAGGCTGTCGTGTATAACGACAGCCTTTTAATTTTTGGCTGCGAAAGAAATGATGCTATGTAGTAAAAAAGAAATGATTTTAGAATTCCATCTGTCCTCATGATGAATCGTATAAATGTTACGCTGAAATTCAAATCTTGGAATTGGTATATAGCATAGCTCATTTCGCTGTATTTCTTGTTCAATAGCAAGTTTAGAAATAAAAGCGACGCCATTCCCGTATTTTAAAATTTGTTTCATCGTTTCTAATGAATCTAGTTCAATTTCAGATTGGAATGTGATGTTATGTGCTAGTGTCCATTGTGTAAGTAAATCTCTCGTTGTAGATGGATTACGATGCAATAATATACGTTCTTTTTCGATATCTTGTAATGATACATTTGTCTTTTTAGCAAAATGATGTTCTTTGGAAAAAGCGAGAACAAGTGTATCAGGCATTACATTCGTTTGTTTTAAAAGTGGTTCATCAAATGGTGCAGCAGAAATTACTCCGAGATCAATTTCATGATTTTGTAGCATGATTCGAATTTCAGGAGCTGGTTTTACCATGAGTGTTATTTTTATATTAGGAAATTCGCATTGAAATTGGTGAACAACTTCTGGTAAAAGATAAGTCGCTGGTACATAACTAGCACCGATTGTTATAGCACCTTTATGAAAATCTTTAAACTCTTGTGTGACCCGCCTAGCTTCTTTCATAAGTGCATCTATTTTACAAGCATAATGATGCAATGCCTCGCCAGCCTCTGTTAAGAAATACCTTCCGGAACGTAATTCAAATAAAGACACACCGAGTTCCTCTTCTAAGCTTTTTATATGAAATGTAATAGTAGGTTGTTTCACGCCAAGTTTTTCTGCAACAATCGTAAGCTTTTTGTATTTCTTAATAAGCACTACAATTTCTAATTTTAAGAGATTCATTATGAATTGCCCGCCTTTTTTATTTTAACTATAGAAAAAATCTATAGAAATAAATAGTTTATTAGAAGTTTTTTAATTTAATCTTTACAGTACATTAACATTCAGTATAAATCCTCCATATAGAATGAAAGCAGGTTAAGAATGAGGGGAGAGAGGTGAAACAATGGATATTAAAATTCACGGATTAGAAAAGACATTTGGACAAACACAGGCGTTAAAACCACTGCAAATTGTCATGAAACAAGGGGAATTTACCACACTTTTAGGACCTTCTGGATGCGGAAAAACGACTTTACTTAGAATGATTGCAGGGCTTGAAGAGCCGGATAAAGGTGAAATATATTTTGGAGATAAGTGTATGTATTCTGGTGCGAAAAAAATAAAAACATCTCCTCATGAACGGAATATCGGTATGGTATTTCAAGATTTTGCTTTATGGCCGCATATGACTGTGTTTGAAAATGTTGCATTTGGATTAAGGGCTACAAAGCAAACGAATCATTTACGAGAAAAGGTAGAAGATGCGATAAAACGAGTTCGTTTACAAGGTATGGAGAAAAGATATCCACACGAACTTTCTGGTGGACAGCAGCAACGTGTTGCATTTGCTAGAGCAATTGTAACAAAACCTCATTTTATTTTGTTTGATGAACCGCTTAGTGCACTCGATGCAATTTTGCGTGAAGAAATGCGCTTAGAGCTTATGGATATCGTTCATTCTATTGGCTTAACGGCATTGTATGTAACGCATGATCAAACGGAAGCTATGTCAATGTCAGATCAAATTATTGTCATGAAACAAGGAGAAGTATTACAAAAAGGAACGCCAGAAGATATTTATGTGAAGCCGTCTCATGAATTTGTTGCAAAGTTTGTTGGTAAGGCAAATTGGCTTGTAGAGAATAAACAAATGGTTCGTCCAGAGCACGTGAACTGGGCAAAAAATGAAGTGTGCGATACGTATACAGGTGAAATTCAGCACGTTACATATGTAGGAGAACGTTATGAAGTGAAAGTAAACATGGGGACACTCGGTGTATGGACAGCTTATCACAATAGTAAGCTAAGCGTCGGTAAACCGGTATCGTTATATGTACCCAAAAAATGTATTCATCATATAGGGGGAGAGTCGTATGAAGAAATTCAGTTCGCTTAAGTCTTTATTTGTATGTACTTTACTATTTTCAGCTGTAGTAACAGGTTGTAGTTCAAAGACAGGTAGTGCAGATGCAAAAAATAAAAATTCTAATGAAAAGAAAATTGTTGTATATAGTGCAGGACCGAAAGGATTAGCAGAAAAAATTCAAAAAGACTTTGAAAAGAAAACCGGTATAAAAGTGGAAATGTTTCAAGGAACAACAGGTAAGATTTTAGCGAGAATGGAAGCTGAAAAGAAAAATCCAGTCGTTGACGTTGTCGTACTCGCTTCTTTACCAGCGATGGAAGGACTAAAGAAAGATGGTCAAACGTTACCTTATAAAGAAGCGAAACAAGCTGATAAGCTACGTTCTGAATGGTCAGATGATAAAGGACATTATTTCGGATATAGTGCTTCCGCATTAGGAATTGTGTACAACACAAAAAATGTGAAAACAGCACCTGAAGATTGGAGCGATATAACGAAAGGAGAATGGAAAGGAAAAGTGAATCTTCCAGATCCAGCACTTTCAGGTTCAGCTTTAGACTTTGTAACAGGATATGTGAAAAAGAATGGACAAGATGGATGGAAATTATTTGAACAACTTAAGAAAAATGAAGGTACAGTAGCGGGGGCAAACCAAGAAGCGTTAGACCCAGTTGTAACAGGTGCGAAAGATATGGTAATTGCGGGTGTTGATTATATGACGTACAGTGCAAAAGCTAAGGGTGAACCGGTTGATATCGTATATCCAAAAAGCGGAACAGTTATTAGTCCACGTGCAGCAGGCATTATGAAGGGTAGTAAAAATGTAGAAGGTGCAAAAGAGTTTATTGATTATTTATTATCAGATGATGTACAAAAACAAGTTTCTAAAGCGTATTTATTGCCAGGTAGAAAAGATATAAAAGCTGAAAATAGACCGAATGTAGAAGAGATTCCAGTATTACATATTGACTGGAAAACAGTTGAGAAAGAACAAGATGCAATAGGAAAACAATTTAAGAAAGTATTTCAATAAGATGGTGATTACATGGTAAATCGATTCGTGTCAGTAAGACAAGTTGGAATGACAGTAGCGTTGTTACTTGTGGCGATGTTAATCGTCATTCCGCTTTTTCTCATTTTATTTTCTAGTGTATATGAAAATAGCAGTTGGAATTTTTTAAAGCCTTTTGAAGTCATGCAGAGTGGCGGATTAGCTGGGATTTTTCTGAATTCGATGCTGCTAGGTGTACTCGTTGTAATAGGAGCTACAATATTTGCATTTCCATTGGCGTTCATTATGAGTAAAACAGATGTAGGAAAGTATAGTAAGTTAGATATTGTTTTTATGATTCCATTTATGACCCCGCCTTATATCGGATCGATGGGATGGATTTTGTTCATGCAACCTAAGGGCTATTTTGAACAATTTTTTCCGATGCTAAAGACGATTTCATCATCGTTTTTTAGTTTAGGAGGTATGGTCTTAATTATGAGTCTGCATTTATTCCCATTCCTTTATTTCATGTTGAAAAACACGTTACTTCAGATTGGGAGTAGTAAAGAAGAAGCGGCAGCAGTTCATGGTGGGAGCTTTTTCTATCGTTTACGAAAAATAATATTGCCGTTATTAGTATCAAGCTATGTCATGGGTGCTTTACTCATTTTCGTAAAGACGATTGCTGAATTTGGAACACCAGCTACATTTGGGTGTAGAATAGGATTCCACGTGTTAACATCAGAAATCCATAAATTTATTTCGAGTTGGCCGATTGATTTTAGTAGTGCAACAGCATTATCTTCTTTATTACTTAGTGCATGTATGCTCATTTGGTATATGCAAAATGTATTGAATCGAAAGTATTCATATGCAATGGTTAGTGGAAAAGGTGTGAAATCTAAAAGGTATACTTTGTCTATATTTGCGCGCGTTGTAGCATGGGTTTATGTGATTAGTTTGCTAATCGTATCAATTGGTATCCCATACTTTTCTATACTGATTGCTTCATTGTCGAAATTAAGAGGCGGTGGATTACATGTAAATAATTTTACAATAAGTCATTATGAAGCATTGTTTACAATGGGTTCTCCAGGATTAGAAGCTTTATGGAACAGTTTTCTTTTTTCGCTCGTAACAGCGGTTGTTGCTGTAATGATTGGAGTCTTTTTAGCACTTATGATTCGAAAGGGGAAGAAGTCTTCTGAAAAATGGCTTGATATGTGCGGTATGTTACCGAATATGGTACCAGGAATAGTGATGGTTGTAGGTCTTATTTTATTTTGGAATTCACCATATATGCCTATGTCCATTTACAATACACCTGTTATGGTTATCGTAACGTATGTTGTTCTTTTTTTACCTTATACAGTGCAGTATGTAAAATCATCGCTCGGACAAATTGATGACTCTCTTGTGCAGGCAGGAAGTATTTTTTCCGGGAATTATATTTATATTTTTAGGAAAATAATATTGCCTCTTATTATTCCTGGCATTCTCGCTGGATGGGCGATGACATTTACGATTTCAATACGAGAGTTAGTAGCATCGCTTCTCGTATTACCTCCATCAGTAGAAACGTCAGCAACGTTTATTTTTGCTCAATTTGAACAGGGGGAAGTATCTATAGGAATGGCGATGGCAGTTGTTTCTGTTGGACTTACAACACTATGCTTATTACTTCTGCAACATATGGAGCAAAAAAGAAAAGGGGTCGCATGATGAGGGTAGAAGTATGGGGAGGAGCAGGAGAGTACGGTCGTTCCTGCTATTTTGTAAAAAATAAAGAGACAAAAATCGTATTTGATTGTGGTATTAATCGATCGTATGAAGATAGTTATCCAAAAATAGAAAGAGAAGTCGTTCCATTTTTAGAGGCGGTATTTTTATCGCATATTCATGAAGATCATACGATGGGTTTACCTTTATTAGCGAAGTATGGATATAAGAAAAAAATTTGGACAACTCGTTATACAAAGGAACAACTTCCAGCTTATTTTGAAAAATGGAGAAACTACAATCTTTCGCAAGGGTGGAATGTACCTTATAACGATCAAAATGTAAAAGATTTAAACTATGTATGTATTGATGAGATTAGTAATCCAAATGAATGGATACAGATTACTCCTACATTGCGGTTTCAATGGGGGTATAGTGGGCATGTATTAGGAGCGGTTTGGTTTTTAGTGGATATGTGTAATACATACGTATTTTATTCTGGTGATTATTCCGCAGAATCTAATATACTACGAGCTAATTTACCTGAGAAGTTGCGAAGCAATATAAAAATTGCAATTGTAGATGCCGCTTACCACACTGATGATGTTTCGCAAAATGAAAGATTAGACGATCTATGTGCAGAAATTGAACGAGTTATGAAAAATAAAGGAGTAGCATTACTACCGCTGCCGCAACTTGGTAGGGCGCAAGATATAGTATTGTATTTATATGAACGATATAAAGAATTTCCGCTTATAGTAGATAAAGAAATTTTGGCTGGATTTGAAGAGATGTTCCTATATAAAGATTGGATAAAAAATAATGAAGAACTTCGATGGGTTATGGAGAGTTTAAAAAGAAACATAATCGTTATGGATCATGACATTAGTATACAAAATAGTTACGGAATAGTTGTAATGAGTGATGCGAATATGCAAACGAAACGCGCACAGTTATACTATGAACAACTTCGGCATGAAGAACGGAATTCCATTATTTTCACAGGACATATTGCGAAAGAGAGTTTTGCAGAAAAAGTTATGAAAGAGCATGTAAGGAATACATGTAGGGTGAATCGAGTTCCGTATAAAGTTCATCAAAGTATGGGTGATGTTAAGGCAATGTTAAATATATTATTACCGGAACATACTTTGTTAGTGCACGCTCATAAAGAGGATACGGATCGATTACAACAAAAGCTAAGTACAGCAGGATATGAAAATATATATTCACTTGCAATGGAACGTATAGAAGTCATTTAAAATGTAAAGGGGATAGGTATATGAAAAAAGTATTTGTATTCGTAAGCATTTTCTTTTGTTGTTTCCTTTATAACGTGATGGAAGGGTTTGCTGCTAGTCCAATGAAACCTAGTTTTGAAGTGAAGTTATTATTAAAGCCAGAACAAGTATTAGGTTATAACAAAGAGATGAAGCAAGAGGTACTAGAACATTTCCAAGCTGGTACAAATGATGAAAGAATACAAGTGCAATTTTTAGATACGGCGAATAAAAGTTTAAGTAACGAAGGTTGGTTTGCGAGAATTCGAAAGAAAGAATTTAGTAAAGATTTTGAGCTAACATATAAAAAAAGATATCCTATTCAAAATGGTGTAATTCAAGATGCACTAGAAGTAGCTAAAAAAGAAGGATTTGATAGTAAAACTGATAGTTATGAGGCGGAAATAGATTGGGGATTTGGGAAGAAAACGTTAAGTATTTCAAATAAGAAAAGTTACAGTGCGAAAGGATATGGGGTACTTGATTTACCAAATGAACAAGCTTCTCAAAATATGTTAATAGAAAAGTTACCAGGGAAAATGAACAAATGGTTGTATACGAATTGGGGAGAAGAAATGTTAAGGGATTCTCACATTTACGGTCCTGTATTAATGAAACGATATACAGGTGAATTTGAAAATATAAAAACGAATATTGAAATTTGGCCATTAAGTAATACTGGGAAGATAGAAGATGACTTCGTAATAGAAGTGTCGTTTAAAACAAATGAGGAAAGTATTGCGACAAAACAAAGAGAATTATTAATGGCGAGTATAGAGAAAAAAGGATGGTTGTTACCGAAAGATAGTTTGAAGACAGAGCTTATTTTTCAGTAAATGAGAAAAAAGGAATCCATATTTCGTGGATTCCTTTTTCTAATATATGAGTATTAAGCTAAGTCAGCTGACACGAACATATCACTATTTTGAAGATTTTTAGAGCGTAAACTATAAGCAACTACCTTCTTTTTATGTTGTTTTACAACATCAACATGCTCTTCATGACTATAAATATAAAATGTAAAATCTTTTTTGCCACGTTTTGCATTAATAATTAAAGGAGTGCTCTCATTTTGTGGTGGTGCATAATAGCGATCTAAAAATAAACCTTCATTAAAATCATGAATGATTTGAGACTTTTTTTCGTCTTCTACGCTCTTCCCATTAATAGTAACAGTCACATTCTCTTCTTCAAGTTGTGGATGTGTTTCGTACTTGCTAATAATGGATTCAATAACAGAGTTAGGAAGGCTAGAAACGATAATTTTAAATGCCCCAAATACAACTAACAGTACAATAAACCAAGTCGTCATAGTATATCATCCCCTTTATTCTATTTAATAATATAACTCATATGGTAATAGTACATATGGTGAAGTTTTGTATAATTTGTGAAAAATATGCCATTTTTACGAACGAAATATTAGAAAAATCAATTTTGTTACAAAAAGTTGAAATCGAAGTATTTTAAAAGAAAAAGGTTTATAATAAAAATATAACTAATAACCACATTACTAATTATAAGGAAGTGTAACTATGAGTACTGTAGCAATCGTGTATGGTATTATTCTTTCTACAATTATTGTTTTATTTTTCGTTGGAGTTTCACGGTATATTCATAAATGGAAAGAAGGCGTTGCGAAATTAAATCACATTGAAGAAGAACTTAGTGATTTAATGTTACATCATGGTAAGTAAAAGAGTTATTATTTAACTAAACAATGTGAAGGATATCGCAAAACATGTTTTCCTAATGAAAGCATGTTTTTTTATTATGTGCTGAATAGGCACATATCATCTATTTTTTCCATATGATACATCGTTAAGTACAAAATGTTAGGAGCGGAAAAGAGGGATGATATGAGTACGTCAGGTTATGTTCCAGATAATAAAAATTTAAAGAAAAGCTCAGGAACTCCAAACCTTTTCTTTGATTCAAGAAAAAATGTCTTTTTTAAAAGGGATGAGAAAAACGTTGCATATGAAGTTACTTCAACGCAGTTACCAGCAATGATTGGAGGAGCATTTGTTGATTTATTTATGACGAAGGGACATATGCGAGAACCGCATTGGCATCCGAATGCATGGGAATTAGATGTTGTTGTATCAGGAGAAGCAGTTACATCCATTTTAAATCCTGAAACGAATCAATTGCAAAATTATCATGTAAAAGCGGGGCAAACAGTCTTTATTCCAATGGGATGGTGGCATTGGATCACAGCCATAACAGAAGAAGTACAATTACATTTGTTCTTCAATAACGATCAGTTTGAAACAGCAGAAGGATCAGACATACTTAGATTAACACCACCAGAAGTATTTCAAGCTGCATACGGTGTAAGTGCAGAGAAATTAGAGAAGGACCTTTCGCCAATTAAGGAGTCGGTTGTAATTGGTCCACCTAACTCCAAACGGCTAAAAGAAGTTAAAGAAAGTGACGACTCAAATATAGTCGTTACGTTAAATGGACAAATAACTTCATGTGAAATAGAGTAACTCTTTCTTTTTTAGGAAGGGTTATTCTGTTTTGTATAATTTTGTAATTAAATTCGTTATAATAATTATATAGAAGGGAATGTATCTGGCATTAACGGGCAGTAAAACTCCCACCTTAAAATTCGGCTGGAGCGAAGATGTTAGGTGAGAGTCGGGCTGCCCGTAAACGCCGATTGGTTTAACTAATAATCAGTGGGGGATGAAGAACCCCACTGATTATAGTTTCACTTTATTAGAGGGGGTATATTGTGAACATATTTAAGATTATAGGAATTGTTGCAGGAGTGATTCTAGTAGCTGTTATAGCTTTCTTTGTCATTATGAAGTACTATTTGTCAAAAGAAGATCCTGATTACGTATTAAAGTACATAAAAGAACATAAAGACGATGAAACATGTTCATTATTTATTAAAAGAAATGGAGAAGTATTAACTTCTATAAATGCCAATAAAAAATTACCATTGGCGAGTACGGCGAAAATCGTAATAGCAGTTGAATTTGCTAAGCAAGTATCAGAAGGGAAAATAAGTCGAGATGAACAAATTTCATTGCAGGAGCTAGAAAAATATTATGTTAAAAACACTGATGGTGGAGCGCATCCTAACTGGTTAGGAGATGCTAAAGCGAGAGAGTTAGTGAAAAATGGACAAATCGCTTTGGAAGAAGTCGCTAAAGGGATGATTCATTATAGTTCGAATGCAAATACAACATATTTGTTAGAAAAGCTTGGAATAGAAAGAGTAAATGAAAGTATAAAAGAGTTAGAGCTTACTAGTCATGACAAGTTCTCTTCGTATACTGCTTCACTATATATGAGAGGGTATGTAGAAAAAGAGCTTCATGAGCCAGAAAATCAATCTTTAGAAACGATACGTAACATGTCAAAGGATGAGTATAATAAACATGTGTTACAAATACATGAATGGATGAAAGATGAAGAAGAATGGAAAAAACGGGATATCCCATTAAAGGTAGATATGGAATTTCAGCGAATTTGGTCAGATCGATTAGTGGGTGCAAACGCTAAAGATTATATGAGTATAATGGAGAAAATAAATAGTAGAAATTATTTTCCAAAATCAATGCAAGATGAAATTGAGAATGTTTTTAACGGAACAGTTAAAAATAGTAAGTTTGAATATGCTGGACAAAAGGGTGGTTCTACCGCATTCGTATTGACAAAAAGTTTGTATACTACGGATAAAAACGGCAATAAGGTGGAAGTTGTAATTATGTTTAACGATATAGATGATCAAGTTGCATATCAAAAACTTAGAAATAACATAGATTATTTTATTCAAGATTGTATAACAAGTAAGGAATTTAGAAATAAATTATAATGAAATAATTTTATTATGTAAACAAAAGAGTGCTTTTTAAAAAGCGCTCTTTTCTATAAATGATACAGGATTTTCTAATTATGCCATTGAATATAGATTGAAAATAAGAAAGGAAGTTGAAGAATGACGACAATATATTTCGTTCGCCATGCCCACTCAACATATACAAAAGAAGAACGTGAACGGCCTTTATCTGAAAAGGGACACTGTGATGCAGAAAATGTAACACGCTTATTAAAAGATGGGCATATTGATGTTGTGATCTCTAGCCCGTACAAAAGAGCAATTCAAACTGTACAAGGAATTGCGAATACATATAATGTATCGATACAAATAGAAGAAGATTTACGGGAAAGGTTATTAAGTTCAGAGCCAGTAGAAGATTTTAATGATGCCATTGAGAATGTGTGGGAAGATTGGACTTTTGCATATGAAGGCGGAGAATCAAATGTTGTAGCACAAAAACGCGCTATATTATGCATGCAAAATATATTGGAAAAATATAAAGGGAAGAATATTGTAATAGGTACTCATGGGAATATTATGGTGTTACTTATGAATTATTTTGATTCGAAATATGATTTTCAGTTTTGGAAAACAATTCAAATGCCTGACGTGTACAAATTAACTTTTGATAATAATCGTTTCATTTCTGCTGAAAGAATAGAGGAAGCAGGTCATCGGATAAATATTTTGTAAAAGTTTATCAAAAAAAGAGGAAAGAGAGAAGTTATTGTAGAAGTATGACTTTGTAACATAAAAAATATATGTTAAAGGAGGCTGTTTACATGTTTGAGAAAGAGAAAGAAGGGCTTATTGAAGTTCACAACGTATATGAAATTGCACCAGCAGATGGAACAATTATTGGTATGGCAACGGAAGAAGAAATGGAAATTGCTGCTGAGCTAGAGTTACAGTACTGTGCCCATTCTCGTTTGTTAGAAGCAAATATTCAGTTAGACGGTTCCTCCTATAAAGAGTTACTTCAGGAGTTCCAGGAGTATGAAAGAAAATCGATGAACTTTTGGCGAACATTACATAAACGTTTAGCTGTGCCATGGGCATGGGTACTACGTATTGATGTTGCGAATGGTCCTATATATGTAAGCAATGGGTATTCGTATTACGAAGAAATTGATGATGAAGAAGATTATGAATAGATAAGTAAGGAAGCAGCTTTAGTTGCTTCCTTTTTTTGTGTGTAATGAGTGAATAGCTTCAATGATAATATCTGGTCGATCATTTTCTATTCCGTGACTAGCATGTTCAGCTAGAATATATTGACTGTTTATAGAGAGGTGAAATTGTTCACGAATTAGTTTTTGCCACGTCGATTCAAGTTGTGTTGCTTCCTCTTTTGGCATGCCGCCCTCAATCATTTGAGTAGTAGAATAATGAGGATCTCTACCGATAACGATTAATGGTATTTCTAATATTATATCTAGTTCTTTTATTGAACGAGCACAGTTTTTCCACTCGGATAGTTCAGAAACCGTCGCTTTATATAATGAGGGTGATGTAGAGAATTCTATATAATGTTTTGGTTTGTTGACGAGCATAGGTTTTTGTTCATTATAAAGTGTGTCGACATCCATTTTGGAGTACGTATTATATTTTTGAAGCCACATATCATCAGAATCAGTTTGATCAGAAATCGGTAAATGAAGTTCGTCTAATCGGTGTAAGTTCATGGAAGTAGAATCAACTAAAAGAAGTGCTTGTAGCCTATCTTCATGTAACATCGCAAAATGTTGTGCACATAATCCTCCATAGGAATGACCGATTAGAATGATTGGCTCATGAATATATAGTTTGTCTAGTAACATATGTAGTTCTTTTGTTACTTGTATCGTGGTACGCGGATACATTCCCAACTCACTTTTTCCGTAACCTGGGCGATGGTATGAAACGACTGTAAAGTGCTCGGAAAGCTTTTTCATAATGGGAAGCCAATCATAAAAGGAGCAAGTCATTCCAGTTTGAATGACTATAGTTTGTTTACTACTTCCTTTTATATATACTTCTATATTTTGTCCCAATATCTCTACAAATTTATGAATAATAATTCCTCCTAAGTTTGAAATAATTTTTGGCAAGCAAAAACGATACACCAAGCACCTATACCGAGTAGGACAGATGTACTAAGTGCAAATGAATTTTTTAAACTAATATAGACGATAAATAGTAGTAGTGCTGATGCAGGAAATCCATATAATACACCTAAAGCAAATTGACTCAATTCTTGTTTGTTACCACCTTCGAAAGAAATCCAAAATAGACTAAGTAAACTTACAAGAGGAAGGGCAGCGATAAAGCCGCCTATCGTACTATAATGCTTAGCGACTTCAGTAATGATACCAATAATAAGTGCCGAAACGATAACTTTAACGAGGAAATGCATATTTTGCCTCCTTCGCTAATAAAGAAAAGGCTTTTTCAATTAATTGTTGTTCTTCTTTTGATAACTGTGATTCTAATATTTTTATCTTTTCTTTATCTAGTAAAGTATGCTTTTCTAATACTTCCATTCCTTCGGTTGTTAATGTAAGATTTACGACCCTTTCATCTTGTTTATTTCTCTCTTTAAGGAGGAAATCCTTTTGAATAAGGCGCTTTACGTGTTCAGATGCTGTGTTATGAGAGAGACTAAGCTCAGAAGCAACTTTTCCAATTGTTATATTTTTCTCACGGGAAACGATTTGTAAAATACGAATTGCTTGGTGGGAAAGGTTGTCCTCATATTCACATCGTAAGTGATAATAAATGCTCTCCCAATGTTGATTGATGTCTTTCATAATAATAAATCCCCCTATTTTTATATCGCATAATAAGATATATTCGTTAATGTAGAAATAAAATCCTTTTATTTGGATAAAAAATATTGAAAAAGTTTATTTTTATTGAAATATAAGGTAATCTATGTGTAAAGGTATACATTTAGCAAGAGAGAGGATGATAGCTGTGAATACATTTAAATGGATTAGTCATGAACAGATGTATGTAGATGAAATACATGTTGAAAAATGTGGTCCTCTTTCAGTTGGCGTATACGGTGGAAATCAAGAAAGTGATGCATATGAAAGAGGAGATGCGGTGCTTGCTTGGTGGGATCCTGAATTAGAATTTGAATTTGTTATGATTTTTGATACACATCATAAAACGAAAAATATCCATTATATAATAGAAGCAATTTCAGAAAGAAAAGAGAAACTAAAAGAATTATTTTCATACCCAATACATTTAGCTTTTCATCATACACATATGTACTTATTAGCCTTATTCACAGATGAGTTATTTATTGAAAAATGTGATCAAAATGATGAAGAACTTGCATGTTTAATTTGTTTGCGAAAAGGCGAGTTCTTATATTGGCTATCAGTTGGTGATTGTTTCGCATACTTATTCCATTCTGAGCAAACGAAGAATGGAAAAGGACGATTAAATAAACGGAAGAATTACGAATATATTGGCAGGAAAAATATTTTCGCAGCAAATACACCTTGTTTTACTTCAGGTGTGAGGGGATTAGAAAAAGGTACGAATCACATTGTAATGGCAACGGACGGTATTTTAGAGTGTGATAAACGAAGGTTTGATGATGATCAATCTTTAGTAGAAATATTACACGACGGAAATAGCTTACAAATTGAGCCGGTATTAACAAATGTACTGCAGTGGAAAGGTAGAGATTGTGCCACGATTATCGGATGGTCTATCGATACTGAAAATAAACAATGCGCTAATTAATAATAAAAAGGAGTTCAAGGTTTGTTGTCCTTGAACTCCTTTTTGTTAAGCAATATGAATATGATACGTTTTCAACCATTCATTTACTTGTAGCATATACTCCATAGCACTCCTCGCTTCAAAAGTGTTAATCTCTTTATTACTTTGATCAGCAATTGAAAGTAGAATGGAATGGTTAATGAGTGAGAAAATAGGATTGTTTTTATTACTACACATATCAAGTGTTAAATTACGAATCGTTTGTAAGTAGTGTGGGTCTTGTGAAGTTGGATAAGCGCTTTTTCTTCTATTTCGTATATCGTCAGGTAAAGCTGGTTTTAGTGCTCTACGTAAAATGCCTTTTTCAATATTATCAATACTTTTTATGTTGAAAGGAACGTTCCATAAATATTCAACTAATCTATAATCGCAAAACGGTACACGAACTTCAAATCCTACAGCCATACTCATACGGTCTTTACGATCAAGTAAGAACGGGAGAAATCTCGTTAAAAATAAATAAAACATTTGGCGTTGTTTCGCGGGTTTTTTACTTTCCCCTTCAAGAGTAGGTACTTCAAGAACAGCTTCATGGAATCGTGTATGAATATAATGCTCAGGATTACATTGCTTTGATACGTCGTTTAATAATAGAGAAGATGTGTTTTTCCAGTTTGTTAACCACGGAAACTTATCTACATATAATAGTTCTTCTTGATGAAACCAAGGATACCCACCGAATACTTCATCGGCAGATTCCCCGGATAAAGCTACAGTTGCATCTTTTTTCATTTCGCAAAATAGTAAATATAGTGAAGTTTCCATTTCGCCTGCACTTGGTAAGTCTTTCGCATGAAGGGGAACGAATAAGTGATTTGCTAATTCTTCAGCATTCACAATAATGTCATGATGCGACGTCCCTACATGTTCAGAAACACGTTTTACCCAAGGAGCATCTAGACCAGTTCGAGCAAATGTCAGTTCGAAATCTTTCGCGCTATTTAAAAAGTCGATTGAATATGTGTGAAGTGTTTTGTGTTCCTCTGCAAATTCTTTCCCCGCAAGTGCAGTAATACCACTAGAATCTAATCCGCCTGATAACATACAAACGAGTGGAACATCGGCAATTAATTGTCTTTTTACTGTATCTTGTAAAATAGATAAAATATGAGAAGATGTATCTTCTATAGAGTCTGTATGGATCTTACTTTCTAAGTTCCAATACTTCGTAACTACTTTTTTATCACGTGTAAATGTTATAGAATGTCCAGCACGTACTTCTTGAATATGCTTAAACACACCACATCCTGGAGTTCGAAATAACCCTAATCCAAATATTTCATTTATTCCATCCGCATCAATTTCAGCAGGGACAGATGGATGCGCTAATAATGCTTTAATTTCAGAACCGAAAATAATACTGTCATTTCTTTCTGTATAAAAAAGTGGTTTTACACCTAAATGATCGCGTGCTAAAAATAATTGTTGTTTCTGATCATCCCATAAGGCGAAAGCGAAAATTCCATTTAAATGTTGTACGCAGTCTTCTTTCCATTCTAAATAAGCATGTAGTAACACTTCTGTATCTGAATGAGTTTCAAATGCATGTCCACATTTTTGAAGTTGCTCTCTCAGCTCACGGAAATTATAAATTTCTCCATTATAAGTAAGAGCATACGTATAATCACCAGCACGGAATGTTTTTGGTTGTGTCCCGCCTTCTGGATCAATTACAATTAATCGCCGGTGTGCAAAAGCCGCTCTAGGTGAAAACCAAAATCCTTCAGCATCCGGACCACGATGCTCAATACTATTCGCCATCTTTTCTAAAACAACATGTTCATTGGAAAGGTCCTTCTTCCAATCTACCCAGCCTGTAATTCCACACATACACATCTCATCTCCTAATTTAAAATAATTAAAAGTAGATTAACAAAATAAAATGTACACTAAGTTAAAGAATGACTACATAAATAGTGTACTACATGAATTAAACTGTAGACTTGAGAAAATTTTCTTCAAATGCAAAGTTATATGAGACAATGGCTGAGGAAAAGTATTCCATTACATAAAAAAATAATAAAAAAGATGAGAGAAAACATTTTTCAGGACGTTATATAGGGTGTAAAAGCTTTTACAAAAAAATAAGGGGAATCGCTACATGAAATCAAATGAGAAAAATTTTATAAAAAGATTACAGCGGCAAAAAGAAGATGCCTTAGAATTTGTTGTTGATACATACTTACCACTTATAAAGGGGATCACGCATAAAGTTCTTCTTCCAGTTCAAAATGATGGATTGATGGAGGAATGCATAAATGATATATTTCTTTCCATTTGGAATAACGCAAATAAATTTCATGGAGAGCCGAGTGACTTTAAAAAATGGATTGCGGCGATTGCAAAGTTTAAAGCAATTGATTATTACCGAAAAGCGAATAAAAAAGTAGAAATCATTTCAGATGAGTTTCATATTAGTACCAAAAAATCGGCAGAAGACGAATTAATCGTTATGGAAGATAGGGAAGAATTATTGAATCTTATTAATCAATTGGAACCGTTAGATCAAAAAGTATTCATTATGAAATATCTTCTCGGTATGAAGACAGAAGAAATAGGAGACAAGTTAGGGTTAACTCGGGCAGCGATCGATAATCGCGTGTACCGTGGGAAAAAGAAACTACAACAAAATGCTACGAATATTAGTTTTGGAGGTAGTGCAATATGAAAGATATTTATGAACTATTAAATGATATTGATATAGATGAAAAAGAACTTGAGGAAATTGGGACTTCTGAAATTGAAAAAGAAAAAGTGAAGCGTAACTTAAAACAGTCGATACGTACGAAGAAAAAGATGAAAAGTTGGAAAAAAGGTGTTGCTGCAGCATCTATTTTAGTCGGCGTATCGGTTGCCATGCTTGGCATCGGATTTCCTACATACGCTGGAGGACTACCAATAGTAGGGGACATATTCCGATTTTTAGATAATGGTAGAACAGGGTTATATGAAAATTATAAAGCTGACGTAGAGAAGACGGCGGAGCTTCATAATAATTATAAACAATACGCTATAGTACTAAATATGATAAAAGAAAGCAATGGAATTAAGATAACGGTAAATGATGCGATTTTCGATGGGAAGACAGTATCAATAAACTATTCTATAGAAAGTAACAGAGATTTAGGCGAAAATCCAAGTACATTGGATTTTTTAACTATTAAAGGAGCAGGTGCCCAATCAGGAAGCAATGAAATTACTAAAGTCGCTGATAGAAAATATACAGGTTTAATAAAAACAAGCAGCGATCTAGTTAGTAGTAAAGAAACTACAGTGAACATTGAATGGAGTATAAAAAGTATAGACATTTTAGAAACAGAAGAAACGATAAAAGGGGATTGGAATTTTAATATTAATCTAAGAGGAATAGAAAATAAGGAGCAATTGATTAGAGGTAGTACAGAAAAAGATGGTGTAAAAGTAAATATGGAGAGAATGGAAATAACACCAATGTCGTTTATTTTATACTACAACCAAGAAGTATCTCAAGAAATAAGGGGTGTATGGGATGGAGTGGATATCGATTTAGAAGTGAGGGATGATTTAGGTAATCAGTATTCTGGGGAAGGAAATGGAGGCTCAGGTGAGGATTCTTATAATTTTAATTGGAGTAAAACATTCCAACAACTCAATGAGAATGCAACCAAGCTAATAATAACGCCTCACGTTAATTTAAGAATTCACACTCCTGAAAATTATGGTTCGGTAACAATAGTTGGAGGACAAGTAAAGGAGAGTTTCGTGTCTCGAAAACTGGGAGGCAATAAGGGTATTGTGTTAGATGATATTGTAATTGATTTAAAGAAATAAAAGAGAGACTGCCTAAAAACATTAGGCAGTCTCTTTTTCGTTAAAAACTAGTTACGAGTAAAGCATGCGGATGCTGCGTTTTATACTCATCTTTCCACGGAATGTTTAGTTGTTCCCACGATTCGCCGCTATCATTGGATTGAAAGACGCCATTGTTATTTAAAGTGTAAAACGTATGTGGTTCTGCTGGATTTGTCGCAAACATCGAAATGACTGTACCGATTGCAGACGGCAGTCCTTGCTGTACTTGCTCAAAAGGAGTATCTTTCGTTTTTCGATATATATAAGATTCATAAGGAATACGGTGATGAGCGAGATCGGCACTTGGCGCAGCAGAAACGAGAACAGTATCGCAATCAGCTGGATCGATAGCCATGCTGTATAAATAATGATGCTCAAGTCCTTCACTACATGAGATCCAGCTGTTTCCACTGTTATAACTTTCAAGATAGGCACGATCAGGTCCGCTCATAAATCCGTCACCACATGATGCATAAAGGCGATTGGGGGCTTCGGGGTGCATGAGTAATTGATGGGCGTCGATAGGAGCACCGAATTTTTTATCAATCCATGTATGCCCTTTATCGTTACTTTGAATAACAGCACCAGCTTCGATTGAAACGTGAATTGTATTTGGATTGTTTGGATCAACTGTGATCCAGCGTACGTGATGGGTAAAAGGTCTAGGCGGGAAAGCCCACGTATAAGAAGATAATAATGATTTCATATTTTTAAGTTCCGTCCACGTTTCACCACCGTTTTCTGAACGGAATAAAGCGCTCGGTTCAGTCCCTACATAAACGACTCCATATCTGTTAACTTGTTCATTAGGGCTTATCGTTATAGAAGTGATAGAGGAGTGTAAAATACCATCTTCTTTAGGGAAATCAAAGTAGCGATAGGAATCCCCAATTGGTCTCCACGAATCTCCGCCATCGTCGCTTAACCATAAACCTCGTCCAAATGTTCCGCAATATATACGATTTTGTTGGAACGGATCAACGGCAATACAGGTAGGTTGCATATTTTGCAAGTGACAAGTCGTTTCGTAGTTACCATCTTGTTCTTTCACTACAACAAGTTCACGCTCCATACAGAGAAATAAACGTTTCATTTTCGTAACCTCCTTAAAATTTCTTTCAATAGTAAACAATATGAAAATAAAAAAGAAGTAGTCTTGTTTTTATTTGAGAAAAAGGGATTGTTTAAAAAGTAGCGAAGTGTGTATACAGAGGAAGCGGGGTTTACGGGCGGTCAATTCGGGATAAAGATGGGGAGTTTGTTTCATACTAACATACAGATATGGCACTTAAAGGAGTATAAGTATGGGACATTCACATGATCACGGGCATTCTAAAAATAAAAAGGCGTTACTACTTGCATTCTTACTAACAACAAGCTTTATGGTTGCTGAAGTTATTGGCGGATTTGTAACAAATAGTTTAGCACTATTATCTGACGCGGGGCATATGTTAAGTGATGCAGTATCCTTGGCTTTAAGTTTACTTGCGTTTAAGCTTGGAGAAAAAGCAGCGACGACTGCAAAAACATACGGGTATAAGCGCGTCGAAATGTTAGCGGCATTATGTAACGGTGTCGTTCTTATCGTCATTTCTATATACATTTTTATTGAAGCAATTCGTCGTTTTAAAGAACCAGTTGAGATTGCTAGTAATGGGATGCTCATTATTGCTGTACTTGGTTTGCTTATTAATATTTTATCAGCTTGGATATTAATGAGAGGCGGAGATGTGAAAGGTAATTTGAACTTAAGAAGTGCTTTCTTACACGTACTAGGTGATCTATTAGGGTCAGTTGGAGCGATTATTGCTGCGTTACTTATTAAATTTTTCGGATGGAATGTTGCAGACGCAATTGCTAGTATTCTTGTGTCTATTTTAGTCGTTATTAGTGGGTGGCGTGTAACACGTGATACAGTCCATATATTAATGGAAGGTGCACCGCAGCACATAGATATGGATGAGGTGAAAAATACATTATTAACGATTGCGATTGTAAAAGAAGTTCATGATTTGCACATATGGTCTGTCACATCGGATTTTCAAGTATTAACTTGCCACCTAATTATAAAAGGTAATGAAACGCAAAGTGTATTAAAAGAGGCTACGGATGTATTAAAGGAGAAGTTTCATGTAGAACATGTCACCATCCAAGTAGAAATGGAAGGTGAGTTTTATCATAGCGAGACAACTTGCAAAGTATGAAAGAAAAAGGATCAGAAAAAGTGTCATAACATTTTTCGCAGGGCATACATATATATAATGTGGCCACAAATACTTTGTAAGGTAAATATTTCATAAGATTACTTTACTTATTAAGAATCATCTTTTATAATCAAAAGTGGTAATTGATAAAGATTATCATTTTCAACGATCGTAGAAAGGAGTTTTTTAAAAGATGAGTAGTCAACTCCGTTTTGCTGTTGAAAATCGTAAGAGGCATTTAATTGATGAGTTAATTGGAGCAGGGGTGTTTAAGATTCGCGACAGACAATTATACGAGCTATCTTTAGAGGAATTGGAAAAAGAGTACGAAGATATTGAAGATTACGCGAATATTCAGGCATAGCATATAGATTAGTAAAGAGGGAGCTGGTTACACTTTTGTGTAACCAGCTTTTTTATTCTTTCATAGAAATCATTTTTTGTATTTCTTTCATGGGACGGAGCCAGTTTTGAGCCATCATTTGTTCCATTTGTTTTTCGTCCTGCTTTTGAAGTGCTTGAATGATAGAGTGATGTTCTTTAATAGATTGACTTGCAGGCACAAAGTTTTGGAAAAACAAATATTCAAGTCGTAAAACGTGAAGCTGCATATTTTCTAGAAAAGGTTCAATATATCGGTTTTTAGCAATAGAAGTAATTGTATTGTGAAATTGTATATCTAGTTTTAAGGCTTTTTTTGAATCTTTTTCATGTATAGATTGTTGAAAAGTATCATTTATCTCGGAAAGTAGTTTAATATCAGCATCTGTAACTTTTTGAAGTGCTTGTTTTCCTATAATTGAGTGAAGACCGGCCAGCGTCTCATAAATGATAGATACGTCTTCTAATTTAATAGGAGCAATTTTCGTTTTTTGACCGGGAATCATTTCTACTAGCCCAGAAAGCTCTAAAATTTGTAAAGCTTCTCTAACTGGTGTTCTGCTTACACCTAGTGCTTCCGCCAATTCCCCATCATTAATTTTTTCATCTGGTTGTAATACACCTTCTATAATCCAATCTTGTAGTTGGGTTAAAACGAGTGACTTTGCGGAAACTCTTCCAGGTTTTTTATAATTTTGAGGGACAGGCATAAATAATTCAATCCTTTCATTGTATGTTTTGTTTTTTTCTACTCATAAGTTTTAGCTTCGGTTTTCCTTCATCCGGCTTTTGGCTTAATATAAGCACCATTACAATGACACAAAAAGCACCTAATAACTGAAAAGATTGAAACGGTACGTGCAAAATAAGTACGGAAGAAATAATAGCTGCGAGCGGCTCTGTACAACCAAATAACGTTGTTTCTTTCGGCGTAAGGTATCTTATACTATCTAAGTACAAATAAAATGCTATGAGTGTCCCGAAAATGACTACAAATGTAATGAGCGGGAGGGTACTTAGTTTTACATACTTTATAGTGGATAATAAAATGAATTCGTTTGTGGAAACAAAGTGTAAAATCGTTACACCAATACCCCCAATAATCATACCCCAGCCAACGATAACAGATGAAGACCACTTTTCTAACAATTTTTTTGAATACAAACTATAAAATGCAAGAGATAGTCCAGATAAAATGCCCCAAATGATAGCTGGTGTAGATACAGCTAAGTTATGCATAGACCCGTTTGTTAATAAGAGAAAAGTCCCTACTAATGAGAGTGTAATTGAAATATAATCAATTTTTGATGGACGAACGTTCCATTTGAAAAGTAAGTATACAGTGATAAATATAGGGGCTAAATATTGTAACAAAGTTGCAACAGCAGCGTTTCCTTCTTTAATAGAGGCGAAGTACGTATACTGTACAGCAAGCATGCCGAAAAGACCGAACAAAATCATTTTACTAGCGTCGGATTTTTGCTTCCAGATGGCAAAAATCTCTTTTTTTCTCGTTCCGAATGATGAAATAATGAGTAGAATAACCCCAGATATAAGCAAACGGATCGTAACTAACCATTCGGTTGAAACATTTTCATATTGAAAAAGTTGTTGCGCAGCTGTTCCGGACAAGCCCCATAAACAAGCACCGATTATGACCATTATAATTCCTTTTAATCGATTTGGATCCATAAGACATATAATCCTCCTTCCAAAAATATATATTGGATACAATATGCAATATATCACAAAAAAGAGCGTCAATAAACTGAAACTTCTAATTAAATGAAAAGTTATTAATAATGGAGACGAATTTTTTTTTGTACGTGGTAAAATATTGTAGAGAGGGTGGTATTGAAATGCTAGCAGGATTTTTGGTTTGTTTATTTGTTGGATTACTTATCATTTTTTTAGGGTATCAAATACATGTGAAAAAGAGATTGTTTTTGTTGGCAGGATATCAAGAAGAAACGTTTGTTGGAGATAAAAATAAATTAGCGAAGCTTTCAGGAGTATTTTCCTATATAGTCGGAGTTGCTACTATACTATTACCGTTTGGCTTAGAAAAAATAGGTGATGTAGTTGGTGTCGTATATGCTACCTTAATTGTTTTGGGTACAATGGTGTTTCTTATGAAAGCAAATATGTTAAATAAGAGTGCTACAAAGTGAAAAAAGGCTCCATGCTACGGAAGCCTTTTTTCACTTTGTTATGAAGTATAAGTAAAAGCTGGAATAGGATCAACAAAGCTATTCCAATCTTGTTTCATTTCTTTTTCTGTTAATAGACAACTATCTAATGATTGTTCAATTAAAGAACGATCCATGTCAATTCCGATAAATACGAGTTCAGTTATTCGATCTCCATATTGTTCATCCCAGTTTTTCAATACTTCTGGTTCTTCTGTAATGATTTGATTTTTTTCAGCCTCAGGTAATGCCGCTATCCATTCACCAGCACCTTGAATTGTAATAGAGGAACCAGCTTGTGATAGAAGCCCTATCATAGTATTACGAGAGGCGAGCCAGAAAAATCCTTTCGCTCTTACAACATCTAATGGCCATTTTTCTAGCCAATTCATAAGGCGTTCAGGATGAAAAGGATATTTACGACGGTACACAAAGGAATGAATACCGTATTCTTCCGTTTCAGGTGTATGATGGTCACTATTTAATTCTTGCATCCAGCCAGCCGATTGACTGGCCTCTTCATAATTAAATGAATTTGTGTTTAAAACTTCTTGCAATGGTACTTTGCTAAATGAAGATTCAATAACCTTGGCGCTAGGATTTAATTTCTTTAGTAAATGATGGAGTTCTATCACATCTTCTTTTTCTAGTAGGTCTATCTTATTAAGAATAATTACATTTGCAAACTCAATTTGATCTATTAATAAATCAATAACTTCCCGAGTATCAGTTTCATCGATTGCCTGTTTTCGGTCTAGCAAACTTTCTCCATCTGCAAAATCATCCCAAAATCTATGTGCATCTACAACTGTAACCATCGTATCGAGGTGACAATTTTTCGTTAAATCAATGTTAAGAACTTCATCTGTATAAGTAAAGGTTTGGGCAACTGGAATAGGCTCACTTATACCAGAAGATTCAATAACTATATAGTCAATATCACCATTTTCAACAAGACGATTCACTTCTATCATTAAATCTTCTCGTAGTGTACAACAAATACAACCATTTTGAATTTCTACTAATTTTTCCTCTGTGCGTGAAAAACCACCTTTTTTTATAAGGGACGCATCAATGTTTACTTCGCTCATATCATTAACGATAACAGCTACTTTTAAGTTGTTTTTATTAGTCAAAATATGATGCAGTAAAGTGGTTTTTCCGGCTCCTAAAAAACCAATTAAAACGGTAATAGGTACTTTTTTCATAAAATAATTTCTCTCCTTTAAATCGTAATAATTACGTTTTATGATAATGGATAGAAAAGAAAAAATCAATGATAAATCATAATGATTACGATTTAAGGTTGGAATATACCATGAAAATTGTGCTGTATTAGGAATCATTTTGACAATCATCCGGCTTAAAGTGAAGGCGAGACAATGAATCTTTAATTGAATTTCAAAAGAATAAATTCTGCATATTTTTATGAAATATAATCATAATCGCAATGAAAAAAAAATAAAGATAAGAGTAATTTGGTTTGTTAAAAATATGTGTATAAGGAGATATGCAATGAACTGGGTTACTCATAAACCATCGTTTGACTTTGAAAAATTTAGTCCTATTATTCGGTCACAATCTGCGTGGAGTGGGCATTTAAATTTCGCATATGACTTAGTACGATTTGAAAAACCAGCAACTTTAGTTGAGTTAGGCACACATCTAGGTGCTTCCTTCTTCAGTTTTTGTCAGGGAGTAAAGGATGGTGGGTTAACTACAAAATGTTTTGCTGTAGATACTTGGGCTGGAGATGGGCATACAGGTCCATATGGAGAAGGGGTTTTTCAAATAGTAGAAAAAGTTGTGAGCGCTAACTACCTTAATATAGGAAAATTAATTCGGTCTACTTTTGATGATGCTATAGATCAGTTTCAAGATGAAACGATAAATCTTTTGCATATTGATGGCTACCATACGTATGAAGCTGTTTCTCATGATTATAAAACGTGGTTACCTAAAGTTTCCAAAAACGGTATTGTATTATTTCATGATATTGAAGTGAGAAGTGGTGATTTTGGCGTGTATAAGTTTTGGGATGAGATCAAGGCGAAGCACCCTCATTTTCAGTTTGGACATTCATACGGACTCGGAGTATTATTGCCAAAAGGGTGTAGTGATAAGTTTTCGGAGATACTTAAAAATAAAGAAGAAATACAAAATTTGTATAAATAAAAGTGGAGCATGCATCATTTTAATGATGTGTGCTTTTTTTTGGAGAAAAATGGTAGTCCTTAAAAGGTGAAGATAATAGTAAAAAATCTTATTGTGGCAAATATTAAAAAAGTTATTCTATCTAAATAAAAATGTAACATTTTTTATATTTTCCATTGCGAAAAGTAACATCTACTTTTACAATAGAAAAGGTGTCCAATATATTATACTGGAAAAATAAATCGAAATAATATGAAAATTTTGTTTTGTCTTCGCTAATTGTATACTACATACATGTAAGACGACATACATCATGTTATCGACTTGTAAGGAGAGAAAAAAATGAAAAGTGTAAGATTACCATCGATACCAGAAATTATCGTTCTTTTAATGCTATTTCTTGCTGTCGTCTTTTCCTTCCAAACGATTTTTGATCTCCCAATTCAATTAGCGCTGTTTATTTCATGGTTTTTAGTTATTGCGCTTGGATTAAGGTTAGGATTTCGTTATCAAGAATTGCAAGATGCAATTACAAAAGGAATTTCTAATGGATTAGAAGCAATTCTTATTTTAGTTGCAGTAGGGGCTTTAATTGGGACGTGGATTGCTGGTGGGGTTGTACCAACATTAATTTATTATGGATTAGAATTTATCCACCCAAGCATATTCTTACTGGCAACTTTAATTATTTGTTCCATAACTTCTATTGCGACCGGAACATCATGGGGAACAGTTGGAACAGCTGGTATAGCTATGATGGCGATTGGTGAAGGTCTTGGATTACCACTTCCACTTGTTGCTGGTGCAGTTCTTTCGGGAGCTTATTTCGGAGATAAATTATCACCACTTTCTGATAGTACAGTTCTTGCAGCTTCTATGGCAAAAGTAGATGTTATTGCTCACGTTCGAGCTATGCTTGTATTAGACGTTCCAGCGTATATTATTACTAGTATTATGTTTACTGTAGCTGGCTGGATGTACGGCGGGGATAATGTAGATTTGAACCGAGTAGAGTTTTTAAAAGAAGCTTTATTAAAGCAATTTGATATTAAAATATGGATGCTTGTTCCAGCGGTCATTGTTATCGTTCTATTAGCAATGAAGAAACCGTCGATGCCAACAATTGCAATGGGAGCTTTAATCGGTGCAATTTGGGCAACTCTTTTCCAAGGGATGAACTTTGGAGAGGCAATTGGAACAGCTTATAATGGATTCTCAATTCAATCTGGTGTTGAGTTTGTCGATAAGTTATTAAACCGTGGTGGAATTAACGGTATGCTTGGCTCAGTAGCCGTTATTATATTTGGCTTAGGTTTTGGTGGATTACTTGAAAAGCTAGGTGTTCTTAAAGTAATCGTATCGAAATTTGAGAAGAAATTAAATTCTGCAGGTAATGTAACGTTGTCTACATTAATCGTTGCATTTTTAGCGAACGTATTTGGTTGTGCGATGTACGTATCACTTATTTTAACGCCGAAAATTATGGAAGATAGCTATGATAAACTAAAAATAGACCGTCGTGTATTAGCGCGTAACTCAGAAGTAGGTGGAACGTTAACTTCAGGTATGGTTCCATGGTCGGATAATGGTATTTTTATGGCTGGTATTTTAGGGGTAGCAACGTTATCATATATTCCATTTATGTGGTTAAGTTTTGTATCGTTAATTTTAGCAGTTATTTACGGATATACAGGCAAGTTCATTTGGTATGTAGATGATGCGGATAAAGGAAAGCAAGCATCATAAATGAAAAATCACCTTCTACACATTGTAGAAGGTGATTTTTTTATTTTGTATTTTGAGCTATTGAGGTTATTTCATGCTCATATTTAGTGATTTTTTGTTGTATCTTTTTTAAGTTCTTTTCAGTATCTTGAATGTGCTGTAAAACATTTATCTTTTGTTGTTTCATTAATTCTAATCGTTGAAGGATAGTAGATTCTCCATCCATGGACCAGTCAATAAATTGTTTTATTTTTTGAATAGGCATACCAGTTTCTTTTAAACATAAAATCATCTCTAAATATTTGAGTGCTTCTTCGTTAAAAACTCGATCTCCTTTTTCATTTCTTTGAAGAAAAGGGAACAGTCCTTGTCGATCGTAATAATGTATTTGAGAAATAGTTAAGTGGTGCATTTTGGCGACTTGACCAATTGTATAATACATGCGATTCATCCTCTTGTTACCAGGGTATAATTCCGTTTTTATTTAATATTTTACCATTATAGTTTGTTGCACTTAATGCATATTTAATAATAATCTTAGCACTTTCATTGGTTGTATGGCCACCAGGTGCATTTCCATTAAGGTCAGTAGTTGTAAAACCAGGTGTTACCCCGAAAACTGCTGGACCGTTAGTACCAAATTCTTTGCTAAAAGCTAATGTTAAAGCGTTAATAGCTGTTTTTGAAGAATTATATCCTAAAGCATTAATTGGAGGTGTTTCACCATTAGCGAACATTGTTTGTGAAGCCATGTCAGTTGTTACATTTATTATTTTGCTGTTGTTTGACTTCTTTAATGATGGTAAAAAGGCTTGCATCATTTGGAAAGTTCCAAAAAAGTTAATTTCAAATCCTTGACGTAAAGTTTCAATATTTAATTTGCTAGGTAGCGTATTGAAGTCTAGTGCTATACCTGCGTTATTGATTAGTAAATCTAAGTGATCAGTCGTTTCATACATTTTTTTCATTGCTTTTTGAATGGATTGTGAATTTGAAATATCTACTTGAACATAAGAAACGTTGGAAATATTTAAAGATTTCACAGCTTCTTGACCAAGTTGTTCATTGCGAGCACCTAAAAATACGTGATAGCCTTTCTCTGCTAATTGGCGAACGAGTTCATATCCAATTCCTTTATTTGCACCTGTTACAAAAGCGTATTTTTTCATATTGAATTCCTCCAGTATCTTTTTAGTAGGTCACAATGGAAAGGATACAGCCTAAACTTAAGTTTAGGTCAAGAGGAATTTTAAAAAATAAATATCAAATATTTATATATATGAGTGAGAATCCTTATCATTTGAAGGGAAGTCTGTTAATATAAGAAATGTAGGTATTAAATTTTCAAGGGGATGAAAAAATGGAGTACAGAATTGAAAGAGACACATTAGGAGAAATAAAAGTTCCGGCTGATAAATTATGGGCAGCGCAAACACAAAGAAGTAAAGAGAACTTCCCAATTGGAACAGAGCAAATGCCGCTTGAAATTGTAAAAGCATTTGCGATTTTAAAGAAAAGTGCGGCCCTTAGCAATCAAAAACTAGGGAAGTTATCAGAAGAGAAAGCAAAAGCAATTGTGGAAGCTGCTGATGAAGTGATTGAAGGGAAATGGAATGAGCATTTTCCACTTGTCGTATGGCAAACGGGTAGTGGTACACAATCTAACATGAATGTGAATGAAGTAATTGCAAACCGCGGGAATCAAATTTTGAAAGAAAAGGGATCTGACGTACATATTCATCCGAATGATGATGTGAACATGTCTCAAAGTTCAAACGATACATTTCCAACAGCGCTTCATGTAGCATGTGTAATTGCGGTAGAAAATCACGTATTACCAGCAATTACGAAGTTAAAAGAAACTTTAGCAGAAAAAGCAACTGCATTTGAACATATTATAAAAATCGGTCGTACACATTTACAAGATGCAACACCGTTAACTTTGGGACAAGAAATTAGTGGATGGCACCGTATGCTTGAAAAAACTGAGCGTATGATTGCTGAGAGCAATACATATATGAAAGAGTTAGCAATTGGTGGTACTGCAGTTGGAACGGGTATTAATGCTCATCCTAAATTTGGTGATATGGTATCTGAGGAAATTAGCCAATTTACAGGTAAGAACTTTATTTCTGCACCAAATAAGTTCCATGCATTAACGAGCCATGATGAAGTTGTATATACTCATGGTGCATTAAAGGCATTAGCGGCTGATTTAATGAAGATTGCTAACGATGTACGTTGGCTTGCAAGTGGTCCACGTAGTGGTCTTGGAGAAATTATTATTCCAGCAAATGAGCCAGGAAGCTCGATTATGCCAGGTAAAGTAAACCCAACACAAAGTGAGGCGTTAACAATGGTTGTGGCGCAAGTGATGGGAAATGATACAACAATCGGATTTGCTGCGAGCCAAGGGAATTTTGAGTTAAACGTATTTAAACCAGTTATTGCTTATAACTTCTTACAATCAGCGCACTTATTAGCGGATGCAATTGTTTCGTTTAATGATAATTGTGCAGTTGGTATTGAAGCGGATGAAGAAGTAATTAACGAAAACGTGAATCGTTCATTAATGCTTGTTACAGCATTAAACCCTCATATTGGGTATGAAAATGCAGCGAAAATTGCAAAACATGCTCATAAAGATGGTTTAACTTTAAAAGAGGCAGCATTGCAATCGGGATTATTAACAGAAGAGCAATTTGACGAAATTGTAGATCCGAAAAAAATGATTGCTCCAAAAGAATAATAGAAGAAGCCCAGATTCGAAATTTCGAATCTGGGCTTCTTTCTCACATATAAATTTTAATCCCTTTTTATGTTTTCTTCAACTGCACAACTGTAAGTTCTGAAATATTATTTGGTAGTGGTCGAATGGATTACTTTTATATGTGGGCAGTTCTCTTTTAAGAGTGAAATGAATTTTTCTTCGTCTTGTGGTACGAAAGTTTTCACGGAATCAAATAAATTGTAATCAATTTCTAATTGCTGTCGAGTCCATTTTTCTGAACGGAGTTTTTTTCCAGAGTATTTAATGTGACGAATGTCTTCAAATGGAATTTCAGTGCGCAGTATGAACCCGTGTTTTACAACAATTGATGATTTCGTTATATTATAGTGTGAAAAATAGAATGAAGAAAGATTCACGATATTTAACAGCATCATAAGAGTAAAAAAAATAGAATTTTCATTTTGGAAGAATAGTGAAATGAAAAAAATAATTATAAATAATATAATGAAAATGACGTGAAATGGATTTTTTTTTGCTTTAAATTTCAAGTAAGTCACCTCGATAAAAGTGTTCTTTAAATAAATTAAATCACAATATCTTAATGAATCGCAAAAATATGCAAGATTGCATATTTTTGGGGTTTGTTATTCGTGTAAAATTTTTTGATAGGATAAATGTAAATAAAGTTTTTTTATAGTGGAGTGGCATGAAGTGGCTTATAAGAATAGAAATGTAGCGCTAGTCATATTTAGTTGTATAATGATTATGAGTGGCTGTTCAAATAAAATGGTTGAGGATGGAAACCGAAAACATGTATTTATAGAGACAAGTAAAGTTTTAGTAGAGGTTGTTTACAAAAAATATAAAAGATGAAAGGGTGCTTCTATAAAAGGAAGCGCCTTTTTTGTAGTTAAAATGGAATATTTGATAGGGGGTAAATAGAGGATTTGTTTCATTTCGGATATCACTTTAATTAAGTTATTACAGTTTCTCCATGGAATAATAATTTCATTATAGTTAGCGGTTATTTGAGAAATTTATAGATGATTTTATAAAAGTTTGCAAAATAGGTAAACGAAACATTGAAATGTCTGATTTATGTATGTTAAGATGATGAAGTGATAATAAACGTAATTGTAATTTGTTTGTTTTTAAATAAACATTTTGAAGGAGTGTTTAGTGTGAACGATATTTCAGAGAAGTTTTGGGATGCGTCGGTAGAGGAACTGAAAAAAGGGTATGTGTTTGATGAGGAAGCAGAGGAGTATATTTGTTTAGCATGTGGAGAAGCGTTTATTAAAGGAGTTATTTATCAACATAATCAAGTTTTGTATGAAGCAGAGAAGTTTGTCCAATTGCATATGCATAGTGAGCATACGTCTATGTTTGATTATTTATTAAATCTTGATAAGAAGTTTACTGGTTTAACCGATTTACAAAAGAAGATGGTTCAGTTTTTCCATATGGGACTGAATGATAAAGAAATTGTAAAAGAGATGGACGGCGGTAGCACATCGACGATTCGTAATCATCGTTTTACATTGCGAGAGAAGATGAAGCAAGCAAAAGTATTTTTAGCGTTAATGGAATTATCAGAAGAAAAATCGAAGGTACAAACGAAATTTGTACCAATTCATAGAACAGCAACGATGGTGGATGATCGATACAATATTACGGAAGAAGAAAATGATGAAGTATTAAAAACTCATTTTATAGATGGATTAGATGGGCCGCTTTCTAAATTTCCGAAGAAGCAAAAGCGTAAATTAATTATATTACGTCACTTAGTGAAAAAGTTTGATAGTAATCAAAAGTATTCCGAAAAAGAAGTGAATACAATTTTAGAAAATGTATATCCAGATTTCGTGACTTTAAGAAGATATTTAATTGAATATGGATTTTTAGATAGAACAGCAGATGGAAGTCAATATTGGGTGAAGTTATAATAATGCGGAAAGAAAATGAATAGAAGCAAATCATTATAACAACTATACAAAGAGATAGAGATGGAAAAAAGATTTTTAATAAAAGGAGAAATGTAATTTGAAACCACCTACAGATAACAATAAAGAAGGTGTGGAGTCACATAAGTTAGAAAGTGAGAGTAAACCGATTTGGAAATCGATGTCTATGTTTTTAGTACCGCTATTATTAAGTAATGTACTTCAATCAGTTGGACAATTATTTGGTATGGTCGTAGTAGGGAGATGGCTTGGTGTCAATGATTTAGCAGCTATATCAGCATTCTTTCCGTTATTTTTCCTACTCGTTTCATTCGTAATTGGAATTGGGTCGGGTAGTTCTATTTTAATTGGTCAGGCGTTTGGCGCTAAAAATGAAGATCGTTTAAAAGCTATCGTTGGTACGACACTTACATTTACGTTTATTATCGGAATTGCATTGGCGATAATAGGCAGTATTTTTGCAATGGATATTATGCGTCTAATGGGAACGCCAGAAAATATAATTGAAATAAGTGTACATTATGCAAGAATTTTATTTATATCGATGCCAGTATTATTTTTATATTTTGCATACACAACATTTATGAGAGGGACAGGAGATTCTAAAACGCCATTTTACTTTTTAATTGTAAGTACAGCGCTAAATATGATCTTATTACCAATTCTTATTTTTGGCTGGTTAGGAGCTCCGAAATTAGATGTGTATGGAGCAGCATATGCTTCTGTTATATCGACAGTTATTACGTTTATTGTCATGCTAGTGTATTTAAAGAAGAAAAATCATCCACTACAACTAGATGGAACGGTAAGGAAATACCTTCGAATGGATGGTGAGTTGTTAAAGCTATTGCTACGACTCGGTATTCCAGCGAGTATTAATATGATATTAGTTTCATTATCTGAAATTGCGGTAATCGCGTTTGTAAATCGTTATGGTTCGGATGCAACAGCTGCTTATGGCGTCGTGAATCAAGTTGCCAGTTATGTACAAATGCCAGCCGTTAGCCTTGGCATTACAGTCTCTATTTTTGCGGCACAATCAATTGGTGCAAATCAATTTGATCGATTGCAGAAAGTTGTAAAGGCTGGAATTATTATGAACTATGTTATCGGTGGTATGTTAATATCTTTTATTTACTTGTTCTCAAGAGACATTTTATCACTATTTTTAACGAGTCAAACTACAATTGATATTGCTCATAGTTTAGTTATGATTACATTATGGAGTTATTTAATTTTCGGTCATGCACAAATTATTAGTGCGACAATGCGAGCGAGTGGTACAGTATTATGGCCAACTGTTATTGGTGTTGTATCAATTTGGCTAGTTGAAGTACCAGTAGCATATTATCTTTCTTACCATACAAGCCTTGGAATTGAAGGGATATGGATTGGATACCCAGCAGCATTTATTGTTAGTCTCATATTACAGTATGCATATTATAAGCTTTCATGGCAGAAGAAACGAATTACACGATTAGTTAGTTAAATAGTGAAAATGT
Source organism: Bacillus sp. FSL L8-0099 (assembly GCF_038006385.1). Classification (NCBI taxonomy): domain Bacteria; kingdom Bacillati; phylum Bacillota; class Bacilli; order Caryophanales; family Bacillaceae; genus Bacillus; species Bacillus sp. FSL L8-0099. The sequence continues at coordinate 1,640,433 of NZ_JBBOVC010000001.1, forward strand.
CCCTAAGTTATTATACTTAGGGACATTTTTTTGAAGCGTATGTTTATCTCGCAAAAGCCTGATTGATGAGGGCTAATAATTAGTGGGGATGAAGAAAACCCCCACTGATTAAAGTTTCACTTTATAAATAGCTTTTTAAAGTGATATCAAAATGTTGTCTAATAAGTTTTTTATCACTCATATAAAACTCCCACGCTTTTTCTGGTGCACCGATAATTTCAAAGGATTCTTCTGTAATATATAAAGCGCAATCATCTTCTAGTGCAATCCCCTCTATATTACCTTGGTGATTTTGTAAAAAGGAATGAAAAGCATTCATTCTATTTAATTGATTATAATGTGGGCAAAACCTTTTGTTAACAATCCCCCAGCCGTTACTTTCTACATAACCAGAACCTTCATAATCTGATCGGATACTAGATGTGAACCAACACATAGCACCAGCACTATACCCTGCAATGAGTGTTCCTTGCTCGAGAGCCAATAGTAATTTCTCATCTAGTTTATGTTCTTTCCATTGTGTAAGCATTTCAACATAGTTTCCACCACCAAGGTAAATGAAATCGGCTGAATGAATCATCTCATCTATTTCATATTTAGAAGGCATATCGGTTATTGTACGTAAAATTTGTACATCACAATGGAATTGGTTTTCAAACGTGTCTAAAAATAATTTTATATAGCTTTCATCATCATGACTAGCTGTTGGAATGAATAATATTTTTGGGTACTGTTTATTTGTTAATTCTATAAGTCGTTCATTAATATGAAAGTGATTTAAATCTTGTAAATCACCACCACCAATGACAGCTAATTTCATAGTAAAGCACCACCTAATCATTTTTGTTATGTAAAAATTCGATAGAAGAGAGTTACATTCCTTCTCTAATGTAATGAATAAAGAGAAAATACAGTTTAAATATATTGGAATAGTAAAGGGAACGATGATTATATAGAGTGATGAATTAGAAACAGTTTATTGATATATAATATTGCATACTATTGTTTCAAAATATGGAAACAATATGGTTAAATGGATATAACGACTCATTAATTAATATTGAATGAGTGTATATATTTTATAAAGGCGTCGGAAATACTAGGGATTTTACAAACGTATTTTTTACTTTTTATAGGAACTTGTATTACAATATGGTAAAGTTATATTAATATATTTATTCGGTATAGAATGAAAAAAGGAGCGTGAAAAAAGTGGATTTTCGATTTGAATTTACAACGAAGTTGAAAGAATACTTAGATGATGAGAAGGATGAAAAAGTAATAAAAGATGGACATAGAGATATAATTTTTCATTATTTATATGCATTAGAGAGTGAAATTGGCGTCGTTAAAAATCCTAACTTTACTTTTTTTGCATCAGGAAGACGTTCACATATAGTATTGGAGAATGTTGAATTTAAAACGGAAGTCAATGTGAAAAGTAATATAATTGAAATTACAAAAATAGTGGATAATGTAGCTATTCCGTTAGACACTATCGTAGCGAAAAATCGGGAATTATTTGCACTTGGGCGTAATGAGAAGTTTAGTGTACAAATATTAGAGCAGTATCTATTTGATACATTTGGAGAGAAGTTAGGTTTACAATGAATGGATATTCATAATTAGTGGATAGCAGTTTATATCATTCGTGTTTGACCTTTCATTTAATTTGTACTACAATCTGTAGTGTGAAAGGAGCCATACTATGTTTACTCAAAATTATAAGTTAAATGAGCAAGGGTTAAATCACTTCTTTGGACCACTTGAAGCGAAAATAATGGAGATTGTTTGGTCCACTGAAGGTATTACCATTAAAGAAGTACAGCAGAAATTAAGTGAAGAATCACCGGTGAACTTTAATACTGTTATGACAGTTATGAACAGGTTAGTAGAGAAACTACACTTAGAAAAACAGACTGTGAGAAGAAGTGGCATATATCATGCTGTACAAACAAAAGAAGAATTCTTATCCAATCAAACGAAGAAAATGACGCAGGAATTAATGGGGGAATTTGGAGATTTAGTTGTAAATCATATGTTAGATGAGTTAGAGCAGGCTGATCCGACTTTACTAAAAAAATTAGAAGATAAATTGAGTCAGTTAAAAAAAGAGGATCGATAAAATGAAATGGCAAATGCGTAAAATCGTATTGTTAGCAGTAATTGTTAGTACTCTCTTTTTTTGTATGTTAACGTATTACGTTACATATCCATTTCTTTTTCAAAATAAGGCGTTCTTTCTTTCAAAGTTTTGCTTGTTTCAGTTAGAAAAACATATGAAAGAACTATCGTTGATTCGTATCATAATAGCTGGATTATTATTACTTACTGTACTGATAGTGTGCAAAAGAGTTTGGCGGCAATTTTTCTATAGTAAAAAATTACAAAAAATACTTGTACCTTTTATTAGAAAAGGAAAACAAATATATATATTACCGACCGAGGAAATTGCAGCATTTACAATTGGATTATTTCGTCCGAAAGTTGTCATGTCAGAAGGGATAATTCACACGTTTTCAGAGGAAGAAATTGATGCGATTGTTTTTCATGAAGAATATCATCAAAACAATCGGGATCCACTAAAATTATTTTGTTTTACGTTATTAGCAGAAGGAATGTTGTACATCCCGATATTAAAAGGGCTGCTACAGCGATACCATACGTATCAAGAGTTAGCAGCAGATAAATATGCGATGCAAAAAATGAAATCCTCATTCGAGTTAGGTAGCGCGTTATTAAAATTAATTAAAATAAAGACAATGGAAAATCGATGTGTGACAGCTTCATTTGCAAAAACAGCAATAAATTTACGAATTGAGCAAGTGTTAAATGAAAAAGTTGTGAAGCTTACTATCCCGTTACATACAAATTCGGTATATGTAACGCTAGGTTTATTCTGTATGTCGATTGTACTTATTGTCGGAGAGTGCATATAGCCTCTTTTTTTAACAATTAACACTACTAGGTGTAGTGTTTTTAGGGGGAATAAAATGAACGCAGCAGATTTAACAATTTGGCTTGTAGCTGGGGCGGGAGTATTGTCATTTATATCGCCATGCTCTTTACCTCTATATCCATCTTATTTATCTTATATTACAGGTGTTTCAATTCAAGATTTAAAAGAGAATCGTGGGATTATGCAAAAATCAGCGATTATACATACCGTATTTTTTATGATTGGATTTTCGGTTATATTTTATGCGTTAGGTTTGTCGGTAAGCTGGATTGGAATAACATTCTCATCTAACCAAAAATTGATTCAACAAATTGGTGGGGTTTTTATTGTTTTGATGGGGTTATTTATGACTGGATTGTTTCAGCCTAAGTGGCTTATGGCAGAGAAAAAGGTGCAGTATAGAAGTAAATCGACTGGATATATTCGTTCGATATTAGTCGGTATGACATATGCAGCGGGATGGACGCCATGTGTTGGGCCGATATTTTCAGCTGTACTCATGCTTGGCGCGACGAATCCTGAAGGGGCACTTCTTTATATTACAGCGTATACTCTTGGGTTTGCGGTTCCATTTTTCGTGATGGCATTCTTTATTGGGAAGGTAAAATGGATTGTTACATATGCCAATGTCATGATGAAAATTGGCGGCGTAATGATGATTGTAACAGGTGTTTTATTGTATACAAATCAAATGACGAAAATTACAGCGTTCTTTATTCGCCTATTTGGTGGATTTACAGGATTTTAAAAAATGAGGAGGAAGAAAAGTGAAGAAACTAATTGCTATTATATTAGTAGGAGCACTCGTTTGGGCGGGTGTTAACTTTTATAATTCAAAGAAAGAAGAAAAGGAAAGAAAAGCGAAACAAGCGGAGTTAAAAGAGAAAGAAGTATTACCACAAATAGGGTTTAAAGCACCAAATATAACATTAAAAGGATTAGATGGAAAGTTGTATTCGCTAAATGATGCGAAGGGAAAACCATATATTATTAATTTTTGGGCATCGTGGTGTGGACCATGTGAAATGGAGGCACCTGACTTAGTTCGTTTTTATGACAAATATAAAAAGGATATTGAAATCTTTGCAGTAAATGCAACTGTTAGTGACCCAGTACAAGAAGCAACTGCATTTGCGGATCGCTATGGATTTGAGTTTCCAGTTCTTCTAGATATGGATGGAGTAGCTGGATTAGATTATAAAGTATTTTCTTTACCAACGACATTTTTTGTTAATAAAGATGGAATTATAGTAGATCATGTACGAGGGGTATTACCTCCAGATCAATTAGAAAAGAAATTTCAAAAATTAATTGAGGGTTAAGAGGGGATTTTGCAGCGATGGAGTGGATCATGAGGTTACAACCCGTATCTCTTATAATTGGAAGTCTATTTGGATTTATGCTGATGAAACGAAAGATGAAGCATCAAAATGTACCGTATGAAAAAATGATGGATGCTGTAACAAATGCGTTTCTTATTATCGTATTTGTATGGAAATTTGCACCGGCAATTTTAAATCCAGTATGGGCTTTTAGGTCGCCATTGCAAGCATTACTAGCTGTAGGAAGCATGCAGCACATTTTAATAGGGGGCATAATTGCGAGTGCATACATTGTTTGGAAAAGTAAAAAGGAGCAATTTTTGCTTCATATTTTACTTGATGCATTGCCTTTTGCATTGTGCGTGAGCAGTATCTTTTATTTTCTATTCCATCGAGAAGTAGGTGTACAAACGACACTACCATGGGGAATGAAAATATATGAATCTAAATTTTTATATCATCCTATTTTCGCATACGAGATCATCCTCGCCCTTTGTGTAATTGGTTTGTTATGGATGAAAAATGAAAGATTAGGAACTGGAAAAAATATAAGTGTTTTTCTAATTTGTGAGGGGACTGCTCATATTGTTATTTCGCTTATTAGTGAACAAAACTCGGTTCTATTTGGCCTGTCAATACAGCAAATACTTAGTTTTTGTGTTATTAGTTTAGGCATTTTGTTCATGCCGAAAAAATAAAAATAGCCATGTACGGAGAGTATCCGTGCGTGGCTATTTTTATTTTATATATTAAAAAATCGGCGGGGTAACAGAAAATAAGACAATTGCATTTTTCTCGAATTGATTTACCCATTTATGCTTTAAATAAGCAGGTATTTTTACACTATCACCAGTTTCTAATGTGTACTCTTCTTCATTTAAATACAATGTAATTGTTCCGTCTAATACAAATGCTAATTCTTCACCTTTATGTTCTAGAATATTATCTGATGAAGAAGTATTTGGGGGAACAGTCATAATTGCTGTTGCTAAATTACCTGTGAAATCAGGCGATAGCATTTCATATGATAAATTATCGATAATCATTTTTTTTCGTTTATGAGAGCGCACGATTAAATCGTCTGTATTTGTTTCTTCAAGTAGAAAACTAAATGTTGGAACATCCAGTGCCTTTGCGAGTACCTTTAACGTTTGAATGGAAGGGTTAGCAGAACCACGCTCAATTTGACTTAACATAGATGGTGTAATTTCAGCCATATTTGCTAGTTGTTTACTAGTTAAACCTTTTTCTTTTCTTTGCTTTTCAATCTTTTTACCAATATCTATATTTTCCATAAAACATTCTCCTTAATGATTATTAAATTATATTTAAATAAATTAAATTAAAATTAACTAAAATGAATAATTTATGTTAAACTATATTAAAATTAATTATAATTTATTGTATAGCAAGCTACAAGGATATGAGGAGGAAACGGAATGAAGGAAATAGAGGTATTAAAAGCAGAGTATCCATTAGTTAACAAGCTTATTGCAACAGAAGAAATATTTTGGATAAACCCGAATATAGAAAAATATGAAACAGCAATAACAGCTTCACCACTTAATGAAGAAGATGTCAAAGACGCGGAAGAGAGATTAAAGCGTTTTGCACCATATATTGCGAAAGTTTTTCCTGAAACGAAAGAAACGAATGGTATTATAGAATCACCTTTAGTAAAAATACCTTCAATGAAACAGTCTTTAGAGAAAAATTACGGGCAACTTATACTAGGAAAATTACTATTAAAATGTGATAGTCATCTTCCGATATCAGGATCAATTAAAGCTAGGGGCGGGATTTATGAAGTGTTGAAACATGCTGAACAATTAGCTCTGCAGCATGGAATGTTAACAGAGGAAGATAATTATTCTATTTTAGATAGTGACACATGTAGAGAGTTTTTTGCAAAATACTCAATTGCGGTAGGTTCTACAGGTAATTTAGGGCTAAGTATTGGGATTATGAGTGCGAAACTAGGTTTTAACGTAACTGTCCATATGTCAGCAGACGCAAAAGAATGGAAAAAAGATTTATTAAGAAATAAAGGTGTAAATGTTATTGAATATGAAGCTGATTATAGTAAAGCAGTAGAAGAGGGGCGTCAGCAAGCAGATGCAGATCCTAGCTGTTATTTTGTAGATGATGAAAACTCACATGATTTATTTTTAGGATACGCAGTAGCAGCATCTCGTTTACAAAAGCAATTAGAAGAGTTAGAGATTATAGTAGATGAAGAACATCCTTTATTCGTTTATCTTCCGTGTGGAGTAGGTGGGGGACCTGGCGGGGTAGCATTTGGTTTAAAGTTATTGTATAAAAACAACGTCCATTGTTTCTTTGCAGAGCCAACACATTCTCCATGTATGTTACTCGGGTTAATGACAGGACTTCATGATAAAATCGCCGTTCAAGATATCGGGATTGATAATATAACAGACGCGGACGGACTGGCAGTAGGAAGACCGTCTGGATTTGTCGGTAAAACGATAGAACCATTTTTGAACGGAAATTACACAGTAAGTGATGAAGAGTTATATAGATTATTAAAAGAACTGGCTGATAAGGAAAATATTAATTTAGAGCCTTCTGCATTAGCTGGTATGGTTGGGCCAGTGAATGTATGTAAAAATGAAAACGAGTATTTACAAAAGCAACAGTTAACAGAGACGGTGAAAAAAGGTACTCATATTGTGTGGGGAACTGGTGGGAGCATGGTTCCAGAAGATGTGATGAATGGGTATTATAAGAAAGGTTTGGAATTAACAATATAAGAAAAATGAGGCTAGTTGTAGCCTCATTTTTTCATGTACATAAAAATCTTTGTTATTTTCACAATAGTTCTTTATAGTATAGATATGAAGGATTACTAATATCGAATAAATATAACAAAACAGCTTTATTTTACATAATAAGAGGATGTGTGTATACGATGTCATTACAGACTAAATATATAGCGGGTATTTCGCTTGGGGTTATGGGAGTAGGCTTTGCTGCTTCTATCCCTTTTCAAGGAACGATAGCTGGAGAGATTATACAAGGGGGATTTGAAGCTGGATTAGTTGGCGGACTTGCGGATTGGTTCGCGGTTACAGCATTATTTCGTCATCCGATGGGAATCCCAATTCCGCATACAGCTTTGTTACCTAAAAACCGTAAACGAGTAACGAAAGGGCTCATTCATACGTTAGAAAATGAGTGGCTGACGAAAGAAAGTATTACGAATAAAGTAAAAGAAATGCAGTTAGCGCAAATGGTGCTACAAATTGCTGAGAGAGAAATGCAGTCTGATGCTGTGAAAAAGGGAATTGTAACGATTGCTGAGAAAGCGATTGTTTCAATAGATACAGAAAAGTTAGCTGTTATTATTGAAAAAGAACTTAAAACATATTTGCATACAATTAATACGAGTAACATCTTACAAGTGCTTGTTGATCAATTAGTTGTGCAAGAATATGATGAAAAGACACTTGATTACATATTAGTAAAAGTGAAAGATTGGACAGCGCAAGATGAAGCTCGTTACCAGCTTGGAAGCTTAGGTATGAAGGCGATGGAAAACATAAAAGTAGATGGATTCTTACAGTTTACTTTGAAATCGTTTATGAATATTGTAGATGAAGATAAAATTGGCGGCATTTTGCAGAAATTTATTATTAGCAATATTAACAGCTTACAAGATGCAGATAATGGCACAAGACAACTTATCTTATCAAAAATTCGCCAAGAAATTATAAATGTAAAAGAAAATGAAGCTTTACTACAGGAATTAGAAAATTGGAAAGAAAAGTGGATTGCGAATTGGGATGCTACTGACAAAATAAAAGAGATGCTGGAGCAAGTACAACAAAGAGCAGTTACCTTTGTAAACAAAGAAGAATTTGCTGATACATATGTTATTCCATTTTTACAAACGCAAATGAATAAAATAAAAGAAGACGAAGTGACGGTTCAAAAAATAGAAGATTGGTTACAAAAGCAAGTTGTCACACTTGTTGAAAAGAATCATTCGAAAATTGGAAAACTTGTACAAGAAAACCTTGATAAACTAGACGATAAAACATTAATTGAAATGATCGAAAATAACGTCGGTAAAGATTTGCAGTGGATCCGAGTGAACGGGGCTGTTTGCGGATTTATGATTGGCTTAATTTTAGAAGGAATTAAAGCGATTATATGAGAAAAACCTTCCACATTTGTGGAAGGTTTTTCTTATTTTTCGATAACGTTCATATTCAAATTATAAGCTTTCTCAATATTTAATTTGTACGTTCCATTTCCAGTTTTAATCGAATTTTTATACCAATGTTCTCGGTCGATTAATTCTGGATTTTCTTCTGAAGTATTATTTTCTTTTTTCGTTAAATCTTCAACTTGTTCCCAAGGTGTGTTTCCATGTGTTTCTTTTTGATTTGTTACTGCTGTTAAAGATACATCACTCTCTTTTGCAAGATGGACAGACACTCTTGAGCTTTCTTGTACAAACCAATTATTTTGTAATTGACCTGGATAAAGAGATAGTTCGTTATTTGAAGCACGGATTTCCACATTTTTATTTTGCGGAAGAACAAGCGTTGGTTTCACCTGTGGTGCCGAGTTAAATAACGTATGCTGAACAGGTAATGATTTTAATGTGATATGCATCGTTTCTCCAGCCGTTTGAACGGAAAGGAAATCATCTCGTTTTAAATTGAGTTTTTCATTTGCTTTCGTCGTCATTTCATAAGTTCCCAAAAGATGAATTTGATTTGTATTATTTCCCTCTATCGTTAGAGGCTGATGTCCTGCATCTACTACGATTTTTTTGATAGATTCAGGTATATCAAATTGTCCGTCTGGAATATTACTCGTTTGCCTCGTTGTGTTAATAGAATGACGAACTTCTTCTAGTAATCCAGTTGATAATAAACAGTAAAAAGCAATTCCGACACTTCCTAAAACGCCGATAAAGAAAATACTAAAAATATCATATTTAATAAAAGATTGCTCTTTTTTAGAGAATAGAAGGTATAGTAAAACTTCAGCTCCAAGTATGATAAGTAAAACTGGCCACCATGCTGTTAAGGAATCTAATACCTCAGTACCTTTTATAACTGAAAATAGTAAGAAGCAACCTAATGCAATAATAGAAAGCCCCATTGAAAATGTTCCAACGCGCCATGTTCTCATTCTTTCGTACCACCTTTGTTTTCTTTATTTCCAAGTAACAATTTAAAGCCGCCACCAATTAAGAGGAGTGCAACGATAGATGTTTGGAAATAGCGATAATATAGTTCGCTAAGATGAATGTTAAATATAGTTGCGAAGTAATCATTCAAAATAGGAAGGACTGTTTGATCTAATAAATAATAACCACCTAGTGTAATTAACCCAATACCGATCCATCTTTGATGATTGATAAAATAATCAATGATAGGTTCGTCATTTACACGTTCTTTTCCGTATTTTGCAGTTTGCTGTAAAGCGTCAAAAAAGCTATAGAACCAAATGATGGGTACTAAAAATAAAAACGCTGAAAGTCTTAATAAGTCGAGTAAATATATGGAAAGTAAAAAGGCTGCCATAAGCTGAAGACCACGGCGCTGTAAGCCTAAATACATATGTCCTGCTCCAGGAAACATTGCTAAAATGGAAGCGAATGTTTTATTTTTCTTTCCTTGTTCTCGATGCTCTTCAAACTCTTCGAAAATAGTACGGTCATCTAGTTGCTCTCCGCGTTCTTTTTTCTGGAGTTGCTGAACAACATCGAAGAAATTATAAATCCATAAAACAGGTAACGTTACGAGAAAGATAAGGAAACTTTCTTGAGATGTTAAAAGGGCAACGAAAATGATCATACTTCCAATTCCTGTACAAGCTACTAAAAATGTAAGTCCACGTTGCATAAGTCCTAATTGAAAATGACCAAGTCCAGGGATAATTGATAGAAGAATGATATAAAATCGTTCGCTCTCTTTAGAGGACTCTGTAAATTCTCCGGCCGCTTGTTTTTTCGATTGATTAATAATAGTGATAACTAAATCTAATAAATTGATCGCCCATAACACGACTAGTAAAAATAGAGAAAGAAAAGCAATATCACGCTCTCCTAATGCTATTGTGCAAAATGCTGCAAAGATAAATAGAAATACAGCCCCTCCGCTATATAAAATAAATCGTCCAAACTTCTTTAAATATAAATGTCCAAGCCCAGGAATTAGCCCTAATACAAGTGCTAAAAAGGGGTTTTTATTCATGCTTTGAACCTCCGTCCTTTGTTGATGTGTCCACCGATTTGTTTACAATTTGTTGTGAGATAGAAGACTCGTTATGTTTTGAAGATTTCTCGAAATTTGATGTCGCTGTAAAAATATATTGGAATAAACCACTTACCATAAAAATAATTGTAGCCGCAGTCGCAATTATGTAGTGAATAATTGTGCGTTTTAGTGAGTTTGTTTTTATATATTCATTAGACTGTAGTGTTTCAAAATTAATTTGCGTCATAACTTCGTTCGTAAATGAATCATCATTTATCATTGGAAGGTTTTCATGTTGTTCATCAATACTTTCCATATAAAGTGCTAAACAATAATCACATTCAAAAAGATGTTCTTCCATAGATTCACGTTCATTGCTTTCTATAAAATCTAATGTATAATTGCGCCAATCTTCTTTTGAATAATGCATCATAGAAACTCTTCCTCCTTCCAATGTTTTTTAATCCATTTTCTTGCCCGATACAGTTTCATTTCGACTGTTTTCACTTCGATGTTTTCCTGCAAAGCAATTTCTTGATAACTTTTTTCTTCTAAATAATGCGAGAGAACGACATCACGGTAATTTTCAGGAAGTTCTCTTAGTTTTTGAGCAATGAGTAATTTTTGCTCTTTCGTCAATAGTAAAGCTTCAATGTTATGAGAGGATTTTATATTTTCCTCAGTTTCTTTACATAAGGAGAGTTCTTCGTGTTCTCTAGCTTTCTTCCTTTTATAATCAATAGCGTGATTGGTGGCAATACGCGCCATCCACGTTTTTAATCCGCGAAATTGATAATTTGGGAGAGAGGCGTGAATTTTTACGAATACTTCTTGTGTAACATCTTTCGCATCTTCTTCATGTCTTAAAATAGAAAAGATAACTTGAAAAATATAATGACGATACGTTTGTACAAGGATACGAAAAGCATGTTCGCTTCCTTGCTGTGCTTTTTCAATTAATTGTTTTTCCTCAATGGGTCTCTCCCTCCTTTTTGACGCATTCTATTATATAGACGTAAGAAATGATAAGTCACCCTACACATGTTGTAAAAAAAGAATAATATATTTTTAGAAAGGAGGCTATATGAAAAAAGGTGTGAAAAAATGGTAAAAAGGAGTATATAATGAGCAAAGAGGAAATGTTACGCGGAGAAAGGATGTGAATGTTAGTAGGAGGACGTCCATACTAACAAACATGAAAATTAAAATATTAATAGCAGATGATAATTCTTTTATTAGAGAAGGCATGAAAATTATTTTAAATACATACGAAGAGTTTGAAGTGTTAGATACTGTAAATGATGGAAAAGAAGCTGTAGCATATTGTAAGAAACATGAAGTCGATATTGTGCTTTTAGATGTCCGCATGCCAAACATGAACGGGGTAGAGGCGACAAAGTTAATTTGTGAAGAGACGAAAACGAAGCCGCTTATTTTAACGACGTTTGATGATGATGAATATATATTGGACGCAGTAAAAAACGGAGCAAAAGGTTATTTATTAAAAAATAATGATCCGGAACGTATTCGTGATGCGATAAAAGGAGTGTATAACGGTCAAACTGTTATGCAAGATGTAGTACTTGATAAAATTAAATCTAATTTAATGGAAAGTAAAGAGGAAGAATGTAAAATAGATAAGAGTCTTTTTACAGAAAGGGAGCTTAGTATTATCGCATTAATTGCGAAAGGTTTCTCGAATAAAGAAATTTCAAAGCAGCTTTTCATATCAGAGGGAACAATCGCAAATTATATTACATCGGTTTTAGGGAAAACTGGACTAGAACATCGCACACAAATTGCGATTTATTACTTAACAGGGAAAGTAGATTAATGATATGGAATTTTGGTTAATTGTAAGTAAATTAATTGTTTTTATATATATTGTGTTTAGTTACATTTATTTAAATGTCGCGAACTTACCATGGATTATATTTACTTTGCTTTTATATCTTTCTGTAAACGTACTGATTTCTATATTTAAAAAAGATACGTACAAAAACATATTAACTTCTGTGTCAATTGGCGTAGTTATGTTATTTACATGGAAGATTCATCCGCTTTTTATTTTGTTTTTACCATTGAATTTATATGAACTTGTATTTCGATATATAGAGAAGAAATGGCAGCTCTTTATCGTTATGATGATTCCTATTATCTTTACAGATGAAAGTATTCGAATGACATATGGATTAATTGTTGCATTTTCTTTCATTGTATTAACTATGGCAGAACGGTATATATCGCGTGTATTAAAGCTTGAATCACAAAATGATAAGATGCGAAAAGATATGCAGCGGCTGACGAAAAGCTTACATGAAAATAAAGAGTACATAAAGCAATCAGAATACACATTTAAGTTAGAAGAGAGAAACCGGCTATCACAAGAAATTCATGATAAAATTGGCCACTCGATGACGGGTGCACTAATTCAAATGGAAGCAGCAAAGAGGTTAATGGAAATAGATAAAGAAAAATCTGCCGAGTTATTACAAAATGCAATTCACATTTCAAAAGATGGAATTGAAAGTATTCGCATTACATTAAAAAATATGAAGCCACCAACTGAGCAAATTGGTATCCATCGTATGAAATTATTCATAGAGGAATTTGCCGGTAAGCATGATGTAAATATTCCTTTCGTATATAAAGGTAACTTAGATATGATTTCTCCTATTCAGTGGAAAATTATCGGTGAAAATGTTACAGAGGCACTTACAAACGCAATGAAATATGCTGATGCGACAGTCATTTCCATAGATATTCATGTACTTAACAAGATGGTGAAAGTACAAGTGAAGGATAACGGAAAAGGTGCAGCTCTCGTTAAGAAAGGTCTCGGAATTATGGGGATGGAGGAGCGAACGGCATCAGTAAACGGAAAAATTATTGTAGATGGGACAAGTGGTTTTTCAGTAACAATGTTGCTGCCGATATAAAAGAATGGGACGAAGATGAATCATCTCATATGAAAAAAGTGAATAATCTCATGTGAAAAGAATGAACTTCTGCACTGAGCAGGTTCATTTTTTTTGTTTATAATAAATAGCAGAGAAACCGAAATAGGGGTGAAATGATGAATACATTAGAAATTAAAAATTTAACGAAAAAATTTGGTGATTTCATCGCAGTTGATAATATGTCTTTATCTATTAAAGAAGGAGAGATATTTGGATTTTTAGGATCAAATGGTGCTGGTAAAAGTACAACGATAAATATGATTGCTGGGTTGTTAAGAAGTAATGAAGGTGAAATTAGCATATTAGGAAAAAATATAAAGAAGCATAATCGGTTTGCGAAGATGAATATTGGTATCGTTCCGCAAGATATTGCAATTTATGAAGAGTTAAATGCCTATGAAAATGTGAAATTCTTTGCTGGACTTTACGGGTTAAGAGGAGCTGAATTAAAAGCGAGAGTAGAGGAAGCACTTCAATTTGTGGGGCTTAGTGATAAACATAAAAATTACCCGAAAAACTTTTCTGGCGGGATGAAACGAAGACTGAATATCGCTTGTGCGATCGCTCATAGACCGAAGTTAATTATTATGGATGAGCCGACAGTTGGAATTGATCCACAGTCAAGAAACTATATTCTCCAGTCTGTTCGAAAATTAAATGAAATGGGAAGTACCATTATTTACACGAGCCACTACATGGAAGAAGTAGAAGAGATTTGTACGAAAATAGCAATTGTAGATCACGGTAAAGTGATTGCAGAAGGAACGAAAGAACAGTTAAAAGCAATTATTACCGACACGAAAGATATTTGGATTGAAGTAAAGTCGGTAGAAAAATTAGATGTAGAGCAGTTAAAAGAGATAAACGGTGTGAAAGCTGTTCAAATTGAAGAGAACGTAATTAAAGTAAACTCGGATGCAGGATTAAACAATTTAAATAAAATTATTCAGCATTTCATTAATCATGACATTGAAATCCGTTCGTTAGAGGAACAGGCTCCAAACTTAGAAACAGTATTCCTTACGTTGACTGGAAGAAACTTACGAGATAAATAAAAGGTAAATGAAGAAAAGGTAAAGGGAGGTTCATCAATTGAACATCTTCAATATTGCAGTTATGCATATTAAAAGAGATTTCAGGGACGTAAGAACTTTAGTTTTTATGTTAGCATTTCCTATTGTGCTTATGCTTGTGCTAGGGACAGCGTTAACGAATGCATTTAATAGTGATAGTCAATCGATTAAGGATATACAAGTGCTATATAAAGATGAAGCGAGTAGCACATTTTCTCAATCGTTTGAAGCATTTACGAAAGAAGTCGATAAATCGGGTATTCATTTTAAAAAAGCTTCTGAAGGTATAGATGGGAAAGAGGCAGTGAAGCAAAATAAATATGCTGCTTATGTAGAATTAAATAAAGATGGTGCAAAGTTTTACGGAAGTGACAAAAGTAGTATTGAGGGAAGTATTGTGGAAGGTATGCTTACAACATTTGTTGATAAGTACAATGTAGCAACCGAAGTGGCAAAAGTAGATCCTAGTAAGGTGAGCGCAGTTATTTCAAATGGGAATCATAATGATTATATAAAAGAAACATCTTTACAAGCTGCGAAAAAGCCAGGTTCTATGGATTACTATGCGGTTGTAATGACGACGATGATCGCACTATATGCTGGGATGGGAGCGAGTTCTTTAATTCGAGGAGAACGAATACGTAAAACAGGAGATCGTCTCATTGCTGCGCCTATAAGTAAGGCTGAAATATTCATTGGAAAAGTACTTGGTAGCCTAGTAGCAAACGCCCTTTGCGTATTACTTGTCATGTTATTTAGCAAATTTGTATTTCAAGCGAATTGGGGCGACCATCTTGGAATTATATTTATTATTTTGTTAACACAAGTCTTTCTAGCAATTAGCTTCGGTTTAGGGATCGGGTATATTACGAAAACAGCTGAATCATCGAGAGCAATTATTCTTGTTGTTATACAGTTAGCTTCTATTTTTGGTGGTGCATACTTCGTAGTAGAAGAAAATTTCGTTACGAACTTATCACCATTAACGTGGGCAAACACAGCTGTCATGAAAATTATTTATGCAAACGATGTAGGAGCGGCACTGCCGGTAATATGTTTAAATCTTGGGATTTCAGCACTCTTTTTATTAATTGCAATTATTGCATTACGTAGACGGGAGGGGCTATAGTATGAAAGATATTTTATGGCTCATACAAAAAACACTATCTGTCCTTTTGAAAAATAAAAAAGGATTATTCATTATTATTAGTTTGCCGATAATCGGAACGCTCATCTCTTTTTCGATATACGGAAATGCGGGGCAAGGTACGTTAAATATCGGGATTGTAAATAAAGAAAATGAGCCGATAGCAAATGATACGATAAAGTTTTTAGAAGGATTAAATCATGTGAAAGTGAGTAAGGTTAAGGAGTCGGAAGTAGAAGATAAACTCACTTCCAAAAAACTTGATGGAGTTATTACATTACATTCTGGTTTTTCAAAAAGTGTTCGAGAAGGGAAACCTAATCATATCGAGATTGCATCGATTAAAGGTGATCAAGTAACAGCATTTATAAAATCATATTTATATAACTATATTGATAATGTAGCAGCTATTAGTAAAGTAGCAGGAACAGATCAAAGTACATTTGATAGTATGTACGCAGGGTATCAAAAAAGTTCATTTAAAATGAAAACTGAGACGCTAGAAGATACTTCGAAAAATAAAGATATGACAAACCAAACGATGGGTTACCTTATTATGTTTATGCTGTTTTCAGCAGTGAACTTATCAGGATTTATTTTAAAAGAAAAAGAGAATAGAACGTACTTTAGATTATTATCAACACCAATTGATGGAAAGAAATTTATATTGTCCAACGTCGCGGTAAATATGATGATACTAACATTGCAAATTGTCATTGCAGTATTATTTATGACGAATGTTTTTCATACAAATATTAATATGCCTTTCATAGTAATGATTGGTGTGCTTATGATATTCGCTTTAATTGCAATTGGTTTATCATTAGTTATTGTGTCTTTTTCAAAAAGTTCGGCTGCTTCAAATGCAATGCAAAATCTAGTGATAGTACCAACATGTTTGCTTGCTGGATGTTATTTTCCATATGACATTATGCCAAAAGCGGTACAAAAAGTAGCTGATTTCCTACCGCAGCGCTGGTTACTAGATACGATAGCAAAACTACAGCAAGGTATTCCATTCTCTGAGTTGTATTTGAATATTTTAATCTTATTCGCCTTTGCAATAGCATTTTTCTTAATTGCAATTTATAAGTTTGGAAGAAATAATGATGCGAGGAATTTTGTTTAATGTGAAATGGGTGTGACGTTAAGTCGCATCCTTTTTTGTATGAAGCATGAAATCTAAACTTGAATGACAAAATAGAAGGGTGGAAAGAAAATGATCGGAAGGAAATCAAAATGATTAAAAAAATATTACGAGTTACTTCTATTATTATTGCTATTTTCGTTTTTATTTTAATTTGGATGCATATCGATGTTACCCTAGGTAGGAAAATGGAAGCTGGGAAAAACATGCCGACAGAGTATACACCTCATTATAGTGACTTTCAATTATATGTAGAAGGGAAGTCATTATATGAGCAGCTATTTGAAGATATTAAAAAAGCGAAAAGCTCCATCTACACTTATTTTTTCATTTTGTCGGATGATAAAAGTAGTCATATTTTTTTAAACTTATTAAAAGAGAAGGCGAAAGAAGGAGTAAACGTCTATTTATCGGTTGATCGCATTAATGATTTATCATTTGAAAGAAAGATGAAAAATGAATTGCAGGAAAGTGGTGTGCATTTTACATATAGTAGAAAACCTGAATTACCATTCGGGTTTTATTCTCTTCATCATCGTAATCATCGCCGTATTACGACGATTGATGGGGAGATTGGCTATACAGGCGGATTTAATATAGGAGATGAGTACTTAGGGAAAGATAAGCGATTTGGATATTGGCGTGATTATCATGTACGGCTTAAAGGAGAAGGAGCAAAAGATTTAGAACAGCAATTCGCTTTAGATTGGAAACGAGATACGAAAGAAGATATAAAGAGGAGTACGAATAAAGCTAGTAAAGGGAATACATTACATACTATGACTAGTTACAATGGGCATTACGTTGCTGAAAAATATATAGAGCTCATAAAACAAGCTCAACACTCCATTGTAATTGCAACGCCGTATTTTATAGCAAAAAATAAAGAATCCATGAATGCTTTAATCGCAGCACAAAAGCGTGGTGTTACAGTAAAAATACTTTGGTCATATAAACCAGATCTACCTCTTATAAAAGAAGTGGCGTATCCATACATACGTCAAGCTGTTAATAATGGGATTACTGTATATGGGTATAAAAAAGGAATGTTTCATGGGAAGTTAATGTTAATTGATAATGAATTAACTGTTATCGGTACAACGAACTTTACTGCACGTAGCTTCTATATTAATGATGAGATGAATTTGTATATTCATGGTGGATCTATCGTCTCAGAAGTGAATGAGGCGTTAACGCAAGATTTTCATGATTCGAAAGAAATGACGAAAGAATTTTTTGAGAAGTTATCATTTTGGGAGCGTTGTAAGGAGAAGTTGGGGGGATTGGCTGATTTTTATTTATAAAGGTTAATGAAAAGGGTGTCTTTAATAGACACCCTTTTCATGAGAAATAACTATTATTCATGCACAAGCATCGAAACATCATCATTAATCAACGTCCCCACATGTTCCCCTAAACATATTTTCTTCATCACCCCAGGCTCATCGAAGTTAAAGACATGTGCTGGTAAATTGTAGTCCCGAGCAAGCAATAAAGCGGCTTGGTCCATGACTTGTATGTTTTGTCTAACAACATCGTTATAGTTCAGCTTTCGATACATTTTCGCTGATTTGTTATGTTTTGGGTCACTTGTAAAGACACCGTCTACTCCTTGTTTTGCGACTAATATGGCGTCACTATTCATTTCGATTGCTCTCTGTACACTTGGGTAATCTGTCGTAACGAAAGGTTGCCCGTTACCGCCTCCAAAAATAACGACATAACCGTTATCTAAATGATGGACTGCACGCAAGCGAATATATGGTTCAGCTACTGCGTTAAAAGGGATGGAAGTCATAACGCGTACTTCTTTATTTGTTTTACTAGTTAAAACACCGCGGAGCATTAAGCTATTAATGATCGTACCTAACGTACCGATATTATCAGCTTCTACACGATCAATTCCCCATTCTTCAGCTAGATGACCTCTGAAAATGTTACCGCCACCGATAACGATGGATACTTCGATACCTAAATCAACAATGGATAAAATTTCGTTTGCGATATGTTCTAATCGTTTGGAGTTAAAGCTATTTCCAGTTTGATCGGCAAGAGCGCCGCCGCTTAGTTTTATTAAAACTCTTTTATATGGCCTCATAACAATTCCCCCTATATAGATCGCAATAAAAAAGGAACAAAGGCGAATGCCTTTGTTCCTTTTTAAGAAAATGAAAAAGAAAAGAAGAAGATAGGACGAATTGCTTTGTGTAGTTTTTCATACTATCCACTCCTTTTCATTTCGATTTGTTTTAAGTATATATCTTTTTGATTATACGAAATAATCTGATTACTTATCAAGTATATTTTATCGTTTTTTAACAAAATGGTGTCAATGAAAAATAGAAGAAAAATATTTGAATTTTTTGTGACAAACTTGTAGGTTTTTGTATGATTTTGTAGGTTCGCTTATATGATGTGTGAGTAGCTTTTATAAATTCAAATTGAAAGCGTTCGCATGAAGGGGATGAACATAAATGAAAAAATTCGGATTGGCAACACAAATTTTTGTCGCGCTTGTTTTAGGGATTGTAGTAGGGGCAGTCTTTTATGGCAATAAAACGGCGATTTCTTATATCACACCAATTGGGGATATATTTATTCATTTAATTAAGATGATTGTAGTACCAATTGTTATTTCAGCATTAATTGTTGCGGTAGCTGGCGTGGGAGATATGAAAAAGCTTGGGAAACTGGGCGGTAAGACAATTCTTTATTTCGAAATTATTACGACGATTGCTATTTTAATGGGATTACTTGCAGCGAATATATTCCAACCAGGTACTGGCGTTGATATGAGCAATTTACAGCAAAGTGATATTTCTTCTTATAAACAAACTGCAGATGCAACAGAGAAGAAAGGATTTGCTGAAACGATTGTTCATATTGTACCGAAAAACGTATTTGAATCTATCTCACAAGGTGACTTATTACCGATTATATTCTTCTCCGTGTTATTTGGTTTAGGAGTTGCAGCAATTGGAGAAAAAGGAAAGCCTGTCTTTAACTTTTTTGAAGGTGTACTCGAAGCAATGTTTTGGGTTACAAATCAAGTTATGAAGTTTGCACCATTCGGTGTATTCGCATTAATTGCTGTTACGGTTGCAAAATTTGGTGTAGCAACACTACTTCCGTTAGGAAAACTAGTGCTAGCTGTATACGTAACTGTTATACTATTCGTTGTGATTGTATTAGGTATTAATGCACGAATGGTTGGCGTAAACATTTTTACATTAATAAAAATTTTAAAAGAAGAACTTATTCTTTCATTTACGACAGCAAGTTCAGAAGCTGTTTTACCTAATATAATGAGAAAAATGGAAGAGTTCGGTTGTCCAAAGGCAGTTGCCTCTTTCGTAATTCCGACAGGTTATACATTTAACTTGACTGGATCGGCTATTTATCAAGCGTTAGCGGCATTGTTTGTTGCACAAATGTATGGTGTACACATGTCACTGACGGAGCAAATAACGTTATTATTCGTTCTCATGTTAACATCCAAAGGTATGGCGGGAGTTCCAGGTGCATCGTTCGTTGTTGTATTAGCAACGTTAGGTTCAATGGGGTTACCACTAGAAGGTATCGCGTTAATTGCGGGAATTGACCGCATTTTAGATATGATTCGCTCATCTGTCAATGTATTAGGAAATGCATTAGCGGCCATTGTTATGTCGAAGTGGGAAGGCGAATTCGATAATGAGAAAGCAAAACAATATGTAGAAACAGTCAAAGAAACAAAAGCAGCATAAGAAATCGTTAAGGAGTGAATAATCATGGCAACATTAACTGAAGTTAAAAATGGTGTGCGAATTGAAAAAGATTTTTTAGGTGAAAAAGAAGTACCAAATTATGCATACTACGGCGTACAAACAATGCGTGCAGTAGAAAACTTCCCAATTACAGGTTACAAAATTCATGAAGGTTTAATTCAAGCATTCGCAGTTGTAAAAAAAGCAGCAGCACTTGCAAATACAGATGTAGGTAGATTGGAATTGAATAAAGGCGGCGCGATCGCAGAAGCTGCTCAAGAAATTCTAGATGGAAAATGGCACGATCATTTCATCGTCGACCCAATTCAGGGCGGTGCGGGTACTTCAATGAACATGAATGCAAATGAAGTCATTGCCAATCGTGCTCTTGAATTATTAGGAATGGAAAAGGGAGACTATCATTATATTAGTCCAAATAGCCATGTAAATATGGCACAATCAACAAACGATGCATTCCCAACGGCGATTCATATCGCGACATTAAATGCATTAGAAGGCTTATTACAAACGATGGGTTATATGCATGATGTATTTGAATTAAAAGCAGAACAATTCGACCATGTTATTAAAATGGGTCGTACGCATTTACAAGATGCTGTACCAATTCGTCTTGGACAAGAGTTTAAAGCGTATTCTCGCGTACTAGAACGTGATATGAAACGTATTAAGCAATCACGTCAACATTTATATGAAGTAAATATGGGAGCAACTGCAGTTGGTACAGGCTTAAATGCAGATCCAGAGTATATTGAAGCAGTTGTAAAACATCTTGCTACAATTAGTGAATTACCGCTTGTTGGTGCAGAAGATTTAGTGGACGCGACGCAAAATACTGATGCGTACACAGAAGTATCTGCAGCACTAAAAGTATGTATGATGAATATGTCTAAAATTGCGAATGACCTTCGCTTAATGGCATCAGGTCCACGTGTTGGTTTAGCAGAAATTATGTTACCAGCTCGTCAACCAGGTTCTTCTATTATGCCAGGGAAAGTAAACCCTGTTATGCCAGAAGTTATTAACCAAATTGCGTTCCAAGTTATTGGTAACGATCATACAATTTGTCTTGCTTCAGAAGCAGGACAATTAGAATTAAATGTTATGGAACCAGTACTTGTTTTCAACTTACTTCAATCTATTAGCATTATGAATAATGGTTTCCGTGCCTTTACAGATAATTGCTTAAAAGGAATTGAAGCGAATGAAGATCGTTTAAAAGAGTACGTTGAGAAAAGTGTAGGAATTATTACAGCCGTGAACCCTCATATCGGTTATGAAGCAGCAGCTCGTGTTGCGAAAGAAGCAATTGCAACAGGTCAATCCGTTCGTGAACTTTGTGTAAAAAATGGTGTATTGTCACAAGAAGATTTAGAGTTAATTCTAGATCCATTCGAAATGACACATCCAGGGATTGCAGGAGCAACTCTTTTAAAGAAAAATTAAAAGAAGAGGGGGACAATCCCCTCTTTTTTGTTTACAATATAGAAATGCTATATATGAATAGAGGTAGGGATGTTATGAGTAAGTTTACAGTGGCTTCTAATGGTGCATTAGAAACAACATTAAGAGGAGCAGAAGTATTATCAACACCACTTTTAAATAAAGGGGTAGCTTTCACACAAGAGGAAAGAGAAGAGTTAGGTTTAAAAGGGTTATTACCGCCAGCTGTTTTAACATTAGAAGAACAAGCACGCCGAGCATATGAACAATTTAGTTCTCAGCCGGATGATTTATTAAAAAATGTATACTTAACGGCGTTACATGATCGAAATGAAGTATTATTTTATCGTATATTAACAGATCATTTACGTGAAATGTTACCGATTGTATATACACCAACTGTAGGTGTAGCAATTCAAAGGTATAGTCATGAATACCGTAAACCACGTGGTATTTATTTATCAATTAACGATCCATCAGGTATTGAAGATGCATTTGCCAATATCGGTGCAACAGCTGAAAACATTGATTTAGTCGTTGTAACGGATGGAGAAGGTATATTAGGAATTGGTGATTGGGGTGTTGGTGGAATTAACATCGCAATCGGGAAATTAGCTGTATATACGGCCGCAGTTGGAATCGATCCTAGCCGTGTATTACCGGTAATTTTAGATGTAGGTACAAATCGTGAGGAATTATTAAACAATCCATTTTATATTGGAAATCGTCATCCTCGTATAACAGGTGAAGCGTACGATGAATTTATTGATACGTTTGTTCAAGCGGTAAATAAACAATTCCCGAAGGCGCTTCTACATTGGGAAGACTTCAGTTCTCGAAATGCACGAAAAATTTTAGATAAATATCGTCATGACGTTTGTACATTTAATGATGATATTCAAGGTACAGGGGCAGTTTCACTTGCTGCTGTATTATCGGCAGTAAAAGCTTCTGGTGTACCGCTAAGTGAGCACCGTGTTGTTGTGTTTGGTGCTGGTACGGCTGGAATCGGTATCGCAGATCAAGTAAGAGATGCAATGGTTCGCGTCGGCTTATCAGATGAAGAATCTCATAATCGTTTCTGGTGTATTGACCGTAACGGATTAGTTACAGATAATATGGAAGGTCTTCTTGATTTCCAAATTCCATATGCAAGAAAAGAAGCGGAAGTAAGTGATTGGAAACAAAATGATGTGATCGGGCTTGCTGAAGTTGTGAAACATGTAAAACCGACAATTTTAATTGGAACATCAACAGTTGCGGGCGCATTTAAAGAAGAGATTATTAAAGAAATGGCTTCTCACGTAGAAAGACCAATTATTTTACCAATGTCGAATCCAACACCACTTGCGGAAGCGAAACCAGCAGATTTAATCGAGTGGACAGAAGGAAGAGCGTTAGTTGCAACAGGAAGTCCGTTTGAACCAGTTACATATAACGGTGTAACGTATGTGATTGGACAGTCAAATAACGCACTTATTTTCCCGGGACTAGGTCTTGGTACAATTGTTGTTCGTGCAAGCGTCATGACGGATGGAATGTTCGCAGCAGCAGCTGAAGCAGTTGCAAGTATGGTAGATACAAGTCAGCCAGGAGCACCTATTTTGCCAGAAGTTGAAGAGTTACGTAATATCTCTGAACTAGTTGCAATTGAAGTAGCGAAAGTTGCAGTTGCAGAAGGTGTTGCTAGAGAAAACTTAAGTGATAACGATATTAAGATTGCAGTGAAAGAAGCAATGTGGAAGCCTGAGTATCGTCAAATAAAAGCGGTAGAAAAGGTTAGTATATAGAGAAAAAGCCCGTTTATAATAATAAACGGGCTTTACTTATACATTTTGAAAAATATATAGGAAGTGGCAGCTTTGAATTGGAATCAATTATGGAAGAAAGATATGTATCTTTTAATTATATTAATGGTAGTTGTCCCAATTGCTGGAGAGCTTAATTTTCATCCTTTTAATGATATGTTTCGTGTTAGCTTCGGGACACCGCTTTTCTTCTTTTTATTATTATTTTTAAGAAGAATACCAGCAGCAGCTGCAGGTGTTCTCGTCGGTATATCTGTAGTTTTATTCCGTGTAAGTCTTGACTGGGTATTGCAAGGTTCATTCCATATGACAGAATCATTTTATTTGCGCTATCCTGTGTTCTTTTATTATTTTATTTATGGAAGCCTCTTTTCGTTTTCTAGGGTAAATAAGTTTCATCAGAAGCCAATTATTATTGGGTGCCTTGGAATTTCAATTGAAATTATTGCAAGTATGTCAGAACTTGCGTTTTATCATATGCTCGTACTAGGCACAACGATAACAGTTTCTGAAGTGAATAAACTAATCATTATAGCTATTTTCCGTAGTTTCTTTGCGCTCGGTTTTTTAAATATGATGAATTTATATGAAACGAAATTAAAAGAATCCCAAGTTCGAAAAGAAAATGAAAATATGTTAATGTATCTCTCTAATTTATATGTGGAATCTGTCCATTTGAAAAAAACGTTACAAAATGCTGAGTTAATTACACAGGAAGCATATCAACTATATCGAAACTTACAAGCGAACGATGACTTAAATAGCAAAACAGCTTTAAAAATAGCAGGAGAAGTGCATGAAATAAAAAAGGATAATCAAAGGATTTTTGCAGGGTTATCTAAACTGTTATTAGATAAAAATGTGGCTGAGTATGTAGAAGGACATGAATTAGCGGAAATAATTGTAAGAATAAATGAGAAGTATGCTGAAATGCTAGGAAAAGATATACGTTTTTCTAAACATATAGAAGGTGAGCACGCTGCATATCACGTGTATACAGTTCTATCAATTTTTAATAATTTAGTTGCAAATGCAGTGGAAGCAATTGAGGATAGAGGTCTCATTAGTATAAAGCTATATAAACGAGATAAACATATATTCTTTGAAGTAATTGACGATGGTCCTGGTATTGCACAGAAGTATAAGAAATTAGTATTTAAGCCAGGGTTTACTTCAAAGTATGATCAAACGGGAACACCGTCAACAGGTATTGGACTTTCTTACATAAACGAAATGGTAACAGAGCTAGGTGGAGAAGTGAGATTAGAAGAACGAGAAACTGGTGGCGGGTGTAAGTTTATCGTTTGTTTACCGGAGTGCAGTTTAAAGCGGGAAGGGGAATAATGTTGTTTTATTATATCGTAGATGATGATGAAGTTTTCCGTTCTATGCTTTCGCAAATTATTGAAGATGGAGATCTTGGGGAAGTAATTGGAGAGTCGGAAGACGGAGCTTTTATTGAAGCGGACCAACTGAATTTTAAAAAAGTAGATATTTTGTTTATTGATTTATTAATGCCAATGCGAGACGGAATTGAAACAGTTCGTCATATTGCGTCCGCTTTTACTGGGAAGATCATTATGATTTCTCAAGTTGAATCGAAGCAACTTATAGGTGAGGCGTATACACTTGGAGTAGAATATTATATTACAAAGCCACTGAATAAAATTGAAGTTGTATCTGTTGTACGAAAAGTAATGGAGCGTATTCGTTTGGAGCGTTCTATACATGATATTCAAAAATCATTGAATAACGTTTTTAAGTGGGAACAGCCGCAAGTTCGAAATGAGCCAATACAAGAAGGGAAGAAAATAGCGGATTCAGGGCGCTATTTATTATCAGAACTCGGTATTGCGGGAGAGAACGGAAGCAAAGACTTGCTTAGTATGTTGGAATATTTATATGGGCAGGAAAAGGCACAAACATTTGAATTTGGATTTCCTGCATTAAAAGATATTTTCCATCATATTACAATAAGGAAATTAGGGGATGTAGCTTTAGATACGGATATTGATAAAGAGAAGAAAGCATCTGAGCAAAGGGTAAGAAGGGCGATTTATCAATCGTTAAATCACTTAGCTTCCCTCGGGTTAACAGACTTTTCGAATCCGAAATTTGAAAGCTATGCTCCGAAATTTTTTGATTTTACTATAGTTAGAAAACGGATGACAGAAATGACGAAAGATGAAGTAGCGGCTTCTGGTCATATACGTATTAACACGAAGAAGTTTATTCAAGTGTTGTATTTTGAGGCAAAACGGTTGATGGAGATAGAATGAAAAGAGATAAGTGTTTCAGATTGTAGACAAAGTCTTGTTCAAATGACATTGAGTTTCTTGGTGCTCAACACGCTTTTGACTCTCTTTTTTCATTAGAGTTGGAATAGAAGCAAAAAATAAATATAATATGGTTAATGCACCAACGGGGAGGAGGACAGGGCATGAATAAAGAAGAAAAGATCATAGTGGGTTTCAGGGACTTATATAATAAGATTGTTTGGCTTAATAAGGATAAGATGGAAGACAGTCTTAAGGGGTATAATTCTTCTGAAGTACATTGTATCGAATACATTGAAAAAAATGTAGATTCTAACGTGACAAAACTTGCGGAGTCCTTTTATATGACTCGCGGTGCCATAAGTAGAATAACAAAAAAACTTATAAAAAAAGGCCTTATCGAAAGTTATCAGAAGTCGGATAATAAGAAAGAAATCTATTTTAGGCTTACTGAACAAGGGAAAGTAATTTATAAAATACATGAGGATCTGCACAAAGAGTTTGAAGAACGGGATAAAGTTGTGTTTGATCAAGTAACCGAGGAAGAATTTGATAGTATACTTAGCTTTGTGGAAAAGTATAGTAGACATTTAGATACAGAAATAAAGAAACAAGGTGTACATATTAAGTCGTAATCTATTTAAAAAATAAAAATGAAACGAAAGGCAGTCCAAGGATGGATTGCCTTTTTTATTGTTGTAATTTTGTTGACAGGGAAACAAAATGGAGTTATTGTTTTGTTGATAAGGAAACAAAAATAACTGTTGGGGTGAGAATGTAAATGTCCAAATTCAGATCACATAATGAACATAATACGGAAAGAGTCATAGATAAACACGCCTTACTATTCGGTCTTATCTCTGTGTTTCTTTGTGGAATAGGATTCAGCATTATAATACCTGTCGTTCCATTTTTAGTGCAGCCGTATACAAGTAATTCGGCAGAACAAGCGGTCTTCGTTACGCTATTAACTTCTGTTTATGCAGTCTGCGTATTTTTTGCGGCTCCCGCACTTGGAGCTTTGAGTGATAAATATGGTCGTCGTCCATTACTTTTAGTATGCCTTTTCGGTTCCGCAATCGGGTACTTAGTTTTTGGCATAGGAGGAGCTCTATGGATACTATTTGCTGGGCGCATAATAGAAGGTATAACAGGAGGGAGCATAAGCACTATCTTCGCATATTTTGCAGATATTATTCCTCCAGAACAAAGAACGAAATACTTCGGATGGGTAAGTGCGGTTGTAGGAGTAGGCACTGTTATTGGACCAACTATAGGTGGATATCTTGCCAAGTTTGGTTATTCTGTACCTATGTATTTTGGAGCAATCATAACTTTATTAAATGTTGTTTATGGAATCTTATATATGCCTGAGAGCCTTGACAAAAATAATAGATTGAAAGAGATTACCTTTGTAAGATTGAATCCATTTACACAACTTGCAAATATACTTTCCATGAAAAATTTAAAATGGCTACTTGTCTCAGCATTCTTACTTTGGATACCAAATGGATCTTTACAGGCAATTTTTTCACAATTTACAATGGATACTTTTAGTTGGAAGCCTGCGTTAATCGGACTTATGTTTTCAATTATGGGATTCCAAGATATCATTTCACAAAGTTTTATAATGCCAAAACTTTTGACAAAACTTACTGATAAACAGATAGCAATTCTCGGAATGGTTTCGGAGATTATAGGTTATAGTCTTATTGCAGCATCAGCTTTGTTCTCATTTTATCCGTTTCTTATCGCTGGAATGTTTATATTTGGTTTTGGTGATTCCATCTTTGGACCTTCATTCAATGGGATGCTCTCGAAGTCTGTCGATTCTAGTGAACAAGGAAGGATTCAAGGAGGTAGTCAATCTATTCAGGCTTTAGCAAGAATGATTGGGCCGATCATTGGAGGTCAAATTTATGTTTCACTTGGGCATGCCGCACCTGCTTGTATGGGGATCATCCTTATACTAGCCGCAATAACAGTCTTATATAAGGGCACGCATGAAAATATGTAAATTACCTACTTTATCCTCTTATTATAGAGAGTAAGCCCCCATGCATCAAAATATGCACATCCATCTCAATGGTGTGTGTGAAAAACTTTTATTACTCTTTTTCATAAAATCATATCTTTTAAATTATTGATGCGATGGCCAGTAAAACTTTTACATGAAAAATGTAGAAGATATTTAAATACTATGCTGGAACCTTTCAGAATCGCCTGTATAATAGGCGGTTTTAAGAGTTTAGGGACAAGTACTGAAACTCTATTTGCTTACAGTCTGAGGCGTTTATAAATAAGTATCTTTTTTGTTAAACCAACATTTTATATTTTCTCGTGAAGCATGTAAAATGTTAAGTAAGAGAAAATGGTTTTACAGTAAGGAAGTGTCAAAGCAATGAGTTTTACGTTAAATAAATCGATTATTAAAGAAGTGTGCGGAGAGACCTCATATAAAAGAGGCGAAGCTTATTATAAATCAAATAAAGTAATAATAAATCATTATGATGAAAATAAAGAAATTTGCGAGGCGACAGTAAAAGGAAACGAAGATTTTCATGTTACAGTCGAAAAAATTAAAAAGGGTGATGTTGTTGCGAAATGTAGTTGTCCGTCATTAGCGTCTTTTCAAACGTACTGTCAACATGTTGCAGCAGTATTGATACAAATAAATTATAATCAGCAAACGGGTGGAATGCGCCCAGCTAGTAGTGAACACATGAGCGGGAATGATCAATTAACAAGTGGGATGTTTCAGTTGTTTGCAGACAAGCCACTGAGACCGAAAAGTAAACAACATCGTTTTGATACACGTGAAATACTTCATGTTGAATTTATTTGTACACCAGTAGTTACGAAACAAGGTGGAGCGCTTCTAGGAATGCAGCTGAAACTTGCCAAAACGTATTTCGTAAATCAGATTAGAGAATTTCTTTTTAAGGTGGAGAGAAGAGAACTTTTTAATTGTTCCAATGAGTTTACATATACACCAGATGTACATAGCTTTAAACAAGATACAGATGCGATTATTCAGCAACTTATTAAAATTCATCATAATGAAAAAATGTATGAGGATACGCTAGAAGTACATGCAAAACAAGATGATAGCATGATTTTAATACCGCCAGCGTCTTGGGGGGATATGCTTTCTTTACTTTCTAAAGTTGAGTGTGTGAGACTGAATCAAAATGGACAATCTTTTCATGGTTTACAAATTTCAAAAGGACTCCTTCCATTACATTTTGAGTTTAATAAAGGGAGTAACAGTGGGTTTACGCTTTATATTGATGGCTTACAACGAGTTGAGGTAATGGATACGTATAGTTATGCTCTATTTGGAGGGAAACTGTATCAGTTGAACGCTGAGGATTGCAAGCGGCTTATCGAATTACAAAAAATGATGAATCGCTCTAGTAGTAACCAATTATACATTCCGGCAGATAAGATGGAATATTTTGTAGCAAAAGTTGTACCAGGTTTAATGAAGCTAGGAACTGTACGAATAGATGAGGTAGTATCAGATCGTGTTGAAACACCCGTATTAAAAGCGAAATTATATTTAGATAGAGTGAAAAATCGCTTGTTAGCAGGTCTTGAATTTCACTATGGAAACGTCATAATTAATCCGTTAGAAGAGGATGGACAGCCGTCTGTTTTTAATCGTGATGAGAAAAAGGAAAAAGAGATTTTAGATATTATGAGTGAAAGTGCCTTTGCGAAAACGGAAGGCGGTTACTTTATGCATAATGAAGAAGCTGAGTACAATTTTTTATATCACGTCGTTCCAACATTAAAAGGTTTACTTGATATTTATGCGACGACAGCAATCAAATTACGAATTCATAAAGGAGATACAGCTCCTCTTATTAGAGTTAGACGAAAAGAGAGGATAGACTGGTTGTCATTTCGTTTTGATATAAAAGGAATACCGGAGGCGGAAATTAAAGGAGTATTAGTAGCTCTTGAAGAGAAACGGAAATATTACCGATTAGCGAACGGTTCTTTATTATCACTGGAGAGTAAAGAGTTTAATGAAATTAATCAATTTGTAAAAGAAACGGGTATTCGGAAAGAATTTTTACATGGGGAAGAAGTGAATGTTCCGCTTATCCGGAGTGTAAAATGGATGAACGGACTTCACGAAGGTAATGTTTTAAGTTTGGATGATTCTGTTCAAGAGCTAGTAGAAAATATTCAAAACCCGAAAAAATTGAAATTTGCTGTGCCAAATACTTTACATGCAGAAATGCGAGAGTATCAAGTGTATGGATTCGAGTGGATGAAAACACTCGCCTATTACCGTTTTGGAGGCATTTTAGCAGACGATATGGGACTCGGGAAAACACTGCAAAGCATTGCTTTTATAGACTCTGTTTTGCCTGAAATTCGAGAGAAAAACATGCCTATATTAGTAGTCTCTCCGTCGTCCCTCGTCTATAATTGGCTGAGTGAATTGAAAAAATTCGCCCCGCATATTAGAGCAGTTATTGCAGATGGAAATCAAATAGAGCGCCGGAAAATTTTAAAAGATATAGCAGAATTTGATGTCATAATTACGTCATATCCATTGCTGAGAAGAGATATAAGGTTGTATGAAAGGCCGTTTCATACACTATTTCTTGATGAAGCACAAGCGTTTAAAAACCCTACAACGCAAACTGCAAAAGCGGTGAAAACGATTCAAGCGGAGTATCGTTTCGGATTAACAGGAACACCTGTAGAAAATTCGTTAGAAGAGCTATGGTCTATCTTCCATGTCGTCTTCCCAGAATTATTACCAGGAAGAAAAGAGTTCGGTGATTTAAGGCGTGAGGATATAGCGAAGCGAGTGAAACCATTCGTATTAAGACGATTAAAAGAGGACGTATTAAATGAGTTGCCAGATAAAATAGAGCATTTACAGTCATCGGAGTTATTACCAGACCAAAAGAGATTGTATGCAGCTTATTTAGCGAAATTAAGGGAAGAAACGTTAAAACATTTAGACAAAGATACGTTACGTAAAAATAAAATTAGAATATTAGCTGGTTTAACGAGATTACGACAAATTTGTAATCATCCTGCTTTATTCGTTGATGATTACAAAGGCAGTTCAGCTAAATTTGAACAACTGTTAGAGATTTTAGAAGAATGTAGAAGTACTGGGAAGAGAATTTTGATCTTTTCTCAATTTACGAAGATGCTTTCCATTATTGGTCGTGAGTTAAATAGTCAAGCGATTCCATACTTTTATTTAGACGGGAGTACACCAGCGCAGGAACGTGTAGAGCTATGCAATCGGTTTAACGAAGGTGAAGGCGATTTGTTTCTTATTTCTTTAAAAGCTGGTGGTACGGGTCTTAACTTAACTGGTGCAGATACAGTGATATTATATGATTTATGGTGGAATCCAGCTGTTGAACAACAAGCAGCAGATAGAGCATATAGAATGGGACAAAAAAATACGGTGCAAGTTATTAAGTTAGTAGCCCACGGAACAATTGAAGAGAAAATGCATGAACTACAAGAAACGAAGAAAAATTTAATTGCTGAAGTAATTGAGCCAGGAGAAGGGAAATTATCCTCCATAACTGAGGAAGAAATTCGAGAAATTCTTATGATTTAAAATAAAAAAAGCTATGCTTTCAAATTTATGAGAGCATAGTTTTTTTGTTTTAATAATTATATTTTGTTTTGAACAAAGTAAAGAAATCAAATGGTATTTAAATTACTTCTTTGTGCCTTTACTTTTATATGGCTTTGCTGCTTTCTTTTTCTTTGCACTTGATTGCCAACGGTTCCATCCTTTACTTCCTGTACCTTGTCCTACACCTTTTTTCGGTTTCGCTTTCGTTTTGCTCATATGATCACTCCGTTATATAAAAATCTTGTTTGATAATAGTCAATGAATTAGAAAATACTCTTGATAAATGACTATGTTTGCTTTAAGTAAAAACAAACTGCTTGAATGCTATAGTATATCATGAAATTGCAAGTAAACTGAAAGGAATTACAAAGAAAATGAAAATAATAAGAAATACTGCGGATTCTATATTTCGAACGATTACACTAATTGTTGTGTATACGTTAGTTTCGGTTAGTGAAACATTTTTTGGATTGACGAGGCAGAAGAAGTAAAGATGTTAAATTAACAACAATCAATAAAGCCGTAAAATATAGAATTGAAAAATATTTTAAAACTTTTTGTTGACTTTCTTTATTTTTTGTATAGAATAATCATTAATAAAATGTTTCAGAGATGTGACAACAAAACGACTATGAAAGGACGAGTAGTAGTAGGACGTAGTCTAAGCGAGTCAGGGGTGGTGTGAGCCTGATACGAAGCCTATTATGAAGAACCTCCTGGAGTTGCTAACCGAAACCCTTTATAGGAAAGTAGACTTAGCCGGGCACTTCGCCGTTACAAGAAGAACAGTATCGAGATCTTCATCTCCGTACTGTATAAGTGAGCAACCTCTGTTGCTAATTTGGGTGGTACCGCGGAACCAAAGCCTTTCGTCCCAGTTTTTTGGGGAAGAAGGGCTTTTTTTGTTGGCTTCTTTTCACAACATCCAAACATTTTAGGGGGAAACCACCATGTATCAATCATTAATGACAGTAAGAGAGACTCAAATCGCAATTAAGGAAGTTAAAACATTTTTCGAAGACCAATTAGCAAAACGTCTTGAACTATTCCGCGTATCTGCACCATTATTCGTAACAAAAAAATCAGGATTAAACGATCATCTAAACGGTGTAGAACGTCCAATTGAATTTGATATGTTACATTCAGGAGAAGAATTAGAAATTGTTCATTCACTAGCAAAGTGGAAACGATTTGCACTACATGAATATGGATATGAAGCTGGTGAAGGTTTATATACAAACATGAACGCGATTCGTCGTGATGAAGAACTTGATGCAACACATTCCATTTACGTCGACCAATGGGATTGGGAAAAAATCGTTCAAAAAGAATGGCGCACTGTAGATTACTTACAAGAAACAGTACGGACAATTTATGGAATATTCAAAGATTTGGAAGATCACTTATTTGAAAAATATCCGTTCCTTGGAAAGTATTTACCAGAAGAAGTTGTTTTCATTACTTCCCAAGAGCTAGAAGATAAATATCCAGAATTAACGCCGAAAGACCGTGAACATGCAATTGCAAAAGAACACGGTGCAGTCTTCATTATCGGAATTGGTGATGCACTTCGTTCAGGTGAAAAGCATGACGGACGCGCAGCCGATTATGATGATTGGAAATTAAACGGTGACATTTTATTCTGGCACCCAGTATTACAAGCTTCATTCGAATTATCATCAATGGGAATTCGTGTTGATAGTAAATCACTTGATGAACAGTTAACAAAAACGGGTGATGATTTCAAACGTGAGTATGATTTCCATAAAGGTATTTTAGAAGATGTACTACCATTAACAATTGGTGGTGGTATTGGACAATCAAGAATGTGCATGTACTTTTTACGCAAAGCACATATCGGTGAAGTTCAATCTTCTGTATGGCCTGACGATTTACGTGAAGCTTGTAAGAAAGAAAACATTCACCTGTTTTAATTAATATAAGTGAGAGGGAGAGTAGCTTGAAAATAGAGTTACTCTCCCTTTTTTTATTGTGTAAACTAGTGGTTTACAGTGCGTGTTACTAATAGTTTCTTTCTTTTTTATCTCCCTTTATGTAATAATTTGCTAAAGGAGGGGACGTTATGAGTATAGGAGAACAGCTAAAAAAACTAAGAGAATCAAAGGAGTTTTCGCAAGAGGATGTTGCTAAAAAAATTGGTGTGACGAGGCAAGCGGTTTATAAGTGGGAAAATGATAAAAGTTACCCTGACATTGATAATTTAATTTTACTGAGCGAAATGTACAACGTTACGCTAGATGAGTTAATAAAAGGGAATCAAAGCTTTAAAGAGAAAATACATATTGATGAAGAAGAGGCGGATTTTGAGAAAGAGAATGAGTTTGGTTTTTATATTGGATGTGGTTTGCTCATTATGAGTGCGTTCATTGAGTATGAAAAAATACAGGTGGTTGTATTAGGAATTGCACTATTCATGATGGTCTTTTACTCGGATGTGAAGAAAATTATTTTCAATGAATATAGATCATTTTTTCAAGGGAAAGAGAGAAACGATATGTGTGATAAGAAGTAAGAAGAGTCAACTATATTTCCTAGGAAAGAGTTTAAAGAATAATTTCATTGTTTTATAATGATTTTTGGATATCGATAATATATTAAAAAGCTGTTTGCGTAGAGTCTTGAAATCTATGCAAACAGCTTTTTATTTATATAGGAAAGAAATAGATTAATATGTTTTTGTAAGTTGCAATAAAAATATTAAATTAGCTCATTTGCACTAAAGGCTCAATTTTCGCCATAAATGATTGATGAAGTGCTTCCACACCTGTTACTAAATGAAGGCGGTCAATAACGACAGACACTTTAATTTCAGATGTACTTACCATTTTAATATGAATATCTTCTTCTTTTAAAGTAGTGAACATATTCGCAGCAACACCTGGATTAGATACCATACCAGATCCTACAATTGATACTTTTGCTAAATGATTTTCATGTTCTACAGACTCATAGTGAAGATCTTCTTGGTTCTGTTCCAATACTTCTAGTGTTTCTTGTAAGTCATTAGAATGGATAGAGAAGGAAAGATGAACAGTTCCTTCATTTGTAATACTTTGAATAATAATATCTACATTAATATGTGCGTTAGCTAACGTAGAGAAAATTATTGAAAGTGAACCTTGTTCCAATCCTTTCACTGTGACACGTGTAATATTATCTTCAAAAGCAATACCTTTAACGATTGATTGTTGTTCCATGTTACATTCTCCTTTTACAATTGTTCCGTTTTCTTGTTCCATACTTGAGCGAACTTCTAAAACGACATGATGATTTTTGGCAAATTCAACAGCACGTGGATGTAATACGCCGGCGCCGAGGTTTGCCAGTTCTAACATTTCATCATAAGAAATTTCATCTAATTTGTAAGCTGTCTTTACAACTCGTGGATCCGTCGTGTATACGCCTGTTACATCCGTATAAATATCACATTTTTTCGCTTTTAGTGCCGCTGCTAATGCAACAGCTGTCGTATCAGAGCCACCACGTCCAAGCGTTGTAATTTCATTTTTTTCACTGATTCCTTGGAAACCAGCTACGATAACAATCGTGCCTTCAGTAAGATAAGACTGAATACGCTCAACGTTAATGTCAGTAATCCGTGCACTACTGTGTACAGATTCTGTCGTAATACCAGCTTGCCATCCTGTTAATGAAATTGCGTTATAACCTTTTGCTTGTAGTACCATTGTTAATAATGAAATAGTTACTTGTTCTCCTGTAGATAGAAGCATATCCATTTCACGTTTACTCGGATTTTCCGCAATAGCGTTAGCAAGTGCTACAAGTTCATCTGTGCTTTTCCCCATTGCTGAAACGACAGAGACGATACTATGTCCTCGTTCATATTCTTCAATAATTAAATTTGCCACATGTTGAATGCGCTCAACACTTCCGACAGAAGTACCACCAAATTTTTGTACAATCGTTTCCATTACGAATTCCTTCTTTCGTCCATTTTTAAGAATAGATTAGGACATATATAAATCCCAATATTCCTGTAGTTACCAGAGAGAAAAACAAAAAACACCATCTCAAATAAGTGAGGATGGTGCTGTTACAGGAAAAGGGAAACAGAAAACGGAGCTAATAAAAAAACCGCCAAAAAAGGAATACCATGAAAATGATATCTCTTTTTTGTAGATAGCTCTTCATACGTACATGTCTGTACATATGACAGTTCTGTTTCTATTCGAAAACAGCCCCAATTGATAAATGCAGAGAAATTTATCAATTTCGGCAACACTTCCTTTCATCCAATTTCATAGACATCTCTGTGTCTCCATTAGAATACTCATAAGTATTGCAACCTCTATCTCACGTTTTAGGCGAGAGTGTTTGATTTATGAAGTTGTTGGTAACATTTGTTTTATAATAATTTAAATTATTCAGGGAATCAAGTGTTTTATATGTATTTTCAAAATTCTTTCTTTTTAGAGATAAAGTTTGTGAAAAATGTAGCAAAATACATATATTACATGTACATTAAAAATATAGAGTGTAGGAGGTCGGAGTATGAAAAGAAAAAGGCCTATTTATGTTGCAACAGAAATGAAAACGACAATAGAGAAATTATGGGAATATACGCAAGAACCAGACCTACATACAGAGTGGGATGCTCGTTTTACTGAAATTTCGTATTTAGAGAAAAAAGAGGGAGAACCACAGAAGTTTTTATATAAAACAAAGATAGGATTTGGGCTTGAAATAGGCGGAGAAGGGGAATCGATAGGTGAAATAAGAAAAGAAACTGGTGAACGGATTTCTTCTTTGAAATTTTGGACAGACAATACATTATCACTTATACGAATAGGGCGTGGTTATTGGAAGTATACACCGCATAAAGAATGTATTCATTTTGAAACGCAATATGATTATGATACAAGATTTGGTCGTATAGGAAATGTGGTAGATTCCTATATTTTTCGTCCGTTATTAGGTTGGGCGACTGCTTGGAGTTTTGATGCCTTAAAATTATGGTTAGAAAAGGGGCTTCATCCTAGGTTACTAATTAGAAGAACAATGACGTATTGGCTCGTATGTTTTTTATTTGCTTTTGTATGGATATATCAAGGAATTGTCCCGAAAATAATTTTTAGCCATCCAGAAGAAGTGAAGATGCTTTCACTCATTGGGTCGAATGAAAGCAGTGTATTTATACTTAAAATGATTGGGATATTAGAAATTATTTTTGGTGCCATATGGGTACTTCCACTTCCAAAACGAAAAATATTTATAATGCATATTGTTATGTTAATAGCTTTAACGATAGCAGCAGGATGGACGAATATCGCAAGCTTTACAGGGCCGTTTAATCCAATCGCATTAAATCTTCTTCTAATCGGATTATCGATTGTCGGTTATTTGAATAGCTTTGATTTGCCAAGCGCAAACAATTGTAAGAGGACGAGAAAGGGATAAGTGTATGACTAATATTTATGAAAGACTATTAGGGGATTCTTATAAAAAACTTCATCCGAAATTACAGAAACGCTATGAGGTTACAGAAGAAAATAGCTTCGTCGGAGAAGGGAAGATGGATGAAATTTACGGAGGTTCTTTTTTCGTTAAAATGATATTAAAAATTGCAGCCAAGTTTCGAATGTTTTTTTCTGAGCGAGGGCAAGAAGTTCCGTTTACGATACATAATTACGCTGAGCGGGATGAACATGGAAATGAATCTGTACGGTGGAATCGTACTTTTTATTTTCATAATAAGAAAAGATATTTTAACGCCGTTATGCAGCTGGATGAGGAGAAACATGAAATCGTAGATTATTTTGGTGAGCCGCATATACTTGTTTCTACATTGAATTTTCATATTGACGAGGCAGGTGGAATGCATATTTCTTCAAAAAAACAATGGTTTTATATGTTAGGGAGAAAAATTCCGTTACCGAAATTTTTATACGGAGAAGCAAAAATTTTTGAAAGTTATGATGAAGCACTGAAATGTTTTCGAATTCATGTACAAGTACGAAATCCGTTAATTGGGCCTCTATTTTCATATAAAGGAACATTTGTGGAAAGGAAATAAACGAGATGAAAAATATAATATTTGGACTTGCTTGTTATATTATTTTTCTAATATGTGGGTGGTCAAATTTAAATCCTGTTGAAGCAATTATATTATTATCTGTTTTATTATTTATACCGATGTCTTTTTATATTATTGATAAAAGAACAAGAAATGGA
This sequence comes from Bacillus sp. FSL L8-0099, assembly GCF_038006385.1. Classification (NCBI taxonomy): domain Bacteria; kingdom Bacillati; phylum Bacillota; class Bacilli; order Caryophanales; family Bacillaceae; genus Bacillus; species Bacillus sp. FSL L8-0099. The sequence goes on from NZ_JBBOVC010000001.1 coordinate 1,678,413, forward strand.
TCGTATTTATTATTTTATAAATTCGTATTGTTTTTATATCCAATCGCAGCAAGTAGCGCCATGCTAGCTTTCGTAACAAATCACTATTTCTTTGCGCTAATTTGGTTTGTATATACAGGAATTATTGCATTATTTGGTGTCAGTAGATTACTAGAAAGAGGTTGGAAACCGTTAGAAGAAACTGCGATAGATAGTGCGTTTATATATTTGTTTTTAGGTGGTTTTTGGTTTTTTGCCTCAGTAGCAAAACTTTCGATTATGCAGTTTAGCTCTGACATTGTTTTACTCACAGCTGCCCATTTTCATTATTCGGCGTTTCTATTGCCATTATCAGCTGGTTTAATAGGGAGAAAAAGAGAAAAGAGAAGTAAAGTGTATGATGTTATTATGTTTATCATCATGATTTCACCTATGACAGTTGCAATAGGAATTACATATTCGAGGATATTTGAATTTTTTGCAGTTGTGATATATTTATGTGCTATTTATGGATATTGTATTTACGTTTGGAAAGCGAAATTTAATGCTATTCGTGCAAAGGTTCTCTTAATCATTTCGTCTAGTACGCTCATGGTTACAATTATGTTCTCACTCATATATTCATACGGAAATTTAAAACAAGTACTGACGATTACAATTGCTCAAATGGTTTGGATTCACGGTGTGGTAAATGGTATTGGAGTAGCATTACCAGCATTTGTAGGTTGGATGATTGAAAAGAGTGCTCCAAATTATAAGTACTATGGGAAACCAATGAGTAGATTAAGAGGAAGCGTGAGAATTGGTGGGACATTTTTACAGAATGGAAATTTAGTAGATAGTAAGGAATACAACGGTTTAGTTGATAAAATAAATGATTTCCATAGTGAGTCATTTGACGTGACAAAGGTTCCTTTAAGTATGATTCGTTTTTATGAAAATACAGCAGCGTATGAGTTACAATCGAATATTAAATGGGCTCGTTGGTTCCGTCCATTTGCATTTTGTTATACGAAAATGAGTAAACGAGTAGGACAAATACATTTAGGGATGGGCGATAAGTGGGAAACAATGTATGGTTCTATCATAGGTGTAAATGATGAGAAAGATGGAAGAGAGAATGTAAGGGCTTGGCTAAGGGAAAATGAAGCAGGAGAGTCTATTTTTTTGGCTCTGTATTCAAAACATACGCATAAGAACGAGACATATATGAATATCGCATTGCCTTTACCTTATTCGAATATAACAGGTATTTTAAAAGTATGTAATGATAGCAATGATTTAATCATTACTAGTAAGTTGAGAGAAAATAGTAAGGGAGACGAGGGGATTTATTTACATACTGGTTTCTTTACAATCCGTTTACCGTTAACAGAGACTTTTATCATTAAAGAGGGAAAGGGTCACATGCTAACTGCTCACCATAAAATGTGGATATTCGGAGTTAAGTTTTTAGAAATTGATTATGAGATTAAGAAAATAGAGGTGAAGTAAGAAAAGCTTGGAGGGATTCCAAGCTTTTTTACGTATGGGTAATTGTCATAGCGACTTGTTTATCTAAGTCTCGGTCCCAAACACGTTGAATTTCAAACGTACCTTTTTTAAAAAATAATGGGAATCTTTCTTTAAACCAATCTTGCATAGGAAGATTGAGTGCTGTATCAATTGGCACCCATACTAATTCACCCTCAGGAGGATTAATAAGAAGCTCGCCTTCAAATGAGTCGGTCCAATAGTTGAATACCATATATCGAACATGCTCCTTAGGATTTACATATTCGTCTACCCCTTTAAAAGTTAAATTAGAAACGTATAGTCCAGTTTCTTCTTTCACTTCTCGTATAGCAGCTTGGACGATACTTTCTGGGAAATCTACTTTTCCGCCAGGAGCTATATAGCCAGGAAAGCCTCGATGATTGGGACGTTTTAAAAGTAAAATTTCATTGTTACGCTGGATCATACACATTGTATAGATCTGGTGCTCGATGTTATGTGAATTGGAAGGCATGACCATGTTTTCTCCTTTGTATTTTTTTGATAATTTTACCATAAATATAGTAGTTTCATATTATAATTTAAAATAGAATATTAATATTTTTCAGATGTTTATTATAGAATTTATAGTTAAGTGAAAAGAGGTGAGGAAAATGCAGGGAGAAATACAAACCAAAAAAGGTTTAGGATATGTCGGAAAATTACTGTTGCCAGTCAAAGTATCACGGCATTTTAAGTTTTTGTGGATTGGACAATTGCTTTCAACTTTAGGGAGTTCTATAACAATGGTTATTTTGCCAGTCGTTGTTTACTCACTAACTGGTTCAACAGTTGTAATGGGGATGACTATGGCAATGTATATGCTACCTAATATTCTTGCTTTACCGTTTGCAGGGTTAGTTGTAGATCGAATTGATCGAGTAAAATTAATGTTATTTACGGATATAATCCGCTGTATAGTAATGCTATTACTTGCATCACTTATATTTACGGATTTGTTAACGATTAGGCTGTTATATGTCCTCGTTGCCGTATATGGACTTATGGAAGGGATATTTCAGCCAGCATATTCTGCCGTGAGGGCGAAAGTATTCGTACCTGAAATTCGCAATGCAGCTAATGCATTAACGCAAATGAGTAATCAAGGCATACGGTTAATTGGACCAGCACTTGGTGGATTAATCGTTTCAGTTGCATCTGCTGGGATAGGATTTGGATTAGATGCAGCAACGTACTTATTATCATTTTTATGTTTATTATTTTTAAAAGAAATTAAGTTTAAAAAAATAAAATCGATTGAAAAGAGTAAGGTCGATTATAAAAAGGAGTTTATGGAGGGTGTTTTAGTTTTAAAAAGTCATCCGTGGCTTTGGATTACAATCTTCGTTTTTTCTTTCGTAAATATTTGTTATGCCGGAATTATCGTCGTATTAATTCCATGGTTATTTAATATTCATCATCATTTTGAAGCTTACGTTTACGGACTGGGAATGGCATCTTCTGGTGGCGGTGCTGTAATTGCCGCATTAATATTTGGTGGGAAAGAGCGGTGGCGCAAGAGAGGGTTACTGGCCTATGGAGGTGTTTTAATTAGCGGCTTCGCTCTATTAGTTATGCCTTTTATTTCTTGGGCGCCTGCTTTAATATTCTTAATGGCAATTGAAGGATTCGGTATGATGATATTTGGACTCATTTGGGAAACGAGTTTACAAGAGCTCGTACCGGAAGAAGCTTTCGGAAGAGTAGCAAGCCTTGATATGTTAGGTTCTTTTGCTTTATTGCCATTAGGATATGTAGTTGTTGGTTGGTTAGCGAATGTAATAGGCGGAGAGGTAACTATATTAATGCTAGCATTATTCGTAATCTTTACAATTGTAATAGCGCTATCTGTCCCAAGTATTCGTAAGTTTGATTAAAAATTTGGATGAATAATGAAAGGAGTTATCTTATATGGTTGTAGATTGCTTCAACGAATTTTTAGAATCGGAACTACAAGGCGAATATGTTGTAAAATAACAGGTATTTAATACGAAGAATTTTACTGTATATATTGTGACTCCTGTTGATAATAAAATAGAGTATGAACGGTTCATATTATTGAAGCATCTTTCTAATGAAGAGTCTTCTGTACATATATGGGAAACATGTATTTGCAAGAAAGCAACGAAAATGGCAATTGCAAAAGAAGTGACATAAGCAATCCAATCGGATTTCATAAAAAAAAGACTAAGCCATACTTAAAATAAGGCTTAGTCTTCATTAAATACAAATGTTTGTTTCATTTTTTTACCCTCATTTACCGGATGACCATTGTAAGAGAAATTCTTTTCTTCCCAAGTAATAACGACTTTAAAATTATGGCTATTAAAGTCTAATGGAAATACCATGTGGTCAAAGCTTGTATGACTTTTTGAGATGTTTTCATCAGATGTAGTAGGTGTAAAGGTAGCTTTAGATGTAGGCGTGTTATCAAGTATTTCTACAGATACATTTGAAACATCAGTACCGATATTTTTTACGAGTAAACTATACGTATCATATACACCTTGTTTTGACCGGATTACTTGTTCATTTGAGTTATGAGATTTATCAATTTCGATATACCATTGTTTAGACTTTAACACAATTGGTAGCGATTGAAATGTGTAAGCGCTAGCTTGCATTGGTAGTACTACACAAATAAGCACAAAGAGAAAGAATATTTTTCGTTTCATTTTTTGAGAACTCCCATTCTGTAACGGATTTATTTGTTATTATCTTCTCTTTATAAGAGGATATACCATTTAATGTAAGGGTGATTGTTAAGAATTATTACATTTGATTCATATGCTAATACACATCAAATGTAATCGGAAAAAATGAAATAGCGAACATAAGGGGAAGTGTATGTTGAGAATATTAATAAGTATGGGGAGCAGTGTTTTTCTGCAACTATTATTTTTGTATATAGTTATTTCTGGACTCTTATTAGACTTTAATCCTTGGTATGCAGTAATTGTGTATATAAGTGTTGCGATACTTAGTCTTATTTTAGGTATATATTCAATTGTCAGTTCTGTAAGAGAAAGTTCAAATGTTACGCTGCTTATAATACCAATAGGAGTTGTAACTACATAATTTTCAGTAGTAATCATTGGCTTTACAGTATTTGCTTATTTTTCACTAGAAGGGGGATGCCCCCAATCATTCGATTGTAAAATGTGAAAATTGCTTATAACATTCCACTAAACATATCTCCTATTGCAGGCACGGTTATTACAGTTGTTTTAATTGCTATATTCTTTATGAAAGCTGTGAGCAATAGAAAAGGGAATATCGAGGTAGATGTAAAGTTAGAGTGAAAAACTGTGTAGAGATTTTCCTGCACAGTTTTTTGTAATATGAAAAATTTACCAAAAATATGTTAAAATAATATTATCATACAACAAGGGGGATTTGTTTTATGGAAAATGGGCATCTTGCTAAAGTAGATTTAACGAAAAAAATTGAATCAAAATCTAAGTACAATAAGAAACTCGAAAAATATCAAAGGCGCTTATTAGCATTACAGCAAATTTTAAAAGAAGAAAAAATTGCGGTTATGCTCGTTATGGAAGGTTGGGATGCGGCTGGTAAAGGTGGGGCAATTAAGCGGGTGACGGAACATCTTGACCCGCGTGGGTTCCAAGTAAATCCAATTGGAGCGCCTGCACCTCATGAAAAACGTTACCATTATTTGCAACGTTTCTGGCGCAAAATTCCACAGTACGGGCAAATTACTATTTTTGATCGCTCATGGTATGGTCGTGTGTTAGTTGAGCGTGTGGAAGGATTTGCTACAAAGGAAGAGTGGATGAGAGCATATGATGAGATTAATGATTTTGAAAAACTACTAACAGATGACCATTACATAATAGGGAAGTTCTTCTACCATATAAGTAAAGAGGAGCAGTTAAAGAGGTTTAAAGATAGAGAGAAAAATCCTTTGAAAAGATGGAAAATTACAGACGAAGATTGGCGTAATCGTGAAAAATGGGATGAGTATGTTGAAGCAATGGAAGACATGTTTGAAAAAACAAGTAAGCCAAATGCGAAGTGGCAAATTATCGCGAGTAATGATAAATTATATGCACGTTTGAAAACATTGAAAGTGATTATTTCATTAATTGAGGATTATTTCTTAGAGCATGGTATAGAATTACCTTCTTATTATTATGAAATGAAAGAAGGTAAGGCAGAGGGCTTTGAAAATAATCAAGATGTAGTTGTAAAATAGTCGAAAGTTTTAATGTAAAATATAGGAAGATCTACCCTGTGATTTTGGGAGCCCCTCGGTAATGAGCGAAACATAAACCGTGGGGTTCTTTACATTAATAAATAAACTGTAGCATTTTAAATTTTGGGATTTTGTTGTTCTATAGTACATTAACAAGAGGTATTAGTTTTATAGAGAGGGTGAGGAAATGATAGAGATAGCAGATGCTTCAATACGTAATCGTATGTACACAGAAGAAGAGCAACAAAAATTATATAAACGAACATTAATAATCGTAAGTATTTCACAAATGTTCGGTGGAGCGGGATTAGCTGCTGGAATTACAGTAGGTGCACTTCTTGCGCAGCAAATGCTTGGGACAGATGCATATGCAGGATTACCGGCTGCTATGTTTACAATGGGGTCTGCGGTAGCGGCTTTCTTTGTTGGGAAGTTATCGCAAAAATATGGTCGCCGAATAGGACTTGCAACAGGGTTTATAGTAGGGGGGCTAGGGGCTATTGGAGTTGTATTGGCTGCTTTAACAAATAGTATTATTTTATTACTAGTCTCTTTACTCATATATGGTGCAGGTACAGCGACGAATCTACAAGCTCGTTATGCTGGTACCGATTTAGCAGATAAGAGACAACGAGCAACTGCTATTAGTATTACGATGGTTATGACGACTTTCGGTGCAGTTGCAGGACCGAACTTAGTAGGCGTAATGGGAGATTTTGCCCATTCAATCGGAATTCCTAACCTTGCAGGTCCGTTTATATTATCAGCAGCGGCATTTATACTGGCGGGTCTTGTCCTTTTTATTATGCTTCGTCCAGATCCATTAATTATTGCTAACATAATAGAAACATATAAACGAGAACATACATATAAAGGGCAACCAGTAACAGAAGAAGTGAAAGAAAACAAACGAGGTATTACAGTTGGAGCAATCGTTATGATACTTACTCAAATAGTGATGGTTGCGATTATGACGATGACGCCAGTTCATATGGGGCATCATGGTCATGGTTTAAGTGCAGTAGGGCTTGTAATTGGTTTTCATGTAGGTGCAATGTATCTTCCGTCTCTCGTTACAGGAATGTTAATTGATAAAATCGGACGAACTACGATGAGTATAGCTGGTGGAATAATTTTATTAGCGGCGGGTGTCATAGCTGCGATGGCGCCGAGTGATTCTTTACTATTATTAATTGTTGCTCTGTCTTTACTTGGGTTAGGTTGGAACCTCGGTTTAATAAGTGGCACAGCTCAAATTGTTGATGCAACTATACCTTCTACACGTGCAAAAACACAAGGCAAAATAGATGTATTTGTTGCGTTAGCTGGGGCTTCTGGTGGAGCGATGTCAGGTATGATAGTAGCGAATTCCAGTTATGCCGCATTATCATTAGCGGGAGGAGTGCTAGCATTATTGCTTATTCCTATTGTGATATGGTCTCGAAAAGGGGCGAGAAATTAAATGAGAAAGAGGTTCTAGTTACTAATTAGAACCTCTTTTTCAATACTTAACTTAAATCCCACTCCACAATAAGCCCTAAATGCGTAAGTCCACCGCCAAATCCGTATAGCAAAAGTGTATCTCCGTTATTTAATCTTCCTTTTTTTCTAGCTAAATCTAAAGCGAGTGGAATAGAGACGGAAGATGTATTCCCCATATCTTCCACACTCGTTAATGTTTTTTGAATAGATATTTTTGATTTTTCGCAAATAGATTCAATCATTCTTAAGTTAGCACTATGTGGTATGAACCAGTCTATATCATCTATTTGCAAATTTGCAGTATGTAATAGTTCTTTTATGCCGTATGGTACTGTTCGTACAGCCCATTTATATACTTCTCTTCCGTTTTGAACGATTTTTTCATTTGTTTGTAGTGGTGTGCCATTCATAGTAGTAGATAAGTTTGTTCTGTATAGATGAATACCACCGTCACCGTTTGTTCCCATGTGAGCAGCAATAAAGCTTGGTTTGTTTTCATCTCTTTCTAATAAAATAGCTCCAGCGCCATCACCGAACAAAATACAGGTCGTTCTATCGGTGTAATCAGTAACTTTAGATAATGTCTCTGTCGCTATGACGAGTACTTTTTGATGTGATCCAGAAGTGATTAAGCTATTACCGACATGCAGTCCGTATGTGAAACCAGCGCAAGTCGCATTTAAATCAAAAGCTAGTGTATGAGGTATGTTGAAGTATTGTTGTATTTGGCAAGCGACACTAGGAAAAACATAGTCAGCAGTAGTTGTAGCAACGATGATACAGTCAATATCTTCTAAGTTTTTCTTATATGTTGTACACAAATTTTCGACTGCTTTAATGGCTAAGTGTGAGGAGTATTCGTCTTCGTTAGCAATTCTTCTTTCTTTCATGCCTGTTCTTTGCACAATCCATTCATCATTCGTATGGACCATTTTTTCTAAATCGTTATTAGACAATATTTGATTTGGAACATAAGTACCAATTGCGGTAATACGAGATTTAGAATTCATAGGGACATCTCCTAACTTATTTTTATAACCTGATACTAATATCAGATTATAAAAATGTCAATAAAGACTTTTATTGTATGGAAACGATACCGTTTAATTTACTCTAGAGGAATTTGACGAGTAGCGTAAAAATAATATACGAGAAGCTTTTGAAATTGATAATGAAGGGAGTGGGGCTCCTTGAAAAGAATTTTGCGCATGTTACCTGTTGTCATTATTTGTAGCTTTATTCTTATTATTTTTCCAGAGAAATCTCATGCCTGTGATTGTATTAATGTAACAGCAGAAGATGCATTTCAAAAAAATGATGTAGTGTTTGAGGGGAAAGTAATTGAGATTGGAAGGAAAGAAGGGATTGGGATTGAAGTATTATTTGAAGTGAAGAAAATATGGAAAGGGACAACTTCTTCGCAAATTATCGTATATACAAATGGTGGTGATTGTGTGTTTCACTTTGTAGAGGGAGGAGAGTACTTAGTGTTTTCTTCTCAAAGGGGATCAGAAAAACAATTACACACACATAGTTGTAGTGGAACGAAGAGATTGGATGAGGCAGGGGTGGACAAAGCGGCTTTAAGTCATATTGCAAAAGAGTCTGTTCCGACGAAGAAAGTGAATTTAAAAGGTGGAATGGTGAGTGGTTTCAGTTGGTGGCAAGTTGCTATCATATCCATAGGTCTGCTATTGATCATTGCTGTTGTTAGTTTTTTTGTGAGAAGAACACGCAAAAAATGACGATTAAAGTAAAAATATAAAGATTTTCTTTCTGTTTCTATAGGGGGGTTAACCTTGTGAAAGCGAATTACTTATGCTACACTTTATATAACTTAAAATGAACGGAGGGGCTTCCTTTGATCTTAATCAGATTACGTCTCAATACTTTGTGCCGATAATTGAATAGCGCTCAAAGGCTCTGTCTGTGTACAGAGTGAACGGGATTGGTCTGCCTATTTTAAAGGAACCCTTTATTAAGCTTATATGTGAAAAAGAGGGAGGGACGAATACGCCCTCTTTTTGTTTTGCCTTTAAAATTAGATTGGGATCGTATAGGTGAACACTTGTTGTGGATTCGTATATGATCTTGAGACTTATTGACTATGAGATAGGATGAAAGTATAACTTTCTTCTATTTCTTTGGTGAACCCTTATCCGTTTACGAAAACACAGGCAGCGACCTGTGTTTTTTATTTTACGTAATCGAAATGGAGGAATAAATATATGGAAGAATTATTACAAAGAGCAGTTTTAGTTGGAGTGAATTTAGGAAATGAAGATGATTTTATATATTCTATGGAAGAGTTAACGAATCTTGCAGAAGCTTGTGATGTAGAGGTAATCGGGCAAGTGACGCAAAATTTACAACGAGTAAATCCATCACATTATATTGGAAAAGGAAAGATTGAAGAAGTAGCAGCCTATGTAAATGAAGTAGATGCGAATATGGTAATCTTTAATGACGAATTATCTCCTTCACAAATTCGAAATTTAGAGGAAGATTTAGACTGTAAAGTTATTGATCGTACCATTTTAATTTTAGATATTTTTGCGCAACGTGCGAAAACGAAAGAAGCGCAGCTGCAAGTAGAAGTAGCGCATCTTCAGTATATGATGCCTCGTTTAATCGGTCTTCGTGAATCATTAGGAAGACAGAGCGGCGGCGTTGGTACGAAAAATAAAGGTGTCGGTGAGAAGAAATTAGAGTTAGATCGTCGTAAAATTGAAGAGCAAATTTCAGTTTTAAATAAAGATTTAGAAGCGCTTGTTGCTCAGCGTCAAACGCAGCGAAAGCAACGTAAGAAAAATGAAGTACCAGTTGTAGCATTAGTAGGCTATACGAACGCAGGAAAATCAACGACGATGAATGCAATGCTGGAAATTTATAATGGTACGGAAGAAAAACAAGTATTTGAAAAAGATATGTTATTCGCGACATTAGAAACATCTGTACGAAATATTGATTTACCAGATAATAAATCATTTTTATTAACGGATACGGTTGGATTTGTAAGTAAATTACCACATCATCTTGTGAAAGCGTTCCGTTCAACGTTAGAAGAAGTAGCAGAAGCAGACTTACTTATTCACGTTGTAGATTACGCAAATCCAAATTATGAACAATTAATTGATATTACAAATGAAACGTTAAAGAAAATTGGAGTAGAAAATATTCCAACGATATATGCATATAACAAATCAGATATGATAGATGTTGAAATTCCAAAAGTACAAGAAGACCGCGTGTATTTATCTGCGAAGAAGCATGTTGGAATTGAAGAGCTTGTAGAAATGATTCGCTCGTATATTTATAAAGAGTATACGAAGTGTGAAATGTTAATTCCATATGACCAAGGACAGGTAGTTTCGTATTTCAACAATCATGCGCACGTTTTATCTACGAGTTATGAGAACGAAGGTACAAAAATTGAACTAGAATGTAAGACGAGTGATTACGAAAAGTATAAGCGTTTTGCGATTTAATTTGAGAGGCAACCCAGTATGTGATTGGGTTGCCTTTTTCTGTAATGTTTTACCGCTGAAAGTTACAAGGATGCAAGCCAATGACGGAAGTTAAGTTATATTTCTGGAAAAAGAAATGAAAGCAGTATAGAATGGAAATGTTTCAAAAGTCAGAATTTATTACACCTACTTTAATAAATATTTTGTACAGAAAGGGGAGATTCACATATGCAGGCAGTTTCACAAAAAAAAACTGTAGAAACACCGACAATATACCGAATATTATTTGCGATTAGCTTCGGACATTTTTTAAATGATTCGATGCAAGCAGTTGTGCCGGCGTTGTTTCCTATTTTGGAAAAAACGATGAATTTATCCTATATGCAAGTAGGGTGGATTGCGTTTGCGTTAAATATGACGTCATCGATTATGCAACCGGTGTTTGGTATGTATTCAGATAAGAAGCCGTCACCATTTTTATTACCACTCGGCATGTTTTCGAGTATGCTTGGAATGATTGGACTCGCGTTTGCACCAAACTTTATTATTGTTATTATTTCTGTTTTATTTATTGGCTTAGGTTCTGCAGTCTTTCATCCAGAAGGCGCTCGTGTTGCGTATATGGCGGCAGGTGCAAAACGAGGGTTAGCGCAAGCGATTTATCAAGTTGGGGGAAACACGGGGAATTCCTTAGCTCCCATTTTTACAGCGCTAATTTTCGTTCCGCTTGGTCAAATTGGTTCTTTAGGTTTTACAGCATTTGCAGCAGTAGGAATTATATTATTAATTTTCGTATCGAATTGGTACAAAAATGAATTAGCAACCGGCGCTGTAAGAAGGAAGAAGAGAGCTGCACTTGAGGCGGAAAATGCAATTGTAAGTACACACATTAAATTCGTTATTATACTTCTTGTTTTTCTTACTTTTGTGCGCTCTTGGTACGGTGCCGGTATCGGGAATTTCTATCAATTTTACTTAATTGAGCATTATGATTTATCTATAAAAAATGCCCAGTATTTCGTATTCGCATTTATGATTGCTGGTGTGTTAGGAACTTTCTTCGGAGGACCGTTAGCAGATCGATTTGGTAAGAAAAACATCATCGTATTTTCAATGTTAGGTTCAGCGCCACTTGCACTGTTATTACCACATGTCTCACTTGTGTGGGTCGTACCTTTATTTTTATGTATCGGTTTTATTAGTTCAAGTAGTTTTAGTGTAATTGTTGTATACGCGCAAGAGCTTGTTCCGGGAAAAGTAGGGATGGTATCAGGTCTAATTGTAGGTCTTGCGTTCGGCCTTGGTGCTCTAGGTGCTGTAGTACTAGGAAAGTTAGCTGATATATATAGCCTTCAGTTCATTATGATATTATGTAGTTGTTTACCGTTAATTGGACTTACTTCATGGTTATTACCAAGTGATAAGAAAACGATAGAATAGGGGATGTACTATGAAATTATGTGAAAACGTAACAGAATTAATAGGAGATACACCTGTCGTCCGATTATCTAAATTTATTCCGGAAGACGCAGCGGATGTGTATGTGAAACTAGAAATGTTTAACCCATCACGTAGTGTGAAAGACCGTGCTGCTTATAATTTACTTCATGTTGCAGAAGAAAATGGTCTCATTAAACCAGGGGATACAATTATTGAACCGACAAGTGGGAATACAGGAATTGGTTTAGCGATGAACGCAGCTGCTAAAGGGTATAAAGCGATTTTAATTATGCCAGACAATATGTCAAAAGAGCGTATTAATTTATTGAAAGCATACGGGGCAGAAGTAGTTTTAACACCAGCAGAACAAAGAATGCCAGGAGCAATTGCGAAGGCGTTAGAACTGCAAAAACAAATACCGAATAGTTTTATCCCGCAACAATTTGAAAATCCAGCTAATCCGAATATTCACCGTTATACGACTGCACTTGAAATTTACGAACAAATGGATGGAGAGCTTGATGCTTTTGTTGCAACGGCAGGAACAGGCGGAACGATTACAGGGACTGGTGAAACGTTAAAAGAGAAATTACCAAACTTATATATTGCAGTAGTGGAACCGAAAGGATCTCCCGTTTTATCAGGTGGTGTACCAGGTCCTCATAAACTAGTAGGAACAAGCCCAGGATTTATTCCGAAAAACTTAAATACAGAAGTGTATAATGAAATTATTCAAATTGCAGACGAAGAGGCTTTAACGACAATGAGAAACTTAGCTAGACAAGAAGGCTTATTAGTAGGGCCGTCTTCAGGAGCTTCTGTGTACGCAGCAATTATGATAGCGAAGCGCCTAGGCGCTGGTAAAAAAGTTTTATGTATTGCACCTGATACTGGTGAACGTTATTTGAGTATGGGGTTATTTGAATAAAAATGATAGAAACCCCTTAATGGTGAAATAGAGCTATTAAGGGGTTTGTTTTAGGGGATTAAGAGGGGGAAAGCACGATGAAACTATTAAAACCAACGCATAAATATAGTGAACAAATTATAGAGTATCGGGAGGCTTTTTTACATGCAGGAGAACAACCACACGGTAGTAGCTCTTTACAAAATTTTGATTCCCTAGCTGAATGGTTTGAAAAAGTGAGTATACAAGAAGTAGGAGAAAACTTACAAGCGAATCGAGTGCCATCTAGTCAGTTTTTAAGTTTTGAAAAAGGGGAACTTATAGGTTTTGTGAATATTAGACATAGATTAAATCCAGAATTATTAAGGGAAAGCGGTCATATTGGATATAGTGTCCATCCGAATAAACGTCGCCACGGTTACGCTACGAAACAACTAAAGCTTGCATTAACTGAAGCGCAAAAATTAGGATTGCAGAAAGTATTAATAACTTGCGATAAATCCAATATCGGTTCTGCTAAAACGATTCAAAAGGTTGGCGGTGTGTTAGAAAATGAGGTAGTTTCTTCTCGTACTGGTGAAGTTGTTCAGCGTTATTGGGTAGAAATTTGATTAAGTGTGAATTTGAAAAGGTAATATAATATGCAATATCGAAATAGATAAATGAAGAGTAAGGGGAGTACTGCAGTTTTAGGGGGGAATGAAATGGGATTAAGAGAGAAAGCGATAGAAATGTCAGAGATTTATAGAAAAAACCCGAAAATCGAAGCTATTATTTTAGCAGGTTCAGTAGCTAGAAAATTAGAGGATGAACATTCAGATATTGAATTACATATTTTATGGTCGGAACCACCAGAGGATGAGGATCGTAAAGAGCCTATTAATCATATTGGTGGAAAAATTTTATCATATTATCCTTACGAGGAAGAAGAATGGTCGGAGACGTATTTGACGAAAGAAGGAATTAAACTAGAGATTAGTAATTTTTTAACAGTGACCGTAGAAAAAATTATTTCAGAAGTTGTAGAGCGGTATGATATCAATTATGAGAAACAATGTATTGTATCATCCATTCATGATGGTGTGAGTTTGTATGGAGAAGTGAAAGTACATACTCTAAAAGATAGAGTTGAAGCGTATCCAGAAGAATTGGCGCAAAAAATGATTGCAGAAAACCTTTGGTTAAGCAATCGTTGGCATAATCGAGAGGCTCTTTTAAAACGAAAAGATTGGCTTATGCTATATGATGTTATTTGTGAAGTTCAAAGTAATATATTTGGAGTCTTATTTGGTCTGAACCGCATGTACGTGCATCATCCTGCATTTAAATGGATGCCATATAATGTGGAACGAATGGGGATTAAGCCTGAAAATTTATATGAGCGTATGGCGAATATTTTAATAGGACATCCAGAGAATAGTGTGAAAGAGTTAGAATTGTTAATGGGAGAGGTATTACATTTAGTAAAACAATATACTCCAGAATTAAATATTGCGGAGCAACAAAAACGCATTCAATATGCAAAGTAAAAACAAAAGATGTAACAACGAGTTACATCTTTTGTTTTTTTATTTTACTAATTTTCCTAGTACAGGTAAACGTTGAATACGATTACCAAGAATATGTGAAGCGAGTCCACTCGTTAATACGAATAAAAGGTAAACAAGCCCTCCTGCCGCACCACATATAAATACAATGAGCAGTGATTCGATATAAGATTGGCCAGGAATAATCCAGCTTATAATTGCTTTTAATGCAATTACAACAGCAGACATTGCTGCGGAGTATATCGTAATAAGAAATACTGTTTTCACCGTTTCACCAATTTTAAATTTCGCAAACTTAATGATGCAATACAACATAATAATATTCGAAACGAGGTATCCGAGAATTGTTCCAAGTACAGCACCGTGTCCACCGAATAAGTGTAAAAGTGGTATGTTTACTACAATCTTCACAAGAATACCGATTGAGAATGCAATCATTGTTTTTCTTTGATAATCAATGCCTTGTAATATAGCTGCAGAAACTGTGAAAATCGCACCTAATATAGCAGAAGGTGCAAATGAAATTAAATATTGTGATCCATCAAGTGCAATTTTAGGATCTACATAAATCATTCGGAATGCATCGTAAGCGATGCTAGCAAGACCAAATGCAGCTGGGATAGTGAAGAATAACAATACTTGGAATATCTTTGAAATTTGTTCTTGTAATTCTTCTAGTTTTCCGCTTGTAAATGATTTCGTTATAGCCGGAATAATTGTTAATGAGAATCCAGTTGCAAGTGAAGCCGGAATCATAATTAACTTTTGTGCATAGTTCGTTATATAAGCGAAAACTGCATTCGCGGTTTCTAAAGGCTCTCCCATCGCTCTAAGGACATCAGCTACGGTATATTGATCTACTAACGTATAGAGTGGAATTGCAATACCCACAAATACAATTGGGATTGCATATCGAAGTAATTCCATATAAATATTTCGTAATGGAATATCGGATGCCCTTGACTTTAATTCACCTTCAGGAGGCTTTAATCCGTTATACTTTTTCCAGTACAGCATTAAAATAGAGACGCTGGCAAGTGCCCCGATAACAGCACCGAATGTAGCAACAGCAACAGAAGAGGCTACGGAACCTCCTAATATTTTGGAAACGATGAAGCTACCAACTAAAATGAAAACAACGCGTGCGATTTGTTCTACGACTTGAGAAACAGCACTTGGTTTCATATGTTGAAAACCTTGGAAATAGCCGCGTGTAACACTCATAGCCGGTACGATAATAAGTGCGAAACTTAATGCCCGCATTGTAAGTGTTACGTCAGCGATAAATTGTGGATTTGGCGTTTTAGAGCGAATAATAAATTGTGATATGTAAGGCGCTCCAATAAATAAAATTAAAAATCCTAAAAAGCCCATAAATAGCATTAATTTTATGCTCGAGCTATACAATTTTTTACTTGTACTATAATCACCGAGTGCATTATGTTTTGCAACAAATTTGGAGACGGCAATAGGAATACCGGCAGTTGAAAAGCTTAATAAAATACCATACCAAGTATATGCATATCCGTATAAAGCGACCCCTTGTGTTCCAACTAATAATTGAAAAGGGAAGAAGTATATAAAACCTAAAATACGTGAAATCATTGTTGCACCGCTTAGTAAAGCAGTACCTTTTAAAACTTTTGAAGTAGACAAAATTTGTTCCTCCTACTCATGTTGCCTTGCATGTATCTCGCTCTTTGAGGGCAGTAAGACTCCTACCTCAAAATGAGGCTGGAGAAAGAAGTTAAGTGGAAGCCCTGCTACTACGAGTAAACGCAAAATTGGTGAAACTTTAATCAGTGGGGCATCCTCCGCTGATTAAAGTTTCACTTTACCGTATACTACTATAAACCTGTTAGAGAAGTTAATACAGTATAAACCATATAAGTTCAAATACTATTCATACAAAAGTCATATTTCAAATTTTTAAATAGAATATAAGACATAAAAACTTAAAATATAAGTTGACACTATTTTTAATGTGTGATAAAAATGATAGTAATCAATTCGGAAAATAATATTTGGGCAATGAAAGGGTATAGTAATGAAAATCTCCCTATTTCAGAGAGCTGATGGTTGGTGTGAATCAGTATATAGATTATTCATGAAGTTCGTCCTGGAGCATCTTTCATAAATCTCACATTATGAGGAAATGGAAGACGGTAGTTTATACCGTTATCAAATAAAGTGGTGAAGATTTTTTCACAACTAGGGTGGTACCGCGATATTTATCGTCCCTACGTATTTACGTAGGGACGTTTTTTATTTAGGTCCTAACTTTGCTGTGGCTTCATAACTAGGGTGGTACCGCGATATTTTATCGTCCCTACGTATTTACGTAGGGACGTTTTTATTTAGGTCTTACTTTTGTTGTATCTTCATAACTAGGGTGGTACCGCGATATTTTTGTCGTCCCTACGTATTTACGTAGGGACGTTTTTTTATTAGGGAGGAAGTGAACGTATTAGAAAAAAGTATTGATAGAACAATATAAACACCAAATTATAAAACAGAAAAAGATAAAGAGAGGAGATTAACAGATGAATTCACAGCAATGGACATCGAAATTAGGTTTCGTATTAGCTGCAGCAGGTTCAGCAATTGGTCTTGGGGCGATTTGGAAATTCCCATATATGGCCGGCATCGGAGGAGGCGGCGCATTCTTCCTTATTTTCATCGGTTTCACATTATTAATTGGTTTACCGCTATTATTAGCCGAATTCGTTATTGGGAGAAGTACACAAAAAGAGGCCGTTGATGCGTATAGAGAAATCGCACCGAAAACGTTATGGCCGTGGTTAGGTAAATTAGGAATTGTAACATGTTTCATATTACTTTCTTTCTACAGTGTTGTAGGAGGATGGATTTTATTATATTTATGGAATGCAATTACAGGTAGACTATGGGAAGGAAATGGGGCGTACGAAGCTACGTTCGGTGAAATCATTTCCAATCCGTATTTAGCAGTCGGATCACAACTATTATTCATCCTTATTACTATTTTCATCGTAAGTAAAGGTGTACAAAATGGTGTTGAAAAAGTAAATAAATATTTCATGCCAGCACTATTCGTTTTATTCTTTGTCTTAATTGTTCGTGCACTTACATTAGACGGTGCTGGTGAAGGAGTTCGCTTCTTCTTACAACCTGATTTCTCAAACGTAACGTCAGAAATTATTTTATATGCGATGGGGCAATCGTTCTTCTCATTATCTGTCGGTGTAGCCGTTATGGTAACGTATAGCTCATACTTACCGAAAGAAGAAAGTTTACCGCGTTCAGCATTTTCTATTGTAGCTTTAACGCTCGTTATTACATTACTTGCAGGACTTGCGATATTCCCGGTTGTATTCGCATTTGGAATGGAACCATCTCAAGGACCAGGATTATTGTTTATCGTATTGCCAGCTATTTTCAGTAAAATGGCGTTCGGAAAATTATTCTTCATCGTTTTCTTATTACTATTCTTCTTTGCTACTATTACATCAGCAATTTCGATGTTAGAAATTAGCGTTGCATCTTTAACTGCAAAAGGTAAAGGGAAACGTGAAAAAATGGCTTTAATCGTTGGATTATTAATCTTCGTTGTTGGAGTACCATCAGCATTATCATTTGGTATATTAAGTGATCTGAAGATTTTTGGAAAGACTATTTTTGATTTATCGGACTATGCAGTTAGTAACGTATTAATGCCGCTTGGTGTTCTATTAGTTTCTATCTTTGTTCCTTTAAAAATGAAGAAAGATGTATTAATGAAAGAGCTTGGTGTAAGTAAAAATAAAGGCTATAAACTATTCGTATTATGGTTATTCTTACTTCGCTATATCGCACCAATTGCGATTATTATCGTATTCCTAAATGCGCTTGGAATTATTTAACAAAAAAGGTAGCGTATCGTTATATGATACGCTACCTTTTTTATCCTTTTATTTGCCGGGCAGTAAGACCCCCACCTCAAAACTCAGCGAAAGCGAAGAAGTTAAGTGGGGGATGGGCACCCCCCACTGATTAAAGTTTCACCTTATTTTGCTCTTTTTTGCAGTTCATTTACTGTGACGAATTGATATCCCTCTTTAGATAAAGAGTCTAAAATACCTTCAATGGTCTGTAAATTTTCATTAGATTTATCATACATAGGGTGTAATAAAATGATAGAACCTGGTTTTACATTTTTATTAACGTAGTCAATTTTATCAGCTGTAGATTTATAAAAAGTATCAGGCTCAAGATCCCACGTAATCGTTTCGATATTATTTTTATTTAAATAATAGGGTAGCCCAATTAATTTTTTTCCGTTAGGGGGTCTAAAATCAATTTCATCTGTAAATCCTGTTTGCCGGATTAATGAATTCGTTTTTTCTATTTCATCTTTAATAAAAGAAGGTGTTTTGAAAACCATTCTATTATGAGAATATGTATGGTTTCCAAGTTGGTGCCCAGATTGCGTGATAGCTTCTCCTAATGATAGATTTTTCTCTAGTTCATTTCCAATTAAAAAGAAAGTAGCTTTAGCGTTGTATTTATCCAGTAAAGGTAATATTTGTTTTACATTGTTAGTAGGGCCATCATCAAAAGTTAAAGCGATTACTTTTTCATTTGTTTCTACGCGTTGTGTTAAATCTCCAAATAATTGAAAGTTTCTTGCGTTCATCAATTTGTATGTTCCGAATAATACTGTGATAATAAAGAATAGTGTAACGATTGTAATGATAATTTTTTTCTTCATAATGTAACCTCACAATGATTTTTGATTTGATTAAAAAGTATTATATCAAACTAAGTAATTTCGTGCTTTAAGAAGGGTGTGGATGCAAGGAGAGGAAATTTATCATATAATAAAATGCAAAAGGTATATTAGGAGGTGTTTATATGGCGATTATAATTCAATTGCCAGACACTGCAACGTCTCATGCAAAGCCAAGTATGGAAATGGCGATACTTTGCGTGAGGTAGACAAGTAATATACAATCGCCTAAATGAGCTCGTATCATTTTTTATATTTGGCTTTGCACCTTATTGAAATGAACCATAAAAAATAAGGGGCGAGCAGAAATGAAATACGTAAAGGCTGCGGCAGTTTTACCAGAAAGTTTAATTGCTGAAATTCAAAAGTATATACAAGGTGAAACAATTTACATTCCAAAACAAGAAACGAAACATTATAAATGGGGTACACGATCTGGAGGAAGAAAACAATTAGATGAAAGAAATAACGCGATTAAAGCAGCATTTAAAAGCGGAATTGCTATTCATCAACTTGCAGAAGAATATTTTCTTTCTGGGGAAACGATTAAAAAGATTGTGTATTCTAAATAAGAGGAAAAGAGTCTGATTCATATATTACTTTGAATCAGACTCTTTTTGTTTTATATGTATTGGATATATGAGGTGTGAACGGGCATGATAATAGAAAAAATGTGCCGTTTTTTTTATTAAATGGTATACAGAGCACTTGAAAAGTAGAAAGGTGAACATATATGAATCATATTGGACAAATAACGATAGAGCTTTTAGTTGGTTTTTTTGTTCTATTAATTGCTACAAAAATATTAGGGAAAACACAAATATCTCAGCTAACGCCCTTTGATTTTATTTCTGCAATCGTCCTAGGTGAGCTCGTTGGAAATTCAATATATGATCCTAAAATTAAAGTATGGTCTATTTTGTATTCAGTATTTGTTTGGGTAATTTTAATTTATACTATAGAAGTGATAACACAAAAAATAAGGGGAACAAGAAGGTTTTTTGAAGGATATCCTTCAATTATTATTCGTAATGGAAAGATTGATCGTGAACAATTAAGCGTAAATCATTTGGATATAAACCAATTACAACAAATGCTTAGGCAACAAAAAGATATATTTTCAATTCGAGAAGTTGAGTATATGATATTGGAACCTAACGGAAACATAAGTGTATTGAAAAAAAGTAAATATGAATCTCCTACTATAAATGATTTAAGTTTAAAACATAAGCCTGTATACTTACCGATTTCATTAATTAGTGATGGGAAAGTAGTTAAGGATAATTTGAGGGAAGCAGGTTTTGATGAAGGATGGCTTTATAAACAAATAAAGCAAAAAGGAATTACTAAATTTGAAGACGTATTATATGCAGAATGGAAAACAGACGATGGTTTCTTTTGTCAGGAAATGCAGCGATAGAGAATAGGCGATGTATGTAATGTTTGTTTCTAAGTTATCTTTTACATATCAAAAAACTGAATCATTGTATACAATAAGACTAGATCAACAATTTGTATGGAGTGATAAAGATGGAAGCTTTTATTAGAAGTGATCAATATAATTTTATAAAATCACAAGCTTATATTTTAGCAAATGGGCACGCAACGGCAAATGATAGAGGTGTAATTCAAGCATTAAAATCACTTGCGATTGAAAAAATAATACATGTATTTGAGAATTTAACGGATGAACAGAAAGAGTTAATCGATACGGTATTAACAGTTCAAAATAGAGAAGATGCAGAATCGTTTTTAATGAAAATAAATCCGTATGTCATTCCGTTTCAGGAAGTTACAGCGCAAACATTAAAAAAATTATTTCCTAAGGCGAAAAAGTTAAAACTTCCTGATATGGAAGAACTGGATATGAAAGAATTATCCTATTTAAGCTGGATTGATAAAGGATCCAGTAGGAAATTTATTATAGCGAAAAATGATAAAAATAAGTTTGTTGGTCTGCAAGGAACTTTTCAAAGTTTAAATAAAAAAAGCATTTGTTCATTATGTCATGGGCATGAAGAAGTAGGAATGTTTTTAGTGGAAATTAAAGGTGATGTACCAGGAACTTTCGTTAAAAAGGGAAACTATATTTGCAAAGATGGTGTAGCTTGTAATCAGAATATGAAATCACTTGATAAATTGAACGATTTTATTGAACGATTGAAGAAATAAAGAAGGAACCTCTAGTATTTAAACTGGAGGTTTTTATTTTTTGAAGAAGTAATAATAGACTTCTTTTGTAGCTGTAAATTTATAAAAAAAGTTGGGTCATTTATAATGAAATTAGATAAAAATATCTATTTGGATACAGTTGCTTATATGCAAGGAGGAAAAACATGAATTACATTTCACCGAAAGAAGAAATGTTAAAAGCGAAACGGTGGCCTAAAGATACGATAGCGGCAGGTCGTGGTCATACCGTTGCTCTTAAATTGGATGGCACGGTAGTAGCAGTGGGGCGAAATAAAGAAGGAGAATGCAATGTAAGCAGCTGGTGTGATATTGAAGCAGTCGCAGCGGGTAATGTTCATATGGCGACGAACACGGGTAATGCACATACAATCGGTCTTGCATGTGACAGTACTGTGGTAGCTGTGGGTTGGAATAAGCATGACCAATGTAATGTACACGATTGGCATAATATTGTCTCGGTTGCGGCGGGATGGCGTCGTACTATTGGCCTTAAATTGGATGGTACGGTAGTGGCGGTGGGCCGAAATAAAGAAGGAGAATGCAATGTAAGTGGCTGGCGAGATATTGTGGCGGTTGCGGCGGGTGACTGGCATACAGTCGGTCTTAAATTGGACGGTACAGTGACGGCAGTGGGGAATAATCGATATGGCCAATGCAATATAAGCAGCTGGCGAGGTATTGTATCGGTCACAGCGGGTTATCTTCATACTGTTGGTCTTAAACGAGACGGAACGGTGACGGCAGTGGGGAATGGTAAACATAACCAGTGTGACGTGAGTGGTTGGAGGGGTATTGTAGCAATAGCAGCTGGTACGAATCATACAATCGGTCTTAAATCAGACGGAACGGTGGCGGCAGTAGGTTGGAATGAGTATGGCCAATGTAATGTAAGTGATTGGCGAGATATTGTAGCAATAGCGGCTGGTTGTGCACATACGGTCGGACTTAAATCAGACGGAACGGTGGTAGCGGTAGGTAATAATGAATTTGGCCAATGCGATGTAGGTAGCTGGAGCGGTATTCTCCTGCCGGGTAATTAGTTTTTTACGACTGGATGATTCAACCGTTTTATTCGTCTTAATATTTGTAGGGCAATCAAAATATTAAAATGCTAATAAATATCCAGTAATATTATTCTATTTCGGGAGTAAGTATGGAATAAGATATGTGGAATATAATAAACCTTAATTTTGCTGAATAAGATAAGAATCCTTTTCAAAATGGATTCTTATTTTTTTTTGTTAAATGAGGGTTTATATGACATTTTTGAACAAGTTTTATTTCACAGTTACAGTAGGAGACGTAGTTTAAAAGCATAAGAAGAGGTGAAGAAATGCTTAAAAGATTTTTGCTTTTTTTACCAAATTTTCTACTTGTATGTATCGTACTCTATATAACATATACAACTTCTTTAGTTTTGGACAGATGTTAGTAATTTCAATTGCAATTGGAATCATTGGTACTCTTGTTATAAGAATTTGTACGGATGTATTTATGTTCATCAAGTGGGCAATTAAACAAAGGAAATCTTGAATATGTTTAATAACTATTAGGAGAAGATGAAATGACAAATAAAAAGAATAGAGTGAAAAACGAAATAATAATTTGGACATTAACAGCGATTGGTTTTGTAATTGTATGGTACCTGTTTCAAAGATAAAAATGCATCGTACTTGTAAAGAAAGCACGATGCATTTTTATTATTTTTTTTGCCAATTTTCTTTAATAAAATCTTCACGACCAGATTCCTTTTGCTCAGTAGCATATTTCTCTGGGTTCTTTTTATAGAAATGTTGGTGGTATTCCTCTGCTTCGTAAAAAGGTGCAGCAGGACGAATTTCAGTCACGATTGGATCTTTAAACATACCGTTTTCTGCAAGAGCTTGTTTTGATTTTTCAGCAAGCGCTTTTTGTGTTTCGTTATGATAAAAAATAGCGGTACGATAAGATGGACCACGGTCAAAAAATTGTCCGCCATCATCAGTTGGATCGATTTGTGGCCAATATAAGTCTAGTAATTTCTGATAAGGAAAAATAGAAGGATCGAATGTAATTTGAACAACTTCTAAATGTCCAGATGTTCCAGCTTTTACTTGTTCATATGCTGGATTTTCTATATGACCTCCTGCATAGCCAGAAAGCACTTTATGAATACCTGGAAGTTCATCAAATGGTTTTACCATGCACCAAAAGCAACCGCCTGCGAAGGTTGCGAGTTCGTATGTTTTTTCGGACATTACTGTAATCCTCCTAAATGTATATATTTTATATAGTATTATATAAATTGTTTTATTGCGCAATAAAAAAGATTTGAAAATATATGTTTTTTATAAACAAGATCCTCCGCTCACATCAATTAATTGTCCAGTAACCCAGCGGCTGTCTGGAGAAGCGAGAAATGCAGCAGTATCGGCAATGTCTTCTACTTCACCTAAGCGATTGAAAGCGGAAATAGTAGTAGCGTACTGCTTCATCATCGGGTCGCTCAAGAGTTCTGCATTCATATCTGTTTTAATAAATCCTGGAAGTATTGCATTCACCGTTATTCCTCGTGCTCCAAGCTGTTTTGCTAGTGTAAAAGTCATTGTATTAATAGCGCCTTTCGTCATACTATATGCAACGAAATCAGGTAAAGAAATGCGGGTCGCAGCGGATGAAATATTAATAATTCGGCTATTGTCACGTAAACGTGGCAGTGCTTGTTGAATGATAAAGAATGGTGCTTTTGCATTTACTGAAACAATTCTATCAAAAAATTGTTCAGTCGTTTCTTCAATAAAAGCACCAGGACCAATGCCGGCATTGTTTATTAAAATATCAAATTGTGTTTCACCAGTGCACTTTTGTAATTCAGTATCTAAAGCGTTATAAAGGTTTTCTACACCGTGTAAGGATTCTAAATTTGCGCCGATAGAAAAAGCTTGGCCACCATTTGATCGAATTTCATGAACAGTTTCTTCAGCGTCATCTTTTCGATTACCGTAATGAACAGCAACCAATGCACCGTCATTTGCTAAACGTTTAGCAATAGCACGTCCAATTCCTCGGCTTGCTCCTGTAACTAACGCTACTTTTCCTTTTAACATATTATTCTCATCTCCCCATAAATTTTATATGTTTGTCAGTAGTTTTTCTTTATGTAGTAATGCGAACATACTTAAGTAATATATGAGTATGTGTAAGAAGTTCATTCCGATTTTGTTTTGAGAAAAAATAAATAGATTTCTAGTAAATAGAATGAATTTTATTTTTTTCTAAAAAACATGTTGACAATGAAAAGAACCGCGTCCTATAATACGTGTAACAAATAAAAGTTAATTAAGAATTTTCTAACTTTATATGTTGTATATGCAAAGAAGAGGAAAGTAGATGATTATGATCGTTTCAGAGAGCTACTCCTAGGCTGTGAGAGTAGTAGCAATCGAATCATTGAAGATCACCTCGGAGCATCGCTTGCGAAAGGGAAACTGAGTAGAGGGCGGCGGCATCGTCTCCGGTAAAAGGACGGGGGTCTGATTGGACCTACAGAGCTTATATTTCGCGAGAAGTATAAGGAAGCTGAGTGGTAACGCGAAACTCTCGCCTCAGCAATCAAAGCTACTAAGTTGTAGTAGTTGATTGCTGAGGCGAGAGTTTTTCTTTTATAAAAATAGAATAAAAGAATGCGTGGAAGAGGAGAGTAAATGATATAGATTGTTTCAGAGAGCTGCCCCAAGGCTGTGAGGGTAGTAACAATCGAATCATTGAAGATCACCTCGGAGCACTACTTTTGAAAACTAGTAAAAAGTAGCGGAATTGTTTCCGATAGAAAAACAAAAGTCTAATTGGACTTGCAAAGCTTATATTTCGTGAGAAGTGTAAGGAAGCTGAGTGGTACCACGATTCCCTCGTCTCAGCAATGGATTGCTACAAGTATGTACGTAATCGATTGTTGAGATGAGTATATTTTTAAGATTTATATACTGAATATTCTGTTAAAATACTTATCTCAGCAATCGATGTAGAAATAGATTGCAAAAATAGAGAGAAAAAAAGAGGAGCGATGTGAGATGGGTAACCAGTACATTTATATGAATGGGGAATTTGTAGAAAAAGAAAAGGCAGTTGTTTCAGTATATGATCACGGTTTTTTATATGGAGACGGTGTATTTGAAGGGATTCGTAGTTACGGAGGAAATGTATTTTGTCTAAAAGAACATGTGAAACGATTATATGAATCGGCGAAATCTATTTTACTGACGATTCCAATGCCGGTAGAAGAAATGGAAGAAGCCGTTTTACAGACACTTCAAAAAAATGAATACGCTGATGCCTACATTAGATTAATTGTTTCAAGAGGAAAAGGGGATTTAGGGCTTGACCCGAGGAGTTGCGTGAAACCGAGCGTAATTATTATTGCAGAACAATTAAAGTTATTCCCTCAGGAATTTTATGATAATGGACTAAGCGTTGTATCTGTAGCATCAAGACGTAATACGCCAGATGCATTAGATCCACGTATTAAGTCAATGAACTATTTAAATAATGTACTTGTAAAAATTGAAGCAGCGCAAGCAGGCGTACTCGAGGCGCTTATGCTTAACCAACAAGGATATGTTTGTGAAGGGTCTGGAGATAATGTTTTCATTGTGAAAGATGGAAAAGTGCTAACACCTCCTTCGTATTTAGGGGCGCTAGAAGGTATTACGAGAAATAGTGTTATCGAGTTATGTGAGCGTCTTAATATCTCGTGTGAGGAAAGGCCATTTACTCGCCATGACGTATATGTAGCAGATGAAGTGTTTTTAACAGGAACGGCAGCAGAGTTAATTCCAGTTGTAAAAGTTGATTCTAGAGAAATTGGAGATGGGAAACCAGGAAGTGTAACGAAACGATTAACTGAAGAGTTTAAAAAATTGACGAGAGAAAGAGGAGTACGTGTTCCAGGACTGGCGGAAAGTTTAGCGTAGAAAGGGAGAGGAGTTAATCGAAATGGAGGAACAGTATACAACATGTGAGAAATTACAGTGCGAAGAAGTGACAGGTGCCGGACACGTTATTCAATGCTTGAAAAAATTAGGTGTAACGACTGTTTTCGGTTATCCGGGCGGAGCGATTTTGCCAGTATACGATGCGTTATATGGAAGTGGATTGAAGCACGTTTTAACTCGTCATGAGCAAGCTGCCATTCATGCGGCTGAAGGGTATGCGAGAGCTTCTGGAAAGGTCGGGGTAGTCTTTGCTACCTCTGGGCCAGGAGCGACGAATTTAGTTACGGGCTTAGCAGATGCTTATATGGATTCGATTCCTTTAGTTGTTATTACAGGGCAAGTTGCAAAATCTCTCATCGGAAAAGACGGATTTCAAGAAGCAGATGTTGTCGGGATTACAGTACCTGTTACGAAGCATAATTACCAAGTTCGTGATGTGAATCATTTATCACGTACTGTACAAGAAGCTTTTTACATCGCCGAAAGCGGGCGACCAGGACCAGTATTAATTGATATTCCAAAAGATGTTCAAAATGAAAAGGTAACAAGTTTTTATAATGAAGTAATTGAGATTCCAGGATACAAAATAGAGCCTATGCCAGACAGTAGGAAGCTTAGAGAAGTGGCTAAAGAAATTTCAAAAGCTAAACGCCCACTTCTATATATTGGAGGAGGCGTCATTCATTCAGGTGGATCTGAAGAACTCATCAAGTTTGCGAGGGAGAACCGTATTCCTGTCGTTTCCACTTTAATGGGACTTGGTGCATATCCGCCGGGAGATTCATTATTTTTAAGAATGCTCGGCATGCATGGAACGTATGCTGCAAACATGGCAGTCACTGAATGTGATCTACTACTTGCTTTAGGTGTTCGCTTTGATGATCGTGTAACAGGAAAATTAGAACTCTTTTCTCCGCATTCGAA
Source organism: Bacillus sp. FSL L8-0099 (assembly GCF_038006385.1). Lineage (NCBI taxonomy): Bacteria > Bacillati > Bacillota > Bacilli > Caryophanales > Bacillaceae > Bacillus > Bacillus sp. FSL L8-0099. The sequence continues at coordinate 1,705,818 of NZ_JBBOVC010000001.1, forward strand.
AAAGGTACATATTGATATAGATCCTTCGGAGTTCCATAAAAATGTAACTGTGGAATATCCGATTGTTGGAGATGTGAAAAAAGCGTTACACATGTTGTTGCATATGCCAATTCGTACACAAACAAATGAATGGCTTACGAAAATAGAGGAATGGAAGGAGGAATATCCTCTTTCCTACAATCAAAAAGAAGGTGAGTTAAAACCACAGCATGTTATTAGTCTAGTAAGTGAATTAACGAACGGTGAAGCGATTGTTACGACAGAAGTAGGACAGCATCAAATGTGGGCTGCACATTTTTATAAAGCGAAAAACCCACGGACTTTTCTAACATCTGGCGGACTAGGAACGATGGGGTTTGGTTTCCCGGCGGCAGTTGGTGCTCAGCTTGCGAAAGAAGAAGAACTCGTCATTTGTATTGCAGGCGATGCTTCTTTTCAAATGAACATTCAAGAATTACAAACAATTGCTGAAAATAACATCCCTGTAAAAGTATTTATTATAAATAACAAATTTTTAGGGATGGTAAGGCAATGGCAAGAAATGTTTTATGAAAATCGTTTGTCAGAATCAAAAATTGGATCGCCAGACTTTGTGAAAGTCGCAGAAGCTTATGGAGTGAAAGGATTAAGAGCGAAAAATTCAACCGAGGCGAAACAAGTGATGTTAGAAGCATTTGCTCATGAAGGTCCTGTCGTAGTTGATTTTTGTGTAGAAGAAGGTGAAAACGTATTTCCGATGGTTCCGCCAAACAAAGGGAATAATGAAATGATGATGAAGAGGTGGGAAGAATGAGTCATACTTTTTCACTAGTTATCCATAACGACCCAAACGTCTTATTACGCATAAGTGGAATTTTTGCTCGGCGTGGTTATTATATTTCTTCATTAAATTTAAATGAAAATGAAATGGAGTTAACAACAGTTTGTACAGAACAAGAAGCAACATTACTCATCAGTCAGCTGAAAAAATTAATCAATGTACTACAAGTAAACAAATTATAAGGAGTGTATGGAATATGAAAACGTATTATGAGCAAGATGCAAAAGTAGAGTTATTACAAGGGAAGACAGTTGCGGTAGTCGGATATGGATCTCAAGGTCATGCCCAAGCACAAAATTTACGTGATTCTGGTGTGGAAGTTGTAGTTGGTGTTCGTCCTGGTAAGTCATATGAAGTAGCGAAAGCTGATGGGTTTGAAGTAATGTCCGTTTCAGAAGCGGTTCGAACCGCACAAGTTGTACAAATGTTATTGCCGGATGAACAACAAGCACATGTTTATAAAACAGAAGTAGAAGAGAATCTTCGTGAAGGACAAATGTTACTTTTCTCACATGGATTTAATATTCACTTCGGACAAATTAATCCGCCAAGTTACGTAGACGTAGCGATGGTCGCACCAAAAAGCCCAGGTCATCTCGTTCGCCGTGTATTCCAAGAAGGAAATGGTGTTCCGGCATTAGTTGCAGTGCATCAAGATGCAACCGGCACGGCATTACATGTAGCTCTTGCATATGCAAAAGGTGTAGGTTGTACACGTGCAGGTGTAATTGAAACGACATTCCAGGAAGAAACAGAGACAGACTTATTCGGTGAGCAAGCTGTGCTTTGCGGCGGAGTAACTGCACTTGTAAAAGCTGGTTTTGAAACGTTAACGGAAGGCGGATATCGTCCTGAAATTGCATACTTTGAATGTTTGCATGAATTAAAGTTAATTGTTGATTTAATGTACGAAGGTGGATTAACGAACATGCGCCATTCTATTTCAGATACGGCAGAGTTTGGAGATTATGTAACAGGATCAAGAATTGTTACAGATGAAACGAAGAAAGAGATGAAACGAGTACTTACAGAAATTCAGCAAGGTGAATTCGCGAAAAAATGGATTTTAGAAAACCAAGCAGGTCGTCCAACATACAACGCGATGAAAAAAGCAGAACAAAATCATCAGTTAGAAAAAGTAGGAACAGAGCTTCGTGAAATGATGAGCTGGATTAAGGAACCAGAAAAGAAAACGTTAGTAAAGAAATAGATTAAGAGAATATAAGTGAAAAATACGTAAGAGGGGATTTGACAAGATGAGAAGCGACATGATTAAAAAAGGTTTTGATAAAGCGCCACATCGTAGTTTATTAAAAGCAACTGGTTTGAAAGATGAGGATTTTGATAAGCCGTTTATTGCGATTTGTAATTCTTTTATTGAAATTATTCCAGGGCATAAGCACTTGAACGAGTTTGGGAAACTTGTAAAAGAAGCCGTTCGTGCAGCAGGTATGGTACCATTCGAATTCAATACAATTGGAGTAGACGATGGTATTGCGATGGGACATATCGGTATGCGTTATTCGCTTCCGAGTCGTGAAATTATTGCAGATTCAGTAGAAACGGTTGTAAATGCACATTGGTTTGACGGCATGATTTGTATCCCAAACTGTGACAAAATTACACCAGGTATGATGATGGCATCTCTTCGTATTAACATTCCGACTGTGTTTGTTTCAGGTGGACCGATGGCAGCTGGGAAAACATCTAAGGGGGAAGTTGTTGACCTTAGTTCTGTTTTTGAAGGGGTAGGAGCTTATCAATCTGGGAAAATTTCAGAAGAAGAATTAAAAGATATTGAAGATCATGGCTGTCCATCTTGTGGCTCTTGTTCCGGCATGTTTACAGCGAACTCTATGAACTGTTTATGTGAAGTATTAGGTTTAGCCCTTCCTGGAAACGGTAGTATTTTAGCAATTGATCCAAGACGTGAAGAGTTAATTAAACAAGCAGCAGAGAAACTGAAAATTTTAATTGAAAGAGATATTAAGCCGCGTGATATTGTAACAGAAGAAGCAATTGACGATGCTTTTGCACTTGATATGGCGATGGGTGGATCAACGAATACAGTATTACACACGCTAGCACTCGCACAAGAGGCAGGGCTAGATTATGATATGAGCCGTATTGATGCTGTTTCAAGACGTGTACCGCATTTATGTAAAGTAAGTCCAGCTTCTAACTGGCATATGGAAGATATTGATCGAGCGGGCGGAATTAGTGCAATCTTGAAAGAGATGAGCAGAAAAGAAGGGGTACTTCATTTAGACCGTATTACGGCTACTGGGCAAACATTAAGAGAAAACATTGCTCATGCAGAGATTAAAGATAAGGAAGTGATTCATTCTCTTGAAAACCCTCATAGTGAAGAGGGGGGCTTACGTATTTTAAAAGGAAATCTAGCGAAAGATGGAGCGGTTATTAAAAGCGGGGCAACCGAAGTAAAACGATTTGAAGGACCTTGCGTTATTTTTAATTCACAAGATGAGGCATTGGCTGGCATTATGCTTGGGAAAGTGAAAAAAGGAGATGTAGTTGTCATTCGTTATGAAGGGCCAAGAGGCGGACCGGGTATGCCTGAAATGTTAGCACCAACATCAGCAATCGCTGGAATGGGATTAGGTGCTGAGGTTGCATTATTAACGGACGGACGTTTCTCTGGAGCTTCACGTGGCATTTCGGTAGGGCATATTTCACCAGAAGCAGCTGCGGGTGGAACAATCGCACTACTTGAACAAGGGGATATTGTATGTATTGATGTTGAGGAACGCTTGCTAGAAGTAAGAGTGAGTGATGAGGAATTAGAAAAACGTAAAAAAGAATGGAAACGACCAGAACCGAAAGTGAAAACGGGCTGGCTTGGACGATATTCTCAGATGGTAACATCGGCGAATACAGGTGCAGTTTTAAAGGTGCCGAATTTTGATTGAGTCAAAATAAAAGAGATAAGGATGATAGAAAATGGTGCAAAATGTGAAGGAGAGAGTGAAGATTGAAGATATCCTTATGGCTCATAACTGTATGAAGGATATCGTCATGAAAACGCCCTTGCAACGTGATAAGGTTTTATCTGAAAAATACGAATGTGAGGTGTATATTAAACGAGAAGATTTGCAAGTAATTCGGTCTTTCAAAATTCGCGGTGCATACAATTTAATTCAAAGTTTGTCGAAAGAACAATTACAAAATGGTGTTGTTTGTGCAAGTGCTGGCAATCACGCACAAGGAGTTGCGTATACGTGTAATTTATTAAATATTCCATCGAAAATCTTTATGCCAACAACGACACCAAAACAGAAAGTATCACAAGTTCAATTTTTTGGTGGTAGCTTTGCAGAAATCATGTTAGTTGGTGATACATTTGATGGTGCTTTTCAAGAAGCGCAGCGCTATTGTGAGGAAAATAGGATGACATTTGTGCATCCGTTTGATGATCCGTATGTAATTGCAGGGCAAGGAACAGTAGCTGTTGAAATTATGCACGATATGGATAAGGCAGTTGATTATCTCTTTACAGCAATTGGCGGCGGTGGGTTAGCATCGGGTGTAGGTACATATGTGAAAGGTGTTAGTCCAGCTACAAAGGTAATTGGTGTAGAGCCGATGGGGGCTGCATCTATGAAAGAGGCTTTCCTTCAAAACGAAAATGTAGCATTAGAGAAAATAGATAGTTTTGTTGATGGAGCAGCTGTCAAAAAAGTAGGGAAGTTAACATTTGAAACTTGTAAAGATGTCATTGATGACATTGTTTTAGTACCAGAGGGAAAGGTTTGTACGACGATTTTAGAACTGTATAAGAAAAATGCAATTGTAGCTGAACCGGCTGGTGCACTCTCTATTGCAGCACTTGATTTATACAGGGATGAAATAAAAGGTAAAACAGTTGTATGTACGCTAAGTGGTGGAAATAATGATATTGATAGAATGCAAGAAATGAAAGAACGTTCTCTCATTTACGAAGGGTTAAAGCATTATTTCATCATTGAATTTCCGCAGCGTTCAGGTGCGCTAAGAGAATTTCTTGATAAAGGATTAGGACCAGAAGATGACATTACGCGCTTTGAGTATATTAAGAAACATAATAAAGAAAATGGTCCAGCGCTGGTCGGGGTAGAATTAAAACATAAAGAAGATTATGAGCAATTAATTACTCGTTTTAAAGAAAATAATATTCAATTTGTGGAGCTTAATAAAAATCCTGTTTTGTTTGATTTGCTTATTTAGTAAAAAAAATAAAAAAAGATAGATACAAGCAAGGAAAATGCTACTTGTTCTATCTTTTTATAGTTAAACGAAATACTCTCCAAATTCATGAAGGAGAAAGCTAGTTAACCAAAAATATATCGCGATACGAATGATTATGTACAATGAAAATTCAAAGGGAGAAAGTTTTCTTTCTCCCTTTATTTTTTTAGTAGTCTAACAGAAAAAAGGAGCATAAAAGCAGGATTGCTATAAATATTCTAAAAACGTTTTCTAACAAGTCTTTCAGTATGTCTATCAACTATTCTGTAGTATTTGTTACAGAGAAATAGATTTCGTGCTGTTTAGTTACGTGTGTTTATTATTTTTCCAGTACTATCAATTTCTACATCAGTTGAAACCGTTTGTAAATATTGTAGAGCTTTTTTCTTTTCTTCTTCATTTACTGGGGAAACTTGGTTATTACGAATGATGTAAGGGTTAAATGACATTTGGACATCCTTTCCTTTAAAAGTTAAAGTTAAGACGCCAGTTTCTGCACTTTTTCCATTCACATAACTCGGGAACAAAAAGTTACCTAATGAGTATGCAATAGGAACTTTATTATAATACTCAAACCCTTGTAACCAATGCGGGTGACTTCCGACAATAGCGTCAGCACCTGCTTCAACCATTTTAGGTACATATTGTTTTTGGTATTCTACTGGACGATTTGATTTTTCAACGCCCCAATGCATATAGACGATTAAATAGTCTGCATCTTGTTTTTGCTCCTTAATTGTTTTAGTTACAAGATTTAAATCATATCCGTTCGCAACGCCAGGTTTATTGTCACCAGCTACCCAATTAGAATCAGGCATAAATCGAACGAAGGAAAGAAATTTGAACTTTTTCCCTTTTACGGTCATTTCTCGTGCAGTATATGCATCTTTTGCATTTTTTCCGGCCCCGATGTAAGGGAACTTTAATTTTTCTACGTGAGAGATAGTGTCTAATAATCCATCTTGCCCATAATCAAGTGTATGGTTATTCCCAATATTTACGATGTCATATCCAGTGTTTTTAATGGCTTGTAGTGTAGATGGATCACTTTTAATCCAAAACAATTGCCCAGGTGCTTTCTTTTCTCTCGTTGTAAAGGCCGACTCTAAATTAACAAAGGAAATATCTGCTTTTGTTATTTCTTCTTTTACATGTTGGAATGGATAATCAGCCCCGTTTTTTTCGATAATAGGACGTAATTGCCAATCGAACATTGTATCACCAGAGAAAGTGAGTGTAATTTCCGGGTCTTCTATTTTCTTTTTGCTTTTTGTAACTGTTTTACTAGATTTGCTTTGCAAATCGGGTTTGTCTTTCGCTTTTGAAATAAAAGAGTAGTTGATTAATACAACAATTGGTGTAATACAAAAGGCTATTAACAGAAATCGTTTTAGTAAAGTTTTCATATATACCTTCCTTTTGAGTTTATCCCGTTATTGAAAACTTCCGCATTTAGATTAAAATGAATCCACTAAAGGTAGTTATTGAAATATGTATAGTTACAAAAAAACGGGTTATAGTAGTGAAATTCATTTGTTAATATTCTCAATATTAAGTTAACATATAGATAACTTGTAAATCAATGTGTAAACCAAAATATAGAAATAAAGAATTCGAAAGGTGAAGAATGAGAAATGGTTATATTAGGGGCAGTTGTAAATGGCATTTGTATTATATTCGGTACTTTACTTGGTAAATTATTTAGTAAGATTCCAGAAAGTATGAAGGGAACAATTATGCATGCAATCGGTTTAGCGGTAACTGTACTTGGCCTTCAAATGGCATTAAAAAGTGAAAACTTTCTTGTTGTGATTCTAAGTTTAGTTATTGGTACTGTAATTGGGGAATGGTTACAATTAGAAGAAAAGTTAAAACTGTTAGGAGATTGGTTAGAAAATAAAGTTGGATCGAAGGGGAAAGGGAGTATATCAGAAGGGTTTGTAACAGCGACGCTTATTTTTGCAATTGGCGCGATGGGGATACTTGGTGCATTGGACAGTGGAATTCGCGAAAATCATAATATTTTATTCACAAAGGCGATTATCGATGGATTCATTTCGATTATATTAACGACAACTCTAGGAATCGGCGTAGTATTTTCAGCGATTCCAGTTATTTTATATGAAGGTGCTATTGCCATTTTTGCAACACAGATTAATAGTTTTGTCCCGAAAGAATTAATGAATCAATTTATAGTGGAAATGACAGCTACGGGCGGCATTATGATATTCGCCATTGGATTAAACTTACTTGGATTTATTAAAATTAAAGTAGCGAATTTACTTCCAGGTATATTGGTAGTTGGAATAATTGTTTCAATTATTTATGGTTACGGTTTGTTAGTAAAGTAGTTGAGGATGGAGATACATATGGGGGAATTCCAATTTACAAAACGTGTTCATAAAATACTGGAGATTGCGGCAAAAGAGACTAAATATAATATAATTCAACCAGTTCATCTTTTTATCGGCATGTGTAAAGAAGGTACAGGAGTGTGCGCAGAGTTATATATGTATTTGTTTCGTAAAGTTGGCACGGATTTTTTAGAAGAACTTTCTTTACAAGAACAATATGAAATAGAGTACATAAAAATAGAACAATATAAATTAGCTAATAAAACGCTAGAAATTTTGCAAATAGCGAAGAAACGTATGGAACGTTTTCAGCAAGTATTAATAAATGAAGGACATGTAATATATGCATTATTTCGTTTAGGTACAGTGAGTGAAAAAGTTATAAACAAAGAATTACAAAAAGATGTGTTACGTATTATAGCTGAACCAAGAGATTTAGCGGTTGATTTAAAATACTTTGATCTCATTTATAATAAATTATTTTGTAATGTTAGAAGAGCTAGCTCTTCTGATTTTGAAACATTAGTACGTTTTGTTACGGGGGAATTTGGTGAACGCTGGTTACAGTCGATAGATTATGGATTTCGGACATATAAAGAAAAGGTACCTATTTATATTGCAAAGTAGGGCGAAGCGATAGTAGGTTTCGCTTGTTATGATGTAGTCAGGGGAAAGAAAGGACTATTTGGTCCGATGGGGACAGCGAAACGAAATCGTGTGAAAGGTGTAGGGAAAGAATTGTTGCATCATTGTTTATATAATATGAAGCAAGACGGATATGAATATGCAATTATTGGACAAGCAGGTCCGATTGAGTTTTATGAGAGAAGTTGCAATGCTCGTTTAATACCGCTAGAAGATAATTGACCAACTCCATATAGGGGAGTTGGTTTTATTATGAAAAAAATGTGGAATTTACATGGTTTTTGCTAGGAAATGGCGGCTTTTGTAATGAATATTACGTCTAAATCAAATTACTAAACTTTTTACAAGAAAAGGTGTAGAATGGGTATCGAATGAAAGAAGGTGTGAAAATGGCCAGCTGGAAACGAAATTTAATGATTTGTTGGCTAGGTTGTTTTACCACTGCAGCCGGTATGAGTTTAGTAATTCCTTTTTTATCTTTTTATATTGAGGAGTTAGGAGTGACTGGCACTTCGAGTATTGCACAGTGGTCGGGACTTGCATTTGGTGTAACATTTTTAATGGGTGCGATTGTATCACCAATATGGGGAAAGCTTGGTGATATACATGGACGGAAATTGATGCTTATACGTGCTAGCCTTGGTATGGCGGTTATTATGACGCTTATGGGGTTTGTAACGGATGTGTATCAACTAGTCGCACTTAGATTTTTGATGGGAGCAGTATCTGGTTTCCTTTCAACCGCAATGACATTTATTGCAGCAGAAACTCCGAAAGAGCATTCAGGTTGGGCAATTTCCACAATTTCAACCGGGGGCGTGAGCGGCTCATTACTCGGACCATTACTAGGCGGTTATTTGTCTGAGTTAATTGGAATGCGTCATGTCTTTCTTGTTACAGGAGCTTTCTTATTCCTTTCCTTCCTCATCGTCTTTTTCTTCCTACATGAAGAAAATCACTCTGCTCAAGCAAAAAAGGTACAGCAAAAAAAAGTATGGACGATGGTCCCAGCAAAGCATGTAATTATTAGTTTATTTGTAACAACATTTATTATTCAACTTGCCAATATGTCAATTCAACCTATTATTACATTGTACGTAAAGAATTTGGAAGGACCAGGAACAGATCATATCGAAATGATTGCAGGGGCAGTTATGTCTGCGACAGGATTAGCAGTTATTTTGGCAGCGCCTAAATTAGGAAGATTATCAGATCATATCGGTCCTCAAAAAACATTAGTAGTAGCATTGTTTGCTGCAGGGATTATCTTTATCCCGCAAGCATTTGTAACCTCAGCTTGGCAACTATTAATTCTTCGATTTTTATTAGGTATCGCACAAGCAGGATTATTACCTTCCGTACAAACTCTACTAAAACAACATACGCCAACCCATGTAACGGGACGAATATTTGGATATAATCAGTCGTTTCAGTTTTTAGGAAATATGATTGGTCCAGTGCTTGGGGGGCAAATTGCAGCTCATGCAGGCTTCCAATATGTTTTCTTCTCTACATCATCACTATTATTTATTGCATGCATTTGGGTTTATTTTCATAATAAGAACGAAGAGGTATCAGAGAAACAACATTTGGAAGTTAGTTAACTAAGTGAATGAAATAGAAAAAAGGATGAAGCAATGAATGCTTCATCCTTTTTCTTTAAAATTGAAGGCAAAGATAACTTAATGTACCAAGCTCGTAACTACGGTGAATGACTTTTCCGTCACTTTCACCACTGCCCATAGCGATAAATAAAGGAACAAAATGTTCTGCTCTTGGTACTGCTAATTGTGCATGAGGCGCATTTTTCTCCCAATTAAACAATGCATCTTTATCGTTATTCTGCATATGTTTCATAATCCAATCATCAAATTCAATTGCCCATTTTTCAGGTGTAGTTTGATTCCATTTCAGTGCTCGTAAATTATGAACGGTAACGCCACTCCCGATTACTAAAATATCTTCTTGTCCAAGTCCTTTAAGTGCTTCTCCAATTTCAAATTGTTCTTTTGCAGAAAGGAATGGATTTACTGATATTTGCACGACAGGAATATTTGCTTTTGGATACATGCGGTGCAGGAGTGTCCATGAACCATGATCTAAACCTCTCGTCATATTATGATGGACTGAAATACCTTTGTTCTTAAATTTTGTTTCTAACATAGATGCAATGCTAGAAGAGCCTTTCGCACGATATTTGATTTCGTATAACTCAGGGGGAAAACCTCCAAAATCATAAATTGTTTCGTACTCGTTATCTGATGAGGAAATCGTTAATACTTCACTTTCCCAGTGAGCAGTGAAAATAACAATTGCTTTCGGTTTATATGTTTCTCCAAGTGTTTTTAAAAATCGTGTATAGTCTGTATCTTGAATAGCAAGCATTGGTGAACCATGTGCTAAAAATAGTGATGGCATAATAGAAACCTCCTAAAAATATAATAATTACTTTATGTAAGTAACTATATAATTTTATTGGTTATTCGTCAACATAATAGTTTGATAGCTAATCGGAAAAGTACAGTATTTGTCATAATGAAAGCAATTGCATATAATACATAATAAGAATAATGAACGGATATTCATTATTTTGAGATACATAATAGAGTTGGGGGCTGACGAAATGAACGTACAGGAAAGTTTCGTTACGGCATTGGATGGATCGGAAATTTATTTGCGTAAGTGGTTACCAGAAGGAGATCCGAGAGGAATTATTCAAATTGCACATGGCATGACAGAGCATGCAGGGGTGTATATAGAATTTGTAGATGCTTTATTGGAAGCAGGGTATGGTGTTTATGCGCATGATCATAAAGGACATGGGAAAACAGTAAAAAAAGAAGAAGATTATGGTCATTTTGAACCAAATATAGGGTGGAATCAAGTTGTATCGGATGTTATCTTTGTTTCAGAAAGGATAAAAGAAGAGCAGTCAAGTCCTTTGTTTTTACTAGGACATAGTATGGGTTCTTTTTTATCAAGACGTGCTGTACAACTTAGGGGTGAACTATATGATGGATTTCTGATTTCAGGAACAGGTGGAAATCCAGGGCTTTTAGGGGCTATTGGTCATAAAGTAGCAACAATCGAAATGAAATTGCGTGGGGCAAAAACGAAAAGTCCAGTGCTAAACTTTTTATCTTTCGGAAACTTCAATTCGAACTTTAAGCCAAATCGTACGAAATTTGATTGGTTATCTTCAGATATAAATCAAGTTGATAAATATATCGCGGATCCGTTATGTGGATTCATTTGTACGACGAGTTTTTATAGGGAACTATTTTCTGGTGTATTAGAAGTAAATAAACTAGAAGAATACAAGAAGACGCCAAAACATCTTCCAATACATATATTCTCTGGTGATCGTGATCCTGTTGGAGATATGGGAAAAGGTGTAAAAGAAGTTTATGAAAACTATAAAAAATGTGGTGTGAAAGATGTTACACTACGTTTATATGAAAATGGAAGACATGAAATGTTCCATGAAGTGAATAGAGATGAAGTGTTTAAAGATTTAATTTCTTGGTTAGATGCGCATAATAAATGAGAATGAAAGCTAAGCCCAAACTGTTTGTAGTTCGGGCTTATATTTATAGATAGTACGGATAGTCGCTAATGGAGTTTGCGTAGCGGCTTTATATATTTGAAGATCGATTGAATGCCTATATAAGTTTTATATATAAATTTAGTGAGGAGATGAGTATATGAAATTTGGAATTATTGGGCCATCAGAAGATGAAATTATGCCTTTTATTGAAGATATGTCTAATAAAAAAATAACGAATCTTGCGATGTTAACGTTTCATAGTGGGACATATGAAAATGTAGAAGTTGTTGCATTATATTGTGGTGTATGTAAAGTTAATGCAGCTATTGCAGCTCAAATATTAATAGATAAGTTTAATGTGACGCATATTATTGTAACAGGTGTTGCAGGAGCAATCGATAAAGTGTTGAAAATTGGAGATACAGTCATTTCAACAGAAATAGCGTATCACGACGTGGATGAAGGAATATTAACTGAATATCATCCATGGATGGAAAGTGTATATTTTAAAACGGATAGTAAACTTCTTGAATTAAGCCGAGCAGTAATCGAGAACAATCAATTTACTCAAAATGTTTATTTCGGAAAGATAGTTACTGGAGAGGCTTTTATAAGTGAGAGTGGCCGTACAGAAATAATTTCTACATACAACCCACTTTGTGTAGATATGGAAACAGCAAGTATAGCTCACGTTTGTTATGCCAATACGATTCCATTTATAGCAGTTAGATCTATAACAGATACAGAAGAAGCGTCTAGTATTGAAGCATTTGAAGATAATTGTGTTTCGGCTTCACATCATTCCATTCATTTTGTTAAAAAGTTACTAGAATCGTTGTAAAAGACGTAGCTCTACTTTGAGAAAAAGCGAGCACTGAACTATAAGGAGCACGTGTAATACTGCTCTGTGTTGAGTGTTCGCTTTTATTTTATGAACTAAATGCGTGGAGATGTAAGTATTGCAGCGAGGGATAGTAAAGATATTTATAGAATAATTGTAAAATATCATATTTTACTATGGAATGTGAAAATAGAACTACAAGTAATAAAAGAGAGGATAAATAAACTATGCAAATACGAGAAGCTGCATTAGCAGAAGCAGATGAATTAAGTGAACTCGCACTACATTCAAAAGCAACGTGGAATTATAGTGAAGAATTCATACTTTCTTGTAAGGCAGATTTAACAATTACAGAAGAGTACATAAAATATAATTTTGTATATGTTTTAGAAAAAAATAATATGAAGATTGGATTTTTCTCATTTTTACGTAATGAAAATGCTCTCGATTTTTTATACATTCATCCTCGCTACAAAGGAAAAGGTTACGGGAAAATACTTTGGAAGTTTGTAATAGAAAAAGCAAATGAATTAGGAATAAAAAGGTTTACGATTGATAGTGATCCGAATGCAAAAGGCTATTACTTGAAAATGGGAGCAAAGATAATTGGAGAGACACCATCAACAGTATGTAAGAATCGATTTTTACCTCTTTTGCAATATGATGTGTAAAACTATTAATGTCAGGGGAAGATGAGAGTGGATAATGTGAAGACAAAACAAATATATGAAATGTTAAAAAAATCGTGGTCGATTGAAACAAGTTCAAAGTGGACGAGCGAAAATCCGGCAAAGGGACAATGTGGTGTAACAGCTCTAGTCGTTCAAGAAATATACGGAGGGAAAATTAAAAAGACGAAAGTAGGAGAGGTGTGGCACTTTTATAACTGTATAGATGGGAAGGTGTTTGATTTTACAGAGACGCAATTTAATGAAAAATTGAAGTATATGGGGGTGGAATCAAATCGTGAAGAAGCATTTGCAGATACAGATGAAAAGCAATATGGCATTTTGAAGGAAAAGATAACGAAAGAATTAAAATTATCTTTTGACTCTTAATCTTTAATAAGTTACTATAATGGTGGTAACTTATTAAAGGGAACTTCATAGAGTTGAAAGGGGAAATACTTTTGAAAACAACTTATGTAAACGCTACAATTGCAACGATGAATGAAAAAAATGAAGTGTTAGAAAATGGATATATCATTGTAGAAAATGATCAAATTATAGAAGTAAATAGCGGAGAATTCGCTAACGATTTTGAAGTAGATGAAGTAATTGACATGAAAGGGAAGTGGGTTTTACCAGGGCTTGTAAATACACATACACATGTTGTTATGAGTCTTTTGAGAGGTATTGGCGATGATATGTTATTACAGCCATGGCTTGAGACGAGAATTTGGCCACTTGAAAGTCAGTTTACTCCAGAGCTTGCGGTCGCTAGTACGGAATTAGGATTACTTGAAATGGTGAAAAGTGGTACGACATCATTCTCTGATATGTTTAATCCAATTGGAGTAGATCAAGATGCAATTATGGAAACGGTATCAAGGAGTGGGATGCGCGCTGCTGTTTCAAGAACTTTATTTAGCTTTGGAACGAAAGAAGATGAAAAGAAAGCAATTGAAGAAGCCGAGAAATATGTGAAGCGTTATTATAACGAAAGTGGAATGTTAACTACGATGGTTGCACCGCATAGTCCATATACATGTTCCACAGAACTGTTAGAAGAGTGCGCACGTATTGCAGTAGAAAATCAAACTATGGTTCATATTCACCTTTCGGAAACAGAGCGTGAAGTACGTGATATTGAAGCGCAGTACGGAAAACGTCCGGTAGAATATGCAGCCAGTTGCGGACTGTTTAAACGCCCAACAGTTATTGCGCATGGTGTAGTATTAAATGAAAATGAGCGTGCATTTTTAGCAGAACATGATGTTCGAGTAGCTCATAATCCGAATAGTAATTTAAAACTAGGTTCTGGTATAGCGAATGTGAAAGCGATGCTAGAAGCAGGAATTAAAGTAGGGATTGCAACAGATAGTGTTGCGTCTAATAATAATTTAGATATGTTTGAAGAAATGCGCATTGCAACTTTATTACAAAAAGGTATTCATCAAGACGCAACAGCATTGCCAGTAGAAACTGCTCTTTCTCTAGCGACAAAAGGAGCTGCAGAAGTAATTGGTATGAAACAAACTGGATCACTTGAGGTTGGAAAGTGTGCTGATTTTATTACGATTGATCCGTCTAATAAACCGCATTTACAACCAACTGATGAAGTGTTATCACACCTTGTATATGCAGCTAGTGGAAAAGATATAAGTGATGTAATTATTAACGGAAAACGTGTCGTTTGGAATGGTGAATGTAAAACGTTAGATGAAGAGCGTATTATATTTGAAGCAAGTCGTTATAAACGAGGTTTACAAAGATAGGTATGTGCAAGTTGTTTGAAAAAGCTGTCCTTTTTTAAAAAGGACAGCTTTTTTCTTGAGCGAATAAATATTCAATATAATGTCGCATCTTTCTGTTAATATTTCTGTTATAATATATAACGTTTATAATATTTTATTTTTAAGGAGAACAATTCATGAAGCGAAAAAAGAGCCATTTAATGGTAATGGCAATTATTACATCTTTATTTTTAACAGCTTGTAATAATAAAGCGAATAAAAGTGATGCAGAGGCTAAAAAACAAGTGTTAAATGTAACAGTATCAGAAGAAATTCCTTCACTTGATACTGCAAAAACGATGGATGGGACATCATCACACGTTATGCAAAACATATTTGAAGGGTTGTATGTGCTAGATGATCAAGATCATCCTATTCCAGCAGTAGCAAAATCGTTTAAAAGAAGTGAAGATGGTAAAAAATATACATTTGATTTGCGTAAAGATGCAAAATGGTCAAATGGAGACAATGTAACAGCAAATGACTTTATATTTGCATGGAAACGTGCAGTTAACCCGCAAACGGCATCTCAATATGCGGACATGTTCTTTCATGTGAAAAATGCGAAAGAAATAAATAAGGGAACAATGTCACTTGATGAACTTGGGGTTAAAGTTATAAATGATTATAAGTTAGAGGTTGAACTTGAACAGCCAATTCCGTATTTTTTACAGTTGTTAGCACTGCCTATATACTTACCACAGCATGAATCATTTTTGAAAGAACAAGGAAATAAATACGGATTGGAACCTAGTAATCTCATATATAACGGCCCATTTGTATTAGAAAAATGGAAACATGAACAAGAGTTCCAATTAAAGAAGAATGCTACATATTGGGATCAAAAGAAAGTGAAATTAGACGAAATAAATTTTCATATTGTAAAGGATACAATGACGGCTGTAAATTTATATGAGGCCGGCGATTTGGATCGAGTACCTATTAATTCTCAAGTTGTAGACAAGTATAAAGGGAATAAGGAATTACATATGTCAAGTGATCCTGGAATCGCTATGCTACGTTTTAATGAGAAAAATAATGCGTTAGCCAATAAAAAAGTACGTCAATCTATCTCATTAGCATTAAATAAAGATGATTTTGTTGCTCACTTTATTAATAACGGGGCAAAACCTGCAAATGGACTTGTACCAGTTGGTCATATGAATGAAGAGACTGGCAAAGATTTTAGAAAAGAAAACGGAAATATTTCTTCATATGATTTGCAAAATGCGCAAAAGATTTGGGAAGAAGCGAAAAAAGAGCTTGGAGTAGAGCAAGTAAACCTCGGGTTTTTAACGTTTGAACAAGATAATGCAAAACGTATGGCAGAATATATAAAAGGTGATTTAGAAAAGAATTTGAATGGATTAACGTTACAAATTAAACAGCAGCCATTTAAGCAAAAGTTACAGTTAGAACAAACAGGTGATTACGATATAACGATGGCAAATTGGGGACCTGACTATAAAGACCCAATTAATTATTTAGAGTTATTTACGACGGGGAATCCGAATAATAAAATGAGTTACTCGAATTCTCATTACGATGATTTAATAAAGAAAGCGAAAAATGATTTTGTACTTGATCCGGAGAAACGATGGGAAGCGTTGCGAGAGGCTGAGCAAGTCTTATTAGAAGACGCTGCCGTGGCACCGCTTTATCATCTTGGTTCAGCTTATGTACAAAAGGATTATGTAAAAGGAATTGCAAAACATCAATTTGGTGGCGTTTATACTTATAAGAATACTTATGTTGATAAGAAGTAAATAAAAAAACCTTACTTTTAAAAGTAAGGTTTTTTTACAGAGTGTTGGGAAACCCTTTAGGGTTGTTGCCAGCACATGAAAAAGATGAATGCGTAATTGTTGTTACGTATTCACAAAAAGTTGCAAAAAAATCAGATTGAGCAGTTTATTTAAGTAAAAAGAAGTTAGTAGTAAACGAAATTAAATAGCTAAGAAAAAAGCTCAATTTCTTACTTTTAATACTGAGAAACTGGTCAGTTATTAAAAAATTAGGGTATATTAACGGGGATTCATATTGGAACTAAGGTAGATCCATTTGGCTGTATTCTTAAGTTGTAGACTTAGAGATTGAAGCTGGAATTAATTATTTAATTCCTATTTCTGTACATAATATCGTGGGGAAGAAGGTAGTACTTTGAGAACAACAGAAAATTTTAACGACAAGGCCGATATATATGCGAAATATCGCCCCGATTACCCTAATGCATATATTGATTATTTGTTTTCGGCTAACCAACTGAAAGAGGACCGAATTGTGGCTGATCTTGGTTCAGGTACGGGGATATTTAGCCACCAGTTGCTTGAAAGAGGTTTAAAGGTTATTGGAGTTGAGCCAAATGATGACATGAGAAAGATGGCTGAGCAATCGTTAAAACTATATGCTCGTTTTCAATCAATAAAAGCAACAGCTGAAAATACCACTTTAAAAGAGCATAGTGTGGATTTAGTAACTGTTGTTCAAGCATTTCATTGGTTTGATAAAACAGCTTTCAAAATGGAATGCCAACGAATCTTGAAACAAAAGGCAAAT
Source organism: Bacillus sp. FSL L8-0099 (assembly GCF_038006385.1). Classification (NCBI taxonomy): domain Bacteria; kingdom Bacillati; phylum Bacillota; class Bacilli; order Caryophanales; family Bacillaceae; genus Bacillus; species Bacillus sp. FSL L8-0099. The sequence goes on from NZ_JBBOVC010000001.1 coordinate 1,723,281, forward strand.
GTTGCTCTCGTTTGGAATAGTAGAGATTTAACTAGTTCGATTATGAAAGAGAATGCAGAAATTTGCCAGAAAACCTGCCCGACTTTCAAAGGGTTTAGCGGTGGAATAGAGGAAACTCCCGAAGTATTTAACACCTTTTTTAAGGATGGAAAGTATGAGTTTAAAGAGTATCAAAATGATTTACTTTTTGATTATGAAGGTTTTTTGGGAAGGAATTTATCAGCGTCCTATGCTCCGAAAAAGGATGAAGAAGAATATAAAAAGTTTGTTTTTCTCCTGTCAGAGTTATTCGAAAAACATAGTAAGAATGGAAAAATTGTTCTTCAAAACATGACGCGAAGCTATCTAGGAAATGTCTAAACAACCGGACATAAAGGGACTTTAATCGAAGTGCCTATTTGAATTGTAGATTATCATGTACTAATTAAGATCTTCAACAAACGGGAGCGATTGTTGAACAACAATTAAAAGGGCGATACATATTATTCATGCATAATATGTATCGTCCTTTATTTTTTATGACCTTTTACAATTTAAGTCTTCTAACTAAAAAAAATCTGTTGAAGAAAGCCGCGATGTTTATAAAAAGTTGTGAAGCTTTGCCCTTTTAGATCATTTAGTCTAAAGGGGTGTTTATATTTTTAACAAAGAGCTTTTGTGATTGTTGAAGAGGAAGGTAGAAACATTAGATTAATAGCAGTATAGGGGCATTATTATGACTGAAGATTTTTATTTGTGATACATCTCACACCATAAATACATATATAACTTTACAATTAGAATATCAATTGATGGGAGGGTTAATCTTGATTAATCGTGATTTTAATGAAAATCCGTTTATTGTGATATGGGAGTTAACAAGGGCATGTCAATTAAAATGTCTGCATTGTCGTGCAGAAGCACAGTATCATCGTCATCCTCTAGAGCTAACATTCGAAGAAGGAAGAAAGCTAATTGATGATATATATGAAATGGAAAATCCAATGCTTGTATTTACTGGTGGAGATCCATTAATGCGTCCAGATGTATATGATATCGCGGAATATGCAGTGAAAAAAGGTGTTCGAGTTTCTATGACGCCAAGTGCCACTCCAAACGTGACGAAAGAAACGATTCAAAAAGCAAAAGAAGTGGGACTTGCTAGATGGGCATTTAGTTTAGATGGACCAACAGCTGAAATACACGATCATTTTAGAGGGACAGAAGGATCATTTCAATTAACAATGAATTCCATTCGTTATTTGCATGAATTAAAAATTCCTATTCAAATTAATACTGTTGTTTCTAAATATAATGTGGATGTACTTAAAGAAATGGCAATGTTAATAGAAGAATTAAAATGTGTACTTTGGAGTATATTTTTCTTAGTTCCAACAGGACGAGGTAAGGAAAAAGATATGATTTCACCAGCCCAACATGAAAGGGTATTCCATTGGCTATATAAGCTTAGTAAAAAGGTTTCTTTTGATATTAAAACAACAGCTGGTCAGCACTATAGACGGGTTGTGCTTCAAGAAAAAATGAAAGAAAATAACAAGACAAATCAGATCATTCAATATCAGGATGTATTGATGAATGGGACGACAGGGCGAATTGATGGGCTTGGTCGTGCTCCAAAAGGGGTGAATGACGGAAACGGTTTTGTATTTATTTCTCATATTGGAGATGTATATCCAAGTGGATTATTGCCTATTAAAACCGGGAATATTAGAATGACAGCACTAGCTGAAATCTATCGAAACTCTCCTGTTTTTCAAAACCTTCGTAATCCGGACAAGTATAAAGGAAAGTGCGGTGTTTGTGAGTTTCGATATGTTTGTGGGGGATCTCGTTCTAGAGCATATGCGATGACGGGGGATTACATGGAAAGCGAACCTTTCTGTGTATACATTCCAAAAGCATTGCGAAAACAGAAAAAGAACGTAAAAACGGGAAATGAGTAAAAGTTTGCTCATTTCCCGTTTTTTTAGATTTTATAATGTATTGTACTTCGCATCAATCGTACGATAATCTAAGAAATGAAAACCGATCGTTTTTTTCCATCCCTCATTAAAAATCTACTATTTGGATCCGTTGTACGGATACGAATTCTTCACACATAAATTCTATTAAACCGATTTTAATAAAGCATAAAAATTCGTATCATATGGAATATCATCTTGATACATATAATTTTTTAGAACGCCTTCTTTTTCAAAACCTAATTTTAATAGCACCTTATTTGAAGCTTCATTTTCAAGAAAGACAATTGCACCAATACGTTTTAAATGAAGCGTGTGGAAACCGTATGATATAACCTCAGAAACTGCTTCCGTAGCATAGCCATTTCCCCAGTGTTCAGGGAGAAAGGCATAACTTATATTTGCTCGTTTATGCTCAGAAGACCAATCGTGAAAACCAATTGTTCCAATGAGTTCTTTTTTATCTTTTAATTCGATGCCCCATTTTATACCGTTTCTTGCATTGTAACTCAACTTGAAATTATTAATAATTTGCTTTACTTGATCTACATTCTGTAATGGTTTTTGGCCATAATAGCGCAGTACATCAGTATTAGAAAAGCATTGTAGTATACCCGGTGCATCTTTTTCCGTAAGTTCTCGCAAAATGAGTCGGTCAGTTTTTAATATAGGAAACATATTTTCACTCCATTTCTTATGAAACTAGAATGCATTTGTTATTATATAATTTAAACTGAAAATAAAGATTATTCAAGATGAAAGGGTAGGTTTGATTTATGTTAAAATGGGATGTGGAATATATTTCAAAAAAGAGGTTTAGAAATGGAGAAAAACTCAATATTAATTGTAGATGATGATCTAGATATTGTTCAATTTATTAATGTGAATTTAACGCAAGAAGGTTTTACTGTTTTTAGTGCTCATAACGGAGAAGAGGCATTAGAGATAATAAATAATAACAGTATTCAACTTGCTATTCTTGATATTATGATGCCTCAAATGGATGGTATAGAACTGTGTAGAAGGATTAGAGAGAAATATAGTTTACCAATTATGTTTTTAAGCGCAAAATCATCGGATGTAGATAAAGTAATTGGATTTAGTACTGGGGCAGATGATTATATTGTGAAGCCGTTTAGTACAATTGAATTTATAGCAAGAGTGAAAGCTCAATTAAGAAGGTATACATATTTTAATCAAATTGCTGTCCAAGTAATGGAAAAGAAAATAAACATTAAAGGTTTAGAAATAGATGAAATTTCTAGAGTAGTAAAGATATATGGACAAACAATTAATGTTACAAAAACTGAATATGATATTTTGCACTTAATGGCAGCTGCAAAGAACCGTGTGTTTACGATTGAAGAAATATATGAAAGTGTTTGGAATGAAAGGGCCTATGAAAGTAATAATACGGTAATGGTTCATATTGCGAGATTAAGAAATAAAATTGAAGAGAATCCAAAAGAACCGAGGTTTATACAAAATGTTTGGGGAGTCGGGTATAAAATTGGAGATTAAATCATTACAAGGAATTAGAGCTAAATTCTTTTTTGCATTTATATGTAGCATTCTGTTAGCTACGGTAAGTATCATATTAGTTCAAATTTTATTTGGAAGTATATATAGTGACGTTGTCGCGCTAGAAGAGAAATATTCGTTTTTTTATTTTATGTTTTTTCTGCTGTTAACCACTATATATTTTGCATTACTGACAAAGACAACTATAAAAAGATTGAATGAGATCAATAAGAATGTGAAGGAAATAAGCAATGGTAATTTGGAAATACATATACCTATTTCGAAAAGCGATGAGATTGGTGAGTTAGCGACGAATGTCAATAGAATGGCCAAAAGTTTAAAAGAGTCTATTGAAAATGAAAAAAAATCACAGGAAATGAAAAATGAAATGATTAGTAATATTTCACATGACTTACGAACGCCTGTAACATCTCTAATTGGTTATGCGGACTTACTAGGAAATAAGCTTCATTCACATGGAGAAGAATGTGGACAATATGTAAGCATATTAAAGCGAAAAAGTTATGAATTAAAAAATCAAGTTGAAGATTTATTAGAATACTGTCAAATAAACTATAGAGAGATTGAATTACATAAAAATGTAGTAGATATGAAAGCATTAATTGAACAGGTCATGATTGATTTTTTACCTCAGTTAGATGATGCCAATATGAGTTTTTATATTAAAAGTAATGAAGAGCTATATGTAAAAGTTGATGTAGCGCTTATAGTGAGACTATTTGAAAATATAATTAGTAATAGCATTATGTACGGGAAAGATGGAAAAGAAATTTCAATTCAAATTTCCCAAAGAGAAAGGAATGTTGAAGTAGAAATTAAAAATTTTGGACAATGTATTCCGACAAAGAGTCTTCCTTACGTTTTTGAGAAGTTTTATCGTGGTGAAAAATCACGTAGCTCTCATACGGGTGGGAAAGGAATGGGACTTGCAATTTCGAGAAGTATAGCTCAGCTCCATAAAGGAGATATAACTGTATGTAGTAACGATAAAGAAACAATTTTCACTGTGAAATTACCACAGTATAAAAAAGTAAGAAAGTCGTAAGTATTTCTTTCATATGCCGTAATTTTTACTTCGTATCATTGAGAACAAAGATATGAGAGTAGGGATACAGCATGTGGAAGAAAAGTTTGTTAGCAATTATAGTTTCTTTTTTAATTATAAGTTGGAGTGTAGTTTATTTAGCTCATGGTATTATATCAGTCGTTGTTTGGTGGTGGATACAAGCATTTAGCGTAGTTTCGATTTTTGTTTTGATAGGCTCAGTAGTAATGTTTGCTTGGAAAGGCATCTTTAGAAAGCGAATAGATAGAATGCTACTTTTAATAGTTCTGTTCTCTATCATTGGAGCTTGGCCTGTCGGGTGGTTCGCTAACATTGGGAGAATTGCATACCCAGCAGATGTACAGTCTACGAGTCCTAAAATAGTCGTTCGTTTTCCTTTGAATGAGCGGGCGTTAGTAGGATGGGGTGGTGATCGCCTAGAGAAGAATTATCATGTGATAAAACCAAATGAAAGATGGGCATATGATATTCTCATTCCACCTGCTGAAGTGAAAAGTAGTAAGTTAGAGGATTATGGAATATATGGAGCGACAGTAATGGCGCCAGCTTCTGGAACAGTTGTATCAGTTAATAATGATGAAAAAGATTTAGTTCTGGGATCAGATGATTTTCAGTCAATGGCCGGGAATCATATTTATTTACGGTTAGATGAAACAGGGACATTTTTGATTCTCGCTCACTTAAAGAAAGGGTCAATTAAAGTTAAAGAAGGACAACATGTAAACGAAGGTTTCGTTCTTGCCCAAGTTGGTAACTCTGGAAGTTCAAGTGAGCCGCATTTACACATCCATCATCAAAGAGAGAATCCATCCGAGGTGAGTATGTTTTGTACGGAAGGCTTGCCACTTTATTTTCGAACTAAAAAAGGTGCGCTGATGCCGGAAAGAGGTACATACGTAAAAGGTAATTAGAAGAGAATTATTTTACTAAAAAGGGTATTCCATTTTTGATTGGAATACCCTTTTTCATTACCCTATAAATGTTTGATACAGTAAGAAAATATTTAAAACGATAACGAGTGCAGCAATTATCCAAGCGATGAAAGTTGTTATACGGTGGTTAACGAGTGCCCCCATAATCTTTTTACTACTTGTAAACATAATAAGCGGTACTAATGCAAAGGCAATACCAAACGATAAGACAACTTGGCTCATAACGAGAGCATAAGTTGGGTTTACACCTAGAGCAATTATAACTAGAGGTGGAATCATTGTTATAAATCGGCGTAAATATAACGGAATATGCATGCGAATGAATCCTTGCATAATAATGTCACCAGACATTGTACCGACAGACGAGCTAGATAATCCTGCTGATAAAAGTCCGATTCCAAATAAAGCAGCGGATGCAGGACCGACTAAATTACTGAATTGGTTGAAAGCGACGTCAAGGTCTTCAACGTGCAAGCCGTTTTTAAAGAATAAAGCAGCTGCTACAATTAACATACTCGCATTAATGGCTCCAGCGATAACCATTGCAATAATGATATCAATGAATTCGAAACGGAAAATCTTTTTCTTTTGTTCATCATTTGTTCCGACTACACGGCGCTGTGTTAAGGCGGAATGTAAATATATTGCGTGTGGCATAACTGTCGCACCTAAAATACCAGCTGCTAAAAGAATACTATCCACGCCTTGGAATTTTGGGATAAATAGTCCTGAAAGAAGAGGGCTTAATTCCGGTTTTGCATAAAAGACCTGGACACCAAAAGCGATAACAACGATAAAAATCATCCCTGTTATGATTGCTTCTAATGGACGAAAGCCTCTGCGTTGAAATTCAAGAATAATAAACGATCCAGCTGCTGTAATTAAAGCTGCTGGTAACATTGGAATTCCGAATAACAAGTACAATCCGAGTGCTGCTCCAATAAATTCAGCTAAATCAGTTGCCATAATAACAAGTTCACCTTGAATCCATAAACCGATGGAAACAGGTCTCGGGAAATTTTCACGAGCTATCTCTGGAAGGTTTCTCCCAGTAGCAATTCCTAATTTAGCTGATAAAGTTTGAATTAATACAGCCATTAAATTAGAAGCGAGAATTACCCAAAGTAATAAATAACCATATTGTGAACCAGCAGCAATATTCGTTGCGAAATTTCCAGGATCAATATAAGCGACTGAAGCGATGAAAGCAGGCCCTAAGAATGGTAATAGTCTTTTTAAGCCTTTCGTTTGTCCGCTTAGCGCTAAATGTGCTGATTGAACAGTTGTACTTTGAGAAGGGATTTGTTCGTCTTTTGATATATCTTTATTCATAGTAGTGTTCCCCTTTGAAATCTTAACTTGATGAAATTATTGTATTTATTCTTACTCATTATTTCAATACATTTATATATGTTATGTGTTGATTTCATTTGAACATAAAAGTTTCCTTAATGCAAATTATATGACTTTGTACAATTAATGGTGTGGAAATACAAAAATATTTTGGAAGTTTATGGGCGCTGAATAAAGGAGAAGATAATAAATTAAAGGACTGTTTTTGAAATTTATGTGAACAAAAAGCCTATTATACAGCATATTAATTGATGGAAATGGATTTGTATGATATATAATATATTGGGATTGCAACATAACCATAGTGTTTTGGTGTGTAATCTTGTTTTTTATTTTTGTTAACTTATAGAAAATAGTATAAAGAGAAGAAAATGGGATGCATAAAACTTTGGATACATTTTCTTATTATATATGTTTTGATATGAACGTTAACTTATACATGATTTTAAAAATTAGATAGGTGGTAGAAATACATTGGCAACTACAAAACCATATAGAGTATTACTTTATTACATGTACACAACAATTGAAAACCCTGAAGAATTCGCTGCAGAGCATTTAGAATTTTGTAATTCACTTGAATTAAAAGGTAGAATCCTTGTAGCAAAAGAAGGTATTAACGGAACTTGTTCTGGAACTGTAGAACAAACAGAGAAATACATGGAAGCAATGAACAATGATCCACGTTTTGATGGAATCGTGTTTAAAATAGATGAAGAAGAAGGCCATGCATTCAAGAAAATGCACGTACGTCCGCGTCCAGAATTAGTTACACTTCGTCTAGAAGACGATATTAATCCAAAAGAAATAACTGGAAAATATTTAGAGCCAAAAGATTTTTATGAGGCGATGAAACAAGAAGATACAGTTATTATTGATGCACGAAATGATTATGAGTTCGATTTAGGGCATTTTAAAGGTGCAATTAAACCAGATATTGAATCATTCCGTGAATTACCAGATTGGATTAGAGAAAACAAAGAAACACTTGAGGGTAAAAAGATTTTAACTTACTGTACAGGCGGAATTCGATGTGAGAAGTTTTCTGGTTGGTTAGTTCGTGAAGGCTATGAAGATGTAAGTCAGCTTCACGGCGGAATTGTAACGTACGGAAAAGATCCAGAAGTACAAGGCGAGCTATGGGATGGACAATGTTACGTATTTGATGAGCGTATTGCTGTACCAGTAAACCAAAAAGAACATGTTATTGTTGGTAAAGACCACTTTACAGGTGAACCTTGTGAGCGCTATGTAAACTGTTCAAATCCAGAATGTAACAAGAAAATTTTATGTTCTGAAGAAAACGAAGCAAAACATTTACGTGCATGTTCTCATGAATGTCGTGTAAGCCCACGTAACCGCTACGTAATACAACATGAATTAACGGAAGAACAAGTAGCTGCTACATTAGAGAAAATCGAAGCAGGTAAGTAAGCTGAATTCGTGTAATAAAAAAGGGTACTCCAAACTTTATTTTGGTGCACCCTTTTTATATTGTCAGGTTCTGTCTTTTGTCGATTTTTGTCGGTAAGTCGATATATCTGAAAAATCGCCGATATATTTTGAGTTGCGCCGATATATTCGAAAAATCGCTGATAAAAATTTCATTTACTGAAACGCATCATGTATTTGTAATTTAAAAAGAATCGTCTTTAATTTTTATCCTCTTTTTCTTTCACAGCAGAAAGTACAGTTTGTTTTACCCACGCTTGTCTTCTTCGATGCTGTATACCCCATTGGTATAAACTTTGTGCACCTAAAATAAAGGAAATGACTATACCGCTAATTGCTATTAACAGTGCAAAAAATTCAAGAGGAGATGATATTTTGTTTGAATCTGTATTTCTTAAAAGGTCAATCATAGTAAAACCTAACATTTGGCCTACTACAGAGTAGAGCGTTAAAATTAATAATAAAAGGCTATCTTTTTTAGCGGCGACATTTTCTTGATATTTAAACAAACTATCAAGATTTGGTTTCGCGTTCGAGTATAAAATTTCAATGTTAAAAAGTTTTCTTAAGCGGAAGAAAATATCTTCACTTTGTGATTGAGATACTAATTCTAAAGAAAAATAATTCGCTGTAAACGAATTGATTGAATAAATTAATTTCTCTATTTCATTTGTATCTTGTTCAATATTTAGCTCAGCATAAGCATTCGCCATCTTTAATAAAACAACTTTATGAAATAGGTTTAATAATAAAGCGTAATAAAATTCTCCGTACATTTGACTAGCAAGTTTAGTGACTTCTTGTTCACCTTCATTTGTTATACATGTGAAAATATGTTCTTCCATAATAAAATAACGGTTAGGAGCCCATCTTTGATAAGAATGCTTTGTTAAATAATCGTGAATATAAGGAACATTATTTGCACTAATATACGGCTTACCATCGTCTGTTAATCCGGAAAGACTGGAGGCTCGATATACATCAACTACATGAAGGTCTGACTTTTTGTTAATAGATAATAAGGTTTGTACATACATTCGTTGGTCTTCAAAGAAGGGGAATGTTTGAAAGTATGAACTCCGCAACCTCTTATTCTCAAAGAAGTCTGTTAAGCCATGATATAAATCGCCGAATATAAGTTTTTCTACTTGTGAATATTTTTTTCCATCACATTCAATACAAATTGTCTCGGTTGTATCATTTCTAGTTTCAAGCACACGGAAGCGAGAAGCAAATTCGATGGCTTCTGATAATGTCATGTTTGGAGCGGTTTTGACTTCTGTTCGAATTGTTAAGAAGCCAAGCTCATAAGGACAAAGGGTTACATCAATAGAATGTATCTTGAATGGAACGGAAATAAGATTTGTTGTTAAATGTCCATGTAAATTAAGGTCTTTAGAATAGCGCTGTAGTCCCTTTTGATGTTCTGAATGAGGAAAAAGAATTTTATTCGTAAATGAAAGATAGTATGCTTCCATATTTTGATGTGAAACTTGAAACTGCCCGTAATATGTATTTTCATCTTCAAGATGATCAAGTCGAAAAGGACGGAAATTATTTTTTTGTAAGAAAGGGAACATATTTTGTTCATATCCAGTTTTAAACGAAAACGGGAATATAAATTGAAATATAGCTGTTGTTACATCTTTTTCTTCGATTGTTTGTATTGCCTCCATTTACATTGTTTCCTTTCCGTATAAGCTATAGAAACAACATGCCCAATTTTTCTTGAAAATAACCTTGTTTTTTCAATAGATTAAGAATGAAAATTCAGCTAATTTAACAAGGGACATGTATAATGTTATGTATACTAAAACTAGTATAATTGTGTGAGGAAAAGGGGATGTTGTATGCGCATTTTAGTATTAGGAGCTGGTGGCGTCGGTGGATTTTTTGGTGGCCGATTAGTAGAAAAGGGAGAAGATGTTACATTTCTCGTTCGCAGCAAAAGAAAACAACAATTAGAGGAAAAAGGACTTGTTATTCGTAGTGTGAATGGAGATTTTTCCTTTCAACCGAAATTGATAACGAAAGAAGATAGAACTTCTCCATTTGATGTGATTTTATTTTCAACAAAGGCGTATCACTTAAACGAGGCAATTCAAGATTTGAAGCCGTTTGTTGGCGAAAATACTGTAATCATTCCATTGTTAAATGGTATCGCTCATTTATCGCTATTACAAAAAGAATTCGGCGGGGAAAAAGTAATGGGCGGTTTATGCTTTATTGAGACGACGTTAAACGATCAAGGAGAAATTGTACAAACTAGTGCTGCCAACAGACTTGTATTTGGAGAAATTAAGCCTCAAGATTCAGAGAGAATAAAGCGTATTACGAAAGCATTTATAGGTACGAAAGCTAGCTTTGTTTTAAGTGAAAATATTACGCAAGATATGTGGCATAAATATTTATTTATTACAGTCATGTCAGGCGTTACAACATTAATGCGTGCACCGATAGGACCAATTCGTGAAAGTGAAGGTGGACGTGAATTTATCCGAAATTTATTTGAGGAATCTGTGCAAATTATGAGGGTATTAGGAGCTCCAGTTAAAGATAATATTGCCCAGGAACATATGAAAACGATTGATAAAATTTCTTATGATATGAAGTCCTCTATGCAGCGTGATATGGAAAAAGGTTCGTTTATTGAAGGGAAGCATTTGCAAGGATACTTACTAGATGTAGCAGAACAATTTTCTTTAGAAGCACCATTACTAGGAGTGGTATATCAAAATTTGAAGGTGTATGAAGAAATGACATTTAACAAACCCGTAATAGAATTAGATGTATGAAATAATAAAAAAGATAGCAATATATAAGTGTATTGCTATCTTTTTTATTTGCGTATGACAAATTATTTGTTTCTTTTAATTCTTTCTGTCAAGTTTATTTCCTGTTCACGTTTACCATATAACTGATTAATTTCATTTGCTACTGCATCTAAATATGAATCGGAAAAAAGCGGTTTCTTCTTTTTAGACATACGGGTCTCCTTTAAGGGTTTTTTAGTATTCATTATGTATATTTATCAGCGGATTATGCGCAATCATTTTAAATTTTTTCTTTTTAAAAATTTTTGTTTACATTTTGAAAATAAAGGAGTATTATAATCCACAGTTTCAATTTTCTAAATCGCTGAAACCGCATGGTACGGGGGACCCGTTCTTACGGATTAGTACATAATCCGATGGGGTGAATCCTTAAAAAAAGGTAGGGCTACTCATAGGCCCGAATCCGACAGCTAACCTCGTAAGCGTTATATTGAGAAGGAAGGTGGAGCTTGTGCGACAAAAAAAATAATGTCTACAAGTCTATTTCGCTATGGCTTGTAGACATTTTTTGTTTTCTGAAGAAATAGTTTGCTGGCTGTAACAAGCAGAATCGTTCGTACAAAATTATTGGAGAGTGGACAGCTGTGGTTTCATCTATTAAAAGATTTTTAATTGGAAGGCCGTTAAAATCAACTGAGTTAGGAGAGCAAAAGCTTAATAAAACGAAGGCGCTAGCCATTCTATCTTCTGACGCATTGTCATCAGTTGCATACGGACCAGAGCAAATTTTAATCGCTTTAGCAGGTCTTGGAGCGATTGCGTATTGGTATTCCATTCCGATCGCTATTGGGGTATTAGTATTATTGACAGCTCTTATTTTATCTTATCGTCAAATTATTTTTGCCTACCCACATGGCGGGGGCGCATATGTTGTATCAAAAGAAAACTTAGGGATGAATCCAGGCTTAATAGCTGGAGGGTCTTTATTAGTGGATTATATTTTAACTGTTGCAGTAAGTGTATCAGCAGGTACAGATGCGTTAACATCTGCTTTTCCTAGCTTACATGCACATAATGTAATCATTGCGATTATATTTGTTATATTTATAACCATATTAAATTTAAGAGGTGTAACAGAGTCAGCTTCCGTTTTAGCATATCCTGTTTATTTATTCGTTTTAGCACTATTTATATTAATTGGTGTAGGGATATACAATATTTTAACTGGTCACGTTTCACCGACCTTACACACGCCGATTGGAACGCCGGTTGCGGGAATTAGTTTGTTCTTACTGTTAAGAGCATTTGCATCAGGTAGTTCGGCTTTAACAGGTGTTGAAGCGATTTCAAACGCAATTCCAAATTTTAAAGATCCTGCACCAAACAATGCAGCAAAAACTTTGCTTGCGATGGGCGCATTACTTGCTGTGTTATTTTCAGGAATTGTATTTTTAGCTTATTATTACGGAATTACACCGAGTAAAGAAGTAACTGTTGTTTCTCAAATTGCTGAACAAACATTTGGACGTAATTTCATGTACTATTTCATACAAGGCACAACAGCTTTAATATTAATTCTTGCTGCTAACACAGGGTATTCTGCATTTCCATTATTAGCAGTTAACCTTGCAAAAGATAAATTCATACCGAGAATGTTTACGATTAGAGGAGACCGTCTTGGTTACTCAAACGGTATTATTATACTTGGAATTGCTTCGATTATTTTAATTGTAGCTTTCCAAGGTCAAACAGAACATTTAATTCCGCTATATGCAGTAGGTGTGTTTATTCCATTTACACTTTCTCAAACAGGTATGGTATTAAAATGGCTTCGTGAAAAACCTGAAGGATGGGCTTTAAGATTAACGGTTAATTTAATTGGTGCAGTCATTAGTTTTATCGTTATGAGCATGTTCTTTTTAACTAAATTCGCTCAAGTTTGGTCGATCCTTATTTTCTTACCTGCTATTATCTTCTTGTTCCATCGAATTAAGAAGCATTATGATGCAGTCGGTGATCAATTAAGTTTAAAAACTTGTGAGCCTCTTATTCCGATTGAGGGGAATGTAATTCTCGTGCCTGTAGCTGGTATGACTCATGTAGTAGAAAATTCATTGAACTATGCGAAGGCTCTTTCTGCAGATCAAGTTATCGCTGTATATGTTGCTTTTGACAGAGAAGAGGAAAAGAAATTTGAAGAGAAATGGAAGAAGTGGCAACCTGAAGTAAGGCTTGTTACATTGCATTCTCATTATAGAAGTATTATTCAGCCGCTAACTAAGTTCATTGATACAGTGCAATATAAAGCGAGTGAATCAAATTATCGAGTTACGGTCGTTATACCACAGTTTATTCCGAAAAAAGGCTGGCATAACATTCTTCATAATCAATCAAGTTTACTCATACGTGCGTATTTACTCTATAAGAGAAATGTTGTTATTACGACAGTTCCATATCATTTGAAAAAGTAAGAAGATTTTTTAAGGATAGTTTCACGAAAGTGAAGCTATCCTTTTTGTGTATACGCTATGCATTATTGCATATTTAACTAAAAATTATATTAATATAATTTTATCCGTTGTGAGTAAGTAGTGTTTTCTGTTGTGATATATGGATATTTTAATCGGGAAAGTGAAACGAATTTTATTTTGGGATAAGGACATGAGAGCTTGAAAATAAAGGGAATGAAAATACTTCTTTACGTTATATAAATAGCTGTGTTTAAATGACCTTACAGTACAAAACTTACTTGAAAACAAAACGAAATTTCATACTTTTATACGTGAATTAGTTTAAAATGAATAATATTTTTATGTAATATATTCACTGTATGAATGTGAAAATTGCAATAGAATAGAAATTTTATACAAATCTATTCATACTAAGCACATATGAAAAGGTATGAAATGTTTTATAACAATAAGTAAGTACTGTAGAAAAAAGTTAGGAGAGATGGTTCGTACACGAATCACGGTGAGAATGTTCTCTATTTTAACCATCTCAAATTAATTGCAAGAAAATAGAATAATAAAATGCGATAGTAATAGTTGCTAATACATAGGAGGAGTTAAAGTGAAAAAGACTTTAATTACAGGGTTATTGGTTACAGCAGTATCTACGAGTTGCTTCATTCCTGTAAGCGCTTACGCTAAGGAGGGGCAAACAGAAGTGAAAGCAGTATATGCACAAAATGTAATTGCTCCAAATACATTATCCAATTCAATTAGAATGTTAGGATCACAGTCACCGCTTATACAAGCATACGGATTAGTTATTTTACAACAGCCAGACATTAAGGTGAATGCGATGAGTAGTTTGACGAATCATCAAAAGTTTGCAAAGGCAAATGTAAGAGAGTGGATTGATGAATATAATCCGAAGTTAATCGATTTAAATCAAGAGATGATGAGATATAGTACTAGATTTAATAGTTATTATAGTAAGCTCTATGAACTAGCAGGAAACGTAAATGAAGATGAACAAGCAAAAGCAGATTTTACAAATGCATATGGAAAATTACAACTGCAAGTACAAAGCATCCAAGAGAGTATGGAGCAAGATTTATTAGAGTTAAATCGATTTAAAACAGTATTAGACAAAGATAGCAATAACTTATCGATTAAAGCTGATGAAGCAATAAAAACACTGCAAGGATCAAATGGGGATATTGTGAAATTAAGAGAAGATATTAAAAGAATTCAAGGGGAAATTCAAGCTGAACTAACTACTATTTTGAATAGACCGCAAGAAATCATTAAAGGTTCTATTAATATCGGTAAACAAGTATTTACAATTACAAATCAAACTGCACAAACGAAAACAATCGACTTTGTTTCTATCGGTACTTTAAGTAATGAAATTGTAAATGCTGCAGATAGTCAAACGAGGGAAGCAGCTCTTCGTATTCAACAAAAGCAAAAAGAGCTATTACCACTTATTCAAAAGTTATCACAGACTGAATCAGAGGCGACTCAAATTACATTCGTTGAAGATCAAGTAAGTAGCTTTACAGAACTAATTGATCGCCAAATCGCAACTTTAGAAACGTTATTAGCGGATTGGAAAGTTTTCAATAATAATATGATCCAAATTCAAACAAATATTGAAGAAGGCACGTATACAGACAGTAGTTTACTTCAAAAACATTTCAATCAACTTAAAAAAGTAAGTGATGAAATGAATAAGCAAACAAATCAATTTGAAGATTATGTTACAAACGTTGAAGTACATTAAACAGAAAAATAATTAGCGATATAGGGAGAGAAGAAAAATGACAAAAAAACCTTATAAAGTAATGGCTCTATCAGCACTTATGGCAGTATTTGCAGCAGGGAATATTATGCCGGCCCATACGTATGCAGCTGAAAGTACAGTGAAACAAGCTCCAGTTCATGCTGTAGCAAAAGCTTATAATGACTATGAAGAATACTCATTAGGACCAGAAGGCCTAAAAGATGCAATGGAAAGAACAGGTTCAAACGCTTTAGTAATGGATCTGTACGCTTTAACAATTATTAAACAAGGTAATGTTAACTTTGGAAATGTATCGTCTGTTGATGCGGCTTTAAAAGGAAAAGTAATTCAGCACCAAGATACAGCTAGAGGAAATGCGAAGCAATGGTTAGATGTATTAAAACCACAGCTTATTTCAACGAATCAAAATATCATTAACTACAATACGAAATTCCAAAACTATTATGATACTTTAGTTGCTGCAGTAGATGCAAAAGATAAAGCGACTCTTACGAAAGGCCTAACTAGATTATCAAGTAGTATTAATGAAAATAAAGCGCAAGTGGATCAGTTAGTAGAAGACTTGAAGAAATTCCGCAATAAAATGACTTCGGATACGCAAAACTTCAAGGGTGATGCAAATCAAATTACATCTATATTAGCTAGTCAAGATGCAGGAATTCCGCTATTACAAAATCAAATTACAACGTACAATGAAGCAATTAGTAAATATAATGCAATTATTATCGGTTCATCTGTTGCGACAGCTCTAGGACCAATTGCAATTATCGGTGGTGCAGTAGTTATTGCTACGGGCGCAGGAACACCGCTAGGAGTCGCATTAATTGCAGGTGGTGCAGCAGCTGTAGGCGGTGGTACAGCTGGAATCGTATTAGCGAAGAAAGAGCTTGATAATGCACAAGCAGAAATTCAAAAGATAACAGGACAAGTTACAACTGCGCAATTAGAAGTAGCAGGATTAACGAACATTAAAACACAAACAGAGTATTTAACAAATACAATTGATACTGCAATTACAGCGTTACAAAATATTTCAAACCAATGGTACACAATGGGATCAAAATACAATTCTTTACTTCAAAATGTAGATTCAATTAGTCCAAACGATCTTGTTTTCATTAAAGAAGATTTAAACATTGCGAAAGATAGCTGGAAAAACATTAAGGACTATGCAGAAAAGATTTATGCTGAGGATATTAAAGTAGTAGATACGAAAAAAGCATAATAGTAATTGAACTGTTACAGCATTACGTACAGATAAATGATTTTTAAATAATAGAGAGCTCCTGTTCAGTAGTGAGCAGGAGCTTTTTTTACCTCTAACGTTTCATATCTTCATAAAAAGAATAGGTGATAATTATGCGTAATAAATTCTATAAAAAATGTCTTTTAACGATAATGATTGCTGGATTCGCAACAAGTAACGCGTTTCCTTTACATCCTTTTGCAGCGGAACAAAACGTAAAAACATTGCAAGAAAATGCGAAAAATTATTCTCTTGGACCAGCAGGTTTCCAAGATGTAATGGCGCAAACGACATCGAGTATATTTGCAATGGATTCATATGCAAAATTAATTCAAAATCAGCAAGAGACTGATTTGAGTAAAATAAGTTCAATTAATAGTGAGTTTAAAGGAAATATGGTTCAGCACCAAAGAGATGCAAAAATTAATGCAGCGTATTGGTTAAATAATATGAAGCCTCAAATTATGAAAACGGATCAAAATATTATTAATTACAATAATACTTTTCAAGCGTACTATAATAGCATGCTAGTAGCGATTGATCAAAAGGATAGCGGTAAATTAAAAGCGGATTTAGAAAAGTTGTATGCGGACATTTTAAAAAATCAAAATGAAGTAGATATTTTATTAGGGAATTTAAAAGCATTTCGCGATAGAATGGCGAAAGATACAAACAGTTTTAAAGAAGATACAAATCAATTAACTTCGATTTTGGCGAGTACGAATGCTGGTATTCCAGCATTAGAGCAACAAATAAATACATATAATGATTCGATTAAAAAGAGTAATGATATGGTTATTGCTGGTGGTGTACTTTGCGTAGCGTTAATAACATGTCTTGCTGGCGGACCGATGATTGCGATTGCGAAAAAAGATATCGCAAATGCAGAAAGAGAAATAGCCAATTTAAAAGATAGAATTTCTGGCGCACAAGCAGAAGTCGCAATTTTGACAGATGTGAAAAATAAAACAACAAATATGACAGAAACAATTGATGCAGCAATTACAGCACTACAAAACATATCAAATCAATGGTATACAGTAGGTGCAAAATATAATAATTTACTACAAAACGTAAAAGGAATTAGTCCGGAAGAGTTTACGTTTATAAAAGAAGATTTACATACAGCGAAAGATAGCTGGAAAGATGTAAAAGATTATACAGAAAAATTACATGAAGGTGTGGCGAAATAAACAGTGGACTAGTTCTGCTGTTTATTTTTTTATCCTGTTTTTTGTGAGAGTTGAACTTGTCGTTTGATATATAAGTTTGCCATGTGTTTTATCAATATGGCTTTAGGATAATGTTTAGCCAAATTGATACTAATAACCCAGATAAACTTCTGATCAAGCCTTTTATATGTAATGTTTTAATGAAAAAAGCTATACTGTAAGCAAAATTAAAAATTAGAAAGGAAATATTAGAACATGGAAAATTATTTATTATTTATCCTTACAGCAATGCTAATCATAATTATGCCTGGTCCTGGTTTTGCCTTAGTTACAAAAAATACTATCTCGCATGGTAAAAATGGTGGGATAAAGACCGTCTTAGGAACGATATCTGGAATGATGATTCATACAATAATGGCTACGCTAGGACTCTCTGCCATCCTAATGAAATTTGCTATGTTATTTACATTTATAAAATATGCTGGGGCTTTTTATTTAATGTACTTAGCTGTGAAGTCAATTAAAAGTGCTTTTTCTAGAAAAGAAGATATGTCAGGTTCAGTAGAAATGGACTATAAAGATATTGGAGCAATTAAAAGTTTTAGACAAGGATTTACTACGGCAATTTTAAACCCAAAAACTGCTGTATTTTTCCTAAGTTTTTTACCCCAATTTATTGTGAGCAATCAAAGTCATTTCTTCCAATTTCTTTTGTTAGGACTCACATTTACGACTTTGACAGTAATATGGTATTTGCTTTATATCACGCTAATACGTCAATTAAGAACTTTTTTAAGAAAAGAAAAAGTGAACCGTACAATAGAGGGTATTACTGGTACAGTATTATTAGTATTTGGAGTTAGGTTATTTTTCCAAAAATAAATATGTAAATGAAATGAGAAATAAACAATGACGGTAATTTCTCGTTTCATTTATTCTAAAGCTACCATTTTATAATTGATTTCACACCTTCATACCAATTTTCTTATCTCAGGATATTTGCTTTTCTTAGTTTAATTGTGATGTGGGTCCCCTATATAAAAAAAACCACAGTTTACATCCAAACTGTGGTTTTTTGACGTGCAAGGAATTACACAAATCATTAGTCACTATCTAAATTGCACTCCCCATTTATTAATATCTATTTCTATTTTTTAACTCTGCAACAGAAACAAGTCTAGTTTAGAATGAAAGTAATGCCATTGTTTAACATATGTCTCACTATGACATGTACATTTGAATGAAAGCAATAGAATTATTTAACACATGTATCGCCATAACATATGCAATGGATCTGTTAGAAATAAGATAAGCCGCAGTAAGAATTACCGATCCAGGTAAATAAATAGCAATATCCGAAAGCTGGTTCGTATGAAGTACTGTAAAAATTATAATTGAAATGATAGATGCAATAGCAGTACCAACATAATGCGAAAAACGATTTAATAATATATGGCGAAACATAATTTCTTCAATTACTGGACCCATAATTCCAAATAGGAGCAATGTGAATATAATAGGAATCTCTGCCCCTTGTGTAAGGACCTGTTCTTGGTTCTCTGGCTGACCTGTATTTAGAAAATGCATAATAGAATTTTCCACAATTACCATAAATAAAACCACTATAGGAATACTTACTATTTTCAAAATTGTCTTCTCTTTAAAATAAGTAAAACTTTGAATAATTTCTTTCCTAAAGAACATTACTCCTAGAATAGTAGGTATAGTCAAGCTCATGGCACCAAGAGCAAATTCTGATTCAACTAAATTGACATTAGTTAAAAGTGATATGCCAAATAATATGAACAAGCCAATTTGAAATAGTGTAAACATTGGATAAACTAGTAGCATAATAAGTTCTTTTTGATTCATTTTAATAAAGTTCACCTTATTACCTCCATAATTAAATTACTTAGAATCTTTGATTTTTCTTTCTGCATAAGGTTCTCCTTCTAATTTATACAAGATTCCGAACCGAACGGTTCGGTTCGGAATCTAATGATACTATAAGTTTCTAGTTTTTTAAACCCTTTTTACAAATTATTAACAAAATCAAAATAGTAAAAACCGAGTATATTTATATATCGGTTGTTTATTTACAATCAAATTACAGCAATCATTAATGATTACCCTTTTATAGAATGAAATGAAAGTGGGAGTAGCTCATCCCTTTAGCTAAACATATTAATAAAAATTATATATAATAGTTATATGTCTATACATTAAAATTAACTATATATTTTTACTTCTTCTATGGTTTTAAATAGAATTAGTTGTATAATATGACTGAATTAACCGATTGTTCACATTGTTATTAACAGAAAATTCATTCGAATGTTATAGATAACATAATTTAATGAACCTCAAACTGTATTGTTTTAGGTTCCTATAAGATAGGGATTGATAAGATATTTTTGCTTCAAACTTATTTATACTTACAATAAAAATTCAAAAAAATCATAGTAAAAATCACCTTGAATATTAAGTTCGTTTTATTAGGAGGACCACAAAGCATGACTAAAGTTGATAAGGTAAAAGAAAAGATTATTGAAACATCTTTATATTTATTTAATACTAATGGAATAACTTATACATCCATTCAGGATATAATGACAGCTACTGAACTATCTAAAGGAGCTATTTATCGTAGATTCAAAAATAAAGAAGAAATTGTCCTTGCTGCCTACGACAAAAGTGGTGAGATTATGTGGAACCATTTTCATAAAGCGATGGAAAATAAAAAGACAGCAATCGATAAAATCCTTGCAATATTCCTTGTATATCAAGATGCAGCTAATAACCCCCCTATTGCTGGAGGCTGTCCATTACTTAATAGCGCAATTGAAAGTACTGGAGTATTTCCAGAATTACAAAAAGCAGCAGCAAAAGGTTATGATGATACAGTAATGTTAATGGCCTCTCTCATAAAGGAAGGAATAGAGAAACAAGAACTTAAAGAAGGTTTAGATATTATATCGCTCGCTTCTTTTCTTGCATCTTCAATGGAGGGAGCTATTATGGCAAGTCGAGTATCTAACGATAATATACACCATCATTATTTTATTGAACAAATAAAACATCATCTTTTCTCTTATTCTAAATAAGTGAGAACTTGCATTGTTTCCATCCAATTTTTATAGACTTAAATTGAATGAATACCCCTCATAAACAGTATCTTCAGTTTATGAAGGGTATTTGAATAGTTTTTAGACGATGTTTCATGTTTCTTATTGAACGGCTTTGTTATCGTTACTACAGAAAAAGAAAAAAGAATGAATTACATATAAATCGATTTATATGTTTCAAGTGTATCTATATTGAGTTTGTAAATCTACACAAAAAGGTTTCATTGTATATACTAAGTGAAGTAGAAGTTCAGTTAGTAAAAATTCGGTAGTCGAATTTTTTTGCATAAAGCTGTATAATGCTTGTAACGAAAGGGAAATACAGGAAAGGGTTTGTAATAAGTTATTATGGAAAAAGATAAACAACAATTAAGCGTTGAAGTTGCAAGATTATATTATCAATCCGATTATAGTCAGCAAGAAATTGCTAACAAATTAAATATTTCAAGACCGACGATTTCTAGATTATTAAAGTACGCGAAAGAAAAAGGATTTGTTCAAATTAGTATAGCCGATCCATTTGCTGATTTAGATAACGTTGGGAATTTATTGAAAGAAAAGTACAACTTGTTAGAGGCGCATGTAGTATTTTCTCCAGTGCCAGAATATGCAACGATTACTGAGTATATTAGTAAATATGCGGCTGAGTACATGGAAAAGACAGTGAAAAACGGTGATATCGTCGGTGTAAGCTGGGGAATGACGATGTATGAAATCGCTAGGAAAATCGTACCACAACATGTGAAAGGTGTAGAAGTTGTCCAGCTAAAAGGTGGTATTAGTCATTCGAGTGTAAATACATATGCGAATGAGACCATTGCTTTATTTGCAGAGGCTTTTCAAACGACACCAAGAAATTTACCGCTCCCAGTTATATTTGATAATGCGGTGACAAAAGAATTAGTAGAGCAGGATCGACATATTCATCACATTATTGAAATGGGGAAACAAGCAAATATTGCAGTTTTCACTGTCGGAACAGTGCGTGATGAAGCGTTATTATTCCGATTAGGATATTTAGATAAGGATGAAACGAACATTCTGAAAAAACAAGCTGTCGGTGACATTTGTTCACGTTTCTTTGACGGAGACGGAAATATTAGTAGTGAAGAAATTAATAAGCGTACCATTGGAATTGAGTTAGAGGAACTTAAATTAAAGAAACGTTCTATTTTAGTTGCAGGTGGTAATAGAAAAATACAAGCAATTGATGGTGCGTTACGTGGCGGGTATGCAAATGTATTAATTATTGATCAGCATACAGCAAAAGAACTGTTACATTATCAAAAAGGTTAGAAATAAAAGGCTTTCTCAAGATGTTAATTTTGAGAAAGCCTTTTATTTTGTTATGTATGAATTATGGGAGTGTTTTTTGAATACAAATTGCCTTTTTAAAAATAATTATGGATATTGAGATACATACTACCATTGTTAATATAAAAGTTTTGATTTTAAATGTGAATTGTTTCTTAGTTAGAATGCGCTTTATTTACTACAAGAAAATTCCTTTTAAAAAAGAATGAACAAAATTTCAAAAGTGTCTTTACATTTGTTCAACTAAGAGTTAGAATGAAGTTGTTAAAAGATATGAGGAGTGATAATAATGAATATTGCAAAGTTAATTGACCATACAATTTTAAAAGCTAATTCTACAAAAGAAGATGTTATGAAAGTAATCGAGGAAGCAAAGGAATATAAATTCGCTTCTGTTTGTATTAATCCTACATGGGTAAAGCTAGCTGCTGAAGAATTAGCTGGACATGATGTAGACGTTTGTACTGTAATCGGTTTCCCATTAGGAGCAAGCACTACTGAAACAAAAGCATTCGAAACAAAAGATGCTATCGCAAAAGGTGCAACTGAAGTTGATATGGTAATCAACGTAGGTGCTTTAAAAGATGGCGACAATGAGTTCGTTGAAAAAGATATTTATGAAGTAGTACAAGCAGCAAAAGGAAAAGCTCTTGTAAAAGTAATCATTGAAACTTGCCTTCTAACAGACGAAGAAAAAGTTCGTGCTTGTGAATTATCAGTAAAAGCTGGCGCTGATTTCGTAAAAACTTCAACTGGATTCTCAACTGGCGGAGCAACTGCTGAAGATATCGCATTAATGCGTAAAACGGTAGGACCAAACGTTGGTGTAAAAGCATCTGGCGGAGTTCGTACACGTGAAGATGCAGATAAAATGGTAGCTGCTGGAGCTTCTCGTGTTGGAGCAAGCGCTAGTGTTGCAATCGTATTAAACGATGCAAAAGGTGCTACAGATAACTACTAATTAATAAAGTGTGAAAAGCGATAGATACACAAAGTATAGTGTATCTATTGCTTTAACAATTGAAAAGAATGTAAGCGGATACGAATGGGAGGAGACGGCTTATGAAATACTTAATCGGTGTTTTTGGCCTCGTATTGATTTTAGGTATCGCTTGGCTTGCTAGTAATGATAGAAAGAAAGTCAAATATCGTCCAATCATAACGATGGTTATATTACAATTCATTTTGGGGTTTTTACTATTAAATACAAGTGTAGGGAATATATTAATTAGCGGAATAGCAGATGGTTTTGGGGAATTATTAAAATATGCCGCTGATGGTGTGAATTTCGTATTTGGTGGATTAGTAAATCAAAAAGAGTTTTCATTCTTTTTAAGTGTATTAATGCCAATCGTATTTATATCAGCTTTAATAGGTATTTTGCAACATATTAAAGTATTACCTATTATTGTGAAATCTATCGGTCTAGCATTAAGTAAAGTAAATGGAATGGGTAAACTAGAATCATATAACGCGGTAGCTTCTGCGATTTTAGGACAGTCTGAAGTGTTTATTTCAGTTAAGAAACAACTAGGATTATTGCCAGAGAAAAGAATGTACACATTATGTGCATCTGCAATGTCTACAGTTTCTATGTCTATCGTTGGATCATACATGGTGTTATTAAAACCGCAATATGTTGTAACCGCTTTAGTGCTTAACTTATTCGGTGGCTTTATCATTGCTTCTATCATTAACCCGTATGAAGTTACTGAAGAAGAAGATATGTTAGAAGTGCAAGAAGAAGAGAAGAAGACTTTCTTTGAAGTATTAGGGGAATACATTATCGATGGATTTAAAGTTGCGATTACAGTAGCAGCTATGTTAGTTGGTTTCGTTGCTCTTATCGCATTCATTAATGCAGTATTTAAAGGTGTAATCGGTATTTCATTCCAAGAAATTCTTGGTTATGTATTTGCACCATTTGCATTTATTATGGGTGTTCCATGGCATGAAGCAGTTAATGCCGGTAATATTATGGCAACAAAACTTGTATCGAATGAATTTGTCGCTATGACAGATTTAGCGCAAGGGAACTTTAATTTCTCAGACAGAACGACAGCGATTATATCTGTATTCTTAGTTTCATTTGCAAACTTCTCTTCAATTGGAATTATTGCAGGGGCAGTTAAGAGCTTAAATGAAAAGCAGGGGAATGTAGTCGCAAGATTTGGTTTGAAATTACTTTTCGGTGCAACGCTAGTAAGTTTCTTATCAGCAACAATCGTTGGCTTATTATTTTAATAGATTCATATCATATAAAAAGGAATGGTGATTGTAATGAGAATGGTAGATATTATTGCAAAAAAACGTGACGGCAAAGAATTAACGACTGAAGAAATCAAATTCTTTATTAATGGATATACAGACGGAAGTATTCCTGATTATCAAGTGAGTGCACTTGCAATGGCAATCTTCTTTAAAGATATGACAGATCGTGAACGTGCAGATTTAACGATGGCAATGGTGGAGTCTGGAGAAACGATCGACTTATCAGCAATTGAAGGCATTAAAGTAGATAAGCATTCAACTGGCGGTGTTGGTGATACAACTACATTAGTATTAGGACCATTAGTTGCTGCTTTAGATGTACCAGTAGCAAAAATGTCAGGTCGTGGTTTAGGACATACGGGCGGAACAATTGACAAATTAGAAGCAGTGGAAGGATTCCACGTTGAAATTACGAAAGAGCAGTTCATTGATATTGTAAACCGTGACAAAGTAGCTGTTATCGGACAAACAGGAAACTTAACACCTGCTGATAAAAAGATTTATGCATTACGTGATGTAACAGGAACAGTAAATTCAATTCCTCTAATCGCAAGTTCAATTATGAGTAAAAAAATTGCAGCTGGTGCTGACGCAATCGTACTTGATGTAAAAACAGGTGCAGGTGCATTTATGAAAACGGAAGAAGATGCAAAAGAATTAGCACATGCAATGGTACGCATCGGAAATAATGTAGGACGTCAAACGATGGCTGTTATTTCAGATATGTCACAACCTCTTGGCTTTGCGATTGGTAATGCCCTAGAAGTGAAAGAAGCAATTGATACGTTAAAAGGTGAAGGGCCAGAAGATTTAACAGAATTAGTACTTGTATTAGGAAGTCAAATGGTCGTACTTGCGAAAAAAGCAAATACGTTAGAAGAAGCTCGTGAAATGTTAATTGAAGTTATGAAAAACGGAAAAGCAACTGAGAAATTTAAAGAGTTCTTAAGCAATCAAGGTGGAGATAGCTCAATTGTAGACAATCCAGAAAAAATGCCACAAGCGAAGTATATAATTGATGTACCTGCTAAAACTTCAGGCGTGATTTCAAACATTGTTGCAGATGAAATCGGTATCGCTGCAATGTTACTTGGTGCAGGCCGTGCAACGAAAGAAGATGAAATCGATTTAGCTGTAGGTTTAATGTTACGTAAAAAAGTTGGCGATGCAGTAAAAGAAGGCGAGCCATTCGTAACGATCTACGCAAATCGTGAAAATGTAGAAGATGTAAAAGCAAAAATTTATGAAAATATTTCTATCGCTGAAACAGCAGTGGCTCCTAAATTAGTTCATACTGTTATTACTGACTAATCAACATTACATTTACTTTGAGGAGGAAATAATATGGATAAGAAAAAATATATTGAAGAAGCAAATAAGATGTTATCGAAAGCGTATATTCCGTATTCAAAATTTCCGGTTGGTGCTGCATTAGTTACAAAAGAAGGTAAAATCTATACTGGTTGTAATATAGAAAATGCTTCTTACGGTTTATGTAACTGTGCAGAAAGAACAGCAATATTCAAAGCAGTATCAGAAGGGGAGCGCGACTTTAGTTACTTAGTCATTACAGGAGAAACTGACGGACCTATTTCACCATGTGGTGCTTGTAGACAAGTGATTGCTGAATTTTGTGATCCGAAAATGCGAGTTTTACTAACGAATGTAAAAGGTGACGAAAAAGAAGTGACTGTTGAGCAGTTACTGCCTGGTGCTTTCACAATTGATGATTTAAAATAAGTTGAAAAGCCATTCCGCAATTAATAATTGTGGAATGGCTTTTTTGTTCTTTAAAAATAGAATGTAATATTTTGTTCATATTCCGTTCATAAACTTTGCGTAAAATGATTGCAGCGAATATGGAAAGTTTACAGCAGGAGGAATAGAATGAAGAAATTATATAATGCAGCATTCATTTACTTAATTATTGGTTTATTATCAGGAGTATTTGCGCGAGAGTATACGAAAGCACAAGGAATTAAAGGTTCCACTATGTTGCAATTAGTACATACACACGTACTAGTGCTTGGATTCATATTCTTTTTAGTCGCTGTTGCTTTAGTTAAAGTATTTCAAATACAAGAAACAAAAAGTTTTCATGCCTGGTTTGTTGTATATAATACAGGATTAATTATTACTATCGTAACAATGGTATGTAGAGGTCTTCTACAAGTAAATGGAACTGACTTTAACGGTTTAAGCCATATGGCTGGATTAGGTCATGTTATTATAAGTATCGGTTTCGTTTGGTTTATGATTTTACTCAAAAAGTCTATTAAATAGATAGGAGTGGAGAGTATGAGTGTAGCACTTTTATCAAGTATCGTAGCAGTTTGTATGGCCGTTGGTGTTATGTTTCTTCGCTTTAAGTCAGCGAAAAAGCCGGTTACGAAAAAGAAAATTATTTTGCCGCCAATTTTTATGAGTACTGGCGCCATGATGTTCTTCTTACCGGAATTCCGATTAACATCGTTAGAAATAGTAGAGGCAATTATCGCAGGACTTATTTTCTCTATATTTCTTATTAAAACAACTAAGTTCGAAGTAAGAGGCGAACATATATATATGAAACCGTCAAAAGCATTTATATTTATTTTAATTGGTTTATTAGCTGTACGAGTCGCATTAAAATCATATTTAAGCCAAACACTTGATTTGGCGCAATTAAGCGGGATGTTTTTCTTACTCGCATTTGCGATGATTGTGTCGTGGAGAATTGCGATGTATCGCTCGTATGTTACATTGCAAAAACAACAATATTAAGTAGAAAAAGAGCTGGAATTTCATTATGAAAAGTCCAGCTCTTTTATGTTTTATACAATTGTTTCTTTAGCTTTAATTTCATTTGCTTAATTTCAAACGAATTTGAGCATCTTGTAATGCAACTGGTGTAACATTAAAACCATTTGAATCGACAATTTTTGTGTTTAATAAAATGGAATCTAAACTTCCACGAAATGTTTTTGTATAGTTTTGACGTAACATTTGTTGTTCTTGTTTTTCATCAACTGTTAATCCAGATGTTTTTTCTTTTTTTGATAATTCGTTAATACGGAATAAAATGTTTTTCATTTGTTTTCACCTCAAGTTAGATTTAATTACATTAGTTACTTACTAATGTATAGTTATTGTAACCTATCTTTCAATGAGTGTCAACGCCTATAAAAATCCTTTTTTTGTAAGTGTAATGGGTGATGAAAAATGAAAAAATTACAAATACTTGAAATGGAAAAGATATTAATATACAATACCTTAGTAGGGTATATTGAATTTTTGTTTTACATTGTGAGAGTAGTAAGTAAAGGGAGTATGTAATAATGAATGCAGTAATTTCAAAAAAAGAAACAATCATCTCATATACGATTGCTATTTTCTTTATTTTAGCTATGGTAACAGCGGGTGTGTTATTAAATGATCCGGAAGTCATTTTGCCGGAAATAGCAGCGATGGCAATTGCTTTATGGGCGTATCGTGAGCCAGGTTGGTTAAGGCAGCCAGAAAAAATCTTTATTGCACCGTCAGTAACAGCTGGTATTGGTTTTATGGTGAATCAAATGGATTTAGCTTATATAGCAAAAGTAAGCGTAACACTTATATTTATGATGCTGTTTTTACGTATTATACAATCAAATTTAGCACCATCTATTGCGACAGGTTTATTACCTTTAGTGACAAATGCGACTGAATGGTCATTTGTTATCTCAGTCTTCGTTTTAACATTTATTTTAATGGTTGGTGTCCTTGTTTTTAAATTGAATAGCGGTATTGAGAGAAAAGTTAACATCCAATATAAATATATGGCTGTATTTCTAATACTAAATTTCATTTGGATAAGTATATGCTGGATCACTGGTCATGAACAATTAGCGGTTATTCCGCCAATATTAGTTGTTGTGTATGAATCACTTCAAAAACCGATGTACAATGAAAAAATGGCATGTAAACAAATAGTAGTATTAACTACATCTCCAACTGTTGGAACTTTATTGTACTTTGCAATCGACTCATGGATTATAGTCACTTTATTAAATATGATTTTAATGCTTATTTTATTAAAAATAGTTGGTGTACGTATTCCAGCAGCATATGCATTTCCATTACTGCCGCTCGTATTTCCAGATGAAATGATAAAGATGTTACCAGTAGGTTCATTTGTTGCGGGGGTATTCTTATTTGGTGCAGTATTACTGTATAAAAAGTGGGAGATGAAGCAAAAGGGAATGCAAATGTAGAGAAGAACATACAATTCTTAGTTAGCATAATAAATAGACACCCGCGGGTGTCTATTTTCATTAAATGAAATTTAGCTTAACGCATGTAAACAATTCACAAGTTCTGTTGCTTTTGAAAAGAAGGGAGAATGATCAGCTTCTAAAGTAATAATCTTCGAGCATGGAGTTTCTGTATTCATTCGGCGCTGAAAATCAATTGGAATCGCTCTATCTAGAGTTGTTTCAATATAAATGCGATCTACAGTTCCGAAGTTTTCTTCAGAAATTTTTAGCTGTTGTTGAAATGGTCCTAGTGGCTGAGGACGCATTTTTTTGGAAGATGCGTCCTCAGCCACTAGGACCATTTTTTTGGAAGATGCTTCTTTAATCTCTTCATTTTCGGTAGCATTTAAAAATGTTTTTTCAATTAGATTAGGTATAAGTTCAGCTGTCATGTCGTTCTCATTTATTGAAAATTGTGGACCAGCTTCACCATCTAATTTACTGCCAAGGCTTTCTCCGTTTTGTGGTAAGAATGCACAAAGATATACTAATTTATCGATTTTATTCGGTATAAGTTCAGCGGTTTGAGTGATCACAATTCCACCCATACTATGTCCAACAACAATAACTTTTTCAGTTTGTTGATTTATAGTAGCTGTTACTGCATCAACATAGGAATCTAACGTTATATTTTGTGAAGGAGTTGTATCTTTCCCACTTCCAAGTAAGTCTAGTGTAATAACAGTGTGACCTAAAGCCTCTAGTTGAGGTTTTACTAATTCCCATGCCCATTCACCTTGCCATGCTCCATGTACTAAAACGTAAGTACTCATTTAATCAACACTCCTCTAATGTTTATATGCTTTATTTTTTTGTAAAATTGATGGTGTATACTTAGTGTATAGGAAGTAGTTTGATAAATATAATGAAGGTTATTTATAGATGATATAAATATCTTTTATATAAGGAGAACAGAATGAACGTCTTTGATTTTAAAGTTTTTAAATATGTGGCTCGGTTGAATAGCATTAGTTTAGCAGCTAAGGAATTACATATGACACAGCCAGCAATAACGCATATTATAAACAAACTAGAGAAACGATATGCTTTAACTTTATTTGAGCGCTCTAGACAAGGAACGATGTTAACTGAAAATGGAAAAGAATTTTTAGTTTGTGTAGAACGACTTCTAATGGAGTATGAAAATCTTGAAGAAACAGCTTTACACTTGAAGAATAAAAGTTTGTATAAGATTGTATTAGCTACGTATCCTTCCGTTACTGTATATTGTTTGGCAGAGTGTATCCAATTAGGTAATATTGATCAAAGTCAGTACGTGCTTGCAGTTAGAGAGGGAAGCTATCAAGAAGTTTTAAATTGGCTGTCTGCTGGAAGTGCTGATTTTTCTATTTCTATAAAAGAAAATCTAATACCAGGATTTCACTATGAAGTTATTGGTGAAGATCCTTATGTTATCGTTTCTTCAAAGAATATTCCACCTAATCTTACTAGTAAAGAATTGAAAAATTATCCTTTTATTATGCCACTTTCTGGTTGTAAAGAAGTACTTGAACCATACTTAATGAAAAACGAAATAACAGTGAATAAAGTGATGGAGTCAGAGTCAATTAGCTCGGCATTAGCACTTACTTTACAAGTTAACGGTATAACGATCGTTCCGTTATCAGGACTTCATAAACAAATTATTCATGACTTTATCGTGCAACCGATAGACATTGAAATCCCGCGGCAACTCATTATGCAGTGGTCGCCTAAAAAAGAGAAAGATCCATTGTTTCTCGCGTTTGTTACGAATTTGCTAACACAATTACAACAAAAGAAAAATGAATAAAATGATACAAAAGGTAAGCTCATTTCACTGAAGCTTACCTTTTGTATGTATTACCAATATAGGGCGGTATCATAAAGTCCGATTAAAACGAGAAGTACACCAGCTATACGCTGAATATTTCCCCCTATTTTTCGGCTCTTTTTAAGTAGTGTTCCATTTAAGCCTAGGTAGGAGATAATGGACAGTAATACAACGACAGGTAGAGCAGTTCCTATAGAGAAAAAGGTAGGAAATAAATACCCGTAATTAGATGTTAAAGAGAGTGGTATTAATGTTCCGAAAAATAGCACAAACATAGTAGGGCAGAAAGCTAACGAAAAGAAAAACCCAAGCAAAAATGAGCTGACTTCATTTTGTTTTCGTATAGATGTGATAGGGAAGATGGTAGAGAAGAAGTTTCTACCTTTTATAATACCTGATAATATTAACCCCATTATTATTAATAAAGGTCCGATCAGTTTACGTAACCATGGGAAATACAAAGTTAATATTTGCTGAATTTCTTTTCCTAACACCCATACTAATAGTCCAAGCGTCGTAAAAGCTATTATTTTTCCTAAAATGAATAACAATATATGTTTCCAGATATGTCCCTTTTGTAAAGATTGATTGCCATAGATTGTAATGGCGCTAATGTTTCCTGTTAATTGGCATGGAGCAAAGGTACCTACTATGCCTAATAAAAACGCAAATAAAAGAGGAATTGATTTCGTAGCATTCGTGACATCCATTAAAGGAGACATGAGTTGATAACTCCACTCGCTAATTGTTGAAAACACGTTATATTCACCTTTCTAATTAAATTGTAATAAGCCATTTTTAGTAATCTGTTTCCACGTTTTACCGTCATCTGTGGAAAGGAATACATTTGCTTGCATTGTAGCAAATACTATTTCAGATGAATTTTGAGGGTTTTGTGATATATACATAATTGTATCTTTAGAATCTAAAGATGGAATCTGTAAGTTTGTTTCTTCATTTGTAGCAATTGATTTCTTCGTTATCATTTGCTTATTGATAGGAGCGTAAAAAACATCTTCATTACTTAATGTAACTGCTGTCGATTCAAGTGATGTAGAGAATAGTTCAAATGTATTCCCGTAATCTGTAGATAAATAAACACCATCTTTAGCACTTACTGCGACTACACTCGCTTGATCCGGATGTACTGAAAATGTATGGATTGTACTTGAAAGGCCTTTTAACTTACTATTTTTCCATTCTTGTCCGTTGTTTGTACTGAAATAAAAACCTTGTTGTAATTTAGAATTTGGACGCTCGTTATATAAATAAATCGTTTCTGTATTATATCCGACAGCAAGGTTATGAAAATCAGATTCTCCATAGAATGCTAGCTTTTCAAGGTTATTGCCGCCATCAGAACTTTTCATTAATCCTAAAGGATTTTTTAAATTTGCACCTGGTTCTGGGTGCCCACTAGCAAAAAATCCATTTTTAGTTGCCTGAAAGCCCATATAATCGTGTAACTGTGTAGCAGTTTCAAACCATTTTCCATTTTGATAAACTTTTATACCACTATGAGTTGCGATAGAAATACCAGGCATATTTCCTGCATAGCCAATTCCGTGAATGTGCGCTATTTTTCCAGATGTAATTTCTTTATAGAAGTTTTGCGGAATCGTATTTGCGTTATCTTTATTTTGGGGCTGAGATTGAACTGTTTCTTTTTTTACTGGTGGTGTTTCTACGTTATTAGAGCATCCTGTAATGATAAATAATGAAGTAATGGCTAGTCCTACGTAATGTTTCACGTTTGTAGGCTCCTTTCTTATATATATGAGATATTAAGTATATGGAATAAATGTCAAGAAATTGTGGAGTGATTAGATGCCTAGTAATGAAAGTTTATCTTCTATATAAACATTATCAATTGACGAAAAATTATAACAATAATAGAATGAATTATATTGGATAATCAGTTTCAAAATTATACATAGAACGCTAGGGGGATTATTATGAAATCAACATTTTTTGCTCAAAATAGAGAACGATTAGCGAAAACATTACATGATGAATCGATTACGATTTTATTTGCTGGACAAGCACCTCATATGTCAGCAGATGCCCATTATAAATTTGTGCCGAATCGAAATTTTTACTATTTAACGGGAATCGATGAGCCCAATGTTATTTTCATGTTGAAAAAGTTTGGAAATAGTGTGGAAGAAACTCTTTTCATTGAAAAATCAGATCCAGTAATGGAAAAATGGGTCGGTAAAACAGTTTCTAAAGAAGATGCAGAACGAATTTCAGGCATACAAAAAGTTGTATATATAGAAAGCTTTGAGAAGACAATGGCACATACACTTTTCGCAGAAAATGCGCAACATGTGTATTTAGATTTAGAGCGTCGTGAGTGGAAGGGTACTGAGACGAAAACGTTAGCGTTTGCTAAACATGTAAGAGAACAGTACCCACACATAACAATTGGTAATGTATACCCGGAAATTTGTGAATTACGAGTGTTTAAAACAGAGGAAGAAATTGAAATCATTAAAGAAGCAATTGCTGTAACGAAAGACGGTATTTACAATGTGTTAAAGCATGCAAAAGCAGACATGATGGAATATGAATTAGAAGCTCAGTTTGATTTCACACTGAAGTCATCTGGGATTAAGCATCATGCGTTCAATACAATTTTGGCAAGTGGGAAAAATGCAACAGTTCTTCATTATGAAGATAATGATGCACAAATTCAAAATGGTGATTTAGTACTGCTAGATTTAGGCGCTCAAAAAGACTATTATAACGCTGATATTAGTTATACTTTCCCGGCAAATGGAACATTCTCTAGTCGCCAAAAACAAATCTATAATATTGTATTAAAAGCATTGAAAGAAACAACAGAGATTATTAAGCCAGGCTTAAATTTTGCTGCATTAAATGAGCATACAAAAAAGGTACTAGCAGAAGAGTGTAAAGCTATTGGTTTAATTCAAGAAGATGAGGAACTATCTAAATATTATTATCATGGTGTCAGTCACTTTCTTGGTTTAGATACTCACGATGTTGGAACATACAAAGAAAGAGTATTAGAAGAAGGTATGGTTATTACGATTGAACCAGGTCTATATATTGAAGAAGAATCAATTGGTATTCGTATTGAAGATGATATCCTTGTAACAAAAGATGGCTATGAAAATTTGTCAAAAGATATCATTAGAACAGTTGAAGAGATTGAAGGGTTTATGAGTAACAATAATGTAAATGTAAAAGAAGATGAAGTTGTTGCAAAATAATAGTTAGAAGAGGCGCTCAATTTTGGGTGCCTTTTTATTTTGCTCATTTTATATCTCCATATTTTCTTGAAAATTATCTTCTATAATAATCTTGAAAAAGAAAAAGGAGGGATTTTCTATGAAGGGATTTGTATTAACAGCAGTTACAGTCTCCGTAATATCTTTAATTGCTGCATGTTCTGCGACCACAAATAAAACAAATGATCATAAAAATATGAATGATAAAAAAACAACACAGACTGAAACGGCTACAAAGCCATTGAAAGTTGTAAAAGGGCCAGAAGTTACTTTAGTAGCGAAAGAAGAAAAACAAAAGCTAAGTAGCGGTGTTATTGTTCCAGTCTGGACATTTAATGGTTCATCCCCGGGTCCGGAAATTAGGGTGAAAAAAGGTGAAAAGGTTAAAGTGACATTAAAAAATGAATTACCTGCACCAGTATCTATTCATTGGCATGGGTATCCTGTCCCAAATAACATGGATGGAATTCCAGGCGTGACACAAGATGCGGTTGAATCAGGAAAAAGTTTCACCTATGAATTTGAAGCGAACGTACCAGGAACGTATTGGTATCATTCACATCAAGATTCTGTAAATCAACTAGATAGAGGCTTATATGGTGCTCTTATTGTAGAGGATACAAATGAAAAGTATGATAAAGATTACACGTTAATGTTAGATGAATGGATAACAGATAAAGAAGAAATTAATAAGCAGTTAAAAGAAATGACAAAAGCGCAAAAAGGTAATAAATCTAAGGATAATGAAAATGCAAAAAAGAATGATGATATGAAAGGCATGGATCATTCAGGTATGAACATGGGTAGTGATAAAAAAGACTCTGGTAATATGGCAGGAATGGACCATGGAAATATGAAGATGGAAGGTCATGATATGGGTATGTATAACTTATTCACAATCAATGGTAAAAGCGGTGATTTAGTAGAGCCGTTAAAAGTGAAAAAGGGTGATAAAGTTCGTCTTCGACTCGTTGATGCTGGTTATCTATCACATGATATACACGTTCACGGTCATGATATAAAAGTAGTTGCGACAGATGGTCAACCAATAAACGATCCAAAAGCTATAAAGGATAAGGTAATTTCAATCGCACCGGGTGAACGTTATGATGTTGAATTTACTGCTAACAATCCTGGGAAATGGTATGTTGAAGACCATTCAGCAAATAAAGGTGCAAAAGGAATGAAAACCATTATTGAATATGAAGGTAGTAAAGAGATGAAAGACAGAGCAAATGAAAAAGAAAAACTACCGAAATTAGATATGACGAAATATGGTGAGAAAAAATTAGGTAATTTCACACTAGAGCAGCAGTATACTGCCACATATAATATGGACTTGAATACGAAAATGAATGGAAATGAAATGGTTTATACAATTAACGGAAAAGTATTTCCAGATATTGATCCAATTCTAGTGAAAAAGGGTGACTTAGTAAAAGTGAAATTAGTAAATCGCTCTAAAAGAGACGATCACCCGATGCATTTGCACGGTCATTTCTTCCAAGTATTAAGTAAAGATGGAAAACCGATTGAAGGTTCTCCAATTGTTAAAGACACATTAAATCTGAAACTAGGAGAAGAATATGAAGTAGCCTTTGTAGCAGACAATCCGGGTGAGTGGATGTTCCACTGTCACGATCTACACCATGCTTCAGCAGGGATGGTAACGGAAGTAAAATATACAGATTACACATCTGATTATGTTCCAAACCCTAATATTCCTAATAAGCCGGAATAATGTGAAATTCATGTAGTTTATCATAATGTAAAGCAGTTATCTTAGTAGATTGCTGCTTTTATATGTCATGTTGTGAATTGGGAATATTATTTTTATAAAAGTTTAGACAATAAGAGAGCTATCCTGTAGGAAGAGTTTACAAGGTGAAAATGTTTTTTGGTTATTTAGAGATTAAAAAACATAATTATTTATGATTAGATTAGAAATGGATAAATGTAATGTATTGTAGTTACAAAAGGCTAAATACTTATATTTGACCTTTCTTTTATTTTATACTACAATTCGTAGTGTGAAAGGAGAGCAGGTATATTTAAGCAAAAGTATAAGTTAAATGAAGAAGGCCTAAATTATGATTTTTTTATTTTTGTAGTATTAATTATAGGTGATTATTAGTAGCTATTTTTTTTGGAAATTAAAACTACATTGTGTAGTGTTATATTGAAGCAATGAGAGAATTTTCAAAGTGTAATGGATTTAAGTTTCTTTTATTACTAGGTATAGATGGTGGATAATAAAAGGATACTTTTCCTGAATAGTTAGAATGAAAAGAAATGGAAGTTAACATAAAAACATAATGATACTTGAATATGTTTGTAGGAAGGTGTTTTATACTTATGAAAAAAATTTTAGCTAGTGTAGCAGTAGCTTCTGTTACAGGAAGTGTATTTATTAGTACTGCTCAAGCGAAAAATACTGTTATACAAAAAGACACGAAGCATGAGCAAACTATTGATGTAGTAAAATATGAAAATCAAGTAACAGTAAATACGAATGTTCTACGTGTCCGCACACAGCCAAATACGTCTAGTGCAATTATGGGACGCGTGTATGAAGGGGAAGTTTTACAAGTTATTGGAGAAGAAAACAGTTGGTTGAAAGTCAATCATAACGGAAAAATTGGCTACGTCAGTAGTGAATTTATTTCGAAAAATGGCGTACTAGCAAAGACGAATATAGGTAAGAGTCGTAGTAAAATTGTAACTGCTAATGTATTACGTGTTCGCACACAGCCAAATACATCTAGTGCAATAATGGGGCGCGTGTATGAAGGGAAAGTTTTACAAGTTATTGGAGAAGATAACGGCTGGTTGAAAATTAACCATAATGGAAAAGTGGGTTATGTAAGCAGTCAATTTGTGAAAGACAGTGGCTCAAATGGAAGCGACAATAACAATGGGAAATTTCAAGTAGCGAGTGGGGATTACAAAGTTAACGTATCCTCCCTCCGCGTTCGTACAGGTCCAAGTACTTCCCATACGATTTTAGGCTCTATGTATAAAGGACAAGTAGTTCGAGTGACTGGTGAAGTACAAAATTGGTTCAAAATTAACTATAAAGGACAAGACGCCTATATTAGTAAAGATTACATTTCAAAGAGTGGCTCTAATGCAAATGAACAACAAAATAATGTTACGGTTCAGGCTGACGGTATATACATTGTAGACGCTACATCTTTACGTGTGCGTACAGGTCCTGCTACATACCATAGTGTAATTGGTGGTGTATTAAACGGACGAACATTGCAAGTAACTGGCGTTGAAAATGGCTGGTTGAAAATTAATCATAATGGAAGAACTGGTTATGTAAGCAGTGAATATGTAAAATTTGTTAAAAGAGGTACACCACCAAAACCTGAAACAAGTAATCCATCTACTGGAGCAACAGTTGATGACTACTATGTTAACGTAAGCGTGTTAAATGTAAGAAGCGGTGCTGGTACAAATCATGGTGTAATCGGTGCTTTATCAAAAGGAATAAAAGTACAAGTTCTATTTGAACAAAATGGATGGAAAAAAATTAATTACAACGGTAAAAACGGTTATGTATCAAGTAAATTCCTATCAAAAACAAGTGAGACTGATGCAGAGGAGCAGCGACAATCCCAAGAGATAAATACAACAAATGAATTTATTCAACCAGCTGTAGGAAGATATACTTCTGGATTTGAGAAACGTGGTGGGCAAATGCATCACGGATTAGATATTGCTGCTTCAGGAATAGTGCCGGTTGTTGCCGCCGCAGAAGGTGTAGTCACTCGCTCTTATTATTCTACAAGCTATGGTAATGTTGTGTTTATTTCTCACAATATTAACGGACAAACATATACGACTGTATATGCTCATTTAAAGAGTCGTTCTGTTTCTGCTGGTCAAAAAGTGAAGCGAGGACAACAACTTGGCATAATGGGGAATACAGGACAATCTGAAGGACAGCACTTACATTTTGAAATCCATAAAGGTGAATGGAATGCACAGAAGAGCAATGCTATGGATCCAAAAACATATATTGGTTAAGTTAAAATTTATTATTTCAAGATGGAATGGTATACCTTCTCAAGCAAAGAGAATTGAATATCTATGAAATTAATGTGTTATCAATTATATAGATGTAGAAATTTTGGACTAGCGATTCAAAGTGTTTTTAATCTTCATCTGTTAAGAAATAAAATTAATGAAATCGATCCCCTCTAATATAATGAAATATTAGAGGGAATCGATTATAGCTGCTAATGTTTATGTTGTTCTTCTGTGGAAGAGGTTGGCGGGACATGCTCTGGGAACGTTATGAATACAGTCAGGATAATTACTACGCCAATGGAGAGTAATAATAGAAACCGACGATGGATATAAGTAGTAAAGGTTTCTGATAAAAGCTGAATTATACATGACATAGTTATCGTTATAGAAAGTAAAAGGCTAATGAATAGTATACTATGAGCTTGTTGCGCATTTAGCATTTCTGTAATCATTGCTCCCATCATACTTGCCATTAATCCAGAGAACATTCCTTCTAAGGCAGTATATAGGTGAAAACGTAGACCGACTAAAAGACCGATACAACCACTAATCAAAATAGCAAGCAAAGTAGAATATAGTAATTCCCCTTTAAAGAGAATACCTAAATAAAAACCTATACTTAAACCGATACTCATACTAAAAGACATAATAAATACCATATACTCCATTAGGGTACCCTTACGTTTAGAAATATATGATGTAATAATAATTGAGATACAACAAAGTGTTAAGGCAGTTAACGTATAAGCAAACATCATGATACCTCCCTGTCCTATCATTCACTTCATCATATGTTCGAATGGAGAGTACTTATGCTAATATATATCTGCAAATTATCTGCACAATTTAAAAAGGTAAGTTCAATATAATTCTCAAAAAATGATGGTTATCTTAGTAGATGATGCTTCATAAGGAATTGTTGTATTTAAAATTTTATAGAATATACTGAAGAAACTGTTTTAGTGTGATAACTGCAAGGATCATCAGTGGAATCTAAAAAATCTCTATGTAAAGCTACTGATTCAATGATTCATGTAAAACTGATATTACTTGTTCTGCCGATTATACTTTCAAAAAGCAACCATCAACAGATAGCCAACTCATTACATTTGAAGCTGTACGAAAATAATATGATCGCACATTTATGAAATGGGATGTTTGTAAAAGAACTGAGCGTTATTTTTCGCTCAGTTCTTTTGTTTATATAAAAAAGATTTTTAACTAAACCTGCTAAGAATTTGTGAAGAATTACATTTAAACTAACGAGGTGCGTTAGTTTAATAAGAATTAAGTGATATTATGAGTGAGGTGAGATTTTGGTTATTCAATTAAAGGAGCGCTTTAACGGAATAATGAAAAGAACCTAATTCCTCAATATAAATGTTGATAAATGGGGCTTTTTAATATGGGGATTTCCTTAACGTTGTAAATGCGCATTTTCCTGACGCTACCCCTACTTGACGAAACAAATGATAGGAAATTCATGATGATATATACATATTCATTATTGAAATTAGTAATAATAAAATGTATTATTGAAAAGCACTATTTATAATTCAAGTAATCAAGGCTATGTATCCATAATAATTTGAACATTCAGAAATTATAATATTATCTAAAAATGAGGTGAGGTTAATAGAAACAGTACATATTAAGTGGTATGGATTGTATAGTTTAAATGATTTTTATAATAGAGAAGAAGCTTTTAAGAAGGGAATATTTGCAATCTCTAGAGTATATGCTAAGAATGAAACATTAATCTATATAGGAAAAACCAAAAGAAGCTTTATACAAAAGATAAGGGAACTTAATAAGGATTGGATTTTTGATGAAAGCGAATTAAAGATTACATTAGGAATAATAGAGTTTCCTAGTGGTGAAAGTTACTCTGAGAGAAAGGTAAAAGAGATAAAATCCCTTTTGATTTTACGACATACCCCAGTAGAAAACAACACATCTTTATTGTACCATAGAGGGCAGTTTAATTTGAAAATTATAAATAAGGGAAGAAGAGGCTTAATTGTTAAAAAGATTTCTACAGGAGATCTAATGTGGACGTAATTGGAATCACCTTTGAATAAAATTGAAGGTTTCTTACGAACAGATGCTTATCAATTTTTAATGTATTAAAATATTTTTGAATAACATATGTCAGATGCTTGAAAAAACACAAATTTTATTATGATATGAAATCTTGTATGGGAATTGTAATTCATTTCCATCGTTTAATAAAAATATTAAGAATTATAAGAAATGCATAAAGATTAGAAGAGAAAATAAACTCGGAGGTTTAAAAAATGGGACAAGTAAGCAGGTTTCAAGAAAAACAACAAAATCGTCGTAAAAAGGTGATTTTTAATATTGCATTTACTTTGGTATTAGTGACAGTTGGTGTAGTGACATACCAGTTGTTTTCCCCTTCTGATACATCAAAGAAAGCAATTGCTCAAGAAAAGAAAGCAACAAAGATAGAAGAGAAGAAACGTAAAGAGAAAGAAGCAACGCAGTTAGAAGAGAAGAAACGTGAAGAGAAAGAAGCAGCGCAGTTAGAAGAGAAGGAACGTGAGGAGAGAGAAGCGGCACTGTTAGAAGAGAAGAAACGTGAAGAGAGAGAAGCAGCACTGTTAGAAGAGAAGAAAAATGAAGAGAAAGAAGCAGCACTGTTAGAAGAGAAACAAAAAGCAGAAAAATCGGTATCTCAAGAAAAGGGTTCTCAAACTAATCCTTCTTGGAAGCCAATTGGTACAAAGCAAGGAACAAAACCTGAAATGAAATTTAAAGAAGGAACAGTAGATTGGAGTGAGATGAAAGAAGCAATTTCTTATGCTGTTGATGTTCCAGAGAGCCAATTGATTTTCGATTTTATTGGGAATAATGGTAATAATAAAGCTTACGGTAATATACGAGATAAACAAAGTAATAAAAAATATAAGGTTGATATTGATTGGGTAGAGAATCAGGGTTGGAAGCCAGTATCTGTCCAAGTGGTAAAATAGATAATAGAATTTTAATTAGGTGTTTAAAAGTTTACTTTTGTAAAAGTTCAAAAAAGAGTCCTTATCAATCAGGACTCTTTTTGGTATGTTGACAGCATTAATTACGTTGTACGAGAAAAAAAGAAAGGAATGAAATATTCTCCTCGTAGTAAACGACTTAGTGGTACCAATGTTTATATGACCAACACTCCTGCTTGAAAACATTAGAGATGTACAGAAACAAAAGCAGCAAGGTTTTTTCGGTTTGTTTAAAGACTAATTAATTGATTAAATGACTCTTCCAAAAAAAACTTAAATCTATTAAATAGTCTAAGCACTCTTTCGTTTTTTTCATATTATATATTGAAAAAAATAATAGAAAGGGTGATCAAATGCCGCCAAAACCAAAACCAAATGATAAAGAAGTTCAAGTGAATAACCCTGCTGTTGATATCGCTAGTTTTCCAAATATAACTCAAAGCGAGACAAGCCTTGCGCGTTTTAAAGATTTTATTTTGTGTGGATTTAATGATACCAATAATGCCACAGGGGTAGCTGGGGCATCAAGTTATTCAGGGTTTTCCTTTTCAAAAGATTTAGGTAAAAATTGGACCGATGGTGGGTCAATACCAGCCAATCCTGGAGGTCAAAATTTTGGTGATCCATCTTTAGCAGTTGATAGAAATGGAGTATTTTATTATTCACAAATTGGGGATGAATTGATTGGAGGCAGGCAAGAAGGTGTAATCACTGTTTCAACCGGAACGATCAGTCCAAACAAAACAATAACTATGAACCTTCCTCAAGTTGTTGGACGAGGGCAGACTCCAGCTGCTAGTGATCCAGGAAATCAAGATAAAGCGTGGATTACAGTAGGTCCTGATGCTGATAATCCAGGAAATGAGGCTTTATATGTTGTATGGACTGACTTTGGCCCTCCTAATGTAGGTACAAAAATTCGTTTTTCAAAATTTGGAACAGGTGTAACATTAACTCCTATTATTCCAAGTCAAACGATTGTCGCTGGGGCTAATGCAGTGTTTGGAGCCTTTCCGGTAGTGGATAAAGCGGGGAATATATATGTTTTTTATGAAAGTCGTTTGCCAGGCACATTTGCTCAGCTAAATACTGCGAACCGTTCCATTCGTATGGCTAAGTCAATCGATGGAGGAAATACCTTCCCAATAAATGTACAAGTCTCTGCTGGCCTATTTGCAGCAGCGGCTACGGATGTTGTACCATGCGGACCAGCCAATGAACTCCGTCCTGTTATATTAACAGAGCAGCAACGGGTGATTAGGATGTTTGAGATCCCTCAAGCGGGTATAGGACCAGATGGTACGATTTATGTAGTATGGAATCAACGTAGAAATATTGGAGGTACAATCTTTATCGATGTCTTTTTAGCCTATAGTCAAAACGGAGGAAATAACTGGAC
This sequence comes from Bacillus sp. FSL L8-0099, assembly GCF_038006385.1. Taxonomy (NCBI): domain Bacteria; kingdom Bacillati; phylum Bacillota; class Bacilli; order Caryophanales; family Bacillaceae; genus Bacillus; species Bacillus sp. FSL L8-0099. The sequence goes on from NZ_JBBOVC010000001.1 coordinate 1,765,538, forward strand.
TCAAGTGAATATCTCCAATAATTTGCCCCATTCATTCTTTCCATCAGTAGCTGTCAATAAAGAGGGAGCTCATGTTCAATATAACCGCTTTAATGATCCTAATAATGTTGGCGGCATAGGTAATGGAACGTTTGGTGTGTTTATGAAAACTTTCTCTTTTCATAAGGGTGTTGGTAAAGTAGGTAAAGAAAGTATGGTTAGCACTGCATTTTCTCAAGTGCCTAATAATCATATACCAAGCGGCGGGGTTTTCGTGAATTTTGATCCAAGAGTATTTTCTTGTTATATGGGTGAATACAATCAAGTTATTACAGGTCCAGGCCATTCATTGCTCCATGCTTGGGGTGACAATCGAAATATTTTGAACGGACAGAATAATCCTGATGTATTCTTTAGAAAAACCGAGTCAAAGCCATAACCTAGTAAATTTCTCTAATAGGGGTCACCATACATGCCCATCAACTTAAGAAATTGGTAGTTCCCCAAAACGAAGAAAATTTTCGTTTTGGGGATACTTCAAAATATTAGCTTGATGGGCATGGGATAGTAACAACAAAACGCAAATTTTCAAAACGGTTTACCAATAATCGCTATACACCAGCTTGATACAATAATATTTGGTGTGAGTTCAATACATATTATTAAAATTAAGATGGTTTAAGTCGAAGGAAGGTACCTTAGGGTGTCTTTATATATATATGTTATACCGTCAGCATTTCGGAACAAAACAGGAGGTTCCCTTGCGAGGTTAGGATTCTTCCTTGTACTCGCTACTGATGAAATTACAAATTAACGAATTATATAATTTATTAGACACATTTAAAGAAAAAGAACTATCTATTGGATATAGTGGATTAATAATTTATAGTAATAGTGCATTAGAAAAGGAACAATTGGGGTATAGCATAGATAATAAAGGAGATTGGAGACAGTCTTGGTTTGTCATAGGGCACGAGGAGGAATATGGAAACCCTATCTTTGTAGATATGAGTAGAAGATATTTACCAATATATACTGCGGAACATGGCGAAGGTGAATGGAATCCAAGGATAATAGCATCTTCATTAAAAGGATTTATTAAGACATTAAACTACCTATATGATTTATCAAAAGACAGGGAAAATCCGATTGAAAATAAAGATAATGCTTTGTCTGTATGCGATAAAGCAAAACTCCTTACTAAAATCATAATTCAAACAAAGCGACTAAACATCCGTTTTTGGCTAGGATACTTTCTAGAATGAATATTAGAGGGTTAAATTCCGATAACGATAATTATGTAAATGAGCTGTCCATATGGGCAGCTTATTTTATTTTTCCGCATAGCTTACGTTATTTTGAAAAATACTTGCGGTACCCTTACTAGTATTCTTGCATTTAAATTATTTTTAATATATTATATTTATATGGTAATATAAATATAATATGCAAAAATGATTCAAATCTATTAATAAGATGTAAGTCCTTTTCAAAGATAAAAAAATTTTAAATAGAAGTTTATTTACCTTTCAATGATAGGAGTTAATGTTCCTAGAACATAGAGAAAAAAGGCGCCATACAGAGTAATCTGACAAACCTGAGAGGTATTGTATGTAGTTTGCTCATCTCATACAAAACAAAAGAGCCTTACCTCTCTAGGTAAGACTCTACTAGTTTAGTTGTATAATATTTACATAGTAACTAAGAAACAGAAAACATATAGGACTAAGTAGCAGAACCCTAACATTCCTCCTACAGCTAATACCTGTTTAACCCAACCCTTAAATTTTAGATTACTGTCAATCTCTTGCACTCTTTCCATATTTCCTCCTATTAAGGAGAACCCTTAAAGACTCTCACCTCGTTATGGTACCATTAAAGAATGACTAATAGAGGTCTAATTTTGTCTAAACGTATAAATATGCAATATTGCATACAGAAATGTATTGTTATAATTGTAAGCGCTTACTATAATGAGAGTATAAAGATTAACCACATCTTAATACGAAAAAAGAGGAGAGAATAATATGGAAATCGCAATGGCAGTTTTAAAATTTATAGGTGGAGCAATCCCATTAGTTCAAGAACTTCTAAAAGCATTTATGTAAATTCACTATTTAGCAATTATTTATAAAAATTATCATACAAATGATCTGTATATCAAAAATGAATTGATTTACAGATTATTTGTGTGAGTAAGGTCCCTTTAACATTATTAAGGGACTTTTTTTAATTTCTAAATACTTAAGGTTACGTCACATCAACATCAAATTAAAAGTACTTTTAAAACATTAAAAAGTGCTCTTTATTTATTATAAATATGAAAGCTAATTTTTGAATATTCGTTCATTTTCGTTTCAACACATAAATGTTCGTAATTACATACATTCTATTATCGCTAACAATATGATTCTCAAAAAATCCTAAATATTAAAAGCTGTTTGAAAGACATAGATCATCAAGTCAATATTGCAAAAAGCAAACGTCCCGAATGTAAAGAACCTCTTATTATAACAGGTACTCAGTATACAGAAGTGACAACAAAATGGTTAATAAATCTGAATTCCGTATAATTAACATAACATTTGACCTGAATTTCCCCATAATGCGCCGTTAAAAAAATTTCACGTGCCATATGTTTAATATGTTTATATAGATAAATAAATGCCAAATCTTGCTTTAATCGCTAATATTGACTAAGATAACTCTTATAACAAAGAGGCTATGTATTATGTGTTTCATAAGCGGAAAGACAAAGAGTTGCATCGTCATCTTTTGGCTAGTTGGTCTAATTTATCCCACATTAACTGCTCGTAAAATCCCGATTGAATCAACTAACAATCAGTGAGGAGAGTAATATCTACTAATGAAAGTGTCACTTTATAATATTGAGTATTTATTTTAGTTTTGCAACGCCCTCATTGTTAATGTTTGATAGATAAATAGCTCGAGAGAAGGGGAATATTAGATTTATGAAACAGAATATAAAAGTTTTAGCTATGGCAGTCGGTCTCACAGTGATGGGATCAACAGTAGCTACTTATACAAGTGCTGATACAGGTTGGAAACAAACTGGATCAGTATGGAATTACTATAATGTAAACGGTGTGAAGCAAACAGGTTGGCAGCAGGTAAACGGAGCATGGTATTACTTTAACGGAAGCGGAGCGATGCAAACAGGTTGGCAACAGGTAAACGGAGCATGGTATTACTTCAACGGAAGCGGAGCGATGCAAACAGGTTGGCAGCAGGTAAACGGAGTATGGTATTACTTCAACGGAAGTGGAGCGATGCAAACAGGTTGGCAGCAGGTAAACGGAGTATGGTATTACTTCAACGGAAGCGGAGCGATGCAAACAGGTTGGCAGCAGGTAAACGGAGTATGGTATTACTTCAACGGAAGCGGAGCGATGCAAACAAATTGGCAGCAGGTAAACGGAGTATGGTATTACTTCAATGGAAGCGGAGCGATGCAAACAAATTGGCAGCAGGTAAATGGAGCATGGTACTACTTCAATGGAAGTGGGGCGATGCAAACAGGCTGGATCCAAGATAATGGTAAACAGTACTACCTTGAAAGTAATGGTGTTTGGAATCCAAATACTACATCTGCAAATAATAATTCACGACCTGACGGGAAACTATTAGACGCATTTCAAAATGAAATAAAAACTCATATTAATAATCAAAAAGAAAATATAACGATGACATATAAATCCCAAAACTCTAATATTAATGAGGTTCTAAATACACTTGTTAAAGAATATGACAAGGCAGTCGAATCTAACGAATATTTGAATCATAATATTTCGCATACGCAATATTCCGTTCGTGGTATTCCAGGAAATTACACGTTTACAGTAAAGATTACATATCGTGAATCCAAAGGACAAACGGACTATGTAAAGGCGCAAGCGAAATCAATTATTAATTCCATTATCAAAGCTGGTATGGATGAACACGAAAAAGTAAAAGTAATCCATGATTATGTCGTAAAGCATGTTTCTTATGATACTTCTTTCCAAGCTTATACAGCATATGAAGCTTTAGCAAACCGCTCTGCTGTTTGTCAAGGGTATGCATTATTAACGTATCAATTGTTAAAAGAGGCTGGAATAGAAACTCATATTGTAACCGGAACTGGAAATGGACAACCACATGCTTGGAATCAAGTGAAAATTGAAGGGAAATGGTACCATCTTGATACAACTTTTGATGATCCAATTCCAGATGTGCAAGGACGAGTAACTTATTCATATTATAATCTGTCTGATGAACAAATCGCTAGAAATCATCAGTGGGATCGTAATAAATTTGCGCCGGCAACAACAAACTATGCTAATGAATTAGCAAAAAAAATCCAGTCGGGTAGCTCAAAAACATGGGAATATCAGGAAATATCAAAAATCATTAAACATTAAAATTAATGTTTTGATGTAACTGCTTTAAAACACTTACTTAGGCATACAGAGATTATGAACCTACAGAGGTAAGTAATATCCGTATGAAAAAGTACATGTATTCACGTTGAGGGTGTTGCAAAACCAAAATGAATATTCTTATAATCAATAAAACTAGTTAAACATAAAATATATAGTGATTTAGTTTTTGTGATAGCAGTGGCTGTTGAAGCTGCAATTTAATTTGTCAAAATGGAATTAGGTTAAAAAAATGAAATAACCTTAGTAGAACAGTTCAATTGATTTGAACTGTTCTACTTGTGTTTGTAAGGTAAACGTCAAGTAACTCCAAAATATACAATAAAAGTGGATTTTGGAGTTGTTTTTTGTGTGCTTCACTTGTTTCCATAATGGTTACTTCAGCTGGTTTGATGTACATCCGAGGGGTTTATTAATAAAGGGGGGCTAGATCATAGGGGATGGGCATTGGAAGGTCCAGAGCTATTATGGCCAATTTGGGGATTAGCTCTGTTTGGCGCTACAAATACTTATTATTATCGGAGGCGTGGTATGTGCAAATATTGCAAACGGATATAAAGTGAACATTTATTAAGTGTGGAAGTGTATTGCCAATGAATAGCAGGATAAATAATTTGTTACAGGAAAACAAAGCTCTTTTATAATTTAATTTTGACGGAATCGATACTTTTTTCCTTTTATCAGCTTGTGAAGTAGTATGGAAATTAGATTTATAATATAAAAGTCAGGCTAAAGTAATTGCAATAAGCAATTTGAATAGTAATCTTAAGTAAATAAAAAAGAGAGAAGAGCTCACAAATGTTCTTCTCTCTTTTTAAATCTAATTAGGGTTTCCATAACTGTAGATATCGATGGTGTAAATTAGTGAATATTGTCAAAGTAGTACTTCAAGTTAAGAGTATAAAAAGAAGTTTCTTTTTTCTGAAAATGTATATTAATACAAAATTAATTATTAATATCAATAAATGGTTTTATGTTTCATTAATGGATTCATTGTCATCTACATTTATTATTTATTGCAACAGCTTTCATTTCCAAAATTAGATGTTTTAACAAAGGACAATATAAGTATCATTATAATGACTTTCCAATATAATCAATGTGTTAATGAAAGGAACTCTGTGTTATTTTTGCTTTTCTAGTAACTAATACAGCTTCAAACAAAGGACACAATTGCTACATGCTAAGTGTAGTCTATTACTCATTCAAGATTCTGTTTATTCAATCTTTCTAAAAATAAAAAAATATTGAGCTCATAAATATACAAGCTATAATGAGGGCGTCGAGAGAGAATTTATTACCTTTAGAGAAAGTATCAAACCTAGTTTTTTGCAAAAATTCTAATGACATTGCAAGTAATCTTTTAAAATTGGACATACTGACATGATTACTCTAAGAAAGGTATGTGATTAAAAGGAAGTGTATTTGACACGAGAATGAAAACGTATTCAATGAGGTCTTGTTTTGAATCAGTCATTTTAATAACTTAGATTCAACTGCAATTAAAAATAACAAATTATGGGGGTGTTTATATGAATGTAGCATCTATTAAAGAAAAAAAGATTGTTAAATACAAAAGTTGTTTTGATGTGATTGGGCCAATAATGATAGGTCCTTCAAGTTCACATACTGCAGGTGCCTTGGCTATTGGAACAGTTGCCAATAAATTATTTCAAGGTCTTCCAAAAAAAGTTGTGGTAAAGTATTATGAATCATTTGCTGAAACCCATAAAGGTCACGGAACTGATTTTGCAATTATTGCTGGGATATTGGGATTTGCTGCCGATGACAGCAAAGTGCCAGATGCTATTAAAATAGCAGAATCTAAAGGAATTGACATTACCTTTATTGAAAAAGCGGGTGATAGTCCTGCTGGTCATCCAAATACGGCAGATGTACATTTAGAGGATGAAAGTCGAAGTATTAGAACGATGGGTATTTCGGTCGGTGGTGGATTGATTGAAGTCAAACATGTTGAAATTGACGGATTTAGCTTAGATCTGCAGGGGCCATTGCCAGTTATTATTGCGATTTCTGAAAGAGCTGACTTTGAATTTGTCTTACGAAGGATCTTTAAACAATATGATGTGGAAATTAACAACTTTCATAGTTTAGAAGATAACAAGAAATATTTATATGCATTCGCTTTGGATTCTCTATTGCCTGGTAATGCGCAGAAGGAATTGGGAAATTTAAGTAATATAGCTAACCTTATTATTCTTTAGTTCCATTAAGGAGTGAAAAAAATGTATATGACCATAAAAGAAATTGTGGATACAGCTAATAAAAGCCAAAAGCCAATTTATGAATTAGCAATGGAACAGGAAATCAAACAAACTAAAACTTCTTATGAAGAAGTTTGGAGTAAAATGGAACGAAATTTAGCGACTATGGAAAATGCCATAAATAAAAGTATCGAGGGCGACGGGGTATTTTCTCCAACCGGTTTAACCGGAGGTGATGCTGTTAAGATTAAAAATTATCGAGAAAATAGGAAAACACTTTCTGGCGATTTGATGGTGTTAGGGATTCAAAGTGCTATCGGTGTTAATGAAGTAAATGCTGCATTAGGGGCTATTTGTGCAACTCCAACAGCAGGTGCGAGTGGGACAATCCCGGGAGTCTTATTTAGTATTAAAGATACGTTGCAGTTAAGTCATGAAGATATGATTCATTTTCTATTCACTTCAGCGTTATTTGGAACGATAGTCGCAAACAACGCTTGTATTTCAGGAGCGTACGGAGGATGTCAAGCTGAAGTGGGCAGTGCCTCAGCAATGGCGGCTGCAGCAGCGGTAGAAGCTGCCGGAGGAACACCACAACAATCTTCTGAAGCTTTCTCAACCGCATTACAAAATTTACTCGGTTTAGTGTGTGATCCGGTCGCTGGTTTGGTAGAAATTCCTTGTGTAAAGAGAAACGCCATTGGAACGGCAAATGCTTTAGCAGCAGCGGATATCGCATTAGCCGGCGTAAACAATATCATCAATGCTGACGAAGTTATTGAAGCGATGTATAGAGTTGGAAGACAGATGCCTCGCGAGTTAAGAGAGACAGGTTTAGGCGGAATTGCCGCTACACCTACAGGGATTTCCATTAAAAATAAAATCTTTGGAGAGAAACAATCAAATCAATAAATAGTTATCGGATATATTGTGAAAAGTGTAACAAATTTATTCTCTATTGTTTGCCTAAGGATATCTGTATATTGGGGGAATTACCACTAAAATATACTACTATATAATTGAAACATTTTGTAAGTGGTAACAAACCCATCAGGTTGATGACTAGTGGAATTTTTGATTTCGATTAACTGAGAAGAAGGATAAACGATGTGGCGCACTTTTTAAGTAATTCATTTTTCAAGAACGATCTATATTCCTAAGTCTAAAAAGAGACGTAAGAATAGGACACAAGGAGGAAGTATTATATGAATGGGAATACTGCAAAAAACATAGAATTTCAAGCTGATAATACTGTAGCAGTAAAAAATGATAAATATCCAGATCCTAAAAAGTGGAATAAGCAGGATACTACCTGGGCATTGAGCCTTTTTGGAACAGCAATTGGAGCAGGAGTACTCTTTTTACCTATTAATGCAGGTTCAGGTGGTTTATTATCATTACTACTAATTACCATACTGGCATATCCCGTAATGTATTACTCACACAGGGCGCTTGCTAAAATGATTTACGCTTCTAATTCTGCTGATGAGGGGATTACAGGGACAATAAGAGAGTATTTCGGAAATAAGGCAAGTATTATTTTTAACATAGTATATTTTGTTTCAATTTATACGATCGTGCTGATGTATTCGGTTGCACTTACAAATACTGCAAGTAGTTTTATCGTGCATCAATTGCATATGCCAGAGCCTCCAAGAGCCATTTTATCGCTCGTATTAGTACTTGGTCTTATCGCTATACTAAATTTTGGTCAAGATATCACTGTGAAAATAATGAGCATGCTCGTATATCCTTTCATAGCTTCTTTACTTTTTATCGCAATATCTTTGATTCCACAGTGGAATACGTCAATGCTTAGTTTTTCAAATGTTTCTACTGCTTCAACAGGAACAGGATATTTTGGAACGATATTGATGATTCTACCAATCATTGTATTCTCGTTTAATCATTCTCCAATGATTTCATCATTTGTTATGAAACAAAGAGCTACCTATGGAATAGAAGCTACTGATGCCAAGTGTGCTCAAATACAAAAGGTTTGTTATATTATGACATTCTCTGTTGTTATGTTCTTTGTTTGGAGCAGTACCTTAAGTTTGACTCCAAATGATCTCATGATGGCAAAAGAACAGAACTTATCAATCCTATCATATCTTGCTAATGAGCTTAATTCGCCTGTAATTACTATTGCAGCTCCTATCATTGCTTTTACGGCCATAACAAAGTCTTTCCTTGGACACTATATAGGAGCATATGAAGTAATGCGTGACATGATTATCAAGTCCAGTCAAACACGCGGGAAAGATATAGAAGAAAAAACAGTTAAGACAATCATCCTTACTTTTGTCGTATTAACATGCTGGTATGTTGCTTATGCAAATCCAAGTATTCTTGGACTTATTGATGCTCTTAGCGGTCCGTTAGTAGCTGCTATCTTATGTCTATTACCGATGTATGCAATCTATAAAGTACCGGTACTAGCTAAATACAAAGGGAAAGCGAGCAATGTATTTGTCATTATTATAGGTATCCTTACTGTACTAGCAAGTATTAAATCATTATTCTAATCCACTATTTTGGGTTCTCATGTGAAAATCGTGAGATATGAAAAAAGAAAGATTGCTAGCGGAATTGAATTTTATATTGTGAAATCAAATAGATTATGGTTTTGGACAAATTTCTCACCTTGGAGAGTTTGTCCTTTTTTGATCATATGCTTAACTTCTATTCCAGCAATTACTTTTTTAGCTGCTTACACTGATTATAATTCAAGCATATTAGACTGCTGTCCCATACCTATCAAGCTAATATTTTAAAGTATCCCAAAACGAAAAATTCATATCACTACAACAGTGAATTATGAGAATGTAGTGTTTTTTTGTTTTGGGGAACAATCAATTTCTTAAGTTGATATGCATGGGCGGTACCTCTTGTATGTCTTCCTTTATTTTTGAATTAATTATGACTTTTATTTTAAAGTTTGGCGCCCATTAAAGATTTTTAATAGAAATGTAGAAATATCCTTTAAAGTGATATAAAACATATAATTATACATACATAGAGGAAACTCATTCAAAATGGAAGAATAGAGAAATAACTGTTGTTATATTTATGGAAATGTTAGAACTAAAGAAAAACACCTTTTATAAAATTATGAAGGAATATGAAGAAGTAAATTAGGGCTTTTCCTATAAAGCGTACGACCAACACTTTAACGAAACGCTAGCAAACCATCCGAATTTAAAATCTGTGCGTATCAACCTTGATGATGTAGTAAAAACTGTAATTAGAAGAAATTATAGAGATTTTATTCATAAGAGAATAAAATTAGATATACAGGATATTGATGAGATTGTATATAGTGATGGAAAATGGGTTGAATTTATTATTAATCAAATAATAGGAAATTCTATAAAGTACTCAAATAACAAAGAACAAATGATACGTATATACTCAATTAAGAAAACTAACTCAGTAATACTAACTATAGAGGATAATGGAGTAGGGATAGTAACTAAAGATATAAATAGAGTTTTTGAGAAAGGATTTACTGGAGAGAATGGAAGAAGATTCAGCAAAAGTACAGGAATGGGCTTGTATCTATGCGAAAAACTGTGTTCAAAATTAGGATTGAAAATTGGCATTGAATCTGAAGTGAATAGAGGAACTAGCGTTACATTAATATTTCCCTTGTCAGGTATGGTAACTTTTGAGCCCTGGTTATAAAAGGGATGCTGCCATCTTTCCACGAATTTCGTATGAAACTTATAAACAAATGTAAAACGGTATGAAAAGAGTAGAAATTCACTTCATACCGTTTGTATTATTTAGCCATTTAACATATTGGTATATGTAATTGTGAATCGGATGGATGTTAATCTGGATTAGTCATTACTATTTTTGATATCCACTAATACTTAAAGTAAGATTTGGTTCGGTTGCTACACAGACCTCGTAAGCGAGAAATTGTACACGATATAAAATAGTAAAATAAACATCCGATCCCCTACCGTACAAGGAATCGGATGTTTTGTGTCTAAATTGTGTCCAAACGTACAATTTTCTTTTTTTGATATGGGACCCCAAAGAGGCAAAAAGAGATAGTTCATGAGGCAGATCAAGTTATCCAATTTGTAGGAATAAATCAAAAAAAGGAATCGCACTTTTTAGGAGAACTCTTCTCTGCAATACTGAATAAAAAGGTAATAGAAATCAATGATTGTAGCTATGGTAACAATCATTGAATCATTTAACACTTAAGATTATTAATTACAAATAGAAATTGGTATTGCTTTAGTTGGGATTTAGACAAAAAAGAATTTCGAAATTTCCGTTGTGACTATATTCAATATACAAAGTATGAAGATGAGGAAAACATTCCTTTTACTGAAGAGACAATTAGTTCGTTATATAGAAAACAATTCAATACACAACGACCTTTTTCTTTTAAAGTTAGTGAGAAAGGGGTTGAACAATTCTATAAACGCATTTACGATAACATGTCTCTTCAAGAAGAATAACAAAACAAATACATTATTGTGACTTTTGGAGAAAAGGAGATGGATTTTCTGGTTCAGTATTTTTTGTCTTTCGATAAAGAAATTAAAATAATTCCTCCGGAAATGCTACGCTCCAAATATAAGGAATATTGGTGGATTGTTATGAAATAAAAAATAGTTCATCTGCAAATTAGCAGGTTAAAATAACATTCCTGATTTAATTTCAATTAGGTTTTTGATGCAATTTTAAACTAGCCCACTGTTATAAAGTTAATATTTATGATGTTCCAAGAACGAAAAATTGTTGTCTTTTATAGCAATAGGATTTATTTTTATTACAAGTTAGGACAAAATCTCGTTCTGGAGTAGTTGTATTTTCTTAGCTTAATAGCGATGGGGTGGGACCCCTTTTAGCAAAAACGGAGTGGAAATGATGAGTATAAATAGTTTTGTGGGATTGATAAAGGACGAATTATTAAAAGAGGTAAGCATAAGAAGTGAGGATGAATTCGAGCCTGTAGTAGTTAAAGATATTCCTAGACTTTGGAAGTGTTTAGGGACAGGTAATTATGCTGCAGTATTTATGCACAAAGAACACAAAGGTTGGGTAGTGAAAGTTTATGCGCGAAAAGGAGAAGGAATTGAAAAAGAGTCAGAAGTATACCGAAGAATCGGAAATCATCCTTCTTATTCGAGGCTTATATATAAAGGAGAAAATTTCATAGTATTGAAACGTTTAAAAGAAATTACCTTATACGATGCTATTCATAAGGGGATTAAAATTCCTAAGCAGGTAATCCTCGATATCAATGAAGCTTTAGAGTATGCAAGAGAACAAGGATTAACTCCTTGTGATGTTCACGGGAAAAATGTGATGATGGAAAACGGAAGGGGATATGTAGTCGATGTATCTGATTTCTTAAAAACAAAAGAAGATAGTAAGTGGAGAGATCTAGAAAAGGCATATTTTACATTTTACTTGCCTTTCATTTATAAATTGCCTCTCCCTGTTAAAATACCGTATTTCATGTTAAACATTGTTAGACGTTCATATAGAAAATATAAGAAGCTTAAAAAGAAATTCAAATTGTAAAAGGACCACATACTTATCTTTAGGTTAGATAAGTGAACCACTAGTAAACAAAAGGGATGTACATTTTAGATTAGTAGTCAACGGTGCATAAAATTTTCGTTCTAGAGGTACTTTAAAATCTTAGGTCGATGGGCATGTAGCGATACTCCATGCCCATTAACTTAAGAAAACAAATCAACCCCAAAATGAAAAAAGAGCTTTTTATTACATATTAGGACAAAATCTAGTTCTGGGAGTAGTTATATTTTCTTAGCTTGATAGGTGTGTGGTGGAACTCAAGAAGGAGATATAGTTGTTGAAGCTCGGATGAATTGATTAGCTAAAAATTTAAAACACATGTTAGAACTCGCTCAAAACTTGGAAAAGCGAAATGTTCATATAGTTAGTCTGGATTATAATTTTGATACAAGAATAGCAACTGGAAAAATGCTCCTTCATATTATTGAAGGTGTTGCTGAATGGGAACGAGAGTTATTGAAAGAAAAGCAAAGAGTCGGATTAGACATTGTTAAAAAAGGGGGACAGCGGGGTTGTCCTCGTAAGTGTGGGAAGAAACATGAAGGGATGGAACATGCTATCCATTTATATATGGAAGGTTATTTCATCCCCTATATTTGGATATGCAAAATTACATAAAAAAATATGTTTAAATAAGACGTGCTTTTATATATAACTAGAGGTAGAGAAGGAAAATTATTGTTTAGGATCAATTTAAAACTTTTAATTTGATCGATGTGTGGTGGTATTCCTTTAAGACAAAAATTAAGCAGTTAGCCTTTGCTCATTGTTCTTTTATTAGAGCTATTTAACTGTGGTTATTAAGATGAATATCCGCATAAGAATCTTTATATTTAGAAAGGAATATAAAATGAAAAAAATCGTATCAACACTATGTATAGCTGGAGTGACTTTAACTATTTTAGGAGTATGTCCTCAAAGTAGCTATGCTCATCTCGATCAAATTGATTTAAATGAGAATGATCCTATTACTGCAAGATGGTCTGCAGAAGCTCCGTATCATTCTGATAAAAGTACACATTTATGGATTGCAAAACAAGCTATTGAAATTATGAAAACAGAATCTAATATTGAAGCAAATAAGCAGGCTGTGGACTTTTTAAATTATCCACAATATAAAGATTTATTTTCTAAAGGATTATATGATGCAGATTATAATGCAGAGTTTAACGATGGTGGTACAGGAATAGGTGGCGTTTTTAAAGGCGGATGGAAATCTCATTTTTATGATCCTGATACTAAAGAAAATTATAGAGGAGAAACAAATCCAACGGCTCTTACACAAGGTAAGAAATACTTTTATGAATCTGGAGAACATTTACGAAATAAGGACTATGAAAAAGCTTTCTATTACTTAGGAGTAGCCACGCACTACTTTACAGATGCTACTCAACCTATGCATGCAGCAAATTTTACCGCAATTGATACGAGAGCTATAAAATATCATAGCTACTTTGAAAATTATGTTACAACCATTCAAAATCAATTTGCAGTCAATACTGGAGGGAATTATAACAATTCTCTATCTACACCTGAAGAATGGATTGATTATGCAGCTCGAGTAGCTAAACCTGAAATCCAAAATATTACTAATGATAAAACATTTAAGTATTATAATAGTGGTAAGGCACAATTGTGGCAAGAAATGGTTACCCCAGCTGTGCAGCGGAGCTTAGGAGAAGCTCAGCGTAATACAGCAGGTTTCTTAAATCTTTGGTTTAAAACTTTTACTAAAAATGTGAAAGCTCCAAGTATAGAGACTGCATTAATCTATGATATTGAAGGAAATGTCATAGAAGCAGGGAAAAACTATTATATCGTACCAAGTGAATCTCCTTATCAAGGTCTAACTTTTGAATGGTATTTAGCAAATCGTTACGATTATGTCACACTTGCAAATAAAGAAAACAATGCTTTATTTGGTACACCTATAGAGTTTGAATTCTACAAAGAAAATGATGCAAAGCTACACCACGGAGAGAGTATATATCTTCGCATGAAGCACTCAAATTACGACCAATTCCAATATTTAAATTGGTCCAATTATTCTAGTTGGATTCACCTTGCTCAAAAATCTGATAGTTTAGCTGATTTTAAAATTAAAATTAACCTGGATAATCCTACAGAATATAATATTTTTACAGATGACTATCCATTAAATTATGAGAATATAAATGCAAAGAAAAATTGGATTGTACTAGGTGAAAAAAAACAAAAACCTAGCTCATGGAAGTTTATCCCTGTCAGATAACCTAAAAAGAAAAACACTCGTCCTTAATCAGAACGGGTGTTTTTCTTTTTAGAAATTATAACCCAGAAATTTAATGTTAAAATTTTATCGTTTTCCGAAAGAAGACTTCTTCCTCAAAAATGAGAAGGTGTGAAATACCAATTTTAGATAATCAAAAATTAGAACATATAAATGAAATAGTTTGTTTTGTAATTGCTGAAAATAAGCAAGTATACAGTTCATATCAAATACAAAGGATGTTCCAATCGTATAACTTGTTTGGGGATTTATTTCATGATTTTACATTTGTAACCATCCACGTTTTTTGAGCTCTTTATACAAATTACTCACGTGGCACCCCATTTCCTTTGCAATATCTGGATAATTTACTCCTTGATTATATAAAATTATTGCTTGTTTGCACTTTTCATCCCATTTTTCTTCTATCGTTTTTACTTTTGTCGATCTCTTTCTAAATTCTTTTTTACCCAGCGTAATAAGTTTTTTTCCTATGTCGCATTGTTCAATACAATACTGTTCTACATCCGTTTGATATTTACAATTTTTACAATATTCATCCTGCAAACGTATTATTTTTACTTTTTTCGCGACCGCTCTCATATCGTATTCACTCCGATTTGATTTATATATATCATAATTTTACGAGCGTACTCTTGCAATTTACGTTAATCTCACAATTAATTCCAGTAAAAGCTCTACCAATAGTCTTATTCCCTGTCCTTTCTTAGCAAAATTTCCTGTTGGCAAATATCATTCCACTTTAATTTCCTAAAGGGTAATTTTATTTAGAATTGTTAACTTGGAACTGATAAATATCCAAAAATGAATGCATTAATAATTCTGTATTCCTAGAAGAATGATAGTAGCCATCACTATCTTTGAAATGGAATAAATTACTAGTACAATAACTAAATGAAAGGAAAATAAATCCAAACAACAGGTTTTATTTGCTTTTGTAGGCATTCTAACAATAGGAGGTGTTTCGTCTGTTAAAGGTTGCCCGCCAATCTGTAGTAAAGCTTTACTTAAATGTTTTCTCTTGAAAACTGTATTTTAAATGTACTCTATACGTAAATTGATTCATTTTTTGCATCCGTATTCTTTGTTTCGTGTATCTTTTGCCTTGTCTTTAATGCTTTATATTTTCAATGATTGCTTTTTCTTTTGATTTAATAATTTCTATCTGATATATATTACTATTAACTTCCTAATATTTTTATGCTTATCTATATAATAAAAAGAATTTTAAGAATTGAGACCAGCCAATTATATATATATTTTCTCAGCCATTATGAATGCTTCATCCCTTGCCACGGATTTTTACAATGTTATATTTTTTTTACTGTGTTTATTTTATTGTTTAGCAATAATTCTAATGAAAAAACAACAGATTGATTTACGGAATCAGTCTGTCCAAAACGAGAAAGAATTCATCCATTAAAAATAGAATCTTATATTGATAATTATATATTATGATTATCAAACTTAATTTTATTGAAAATTGAAATATTAAGTAGTATTCCTATTGCTATTAAATTAACCATTAAAGAACTTCCACCAAAACTTACAAATGGAAATGGGGTACCCGTAAGAGGAAGTATTCCCGTAATACCGCCTAAATTAACAACAGATTGCATACCAATCATACAGCCTATACCAATTGCTATAAAACTTCCAAAGGGATCTTCACATAGCTGTGCAATTTTTAGTGAGCGAAGAACTATAGCTAATACTCCGGTCATTATAATGAATACACCAATAAATCCTAATTCTTCAGAAACGATTGCCATTATAAAATCAGTATGTGGTTCTGGGAGATAACCAGTTTTTTGAATGCTATTTCCGAATCCACGTCCAATAATTCCTCCTGAGCCAATGGCAATAAAAGAATTTACAAGCTGATATCCATTCCCTTGTGCATCAACAAAGGGATTGAGAATCGTAGTAATACGTGTCTTTTGAACTTCTGACAAACTAAATTGAATCAAAAAATATAAAATAGGTAACCAAAAAATAGAACCGAGTATAGTTCTTTTAATTAATAGATTTATATTTATTCCCGAGCAAAGAAATATGCTACAACCTATACCTAATATTAAAAGAGCAGATCCTAAGTTTGGCTGTTTATAGATTAGGAAAAAAATTGTAGCTAAAAAAAATAAAAGTTTTCCGCCCCCAAACCAAGTTTGTTTAACTGGTCCTTGTCGCAATGCAAAAAAACGGGCTGTTACAAGTATTGTTCCTAATTTAAGAAATTCAGCTGGCTGTATTCCAAAGATCCAAGATTGAGCATTATTTACGACCTTTCCTTTCCATAAAACCATAATTAACAAAAAAATTCCCCCAATCATAATACAGGTTGAGACTATTCGTTTTTTCCATATTTCATATGGGAGAATAGCACAAACTATTAGCCCAATTGTTCCTAAAAATAGCTTTGTTAATTGAGAATCGACAAAGTGCCTACTGTTATAACCGTAATGTTGAACAGCTACAATGGAGCTCGCGCTATACATCATGATAATACCTAAAGTACATGTTATGAATAGAGGGAGGAGCAATAGATAATCGAGTTTTAATATTTTTTTCATTTTTATATCCTCCTGATTTACATTAACACTTAATATTACATTTGCTAATGAATAGAATCTTGTTCTCACCAATTAATAAATAGTATTTTTGTTTTGAGAGATCCTATCGCTTACACCCTGTTTTCTTACGTAAAAATCCCCCTAGTTACATACTAGGGGGATTTCAAAATGGCATGACTAAATAAAGCTTTTCTCCCCCTAGTAGAGCTTTGGCACTATACAACGTAAAGTAATGGAAATTCATTACTTAGCTATCTTAAGAAGAGCCTTAATCCGACAATTCCTGTTCTACCCATTGGCGTCTTTCGACATTTTTGGGCAATAGCCTGTGTTTGTATAGGAGCCTCACCTAACAGGTTTAGCAATATAAATTTTATGTGTTAGTTTCGTGTAGCCAGCATAAATACTTTTTTTTTGCCTGTCAAGTAACGTATTGCTAACTTTATATTCTTTATTGCTTTATAAATCTTTGAGAAATGATATGAGAAATTGTATTTAATTGTCTCATATAGATACATATTTGCGATTTGGAATGTATAATTTGATTAAGCAGTTTAACCATATAAATTTGATAAACAGTAAAGAAGATTTTAATCATAAAATAAGATTTTTTGAAGAATGTTCTTTTGAAGTACGGTATGATTAATGATGCAACTTCTGCTATAAAGTTACAAATTAATTATAAACAATAAGTTTCTTATACGAAATTTCATATGTTTTATAACTTTTTTTCGAACTAATTGTATTTAAATTTTATATCTTTTAAGCAGAATTTCAAATTTGTAATAGAATCTAATTACATTTCTCTAAAAAAGAATTTTTTATGAATCAAATCGAAAGTTAGTTGACAAATATTAAATTCTGGTTTAAATTTTGAAGTAATTCAATAATCTTTGTTAGGTGAGGCTCCTGTATAGAGAAACGCTGCTGCCCAAAAATGTCGAGAGACGCCAATGGGTCAACAGGAACGGTCGGATTAAGGCCCTTTTTAATGTAGCTGGTTATAAAAACCTATGCTATACAGTGCTAAAACTCAACGAGGGAGTGGTATACGATTTGATAGAAAGACACCTCTGGGATTTTTGCAGAGCTGTCTTAATAATCATTTATTTGTATTGTAAAAAAACCTTTACTCCTTTTTGAGTAAGGTTTTTTTTGTTTAATGTTATTTATTTTTATCTTGTCTATATTCAAAAAGGAGGTAGTTCTAAATAATAAATTGATTGCAATGTAACTATTAATGCTCTAATCAAAATTTAGACAGGTAAAATAATACAAAACCACTCATGAAACTCTAGAGTCTCCCTTAGCAATATGAGGAGGAGTTAACATGAAGAAATTATTAAATGAATTACTTGTAACCCAAAATGATTTGGATGCAGATAAAGTTTTACGTCATCCGTCGTATGATGTTGCGCAAGAAATAAAACGGTTTTCAATTGAAGATCAAGTCATATTACTAGATAAGATTCCTGTATTAAAAAGCTCAAAAATTCTTCAACATTTGAGTATAGAAGAAAAATATAATATCTTAATTCACTTATCTGAAAACAAAGCTAAAAAATTACTAAATTTACAACCGATTGATGAAACAGTAGATCTACTTCTAGCGGTTCATCCGGAAAAACAAGCTCAATTAATGGCGTATCTAAATAAAATTACAAAACATAATGTAAAAAAGTTAATGGCTTTCAAACCTGAAACGGCAGGAAGTCTTGTCACAAGTGATTATGTTGCAGTTAGAGGGAATTGGTCAGTAAAAATGACATTGAAGTACATTAGGGAACATTCTGAAAATGTAGAATCAATTTCTTATATTTATGTTCTTGATAGTCATGGTTATCTTAAGGGAATCGTTTCCATACATGAATTATTACTAGCAGCAGATGAAGAGATATTATCTAATATCATGATTCGAGAGGTGATTTCAGTACCCGCTGAGGTTGATCAGCAAGAAGTTGTAAAAAAGCTACTGAATTATAATTTAGCAGCAATACCCGTAACAACAGCAAATAATGAAATGATTGGTATTATAACATTTGATGACGTAATGAATGTTATGGAAGCAGAGGCTACAGAAGATATCCAAAAGTTAGGTGGAAGTGAACCATTAAATCAATCTTACTTTGAATCTAGTATTTGGAGCATTTTCTTTAAACGCCTACCATGGTTATTGCTTCTTTTTGTTGCTGAGGCATATACAGGTACAGTACTAAAGTATTTTGAAGACGAAATTGAAACAGTAGTTGCCCTTGCTTTCTTTGTTCCATTATTAGTAGGTACTGGAGGGAATACAGGAACACAGGTTGTAGCAACAATTACTCGTGCAATCGGTATTGGAGAGGTGAAATTTAAAGACATTTTCCGTGTAATGAAAAAGGAATTTGCAATTGGTATGCTTCTCGGACTTGCACTTGGGGTAGCTGGGCTCATTCGTGCTTATATGTTAGGGGTTGGAACAGAAGTTGCACAAGTTGTAGCAATCACTTTATTATTTATTGTTATTTGGGCTTCGCTTGTCGCAGCTGTTTTACCTTTAATTTTGAGAAAATTTAAATTAGATCCTGCAGTCGTTTCTGGTCCATTTATTACAACATTTGTTGACGGAACAGGATTAGTAATATATTTCTTGGTTGCAAAAACGTTATTAAATTTGTAAATATACACTGAAATAAATACGAAATGTAGAATAAGTATTTTGCCTTGCTTGCTAAGACATAGTGGGGAACTCGGGAATAAGGAGAACAAACACTTTTGTCTTTAGGTAAATAATATTTTAAAGGATTCATTGAATGTAATTAATGCCGGAGGATAAAACTATGAAACATCTAAGAAAAATCTTCAAACGAATTTTGCTCCTTCTTTCTATTTTCATGCTTATTGGCATAGGAATATTATTTGGTACTAACTATGGCCGAGATTTTCGTGTAACAATTGCTGGGAGTATACTAACTTCTCAGCATCCACAATATGCGAAATATACATTCCTATCCCAAAAGGAACTAGATAAATTACAAGATAGAATTAATCATCCAAAATGGTTAAATAGTGATGAGAATATTTATAAAAAAATAGCAGGAAAAAGATTAGAAGAATTAAAAAATCAGCCATTAAAAATTGACGTAGAAACGATTAAAAGTAACAAAGATAGTCGCTTTCTTTTCGAAGGAAAATTAGTCACTATTAGTAACCCTTTCAATGTTAAACTTGTTAGCCATCAAGGAACACAGGGCGATAAAAGAGGAGAAAAAATTAGCGTAATGGCAAAACGTAATCATGCACTTGTTGCTGTGAATGCAAGTGGATTTGCCGATGAAACAGGAAGGGGTGGAGGAAATATTGCAACTGGAATAGTAATAGAAAACGGGAAAGCAATTGATACAAATATAGATAAAAATACCCCTACAATTATTACGGGCTTAACAAAGTTTGGACAAATGATAACAGGGAATTATTCTACCCAACAACTTTTGGATAAACAAGTCGTTTCAGCAGCAGGATTTATGCCACAGTTAATTGTTAATGGAGAAAAAATGATTACAGAAGGAGACGGTGGTTGGGGCTCTGCTCCCCGAAGTATTATGGCGCAAAAAGAAGATGGCACAATAATGTTTCTAGTGATTGACGGTAGGCAGACACATAGCATAGGAGCTACGTTAAAAGAGTGTCAAGATATTCTATATGAAAAAGGAGCAATAAATGCAATGGCTATGGATGGAGGTTCTTCTGCTACGCTATATTTAGGAGGAAAGGTTATAAATTCACCTTCTACATTATCCCATGAAGATCGTTATTTACCGAATGCTTGGATAGTAACAGCAAACCAAAAACAAGAAATAAGGGTGACAATAGATGGGGAAAAAATAGATACTAAAAAATCAGATGAATTTGATGCAAATATTTCAACTGATTTATAAATTCTTAAATAAATGAAGGTTTAATTAAAGTTTAAAAACTAACATACAAAGAGTGTAATAAAATTGAAAGTTTTATCATTTAACATTCATTAAAGAAAAGCGTATAGAGATACTCAATCATATGGAAAATCTCCAAGAAGTTAAAAGAAGGATAAATAATGTATACAGCTTACACTCATATTCAATTATATGCTTTTAATCTTATAGTATTTGCTACAGCTATGTGAAATGGACAACCTGTAAAAATAATTGTTGTGATCAGATGAGTAAAGATTAATGTGCAGAGTGAATTAGAAATCATACCTGAAGACATTTCATCAAACATCAAAGCAACACATTAGTCGCTTTGATGTTTGTAATGATAAAAGGGTGATAAAAAACATAAACAATAGGTGTATCAAGCAAAGGGATAATACACCTTAAAACTACATTGTTAAACAACATGCGTCATCGTGTAGTATATCTTATTTATCTTTAATTATTTTAGGTTCAATAGTACATCTTATAAATCGTTTTTTCTATGATTTCCTAATTTCCAACTCTCGTCTTTTTATTCAATCATAATTACTATTTTAAGGATGTTAAAGTAACTCCAATACTAAACGTAAAAGGAATAATAAAAGGCATATGGCATTTTGTGTCACTCTTTTTTACACTTCATAACAAATAAGGATAAAAGAACAAAGTAAGTTATGCTTTTAACCTTTACTGATAGGAGAAAATGTTTGTATAGACCCACATACTTATTATTTGGTAATGTATGAAAGAAATTAAAATGATGAGATATAGACTTATAACTAAACAATTGAATTAAACAATAATATTTTGAAACAAGAGTAAAGTTAAGGTGGGGATAACTATGAATGCTAACCAAAAAACGTCCTTATTGGCAGCATGGATTAGTGTAATTAGCAATATATTTCTGACTCTCATCAAAATTATAGTCGGTTTACTTTTCAAAAGTCAGGTATTATTAGCCGATGGGATTCATAATGCTGCCGATGTTGTAGCATCCGTAGCCTCATTGGGATCAATGAAAATTTCAAACCAGCCAGCTGATGAAGATCATCCTTATGGACATGGTAAAGCAGAAGTTATATCATCAGGAATTGTAGCTGTGATTTTAATTTTAGCGGCTTTATTTATGGCTTATGAATCGATAAAGTCATTATTTGAACCAGCGACAGAACCCCATATAATTGCTTTTATAGCAGCGATTATTTCATTAATATGGAAGCAAATTTTATATGTATACACAATACGAATTGGTCGAAAAACAAGAAGCAACGGGCTTATAGCAACTGCTTATGATCATCTTGCTGATGTTTATGCCTCAATTGCAGCTGTAATTGGAATTGGTATTGCTTTGATAAACAATATCTATTCCATTCCATATGCAGCTTATGGGGATCCTTTAGCCGGTATTATTGTTTCTTTTTTCGTATTAAAGTTAGCGATTAGTATGGGGAAAGAAGCAATATATATATTAATGGAAGGTGGTATTCCTACCGAGAAATGTAGTGAATATAAGAGAGTAATTCAGGCCCGTCCTTTTGTAAAAAGAATTGATAGAATGCGCGCACGTGATCATGGTCACTATGTATTAATTGATATTAGAATTAGTGTTCCGGCACATTTAAGCATCCAGCAAGGACATGATATTTGTAGGGATATAAAAACTACTATTATAAATCAGAACCCAGAAATATATGAAGTACTAATTCATTTAAACCCATGGTATGAGGAGAAGTAGGTTTAATGAATTATAGATAGATATAAGTAAGTAAGTAAGTAAGTAGTTAAACCGTCCTTTTTAGATATTGGAGAATTGGTCGACTTGTATAATGTCCATAATTAAAAAACATTTATAGTTATGAGTACAATACATCTCAACTATATTATTTATAGAAGAAAAAACGTCCTATTAAAATATAGGACGTTTTTATCTATGATTTACTAATTTCCCAACCTTCGCGTGTTTTCTCTAATTCAATTATAATTACCTTTTTAGAATCTTTTTTATACAAAGCATCAACAAAATCTGAAAGATAAATATCATTGAGGGGAATGAATTAATATATGAGGGTTCATTTTCAATATTTAGCTCTCAAATGAAGCAACTTTAGTATTCACTCAAAAGTCCATTGTCTATGAAACAACTAAATTTTTAAACGGCTTTAATAGACATCTGCCATTTACATAGACGGATGTCTATTGTATTTTTGGCGGCAAGATTAAATAGCTTTTTTGTTACTTTACAATAAAGTATACTTAATATCAGTAATTCATGTAATTAGGAGTGATTTCTATATTTAAGGAAAATGCAAAAAGGATACTTCTGTCATTAGTAACAAATCCAATACTAATAATTGTATACGGGATTTTTTGTTATGAGTTAGCCTTATACTGTAAGTACGGAAGGATGAATTATAATATTTATATTTTGTTATTATGTATAGTACTTTTTATATCCATGACTACATTTACTACAATCCGGGTAATAAAAAATAGAGAATATGAAACTAAAAAATTAACTAATTCAATAGCATGGAGATCCATTTCTATTATCATTATTGTTGCAATTACATCATTTTATGGGATGCAGATTTATAAAAGTGCAATAAATTACAATGGCAAATTGGCATGGTTTGTAGAAAAGTTAAAACATGAAAGGTCAGTTAAACTTAAACATAATAATATATATAAATCTGGAGTAGAAGGTATTTTTGAAGATATAAATAAAAAATATCCTTTGCCAAAGAAATTGTATATGGCAACTGATTTTGATCTTACATTTCATTCAGATGGAACAATTACAGCGTTTGATACATTTGTTTATGGGAAAAATGTTGATGGGAAAGAAGAAACTTATTTAATCTCTTATAATGAGAAGAAATCAGAAGATATTACTATAATACGAGACGGATACGCAAAGCCTGATTATAATGATGATAAATTAGTAGAACCTTTAATTAAAACGGTTAAGGCGATTCCAGTTAAGCAAACGGTCAAAAAATGGAATGAAAGTAAGTATGGGTTGATTTATTATGGAAAAAGAAATTGGGGATCCAATACAGAGGGAATTATTAATATTACTAAGGATGGTAAGGGGCAGAGTCTTAAAGAAGCAGCTTCTGATATCATTGGATATACTGTATCTATATTTGTCCCTGGAAAAGAGAAAGAGCTAGTCCCTGCTAGATATAATTTAATAAGTGACGCAAGTTGGAGTAAATCAAAGACGCCTCCAAAAGAAGATAGGCTTAAAGAGAAGGAACAACAAGATTTAAAGAATGAAAAAGAACAGTTTTTCCTATCGAAAGAAGTTGGTTATAAACTAAATATGACAGATAAAGCATTAGGGAGCGCCTTTTATTCATTAAGCAGGACTAGTGATGAAGGGGAAACATGGGAGGTTATTAATCCAGACCCATTTAATAGGGGGATTGGTAGTGTATCAGGAATCACTTTTATAAATGATAAACTTGGTTTTTTAGGAGCAGTTAGACCTTCTGGTAATGAGGGAGAGTTATATCGCACAGATGATGGGGGGGTATCTTTTAAAAAGGTAGAATATCCGCCGCATGAAGTGAAATTAGATTATACACAGTCCGCAATAAGTCCTTTTGATTCTCCTAGTATGCCATATGAGAAAGATGGGGTTTTTAATATGTTAGTTGGACAAGGGGCAGATGGAGACTACAATGGCGATAGTAGTGCACTTTATCAATCAAAAGATAACGGAGAGACATGGGAATTTGTAGAAGAAGTGAAAAAGAAATAGTCAGAATGTTCTTTTGAAAAATAAGGTAACTACTCAGCTATACATTTTATTTAGAAGTTTGGTAAGGAGTATAATTCCAGCGATGAAGATAAAAATGGACCTACACCTCGCTGCCTTTCTTTGTTTTAAAGCTTGCGCGTGGCAGGAATAGGCACTGACTGCCTCTATGCATGGCCAGTCCCTCTCGCCCATTTAAAAAGATGCTTTTCTGGCTTTTTTCATAGAGGGGCTGAGTAGTTACTAAAAGTAAATAATTTAAATCGAACCATAAGCTTGCCGGCAAATTTATGGTTCGATTTTTTTTAGGGCAAAGATATCGTTCTAAACGGGTATCACCACATCGCTATCAACTTAAAAGAGTGAACACCAAAAAAATGAAAAAAGAGCTGACTTTTGATGAGTTTATTTCTGTAAATCTAAAAAATTTTAGTTTAAACTTTCTTGTTTAAATAGTTTGGAGTTTCATGTCTTTCTACAACAGATGGGGGAAGGGGTTAATCCCCACATCCATCAACTTAAGGTATATTTTTATACACAATACGGTCTTTCCATATAGTTTTTTATTATCTTTTATAGATTTTATAAAAGTAGGCATATCAAATAAACCCTGATGGGCTTCAATTTTTTTACTATGCTATCTGATGAGTAGAAGTGGTATACTCATACACAACACCCAAAATATCAAAGACTGTCTTTTTCTCGTATCGATGAGATTTTCGTCCGTTGTGCTGTAGGAGGTTAAACAGACGAAGGAGAACCTTTGATAGCTCTTGGGTGTTTTTGTGTAATGCTTGGTGAAAAAGTGAAAAATAATCTTTAATTATGTACATCGCTTTATATTCACTTAGCTCTTTCTGTTTCTTACGCAACAGGAGTTCTCTCATTTTAAACATTGTAGAAGAACATAATAGGATGCTAATGAGTTGTCCATAAAGATGACATTCTAATCGCTCTTGTTTAATAGATTTACAACGATGAATTTGAAACCAGGATTTCCATATCTTAAATAACAGTTCTATTTGCCAACGTAGTGAGTATAAATCATAGATTTTCTCTTTTGGTACCCATTCCGTAGGAATGTTTGTCATATATACCGTAATTCCTTGTAGAAGTTTCGTACGCTCTGTATATGTAATTCCTTTTTTCTTTTCACGAATAGCTCGATCACGTAGGCGTTTTTGTTTTTGCTCCTCCGTACATTTATAAACCACAATGCGAGTAGGTAATTTGTCTTTGCTCCCTACATATACATCATGTAATTCATACACTTGGCCAGGTTGTAACTGGTTCATGATTTCTTCCAAATGAATTTGTATATATACCGGCCTCAGTTGAGCGGGTTTTGTTTTAAATACGACTGTTTCGAACTCTTTTCTATATATCTTAGTTGGTAACTTAAGACGTGATAAATAGTATCCTTGCCTATCTTGAATAGACTTAAAGTCTTGTAAACGAAAATATCCTAGATCACGAATATATAGTTCATTCTTTTGTGCCATATCTGTTCGAGTCGCACCATACGCTTGATCACTTCGTTTCCCTGGTTCAATTTTCACATCAGAAAATTCTCCACTCAACAGGTCATACTCTAGTTGAATTTTTACACCAGCTCTATGACTACATCCTCCGGCACCAGGATAAGTAGATGCAAATCGATCCGGCACTTGAAATGTTGTAGAGTCAAGGATAAGAATACGCTCAAAGTGAGCAGAAAGAGCATGAGAAATCTTAGATAATCCTCCAATTTTCGCTTGTAGAAGTGTAGTAAATACAGTTCGAAAGAAGGATACAGAAGCCGAGTTAAATCGCCGATTAAGTCCCTCAGGACTTAATAAAACTCCTGTTGAAGTTTCTAATTGACTACAAAGTTGAGTAAGAGAGGTAGTAGCGATTTGTTGATTTAACCAGACACACAAAGATAAAAAATGGTGCCCATGGCACTTGCGTTTTCGTTTCATTCCGCCTGCTTCTATAGCTAATTGATTAAGTGTAGCGGGAGACATATATCGATATAACTCTTCAGCAAATAAAGACAACTCTTGTTTTTGATGAATATTCATAAAAAGCACGTCACCCTTTCTCATTAACATAAGAGAATAGTAACGTGCTTTTAACTTCAAGAATAGTCTAAATCCTTAAGTTGATGGATGTGGGGTTAATCCCCATTTTCCCGAGTTTACGTTAAATTCACATTTAACGTAAACAACAATTGTAGGAATCTAAAATTTTCATTTATCTAATCTAACAAGAGACCGTTTTTATATACTAATTAAAGTAGAATTTTAACTATGTATTTTTTATATAATAAAATTAAATATGTAATGAATAATGCATGACATTTTAAACCACTACTCTAACAGAGAAAATAATGAAAGTTCAGCAAGTTTGCATTGCTGAACTTTTATTATTTATTTTTTCCTATTCTGCCTAAGCTATCTTTAATAGTTGTTTCTCCAAGCTGTGTGTATAATAAGGCCGTATCTTGGCTAGTATGCCCAAGTTGTTGCATCACTTGTAACGAATTTTTTTCTTCCATATATAATTTATTTGCCAATGTGTGTCTTAATTTATGAGGATACATTTTTTTCTATATTCCTTAGTATATTTTTCTACTATATCTTGGATAGCCCTAACGGAAAGAGGCTGTGCAGTATGTTTATACTTTGATAAAAACACATTTTTTAATTCTTTTCCTGGAACATATTTGTTATCTCTAATTTCCATATACTTTTCAAGGGCATTTAATGCAATTGGGGTAATCCATACAGAGTCTTCTTTGTTTCCTTTTCGTATTACATCAATTAGCCTTTCTTTTAAGTTTATATCTTCCATACGAAGATCGGCCAATTCACTTACACGAATACCACTACCAAGAAAAAAGGAAAGGATTGCTACATCACGATGTTCATCTCTTAGGAAATAGAATAACTGATGTTTTGTTAAAGATTTTTCATGCTCATACTTAACATAATTCAAAAATACTTAATCGTCATCATGATGAAATGTCTTATTTTTAGCGTGAAAGCTGTTATGAAAAATAATACATATAGATGATAAGGAATAATGTTAGAACATGTATAGGTAAGATATTGAATATTAAATAGTAATATGTATTTAAATTTATTTTTTGGAATAAAGAAACTTTTGTGCGCTGTCAAATTCCTATCAAATTAATACAACTAAATGTTATTAAAATAAAAAATAATCAATTATAAAAGTGATTTTGAACGTAAGGAATTTGTAAGGAAGAGGTAAGAAAAAAGAGATTTTCATTGTGTATGATTAAAATATAAAGAAGAGTGAGAGGAGAAAGACCATATATTTATATAGGGAAACAAATCAATTAATAAGACTTGTATGGAGGAAACGAGACATTACAAAAGTTAACATACATCTCAAACAAAGGATAGACTATTTTTTAGGTCAGAAAGCCGTTTGTAGAATAACGGATATAAGAGTGATTACAAATACAATGTCGTCCTTTTGCAGTTGGTTAAGAAGAAAGCTGTGTGATTAGTTCCAAACAGAAAATAAACATTTATACAATATGAATAGGGGAGAGGAATATTTTGATGAAAAAGCATCGTCAAATTACATTTACAGGTTTAGCCCTTTTAATAACTGGAGGTTCCCTGTTTTATACAATTCCAACCTCAAGTGTAAAAGCGGAGCTCACTCAAAATCTATCTAGTTCGTTACCAACAAGCAACCAAAGAGATCGAAATTCCGTCAAAGAGGCAATGCGGGATACATTGAAACTTGGATATCCAGGGATACTTGCTAAAACTTCTGAGGGCGGAAAAACATGGAGTTATGCAGCTGGGGTAGCGGATCTAAGTACCAAGAAACCAATGAAAACAGATTTTCGATTTCGAATTGGCAGCGTGACAAAGACGTTCACTGCAACAGTTATACTTCAATTAGCGGGAGAAAACCGCTTGAATCTAGACGATTCCATTGAAAAATGGTTGCCTGGTGTCATTCAAGGAAATGGATATGATGATAAACAGATTACTATCCGGCAATTATTGAACCACACAAGTGGTATTGCTAATTACACAACGTCAAAGGATTTTAATATCATGGATACAAAAAAATCTTATACTGCTGAAGAATTAGTAAAGATGGGAATATCCATGCCTCCAGATTTTGCTCCAGGAAAGAGCTGGTCGTATTCAAATACAGGATACGTATTACTAGGGATTATTATTGAAAAAGTAACTGGGAACAGCTATGCGGAAGAAATTGAAAATCGAATTATTGAACCACTTGAATTATCGAATACATTCTTACCCGGAAATTCAAGCGTTATTCCAGGAACCAAGCATGCCCGTGGATATATCCAATTAGACGGAGCAAGTGAGCCAAAAGATGTTACTTATTATAACCCAAGTATGGGGAGCTCGGCCGGAGATATGATTTCTACAGCTGATGATTTAAACAAATTCTTCACTTATTTACTTGGGGGCAAATTACTGAAAGAACAGCAACTAAAGCAAATGCTTACAACAGTCCCTACAGGAACAGATGAACTTGGCGATTCCGGGCTTGGAATTTTCAAAATGAAGCTTTCAAACGGTGTATCGATATGGGGGCATGGAGGAAGCATTCCTGGATTTTTAACTTTTGCTGGGGGCACACTTGGAGGCAAGCATACATTGGCCATCAATTTGAACAGCCTTAAAGCTGATAGTCCTGACCCTTTTAAAAATATTTTGTTTGCTGAATTTAGCAAGTAGATAAAAAGGAAAACGGATAAATTTTGTCATAGTTTTTATAGTTGAAAATATACTTTTCTGGTTCAAAAAACAATTTTTATGAAAAATATTTTGGGGTAAAGCAAGTTCTTAATTTGATGGACATTTGGTGGTACCCCATCGCTATCAAGCTAAGAAAACAAATTAACCCCAAAACAAAAAACCTTCACATTATATGTGATAGAAAAGGATAGATAAAGGCATTTTAGCCTTATCTATCCTTTTCTCTAATACAAATGATTACGTTTATTATTCAAAAGTAGGAATTTTTATTTTTATAAATCATAAAAATTTTAATTTGGATGCCGGTTTACCTGTATACCTTTGGTCGGCTACATGTGATTCAGCTTGGTCCTTCCATGCCACTCAAAAATCCAGTCAAAAAAAGAGGGAGAAGGCATTTTTTATTGAAGTTTGTTAATAGTAGCTTTTTAATTTGTTAGGGGGGATTGTAAAGTAGACTATTAATCTCTTTGATAATTTTAATTTTTCTTATAGTACAGGGCAAGCTGTATAAAAAAATTTAATTTCGAAAGGAGAATCAATAAATATGAGCACGAAAAGAAGGATAGGGAATAGGTTATTACTTGTTAGTGCAATTTGTACAATAGCTATTCCTTCAGTTTCATATGCGGAGGAAGTAATTTCACCTGAAAATTTTGTGAATGATTCAAGTTTGTATGAGGGACGGAATACGGATGTATTAAAATCAAGCTTATATCCTGGTACATATAAAAATCCGTTCAATCACCAATTTATTTCGACATTAAAGGAAACAAACAACAATATAAAAAAAATAGACAATCCTGAAAGTGAAAATCCTGTTATAGCTACTACCCTTTCATTTATCCGTTATATGGATACAGAAGACTATAAATCTGCAATTGATTTAACTTCTCGATCATTACAGAAAGTAATATCCGAAGAATGGCTGAAGAGTTATTGGAAGGAACTCCCTGCGCAATTACAAGCAGGTTCTTTTAAGGAGATTGGAGAGGTAACACAAAAAGAGACAAATTCTGTTCATACAAATGTAGAGATTAAATTAGTTTTTGAACAATTTACAGTACCTTTATTAATTAAGCTAGATCCATCTGGAAAAATAGATGATTTTCAACTTAGTATGTCGTTTAGTCCAGTTGCAGAGCGTCCGTCATATAGTAAGCCTGAATCCTTTGTTGATAAAGAAGTAGTGGTTGGAAGTGGTGCGTTTCCATTACCAGGAACATTGTCTGTTCCGAAGGGGAAGGGTCCTTTCCCTTCGGTTATTCTTGTTCAAGGATCTGGAGCAACCGATCAGGATGAAACAGCGTTTGCTTTAAAACCATTTCGTGATTTAGCTGAAGGTCTTGCCTCGAAAGGAATTGCTGTCCTTCGCTATAATAAACGAACTTATGAACATGGATTGAAAACACAATCCAGTCCTTTTTATACAGTGGATAAAGAGACAACAGATGATGCTCTTCTTGTGACTCATTTTCTTAAAAATGAATCTCTGATAGATAAGAATCAAATTTATATTCTTGGTCATAGTCAAGGTGGAATGATGCTTCCGAAAATGATTGAAAAAGACCAAAATCAAAATATTGCTGGGGCGATTGTGATGGGAGGACCAGCCCGTACGATTCAAGATGTTGTTTTAGATCAATTTGAGTATCTTTTTTCTATTGGAGCAATGAAACCGGATGAATATAAATTTTACAAATCGCAATTTGAATTATTAAATGATCCCAACTTCTCTAGTCAGAATCCTCCAAAAGGTTTTTATTTAGGATCAGCAGTATTTTGGGATTCTATTCGTAAAGTTAAAGCAGCAGAAATGTCAAAAGAACAAAAGACACCGCTTCTAATTATTCAAGGAGAAAGAGACTATCAAGTTCAATCAAAAATCGAAATTCCTCTATGGAAAGAGCAATTAAAAGAACGAGATAACGTTGATTATCGACTATATCCAAAGTTAAATCACTTCTTTACAGAAGGAGATGGAGAATTAAGTAAACCGGATGAATATTATAGTCCTGCTAATATCCCTGAGTATGTAATAAATGATATTGCTACTTGGGTGCAAGGAAGATCGAAATAAAATTAGCACCCTTCTTTGTGCCTCCGCCATGTTTCAAATACGCCAATTACTCCTCCAAAAGAAGAAACGAGAATGGAGCGAATATAAAGCGATTTATGTCATAAAAGAGTACTTGCTACTTATTTATTATTCTTTACAAAAAGAAGCCAAAGAATGAACAAAGATATTATTTCATCTCTTCAATCTCTAACATAAAAACAGATAAAGATCTTTAATAGGTATGAGAAGTATTGTTTGGCTTCTGGTGAAAAGACGTGAAACTAGTTTCGATATAGTAATAATAAAGATGCTTAATTTTGATATAGAATATAATAGCCTTACTACATATTGAATGTAGTAAGGCTATTTAAAGATTTGAAAACAGGATAAACTTATTCAAAATTGCCTACCAAAAATGATGGAAAATTAGATTTATAGTCTTATTTCTTACTGCATCTTGTAACTACAGCTTAGCTAGCTCTAAAGAAATAACAAACCGTTTTCTCATTCGATAATTCCAATTTCTAGAGCCTTCTGGACAGCTTCTTCCTTGTTACGTACTCCTAACTTTGTGTAAGCCGAGGAAGCATAGTTTCTGACCGTACCATTCGATAAATATAGCCTTGAAGCTATCGTATTGTATCGAAGTCCTTTTGCTACTAGTTGCAATATTTCTATCTCTCTGGCTGTTAGTTCATAAGCAGTTGCTTTTGATTGTGGTGTCTCGTTTTGCTCATCAAACTGCTCAAATATTTTGTGAGACATACCCTGATCAATCAGCGTCCCACCGCCATGAATAAGTCGGATCGTATTAGCTAGCTCTAACGTTTCAATGGATTTAAGTAAAAAACCATCCGCACCGTTACGAAGCGAGTCTAACGCCTGTTTCGTATCCTGAAACGTTGTAAAAATCAATACGCGGATATGTGGCCATTGTTGCTTAATTTTTTTTGTCGCTTCGACTCCATCCATTTGCTGCATATCTAAATCCATGAGTACAACGTGAGGTTGAAGGCGCCCACACAAGTCGATGGCTTGATCGCCATCTTCAGCCAAACCGACTATATTTATATCTTCATACCTGTCGAGTAGTGTACTCAAACTTTCCCGAACAAATGGCTGATCGTCGACAATTAACAAACGAATAAGTCCATCTTTTATTTCAGTTTGTCGCGGTATGGTACATGTAACAAGCATTCCTTCCTCTGGCTTTGTATATACAGACAATTGACCTTGCAAATTCATTGCCCGCTCTTTCATCGTATTCATACCGAAGCCTTCCTGCCATTCTACATTTCCCTTTCCATTATCTTGCACTTCTAATCTCGTATATTGTTGTTCAAACTGCAATGAAACTATTATTTCAGTCCCTTGACCATGACGTACCGCATTCGTAAGGGACTCTTGTAAACAACGAATGAATGCTATCTTCGCTTGTCGAGACAGTTGATATTCATCTCCGAATGTTCGGAAGCTTACATCCACCTGAGCGTGCTCCTGAAATTCAGCTCCAAGATTTTGTAGAGATTGAATCAAGGAAGGCGATTGACACTGAGGATCCATTTGATGTAGGTAACCTCTCACGTCCTCGATGCTTTTACGTCCCATTTCAAGCAGGGAATCTAGCCTCTGTACACCCATTTCGGTAGCAAGATCGGTTCGCAACGTTTCCATCCCCATAATAATGGAAGTATAGGCGTGACCTACTGTATCATGCAGCTCACTAGAGAGCCTGTTTCGTTCCTCGGCCAGTGTGATGCGTTCGATCTGAGACATATATTGCTCAAGTACCGCGTTTTGTTTACGAATTACTTCATTTTGTTTATGATTGATGATTAATAAATGGAAAGCGAATCCCATTACATAAGCGAATCCGTAGTAGGTGACCATAATCCAATAGCTATTACTTGGCGCAACTGCATAGAAAATCCCGGTTATTACAAAAACTGTTGTTGGAGCTGTCCAATAATAGGACAAATGCTTACTATTTGCTGCGATAAGAAACACCGATATAAGAAAAATATTGTAAGCTTCTGGAAATAAAGAGGTTAAATATATACATAGTCCACCATATAGCAATATTTCTGTGAATAAGTAATATTTGTAATTGAACAGTAAGGCCACCCATGGAATAGAGAAGGCAATAATTTCCCAAAGAATAATAATCCAAAGTGGTAATGTTAAACCATCCTGAAAATTTAATGTTGCTAGGATGGTAGACACACTAACAAGTAGACGGATTCCTAACATAATCCAATCATACCAAAACCAATATTTAACCATATCAAACAATTCATTTACCCCCTAAGTAGCCTTCTTTCTCATTTCCTATATTATAGAATAATCCTTCTTGCATTGTTATATTTTTAAGTTTAAACTGCCTACTATTCGTAGACTACAAATTTCTATCGATTTAGTTGTTGAATCATACTGCGTGTATAACCTCCAAACTTTTTCGTTAAACCATCTACTATTTTAAGACTTATGGCGGTAAACATTATACCCATAAACATTACAAGGAGTGACTTTGGAAAAGTATCTATCTGTATGAAAATAATATTCATATCGATGTATCGATACAATAGTGGTGCTAACAGGAACATAAGTGGCATTACATAAAAAATGATTGCACTAATGAGACTGAAAATACCAATCACAAATTTCTGCATTAACCAAAAGACAGCAGACCAAGTGCGGCGATCCGTAAGTCCTAATTTCACTTGAGCCCAGTCCGATGTATCCGTTGTTACACTTCTATCGTAAGAGTCTGTCGAAATATCAGTATAAATTTTCGTTTGTATGCGCTCGAATTGGATAAAGGGTGTGGTAGTTTGTAGTACACGTATAACTAGTGGAATCCCAACTACCGTAAATGAAAGGGTGAAACTGAATAGCAGAGCTATTAAGTAAAAACAAAAATAAAACAAACCTGTAATGAAAGTTAGTAATAAAAAATAACCATTCTGGATAAATCTTAATCTCATAAAGTGCATCGCTCCTATCTATGTAATAACCGCATCATACTGCTTTTTTTGTCAAACTCACTAGTGTAAAAATGTCATATGACATTTTTACATGATGATAAAAGGGGGGATTA
Source organism: Bacillus sp. FSL L8-0099 (assembly GCF_038006385.1). NCBI lineage: Bacteria > Bacillati > Bacillota > Bacilli > Caryophanales > Bacillaceae > Bacillus > Bacillus sp. FSL L8-0099. The sequence goes on from NZ_JBBOVC010000001.1 coordinate 1,800,211, forward strand.
GCCTATTCCTAGTTAAAAACAAGACGATTTTATTAATCCTCTACAAAACAATCCCGTTCTTAGATCTGCAAGAAGGGATTGTTTTGTACTCTTATTTAATATGAGATGGACTTGTTTTTCGGATATGAAAAATAATATCGAATTGCTCAAGCAATGAAGTATCAAAGTATAACGAACCGTCTGGGAGGAGTTGTCCCCCTATACTTAGTAATGGCCTTTTTGCTCTAACCCATTTCTCTGCGTGTCCTTTAAGGTGACGGTTATCTAATAAAAACATTTTATATGGTACTTTTCCGAGGGTGTAATTGAAACTTTTTACATTTTGTGGAATAGTATCTGTTGCAATCTTACCTCCGGTAGAAGGATTATATTCGCTGTATAAAGTGAAATTTCCCTCCGTAGTTGTACTACCAATTGTGACATAATTATTGTCTAAACGTTCCTTCAAAAACTGCCCCGCAGCATAAGGGTATAATTTCTCATCGATAATTCCTTTAGCCATATGAATATTGTGTGCCCATACTATAGTTTTACCACCAAATGTCTCTTGTGCCCACATTGCATGATCGGCCAAGTATTGCTCGTGTAGCTTTATTACATTTGGGTAGTCATTAGAAAGCAGCATTGTGGTAAATTTCTCTATTGCATTCGCTGTTGCTTTTACCCAGATGTACTCGGATGAACCTACATCTTTGTTTGTCTGTTCCTTCTCATCTTTTAGTAATTGGGCTACTTTCTCAGCGTTTGCCTTGAACTTTGCTTTCATTTCAGGAGCAAGATTCATATATTCCTGTATACTTCCAGTGAAAGAAGAAAGATCTTTATAGTTTTCTTCTACTTCTGCCCGCAAATCTGGTCGATGCTGCTTTACATAATCAATTACTTTATTAAAGACACTTTGGTCCATTGTTTTTAAGTCAAGTCCGATAAATTGGATTTTCTTTTTATTGGATGGATCAGCATTATAATCTTTCATCCACTCAATCATGGCAATAATTTCATCAGTAGGATATAACAATTTCAAAAACTCCCTAGGGTTTCCTTTTCCTGTTTGTATATATTCATTTAACTTTAATCCGTTTCCCCAATCTTCTTCCATTGTGAAATTTGTAAAACCCATCTCAGTAACCAAATATTTCACAAGTCGAAACTTCATAGTGAAAATTTCAGAGCTTCCATGAGTATTCTCTCCTAATCCTACATATTGTGCGCTCCCAATCATTTTCTTAAGTGGTTTTAAATCCTCAAATGGTTTTGACGGTTCTGTCGTTTTTAATGGATGCGCCTGTGATTGTATTGATTTAACGATATTTTTTTGGATTGATTGAGCTGAATCTTCAACTGCAACTGTTTGTGCTTTTCCTACTTCTCCACCTCCTGCGACTAATATAGCTGTACTAACCATTGCAACCATTCCACAATACCTCTTTTTTTTATTCATTTTTTTCACCTCAATTGAATTATTTTCAAAAGCAAGATTGATTCATGTACTTGCACGAATCAATTGCCGTAATTCAATTTTTATTTATTCCATATCATATTTTCTAGTTACATATTGTCACAAGATTATTTGACACAGGTCATAGGTTAAACATTACAGTTTCGTACTATCGGTTATGACAACTTATGAAGAATAATTACATGATTGAATCGTAAGTAAGGCTAGATTATGAATTTAAGAGGGGGGATTGATTAATCAATATGAAAAAACATCTTCATTCTGTGTTGTATTTCTCGAAATGACAGGAAGTTGATTAGATAAACAAATTAATAAAAGGGGAAGGACGGATTACAATGATATTACATGCAAAATCATTCCACAATATGGATAAAGTCCAACGTGCTAAAAAAGGACTGCAACTGTTTTTAAGTATTTTGTTCATTACTTCTATTCTTTTAAATGTAGTAATAATGATTACGAAAAGCATGCCGCTAATTGTGGTATATATGTTTACTCCTGCAATTTCTTCTATTCTAACTCGTATCATACTGCGAGAAGGCTTTAAAGATGTATCTTTTAGTCTAGATAACTTAAAGATATGGAAGGGGATTACTTTGGCCCTGATAATACCTATGATAATATGTGGAATTACATATTCGATTGCCTGGTTTAGCGGATTTGCGAGGTTTCAGCTCCCACAAGGTGGTATGCTAGAACCTATCTACAATATACTTGGACTTCAATATCTACCGATACCATTACGTTTCATTTTTATAGTAGTATTGAGCGGAATTTTAGGAAGCTTGCTTAACTTAATCCCAGTTATGGGAGAAGAGATGGGTTGGCGGGGTTATATGCTCACAAGGCTAGTCGATGCGGAATTTTCACGTCCAATCCTTATTAGTGGATTAATATGGGCAACATGGCATGTCCCAATTGTTATTGCTGGTCTATATGTAGAGGGAACATCTGTCTTTCTCTCTGTACTTGGCATCTATTTTTGTATTGTACCATTCAGTTATATTACAGCTTATTTACGACTTATCACAGGTAGTGTTTGGCCGTCGGTTATCATCCACACCACTTGGAATGCTATTATTCAAGGGCCTTTTGCACGTGCAACTACAGGATATCAATTAGAGATTTGGATTGGAGAAGCTGGCTTGATAACCGCTCTTATTATTTCGATTACTGCAATAATTGTGTATCGGATCATAAGGTTTACTAAACGTGTATAACTTTGAAATAAAAGTATGATATTTAAAAAATGTAATTTTGTTACTTTTAATTGAGCATTCACAGCATGGGATAGATTAGGAGAGTCCTCAACCCATATTTTAAAATCTTGAGTAAATGAATCCGTCTCGCTCCAAACATAATTATGTTTGGAGCAAGACGGATTCTTATATGAGAACTAATCGTAATATCAAATCACATTTTTTTACTTCAAGGACATATAGAAAAGAGAAGTCTCATCTTTTGAAATGTAGTAGCTAATTTAGATGTGAATAGATTTAGAATTATTTATAAAATCATGAAATCTAGAAATACCAATTACCATGTTACGAAAGACGAATTAAGAGAGGATACTTGGATAATGCAACTCTCCTATTGTGAAGCAATAAAGAAAAAGCGTATAATATTATAGTTATCCCATTTTTGGGAGCGACCCGCGAATGATAAATAAGATTGTTGTTTTATCATCGCTTCTAAACATATATACAATGAAAGTAACACTGGAATACAGATAGGGAGTTATACAATGAAATTAATTATTTTATATGGATAAGGATGGACAAACAATAGTAAATATGCTTTTAATAGCTCTCTTAACGCTTGGTACATAAAGAGTTATGGGAGCTATGTTTGTTTGACTATTATTATGAATGAGTTCAAACAAAAGTGTCGTGTATAGGTGGAACATATGTATAAAAGGAAGGGCAAGTAACTATTTTAGAGTCCGTATGACAAACAAGAAATTTAATGAAAAGTTTAAAAAAATAGTGGTCGAATTAAATCGTTCGGGACAACTAGTAAAAGAATTAAGCAGCGATTATGGCGTATCAGAAGTAAAGGTTTATAAATGGATTGAAAAATATTCTCTTATCACATCAGTTGATGAAAGAGAATATGCAGCATTAAAGATTTCTGATATTGTAAACGACGATATTCAATTTGATAAATTAAGTAAATATAATATCCAAAATAATGCTAAAATTGATAATAACCTTATTTTAAATAATGATGTCTTATTATCAATTCGTGGTATTAATCGTAAAATATCAATATTTAAATCAGATAGAGAAAATGTATTAATGTCTCAAAACTTTGTTGGTATTTGTTGCTTCCAGCATTTTTAAAGTTATATTTGGAATCACCAATTGCACAATTTTATTTTGCTAATCAAATGGCAGGGTCTACGGTTCCAAACCTACCAATAAAAGATGTAAATAACCTTCCTGTACCAATATTATCTATTGAGGAACAAGAAGAGATTGTTAGGAAATAAGAAGAGGAAGCTATCAATATCGATAAGAAGATAGAAAAACTAAAAAGACGTCAAAAACAGTTAAAGCTTGAAGTATTTGAGAAATTGGATTTCAAATGTACAGAGCACTATATTATTATAAAATAAAAGGCGGTAATGACATGATTACAGGTGAATTAAAAAATAAAATTGATGGGATTTGGACAACCCTTTGGACAGAAGGTAGTACCAATCCTTTAACAAATATTGAGCAAGTAACATACTTGTTATTTATGAAAGGTTTAGATGAGGTAGAATTAGCAAAAGAACAAGATGCTGAACTTTTAGGATTAGAACATGATGGGATTTTTCCAAAAGATAAGCCATACCTTCGGTGGAACATATTTAAAAACTTAGGTGATGCAGAAGATATGTACAATAAGATGGTACAAGAAATCTTTCCATTTATCAAAGAGCTTGGTGGACAAGATGAATCTGCATTCTCTACTTATATGAAAGATGCTATTTTCCAAATTAACAAACCATCTACTTTGCAACGTGTTGTATCAGCCATTGATGGTATCCCAATGGAAGACCGAGATACACAAGGTGATGTATATGAGTACCTATTATCAAAACTAGCAACTTCAGGTACAAACGGTCAATTTCGTACACCGCGTCATATCATTAAAATGATGGTAGAGTTAATGAAGCCTACTCCAGAAGATATAATTATTGACCCGGCAATGGGTTCGGCAGGATTCTTAGTTGCAGCAAGTGAATACCTACGTAAAAATCACAGTGATTTATTCCTTGTACAGGGCTTAAAAAAACACTTCCATCACGATATGTTCCATGGAAATGATATGGATACAACAATGTTACGTATCGGTGCAATGAATATGATGCTACATGGTGTAGATGCACCAAATATCGCGTATCGTGATGCTCTTTCAGAAGACAATAAGGAAAAAGAAAAATATACATTAGTATTAGCCAATCCACCATTCAAAGGTTCATTAGATTATGAAGCTGTTTCGAATGATTTACTAGCCGTGACAAAAACGAAGAAAACGGAACTATTATTCTTAACGCTATTTTTACGTATTTTAAAACCAGGTGGTCGAGCAGCAGTAATTGTACCAGATGGCGTGTTATTTGGTAGTTCAAAAGTCCATAAAGAAATCCGAAAGGAGATTATTGGGAATAACAAATTGGAAGCCATTATTTCGATGCCAAGTGGTGTGTTCAAGCCATATGCAGGAGTATCGACAGCAATTATAATTTTTACAAAAACAAATGCTGGTGGTACGGAAAACGTATGGTTCTATGATATGAAAGCGGATGGATTCTCATTAGATGATAAACGCAATGAGATTGAAGCAAATAATATTCCAGATATTGTTGCACGCTACAGTAATTTAGAAAACGAAAAAGAACGTAAACGTACAGAGCAATCATTCTTTGTGCCATTTGAAGAAATTAAAGAAAATGATTGGGACCTTTCGATTAATAAATATAAAGAAATTGAGTATGAGGAAATAGAGTATGAAGCTCCTGAAATTGTAATTCAGCATATTCTTGACCTAGAAAATGAAATAGTTCATGAATTACAGGAATTAAAAGAGAAGTTGAAAGGGTGAGTTATGTGAATTATAAATTAGGGGATTTATTTAAATTTATTCGCAATGGTGCGAATATAAAGCAAGGTATCCCTGGTGGTTATCCAATTACACGTATAGAAACTATTTCTAAAGGTGAGATTAATCGTAATAAAATGGGGTATGCTGGAATTGAAGATATAACAGGTTATGAGAAATATATTCTTCAGGATGGTGATATTTTAACTTCTCATATTAATAGTGAAATTCACCTTGGAAAGTCGGCTTTATATAAAAAAATTAATGATGAGTTAATCATTCATGGTATGAATTTATTATGTTTGAGAGCAGACCAAAATATAGTATTACCGAAATATATTATTTACTTATTCCAAACGCTTGAGTTTAAAAAAAGTTTAAATAAAATTATTAAAAAGTCTGTGAACCAAGCAAGTTTTGCTGTAGCCGACTTTAAAAAGCTTAATGTGAGTATTCCATCTATAGGTGCTCAAGAAAAGATCATTGCTATTTTAGAAGATTGTGAAGTATTAATAAAAAAACGTCAATCCCAAATCGCAGCATTAGACGAATTAACACAAAGTTTGTTTTTAGAGATGTTTGGTGATCCAATTTATAACACTAGAAATTGGATCAAAGTTTGCTTTGGTGATGTGATAAACGTATTAACAGATTATCATGCTAATGGGAGTTACCAAGTACTAAAAAATCATGTGGAATTATTAGATGAAGAAAACTATGCATTAATGATACGAACTACTGATTTAGAACACCAAAATTATACAGAAGATGTTAAGTATATTACAGAAGAAGCATATAATTTTTTAACTAAAACTCAGGTATTTGGTGGAGAAATTATTATTAATAAGATAGGTAGTGCTGGGAAAGTATATATTATGCCTAATTTAAATAGACCTGTTTCACTAGGTATGAATCAATTTATGATCCGAGTTAATAGTAAAGCAAATAATAGATTTATATACTACTTATTAAATACAAAGGCAGGACAAAATTTAATTCAAAAAAGGGTACAAGGTGCTGTAACCAAATCTATAACAAAGGATGCTGTCCGAAGCATTCCAATTATTTTACCCCCAATCGATTTACAAAATGAATTTGATAATAACCTAGAACAAATTAATTCTCACAAAAATTTATTGCAAAATTCTTTGCAAAGTATACAAGAACTCCATCAATCGTTATTACAAAAAGCTTTTAAAGGTGAACTTTTCCAAGAACAAATATAATAATTAAGTCATAAAGGTGGTTGGGTTAATGACGAACTTTTTGTTTCTAAAAGAAAAAGAACAGTTTAAGAGTTTTGCGACAGCTTGTATGGAAGCTGAGAATGCAATGCTTGTAAGCCCTGCGACGTGTGCTATTTTGACACGTCGCGCGCTTGAACTTGCTGTGAAATGGGTATATCAAGTTGATGATGATGTCGCGGTACCATATCGTGATAATTTATCTAGTTTGATTCATGATCGTAACTTCTTAGGTATCATTGATGAAGAGTTATTACCAATGATGAAATATGTGGTGAAGCTAGGGAATACTGCTGTTCATACGAATGCCAATATTACACATGATGAAGCGGTGCTAGTACTTCATCATCTTCATCAATTTGTGTCATGGATTGACTATTGCTATGCTGATGAATATACAGCATCTACTTTCAATGAAGTACTTCTACATACAAGCGTAGAAAAGCGTGAGCGCCCCGAAGAGCTACAAGATTTATATGAGTTTTTAAGTGCGAAAGATAAAGATTTAGAAGAATTACGTAAAGAGAATGCAGCACTACGCAGTCAGTTTACAGCTAAACGTGTTGAGCATACAAAAGAAACAAACTTTGTTGTGGATGAAATCAGTGAGTTTGACACACGTAAAATGTATATCGATTTAGATCTAAAATTAGCAGGTTGGCAGTTTAGTCAAGATATCGAGGAAGAGTATCCAGTAAAGGGAATGCCAAATAATACAGGTGAAGGTTTTGTTGACTATGTATTACGTGGTGACAACGGTAAAGTCATTGCGCTTGTAGAGGCGAAACGAACTTCGAAAGATCCAAAAGAAGGGCGCCAACAATCAAAGCTTTATGCAGATTGTATTGAAAAAGAACAGGGATTGCGTCCAATTATTTTCTATACAAATGGATATGAAACATATATTTGGCATGATGATTATGGTGCTCGTAAAACATCTGGTTTTTATAATAAAGAAGAAGTACAGTTACTCATTGATCGTCGTATTCTTCGTAGGCCATTGAAAGATGTAGAAATCAATGATGATATTACAAACCGTTATTATCAAAAAGAGGCCATTCTTTCTGTTTGTGATATGTTTGAACGTAATCAAAGAAAAGCTCTACTTGTAATGGCAACAGGTAGTGGGAAAACACGTACGGTTATTTCACTTGTTGACATTTTAACAAAGCATAATTGGGTGAAAAATATTTTGTTTTTAGCAGATCGAACGGCTTTAGTAAAACAAGCAATGCGAAACTTTAACGCCTTAATGCCAAATTTATCTTTATGTAATTTACTTGAAAATAAGGGGAATCCAGAAGAGAGTCGAATGATTTTTTCAACATATGCTACGATGATGAATGCGATTGATGAAACAAAAACAAAAGATGGCAATCGTTTATTTACAGTTGGTCATTTTGATTTGATTATTATTGATGAATCTCATCGAAGTATTTATCAAAAGTATCGAAGTATTTTTGATTATTTTGATGGGATGTTAGTTGGCTTAACAGCGACACCAAAAGATGAAGTCGATAAAAATACATATTCGATATTTAATTTAGAAAATGGAGTTCCAACGTATGCTTATGAGTTATCGCAGGCTGTTGAAGATGGTTATCTGGTAGATTATAAAACACTGGAAACGAAAACAAAATTTCTAGAAGATGGCATCGTTTATGATGACCTATCGGAAGAAGAAAAAGCAGAATTTGAAGATGTTTTTGAAGATGAGCCCTATGTGCGAGATATCGATAGTGGAGCATTAAATAATTGGTTATTTAATGCAAATACAATTGATATGGTTTTAGAGAGCTTAATGACGAATGGGATTCATATAGAAGGTGGGGATAAAATTGGAAAGACCCTTATCTTTGCTAAAAACCATCGTCATGCGCTAGCGATTAAAGAACGGTTTGATTTGAAGTTTCCTGAACACGGTGGTAATTTCGCAGAGGTCATTGATTATAGTGTAAATTACTATCAATCGTTAATTGATGATTTCTCAACAACTTCAAAAATGCCACAAATTGCAATTTCTGTGGATATGTTAGATACAGGAATTGATGTACCTGAAGTGGTAAATTTAGTATTCTTTAAAAAGGTTCGTTCGAAAACAAAGTTCTGGCAAATGGTTGGACGAGGTACGCGACTATGTTCGAATTTATTTGGTCTAGGTCAAGATAAAGAGCACTTCTTAATATTTGATTGGTGTGGTAATTTTGAGTATTTTCGTGCAAATCAACATGGCACAGAAGCTAAAATAACAAAAACATTAACAGAAAAGTTATTCAACTCAAAAGTTGATATAGTACGCGAATTGCAAGATATTGAATATCAGGTTAGTCCTTATAAGGAATTTAGACAAGAAACTGTAGAAGAATTAGTAACAGATGTGAAATCACTAAATGATGAAAATTTCCGGGTACGTCAACACATTCAGTATGTTCATAAGTATAAGGAAAAAAATAATTGGAATTCATTATCTGTTATTCAAACGAACGAAATAAAAGAGCATGTATCTCCTTTAGTTAGTCCTTATGATGATGATGAGTTAGCTAAACGCTTCGATTTATTAATGTATACAATTGAATTAGCTAAATTAAATTCAAACAATGCAACGAAATCAATTGTTCGAGTAATGAGTACAGCTGAAGCATTGTCAAAATTGGGCTCTATTCCACAAGTAGTCAGACAGAAAGAGGTTATTCAAAAAGTAAAAGACGGAGCATTTTGGAAAGAAGCTTCCCTGCAAGATCTAGAAGAAGTCCGTGAAGCATTACGTGATTTGATTAAATTTATTGAACGTGGGCAACAAAAAATTTATTATACTGATTTCAAAGATGAAGTAATTGAACAGACAGAAAATGGATCCATATTAGATGTGAACGATTTACAAAGCTATCGTCAGAAAGTAGAGCATTATTTAAATGAGCATCTGGATCAGCTTGCTATTTATAAATTGCGCCATAATAAAGAGTTAACGAAGCAAGATGTTGAAACATTGGAAGCCATACTGTGGCATGAGTTAGGTTCAAAAGAACAATATGAAAAAGACTTTGGTGATACACCAATCACAAGACTTGTTCGAAATATTGTTGGGCTAGATCGCCAAGCTGCAATGGGGGAATTTTCGGAATTTTTATCTGAAGAACGTCTAAATATTCAACAAGCAAAATTCGTTGAATTAATTGTGGATTATGTTGTGAAGAATGGAACGCTTGATAAACAAGTATTACAGCAAGACCCGTTTAGAACACTAGGAAGTATCACTTCTTTGTTCAAACATAATATGGGGGATGTTAAGGCAATTATTGGAATTATTGATCGGATCAACAATAATTCGGAGTTTATCTCTTAAATCTTGGTTAGAAATTATTCTAAACTAACAAAAAATTTAAAAATAAAATGCATGGTAATAGGGGTAAATCTGAAAACGGCGCATTTTTTAATAGAGTTTTGTTGATGTGCAAAAGGTAATTTATTTTGATGAAGGATCTGCAACTGATATTTTGCAAATAGAGTATGGCAGGCAACTTGCTTCAGTTAATGAAGATAAAGGAAAGATTCATTTTGGTGGAAAGGCTGGAAGAAAAGCGTAGGTACGATAAAGATCGCTCGTAATGAAGGGGGAAGTATTTTGGAGAGAAAAATATGGGAAATTGATTTTGATGTGATTGGTCCTATATCAATTAAAAGCAATATACGTTTCAAACAAGAAAAAGGATTTGATCAACTTCAATTTTATAGTGATATAGAACTATCAAAAAGCTCTTATGGTTTTAAAGCAACTATTACGGCTTATGCAGATACTATAGATATCGCAGAAACGGTTGCTTATGTTTATTTTGGAAGAATGAGAGATATTTTATCTTTAACTAATGATATACCTATCCAATTAAATAAAAATGAGGGTAGGTTTAATATGACAAGAAATTTTACAAGTAGAAGGATATTAACAAAATCTAATATAATCACCGCCTTTAATATGGCTAGAAAATTTGAGTCAGAACAACCTAAACTATTAAGAGCTATTGGGTGGTATTCTAAGGGCAAGCTATCGCATAATACATTTGATCAATTTTTAGCTTTCTGGAATGTGATAGAAATACTGGCGAAGAAATTTCATACTGTTACAGATCGAACAAGTAGTGGAGTCAAAAATCAAATTTATCAGTGCTTTATAGATTATTTTGGAGAAATAGAAAATTGGGATTTACCAGAAAGGTGGATAGATTCCATGTATGATAAAAGGAATGGAATTGTCCATGGTGGGGAAGATATCACTCTTGAGGCTATTAAGGAAACATCAAAAATGATTCCTCTATTAGAAAAAACATCCAAAGTGTTAATCGATAAAATAATTGATGACAATTATAATAGATCTCAATTTCAATACTTTGATTTCTAATTTTTAGCGGTTTCAATTTAGTAAATATTTATCTTTGATTTAGATAGATCCCTACTTTATTGCTAAAAGAATAATTAAATAACTGGGTTATCTTCACGTAAAAGTTGCAAAGTTTGCGTCAATTGTGAATGATTCGCATAGAGTATATTAATCCACAATAGTTGTTCAATTTATTACTGCAACATTATTACGCATACTTAACTATAATAGACTTATAATTTCTAAGTTATTTTTTTATGAATGAAATTTCTAAAGAACAATAAGGTATTGAACAACTTTTAAAAGCCTTATTACATTTTAAATGTAGTAAGGCTTATGCTCCTTTGAAATAAAGATTAACAGTTTTGAAAAAAGACTAACTGTTTAGAAAAAAGCAAAACAGCTTTATTCCTTTTCGATTAAAGGATTCTATGTGAGTTTTAATCAAACTTTTTTTATTAAACGGAATGTTCATTTAAAAAGATAAGGCTCGATTTTGATTAATCTTTTTTCAAAATGAAATCTTTCTTTTACCGGAAAATATAAGCTTGACGAACGCTTTTGAGCAGGCTTTATTTTAAAGTTACATCCCGAACTATATTTTATATAAATATTATATATATTTTCGGTGTAAAACACCCCTTCCAACCCCAGATGATATAAAATCTTTCATCTTTGTTAAGTGACAAAAAAGTTGTTTAGTTTACAATAAAGTTGTTAAAAAATGTGGGTCATTATATTCAAAAATCGGGCGCTATTGTTGAATATAAATTAGATTTTTAAACGACTTTATTGTTATATGTTTTAGTGTAGTGAAGTATCTTACATCAAAAATTAAACAACTATATTTTTAACCCCGTCTTAAATTTAGAACGGGATTATGCTTGTTTGAGCTTTTAAACTTAAAAAACTTTATTGTCATTTTACAATCTTGTCATTTCCTAATCATGTATAATTAAATATACAGAGTACTTTGTAAGTAAATGTTCAAATAAAGGACGGGAGCAAATATATGATAAAAGAAATACCATTTCAAGAAGGCGAAGTGATTTTTTTTAAAGAGGCGAACCTGTGGAATGATTTGTTAGAGAGGTGTAAGAAAGAAACAAGAACTATTAATATAGCAACATACAATTTTAATTTTAGGGATAAATACGAAAGAACTTTTTACAAAGAGCTATCCAACCTCGCTAATTTAGGGATTGATGTTAGCTTGCTATATTCAAAAATGTCATTTTCTAATGAAGATAAATTAGAGATCGAAGAAATATTTAAAAATTTTGTGTTATGTGCCAAGCTTACAACTAATCACTCGAAAATTTTTATTGCGGATAATTTCGCTTATATTGGATCGGCTAACTTTAGTTTTAATAGTAATAAGAATTACGAGTGCGGTGTTATTTTTAAAAGCAAAGAAATCGTTTCAAAAATACGGAAACTATTCATGGGGGAAATGCTTGAGCAGAGCGAGTTTACAAATGTCCCTAAATGTTTTGATCCATTTGATTTTTTACCTAGAATATTAAATGTTGTTGAAGAATTGAGCAAAGTAGAAAAAAAGAAGCCTTATGTATTGATAACAATATAGAAAACATAGCACAATTACGATATTTAGATGACCTGGAAAAAAATTTAAAAGAATTGGGTTTTCCAGTACCTATGCATTTTGACTGGTGGAAACTATTTATGCTACTTGATGAAAAGAAACAAGTACCCGATATTATGTTTGATAATTTCAAGGACTATCTTCATGTTTTATCTCAATACTTAAATAATGTAATTAAATATGTTAATGAACAGTATGAAAACATTGGAAGAATTGAATTACTGAAGAGAATTAAAGTAATAAAATAAAATCAAAATATGGATTTGAAATAAAGAATAACCGTTTTGAAGAAAGTTTAACTGTTTTAAGAGTGTTAAAATCAATCAAATATCATTATACCAAAAGTCAGTTAGAATTTTTATTAACCGTTTTTCAAAATGTACTTTTTTATCTATTGTAAAATGCTGATTTTTGAGGAGTTTTTAATCAAGTTATATTTCAAACCTACAGTAGGCTTTTTTTGTACAATTTAATCCCTTCAAATTATGTATTTGTAAATAATAAAGTATATATAGGGATGCCAAAGTAATTAAAATATTATGGTGTACTGTAGTACAGTTAGATAAAATATGAGTGAATTATTACTCAAGAACTAAGTTTACGAAATTAAATTGAAACAGTGAGGGGAAAAATATGTATCAGAAATTTCTTGAAAATTGGAAATCACAAGATTTTTTAGATTGGAATGAATCTGATATAAGAGAAGAATTTATTGCACCATTGTTAAAAGAGTTAGGTTATGGTAAGGGAACTGTTAACAACGTTGTTAGAGAGAAAAGCCTTAAATTAAGTACTCCTTATCATAGGGTAGGTAGAAGTCGTGTACAAATCGATTATATACCTACCATTAGACTAAAAAGCTTTTGGATTATAGAGGCAAAACCTGGTAATAAGAAGAATATGGATATGGGGGATTTATTACAAGCCCATTTATATGCAGTTCATCCTGAAGTTCAAGCTAGATTTATAGTTTTAACGAACGGCTGGGAAATCAGAGTATATGATGCACTCAATGTGACCAGTTGGGAAGATTATATAGTTCTTTGTAATAAGGATAGTGAATTGATAGATTTAAAAAAACTGTTTCAGATATTAAATAGCAAAGATATGCTTCGATTTTTAAGAACTCAAATTATGCATCAAATTGAAAATAGTTTTGCGGTAGAACTTGATCAGTCAGAATTAAATCACTTTTTCACAAGTTTAAACAGAAAAGAATACGATTTAAAAAAACAAATCGAAGATAATGCTCGGGATTTTCAAAGAAAGGCATGGAGGAAAGAAGAAGATAAATATCAAAGCGAACTTCAAAAATTACCAATAGATTCATTGTTGGTGAGAATGGATATCCCAACAGATTCAACCATACAGACCTCTAATGAATATGTAAGAAGGGTTTTAGCAGCTGACGAAGTTGAAAGAGTAATCTTAATCGATAAATTAGCAATGAGATGGAGAGGAAGGTCTCATAATGTATTTAAGATACACTCTTTAAGGGTCCTTCTTGAATTATTAAAGAAAAATGTTGAAATTAAACCTTCATTCTATCAACACGGGCTTATTGCAAGCATTAATGAGTTAGCGTTATCAAATATAAACTATGGTGCAGAAAATGAATTGGTTAATGCGTTATGTCATTTAGATAATGTGTGTATTAGGGTAGGATATAAAGCTGCATTAAAGTTCTCTATGGACCAATTAATTTTAAGGGTTGAGGAGGACCGAAAAACTTTATCGATAGAGGAGAAGCTAACCCGTGATACAAGCGTATCTGCAAATATGATTCCGATAATATCCATAAGTTATGAGAGTTTATGGCGTATATTTTCTGGTGGACTAACTCACAATATTTGGGATGCTATTTGGTTTATACAGACAATTGAAAGGTCTATAGATAGGCTTCCTGAAATAGAATATCCAAAAGGTGATGGTGATTTATTGTTTTTTAAACACTATGGAAATGGGTTTGATATATTGATGATGGGAACATGGGACTTTCTGAATAGATATAAAAATGTAATACTTGAAAACAACGAAATTGCTAGTGATATAAAAGCATTTGTTAATCTAGAACACGAAAAAGTCATGAAAAAAATTCCCCAACCAAAATCAGCTTCACCAGAATGGCGTATGGATGAAGAATTTTTGAAAGATGTATTTGAAAGGCCCTAAAATAACTATAAAAAACGTTTCTCTATTTTAGAGAAACGTTTTTTTTCTTAATACATAGAAAATACCTATTACGAAAAATTTATATTTTTTTTCATAATAGGTATTAAAAAATAATTTAATAATGACTATATTATATTTTATGATAGTTTAAGGGAGGAGCTTAGATGAAGTATACTATATCCAATTGCAAAGTGAGCTGTATGGTCTAAATAATCGATTGATCAAGCAATTTCTACGCTTGATACTACATTAAGAAATTTAATGGAAAATTTTTCGAATGCGTATGAAATATTATTTTATATCAACAATATGTTGTTAGATAGGGAGGTAAAAGGTTTTTGTATTAAAATTAATAATATTCTTAATGAGTGGGTTTATTATTATAGAGAATATAGCTGAAAAGAAACAGCAAAAGCGGTTGAGGATCAGGAGCTTTATCAAATAGCCGAATTAAGTAGTAGTTTAAAATACCTAACTCGTTATAAAGTATTTGATAGTAGTCAAAATTTAATAATGCATATTGACAATGTGTACGAGCTTCTTATTAACAAGTTTGTTTTTTTACTGATTATAGATTATCAAGGTTTAGAAAAGAAATCGAACTTTTTAGTCGAAAACGAAAAATTTGAAAATGATATGTTTATTATAAGTAGAATTTATCCAGGCGATATTTTTTGTTACGAGAATGATTTCAGAAATTTAGATTATAATTTCACTTTAATGAAAACATATAAAAAGGCTAGAATTTTATATGTTTTTGGGAATCAGAGTACCCAAACATATAAAGTATGCGTTACATTTAGTTAATTATCTAGACGTTTTATAGAAGCAGAAGAAGCTTATAGATTTCAATTTCCTAATGGTACTTTTAAGAAATTGAAAGTTATTTCAAATAATAATGCATTTAACTTGGAACTGTATGTAAAGAAAAAAATTATTAATAAAAGGCATTCACTATTTCAGTCTACAGAATGGTTTACCCTCCAAGATAATGAAATTTTTTGTTTATTGAATGAAGGGTATTTACAAGATGAGGAGTTTATGAAAATCTATAATTATAACTTCTAAAAATAATAAAATAAGTACAGTAATAAGATTATCAATTTAGCTATGTCTTATAATTTTGGAAGGTGCAAATAAAAAAATGTTGTAATAAGTTTAATTGTAATTACATGGGGTATTTGTATTTATTTGATAATTATCAAGGGTAAATCTAAGGTTAATAGATTGAATATTCTTTATTTAAAGGTGGTTTATTTGGAGAAAATGGAGATAGAGAATAATTATAAGTTTGATTGGAAAGCAGTTCAATATCCTCGAAGACAAGGGGGGAATATTATAAAGACTAAATCTTTTATCATAGTATTAAAAGATTTAACAACTGGAGAGACATACCCACATCCAATTACTCATTTTTTATATAAGCACTATCATAGAAATTCAGGCTCTGTAAATACTGAAATCACCGTAGCACAAATTATCGTTCCTTTTTTAAACTTTATATTAGACAAAGTGAATCAAGAGTTGATGGAATATACTGATATTAATGGGTTGGAAGATCTACAAGAGAGTCACGCAAATGCTTATCTACAGTACTGCGTGGATGAGAAATCAAATAAAAATAAGACGTTGGAAATGAAAGAGAATTTCCTATCTAAGTTTTATAAGTATTTATGGGATGAAAAAGTGCTAAAGCATAAGCCAAAATTCAAGCTAGTATCTGTAAGAACCCGAAAAGAAATAAGAAAAGTATATAAAATTGATTTTACCTATAAAAAGACCGATGAAACGCTTTTACGCGAAAAAGTAAAAAGAAAAGATATAGTCCCTCAAAATCATGAATCTAACAAGAATAGGATCTTTATTCGCTTGCAGTATATTCACGAGATACTTTACGTAGCAAAGCATGAAACACCTGACATTGCATTTGGAATGGCATTGCAAATGTTTGGAGGGTTGCGTAAAGGAGAGGTAGTGAACCTCACTAGAACGGCTTTAAAATCGCAGAACGGGCAAGGGTATGGCGTGGAAGGTTTAGTGCTGCTTATAAGAGACCGTCAAAATGATTTGTTTACTCGATTTAATGACGTTTCAACAATGCAGGTAAAGAATCCCAGAGACCAATCCTGCTTGATTGATCCGATTTTAAATTACTTATATAAGCATCATATAGAAGTCGTACTTAAGAAGGTAAAGAAACCATTGCACCCCACTGCACTGTTTTATGATTCCGAAGGGAATCCAATGTCGGCAGATACGTATGATAAGAGATTTTTGAAATTGAAGAATTCCTATTTAGGGATGTTACTTGGAACTCCTGGGAGATATCAGGATTATCTAGACTTCTCTCAAACTAAATGGCGATCACACATTGGTAGAGGGGTGTTTACTAATATGTGTTTGGACGCTGGATTTAATGAAAAACAAACCGCAGTATTGCGAGGGGATAGATCTACCCAATCTATGGAATCCTATTTCGACATCATAACTGCTACCTTTAATATACGAAAGGCTTTAACTTTACTTTCTCCCGACCAATCAGAAAGTATAGCCAATTTAAACATGCCAACTAATCACAAAATGTGGAAGGAGGTCCAGAATTTTGGGAAAGGAATTAGAAATGAATTTTAAAGACTATATGTCGATATACGAAATAGCTGTGGAGAAGTTTAATAAAAATCCAAATAACGAATATTTTATTAATAAATTAAAAGAGTCCATACAAGTGTTACCAATCGAATGTAAAATAACAAAGGTTGATTTAGAGAATAATTACTTTGATGAAAAATACGGTCAAACTGTTAATGAGTTGTATTCAAAAGAAGATATAGATCGTTTTTTCAGAAACTATATACCCAAGAAACTTCTTTTTAGACAACTCGAAAAGTCTGTTAGCCGACATACGATTTACAAATATTACAAAAAAATAAATCCAGATGAAATAATACTCGGTGGTAATTTGGAAATATTTGTATTAAAAGATATTTTAATAGAACTAACTGAAATAATAAAAATGGTAGCAGGTAACAAGGTATGGGGGTGGAGATCCCATACCTTTGAGCTATACAAAAATCAACACGGCTATTATTCCTCTGATGAGGCTATGAAGATATTAAATTGTAGTAATGCGACTATCAAAAGATTAATAAAAGAAAAGATGTTGGTAATCTCTGAGCATTACGGAGATAGAATGCTCTTCAATAAAGAACAAGTACACGAATTACATTTTGAACAAGAAAGACTTATTGATAAATATAACAACCATTATTATACAGCAAAGCAAATTCAAACAAAATACAGTGACGCTTTTGCACATTATATTAAGGGATCAGAAGATAAGGTTCGAATAAAAGTAACAAAGGTTGCTCCCCCTCCACTACTGATTTCATATTATGGAGTCCAAATGAAACTATATGAAAAAGATGAAATTGACGATTTATGGGAGGATTATAAGCTTTACTTGGACATGAATACTGTGTCCATAGAAGATCCTTTTGAAGATTTTGTATATAAAGTTGAACAAGTGCTAAATATTAAATTTACGAAAAGCCAGGGAAATACGAAATTATTATGGTACCAGTATGTCGAAAAATTCCTTCTTAGAACTAGGATGTCTGATAAGACTCGGATTATATTTCAGACTAATCAATTTGCCCGATGTACGGAAATAATATTCGCTATTTTTAATCAAGAAATATACTCATATTCTGGAAAAGAAATTAACAATAAATTTCTTAACGACACTCTTAATATTAGGAGAAGTTATCAAAGGGATTTTTACAATTTCTTAAAACAAATGCTTGAAGCCTTTGCTATGGAAGGACTTCCTTTACCATATAACGTGGATGAATTAAATGATCCAAGAGACTTTAAAAGGATTAAGGAAGTAGCCACAGATATATATTCTTTAGAGGAATACCATGAATTATACAAATATACCAATCGTGTAGCATTTCATAAAGAAAAGGCAATTCAAGACGTTAGTGACTTACTTCGAACTTGGGATTATATAAAATATAAACGTTATGACAGTTGTTGGTTATATATCTTAGTTCAATTAACAAATAATTGGAGACATAGCACGATAATAACTCAAATCCCAAGAATCAATCTATCGACTACTTCAATTGAAAGTTTGGAGTGGTTAAAGAAAAATGATCCCTCAATAGAGGATGTAAACAATATTATCTATCAGATTGGTAGATATGTTACAAAAATAAATAAAACTGATATTAGTGCAGAAGGAATTTTCACAATTGGGGAGCCACTTAAAATTGCATTTGCAACTGCAATAAGCATCTGTGAATTTCGTAGAAGTGCAATATTAGAAAACAGTTCCACTTTAATAGAACTTTCAGGTCATTTAGTGAAAACGTATAATCCACATAAGGAGTTTTTTATAGATTTCATTGCTGACTTTAAATTTGAAAATAGGAAGATGAATAGAACGCTAAGTACTTTAATCTGGTCAGTTCTTAGGCATATGGGAAAAGGCCTAAAAGAAACCCAAATATCCCGAAGCCACTTGCAAGCTCAAACCACTATCAGTCATTATATTAAACTTTCTGACGGACAGGTGAAAAATCTTGTAGATGAATTATTTGAAAGAAATCAATTTGGATTTGTGACACAAACCCTAACGAATATACTTTTTGGTCCTGAAACAAATAAAAATATCGAAACGGAAAGAATGTTAGAGGTGAATAAGCATTTCGGCGATGTTTTTAAAATTGAGGCGACCGCAGGATTAATCAACAGAATCGCAACAGAAAGAAACCATGTATTAAAATATCTTGAAGAGTTTGACTTAGAAGGACTTCGTGATCTTTTTTACCAATCTCTAACGGGCTCACTTCCTTCAAAACAGAGATACCACCAATGTATCTATTCTGAATGTAAATATGAGAATGAATACGGTGAAAGACCATTGTGTGATACTTGTGCGGCATCAATGATTAATGTGTATGCCCTAGAAAATATAATGGACAATTATATATTTATGATGGAAAAGATATCAAAAGAGTTTGATAGTGCACTTATTGGTGAAAAACAGAAACTTGCAAACCAGTTCTTCCTTCTGCATAACGTTGTAGACCAAGCAAGAAGTAGATTTGGTAGAGAAGTTGTAGATGGATTTGTAAAAGGAAAGACAGAGCGCATAAAGAACTTAGGTCTTGATTTATCAACAAAAGGTTTGAAAAGATTTAGAACATTGGGAATTCTAAGGGGGTGACATGTGTGGTGCGAAACAGAAATTTAGGTTCGTTAACGCTAGATTTCAGCAGTATTAATCCAGAGGATATAAGAAGTGCGAGATTTGATGTCATCAAGAATGTAGAAGAGGCAAAAAGGTTATTGGAAGCCTATGATGATAATAGGGTAAAAAAAGTTCGTGTCAATTTTAAAGATAATGAATGGATTTTTAATGAAGAATTTACACGAAGTAATGCAGTTTTTAATTATAAGAAAATAGAAGAGTCCTTAAGTTTTAGTGGAAGTGAAAATAAAGAGGAATTAATAATTGCAGCAAAATGTTGGATAGTAAAAAAACTAAATGAAAATTCTATAACGGTAACACGGGCAAAGCTTTCAAATCTTATTGCTGCTTTTCTATCTACAAAAGGTCTTAGAGATACTAGTGAATTATTGGAAATGATACAGGAATCCAATCTCATCCGTAGAAGTCCAAAAAATCAATATAAAGTCCAAAAAGTGTCTAATAATGTTATGTATAAATTTATTATAGATCTTGTCGATTTTTTAGAATTCTATAATCGTGATAAATTTGTATATTTCATAAATGATTTGAGCGAGTATAAAGCCAAAATTAAGTTGGAAAAAAGCTACAGAGAGTTGCCTTCTTTTAAAGATATTATAACTATAAAACAATGCTTAGACAGTTGGTACAAAGAAGCAGAACAAAACAAAAGTGAAGAATTACTTAAATATTTCCCTCTAGTTTTATGGTGGAATCTAACAACTATTATTCCTATGAGGATAAATGAGTTCTGTCACATTAAAAGAAATTGCTTTTCGTTAAAAGACGGGAATCATTTCATTACATTTCCAAGAATGAAGTATGATCGAATTGGTATACATCGAACTGACATTGAATACGACACGTTACCTATTCCAAAAGAGTTGTATGACCTTTTTCAAAGCTATCTAATTCTCTCAGAACAGTATGGACTATCGAATTATTTAATTTCAAACAATGTGTATCGCCATTATTTTGGCTACGATAAAAAAACATACGATAAAGATTCTTTGTTTAACTATAACGATTTCAATACTACAATAGCAAGTTTTTTCAAAGAAATAATACACGAAAAGTATAACATCAATATTGTTTCTATAAATAAGCATTACCGAACAATTTATTCTAAGGGATCAAAAGAAGCATTTATTTCTAATTCAGCAGTCGGAAGTATAGATACAATGATTAACCTTGGCGATTTAAGGCACATCGCAATTATTAATATGATGATGCAGGGATATGACAAGGTTGAGATTCAACGATTAGCAGGGCATATCACAGAAGATATTCAATATAGCTATTTCAATCATATGGAAAACTGGATGGATATTGAAATACAGAAAATGGAGAAAGAATTTAATCACTATAAACCAATAAACTCTACATTTAACGAAAACGAAATTTCATTTTTACATCCAAATACCCAAGACTTTTTTGAGAATCAAAGTAAAAAAAATTATATCAACAAGAATATAAGTGAACAGGAACAAGAGGGCTATTTAAAATTAGATTTGGGCTCCTGTATGGACAAGACTATGCCCTGTCCTAGCTTTAATTGGAAACACCGAGGCTGTTATTTTTGTGAAAATTGGTCCATTGCTAATCAGGAAATTGAAGAGAAAAGAAATCTTATAGCTTCTGACCTAAATTTACTTTATGAAGAAACAAGAGGGAAAATTAAGTTCATACAGTCTCTGTTTAAACTGAAACTAGATAATCTCGAAAACATAAACAATTATACTAAACAAGATTTATCTTCAGCATCAAAGGAAATTCAATTAGACATTAAACGAATCGCAAAATTAAAGTCTATGTTAGGAGTTTTAGATGATGAATAAAATCGGTACTAAAGGGATTTTAGATGATATAGAAAAAGAGACGGCATTGAGGCACCTGATTGTTGAATATGATGAAAACCACAATATCAAATCTAAAATCACATATAAGGATATCTACGAATTCGTGAAATCGCAATACAATAATAATAAAGTTGATTTTTATCCTGGATATACATGGTGGAAGACAAAAGGAAAACATTTAGTAGACGAATACAATTTAGTAAAGAAAAGAATTATCCCCTTGTCTGAAACGGAAGATTTAGACGTTTTTGATATTCTTGATGTAATAGAAAAACATTACGGAGATAAAGAATCTTTAATTAAATATCTCCTACCCTATAATGACTTACTGGATAGATTTGTAAATAAAATTAATAAACTTCAAAATAATTCCAAAAACTTATCAGAACAGATTGGAAAAAAGGATGAACGAATTCAAGTATTAGAACAAACAAATAGTAATCAATAGGCTTTGCTAGACGGACTATTCTATACTATTATAGGGTCTGAAAAAGAGTTAGATAAAGTGATGAAAAGAGGCAGTACAAAATCAGATACAGTGAATTATGCTCTGTCTGAAACCTTCGGGAATCCTGAGGTGTACATTAAAGAGTTCAGTAAACGTATAGAAATAGTTAATCTTACGATAGATGATAAAAAAGATAATATTGTAAAGTTTAAGACACAAGCTGACTCATTGGAAGAGGATGACTATGATTACTAATATCTTGTGTCTTGCTTTCAAAAAGAGCATCTAATATAGTTTGGAGATATTTTTACTTTGATGAAAATGATTTGAAAAGAGGTAACTTCATATGCCATACAACTTTTTGTGACAATAATCAGAACAAAGATTGGTGGTATAATGTAGATAGTTCAAATGAATTTATGATAAAAGACACACATTTTAATTTGTATGCTTATTATGAAAGCTTCAAAATGATTAATGGAGATAACAAAGGTGACAAAGAAAAATTAATGTTAGTTGTAAAAGAAATATCTAGAATAATGTTAAAGCTAGCTGAAGAAGTAATTAGTCTGTATAACGAATATATTAACAGATTAATTCCAGAAGTGAATTTGGTTGAACAAATAGAGCCAGTCCTTTCTAAAATCGAAGAGTTTTTCATGGCAAGTACAGAATTAGACATCGCATCTATTGATTTACAAATTTGGATGTAAAAGTATTTAAATGTTTTTGTAATAATTTATGATTTTACATTTTATTACAATGAAAAATACCTAGCACAACGTACACCTGAAAATAGAAAAGCCTGTATGGAAATGACAATTAAAAATTATTATACGGATTTAGAAGAAATAGTAGAGTTTGAAAGCTAAAAGATTTATACTTTTAAAGCGAAGTAAAATTAAAAAGCGTCAAATAATGTTTGCATTTCTAGGTGCGATATTATTTGGCGCTTACTTGTTTGATTTATTATAAATGTCGAATAATACTTACGTTGGCTTGAAATTAATGGATAGATTTCAAGGTATTTAAAAAGAAGTTAGAATCGAGTTGAGCAATGCATAGCTTACTTTGTTATTGTTCTAAAGGTAGCAAATGAATTTTTATTATTTTGCATAGAATGGAATGAATTCCACATAAAAACAGATTAAAGGATTCGTAATGTTGACTTGTTTGACTTATTAAAAAGGTCGAACAAGACTTATACCTTGTAAAATAAAGAATAAAGGAGATTGACCTATAAATGGGATACGTATTAATCTTAGCCGAGAAACCAGATCAAGGTTTGGCTCTTGTTTCACAGTTTAAATATCGCCGAAAAGATGGATATTTAGAAGTAGAAGCAAATGAGTTATTTCCAAATGGAGCGTACTGTACATGGGCAATTGGTCATTTGACGCAGTTATGTAATCCAGAACATTATCATGCAGAGTGGAAAAAATGGTCACTTAATACGTTACCGATGATTCCAGAACGTTTTCAATTTGAAGTAACAAAGTCAAAGTATAAGCAATTTAATGTAGTGAAACAGCTGTTACATAATCCGGGGGTAACAGAAATTATTCACGCAGGCGATGCTGGGCGCGAAGGGGAATTAATTGTACGAAACATTATTAATCTTTGTAACGTGCAAAAGCCGATGAAACGTCTTTGGATTTCATCTTTAACGAAGCAAGCCATTTATCAAGGATTTAAAAACTTACTAGATGAAGCAGATACGATTAATACGTATTACGAAGCATATACAAGATCTTGCGCCGACTGGGTTGTTGGTATGAATGCATCGCGTGTTTTTAGCATTTTGCTAAAGAAAAAGGGAATGAATGATGTGTTTTCCGCCGGACGTGTACAAACACCGACACTCGCATTAATCGTAAAGCGTGAGAAAGAAATTGAAGACTTTAAGTCAGAGCCGTTTTGGGAAGTGTTCGCAACCTTTAATATTGAAGGGAAGAAATATGATGGGAAATGGGAGAAGGATAATGAATCCCGCTTAAAAGACCCTGATATGGCGAATAAAATTGCGGCTTTTTGTCAAGGGAAACCGGCAGAAGTGAAAGAAATGAAAACGGAGCGTAAAGAGTTTCAGCCGCCGCTTTTATTTAATTTATCAGCACTGCAAGCGACAGCAAATAAAGCTTTTAAATTTTCGCCGAAAAAGACGCTTGATATAACGCAAGCACTATATCAAAAAGGGATAGTTTCTTATCCACGTTCGGATTCTAACTATGTTACACAAGGAGAAGCAGCGACGTTCCCTGATATTTTACAGAAATTAAGTCAGTTTGATGAATATAAAGGTTTATTACCGGCTCCGGTTGAATCGATTATGAACAATAAGCGTTATGTGAATGAAAAGAAAGTTACAGATCACTACGCAATTATACCGACAGAACAAGTTACCAATCCAAGCAAATTATCAGGCGATGAAAAGAAAATTTACGATATGATCGTAAGACGACTTATTGCGGCGCATTATGAAGTAGCAATCTTTGACTACACAACAATTACAACTCTTGTAGACGAACGTGCTGCGTTCATTTCGAAAGGAAAACAGCAAATACAAGAAGGTTGGCGTAAAGTTATTTTCCAAGACGATAAAGATGACGAAACGATTCTTCCAATTGTAGCTGAAGGTGACCAAGGAAAAGTTGTAAAGGTGAAAGTGAAAGAAGGAAAAACACAGCCACCGAAGCGTTATACAGAAGGACAACTTATTACGTTAATGAAAACGGCAGGTAAGTATTTAGAGAATGAAGAGCTGGAGAAAGTATTAAAGAAAACAGAAGGTTTAGGTACGGAAGCGACTCGTGCCGGCATCATTACGATGCTGAAAGACCGTAAATATATAGATGTGCAGAAAAACCAAGTGTATGCGACTGATAAGGGAAAAGTATTAATTACAGCAATCGGCGACAAAATACTAGCTTCACCGGAAATGACTGCAAAATGGGAACAACGTCTTGCAGAGATCGGAGAAGGTACCGCTTCACCAGCTACATTTATGGAACAAACGAAAAAGCTATCAGCTAAAATTATTGAAGATGCGGTAGAAATGTCGGAGAAATGGGATTTCACTGGATTACATGTTGAATCGATTGATCGAAAAGGATCGAAATTTACGACAGGTAAAAAGGTTGGAAGTTGTAAAAAATGCGATGGTGATGTAATTGATAAATCTACGTTTTACGGTTGTTCCAATTACAATACAACACAATGTGACTTTACCATCTCGAAGAAAATATTAAGTAAAACAATTTCGCAAAAGAATATGACAAAGCTCTTAAAAGGTGAGAAGACCGATTTAATTAAAGGCTTTAAAAAGGGCGAGAAAACGTTTGATGCGAAGTTAGAGTGGAAAGATAATAAGATTAATTTTGTGTTTGAGAATTAAGTAGTTTCAACAAGTGACAAAGCTCTTTCCCGAGTAAAATGTTCTGTATTCGATTTGAAAATATAGATAGAAAAGAAAAAGCATGACAATTTTATGTCATGCTTTTTTATTTTATATTTACAGGGTTTTGTATACTAGCACTAAAATTTATTTGAAATAATTGTTTGAAAAGGTGGTATGAAATAGTGTTAAGTAGCAATAAAGTCTTTTAAAATATAAAAAAGTTTAAAGATTCTTCTTTAACTAAACGGCAGTTTAGTTTTAATACAATGTTTGTTTTATCATTTAACCAAAGTGATAGAAGGTCAAAGAAAAGGCAGTAATAAAGAAGTGCCATTCCTAATGTGGACTGGCACTTGATAAGGTGCAAAATTCATTATTTGATTTCGGCTGAGGAATTTGATTCATCTATTTTTCCTATACTTTATTATGATTCCTTGGGCAGCCTTTTCTGTTTTAAATACCCATTGTTGGAGAGGTGGTTGATAATACGGTATCATCCACCCTAAAATTTTGCCGATAAAATAGGTGGCAATTAGTGTGCCAATTCCTATTGAGCCTAATGATTGAATAAAAATTATACAAAGTGCACCAGCTACACAAATGTTTATTAAATCGCTCAAAATTTTTGCTTTACCGAATTTTAAATTAAATTTTTCACTAATTGCATAAGTTAATGCATCATACGGCATTAATGGCAGTTTCGCTGTTGTATAGCCCATTAAACCGACTGCTATAACAAATAAACTAACAATCAAATATACACTTCGAGCAAGGAGAGTTTCAGGTGCAGGGAAAAGTTGGACAAGGAAGAGCGTTGCATCCATGAAAAAACCAAATAAAAACGAAATAATGAATTGACTCACAAATTCATTTAACTCCATTCGTTTACTTAATATCACTTGAATGATAATGTATAAAACATTTGCAAGCGCCATTGTCACACCAATCGATAAACCAATCGTTAGCGTACTTGCATATGCTAATGATGACACAGGCGATACACCAAATCCTGCTTGAATCGACATGCTAATGCCAATCGACATAAAAAATAACCCGAGCACGTATAAGAAGATGCGCTTCAAGGTTCTGTTCCAATGATTCATAGTATCTCTCACTTTCTAGTTAATATTATCAATATAAAGACTATAGCTATAGAATTAAATATAACGCCAAATTCGACATATGAAAAATATATATATGATAAACTAATCATATCAAAAAACATATGACGGAGAGATACAATGGATTTCAGGCAATTATATTACTTTAAAGAAATTGTGAAACAAGGAAGCATTTCTAAAGCAGCAGAAGTGCTCCATATCGCGCAGCCCCCGCTTAGCCAATTATTAAAAAAGCTTGAAACTGATCTTGGCACAACTTTAATTCATCGATATCGTCAAAAATGGGAGCTTACAGCAACAGGTGAAATACTATACCAATATGCCAATCAAATGTTAATGCAAATTCAAGATGTAAAGCAGCAAATTCAAGAAATTGAACAAGGTATAGGCGGAACAGTAAGTATCGGTGTATCGTCTACATGTTCGAATATGCTCATTGACTATGTTAGTACGTTTAGAACACAATACCCTAATGTCAAAATAAAAATAGTAACTGGAAATTCAGAAGAATTATTAAAAAAACTAGAACAAAGAGAAATTGATGTTGCCTTACTTTTACGATTGGGCAATAGTGAACAATATGAGATGAAAATATTAAAAAAACAACCAACCGCTGTGATTATTCCATCAAGTTGGGCAACATCGTTTTCATCACAGCATGTGACGATCGAACAGATTGCCCAGTTCCCATTCGTTATGCTAGGAGCAATGGAAGGGCTCTCCTTCAATGAAGACCTTTTCAAGGTGTTTGATGAACATCAAGTCAAGCCAAATATCATTATCGAGTGTAAAGATATACGGATGGTTGTAGCACTTGTTAGTAGAGGACTAGGATTATCCGTTATTCCAAGAATGGATTACACATCATCATTTTTAGAACATACAACGCTTTTTGAATTGAAACAATTTGATTTTCATTTAGAACCTGTAATAGTAAAATTAAAAGACCAAAGAATTTCCAAAGTAGCATCTCAATTTTGGGAAATGGTTGATTAGGAGATATGAACAAAGCAAAAATAGTCTTCAATCAAGTAATAAAGACATCTTACGAAAAATTGAGCCGGGATAAAAAGTTCTTTACTTGAGGAAGTTTCAAAACTGACTGTAGCTTACACCGATGTTTATAAAAAGTTATAGAGCATTTCTTTGAATGAGGAATGCTTTTTGTTTTTGCTTGGAATAAAAATATACAACAAAAATATCACCTAAAATAATAAAAATTTATTGTAAAACAATAAAATTTATATTAAAATCAAAATCAGAATAAAAAAGCGAGTTGCTTTTTATGGAAAAGGTAACAACGTTGTTTTTTATAGAGGAGGTAAAACTATGAACAGTCACAATTTGATTATTGAAAATATGGATAACCCTCATGAGTTGGAGAGAATGTATAGAAAAGACCCGAAAGCTTTTAAAAAGTCATTCTCACAAGCATGGGAACAAAATCCGGATTCTCAGGTTCTGGGTATTTGGTATGAAAGATTACATTTCAAGGAGAAGGGAAATACAAGAAAGCCCTCCTTGATTCAAAAGGGTTTCTTATTCATGGGCATGTTAGCTATTCTAGCCGGATTAAGCACCAGAATCATTTTCCACTTTGTCGAACAGGAAGCAATTGCTCCGATTAATCTGGCTTTTGGTATAATCCCTTTTATTGCTGCCTATTTTGTTTACAATAATACTCCGAAAAAAAGTATTATTTATTCCCTTGCAGCGTTGTTCCTAATTTCTGGGCTTTATCTTAATATGCTGCCATTAAATGATAAAGACAGTATTATCCTTGCTTATTTACACCTTCCTATATTCTTATGGGTATTGGTAGGGCTTGCGTTTACAGGAAATGAATATTCAAAAGGCAGTACAAGGTTAGCTTATATTAAATTTAATTTGGAATATTGTATTCTTTACGCCAGCATGGCAGTTAGCGGAATGATACTAGCAGTATTCACCATGCGGTTATTTAGTTTTGTTGACTTGGATATAGGAGAGTTCTATTTTAGTAATGTTGTTTTATTTGGTGCTGCCGCTCTCGCTATTGTGGCTGCATACTTAGTATCAATGAATCTTAAGTTTGCTAAAAATATTACCCCCTATATAGCTAAAATTTTTAGTCCGCTTGTCCTGATCACCTTGTTGATCTATCTTATAACGGTTATATGGGTTGGGAAAAATCCATTTTTGGACCGCAATTTCTTGATGGTCTTCAACGGAATACTTCTTGTTGTATTGGCTGTTACTATATTTTCCATTGTTGAGAGCGACTCAGATGAGAAAAAGAACATTTCAGATTATATAAATTTTGTCTTAATTGTTCTTGCGCTTATTATTGACAGTGTGGCTTTGTCAGCTATCGTGTTCAGACTTTCTTCCTATGGTATTACGCCTAATAGACTTGCTGTTTTAGGAGTAAATATACTGATTTGGGCAAATCTAATTTGGATTATGCTCTCTTATATGCGTTTTCTACAAAATAAATCCGGACCTTTACCTATCCAAGATGCCGTTACGAAGTATTTGCCAATCTACGGACTTTGGGCAGCGTTTGTTATATTTACTTTTCCTATCCTTTTTAATTAAAAAGGATCTGTTAATGTAACGAAAAGTCAATCTTCTATAACGTATAAAATTTTTAGAGCCGATAATTCAATTTTGCATTTATATAATTTCTCGACAATAAAAAGCGTCCCAAAGTGGGACGCTTTTTATTATGCGTATTGCCGTTTTTTCTTAATAAGTAACAACACTTGTGAAACACAAGCAAGTACTGGTAACTCAATTAACGGTCCAATAACGAGTGCAAGTGCGATAAGAGGCTCGTCTGGAAAAGCAGTCACAGCAATAGCGAGCGCAACAGGCGAGTTTCTTGCTAATGTTGTTAAGCTTAAACTTACTGTATCTTTATAAGATAAATGCAGGATGCGCCCGATAAATTGTCCTAGTAAAAAATTAATGATGAAGAACAATAGAACAGGAATGAGTAATAATAAAACAACATTCATATTTTGGAGTAAATATTTACCTTGTGATGCAAACATCGCTACAATTGCTAAACTTAAAAATACAATTTGAGCAGAGCTGAAAAACGGAATGATTTTATTCTCGAGTGTTTCAGCTTTTTTCATTTTATTCATAATGAATTTTGTAGCATGTGCAAATAAGAATGGTAAGACGATAACGATTACGATACTTTCTATTAAAATAGAAACCGCTACAGTCTTCATTACACCGGCAAATAAAAATAAATAAACGGGTAGCAATAATACTTGTAAAATTAAATTTACAGGCAAAATCGCTGTGGAAAGTGCTACGTTTCCTTTCGCTATTTCAGTGAATATTAAGTACCAATCTGTACATGGAGTAACCATTAACATTATAAACCCAACCCAAAGTGCTGGGTGATCTGAAAGAAATAATGCACCTAATCCCCAGGCGAGGAAAGGCGTCCATAAAAAATTAATGGTAAGGCTTGTTCCGGCAAATTTTAAATTGCGAAATCCGTTTTTAATCTCTTTCAATGGGATGCTGAGGAATAATCCATATAGCATGAAAAATAAGAAGGGGACAATAAATTTGTCTGAATACATATGTATGATATTAAATTGTCCGAGTACAATGCCACATGTAACAGCAAATAGAATAATAAAAGTTTGAATCTTTTCTATAGTGCTCATGAATAAATCCTTTCTAAATATGAATTTCCCTCTCTAAGTTAATTATACAAGTAATAAAGTCGTATTTGGTGTTTAATTATTATTTTTAATTCGAGATTTTATTTTTTATTAAAAGTTACTTGACTAAAGTAAGTTACTATATTACAATCACTTACATAAGGTAATTGAATAACAAAAAGTTATAGATTCCTGAAATGAAGGTCTCTATTGGAACTTTTTCTTAGAATAAGAATTTTTATGATGATGAATAATGAATATGAAAAGAAAGATTAGGTGAAGCAAATGGGACTATTTAGCTCATTATTTGGTAAAAAAGAAGAAATTACGAAAGTAGAGGAGAATAAAACTATGTCAAAAGTATTATTTGTAAAAGCGAACGATCGTCCAGCGGAGCAAGCAATTAGTTCAAAAATGTATGAAACATTTGTAAGTACTTATAAGGAAGCGAACCCAAATACAGAAATTACAGAGTTAGATTTATTTGCATTAGATCTTCCTTATTACGGAAATATCGCAATTTCAGGTGGATATAAACGCAGTCAAGGAATGGAGTTAACAGCTGAAGAAGAAAAGGCTGTAGCAACAGTAGAGCAATATTTAAATCAGTTTTTAGAAGCTGATAAAGTTGTATTTGCGTTCCCATTATGGAACTTCACAGTACCCGCACCATTAATCACATATATTTCATACCTTTCTCAAGCTGGAAAAACGTTTAAATATACAGCAAATGGTCCGGAAGGTTTAGCTGGTGATAAGAAAGTAGTTGTACTAGGTGCTCGTGGTTCAGATTATTCTTCAGAGCAAATGGCTCCTATGGAAATGGCGGTTAATTATGTAACAACTGTACTTGGATTCTGGGGAATTACAAATCCAGAAACAGTGGTAATTGAAGGACACAATCAATATCCAGATCGCTCACAACAAATTGTTGAAGAAGGTTTAGAAAACGTTAAAAAAGTAGCTGCGAAATTTTAATTACTGATAGTAAATGGAAAAACCAACATGGATGACCATGTTGGTTTTTTAGTCTATATTCTATGTTAAAAAATGTATATTCATAAAATAAAAGAAAAGTTTGAAAATAGTATTGCAAAATATTATATAGAGAATTATAATAAGTTCAAGAATAGTTGATACTTAAATTAAATATTCAGAAAATTCAATTAGTTAAAATTGGAAAATGAGATAAGGAAATTTGAATGGGGGTTATATTATGGCGAATAAAGTACCGTTTTCGTTCATAGTAGTTATTGGATTAATGTTATTTGCACTATTTTTTGGAGCCGGAAATTTAATTTTCCCAGCTATGCTAGGTCAATCGGCAGGAGAGAATGTATGGATTGCTAACGCTGGATTTTTAGTAACAGGTGTTGGATTACCATTACTAGGTGTACTAGCATTTGGTTTTTCGGGTAAAGATGATTTACAGTCATTAGCAAGTCGTGCTCACCCAGTATTCGGGATTGTGTTTACAACAGTTTTATACTTAGCAATCGGTCCGTTATTTGCAATACCAAGAACGGGTAATGTTTCTTATGAAATTGGTCTTAAGCCTTTTATGCCAGAAGGATTAGGTTCTACACCTTTAATTCTTTTCACAATTATATTCTTTAGCATCACTTGTTTTTTTTCGCTAAATCCTGCGAAAATTGTCGATATTGTTGGAAAAATATTAACGCCAATTAAATTGACATTCATCGGTATTTTAGTAATCGTTGCTTTTATTCATCCAATTGGAGATATGCAAGCACCAGTGGAAGGGTATACATCACATGCATTCTTTAAAGGATTCCAAGAAGGATACTTAACAATGGACACGCTTGCATCATTCGTATTCGGAATCATCATCATTAATGCAATTAAAGAAAAAGGTGCGAAAACGAAAACACAGATTATGGTCGTTTGTGCAAAAGCGACAATCATTGCAGCATCTATTTTAGCAATTATTTATACAGCACTTTCTTATATGGGTGCTTCAAGTGTTGCAAAGCTTGGACATTTAGAGAACGGCGGAGAAGTATTAGCGAAAGTTTCTAACTACTATTTCGGATCATATGGCGGAGTATTATTAGGATTAATGATTACAGTAGCTTGTTTAACAACTAGTGTGGGACTTGTATCAGCATGTTCTTCATTCTTCCATAAGTTATTCCCAAATGTTCCTTACAAAGCAATTGCAATTACGCTATGTGTATTTAGTGCAATTGTTGCAAACGTAGGATTAACACAATTAATCGCAGTTTCTGTTCCAGTATTAACAGCAATTTATCCACTAGCAATCGTATTGATTTTCTTAACATTCTTCCATTCATTATTCAAAGGAAGAGCTGAAGTTTATCAAGTGAGCTTAATCGTAACATTTATCATCAGCTTATTCGATGGATTAAGTGCAGCTGGAGTTAACATTGAAGTAGTAAGCCAAGTGTTCACTAAATTCCTTCCGATGCAGGAAGTAGGATTAGGCTGGATCTTCCCAGCGATTATCGGTGGATTTATCGGATATGGCATTAGCGTTTTAAAAGTGAAAAAACAAGTTCAACCTGCAACTAGAGTGGACAAGAAAATAAGTTAATTGAAAAAGTTATAGAACTTGTTTCTATAACTTTTTTTGTTACTATTAATAAGGAGTAAAAAATAAAGTAGTAGGGGAAATAAAATGAAAAAAACAATTGATCATATCGGAATCGCAGTTCGTGATATAGATAGTACGATACGTTTTTATGAACAGGTTCTATCAGGGAAATTAATAGATCGTTACGTAAGTGAAGCACCAGGTGTGGAAAGTGAAGTTGCTATTATAGAAGTGGATGGAGATAGAATTGAACTACTTGCACCGACGAATAATACGACGTCGCCAATAGCGCGCTTTATAAAACAAAAAGGGAAAGGTGTTCACCACGTTGCGTATCGTGTCGATGATTTAGATGTGGCTTTAGAAGAATTAAAAGAACAAGGTATTCGAACATTAGAGCATACACTTCGAGTGAATAAACATGGTAGACGATTAATTTACCTGAACCCAGCGGATACAGAAGGAACGATTATTGAGTATTGTGATTATCCGGAAGAGAAATAGAAGAAGGATATTTTTTAAAAGGTGTTACGTTATTACGTAACACCTTTTAATTTATCTCGCTATTTGTAGGAGTCTTACTGCCCGTAAAAGCTCTATTGGTGAGGGCTAATTAAAGTTTCACTTTATGTATTTCACATTTTCTTCACAAATGATTCACGAGAACTTTTCTTCTTAAGGAACTTACATAAATATATTTTATGATATAATTACAATCGACTTTAAAAATATAAGTTGTTTTAATTAGGGTAGTTACTATTATATTAGTAGTTTAAAAGCGGGGAGAAAGTAAGTATTATATAGCATGGAAATTTATACTTAATAAGGTTAATATTTCGCCTGAAAATCAAACTAGGAAGTATAAAGTAATGAAAGTGTAGCGATGAAGAAGAAAGAAGTGAAATGAGTGTGAAAGTAATGAGAAGGTTAGGGGCATGGCTAGTAATAGCATGTGTGCTTATTATATTGATACCAAAAAGCGCGTCTGCTCATGCATATGTTGTGAAATCAAATCCTGTTGAAAATGAAACGTTGAAGAAAGCACCAACTGTCGTGAAAATCGAATTTGATGAGGATATACAAGTTTCACATTTTAATACATTGTTTGTAAGAGATACCTCAGGTAAAAGAGTAGATTTAAAGGATGCTCATATTGATAAAAGAAACAAAAAACTATTAGAGGCAGGGGTAAAAGAGAATCTTAAAGACGGTCTCTATTCTATTCAATGGAAAGCTATTTCAGCTGATGGACATCCAATTCAAGGAGTTATTCCGTTCCAGATTGGGTTAGCCGAAGCGGGAGCAGATAATGTACAAGTAGAAGAGATGGGGTATGTCCCGCAAATCGATATGATTATGGAACGCGGGGTTCTATATACAAGTTTCTCACTATTTTTAGGAGTTCTATTCTTTAATCTTATTATATATAAAGGGGATGCAATAGAAGTTCACTCAAGGAGTAAGAGAATAATATGGATATCATTAATAGGTATATTCATTAGCTTACTATGCAATCTACCATTGCAAGCGAAAATAAATGCTGATGTTTCGTGGTTAGAAGCATTTGATCCACTATTATTAAAAGAAACATTGCAACTATCTGTTTTTGGTTATGTATGGATCACTCAAATGGCTCTTATTAGTGTGCTTATCATTGTTACTTATTTTGCGGTGAAGCGTGAGAAACTTTCATCGTTTAAAGTATGGAGCATTCCAATATTACTTTTTATTGGGTTACTCGTTATGAAAGCCTTTAATAGTCACGCATTTGGTTTGAAGTTTAAAGACATTGCTGTCGTTATGGACTTTCTACATTTATTCGCAGCTTCGTTATGGGTTGGCGGTCTATCATCGATTATTCTTCTTTTACGTAAAGAGGATGACAAGTGGACGAAGTATTGGGATGCAATTAAGCGTTTTTCACCATGGGCAACAGGTGCTGTCATAGTCATTGTATTAACGGGTCTTTTTAACAGTACATTTTTTATTCCCACGATTCATTCCCTATTTGATACGAAGTATGGATTAGCATTATTAGCAAAGATACTTTTATTCGTTTTCATGGGGATATTGGGAATTATTCATTATGTGAAAGGGAAAATGCGAGCCCGACAAGGATTAGGCGCTACGCTGAAAGTAGAGTTGATCATTGGAATTATCGTTTTCATAATCGTAGCTTTTATGACAAACGTACAAACACCGCCGATGCCTCCTACTGGACCTTTTACAGAGAGTAAACAATTAGATAATGGATATGAACTTACTTTACATGTAAGCCCTAATAAGGTAGGACAGAATACAATTCATATTACTTTGAAGGATGAGAATGGACAGCCTGTTACTAATATGGAACAAATTGTATTGACGACTCAATCGTTAGATATGAATATGGGCAAAGGGTCATTTAAAGTTTCAGCAATTTCACCGGGAGAATATGAAGCGGAAGGTATGTATATTAATATGACAGGAAATTGGAATATACAAGTTCATGGGTTAACAAAATCTCTTGATAGCTTCGATACGGATTATAAATTTATTGTAGGTGGCAGATAAAGAGAAGGTATAGATAAAAAGGAGCTAATAGAAAATGAAACGTATAAAAAAATTAGGAACAACAATGATCGCAACAATAATTGCAATGGGAATTTTTTCGTTACCTGTAAGTGCGCACGTCACTGTGAAGCCAGCAACTTCGGATGTTAACTCTTGGGAGACTTACACGATAAAAGTACCAGTTGAAAAGAATGTAGCAACGACAAAAGTTACATTGAAAATACCGTCCGGCGTTGAGTTTCAACAGTATGAACCAGTGCCAGGGTGGAAAGTGGAAGAGCAAAAAGATAATGCTGGAAAAGTGAAAACTGTAGTATGGGAAGCAACAGGAGAAGGGATTTTATCTGGTCAGTTCCAACGATTTACTTTCGTCGCTAAAAACCCAGATAAAGAACAAAAGATAGCCTGGGATGCGTATCAACAATATAAAGACGGAGAAATTGTTGAATGGACAGGCGATGAGAAAGCTGAAAAACCGCATTCAGTTACTACAATTGCAAAAGGTACGTCCTTAACTGGAGAACATGGAGAAGTATCTAGTGTGGTAAAAAATGAAGGTACAAGTAATATGCAAGCAATAGCAATTGTGTTATCAGTTTTAGCGATTGTATCTTCGGTAGGTACGTTTGTTTTTGTAGTACGTCGTAAAAAGTAAGGTATAAGAAAGAGCCTACAAATAGTAGGCTCTTTTTCACGTTTATTTATTTCACTTCAACCTGCTGCCTTACAGTAAGTGTTTTCGGTTTTATATTTACAAAGCAAATACTCACGACAATAAATAATAGTCCGATGAATAAGCTAATGGTAATGGCCTCATGTAAGAAAATTGAACTTACAATAATAGCGATAAGAGGGATAAGGAACGTATAAGCTCCAACTTTACTTGCTTCACCAGCTCCAACAAGTGTGAAGTAAGCGAGCCATCCCATTGCAATAACAAAGAACGAAATAAAGAGTAGCACACTAACAAATGGCATACTCCAAGCGATACTAGACCAGCTTTCAAACTCTAATCCAAATCCGACTAAGCAAAGACCTCCAATAATAAGCTGAAGTGTTACCATCCAAATAGCATTAACGCGGTGCCCGGTTTTTTTAATAAATACTGTACCCAGTGCCCATCCAATCGCACAACCTAATGCGAGAAGGATTCCAATGATAGAAATATGGCCGGTTAAGCTACTAGAGCTAATAACCCCCACGCCAATAAATCCTAGAATTAAACCGAAAATTTTTAAGCCATACATTGATTCTTCAAGCCATATCCACGAGAAAATGCCGAGTAAAACAGGCTGTAGAAATACAATTGCGGAAAATAATCCAGCGGGCATGTATTGAAGACCGACAGTTTGTAGTCCGTAAAAGATAATGATGTTAAGTAAAGAAGAAATAACGTATAAATGCCAAGTTTCTTTTAAATGTAGCGCTTTGTATTTCGGTAATGCGAAAATAAGTAAAATGAATCCCCCAATTAAAGTTCTAACGCCTGCAAATAAAACAGGTGGTGTATAATGCAAGGCAAATTTAGATAAAGGCCAATTAATTCCCCACATAATAACGAGAAAAGTAAGGATGATGGCCGTTTTTGTTCGAGAAAGCTGTGTCACGGTAAGACCTCCTTGTTGTATTTCATTTCACTATGATATGATATCGACTGTGATAAATAAAATGAATCTTTTTTATAAGGGGTATAAGTGATTAGTTATGACCATTACACAACTACAAGTTTTGATTAAAACGGTTGAATTAGGTAGTTTTACGAAAGCAGCAAAAGCACTTAATATGACACAGCCTGCTGTCAGTCATGCCATTTCAAGTATTGAGTCAGAATTAGATATTACGATTCTTATACGTGATAAGAGAGAAGGCTTAATTGTTACTGACGTAGGAGAGAGAATTCTTGTTCATATTAGAGAAATATTGAATGGAATTGAGAAAATTGAGCAAGAAGTTGCGATGGAGAAAGGACACGAAGTTGGGACGATTCGAATTGGGAGTTTTCCGAGCGCTTCTGCACATTTCTTACCCCAAATGATAAATCTTTTTAAGGAGAAGTATCCGAACTTAGAAGTAGTTCTTTGTGAAGGAACGATTAAAGAAGTTGAAGATTGGTTAGTATCGAGGGTTATTGATATAGGAATTGTTATTTTGCCTAATAAAGATATGGAGATTGTTCCATTAGCGAAGGGGAAAATGGTTGTTATCTTAAGAGAGGATCATCCTCTCTGTAAGAAGGACGCTATTACAATTAGTGATTTAGAGAATGAATCGATCATATTATGTAAGGGTGGATACGAACCACCCATTATTGATATGTTTAAACAAGCAAACGTACCACTTCGGGCTGAGTATGTAATTTCGACAGTTACTACAGCTTTAAATATGATTCAAGAAGGATTAGGCATTGCAATATTGGCTGAATTATCTTTAACGAATTTACCAAAAAATGTGCAAACGAGAGAATTGGAACCACAAGTATGGAGAGAAATTGCTTTAGCTGCTCCTTCATTAAAGGATTCTTCAATCGCTGTGCAGCTATTTATTGAAGAATTTCAAGCGCTATTTGCAGAATAAAAAGAGGTGTCTCATATATCATAATGGGACACTTTTTAATTTACTTATAAAAAATCTGTGAAAAGGATTGACTTATTTTTTAGTTGTAACTATAA
Organism: Bacillus sp. FSL L8-0099; assembly: GCF_038006385.1. Taxonomy (NCBI): domain Bacteria; kingdom Bacillati; phylum Bacillota; class Bacilli; order Caryophanales; family Bacillaceae; genus Bacillus; species Bacillus sp. FSL L8-0099. The sequence continues at coordinate 1,838,700 of NZ_JBBOVC010000001.1, forward strand.
TGATTACATCGAGGTGGTGATGACGATGAAAATTAGTAGCCGCTTTTCTATAGCTGTTCATATTTTATCTATTTTGAAAAACAATCCATCTTCACTTTGTACTTCAGACTATATGGCTGAAAGTGTAAATACAAATCCGGTAGTAATCCGTAAAATTATGTCGTACTTGAAACAAGCTGGATTTGTTTACGTAAATCGCGGGCCAGGTGGTGCGGGATTATTAAAGGATTTACATGAAATCACATTGTTAGATGTGTATCATGCAGTGAACGTAGTCGAAGAAGACAAGCTATTTCATATTCACGAGCAACCAAATCCAGATTGTCCAATTGGAGCGAATATTCAAGTGGTGTTAGAAGTTATATTAATTCAAGCACAATCCGCGATGGAAGAAGTTTTGAAAAATATTTCGATGGAGCAGTTGTTTGAATCTTTACAAGAGAAAATGAATGATTAAAATATTATCTATATTTTTTTATTATCGATGTAACTATATTGATTACAACTATAAAGGTAAGGTGTAAAAATTATGACTGTAAAAATGAAAGTATACTCAGACTTTATATGTCCGTTTTGTTTTTTAGCAAAAGGTCCATTAGATGAGGTAGTGAAAGAGAAAGATGTAGAGATTGAATGGATGCCATTTGAATTACGTCCAAGTCCATATTCAAAAATAGACCCATGGAATGAGCCAGAAAAATTAGGTTCATGGGATGCTTTCATTCTTCCGACAGCGAAGAAGTTAGGAATTGATATGCGTTTGCCACGTGTTTCCCCACATCCATATACGCATTTAGCTTTCGAAGGATGTCAATTTGCGAAAGAACGTGGACTAGGTAATGAGTATCATCACCGCGTATTCACAGCATTTTTCCAAGAAGAGCAAAACATTGAAGATATTGATGTGTTAAAAAAATTAGCGGTAGAAGTAGGACTTCCTGAGGCGGAATTTAAAGATGCTTTAGTAACTCGTAAATATAAAGAAAAGCATCAAGAAGCAATTCGGCACGCATATGATGAAGCGAATATTATGGCTGTTCCAACTGTCATGATTGGAGATGAAGTCATTCAAGGGCTTGCTAGTAAAGAAACACTAGAAAGGGTCATTGATAAAGAAATTGAAAAGGATAAAACAAATTCATTTGAAGGTGTGCAATGTAATACCGATGGATATTGCTAATTCGATTGTTATGAAATAACAAAATAAATAATAAAACAAATATTTGGAGGAATTAAAATGTCAGCAACTACAACAAATTTAAAAGAAGCAATCGTGAACCGTCGTTCAATTCGTAAAGTAACAAAAAACGATGCGATTACGAAAGAAAGAATTGAAGAAGTGTTAAAAACAGCTTTACACGCACCAACATCTTTTAATATGCAAAGTAGCCGTATGGTTGTATTAATGGATGGAGAGCATGAAAAGTTTTGGGATATCGTAAAAGAAACGCTTAGGTCACGCGTGCCAGCAGAAAACTTTGAAGCGACTGTAGAAAGACTAAAAGGTTTCCATACAGGTGTAGGTACAGTTTTATTCTTTGAAGACCAAGCAACTGTAGAAAAAATGCAAGAAAATGCACCGTTATATAAAGATCAATTCCCATTCTGGTCTCATCAAGGTAATGCAATGTTACAACATACTGTGTGGATGCTATTATCTGCTGAAGGAATTGGCGCATCACTGCAACATTACAACCCAATCGTAGATGCTGAAGTAAAAGAAACTTGGAACATTCCAGCAGAGTGGAGCTTAGTAGGTCAAATGCCATTTGGTGAACCAAATGAACAGCCAGCAGAAAGAACATTCTTACCTACTGAAGATGTAGTGAAATTTTATTAAGAAATACAATATGTAACGATAAGGAAGCTGTGCTTAGAAACAGCTTCCTTTTTTGTATTAGTGTTAATTTATAAGCATTTAGGGAAGGAATATAACAAATAGTCAGGTGAGAAAGGAAGTAGGAAAATGAATGACGAGAAAAAATATACAATGGTAGGTACTGATGTCGAGGAAGTAAAACGTTTAAATAAAAATTCAGGATTAACGTATAATCAAGTGAAAGAAATGTTAGCGAAGCAAATGCAAAAAAAGAAGTGATTAGATTGAAATCATTCATTTTTTCATTTAACATTTTGATTGGAGAGAGTTAAGTAAAAGGTAACTCTCTTTTTTATATAACTGAGCAACTGTAAGAGTGGAGGAAGCAACATGAAAAAGTGGGTAAAGATAACGTTGTCTATCGCCGGAGGTATTGTCCTATTGGTATGTGCCGGTGGATATTACGTGTATAAAAATTATTTTCCAAAGGAACCAGAGCGTATTGTATATGATAAAGACAGAGTGTTAAAGCCGATACATAACCAGCTTAAAGGGATCAACATAGATAATGTAAAGATAAAAGAAAAAGCAGTTGTAAATGCAACTGTGGATGAACTTCAAAATATGGTCGATGATGGAAAATTATCATATGAAGAATTAACGAGTATTTATCTCTTTAGAATACAAGAACATGACCAAAATGGAATATCATTAAATGCTGTTACAGAGATTAATCCAAATGCAATAGAGCAAGCACGAAAGTTAGATAAAGAGAGGTCGTTAAATAAAAAATCGAACTTATACGGCATTCCTGTCATCGTAAAAGATAATGTACAAACTGCAAAAGTGATGCCGACAAGCGCAGGCACTTTTGTATTAAAAGATTGGGTTGCAGATGAAGATGCCACGATTGTGAAGAAGTTGAAAGAAGAGGGGGCATTTGTTTTAGGTAAAGCAAATATGTCTGAATGGGCGAATTATTTATCTTTTACAATGCCAAGTGGATATAGCGGGAAGAAAGGGCAAAATTTAAATCCGTACGGTCCAATTACATTTGATACATCAGGATCCAGTTCGGGGTCTGCTACAGTGGTTGCGGCAGATTTTGCACCGCTTGCAATTGGGACAGAAACGACGGGATCTATTGTCGCACCAGCGACGCAGCAATCTGTAGTTGGGTTACGTCCATCGTTAGGTATGGTTAGCAGAGCTGGCATTATCCCATTAGCTGAAGCACTTGATACTGCAGGGCCAATGGCAAGAACGGTAAAAGACGCGGCAACGTTATTTAATACAATGGTAGGTTATGATGAAAAAGATGCTATGACAGAAAAAATGAAAGATAGAGATAGAATAGATTATACGAATGATTTATCAATAGATGGATTAAAAGGAAAAAAGATAGGGATTCTTTTTTCTGTAGATCAACAAGATGAAAATAGAAAAGCAGTAGCAGAAAAGATTAGAAAAGACATTCAAGATGCCGGTGCGATATTGACTGATGATATTCAGTTAAGTAGCGAGGGTGTAGATAATCTGCAAACATTAGAATATGAGTTCAAACATAATGTTAACGACTATCTTTCGAAGCAAAAAAATGTGCCTGTAAAATCGTTAGAAGAGATTATAGCGTTTAATAAAAAAGATAGTAAAAGAAGAATGAAATATGGACAAACATTAATTGAGGGCTCTGAAAAATCTGCTATAACGAAAGATGAATTTGAAAAAGTAGTTCAAACGAGTCAAGAAAATGCAAGGAAAGAGCTAGATAGATATTTAGTAGAAAAAGGATTGGACGCTTTAGTCATGATTAATAACGATGAAGTTCTTTTATCAGCTGTAGCTGGTTATCCTGAATTAGCGGTACCAGCAGGCTATGATAAAAATGGAGAGCCAGTAGGTGTTGTATTTGTCGGGAGGCAGTTTGGTGAAAAAGAACTTTTCAATATTGGATATGCGTATGAACAACAGTCTAAAAATAGACGTTCTCCTAAAATATAGAATTTAAAAATAGTTTTTAGGAAAGGATTAGATAAAAAATCAGACATTAAAAAAGAAAAAAAGGATTCTTCCAAATTAGTAAGAAAGATTGTCTATAGAAGTTCATAAAATGTAATAGTATTACAATGAATACGTTCGTTTTGTAATATATCAAATTTACATCCATAGAAGGGGGAGGTTAAATCTTAATGAATGAAGTGAAAAATTTTTTTCGAAGTAGAGGGTTTCAACGGTTTATCGTTTTAATAATATTAGCGTTTGTATTATATGGATTAAAAAGTATGATCAATTTAATATTAATTACGTTTATACTGACATTTTTAATGGATCGGTTTCAACGTTTTATTTCAAAGAAATTGAAAGTGAATCGAAAAATTGTTATCGCATGTTTGTATATAATATTAGTTTCCTTTATCGGCACGACATTGTATAAATATTTGCCTGTGCTAACGATACAAATTTCACAATTGATTTATCAATTTAAACTGTTTTTTCAAAATCCACCGGATAATGAGATCATTAAATATGCACTTTCGACAATTAATGGAATGGAAGTATCAAAATATATAGAACAAGGTGTAGATGTCATCTATCAATCGATAGCGAATATAGGAAAGGTGAGTTTACAAATATTATTGTCTCTAATATTAAGCTTATTTTTCTTATTAGAAAAAGAGCGTATTATTACATTTACTTCTAAGTTTAAAGAGAGTAAACTAAAGATTTTTTATGAGGAGATTGCATATTTTGGTGAAAGGTTTGCAAGGTCGTTCGGTAAAGTAATTGAAGCACAATTTTTAATTGCAGTTGTAAATTGTATCCTGACTGTCATTGCATTAATCGTTTTAGGATTTCCACAGCTTCTCGTATTAGCTGTTATGATTTTCTTATTAGGGTTGATTCCTGTTGCCGGCGTAATCATTTCACTGTTTCCACTTTGTATCATTGCCTATAACGTAGGTGGGGTTATGTACGTTTTGTACATACTAGTGTTCATTACAGTGATTCACGCTCTTGAAAGTTATTTTTTAAATCCAAAATTTATGTCTGCAAAAACGAATTTGCCTGTCTTTTATACATTTATGATTCTCATCTTTTCAGAGCATTTCCTCGGAATATGGGGGCTTATTATCGGGATACCGATCTTTATCTTTTTATTAGATGTACTTGACGTAAATAATGATAAATTGATTAAAAGCAATAAGTGATAGAAATAACCGATGTTGTCTTTTTTGAAAACATCGGTTATTTCTTATTTTTTTTGGAGGAGGTAGTTTTATAAATTTATTTGCAATTAAAGCTATAATAACAGCAGCAAAAATAAGGACCGCGATTATGCCAATCCCCATACCTGCCCATCCTCCTATAAGGAACATACTTATCGGTATTGCTAATAAGCTTAAAATAATAAGGATCAACCCGAGATTCTTATCATATTTTTTAGTTGGAAATAGCGTTCTGATGATTAAAAAGAGAAAAAGTATTAATGACGCTACAGCTAGTAAGAGGATGACAATTGTCCAAGAATCATCCATAAAATCACTCCTTTCTATTATGGATAATATTACGGTTTAGATTGAGGGTGAACAATAAAAATATAAAAAAGCAATCCAATATGAATTGGATTGCTTTTTTGAATGAAATATATGATTAAAGAACGGGAGCCATTGTTTCTTTCAACACTTGAACAGAGTGATCGAATTTTAATTCTTCGTCTTCACTTAATTCTACTTCTAAAATTTCACGAACACCGCCGCGATTTAAAACAGCAGGTACGCCGATATAAACATCTTTTTGACCGTATTGACCTTCTAAGTATGCTGAAACTGTTAATACGCTATTTTCGTCGTTTAAAATAGCTTTTGTAACACGTAGAAGTGACATACCAATACCATAATAAGTTGCACCTTTGCGCTCAATAATATGGTAGGCTGCATCACGAACATTTATGAAAATTTTGTCTAAATCTTCTTGTGTGTATGTGTTGTCTTTATCAAGAAGCGTTTGTAGTTTTTGAATACCAACTGATACGTGACTCCATACTGGAAGTTCTGTATCGCCATGTTCTCCGATAATATAAGCATGAATGTTGTGTGGACCAATGTCGAAGTACTCACCTAACATATAGCGGAAACGAGCAGAGTCAAGCGTTGTACCAGAACCGATTACTCGTTCTTTTGGTAAACCAGATTCTTTCCAAGTAACGTACGTTAAAATATCTACAGGGTTTGTTGCGATTAAGAAGATGCCATCAAATCCGCTATCCATAATACTGCGAACGATTTGTTTAAAGATTTTAGCGTTTTTCTCAACTAAATCTAAACGTGTTTCACCTGGCTTTTGTGGTAATCCAGCTGTAATGACTACAAGATCAGCATCTTTACAATCTTCGTAGCTACCTTTCCATACTCTAGTTGGAGCTGGTGCAAATGGAACAGCGTGACTTAAATCCATTGCTTCTCCTTCGGCTTTTGCTTCATTTACATCAACTAAAACAAATTCTTCAGCTACAGCTTGGTTAATCATGCAGTAAGCATAGCTACATCCAACTGCACCTGTTCCTACTAATACAACACGGTTAATACCTTTTTTCATTTCACAATTCCTCGCAATTTCATTGATTTTATTATGTAAGATAATACGTCCTACTTCTATAAATTCATATCTAGTTTATTACATTTTATAAAAGATATTCAAGTATTTGAAAATGTATCCGTTCAAATTTGCGAACAAAACATAGGAATTCAGTTAACTGAATATAATTCAGTAAAATCCTTTTTAAAAGGGGAAATGGTATGGGGAATCCATTATCGATGGAACAAATGCTTCAAATTGTTCATGAAGGGCTTGCCAAAACGAATAACCCCAAACAAATTACAGTTGCCGGTGCAGGGATTTCTGGATTAGTTGCAGGTTCTTTATTGAAAGAGGCTGGACATGAAGTAACGATTATAGAAGCAAATAACAGAATAGGTGGCAGGGTGTATACGATTCGTGAACCGTTTAGTGCGGGTTTATACTTTAATGCAGGACCGATGAGAATTCCTGATACGCATGAGTTAACTTTAGCGTATATTCGTAAATTTAAACTACCGTTAAACCTTTTTATAAATAAAACTTTTGCAGATATCATTTATACGAATCATATTCAAACGAGATTGAATGTGTTTGAAAATGATCCAAGTATACTTGAATATCCGGTTTTGGATAAAGAAAGAGGAAAAACGGCAGAAGAGCTAATGCTTGAAGTATTAGAACCAATACTAAATTATATTAAGAAGGATCCTAATAAAAACTGGTTTATCGTTGAAAAAAAGTATAAAACGTATTCGCTTGGTTTATTTTTAATGGAGTATTATTCGGATGGAGCAATAGATATGATTGGTGTACTTCTTGATATGGAAGCATATATGGGAATGTCTTTAATTGAAGTATTACGGGAAATGATTTTTTTTACTTCAACGGCGAAATATTACGAGATAACGGGCGGGATGGATGCATTACCAAATGCATTTTTACCACAGCTAAAGGATAATATTTTTATGTCCTATAAAGTAGAAAAAATAATACAAGAAGATAATAAAGTGATGCTGCAAGTAAAACATGAACAAACGTTAGATCCATTTACAATAACAAGTGATATTGCTATTATCACAATTCCGTTTTCGGCGTTACGATTTGTAGAAGTTCAGCCATTTCATTTATTCACTTATTTTAAAAGACGAGCAATTCGTGAATTAAATTATATTGCTGCAACTAAAATTGCGATAGAGTTCAAAAGTAGATTTTGGGAAAGAGTCGGGCAGTATGGTGGGAAATCTATTACGGATTTACCGATACGTTTTACATATTATCCGAGCTATGGCATTCAGTCACCAGGGGCAGCTATCGTTATAGCAAGTTATACGTGGGCGGATGAGGCTTTAACATGGGATAGTCTCCCGCATAGAGAGCGTATTCGTTACGCATTGAAAAATTTAGCGCAAATATATGGGAATGTAGTCTATAGTGAGTTTATAACAGGGGAATCTTTTAGCTGGAGTAAGAATACGTATTCTTGCGGAGCATTTACAGCTTTTGAACCAGGCCAAGAGCTAGAATTATTTCCTTATATTGCGTCGCCGGCTGGAAACGTACACTTTGCAGGAGAACATACAACGTTGACACATGGGTGGATGCAGGGAGCGATTGAGTCTGGAATTAGAGTTGCTCATGAAGTAAATGAAAAGTGAAGATAGAAGATATATTTACAAATTGTTATTCTTTTAATAAAATGATAAATATAAATCGTAATTATTACGCTTTGAATACGTTTGAAATAAAGAAATGGATGGTTGATCAAATGAATAAAGTGGAAATTCATATATTAGGTGGTTTTTTAGGTAGTGGAAAATCAACATTATTACAAAATTTATTAGTAGCGGAGAAGAAGAAGAATAGAAAAGTTGCTGTTTTAATGAATGAAATTGGTGAATACTCAGTAGATACAGATATTATTGGTAAAGAGAATGTGTTAAGAGAATTACTAAAAGGATGTATTTGTTGTACGTTAAAGGAAGAACTTGAAATACAATTGCATTCATTATATCAGCAAGAAAGACCAGATGTAATTTACATAGAAACAACAGGCGTCGCACATCCAATTGAAGTGTTAGATGCATGTGTATCACCAATTTTAGCACCTTTCTTAGAAGTGAAATCAATTGTAGTCGTTTTAGATGCAGTAAGATGGTTAAATCGAAGTATATTAAGTGCAAATGTGCAACAGTTACTGCATGAGCAAATGAAATTTAGTAGTCACCTTCTTATTAATAAATCAGATTTACTAACAGAAGAAGATAAGAACAAAGTACTTGAAGAAGTGAAAGCAATAAATAATCATGCGAAATTGTTTGAAACAAAATATTGTAATATATCTTTAGATGATATAGAAGAAGCTGAATTTGTGAGTGCTGGGGAACACGAGACACTTCATGTTAAACAGCATTTACATATACAAACGATGACGTATCAATTTACGAAATCGATTGATCAAGACAAATTATATGAATGGCTTTCGAATTTACCAGATAGTATTTATCGAGTGAAAGGTTTTGTGAAATTCCATGGAGATAAATACCCTCATCTATTCCAATATTCGTTTGGCGTACCAACTTTACTAGAGCAAGATTTTGGTTTCCCGACAAACTTGGTAGTAATCGGGGAAGGGCTAGATAAGAAACAATTGGTTGAAGGGTTAGAAAAGGTAGAAAATAATTAAGTGCTTTTTATGTAGGCTGCAATAATTAACTTAAGTTAATTATTGCAGCTTTTTTCGTGATGAATACTGTAATGAAACAGTATTTTCAATTGGATAACGGAATATATATTGATTGTATGTCCATTTCCATTTAATAGGAAGGTGATTATAGATTTGTGCCGAATGTAGAGGATACTACAAGAGTTTTCCATTATCTATCTTATAGTTTAAAAGTCATGATTACGGGCAGGGGAATTTGGCGTGTTTGATTCTATCAGAAAGTAAAGTATGGGGAGGATCACAATGTCGATGAAAAAACGTAAGTGGCTAAAAACGATGTTTACTGGTTGTGTTTTAGGTTCGTTATTAATAACGGCAGCTTGTTCAGGAAAGAAAACAAGTACAGAGGATGAAAAAACGATTAAGGTAGGGGTTCTTGCATCATTAACAGGTCCATTAGAATCGTATGGAAAGCAAACAGTGAACGGATTTGAATTAGGGTTAGACTATGCAACTGGTGGAACAGGAAAAGTGGAAGGGAAAAAAATTAAGTTTGTAGTAGAAGATACGGAAACGAAAGCCGATGTAGCGGTAAAGAAAGCTACGAAATTATTAGAAGAAGAGAAAGTTGATTTCTTAGTCGGATCGTCTAGTTCAAGTGATACGTTAGCGGTTTTACCACTTGCTGAAGAATATGAAAAAATTATGGTTGTAGAACCGGCAGTTGCTGATAGTATTACCGGGAAGAACTGGAATAAATATATTTTTAGAACTGGAAGAAGTTCCTCACAAGATGCGATTGCAGGAGCAGCAGCAATTGCGAAAAAAGATGTAAAGATTGCGACGTTTGCTCCAGATAACGCTTTTGGTCGTGAAGGGATTGCGGCATTTAAAGCGGGTGCGAAAAAATTAGGAGCAAACATTGTAAACGAGCAATACGCTGACACGAATTCAACAGATTTTACGGCAAATATTCAAAATATCATTAGCTCAAAACCAGATTACTTATTTATCGTTTGGGCAGGGGCAAATTCACCTTGGAAACAGTTGAAAGATATGAATGTGGAAGCGCAAGGTATTAAAGTCTCTACTGGTGCACCGGATATACCAGCATTAAAAACGATGGATGCATTAGTAGGAATGCAAGGTTTTTCTGTTTATTATCATGCACTTCCAAAAAATAAGGTGAATGACTGGTTAGTTGAAGAACATAAAAAAAGATTTAATGGTGCAGTACCAGATTTATTTACAGCAGGAGGAATGTCAGCGGCAATTTCCATTGTGGAAGCATTAAAGAAAACAAATGGTGATACAGATGTAAATACATTGATTAAGAAAATGGAAGGAATGGAATTTGATACACCGAAAGGAAAGATGAAATTTAGAGAGAAAGACCACCAAGCGATGCAGACGCTATATTCTATCACGTTGAAAAAGCAAGATGGTGTTGATTATCCGGTACCAGTGTTAGAGCGAGAATTAACGATGAAAGAGACAGAACCACCAGTTCAAAATAAATAGACTGAATTTTCTGTTGTTTTTGTATAAAGAGGGGATACCCTCTTTATACGTATTTCTTTCATACTGAAAGCTTTAAAGGGAGGGATTTCGTGACACATTTGTTAGAGACGAAAAATCTTTGTGTATCTTTTGGTGACCATCATGTTATTAAAGATGTTAATTTAACGGTACAAAAGGGAAAGCTCATTTCAATTATTGGACCGAATGGTGCCGGCAAGACAACGTTATTTAACTTACTAAGTGGACAAATTTCTCCGACGAAAGGTGAAGTGTATTTTAAAGGAAAAGAGATTACAAAATTATCGATTTCAGACCGAACAAGATTAGGAATCGGGCGCTCTTTTCAGCTTACAAATATATTCCCAGAGTTAACGGTACTTGAAAATGTACGTTTAAGTGTTCAATCATTCGTTCAAGATTATTACAGTTTTTTCCCGAATGTAGCTAAGTTAAAGCAGCAAACTGGAGAGGCGAGACGTCTTTTAAAAACAGTGCTACTTCATGAGAAAGAGGGGGTATTAGCAAAAGATTTAGCTCACGGGGAAAAAAGAAAGTTAGAGCTTGCTATGTTATTAGCATTAAAGACAGATGTATTACTGCTTGATGAGCCAACTGCGGGTATTTCAGTTGAGGAAGTTCCGGCTATTTTACAAGTGATTGAAAATATTAAAAAACATCCAGAGAGCACAATCGTACTCATCGAACACAAAATGGATATGGTACTAGGTTTGTCGGACCATCTTATCGTTTTATTTCATGGCGAGTTATTAGCGGAAGGGTTACCAGAAGAAATGATGAAAGATGAGCGTGTACAAAGTGCTTATTTAGGGGGATTATATAGTGGCTCTATTACAAGTGAATAATATAGAGACGTATTTAGATCAGTTTCATATTTTACAAGGGGTATCACTCACTGTTGAGAAAGGGACGATTACTGTACTGTTTGGAAGAAACGGGGCGGGAAAAACAACAACGTTGCGATCGGTTATGGGATTTCATCGGATAGCAAATGGTGAGATTTATTATGATAGTACGCAAGTCAATGGATTATCTACACATTTAATTTCAAGAAAAGGAATAGGCTATGTACCAGAAAATCAAGGGATTTTTCATGATTTAACAGTAGAAGAGACGTTCGCACTTGCGAGTGGAAAAGGAGAAGAAGTTGACGAGAAAATAGATTGGATGCTCGAGCTATTTCCTGATTTAAAGCAGTTTTGGAATAAGAAAAGTGGGCTTTTAAGCGGGGGACAAAAACAAATGTTGGCTATTTCAAGAGCGTTTATTAATAGTGATGGACTATTGCTTATTGACGAGCCAAGTAAGGGGCTATCACCAATTATGATAGAAAAATTAATGGTAGCAATTTTGAAAATGAAGGAGAAAACGACTGTTTTACTTGTTGAACAAAATTTTATGATGGCTAGTCAAATCGGTGATTATTTTTACATTATGGATAATGGGCGTATTGTGCATAAAGGTTTTATGAATGAACTGCGAGAGGATAAAGAAACATGTCATAAATATTTAGGTATTTCTTAACATTGATACGGGGGGATAGAACGTGGATGTGTTAATAAACTTATTTGTAAACGGCGTTTCAACAGGGATGCTTATTTTTTTATTAGCATCAGGTCTTTCACTTATTTTCGGCCTAATGAGCGTTTTAAACTTTGCACATGGTGGTTTATTTGCATGGGGAGCTTTTACAGGCGTTTGGTTATTTAATATGACAGGTAGTTATGTGTTAGCGTTAGTTGGAGCGGTTGCTATGGGAATGTTGCTTGGTTTTATTTTAGAACGATTTCTTATTAGGCCAGTGTATGGAAACCATGTTCGCCAGCTACTCGTTACACTCGGAGGAATGCTCGTTCTTAGTGAGTGTATAAAAATATTTTGGGGACCGAATCCAATTAGTGCAAAGTTACCGATATGGTTACAAGGTAGCTATACATTTGGAGGGGTTATATTAATAAAATACCGGTTGTTCGTTATTTTAGTTGGGATACTAATTTACATTGCTCTACTATTACTACTCAAAAAAACAAAGATAGGTCTTATGATCCGCGCTGGTGTAATGGATAAGGAGATGGTTCAAGCACTCGGCATTAACGTGAAAGCTATATTTTCGTTCGTCTTTCTATTAGGAGCAGGAATGGCAGCGTTAGGTGGATTCTTATTTGCACCATATTCAGGCGTTGTTTTCGCCGAAATGGGTATGCAATATGCAATTTTAGCTTTCATTGTAGTAATAATTGGAGGGTTAGGTAGCGTCCAAGGTTCAGCTATCGCTTCTTTAATTGTCGGATTAGCCGGAGCTTTTACAGCATATTTCATGCCAGATTTATCACTTGCAATCAATATGTTAATGTTACTGTTTTTCTTAATAGTGAAGCCAACTGGACTTGTTGGTGAAAAGGGGTGAAATGGTGAACAACACATCGAATCGAATTAAAGTATACTTCGGAGTATTTATGCTCATTTGTTTAAGTGTATTTCCGTTCGTAAATGATTCACGGAGCTTGTTAATTTTGTTCACTCAAATCTTCATCTTTGCTATTTTTGCAATGAGTTTTGATATATTGCTTGGTTATACAGGAATTGTATCGTTCGGCCACTGTATGTTCTTTGGAATAGGAGCATATGGGGTAGCACTTTTATTCGATCGGCAAGGTGTATCAATAACAAACTTTTTCATAGGTATAATAGCGGCAATTATCGTTTCAGCAATCGTTAGTTATATAATCGGCTTGCTTTCTTTACGGTTGAAAAGTCATTTTTATGCAATGTTAACGCTCGCTATTTCACAGTTGTTTTTCGTACTTGCTGAAAAATGGCGTGGGCTAACTCACGGAGGAGATGGATTTACATTTGGAGTACCAGAAATGTTCCGTGATCGTTTTACATTTTATTATGTAACGTTTATATGTTTAATCAATATTTTCATTTTGCTACGTCTTTTCACAAAATCTTCAATTGGGAAAGTATTAAAGGCAATTTCACAAAATGAACAAAGAGTTGAAGCACTTGGTTATAAAGTTCTTCATTATAAAATTATCGCAAGTGTAGTGGCAGGAATAGTTGCAGCGATTAGCGGTGGTCTATTCGTCATCACATTACGCTTTGTAAATACCACTGTATTTTCAATTGAAATGACGTTAAATGCATTATTAATGACAATGATTGGAGGGGTTGGAACGTTAATCGGAGCCATTGCAGGAGCTGGTATCATTGAATCACTAAAATATTATTTATCAGAATTAGCGACGGAGTATCCGATTTTTGAAAGATGGACGATTATTCTAGGGTTATTGTATATAATCGTGTTACTAGTTTTTCCGAAAGGATTAGTTGGAACGGTTAAGCAGTTGAAGAGTGTTAAAAGGAGTAAGAAGGAGAAAAGCGCAGGTGTGGAGCAGAACGTGTGAAAAATCAATTGTATATAAAAAAAACCCCTCTTTTATATACGTTCAAGAGGGGTTTTTATTTTGAAAAAAGTTTGTAAACAAAGTCATTCTATTACTCAAATAGTTCATCAGGGGTATGCTTAATAAAGTTTCGATTCGTAAAAAAATGAACAGCTAATTTCTCTATTGGAACATTTTCAATTGTTACTAACTTATCATTTTTAATCGGTAAAAAAGCTATCCCATTTCCCTCAACGATAAATTCTTCCATAAGCGAATAAGAATCTAACTGTTGAAGTTGGCGCTGAGATAGATTGTTTTCTTTTAAAAATTGTATTGTCTTATTTCTAAAAGGGCACTTCTTGTCATTACTAACGAAGAAAAGTTCTTTTGAATAGTCAATGGTACACTTTTCTTTCGCTTTTAATAAACCTACAGAAATTGAAGTGGTGAATACTTTTTTAAACGCTGCGTCAGGATAATCCTCATAAGTTATGACCATATCAACTTTTTGTTGCTGTAACAGTGTTTGTAAGTGGCTACTACTTTCAATGTATAGTTGGTAACTCCTAAAATTTTCTTTAATGCGCATACTTAAATAATTTGTCAAAATAGATTGTGATGTCGCAATTACATAAGAAGAACCACTCGTTTTAATTTCATTTTTTGCTTCTTCTAACAGAGTTAATATTCTATTCGTGTAGTCTAATAAAATGTCACCAGAAGGTAACAATGAAACACCTTTGTTATCTCTATGTAGTAATGGTGTTTCTAACTCTTGTTCTAATTTTTTTATTCGCTCCGTTATATTCGGTTGCACATAACCTAGCTCTTTAGCAGCTTTACTAATAGAGCCTTCATTCGCTACAGTTTTAAATATGATAAGATCATTTATTTCCATTCATTTCAGCCCCTTATACGGTATCATTATAAATGATACCAAACATAATTTATACCTATTTTACGTTAGTTAGCCATCGGTTTATCATTATGTATATAAGATTGAAAGTGAGTGATAAACATGATTGGAATGCAATATAAGGTTATTTTTCCAAAGGATTATGATATAAGGATTATTAGAGAAAGGGTAAAAAAGAATGGTCATAAAACAGATGGTTTTCAAGAGTTGAATTTTAAGGCCTATTTAATTACTGAGGCAGGTAAGGACGGGAATTTCTATAATTGCTATGCACCTTTATATATTTGGAATGGTTATGAAGGGATGAACAAATTTATCTTTGAAGGGTATTACGATAATATTTTACAATCGTTCGGGTGGCAACAAATAAATATAGGTGTTCCATTCGTTGTTAATGTAAGTAATGACTTTAGAAAAAGTAGATATGTTGTTGAATATGTAGGGAGTATTTCTCAAATGGATTCATTGATTGGGGCTCAATTTAATATTTCGAATCAGAATGTCCAGAATACAGAAAATTGTATAGGGAATGTAATAGTCTATAACCCAGATAAGTGGGGATATAGTCATTTTGATTTTTATGAAGAAAAGCCTGAAATTGAAGCAATGAAGGATATTACAATATATGAAGTTCTACACATTTCACAGTAGATGTGGAATTGAAATATAGATTAATTATTTATAAAAAATCCATTTTGATTCAAGTAAAAAGGTTCAAAATGGATTTTTCTTGGTTATCTTATGTATACTCAAAACAAATTACTGCTTTTCTTAATTCTTTATTGAAGAATAAGTATATACGATCTGCACCATAAGCTTGAAAATAATATCCTGTAACAAATCCAACATACGTAAATGGATGACCATATTCATCTTTTGGCACATATAGAAGATTAGTATAGTCAAAAGATTCAAATCTTCAATTAATTTATAGACCTGATGTTATGTCTAAGGAGGAAGTAAAAGTGGAACTTAAGTAATTTATCCCGTAAAAGCCCGATGGGTGTAAACAAGGGTCTCTTATGCAAACCTATACAAGTTTTACATGAAGACGGTAATCTTGAATGAATTTACGGTACGATAAAAGAAAATAATAGGTTAGATGGTGTGAATTTCAAACATACCGTTTTGGAAAACAAAAATAAATGCATGATAAGGATTAGGCGTTGGAGCTTAATCCTTTTTTTATGGAGATGTAGAGAATGGTAAGTAGACCTAATACTACACGAGTAATACCTTTGGTTAAGTTCAAGTAAGTTGAGTTATATAAAAAAATGTAATTATCACTTGCATTAACATCACTTGCGTAGTAAAGTGATAATAAGATAAACGCTAGGAAGTGATAAAACATGCGTGATAATACGATAGGATCGTTAATATGGTTACGTTTAATACGATTTACGAATCAAAGTAATCAAATGTCAAATGAATTTTTAAAACGGTTTGATTTAACGACAGCCCAATTTGATGTCCTTTTGCAAATACGGACATATCAGCCGTTGACACAAATGGAGTTAGCTGAAAAGGTTACTGTTACGCAAGGCGGTATTTCTCGAATGTTAACTCGTCTTGAAAAAGAAGGATATATTGTGCGAAAACAAGATTGGAAAACAAAAACAATTAGTCTTACAGAGCAAGGAGAAGCAGCTTTAGAGAGAGCATTGCCAGAGCAACTTGCATTTCAATCTTCGTTTTTTGATGATGTATTAAATGAAGAAGAGCAGAAAATATTATACGAGCTGATGACGAAAGTTCATAAGCATAGTGAAAAAAAAGAATTACCGCAAGAGTAATTTTTTTATACTATCAATTGACTAATCAAGTGATGGCGTAGGTAATACGGAGATACACTTGACTTACCAACGTTTTTAGAAAAAAACTAATACTACTTTATTAAAGGGGAGAGTAACTATGGAAAAATACCGTATAGATACAAGAAAAGGAATTGAGTTTGGATTATATTCAATCGGTGATCATGTTTTAAATCCACATAATGGGGAGAAAATTACGCCAGAGAAAAGAATTCACGAACTAATTGAAACAGCTAAGTTAGCAGATGAGGCAGGGCTTGATGTGTTTGCTGTCGGCGAAAGTCATCAAACACATTTTACAACGCAAGCTCATACAGTTATTTTAGGTGCGGCCGCGCAAGCTACGAAAAATATAAAAATTGCAAGTTCCGCAACGATATTAAGTACATCTGACCCAGTTCGAGTATATGAGGATTTCGCTACCATTGACTTGATTTCTAATGGTCGTGCTGAAATCGTAGCTGGTCGTGGATCTCGTATTGGAGGATATAGTTTACTTGGTTACGATGTAAATGATTATGAAGAGTTATTTGAAGAGAAGATGGATCTTTTATTAAAAATTAATAAAGAGGAACATGTCACATGGAATGGGCAGTTCAGAGCACCACTTGAGCATGCTTCAGTTATTCCTAGAGCTAAAAACAATAACCTGCCAATTTGGCGTGCGGTTGGTGGACCGCCAGCTAGTGCAATTAAAGCAGGACGTGCAGGTGTGCCAATGATGATAACAACACTTGGTGGTCCAGCAATTAACTTTAAAGTGTCAGTAGATGCTTACCGCGAGGCTGCTCAGCAAAGTGGATTTGATCCAGCTAGTTTACCAGTTGCGACAACGAGTTTATTTTATACGGCAAAAAATTCACAAGATGCACTTAGTGAATATTACCCTCATATTAATGCTGGTATGCTTACACTGCGCGGTGGTGGGTATCCGAAACAGCAATTTACAAATGCAATAGATTACCGTGATGCTTTAATGGTTGGTAGCCCACAACAAATCATTGAGAAAATGCTTTACCAATATGAATTGTTTGGCCAACAACGCTTTATGGCACAAATTGATTTTGGCGGTGTACCATTTGATAAAATTGAGAAAAATATTGAATTAATTGCTACTGAAATTTTACCAGCCGTTAGAAAACATACAGCAAAATAAATAAAAAAACTGAGAGTCTAATTGACTCTCAGTTTTTTATTTGTTCTGGAAAAATGACAAAAAAATGAACTTTTAGTCGAGGGAGAGGGAAGCTATTTTTCTATTTTTGAATAACATTATTTCGAGTTTGAATTTTGAAAATACATTTTTCTCTTGACAAAAAATAAGCATTTATCCAGGGTGGTTTCGAGGACGTTTTTCCGGGTAAAAGTCAAGTGTATGAAGAAAAAACGATTGTTTTATAGATATAAAAGTAAGCCGTATATTGAAAAAACACATTCTGCTAATGAGAAAAATCTGATTCAAAAAAATGACAAAAGACATATTTCAGACAAAATGATGTCAATAATACGTCAAAAATAACCTAAATTTACTATGCAGGTATATTATACAATTCGATTAACGAATCAAAACACTACAGAAATAGTGAAAAGATAAAAATAGCATTGCAATAGTTTGAAAAACTGAAATTTTGCATTTTTCGACAATACATACAAGATGTTTTTGTCTTTTCGCATTTCTTAATAATTGAGTTTTTTAAGATTGCTCAATTAATTTTAATTATAAAAACTATGAAGGAAGTGATTTTAGTATGGAAACGCTCGAATTGGCACGAATACAGTTCGCATCAACAACGATTTTCCATTACTTTTTTGTTCCGCTGTCAATTGGTTTAGCTTTTATTATTGCAATAATGCAAACGTTGTATGTGGTAAAAGGACAAGAAGTATATAAGAAGATGGCGAAGTTTTGGACGCAATTATTCCTTATTAACTTTGCAGTAGGTGTAGTAACAGGTATTTTACAAGAATTTCAGTTTGGTATGAACTGGTCCACATATTCACGTTTCGTAGGTGATGTATTTGGTCCATCACTTGCAATTGAAGGATTACTAGCATTTTTCATTGAGTCTACATTTTTAGGTTTATGGGTATTCGGTGAAGATAAACTACCGAAGCGAATTCACTTACTATGTATTTGGCTCCTTTCAATTGGAACAATGTTATCAGCGTTTTGGATTTTAACTGCAAGTGCATTTATGCAGTCACCTGTAGGGTATGAAATGGCAGCAGATGGTCGAGCGCAAATGAATGACTTTTTAGCGATTATTCAAAATCCACAATTATGGGTACAGTTCCCGCATACAATTACAGCGGCAATTGCAACAGGTGCATTCTTTATTGCGGGTGTAAGTGCATGGAAAATTACAAAAGGACAAGAAACTGTAGTATTTAAAAAATCGTTCCGAATTTCTATCATTGTTGGAACGATTACAACAGCGCTTGTATTGTTCTTCGGTCATGCACAAGCACAACAATTAATTAAGACACATCCAATGAAAATGGCTGCAGCTGAAGCGCTATGGAATACGAGTGAGGATCCAGCGCCATTTACAGTATTTGCGAAAATTGATACAGAGAAGAAAGAAAATTCATTTGAAATTCAAATCCCTTATATGCTAAGTCTATTGTCGTATGATAAGTTTAGCGGTCAAGTTGAAGGGATGAATCAAATTCAAAAACAATATGAAGAAAAATACGGACCTGGAGATTATATTCCTCCAGTGCATACGATGTTTTGGAGTTTTAGAGCAATGGTAATGAGTGGAACATTCATGTTACTTCTAGGAGCTTACGGATGGTTCTTATCAAGAAAAGATCGTTTAGCTGAAAAAACGTGGTATTTAAAAGTAATGGTGTATGCAATTTCTCTTCCGTTCATCGGTAATACAGTAGGATGGATTATGACTGAAATGGGTCGTCAGCCTTGGGTAGTATTTGGTGTAATGAAAACAGAAGATGCTGTATCACCCAATGTAACATTCGGTGAAGTATTATTCTCACTTATTTCATTCACATCAATGTATTTAATTATGGGTGGAATTTGTGTGTACTTATTTGTTCGTACTATTAAGGGACATACGAATAAGAAAACGAAAAAGGATTATCAAAGCCATGATCCATTTGATAAGGAGGAAGAGTATGTTATCTCTTAATGAGTTGTGGTTTTTAGTTATTGCAATCTTATTTGTTGGATTCTTCGTACTGGAAGGTTTCGATTTTGGTGTAGGAATGGTTTCAAGGTTTTTAGGAAAGAATGATTTTGAAAAACGAGTTTACTTGAATACAATAGGACCGTTCTGGCACGCGAATGAAGTATGGCTTGTTTGTGCTGGTGGCGCTATGTTTGCGGCATTTCCGCACTGGTATGCAACTTTATTTAGTGGTTTTTATGTTCCCTTTGTATTTATGCTACTTGCTTTAATTTTAAGAGGTGTTTCCTTTAAATTCCGGGCGAAAATAGATAATCATAAATGGAAGAGTGCATGGGATTGGGGTATGTTTATTGGAAGTATGCTACCTCCGATCCTTTGGGGAGTTGCGATTGCAAACTTTATGGTAGGTGTACCTATCGATGAGAGTAAAAATGTTGTAGGTGGATTCTTGCAATTACTTCATCCATTTGCGTTACTTGGAGGAGTAATGTTCCTTCTGCTATGTATTGTTCATGGACTACAATTCCTTACAATACGTACAACGGGTAAATTGAGAGAACGTGCACGAATTGCTGCAATAAAAATTGCACCATTTTCATTAATAACACTTCTTATTTTTGCTGGTATAGGGTTATGGAAAACCGATATTTTCACTGCCCATGGTACAGAATGGATTATGGTACCAATTGGAGCTTTTGTAGCACTATTAGCGTCCACTTTATTAAATAAAAGAAGAAGAGATGGTTGGGCTTTCTTTATGACGAGTTTAACAATCATTTTACTAAGTGCGAGTGTATTTATCGGTATGTTCCCACGTGTTATGATTAGCTCTTTAGGAGCAATGAATGATTTGACAATTTACAACGCAGCATCAGGAGCTTATGCATTAAAACTTATGACTTACTTTGCGATTGCTATTTTGCCTTTCGTTATCGGAAGTCAAATATGGAGTTATTATGTATTTAGACAACCTGTTAAGTCAGACAACGATTTGGAGTACTAATGAAAAGAAAAAGAGGACTTCCGTCTTATCCCGGTAGCCGTATGTTATATGTAGCGTTAACGATTATTAGTATTTTAGAAGCTTTTAGTATTATTGCGCAAACAGTGTTTTTAGCGAGAGCTATTACGTTTTTATTTAATGGAGAAACAGTGCAATCTGTGTTGAATGAAACTGTTTATTTTGGGGTCATGTTTGCAGCGCGCCACATGTTGGTTCGAATATCACAAATTTTAGTGGAACGTTTCGCTGAAAAAACAGGATCGTTGCTAAGAAAGCAATTAATAGAGGCATATTTCACGTTAGGACCAAGATATGTTCAAACTGTCGGAACAGGTCATCTGGTTACCTTATCGATTGAAGGGATTGAAAAATTTAAAACATATATTGAATTGACAATCCCTAAAATGATTAGAAGTAGTATCGTTCCGGGATTAATTGTACTATATGTTTTTACGCTGGATATTAAGTCTGGAATCATTTTAGTTGTAACGATTCCTATTGTAATCATATTTATGATTCTTTTAGGATTAGCAGCGCAGAAAATGGCTGATAGTCAATATGAAACATATCGT
Organism: Bacillus sp. FSL L8-0099; assembly: GCF_038006385.1. Taxonomy (NCBI): domain Bacteria; kingdom Bacillati; phylum Bacillota; class Bacilli; order Caryophanales; family Bacillaceae; genus Bacillus; species Bacillus sp. FSL L8-0099. The sequence goes on from NZ_JBBOVC010000001.1 coordinate 1,860,144, forward strand.
GTACTTTCTAATCATTTTGTAGATACGTTAAAAGGGTTAGAAACATTAAAGTATTTAGGGAAAAGTAAACAGCACGAAGGAAAGATTGAAAAGGTTAGTAAAAGATATAGAAAAGCAACGATGCGTACTTTGCGAGTTGCTTTTCTTTCTTCTTTTGCATTAGATTTCTTTACAAGTTTATCAATTGCGTTTGTGGCAGTAGGTTTAGGAATTCGTTTAATAGACGGAACGATTCTTTTATTGCCTGCTCTTACAATATTAATTTTAGCTCCGGAATATTTTCTACCGATTAAGCAAGTTGGAGCGAATTATCATGCTACATTAGATGGCCAACTTGCGATGGAACAAATAGAGGGAATTCTACAGCAACAAAAAGAAATAGAAAAGAAAGATTCAAATGTAGATATAGTATGGAATTCTTCAAGTAGCTTGAAATTACAAGATGTAAAAGTAAATAACGATGAATCTAAAAAGGCTATATTAGAGGGAATTGACTTTGCTTGGCAAGGTAACGGTGCTATAGGCATTATTGGTGAAAGTGGGGCAGGGAAATCAACGTTAATCGATGTGTTAGCAGGATTTCTCTCTCCGTCCGGTGGGAAAGTGTTAGTAAATGGTGTGGGAATTGACGGATCTACTCGTGAAGATTGGCAAAAAAATATTGCTTATATTCCACAGCAACCATATATTTTCCCACTTTCATTAAAAGATAATATTTGTTTCTACGAGACAAATACAACGGATGAAGAAATGAAGAAAGTTATTCATGATGTAGGGCTTAGCTCACTCATTGCATCTCTTCCAAATGGAATGGATGAAAGAATTGGAGAAGGTGGACGTATGCTTAGTGGCGGACAAGAACAACGTGTCGCTATGGCGCGTGCACTTTTAAGTAAAAAACCAATCATTTTATTAGATGAACCTACGGCGCATCTTGATATTGAAACTGAATTTGAAATAAAGCAATCGATGTTACGTCTGTTTGAAGGTAAGTTAGTATTTCTTGCAACACATCGTCTGCATTGGATGAAACAAATGGATCATATTTTTATTTTAAATAAAGGGGAAATTAAAGAAAGTGGAACGTATGAAGAACTGTTAAAGAAAGAGACATTACATTTTCATAGGGAAGAGAGGGGAGAGAAATGAGTAACTGGATTAAACCTTATATACAGCAAAATAAAGGTAGAATGACCTTAACTATTTTCCTTGGGCTTCTTGGAGTTAGTTCAGGTGCGATGTTACTTTTTATTTCAGGTTATTTAATCTCTAAATCTGCTCTTAGACCAGAAAATGTAATGGCTGTATATGTTCCGATTGTTGCAACACGTGCGTTTAGTATAGGGCAAGCTGTTTTCCATTATATAGAGCGTTTAGTGGGACATGATGTCGTACTACGCATATTAGAACGAATGAGAACGAAACTATACAGAATAGTAGAACCACAGGCGTTATTTTTTCGTTCCCGATTTCAAACGGGTGATGTGTTAGGTGTACTATCCGAAGATATAGAGCATTTACAAAACCTATATTTACGTACAATATTCCCTAGTATATTAGCACTAGTTGTATATAGCATTTTCGTACTTGTTATCGGTACATTTGACTTCGTATTTGCACTGATTGCTGGTTGTATGTTAGCTATTATCGTTTTTCTTCTTCCATTCGTATCATTACTATTGATGAGGCGACATCATGTTACTTTAAAGCAGGGAAGAAGCCGTTTGTATCAACAACTAACAGACGCAGTCTTTGGATTATCGGATTGGCAGGCAAGTGGTCGAAAAGATGAATTTATTAATGAGTATGTAGAGCAAAATGATCGATTGTTAAAAACAGAGAAGAGATTGAAACGCTGGTATCATATTCGAGACAGTCTCATTCATTTAGTAGTAGGTATTGTAGTTATTTCAATGATTATATGGACTGGGAATGAAGCAGCAAGTGAACAGATTGCACCTACAGTTATCGCGGCCTTCGTATTAATGACTTTATCTGTAACGAATGCGCTTATTCCGATTTCAGATGCCATCGATCGAATCCCATCTTATGTAGAATCTGCTCATCGTCTGAATCGTGTAGAAAGTGATAGTGTTTTACATGATGAAATGGATTTGCATGAAGATAAGGATTACGGTGCACCAAAACATGTAGATATTGAACTGAATCATGTATCGTATAGTTATCCAGACAGTAACGAGACTGTATTAAAAGATATATCGTTACAAATAAAAGCAGGAAAAAAAATTGCCATTTTAGGTAGAAGTGGGACAGGGAAATCTACTTTACTAAAATTGTTAACAGGGGCGTTAAGTCCGGTACATGGACAAGTTTTATTGAATGGTGAACAAGCGCATACGAATCTTTTATCCAAATATATTTCCGTATTAAATCAAAAACCGCATTTGTTCGATACGACAATTGGAAACAATGTGCGAATCGGTAAACCAGAGGCTAATGATGAAGAGATATGGAACGCTTTAGAGAAAGCACAATTAGCTTTGCATATCGCTTCTCTTCCAGATGGATTACAAACAAAAATGCATGAAATGGGGAAGAGATTTTCTGGTGGAGAAAGACAAAGGGTTGCTTTTGCTAGAACGCTTATGCAAGAAGCGCCGATTATTGTACTTGATGAACCTACTATCGGGTTAGATCCAAAGACAGAGTTATCTTTAATAGAAACAATGTTTTCTGCAACGGAAGAAAATACAGTCATTTGGATTACGCATCATCTTGTAGGAATTGAACATGTAGATGAAGTTATATTCCTTGATCGTGGTCAAATTGTAATGCAAGGAAGTCATGAGCAATTACTTAAAGAAAATGAGAGATATCGTATGCTTTATGAGCTAGATAAAGGAATATAATTTGATTAAGTACTTATCGTAAAAATAGCTGCACCTTATGGTGTAGCTATTTTTTGTTAAGAAATATATATTCATTTCAACGTATAGATTTGTTTGGCTCAATACTGTTTTAGGATGGTAATCATTATGAATGGAAAGCTGTAAATCAAATGTCTGTATTATTGAATGTGTATATATAGGAGTGAAAAGTAGGATATTTTGTTACGAGCTTGCATAAAAGTATAAAGGTTCCATACGGTTTTAGTCAGGTGATTTTGTGTCGCGTATATAAATAATATGCGAAAAGGTGGAGGAATAAGATGAGAGGTCATTTTGAAAAAAGTAAAGAGGCGATAGATCGAATGCCATTGGTGAGTGTATTAATTCCTACTTATAATCGTCCTCACTACTTTGAAAAAGCATTATGTAGTGTGTTAGAACAAACATATCCTAACATAGAAATTATTATTGGAGATGATAGTACGAATGACGAAACAGAAAAGGTATTACAAAAATATTTGTGTAAGTATTCAAATATTAATTATATAAAAAATAGCTCAACTCTAGGGCAATTTGAAAATGCACTTATGTTATGTAATGAGGCGAACGGCGAGTATATTAACTTTTTAATGGATGATGATATATTTCATGTTAATAAAATTGAAAAAATGATGAAATATTATGTCAATGATTTAAATCATGAAATTAAGCTCGTAACATCCCATCGCCAAGTAATTGATGATGAAGAGAACGAATTAAGACATATTTATTCAACAGTACGTCTATTTGAAAATGACACAATAGTAGATGGGGTGGAATTAGCAAATAGGGTAATTGTAAATCAAAAGAATTATATAGGAGAACCTACAACGGTATTATTTCGTAAAAATGATTTGAAAGAACCGTATGGTATGTTTGATAAAAAGAGGTATCTATGCAACGTAGATATCGCCTCATGGTTATCCTTATTAAGTAAAGGAAAAGCAGTATATATAGCGGAGACACTTAGTTACTTCCGATTACATCCAGGTCAACAGTTAAATGAATCTAATAAACTTATGGATGGATTAGAAGATTTTTCACATAGTATTATAGTTGGAGAAAAATATGGTTTTTTAGCTAATGAAACAGAGCTAGACAAAGCAATAACTAATTTTCTAGACTATGCAAGAAGAATAGTTCCATCATCACTATTATATACATTAGATTTTTATCAACAAATTAAGCTAAAGAAAATTAATATAGAAAAGAAAAAACAATATATGAATTATAACTCTCATCTACCGAAAGTTAGCATACTTATTCCTGCCTACAATAAACCTCATTATTTGGAATTAGCTCTCAAAAGTGCTTTGAATCAAACATATGAAAATATTGAAATAATAATTTCTGACGACAGTACGAACGTTGAAGTTCACGCGATGATCCAACCATATTTACGTGAATATGAATGCATTACATATGTTAAAAGTGAAACCCCATTAGAAGCTGAGAACTTTAATAAATGTATAGAACTTGCAACTGGAGAGTATATAAACTTTTTATTAGATGATGACTTATTTCATCCTGAAAAGATTAAAAGAATGATGAATTGTTTTTTTAGAATAGAAAACATTTCGTTTGTGACATCATATCGGGAACTAATTGATGAGAATGGAAAGGTTTTACCACCATCAACATTGAATATGAAAATTGCCAAAGAAACTACACTTTTTGAAGGGAAAGAATTAGGGAATTATATGTTAAAAAACTTGAAAAATGTAGTTGGTGAACCTACAACAGTTCTGTTTAATCGGAAGTTTTTTGGAGGGGAGTTTGGTTGTTTTAAGGGGAAAGCTTATTCTGCTATTCATGACATTGCAACATGGCTCGATATGATGAAGAAAGGTAGAGTCGTTTATATACAGGAACCTCTTAGTTATTTTAGACAGTATAGTGGACGAAATCAAAAGGAAAAGCAGTTTATATTCATGACAATTGAGGAATGGATTGAATTAATAATAGATGCATATAATAGTGGATTTTTAAATGATGAGCAAGATTATAAAGAGTGCTTGACTTATTGTTTGGAAAATGCGGTGTTCATAATGAAAGATGCAGTAAGAGGTGGGCAATTAAATGAAATTGATAATGGAAAGATAGAGAAGGCACTAAATAAGGTAGTTACTCGTATATTTGAGAAAGAAGTATGTTATTGTCAATATTGCAATCAACAATTTGCAAAATTTTCCCCTTGGCCAGCACATTACGATTTTCCAAAATATAAATTCGAGATGTGGAATAAAGATACGGGGATTTGTCCGGTATGTGATTCGATGGATCGTGAAAGGTTATATCGTGTTTATATTGAAATGGAAACTGATTTATTAAGTGGAAATGATACTGTACTTCATATTGCACCGGAAGCAAAGGTAAGAGGATGGTTTAGTCAGTATAAAAACATTACATATGTATGTGGAGATATTGAACCGAAGGATCAGTTAATGAAAGAAATAGATGTTACAAGAATTGTATATGAAAATAACACATTTGATGTGATTTTATGTAACCATGTATTAGAACGCGTTTTCGATGATGAAAAAGCGATGCGAGAGTTATATAGAATATTAAAGCCAAATGGATGGGGAATTATTCAAGTGCCAATCGTAATGAATGTAGATTCTATTATAGAGAATGAATTAATTGTAACACCGAAATTAAGAAAATTAGCTTTTGGTCATGAAGATCATGTAAGAATTTATAATCAATCAGGATTTATTCAACGATTAATGAATGCAGGATTTAAGGTGGAACTGTATAACATAGCTGAAAAACAAGGAATGAAAAGCGCTAAGAAATTTGGGTTATCTGAAACAGATATGCTCTATATTGTCCGAAAATGATAGGCAAGAGATGTGTATTGAGGGGAAGTGATATCCCCCATCTACAGGGGGGAAGGACCTTTAAAACAACGTTTTGAAGAAGCGTTCATTCTTTAAAAAAAGAATGAATGCTTCTTATTTTAATTATAGAGCAGCGTGTATCGTATTTTTAGGTTTTAAATTTAGTTGACCAAGGCAATACTGAGCCATAGTGAATGTAAAGTTGGAGGGCGAGTGTATATGTTTGATGAGGATGGGATTGTTTTAATTATGGAACCAGCTGATGAAAGAAACTTGAGGAGATTTATTTTTACAGTGCCAAAGTCAGTTTATGAAAAGAAGGGGCTGTCATTACACTATGGAACAGCTATAGGACAAGGATATATGGATATAATTGAAGATATTATTAGCGTACATATAGAAATTGATGTTGTAACAATAATAGGGCATGTAAGTGGGTAAATTGCTATTTGAAAAAAGGTTATAAGCAATTAAGCTAGAAGTTATGAAGGGAAGCTTACAGACAATTATAAAGACGAAGGGAGTCTAAAATGAAAATAAAATCAATTTTATTAGTATTGATAGTTTCAATTGGTTTAATAGGTTGTTCGATAGTAGAGGAAGGAAAGAACTCATTAGATTATGCTCAAAAGGCAACAGACTATGTGAATGAAATAAGCGCATTTGCAAATGAAGCTCCAGCGTTAGCGGAAAAGGCTGTTAATGATAAAGAAGCCCGAAAAGAATTGGAAGCGAAGCTAAATGAAATTAAACAAGATATACCAGCTTTTAATGAATTAACACCACCAGATGTTGCGAAGGATCTTCACCAACAAATCGTCGGATATAATGAAAAGTTAAATACATTAATTGATACGTCTATGAAGAAGGTAGAGGAAGGGAAAATTGATGTAGAGCAATTTAAAAACTCTGAGCTTATGCAGACGATGGATCAAGTGCGAGATTTGAAAGATAAGATACAAAATTTAGGTCAATAATGAAAAGCTCCGTTTTTCATAAACGGAGCTTTTCATTGTTTTCTAACGGTAAGTTCATTATATTTTCTTCCTATAATATAAGTGTGCTTAGACCGTCCATTTTTCTAAAATATGTATCGTTTTATTGGTCGCATCCAACTTAATTGGAATACCTATGGGCATAGTGATCATTGGATGCGTATGACAACAATCAAAGTCAGCTAGAAAAGGGATTCTTTGATTTTGTAGTACTTCTAATAGTATTTCGTAAGGTTTTCGATTCGTACCGCAATCATCAAATTGCTCATGTTTTCCAAGAATGATACCAGAGACTTTATCAAATACTCCGTTAAGTTTAAGTAAGGAAAAGCTTCTTTCAATAGTAGCTGCATCTTTTGAGCTATCTTCAATAAATAGAATATCACCTTCTTGAATAGGTGGCATATAAGGACTACCCCAAATTCCTTGTATTGTATTTAAGTTCCCGCCAATCATACGCCCAGTAGCTTGTCCATTCGTTACAGAAATCCAATTATTTGGTCTAAGTTCTTTTTCTTTCATTTTTTCTTCCCAATTAATAAATTCATCTGACCAAAATAACGGTTGCTTTATATTGTAAGGAAGAGGTTGATCGTTTAGTAATGTTTCTGAAAAATATTTGTATGTGTCATCTACAAAAGGCTCAAATTCTCCAAAAGAAGGAACGAGTGCAGGACCGTAAAATGTAGGAGTTCCTGTTTTTGCATAAATTCCTAGTAATAAAGCTGATACGTCTGAATATCCAATCATTATTTTAGGGTTATTTCGAAAAATATCATAATCGATATAAGGTAATAATGAATTGGAATTCATCCCACCAATTGTTGACATGATACAAGAAATATTTGGATTTCTTATCAAATCATTTAGTTCATCAGCACGCTCTTGTATGCTGCCAGAACGATAATAATCATATTGATTTGTAAGTGAACCTTCCAATATATGAAACCCTTTCTGTTTTAAGTAAGATTTTGCTCGTTCAAACCTTTTTGGGGAAGTGTAGGTTGCTGGTGAAGAGGGCGAATAAATCCCAATAGTATCGCCGTATTTTAATGGTTTTGGAAGTATCATTTGTATGAATCCTTTCTATTAAATAGTTTGTTTATGAATTTATCATTGAATATTCTTATATTTCAGTATTCATAGTGTAACATAAATAGATTGAAATAATAATTGTTGTATATGAATAAATATACTTTTTACCTTGACGATATGCAGGAATTGTTGTTATGGTTGACTGTGAGTGTATAAAAGGTTTGCTAAAGGAGTTTTGAAATGAATCGGTTGAAATGGGGAAGAGTAACAATCCTATTAGTCATTATTTTAGGGATATGTTGGTTCTTATTCCAAGGAACTCAAAAGAGTACAACAAATGTAGAGGGACCACCTTTACAAGTGGCAGAGCTACCTAAAACTGGGTTAACTGAAAAAGTAGTTCCGTCAAAGTACATCCCACCAAAAGTTGATGCAAAAGCAGCTATGATTATCGATGCGAGTAATGGAGATGTTATTTATCAACATAACGAAAATGAAGCTTTTGCGCCAGCTAGTATGTCTAAGATGATGACAGCGTACCTTTTATTAGAGAGTGTACATAATGGGAAAGTTCGCTGGGAAGATCCGGTGAAAATGAGTGAGAAAGCAGCGCAAACAGAGGGTGCGAGAATCCCAGTCCAAGTGAATGACACATTGACTGTGAAAGACTTGTACCATGCATTAATGATTGAATCGGCAAATAATTCGGCGGTGGCGTTAGCAGAACATATGGCAAAGACGGAGAAAGATTTCGTTCAACTTATGAATGCAAAAGCGAAACAGTTAGAAATGTCGGAACATGCTAAATTCGCAAATGCATCAGGGCTACAAGAGCCTGATGGAAGTGAGACTAAGATGACAGCTGCCGATGTAGCAAAACTGGCGTATCATCTTATAAAAGATTATCCGGAGATATTAGAAGTGACTCACTTACGTCAAAGTCAGTTAGCATTTAATAATATTAATGTTATCAGTACAAATGACATGCTAAACAAAAATAATAAAAGTTTATATATAGAAGGAATAGACGGATTAAAAACAGGATTTACAGATAGTGCAGGGTACTGTTTTACAGGTACTGCAAAACAAGGAGATACTCGAATTATTACAGTAGTCATGGGGACTTCCAGTAAAACAAAACGTTTTACAGAGACGAATAAGTTAATGTCATATACATTTGGATTAGTTAATTAAGTAAAATGCTAAGTTAGAACATTACATGAGGAAGGCAGTTTATTGTTACTTATTTTTAGTAACGATAAACTGCTTTTTTATTTAAAACACGGGAAGTAAAAAGGTAAAAAATGTGAGAGTTATTATTTGAGTTTATCAATGTTTGTTGATAGTATAAAGTTATAAACTTATTAATAATAAGTTTGAAGGGGCGTTGTATGATGTATACATATGAAATAGCCTCAATTGAAAATTGGAGGGAATTATGATGGCAAAAGATTTTTACTCAGCAATTGAAGACAGAAGATCTATTTATGCAATTAGTAAAGAGCAAGTAGTTTCTGATGAGAAAATTCAAGAAGTGATTTATCATGCTGTAAAACATACACCTTCAGCTTTTAATTCTCAAAGTGCTCGTGTTGTTGTTTTGTTAGGAGAACAACATGATAAATTATGGGATCTTACGAAAGAAACATTACGGAAAATTGTACCTGAAAATAACTTTGCACCTACAGAAGAAAAAATGAATGCATTTAAAAGTGGTTATGGAACGGTTTTATACTTTGAAGACAGTGAAGTAGTGGAAGGGCTTCAAGAAAAATTTGCACTATATAAAGAGAACTTTCCAACTTGGTCACAGCAATCCTCAGGGATGTTACAATTTGCAATTTGGACAGCTTTAGAAATTGAAGGATTTGGTGCTACATTGCAACATTATAATCCATTAATTGATGAAAAAGTAAGAAAAGAATGGGATGTTCCAGAAAACTGGAAACTCACTGCGCAAATGCCATTTGGTAAACCAGTAGTACTTGCTGGCGAAAAAAAGTTCCAACCATTAGAAAATCGTGTGAAAATTTATAAATAAGGTAGAAATAATAAAAGGTGAACAGGGATACGACCTGTTCACCTTTTATTATCCCGCATTAACGGCCCGCAAACGCCCGATTGGTGAAGGATAATAATTAGTGGGAGATGCAAAAAATTCTTACTACTTATAAAGTTTCACTTTATAAGTAGTAAGGATTTTTTTGTTGGCAATTTTTCATCTGATTTTTCAATTCTTTTTTACGTGTTTCAATAGTTGATATTTTTTGTAATGTTATAAATGAAACGAACTGAATAGAGGCGTAGTATAATTCTATATTTTTGTTTATGTGATCGTCTATTATGTTTTTCACAAATGCACCTCCTTGTTCATTACTAGTAAGACTACAATTTGGAATGGTGGAAGTCGGCAGTCCTTAAATTCCTATTGCACATCTCTTTGTTGATAAGAGTTTCATATTATATGATTATATAAATAATAACGGAAATATTTCAAAAATTCCATAGTTAGTAAAAAATAAATAGTCAATGGAGTGTGTATTTTCTTTAACATAGAATGAGGTTTTGAGAACTAAATCTTACAATTCGTCAAATTATTTAAAAAACATAGATCGTATAGGAAATTAGTTTTCTGAAAATATTATACTATTGATTAATTAAGTAATTTTTGCCATGATAAGAGTACGCTTCATGTAATTCATTTTATCAAGAAAACACATAGTTTGTTTTGTATTCGTTAATAAATTTTTTTATTGGATAGAAAATAAGTATTCTATATTGAGATAATGAATGGAATGTCGGATTTTCATGCGATACATAAGAAATTTGAAGAAAATCGTTGCAAAATTACTATGTTTAATGATAAAGTTCACATGAAGTTCACACGGAATTCACTTCATGCATTTAAAATGAAATACGTGTGAAAAATAAAACTCTTGTTAAAAAATGGAACTTGATGAATATTTTACTTTGATAATATTGTAAAGTATTAAGTTTATATGTTTTTTTAAGAGGATAGTAGGGAAAGGAAGTAAAGACAACTTATGAAAAAAGTAATTGCAGGTTTAGCAGCAGCTTCAGTAGCAGGTGTTGCAGTTCCAGGTATGGATTCTGCTCATGCACAAGTTTCGAACGAAGCGCTAAAAGAAATTAATGGACAAACTCAAACACAAACTCAAACGACTGTAACTGAAACAAAAAAAGTAGAAACAACTTCTGAATTAAAATACACAGTAACTGCTGATGTATTAAATGTTCGTTCAGGTGCTGGTACAGGACATAACGTTATTTCTAAAGTAAAACAAGGTCAAGTACTACAAGTAATTGGACAAGAAAACGGTTGGTTCAAAGTAAGTGTAAACGGCCAAACAGGTTATGTAAGTGGTGACTTCGTAACAACTGGTGGTAACAAAGGAACAACTGTTCAACAAGGAACAGGTACTTACACAGTAAACGTTTCTTCACTTAACGTACGTACAGGCCCAAGTACTTCTCATACAGTATTAGGTTCTGTAAATAAAGGGAAAACAGTACAAGTTGTAGGTGAAGTACAAGATTGGTTTAAAATCAACTTCAACGGTGGAACTGGATACGTAAGCAAAGACTTCGTAACAAAAGGTGGTTCTGCTGTATCTAACGAAACACAAAAACCAACTACAAACAACAACAATACTACTACAGTTCAAACTGGTGGTTCTTATGTTGTTAACACTGGTGCTTTAAAAGTACGTACAGGCCCAGCTACATACAATGCTGTAATTGGTGGGGTAACAAACGGTAAAGTATTAAACGTTACTGGCGCAGAAAATGGTTGGTACAAGATTAACCATAATGGCCGCACAGGTTACGTAAGTGCAGACTATGTTAAGTTTGTAAAAGGTGGAGTGACTGGTGGTAACCAAGGTTCTAACCAAGGTTCTAACCAAGGTTCTAACCAAGTACAAAAACCAACAGCACCTACAGGTGGAGATACGTCTTCAATCGCTGGATTCGCTAGATCTTTAAATGGTTCACCATACAGAACTGCTGGTACAACACCTGCTGGTTTTGACTGCAGTGGATTCATTCACTACGTATTAAATCAAACTGGTCATAAAGGCGCTCGTCAAACAGTTGCTGGATACTGGAGCTCTAAAACAAAAACTAGTAATCCACAACCAGGTGATTTAGTATACTTCCAAAATACTTATAAATCAGGTCCTTCTCACATGGGTGTTTACTTAGGAAACGGTCAGTTCATTAGTGCAGAAACTGATGCAACTGGTGTACGTATTAGTTCTGTAAGCAACTCTTACTGGAGCAAGCACATTTTAGGTTACACAAAAGCATACTAAGAAAAAGTATTTTATACTTTTCGTATAGAGAAAAGGCTTTCCAAGGAAACTTGGGAAGCCTTTTTATAGTTGAATAAATTGGAAGTTTAGTAGTTTTTATTTTAACTTTCCATTTAAAAATCGATCATATAAGTCATGAAAATAGTTAGGACGAAATAAGTTTGCAGCATGTCCTGCTAAAGGTATTTCCTTATATAGAACGTTTGGCAGAATAGATTTTAAATCAAATAGGCAAGATTTATAGAGATGATCTTGTTCACCCATTACCCATAATATAGGGTGGGGAAGTGATTTTAATTTAGATTTTAAATCGAATTCTAACCGGTGTCGTAATGATTGGGCAATTATGGATGAATGTAATTGTAATCCGAAACGGTAGTAAATATTTCTTGAAATGACTGCGAACGGATTCGCCTTTAATATGCCGCTTGGAAAAATAGTATTTGCGTATTGAGAGAGCCATTTAGAGTATTCGTCTCCTCGCTTCTCCCAAAATTTTTGAAATACGTTATATAAAAGGGATGGATTATTATAATGTCCACCAATATGACAAATGCTTAATACCTTTTCCGGGTGCATTTGTGCAAAAATAGTGGAGATATAACAGCCATAGCTTAAAGCGCAAATATGAGCCTCTGTAATACCTTCTTTTTCATATAATTTCAATAATTGATCTACGAGGCGCTGTAATGAAAATTCAATAGCTTCTCCTTTATCGTCGCCGTGACCTAATAAGTCATAAGTTATAATGTTGTAGGAGGCAGAAAATCGTTTATGCTCTTTTTTGAAGGCACGACGATTGCCAACTAAGCCGTGAATAAAAATGATTGTTTCCTTTTCAGAATGTATATTTGTTTGCAAAAAGGATACTCCTTTCAATAACTGGAGATTTATATAGTATTTTAAATTAGTTATCTATAATTCACATACAATAATATTAAGTACCAGGTAATAATATCAGATGTTTATATCTGTTGTAAAGATGAGTTTTTATGTATATTTTGTAAAAATAGAAAAAGTGTGTTTACATTCAGTTTACATTTGTACTGTATTCTAGTTTTAGAAAGAGCAGTTTGGCTTAACACGAGGAGATGAACAGGAATGGAAGTTAGAAATGAAATGAAGAAAAAAGGAAGTTGGAGGCAGTTTTTACGCCTTATTCGAGATACAAATCCTCCGAAAGGGATTCTTGTTTTTGCATTGTTAATGAGTTTGCTTTCTACAGGAGCGAGTTTATTTATTCCGATGTTAACAAAAGGATTAGTAGATAATTTTTCGCTTTCGTCAATTAGTACAGGACAAATTGTTGGGCTAGTTGCCTTCTTTGTCATGCAAACCATTGCTGCAGGATTGTCTATTTATTTACTAAATTATATTGGGCAGAAGATTGTAGCTGGACTGAGAGAACGTTTGTGGAAAAAGGTGCTTGTTTTACCAGTATCTTATTATGATCAAAATAGAACAGGCGATACGATTAGCCGTATGACAAATGATACAGGTGTTGTGAAAACATTAATTTCTGAGCACTTGTCAAATTTATTAACAGGCGGTATTTCAATTGTTGGATCATTAATTGTATTATTTGTTTTAGATTGGAAAATGACAGCTTTACTCTTAACGGTTATTCCGTTGTCTGTATTAATTTTAGTTCCTCTTGGACGAAAAATGTATAAGATTTCAAAAGCGCTTCAAGATGAAACAGCATCTTTTACAAGTGTGTTAACACAGGTGTTATCAGAAATTCGTTTAGTGAAATCTTCAAATACAGAAAAAAGAGAATATGAGACAGGTAATACAGGGATACAAAAGTTATTGCAATTTGGTTTAAAAGAAGGAAAAGTGCAAGCATTAATTTCACCAGTTATGTCGTTTGTTTTAATGGCACTGCTTGTTATTATCGTAGGCTATGGTGGAATGCGAGTTTCTAGTGGTGCATTAACAACAGGTGAACTTGTAGCATTTATTTTATATTTAGTTCAAATTATTATGCCAATGAGCCAGTTATCTATGTTCTTTACACAATTCCAAAAGGCAATTGGTGCAACGGAAAGAATTAATGCGATTTTAGAATATGAAGTAGAAGATCATGAAACTGGTGTGAAGGTTTCGAATGCTAAGCAGTCGATAGTTCTTGAAAATGTACATTTTGAGTATAACGAAGATGAGAAAGTATTGAACAATATTGATTTCACAATTGAATCTGGAAAAGTAACAGCGATTGTAGGTCCAAGTGGTAGCGGAAAAACAACTTTATTTTCATTATTAGAACGTTTTTATGAGCCAACTGGTGGTGCTATTAAATTAGGAAAAGAATCAATTACGAGCTATTCATTGCAGTCATGGCGACGTCAAATTGGTTATGTATCACAAGATAGTCCGTTAATCGATGGAACGATTCGTGATAATATTTGTTACGGTGTTGAGGGCGAAGTGACGGATGCAGAAATTGAAAAAGTAGCAGCTATGGCATATGTTGATGCATTTATTCATGATTTACCAAATGGATATGCAACAGAAGTTGGAGAGCGCGGTGTGAAGCTTTCTGGAGGACAAAGACAGCGAATTGCGATTGCCCGAGCATTACTTCGAAATCCGCAAATTCTTATGTTAGATGAAGCAACTTCAAGTCTAGATAGTAAATCCGAGTCTGTCGTTCAAAAGGCATTAAATAACTTAATGAAAGGCAGAACAACTTTAGTTATTGCACATAGGCTTTCTACGGTTGTAGATGCGGATAAAATTATCTTTATTGAAAAAGGGAACCTTACAGGAAGCGGTACGCACGATGAATTATTACGTACACATGACATGTATCGTGAGTTTGCAACGCAACAATTGAAAATTAAAGAGGGTGCATTATAAAATGAATAATCAGTGGAGGTTGTACTCCGCTGATTATTCATTTTAAAAAAATATAAAAGATGCTTAGTAGAAAGGAAATGGTTCCTTTGATACCTAAAATTTTAATAGTAGACGACGATCCACATATTAGAGAACTCGTTTCTGTTTTTTTAGAGCGGGAAGGCTTTCAAACATATGAGGCAATTGATGGCATAGATGCACTTAGGAAAATGGACGAAGTAAAAGTCGATATGGTTATTCTTGATATCATGATGCCAAATATGGATGGATTTGATGTATGTTTTGAATTAAGAAAATACTATGATATCCCGGTTCTGATGCTAACTGCCAAAGGAGAAACATCACAAAAAGTAAAAGGATTTCACCTTGGGACAGATGATTATCTCGTAAAACCATTTGATCCTATAGAATTAGTAGTGAGAGTAAAGGCGTTACTGAAACGTTACCAAATTACAGTATCGCAATCGATTCAAGTTGGAAATGTACTGTTAAACCGTAAAACGTTTGAAGTGACACTGGGGGAACAAACGGTTACGTTACCGCTAAAAGAATTCGAGTTACTTTTTACATTAGGATCTAAGGCGGGAAGAACTTGTTCGAGAGAGCAATTAATTGAAGAAATATGGGGATATGATTTTGAAGGGAATGAACGTACACTAGACGTTCATATTAATCGGTTACGTGAGAAGTTTCAAGAAGAGAAGTCGAAATTTAGTATTAAAACAATAAGAGGTTTAGGGTATCGCTTAGAGGTAAGTAAATGAGAAAAAGAAAACGAATGAGTAAGTTGAAGATGCTGAAAGTATTTGGAGCGGTATTAGCTCTCTTTACTTTTCTTACTATCATTTGGTCTATCGCATTTTATGTAGCAACTAGTTTATTGAATGCTTTTGACGTAAATGTATCGCCGTTTGTTGCCTTTCTAATTAGTGATATGGTCGGTTTTGTATTTATTATTCTTATTTGGACATTAATTGGAATATTAATGAGGCCAAAACGAGAGGCAATGATTTGGACTATTATTGAACCGATACAAAAAATTGCAAAAGGAGACTTCTCCGTAAAAATACGAAATGAAGAAAAGTATGATGGAGAAATTGGCGTGCTCGTAAAAAGTATAAATGATATGACAGATGAACTGAATACGATGGAGAAAATGAGACAAGAGTTTGTATCAAATGTTTCTCATGAAATACAGTCACCATTAACTTCTATAAAAGGATTTGCTAGAGCACTACAAGATGATAATCTTTCTGAGGAAAAAAGAAAGCATTATCTTACCATTATTGAAACTGAAACAACGAGATTATCTAAACTAAGTCAAAACTTATTGAAGCTAACTCTTTTAGAATCCGAAGAGTATACACCAGAAAGAGTGAGCTATCGATTAGATCAACAGTTAAAGCAAATTGTATTAAATAGTGAACCACTCTGGGCTGAAAAAGAAATTGAATTAGATCTTGATTTAGAGAAAGTCCATGTAACTGCAGACCAAGAAAGTATGAGTCAAGTGTGGATTAATTTAATTCATAATAGCATTAAATTTACTCCAAGCGGTGGTACGATCACTATTCAGTTAAAGGAACATGAGACAGTAGTGGAAGTGCGTATCTGTGATTCAGGAATTGGTATATCAGAAGAACAGAAACAACATATTTTTGAGCGTTTTTATAAAGCGGATTCTTCACGAAATCGTGCCTATGGAGGAAGTGGCTTAGGTTTAGCTATTGTAAAAAAAGTACTTGATCTTCATGAAGGAGAAATAAAAGTCGAGAGTGAGGAAGGAAATGGTACAGAATTTATTGTGTGTATTCCTAAATATGAAGAAAAGTAGTGTTAGGTGGAAAGATTTCTAACACTATTTTTCTTTAAAAAGGCATATATAGCTACTATGGTTACCTACAAGTAACCTACGCACATGAAAGTGCATCATTGCCTTTTTACATAAACATAGATACACTTTTAATATGATAAACAACAGAGAAGATTAAGGAGTGTTATACTTGGCAGAATTATTACAAGGTAAAAATGCTTTAATTACAGGAGCAGGTAGAGGTATTGGTCGTGCTGTAGCGATCGCATTAGCGAAAGAAGGCGTAAATGTAGGTCTTTTAGCTCGTTCAGAAGAAAACTTAAAAGCTGTAGCGAAAGAAGTGGAAGCAGAAGGCGTAAAAGCTGTTATTGCGACTGCTGATGTATCTTCGTATGAAGAGGTAACGACTGCAATTGAAACGTTAAAAAACGGTTTAGGGTCTATCGATATTTTAATTAATAACGCTGGTATTTCTAAATTTGGTAAGTTTTTAGAATTAGACGTTGCTGATTGGGAAAAAATCATTCAAGTAAACTTAATGGGTGTATACTATGCAACTCGTGCCGCTTTACCAAGCATGATTGAACAACAATCTGGTGATATTATTAATATTTCATCTACAGCAGGACAAAAAGGCGCGCCTGTAACAAGTGCATATAGTGCTTCTAAATTTGGTGTTCTTGGCTTAACAGAATCGTTAGCGATGGAAGTTCGTAAACATAACATTCGTGTAACGGCTTTAACTCCAAGTACAGTAGCAACTGATATGGCTGTAGATTTAGGGTTAACTGATGGAAATCCTGATAAAGTAATGCAAGCAGAAGATATTGCAGAATTTATCGTAGCTCAGCTGAAATTAAATAAACGTACATTTATTAAATCTGCTGGACTTTGGTCTACTAATCCGTAAGGGCTACATGTATTAACAAAGAAGGGATATCTATTCTGTAATGGGATAGATGTCCCTTCTTTATTTTTTGTATTCGAGACAGAATTTTCGGTATAATTAAAAGTGAATGGTAGAAAGCATTGGAAAATTGAAAGGGATGGTATTTACATGAGTACAATTGAGAAATGGTCGGCTGTTGATCAATATATGAGTGATGTATTAATACCGAAAGATTCTACATTAGAAAGGGTCCTTCAAGCAAACGCTGCAGCTAATTTACCGGCACATGATGTATCGCCAACGCAAGGGAAGTTTTTGCAACTATTAGTACAAATTCAAGGAGCTCGAAACATTTTGGAAATTGGTACTCTAGGCGGATATAGCACGATATGGATTGCAAGGGGCTTACCATCTGGAGGACAAGTTGTTACATTGGAAGCAAATGAAAAACATGCAGAAATTGCACGTAGCAATATTGAACGTGCTAATTTGAATGATAAAATTGAAATACGAACAGGATTAGCGTTAGATTCTTTACAACAAATAAAAAATGAGCAGTATGAACCTTTTGATTTTATCCCGCATTAACGGGTAGTAAGACTCCCACCTCAAAGGTAGGCTAGAGCAAAGAAGTTAGGTGGGAGATCAACTGCCCGTAAACGCCCGATTGGTTCAACTAATAATCAGTGGGGATGAACACCCCCCACTGATTAAAGTTTCACTTTATTTTCATAGATGCTGATAAACAAAATAATCCGACTTATTTTTGAATGGGCACTGAAACTATCACGCCCTGGTACCGTAATTATTGGGGATAACGTAGTACGTGAAGGAGAAGTTATTGACAATACTAGCAGAAGGGATACGTCGTTTCTATGAATTGATAGCTGCAGAGCCGCATGTAAGTGCTATAGCGCTTCAAACTGTAGGAAGTAAGGGATACGATGGGTTTGTGATGGCAGTTGTAAAAGAGTGATGTAAGGAGGAAAAAGGGATGAAAAAGAAGTTTCAAAAATTATAACATGTATCGTGTATAACGAGATTAGCTCGTGGACCTCCAGTATACATAACGCTATATTATATATTAAAAAATTGGAGGCTATAAGTAGATGAGAACTGAAAAAGAAATGCTAGACTTAATTATAAATACAGCAAAAGAGGATGAAAGAATTCGAGCTGTCATCATGAATGGATCGCGTGTAAATCCAAATGTGAAAAAAGATTGTTTTCAAGATTATGATATTATGTATGTTGTGAATGATATACAATCTTTTATATCTAATCATAATTGGATTCATAGATTTGGAGAAATAATGATTGTACAAATGCCGGAAGAAATGTCATTAATTCCAGCAGATGAAGACGGGAAGTTTCCGTATTTAATGAAGTTCATGGATGGGAATCGGATTGATTTAACACTAGTTCCAGTTGAGTTAATAAAAAAGTTCGTTGGAAAAGATAGTTTAAGTAAACTGCTTCTTGATAAAGATAATTGTCTGGGAGAATTCCCACCAGCAAGCGATAAAGATTACTTAGTAAAAAAGCCTACGGAAAAAGAGTTTTTAGATTGCTGTAATGAATTTTGGTGGTGTAGTACAAATGTAGGAAAAGGGTTATGGCGCGAGGAGCTTTCTTATGCGAAAGGAATGCTTGAAGGCCCAATGCGAGATATGTTGGTTGTAATGCTAGAGTGGCATATTGGTATGAAAACAAAGTTTACAGCTAATGCTGGGAAGTTTGGGAAGTATTTCGAACAATATGTTGAAAAAAATGTCTGGGAGCAGTTTAAAAGGACATTTTCAAATGCAGAGTATGAAAATATTTGGGATTCATTTTTCATAATGGGTGATTTATTTAGGAAAGTTGCGAACGAAATTGCTAACACTTATGAATATCAATATCCGCAAGATGATGATGACAAAGTGACGAGTTATTTAAAGCATGTAAGAAAATTACCGAAAGATAGTAAAGTAATTTATTAAGTATATAAATCAGTAAGACTGTCCTAATTACGGACAGTCTTATTTTTGTTCAGGAATCAGAATTTCTCTAACAAAGTACAGATGAAACACATATGAAATTTTAGGGAGGTTTTTATCATGTATTATTTTTATTCACCAGAAATGTTCGTTCCATTTCCTTTAGGGCTAGAACGTAATATTTCGTACGCTTATATGCCATATCATTCATTTTATTATGGAGACTATGTAAATGCGCTACCATACGCATTACATGTTCCTCAAAATTATGAAACACAAATGAAAGAAGCGGATCGTGGATCATGGACACCATTTTCATGGGTCGAAAAATATGCGTATGCATTTTCAGGACCATACAATAAAGCGGAAGTAGCTCTTACATTTGATGATGGACCAGATTTAGTATTTACGCCAAAAATTTTAGATAAGTTAAAACAACATAATGTGAAAGCTACTTTTTTCTTGCTCGGTGAAAATGCAGAAAAGTTTCCGAACGTAGTAAAGCGTATTGCAAATGAAGGGCATGTAATTGGTAATCATACGTATAGTCATCCAAATTTAGCGAAAGTAAATGAGGTTGAGTACCATAATCAAATTATAAAAACGGAAGAAATATTAAATCGGTTAGCTGGTTATGCACCGAAGTTTATACGTCCGCCGTACGGTGAAATACTTGAAAATCAATTGAAGTGGGCAACAGAGCAAAAATTTATGATTGTACAGTGGAGTGTCGATACAGTTGATTGGAAAGGGGTAAGTGCTGATACAATTACAAATAATGTGTTAGGGAATTCATTTCCAGGTAGTGTCATACTTCAGCATTCAACTCCAGGTGGACATTTGCAAGGATCTGTAGATGCGCTAGACAAAATCATTCCACAGTTGAAAACGAAAGGAGCACGCTTTGTAACACTTCCAAGTATGTTCCAGACATCTAAAGAGAGAAAATGAAAATGTTAATAATTGGAACATGGATGATTATATAGTATAATGAAGGTATAAATTAGGGGGTGGATATAATTGTTGTATGCACTAGTAAACATAGGAATAAGCATGTTGATCGGTATTATATTTATACTTGCCGCACGTATTCTTCAAAAAAATCCACCGACAGATATTAACGCAGCATATGGTTATCGTACGAAACGGTCTATGAAAAATAAGAAGTTATGGGATGCAGGTAACAAGTATAGTGCAGAAGTGATGAAGAAAAACGGATTCATCATGATATTAATTGGAAGTGTTATTAGTATACTGTTTAGATATCCACATACAATAATAGCGATTATGGTGGTTATGCTGTTATTAATCATTCGTTTATTTATACAAGTAGAGAATAGATTAAAGATACTTGAACAATAGTAAAAAAATAGGACTCTGCGCAATATTATGCTAGGAGTCCTATTTTATTTATAAACTATTATTTTTTAAGAATTCTTTTCCTTGCTCTATAACAAATTCATAGTATGTAAGATCATACGGATAAATATCTTCAAATGTTATTGTAATTGGTTTATTGTTTAAAACAGAAATAGCCGAAAAAGATGAAATCTCTCTTTTTAATAGTTGTAGAAAAGCAGTTGCACGTACTTTCATCACATCGTCTACTTCATCACCTGGTGCAAATGGAAGAGGCTTTATTACGTTGTGAAAATACATATGACAAAACTCACGATCAGTAAGATTTGAAATTTCATAATCTATTTTATAGATTCCTTTGTATGTTAAATCAGTCGTTTGAAAGGAAAGCCCCAATTCTTCTTCGATTTCACGAAGGCCGCCAATTTGTACATCTTCATCATGCATAATATGTCCAGCTGAAGTAATATCCCATATACCCGGAGCTTCTTTTTTATTTTTAGAGCGTAATTGGAAATATAAGAACATATCTTCATCATCTTTTTCTATAAACCAGCAATGGAATGTTTCGTGCCAATCACCGTCACGATGCACTTCATCACGTAATTTCTTTCCAAGTGTATTTTTTTCAGAATCAAATATCGTTAACCACTCTGTCATTTTAATTCCCCTTTCTGCAAATTTTATTATACAATATTTGTATTGAATTTTGGGAAAATAAAGAAAAAAAGGGTGGTTGTAAATGGGGATAGAAAGTAAGGAAATAAAATCGATTATTTCAACAGAGGAAGAATTACGACAAATATTGGGGCAACCAAGTGAGCGAGCTTTGAAAAAAGTTATTTCATCACTTGATCATCATTGTGTAGATTTTCTGTCTAAATCTCCTTTTCTAGTATTATCTACTGCAAATAAATTAGGAGAGTGTGATGCTTCGCCAAGAGGGGATGCACCTGGATTTGTATATGTATTGAATAAAAATAAAATTATCATTCCGGAAAGGCCGGGCAATCGTCGTATAGACTCCATTTTAAATATTATTTCAAATTCGCACGTAGGGTTAATCTTTCTTATTCCTGGTCTTGGGGAAACACTCCGAATAAACGGTAAAGCATATATTACAAACGATGAAGAAATTTTGAAAGAGATGCAGGCGAATGGACGTAATCCGTTACTTGGAATTGTTGTTGAAATAGAAGAATGCTACATTCATTGTGCAAAAGCTTTTATTCGTTCTAAGATGTGGGATCCAGAATCTTGGTTAAATAAAAAAGGGTTACCTTCAGCAGCAAAAATGTTGTTGGAGCATGCGAAAGTGAATACTTCAGAAGAAGATGTTGCACGTTCTTTAGAAGAAAGTTATACGAAAAGATTGTATTAAAAATCCTTTATTAGTATAGTTTTAAAAGGAAGAGATCTACTCGTTTTAGAATGGAATACTTTTATGTGAAACATTAATTTACAAGTTGGGAAATTACGAAATAGGTAAATAGATTGGCCGGTATAAAATATTATTGTGAAATATAATAAAAAATGATCTTGAAAATAGTTAATAAAAATAGGCTTGCTTTTTAAAAATTTGATAACTATAATAAGTTAACAAATAGACATGAACGAAAAAGTAATGACAAGGACACGAAATCATTTTTACGGTTTACAGAGAGGGAAGTCAAGGGTGTGAGCTTCCTAACACGAGAAATGATTTTACCACCTTTGAACTTCAATAGTGAACGAGTAATCTAGTAATTATTGACGGTATCAGCCGTTATCTGAACTTGAGCAATCTAGAAGGAAATACGTCTAGATTGGAACAAGGGTGGAACCACGAAAACACATTCGTCCCTTTCCTAGGGATGAGTGTGTTTTTTTACGGCCTTAGAGATTGAAAATTTTAAATAATTAAAAAATGGTATTGATTTTGTTTTTTATGCGAGTATAATGAGTTAACAAATAAACATGAACGAAAAAGTAACGATAAGGACACGAAATCATTTTTACGGTTTACAGAGAGGGAAGCCAAGGGTGTGAGCTTCCTAACACGAGAAATGATTTTACCACCTTTGAACTTCAATAGTGAACGAGTAATCTAGTAATTATTGACGGTATCAGCCGTTATCTGAACTTGAGCAATCTAGGAGGAGATACGTCTAGATTGGAACAAGGGTGGAACCACGAAAACACATTCGTCCCTTTCCTAGGGATGAGTGTGTTTTTTTATCCCGCATTAACGGTCAGTAAGACTCCCATCTCAAAATTTGGCAGATGCGAGGGAGTTAGATGGGAGATCAACTGTCCGTAAAAGCCCGATTGGTTCAACTAATAATCAGTGAGGAATGGACAAAATCTCCACTGATTAAAGTTTCACTTTATTACTTTGAAAGGAGGTGCTGTAACATGAAACGATTCGTACGTACGGAAATAACCACCACCTGCATGATTAAAAAGCAGAACAAGGTGATTGATAGAGATAAAAAATAAAATTGTAGGAGGAGATTAGAAGATGCATAACGTTATTAATGTTGGGGTGTTAGGATTAGGTACAGTCGGAAGTGGTGTTGTCCACATTTTGAAAGAACATTATAAAAAAATCGCACTTGATACAGGATACGAAGTGAAAGTAAAAACAGTCGTTGTACGTGATTTGGAAAAAGAACGCGATGTTTGTATTGATGGAATTGCAGTAACAAGTCATGCAGATGAAGTTCTAAATGATTCAAATATTGATATTGTAGTAGAGGTAATGGGCGGAATTGAAGAAGCAAAACAGCATATTGTGAAGGCTTTACGAAATAAGAAGCATGTCGTAACAGCAAATAAAGATTTAATGGCTGTATACGGTGCGGAACTTCTTCAATTAGCGAACGTAAATGATTGTGATCTATGTTATGAGGCAAGTGTAGCGGGTGGTATTCCAGTGTTAAGAGGATTAACAGACGGATTAGCTTCAGATCAAATTGAAAAAATAATGGGAATTGTAAATGGAACAACAAATTACATGTTAACAAAGATGAGTCAAAATGGATGGTCGTATGAAGAGGCTTTACAGGAAGCACAAAAATTAGGATTCGCAGAATCAGATCCGACAGCAGATGTAGATGGACTAGATGCGGCGAGAAAGGTAGCGATCCTTGCGAATTTAGGGTTTTCGATGAATGTTTCATTAGATGATGTGCAAGTGAGAGGGATTCGAAAGGTTGAAAAAGAAGATTTACAAATGGCTGAAAAGTTAGGATTTACTATGAAACTAATTGGTAAAGCGGAGAAACAAGGATCAGCTATTCATTTAAGTGTAGAACCGACTCTTTTACCAAGCCGTCATCCGTTATCAAATGTAAATAATGAATTTAATGCAGTGTATGTTCACGGTCAAGCAGTAGGGGAAGTGATGTTTTACGGACCTGGAGCTGGGAAGTTACCGACTGGCTCTGCTGTAGTAAGTGATATTATTTCGATCGTTAAAAATATGAATCAAGTTCCGAAAAATAAAAGTGCGTTAAAAGAACCAGTGCCGTATGAATTACAAGGAGATGAAGAAGTTGTTTCGAAATACTTCTTACGTATTTCATTACAAGATGAGCCAGGGATGTTGCAGAAAGTAACAGAATGTTTCGTTAATTATTCTGTAAGTTTAAAAGAAGTGATTCAATTACCTTTGAATCGTGAGCTTGCAGAAGTCGTTGTTGTGACACATCAAACTTCAAAATATCAATTCGAAAAAGTTTTAGGAGCAATAGAAGCTGTCGCAAGTGAAATAAAGAGTTATTACATTATTGAGGAGGAAAAACAATATGTATAAAGGACTATTAAAACAGTATGCTGCTTATTTACCAGTGAATGAAAACACACCTGATGTCAGTTTAATGGAAGGGAATACACCTCTAATTCCATTATTAAATATATCAAAACAATTAGGGATTCACTTATATGGTAAGTATGAAGGAGCGAATCCAACAGGTTCTTTTAAAGATCGTGGTATGGTAATGGCGGTTGCTAAAGCGAAAGAAGAAGGTTCTGAGGCAATCATTTGTGCATCAACAGGTAATACATCGGCAGCGGCTGCAGCATATGCGGCACGCCTCGGAATGAAATGTATTATCGTAATCCCGGAAGGAAAGATTGCGCATGGAAAGTTAGCGCAAGCAGTCGCTTATGGAGCTGAAATCATTTCAATAGAAGGAAATTTTGATGATGCACTTAAGGCTGTAAGAAACATTGCTGTAGAAGAGCCAATTACATTAGTAAACTCAGTGAACCCTTATCGAATTGAAGGGCAAAAAACAGCAGCGTTTGAAATTTGTGACCAGTTGCAAAAAGCGCCAGATGTTCTCGCTATTCCTGTTGGGAATGCAGGGAATATTACAGCATACTGGAAAGGGTTCTGTGAATATGAGAAAGAAAAAGGCTACAAAAAGCCAAGAATTCACGGCTTTGAAGCGGAAGGAGCAGCTGCAATTGTAAAAGGACATGTAATTGAAGAACCTGAAACAATTGCAACAGCTATACGTATCGGTAACCCAGCGAGTTGGTCATATGCAGTAGAGGCTGCTGAGCAGTCTCGAGGCGAGATAGATATGGTATCAGATGAGGAAATATTACATGCGTATAGATTGTTAGCAAAAACGGAAGGGGTTTTCGCTGAGCCAGGATCAAATGCTTCATTAGCTGGCGTAATGAAACATGTTCAATCTGGAAAAATCAAAAAAGGAGAAACAGTAGTTGCGGTATTAACTGGAAATGGTTTGAAAGATCCTAATATCGCAATTTCTTCTAATAAATTAGATATTGCAAGTGTTTCAAATGATATAGAACAAATTAAAGAACATATAAAAGGGGTGATTATGTCGTGATACCATTGAGAGTACGTGTGCCTGCTAGTACAGCAAATGTTGGACCTGGATTTGATTCAGTAGGAATAGCTTTGTCATTGTATTTAGAGGTTGTTGTAAAGGGCACAGCTGATAAATGGCAAGTAATACATTCCTTTGAAGATTCAATTCCGACAGATGATAAAAATTTAATCGTTAGCACGGCATGTAAAGTATGTCCTTCTTTATCACCCCATATAATAGAAGTTACTAGTAATATTCCGCTAACAAGAGGACTAGGAAGTAGTGCCTCAGCGATTGTAGCAGGAATAGAGCTTGCGAATCAACTTGCTAATTTGAACTTAACGACTGATCAAAAGGTTCAAATTGCTACAAATTTTGAAGGGCATCCAGATAATGTTGCAGCTTCTATATTAGGTGGAACTGTAATCGGAGCACTTGATGGAAAGAATGTTTCAGTTGTAAGGATTGAAAGTAAGGAATTAGGCGTAATTTCTCTTATTCCAAATGAAGAGCTAAATACAGATGAAAGTCGATCTGTATTACCAGAAATGTTTCCGTTTCATGAAGCAGTTAAAGCTAGTGCGATAAGCAACGTATTAGTAGCAGCATTATGCCAAAAGCGGTGGGAAGTTGTAGGTGAAATGATGGAAAGAGATCATTTTCACGAGCCATATCGTTTAGAACTCGTACCGTTATTGCCATCAATTCGTAAATGTGCAAAAGAATTCGGAGCATATGGAACGGCGCTTAGCGGTGCGGGGCCATCCATTTTCATATTAACGCCGTATGAGAAGCGTCAAGAAATAGCTGAGCAATTAGCGAAAGTATTTACAGCTATGAAAGTATGTGAGCTTGAAATCGATCATAAAGGGATTACTGTAAATAAGGAAGAACATATTGGATTATAAAAAGAGCTAGCATCGCTAGCTTTTTTTGTTGTACATATACTTTAAATCAGCATATAAAATGAAAATGAGTATTGTATGATTTAGTAAAGAGCGTATTAATTTTGGAGGTGATTATATGAGTTCAAAAGAGTCATCAGAAGAAAAAAGAGAACGCATAAGACAAAGCGAGTTAAAAAATAACCCTACCGGATCTTTGAATGATGGGCTCAATAGAGCGGAATCAGGTAGCCCTGTTGATATGACAGGGGGCATGAATTGGAAAGGTACAGGGATATTAATTTTAGTGCTAGTTTTAGGATATATTATATACACTTACTTTTTCAGGTAAGGAAAGCCTAGTGAAACTTTAATTTGTTTAATCACATTATTTGTGAGAATAAAAAACAAGGATTAAAGTCCCTCTGTATTACATATTAAAAAATAAATTATAGTTATTTGAGAATTTTTTATATTCATAATAGAGTTAGCGTTATGCTAGCTCTATTATTTTTTGCCATATTCCTGTAACAAAGCCCCTGTATATTCAGGGATGGAGGTGCAGGAGATGAAAAAAATGATAGCGATATGTCTTCTTACAACTATGTCATTTTCGACTTTAGTCGGGTGTGATGTAAAAGGTAATAATGCTGTACAAGAGTCTAAAATAAAGAAAGCGACGTATAAAGATTTTACTTACGATGTAAATCCAGAGACTTTCACGTTAACTGTAGAACATGATGGTGTAAAGGAACAGGCATCGCAAGCTCTGCCGAAAATGAAGGTGTCGAATGTAAAAAAAGATAAGGATCGTACGTCGTGGGAATATCCAGATCAAAAAGTAAAAGTAAACTTAGAAAAGAAAAAAGACCACTTAAATATTGAAGTAGAATCGATTGGTGCAGAAAGCTTTACATGGCCGAAAGTACAGGCTGAAAATTATACACTTCCGTTATGGGAAGGTAAACAAATTCCAAGTAATGATGAGAATTGGAAGAAGTTTTTAAAGGATGATGAATATTCATTTGCTGAATCATTTTCTATGAAGTTTTTTGCATTAAATGGTTCGAAATATTCCATTGTATATATTGCGAATAATATATTTAATAATGAAGTAAAATTTCATTCGGATCCGAAAATAGGGTTTGATTTTATACATGAATTCCCGAGTATAAATAAAAATAAAACATATGGTTTTCAATTATATGTCACAAATACTGATGCAGTAAGTATTGCTAAGCTGTATAAGGATAACATTATCGAAAAAGGTGAATTTAAAACATTACAAGAAAAAGCAAGAAGAAATAAAGAAATTGAAAAACTTTATGGAGCGGCTCATTTTTATTTTTGGAATCAAAATGGTTTATCAGCAAGTAATGTAAATTGGCCGAAGTTAAGAGAGCAAATAAATAGCCCAGTGTTTAGCCATATAAAAGAGCTTATTCAAAAAAATAGTTCAGAGCCTGGGGAATTAAATGTATTTGAGCAAGTAAGTAAACAAGATTTCATTGATAAGTATCAAAAAAATGTTATTTTGCGTTATGTAAACGAAGTGTTATCAATGAAGGAATTGTATAAAGAGGATATTTTCCCGAAAATTGATCAGGAGGCTAGTGAGTTATTAAAAAAAGGTATAGATCACTTATCGAAAGCAGAACTGTATAGCTTAAATAAGCATTTATTAAAGTCAGTACTTGGTGGTTCAGTTGAAGATATAAGTAAGTGGGGAAACGCAGATGGAACGGATATAATAAAGAAAATGAAAGAAGAAGGGATAGACAAAGCTTGGATTGGTCTACCAAACTGGGAACAAGGATTTATGCAACCTAATTTTGTTACAGAAGCTAAGAAAATGGGATATTTAGTTGGTCCGTATGATTCTTATCATTCCATTCATGAGAAAGGTGATAAAAATTGGAACACAGCGTCCTTTAATGATCCATCGTTATATGAAGAGGCAACTGTAACGAAGAAAAATGGAGAAAAGGTGCAAGGGTTTTTAGGTAGAGGGCGAAAACTAAATCCAACATTATCACTTCCTAGTGTAAAAGAACGAATGAACGATATATTGCAAAATGGTCCTAAATATAATTCATGGTTTATCGATTGTGATGCAACGGGTGAAATTTACGATGACTATTCATCAGAACATGTAACGACACAGGAACAAGATTTAAAAGCAAGATTACAACGAATGGATTATATTGCCCAAGAAAAAGGTATGGTAGTTGGCTCTGAGGGCGGAAATGATTTTGCTAGTAGTACGATTGCATTTGCTCATGGAATTGAAACGCCAGTTATTAAATGGGACGATGAAGATATGCGGAAAAACAAAACAAGCCCGTATTATGTCGGTGGATATTATTCACCAAATCAAAATGTTCCAGAAAAATATGCAAAACAAGTACCGTTGAAAGAAGAATATAAACAAGTATATTTAAATCCAGTATATTCGCTTCCTTTATATAAATTAGTATACAACGATTCCGTCATTACAACGCATCACTGGGAATGGGGAAGTTTGAAAGTGAAAGATGAGGTAGGAAGCCGTATGCTATATGAGTTATTGTATAATGTTCCTCCTTTGTACCATTTAGATGAAGTAGAGTGGAATCAGCATAAAAAAGAAATTACAGAGCATCTGAAAGTTTGGAATGAAGTTCATAAAAAGGCAGTAAAAGAAGAAATGACAAACTTTGCATACTTGTCAGAAGATAAGCTAGTACAATCTACTTCATATGGAAAAGATATTAAAATTATTGTGAATTTCTCAAATGAAGATGTGGAAATAGAAAAAACGAAATTAAAAGCAAAGACTGCTTTAATTTATAATAATGGGAAGAAAATCATGTATACGCCGTTGGCGAAACAATAATGTGAAATATAACTGTATGAATAGAGAGTTAATAACTAACTTGACTCACTATTTTGTTCGTTCTTTCAGTTGAAAGTCAGATTATTTGAAATGAAAAGGTTGATAAATCTGTAATTTCGAATGTTACGAAGTGCTAAATTTTTGAAGTTAGTAAATAGTGACTTGCCAAAAATAAGTACGAGAGTATAATGTGAAATGGAATATATATTGAATCCACAATGTAACCTTACAAATTTGTAAGGTAATTGAAAGGAAATTCAATATGAAGATTACTAGACATACATTATACTAGGGAAAGAGAAAGAGAGGCGAATGGGTATGAGCTCTGAATTAGAACAAAATACGAGAAGTAATAAGAAGCGTTCTAAAAGAAAGTCAATAAAGTGGTTTATAATAATTCCATTGTTCTTGCTTGTTTTTGGTGGAGTAGGATATGGGTCGTTAATATATAATAAAGCAAAAGCGGTTGTAAGTGATGCATATGCACAAATTGATAAATCATCAAAACGTGATAAAGAAGTGGAACCTTTAAAGGATAATATCTCAATTTTAATTATGGGTGTAGACGGTAGTGAAATGCGGAAAAGTCAATATGGTGAAGCGGTTCGAACGGATGCACTTTTATTAGCAACAATTAATAAAGATGATAAATCTGTTAAATTAGTTAGTATTCCGCGTGATTCACGTGTTTATATTCCATCTAGAAAAAAATTAGATAAAATTACGCATGCACATGTATTTGGTGGTGTTGAAAGTACACGAGATACTGTGGAAAGATTTTTAAATGTTCCAGTTGATTATTATGTGAAGTTTAACTTTGAGTCATTTGTTCAAATTGTAGATTCACTAGGTGGTATTGATATTGATGTACCTGTTACGTTCACAGAGCAAGATAGTAAAGACCAAGCAGGTATGATTCATTTAGAAAAAGGTTTCCAACATTTAAATGGAGAACAGGCACTTGCACTTGCAAGAACACGTAAAATTGATAGTGATGCAATGCGCGGACAGAGACAACAACTTGTAATAGAAGCAATTGCGAAAAAAGCAATGTCTGTTCAATCAATTAGCAAAATGGGCTCTCTACTTGATGCAGTTGATAAAAACATGAAAACAAACTTAACATTTGATGATATGCTTGCTATTACGAAAAACATGGCAGGATCGGATCTACAAATGGAAAAGATGCAAATTGAAGGTACTGATAAACGTATTGGTGGTATTTATTATTACATTCCAAATGAAAAAAATGTGAAAGATATTTCAAATAAACTGAATCAACATCTAGGTGTAACGCCAAAATCAGTTCTAAATGAAAAGTAAAAAAGATTGGCCTTTGCCAATCTTTTTTTATGGAAATGGATTTGTAACTTTTCTGTAACGATTTTTTATTCTAGAAAAATTATACTCATATGTATGAGATTATTGGATAAGCAAAAAGTAAAGATAAATACTGTTATAAGGAAAGATAACATATGCAAAAATGGATAAGCATTATGGGAATCGTCTTTATATTGACTGGATGTAAAATGTCTGAAGCTCCAACCAATTTAATGGGAGCTCCTGCAAATGAAAAGTGGATTAATGAACTAAAAGAGCAAATAGATAAAGATTTGCCTGTTAATTATCGGTTGCTTACTCCAAAGTCTAATAAAGATAAACAAATGATTTGGTCAATGGATTTTAAACAAGATAATAAAAAAGAAGCCATCGTATTTTATAAATTGCCGAATGAAGATCGTAGCGTATATTTAGCTGTATATGAGGAAATCGGCTATAAGTGGAAAATAAAGTCCACGCATAAATTTGATGGTGAGGATATAGATATCGTTGAAGTCGGTGATTTTACAGGGAATGGGAAGCGAGAATTATTAATTGGAATCTCTGTAAATCGTGAATCGTTAGAACATGTTATGTATGCTTTTTCAGAAGAAAATGATGATATGAAGGAGATTTATAATCGGCGTTACACGAAGTTATTTATAGAGGATCTAAATAGAAATGGTCTTAATGATATAAGCCTTGTTACTTATGAAAAAGATGAGAAGTTGACAGTTGAGCTTATTGAGCAGTTTAAGACAATATCAGAAGTTACATTTGATCCATTTATAAATAGTATTCAAAGAATACAAATGGGCCATATTTCTAAAACATTAAAGGCGATTGTAATTGATGCAGGAATTGGGGCTCATTCAGGTATAACTTATGTAGCAAAATTTGATAAGGATCATTATGAGGTACTACCTATAGATGGGAAAGAAGATTTATTCAATGAATATGTGGTGGAAAGTAAAGATGTAAATGAAGACGGTATTATTGAATTTGTTCGTACTGTACGTCCAAAAGGTTGGGAAGATAAGTCACATGGAGATAGTCCGCTCTTTGAACGTTACATACAGTGGAGTGAAGATGGAACGAAACCTATAGAAGAAAGATACATCGATATAGAAAAAGGGTATTTTGTGAAAATTCCTGAAGAGTTGATTGGGAAAATTACTATCCCAGATCAGCAGAAGGAATCAAATTCTCAAAAGTTTTTGGACGTAAATACAAATGAAATATGGCTTGAAGTCCAAATTTTTAAGCGGAAAGAATGGTTCAAAATAAAAGGATTCGAGGCAGCGGTGAAAACGGCTTCTCACGTATATGCAGTGCCGAAGCGATCAAAGTTTAAAAAAGTGAAAGCATATATAAAACCGCTAGCGGATTATCAACAAGAGTAGGGAGGTGGAAATTATGTCAACAATTTTAGTTTTAGAAGATGAAATGCCAATCCGTAGTTTTATTGTCTTAAATTTAAAGCGTGCTGGATTTTATGTATTAGAAGCTAGTACTGGAGAAGAAGCGTTACAGATTTTATGTGATCACACTGTTGATGTAGCGTTACTTGATGTCATGTTACCAGGAATTGATGGTTTTCAAGTTTGTAAAACTATTCGGGAAGAAAATAAAAAAATGGGCATTATTATGTTAACCGCACGTGTACAAGATGGAGATGTGGTGCAAGGACTAGGAATTGGTGCAGATGATTATATTACAAAACCGTTTAGTCCAGTAGAGTTAACTGCACGTATACAATCTCTATTAAGAAGAATAGAAGTGCATAAAGAAAAAACGAATACAATTACGTCTGGTCCGTTTTCGTTAAATATTATAGAAGAAAGATTATATAGAGATGGACAATTGGTTGATTTAACACCTACAGAGTATATGATTTTACAATACTTAATGAATGAATCCTCAAAGCCGGTTTCACGTGATGAAATTTTAAATATGATTTGGGGAACGAATTACGTAGGCGAGACGAAAGTCGTAGATGTAAATATGAGACGGTTACGCCAAAAGATAGAATGTAATCCATCAGAACCCGAATTTATCCTTACAGTGTGGGGAAAAGGATATGTGTGGAAGGAAAGTATAAGATGAAACGGAAAGTGACTTTATATTTTATGACGGTCATTACACTTATGCTTGTATTGTTTGAGGTAGTATTTTCGGTCTCAATTTATCGATATTATTATAATGGTATTGTGCAATATATAGAATCTCATGCGAAGACGAGTACTCGATTTTTCTCAGAATACAATTCATTATATTTTATTCGTTTGCAAGAATATAGTGGTGACATAATTAGTAGTTTTCAATTAGATGGAACGGAATTACAGTTAATTGATCGTCATGGTTCGGTTATACAATCTTCAAGTGGTGAAAAAGTAGAAGGTAAAGTGAATATCCCACAATCTTTATTGGAAGGTGAAATGTATAATCAAGTTACTACTACGAAAGATAATGAAAAACAACTAGAAGTGCTAAGCCCACTTATACATCAAGGACAAACAATCGGTGTTTTAAAATATACGACAGTATTAACACATGTGAATGCAAAGATTATTGAAATTATTATGTTTACTATTGCCGTTGGTATTGTTATTTCATGTATTGTCTTCTCAATTAGTAGACGCTTGGCAAATTCTTTTGTTGAGCCAATTGAATCTATCATTCAAGCTTCTTCACAAATCGCAGAAGGAACGTTGAAAAATAAAATTAAAGAAGATTATCCTGGTGAATTAGGTGAATTAGCACATAGTTTAAACTATATGTCTGATAAAATAGAAAAAGCGGAACAGATGAAAAATGAATTTATCGCTTCTATTTCTCATGAAATACGAACACCTTTAACAGGAATTAAAGGTTGGAGTGAGACGCTTAAAACAGTAGAACATTTAACAGAAGAAGAAATCAAGCAAGGTATGGGGATTATTTCCGGTGAGACAGACCGATTGATTCATTTAGTAGAAGAATTGTTAGATTTTTCAAGATTACAATCAAATCATTTTAATTTATATAAACAAAAGGTGCAATTGTACGATATACTAGAGGAGACGATTTGGCAATTAACTCCTAACGCTGAAAAGAAACAAATTCAATTCATTAATACTATAGAACGAATTGAATTGTTGGGAGACCGAAATAGGCTAAAGCAAATTTTCTTGAATATTATTCAAAATGCAATTAAATATTCACATGAAAATGGTACTGTATACATTGAAGCGACTAAAAATGAAGGACAAGCAGTGATAAAGGTGAAAGATGAAGGGATTGGAATTGCTAAAGAGCATTTACCATATATAGAGCAGTCTTTTTACCAGATTAATAATCATGCTGCAGGTGCAGGCCTTGGCTTAGCTATCGTAAAAAAAATGGTGGAGCTTCATAGAGGTACACTTAGTATTGTGAGTAAAGAAGGAATAGGAACAACAATTTTGATAAAACTCCCATTATAATACATATGCAGTCTATTTATCACGCTATTTGTGGGTAGTGAGATTCCCGCCTCAAAATTCGGCTAGAGCAAAGAAGGTAGGTGGGAAATTAACTGCCCGTAAACACTCGATTGGTGAAGGTTAATAATCAGTGGGGGATGAATCCCCCCACTGATTAAAGTTTCACTTTATATCGTGCAATAAAATAAATAGATGTATAATTACATTGGGTGATTTATATATAAGATTAATAGGGAGAGGAATTCGATAGAATGGAAAAAGCTTTTAATATGAAACGAGTAGTAGTCGTTTTAATAGCGGTTGCAGCAGTAGCTATTGGGTATTTTATGTTTCAATCAATTACTTCACCAGCAAAGGCTGTTGCAAAACAAGAAAATGTAGTACAGCTTGCAAGTGAACAATCAAAAGTTGAATTGAATAAAACGGCACCAAGTCGTTTTAATGGAAAAGAAAGAAAAGTTGCTTATCTTACATTTGATGATGGACCAGGCAAATATACGGCTGAATTATTAAATACGTTAAAACAGCATGATGCGAAGGCGACATTCTTTTTAATTGGAGCGAATGTAAAAGAGTTTCCGGATTTAGTGAAACGTGAAAATGCAGAGGGACATTATGTAGGTATGCATAGTATGACACATAATTTTGCAAAGTTATATAAAAATGGTGAATATGTAAATGAGATGAAAGAAGACCAAAGCTTAATTGCTAATATTATTGGAAAATCACCTAAATTAACACGTCCACCATATGGTTCGATGCCTGGATTAAATGAAGGCCTTCGAAATAAAGTGGTAGAAGGCGGTTTTAAAGTTTGGGATTGGACAATTGATTCATTAGATTGGAAATATAATAAAATGCAAGTTGATGCAGCTGCAGCGCAAATTGCTCAAAACGTATTAACAAATGCAACAAAACCACAAGAAGTAATTTTAATGCATGATATTCACCCGCAATCAGTCGCTGCTGTGCCAGCAATTTTAAAGGGGTTAAAAGAAAAGGGTTATGAGTTTGAAGCTTATCATGAAGAAAGTCACTTCCCAGTGAACTTCTGGCATGATAACCGTATGTAATGGAGGAATGAATGTTGAAGTATGGAAAAGTAGCATTAGTTGGAGCGTTATCAGTAGGGGTATTAACAGGTTGTTTCGGTGAAAAGCCAGAAGAAAATTTATATACAGCTTTTGAAACAGCAGCGACACAAGAAAAGTCTTTAGTTGATGAAGCGAAAAAATTAGAGGGTTTAGAGAAGCAAGGTCAAGAACTATATTCTCAAATTTTACAAGAAGGTAAAGATCATAATGACGCAGTTATGAAAAAGATAGAACAAGCGACTGCAAATGTAGCTGACCGTGAAAAAGTATTGAAAAACGAAAAAGAAATGCTAGAAAAAGCGCAGAAGGAAACGAAATCCGTTCAAAGTAATATAGAAAAACTTGAAGATAAGAAAGTGCAAAAGCAAGCAAAGGCAGTTGAAGAGTCGTATAAAAAACGTTACGATGCATTCCAAAAGATGAATGAAAACTACACGAAGGCGTTAGCGACTGAAAAAGAATTGTACGAACAATTAAAGGTAAAAGAAACGAAATTAAAAGAGATTGGTGAGAAAGTTAAAACTTTTAATGAGTTAAATGGAGAAGCACAAAAGTCGAAAGAGCAGTTTAACAATTATACAAAAGAGTATAATGACAGTAAATTAGCATTTTATAAAGATGCGCAGATTAAGATTAAAGAACAGAAATAAAGAAAGTTCTTAATCGGAATATAAAGCCGAAAAAACATATAAAAATGTTTTTTCGGCTTTTATCGTTAAATGAATAGAAAAGACTGGAATAGATATCATAAAAGAGTTATAGTGAATTATTCGAAGGGAAACATTGTAAAGTAAGGAGAATGAAACATGTCATATGAATTTTTACTCAAATTAGGTTTAGCGCTCTTTTTAGGATTATTCATCGGGATAGATAGGCAGCTAAAGAATAAACCGCTTGGTGTGAAAACAAGTATGGTTATTTCTGTAGCAAGTTGTTTAATTACGATGGTTTCAATTGAATCAGTTCATGTATATTCTGTTCCAGGTCATACAAATATGGATCCAATGCGTCTTGCTGCTCAAATTGTGAGCGGAATCGGTTTCCTTGGAGCAGGTGTTATTTTACGAAGAAGTAATGACGTTATTTCTGGATTAACGACAGCTTCTATGGTGTGGGCTGCTTCAGCTTTAGGTATAGCAATTGGAGCAGGGTTTTATTTGCAAGCGACCGTTGCCATGATTTTAATTATTTTAGCGATTAACGTACTTCCGCAAATTGTGAAAATTGCAGGCCCGTATTCATTAAGACAAAAGGACTTATCTATAAAAATTACTGTAAAAGAGCACCAAGAATTAGATGGTATATTTAAGCAAATTAAAAAATTAGGCATGCATGTAAAACGAGTGAAAATTAAAGATATTGATAGTGGTGCATTTCAGCAATTGGAGATGGTTATTTTAGCTCCAGAAGATTTATATACAACTGAGTTATATAGTTCACTAAAAGAGATTGATCGAGTTGTTTCAGTTGAAGTTGAAAGTAGATAAAAAAGGGTGATGAAAATTCACTCTTTTTTTTACGCATAAAAAAACAGTTTGCTATAATTATTCTCTAAAGGGGATGAGAATGGTGGAGATACACATTAGAAGGGCGACAAAATCGGATATTGCAGCAATAGCAAAAGTACATGTGGAAAGCTGGAAAACAACGTATACCGGGATATTCGAAAACGAAATTTTAGAAAATGTAACATTTGAACAAAGAAAAAAGCAGTGGGAGGATATTTTTCAAAAAGAAGATAATTACCAATTCAGATTTGTAGCAGAAACGTTAAATGGAAAAATAATCGGATTCATTGATGGGGGAGTTGAAAGAAGCGGTACATATAATTGTGATGGGGAATTATATGCGATTTATCTGTTACAACAGTATCAAGGACTGAAAATAGGACAAAAATTATTTCAAGCGTTACTGTCGGAATGTATAAAAAATGGTATGCAATCTCTTTTAGTTTGGGTCGTTACTAATAATCCCGCTAAAAAGTTTTATGAAAAATATAACCCTGAAAAAATTGATACGAAATTTTTAGAGAGAGTACAGGTAGAAGAAACAGCGTATTGCTGGAGGAATATAAATAATATTATTATGTAAACTTTATGTTTTTAAAAGGTATACCTTTAATTGGTATACCTTTTTGTTTAACTCTGTTCAATCGATTAATAACGAGTAATGTGAAAAATAATGAATAGTTAACTTGAGAGTAAAAATTTTTCTATTGTATCTTTAATTAGATGAAATAAATGATAGAAAAGGAAAAAAATTTAGTTAGATAAAAAAATTCTGAAATATACTCTTGAATTGATAATAACAATCAATTAGAATCATAATTGATAATGATATTCAATCATTGGTTGTTTTATAAAATTTCGATAGCGTTAATATAAAGAGGAGGACCAGTATGCAGCATGCGAAACAAATCGCAGAACATGCAACAATACAAAGTTTTTTAAACTGTTATTTAAGAGAAACAGGGAGTGGAGAATGGATTACAGAGGATGAAAGAATGGAAAGTATCTTCAGTAATACGTTGAATAGAAATGTAGTCCCCACATATTTATGTTGTCGGCTATCGGCACAGAATGTTACTTTGTATGGAGAAGTTATATATAAATCAGCAACAGATCGCCATTTGTTTGGAGAACAGTTTTATTATCAAATTGGAGAAACTAAAACTGTTATAAAAGCAGATTATGTTACAGTTATTACATTTTTAATAAAAGAGATGTCTATCAACTATGGAGAAGGAACTAATCCTGCTGAGCTTATGCTTCGAGTTATTCGCAGTTGTCAAAATATTGAAGAATTTACAAAAGAGAGAGCAGAAGATACATCTGCATTATATGGTTTCCATACAACTTTTATAGAGGCGGAGCAATCTTTATTATTTGGGCATTTAACTCATCCTACCCCAAAGAGTAGACAAGGTATATTGGATTGGAAAAGTGCAATGTATTCTCCAGAATTAAAAGGAGAATGCCAGCTTCATTATTTTCGCGCACATAA
Organism: Bacillus sp. FSL L8-0099; assembly: GCF_038006385.1. Classification (NCBI taxonomy): domain Bacteria; kingdom Bacillati; phylum Bacillota; class Bacilli; order Caryophanales; family Bacillaceae; genus Bacillus; species Bacillus sp. FSL L8-0099. The sequence continues at coordinate 1,898,610 of NZ_JBBOVC010000001.1, forward strand.
AAGTATAGTAAATGAAAAATCATTATTATTAGATTCTACAACAACGATTATAAAAGAAGAATTAAGTAAAGATGAGATGGTAAATGAGGAATTTATAGAGAAGTACTGTAAGGAAGATGAATATTCATTAATTCCAATTCATCCGCTTCAGGCTGAATGGTTATTACATCAACCTTATGTACAAGAGTGGATAAATCAAGGAGTGCTTGAATATATTGGTCCAGTAGGTAAGTGTTATATGGCAACATCATCACTTAGGACGCTATATCATCCTCATTCGAAATATATGCTTAAGTTTTCCTTTCCAGTGAAAGTAACAAATTCAATGCGCATTAATAAGTTGAAAGAACTTGAGAGTGGCCTTGAAGGGAAGGAAATGTTAAATACGGCTATTGGTGAAGTACGAGAAAGATTTCCAGGCTTTGATTTTATTTGTGATCCAGCCTTTATTACATTAAATTATGGAACACAAGAATCTGGATTTGAAGTAATTATTCGCGAGAACCCTTTCTATAGTGAACATGCAAATGATGCTACATTAATTGCTGGACTAGTTCAAGATGCTATTCCTGAAGAGCGCACTCGTTTATCGAATATAATTCATCATATAGCAGAGTTAGAAAATAGAAGCTGTGAAGAAGTAAGTTTAGAGTGGTTTAGACGGTATGTAAATATTTCTTTAAAGCCGATGGTATGGATGTATTTACAGTATGGAGTTGCATTAGAAGCTCATCAACAAAATAGTGTTGTACAGTTGAAGGATGGTTATCCAGTAAAATATTATTTCCGTGATAATCAAGGATTTTATTTCTGTAATTCAATGAAAGAGATGCTTAATAATGAGTTATCTGGTATTGGAGAACGTACTGGGAATTTATATGACGATTATATTGTAGATGAAAGGTTTCGTTACTATTTAATTTTTAATCATATGTTTGGACTTATTAACGGTTTTGGTACGGCAGGATTAATTAAGGAGGAAATTCTACTTTCTGAATTAAGGTCTGTATTGGAATCATTCCTTCCATATAACCGTGAACCTTCTACATTTTTAAGAGAATTGTTGGAAGAGGATAAGTTGGCATGTAAAGCAAATTTATTAACGAGATTTTTCGATGTCGATGAATTAACAAATCCATTAGAGCAAGCAATTTATGTGCAAGTGCATAATCCACTCGTTAGAGAAGTGGCTGTTCGTTCATAAATAGCGTTAAAATTTCACGTAATACAAATAATGGAATTTGGTATTTCGTCATAAGTGGAGGAGTTTATGAAAGTGGATATGTATCACACGAAAATATTGAAGGCACTTGAATCAGAAGAATACATTTCAGTGCGAAGAAGGGTGTTACGTCAGTTAGTAGAATCGTTAATTTATGAGGGGATTATAACGCCAGTTCGTGTAGAGAAGGAAGAACAAATTCTTTTTATTATACAAGGACTTGATGAAGAAAACAAAAATGTTTCGTATCAATGCCACGGAAGAGAAAGGATGACATTTGGACGTATTGCTGTAGACTCGTTACTAATACGAGTGCAAGATGAACAAAAAGAAATACAATCTGTGTCGCAATTTTTAGAAGAAGTTTTTCGGGTTGTTAACGTAGAACGAACTAGATTAGATTCTTTTATTCACGAATTAGAACAAACAATATTTAAAGACACGATTGCACAATATGAAAGAAATAAAAGGGAGGAATATACTCGAAAATCTTACGATGAGTTTGAAAGCCATTTAATAGACGGTCACCCGTATCATCCTAGCTATAAAGCGCGCATTGGATTTCAATATCGTGACAATTTTCAATATGGATATGAATTCATGAAGCCAATAAAACTCATATGGATTGCAGCACATAAGAAATATGCGACTGTAGGTTATGAAAATGAAATGATTTATAGCAATACTTTAACAGAAGAAATTGGTGTGCAGAGAATAGAAGAATATATAAATCGTATTCAAAATATGGGATGTAATCCAAAACAGTATTTGTTTATCCCAGTCCACCCTTGGCAGTGGGAGAACTTTATTATTCCTAATTATGCTGATCATATACAGGGGAAATATGTGATTTATTTAGGGGAATCATCGGATGAATACTGCGCCCAACAGTCAATGAGAACGTTAAGAAATATGACGAATCCAAATAAGCCGTATGTTAAGTTATCGATGAATTTACTTAATACTTCAACTATCCGTACGTTGAAACCACATTCGGTTGTGAGTGCACCAGCTATATCAAATTGGTTAAGTGATGTCGTAAGTCAGGATCCTTATTTAAGGGATGAATCGCGCTTGATTTTATTAAAGGAATTCTCGAGCGTAACGTATGATACGAATAAGAAAGCTACATATGGTTCATTAGGATGTATTTGGCGTGAAAGCGTTCACAAATATGTAGATGAACAAGAGGATGCAGTTCCCTTTAATGGCTTATATGCAAAAAAGAAAGATAGTACACCAATTATTGACGCATGGTTAAACAAATATGGAATAGAAAATTGGCTGCAAGTACTTATTCAAAAAGCGATAATACCGGTTTTACATCTTGTTGTAGAGCACGGGATCGCATTAGAATCACACGGTCAAAATATGATTTTAGTCCATAAAGAAGGGCTACCTGTCCGGGTTGCATTAAAGGACTTTCATGAAGGACTTGAGTTTTATCGTCCATACTTGAAAGAAATTGACAAATGCCCTGAGTTTACAAAAATGCATAAAACGTATGTGAACGGAAAAATGAATGATTTCTTTGAAATGGATCGCATCGAATGTTTGCAAGAGATGGTTTTAGATGCACTTTTTTTATTTAATCTAGGAGAGTTAGCTTTCATACTTGCGGATGAATATGAATGGAAAGAAGAACGTTTTTGGATGATGATTGTTGAAGAAATTGAAAATCATTTTAGAAAATATCCACATTTGAAAGAGAGATTTGAATCCATTCAATTATACACAGCTACTTTCTATGCGGAGCAATTAACGAAGCGTCGTTTATATTTGGATGTAGAATCGCTTGTTCATGAAGTTCCAAATCCATTGTATAGTGCAAAGCAACTTAACATACAAAAATCATTTGTTACAGGGGGAAATTATGCTAATCGTTAATAAACAAGAGTATAGTAAAAATGATTTTGAATCGAGATTACAAGTTTACGAGGAAATGGAACAATTTCAAGCAGCACAAGGAAATAGATTTGCACTTTGTCTGAAAGATCCATTTGATATTATTACACTTGTGTTTTTCTTAAAAGAAAAGAAATCATCTGTACTTCTTATACATGAAGATACACCAAAAGATACGGCTATTAAAATGGCAAGGCGTGCAAATTGTACGGGACTTTTATATGGAGAATGTAGCGAATTTACAAAATTAGAAGTAGTGAATTCATTGCTACAAGAGCCTTCTTTATTGCAATATAGCTCAGGAACCACGGGAGAACCGAAATTGATTTGCAGATCATGGACGGAAGTTGATACTGAAATCGTTGCTTATAATGAAGCTTTAAATTGTGAAGAAGATGAAGTACCGATTGTTATGGCTCCTGTTTCACATTCATACGGATTAATATGTGGTACGTTATCTTCTATTACAAGAGGAAGTAAGCCTATAATTATTACGAATAAAAACCCTAAATTTGCATTAAATATTATTCGCAATACAGAAAAACATATCATATATGCAGTACCATTGATGCTACATATTATGGGGAGTTTTCCACTAGGAACGTTCCAGTTTCATAAAATTATGACATCCGGATCACCTTTGCCCGAAACATTATTTTATAAACTAAATGAAATGACAACGTACATGATGCAGCAATATGGATGTTCTGAAGCTGGTTGTATTAGTATATGTCATGATATGGAGAGTCATTTAGATTTAGGAAAACCCCTTCCACATGTAAGTATAAACATAGAATCAGATGAAAACGAGCCTGAAGAAATCGTAGTGAAAATTGCTGGAAAGGAAATTTATACGAAAGATTTAGGGTATGAATCTGAGCGCGGCCTTCACTTTATGGGGCGTATGGATGATGTAATCAATGTTTCAGGGTTAAAAGTGTTTCCTATAGAGGTGGAAGAAACGATGCTTCGATTAGAAGGTATTCAAGAAGCCATTGTATACCGAGGGAAACATCCAGTGATGGGAGAAATCGTAAAAGCGAAAGTAATCTCTCATATTGACCCAGTACAAATAAGAGAATGGTGTATTCAGCATTTACCGTCTTATAAAGTTCCGCATGAAATTGAAAGTGTAACTGAAATTCCGAAAAATAAAACTGGAAAAGTAAGTAGAAAGTTACTAGAGATGGGAGAGGTTACAACATGAGACGTGAAACGTTAAAGAGTGCAGTGCTGAAAATTATGACAGAAAAAATGGAACTGAAAAATGTAACGCATTTAGAAGAAACAATGCGTTTAAATCAAGATTTATATATAGATTCGGTAATGATATTGCAGCTTATCGTATACATAGAAATGGATTTGAAGTTATGTGTCCCAGAGGATGAGGTAGATCCAAGGGCGTTTCTTACTGTAGGATCTTTACTTGATTTTATGGAAGAGTTACAGCCGTTACAAGAATCAAATGTGAATAACTAACCTTGGAGAAAGTGGATGAGAGTATGACTTCAATTAAAGTGCACTGTTTAGTGAGCTGTTTTTGTGAAATTATAAAAAGACGCGGTGATATAGATTTTCGTCCATTTTATTTTGGACTATGGGATGGAGACTTTGATATAACAGAAGGCGGAATTATTTCGTATCACTCCGAAAACATTAACCATGATAATTATTTACTTTGGTATGAAAAACTGTATGGTATTAAAGTGAACGAATGGTATGATCATGCAAAAGATAAAGATGGAAATGTAGAAACATTTTTAGAATTAGTAGAAAATAAGCCGGAAAATCGTTATGTAATTGTAATGGTGGATATGTCTTTATTACCAGAGAGGGAAAATAAGTTTCACCAAAAACCATTTCCGCATTATTTAATGATATCGAAGACAGAGAAAGAAGAAGAATGGTTCATGTTAGATCCTGATTTTCGTTGGGAAGGGAATATGGAAAGAGAAAAAGTGATTCACTCTGTTCAAGATAATCCATTTGGTGGTGGTTATTTCATTGATGTAGAGGCGATTCAGGAGCCGACGCAAGAAATGGTAGCTAATTATTTCACTGAGACATTCAAAAAGTATGATAATGAACTGACTATGGAATTAAAAAATTTAATTATAAAAATGGCAAATGAGGAAGAGGGGTATTCGCTCTCTAAGCTTGTAGCAGCAGTAAAACAAATACCAGTACTTGCAATTCGTAAATATAGTTATGAACATGCCTTTGCATACTTCCGTGAAACATTACAATACTCGGAAGAGGAGTTTGATTATTGGTGTGATCGGGTAGAGGATATTGTACAAGGATTTACAAATGTACAGTATCGTGCAATTAAAATGGCAATGACGAATAATAAGGGTATGCTCGTATCGATTATTGAAAAACTGGATGAAATGAATGCAATTGAACTGCAAATTAAGAAGGAATTAGAGAGACAGTTTCTATCATGGAAAGGTATGAAAACAAATCAGTCTGTCGTAACTCTTTAAAAAGCTAACTGAATTTAAGATAGGGGAGTTTAAAGTTATGAAATATTCGCTATGTACCATTTCATTTCGTCATCAATTAATTTCATTTACTGATATTGTTCAATTTGCATATGAAAACGGTTTTGAAGGAATTGAATTGTGGGGAACTCATGCACAAAATTTGTATGTGCAAGAGCGTGAAACGACAGAACGAGAGTTGAATTTTTTAAAGGATAAAAACTTAGAAATTACGATGATAAGTGATTATTTAGACATATCATTATCGGCAGATTTTGAAAAAACGATGGGGAAATGTGAACAACTCGTAATGTTAGCAAATTGGTTTAATACGAATAAAATTCGTACGTTTGCCGGACAAAAAGGGAGTGTAGACTTCTCGAAACAAGAGAGACAAGAGTATGTAAAGCGAATTCACAAGATTTGTGATTTATTTGCTCAGCATGATATGTATGTACTTTTAGAAACACATCCAAATACGTTAACGGACACGTTGCCGTCTACTTTGGAATTATTAGAAGAAGTAGACCATCCGAATCTGAAAATAAACCTTGATTTTCTTCATATATGGGAGTCTGGTGCAGATCCAATAGACAGTTTTCATCGACTAAGACCGTGGATACAACATTACCATTTTAAGAATATATCGTCAGCGGATTATTTACATGTATTTGAACCTAATAATGTATATGCCGCAGCGGGAAGTCGTATTGGTATGGTTCCATTATTTGAAGGTATTGTAAATTATGATGATATCATTCGGGAAGTGCGAGATACGGACTATTTTGCTTCGCTAGAATGGTTTGGACACAACGCGAAAGATATATTAAAAGAAGAAATGAAAGTATTAACAGATAGAAGATTAGAGGTAGTAACTTCGTAATATAAAATGATAAAAGAGTCTCTATTTAGAGTCTCTTTTTTTATAGTTAAAAATAACCAAAAATTACCATGTATTTAAATTCGAATTTGGCACAATTTATATATATATCAAGGAGGTGATTGGTAATGGCTAGAAATCGTAATTCTAATCAATTAGCATCACATGGAGCACAAGCGGCTCTAGATCAAATGAAATATGAAATTGCACAAGAGTTTGGTGTACAACTTGGAGCTGAAACTTCTTCACGTGCAAACGGTTCTGTAGGTGGTGAAATCACGAAACGCCTTGTAGCGATGGCAGAACAACAACTTGGTGGCGGATATACTCGCTAAATGTAGAAGGTTATAGGAGAAAGGAAGGATTCTTCCTTTCTTTTTTTTTCAATTAATTGGTATGGATATATAGCGAACTGGATTCAAACAATAGGAATAATACTATATTTTACCCAATTTCTTTCGTTATGAATGGGAAGTAGTAAAGATGTAATAGCCCTGGTGGAATGAAAAATTATGTTCCACCAGGGCTATTATATGGTAAGAAATATATGATGAAAGGTTCCGAAGTCAACATGTTAAAAAAAGAAAACTGTTGTTTAATTGCGCTTGCATCAGTTCCACTTGTTATGACATTAGGGAATTCAATGCTCATTCCAATACTGCCGACTATCGAAAAGAAATTACATATTTCATCGTTTCAAGTATCCATGATTATTACAATTTACTCCATAGTTGCAATTTTACTTATACCGATTGCTGGTTATTTATCAGATAGATGGGGACGGAAGATGGTAATGGTTCCGAGTTTACTGATTGCGGCTATCGGAGGAGCGGTAACTGGTTGGGTATCATGGAAAGTTGATAATCCCTACGTTTGGATACTTATCGGTAGAGCGATTCAAGGTATTGGTGCTGCTGGTGCAATGCCAGTTGTTATACCGTGTGTTGGTGATTTATACAAAGATGAAAAACAGGTTAGCGCAGGTTTAGGAATCATTGAGACATCAAATACATTTGGAAAAGTGCTCAGCCCTATTTTAGGATCTGCTCTAGCTGCCATTGTATGGTTCTTACCATTTTGGGCGATTCCAGTTTTATGTGTAGTATCGATTGTTTTATTACTGGTACTAGTAAAAGCAAAAAAACAAGAAGGAGAAGTACCACCATTAAAAGAGTTTATTCAAGCTATTATCTCTACGTTTCGAGAAAAGGGAAGATGGTTAATTGCCATTTTTGCACTAGGTGCAATTATAATGCTTATTTTATTCGGAATTCTCTTTTATTTGTCTACTATACTGGAGTCAAAGTATGACATTCATGGTATATGGAAAGGGTGTGTACTTGCTATTCCTTTGCTTGTATTATCGATTAGTTCATATATGGCTGGTAAAAAAATTGGAGATAATCAAAATGTTATGAAGAAGTGTATTTATATTGGCTTTTTACTGGCTGCGGCATCAGTCATAATCCCTTTATTTATAAAAGGGATCTATTTACTACTTCTATGTCTCGTTATTATGGGAGTAGGAATTGGTATGGCACTCCCATGTTTAGATGCCCTAATTACACAAGGGATTGAAAAGGAGCAGAGAGGCACGGTTACGTCATTTTATAGTTCGATGCGATTTATCGGTGTAGCAGCTGGACCACCCCTATATTCATTTTTTATGAAAGGGTCGGACCATGAAGTGTTTTATTTGACAAGTATTTTCGCTGTTATTGGTGCCGTTATAGCAATGATTTGGATTAAACCAGCAAAAGATGAAAAGGCAATAAAACAGAAGCCAGAACCGACTGCATAATTTGAAATAGGATTGCATGACCTATAATTAGCGTGCAATCCTATTAATTTAGTTAGGGAAAATAACTTGTTTTAACATATAAAGTGCGACTCCCCATATGACGAGGCCTGAAATTTTGTTTAATAATACGATTGCCTTTCCAGTTGAGTCTAGCCTCTTTAAAAACTTTCCAGCTAAAGCTAAGCTAATAAACCAAATCCAAGAAATGATAATCGTTGCAGATGTAAAAGCCCATTTTTCACTTCCTATATATTGAATAGAATTTGTCCCAATTACACCGATTGTATCTAAAATCGCATGTGGATTTAATAACGAAACCGATACAGCGAAAATAATTTGTTTTTTTAAAGGCATGCTTTTTTCTTGTTTTACATCTTTGGAAGGCTTACTTCTCCAAATAACGAAGCCCATATATATGAGAAAGATAAATCCAATCGTATATAATGTCGTCGTTAGCCAAGAAAAAGTAAGGAGTACAAGGGATACACCCTGTACTGCAATTAATATTAGTAACGTATCACATAGAGAAGCAGTTAATACTACAGGGGCTGCCCTCCAAATATTAGGTTGGCTCGCACCTTGGTTAAATACGAAAACATTTTGGACACCTAATGGAATGATAAGGCCAAATGCAAGGATGATACCGTGAATAATCGCTTCACTCATTATATTACCTCCTACTTTAATTCATTATGATAGTGTATATTGTATAGAAGAAATGAAAATTTGTATCCATCCATATGGTTGGGGAGGTCACCAACCAAAAAGAATGTAAGGTGATATGTATGATGGAAAGATTAGTTTGGAAGCCTGATATGTCTTTAGCGTCTCCTTTGTATAAACAAATAGAAACGTATATAAAAGAAAGAATCGTTAATGGAGAATGGACTGTTGGAACAAAGTTACCTTCACAAAGAGATTTGGCACATACATTTGGTGTGAATCGAAGTACAATTGTAATGGCTTTCGATGAACTAGCAGTAAAAGGGTACATTGAGGGAAATGGCCGAAAGGGAACGATTGTTGTAAATAATAATGAGAACACTTCAACATATGCTCCGCCTCCTAATTGGCAGTCTTATGTAGAAACAGGGCTTCATTATCCGAACCTTCCTGCTATTCAAGATATTAATCAAGCTGAATTTTATCCGCATGTAATTCGTTTAGGAACAGGTGAACTCGCGCCGAGTCTCTTACCTGAAAAAAAGATGAAACTAATAATGAATAAGCTGTTGCAATCAAACGTGCCACTTGGGTATGAAGAGCCGAAAGGAAATCTCTATTTAAGGGAGAAAATTGCGGGCTACTTAAAAGGGCATGGTGTATATGTATCTCCTGATTCTATTTTAATTGTTTCAGGAGCAATTCAAGCGTTGCAACTTATTTCTATGGGGCTTCTTCCGAAAGGGGCATCGATTTTACTAGAAAAACCATCCTATTTATATTCGCTTAATGTTTTTCAATCAGCAGGAATGCGTTTAATTGGAATACCAATGGATGAGAATGGATTAAATGCATCATATATTGCGAAATATAAGAAGCAATTTAACGCATCTATTTTATATACAATTCCGTCTTTTCATAATCCGACGAACTTTAGTATGAATGCAGAGAAGCGGAAAGAAGTAATGGAGATATGTAATGAAATTGGATTGCCTATTATAGAGGACGCAGTGTATCAAGACTTATGGTTTGATGAGCCTGTTTCAAAGCCTTTAAAAGCATATGATAAAAACGGAATTGTACTACATATCGGGAGTATGTCTAAAGTGATTAGTCCAGGTTTAAGAATTGGATGGATTGTTGGACCTGAATCAGTAATTCAAAGGTTGGCAGATATAAAAATGCAAACAGATTATGGTTCGAGTTCTATATCCCAGCAAATTGCAGCAGAATGGTTTACAAATGGATTATATGATGAACATTTACAGTTTGTAAGAAATGAATTGAAGAAACGTAGAGATTTTATGTTACATATGTTAGAGAAATATTGTCGTGAAATAGCAACATGGTATGAACCGACAGGTGGTTTTTATATTTGGTTACATATGAATGTACCCGTTTCGAATCGTAGCTTATTTGACAAAGCTTTACAAGAAAAGATTTTATTAAATCCAGGTACTTTGTATGATAGAAGTGCAAACCAATTTTTGCGACTATCGTATTCATATGCAACGTTAGAAGAAATTGAAATAGGTATAAAAAAACTTGCACAACTAATTAAAATGTAAAAGGAGAAAGTAATGAAACAATATGTAATTTGCCAAATTATCGATGGAGATAAATATTTAGCTGCTTATGCAGAGACGAAGCAGGACGCAGTCGAAAAAGCAGAACTGCTAGGATTAAGAACGGGAAATCGTTACATAGTAATTACCGCGGAAGAAGCGAAAGGGTTAACTTATCCGTAAGCAATGTGTGGGGTACGTAGTTGGTAAATAAGCCTAGTAATATATGAAATTACTAGGCTTATTTAATATTAAAGCGTCAAGAAATCCCGTATGAAAATAATAATATTATGAGTCAAGCTGACGGAAAAATCTATTGGTTTTGCGATCTTGATTTCCATTTCTATATTCATCAACATATTGTCTGAAGTTCCAAGATTGTAAAAACTTATTTGCGGAGTTATAACCAGAATTGTAAAGCCATTCTTTTTCCTCTTTCGTTAATTCAAAATTTGTACTTGTAATCGTCCCTGTAGGAATTGTAATTGTTCTTGCTTTTGATTCTTTATCTAAATGCCGTAAATCATGAGCTTGCATCATTGTTTTAAATAGTCCTTTGAACATGGAAATGGGCTCTTTATAATGGGCGGGATCAGCTTGAATTTCATCTTTTACAAAATGAAATCCAAAAGTTGGCCAGCGAGGTGAGGTAGGGGAGTCAAAAATCCAAATGGGATAATTGCTTAAAATCCCACCATCAACCATATAACAAGGTTGTTTCCATTTTGGTGTTCTCCATTTTACTGGTTCAAAGAAGAAAGGAATGGTACTACTCATTCTTACTGCCTTAGCAATCGAGAAGCGATAATTTAAAAATCCGTAGTTTGGCAAGTCATCGGGAAAGACAACCATTTTACCGTTGCTTATATCAGAAGCAATTATTTTAAGTTTGTTTAAATCAGGTAAATCTGTAAATAAGTGAACTCCTTTTTTTCGTAGTAATTCTTCAAGCCATTCTTCTATAAATACATTGGAATAAATACCTAGAGTAGACCATGCACTTATTCCTTTACCGATAAACGGGATTCTATCAAGGAAAGTTTTTTTCATAAATTTGTTATAATCAATATCAGTTATAATTGTTTTTAATTCTGAACAAGAATAGCCAGCAGCTAAAAGAGCTGCAATAATAGCACCAGCCGATGTTCCAGCTACACGCTCCCATTCATACCCTTTTTCAGCTAACGCGCAAATTGCCCCTACATGTGCAATTCCACGCACACCGCCTCCTTCAAAAACACCATCAATTTTCATTGCACATACTTCCTTTCTAAAAATGAAAATGTAAAAAAAGCACGTAATATACGTGCTTTTTTACAATAGTTTTTAAGTTTACTAGCAGCCTGCAAAGCCGCCCCAACAGCTAGCTCCGATGATGATTAGAAGGATAAATAAAACGATTAATAAAGCGAAACCGCCATAACCACATCCACCACAACTACCGCCGTAACCGTAACCGCCGCAACTATATCCGTAACCCATGTGGAATTCCTCCTTAAATTAAAAATGAAAATGAACGAAGGGAAAATGTACTGGAAGGAATAAAGAACTATCGTGTTTGTAGGAACAATGTATACTATGCTTTTTTAAACTTGTTCGCGTATGAGGGATAAGCCCGTTTTTTGGAAGGCTTGTTGATTTTGTGATAAATGGAGTATAATCTTTGTGCTATGATACAAATAAGTATAGAGATGTAAGGAGAATATATGGATAACAAAATTGAAGTGTTAATTGATAAATATGGACTGACACATTTAAAAGAGGAACTTATTAATACTGTATTTCCTTGTGTAAAAGTTGTGCCTGAGCAGCAAGAAACGGTTGCGATTGGTAGTTCAAAAATGGGGGGAGCTCCTGATTTACCGGATACATTTGAATATCCAATGTATAAAGGAAATCCGTTACATTTTATCGCGCAATTTAATCTAAATGATTTACAAAACGTTCGTATGAATCACAATCTACCTAAGGCAGGAATGTTATATTTCTTTAGCATTGAAAATTACTTTGAAGAAGATGTGAATCCAATGGAAGCTGGGCGCGTACTTTATTATGATGTTCCAGTAGAGCAATTACGAAGAGCGGATGAAACGCAAGCGAAATATAATCAATGCGCAATTACTTTTGAACTGACGTATAAATTACCAGAACTTTTCATTGAAGATGAGGCCGATTCAGATCGTTTCTTGCAATTACTTGAAGAACTAATCCCAGATAACTACGATAACCATCAAATGTTTGGTGAGCCATTCTCTGTACAAGAGGAAGTACTACATGAGACAGGAGAATATATGGGGATAGATCCACAGCAAATGACGCTTTTATTCCAAATCGATTCAGATCATAAAAATTGTAATATGGTTTGGGGAGAGTTAGGAATGCTATATTTCTGTATTGGTAATGAAGATTTGAAAAATCGACGTTTTGAAAATACATGCTGTGTGTTACAAACTTGTTAATAAAAAAGGTTGCTCTTTTTAAAAGAGTAACCTTTTTTATGTGAATTAATTAATATGCATAATCTCATATGACCTATTTTGAAAAGTATTGTATACTCTGAAACTATACGATACTTTTTCGTATAGTTATAGAATATAAGGAGTGACAAGATGGGAAAGACAAGTAAGTATATGACAGCTGCCGCACTTTGTTCAACGATTGTAATGGGAGGCTTACAATCGTCAACTGTATCTTATGCAGCTACGAATCCAACTGTAGTGACGACACAATCAGATGCAAAGTTATTAGATGATTTCAGAAAAGAACTAAAAAAACAGATTGATAATCGTGAAGAAAATATTACAATCACATATAAAACAAAAGATAGAGATGCTAGAAAGATTATGGACCAATTGTACGGCGAGTTTAATAAAATCGTAGATGCTGATGAGTATGTAAAATATAATGTAGCCTCTACTAGATATTCTATTAAAGGGATGCCAGGGAACTATTCGTTTACACTACAAGTGAAATACCGTGAATCAAAAGAGCAAACACAATATGTAAAATCTCAGGCGAAAGCAATTATAAGTTCAATTGTAAAGCCAGGAATGGATGCGCATGAAAAAGTAAAAGCTATTCATGATTATGTTGTGAAACATGTATCATACGACACTTCTTATCAAGCGTATACAGCATATGAAGCGTTAGCGAACCGTTCTGCTGTTTGCCAAGGGTATACATTATTAACATATGAATTACTAAAAGAAGCAGGTATTCAAAATCATATTGTAACTGGTACAGGAAATGGACAAGCTCATGCATGGAATTTAGTGAACATTGAAAACAAATGGTACCACCTTGATACTACATTCGATGATCCAGTACCAGATAAAGCTGGACGTGTAACATATTCATATTTTAATATGTCTGACGAACAATTAAGTAAAGACCACGACTGGGATCGTAGTAAATATCCAGCGGCAACTACAAGTTACTTTGGTGAGTTAACAAACAAAATAAAAGCTGGTAGTTCAAAAACCGTCGTATATGAGCAAATGTTAAAAGAAACAAATTTACAATACTTATCTGCACAATACGGAGCGGAAAATTATAATGAATTTAAGCAAAAGTTGCAGCAACAATTTGCTAGTAAACCAGAAAAGGTAGAAGTACGATATAAGCAGTCCATGGATGGAACAATGCAAGATATAAAGAAAGTATTAAATGAAATAAATTGGCCAAAAGGTGCAAAGCGTGTATCTTATCAAGTAGCACCATATAGTGCAATGGCAGGTTATTCATTAGCGACAATTACATTTACGTATTAAGTAATGAAGAAGAGCATCTGTAAAAGGTGCTCTTTTTATTATGTATCGTTTTAAAAAACAGAATTGTGTGATAAAATAAAAAGGAAGGATGTGGAATTTAAATGGATTTGTTCGAAAGTAATATATTTATATTGATATATACTTGTTTAGTAATCGGACTTATCGTTTTGTTTTTCCTATCATTTACTTTGTTTATTAGAAGATTATTGCAAAGTAGCGCTGCAAAAAAACAACATGTTATCAATATGAATCAGAAGCTAGATCGAATTATTGAATTGCTAGAAATAAATAAGAAATAAAGTGAAGGCTTTTACGAGTAGTTGATATCCCACCTAATTTCTTTGCTTCCGCTACATTTTGAGGTGGGGATCTTACTGCCTGGCAAATAGCGAGATAACGATGGAAGACGTATGAAAAGGGGAAAGGAAATGGCCGATTATATAAAAGAATTACGTGAAAAAGTAGGACATGATTATGTTTTCTTAAACTTTGCGGGTGGTTTTGTGTTTAATAAAGAGGGAGAAGTATTACTGCAAAAAAGAGGAGACTTTAATGCTTGGGGCTTTCCAGGTGGCGCAATGGAGATAGGAGAGTCGGCTGCGGAAACTGCGATTCGAGAAATAAAAGAAGAAACTGGGTATGATGTAGAAATACATGAGCTTATTGGAGTGTATACAAAATATTTTCAAACATATCCAAATGGAGATAAAGCACAGACAATTGTGATGTGCTTTTCATGCTCAATAGTTGGAGGGAATAAAAAAATAGACGGTGATGAAACGTTAGATTTAAAATTTTTCCCATTAGACAAAATGCCTCCGTTATTTTGTAAACAACATGAAGATTGCTTGCAAGATTTATTGGAGAAAAGAGTAGGGGTATATCGCTAACATATAAAAAAGAAGCTAAAAGATTAGCTTCTTTTTTATGTTCTATTTCCACCAATCATCAAACATTGACGCTGGTACTTGTCTTTTATGTTCACTCACTGTGTAACGCTTTTCGATTTTTTCTGCAACGTCAGCTGGAACTGATTTACCTTCTAAATAATCATCTAATTGATCGTAAGTAATGCCTAATTCTGTTTCATCAGCTTGACCTGGCTTTTCATCTAATAAATCAGCTGTGGGCATTTTTAAGTAAAGTCGCTCATCTGCACCTAACTCTTGTAATAAAGCACGTCCTTGGCGCTTCGTTAACCCCGTTAATGGTAATAAATCTGCACCACCATCTCCGAATTTTGTAAAGAATCCTGTTACAGCTTCTGCAGCATGATCTGTTCCGATAACAAGTAGACCTTTTTGTCCACCAATTGCATATTGTGTAACCATACGGATACGAGCTTTCACGTTACCTTTATTGAAATCAGTTAATGATTCACCTAATAAGTTCTCGTATTGATTTGAAAAAGCATCAACGGTTGAAGCGATATCAAATGCAGTTGATTGATCAGCTTGAATAAATTGTAATGCTAATTGTGCGTCATCTTCATCCTTTTGCACTTTGTAAGGAAGACGTACAGCGATAAACGTTGCATTACCACCTTCGTTACGAATTTCTTCAACTGCAAGCTGTGCTAAACGTCCTGCTAATGTAGAGTCTTGGCCGCCGCTAATTCCAAGTACAAATCCTTTCGCACCTGTTTTTTTTACATAATCTTTTAAGAAATCAACTCGTTTACGAATTTCTACTTTCGGATCAATTACAGGCTGAACATGTAATGCTTTCATAATCTGTTCTTGTAATGTCATTATGTTTTCCTCCTATTCATATTAAAGCGGTAAATAAAAAATTTTTATGTATATATTGGTACATACTTCTATCCTTTATTATTTCGCAAAACTAACGAATATACAATAGGATGTGTGTATGAATATGAATGTAGTCATTATAATGAAACTGTTTCGTTTAAGCAATTTTTTTACCTTTCAAAAATGTAAGGTTTTTGTCATTTGAATCGATGGAAGGTATTTCCCTACTTTACTACTATAAAAGCATAGTTAGTAGAAGGGCGGAGAAGTAATATGAACATTAGAGAACTCGCATATCGGAATGTAACGCGAAATAGACGGACATATTCAGCATATTTTTTGAGTAGTGCATTTGCAATTATGGCCTTTTTTGTATATTCGTTTTTTGCGTTTCATCCGGCATTAAGTGCAGGAGAATTAGGTCAGTATGTATTTGTAAGTATGTCGTTTGCACAGTCTATTATTTACGTATTTACATTCTTCTTTATTTTATATTCAATGGGAATGTTTTTAAAAACGAGAAAGCGTGAACTAGGAATTTTAATGATGCTTGGTATGACGAAATATCAATTAAAGCGTCTTATCTTCTTTGAAAATATTATGATTGGAATAGGGGCAATTATTTTCGGGATTCTTTCAGGTATGTTGTTTTCAGGAGTATTAATTTTTGTAGCCCCAATGATATTAAAACTAGATATTTCCTTATCCTATTACATTTCAATGAAAGCAGTTGTTGTAACGAGTATTATGTTTTTCATATTATTTATGATTATTTCATTATTTAGTGCCGGAATGGTTCGTAAAAATAATATTATGAAATTGTTTAGAGGATCAGCAGAGGCGAAGCCAGAACCGAAAGCATCGAGTATTTCTTCTATATTAGCGGTAGTATTGCTTAGTGCTGGTTATACAGGCGCTCTTATGTCACATGGTGCTATGGTATTTGTGATGATGATTCCGGTTACAACGGTAGTCATTATTGGTACGTATTTGCTGTACAAGCAGTTGAGTGTCTTTATTATTCGGCTATGTAAAAAAAGTAAACGTTTCTATTGGACACAGACAAATATTATTACGTTGTCAGATTTAGCGTACCGTATGAGAGATAACGCAAGAATGTTCTTTATTGTAACGATAATTTCAACTGTAGCATTTTCGGCAATAGGTACATTAGTTGGCTTTGCATCAATGACGAAAGGGATTATGGAGAGACCAATTGCGTTTCATTACCACTCTAAGCAAGGGAATAGTAATGAATCACAGCATCTGAAGATCATCGATGAGGGACTAAAAAAACATAATATAGCAGCTTCAAAAACTAATATCTCATCGAAGAAAACGGAGGAGCAGTCATTAAGAAGCGCCATTTTTATAAAAGAATCAGAGTATAAGGAATATGCAAAGTTAACAGGAGAACCATTTAATACTGTAGCAAATAAAGAGGTTTTATTTTTGTCGGCCGAAATACCAGGACCACCGATGAAAGAAAGAAAAGAAATTACTTTACCTAATATGAATGAACATTTAAAAGTGAAAAAAGTTACTTCGTCTTCATTGGGGAAAATATTAAGAGGAAATGTTTATGTAATCCCTAATAATCAATATGATTCATTACAAGGTGGATTTATAGAAACAAAAGATTATATGTATAAAACTGAAGGAATGAAAGATGAAATTGAGGTTGGTAAAGAACTTACGAGTCAGATGAAGCCTTATGAAGAACATGCAACGTTTAGTGCAGAAGAGTACGAACAAAACCAAAGTTTACAAATCGCAGGACCAATTTTATTTGTAGGTTTCTTTATTGGTATTGTATTTTTCGTATGTGCAGGAAGCTTCCTTTACTTCCGTTTATTTTCTGATTTGGAGGATGATACTCGGTTATTTGAAATGATTCGAAAAGTTGGCTTAACGAGTGGGGAATTATCGAAAGTAGTTACAATTCGATTGGCACTTTTATTCTTCGTTCCGATAGGTGTTGCAACATTACATGGGGCAGTAGCGTTAACTGCGTTAGGACAGATGTTTGAGTACTCACTGTTTAAAGAAAATACAATTGTATTAAGTATTTTCGTAGGAATTCAAGTTGTATACTTCTTAATAATACGATCTCGTTATTTAAAACAATTGAAAGAGAGATTACGTATTCGTTAACTGTGTTTTTTTAACTTGAGTACAAAATTTTCTAAAAAGATACAAGTATTGCCAAAAAGTGATAAAATGGAAAAAGCGAGGTGGAAAATTAATAGAGAGTAAGGGGGGAGTAATATGAAAGCAACAGGAGTTATTCGAAAAGTAGACGAATTAGGACGAATTGTTATTCCTAAAGAATTAAGAGATGTATTAGGTATACAAATTAAATCACCACTTGAAATTTTCGTAGATGAAGATAAAGTCATTTTACAAAAATATGAACCTTACAATGCTTGTCAAATAACAGGTGATGTTTCAGATCAGAACATATCATTAGCAAATGGAAACATTACTGTTAGTATAGATGGAGCGAAACATTTAATAAAAGAAATAGAGAAGTTTTTAAAAAAAAGTGAGATTTAGTTTTCATTTATAATATTTTAAAGATTATATATGATTCTTTAAAAAAACTATAAAAGGGCCATTTAATGGTCCTTTTATTTTTATACATTCGTTGAATGATTTGAACTGTTATTGCCTGCAAAGCACGGGATAAATGTTGGTAAGTTATATTGAGAAACATTTGAAATGAAGGAAAATAGAACAGTTAAAACGAATGTTAAATGTAAACCTATTCAATAGTGGTCTGAAATGAAAATAATATATTTTCAGGAGGGATTACGATGAACAGTAGTACAGCGAATAAACAAAAAGGTATACAATTGATTCCGTTTACCGTAAATAAGGTGGTTGAACAAGTAAATGAAATTCCACCAGGTGTACAACTGATTAACGCTCCACAAGTATGGGAGAAGAGTGCGAAAGGAAAAGATGTTGTCGTTGCCGTATTAGATACAGGTTGTGATATTAATCATATAGATTTAAAAGATCGTATTATTGGTGGGAGAAATTTCACGAAAGATTATGAAGGAGATCCGAACATTTACCTTGATAATAACGGCCATGGGACTCATGTAGCGGGGACGATTGCAGCGACTGAAAATGATGTCGGTGTTTTAGGAGTCGCACCTCTTGCTAAAATGCTAGTGTTAAAGGTTTTAGCGGGAGATGGTTCTGGAAGCTATGAGCAAATTATTGAGGCGATTCATTACGCTGTAAATTGGAGAGGACCTAATAAAGAAGAAGTCAGAGTTATTTCAATGTCACTTGGTGGTCCGCAAGACGTTCCGGAATTACATGAAGCTATTCAAAATGCAGTAAATCAAGATGTTCTCGTTGTATGTGCTGCAGGAAATGATGGAGATTGTGATGATAATACGGAGGAACTAGATTTCCCAGGTGCTTATGCTGAAGTAATTGAAGTTGGTGCTGTCAATTTAGAGCGGACAATCGCATGTTTTAGTAATTCAAATCAAGAAATTGATTTAGTAGCGCCAGGTGATGAAATATTATCTACGTATCCAGAGGGGAAATATGCTGTATTAAGTGGAACTTCAATGGCGACGCCGCATGTCGCTGGTGCATTAGCACTTCTCATTAAGCAGTGCGAAAGAGAATATGGCAGAAAGTTATCAGAGCCAGAAATTTACGCGCAACTTATTAAAAGAACTGTACCTTTAGGATATGAGCGTACATCTGAAGGGAATGGATTAATAGATCTATTAAAAGAATAACAAATACTAAAAAACATCTCATTTGTAAGTGAGATGTTTTTTAGTATGGCCCTGTCGCATGTAATACAACGTTTAATAAACCCGGGAATCTAGCATTTAAGTCATCTTCACGAATTGAAATGAAACGTTGTGTTCCTTCAAGACGTGTATACATGACACCTGATTCACGTAAAACTTTGAAATGGTGAGATAAAGTTGATTTTGCGATTGGAATGTTTAACGCACCACAAGATTGCTCATTTTTCTCTAGTAACATATTTACAATTTGTAAACGAATTTGGTCGCTAAGTGCATATAGGACAGAAGAAAATTGAATTTCTGCTCGATTTGGATGATAGAGTGTACGCATTTTTTCACCTACTTGTATAAGTTAACATATTTGCACTATAGCATATAAAGTGATATATTTCTATTGTTCAATTATATTCGAACAATAGAAATATAAGGGGGAGAAAAAATGAAGTATATAAAATTGCAAAAGGCTGGACTAAATATTTCAAAGTTGGGTTTAGGTACAAATGCAGTAGGGGGGCATAATTTATATGTTGATGTGGATGAGGGAGAAGGAAAACGATTAATAGAAGAAGCAATCCTGCAAGGAATTACATTTTTTGATACAGCGGATTCATACGGTTTTGGTAGATCGGAGGAATTGATAGGAGAGGTATTAAAAGAGAAACGCCACGAGTTTGTACTTGCTACAAAAGGTGGAATTCAGCCGTTATTAAATGGAGAAACTTATATTAACAATGAACCAAGTTATTTAAGAAATGCTGTGGAGAATAGCTTAAGAAGATTACAGACTGATTATATTGATTTATATTATTTACATTTTACAAATCCTGAAACATGTTACATAGATTCAATCGGAGAGCTTACTCGTTTAAAAGAAGAAGGGAAAATTCGTTCAATTGGAATATCGAATGTAAACATAGAACAATTAAAAGAAGCGAATCAACATGGTCATATTGATGTTGTACAATCGCCTTACAATATGTTAAATCGTACTGCCGAGGAAGAACTATTGCCGTATTGTATAAAAGAAGGTATTTCATTTATACCGTATGGGCCTCTAGCCTTTGGGATATTAGGTGGTAAATATACAGAAGATTTTGACTTGGATAAAGGGGATTGGCGTCAAAGTGTAAATCTATTTGAAGAAAATATATATAAAGGTAACTTTAAAAAAGTTGAAAAGTTAAAAGACGTAGCTAAAGAAAATAATATTGAATTGCCTCATTTAGCGTTAGCATGGTTATTAAATAAAGAAGGAATTGATACTGTTATACCTGGTGGAAAGCGGGCTGAGCAAATAAGAGAAAGTGTGAAAGCGGTGGATGTATCATTGAATGAAGGGGCAATGAAAGAAATCGAGTTAATATTAGAAGAGTAGTGAGGAAGGGGAAGATCGCATGCTAAGCTCCTTTTCTTTTATACTATATAAACAGCATATAGTATAAAAATAAAAAATCCCTATAAAGATAGGGATTTATATATCGGCATATAGTTCCTTGGAAAAGGATATACTTAGTTTAACATATAGGATTACTTATATTTGTGAAATAGATGTGAAAGTAATGTGAAAAATGCTTATGGTGAAAATCTTTGTAAATAAAAAGCACTGTTTTAGCTAATATAACTAAAACAGTGCTTTTCTCTTTGATTGAACAGTTGCTGCATTTTCATCATGTATGCCTGCATCTTTAATAATTCGTTGTTTTGCTTTATTTAGTAGATGGTTTACTTCTTCGCCAAAATAGTTAGCTTCGCTTTTTGTGCGGGCTTCTCGTAAACATTTATAGTTTTCTAGCAGTTCCTCTTTTTCGGTGTTTGTTAAGAAATCTTCTATTTTCTTTTTTGTCATACGAAACACCCTTTCTTCTGACAAACGACGCAATAGAAAATATATATTTTTCATTATAACAATAATTTTTAAAGAAAGTATAGACTAACGTCGTAATAATTTGTCAATTTCTTGAATCTTCTCATCAGCTTTTCCAATTTGCGTATTTTTAGCCTGCTCACCACCTAGAGCTTGGTGAAGTAAAAAGGTTTGACCGGAAATAGCAGTCACAATGGAGACTTTTATAATTTCCTTTATTGCGGTGACATCGAATAAAACGAGTCCAAGAAGTGCGGCTAGGCTACCAGTAAAAATATCAGTTAAAAATCCAAAATGAAAAAAAGTTTTCAAACGGCGTGGAAGCAATAACTTACCTTGGTTATTGATTAGATGGGAAACGAAGCCAGTAATGCCACCAACGAGAACTGCGGTTAGCCATTGATACATTTCCATCGAATCCACTCCTTTTAGTGAATAAGATTCGATTTTTTCATATTGATTCCTTTTCATATTTCATATAAGCATATTGAGAAAGTTTGTTTGGGTAAATCTTATTCAATTTAATTATAACAGAAAATTTCGATATATTTCAGTCTATTATATGAATCATATTTACAATAATATGAATACAGAAAGAGGTGTGTGATATGAATATAGAGTATCGAATAAGAAGTGTGGATGGTTATACGAAAAATATAGGGGAATTAGTAAGTATGCTGGAGCATACGAGGGCGGTAACATTACAGGAAATAGAAAATCTATCAGTTGAGCAATTAGATTTAATTATGCCAAGTGGTGGGAATTCAATTGGCGCCTTATTAAAACATATGGCATCTATAGAAAAAGCCCATCAGCTTATTTCATTTCAAAATCGTGACTTTACAAAAGAAGAATTAGAAATATGGGAAGATGCACTGTATTTAGGGGAAGTTGGGAGAACGATTCATGGTCATGAAATACAGTATTATGTACAACTTTTGCAAAGTGTTCGAGAAGAGTCGCTAAAGTATTTGAGTAAAGTAGATGATACATGGCTAATGTCAGAAAGAAAGTGGCCTAACGGTGTAGCGTATAACCAGCACTATCTTTGGTTTCATGTGATAGAAGATGAAATTAATCACCGTGGACAAATTAGAATGTTAAAGAGATATTTATTTGAAAATTACGTCAAATAAAGTAGCTTTTTAAATTGATATTCCATATAATGAGAGTAATTAAAATAAGATCGGAGTGATGTATTATGGCGAATATGACTGTAATGAATAATAAATTAAATACAAACGTGGATGGAAAGGGCGATATTATATAAGATAGTTCGCAATCCTTCCACTTAGTACAAACTAGGGAGGATCTTGATTTGAATCAAAATATTTTAGAGTCGTTCGGCTGGGATTCATTTTTTGAAGAGCAAGCTGTAGAGCAGAATTATGAAGTAGGGCGTATTTTACTTGAGCATAAGCATATATATCGTATTATTTGTAATGACGGTGAATATATGGCAGAACTGTCTGGGAAGTTTCGACATGAAGCGGTAACGAAAGGAGATTACCCAGCAGTTGGTGATTGGGTGTATGTAAAGAAAATAGAAAATGAGAAAAAGGCAATCATTCATCGTATTTTTTCGAGAAGAAGTTCTTTTTCAAGACAAGAAGCTGGTAATAGAACTGAAGAACAAATTATTGCAGCAAATGTTGATTATTTATTTTTAGTGAATGCACTTAACCATGATTTTAACGTAAGAAGGTTGGAGCGTTATTTACTATTAGCGTATGAAAGTGGTGCAATGCCTGTTATTGTTTTAACAAAAAGTAGTTTATGTGAAGATGTGGAACAAAAAATTGTAGAAACGGAAGCTGTTGCAATTGGTGTTCCGATCTTCGTCGTCGATAGTTTAGAGCATAGAGGTATTGACTCGTTACAACAATTTGTTGCTTCAGGAAAAACAATTGCTTTAGTCGGCTCATCAGGGGTTGGAAAATCTACTTTGTTAAATGCACTCGTAGGAATTGAGATAGCGAAAACGGGAGATATACGTGAGGAAGATAGTAAAGGGCGGCATACGACAACTCATCGTGAGCTGTTCCAACTACCGAGTGGGGGCTTAGTCATTGATACTCCTGGCATGAGAGAGTTACAGCTTTGGGATGGAAGCGATGCAATCCAAACAACGTTTTCTGATATTGAAGAATTTGCAAAAACATGCCGCTTCCGAGATTGTAAACATGAGAATGAGCCAGGATGCGCAGTGCATAAAGCAATTGATAACGGGCTAATGACGATAAATCGTTTGCAAAGCTATAAAAAGTTGCAAAGAGAATTGGCGTATTTTATGAGAAAACAAGATGCTATTCTTGCAAGAGCTGAGCGCGATAAGTGGAAGAAGATTTCTAAACAACATAAAAAAATGTAAAAAACCAAAGGGCTATTCCTTTGGTTTTTTACATTTGTAAATTTTATAATAATATTATTCATATATATAGACAAAGGGGGAATATTTGTTTAAACTTTACAAGGTGTTTATGAAAAACGAATTGTAAAAATAGAGGATAGGGAATGGGATATATTCATAATTAGTTATTCATCCTTAAAACTTAATATTTAAATGTAGGAGGTTTATAATGAGTAAACTGTTAAGGTGGTTTCGAGATATAAAAGTAGCAAAAAAGCTATTAATTTCATTTTTGGTAATTTTAATTGCAGCTGTCTCTATTATTGGAGGAATGTCTTATCAAACGGCTAAAAAGAATTTTGAATCACAAATTACGAGTAGTGCTCACGATAATATAAAAATATTAGATAATTTAATCAATCAAATGATTGAGGCGAAGTTTAACGAAATAAATAACTTTGCACGAGTGGTTCATAGTGATATGTATCAAGGAGATAATCAAGATGAATTAAGAAAGGTATTATCTCAGTATATTAATTTAAATAAAGATATTGAACAAGTGTATGTTGCCGGCAATGATAAGAAGTTTGTGCAAGAACCAAATATACAAATGGCAGCAGATTATGATCCAACAACTCGTTCTTGGTATAAAGATGCAGTGAGTAAACAAGGTGGAATCGTGGTCACTGAACCGTATAAGGCAAAAGGAAATGGACATATTGTCGTAACGATTGCGAAACAAACAGAAGATAAAAATGGTGTTGTTGCGGTAGATTTAAGTTTAGAGAGTTTATTGAAAACAACAAAGTTAATCAATATTGGTAAAAAAGGATATACTTTCATTTTAGATGGAAAACAAAAAATAATTGCTCACCCGCAAGAAAAATCAGGTGATAAAGCAGCTGATTCTTGGGCAAAGAGAATTTACGAAGATAATCAGGGCGCTTTTTCATACACGTATGACGGTAGTGAAAAGAAAATGGTATTTGCTACAAATTTAAAAACAGGTTGGAAAATCGGTGGAACGATGTACTCAAATGAAATAATCGAAGCTGCTCAGCCTGTATTTTATAATATGTTAATTGTTATGATTATTTCACTAGTTGTAGGAGGGGCACTTATTTATTTCGTAACGCTTTCTATTACAAAACCTTTAAAGAGATTAGTTGCCACTTCTAAAGAAATAAGTGAAGGAGATTTAACGCAAACAATTGAAATTCATTCAAACGATGAAATTGGTCAACTTGCAAAAGGATTTAATGAGATGACAGATTCACTACGAACGTTAATTGGAAGAATTAATGATTCGGCCGGGCATGTTGCAGCGGCATCAGAAGAGCTAACTGCTAGTGTAAGACAAGCGAGTGAAGCAACGGAACAAATTACAATGGCAATGGATGAAATATCAAGTGGGGCAACGACGCAAACAACAAGTGTAGAAAATGGTGCAATGTTACTGTTTGATGTAACAGAAGGAATTCAGCATGTAGCAAATAGTTCATCATCTATTAATACGGCTTCTACTCATACTCGTGAAAAAGCAGAAGATGGTGGAAAGTTAGTAGGGAAAACAGTTAATCAAATGCAGTCTATTGCAGAATCTGTTTCACAATCCGATGCAGTTATACAGTTATTAAATAATAAATCAAAGCAAATTGGTGACATATTAGAAGTAATCCAAAATATTGCAGATCAAACAAATCTTCTTGCTTTAAATGCTGCAATTGAAGCTGCAAGAGCTGGTGAGCACGGAAGAGGATTTGCGATCGTTGCAGATGAAGTACGTAAATTGGCAGAGCAATCTAGCGTATCTTCCAGTGAAATTAGTAAATTAATATGTGAAATACAAGATGATATGAGTAAGACAGTAAAATCTATGGGTCATGTAAATAAAGAAGTTCAATCTGGACTAGTTATTGCAAATGAAACGAAGCAAAATTTTGCTGAGATTTTACAATCTACAAATGAAATTGCTAATCAAATTAAAACGATGGTTGAAACGGCTAATGGGATGTCAAAAGGTGCCAATGAAGTATCTATTTCAGTCGGGCAAATTGCAATGACAGCACAGAATAATGCGACGAGTACACAAAGTGTCGCAGCGTCTGCTGAAGAACAATTAGCTTCGATGGAGGAAATTGGTTCCGCAGCTGGTACATTATCTCAAATGGCTGAAGAGTTGCAAGGATTAATTGAAAGATTTAAAGTTTAAAAGAGAAAGACTGCCCCAATAGCAGAATGCTATTGAGGCAGTCTTTTTTTACGCAATAACTGCGATGAATTAATGCTTATAATGAATGAGGATGGAGAATAGCTTAATGATGTTTAAAACTGAATTTCTCATATTATTTGTCGAAAAATAGAGGTATTTGTTAACTTTGTGTATAATTACAATCATATAGAATACAAATAAAGGAGATTATTATGGGAGTGTATTGGGGTACAAAAAGACATTCTTGGCTTAGTTATGTCTCATTTTGGCTAAGTATTTCATTTTTTGTGGTGTTTCTAATTGAAGTGTTTATTTTAAAAACACTTTCGGATAGCTCGGTGAAAATTGTTAAATATTTCTATTTCATACTCGTACCAGTAAACATCCTTCTTAGTTTAAAGTTACTTTTTAAGAAGAATGAAAAGAAAGCATTACCCATTTTTAGTTTAATTGTCTCATTATTATTTACAATTTTAATTATAGTATTAGCAATAGCAGCTACAGGGAAATTTATTTAGGGAGAGTGATATATATCACTCTTCAGAGTGTTGGGAAACCCTTTAGGGTTCCCAACATTCTGCAATCCTTTTTAATTTTAGTAAATGAAAACAATATAAAATAATAAATTTTAGAAAAACAACCCTCCACCAGACCCTTTTTGGTTAGGTGAAGGGCTATTTTTTTCATGTTTTGACAAGCTGCGGTGAGGTAAGCTTGCATTTGGACAGACTTCAGCCCTCGAAACCGAGCATATCGATAGCCATGTAGTTCTTTGGCATCCGCAAAGCTTCGCTCTATAGTTGAACAGCGTACTTTATACAGTCTTTTCCCTGTAGCTGTTAGTTTGTTTTTTCTAGCGATATCTTTATATTTTTCCCATATATGATGAGTGATAACTTTTTGTTTTTGTTTTTTTGAAAAGCATACCTCACGTAGCGGACAAACAGCGCAGTCTTCTGGATTTGATTTATATTGACGATATCCTTCGCGATCCGTTGTCGTATATTCTAAAATACATCCCATCGGACAAGCAAATACATTCATTTCTTTTACATATTTAAATTGGCTTTTCGGAACGTCTTTATTTCGCTTTCCAAATCGGCGATACCCCATCACCATAAATATATTCTGTTCTGATAGTTTCTTACAGATATAACCTGTAAAATAGCCTGCATCAAGAGCTACAGCTTCAACTTTGAATCCGAATTTATTAGTTTGAGCTTGTAGACGTGCTAAATACGGCTCGGAATCCGCCATATTTCCAGCCGTTATATAGGTATCTGTAATAATATTATATTTCGCATCAGTCGTACGATGATCTAAGAAATGAAAACCGTTCGGTTTTCCATCCCTCATTAAAAATCCACTATCTGGATCCGTTGTACTGATACGAGTTTTTTTAGTGGGGGTATCACTTTCCTTTCTAGGTCTTAATTCTTTTTTCCATGTACCTCACGATCTTCGATTACCGCAGCTTCTAGTTCATCTATATAGAACTTTGCCTTTTCTTTTTTATATTTATGTACAAATTTATTTTTATTGGCATTCGCCTTAATGTGTGTAGAATCTGTCATCAACGCACGTCCTCCCACCATACGGTGCTCGGTCGCTTGACTCACAATCTCATCAAAAATTTCTTCGAAAATATTTGTATGAATGAAACGAGTACGGCGATTCCAACTGATTGTAGAATGATCTGGAATTGTATCTGATAGAGAAAAACCTAGAAACCAACGGTAGGCAATATTCGTTTTGATCTCCTTTTCCAATTGTCGCTCTGAACGAATACCATAAAAATATCCGATAAACATCATCTTAAATAAAACGATAGGGTGAATTGACGGACGACCATTGTTTTCACAGTAATAAGGGCGTAACTTTTCCTCAATAAAATCAAAACTGATTGTCGCTTCAATCGCACGAAGGAAATGGTCTTGCGGAACTAATTCTTCTACAGAAACGGATACACGCTCATCACGATGATTTTTTAAAGCACCCATCATAAAAAATCTCTCCTTTACCTCTTTTTTATCAGTGTTGACACATAAAAAGAGGTTCAGACACATAAACAGGCTGTGGAGAAGACTTTCTCCACAGCCTGGAGAGTGATATATATCACTCTTCTTTTTTGTTATGAGCAAATAAAAAATAGGTGTTGAATAAAACTTACAGTAGAATAGTAAGTAACGGACTAAGATACATAATAATGAAGATAGAATAAAGTGTTTTGTAAGTATTAATGAAGCAAATGAATACGGTAAGAACGGTGATATATGGTACAATGACTATGGATAGTGATAGAGATAAAGGGTATATAAAATACTCATCGTTTTTTAGTAAGAGAGGGGTTATCTTATGCTATACGAGGATTTGATGACATTATTTCAAGCAGCTCCAAAAAAAGATAGAGGTGGCTGGAAATATATAATCCAAGAACAAAATGATAAATATGAAATTGTTGATGAAATGTTGAAAAATCAAATGAGTATTGAATTGTATTTTAATGAATATGATGAGGTGAAAATCACTTTATATAAAGATGGAATTCCTATTTCTACTATGCAAAGAATTGCTATTTCAAAAGTTGAATTAGACGAGGATGAAGAAGGGATTCAATTCGTTTTAGAGCGCATGCCTAGTCGAATGATTCGATTGCAATTAAAGCCATATTTGGCATTGGAAATGGGACCGTACTGGGAAATATGTGATGATTGTGAATGAACATAAAGAAAGCATCCAATAAAATGGATGCTTTCTTTATGTTTTTTGAAGTTGTTTAAAAGCAATGATTGGAAGTAGAACGATACTTACCCATCCGATGATTGGATATAGAATGTGGAGTAGTTCACTGTAACCGATGTAACTAAAGCAATAACTAATTAGTAAAATGAAGAAAATAATATTGTTACTTTTCCACCCAGTGATAGATTGCATTTGTTTTGTCATCCCGAACACATTACCAACTAAAGTTGTAAACACTTCACCGAAAATAATAAGAACAAAGAAAAAGTGAAAAGTTGCATTAAATCTTCTTATGACTTCAGCCATTGGGATATTGTATTGATAAAATTGGTCGACTGATAAGATAGCTAAATGGCTGCATAATAAAATTAAAGAAAGTCCTGCACCACCTAAAATTCCACCCCACAAAATGGCTTTTCGATCCTTTACTTCACCCGCTAACGGGACGAGAACGCTTTGGGCGAGAGAAAGATTTAAAGCGACATATGTAATAGGGCTAGTAATCCACTTCATATTCCAGCTCTCTGCAGGAATAGTATTACTAATAGGTGTTGTACTGTGGAAAAAGGTTGTAATAGCAAGTCCTATAATAAATATCATCATAATAGGTACGACAAGTGTATTTACTTCAAAAACACCTTGTAATCCGCGGCTACCTATAATGAGACAGGCGATAACTGTAATGAGAATACCGAGTTGTCTTGGTAAACGAAGTTGCTCTTCAAATACCGCCCCAGCCCCTGATAGCATAACGCTCGTTACACCAAATAATACGAGTAGTAATAATGTATTTACAACATTTCCGAATACATCTCCAAATAAATATTTGTTAAAATCTTGCGCTGAAAATGCCCCGATTTGTGATGAAAGTAACATCATCTTTGTGCCGAGCCAAATAAAAAAAAATCCACTTACACATATACCAATTGTTCCGTATAATCCGTTCACTGTAAAGAATTCAACAATTTCTCGTCCAGTAGCAAATCCAGCTCCAACGACAGTTCCGATATAAGTAGCAGCAACTTTCTTTGCTATTTGCCATTGTTGATTGTCCATGTTATCCCTCTTTCTTCTATGATGAGCTTGACTTACTATAATGCATATGTAGCAGCTTGGACGATTAGACATATGAAGTAGTTGAAAAAATACATGAATTGTATGATATTAGGGAAATATTAAAGGTGTTAAAACTTTGTTACATATGAGCCAATCATTCGAAAGGGTAGGAAATGTATGGTAAAATGTAATTAGGTTATTAAAAGATAAGCATTACAAAACGATAAGAGGAGTGGATTGTATGAGTACGAATACAAATGTTGTTGAAGTATTAAACAAGCAGGTAGCAAACTGGAATGTGTTATATGTGAAACTACATAATTATCACTGGTATGTGACAGGACCACACTTCTTTACATTACATGAGAAATTTGAAGAGTTTTATAATGAAGCAGGGACGTATATTGATGAGTTAGCAGAACGTATTTTGGCGTTAGAAGGTAAACCGTTAGCGACAATGAAAGAATATCTTGCAACATCTAGTGTCAGTGAGGGGACAAGCAAGGAATCAGCTGAGAAAATGGTGCAAACTTTAGTGAATGATTACTCTGCACTTATTCAAGAATTAAAAGAAGGTATGGAAGTTGCTGGTGAAGCTGGCGATGAAACATCAGCTGATATGTTACTAGCGATTCACACGACATTAGAACAGCATGTATGGATGCTAAGTGCATTCTTAAAATAAAAATAAATATATTTTGAAAAATCCATTGAAAAATTTTTTCAATGGATTTTTTTGTGATTTTTCAGTTTTCTTTTATGCTATAATATAGTAAAAGGGAGGCGATGCAATGTTTCGCTTTTTCAGAACTGGAAAAGAAGAACGGGAAATTACGAAAGATGAATTAGAACAAGCGATGGCTAAGTTTCTAGAAACAAATGCTAATATCGTATATACAGTATTAGTAAATGATGATTATACAGTAAATTATGATTTGTTAAAGCCGTATTTGCCTGTATTTCCGACAAATGTTTTTCTTATTACGAAGGAAACGCTTGAGGTATTTGAACATACAGAAGAAAATTTAAACCTAGTTAAAGAAATTGATATCGTACAAAAGGCAGTAGATCAATATGTAACAGAAAAAGAAATGTTTCCAATTGTTGAGGGTAGTGAAGATCGCCTTATATGCGGAATGAAGCTAGGGCCGTACTTAAATCGTCTATTAAAAAGAGACTTATATATTTCAGAAAAACATTATTTAGTTTCAAGTAAACCAGATAGAAAAAAACAAAAGAGCGGGTAGATGTAAAAAACAACAATAATATATTGTTGTCTTTTTTTGTTTAAAAATATATTGACTATTCTGTCTATTTAGTTTTATACTACACGTATTGGATAGGAAGAGGTGATGTATTATGTGTATACATACGGTAATTATTAAATATCATTCTGAGGATCAAGTATGGTTAGGTTGAGTTATTGAATATAACAATGTACATACCATGATCAAAGGATGGTATACAAGTTCGAGAAATAAATATTATAACCGGTTTCGGGGGATTGGTATATGAAAAATAGTATGACTTACATCCAGTTATTAAATGAAACGTTACGTTGTTATGCAAATAAAGGAAGTTTTGAAGCGTATACGTATATAATGGAACATGCTAAAGGTGTAATAGGTAATGAGGCACAAATATATAATTTTAAATATGCACTAGCAAGTGCAGCAGGACTTGAAGAAGAAGCTTTGCATGTAATGAAGGAAGCTATTATAGAGAATGGATTTTGGTATGGAAATGAATATTTAATTTCCGACGACGATTTAAAACCACTACATAAGTTTGAAGAGTTTCATAAAATGGTTCAATTATGTAAAGAAAGAGAAGAAGTAGCAAAGAAAACAGAACGAGCAGATGTGAAATATATTTACAGCGAGGAAAAGGGAAATCTACTAGTTACAATGCATGGTGATCAAGAAAATATAGGAATAATAGAACCATATTGGAAATCAGTTATTACACAAGATTATACGTTAGCGTTACCACAGTCTTCGCAAATTCAATTTTCAGATGGGTTTGTTTGGGATGATATACATAGAGGGAAAGAAGAATTAAAAGAGCATTACGATAAATTTATAGAGAATCATACAGTAGAAAATGTAATAATAGGTGGTTTTTCTGCTGGAGCAAGAGTAGCTTTACTTACGATTTTACAAAAAGATATAGATGTAGATGGTTTTATTTTTATGGCACCGTGGCTTCCAGAGATTGAAGAATGGAATGAGTTGCTGGAAGTGCTACAGGATAAACATATAAAGGGATATATAGTATGTGGGGATCAAGATGAAGATTGTTTCGAATGCACGCAGCAATTTGTACGATTATTAAGAGATAAGAATATAGAACATAAGTATAAAATTGTGCCTAACTTAAATCATGATTATCCTAATCATTTTGATGAGTTATTAAAAGAAGCTATTGAATATATAGGAAGTAAAAACAATAAGTAGTAAGAAAGGGAGATACATCGTCGTTGATGTATCTCCCTTTTACAATTATAAATTAAAAGCATTTGCTAGTAAGCGATAAGAATTTAATTTATGTTCAAATTGATGAGTAATCGTGACAACCATAAATTCGTCAGTATTGTACGCTTTACTTAAATTTACTATTTTTTCTTTCACAGAAGTCGGATCACCTACGATCATACGTTGACGATTTTCTTTTATACGGAATAAATCATACGCACTGTATGAATAATTTTGAGCAGTTTCGATAGAAGGTGTACCAGTTGTTCGTTTTCCTTGCTCTAGTAATAAGATTGATAAATCTAAACTAGAAGCAATTTTTTCTGCCTCTTCATTTGTTTCTCCGCAAATAACAAAAATCGCGACAATTGATTTTGGTTTATCTCCTAAATAGGAAGGTTGAAATTGTTCCTGGTAAGCCCTCATAACTTCTGGGCCTCCGAAGCCATTAATAAATTGTGCAAATGCAAAAGAAGCTCCGTTGTGCGCCGCAATTTTAGCGCTCTCTCCGCTAGAACCGAGCATCCACATTTCAGGTGATGTTGGAATAACTGGAGTAGCCTTTAAATTTGCATAATGATGATCTTCTGGTACTTGATCATGTAAATACATTGCAACATCTGCAACTTGTTCTGGGTATTGATCAAGTGAGACCATTTTTCCTTCTTGTAGTGCACGAGTTGCTATTGGCATACCACCAGGTGCTCTACCAACACCAAGGTCGATGCGGTTTGGATAAAGTGCTTCTAAAACGCGGAAATTCTCGGCAACTTTATATGGGCTATAATGCGGTAACATAACACCACCCGAACCAACTCTAATATGTCCCGTTTTCGCTGCAATATGAGAAATAAGTATTTCTGGACTTGAACCAGCTAAGCTTACGGAATTATGATGCTCGGATACCCAAAAACGTGTGAATCCGAGTTTTTCTACTTCTTGTGCAAGCGTAACTGTATGTGAAATAGCTTGGGTTGCTGTGCTACCATCTGAAATAGGTGATTGGTCTAATACACTTAATTTGATCATAGAATATACCTCTCAATCTTAATGTACATCCTATTATATATTTACTTACGAAAAATGCGTAATGAAATGCTCAAAATGAAAAGCGGATAATATTATATCCGCTTTCA
Organism: Bacillus sp. FSL L8-0099; assembly: GCF_038006385.1. Classification (NCBI taxonomy): domain Bacteria; kingdom Bacillati; phylum Bacillota; class Bacilli; order Caryophanales; family Bacillaceae; genus Bacillus; species Bacillus sp. FSL L8-0099. The sequence continues at coordinate 1,932,269 of NZ_JBBOVC010000001.1, forward strand.
ACGAGAAAATCCCCGTTCATAATGATTCATTTCGACTAAGTTTAAAATATATTCATAGTTGTCAATTTCATGTTTTAGCTGTTCACGTTCTTTTTCAGATAGTCTCGTATTGCTAAGTTTTTTACATAAGTTTTGTTTCTTTAATTCTAGATGTTTTTTTGTAGCGTCGTAATCATAAATCTGTTTCATTTTCAACCACTCCTTCGTTGAGTTGCTATATTATACGAAGCATAAAGAAATGTGAGATCTGTCTCTTATGTACTTTTAGTGAATATTCAAATTGCAATGGTGTTATGTTTATGGGGATTTATGAATAAAATGCACTAAACCACTAATGCGCATTTTATCCCGCATTAACGGGCAGTAAAACTCCCACCTCAAAATTGGGCTGGAGCAATGAAGTTAGGTGGGAGATTAACTGCCCATAAAAGCCCGATTGGTTCAACTAATAATCAGTGGGGGAAGAACACCCCACTGATTATAGTTTCACTTTATGAAGTAAGGGGTGGAATTATGCAGAAAGACTTAATGTATAACACTAAGATGGATGAAACGTTACAAGTTATAAATAAGGGATTGAATAAGACGACACGTCCGAAACAAATTATTGTAGTAGGGGCAGGCATGGCTGGATTAGTTTCGGCATCTTTATTAAAGGCTGCAGGACATGAAGTGAAGATTTTTGAAGCAAACAATCGTGTAGGCGGCCGCATAGAGACAGTTAGAATGGAAGATACCGGATTATATTTAGATGTTGGGGCGATGAGAATTCCATATTCGCACACGTTAACGATGGCATATATAAGAAAGTTTGGGTTACAGGTGAGTCCTTTTATTAATAGGAATGAGACAGATATCATCTACGTAAATGGTCGGAAAACGACATTAAAACAATATGAAAAAGATCCAAGTATTTTAAGATATCCTGTGGAAATGAATGAAGTTGGGAAAACGTCTGAGGAACTATTATTGTTAGCGGTACAGCCCATTATAAATTTTATAAAAAAGAACCCAGAGAAAAATTGGGATGTTGTAGTAAAGGATTTTGGAAGATACTCTACAGGACAATTTTTAAAGTACCATCCTTATCAATATAATACGTATTTTTCACCAATAACGATTGAGATGATTGGTGTTTTATTAGATTTAGAAGGTTTTTTAGAAAGGTCATTCGTTGAGACGTTACGTTTTTTATACATTATGCAAGAGGAGAGCGGATTTTGTGAAATAATAGGTGGAAACGATAGATTACCAAAATCTTTTTTACCGCAATTAGAAGAAAATATTATTTATAATCAAAAATTAATGAAGCTACATCAACACGATAACGGTGTGACGGCTTTCTATCGAAACGAGGAAACTTTTGAATATAGTAGTATTACAGGGGATTTAGTTATTGTTACAATTCCGTTTTCGACAATGCGTTTTGTGGAAGTAGATCCATTTGACTCTATATCTCATGAAAAGTGGAAAGCAATTCGTGAATTGCATTATATGCCTGCGACGAAAATAGGCATTCAATTTAAAAGTCGATTTTGGGAAGAACAAGGGCAATTAGGTGGCAGAATTATAACAGATTTGCCAATTCGTTACGCCTATTATCCAAGCCATGGAATTGGACAGAAAGGACCAGCTATGATGTTAGGAAGCTATACATGGTCTTATGATGCGTTGCTATGGGATGGGTTATCGAAGGGTGATCGTATTTATTACACATTACACAACTTAGCAACGATATTAGGTGGTCAAGTATATGATGAATTTATGTCTGGAATATCAAAAAGTTGGACATTGGATCCATATGCACTTGGAGGATTTGCTCTTTTTCAAGCCGGTCAAGAATCTGAGCTACAACCAGCGATTGTAAAGCCAGAGGGGAAAATATTCTTTGCTGGAGATCATACAACGTTATATCACGGATGGATTCAAGGTGCGATTGAGTCTGGAGTTCGTGTAGCGGTGGAAGTGAATGAGTAAAAAGTTTTTAATTCAGAAAATTCTTTACTATATAACTTGAGATGGATATTATTATATATAAAAGAAAAATAGGGAGTGTTTACAGTGAAACCGTTATTATTCGATTTTCCTTCTGAATTTTATACTGACAGGCTTTTTATTCGAATGCCGAAACCAGGAGATGGTAAAGTTGTATACGATGCAATTCAAGCTTCAATACAAGAACTAAAACCTTGGATGGTGTTTGCACAAAAAGAGCAAACAGAGCAAGAAGTAGAAGAAAGTATTAGAAAATCACATATTCAATTTTTGCAACGTGAGGATTTAAGGTTACTAGTATTTTCGAAAGAAACAGGTGAATTTATTGCATCTGCCGGATTACATCGTATTAATTGGGATATACCTCAATTTGAAATCGGATATTGGATTGATTCGAGATTTAGTGGAAAAGGCTATATGGTAGAGGCTGCGAAAGGTATAACGGATTATGCTTTTTCTGAACTGAAAGCAAACCGCGTAGAAATTCGTTGTGATGCTCTAAATAAAAAGAGTAGAGCGATACCTGAGAAATTAGGTTTTAAATTAGAGGGTATTTTAGAAAGTGCCAGTGTTGCGGTAGATGAAAATGGATTAAGGGACATGTGTGTATTTGCAATGACTAGAAATACATATGAAAAAGAAGAGCTGTAAAGAAACAGCTCTTCTTTTTCCAGAGTGTTGGGAAACCCTTTAGGGTTCCCAACATTCTGCAATCCTTTTTAATTTTAGTAAATGAAAACAATATAAAATAATAAATTTTAGAAAAACAGCCCTCCACCAGACCTTTTTTGGTTAGGTGAAGGGCTATTTTTTTCATGTTTTGACAAGCTGCGGTGAGGTAAGCTTGCATTTGGACAGACTTCAGCCCTCGAAACCGAGCATATCGATAGCCATGTAGTTCTTTGGCATCCGCAAAGCTTCGCTCTATAGTTGAACAGCGTACTTTATACAGTCTTTTCCCTGTAGCTGTTAGTTTGTTTTTTCTAGCGATATCTTTATATTTTTCCCATATATGATGAGTGATAACTTTTTGTTTTTGTTTTTTTGAAAAGCATACCTCACGTAGCGGACAAACAGCGCAGTCTTCTGGATTTGATTTATATTGACGATATCCTTCGCGATCCGTTGTCGTATATTCTAAAATACATCCCATCGGACAAGCAAATACATTCATTTCTTTTACATATTTAAATTGGCTTTTCGGAACGTCTTTATTTCGCTTTCCAAATCGGCGATACCCCATCACCATAAATATATTCTGTTCTGATAGTTTCTTACAGATATAACCTGTAAAATAGCCTGCATCAAGAGCTACAGCTTCAACTTTGAATCCGAATTTATTAGTTTGAGCTTGTAGACGTGCTAAATACGGCTCGGAATCCGCCATATTTCCAGCCGTTATATAGGTATCTGTAATAATATTATATTTCGCATCAGTCGTACGATGATCTAAGAAATGAAAACCGTTCGGTTTTCCATCCCTCATTAAAAATCCACTATCTGGATCCGTTGTACTGATACGAGTTTTTTTAGTGGGGGTATCACTTTCCTTTCTAGGTCTTAATTCTTTTTTCCATGTACCTCACGATCTTCGATTACCGCAGCTTCTAGTTCATCTATATAGAACTTTGCCTTTTCTTTTTTATATTTATGTACAAATTTATTTTTATTGGCATTCGCCTTAATGTGTGTAGAATCTGTCATCAACGCACGTCCTCCCACCATACGGTGCTCGGTCGCTTGACACACAATCTCATCAAAAATTTCTTCGAAAATATTTGTATGAATGAAACGAGTACGGCGATTCCAACTGATTGTAGAATGATCTGGAATTGTATCTGATAGAGAAAAACCTAGAAACCAACGGTAGGCAATATTCGTTTTGATCTCCTTTTCCAATTGTCGCTCTGAACGAATACCATAAAAATATCCGATAAACATCATCTTAAATAAAACGATAGGGTGAATTGACGGACGACCATTGTTTTCACAGTAATAAGGGCGTAACTTTTCCTCAATAAAATCAAAACTGATTGTCGCTTCAATCGCACGAAGGAAATGGTCTTGCGGAACTAATTCTTCTACAGAAACGGATACACGCTCATCACGATGATTTTTTAAAGCACCCATCATAAAAAATCTCTCCTTTACCTCTTTTTTATCAGTGTTGACACATAAAAAGAGGTTCAGACACATAAACAGGCTGTGGAGAAGACTTTCTCCACAGCCTGGAAAAAGAAGAGCTGTAAAGAAACAGCTCTTCTTTTTCATATTATGGTACAGGATGACCGTTAGAGCTTTCAAAAATTGTAAACCATTGTTGACGATCTAAGTTAACTTTTGTAGCAAGAGCGGCCGTTTTTACACGATCTAATTTCCCAGAGCCAACGATTGGCATCATGTTAGCTGGATGAGCAAGTAGCCATGCATACATAACCGTATCGATGCTAGTAACACCTAGCTCATTAGCAACTTTTTGTACAGTTTCACGTACACGTACTGCACGTTCAGTTTGACCGGTAAAGATTTCGCCACCAGCAAGAGGTGACCAAATCATTGGATTGATTCGTTTTTCTTGGCATAAATTAATCGTACCTTTTTCAAAGTGCTCAAGCTGCAGCGCAGATACCTCGATTTGATTTGTAATGAGCGGGAAATCTAAATATGAACTTAACATATGAAACTGTGAAGGTAAAAAGTTAGATACACCGAAGTGACGAACCGTTCCTTCTTGTTTTAAGCGTGAGAACGCTTCTGCCACTTCATTTGGATCCATAAATGGATCAGGACGATGGATGAGTAATACATCAATATAATCTGTATGTAAGTTTTGTAATGAATCCTCCGCGCTCTTTATGATATGTTCAGTACTTGTATTGTAGTGAGCAACATATCGCTCTGGAAATTTCGGTGATGGGGGAGCGATTCCACACTTGGTAACAATTTGCATGTTTTCTCGTAAGGAAGGCTTTAGTTGTAAAGCTTCTCCAAACAGCCCTTCACACGTATATCCGCCATAAATATCAGCGTGATCGAAAGTAGTAATCCCCATATCCATGCATTCTTCAATGAAAGAAAGTAACTCTTGTTTCGTCATATTCCATTCTGCTAAACGCCAAAATCCTTGAATAATACGAGAAAATTCTAGTGTTTCGGCCATTTGAACTCGTTCCATTATAAGTACCCCCTTGATGTATGATTATTATTTTGAAAAGGCTTTCTTACTACATATTATTATATAGTTTGAGGAGCGTACAAACAATAAATATGTTTTGCTACAAAAACGATTTTCTCTATATGCTATAATGTAGACACATATAGCTATAAGGAGATGTAAGGGATGATTCCAGTAACAATATTAACTGGTTTTCTTGGATCAGGGAAAACGACTTTATTAAATCGTATTTTATCAGAAAATCACGGTAAGAAATTAGCGGTGATTGTAAATGAAATAGGACAAATTGGTATCGATAATCAGTTGATTATGAATGTTGAAGAAGAAATTATGGAAATGACTAACGGTTGTCTATGCTGTACTGTACGTGAAGATTTACTCGTTGCGTTAAAACAATTACTGGACGTAAAAGCAGAAGGGAAAATGGACTTTGAAGGCTTAGTAATTGAAACAACAGGTCTTGCAAATCCAGGTCCGATTATTCAAACATTTTTTTTAGATCCTGTTATTCAATCTGCATACCAAATTAATGGCGTTGTAACGGTAGTAGATAGTTACCATATACATAAACATTTTGAAAAGGGACTAGAAGCAAAGGAACAAATTGCATTTGCTGATGTAGTGTTGGTGAATAAATTAGATTTAATTGAAGAAAGTGAAAAGGAAAATCTTTTGCATGAACTGCAAGGTATTAACCCCACTGCAAAGTTAATCGAGGCAACTAACTGTGAGGTAGATATACCATCATTATTACAAATTCAAACGTTTAAAACGAAAGATACGTTACAAATTTATCCTCATAAAGAGCATAATCATTTAGAAGGTGTAAAATCATTTGTACTACGTGAAGAGCGTCCGTTAGATTTACAAAAACTAAATGAGTGGATGTCAGCTGTCGTGCAAGAGCTAGGGGAGTATTTATATCGTTATAAAGGGATTTTATCTATCGATGGAGTAGATAAACGTATCGTGTTCCAAGGTGTACATACATTATTTGCTGCTTCGTATGATAGAGAGTGGCAAGAGGGTGAAAAGCGAGTAAGTGAAGTCGTATTTATCGGTAAAGATATTAATAAAGAATGGTTCCAAGAACATTTTGGGGAGTGTGTGAAATAAGTCTGCGTCAACTGCAGGCTTATTTTTTTATGAGCATTCTATTGAGATTGTACTAGATTTCAATAACGAAACACATAAGGGAAAGAAACGGAAAATAGAAAATAACATTGATAAATATATAATAACAAGCCTGTTTTCACAGGCTTGTGTTTTCGTTTATTAGTAACTCCATTACAACACCTACAACTGGACCCTCATCATCAATATCCCCGTTTAAATGGAAACCAAATGATTCATATAGGCCCATGGCAAGTTTGTTGCCCGGATGTAAACTTAAGTAAATTATTTTACATGTAAATTGTTGTTGTAAAAATTGAATGAGTAAGCGAAGGAAACGCTTTGCGTATCCTTTTCCTTGATGTTGTTGGTCAATCATAAAACGATCTAACCAGATGCTTTCGTGTTTTTTTGAATACCAACCGTACATTGCGTATCCAACAAGTGTTTCTCCATCATATAAACCTACTGACGTCCCGTTTCCTTCATATAATGATTCTGCTAAAGAAAACGCATTACTTTCAATAAATTGCTGCTGGTTTTTTGCGACGTTTAAAGCAGCTACTGAACGCCAATTTTTTGCTGTTACTTCACAAATGTGAAGATTCATAATTCCAACTCACCTTCTAAAAGAGTATAGCTTAAAGCTAATATGGATAATTTTACTTGTTATTTTGGTCAAGTCAAGGATACATACATAAAAAGGCAGCTGAACAATAGATTCAGCTGCTTAGAAAATATAGTAAATTAGTTTGTTGCTTCTTTCAATGTGTTTACGTTTTCTTCCATTAAAGTAAAGTAATCTTTATTGTTTTTCGCATCATCTTCAGAAATAGTAGCAAGGTGATTTAAGCGTAAAACTGTTGTACCAGTTTCTTTTTGAATAACTGATGCGACTTTTGGCGTAGAGAAAGTTTCAAATAAAATATATTTTAGACCGTGTTCTTTTACTGTTTTTGTAATGTCAGCAAGCTCTTTTTGAGATGGCTCATCAGAAGCTGAAATTCCGGCGATAGGAATCTGTTTTAAACCATAGCGTTGTTCCCAATAACCATAAGCAGCATGAGAAACTAAAATTTCTTTCGTTTTCGCATTTGCTACAGCAGCTTTAAATTGATCGTCTAAATCGGTAAATTTAGTTTGAAGTGCTGCAAAGTTTTTCTCGAATTCTTGTTTATGGTCAGGTTGTAATTCCACAAGAGCATTTTTGATTTTTTCAGCTTGTTTCATCGCAAGAGTAGGGTCTATCCAAACATGCGGGTCTTTATCATGATGGTGATCATCTTCTTTATGACCATCTCCGTGATCGTGATGTTCTTCTTCAGAAGAAGCACGAAGTTTAATTCCTTTTGATGCATTTACAATTTTAACATTTTCTTTTTGTAATGTTTTTTCCATCTTCTCAGCAAATGGTTCTAATTCAGCACCGTTATAAACGAATAAATCGGCTTTTGCAACTTGTACTGTTTGTTTTTGACTCGGTTCAAATGTATGTGAATCGGCACCAGGAGGGTAAATTGCTTCTACTGTTACATAGTCGCCACCAATTTTTTTTGCGAAATCTGCAAGAGGGAAGATAGTTGTATAAACAGTTAGCTTTCCATCTTTCTTGGCAGTACCTTCTTTTTTATTTGAGCAGCCAGTAAAAATTAAAGTGAAAATAAGTAAGAATGAAAATATAGTCAATCTTTTAGGCATGAAGTTCTCCTCTTTTCTTTTTTTACGGATATATCTTCAATTATAGAAGAAAAATATCATTTTAATACAAAACGGAATAATTACGTTTTAGTTTGCGAACTTAGTATAATACATCTTTCATAAAGTTGCAATAAATAATAATCATTACGATTTGATTTTGTTATAAAGTTGTCAAATATAGATGTATTATTTTTGTGAATGCATGCATATGTGACAACGCTGCTTTCATATATTTGAAAGGAAGGTGAAGAGGAGGATGAGCGCTTGGGATATTTAATGGAAGCTATCTTATTGATATTAGCGGTAGTATTGCCATTATCTTTCGTTTTAATCTTTTTAAGACGCTTAATAAGTAATTTAGGGAATGCATCAACGATAACGAAATTACCAGAGAAAGAAAAGAAAAAAGAGTAAGTAAAGCACTATGCATACGCATAGTGCTTTACTTATGGTAAAATAAAAAGAAGGAAACTCCTAAAAGTTGCATGTCACTGAAGGAGAGAAAAGTAAAATAAGAGGTATATGCATATATGAATAAGCGAACAGCGTTAGTACTTGGTGCAAGTGGTTTAGTTGGACAAGAGATAACGCGTCTATTACTTGAATCAGATTACTACGATTCGGTTACTATTTTTGTAAGAGAACCAATGCAATGGCAACATGAGAAGTTACAGCAGAAGAAAGTAGATTATTCGGCATTAGAAGAATATAAAGAATTTTTTGCAGTAGATGATGTTTTTAGTTGTCTAGGAACAACAATAAAAAAAGCAAAAACAAAGGCGAATTTCAAAAAAGTAGATTATGAATATACGTTACGAGCTGCTTGTTTAGCTGAAAAGCAAGGGGTGCAAAACTTCCTTGTTGTGTCTTCGATGGGAGCAAATCCTAAATCATTTTTCTTTTATTCACAAGTAAAAGGGAAAATGGAAGAGGAATTGCAAAAGTTAGTGATTGGTGGTATTCATATTTTTAGGCCGTCTTTATTAGTTGGAAATCGACAAGAGTTTCGTTTTGGTGAACGAATGGCTGAAAAGTTAACTCGAATTATTCCTTTTATATTTAAAGGGGCTTTCAAAAAGTATAAACCAATTTCAGCTAAAGATGTGGCGAAAGGGATGTATATAACTGCGCTGCGAGAAGAATCTGGTCTCCACATTTATAATTCAAATGAAATTACAACGATAGAATAAATAAAACCGAGAAGAATGGCTTCTCGGTTTTATTTATTCATATTGATTTTCCCAGGAGCCCGCTTATATTGATACGGTTCTTGCAATTCAAAACCAAGTTCATTTGCGGCTATTCTTGGGAAGTACGGATTGCGAAGTAACTCACGTCCGATAAAAATTAAATCTGCTTCGTTATTATTTAATATTTGCTCTGCCTGTGCCCCAGTCGTAATCAATCCAACTGCCCCAGTTGCAATGTTAGCATGTTCTTTAATATGTTTAGCATATTGTACTTGGTAACCAGGATAAACATCAATATGTGCCGGTACAACTGCACCAGAACTACAATCGATTAAATCTACTCCTTGTTCTTTCATCCATTTTGAATACTGAACGTAATCTTGAACGGTTAGTCCGTCAGGATGATAATCATTTGCTGAAATACGAACAAATAACGGTCCGTCCCAAACTTCATTTATAGATTCGATGATTTCACGTAAGAAACGATAGCGGTTTTCAGATGAATCGCCATATTCATCCGTTCGTTTATTGGAAAGTGGAGAAAGAAATTCGTTAATTAGATAACCGTGAGCGCCATGTATTTCAATAACGTCAAATCCAGCTTGTTTTGAACGCAGTGCAGCCTTTTGAAAAGCTAGTGCGGTGTCTTTAATTTGCTCTTTACTCATTTCCAGTGGTATTTTCATTGTTTCATTAAATGGAATTGCTGAAGGTGCTAACGCATCTGTTTCTAACTCAGCTTTTCTTCCGGCGTGAGCGAGTTGAATGGCAGCTTTTGCACCATTATCATGTATAAAAGTTGTCGCTGTATGTAATCCTTCAATTAGACTGTCGTCCCAAATACCTAAATCTTTGTTAGAAATGCGACCTTCAGGTAACACAGCTGTTGCTTCAATCATAACTAAACCGACTTGACCGGCAGCCCTAGTTCCATAATGAACGAGGTGGAAATTCGTTACTTTTCCATCCTCATTTTCCGAAGAATACATACACATAGGCGACATGACGATACGGTTTTTTAGTATAACATCCTTAATTGTGTGGGGTGAAAAAAGTTTGGAATGCATCAAATAGCCTCCTTGATCGAATTTTCTTATATTTTACCATTCTCTTTTTTGTTTCTCTAATAAAACGCTTATACGAAAAATTTTGTCTATTCGTGTTACAATGACTAATATGAACTGAATTGGAGGATGACATATGTACCAGGCTTATTATGAAAGTGAATTAGGTTTGCTAGAAATTACAGCGAACGAAGAAGGAATTACGTCTGTTATATTTGTTGATGAACGACAAGAAGAAAATACAAATGAAATGATAGATCAATGTATAAATGAGCTAGATGAATATTTTAAAGGAACAAGAAAAGAGTTTACTGTACCACTGTCTGCAGAGGGAACGTCATTTCAAAAAAATGTATGGGATGCGCTCTACACTATTCCTTATGGCGTAAGTGCTTCATATTTAGATATTGCGGAGAAGGTTGGTAATACGAAAGCTGTACGAGCAATAGGAGGAGCAAACAGTCGTAATCCCATTTCAATTATCGTTCCGTGTCACCGTGTAATAGGAAAGAGTGGAAAGCTTGTAGGGTATGCGGGTGGTTTATGGAGGAAAGAGTGGCTGTTAAAACACGAAGGTATTTTGAAATGAAGTATGAATGGAAAGAGGGATTGTTTTGGAATGTATAAATTGTGGGCAACCTTGTGCGAATGAACAGTTAAATTGTGCAAACTGTCAGCAAAAACTGCATAATAAACAAGGTGAAGGAAGCTCGCTAATAGACAAAGAATTAGAAGAATATGTAGGGAGACAATATCCGTACTACAAAAAAAAATGGGAGCTTGAAAATAAGCGAATTGCAAAATGGAGCTGGAATGGTTGGGCTGCTATTTTTAATGTAGGTTGGCTTGGCTATCGTAAGTATTATTTACCTGCTGCACTATTTATACTGTTATTAGTAGTGTGTGATGCGTTTTCATATTATATGGGCTTCAACGTAGCATTGCCAATCATTAATATGGTGCCTCTCACGTTTTTATTACTCGTTTTTATCTTATTCGGGCTAGGGATTTTTGCGAATGGATTATATTATCAATTTGCAGAAAGACGTATATACCGCATAAAGGCACGTGAAATTAAAGATGAATCGGTTGAAAATTATCTCATTCGTGATAGTGGAGGAACGAGTAAAATGGGAGCAACGATCGTTACAATGTTAGCAGTTGCTAGTATTTTGTTCAGTCATTTCTTTTTCCCAACTGATCAGGATATTATTCAAAAAGTTCGTACAAGCTCGCTTTATGAATATCCAGTCTTTTCAATTGGTGAATCGTTCGAAAATTATTTTCAAAATTCAGGATGGATATACTATCGTGGAACGGAAGGATTAGAATTAGTAGAATTTCAGGGGGAGAGTCCTGAGATGCCAAGGAAAAAGGTGACAATTCAATTTATTGTTGATTATAAATTGGGAGAAGTGGAACCATATTCACTTACGATTAACGGTGAATCTAAAAATGAAGAAGAGTTTTTGAAAATAATGGAGGAAATATTTAAAGTTCAAAATCCATTTGATATAGAGGATGGCTTACAAGTAAATGCTATTCAACAAAGCGGAGGGAAAGCAATTTCTGACCGCTTTTTTTCTTTTTATGAAAATAAATATTTAAAATAATCAGAATCTTTTGTATAATAAAATATATTATACAAGTTTTAACTTATACATATAGATTGGGGGAAGGAAGAATGAAGAGAAAGACAACAACAATTGCTGCACTTGCGTTATCGACTAGTGTACTGGTTGCGGGATGTGGGAATGGGGAGAAGGCTTCGACAACGAAGAAAGAATCAAGTAAGGGAATGGCAGATAAACAAGTTTTAAATTTGCTAGAAACAGCTGAAATTCCTTCAATGGATACATCTAAATCAACAGATTCTGTATCTTTCCGTGTATTTGTAAATGCAATGGAAGGATTATATCGTCTAGATAAAGATAATAAACCAACTCCAGGTATGGCCAAAGATGTGAAGATTAGTGAAGATAAAAAGACATATACATTTGAATTACGTGATGCAAAATGGTCAAATGGTGATCCAGTTCGAGCGCAAGATTTTGTATATGCATGGCAACGTACATTAGATAAAGCAATAGCAGCAGAATATGCATTTATTTTATTTGATGTGAAAAATGCACAGAAAGTAAATAAAGGAGAAGTACCGTCGGATCAATTAGGTGTTAAAGCGAAGGATGATAAAACGTTGGTAGTAGAATTAGAGCAACCAGCACCTTATTTCCTTGAGCTTACTTCGTTCCCTACATTCTTCCCATTAAATGAAAAGTATGTAAAAGAACAAGGGGATAAATACGGATTAGAAGCAGATAAATTATTGTACAATGGACCATTTACAATGAGTGAATGGAAACATGAACAAAGTTACCAGTTAAAGAAAAACCCAAATTATTGGGATAAAGATGCTGTAAAATTACAAGAAATTAATGTGGGTATAGTAAAAGAGACAAGTACTGGGGTAAATTTATATGATAGTGATCAAGCAGACCGTGTCATTTTAAGTTCTGAGTTTGTAGACAAATATAAAAAGAATAAACCAGATGAATTTAAAACGAAGCTAGACCCACGTATGTATTTCCTACGTTTTAATCAAAAAAATGCAACGTTTAAAAATCAAAAGGTTCGTGAGGCGATTGATTTAGCGTACGATAAAAAAGGAATTGCGGATGTAATTTTGAATGATGGATCATTGCCAGCGTATTTCTTAGTACCTGAAAAGTTTACGACAGGACCAGATGGAAAAGACTTCCGTACTGTAAATAAAAATTTCCGTGACAGTAAAGATAATGCTGCGAAAGCAAAAAAACTGTGGGAAGAAGCGAAGAAAGAACTTGGTCAAGATACAATTACAGTAGAATTACTAAATGATGATAACGGTAGTCGTAAAAAAGTGGGCGACTTTATTAAAGAAGAATTAGAGAAAAACTTACCAGGTATTAAAGTGAATTTGAAGCAACAACCATATAAGCAGAAGTTAGATTTAGAAAAGAAATTTCAATATGAATTCTCATTATCTGCATGGAGTCCAGATTATCCAGACCCAATGACATATATTGATATGTTCGTTACTGGAAGTTCATTTAATGAAATGGATTATTCAAATCCGAAGTATGATGATTTAGTAGCGAAATCAAAAGGAGAACTACTAAAAGATGACGCAGCACGCTGGAAAGCACTTGCAGAAGCTGAAAAAATCTTAATTGGTCAAGATGTTGCAATCTCTCCTACGTACCAACAAAGTACAGCTTACTTAGAGAAGACGTATGTAAATGGTATTGCTAACCATACGTTCGGTGGCGACTTCAGTTATAAATGGGCATATATTACAAAGAAATAGTATAATAAAAGATGAGTGAATTTTCGCTCATCTTTTGTTTGTTTAAGGAGGAACGTGGAGTGTTGAAAGGAATCAATCATCTTTGTTTTTCAGTATCAAATTTAGAAAACTCTATTCTGTTTTATGAAAGAGTGCTAGAAGGAGAACTATTAGTTAAAGGGAGAAAACTTGCATATTTCAATATATGTGGAGTATGGATAGCACTGAACGAAGAGGCACATATTCCAAGAAAGGAGATTCATCAATCTTATACGCACCTCGCATTTTCTGTTGAACAAAAAGATTTTGAACGCCTGTTACATCGGTTAGAAGAAAATAATGTTCATATTTTACAAGGAAGAGAACGTAATGTGAGAGATTGTGAGTCTATATATTTTGTTGATCCTGACGGTCACAAGTTCGAGTTTCATTCAGGGACACTGCAAGACCGTCTAAATTATTATAGGGAAGAAAAACCACATATGACATTTTACTAGGGAGGAAGAGCATTTGCATGCACTTGTAATCGGGGGAACAGGGATGTTAAAGAAAGTTTCTATGTGGCTTTGTGAGCAAGGATTCCATGTTTCTATTATTGGACGAGATGAAGTGAAACTAGAATATGTGAAGCGAGCAAGTTCTGCACCAGAAAATATCACATGCCTTCCGTTAGATTATCATAATAATGACGAAGTAAAGATAGCTATTAAAGGTACAATTGAGAGAAATGCTCCCATAACATTAGTTGTGGCATGGATACATTCAAGTGCAAAGTATGCGTTATCACTCATTTGTAAGGAGATAGAATTTTCGTCTGAGACATACAGTTTATTTCATATTTTAGGCAGTAAAGCATCGCGTATGAATGCAGGGAAAATAGGTGGTACGCTTTGCCTGTATCATAGAATTATATTAGGTTTTATTTTAGAAGATACATTCGGAAGGTGGCTTACTCATCAAGAAATATCAGATGGAGTAATTAATGGGATTGAAAGTAATTGCAATGAATGGATTGTGGGGCAAATAGAACCATGGGAATTACGACCAAATTGATAAGGGGGAATGGGAAATGAAAACAACTGTATATGTAACAAGGCACGGTGAAACAGAATGGAATGTAGCGAAGCGAATGCAAGGACGGAAAAATTCAGCTTTAACTGAAAATGGTATGTTACAAGCGAAACAATTAGGTGACCGAATGAAAGATTTAACTATCCATGCGATCTATAGTAGTCCGAGTGAAAGAACACTTCATACTGCAAAGTTAATAAAGGGCGAACGTGATATACCGATAATAGCGGATGAGCATTTTTACGAAATTAACATGGGTATATGGGAAGGACAAACAATCGATGAGATAGAAAGGCAATACCCAGAAGAAATACAATTGTTTTGGTATGAGCCACATCTTTTTCAGTCAACATCAGGAGAAAATTTTGAGGCCGTTCATAAAAGAGTAATTGAGGGGATGCAGCTTCTTTTAGAAAAGCATAAAGGCGAAAATATATTAATTGTTTCCCATGCGGCAGCGGCAAAATTACTTGTTGGGCATTTCGCGGGTAGTGAAATAGAAAATGTGTGGGATGATCCATTTATGCATAGCGCTAGTCTTAGCGTAATAGAATTTGAAGAAGGTAATGGAAAAGTAAAACAATTTGCAGATATAAGTCATTTTCAATAAACGTAAAAAAGGCCGCAAAACGGCCTTTTTTTGTAGGCATAAAAACTAACAATTACGTTTTTTATACCAGAAGTGGTCGAATTTCTTATTTTTGCAAGATGGGAATTTATGTCCGCCTTTGCAATCATTCCATTTGTGTCCGTCATCGTGACAGTCTCTACCGTGATCACATGAATCATCGCAAGAGTGACCGTGTCCGTGAGGGAAGAATTCGCATTTTTTACAGAAACTTCGTTTTGTCCAGTAAAATTTCTTTTCAAAGCGTATGCATTTTGTAACGAAAGTACAATGTTTTCTACGAGTACGTTTTGTAACTAAAACGCATTCTTTTCTACGCGTCACTTTCGTAACGAATGTCCATTTTTGAACACGAACACGAGTACATTTCGTAACAAATGTCCATTTTTTTACGTGCGTACATTTTGTAACGAACGTACAATGTTTCACGCGAGTACATCTTGTTCTTGGACATCTACCTCCTGTAGTGCATTTACATCCTGTAGTACATTTATGATGAGAGAATTTATCATCATCGCACTCAAAAGTACTTGGATCTTGATGTAAGAAATCCTCCATCCCAGCACTTTTGATTTCTTCAACAGCTTTTCTAATATCACGTTTCATAGAAATCCTCCTTATCATGTATTAAAGTGAAAAGGTATTCTTTTTCCTTAACATGATATGAGATATGACGACGTTCTGAACAGGACAAGAGTGTAATTTTATATAAATAGATGATAGCGGATGTATGGACAAGACAAGGCGCATACATTGAATGAAGAGAACTGAGAAGGGATGAGAAAACATGCTGCCTTCATATGATTTTTTTGTTCATCCAATGTACTTAGTGGAATTGAAAAAAGATATTTGGTCAGATAGTCCAGTGCCAGCAAAATTAACTTATGGAAAAAAGAAGTATGACATTGATATCGTATACCGGGGTGCTCATATTCGCGAATTTGAGAAAAAGTCTTATCATGTTGTATTTTATAAACCGAAAAAATTTCAAGGCGCGAAAGAGTTTCATTTGAATTCTGAGTTTATGGATCCGTCACTCATACGAAATAAATTATCTTTAGATTTTTTTCATGATATTGGTGTACTTTCGCCAAAATCACAACATGTATTTATAAAAATCAATGGTCAAATTCAAGGTGTATATTTACAGTTAGAATCAGTTGATGAAAACTTTTTGAAAAATAGAGGATTACCGAGTGGTTCTATTTATTATGCGATAGATGATGATGCGAATTTTTCATTAATGAGTGAGCGAGATAAAGATGTTAAGACAGAGCTCTTTGCGGGTTATGAATTTAAATATTCGAATAAAAATAGTGAAGAACAACTAAGTGAATTTGTATTTCAAGCGAATACTTTGTCGAGGGAAGATTATGAAAAAGAAATTGGGAAGTTTCTACATGTAGATAAATATTTACGATGGTTAGCTGGAGTAATTTTCACGCAAAACTTTGACGGTTTCGTTCATAACTATGCACTATACCATAACGATGAGACAAATTTATTTGAAGTTATACCGTGGGATTATGATGCAACTTGGGGGCGAGATGTACAAGGGAGACCGCTTAATCATGAATATATTCGCATTCAAGGGTATAACACGTTAAGTGCAAGATTGTTAGACATACCTGTATTTAGAAAGCAGTATCGAAGTATTTTAGAAGAAATATTAGAAGACCAATTTACAGTTTCGTTTATGAGGCCGAAAGTAGAAGCGTTGTGTGAATTGATTCGTCCATATTTACTACAAGATCCATATATGAAAGAAAAATTAGAAACGTTTGATCAAGAGGCTGATATGATTTATGAATATATAAATAAAAGAAGGAAGTATATACAAGACCACTTACATGAATTGGATTAATTTTGAAAGAGATTGGAACATTATCAATCTCTTTTTTTGTATAATAAAGGTGTACCAAAAAAGTGAAATGATATGTATTTGATAGAGAATGGGGTTGTGTAGAGATGACGATTAAATGGATTGATTGGGTAAAACAAATACAATCTATAGCCCAAGCGGGTTTAACGTATTCTAAAGATGTGTACGATATAGAACGTTTCCAACAATTACGAGACATTTCGATTTCGATGATGTCACATTACACAAAAACAGATTGGGAAGTAGTAGCGAAACTATTTGCAAGTGAGACGGGCTATCAAACACCAAAAGTTGATATACGAGCAGTTGTTTGTCAAAATGAAAAGCTATTATTTGTGAAGGAAAAAAGTGATGGGAAATGGGCATTGCCAGGTGGATGGGCTGATGTTGGTTATACGCCAACAGAAGTAGCAGCAAAAGAGGTTTTCGAAGAGACAGGATATGAAGTAGATCGTTTTAAGCTACTAGCTATATTTGATAAAGAAAAGCATCAACCATCACCTTCAGTAACGCATGTATATAAGATTTTTATTGGTTGTAATATTGTTGGTGGGGAAAAGAAGGTTAGTATTGAAACAGAAGAAATAGAGTTTTTTGGTGAAGATGAATTGCCGGATTTATCAATTGCTAGAAATACAGAAGAGCAAATTAAAGAAATGTTTGCTTATATGAAAGACCCACAGAAAGAAAAAATAATAGATTAATGCTGCTTGAATTGTACATATTGTTAAAATGAAGATATTGGCAGATTGCAATCTTTATGTGATAATGGGATGGTATGTGAAGAAAAAAGGAGATAGAAAAGAACATGTTAGCAAATATAATAGATCAGTTATTGCAATTTTTTGCAAGCTTAGGGTACTTTGGAGTAGCTCTTGCTTTAATGATTGAAGTAATCCCAAGTGAAATTGTACTTTCGTATGCTGGCTTTTTAGTAGCGGATGGTAAAATTAGTTTTGTGGGGGCAGTTATCGCCGGAACGATTGGTGGTACTTTAGCGCAAATCTTTTTATACTGGCTTGGATACTACGGAGGGCGTCCGGTTGTAGAGAAATATGGGAAATATCTACTTATTAATAAACACCATTTAGACATAGCGGAAGGTTGGTTTAAACGTTACGGAGCAGGCGTAATATTTTCTGCACGCTTTATTCCAGTAGTACGTCATGCGATCTCTATTCCAGCAGGACTAGCTAAGATGCCATTAAAACTATTTACACTTTATACGGTTGTAGCGATTATTCCGTGGTCAATTCTATTTATATACTTAGGTGAAAAACTTGGTGGGAATTGGCGTCATATTAAAGAGTATGCATCTGATTATACACATTACATAATTATAGGAGCTGTGCTCTTTATTGCACTATACTTCGGTTTAAAGTATTTGAAAAAGAAAAAAACAACACGTTAAAGTCAATGATGATTCATTGGCTTTTTTATTTGTTTCGGTTCTAAACAAAAGGAGTTGTCCATAATGTGTAATAATAAAGCGTAGCGGAGGAATGTGATGAAAGGGTCACCGTTTATACGTGGAACGATATTTTTAACGATGGCAACAATGATATCTAAAATGTTAGGGTTTATATATATTATACCATTTACAGCAATGGTTGGTACGAGTGGGTACGTTCTATACACGTATGCATATCGTCCTTATACGATTATGCTGAGTATAGCGACGATGGGGTTACCGCTCGCTGTTTCAAAGATGGTATCAAAATATGATCAACTAAATGATTATCATACAGTTAAAAGAGTACTAAAGAGTGGTATCGTTTTTATGTTAATAATGGGAGTTGTATCGTGTGTCACACTGTATGTATTAGCCCCTCATTTAGCTGAACTTGTAGTTGATGGAAGTGATCAAACGGGGAATAGTGTAACTGCTGTCGCTACTAACATTCAAATTGTAAGTTTTGCGTTAATACTTGTACCAGTAATGAGTTTATTAAGAGGCTTCTTTCAAGGATTTCAGTCGATGGGCCCTTCTGCATTAAGTGTAGTTGTAGAGCAATTCTTTCGGGTCTTAACTATATTGATAGGAAGTTTTGTCGTATTATATGTTTTAAAAGCTTCTGTATCGCTAGCAGTTGGTATTTCAACGTTTGGTGCTTTCATGGGAGCAATAGGTGGATTAGCTGTTTTAACTGCGTATTATGTAAGAAGGAGAAGGCATTTAAAGAAAAAAGAGATGGCAAGTATACCGCAAACGACGAAATCTTTCTTCTCGTTGTATAAGGAGCTCTTTACATATTCTATTCCTTTCGTCGTGGTTGGTTTAGCTATTCCTTTGTATCAGACTATAGATACATTTACAATTAATAAACTACTTATACAAATTGGATATATGCAAGGAGAAGCGGAAAAAATCAATGCGATTATTGGTCTTGTTCAAATGGTTGTACTTATCCCAGTTTCAGTTGCGACTGCTTTTAGTATGTCTCTCGTTCCAGAGATGACGAAAGCTTATACAGCAGGGAATACGAAGTTACTATATAAACATTTTACAAAGACGAATCTATTAGTAGTAGGGATTACGGTACCAGCGGCGATTGGAATGATGGTGTTAGCAAAACCAATATATACGCTTTTGTTTAGTACTGGGAATGATCCGGAGATAGGGAGTGTTATTCTACAATATTATGCTCCTGCGTGTATACTATTTTCACTCTTTACTGTAACGGCTGCCATGCTGCAAGGAATTAATCAACAACAGAAAACAGTATTAGGTTTAGTAATCGGAATTATTGTAAAGATAATATTAAATATTGTATTGCTTCCGTATTTCGATTATGTAAGTTTTATCATTTCAACTTACGCTGGCTATACGATTTCAGTTGGTTTTAACTTGTGGATGCTTTCTAAATATGTTATAAAGGCAACATAAGCTTTTTAAGGCAGAGAATCCTCTGTCTTTTTCTACGTTTATAATATTTTTCACGTAAAAGCGTTTTCAAAATAATTTTTCTATTGAAATTTAAACGTATGTTTCATATGCTGAGAATGGCGGTTCAAAAACTGTTATGTAAGAGAGGTAGATTCCTACATGTAAAAAGAATCGGGGTGATAGTATGTTAAATATGTATTTAACAGACCGAAACGGAAAACTACAAGAGATTGAGGAAATGCAAAAGGGTTGCTGGATTAATGTACTTCATCCAACTGAAGAAGAAATTCAGTATTTAGTACAAACTTTAAATGTAGACTTAGATTTCATTAAAGACCCTTTGGATGATGAAGAACGCTCTCGTATTGAAAAGGAAGACAATAATACCTTAATCATCGTCGATATTCCGACAGTTAGGCATGATGAAGAGGGGAATTCGATTTATGACACGATTCCAATAGGTATGATTGTAATGCCAGATTGTTTCGTTACAATTTGCTTAGAAGAGAATCCAATTTTTGAACGTTTTATTAATCAACGTATTAAAGAATTTTATACGTTTAAAAAGACACGCTTTGCACTGCAGCTCTTATATACGATTTCTACTTATTATTTAAGATACTTAAAGCAAATAAATCGAAAAACAATCGATTTAGAGCACCAATTAAATAAATCAATGAAAAACAAAGAAATTTTTACATTGTTAGGCCTTGAAAAAAGTTTAGTTTACTTTACAACATCACTAAAGGCTAATAAAATTGTAATTCAAAAATTAATGCGAAACAGTACATTTTTAAAAATGTATGAAGACGATCAAGATCTATTAGAAGATGTATTAATTGAAAATAAACAGGCTATTGAAATGGCGGAAATATATAGTCACATTTTAAGTGGAATGATGAATACATTTAGTTCCGTTATATCAAATAATTTAAATAGTGTTATGAAACTGTTAACGTCTATTACAATTATTTTATCTTTACCAACAATGGTTTCTAGTTTCTTTGGAATGAACGTAAAGGTTCCATTTGAAGGTGAAGCGTATGGTTTTGTAATTGTACTCATCATATGTGTAACTTTATCGTTCACATTGGCATTTGTTTTTTGGAAGAAACGTTACTTTTAACAATAAAAAAGCTGCTCTAGCATAGTTGTAAAACTACGCTAGAGCAGCTTTTTTGCTATGAAATCTCAATTTTGGAATAGAATATAACATGTGAAATGTAATGTGTATGAAGGTTATGAATTCCGTATAAGCCTTGTCCAATTAATAAAATGGGGTTAAAATTACATATTGTTAAAGAAAAGTTGGAGGAAATACATCATGGAATTGTTTCAATTACCGAAAGCATTCCTGCAAATGAATACAATTTTTATCTCAATATTAATCGAGGCACTTCCGTTTGTGCTAATTGGTGTATTTATTTCAGGATTCATTCAAATGTTTGTGACAGAAGATATGGTGGCAAAATGGATGCCGAAGAACCGATTTCTGTCAGTTTTATTAGCTACTTTTTTAGGCATGATGTTTCCAGGATGTGAATGTGGAATTGTTCCGATTGTAAGACGATTAATCGGAAAAGGCGTTCCGCCATACGCAGGGATTGCATTTATGTTAACTGGACCGATTATTAATCCGGTTGTACTATTTGCTACATATGTCGCTTTTGGAAGTAGTATGCACATGGTATGGTATCGTTCTATTGTAGCGATTATCGTAGCAATTATCGTTGGAATTATATTATCATTTATGTTTAAAGAACATCAATTAAGAGATGATCACTTCCCAGAAGTGAATCATAAGCGTCCGTTACGTAAAAAAATGTGGGAGGTATGTACGCACGCAGTTGAGGAATTCTTCTCAATGGGAAAATACTTAGTACTAGGTGCGTTAATTGCAGCAGCGGTTCAAACGTTTGTACAAACTTCAACACTTCTTGCTATCGGACAAGGGCCGTTTTCTTCATCAGCTGTAATGATGGGACTTGCCTTTATATTATCACTTTGTTCAGAAGCAGATGCATTTATTGCTTCGTCATTCCAAAGTACATTTTCAACAGCATCACTCGTCGCGTTTCTCGTATATGGACCGATGGTGGATATTAAAAATATGTTTATGATGCTTGCGACATTTAAAACAAAATTTGTAATTGTCGTTACAGTTACAGTTACTCTTGTTGTTTATGCAAGCTCACTACTCATTTATGCGATGGGGTGGTAGGTTATGTTTCGAGCATATATATTATTAGGTTTCACAATATTAATTGCACAGCTTCATATTTCAGGTAATATTACGAAATATATCAATATGAAGTATGCTTATTTATCAACAACAGCAGCCATTATTTTAGGGTTTTTAACGATTGTTCAAATTATTATCGTTTTCCAAAAAGAACATCAAAAAGAAAAAGATCAGCACAATTGTGGTTGCGATCATAGTCACTGCGGGCATGATCATTCGAAAGATGAGAATACATGGTGGAAAAAAGTGTTTTCTTACACATTATTCTGTTTTCCAATCATTACAGGATTGTTTTTCCCAATTGCAACATTAGATTCCGATATTGTTAAGGCGAAGGGATTCCATTTTCCAGTAGCGCAAGCAGAAAGTAAAGATCCATTTATGACAAGGCAATTTCTAAGACCTGATACGAGCATTTATTACGGGAAAGAAGGATACCGTGGTGTAATGGAAAAAGGGAAGAAAGAGTTTGTTACGAAAGACAGTATTACTTTAAAAGATGAAGATTTCTTAAAGGGTATGGAGACGATTTATAACTATCCTGGCGAGTTTACTGGGAAAAAATTATCTTTTAAAGGGTTTGTGTTCAGAGATGATTCTTCTAAAAAAGAACAATACTTCTTATTCCGTTTCGGTATTATACACTGTGTAGCGGATTCTGGTGTATATGGTATGTTAGTGAAAAAACCAGAAGGGGTAGAGTGGAATAATGATGACTGGATCCAAGTAGAAGGAGAAATAACAACGGAGTTTTATCAGCCGTTCCATGCCAATATTCCCGTTTTAGAAGTAACGAAATGGAATAAAGTTGAGCAGCCGAAAGAACAATATGTATTTAGAGGAGCCGATTGATAACATCGGTTCTTTTTTATGGACTGAAAGTTCTGAATGTTGTTAATATTAAACGTGTAGTTCATTTAGTGTAGTGAACAGTACATGATTAGTTGAACTCATTGAAAGTATACGGACAGCCGGACTTCCACCTAATTTCTTCTGGGAGTCTTACTACCCGCAAATAGCAGGATAATTAATCAAGGGGGCGATAACAATGACTGAAGTAAAGGGAAAAACAGCTAATGAGTCTAGAGTGTTTAAAACGAGCCGAGTATTTCCAACGGATTTAAATGATCATAATACACTATTTGGTGGGAAAATATTAGCGGAGATGGATATGGTTGCTTCTATTTCAGCAACGAGACATGCAAGAAAAGAATGTGTCACAGCGTCTATGGATTGGGTTGATTTCTTACATCCTGTTCGTTCATCTGATTGCGTTAGTTATGAATCCTTTGTAATTTGGACGGGAAGAACTTCAATGGAAGTTTTTGTGAAGGTAGTGGCTGAAGACTTAATTTCAGGTGAGAAGCGTATAGCTGCAACGTCATTTGTTACATTTGTTGCACTTAGTAAGGAAAATAATCCAGTTCCTGTACCACGAGTTATTCCTGAAACAGAAGAAGAGAAAGAATTACATCGTATTGCTGTATTACGTGCGGAACAACGTAATATTCGTAAGGCAGAGAGTAAGAAAGTAGCCACATTGTTAACTTTTTGAATTGAATATATAGCCGTTAAGGTTACCATAACAAACGATAATGGTTTTAAAATAAAAAGCGGACACCTAAAAATAGGTGTCCGCTTTTATAGTTTTTTCATCCACATATCATATGACAATAACTACTTAGCAGAAGCAAGCAGCACCGACGATGATTAAGAGGATAAATAATACGACTAAAAGCGCAAATCCATTACCATGTGCGAAGCCCATTGTTATTTCCTCCTTTTATTTTAAGATACAACATACAATATGCAAATGAGCTGTTGTTTGATATGGACATATATCATGTAAGGACATTTTTTCTTGAATGATTATGTATAAAAAAAGGGAAGATATAGGAATAACAGTAAGTGGAGAAAGAAAATTATCCATGAAGCACTTTTTCGCTCTAATCCTTTTTTTTATAGGTGTATTCATATGGATGAACATCGATGTGGAAATGGGGAAAAAAATGGCTAGTGAATATGAATTAGGGCAAGTTCGATTAGGCGAATTTCAACTATATACGAACGGAGAAGAGTTATATAGGAGATTATTTGAGGATATAAACAATGCGGAAAAGTATATATATATTCATTTTTATATTGTAGGTAAAGATGAGATAAGCCGAGAGTTTTTACAGTTATTAGAGAAAAAAGCATCTAGCGGGGTAGAAGTGAAGTTGTCAGTCGACCGTATAGGTGGATATAAGCTGAAGAAAAAGATACTGAATCAATTAAAAAGAAAAGGTGTCCAGTTTACATTTAGTAAAAAACCTAAACTGAAAAGTATATTCTATTCTTTGCATCAACGAAATCATAGACGCATTGTTACGATAGATGGAAAGGTATCATACGTCGGTGGTTTTAATATCGGAAAGGAATACCATGGACAAAATCCGAAATTTGGTCCATGGCGTGATTATCATGTACGTATCAATGGGAATGGTGCAACTGATATGGAAAGAAAATTTGCTAAAGATTGGAAAGAGGATACCGGGGAAAAAATGCCTGCACATGAAAGTTTACCTGCAAAAGGAAATGTAAAATATCAATATTTGTTTTCAAATGGAAAAGGTTTATGGCAGAAATATGGGGTGCTTATAAAGCAGTCTAAAAAGTCTTTAATAATCGCTACACCTTATTTTGTACCAAGTAAAGAAATGATGAAAGAGTTAAAAGATGCATTACATCGCGGTGTTAATGTAAAAATTCTCGTGCCATTTAAAAGTGATGCCGTATTGTTAAAACAAGCTGCTTATCCGTATTTGAAAGACATGTTACATGCTGGAGCGGAAATTTATCAATATCGCAATGGATTTTTTCATGGGAAAGTAACGATCATTGATGGAGAAATTGTTGATATCGGTACAGCAAATTTTGATAATAGAAGTTTTTATTTAAATTGCGAATCTAACTGTCTCATATATGACAAAACAGTTGTTGCTGACGTATGGAGTCGATTAAAGGAGGATTTTCATAAATCAAAACAATTTTCTGAACAGGATTTTGAGGAAATTAGTAAATGGGATTGGTTTTTAGCAAGAATAGCGAATGTTTTAGCGTCATATTTATAGCATATAGACAAAAGGAAAGGAGGAACTTTAATGGACTGTATGAAAGAATTAATGAAGTATAGTTACATGTTAATTTATAAAGTAGGAGAGTATACTGAAAAAATCCGGGATGAAGAATTAAAGGATATAATACAGCACCATTTACCGTATATGTTACAAGCATATAATGAACAAGTGAATTTTCAAGAAGGAGAAAATGTACAGCATATAACATATGAACCAATTTCGTTTCATTTGTCTGAAATGGAAATGGAAAAGGAAATAGATAATACATATACAGGAGATATCCAAATTGCAATCTGTTATATTTCACATTTGAAACGATTAGCATTAAAGTTTGCTCAAGTTGCAGTGGAAGTTGCAAATCCAGAATTTCGTTCGTTTTTAGAAAACTGTTTCCTGAAAATGAATCGTTACGCTTATAGTGTGTGGCAATATGTTGTGAAGAAGGAATATAAAATTTCACATGTATATGAAAACGAGAAATTTGCATAAAAAACTAAGGCGGAATAGTTGTCGTCCTAGTTTTTTACTTTCATGCAGAGAAAAGGGCTAAATGTAATTATTATTAGAAAATTTACAAATATTTACCGTATATTTACTATTTTTCAATCTTTCCTTTAAAAATAGAGAGTAATATGGGATTGTACATATTCTATCAAAGGGAGGAAACGCAAATGAACAAATGGGTTAAATCATTAACTGCTATGGCACTTGCAAGTTCTTTATTAATGGTAGGTTGTAGTAAAGGTGAGGACAAGAAGAAAGAAGAAGACACAACAACACAACAGGATGAGAAAAAGGATAAAGAAACAAGTGGAACAGAGAAGTCTACTGATTCTAAAGAAAAGAAATAAAGTAATAAAAAAGCTTCCTCTTATATATGAGGAAGCTTTTTTGTTGTATATTGATTGAGAGTATTGAAAAAATAGAGAAAGAATGAGAGAGGAGTAAACAAATGAAAGTATGTGTATTGGGAGCGACAGGTAGAGTAGGTTCGGAAATAATAAAATTAGCATTAAAGGATTCATCCGAAGTGACGGCATTCGTTCGTGATTTAAATAGAATGGAAATAGAACATGACAGGTTACATGTTATAGAAGGAAATATATTAAACGAAAACGATATAAAGAAAGCGATAGAAGGATGTGATATCGTAATTAGCGCTCTTGGAACGGATGGAAATGGGACATTAGCAAAGAGTATGCCAAATATTATAAAGTATATGGAAAAAGAAGGCGTTAAGAAAATTATTACGATAGGAACAGCTGGTATTTTACAAGCGAGAACAAATCCAAATGTATATCGTTTCCAATCATCGGAATCAAAAAGGAAAACGACAACAGCAGCAGAGGATCATTTAGCTGCATATAAGGCGCTTCATAATAGTGATTTATGTTGGACCATTGTTTGTCCGACGCATTTAATAGACGGTGAGATAACAGGGGTATATCGCACTGAACAACATATATTGCCAGAAGATGGAGCGAAAATTACAGTTGGTGATACAGCACATTTTACATGGGATTTATGCAATGAAAATATATATGAAAATAGTCGAGTTGGTATTTCATATTAAAAAACCATCCCAAAAGCGGGATGGTTAAAAGATGATATAACATACGAAAATGATAATCATAATGATTTGGAGAATAGCTTTCGCTACAGTACTGCTTAAAAAACCAACTACAGTAGCAACTCCTACTAGAAAGGCGTCTTTTGGCGTCTTTTTATGCATGAGCTCTGTGAAAAATACCGATAAGAACGGTATAATTATTAAACCAAAAGGTGGGAAGAAGAACGATCCAACAATGATAGAAATCATACCGACACGTTCGCCCCATTTTGAACTTCCATATTTTTTTAGGAAATATCCATTAGCAATAAAATCAGCGACGAAAATGAATAGTGTGAAAATGGCTTGAATGACCCAAAAAGTAATTGTTAGTTCCCCGCCATTTATACCAAAATGGTAAAGCAAATATCCAGCCCATACAGCTAAGATACCTGGGATAATAGGGTAAATAAAGGCGAGAAATGAAATGATGAAACAGGCAATGATACAGATTGTTAAGAAAACAGTCACTTTATAACTCCTTTTTAATATCTAATTTATGTACAGCAATTTTTTTGATTTGATGTCCATCAAGTTCTAATGCTTTAAATTGAAACCCAGCATATTCAATAGAATAACCAGCTTCAATATTTAAGTCAACCGCTTGAGAGAGGAGCCAGCCTCCAATTGTATCTAAATCGCTATCATCAATATGTAGGCCAAACATATCATTTACTTCAGAAATGAGTACTTTTCCATCTAAAACAGTAAGCTTCGGGGTACGCTTTTCAATCATAGGTGATTCATCCGCGTCAAATTCATCTTGAATTTCTCCAATAATTTCTTCAAGAATATCTTCCATTGTTAAAAGCCCAGCAGTACCACCATATTCATCCATAATGATTGCCATCTGAACGCGATTCTTTTGAAGATGTACTAATGTTTTACGGATTGGAACAGTTTCAAATACAGTTAGTACGGGATGTATATAAGATTCAAGTGGTTTATAAATACCTTTCGTTTGATCATGAAATATTTCTTTCGTATTTATCATCCCGATGATGTCATCTTTATCTTTTTCAATTATAGGATAGCGTGTATATTTTTCAGTTGCGACGATATCCATATTTTCTTCTAAAGTATTTTCGGTAGATAAGCAAACCATTTCAGTACGAGGGACCATGATTTCTTTTGCAACCCGGTCATCAAATTCAAAAATATTATTTACATATTTATATTCGGTTTGGTTTATTTCTCCGCTTTTAAAACTCTCACCTAAAATGAGTCGTAATTCCTCTTCTGAATGAGCAAGTTCATTTTCTTTCGCTGGCTCTAAACCGAGTAGTTTTGTGAAAAATATAGCTGCACTATTGAGTAGCCAAATGAACGGATACATAATTTTATCAAATAAAATAAGTGGTTTGGCAAATTTGAGTGTGATTGATTCTGCTTTTTGAATTGCGAAAGACTTTGGAACTAATTCACCTAATACAACGTGGAAAAATGTAATAACGCTAAAAGCAATAATAAAAGATAACGTGTTAGCCATTGTTCCAGTCATGTTGATTTTTTCAAAAAGCGGTCGTAGTATATGTTCCACAGTCGGTTCACCAAGCCAACCAAGCCCTAAAGAAGTAATCGTAATCCCGAGCTGACAAGCAGATAAATAAACATCTAAATTAGATAGGACACTTCTTGCAGCTAAAGCTTGTTTATTACCTTCATTTGCAAGTTGGTCAATTCGGCTTTTTCGTACTTTTACAACAGCGAATTCTGATGCAACGAAAAAGCCCGAAATAAGAATAAGTACAAAGATGAGAAAAATATTTAATATGTCCAAGTGTGTTCTCTATTCCAAAGTTTGAAATAAAGATGTCACCTCCTGCAATTATGTTATACTTTTATAATAAATCCAAATGAAAAGAATAGTCAAAGGAAAAGGGTAAATATTGGCATGTTTATAGTGTAGTTTTAGAGTTTGTTGTTATTTTGTCCTCGATACAAAAGGAATAACCCTCTACTTTCAGAATATAGAGGGCTATGTAACTTTACGGTTTTGGGATACTTCGTGTTATAGTGTATGTTTGTTGTTTAGAGTAGTTTGTTGTCCAAAGTGCTTGGAGAAAAGATAAGACGCTGTATGGGATATACAATAGTAGTAAACCGATTGTGACAATTACAGGTGCAGTACCACCAAATTGAACGATAAATTGTAATAATCCGCTCGCGTGAAAAGTACATTCCATAATTAAAAAGGAAAAAATAATAGAACTTAAAATAGATTTATGATTCGAAGTAAGTGCTAAAAATAATGTATCAACAAGGAAAGCAGAATTTTTCATTTCATATTCACTTGTGTTATACAGGAAAGGGAGCCATTTTTTTATTGCTTGCATAACGATAATCATAGAGGTACTACATACGATGATCAAAGATGAGAAATAAGAAAACTTTATAAAGTTTGCAATATAGAGAAGAAGTAGTAAGATAGAACATTGTAAAAATACAGTGCAAAAAGAGTACGGTATCCAGTGTAGGAAAGTAGTGATCTTTTTAATTGAATTTGGTGCTTTTAAAAATAGATGACCGATTCCTAAACTTATAAAGAAGCCAATTGCAAGAGTGAAAGTGAAACGAACAATTGATAAAAAATATATTTCCCATATGTAAGGGAATAGTGGTGTTGAATGAGTAGAAGTATGTATCATCTGATTTGCCGAGAAAAAAATAGATTCATGCATCCAATCAATTTTTGGAATTGATATAGAAGAAAGTTGATCGAAGTTTTGGAAAATACTTATTAAGCCATTTTGATAAGAATAATTATGTGTAATAAAAAGAGCTGGAATAGGACTTATGACAAAAATAACAATGACACCAATTATAAATTTGCATATATGCGAGCGTAACAAAGACATATAACCACCTACTCTTTGAATATTCAGAAAATTCTTATTCTTATTTTAGCGTTTTTCTAATAAAGTTACAATATCTTTTTCATTAAGTCATTCAGAGAGAGGCTTTCCTAGTGAAGATATGCAAGTGAAGGATTCATGAATAAATTATGACAAGAAAATGAATAATTTTCAGAAAAATAAAATAAATTATTTATTTTTTTCTGAAATTATAATATAGTTATGGCACAGAAAGTATTTTAACATAAGGAGGCTTTTTATGAGGATTAAAGGGAATTACGTGCCGAAAAGGGAAGTTTTACTGTGCTCAAGTTCGATTACGATAGGGGAAGCATTGGAGCATTTAAATAAAACAGGGTATCGTTGTGTACCAGTTTTAGATGAAAAAAAAGAGAAATTTTTAGGGAATATATATAAAGTAGATATTTTAGAATATAAAGGATCACTTGACGAAAGTGTAATACAATTATTGAACGATAAAGAAGGATTTGTGAGAGAAGATTCATCTTTCTTTAAAGTATTTTTTACAATAAAAAAATTACCTTATTTATCAGTAGTTGACGAAAAAGGAATTTTCCTTGGAATTTTAACGCATAAAAAAGTTTTTGAGTTATTAGAAGATGCATGGGGCGTTCATTCTAGTAAATATTCTGTCATGATTGGAACGCAAGACTATAATGGAGCGATCCAAAAGTTATCGACAGTTTTGAAGAAATACACTGGTATTCAAAGTTTAATGACTTTTGATAATGATGCTCTATTAGTTCGTAGAATTATGTTTACATTAGGAGAAGAGTTTGAAGATGGTGAATTAGAAACACTTCAAAAAGATTTAGAAGATCATGGATTTAGAGTTGTGTATGTAGAAGAGATGAATAATCCACGTGAAGTAGAAACGATAGAGTAACATGCAAAAGCCATCTAACATATGTTAGATGGCTTTTGAAATTATTTTAAAATAATAATATAGAATGAGTCTAGTGCTCGAATAACATTTGTGTGAAAGAATATAAAATGTAGATAATTTTGATTTTCAAAAAAATCAATTTGAAAATATGTTTTTATTTTTCAACTAAATATGTTACTATATGTGTGATAAAAACAAAGAGGTCTGACAACTATACTCCACGTAATAACACTCTAATGATTTAAAAATTCAAAAAAATCAAAAATCAAAAATCAAAAACAAAAAATAATGACGAGATTAATAATTAGAGTAATAATAAGGGGAATGGAGAAATTATGGAGAAAGACACTGCTTTGTAAGGGGCATATTTTATCATCTTGAGCAGAGAGGAGGATGCATAGCATATTGTGAAAATAAAGATAAACAATGAAAAAGTGCTATGCAAATGAAGAGTATGAAGGGACGATTGAGGCCAGGTGATACGGTAGCAATTGGTTTAATGCTATTTGCATTATTTTTAGGAGCAGGAAATTTAATTTTCCCGCCAGTTTTAGGTCAACAAGCAGGAGAGAATGTTTGGATTGCTACGATAGGATTCCTTGTAACGGGAGTCGGATTACCCCTATTAGCTGTAACAGCTGTCGCGTTTGTAGAGGGGGACTTGAAAGCGCTATCTTCTAGAGTTCACCCTATATTTGCGTTTATTTTCCCATTGGTTAGTTATTTAGCAATTGGACCATTTTTCGCAATCCCGCGTACGGGAGCCGTTTCGTTTGAAATGGGTATGAAGCCGTTTTTATCAGATGCAATGGTTTCAGAGTGGTACATGCTATTTCTTTTCACTATATTTTTCTTTGGAATAACGTGGTATTTATCATTAAATCCATCTAAATTAGTCGATTGGTTTGGAAAATTTCTTACACCATTATTAGTATTAATTGTTGCTGTTATTGTCGGGAAAGCAATTATTGATCCAATTGGAGAACCGGCTGCACCTTTAGCTGCTTATAAAGAGAATGCTTTCTTTGGTGGATTTATTCAAGGATATTTAACGATGGATGCGATTAGTGCACTTGTGTTTGGGATTGTTGTAGTACAAGTTATTCGCTCAAAAGGGATAAAAGAGAGCGGACAAATCGCAAAAATAACAGTTGTATCAGGGATTATTGCTGTATTAGGCTTAACGTTAATATATTTATCACTTGCATATCTCGGATCTACAAGTACATCACTTGGTGTGTCGGAGAACGGTGGTCTTATTTTGACGAATGTTGTAAATGAGTTATATGGAACAAGTGGCAAAATTTTATTAGGACTTGTAATTATACTCGCTTGTTTAACAACTTCTGTTGGATTAACATCTGCGTGTGCTGGCTTCTTCACAAACTTATTCCCAAGACTTTCGCATAAAACGATTGTAACTATGGTATGTGTATTTAGTTTAATTGTATCTAACCTAGGGTTAACACAATTAATCACAGTAACATTACCAGTGTTAATGATCATTTATCCAGTTGCAATTGTATTAATCGTTCTTTCATATTTCCATAAATGGATAGGGAAGCGTAATACAATTTACATTGGGGCGATTTTAGGTGCGTTGTTAATTAGTTTCTTTAACGGTTTAGAAAGTGCGAATATTAAAATTGATGCGATTTCTAATGTACTTCAAATGTTACCATTATATAAAGAAGGAATAGGATGGTTAATCCCATCATGTATTGGCGGAATTCTTGGTTTCTTCTATAAATCAAATGAATCAAGTGAATTACAAAAGAAAGGTGCTTAGGCGCCTTTCTTTTTTTAAAGGGGATTTTTGTATTTTGTCTAAGTAATAAATGGGAGGAATGATAAAATGGCTAATTTTGAAGATTTTTTAACTTTTGATGTAAGAATTGGAACAGTAACACAGGCAGAGGAATTTAAAGAAGCGAGAGTACCAGCGATTAAACTAGAAATTGATTTTGGGGAGCTTGGGGTCAAGCAGTCAAGTGCTCAAATTACGAAGAGATATAATCCAGAAGACTTAATTGGTCAGCAAATTGTTGCTGTTGTAAATTTTCCGCCAAAGCGTGTAGCTGGATTTAAATCGGAAGTGCTTGTGTTAGGGGGAGTTCCTGAAGCTGGTGATGTTGTGTTGCTTCAGCCTAATATGGAACTGCCAAATGGAACGAAAATTAGTTAGTGTGAAGGTAGGGGACAATATGGATATCGGACGAGAATATTTACAATGTGTCATTTCTAATTTCAAAACAACAAAGCAGCAAGGAGAACGGGCACTTTCTCAATTATCATACGAACAAATACAATGGTCTTCTCATGAAGAAACAAATAGCATAGCGATTATAATGAAACATTTGCACGGTAATATGCGTTCCAGATGGACGGATTTTTTAACATCTGATGGTGAAAAAGTTGATCGTGACCGAGATGGTGAATTTGAAGGAGGCTATTCTTCAAAGGAAGAAGCCCTTGCAGCGTGGCAAGAAGGATGGGAATACGTTTTTAATACGATGAATACTATAATGCCGGAAGATCTATTGAAGACGGTATACATTCGTGGTGAAGCACATACGGTCCTGCAAGCAATTGAAAGGCAAATTTCTCATTATGCTTTGCATATTGGACAGATTATTTACATCGGTAAAATGTTAAAAGAAAATGAGTGGGAATGTTTAAGTATTCCGAGAGGGCAGTCCACTCGTT
Source organism: Bacillus sp. FSL L8-0099 (assembly GCF_038006385.1). Classification (NCBI taxonomy): domain Bacteria; kingdom Bacillati; phylum Bacillota; class Bacilli; order Caryophanales; family Bacillaceae; genus Bacillus; species Bacillus sp. FSL L8-0099. The sequence continues at coordinate 1,965,735 of NZ_JBBOVC010000001.1, forward strand.
ATGTAGAGAAAAAACGTTCAACATAATAATATGAAAGAAATCGATATAAAAGAGGAAGCAAAAAAATAAGCCAAATGATAGACGGCTCCGTAAGCATAAGAATGCTACCAACAATAAGGCCGTATATAATTAGAAAGAAACAAAAAAGTGTATTCATAGGGATAAAACGTGGGATGAAAAGTTGTTGCTGCTTAAAACAACTGTTGTGAAATAAATAAAAATGGAAGTACCGTGTAGTGGTAATAAGGTCTTTCTTTCGTGTAATTCTTTTTCTACATGTATGACAAATGAACGGTGGCTGCATTTCGTTACGCTCCATTTTTTATTTTCATAATAATGTGAGACAAAAGTAGGTACAAAGTGTATGTTCCTATATACGCTCCTGCAATAAGGAAAAATGGATTCAGTAAAATTCCATGAATGCTCGTCATGAAAACTAAATCTTGTATTAAAACATCGTATATATTAATGGAAATGATTGTACCGAGTACATACAGTGCTAAGTACGCAGAAATATGTAACACAATAGAGACTTTTGGATGTTTAGCGGACAAATAAAAAATGAATGATAGAGCGATTGGTAATATTCCTATTAATGGCTTCAATTCATTTCACCTCATTAACAATATAGCCGGAATTTAAACGGTCTATTCTCTAGAGCTTGTACATAACTTGAAATAGAGAGGGTGATAGTATGAATCGAGGCTTTTTTTATGTGAAGTTTACAAGTGTACGTAAGTTAGTTTTATTTATTATTACTACGGTACTAGCGACTTTTTTTCTTATTAGTATGATGGTAACCTCTATGAAAGAGACAAAGTCAACGTATTTATATAATTGGTTAAATGAGTTATCGATGAATGGCTACATGTATGTTCTTGGAAAAGAAAATCATTATTTTACACAAGAGTATCGAAATTTGAATCAAGATTTTTCAATCTCTTCGTTTCTCTTTTCTATGGCTACGAATATTCGTTTTAACGATGTACGTAGTTTTGTCGGAAAAGAGCTTCCTGGCTTTGGTAAGTACGATACAGAAATCGTTATCGCAGGTGAGGGAACAAATTATTCTAACTTACCGATAGAGTCGAGTGTTCCTCTTGAAGAAGTAGTGAAAGAACGGACTGGAGAAGGTGGACAAGCGCCAAAGCCTGATACGAATAAAGAGAAAAAACAACCAGCTCAAACAACTGGAAAAAGACAAGTTGCATTTATATATCATTCGCATAGCTGGGAATCTTATTTGCCGTTACTGAACTTAACGAATGATCCAAACCCGAATAAAGCGACAAGTTCTGTAACGAATATTTCCATAGTCGGCGACCGATTTCGTGAACAATTAGAAGGCGAAGGAATCGGATCTACTAACGATAAGACTGACGTTGGTCAAAGGTTAATTAGTAAAGGGTTAAATAGTAATAGTTCTTACAAAATGTCACGGGAAATTGTACAAGAAGCGATGGCTGGTAATAAAGAATTACAATACTTCTTCGATTTACACCGTGATAGTGCACGGAAAAATGTAACAACAAAAACAATTGGAGATAAATCGTATGCTAAGCTTGCTTTTGTAATTGGGAAAGGTAACAAAAACTATGAAAAAAACTTACAATTAGCAACTGCGTTACACGAGACGATTAGTAAGAAATATCCGGGAATGAGCCGTGGTGTAATTCAAAAAGGATTCCAAACAGGGAATGGAGTTTACAATCAAGACCTATCAGGACAAGCGATATTAATTGAAGTTGGCGGGGTAGATAATACAGAGGAAGAACTAAATCGATCAATTGATGCACTTGCTAAGGCATTTGGTGAATATTTTTGGCAAGCGGAAAAAGTGAATGGATAAAGTGAAATTTGAATGAGTGGTAGGCATTTCCAATGGTTATCAGCCTACATCAATTAGGGGAAAACGTAAGTGTAAAGCTTACGTTTTTTGTTTGTCATGAAACGAGGATGATAAGATGTCACATTATAGACATAATTTATAATTGCTATAGTAATATCGAAATTTGTCTATTTATAATAGGGGAATTAGAAAGGGATTTTCGCAATAATGGAGAAAATCTTTTTACAAGGAAAATTTTTCACAATGAAATAGGTAGGGTGATTTAAGTGATTAGGGAGATCAAAGTAGAAGATGCAGCCTCATTTTTGCAATTAAGTAAGCAATTAGATGAAGAAACGAAATTTATGTTATACGAGCCAGGAGAAAGAAAAACTACAGTTGAGCAACAAGAGCAAATGATTCATCGATTTAGACAGAATGAAAAAGCAACAATATTTGTAGCGATTGAAGAAGAGAAAATAGTAGGATTTATTTTAGTGAATGGAAATAACATACAAAGAAAGAGACATGTTGCAGCCACTGTAATTGGTATATTGCAAGAGTGTAGTGGGCGTGGTATTGGAACGAGCTTGTTTAAAGAGGTTGAGAAGTGGGCAAGATTACATGATGTATGGCGTTTAGAATTAACGGTAATGGCCCACAATACAAGAGCTCAGGCACTATATAGAAAAGTAGGCTTTGAGAAAGAGGGTGTCAAAAAAGCTGCTCTTATTATCGATGGACAAAACATTGATGAGTATGAAATGGCCAAATTATTAAAATAAGAGGTCGTTATATGAAAAAAAGATGGACACTACTTGGTATCGTAGCGGCGATACTCATTGTTGGAGTAGCAGGAATCAATTATAAAATGTATAAGGATAAGCAGGCACAGGAAGTGAATGTAAATAACATATTTCCGAAAGCGAAAGAAACGATTGCGAATATGGATGGGGATATTGCGGTAATTAGTAATCCAAATTCGATGCTTGTACTTGTGAATAAAAGTAGGCGTTTACCAGATGGGTATAGACCGCCAGATTTAGTTATTCCGAAAGTACGTTACTCTAGTGAGGGGGATCAAGAAAAGAAAAAAATGAGGAAAGAGGCAGCTAGTGCGCTTGAGGACATGTTTCAACAAGCTGATAAAGAGCGTATTTTCCTTTTTGCAGTCTCTGGATTTAGATCTTTTGATCGACAAAAGGCATTAAATACGATGTATAAAAAACAAGATGGAGAAGTGAAAACTGCGATGTCTAGCGCGATTCCTGGTACGAGTGAACATCAAACTGGACTAGCTATGGATATTACATCGCAATCTGCTAAATTTCAGTTAGAGACAGTTTTTGGAGAGACGAAAGAAGGGCAGTGGCTTTCTGAAAATGCCCATAAATTTGGTTTTGTGATTCGATATACAAAAGAAAAAGAATCAATTACGGGCTATCGGTTTGAACCATGGCACGTAAGGTATGTGGGAAATCCACAAGCTACATATTTATATGAAAATCAACTGACGCTTGAAGAAGTAACAGAGTGAACAATTGAGGGGAGAGAAATACAATGACGATGTTATATAAGAAAAAAGTACATGCATATATTACAAGAGAAAAAGAAGGGATGAAGCAATTACTTGTTTTTAAACATCGTGATATACCTGAAGCTGGTATCCAAGTGCCAGGGGGAACAGTTGATGAAGGAGAAACGTTAGAAGCAGCAGTTTTACGTGAAGTACAAGAAGAATCTGGATTACGTCTTTTATGTATAGAGCGTTTCCTAGCAGATTACATCATACACGTGAAGGAAAAACAGGAATATCAAAAACGCCACTTTTTCCACGTAACGTTACTAACGAATGTAAAAGATACTTGGGAACATATAGTAAGTGCCGGTGAGGAAGATGAAGGTTTAGTATTTTGCTACGAATGGATTGATATTGCAAAATGCCCTGAATTAGCAGGAAAACAGGGAGAGTTTTTACATTTGTTAGATGAGGTATATGCACAGTAATAAAAAGAGTTTGAAGCGAAGGATGATTCGTTTCAGACTCTTTTTATTTTTCGGGAAATTAAAGGTGTATTAAAAAGTAAGTTGAAACTTTTTAAAGGGATATTAATTTGGAATAGGATGAGGTGAAAAAATGAAAAAGTAAGAAGTATTCGTAAAAACTAAAAGGGATATAAAGGAGAATATAAATGGAAATTCAGTTTAATCCAGTATTAAAAAAAGAATTAACAATTCATGATATACAGACCGCAATGGAAGAAGGGACGTTATCTTCCAAAGAATTAGTTATATATTATCTTCATAGAATTGCACAATATGATCAAGATGGACCGAAAATTAATTCTATTTTAGAAATAAACCCGGATGCTATTTTTATTGCAGAAGCGTTAGATTATGAAAGGAAGATAAAAGGTGTAAGGGGACCATTGCATGGTATACCTGTTTTGCTAAAGGACAATATTGAAACGAATGATTCCATGCATACAAGTGCAGGTACGATTGCCCTAGAACAAAATATAAGTAGCGAAGATGCATTTCTCGTTACAAAACTGCGAGAGGCAGGAGCGGTGATAATAGGTAAAACGAATATGACAGAGTTAGCAAATGCAATGTCTTTTGAAATGTGGGCTGGATATAGTGCGAGAGGTGGTCAAACAATCAATCCATATGGAACGGGCACGGATGATATGTTTGTTGGTGGCTCTAGTACAGGGGCCGCAATAGCAGTTGCCGCTAATTTTACAGTATTATCTGTTGGGACAGAAACGGATGCCTCTATTTTGAGTCCAGCTGTTCAAAGCTCTGTAGTAGGCATTAAACCGACTGTCGGTCTAATTAGTCGTAGAGGAATTATTCCGTTCACTTATTCACAAGATACAGCGGGACCATTTGCTAGAACAGTAACAGATGCCGCTATTTTACTAGGGAGTTTAACTGGAGTGGATGAGAAAGATGTAGCTACTCATAAAAGTGAAGGTATGGCATATGAAGATTATACATCTTATCTTGATGTTAATGGTTTAAAGGGAGCGAAGATTGGTGTTTATAGTAATGCTCCAAAAGATTATTACGAAAATGGTGAGTATAATGAAAATTTGTTTGAGGACACGATCCAAGTATTACGTAGTAAGGGAGCGACAGTAGTAGAAAATATTGATATTCCTTCCTTTCATAGAGAATGGGGCTGGGGAGTTCCGCTTTATGAGCTGAAGCATAGTTTAGATAACTATCTTTCAAAATTACCTTCTACTATTCCCATACATTCTATTTCAGAATTAATGGCGTTTAATAAAAACATAGCAGAAAGAGCTTTAAAATATGGACAAACTAAGTTGGAGGGAAGAAAAGATTATCCTAATACGTTAAGAAATCCAGAATATTTACATGCAAGATTAGAAGATATATATTTTTCGCAAAAACAAGGTATTGATTTTGCATTGGAAAAATATAATCTTGATGCGATACTATTTCCGTCTTATATAGGCTCTACTATATGTGCGAAAGCAGGTTATCCGTCTATAGCAATACCAGCAGGGTATATGGAAAACGGGAGACCTTTTGGAATTACGATTGCAAGTACTGCTTTTCGTGAAGGAATATTAATTAAACTAGCGTACGCTTTTGAACAAGCGACAAAGCATAGAGAAATTCCCAACTTGTCATGAATAGAATGTACAAAAGGACAGGAATTTCCTGTCCTTTTTGATTTATTGATTAAAGTGAAATATCTTTCTGCTCTGTCTTATGATATTTTAATAGGCTAAAAGATAAACAGGCAGAACATAAAATAAGAAAAGAAGTAATCATATAAATCGTACGAACACCAAACATATCAGTAATAATGCCAACGCTAAGCATAGAAAGACCAGAAGCTGTTGAAAGAAGGGCGCCGTGTGCTGTATACATTTTCGATAATAGAGAAGGGGCGACACTAGATTGTAAAACCGTCGTTTGAGAAATATCTCTAATTTGATAACATGGTCCCATTAGAACACATAGGAAAAGCGCAATAAATCCACTGCTTGTTATACCATATAAAAATGTAAGAATACTAAATATAAGTGATCCTATCGCCATGGAGCGTATTAAATTTTTTTGAATATATGTACTTATTTTCCACGCTAATAGACCACCAATTAACGTGCCCACATAATAACTTGTGTTAATATATCCCCACCATTCTTCTCCTTTATGCAGAACAGTCGTTACATATGCCATCGTAATAGCGCCAATCCATATCGTCCCTGCGAAAGTTTCAATTAAGTCCATTAATGTAACTGTGCGCAAAGAAGGATGATGAAATAATAGTTTCCAGCCTTCAAATAAAGCTGTGTTTTTTGAAGAAGAAGGCTCTGTTACTCGTTCGGTATGGATGGAATGTAATGAAATATGCAATGCAATACATCCGAAAATCATTAAAATAATATTAATCATGAATGTAGAAGTAGCGCCAATGAGCAGAACGATAATACTTGTAAATGAATAAGCTGCCGCTTGTACAATTTGTGATGAAAAGGAAAAGATACTATTTACTTTTACTAATCTTTCTTTTGGTGTTAGGCGTGGAACAATACTGTACAGTAATGGAGCACTCCACCCACTACATAAAGAAATGAAAAAAATGAAAGTTAATAGAGTTACAATGTTTGTGGAAAGGACCGGAAATAATAGCGTTAATAAAATGAATAGGGCAGTTTTTGTCCATTGTAATATAAAAAGTACTGAATAAGATGAAAAACGATTCATTATAAGTGGTGCAGATATGTTTGCGATCAAATTTGTGATAACTTGTAATAATGGAAAAAGGGCAGTAATAGTAGCTGATTTAGTTGATATATAGATATGAGTTGTAATAATCATTATGTAAACGATGTCAGCAAGAGTAATACAGATTTTTGATCCTAAATAGTATGATATTGAATGATTCCACATTAAGGATATCACCTTCCAAAAAAATACAAATTCGAGTTAGAATTATTATAAACTGAAAAAAATTTAAAAGAATTAAATTTTTTGTCATTTTTTGAAAGGAATTTTCATGTATAATGAAGAATATATTGATATAGTATTTTATTAATACTTATTGTAACAGCGAATATGTACGATAGCTTGCAGTAAACGCCCAAGTATGAGAAAGGGCGGATAAACCATTCTTTTCTTCATATACATATAGAAAATGAGAAAGAAAGTGAGGGTTGTATATGGCTGGTTGGGTGATTTGGTTTATTATAGCGGGTATTTTATTTATCGCGGAAATGTTGTCGATAACGTTTTATATGCTTTGGCTCGGAATTGGAGCTGTTGTCGGAGGTCTTATTGCTTTATTTGCTCCGGATGCACTATTGTTACAAGTTACTGTTGGTGCGATTGTAAGTTTAACATTGACATTCTTTACGAAAAGAATTTCAAAAAACTTTCGAGAAGCAAAAGGTTTTACGGATACAGTAGATATGCTTGTCGGTAAAAAAGGAATTGTTGTGCAAGCGATTACAAATGAAACGAACGGTATTGTGAAGGTGGATGGAGATACTTGGACAGCTATTGCAGATGTTTCGATTGACACTGGAGAAAAAGTCGTTGTTATAAAGAGGCATAGTACTATATTACAAGTAAAAAAGGAGAGTGAATAAATATGATAGCATTAACGTTAACGATTATATTCGCGCTAATTGTAGTTACATTTATCGCATTAACAATTAAAATTATTCCTCAGCAAAAAGTTGGGGTTGTTGAAAGATTTGGTAAGTTTCAGCGTATTATGCACCCAGGATTAAATATATTAATCCCAATTGTAGATCGCGTTCGTGTATATCACGACTTACGTATTCAACAAACGAATGTACCACCACAAAAGGTAATTACGAAAGATAACGTACAAGTAGAAATTGATACAATTATTTTCTATCAAATTGTCGAACCTGAACTTGCGACATATGGTATCTCAAACTATGAATATGGTGTTCGTAACATTACTTCTGCAACGATGCGTCAAATTATCGGTAAAATGGAACTTGATGAAACGTTATCTGGTCGTGAAAAAATTTCAACAGAAATTCGCTTAGCGCTTGATGAAGCAACAGAAAAATGGGGCGTTCGTATTGAGCGTGTTGAAGTAGTAGACATTAACCCGCCAAAAGATGTGCAAGCATCGATGGAAAAACAAATGAAAGCAGAACGTAATAAACGTGCGATTATTTTAGAAGCTGAAGCAGCAAAACAAGATAAAGTTCTTCGTGCGGAAGGGGAAAAACAAAGTAAAATCTTGATGGCTGAAGGGGATAAAGAAGCACGTATTCGAGAAGCTGAAGGTTTAAAAGAAGCGAAAGAATTAGAAGCGCAAGGGGAAGCAAGAGCAATTGAAGAAATCGCAAAAGCAGAACAAAACCGAATTGAATTACTTCGTGCAGCAGATTTAGATGAACGCGTACTTGCTTATAAATCATTTGAATCATTGATTGAGGTTGCAAAAGGACCAGCAAATAAAGTCTTTATTCCATCTAATGCAATTGAAACACTTGGTACTCTTGGGGCAATCGGAGAAATCTTTAAAGAAAAACAAGCAAAGAAATTGCCTTCAAATGATACAGGTAAAGAACAATAAGAGTGAGGAAGAGGAATGGGATGCCATTTCTCTTTTTTGTGCGTATATTACGAAAGGCTTGTACATATCCATGTATAAAGAAGGTGATACAGTGAAAAAGTATGCAACTCGTATACATGGGAAAAAACTAATCTCGTTACTTTTTTTATATGCGCTAATAGTAATAATTATCGCGTCAATTTTGACGTCGCTTTTACATACAATGAAATCAAGTTATGCGAATCAATGGTTTGGAAAAGTGTCTATGCAAGGTTTTGTTCAAATGATAGAAAGTGAGAATCACTATTATGGATTTGATTATTTTAAGCAGAATAAACGGGAGTCTGTTGGGAATTTAATGTTCTCTATTGCGACAGATTTGAAAATTAAAGATTTAAGAACATTTGTCGGTAAAGAAGTACCTGGTATGTCAAAGTATTACTCTAACATTATCGTAGCTGGGGAAGGGACAAACTTTACGAATATCCCGAATGAATCTAGTGTACCGATTGAAGAAGTAACGAAAGAGCGAGAGGTAGCAAAAGATAAAGTTACAGAAGCAGAAAAGAATAATCCGGTGCAGAAAAAGAACGGAACGAAAAAAGGTGAAAATGCAGTATACATTTACCATACACATAGTTGGGAATCCTTCTTTCCTTTATTACCAGGAGCTACCGATCCATCGAGTCCAGATGTAAATGTGTCCTTATTAGGAAAACGTATGAAGGAGCAACTGGAAGGACAAGGAATTCCAGTTGTTCATGATAAAACGAATATGGGGGATTTATTAGCGAGTAAAAAATGGAAATGGCCGCAATCGTATAAAGCATCTCATGAATATGTAAAAGAAGCATTAGCGCAAAATAATAAAATTGCGTTTCCGATAGATATACACCGTGATGATCAGCGCAAGAAAGTAACTACAAAAGTAATTAACGGGAAATCGTATGCAAGATTATATTTTATAATTGGGATGGAAAATGAAGGACGTACTGAAAACGAAAAAATTGCAAGAGCAATCAATAGTTATTTAGATGAAAACTATTACGGATTAAGTAGAGGGATTTTTCCGAAGTATAAAAAAGATGGAAATGGCGTTTATAACCAAGATTTATCTAAAAATGCGATGTTAATTGAAGTTGGTGGTGTTGATAATACGTTAGATGAATTATATAACACAATTGACGTATTAACGGAAGCATTTAGTAAGTATTACTGGAATGATGCAGAGAAAGTGAATGGATGAGGGACGGGAGACCGTTCCTTTTTCATTTTGGAAACCTTAAAATATGATATAATTAAATTTTGTGAATGTTGAATAAAGGAGCGGGAGAAATATGCAAATACTACTAGTACGCCACGGAGAATCTGAAGCAGACATATTACATGTACATGAAGGCCGAGCTGATTTTGAATTAACAGAAAAGGGAAGACAGCAAGTACAAAAACTTGTACAGAAAGTGAAGGCTGATTTTCCACCAGATTTCATTTGGGCAAGTACATTAAAACGTGCCCGTGAAACTGGTGAAACATTAGCGGAAGCAATTGGTTGTCCAATTCAACTAGAAGAGGAATTAATGGAGTTTAATAATGGGGTGCAAGCCGGCTTATCTTTTGAAGAAGCGAAAAAATATCCTGAACCAAAGTTTCTTCATGACCGTTTTGAAAATGGAGAATCATTTATTGAATTTAGAATGAGAATAGAAGGAATCTTTTCTAAAATCGTGACAGAGAATACATATGATCGAATTGCAATTGTTGCACACGGCGGTGTAATAAATAGTATGTTACGAGCGTTTTTCAAAATGCCAATTTCAATGGACTATTATTTTAAAATGGGAGATACGGGAATAAGTTTAATTGAAATTGAGGGTGAACAAAAAACGATACATTTCATTAATGATACGAATCATTTGGACGGGATGTAAAAATTTATGTACAAAGTCGTATTTTTTGATGTTGACGGTACGCTTTTAAGTGAAATTGATAGAAGTATGCACGAAAGTACAAAAGAAGCAATACAAAGGTTAATAGATAAAGGAATTCACTTAGTTGTTACAACAGGGAGACCATATAGTTTATGCTCACAATTTAAAGAACTAGGCATAGACACATTTATTTCTGCAAATGGTGGACATATAAAGTGTAAGGAAGAAGTTATTCATAAATCGATACTTTCAAGTGAAATTGTTCATGATATTTCAAATTTCGCTGAATTACATGGTCATAGTGTTTCTTACTTTACAGAAGAATTTTCTATGAATGGTATAGCCCCAAAAGATGAACGTGTAATACGAGCATTAAACGAAACTTTAAATTTAGAGCGGTATCCTGATAAAGTTAGAAACTTATCAGAAGAGATGTATTGTATATGTCTGTATGCTGATGAAATGGAAGCTCAAAAATTTTTTGAAAGATATCCAATGCTTACGTTTGAACGTTTTCATGGTTATGTTATGAATGTGTTGGAAGATAATAAAGTATCGAAGCTAACTGCAATCCAAAAGGTATTGGAACATTTAAATATTTGTAAGTCAGAAGCAATGGCATTCGGAGATGGTAGAAATGATATTGAAATGTTACAGTATGTAGGTTTAGGAATTGCAATGGGGAATGGTGGAGAAGAGTTAAAAACAAAAGCTGATTTCGTTACAAAGAAATCAAGTGAAGGTGGCATTTCGTTTGCTTTAAAAGAGTTTAGGATCATTTGAAAAAATAATTAGTCAGTGAAAAAAATCCTGTTTTCATAATAGGATTTTTTGCTAACAATACTCTTGCAATAAAAGGAAAGAAATGAGTATAATATAAAAGTAGTTAGGTAAACTAATTAAATAGGAGGAAGGAGAGTGAAAATGAATGGATTCAAAAAAATGTGATCTTCCTTTAGGGATTGATCCATATGCAGAGTTAATAAAAAAGACAGCATCAACGGATACAGATCCAATCGTAGCAAAACTTGGTTTGTTAATGTTATGGACGTCTGATAATGTTCTTGATGCTGTTGACGTAGATTTAGCCCCGCTTGGTATAACGGAAAGCAAATTAGATTTTTTATTGTTATTTATTTTGCGTGAAATGGAATCGAATGGAGAAGAAGTGAACATGAGTCCGTCGGATATAGCGAGTCGATTAGGGATTACACGTGCTTCTGTCACTGGCTTATTAGATTGGATGGAGAAACGAGAGTTAATCGTAAGGTTCCATCATTCTGAAGATCGAAGAAGATTAAAGGTGAAAATTACTCCGAAAGGAAAAGAACTAGTTACACATTCTTTACCGACTTTTTGGTCATCTTGCGCTTCGTTAGTTAATGACTTTAATCAAGAAGAGCGTCAAGTGTTAGAGAAGCTATTAAATAAAATGCAAGTAATTATGCAGATGAAATTAGGGGAAGGTAGGTAAATAAGTTGATTGTGAGAGTCAACTTTTTTATTTAAACATATAATTAGTTTGCCTTATTATATGTTTAGCTAATTTAAAAGGGCGATAATGTATTTTTTAACGTAAACGAATTAAGTGAGTGTTGAAGGGATTTTATTTTGAGTCATTTACTTTATAAGTTTTCAATCGATGAGGAAAATCAATGTAAGGGGGAGATTTTATGATGGAAATATCAAAAGAAGTAAATAGTGGGAGGAATTATACAGTAATGACAGCGGTGTTATGTTGGGCAGGTATGGTAGTTATGTCCAGCCTATATGTGACGATTCCTTTAATCGCTCTATTTTCAGACATTTTTAAGGTTTCATTAGCGCAATCTGCGGCTACAGGCAGTATATTTTCGGTAGGTTTTGCTATAGGTTGTTTGTTATTTGGGGCAATCTCTGATAAATATGGGCGAAAAAAAGTGATTTTTATTGGATTGCTTGCACTGTCGATTGTTTCTTTTTTCTTAGGGTTTGTGGATAGCTTATTTTGGCTTATTATTCTTCGAGGGTTACAGGGAATAGCAGCAGCTACATTTTCTCCAGTGGCGTTAGCTTACGTTGTAGAAATGTTTCCAGTAGAGAAAAAAGTTACAACCATAGGGTTTGTTAGTACCGGTTTTTTAGTAGCTGGAATTGCAGGGCAAGTAATAAGTACTGCTGTTAGTCAGCATTTTGGATGGCATATGGTGTTCTTTCTTCTTAGCTTTGTCTATATCATTACTGCTGTATGGGTTCATTATTCTCTTCCGAAAGGGGAAACGTCTCAAGCTTATACGGATATTTTGGGACCAATGAAACAGATGGGGAAAGTTTTTACACATAAAAGCTTAGTATGGAGCTATATGGTTGCGTTTGTTTTATTAATGGCTTTTGTTAATATGTATACTGTTTTAGGGAATTATTTGAGCTCTTCTACTTACAATTTAACAGCAGAACAAATTCTATATTTTCGCCTAGCGGGGTTATTTGGTATGTTACTATCACCACTTGCAGGTCGTTTAACAAAGAGGTTCGAAGTAAAGAAAGTTCTTCAAGGAGGATTGTTAGTTGCTATTTTTAGTCTAAGTTCAATGGGATTTATTTCGACACTGCCGTTACTTGTAATGATGAGCGTCTGCTTCGTAATAGGTATTGCTATATCGGTTCCATCTTTAGTTTCTCTTGTCGGCCAATTAGGAGGGAGAGCAAGGGGAATAGCGGTTTCTATTTATACTTTCGTTTTATTTTTAGGAACTAGTATAGGACCTATTATTTCTATTTATCTTATGAAAATAGGGAACTATGCTCAGACGTTTATTTTATTAGGAGTCATACTCTTTATTGGCTTTGTTTCCACTCTTTTCATTCAAATAAAGGAATGCAAGGATCTTTAACATGCTCAACTAGTAAAATGTGAATTTGACTGCGATGATGATAAAAGTGAGCGACGATTTCAAGTAACCATTCGAATCGAGAATAAGCAATATCCCAATAAGCAGTCATAATTTCTGCTAATTCTTCATTGGAATAGGATAAAAAAGTTTTAGAAAGTAAATCGTACCCTTGTATCATTATTTGTTGCATTTGAGCAATTGTTTCGGGTGTTTGTTCTATATAAAAGGTATGTAACTCTTTTTCCGAAATACCATTTAAGATGAGTAAATCAGCATGGCAAATAAGGGAAAGATGTGTACACATTTCAAATAATGACCGCTTTGATTCAATCGGTGTTATTTTCAAATCACTTTCATTATATTGATTCAGTATTTGGATAGAAGTATCAACAGCAACTTTTAGTTGATGCAACGCAGATTGTACAAACATTGTAATTCTCCTCATCTCCATATATAATTAATTCTTAAGGGTATTATATCATACTTAAAATTCCGAAAATTCTAGTAGTTTGACTAGCATAGTGAAACGTATTATATTGTAAAAGGTCATATGAAACGTGAAATAGAATGGAATGCAATTATTGAGTTAGGAGTTAGACCAATGAGTTTGAAATATGGAAGAGATACAATTGTTGAAGTTGACTTAAATGCTGTAAAACATAATGTAAAAGAATTTAAAAAACATGTAAACGATGAAAATATTGCAATGATGGCTGCTGTAAAAGCGAATGGGTATGGCCATGGGGCAGTTGAAGTTGCGAAAGCTGCGATTGAAGCAGGGGTGAACCAGCTTGCAGTTGCATTTGTCGATGAAGCGATCGAATTAAGAGAAGCTGGAATCACTGTACCAATCTTAATATTGGGTTATACATCAGTTGCAGCTGCGGAATCCGCAATTCAATATGACGTTATGATGACAGTCTATAGAATAGAAGATTTACAAGGCATAAATGAAATTGCACAACGTCTTCAAAATAAAGCACGTATTCAAGTGAAAATCGATACAGGAATGAGCCGTATCGGTTTGCAAGAAGAAGAAGTTAAACCGTTTTTAGAAGAATTAAACCGTATGGAGTATGTAGAGGTAGTAGGGATGTTTACACATTACTCTACGGCAGATGAAATTGATAAATCGTATACGAATATGCAAACAAGTTTATTTGAGAAAGCTGTAAATACAGCAAATGAATTAGGGATGCAAATACCATACATTCATAGTTCAAATAGTGCAGGGTCAATGGAACTAAGCAATACATTTCAAAATATGGTTCGCGTTGGTATTGGAGTTTACGGCATGTATCCTTCGAAAGAAGTGGATCATACAGTCGTTTCCTTACAGCCTGCATTGTCATTAAAATCAAAAGTAGCTCATGTTAAACATGCGACGAAAAATCGTGGTGTTAGTTATGGAAATACGTATGTAACAACGGGTGAAGAATGGATTGCGACTGTGCCGATTGGTTATGCTGATGGCTATAATCGCCAGTTATCTAATAAAGGGTATGCATTAATTAATGGAGTTCGAGTGCCGGTTATTGGTCGTGTTTGTATGGATCAGCTTATGCTGGACGTTACAAAAGCGATGCCAGTACAAGTAGGGGACGATGTGGTATTTTACGGCAAACAAGGTGAAGAAGAAATTGCTGTAGAAGAAGTAGCGGATATGTTGAGCACAATTAATTATGAAGTTACATGTATGTTAGACAGAAGAATTCCTCGTGTTTATAAAGAAAATAATGAAACGACTGCGGTTGTAAATATATTAAGAAAAAACTGAATCGATATGATTCAGTTTTTTCTTTACTTTTCGTAAATGAAAATTGGGCTATTGATGTTTTTTGAACAAGTCATAATAATTATGCTTCATTATAATTTCAAAGCCACAATGTGTATATAACTGTAAAGCATTGTTATTTTTCGTTTCGACGTCTAATTCAATCGTTGAAACTCCTTCTGTAATGAGGGTATGTACCATATAACTTAGAATATCTTTACCATATCCTTTACCTTGATAAGAAGGATGGACTGCGAAGCCTGAAAGTGTAGTAGATCGCTCTTGGTGAGTAACTGTAATCGTTCCAATTGATTTTTCATTCATAAGAGCAACGTAAACTTGATGAGAAGGTGACTTCATCATTTTTTGCAACCATGTGGATGTATTTGCTACAGAATCCCCGAAAGCTTTACTAGAGATTTCTATGAGATTAGGAAGTAATTCTGAAGATGCGATGGAAAGTTTAATAGTATTCTTCATTGTTTCTCGTTTTTTATTTGATTTACACGTCATATTATACTCGCTGTATAGATAAGGTAATTTCATTTGATTTGCGAATGCTTTCCCAGATGAGGAATCTCCGTTAATGATGAGAAGAGCTTCGTCTGTGTCTCTTTTTTGTATTTCGTTCATGGCAGTTTGTAAAAGGGCAGTGCCTATATGTTGTTTTCTATAGTTTGGGTGCACGAATTCTATTAACTCCAGTTTAGTCGGTCTTTCAAAGTCGTACATACTTAATGCACCAATTAATTGGGTATCATCAAAAAATAGAAAATCATTGATTTCTTTTTTATTACGAGCAGTTAAAAAGTTAACATGTAAATCTGATGAGTAATCAATTTGATCGTATTGTCCGCAAATATGAGCTAAATCTTTCATTTGCTGAATTTCGTTTGCTGTTAAAGATTTCTTTTTTTCAATGTTCATTTCATAATCCCTCGCAATCGTTTTTAAAAATAGGATGGGTAACTTAACCATTTCTTTAATTCCACACTACCTTGAACAGATAACAGTCGGTACAAATAACGATAAGGCTGTCTACATTCCTCAAGATGAGGAATAGACATAATTGTTTCGTAACCACTTTTAAAGGCATGAGCCTCTTTTTCTGAAAGTACATATTCTAATCCGATAAAATCAAACTCTCGCGGGGCAACTGCATAAGCTTCTGTATCTACTAAACCAGTAATAGTTATACCATCTGATAAAAACTGAGTAGGATCCATATCAATTAAGACGAGTGTAGATTCCTTTGGTGTTGGTAAGGTAGAAAGTTGTGACTCAAAAGTATGAAATGCGTTATATATGCTCTCGTTATCGGAATAAAACCTATTCACAAGTTCTTTACTCGCTTTTAAAATGTGTGGCTGGAATTCCACTAGTGGAACTTGGAGTGTACGTGACGGATTTCCTACGAAATGGGCTGAATACTTATGTATTTGTGCTAGTCCTTTTCCTAGGCTGAATAAAATAGAATCTGGTTGCCCAATAAAAGATTGAACTGTATTACCTACTAATTTTTCAGCCACAATGAATTCTCGGCCATCTAAAATATGTTTTTCTAAAATTGTTGGGATAGGAAGATTTGTATGTTTTTGCAGCAATGCATGTACCGTTTCTAAATGATGTACGTTCCTTGGATCAATTCCAAAGAGATTTTTGCATCCCCACCAAAAATCATTATTTGGCTCTTCATTCATTTTAGAAGAACGAACGATAACTTCTGCATCTGCTGTTTGAATGAGAAAAACGTCACTTGCATGATCTTCATAGCCTGGATGTAAAGCTCGGATGGATAGAATAGGTGAAGTGAATAGTTGTTGTAACATGAAATTCCCTCGTTTTTCTGTAAATTCTATAAATTCATTATATAACAGAATATGTACCCCGTGGATCATGATAGGGGACAATATAGAGCATACATAAATTTATAGTGAGAAATCAGCATGGAAATTATATTTTTCTAGTTTTGTATGAATTATCAAAATAATGTTTTCGAATGATAAACGTGAAAAATGCTCGAATGTAAAGTTCGTATGATACGAGATATGAAAAGTAAAAGGGGAATGAAGTGCATATTTATAAGGTTCTGTACTCGTAATAGTGCGGGCTTTAGACAATATTTCTCAATAATAAAATGAAGAGAAAGATAGGAAGAAGGAGAATAGATTCCTATATAATAGATTTAAATTAATTAACATGATTAAGTATTAATTAATGTGTGTTGAATCGAAAGGAGAGAATGGTATGGCGAACGTACTCGTAATAAATTTCCCTGGAGAAGGTCATATTAATCCGACGATAGCAGTTGTTAATGAGTTAATTCGACGTGGGGAAACAGTTGTATCATATTGTATTGAAGATTACAAAAACAAGGTTGAAGCAACAGGCGCTGAATTTCGATCATTTGAGAATTTTCTTTCGCAAATTAATATTATGGAACGAGTTAATGAGGGTGGTAGTCCTTTGACGATGCTGTCCCATATGATTGAAGCATCAGAACGTATTGTTACTAAAATTGTAGAAGAAACAAAAGGAGAAAAGTACGATTACTTAATATACGATAATCATTTTCCGGTTGGACGTATTATAGCGAATATTCTACAGTTGCAAAGCGTTTCTTCTTGTACAACCTTTGCTTTTAATCAGTACATTACTTTTAATGATGAGCAAGAATCGAGCCCAATAGATGAGACCAATCCATTATACCAATCTTGTGTAGTGGGAATGGAAAGATGGAAAGAGCAGTATGGAATGAAATGTAATAGTTTGTATGATATTATGAATCATCCTGGCGATATTACGATTGTATACACTTCAAAAGAATATCAGCCACATTCGGATGTATTTGATGAATCGTATAAATTTGTCGGTCCATCAATTGCTACTCGAAAAGAAGAGAACAGTTTTCCTATTAAAGATTTAAAAGATGAAAAAGTGATTTTTATTTCTATGGGAACAGTTTTTAATGAACAACCTGCCCTGTATGAAAAATGTTTTGAAGCGTTTAAAGATGTAGAAGCGAAAGTCATATTAGTTGTTGGTAAGAAAATGAATATAAGTCAATTTGAAAATATTCCGAATAACTTTAAGTTGTATAATTATGTGCCGCAATTAGAAGTATTACAACATGCTGATGTATTCGTGACACATGGTGGTATGAACAGCTCGAGTGAAGCGTTATATTACGGTGTCCCGTTAGTTGTAATTCCGGTAACAGGAGATCAGCCTTTAGTTGCGAAACGAGTGACTGAAGTAGGGGCTGGAATAAGGCTTAATCGTAAAGAATTAACTTCTGAATTGTTACGTGAGACTGTAAAGGAAGTAATGGATGATGTAACGTTTAAGGAAAATAGTCGTAAAGTTGGAAAGTCACTTCGAAATAGTGGTGGGTATGAGAGAGCAGTTGATGAAATATTTAAAATGAAAATGAATTCATATTTAAAGCTTAAATAAAGTGAAACTTTAATCAGTGTGGACTTTGTTCATCTACAACTGATTGTTAGCTCACACGAATCGGGCGTTTTTGGGTAGCCGACTCTTTGTTTCAGCTTGAAATTTGAAACGGGAGTCTACTGCTCGCGAATAGCAGAATAAACGCTTAAAACACACTTATTGTAATATGTAAGTGTGTTTCTTCTATTAGGCTTTAAATCAATTACATAAAAATCACTGTAAAGGTGAAACTTCTGTGTATATAAACTGATATCTTTGTATTAGTAGTAAGATTACGTTAAAATAATACTAAGAAAATATATAAGTTTTGGGGGTAATTAATGAAGAGAGTATTTGAATACGTATTATTAACAATTGGCTCCATTATTGTAGCGGGTTCACTAGAGCTTATTTTAGCGCCTAATGGACTAGTAGATGGCGGGGTAACGGCTATTGCTATTATGGCAAATAAAGTTGCAGGATTACCGCTGTATGGTGTGTTTTTAGGACTTAATATTCCTATTTTACTATTTACTGCAAAAGTAATGGGGAAGAAATTTTTTATACGTACATCGTATGCGAATGTCGTTACAACACTCGGATTGATTTATTTAAAACCATTTCCAGCGATTACAACTTCTGAACTATTAATTGTACTTTATGGTGGCGTACTGTTTGGAATTGGTGTAGGGATTGTAGTGAAAATGGGCGGAGCAATAGATGGCTCAGAAATGTTAGCAGTTTGGATGAACAAACACTTTAAGGTACCAATTAGCACATTTTTACTTGCTGTAAATGCAGTTATTTTCATTTTTGTGGCCATTTTATTTTCAATCGAACAAGCGATGTTCTCATTAGCAATTTTCTATATTGTTACGAAGATGATTGATTTCATATTAGATGGCATTAATCAAGGAAAGAGCGTCATGATTATTTCTGGTAAGAATAAAGAAATAGGCGATCTACTTATGAAAGAATTGCAATTATCCGTTACGTATCTACATGGAGAAGGCGGTTTTTTAGGAGAGCATAAGAGAATCATTTATTGTATTACAAACCGTTTCATTTATCCGAAAATGAAAGATCTCGTTCTCTCTGTAGATCCAACTGCTATAATTGAAGCTTCTTATTCAACAGAAACAACTGGTGTTAAGCGTCCGGGAAGGACCGCTCGATCAGGTGATTAACTAAAAGAAGATTGTCCAAAAAGCTATTTTGGACAATCTTCTTTTTTGTTTTGTTGAATTGTTATTGTATTACGAGTTAAACTCAGCGTTAGCAAATTCTCTTTTAACTAGGAAACCAAGCTTCATTCAATAAGTTTACTACCGTTTCAATTTTATTTTCGGGAATACTACCGAAACCGAGTAATACGTAAGATTCTTTGCGTAAATCATTTACAAAATCATAGGGAGAAAGTGGATATAACTTAATACTTTGTTTCTTAGCTGATTCAATAAGTTCTTGTTCATTCATATTGTTATGGATACGTAGAACAATATGAAGACCTGATTGTTCAC
This sequence comes from Bacillus sp. FSL L8-0099, assembly GCF_038006385.1. NCBI lineage: Bacteria > Bacillati > Bacillota > Bacilli > Caryophanales > Bacillaceae > Bacillus > Bacillus sp. FSL L8-0099. Next base: position 1,985,676 of record NZ_JBBOVC010000001.1, read on the forward strand.
CAAGAATTTGAACATTAGTACCCATTTCTTTCACAATGAATTTTACTAATGTATGATGTTTTCTTTTATACAACGTACGACTGCGGTTAATATGACGTTCCCAATTTCCACTTTGTATAAAATTAGCGAAAGCAAGTTGTTGTGTAGTAGAGACTGTTTGTTTAAAAATACCTTGCAACGCTTCATACGTTTTTAAAAGATGCGGTGGTAAAACAACATATCCCATTCGTAAAGAAGGTAAAAAAGATTTTGAGAAAGTCCCCATATAAATAACACGTTCATTTGAGTCAAGACTTTGTAAAGACGGAATTGGTTTACCTGCGTAACGGAACTCCCCATCATAGTCATCTTCAATAATATATCCATCGCGATCATTGGCCCATTTTAACAATTCCAATCTTCTAGATAAAGGCATAATCATTCCAAGCGGAAATTGATGTGATGGCGTAACGTATGCGACATTGGAATTTGTATTGTATAAGTTAGAAATACGAATCCCTTTTTCGTCTAATGGAATGGGATGAATTTGTTGATTGCAGCTTTTAACAATTGCATGTATACGGTGAAATCCAGGGTTTTCAATGCCGTACTCTTTTGTAGGACCAAGCAGTTGAATTAGTAGCCAAAGAAGTGGCTGTGTTCCGGCACCAATCACAATTTGATCAGGTGAAGAATATACACCGCGCGCATGATATAAATATGTTGAAATATGTTCTCGAAGAACGAACTCACCTTGTGGGTCTTCTTTAGCAAATAACGCATTTTCGTACTTTAGTATTGCTTCTTGTAACGCTCTTTTCCAGTTTGTAATCGGAAAAGCAGTTTGATCAATAAGACCTTGGCTACAATCATATTCAAACGGATCTTCTATTAAATTGCTCTTTTCCTTTGCCATATTTAATTTTTTATTCGGGATAACGTCAATATCGACATTTGCAACAAAAATACCACGCTTCGGTTTACTTTCTACATAACCTTCAGCTAATAATTGTTGATAAGCTGATTCAACAGTAATGCGGCTAATATTAAGTTGTGACGCTAAGTTTCTATGTGAGGGAAGACGTGTACCAACAGAAATAGTTCCCTGTATAATTTCATATTTTATAAATTCGTAAATTTGTAAGTAAATAGGTGTATTGCTTTCTAATTGCAATGGGATAGTAAAATCCATAGTAAGAACTCTCCTTTAAAACTGGCCTTATAAAAAATAATTAAACTGTCACTTAAGTGAAGGGCAGATACTCCCTATAATAATGATATAACATTTAGAAAATTATACAAATTGTTAGGGGAGAGTTCAAATGAATGTTAAAGAAGTAGTAACAGAAGCACAATTACATGAAGTATTACCTGTTTTACAGCAATTACGAACACAGCTTTCCGAAGAGGAAGCAGGCTTTTTATTTAGAAAAATGAAAGAAGAAAATTATAAACTATTTTCGTTACGTAATGAAGATGATGAAGTTGTTGGCCTTGCCGGTGTAGCAATTTGTACGAACTTTTATAATAAGAAGCACGTTTTCGTATATGACCTTGTAACAGCAGAAGCACATCGTTCAAAAGGATATGGGAATGTATTACTTTCTTATATAGAGAACTGGGGAAAGGAAAATGGATGTGAGTCTATCGACTTAACATCAGCGTTTCCTAGAATTGATGCTCATCGTTTTTATGAAAGGGAAGGGTATGATAAGGTAAGTTATTCTTTTTATAAAAAATTATAAAGAAAGATAGGTTCTATATGACATATTATAGAACCTATTTCATTTAGAAAGGTTTATAATTTATTTTGTATAAATAAAGAAAATGATTGGAGCGTTTATACTTGGAGAAAATAAAGAAACTATCTATCCCTAATAATGCTAGAGTTATCATAATATCTGATATTCATGGAGAATTGAACCTTTTAAAAGAATTACTACATAAAGTTAACTTTAAGAATGAAGATTATTTAATTATTAATGGAGACCTTTGTGAGAAAGGAAGCGATAGCATCGGCGTAGTAGACTATGTAATGGATCTTGTAGAGAGTAATTTAAATGTTCACGTTGTTGAAGGGAATTGTGAAGTTTTAGTTGATGCTCTTCTAAATGAAAATCCAGGTCTCATTAATTATTTATGTACGAGAAAGCATTCGATTTTTAATGAATGGTTAGAACAATTACATTTTTCTATTCAGGAAGATACTTCAATTCAGGAAGTGAAGGAAGTACTGTTAAGTCACTTTTCAAAAGAAATAAATTGGCTAAATAAGCTGCCAACAGCGATTGAAACAGAAGATTATATTTTTGTACATGCTGGACTGGAAGATAGAGTAGATTGGAAAGAAACAGCGCGCAAAAATGCGATAGCAATGCCAGAGTTTTTTAATAAATCGCATAGAGCTAATAAGTATGTAGTTGTTGGGCATTGGCCTGTTGTGAACTATTCTGAAGAAGCCCCGTCTAACAATCCAGTTATTGATAAGGAGAAAAAAATTATTGCAATTGACGGCGGGAATGCGATTAAAGAAGCAGGACAATTAAACGCATTTATCATTCAGAGGAAACTAACAGGTGATACGTTTTCTTATACATATGTAGACTATTTTCCAATTTATGAAGCAACAGCAGAATTTAATGCTGATGCAACAATGCAGGGAGGGGTTACATATCCGTATTATTACATAGAGCCGGTGGAGAAGAGGCGAGATTACACAATATGCAAGCAAAAGGAAACGAATAAATTACTCAATGTGAAAAATGAATATATTAGGCAACGTGAGTCAGGTGAATACACAGTGAAAACCGATATTTCTTGTGCGCAAATAGGTGTTAGAAAAGGGGATATTGTTTCTCTCATTGATGGTAGCTGCGCAGGGTATGATTTAATTAAAAAAAATGGAGTAGAAGGCTGGATAGAGAAAGGGATTCTACTTGAGATAAATAAGAAGGAAAGTAAAATATTGAGCTGAAATAGGAGGGATGTAACCTCCTGTTTTTTATTAACTGCGTTACGGTCACATATATCATCTTTAGCTATTATGGAGGATTTATCTTCTGGCATTCCGTTTTGTAAATGTTTGTACGAAACTTTTCATTTATTTCGGATACTTCCGTAGTTAATAACATATGAGTGAACAGAAGGAATTCTTTACAATGCTGAAAGTCATTTCGTTTAGCGGTATGATTCCGTTTCATATCTTCTTGGAATCGTTGATATATCTCTTGAACTTTTCCCAAAATAAATTCCTCCTGAAATATGGTGAGATTAAAGGTTAGAAGACTACTTTCTTCATAAATATTAAGTGCCAAATAACAAAATGAAACAATATATTATAGAGTTTTGTTTTGATTTTTCTGAAAAAACATTATAATTATATATGAAATAAAGAGGAATGTAGGAGGAAATTATGCAAAACGTTATAAAAAAGGGGAACAAAGTTACAATTCGTACAATTGAAGAATCAGATATAAAAACATTATGGAGCCTCGTATTTAAAGAAGAAAATCCAGAATGGAAGAAGTGGGACGCGCCATATTTCCCTTTCTCAATGCAAGAATACGCACCTTATAAAGAAAAGATGTTAACTCGTTTACAAGAAGAACCTCTATCAAATTTAATTATAGAAAATAACGATCAAATTATAGGTACAGTCGGATTTTATTGGGAACATAAACCGACGCGTTGGTTGGAGATGGGAATTGTTATTTATGATCCAACATACTGGAATGGTGGCTACGGTACAGAAGCATTAACATTATATCGAGATTTATTATTTGAAAAGATGGAGATTGGTAGAGTAGGGCTCACGACGTGGTCTGGTAATGAACGAATGATGAAAGTAGCTGAGAAAATAGGAATGACTTTAGAAGGTAGAATGCGCAAATGCCGATATTATAACGGAACATACTATGATTCTATTCGAATGGGAATGATTCGTGAAGAATGGGAAGCGATATATGTAACGAAGGGGTGAGGAAGCATGTACGCTATTATTGCAACATTTGATAGTGTGTTTATTAATAAGATTATAGAATTGCAAAATGAACTAACGAATATAATAGAGTCAAATCAATTAGCGGGAGTAGAACCGCATATCACACTTGCGGACTATAAGGAGTTAGATGTTAATTTATATACTAAGAAATTAGAGGAGTTTGTAGCTATTCAAGAGAAAATGGCTGCAGTGACTTTTTCTTCTGTTGGAACTTTTCCTACAAACGGAACGATTTTTCTAGCGCCGACTATTACCGATGAATTGTTAACACTTCATCATTCTTATCATGATCATTTCCAAGCTTTTCATAATAATCCAAATTCATATTATGTACCGGGCAAATGGGTTCCGCATTGTACGATAGCGAATCATTTGAACTCGACTCAGTTTTTAAGCGCAATGGAGTATATATATGGGAATTTTGATGTTAAAACAGCTTCGATTGAAAAGTTAAAATTAATTAAGGTAAATTATGAAAATGGTTCTGCCGTTTCTTCTAGTATAGTAGCAGAATATAATTTAAAGAGAATGGAGACATCGAGATGACATATGTAATTAGAGAAATGAAGCAAGAAGATATTCATGCTGTACAAACAGTAGCGAAAGTAGCTTGGCATGATACATATGAAGGCATTATTCCGAGAAAGATTCAAGACAGTTTTTTAGACGAGGCATATTCTGATGAAAAAATGAAATATCGTCTTAAAAATACACATTTATTCGTTGCGGAGGAAGAGGGAGAAGTAATAGGATTTGCTAATTTTTCACCAGTTAGATTGCAAAACGAAGCAGAATTAGGTGCGATTTATTTGTTACCAGATCAGCAAGGGAAAGGGATAGGAAGTGCTTTATTACAAAAAGGAATAACGGTATTAAAAGGAATTCGGAAACTATACATTCATGTAGAAGCAGCAAATGAAAAAGGTAAACATTTTTATGAAGCGAAAGGTTTTGCTGAATTAGAGCAATTTGAAGAAGACTTTGAAGGACATTTGATGCAGACAGTAAGGATGGTTTTATACATATAAGGAGGACTAGAAGTGAAGATTTTTGATTTTAGTGAAAAAGCGGGAAAGCGCATATCAGTATTTCAATCTAATTTCATAATGTCGAAAATAGTAAACCACCAAGGGAATGTACATATCGGTGCTATGCATTTACAAGAGAATGGAATAATTGGATATCAAGAAGCAGTTGTATCACAGCTGCTTCTTATTATGGACGGAGAAGGATATGTGTGTGGGGCAGATAAAGAAAAAGTAAAGATAAGAGCTGGACAAGCTGTGTTTTGGGAGAAAGGAGAGTTTCATGAGACGAGTACAGAACATGGATTACTGGCAATTATTATGGAAGCGGAGAATCTTGAACAATCGATAGTAATGCCTATTAAGGATGGGGGTTGTGAAAAATGATAATAAAGGCGAATCAAGAAGATACAAGTAAAATATTAAAATATGCAGCCCAATCGCTTTTTGAAGGGACGAGAGGGAATTGCCAATTAAGTACAGAGAAAGCCATTGAAATTACAAAACCAATAGTAGAAAAGGGAGCATGTTATTTAGTCATTAAAGAAGAAAATAAAATATTAGGGTGGATATTAATAGGGGAAAATACTGACTATTTTTCTCGTGAAAAACTTGGATTTATATATGAGCTATACGTTTTTCCAGAGTATCGAGGGAGAGGGATATCACGAGAACTGATGGAGGCCGGTATTAAGGAATTGAAGGAGAAATATTCAGAAATTCGATTAAATGTATTTGCTGGGAATTTTGCGAAAGAGATGTACGAAGAACTTGGGTTTGTTGAAAGACAGGTAATTATGACTTTGAAGTGAGAAAAATTGCGAGGCTGTATTTCTTTTAATTAAAGAATTCCAATAGAGTTTTAATCAAACTTTTTAATGGGAAATATACGCATTCATGTTAGGTAATCTTTTTTTCTATTGTTAAGAATAACATTTGTAGAATTTGTTTAATTGATTTTTATTTTCAAGTAATAGTAGTTTCTTAAAAAAATAGAAAATTTATATTATACAATATATCGTTATTATAGTAAAAGAGAAATTTTGGAAAAATATCATTTTTTTGTTTAGAAATTTTTAAATTATTGATATAATCAATTTGTAGAATTGATTATTGGTTAATTTTACTATTTTTAAATTTTAAGGAGGATTTAATAATGGCAGGACAAATTCGTATGTCACCAGAGGAGCTTAAATCAAAAGCGACTCGATATGGACAAGGTGCAAATCAAATTGAGGACATTTTACGTCAGCTACAAAACTTACAAAATGAATTAAGAGGAGAATGGGAAGGTCGTGCTTTTGAAGGCTTTGATCAACAGTTCAATCAATTAAAACCAAAAGTACAAAACTTCGCACAGCTATTACAAGAAATTAATATGCAGCTTAATAAAACTGCAGAGGCTGTTGCTAGACATGACGAAGATCTTTCTCGTAATTTCGGTCTACAATAAGACAGATAAAAAGAAATATATAATTTAGCCATGCAACCATACGTTGTATGGCTAAATTACTTTAAAACTAGAGTAAGATACGAAGTCTTTCAATTAATAGACTCGCGGTCGCAGGAGTGATAAGTAGTGAAAAAGTTCAGATGGAGCATCTTGTTGTTTATTATTTTAGCTCTTGTACTATCAACAGGGGTCTCCTATTTAGCATTAAATCAAAATGTTAAGAAAGCTAATGAGAATACTACACCAAAAATGACAGTTGCGTTGGTAAATGAAGATCAGGGCACTGTATTTGAGGGCAATAAAATAGCGTTTGGAGATCAATTTGTTAAAAATGTAAATAAAAATACGAAACAAGAATGGTACGTAGTTAGTCGCGGAGTAGCAGAAAATGGTTTGAAAAATAATAATTACAACATGATGATTGTTATACCAAACGATTTTTCTAGGAAAGCAGTTGCGATTGATTCAGAACTACCAGAGAAATTAACGTTAAACTACAAAGTAAATGCAACTGGGAATAACGATTTGAAAGCTGAGGCTGAGAATACGGCGTCTACAATTTTAGAAGATTTCAATAAGCAAATCATCGACGTTTATTTTGCAAGTATTATCGGTAAGTTGCAAGGTGCACAAGATAATATAGGGAAAATAATTGAAAAAGGAAACGTTCAAACAACTATGTACAAAAAAGATGTACATAGTCCTTTAGCAAATTACACAAATCAATTTAAAACAGTGCAAGATTATACTGGGGTTTCTGTTAATAGTTTTAAAGGATTTCAGGATGTATTAAAAGGTTTCGGTCAAGTGTTAGATGAAGGGAATAAATCTAACAATACTTACTTAGAAGGGTTTAATAACTTCCAAAAAATGCAATCTGATAATAATCTGTTAGCGAATAATTTTACGAGTCAATTTAATCAATACATGAGTGAAATGAATACAGGCGATGTTTTAAAGCAGTTAGGTGCATTGGAATCTGCTAATAAAGTGATTACAAATCAATTTACGCTTTCAGAGAAAGAACCAAATATTTTAGCTGATGCTTCAGCAATTCAAAAACATTTAACAGATGTAAAAAAACAAGTGTCAGAATATGATACAGAACTTGCAGGAAAGTTAGAAAGTGATATTCAAGAGACGGTAATTAAAAAGTTAAAGCAATCTATGTCGAACGATGGAAAGCAAGAGATTTTTATAAATACATTAATGAAACAACCAGACGTTCGAATAAAGAACCAAATCGAAAATTTAATTGCGAAATTACCTAGTTTAAACATGGAAGAAATCGTTCAAAGTGATTTGCCAGATACAACGAAATTACAATTGCAAAATGTAATCCAATTTACAAATAAATATAATAAAGAAAATAACTTTAATTATGATCCTGTAAATAAAATCTCTTTAGGAAACGCTATTAAAGAAGTAAAGGATAAACTTTATACAGAGGGAATTACATTTAGTGATACGGCGAAAGTAATTAAAATGGAATCTTCACAAACTTTGAAGATAAATATTCCAGAAGAATTTAAACTAGATGGAAGTACAGAAGCTTTACATATTGATGATGTGGATCGTACAAGTGACTTTCTTCAAAGCGAAGCAGGAGAAATTACAATAGCTCCTCGTAATGAAGGGGATATAAAGATTAGCTTACATGTAAAGTTAAAAGATCCAAACATCAATATAGATGTTTTCTCTCCTGTAATGTGGCAGTGGGAATTGAGTGGGACTCATAAAAAAGAAACTAGTCCTGAAAAAGAAGATAAAGGAACACAAACTGAAAACAGCAAGGTGGAAAATGTGGTTCATAAATCACAGTATGGCATAATGCCGTTAGTACACAATGCTAAAAAGCCTATTATCAAAAAAATGGAAAACACAACAGGGAATAATGGAGGAAACCCAGGAGGCGGAACAGGGAAAGATAACGGAACCGGGAAAGATAACGGAACCGGAGGAAGCCCAGGAGACGGAACGGGAACAGGTAACGGAACTGGAGGAAACCCAGGAGGCGGAACGGGAACAGATAACGGAACTGGAGGAAACCCAGGAGGCGGAACGGGAACAGACAACGGAACCGGAGGAAACCCAGGAGGCGGAACGGGAACAGATAACGGAACTGGAGGAAACCCAGGAGGCGGAACGGGAACAGATAACGGAACTGGAGGAAACCCAGGAGGCGGAACGGGGACAGACAACGGAACCGGAGGAAACCCAGGAGGCGGAACGGGGACAGATAACGGAACCGGAGGAAATCCAGGAGGCGGAACGGGGACAGACAACGGAACCGGAGGAAACCCAGGAGGCGGAACGGGGACAGATAACGGAACCGGAGGAAATCCAGGAGGCGAACCGGGAACAGATAACGGTAAAGTTATTGAAAGTACAACGAATCAAGTTGTACATCAAAAATCAGAAGAATTAACAAAAAATATATCTAGTGTATTAATAAAAGAAGCAGTAGATACAGTTGAAAGTTATCAAAGTTTAATTAGTTTATACGAAATGTATTATGGGATTGATTTAAGAACGCAAGATGTAGGTCCTAAGCTAGAAGAGGGAAGTTTAGATGCAATTGCAACTGAACAATCTTTGTACTACGTATTAAATAAACAAAGCTTAATTGATTTAATTTCAAACCTAGTTTCATCAGGTATTACGGCAGAAGTTAAGCAAGATATGACAGGTTTAAAGCAAAAAATAGACTCTTATCAACAATTCATTACTAGTGCGGATCAAAATTCAATGTTACTAGCAGAGAAATTAAATGTAACGACGCAACAAGCAACTAGTATGAATGAAAATTTAGGGGAATATTTAAAAGGTTTAGCGAAATGGCGTGAGAGTAGCTTAAAGCTAGTTGAAGAACAGCAAGTGCTAACAACAAATAATACTGGTGAGCAAACAGCTGTTTTATCGTTAGATTCTGGTATTAAATCATTAATGTCACAAAGTCAGTCATTGGTCGAGAGTTCGAAGCATAGTTTAGCAACTTCAGACGATGTTTATAAAACATTTGATCAAATTAATGGACAAGCAAAAGAAATTCAAGACAGCGGAACGACAATTGTTTCAAAAGCTGATTCATTATTAAATGACTTTACGAAGAAAATGGACGATGATAAAACATTCTCCAAAAACTTTACTAAAATTTTGGCTAATAGCCGAATTGGTGATCGCCAAAATGAAATGTTATATCAATTTTTATCTAGTCCAGTTCAGAAACAAAATGATGGAGTCATTGTAGCTGGTAATGCTTTTACACCATATTTAATCGTATTAACTTGTTTTATTGTTGCGTTATTTACAGCATACGCAATTGCGAATCAAGAAAAGAAACGAACGCAATTAGATCATTTTGAAGAGAAATTCTCATTAATTGATATGAATGTACCAACTACAGTAGTAGCATTCGGTATATCAATTGTGGAAGGAATTAGTATAGGTATCATTTCTGGACGTCTTTTACAGTTTGGTCAGGATCAAAGTTTACTATGGATTGCGTTTATCACAATCATTATGATGGCGTTTGTATTGGTTTCAACATATTTATTGCGACAAATAAAAATGGTAGGGATGTTTATCCTATTAGTATTTTTAAGTATGTACCTATTTTTAACTGAAGCAGTTGGAAGTAAAGTAGATCAAATGTCATCAGTTGGAAAGGTACGTCAATTTTCACCACTTCAGTATATAGAAAGTTTTCTAAATGATTTTATTAGCGGTAAAGATACGGGGAAAGTTATTTTTATCGTATTGTTTGTAATTGCCATTATAGGGTTAGTTAGTAATCTATTTGTATGGCATAAGAAATGGGAGGAAAAAGAAGTAAATGATCAAACAATGGAGCATAGTGGCTAAGTTATCATTTCTCTCTATCCTTTTACTGTTTGTCGCGCTACCGATAAGGAGCGCGGCGGACAGTTATCTTGGTGATGATGGGAAGATTAAGTTTAAAGTGGATCGAATTGAAGAAAGCGACCAAGAAAAAAATAAAGAAGAACATAAGGAAACAGAATTAGATAAAGCATCAATTGAGTTATTTAGCAAAGACATAGAAGAAGAAATTCAGAAAAAGAAAAAGAAAGAACAAAAAGATATGGAAGCTTTACGAGATTCTCTTTTTATAAAACAAAAAGAAAATAATAGTGTGAAAGATATGAAAAATAGTTTGTTTAGCAGTGAATACGTTGTGAGAAAAAGTGCAGATGAAGTAGCGAGTAATGAAACAATGAACGAAAAGCCAATTGGTACAACAATCATATTATTATTTGGTGGTGGCATTGTACTTATTTGCATCGGTATTTATACGGTTCTTCGCAAAAGTTGGAGGTAAAGTAATGGCGATACAAACGCATATTAATGTAACGGTAGATTTTAGTAAATGGAATGGAAATACATATGATTTACGTATTCCGAATCATCAATCTATTAAATATTTATTGAAAAATTTATTAGATACGCTAAATGTGGATAATCATGAAGGTTCACATTTTGTAATTAAAGTAAAGAATAAGTCAATTGTTTTAACAGATAATGATCGTTTAATCGATCACCAAATAACAAATGGAGATATTTTACAAGTTTTATAAAGAATACTTTTTGCTTATAGTTATTTGAAAATAAGTTATTACGGGTTATAAAGAAAAGGAGAAGAGGATAAAAATGACGGAAAAAACAATTCAAATTGATGCAATAAACTATCAATTTCAAATAGAAAAGGAAAATTGGAAATTGGAGATGACAAAATCTCAAACACGTATAAAAGACTTCCGTCAATTCGATATAATTACGGGCGCATCATCTGAGTTTGTACCATTAACGATAGAAGAAACGGATGATATGCTTACTTTTATATTTCAAGTGGATAAAAAGTTATATAAGTGGGACGATCTTAGCCGTTTGGGAAGAAATGAGAAATTAAGACTGCTTCGAAATGTTGCGCAGTTTCGTAAATATTTAAATAAAAGAATCACGTTCTTTTTACATCCAGACAATATAGTTTTTAATGCTAATTTAATGCCAAGTATTATACATAGAGGAATTCGAGATATTGTTCCACCAACCCCGTTGTTAGAAGAGCAATTTTTAACACAATATAAGTGTCTAATTATCGCTTTATTCTCCCAAAAGCACAATTTTGATGATTTGTATGCTGGGTTACTAAAAGATGCAAAAGAAACAACATTTGAACAGACAATTTCTCAAATGGAAAGTATAGATGCATTACTGCAATTTCTTGATGACAGCTTTGAGAAGGAACAAACAAAAACAGAAAACAATATGCAGTTAGTACATAAAAAGAGCTACAAATCATTTAAATATTTAGCTTTTTCCTTCATAGCGGCGACAGTTGTTTTAGCTGCTCCTTTAATATATTTCACTTTTATAAAATTTCCTTATCAAAATAAATTGTTAGAAGCAAATGCGAGTTTCATAGCAACTGATTATGACAAAGTAATTACGCAATTAAATGAAGAGGAATTTGAATCATTACCGATTGCATCTAAATATGAGTTAGCATTTGCATACATTACAGTTGAAAAACTAGGTGAAGATCAAAAGAAATCGATTATGAAAAATATTAGTTTGAAAAGTGATGAAAAGTATTTGCTGTATTGGATGTATAACGGAAAAGGTAATTTTGATCAATCATTAGATTTAGCTAAGACACTTGATGATCCTCAGCTTATTATGTACGGCCTTGTTAAACAAATTGAATCGCTGAAAAATAATCCGGATTTATCAGGCGAAGAGCGTGATCAAAAATTAAAAACATATGAGCAACAATTAAATGAATATGAAAAGAAATATGGAAAATCATCAAACGATAAAGACTCGTCGAACACAGAGAAAAAAGAGTAAGCACTTGATGAGACCGTTGAAAAGGAGCAGTGAACACGGATGGAGCAACTATTAGTATTGACTTATGGAGACAAAGTATATAAGTGCACATTACATCCAAATGAGCAATCAATAGTGTCGATTGGAAAAGAGTGGACAAATGATATTACGAATCCAAGTTTAGAACAAGAAGTAGAGTTAAAGTGGAATAATGAAGTAAATGCTTGGATGATACAAAATCAATTAATAGAGTTCAATAAGGAATTTGAGATTGTAAAAACTAAAGATGTGAGCTTGAAAATCTTTATCTCTATTATTGGCACAACTAAAGTGTTTGATATAGGAACAAAAAATTCTCTTACATTCAGTCAAAACAGTTATGATGATATTTCTATTACCGGTAGTAGTGTAGATATAATACTATCTCGTGAAACGCTGTACGATTCATTTAAAGTGAACGTATACGACGGGGAAGTATTTCATAATTATACAAGGCTAAAAGATAGCGCTATGTTAGAAGCAGGAGACCAATTATATTTTGATGGCGTTTTAGTGGAGATAGGCAGTGAAGATATTCAAGTATTGTCTTCAGAAGATAAAGTGAAATCTACGTTACCTATTTTAGTAGAATCAGAAACGAATTATCAAAGTGGTTATCCAGACTATCATCGTTCACCACGTATTATTTACCGTGAACCAGAAGAGAAAATGACAATTGCAAAACCTTCAAGCATGCCGTCAAAACCGACTGAGCATTTGGCGAGAATTATTGCACCTGCCCTTGTCATGATTGTCGTAACAGTATTACTTGCTATCTTTATGAAATATGGAATGTTTATTATCGCATCCATTGCAATGACATTAGTAACGATCATTGTTTCTGTCACATCTTATATAAAAAATTTAAAGCAATATAAAATCGACATCGTTGAACGTGATAAAAGCTATAGAGAGTATATAAAACAAAAAACGAAAGATTTACATGCAGAAAGTGAAAAACAGCGTCATGCATTACATTATCATAATCCAAATGTTGAGATTATACGTAATATGGCTGTTCAAGTAAATCCACGTATTTATGAAAAAACAATGCAACATCATGATTTCTTAACATTTAGCGTTGGTACAGGGCAAGCTAATACGAGTTTTGAAATTCAGTTTAATGAAGAAGAATTTAGTCAGACGAAAGATGAATTAATTGATATAGCACGTCAACTAAGACAACGTTATCTTTCATTGGAAGATGTGCCAGTTGTAACAGATTTAATGAATGGACCAGTCGGTTATATTGGTCAACGCTCTTTAGTGTTAGAGCAATTACAATTATTAGTTGCACAAACGGCGTTATTCCATAGTTATTATGATTTGCAGTTTATTACTATTTTTCCTGAAGAAGAAAAGGAGAAATGGGACTGGATGCGCTGGTTACCTCATGGAAGTGTTCGCGATATAAATGTACGTGGATTTGTATACCATGATCGTAGTCGTGATCAAGTGTTAAATAGTTTATATCAAATACTGAAAGAACGAAAATTAAAACTAGACGAAAAGAGTTCAACTAATGAAAAAATGTATTTTGCACCGCACTATGTCGTTCTCATTACAGATGAAAAGCTAATACTAGACCATGTTGTTATGGAATTCTTTAATGATGATCCGAGTCAATTAGGTGTATCACTTGTTTTCGTACAAGATGTTATGCAAAGTTTACCGGAACACGTGAAAACGGTAATAGATATAAGAGATGCAAAGCAAGGAAACATCATATTAGAACAAGGGGAGCTTGTTAACCGTCAATTTAAATTAAATCACGTACCGAAAGGTTTCAATTTAGAAGATGTTTCACGAGCGCTAGCGCCGTTAAATCATTTGCAAAACTTAAAAAATAGTATTCCAGAAAGCGTAACATTTTTAGAAATGTACGGTGTTGAAAAAATAAAAGAACTGAATATCACAAAGCGCTGGGAGAAAAATGCAGCGCATAAATCTTTAGCTGTACCACTTGGATTACGTGGTAAAGAAGATATCGTAAACTTAAACTTACATGAAAAAGCTCACGGGCCACACGGCTTAATAGCAGGTACAACCGGTTCAGGTAAGTCAGAAATTATACAATCGTATATTTTATCTCTAGCAGTTAATTTCCACCCTTACGAAGTGGCCTTTCTACTAATTGACTATAAAGGCGGCGGTATGGCGAATTTATTCAAAAACTTACCGCATTTATTAGGAACAATTACGAACTTAGATGGAGCACAAAGTATGAGAGCGCTCGCATCAATTAAAGCTGAATTACAAAAAAGACAACGATTATTTGGGGAAAATGATGTAAACCATATTAATCAGTATCAAAAACTGTATAAAGAAGGCTTAGTAAGTGAGCCAATGCCACATCTATTTTTAATTAGTGATGAATTCGCGGAACTGAAGTCAGAACAACCAGAGTTTATGAAAGAGTTAGTTTCAACAGCGCGTATCGGTCGTTCGCTCGGAATCCATTTAATATTAGCTACGCAAAAACCGAGTGGTGTTGTAGATGATCAAATTTGGAGTAACTCGAAATTCAAACTAGCACTGAAAGTTCAAAATACGTCGGATAGTAATGAAATTTTAAAAACACCAGATGCTGCTGAAATTACATTACCAGGGCGTGCTTACTTACAAGTTGGGAATAATGAAATTTATGAACTATTCCAATCGGCTTGGAGCGGAGCAGACTATGTAGAAAACAAAGAGGATAAAGAACATTTAGACGCAACAATCTATGCAATAAATGATCTAGGACAATATGAAATATTAAGTGAAGATTTAAGTGGACTTGGTAGTAGTAAAGAAGTAATAAGCGTACCATCTGAACTTGATGCTGTTATTGACTACATTCACGATTACGCAGAGGTAAATGAAATTGAAGCGTTAGCTAGACCGTGGTTACCACCACTTCCAGAAAGCGTATATTTACAAGACTTACACGCTATTCAGTTCAAAGAAGCATGGACGAAAGAAAAGAAACCATTAAAAGCAACAGTTGGTCTACTAGATCAGCCTGAATTACAATCACAAACACCATTAACATTAGATATTAGTAAAGACGGACACGTAGCGGTCTTCTCAAGCCCAGGCTACGGAAAATCAACATTCTTACAATCAGTCATTATGGATGTAGCTCGTCAGCATAGTCCGGAGCATTTGCATGTGTATTTAGTGGACCTTGGAACAAATGGTCTTCTACCTTTAAAAGGATTACCTCATGTAGCGGATACGATTACAATTGACGAATCAGAAAAATGTTTAAAGTTTGTTGAAAGATTAACTCAAGAAATGAAAAATCGTAAACGATTATTAAGTGAATATGACGTTGCGAGTATTGAAATGTATGAAAAGGCAAGTGGGAAAGAAATACCACATATTATTATTGCAATCGATAATTATGATGCAGTAAAAGAAGCAAAATTCTATGAGAGCTTTGAAATGCTAATTATGCAAATTGTCCGAGATGGTGCTAGTTTAGGAATTCATACTTTAATAAGTGCAGGACGACAAAACGCACTTAGAATTCAATTGTACAATAATATTAAAATCCAAACTTGTCTATATATGATTGATCAGAGTGAAGTAGCTAGTATTGTAGGGAGATCTGATATAAAAGTGGAAGAAACAGCAGGAAGAGCGTTAATAAAATTAGAATCTCCTACATTATTCCAGGCTGCATTACCTACGAAAGCAGAAGATGAACTACAACAAATTCAATTATTACAACAAGAAGCAAATGATATGGATCGAGAATGGGATGGAGAACGTCCGAAGGCAATTCCAATGATGCCAGAAGTGATTGATATTGCTACGTATCGTAAAAATAAAGACGTTACAAAAGCTCTACAAGCAGGAAGAATTCCAATGGGGCTTGATTTTGCAAATGTAGAAGTTGTAGCTCATGATATTGCGGTGAATGATCATTTAATGATTTATAGTGTAGATGATAGTATGGGAAAACAAATTGTATCTAGTATCCTATCTCAATTGAATAAAGATTATTTTGAAAGTGTGACATTAGTGGATACAGCAGAGTATAGTTTCGTTCAATATAAAGACAATGTGACGCACTACATTGTAGACGAAAATGAAATAAATATGCATGCGAAGTATTGGATGGAAGTAATTCGCGAACGAGCTTTTGAATTAGCACAAGCAAGACAAGAAGGTAGAGAAATTCCTGCATTCACAAAACAACTCATTATCATGACAAATGTTGAAGAGTTTAGTAAATTTGTTTATTTAGAAATGGAGGATGCAGCGACTTTAATTGATTTATCTCGTACAGTAGGTATTTACTTTGTATTAGCAGGTCACCACGACTACATGGACCGAAATCGTGAAGCTCTACCTATGAAAATGAGAAGTAAACTAACAGCAGCAATTATCGCAATGCCATTAAATGATCAAAGTATCTTCAATATAAAATATATAAGCAACGAAGCGCCATTAGGTAAAGATGAAGTGTATTACTATCAAAAAGGGAACATAATGAAACTAAAAATGCCTAGAGTAACTAACGAGGTGACAGTATGAAATTAAAGAAGAAAGCTAAGGTGATGATAGTCGTGTCAATAGTGGCAAGTTTATTAAGTGGGTGTGGTTTTGGAGAGACAAAGATAGAGTATGAGAGATTAGTAAAGGCGTTGGATGAAGGGGATATGAAGACTGTTATGTCTGCTAGTGATGATGGGTATGCGTATGTGAAAGAAGAGGTTAGCGATAGTACTTATGAAGAAAAAGAAGACGGTGAACATAGTAGGATAATATATCAAACAACTCATGGAGTATATAATGTGAAAGATAAAGATTTATATGGGGAAACAACTCAAAAGGTTGCTACTGATATAAAAAATGACAAAAACGTTGGTGACAATCAAAATTACAAAAAAGAAACTGTTTATAGTACAAGTTTAAAAAATGAAAAATCCCGTTTAATACCCCAGAATCAAGGCATAGATATTTCATATGTAAAATTAATATTTGGAGGGTTAAACGGACTGAGTAAATTGAAGCCAAGTGAGGATAAAAAAAGATTTAGTGAACCGAGCATAATAAGCTATAATTTAACGGAATTACAGTTTAAAAGCATAATTAATGATAAGTTAAATTTAAAATATGATAAATTTGATTCTGCAGTATTAATGATTGAATTTAATACACCTAATGATGCAAAAGAAAATAATATGAGAATAATGGAAATTACTATTTCGGTAAATTATGAAGAAAAACAAGAGAATAAAATTATAAAGCGAAATCAAGAAATTTCGACATATTATCATGCTAGGGAAGAAAATAATCAAAATTCCAAAAAAGAATATATAGATTATGAAAAAGAGTATATAAATCAGCAATAATTTATATTAGGAGGAGTTTAATGTGGGGAGAGAAATGAAAAATGAAGAGGACTTTAAAATAGATAGCGATGTAGGTAAGCTGAGGTTAGCTGGTAGAGATATTTATCAATATAATGGGAAAGAGAAAATATATAGTAATTCAAATGAAAAGACAAATCAGAGGGAATTAGAGAAAAATTTTAATGCTGAGCTTATAGCTGATGATGATAACCATCCAACATCAGGGTTTGGAGCATATGCCTTACGAAGTAAAGATACGGATGAGATTTTCATAGTATACGTTGGAACTCAACCGAATCAGGTAGGCGATTTAGCAACCGATGGAGCAATTGGGCTACATAATTTAACTAATTCACCTATATTGGGGTCATTAGCGGAATTTCAGTATAGTCAAGCAGAAAAATTTTATGAAAAAGTCAAGGCGGAGAATAAAGGAAAGAAGATAACTTTACTAGGGCACTCCTTAGGTGGCGGAGCAGCGAATACAGTTGCATTAAGACATCAAGAAGATAATATAAACGTATTAGCTTTAAATCCTGCGCCTGTTCTAAATAAAGATGTGGTTAAGTACGGATACGGGACCAATATGAAAAATTGCCGCAGTCTTATAAATGAATATGATCCTTTGTATGGCGCCATTAAGGCCGCAGATTTTGTAATACCTGGACAGGTTTATAAAATGGAAAATGGGGAAGGGCATTCTTTTTTATATGATCCAAAATTTTATTCTAGGAATGGGAATGTAGCAATAGATAAATTGAAAAAGGTTAGCGAAACAGGATTTGATTGGAAATTTGGTTTTTTAGAAATATCAGAATCTGCTGGGGACTTATATAAAGGAATCACTGGAAAAAAAACATTAAGTACAACAGAAGAAGTTGTAGTGGATTTAGTGGTAAATGGAACTCCAGTCAGTGCAATTCTAGTTGCAATAACAGTAGTGGGAGATACTAGTGCTCTAGCAACAAAAATAGCAAGTATAGGTGTAGAAACAGGAAAAAAAGCTTTGAAATTTAGTAAGGAAGTTATACAAGAAGTTAGAAATCAGGTGAATGCGGCTGTGGATTGGATAGAGAATAAATTAGCAAAATGTAAGGAAAAGGTACTTGAAGTGTTAGAATCAGTATTTAACGCAGCTGTAGATTTTTTAGTAGGATGCATCATTCTTTATTTATCCCGTGATGAAATTATAGCAATTGCAAAAGAAGTAGCATCTTCTCTTGTTCAAGATATTTTAGATGTATTTAAAGGTGACTTTGAAATTGATACAAATATTGCTTCAATTGCTGGAGATTATGTAAGAAGCCATCGCCAATCATTATTAAACTATTTTATGAATGATGGTAGTAGAGGGTTAAATCGTTCATTATTAGTAGAGATTTCCAGAGATGTGAACGAACTTTCAAATGATTTAAAAGAGTTAAGTCAAGATGTAACAGATGCGGTAATTTCTATGATAGCAAAAGATGAAGAGTTAGCTTCAGTTTCTTATTATTGATAAATGTTAAGGAAGGGGGTATGAGGATGGATTTACATATGATAATGTCGAGGGTTCATAGTACATTTCCGGACAGTGGTGGGCGAGATCAAATTATTAACGTTGTTATGCAACTTGAAAAAGCAGCTGTATCTTTGACAGGAGATATTAGAAGATTAGAAAGTAGTATTGATAATAGTTTGCAAGGTAAAACACGTGATGCTTTTATTGATCGTATCCGCCAATTAGAAAAAAGGCGACAAAAAATAGAAGAGAAAATTATCGTGTTAAAAGGATCGGTGAATTAATATGAAAGATTATATGGAGAAAGTTTTGCCTTTAGGAAGTGTAGTGAGGTTGAGTACTGAGGAAGAAAAAGATGTAGAGTATGTAATTACTACAAGAGGAATACTTCTCGATGAAGACACTTTCTATGATTATGGTGGGGTATTACACCCAGTAGGTTTGACGGCAGAGACATATAAATTATTCAATGACTTTGATATTTTAGAAGTGAAATTTGAAGGGTATAAAAATTCTATTGAAGGAAAATTTGCTCATAATTTTAAAATATGGCGAAATGAATTTGTAAAAACGATAAAGAACAAGGCTGAAAATAATAAGTAACAATTATTAATAAAACAAGGGCTATAATATATTTAGAAATAAATAGACTTTCCTCTTCCAATATGGAAAGAGGAAAGTCTATTTTTGATTGAATAAGAATCTAAATATCTAGTATTACGTGGGAACAACATGAAAAAGAACGTCAAGAATTTATAGCGAATAGAAAAAGAATAAAATAAAAGTTGAAATAACATTTGTAAATAATAGTCATAGACTGTTTTTTATGGTGGAAATCTATTTGTGAAGAAATAAATCATTTTATCCTATACGATGAAAATGGGATATTTCGGTATTTTTATAGTTAGGAAAAAGTTATTCTAAAAGGAGTATGTTGGGTGAATCATAGACGTAAGAAAAATAAACCGAAACAAATAAGAAAAGAATCTGTTCAGATAAAACCGATAGTAGAAGAAAAACCACTAAAGAAGAGTAGCAACAAGTTAGTTGATATTCTCCTAGGTATTCTTCTTTTCCCAATTTTTATATGGGCTGTCTTGGAAGGTTCTACAACACAAGTAAGCAAAGGGAAGACTTTCCTTATTATCGTTTTCTTTATCTTAATTGCAATAAGGTTATCTATGATAGGAAACAAATAAGGGGGAGTTCAGATGTTTAAGAAGAAGGAGAAAAAAAACATTTACGTTAGACTGGTAAACACACAAGGGGAAATCATTCGAGAGTTTAATTGTACAGAAAAAGACTTGCGAAAAGTAAAAGAAAATGGTGCTGAAATTCGTTTGGTTGGAGACAACTCATATGAGATGGTAGCAACCGATGAACAACTAGAAAAACTAGCAAGAGCTGAAGCAGAAATCGAAGAGGAAATTAAGGCATGGGAAGACGCTTTAAATGAGAGTTTGGAGGAACGCGAAGAAAGAGAAGCGAGACAGAAGGAATTGAAAGAAAAGAATAAATGGAGTACAAAGAAGAAAGTAATCGTATTTGGACTGATATTCTTTGTATTTATTGGATTACCTATTATCGAAGGGTATCAGAATAGTAAACTAGTTAAAGAAGGTACATCATTACATGCAGAAATTGTAGGTAGGCATGTAGAGAAGGAATTCATGTTTACACACCCCACATTAGTAGTTGAGGTAGATGGTAAAAAGCATAATGTATGGGTAAGTGAAGAGACATATAACGGAGCAGAGTGGTTAGGTAGACTAAAAGTCATCAAAACAAAAGATGGTAAAGTTGAGAAAGATCCTAGATATGAGGGCGAAGACTTAATCACGAGTTATTAAGTAGTATGTTTTTAATATTCGCTTCTCAAATTAAACAACATTATTATTTGCAAAAGTCGAATCCATTAAAATAAAAAACAAATTTAAAATAACTGTAATAACCTGCTAGCATATTGTTGATTGGAGGTTATCACCTTTCTGAAGATAAAATTAAAGAGCTTTATTATCTCGATACAATTGTGCTGACAGTAACGTTTTTACTAAGTGAGTGGAGTTTCAGGGAGTATGAGGGATATGCTTAAGTAAAAGAGAGAAGAATATTTAGAGCTTTTGAGGAGAAAGAAGGCTATTTGAACTATCAAAAGCATTCTGATTATGTACGGTAATTAATGTAGAGATAATATTATCCGAATATAGTTACACAAAGATGAATGTACTTAAAAAGTTAGGAATGTAATGGGATTTTATTGAATGAAAATTATTTAAACTGTATAGAGGTGAAAAGTCAGGATGTGGAATATAAAAGAAGAAGATTTAGATGAATTTAGGATGACATGTAAAGATCGTTTAAGTCCAGAAGGTGCTACAGGATTTATGTTTGGAGGAATACTTTATAGTTCAATAGCCGTTTTTTCTATTATTGTATCAGGTGGTTGGGAGTACTGTATGGTTCTCCTTAACATAGGAATTGTTAAGCTAGAGGTGTTGGCATATGCTCTGCAAGTAATTTTTTTCGTGCTATATTTATTTCCAAAAGCACAATTTAAATTTCAAAAGTTACAAACACTTGTCGTATTATTATATGCATTTCAAATGGCTACTATATTACTTACAGTTTTAGTTGTTTCTGAAATAGCTAATAATTCAATGGATCGTATTACGTTGAATTATGTATGTTTGCTATATTTAGGAGCGGTAATTTTCCATAATGTAACAACAATAGATACATTTAAATTGGCAAGTGAAGGTGCGTTTAGTATGGATGAAAGATCCGTGTCCTTTTTTAGTAAAACAAAAGGAACAATGATGAAAGTTGCTTCAATATACGCATTAATCCTTCTTATTTTGATTTATTTTCATAATGATTATGCATTTGATACTTTTATTGGATATGTAATAGGAACTGTTTTAATGTATACGATAGCCATCGGTGCAGCTGAATTTCAGCTATTAGTATATTGCAGGTTTAAATTTCCGTCATTTAATATTTCATGGGAGCAACATAAAAGAGAGACTCCAAGATATCGAAAGAAAAATAAAAAAGGTAAATCGAAACGTAAGGCATAAAGAAAGTGTGTATTGTAAGTTTTGGTGGTGAAAAAGTAATAATTTATAGGAGAGTATTTGAACTACTAAAAGAAAATTTACTTATGTAAGGTGATTAAAGTGATTAGAAGATAATCTAATCAAAAATGTAGAGAGTGTAGTGTGATGATGAAATGAACACAAAAAAGGTTTCTAAAATGATTACTATCATAATAACAATCAGCCTACTACAAGCATGTAGTTTTTTTGAAGAAAAGGTAGAGTATGAGCCATTTATTAAGGCATTGGATGAAGGTGACATGAAAAAGGTTATGTATGCAAGTGATGATGGGTATGCTTTTGTGGAACAAAGAGGTATTTATAGTACGTTTGAGCAAAAAGAAGATGGAGAGCACAGTAAGACAATTCGTCAAACTACGGAAGGTGTATATAATACAAAAGATAAAAGTTTATATGGAGAGGCGATACAAACAGTTGCGACTGATATAGAAAAGGACAAGGGAAAAAGGACAAATGAAAATTATAAAAAAGAAACTATTTATAGTACTCATGTTAAGTATGAAAATGGACAGGTGAAAAGTTCGGATTCAAATCTAGATGTTTCATACGTAAACTTAATTGCAGATCGTTTAAATGGGATAGGGAAACTAAAGATGAAGCCCGAGGATGATATAAAAAAGTTTGATCAGCCTAATTCAGTGGGATATCGACTAACTGAATCTGAATTTAAAGATATTATTAATAATAAATTAAAGATACAATACGATGAATTTGATGGAGCAACAATCGTATTGCACCTGGATGCCCCAAATAATCCAAAACAAATTTTGCAAATGAGGATAGATATAGATTTTAAAGAAAAGAATGAGGATGGAAAATTAGTAGAAAATATGTTCCAAATAATAACGTATTTTAATAGAAAACAGGATAATAACCAAGATGCGAGACAGGAATATTTAAAATACAAGGCGCAGTACAACAAAAGAGATTGTTAAGAGTTGCGATGAAAATAAAAAGGTATAAAATCAGTGACTAAGAAAATTGCATCTTTATTTTGGTAATATACTATAGTTCGGGGAAAGATGGCGTTAACAAATGTGGAACATAAAAGAAGAAGATTTAGATGAATTTAAAATAACATGTAGAAATCGTTTAAGTCCAGAACGTTCCATGGTGTTTATACTTGGCGCAACTGTTTATAGTTCATTATTCATGTTTTTTATTTTGGGAGCATTAGTTAAATTTGGATGGGGTTATTATCCAAATCTCTTTGACAAAATAATTGTTTGTATTGAATTAGTTTTATATACCTTGCAAGTAATCTTTTTCATTCTATATCTATTTCCAAAAGTTCGTTTTAAATGTCAAAAGTTGCAAGCGCTTGTGATATTATTATGTACATTTCAGCTGGGAACTATAGGATTCACATTGTTTGTACTTCCAGCAATTTTAAATTATTCGATTGATCAAATTATATTATTGTATGTGGGTTTATTGTTTCTAGGAGCAGTTTTTGTTCATCTGGTGACAACAATTGATACCTTTAAACAAGCAGAGAGTGGAGTATTTAGTATGGATGAAAGGGCAGCTTCATTTTTTAGTAAAACAAAAAACAACGTAATGATTGGTGTTACGGTATATGTACTAATCCTCCTTATTTTAATTTATTTTCATAATGATTATGAAATAGAGATATTAGTAGGGTATATAGCAGGAACTCTTGTAATGTACGCGATAGCCATAGGCGCAGCTGAATTCCAATTATTAGCCTATTGTAGATTTAAGTTTCCGTCATTTTATATTTCGTGGGAGGAGCACGAAAAGGAACGTCAGAAAAGACTAAAGCTTTATGAAGAAAAGGAAAAAAAGCAAGCCAAAGAAATAAAATAAGTTTTGCTTTCTGAAAATTCGAACGGAATATATAAACAATTAAGGATTGTATAAAAATCGATGCTATTAAAAATTAAAGTATCTTCAATATAATCTGTATGAGTTAATAAATACCGGTAAGTAAAGGTGAACTATATTACTATCAAAATGGGAATGTAATGAACCTAAAAATGCCTAGAGAAATCAACGGGGTGTCAGTATGAAGTTAAAGAAGAAAGCTAGGATGATGATAGTTCTGTTAATAGTATCAAGTTTATTAAGTGGATGTGGTTTTGGGGAGACGAAGATAGAGTATGAGCCATTTGTCAAAGCTTTGGATGAAGGTGATATGAAAAAGGTTATGTCTGCGAGTGATGATGGGTATGCTTTTGTGGAACAAAGAGGTATATATAGTACATTTGAACAAAAGGAAGATGGAGAGCATAGAAAAACAATCTACCAAACTTCGGAAGGGATATATAATACGAAAGATAAAAGTTTATATGGAAATACAACACAAGAGGTTACTTCAGCAGTAGACAGCAAAGATAATAAAGAAGAAGTTGTTTATCGTACCAATATTATGTATAAAAATGGACAGGTACAAAGTCCGGAATCGAATCTGGATGTTTCATATGTGAACTTAATTGTAGATCGTTTAAAAGGGATAGGGAAACTAAAGATGAAGCCCGGAGATGATATAAAAAAGTTTGATCAGCCTAGTACTGTTGGATACAAACTAACTGAATTAGAGTTTCAGTGTATCATTAATGATAAGTTGAAAATACAATTTGATGAATATGGTGGTGGATCAATCGCATTGCATATTGATTCTAAAAATGATTCAAAGCAGATATTGGAAGTAAGTATTGTAATGAATTATAAAAAGAGAAATGAAGAAGGAAAGTTAGTAGAACACATATCACAAATACATACATATTTTGATAGTCACCAAGGTAATAACCAAGATGCGAAACAGGAATATATTGATTTTAAAGCACAGTATAATAAGAAGCAGTAATATTAAGAAGGGCATTTGCACGTAAAGATAATAGCGACATAGGTGTGATAAATGTTTCATAAATATAGTGGAAAGAATTTGAGGATAAACGCCCCAATTGCTGGAGTAGATGCAACTGGGGCGTTTATCTGTTTAAATTTAGTTTGAATGTATAACATTTTTTAGTTAGAGTCCTCGCTCCTCAAGTAGTTTCTTCATAATAACGGTGTGAAGTTTTTGTGTAAGCGGCTTTTATTGCTAAGTTACAACTATTTCCTCTTATAGAGTACTTCTTATTATCGATACATCGTCCACATTCCAATGTCTTTAAATCCTAGTCGTTTATAAATTCGTCCAGCAGCTGGATTGTTATAAAATAAACAAAGTGTTCGGTCTTCTTTCGTAAAGTCCTGAATCATTTTTTGTAATATGAGTGAAGCGTAGCCATTTCCGCGATAATTCGGGTGTGTACATACGCCAACTACCATAGCGGATAATGAATTTTCAGCGGAAGTTGAGGCGGATGCGATGATTGCACCGTCTTTTTCAATATAATATGTACGTCCTGTATTTGTTTCGATAGCTTGCCTTAACATTTTTTCAGATTCATTTGCAGTCGGGAATTCAGCGATGTCACTTCGTAATTTCATAATTCGTTCTATATCATCGAGTGAGGCAAGTTTAATTGTTTTATGAATTGGTGTGCTAGGTAAGTTGTTGTCATCTTGGCATTCGCAAAAATACATTTCATTTTTGGCGCCTAGTTGTACACTTGGAGCAGTTTCAAATCTTTCTACAATAGTTGACTTGCCAGAGAGTTTAAGCGGCTTATATGCGGAAAGAAGTGCCTCATAGTCAGTAACCACAAACTCTTCTTTACTATACGGTATAAATGTATCGTGAAAGCGAAGTAAAATCGATTTTAATGTTCCGTTCTCTTCAAATACTCCCCATAATTCTTGAAAATCTGTATCATAACCGAAAGCTTCAATATCTCCAATAATAAATAAGTTAATGGCTGCTTCTTCTTTTAGGTAAGCGAATACTTGTTCATGATCTTTCTTTGTTAATTTTCGCATCATAACGAATCTACCTCTTTTTTTATTTTTCTAAATATTACAACTTAAGTTTTTTGAAATCAATATAAAATTTTATGTTTAGTTCACAAACTTTCGGAAAAACTAGGAAAGATATGACAAAGGAGGTTATGAACGGTGGATCATCCAATTCAAGGGTTAATGAAAGCGGCAATGGAAAATTTAAAAGAAATGGTCGATGTGAATACGATTGTTGGAGAGCCTGTTCAAACGGCTGACGGTGGTGTGGTGTTAACGGTTTCTAAAGTAGCGTTCGGTTTTGGAGCAGGAGGTTCTGATTTCCAAACGAATGATGGACAAAGAGCGAACGGTAACCCTGCATTTGGTGGCGGTAGCGCGGGTGGTGTTTCTATTACACCAGTAGCATTTCTTGTGGTGAATAAAGATGGAGTAAATATTCTTCATTTACAAAATGCGACACATTTAGCAGAAAAAATGATTGAATTAGCTCCACAAACAATTGATAAAATTCAATCGATGTTCCAAAAAGATGAAAAGAAAGAGGGAAATCATCATCCTCAAAACCCGGATGAAATCCTTTAAAAACGCCTGCTTATGAGCAGGCGTTTTTTCTTGTAATCACTATGTAATAAAACACATGAAATTGTAAATAGTTTTTGAAGTTTTTTCTATGTTTCTAAAATTTTTCATGTTAAAATATGCTATAGAATTGAAACATATAAAACGAAGGTGGCTAGGTGCTTTGTCTGGAGGATCTGACCAAGTAAAGAATATGATATATATTAATGGTAATCGTCGAGGTCATTGTTTTATTACATCAGGAATTACGTTTAAAGAGTTTGCAAGTAACATCCCTTCACCGCTTCATCAAGTGTTGCTTTTGAAGCATAACTTTGAATGGACGGATTTTCATTATCATACTTTATTTGAATATGTTGAGGAAGAAAATATACATAAGCTAATTCAAACAGAGATTGATGAATTTGATGAATTTTGTTGGGTAGATTTTGATGATGCAAGCGATTTAGATGAATTAGAGCCAAAAGAAATTGCAGAACTGTTATATTTGGCTCACAAAAAAGAACCACTTGCAAGAACATTCTTTCCGCTATTGAAAAATAGATTTGTTTATTTTTCACATGATGACGGTTGGTACAACAAAGTGTATTACCGTAGAATTGCTGACTTTGTAGGAATGTTAAGTAAAGTCATTCCTTATAAACTCGGTGCTTTCGGTAAGAAACGTTTTTCTTTCTTCCAAAAATCAAAAATTTTCCCAGCAATTTCAAAAGAAGTGATTATGGGGCTTATTCCATTAATGGAAGATGGTCTTTATATTGATTTAGCAGGGAAAATTGAGTCAAGAAGAGGTCTTGAAATTCCGGTATATGTAGTTGGTTCGTATGAAAGTACGGATGAGGTGCTAGATAATATCGATGAATTGAAAGAGGAAGCAACAGAAACAGGTTGGCTCATTTTTGATAAGAAAGAACAAGAGTGGCAATGGGTTGTTGACTAAGAAAACTTGGCGCATGAAGTCAAGTTTTCTTGTCATTTGAAAGGAGAACAAATGAAGAAATATTATACAATTGTGGGTATTGTAAGTATTATTCTCGTGGCGATATTGCTTATTACGTGTCCGAAAGAATCAGATTTTAATTCGTATGTAGAGGATAAGTATGCGTTGAAATGTGATGAGAGTAGTTTTGAATGCACACAAAATGTAGATGGTAAAAAAGAAACGCTACAATTTGAAAGTACAGATGCACGAAATGGTGTATTCTTTATGACTGTAAAGCAAACGTTTAAAACAGAAGCTGGTGTTACGAAAGAATATAGCGGAGTAGGGATGTTTGGTACATTTCTTTTTGTTTCAGAAAAGACTTTCTAGTAATAGAAGGTCTTTTTTTTATGCTTATGTTCATATAGATGAAGTAAGACAAGCATAGGAGGGGTAGTGATGAAGAATACATGCATCGTTTGCGGTGGTGAGGAGTTTTTTTCCTCAACGTTGTACGCTCGTACGAAACAAGATTGGGCATATGCGCCAAACATGTATCGATTTGAAAAAGTATTTATTGAACATAGGGATGAAGAGAATTATCCGGTCTTTCAAGAAATTACAGCAAAGCACTGTTGTGGATGCGGTCATATTATGTTGTATCATGAATGAACACACCAAGTATAACTTGGTGTGTTTTTTTAAAACGCTGACAAAGCAAGCGGATAGAGTAAAGTAAATAAAACAGAAAAACTACCAAAACCAATTGCTGTATATCCAAGTGTTCTTGCTCCGAAATTAACAGCTAATAAACCAACTAAAATCGCAAGAGAACCAAGTGTAACTGGATAAAAAGCAATTGAGAATAACGAAAGAAATAATGCGACATAGCCTATCATTGCTCCGGTATTTGTACCTTCTATTTCATTTGCAATTTCTTTGCGCTCATGTCTAATTGGAATGCCGGTTGGAGATATTTCAGCTGCATACTCTTCATTTTTTTCACCACTTTTAAAATGATGATTTCTCTTTCTTCGCATGTACATCCCTCTCTTTCAATTGGGTGTATCTATAGTATCTTTCAAAATGAGAAGAGCATGAGTATGAGTTAAACCCAAGTAAAGCAAAAAATGGAGAAAATAGATTTCGTTGTTATCTTACTTATCCCGCTATTTGCGGGCAGTAAAACTTCTATTTCAAAATTCGACTAGAGTAAAGAAGTTATGTAGGAGCCGGGTTGCCTGTAAAAGCTCGATTGGTGTGGGCTAATAATCAGTGGGAACGAATAAAACCGCCACTAATTAAAGTTTCACTCTATCTCCTTATGAAGATAAACAGGGATTTTGGAAAATGATGTAGAATGAATTGAATGATAATACGTGAAGGTAGGGGAATGTATGACGAAATTCAATTGGCATGAATCAGCAGAGAAGAAGTGGGATAGTAGTGCGGAATATTGGAATCAAAATAGTCAGGAAATGTGGGATAGCGGGAGCAGGAGTACAATTATTCCATTTTTTGAACAGTACGTGGAGAAAGAAGCTCAAGTGTTAGATGTTGGCTGTGGTGATGGATACGGTACATATAAATTAAGTCGCGTTGGCTATAAAGCAGTTGGAGTAGATTTATCGGAAATTATGATTCAAAAAGGTAAAGAACGTGGGGAAGATTCAAATTTATCTTTTGTGAAAGGAGATCTTTCCGCTTTACCATTTGAAAATGAACAATTTAAAGCGATTATGGCCATTAACTCTTTAGAATGGACGGAGAATCCATTACAAGCATTAAATGAAATAAAACGTGTTTTAAAGAAAGATGGATACGCATGTATTGCAATTTTAGGACCGACAGCAAAGCCTCGAGAGAACAGTTATCCTCGTTTATACGGCACAGACGTTGTTTGTAATACGATGATGCCTTGGGAATTTGAACAGTTAGCGAAAGAACAAGGTTTTGAAGTTGTAGATGGCATTGGTGTATATAAGCGCGGAGTAAATGAGAAGATGCTAGGTCAACTACCTACAGAGTTACAACAATCCTTAACATTCTTATGGGTATTTATGTTAAAAAACGTATAAAGAAATGAAAGAATTTTTAGGAGGTAAATAAGTGCAGAAAATACAAAAAACTGATACAATATCATCAGAACCAATTAAAGGGGGACTAGGGTATATGACAACTACTACAACAGTTAAATCCGATATTGAAATCGCACAAGAAGCGAGTATGAAGAAGATTCAAGAAATTGCAGCTGATTTAAATATTTTAGAAGATGAATTAGAGCCATACGGGCATTATAAAGGTAAGTTATCTCTTGATATTTTTAAGCGCTTACAGGATGAGAAAGACGGTAAAGTTGTTTTAGTAACAGCGATTAACCCAACTCCAGCTGGAGAAGGTAAATCAACAGTAACAGTTGGTTTAGGTCAAGCTTTTAATAAAATTGGTAAGAAAACAGTAATTGCACTTCGCGAACCATCTCTTGGACCAACGATGGGACTAAAAGGCGGAGCAGCAGGTGGTGGTTTTTCACAGGTTGTACCAATGGAAGACATTAACCTTCACTTTACTGGAGATATTCACGCAATTACAACTGCGAATAACGCGTTAGCGGCGTTTATTGATAATCATATCCAACAAGGAAACACACTTGGAATTGATACGCGTAAAATCGTTTGGAAACGCTGTGTTGACTTAAATGATCGTGCCCTTCGTAACGTCGTAATTGGTCTTGGTGGACCAGTTCAAGGTGTACCACGTGAAGACGGTTTTGATATTACAGTAGCATCTGAAATTATGGCCGTATTCTGTCTTGCAACGGATATTCAAGATTTAAAAGCACGTTTATCTCGCATCGTAGTTGCTTATAACTTTGCAAATCAACCTGTAACGGTTAAAGATTTAGGTGTAGAAGGTGCGTTAACATTACTACTAAAAGACGCATTAAAACCAAACTTAGTACAAACGTTAGAAAATACACCAGCTATCATTCATGGCGGACCATTTGCGAATATCGCTCACGGTTGTAACAGTGTTATCGCTACAACAATGGCAGCAAAATTAGGTGATTATGTTATTACAGAAGCTGGATTCGGCGCAGATTTAGGCGCAGAGAAGTTTTTAGATATTAAAGCTCGTGCAGCTGGCATTAAACCAGAAGCAGTTGTTATTGTTGCGACTATTCGTGCGCTTAAAATGCATGGCGGCATAGCAAAAGATCGATTAAAAGAAGAAAATGTAGATGCATTAGCAAAAGGTATGGAGAACTTACAGAAGCATGTTGAAACAATTCAAAGCTTCGGTGTACCTTTCGTAATTGCAATTAATAAATTCATTACAGATACAGATGCAGAAGTTACATACTTACAAGAATGGTGCAATGAGCGTGGCTATGCAGTATCCTTAACAGAAGTTTGGGAGAAGGGTGGCCAAGGTGGAGTTGACCTTGCTGAAAAAGTACTAAAAGAGATCGAAAAAGGTGAAAATAACTACGCGCCACTTTATGAATTAGAATTACCATTAGAAGAAAAAATTCGTACAATTGCTCAAAAAGTATATGGCGCAAAAGATATTGATTTTGCTCCGAAAGCACGTAAGCAATTAGCTCAATACGAAGGAGAAGGTTGGAGTAACCTACCAATTTGTATGGCGAAAACACAATACTCTCTTTCTGACGATGCAACAAAGTTAGGTCGTCCATCTGACTTTATCGTAACAATTCGTGAATTAAAACCATCTATCGGTGCAGGGTTTATCGTTGCATTAACAGGAACAATGTTAACTATGCCAGGTCTTCCAAAACAACCAGCGGCACTGCAAATGGATGTAAATGAAGATGGAAAAGCAGTAGGTTTATTCTAAAAGGTTGTAATTCATCTCGTTTATCTGTAAACTATATATACATCAAGTGGCGCCTTTCCATCGAAAGGCGCCTGTTTTTTGGAGGAAATTATGTTTGATCCAACTGCTTTTGACAATTTAAAAGTAATCGTAGAAGGTGCTGTTTATGATTTTGACTTACATGGTGATATTCTTGTAACAGATCGAAAAGATATGATGGACCTTGCTTCATTAAGTCGTATATATCATATCTCGTTTCAGTTAACAGAACCGTTCGAACCATTAGTAGAAGCGACATTTTCATTATCTGTGGATGCAAAGAACTTGTCTGGTGAAATACTAGAAGTGCCTCAGTTTACACCAGGATGTGAAATGAAGTTAGCATTTTCATTCCCGATAGAACAGCCAGAAGGAGTATGCGAAGAAATTGAAACTTTCATGCGTTCTATATGGGGAAAAGAAAGAATGATTATGCAAAAAGTTTCATACGAATATAATAAGCAAGCGATTTCATATCATAATAAGGTAGAGGTTCTATTTCAAAAAGCGATTACAGAAGACCATGTTGATGATTTAATAGCTGTTATTTCACACATGATAGAAACGGTGCGAACAATACAGCATTTTCTTCAAAAATAGAGATAAAGGAGAAAAACAAATGATAAAAGATATGCAACCATTTTTACAACAAGCTTGGGAGAAGGCTGGTTTTAAAGAATTAACTGAAATTCAAAAACAAGCGATTCCAACTATTTTAGAAGGACAAGACGTTATAGCTGAATCTCCAACTGGAACAGGAAAAACATTAGCGTACTTATTACCACTTTTACATAAAATTAATCCTGAAGTAAAACAGCCACAAGTTGTTATTTTAGCTCCAACGCGTGAACTTGTCATGCAAATTCATGAAGAGGTTCAAAAATTTACAGCAGGAACTGATATTTCAGGTGCATCTTTAATTGGTGGTGCAGATATTAAGCGCCAAGTGGAAAAATTGAAGAAACACCCGAAAGTAATTGTTGGTTCACCAGGACGTATTTTAGAATTAATTCGTATGAAAAAGCTAAAGATGCATGAAGTGAAAACGATTGTATTTGATGAGTTCGATCAAATAGTGAAACAAAAGATGATGGGTGCTGCACAGGATGTAATTAAATCAACGATGCGCGATCGTCAATTAGTATTCTTCTCAGCGACAATGACAAAAGCAGCAGAAGATGCAGCACGTGATTTAGCAGTTGAACCACAATTAGTACGTGTAACACGTGCAGAGTCAAAAAGCTTAGTTGAGCATACGTATATCATTTGTGAGCGACGCGAAAAAAATGATTACGTAAGAAGAATTATGCATATGGGCGATGTAAAAGCGGTTGCTTTCTTAAATGACCCATTCCGTTTAGATGAAATTACTCAGAAATTGAAATTCCGTAAAATGAAAGCAGCAGCTCTTCATGCAGAGGCAAGTAAGCAAGAACGTGAAGCGACGATGCGTGCTTTCCGCGGCGGAAAATTAGAAATTCTACTTGCTACTGATATTGCAGCACGTGGAATAGATATTGATGATTTAACACATGTAATTCATTTAGAGTTACCTGACACTGTAGACCAATACATTCACCGCTCAGGACGTACTGGACGTATGGGCAAAGAAGGAACGGTCGTGTCTCTTGTAACAGAACAAGAAGAGCGTAAATTACTTCAATTTGCGAAAAAATTAGGTATTGTGTTTACGAAGCAAGAAATGTTCAACGGATCATTTGTAGAAACGAAACCGAAAGCACCGAAGAAAAAGAAACCAGCATTTACTGGGAAGAAAAAGCCTAGATAAATAATGGGAAAGACGTAACTATTTGTAGTTACGTCTTATTTTGTTCATTGGTAAAGTAGTGAACGAGTAAGTCGATAAATTTCGTAAAGAAGTACATATCAACTCAAAAGGAATAACAATAGCACTTGTAGAAACCTACATAGAATATAAAAACCATTAGGAGGAATACAAATGATTCATAAAGTCGGACAAATTATGTTATATGTAAATAATCAAGATGAGGCAGTAAATTTTTGGACGGAAAAGGTAGGGTTTCATGTAGTAGCAGAGGAAGATAACAAGCAAGGGATGAGATGGATTGAAATCGCTCCAACTCAAGATGCAGAAACGAGTATCATACTACATAATAAAGAAGTTATTTCGAAAATGAGCCCAGAATTGAATCTTGGTACACCATCCTTAATGTTCTTCTCAGAAAATCTTGATCAATTATATACAGATTTAACAAATAAAAATGTTACAGTTGGCGAAATGGTAACTATGCCTTCTGGTAAAGTGTTTAACTTTGCTGATAGTGAAGGGAATTATTTTGCGGTTATGGAAAAGAACAAATAATGATGTTATGGAAAAATCCCCCTCGTATAAAATGAGGGGGATTAAATATTTGAAGTGGACTTTTTATTCGACAGTTGTTCGATATAAAAAGCGCCTTTCTCAATAGCGGTTTCAATATAACCGACAATTTGATTAAACGTGAACACCTGTAATTCTTCATGCAAATGTTGCTCTGGATACAACATATCTTCAAAAAGGTATGTTCGAAAAGCTAAAACATTTCCTTTAGAAACTTCTGCGATATCCACAATGTGAGCCTCTTGATTAAGAAGAGAGAATAGCTGTTGTTCTTTTTCGTAATGATGAAGCAACTTTGCATTTAACAATTTAAAATCGTTATAGTACATAGGTGCGATAGTTTCGTCATTTTCTATTCTATTTTTTAGCCAAGGTAGAAAAAAGCCTTGTAGCCAATTATCGTCGGCAATGAGGTGGGTGTAATAGCCTAAAATAAATGGGGAATCTATATGTGCTTCATATTTATGAATAAATGAATCATAATCTATTCTTCTCGTATAGTTCTTCGTTGTACCGGCATAAAAATGTGAGGTGCCTTTTTCTTTTTTTGAATGAACAGCATCAGGGGCTACAGCTCCAAGTAAGAAAGAAGTTTTATCTTGAATACATAATTTCTCAGCAATACCGTTAGCGATAATCACATGCATAATTCTTGATCCCATGAATGCCACCTCTGTTTCAAGTATTCATTTCAGGAAGGGGACTGAACGTTTAGTATTACTTTCCCTGTACTTTTTCTACTTTCGACCCATTCATGTGCTTTCCCTGCATCTATAAAGGGAAAAGATTTTGTAGCCTTAATTTGCAAACTTCCATCACGTAAATAACGGAAAACTTCATTTGCAGTTTCTTGGAGTAATTCAGGACGTTTTTTCCGTGTAGTGCCGAAGCTGAATCCGAGTATAGAACGGCAACTTGCGTGTAAGTCTTTCGTTTTGAAATTGCCAATTTCACCGCTCGCATTGCCGAAATGAACGAGGCGTCCGTAATAAGCAAGACATTTTAAACTACTTTCCGAAACCGTTCCAGAAATAGAATCTAAAATTACATCAACCCCTTGGCCATTTGTCAGCTCATTGACCTTCTCTACAAAATCTTCATCTTGATGACATATAACATAATCAGCTCCAGCGTCTAAAGCAATTTCTTTTTTTGCTTCACTTCCGACAGTACCGATAACTTTTTCAGCCCCTAATAGTTTTGCAAGTTGAATAGCAGTAGTGCCAATTCCGCCAGCAGCTGCATGAATGAGTACAGATTCACCTTGTTGAAGCCTTGCAACATTTGCGAGTAAATTATAGCTTGTAAAAGATATGATAGGGCAAGCGGCTGCAGTTTGGAAATTAACTTCATCAGGTAAAACGAAAGTAAGATTTTCATTTGCAACAATATATTCTGCGTAAGATCCATTTTGAGGAAAAGCAATGACACGCTGTCCAGGATGAATATTTTTAACTTGAGAACCGACTCGTTCTACAATACCGGTGGCATCTATCCCTGGAATAAAAGGGAATGTCTTATTTCCTTTTTTGCCATAACGTGATTTAATATCGGCAAAATTAACACTAGTAGCAACAACACGAATTAACACCTGATTGTCTGAAATAGTCGGCATATCAACATCAGTATATTTCATCACTTCCGGACCACCGAACGACGTTACAACGATAGCTTTCATCATATATCCTCCTAAATTTGACTATATAAATCATTTTAAAGCGTCATTAGAAATTGGAAAATTATATAATAGTTATGCAAGGTTATAAGTGAAGCTTATGAACTCAGTGAATCATTATATTAATTTATATAAAAAACTTTAAAAAATCGAACGAAATATGAATTACTTGCCAATATAAAGTGTAAGACAAAGGGGGGATGGTATATGAAAGGTGAAACAGTGTGTACAGATTTAATTCAATTAACTTTATCAGGAAATAAAGAAGCGTATAGCGAGTTGTATGATGTAACGATTCAAGAAGTATATAAGACAGCACATTTTTTACTAGACGATAAAACAGATGTAGATGATGTCGTTCAAGAAGTATACATACAACTATATGAATCGCTTCGTAAGTATGATAGCGAGAAGCCATTTCGTCCTTG
The DNA here is from genome assembly GCF_038006385.1 of Bacillus sp. FSL L8-0099. Taxonomy (NCBI): domain Bacteria; kingdom Bacillati; phylum Bacillota; class Bacilli; order Caryophanales; family Bacillaceae; genus Bacillus; species Bacillus sp. FSL L8-0099. The sequence continues at coordinate 2,021,696 of NZ_JBBOVC010000001.1, forward strand.
GCTAATTGGACTCGCGATTAAACAAATTCACTCTTATAGAAGAAAGAGGTGGATGCGACTACGAATTGTAAAAAAAGCAGAAGAGCAAAGAAAACCAGTACAAATTGATTTTTCTAACGATCTGGTAAGTAAAATATCAAACCAAGAACTAATCGAACTTATTCATAAATTACCGTATAAATTGAAACAAGTTATTATCTTAAGATATTTACACGATTATTCACAAGAAGAAGTAGCACAAATATTACATATTCCAATTGGTACTGTGAAATCTAGAATTCACGCGGCATTAAAAAAACTACGTCAAAAAGAGCAAGTAGAAGAAATATTTTTAGGAGAGGTAGGGAATGTGAAATGAGTTTAGACTGTAGAGTTAGGGAAACTATACAAGAAGAAGCAAAGGGTATTGTTGCCCCGCCGGAGTTAAAAGAAAAAGTAATCGTGCAAATAACAATGAATCGCGGGGGGAGTAAAAGGAAGAAGCACCTTATTGCAGGAGTGCTTGCAGCAGCTCTTTTAATCCCGACGACTGGTTTTGCGTATCAATCTATTATGGCGGATGGTATATACGGATCTTTTGAGAATTTAAAAAAACATGCCGGAGCAATGACTTTAGAAGCGTATATACGTTTTAATGCAAAATTATCAGAAGCGAAAGATGAAATGGGTGCGAAAGAATATGAAGAGTTTACAAAAGAACTAAAGAAATTAACAAATGCAAAGCTTGCGTACGGAGATTCGAACGGTAATATTGATTATGATCAATTATCACCAGCTAAAAAGAGGAATTGAAAAAGGTAGTAATGGAGCTTCATCCGTATTTTGATAAATTAAATGGCCAAAAATCTAGTAAAGAAGTACTAACTCCTGAAGAATATGAACAATATATGGAGGCATTAATGTCACATCAAACTGTGTTAGTAAAAACGAAATCGAGTGGCGGGATAACAGTAGAAGAAGTTCCTGAGGCGTACAAAGAAAGATTTATTAAAGCCGAGCAGTTTATGGAGTATGTAGATGAAAAGGTGAGATAAGTAAAAAAGCTCATAGCCTAAGCTCCGAGCTTTTTTATTGAAACGTAAATTTATTAACCACTTATTCCTTTTGCTAGCAATAGGAAATATACAACTAATAATATTACGCCATTTAATGCAGTACCAACTATTCCGAATAACCAATTTTTTGATGCAATTGCAAAAATAATACCGAGTAATGAAAGTATACTTAGAGTCACAATAATTAACGTTAAATTCGCATTAGGTCCTCTAAGGATAAAGAAAGAAAATATACTTGCGATAACCGTTAGAAAAGAGAAAGCCCCTAATTTATACATAATAAATCTCCTTGGTTAAAATGCATTTTGACATAATATACGAACAACTTTATTTTAACAGAATTCCCCTTTTCATTTATGGCGATTTTTACAAAAAATAGCGCACTTATAAACAAAATGTCCTAATCAGCAACACTTAAAAATTGGTCATCAATTATATTTTTTCATATTTGCAGTATCTTTTTGTATAAAACAATCTAATAGTGAATAACCAGCTATTAAACTAATAATCGTAACAAAAGTTGTATTTATAAGAATAATATTAGCTAAATAAGGTAAGTATTCGCCAAGTGGTGAAAAGAGTAATGCAGGGGAAAAGGAAATGAATAGTGTAGGCACTGTAATAGCAATAAATTTATCCGGCTGAAAGCTCCAGTTTTGTTTACTCGTTGCGTAATTAATAGATTGAAGGAACCGTAATAAAATACCAACTATAAGAGGGAAGAGTGTAAAGTAGAATAATCTTGGATAAACGTTAAAGTTCACCTGCGCGTCTGTATCTAAATAAAATTGAATTTTTACTCCAACAAATAATAATAAGACGATAAATAATGTAAAGCAGAGGTATAGCATTACTTTTTGCATTCCATTCCACCATCCTTTACTAAAAATATATTCAAAGAAGAGATATACAATAACTACTGTTGTATATCTCTTCTTTTACTGTTATTAAATAGTGGAATTTGTTTTTTCTTGCTTCGTGAAATAATCAATAATACCCATCGCACTAATTTCTATATCTAGATGTAAAATGTTATAAACGGAATGATCGGATGGGACGTTTAATTTTGTAAGGTGAGAAGAGATTTTATCCATTAATAAAGTTTGTAATGCTTTAGTAGCCTCATCGAAATCATTATACTTTTCAAAGACCTCTTTACCAGTATGAACGAAAATAGGTAACCAATGTTCTAGTTGGTTATATACTTCTGTAACATTGGATGAAGCGCCGTAATGACCGAAATAAATAGTATCTACATTCATACTTTGAATATGATTTTTAGAAGCAATCATCGCATCGGGCTGAAATTGCGAAGGGGACGTTGATGGTAAATATAACTCTACACCAAGGTCTGCAAGCTCTCTATAATAAATGCCAATTGTATCACCAGTAAAAATGCCGTTTGTTAATGAATCATGAATGCTAATATGGTGCTTTGCATGTCCAGGTGTATCATAAAATGTAAGGATGCGGTCTTCTGCAATTTTTAACGTATCATCATGTTGTACAATATGAACGCGTTCTTCTTCTATAGGAAGAATTGGATCGAAAAGTTTATCGAAATCATCCTTGTATACAGCTTTTGCGCCTAAAATGAGTTTTGTTGGATCAATCATATGACGAGCACCGCGAGAATGCACATATAAAGTAGCATTTGGGCACTTTTCCATCATTAAACCAGCTGCCCCAGCGTGATCTAAATGGACATGTGTAACGATAATGTTTTTTACATCGTTTAAATCAATATGTAATTGTTGTAAGCCATCTAAAATATAGGGAAGAGAAGGGGCCGCGCAAGTTTCAATTAAAGTAATATCGTCACCTAATAAAACATACGTACCTGTTCGTTCATTATGTTGTAAGTCGTAATCATCAATAAGATATAGGTGAGAAGATAATTGTTCTACTTTTTTCATACTTATCACTCCTTATATACGGTATGTATCTATTATACGCTAAAAAGAAAAAAGACAGAAAACGAAAGCTCGTCTTCTGCCTTTTTAAAGTGTTTTTATTTCGTTTGTTCTTTATTGATAGACATAACGAACAGTCCAACAATGCCACCAACGATCGGAAGCGTAATCTCTCCTGCTAAATTAAAGTAGGAGCTTAAGAATAAACCATTTACATCGATTACCCAACCAGTAACATACAATAACATCATATATAGTACGAAATAAAACTCGCGATTTGAAATCGTTTTAGGTTGTGCAGTTTTCATAATGAACACCATCCTTTTCTATTATAATAGAATATAAACTGTCACATTTTGTTCACAATTCAATTGTAAAACTTTCCATTCTAAAAGTCTAGTAGTTTGTGTCGAATTTTCGAACATAAATAAAGCGCTATCATTTCGGTGTGTAAGTATGTAATAGAAGCTGTATATTCACGAATGTAGTATAGTATAAACATAGAATAATAGTATAGAGAGGGGTAGGAACAATGACAGTTTATGATTTTTCAGCTAAAACAATAACAGGAGAAGATAAATCGTTAAAAGATTACGAAGGAAAAGCACTTCTTATTGTAAATGTAGCTAGTAAATGTGGATTTACACCACAGTATAAAGGATTACAAGAAGTATATGATAAATATAAAGATCAAGGACTAGAAATACTCGGTTTCCCTTGTAACCAATTTGGAGGACAAGAACCAGGTACAGAAGCGGACATTACTAGTTTTTGTGAATTAAACTACGGTGTAAACTTCCCGATGTTTGCAAAGGTTGATGTGAAAGGTGATAAGGCTCATCCTCTGTATACATACATGACAGAACAAGCGCCAGGTTTACTCGGTATGAAAGCAGTGAAATGGAATTTTACGAAGTTTTTAATTGGAAAAGATGGGAAAGTAGTAGGGCGTTTTGCGCCGCAAACGAAGCCAGTTGATTTAGAGGTTGAGATTGAGAAGGTACTTGGGGAATAATTAGGAGTTTGTTATCTTTTATTATAGTTATTAAAAAATACCTCAAAGAACAAAGTTGCTCTTTGAGGTATTTTCTTTAAACTCACATGATCAAGATTAAATCACTGTATCGAATTCATTTGATTTAGGTAGAGAAGCTGCTTTTTTCATAAGCACTTCCCATAAGTGTACGGATTTCTTCCATTCGGCTGCGGTCTGTCCGTTTTGATACATAGCGTTCTCATAACTGAAAGTAAGTTGTTGCATATCGGCCGAGTTGTAAAGTGTATCGATGCGGAGAGCGTATTCTCGGAATGTTTGACTTTCCCCCCGTGGTATGCCAATTCTCGCAAATTGTTTTAAAAGTGCGCCGTAAGCTTTTTGATAAACAACATCATCTTTTCGGTATTTATAGAAAAGAATAATAAAAAATGTAATCCATTTCATTCTAGTAGTGAAGAGAATGTATCCGATGATACTAATTGGTATCGTAGAGAGGAATACGTACCACCAAGAAAAACTAGTTTTAGAATTTGTGACCTTTTTAGTAGAAGTTTCTTCTGTATTTTCTATTAAACTTTTAAGTTTTGCTTCATTATTTCGTTGATGTATTTGCTGGTTATTAGAATTATTTGCTTCGCTATTTTGTGAAATAGGAGCAGGCGTAGTATTTATAAAATTATAGGGATTGGTAAATCCTTTTGTTGGTTCGAATGGAATCCATCCGTATCCTGGGAAATATACTTCGACCCAAGAGTGTGCGTTATCGTTCGTGATTTTATAAATATCCTGACCTTCTGCAGAGGCAAGTGTATTGTCAAGAGTTCCTTCTGTATAACCTTTTACCCAGCGAGCAGGAATCCCAGCAGAACGAAGTAACACGATCATAGACGTCGAAAAATTATTACAGTAGCCGCTTTTTGTATCGAAAAGGAATTGATCTACATAATCTTGACTTTTGGCAGGGTACAAGACATTCGTTGATTCGTATGTAAAAGAGTTGTCTGCGAAGTAATTTTCAATAGCTAATACTTTATCATACCGGTTGTCTTTATCATTTGTAAGATTGACAGCCAAGTCTTTTACTCGCTGTGGTAATGATTCGGGAAGTTGTGTGTACTTTGTCATGAAATAAGGATTTGTTTCTTGACCTTCATTCGTGTTTACAGCTTTCAAGTTTTCTATGGGAACTTCCGGGATCTCATACGTTACTTTATATGAATGTAAAGTAGTAGAGGAGTCTCCGTGCATCGTATAGATTTTTTCGGAAAATGGGTCAACGCTGTATGATACATCTGAGGAAGCCTCAACTGATATTAACCCTGCTGGATAGGTAAGGTGCGGATAACTTTTTTGCATGTTTATTGTTGCCTTTGTTGTCTCCGTTTTTGTATTTTGTTCGTACCAGCTCACGACGTCGTTTTTACTTTTAAAAGAAATCTTTTTTTGATTTTCAGAAACTTCCCAGCCTTTTCCTGTATAAAAATCTTTCGTTTCTACTCTCCAATATTGTTTGTTTTGCGTTTGTGCTGTGAAAACAATTGTAGGATCAGCCTGAAAAGGACCACCTAATCTCGAGTCATCTAAACCATACCCAATTGTAGAAACTTCTTGTTTTTTACTCGCTTCGGATGTGTTGAATTTTAAAAAATTCATTGGGTTTGGCCATTGAGGGCCGAATTTTGGAGCAAAGTATGCGATGGTTGCTGACAATACAATAAATATTGTAAGAGGTCTAAGTAATTTTGAGATTTCTCTAGCATAATTTTGTAAGTGTTCCATCTCTTTTATTCGTTCTATTCGAAGAAGACTAAGCATAAAAAAGCCGATGACAACAGTACGAATAATAGCGTAGTTTGCATTGTATAAATGTAAGTTATGAAAAGTTGTGATATAAATAATAGTCAATACAAGAAATAACAATCCACGTTTTTTATGAATCATCCAAAAAGAGATGAAAGAACTCAAAAACCAAAATGATAGAAAAAATAAAACTGTTGGAAAAACTGGAGAAATATCTAGCAAATTCCCCTGGAACAACAGGGAGGAATTTTGAGAAATATCAGTAAAAAATTTCGTTAGCCAAGATGGATTTATAAAAGCATTTTTATAATATAGGAAATGAATGATGAATAAAATCGTGATGGTCTTTATAGGAATTTGCCACCTTGTTTGAAAAAAAGAGAGAGTGAAGCAAATCCCTATAAATATTACAAAAATATCTAATCTACCTACGTTTGTAATACCTATAAGGGGTCTTAGCCATTCTAATAAAAGTAGAAATGCGCATGCATGCATGAAAAATTTAGTCATATCCAATTGTTTTTTTGCCTGTAATGTTATCATTTGCTCACCTCAAAAAACACGTTTGTATACTGGTTTCCATAAGCCACATTTACAAATGTTTTTCGTTTTTGTAGAGTTTCTAGAATACTTAGCTCTCGATGTGAGAGTTGATTTGCTTTTTCTTTCACGACAAACACCATTAATTTTCTATTTTTTATAGCAGCACAGTCAGCCGCCTTTTGAATATCGGGAGAAAGATCGCTTGTCACGAGTATAATCGTTACGGGCTGATACATTTTTCTTAATTCCATTTCTACACTCTGAGAGAGGGGGGATACACTGTCTGCATGTACTTTCGCTAAATGACAAAAGATTTGTTGCAACTGGGTATCTCCATTGTCTAAAGGGAAAATAGTTCGTTCTTTTCCGACAGACACGAATGACGCTGGTGAATTTTGCTTCAAGACAGCCCTTACAATAGAGGCAGTAAACGTTACGACTGATTCGAATAGAGGGGACTCAGTTCTGTCCATGAATATCATGATATTATGGCTACGCTGTTGTTCAAACTCTTTCGTCATAATATTGTTTGTTCGTGCAGTTGCTTTCCAATCAATCCATGAAAAGCGGTCACCAGGTTTATAGTCTCTGACGCCGACAGATACTGTAGAGTCTTTTGCTGAATGTATATTTGCTGAAAGCGCCCCTTGTTCGAAATAATTTTCCAATTGTCGATACGCTATATCTACATACTGGGGATAGACTAAAAATGTATCTGGAACTGAAAAAGTTACTTCTTTCTCTATCATACCGAATAGATCGCCAGTTTTGACACGTACGCTTGAAAAAATGTGCTCTCCTCTAGGGATTGTATCAATAACATATTGAAACGAAATATTTCGTTTCAATCCTGGAAAGAGTATGACCTTATTCATCTTTGCTTGTTTACAACTTGTAAATGGTGGTGGCAGTTCATCTTCTATAACTAAATAAAGTAAGGGAAAAGGAAGTTTTCTTTTTATTGTAATCGTGCTTACAAACTGTTCTCCTGCTGCATATTTGTTTTGGTTTGTTATTCGTTTTACTTCAGCGTCCCGTAAAGCGTAGAAGGGGAGTAGTAGTGAATAAAGGCCAATAGGAATCGTACTGTAAAACAAAAACCAACTTACAAATCCTCCTTGAAGCATAGCATACACAAATGTTAAGACTACGCATAAAGGGATTAGTGATAACTTTGTAACGTGATATAGTGCTCGTAGTAGTCGCTTCATCAAAGGTTCTTCGTCCTTTGAGTCGGCACGGTAGTTCGTGCAACGATTTTGGAGATAACTTGTTCTCCTGTTATTCCTTCAAATCTTGCTTCCATTTTTAGAATGAGTCTGTGAGCTAAAACGTAAGGAGCTAAAAATTTAACATCGTCTGGAATAACATAATTTCTGCCATGGATGAATGCATAAGCTTGTGAAGCTTTCATTAAAGCAATTGAGCCACGTGGACTTGCACCTAGCTGTATAGAACTATAAGAACGAGTCTGATTAACAAGCTTTACAATGTAATGCTTGATTGCTTTGTCCATACTTACTTCCCTTACGCTTTGTTGTAAATAAAGTAATTCTTTTATTGTTGTAATAGCTTGTAAATGGGAGAGTGGGTTTGTTTTTTCCATCCGGTTTAAAATTTCAAATTCTTCTTCTGGTGTAGGATATCCCATTGTTAGCTTCAACAAGAAACGATCGAGTTGAGCTTCTGGTAAAGGATATGTTCCTTCATATTCGACCGGGTTTTGTGTAGCCATGACAAAGAAAGGTTTTGGTAACGATCTTGTAATGCCATCTATTGTGATAGTGCCTTCTTCCATACTTTCAAGTAAGGCAGATTGTGTCTTTGGGGATGTACGATTAATTTCATCAGCAAGTACAAAATTCCCCATAATTGGTCCAGGCTTGAACTCAAATTGGAGTTCTTTTGGATTATAAATAGAAACACCTGTTACATCTGACGGCAGTAAATCAGGTGTGAATTGAATCCGCTTGTAATCGGCGTCAATGGATTTAGAAAGAGTGCGTACTAGCATTGTTTTCCCAACGCCAGGAACATCTTCTAATAGTACATGACCTTCAGCTAAAAGAGCTGTCATGGTTAAAATCGTTTCTTTTCGTTTTCCGACCATTAATTTTTCAATATTGTTGATTATTTTTTCTATAATGGGATGTAATGAATCAAGACGGGCCATCGTAATCCTCCTAATTTTATTATCTTTTCTAATTCATTTTTATGTTAAAGAAAAGGAGTCCCTTCATTTTAATGCAGTATAATAGTAATCTAAGAGGCAAGTAGGAATGGTGTATATAAGTTCATAGTGAGAACTTATATAAATAGGAAAAAACGTAAATGTTAAAAAATCATGGTGAGATACTTTATAATTTCTATGTCCAAAAAGGAAATCCTACTCGTAATTTTATGAATATTCAGATTATATGTACGGATAACATTTAGTATAATTGTTTCCGTAAATAAGAACAATACCGTAAATAATGATTTATAGTTATATCTCGCTATTTGTGGGCTGATAATCAGTGGGGGACGAACAAAACCTCCACTGATTAAAGTTTCACTTTATATAAAAACGTAGGAATCTCTCCTGCGTTTTTTCTTATGCAAAAAAAGGTGAATCCTCAAAATGCTATTTTCCTAATAAGCTCACGGCTGACCGAAATCTTCACAACAAAACAAAGTAATCTTTATTTATAAATGTTTCCCCGTAAACCGGTTTCCAAATGAATTTATGACAATCTCTTGAACTGTGCGAAATGTCACATCTGTATTTTACAACCTCTTTTATAGTAAGGGTATGTAAGAGAGACGTATTAAAGGAGTGAACATGATGAAGAAAAAACCTTCAGCACTAATGAGACGTTTAAAATATTTTTCACCAATAGATCGTTATAACGATAATCATACACAAGAAACATATGAAGATCGTGAATGGGAAAATGTGTACAGAAAACGCTGGCAGCATGATAAAGTAATTCGTTCTACACACGGCGTGAACTGCACTGGTTCATGTAGTTGGAACATTTATGTAAAAGATGGAATTGTAACTTGGGAAGGGCAGGAGCTTAACTATCCAACGACAGGTCCTGATATGCCGGATTTTGAACCACGAGGATGTCCGCGTGGAGCAAGTTTTTCTTGGTACATTTATAGTCCACTTCGTGTGAAATATCCGTATGTACGTGGTGTTCTTTGGAGTATGTGGCAAGAAGAATTACAAAATAATGATTCACCACTAGATGCTTGGAAAAGTATTGTGGAAAACCCTGAAAAAGCACGTAAGTATAAGCAGGCGCGTGGTAAAGGTGGATTTATTCGTGCGAATTGGGATGAAGTATTACAACTCGTTTCTGCTTCGTTACTTTACACAATCATTAAATACGGCCCAGACCGAAATGTTGGTTTTTCACCAATTCCAGCTATGTCGATGTTAAGTCATGCAGCGGGTAGCCGCTTTATGCAACTTATGGGCGGGCCGATGCTTAGCTTCTATGATTGGTACGCGGATTTACCACCAGCTTCTCCACAAATTTGGGGTGATCAAACAGATGTACCAGAAAGTAGCGATTGGTATAACTCTGGTTACATTATGACATGGGGTTCAAATGTACCGATGACGAGAACGCCAGATGCACACTTTTTAGCCGAAGTTCGATATAAAGGAACGAAAGTTGTTTCTGTCAGTCCTGACTTCGCTGAGTCTACAAAATTTGCGGATGATTGGATTAGTGTGAAACAAGGTACAGACGGTGCACTTGCGATGGCAATGGGGCATGTGATTTTACAAGAATTTTACGTAGATAATCAAGTGGAATACTTCACAAAGTATGCGAAGCAATATACTGATTTTCCTTTCTTTGTCACATTGAAACAAAAAGGAGATCAATTCGTCGCTGATCGTTTCTTAAATGCTACTGATATTGGACGAGAAACAAAGTTAGGAGAATGGAAGCCTGTTCTTTGGAACGAGAACACGAAAGATTTTGCAACACCTCACGGCACAATGGGGTCACGTTGGGATAATGAAAAGAAATGGAACTTGCGTTTAGAAGATGAACAAACAGGTGAAAAGATTGATCCACGTCTTTCTTTACTTGGAATGGAAGACGCTGTGGGAACGGTACAAATTCCGTACTTCTCAGATGATGGAAATAAAGTATTGGAACGTACAATTCCAGTGAAAAAAATTATGACAGAAGAAGGCGAAGTGTTCGTTACAACTGTATACGACTTAACGTTGGCAAATTACGGTGTGAACCGAGGGCTCGGCGGACAAGAGCCGAAAGACTTCAATGATGATGTACCATTTACACCTGCATGGCAAGAGAAAATGACAGGAGTGAAACGAGAGCTTATTATTCAAATTGCTCGTGAGTTTGCACAAAACGCAGTTGATACGGATGGGCGCTCGATGATTATTGTAGGGGCCGGTATTAACCATTGGTTTAATTCTGATACGATTTATCGCGCAGTTTTAAACCTTGTTCTTCTCGTTGGAGCACAAGGCGTAAACGGTGGCGGTTGGGCGCATTATGTCGGTCAAGAAAAATTACGACCAGCAGAAGGATGGCAAACAATCGCGATGGCAAAAGATTGGCAAGGGCCACCGAAATTACAAAATGGTACATCTTTCTTCTATTTCGTAACAGATCAATGGCGTTATGAAGATACACCGGTTGGACATTTAGCATCACCAATTGAGGGCAACTCTCGTTATCAACATCACGGTGATTACAACGTATTAGCGGCACGACTTGGCTGGTTACCTTCTTATCCAACATTCGAGAAAAATGGAATTGAATTATATAAAGAAGCTGTTGCTGCTGGTGCAACAACGCAAGAAGAAATCGGAAAATACGTTGCACAAAAACTAAAAGAAAAAGAACTAAAATTTGCGATTGAAGATCCAGATAATAAAAACAACTTCCCGCGCAACTTATTCGTATGGCGTGCCAACTTAATTTCAAGTTCTGGTAAAGGCCACGAATATTTCTTAAAACATTTATTAGGCACAACAAATGGATTAATGAATGACGATAGTGATTCGTTGCGACCAGAAGAAATTAAGTGGCATGAAGAAGCACCAGAAGGGAAGCTTGATCTACTCATTAATTTAGATTTCCGTATGGCTGGAACAGCGCTCTATTCTGACATCGTCTTACCTGCTTCGACTTGGTATGAAAAGCATGATTTAAGCAGTACGGATATGCATCCATTTGTACATCCATTTAATCCAGCAATCGGTTCACCGTGGGAAGCACGCTCTGATTGGGATATTTTCACCGCTCTTTCTAAAGCTGTGTCAGATTTAGCGAAGAAAATCGACCTTGAACCAATGAAAGAAGTCGTTGCAACACCACTTCTTCACGATACACCGCAAGAATTAGCGCAACCACTTGGCAAGATTAAAGACTGGAGTAAAGGTGAGTGTGAACCAATACCGGGTAAAACGATGCCACAAATTCATGTTGTCGAAAGGGATTATAAAACGATTTATGACAAGATGACTGCACTAGGACCAAATGCTGGAAAACAACCAATTGGTACGAAAGGTATTTCTTGGTCAGCAGAAAAAGAGTATGAGCAATTAAAGAGCAAATTAGGAGTTGTTCGAACGGATTCTATTGCGAAAGGTTGCCCAGACATAAAAGAAGCAATCAATGCTGCTGAGGCGGTATTAACGCTTTCTTCGACAACAAACGGTCATATGGCTGTAAAAGCATGGGAAGCACTTGAAAAACAAACGGATTTAAAACTGCGTGATTTAGCAGAAGAACGTGAAGAAGAATGCTTCACATTCGAACAAATTACAGCACAGCCGAAAACAGTAATTACTTCTCCAGCCTTTACAGGTTCTGAAAAAGGTGGACGCCGTTATTCACCATTTACAACAAATGTGGAACGTCTTATTCCTTGGAGAACGATAACGGGTCGACAATCTTTCTACTTAGATCATGACATGATGAAAGAATTCGGTGAAACGATGGCAACATTTAAACCAATTCTGCAACATAAACCGTTCCGAAAATCACGTCCCGAAGTAGAAGGAAAAGAAATTACACTAAACTATTTAACACCGCATAATAAGTGGTCGATTCATAGTATGTACTTCGATTCATTACCGATGTTAACGCTATTTAGAGGTGGTCCAACTGTTTGGATGAATAAAGATGATGCGAATGAAGCTGGCGTCGCAGATAATGATTGGATCGAGTGCTTTAACCGTAACGGTGTTGTTGTAGCACGTGCTGTCGTAACGCACCGTATACCGAGAGGGATGGCATTTATGCACCATGCACAAGATCGCCACATTAACGTGCCTGGTACGAAATTAACAAGCACCCGCGGGGGAACACATAATAGTCCAACCCGTATTCATGTTAAACCAACACATATGATTGGTGGATATGGCCAATTAAGCTATGGATTTAACTACTATGGTCCGACTGGGAATCAGCGTGACTTAAATGTTGTAATTCGTAAACTGAAGGAGGTAGATTGGCTTGAAGATTAAAGCACAAGTCGGAATGGTAATGAACCTAGATAAATGCATCGGCTGCCATACTTGTAGCGTAACATGCAAAAACACCTGGACAAATCGTCCAGGTGCTGAATATATGTACTTCAATAACGTAGAAACGAAACCTGGAATTGGTTATCCGAAACAATGGGAAGATCAAGAGAAATATAAAGGCGGCTGGGAATTGAGAAATGGTGAAATTCAGCTGAAATCAGGTTCGAAAATGAAACGCCTTATGAATATTTTCCACAATCCAGATCAACCAACCATCGACGATTACTTTGAACCTTGGAACTATGATTATGAAACATTAACAAATAGCCCGCAGCGTAAGCATCAACCAGTTGCTCGTCCGAAATCAGCAATTACAGGCGAATTTATCGACAAAATTGAATGGGGTCCAAACTGGGAAGATGATTTAGCTGGTGGACATATAACAGGATTGCAAGATCCGAACGTAAAGAAAATGGAAGAAGAAATTAAAACAGATTTTGAAAATGTCTTTATGATGTATTTACCACGCATATGCGAACATTGTATGAATCCATCTTGCGTATCTTCTTGTCCATCTGGTGCGATGTATAAACGTGAAGAAGATGGGATTGTTCTTGTGGATCAAAATGCATGTCGTGCTTGGAGGTTCTGCGTATCTTCTTGTCCATATAAAAAAGTGTATTTTAACTGGCAAACGAATAAAGCAGAAAAATGTACAATGTGTTTCCCGCGTATTGAAGCTGGTATGCCAACGATTTGTTCGGAAACATGTGTAGGGCGTATCAGGTATATTGGGGTAATGCTATATGACGCTGACAAAGTGAAAGAAGCAGCTTCTGTTGAAGATGAAAAAGATTTATATGAATCTCAGCTTACTGTTTTCCTAGATCCAAATGATCCAGAAGTAGCAGCTGAAGCGAAAAAACAAGGCATTCCTGAAGAATGGATTAAAGCAGCACAAGAGTCACCGATCTATAAAATGATTATCGATTGGAAAATTGCTCTGCCTCTTCATCCAGAGTACCGTACAATGCCAATGGTTTGGTATATCCCACCGCTTAGCCCGATTATGAATATGGTGGAAGGGAAAGGAAGTAACTGGCAAGCAGAAGAGATTTTCCCTGCTATCGATAATATGCGTATTCCAATTCAATATTTAGCGAACCTACTCACTGCAGGAGATGAATCCCACATTCGTCTTACGTTGAAAAAAATGGCTGTCATGCGGACGCATATGAGAGCATTGCAAATTAATAAAGAACCAAATGAAGCAGTATTAAAAGAAATTGGTTTAACGAAACAGGATGTAGAAGATATGTATCGTCTTCTTGCTATCGCGAAATATAAAGATCGCTTCGTCATTCCGGGCACTCACCGTGAACAAGTTGCTGATTTATATAGTGAACAAGGAAGCTGTGGTTTATCCTTCGCAGGTGGGCCAGGGTCTTGCATGACAATTTCTTAAATAAAGGGGGCGGAAAATGATGAAACAAAGTTTACAAACTGCTTTTTCTTGTTCTTCTTTTCTTCTCTCCTATCCGGAACTTGGGTGGGGAGAAGCTTTAACTGAAGTACAAGAAGAGATTGAAGCAATTGAACAAGAAGACGTTAAAGCAGCACTTACAGCGTTTATAAAACAAGCACTAGATAAAACGAACGATCAATTAATTGATCGTTACGTATATACATTTGATTTTGGTAAAAAGACAAATATGTATTTAACTTATATGAACACAGGTGAACAAAGAGAAAGAGGTATTGAATTATTAGAGTTAAAACAGCATTATAAAAAATCTGGTTTTGAAGTAACAGATAAAGAACTACCGGATTATTTACCGCTTTTGCTTGAGTTTTTTGCAAATGCAAATGAGCAAGATAGTGAGCCAATTATGAGTAAATACAAGGAAAATATACAAGCATTGCACGTTCAATTAAAAGAAGCTGATAGTATGTATGAACCAATTCTTGCAGCTATTCTCCTCGCTATCGATACATGGGGTGTACAGACAAATTAGAAAGGAGAGTTGTCAAAATGATGGATCAATTTCTATGGGTGTTGTTTCCCTATATCATTTTTGCAATCTTTATCGGTGGACATATTTTCAGATACAACTATGATCAATTTGGATGGACATCAAAATCTAGTGAACTATTAGAGAAGAAAATGCTCCGGGCCGGAAGTCTATTATTCCACTTTGGGATCATGTTCGTAATTGGCGGTCATGTTATGGGGATTTTAATTCCAGAGTCCGTATACCGTTCAATAGGTATTTCTGAACATATGTATCATGTAGTAGCAATTAGTTTCGGACTTCCGGCAGGTGTTGCTTCTATCATCGGTTTAATTATATTAACGTATCGCCGTGTAACCGTAAAACGCATCATTGCAACGAGTACAACGGGAGATTATATTGCGCTTATTTTATTACTTATCGTTATGCTGGCAGGACTTTCCTCAACATTTTTAAATATCGACTCAAAAGGGTTTGATTATCGTACAACGATCGGTCCTTGGTTCCGAAGTCTCTTTATTTTCCAACCGAAAGTTGAATATATGATGGAAGTGCCTGTATGGTTTAAAATTCATATTATTGCAGCGATGGGTCTATTCGCAGTATGGCCGTTCACTAGACTTGTACATGTATTTAGTGCTCCAATTAAATACTTAAGCCGTAGTTATGTAATTTACAGAAGACGTATTCCTAATGAATTGAAAAAATAATAACGCTTTGAACAAATAGCAGCTAAAACGAAACGAGGTCTAATATGGAAGGCCTCGTTTTTATTAATATAGGGGAATAACCGTGTACGTTATAATGAAAAAGTAACGTAATATGAAAAAAGATTAGCATCTAAATAAGATGCTAATCAATGCTACAAACAGAGGTAGAACAATCTTCACAAGCAATTTCACATTTTAAAAATTGTAAATCATGAATTGTAATCTTTCCTTTAGTAATAGAAATCGTACCCTTTTTTTTCAAATCATTTAACATTCGATTTACGCTTTCACGGGAAGTTGCACAGAAGTTCGCAAGTTCTTGATTCGTTAATGGTAAATCGATGAGAATACCATTTTCCTTTAACACACCATAACTATTTGTCATTCGTATGAGAGTAGAATACAGGGCACCTTTTTTGCCGTGTAATACTAAATCGCGGAACTTCGTTTGCATTCTTCTTAAATGTTCACTAATCCATTTCATAAATTCAAATACAAGTGCGGGTTTTTGGAGTAATGCTTTTTCTAAGGTTTCACGCTTTATTACTCCTACTTCAACATCTTCAAGGCATTTTGAATTTAATAAATACTTCGCATTGTCCGTGAATAATGTTAATTCGCCAATAATGTCGTATGCCGAACAAATACGGAGTGTTAATTCTTGTCCGTCAGCACTTAGTTTACTAATTTGTACTTTTCCTGAGTGGATGATATAGAGTTCTGTTGCTTCCATACCTTCTTGAAAAATAAAACTTCCTTTTTTTATCTGCATTTTATATTCAACAGATGCAAGTAATTCCTTTAAATCTTGAGATAATGTCATACTGTTTGCCACAGCGATCACCTTTCTTCTTATAAGCAATACATTTCCTATTTTGAGTGTAAGTATGATGAAAATGCAAGAGCTATTTAAAAAAAAAGTGAAATTTCAATGACCGTACGGGAAAATAAATTAATATGTTTTAAGAGTTAATGGAAGTAAAGGGGTAAATGAGTATAAGTTTTTAGTTGAAAAGATAACCAAAAAAAATTCAATATGTAAAGTAGATGAGACTAAAGATGTGAACAAAATTCGAACGGATTTGTGAAGAATTTTTGAATGGGGAAAGTAATGTGAGAAAAGTCACATTGAATATGTAGCTTCTTTTTTATAATAAAGGCAAATAAAAAATATGAAACCTACTAAGGATTGCAGTAGAAAAGAAGGGATATAGATGCACGAGAAGATGAGGGATTCGTTAGAGCGGCCACTTCAAGATTTACGTATTTCAGTTATTGATCGTTGTAATTTTAGGTGTACATACTGTATGCCAGCCGAAGTGTTCGGATCTGATTATGCTTTTTTACAGGAAGAGTTTTTATTAACATTCGATGAAATAGAAAGATTAGCTAGATTATTTATAAGTATGGGAGTCAATAAAATTAGACTTACTGGCGGTGAACCTTTATTGCGTAAAGATTTACCAAAGTTAATTGCAAGGCTTGCAAAGCTAGAAGGCTTAACAGATATTGGACTCACAACAAACGGTATTCATTTAGCAAAACAAGCTAAGGCGCTAAAAGTTGCGGGATTAAAACGTGTAAATATTAGTTTAGATGCGATAGAGGATCACGTTTTCAAAAAAATAAATGGCCGAAATGTAAGCACAAAACCTGTATTGAAAGGGATTGAAGCAGCGAAGGCAGCTGGATTAGAAGTGAAAGTAAATATGGTCGTAAAAAAAGGGATGAATGATAGTCAAATTCTTCCTATGGCTCAGTATTTTAAAGAACAAGAAATTCAGCTACGTTTTATCGAGTTTATGGATGTGGGCAGTACGAACGGCTGGAACTTTGAACAAGTCATTACGAAGGAACAATTAATAGAAAAAATTAATCGTGTATATCCGATTGAGCCCGCCCAGCCTCGTTACTTTGGAGAAGTAGCTAAAGTGTATCGATATGTAGGGAGCGATGCAGAAGTTGGCTTTATTACTTCTGTTTCTGAGTCATTTTGTTCTTCTTGTACGAGAGCTCGTATTTCGGCAGACGGAAAGTTTTTTACATGCCTATTTGGAATGAAAGGAACGGATTTGCGAACGCTTCTTCGAGAAAATATTTCTGATGCATCACTATTAAAAATTCTACAACATACATGGGAGTTTAGAAAAGATCGGTATTCAGATGAAAGAACAGCAGAAAGTGCAAATAAACGTCCAAAAGTAGAAATGTCTTACATTGGTGGATAACGAAAGGAGGGTTCCCTATGCAAGAGCGTTATTCAAGGCAAGTATTGTTTTCTGGAATTGGTGAAATGGGACAAAGAAAAATAAAAGAAAAGCATGTGCTCCTAATCGGTGCGGGTGCACTAGGAGCTGCGAATGCAGAAGCGCTCGTTAGGATGGGAATTGGGAAATTGACAATTGCTGACCGTGACTACGTTGAATGGAGTAATTTACAAAGACAACAGTTATATACAGAAGAAGATGCACAGCAGTGTAAACCGAAAGCAATTGCAGCGGCAGAGCATTTAAGAAAAATTAATTCTGAAGTAGAAATTGTACCTGTTGTAACGGATGTTACAATGCAAGAAATGGAAGAGTTAACAAAAGAAGCAGATCTTATAGTAGATGCGACTGATAATTTTGATACGCGCCTACTTATAAATGATATTTCACAAAAAGAAAATATACCTTGGATATACGGTGGATGCATTGGAAGTTACGGCGTAACGTATACGATTCTTCCTGGAGAAACACCATGTTTTCGCTGCTTAATGGATCATCCTATGGGCGGTGCAACATGCGATACAGCCGGAATCATTCAGCCAGCGGTACAAATGGTTGTTGCTCACCAAGTAACAGAAGCGATGAAAATATTGGTGGATGATTTTGAGGCGTTAAGAGGAACAATGTTATCATTTGATATTTGGAACAATCAATATCTCTCATTAAAAGTAAATAGGCAGAAAAAAAGTACATGTCCATCTTGTGGGAATGTACGCACGTATCCAAGTTTAACATTTGAAGCACAGATGAAAACGGAAGTGCTATGCGGGCGGAATACAGTTCAAATCCGTCCAGGAATAAAAATAATTCTTAATTTAGAAGAAATTCAAAAGCGCTTACAAAAAAGTGTGAATGTCAAAAAAACTCCATATTTACTATCCTTTCTAGTAGATGAATATCGTTTTGTGTTATTTACAGACGGCAGAGCGTTTATTCATGGGACTAATGATATGAAAATGGCAAAACGGTTATACGCAAAATATATAGGATGAACAGAAAGAGAGTTTCTTCTTATCAAAACGAGGTGAAAAAGAATGTTAGAAAAACGTACACCAATCTCAGTGGCAGAAGCAGTTGCACGTGTAATGGAATATGCCTATCAAGGTGAAATGGAAAAGGTTTCTCTTACCGAAAGTTACGGAAGAATCCTCGGAGAAGATGTTGTTGCAGATCATGATGTTCCGCATTTTGATCGCTCTCCGTACGACGGATTTGCGATTCGAGCAGAAGATACAAAAGAAGCAAGTAGCAGTAACCCAATTCAGTTTGAAGTGATAGGTGAAATTGGAGCAGGTTTTGTTTTTAAAGAGGAAGTAAAAGCATTTCAAGCTGTACGTATTATGACAGGAGCCGCAATTCCAGCGGGATGTAATGCTGTTGTTATGTTAGAACTAACGGAAGGGTTTGAAGAAAACAAAAAGACTTATATGAAATTAAAACGCTCTTTCACTTCTGGTGATAACATTTCTTTTCAAGGAGAAGATGTAAAACAAAATGCCATACTTGTGAAAAAAGGGACTTCTATTAACCCTGGAGTAGCGGCATTGCTTGCTACGTTTGGTTATAGTTCCGTGCATGTTGTAAGACAACCGGTTATTGGAATTGTAACGACAGGGAGTGAACTACTTGAAGTACATGAACAACTGAAAGAAGGGAAGATTCGAAATAGTAACTCCTATATGATCGCTGCTCAAATTGAACGAGCGGGCGGAGTTGTACAGTATTATGGACAATTCGCTGACGATTTTGAGACGTGTTATAACATTGTAAAAAAAGCGATAAAAGAAGTTGATATATTAATTACAACTGGTGGCGTTTCAGTAGGAGACTATGACTATTTACCTGCTATTTATGAGAGATTACAAGCAAATGTACTTTTCAATAAAATAGCGATGCGACCAGGAAGTGTGACAACTGTCGCTGAGCTAGAAGGAAAATTATTATTTGGTCTATCTGGTAATCCTTCTGCTTGTTATGTCGGATGTGAATTATATGTTCGACCAGTCATTGGAACATACTTGCACAGGAAAGATTCGCACTTATATCGAGCAGAAGCAATTTTACAGAAAGACTTTCCGAAAGCAAATCCGTTTACTCGTTTTGTAAGAGGGAATGTAGAATTTGTAGATGGCCAATTACAAGTTACACCAGTCGGTTTAGATAAATCTAGCGCAATTTCTTCACTTGCAGAAGCGAATGCATGTATCGTTCTGCCGGGAGGAACGAGAGGATTTGAAGCAGGAATAACCGTTTCGGTACTGTTATTAGAATCAAACGCCGGAAGTGAGTGGCCGTGGGAAGAGCCGCTTCGATCATACAAGTAACAGAAAAATAGATTGCTAATTTATACAAAGATAAGAGGTGCAAGATGACACATACGTATTATGAAGTAATTGATACTCCTATTTCAATTGAAGATGTTACAAGTAAAGTAATTCGCCGTGAGTGCGGTGCGGTTACTACTTTTATTGGTACTGTCAGAGAATTTACGAAAGGACGTCGCACGCTTTATTTAGAGTATGTAGCTTATAAGACAATGGCGGAAAAACAGCTTGAGAAAATTGGTGCTGAAGTAGAAGCGAAGTGGCCTGGGACATATATGGCAATTACACATCGCATTGGTACATTACAAATTTCTGATCTTGCTGTTGTTGTTGCTGTTTCTACACCACACCGGAAAGCGGCCTATGAGGCGAATGAATATATTATGCAGCGTATAAAACAAATTGTTCCGATTTGGAAGAAAGAGTTTTGGGAAGATGGTGAGTCGTGGATAGGGGATCAGTTAGAGAAGATAGCATATGGTAATGGCGAGCCTGAAAAGGAGATGAGAACATGATTGAAGTACTATTATTTGCACATTTGCAAGAAGAAGCAAGTAAGTCGGTCTTGCAAATAGATTGTGAAAATATTTCAGTTTCTGAACTAAAGGAAGTTCTGATTAAGAAATACAATGTAGCAATTTCAAACGAGATAATGGTCGCCGTAAATGAAGAATACGCAAATGAGGATGACATCATTCAAACTGGCGATGTCGTAGCAATGATTCCGCCAGTAAGTGGTGGTTGATTCTTTTCAGCCTAATCATGTTAGGACGTGATTAGGCTCGAGAGAATGAATATAACTATGCATACATAGGAGGGAACAGGATGAAAAGTCCTAATTTTCAATTAAGTTTACAAACTTCTAATCTAGTTATCGGTTTTATGGTATGGGTCATTTTATCATCATTAATGCCCTATATTAAAGCAGATATTCCATTAACTGCGGGACAAATTTCTATGGTAACAGCAGTACCGGTTATTTTAGGTTCTATTCTTCGCATTCCAATTGGTTATTGGACGAATCGTTACGGAGCAAGAAAATTATTCTTTATTAGTTTTATTCTTTTATTATTCCCTGTCTTTTACATTAGTGTTGCCAATTCTATGATGGATTTAATTATTGGTGGCTTATTTGTAGGGATTGGTGGTGCTGTATTCTCTGTAGGAGTAACTTCTTTACCAAAGTACTTTCCAAAAGAGAGCCACGGTTTTGTAAATGGTATTTACGGAGTGGGTAACGCTGGAACAGCAATTACTTCATTTTTAGCACCTGTTATTGCAACTTCAGTTGGCTGGAGAACGACAGTACAGTGTTATTTAATTTTACTTGCAGCATTTGCACTTATGAACTTTTTATTAGGCGATCATAAAGAAAAAAAGGTGAATACACCATTAATGGAACAAATAAAAGGTGTATATAAAAATGAAAAACTTTGGTTTTTATGTATCTTTTACTTTTTAACATTCGGATCATTTGTTGCATTTACAGTATACTTACCAAACTTTTTAGTATCTCACTTCGGATTAGAGAAAGTAGATGCAGGTATGCGGACAGCTGGCTTCATCGTATTAGCAACAATTATACGCCCGATTGGTGGTTGGCTCGGTGATAAATTTAATCCATTTAAAATATTAATCTTCGTATTTATCGGTTTAACACTTTCAGGTATTATCCTATCATTTATGCCAAGCATGAACGTATACACATTTGGTTGCTTACTAGTCGCATTTTGTGCAGGTATTGGCAATGGTACAATCTTCAAGCTTGTGCCAATGTACTTCTCTGAGCAAGCAGGGATTGTAAATGGTGTTGTGTCAGCTTTAGGCGGACTAGGAGGGTTCTTCCCGCCATTAATTTTAACATTACTATTCCAACTGACAGGTCATTATGCAATCGGATTTATGGCGTTATCAGAAGTAGCGCTTGCTTGTTTAATCATTACAGTGTGGATGTATAGCCAAGAGAAGCTGTTAGTAATGTTAAAGAATAATTAATAGAGAAAAAGGGTGCCTAGTAGAGGCATCCTTTTTTCTACTTAAACAAACAAGAATGAATTGTCTTATGTATAACAAGGGCCTTTTCGTAAATAATGTTGTTTTATTACTTAAGAATTTTATCTTTATTGATTTTATAAGAATTTCCCGCATAATTGTAACAAAGGGAGATGATTCCAAGTTGAGTAAACAGAATATCAGCACAACAGTTTCAGGAGATTTGATTGTTACCCATCTAATTGGTCAGATTAAAACAGAGGATGTGTATGAATGGTTTAATGATTTTGAGCAGGTTTGTCAGCAATTTATTTCTGAGGGGCGGAAATACAAATTATTGGTAGATAGAAAAGGATACACGCCAAATCATTTTTCTGTTCAAAAAGTATGGAAGGATAAGTTCTTCAATGAAACCATTTTGAATCATAGTAAGGCAATTGCATTTCTTCTTGAAGAAGGGGAGATACTGAATTATTTACAACAATCCAATACGAAAGAATCTGTGAAATTTTTTGATGATTATGAACAAGCGCTAATTTGGTTGAATGAATATCCAATGTAAAAAATGAATTGAAAGAGTTGCTCGTAATGTTGCAGTTATCATAACATTTACTTGTTTACAAGTTGCCGACACCATTCATTTTCTTCGCAGATTGCTTGTGCAGTTTCAAAAAAGAAACCAAAACAAAAAGAACAAACGCTTCTAAAAAACGTTTGTCCAAAGGTAATTACTATTTTAGCTAAGAAATAGATTATAATTTGTGTGTACGAGAAAGTTTTTTTATAAGATTAGGAAGGACAGAGGTTAACTCTAGTTTCAAACGCTTCGTAAACGATGGATCCTTACCTGAAGTTGAAATCGTTATAACATATTCATCATTTCGAATGACGCCAGGTGTGTGAAACGATGATTCTGTACCATCACTTACAACGTTAACCCACTGAAAATCATGGGCGGCCTGTTTGACCATCATATTTATAGCATGATGATTTGTAGCTGCATAAATAAGATGAGCATCTTTAATGTCATCATTACTAAAAGTTTTTTGCTTCCAAGTAATATAAGGAAGTTCTTTCATTTCCTCGCAAATCTCTGGGCTAATAACGGTGACGAAAGCGCCTGTATCTTTTAATCCAGACGCTTTTCGATATGCGATTTTACCTCCACCAATGATAACGACCACTTTATTATGTAGATTAAACATTAGAGGGTACATGCTATACATACACACATTCCTCCATTCGCTCTAATAATGCCAACTTCATATATGTATCAAACTTCAGGCAGTTACAAGTCGTAACGTGATCGTATTTTTTTGTATGCAATTTGATTTTTTGAAGCAATAATCCGGTAAAGAGAAGGTACGGCATGACATATACATGGGATGCGGCCGATGTTATAGTCTTGAGCTCAGCAGTAAAAGAGGGAGTTCCTTTCGTTAAAAAGGAGCACGATACTGGCATACTGAGTTTTCGTTCGACAGCTGCTCCGATTTGTTGTAACTCATGTATCGGCTGGGGGTCACTACTGCCTCTTCCTACGAGTAAAATACTACTACCTTGCATTGGAATAGTTTCACGTATTCTTTTCGCTACAAGTTCAACCATATGTGGATGCGTACTAAAAGGTGGTACAACTGAAAATGTTATATGTGGGTATTTCTTTTGTATTTGTTCTATTTCAAGAGGAATATCACGTTTATAGTGAGCTGCTGCAAATAATAAAACAGGTACAATCATTATTTCAGTTGCTCCCTCTAGTATTGTTTCTGTAACTGCATCCGAAATGGTAGGTGTTGTTAGTTCTAGAAAAGCTATTTTTTGAATTCTTTCGTTACGTTCTTTCATGACAGATTGAATAAAGCGAATAAATTGTTCATTGCCTTCTTGCAGGCGACTACCGTGTCCAACATATACAATTCCTTTCATCGTAGCACCAAATCTTTCTTCATAATAATGTCTTGTAATTGCTCATCTACATTATGTAATCCGACTTTATTCGCATAGTGTAAAGTTGGAACGTCGGTATACGAGAAGGGAAGAGTAAGAATATCAATAAAACCAAGTCGTTTTATGTCTGATAAAAAAGTATCAATTGAGGCACGCCCTTCAAACACAATGCTATCCCATGAGAATTCAGAAAGTATACGAGAATGAACTTCATCGAAACGATGATCAATTGTATACTCATGAGTCATCATATAGGAGCCAGCACCAATTTTCTCTTGAATAAAAGCAATTCGGTTAATATTTCTGCCTAAATAAACAGTTGTATCGGAAGAGAACTTTGCTTGTTTACTTAGTAGCCCATATTGCATAAGTTTTTCTTGAGTGGCAACATTCATGTGCTGCAGCTCTGCCTGTAAGGAACGAATATCTTTCTGGTATTTACTACATGCTTGCATCAAGATTTCTACACTTTCAGCTGAACAAAAAACAAGGCGATCAACGTTAAAAATTTCATTGATTTGTTCAAGTGTTAATGTATATTCTTCCTTTTTGAAAGTTGGAATTTGATATATTTCTGCACCGATTTCTTGTAACCTATGCTTCATTACACTTGTTTTATTTGTTGCAGATGCAAATAAAACTTTTTTACCATGTAATGGTTTACGTTCTTTCCAAGCGATTTGATTACGTAAGGAAACGACATCACCAACAATCGTCATGGAAGGGTTAGAAATATTTTCGGTTTTGACGTTATGAACAATGGTTGCTAGAGTCCCTGTGACAACGCGCTGTTTCCCAGTTGTACCCCATTCAATGACTGCTACGGGTGTATCTTCTTTTTTTCCTGCTTGTAGTAAGTTTTCACAAATGGTAGGTAAGTTTTTTATACCCATGTAGTAGGCGATTGTGTCGCTATTGTGGGATGAATTATATTTTCCATAATCGGTCAAAGGACCTTTTGCATGTCCAGTTAGTAAAGTGACGCTATTACTGTAGTTACGGTGGGTGAGGGGGATACCTGCATAGCTACTAGCGGCGATGCTAGATGTAATACCTGGTACAATTTCATACGGAATGTTCGCAGATGCTAAAGTTTCTGCTTCTTCACCAACACGACCAAAAATAGAGGGATCTCCACCTTTTAAGCGTACAACGATTTTTCCTTCTTTCGCAAATTGAAGGAGGTGGGCGTTAATCATTTCTTGTCGCATAGTATGATTTTTCGGCATTTTTCCGCAATAAATAAGTTCGCATGTTTCTTTCGTATAATGAAGAAAGCTAGGATTTAATAAGCGGTCATATAAGACGATATCTGCACGTTTTAAGCAGTCTATCGCTTTTTTTGTAATAAGCCCTTCATCACCTGGTCCTGCACCAACTAAATATACATATCCGTTCATAATCGCACCTCATCTATTTTTATTTAAAAGGAAGCCAGAGGAGGCTTCCTTTCGAAAATTACATGTTTATATAAATGTCACCATCAATAACTTCTACTTCGTACGTTTGAATACAGCCGTCATCAGGTTTTTGAACTTCACCTGTTATTAGTGAGATTTTCCAATCATGCAGTGGACAAAAGACGAATTCTCCAGATACAATTCCTTCTGCTAACGGTCCGTTTTTATGGGGACAACGATTTTCTACAGCTCGTATATCACCACTTGCAAGGCGAAATAGAGCGATAGACATATCTTTCATTTGTACCTCTTTACCGATTTGAATAGGAAGGTCTTCCGCACGCATGACTTTTATTTTTTCTTTCGTTTGTAACATATAGTGCACGCTCCTTATTTTACAGTTTCTACTTCATACATCGCTTTTAATGACTTCGTTTCTAGTGCTTGTCCCCACGCTTCCGTATATGTGCTACGAGCTGTTTGGAAACGCTCATTTAACTTAGTGACCATATTTGTATCTTGCAGTATTTCTTTTATATGATCGAAGCCTAATCGTTCTGTCCAGTAGGCAGTGCGTTCTCCGTAAATACCAGTTTCACGATAATATTGCATGTAAGCTGTAGCGATGCGAAGGACATCATCTTCAGTAGGGACAATCATTACAAAATCAGCTTCGCGTACTTCCGTACCACCATTTCCGCCAATATAAAGTTGGTATCCATTTTCGACACAAACAACGCCAAAATCTTTCGTTAATACTTCCGCACAGTTACGCGGACACCCCGTTACACCCATCTTCATTTTATGAGGTGTATCTACCATTTCTAATGATTGCTCAAGTAACATACCAAGTCCTAATGAATCTTTCGTACCGAAACGACAGAAACGAGAACCAACACACGATTTTACATTACGAAGTGATTTTGAATACGCATATCCAGAAGTCATATGTAAGTCAGCCCATACGTTAGGTAAATCTTGTTTCTTAACACCATATAAACCGATGCGACTTGCGCCTGTAATTTTCACAAGAGGAACATCATACTTTTTCGCAACTTCAGCAATTTTCATTAAATCATCTGCAGTTGTAACGCCTCCGTACATACGTGGAATAACAGAGAATGTACCATCATGCTGAATGTTACCATTCATTCTTTCATTAACGTAACGGGATGATTTATCATCTTCATATTCTTCTGGAATCGCCATACGTAAATAGTAATTTAAAGCAGGACGACATTTCGAACATCCGTCTTCATGTGCAAAACCGAGTACATTTCGTACTTCTTTTGGCGATTTTAAACCTTTCTCATGAATCGCTTCTACGACTTCATCACGTGATAAAGGTGTACATCCACACATACCGGCAGATTGCGCTGAGGCATTAAAAGCATCTCCAAGTGTATGAGATAAAACTTGTTCTACAAGCGGACGACATTTACCACAAGATCCTGCGGCTTTCGTGCAGCCTTTTACTTCTTCAAAAGTAGTTAATTCATGTTCTAAAATGGCATGTACGATTGTGCCTTTCGTAACACCATTACATCCACAAATCGTGTCATCCGCACTCATTGTAGCAACGTTAAGTTCACTTTCTACACCAGCCTTGTGAAGAAGGGAAGCTGGTGTATATTGTTGTATATCTTCTTCTTTCCTTAACATACTAAAGAGGCGTGTACCATCAGCTGTGTCACCATATAAAACGATACCGACGACTTTATTGTCGCGAATTAATACTTTTTTATAGGAACGTTTACATTCATCAAAGATGGATATTGCTTTCGTTTGATCATCTTCATAGATTTGGCCAGCAGAGAATAAATCACAACCTGCAACTTTTAATTGCGTACCGACGATACTGCCCGTATATCCATCAGTTTGTAAATTCGTTATATGTTTTGCTAATATTGCACCTTGTTCATAAAGAGGAGCAACAAGGCCATAGGCGATACCGTCATGCTCTGCACATTCGCCAACGGCATAAATGGATTCATCATTTGTTAGCATATAGTCGTTGACTACAATACCGCGATTTACAATTAAACTAGCATCTTTTGCTATTTGCGTATTCGGGCGTATCCCGACTGCCATTACAATTAAATCACAATCTACAACTTCACCATCTTCAAATTGAATGCCCTCAACATGGTCTGTACCAAGAATTTTTACCGTTTTCTTTTCCATGAGAAATTTCATGCCTTGTGCTTCTAAATCTTCACGAAGGAGAGAAGCTGCTTTTGTATCTAGTTGTTGCTCCATTAAGCTCGGCATTAAATGAACAACATGTACGTTCATTCCTAAATCAATAAGACCTCTTGCGGCTTCTAAGCCAAGTAACCCACCGCCGATGACAACGGCTTTTTTCTTATCTTTAGCAGTATCAATCATAAATTGTGTATCTTCAATTGTTCGAAATCCTGTCACACCAGGAAGGGTAGAACCTTCAACAGGTAAAATAAAAGCACTAGAACCTGTTGCGATAATGAGTTTGTCATATGTAAGAGTACGATTCTTTTCTGTGATAATGATTTTTTCTTCTCGGTTAATACTTTGAACTCTTTCGTTTGTATACAAGGTTATTTCATTTTCTTCGTACCAACTGTAGTCATTCATAATGATATCTTGCATATTTGTTTTGCCTTGTAAAACATGAGAGAGCATAATGCGATTATAGTTTGGATGTGGTTCATCTCCAAAAATAGTAATCTCATATGAATCACTATCATGTTTTAATATTTCTTCCATACAGCGTATGCCAGCCATACCATTTCCGATCATAACTAAACGTTTTTTCATATTCATTTCCCCTTTTTATGTGAAATGTTGAACAAAGTATATTATGTTTCTATTATAGAAAATAAAAAAAGAGGGAGATGTGATATTTATCACATCTTAATAATGATTCACAAATTGTTAAAATTCGGATTTATGTGGAGAGATAAGTGAAAGGGAATTTTTTATATGGGTAGGTGGGGGAGTGAAGAGACCCGCACCTAATTAAATAATAGTAAGCTGCCCAATGAAATGATAGGAGAAGTGTGACTATTTCTTACACAATGAAAAAGCAGGACATGAGCATGTATACTCATGTCCTGTGCTTTATCTATGCTTTCGTAATTGCACGTGGAAATAAAATGTTATTCTCTAAATGTATATGCTCAAATAAATCAGATTCTAGAGCTTCAAGACGTTGGTAAACAAGTCGATAAGTGCCACAAGCTCCTTCTGGAGGAGTAAAGTCATTTGTCACTTTACGAAGTTCTTTAATAATATTGCCAGCGTGGTTATGTTCATTCTCTAACTCATCCACTACTTTACGTAATTTTGCATAGTTTTCATCAGTTGGATGTTGTTCGAATTCTAAAATTAATGGGAAATCTTCTGTTTCTTCTTTAATTAAATGCTGTTCTAATTCCATCTTAAGTTCATGAAATAGCTTATGAATTTGAGCTAAATGAGGCTGACTTGCTCCATGGACGCGTAATACTTTCGTTACATACGGACTTAATTGTGGCAACTCTTCATTTAAATAGCGATGGTGCTTATTTATAACATAATCAATCAATTCGAGATAAGATGCATTTTTCCAATCAATTTCAGACTCGTTTAATAGTTTTGTTTTATCATAAAGCGTATTTAACTCTGTAAGTACTTCTGTTGCTGATAAATTTCTTTCATTAATTGCATCAATAAGTGGTTTATTACCACCACAACAAAAATCTATTCTATATGATTTAAAAAGATCACTAGCTTTCGGAAATTGTGTAACAATCTCACCGACAATAGAAGTTTCAGTAAATGTATGTTCCATATGAATGCCTCCATAAAGTTTAATGTGATAACTAAACCAAGAATAGCAATATATTAAAATCAATGTGGTGATATAAATCACTTATTATGTGTCAGTTTTGAGAATAAACGGAATATATGTTGTTAAAAATGGTCAGGTCCAACTAATAGAATCACCTCAAGGTGGATTTGGTGAACAATCATTTGTATATCAAAATGGAAAAATAATTCGTATGGAAGAGCGAAAAATAAAGTTAATATAATCAAATTTGAAATTTGTTAAGAAATGGGACTACAAGCATCGATAATTATATGGGAAAAAGAGCATTATCACTGAAATAAAAAAGCCCTGCACACAGGGCATCTAAAAAGATACCTTAGCAATAATAACGATTTTGGGGACGTATTAGCTAAGGTATCTGGATGGGTGGTTGCATACTAAGTATGCAGTCAAGAGCATTGTTGAATGTATTGGGTTATTCAACAAATTAAGAATAACACGAAGTTTCTGTTAATTCATCTGGTAAATTTGTCTAAAAAAATGCCTTTATAAAAGTTTTTCACCTAAGAAATGGATGCGTGGATCTTAACAAAAGCGTTATTTTAGCTAAAAGAGCATCTAACATAAGTTAAATACTCTTTGACTTAAAATAAATCTTCAGATGTATCTCTAATTGAATAGTTCTCACTAAAATTTACAATAGCAGAAATCTTTTGTTTTTTATCGTCAGCAACATGTCCGAATAGGTAAATCTCATGTGTTCTATATTCTTCCGGAGGCTCAACTTTTTTTATTACAATATCAAGAGTCTTCTCTTTTTTAAAGTAACCAATTGTAACTAGTTCAGCAGTTTTTTTTACTGTGGGCCATTCTTCACTGTATTCTTTTGGAATGGTTTGAGCCGATACAAAATGTATGAATATAATCGGAATAGTTAGAAAAAACATACTTACAATTACGTAGCGTAATAATTTTCTTGCCATCAAGTGTCACACCTACCAATAATGTTTTATTTAATCAATCTAACAGTCTGTTATATTAAACCAGAATTAACCAATTAACTATCTATCTATTTAGGTGACAATAGTATTACGAATTTGTAAGGTTTATTAAAAAAGGGCTTAATAGAAAGTCGAACAAAATAGTTATTTTGGAGGGGGACTCAATAGAAATCTTTTGAAAATTGAAATTCATTAAAAAGAGCACTATTAGAATAGTGCCCAACTTCAATTTGCAGGAGTATTATGAGGAAACTTAAGTAGGTGGCCTAAGTTTCTCTGTAATAATTATGAATTTATGATAAGGAAAATGTTTATATTTTAAAGTAATGTTGAGGGATATTTGTAAGTAGTGAAATCTTCTTTGAAGATATCTTCAACTAATTGAATCGTTTCTTCATCATAAAAACTATCATAGGTCGGATGCCTTGGGAATAAGGGATCTGTAATATCACCATCTGCATAGTTACCTTTGTAATTTGCTAGATTACTTTGGTGATGCCACGAGTTTATTAATCCGTTTAATGGAGACTTTTTTAAACAATGTTTGTCTTCTAAGATAGACAGATGGGTAGAGAATTTTTCAAGGTAAATGTAATTTGTAACGAACTCTTCTTCTCCTTGTATATATTGAGGTGTGAAGTGTGGGTTTACACCTTCAAAATTTGGTGCATGCGCTTTTAAATAATATAAATACAGTTTAAAGGAAATCTTTTTATTGCAAGATTCATCACCATAAAGATAACGACGGATTGGCTTCCATTCAGTGGATTCGTAATATGGCGCTGGTATAAGAGAAATAAAGGAACTTACAGCTCTTTTGAAAGGGTTTCTTACCAATTTATACGTGTCTTTTTCTTTTGCTTGTAATGCGTTGGCTAAATCAGTGAAATATGGTATGGAATTTTTATAAATTTCAAATTCATAGTTATGAACAAATGGGCTATATTTTACAACTTCTTTAAACAAATTAATGTGATAAAAGAACCAATATGCGAGTGAAGTGCAGCCGCTTTTTTGGCTCCAAAATAAGATTAAAGGGAAATCTTTGTGAAAGTGAGGGGGACGCCCATACTTGGCTATAAAATCATAAATATTTGTGATAAGCATATTTAACCTCCATTCACTTTGTATACTTTTCTTAGTGTATGGAGGGAATACTGAATATATGAAAATAAGCCATGAAAATGTCTGAATAATTTAAGAGAAATAACTTTTCATAAAAGCGTTATTTGAATAATTATGGATTGTGTTGATTTATAGATACAATAATTAATTTGGAAAACATAAATCTGGAAATAACAATTGATATTCTGGCATTAATCGAAGATCGCTAGTTAAGTTTGCATAGTGTAGATAATTTTCTTCTAATTTAGCTAGTGTTACAAGATGATGAGTACCCAAACCATTCTGAGCGCTATGTTTAGAAAGAGTAGGACCAATCTGTAGTTTCCGGTCCTTCATAGCGTTGTTCCATGGACTGTAAAAGAACTTTAAAATGAAAGCAGGATACTTGTAAATAGTAAACGAATAGAACGAGTTATGTCTTCCTACTGAATAGTTACCATGCGAATAATTATGAATTAATCTACCGCCGTTATAAATGGTAAGAGGACTAGGCTGAATTACTATTCCATGAAAACGTTGTTTGACAAGTGGAATTCCATATCTCGGTTTAGTGTAGGCATGCATAGGGTCATCTACCATTAAAATAGTTCTAATGGAATACATCTTTCTTTTTAATTTAGTAAGTGATGAAAAAAACTCTTCTTTATTAGAACAGCAAAGAAATTCAGTGGTATTCAACACCATTTTCCAGCCCGTAATTTCTTTTTCTATGTTCATTACTTCTTGATCAACTAATACGGCATCAAACTCTAATACTTTTGAATCACGGATTTCCCAATGAGGTGCAAATAATTTACATATTTCAACCGAGCGATCAGTAGACCCACGATTAATAAGAATACCATGATCAAATAATTTTGTGTGGTGCATTAACCACCATGGGAGTAGATACTCTTCATTGTAGAAATGGGAAATTAAAGTTGTATTCATAAAGAGTCCTCCTTTCAAAATTTTGTGGAATATATCCTTATCTAGTATAATATGCTACTTGATCTAAAAAGTTTTCTTTAAAAATTATAATGGATGTTGAGATTTAAAAACACTCAATGAAAGAATATAGCCCACCATGTTCTGAATAATGCAATCCAACCAATCTAAGTAATATGTATTCCAAAATTTTCATAATTACTCCTTTTAGATATAAAGTGCTCAATGAAGATGGATTTTATAAATTTGTTACAAAATAATCTTTTTCTAATAAGAAAATCACTAAAATATGAGAAAATGATATAACAATATCTATAAATATAGTCCTACTGGCAGAATCAGCGGACATCGAACTATAAGAGCATTAGTAATATTGCTCTGTAGTTCGGTGTCCGCTTTTTTGTTTTTATTAACAAAATATATAAGGGTTGTTTTTATATATGGCGCAATTAACTTTTTCACCTAAAATTGATCGCAAAGCAACGCAGGCTCGTTTAGAAGAGATTCTTGAAAATGTTCGTATTTATAGACAATTTGGGATGATTAGAAATGAGATGAAGGTTACAGCATCTAGCGAGGTAAGATATCATGGTCCAACAAATATGGTAGGGAAGCCAGCAGAAGATATTGCTTTAGCAAATGTTGGTATGAGTGAGCGTACGTATAGACGAAATAGATCTAGTGCTTTTTATAAATTAGCTTTTGCTCTTAGATTAGAAGTATATGAGACTGAAGAAACTGGAGGTAATGAATAATGAATTTTGTTCAGCAGATACGTGATCCAGAAGAAATACAGCAGCTAAAAGAGTATTTTAAGGAGAAGTGTGCACGAAATTAAATTTTATTCATTATGGGAATCAATACAGGCTTGAGAATCTCTGACATTTTAAAATTGAAGGTAGAAGATGTAAAAACGAGTCATATCTCTATGAGGGAAAAGAAAACAGGAAAACAAAAACGTATTCAAAATACTGCAGCATTAAAAAGAGAACTGAAATGGTTTATAGAAGAAAGAGAAGATCATGAATACCTATTACAAAGTAGACAATGAAAGAATCGTCCTATCGGTCGTAGTATGGAATATAAGATATTAAGTATAGCCGCAGCAGAGTTTAGTTTAGATGAAATAGAACGCGTACGCTAAGAAAGACGTACGGGTACCATATGTACATGCAAACGAAAAACATAGCACATTAATCATGGAGATATTCAGTCACTCTTCAGAGAAGGTCATGTTACGTTATATAGGTGTAAATCAAGATGCAATAGATAAAGCAATGACTAGGTTTGAAATCGAATCATTGCTTTTTTCTTTTTAAATCTAGGGGTACCGTCACCGTTTTTGAAAACCCCCATGCTAAGAGCATACAAAAATTTATACAGTTTTTGGATAATTCAGTAACAAAAGAGAACCCGAAAACCTGCGTCAGGATAGGAATGTATAAAATAATGCATAAATCTGTAGAACAAAAAAAGGAAATTCCTTTGTCAGAGGATGGGCCCACCTTTCCTTGTTATCGATAATGAGACGTCATGTTAGCTTAACATGAATATAATATAAAAAAGGAATTTATAAGATTTGACGAGAATAAAATTGTATTAAAAGGATATCGGAGGTTTTTTATGAAAATCGTAGGACAGCAAATATATCTTCGACTTTACAAAATTTCTGACGCGAGCGAGTTAGCTAACTTACACACTAGAAATCGCGAATTTTTTCAACGAGTTTGTCCATTACTCCCAGAAGTCTTTTATACAGAAGAACATCAAAAAATGCGCATTGAACGAGCATTAAAAAAGAAAGCTGAAGATCAAGTTTACGCTTTTGGAATCTTTTTAAAAGCAACTGATAAACTTATCGGAGACATTTCATTAACTCAAATTGCTAGGGATCCCGCCCAAAGCTGTTATACGGGATTTACCTTAGATAGGGAGCATAATTCAAGGGGCTATACAACAGAGGCTCTTCGACTTGTTGTAGACTTTGCATTTAGAGAATTAAAACTACATAGAATTGAAGCAGGAGCTATGCCTAGCAATATAGCATCTATTCGTGTATTAGAAAAAGTAGGATTTAAAAAAGAAGGTATAGCTAAAGAAAATGTAAAGATTAATGGCAAATGGACAGATCATCAAATATTAGCTATCATCAACAGCCTGGATGTATAAGCACATTTCACTTCCGATAATGAGACGTTATGTCAACCTAACATGTATAGGATATACACTGTTCCTTATTCAACTAAATGGCAGGTTAGTTGAAGTGTATTTTGGTTAATATAGGAATTTTTGGATGCCCCCTAGAATATAAAAAATATAGATTGTATTATAGGAGGTATATAATGAAACAAAACATTTATGATAATCCGTTTTTCTTTAAAAATTATAAGTCATTACGTGAAAATGGATTTACCTTTAATGATTTTGTTGAACAGCCAGCAATTAAATCTATAATTGCTAATCTTACAGATAAGTCTGTATTAGATTTGGGATGTGGAACTGGTCATTTTTCTATGTACTGTGTAGAAAATGGTGCCTCGAAAGTTATAGGAGTGGACATCTCAAGAAATATGATTGAACAAGCTGAAATGTATAACAAAAACGAAAAAATAGATTATATGTGTGTACCAATAGAAGAACTTAATTTGCCAAATCAAAAATTCGACTTAATAACAAGTTCTTTAGTTATACATTACATAGAAGATTACTCACATCTAATTAAGAAAATAAGAGATCTGTTAAAAAATGATGGTGAATTTATCTTTTCAACAGAACATCCAATAGTAACAGCTCGAAAGGAAATGAATAATTGGTTTAAGGATAATAATGGAAACAGATTGCATTGGGCATTAGATAATTATCAAGAAGAAGGAAAAAGAGAGGAACATTGGTGGATAGATGGTGTTGTTAAATATCACAGAACAATTTCAACATTAATTAATACTCTTATAGACAACGGTTTTGTAATTGAGAAAATTATTGAGCCAGAGTCAACTCCAACAGGATTAGAAAAAATGCCAGAATTAATAAATGAAAAACGGAGACCATCTTCTATTATCATTAAATCAAGAAAATATTGAGATTAAACCCTCGTTGATTAACTTCCACTTTCGAGAATTATGTAAATAAGCTGTCCATATGGGCAGCTTTATTTTATGTTCCCGCATAGCGTAGGTTATTTTGAAAAATGCTGGTGGTATCCCTCCCTATACAGCTACTCATAATTTTTGTACTGTGTAACTCAAAAGAGAAAGTTAAATAAAATTAATGATAGCAAGGGATTCAGTGATAGGATCAGTTACACACAATATAAGATAAGGGTAAGTCAATTATTTATATGTTAATATTATGCTATAAACAAGAAAGTGGTGGTTGTGATGAGGGAAAGATGTCCGGTTTGTCAAAACTCTATTGAGGAACCCCAATTAGTAGGAGTGGGAGGGGGACGTGCAGAGCAATATAAATGTGAGAATTGTGGCACATTTTCCATGATTGAAGAAGCGAGAATCGAATTAAATGTAGAGCAGAAGAGAAAACTTTCTGCAATTTTAAGAAAGAGAAACATTAGAGGGATGGGAAAAATAATGATTTTTCTTAATCGACCAGATGAAAATCTTTCAGAATTTCCGTATCCTATTTATCTTTTAGCGGATCTATTAAGTGAATATCCAGATAGTGCTTCTGATAGATTGGATGAGTCATTAATAAACTTAGCTAAATTGTCAAAATTTCCAGGTGACCCATTATATATTCGTGAATCAGATAAATCTCTATTTTTTGTACAGAGTGTTCATTTGTTGGAAATGAAATATATAGCGAACCAATTATTTCAGGACGAATTAATTGAGATATCTAAGCTATGTGCAGCAGATTTTCCTGCACATATTACAGTTACAGCAAAAGGGTGGAATCGTATTGCAGAATTAGAAAAGGGAAGAGAAGCGGATACTAAGCAGGTGTTTGTCGCTATGTCATTTAGTCCAAAAATGGATAGTCTATATCAGAATGCAATTGCAACGGCTGTAAAAGAAGCAGGTTATGAGCCTATTCGAATTGATAAAGTGGAACACAATAACAAAATTGATGATGAGATTATAGTTAAAATAAGACAAAGTAAATTTATAATTGCA
Source organism: Bacillus sp. FSL L8-0099 (assembly GCF_038006385.1). Classification (NCBI taxonomy): domain Bacteria; kingdom Bacillati; phylum Bacillota; class Bacilli; order Caryophanales; family Bacillaceae; genus Bacillus; species Bacillus sp. FSL L8-0099. The sequence continues at coordinate 2,058,140 of NZ_JBBOVC010000001.1, forward strand.
GATTTTACTGAACATAGAGGTGACGTCTATTTTGAAGCCGGCTATGCAATGGGACTTGGTAAACCTGTAATATGGACTTGCAGGGAAAATGACTTAGCAAATCTGCATTTTGATACTAGACAATATAGCCATATTGTTTGGAAAGATGAGAGGGAATTAAAAGATTCATTACTTAATAGAATAAGAGCTACAATCAATTAAAGAAAGGTGGCAGATTCGTGATCGCTTTTTTGCAGTAAATGTGCCGGTCGTTTTGGAGTTAACGTGATATATTTGTATTGTGAGAAGTGGACGAAAACATTGCTCATAAAATTCCTCTGAAAATGGATCTTCATAACTGGTGGTGATGGTTGCAGGCTGGATGAATGGTTGTTCTTCATTTCACATTCAATTGCAATTTACGTTGTATAAACGGAGAAGGGGTTTTGCTCTTCTTTTAGTTACTTAATATTGCTGAAACAGATAAATGTAAATAAGATTAGGTGATTGGAAGAAGAATAAAACTTCATTTACCATAATTGAAATGCAAATGTAATACTTAATGAAAAAGCATCCATTCGGGTGCTTTTTATTTTGGAGGGATGAAGGATGGATAAAGCCAAATTAACTAAACCAGCACAAGCGGTTATAATTGGTACATTCATTTCAATGTTAGGACGGGATTTTGTAAATGAACGTATCGATAAAAAGAAATTAGAAAGTGTTATTCCAATCTTTAATGAGTTGGAAGATATAAAACGCCAAAGTAAAAAATTCGATAACTGGGTGTTCAGATTTTGTTGTACCGGTCATTATTAATACAATAGAAATAATAAAAAAGATAACGGTAGGACGACCATATTGTTTTGCTTTTCCATTTTTCTTAAAGAATGAAAAGGATACATAAGATTAAAAGATTAAAAGCAAATAGAAATAATACGCCACCAATATTACTCAAAATAGCCATTTTCATACTTCCATTTGCAAGATTTTCTCTATTGATTATATAGGAACTTATTGGATAATACACGTTTTATATTCATTTCGAAAATTAATATTTTTAATAGATATATATAAACAATTAATGTGAATATAGAGAAAAATAGATGTATTTCCTATTACTTTTTTAAAGAGATTTCATAAATTATAGTATATCGATTGAAAGGAGGAGATTTGAATGGAATTTCAATTGTTAGTGAATTGTATATTACAAGAAGGTAATGCGTACTTTTTAGTAACGAAGGTAGACGATGTGATTACGTTAAAAGTACCGATTACAGCAGGAGTAGCAGCATTATTTTTAGCTTTTGGTGTACCAAGATGTTCTTAATTTAAATCTCTATAGTAGAAAGAGGAGGACAAGCCTCCTCTTTCTACTATTACATAATTATTTTATGTAAACTATAATGGTGTTTTATATTAGCACGTTTAAAATGGACATGCATATACTATAATGTTTCATTGGCGTATGTGATGAACGATAGTTTTGATAAGTGATATTCTTTTAAGTTATGAAAATAAAAGAGGTGCTATTATATATGAAAAGAAGAACATTAGATATTCCAGTTTCATTGCGAAGAGAGTGGTTTTTAATAGAGTTAGCTCATTTAACGAAAAAATATGGAATTGAAATTGCAACTAGCAAAATGGAAGTCGCACCGTTTTTAAGGGATCAAGTTACGGAATCAAAAATAGGAGCAGGGCTACAATACGATAAATATGATGATGAGTATATAATTGAAATGTAAGTAATACATGGCACAAAAAGAAATGCTTAATAATACTAGTCTTTTAAAAGAGTAACACTGATAAGGAATTACGCTATAAAAAATTATAAAATAAAGCAGATTCTATATATAGAATCTGCTTTATTATGAAATATTTTTAATCAACTAGCCTCTTTCTAATATTTTTCCTACATATTTCTCTTGAGTGATTCCAAAAGATTCACGAAGAATGCGAGCATATTCTTTAGAACCTATTGGTCGTTTATTTTTTGTGCCTTTAAAGGTTTCTGTATAATTTTTTTTCGTTAATGATATGTGACCATAATCAGTTAATTTACAAGTGATAGCCCCTTTATTAAAAGGCGATTCGTTATGCTCTACAATTACTTTTTGAATGTTATTCACTTTTTTCTCATCTATTGGATCTATAGTGAAAGCATAGCCTATTTTCCATTCGTTTGAAGGTTCAGATTGTAAGAAACTTGTAGATTCGCCGTTTGCGCCTTTTCGCATTTCTAAAATATGTGTACCTTTTCGGGTATTTCGTTTGTAAATTCGATATTCTCCCGTTTGAGAAGATATGATTTCGCCATTAAAAGGGACTGGTTGTAAAGGGAGATGAGATGCAAAACCTGCATCCACAATATAATCTGTATGATCATGACTTAAAATGATAATGACATGACCATCATCAGGTTTCCATTTATTATCGTAAAGATCGTATACAGTACCAGCTACTTTGTATACTTGAAACCCACAATCAATTAAAAAGTAATACAATAAGGAATTTAATTCATAACAAAGACCGCCTCTTTTTTGAATAAGTAACTTTTCTACTAAGTTATTTTTTGAAATGTTTTTAATAGTACCAGCCATAATATCAAGATTTTCATAGGGGAAAATCATTCCCATTTTTAAGAGGACTTCATCTAAATCATCAAATGTTAGTTCTTTTGCGGGAATTTTTAATCGTTTAAAAAACTCCTTTTGTAAATTGGTCATCATAAAGCATTCTCCTTTCTTTTTACAGAATTTTCTTCTGCTTACCGATAGGTTAGTACTTCTAAAAACTTAATTCAAGTCTGCGAAAATTATCATAATATATGTTTCTGGAAATATGATTTTATATTTTGAAATTTCAGTTAAATATTTAGTCATAGGAAAGTCTTACAATACAAGCTCCTTTTAAATTCGTTTGTATGTAATGAAAAGAAAATACATATCTTCATTATGTTTTTAAATAACTAATTAGTAATAAAATGTTTTTTTACTAAAATTTTTTTCAAGATTTGTATGCTTTATATAAACAATCATGATTTGAAAAACATCTTGATGTAGTGAAGTTAACAATTATTGAGAAATTTTTTTGTCGTGTTTACTCAAAAGGAAGAGATGGAAACGAAGAGAATAACGTGAGTTAAGGAAGAGGGTGTACGAGTAATCACCTGAATATAGGGCTAACATCTTTTTCAAATAAAAAGATTAGCTATTATTAAGGGAGAAAATATAAATTATTACAAAGAGCACCTTCTTTCAAAAAAAGTGGGGGGAGTAACATGCGATTAATGAGAAGATGTGTTGCCTTACTAATTATATTTTTTATCATGGCTCCATCGATTAGCACAAATGTAAGGGCAGAAGTTGTAAAAGAGCTTGGAAAGGGGTTTCCTGATACAGAAGTATTTACACCTGGCGATTGGTTTTTAGGACAAAAACCAACTAATTATGATGAGAATAAGCCTCCAATTCTCTTTGTACAAGGCAGAAATGGTAATGCGGATAGTTGGTATGGAAAGACTGTATATCACGATATAAATGATATGTATGACTATGCTTTGAAAGCGGGATATCAAACGGTATTTATTCAATTATATGATGCGGCAGGGAAAGGATCGGCTAGTCAGTGGGACAACGGAAAATTGTTAGCACAAAAACTGGAAGAAATATATAATCATTTCGGTAAAAAGGTTACTATTGTAGCGCATAGTAAAGGTGGTATAGATACACAAGCGGCATTAGTTGGATATGGTGCGAATCGATTTGTTGGGAATGTTATTACACTTGCGACACCACATCACGGCTCAAATTTAGCGGATTTATCATATAGTTGGTGGGCAGGTTGGCTTGCTTCTATATTAGGTCAAAAAGATGATGGTACGTACGCGTTACAGATAGGGGAAATGGCAAAATTTCGTTCAACGATAGATAATAATCCAGCAGTTAAATTAAACCGTTACTATACGGCTACTGGGACTAGCTGGGGACCAGTATTTTCTGCGTTATCTATGGGCGGATTATATTTGTCATCGTACGGCTCGAATGATGGATTAGTAAATGAATGGAGTGCTAAGCTACCATATGGCACACATTTATTTACAGATTCCAAATTTGATCATGACAATATACGAAAAGGATCAGCTGTTTTCGCACGAATTGAACCATATTTACGTACTGCAAATGTAGGCGTGCCACCTTTAGTAGCACCAAGTAATAGTTCAGAAGAAAATATAGAGCAATTAAATACAACTTCTAATCAAAATATTTTAGGGGGAGAATTGCCACAAAGTCAGTGGATAGAGCAAGCTGTGGCGGTTGATAAAAAGGCAGAAGGAATGGTTTCTGTATTAACAGCTGCTTCTGATGTAGAAATACAACTAATATCTCCAAAAGGAAAAGTGTATACAAATAAAGATAGTACGATAACTACTGGTGAAGGTGAATCTTTCTTTAATGGGGCAACAATTAGTACATTTAAATTTGACAAAATGGACGTAGGAGAATGGAGAGTTAAAATGATGGCGAAGCAGTCGAAAGATGCATACTTAATTGTAAGCGATCACAAAAGTGGCGCGCCATTCGTTCTTCAAATGCCAACAAAAGTCAAAATTAACAAATCAGAGTATAAACTGAAAAAATCACCTGCGGCACCTGAAATGAAAGGAAATCTTTCCATAACAGTAAGAGTTGTTAATAAAGAAGGGAAGCTAGTCTCTGAATTTAATGAATTACAAAATGTTAATACAAATACATTTACAGGTGCTTTGAAGGACATAAAGCAACCAGGGGTATATAACGTTACGATGGATATAAAAGGGATAAATAAAGAAGGAAAACCTTATAATCGTACGATTGTTAAGTCGGTTTATGTGGAGAAGTAAGAGTGAATAGATTTTGATATGAAAATTGCCGAAACCTTGTGTTAGAAGGGGACGGCAATTTTTTATGTTTATTAGGTTAACAGAACAATGAAATAGGGGTTTACGTTCTATAATGGGAAAGAACCACCAAAAGGAACAGTTATAAACTCAGTTTTCCAGAAAGTACCGTAAGCTGGCTTTGATGGTTTATGTGAATCGTGGCAGGAACATCTTTTATACGAGTTTGAAGAACGATAGTATGAACCCAATATATTACCTCCTGATGATTAATAAATGTAAGATACATAGTAGTATATGTAAATGAACTACTATTGGCATGTATGCCTATCCTGTATAAGGTGGTAGATTTGGAATATAAAGCACTCAAATGGTGAAATATAGTTTATTAGAATAATATGTATAACGATTTTTGAAGACGAAAAAATTAATAATTTGGTAGAAAAATGAACTGAAGTTCTAAATAAATTGAATTATTGATGAAACGCTTATTATACGAATTGCACCTGAAAAAGTAGCATTGTTATTTTTTGGTGCGATAATGTTGTCGTTTAACGAATTGCTCCTATTTAAACGTTTGTATATTAGAGTCTTTATTCGTTACTTTTTATTTGTGCAGTTGGGCAGGAAGAAGACGAAAGGTATCGAATTCATTTACATAGGAAGCATTGTTTGCTTTTGGTGTGAATAATAGTTAAAGATACGTTGAAATATTTAAAACTGTAACGAAAGAGCTATTAAATAATAGAGGGAGCAACTTACATGGAAAATATATTAAAGGTATCTTCAAAATCAAGTCCAAATTCAGTTGCAGGTGCAATAGCAGGTGTACTAAGAGCAAATGGCAATGTGGAAATCCAAGTAATTGGGGCAGGTTCTTTAAATCAAGCAATTAAAGCAATTGCGATTGCAAGAGGATTTGTTGCTCCAAGTGGTGTTGATTTGGCTTTTGTTCCAGCATTTCAAGAGATTTCTATCAATAATCAAGAAAGAACAGCAATTAAATTAATTGTAGGTCCTAGAAAGAGAAGATCCTAATAGAGTGCCTTTATAGGATGTGATTTGAAAAGTGCGATAGAAATCGTCCTTTTCTTTTTTTATTTATATTTTAAAGTTGAATTTTTAGTAATAAGCATTAGTGTAGTTAATAAAAAGTGTCGCAAATGCTTGTATGACAGGCACTTGTGACACTTTTGTAGTTTTATATAATATAAAATGAACAATTCTAAAACTGCTCATTCTTCTCCCAAGATTCAACGATATAGGCTTAGAAACCTTATTATATCAAGGTTTCTAAGTGGTGATTTTCCTGGATGCTCACATTTTGCTCACATTAAATATTTTCATTTTTTATCAGGTGTTTTCATTAGATTTTATTATACTCTCGAAGTTTTCTGCTGCTTGTTGCTGCATGTTCTGGGTGATGTGACTATACTTGTCCAAAGTCATTTGAATAGATGAATGCCCTAAGCGATCTTGTACGATTTTAGGATGTTCTCCAGCCTGAAGCATGAGTGTAGCGTGAGTATGTCGTAAGTCGTGTATACGAATTCGAGGAACACCAGCTTTTTTATAGTGATCATTCAAAAAGCGATGAGGAGCATCTATATGTAAGGGCGAATGTATCGTATTGCCGGTGAAAATAAAGGCTTCTTCATTCAAGTGTATACCCCAGCGGAAAAATTCTTTCTTTTTATAAGAGTAGTAGGATTGTAACTTCCCTATAACAAAAGAAGAGATACTAATGCTTCTATTTGAAGATTTAGTTTTTGTAGCAGCTTTAAATAGTCCTTTTTCTGTTTTTACAAGTGATTTATTAACCAGGATACGTTTATTATCAAAGTCAATATCTTTCCATGTTAGTGCGAGTAATTCTCCGCGTCTCATCCCTGTATAAATTGCAAGTAAGAAGAACATATAGTACTTAATATTTTTTTCTTTTAGATACTGGAGGAATCGATTACATTCTTCGCTGGACCATGTCTTCATCTCACCTTGCTCTTCACGTGGTTTTTTAACCTTATTCATTATATTATCATGTATGATTTCCCATTCTACAGCGTGTTTGAAAATACATCTTAGGCAGCGGTGGATATTGCTGATTGTACCATTTGATAGTCCTTTTTCTTTAAGTTCAGCATAGTAGCTTTGAATCATTACGGGTTTAATACTTTTAATCTTTTTATAACTAAATGGGGGAAGGATATAGAGCCTAACTAAGCTCATGTCTTTTTCATAAGATGTAATTTTTAAATCAGCTTTACGAAGAGGCTTTAACTTTTCCCATACATCTAAAACAGTTAATTGTTTGTCATCAAAATATATTCCTTTCTCTATCTCTGTAATCATTGTTGCAGCAGCATTTTGGGCTTCTTTTTTTGTTCTAAATCCACTTTTACTTTTTTGCTGTCGTTTTCCTGTGGTTGGATCTATACCGATATCTATCGTAAAAGACCACGCATTTCCACGTTTCCGGAAACTTCCTTTCATATTCAATACCTCCTGAATCATTATTTCTGTAAATTACAGTATTGTGATATTTGATTCTGTAATTTACTTGCTAATAATTGATTTTTATAATGTAAAAGCCTTTTTTCAGCAAATTTTGTTGTTACATTGAATTTTTCTGAGATTATATATGCCTTTAACTGTAGGGGAGGAAGCTTTCGTAACATAAAAGTAGGTACGCAAAATTGTTGCGCGAAGTTTTTAGCCTTTGCTTCTTGATAATTTAGAAACATTTGATGCATTAATAATTGATTACCTGAATGAAATAGGATATGACAAGTCTCATGGCCAAAATCCTCCCATTGTTCTTGCTGAGAGATACGATTATCAATAACTAAGTTAGATATTTGATTTCTTTCCATTGCATGACTTCCAAACGGAGCAAAGTACAGCCAAATGTTTAGCTTTTTCGCAATCTCCATCATATCAATTTGCTCAGGAACAATAATAGATAAGGATTGGTACAAGTGCTGGATATAGTCTTCAAGTTGTGTTGTATAGTAGGGTTGCGACTGAAACATATTTTCACTCCATTCGTATATTAGGAACGTACGTTCTTATAATATAACAAAAATTAAAAACTTGGAAGAGTATTCAAGAAGAGAAATAAACAAATGAATTAAGAAATCTGATTTCTATTAGATCTACGATGAGATAGTAGTATCCTAGGTTTAATGGGGAAGTGTTGACGAATATATACAATAATATCTGTTTATGTTTTAGAAAATAAGTTAAAATATATATGGTAAATTATTCATTACTTTTCGTTTTTTACCGTAGGAGTGAGAATGTGATTAAAAAAGCAATTGATTTTATTTTATCTGAAGTAGACGTACCAGCACTTAATCATCCTGGGATAAGTAAGGAGATTAAGTATAAAGTTACAAATACTAAGGTTAGAATTAACTCTTTTAAGAAGATAGGTGATTTGAAAATTTATATGAATAGATTTTCAGATGTTCCTGAGAGTGGAAATGATTTAGTGTATAACTCGCTAAAGAATAAAGGACTGAAAACTTACGAGGATATATTTCTTGAGTTCAAAGAGAAATTTCAACGTTATTTTGATGATGTTACAGTTTTCAAAGCAAAGTATAAAGAGCAGAAATAAAATTTCTGGAGGAATAGGTCAAGGGAGTTATAAATAAGACGCACGAATTGATTACTAAATATTGAACAATAGAATAGTTAAAAGAATTCAAATGAAGGTCGGTTTATGTACCGAAGGGAGGATGAATTTCTGTTAATTTTTATAAAAATATAGAAGGATAATAATCTTGTGTTTAAGTAAAGAATTCTTTATCTTATCAAATAATTAATTGCATCAAAGGAGGTTTTGTTATGAATATGGATACACAGGATTTATTGGAAATTCCAAAACCTATCCCTCCCCGCAAATTAAGTAATTTGGAGATTTTAATGGGAAGACCTCTAAAACCTATTGATAAATTAAAACTAATTTCTCCGAATGAGTTTGAAGAAATGGTAGTGGAATGGTTAAACTCATATTTAATTGAAAAATATGAGAGGATTAGAAAATGTGGCGGTGCAGGAGACATGGGGAGAGATGTTATAGCATTTGCAAAGTATAGTAAGAATAGAGAAGAATTAGTGTGGGATAATTATCAATGTAAACATTATGATAATCCTTTATCGCCATCAAATGTTTGGGTAGAGTTTGGAAAAGTTTGTTATTATTCTTATAGAAAAGCTTTTACGGTACCTCGAAAGTATTATTTTGTAACAACTAAAGGTGTGGGTCAAGCATTAGCTGACATATTAGATAGCCCAGAAGGATTGAAAAAAGGTTTAGTTGCCAATTGGGATAAGTACTGTATGAAAAAGATTACAAAATTAGAAGATGTATTATTAGAAGGGGAATTCAAAGAATATATCGAGAGTTTTGATTTTAGTATTTTTGATTCAATAGAGCCTAATGACCTTATTGAACAGTATATGCAAACACCTTATTTTTCTTTTAGATTTGGAGGTGGATTACATAAACCAAGACCTATTGCTGATGCCCCGCCTGAAAATATTGATAAAAAAGAGATGATCTATGTTTCAAAATTGCTAGAGGCATATAGTGAGCATTTAGGAGAAAAAATAGGTAATGTCAATGTTTTAGACAAAAATAATAGAATGAAAAGACATTTTAATAGACAAAGAACATATTATTATAAGGCGGATTCTCTAATGAAATTTGAACGAGATTCATTACCTACTACAAGTGCTTTTGAAGAACTAAAAGATGAGATACTAGATGGAATAATAGATATAGTGGAATCTGAAAATCATAAAGATGCTTATGCTAGAGTAGTAGCCGTTACTCAAGAAGCAAGAAAGCTAGTAATTAATACAAATGCTCTATCTTCAGTTGTGGATGGCAATGATAAGTCTGGGATTTGTCATCATTTGGCTAATGAAAATGATGAGATAAGATGGGTGATAAAGAATGAAGAATGAACGAGAAGAAGTGTTAAACAAACAAAGAGATATATTTCTATTTAATACGCCACTAGAGATAGGAATAAGGGCATTGGTTATTTTAAACGCATTAGAAAATGAGTTTTTGGGAATCGATAAACTTATCATATATGATTATTTAGTATTACATACTAGTGATGTTGAAGGAGGCCCCTCAAGTGTACATCCTGCCACCCCTCACAGATCGGGTGAATTAATTGTGAAAAGAAAAGCGATGTTAGACGGCTTAAATTTAATGTATAGCAAGGATTTGGTGAAAATACACTTTATGGAAGACGGTGTTAAATACGGTATTTCTGAAATATCAAACTTATTCTTAATACATTTTTCCTCTGCATATGTACAAAAGCTAAAACAAAATGCACAATGGGTGGTAGAGGAGTTTCGTGATTATTCTGAGGATGCACTTAACCAATATATAAAAAATAATATAGATAAATGGGGTGGAGAATTTATATATGAAGCCCTTGTAAGGGAGGTCTAAAGACATGAAAACAGGTTTTTATATAAAAAGATTAATAGTAGCAGGAGATGCTGGAGAAGAGAGCTATGTTAAATTTAAAAAAGGGCTGAATGTAATTACAGGTCCTTCAGATACTGGTAAGTCTTATATTTATCAGTGTGTTAACTATATGTTAGGTGGTAGTGATGCACCAAAGCGAATCAAAGAAAGTAAACAGTATACAAAGATATATTTGGAAATATCTACGTATTCTAATACATTGTATACCCTTGAAAGAGACTTTTCGGGTGGAGATTTTAAATTGTTTAAAAAAGGTTATGATGTAGTTAAGTTAGGGGAATACGATCCTGTTACGTTAAAGCCAAAACATGATGCTAAAAATGAAGAGAATATTTCTTCCTTTTTATTAAAATTAAGTGGGATAAATAATTTGAAAGAAGTTAAAAAGAATGATAAAAATGAAACCAGAACAATAAGTTTTCGAGATTTAAAAAACCTAATTTGCATAGGTGAAGAAAGGATAATAACAGAAGGATCACCGTTTTTATCCAGTATACCAATTTACAAGACTGTAGAACGTTCAATTTTTAAGTTTTTAATTACAGGTAAAGATGATAGTAATCTTGAAAAAAAAGTAGATCCAAAAATCCACAAAGCAAAATTATATGGGAAATTAGAAATTCTAGAACATTTAATTACCAATTTACAACTAACTATAGAAAAAGTAGGATTAAAATATCTAGTAGATAATACTGTTGAAGTAATAGTTACAGAACTTGAAAATGATTTAACCATAGTTAATCAAGAAATTAATAATCTGACCGAGAATAGACAAAATCTTTGGGAGGAAATTAAACAGAAAAAATCTAGAAAATTAGTGGTAAATGAATTGTTACATAGGTTTAACTTATTAAAAGAGTATTATGAAGCTGATTTAAGGCGATTGCAATTTATAAATGAGGGATATAGCTATTTTTCACAATTGAATTTTGTTAATTGTTCAGTATGCGGAAATGAAATGAATGTTAATCTGACTGAAAAAGGGCATAGTCATGAAGTAGGAAGTTTTAAACAAATCGAGGAGTCCTGCCATGCAGAAGCAAAGAAAATATTATTAAGTTTAAATGACTTAAAAGAAACTGTGGCAGATTTAAATTTAGAGTTAGCTGAAATTAATGATCAAATTACTAATTTAGATATAGAATTTAAAAGTGTTGAGGATAAAATCGAATTAGAATTACGTCCTAAATCCATAAAACTGATAAATAAACTCGATAATTTATTAGAAGAACAAAAAAAATTAGTTGAATATCAAGCAAACATGGAAAAAAGAGAAGAACTGCTTACACAAAAGGGGCTTATCGAAACACAAATAAATACTAAAACTAAAACTAAAATTAAAACTATTAAAAGTGAAGACTTTGATCAGTATGCTATGGAAATTGAAAAGGTGTGCAAGTTTATTAAAGAAGAATTAATTGACTGGAATTTTTTCAATGAAGAGAGTGAAACTTTACAGAATGTAAATATTTATTTTGATAAAACTAAAGATGATTTTATAATAAATGACAAGATTAGAGGTAGTTATGGAAAAGGCTATAGAGCAATACTATATAGTGCATTTGTAATTGGTTTAATGAAATATTTATGTGAAAATGAATTGCCCCATACAAGAATGATTGTGCTAGATTCGCCTTTAACAACCTTTCAAGATAAAGAAAAAAAACAAGAAGAAAAAATGTCTAGTAATATAATTGAATCATTTTATCATAGTCTCTCGACTCTTAATGAAAACTCACAAATAATCATATTAGAAAATAAGGTGCCACTAAACGATGAAAATATGAATCATATAAGATTCACTAAGAAAAAAACAGAAGGAAGATATGGTTTTTTTATGGTCTAAATATAATGAAAAAAGCACAAGCATGAGAATCTCTATGTTTGTGCTTTTTTCATGCTTTGTCTTTTTAAAACCTCTTTTTGTATTTCTACTGGCGTTAATTTTCTTTTACCTCCATCAGTTTTAATATAAACTTCACTTTTAGATGTACAGAAAAGGTAAGTATCATTAATATAAGGTTCTACAAGCACTTCAATAATATATAAATCAGGTATTTCTTCTGCTTTATCGTTATAAACCTTCACTAAATTAATTTTGAACGAACTTGGAGGGATACTTGGTTCGATTTTTGCTATTTTCTCTGAGACTTGCTTCCGTAATTCGTCACGTTGTTTGTAATTTAGGGTGACACCTACAATTTTTCTTTCATTATCAGTTACACCCCAAATAATCATCCCTGAATGTTTAGAGAACTCATTTAAGTATGCTACCACATATTGATCGACTAAACTTATTATCGAATTTATTGGATTTTTTCCCTGTACTTCTTTCAATTCTGTAAATCTATGTTCATCTTCTTCTAAGTATTTATTTTTGATATATTTTATTACTTCCAGTTTACTCTCAGTTTTTTTCTTACTGTTAAATTTAGATTGTGATGGAAACCAATTGTTATAATATATAGGTGATAATTTATTATTAGAAACGTGTGATAAATCTGCCATGAATGTAATATTTAAACTATCTTCTTTTGCTTGATTATTATTAAGAAAGGGAAGAGAAAATATTATAACTTGTCTAGTCTTAGCTATGTAATTTAAACAACTCCAAATAAGTTTAAATGCTTTTTCATCATGAAAAATATAATTATCATAAACAAAAGGGAAGCTCTCGTCTATTATTAATGGTGTATTTCTATTATTTTGTATCTCTGATAATAATAACCCAAGCAGTATAAGTAAATTTTGATGCCCGTGGGATGTTACTACAATTTTTCCTGAATGTTTATTAGAGTCGGGAATATATTTTTTTATAACTTCATTCCAATAGAAGAGTAAATCTGTATCCTGAGAAATAATCTTATTCATCAATTCAATTTTTTGAAAGGATAGGTCTATATCATTTCTCAAACCAATTTTAATCAAACTAGGCTTAATATTATGAAAATGGGACTGTGTTAGGCTGAGGTTGTTTATTGATTTAGATAGCATTGGCATTTGTTGATGAAAGTTATACGAAATATTATTTGAAGAGTATATATATTCGTGAGATTGTTTTATTTTTTTGTGCTCTGTAAGTAAAATAACGCTACTTTCTTCATTAATATCCGATGTACCTAATGCTTTTTTTCCATATAGTATGTATATAAATGCACCAAAAAATTGTGTTTTTCCTGAACCAGCATAACCGGTTATTAAGTTTATTCCTGTTGATTTAAAAGTTATAGAATATTCATCAAAGGGTCCGAAGTTTTTAAGGTTTACTTTGCTGATATACATTTTCTAATCCTTTCTTTATTTAATAGAGATATTAGACAACAATCGATACACGCTATAGCGTGTATCGATTGTTGTCTAATAAATTTTAGGGTTTATTTACTTTTGTTTAGTCTCTTTTTGCATTATAAACTCCCAAAAACGTTTTAACTCTTCACGTTTCTCAGGAGATGCTTCTTTAATATCTTTGAACCAGAGACTTAGTTCGGGGTCATTTAGTATGTTATCTATATCAAATGACTTAGTTTGCTTACAATCAGATACTCTGCCTAATAAAAAATCAGTAGAAACAGAAAAAAGATTAGCTATCTTCAAGATAGTCTCCATAGGTGGTTGTTTAGTGTCATTTTCATATGCGGTATACGTAGTACGTGCAATACCTAGCTGATTAGCTACATATGTTTGTGTCCATTCAACATTTTCTTTCTTTTTTTCTTCTCGCAAACACTTCAGTTTTTTCCCAAATGTATTCAAAGCAGTCACCACCATAATATTTAAATCTTCCTTTTAATTATAAACGAATTCTTGTGTTACTAACAGTAACTAAAAAAATGTTCCTTTTAGTAACTTTTTTATTGATTTGTTCCCTTTAGTAACTTATAATTCTATTAGGATGTTCTTTTCAGTGACAAGGAGGTCATAGTTTTGAGAGAATGGCTAAAGAAATTTAGGTATATAAAAGGTTACACGCATGAGGATATTGCAAACAAATGCAAAATATCTAGAAGTTATTACACTCAAATTGAAAATGGAACAAAAACACCTTCCGTAGAAATAGCTAAAAAAATAGGTGGATGTTTGAATTTTGATTGGACGTGTTTTTTTAGGAATCAATGTTCCTTAAGGGAACAAAATGATTTAAGAGGTGATATTTATGATTAACTTCGACATCGAATCATTCCGTCAAATTATCCGGGAAGAAGTGCAAAAAGCAACCGAACATCTTCAACCAATGAAAGAACTACCACCATTTTTAACTATTACAGAATTAATGGCATTATTACATATCAAACGCACTAAAGCATCTGAGTTATTAAACCGTTCTGATTTTCCAGTATGTCGCGAAGCAGGAGTTCTTATTCCTACACATCTTCTTTTTAAGTGGATGGAAAATCATACTGATTGGGTAGAAAACAATACTGAGTATTACAATCCATTTAAAGAATCCGTCTAATAGTACATTACCATAGTAAGTTGTCACAAATAAATATTGCTTTAGGTACGAATGGGGGAAGTAAAAGATGTCCATAGGGAAAGAAGTTGCTATGGCACGCAAACGAAAGGGAATCACCCAAGAACAACTCTCCTTAGAAATCCCCGTGAGTCGTGAGTCACTAGCAAAATATGAAACTGAACAACGACGTTTACCAGAAGATTTACGAAAATGTATTACGGAAGGAATTGATGATCCGCAGTTATTTTTTAAAATGTGGGATGAAGCAACAGGGCATGTAAGTATCCCGTTCTTCAACGGAGAGCATATAGATCTTCATCCTGCAAGTATGAGATACATGGTTTATCAAGAGACAAACAAAGCTTTGGAACGACTTGATACAGTATGTTGGTTTAAACCTTCACAAACTTGGTCCGAAAGTGAGAAAGAAGATTTGAAAAATGTAATGCATGAAATATTGGATGCTACAGGTTCAATGATGAGCCTCGTAGCGGTCCTATGTGATCAATATGGTATTTCAATGAAAGAAGTCTTTAAGTACTGGAAAGTATCATTACGAGCTAGGAAGTATATAAAAGTTTAATTTAATTATTTTATTGGGGAGGTTTAAGTTATGACAATTGATTATGTAAGTCCAACTTTAAATCAATATAAAGCTCTAATTCGTAAGGAAGCAAATTTATATGGTGATATTCGAATTGCAGTAGTTTGTGGAGACTATATGAAAGCTAGGGGCCTAAAACAAGAGAAGAAATTAATGGAGATAAGAATTCGAATTATAGAAGCAGCATTTGTTTTGAAGAACAAAAAGAAAAAAGGAAAGGCCACCGCGTAGTCTGCGATAGCCAATCATGACAGTAGATAAATTATAGCATATAAGAATTTAATGCGACAAGCTATTGTGCTTGTCGTTATGACCAGAAAGGCTGAGCCCCCATCTTTTAATAGATTCTGCTTTTTTTCTGTTCATAACGATGCGTACAGTATCAAATTACTAGAAATGAGGAATAAGTCATGAAATCAGAATGTAATCGTCTGTTCGACTTAGTTCTACCAGGGGATTTTACCTTTGCGAATGAATTACATAATTGCATGGTTACATGTATTCATAACATGTTCAATGCTGGTTCATTAGATGAAGCAGATCATTGGGAGAAGGAATTAAATAGATGCGCAAAAGAATTCAAGAGCCTTCGTAATGAAAAAGAGGATCACGATGTATCAAAGAGTTATTGTGTAGTTGTTAAAAGTCTTCAAGAGCAGGGGATCAATGCATCAGTAGTTAGTCGAAGAAAATAAAAAATCTATCACTTGGCAGAGTGATAGATTTTAGAATCTTATAGAGAGTCTTTCTAAAAATAGAATTGGATTAAGTATATCAAAGCAAATCAAGTAAAACAATGGAGGATGAATAATATGGCAGTTTATAGACCTGTTCAGGTTTCATATTGGCAAGATGCTTTCGTTTTAGATCTTACACCGGAGGAAAAATACTTCTACTTATACTTAATGACTAATAGCAAAACTTCTCAGAGTGGTATCTATGAGCTTCCATTACGAGTGATAGAAATGGATACAGGGTATAACCGTGAGACGGTTGAGAAGTTGCTAGAGCGGTTTGCTGATTACGGGAAAATTCATTACAACAAAAAGACGAAAGAAATTATGTTGATTAATTGGCTTAAATTCAATGCTATTACAAATTTGAATATTGAAAAGTGTGTGTTAAAAGAAATCCAGAATATTAAGTGTGAAGATTTTTTAATTGATTTTTATGAGACATGTTTAGATTTAGAACAGCAGCAAGATTTTAAAATTCCTCGTATTAAGGAATACTTCCAAGCTCGTTTTGAGTGGCTTATAAGGGGCTTCGAAGACCCTATGAAGGAAAAAGAAGAAACAAAAACAGAAACAAAAGAAAAAGAAGAAACAAAAACAAAAGAAGAAGCAGCAAGCTGCTCAAGAGATAAAAAAGTTGCAGAAGAAAATCCAATAGCATTTTATGAGCAAAACTTTGGAGTTCTTAAACCATTTGTGGCTGAAGGGATTAATGCGTGGATTGAAGATTTGAATGCACAGCTTGTTATCAAAGCAATGAAAATAGCTTTAGAAAAGAATGCACCTAATATGTCTTATGTACAAGGTATTTTAAGAGATTGGCATGCTAAAGGGTATAAAAGCATTAATGATGTTGAAGCTGCACAAACTCAATTCCGTAAGAAATACCAATCTCGTGGTGGCAGAAGTAATGCTCGAAAAGAAATCGTCCCTGATTGGTTACATACACAAGATACAGAAGTGCAATCCCAGCCTGTAAAGCACGATGAAATGCATTTAGAGGGTGAACGTAAACGTTTAGAACAAGTGTTATCTAAATATAAAAAAGAGGCTTAGGAGGATTGTAATGCCAAAGCAGTTAACAATATTTGATGTTGAGCCTGTAGTAGCATTTGATACTGAGAAAGCACACATTCATCGATTAAATTCTAGAGTTCGTTTTACGGATGTAGTTGTTCAAGTACCAAATCAAGTAAGAGCTACTGATGAATTAAAACCAACAACAGAGCCAAATGATCAGTATGAATTATTTGAGGAATATACAATTGGAATTTGGAGATTTAAGCGAGTGGAAGATAAGCAGTTCGATTGGGAAGAAGCGGAGGAGCTTTGCAAGAATGCGAGAGATAATAAGGAACCGATTCCAATACGGCTTTATTTATCACTTGAGCAATTATTTGTTCCAGAAAATGTTGTGCGATATTTGTAGACAAACAAAAAAGCCGAGATTGCTCCCGACTTACTTCGACAAAATAATCATAACATATGGGAGTGGTCTTAGTGGGAATTATTAAAGAAAATCTTGTAGAAATGACAGCTGAAATAGATTTGAAAATAAACGGAATATATGTTGTTAAAAATGGTCAGGTCCAACTAATAGAACCACCCCAAGGTGGATTTGGTGAACAATCATTTATATATCAAAGTGGAAAAGTAATTCGTATGGAAGAACGAAAAACACAGTTACTTTAATCAAATTTGAATTTTGTATAAAAAGGAGATGTGAAATATGAAAGATGTGAAAATCGAATACATCGAAAATAAAGCTAGAATTACTGTAGATGGTAAGGGAATTGCATTTGCTACTAATACGATTACAAAGAAAGTAGCAGAGAGTTTATTAATAAATTTAGATCAAGCTGGAGCTATTAATCTAATCATTGAAAACTAAATCAAAGCGTTATTTTATAGTAATGCAAAAAGGGTACATATCGAATATGTACTCTTGAAAAGAGGAAGTGTATATAAGTGATGAAACACTATACTACAACATATGCTTGTCTCATTTAAAAGTGCAAGGAATATAACAAAATAGTTATTGTATGACGAAAAAATTAAAGAACCTGTTATAACTAACAGGTTCTTTGTACAAGGAGTTCAAGAAATACAAGGAAACTGGTCCAGAGAAACCTGTGTATTTCTTGGCTTAATAGTAATGTATTCAAAATAAGCAAAAAAATGAATGAAAGTTAAACAAGAACTTTTTATAACCAAAAATAAAATAATCCGCTATTTAAAACGGGTTATTTCGATGAGGTGTACAAGGAATTTAAGGAAACTGGACCAGAGAAACCTATGGAATTCCTTGTGATAATAATGTATGCAAAGGAATCAATAAGGTTGATGAAATTTAAACAGAATTCTTATTTAATAAAAAAACGTGTACAAAAAATGTACACGATTATATAAAAATTATGTCTTGCGTGCCCATTGCATTCTATGTTTATTGTATGTAAAACGTGATACATTGCAATACATTAAAAGAGTACTCTTAAAAGTGCTCTCTGACCAAAACTAATATTGAAAAAGGATACCCAAGATATTATATGTATGTTTTTTAGCTATGTGTAACTTTAAAACAAAATCTTTCTTTTACACAACAAAGCAGCTAGTTAATAAAACTAACTGCTTGTTGTACAAAAGAAACGCTGCGCTTACAGAAATAGTTTGTAACTTTAAGTTACAAAAATAGTATGAACAGGGTTAAAAATGTTATTCAGAAATGAAAGAAAACAAAATAAAAAAGAGCACCATACATAAGTGCTCTTTAAGATAGGAGGTAACACTTTGAGCTGAATGTTTAGGTTAAAATTATATGGCGCAGAAAAGAAATAAGACCTAAAACTTATTTTCAACTCAATACAAAAGAGCAGCTAGCAAAAGCTAACTGCTTGTTGAAAAAAGAAATCTACACCAGGTTATTTACTGCCAGAGTTTCAAGAAATAAATGATTAAATTAATTTAATTTTTCAATTACAATCGAAGCATTTATATTTGTTTGTGTTCCACCTGCCAAAGTCTGTAAAGTAACTGCAGCAGCGGAAGTATGATTATTAAGGGTAATAATATCACCTGCGGCTAAAGAGAGAATTGTTTGCCCATTGTTTTGCTGAGTTCCTGCACCTGATCCATAAACTGCGTTGGTAACTGGAGCACCATTTAAAAAGAGCGTAAATTGATTAGGTTCAACTCCTGATACAGAAAAAGAAATCTTATAATCTCCTGCATTAAGAACCATTAATTGAGAAGTTCCCAGTGTATGAGTAAAACCAGATGTCATTCTACCATGTGAATTAAAAAGAATAGGTGCTTCTAAGGCAACAACTTGAGCTGCTGTATTGAAAACATAAGCATAATGAGATAACCCAGATACTGTAAGACCAGTAGGCCCAGTAGGTCCGGTAGCTCCAGCGGTTCCTGGTAATCCAGTAGGCCCAGGAATGCCTTGGATGCCTTGGATACCTTGAAGTCCAGTTGGGCCAGTCGGGCCGATAGGTCCAATAAGTCCCGGATCACCTTGAATACCTTGGATACCCTGAATTCCAGTCGCCCCAGTTATTCCAGTGGGTCCAATAGGACCAATAGGCCCCGGATTACCTTGAATCCCCTGAATCCCTTGACTTCCTTGAGGTCCAGTGGGGCCAGGAATCCCTTGGATACCTTGGATACCTTGAAGTCCGGTTGGTCCTGGTGACCCAGAAGGTCCAGTGGGGCCAGTCACTCCGGTTGGTCCTGGTGGTCCCCCAGAAGGTCCAGTCGGGCCCGTTGGTCCTGGCGGTCCCCCGGAAGGGCCGGTAGGTCCAACAGCTCCAGAAGGTCCAGTTGGACCTACAGAACCAGGAATGCCAGGAATCCCTTGAGGGCCGGTCGGACCAGGAATCCCTTGAATCCCTTGAATGCCAGGAATCCCTTGAATGCCAGGAATCCCTTGAATTCCAGTGACCCCAGTTATTCCAGTGGGTCCAATAGGACCTTGAATGCCAGGAATGCCTTGGATACCTTGGATACCTTGAATTCCAGAAGGTCCAGTTGGACCAATAGATCCAGAAATCCCAGGAATCCCTTGAGGTCCAGAAATACCTTGAGGCCCAGTAGGTCCCAGGCTACCTTGAATTCCAGTAGGCCCGGTAGGTCCCCGAGGTCCACCTGAAGGTCCGGTAGCTCCAGTAGCTCCAGTAGGTCCCGAAGGTCCAGTAGACCCGATTTGAGGTAAAGGAAAGGCACATGGAAAGGGTATGTGACAATTCTTTTTAAATTTACTCATTTTTACACCTCCCTTATAAATTAACTAACAATTTATATTTATACTTTAACAACTTATGAGTAAACAGACACACGGGTGTAGGGAAAAACCCTACAATAATTACATAAAAGGTTTTAAGAGCAAGCCTTTATTTCACATTCCATACCAAAAAGAGCACTATATAAGTGCTCTTCGGATCAAAGCTCTTAATGTAAAAGAGTACATGATACCAAATGTAATTTTTTTATGGACGTGAAGTATTTGAACAAAAACACTATTTGATACTGAAATTATCCACTTTAAAAAGAGCACTATAAAAAGTGCTCTTTCAAAAAATATTGTTATTTACTTAATTTTAATAATAACTAACAAAAAGAAATTGGAGTTTGCTTACTGTTATATAAGTTGCGAAAAATTTATTACGGCTGGGGTTACTGTAAATATTCTTAGTGAAATTGTTGCTGACCTTGTTGGTTACCCATTTGTTGACCTTGTTGGCCACCCATTTGTTGACCTTGTTGGTTACCCATTTGTTGACCTTGTTGGCCACCCATTTGCTGACCTTGTTGGTTACCCATTTGTTGACCTTGTTGACCACCCATTTGCTGGCTCACTTGATCAACCTGTGTTTGGGCCTGTGCAATAGCTTGATTAATTTGACTTAATGTTTGATTAGATTGTAGGTACTGTAATCCTTGATTTAATGTTTGAATAGCTTGTTGGATAGTTTGCTGTAATTGTTGATCCGCTTGTTGCATTTGTTGTTGAGATTGATGACTAAATTGTTGAAGTTGTTGCATTAGTTGATTAGCTTGTTGTAATCCTTGTTGTTGACCTTGTTGTTGACCTTGTTGTTGACTTTGAGTTGTTTGAGATAAAGATTGTTGTAACTGTTGAATTTGGTTTTTAAGGCTAGTTAATTCTTGTGAAACTTCTAAATCAGCAGCTTTACGTGCTACTGCTTCAACTTTTTTCTCAGTACGTTTGTCCATTTTTAACTCCTCCTTATGTAACCACATCATTGTGTGGGACATTTTTATAATGTACAAATTCTTATTTTTGATACTAAAAAATAAAATTTAAAGACTAGGGAGGAGAGGGATATAAATAGTACTTTAATCGAAAATAGGACAAGCAATTTTGCTTGTCCTAGAAGGAGGAAATTTCAAAACACCAAATTGACTCGTATTGGTAAACAGGTTCCTGCATAGTATGATTCAAATTAAGAAAGTTATACAAAAATAGCAGGCAAAGAAACTTTGCCTGCTTGTGGGTTGAATGAGTTAGCCAATTGTGATGAAACGCCTTCCCATCCTTTTACAAGAAGAGTGAAGCCACTAGTTCGAATGGCTTAGAAGTATCGTGTGTAGTTTAGTTGAAAAATATGTAAAGGAAGATAAAGAATTTATTTTATAGCAAAAAAGAGCATTATTTGTAAATGCTCTTGAAAGACGAGCATCAATAATTACAAGAGATTGGCTCAACAGAACTTAGGATTTTCTTATTTCAAGGTAAAAATTAAATGTAAAATAGGAGAACAGATACATAGACTGTTCTCCTAAGGAGCGGGAATACTGAATTTGAAGTGCATCTCAAATGACAATCAATCAAGCGTTTCATAAATAGTAGGTACCTATGTTGAAATTTAATACAACAAAACAGCTAGCGTAGCTAACTGTTTTGTCTTAGGAAGAATTCAAGAAAATCTGAGATTCATTATGGAATAGCTATTACCAACTTATTTATAGTATGTGGATGTTTTTGTAATATTATGTATGTGTTGAAAAGTTAATAAAAATTTCATTTTGTAGAAAAGAGGAAGCTAAAAAAGAGCACTATATAAGTGCTCTTGTCGAGAGTGAGTATAAATTCCTATCATTCTATATTAGTATATGCACTGTATTATGTAGTTGCTACTAAAGTTAATGTCAGTTTTTAAAATTAGAGGTTTCTTTTAATGAAACCTCTAAAAAGACAACTAAAGTTACGTTATAGTAAATTCAATTGCAATAGGAGTACCCCCATCTAGGACGGCTCCTCCTACAATAGTAGCAGCTGTAGTAGTCACACCAGTAATAGTATCACCAGTTTGAATAACGCCATTAATATAAAGCGTAAAAAAAGCATAAGAAGCAGGGAATGTTGTTACAGCACCAGTGTCATCAGTGAAGTCTGTGTTAGCAAAAGTTAAATCCGCTCCAGCGGCAGTTCCTGTTGCTGCTGTACTTACAAATCGTCTTCCAGCTATAAATGGCTTAACGATAGGCATTTATGTTCACCTCTTTTTAAGAATTAACTCGGACAAGTTTTTAGAAAGCTTGGTCCTGTATTTTATACTATGTTGTATTTCTATGAAAAGAAACGGCTTGTAAACTAGTATACAAACGCTATTTTAGTAAGGAACATTTAAAAGGACCCGATTAGGGGGACGGGTCCTTTTAATGAAACAATAACCTTTATAGAATTACCAATACATTACCATAAAAGGTAATTAGTTTCCATGGTGTGGATATTGAGAAATCTTTTTATAGCTACTTCAGCTAGCTACTTCATTCAGCACAACAAAGCAGCTAGCTGAAATAGCTAACTGCTCTATTGTACAATTTTAGAAGTTTCACTGGATACAGATATAAGTTGTAACGAAAAGTTACAACTATAGTATAAACAGAATTCGAAAAAATATGCAGGAAAGAAAACTAAATTAAAACTTCATTCAGCACAACAAAGCAATCAGCCTAATGAGCTAACTGCTTGTTGTACAAAAGAAAATTAGGCCCTACAAGTTAAGATGTGTAACTTAGAGTTACAGTTATAGTGTTAGCAGGACTGGAAATGTTATACGGGGATTAATACAACAAAAATTTCATTTTGTAGAAATAAGAAAATTAAAAAAGAGCACCATGCATAAGTGCTCTTTAAGATAGGAGGTAACACTTTGAGCTGAGGCTAGGTTAGAAGTATATGGTGTAAAAAAAGAAATAAGAACAAAATTTTATTATTAGTTCAATATAAAAAAGCAGTTAGCAAAAAGCTAACTGCCCTCACAAGCACTGCAAAAAGAAACTACTTTTGGGAAAAAGTAGCTTGTATTTAGTGTTGCCAGAATATTTGATTTTATTCGAGAAAATGAAACATGGAATTACTAAATATAATCCATATAAATAGCAGTTAGCAAAAGCTAACTGCTAAGCCCTCAGAGAAAGGGGAAAAGAACATTACAGAGGTCACTGTGAATTCAAGCTGTATCAGCCCATTTATAGTATTGGACAGAATTTAGAATTTTATTCGAATAAATTAAAAAGAGCAGCTAGCAAAAGCTAACTGCTCACCTCTCGACCAAGAGAACTTGAGTGGGAAGAATTTAAAATAACCTTTTAAATTCTTCCATAGTATCGGAAAAAAATAGAATTTTATTCATTTAAAACTTAAATTAGGAAGTTCAATAATTGAATGTATCTATAGCATAGACAAAGTTTAAAAATTTATTCAAGGGAAATAAGGAATGGGTACTTATTGGAAAAAGGCAGTCAAGGGGTATTTCAAGAAGCAAGAGTTGGAACTCAATAAAAAGCAGTTAGCAAAAGCTAACTGCTCGAATCATGGAATGTGTTTAAGAAATGGGCTGTCTACAGTATTGACGTAATGTTGAGTTTTATTCAGGCGTAGAAGGTCTTTTTCAAAAGAAAAACAATAGGATTTCTCCTAGTAAGTCACAGGGTATTCGTGCATAGAGGAATTTACTTATATTATAACGCAATAACTAACTGTTCAAGATGTTAATGTTATTAATTTTTTTACGAGATAATTACATTTGCAAATTGAGAGTAAAGTTAGATTTGAACAAAATAATCCTTTGAAATGAATATCGTCCGGCTAGAAAACTAGAGGACACCAATTCATTAAAGCAGCCATTAAAGCTGTTTTAGGAATAGGTGTCCTTTTTATTTTGAAAAGGGAGATGGGGAAATATGAAGGCACTAAAAGACCCATTACGCGAGTGGAAAAAGCAATCCAAGAAAGGAAAGAAGAAAAACAAGAAAAAACAAAAAGAGAAATTAAGTACTCGTGAAATTGAGCATTTAATGGGGATGCATAGACCTTGTTATGAGCGTAGACGTGGAGCATTAAGACAAAAGTAATTTAAAAATAAAAAGGAGTGGTCTTACATGACTAAACAATTATCTTTCTTACCAAAAATTGATAGAACAGCAACACAGGAGGAATTAGAAGGTGTGTTGGAAAGCGTACGTATACATAGACAATTTGGGGTGATGCGTAAAGAAATGAAAGTCACTCCTTCTTATGAAATACGTGAGCACGGTCCTACACATACAGTTGGAAAACCATTAGAAGATGTTGCTATAGCAAATATTCAACAAAGCAAGCGAGAAGAGCGGCTTGAGAAAATGTCATTACGTATTGATCAGTTTCTAAATCGATTAGGGAACGGACGTGCAGGAAGCATTCAAAGAGATATTATTTATAAACGTTATTTAGAAGAAGAGGACGTATGTGATTACATGGTTTATAACGAAATAGGGATGTCAGAGCGTACTTATCGACGTTGGAAGTCTAAAGCATTTTATAAGCTCGCTTTTGCACTTGGATTAGAAGTTTACGAGGCAGAAGAGACTGGAGGTAATAAATAATGAATTTTGTTCAGCCAATACGTGAATCAGAGCAAATACAACAGCTAAAAGAGTACTTTAAGGAAAAAAGCTTACGTAATTACATTCTCTTCATTATGGGTATTAATACAGGCCTTAGAATCTCAGATATTTTGAAACTAAAAGTAGGTGATGTCAAAGGCAGTCATATATCTATGAGAGAAAAGAAAACAGGGAAACAAAAACGAATACAAGTTACTGCAGCACTGAAAAGAGAACTTAAAAGGTTTATTGAAGAAAGAGAAGACAATGAGTATTTACTACAAAGTAGACAAGGGAAGAATCGTCCAATTGGTCGTAGCATGGCATATAAAATATTAAATGGAGCAGCGGCAGAGTTTGGGTTAGATGAAATAGGAACCCATACGTTAAGAAAGACGTATGGGTATCATATGTACATGCAAACGAAAAACATAGCATTACTTATGGAGATATTCAATCACTCGTCAGAGAAGGTCACGTTACGTTATATAGGTATAAACCAAGATGCAATGGATAAAGCAATGACTAGGTTTAAAATCTAATCATTGCTTATTTCTTTTTTTATCTAGGGGTATCGCAGCATTTTGGAAAAAAATACGCTACGAGTATGAAAGATTTTATACAGTTCCAGTAACAAACAAGAACCCTAAAACCGCGCTAGGATAGGGATGTATAAAAATATGAATAGGGGTAAAGAAAAAGAAAAAGGTGAATTCCTTTTGAAAATAGGGATTCGCTTTTTTCTTGCTACCACTAATAATGCGTTATGTTAACTGATCATTTATAGGATATCCATACAAGCTAAGTTATTCGATTTGAATATAAATAATTATATTTAGTTTCAAAAAAAGGAAGTGAACTATTTTGAACTCATATTTTTCAAAACAAAAGAAATGCTGTCGTAGACTTTATCCTGCTTTTCCACCTGCTGTCCCTCCGATTCCAGAACCCAAAAAACCACCAACAGTTATGACGTGGAATCTTTATTTAGGTGCGGATTTTACACCATTTACAATCGCCACTACGCCAGCAGAATTACGACAGGTGGTAACGGAAGTGTTTCGTCAATTTCTTGCGACCAATTTCCCTGTCCGTGTGAAAGCAATTGCCAGACAAATCGTTTTGAATAAACCTGATATCATTGGATTGCAAGAAGCAGAACTGTGGCAATTATTTGTACCTGGTGTACAAACAATCACATACGATTTTGTAGAATTGCTATTAAGTGAGTTAAGAAAAATGGGATTACATTATGAAGTAGCAGCTCAAAATGAAAATAATTCAGTGCAACTTCCAAGTAGCAATGGAAATATAGTAGGTTTTTTAGACAGAGACGTTATATTAATCAGAAAGGAATCCGGATTGGAGATTATTCAGCGGCAAGAAGCTAATTTTGCAGCAAAATTGACAATATTAGTTGGAGGACAACTATTCACGATTCCTCGAGGATGGTCATCTATCGACGTTAGCTCAAACGGACGTATCTTCCGGGTAATCAATACCCATTTAGAACCACTTTCTCCCCCAGTCCAAGTCGCCCAAGGAAATGAATTACTAGCTGGACCAGCCAATACAAATCTACCTCTGATTCTTCTAGGAGATCTGAATTCAAACGCTGACGGAACCGGCACACCAACATACGGGAATTTAATCAATGCTGGATTTCAAGATGTTTGGACTCAAGTTGGTAAAGGACAGGGATTTACATGTTGCCAAGAGCCAGATTTGTTGAATGCTGTATCCTCTCTAATTAGAAGAATAGATTTTATTTTGTTTAAAAACGGCTGGAACCCAATTGTAGCGGATGTGGTAGGAGAAGAACAACATGACAGAACATCAACCGCTCTTTGGCCGTCCGATCACGCCGGAGTTGTCGCTAGCTTGATTCTTACCTCCTAAAGAAAGGGCGATATTAAAAGACTTTGATAAATAAAGGATACAATCAGAAAAATATGAATAACGATAAGCTGCTAACTCCATAAAACAAATGATATCTGATCGTGTTTTATATGGTCCCCTAACTATAGGTGGTGATATTGTGATGGGATCTATCATAATTTATTCAATTAACTACCAATAACGATAATTATGTAAATAAGCTGTCCACATGGGCAGCTTATTTTATTTTCCACATAACGTAGGTTATTTTGCAAAATGCTGGTGGTATCCCTATACAGTTACTCATAATTTTCGTACTGTGTAACTCAAAAGAGGAAGTTAAAAGAAATCAATGATACCAAGGGATTCAGCGAAGGGGGCAGTTACACACAATATAAGATATGGGTAAGTGAAGAAACGGCATAAAACAAAAGCGTGGTTTATCAAATGGACGTAACGCTACATTATCATCAAGTTAAGAAATTCATTGTTTCCTATTAATAGTTTCCGTTTTTATGTAATTATTATTGATTTTGAAAAAATAAAAAATCGCCTCATTAAAGGCGATTCATAGTTTATTCATTTTGCATTCTTTTGATAAGTAAGTATCTTTTAAATACAATGTTCTATATTAACGTCTTTCTGGTTCTTTTTCTTTTCTTCTAAGACCAAATAAACCTACTAGTCCTAATAAACCAAGCCACGCCCAATTATTATTATCATCACGATCATTGTTCAAATCATTTGTTGTATTCACATTTCGAGTTCTAGTATCATTATTCACTCTATTCATGTTATTGTCATTAACTCGAGTTGTAATGCCATTATTATTAACTCTATCCATATTATTTCCATCGTATTCAGCGTGAACATTGGTACCAAAAACCATAATAGTTAGTAATAGAGCACTTAAAATAGATGAGAATTTTTTCTTCATAGTTTTCCCCTCCTTTCATATTCAGTAATGTCTCCAGTTTCTTTAGACAATATTCGTTTGAAAATATATAAAACCATTTGAATTGAAATTATGATAAACATCTTTAATTTTTATTATTAAAAGTACTTATAATAATGGATTAAGTTAATCGAAATGTATTTATTATTTATAAGAATAAATTTTTGGTAATGGTACATTCTATAAGGGGTAATTACTATATTTGGGTAAGGTGTTCCTTATGAGTTATAAGAACTTATTTTCTTTAATCCAGAACATGGTTGGGAAAATTTTTTTTATAGTAAGTATTGTTGCTAAAAGTCTAATTTCTTTAAGGAGGAATATTTTTATGGGTATTTTAAGTGGAAATCCACAAAATGAACCAATGCACTACGGAGAAGTCTTTGGAATTTGGAGTTACCTTGCAGCGGCACAAGGTGCAATTGCTGGATATCAAGTTCTTATTAACCACACAGGAGACGAGGATTTAAAGAAATTTTTAGAAAACCTTGTAGAGAATGATATCCAATCAGAAGTTGAAGAATTAAAAAATATATTAAAATTGAATGGTGTTGCATTACCACCAGCACCTCCAGAAAGACCAGTTGCATCTATTGAAACGATTCCTCCTGGCGCTCGTATTAATGATGCAGAAATTGCAGCTAAAGTTTCTATGGATCTTGCTGCTGGGTTAGTAGCATGTAGCCAAGCTATGGGACAATCCCTTCGAGAAGATGTAGGAATGATGTTTGGTCAATTTCATATGAAAAAAGCACAAGCTGGAGTTATATTACTTCGTCTGAATAAGAAAAAAGGTTGGATTATTCCGCCTCCATTACATGTCCTACAATCAGATCAAGCATAATACCTAAATAAAATTCAATCTATTCTTTGACTGTTGCAGTGAGGTTGTCTAGAAAAATAAAGGTTTTTAGTGAATTAAAATAAGTGGCAGAGTCGTGACCGCTTTTTGGCAGGAAATGTGCCGGTTGTTTTGGTATAAACGTGTTATATTTGTATTGTGAGAAGTGGCGGAAAACACTATTCACTATGTTTTTTCTAAAATTCTAAACGGTTCGTAATGACGGCGCATAAAATCCGAAACCAGCAGATGGTAGTGATTGAATGATACCGTTATTAAGGAGAGCTTTTGCTCTTCTTCCAGTTACTTAATAATGCTTAAAAAGATTGGTGCAGCAACATTAGGTGATTGGAAGAAGGGTAAAACTTCATTTACCGTAATTAAAGTACAAATAAATAATTGATATCAGAGCATCCATTCGGGTTCTTTTTATTTTGGAGGAGATTGTACTTTGAAAATACCATTAAAAAAATGGTGCTTGAATAAAAGTTGTGGATTTAAAGAGGCTTCTCATACGATACGTGATGGTTGTAAATGCCATAAACGTAATGGGTCAATGATGAATCAAATTGGTGCAAATGAAAGATAAGAAAAATAAAAAAAGAGGGCTGAATCCCTCTTTTTCTTTTGATATGCCAATTAATCACAAATCGGTATTCCAAGCACTCTTAGAGCTAATGCTACTTGAAGAGAAATCTCTAATCTAGCAATCTCGATACCAGCTACTGTAAGAACTAAAAAAGGTTGGCCATTTACAAACACAACGCAACTTTCCATGGTTACGCCTCCCTTCTAGTAAACTACTACAGTATATGAGTTGAATATTAATATGTAATAGTTAAATTGATGGATTTAATAGAATTGATAGATTTACCTTGTTCTAACAAAACAAACTCAACACAAACCAAATATTGTAAAGGTGATTTAAAAACCATCTAATGTAACACATCATATATTTTGTTACGTAAATTTCGATAAAAATAGAGATAGTTAACTAAGTGAAGTTTATGCAAGGAAAAGCAGATGTTTTAGGGTAAAAACAGCGTAAAATCAACAATGTATAAAAGATGTTGTAAGTGGTAGTTCTCAAAAGTGCCAAAAACGTTGGTATGACGGCATATTCCCCGAAAACCTTGTTTACATAAGTAACCTTATCGGTAGTCAATTTGAATATCTATTCATTTCCCATGCATACATCAAATTTTGTTATGGATTTTTAAAAATAAGATTCTTTTGAGGTGATTTCGTGCGGGTCTATACAGTTATGATGTGGGACCATGCTGATACGGATATTATGTTAGCTACCGCAGACAGAGAAGAAGCGTTAAAAGAATTTGAATCATGCATTGCATTCTCTTTGCAGGTTTGGGAAAAAGGAGAAGTATTGATTGAGATGATAAGTGACGAAGGTGAATACTTTGCTGATGGTGGATTAGAAAGATATCCAGAAAAAGGACAACAGTTATTTAATGAGATAGTTGAACAATTACAGTAGCTTAACAGCTGCTTTTTTATTTTGTCACCATTTCAGAAGGACATGAATATATTAGGAGTAAATAAAAAGCATAGGAGTGATAAATATGTTCTTCGCAAAGTTACGTGGCAGAAATGAAGTTCCACCAGTAGAAACAGATGCTCGAGGACAAGCTTTCTTTAAATTGAGCCGGGACGAGCTTAGTTTAAAATTTAAGTTGGAGTTATTCGATATAGAGAATGTAGTAGTTGCCCATCTGCATCTAGGAGCAAAAGGAACGAACGGTCCTGTTGTAGCTTTTTTATTCGGACCTATAACAAATCCAGTTTCAATAGAGTGTGCAACTTTTACAGGAATGATCACTCAAGAGGATTTGGTTGGGCCGTTGGCTGGCCAAACATTAGATGCTCTTGTAAATGAAATCATCGCTGGAAACATTTATATTAATGTTCATACAGTACAACATCCTAATGGCGAAATTCGTGGTCAACTGTATCATTGTTAATTAATTAAAAGTAGCGAATTTGCTACTTTTTTATTTTGCATAGAAAAAGGAACCCCTAAGGATTCCTTTTCTTATTCCGATCTATCTTAAGCGCATATAAGATAACGTTATTTTACATCTTAATATTAGGAATTTCAATAGTTAATTAGGGTTTACCGTGAGGTGGTGTAAATGGAAGAAGAAACTATAAACGTTCCTACATGCTCTGTTTGTAATGAACCCTGCATGTGGACATTAAAAATGCCATTAACTATTACTCATTTTGATAAAACATATCTCCGTGAAGCAAATACGGATAATGCTCATATATGCATTGAGTGTTTAGAGAAGGAAGTGCAAACAATTGGATAAGGGGGCAGGTGTTATGTAATTATGGCCAGACAACGAAGTCCAGACCGTAACAAAGCGTATGAAATATTTAAAGAACATAACGGTGATATTACTAATCGTAAAATTGCTGAATTGTTGTCTACATCCGAGAAAGCTGTAAATGAAAAAACGGTTGGAGGGTGGAAATCCAAAGATGAATGGATAGACAAATTAAACGGAGTACTTCCTAAAAATGAACGGAGTACTCCAAAGAAAGATGCGGAGTACTCCAAAAAGAAACCAGGAGCACCCAAAGGTAATAAGAATGCTGTAAACAATCGCGGTGGAGCTAAAAAGGGCAATAAAAATGCTGTTGGTAATCCCGGAGGTTCTGCTCCATTGCGTAATGGTAATGCTGCTACTCATGGTTTATATAGAAAGTATTTACCAAAAGAATTATATGATTTAAAAGAAGAGCTAGAGGAAGCGATTAACAATGATCCTTTATCGATTCTATGGGAAAGTATAATGTTACAGCACGCTCAAATCATTCATGCTCAACGTATTATGTTCGTTAATAATAAAGAGGACATGACAAAGGAACTAAGAAAGAAAAAACTTAGTGAAAGCGGATTTGAAGAAGAGTGGGAAATTCAATTTGCTTGGGATAAACAAGCGAGTTTCTTAAATGCTCAATCTAAGGCCCTTTCTACTTTGTCTGCTCTTATTAGAGATTTTGATAGATTAGCAAATATAGATGATGAGCGAAGGGCCAAACTTGAATTTATCCAGGTTCAAATCGACAAAATTAAATCTAATACTAATAATGATGATAACAATATTGAGCCAGTTGTCATTGTAGACAATATCAGTGGTGATTTAAATGTCTAAAAAGCAAATCGGTGAAATACTTCCACCGGCATTTCATCAAGTTTGGTTAGCTCGTAAATGTGAATCGATATTAAAAATTGTTTGTAAAGGCGGACGTGGTTCAGGTAAATCTACTGATATATCCATTTGTATTGTTATGGATCTTATTCAGTTTCCTATTACGGTTCTTTGCATACGTAAAGTAAAGGATACAATAAGGGAATCCTGCTATGAGCAAATAAAAGAAGCAATAGAAATATTAGGTGTAGAACATTTATTTCGTTTTAAAGAAAGTCCAATGGAAATCATTTATAAGCCACGTGGGAACAAAATGATATTCCGTGGTGCTGATGACCCTGCGAAAATTAAATCTATTAAGATAGCGAAATATCCAGTTGCTATTGCATGGTTTGAAGAATTGGCTGAATTTAAATTAGAGGAAGATGTTTCTACAATAGAGAAATCTATTTTGCGTAAAGAGTTACCGAATGGATTGCGTTATAAGATGTACTATTCATATAACCCACCTAAAAGGAAACAATCCTGGGTTAACAAGAAGTTTGAAACACAATTCAGACCAAAGAATACATTTGTACATCATAGTACATATCATGATAACCCGCATATCTCTAAGCAGTTCGTGGAAGAAGCAGAAGAAACAAAAAGGCTTAAACCACAGCAATATGAACACGAATATGAAGGGAAACCAACAGGCAGTGGCGTTGTTCCATTTAGTAATCTCACATTCAGACGTATTACAGATGAAGAAATTAAAACATTTGATAATATACGTCAAGGGATTGACTGGGGTTATGGGAATGACGCGCTGTCTTTTGGTCGTATGCATTATGATAAAACGCGCAGAAAGCTTTATATATTCGGTGAAATACATGGCGTTAAAATCAGTAACCGCTCATTAGCAGAAAAGATTAAAAAACTCGGCTGGGATGATGTTGAAATAATTGCGGATTCTTCTGAACCAAAATCAATCGATGAAATGAAAAACGATCATGATATCAAGAAAATAAAAGGTGCAATTAAAGGGCCTGGTTCTGTTGAATACGGAGAAAAATGGTTAGATGATTTAGTAGAAATCATAATTGATCCCGAGCGTTGTCCAAAAACTGCAGGTGAATTTGAAAATATTGATTATGAAGTTGATAAAGATGGTAATCCGAAAAACAGATTACAAGATAAGGACAATCATAGTATCGATATGACTCGTTATGCATGTGAGGACGATATGAGTAAACGTAAAGTAGTTATGGGTGGAAAGGTTAAAAGAATGTAGTCGAGCATTTATTGTTCGGCTATTTCTTTTGCTCTTTATTAATAGAAGAAAGGAGGACACATAAACGGTATGATCGATAAGAAAACAATGAAGAATGTAAAAGTATTTGGAATTAGCAAAGCTGCAGATGATCCAAAGAATAAGGAAGATAACAGCAAACAAATGGCAGTTGACCCATTCGCGCAAATATATGGCGATAAGGGATTGGTTAAACCTCCTTATGATATGAAGGTACTGATGGATATAAAGGAAAGTAATCCTATTCATTCTGCTTGTATTAGTGCGAAAGTGGATGATATTGCGGGTGTCGGTTTTGACTTCGCGCCTTTTGAAGAAGTAAAAGAAGCAGCGAGCCAAGAGTAATATGAAATGCTAAAAAATTTCATGCGGAAGTGCAACCCAGAAATGACAAGTTCAGAAATTCTTAGAGCTGTATGGGAGGATTATGAAACAGTTGGCTGGGGCATTGTTGAAGTTGTTCGCGATAATAAAGGTGAAAGTCCGGTAGAGCTTTATCATATACCGGGACATACAGTACGTGCTCATAAGGACAAAATACGCTTTGCTCAAATCGTAAACAATAAAGAAATATGGTTTAAAAAGTTTAATTATCCAGATGATTATCATCTTGCTGATGGTAGGCCTTTAGGTGCAGATGATCCTGCAGGAAATGGAACAGAAAAAGCCGGAGAAGTAATTGTTATTCGTAAATTTGGTTCTCGTTCTTCTTATTATGGAATACCTAATTACGTTAGTTCCATAGGTTCAATAGTTGGTTCACAAGCAGCAAGAGATTACAATATCGACTTTTTTACAGGTAAAACCATCCCGGATTCCATTTTATTTCTTGAGGGAGTCGATGAAGTAGATTCTGGAACAGAAAATGAACTGAAAGCATTCTTCTCTGCAGAAACAAAAGGAGAACATCATAAATTAGCCGTTGTACCTGTGCCAGATGGTGCGAAAGCAAGGTTAGAAAAGATTAGTCCAGATGTAAAAGAAGGTAGTTTCCGTTTATATAAACAGGATAGCGCAATGGAGATATGTGTGGCCCATCGTGTACCGCCTTATCGTATCGGCTGGGCTATGACAGGTTCATTGGGGCAAACAACTGCTAAAGAAATGAACGAGATGTACAAGCGTTCTATTATAGAGCCTGGTCAAGAAATCCTAGAGCATCGATTGAACAATCAATTGTTCCGTGTATTCGCTGAAATACTAGGTAGTTTAGATTGGCATTTCAAATTAAATGAAATTGATACGGGTGACCGTGAAGCAGATTTAAAGTATGCAAAAGACAGTTATGAGGGTGGAATATTAAAACTGAATGAGTCTCGTAAAGTAGTAGGTTATGAACCTGTACCAGAAGGAGATAAATTCTTTGATGGTAAAACTGAGTCTTCTCCGCCTGAACCAATTGCGAAAGCTGCAGATAATGAGCAAGAGAACATAATTGCTATTAATACATTTAGGGAAAAGCATGAAGAAGTAGAGAAATCTATGCAAAAGAGAGTAACGGATTTTTTTCCGAACAGGGAAAACGGCTCTTAAACCTGCTTCCCGTAATTCGTATTAATAAAGCAGATGAAGAATTTGTTCCTGTAATTGATGAATCAGAAGTTGATGAATTTCTTGATAGTGTCGATTGGGATGAAGAAAGACAAATGTTTGTCGATGAAGTCACAGACACTCTGCAGGATGATGTAACAGAATTTGTACAAAGTGCTATAGCGTCTAATGGTTTAACCTGGGTGGTATTAGATCCAATTGGTGATGTTACTGCAAAATGGGTTGCTGCTTATGCATTTGAATTAGCGAAGGGAATCCATGAAACTACTAAAGATAGATTAAGAGAAACAATGTTAAAGAATCTTAGTGAGGGAATGGGTGTCGATGCATTAAGTGTTTCTATTGCAGATGTAATGTCAGAAGCAAGCAACTACAGAGCAATGATGATTGCACGTACAGAAACAACATATGCAATGAATTACGGCAATTTAATTGCTTATAAGGGCGCAAATAGAAATAAGAAAACATGGCTTACCGGAAACGATGAACGTGTTTGTAAAGAATGCGGTGGTTTACATGGTGAAACAGTAGATATTGATGATCTATTTAGCAACGGAAAGATGTGTCCGCCAGCTCATCCACATTGTCGCTGTACTATGATTTCAGAAGAGTAATAAAATACACCTATTTGATTGGGGTTTCATCGTCAAAACGTATACGGCTTTAATTTGGCTGCTATGCGTTTTGACAGTGGAACCCCAATATTTATAGGGAAGGAGGTAAAACAATGAGATACGAACTAAAAAACGCCAATATCAGTTATGTTTCATTAGTTACAAAGGGCGCAAACGGTCGTCAATTTGCCATTATGAAAAGTGAATCTGCTAAACAACCAAATATATCAAAGCAAGTTCCAATCCTTAAAACAGAAGAAGAGAAGCAGCTTGTTACGGGTGTTGTATATGAACCGGATGTAGAAGATTCACATGGGGACATAATGACCGCAGAAGAAATAGAAAAGGCTGCTTATACCTTTATGGAAAATTACCAACACATCGACAAGCAACATGATGAAATCGCTGGTAAAGGAACTGTGGTTGAAAACTGGATTGCTAAAAGTGATATGACAGTAGGCGAACAAGAAGTACAAGCAGGAACATGGCTTATGACTGTTCGTGTCGATGATGCAGACACCTGGGAAGAAATTAAAAAAGGTGAAGTTACCGGTTTTTCTATGGGTGGCTTTGGTGAACGTGTGGAAATCGCGAAGGCAGATGATTTTACTCATGAAGATAAAGGCCTTATTGGAAAAATGCTAGATTTCGTTAAAGGTGAAACTCACAAAATCGCAAAAGGAGAAGTAAAAGACCGCTTTATTGATGAAAAACAAAAGCGTGATTTACGGGCTGTTTTTAATTTATTTGAAGATGTGTTCTATTGGGAGGTTTGGGAAAGTAATCCCGATATCGACCGTATGGCAGCTGCTCTTGATGATATGAAGGACATACTTTCTTCTATTAAAGGCGGTTATACCATCGCGAAATCAGAAGGTAGTGTACAAGCAGAAAGCATTGTATTAGAAAGTATTAAAAAAGCTGGGAAAGTATTATCTCAAAAGAATCATGCAAAATTAGATGAAGCATTAGCTTTAATTAGTGAAATAAAAGAAGCTGCTGCACCACAGGAGGAAGATGAAATGAAAGCAGAAGATATTGCAGAGATTGTTAAACAAGCAGTAGAGCCACTAGCTACCAAGTTAGATAAGATTGAAAAACAAGTGAATGGTGAAGAAGTAGAACCGACACCAGAAGAACAAACGGATGAAGAGAAAGTTGCAGCAGTTATTCAAAAAGCATTGGAGCCATTTGCTGAACGTCTTGAGAATATCGAAAACGCGGCCTCTATTCGTAAAGGTTTAGATCCAGACGAAGAATTTACACCAGGACAACAACAAATTAAAAAGTCTAAATGGGCAGGAATTAACCTGTAATATAAGGGGGAAATATTAATATGGGCACAATGAACAATCAAGATTTATTAAAACGTGTATCTAGAATTGAAAAGACAATTACTACAGGATCAGTTTCTTCTGGTTTATTAAATCCGGAGCAAAGTAAAGAATTCTTTAGAATGGCATTTGACGCAACACCATTCTCTCAATTACATCGAAAAGAAATGCGTAAAGCAAAACAAGGTGTACTTGATAAAGTTGGTATTGGCGGCCGCATTCTACGTAAGAAAACAGAGAATAAAGATGAGGATTACCGTGCAGGTGTTACTACATCAACTATTCCATACAATACAAAAGCACTTCGTCTACCTTGGGAAATTACAGAAGAAACTCTGCGTGAAAATATTGAAGGTGAAGGCTTTGAAGATACTGTAATGACACTTATGTCAAGTCAAACAGGTATTGATTTAGAGGATTTACACTGGAATGGTGATGTTGAATCATCTGATCCATTTTTATCAATTAACGATGGTTGGTTGAAGAAGATTTTAAAATCAAAAGAATCTCATATTATTGACCACGCTAAACTAGTAACTGGTACAGGGGAAGAAGCAAAAGCTAATGGATTTGGTAAAGGATCAATCTTTGCCCTATCTGGTGTAATGCCAAATAAATATAAAAATAGTAATCTACGTTGGATTATGTCACCAAATCGTAGAGAAAAATGGATTGAATATTTAACAAACCGTCCTACAGGTGCAGGTGATGCTGCATTACTAGGAGCGGGAGACCAAGTTAATAAACCGATGGGATACGGAATTGTTACAGTTCCTTCTTTATCAGATGACATTATTATTCTTGCAGATCCACGTAACTTTATTGCTGTTAACACATATGAAACTCGCATTCGTAAAACAACAGAAGGTAAATCTGCAGTAATGGAAGATAAACGATTCTATGTAATTCACTTCGATGATGATGCTGTAATTCAAGAAATGGATGCAGTAGCAATTCTAACAAATATTCCTGATACGTTTGGTGCTTAATAACCAGGCGTATTTTTTATGGACGCAAGCTCTTTATTATTAGGGTTTTGAATGTATACTTTTTTTATAATTTCTTGTTTTTAATAGGAAACGAGATATAACCAATAAAACCAACAATACGAATGTAAACTTTCATGCAAAAGTTTACATTCGTGAAAGGGGTGTTAATTATGAAAGTAGTTACGCTGCGATTCGGTGGCACTTACACCGCTTATGGACAAAAGTTTAAGAATGGCCAAGAAGAAACAGTTGCAAATGATAAAGCTGATTATCTTGTAAGTACTGGACATTTTGAACTTGTAAAAGAAGTCGATAAGAAGGAGAAAGAAACATAATGGATATTACCGTGCAGGACATTAAAGACCGCGTAAATGTGCATAAAATGCCGGATACGGTTATTCAAGAACTAATAGATTACTATGCAGTTATTGCTAAGAAATATTTAAGAGTTAAGCCGGAGAATCCAATGAAAGAAATCATTCAAACAAGCAAACTAGCTTGGCTTTCCTTTCCGGCTGAATCTATAGCAAAAGTAACTCATGTTAGTTCTAAACAAGATATGACCGATTCTATTACTGTAAATGGGCGTATTGTTTATGGTTTATCCGAAAATCAGTTATATGAATTTGAATATAAGATACAAGATTATGATGATCTGCAGGTACTTATGAAGAAATGCATTATTGATTTGGTTGTTTCTGCAGTAGTTCGTGCTAACTTACAACGAAAAGGTATGAAGACATCGGAGAGTATTGGTGATTATTCGTACCAGATTAGCCCAGAAACGCTAGATGAACCAGCTACAAACAATAAGATACTCAATGGTTTAAAAGGATTTAGAGCAAGAATTAAGCCGGTGATGGCCACATGAACGAAATGTATTTCGATGATGGTGGAATGGATGATTTATATATTCATGAGGTAGTTGTAAAACGAAAAATGAAAAAGAAACAATCCTCTGGTAATTATGCAGAAACAGAAGAAGACATTTATGAGAATATGACTTGTCGTGTAACTACTAATTCTGCTGCTGATAATGAGAGGTTTAAGCGTGATAAACAAAATTTTGATACAACCTTTAAGATATATGCACCTGCTTCTTACAAAATTAAGCCTAATGATCGTATTCATTTCAAAAGTGAAGAATTAGGCGTTGATTATATGTTTGAAGTAAAAGGCGAACCGCGTAATCCTGCGTTTATGAATCACCACATTGAAATTTATTGCGAAAAGGTATGATTCTATATGGCTAATTCAGTAGAAATTGAGTATTCAAGCAATATGGAGCAAATCAAGACGCATATTAACGCTATGTGTGTTGAAAAGGTCACAGCAGCATCTATTCATTTACAAAATCAAGTGAAGAAGAATCTCACGGGTAGCCGTAGCGGTAAACAATACAAAATACCTCATACGAGTCGTAAATATACTGCCTCTAAACCAGGTGAAGCTCCTGCTGTTCGTACCGGTGACTTGTTAAACTCGATTAAATACAATGTTAAACGGTCACAATCAGAGGTTTTGGGTGCAGTAGGGAGCGACTTGCAGAAAGCAATATGGCTTGAAACTGGTACAAGTCATATGGAAGCCCGTCCATTCCTATTAAAAGCGTTTGAAAAAGAACGCAGAGAACTTAAAAGAATGATGGGAGGGTAATAGATGTCTAACGCTATTGCAGCTATTAGAATGCTTGTAGAGAACGATGAAATAATAAAAGCTAATCTATCAGAATATGGTGAAGGCGAGGACAAAGGCCCTGCTCTTTCATTCCAGACTGCACAAGATGATATGGAAATGCCTTATGTAGTTATGAGAATTGAAGCAGATAATCCGGATGATGTTGAAATTATAGATCGTATGATTCTAAATTTCGATGTGTATTGTGATAATGGGGATTATGATAAGGCAAAGTTAATTGCTACACGTATTGAAAAGTTACTAGATAGAGAAGTTGGCTTAAAAGATGATGGGATACTTTCTATACATCGTGCAGGTAAACTGCCGGTACCAGATGAAGACCCAACTATCATTCATATAAATGCGAAATTTCTTGTCCGAACCATGCGAACGGACTTGTATTAGGGGGTAGGGCAAATGAGCTGGAAATTAATTAATGGTGTCCGTGAAGGGACTACAGATAATTTTGTTATCGGTCCTGGTGTCATGTACAAAGGGTTTAAAAGTGTAAAAGAATTAGGTGAACTTGTAGGAGCGACTACAGGCGGAACTAAAGTGGGTTTTGATCGTGAGTATTATGATGCAGATATTGATGGTGTACTAGGTAAAATGGTGCGTGGTAAGTGGTTATTAAAAGATGAACCACATGTAGAACTTACATTAGTAGAGTTTACAAAAGAAAACCTGCAGTTAGCTTTACCAGGGATGACGGTAGATAGTACAACTGAAACAGATTACGATATTATGAAACCTTCAAATGATATTCCGGATTCAAACTATCATGATATTGCACTCATTGGTATGATTTCGGGTAGTGAGCTACCAGTCATTTTTGTAATTCGTAATGCAATGGTAGTTTCATCTATTGAAGTAGATCTAAAAGACGGTAAAGGAACGGTTGGTTTGAAATGTAAATTTATCGGTCATTACAGTGAA
Source organism: Bacillus sp. FSL L8-0099 (assembly GCF_038006385.1). Taxonomy (NCBI): domain Bacteria; kingdom Bacillati; phylum Bacillota; class Bacilli; order Caryophanales; family Bacillaceae; genus Bacillus; species Bacillus sp. FSL L8-0099. The sequence continues at coordinate 2,098,444 of NZ_JBBOVC010000001.1, forward strand.
TCTGCACCAACTACACCACCATACGAAATCTATTTACCAAAGAAAAAGAAAGTAACAGTACAAAAAGCACCGGCTACCGCATAAATGGTAGTCGGTTTTCTATTGCATAAAACGAGCTGAATACAAAAAAGGAGCGGACAAAATGACTTCTATATTAGAAAAAATGATGAATATCGGTACAGAAATTACAATCTTAGGTGAAAAAGTAACAATGCGACGATTAAATGTAACGGACGTTTGGCGATTCGCTAAGATTATTTCGAAGGTTGGACGCAACGCAATAGTTAACTTTGCTGATTTCGGTAAGGATAAGCAAGCAATGGATGAACTAACTAAAGCAGCAGAATCTCTTCCAGAAGAAGAAAAACAAGCACAATTAGTTGCACTTAAAGAAAAGCAGCAACAAAAAGGATTAGAATTTGCTTTCCGTGTTCTAACGATGATCCCTGCTTGTGAGGATGATTTTACAGAGTTCTTTGCTAGTTTATTAAAAGTGAAAGCAGAAGAGTTTAGACAGTTCCCTCCGGAAGCAATGGTTGCTGTTATACAGGGCCTATTAGAAAGTGAAGACTTAATGACTTTTTTCAACCAGGTCAAGGGACTCGTGAAAGTTCAGAGCGAGAAATGGAGCCAATCAGCAGCGGCGCCGAACCTAGCGTAAATGAAAATTCAGATGAATATTTAGAGGAAGCCGAACAAAATATGTTACGTGCTTTCGATAAAATCCAAAAACGGTATGGATGGACAGATGATTATGTCTTATCAATACCGTATTCGCGTTTAATGGACCTGTTTTCTTTAATTGCACGAGAAGAGCAGCAAGAAGAACTAAATGAGTGGAAGAAGATGGCGTTCATTGGCTTTCAAACTCGTCAACTTGAAGAAGGTACTACTTTTAATGATTATCTTCAAGCCTTTGGACTAACTGACACCCAGGACGATAAAGAATCATCTTATGAAATGGGTGAAGTATGGACGAAAGAAGAGTGTGAAGCGCATGTTGCTCAAATCATGGCTCACTTCCAAGAAGACGATGAAGAATAAAATGGTTATCGGCCCCGTGAAAGGGGGTGCGTAAATGTTAGCTGAAATGTTCCAACTGTTCGGAACGATTGGTATTAAAGCAGAAGGCGCTTATAAAGATTTACAACAATTCGAAGATCGTGTACAAAAAACTGCAAATGGAATGCATGATAAGTTTCAAAAAGCAGGGGAATCAATTAGCCATGTAGGTAGCAAGATGCAAGAAACAGGCGCAAATATGACTGCAGGTGTTTCATTGCCTTTAGCTGGTATTGGTGCTGCTGCTGTAAAAGTAGCGTCTGATTTTGATGCTTCTAATAGAAAGTTAGAATCTACACTCGGATTATCAAAAGAAGCTACAAAAGAGCTTGGTAATGTTGCGAAAGATACCTGGAAAGATGGATTTGGAGAAAGTATTCAAGAAGTTGATGAAGCTGTAATACAAGTAAGTCAAAACATGAAGAATCTTTCTTTCGATGAAATGCAGGGAGCTACGCAGAACGCTATGACTCTTGCGAAAACTTTTGATACAGATGTTAATGAGGTTACACGAGGGGCCGGACAGCTTATGAATCAGTTCGGTTTAAGTGCAAAAGAGACATTTGACCTTCTAGCTTCTGGTGGACAAGCAGGCTTAAATTTCTCAAATGAAATGTTCGATAACATTTCTGAATACGCGCCTTTATTTAAACAAGCAGGATTTTCTGCAGAAGAGATGTTTACCATTATGGCAAATGGAACGCAAGATGGTTCATATAATCTCGATTACATAAACGATCTTGTGAAAGAGTTCGGTATTCGTGTACAAGATGGATCAAAAGGTGTAACAGAAGCCTTTGCAGAAATGAGCCCAGAAACTCAAAAGGTTTGGGACAATTTCAATAAAGGTAAAGGAACTTCTGCAGATGTATTTAATGCCGTCTTAGGTGATTTAGGTAAGATGGACGATAAAGTAAAAGCAAACCAGCTTGGTGTTGCTGTATTCGGTACAAAATGGGAAGACATGGGTGCAGAAGCTGTATTAGGGCTAAATAACGCCGATGGTGCATTACAAAACGTTGATGGCAGCATGAAAAAAATGCAGAAAACGCAGCAAGAAGCTTTTGGTGTTCGTTGGCAGAAACTTGCTCGTACCACAATGGCATCATTAGAACCATTAGGACAAGCCATTCTAGATATTGCAGAAGTGGCACTCCCTCCAATCATTAAAGCAGTAGAAGTTGCTGCAAAAGCATTTAGTTCTATTCCTAAGCCAATTCAAATTGGTATCGTAGCAATTTTAGGTATGGTTGCTGTATTAGGGCCATTAATTGCCATGATGGGCTTTATGACAAGTGGAGTAGGTGCATTTGTTGGTTCGTTTAGATTCCTTGTACCAGTATTAACAAAAGTACCAATGCTATTTACAGGGATACTAAAACTTGGCCCTAGATTAATAGGTATGTTCGGAATGATAGGAAGAGCCGTTGCTTTTCTAGGAAGTACTGCATTTGCAGGATTGTTAAAGGTTGGCCCTAAACTTATTGGTATGTTTGGGGCAATAGGAAAAGCCCTAGCACTGTTGGGCAGATCCATGATGACATTACTGATGAATCCTTGGACAATTGCCATACTAGCAATTGTAGGATTAGTATATCTAATTTATAAAAACTGGGATGACATCGTTAAATATACCAAACAAGCAGTTAAATGGCTTGGTGATGCCTGCTCTAAAGGTTGGGATGCAACTGTAAAAGGTGCGAAATCAGCTTGGAATGGATTGTCTAAGTTCTTCTCTGGATTCTGGGAAGGTACAAAAAAGATATTTAGTTCTGCAATGTCATTCATAGGTAAAATATTTTCTAAGGCTTGGGACGGTTATGTAAAAGTAGTTAAATTTTATTTTAGCTTAATGAAAAATATAATTACCTTTGGTTGGAATGCAATTAAAGCTGTATTCTCTTTCGCTTTAAACCTAATCAAAACTATTTTAGTAGGCGCTTTTAACTTCTATAAGACTCTATTCCTAACAGCCGTTAAATTATGGCAGACTATATTCCGTACAGCGTGGAATATCATTAAGACGATTTTTACCACTGTACTTAATTTCTTGAAAACATTTATTCGTGCTGCTTTTGAATTCATAAAAAATGTGATTTCAACAGTAATGAATGTGATTAAAACTATCATTTCTGCAGCATGGAATTTTATAAAAACAGTATTTGTTACTGTTTTGAATTTCATTAAAAATACTGTTCAAACAGCATTCAACTTTATTAAAGACATAATTACTTCCGTGATGAATGCAGTTAAAAACTTTATTCAAGCGGCATGGAATTTTATAAAGTTAATAATCATTAGTGCAGTACGTGAATTTGTTGGGTTTGTAATTACAAATTTCAACAAATTATATAACACAATAACCGATGTTGTTGGCGGTATAAAAGAATTTATTGTTAGTAGCTTTAAAACTATAAAGAAAGCAATTACTGGTGCTTTTACAGGGGTTGTAGATACTGTAAAAGATGTATTTAGTAAGGTTGGTTCTATAGTAAAAAATGTAGCAAAAGATGCAGTTAGCTGGGGAAAAGATATTATCGCAGGTATCGGTGAAGGTATGTCCGGTATGGCAGATTGGCTTATAAAAAAAGCTAAGGGCGTAGTTTCGGGAATACCTAAAGCCGTATTAAAGTTCTTTGGTATCCGAAGCCCATCCCGGTTAATGATGGAATACGGGGGCTATATTACAGAAGGTCTTGGTGTAGGGATGGAAAAAATGATTCCTGCAGTAGACAAAGCTTCTGAACTATTAAATAAAGCTGTCGTTCCACCTAAACCAATGAAACTGGTAACCGATGTATCTAATCAAATTGGACAAATGGGCGCACGTTCTGCTGATCTAATCGGTAAAACTGCACATCCATTTGCGGGACAAACCCACGTTGAGAAGAAAACAAATAATGGCGTATCAATTCAAAATGCTACATTTAAAGTCTCTGTTGAAAAACTACAATCTGCAGACGACTTTGTAAAAATGAGAAAGCTGCTACAAAACGTAGTTGCTGATGATCTAATGGGAATGGCGGTGCGAAATGTATGAGTATATTAAAAACATTGCATAGAAGAGCTGGTTCATACCATCTTTTAGGAAAGGCTGCAGAGTTAAAAGACACAATAAGATATACTATTGATTTCTCATGGCCAGGGACATATAACTTTTCGTTTTTGTCCCAGGTTCCTATTGGTTCTGATGGAATGCTACCGAATAAATACTTTGTTGTTCGGGTTAATGGGATTGAGAGATTCAGAGCACGAGGTCCTTATGATTGGGAAGCGAGAGAAATCTTTGTAGGTGCAGGTCCACAAACGATTGAATTTACAACAATCGGTTATGGTTCCTCTGATATTGCATATATACGCGACGTACATTATTATGCTTTTGGACATGTACCTAATATCGAAAAAATTGAACAAACAAAATTACCGAAATCATTAGATGGCTTAAAAACTTATAATGTCATGCACGGATATCCTCGTTACCAGAGTGCGGGAAATAAAGGTTGTGAAGTAGAATTTACGGCTCTATTCAACGATATCGATCATTGGCGTGAGTTCATGAGGGAAATATATCGCCCTCATATTATTACAGGTGATTACGGCACCTACGGGGGTATTATCCCGCCGGATGAAGTAGATGCAATACGAAAAGGAACGCTAGTCATAGCAAAATGCAAATTAATATCCATGTCACAAGCAGGAGTAGGAGTTGATGGAATGTGAGAGAAGGATCTATTTCTTTAATTAGAATGTTGGGGAGCTATTTCCAAGTGGGGAATAACTCCCCTAATTTAATTGTTTATATGAAAAGAAGGGACTCTTCTTCTTACGTACAAATACAACACCGTGTAATAGGCTTAGAAGTGCAGGAGAACGCAGATCAGTTTGCTAGTACATTTACTATTACCTTTGCGAATGAATACGGCCAAATGGCTCCTGATAACTGGTATGGTAAGTTCTCTTCTATTTCAGAATGGTTTTATAACAGTGAGGTAACAAATACAAACCAGCTATATCCGCAGACTGAATTTAAAGTGTCTATTGGCTATGGTGAAGAAGCTTTGCCGTATATACATGGTTTTGTATCTGATGTGAAGGTAAATGCCGAAAGCGGTACGATTTCAGTTACCTGCACTACATCCTATAAGAAGGTTTTACATAAATCAGTAATCCCAACACCTGGATCAGATGAAATTGTTGCACCTACCGGTAATGTTTATGATGTTGTGAAGTTCTTCTTTGAAAAAGCAGGAGTTCAATTGCACGGTAGCAGAGTAAATATTCCTGGAACCAATCAGAGCTGGATTGTAGAAGGGGCAACAGGAAAGAGATTTCAGAAATGGGATGAAATTGTACGCGATATTATAGATACAACATTCCACTATATTAAACACGAACCAGATGGAAGTTGCACATTTATGAAAATGCCAGACTATGCAATTAATGAACCTGCAAAGTTTAGTTTTAGAGAAGGGGAAAACCTTATCTCTTTAGATATGCAGCTAACTGACCAGGATATAAGTAACAGTATTGTTGTTAAATGTGGAGATTACGCAAACGGATTTCTTAATTCGTTTCTATTAAAAAATGTATCGCAGGGTGATTTACGAGAGGAAATGATAGAAGTTCCCTGGGCAACAACATTCTTTGCAAGAAGAGCGGTTGCTGCAGCTTATCATTTAAAAGCAATTCAGAAGTTCAGAACATTAACAGTAGCAGTAGTTGGTGATCCAAGGATTCAATTATTTGATGTTATTTCTGTTTACAATAGAGATTCTGGTCAACAGTGGAATTACTTTGTTAAAGGAATTAATACAATGATTTCTGCAGATGATGGATTCTATCAAACTTTAGATTTAACTGTTAACTATGGGTACGAACCTGCTCCCTATACAGATATAACCGGTATTACAGTAAATGTAGATACATTACGTTTAAAACTTTGGGATTGGGATTTAGAGGATGGCGATTTATTAAATATTTACTGTAATGATAAATTAATCGAAGAGAATTATTTCATCCGAAACAATCCGACATATGTAGATATTCCACTTGAATATGGCGTGAATATTATCGTATTTGAAGCAGTACGAAACCCAAAAGGTATTCTTACAGGACGTTTGCAAGTACTGGATACGAAGAATAATATCTTGTTTGATTATGGTTCTTTACCAGATTTATCATTTCCTCGGGTAAATCAAGATGCAAATCACTATTATATCCAGCGTCCAGCCAAAACATGGTCTGTGACGCGCGTGAACTAGGGGTGATTCTATGATAATGCAAAAAAACTTATATGATCCAATCATGTATTTGATGAAAGGATTAATTGACAGGCAAATATATACCGGTGGTAAACCAATGCCTGGTAATGACCCAAACGATGTATTTAAAGAAGGTATGACAGAAGGTTACACCCTCATTCGTGATGGTGCTCGTTTGTCTGCAGTTGATGGAGATAAATATTTACACTATGATTTAGCCTTTAATTCACAAGGTATGCTAGAAAAAGTTCTTATCTCTCATAAAGTAACCGGAAAAGAGATGGAGATACAATTAATATATAATGCACAAAAACAATTGGAACGTGTGCAGCCGCGACTTCTTAATAAAGGTAACGGTATACTATCTGATTTACCAATTCCCGATGTGTCGTAATGATGCACGGGAATTTTTTAATACAAGAAAAAGGGTGATTGCTCTTGTTTGAAACAACATATTTAGCCGGTGGCCGATTAGATCCACCTTTTCATCCAACTAAAACAGAACCATTCATACCTGGTTTCATTATGGATTCTACATCGTTTAAAACCTATGAAAAGAAATATACATTACCTGCAGATATGGAGATTTACGCAATTAGTGTTAGTTCTTCCATTTACGAATTAGATGATAAATGGGATTTAATCGTAAACGGACAAATCGTTTGCCAAGATATTTATACAAAGCGGCTTCCGGAAGGGATGCACTTTATGGTTTATAAAGCGGTTAAAGCAGGAGACACAATTGTATTTCGATTCCATAACCAAGGAATTCTTGATAAAACAGTTTGGTTTGAATTGCACTTTTTAAGATAAGGGGGCGTATTGATGAGTTTTGCTGTTACCTATATGGCTGGTGGAAGATTCGACGCACCTTACTTCCCAACAAAAACAGAGCCATTTATACAAGGGCGAAGAGTTGGTATTCATGATGAAATTCATGTAGATAAGTTTTCATTACCATTCGAAACAGAAATGATTGCCTTTTCTGTTGCTGCTTCACATTACAGTGATTCGGACTACTGGAATTTATTTATTAATGGCCAACAAGTATTTAAAGAGGTTTATGTAAAAGACGTGCCGGAGGGATTTAATTTTTCCATTGTAAAACCTATACCTGCTAATGCAGAACTAAAGTTTGAATACCATAATGCATCTGCAGAGAAAAAAGCTATATGGCTTAATTACCAACTATTAAGAGATTAGGGGCGTGAAATAGATGGCATACGTTGAAAAAATGTATACAGAAGGCGAATTCCAAGATGAAATTGTTAAATTGGTAATTGCTAACGGATGGAAGAAAGTAAAATCATTTTTCAGAGCTGTTTATCCAGATATGGAACAGAAATCAGAAGATGATACTAAGTTTGAATTTGGTATAAGTAAGCACATGTTAGTAAAAAACAATAGCGGTTCTATTTATGGGATTGCTCAAATTTCAAAATGGTCACTTAAAAAGTCAGAAGTAAAATACAACTTCACTAATGAAGAAGGAAAGACAGCTTTTGCCGAAGACGGTAAAAAACGTCTAGAAAGCGGTAGGGATCGTTCTTGTTTTTATGTTTATATGATTGAAAAAGAACCAAGCGTTGCTGATGAAGGTGTACTTGTTCTTCCTTATGAATCTAATAAATTTGAAAAAATATTATTAGATGTGGAATTAACTAAGATAACAGTTACCACAAAAATAAGTCCAGGTGGCGGTGGAAGTTACAAATTATACTCTTATGATGAGGCAGAGACACAAGTCATGATGTCTCCTTGGGTGAAAGTGACATTACGAAATACGAATTTACAAGGTATCAACGCTCAAACAAATTGGTGGCCGGATTCATTGGTCCGGATTAATGGCCAAGTTGATGAAAGCCGTGTTGTTTTATTAATACAAGCTGATAATACACCAGCCTTTGAGAACAACGTAGTTCCAGTTACACCGCTTTATATGGGCCAATTAGAAAGTTACGCTAACGATGATACATTAGGTGATGCATTATGGGCGGGAACAGCTTTTGATACAGGTAATGAAGAAGCATCACATAAATTTGATTTTAACGACACGAAACCATATAGAAACGTAGAAAACTATATGCCTGTCATGAAATCTTATCCACGTTCTCCTGGTAATGGTATTGATAACGTAATTATTAAACGTTCACGATTGGGGGCAAGGTACCAGGCTCATTTTATTGCTTGGAATGTAGCGCCTAATGCAATGCCACCAGATCGCGTTGGTAAAGATGGCGGTCAATATTCACTAGCATGGCAATCACAAGATAATGACGAATACAAATATCAATTTAACCCGTCTGTTTATAGCAATAAAGTACATACTTCTCGTGCTTATATTGTTCATCCAGATGAAGGTGTACGTGGATATTTACCTTATATGATCCTATTGTCTCCGTTAGGTCTATTAAATGGCGATAGATTAAAAGTTAGAAAGAATACTTGTCCGGATTCACACGACATTTACAAATTCTTTAATGTAGATGCTATTTCACCAATTACAAAAAGACCTGCTACGGCGTATCGTCCTGCTGGATTAGGTATTTTTGAGAAAACAGTATAAAGGAGTGTACATATATGTGGTTTGATAAAGTCGTATATTTACAAACATTACCGCAAGAATTAGAAAAACTATTTGCAAATAACGGTTGGAAACGAACGCTATTTTTCCAAATCAAGAGCGGCATTTCAAAATTTATTGATGTAAGGTTGTTTGAATCGTTAGGAAGTGATGGAGAACGCAGAAGATTCGGTATAGCAAATGCGTATGACACTGCTGATTCTGATTTCACTGATAGCCGGTTTATTTCTGCAGATTCTCCACTAGGTAAATTAGGCATGGGGGATGGAGTGAAGAAAGACTTCTCTATTCCTGTTTCTCCTGTTCTTGGCCCTTCTGTCATCGTATATGTAAATGGGTTTGAGCAAGAAAAGAGTAAATATAAAGTGGATGCAACTACAGGAAAGGTAACATTCACTACTGCTATTGCAAAAGGCGATAAAGTAACATGCGAATACAGATTAGCTACCAACACATATGAGCCAAACAATGACATGCTGCTATTTACTTTCAATCGATATTTCATTGAAAAAGAGATCCTTTCCGGTGATAAATTAGGTGAATTAGGAAAAGGCGATGGAACGAAAAAGAACTTTGCATTACCATTCCCTAACTTTGATGAAAGTAGAACCGTAGTTTACAAGAATGATATTATTGTTGACCCAAGTGAGTATTCTTTCACGGAAAAAGAAATTGTATTTAAAACTGCACCTGCAGCAGATACAACAATTAAGATTAGCGGTATTTATTTCTTATTACCAAAAGAAGACGGAACACTGGATACATTAACGGCAAAAACAAGTTTCGATGTACAAAAGATGGAAAGTATTATGGGCGAAGTATATTCTACGATTAATTTTGTGAACCCATCCCCTTATACATCAATTAGTTTTACACCGGAGCAGCGTTTCTCTAAAGAGTTAAATCGTGATTCTGTTGTTTATCTGTATGGGAACGCAAATAAAGACCGATTGATTATGTTTATGCGTGTAGATCCAACACCAAATCCAGTTCGTGCTTTATTCGTTCCGTTGTATATCGGAAAATTATATACATTCGATGTTGCACCAAGAAAAAACATGATTATTTTAAGCGGCTGCAGACCAGGCGATCAATTTGTATATTCACCAAATAAAAAAATCAGTAATGCGCCACTTGATTACGGTTCTGATACATCAAACGGAAACGAAACGGTTCAATTATCGCAATCAAGTACAGGAGCAATGTACCAACACCATTATTTAGCTTTCATCACACATGATATGTCAGTAGATAGTGGACAAGGACGCTTTAACCCATCGGTTTATAGTGGTAAATACCATTTATCTCAAATTTATATTGTGCATCCAAATGATGGCTATGTTGGAAAGCTGGATGATGTATATGCAGTACATCCGAAGAACATCCAACAAGCCGATGAGCTAGAAATTGAAAAAACAGTTGTAGATGAAGTACTTGGGCAAGGCAATGGCCACCGTAAAGTATTTCATTTAGAACATAAGCCAAAGGGCGAAACGTTAAGACTGTTCATTTCGTGTAAAGAAGTAGAAAAAACGGATTATGTATACAATGCAGAAGATAAGACCGTTACATTTAACAAAGCACCGGTTATTGGTTCTGAAATCACAGGCGCTTATGAAATGGCCCAATTATATCGTTACACATTACCAACAACGCCGGTTTGTCCTATGACACAAGCAAAAGCAACACCATTTAATCCAATTGGTTTAGCAATCTACAAAGAAGATATTTAAGCATAAGGGGGTAGCAGAAGAATGAGTGAAAAAGTTTATTCTATTGCTTCCCCTTCTATATGTACCAAAGAAAAAAGTCATGTTGTTGTCGCTGGTTCTGGACCAGATCGGAATGAAAAAGTTTATTCTTTTTCTATTACACCAGCGAATACAGAAAATAAAAATGATGTTGATTATCCAATTTGCATTGCTCCTTATGCGAGATATAAGGCTGTTGAAGAAGATAATACAGGAGTAACCGCCACAAAAGTAAGAGCAAAAGGGATTTTAACAGATGTTGTAGAGAATGCTTTGCGACAAATAGAGGTAGAAGCTTATATTTCAAATACAACTGATTTTGAATTAAATCGAAATATAAATGTGGCCAACATTGAAATGCAGCATTCACAACGGATTGACAGTGTTTCTGTTCAACTTATTTCAGCTGCAGAATCATCACAACATGGACGAATTTTCGATATAAACCATATCGAAGGGGTAGAGAGCGAAAGACCAAATGAGATGGAAACAATGGTACACGCTTCTGATGCAACGAATCATATAACAAATGAGTATGAAGCTGCACCGATCATACAGCAGGACTTACTAAAGGGAAAATTACGTGAATTCGCTGCAGGTGTAGAAGTATTACCGGAATGGGTAAATGTTGCTCGTATTGTATACGGTGAAGGTTTTTATAATGATCTTATGGCCGACAGAGTTACAAAGGATTATGAAGCTGTATCAATGCATAATGAAGCAAGCGATATTGTAACCAGGGAATTACAAGCTACACACGAAAAAGTTATTTTATCCGATGTAGTTTCAAAGGTACTCCCTGCATCTATCGTAGAAAAAGAAATTGGTGACATACAGCGAAAAGAAATACTCCTTCATACGCCGGCACAATTCGAATTTGGTGCAAAAGAGCGAGAAGTTAAAGGGATTATAGAAGAATTTGATTTGTTCAATGGTATGGGTATACCGGTTTATCTTCCGGATTATGATTTATTTGCTCGTATGCAAAGAGACATTGAAACCTCTGTTGCTACACAATATGAATCGAACCGCTTAGAAGAAATAGAAAGCGTGAACCTGCTCCCTTATGAAAATATAGAAAGCGCGTATTTAATTCGTGACATAGATGTAGAGCGAATTCACCTGGATCACTCTATTCGAACAAAGGAACTTGCTGCAGATGTTATTGCAAGTAATGAAGTAAGCAAGAAAATAAATGTATTTGATACTGAAAGAAATGAATCTGCATCATTTACAAGAACAAAAGCACGGTATGCGAATGTAGATACAACACACGCATTTGAACGTATCGTAGAAACACTTGATTCTGTTTATGCCGATCAACAAGAATTCGCACATAAAGAAAATGTATTTACTGCAGCTATAGAGGTAGGACAAGAAGTTAAAAATGCTTCACGGGTATTATCTGTTAAAGATATTTCCGGAACTGATGATGCGAATAAATCGCAAAACATATTCGTGATACAGACAATTGTCGCAGAAGAAGCAGAGAGGTTACATGAAATACATGCCGATATTACTGATGCAGATTATTCTCATCGTATCTTAAAAGAATTACAAGGTGCATCGCCAGACGTTACTTTTGCAGAAGTGAAAAATGAGTTGCAAGCAACTGTAGTTGGACTGGATCAAGCAGATAAGGAAGATACTGCAATACTTACACATGTAGATGAAATTTCTTCATTCGGATTCAAAGAACGCTTAATTATTACACATGTAGATACTGATGAAGTTGCCAATAAAACAGAAAAAGAATTTCAAGCAAACATAGAAGAGTTTGATTTATTTGAGGGCCTTGGTATTCCTGTATATCTTCCAGAATTCGATTTGTTCGGCCGTGTTCAAAAAGAACTAGAAACACGAATTACCTTACTTAATGATTCATCTAAATCATTAAATCTGATGCAGATGAAACTAGATCAAACAATTGAATCTGAAAAAGCAATAAAAGAACATACAACTGCAGTAATTGAAGAAGTCGCTTCTAACATTGTTCCAATTATCTTAGATGCTGAACATATATCATTAGATATTTCTTATAAACAGGATACACAACAAGCTCTTATTACAGAGCAAGAAGCCTTTACCAGTATACGTGAATTTGATGGCGGAATTATCTCTGATATAACACCAGCCGATAAAGAAGTTATAACAACAGATACAAATGTAATTGAAACTGTACATGCAGCAAGAGAATCTGAACAATATGCAATCGTTAGTGAACAAGAGTTATTAGAGCGACAGGCTAGTGTAGAAGCCGTGGCTAACGAAGTAGATACATTTGATAGGGAACATGAATTAGAAATCGTTACAGAGGAATATGAACGATTTGAACGTACACCAGAACGAGAATCAGTTCTAGAGGATAATGAACGATTCAAAATGGAGAGAGTACTAGATACAGAAAAACCAGATGAGTTAATAGTGATTGAAAAAGAAAATGATGATCCGAAGTTATGGCTACGTCATAGCCGTCAATCTTGGTGGACAAATTCAAACTGGAAAAAAACAAGATAAGTAGGAGAGGATACAATGGCCAATCAATTAGGAAAAAGTCTACTAAACCCAGAATCCGGTTGGACACGAAAGTATTGCAGTTTAGCAAATGTAGGTCCAGGTAATTTTTTTTACGATATGCCACTATACGGAACTCCTGCTGCACAAACTGGAAGATGGGATGTAGTGGGCGATGATAAAAATCTTATTGATGCAAGTGCCTGGTTTGTAGGGAGAGAAGAGGGCCGCACATTTTCGTTTAAGTTTACCGGAACATCTTTACGCATAATGCTTAAACAGTGGCATGAACACAAATTTAACATTGAAGTCAGTATTGATGGAACTAAGTTTACTGGTTCAGTTCCCGCTACTTCTAGTTCTTTCCATGTTTGTTTTGAAAAACTAGATTTAGTGAAAAGTGAGCATATCGTTACTGTTACAGCAAAAGGTTCCGCTCTACCACCAGGAACACCTGGAATTTATTATACATTTTTAGCTGCTATTGATTACGCAGATTTAGGCGCTAAAGTTGGTGATGTATTAAAAGAACCGGAACCATGGTGGAAACGGTTTGATGATACGGATAGTAATATTAAATATACAGGCACTTGGAATCATCTAGCAAACTCTAAGGGTTACTTTAACAATACAGTATCTTTTCATAATAGTGATCACGGTAACGAACCTTTCACCTGTGAGTTTGCATTTTCGGGAACTGGAATTCGAGTTATTTCAGAACACAATAATTACTCAAGTTATCGATATCCAATACAAATTACAATAGACGGTTCTTCTGAAACTTACACAATTTCTCCTAAATCTCCATTACAACAATGTTTAGCATATGAGAAATTAAATCTTTCAGCAGGTATTCATACAGTTGTAATTGAAGCTCAAGAAAATATTATAGATGCTATTGACGTATTAGGTGGAGAATTACTATCACCAGATTCAATCAAAAAGCCTAAAGTATCCTTGTATGAAAAAGAAAGTGGAAAACTATTTGTAGATGATTTTGATTCTATAAATCCCAAATGGATTATGTCACCATCAAATGCATTTAACAATGCTGTTCAAAAAGGATTCTTACGTATGAATCATTCTGCAGATAAAGACGTTATGCTTTTAATCGATAAACCACAAAGTAACTTTGCAATCCAGGTTATTGCGGATTATGCTCCTACAAAAGAAGGAGATGAAGGCGGCTTACTGATCTATCAAAATGAAAAGAATAAGGTTGAATTCCTTGAATCTTATGCTGCTAATGGTTCGCAAAGCAATAAAGAGTGGATGGCAATTTGTAAGGAAAATCAATGGGACTTTTACACAAAGACAGATACATTTTTTGATTATGCGGATAACGACTCAGTAGCAGCAAAAAGAATTGGTGTTGTTTTAAAAAGAGGAACTGCAGAGGGATTTATACCGCTAGACATCAATAAAATTATTATGACAACAAGTAATATGTTACGTCTGCGCCAACTATATGAAAATTATAAAGTTGTATTAAAAGATACTGCAGATAATATCCTGTCTACTAACATTGTAGCTGCAGCTCATACAGGCATTGATATTCTACTTCCTTCTTTAGAGTTTGAGGGAATCATAGAAATATATGATGAAGAAAACGAACTACTAGCAAAGAAACAAGCTACCTTTTACGGTGGGGATATGTATTGTATGGGTTCATCCCTGCAAATCAAAATGAATAGCGAAGAATTAAATACAACGGATCCAACGAATTTAGGTTACATGGTGAATAATGAGCGTATTGTAAAAATGACAATTGTAAATGACAACATCGGTGCTGCTACAAATATAAAACTATCCATTCAACAGTATATGGAGAAATTCGGTTACACTGGGGCGCTTATTTCATTAGATGGTATTAACTATTTGAATGAAATACAAGTTGATTCCGTAGCTGCACAAAGCACGCGTGATTTTTGGGTAAAGGTTGTGAAGGATACAAATTTCCTAGCATTTGAACCAATTTATTTTAATATTCATCTAAAACATAATTGAGGTGAATCCAATTGATTTTTCACATACAGGAGTTAGGCAACTTCTCAAACATCAAGGGGTTATTTTAAATCCCGATGATTGGATTCGAACAGGTATTAGACAGATTTCTACCCGTCAAGGTGTTATGCACAATTTATCTCAAGGTAAGGGAGGTGCTTCTGAAAAAGAAGTAATGAAACCGCCACGAACTGAACCACTAGAATACGCGTGGAAGAAAATGAACATATAACTTTATCGAAATTGAGCGTGCTGCAGCAGGCTTATTTATTTTGGTCAAAATTTGAAAGGAGGTGAGAACTTGGAAAGGATTCACGAACTCATCAAGGCATTGAATATAAGCGATGTTATTACAAGTACTCAATTTAAAGTAGGTGGTGCTATCGGTGGTGGATTAGGAACAATAATTAATTTACTCTACGGCAAAGCTAATTTAATTTGGATTTCAATTTACTGCTGGATTATCATGCTCGACTGGATTACTGGTAGTAAGGCTTCAAAACTAGATGGGACATACTCATCACAATATGGAATTGAGGGCATCACGAGAACCGTGGTGCTTTTATCATTACCAGCCCTTGCACATTTATTTGATATTGCTCTTAAACTACCTGATTTCTTTTTCTTCATGGTAGTCGGTGGATTGAGTTATCACATTTTTAATAGTTTCGCAGCAAACTGTGCACGAATTGGCTGGGAAAAATGGATTCCTGCATGGTTATTAGAAAGTGTAGCATCCGAAATTCAAGCAAAAATCCAAAGAAGTGATGCACGAAAAGAAAAACATAATACCAAATAAAAAATACACGCCTTACATAAGGAGAGCATTGTCAAAAGACGGTGCTCTTTTTGTTTGGCAAAAAGGGGAAAATACACAATGAAAAAACCAATTAAACTATTCAGCTCATTATTTATGACGCTATTACTCTTATTTTCGTTTGCTAAGGCTTCATTTGCCGATAGAGTACTAATCATTCAAGATTTACCGAAACAAGCATATCGCTATGGTGTGGGCGCTTATGAGGGCGTTGTAGCACATAGTACTGCAACACCAGAAGCACCAGCAATTAACATTCGAAATTATGAAGCTAGAACATGGAGAAATGCATTTGTACATTATGCTGTAGATTGGAACGAAACAGTCCAAATTGCCGATACAAAATATGTTGCTTATGGCGCTGGACCAGCTGCAAATAAAAGATTTGTTCACGTAGAACTTTCTGAAACTAGCAACCCAGATAAATTTAAATCTTCTTACGAGCGTTATGTAAAACTATTAGCTAAGATTTTAAAAGATAGAGGGATTCATCCAAGCAAAGGTTTATGGACACATAAAGATATTACTTACAAATTAGGTGGAACTGACCATGAAGATCCGATTGATTATCTTCGCAGTCATGGTGTATCAGAATCACAATTCAGAGCGGACGTACAAAAGGCGTATGAAGGCGCAACAGTTACAGTTAAACCAAAACCACAAGAGCCATCTCAAAACGTTGTAGGTGCAACAGGCGTAGCTTATATTGAAGGACTTAACGTCAACCTAAGAAGTGGACCATCAACAAATCATGGTGTTATTCGTCAATTAAATAAAGGAGAAGCATATCAAGTATGGGGAAAACAAGGTGATTGGTTAAATCTTGGTGGTAACCAATGGATTTATAACAACCCATCTTACATTAAATATCAAGGGGAACAAACTTCTGCTACAAGTTCTGTAGTAGGAAAACGTGTTGTTTCTAAAGTGGACAACCTTCGCTTCTATGATTCTGCTTCTTGGTCTGATAAAGATGTAGCAGGAACGGTAGATGAAGGGCTTGGATTTACTATTGATGCTAAAGTATCTGTTAATGGTTCACTACAATACAAAGTACACAACAGTAAAGGCACAACATACTATGTAACTGCAAATGAAGCCTATGTGTATGTAAAGTAGAGAAAAGGACTTTTTCTATAATTCTTAGTTAAACATTAAATAGAGGAGTGCAAGTGTGGCTGAAAGTTACCTATAACCTTCATTTGAATCATAAGCGCATACAAAGATTGATGAATCAATTAGGCATCAAAGCCGTAATTAGTATAAAAAGAGGCATATGTGATTTCAGATAACCATCTAAATAGAGATTTTCAAGCTTCAAAACCAAATGAGAAATGGGTAACGGATATAACCTACTTGATTTTCAATGGGCAACGCCTGTACTTATCAGCTATTTAGGATTTGTACAACAATGAAATTGTTGCCTATGAAACCAGTCGTAGAAACGACTTAAAGCTTGCGTTAGATACACTTAAAAAGGTAAAGAAAAAAGAAATGTAACGGGAATCCTCTTACATAGTGATCAAGGGTCTCAATATACATCTCGTCAATATAATCAATTACTTAAAAAAAATCAGCTGAAGGCAAGTATGTCTCGACGAGGTAACTGTTGGGATAAAGCTTGTATGGAAAACTTCTTCAGTCACTTTAAGGCAGAATGCTTTCATTTGTATTCCTTCCGCAAAGTAGATGAGGTTAAATTTGCCGTGCGCAACTAAGCAACCTGAGTCCATATAAATATAGAACTCAGGTTGCTTAGTTGCGCTTTTTAAATCCTGTCTACTTGACAGGGGTCACTGCATTATATGGTACTCTTCTATGAATCAGTACACCATTCATATATTGTTAATGTTTGTGAGTCATGAACAATTAAATGGTTCGAAAAGTAAGGATTCAAGATAATGTATGTAAGATGAGTATAAATCGTTACAAAAATAAAGAAGAGCACCATTATATGGTACTCTTCTATGAATCAGTACACCATTCATATATTGTTAATGTTTGTGAGTCATGAACAATTAAATGGTTCGAAAAGTAAGGATTCAAGATAATGTATGTAAGATGAGTATAAATTGTTACAAAGAAATAAAAATTAGTCAGTAAAAGCAAAATGATTAGCTCTTAATGGAAAATGAAATGCATTATTAGAAACTCATGATATAAACAACTAGGTTGTGAAGATTAAAGTTTTTCAAAAAACTTCATTTGGTATTACTCTAGAATGGCATTATTGAACTTATAAATTAATATGCCTTTTCGTTTATTGACAAAATAAACGCGTTGATAGAAGTAATAACGTATTCCTTTAAAAATACGCTTTTTCATTAGGGAATTAATCTAAGCACTAGATAAATAGATGCGTATACTTATATTATGTGAGTTGTGAATGTAATTAAACTGAATTTTTATAGTTTAATTATTAGTAACTATTTTTATTCTAAGAAAAATGGATATTTAAAAATATTCAACACCATTACAATTGAGTGTTTCTTAGTATAAGAATATTCTCTCAAAATTATTAAATAAGGAGGAAATAAATGAAACATAATGATTGTTTTGATCATAATAACTGCAATCCGATTGTTTTTTCAGCAGATTGTTGTAAAAATCCACAGTCAGTTCCTATTACTAGGGAACAATTAAGTCAATTAATTACTTTACTAAACTCATTAGTATCAGCTATTTCAGCATTTTTTGCAAATCCAAGTGATGCAAACAGATTAGCGTTATTCAATTTGTTTAATCAATTTTTAATTTTCTTAAATTCCTTATTACCTTCCCCAGAAGTTAATTTTTTGAAACAATTAACTCAAAGTATTTTAGTTTTATTACAATCTCCAGCTCCTAATTTAGGTCAATTGTCAACATTATTGCAACAATTTTATAGCGCACTTGCACAATTCTTCTTCGCTTTAGATCTTATCCCTGTATCCTGCGACTCAAATGTCGATCCTGCAACTTTACAAATTCTTTTTAATTTATTAATTCAATTAATCAATGCTACTCCAGGGGCAACAGGCCCAACAGGTCCAACAGGTCCAACAGGTCCAGCAGGAACTGGAGCAGGTCCAACAGGCCCAACAGGCCCAACAGGTCCAACAGGCCCAGCAGGAACCGGAGCAGGTCCAACAGGAGCAACAGGCCTAACAGGAGTAACAGGTCCAACAGGTCCAACAGGTCCAACAGGTCCAACAGGTCCAACAGGTCCAACAGGTCCAACAGGTCTAACAGGCCTAACAGGAGCAACAGGCCTAACAGGGGCAACGGGAGCTGGAGCAGTTATTCCGTATGCATCAGGTGGGCCAGTAGCATTAGCAACTGTTTTAGGTGGATTAGCAAACACAGGAGCACTTCTTGGATTTGGAAGTTCATTCTTCCCTGTAATTGTCCCACCTGGTGGCCCGATTACTATAGGCCCTGTACCTCCAGTATTTGATTTCGCATTTGTAGCTCCTCGCGCAGGTACAATTACTTCGTTAGCAGGATTCTTTAGTGTAACTGTAGCGGTTGCTTTAGCATTAGGAAGCATACAAATTCAAATGCAGTTGTACAGCGCACCAGCAGCAAGTAATACTTTCACTCCAGTAGGTACACCGTTACTATTAACACCAGCATTTAGTGGTCTTATTGCTATCGGTAATACCGCGAGTGGTATTAGCGCACAAGCAATTGCGGTCGCTCCACAAGATAAGATATTACTTGTTGTTTCATCGACTACACCTGGTTTTGATATAGCTACTGCTATTACAGGATTCGCAAGTGCGGGTATAACATTCGTATAATCAGTTATAAGTTTTGTAGTTGAAAATTTTGATATAAGAAAAGAGATTGTCAAAAAAGTATCCACAGATAAACTTTTGAAGACAGTCTCTTTTCTTTAATTGTTTTTATACTTTATGTCTGGTGAAAATGATTAAATATACTATGAGAATGTAGTGTAATTGTGTTAAATTAAATGATCACTGCTAGTAAATTACACAGTAATAGGCATAAGAAAATGAAGGTTTCCAACCTATTTGGGATACAGAACTAATTTCATACACATACAAAGGCATATATCTAAAATATTTTAAATTTTAGTCTTACATATGTAAGGATTGAGAAGTGGGAGGGTTATATATGGAACAATTATCATTTTTCAAACATGTAGATGAAAAAATGATAATTGTTCCATTTGTTATAAATGAGTTACGGAAATATAGAGTTTGACGTATTCGGTTTCAAAATCAGCAAGAAAAAACAGAACTTGGAGTAGAATTATTGTTTCCTGAGCTAAAGCAAGTGGATAAACATGAGTTGAAATATAGACAGTTAAAACGAGCTTTTGAAGAAGCTCTTGATGAGGATGAACAAAGGATTCTTGAAATGAAGTATATGAGTATCAAAGAATTAAATGATGATTACATTTATACTATCCTTGGAATGAAACGAGGTAAGTTTTATAGAAAACGTAAATCAGATATCATCAACTTTGCTACAGCGCTTGGCATGATTTAAAAAGTAATGGAATTTTAGGAGTACTGTTCGGGGCACTATTTAGGGCACTTAATCAGGTGCCTTTTTACTTTGGAATCGGCGGTACGACATTTCTACAGTTAATTGTTCTTTGAAAAAAGAATGCTGTGGGGATAGCGTAGCCCCTTTATCAAAACGTTACTTGGTCGGAATGGACGGAGAAAAAAGGAAGAAAAAGACGAAAAACTTAATTGAATTTATATATCCAGCCACGGTGCATGAGTGTCGTGGCTGGATATCAGGAAACTGTCCGGGTGCCAACAGGAAAAAGTGTTGGTTTCTCATATAAATCTCATAATTGAGAATTGGTTTAAATAACCGGTGCAACAACAGCGAAATGCGATTCATATATTTGCACACATTTTGCACACATTTTGTTCACGTACTATATAAAAAAATATGAAAATCTATAAAAATAATTATTTCAATAAAATTTGTTCTAGATATTAAAAAGCACCAAAACCCTTGTGGTATAAGGGTTTTGGCACTTTTGTGTTTTTTATATTTTATCAAATAAACAACCCTAAAACTGCTCATTCTTCTCCCAAGATTCTACGATATAATGAGCAATTGTTGGGTTATATCCTTTTCCAACTAAAAACATAATCGCAGCGACTTCTGTTAAAGCGTGTTTATGTGAAGTATGTTTCGCTTCATTTAAACCATAATCTACCCAAGGTTTTACGAAATCTAATACAGGTTTCTTTAAAGGTAAAAATTGTGTACCGACAACTTGTTGAATTTGTTGTTGAGTCGGTTCTGTAATAGGCCCAGGTGGTAAAATTTGTGGTTGTGTAATATCTAAAGTCGGACCTGGTGGTAAAATTTGTGGTTGCATTGGATCAATTGTTGGTGGTTTAGGTGGTGAGACACGTGCGTCGTAGTTGGGTTGATACATTTGTTGTTGGTATTGTGGTTGTTGTGGCTGAGTTACATATGGATTTTGTTGTTCTTGAGTTTGCGGTGCTGCATATGGATTTTGAGGATATTCATAATTTGGACGTGTGTCATATGGATTTTGTTGTTCTTGAGTTTGCGGTGCTGCATATGGATTTTGAGGATATTCATAATTTGGACGTGTGTCGTATGGATTTTGTTGTTCTTGAGCTTGCGGTGTAGCGTATGGATTTTGTTCGTATTGTTGTTCTGGCTGTTGTAATTCTTGTTCCTCATATTGTTCTGTATATCTTTGTTCCGGTTGCTGAGGGTAAAATGGTTGTTGTGGATAAGGCGGTTGATTATTATAGAACATGTTTATTCCTCCTTCATGATGATGCCTACCACCTAGTGTATGGGCGGACAAGAAAATATGTGATGAAAAAAGGCGGGCGTGTTACAATAAGAAACTGGGTGAAGATAAAATGACAAAACAAGAAAAGATTAAAAAAACAATTACTTTTGTAAAAAATATTTTAGAAAAAGATGCGAGTGGGCATGATTGGTATCATATTGAGCGCGTACATAAACTGGCGATTTCTTTATCCGAGCAAGAAGGAGGAAATCGTTTTATAATTGAAATGGCAGCATTACTTCACGATGTGGCAGATGAAAAGTTAAATGAAAGTGAAGAAGCAGGAATGAAAAAAGTTTCTGATTGGTTAGAAGAGTTACATGTAGATGAGGAAGAAAGTAAACATATTCTTCATATCATCGCCAATATGTCTTATAAGGGTGGACATGGCGGCGCAGTTGAGTCAGTTGAAGGGAAAATTGTTCAAGATGCAGACCGTTTAGATGCCCTTGGAGCAATTGGGATTGCACGTACTTTTGCATATGGCGGAGCGAAAGGGAGATTAATGTATGATCCAAAAATTCCGCCGCGTGAAGTAATGACGAAAGAAGAGTATAGAAAAAATAACGATCCATCTTTAAATCATTTTTATGAAAAACTTTTAAAATTAAAAGACTTAATGAATACGAACGCAGCAAAACAAGAAGCTGAAGTTCGTCATCGTTATATGGAACAGTTTATAGAACAATTTATGAAAGAGTGGAATGCACAAATATGAAAATGTTAACTGTGGAGAACTTATCGAAATCATACGGAGAAAAACCGTTATTTGATGGATTATCATGTAGTATTACAGAAGGACAACGTGTTGGAATTATTGGTGTAAACGGTACTGGTAAATCAACATTATTAAAAATTATTGCAGGGTTAGAAACTCCTGATACAGGTGAAATGACGCATTCACGTGGATATACCATTAGTTATTTATCACAGCAACCAGAGTTTGATGAAAAACTAACAGTATTAGAGCAAGTGTTCCATGGTGATACACCTTTAATTCGTCTTCTTCGTGATTATGAAAAAGCACTATTAAATATTGAAAAAGATCCAAGTAATGAAAAAGTACAGGAACAATTATTTGCAGTGCAGCAACGTATGGATGCAATGAGTGCATGGGAAGCAAATGCAAATGCGAAATCTCTTCTAACGAAATTAGGAATTACAGATTTCACTACAACTGTTGGGAATTTATCTGGTGGACAGAAAAAACGTATCGCAATGGCACAATGTTTTATTGAAACACCTGATTTATTAATTTTAGACGAGCCTACGAACCATCTTGACCATGAGACAGTTGAATGGTTAGAAGAATATTTAGCAAGATATACAGGGGCGGTATTACTTGTAACCCATGATCGTTATTTCTTAGATCGTGTGACGAATCGTATTTTTGAATTAGATAATGGTAAACTATATAGCTACGAAGGAAACTATAGTACATTTTTAGAAGCGAAAGCACTTCGTGAAGAGCAAGAATTGGCACAAGAATCCAAACGCCAAAATTTATATCGTCGTGAACTTGCTTGGATTCGCCGTGGTGCAAAAGCCCGTTCTACGAAACAAAAGGCGCGTATTCAGCGTTTTGATGAGTTAAAGGAACAAGAAGGGCCAGCTGCAAAACAGTCAGTTGATATTGCACTAAGTGGAAGTCGTTTAGGAAAGAAAGTACTTGAGTTAAAAGATGTAACGAAAAAATTTGGCGATAAGACGGTATTACATAATTTTAATCATATTGTGAAACCAGGCGATCGTATCGGAATTATTGGGGCGAATGGAAGCGGGAAATCTTCTCTATTAAATATGCTTGCAGGCAAGTTATCTCCTGATAGTGGTGAAGTTGAAGTAGGACAAACTGTAAAAGTTGCTTATTATACGCAAGAAAATGAAGAGATGAATTTAAATCAGCGTATGATTGAATACATTAAAGAGATTGCAGAAGTTATTCATACAACAGATGGAAAAGTAATTGGTGCATCTCAAATGTTAGAACGTTTCTTATTCCCGACACATTCACATGGTACACCGCTTGGTAAACTATCTGGTGGTGAAAGAAGACGTTTATATTTATTACGTATTTTAATGGGGGAACCAAACGTACTATTACTTGATGAACCTACGAATGATCTAGATACACAAACATTAACAGTACTAGAAGATTATTTAGAAGATTTCCCAGGTGTCGTTTTAACTGTATCGCATGACCGTTACTTCTTAGATAAAGTAGTAGATGAACTGTTCATCTTTACTGGCGGAGGAGAAGTGCGTGAGTTCCTAGGTAGTTATACAGATTATTTAGAAATGGAAAAAACGAAAGAACTTATTGAGAAAGCGGAAGTTCAAAAAGAGAAAAAAGTAGTAGAAGCAGCTCCAAAACAACAACGTAAACGTAAACTTTCATACAATGAGCAGCGTGAATGGGAAACAATTGAAGATACAATTGCCGAACTAGAAGAGAAAATTGAGTCAATTGGAGAAGAACTTGCGAAAGTTGGATCTGACTTCACAAAGGCACAAGAATTATCTGAAGCACAGCAGAAATCAGAAGAAGAGCTAGAAAAAACGATGGAAAGATGGAGTGAACTATCAGATATCGTTGAAGGATTAAAATAAAAACAAGCTGCATATATTGAAAAGTAAAGAGAAAAACTTTACACTATTGGTAGAACCTATTTTAGGAGGGAAAAAATGAGAACATCTAATCCAATGTTGAAAAAAGAGGCATTTCGTAAAGAGGGAGCAAGCGCTTCTGCGATGACTATTGGCGGAACAGTAGGCAAAACGTTTATCATGCTTATCTTGCTACTTGCAACGTCTGTCTATTCATACATACAGATGATGCAGGGTACGATGAAAATGCCAGTGTTAATTGGTGCATTAGTAATTGCGGCAATCATCGCATTTGCATCTATCTTCTTCCCGCGAATGGCACCAATTGGGGCGCCAATTTATGCGGCGGTAGAAGGAGTTGTATTAGGAAGTATTTCAGCAGTTTATACAATGAAGTTTGGCGATTCTATCGTTTTAAACGCTGTATTACTTACAATTTCAATTCTATTTGCAATGTTAGTTTTATATGCAACACGCGTTGTAAAGGTAACTGATAAATTCCGTACGGGTGTAATTGCAGCGACAATGGGAATTATGGTTATGTATTTAATCGTATTCTTATTAAATATGTTTGGTGTAACTGTTCCATATATTCACCAGGGCGGTACAATCGGTATTATCATTAGTGCGGTTGTTATTGTAGTTGCTGCATTAAATTTATTACTAGATTTCGATTTAATCGAAAGCGGTGCACGTAGCCAAGCTCCAAAATATATGGAATGGTACAGTGCAATGGGTCTAATGATGACTCTAGTATGGTTATACTTAGAAATTCTTCGTTTCGTTTCTTACTTTACGAAAAATGACTAATGAAAAAATCCTGCATGAAATGTGCAGGATTTTTTTATTTTCAAAGATAAATTGAATGAATGGTATAATGTGGATGTTAGAAGTTTGAATGGAAGGGGATGGAATATGATGAAAGAGAAGAAAGGGATTATGAAAAAACTATTTTCTAAAAGTTTTTTCATAGAACTAGATGATGCTTTAACATATCCGTCAGCAGAATGCATTATTTCAGCCATTGAAGGGTATGCAACTGAATGTAATGAACTACTAAAATTTGAGAGTAAAGTTAAACCGATTACATTCTACTTAGACGATGCATTGTTTAGCGCTGAAATAAAGATGGCTCGCGGAGGGTATTACATCTCTTGCAGTGAAATATAATATATCTTGAAACCTTACATGTTCATAATATGTAGGGTTTCTTTTTTGCTTTTTTATATGCAAAGTAATCCTTTTTACTTTAGAAATATACAATTTTATCCTTTTTACCCTTCACACATTTTTCTTTACAATGAAGAAAAACATGCGAGGTGGTATAACTTATGATGAATCGAGTTGTATTAATCGGTAGATTGACAAAGGATCCAGAATTATACTACACAAAACAAGGCGTCGCTTATGCACGAATATGTGTTGCAGTGAATAGAGGATTTCGAAATAGTTTAGGTGAACAACAAGCAGATTTTATAAATTGTGTCGTTTGGCGAAGAGCAGCTGAAAATGTAACAGAATATTGTACGAAGGGATCACTTGTTGGAATTACAGGGCGTATTCATACGAATAATTACGATGATGAAAAAGGAAAGAAAATATATAGAACTGAAGTTGTGATTGAGAGTATTACCTTTTTGGAGAGAAGGAGGAAGGGGGCATCGTAATAAAAGGGGATTTTAAGTAATAGCTTCGGAAAAAATTGTGGAAAGTATTTTAATAAATTTAAAGAAGGGGTACTGTCAGCAATTTTGAAGAAAAACACGCTAACGAAAATTATAAATTTAAAATTTTTTATACTGAATATTGAAAGATTCCTCTGGAAATGGTTACTCATTGAAGTGGGATTATTAGATTGGTTCTATTCCACATTTTTCACGGTACTTGTTAATCTTTTGAATCATTGATTTATTAATATTGAAGATAATTATGTGCATATTAATCACATAATTTGTCCCTATCAAAATGAACTTTTCTTGCATCTACTATATTGTTAAGAATATTTTATTTTGAAAGGATGTGATTATATGGCTCATAAATCTACTGGGGTTTTTCGAGTTCCGGTTTCTGAGAATGGTATTATTCCAACTGCTCTCAATATTATGTTAAACAATGATTCACGCTGCCATACTAGTAATGTAACGGTAATTGTTAAGAGAAGTCCAAACACTTTTTTCCCAACGCAAAATGAATTAGTTGAAATCTCTCGTACTATTGTTTCTTTAGGACCAAACAGAACATCTAAGATTGTGTTGTTTACTCCAGAATTCCATATAGAAGATTTTCTTGACGTTATCATTAGAGGAAATAAAGATGATGTTGAGGATGTTCTTGTGTATTCTTTCTTAGCGGACTCAGAAGGTCACAATCTTCCATCTACTGTTTTCAGAAATGAAGAATATACTTTTGCTTGCTAACACCATGATGATGTATATCATACACAAATATATTTGACATAATATGGAATTGTCATAACAAAAAAGGCGAACCTCTTAATTTCATAAAGGGTTCGCCTTTTTTCTTTTTATCACTCTAAGCAATTCCATTAATTCATCTTTTGGAATATCCACAATCAAAATGTCTTCAGAAATCAATTCTCCACCAACAAGTCCCTCAGAGCGCATTCGTATGAACGTTTTTATATATAAATCGTTCTTCTTTTTTAGTAGTATCCTCCAGAGCTTTATTTATTAACTGCACTTCACTTTAAAATGAATGATCTAACTAGGATATAGATACCTCTTTTTATGTAGGGCAAAGAGAACAAATTCCCTCCTTAAAATAAAACCTATCGGAAGCGAACGGTTTTAAAATTCGTTCCTAATTTGAAATGTAAAAAATGAAATAGTATGGTAGCGGGAAGAAAGTAGTAAAATTAAGCATCCGAGTAGGAGTATAGAGTGATAACATGTTACAATACAGCTAAGAACACGCAATAAAGGAGAGTTTTTTACGTGAAGATTAAAGCAATTGAACCGACGCCAAGTCCAAATACAATGAAAGTTATTTTGAATGAAGTATTACCATCAGGAGCGCGTAATAATTATACAAATGAAAATAAAGAACAAGCACCAGTACAAGTGCAAGAAATTTTGAAAATTGAAGGCATTAAAGGTGTGTATCATGTAGCAGACTTTTTAGCAGTCGAGCGTAATGCGAAGTATGATTGGAAAGTTTTATTACAACAAGTTCGTGCCGTTTTCGGTGAAGAAGTAGTAGAAGAAAGCGAAGAACAGCAACTTTCTCACTTTGGAGAAGTGAAAGTATTTATTCAAATGTTCTTTACAATTCCGATGCAAGTGAAGTTAACAGATGGAACGACGGAAGAGCGTGTTGGTTTACCTGATCGTTTTAAAGAATCAATCATGAAAGTGCAAATGTCTGCACCTAACGTTGTGAAAGAGCGTAAATGGGTAGAGCAAAGTACACGTTACGGTAATTTTGAAGAAATCGGGAAAGAAGTAGTAGAAGAAATTGTTGCTGCTTATTCAGAAGAACGTGTAAATGAAACAGTTAAAGAATTATTAGATCAGGCTGGGGCAGTTGAAGTAACGATTCAAAAGCGTGAGCCATATAAAGTAACAGAAGAGATGATGAAAGATTCTGACTGGAAAAATCGTTTTGCAGCTTTAGAGCAAATGGATCCTACTGAAGAGGATATTCTAGTGTTGAAAATGGCGTTAGACGATGAAAAAGTATCTATCCGCCGCATAGCAACAGCTTATTTAGGTATGGTAAAAGGTGATGAAGTATTACCGTTATTATATAAAGCGTTATTAGATCGTTCAGTAAGTGTTCGTCGTACTGCAGGGGATTGCTTATCAGACGTAGGTGACCCAGCAGCGATGTTCGTTATGATTAAATCGCTGAAAGACCCAAGTAAATTAGTACGCTGGCGTGCAGCTATGTTCTTATTTGAACTTGGAGATGAAAGTGCGATTCCGGCATTAAAAGCAGCGCAAGATGATCCAGAGTTTGAAGTAGCGATGCAAGCTCGTCTTGCATTAGAGCGTATTGAAGGCGGCGAAGAAGCGAAAGGTTCTGTATGGAAACAAATGACGGAATCTCGTAAAGGGGAATAATATATGATTGTTTTCTATGATAGTTGGTGTCCGATGTGTACAGCAGTGGCAGAGCGTACGAAGAAATTAGATAAAAAGGGTAAAATGACATTTGTTTCATTTCGAGATGATGATGTAGTTAAGAAGTATGATCTTTCTCAAGAACTACAAAGTAAGATGGAACAAAGGATGTATATTTTTAAAAATAATAAATGGTATGACGGAATTCACAGCATAAACGTATTAGCGAAGGCTGTTCCATCTTATTGGTTTGCAGTGCCTTTTATAAAATTATCTATCGTACTTGGATTTGGAAGCAAAGTATACGATTATATCGCTAACAATAGAAAACTTGTCCCAGTTGGACATTGCCGCGGTGGGGTTTGTGAAATCCCTTCAAAAAAATGAAAACGTCACTATCTTTCTTTTGCACCTATTAATAGAGCGTGATATGATGAATTTGGAATGAAAGTTGAAGGAGAGATACAAGATGTCAAATGCTTATGAAGAATACATGCGTCAAATGGTAATTCCAATGCGCCAAGAATTAGTGCGTTCTGGATTTGAAGAGTTAACTACAGAAGAAGCTGTTACAGAATTTATGGAGAATGCATCAGGTACAACATTAGTAGTTGTAAACTCAGTTTGTGGATGTGCAGCTGGTTTAGCGCGTCCATCAGCAGGTCAAGCAGTTGTTCGTGCTGAAAAACAACCTGATCATCTTGTAACTGTATTTGCAGGTCAAGATAAAGATGCTACTGCAAAAATGCGTGAATACTTCGGAGAAATCCCTCCATCTTCACCATCTATGGCATTATTAAAAGGAAAAGAAGTTGTTCACTTCATTCACCGTCATGAAATTGAAGGTGCAACAATGGACGAAATTATTACGAACTTAGAACAAGCTTTCGAAAAGAATTGCTAAAGAAGGGGGAGAGTAAATCTCCCTCTTTTCTTTATATAGAGGTGAAATAATGATAGTAACAACAGCAGGACGAACAAATAAAGAAATGACATCTTATGCAAAAAAAGTAGCGACAGAATTAAATAGTTCTTTCGTTATACGTAATGATATACCTGTGCACAAACTGCATGAGAAATATGAACAAGATGTGCTTGTTGTAGGGAAGAACCGATTAGCTATTTACCCTGAAGGTACGGAAGAGTCGTTTTTCTTTCATCCAAACTCAGCAATGTTTCGTGTGAAAAGGTTAATGCGCGGAGAACACGATCCGTTTGTACAAGCTGCCCAATTAGAGAGAGGGATGACAGTGCTAGATTGTACGCTCGGCATGGCATCAGATAGTATTGTAGCTAGCTATATTGTTGGTGAAAGTGGAAAGGTAACAGGACTTGAAGGTAACGAATATATGGCTTACATAATGGAAAAAGGTTTGCAAACATGGTCTTCATCAGTTGCTGAAATCGATAAGGCAATGCAAAGAATCCATGTAAAGCAAACAGAGCATTTCGCTTTTTTAACGCAATGTGAGGATAATAGTTATGACATTGTTTACCTTGATCCGATGTTTGAAGAAACTGTCATAGAATCAGATGGAATTAAAGGATTAAAACACTTCGCTTTGTATCATGATATTACTGATGAAACAATTGCGGAAGCGAAGCGTGTGGCGAGAAAGCGTATTGTTCTGAAAGACCATTTCCGTAGTACTAGATTTGAAAAACACAATTTTCACGTATACAAAAGAAAAAGTGCAAAGTTTCATTTTGGCGTAATTGACCCTTGCTAATTGTTTGAAAAGATGTATAATAAGCAATAATTAATTAAATATACTGTCTGTGATGAAGAGAGTAGTCTTTTTCAGAAGGAAAGCGAGCTAGGGATGGTGTGAGCCTAGTGCAGAAGAAAAAGATGAAGCGCACTTCGGAGACGCTTCTTGAACGAATAGTAGAGTAAGCCGAGGTCCCCTGTCCTCGTTATAAACGGGAAAGTGGTTCGTAATGAACAACAAGGGTGGTACCACGGGTTAAAACTCGTCTCTTATATAGAGACGAGTTTTTTGTGTTTAAAAAAATAAGGAGGTTGTAGTATGGAATATAAAACACAGTTTGCGAAAAGTTTATCAAATATTTTTGTAAATGAATTAACGCAAAATCAAATTTTAGATTTAATCGAAACACCGAAACAAGATGAATTCGGAGATGCAGCGTTCCCATGTTTTTCACTAGCGAAGCAATATAAAAAATCACCAGCTATTATCGCAAAGGAAATTGCGGAGAAAGTAAATGATCCGTTCTTTACGAGAGTAGAGGCTGTTGGTCCTTATGTAAATGTATTTTTCAATCGTGAAACTGTAAGTGATGCTGTATTAAAAACGATTTTAGCTAAGAAAGAAGAATACGGTCAAAATTACTTTGGATGTGAAAAAACAGTAGTTATTGATTACTCATCTCCAAATATTGCAAAACCTTTTTCGATGGGGCATTTACGTTCTACAATGATTGGAAATTCACTGAAACATATCGCTGAAAAATGTGGCTATAAAGTTGTAGGAATTAATTATATTGGGGATTGGGGAACACAGTTTGGAAAGTTAATTACTGCTTATAAAAAATGGGGAAATGAAGCAGTAGTTAAAGAGGATCCAATCCGTGAATTATTTAAGTTATACGTTCAATTCCATGAAGAGGTAAAAGACGACGAAGAACTAGAAGAAGAAGGGCGTGCTTGGTTTAAGAAATTAGAAGAAGGTGATGAAGAAGCTGTTGAGCTTTGGAATTGGTTCCGTCACGAATCCTTAAAAGAATTTTCTCGAATTTATGAACTTCTCGGTGTAGAATTTACTAATTTTCAAGGAGAAGCTTTTTATAATAACTTAATGGAAGATTTCATTGGGATTTTAGAGGAGCATGAGTTGCTTGAAGAGTCAGAAGGCGCATTAGTCGTTAATTTAGAAGAAGAGGGAATGCCGCCTTGCTTAATTAGAAAATCAGATGGTGCGACTATTTACGCAACACGTGACTTAACGGCAGCGTTATATCGTCAAAACACTTATGCATTTGATAAAGCCCTATATGTAGTTGGCCTGGAACAAAGTTTACACTTCAATCAATTTTTCACTGTATTAAAAAAGCTTGGCTACAATTGGGTTGACGGCATGGAACATGTACCGTTTGGGTTCATTTTAAAAGACGGTAAGAAAATGTCGACACGTAAAGGAAGAGTTATTTTACTTGAAGAAGTACTTGAGGAAGCAATAGACCTTGCAAAACAAAATATTGAAGAGAAAAACCCAAACTTAAAACAGAAAGAAGAAGTAGCAAAGCAAGTCGGTGTAGGAGCAGTCATCTTCCACGATTTGAAAAATGAGCGTATGCATAATATCGAATTCTCATTAGAAAATATGCTGAAATTCGAAGGAGAAACAGGACCATATGTACAGTACACACATGCGCGTGCTTGCTCTATTTTAAGAAAAGAAAGTGTAGAATTTGAAACGTGTACGTTTGCATTAAAAGATGATCATAGCTGGAGCGTCGTAAAATTACTGAATAAGTTCCGACAAGTAATTGAAGCAGCCTTCAACAAAAATGAGCCATCAATCATTTCGAAATACGTATTAGATGTAGCACAATCGTTCAATAAATATTATGGAAATGTGCGTATATTGGAAGAGAGTAAAGAGAAAGACAGCAGACTGGCATTAGTTTATGCTGTGACGGTTGTATTAAAAGAGGGATTACGTTTGCTTGGGGTGGAGGCACCTGAGGAGATGTAACATAAAAAGGTGTACGTATCATAGTAGATATGTATACCTTTTTTATATTTATAGGAAAGGTATAAGCAAAAGTTTCATTTTTTTAAAACTAAACTTAACTTTTCTTTAAAGTATAGGAATGTCTTTATTAAATGGAGAATTGTAATGTTATATAAGGAGGCGTTAGGTTTGGAAACATACGACTGGAACAGTAAACTAACATATTTAAAAAATACAAGAGATTTATATTACAACGACGATTATGTAAGTTTTTTAGTAAATTCAGTTTGGAAGATTAATAAGCCCGTACATATCATTGATTTCGGTTGTGGATATGGTTATTTAGGCTTAGTATTAATGCCGTTACTTCCAGAAGGTTCAAAGTATACAGGCATTGATAGTGGAGAAACATTACTTGCTGAAGCGAGAGAGTTGTTTCATCTACTTCCATATGAATCAGAATTTATTGAGGGGGATGCTACAGAAATTGAATTGAACGATAAATACGATATAGCAATCTGTCATGCTTTCCTATTACATATGAATACTCCAAAAATGATGTTAGAAAAAATGATACATGCAATTAAAAAAGGTGGTAAAATAATCTGTTTTGAACCACATTGGATTTCAAATATGTCTTCATATGTCTTAGATGGAGAGAATCAATCGGAAATTATTAAACTAGGTGCTTTGCAGAAGTTATTTGAAAAAGACGCGCAGAGAAACGGTAAAGATGGAAATATTGGCATGAAAATACCGATGTATTTAAGTAAATTAGGTGTGAAAAATATTGAGTGTAGAGTGAGCGATAAAGTGAACTTTTTAGACTCTAGTATGCATCACAATGATAAACACAGTTTGTATCATTCATTAAGAGAAGAGGGGATTGCGGACAACCCGGGTGATAAACAGCAATTTATAGAACGTTTAATGATAAGAGGATTAACATATGATGAAGCATTAGCTCAATATGAAGCAGAACTACGATTTTTTAAAGCGCTCCATATACATTCATCTTTAGTATATGCTCCGAATATGAAAATTACATTTGGTGACATAGAATGTTAAAAGGTAGCGATTTATTGAGGATTGACATTTTTTATCGATAAGTCGATATTCACCGTATAATCGCTGATATATTTTAAGAATCGGTCGATATATTTTGAAAATCACCGATAAAACGAAAGAAGCGCTGATATATTTGAATTATCGCCGATATAATTTCATGTACTGATTTTGGCCTTGAAAAGATAAGATCCTCAATTCACGTTATTCCATATAATTAAACAAAATACGAAGAAAAACAATCATTTTTACTATATTTTGTTATAAATTCGAATAATATTAAATAATACTATCCATTATAGGAGATTTTAGTTGAATACCTACAATATGATGTGTAAAATCTAAGCAAGTAGCAGTTTAAATAAATATTCGAGGTGAATGCATGCTAGATTTTAAGCAGTTAGAAGCTTGTTTGAAAGACAAGAGATTTGTAGATGGATTACAGGAAATAAATAATGAAATTTCATATATAAAAGAAACGAATACTTTATCCTATGTGAAGACTTGGCTTGCTAATATTCCTTCACATAAGGAGTTTGATATATTAATTCTCCTTACTGATGAAGGGCTTATGCACCAATACAGTTCATTCCTCATTCGCTACGCTTATAAAAAATTCCCAAATATGAGAACGCTCTCTTTATATTGTGATGAGTTAATTGATGAGCGAAAAATCCTTGAAGCAGAACAGTTGTTAAAAGACTCTTTAGAAGAGGCAGATAAAGAAGAAATAGATGACGATTTTTTAGCGAAAACATATTTTACTTTAGTACGATGTTTATTAGAAATGAAACGAAATGAAGAAGCGCTCATTTATATGCAAAAAGCAGAGGAGTACAGTACACGTGCGGTCTTTGATAAATGGGGCTACGTCTATATGCATACAGGTGAATGGGAGAAAGCAGAAGAACAATTTTTAGCTGGAAAGCAGCATAAAGATTGTGAAGAACTATCTACCTACTTATTATCACAGTTATATGCGAATAAAGGGGAACAAAAACATGCATTACAGTTAATTGATGATGCGATTGTAAAGTTTCCACAAGTACCATATTTTCATTTTGAAAAGGTAAAGTATTTATTAGATTTAGCGAAATATGAAGAGATGTTAGAGGTAATAGATAATATTAATAGTACGCTTCCTTATCATGCTTATGAAACTTACTTTGTACATTTACGTGCAGAAGCGTTGTACAAAATGAATAAACTTGTAGATTTACAACAGTTATTAAAAGAAGAAAAAAGTTTAAAAGGCTCTTTATATCATAATTTAGAAAAAAATCCAGATGGAAAAAAGGTTCACCTGCCGATAGTTCCAATTGTACAAAAGGATAATTATTGTGTTCCGACAAGTTTAGAAATGATGTTGCAGCTATGGGGAGAAAAACGTACACAAGATGAAATAGCAGAGTTTATTTTTGATATGACAGGCTCAAAGTTTTCCGATACGGTCTCTTATATTGAAGAGTTAGGCTATGAATATCGTTATTTTAAAGGGAATGAGGAAATTTATAAGATATTACTCGACCGAAAGATCCCCGTTTTATTAAGTATAGACATCGAACATGCTTCACATGTGCAAGTGCTATCAGGATATGATGATACGTTACAAGCTTTTTATGTTCAAGATCCAAACTTTATAGAACCAGTTCTTGTGGAATATAGTAAATTGCAAGAGAAATATCGTTATACAGGTTGTTTGGCGATCACGTTTGTTCCGAAAGAAAAGAAGGAAAAACTAGCATTTTTAAGTGAAGAAGAGAATCATTATTTTAAATCCATTTTCTCTCTTACAGATCATTTAGATGAACAAGATAAAGAGGGAATTAATAACTTAGTACAATTTTTAAAAGAGACGAGTGATAATCCGAATACGTGGTTATATACGATGAAACATTTAGATGTTGAAGTAGATAAAGAATTTATTTTATATTGTATAGAAAAGTTAATGGAAAAGTTTCCGAACTCGGATTTTGTTAAATTGCATGGTGCACAGTGCTTTATTCGTCTTCAAGAAATGGAGAAAGCTGAGCAAATGCTGGCAAGTGTTGAGAAGAAAAATAATCGTGCTTTATATCATTTGATAAATGGAAGATATGCATTTGAACAGGAAAGTTATATAGAAGCGATTACAAGTTTTCGTTCCTCATTACAATTGGACGCAGATCAGCCGATCGCCTGGAGTTTCCTTGCGTTATCTTATATGTATATCGATCAATCTGAAAATGCGTTGCAGTTTTCTCAAGTAGCTGTAGAACGTAGTCCAGAAAGGTTCACTTTAACGAATCACGGTTTAATATTAATAGATTTAGAAAGATATGAAGAAGCATATGAAATCTTTAATAATTTGTTAAGAGAATATAAAAATGAGGCGCATGTATGGTATGAACGAGCGAGATGTGCGCATCAATTAGGGAAATTACATTTAGCGATAAAAGGACTTAAAGTGGCGATTCAGTTAGATAGTAATGCGCCTTACATTTATACGAAACTTTCAGAGATCTATGAATCTGATTTGAAGGATGAGAAAAGCACAAAAGAAATTTTATTAAAAGGTATTGAGAATTGTGATGATAAGGCGTCTCTATATGTAAGATTAGGTGATTATCATTTTCAAAATGATAGTCTGGAAGAAGCAGAAACATTATATAAGCGTGCTTTAGAAGAAGATAATGAAGATGTTTATTCTCATTTCGGACTTACGCAAGTTTATATGGCAAAAGAGCGATATGATGAAGCGAAAGAATATATTCTTGGTCTCGAAACACAAATTGAAAAGAGCCAAGATTTCCTTATGAATGCAGGAATGGTTTTATGGGATGCAGAGGTTGAACTTGGTGGAAATGAAGATGGGTTTAAAGTAGCATTGTCTAAGTTAGAGAGTGGTATAAAGCAGAGTGAATATAATGTAGCAAGTGCGTTAGATGAATATGTGAATCGAATTAAAGGAACTGTATTTGTACAACGAGGTATAGCATTCTTAAGAACGTTACAAAAAGAAAGAAATGAAGTAAGTGAATACAGTTGTTATGCAGGTATTTTACATGAATCTATTGGACAGTATGGCCAAGCGATGAAAAGATATAATAAAGCAATAGAACAAAAGAAAACGGCATTGCCATATTACCGAATTGGTGAAACACTTATGGCATTAGGACAATTGACAGAAGCAAAACAAGCGTATGAAACATGTTTAGAGCTTGATGAAAACTTTTTAGGTGTACATTTACAACTAGCAGAAATATACGAAAAAGAAGAAGACCGTTTCAAAGAACAAATTCATATGGTTCATGCGATGAAAGAAGAGCCTTTGTATATAAATATGGAATATTTGGCACAGCTTTCAGTAGAAATAAATCTTCAAGAAGAGTTGCTAAAGGAATTAGAACATCTAGCAGGCGAAGTACCCGAAATATGGCGCTTAGATGCGATTGCGTATGTGTATGGAGCGATGGATGAAATAGATAAAGAACAAGCACAGATTGAAGAAGCGCTACAATTAGATAGTGAGCATGCAGAAGTTCTATATCATTATGCAAAAGTATTAGTGAAAAAAAGAGATGCAAAAGCGATTGAAGTTGCAATGAAAGTAATACAAAAAGATGTAAATAATGAACGTATATTTGATGTTTATGTAAAAGCGGTAGAACAACATAAGAAATTGTCTAACATCCGGGATTTTCTTCATACATTAAAAGTGAAAAAAGCAGAAAGAAGTACAGCATTCATGTGTGCAGCAGCTGCGGTTACGGAAAGATGGATTGAACGTCAACAAAATGAACAACCGAAAAAATCTATATTTACGAGAGCTTTTTATCGTATGAAAAACCGGGCAAAAGAAATTTCAATGGTTACAACAATTATTGAGTTATATGAAATCTCATTAAAGTTAAATCCAAAAAATAGTATGGCAGCACAACGATTTGGATTATTTTACGAAAATGTATCGATGAATAAAGAAGCGATAGATGTTCTGCAAACATCGTTAGAAAATAAATGGGATTATGAGGTAGCGAAGCAACTTGTAAATCTTTTCATTGAGTGTGAGGACGAAGATTTGTTACAAGATGCTGTAGAGTTAATGAAGCAATTAGTTCGAGAGCTACCGGATGATTATGATACGCTTCTTATACAAGCGCAAGTATTCTTGAAAGTTGGGGAAGAAGGAAAAGCAGAAAAAATATGCTTACAATTAACGGAGAAAACACCGTTTGTAAGTAGAGGATTCCTTGCTTTAGGAGAAATATACCAAAGTCAAGAGAGATATGAAGAGGCAATTCAGTTATTAGAAGATGCTTCTATACATCATCCAAATGATACGGCAATTCTTCTCTCATTAGCATCTTCATATCATAGTGCCGGCCAAACGATAAAGGCAGAAAAAATAACAAGTGAAGTAGTAACAATGGATACGAGTGATCTGTTAGCAAGATATGATCATGCTTGTTATTTAGCGTTATTAAATAGA
Organism: Bacillus sp. FSL L8-0099; assembly: GCF_038006385.1. Taxonomy (NCBI): domain Bacteria; kingdom Bacillati; phylum Bacillota; class Bacilli; order Caryophanales; family Bacillaceae; genus Bacillus; species Bacillus sp. FSL L8-0099. The sequence continues at coordinate 2,136,163 of NZ_JBBOVC010000001.1, forward strand.
AATGCAGAGGCGAAAGAAGAGCTTGAACATGTACTTCGTGAGGATGAATCTGGATTTTTTGCTGAACTTATCGAAGAAGATGAAGATCTAGCAAGACTGAGAGAGTTTGAAAAGTAATTGTATATGTATATAAGTAGTGAAAAAAGGATATAAATAAAAATATATTTTGAATTAGTTGACAATTTATTGTTAAATGGCATAAAATAGCTTTTAACAAAGTATACAAATCTGAAGACGAGAAAGAGTAAAATAATGAACTGTTCCCCAGAGAGCCGGTAAAGTGCTGAAAGCCGGTGTTCAGACGTTATTTGAAAATCATCTCCGAGGAGCCGAGGCTGAAAGTAAGTAGGCCCGGACGGATGTCTACCGTTACAAAGAACGCGTATGTTAGTACGTTGCTAAGCGCTATTAGTGAAAAGCTAATAGAATTAGGGTGGTAACGCGGGTAAACCCGTCCCTACTTCATAGGGGCGGGTTTTTTGTGTGCTTTTAAAACATTCAAAGGAGTGATTGTAGATGAAGAAAGTAGATGTAAAAGAGTCAGCTGTAGGGAGAGAAACACGTATTCGTAAGCAGTGGAACGAACAGAGCATTTTTGAACAATCAATTCAGAATCGAGAAGGCGCGCAATCGTTTGTGTTTTATGAAGGACCACCAACGGCGAACGGTTTACCACACGTCGGCCATGCACTTGGTCGAGCAATTAAAGATGTAGTAGCAAGATATAAAACGATGGCCGGTTTTAAAGTAGTAAGAAAAGCAGGATGGGATACACACGGTTTACCTGTAGAATTAGGTGTTGAGAAGCAACTTGGTATTTCTGGTAAACATGAAATCGAAGAGTACGGAATTGAGCCATTTATTAAGAAGTGTAAAGAGAGTGTATTCACATATGAAAAGCAGTGGCGTGAGTTCACTGAAAGTATCGGTTATTGGGTAGATATGGATGATCCATACGTTACTTTAGAAAATCCATATATCGAAAGTGTATGGCATATTTTAGGGACGATTCATGAAAAAGGCTTGTTATATAAAGGGCATAGAGTTTCACCGTACTGCCCAAGCTGTCAAACCTCTCTCAGTTCACATGAAGTTGCACAAGGGTATAAAACAGTAAAAGATTTAAGTGCAACAGTTAAGTTTAAAGTGGAAAATAGTGAAAATGAGTATTTCTTAGGTTGGACGACAACACCATGGACACTTCCAGCAAATGTTGCACTTGCTGTACATTCAAATATGGAATACGTTAAAGCGAAACAAGAAGGTCATGTATACATTGTTGCGAAAGAACGTGTACAAGAAGTATTAAAAGAAAACTATGAAGTATTATCTGTTCATAAAGGTGAAGAATTAGTAAATACATTTTACACAGCACCATTTCCAATGAAAGAAGTGACAAATGGTTACCGTGTTATTGCAGCGGATTTTGTAACGGCAGATAGTGGTACTGGACTCGTTCATATTGCTCCAGCATATGGGGAAGATGATTATAGAGTTGTTCAAAGTGAAGGATTGTCGTTCCTACATGTTGTAGATGGAAAAGGTGAGTATACAGATGCAGTACCATTTTTGAAAGGTAAATTTGTAAAAGATTGTGACGTTGATATCGTTCGTTATTTGGCGAAGGAAGGTTTGCTATATCATAAAGAAAAATATGAACATAGTTATCCGCATTGCTGGCGTTGTGATTCACCACTTCTTTATTATGCAGGAGAAAGTTGGTTAATCCGAACAACTGCAATTAAAGATACATTTTTAAAAAATAATGATTCTGTTACTTGGTATCCGGATCATATGAAACATGGACGTTTTGGTAAGTTTTTAGAAAATATGGTTGACTGGAATATTAGCCGAAATAGATATTGGGGAACACCATTAAACGTATGGGAATGCGAAAGTTGCGATCATCAGTTCGCACCGAAAAGCATTGCTGAATTAAGAAAGCATAGTAAGAAAGAAACACCTGAAGATTTAGAATTGCATAAGCCGTATGTAGATGAAGTGCAAGTCTGCTGCGGGAAATGCGGAGGCACAATGAATCGCACACCAGAAGTAATCGATGTTTGGTTTGATAGTGGTTCTATGCCATTTGCACAATATCATTACCCATTTGAAAATAAAGATTTATTTGAAGAGCAGTTTCCAGCGGATGTTATTGCAGAAGGAATTGATCAAACACGCGGCTGGTTTTATAGTTTATTAGCAGTATCAGCACTATATACAGGCAAAGTGCCGTATAAACGAGTGTTATCACTAGGGCATGTTTTAGATGAAGAAGGACAAAAAATGTCTAAAAGTAAAGGCAATGCACTAGATCCAGTTGATTTAGTAGAGAAGTTTGGTGCAGATGCGCTAAGATGGGCTTTACTCGTTGATAGTGCCCCGTGGAATGCGAAGCGTTTTTCTGAAAGAACAGTACTGGAAGCGAAATCTAAATTTGTAGATACATTAGTCAATGTGTATAGCTTCTACGTTTTATATGCAAATTTAGATGAGTATAATCCGAAAGAAACGTATGACGTAAAGCTTACGAAATTAGACGAATGGGTATTATCAAGATTGCATAGTACAACGAAAAAAGTGAGAACAGCACTTGATGAGTATCAATTTACGAATGCAGCTCGTGAAATTGCAGCACTTGTAGATGAAGTGAGTAACTGGTATGTAAGACGCTCACGTAATCGTTTCTGGGAATCTGGTATGAACGCTGAAAAAGCATCTGCCTATGAGACACTTCATGAAGTGCTTGTAACAATTAGTAAATTAATTGCACCATTTACACCGTTTGTCGCGGAAGACATTCATCTGAATTTAGAAGGAAGTAGCGTTCATTTAGCGGATTATCCAGTTGTAAATGAATCACTACTTCAGCCGAAATTAGAAGCGGAAATGGATGCTGTTTTACAAGTTGTCGAACTTGGAAGAAGTAACCGTAATCAGCATTCTTTAAAAGTAAAACAGCCGTTAGCTGAGCTTGTATTACTTGAGCATAAAGAGAATGATATCGATTGGGAATCTTATCGCGATATTGTAATGGATGAGCTAAATGTGAAAGCATTCCATGTTGAACTGGATGAAACGAAGTATACATCATATCAATTGAAGCTCAATTTTAAAACAGCAGGGCCGAAGTTCGGTAAAAATGTGAATGCAGTAAACGGCTGGTTAAAACAATTATCACAAGAAGAAGTACAAAAATTTGTATCAACAGAAAGAGCAGTTTACGAAGCAACATCAGGAGAAGAAGTGGTTGTAACCGCTGAAGATGTGTTAGTTGAGAAAGTTGCAAAATCAGGATTCTCTAATACGACTAACGGACAATATACGGTTATGTTAGATACGAATGTAACGGAAGAATTGTTACAAGAAGGAGTAGCTCGTGAATTCATTCGTGCGGTTCAAGAATATCGTAAGCAGTTGAATTTACCAGTTAACTTACGAGTTGATGTGATTCTTGATGCAGAGGAAGAACTACAGCAAACGTTAATGAATCATAAACATCTAGTGGAAGAAAACTTACTCGTCAAGCAATTTACATTTGGCCACTTAACGAATGAAGACGACGAGCTTTCTTTAGGGGAGACAAAACTCCGAATTAAGTTAAGCGAGGCTAATTAATGAAAAAAGGAAGTTGGAATCATTCCAACTTCCTTTTTTGTATGAAGGGAGATTAACCGGATGATTTCCTCATAATCCACTCGATAGGGACACTGGAACATTTCTTTCTTCATATTTTAAAAGTATAAGGTTGAAAGAATTGATAAAGAAATATATTTCTAAAGTATTGTTTTCGTTTTACACATAAATATTGAGAAAATTTCACTTACCCAAAATGTAAAGGTAATAGAATTGCTCGTATAGAATTACTCGTAGATTCACTTTATTTCGTTACTTGTCGACAGTAATAGCCTTATAGGAATGGGGTAAAGGTTTCAATTTATTAGGGGGAGTGGTTTTATGTTAAACAAAAAAATGGTGGCAATGGCAATGACTGTACCATTAGTAATGGGGACGATTTCTACAGTTTCCGCATTGGAAAAGAAGCAAGTAAAGGTAGAAGCTTATTCACCACAGAAAAAAGCAGTTGAATATTTAAAAGGGAATGCCAATCAGTATGGATTAAAGCCCGATCTTTCAGACTTGCAATATATTTCTACAACAGAAACGTCAGTAGCTTCATATGTTAGGTTCCAACAAGTAGTAAATGGCGCGCCTGTATTTTCAAAACAAATTACGGTTACTCTTAACGGAGAGGGAAAAGGAGTACTTGCTGTTTCTGATTATCAACCTGTTACAGGTGTGAAAGAAGTAACGACAAAAATTAGTGAAAAAGATGCAATACAAAAATCAATGGCGTATGTTGGAGAAGCGAGTGAGCAAAACTTATGGGCTCCTACAGAAAAAGAATTCGGATATATTGTAGAAGAAGGTGTCGCTCTTCCAGTATATAAAGTGGTAGTCCATTCTAATAATCCATTCGGTGCATGGGAAACATTCATTGATGCAGAAAATGGAAAGTTAATTAAAAAGGTTGATATAAACCGAAAAGCTGAAGGGTCAGGAAAAGTATTTTTACCTAACCCGGTCGTATCTAGTGGTAGTAAAGTAGGATTAAAAGATAATAATGATGCAGATTCAACAGCTCTAACGAACCAATTGAAGACTGTTACGTTAAAAGGTTTAGATGGAACAGGATTTTTAATTGGAGAGTATGTAACGATTTCTTCAAAAGTGATGACGAAATCTACAAACTTACAATTTAACTATACACGTGCAAATGATAGCTTTGAAGATGTTATGTCGTATTATCATATCGATACATTGCAGCGCTATATTCAAGGACTAGGCTTTAAAAATATTAATAATCGTTCGATTAAAGTAAATGTTAATGGTACAACGGATGATAACTCATTCTATTCTCCATCAACGAAAGCTTTAACTTTCGGTACTGGCGGAGTTGATGATGCAGAAGATGCTGGTATTATCGCGCATGAATACGGCCATTCAATTCAAGACAATCAAGTGCCTGGATTCGGTAGCTCACCAGAAGGTGGAGCAATGGGAGAAGGATTTGGTGATTTCTTAGGTGCTACTTATGAAGATGCAGTGTCGACTACAGGGTACGGAAAAGCATGTGTTGGAGAATGGGATGCGACAGCTTATTCTAGTTCGGATCCAACATGCTTACGCCGATTAGATACGAATAAAGTATATCCGAAAGATATTACGAATGAAGTACATGATGATGGGGAAATTTGGGCTCAAGGACAATACGAAATGGCACAAGCTTTTGGCCGTGATGTAGCAACAAAAATTATTTTACAATCACATTGGTCATTAACGCCAAATGCTAAATTCCGTGATGGAGCAAAAGCAATTAAGCAAGCGGATGCTCTTCTATATGGCGGACAACATGCTGCTGATATCGATCGTATTTGGGCAGCAAGAGGAATTAGTACGAATTAATATAAAAAGTCGTGGCGTTTATAAGCCACGACTTTTTAATTTACATAAGAACTGGTACTAGTAAATAAATTAATATCAATGATAATGTGAATACATCCGTAGCCTCATTTACTTTTTAGATTCTTTAAAAACAAAATGCTCTTTAAATTTTCTAGACTCAACTTTTTGACCGTTTCGCATCGAGCGGAAAGGGTGTTCTTGCCACGTAATAATCACGTCAACCTCATCTGTTTTTGTAGAAATAGGTAAGTTAGCATGTTCAAATCCAGTTTTGTTGCTTGCTAAACGACTTTCCTTTAGGGAAAAGAGTTCATATTTCGTTTTTGTATTTGGCTCGTTGCGGAAGACTTCAACTTGTACGTTATACACTTCGCTTTTTCCGAGATTTTTTACAGAGAAATAATATGTTTGAAATACACCTTTTTTAGGTTGCAACAATTTTTTACTCGTTTTTTTCACTTCATCAATATTCACTTGCCATTGATTAGAATGTTGAGAGATTGGTAAAGATTTTGGTGAATATGCGTACGTTTCATTTACTACAATTAGGCATAACAAAAGGAGAAAGAAACTAATTGCTTTTTTCATATGTACACCTCCGCTACAATTTTGCTATTAATATGCGTGGGAAACATGTAAATTATGTAATAAAATGGAAATGTATATAGAGCGTGAAAAAGACTAGTGTAAATCTAAATGGGAAAATAATAATAGAACATGAAAAATACGCATATATAACGGTAGATGAAGAATCTTAAATAAAAAGGCTTGCGTTTTATAAAATAAAGAGATAGAATACTCTGTAAATATAAAAAGTGATGATCAGGAAAAGTACATGATGCAAAGGTCTACAGAGAGCAATCGGTTGCTGGGAAGATTGCGATACCGCATGATGGAAAGACACCTGTGAGTGTTGCTTTGAACGTGATTATTAGTAAAAGCAAACGGTACCTACCGTTATCAGGGCTAAGATGGTCATTGTGACAATTTGGGTGGTACCGCGGAAAAAATCCGTCCCTATTTCTAGGGGCGGATTTTTGTATTCTTTGAAAGGAGGTGAGTGAACGTGGATGACGACGATGACAACAATAACGTAAATAAAATGAAAACTATTGGAGGGAAATATAATGGGGCAAATAATGAAGCGTTCACTCACTCAAGCGAGTACAGAGCATGTTGGAAAAGTGGTACTCTTACAAGGGTGGGTAAAAAAGATCCGTCATCTAGGTAATGTTAGTTTTTTATTATTACGGGACCGAAAGGGAGTTATTCAATGTGTATTAGAAAACGAGTTAGCTGGATACAAGGTTGATGTAGAAAGTGTCGTTCAAATAGTTGGTGAAATTGTAGAGACTTCGAAAACAGAATTAGGGGTTGAAGTACTTGCTCATGAAGTGAAAGTATTAAATGGTGCAGAACAACTTCCATTTGAATTAAATAAAAAGAAATTACAAGTTGGTTTAGATCAACTATTGAATGAACGAGTATTATCGTTAAGACATGAGCGAACCGCGGCGATATTTAAAGTGAAAGCTACACTCGCTCAAAGTTTTAGTGACTATTTAACAGAGAACGATTTCATACGTATATTTACGCCGAAAATTGTTTCGCAAGGGGCAGAAGGAGGAGCGAATGTTTTTAAGCTTCCATATTTCCAAAAAGAAGCTTATTTAGCTCAATCACCACAGTTTTATAAACAAATGATGGTAGCGGGAGGATTGGAACGTGTTTTTGAAATTGCACCTGTTTACAGAGCGGAACATCACAACTCTTCCCGTCATTTGAATGAATATATATCGTTAGACGTAGAGCTTGGATTTATCGATGATTTTCATGAAGTGATGCAATTAGAAACGGATGTTTTACGATATATGTTTCAGCAAGTAGGAGAAACATGTGAGAAAGAACTACAACAATTACAAATAGAAGTACCTGTCATTACTGAAATACCGAAAATTACATTGTCAGAAGCACAAGAGATTTTGAAAAGTAAGTACCGGAAAGAATCACCGATTGGAGATTTAGATACAGAAGGTGAAAAGTTACTAGGGAAATATGTGAAAGAAACATATAATAGTGAATTTGTTTTCATTACACATTATCCGAAAGAAGCGAGACCGATGTATACGATGCCGAATAACGAGAATCCATCTATTACTGATTCGTTCGACTTACTATATAAAGGATTAGAAATAACATCAGGAGCACAGCGAATTCATAATTATGATCTATTACTCGCATCTTTTAAAGAAAAAGGATTACACCCAGAGAAATTTCAATCTTATTTAAATACATTCCGATACGGTTGTCCACCGCATGGCGGTTTCGGCATTGGGCTAGAAAGGATTGTATATAAACTTTTAGAATTAACGAACGTACGAGAGGCGAGTGCTTTTCCGAGAGATTGTACACGTCTTACACCATAAAAAAGAACCTTCGCGATTATCGCGAAGATTCTTTTTTAATGTTCTTTTATTTTTACATTGAAAGTTTATAAAAAATCTTTTCGACAAAAAAATTAATATATACCTTGACAGTTATAAATATAACCGATATACTTCATATTAATTTCAAAAGAAAATATATTCTAAATATTAAAATGTGTTGAATAGGAGTAGTAAGGTCATGTATTTGTGCAGAGAGCTATGGGTTGGTGCGACATAGTCAAATGACATCCTGAACTCGCCTAGGAGCAGTAAGGTGGAACGGAATTACATTCTTAGTAAATCTTAACGGTTAACCTTCGATATTAGGTTTGTAATCAAACGATTACTACTAAGGTGGATTCATAATGGAATCAATAAGGGTGGTACCGCGTTAAGTAAATGGCTTAGCGTCTCTTTTTATAAAGAGATGCTGAGCCATTTTTTATTTTATAGAAAAAGAAATGGAGGGTTTATTCGGATAGGTATATAAAATTTAATTATTTGTATAAAAAGATTTAATTAGGAGGAAAATAAGATGAAACAGACGGAGCAATGGACTTCGAAATTAGGATTTATAATGGCTGCAGCAGGATCAGCAATTGGATTAGGCGCAATATGGAAGTTTCCTTATATCGCTGGGAAGAGCGGGGGAGGAGCATTCTTTTTAATCTTTATATTATTTACTGTGTTAATTGGACTACCACTATTAATAGCTGAATTTATGATTGGACGCAGTACACAGAAACAAGCAGTTGGCGCATTTAAAAGTATTGCACCAAATACAGGGTGGCACTGGATTGGACGCCTTGGCGTTGGAACGTGTTTTATATTACTTTCGTTTTATAGTGTTGTAGGTGGATGGGTATTGATTTATTTATTTAGAGGAGTAACTGGACAACTTATTACTCCGGGACAAAATTACGGTGCATTATTTACTGAAACAATTGGAAATCCCGCTTGGGCTATTACTGGACATTTCGCTTTTATGTTCATTACGATATGGGTTGTATCAAAAGGTGTACAAAACGGAATTGAAAAAGCAAGTAAATATATGTTACCAGCATTGTTCGTTTTATTTGTCGCCCTTATTATTCGTTCATTAACATTGGATAATGCAATGCAAGGTGTGAAGTTTTTCTTACAACCAGATTTCTCAAAGATTACTTCAGAAAGTATTTTGTTCGCAATGGGCCAATCGTTCTTTGCGATTAGTATCGGAATATCAATCATGGTTACGTATAGTTCCTATTTAAATAAAAAAGAAAGTTTACCAAAATCAGCAATAACAATTGTTGGATTGAATTTATTTGTTTCTTTATTTGCAGGTCTTGCAATTTTTCCAGCAGTATTTTCATTAGGAATGGAGCCGACGGAAGGGCCTGGATTGCTATTTATCGTATTACCATCTGTATTTAGTCAAATTCCATTTGGCGGATTGTTCTTAACGGTATTTCTTGCGCTATTTACATTTGCCACATTAACATCGGCGTTTTCTCTACTAGAGACGGTTGTTTCAGCATTAGCAAATGGTGAACAAGAAAGAAGAACGAAACTATCATGGATCATTGGTTTCTGTATTTTCTTAGTAGGTATACCATCTGCGTTATCATTTGGAGTATGGAGTGATATTACGATTTTTGGTAAGAATATTTTTGATGCGGTAGACTTTTTATCTAGTAATATATTAATGCCACTAGGAGCACTATTTATTAGTATTTTCGTATCATTCAAAATGGAAAAGAAGGTACTAGAAGCAGAATTTTTTGTAGGTGGAAATTACGGAAAGAAAGTATTTACTTGTTGGGCATTTTTACTTCGGTTTGTAGCGCCACTTGCCATCATCATCGTCTTTTTAAATGTAATAGGAATTATTTAACATTAAATGTTATAATATACAGTAAAAAAGAAGGTGATGATTATAAAGGCGAATTTGATAGAAGCAGGGAAATACATGGACATTAGAGGGAAGAATTTATATGTTGAAGCACATGGAAACCCTAAAAGTAAGCCTGTATTATACTTGCACGGCGGTCCAGGAGAGAGCAGTTATGATTTTTCATTTCATCAAGCGGAACGTTTAAAAGATTCTTTATATGTAATTATGATAGATCAAAGAGGTGTTTGTCGCTCAGAAGAAATTCTTGAGGACGAAGCTTTTGGATTAAATGATTTGATTGAAGATTGTGAAGAACTAAAAAAAGTATTGCAAATTGAGAAGTGGTCTGTAATTGGACATTCTTTCGGTGGATATGTAGCATTGTTATATGCATCGATATATCCAAGTTCAATAGAGAAAATAATATTTGAAGGACCAACTTTCGATTTTGCATTAACAAGTAGAGCTTTGTTACAAAAGACAGGGGATTTATTAAAAAAGTATGGAAAAGAAGAAGTAGCAGAAGAGTCCATCGCTTATTCATCTAGCAATGCTAGTTCCGAAGAGTTGCTTGAAGCTTATATAAGATTAAGCGATGAATTAGAAGAAAAAAGAATGGAGATTTACAATAATAAGGAAGATAGGACAGATGAGAGTTTATACAGTGATCAAGAGTGGGAAATATTTTCAAAACGCTCCAAGATTCATTTTGATAGATTAAAATTAGAAGGCGCATGTCATACATCATTATTATCCAAAATAAAAGATGTACAAAATCCAATGTTATTACTTGTAGGAAAACATGATGTAGTAACGTGTGAAAAACAAATTGAAATATTTAATAAAGATGCTCGAAACGGCAAGTATATTGCATTTGAAGAGAGCGGTCATTCACCTCATTATGAGGAAGCAGATAGATTCGCAGAAACAGTCATGTATTTTTTGAAATGAAGAAAAGGGTGCTTCTATTAATGAGAAGCACCCTTTCTAAATTTCTGGATATGTGATTGTTATGTTAGGCCATTTACTTTGCCAATTCTTTTTAATAACTCTGTTTTTGTACATATGTATACGTCCTTTTGATTCGAGAAAATGAGCTGTTGGTCTCACTTGTAATGAAAGAACATCTTCAATACCGCACGGAGCTGTTAATATAACATTGTTTTTTTCGTCTAATGTAACCCCTAAAGCCGTTGCTGTTTCAGGGAATTTAGAAATAGCATCAACAGAAGAAGAATATGGTGGCATGTTGTTCACCACATGCATACGAGCTTGATTTTTAACCGACCAAGGTATAGAAGCATCCATATTTGTTAGTGTTTTCTCTACGGATTGTTCATATGTCTCGTCTTTATGTAATGGATCAAAATAGATGACATCAACGTCCGGTGTAGCAGTTCTTACTTCGTAGTTATGCAAAGTATCCCAAAGTTTAGAACGAACAAAACCGGCGCAAATCCACCAATCAGGTAGCTCTAGTGATTTTGCTATGTGTAATACGTTCATCATCCATTTGTCGTTTTCTATTAAGCGAATTACATCTTGTTCTGTTTGTATCTTCATTGATAAATTCACCTTCCTAGTAAATTAATGCATCAGTTCAATAATCCATAAAATCCAGTAAGCACCTGGTACGAACAACAGTTGTGCGAGTAAAGTACCGAGAAGTCTAGATATCATTAACCAACCATACATTTTACTCATAGATTCAGCACCATTTTCTGATTGTAAAGCACGCTCGGTTAATAGAGCAATGCGTGGATCGAGCAATACTGTTAATAAAATAGTAGCAAAACCATTCACAAGGCCAGAAGCTGTACTTGCATTTGTTGCGTAATCTGGATTTAGAAAAGAAGCATAAAGGGCAGAAAGAACACCTGCTGTATAAATTGCAGTAGCAAACATGTTAATAAGCATAATACGCTTTGGAATACCACCGATACGCAATCTATGAATCATTTCAAATCTTGGAAAGCGCACATATTTTTTTGTGTACTTTAATTTTTGAATGTTATTTGTTTTCATCATTCGAATGAAAGAACCATCTGTTTCAAAGTTTTGAATGACATATCCAAATAGTTTTGTCAAAGTTGGATAAAGAATAATCGCAAGTAATGTACCTATGGAAGCAGATAATAGTACAAGTCGTATAGTATGCTCTAAATTAATAGAAGCATCTCGTTTTGCTTCATCGACAATCCCGCCAATTAAAAAGGCTTGTAGTAAATTTGAAGTTCTTGAAATAAGTAATACCATTCCTACGACAGATAAGGCAACGACAATCTTTTTTAAACGAACACCAGCTAATCGAATACTATAAGAACTAGTTTCGACTGCGTGGATGACAATTGTGAAAGCCATTATAAAAATTAACGTAATTGACATTTGTTTCACCAGTTTCTATTGAATTAATTGTAACTTTCTTACTTTATCATATCTATCCGTCTAATGTAACCGAAACTATGTAACATAGAAAAAGTGATTTTTTTGAAAAAACAAATAATGGTAGTATAGTAGAGGTAGAGTAGTAAAAAAACCTTTAGTATTACATGTAAAGTAGGATGAGTGGGGGATTAAATATGTATACAACATTTTTATTTGATTTAGATGGAACAGTAACGGATCCTAAAAAGGGGATTGTAAATTCAGTTTTGTACGCGTTAGAAAAGGTTGGAATTGAAGAATTACATGTAAGTGAGTTAGATTCATTTATTGGTCCTCCTATTCAGCAATCATTCGTAGAGAGATATAATATGAATGAAGGAGAAGTTGAACGAGCTGTTTTTTATTTCAGGGAATATTTAAAGCAACGTGGGTTGTTGGAGAATAGTGTATACGAGGGTATTCCAAATCTCCTAAAACAATTAAAAGATAACGGAAATCGTTTATTTATAGCTACTTCAAAGCCTACTATTTTTGCTAGACAAGTAATAGAGCATTTTCAACTAACGAATTATTTTGAAGATATCATTGGAAGTAATTTAAATGGAACAAGAATAAAAAAAGAAGAAATAATTGCACATATTTTACTTCAGAATGAAGGACTTAATAAAGAGGAAGTTGTTATGATTGGAGATAGAAAGCACGATATAATAGGTGCAAATCATAATGGAATTGCTTCAATTGGCGTTTTATATGGCTATGGTAGTGAAAATGAGTTGATTGAAGTTAGTTCGACCCATATAGCGAAGGATATAGAAGAACTACACCATTTTTGTATAGAAAATAGTTTAATAAAAAAATAAAAATAGAGACTAACAATCCCTTTATAACGTATGACGATGAAATCGTTTCTGTTTAAAGGGATTTTTCATATGTAATCGAATATGTATAATTAGACATTTTAGTATGAAAAATTTGTATGAATTAGAGGAGGGATGTCAGAAATGAAAGATTAGTAGAAGTTTATCAATAAAAGATTGAATTTTCAGTTTAAAGGAGGGGTATAATTGGAGCTAGTTATTATATTATTAGCACTTAGCTTACTTATGTTTGTAGCCTATAGAGGGTTTTCTGTTATTTTATTTGCCCCAATTTTTGCATTATTTGCGGTATTTTTGACAGAACCTAGTTTTGTATTACCTTTCTTTTCTAATATTTTTATGGAGAAAATGGTAGGGTTTATTAAACTATATTTCCCGGTGTTTTTACTTGGAGCAATTTTTGGGAAAGTAGTAGAAATGTCAGGAATTGCTGATTCTATTGCAAAGACGATTGTAGAGTTGGTTGGAGAAAAACGTACAATTTTAGCGATTGTTTTAATGGGTGCTATTTTAACATATAGTGGTGTTAGTGTATATGTAGTGGTATTTGCTATATTTCCGTTTGCAGCTAAGCTTTTTCGACAAGCTAATATTCCAAAGCGCTTAATACCTGGAACAATTGTCCTTGGAGCAGTAACATTTACAATGGATGCGCTCCCTGGATCACCACAAATTCAAAATGTAATACCTACAACATTTTTTAAAACGGATATTTATGCTGCACCGATACTTGGTATTGTAGGGGCAATTTTTGTTCTCACGTTAGGTTTATTATATTTAGAGAGTAGGCGTAAGAAGGCAAAAGCGGCAGGTGAGGGGTATTTTGGTTTTAACGATGGGAATACTGAAATGGCAGCATCTTTGGAATTAGAGCAGAAAGAAATACCGCTGTTAAATAGTTTAGAAATTACGAAGGTACAACAACTTATTGCTTTTATACCACTTATTTTAGTAGGTGTAATGAATAAAGTGTTTACTATTATGATACCGAAGTGGTATCCGAACGGTTTTGACTTTTCAGCAATTGGTATGAAAGCATTTGGAAAAGTAGAATTGAGTGCGGTAGTTGGAATATGGTCTGTAGAATTGGCACTTATAATAGGAATTTTAACAACTCTTTTATTATACTGGAAACGGGTAGTAACAGGATTTCAAGCTGGATTGAATACAAGTATAGGTGGAGCACTACTTGCAACAATGAACACTGGAGCGGAATTTGGTTTCGGTGGTGTCATTGCAGCACTTCCAGGTTTTGCAATTATGAGAGATGGCATTTCTGCAACGTTCACAAATCCTTTAGTGAATGGAGCGGTAACGACGAATATTTTAGCCGGTATTACAGGTTCTGCATCAGGAGGAATGGGGATTGTTTTAAGTGCGATGGGGGATAAATTTATTGCAGCAGCCAATCAATTTGATATCCCATTAGAAGTTATGCACCGTATCGTATCAATGGCATCAGGAGGAATGGATACATTACCACATAACGGGGCTATTATTACTATTCTTACAGTAACAGGTTTAACACATAAACAGTCATATAAAGATATATTTGCTATTACAGTTTTGAAAACGCTTGCTGTGTTTTTAGTTATCGCATTCTATACTATTACAGGAATTTATTAAAAATAGATACTATATGAATTGTAAAGGTTTATTTAGTTGATATTTTATAAACTAAACATTAATAAGGGTAAGAAGGGGTGGAGTATTTGCAAGAAGTTGCTGAGTTTCGTATGCCGAAGTCTGTACTATATGGAAGAAATTCGATTGAAAAACTGGGGGAACAATCAAAGAAGTTTGGGAAAAGAGCTTTTATAGTTACTGATACAATTATGGAGAAATTAGGGTATGTTGAAAGGTGCATAAAACAGCTAAATAAGAAAGGGATTACTGTTATTACATATAATAAAGTGAATGCTGAGCCTACAAATTTACACGTATTAGAAGCGTTAACGATTTGTAAAGAAGGAAAGTGTGATTTTATTATCGGTATTGGTGGTGGAAGTTGTATTGATGCTGCGAAAGCAGTAGCGGTGTTATATACTAATGGTGGAGCAATTGAATATTACGTCCAAAAAGATGTTGAAATAGAAAATGATCCACTACCACTCATTGCAATTCCAACAACTTCAGGTACTGGGTCAGAAGTAACAAGTGTAGCAGTAATTACGAATAAAAAAACAGATGTAAAAATGATGATGAAGCATCCGAGTTTTACCCCGCAAGTAGCGATTATTGACCCGATATTAACAAGTTCGGTACCACCTCATATTACGGCAGCGACAGGTATAGATGCATTATGCCATGCAATTGAAGCATATATTTCTAAATTTTCTCAACCACTTACAGATGTACTTGCTCTTTCGGCTATTGAAAGTATTATGAAATATTTACGTATTGCATATGAAGATGGAGGTAATATGGAAGCAAGGGAAGCAATGATGATCGCTTCATTACAAGCTGGAATTGCATTCTCAAATGCATCAGTTACATTAGTTCATGGAATGTCAAGACCAGTAGGGGCGTTATTTCATGTACCACATGGTATATCAAATGCAATACTATTACCTACAGTTTTAGAATATACAAAAGTGAGTGCAACAAAAAGACTAGCGGAAATTGGATGTTGTTTAAATAAAGATATGTATTCCTATTGTGATGAAGAAGTAGCCGATTATACGCTGAGGGAAATAAAAAAACTTTGTTTTGATCTTCGTATTCCAAATTTAAAAGAATACGGAATCGGTGAGGTTGAATTTGAAAATGCTATTTCAAAAATGGCCTCGGATGCAATTGAAAGTGGTAGCCCAGGAAATAATCCGCGAGTTCCTTCTTATAATGAAATTAAACAGTTGTATCGACAATGTTTTAATTATCAATATGAAGATTCTATAAAAACATTAGGGGATTAATTTCAGAATATTCACATAAAATTTCCTTGGAAATAGTTAAAACAAGACTTTATATTATAAACTTAAAGTCTTGTTTTATTGTGTATAATATACATAATAAAACATTGTTATTAGTTTAGAAAAAAGTTTAGGTAGGTGTGTTATATATGAAAACGATAGGGCTTATAGGTGGTATGAGTTGGGAATCGACTTCGGAATATTATCGAATTTTAAATGAAGAGATAAAAAGTAGATTAGGGGGATTACACTCAGCAAAATGTTTGATTAATAGTGTGGATTTTGAAGAGATTGAACGATTCCAGTCTAACGGGGATTGGGATGGAGCAGGAGAAGTATTAGGGAATGCGGCGTATTCATTGCAGAAGGGAGGAGCAGATTTTATAATCATTTGCACAAATACAATGCATAAAGTAGTGGAGAAAATAAAAGAGAATATTAACATCCCCGTATTACATATTGCTGATACTACTGCAAAAGAAATTAAAAGAAAAGGTATTCAAACGATTGGTCTACTTGGAACGAAATATACAATGGAGCAAGATTTCTATAAGTCACGTATAGAAGAGAATAATATAAAAGTAATAGTGCCAGTAGAAAAAAATAGAGAAAAATTAAATGAAATAATTTATACAGAATTATGTTTAGGAAAAATAACATCGCAATCTAGAGAATATTATAAAAGAGTCATAGAAGAGCTAGTGCAAAAAGGAGCACAGGGAATAATTTTAGGTTGTACAGAAATAGGATTATTAATAAAGCAGGAAGATGTATTAGTTCCGATATTTGATACAACTTTTATACATGCAATGGAAGCAGTAAATGTGGCTTTAGAAAATAGATTATAATTATATTATGTAAACTTATTTCGTGTATGTGGAAAACATTCAGAAAATATTTTATAATGTAAGTGGTTACATTTAAGGGGGATGCGTATGTTTTCAGTTCAACCAATCGCATTTGTACATAATGAAAGAAAGGAAATAAAAGATGACGAATGGGGAGAAGTAAGATCCTGTATTACTTTAACTGAATTGTATACAGAGGAAAGTATACAAGGGATTGAAGAATTTTCTCATATTGAAGTTGTTTTTTATTTTCATAAAGTAACGGATGAACAAATTCAATATGTTGCTAGACATCCTAGAAATAATAATGATTATCCTAAAGTAGGCATTTTTGCACAGCGCGGGAAAAATCGCCCGAATCGCTTAGGTGTAACAATTGTAAAAGTGATAAAAAGAGACGGTAAATCAATTATTGTTGAGGGATTAGATGCTATTGATGGCACCCCTATATTGGATATAAAGCCGGTAATGAAAGAATTTATGCCGAAAGAAGAAATTCTACAGCCTAAATGGGTAACGGATATAATGAGACAGTATTGGAAGGGGAATGGAGTAAAATGAGAATATATGAGGCAACAATTGCAGATTTAGATGGACTAGCATCAGTTTTTAATAACTATCGTATGTTTTACCGACAAGATTCCGATTTAGATGGTGCAAAAGTATTTTTACAAAATCGTATCGAGAGAAAAGAATCCGTTATTTTCGTAGCAGTTGAAGACGGTGAATATATTGGATTCACGCAACTATATCCATCATTTTCTTCCATTTCAATGAAAGAATTATGGATTTTAAATGATCTGTTTGTACAAGCCGCGAAGCGCGGAACTGGAACAGGTAAAAAATTATTAGAAGCTGCTAAAAAATTCGCATTAGAAAATGGCGCAAAAGGTGTAAAATTACAAACAGAGATTGATAATTTATCAGCACAGCGATTATACGCTGAAAATGGTTATTTAAGAGATAATCGTTATTTCCATTATGAATTAACATTTTAAAAAATGTAAGATTAAAAGAGACGTTTTCAAAATGAAAACGTCTCTTTTAAATTGTATTATAGTTGATTTAATATCCAGTTTGTTGCATCTTCAAAGTTTTCTGCAATGTAGTTTGGCTCAATATGTGCCCACCTGTCTCGGTACGTATGTAAAGCATCGTATCCAGCGCCTGTTCGTACTAATATTGTTGTCGCATTCACTTTTTCACCTGCCACAATATCAGTCCAACGATCACCAACTACAGCACATTGTGTTAAATCAAGCCCATGTTTTTCCGCTGCTTTTAGAAGCATGCCTGTACTTGGTTTACGGCATTCACAACCATCACCATGTTTGTGAGGACAAACGTAAATATCATCAAAACCGAAATCTTTTAATTCTTGTACAAAATCAGCTACAGTCGCTATTCCATCCGCGATACCTGGTTGATTTGTGAAAGAGAAAATTTTTATATTTTGAGCTTTTATTTTTTGCAGAGCTGCTTTTGTAAAGGGGAATAATGTAAAAGAACCAGGGTAATGTATTGTAGTGTCGCCGCCAATTGTACCGTCACGATCAATGAAAATTGCTTTAATGTTTGTCATATTTATAGTCCCTTCAAGTAAAAAGTAGTTTAAAAATGTTTTACAAATCGATATCCATTTACTTCATAACCTAATTTTTTGTAAAAAGGATGTGCTTCTACTCTTTTTGTTCCACTAACTAGCCATGTTCCAATGCAATGATGCTTCTTTGCTAATTGTTCTGCATAATCCATTAACACTTGTCCAATGCCTTTCCGCCGTATTGTAGAATCGACGCTAATAATTGAAATTTCTCCATAACGAGTTACATCTTCTAAATTTTCGCGTATACGAAACCCGAGTAATCCAAATATAGTTTCTTCTTCCACATAAACATATAAAAAATCAAAAGGACTCATTTGTACGAATTGCAAGCGGTTGTTCATATCTTCATAGGAAATAGAGGAACCTTTTAATTCTTTCGTTAAAGAACAAAGTGCATCTATATCATCTATCGTCGCTTCACGAATTTGAAAAGACATATTATTCACTCCAATAAAATGTAATCAAACATTTAATATTCTGTTAAAAAATGTTTTTTCCTGCTATGAAAATAAATATTTTATAATGATATATAAATAGTTATACTTCTTCATTTTTATTTATTACCAGCTGTAATTGCCGGGATTATTTTTATAGTATGGATTGGTTGGATTGTATTTTTACCATAGAAAAAGAGCCGAAAATGGCTCTTTTTCTAATCTGTCACACATTGATAAATAAAATATACTAAAACGAGTATGCTTGCGGCGGAATACATGACATCTAAAGTCATTTGGTCGCCTCCTTATTGTTGTTGTATTTTATTGTATGAAATCTTACAATTTCATATTCAAGTGAAAAATATGTGAACGTTAACAAAATTGTAAAGTGCAAAAATTACAATCATTTTGTATAATAGAAGAAACAACCGTTATATAAAGTGAAACTTTAATCAGTGGGGGGTTTTCTTCATCCCCCACTGATTATTAGCCTTCACCAATCGGGCTTTTACGGGCAGTTGATCCCCTGCCTAACTTTTTTGCCTTCACTGAATTTTGAGGTGGTGGGGGTCTTGCTTACCCGTTAATGCGGGATAAAATATAATGAGTGAAAGGGGAGGGAACATAAATGCCAAATTGGTTTAGAAAAACCTTAGTCGCATTAATTACCGTATTTACATTTGGTTTAGTGACGCCTCCTTCCATATTGCTTGATAATGCCAAAGCTGCGGACAAGCCTACGAGTACAGCTGGGCAACAAAATTTGGAGAGTACGTCCTATACATATGAAGAAACGAATGACAGGTTAACCACCGATACTTTTATTACTTATGCAATGCAAGAAGCAGAGAAGCAGTCGATGCAAAAGTTTGGAACTAAAATTGGTCCAGTAATTGAAGATGAGTTTAAAGATGTAATATTACCGAAAATTGAAGAGGCAATTGCTGAGCTTGCAAATGATGTTCCAGAGGAGTCGTTGCAATCATTATCGATTTCTCAGAAACCCGCTGGTGGAAATAATGAAAAGATTTTTCACGTTTACGATACGAAATCTGGAAATGACTTACTACGATTTCATGTAAGAAGAGATCATCCACCGCAAGATGGTTATTATTTCAATTTCCATTATCATCGTTTTGATGATGGATACTCTGGACATCATGAACTAGGAAATATTTATTGGAATACGAATGTACCGCCAAAATGGCTTTCTTAAAAAGAACAAGAGAAAATCTTGTTCTTTTTTTGTTGATAAAAGGGTAAGACAACTATGTTGTTGAATAACATATGTTTAGGAAAAAAGAAGAAAAGGGAGTATGGAAATGCAAAAATATATTGTTTTTGACTTTGATGGCACATTAGTAGATTCACAAAATATATTTGTACCGATCTATAATCAAATAGCTGAAAAGCATGGTTATAAAACAGTAAGGGAAGAAGAAATTGAGCATTTACGTAAATTAACGATGCCCGAGAGATGTAAGCAACTCGATGTACCACTGTATAAACTACCGATATTAGCGTTAGAGTTTTATAAATTATATCAACCAGCTATAAAAGATCTCGTTTTGTTCCATGGGATGAAGGATGTATTAGATGAATTACATAAAAAAGGCTACGGGATTGCCGTCATATCCTCTAACTCAGAAGAGCATATTCGGGCGTTTTTACATAATAATGGTATCGAAAATATTCAAGAAGTGTATTGTTCTAAAAATTTGTTCGGTAAAGACAAAATGATAAAAAGGTTTTTAAAATCAAAAAAAATAACAGAGCAAGAAATGTTATATGTCGGTGATGAACAGCGAGATGTAGCAGCGTGTAAAAAGGCTGGTGTGAACGTAATTTGGGTATCTTGGGGATATGATATCATTGAAACAGTGAAAAAAGATGCACCAGATTATATGGTTCATACGCCTATGGAAATTGTACAAGTCGTACAAGGGGCACATTCTTAATATGAATACACTTCGAGCAGGTATTCATCATATTGAATTTTGGGTCGCGAATTTAGAGGAGTCTATTTCTTTTTATGATAAATTGTTTTCGATAATTGGATGGAGAAAGTTAAATGAAGTAGCATATAGTACGGGAGAAAGTGAAATATATTTTAAAGAGGTGGGCGGGGAAATTGTAAGGACTTTAGGGCCTAGACATATTTGTTATCAAGCTACTCGTAGAGAAATAGTTGATGAAGTAGCAGATTTTCTTGCTAGTACAAAAGTGAAGGTAATACGTGGTCCGATAGAAATGAATCATTATTCGGACGGATACTATACGGTTGATTTTTACGATCCGAATGGATTTATTATAGAAGTAGCGTATACACCAAATGTAGAAATGTAAGGGGAATAAACATGAAGACAATTGCAGCACGGCAAAACAATATACAAATAGTAAAGGATGCAGCAAATATTGAAGAAATTTCTAAAGGTTTCTCACCTGATAAAAAATATATCATTACGACTATTAAAGATGAAAAGTATTTGTTACGGACAGGCGATATAAAAGAGTTTGAAAGAAAGAAAATAGAGTTTCAAATTTTAAATGAAATGCAAAAACGTAGTGTGCAAGCACAAAGGCCAATTGAAATGGGTTTGTTGGAAGAAGAAGGTTTATGCTACGGTGTTTTTTCGTATATAGAAGGAGAAGATGCGAAAAAATTGTTGCCTACATATACACTAAAAGAACAATATGATATTGGTATAGAAGCAGGAAAAGATTTAGCAAAAATGCATACATATGAAGCTCCTAAGGGTATACTTCCATGGTATGAAAGAGCCATGAAAAAACATCGAAAATATTTAGAGGCATACAAAACATGCGGAATAAAAATAAAAAATGATGATAAAATCATTAAGTTTATAGATGAAAATGAAATGTATGTACAAAACCGCCCAAATCGATTTCAACACGATGATTTTCATTTAGAAAATATAATTGTGCGGGATGGGAAATATGTAGGTGTTGTTGATTTTAATGGTTATGACTGGGGCGACCCACTTCATGATTTTGTAAAAATTGCACTATTTGCAAGAGACATTAGTATTCCGTATTCAATCGGACAAATAGAAGGATACTTTAATAGGAGAATACCAGAGGAGTTCTGGAAATTATATGCGGTGTACGTCGGCATGACAGTTTTCTCATCAGTTGTCTGGACATTACGAGCAGCACCGCATATGTTAGATGATATGTTAGAGCGTCTTACTATAGTTTTAGAGGATCATAATAACTTTGAGTTATCGAAGCCGATTTGGTTTCAATCAGATAAGATTGTTATGAAATAGAAAAGATAAGTGTAATTCGCACCTATCTTTATTTTTTACCATCAAAATACTTATTTAATTTTCTTAAATATAAGCGACTGAGTACTTAACGTAGCTGGCACATGTAACTGAAGGGATGGAAATTCACCACTCACACTCATTTCATAAGCGAATAATAAACTCATTTTCATTCGGAATAAGTCAACTTTTGCAGAGAAGACGTCGTAATGATGATGTGTTAATTGAATGTCCATTTCCATGAATTGCACAAATAATGAATCATCTCGCTTGTATACTTGTAATGTTCCGTATGCAGGATGTTCGAAAGTACCAGTATAATCCTCTAATTTGTGAGAAGGTGTAGTCCCTTTAATTTGCTCAGGAAGGGATTCAGTTGCTTCTTTCATCATTTCCTTCATTTTTTCAGTATCTTCTACAGCACGTTTATGCCAATCGATGCCTTCTAATTCAAGTAGCTCGTCATAAATTTGGTTAGCAAGATAAGTAGGAAGTAATGTGCCTCCAGCATTCGTTAAAATGACAAGACCTACATTTTCTTTTGGCATGAATGAAACAAGTGCCGAAAATCCATCAATATTACCGCCATGATGAATCACTTTGTTACCACGATAAGCGCTAATAAACCAACCGAGGCCGTAACTATTTAATGGAGATTCAGGGAGTGATAGAACTGGTTGATCTGGAATTGAATTGTGTGGTGTATACATTTGTTGTAATAATTCAGAGGAGATTAATTCATGATCTCCAAACTTTCCTTTGTTTAAGTGAAGAAGTACCCAATTTACCATATCTTCAATTGTAGAATTAATACACCCAGCAGCGCCAACTGTATCGATGTTACGGAATGGAACTTCTTTTATTTCACCGTCTTTTTCAATGTAAGGTAAAGCATAATCCTCTGTAATTTGTGAATCTGTAACAGAGAAGTTTGTATGCCTCATATTTAAAGGTTCTAAAATATGTTCTGTAGCGTATTGCTCCCACGTTTGATTTGTAATGTTTTCAACAATGCAGCTAATTGTCGCATACATTAAGTTGTTATATAAAAATGCTGTTCGGAACGGTGCATCAAGTGGTAAATGTTTTATTTTTTCAACGAGATCTTTTCGAGATAAGGAAGAGCTGTACCAAAGAGCATCATGACGACTCACTCCAGTGCGGTGAGAGGCTAAATCCCGTCCTGTAACTTGTGAGGTAGCAAGTAGTTCACATAAAGAGAAGTTAGGTATATAAGACTGGACAGGAGTATCCCAATTAAACTTTTTTTGCTGTGCTAACAAGCTTAATGAAAGTGTGCCAAAAGCTTTCGTTGAGGAACCGATTGCGAACCGGGTGCTCGGTGTAACAGCCTCTTTTGTTTCTATATTTCGATAGCCGAAACCTTCTGAAAGAATAACTTCACCGTCTTTTATAACAGCTACAGCAGCACCAGGAACTTTTAAATCCTTCATCATTTTTTCA
Source organism: Bacillus sp. FSL L8-0099 (assembly GCF_038006385.1). NCBI lineage: Bacteria > Bacillati > Bacillota > Bacilli > Caryophanales > Bacillaceae > Bacillus > Bacillus sp. FSL L8-0099. Next base: position 2,159,748 of record NZ_JBBOVC010000001.1, read on the forward strand.
ACCGTAGTTTGTAACGAAGTCATAACAGGAGTTTCAATTTTAGACATACTTCTAACCTCCAAATTTAAATTTTGTCCTACCGCACTATACTTTCGGTAATAGAAAATGAAAACCTTTTTAAATATGGAAAGTTAATAATTTTGTAAGAATTACTGAAAATAATTTTTATTTATCAAGATTATTAAATTTGTTGTTTTTCATGTTATGATAAATTTCATATAAGATTGAAAGAAGGTTTTTCTACATATGAAACATGCTGAATATGAATACTTAAATTTATGCCGCCATGTAATGGAGCACGGTACGAAGAAAGAAGATCGTACAGGGACAGGAACTGTATCTGTATTTGGATATCAAATGCGTTTTGATCTGAGTAAAGGATTTCCTTTATTAACGACAAAGAGAGTACCATTTCGCCTTGTAGCAAGTGAACTACTTTGGTTTATGAAAGGTGATACAAACATTCGCTATTTATTGCAGCATAATAATAACATTTGGAATGAATGGGCATTTAAGAGCTGGGTAGAAAGTGACGAGTATACTGGGCCTGATATGACAGATTTCGGTCTTCGCTCACAACAAGATGAGGAATTTAAAGTGCAATATGATGAGCAAATGGACCTATTTAAAAAGAATGTTTTAGAAGATGATGATTTTTCGAATAAATATGGCTACTTAGGAGACGTATATGGCAAGCAATGGCGTGCTTGGAAAACGACGGCTGGTGAAACACTGGATCAACTAAAAGATGTAATTGAAATGATTAAAAAAACGCCAGATTCACGTCGCCTAATCGTTTCTGCTTGGAATCCTGAAGACGTACCGAGTATGGCATTACCGCCTTGTCATACGCTATTCCAATTTTATGTAGCGGACGGAAAACTTTCTTGTCAACTATATCAAAGAAGTGGCGACATCTTCCTTGGAATTCCATTTAACATCGCAAGTTATTCACTACTAACACATTTAATTGCACATGAATGTGGTCTTGAAGTAGGAGAATTTGTTCATACAATTGGAGATGCGCATATTTATACGAATCATTTTGAACAAGTAGAAAAACAATTGGCACGTGAACCACGTCCGTTCCCGAAACTTACATTAAATCCAGATGTGAAATCTGTGTTTGATTTTGAGATGGAAGATTTAACGATTGAAGGATATGATCCACACCCAGCGATTAAAGCACCGGTTGCAGTGTAATTGTAGAGGAGATGACAAGATGATTGTTTCATTTATGGTCGCAATGGACGAGAATAGAGTAATTGGTAAAGATAATAACTTACCTTGGCGTTTACCGAGTGAATTACAGTATGTAAAGAAAACAACGATGGGTCACCCACTTATTATGGGGAGAAAGAACTATGAAGCAATTGGTAGACCATTGCCTGGAAGACGTAATATTATTGTAACTCGTAATGAAGGGTATCATGTAGAAGGCTGCGAAGTAGCTCATACTGTAGAAGAAGTGTTTGAACTATGTAAAAATGAAGAAGAGATTTTTATTTTTGGCGGAGCGCAAATTTATGATCTCTTTTTACCGTATGTAGACAAGTTATATATAACAAAAATCCACCACGCATTTGAAGGAGACACATTCTTCCCAGAAATGGATATGACAAATTGGAAAGAGATTTTTGTAGAAAAAGGTTTAACGGATGAAAAAAATCCGTATACGTATTATTACCATGTATACGAGAAACAACAATAATAATAAAAATTGATGTGAGTATTCGCATCAATTTTTTTTATTTGTATTTATAAATGTAAGTTTATAGATGGTATTCAATAGTGCTATAATGAAAGGTAGCATGTGAAAAATGCTAAAATTTTCAAAAGTATTAATATAGAAAGAGGAGGAGAATCAGTTGAGAAAAATATGGGGGATTCTTTTTCTTTGCTTAACATTCATGTTAGTTGGATGTGGTAAAGAAGAAAAACCACAAGAAGCGTTTGATACATATGTGAAATCATGGAATAAACAAAAATTTGCAGATATGTACGATCAATTATCAGAAAATGCAAAAAAAGATATTTCCAAGAAAGAGTTTACTGAGAAATATGAAAAAATTTATTCTGGTATTGAAGTGAAAGACTTAAAGGTAGAAACAGGGGAAGTAAAAGAAGATAAAAAAGATGAAGGCCCTGTTCCTTTTAAAGTAAGCATGGATACAGTTGGTGGTAAAATCACTTTTGGTCATGAAGCAAAAATGGTGAAAGAAAAAGATGGAGATAAAGAATCTTGGAAAATAGATTGGACACCTGATTTCATTTTCCCTGGCATGACAAAAGATAGTAAAGTGCGTATGCAAACGACAGAGCCAAAACGTGGTGAAATATACGATCGTAATGGAAAAGGTCTTGCGACGAATGGGAAAGCTTCTGAGATCGGAATCGTTCCAGAAAAATTAGATGAAACTGCTCCGCAAACGAAAGAAGCAGTAGCTAAGTTGTTAAATATGTCTGTAGAAGAAATTGATCAAAAACTAACTGCTAAATGGGTAAAACCAGGGTATCTTGTACCAATTGGAATTTTACCTGAAGGGGCAACGCAAAATACGTATATTGATTTACCTGGTGTTGCAACAAAACCTGTAAATGTTCGTACATATCCGTTAGGGGAAGCGGCAGCTCATCTAACTGGTTATATCGGAAAGATAAATGCTGAAGATTTAAAAACGCTACAAAAGAAAGGCTACCAAGCTGATGAGCCAGTTGGTAAAGCTGGATTAGAGCAAGTATTGGAAGAAAAGCTACGCGGTAAAAAAGGTGGCCGTGTCTTTGTAGAAGATGCACAAGGAAAAGAAATTAAAAATTTAGCAAAAACAGAAGCTGTTGATGGAGAAAATGTAACTTTAACTATCGATAGTGCTGTTCAAGAAAAAACGTATAATGAAATGAAGGGCGAAGCTGGTTCAAGTGCGGCAATTAATCCGAAAAGTGGAGAAACAATTGCACTCGTAAGTAGTCCAGCATATGATCCTAATTTAATTGCACGAGGAACATCGAAAGCACAACGTGAAGCTTGGAATAATGATCCGAAAAAACCGATGACGAACCGATTTACACAATTATCGGTACCAGGTTCTGTATTTAAGCCAATTACAGCTGCAATCGGTCTTGAAACGAAAACGATTGATCCAAAAGAAGAATTGAAAATTGAAGGATTGAAATGGACAAAAGATTCTTCTTGGGGCAATTATTACGTAACACGTGTGAAAGATGCAAATCCGATTGATTTGGATAAGGCAATGAAATATTCGGATAATATTTACTTCGCACAAGAAGCTTTGAAAATCGGAAAAGATAAATTTATGAGTGAAGCGAAAAAATTCGGATTCGATGAGAAATTACCAATTGAATATGGATTCCCAGCTTCTAAAATCGCAAATGATGGTATTAAAAATGATATTCAAATGGCAGATACAGGATATGGTCAAGGACAAGTGTTAATGACTCCTCTTCATCTAGCTTTAACATATACGCCAATTGTAAATGATGGAACAATTCCGTCACCATATATCATTAAAACAGATAAACAACCAAAAGCTTGGAAAGAAAATGTCATTTCAAAAGGAAATCAGGATATATTAAAAACTGCTATGACTAAAGTAATTAATGATCCGGATGGTACAGGGAAAATTGCTAAAATTGATGGTATGACCCTTGCTGGAAAAACAGGTACAGCGGAATTAAAAGTATCTAAAGAGGCCGAAGGAAAAGAACTAGGCTGGTTCGGTGCATTTGATTTAAATGCACCTGATATGGTCATTACAATGATGATTGAAGATGTAAAAGGTAGAGGTGGAAGTAACATTCCAGCTGAAAAAGTGAAACATATTTTTCAAAAATAAAGGTTGATGAAGGACTATCTCCATGAAATATGGAGGTAGTTTTTTATTTAGTTAACATTTTAAATGGAAATATATAATTTATAGATTACAAAACAACTTATTAACTTACGAAAAAAAAGTAGCTATTTTTTATTGACATGAAGCGAGAGATTTTGTATTATACTTACATAAGGTAAGTTATTTACTTTCGAATTATAAATCTCAAATTAAAGATAAAATTAAAGGGAGAGAATACAATGACAAAAGTACTATTTATCACAGCAAATCCAAATTCAGCAGAAGGTTCTTTCGGAATGGCAGTAGGAGAAGCTTTCATCGAAGCTTATAAAAACGAGCATCCACAAGACGAAGTTGTAACAGTTGATTTATTCAATACGACTGTACCAGCAATTGATGCAGATGTATTTGCTGCTTGGGGTAAATTTGCAGCAGGTGAAGGCTTTGAAACTTTAACAGAAGTTCAACAACAAAAAGTTGCAGCAATGAACACAAACTTAGAAACATTTATGCATGCAGATCGTTATGTATTCGTAACTCCAATGTGGAACTTTAGCTATCCACCAGTAGTAAAAGCATACTTAGATAACTTAGCAATCGCAGGTAAAACATTCAAATATACTGAAAATGGTCCAGTTGGCTTATTAGAAGGCAAAAAAGCACTTCACATTCAAGCAACAGGTGGCGTTTATTCTGAAGGAGCATACGCAGCTGTAGACTTCGGTCGTAATCACTTGAAAACAGTATTAGGATTCATCGGTGTAAATGAAACTGAATATATTGCAGTTGAAGGTATGAATGCTAATCCTGAAAAAGCACAAGAAATTAAAGAAGCAGCAATTGCTAACGCACGTGAATTAGCAAAACGTTTCTAATATAGAATACTTAAAAATGTCCAAACACTTGTTGTTTGGACATTTTTTCTTCTTTTTCCTTCGTTTGTCTAGTATAATGAAGGTCGGAATGATAATAGGTGGGGGTTCTGTATGATTCAAACGTTTTTTAAAATCTTTTATTTAATTTTAATTGTAATTGCGATTACACCGAGAATGTGGCGTCTTAAAAAACAAGTAAATACGATGTCACCGCAAGAAAAAGATAATGCTGTGTATAAAACGACAAATTGGTTTGGTAAAAAAATGGTACGTGTTGCTGGTGGGGCAGTAGAAGTAAAAGGGCTTGAAAATGTTCCGAAAGACAAGCCGGTACTAGTTGTAAGTAATCATCAAAGTAATATGGATATTCCTGTTTTACTAGGTTACTTAAATAAACCAATTGGATTCGTTTCAAAGGCAGAGATTAAGAAGTTTCCAGTTGTACCAACTTGGATGGAACTTATGAATTGTGTATTTATGGTTCGTAATGATCGTCGTCAATCTCTTCAAGCGATTAAAGATGGAATTGAACTATTAAAGAATGGACATTCTATCGTAATTTTCCCTGAAGGAACGAGAAGTAAGGGTGGCGAAATTGGAGAGTTTAAAGCTGGTAGTTTTCACCTAGCAGTAAAATCTGGTGTAGCAATCTTACCTGTAACGTTAGATGGTACATATAAAATGTTTGAAGCGAATGGAAATCGTATGAAACGAGCTCATGCAACAGTAACGATTTCTAAGCCGATTACACCTGAAGAGTATGCGAATATGGATATTAAAGAATTAACGAAGCATACACAAGATGTTATCGCATCACAATTACATAAGTAATAAAAAAGGTTTCAGCTTTCATCAAGCTGAAACCTTTTTTATTACGCTGCAGGTAAGACGTAAAAGAGTACACAGAAGAACATCATTGCACTACCGCCTAAAACGAAGAGGTGCCAAATGGCATGGTTGAAAGGTAGCTTTTCCCAAAGGAAGAAGATTGCCCCGACTGAATATAAAATGCCACCTGCTAAAAGTAGTGAAAAACCATGTCCAGTTAGATTTTCGTAAAGTGGTTTAATAGCAACGATTATGAGCCAGCCCATAATGATGTAACATAAAGTTGATGCTTTTATAAAACGGCGTACAAAGAAAATTTTGAAGACAATACCGCCAATTGCAAGTGTCCATATAATTGCGAGTAACGTCCAACCTAAAGGTCCACGAAGTGTAATGAGTAGAAAAGGAGTATATGTGCCAGCGATTAATAAATAGATGGCTGAGTGATCTAAAATAGTAAATAATTTTTCTACTTTTGGATGGTGAATGCTATGTAGCAACGTTGAAAACAAGTACAGTAAGAACATGCTTACACCATAAACGGTAAATGCAACAACAGCAGATGCAGTACCATGTTTAGACGCATGAATAATTAATATAATTAAGGCAGGGATGCTTAAAATGGCACCGATACCATGTGTTATTGCATTTGCAATTTCTTCTTTCACAAAATGTGTCATTCGTGTCATTTTTTCAGTCATAATGCAAATCCTTTCTACTATCATAAAATAATATGTCATTTCCCTTACCATATCATACACAAGAGCAATAGAAAATGAAATTTGTATAATTGATTATATTTTTGAATTTTTTTGACAAAAGACGATGGATTTGTTGACGTTTTCAAACTTTTTTGACAAAATAAAATTATGCAATAGTAGGACAAGAAATCTACTAATAAAGGGGATGGGGAAATGTTTTCAAATATTGGCTTTCCAGGGTTAATTTTAATCTTAGTAGCTGTACTAATATTATTTGGGCCTAAAAAATTGCCGGAAATCGGAAAGGCTTTAGGGGAAACGTTAAAAGAATTCAAAAAATCAACGAAAGAATTGACTGATGACGCATTTCAAGAGAAGGAAAAGAAAGAAAAAATGTAATGGATTTTCCTCGTAATGGATAAGTAAAGTGTGGTGAACGAGATGGAAGATCGGGAAATGAGTGTAGTAGAACATATCGTTGAGCTTCGAAAACGAGTAATTTATACAGTGTTATCCTTTGTATTATTTTTAATTATTGGATTTACTTTTACGAAGGATATTTATTTTTGGCTTGTAAAAGATTTACCAATGAAATTAACTGTTCTCGGTCCAAGTGATGTATTGTGGATTTTTTTCTCGATTGCTACAGTATTTGCTATCGTTTGTACAATTCCTTTTGCTGCTATACAAATTTGGTTATTTGTAAAACCAGGTTTACATCCAAATGAACAAAAGATGACTGTAATGTATATACCGGTATTGTCTATATTATTTATTGCAGGTTTAAGTTTTGGATATTTTATTGTAATGCCGTTTTTATTTCATTTTTTAACTACGATAGGTAATGAAATGTTTAATACGATGTTTACGACAGAAAAGTATTTTCATTTTGTACTTAATTTAACAGTTCCATTTGCTGTGATTTTTGAATTACCTGTAGTGGTAATGTTTTTAACGAGTATTGGCATACTTACGGCGGAGTTTCTAATAAAAATAAGAAGGTATGCTTACGTAGCATTGATTATCATTGCCTCGTGTATATCACCGCCAGATTTTTTATCTCATAGTTTAGTTGCGGTACCGCTTATTTGTATTTATGAAATTAGTATTGCCTTATCAAAGATTGTTAGTAAGCGAAAAAAGAAAAGGGAAGAAGAAATACAGTCGAAAAGTGCCTCGTTATAAAGGCACTTTTTTAATTATTTGTTATACTATGGCTATAAACGTATACAATATAAAGAAGAAAAAAATAATAGAATCTCCAAAATTTAGACAAACTTTGCACCTTTATAAGTTTATACTGAATGTATTAAGCAATTTACGGATAACGAGATTCCCGTCTCACGTGATAATTAGGACGGGGGATGGATTAGGTGGAGATGAATAGAGAATAAATCTACTAACCATAAGGACTAAAGGGATCATCTAAGGATACTTTTGTATTCAAAGGAGTCTCCACTTTAAACAACGTGTTACAGCGTAAAGTAGAGGAAGTTCAAAATCCAATGAAAAAGAGGATTGATATTGTGATTACGAAAAGTTTTTATTTCACTCATTCAACAGGGGATTGTATTAAAATATTCGAAATCCCTGTCCTACAGGCGCAGCATCCATTATCGTTTCTAATTCAGTCTCGTCTTCAATTATTTATTGCAAAAATTCAAAAACAAAAGCACCCAAGATTTTCGTATTCTTTCCGTGAATATTTACAAAAATGTTTGAAGTGGAATGATTATTTAAATGTATATAAAACAAATACCCTTGAAAAAAACGCATAAATTAGAGCAGGACAGAGTCAGGAATACTCTGTCTTTTTATTTTAGGTATAAAAATATAATTAATTTGATGAAATTTCGTTCGAAATTGTTGAAAGCATTAGGAATGCTAGTATAATAACAAGGAGAGCGTATTGGAAAGGGAAGAAGGATAGTATGCAAAAAATTAAAATTGTAACAGATTCAACGGCAGATTTATCACAAGATGTAATCGAGAAGTATGACATTCATGTTCTACCATTATCAATCTCTGTAAATGGACAAACATATTTAGATCGCGTTGATTTACAACCTGATGAGTTTATTGAAGAAATGATTAAATCAGAGGAACTACCAAAAACATCACAACCAGCTATGGGTACATTTGTAGAAATGTATGACAAGCTAGGTGAAGATGGAAGTGAAGTACTTTCTATCCATATGACAAGTGGAATGAGTGGTACTGTTGCGACTGCAAATAGTGCTGCATCGATGACTGATACAAAGGTAACAGTTGTTGATTCACAATTTATTACACATGCTTTAGCATATCAAGTAATAGAAGCTGCAAAAATGGCAAATGAAGGACGCTCACTAGAAGAAATTTTAAAACGTGTAGATGAAGTGAGAAAGAATACTCGTTTATATGTAGTGGTAGATACATTAGAAAACTTAGTGAAGGGTGGACGTATCGGTAAAGGAAAAGCGTTTATCGGTTCGCTACTTAATATAAAGCCAATTGCTAGCCTTGAAGACGGTGTTTATAACCCTGTAACGAAAGTGCGCAGTCAAGGCCAAATTGTAAAAACGTTAGCTAAGTTATTTGAGCAAGATACAGCAGGAAAAGTTGTAAAAGCTGTTGCGATTCCGCATGCAAAAGCAATTCCTTTAGCTGAAAGTATGAAAGCAGCTGTGGAAAAAGTGAGTGGATTTACTCAATCAGAAATTTTCTATACAACGCCTATTATTAGTACTCATACAGGTCCGGGTGCAATTGGATTTATGTATTTAGCAGAGTAATAAAAAAGCTACTTGAAAATATATTTCAAGTAGCTTTTTTATCCCGCATTAACGGACAGTAAGACCCTCACCTCAAAATTCAGCGAAAGCAAAGAAGTTAGGTGTGAGATCAACGGTCCGTAAATGCCCGATTGGTGAAGGCTAATAATCAGTGGGGATGATGAACAACCCCCACTGATTAAAGTTTCACTTTATGTGAATAGAAAGTAAGAAATGAGAAGGGCTATACAGGCGCTCCCGCTAATGATGTAGCGAGTCTGTAAATATTCATTCATAGAAAACACCCTTTATGATTTTCTATATTATATGATGGATATAGAAAATAAGTAGTTACATTACACTTGTAAAGTTTCGATTTTTTCTTGTACTTGTTTTTTATTTGTGTCGCTATTATAAGTAAAAGTTTGGCCTAAAAAGAGTACATGCAGTTGTTCCCACGGTAACATACGTAAATTCCAATTACTTCGAAGTTTTGTTATTGCCTCGCGAGGTGTTTCATCAGCAAGTGCAAAAGCTCCGTAATGCATTGGAATAAAATGTGTCGCGTTTAAATCTAAATAAGCTTGCACTGCTTCTTCAGGGGAAACATGAGATACTTTCATAAACCATTCTGGTTCATAAGCGCCAATTGGCATAAGAGCAATATCAATTAAAAAGCGCTTTCCAATCTCTTTGAAACCCTGGAAATAGCCGCTGTCGCCACAAAAATAAATGGTTTCCAAAGTCGTTTCATTATCAATAATCCATCCACCCCAGTGAGATGTATTCATGTCAAATAAGGATCTTCTCGTCCAGTGCTGAGCAGGTACGAAGTGAAAAGAAACTTCATTAATCGTCGTACTTTCCCACAATTTATATTCTTCTACATGCGTAAATTTCTTACGAGTAAATAATTTTTTTAATCCGATAGGTACAAGATATAGAACATCATCATTTAACTGACGAAGAGTTGAAAAATCTAAATGATCATAATGACCGTGTGAAATAAGGACTATATCAATTTTAGGTAGTTCTTGTATAGTAAGACCTGGTTCAGTAAGCCTCGGAACTAACTTTAATTTATTTGCCCATACTGGATCTGTTAATATATTAAGTCCATTCGTTTGGATAAGAAAAGTAGAATGGCCCACCCATGTGACTGTCGTTTTTTCAACATTGCTTTGCAAAAATGCATTTTGTTTAACAGGTGATTGTTCTACTAAAAAAGAAAAGTCTTTTTTGTTCAGCTTTCGTTCTTTACGCCATCTTAAAAAAGAACGAATTGATTTTTTTGTACTGACATTATCCATATTTTCATAGCGCTTTGCCATGAACATCACCTCATTTAAAATCGTTGTAGTTGTATTGTACCGAAATGTTGTTAAGGAATACAGTGTATAACATGGATTAATGTTTAATTAATTGTTAAAAAATAGGGAGAGGTATTTACAATTTTAACATTGAGCTTTGTTTTGCGAATACGATTTAGAGAAATAATAGTGAAAAAACATATTTTGTCTAGTAATTCGCTTGAAATTAAGAAGTATCATACGTAAATTCGTACGATTTCGTGAACAAATGCAGTAAACAATTTTCTCGTAGTGTTAACTTTTGTTATGATGAGCATAACCTATTTAAATTTAGGATAGAGAAAAGAGGTTTATAAATGAAGCGTTATCAAAAACTAATTGGTCTTATGGTTGTATTTTGTCTATTTGTACTCGCTGGATGTAGTGGATCAGGCTCAAAGCTTCGTAAACCATTAAATTGGGATTTAGAAACTTTCCAATTCACAAATCAAGATGGAAAACAATTTGGTACAAAAGATTTAAAAGGGAAAGTATGGGTTGCAGATTTTATGTTCACAAACTGTCAAACAGTTTGTCCGCCAATGACTGCTAATATGGCAAAATTACAGAAGATGGCAAAGGAAGAGAAGTTAGACGTTCAGTTTGTCTCGTTTAGTGTAGATCCAGATCTTGATAAACCAGAAAATCTGAAAGCTTTCATTCAAAAGTTTACAGAAGATACTAGTAATTGGAATTTATTGACGGGTTATTCGTTAGAAGATATTACAAAGTTTTCAAAAGATAATTTCCAATCACTTGTAGATAAGCCAGAGAACGGTCAAGTAATACATGGTACATCATTTTATTTAATTGATCAAAATGGAAAAGTAATGAAAAAGTATAGCGGTATTAGTAATACACCGTACGAAGATATAATACGTGATATGAAGCGATTAGTGGATTAAAAATAAGGGTGCGTAGCACCCTTATTTTTTTACATTAGTCTATAGATAAAATGTCATGCTGTTGTGGAAGTTTCGGTGCACGAATTTCTAACACACCATTTTGATAGGAAGCTTTCGCTGCTTTTTTATTAATGGAATAAGGCAATTTAATCATTCTTGCGGCTTCTGAAATAGACCGTTCTCGGCGATAATAGTTATGAGATGTTTGTTCTTCTGCCTCTTCAAGTATTTCTTCTTTTACAGAGACTTTTAAGTATTCGGTTTGTATTTCAATTTGAATTTGCTCTTTTTGTATACCCGGTAGTTCAGCGGTAACAACGAGTTCTTCATCAACTTCATATAAATCTACAGGGAATGTTAATAAACGATTTCCTTTTTGGAAAAAATGATTCAAATCAGCGATTACATTGCGAAGAGGTGTTTGCTCAAAAAAATCATCAATTTGCTTTAAATAATTGCGAACCGGTGGACGAGAAGAATCTTTTTTTTCTTCACTCATGGTATTCCCTCCTAGAAATCAATTTGCAATATCATATGACAAAAGCGGAGAAAGGTGATTGCCTAATTTTCATGTTTTCATAAAAAAATGTTAAAAATGTGAAATGGAGTGATTTTTTTATAGTTTTTGGTCGCCATATTGAGTTGATTATGCTAGTATAAATAGGGTTGATATAGTAGTATAGAAACAGAATGAAAACCGAAAGAGGGTAAGAAGTATGTGTGGTTTTGTAGGATGTTTATGTGAAAACCCTAGAGAGTTTTCAGAAACAGAAAAACATCAATTTGAAAATATGAACACGATGATTTTCCACCGCGGTCCAGATGACGAAGGATATTTTCGTGATGAACATGTACAATTTGGCTTCCGCCGTTTAAGTATCATTGACTTAGAGGCAGGACATCAGCCGCTAACTTATGAAAATGATCGATATGTAATTATTTTTAATGGTGAAATTTACAATTATGTAGAATTACGCGAAATGTTACTTGAAAAAGGTGCGACTTTCGCAACGCAATCTGATACAGAAGTTATCATTGCATTGTATGCACATATGAAAGAAAAATGTGTAGACTATCTTCGTGGTATGTTTGCATTTATGATTTGGGATCGTGAAGAAAAGAAACTTTTCGGTGCACGTGACCACTTTGGTATTAAACCATTATATATCGCGCAACAAGGTGATACTACATTCTTCGCATCTGAGAAGAAAAGTATTATGCATGTAATGGAAGACAAAGGGGTAAACCCAACGTCACTACAACATTACTTTACGTACCAATATGGTCCAGAACCAGAAACATTAACAATTGATGTTAATAAAATTGAGCCTGGTCATTATTTCGTAAAGGAAATCGGTAAAGAGATGGAAATCCATCGCTACTGGAAGCCTTATTTCAATGCTTCAAGCGCAACGAAAGAAGAGCATATCCAAGCAATTCGTGATGTATTATACGATTCAGTAAAAGTACATATGCGAAGTGATGTACCAGTAGGTTCATTCTTATCTGGTGGTATCGATTCATCTATTATCGCTTCTATCGCAAGAGAAATGAATCCGAACCTTTTAACGTTCTCTGTTGGTTTTGAACAACGTGGTTTCAGTGAAGTTGATGTTGCGAAAGAAACTGCTGAGAAATTAGGCGTTAAAAACCATAACGTATTTATTTCAGCGAAAGAATTTATGGATGAGTTCCCAAAAATTATTTGGCATATGGATGATCCTTTAGCAGATCCAGCAGCTGTACCATTGTACTTCGTTGCAAAAGAAGCACGTAAACATGTAACAGTTGTTCTTTCAGGGGAAGGCGCAGACGAGCTATTTGGTGGTTATAACATTTACCGTGAGCCAAACTCACTAAAAATGTTCTCGTACATTCCTAGCCCAGGTAAGAGCGTTCTAAAAGCATTAAGCGGTGCTCTTAAAGAAGGATTTAAAGGAAAGAGCTTCCTAGAGCGTGGATGTACGCCAATTGAGGAGCGCTACTATGGAAACGCGAAAATCTTCCGTGAAGAAGAGAAAGCGGAATTAATGAAGTTCTACAATGAAAGTGTTAACTATATGGATATCACGAAACCATTGTATAACGAGATTAAAGATTATGATGATGTAAGTAAAATGCAGTACATTGACATGTTCACGTGGTTACGTGGTGACATTTTATTAAAAGCTGATAAAATGACAATGGCAAACTCATTAGAACTTCGTGTACCGTTCTTAGATAAAGAAGTATTCGATGTTGCATCTAAAATTCCAACTGAATTAAAGATTGCTAACGGAACTACGAAAGCTATTTTACGTGAAGCAGCACGCGGAATCGTTCCAGATCACGTGTTAGATCGTAAAAAACTTGGATTCCCGGTACCAATTCGTCACTGGTTAAAAGATGAAATGCATGACTGGGCTATAAATATTATAAACGAAAGTAAAACAGATCATTTAATCGACAAACAGTATGTATTAAACTTACTGGAAGCACATTGTGCAGATAAAGGCGATTATAGCCGTAAAATTTGGACTGTACTTGCGTTTATGGTTTGGCACCAAATTTATGTTGAGCATAAATACGATACGAATAAGTTCCACGAAGAAACAAAACGTGCGTATAGCTTAGTTTAATAAGAAAAACCTTAAGACCGCATATGGTCTTAAGGTTTTTTTTCATAAATAGAACGTATTATTGATACAATAATAGTAAAAGGATGGACAACATATGATTGCGTTTGAAAAAGTAACAGTAGAAAATGAAAGCGTTGTTAAAGAAATGTTCCGCTCGCATAATGTAAGTGAGAAACAGGTGCAGTATTGCGTAAAAGTTGATGATACATATATTGGTGTAATAGATTACAGTGTTCAAGAAGAGAGTGTAGTTTTATCTCAATTAATAATTCATTTTGATTATCAAAGTTACGGATATGGAACAAATACGTATTTTACATTTGAAGAGATGATGAAACAAAGAGGTGTGAAAGAGATAAAAGTGTTACAAAAGGAATTAACAGAACAAGCAAAAACTTTCATAGAGAGCTTTGGCTTTAATGAAGAAGATGGAACATACGTGAAGAAAATATAACGATGATTAGTAATGTGCTAAAATAAATATAAGGCAGGTGGATACATGATAATGACTTCTGGTCTTGTATTAATTGGAGGATGTTTTATTTTGGCAGAACTAAGCCATAAGTTCATTCGGAAAAGAGCTAGTAAGAAAAGAAAGCCGTACGAATTACAATATGTACCTGTGTTTTTTATTTTGTTTTGCATGCTTGTTACAGTACAAAATATTACTAATTTCCCGCCACTTTTGAACATTTTTTTAAAGTTCGGTTTGTTATACAGCGGTGTTGGAATGGGTCTTTTATTTATTTTATTTTGCATACGTTATATTCACTATCAATCGTATATATTTATTTTAAATTGGTTAAAGCAAGATGATAGAAACCGCCTTACATAAGGTGGTTTTTTATTTGTAATTGTAACGGAACTTGTACATTTTACATAAAATAGGACGAGTAGCAATGTAAACCTATTACACGAAAGAAAGGAACGAGACAGTGATATGAAACTTGTAATAGACGCAGGTCACGGTGGATATGATTCTGGTGCTGTTGGTAATGGTTTAGTAGAAAAAAACTTAACACTTCAAATAGCGAGACGTGTGCGAGACATTCTATCTGCAAACTACCCAATTACTATTAAAATGACACGTGATAGTGATGTATTTATCTCTTTATCAGAACGTGCTAATATCGCTAATTCTTTTGGAGCAGATTACTTTATCTCATTTCATATAAATAGTGGCGGTGGAACTGGATTTGAAAGTTATATTTATAATGGGTTATCTAACAGTAGCTCCGCATATGCAAAGCAACAAAAAATTCATGCAGCAGTCAATCCTGTATTAACAAAATACGGCCTTCGTGACCGAGGGGCAAAAAAAGCAAATTATGCAGTACTAAGAGAGACTGCAATGGATGCAATTTTAACTGAGACTGCTTTTATTGATACAACGTTTGATGCAAATTTATTGAAAAACCCACAATTTATTGAAGATCTATGTCAAGCATATGTAAACGGAATAGCAGCTATTTTTGGAGTAGCTCCGAATCCAAATCCTCCAAATCCACAACCTCCAAACCCTCAGCCAACACCACAAACGAAGGGAATTGCTTATATACTTGGGAAAAATGTAAATTTAAGAAGTGGCCCATCAACATCATCTTCAGTAATTCGCCAATTAAACTCTCCAGAATCGTATGTCGTATATCAAGAAAGTAACGGATGGTTAGACTTAGGTAACGGACAGTGGGTGTATTATGACCCGTCTTACATTAATTTTGTAAAGACGAGCAATAGTGATGGTAGCGCAATCGGTGTCGCATATATACAAGGAACGAATGTGAATTTAAGAAGTGGTCCATCAACATCTTCTTCAGTAATTCGTAAATTAAATAAACCAGAATCTTATTTAGTATTTATTAATCAAAACAGTTGGTTGAACCTTGGTGGAAATCAGTGGGTGTATAATGATTCATCATATATTAAATATAATCAATATTAGGAAATAAATTTATAATGTAATATGAATGCGTATCTATATATAACATAGATACGCATTTTAAGAACGGCCATTATTTACATACTTATACAGATAGTTTCAAAAAGAAACATTTGAATAACGGATAGAATCTAAATAGTATATATTAAAAAAGTTCTCTGATATACATTGACAATGTATGTAATATACATTAACCTTTAGTTGTTAATGATAATCGATTTCATCTAGGGAGGACATATGTTACATACTAAAAAAATGTTTATGTTCTGCATTATGATACTTATGGTTATAATCGCAGGGTGTAGTAAAGAAGAAAAAAAAGAAAATGATCCATCAGCTAAAGCGAAAGATTCTTATACTGTAAAGCATGCAATGGGGGAAACAACAGTAAATGGTACACCTAAAAAAGTTGTTGTTTTAACAAATGAAGGTGCAGAGGCTCTTCTAGCTGTGGGAGTAACGCCAGTTGGAACTACGAAACCGCGTGCGGGTGATGAATGGTACCCTCATTTAGCGAAAGAGTTAAAAGATACGAAAGTTGTAGGAACTGAGCGTGATATTAATTTAGAGGCAGTAATGAAGCTTAAGCCGGATTTAATTATCGGGAATAAAATGCGTCATGAAAAAATATATGAACAATTGAAAGAAATCGCGCCAACTGTATACGCTGAAACATTGCGTGGAGATTGGAAGGAAAACTTTACGCTCTATACAAAGGCTGTAAATAAAGAAAAAGAAGGTCAAAAGGCAATTGAAGATTATAAAAAGCGTATTGAAGGAATGAAAGAGAAGCTAGGAGATAAATTAAGCTCTAAAGTTTCTATTATTCGCTTCGTTCCAGGTGATGTTCGTATATATCAAAAGAACTCATTCTCAGGTGTTGTTTTAAACGATATTGGATTTAAACGACCACCATTACAAGATAAAGATGAATTTGCGATAAAAGGAATTACAAAAGAACAAATTCCAAATATGGACGGGGACTACTTATTCTATTTCACATCTGATAAAGATGGCGATAAGAAGAATGAAGGAAACACGTTAGCAAAAGAATGGACAGAAGACCCACTCTTTAAGCAGCTACAAGCCTCTAAAAATAATAAAGTATTCCAAGTAGATGAAGTAATTTGGAATACAGCAGGCGGTATTAAAGCAGCAAACCTAATGCTAGATGATATTGAAAAATATTTTCTGAAATAAAGTTGAACCAATCAGGCGATTACGGGCCGTTATCTCCCACCTAACCTTGAGGTGAGAGTTTTACTGCCCGTCAATAGCGGGATAAATGAATGGCTGAGTGCATCACTTTAAATAGGTGATGCATTTTTTATTTATATAAATACAGAAAATTCCTTTTTTTCAGTCGTTTTAAGTTGTACAATAAAATCAATCACGTAATAAAGGAGTGGGAAGGAATGAAAGCTACTCATAAAGATTGGATTTTGTTTAATGGGAGAATTGTAAATACGAAGGAAGAACAGCCGATGGTTGCATTAGAAGAGCGAGGTTTCCAATTTGGTGATGGTATATATGAGGTATTCAGAATATACGATGGGAAGCCACATTTATTAGATTTACATTTGGAGCGTTTTTTTAAATCAATGGAAGAAATTAAACTCATTGCACCATTTACAAAGGAAGAGTTAGTAGAAGAGCTACATCAAATGATTGAAAAAAATCAATTTCAAGAAGATGGTAATGTATATTTACAAATATCAAGAGGTGCTCAAGCAAGAAACCATGTATATGAAAAAGACCTTCAACCAACGTATTTTGCAAATATTGTTTCGTTCCCAAGACCAGTCGCTACGATGGAAGTCGGTATAAAAGTAACGGTAGAGGAGGATATAAGATGGAAATTTTGTCATATAAAATCATTAAATCTACTTCCTAATATCATGATTAAAAATAAAATAAATGAACAAGGATATCAAGAAGCGATTTTAGTGCGAGATGGAGTTGTAACAGAGGGATGTCATTCTAATTTTTTCATAGTAAAAAATGATAAACTGATTACACATCCAGCTGATCACTTTATTTTGCATGGTATTACTCGCCATTATGTTATAACATTAGCGAAAGAGTTACATATCAAAGTAGAAGAACGAGAATTTTCATTACAAGAGGTATATGAGGCGGATGAATGCTTTTTTACAGCGACACCACTCGAAATATTCCCGGTTGTTCAAATTGGCGATGAACAGTTTGCTAGCGGCGAAAGAGGACCAATTACGAAAAAACTACAATCTGCATATGAAGAAAGTATTAGTTTGTTTAAAGTGACAAATTAATAATGAAGAAAAAAGCTGGTATTCCCCCAGCTTTTTTTCATGATATAATTCAAACATAGGACAGGTTTTGAAAACGCTGTAAAAGGGGATTTAATGTATGAATTATGAAGCTTTTAAAGAGGTAATCCACGGAAGAAGAAGTGTTAGAAAGTTTACAGAACAAGAAGTATCTACTAGTGATATAAAAGAAATTATTGATTGCGCTCGTTATGCACCGAGTGATACGAACTCGCAAACGTGGGAGTTCTTAGTCATTATGAATCGAGAGAAAATTAAAGAAATTGAACAAATGACTTGGGATGCATTACATAAACTTGCGGCAAAAGCAGCAGAAAATGGAGAAGAGAAAGCAGGGAAATTACTTACACGTTCTTTCGGGCCATATGCAACAGCTTTCTCTGAGGCACCAGTATTAATCGTATGTTTGGCAACACCTTATGAATCAAAGTTTCGTGAAAAGATATTTGATCCAATTGCCTTCGTTCCGGATGCAGTGTGGGAAGAGGAAGGAATTAAGAGTAGCTGTTTAGCGGCACAAAACTTAATGCTGGCTGCACATGCGAAGGGTCTTGGTACGTGTCCAATGACAGGGCCTGTATTGTTAGCTCAAAAAGAACTAAGACAATATTTTCAAATTGAGACCGAAAAACAAATAAATATGGTTATTTCACTCGGTTATCCGAAAGATAAACCGAAGAAACTTCCAAGAAAAGAAGTAGATGAGATTACAACGTTTATTTTTTAATCACCATATAGAAAAGACATTGAAATAACAATGTCTTTTTATTTTGGATAGGTATGTTATTAATTTGTTGGGCTAAAATGATAAATAAGATAAAATTACTATTTATTTCATTAAAAAAATTAATGTTCTATTAAGGAAAGTATGGTACAGTAATCGTGAGCAAGCTACTAGTATTTGTTCATGAAAGTGTTAAAAATAGTTTTAAAATTACAAAGTTATTTTTGTATAATAAATTATAATGAAATTACAGGGGGGATGAATTTTGAAGAAATTCATAATCGCTGGATTGTCTGTATTGTTATTAGTAGGCTGTGGTGCTCCAAAGGAAAAAGAGGATGCACAGTCAAATCAGGAAGAACAAGTTGTAAATGCGAGTGAGGAGAGTGTGGTTGTATTTCCTGAAGGGGCAGTACCAATTGGAGAAGGGATAGTAAAAGTCATTACACCAGATGGTACTTCTGAAAACGGCAATACACCGACTGTATTTATCAAAAAAGATACTTTAATTCAGCAAGTTGAATTAGAACTTTCTAATTTTCAAAACGATAAAGAAACATTCGTATTTGTAGATCAAATATTTGCTGATAAACATCAAGTAACTAGTACAACACAGACAACAGTACAATTAAAAGAAAAGACACTTGAGACAGGTAGTCATACGATTACTGCAGCTCAGTTTGAAAATAATGACCCAAAAGGAAAAGTCATTAGCTTTAATCAAGCGACGTTTGAAACGAAGCCAGCATCTTAATTATGGATAAAAAGTACATTACTTAAAGTAGTAGTGTACTTTTTAATTTGGATATAAATGGGTTGTTGAGAATAATTTGTTTCACTTTCTAGTACGTATGAATAGTAAGAAATTACTCTTTACTACTAAGAAAGAGAAAGAGGTTGAAGGTGTGCAGTGATTTGTTCGTATCATCTTGCTTAGTATGATGATTTCGATAATCTGGTTTACTTTACACGAGGTGGTTGAAGTTACGCTCAATTATCAAATCCATGACATGCTAATAGGAACAGTATGTTTTGTCATAGTATATCTGTTTTATGATAAACTTAGATTAAGTTAAGTTTTGCAAGAAAAATGTAGGTATTTCATTTGAAATGTCGAATAGTACATACGATGTCGTAATAACAAATTTTCTATTGTTTATTGTGAAACAGGAGAAGGAGAGATAGTAGTTATGAAACGAGCTCTTATTAATATCGATTATACATATGATTTTGTAGCTGAAAAAGGTGCTTTAACTTGCGGAAAACCAGGTCAAGAAATTGAGAAGGAACTTGTACATATAACGAAGCAATATATTGAAAATGGAGATTATGTAGTGTTTGCAATCGACAAACATGAAGAAAATGATGAATATCATCCAGAAGTAAAGTTGTTCCCTCCTCATAATATAGCAGGTACAAATGGAAGAGACTTATTCGGTGAATTACAAGATGTATACGAAAAATATAAAAATGATGCGAATGTATATTATATGGATAAAACGCGATACAGTGCATTTGCTGGAACAGATCTAGAGATGAAGTTGAGAGAACGAGGAATAGAAGAAGTTCATCTTGTAGGGGTGTGCACTGATATTTGTGTTCTTCATACAGCAGTAGATGCTTATAATAAAGGATTTAAAATTGTTGTATATGAAAAGGCAGTTGCATCTTTTAATGCGCAAGGACATGAATATGCACTTGGACATTTTAAATCTTGTTTACATGCAGAAGTGAAGTGAAAAAGAGGCCTTTGAAAAGGCCTCTTTTTACGTTTAAATTGAGACGACATTTTGCTCAATTAGTTTTTTTATGAAAGGGCTAATGTTTTCTGGTAGCCCATTTAAATCAAAAAATTGTACATGTAATGATTCAACTCCGTCAGCTTTTAGCAAGCCACCTTTAATGTCTTTGCAAAGGTAAGCGATTGTTATAGGATAAAATTCATCTCCGTTCGCTAATTTCACAAAAAACTCTTTACCTGAAAATACACTTACTAACTGAAGTATACCAATTTCAATACCTGTTTCTTCAAGTACTTCTCGTCTTCCGGCTTCTTCTGTGGATTCACCAAGTTCCACAAAACCTCCAGGAACACCCCACATGCCATTTCGTCTTTGTTGTAGTAATATTTGTCCTTGGTCATTTAAAACAGCTACAGCAACTCCTGCTAAATTGAGTGGTCTTGATCCAACAATTTCTCTTAGTTCTTCGATATACCCCATTAATTGTAACCTCCGTGAAAAAAGTATCAAATGAATGATTCGGTGTTATGTGAATGTATTCCTTTAAATGAGGTAAGTATTACAAAGTTGTTTATAAAAATTTCTATTGTAATCTCCCTTTAGATTATTAAAAAGGGTATATTTATAGTAAATAGAAAAGGGCATCAGAAGTTGAAAGATTAATGAAAGGGTTATATTGTTGAAGATGTACTAGGGATACAAATACATAGTTAAGAAAGTAAAATGAAAGGTCAGGGGAAAAGTTACGAAAGAAAATTTTGAGATAATTAATAAGGAATTATTATAGATTAGCTCTACATGAAAATTTAAAAAATAAGGAAGTGGATAGATGAGTATATTAGCGTATACGGAGGAGTTTTTTAATTATGTAAGGGAGTTTTTACTATTAAGGTTTTTACTATTTGCTTTAGTTCTTATCATTATTTCGTTTGTTATTAATCGCATTATTGATTGGTTTTTTAGAAAGTCCAGCTTTTTTGATGAAGAGGTAGAGCAGACGATTCAAAGTGTCATTCGATCTATTTTTAGATATATCATTATCATCAGTCTAATCATTTATTTAATTAGTCAGTTTGTAGATATAAAAAGTATCATTGCAGGTGCAGGGATAGCGGGAGTTGTCATTGGTTTTGCTGCGCAACAGATGCTAAAAGATGTCATATTAGGCTTTGCGAGATTAGCGGACAAAGAGTTTCGCGTTGGCGATTTTGTTACTTTTAATGGAACAAATTCAGGAACTATTGAGGAAATTAGTATTCGTTTTATGCAAATACGTGAATGGTCAGGAAAACTACTTACCATACCACATGGAGAGATTAGAACGATACAAAATTTTAATAAAGGGTGGATGCGAGTAATTGAACGCATCACGGTAAGTTATCAGGAAGACCCTACAAGAGTTAAGGAATTGCTAGAAGACGTATGTGTGATATGCAATGAAAATTTGGAACAAAGTTTGTATAGAGTAGAGGATGAGGCTGTTGAACCATTTAAATATGTTGGTGTTACAGACTTAAATCCTAACCTTAAATATGTTGGATATGAATTTTGTATTACAGGTTTAATTAAACCAGAAGATTATTTTGAAACTTCTAGACAAGTAAGGTTTGCATTAATGGCTATGTTCCATAAACATCAAGTGCAAATGCCAGCAGCGAATATGTTCGTTACTACTGAAAGTTTGCAGCATATCCGTGGAGAACAATTTTTGTCAGACAATTAAATAAAGCTTTACATTTAGAATTCTGATTTATAGATGTAGATGAGTCTTAGAGGGTTTAAAAGTAACTTCATTACTTGGCGTTGTTCAGTTTAAGAATTACGCGGTCAAAATTTAAAGGGAAAATAAAAAAATGATTGATAAATAAAAAGAGCTGAAGGAATTCAGCTCTTTTTATTTGTAGAATTTAGAAATTTCTTAATGTTATAATGATAGTTGGTGATGAGAATGAACTTTGAAGAAAAAGAGATACATCGTTTAGAAGCATTAAAAGAAATTGCGGAATTGCTAAATGAAGCAACGAATTTACAGGACATGTTAGAAAAAGTTTTACATACATTGTTACAAGTTATGAATTTACAAACAGGGTGGATATTTTTTATTGATGAAAGTGGAAAGCACCGTATGCTTGTAGACGAAAACTTACCACCAGCTCTTACGTGGCAAGAGAAGAAGCCGATGTGTGAAGGAGACTGTTGGTGTGTAGAGCGTTTTGTGAATGGCAGATTAGAAAAAGCGACAAATATTATTGAATGTAAGCGAATAGAAGATGCGATTGAATGTAATTGGGGTGAAACAGAAGATGTTACACATCATGCGACAATTCCGCTTAGGTCCGGATCAGAGAAATTTGGTCTATTAAATGTGGCTGCACCTCATAAGACTCATTTTTCTGAGGAAGAGTTAGCGTTATTAGAAGCGATTGCATTTCAAATTGGAACGACAATACAACGTATTCAATTAGTGGAGAAAGAACGTAAATATGTAGTGGTAGCGGAAAGAAATCGATTGGCTCGTGATTTACATGATTCAGTAAAACAATTGTTATTTTCTATTATGCTAACAGCGAAAGGCACTCTGAATATGACGCAAGATAGAGGTCTGCAAGAGATGTTAAGTTATATTGGAGAATTATCACAAGAAGCATTACAAGAGATGACGCTATTAATTTGGCAATTAAGACCTGAAGGATTAGAGAAAGGATTAGCAGAAGCAATTCAAAATTACGGGAAGTTATTAGGAGTTCAAGTGGAAGTTCGAATTGATGGGATGGTTTCAATTGGGGATGAAATAGAAGAAGTTTTATGGCGTATTAGCCAAGAGGCGCTACATAATTGTAAAAAGCATGCTTCGTGTGAAAAGGTACATGTTCTTTTAAAAATAGAAAATAACCAGTTACATTTTTACATAGAAGACAATGGAATAGGATTTATACAAGAACAAGTAAGGGGATCAGCACTTGGTCTGAAAAGTATGAAGGAACGTATTCAGTTAATGAAGGGATCGTTTCAAATTACAACAGAGCTAAAAAAGGGTACAAAAATAGAAATTCAATTGCCGATTTGAAGGGGAGAATAAGGTTGAAGATTAAACTGCTACTAGTTGAGGATCATCATATCGTTCGAAGAGGACTTGTATTCTTTTTGAAAACGAGAGAAGAATTTGAAATTATTGGGGAAGCGGAAAATGGTGAAGAGGCATTACATTTCGTGCAAAAAGAAAAACCGGATGTCGTGCTAATGGATGTATCGATGCCGAAAATGGATGGAATTGAGGCAACAAAACGTCTAAAACAATACGATGAGACGATAAAGGTACTTATATTAAGTAGTTTTTCAGAGCAAGATTATGTTATACCAGCACTTGAAGCTGGAGCAGATGGTTATCAATTAAAAGAAGTACAACCTGAGCAACTTGTCGCTTCTATTATTGCAGTACATCAAGGAAATGCGAATTTTCACCCGAAAGTAACACCTGCATTAATGGGGCGTTCCGCAGTAAAGAAGGAAATAGAAAATCCTTTTTCAATGTTAACGAAAAGAGAGCAAGAGGTACTTCGCGAAATTGCGAAAGGAAGAAGCAACAAGGAAATTGCAGCAGAGCTTCACATTACAGAACAAACTGTGAAAACGCACGTTTCAAACGTTTTAGCTAAATTGGAAGTAGATGATCGTACACAAGCTGCATTATATGCGGTGAAGTATGGGGGAAACTAGTTATAAGTGTGTCATATGTTAAGGTAACATTTATAGGAACAAATAAATAATAGTATGATACCGAATAAAGGTTTTTCTTCTTTCAATAATTAGGTACAATATAGCTACAATGGAAGGGGAAGATATGCTATGCCTGGAACAAGAAGTGGGATTGGAAAGATTCAGGCTTCGTTAAACGGATTGTCACCGAAATTGCGAAGTATTGCCGAACATATTTTGAAACATCCACAAGATGTTGTACATAAATCTATTACTGAATTAGCAGAAGTTACGAATAGTTCCGAAGCTACGATATTCCGCTTATGTAAACACCTTGGTTTGCAAGGGTTTCAAGATTTGAAAATTACATTAGCTCGTGAAATTGTACATACACCGATGCAAAATATTCATGAAGAAGTATCAGCAGAAGATAGTATGGTAACAGTTGCTAAAAAAGTTTTTCATTCGCATATTACAGGACTGCAAGATACATTACATTTGTTAAATGACACCGCACTTGAGAAAGCTGTACGAGCTTTGCAAGAAGCGAACCGAATTGAGTTTTACGGAAATGGTGGCTCTGGAATTATTGCGATGGATGCATATCATAAATTTATGAGAACGGGTATTTCTTGTATTGCTCATACAGATTCTCATTTTCAAATTATGGGTGCTGGTTTACTTACAAAAGAAGCAGTAGTCATTGCAATTTCTCATTCTGGTAGTAATAAAGGATTATTGGAAGCGTTAGAAGTAGCAAAAGCAAGAGGAGCTTGCATTATTGCAATTACGAGCTATCAGAAATCAGCACTAAGTCAACTTGCTGATATAACACTTTATACTTCAACACGTGAAACAGAATTTCGTACGGAAGCAAGTTCATCACGCTTAGCGCAGCTAAGTTTATTAGATACTTTGTATGTAGGATTGTCGTTGCAACGACAAGAGGAAACACTACAAAATTTACAAAGTATACGTGAAACAATTTCGATGAAGCGAATATAAAAAGCTCTTCAAATGAAGAGCTTTTTATATTGGTGGATCGTTTGATTATATAATCTCTAAATGTAGTTGATTTATTTTCCTGTAGAAAAATGCGACCTACTTATATTCATAAACTCTCATCTTTAATTCAGTTAAGAAATCGATTTATGCAATAATTCAAACATTGTTCATAATTTCACAATTTACTTATGAAATGTCATGTTATGATGAACGTGTAATGATGATTGAACATTTAAATTTGGCGCAATAATTAGCCAAAATAGTGAGGACAGTAGTTGTGAGATGAACTCATTAAAACTCTAAAACACTAAAGGGGAAATCACATATGAAAGCAGTAGTGGTTAATAAAAACAGCAAAGCGAACATCGAGGTTATTGAAAAAGAATTACGTCCGTTACATTCAGGTGAAGCGTTAGTAGATGTAGAGTATTGTGGGGTTTGCCACACTGATTTACACGTTGCGAATCATGATTTTGGTAACACGGATGGCCGCATCCTTGGTCATGAAGGTGTAGGTATTGTTACTAAACTTGCTGATGATGTAACTTCACTTAAAGTTGGTGACCGTGTAAGTATTGCATGGATGTTCCAATCTTGTGGACGTTGTGAATATTGCGTAACTGGTAGAGAGACATTCTGTCGTGAAGTTAAAAATGCTGGTTATTCAGTAGATGGTGGTATGGCTGAACAATGTATCGTTACAGCTGATTATGCAGTGAAAGTACCAGAAGGATTAGATCCTGCTCAAGCATCATCAATTACATGTGCAGGCGTAACTACATATAAAGCTATTAAAGTATCAGATATTAAACCTGGTCAACCTATCGTCATCTATGGTTGTGGTGGATTAGGTAACTTAGCTATCCAATATGCTAAAAACGTATTTGGTGCAAAGGTAATTGCAGTAGATATTAATGACGATAAATTAGCCTTAGCAAAAGAGGTTGGTGCTGATATGACTATCAATCCAATTTCTCAAGGTCCTGCTGATAAGATTGTGCAAGATGAGTTTGGTGGTGCTTATGCTGCTGTAGTAACAGCCGTTTCTAAAGTAGCATTCAACTCAGCGGTTGATGCAGTACGTGCCTGTGGTAAAGTAGTTGCGGTAGGGTTACCAGTAGAAACTATGGATTTAAACATTCCACGACTTGTACTAGACGGAATTGAAGTAGTTGGCTCTCTAGTAGGTACTCGTAAGGATCTCGAAGAGGCATTTATGTTCGGTGCAGAAGGAAAAGTAGTACCGGTTGTTCAAACGTGTTCTCTAGATAAAGTACAAAATGTATTCGAAGAAATGGAACAAGGTAAAATTCAAGGGCGTATGGTAATCGATTTTAAACAGAATAGTTGTGATTGTAAATAATTCATTTTAAATATAAAAAGCATGAGTCTAGCAAAGGTCATGTAAAAAAGTTAGACGGCATAAAAAAGATGATTCCTGTATTCAATAGGGATCATCTTCTTTATATTCTACTAATATCAATGCCAATTCATACTTGATTGAGGAGATATGATTAAAAGTTCACTTTATTTGCAAACGAAAAAGAATCTTTATTTTTAACAAACTTTTTATGATCTGGAACGTTTTGAGTTGCTACAACTTGCGAATCTCTTGCTTTCAGTGCATCTTGAATCCCGATTGTCATAAGCTTAATAAATAGAATCGTAATAAAGAATGAAGCGAGAGTATAAAAAATAATCCACCATGAAAGATTCATTTCATTACGATTTAATCCAATAAGGCCTGCCCAATCATTAGATATAGAAACAGGTCTGAGCACTCCGTCATAGAGTTCACGCATTTGTATCCCGCCAATTACAATGTTAAGCAACGCTAAATGGATAACGAGTATGAGTGTTTGGACGATATGTTCCATGAATAACACAAATAAGCGGTCAAGTAATAAGACTCGTAAGTGTTTTTTGATAATATGAAAACGGCTAGCACCCAGTAATTGTGAACTTAAGATGTAATCTCGTTTCATAAATTCATCCACCTCTGAGGATATATATAAAGAAAGTGTAGGCAGAGCGACGAAAATAAGTACGAGTACTTGATAAAACGTAAATGAAATATTTGGATCTAACCCATCGGCATTTGATGTGATTACAATATTAACGGGCGTGATGAGTATGAATGCGATAAATAGAGTTGGAATATAATAAAAAACTTCTGAGCATGCCTGGAAAAATCTCTTGAGTTTTGGAGCGTATAAACTTAAGAGGATTCCTATACATGTTCCGCATAAAATTCGAAAGAAGCTAATTGCCACGGCTAATAAAATAGTGAATTTTGCTCCTTCTACAATTTGTAAGAAAACAGACTCTCCAAAACGATCAGATCCAAAAGGCGGTATTAACGATGGTGGAAAGGGGGCCTTTCCAAGTAATTCGTTATTGTCATTGTAAAGTAACTGAGGAGGTTTTGGGATGTTATCTTTAAAGAACCAACTATAAATAAAACTAGCTGAAATAAGTATGAATAAATAAGTAAAGCCGATTAAAAAGCGTTTTGATTTCCAAATAGATTTCATAATGTTGCTCCTTTCAATTGATTTTGCCATCTATTCATCATGAATGAGATTATTTGAAAAATGGCATAAAACGGTAAAATAATCATAACAAGTATGATAAATGCAGCTGGTGGTGAAATAAACGCCTTATTAAATAAAAATTGAATAATACCTTGCATATTAAAAACAAATTCTAAAATGAATAAGTTAGACAGTAAGAAAACAAAAATCGTTTTTAAATGATGGAAGAAGTGGATAGATATATTTTTGAATAAATGAATGCATAGTATATAACTTGATGAAAGGCCTTTTCCATATGCAACCTCTACGTAATGTTTTCCATGTTCTTCTTTTATGTATAACACCATCATCCGAAACATTTGTAATGTAGGTAAGACAGCTAAAGATAAAATAGGGAGTAAATAAGCTCGATTTTCATTAAAAGAAATAATGGTGACAGGAGATTCCCCGAATTTCTGAAGTACCCATATGAAAAATATTTGCAAACAAATCATCATCATCATATCAGGGACAGCTTCTAATATGAACACAATTCGGTTTATCCATTTTTTTATATAATCTTTTGCTAAAAAATAAAAAAATGCCATGCTAGAAGACAGAAAGAGCGCAAGTAAAAAGGCTAAAAATAATACAGTAAATGAATATAGGTAAGGTTCTAAAACAGTTGGGAATAATGGTGTTTTTTTGAAACTACCAAATTTCGGGTCTGAGCCGATAACCACTAATGATTCAGGGGAGAAAACCTCTTTTAACATAGTAACGATCTGATTAAAAAAATATATTGGTTGAAAGGTAAATCCTTGTTGAGTGATAAATAAATAAGGTAAATTTAATAATAGTAAGAGTGATAAAAGAATTGATGAAAGCTTAATTGTGAATTGAGTTATTGTATGTAACATAAAATCCCTCCGACATCTTTTTACAACATTATACAATAAATCCTAATTTATTGTTTTATTTTTCTGAAAAATAAGAAATTTTTAGGTTTTATAATTATAATACGTAATATATATTTATATGGTAAGAAGGTTATACTAAGGAGCCGGTCCCTATGTCCATCAAGCAAAATGTGCAGTATTTTCATTTTCGAGGCATTTACTTTTCTTCAGTTGATGGGCATTTGGTGCTATTCCATTGCGATCAAGTTAATAGAACTAAGTTTTCTTAAAATAAAAACCACCGAAATATAGAAGTGATTTTGAACGTAAGGAATTTGTAAGGAAGGAGTAAGAAAAAAGAGATTTTCAATGTGTATGATCAAAATATAGAGAAGAACGGGGGGGGGAGTAGTTACTATCTATTTATATAAAAACAAATTAATTAATAAAACGCTATGGAAGAAAAGAAGAAATTATAGAAGTTAACAGATATCTGAAGAAGAGGGATTAATCATTTATTAGGTCAGAGAGTTGTTTGAAGAAATAATTGGTCTATAGATGATTGCAAATTCAGTATTGACTTTTATCATTGGGAGGGTTGATAGCTGTGTGATTAGCATATGAGATACCTATCAACCATCAATACAATTTAAATAAGAGGAGAGGAATGCTTTATGAAAAAACGCAGTAAAATTACATGTGCCAGTCTAGCACTTTTAATAGGTGGAAGTTCCCTGTTATACATAACATCAAACTCAATTGTAAAAGCAGAATCTACGCAAAATGTATCTAGTTCGTTACAAACAAGTACTCAAAGCGATCGTACTTCCGTTAAGAACGCAATACGGGATGCACTACAACTTGGATACCCGGGAATGCTCGCTAACATTTCTAAGGGTGGTAAAACTTGGAGTTATGCCGCTGGGATAGCGGATGTGAGAACCAAGAAACCAATGAAAGCAGATTTTCGCTTTCGTATTGGCAGTGTGACGAAAACGTTCA
Source organism: Bacillus sp. FSL L8-0099 (assembly GCF_038006385.1). NCBI lineage: Bacteria > Bacillati > Bacillota > Bacilli > Caryophanales > Bacillaceae > Bacillus > Bacillus sp. FSL L8-0099. The sequence goes on from NZ_JBBOVC010000001.1 coordinate 2,189,457, forward strand.
TTGCAACAGTTCTACTTCAATTATCTGGAGAGAATCGTTTGAATTTAGACGACTCCATTGAAAAATGGTTGCCTGGTGTCATTCAAGGAAACGGATATGATGGTAACCAGATTACGATCCGGCAAATATTGAATCATACAAGTGGTATTGCTGACTATATGAATTCAAAAGACTTCGATATTATGGATACAAAAAAATCGTATACGGCTGAAGAATTTGTAAAGATGGGGATTTCACTTCCCTCAGAATTTGCCCCAGGAAAGGGTTGGTCTTATTCAAACACAGGATACGTATTACTGGGGATCCTTATTGAAAAAGTAACTGGCAACAGCTATGCGGAAGAGATTGAAAATCGGATTATTGAACCGCTTGATTTGTCAAATACATTTCTACCTGGTAATTCAAGCGTAATTCCAGGCACGAAGCATGCCCGTGGCTATATCCAACTAGACGGAGCAAGTGAGCTAAAAGACGTTACGTATATTAACCCAGGTAGCTCGGATGGGGATATGATTTCTACTGCTGACGATTTAAATAAATTCTTCTCATACTTACTCAGTGGTAAATTGCTGAAGGAACAGCAGCTAAATCAAATGCTTACTACAGTTCCTACAGATAGAGAAGGAACGGGATATGGTCTTGGAATCGTTGAATTTAAGCTTCCGAATGGTGTCTCGGTATGGGGGCATAGAGGTAGCGTTCTAGGGTTTTCCACTTTTGTTGGTGGAACACTTGGAGGCAAACATACATTGGCCGTCAATTTGAACAGCTTTAACTTTAGTAATCCTGATCCTTTTAAAAGTATTTTACTTGCTGAATTTAGGAAGTAGGCAAAAAGGCGAAATGGATAAGTTTTGTCATAGGTTTATAGTTTAAAATATATCATTTTGGTGCAAAAAACAACTTGCTCTAAAAAATTTAATACTCGTAATTAAGTATAAAAGAACGCTATCGTTTTAAGAAAATATTTCAGGAGGGTTTTATGAAAAAGAAAATGATTACTGCATTTGGTGTTTCTGCTATAATACTGACTAATTTTGTAGGAAGTACTTATGCAGACTCGAAGACAGGAGTTTCTGTTACAGCTCCCTACAATAAAAATCAAATAGCGGAATGGTTAGAAATGCACGCGAAGCCTTTAAGAACAACGAATCCAAATTCACCTTTTAATGATTTAAAACCACTTAAGAATATGGTAGGTTCAGCTTCAATTGTAGGTTTAGGTGAAGCTACGCATGGGGCTCATGAAGTTTTTACGATGAAAAACCGTATTGTGAATTATTTAGTATCTGAAAAGGGCTTTACCAACCTAGTTTTAGAAGAGGGGTGGGACAGAGCTTTAGAACTTGATCGATATGTTCTTACTGGTGAGGGAAATCCAAGCCAACATCTATCACCTGTATTTAAGACGAAAGAAATGTTAGATTTACTTGATTGGATTCGGCAATATAATGCTAATCCAAAACATAAATCTAAAGTGCGTATCATCGGGATGGACATTCAATCAGTAAACGAGAACGTTTATAATAATATAATAGAATATATTAAAAGAACCAATTCAAAACTTGTGCCGAGGATAGAAGAGAAGATAAAAGGTCTTATTCCTGTAACAAAGGATATGAATACTTTTGAAAGCCTTACGAAAGAAGAAAAAGAAAAGTATATTTCAGATGCTAAACAAATTAGTGCTTTATTAGAGGGAAATAAAAGTTATTTAAATGGGAAATCTAAAGAGTTCGCATGGATAAAACAAAATGCTCGTATTATTGAACAGTTTACTACAATGTTAACGTCACCTCCTGATAAACCATCTGATTTATATTTGAAACATGATATCGCAATGTATGAAAATGCGAAGTGGACTGAAGAACATTTAGGAAAAACTATTGTATGGGGGCATAATGGCCACGTTTCGAAAACAAATATGCTTCCTTTTGTATACCCTAAAGTAGCTGGGCAGTATTTAGCAGAGTATTATGGAAAACGGTACGTATCTATTGGAACATCAGTTTATGAAGGACAATACAATGTCAAGAATAGCGATGGTGAATTTGGCCCATATGGAATATTAAAATCGGATGATCCAAACAGTTATAACTACATCTTTGGACAAGTTAAAAAAGATCAATTTTTTATTGATTTACGTAAGGCAAACGGCGTGACAAAAACTTGGTTGAACGAACAACATCCAATTTTCGCTGGAGTAACTACCGAAGGGCCTGATATACCAAAAACAGTTGATATATCATTAGGTAAAGCGTTTGATATACTTGTTCAAATTCAAAAAGTGAGTCCATCTCAACTACATCAATAAATTTAGAATAATGTACCTTAATGAAGTGTAGTGTTAAGTGTCAATAGAGTTGTTTGAATATGTCAGTTAGGTTATTTTCATTAAAGAATTATTAAATGGAATAAATGTTTTTAAATTAGAGACGATGTGGGATAGAAGCACAGTATCATCAAGTTAACAAAATAAAATTCTACCTAAAATGAAAAAATACGCTATTCTTTCTATAGAATCATAGGAAAGGATGGCGTTTTTTGATCTAATCTATTACTACAATTTGCTCACGAAATTTAAAACTTTTTGTCCCCTAACACCTTACGAAATCTTACTAAAAATGTTGAGTTTGTACAACAAACCACATACCTATTAAGCTAAAGAACAAGTTACTCAAAAACTAGAAAAAGAGTGTGTTTCGAAACGGATATTATGTAACTTTACCGAACGAAAAAGCTATATATAGTATGTAAATGAAATGGAATGAGGGGATTTTTTTTTTTTTTTTTTTTTTTTTTTTTTTTTGTGAAAAAAATTTTCTTTTTATAACTTGATAAATGAAAAAATATTTTATATACTAATTCATGTAAACGGTTTACTAGATCGTATTTTGCTAGAAACGAAGGGAAGATTCGCATGGAAACAAGGGGGAGAGTAATCGGGATTGATATCGGTACCACAAGTACAAAAACGGTTGTGTTCACAGAAAAAGGAAAAGTCGTTGCATCACATGCAGTTGATTATCCAATTATTCAACCGAACGTCGGATGGGCTGAGCAAGATCCTGATGTAATATGTGCCGCTGTCTATAAAACTGTAAGCGTTGCCATCGAAAAGGGTAATGTATTACCAGAAGATATTTCTTCAATCGGTATTAGTACAGCAATGCACGCATTAATTGCAGTAGATGAAAACGGTGCGCCGTTAACGCGTTCTATCATTTGGGCAGATAATCGTAGTACGAAACAAGCAGAAAAATTATTACAACATATGAATGGACATGAAATTTATAAACGTACAGGTACACCAATTCATCCAATGTCTCCACTATCTAAGTTGTTATGGATGAAAGAAGAGGAACCAGAATTATATAAAAGTGCTTATAAATTTATTTCTATTAAAGAGTATGTGATTTACCAATTATTTTCACGCTACGTAGTTGATTATTCCATTGCTTCTGCTACTGGGTTTTTCAATTTAGAAAAGCTAAATTGGGATGTTGATGTATTGGAAATATTAAATATTTCTTCAGAACAATTATCGACACCTGTGCCGACTACATATATTTTATCGGGTATGAAACCAGAATTAGCACAAAAGATGGGGATTCGTAAAGATACTCCAGTTGTTATTGGTGCAAGTGATGGGGTTCTTGCAAATGTAGGCGTTGGTGCAATATCGCCTGGCTCAGCTGCAATTACGATTGGAACAAGTGGTGCAGTTCGAACAATTTCATCAAGTGTTAATACGGATGAAAAAGGAAGAACATTTTGTTATGCATTAACAGACGAACACTGGGTTATCGGCGGACCAACGAATAACGGTGGGATATTACTGAGATGGTTACGTGATGAATTTGGTAGCCCGGAACAAGAGGTAGCGAGGAAGCTTGGGATTGATCCTTATGATTTATTAATTAAGTATGCGGAAAGTGTACCAGCTGGAGCAGGTGGATTGCTATTTTTACCGTTTCTTTCTGGAGAACGTGCACCTTACTGGAATGCAAATGCGCGTGGTACATTCTTTGGAATTAACCTTCAGCACAAACGAGAACATTTTATACGAGCAGTTATGGAAGGTGTCTGTATGAGTGTATATTCAGTTGCACTTGCAATCCGTGATTGTACAGGACCACTTACTGAAATACGTGTTTCAGGAGGATTTGCGAAGTCTGCATTTTGGAGACAAATGCTCTCCGATATGATGGGAAAAGAATTGCTTGTTCCTGAAAGTCATGAAGCATCTGCGCTTGGGGCAGCGGCACTTGCTTTATATGCGGTAGGAAAAATTGATTCTCTTGACGAGGTGAAGGATTGGATTGATATTGTCCATCACCATGTACCAAATAAAGAAAATACGGCTATTTATTTAGAAATGTTTTATATGTATGAACGACTTTACAATCGATTGAAAGAAGAATTTGATTGTATAGCTGCTTTCCAACGTAAACAATAGGGGGATTGGGAGAAATGGTAGTTGGGATTGTACTAGCGGCAGTTGTCATACTACTTCTACTTATTACAGTAGTGAAATGGCATCCATTTGTCGCATTAATTTTAACAGCAATCGGAGTTGGGCTAGCAATGGGGATGCCCTTGGTTGCAACTTCACCACAACATCCAGGGATTATTGATTCTATTAAATCGGGTCTTGGAAGTACGTTAGGGTTTTTAGCAATTGTTTTAGCATTAGGAACGATGCTTGGGAAAATGATGGCCGAATCTGGCGGTGCTGAACGAATTGCTAACACATTAATTGATCGTTTTGGGAAGAAACGTGTTCACTGGGCAATGATGTTTGTTGCATTTTTAGTAGGGATTCCGGTGTTTTTCCAAGGTACTATTAATTCCATTAGTATTTACAATCGCCATAGAAACAGGGGTATCACTTATTACAATCGGTATTCCGCTTGTAGCAGGTCTTTCAGTTGTACATGGACTTGTTCCACCACATCCAGCAGCGATGGCAGCGGTAGGTATTTTTAAAGCAGATGTAGGGAAGACAATTTTATATGCATTAATTGTCGGACTTCCAACTGCAATTATTTCGGGGCCGCTTTACGGAAAATGGATCGGTGCTCGTATACATAAAGAAGTGCCGTTAGATATAGCGGAGCAATTTATTGAAAGAGATAAGAAGAAAGAACTTCCTAGCTTCGGAAATACATTGTTTACTATTTTACTGCCAGTATTTCTTATGCTTGGTGCATCCATTGCTGAAGTAGCGTTACATAAAACGAGTCAACTTGCACAAGTGTTACACTTTATTGGAGATCCAATAGTCGCTTTATTAATTGCAACGATTTATTCTTTCTTTAGTCTTGGTTATGCAAAAGGATTTTCTAAAGATAAAGTATTACAATTTACAAATGATTGCTTAGGGCCAATTGCAAACATACTGTTAGTAATTGGTGCTGGTGGTGCGTTTAATAAGGTGTTATTAGATTCTGGAATTGGTACTACAATTGCTGAAATGGCGAAAGAATCACATATTTCACCAATATTACTTGGATGGGGAATTGCAGCACTTATCCGAGTTGCAACGGGATCAGCTACTGTTTCTATGATGACAGCAGCTGGAATTGTAGCACCGATTGCAGCAAGTACACCTGGGGTAAATGTTGAACTACTAGCACTTGCAACAGGCGCAGGGTCATTAATTTTATCACACGTGAATGATTCTGGATTTTGGATGATTAAAGAGTATTTCGGAATGACTGTGAAAGAAACATTATTAACATGGACCGCAATGGAGACGATACTATCAGTTGTAGCACTTGGATTAATTTCCATATTAAATATATTTGTATAGAATGGGAGATTGATTAATATGAAACTAGGTTTAATTGGATTAGGAAAAATGGGATTCCCATTAGCTGAACACTTACATGAAGACAAGCATGAAGTAGTTGTATACGATGTAAATAAAGAGCTTGTAGAAAAGGCAGGAAAACTAGGGATTACTGCACGTCATACATTAAAAGAAATGATCGCTGAATTAGAAGCTCCTCGTACGATCTGGGTAATGGTGCCTGCAGGAGAAGTTGTAGAGTCAGTATTAAAAGATGTGTATCCGTTATTAGATGAAGGTGATATCGTTATTGAAGGTGGAAATTCATTCTATAAAGATACGTTACGCCGTGCTGAAGAAGCAAAAAGCTTCGGATTACATTATGTAGATATCGGTACATCTGGCGGTGTAGAAGGAGCTAGATACGGTGCTTGTTTAATGGTTGGTGGAGAAAAAGAAATTTATGACCAATTAGAACCTTTATTTAAAGATTTAGCAGTAGAAAATGGCTATTCTTATGCTGGCCGCGTTGGTAGTGGTCATTTCTTAAAAATGGTTCATAACGGTATTGAGTACGGCATGATGCAAGCAATCGCTGAAGGATTTGAAGTACTAGATAAGAGTGACTTTGATTTCAATTATGAAGATGTTGCAAAAGTATGGGCGAACGGATCAGTAATCCGCGGTTGGTTAATGGACTTAACTGAAAAAGCATTTGCAGATGATCCTAAACTTGATGGCATTAAAGGTGTAATGAACTCTTCAGGAGAAGGGAAATGGACTGTTGAAACTGCGCTTGAGTTACAAGCAGCGGCACCAGTAATCGCGATGTCATTATTTATGCGCTATCGTTCTCAGGAAGATGATACATTCCACGGAAAAGTAGTTTCAGCACTACGTAATCAGTTCGGTGGACATGAAGTTGTAAAAAAATAAGGATGTTTTTGAAAAGAAACTTGTGCATAAGCGCAAGTTTCTTTTTTATAGTTTAAGAAATTACTAATTTAAAAATACCAATCAATCATCGTTTTTTTGTCACAAATGACAGCTTCAACATTCATTGATTGAACAATATATTCTATATTTTCTTCTTTAGCTAATAATAAGGTTGTAAAGGAATCGTATATACTCATAAACGCATACTCATTGTCTTCTCCAGTAATAATTAACTCATTATTGCTAATGTCCCAAATATCTAATGGAGTAGTATTATTTACCTGTAATAATCCGTTTGTATCAAGAATTGGTTCAGAGAAATATAGATTTTTTGCACCTTTAGAACCGAGGAGTTTAAGTAATTTGTGTAATAAAAATATAGACGTATAATCTTCTGTTGGATAATAAAGATCTTTTTTTAAGTTTGAATGTAGCTTTTCAGCTAAATCCTCTCTTTTATATTCTTCTGAAAAGGCACTAATGGAAGTCAACATGGCCATTGCTAGGTCTGCGTATGAATGTAATCCACTACAAGACATCATTTCCTTCCAAGAAACGGATTTCCCATTGTGAATGATTTCTTCAGCGCTAGGATAGATGTGCTCATATGGTCTTTTTCTCACAGACTTTTCCCATCCTAAAGGCATTTGGACAAATGGATGTAGCAATATAGCTGCAGATTTAAAATTACTTGGTAGTTGTTCTAAAATTGGTGATTTGTCATCTAGCCAAATGTAATCCAACAAAATATAACCTCCTCTTAGACTTTGAAATGTACGGATTCCCGTATTATGTTTTTTTGTATTGATTGTATCAAATATAAAGCGAAGCATGAAATATGTCCCAACATAAAAGTAAGAATAAATAAAATGAAGTTTTCATAAATAATAAAAGGGTGCTTATGTCATCAGTATAGCTAAGAAATGTTGTTACATATGAGGAGAGCGTGTTAATAAAATATGAGGTGGTTAAATGGGAAATGAGCAAGTGAAGTCTGTAAAGGAAGAAAAAAAGTTATGTCTTTGTATGATCGTCAAAAATGAGTCTAGAATTATAGAAAGATGTTTAAATGCAACGAAATCAATTGTAGATTATGTTTCTATTTGTGATACTGGATCGACGGATAATACGCCTGAAATTATTGAAAATTGGTGTAAGGAAAATGAGATACCTGGGACGGTTCATCATGAGCCGTTTAAAAACTTTGGTTATAACAGAAGCTTAGCTGTTTCATTAGCGCAAAAAACATATCCAGAAGCGGATTATTTATTAATATTAGATGCAGATATGATTTTAGAGGTGGATCCGAATTTTGATAAAACGAGCTTAACGGAAGATCATTATCTTACACTGCAATATGATGTTCATATTAAATATTGGCTTACACGTCTTTTAAAAGCTTCTTTACCATGGAAATCTGTCGGTGTTACTCATGAGTATTGGGATATAGATCGTTCAAAAGTTGGAGCGAATTACAATACGAGGGTAGATCGGTTAGAGACTCTTGTCGTGAATGATCCTGGAGATGGCGGAAGTAAAGCTGATAAATTTGAACGAGATGAGAGGTTGTTGTTACAAGGAATAAACGACCCAGAAACAACGCCAGATTTGCATATAAGATATTTATTTTATTTAGCTCAGACTTATTTTCATTTAAGTCAATTTGAAGATTCGATTAAATGGTATAAAAAACGAGTGGAAGCAGGGGGATGGGTTGAAGAGGTATTCTATTCGTTATTGCGAATAGGATTTTGTTATGAGCAGTTAGCAAATCGTTCAGCAAATAAACAAAATGAAGTGACAGATGCTGATGAAAAAGAAAATGTTAAAGGGCAAGAAGAGCAATATTTAGCATTAGCTGTTTTTTATTTTCAAAAAGCGTGGGAATATAGACCAACTCGGGCTGAACCATTATACCAACTTGCAAGGTTGTATCGATTAAGATCTCAAAACAATATTGCTTTGATGTATGCTCTGCAAGGGAAGGAAATTCCTTTTCCAAAGGATGATCTTCTATTTGTGGATTATCATGTGTATGATTACTTATTTGACTATGAAATTTCTATTAGTGCTTTCTATATACCTCATAAAAAACATTTAGGGGCGGTGTCGCAAAAGTATTTGGAATCGATAAAAGAAGAGATTCCATTTCATATAGCAAATGTGGTAGAAAATAATGCGAAATTTTATTAAATACATTTCCGGTTAAAGGAGTAGTGGAATAATCATGGAATTAATACGATGGGCGATTGAACTAGGGGAATCGGTGCATGGAAATACGTATGAAGAATTGATGCCACTACTAGACTATTATTATGATCGTGATCATTTAAAAGCGTATTGTATCGCAAATCTTCTTTTAAACATGGATGTATTAGATGAAGATCGGGAAAGAATCGAATTAAGAAGATGCATCGCTGCTTATTATGCTGGATTATATAAAGTGGCAAGAAAACATGCAAATGAGTTGGTACTTAAACATCCGGATGTAGATTTATATAAAAATAATTTAAAATTAATGGAAGTTTATTTGAATAAAGAATATGATTATTGTCTTTTTATATGCCCGAAGACGTACGGTAGTTTCATAGATGTTGCGCGAGCTTTGAAATGGAGGTTGGAGCAGGAGGGAAATACAGTAATTATATCAGAAACAATACTGGGAAATGTAAAGAATACAGTTGTTTTTGGAGCGCATACATACGCTTATAACCCGAATCTCCTTCCGCAAGATGCAATTATTTATAATTTAGAACAGCTATATGAAGGAAGTCCATATGCGCACCCGCTTTATTTAATATTATTAAAAAATAGAGTGATTTGGGATTATAGTAAACAAAATATAGAATGGTTAAAACAAAAAGGGGTAGGAAAAGAAATAAAACATGTAGGAATGAACTATGCTCCAACTTTGGAAATAAAAAAAGATATATTTGAAGGTGAGATTACTGAAGATATTGATATTTTGTTTATAGGTGCTCTTAATCCGAGGCGGCAAGCTATTTTTAATCACCTAAAAGCCATTGCACCGAATTTAAATATAGTTTTTAAAAATAATGCGTGGGGAATTGCTAGAAATGAGTTAATTGCTAGGTCTAAAATTATATTAAATATTCACTTTTACTTATCGGGAATTCTTGAAACACCACGTGTTTCTTATGCGGTCGCGAATAAGAAATTTATTATTTCGGAAAATAGTAATCCAGAAGACGAGATAGAGTGGCCAGGAATTGTATTTACTCCGTACGAAAAAATAATTGAAAACGTAATGAAATATATAGAATTACCAGAAGAACGAAAAGAATTAGCGGAAAAAGCATATTACCATTTTGAAGCAAATAAAAGCATAGGTACAATAAGTCAGAATGGTGAAACAAAGTAATAGCGCGAAACTCATACGAAAGTATGAGTTCTTTTTTCGTGTATCATACTATTTGATTAAGGAAGTTCCCTCTTTATATTGTGTTTTGTATAGAAATTTCTGATAATATATAAGTAGAATTTGAAAACAAAGGGGAGAATTGTTTATGAAACTAGTCGTTATTAATGGTACACCAAGAAAATTAGGTAGAACTCGCGTTGTGGCAAAATATATTGCAGATCAATTTGAAGGGGAGTTATACGATTTAGCAATAGAGGAATTGCCTTTATATAACGGCGAAGAATCGCAACGTGATTTAGAGGCAGTAAAAAAATTAAAAGCGTTAGTGAAAGCAGCAGACGGTGTAGTACTATGTACACCAGAATATCATAATGCGATGAGCGGAGCGCTGAAAAACTCGTTAGATTACTTAAGTAGTAGTGAGTTTATCCATAAACCTGTCGCATTACTAGCTGTTGCGGGGGGCGGTAAAGGAGGAATTAACGCATTAAATAGTATGCGAACTGTTGCTAGAGGTGTTTACGCAAATGCAATCCCAAAACAAGTAGTGCTTGATGGACTTCACGTACAAGATGGTGAACTTGGGGAAGATGCCAAACCATTAATTCATGATGTAGTTAAAGAATTAAAAGCATATATGAGCGTATATAAAGAGGTGAAAAAGCAACTAGGAGTGGAGTGATATGTCCTCACTTTATCATGATTCTCGCTTGTATTACATTCTAGGGGCCAATAGTCTATCTGCTATTGGTTCCGGAATTGTTATGATAACGATTCCGTGGCTGTTAATTAAAGAGAGTGGAGGAGAGACAACGTTTGGTTATGTTTCTATCATTGCAACCCTCATTATGTTTTTATTAACACCATTCATTGGGCAAAGTATTGATCGTTTTTCAAGAAAATCTTTATTGCTATGTAACGAAGGAATCGGAATTGCCGTAATTGGAATAATGGTTATATGGGGATTTGCGGGGCAACCTTATCATTCTATTCACTATATTCTTATTTATATAGCCGGATCATTCTACTATTTATTATTTTATCCTACAATATTTGCGTTCAACCAAGAGATATTTCAAGCGGAACATTATAAAAGTTTAAGTGGAACGATGGAAATACAAGGACAGTTAACACAAGTTATTTCTGGAGCGGCCGCGAGCTTCTTAATTGAAATTGTATCTTTGAAGTGGATTTTGTTAGTAGACATGTTAACTTTTGCTGGAGCATTTTTTCTTTTCTTATGTATACCGTACGTAAAGAAAAAAGAAGTGAAAAGAAAAATAACATTTAAGAAGCAATTGTTTGAAGGAATTCACTTTATGAAAAAACGTCCTAAGCTCTTTTGGTTCTTACTGGCTACTTATATGCCGTTTATAGGTGTCATGATGGCAAATTATTTAATACCCGTGTATATTTCGGATATACTCAAAGCCAATGCCTCTGTATACGCAATAGAGGGCACGATGTACGGTGTCGGAGCGGTTGTTGCAGGAATCTGTATTCCACTCATAATGAAATATGTCAAAACAGAAGTTTCAATCGTTATGACGATGTTCATTTATGTAATTTCAATTACCGCAATGAGTATTGAACCTTCCGTAATGTTGTTATATGGACTAGCGATTTTTCATGCAATTGGAAATGCGGGGACAAGAGTGGCGAGAAATGTATTGATGATGGAGGAAATTCCAAATGAAGTAATGGGACGTGTAGACAGCTTATTTCGCCTAATTGGTACTGGAATACGCATTGTATTATTAATGTTGTTTACAGCGGGTGTATCTAAAGCCGGAGTCATGCTGCCGTTTTACGTATTAAGCTGCATATTGATCTTCTCATTAGGAATCGCTATTTATTATGTACTATCACAACGTAAAGTAGCGGCGAATGTTTCTAATAAATCAATCGTTTGAAAAAACACTTCTGCCTCCCTTTCTTTTTCTATATAATAAAAAGAAAGGGAGTGAATACTTATTTATGAACAAATGGATCTTTCTTATAATTTTATTATTACCGCCACTATACATCATTTATATGACGTTTCGAATGAACAAAGTTGCTCGTGAAAAGTTGAGCTATCACTCTCCGTACGTTCTTATACTGGGTGCAAAGTTATTTGGAGATAGACCGTCTTTATCTCTTCAAAATCGTTTGGATGTAGCGTTGGAGTATTTATTTTCCCATCCTGAAGCGAAAGTAATTGTTTCAGGTGGTCAAGGAGAAGATGAAGATATACCGGAAGCTCACAGTATGAGAATCTATTTAATGGTACACGGTATAGATGAGAGTCGTATTTTAATGGAAGACCGTTCGACAAATACGTATGAAAATTTGAAGTTTAGTATGGATTTATTTGATGTAAAACATGCGGTAGTTGTCAGTAATACGTATCATTTATATCGAACAAAAATAATTGCAAGGCGTTTAGGAATAAAGATGGAGGCATTAGCTGCAGAAACGCCAATGCGTTCTAAGAGAAAAATGTATGTGCGTGAATATGCTGCTATTATGAAAACAATATTGTTCGACCGTTAGAGCTCAAATGTGAGCTCTTTTTTATATAGAAATAATGCGTATCATTTGAAATGAATTCCATATTCCATCAAAATAAAGGAAACAACAATAAAGGAGTTGTATTTGTGATTCAATTTAATCATGTGTCAAAAGCGTATGAAGATGGCACAAAAGCAGTGGATTCATTGCATTTAGAAATTAAAAAAGGAGAATTTTTTGTTCTCATTGGTCCGAGTGGTTGCGGGAAAACAACGACAATGAAGATGATTAATCGTTTGATTGAAACGACAGAAGGTTCAATTTTAATCGATGGAAAAGATATTCAACAATATAATATAAATGAATTACGTTGGAATATAGGATACGTGTTGCAGCAAATTGCTTTATTTCCACATATGACAATCGCTGAAAATATTGCAGTTGTTCCTGAAATGAGAAAATGGAGCAAAAAAGAAATAAAAGCACGTGTCGATGACTTGCTACAGATGGTTGGGCTCGATCCAGATGTATATCGTGATCGTATGCCTGATGAATTGTCAGGAGGGCAAAAACAACGTGTCGGTGTCGTACGGGCATTAGCCGCTAATCCGAAAATTGTTCTTATGGACGAACCATTTAGTGCGTTAGATCCGTTAAGCAGGGAGCAACTTCAGAAGGATATCGTACAACTGCAAAAAAAGATTCAAAAAACGATCGTGTTTGTAACGCACGATATGCAAGAGGCATTATCACTTGGTGATCGCATTTGTGTAATGAGAGCAGGAAAAGTTGTTCAATTAGATACACCTGAAGGTATTATACATAATCCGAAAAATGAGTTTGTTGAGGAGTTCATTGGAAATCGTGGGCGACAATGGTATGAGGGAATAATTATAGAAGATGTAATGCCACTAGACGATCATACACGAATAGAAGGAGCTGCTTTATCTTTACATGCTCCTTTACAAGAAGCACTAGTCCGTTTACAAACTGAAGAATCAGTGCCGGTTGAAAAAGATGGTCAATATGTTGGTATGTTAACAAGTCGTCATATTGTCAATTATATTGTTGAACAAATGAAGGAGAGAGGCTAAACAGTGACTGATTTTATTCAAACGTTCCAAGAAAGAAAAATAGAATTGCTAAGTGCATTAAGTGAGCATTTACAAATATCGCTTATTTCACTATTTTTTGCAGTAATTATTGCAGTGCCACTTGGCATTATATTAACGAGAAAAGAACGAATGGCTGAATTTATAATAGGGACTTCTGCTGTTATGCAGACAGTGCCCTCACTTGCTTTACTTGGACTATTAATTCCGTTAGTAGGAATTGGAAAACTGCCAGCTATAATCGCATTAGTTGTGTATGCACTATTACCTATTTTACGAAATACATATACAGGAATACGGGAATTAGATGAATCACTTATAGAAGCGGCGAGAGCTATGGGGATGAATAGCTGGAAAAGGTTATGGAAGGTAGAGCTTCCGCTCGCGTTGCCAATTATTATGGCTGGTATTCGTACAGCGATGGTATTAATTGTTGGAACGGCTACATTAGCTGCTTTAATAGGTGCTGGTGGGCTCGGTAAGCTCATACTACTCGGGATCGATCGAAATGACCATGCGCTTATCATTTTAGGGGCCGTACCAGCTGCGTTACTCGCTTTATTCTTTGATATAGTACTTCGCATACTTGAGAGTCCCAAACGCTCTTCTAAGCGCGTTATATTGACGATATGTATAGTTGTAGTTATGATTGCTACTCCATTTCTATGGAATACACAAAAGAAAGATATAGTTATTGCTGGAAAACTTGGATCGGAGCCAGAAATTTTAATTCAAATGTACAAACAACTTATTGAACAGGATACAGATTTACAAGTAGAATTAAAGCCGGGTCTTGGGAAAACAGCATTTGTATTTGAAGCGTTAAAATCAGGTGAAGTAGATATATACCCAGAATTTTCAGGAACAGCCTTATCTACTTTCGTGAAAGAAGAACCGAAAAGCACAAATCGTGAGGAAGTATATGAACAAGCTCGCGTTGGAATGGAAAAAAAATATAATATGGTTATGTTAAATCCAATGGAGTATAACAATACATATGCACTAGCGATGCCGAAAAAAATAGCAGATCAAAAGAATATAAATACAATTTCTGATTTAGGAAATATTGCACAGGAAGCTAAAGTAGGATTTACATTAGAATTTGCAGATCGTGAAGATGGTTATAAAGGAATGCAAAAGTTATATAACTATAAGTTTTTAAATGTTAAAACGATGGAACCGAAACTGCGTTATAGTGCAATTCAATCTGGTGATGTGAACGTAATCGATGCATATTCAACGGATAGTGAATTGGAGCAATACGGACTTAAAGTGCTAAAAGATGATAAAGGATTATTCCCACCTTATCAAGGTGCGCCGTTATTAAGAAAAGAGACATTACAAAAATATCCTGAACTTGAAAAAGTATTAAATAAATTAGCTGGAAAGATTACAGATGAAGAAATGCGAAAAATGAATTATGAAGTAAATGTGAATGGTAAAAGTAGTGAAGAAGTAGCGAAACAATTTTTACAAAAAGAGAATTTACTTCGTTAATTTTACAAGAAATATACAATTTTATATGTTTAAAATGACCGCTCATTACAAAATGAGCGGTTTTTTTGTGCATACTTATACATTTTTTCAAAAAAGTATTCCATTTTTCTTCATTTTCTTTTAGAATAAGTAATGTTTTCCTGAAAAAATATAAGAGAAACGTCTATTAGAGAAAAAGGTGACTTTAATAGTTGAACGAACATAACACCTAGAATGACAGATGGGGTGGTACAAATAGAAAAGAAGTTAGGATTTTTTCCGTTAATCGCATTAGTAGTTGGAACGATGGTTGGTGGCGGTGTTTTTAGTTTACCGCATGATTTAGCAGTAGGAGCAAATAGTGGTGCAACGATAATTGGTTGGTGTATTACAGCAATGGGAATGATTCCACTTGCGCTCGTATATCAAACGTTAGCAAGACAAAAACCGGAGCTTGAGGGCGGAATTTATAGTTATGCACGAGCTGGATTCGGTGAATATATTGGTTTTAACAGTGCTTGGGGATACTGGCTGGCAGGGATTTTAGGAAATGTTGCAACAATTATGCTACTGTTTAGTACATTAGGTTACTTCTTCCCAATTTTTAAAGGTGGAAATAATGTTGCGTCAATCGTAGGTGCATCACTTTTACTATGGACATTGCATTTTCTAATTTTATTTGGAATTCGTGAAGCTTCCATTATGAATGTTATTGCAACAGTAGGGAAATTAGTTCCGATCTTATTATTTATTGTCGTAATGGTAACAGCGTTTCGCTGGGATACATTTACACATGATTTTTGGGGAGAAGGAACAATCTCACTTTCCGCTATTCTTGGTCAAGTGAAAAATACAATGCTTGTAACGCTATGGGTGTTCATTGGGGTTGAAGGAGCAGTTGTATTATCAGGAAGAGCAAAAAATAGTAGGGACGTTGGAAAAGCGACAGTACTTGGATTAATTTTAGTTATGTCTATTTATATTTTAATTTCTGTTCTGTCAATGGGAGCAATGACGCGAGGAGAACTTTCCGTTTTAGAAACTCCTTCAATGGGACATGTATTAGAACATGTTGTTGGGCCATGGGGTGCAATGGCAATTAATATTGGATTAGTTGCGTCACTTGTAGGTACATTAATTGGCTGGTTTTTACTTGTTTCGGAAATTTCTCACGTAGCAGGAAAAGATGGCGTGTTTCCGAAGGTCTTTACGAAAACCAATAAAAAGCAAACGCCACACATGGCATTATGGATTTCAAATATCGTTGCTCAAATTATATTTATAATTGTTCTGTTTTCAGAATCGACATATCAAATTATGTATTTTATTGCGTCAACATCAATATTATTACCATATTTATTATCAGCGCTATACCAATTCAAATTAGTAATTACAAATGAACTAAAAGATGCAAAAGTAAAAAATGGCTCGTTAGCTTTAATTGCCTCTATTTATTCTGTATGGCTTATTTATGCAGCGGGTTTAAAGAATTTATTACTCGTTTCAATCGTATATGGAATTGGGATTATCGTTTACATGTTTGCACGAAAAGAAAAAGGGAATCGTTGTTTTGTAGGTATAGAGAGATATGTGATGTGGGCAATTGTTGTCGCAGCTATCACATCACTTTATCTGTTGATAACTGGAACGATAAAAATGTAAAAGTCCTTTTCATTTAAAGGGCTTTTTTCTTTGTGTAGAGAATATTTAATACATAAGATATTCAGGAGGGATGAAAATGGAAGAAAAAGAACAGTTGTCTAGAATAATTGATTTAGCTAGTGAGTTAAGGAAAGTATTAGTACAAGAATCTTTTTTTAATCATCATCCTGAACTAAGGGGAGTAATTGAAAATTTAGCGAGTTCTGTTGAGAATTTAGCGGAGTTGCAGCAAAATAAAGATGAAAACGCTGAGGATCGATTACGATATGTACTGGCTAAAATGAAAATTGCTCACAATGCTATTTTACAAGAGAAAAAAGCATTTCCATCTCATTAATATACGTTTTAATTTTGAACCTGGCGGATAACGTCAGGTTTTTTATTTCTAGTTTTTTTTTTCTTTCATACACTAAGAATAGTATGAAAAAAGAAGGTGATTAAGATGAAATTACATAAAGCTCTTCAGCCAAGTTTTATAAAACGAATGTACTATATGAGGTTTATCGGGAAATTTACAAAAGCGGAGAAAGAGAAGAATGGAGAGAATTTTTTTGTACAATGTCTATCGCCAATACCATCTAATTTACAAGAGCAATTTACAAATGAACATTATATATTTGAAGGGTTATGTAGCAATAAAAAGAATGAAAAGATTTTTTCAGAATTAAAGAAGAAGAAATTAGAAAAGCAATTGGTTATGTTTCGTCTTTATTATGAAAGAGGAAATGTATACGTGGAGTTAATATGTACAGAAGAACCTAGAGAAATAGCAACTGGCTATAAAATGATTCCAGCACCTAAAGTTGCAGATAATAAAAAAAGAGAGTCTTTAGAACGAAAGCTTTGTAATGGTTATTTATCATTTCTTATGCCGAAATATCCAAAAGACTTTGAGTCTCCTGAATTACTGTGGCATGATGGAAGGTTATATGGAAATATATTGTTAAAGTCATCAATTAGTTCAATCGCGTATTTTGAACAAAATCGAGAATGTAAATATATAGACTTAAGTGACTGGATGAAGCATGTAGAAATTGCGGTAGAAGAGCAATTGTATTTCGTAAGTGATCAAGTGTATGAGCAATTAAAAAAACGAATAACGGAAGAAGGGAAGCTAGTTGAAGTAGAGGATATAAAAGTACACAAGGAAGTATGGGAATGGGATGAGCGTGAATCATCCTTTTTACAGTATGTACAAAGTACGGTGCGTAATAAAGGGATGTATTTGGACGAAACAGATATTTATAATTTTCATATAAGTGTAAAAACAAATATGTTAACGATTCTTGGTGGTATACCGGGAGTTGGAAAATCACGCTTTGTGCAAGCTTATGCAGAGGCACTTGGATTACAGTATGGAGAAGAATTGGTTTGGATTCCGATTTCTCCATCGTATCAAGAACCACATGATTTACTTGGATATCTTCACCCAAATGGTACTTTTATTGAAAGTGAAACAAAGTTAGTTAGAGCGTTAATGAAGGCAAAAGAAAATCAAAATCAATTGTATATAATCGTTTTTGATGAAATGAACATGTCACATATTGAGCATTGGTTTACTCCATTTCTATCTGTTCTTCAACTTGAAAAGGAAAATCGTATTTTGAATTTGTATGAGGGTGCGCAGAAATTAGAAAACCAAATTCCATCAACAATTGAAATTGGAGAAAATATTATCTTTGTAGGTACTGTGAATTTTGATGAAACAACGAAAGAACTCTCTGATCGATTATTAGACCGAACCAATTTAATTACGTTACAAAAAATTCCGTTTTGTGAGATGTGCATGGTACAAGAGAAAGGTGTATTACAACCACCTCTGAAAGTAACAGCGGGAGAATTTCGGATAAATTGGATCAGAAAGAAATCTATGATTGAAGTGTTTTCTGAAGAAGAGTTAGAGCTATTAGATAAGTTGCATGTTGTATTGTCATCACATGATGCGTCAAAGGGAATTTCTTTTCGATGTGCAAATGCAATTGCTATGTATTTGCAAAATATACCGTTTCAAAATAATCATTCTTATATGATTAGCAGAGAAGAAGGTTTTGATTTACAAATAAAGCAACGTGTACTGACGAAATTAAGAGGTACTGAAATGATGGTTGGGTCATTACTTTCTGAAGAAGTAAAAAGGGGAGCGACTTTAGTACCTCTTTTGCAATCGCCACTTGCAAACAGAGTCTCTACATTTGAACACTCTTTAGCATATATAAGAGAAAAACGTAGAGAACTGGAGTTGTATGGATATGCGAAATGAAGAGCGGTATGAAACAGAAATCGTTGATACGAATGAAACGCTCCCTTTTGTATTAAAGTTAATCATAGGAACAGAGGGAAAAGGGGAGTATATTTTATTAAATCGTCTTTGCACATCTACTACAGCATTAGTTCAATGTATTTACAAAGTACAAGAATTAAAACCGATAAGATTGCATTACCATTATGAAAGTCCAATGAATATTACTTTCATATGGAATAAAGTGTATGAGGGCCAGAAAAATATAAAAGAGTCACAATACGAAATAAATGAAAAAAAACAAAAGGTACTAATTTATGAACATGGAAAAACGGAATTCTTTTATCCATGGCGATGTGGTTTATATCATTTTGAAGTTCGCATAGAAGACACAACGTATTATGGTGCTTTTCAAATCGTTCCAAAAAATTTTTTTGATGACCAATTTGAAATGATTCAAAACTATGTAAAGTCAATTTTAAATGAGTTGATTTTAGATAGAGGTTATTATAAAAAGACTTTCTCTGCCCTTAGTGATATTGAGGATTCTTCTTATTTAGTATTACTTAGAAAGCTGCCGCAAAAAATGAAAAAGATAAAACAAGTTTTTAAAAAGATTGAATCAAGTTCAAAATTTATACATGAATATAAATGGGAAGTGAAGGAACGGAAGGCAACGAGAAAAGGAACAATAATGGCGGAAAGAAAGTCCTATACGAAATATTATAATCGTAAGTTTATTGAACAAAAAAATAGTAGGGAAAATGCATTTCTTAAATTTAAAGCGATGCAATTTTATCATTATTTACTTGAAGCCGAAAGTTTTTTACGTCAAACAATTGAAATATTAGAAAGAGAAAAAAAGAAAAAATTAGAAGAGTTTCAAGCTGTAAAAACGATTATGCAAACAATTGAGCGTAATGGATCTGTGACTGATAGAGAGAAGCAAAAATATAAAAATATACATTTACTAAAAGAAGCCGATTTACGTAAAAGCTCTGTGAAAATACAAGAATATAAAATATTAGCTCATATTGTACGTGAAAGTGTACAATACTTTAAAACTTTAATATATTCCCCCTTTTGGAGAGAAGTTTCTGAAACGGGTAATATGAACTCATACGATTTACCAATTCCACATCAACAATTACTACAGCATTTAAACTTACTTCCACAATATACAGATCAATCTCCATCTTTATTATTTGTATATAAACCAACGTTTTTAGTGTATGAATATTACGCTTTTTTTATCGTTATTTCCATGCTAGAGCAAATTGGTTTTAAAGCTAGAAATCCCATTCGTGAACAAATACAAGAGCATTTTTATGTAGATGGGTTACAAGATGGGACGACAGTAGTTTTACATCAAGATGATATGAAGGTCCACGTTGCATTTAATGACTTAATTGAAACACACCCCCTTATTGCATTAAGTAAAGGGAGTAACTTTTATAATGGCGAGGATACAAAAAAACCAGATATTCGCTTAGACTGTTATGTAAAGGAAGAAGGGAAATACGTATATAAATCTTCTATTATTATTGAAGTGAAGTATAGCCCAATGTACAATATTTTTCAGCACGTTGGAAATACGAAAGCGACTGAGCAAATGTATAAATACTGGTCTATAAAGTATGTAGAAGAACAGAATGGAAAACGTGTTTTTCATCGACGGGCAATTTATGAAGTTATTTGTGTATATCCAGGAAGTCATATGCATAGTAAAAAAATTGAATCTGGGTGCGGTGTCTTTTTGCAATTATATCCATATAAGACGAAACAAGGAGAAGAAAAATTAGCAGGGAAACATGGGATGGTACAAATCTTTGAGAAGTGGTTAAAAAATAATAAGAAGTAAAAGAAATCCTTTTTCATAAAGGATTTCTTTTAGATTAAGAAGAATTATATGCTGTATGGAAGTAAGTAGGATGTAATTTGAAAAGTGATACACATAAGTTATTAGAATAACTGTACATGTGAGGTAAAAGACGACGAAGTTGGAATTTAATTCATTTTGCAGAATATAATAAGTCATAAATATTTTTAGTTGCATACGAAGATTTGTTCTTATATGATAGATAGTGAAAGCGTTATCAAAACAGAGCGACGATGGGAAAGGCGGGGAAATATGTTCCAGCGTGTTCAAACAAAGGAAGAACATTTTTGGTTCGAGCAACTATGGGGAGATTTTTGTGAAGAAAGAAACTTAATGTTCGTAGAACGTAATTTAAATCCAACACGATTTTTATTAATAGAAGATGAGCATCATATAGGTACAGTAGAGTGTATTAAGTATACGGTACCCGAACAATCAAATTCTGAGTTTTTCTATCCGTTTTCTAAAAATGATTTAGTGAAAGATTTGAAAAATGTGTATGAAATAGGCAAGCTAAGTATTGCGAAAACGTCTCGTGGGAGAGGGCATTTCAAAAGGCTAACAGCTATTTTATTTGTGCATGCGTTAGAAACGAAAGCGGAATGGTATATTGCAGCAGTTACAAAAAGAATGTATATGTATCTACTAACACTCGATTTTCCTATAGAGCCGATAGACAATCCATTTCAGTTTCATGATACTTTACAAGGTGTACCAGTGCGAATTCATGCTCGAAAAGGAGTTACGCATTTGTATTCTTTAAAAGAATTTCGCGATGTGATTCAAGGGAATGCTCATGCACAGGCATTAATCGCGGAATACAGTAAGAATATTATGTTAACAAAATAATTAGAAGTGAATATATATAATATAGAGAATGATATATTAATATGGCAGTATCCTTCATGAAAAAATGACCCTTATTGTTTTAATAAGGGTCTAAAAATCATAATCCAAATATACTAAAAATCATTTTGCGGCGCTTCGGTTTCTTTTCTCTTTCATATGTTGGTTTTGAATCAGGAGTAATATATATGGGCTCTTCTTTTTTGAGGGAAGCTTCTAGCTTTTGGATTCGTTCTAACATTTCCTCCATTTCACGACGGTGTTGCAAAAGTTGGTACGTAACGACATCATTTGCCTTATCTTGCATTTGCTCCTCCATTCGATCTAGCCTTCTTGTAATTGTGTGTAATTGAATAGCTAATTGTTCAAAGTCATTTGATGATGTGTTTTGAAAAATTGTGTTTACTTGAGTTTTTAATTCTTCAACATCATTTGATGATGTTTTTTGAGTAGGTTGAGAGTTTTGCGAATGCTCAATTTGAGAACGATGGTATTCTAACATTTGATCTACATCATCTTGTTTGAAAATAAAGTGACCATATTTATTTTTTTCTATCGTAAGATTTAATTGTTGTGCAATCCGGACAACAGCCTTGGGGCTAACACCTAACTTTTTTGCAATAAATGGTGTTTTATATTCCAAAATAATCCCTCCTATATATATCCTGTTGAATGATTTCGATCTATGAAGTAAGTTCCCTTCCGGTATGACAAAAGAAGTGTGGAATCGGCAAAGAAAGTGTTTTTTCACGAAATTAAGTTGTGAAGAATATATCGTTTATATAAAAATGATTCATCTTAAGATTTAGAATAATTTGATTTGACGAGGGGAAATGAATTAGATTATCATAATGATAAATATCTTTTTTATGTATGCATATAATATATAAAAAGGTGGTTGCTAATGTAGAATTTTGTTAGAGTATTAGAATGCTTACTTCACTTGAATAAAATTAAGTAGGAGGTGGCTTCCTTGCTTACAATGTAAGTAAGGAAAAGTATTTGGACATATATAGTATAAGTATAGTGATTGTTTTAATTGCCTTAACGGCATTTTTCGTTGCAGCAGAATTTGCAATTGTTAAAGTGAGGAGTTCACGAATTGACAATTTAATTGCAGAGGGAAATAATCGTGCAACTTCTGTCAAAACAGTCATTACAAACTTAGACGAATATTTATCGGCTTGCCAGTTAGGAATAACAGTTACAGCTCTTGGAATTGGGTGGTTTGGTAAACCTGCGCTAAAGCAAATATTTGACACGCTTTTTGCAAATTGGAACATATCTACTCAGCTCGCAGATATTTTTGCTGTAATTTTAGTATTTTTGTTAATTACTTTTTTACATGTTGTAATAGGGGAATTGGCCCCAAAAACAGTTGCAATTCAAAAATCTGAACAAGTGAGTTTGCTTGTTTCTAAGCCGTTAATTTTCTTTTATCGTATTGCATTCCCATTCATTTGGCTATTAAATGGTTCAGCTCGAATCATTACGAAGCTGCTAGGGCTGAAACCGCCGAAAGGGCATGATGAGGTTCATTCGGAAGAAGAATTACGGTTATTAGTTTCAGAAAGTTACAAAAATGGTGAAATTAATCAATCTGAATATAAATATGTAAATAAAATTTTTGAATTTGATGATCGGATTGCAAAAGAAATAATGGTACCTCGAACTGAAATGAATATTATAAGTAAAGAAATGCCCGCTGAAGAAGCTTTGCAAAAAATGTCTCGTGAAAAATATACAAGGTATCCAGTTGTTGATGGCGACAAAGACCACGTAATAGGTTTTGTAAATTTTAAAGATATTTTTACTGAGTTTGTACAGCATAAAGCTGTTAATAAAAAGACAGTAGAGCAATATGTTAGACCAATTATTTTAGTTATTGATTCTATTCCAATTCATGATTTGTTTTTAAAAATGCAAAAAGAAAGAACACATATTGCTATATTGATAGATGAATATGGTGGTACATCTGGACTTGTTACTGTTGAAGATATTTTAGAGGAAATTGTAGGAGATATTCAGGATGAGTTTGATACGGATGAACAGCCAGAAATTCAACAAGTTAGTGAAACAAAGACGATACTAGAGGGAAAAGTACTCGTTAGTGAAGTGAATACGTTATTTGGTCTAGCGATTGATGATGATGGTGTTGATACAATTGGTGGTTGGATATTAACGAAGAATATAGAGATTGCTGAAGAGGATTCCATTGAAATTGAAAATTATAAGTTTTGTGTGAAAGAATTAGACGGGCGCTATATTAAAAGGTTAGAAGTTACAAAAACAGTAGAATCGATTGTCGTTTTAGAAGATGAAAAACAAATTTCTTTACAAGAGCAAATTAGCTCGTAAACTCTGCTATATAGCAGAGTTTTTTTGAGCATAATGGTTTTGGAGGAATACGGGCTATGATACAATTACATAAGTCAGACCTTTCACTAGGTGAAGTATTATTTTATACATATATTTGGAAGGGGAAGAAAGATGAAAAAGCATTTATATATAAATGGAGATTGGAAGTCAGTAAACACGTATAAACCATTATATGCACCATACTCTGAAGAAACGTTAGCGGAAATTGCACAAGGAACGGAAGAAGATGTTCAAGAGGCTGTTACTTCTGCAAAAAATGCAATGAAAAAAATGAATACATTAACAGCATACGATCGGGCAACTATTTTAGAGAAGGTTGCGCAAATAATGGATGAAAGAAGAGAAGAGTTTGCAGAAATTATTGCAAAAGAGGCTGCAAAACCAATACGTGCTGCAAGGGGAGAAGTAGATCGTACTGTTCTAACATATAAATTTGCAGCAGAAGAAGCGAAGCGTATATATGGTGAAACATTGCCACTTGACGCAGCACCTGGTGCAGATGGGCGGATTGCCTATACGATTCGCAAACCAATTGGGGTTATAGGAGCTATTACGCCATTTAACTTTCCGTTAAATTTAGTAGCGCATAAAGTGGGCCCTGCAATTGCTGCCGGAAACACAGTTGTGTTAAAACCAGCTGATCAAACGCCATTATCTTCTTACGCATTAGTTGAATTATTTGAAGAAGCAGGGTTGCCAAAGGGAGCTTTGAATATCATTTCTGGTCCTGGTGCAACTGTTGGCGAGGCAATTGTTAAAAATGATGATGTTGCGTCCATTACTTTTACCGGAAGTCCGAAAGTCGGAATCGGAATAAAGGAAAAGGCTGGATTAAAACGAGTTACGTTGGAATTAGGATCCAATGCTGCCGTTATTATTGATGAAGATGTAGAGTTAACTGATGAGATAATGGAACGCGTGAAATGGGGCGCATTTGTTAATAATGGACAAGTTTGTATTTCGGTACAACGTGTGTTTGTACACGAAAAGAGAATGGATGAATTTCTTTCGAAGCTAAAGAAAGCGATGGAAACTGTTGTTGTTGGTGATCCAATGAATGAGGAAACGGATGTATCAGCTTTAATTTCGAAAAAAGATGTAAAGCGAATTGAAATGTGGGTGCAAGAAGCAATTAAGGAAGGAGCAACTGTTTTATACGGTGGTAAGAAGCGTGATGAAAGAATTTTCGAACCAACTGTATTAACAAATGTTCCAGAGCATGTATCTGTACAGTGCCAAGAAGTATTTGGTCCAGTTATGACAGTAAATACATTTAAAGAATTTGATGAGGCGATAGAGAAAGTAAATCATTCACGTTACGGTTTACAAGCAGGCGTATTTACAAATAACTTATTTAAAGCGATGCGTGCAATTGATGAGTTAGAGGTTGGTGGGGTTATGATTAATGATATTCCAACGTTTAGAGTAGATCATATGCCTTACGGTGGTGTGAAAGAAAGTGGCACGGGTCGTGAAGGAATTAAATATGCAATTGAAGAAATGACAGAAATGAAATTAGTGTGTATTAAAAAATAAAGCAAAAGGTACACTTGTTTAATTAAGTGTACCTTTTATTTTACTTCATTTCTTGTTTGAAAATAGCATCTTCTACATAAATTTGTTCTTTATCTACAGCTGTGCTATGAGATAATACTAAACCGATTGGTGTTGCTGTATCTTTATTTTGAACAATTGTAAAAGGAATATTTTTTTCGTTTGCTAATTTAATGTATTTTGATAAATGTGGGTAAGCAATGCCACCATTTAGGAGGATTTGTAATGATTGAGAAGAGCGTATGCTACTTGCTACTTCAGTATATACATTACTTTGCATTACTTGACCGATAGTTAAAGCGATTTCTACGCGCTCACGTAATGTAGTTAAATACATATTACGTTCTTCTGGTTTGTTTTGCTTTTGGCCATAAATGCCTTCTTGGAGATAGTCTTCCACATTTTTATTTACCATATTTTTCACACCTTTCACTTCCTATTGTACGCAAGAATTAAAAATGATGCAAAAAAAGTCGTTTTGAATACGGAAATAATTAAAAAAATGAGAAGGAAAAAGAGAGATTTGAATATAAATAATTAAATAAGAAAGAAAAAAATAATTTTATCAACAGAAATTAACAAAATGTGACAATAATCTATTAACGAAACATATTTTTTGTGTTAATATTCAAAATATAAAGGGTATTCGTCGTATGGAAATGGAGTGAATGGAGGTTTTTCCAATCGATAAGGATATTAAAGAAGTATTTTGTTCACACTTGAAAAACAATAGGCACCAATTCGTAGAGAACTGGAAAAACAAAATGATAATTTCCGAAAAAGATCCATTTAAACTAGAAGTAGTTCAAAATGGAGAGGATTTATTAGAGTTAATAATCGAACTTACTATGGAAGATAAAGATATAAATTATCTTCAACCATTATGCGAGAAAATCGCAATTGAACGAGCAGGAGCAGATGCGAATATTGGAGACTTTGTTTATAATGCAAATGTGGGAAGAAATGAACTTTTTGAAGCGATGTGTGAATTAGATGTTAGCGCTCGTGAATTGAAACCAATTATGGCCAAAATACATACTTGTTTTGACAAATTAATTTATTATACCGTTTTAAAATACTCGGAAATTATATCGAGGAATTTAGAGGAAAAACAGCAATATATTAATGAAACACATAAAGAAAGGCTGACGATTTTAGGCCAAATGTCAGCTAGTTTTGTACATGAATTTCGTAATCCGCTTACTTCAATTATGGGATTTGTCAAATTATTAAAGGCAGACCATCCGAGTTTATCGTATTTAGATATCATTTCGCATGAATTAGATCAATTAAATTTTCGAATCTCGCAATTTTTACTCGTTTCGAAAAAAGAAATGTGGAATGAATCGGAACGTTTTTGGCTTAATGACTTGTTCCAAGATATTATACAGTTCTTATATCCGAGTTTGGTTAATGCAAATGTTTCGATTGAAAAGAATTTGCCGTATCCAATACCACTTGTTGGTTATCGGAGTGAAGTGAGGCAAGTATTTTTAAATATTTTAATGAACTCAATTGACGCTATGGAAGCAATGAAAGAAGAGCGGAAAATTATCATTGATGTTTTTGAAGAAGAGCAAGCTATTCGAATTGTGATAAAAAATAATGGACCGATGATTCCAGCTGAAAATGTAGAAACGATTTTTGAACCATTTGTAACTACTAAAAAATTAGGAACTGGTATTGGGTTATTTGTATGTAAACAAATTGTAGAAAAACATAACGGGTCCATTATGTGTCGTTCAGATAGCGATTGGACAGAATTTCAAATTGCATTTCAAAAGTAAACAGTCTACACCAAATAAATGGTGTAGACTGTTTTAATTTGTAAGTATAACGGCTTCTAATTTAGGGTCTTTAGTTGAATAACCTACTATTGAAATGGTATAAATTATATTCGGTTCAACATCGAATTTAGGTAAAGTTAACAGGATTTTTTTATTATCTGCGAGTGAAACTTCAATATCTGCTGTACCAGGGCTAACTTGTAAAAAATCTGTTATTTGTTTAAAGAGCACATTTTCAAATAAATGATCTCCACCTTTTAAATCTACGTTAACAACAGGGGTATCTGGAGAAAAATGCATAAATCGAATTTTGGCTTGCCCAGATGGTATATGTGTATTATCAAGTATAGGTTGTAATTGTAGGTGATTATCACTATTTATTGCGGCAAGTGTATACGTATGATTTCCCATTATCGGTACTAAAGCTGAAAAAATTGGAGTTTCGTTCCCGACAGGGACGATATCAATGCGATATTTACCTTGCACTAATGATAAATAGGGGCTAAATTGCTTAAATGAAATGTTTTTGATTACCTTTTGTCCATTTACTAAAATGTCAACCGCAGGCGTGTTTGGAGCAGAATGAAAAATTCTTATATGTGACGGTAAAGCGGCTTCTTGTGAATCTCTTTTTTCATATGCCTGTACAAGTTTTGTAAGTGCATCGTAATACTTCATATATAGTTCTACATATTTTTTGGGATTGCTATATTGATAGTAACGGGCGAGCTGATCGTAACGTACAGCTTCTTGTCCATATTTTTCGATTTCAGATTGAGACATGCACATTCCTCCTTTGTCATCATTAAAACTATATGCGAAGTGAGAAAGAGGTTATGCGAAAAATTTGTATTTCTAAATGGGAAAAGTAAAAGATTAAAAACATATTTTGGGAGAAGTATGTCTGAGTATTATTGGCTAGTAAAGTGGTGCTAAAAGAGTTGTATATGGAGTTAGTTAAGTTGAATAGAAGCTTATATTTACTAGGAGTAATAAAAATATAAAAAGACTAAATTATAAGGGCATTTCAATCAACGTATCGAATACATGTATAAAAAATTTTTAGTAAAGGGATTTTTTAATTTATAGGCAAACACACATACAAAGGGATAATTGTCCTACATAATTTATAAAGGAAAGGTAGTTTAACTTCGGTGGAAGGAGTGGCACCTTGGGATGGGGATATCCCGATTATGATTGTGAATGAAGTTATGAAGGAATTTGTGTGAAAAATCGTTATATGACTGTTGAATTCGTAAAACGTATGGTTTTTTGATTTATTTTAGCGAGTCCCAGTAATATTGATAAAAGAGCGTCGTGCCGAACTGATTAATGTGGTTAATCGGTTCTTTTTTTATGTATAAACTGAAAATATTAAATGTGGAAAATTAGTTTCTATAAAAAGATTGTTATCATTGCGGCGAGATAATTGTCGAAATTTTTTTGGAAATATGCAATTTAAAGTAGGATAATAGGAAGGAGTTTAAAGGGAGTTCCGTCGAAGTTTACACAATGTCGGCATTTGAGGGAAGCTGGCATTATGTTAGGAAAACATTTAGTAATACGTTACTTTTATGTAAGGGAGGGTTATTTGAGCGTATAGATAAGGATTGGTCTTCGTTTTAAGTTCTGAATTTTCTGTTTTCAAAACATTTATTAGCACTCATTTGTATATTTTATAATAGTATTTTGATAAATTCACTGCTTGTGCAGAGGATTCTTTTTTATGAAAGAAACGTCAATTTTCTTCATATACATATACAAATTGAAGAAATGGGGGAGCGCTATGCGCGATTACTTAATTAAACCACTTGTTGGTCAGCCGTATCCAATGATTTCACATGGAAAAGGTGTATATTTGTATGACCAGAACGGAAATAAATATTTTGATGGTTCGTCAGGAGCAATTACGGCAGGTATTGGACATGGCGTAAAGGAGATTGCAGATGTTATTAAAAAGCAAGCAGAGGAGATTGCTTTCGTATATAGATCACAGTTTACGAGTGAACCAGCTGAAAAACTAGCGAAGAAGTTAAGTGATTTAAGTGTAGGAGATTTGAACTGGAGCTTTTTCGTAAATAGTGGTACGGAAGCAAATGAAACAGCTATGAAAATTGCAATTCAGCATTTTCAGGAGCGCGGTATTCAAGGGAAACATAAAATTTTGTCACGCTGGATGAGCTATCACGGTATTACGATGGGAGCCTTATCAATGTCTGGGCATCCGCTGCGCAGACAACGTTTCGTATCTATTTTGGAAGATTATCCAACTATTCCAGCCCCATATTGTTTCAGGTGCCCTGTACAAAAGGTATATCCAACTTGTCAGCTTGCTTGTGCAACTGAACTAGAAAGATCAATTGAAAGAATTGGTGCGGAGCATATTGCAGCTTTTATTGCTGAACCGATTATCGGAGCAGCTGGCGGTGCGGTTGTACCGCCGAAAGAATATTATAAAGTGATTAAAGATATTTGTAGTCATTACGATATTTTATTCATTGCGGATGAAGTAATGACTGGGCTTGGTCGTACTGGTGCATGGTTTGCGATGGAGCATTGGGGTGTAGAACCGGATATTATGACGCTTGGTAAGGGATTAGGAGCGGGATATACACCAATGGCTGCGACGATTGTTAGTGACCGAGTTATGGAGCCGATTTTACGTGGGTCACGTTCTGTTATGAGTGGTCATACGCTAAGTGCAAATCCATTATCTGCAGCAACGGCTCTAGCTGTTATTGAATACATGGAGAAACATAATCTACCTGAAAAAACAGCGGAAAAGGGAGAATATTTAATTAAGGGACTACAGAAAGTTCAGCAACAATCGACAATTATTGCGGATGTGCGTGGAAAAGGGTTGCTGATCGGAATAGAATTGCAACCGTTTACAAAAGCTTCGGAGCTTATTTCGGTTGCAGCTAAAAATGGTCTTCTTTTATACCAAGCTGTTTCAGGGCAAGCAGGAAAAGAAGATAGCGCACTGCTTGTGGCACCGCCGATGACAACTACATATTCCGAGTTAGATGAATTACTTTCAATTTTTGCAAAAAGTGTAGAAGAGATGATGCAAAAAGGAGGGCATAGTATCGTATGACAACAATTACAAATACATTCAATAAATTAAAAGAGATAGAGGAAGTAATTTCTTTGTTCCATGATGATATGACATTAATGTTTGGAGGGTTTGGGGGGATTGGATCCCCTCCAACTTTAATACAGGCTATTTTAGAAAAGGGAGTTACAAATTTAAATTTAATAGGAAATGACACGGGCTTTCCTGATGTAGGAATCGGTCGTCTTGTTACAAATGAACGGGTTAAGTCTTTAGTTACTTCCCATATTGGTTCAAATCCAAATGCAGGAAGACAGTTAAATGAAGGACGATTACAAATTGAGTTTTCCCCGCAAGGAACATTAGCAGAGCGTATTCGCGCTGGAGGCGTAGGGCTTGGTGGTGTTTTAGTTGATGTTGGTGTTGATACGATTGTTGAAGATGGAAAACGAACAGTCGAAATGAATGGCAAGACATACTTAGTTGAAACTGCATTAACTGCTGAAGTTGCGATTGTTTATGCGAAAAAAGCTGATCCGTTTGGTAATCTTGTATTCGACAAAAGTGCGCGGAATATGAATCCTCATGTTGCTATGGCTGGGGACATAACGATTGTAGAAGCAGAAGAAATTGTTCCACTTGGAAGTTTAGATCCTGAGGAAATTGTCGTTCCAGGTGTTTTCGTAAATTATATCGTACCGTCGGAAGGAGTGAATTGGAAATGGGTATGGGCGTAGAAGTGAGAGATAAGATTGCTAGGCGTGCGGCGAAAGAAATACAAAATGGCATGATTGTAAATTTAGGTATTGGCATTCCATCGCTTATACCGAATCATTTGCCTGACGATATAAATGTAATGTTTCATGCAGAAAATGGAATCGTCGGTATGGGGCCAACGCCAAGTAAAGGGAATGAAGACGAGAATTTATGTAATGCAGCAGGTTTACCGACTTCTCTTATTACAGGAGCGAGTTATTTTGATAGCTGCACTGCGTTTGGGATGATTCGAAAAGGTTTACTAGATATAACGATTCTTGGGTCATTACAAGTGAGTGAGAATGGAGATTTAGCAAACTGGATTGTACCAGGGAAACGTGTGCCCGGTATTGGGGGAGCGATGGATTTAGCACAAAAAGCGAAGCGTGTCGTTGTTGTGATGAATCATGTTGATAAATACGGAAATGCAAAAATTGTTTCAGAGTGTACATTGCCATTAACGTCAAAGAAATGTGTAGATTTAATTATTACAGATATGGCGGTTATGGAAGTGACTTCGAGTGGACTCATTTTACAAGAGTTAATGAGCCCGTATACAGTAGAAGATATAAAGCGACATACGGAAGCTGAGTTTCAAATTGGCTCTAACTTACTAGTTATTGAATGAGGGGAGATATAATATATGAAGCAATTAAAAAAGCAAGTTTGTGATTATATTGAGAGTCATGAAGAGGAAAGTGTGAAATTTTTAACACGGTTAATTCAAGAAAAAAGCGTATCTGGTGATGAAAGTGGTGCGCAGGCAATTGTGATTGAAAAATTACGTGAGCTAGGTTTAGATCTTGATATTTGGGAACCATCTTTTTCTAAAATGAAAGATCATCCTTATTTTGTATCACCACGTACAAGTTTTTCAGACAGCCCGAACATTGTGGCAACTTTAAAAGGAAGCGGCGATGGAAAATCTATGATATTAAATGGGCATATTGATGTAGTACCAGAAGGCGATGTGAATCAATGGGACCATCACCCATATAGTGGTGAGAAAATAGGGAATCGTATATATGGCCGCGGAACGACGGATATGAAAGGCGGCAATGTCGCACTTATGCTTGCGATGGAAGCGATTATTGAATCTGGTGTTGAATTAAAAGGAGATATTTATTTTCAAAGTGTCATAGAAGAAGAAAGTGGCGGGGCAGGGACATTAGCGACTATATTACGAGGATATAAGGCAGATGGTGTCATTATTCCAGAACCGACTAATATGAAGTTTTTCCCGAAGCAACAAGGGTCAATGTGGTTCCGTCTACATGTAAAAGGGAAAGCTGCACACGGTGGTACACGTTATGAAGGAGTAAGTGCAATTGAAAAAAGCATGTTTGTTATAGATCATTTGAGAAAATTAGAAGAGAAGAGAAATGGTCGAATTACTGATCCGTTATTTAAAGGAATTCCGATTCCAATTCCAATTAATATTGGGAAAATTGAAGGTGGTAGCTGGCCAAGTTCTGTTCCTGATTCGTTAATTTTAGAAGGAAGATATGGTATTGCGCCGAATGAGACTATAGAGGCAGCAAAAGAAGAGTTTGAGAGTTGGATCGCTGAATTACATGATGTGGACAATTGGTTTGTTGAAAATCCAGTAGAAGTAGAATGGTTTGGAGCGAGATGGGTTCCTGGTGAACTAGAAGAAAACCATGAGTTAATTACAACACTTCAGCATAACTTTGTTGAAATTGAAGGGAAGGAACCAATGATTGAAGCATCTCCGTGGGGGACTGATGGAGGTTTATTTACACAAATCTCAGGTGTACCAACGATAGTATTTGGTCCGGGAGAGACGAAAGTAGCACACTATCCAAACGAATATATAGAAATTGATAAAATGATAGCTGCCGCAAAAATTATTGCATGTACATTACTAGATTGGTGTGAGGTGAAAAAATGAAATACTATGAATCTTTTAGAGAGCAGACAAATTGCCATACAGTAGAAGGAGTTTTAGATTATTTTAATAAACGTATTCGAATAGATCACTATACAGGAAATGTTGAAAGTATTATACAGACAATTGACGGACTAGCAGAGAAACATTCTTTCACTAAATGTATTATTAAAGGAAAGGGAGAGCATGTTTCAACATGGCTCTCTTTCGGTTTCTTATTGGAAGCGACGATACCTCATTATTTTCAAGGACACGATGCATACTTCTTTGTGAAATATAATAATGATGAAAGACGAAATAGTATTCATTGGTCTGAGGAAGATACTATTTTAAGTGGTGTAAAAGCAAAAGAAGTAAAAGAAAAAGTAGTCCCGGAGAAATTTCTGTTAAGAAAAGCGACTGAAGAAGATGCAGAAGAATTAGCAACTGTCTTTGGAAAAGTATTTGAAGTGTATCCGACACCTTTAAATGAAGCGAGTTATGTATTACAGACGATGAAAGAAGACGATACAATTTACTACGTATATGAATTTGAGGGGAAAATCATTAGTACAGCGTCTGCAGAAATGAACGTAAAGGAAGGCAATGCAGAATTAACGAATTGTGCTACTTTACCTGAATATCGTAAACATGGGTTTATGAAAAGTTTGCTCATTAAGTTAGAAGAAGAGCTTCAAGAAAAATCTATTTTCTGTTCCTATACAATTGCTCGATCGCTATCTTTCGGTATGAATGCTGCCTTTCATCAGTTAGGCTATACATATACAGGAAGACTGGCGAACAATTGCTACATTTTCGATAAGTTGGAAGATATGAATATATGGGTAAAAGATTTATCTAGCTATTCGAAAGCATGAAGGCTCCCGCCTCAAAATTCGGCTGTAAAGTAAAAAAGTTAGGTGGGAATCTGGCTGCTCGTAAAAGCCCGACTAATTAAAGTTTTACTTTATCTAATCAAAAATAAATTTCATCAAAATATTAGAACGGAATCGTCATGCTTATAATCGCACATAGGTATGCCGGAAATTCGGCATAGTATTTGCTGAATTTTCGGCAAAAGGGGGGATGACATTGCTAGCAGTTTCGACACAAGAAGTCATTGAAGCGATTTTGGGCAGTATTGATGAGGCTATACACGCAGTAGATGAAAATGGTATTACAATTTTTTACAATACAGTTGCTGCGAAACACGATGGATCCAAAATTGAAAAAGTGTTAGGAAAGCATTTGTTAGAGGCGTTCCCATCTTTAACTAGGGAAACGAGTACATTGATGAAAGTTTTAGATACAAAAAAACCAATTGTACATCAAGTGCAACATTATCAAAATTTAAATGGAGAAGATGTTTGTACCGTAAATACGACGTTACCTATTTTTATAGATGGGAATATTGCTGGTGCTGTTGAAATTGCGAAAGACTACTCTACAATTCAAAAGCTAACTGATACCATTGTCGATTTACAGTCGAAAATAAAGCGATCGTCTAGAAAAAAAGTGATTAAAAAGCATGCTGCATTTGAGACGATAGTGACAAATGATTCTCGCTTTAAACAGACGAAAGAGTTAGCGCAAAAAGTAGCGCCAACAGATGCAAACGTTTTAATATATGGTGAAACGGGAACAGGAAAAGAACTGTTCGTGCAAGCAATTCATGAAGCTTCTAAAAGAAAAAACAAGCCATTTATTGCACAAAACTGTGCAGCTTTACCAGAATCACTATTAGAAAGCTTACTGTTTGGAACGACAAAAGGTAGCTATACAGGGGCGATTGAACGGGCAGGCTTATTTGAACTTGTAGATGGAGGAACATTATTTTTAGATGAACTGAATTCAATGCCGCTCGATTTACAAGCGAAAATGCTACGTGTATTAGAGGATGGAGTCATTAGACGAATCGGTGATAATAAGACGAGGAAAGTAGATGTTCGCGTGATTACCGCGATGAATCAGCCGCCAGAAGTATGTTTACGAGAAAATAAAATTCGCACTGATTTATATTATAGATTAAATGTGTTTTCATTATATATCCCGCCACTACGTGAAAGAACTGAGGATGTATTACTATTAGCTTCTTATTTCTTGAAAGAATATAATAAAAGCTATAAAAAAGGTGTACTTCAAATTGATAAGGAAGCGAAAGAAAGACTACAAGCTTATCAATGGCCTGGAAATGTTCGTGAGTTAAAACATACAATTGAACATGCTGTCATTATTGCGGAAGGAAATGCATTAACCGCAAATTGTTTACCTCGTATATTTAAGAAAGAGAAACTTCCAAAGAAGAAAAGTATATTACCGCTTCGGGAAGCTCTTCATCAAACAGAAAAGGAATTAATAGACCAAGCGTTGATTGAAACGGAAGGAAATATTTTGCAAGCAGCAAAAATGTTAGGTATTCCGCGTCAAACGCTTCAATATAAACTGAGTAAGTACGACAAAACCGCCGAATAATCGGCGGTTTTTGTGTGTTTGCACCAATAAAAGAACGTTTACATATATAAAAGGTAATGAATATGATAGTTAATATTCTGTTATTACTGCACTTGAAAATATTTTTTCGCCTATATAATAGGGTATTTCGCACATTTACTTATCAAGAATATGAAGTTGGCATAACAATTGCTTATATAAAGGATGAGCGTATAAAAAGGGGGAATAGCAATGTTACATGATGTATACAAACCAAATCGTCACTGGAAGGATATCGAATTATGGAAAGATGTTACTGAAGAGCAATGGAATGATTGGGTTTGGCAATTAACGAATACGATCAAAACGTTAGATGACTTAAGGAAAGTGATTAACTTAACACCTGAAGAAGAAGAGGGCGTTAAAATTTCAACGAAAACGATCCCGTTAAATATTACACCGTATTATGCTTGGCTAATGAATCCTGATGACCCACGCTGTCCGATTCGGATGCAATCTGTACCGATCTCGGAAGAGTTATATAAAACGAAATATGATTTAGAAGATCCACTTCATGAAGATGAAGATTCACCAGTTCCAGGGCTAACACATCGTTATCCTGACCGCGTATTATTCTTAGTAACGAATCAATGTTCTATGTATTGTCGTTACTGTACACGCCGTCGTTTTAGTGGACAAATTGGAATGGGTGTACCGAAGAAACAATTAGACGATGCGATTGCTTATATTAGTGAAACACCACAAGTACGTGACGTTTTAATCTCTGGTGGTGACGGTCTTCTAATTAATGATAAAATTTTAGAATACGTATTAAAAAATTTACGAGAGATTCCGCATGTTGAAATTATTCGTATCGGAACGAGAGCACCAGTAGTATTCCCGCAACGTATTACAGAAAACTTATGTAACATTATTAAAAAGTACCATCCAGTATGGTTAAATACACATTTCAACACTTCTATTGAAATTACAGAGGAATCGAAAAAAGCATGTGAAATGCTAGCGAACGCGGGTGTTCCAATTGGAAACCAAGCGGTAATTTTAGCAGGTATTAACGATAGCGTTCCAATTATGAAAAAGCTAATGCATGACTTAGTAAAAATCCGTGTACGTCCATATTATATTTACCAATGTGACTTATCTGAAGGTATTGGACATTTCCGTGCACCAGTTTCTAAAGGTCTTGAAATTATTGAAGGCTTACGTGGACATACTTCTGGCTATGCAGTACCGACATTCGTTGTGGATGCACCGGGCGGAGGCGGAAAAATTGCGCTTCAGCCAAACTATTTAATTTCACAAAGTGCGGATAAAGTTGTACTTCGTAACTTTGAAGGGGTTATTACGACGTATCCAGAACCAGAGAGCTACATTCCAGGAAGAGCTGAAGGTTACTTTAAAGAAATTTATCCGAACTATGAAGAAAAACGTTCAGATGTTGGTATTGCAGGTCTTATGAGCGATAAGAAATTTAACCTTGTTCCAGATGATTTACAGCGTATGAACCGTCGTAAAGACTATGAAGATAATGATACGCATGCATCTTTAAAAGATAAACGTGATAAGCGAGACCAATTAAAAGATAAAAAATATCAATCGCAAATGGCTAAATTAGAAGAAAACGACAAAAAAACTGAGGGTGATGCAGTATGAATTGTATGTGGTGTGACAGTACAGAAGCGAAAGAAAGCTTGAATACTGTGTATTGGGAACTACCAGATGGTACGAAAGCCATTGAAATCCAAAAGACACCATGTATTTCTTGTTCCTCATGTGGAATGGACTATCAAGCAGACCATACTGTAAAAGAAATTGAAGATCAGTTGTTTTTAATTTATACGAAAGATTTGCCAAAACAACTAACATATGAAGAGTTAATGGGAAGACCAAGACTATTAAAAAGAAATTATTTCGACTTTTAACCAGCTTTTATGCTGGTTTTTTTCTTTTTTGCCTTGTATAATGTACCCAAGTTAGAAAGGCAGGGAATATTTTTGAAAAAGACATTTTACCATTATATGATGAAGCATCGCGCAGCTTTATTTAGAAATGAAATTTCAGATTTAGCAGAGGCAATGTATGATGATTTAAGTTTTCCGAAGCAATCTGAAGACTATGATGAAATTAGTTCATACTTAGAGTTAAGTGGAATGCTAGAAAGTATGTCTATATTTGATGAAGCGTGGGATTTATACATACAAGAAGGATAAAAACGATTTGAAAACATACAGAATACATTACTTTTTGAAAGTGAAGTATTCTGTATGTTTTTTTATATGAAATGTCTTGATTTAAAGCTAGTCTATTTACTAGCTTTTTTGCGTTTCACATAAATTTTATGTAGTGATATTTTTTTATCGAAAAAATTTATGAATATAAGCTTCTGTGATAAGCGTTTTTAAGTAGGTTGCATATACTGTTATCAAAATCACGACGTCAAAAAAAGGAGAGATAGAGATGGCAAGAAAAAAACAACCTAAATACAACGTAGGGGACATAGTCGTGATTACGCTATATGGAACCGTTGGTAAAATCACAAATATGAAAGTTTTAGATGGGGTTTATGTATACGAAGTCAATAATCACGATGGATTTTATGTAGAACAAACATTGCAGCACGTTACAGAGCAAGAAATGAAAAAGGGCGATACGGAGTGGATTGAATTAAATTATAATTTCACCTTTGGTGATCTCGTGCAAGTGACTGGATATGAT
The DNA here is from genome assembly GCF_038006385.1 of Bacillus sp. FSL L8-0099. Lineage (NCBI taxonomy): Bacteria > Bacillati > Bacillota > Bacilli > Caryophanales > Bacillaceae > Bacillus > Bacillus sp. FSL L8-0099. Next base: position 2,227,861 of record NZ_JBBOVC010000001.1, read on the forward strand.
AAAGATGTTTTCCGTATTGTTGGTTTTCGTACAGAGGTATGGAGATACAAAAATGACGCATGGGAAGATACGATATATGAGTTATCACGAATTACGGATGGTGAATGGTTAGAAGCGGATGAATCAGATTTAACTTTACTTGCCAATGCTCAAACGGCAAATGCAATTTTGAAGAAAATGAAACAAGATAAAGCCGGCATGAATAAATTGGATTTAGGAAAATTAAAGTCAATTAACAACTCGAAAAAAGTGAGTGTTAAGACAAATCGTCAAGAAATCATAGACGGGTTACTTGATATTTATAACGATTATCAATTGTTATTTGATACATTTAAAGATGAAGAATATAAAATTGTTATGGATGTTGTTCATAATTATTTAGTTAAATTGACAGAGAAAAAATAGTTAACTAGACAGAGAGAATAAATTGAACAACAACATATGCAGTATAAGGTATGCCTACAATTATTAAAAAAATAAAAAGCCATTTAATAAGAGAGTCTGCCCATTGATCTTCATGCATGAACTCTTCTTTTGTTTGTTCTACTTCGTATTGGTATTCCATTATTATTTCCCCCTTTTGGATAGCTTGTACTACCATCGTATGCACTTCGTCCAAATGATATGACCTATAAAAAAAGAAAAACTATTTTTCTAATCTCATATACATAATTTTGAGATTTTTTCATAAAACAGAAATAAAGGAGTGATGCTCATGAAGGAAATTGAAGTCGTAATTGATACGGAAGAGATTGCGGAGTTTTTTTATGAGCAACTAATTGAAAGGGGATACGTCCCAAAGCGAGAGGAAATTGAAGATCTCGCAGATATTACATTCGAGTATTTATTAGAGAAATGCATGATTGACGAAGTTTTTGATGAAGAGGAAGATTGAAAGTAACGGCGGGCTAAACTCGTCGTTTTTTACTCTTTACAAACTTGTCACAAATGTGCTTATAAATTATTGGTATAATTAAGAGAAAATTTTACTAAAGAGGTGAAGGGATGTTCAAAAAAATTATTGATTCTTTATTAGGAAAGAAAAAAAATCGTTCGTATTCGAGTAGTGATTATCGTCATAGAGGGCGCTCTTATTCAAGTAGTGACTATAAGCGACGTTCTTCTGGTTATGGACACCAACATTATAAAAGAAAACGTAAAAGCCGTAGCTTCTTTTCAAGTAGCTGATGAAATGGCATCGTGTACTAGCTTTATTTGATAGACCACTGCGAAAAAATACAATTGTAGCAGAACGTTATAAAATTCAATCAGTAATTGGAATGGGCAGTTATGGGGTTACATATGTCGTTAATGATTTACAAATAAATAGATATAAAGTCTTAAAACAGTTAAGACAAAGTAAACAAAGATATGAGTCTGGTAGAAAATCATTTGAGCAAGAGAAAATGATTTTACAAACATTGAATCATCAAGCAATTCCTAGTCTCTATGATCAGTTCTTATGGGAGAAAAAAAGCTTTTTTGTGATGGAATATATGCCTGGTGAAAATTTTGAAGATTATATTTTCTCAGATGGGCGTGTATATAAAGAACGTGAAGTTTTTGAAATTTTATATGAAATATTAGGAATTGTTTCAGTTTTTCATAGTAAAGGTATTATTCACCGAGATTTACGTATTCCGAACATATTAATGAAAGAAAATCAAATTAGTATTATTGATTTTGGATTAGCTAAATATAAAGGTGAGGGTGATGAACGAGCTACAACGTATGAAGGTGAACAAGCTTTGATGCGAGAAGTTCACTTTCGTAGCGATTTTTATGCGCTTGGCCATTTCTCGTTATTTTTATTATATGCAGGATATGAATCTATTGAAAAACATGAAAAGCCATGGTATGAAGAGTTAACTTTGAAAAATGATAATCGTGAAATATTGATGCGAATGTTACAAATAAAAACACCGTACTATGAGAATGTACAAGATTTAAAAAAAGATATAGCTTTTGCTTTAGAAAGGATGGAGACTCCATGTTTCAAAAGTTTTTAGCGAGTGTTGGCATTGGTAGTGCAAAAGTAGATACTGTTCTTGAAAAAGAGGAGTATGTAGTTGGAGAAACGATAGTAGGGAAGGTTCGTATAACTGGGGGATCAGTTAGCCAACAAATTGAAAGCATTTACTTAACGTTATCTACATCATATGTAAGAGAAGTGGATGATAAAAAAGTAACAGCAACGTTTGACTTAGAGCGAGTTCGTTTAACAGATCCATTTTCTGTAGAGCCAAATGAAAAGAAAGAAATTCCATTTTCATTTAAGATGCCAATTGAAGCACCACTAACACTTGGAATGAAAACGGTTTGGGTTCATACAGGCCTTGATATTAAAAATAGTATTGATCCAAGTGACCGTGATTACATTCAAGTGTTGCCAAATGCACTATTGAACAGTGTATTAGAGAGTGTAAATCAATTAGGTTTTAAAGCGCGTCATATAGAATGCGAAGAATTACCATATCGATTACGTAAGCAAGTACCATTCGCACAAGAGTTTGAGTTTATTCCTGTTTCAGGACAGTATTATGGGAAATTAGATGAATTAGAATTATTAATCTTACCAAGTTCCCACGATCGGTTAGAAATCATTATGGAAGTAGATAGAAAATCACGTGGATTGGCAGGTTTATTTGCAGAAGCACTTGATCTGGATGAGAAGGTTATTCGCTTTATAGTAACGAATGAAGATATCCCAACGATGCAGCAAAAAATTAACAATTATATTTTTTAATAAACTATGCATAAAAAAGAAATGGAGAGGAAAACTAAAACAACCGCTCCATTTTTTTGCATAGTGAGGTTATGTATGTGAAACGATATCGACATTTATACTTGTTAAGCTTTACTCTACTCATTTGTTTTGTCGCACTATCACTTTCGTATCATACCGCTTGTATTGAGAAATTTGACAATATAGTCGCACACTTTATTCAAAGTTTTCGAAACGATTATTTGACAACCTATTTTACTTGGGTGTCCTTTATCGGTTCCAAAAGAATATATTTTCCGTTACTCATTATTCTTGTAATGTATTTTCTCGTTAGAAAAAAGTTGCTTAGTGCATTACTTCTAACAATTAATTACTACGGATCTCGTTATTTAAACAGTATGCTTAAACTATGGTATGAACGGGCAAGACCTGATGTAACGCAGCTTGTTACTGCAACTGGATATAGTTTTCCGAGCGGTCATACGATGAATGCTACTGCTTTTTTAGGATTTATTGCATACGTCACAATTACTGAAGAGCGTATTTCATTGCATAAAAAACTGTTGATTATTCTTATAGCAAGCTTTGTTGTATTATCTATTTCAGTTAGCCGAATATATCTTGGCGTGCATTTTCCATCTGACATATTAGCAGGATGGGCAGCTGGCGGTAGCTGGCTCGTTTTATGTGTTATATTTCATAAAGCGTTTATAAAAAAAGAACCTATGTCATAATAGGTTCTTTTTCCATTGGTTCAACATGAATGTGGGCATGGTAAATTCCGAATTTTTTTCGAAGCATGGCTTCGATGTTGTCAGTAATACAGTGACTTTCTCCAACATCCATACGAGCGTCTACCTCGATTGTAATATCAACGTACGTTTGATTTCCGTACATACGCGCTCGAATATCTACAATGTTTTCCACACCAGAAATATGCTCAATAGCATCAGCATATTCTTCCATTTTATCAGGATCAATGCCATCTGTTAGCATATGAGAAGCTTCTACGAAAATTTCCCATGCAGTTTTACAAATAATAAGGCCGACAATTAAAGCGGCAATAGGATCTAAAATAGGCATTTGGAACTGTGAGCCGACAATGCCTACAACTGTACCAATACTTACGAGTGCATCTGATAAATTATCCTTCGCGGCAGCTTCTAATGATTTACTCTTTGTTCGAATTGCAATCTTTTTCGTATACCTAAATACACAGTACATAACGACAGCAGAAAATAAAGCTACCCATGCAGCAAGTACATTGGGCGCAGCTTGTTTCGGATTTAAAAATGATTGAATGGCACTAATAACAACTTCTAATCCGACCGTTGCCATAATGAAAGAAGCAACAAGCGAAGCTATTTGTTCTGCACGCGAATGCCCATATGGATGATCTGGATCTCGAGGTTTACGAGAAATTTTTAAACCGATTAATATTGCTAAAGAGGCACCAATATCCGTTAAGTTATTCAAACCGTCAGCACGTAATGCACTAGAGAGGGTAATATAACTGATGATAATTTTCATAGAGGATAAAATTATGTAGGCCATAATGCTGACAATAGCACCTTTATCAGCTTCTTTATGAGAAAGAGTATCCATTTTAATCACGCACCTTTCTTTAAAGGAATTTCTTTCTATACATAGAGTATCAAATGAAACTCGTGTGGGTCTATACAAACATTGTTGACACTTTATAGCTTTTTAAGTAGGGGGTAACAAAGTTTCGTTAAGGAAAAATATGTTGAAAAGTACAAAGTGAGGGTATGAATATAATTGGGAATTATTCACAATGAAAGGGATAAGATGGTAGGTGGATGTAGAAACGAATACTTTTCTTACTATGTATTTTTCTAATAATGACTGGATGTAATTCATCAAATGATGAAATTGTGAAGAAGTATTATATTTCTAAATGATCAATATCTACATGTAAAGGATACGATGGATTAAATGAAAAATATGTAATGAACATAGAAAACAAACAAATAATCAATGGGGTTCATAATTTGTGGATTGAAATGAAAAAACAAAAGGAAAGTGGCGAAATACCACAATACGATATATTAATTACATATGATAGTGGTGATACGAACGTATACATCTATACTTAGGGGATGAAGGGGGAAAGGAGTGTAATTATGTACATTGGTCATGAAGAAAGAGCTACGACAATAATTGTGAAAAAAGATGAGAATCCTCTGAAAAATATTTTTCAGAGGATTTTCATCTTAGTATGCTTCTAAAAACTCAGTAACTTGCTCTTCAGTTTTTGCGTTAGCACTATGTAAGTGGCCTAGCTTCTCACCATTTTGGTATACAAGTAAACTTGGAATACCCATTACTTGATACTCTTCAGCGATACTTGGGAACTCATCTTTATTAATAGAATACCATTCAAACTTATTGAACTCTTCCATTACCTCTCCGATAAAGTTGTCCATGCGTACACAATCTGGGCACCATGTAGTAAAGAACTTAACAACTACTGGCTCCTCACTTGCGATGATGTCTTTGAATTCTTTTTCAGACTTGATTTCTCTCATGTTTTTGACTCCTCTCAATGTTACACGGATAAGCTAGTATTTTTATGCGAAATCCGTAATTGCAAACATTAGTATTTTTGAAATAGATTGTTTGCAAAATCTTCGACTGCTTTTTCTTGTAGGTCTGGTACAACTTGTGAGTAGGTGTCTAATGTGTTGCCTACTCTTTCATATCCTAATCATTCGCTTACGATCTTTAGTTAAATACATTATTGCAACATTAATGTTAAGGGATTGCTTTAGATCAAGAAACCGAATATCAGGAACCTCACTTTTCTTTATAAGCTTTTTCTTCATTTTTTGCAAGTAGCTGGGATGGCATGATTAGAAATTTCTTTAGATATTTATGGGGAAGTATCGTTAATAGAGTGACATTAAAACTAAATGGACTAGATAATTAGAAAGTGAGAGTGATTCATAATGAATTTTTTAAAAGAGAATACAAAAAAGATTCCGTAACTGAAAAAATGGGTTGCGGTTTTTTCTTTACTTGAATTTTATTATATTAAATTCGGTATGCGAAAAGATTTTAGATGAATTGGCGCCTTATTTGTCTGCACTTGGTATGGACTTAGGTATATGGACAGACCATGAGGAAATCTCTGAATATACTAATAAAAAAGGAGATGTTGAGTAATGGCGCGTTATAGTTTACATGGAGGACACAATAGTATTGTACAAGGGGCTAACTGGGGAAATCGGAAAGAGCATGTTTTGGATCGTCAAGTTAAAGATGCGGTTGCGGCCAAGTTAAAAGCTTTAGGACACACAGTCTATGATGATACGGACGAAGTAGGAAGCACTCAAGCTCAAAATTTAAATAATATTATTCGTAATAGTAATTCACATGTTGTAGATTTAGCTATTGCTTTTCACCTTAATGCAAGTGATGGGACTGGGCAGGGTGTTGAAGTGCTGTATTATGATCAGAATGAACTAGCATCTAAAATTTCAGCTCAACTAGCAAAAGATATTGGATGGCGTGATCGTGGTGCGAAACAACGTAAAGATTTAGCAGTATTGAATGGGACTAAAGCACCAGCTATTCTTATCGAATTAGGATTCATTGATAATGATTCCGACATGGCAAAATGGGATGTTGATAAAATCGCTAATTCAATCGTTTTTGCTTTAACTGGACAATCTGGTGGAGGTAGCCAACCACCTCAAAAACGTAATATTGTCGAAGTTGGTGGAATAGGTAAAGAAAACTTGGCTGAATTAGTAAGTGCTTTAAACTCAGTTAAGATGACAGGTAACTTAATTCTTAGAAGTGATGGCTATGTTTATCCTGTAACTGATCCAACTAGCGATACTCAATTAAAAGCATTCACTGATTATCTTGACCGTAAAGGCTGGGCATATACTGTTAAGTAAACATACTATGTAAATGCAAATGAAGCCTATGTAAAGCGAAAAAAGAGGCCTACTCGTATGATGAGTAGGCCTCTTTTTTATTTTATAAAATAAATTAATTTGAATAGAGGTTTTCCTCAAACATTTATTAAAGCTAAGAATATCTATAAGAATATGAGTATGGAAACCGGTCTAATTATGGAATAGCGGAGGAGATTGTTGTGGACATAACTCAAAGTGTGGCAAGAATAGTGGTTAATGGGAAAGACCTTCCGTTCACTGCAGTTCAAACTTCTGCGTGGAATAATGGTCCTGTATATGATGTAACTGTTTCAACAAAGCAGAGAGTGAACGAGCTTTATCAATTTATGTGGTCACAGGTACCAGTTACACTTACGATGTATTTTCTTCAAGGAGCAGACTTAATGCGATTTGTAAGGATTACTGGGATTAATGAAAGTGTAACGGGAGAATATATATATCATTTTTCTTGGGGATAAAAGCAATTTAAAGTAGCCTAAAAGCTACTTTTTTATTTTGTTAAGGAATTATCGGAAAATCGTGAATGAAAAGTCCCTCCAAAATATATGAAGTGACTTTTCATTCACAAATACTAATAAATTAAGAATGTATGAAAAAGGTTGTAAGTTCACCTATATAAGGAGGGCTGATAGAGCTAGCCACATATAGTTTTTTATTTGAGGTACATTTATTTTTGGATCATAAAATCACCTTTAATAGTTAAAGTATTATTAGCAGATGAAGCTTGGAAGTGAAATAGGAAATTAGGAGGGAAATAGAAACGTTTAAAATGAAAAACGTGCTAAAGGCTAGTAGACTAGCTCTTAGCACTCACTGAAATAATTATACATAACATACTTTGTAATAACTTATTCGGAAGTGAGTTGAAATTAATGTTTTATTCATATGTGGATTCTCAAGTTGGCATACGACCAGCGTATGGTACGGCTATAACGTATAGCGGGGCACAAAGTACAGTTCAAGCTGTTCAACAAGCATTGCAAATGCAACAACAAATGCAAATGCAGCAAGGTATACAACCGTATTATTCCTCAATGGAGTATTTTTACCCAACGCAACATTTTACACCATATGGAATTGCTTTTACTTCAATTCCATATGGAACAGTATTCAATTTATAAATATAGAGGAATAAAATGAATACAAAAGGGTGCAAGTAAAAAGCACCCTTTTAAAAATAAGAATAGCTAGTCCAAACCTCTCTAATCAATCTTGCATAATATGTAGTAATAAGCTTGAAAGGGGAACGAGTATGTCTTGTTATTACTACTGTAAGTATTGTAAGGATTATAAAAAGAAGCAACATGATTGTCGTAATAACACTAGTAAGTGTCATGCCAACAAGGATAACCTTGTTAGGGCATCAGCATTTAGAGCTAGAAATACTGTAAATCAAAATGTTCCTGCTAATACTTTTGTGAAAGTGTTATTCCAAAATGAACAATTTGATTTAGCAAATGAGTATAATCCAGCAACGTCTATTTTTATGCCGAAGACGAAAGGCGTATATTCTATTATTGGAACGATTGGTTTCTTTCCAAACGATACAAATTTAAATTATAGAGCTCGTGTAGAAATTCGTGTGAATGGAAATGCAGCAATAGCTATAGATAATGACTTTTTTGGTCCAATAGGTTTTGGAAATGTTGTAAGTGTTTCAACAATCATTCAATTGAATGCAGGAGATACAGTTGAAATTTATGTACAAAGTAGTATAGATGGTGTTTTAAGCCCTTTAGAAGATGGTTCGCACTTTGAAGCGGCAAGATTTCCGTCTCCTACTAAATAAATTAGGTAATTTAAAAATGAATAGAAGTTTAAAAATAGATCCTCACCAAACAGGTGGGGATTCATTTTAAAAAAAATAATAGTAACAGCTCATCCAAGCTTTTCTAATCAATTTTGCATAGTATGTAATAATAAATTTAAAGGGGGACTTACTACGTCTTATTATTACTGTAAGTATTGTAAAGAGTACAAAAAGAAAAGTCATGATTGTTATAGGGAAAGTAGTCAATGTGATGGGAAGTATGTAAAAGTAAATTGTTGTGGTAATAAGAAAGAGGAGCTTGTAAGAGCGTCGGCATTTAGAGCTGTGAATACGGTTAATCAACCTATTCTGGCAAATACGTCTGCTAAAGTGTTATTTCAAAATGAACAATTTGATTTAGCGAATGAATATAATCCAGTAACATCCACTTTTAAGCCGAAGACTAGAGGAGTATATAGTGTATTAGGAAATATAACATTTTCTCCAAATGATTTTAATGTGAATTACAGAGCTAGAGTAGAAATTCGTGTAAATGGAAATGCAGCAATAGCTATAGATAATGATTTCTTTGGGACAGGGGTATTTTTTAATAATGATGTTTCAGTCACTTCTATTCTTCAATTAGAAGCAGGGGATGTAGTTGAAATTTTCGCAGAGAGTAGTATTGATGGCGTTATTGTACAAAACGTTAACGGTTTGAATACTGTTCATTTTGAAGCGGCAAGGTTTCCTTCTCCAATTGAATGAAGCTGATAAGTAGATGTTTTATAGCAAGTTTGTTAAGACCCTCACAAATAGTGTGGGCTTTTTATTGTTTTTCTAAAATATATAAGCAATCAGATTCAATGTCGTTTATTATATGAGTGTTTTATGAATTAAATATAATGTTTTAATAGAAGAGAAATGAATGGTAATAGTGAGAGTATAATATATAGAAGGTTATTGTCGAGTCCACACGATGGACATAAAAAAAGAGCATACATAAAAAGTATGCTCAAAAGAAAGATAGGTTTTATGAGTGGATAATCTCCATACGATAATATATGCGTGCTTAATGAAAACGTGTAAAGAATCAATAAATTATCAATGGAATATCATGAAATGAGTAATTTTAATTTAGGGATGTAGTTGTTTTTTTTCGAAATAATCTAGGTAACAAAGTTGTGAAAATCGTGCATGATGGGGACTAACAATGGGATAATGATCGTACTTCAGTTACATATTTCTTAAAGTTTGGATATTGCGTGATAGTTTGGCATTTAGGGGTGAGTAGTTGATTAATTATAGAAACATTTGTAATTACTTCGTTACAAGGACCGAAAAATGTAACTTTTAGTTTTGAATTCGGTGGAACTTTGAACACGATAGGTTTTTTTTTCATGAAATCAGCTCCTAATATTCCACAATATATATGCTTCACCTTTTGATTTAAATGATTATTAAGGTGTATTTATATAATATGAAATCTTTGTTAAGTTGATTATAATATAGAACCTCATTGTAGTATAAGTACATAAACATGTGGGAAAAAGCGGAGAATACTCTATGAAATGCTTAACTAATATAATATGAAAAATGATTTAATTATCTAGTGCATTTTATGTCCTGATACATATTATGGTAGTAAGAATAGTATGAAGAGGTAATAAAAGAATGGAAGAAAATGTACAAGCTCAGCCACAGCTTTCACCACCGTGGATCACATATTTTAATGAACTAAGAAATTCAATTGGTGCTGATCCAACAGTTACAGTGGGGCCACTTATTCCGGTTGGCGGGAATTATATTATTTTAGTGCATGCGTTAAGTAATGAAAAAGCGAGAGCATTAGCAACGCTTCTAAAATCTTCTGTACAATTTGGAAATGTAAGTGTAACGGTTATTGTAACGAATAATGAAAATGAAATTGTAAATCCATTTCCTTGTCCACTAGATGCATTTGAAATTGCGCATTTATTTCAAGTAGCGTTAGAGAATAATCCTTATTTTGAACAAGTTGTGGTACAGCCTCAGTTCCCTGGTGGAGTGAATGTTGTATTTCCAGTTTTTAAAGCGGAAGTGATCCAATTTTTTAATGATGATATTTCAAATCTATGTCAAACGTTTACAGGTGTTGCTGCAAATGTGTTTCGTGATGTAATGCAGGATGATGTTTGTGATATCCCAATTTTATTTTCCACAAGTTGCGTTATGAGCAGTGAAAATCCACAATTACAAAATACAGATTTAGAACCAAAGTTATTTTATTAAGATGCAAAAAGACATTTTCAAAAATCGGAAATGTCTTTTTTATGTATTAATATTATTTTGTACCAAAATTTATTGGCTTGCAATCAGTGGTAAAATGTAAAATAATTATAGTTTTACTCAATTTTAAATAGGCTGGATAGCGTATGGAATTGTTGATTACAGATAGTAATGAAATAAAAAATGAGTGTTAGACTAGGCTATTATAAAAAGATAGTTTACATATATGGGTTTTCTACGTACAGGCAAATAAACATAGGACATATAGAAAATTTTTTTATTATCACCAGAAAAATTATTTTTAAATAAATAGATATTTTCACACCTAAATTTTTATATGAGTTAGAGGAGAGATTGAAAGAAGTAGTTTTAAAGATTATATATTTCAAAAAATAAAGATTTCTTCTTATTTATATTATAGATAGATAGTAATAGATACATGTGGATTACGCTAAAACAAGCTTTGAATATGATAATAAAAAGGAGTTGAATTGTAATGGGTTATATTGTTGATATTTCAAAGTGGAATGGAACTATTAATTGGGAAATTGCAGCGCCTCAACTAGATTTAGTTATTGCTAGAGTGCAAGATGGTTCAAATACGGTGGATTTTATGTATCAAAATTATGTGAATGAAATGAAGAAGCATAGTGTTCCGTTTGGTAATTATGCATTTTGTCGTTTTATTTCTATTGCAGATGCAAAGAAAGAGGCACAAGATTTTTGGAATCGTGGCGATAAGTCTGCTGCGTTTTGGGTGGCGGATGTTGAAGTACAAACGATGATAGATATGCAAGGCGGGACACAAGTATTTATAGATGAATTACGTCGTTTAGGTGCGAAAAAAGTAGGTTTATATGTTGGGCATCACACGTATGTATCGTTTGGAGCGCGTAATATTGATGCTGATTTTGTATGGATTCCTCGTTATGGAGGGAATAAGCCGGCATATCCGTGTGATATTTGGCAATATACGGATTCGGGGAATGTTCCTGGGATCGGGAAATGTGATTTGAATCAATTAATAGGAAATAAGTCACTTTCCTGGTTTATAGATTCGAATCAAGAAAATCAATCTAATGTAGTGGATTTGCAGCAATCAAGTGGTATTGGTATTGCAGTTTCAAAATATCCTGATGGATACGGCATAAATTTATATGAAAATCCTGTGAACCCCCAGTATACAGGTGCAATCACTAAGAAAATCCCGTATTTAATTTTAAACAGTTATTGGGGAGGCGGCGATAAAGATATGATTTGCTTAGGGAATGATAAGCAGTGGGTATATTTAAAACATTTTGATGTGAGATGGTATTATGCTTCTTCAAAATATCCTGTCGGGTACGGAGTGAATTATTATGGAGAGCCTGAATGTATTAATTATAAAGGAAATATAGATGGATCAACATCTTACCGTGTGTGGGGAAGAGTAAAAAATGCGGTAGATATCGGACAAAGTAGTTGGATACCGGAAAAACATTTAATCATTAAGTAACCTTAGTCGTTAAATGTTTTTGAGGCATTCATAAAGAGTCTTCTCATTAATAAATAGTGAGAAGATTTTTCATATTTGTGTATAAAAAATATGATACATATTTGATTCAAATGAAATGAATTACATATGGAAAACACACTGTTTTCACAATAGCGGTGTATAGTTACGTTGCATAATAATAAAAGTGAGGTATTTGAATTGAAAAAGAAAAAGCTATTTTTGGGAACAATTATTTCATGCGTGGTACTCGCATTATCTGCATGTGGTTCCTCAGACAACGTAGTAACATCAAAAGTAGGAAATGTTACAGAGAAAGAGTTAAGTAAAGAATTAAAACAAAAATATGGAGAAAGTACATTATACCAAATGGTATTAAGTAAGGCGCTGCTAGATAAATATAAAGTTTCAGATGAGGAAGCAACAAAACAAGTAAAAGAAGCAAAAGATAAAATGGGTGACAACTTTAAAGAGACTTTAGAAAAAATTGGGTTAAAAAACGAAGATGAATTAAAAGAAAAAATGAAACCAGAAATTGCATTTGAAAAAGCGATTAAAGCGACTGTCACAGAAAAAGATGTAAAAGATAACTATAAACCTGAAATGAAGGTAAGTCATATTTTAGTAAAAGATGAAAAAACCGCTAAAGAAGTAAAAGAGAAAGTGAATAATGGTGAAGATTTTGCCGCTTTAGCGAAGCAGTACTCAGAAGATACTGGTTCAAAGGAACAGGGCGGGGAAATAGCTGGTTTTGGCCCTGGGCAAACTGTTAAAGAATTTGAGGAAGCTGCGTATAAATTAAATGCAGGACAAGTAAGTGAACCAGTTAAAACATCTTACGGTTACCATATTATTAAAGTGACCGATAAAAAAGAGTTGAAACCATTTGAAGAAGTGAAGGATAAGATCCGTAAAGATTTAGAACAACAAAGATTACAAGATACGACAGGTAAATGGAAACAGCAAGTAGTCAATGATTTATTAAAAGATGCTGATATTAAGGTGAATGATAAAGAATATAAAGAGACATTTAAATTTCTAGAAAAGAAATAATACGGATAGAAAAAACAGAAATGTAGCATTTTGCTAGACTTCTGTTTTTTGTTTTTTTGAAAAAAGAATGCAGACTTCTTCGGTAAACACAATCATACTAGAATGATTCGGATAAGTAAAAAAGAAAAAACAAAAAACTAAATAAAATAAAATTTCGCATCTTCATATGAAATTTTTAAAGGTAAAACTCTAGAAGTATTATGTAACTTTAATTAGAAAAGGGAACTCATATAGAGTTCCCTTTTCTAATTAGTGTGTGTGTTATAAAAAAGATAGTAAGACAATATAATATTACATTTAAATATTAAGAATTACAATGGGAAATTATGGGAAAATAAAATGGGAAATAATAATCGTTTTAAAAAATGTTGATATAGTAATGTTTTGATTATTTTATTACATATAAATTAAGTATATAAATTTTTATAGTGGATCAACATAGTTTAAAGAATAGTACATATAATATTTTTGAATAAACATTTGCAATATTATAGGAAGTGAAAAGTTGAGCATTCTATTAAAAAGGATGTTCTTTTTGTTATGAATATTTCTAAATGTATTATTTACTAGATGAATAAATGAAAGTGGGGGAGAATATATGAAAGTGATTTTTCAAAGAGAAGACGGAGGGAAAGTTTTTGAATCGAATGATGAAAATATAAGTGATTTATTAGCTATATTAAAAGAAACGAAAGGGATTAAAATCGGGATGGTTGAGTATGAAGTGTTAAAATATGAAATAGAGTATTTTCGTCATCCGAAAAGAGGAGAAACGGAGAGAGAGTTACATATAACCATACATCCTAAATATATGTAATGAATGATAGCAATATCAAACTATTATGAAAGCAAAGGAGTATTTGATATTGTAATGTGATATGTGCGAAAAGAGAGTGTGGAAATCGCCCTCTTTTCACAGAAAACCTATAAGGAATAAATTGAGTTACATTATAAATTTATTAAATTTTGTGAATTCTTTCATTATAATGTATGTTTGCGTTTAAGAATGGTTCATGCAAAAAAAAGAAAGCTAGTCAAGTTAAAAAAATAAACTTGAAAATATAACGTATTAGAAAAAACGATTTCACTTTATGTGAAATCGTTTTTTATTCGCTAAATGTATTTCAATGTGTAGAGAGTGAAAAGTTTGTTTTAAGGGAAAAAAATATAAATATGCCTCTTCTCAAAAGAACGTAGGTTCGTGTATAATTAGAACAAATGTTCTTTTTGGTGCAGACATTATACAATTTAGAAATAAATACGAACTTAGTAATTACTAAAAATGATGGAGTAACAGTATGTGTGAAATAGAGTGGATAAATGATCAAGGAGATAAAGAAATGAATCATGTAAAGAGGCAGAAAGAAGAAAGAGAGTGGGTTCCATTTACAGTAATGTCGGAACAATTGTTAAGTATGAGAAAGGTTATTGGTGAGAAATTAAAAGTGCAAAGGCCGATAGTAACAAATGAAGAAAAAGAAAGAATTTCTGATAAATTGCTAACGGCATTATTGTCTGAGCAAGAAATATTGGTGACATATTTTGAAGATGGCTACATACTTACAAGTTATATGACAGTCGTTCATATAGACCCGGTAAGGCAGATTATAATGTGCACAGACGCATTTTATAAAACACGTGTATTTAGTTTTATAGATGTAATTGAAATAATAGAAGCTGAACTTTAATATCTAGCTTCTATTATTTCTGATAGATGGAAGAAATAATGCGAAATAGCAGCTAGCTTCATGCTAACTGCTAAGCCCCAGGGAAAGGGAGAAAAAGATAGGGTACTCCAACATTCAATAATAGCTGTGAAACAGCCTGATTATAGTATAGACAAATCTAAAATTCCTATACAGAAAGCTGAAAAATAGGGTTAGGCTGTACCCACTTGATTTTGATCTGCAAGGTCCGAATCAAACGTATTAGTCGCACTAACACCGTTAAAAGTATTAACAACAAAACCAACGTTTGATGCGCCAGATCCATTGTAAGCTTTCGTATTTTCTTTCGGAGAAACGTTGTAGAAATCACCTAAGTTAAATGATCCGTTACTATTTTGTACAACTAAATTCCCTACAACTGAGGGCATAATTTTCACCTGCTTTATAATGAATTGTTAACATTACTATATGGGAGTAAAGTCCAAATGGTTCATGTAACAAAAATTGTGGAATAGTAAAACGTTTCAAGCGTGGCTTTCAATAAAAGTGTGTTAAACTTAATATGAGTTGGATAATAAAAAAGAAATAATTTGTATAATTAATATATACGAAAACAAAGGAGGCAAAATGTTATGAATAACGTTATAAAAAAAGTAGATTTATCAGATGCAAAATCAAGTAATCTTGTTGCGCTTATTTATAGCAATGAAGTTATATTGATTGAAAACGCATTTTGTCCAAATGAAATAAAATTAAAGTTTAATGAGATTGCAATTTTATCTGCAATTAAAACAGCTCATATTGCAAAAGTGTCCATCAGAAAAGAACTTGAAGCGCTTTTTCATGATACAGGAGTATTACTGGTGAAACAAAGTGCTGAAGTTGGTAGCAGTCAATCTATAACAATGCATTTTGAGCAATTCAAAAAATTACAATATGAAATTGAGCTTTTAAATAAAAGTATGTAATCAGGCTAGTTGAAGATTTTTTCACAAAAGTGGACTGTGTTATGTTGAAAAGTGGATTGGAAATTATTTGGATGAATCGCACTATAAACATAAATATAGTTTTATGAAAATGCAGGGTAATGAGGATTTTCAAGCTGGTAAATTAGGTACAGTTTATATGTATCAATGTAAAAATGCGGGAAAGAAAAGTTGCAATTTAAAAATTAATAATGAAATAAACAACGAATTTTTAAATATGTAAACGGGAGTAACCATTATGGTTACTCTTTTGTTTATGTGTGCAATATTAAAAATACTTCTAAAGTATGAAGTGTTTTTAATACTTTAGTAAATAGATAAATGAAGGTTAAAGGAGTAAAATATGGTAAAGGGAGGCGAGGGATTGAAGCGAAATGACATTAGGAAACTCGTAATTATTACAGGAGTGACGCAAGGATTAGGACGCGCGATGGTTGATCGATTTCATGAATTGGGATGGAACATATGTGGATGTGGACGTTCAAAAGATAAAATTGAAGAACTAAAAAAACAATACGGTAATACACATGATTTTCAAATAATTGATGTTTCAGATTCGCAGCAAGTTAGTAGTTGGGCAAATGATACCCTTACTAAATATCGGGCTCCCGACTTGTTAATAAATAATGCATCAATTGTGAATCAAAATGCACCAATTTGGAAAGTTACCGCTGGGGAATTTGAAAATGTAATGAATGTAAACGTGAATGGTGTAGTAAATGTAATAAGAGCATTTGTCCCAGCAATGGTAGATAGAAAAGAAGGAATTATTATTAATATGAGTTCTAGTTGGGGAAGAGAAGCTGAGGCAGATCTTGCACCATACTGTGCCTCGAAGTTTGCAATTGAAGGTATCACGAAATCTATGGCACTGGAATTGCCTGATGGTGTGGCTGTAGTTGCTTTAGATCCTGGCGGTGGTATTAGCACTCCAATGCTGCATTCATGTGCACCACAGTATGTTAATGAATCACCCACACCTGAAATGTGGTCACATAATGCGATTCGATATATATTGAATATAACAATAGATAAAAATGGAGATTCATTGACATGCCCAGCATGTGTTTAAAAATAAGTATCTATTACTCAATGTAATTTCAGTGATATACGTTTTGGCTAAAAAAGTACCTTTAAGGTACTTTTTGTATTAGTAACACATTATAGAATGCACAAAATTACATATGGAAAATAAAATATTTGATTAAGAGTGACTTTTGGTTATTTCGAAAGCACGAGAAAATATCAAAATAGGTGATGAAAATGAATCCAAGCAGTTTAAAAGTGACAGGAGCATGGTATCAAGTAGGAGGAAATCTTACAGCTGCTATTGGAACGACAAGAGGATTTATTGGGGAAGAGAAAATTGAATCGGACCTTGTTATTATAGGAAGCTCATTACAAGCCCTCGGGTATATTTTACAAATTATAGCGACTAATTATACCGAAGATGAAGATAAAGATGAAGAAGAAATAGAAAATCGAAATATATGTTTGCAGAATGAAAGTGAAACACTGGATAAAATGGGAATTGAGTTATTGGCATTAGGGAATATATCAAATGTAATAGGAACATATTTTAATAAAAATGAACAATTAACAGAGAATGATTATCTTATCATTGTCGGGAACAGTTTACAATCGATTGGTGCTTTTTTAGGAGTAGAAGCAGCTTTGATTGAGATGAAAGTAATACAGCGAATCATTGTACTAGGCAATTCTATGCAAAGCTTAGGGGCCGGACTACAAGCGTATCAAGGCATAATTAATTTATCGAAGGATGAAGTAGAAAACGAAGATCGTATTCTTGATAAGAAGAATGAGAGGATAATAGCACTGATTGGTATTTGGATACAGGCAATAGGAACGGTAATTTCTGCGATTGGATTAACTGCAGTAGAGAAGGAGAAAAGTTTTGAAAATAATAAGGATTTTAAAATGCTCATTGAAAGAGCGGATGTAAAATGTAATTAAATAGGTAGGAAGAGTTTGGTCTAGTAGGTTTTTTTGCATATGGATAGAATATATATTATAGAAGAAATGTTATAAATGCTTAATTGAAATTTGTGTAACTCCAAAATCAAAGAGTGTGCTTGCATATGAAAAGAAGTGTTATAAAAAATCCAAAATAAGGAGTTTTCAAGAGATGATGTACTTATTGGCAATTCTACTTCCACCTGTAGCTGTATTATTTTGCGGAAAGCCATTTCAAGCAATAATTAATTTCATATTAACTTTAATATTTTGGGTTCCAGGCGCCATACACGCGATTTTAGTCGTACATGATAAAAAGGCGGATCGGCGAGTGAGAAAACAAATTCAAGCATATGATGAAATTAATAAGAGGAATAGAAGATAATTCGTCTGTGAAAATAGTATAAAAAGAAAGGGGGATTAACCTCCTTTCTTTTTATTTGGTGTTTAAGTTTAAATTTTAGTGTAGCGGAAAGAATTTTTAATGTAAGTTTTATGGTAATAACTTTTAGATTGTGCATTTAATAAGCCATTGTAAATGCTTTCAGGTACATTAAAGAAATCATACATGCCATTTTTTAATTGGATTCGTAAAATCATAGAAAAGGGATTATAACCAACAGCAATCAAATTTTTTGATATAACAGGAGATAATTTCATAAGCATACAACTCCTTAATTTTATTTATAAATTCCTTTAGAAATGAGGATTAGGTTGTTGAAATATGAATATGTAAAGCAGCAGTAATACGGATAGTCAATATATTAAATCTTTGTTATACCTATTTATAAAGAAGTTCACACGAAGTTCATATCGATATGCTATTTTTATCTCACCTTTGATGAAATTAATAAGAAAATATTGACCATTTGAAAAAAAGGTATATTATTTATACGAGGTATTAAAATTTTATCTCTTCCATTTTATGCGTAATGGGGCAGCTTTATTTGAAGGAATAGAGGTAAAAAAATAATTTGTTTAAGAGTATCTAAAATTTATAATCTGTGAATTAGGAAAATATTGAATGCTTCCGATGAACACACTTTCTAAATGTAAAGATATTTGGGAAGGTGACCTCAATATTTTTAGTAAATCAACGGGAGAATTGAAAGGCAGGAGAAAGTAACATGTCAGAAAATTATCGTTCTCGAGAGGAGCGACGACAAGTTAAAAAGAAAAATCAGCCAGCTTCTAAAAAACAAAAACCAAAGGGTAAAACATCATTTTTCCGTAAGTTTTTAATTAGTTGTTTATTACTTGGTATTGTAGGTTTAGTGGCGGGGGTTGCTACCTTTTTTGTAATGATTAAGGATGCACCAAAACTTGAAAAAGCAAAACTTGTTAATCCGTTATCCTCAAAAATTTATGATAAAGACGGGAAGTTGGTATATGAATACGGAAAAGAAAAGCGAACAAACGTTACGTATGATCAAATTCCTAAATTAGTAGAAAATGCTTTTTTAGCTGCGGAAGATGCACGTTTTTATGAGCATAGTGGTGTGGATTTCAAAGGTACTGCTCGTGCAGTTTTAGTTAGTTTAAAAGGAGATTACGGTTCGCAAGGCGGAAGTACAATAACGCAGCAAGTTATTAAAAACTACTTCTTATCAATGGATAAAACACCAAAGCGTAAGGCGCAAGAAGTGTATTTAGCTTATAAGCTAGAACAACAGTATTCAAAACATGAAATATTAGAGATGTACTTAAACAAAATTAATTTAGGAAACCGCTCATACGGAATCGCAACAGCAGCACAAAACTACTATAAAAAAGAATTAAAAGACTTAACATTACCAGAAGTTGCGATGCTTGCAGGTTTACCGAAAGCACCAAATAATTACGACCCGTCGAAACCACAAAATATTCAAAAGGCAACAGAAAGAAGAAATGTTGTACTAAAGTTAATGAATCGACATGGTTATATTACAAAAGCAGAAATGGAAGAAGCATCGAAAGTACCAGTGGACAAAGGTGTTGAAAAGGCAGCTGAATTACAAGCGATGCCACACCCTGCATTTATGGATGCAGTTGTGAAAGAAGTTGAAAAAGAATTACCAGATGCTAATATTGGTTCTGACGGTTTAGAAATTTATACAACATTAGACCCAAAGGCACAAACATTGGCTGATAATATTTTAAGTACAAATATTATTGATTATCCAAATGAGAAATTCCAAGGGGCTTTCACATTTATGGATACGAAAACAGGTGAAGTACGTGCTATAGGCAGTGGGCGTGGTGAAAATAAGGCTGTATTTAAAGGTCATAATATGGCAACTGAATTAGATCGCTCAGCAGGTTCAACAATGAAACCGATCTTTGATTATGCTCCTGCAATTGAATATTTAAAATGGGCTACTTATCATCAAGTCGATGACTCGCCATTTAAGTATACTGGTGGTCAAGATGTCAGAAACTCAGATAGAGGGTATTTAGGACAAATTACAATGCGTGAAGCATTAAAATTATCACGTAATGTTCCAGCTATTAAAACTGCAAAAGAAGTAGGAATAAATAAATCAAAAGCTTTCTCTGAAAAGTTAGGTATTACATTTAATGCATCACCGACAGAATCAACAGCGATTGGTACAAATGAAGTATCGCCAACTGAAATGGCAGGTGCGTATGCTGCATTTGGTAATGACGGTAAATATACGAAGCCGCATTTTATTAAAAAAGTGGTTTATCCAGATGGTAAATCGAAAAGTTTTGAGCAAAAGTCAAAACGAGTGATGGAAGATTATACTGCTTATATGATTACAGATATGCTTCGTTCCGTCGTAACATCTGGTACTGGTACAGCCGCTAATATAAGTTCTTTAGATGTAGCTGGTAAAACAGGAACAACGAACTATTCTTCGGAAAAAGCCGCGCAGTATAAATTACCAGACAGTGCGACTCGTGATAGCTGGTTTGCAGGATATACACCGCAGTATACGATGGCAGTATGGACTGGTTATATGAAAGATAGTAAAGACGATTATATTAGTAGTAAAAATACGAAAATTGCACAGTTGATCTTTAAAGAAATGATGAGCGAGATGGCTACTGATAAATCACAATTTAAGATGCCAAGTAGTGTTGTGAAAGAAGGTAATGAGTTACGTATAAAGGGTGAGAAACGTGATTCTTCACCAAATACGAGCGTACCGAATACAACTGAACAGCCGAAACAAGATCAGCAACAAAAAACTGAAGAAGAGAAAAAACAAGAAGAACTTAAGAAACAGGAAGAATTAAAGAAACAAGAAGAACAAAAGAAACAAGATGATCTTAAGAAACAAGAAGAACAAAAGAAACAAGACGACCTTAAGAAGCAAGAAGAACAGAAACAAAATGAACAAAATAATGGAAATGGTCAAGGAAATACAACGCCGCCAAACAACGGAGGAGGCGGAAACACAACGCCTCCGAATAATGGAGAAGGCGGGAACACAACGCCGCCGAATAACGGAGGAGGCGGGAACACAACGCCGCCGAATAACGGAGAAGGCGGGAACACAACGCCCCCAAGTAACGGGGGAGGGCAAGGGAATCCAACCCCACCAGTGACAACTCCACCGAATAATGGGGGAAATGCAGGGGAAGTCCCTGCGAATAATGGGCAATAAGAAAAGTTAATAAAAAGCAATTAAAAAAGTCGAATTTCTTACATAAGAAATTCGACTTTTTTATGTTGAAAATGGATTGGAAGTAAATATAGGAGCTATGCAATGATGCTATTTAAATGTTAAACGTACCATAGAAATTTTGAAAATAAATGGATGGAAAATGATAAAAGACTTGAGTCGGGGGTAATGGAACATAACTGGGGTTATAAAAGGTAGTGCTACTTGGGTGTGTACCGTGATGCCAAAATGAGGGAGTAACTTGACCGGGAACTTGATATTGTTGCCAAGTTGCGGGAAGTTCAATGCCAACATCAGAGCTAGCTGTATGGACGGCGGGCACATGTATTCCGGGAGTTGAAGGAACCACGGCAGTTACTCTTGATAATACCCACATAAAAATAATCACTCCTAAGTTGAGATAATAAATTAGTATATTCTCTTAACACGTATAAAGGTACAAATACATAGGACTTTCGGTTAAAGCATACGTACAAAGTCGTACGACCAATCAATGCTGAGAGTGGACTATTTAATATGAAAAGATACGTCTTTTTGCTGAGGGAAAAGAGACAGAGAAAATGTACAATGGGGGTGTTAATCGTAAATTTCACGTGTTTATGGAGGTGTTTTTTATGGAACGATTATGGACGAAGTCATTTATTCAAATGTCTTTCGCGATATTATTTTTATTTACAGGGTTTTATTTACTTGTTCCAACGCTTCCTCTATTCATTAAAGAGATTGGTGGAAATGAATCACAAGTTGGATTGATGATGGGAATGTTTACAATAGCTGCTGTTGTAATACGACCGATTATTGGAGGTATGTTAGATCAATATGGTAGAAGGTCTTTTATTATTTTCGGACTCATCCTTTTTGGGCTAACGATGTATTCCTATAATTTAGCATCGACTATAGTCCTTTTAGCAGTTTTACGCGTTATTCACGGAGTGACATGGGCCGTTTCTACAACAGCTGTTGGAACTGCGATAACTGATATTATTCCAGATTCACGCCGTGGAGAAGGTATGGGCTGGTACGGGATGGCTATGACAATTGCAATGGCAATCGGACCGATGATTGGATTATGGGTAGTACAATATTATTCATTTCATGGTCTATTCCTTTTAGCAACTCTTTTATCTTTCATGGCAGTTATATTATCATTAATAACGAAAATGCCATTCACGCCACAAAAGGAAAAAGGGAAAATTCAACTATTTGAAAAATCCGTTTTATCAATTACGGTTGTTGTTTTCTTTTTATCATTTGCATACGGTGGCATTACAACGTTTTTACCGTTATTCGCTTCTTCAATTAATGTGAATCCTGGGACGTTCTTTCTTGTATATGCAATTGCATTAACAATTGTAAGACCGATTTCAGGTAAATTATTAGATAAATATGGAGAAGTATCCATCATACTTCCAGCACTATGTATTACTATTTTAGCTATAGTTGTATTAACGATGGCAAATGGTTTGACGGGCATCATTATTGCAGCGACATTATACGGTATGGGATTTGGCTCAGCACAGCCAGCTTTACAAGCGGCGATGCTTACAATTGTTGATCCTAGTAAAAGAGGAGTTGCTAACGCTTCATTTTTTACAGCATTTGATTTAGGTATCGGATTAGGTGCAATTTTACTTGGATTTGTGTCACAAATGTTTGGCTATCGTATTTTATTTACAGCAAGCTCTGTTTCAGCTGTAATAGCTTTACTTGTTTTTGGTATGTTTGTAAGACAAAAGTTAAGTGAAAAAGAATAAAGCCGAGAGGGATAACGTTGAATATTATCGTTGAAAACGAAGCTGTAAAATGGTTTAAAGAAGAATTACGAATCAATCGCAATGAATGTATTCGATTTGTCGTAAGATATGGTGGAAATAGCTCAATTCAGCCCGGATATTCTTTAGGGATTGTTTCTGAGAAACCAGATGGGGAAATAGTGTCAGTTAAGAAAGATGGTATTCTATTTTTTGTAGACTTTGATGATCTTTGGTACTTTCAAAACTATGATTTAGTTGTAAGTTATCGTAAAGAAACAGAAGAAATTCAATTTAATTATGTAAAATAATAACTTTATTAAAAATGAATAATTTTTATATAAGAATTATATTTAGGCGATAGTGAAATAAATATCATATAGAAACGAGCTGTACATGTGTGCAGCTCGTTTTTTTCTATTTTGTAATTAAATTCGGAAAAAAGATATGTTTGATGGGGCTATATGGTTTATCTCTATATTTTGTTTTAAAAAGAAGTCTGTCCTTTCTTTGTAAAATATGAAAATTATTTTCAAAAAACTGTATTGTTACATCGGTAAAAGTATAGGAAACTTA
The DNA here is from genome assembly GCF_038006385.1 of Bacillus sp. FSL L8-0099. NCBI lineage: Bacteria > Bacillati > Bacillota > Bacilli > Caryophanales > Bacillaceae > Bacillus > Bacillus sp. FSL L8-0099. Next base: position 2,251,679 of record NZ_JBBOVC010000001.1, read on the forward strand.
TCATTATAAAATAAATTGAAATCTTCTAAAAACTCTGATACATTGAAATAGAAATGTAGTTCTAAAGTATTGTAAAGGCTTACAGTTATGTGCACGAAGATCTATTAGGATTGGAGGAAATAATAATGAAAGCTGAAGAAAAATTTTCCCCGGGATTAGATGGTGTAGTAGCAGCGGAGACGAAAATCTCGTTTCTTGACACAGTAAAAGGTGAAATTGTAATTCAAGGGTATGATTTAATCGAACTCTCAAAAACAAAAGAGTATTTAGACATTGTGCACCTTTTATTAGAAGAACATCTACCGAATGAGGATGAAAAAGAAACACTTGAAAAGAAATTAAAAGAAGAATATGCAGTGCCAGAAGGGGTATTCAACGTTCTAAAGGCGTTGCCTAAAGAAACGCATCCTATGGATGGCTTGCGTACAGGTGTGTCTGCATTAGCTGGTTATGATAATGATATTGAAAATCGCTCGTTAGAAGTAAACAAAGATCGAGGTTATAAGCTTTTAAGTAAAGTACCAAATATTGTAGCAAATAGCTATCATATTTTAAATAATGAGGAGCCAATTGAGCCTCTTCAGGAATTGTCATATAGTGCGAATTTCTTCTATATGTTAACTGGTAAGAAACCGACTGAACTTGAGGAGAAGATCTTTGATCGTTCCCTTGTTTTATATAGTGAACATGAAATGCCAAACTCTACATTTACAGCGCGTGTAATTGCGTCAACACAATCAGATTTATACGGTGCTCTAACTGGTGCGGTTGCATCTTTAAAGGGAAGCTTACACGGCGGTGCGAATGAAGCTGTTATGTACATGCTTTTAGAGGCTGGCAATGTTGAGAAGTTTGAAGAGTTATTACAGAAAAAACTATATAACAAAGAAAAAATTATGGGCTTTGGACACCGTGTTTATATGAAGAAAATGGATCCAAGAGCACTTATGATGAAGGAAGCTTTAAAACAGCTATGTGATGTAAAAGGCGATTATACACTATATGAAATGTGTGAAGCTGGAGAGAAAATCATGGAGAAGGAAAAAGGCATTTATCCGAATCTTGATTATTATGCAGCACCAGTATATTGGATGCTTGGTATCCCAATTCAACTGTACACACCAATCTTCTTTAGCTCTAGAACAGTAGGACTATGTGCGCACGTTATTGAGCAACATGCAAATAATCGCTTGTTCCGTCCACGTGTAAATTATGTTGGCGAGCGACATGTACTTAGTAAATAAGAACAACTGGGGAGTTGTTAGCGCCGCCCGCCAGATGGGTGTTTGACAGACACCCATCATTAATAATAACGAATTTTCGACAGAAAGGGAAGAATAGCATGATTAAAACAAATGAAATTAAACAAAAAGATGCATTATTAGAAGAAATTACGGATTATGTATTAAATAAAGAGGTTACTAGTGCAGAAGCATTTAGTACTGCTCGCTACGTATTATTAGATACACTTGGATGCGGAATTTTAGCACTGCAATATCCAGAGTGTACGAAATTATTAGGTCCAGTTGTACCAGGAACGGTTGTGCCAAACGGCACACGTGTACCAGGAACGTCTTATGTACTAGATCCAGTAAAAGGTGCATTCAATATTGGATGTATGATCCGTTGGTTAGACTATAACGATACTTGGCTTGCAGCAGAATGGGGACATCCATCTGATAACTTAGGCGGAATTTTAGCAGTTGCAGATTATATTAGCCGTGTTCGTATTTCAGAAGGAAAAGAACCATTAAAAGTACGTGAAGTACTAGAAATGATGATTAAAGCACATGAAATTCAAGGTGTACTTGCTTTAGAAAACAGCTTAAACCGCGTTGGTCTTGACCACGTATTATATGTAAAAGTAGCAACAACTGCAGTAGTTGCGAAAATGCTTGGTGGAACACGTGAAGAAATCTTTAATGCATTATCACATGCGTGGATTGATAACTCTAGTCTTCGTACATATCGACATGCTCCAAATACTGGATCACGTAAATCATGGGCAGCAGGTGATGCGACGAGTCGCGGTGTTCATCTTGCAATGACTGCTCTAAAAGGTGAAATGGGTTATCCAACAGCATTATCTGCGCCAGGATGGGGATTCCAAGATGTATTATTTAACAAACAAGAATTAAAATTAGCTAGACCACTAGAGTCTTATGTAATGGAAAATGTATTATTTAAAGTATCATATCCAGCAGAATTCCATGCACAAACAGCTGCAGAATGTGCAGTGAAATTACATCCGGAAATTAAAGAAAGATTAGATGAAATTGATCGTATTACAATTACAACTCATGAATCAGCAATTCGTATTATCGATAAAGAAGGTCCATTAAATAACCCAGCTGATCGTGATCATTGTTTACAATACATTACGGCAATTGGTTTATTAAAAGGAGATATCGTAGCGGACGATTATGAGGATGTAGTAGCAAATGATTCACGTGTAGATGAATTACGTAATAAGATGGTTGTTGTTGAAAACAAACAGTACAGTTTAGATTATCTTGACCCGAACAAGCGCTCAATCGCCAACGCTGTTCAAGTTCATTTTAAAGATGGTACTGTAACAGAAAACGTGGAATGTGAATACCCACTTGGTCACCGTTTCCGTAGAGACGAAGCGATTCCAAAAGTTGTTCAAAAATTCACTGCAAATATGGCAGGTCATTATTCTAGTAAGCAACAAGAACAAATTCATGAAGTTTGTTTAAATGAAGAAAAACTAGAAAATATGAATGTAAACGAATTTGTAGATCTATTCTTAATTTAATAATAGGGGGAATTTAGAATGGCTTGGGTTGTGAATAAACAGTCAACACAAGAAGAGCTTGCGAATGGCTTCCGAGCTTTAGTAGAAGCAAATGAAATTTTGCAAATTCCAGGTGCCCATGATGCAATGGCCGCTCTTGTTGCAAAAAATACAGGTTTTTCAGCTCTTTATTTATCAGGAGCTGCTTACACTGCAAGTAAAGGTCTACCAGATTTAGGTATCGTGACATCTACTGAAGTAGCTGAAAGAGCAAGAGATCTAGTTAGAGCTACAGATTTACCAGTTCTTGTTGATATTGATACAGGATTTGGTGGAGTACTAAACGTAGCGAGAACAGCTGTAGAAATGGTAGAGGCAAAAGTAGCGGCTGTTCAAATTGAAGATCAACAATTACCAAAGAAATGTGGACATTTAAATGGTAAGAAACTTGTTACGACAGAAGAATTAGTTCAAAAAATTAAAGCGATTAAAGAAGTTGCGCCAAGCTTATATATTGTTGCACGCACAGATGCTCGCGGTGTAGAAGGACTAGATGCTGCGATTGAAAGAGCGAATGCATATGTTAAAGCAGGTGCAGACGCAATTTTCCCAGAAGCGCTTCAATCGGAAGAAGAATTCCGTTTATTTACTAGCAAAGTGAATGCACCTTTACTAGCAAATATGACTGAGTTTGGGAAAACACCATATTATAGTGCTGAGGAATTTGCGAATATGGGCTTCCAAATGGTGATTTATCCAGTAACGTCGCTTCGAGTTGCTGCAAAAGCATATGAGAATGTATTCACGCTAATTAAAGAGACTGGTTCTCAAAAAGATGCACTTTCAAATATGCAAACGAGAAGCGAGCTATATGAGACAATTTCATATCATGACTTTGAAGAATTAGATACTGGAATTGCAAAAACAGTATTATCAGAAGATCAATAGATAAAACAACTAGGGCGATGAGAATACATCTTTGGCAAAATGAACTGCTTGATGTGAAAATTCATCGCCTTCTGTTTTCAATAATAAGATATTCCACTCATCGTAGACGAGCATACGCAAAAAGCAATGAAGGTCGAAATGATAGGGGGATTCAGATGGAGAAAACGAAGTTACCTTGGGATGAATTTTTTTCAATCAATAAAGATGTGAACAATACTTTTTTTACACCAGAAGATTTTTCAGGGGATGAAGACTTAATCGCAAAAACGACAGAACAATTCGTTAAACAGGAAATTGTCCCACAAATTGAAAACATTGAAAAACATAACTATAAAGTTTCTCGTCAATTATTTGAGAAAGCTGGGGAACTTGGATTATTAGGCATTGAGGTACCAGAAGATTATGGCGGGTTCGAGTTAGGAAAGGCTGTCTCAGGTCTTGTAGCAGAGAAAATGGGTTACGCAGGTGCGTTTAGCGTTTCTTTTAATATACACGCTGGTGTCGGTACATTGCCTTACATATATTATGGAACGAAAGAACAGAAAGAAAAATATTTACCGAAAATCGCATCGGGAGAATGGATTGGGGCTTATGCTTTAACTGAGCCAAATGCTGGTTCGGATGCATTAAGTGCAAAAACAAGCGCCATATTGAATGAAGAGGGAACAGCTTGGAAGTTAAATGGTGAGAAGCAATGGATTACAAATGCTCATATGGCAGATGTATACGTTGTTTTTGCGAAGACAAATAAAGGAATGACAGCGTTTATTGTCGAAAGAACATGTGAAGGTGTATCTATTGGATTAGAAGAAAAGAAAATGGGGATTAAAGGTTCTTCAACAGCGACGCTTATTTTAGAAGATGTAGTTATCCCTGCTGAAAATGTGTTAGGGGAAGTTGGGAAAGGGCATCACGTAGCTCTTAATATTCTTAACTTTGCTAGATTAAAACTTGCCTTTGGAAATATTGGAACAGCAAAGCAAGCAATTGGATTGTCCGTTCAATACGGAAAAGAGCGAAAACAGTTCCAAACGGAATTAGTAGACTTTACGATGATACAAGAGAAAATTGCAAATATGATCATTACAACATATGGAGCAGAAAGTGCAGCTTATCGTACAGCAGGTGTAATTGATGACGCAATTCATGAGAGTGATGAGGACCTTATGAAAAAAATGTCCCAATTTGCAATTGAATGTGCACTGAATAAAGTGAACGCTTCTGAAACACTTGCTTATATCGTAGATGAAGCTGTACAAATTCATGGCGGTTACGGTTATATGCAAGAATACGAAGTAGAACGATTATATCGTGATGCTAGAATTAGTCGTATTTTTGAAGGAACAAATGAAATTAATAGATTAACAGTTGCTAAAATGTTAATGAAGCAAATCGAACAAATAGAAGATACTGAAGTAGAAATTGATATAGCAACTGTAGAAAGAAACCATCGTTACATTTTATTAGCGAAAAAATTGTTGAAACAATCTTTGAAAACGCTCTCTAAAACTCCAGGATTAAAAATTGATCAAGAGCAAGAATATTCACGTGTATTATCAAATATGTTGACGGACGTGTACGTCATGGAATCAGCATTTTTACGTACGAGTAAAGCAATTAATAAAAATGGTGAAGAAAAAGAGCGTACAAAACAAATGATAACGGATGTTATTTGTGAGGAAGGCTATCGTAAAGTAGAAGAAGCGGCGATTTCTATACTTTCAGCGGCTGTCACAGAAGAACAAGATAGACACGTAATGTTAGCTGAAATCCGTCAATTATTAGTGCCTTTATACACGAACGTATTTACGAAAAAGAGAGAAATTGCGAAAGCTATTATAAATCGTGGGAAATATATTGTGTAAATAGGAGGAAAGCGATATGAAAAAGATTGGTTTTATCGGTTTAGGTAACATGGGCCTTCAGATGTCTAAAAATTTAGTTAAATCAAGTTACACAGTATATGGTGTGGACTTAAATAAAGAGGCTGAAGCTTCCTTTGAAAAAGAAGGAGGAATTATCGGCTTATCAATCTCAAAATTAGCAGAGACATGCGATGTGATTTTTACAAGTTTACCTTCACCTCGTGCTGTTGAAGCAGTATATTTTGGGGAAGAAGGATTATTTGAAAATAGCCACTCGAATGTCGTATTAATTGATACAAGTACTGTATCTCCACAATTAAACAAACAGTTAGAGGAGTCGGCGAAAGAAAAGAAAGTAGACTTTTTAGCCGCACCAGTTAGCGGTGGGGTAATTGGTGCAGAAAATCGTACATTAACGTTTATGGTAGGTGGATCAAAAGACGTATATGATAAAACTGAATCTATCATGGAAGTGTTAGGAGCAAATATTTTCCACGTAAGCGAGCAAATTGATAGTGGTACGACTGTTAAATTAATTAACAATCTATTAATTGGTTTCTATACAGCTGGTGTGAGTGAAGCTTTAACATTAGCGAAAAAGAGTAATATGGATTTAGATAAAATGTTTAATATTTTAAATGTAAGTTACGGTCAAAGTAGAATTTATGAGCGCAATTATAAAAGTTTCATTGCAGGAGAAAACTATGAGCCAGGATTTACTGTAAATCTATTAAAAAAAGATTTAGGCTTTGCAGTTGATTTAGCTAAGGAAAGTGAACTTCACTTACCTGTAAGTGAAATGTTATTAAATGTATATGAAGAAGCGAGTGAGGCAGGATATGGTGAAAACGATATGGCTGCTTTATATAAGAAAGTTAGCGAACAATTAATTTCTAATCAAAAATAAATCATAAAAAGGAGAGAATACAATGATTACAACTGAAATTAAACGAGTAAAAAATCATATTAATGGCGAGTGGGTAGAATCTACTGGTACAGAAGTAGAAGCGGTTCCGAATCCAGCGACTGGAAAAATCATTGCTTACGTTCCACTTTCTCCAAAAGAAGACGTTGAAAAGGCTGTTGAAGCGGCAAAAGCGGCATTTGAAACATGGTCTAAAGTACCAGTTCCGAATCGTTCAAGAAATCTATATAAATATTTACAGCTATTACAAGAAAATAAAGATGAGCTTGCAAAAATCATTACGCTAGAAAATGGTAAAACGCTAACAGATGCAACAGGTGAAGTACAACGTGGTATTGAAGCGGTAGAACTTGCAACATCAGCTCCAAATTTAATGATGGGACAAGCTCTTCCTAATATCGCAAGCGGAATTGATGGATCGATCTGGCGCTATCCAATTGGAGTTGTTGCGGGTATTACACCGTTTAACTTCCCAATGATGATTCCATTATGGATGTTCCCACTTGCAATTGCTTGCGGTAATACGTTCGTATTAAAAACATCTGAGAGAACGCCACTTTTAGCAGAGCGACTTGTAGAGTTATTCTATGAAGCTGGTTTTCCAAAAGGGGTATTAAATTTAGTACAAGGCGGAAAAGATGTTGTAAATAGCATTTTAGAAAATAAAGATATTCAAGCTGTTTCGTTCGTTGGTTCTGAGCCGGTAGCTCGTTACGTATATGAAACAGGTACGAAACATGGAAAACGTGTACAAGCGTTAGCAGGTGCGAAAAATCATGCGATTGTAATGCCAGATTGCAATCTTGAAAAAACGGTACAAGGTGTAATTGGATCTGCGTTTGCAAGTAGTGGAGAGCGCTGCATGGCATGTTCAGTAGTAGCAGTAGTAGATGAAATTGCTGATGACTTTATCGACGTACTAGTAGCAGAGACGAAAAAACTAAAAGTAGGTGACGGTTTCAACGAAGATAATTACGTTGGACCATTAATCCGTGAATCGCATAAAGAGCGTGTTTTAGGCTATATTAATAGCGGTGTAGCAGATGGAGCAACTTTATTAGTAGATGGTCGTAAAATTAATGAAGAAGTTGGAGAGGGTTACTTCGTTGGAGCAACAATCTTTGATGGCGTAAACCAAGAAATGAAAATTTGGCAAGATGAAATTTTCGCTCCAGTATTAAGTATTGTGAGAGTGAAAGATTTAGAAGAAGGTATTAAATTAACAAATCAATCTAAATTTGCAAATGGCGCGGTTATTTACACTTCAAATGGTAAACATGCACAAACGTTCCGTGATAATATCGATGCTGGTATGATCGGTGTAAACGTAAACGTTCCAGCACCAATGGCATTCTTCGCATTTGCAGGAAATAAAGCTTCCTTCTTTGGTGATTTAGGTACAAATGGTACAGATGGTGTTCAATTCTATACACGTAAAAAGGTTGTAACGGAGCGCTGGTTTTAATAAAGAGTAGACTGCCAGATTAGTTGTTAAATGAAAAACACCACTATTAATAGTGGTGTTTTTCGCTTTTATCTCGCTATTTGCGAGCAGTAAAACTCCCACCTCCAAATTTGGCTGGAGCAAAGAAGTTAAGTGGAAGCCCTGCTGTCCGTAAACGCCCGATTGGTGAAGGCTAATAACCAGGGGGAGATGAACAACCCCCTCACTGATTAAAGTTTCACTCTATTAATTATTTTTTTCTAATGCTAGTTTAATACCAAATCCAATTAAAACGATTCCTGTTAGCCCTTGAATATAACGTTGCGTCTTCGGTTTCTTCATAAAAGCACTAATTTTATCAATTAAAAATATATAAAAGGCAAACCAAATGATTGTTAAAACGAGATAAGTAAGACCCATTACGAGAAGCTGAATAAATGTATTATGACTTGGATTTAAAAATTGTGGTAAAAAAGTTAAAAAGAAGACTGCAATTTTAGGGTTTAATAAATTCGTAAGAAACCCTTGGCGAAAACAAGAAGTATGTTCTTTATCATTATTTATAGATACATCATTTGTATTTACACCTTCTTTGTTTTTCACTGCTAATAGGGCTTTAATACCAATATAGATTAAATAAAGGGCCCCAACATATTTGAAAATAGAAAATAAAAGAGCTGACTTTACAATAAGTGCGGAAAGACCAATTACAGCAGCTAAAGTATGAATCAAAAGTGCAACACATGTACCGAATACTGTTTTAACACCGCCCATTTTACCAGCAACTAATGTGTTCTTCGTAGCCATCGCTGTATCAGGTCCAGGTAAAATGATTAGACAAATAGACATAATGATGAAAAGAAGATAATTTTCTATCATATTCGTCCTCCTTCTTTATTTTTAGAATATTTGATTAAAATTAGTGTAGCACAAAATTTAATTTAATAAAATTAAATTTTGTTAAAAAATATTAAATAAGAAGAGGCTATATTCGTAGTGGTGAATACACTACAAATATAGCCTCACTGTTAGGCATTAAGTAAGTTAAAGAAACGATTTACGTCGTCTTCTGAAACATCGTTTACCTGTTTATATTTATAATTCGGATTTTGGTCTTTATCAACGACAACGGAGCGTACGCCCTCGAAGAAATCTTCATGTCTCATGAAATTTTTAGCAAGTATAAGATCTGTAGCGAAACATTCTTCAACAGATTTTCCTTTGCCATCTAATAGTTGTTTTAAAGTTACTTTTAATGAAATTGGAGATTTTGATAATAATATTTGTTTCGTTTGTAAAGCGAATTCGCTATCTCCTTTTTCTAATGAGTCGATAATTTCTTCAATCGTTTCTAAGGCAAAGTGTGTATTAATTTCCTCTAATGAAGCAGCAAGTTTGCTTTCTAAGCCAGGAGTAGATGTAAAGGTTTGAAGAACTGCTTTTAAATGAGTATGTACATCTTCAGTATGCCAATTTACGTTGTCAAGTTCGGCTAGAAAAGCTGGTAATGAATCAGACGTCATAAAGTAATCAGCAGCATGAATAAATAATACGTCAGAAGCTTTTAAAATAGATGCTGTTAAAGCAACGTAATATCCTGTATATCCAGGTGCTTTGTTTAAGAAATATGCGGCGCCGACGTCTGGAAAGAAGCCGATGTTCATCTCAGGCATCGCCCATTTTGTGCGCTCCGTCACAATACGATACTTCGCACCATTTGTAAGTCCGACACCACCACCCATTACAATTCCATCTAAACAAGCGATAATCGGTTTTTTATATTGATAAATATATGTATCAATTTCATACTCTTCTTCAAAAAAACGTTCTGCATGCTGTAAAGCAACTTCGTTTGAACGTGCTTCGTAAAGAGTTTTAATGTCACCGCCTGCGCAAAAACCTTTCGTTCCGGCTCCCTTTAATACGATAATTGCAATGCGCTCATCGTTCTCCCATTCTTTAAGTTTTTGCCCAATTGGTTGTAACATATCATAAGATAAAGAGTTAAGTGCTTTTGGGCGGTTTAAAGTAATTGATGCAACGCCGTTTTCACTAACAGAAAATAAAACGTTTTCAGTCATGATTCATCCTCCCTTATATATCTTCTTATTCTTAATTCTTGATACGTATTGAAATGTCCTGTATAAATTTTGTCTAAAGTTGACGGTAAGTGTTATTTTATTCCGCTATTTGTGGATAAGAAGGCCCACACCTTGAAATTCGACGCATACGAGAAAGTTAGGTAGAAGAGAATGGCTGTTAAAAGTTTGATAGGTACGAGCGATAGGCAGTGGGAGTTTTGTTCATACCTATTAATTCATGCTTCACTTTATTCAACGCATATTTTGCCGAGTTATCTTTGCAGGATTTTGAATATTGAAGATGAATAATACATTATTAATGTAAGTGATATTATTTGAAATTATTATGGCAAAAGCGCTATTATAAATGTGTAAAATGTAAAAAATTTCTTGAAAACAGATGGTTTAAATGATAAAGAATGTTTACATGGAATTAGAAATAGAGAAAGGAGAAATCGGAATGCCAGGACCTTTATTATTGTCGGTTATTATCTTGTCATCATTAATGATAGGGATTACTCAGTTTTTTCATCATACAGATACGACAGAAGAAGTAAAGGATAAAGTTCGTCTCGTATTTCCGATTTTTATCGTATCTATTTCCTTATGTTTTCTATTAAATAAAGATGGGTATATTGTGGTGGTTTTTTCATTTTTCGTAGCGAGCGTTTTAATAACGATTTTATATTATGTAATGAAAGATTATATGCAAAAATAAAAATGTCTAAATAGACATTTTTATTTTTGTATAGCATTAAATTTCACATACCGTAATTTTAATAAAAACATAAAACATATAGCAACAGAAAAGTGTGTACTTTACCGTGTATGTACTTGTCAATCTTGCATAGCCACTATACTATTAAAATGTAGAGATTATAAGAAGGGGTTGTATCTATTATGAAATTTGAGATGCACACAAAAATAGTTTCAAATGAAAAAGAAGTAAGATTACATATGGAAGAAAACATATTTCAATTAAACTTGAATGGTTATCATTTATTTGCAGTTCAAGAAATATTACCTTTATATAAATCAAATGAAGAAAGAATTGGTAGTGCGATTATACAAAAGTTAGAGTGGGAGAACGGAAAAACTACAGTAAACTATCAACTCGTATCACTAAACTCAGTAAATTAAAAGGAGAAGGAAATTATGAAGTTATTTCATACAGCGGATTGGCATTTAGGCAAGCTTGTTCATGGCGTGTATATGACTGAAGATCAAAAGATTGTATTAGATCAGTTTGTACAAGCTATTGAAGAAGAAAAACCAGATGCCGTAATTATTGCAGGGGACTTATATGACCGAGCAATTCCACCTACGGAAGCAGTAGACTTATTAAATGATGTATTACAAAAAATAGTGATTGATTTACAAACACCAGTTATCGCAGTTGCAGGAAACCATGATAGTCCAGATCGTATACATTTCGGTAGTAGTTTAATGAAGAAACAAGGATTATTTATTGTGGGGCAATTTCAATTTCCATATGAACCCATTGTATTAAATGATGAATATGGCGAGGTTCACTTCCATCTAGTTCCCTATGCGGATCCAAGCATAGTTAGACATGTATTGAAAAACGAAGACGTCCGATCTCATGATGATGCGATGCGTATTTTTATGAATGAACTTTCTGAAACGATGGATAAAGAAGCAAGACATGTATTTGTAGGTCATGCATTTGTAACTTCTGCGGGAGAAGCGGAGGAGAATACAAGTGATGCAGAACGTCCGCTTTCAATTGGTGGTGCTGAATACGTAAATAGTCATTATTTTGATAAATTTCATTACACAGCGCTTGGACATTTACATCAAGCGCATTTCGTACGTAATGAGACAATTCGATATTCAGGTTCGCCACTTGCATATTCTATTTCTGAAGAAAAACATAAAAAAGGATATTATATCGTGGAACTGGACGAAAAGGGTGAAACAACAATTGAAAAAAGATTACTTACACCACGTCGTAAAATGCGAACAGTAGAAGCGAAAATAGATGAATTATTACAACATCCGGTAAGTGAAGATTACGTGTTTGTAAAACTATTAGATGAAAATCCTGTTTTGCAGCCAATGGAAAAAATACGCTCTGTATATCCAAATGCAATGCATGTTGAAAGGTCTATTCAAAGGCGAGAGTTCACAGAGTCAAATGAAGTAACTGTTTCAAGACATAAAACGGATGATGTATCTCTTTTAAAAGCTTTTTATAAAGAAATGAAAGGCTTAGATTTATCAGAAGAGAAAGAACGTCTATTTGTAGAAGTATTACAAGCAGTGCAAGAACGGGAAGGTGAACGAGGATGAGACCGATTCAGCTAATTATGACAGCATTTGGGCCATATAAACAGACAGAAGTAATCAATTTTGATGATCTTGGAGAGCATCGTATCTTCGCCATTTCTGGAAATACGGGAGCTGGAAAAACAACGATTTTTGATGCGATTTGTTACGTATTATATGGTGAAGCTAGTGGGGAAGAACGTAGTGATACGAGCATGCTTCGAAGTCAGTTTGCTGATGATAATGTTTATACAAGTGTAGAACTAACTTTTCAGTTAAAAGGGAAGCGCTATGAAATAAAACGGCAACTTGGCCATAAAAAACAAGGGAATAAGACGATTACAGGACATGCAGTAGAATTATATGACGTTATGGATGGAGAAAAAATTCCAGCTGTTGATCGTTTTCATGTAACAGATGTAAACAAAAAAGTGGAAGATTTAATTGGGTTAAGTAAACATCAATTTAGTCAAATTGTTATGTTACCACAAGGAGAATTCCGAAAACTATTAACATCTGAGACAGAAAACAAAGAAGAGATTTTACGTCGTATTTTTAAAACAGATCGTTATAAATTAATGCGTGAATTACTTGATCAAAAACGAAAACAATGGAAAGACGTTCTGCAAGAAAAACAAAAAGAGCGAGAGTTACATTTCCGCAATGTATTTAAACTACCAATTCGAGATGGAGCATTATTAGAGACATTAGTGGAACAAGAACATGTAAATACGCATCAAGTAGTAGAGGCGTTAGAGCAAGAAACAACGGCATATAAGACAGAGGTTGCGCAATTACAACTAGAACAAGATGCTCGAACAAAGCAATTAAAAGAAGCTGAAACACGTTTTCATGCAGCAAAATCTGTAAATGAGAAATTTACAGATTTACAACAAAAGAATGAGAGATACAACACTTTACAAGAAAACCGTGCAGTCATTGAAAGGAAAGAAACATCTTTTAGACGTGCGGAACAAGCAAAGCATTTATTACCATTTGAGCAATGGCACGAGGAAGCAATGCAAAATGAACAGAAGGCTGAAAGTTTATTAAAGCAGATTATCGTAAAAAAAGAGAATATAATAACCAGTTTTACACTTGCACAGCAGAAATACGAAGTAGAAAAAAATAAAGAACTTGAACGAGAAGATGCTAAAAAACTTGTCCAAAGATTAGAAGAATTACAATCAATTATTGCATCATTAGCTGAAAAAAAGTTGAATTTACAAAACGCTGAAATTCAACTAGGAAGATTAAAAGAAAGTATGCAAAAGCTCGATCAACTACTAGAAGAGCATACAAATCAAAAACAGAGAATGTCTGGTGAATTACAGCAATTGGAACAAGCACTTGAGCAGTATGTAGCGAAAGTAGAAGAACTAACGAACATGCGAGAAGATGCAAAAGTTTTAAAGCAAGCATATGACGTTTGGCAAGAGAAACAAAAATTCGAGCAAGAAAAAGAAGCAGCATATACTAAGATGCAAGAGGCAGTTCGTGCATATGAAAATATGGAACGCCGCTGGCTAAGCGAACAAGCAGGCATATTAGCACTTCATTTACATGATGGTGAATCTTGTCCAGTTTGTGGTAGTACGAATCATCCGAAAAAAGCGACAGAGCAAAGTGATGCGATTGATGAAAAAGAGTTAAATGATTTAAGAGACAAGAAAAATGTCGCTGAAAAATTACATGTTCAAGTAGAGGAGAAATGGAATTTCTATCGACTACAATATGAACAGGTGATCGAAGAAGTCATGAAACGAGGGTATCACTCAGATGAATTAGTTGAAACGTACAGTGCACTCGTTCAAAAAGGAAAACAATTAGCGGCAGAAGTTAATACGTTAAAAGAAAGCGAAGAAACGCGTAAGCAAATTGCTGTGAATATAAAAAGTGTAGAAGAAAAAGTAGATGAACTTCAAAAACAAAAGCGTGAAGCAGAAACATTGCAGCACCGTACAGAAATGGAGTGCATGCAACTTCGTACGTCATATGAACATGATAAGCAAAATATTCCAGATAACTTACAAACAGTACAAGCTTGGAAAGCACAGTTTGACCAAGCAATGCAACAACTTAGGTTAATGGAAGACGAATGGAAGAAAGTGCAAGAAGCATATCAACATTGGCAAAATGAAAATATACGTATTCAAGCAGAACATGAAGGTGCATCTAATCAATTTGAAAGTGCAAAATTGAAGAAAGAAGAGACTCTCGCGCGCTTTATGAAAGAACTAGAGCAGAGGGGATTTATAGATCAGCTAACGTATAAAGAAGCTAAGTTAAATGATGCTGAGATGGAGATGTTACAAAAAGAAATTCAAAGTTACTATTCATCTCTTGAAGTACTTGCAAAACAAATTGAAGAGTTATATGCTGAATTAAAAGATAAAAAGTTTATAGATATTACATCGTTAGGTGAGCATATAAAAGAATTAGAAATCAATCTCGATATAAGTAAAGAAAAACGACAACGTGCGCAAAACGCTGTAACATATATTTCTGATTTACATGAAAATATTAGACGTATTGATGAACAAATTCATGAGGAAGAAAAAGCTTTCCAAGAACTAGTTGATTTATATGAAGTAATGAAAGGCGATAACGAAAGTCGCATATCATTCGAGCGTTACATCTTAATTGAGTATTTAGAACAAATTGTTCAAATTGCAAACGAACGATTACGAAAATTATCAAATGGGCAATTTTATTTAAAAAGAAGTGAGCGAGTTGAAAAAAGAAACCGTCAAAGTGGATTAGGTTTAGATGTGTACGATGCATACACCGGCCAAACACGTGATGTGAAAACATTATCTGGCGGTGAGAAGTTTAACGCATCGCTTTGCTTGGCGCTTGGAATGGCAGACGTCATTCAAGCGTATGAAGGTGGTATTTCCATTGAAACGATGTTTATCGATGAAGGTTTCGGTTCATTAGATGAGGAATCATTAACGAAAGCAGTAGACGCTTTAATTGACTTACAAAAATCAGGCCGATTTATCGGTGTTATTTCACACGTTCAAGAGTTGAAAAACGCAATGCCAGCTGTATTAGAAGTAACAAAGCAGAAGGATGGGTGTAGTCAGACTCGGTTTGTGGTGAAGTAAGTTCAATTTTAGTTCATGCTAAAAGATTTAATCACGCTTTTCTCGAATTGTTTCATAAATTTATTATGTAAGTAATAGTTTATATTTTAAAATGTTTTATTTACATTTAAATTTAAATAAAAGTATGTAAGCTGGTTCTAATCGTTATTAAATGTAGAACTTATGAAAAATCAAAGGCCGTCTCTTTTTTTAGAGACGGCCTTTGTATGTTTGTTATTCAAAATTTGATAACTCACCTATGAATTATCAGAAGAAGGCGGTGTATTTTCCAAACGATTATAAGCTTTAAAAGCTACGATTGCCGATATAACACCACCTACTAAAAATAGAGTTGATCCACCAACTAAAATGATACGACTGACATATGTCTCACGTGCTTCTTCAATTTCTTCTTGTAACATTGTAGGCATATGAAATCCTCCTTTGCCAAATTGTTTTGTAAATAGTATATACAAACGCCTAAAATGTGTTAAGATTACTGGATAGTTTTATGCGGAAGATACAAAATGCATAAAACTATCCAGCACGTAGTAGGATGCAAGTCATTAAATAAATCTTCATCATAAATTTATGCTAACTTCACATAGAGCACATATTAACATTGTATTATGTATATGTACCAAATAAATAAATGAATAAATAAAAAAAGTGAATAATTGTAAGTTCTATTTTTGAAAATTTGAGATCCTATTATTTCTATATAAAGGTCTTGAGCGGGAGTATTGAA
This sequence comes from Bacillus sp. FSL L8-0099, assembly GCF_038006385.1. Taxonomy (NCBI): domain Bacteria; kingdom Bacillati; phylum Bacillota; class Bacilli; order Caryophanales; family Bacillaceae; genus Bacillus; species Bacillus sp. FSL L8-0099. The sequence goes on from NZ_JBBOVC010000001.1 coordinate 2,267,826, forward strand.
TTTTGTAGAAATGGATCTTAATAAAAAGGAATTCATATAAAAGGGGAATGTCTTATGACAACATATACGAGTGAAATGAAAAAAAGTGTAGTTTCAGAAGAGGATGTAGATATTTTAAAAATTATGGCGCATCCAATCCGATTACAAATTGTAAATGAATTAAGTACTAGAAAAACTTGTAATGTAACACAATTAACAGAATTGTTGAATATTCCACAATCGACTGTTTCGCAACATTTATCAAAAATGAAAGGTAAAGTGTTACGAGCTGAGCGAAAGGGTTTAGAAATTTATTATCACATTAATAATTTAAAAGCGAGTAAGATTGTTAATGTTTTAGGGTATATAAACTAATGAAGTATTATGATATAAAATAGCCTCTGCTGGTGAGCAGAGGCTATTTTGTGTTGTTTTATCCCGCATTAACGGGCAATGAAACTTCCACCTCAAAATTTAGCTTGAGCAAAGAAATTAGGATGGGAGATAAACTGCCCGTTAATGCCCGATTGGTGAGGGTTGATTAAAGTTTTACTTTATGTATTTGCATTTAAAATTTTATAGTTTTTATGATTTACTATCGTTCGATCAAATTCAAAAGTACCACCGCTTACATCTGTAATTTCAACTAAGACCGATTCAGTATATAGTTTTAGTACAGACCCTGTAATCTTTAAATTATTTCGTTGAAAAAGTATAGTATCCCCTACGTTTGCTTTCATAGTACCTCCTTATAAAAGACAGAAATATTTGTTTATTACATATATTAAACCACGGATAGTTATATTAGTGAATATTTAGTTTTGTTTATCAATGAAAAATTTTTTATTTAATAAAAAAGTATAGAGTGCTCCTATGGTAAAAGTTATATTTTGTTTAAGGTTATTATATGCAAAGTAAAATTTTTCAGAATTGGCGAACCAATATTTCTATGTAAATTATGTAGCTAAACAAATTAATCAAAAGAGAGATAATATGTAGCTCTAAACGTAAAGTAGATAAGCAAAGTTTTATAGGGAAGGCAGCATTGTTTTTAGGAGTACAGTAAGTGATTTCTTCAATAAGTATAAATAAGCGTTTCTCAAAAGTAATAGTATTCAGGTGAATATAGTATAAGGAATGAAAAGAAATGGAGTTATGATCTGTATAAATCTGACTAAAAATATAGAAAAACTCAAATATAAAAAGGTATTCAATTAAAAATGGAGAAGTAATATATATGAAAGGAGAGATTCATATGAGTAAAGGGAAAAAGAAAGTTAAGCAAACTAGTTTTCTGGTGAATTTTTTGAACGGCAAGGGGAGTCTCGTGAAATTTTAATAGTATTATAGTTATCCCCTTGTGAAAAAATTGGTTGGGGGAATATATAAATGATAACAGAAATGAATATTAAAGTAGTTTGTGAGGAACAGTTTTCAAATAGAGAAATAAAAATTTTAGAGACGTTTCTTTCAACTCTATCGGGGCATTCTAACGCTTTCGTTACAAAAGAGGGGATGTTTTTAAATCCTTTAAGTAAAGAGAAGAGTGTGGTCTATTATCACAATTTTGTATTTGTAAAATCACTTACAGAAGAAAAGTGTGCAGAATTAAAAGAAGTTTTAACAAGACGTATTAAAAACGCTTTCGTTATGATGGAATTTGTAGAGCCAATCGTTACATTTGAAGAAACAATTATAAACGTATAAAGAAAATCAGCCTTATGAATTGACCTAATAAAACCTTCTCTTTACTAAATAGTAAAGAGAAGGTTTTATTACAGCCCAGTTTAATTTACGAAAATACAACAACTCAATTCAAATAGTACGTGTATTAACAAAGGCTGACAATGATTTCATTTGTGTTCTACTATTTAAAGTTCAATTCAAAGATGGTTGTCAAACAGATATTCATATAGGCCGAATTTTTGAAAGTAAAGTTTTTAATAAGATAGGTATAGATGAGAAGTCATTCTGAGATTAAAGAGGACACTATAGGATTGTAACCATTACACTTTTAATGTAATGGTTTTTTTCATGCAAACAACCAGAAACTTCGAAAAGAAGTTATATATATTCGTATCCAATTAAGTAGGGAACCTTTTGTTTGCATAAGGTAATCAAAATTTGACTGGAGCAAAGAAATTAGGTGGGAGTCGGGCTGCCCGTAAACATCTGATTGGTGTGGCCTAATAATCAATGAGAGGTGAATAAAATCCTACAGATTAAAGTTTCACTAAATGAAAAAGATTTCAAAAACACTTGTAAGCCGTACTTATATAACACAATACGAACAGCCGCTACGTATTTAATAAGTAGTTCTTTGTATTTCACCCTTCGTTTTCTGTAACTGATTTCATATTTTTGACGCTTTGTATTGTAAGTGCTTACATAAGCAGAAACATCTTATACAATGAAGTTGTCAAATCAAAGAGGTGGACAAAATGAACATAAAAAAATCAAATGTAGCGAATAGCATTGAAATAGAAGGAGGAGGCGGGATAATATGAAAAAATCAACTGTTAATCCATGGCTTGTTGTCCTTGGTACAGTCATAGTACAAATGGGGCTTGGAACGATATATACTTGGAGCTTGTTCAATCAGCCTTTAGTTAGTAAATTTGGTTGGAGTCTGAATGCTGTTGCTATAACTTTCTCGATTACAAGCCTTTCTTTAGCGTTTTCAACATTGTTTGCGAGTAAATTGCAAGAAAAATGGGGACTTCGTAAACTCATTATGATAGCTGGACTAGCATTAGGACTAGGATTAATACTTAGTTCACAAGCTTCCTCATTAATATTGCTTTATGTATTAGCAGGAGTTGTCGTAGGGTATGCAGATGGTACAGCATATATCACTTCACTATCGAATTTAATTAAGTGGTTTCCAGAGCGTAAAGGTTTAATTGCTGGTATATCTGTCTCTGCATATGGTTCAGGTAGCCTAATCTTTAAATACATAAACGCACAGTTGATTGAATCAGTTGGTGTATCACAAGCGTTTATATACTGGGGTTTAATTGTTACAGCTATGATTGTGATTGGCGCTTGTTTAATCCATCAAGCTGCTGATCAAGGGGCAGTTCATGAAACAAAAACGCAGGAATATACAACGAAAGAAATGCTAGGTACAAAACAAGTATACTTATTATTTATTATGTTATTTACATCATGTATGAGTGGCTTATACTTAATTGGCATGGTAAAAGACATCGGTGTTCAACTTGTAGGGCTTAGCGCAACAACAGCAGCTAATGCAGTGGCTATGGTTGCAATCTTCAATACATTAGGTCGTATTATTCTAGGACCGTTATCAGATAAAATCGGCCGTTTAAAAATCGTTACTGGTACTTTTGTTGCTATGGCGACTTCAGTCTTGGTCCTAAGTTTCGTAGATTTAAATTATGGTATCTACTTCGTCTGTGTAGCAAGTGTAGCGTTTTGCTTTGGCGGAAATATCACTATTTTCCCAGCTATTGTTGGTGATTTCTTCGGCATGAAAAATCATAGTAAAAACTACGGAATTGTGTATCAAGGATTCGGGTTTGGAGCGCTTGCAGGTTCCTTTATCGGTGCAATTCTAGGTGGATTTAAACCAACTTTCATGGTGATCGGCGTATTATGTGTCGTGTCATTTATTATCGCAATTTTAATTCAAGCACCTAATAAGAAAAAAGAAAAAGAAGAAGAATATCGCAGTGTAGCGTAACGATTTAAACCTTCTATGGCACTACGATAAGAAAAAGCACTCTATGAAATAGGGTGCTTTTTTCTATATGAACTTTTTTAAATTATTTTTCCCTACCAAGTCCTTGTAATCGACGTAATGATACGAATAAAAGCGCGAGTAAAACATCAATTTGGATTATATTAGGATTTTATTAAGGGATGCATAATATAGGAAAATCTAAATAAATCTTAGATTATACATAGAATATTTATTGAGAAATGAAAGATGTAAAATAAAATATTTTCAGAAAAATGTTGAGAAAAGAAAAAATGAATTTTTGGTAAAGCATTGTAGGCGAAGAAATCTACAAGTTATCTTTTTGAATTTCAAAAAGATGATAAGGAATTATGGATTTATTTTGTATCCTTTATTACAGCCCGTAAAACCCCCAATGAATAAAGTTGCACTTTATTTAAAGTACTTTTTAATGCTTATAGATGTAGACTTACATAGAAACATAAAAAATATTTTGTCTGAAAAATAAAAAAAGATTGACAAGATTATTGAGAAACATTATCATTTCGATGTAAGAGCAGTAAATGAAAAACATTATCAATTAATTGCATTTTAATGAAAAGTACACTTGACCAATTAGTTTAGTAAGTGTATTATTTTTTACATTACCAATGATAATGAAAATCGTTATCATTTAATTTGTTTCATTAGATTAATTTTTATATGAAAGGATAGAGGAAATGAACGCAGGGGAATTTGATGGAAAAACCGTTTTCGTAACAGGTGCAGCGCAAGGTATAGGTAGTGTTGTAGCAAAAATGTTTTTAGAAAGAGGGGCTACAGTTATTGCGGTTGATCAAAATGAAGAAGGGTTAAATGTGTTATTAAATCATGATGCATCATATGAAACGCGTATGAAGACATTTCATTTAGATGTGAGTGATAGCAATGCTGTTGAAGAGGTAGTAAACCGAATTGAAAATGACATAGCGCCTATAGATATATTAGTAAATGTCGCAGGAGTTTTACGAATGGGAGCGATTAACTCTTTAAGTGATGAAGATTGGCATAAAACATTCTCTGTAAATACTACAGGAGTTTTCTATATATCTCGATCGGTAAGTAAACGTATGATGGTAAGAAAATCAGGGGCAATTGTTACAGTTGGCTCAAATGCAGCAAATACTCCGAGAATGGAAATGGCTGCGTATGCTGCATCAAAAGCTGCAACGACAATGTTCATGAAATGTTTAGGATTAGAGCTTGCATCATACAATATTCGCTGCAACTTAGTTTCTCCTGGTTCTACTGAAACTGAAATGCAAAGGTTACTATGGGCTGATGAGAATGGAGCTAAAAATATAATTGCTGGTTCCCAAAATACATATAGACTCGGTATACCATTACAAAAAATTGCACAACCTTCAGAAATTGCTGAAGCAGTATTGTTTTTAGCTTCTGATAAAGCGAGTCATATTACAATGCACAATTTATGTGTCGATGGCGGAGCTACATTAGGAGTTTAATAAAAAATTCAGGAGGTTTTCATACTATGAATGAACTTACAGCCGTAAAGGAACTGTCAGAAAAATTATTAGAAGATTATAAGACTGAATCTTCGTTCTTTTTCGCTTCACCAACTCGAACGATATTGACAGAAGGAGAGGTTACTACAGTAAAACATCATGAAATTGAAAGTTTTCCAGAACTTGTACAAGCGGTATTAAGTAATGCAAAACAATCCGGAAATCCGAATCCTATCGTTGTTGGTGCTTTGCCTTTTGATCGTAGAAAAGAAGTTCAACTTATTGTACCGGAATATTGCAGAATTACTGAGCGTTTACAGTTGGAGACAACAAATGAGATAAAACCAAATGAGAAACTGACATTTGAAATGACACCGGTTCCAGCTTCTGAAACTTATATGAATGGTGTGAAGCAAGGGATTGAAAAAATTCAGGATGGAGATTTAAAAAAAATCGTTCTATCTAGATCGTTAGATGTTAAATCTTCAGAGAAGATTGATAAACAAAAACTACTTCGCGAATTAGCAGAGCATAATAAGCACGGTTATACATTTGCTGTGAATTTACCGAAAGATGAAAAAGAGAACAATAAGACATTAATTGGAGCAAGCCCTGAATTGCTTGTTTCACGTAGTGGTATGCAAGTCGTTTCTAATCCATTAGCTGGTTCAAGACCAAGAAGTGACGATCCAGCTGAAGATAAAAGAAGAGCAGAGGAATTACTCTCTTCACCAAAAGATTTACATGAACATGCGGTAGTAGTTGAAGCGGTTGCTGCTGCGCTTCGTCCGTATTGTCATACATTGCATGTGCCAGAAAAACCATCAGTTATTCATAGTGAAGCAATGTGGCATTTGTCTACCGAAGTGAAAGGTGAACTTAAGAATCCAAATACTTCTTCTTTACAATTAGCAATTGCTCTCCATCCTACGCCAGCAGTTTGCGGAACTCCAATGGAAGCAGCAAGAGAGGCTATTCAAAAAATTGAGCCATTTGACCGTGAATTCTTTACAGGAATGTTAGGGTGGAGCGATCTAAATGGAGATGGCGAATGGATTGTTACAATTCGTTGTGCGGAAGTGCAAGAGAATACACTTCGTTTATATGCAGGAGCTGGAGTTGTTGCTGAGTCAAAACCAGAAGATGAGCTAGCAGAAACATCAGCTAAGTTCCAAACAATGCTGAAGGCTTTAGGGTTAAGAGATAATTCGTTGAATGAAAAATAGGGGGAAGAAAGAATGTTAACAGGTTATACGGAATGGCCAAAAGAATTCGTCGATCGTTACCGAGAAGAAGGGTGTTGGCTTGGTGAAACATTTGGCGGAGTGTTAAGAGAGCGTGCTGAAAAATATGGAGATCAGATTGCAGTTGTAAGCGGTAATAAGCATATAACGTATAGTGAACTTGATAAAAAGGTAGATCGCTTAGCTTCAGGTTTACTGAATGTAGGAATAAAGAAAGAAGACCGAGTTGTAATCCAGTTACCTAATATTATAGAGTTTTTCGAAATATGTTTTGCACTATTTCGAATTGGAGCGCTTCCTGTTTTTGCGCTACCTTCACATCGAAGCAGTGAAATTAGTTATTTTTGTGAGTTTGGCGAGGCGAGCGCTTACGTTATTTCAGATAAGGCTCTCGGTTTTGATTATCGAAAACTAGCAAGAGAAGTGAAAGAGAAAGTGCCAACTTTACAACATGTAATTGTAGTGGGAGAAGAAGAAGAGTTTGTGAACATAAATGATCTGTATATGGATCCCGTCTCATTACCAGAAGTTCAGCCAAGTGATGTTGCGTTTCTTCAATTATCAGGAGGGACAACAGGACTTTCTAAATTAATTCCTAGAACACATGATGACTATATTTATAGTTTACGTGTTAGTGCTGAAATTTGTAATTTAAATGCAGAAAGTGTCTATATGGCCGTTCTTCCAGTAGCACACAATTACCCGATGAGTTCTCCAGGAACATTTGGAACTTTCTATGCGGGTGGAAAGGTAGTGTTGGCAACTGGAGGGAGTCCAGACGAGGCATTTGCTCTTATAGAAAAAGAAAAAGTGACGATTACAGCGCTCGTTCCACCATTAGCAATGATTTGGCTTGATGCTGCATCTTCCCGTAATAACGATTTATCGAGCTTGCAAGTGATTCAAGTAGGTGGTGCGAAATTTAGTGCCGAAGTTGCGAAGCGTATTCGTCCTACATTTGGATGTACGTTACAGCAAGTGTTTGGTATGGCAGAAGGGCTAGTAAATTACACAAGATTAAATGATCCGGAAGAAATCATTATTCATACACAAGGTAGACCGATGTCTACATCCGATGAAGTAAAGGTTGTTGATGAAAATGATAACGATGTAAAACCGGGTGAAGTAGGTAGTTTATTAACACGAGGTCCATATACAATTCGTGGTTATTATAAAGCGGAAGAGCATAATGCACGATCATTTACAAAGGATGGATTTTATCGCACAGGTGATCTTGTAAAAGTAAATGAACAAGGTTACATCATTGTAGAAGGAAGAGATAAAGATCAAATTAATCGTGGTGGTGAGAAAGTTGCTGCGGAAGAGGTTGAAAATCATCTATTAGCACATGATGCAGTACATGATGTAGCAATTGTATCTATGCCTGACGATTATTTAGGTGAACGCACCTGTGCTTTTGTTATAGCTCGCGGACAAGTTCCAACTGTAAGTGAATTAAAAATGTTTTTAAGAGAACGTGGTATAGCGGCTTATAAAATTCCAGATCGAATTGAATTTATTGAATCATTCCCGCAAACAGGAGTCGGAAAAGTCAGCAAAAAAGAACTACGTAAAGTCATTGCTGAAAAACTTATTACAGTAAAACAATAATAAAAACCGGAAGGAAGTGATTAGATGGCTATCCCATCTATTTCAGTATATAAAATGCCAATTGAATCAGAACTACCAAAAAATAAAGTGAATTGGACACCAGACCCGAAACGTGCAGTACTTTTAATTCATGACATGCAAAAATATTTTCTTGATGCATATAGCGATAAAGAATCACCAAAAGTAGAACTTATTTCAAATATTAAAATGATAAGAGAAAAATGTAAACAACTTGGTATACCAGTTGTTTATACAGCGCAACCTGGTGGACAAACGTTAGAACAAAGAGGTTTATTACAAGACTTTTGGGGTGACGGTATTCCTGCTGGACCAGATAAAAAGAAAATTGTTGATGAACTTACTCCTGATGAGGATGATATATTCCTAACAAAATGGAGATATAGTGCATTTAAAAAGACAAATCTATTAGAAATTTTAAATGAACAAGGAAGAAATCAACTCATTATTTGCGGTATTTATGCGCATATTGGATGCCTTTTAACAGCTTGTGAAGCATTTATGGATGGTATAGAGCCGTTCTTTGTAGCAGATGCAGTTGCTGATTTTTCACTAGAGCATCATAAACAAGCATTGGAGTATGCATCTAATAGATGCGCAGTAACGACATCAACAAACCTATTGTTAAAAGATTTACAAAGTGTAAAAGGTGATGAGAGTGAAGGAATCACTATACAGGAAGTACATGAACTAGTTGCACAACTACTTCGTGAGCCAGTAGAGAGTATTGATATTGATGAGGACTTATTAAATAGAGGGCTTGATTCGGTCAGAATTATGAGTTTAGTAGAGAAGTGGCGTCGTGAAGGGAAAGAAATCACGTTTGCAGATTTAGCAGAACGTCCAACTGTTGCAGGTTGGTACAGCTTACTATCTTCACAAACAGCACAGGTGCTGTAACAAATAGACTACATAATAAAGGGGTAGTAAAGAATGCCTAACAGTCAAAAGATTCGTCATTCGTTATCATCTGCGCAGTCTGGTATGTGGTTTGCGCAACAATTAGATCCGCTTAATCCGATATATAATACTGGGGAATATGTAGAAATAAACGGGAATATTCATCAAGACATTTTTGAATTAGCTGTACGTAAAGTTGTAATGGAAGCAGAAGCACTTCATGTTCGCTTCGAAGAGGATGAAATTGGCCCATGGCAAGTTATTGAAGAATCACAGTTTCATATGCATTTTATTGACGTTCGTAAAGAAGAAAATCCTGAAGAAGCTGCTAAAGTATGGATGAAAAATGATTTATCTATGCCAGTCGATTTGAAAAAAGATACTTTATTTACTGAAGCACTTATTCAAGTTGAAAATAATCGTTTCTTTTGGTATCAGCGCATCCATCACATTGTGATGGATGGCTATGGATTTTCACTTCTTAGCCAAAAGGTAGCGAATGAGTATACATCACTTATAGAAGAAACAAACAAGAATGAAAAGCCATTTGGTTCTCTTGCAAAAGTTGTGCAAGAAGATATTGAGTATCGTGAGTCTAAACAATTTCAGGAAGATCGTACTTTTTGGTTAGAAAAATTTGCGGATGAACCAGAAGTTGTAAGTTTGGCAGAACGAGCACCGAGAACATCAAATGGATTTTCACGAGAAACAGCTTATTTATCTAGTTCTAGCACGAAAACTTTACTAGAAGAAATCAATATTTCGTTAACAAGTTGGCCGGAATTCATTGTCGCTGTAACAAGTATTTATATGCATAAATTAACAGGTGAAAATGATATTGTTTTAGGTTTACCAATGATGGGACGTCTAGGTTCTGTATCTATTCATACACCTAGTATGGTAATGAATTTAGTTCCACTTCGTATTACAGTAACTCCAAATATAACTCTTGCGGAATTATTGCAACAAGTTTCTAAAGAAATCCGAGATGTACGTCGCCATCATAAATACCGTCATGAGGAATTAAGAAGAGACTTAAAGTTACTAGGTGAAAATCAAAGGTTGTTTGGACCGTTAGTGAATGTTATGCCATTTGATTACGGGCTTAATTTTGCTGGGAAGCGTGGTATTACGCATAACTTATCAGCAGGACCTGTCGATGATTTATCGATAAATGTATATAAACGTTTTGATCAAAAGGAGTTAATGATTCATTTTGATGCGAATCCCGAAGTATATAATGGCGCGGAGCTAGCATTGCATAAAGAAAGATTTATGAATCTATTTGAATTAGTAATAAATAATTATGAGAAAAACGAGTCTATTGGAAAAATAAACATTACTCTGCCTGAAGAAAACCATAAAGTTTTATTGGAATGGAATGAAACGCAGGAAGCTGAAGAGCTAATCAATCTACCTTTATTATTTGAAAAACAAGTACAAAAAAATCCGAATAAAATAGCGGTTACTTGTAACGGAATAAAACTTACGTATAAAGAGCTAAATGAACGAGCGAATGAACTAGCACACTATTTAGTAGAAGAAGGAATACGACCAAATCAGTTTGTAGCTTTAGTATTTCCAAGGTCAATAGAAATGGTAGTTAGTATGCTAGCAGTTCTAAAGGCTGGTGCAGCTTATTTACCAATAGATCCAGAATACCCAGCAGAAAGAGTTAATTATATAGTAAATGATGCAAAACCAGTTTGTATCATAACACATTCATCTGTTTCATCTAAGTTAGTTATAGAAAATGATATGAAAAAAATTGTATTAAATGAAGAAGAAACGAAAATAGCGTTACATACATATTCTCGTATGAATATAGCATGTAAGAATGATGTATCACTTTTAAACCCAGCCTATACAATATATACTTCAGGCTCAACAGGAAACCCAAAAGGTGTAATTGTTCCTATGAGAGGTTTAAGTAACTTTTTAATGGCTATGCAACAAAAGTTTTCATTAAATGAAAATGATCATTTATTAGCAGTTACAACGTTTGCGTTTGATATTTCTGCTCTAGAAATTTATTTACCTCTTATTAGTGGTGCAAGTTTAACAATTGCGCAAAAAGAAGACATACAAGAGCCTTCTGCATTAACGACACTTTTACATGAAGAAAGAGTGACCGTTATGCAGGCTACACCGACGCTTTGGCAGGCGTTAGTAACTGATTACCCAGAGAAGCTACAAGGGCTAAACATGCTTGTTGGTGGTGAAGCTCTTCCAGCGTATTTAGCAAATAAATTAAAAGAATTAGGTTGCTCAATAACTAATTTATATGGACCAACTGAAACGACGATTTGGTCTACTTTCATGAACATTGATGAAAGTGAAAAGGGTATACCACCTATTGGAAAGCCAATTTGCAATACAGAAGTGTATGTATTGGATGCAGGATTACAACCTGTTCCACCTGAAGTTATCGGTGAATTATATATTGCAGGAGAAGGAATCGCAAGCGGATATTTAGGAAAACCTGCGTTAACGGCTGAACGATTTGTTGCAAATCCATATGGAGAACCAGGGAAGCTTATGTACCGCACAGGTGATCTTGTGAAATGGCGTAACGACGGTGTGCTAGAGTACATGAGTCGCGCAGATCATCAAATAAAAATTCGTGGTTTCCGAATTGAATTAGCTGAAATTGAAACGGTATTACAACGACATGAAAATGTTCAACAAGCGGTAGTAATGGTACGAGAAGATCATCCAAATGATAAACGGATTATTGCGTATATCGTTGCTGAAGAGAAGGAAACGATTCATCTTTCAGAAATTCGCTCTTATGTTTCAGAAAGTTTAGCGAGTTATATGGTACCATCAGCATTTGTTGTGCTAGAAGAATTACCATTAACACCAAATGGTAAGGTTGATAGAAAGAAATTACCTGCTCCTGATTTTAATGGAATGAACAATGAGAGAGTTGCTAGAAATCCGAAAGAAGAAATATTATGTGATTTATTTGCAGAAGTACTTGGTGTTTCTCGAATTAACATTGATGATAATTTCTTTGAAATGGGTGGACATTCACTTCTCGCATCGCGTCTAATGGTAAGAATTCGTGAAACATTAAGTGTGGAAATAGGAATTGGAAAACTATTTGAATCGCCAACTGTTGCTGAATTAGCGAAACAATTGGATCGTGCAAAAAGCGCAAGACCAGCTATTAAGAAAGGAAATAGACCAAATGAAGTTCCACTTTCATTTGCACAGCGTAGATTATGGTTTTTAAATTGTTTAGAAGGTCCAAGTCCTACTTATAATATTCCGCTAGTCATTCGTATGAATGGAATATTGAATCGGCAAGCATTACAAGGTGCTTTTTATGATGTAGTTGAGAAACATGAAACACTTAGAACAATTTTCCCTAACGTATTAGGTAGTTCCTATCAGAAGATTTTAAATATGGAAGACTTAAATCTAGAAATGATTATAACAAAAACATGTAAAGATGAATTAGAAAGTGTGCTTTCAGAGGCGGTAAGACATAGCTTTAATCTTGATGTTGAGCCAGCGGTTCGTTTACAACTTTTTAAAGTGAGTGACAGCGAACATGTTTTACTAATTCTTTTACATCATATTGTAGGTGATGGATGGTCATTACAACCGTTAACGAGAGATTTTACAGCGGCGTATAAAGCACGATGTCAAGGTGACAGAGTTCAGCTGGAGACACTACCAGTTCAATACGCAGATTATGCACTTTGGCAACAGCAATTGCTAGGTGATGAAACGACACCAGAAAGTCTTATTTCAACACAATTAGATTTTTGGAAAGAAGAACTTAAAGGTTTACCAGACCAAATGGAGTTGCCTACAGATTACCAGCGTCCGGTGGAAACGAGTTATCGCGGGGAAACAATTCATTTTCATATAGATGAAGGTATGCATAGTAGGTTAGTAGAGCTTGGTCGTAAAAATGGGGTTAGTTTGTTTATGGTATTGCAAGCAGGGCTTAGTGCACTATTTACAAGATTAGGTGCAGGCACTGATATACCAATTGGAAGTCCGATTGCTGGAAGAAATGACGATGCGCTATCAAATATAGTTGGTTTATTTGTGAATACATTAGTGTTACGTACAAATACATCAGGAGATCCAAGTTTTAAAGAATTATTAAATAGAGTGAAGCAGGTAAATCTGGCAGCTTATGAAAATCAAGATGTTCCATTTGAACGACTCGTTGAAGTGTTAAACCCAGTACGTACCCGAAATAGTCATCCGCTATTTCAAGTTATGTTAGCTTTCCAAAATACGCCTGAAGCGACGTTTGATGTCCCGGATTTAGAAGCGAGCCTTGAAATTCAAAGTGTTGGTTCTGCAAAATTTGATTTAACATTTGAAATTAGCGAGAGTAATGGAGTTGATGGTACTCCAAACGGCTTACACGGATTGTTAGAGTTTAGTACCGATTTATATAAACGTGAAACGGTTCAAAAAATAATAGAACGATTCATTCTATTATTAGATGATGCAGCCAAACATCCGGATCAATCAATTGGTAGATTAGAAATATTAACTTTAGCAGAGCGAAATACAGTTTTAGAAAAGTGGAATGGTGGTTTTCAAATTGTGCCTGAAATGACATTGCCACAATTATTTGAAAAGCAGGCTCATGTAAATCCAAATTCTATTGCTGTCGTCTTTGAAGATGAAAAGCTAACGTATGAAGAGTTAAATGGAAAAGCGAATAAAATAGCTCGTTCGTTAATAGCAAAAGGAATCGGCCCGGATCAACTCGTTGCTTTAGCGATGCCAAGATCTTTAAATATGGTTGTAAGCTTACTTGCTGTTCTTAAAGCAGGTGCCGGATACCTTCCGTTAGATCCGGATTATCCGTCAGATCGTATTTCATTTATGCTACACGATGCAAAACCATCATGTGTGTTAACAAATTCAAGTGTAGAAATTGAATGTGATGAGGCACTAAAGATTTTAGTTGATGATGTGAACGTAATAGAAGAAATTGAAAAATATAGTGAAGACAATATTGATGAAATGGAGCGCATGAAGCCGTTATCTCCTTCACATATTGCTTACGTTATTTATACGTCAGGCTCAACAGGTAGACCGAAAGGGGTTATGATACCTCATCAAAATGTAGTAAGACTTTTAGGAGCAACCGATCATTGGTTCCAATTTGACGCAGACGATGTGTGGACGATGTTCCATTCATACGCTTTTGATTTCTCGGTTTGGGAAATTTGGGGACCTTTATTATATGGAGGGCGTTTAGTTGTAGTACCACATACTGTAAGTCGCTCGCCGAAAGAATTTTTACAGCTTCTTGTTAAGGAAAAAGTTACTGTTTTAAACCAAACTCCATCAGCGTTCTATCAATTGATGCAAGCAGATCGTGAAAATGAAGAGCTCGGTCAAAAATTATCTTTACGATATGTTGTTTTTGGTGGAGAAGCACTTGAACTAAGTCGATTAGAAGATTGGTATAGTCGTCATCCTCATAACGCACCGAAACTTATTAATATGTACGGTATAACGGAGACGACGGTACATGTTAGTTATATTGAGTTAGATGAGAGTATCGTTTCTTTACGAGCAAATAGTTTAATCGGGTGCAGTATACCAGATCTTAAAGTATACGTATTAGATAACTATTTACAACCAGTGCCACCAGGAGTAGTTGGAGAAATGTATGTTGCAGGTGCTGGACTAGCTCGTGGATATTTAGGAAGAGCAGGATTAACGGCTGAACGTTTTATCGCAGATCTATTTGGTAAACCTGGTACAAGAATGTATCGCACAGGAGACTTAGCGCGCTGGCGTCAAGATGGGACGTTAGATTATATAGGACGTGCAGATCATCAAATTAAAATTCGTGGATTCCGAATTGAATTAGGGGAAATAGAAGCGGTCATAATGAAACACGATAAAGTTGAACAAGTGGCCGTTATTGTCCGGGAGGATCAACCAGGGGATAAACGATTAGTTGCTTATATCGTCGCATCAAATAATGAAACGATTGATACGAATGAAATGCGTCAGCATGCTAGTGGTAGTTTACCAGATTATATGGTTCCATACGCTTTTGTAGTAGTAAATGAGTTACCTTTAACTCCAAACGGTAAATTAGATAGAAAGGCATTGCCAGCTCCAGAGTTTATTGCATCATCATCTAGCCGCGGACCGAGAACACCGCAAGAAGAAATGTTATGTGACTTGTTTACAGAAGTTTTAAGTGTGTCTCAAATTGGAATTGATGATGGATTCTTTGATCTTGGTGGTCATTCACTTCTTGCAGTGCAGCTTATGAGTCGTATGAAAGAGGCACTTGGCGTTGAACTGAATATTGGAACTTTATTTGCAGCACCTACTGTTGCGGGGCTTGCTGAAAGGCTTGAGATTGGGAATGGTCAAAGTGCACTTGATGTGTTGCTTCCATTACGAGCAAGCGGGGATCAATTACCACTATTTTGTGTACATCCAGCAGGTGGATTAAGTTGGTGCTATGCAGGACTTATGAAATCTTTAGGAACAGATTATCCAATCTATGGTGTACAAGCACGTGGTATCGCTGAAAATGAAGAACTTCCAAAAAGTTTAGAGGAGATGGCGGCGGATTACTTGAAACATGTTCGTGAAGTACAGCCTCATGGACCATATCGTTTATTAGGTTGGTCGCTTGGAGGAAATGTTGTGCATGCAATGGCGGCGCAACTACAAAATGAAGGAGAAGAAGTAGAATTACTCGTTATGCTTGATTCTTATCCTGGACACTTCTTACCGAATACGGAAGCGCCTACTGAAGAGGAAGCGTTAATCGCATTACTTGCTTTAGGCGGATATGACCCAGACAACATGGATGGTAAACCACTGACTATGGAAAGTGCGATTGCAATACTTCGCAAAGATGGAAGTGCATTAGCAAGTCTTGAAGAAGAGACTATTTTAAACTTGAAAGAAACATATGTAAATTCGGTAGGGTTGTTAGGGAAGTACGTACCGAAAGTTTATAACGGGGATATTTTATTCTTTAGGTCTACTGTTATACCAGACTGGTTTGATCCCATTTCTCCAAATACATGGCTAAATTATTTAGATGGAGATATCGTGCAACATGATATTGATTGTAGACATAAAGATTTATGTCAGCCAGGGCCGCTTACAGAAATTGGGCAAGTACTAGCGAAATATTTACAGAATAAGAAAGGGGTAAATAGAGTATGACGAATCCATTTGAAAATGATAATTACACATATAAAGTATTAATGAATGAGGAGGGCCAGTATTCTCTCTGGCCTGCCTTTCTCGATGTACCAATTGGATGGAATGTCGTACATGAAGAAGCTAGCAGACAAGTTTGCTTAGAATACGTTGAAGTAAACTGGAATGATTTAGAGCCAAAAAAAAATCAAATTAGCGAAAAAATATTAGTAGGAAAACAATAATGAAAGTAAAAATAAATCCAAAAGTAGTTATAAGCATCGTGTATATAACAGCGATGTTTATGGCTGCGATGGATGCAACAATTGTGAATGTAGCATTGCAAACGATAAGCAAAGAACTGCAAGTACCCCCATCTGCAATGGGGACAGTAAATGTTGGGTATTTAGTTAGCTTAGCTGTTTTTCTTCCGATTTCCGGTTGGTTAGGCGATCGTTTTGGTACGAAAAGAGTATTTTTAATTGCCCTTTTCGTTTTTACAATTGCATCTGCATTATGTGGAATTGCGAATGATATTACTTCATTAAATATTTTTCGTATCATTCAAGGTGCAGGTGGCGGACTTTTAACACCGGTCGGGATGGCGATGTTATTCCGAACATTTTCACCAGAGGAAAGACCAAAAATTTCTCGATTTATTGTACTGCCAATTGCTGTTGCACCAGCGATTGGACCAATTATTGGTGGTTTCTTTGTAGATCAAATGTCTTGGCGCTGGGCATTTTATATTAATTTGCCGTTTGGTATTATTGCGTTGCTATTTGGACTTCTATTTTTAGCAGAGCATATTGAAAAATCAGCTGGTCGTTTTGATTCTCTCGGTTTTGTTCTTTCAGCACCAGGTTTTGCGATGCTCATCTATGCACTCAGTCAAGGGCCGTCAAAAGGATGGATTTCTCTAGAAATAATAAGTACTGGGATAGCTGGGATTGTATTCATTTCACTGTTTATAATAGTAGAATTGAAAGTAAAGCAACCGATGTTAGATTTACGCTTATTAAAAGAACCCGTTTTTAGAAAAATGAGTCTCATATCCTTGTTTTCATCAGCTGGTTTACTTGGAATGCTATTTGTTTTTCCGCTTATGTATCAAAATGTAATCGGAGTTTCTGCGCTGGAATCAGGTCTTACGACATTTCCAGAGGCGATTGGATTAATGATTTCTTCGCAAATTGTACCATGGACGTATAAGAAATTAGGTGCTCGAAAGGTAATCTCTATTGGACTAATAAGTACCGCGGTTATATTTGTATTATTAAGTTTTGTAAATCATGATACGAATCCATGGCAAATACGGGCATTATTGTTTGGCATAGGTATTTTCTTAGGGCAGTCTGTCGGTGCAGTTCAATTTTCTGCTTTTAACAATATCACACCACCTTCTATGGGTAGAGCAACTACTATATTCAATGTGCAAAATCGATTAGGATCTGCCATAGGAGTTGCTGTTTTAGCTAGTATACTGTCTGGTTTTGGAAGTAATAACGCACAATCAGATTTCTTACCATATCAAGCGGCATTAATTGGATCAGCACTATTTTTACTTATAGCATTACTATTTTCTTTACGTATTTCTGATAAAGAGGTAATGTCAAAGAAGAAAGAAAAAATGTTATCCGTATCACAAAAAGAGAAAGAACTCGTCAATGAATAGCAATATATGTATGCTACTTTAATTGAAATTGATATTAGTAGTAAAAAGGAGATTTTACATGATAGAAAGTAAAGTTGTAGATTCTATACCAACTTTGAATGAGAATGATTGTCAAATATGGTGGGCAAGAATTTCAGATTTACAATCATGGCATTACAATTTACTAAATGATGTAGAGCAAGAGAAAGCAAATTCATATCATCATTCGGCAGATCGTGCACGTTTTATAATAGGTTGCGTAATTAGTAGGTTAGTTCTTGGAAAGATACTTTCTATGTCGCCAGTTCAAGTGCCGATTGATCGATTGTGCCCAGTATGTAAGTTACAACATGGTAGGCCGCAATTACCAGAAGGTATGCCACAATTATCAGTTTCACATTCGGGTGAGTGGGTTGTCGTTGCATTTACAAAATCTGCATCTGTCGGTGTTGATGTTGAACAAATGAATCCAAATGTAGATGTGATGAAAATGGCAGAGGGCGTATTAACAGATATTGAAATAGCACAAGTTATGAAATTACCTAATGAACAGCGATTAGAAGGATTTTTAACGTATTGGACTCGAAAAGAAGCTGTGCTGAAAGCGACAGGTGAAGGACTATTGATTCCACCAGTTGAAATTACTGTATCAGCTCCAAATGATCCTCCTAAATTGTTGGTTTTTAGGGATAGACAAGAGTTAGCAGAAAATACAAGGATGGAAGATGTAAGGCCTAGTTTAGATTATATGGCTTCCATTGCAATATTTAGTAAAGAAGTAACTGAAATTACGCAGTTAGACGCGGTAGCGCTATTAAATTATAAATAAGTTTAATAAAATATTTTATAGAAGAGGTGTTCCACATGTTAGTGGCGGAAAGTAGAACAAATGAATTCACTTATAATGTACAAGCAATTAAAAATATTTTATTTTCTGGAGATACATCATCTATTCTTGCTTTAGAAAAGCTTTTGAATGATACAGTTCAATTTGATGTTCTAGAACAAGAGGTAATAGATAGGCAGTACATTCCGAAAGAAGCAAAAAATTTCTTTGATAAAAACGGAACATTTCTTTATCGTGTATCTAATGTTAGTTATAAAGGTAAGGTGTTATCTGAAAATCTAATTTTTGCGGATACTTCTTTTTTACCGGATACAATAAAAAGTGAATTAGAAAGTGGAACTATTCCTGTTGAAAACCTGATAGAAAAAATGGAAGTAAGAAGAAACGTATTATATGAAGGATATCAGCCATCTGGAAATATTATCGAATTGTTTGATGGATGTTCAGTTGCGGCGAATGTGTATCCAACTAGAAAATATCAAATTGTAAGTAACTGCAAATGTGTATTTTATATTTGTGAAGTGTATCATGCAGAAAATATAAAGGACTTGCTTAAATAAGAAATAAACAAGAAACCAGCCTATAAAATGGCTGGTTTCTTGTTTATTTAACAGCTTCTTTTAATTCTTTACCTGCTTTAAATGCTGGAACTTTACCAGCCGCAATTTGAATTTCTTCCCCAGTTTGTGGGTTACGCCCTGTACGAGCAGATCTTTCACGCACTTCAAACGTTCCAAAACCGATTAATTGAACTTTATCGCCAGATTGTAATGCGTTAGCAATTGTGTCAAATACGGATTGTACAGCTGCAGAAGCATCCTTTTGAGAAATATCAGCTGTTTGTGCCACATTTTTAATTAATTCTGTTTTATTCATGTTTTCACCTCATAAAAATTTTTTTAGAATGAATGTTTTAGTATAATGGATAGTAAAGATAAAGCTAGTTTTATGGTTGGAAAGAATACTATATAGTTATGTTAATTTCGTTGCAAGAGACTGAATCCCTGCTAATAATTGGGGATTAATTAAGAATTGATGCATACAAAAAGCAATAGTATGAGGATGAGGGGGAATATACGTATGATTTTTCGTGAAAAGAGTGAGAAAGAGAGTATATTAATTCGTCAACATGATCATGGTTTTTTGGCTGGAGAGATTGCTAGGCATATAAAAGAATGTTTTTTTGAAGATACAACATACTTAAAAGAGACAATTGATGCAATATATGAACATGATAGAGGATGGATAGAACTTGATAAAGTACCAATTTTGAATGATGCTAAAAATATTCCGTATACATTTATGGATTGTCCAAGCCCATTACGTTTTGTTTTTTATACGATTGGTTTGAATGAAATTGAAGATTCTAATCCATACGGGGCATTACTGTGTAGTAAACACTTTTTATCATTCCCATTAAATGAGGAAGATGAAGAGATGCTTTCTTTTTATAAACATGAATTAGAACGACAAAAAAGAATTTTGAAAACGTTAACAAAGGAACAGTTTGCGATGTTCGATAAACATTATAGATTATTAAAGTTTTGTGATGAACTTTCTTTATACGTATGTATGAATAAGCCTGGTGTCAAAAAGAAAGATGAAGTTGATTTATTTAAAGATGGTTTTGAAGGAACAGAAATGTTTAATAGTAAAGAGGAGAAACTTATTCAAGCTGAATGGGTGGACGAGGAAACAATTCGGATTACACCATTTCCATTTCAAACGGAATTTTATACATATGTAAAATATAAAACGATAAATAAACATGAAATTGAAGAAAAAGGGATTGTAAAAGCTGATAGAGAATCGGAAATGAAGGAGCAAAACATTCGTTTTATACAATAAGGAGGTAATATAAATTGAAAGATTATATATTAAAACAGTGTGATTACCATGCTTGGGCTAATACTAGATTATTCAATCGATTAAAAGAGTTACCAAATTATGAGACAATTTTTAATGAGCAGATACAGAGTGTATTCCCATCCATTAAGGATACTTTTGCGCATATTTATATTACAGATCAAGTGTGGTTACACATATTACATGGCAGAAGTATGAGTGAAGCAATACAAGATCGTGAAAAGTTAAAAAAACAAATCGATACAAAATCGCTAAATGAATTAGAAGAAATGTTTTTAAATATAGCTAATCAGTATAAAGAATTTCTAAGTACACAACAAGATGTACATGCTGAATTTGTTATTAAGAATCCATATGCAGGGACACTACATACTTCAATTTTAGAATTAGTGCAACACGTCGTAAATCATGGTACATATCATAGAGGAAATATAACAGCAATGATCCGTCAACTTGGTCATTCATCGACAATGATGGATTTTGTACTGTATTTACATATGATTCAGAAAAGGGGGGAGTAATATAGTTTGTAAGAAGGAGAGACTTTAATTGTAAAAGTCT
Organism: Bacillus sp. FSL L8-0099; assembly: GCF_038006385.1. NCBI lineage: Bacteria > Bacillati > Bacillota > Bacilli > Caryophanales > Bacillaceae > Bacillus > Bacillus sp. FSL L8-0099. The sequence continues at coordinate 2,288,881 of NZ_JBBOVC010000001.1, forward strand.
CTCCTTCTATTTTATCCTGCATGAACTGCCTATAAAGTACCGATTAGTGTGGGAAAATAATCATTTGGGATGTACAAAGCCTCCAATAATTAAAGTTTCACTGTATTTCTTACGAAGCTTTATTTTCTTGTAATTGCTTAGCGTATTGTACAGCCTTATATGCATTGACTCTACCGTTTTTCCAGTACGTACCTGTACCACTAATTTTATCAGAAGTTGACTCAATAATTTGGCGGATTTGTGTATTGCTATATCCTTGATTTGCTAAAAGAGCAGCGACTCCTGCAACATGAGGTGTTGCCATAGATGTACCACTTAATGATTGATACGTGCTCCCTTTATATGTTGAATATATATTTGAACCTGGTGCTGCAACATCTACCCAGCTACCATAAGTAGAAAATGAAGATTTTCTATCTGATTGATCTGTAGAAGCAACTGCAATTACTTCGCTGTAATAAGCAGGGTAATTAGCTTTTGTATTTCCAGCATTTCCAGCAGCTGCAACTATAACAGAGCCTTTATTCCATGCATATTGAACTGCTTGTTGTAATGCAGTACCACCATTTGGAGCTCCTAAACTTAAACTAATTACTTTTGCACCCGAATCAGCAGCTTCTCGAATACCTTGCGCTACAGCATCAAGAGTCCCGCTTCCTTGATTATCTAATACGCGAACAGCGTAAATGGAAGTCTGCGGGGCAACACCAGCAATTCCGACGCTATTATTCGTAAGTGCTCCAGTAATTCCAGCGCAATGTGTACCATGACCATTACCATCATCAGATGTATTGTCGTTATCAACATAATCATGTCCGTAAATTACTTTAGAAGCTAAATCAGGGTGTGAGCCTTGAACTCCTGTATCAATGATAGCTACTTTTACACCAGGATCACTTCGTTGGCTATCCCAAGCTTGTGGAGCTTGGATCTTTTGTAATCCATATTGATTTTTAAAATATGGATCGTTTGGATTCCAAAAGGCATGAACGTAATAATTCGGCTCTGCATATTCCACATCTGGATTATTTTTATAACTCTTTATTTTTTCTTTTACAGTACCTTTTGAAAATTGAACGACTTCAAAACCTAACTTATCATCTTTAGATAAGACATTAGCTCCGACAGATTTATGAAAAGATTGCACATTATTTAAAGATGCATTTTGCTTGAACTTAACGATTAATTGGTTAGGAACGTAATCAGTAGATGATGTTTCAGCACTTGAAGTATTCGTGTTAAAGAAGAAACCACCAATAATAAATGACAAAACAGATAGGAAAACAATGAATTTGTTTTTCAAAAGATTTTTCCTCCCTTTTCTTGGATGAGTTTTTCAGCGACACTTTAATGTCGCATTCCTTTTCAACTATATAGTTAGACCATACGATTTATGACATTTATGTGAAAAACTTTTATTGGAATAAAAAGGGGGGAAGATTGATATAAATTTATTTTAAATGATATTGGTTGAGTAAGAGAACGAAAAAAGGAATGCTCATTATGCATGAATCATTCCTTTTTTCATAGATTAATTGTGATTTCCAAATGAAGTTATACCATTTATAAATAGTTGTTACGTTTTATCCATCTTGATAAAAGAAATCTAAGTGGTTAAGAGGGAGTGACTCTATTTCTTGTCTATTAGAAACTTTGTTTCACATATCTTGTTGTGTTATTTGTTTCTGTATTTAATAATTGTAAGGTCTTACCATCGAAATTCTGTACAATATAAGGTATGTCTTTCTTAGAAACAGTGACTTCTTTACCGTTGTCCATTCGCTTCGTTATATGTAATTCAAAAGTCATAGAGTTTTTATCGTAAGACCATGTTCCTTCCGTTATATTGTCCTTGTTTGGGTAAGTTCCTGCTGTATATAACTCAAAAGTATTTCCACCTTTTATGATAAATGTTACTAGGAAACCACTAGAAGTTTCAAGTCCCCAGTCAGCAATTAACTCAGTTCCGTCTGTTACTTTACTCTTAACGTTTGCTTCGTTAACACCTGAATTAGTGTCTATTCCTGTTTTCTCACTAGCAGATATTCCGCCGCCGTTCGCCTTCGTTACTTCGTTTTTCATGTTGTTATATACTTCAATCCAGTATTTGTCGCCTTCTTTAACTAACTTTTCAGCGTTTTCAATTACTTCTTTGTCAGTTTTACCACCAGTATTTTTCTCTGTGTTTTGTGAGAAAATACGTTCTACTCCCTCAAAGGCTTTTCTGTACTTAGCGGTTGCTTTCTCAATATCCTTTTGAGCATCTATATACTTGTTCGGTGGGTCGATTTCTTCAAACTTATCAATTGCTTTAAAGATGTTTTCGACACTAACTAATACGTCTTTTCGTGTCTTATTGCCTTTGCTAGCTTCCCCAACTATATTATTGTACTCTTTGAATAGTCTATCAAACTCATTTCCTAAATCAATTAAATACATAGGATAGTCGTCTGCTAATACTCTTACTTTCTTCACATCAGAAGTTGACTGCTTTGAAGTACTAGAGTCAGCTTCTTTAGAAGTCTTAACTTCAGAATCCGTCTTAGCGGTTTTAGACTCTTCTGTCTTAGCGGTTTTAGACTCTTCTGTCTTAGCGGTTTTAGACTCTTCTGTCTTAGCGGTTTTAGACTCTTCTGTCTTAGCAGGTTTAGACTCTTCTATTTTTATGCAACCGTTCATTAACAACATAACTGGTATGGTTAATCCTATTAGTTTCTTTGCTTTCATGATTAAATGCCCCTTATCCTTAGTTAATAAATTAGCCGTATCTATTTACCTTGATTTCAGCCTTACTGTGTTTTTCTAGAAATACTATCTGTTGCTTCCTCAAAAAGCTTTGAACCATCTTTAGCTTTCGTTAATGACTGATTGATCTTACTTTCGTTTTGTTCTTCTATTGCATCAAAAAGCAGTGCAAATGCTTCATTATAAAGTTCCATTGATTGTTTTATATTTTCTTGTTCTACTTTTAACTCAGGCGGTGCTTGGAGGTTTCTTAACTTTGTTACATATGCTTTTGCTCCACCTATACTTAATTGTACTTCACTTTTCTTTTGACTATATGACTTAACATCTGAACTTGCTACCTTTTCTATTAATTTCAAAACATCATCAACTTTAGTAGCATTTTCTACTATTTCTGACTTGTATTTCTCAACTTCTGAACCACTTAACTTTGCAGTTGATGAACTAGAGGAAGTAGATGAGTTTGAATTGTTAGAAGAAGAACTTGGTTTACTACTTGATGAGTTACTGTTTGCATCTTTACCATTCGCTGCAGATAAGCTATCATCTTTTTTACTATCGGTTGACTTACTCTCTTTCTCCATCTTTTGCGTTTCTTCTTTCTTTGGTTCCGCTTTCTTACTATCAGTTTCAATTGTAATACAACCACTTAATAACATAACTGGTAATGCTAAACTTACTAATTTCTTTGCTTTCATGATTCTTAATACCCCTTTATTTGTAAAATTTAGTGCAAACAAGTTAACATACTTAACTAAGAAGTTTTCTCCGAATAACATCTTAGAATCGTCTATCTATAGATTACCTTTATATTACATAATCTTCAAGAGTTTTCCTTTTATAATTTTCTGGTTATTAAGTTGTGATTTATATATAATCAACTGGACTTTAAAGTTTTTTTGATAATACTGCTTAAAAAAAGAGGGGATTCTTACCGAGATATTTATGTTGAGGTTCATTGTATTTTAGTATTACTTCACTATAATTTATGTGTGATGCTAATGATTTTTAGAGTAACCAACACTGATAATTTTAAATGAAGTTTACTTAATAGAATATAATGTACTAAACATATTCTTTTATTTACTTTAGTGGAACTTTTTTAATAAAATAAAATAAAAGGCCCTACATTTTGACCAATTTCTTTTTCAAAATGTAGGGCTGTATTCTATATAAAATTAATATTTATAGTGAAATTTGAACTACAGTTATTTTAAACACAGATTAACTTGCCTGTTTTTTATGGTTTTCTTTCAATTTCTCTGCTTGTAAAAAACGATTCGTTTCAGCGACAACGATACCACTTAATCCGATTAGGCCAATTAAGTTTGGAATTGCCATAAGTCCATTTGCAATATCAGCAAATGTCCATACGATACCAAGTTTTAAATTGGCACCAATCGCAATCATCACGATAAAGATTGCTTTATAATATCGAACAGCACCTTCTCCAAATAAATAAGCGACACATTTCTCACCGTAATATGACCAGCCTAAAATAGTAGAGTAGGCGAATAAAATTATGGCAATACCAAGGATCATACTACCAGCGGTGCCGAATACAGATTGGAATGCAAGTGTTGTAGCTTCAACACCGGTTTTACCTGATTTCCATGCTCCAGTTGTAATTAATACAAGTCCTGTAATTGTACAGACGATAAATGTATCAAGAAAAGTACCCGTCATAGAAACTAAAGCTTGTTTTGCAGGTGAATCTGTTTTTGCTGCAGCGGCCGCAATAGGAGCACTACCTAAACCAGCTTCGTTCGCAAATACACCGCGCGCCATTCCGATTTGAATAGCTGATGCGACTGTTGCTCCAATAAAACCACCTGCGGCTGCTGTACCTTGAAATGCACCAGAAAAAATAAGTGAAAATGCTTTTGGAATTTGATCAAAGTGATAGAAAATAATAATAAGACCAGCAATTATATAAAAGAAAGCTTTAATAGGAACGATAAATCCCGTTACTTTCCCGATTTTTTTTACACCGCCTAAAATAACAATAGCGATTAAAAATGACATTAATATACCAGTTAAAGCAGGGGGGAAAGAGAAATTAATTCGCATTGCCTCTGCAACTGAGTTAGATTGCACCATATTACCGATCCCGAAAGAAGCAGTTGTACCGAATATAGCGAATAAAACAGCAAGCCATTTCTTACCTAAGCCACGCTCTAAATAATACATTGGTCCACCTGAATATTCACCATTTTCATTACTAACACGGTATTTCACTGCTAGAATTGCTTCGGCATACTTTGTTGCCATTCCGAATAAAGCGGTAATCCACATCCAAAAAATTGCACCAGGACCACCAATTGTAACAGCTGTTGCAACACCGGCGATATTTCCCATACCAATCGTTGCGGCCATAGCTGTCATGAGTGCTTGGAAGTGGCTAATATCTCCAGAAGATGCCGTATCTTCTGACTTTTTAAATGCTATTTTGTGAGCGTATAATAGTTTACTAAACTGTAAACCTTTCAAACGCACTGTGAGAATGATACCAGTACCAACGAGTAGCAACAAAGTTGGCAATCCCCACACGTAATGATTCATTTGTTCTAATACTTTACTTACTGTCTCCATCTTTATTCTCCTTTTTTAGAAAAAATAAAAACCACTTCAAGTAAATGAAATGGTCTCTGGAGAAACAAGGAATAGAAAAATAAACCGATACAAATCGGCATTTTCCTTCGCTTGTCTCTGTCCTTTTTACCTGAGAGATTATCCGCTAAAATAGCGGATTTGCTCCTTCGGCGCTCTTTTTCCTCCGCGCTATTAAAAGCGAGAGGGAGTCTCTCCAGAGATTCGTCCCCATGCAGTTCTACTTGTAACCAAGACCTGAGAGTTTCAAAGTTGGTATTACAACTTTTTGCCCCGTCGGTAGATCAATTGACCTTCTCCTGAATGGTTCATCCGAATTATAAAATTAATATACACATTGAATGTAAATCAATAAAAATATTATAGACAGATAAACTGTGAATTGCAATCTTTTTTTTATTTTAAAATAGTAAACAGTTTTATTTTTTAGAAATTCCTAATTTATCTTTAATTTCATTTAAAGTAGATAAAGCGATGACAATATGTTGATCGGCAAGCCCTAAAGCCTGTTTTGTATTTTCAATTATTTCATTGGCCGGAGTAGAATTATTGTATTTATCAATAATTAAATCTGCTGCATTTTTCATGTAATTTGATGCGGATTTAAACTGAGTTGTGAATTGGATTAGTTGTTTTTGTATATGTATATCCGTTATGCTTTCTTCGATTTTTATCGTGTCTATTTCGTTCATAAGTGTTTCATACTGTTTGGAAACAGCACTCATTGTAGCTAATAGTTTATTTCTATCCACTGAATCTCCGTTCGTGTTCATCTCTTCCCAGGCAGGCAACCAATCTTTTTCGATAATGTCATTATAATTAGTAGTCAATTCCTTAATTTTAGGTTGTAATTTAGTTTTGAAAGTTTTTGTATCCACTGTTTCTACAGTTGCTTTTTCATTATCATTTTTATTTTTACCATTAGTTACGTAGAAAATCGTACCGAAAATGATGAAAATAGAAATAACTACTGTCCATTTAGTAAAAAGAATTTTCTTCAATATGTAACGCCTCCAAAATTTAAAAACTTATAATTATAATATATAACAATAATGTTGTTTTAAATAGAGAAAATAAAGTTAGAAGTGATTTGAATTACATCTTTTTTATACGTAACTAATTAAAATTAGTAAAAAGATGAAAGGAATATGTAAGAAAGGGGAATTTTAGTGAAAGTGAATAAAAGAAAACTAGTTTTAAATATTGTAACGGCTATGTTATTAATTGGTGTATCTCGCATTAACGGGCAGTAAGACCCCCACTTCAAAATGCAGCGAAAGCAAAGAAGTTAGGTGGGGGATGAAGAATCCCAAAATGATTAAAGTTTCACTTTATTTGCACTCATTTATGTAGACAAAGAATCTAAAATTGAAAAATTTCCAGTACCAATGTCAGCAATCCATATTAATGATGATAATGAAGAGGTTTATACATATATAAGTGTAATGCTTATTATAAAGGCAAGTGGATGGGAGCCAGCCTAGTTAGTTTTAAAAAAGTGGAACGAAAGGTAAATGTAAAACATTATCCGAGAGAAATTACGTATTATTTATTTGAGCAATAGATATACAAGGGAGAAAAGATTTCGATGTAATTCCTATAGAGCTACATTTTTTATATTCCGAATTATTTGAAATGAAAACAGATAGATGGTTTGATAGATATAGTGCAAAAAAATGATTATTTGTACAAAAGTAGAAGTTTTTAGTTACCATAGTTTTGTTATGTAAACTTATTGTTGTAAGAGAGAGATTGTATAATAAGGGGGAAGTAGAAATGTTACTAAAAACAATATTTTGCAAAGTGGGAGAAGAGAAAAGGGAGATGTTTTCGGCTGCTCAAGAAAAATGGCGTGATTTACAACATTTAGATGGTTTTCATGGGCAATTTGGTGGATGGAATGAAGATGAGGCATGTGTATATACTTTATGGGAAGATAGAAGTGCATATCAATCATTTATGAACGGTGCTCACGATACAATTTATTTAAATAGTAATCAAAAAGATACGTTTCTTTCATGTGAAATTGAACTATTTCAAACGTTGTATGATATAAATGATAAGCCTTTGCAAAACGTTGTTACAGAAGGATCATTCGTAAGAGTTGCCATATGTGATGTAAAGGGAGAAAAAGAAAATCATTTTTTACATAAGCAAGAAACAATTTGGAATAAAGGAATGGAGAATGCAAAAGGGATGTTAGGTGGAGTAGTTGCGAAGTCTTTAAAAAATGAAACTCGTTACATAGTATTAACTTATTGGGAAGATGAAATGGCGCATCAATATTATGTGGAAGAGGGTTTTCCCATGTTGTATAAACTGGCTAACATTCATGAAGATATAGAAGAGATAAGAAGTAAACAAGCTGTATGTAAGGAAGAATGGCTTGTATATTAAGTGCAGAAAAAGTGTATAAATGAATGTATAATAAAGATAATTTCTTGTAAACAAGAAATTAATAGAAGACGTCATATACCCTTTCATGTTAATATATTTAAGTTAAAATAGGAGGCTTACCCTTTTGTATTGTACGGTAGAAGCAGTGTGAGCTTGAAATTTTTTATGAAAAGGATGTGCCTAACTTGCGTATCAATAAATTTATTAGTGAAGCTGGAAAAGCGTCTCGACGCGGAGCAGATAAATTAATTAATGAGAGAAGAGTAATTATTAACGGTAAGGTTGCAAAAATTGGTGACCAAGTAAATCCAGGTGATGATGTACGAGTGAATGGAGAGCAACTTCGTATTGCTCGAGACCATGTGTATATCGCTTTAAATAAACCAGTAGGTATTACATGTACAAGTGAAAAAGCAGTAAAAGGTAATATTATTGATTTAGTGAATCACCCTTTACGTATTAGTCATATTGGACGTCTCGATAAAGACTCAGACGGTTTAATTTTGTTAACGAATGATGGCGATATCGTTAATGAGATTTTACGTGCTGAAAACAAGCATGAGAAAGAATATATCGTTTCAGTGGATAAGCCAATTACACCTGATTTCTTAGAGAAAATGGCAGCGGGAGTTAAAATTTTAGGTACAAAAACACTTCCTTGTGAGGTTACACAGTTATCAAAATATGAGTTCCAAATTATTTTAACACAAGGGCTGAATCGTCAAATTCGCCGTATGTGTGAAGCTTTAGGTTATCAAGTATATACGTTAAAACGTACGAGAATTATGAATATAGAATTGAATAATTTACCAGTTGGGCAGTGGAGAGATTTATCGAAGAAAGAGAAAAGACGTCTATTTTCAGATTTAAATTACGAACCACAAGATTGGTAAAATTGTGAAGTGAAACCAAAAAAATTTGGTTTCACTTTTTTAAATTAAATAAATAATTTTTTTAAACACTTGCAAAAATAAAATGAATAAGATATATTAAATAACAATAAATGGATGTTTTATAAAAGCAAAGAAAAGGACACGAGTTATTTTACCCGGTTATACAGAGAAGGAAGGAAAGCTGAGAACTTCCTAACGCAGAAAAATAACTTACCACCTTAGAGCTGCACTGGGGAAATGAAGTATCTAGTGCCGTGTAAACGACGTTACCGTAAAAGAAGCCATTGTAGGTTTACAATGGGAATCTGGGTGGAACCACGGGTAAAAGCACGCTCGTCCCTATTTTAGGGATGAGTGTGCTTTTTATTATGAAATGGAGAGATGAAAAATGAAAGAACAGATGATTGAAATTAAATTTCCAGATGGTAGTGTTAAAGAATTTGTAAAAGGAATTACTTTAGAAGAAATTGCTGGATCAATTAGTAGTAGCTTGAAAAGGAAAGCAGTCGCGGGGAAAGTAAATGATCAGTTATATGATTTACGCCGAAATATTGAAGAAAATGCGGAAGTAGAAATCATTACTATAGATTCAAATGATGGAGTAGAAATTGCAAGACACTCTGCGGCACATATTTTAGCGCAAGCTGTAAAAAGATTATATGGTGATATAAATCTTGGGGTAGGGCCTGTTATTGAAAATGGATTTTATTATGATATGGATCTTCCAAGTAGTGTAAACGTAGAAGATTTACCAAAAATCGAGAAAGAAATGAGAAATATTATAAAAGAAAATATAAGTATAGAACGAGTTGAGGTTTCTCGAGAAGAAGCAGCAAAACTGTTTCAAGAAATGAACGATCGCTTGAAATTAGAACTTTTAGAAGCAATTCCTAGTGGGGAAAGTGTAACACTATATAAACAAGGTGAATTTGTAGATTTATGTAGGGGGCCACATGTACCATCTACAGGTTATTTGAAAGCATTTCAATTAACTCACGTTTCCGGTGCATATTGGCGAGGTGATAGTAATAACCAAGTGCTTCAGCGTATATATGGTGTTGCATTCTCTTCTCAAAAAGAGTTAGAAGAGTATTTACATTTTGTTGAAGAAGCAGCAAAAAGAAACCACCGTAAGTTAGGTAATGAACTTGAGTTATTTATGTTTTCTGAAGAGGCTCCGGGAATGCCATTTTATTTACCGAAAGGCCAAATTATTCGGAATGAATTAGAAGCATTTTTAAGAGAAATTCAAAAAGAATACAATTATCAAGAAGTACGCACTCCGTTTATGATGAACCAAGAAGTATGGGAGAGATCAGGGCACTGGGGCCATTATAAAGATAATATGTATTTCTCAGAAGTAGACAACAAAAGTTTTGCATTAAAGCCAATGAACTGTCCAGGACACATGCTTATGTTCAAAAATAAATTGCATTCTTATCGTGAATTACCAATTCGCATGTGTGAGTTCGGTCAAGTGCATCGCCATGAATTTAGCGGAGCGTTAAACGGATTATTAAGAGTACGTACTTTCTGCCAAGATGATGCTCATTTATTTGTAACACCAGAACAAATTGAGGATGAAATTAAATCCGTAATGGGGCAAATTGATTACGTATATAAAACTTTTGGATTCGAATATGAAGTGGAGCTGTCTACTCGTCCAGAAGATTCAATGGGTGACGATAAATTGTGGGAGCAAGCAGAAGCCGCATTAGAAAATGTATTACAGTCATTGAATTATAAATATAGACTAAATGAAGGTGACGGCGCATTTTATGGACCGAAGATTGATTTCCATATTAAAGATGCCTTAAATAGAAGTCACCAGTGCGGAACAATTCAGCTTGATTTCCAAATGCCAGAGAAATTCGATTTAAATTATATAGATGTGAAGAATGAAAAGAAAAGACCAGTTGTTATTCACCGAGCAGTTTTAGGTTCGTTAGACCGCTTTTTAGCAATATTAATTGAACACTTTGGAGGCGCGTTCCCGGCATGGGTAGCACCAGTTCAAGTGAAAGTAATTCCAGTTTCAAATGCAGTTCATGTACAATATGCAAATGAGGTTGCAGATAAATTAGCACAAGCTGGAGTTCGTATTGAACGAGATGTGCGAGACGAAAAGTTAGGATATAAAATAAGAGAAGCACAAATGCAAAAAATTCCTTATGTTCTTGTTATTGGGGATAAGGAAATGGAAAACGGATCTGTAAATGTACGTAAATATGGGGAAGAAAAGTCAGAAGTTGTTGCGCTAGATGTATTTGCGGCAAGTATGGAAGAGGAAATAAAGAATAGAAAATATTGATTAAAAAGAAAACACACCATTAGAATTTGGTGTGTTTTCTTGTTTACCTTACAAAAATGTAAGGTAAATGTAAGAGAAATCGAATGAACGAGTTTTAGAAAAGTGAGAATATGAAGGAGGAAAAAGGTTCATGTTACTTGTGCATCTCTTTCTGTTTGAAAAGCTAAAAAATAGTAAGATTTTACATGAGTGAAAAATAAGAATTATATGAAAAAAATAATACTATACAAAAGGGATGGAGTGAAAGAAATGTCAACAAATGTAGTTACTGTAGAAAGTGTAGAAAAAACGTATGGGAAAAGAAATGAGAATCAGTCAAAAGCATTAAGAGGCGTATCATTACATATTAAGGAAGGGGAATTCGTCGGGATCATGGGTCCTTCTGGATCTGGAAAAACGACTTTACTTAATGTGATTAGTACACTGGATCAAGCGACAGGTGGTAGTGTGACGATAGCTGGTACAAATATTACTTCTATGAAGGGGAATGCATTATCAGATTTTCGTTCTCAAAAATTAGGATTCATTTTTCAAGATTTTAACTTACTAGAAAACTTATCAATTTATGAAAATATTGCTTTGCCTCTTTCTTTGCAAGGTGTACCGTCAAGTGAGATTACAGGAAAAGTAAATGAGGTTGCGAAGAAATTAGGAATTACTGAAATTTTAACAAAATATCCGACTGCTGTTTCTGGTGGGCAAAAACAAAGAACAGCGGCAGCACGAGCTTTAGTACATAATCCGGCAATCGTATTAGCAGATGAACCAACAGGAGCACTTGATAGTAAAAATGCAAAAAGTTTATTAGAAGCAATGCAAGATTTACATGAAAATCACAATGTAAGTATTTTGATGGTTACACATGATGCGTTTAGTGCAAGTTACTGTGAGCGTATTTTATTCATTCAAGATGGTCTTCTTTATAAAGAATTAAATCGTCAAGGCACTCGAGAGAATTTCTATCAAGACATTTTAGGTGTGCTCGCTCATATGGGCTCAGCTGCTGAGTCTAAGTAGGGGGCGAAACAATGTTATTTAAATTATCACGTCATAGTATGAAAAAGATGTTAAAAGATTATATGGTTTTACTGATTGGTCTCGTTATTAGTATTAGTATTTTCTATATGTTCCAAACGATGGCGATGAACAGTGAATTTACAAAAGATAATAGTCTCATTAGTAGTATTAGACTCGTCTTCTGGGTAGGTGCAATATTACTTTCTTTCATAACTGTATTTTATATTATATATGCCAATTCTTTTTTACTTACATTAAGAAGAAAAGAACTTGGTATGTATATGATGCTTGGAGCGAAAAAGAAAAAAGTAGCACAGTTATTATTTATTGAAACATTCGGTATGGGTATTGTCAGTATTATTATCGGTATTTTAGTAGGAATGTTACTTGCAAGTGTAGCAGGAAATTTTTTAATGAATGGCATGGAAATTTCAGCAAAAGGTAGTTACGCATCTGTATACACACCAGCTATTTTAGTTACATCTATTTTCTTCTTAATACTATTTTTCATTACGGGTATAATGAATAGCATTCGATTGTTACGTAAAACAGAACTAGAGTTAATTCGTGAAGATGAAACACTAGATGAAGTAAAGAAAAGTAAAACTCGCATTATTATAATGACAGTACTGGGTGTATTACTAGTAAGTACAGGGTATTATTTTATGGTAAATATAAGAACATATGCTGAACTTGGTTTTATAATAGCGACGATTGTTACAACACTTGGAACGTACTTTATTTTTAGTTCATTGCTCCCATTTTTTGTGATGAAAATTAAGGGAAATAAAAAACGAAATGAAATGGGCTTAAATAGTTTTACATATGCACAGTTACGCTTTCGAGTAAATAGTTTATCGAGAGTATTAGGAACTGTAGCGATGTTAATTGCATTAGGTGCAGGGGCAATGACAGCAGGTATGGCATTTCAAAAAAATGTAGGCATTATGACAGATTTCTCACGTGTATATGATGTCGTAATTCATGATCCAAATGATCAAGATACAGCAGCATTAAAGGAAATGGAAATAGTTGAAGAAAGCAAGTATAAGTATAAAGTAGATGGAGAAGCGGTGTATTACTTACGTGACGATTTAACTGCGAAACCGCCACTTATTTCCGACCGCTTTAATATGGAAACTTTAAAAGAGCCTGCGCGTAAACGGGTGGCTGAACCTTTAACTGAACCTGTATATTCTGCTTTGGAAGCTCCCGAAGCAGTGAATAAACTTCCTCGTATGCCAAAAGATTGGGAAGATGCGGTTGTAAGAGAAATACAAATTACACATAATCAATTTAACGGAAAGCCTGTAAGAATTGCTGATGAAGAGCATTATAAAGGAATTCAAGGAACAGAACATACTGTAACATTAGCAAAAGTAGATGATATGAAAAAATATAAACCATTATTGATCGAAATAGACAAGAGACAAAAAGAACAAATTGAAAAAACAACAGGTACAAAAGTAGACATATTTACGAAAATGACAATTTATCAGTTAACGAACAGTCTCATGAGTGGAACAATGTTTATGGGGTTTTTCCTCGGAATTGCCTTTCTAGCAATGATGGCAAGTTCCCTTATGTTCAAAATATTAACGGGTGCTTCTCGTGATGTACGACGTTATGAAATGTTACGAAAAATAGGCGTTAGACGTAGTATGCTGACAAAAAGTATTTATAAAGAAATTTCATATTTATTTATCTTCCCAGCGATCATTGGAATTTCCCACGTTTTAGTAGGGCTTAACTTATTCAGCTTTATTTTAGTTGACCCGTTTGTAAAAGTGTGGGTGCCGATAGGAATATTCTTAGTCATTTATTTTATCTATTACTGGATAACTGTTCAATTGTATAAAGGTATGGTAATGCCGAAAGAAGAGGTAGCGAAATAGTTTATGAAAAAAGTCCTTGTTTTGAAAACAAGGGCTTTTTTGAGCTTGTAATGAATCAAGAAGGGAAATGTTGGATAATAGTCGAAAGATATAATAAAACTTCCAAAAAATGACGGGGATTGCTATGTTTTTTAGAAAGAGGAGTTAATTTGTTAAAATGTATAGGTACTATACATAGGTTTTATTTCTAAATATTCATTTAAATAGAAAGGATAATAGTTATGTTCACTCGAATTGGTAAGTGGTGTGGAGTTACATGTTTACAATTATTTGCGGCACTTATTTGTATCCTTTTTTTAGGGGCACTTCCGCGTTTATTTAAAGGACTGCAAATTGATTTAATCGGTTTTTGGGACACAGTTCTGTTTCTCGGGGAGAAGTTACTAAAACCGGGTGAAATTACGTATGGATTTCGGAACTCAAGAAAGTTATTTCCACAAATATGGATTCATTATGTAGAGACAATGTTTGTATTTATTTCGGCATTTATACTTTCTTTACTCATTGCGTATGTTATCGTTGTGTGGGTATTGCAGCGCTCTCAATCAAAGCAACGTATATGGAATGGAGTTTTCGTCGCACTTGAAAGTATCCCGGACATTTTATTAATTTTATTATCTCAACTTCTAGTAGTAATTATCTTTCAAAAAACAGGATTTATGCCAGTGAAACATGCGGGATTTGGTGAGGATAGAGCTCGTATGTTACCAATAATATGTCTTGCTATACCTACAACGTTATTATTTATGAAGCTACTATTATTACGTTTTAGAGAAGAATTAGAGAAAGATTATAGCATATTTGCAAAGAGTAAAGGACTGAGTTTAAGACATGTTTTGACGCACCATATTTCAAGAAATGTCTTGTTAACAACAGTCTATTATGCAAAAACAAATATTTTATTTATGTTATCAAATTTATATATTATTGAATGGCTATTTAATACGTACGGCATGTTTGTTTTTGTAAAAGAAAATTCCAAATTAGAAATATTTACAGTGAGTTTAGTTATATTATACGTACCGCTTTTTATACTATTTCGTTTATTACATACGCTTTTAAAAAATGTTATAAAGGAGCGTGTGTAACATGTGGCAAGTTGTAAAAAGAGATGTGAGATTTTGGCTAGGTGTTACTTTTTTGAGTGTATTAATGATTGTTAGTATTGGAAATACGGTGTTTTTTGACGGAAATATTCGTGAATTAACAATGATGTATAACGAAAAAGGAGAATTAGAGGCTGCTCCGTTTTCACCATCGAGTAAATTTTGGTTTGGAAGCGATGAGAAAGGACGCGACCTTTTTCAGTTAATAATAGAAGGAGCGAAATGGACAGTTGGTGCTAGTATCGTTATCGCAATTTTACGTGTAGTAATTGGCGGAACTATTGGTTTATTGCTTGGTATGTACAGTAAACGCTCATTTTCAGTTATCTCATCTTTTTTTGATCCGTTTAGTATTGTACCGATGATTATGATTTCCTATTTTATGTTAAATGAAGTTTTAATGTTTGAAAGTGGAGAGGAGGCTGCTCCGTTTCATTTACGGGTTACGTTTCAAATTATAGTTCTTGCGTGCCTTGCTGTACCAACTGTTATGTTGTATACGGCGCAAGAAGTAAAGCGTATTAAGAATGAAGAATTTATGTTGGCTGCTACTGTGCTCGGAGGGAGTAAGTGGCAGCGGTTGAAACGCCATGTATGGCCACATATGTTACCATCATTTCTTTTATTAGTAGCCCAGCAATTTGTAAGCACCCTATTACTTCTCTTACATCTTGGTTTGTTAGAACTGTTTTTCGGCGGAACAATAATCTTTGGTATAGAGGCGGATAGTGTAACAAAAGAATGGACAGGATTAATTGGTCAAAACTTCCGTCATTTAACTACTCATACTTGGATCGTGGTCATACCAATTCTTTTTTATAGTATGACAATCTTATCTGGAAATTTGATTAGTAATAGTATGCAAGATGCAATTAAATTAGGAAATGTGAGAAGGCCAAAGGGGGAAAAGAAAAAAGGGAAAGTAGAGAAACAAATACAACCGACTATGAATGATTTTTCATTCTATAGAGAGGTACAAAAATAAAAAAAGATAGCTGAAGACAAATCGTTTTCAGCTATCTTTTTTCGTTTAAAGTGGAGGTAAATCAATTTTACCTTCTTCAAATAATTCTTTTATCATATGTTTCGTATAACCAGCTGCTTGACCAAATGTGATTTTTGCTGGCATTGGTGCTTCGTTTACATCTACAACTACATCAATAATACACGGCCTGTTTTGTTTTACTGCACTTTCGAAAGCAGGTAGTAGTTCATCTAATTTCTCAATACGGTAGCCAATACCGCCGCACGCCTCTGCATATTTTGCGAAATCTGGATTCGTTAAATCGGTGCCGAATTCGATATTACCCATAACTTCTTGTTCGAATTTAATCATGGCAATTTTATTATTGTTCAATACGACGACAACGATTGGTAGTTTATATTTTACAGCTGTTACAAAATCGTTCATAGTCATTCCAAATCCGCCGTCACCACAAACTGCAAATACTTGTTTATTCGGGAACGCAATTTTTCCAGCAAGTGCACCAGGTAAACCGCAGCCAAGTGTTGCGAGCCAGCTTGAAATGATAAATTGCTGGTTCGTCATACGGAAGTGCCTTGCTGTCCAGACCGTTACATTTCCGACATCAACTGAAAGAATGGCGTCATCTTCTGCTACTTGCTGCAATGCATGCATAACGCGTTGTGGTTTAATTGGAGTAGAGGAATCTTCTTCCTGACCGTGTAATTTTTCTTCCCACTTTTTCATCATTTCTTGATGATGCTCTAAGAAGGAATGGTCCTCGTGTTTTTCTACATTTTCAATTAACCATTTTAATGTTTTATCAGCATCACCGGCTAAGCCGATATCTGTCACATAACGCTTCCCGATTTGGGCAGGATCTGTATCGATATGAATTGTTTTTGCCTTTTCAGGTAAGAAACCAGTGAACGGATAAGAAGTACCCACCATAATTAAAGTATCCGCGTGTTTCATTGCTTCATAAGATGGTTTCGTTCCAATTAATCCTAATCCACCGATGCAAAGTGGGTGTTCATCAGGAACAATTCCTTTAGCTGGCAATGTAAGTACGATTGGAGCGCCGATATATTCTGCGAATGCAAGTAAAGATTCTCTTGCATGTTTTGCGCCTTTACCTGCTAAAATAACAGGTTTTGTCGCTTCATTTATTGCGAGTTTCGCTGCATCTAAATCTTCTTTTTGCGGAAAAAGTTCAGGCAATGTAAAAGAAGTGTTTGTAACACGAGCTCCATTTTTCACTTCGAATTTCGGAACGTCATCCGGAATAGTGAGAACAGATACACCTTTTTTCGTATAGGCCATACGAATCGCTTGATTCACTACAGCAGGTAGTTGCTCCGCTGACATAATGCGCTGGTTATAAACTGCAACATCATCAAACAATCTTTCTAAGTTTACTTCTTGGAAAAAATCCGTTCCGAGTAAATCGGTTTCTACCTGTCCTGAAATTGCTAGCACAGGAGCCTTATCGAGTTTTGCATCATATAAACCGTTTAATAAATGAATAGCTCCAGGTCCTGCGATTGCCATACAAACACCGAGTTTCCCTGTTAATTTCGCATAAGCGGCCGCTGCTAATGCGCCAGCTTCTTCGTGGCGAACTTGGATGAATTTAATTTTATCTTGTTTTTTTCTTAAAGCTTCAATGATAGAATTGATAGAGTCTCCAGGCATACCGTATATATGTTCTACTCCCCAGTCAATTAATAAATCAACTAATGCTTCACCAGCTGTTTTCCCAAACATAATTGTTCCTCCTCATAATAGGTAGATAACATTATGTTTTGGAGAAAAAGGAAAAATATACAAATAATAAATTTTTTAGCTTTAATGATGACCAGCGAATAAAGTAAACACTGTTATTAGTAAAAAACCACTAGTTGCCCACATGAGAAATGTAGGGAAAGAGAGCTGTTTCTTAGCTTTCCAAAGCATTTCATGAATTGTGACATAACCAAGTGAACCGATAGCGCTTCCCATAATGAGACCTTGTAAATGAAGAGCTTTTCCTTCCATTAAAATGCCAAACACCGTACCGGTACCGAGAATAAGAGAAAGTAATAAAGTTGTTAATAGAAATGAAATATATTTATGTTTTGTAAAAAGAAAGGGGATAATTAAAGCTAATCCTTCTGGAATATGGTGAACGACGATTGCTATTAAAAAGGGAATGGCTGAGTCAGCATGATTAATAAAAGCTGTGCCTAACGCAAATCCACTCGGTATATTATGAATAAATATAGCGAAAGAGAGAAACAGGAATGTTTGCCATGCTTGTTGATCTTTTTTATGTATCATTGGATGGTGACAATAGTTATCTAATAAGCTCATAACTAAAATACCGATAGCTATACCAAGTATAGGACCAATCATTTCATAGCTTGAAAATGTTTCAGGAATAATTTCAAGGGATAAAAGGCCAAGCAAAATACCACCACATAATGCATATAAACGATGCATCTTTTCTTCAATTAGTTGACGTGTTGCAACTCCAACAGCACCTCCTAATAGTAATCCACCGAACGAAAAAAATGTTACAATCATTGGAATCCATAAACGCTCCATAATATCACACTCCGATTGTAGTCCCTTATTTTTAACTTACGAAAAGTTAAGTTGGATTAGTCCAAGTAATTGTGTTTGAGTATAGAGAAAAAACTAGCAATTCGTTATAATTTATATATTAAATTTAAGTGGGAATATGAAAAGGGGAATTGATTATGCAGCAAATTAAAAAAATAGGAAACTCATTTTGGTATATGACACCTGTTTCTGAAACAGATAGACCTATATTAGGAATGGTCGTTGGAAAAGAAAAAACTTTAATGATTGATGCAGGGAATTCAGAAGAACATGCACACCTGTTTGTAGAAATGCTAAAAGAACAGAATGTATCAAGTCCTGATTTCGTAGCATTAACACATTGGCATTGGGATCATATTTTTGGATTACCTGTACTACAAGAGGCATTGTCTATTGCACATTCTGAAACGAAAAAAGAGATGAGTAAACTTGTTTCTTATGAATGGACAGATGAAGCGTTGGACACACGTGTAAAAGAGGGTATTGAAATTGAATTTTGTGCGGATTGTATCAAAAAAGAGTTTAATGAAAAAGCGAGAAATATTAAAATTATTCCTCCAACTTTAACATTCCAGAATCAACTTGAAATAGATCTTGGTGAAGTGACATGTGTGCTAAAGCATGTGGGCGGAGATCATTCACATGACTCTGTTGTTATGTATATAAAAGAAGAGAAGATATTGTTTTTAGGAGACTGTATATATGCAGATATTTTTTCTTCGAAGTGGAACTATACGACGAAACGAACGTTTACATTAATAGAAGAATTAGAGAAATTTGATGCTGAAACTTATATTCTTTCTCATGGAGAAGCTATAGATCGGGCTGAATTTTTACAAGAAATTCATTTGCTAAAAACAGTAGGAACTTATACAGAAGCTCATAAAGGCGATGAAGAGAAGATAAAGGAAGCGTATAAACAAGAGCTAGATAGAGAATTAAATGAAGATGAGTTAGAAACAATAACGTATTTTGTAAATGGTTATGAAATGGTTAACCTGTAAAACGCAACTTTAATCAAATAGCCTTAAACTGTACAAAAAGAGTATTGAAGTTTACTTCAATACTCTTTTTAATAAGTAAATATTAAGCCGCAACCAATTTGAATTTTTTTGCAGGCTCATCATCTGAAGCTATACGACTTTATTTATTTTTCGTATAGATAGAATTTCAAGTGGAAGCTTTCTTTGCTAAGTCAGTTATATAGTTGAAAAAACCATTGTGGTTTACATTATAAACGACATTTACAGGTCGCCCATCATCAGTTTCCACTGTACGCCCTTGGCTAGGTCCGTATGTATGAACAATACTTTTAATCGTTTGTACCTTTGCAAGGTCAGCTTTCCCAACAAACGCAGCGGTTAATACATCCCACAAATAGTAAGTAGAGTTCGTTGAAAAGTGAACGAGAGGAGGAACCATCGCATAGCATTGACCAAGGAAATCAACACCAATATATTTACGCTCTTTTGCCCACTGTTCACGTATGTCTATTGTTAACGGAACTTGATTTGTACTTTCTAGTGTTACTAAGTCGATTTCAATCTTCGCCTCCCATACACGATCTACTGCTTCAGGGTCCCAAAACGAATTCCACTCAGCCGTTCCATCGTGTTCCGGCTCATGTACATTGCCTGCAGTCCGAAATGTACCGCCCATCCAAACGAGACGTTCAATTTTATCTTCGATTATAGGAGCCTCATATAATGCACGGGCTAGGTCAGTTAGCGGCCCTGTAAATAATAAAGTTGTTTTTCCTTCCGTTTGTAGAAGAGTTTCTATTAAATGATGATGCGCAGGTTTGGCTGCTGCAGGTGTTGCAACTTTTCCATACTCATTTAAAATGGGTAAAGCATCTACATAAAATGCATGCATTCGCCAGTCTTTCGGAAATGGATTTTTTCCACGAGAGTTTGACGCTGCTACTTCGATATTACCTTTGCCGAAGCGATCAATAATTTTACGACTTGCAGACATTGCGGGTTCTAAATAACAATCTGCAGGGATAACTGAAACACCTGTAAGTTCGACATTACCCATCTGGAGTAATAAAAATAGTGAAATTAGATCATCTACACCACCATCATGATTGAAGTACACCTTTTTCATCATTGTAATCTCCATTCTCTAATATTTAGCCAAGAATTAAATTTTAATTTTGGAAAAATCATCGATAATTTCCACCACCTGAATTTTCCCATTAATCAGTAGCTCAGGTAATTCGCTTTTGCTATTTCCTTTCCAATAGTCTCTAGCCTGTTCAATTTTTCTGGAGAAAGAAATACCATCTTCTTTTGGTAAAAGATTTCCGTCGCTTTCAAAAGAATTCCCACTCACTAGTAGCTTAACAATCTGTAAAACATCTCGGTTGTAAGAATCAAATAACGCTTTCCATTTCAAAGCATCTTCATAGCTTTTAGAAGCATATAAGCAAGACAACCTTGAAGGGTATTCAGGATATTCTTGCAGCCTAACCATTTCGACAATCGTTTCCCTAACAGCTCTAATTGTTTGATCCGTATAATTCATAACTACTTGAGCATTTTCATTATTTATATGTAGTTCGTTATTTATATAATTGCTTTTTAAAATTTGAATAGAATCTTCGCCAGTAGCATTTAATTGTTCTCTTTCAAAAAAGAAGTGATATAAAGTATTAGTTTGATTTTTATCAAAATGAATGATTTGTCCGGTATTCATTTTTTTCTTTGTAACGATGTGATATGCGTAAAATTCTGCTTCATTCATAGTTATCCTCCTAGTAGTAATATATTTCAATGTTAAATTTAGTAATTCAACATTGAAATATATAAAACCTTTATAAGCATACAGTTATAGAATGGGAAGATTTGAGTGAAGAGTGAAAGAAATACACGTAACCGCTTTCGAAATGTTCACAAAATGTTCACTTACGAAGGAGTTTCCAATATCGATATAATGGCAAAGACTCAAAGAGAAGGGATGATGAAAGTTGCCAACAACAAGAAAGGAAAGCCTCCAATTCGGTATGATGATGTGCCTAGGGATGGTTATCGTAATGACGTTTTACAATTTATTATTGAACGGAGCAGGAGGGCCAATTCATATTAAGGAGATCGCATTAGAACTACTAATTGGATTTATGATTGCGTTATTAATTGAGATATGTATCGTTGGACCTTGTGCGAAAAAAATTGTATTCGCGATACCGTTTAATAAATCGAAGAAAATAAATATTATAGTAGCGATGGCTACAGCTATGGTAATCGGAATGGTTTTCTTTATGTCATTTTACGGAATGGCTATGATGTATTTACATGGTGGACTACAAGGGGAATCATTTGTTTCAAGTTATTTTTCAATTTTTATTAAAAATTTCATTATGGCTTATCCATTACAATTAATTATTATGGGGCCGCTTGTGCGTTTCTTATTTGCAAAGTTTGTTATGAAGAAGACTGTTAATGTAGCGTAGTTATAATATGTAAAAAATTATATATTAATAAAAATATAAAAACACATCTCAAATTTTTGAGATGTGTTTTTTGTTCATTTCTAATTATTTTCATAGTGATGTGACATTTGTCCTTTTGCCTTTTAGGGTCATAGCTTTTAATTAAGTTAGAAATAAAAAATTAGGAGATGATTTTTTGAAAGGCATTGTATTTGCTGTTTTTGCTGGTGTATGTATAACACTTCAAGGAACCTTTAATGCGAAACTTAGTTCACATATCGGCATATGGTCAACGAGTATTATAACGCATTTAATTGGGTTCCTTATTGCAATAACTATATTTTTGTTAAAGAAAGAAGAGAAAGTAACGGATTTAAAGGGTGTGAAAAAAACATATTTAGTAGCCGGTGCATTTGGTGGATTCATTATTTGTGCAGAAACTATGGCGATATATTCAATGGGGGTTACATTGACAGCTGGCACACTTATGGTTGCTCAATTGTTAACAGCAACTTTCATTGAAATAAAAGGACTGTTCCATATAAAAAAGATACAGATGGAGAGATATCATATTGTGGGAACAATAGTAATGATTATAGGGATTGTAATATTTAATATGTGAATAGAAGGAGGAAATGAGAATGGAGAATAGATCAGATTTAATTATTCATTATTCGAAAACTAATAAAATATTTGAGATTTTTTCAGAAATAGATACAGCTTATTTTCAAATAAATCATTTTGAAAAAGGCAAGTTTATTTGCAATATAGATGACGAAATGGATCGTTTATATTTTGTAGTGAAAGGTAAAGTAAAAGTTTATACGATTACACCAGAAGGAAAGAAACTAATTCTTCGCTTTATCAATCCATTGGCGGTTGTTGGTGATCTTGAATTGATACAAAAAAGCAAGACTCATAATGTCGTTGAAGCTTGTTCAGATGTTGTAGCTATCTCCATTTCTAATACGGTTATTAGAAACAAGTTATTACATGATCCTATATTTATGAACTTCTTGCTTGAAAACATTGCGAACACGTTAAAAATATCGACCCGTTTTACAGCTCTAAATTTACTTTATCCAGTAGAAGTGCGTGTAGCTAGTTATTTACTATCAATTTCAACCGATAGTAACGGAAATATGTATAAAGAGGATTTAGATGCAACTTCCATATCAAGTATTGCTGATTTTATAGGAGTAAGTTATAGGCACGTAATTCGGGTGTTACAAAAATTAAATAAAGAAAAATTAATTGAAAAGAAAAATGGAGTTATCGTAATTAAAGATTTTTCTAGAATGAAGGAAGTTGCTAAAGATAATATATATGAGCAATGAAAGGGAGAGGAATATTTTGATTGGATTTAGTTTAGCTATATTTGCTGGAGTATTAATTAGCTTACAATCTGTTTTTAACACAAAGGTCAATGAATGTGTAGGACAGTGGTTAACAACTGCATGTGTTCTTGGAATAGGTCTCATAAGTTCTGGTCTATTTTATATCATAACAGAGAAAAGTATTAGCATTAATTTTTACACTACAAATTATTTGTTTTATATAAGTGGATTTTTTGGCATTGGATTAATTATTTGTATAATGGGTGCAATAAAGAGTTTAGGTCCAGCGTATACGGTGTTAATTAGTCTTATTACACAATTAGTTGTTGCATTATGTATTGATACATTCGGATTGTTTGGAATGGAGAGCGTTCCAATACAAATAAATAAATTAGTTGGAATAGGTGTATTAATTGTAGGGGTAGGAATTTTTAAAAATCTATTTTCGAATAAGAAAGCTATTCATATAAACAAGGATAGGGTCTAAAGAATTTAAAGAAAAAAGGTGTTAATGATTAGAATAATTACACTTAGCTCGAATGGCTGAGGAACAATTAACTGGCCAATATAGATTAGACTAAGTTAAAGAAATGAAAAAAGAAACTATATATAAAACGGGTTCTTTTTTACATAAATTTCAAGATTTTTGATGGTGAACTAGAAAAATGGCTTCTCAAATTCTTTTAAAATGATCCTTTAAAGTAGAGTTAATACCATAGGTATCATTAGAGAAAAAACCTCATATGAGTAGTCAGAGGGTGTTTAAATAGCATTTTGTTTTTATTTATAGTATTTAATAAACTATAATATAACTTCATTTAAAGGTATTTTGATTCTTAATTAAAAATAAAGTGGAAAATTAAGAATATGTTGATGTGGTGCGGTATGAAAGCTAGGTAGCATAAAGATTAATAATACAAAGATGAACAACATATAAATAAAGTTTATTCATATGTTCTATCTCCCCTGCAATTCCTAGTATTTTTGAAATCTATATATTTCTTCCTCATTTGTGGAAAATAAAACTAATGTTGGGACCAGTAATATTGTGGGGATTAGATAAAAATAGTTGTCCCTATATCGCCAGAATTTTAAATATTCCATTCGTTTTTTATGTTTTCTTTTTTTATTTTTGTACTGATGATAAGATTCTTCTCTCAATTAGATCTTTAAATAACGTAGATCTATTTGGTGCTTGAATTTCTTCCAACGTGTACTTTCCGAAGCATAGTGGTTCATAAATAGTCTTATCATTGTCCTCTGTTGTTAATTTCCCGACTTTTTGTTATCTTTGTCTAAAATTTGAAACACAGTAGGTTTTCAGTTTTACATTTAAATTAGCATTATCTATTTTTGGAATTCAATTTGTACAAGTAATTGAATTGAAATTTTGATTGTTGGTTTTTGTGGTGGTACAGTATCTCTTGTTACTTTCGCTGTATTTTGAATCTTTTTTCCAGCTTGGTCCTCGCATGGAGTACCACTGTATTTTGTATGTTCTTCACTGTTTTCTCAAGTGTAATGATTAGATCTTGTAGAATTAAGAAATGACCTTCATTCATTTCATTTTCTTATCTACTCTGATATTTAGATGCTAATTACAATTAAATAATATATGATTTTCATAAAAAAGATATAGTAATATTTTGTCGTGAATTGTACTAATTTGATATTTTATAGTATTATTTGTCGTGAATTATACCTAGCAGAATATATATTATGAAACTATAAAAGGAACAATGAGGAAATTTATCAAATAATTTACTTAAAAGGAGAATGTAATGAATACTTCTATCGATATACAACACTTGTGTGATCTTGCACATAAAGCATTTAATGCCCCTGTACATATTTTATCTACAGACAAAAAAATTTTATATCATTCTACATCTGATGATGTTTATAGTCCTTTTTATTCTTCAAAAGAAGAACATCTTAGTGATATTTATCAAGAAAACGATCCCTTTAACTTACCACTTTTCAGATGTAACAGCTATCTTGAAAATTTTGTTCTAATACATATAGAAAATCATGATCACATTAAAGGGACTATTATTATCGGTCCCACTATACATCCAAAAGGTTCAGATGATATGACCATAAAACTTCAAAAAGAATTTAAATCAAATGATAAAATTCAAGAAAGACTAGCCTATTATCAGTGTTTATCTGAGATTGAAAAAACTACATTAATTGATATGGGAATTTTATTACATTACATGATTTTCAATGAAAAGTTAGATGTGGGTATTGTTTTAGAAAAAAATAAAGTACTAGAGGAAGTTCCTAATAAAATTGTGAAACCTGATTTATATATTTTAAAACGCCGACAAAACAAACCTAAAACTCACAACATGGCATTAGTAAATGATTTCTTTTTGACTATCAAAGAAGGAAATAAAAAAAAGTTAATACAGTATATGTATGCAGTTTCACAAGAGGATGTTGAACTGATGTTAATAGAGGATCCGCTCAGGAACCAAAAAAACCTTGGAATTATTGCGATTACCTTAGCTACTCGATATGCGATAGAAGGAAACCTGCCACCAGATATTGCTTTTGCTCATAGTATTTTATATATACAAACTCTGGAACAATTAGATAACGTAGAATCTGCAAAGCGATTGTCAGGAGACGCTTTACGTACCTTTGCAGATCGTGTGAAAGAATTCAATGCACAAAAGTATTCATACGCGGTTACTACATGTATGAAACATATTAATAAAAATGTTTACGATGGAATAACTCTCAATGAACTTGCTAATCATTTGGAAATTACCCCTACTTATCTGTCTAAACTATTTAAAAAAGAAATGGGAATTACTTTAAGCGAATATATTCAAAGGGAACGAGTGGAAGAAGCAAAAAAATTATTAACTCTAACTACTTATTCGCTATCAGATATCTGTGCTTGGCTTAACTTTAATGACCAAAGTTATTTTACGAGGGTTTTCAAAAAAATTACTAGCATGACCCCTAGACAGTACCGTGAAAAATATACAATAATATAGGCTTGTTATCTGGTCTCAATGTAAAAACTTAAAAATAGGTGTAAGTAATCTCTAAAACTTGAAAATACTGAGCTTATTACTCTAGAAAAAGTGTGTGATTTGTTTAGATAAGGAACTTGTATTCAAATAGACGTATGATCAACCTGATATTATCTTGTTAGCGGAACAGTTTCAATTTTCAGGAGTTGGCAAAAATAATGGAGAAACGAAGCTTATCTATTTTTTAAATAATAATTAGGCGCTGGATTTATCAGTATAGTTCTGAATTAGACAAACGAGTCTGACGTCAGCTCAAACAAATAGCTTTTGAAGAGTCCATGAAACATATATCCAAGCAAAAGCACAATGGAAATGTTTATACCATATTGTTAACTTGAAACACTATTTTTCTAAAGAAAACAAAAAAACAGAAGGCTGCAAAGGATTTTTAAGAAAGCTTTGCAGCTATTTTATATTTTAAAATCTATGGTTATAACGATGGGTAAGTTTATAGATTAATATCTCCATTTTAAATATTTATTAATGTTGATATTAGGGTATATTTCGTAAAAATTAATAATGTAACATATATCACATGATATATCTATGTTTTATGCAATTATACATAACTAAATAAAGGTAAAAAAGTATAAAAAAACCTATTAAATTATTCTATAAGTATTTTTTCTAAAATATAATTTCTTGGTTAAGCTAAAATAGTTATTTTGTAACCTTATATATATTAATTTGTAATCATTACAATTACAGAGGTGAAATTTTTAATTAATTATATTTGTATAATGTTTTTGGCTCGTGTTTTTACTTAACAGTTAAATTATTGAGTACAATCGACAAAATTTTGCTATTTACGCATTAAAAATTTAATGTTTTAATGAACAACATAACTGGTATGACCAGAGAGAAAGGAGAAGATGACGCTAATAGGAGTATAGCGAAGTTGTAAGTAACATTATGTCGAAAATATTTTTCTTAATAATCAGTTAATTAACGAGAGACCTAGAATCTCAAAATGATCAAGTTTGTAATAAAAGTGTTCTAAGTTTTTGCATAACAAAAGTGAATTTATTCCGCAATAAAAGTATAAGCAATGTACAGTATAAGTTCATCTTTTGTAGTCTTGTAAGGCTCTTGCTGACAAAACTAAGAGACATATTATGTAATTGATATTAAACAAGGTCAAAACAGGATTAACTGTCAGCATTGGTTTATCTATCCTCGCGGTTCTGTAAGTTAAACCGCAACTCTATGGGAGAATTAATATTTTACTACCCATTGGGTGTCTAATTCAAATATAGCTGATGAATTTTTATTGTTTATTTTTGAAAAATAGAGTATCTAAATGAGAGATGAGTAAAATTCTTACATCCTATTAGAAGTAAAAAATAAGGATAACACCCTATCTGAAAGACTTCTCTTTCCTCATCCGTGTACAAAAAGAGAGCCTAGTGCTAGGTCGTACAAGTTATATGAATCAATTTATAGAAAAAAATGGTAAAGGAGTGTACGGAATGAAGAATAAAATAATGACAGGATTTTTAATAACATCCATTGTAACTGGAGCGACTATTCCTATCAATACTCTCGCAACACCAATCGTTCAAGCAGAAACTCAACAGGAAAACATGGATATTTCTTCATCATTACGAAAATTAGGTGCGCAATCTAAATTAATCCAAACGTATATTGATCAATCTTTAATGAGTCCTAATGTACAGCTAGAGGAAGTCCCAGCTTTAAATACAAATCAATTCCTAATCAAACAAGATATGAAGGAATGGTCATCGGAACTCTATCCACAGTTAATTCTATTAAATTCAAAAAGCAAAGGATTTGTAACAAAATTTAATAGCTATTATCCGACATTAAAATCGTATGTAGACAATAAAGAAGATAGAGAAGGTTTTGTGGATAGACTTGAAGTACTTCAAGAAATGGCTATGACGAATCAAGAAAATGCGCAACGACAAATTAATGAGTTAACTGATCTTAAATTACAGCTTGATAAAAAATTAAAAGATTTCGATACTAATGTGGCAACTGCGCAAGGCATATTAGGTACAGATGGAACAGGAAAAATAGATCAGTTAAAAAATGAAATATTAAATACCAAAAAAGCAATTCAAAATGATTTACAACAAATTGCATTAATACCAGGAGCTTTAAATGAGCAGGGATTTGCTATATTCAAAGAAGTTTATAGTCTTTCAAAAGAAATTATTGAACCGGCTGCTCAAGCAGGGATGGCAGCGTATAACAAAGGAAAAGAAATTAACAACTCTATTCTAGAAGCTGAGAAAAAAGCAGCGCAAGAAGCGACAGAGCAAGGTAAAACAGCTCTAGAAATTGAATCGGCAAAAAAAGCAGCTCGTGAAGCAATTGAGAAAAGCAAACAAGGTGAAATAGCTGCAGCTGCAGCCGCAAAAACGCAAGAATATGACCTGATGAAAGCCATTGATACTGAAAAAATTAAGAAAACATTTGGTGTCTTCGCAGAAGTAAATAAACTAACAGCAGAGCAGCGAGCATATTTAGATGACTTAGAGAAACAAAACCAAAAAATATATGATTTAACAACGAAACTATCAATAGCAGATTTACAAAAATCAATGCTTCTTCTTTCACAAAATGATTTGCATACGTTTGCAAATCAAGTAGAAGTAGAACTTGACCTACTAAAGCGCTATAAAGAAGATTTAGATTTAATAAAAAATAACATTACAAAATTATCTACTAATGTTGATGCAACTAACGAGCAGTCTCAAAAAGATACATTAAGACAATTAAAAAATGTAATAAGTTACCTTGAAGAACAGGTATACAAATTTTGATATTACGTTTTTGAAAAAACTATAAAGATTATAAGAATCTAGCGAAAGAAGGAGAAAAGTGATGAAAAAATTCCCATTCAAAGTGCTAACTTTAGCCACTCTGGCAACGGTTATAACTGCTACTACTGGTAACACTATTCATGCATTTGCACAAGAAACGACCGCTCAAGAACAAAAAGTAGGCAATTATGCTTTAGGTCCTGAGGGACTGAAGAAAGCCTTGGCTGAAACAGGTTCTCATATTCTTGTAATGGATTTGTACGCAAAAACAATGATTAAGCAACCGAATGTAAATTTATCTAATATCGATTTAGGATCAGAAGGAGGAGAGTTGCTCAAAAATATTCACCTTAATCAAGAACTGTCACGAATAAATGCGAATTATTGGTTAGATACAGCGAAGCCACAGATTCAAAAAACAGCTCGTAATATTGTAAATTACGATGAACAATTTCAAAATTATTACGACACATTAGTAGATACTGTACAAAAGAAAGATAAGGCAGGTCTAAAAGAGGGCATAAATGATTTAATTACAACAATTAATACAAATTCAAAAGAGGTAACAGATGTAATTAAGATGCTACAAGACTTCAAAGGGAAACTATATCAAAATTCTACAGATTTTAAAAATAATGTTGGTGGTCCAGATGGGAAAGGTGGATTAACTGCAATATTAGCAGGTCAACAAGCAACGATTCCACAACTTCAAGCTGAAATTGAGCAACTTCGTTCTACTCAGAAAAAACATTTTGATGATGTATTAGCATGGTCAATTGGTGGTGGATTGGGAGCAGCTATTTTAGTTATTGCAGCTATTGGAGGAGCAGTTGTAATTGTTGTAACTGGTGGTACAGCAACACCGGCTGTTGTTGGTGGACTTTCAGCTCTTGGAGCAGCTGGTATCGGTCTAGGAACTGCGGCTGGTGTCACGGCATCTAAGCATATGGACTCCTATAACGAAATTTCTAACAAAATCGGGGAATTAAGTATGAAAGCAGATCGTGCTAATCAAGCAGTTCTTTCGCTTACTAACGCGAAAGAAACATTGGCATATCTATACCAGACTGTAGATCAAGCGATATTGTCTCTAACAAATATTCAAAAGCAATGGAATACAATGGGCGCAAATTATACAGATTTACTGGATAATATCGATTCTATGCAAGACCACAAATTCTCTTTAATACCGGATGATTTAAAAGCTGCTAAAGAAAGTTGGAATGATATTCATAAAGATGCAGAATTCATTTCAAAAGACATCGCTTTTAAACAGGAATAGAACTGAAAATGAAAACTTATATTGGAGGAATATAAAATGATGAAAAATATCCCGTACAAACTAATCGTCGCATCGGCTCTTTTAACTATGACAGCAACTTCTGTAGTCTCACCAGAAGCAACTTTTGCAAGTGAAATTGAACAAACGAACAATGGAGATACGGCTCTTTCTGCAAATGAAGCGAGAATGAAAGAGACCTTGCAAAAGGCTGGATTATTTGCAAAATCTATGAATGCCTATTCTTATATGCTAATTAAGAATCCTGATGTAAATTTTGAAGGAATTACTATTAATGGATATGTAGATTTACCTGGTAGAATCGTACAAGATCAAAAGAATGCAAGAGCACATGCTGTTACTTGGGACACGAAAGTAAAAAAACAGCTTTTAGATACATTGACTGGTATTGTTGAATATGATACAACGTTCGACAATTATTATGAAACATTGGTTGAGGCGATTAATACAGGGGATGGAGAAACTTTAAAAGAAGGAATTACAGATTTACGAGGTGAAATTCAACAAAACCAAAAGTACGCACAACAATTAATAGAAGAATTAACTAAATTAAGAGACTCTATTGGACAAGATGTTAGAGCATTTGGAGGCAATAAAGATCTTTTGCAGTCGATTCTAAAAAACCAAGGTGCAGATGTTGATGCAGATCAAAAGCGTCTAGAAGAAGTATTAGGATCAGTAAACTATTATAAACAATTAGAATCTGATGGGTTTAATGTAATGAAGGGTGCTATTTTGGGTCTACCAATAATTGGCGGTATTATAGTGGGAGTAGCAAGAGACAACTTAGGTAAGTTAGAGCCTTTATTAGCAGAATTACGTCAGACCGTGGATTATAAAGTAACATTAAATCGTGTAGTTGGAGTTGCTTATAGTAATATTAATGAAATGCACAAGGCACTTGATGATGCTATTAACGCTCTTACTTATATGTCAACGCAGTGGCATGATTTAGATTCTCAATATTCGGGCGTTCTAGGGCATATTGAGAATGCAGCTCAAAAAGCGGATCAAAATAAATTTAAATTCTTAAAACCTAATTTAAATGCAGCGAAAGATAGTTGGAAAACATTACGAACAGATGCTGTTACATTAAAAGAAGGAATAAAGGAATTAAAAGTGGAAACAGTTACTCCACAAAAATAGGGAAATATTTATTCTGTTGCAAAGTGCCCCATAACATAGAGAGTCTATGATTACACTGATAAACAGTAAAGCGGTAATTAATAAATCCTTATATATTAAAAAGGCGGAGTCTCATTAAAGACTTCGCCTTTCACTTATATGTAAGTTGTATCCAAATAAAAAGATAGCCATGTAGTTTACTTGTTTTTAAAAATTTGTAACAGAATCGATCAATAGGAGACAGGTTATATAGATTTGCTTAATAATATCGAATCTATGCAACAACAGCGTCTTTTAATAAGAATAGGACTTGAAATCATACTCTATACAGGAGGAATAAGAAAAGATGAAAAAAAAACCTTATAAAATACTGGCTGTATCAGCATTTTTAATTATGACAACTACCTATGCAGTCACACCAGTAGCAACCTTTGCAATTGAAACTGAACAAACGAACACTGGAGATAGGTCTCTTTCAGCAAATGAAGAAAAGATGAAAAAAACTGTACAAGATGCTGGGTTATTTGCAAAGGCTATGAATGAATATTCTTATTTACTAATTAATAATCCGGATGTGAGTTTTGAAGGAATTTCTATTAATGGGTATGCAGATTTACCTAGTAAAATTGTACAGGATCAAAAGAATGCAAGAGCACATGCTGTTACATGGAATACAAAAGTAAAAAAACAGCTTTTAGATACATTGACCGGCATTATTGAATACGATACAAAGTTTGAAAATTATTATGAAACATTAGTAGAGGCGATCAATAATGGAAATGGGGATACTTTAAAAAAGGGGATTACAGATTTAAGGGTGGGGATTCAACGAAACCAAAAGTCCGCAAAAGCGTTAATAGAAGAATTAACTAAATTTAAAAACGCTATTGGAGAAGATGTTAGAGTATTTGGAAGCCATAAAGAGACCTTGCAATCGATTTTAAAAAACCAAGGAGCTGATGTAGAGACTGATCAAAAGCGTTTAGATGAAGTTTTAGGACAAGTAAACTATTATAAGAAATTAGAATCTGATGGGTTAATAATGGTGAAAGTCCCTTTTATCCCCACGCTTATTTCTGGTGGCATAATGATAGGTACTGCTAGAGATAATTTAGGTCGATTAGAGCCTGCTTTAGCAGAATTACGTAAAACTGTAGATTATAAAATTACATTAAATCGTGTAGTCGGAGTTGCTTTTCATAATATTAGTGATATGCATAGTACGATTGATAGTGCTATTACTGCTCTTACTTATATGTCCACACAATGGGATGATTTAGACTCTCAATATTCGGGCGTAATGGGGCATATTGATAAAGTTGATGAAAAAGCTGATCAAAATAGATATAAATTTTTAAAGCCTAACTTGAATTCAGCTAAAGACAGTTGGAAAACATTAAGAGCAGATGTTGTCACATTACTAGAAGGCATAAAAATTGCAGAGAAGAAAGAACAAGATTTTATGAATCTACTTCGTCCATCAAATGTTTTTTACTTTTATAAAAAAATCCATAACGCATACACTTTTGAAATAAAGACTGGAACAAATGCACCAAATGCGTCTTATAAAGTTATGAATTTAACTAAAAACACTGTTCATCATATGTGGAGTGGAGGTGCTAATACAAGCATGTGGGCTGACTGGCTTTCATTCAATCCAAATGATGAATTTGCGGTGGTAGCAGTAGTGGATGGAAAAGAATATGTTGTATATAAAGACAAAGTAGAAAATATAATGAACTGAACCCGAAAAAATGTATTAATTGGAGATGGTACACTAAACTAGACACCAAGTTAATTGAAAAATTGACCGGTATATGGCTCCTTATTTCCTAGAACACCTAGCTAAAGCAAAGGAATTCGTACATAGATTAGTTGACATTTATGTAGGTTTCATCCATTTTCAAAGATAGTTTTTCTTTTTTGTTTTATTTTTCAAAAATCACGAATGAAATTTCCGCATTTACGAACTCAGCACATAATGGTTGTTAGATGAATTGACATACCACGTCCCTTTAGAATTTCAGGCATATTATGATAACTTAAAGAAAAAAATAATAGTAGCAAATGGCTACTATTATTTTTCTTTAAAATATCACATCTATCATGTTCCTTATTTGCTTTCCCAGAATTTATTCTAGTTAAAAAAACCTTGCACCAGAACACATATTGTTCTGATGCAAGGTTCGCTGCAATATAAAATACACGACAGTAAGGGCAAGACATAAAATGTGATTTCAAATGAAACATATGTATATGTGAAGTAAGGTAAAAGAGGGGCTGCTCATAACCAGTAGCCCTTCTTTATAACGTTATTTTGCAGGGAAATGTTCAAATATACGTTATATATCATATTCCTCTTTTTCGGAAGAGCAACAAGAACATCTAGCTTAAAAATTTTCACAACAGAGCCAGATAACGTGTTAAAGTATTAATTACTGTGCATGTAAAGATAAAAAAAAGAGCCTTACAAAAAGATGTTTGCAATAGTTTAGCTTATACGATTTTAGGGGATTAATAGTACTTTGTGCCGTTATTATTAACCTAATTTCCAAGAAAAAGAGGTGAATGTAGGATGACTAAACCTTTTAAAAAAAATAGTCGTTATATGGTTGGATTGGACAGTCTAAGGGGCCTAGCTATACTAGGTGTTATTTTGTATCATATTAATTTTAATTGGATGCCTGGAGGATTTTTAGGAGTTACTGTATTTTTTGTACTTTCAGGTTATTTAATTACAGATATTCTAGCCATAGAGTGGAAGAGAAATAAGAGAATTGATTTAAAAAAATTCTGGCTTAGTAGGGCAAGGAGATTGCTTCCAGGAATGCTTGTTATGCTTGTTATAACGTTGGCATGGATTACAGTTTTTCATAGCTCTTTACTTGAAAAAATGCGCGGAGATTCATTAGCGGCATTATTTTATGTTAGTAACTGGTGGTATATTTATCATAAATTATCGTACTTTGATAATTTTAACCAGCTTTCTCCATTGAATCATTTTTGGTCGTTAGCAGTTGAGGAACAATTCTACGTTGTTTGGCCGTTTATCATTAGTTTAGGGCTTTACTACATAAAAAAACAATCCCGTATGATTTTATTAATTTGTCTGGGAGCCGTTGCTTCAGCTTTAGCGATGGCAATTTTGTATGAACCTGGAGCTGATCCGAGCAGAATATATTATGGTACAGATACGAGGGCCTTTTCCTTACTTATCGGAGCGGTACTTGCCTTAGTTTGGCCAAGCAATAGGCTTGCAAATAAAATTATCCCAAAGGCGCGTTTCATTCTTGATGTAGTGGGGGGCATTGCCCTTATTATTATTTTGGTTATGTTTTGGAAGACCAATCAATATGATCCATTTCTATACAAGGGAGGAATGGTTTTCTTATCAATTGCAACAGCATTGTTAGTCGCAAATCTAGCTCATCCAGCTAGTCGTATTGCTCAATTTTTACGATTTAGACCTTTACGTTGGATAGGGATAAGATCGTATGGCATATACCTCTGGCATTATCCAATTCTTACATTGACGACTCCAAAGGTAAATGCTGGGGATTTTTTATTAATAAGAGCAATCCTTCAATTTCTTTTGATTATATTGATTGCGCAAATTTCATGGAAGTTTATTGAAAAACCAATCCGACAAGGTGCGCTCCGGAACATTCAGTTTAAGAATTTAAGAATTCAAAATGTCACTTTAGGTGTTAAGTTAGCTTTAATTTGTACATTATTCGTTTCGTCGATAGCGGTCGTAGGGTTATCAAAAGCTAGTAAGGCTAAGGAGAACTCTCAACAAGATAAGGTGAAAGCAGCACAAACACAACTGGCGCCACATCCAGTTGCAGTTTGGGAAAATCCAAATCAAGAGACGCCTCAAAAACAAGGGGAATCAAGAGAAGTAAATTCTGCACAACCTAAAAATTCACTCACAGTTACTGCGATAGGCGATTCCGTTATGATTGATATTACTCCGTATTTAAAAAATACTTTTCCTGATATTAGGATTGATGCCCAAATTGGTCGCCAGCTGTCAAAAGCGATTCCGGTAGTTGAACAGTTAAAATATGAAGGTAATTTAGGGAATTATGTCATTATTGGATTAGGTACAAATGGAGCCTTTACTACTGAGCAACTTGTTTCATTAATAAAAGTAATTGGAAACGAACGTAAAATCATATTTATTAATACGAGAGTACCACGTCCGTGGGAATCAATCGTGAATGAGAGACTGAAAGTAACGGTATCTGAATATCCGAATGTAACTCTAGTTGATTGGTATGCAGCAAGTGCTGGAAAGAAAGACTACTTTGCACCTGACGGTGTGCATTTAACCAAAGTAGGTGCAGAAGCATACGCAGCACTTGTAGCCAAAGCGGTGAAGCAATAATTAAATATGTTTTATTAACTTCTGTTGGGTAAGGAAATCGTTCTGAGTATGAGGTGCCACTCTGAGGTTTAATTACAATTCAAAAAAGAATATTATTCATGTTCTTCTAATCTAAGATTTAGAGTGGCCTGACTCACTTCTGTAATTTGACATGAAATATATGCAAACCTGAAAAGAAAGAAAAGGAACTAGAAGAGGCTACAAAGAATACAAAATATGAAGTTGAAATATTAGGAAGAGACTCCGCAGGTAGAAGCACTGCAAATACATTAAAAGAACGACTTGCAATGAAAAAAATTAATTCAAATCCACAAAGAATAGTTCTAACGAGAATACCAATGACAGATTCTTGTTGACCCAAAGAAGGTGGCTAGGAATGGAACTCTTGTAGCAATTCATTATTTTAAAAATAATAGAACAGGCGAATTTAATGATTTTAAATTTAAAAATTAATTTTTTGTTGATAGGAGCTTGTATGTGAAGGTAATGTGTATAAAAAATTCAGGAGATACATTTTCAGAGGTTTTATTAGATCAAGGATATAATCGAGACTATATTATAAATTTAGAAACCGATAAGGAATATGTGGTTTATGGTATTAGTTCATTGAATGGAGCATTAGACTATCTAATCTTGGGTGAAAATGAAAACTTGCCTTCATGGTACCCAGCAGAATTGTTTGAAGTATCGAACCCTTTACAACCTTTAGAATGGTATTTTGCGGATCATAAACATAGTAAAGCGACAACGATACAATATATATGGGGTTATAAAGAATTAGCTTTAAATGATAGACATGCTCTTGGTTTAATAGAAAGGGAGAATAAAGATATTGCAATATTTTTAAAGCGAAAAGCCGAAATTGAGGAATTAGAAGAATCGTAATAGTGAAGGAATTGATTAATTTATAAAAAACGTAGGAATTAAATATTCCTACGTTTTTTTGTACATAACATTTAAATAAACACCTTATTTTTGGGGGATTTACAGGTTCAAATGGAAGATGCCCTGATTTTCGATTTGAATCAATATGATACTATTTACATGTATTGTCATGTACGGAATTATATTTTTTGCACCTGAACTGTGTATATTATTTGTAGGATTTTCTGTTTTTTTGTCGAATATATCTTTAATGCAAGGAGGGACATTACATGATTATTAAAGACTATTTCATCAATCTTTCTATTTTTTCTTTATTAGTTAGCGCAGCGATATTTATTCAAGTTTTTTTGGTTCATTCCAGGCGATATTTCGAAAAATTCTATGGAGGGATTATTGCAGTTACTTTGATGCTCTTTTCTTTTCCATACATGGGATTTTCCTACGATCTTCGAGTTGTTCCTCTTATTTTATCTTTTATTTACTTTGGTCGCATTGCTGGTTGGATTACGTTAATTAGCATTATTATAATGCGTATCTTTTATATTGGAGGTTACTGGGAACCTCCTGTGATTGCTTATTTAGGTTTGGGTATCCTATTTGTTACTTTTAAAACATATTTTAAAAACCCTCATCCGTTTAAAAGTGCATTTTTATATTTTTCTGTTTTTGTCGGAATAAAGTGGTTAGTTGGTGTATTATTTAATACTACATTACTTTACACAGGAGGCTTATTATATATAGCATTAGGACTTTTAATTGGGCTATTTCTTATGGAAGCCTACCAGAGATTGTATTATTTAACACAGGACTTATCTAAAATGAATCGAGAATTAAAAAAATCCAAGCAAGAACTTACAGATACCGTACATGAGCTTCAAGGAGGGATTTTTAAATTTAAAAAAGTGGGTAAGCACTTTATACACACTTTATGTGATGGACAGTTTTATTATCAAAAAGGATTTTACTCTGAACAGGTGGTAGGGAAAAGCTTACGGACTATTGATGCCTCTATTGTTCCACCACATTTAGTTTCACAATTGATGAAGTATTATCTTCAGGCATGGGAAGGGAAAGAAATTATATTCGAATTACCCTGGCCAGATGATAAAACCATTATTCTTATTGCACTTAGGCCGATTAAACGAAATGGACAAGTTATTGAAGTTGTTGGTTCTACAGTCGATATAACCGAAAGGAAAAAGGTAGAATCAGAATTAAGAGCTACCAAAGAATTACTAGAATCATTTATAAAGCATAATGTAGATGCTATTACCATTTCTGATCGAGAAGGGCATATTTTACAAGCAAATAAAGCTTATGAAAAGATATTTGGATGGTCATTAGAAGAAATCATAGGTAAGAGATTACCCTGTGTACCAGATTTCTTAATGGAAGAATCATTCAAAAATATTCAGAAAATTCTAACAGGAGAATCCGTAGTTACTAGATTAGAAACTGTTAGACGACGTAACGATGGAAGTCTTCTTGATGTCAGTCTGACAGTTTCTCCTATATTAGACGTA
The DNA here is from genome assembly GCF_038006385.1 of Bacillus sp. FSL L8-0099. Taxonomy (NCBI): domain Bacteria; kingdom Bacillati; phylum Bacillota; class Bacilli; order Caryophanales; family Bacillaceae; genus Bacillus; species Bacillus sp. FSL L8-0099. The sequence continues at coordinate 2,327,255 of NZ_JBBOVC010000001.1, forward strand.
AGAGGAAATGTGATAGCTTTATCTGCAATATGTAGAGACATCTCTGAAAGAAAACAAGCAGAAAGAGAGCGACATCGATTACATCAACAATTAAAAGATAGTGAAATGAAGTACCGTGCACTAATCGAACAAGCAACTGATGCAGTATATGTAGTAGAGCTGAATGAAAATTATGTTCCCAGTCGATTCATTGAGGTAAACCCTGTTGGTTGTAAAAGATTTGGATATAGTAGAGAAGAGCTGCTCTCGTTACCATTTCCAAATGTAGTACCACAAGATTCTAAAATGATTGTAAGGTTGTTAGAAAAAATTAGAGAGGGACAAACTTCCTTCACTTTACAAGATGAATACGCTTTTCCAACAGGAAAAATAATAACAACTGAGTTTAGTGTCCGTGTTTTTAACTTAAATGGTAAAAAGGTTTTCCTGAGTATTTCTCGTGATATCACTGAACGGCTAAAAACAGAAGAATTACTACGGAAATCTGAAAAACTTGCTGTCGTAGGACAATTAGCGACTGCAATGGCTCATGAAATTAATAATCCATTAACCGCAATGAAAGGGTTTATGCAATTACTAAAATCAACGGAAACTGAGAATAATCAGGGGTATATAAATATAGTATCATCAGAGATTGAGCGTATAGAAAGTATTACTAATGAATTTATGGCGGTAGCCAAACCACAGGTGGTAAAGATACAACCTAATGATATTAGTGTGCTAATGGATCAAGTTTTAATGCTACTGCAACCTCAAGCAATGATGAATAATATAAAAATTAGAATTGATTTTACACCTGGTATTCCATTGATTCCATGTGAAGGAAATCAATTAAAACAAGTATTTGTTAATATTATAAAAAATGCAATTGAATCCATGCCAACAGGAGGAGAAATTTTGATTCAATTTGATAAACTTGATAATAATCAAATAAGGATTCGCTTTATCGATCAAGGATGTGGGATTCCAAAAGAACGTATACCATATTTAGGAGAACCTTTTTACAGTATTAAGGAAGAGGGAATCGGCTTAGGATTAATGGTATGTTATAAAATTATTGAAACACACCAGGGGAAGGTATTTATTGAGAGTGAAGTGAATAAGGGAACTATAGTTGAAGTCACTCTTCCAATTTGCACACTTCAAAATTAATACATTCTTTTACTGAAATTTTATAAATTAGTAAGCAGTTAGCTTTGGCTAGCTGTTTTTTTGTATATATTGTAATCGATTCTTCATATTACGGCTTTTTAATGTTTCATATATAGATTTTAAAAACTTTGTAAGTGTTTTGTAACATTTACGAGAGACTTTTTTAACAGTTATGAGAGAGAAAAGAAAGATTTGTTATATATGATGAAATTAATCTTACTAGTAGGTGTTCTAATTGACCTAGAAACCAAGGAGGAAAAATAACAATGAAACAATTGAAGCCAGCAATTAGTGTATTAGGTAGTGTATCGATGGCACTGACTTTAGCATCTCCTGCTTTTGCAGATGTAAAACAACCGAATCCAGGAGGTACAGTTGAAATATTCAAAGAGAATGCAAATGTAAAAAAAGAAGATAAGAATTTCACGCTCGGATCTGATGGGGAAATAGGTTCACTCATTACACAAAACATTGAAATGGCAAACAACGATTGGGATAAAGATGGTATTTCTAACGACTTAGAGATGAATGGATATAAAATTGAATTCAATTCACAAACTGGAAAAAATGAAGCGAAAGCATGGGATCCCGAGAAGGATAAAGGGAAACCAAAATTTATATCGAATCCTATGAATGCAAATACGGATGGTGATCCTTTTACTGATATGTATGAGGTTGAGAATTATAACAACGATTCTGATACTAATTTCAATCCGATAGTTGCCAACATGCCGAATTTGCAAATTGGTGTCAAACGAATTGAAGTAATTCCTATTGCAACCATTACGGATAATAATGGCGGATCAGTTAGCAGAGGATGGGAAAAAAGTGTATCTACACAACATTCATTTAATGTAGGTTTAAGTGGTTCAGGTGGTGTAGAAGGCTCAGCAGCCGGTCCTGTTCCTTCCGGAAGTGTTTCAGCAAATGTGGGATACGGATATTCAAAAACAACTACGGAAACGGAGAGTTATACAAATAATTTTGATTGGTCTACTGCAACAACTGTGGATACAGCGAACGCAGCAAAATTACGGGTACATTTGGAATATAAGAATGTAGGAACAGCATCCGCTGAAAATGTTTCGCCTCATTTTAATATTCGTTTAGGAAACAAAATTATTAATACTGTAAAGGCAACACAAGATCGTTATAAAGCAAACTATTTAAGTACAGAAAAAGGTGGACGGAATAAAACAGAAGTAGTAATTGACAGTTTAGAAGGACAAGCAGATGCGAATATTGTCTTATCTTTGGATGAATTGAAAGCTGTTGAACAAGGGGAACTTCTTTCGATTGAAGTTTTACCTACAAGTACAATGGATTTATCTATTGAAAAAGGTGAAGAAATTATGCATTTGGGGATTCAGGGAGATATGAGTCTAGAGTAAATGCAGCTACTGAACAATTAGAAACAGATATAGGAAATATACCAAAGTTTAGGGTATATACTCCTAAAGACAAATCCCTTGCTGATAAGCCAGTTTTATCCTATAACGAAGTTTTTCAACATGTAAATATAGATAAGAAAAAAGTAAATCATATTGTAAACAAGGCTAAAAGTACTAATAACGTATCAGTAGTTTCAGCTAATAATGGAACTGATGCATTGAACGATTTAAAAGCTGGACAGGGAGATCGCGGTTATTTACATAAAGACTCTGTACATGGTGCTTTTGCAAAACTACAGCAACCAACATTAGTAGAAGGTAGTTATGATTCTGTGATGCAAAAGATTAGGGCAACAATTTTACCTGGTTTATTTGGTGTGAGTAAAGAGATTCCTACTACTTATAGTAAGAAATGGAATGCTCCGTCACAAACAGTAACACTAGTTAAACGTGAGAATGGATTTACATATGAGTCTAGAGAAAATATACACCCTATTAAATCTGAAATTGCTGCGCACAGAAAAGTTACATTTGAAATCAATGACGCACACAATCTAACCCCTACACAAAAGATTGATACTGAAATTAAAGCTAATAAAGAATTTGAAGATTATGTAGTAGATAATTCAGGTGAATTTGTTACAGAAGGGGTTCCTTATACCGTAGCTTCATATGGAAATACAGCTTATTGGGGAAGTCATCATGCCGGGAATAAATGGGAGTATCTTTGGGCTGAAAAATCTAGCGATGAAAAAGTGAATGTAATTATTGAAAGAGTAGGTCAACCTAAACCTGGAAAACCAATTAAAAAGGATGAAGAGGTATTAATTAAATTTCGAAATCCTATTTATTCAGATTATGCATATTTAAAACTTCAAGATAGTTATATCCATTTAGATCAAAAACAGAATGCAAGTACTTTTAAATTTAATCATGCATATCCAAAGAATTTCACTGGATACCATAAGCAATGGAACATACTATCTAATGGTAACAAGTTAAAGGTAGGATATTTAATCGATTATATGAAATATGGTAATGGAGAGAATGGGACTGATACTATAGCATGGAATCTATCAAGAGTTCAGTAATAGGTAACAGTTCTGTTGCTAAGTTTGAAAAGAGAACCAGAAATGAATTGAATCCGAAAAGTTAGATACAATAATTTAGGTTACTAATAAGGAATGAGTTCGATGTTGAATCGGACTCATTCCTTTTAATTTATATAATTTAGTAACTACTATTTTAAATACCTATCTAGTCATATAAGTAATCAAATGTTAAGATTACTATCTGTATTACAAAATTTATTTTCTGAATTTTCATTGGATAATAGAAACAATAAATTTTGTGTTATTGGTGAAAAAGAAGTGAGGATAGTATATGAAGAAAAGAATTTTAATTGTAGAAGATGAAGAAAATATTCGAGAAGTATGCAAACGGTATTTAGAAAGAGAAGAATATGAAGTTTATACCGCTGTAAATGGTAAAGAAGGTTGGGATTTATTTCTTACACATCAACCAGATTTAATTATATTAGATTTGATGATGCCAAAAAAAGATGGATGGGAATTATGCGAGGAAATTCGTCAACAGTCAAATGTCCCTATTATTATGTTAACTGCTAAGGGAGAGGAAAGGGATCGAATTTTAGGCTTAACAATGGGGGCAGATGATTATTTAACAAAGCCATTTTCCCCTCGTGAATTAGTATTAAGGGTTCAAATTATACTAAGAAGAGGAAGCCATGTACCAATACAAGCGAAAGAATCTCTATTGGAAGTGATAGAGTTTCCAGATTTAAAAATATATCCAAAGACAAGATATGTACTTGTTTGTGATAAGGAAGTGGAGTTAACGGTGAAAGAGTTTGAGGTACTTTATCTCATGGCAAAGCATCCAAAACAAGTATTTTCTCGCTCGCAGCTTCTTGAATTAATTTGGGATTTTGGACATGAAGGAGCATCAAACACAGTTACCGTGTTAGTGAGTCGTTTACGTGAAAAGCTCGAAAAGCATACGATAAAGAATCGTTGGATTCATACGGTTTGGGGTATAGGATATCGCTTTGAGCCAAATGGAGGAAATGAAACATGAGATTACGTATTCAATTGTTACTCATGAATCTATTAAGTACTAGTATTATGGTAATTGCTATATGGTATAGTGAGACGAAAATGTTACTTGAACCGGAACAAACGCGGTTATTAACAGTAATTGCATTTGTGGCATTCATTATTTCAACGTTTATTTATTGGTTAATGACACGTCCTATCATGAAATCTATACAAAATTTAATAAAATTGACGAAACAATTTAGTGATAGACACTTTGAAACGATGTATATAATTGGGCAAGAACCACGTGAGTTTAAAGAATTGGCAACAGCTTTTCAACAGATGGCAAAAAAATTAGAAGAAGGGTTTACTAAGTTAGAGGAACAGGAAAACTCTCGTAAGGAGCTAATTACCAATATCTCACACGACTTACGAACACCTATGGCGAGCATGCAAATGATGATAGAAGCATTACAAGATAACCTGATTGAAGATCCTGAAATAAAAAAGCAATACTTGGCAACGGTTTTAAAAGAAATAGAAAGATTAAATGGATTAATTAACGACTTATTTGATCTTTCAAAGTTAGAGTTTGAGCAAGTAGATTTTCACCCAAGTTTCACACATTTAGATAAAGTTCTATTAGATGTATTAGAGTCACATTCTGTCTTATTAGGAGACAAACAAATCCATGTGCAATTGGATGTCCCTGATACATTACCTCGACTTTTGATTATGCCTTGTAAAATTGAAAGGGTCATAGGTAATTTATTACATAATGCAATTCGATATTCTCCTATCTTTGGAACAATTGAATTGACTGTAGTGGAAAATAAATCAACTCAACAGGTCCAATTCACTATGCGGGATGAAGGAATGGGAATTTCTCCAAATGATCAATTACGTGTATTTGAACGTTTTTTTAGAACAGATCGATCAAGAAGTTCACAATCTGGAGGTTCCGGACTTGGATTAGCTATTGCAAAATCATTAATTGAAATGCACAAAGGGGAAATTGGTGTAAGGAATCGCGCAGATGGTAAGCAGGGAAGTGAATTTTGGTTCACTCTTCCCATCACATCAGTAAAAAAATAAGATGGCTGAAAGACTTTTGTAACATTTACGTTAGAAAAATGAAAGACCTTCTTGTTAACATACTACTACACAGTATGTTACAGGAGGTTTTTTACTATATGAAAAGAAAATATGTATGGCTTATAGGTGGTTTAATAATTGTATTGGGGATTTTATGGTCATTGTTCCGACCAGAGAAATTATTTATTGATAAGCACGTAAATGAATCATTGCCACAAGCAGAGATACAATCAACTGAAGTAAGGCAACAAAGTGATCGAGTAATAAGGGAAGGTCAGTTTCAAAACGGTGTCCATGAAACAACTGGAACGGCAAAAATTCACCAATTAGCGGATGGAAAACGTGTTTTACGACTTTCTAATTTTGCAACATCAAATGGGCCAGATGTACGAGTTGTATTAGTTCCTACAAATCGTTTGAAAAATAATGAAGACGTAAAAAACTATCAGTATATTGAATTAGGAAAATTAAAGGGAAATAAAGGAGACCAAAACTACGAAATTCCTGAAGGGATAGATGTAAGTGAATATGGTTCGGTTTCTGTTTGGTGTAAAAGATTTAATGAAAACTTTGGTGCGGTTTATTTTAATAATTAAATATGAATTTAAAATTCCCTCTTACAGGCGAAATTCATATGGGTTATGGTAAAAGCTGCAGCGGACTTAGTTGCTATGAAGGGCACTCATAAGAGTGTCTTTTTCATATTTCTCAATTTTTGTATATTTTAGTGCAATTGGACGTTTACGAAGAGATTTTATTCGTGCATAAATAATTTTAAGAGTATGCCAGGAAATCTTTGATTTATCAAGAAAAATTAAATTTAAAATGTATTATATACAAAAGCCACTTGAGGGGTGTTAAGATGCCAAATTTCTCATTTTGAGGTAGTTGCTTTTCATAGCTAGATGACTATGTATCGGTACCCCATAAGAAAAAGGCAGAAACATATCAAATATGTTCCTGCCTTTTTCTTATGTTTAACATGTATAACCTAAATATAAATGTATTGAGGTCTTCTTTATTTATTATTTTTTAAACCGCAAATGAACAAACTTCAACATCTTTATTGCGTTTACAATTCGCATCATAATACGTGTACTACCATCCCAATCTTTATTTGTAGGTATACCTTTAAAGAAAGGGGAGCAGCTTAATATTTTTATGTTTGAAGACCATTTTTCTATTGATTTTAGATTGTTTACATAAAAATACATCATCGCGCCGTTATTGCCAGATTTTTTTACAGTTGCATTCGAAAGGTTCAGTGCGAATTTTGATTCAGCATCAAAATATAGCTCTCCTCCAGGAAAACGTTTTGACATAGCAACTATGATCTCTTTTAAATCTTCTTCTTTAAAGTAATAAAATACACCTGCTGATATAAAAAGAATACCGTCGTTTGGATCATATCTTATATCGTCAAACCAAGAGGTATCAAAAAATGATTTAGTGATGCTAATATTCCTAGGTGTATCGTCAATTAAAGTCTTGCGAAAAGAGATTGCATCGGGTAAATCAAGGTTATACCAATGTATTGTACCGTTATCAATTCTTGAAAAAGTAGTATCTAGTCCTGAACCGATATTTACTATAGTGGCGTTCGGGTGTTTTGCTATAAATTGTTTTATCGCATCATCAATTTTTCGTGCACGAGTAATGTATGTGATACATCCGTATTCGCCAAATGTATTTGCTATTGTTGAGAAGTCAAAATCGCATTCTTTAATTATTCGAATAGCCTCTGTATCATCTAAAATATCCTTATTCTTCTCACTGCCATATGCTCTTCCCCATAGGGGAATAAGCATCGTACCTTGTACGGATTGTAAATCTAATTCTTTAACCATGAAACATCCTCCGTTTAATCATAAACAATATATTTAGTCGTTATGTAACATTTTTGAGAGCATTGTATTTGTTTTATATAGTCCGTAAGTTAAATCCCGCCTATCTTCTTCAGATAACTTTTCGAGGTTTACTGTGAAATTTTTATAAATTTGTTTCCATCTCTCATAATGTACCTTTTCAGCCTTTTCTGTCAGAGAAATTAATACAGCTCTTTTGTCTACCGTATCTTGTTTTTTTACAATATAGCCGTTTAGTTTTAAATTACGTACAGTTACACTTAATTGTTGCTTAGGAATGTTTAAATAATTAGCAATCATCTTTGAATTTACAGGTACTTTTTGCTGGGCGAGATACTCCACTACGTGTTGTTCTAAATGTGTAAATTCAGAGGATTTTTCTGATAGTAATTTGAAAGTACCTGACATATTTAATAATAAATTCATGTATTCGTTTAATAATTCTTTATGGGACATTATTTTCGCTTCCTTTTTGGATTTAGTCATTATTTTATTACTAATTTAGCTATAAATCAAATGTTTAAACTTATTATAGTAAATTAACATTTACTAATTTGTTATTTTGAGATTATGTGGACTAAAGCAGAGGAGGAGGAGAATTGATTTTAGAAAAGGCGAATATGGCTAAAATTAAAATATTACTAAATATACGTAAGTAATGAATGCAATGTCTTTTTCAGTTATTATGTTGTAAATAATTTTATGATAAAATCTTTTACATAATGAAATAAAGGGGTAGTATTCTATGGGTTATTTCTCAAATGGTTTATTAGTTTTGTTTGTTCTTATCGTCTGTAGCTGTATGATTTTTGGTTGATAATATAATAATAGATTTTTATAAAAGAAGTTAACTGAGGTGAGGTTAACTTCTTTTTATTTTATGTTGAGTAGGAATTTTATTATTTTTATGGAAGTTTATTTAAATTAATTTCATATTAATAAGGGGAATTTTATAAAATACAAACAAACGAAGGAATAAGGAGTATTTACATGAATAATAGAATAAATTACACAATTAAACACCCAACAGATTTCAATGGATTATTAAGCTTATATGAATCTTTAGAATGGAATTCTCTTAATTTAACGCTGAATGAATTGGAACAAATGTGTAAACAAAGTTGGTATGTAATTTATGCTTTTGATGATAAAGAGTTAGTTGGGATGGGGCGTATTATATCAGATGGTGTAATAACAGGCGTTATTTGCGGTGTATGTGTATTGCCAAAATATCAGTCCATTGGCATTGGAAAAGAAATAGTGGAACGATTAATCCAGCACTGTGAACAAAACAAAGTTATTCCCCAACTTATGTGTGTGGAAAAATTGCAATCTTACTATGAATCTATAGGGTTTGAGGTATTCTCTGTTGGGATGACAAAACATCTTAAAAGATAGCGGCGCTTTATATTTTCAGTTTACTCGTACATATTTTCAAACTTCAGTATAAAGGAGAATTGCTGTATGGAGATTGCTAAAGGAGTAGAAATGTTACAACTTGAATTTCAAGGATTTATTATTCACCCAATTCTTTTATGGGATGATGAAATGGCAGTATTAATAGATACTGGCTTCCCTGGACAAATTGAAGATATACAAGTAGAGATGGAGAGAGTTGGCGTATCGTTTGATAAATTAAAAGCCGTGATTTTAACGCATCAGGATATAGATCATATAGGTAGTCTTCCAAAGTTGTTGCAGAATTACGGAAGTAATATTAAAGTTTATGCGCACGAGCTAGATAAGCCATATATTGAAGGAGATTTACCTTTATTGAAAGGTGGAAATGTGGAGAATCCACCAAAAGGAAAAGTGAGTGATACTGTGATTGATGGACAAGAACTTCCGTATTGCGGTGGCATACTAATTCTCCATACGCCAGGACACACGCCGGGTCATATTAGTTTATATTTGAAACAAAGTAAAACTCTTATCGCTGGGGATTCAATGTATAGTGTAAATGGAATGTTAGGAGGAATTCATGCTCCAACTACTTTGGATGTTCAGGAAGCACAACAGTCTTTGAAGAAGTATTTAAATCTAGATATTGAATCCGTAGTTTGTTACCATGGGGGATTAAGTAAAGGGAATATAAATGCACAAATTCAAAATTTGTAAATAAAAATTTTGAATTTGTGCTAAAGAATAATCTAATTGTAAGTATATAAATAAAACACGTAATTGATAAAAGAGCATGTTTGAGAAAAATTCAAATATGCCCTTTTATTAAAGGGAATTTATTTAATACGAATGACCTAACCCGTTCCAATAAAAAGAAACGATTTCTTGTGCTAACTCATCTATATTTGCAAGAATAGGATTGTGATTTTCATCCTTAAAATTCCCAATTGATAATAAAGATACGAAAGCATGGGCAGCAAATTTAGGATTGCCTTTACTTATTTCTCCAAGTTGCATCGCGTTATGAAGTGCTTTTTCCAACACTTCATACATGTTATCTTCGGCATTTTTTAATTCTTTCAACTGCTCTTCAGATAAAGAGTGTTTTGCATCTTTCATAAAGTTCTTCATGTCAATATCCATCGTTGCGTGTAAGTATACTGTAGCGAAGTCTAACAACCTTTCTTCCAAAGTTTTATTCGTGGAAAGTATTTGATCCATATTCTCTCTTATACGTATCATCATTTGAATCATAGTAGCGGTAAATAAATCAGCTTTTGTAGAATAGTAATAGTAGACGGTTGCTTTCGTAACACCGCATTCTTTCGCGACCTCATCCATGGAAACGACTTGATAATTTTGAGTAAGAAATAATCGAGTTGCAACTTCTAAAATTATTTCTTTTGTAGATTTTGTATTTTTATTTTGACGAGGTCTTCCGAGAGGACGTTGTTTTTGTTCCAAATACATTCGCTCCTGACATTTATTATTGAGATAATTATAACATAATTTTTAATCTTTCTTGATTAATTAACTGACCAGTATATATAATTAATATTGGAGGAAAAAAGGAAGGTGGGTTTTTATGAAAAAGCACCCGTTACATATGTTAGGGAGGATTGTAGCAGGGAAGAATACGCAATGGATAACTTTATCAGTTTGGATTCTTATTACATTAGTACTTTCATTTACGTTGCCACAAGTAAATAGTACGAAAGAACCAAATCCGAAAAATTTACCTGAAACAGCTATGTCACAGCAAGCGGAAGAACTTATGAAAAAAGAGTTTCCTAATAATGCAGGAAATCCGTTGTTAGTAGTATGGCATAGAGATGGTGGATTACAGTCAAAAGACTATAAACTCATACAGGACGTTTATAAAGAGTTAAAAGCTAGCCCTTTAAAAGAACAATCAACGTTACCACCATTTGATACAATTCCAGAGCAAGTATTATCAAAAAGTGCATCAAAAGATGGTACATCATTTGTCACACCGATATTCTTTAATAAATCAGCTGGTACGGATATATTAAAAGGAAATCTTGAAGATGTAAGAATACTAGTGAATAGTAAGGTGGATGTTGATCCATTTAAACAAAAAATAACGGACTCTGGTTTACATGTTCGATTATCTGGCCCTGTAGGTATTCAAACAGATGCTGTTAGTTTATTTAGTCAAGCTGATGTGAAATTATTAGTCGCTACTGTACTATTAGTATTGGTCTTATTAATTTTACTTTACCGTTCACCAATTTTAGCAATTTTACCTATACTTGTTGTTGGCTTTGCATACGGTATTATTAGTCCTACACTTGGTTTTTTAGCTGATCATGGGTGGATTAAAGTAGATGCCCAAGCGATATCAATCATGACCGTATTATTGTTTGGCGCGGGTACAGACTATTGTCTATTTTTAATTTCAAGATATAGAGAGTACTTGTTAGAAGAAGAAAGTAAATATAAAGCGCTGCAACTTGCGATTAAAGCATCTGGTGGGGCAATTATAATGAGTGCATTAACTGTCGTACTTGGATTAGGAACATTATTACTTGCTCATTACGGCGCCTTTCATCGATTTGCAGTACCATTCAGTGTTGCTGTATTCATAATGGGGGTTGCTGCTTTAACAATTCTTCCTGCATTTTTATTAATTTTCGGCAGAGCTGCATTCTTTCCGTTTATACCAAGAACAATTGCGATGAATGAGGAATTTGCAAGAAAGAAACAGAAAGTAATAAAAGTTAAAAAATCAAAAGGCTCTTTTAGTAATAAAATTGGAGATATTGTAGTACGAAGACCATGGACAATAATTATGCTAACTGTGTTTGTATTAGGTGGATTAGCTTCATTCGTACCACGTATTCAATACACATATGACCTTTTAGAATCGTTTCCGAAGGATATGCCTTCACGTGAAGGGTTTACGTTAATTAGTGATCATTTTTCAGCTGGGGAACTAGCGCCAGTAAAAGTTGTTGTTAATACGAAAGGAAAAGAGCTTCCAATTAAGCAAGAGATTGAGAAATTTTCTTTTGTAAATACAGTGAAAGAGCCAAAAGAGGGAAAAGAAAATAAACAAATACAAATGTATGAAATTTCTTTAGCGGAAAATCCGTACTCTATTGAAGCGCTAGATCAAATCCCTAAATTGAAAAATAGTGTAGAAAAAGTATTAAAAGATGCGGGGATTAATGATGTTGAAGATCAATTGTGGATTGGTGGAGAAACAGCGTCACTATATGACACAAAACAAATTACGGAACGTGATGAAGCAGTTATTATTCCAGTAATGATTAGTATTATAGCTTTACTATTACTTGTCTACTTACGATCAATTGTAGCGATGATTTATTTAATAGTAACAGTTGTTTTATCATTCTTCTCTGCATTAGGAGCAGGATGGATATTACTTCACTTTGGTATGGGAGCGCCGGCAATACAAGGGGCGATACCGCTATACGCATTCGTATTTTTAGTTGCTTTAGGTGAAGATTATAATATCTTTATGGTTTCAGAAATATGGAAGAACAGAAAGACTCAAAATCACTTGGATGCAGTAAAAAATGGTGTTATACAAACAGGAAGTGTCATTACATCCGCAGGTTTAATTTTAGCAGGAACTTTTGCGGTGTTAGGTACGTTACCAATTCAAGTTTTAGTTCAATTTGGTATTGTGACCGCAATTGGAGTTTTACTTGATACGTTTATCGTAAGACCGTTACTTGTACCGGCAATTACAGTTGTGTTAGGCCGATTTGCTTTTTGGCCAGGTAAACTTTCAAGAAAGAGTGAAGAAATACAAAAGGTGGATGCATAGTTAAAAAAGCCGAGGATATTTTCCTTGGCTTTTTTCAATGTAGTTCATTAATTTTTTGAAGTCAAATCATCAGCTGCAGCGTGATCAGCATCTTCAATTGTTGTTTCGGGCATTCCGTATAAGCCGTTCATTGCTTGTTCTTCGCTAGTTAGATTTGCAGTATTATTATTGTGAATAGATGTAGTGTTTTCGATAACATTTAATTTTTTATTTTCATTTTTATCATGCATGTTTGAATCCTCCAAACGTCATTTAATTTATCCCGCATTAACGGGCAGTAAGACCTCCACCTCAAAATTCGGCAAAAACAAAGAAGGTTAGGTGGGGGATCAACTGCCCCCCACTGATTAAAGTTTCACATTATTAATAGTATGTGAATGGATTGCAAGAAATATGTGAATGGATTTTTGTAAATGTTATATAATTAAATAAAAACGTGAGTATAAATGTAAACTATAAGGAGTGAACAAGTGTGGTGAAAACAAGGAAATTAGCCTTCTAAAATAAAAATGAAATTTTAGGAGGCTAATGAAATGAAGTTTCATGTAATTGACAGAGAAAATTGGAATAGAGAGCAGTATTTTGAACATTATTTAAAATTAAAGTGTTCGTTTAGTATGACAGCAAATGTTGATATTACGATGATGCTAGAGAAAATACATCAAAAGGAAATAAAATTTTATCCGACTTTTATTTATATAATTTCTAGAATGATAAATAAACATAAAGAATTTCGGACATGTTTTAATGATGAAGGAGTTTTAGGGTATTGGGAGGAAATGATACCTAGTTATACAATCTTTCATAAAGGTGATAAATCTTTTTCAAGTATATGGACGGATTATTCTAGTGATTTCCACATTTTCTATAAAAACTATGAAGAGGATATGAAATGTTTTGCTAATGTTCATGGTCTCTTCCCGAAAGAAAATATTCCGCCAAATGTTTATCCGATTTCTGGGATACCTTGGACTAGTTTTACAGGATTTAATTTAAATATTAATAATGATGGTGATTTTCTATTACCAATTATAACTTGCGGAAAATATTTCAATGATGGAAGCAAGGTAATGCTACCTTTTTCATTGCAAGTACATCATGCGGTTTGTGATGGATATCATGCGAGTCGTTTTATAGAGGATTTACAGGAACTAGTTAATACATGTAACGAGTGGCTTTAAGTAATATCAAATTTTTAATTATATAAAATTGAAAATGAATAGGCGTAAAATAAAAAGAAGAGAACATGTGTATATTACATGTTCTCTTCCTTTTATTCATTCATACTAAGTAACAGTGGAAAATATAGGTTGATTTGTAGTTTAATAGTAGAGAGAGTGATTGATTTTAATTTTCTTTATTTTATAACTATATAGATTACAAAAGTTATGAGATTGTAACGATGAAGGGGAACATAAAAATGACAATAATATCTATAGAAAAAGCTACAATTTTAGATGCTGAAAAGTTAACAGAAATAATGAAAAGAACATTTGACGAAGAAGCGAAGCGGTGGTTATGCGGCCAAGATGATGTAATTGATTATAACATTCAACCGCCAGGATATTCTTCAGTTGAAATGATGAAATATTCAATTGAAGAATTGGATTCTTACAAAGTGATAATGGATGAAAAAATAATCGGGGGAATTATAGTTACGATCTCTGGTAAATCGTACGGAAGAATCGATCGTATTTTTGTAGAGCCTTTTCTTCAAGGAAAAGGAATTGGATCAAGGATTATTAAGTTAATAGAAGAAAAATTTCCGAACATAAGGATTTGGGATCTTGAAACATCTAGTAGACAAGTTAATAATCATCATTTTTATAAAAAAATAGGCTATGAAATCATTTTTAAATCTGAAGATGAGTATTGCTATGTAAAAAGAAAAAATGTAGGTGCAGGTGAAGAGAACCTAATTAAAAATAAAGATATGAAAAATGGTCAATACGAAAACTGTAATTTAGTTCATACAGAATATTATCAAGTAAATTTAAAAAATAGTGCATTTGTTGGTAGTAATATAATGCATATGAATATGAGTAATTGTAATGTAAGTCAATCAAAGTTTAGGAATATAAACTTTAGAAGGTCTTCATATGCAGATTTAAATCTTTCTAGTAGTACATTTAATTTGGTGACATTAGGTGGAGTGCAATTCAAAAATACAAGTCTTGGAGATGAGAAGGAACCTCTTTCATTTGAAAACTGTGATTTGGAAGGTAGTACAATGCATAATAGTAACCTGAAAAATATTGAAATAGTAAATTGTGATGTAACTGGTATGAAAATAAATGGTATTCCAATAGAGAATTTGCTTGAGCTATATAATAAGGTGAAAATTTAAAGTATAGGGTTATTAGGGTAAGGTGTTTGGAAACTAAGTGTTATACCAAAATAATTATGTAGAAATAACATAAAGAAATACAGGTGGGGAATGATTTAATATAGGTTTCTAGAATGATAATATATTGTTATTTATATGGAGGGGGAGGAATATGGAAATCAACATACGAGCAGTAGAAATACAAGATGCTAGAGCAATTCATCGTATATGTATACAGGATGAGATTTTACCTTATATGGTTTTCTTACCTAGCATGCGTGTAGACGCTATGGAAAATAGAATTCGAAACTTAGCACCAAATCAATTTGAATTTGTTGCAGAGTATGACGGGGAAGTAGTAGGTTTTATTGGCTTAACACAAAGTCCAGGACGAAGATCTCATTCAGGCGATTTATTTATTGGGGTAGACAGTGAATATCATAATAAAGGTATTGGCAAAGCACTTCTTACAAAAATGCTTGATTTAGCTGATAATTGGTTAATGTTAGAGAGAGTAGAACTTGGTGTATTAGAAACAAATCCGAAAGCAAAAGATCTATATGAAAAATTTGGGTTTGTAGTAGAAGGGGTAAAGGTAGGGAATTTAAAGGCTCACGGAAAGTTTATAAATGAAATTATGATGAGTCGTTTTAGACCTGATGGTTTAATTGTACATAATTAATATGTAAAAGCATGACAAATCAATGTCATGCTTTTTTAATTGTCATGTGTGATTCGCTAGTTTCGGTTGTAATAAAAATAATGTTAATCCAATGAAAATAATTGAAATTCCTAGTGCTTGTTGTAAAGTAATGGTTTCACTCAAAATAAAGTATGCTAGAACACAAGTACCAATTGTTTCACCTAAAATACTCATTGAAATAACAGTAGCGCTCATCCATTTTAATAACCAATTGAATATCGTTTGTCCTAAAATCGTTGCAATGAAAGCTAGTCCAATAAAGGACAACCAAGTTTGTGTAGCGTAATGAATGAAAGATTGTTGCTGCATATAAGCAAATATACCGAGAAAGCATGCGCTACTTCCATAACTAATTACCGAATATGGTATAAGAGATAAATCTTTACGAATGTGTTGACTAATGAAAAAGTAAGCTGTAATAATGCCGGCCGCCATAAATGCTAAAATATCTCCGTATAAAGCGTCGCCACTAATTTGGAAATCTTGCCAACCGATGACGATACTTCCTGAAATGGCAATGAGGCAACCGATAACCGCTCCTTTCGTAAATCTCTCTTTAAATAAAAAGTAACCACCAATCATTGAAAATAAAGGTTGGAACGTTACGATAACTGTAGAACTTGCTACGGAAGTATATTGTAAGGATTCAAACCATAGTACATAATGTGCAGCTAAAAATAGCCCGGATAGAAATCCGAATCCCCATTGTTTTTTTGCTAATGTTTTTAGTTCGTTTCGATTCCTTTTATTAAATAGTAATAACGGTAACAGAATTACTGTAGCAAATAATAATCGATAAAAAGCAATAATTGCCGCAGGAGCATCTGCCAATTTCACAAAAATTGCTGAAGTTGATAAGGCGAATACACCGAAAAATAAGATGAAATATGAAAAAATAGATGATTTCAAAGTCTGTCCCTCCGATAGAATGTTTATTATAATATACTTAATGCGATATAATACACAAAGGTAAGTATATAAGTCTCGGAGACGATAGAAAAGGATTATTTGCCCTTGTTTAGTAAGTCAGCACAAAGGGAATGAAACATACATTATGATGGACGAAAGGGAGTAGTTATTTTGATTCACTATCGACTTGGACAAACTGTTTTAAGTTATCGTAAGAAAAATAATATGACAATTCGTGAGTTTGCTGAGTATGCAGGGATCAGCACGTCACTGATTAGCCAAATTGAAAGAGGACATGCTAATCCTTCTTTAAATGTATTGGAATTAATTGCGAAAGCATTAAATGTGCCGCTATTTACACTTTTTATTAATGATATTGATACAGACTCACTCATTTCTAAGAAAAAAGATCGAAAAAAAGTATATCGGGAAAATAATGATCACATTGTATATGATGTATTAACACCTGATTTTATGAAAGCACGTATTGAAATGTTAATGATGGATTTAAATAAAAAAGCAAACACAACGGAAAGTCACTATTCACATGAAGATAAGGAAGAGATTGCGGTTGTCATGAAAGGGGAAGTTTATGTGGAATTAGAAGGAAAAGAATATTTTTTAGAAGAAGGTGATGTTGTACGTATCCCACCAAACGTGAAGCATCGATTTTTGAATAAAAGTGATGAATCGAATCACATTTTATTTGTATTAACGCCATCTTTAGGATGAATATAAAGTGAGTTTTATTATGGGGGATAGAAAATGGAAAATAAAAGTGTGTTAAAAGGCGGCCTTTCAATTATTTCTCAATGCAAAAAACAAACAAAGGATATTTGGCATGCACATTACGGGGCAGCTGCAATTGCTAGTTATTTTTTCATGAAGGATAATAATATTGAAGAAGAGATAGCTCGTAATATGCATTCTCATACAAAAATGATGCTGAACAAGAAAAACTTAGATGAAATCATCGATAGTAAAGAAGAAATTGATTTTCAAAGTGCTGAAAAAAAGATAATAAAATCATTGGAATATACAATTGATGAACTTCATTGGGTCGGGCATAACGTCATTTATGCGGCATTAAGTTTATTAGCTATGAAAGAGCTACAAAAATGGGGAAATAATCAAGCGATAGAAGGGATAACTGATCTTATATTATCATTTCAAAAAACAATTCCTGGTAGATCGTGGATTGGTTTTACGACGAAAGAAGTTAAACAATTAAGTATATATGACGAGATACAAAGTGAATTAAGAAATCCAAAACAATTATCTAAGTTTATTTTAAATGAACTATCGGAGTTTAAGGTTATTTATAGAGCAGAATCACATCATGATTTAATTGGCCATATGCTTACTTTTTCCCACGCAATTAATATAATGTATGATTTAGGACATAAAGATGTATTTCAACGAGGGATACGTCCGCTTTTAAAACTAGTATACGTACTGCGTGCTAGTAAAAAACTTATGCTGAATACTGAAATAAATCTACATTCTCCTATAGATCATTTGCCTTTAATTGAATCTAAACGTGCTCACGTATTACCAACTGAAAATCAATTTTGGCTAAAGGACTATAGTGAATTTGATTGGGATTTTGGACATGTTTTCAAATTCTCTAATAGTTATTTTGATCATATAAAGAGAGCTCCGGAATATAAAGGTATAACCTTAGAACAATTCCGGTATGTTATTCATTCGTAATGAATTTTAATAATCTGTAAAAAGGGAGGATATAAGTTTCTTTTTTTGTTAGTAGTATATTGTTTTTTCAAATATGTAAGATTTTACATACGTATTTTACTTTTACTAATTATGTAAGTAGGCTATACTAAATAACATACATTTTATGTTTGGAGAGAAGTAAATCGACATGGAACTAGTAAAATTGGAAAAGGTAATTGAAATAAAAAAAGAAGAACTTTTATATTTAGTATCGGATTATGGAATTCAACATGAAAAAGTACTGGCATTAAGTCAAGAAATAGACAAACTGATCAATTACTTTATGTTTTTAAAATAGAGAGAACTATGACGTGATTTGTAAATGTTATAGTTCTTTTTTATATATTCATTTACAATGATGGTTATGTACGGATTAAATGTATATAAATGTATTCGTATATAGTGTCAAATTTTTTACAGAATGCGCAAGCCGCTAGTCGAATGTAAGGAGTATTGGGTATAATAATAAAAGAATGATTAATTGTATCGGTTAGGAGCGCAGCACATATGAAAACAGTTGTTGTTATCGGTGGAGGTATAACGGGACTTTCTACTATGTTTTATTTAGAAAAATTAAAAAAGGATTATAATATCGATTTACATTTAATCCTTGTCGAGAAAGAAGAGTCTTTAGGTGGTAAAATCCATAGTGTTGAAGAACAGGATTTTATTATGGAATCAGGAGCGGATTCTATCGTTGCTCGCAATGAACATGTTATGCCGCTTGTAAAAGATTTAAACTTAGAAGAAGAAATGGTATATAACGAAACGGGTATTTCATACATATATTCTGATAATATTTTACACCCAATTCCTTCTGACAGTATATTTGGTATTCCGATGAGTGTCGAGTCGTTGTTTAGCAGTACGCTAGTCTCAACGAAAGGGAAAATTGTTGCTTTAAAAGATTTTATAACGAAAAATAAGGAGTTTACGAAAGATACATCACTTGCTCTATTTTTAGAAAGCTTTTTAGGAAAAGAGTTAGTGGAAAGACAAATTGCGCCGGTACTTTCAGGCGTGTATTCTGGTAAATTGAATGAGCTTACAATGGCATCAACATTACCGTATTTACTTGATTATAAAAATAAATATGGAAGTATTATGAAAGGATTTGAAGAGAATAAAAAGCAATTTCAATCAGCAGGAAATAAAAAGTTTGTATCATTTAAAGGTGGACTATCTACGATAATTAATCGCTTAGAAGACAAGTTAACTGAAACTGTCATAAAAAAAGGTGCTGTAACGACGGCTGTAAGTAAACGAGGAGATCAATATGAGATTTCTATTGCAAATCAGGAATCAATCCAAGCTGATTATGTTGTTTTAGCAGCTCCGCATGATATAGCACAAACTTTATTACAATCTAATGAGTTAAACGAGCATTTTAATAAATTTAAAAATTCATCACTTATTAGTATTTATTTAGGTTTTGACATTCCAGATGAACAACTACCGGCGGACGGTACAGGGTTTATCGTAACAGAAAACAGTGATTTACATTGTGATGCTTGTACATGGACAAGCCGGAAGTGGAAACATACATCGGGTACACAAAAGCTTTTAGTAAGAATGTTTTATAAGAGTACCAATCCGATATATGAAACGATCAAAAATTATAGTGAAGAAGAATTAGTACGAGTCGCTTTATATGATATTGAAAAGAGTCTTGGAATTAAAGGTGAACCAGAGGTAGTTGAAGTTACAAATTGGAAAGATTTAATGCCGAAATATCATTTAGAACATAATCAAGCGGTTCAAGCATTAAATGAAAAATTGACTGCTCTATATCCTAATGTATATTTAGCTGGCGCTTCATATTACGGTGTTGGAATTGGTGCATGTATTGGAAACGGGAAGAATACGGCCAAAGAAATAATGACTACATTAAGTGAAGAGTTAAAATAATAATATAGAATACATATGTAAAAACTGTCCATTCAGTCTACTGGAGGGACAGTTTTTTATTTATTTCACTTGAATGGAAACTTTTTTAGTTCTTCCATTATTCTCTTTTATTGTTAATGTAATATTTCCAGACTCTTTAAATGAGTATGGTGAGAGTTGATAAATTTCTTTTATGTTGTGTTTTTCTTTTAGTTTATTTGTGGATATTGATACTATACTTGCTCTCCAAAATTCTTGTTTGCCTGAAGGATAATCTATGAATATTTCTGGATTTTTAAACTGTAATGTTTCCCAAGAGGCGAAATACAGTTCAACTTCTACATCTTTTTTCGGTAAGTTCGCTGAGAAATAACCGAACTCGCCCACATTACCGAAAACGGTGTAGTTTTGGTTATGTAATTTAATATCTAAATAACTAGGTTGATATGTTGCTGCGTGATAGATTCCATATGAAAGAGAGAGTGTGGCAGCGATTAATATACCAATTGAAAATGTCTTAAAGCTATTTCCTTTAAAGTTAGTCATCATGGATGAGTTTGGTGTGAATTTTTTTGCGAATAAAAAAATAAGCAAAATGAGTAAGAGGGCTAAGCTGATGAATATATACATAGAATTTTTACACCTCCATAATAGAATGGAATATTTTCTATATTTTAACATCAATGTATGAATTAGTCTGTTGTTTTAGAATGGAAATTATTCTTATAATGAGCGAACGGATGTATCTGGAGGGATATTGGTATTATGTAAAGCGAAATAAGCAAAATATAAATTACATTATATGACCAAGGCGGTAATCAACAAGTAAGAAGGTATACTCTTACTTGTTATAGAATAAAAAGGAAAAGAGTCATTAGAAATATTTGATTAGTGGGACATTGAGGACTTGCCTAATTATGAATATTTTTTCTGCTATAATAAATTAGTAGAGAGAAAGGAGTGATCCTGTGGTATTTCCTATATTAGAAACAGAGCGCTTGCGTTTAGTTGAAATAGAACAATCTTATTGTCAAAAAATATATGAAATCTTTTCATTGGATGAAGTTACATGTTATTACGGTATGAATTCTTTTACGGAATTTGGCCAAGCTTCACGTATGATTGAATCTTTTTCGAAAAATTACTTTGAGAAAAAGGCAATACGATGGGGGATTGTGTTAAAAGAAACAAACACTTTAATTGGGACAATTGGGTTGAATAATTTACAATTATGGAGTAAACGATCTGAAATAGGGTATGATTTGCATCCGCGTTATTGGGGGCAGGGATATGCTTCGGAAGCAGCCGGGGAAATCATTCATTATGGATTTCAAGATTTAGGTTTATATAGAATTGGAGCTATTACATATCCTGAAAACGTTACTTCTTGTAAAATGCTATCTAAAATAGGTTTTCAAAAGGAAGGTTTGTTACGCGGCTATATTCATCAAGGAAATAAACAACACGATGCATTGTTATATTCTATAGTGCGAACAGATGTAGAGGAATTAAATATTTAATAAAAAACCCCTCTTATTAAAAGAGGGGTTAAGTAAAATTAACCTAACTTAGGTAATAAACGTTCTCCGCTTTTCATGCTACTTTTACATAAAGGGCATTTAGGTTCTTCTTCAAATGAAAAGTTCTTTCTCATCCATCCTAAACAATCCTCTGATTCACATTCCCAAACAGGTGTTTGTTCTGGTGGTACTTCTGCTACATCGTTCTTTCGATTGCGATACATGTAACCACTCCTTTTATGTAAAAAATTTTAGTTATATATTAAAAAGGTTGTTAACCGAGCTGGTAACAACCTTTTTATTGTTTGAATTATAGCTTTACAACGTTTTTAGCTTGAGGTCCACGGTTACCGTCTTCAACTTCGAAGCTAACTTCTTGACCTTCGTCAAGAGACTTGAAGCCGTCGCCAGTGATAGCTGAGAAGTGAACGAATACGTCGTTACCGTCTGCAACTTCGATGAAACCGAAACCTTTTTCGCTGTTAAACCATTTTACTTTACCTGTTAATGTCATGGTAATGCCTCCTAAAATTTAAAAAGATTACAATATGATCGGCCTTATTTGAATGAAAATAAAAGTTCACATATTATCAAAAACCCATAAGGAGTACGAAATGGTCCTGATTGATACTTGATAATATGCAAAGAAAATATATTGTTAAATTGACCTTAATTACTATCTTACAACAAATGGTGTGAAATAGCAAGTGCTGGTAATACCAGTGAGTAATTTGGGCGATAATGGTAAAACGCACAAAGACATCTCTTTTATTTATATATTATTCCTAATCTGAATGTATTCCAAACAGAAATCATTTATATAAAAAAGTATGTTTAAAGGAAACGGTATATTTTTTAAGAATAAAGATGATTACAATAATTAGGAGGATGAATATTGCAAAATAAACAATTTAAAATAATCGAAGCAGCAAAAGAAGGAAGAAGGAAAGTTCACCCTGTCTTTGCTGTTATACTTGCAATTGTATTTTTAACTTTAGGTGAATTGTTTATGTTATTTATGCTGTTTTTACCGAAAACAGAAACAACTTTTATGAAGGCAATTTATAGCAATATTGAGATGATATTAACGTTTGGCGGGGCTATATTTTTTGTGTTTTTATGGATTAAATTTGTAGAGAAAAGGTCGTTTTCATCTATTGGTTTTTGGAATGAGCAATGGATGAGAAAGTATTTGAGAGGGGCACTAATAGGGTGTATTTTCATTTCGATACCAGTAATTTTACTCATATTAACAGGAAATGTAAAACTACAAATGCAAGAAATTACGATGACAGTTATATTTGGTATTGTAGGATCTTTAGTCGCATTTTTAATACAAGGGGCCACTGAAGAAATTGTTGTAAGAGGTTGGTTATTCCCAGTTCTTTCTGTTAGAAGCCGTATATGGATTGGAATTGTTGTGACGTCCTTTTTATTTGGTTTTCTTCATTTGCTTAATCCAGGAATTACAATTCTTTCAATATCGAATATAATATTAGTTGGCGTATTTGCAGCTTTTTACGTTTTAAAGGACAGTAGTCTTTGGGGGATTTGTGCATGGCATTCCATTTGGAATTGGGCACAATATAACGTTTATGGCTTTGCCGTTAGTGGAATGACGATATATTCAACACCACTATTTAAACCTGTAAAAAATGGCAATGAAGTCCTTCATGGAGGCTCATTTGGGATTGAAGGTAGTATTATTACAACAATAATGCTTTCTATCGCTTCAATTGTTTTATGGAGACAGTTATGGGGGAGAAGAGCGAAACAACGAGATTTTAGTTAATGAAAGTGGGAGAAACTATGGGGATTATAGCGTTTGAGGGAGCGAGTGCTGTTGGGAAAAGTACAACATGCCGTGAACTAGAAAACAATTATGGAGTCTTCATTATACCTGAAGTGAATTTTTTATTTGAAAGACCAAAAAATGAACATAGAACATGGTAGTTTGAAAAACAAGTAGAGCGCTGGAATATGGCAGTGCAAAAATCGCAGCAATATGAATTAGTAATACTTGATGGGGATATATATCAGCCACTTAGTTATAATTGGTGTTTTCATTTTGATATATTTAATCAGCCTTTATCTTTAATAGAAAACTTTTATAAAGAAAAGATGATAAATAGGGAAATTGGTTTTCCAGATCAATATTTTTATTTGTACACGAATGATGAAGAACTTAGAAAACGAAAAGAATTTGATGAGACGAGAAGCAGAAGAAACTTTGAAAAACATTTACATATATCAAAATCGTTGCAGTGTTATTATGAAAATTTAAATACCGTCACAGACGGGTACTGTAAATTGATTGAAGCAAAAAGTATAAAGTCGAATGAATTAGAAATTGTGAAAAGTTTAAACAGCTTAAACGTATGTGAAGATAGACGTTTTGATGTTTCGAGGTTAGATGCTATTACGGAGTGGTTAAAAGAAAATCGTGCATAAAGTAAAAACAACGAGTGTTGTAGAAGGCGCTCGTTGTTTTTTGTTTCCATATAAATATAAAGGGAAATTTTGTAGAATATTTTTGGGTTTTGACGGAATAATCTTTCAATTTTACAAAAAAAGAAATACAATATAAGGAAATATATATAAATAATATGGTAGGGGATGGGATGAACTATTTTGAATGAAGGAACTGTTTTATATAAGAAATAATGAGGTAGTAAGAACAGAGATATTTGGGAGGAAATAAGCGAGATGAAAACACTATTTAAAATAATCGGTATTATAGCTGGTATGGCAGTAATCGGAGTAGGTTTAACATATGGTATGCTTTATTATTTGAATAATAGTAAACCAGTTGCGAAAAAGTCAACGCCAGCAGCTCCGGCAGTAGAAGTGCTAGCTGATAGTAATGTAAAAGCCGAAGATGCGAAGCTTTTAGAAAATGGCAATCATTCATTACCTAATAGTGGTTTTAATAAAAATTTTAAATGGACAGATGAGAACATACAGACAGCGTTACATGAAATGGCACACCAAAAAACGAAAGCTGAACAAAAATGGGGCTATATTTTTATCACACAAGAACGTATTGAAAGTTTACTTGAAATTATAAATAGTAATGATGTTGCACAAAAAAATACATATGTGGATATTTTAGAACGATGGAAACAAGGGAAATATGAAAAGGTTGATGTGGATCATAATAAAATTTGGAAATTGCAAAGTGGGAATTTAGGAGAAGGAAAAGGAATAATGTCGCAAGCTGAACAAAAAGAATTAATTAATCAAGTGTTTATGCAAAAAGGTACATATTCAGGTAGTAAATTAATTGCAGGTGGGGGACAGGCTAATAAATAATATACTTATCAATGAAAAAGAGTAAGTGCTTTTTAGGCAGTGAAGTGACCCCTAAAAGTTAGACACGGTTATTTCATTAGGCAGCTTGATCCAAATGAGTCCGGTATTGCACCGGGCTCATTTTTAATTTTGCCTTTATCCGTTTCGTATTATAATAATCTACATATTTTTCTAATTCTATTTTAAAATGATCTACACTTTCAAACTCTTTTATGTAGAGGAATTCCGACTTCATGATCCCGAAGAAATTCTCCATTACTGCGTTGTCATAACAGTTTCCTTTTCGAGACATACTCTGCACAATACCTCTTGATTCAAGTGTCCGGGCATATTGTTTCATTTGATAATGCCACCCTTGATCTGAATGCATCAATAGTTGGTGATTTTCCGGTAAACGTTCTAATGCTGTCTCTAACATTTCTGAAACAAGTGAATACGTCGGTCTAGAGCCAATTGTATAGGTAATAATCTCACCATTATACAAGTCTAATACAGGTGATATATACAGTTTCTCTCCAAACAATTTAAACTCTGTGATGTCTGTTACCCATTTTTGATTCGGTGCATCTGCATGAAAATTGCGCGCTAAAATATTGGGTGCAGTTTTACCAACTTTCCCCTTATAAGACTTATATTTTTTCATACGCACAACACACTTTAATCCAAGCTCTTTCATAATGCGTTGAACCTTCTTGTGATTCACTTTTTGACCACGATTCGTTAACTCATCACGAATGCGACGGTAGCCATAACGGCCTTCATTTTCCTCATAAATCGCTTTAATTTCAGCTTTCAAATCGGCATCTAAATCCGGACGATTCATTTTCTTTACTAAATCATAATACGTGCTTCGTGGAATGTTAGCTAGCTCTACAAGTGCTTTCACCGAATATTTATGCCTTAATTCATAGACTACTTGTGTTTTGTCCTGTTTCGTGATTTTTCCTTGTTTTGAACTAAGGCATTCAACTTTTTTAAGTACTCATTTTCCATTTCAAGCTGTTGAATACGTGCTTCAAGTGCTTCGACTGAACCTTCAACTGGTGTTTGTTTTGATTGTTTATTTGAATCTTTTTCCATGGATGGACGCCCCTTTTTCTTTGATTGAAGGGCAGCGATTCCTTGTGTTTCGAATTGTTTTTTCCAAACAATAATCGTTGAAGGGGCAGGAATATTAAAAATAGCTGCCGTTTCAAATAAGGACGTACCGTTTTCGATCATAAAATTTAGTACGTCTAGTTTAAATTGTTGCGTGTAATTTGTATACCGTTTTAGAAAAGCTTCCACACCATTTTGTTTATATTGGTTTACCCAATTCAAAATTACGGTGTCTCTTATACCAACCGCTTTACTAATTTCTCGGTAACTTTCATTTCCGTTCAAATAACGTTGAACGATGTGTATTTTTTCATCAGCTGTAAATTTAACCATAGAAAAACTGCACCTCCAATTGTTAGACGGTGTCTAACAATTGGGGTGCAGTTCACAGTTACTCTTTTTTTGTGCACATTTTTAATAATTTAGCCTCGCTCTAGTAAGGAAAGAAACGACTGTAGTACCGGGGAAATCCATCTAGATTTATGATAGATTACATGACTTTGAATAACGGCTGGAGTTTCGATAGGTTGAAAACGTATTTGTTCCTTTTGACAATTCTCTTGTACAACGATGTAAGGAAGAATTGAAATTCCTAACTCACACATAACAGCTTGTTTAATGACTTCAACATTAGAAGTTTCAAATGTTTTTTCTAGAATATTTTCGCTTTGACGCAAAAAACGATCGACCATTGGTCGATAACCGCAGCTTTGTTCTGTAAAAATAAACTGAGTATCCTGTAATAAACGAAATGGATTTTCCTGTACGGGGGAATGAATAGGTAAAATCCATCCGAATGTTTCATTACAAAAAGTACGTATAATAAAATCGTTATGTGCTATACTTTCACCAATTAAGAAGATAACATCTGTTTCTCCTTCATGTAGCTTTTTCAGTGCATGTTCATTTGTAGTAGTCTCAAGAACGATATTTACTTTCGGATTTTGCTGTTTGTAAGTACGTAATAATTGTGGTAAACGGTACACTGCTAACGATTCGTTAGATGTAATACTTAACGTCCCTTCCAAATAATCATTATTTTGAGGGATTTCTTGTGCTTTTTCATAAATAGCAAGTAATTCTAATGCATAAGGATGAAATTGATGACCTGCTTTTGTAAGAAGTACTTTTTTCCCTAATCGATCGAAAAGAGGGATATGTAAGTCGTTTTCTAATGCTTTTATATGCCCTGTAACAGTAGATTGCGCATAACCTAATGCAAGAGCAGCTTTAGAAAAACCGCCATGCTTAACAATGGCACAAAATGTTTTAACATGTCTCATTTCCATAAGTGACCCCTCTTTTAATATCATGATTTGTGAATGATTATATCATGTATTTCAATTTTTCAAATGATTAAATTTCTTTTAATATTATGTTGTGGGGAAATTCATGTAAGCAGTATTGGAGGAGAAAAAATGAGTAAAAAGAGCTATCATGTAGCTGTTGTTGGAGCTACAGGTGCAGTAGGTCAGAAAATTATTGAACTGTTAGAACAAGAAACAAAGTTTAATATAGCTGAAGTTACATTCCTTTCGTCAAAACGATCTGCTGGTAAGAAAGTACAATTTAAAGGGCGAGAGATTACAATACAAGAGGCAAAAACAACTAGTTTTGAAAGTGTAGATATTGCCTTTTTCAGTGCTGGAGAAGAAGTGTCTAGACAATTTGTAAATCACGCAGTTTCTAGTGGCGCAATCGTAATTGATAACACAAGTGAGTACCGAATGGTGCACGATGTACCGCTCGTTGTTCCAGAGGTTAATTCACACACTTTAAAGGAGCATAACGGTATTATTGCAGTTCCGAATTGTTCAGCATTACAGATGGTAACAGCTCTTCAGCCAATCCGAAAATCATTCGGTTTAGAACGAATTATCGTTTCCACTTATCAAGCTGTATCAGGTTCTGGAATTCATGCGATTCATGAATTAAAAGAACAAGCTAAGTCGATGCTTACAGGTGAAGAAGTGAAGAGTGCTATATTACCAGTGAAAAAAGATAAAAAGCATTATCCAATTGCGTTTAATGTACTGCCTCAAGTAGATATATTCACTGATAATGATTTCACTTTTGAAGAAGTAAAGATGATTCAAGAGACGAAGAAAATTTTAGAAGACCCAAACCTGAAAATGGCAGCTACTTGTGTACGTGTTCCAGTTGTATCAGGTCATTCAGAATCAGTTTATATAGAACTTGAAAAAGAAACAACTGTTACAGAAATTAAAGAAGTACTGCTCGATGCACCAGGTGTTATTTTACAAGATAACCCTAGTGAACAGCTGTATCCAATGCCATTATATGCAGAAGGGAAAATAGATACGTTTGTCGGAAGAATTAGGAAAGACCCTGATACGCCAAAAGGATTCCATCTTTGGATCGTTTCCGATAATTTGTTAAAAGGTGCGGCTTGGAATTCAGTTCAAATCGCAGAGATGTTGGTGCAAAAGGGAATCATTTAGTATAGAGATGCACAGAACTAGGAAACTATTAATTGTAAAAGTATCCTAGTTCTTATTTTAGTGAGAATTTAAAATAAATTAGTTTTTATAGTGTTTTTATAAATATCCATTAGTTTTGTAAAGAATGTACTGTTATTTTTAGTTGTTCAATAAATTCTCGAGTTGCAGCGCACATATATTTATCTTTTCTATAAATCAGTCCTATATCTATAGTTGGAGTAGGATCTTCTATTTTAATAGCTTGAATGTTTTCGTTTTGCAAAAAGTCTATATACGGTTTGGGTAACACTGTAATTCCCATACCTTTTGAAACCATTTGAATTAAAGATTCCATCGTACTAATTTCTAAAATTGGTTTTGGTTTGAAGCTAAAGTTTTGACAATAGGTCGTAAGTAGTTCTGTTAAATAAAAGTTTTTTGGTAGAAGGATTAAAGGGTAGTTCTGTAATTCTTTAATAGACACGTGATCAAGCTCACTTAAAGGATGACCGATTGGAATAACTAATGTAAGTTCACTTTTATATAGCGGGATAGAAACAATTTCTTTATCTTGTACCGGGAGAAATGTAATACCAATATCTAATTCGTTTTGTAACAATTTTTCGCGAATTTCTCCTGTGCGAAGTCCTAACACAGAAAGCTCAATGTTTGGATAAAGATTATTGAAGTGTAAAAGGGTTGGCGGTAGTAAATAATTTACAACGGTTAACAATGAACCGATTGTTAAGGATCCGTACTGTAATCCATTTAAGTCCTGGATAGCAGAACGGGCTTGTTCGACTTCATGAAAAATGGTTTTACTATGTGATAATAAAATCTTTCCTGCTTCAGTTAAAGATATCATTTTACCAATTCGATCGAAAAGTGGCATTCCTACTTCATGTTCTAACGCACGTATTTGTTGACTTAGTGAAGGTTGGGAAATGTTTAATTTTTCGGCTGCCTTTGTGAAATGCAATTCTTTCGAAACAGCTAAAAAGTATTCTAATTGTCGTAATTCGATTGGAATCACCTCAAATTTAATCATAGGATATACCTATCATTATTATATAAATAATTGAATTGAACAATGGTTTTGTGCGATTTATAATCACTTTATTAGAAATAGATTGATGATAAAGATTAGATGAGGTGAAGAGGAATTGTTGAAATCGAGCGTATTACCAGGCAGTTATTCAAAAGTACTTCAAAAAAGGTATGAGGAGGCTGTACCGACAGGAATATATCATTTAACACCTTTATATGTAAAAAAAGCTAGCGGAGCGATCATTACAGATGTAGATGGGAATCAGTTTATTGATTTTGCTGGTGGTATTGGAATGCAAAATGTTGGTCATTGTCATCCGAAAGTTGTAAGAGCGGTACAAGAACAAGCAAAGTCATTTATTCATCCTTGTTTTCATGTAACTCCATATGAAAACTATATTGCTTTAGCAGAGAAAATGAATGAAAAAATACCAGGAACAAGTAAGAAAAAAACGATGTTTGCAAATAGTGGTGCGGAAGCGATTGAAAATGCTGTAAAAATCGCACGTAAAGTAACAGGGAGAAGTAAAGTAATTTCGTTTGAACGAGGATTTCATGGGAGAACATTAATGACGATGTCTTTATCAACGAAAGAAAACCCATATAAAGCAGGATTTGGCCCGTTCGTTTCAGACATGCATATATTGTCGTATCCGTACTATTACAGAGCTGCAGAAGGAGTTTCTTCTGAAGAAGTGGATTCTCAAGTCATCTATCAGTTTGAAAAATTTTTAGAGGAAGTATCACCTGAAAAAGTAGCGGCAATCGTAATGGAACCAGTACAAGGAGAAGGGGGATTTATTGTTCCTTCCATTTTATTTGTAAAACGAATCCGGGAAATTTGTGATCAATATGGAATTTTAATGATCATGGATGAAGTGCAAACTGGATTTGGCAGAACTGGAAAATGGTTTGCAACGGAACATTTTAATATAGAACCTGACATTATTGCATTATCAAAATCAATAGCTGGAGGCTTACCATTAAGTGCGATTGTTGGGCGCGCTGAGTTTATGGATGTTCCTGGAAGGGGTCAAATCGGTGGGACTTTTGCAGGAAGTCCGTTATCATGCGCAGCCGGTCTTGCTGTATTTGAAATTATGGAAGAAGAAAATCTAGTTGAAAGAGCTCAACAAATTGGAAATAGAATAATGTCACATTTACATGCAATGCAATTAAAATACGAAGTCATAGGTGACGTTCGTGGCATTGGTGCAATGGTTGCAATGGAACTTGTAACGGATCGTATAACAAAAGAACCAGCAAAAGAACTAACAGTACAATTAATTGATGAATTCTGGAAGAATGGGCTTATAAGTATTGGGGCAGGGATATTTGATAATGTACTACGTTTTTTACCGCCTCTAGTTATTTCAAATGAAGAAATTGATAAAGGTTTTGAAATAATAAATCAATCTTTTAAAAAATTGTGCGGAAAGTGAGAGAGGCAATTATGATGAATAAACTATATGAGGTACTATCACTAAATATAGGATTTCCAAAAGAAGTTATGTATGGAGGAAAATTAATTCATACGGGTATAAATAAAACGAAAACAAAGGAACCTATATATTTATCATTTTTAAAATTTAAAGGTGATGGTCAGGCGGATTTAGTTCATCATGGAGGGGTGGATAAAGCGGTTTGTGTGTATTCGGGTGAACATTATAGTTATTGGGAAGAAACATTGAATCAAGACCTTGAATATGGAGCATTCGGAGAAAATATAACAGTAAGTGGTATGCGTGAAGAGGATGTTTGTATCGGTGATACGTTTGAGCTCGGAGAAGCGATAGTACAAGTAACGCAACCAAGACAACCTTGTTTTAAGTTAGCTAAGAAATACAATATTCCAAAGTTACCACTGTATTTTCAAGAAACAGGATATACAGGATTTTATTTTCGTGTATTAAAAGAAGGGTGGGTATCGCCAGTTGATACGTTAAAGTTGCTGAAATCTGATCCAATAAGTATTACAGTAGCGTTTGCTAATCGTATTATGCATAAGGAAAAACAAAATATAGAAGGGATAAAGAGAATTTTAGAAGTACATGCACTTTCTACTAGTTGGAGAAAGACATTTGAAAAGCGACTGAGGGGAGAAGAAATAAATACGAAGGAGAGGCTTGAAGGAATAAAAGAATAAAAAAATATTTTTATAAATAGTGCATTTCTATTAGTAAAAACTAACTAGAAAGCACTGTTTTTATATAATAACCTTATTAATATACAAAAATCTTAATATTGTTTTATTCGACTTTTTTTCTAATTGTGAAAACATAAAATTAATTGGATTATTTTTTTATATTTTATGATAGTATATTGATTTGTAAGACCTATTATTTTAAGGGCAGGTCATATAACCATATATAATTTTATGGAATTGAAGTATGGAGGGACAACATGGGGAATGTTGAAAAATTTGCAAATCTTCTAATAGAAGAACCGAAAAGAGAGCAGTTATTTCCTTTATTTGAAGAAGTGTTTGGTATTGAAAGTCAAACATTACGTGATTTTACGGAGAAAGGATATTGGGATTATACATATAAAGCTTTATCATTTTTACAAGATAACAAAGTGATTGCGAATGTTGCTGCATTTTCACTTCCGCTTTTAATGAATGGTGAAAAAATAAATGCAGTGGGTATTCAATCGGTAATGACACATCCGAATCATCGTCGACAAGGGTTAATGAAACAATTGTTTAGTAAGATGATAGAAGAAATTGATGAGCAATGTGAGTGTGCGCTTTTATTTACTGAAAATCCAGAACTATATAAACCATTTGGTTTTCAAATTGTGCAAGAATATTTGATGAAAGTATCATACGAAAACAAGAGTGATAAAGATTCTCAACTTAAAAAGTTAGATTTTTATAATGAAGAGGATAGACAATTAATACATGAGATGATTGAAAATGGCCAAAGGCTTTCTAATACATTTTCAACGTTAAATTACCGCTCGTCGTTTTATTTAAATATGTATGATTCAACATGGAATGAAAACCTATATTATTCAGAGAAATTAGATACGTTGATTGTTTTTACAATAGAAAATCAAAAACTAAAATTATATGGAGTGTTTGCTCCGGTACTTCCGATTTTAGATGAATTATGTGAGGAAATCTCTGGGGAATTTAAGGAGATTGAATTTTATTTTTGCCCAGATCAATTAGGAATTGATGATGTACAATATACAGAATTACAGACTAGTAAGTATTTAATGGTTCGAAGTAATAAGGAATTAGATTTTAAAGGTTATAAATTCCCGGTGTTAACCGAGTTTTAAATATTAATTTAATTGCTTTTTTATGGAGGAATTATGAAAACATCATATATACCAAATCATATTGAGCAACTTACCGTAATGAATGT
Organism: Bacillus sp. FSL L8-0099; assembly: GCF_038006385.1. Taxonomy (NCBI): domain Bacteria; kingdom Bacillati; phylum Bacillota; class Bacilli; order Caryophanales; family Bacillaceae; genus Bacillus; species Bacillus sp. FSL L8-0099. The sequence continues at coordinate 2,360,384 of NZ_JBBOVC010000001.1, forward strand.
ACCTGAATATTACAAACTGGAAGAAAATCATACATTCATTGTCCATTCGAAGGCAGAAACAGATTTTTGGCTGAAAACACATTATGGCTTTGAAATAATGAATGGTCATGTATTTTATAATGAGATTATGACAGATTTTCAGGCTGAAGTTCAGTTACGTATGAATCCAAATGCGACATACGATCAAGCAGGTCTTTTTGTTATGATTTCGGAGAACTGTTGGTTAAAAACTTCTTTAGAATATATCCCTGAGGGGCCATCTCATTTAGGTGCTGTCGTAACGAATAATGGATATTCTGACTGGTCAACGCAAGATTATCCAACTGAAGCAGCTAAGCAACAACTTCGTTTTCGAATTATTCGAAAACGCGGTGATTATTCAATATATGTGAAAATAAGTCAGCGATGGGAACAAATAAGAATCGCTCATTTAATGGAGGATATAGGGAATGAGCCTGTTAAAATAGGCTTTTACACGTGTAGTCCTTCTAAAAACAAAGGATTTGAGACTGAGTTTTTCGATTTTACAATTGAAGAAATATAGATAAAAAACCGCATTCTTTTCATTAAGAATGCGGTTTTTGTATTTGTATATTTATAAAGCACATTTATTGACCGAAAAGTCATTAATGCTTATCATTTAATAATGTTAAATATTAATTTGCATAATATAATAAAAGTAAAGAAGAAATTACAAACTATAGGGTTTAAATAAGGAGGGATATGAATTACTCAGTGGTAATTTCATGGAAAAAGGAGATTATGTATGAAATCATTTCGCAAGCTATTACAGTATTTAAAACCATACATGTTCTTCGCTATTATTGGACCGCTATTTATGGTACTTGAGGTTGCGATGGACTTAATTCAACCGACTATTATGCAACATATTATTGATGTTGGGATTGCAAATAGGGATTTGAATTATGTAATAAAAATGGGGCTTCTTATGTTAGGAGCAGCGGCACTTGGGTTAGTTGGAGGACTTGGGTGTATGATGTATTCTACAAAAGCAGCTGTAAATTTCGCTACAGACATACGAAAAGATGTGTTTACAAAAATAGAAACATTTTCTAGTAAAAATCGGGATGCATTTGGAACCGGAAAATTATTAACGATTGTGACAAATGATATTACATCAATTCAATCGGCGATGACGATGACATTACGTGTTCTCGTTCGTGGCCCTTTGTTATTTATCGGAAGTATAATTATTGTTTTTGTAACAGCGCGAGAGTTATTTCCAATATTACTTGTAGTTGTACCAATTTTATTACTGGCGATTATTTTAATTGCAAGTAAAGCGAGTGGAACGTTTAAAAAGGTGCAAGAAGCATTAGATAAAGTGAATACAAAGTTACAAGAAAATTTATCTGGTGTACGTGTTATAAAAGCGTATGTAAGACAAAAATATGAAATTTCTCAGTTTGGAAATGTGAATACAAATTTAACGAAGATAAATATTCGAGCTGTGCAGCTTATTTCCTTAATGATGCCAATTATTATGCTAGTTGTCAGTGGTGGAATTGTCGCAACACTATGGATTGGTGGAGAAAAAGTATTTAATGGAACTCTTCAAGTAGGTGCGATTTTAGCATTTATTAACTATTTGAATATCATTTTAATGGCACTTATGTCTATTAGTATGGTATTTATTCAAATTGCTCGAGCTTTTCCATCTGCGGATCGTGTACAACAAGTCTTAAATACTGAAGTTGATATTATGAACGAAGCTAACGCAATTGAACCTGAGAAAATCGAAGGGAATATTGATTTTAGAGATGTTAGTTATAGTTATACGAAAAATAATGAATACGTTTTAAAAGATATTTCATTCAGCATACGTAAAGGTGAAAAAGTAGGGATTATCGGTTCTACAGGGAGTGGTAAGTCTACTTTAGCTAAACTGCTACCACGCTTATATGATATTGAGCAAGGTGAAATTTGTATTGACGGAATAAATGTTAAGAGGTACGATTTACAAAAATTACGTGCTTCGATAGGTTTTGTACCTCAAAAGGCATTGTTGTTCTCAGGAAGTATAGAAGAGAATTTACGTTACGGTAAAGAAGATGCAATACACGATGAATTGGAAACAGCAGCTTCATCTGCGTGTGCGACTGAGTTTATTAACAAGTTGGAAGAATCGTATCATTATAATTTAACACAAGGTGCGACGAATTTATCAGGTGGACAAAAACAACGTGTATCCATTGCAAGAGCGCTTGTGAGAAAACCATCTATTCTTATATTAGATGATTCTACATCAGCAGTTGATGCGAAATCAGAAGCGAACATTCAATCGGCATTAAGAACAGAATATAAAGGAACAACGACATTATTAATTGCTTCTAAAATCGCATCTATAATAGATGCTGATAAAATTCTCGTATTAGATAATGGTGAATTAGTTGGTGATGGTACACATGAACAACTGCTAGAACAATGTGAGGTATATCAGGAAATTTATCTTTCCCAAGGTGGTAATTTGCATAAAGAAGGTGGGAAAGAACATGCGTAATTTTCAAGGACAATTTGCTAATAAAGGTGGACGTAACGCACCTAAGAGTGGAAAAGTTAAAAATACTAAAGGAACTGTAAAACGGATTTGGAACTATATGGGGTATGAAAAGGCTGCTCTAATGTTCGTTATATTTCTAGTATTTGTTACGACATTACTTGGGTTATTAGGTCCATATTTTATGGGAGTAATTATAGATCAATATATTGTACCGAAAGATTTAAACGGTACGGCAAGAATGTGTATGTTACTTATTGCAATTTACGGTGTAACGGTGCTTTTAACATGGTTACAAACGTATGTCATGATTAATGTTGCATTAAAGACAATTCAAAAAATACGACAAGATATATTTGGGAAAATCCAAACGCTTTCTTTACGGTTCTTTGATGTACGTTCTCAAGGTGATTTAATGAGCCGTGTGACAAATGATATTGACAATTTAAATCAAGCGTTGACGCAAAGTGTCGTACAGATTATTTCATCAGCTTTAACCTTTATAGGTGTGACGATTGCGATGTTCTCATTAAATTGGATTTTGGCACTTGTAACTTTAATTACAGTACCTATTATGTTTTTCGTTACAAAAAAACTTGTTGCATATAGTGGTAAAAACTTTGCAAAGCGTCAAAAAGATTTAGGAGAATTAAATGGTTTTATTGAAGAAGCTATAACAGGCGCGGATGTTACAACGTTATACGGGAAAGAAAAAGAAACCGTACAAAATTTCAATAAAATTAATGAACAACTAAGAATTTCAGCAACGAAGGCTGATACATTTTCAGCTTTTATTTTTCCGAGTATGAACTTTATTAATAACTTAGGAATGGGGCTTGTAATTGGGACTGGATCCGTTATGGTATTAAACGGTATGACAACAGTAGGTGTCATTGCGGCGTTTATTAATTATTCTCGTCAATTCTCAAGACCACTAAGTCAATTTGCAACGTTAATGAATACGATTCAAGCGGCAGTTGCGGGGGGAGAACGAGTTTTTGAAATTATGGATGAGGTACCAGAAATTCAAAATAAAAAAGACGCATTCATTGTACAAAATATACAAGGGCATGTTGAACTTGAGAATGTTTCGTTTGGTTATGTGGAAAATAAAACAATTTTAAAAGAAGTAAGTCTTAAGGCACAGCCTGGAGAGACAATTGCTTTAGTTGGTCCAACGGGATCGGGAAAAACAACAATTATAAACTTATTAACTCGATTTTATGATATACAGCAAGGGCAAATTCATATTGATGGAAAAGATATAAAAGATTATGATATCAATTCTTTACGAAGTAAAATAGGAGTAGTTTTACAAGATACGTATTTATTTGCTGGGACAATCATGGATAATATCCGTTATGGACGATTACATGCAAGTGATGAAGAAGTAATCAATGCAGCAAAGGCTGCATCGGCACATTCTTTTATTAAACATTTACCGAAACAATATGAAACAGAGATTGCTTCAGAAGGATCGAATTTAAGTCAAGGACAAAAACAACTTCTTGCGATTGCAAGGGCAATTTTAGCAGATGCAGACATATTAATTCTTGATGAAGCGACATCTAATATTGATACGAGAACAGAATTGCAAATTCAAGCAGGATTAAACAATTTAATGAGAGGTAGAACGAGTTTCGTAATCGCTCATCGACTCAAAACGATTGAAAAGGCAGATCAAATCCTCGTTATAAAGGATGGGAGTATTTTAGAAAGAGGGAATCATGAATCTCTCATGGAGGATCGAGGGTTTTACTTTGAATTGTATACGAGTCAGTTTAAAATTTAATAATAATATTCATGTGGTGTGGTTTCTTTAGAAAAGAGAAACCGCATTTTTCATGATTGTAAACATCGCTAAACCCAATAGTCTTTCATTAAATGCTTTGACAGTATCACCTTGAATCTCTGGTAAAACATATGAATAGCGTTTTAGATTGCAAAAATGCAGATTAAACGTAGTTAAGTTACAAAAAGGGTGGAATATACAGTTGTTCAGGTATGTAATTTATGTGTTTTTGTAGAATTACGAGTTGTTAGTAAAAACTAGCGGCCTCAGTGACAGATGGTAGAAATAGTTTACGTGGTATTGTAATAATCTCAAGCGCTATCTGCGTTGAATATAGGAGTATTTGAGTTAAATCTAAAGCGAGTGTTAAAAGTATTATGAAGCTTGTAAGAATTACAAAACTACCCCAAAAGAAACTTTTTGAAGTGTTGCGGAAATCTTTTATTAAGGAAAAGAAAGAAAAAAATGCGGTAACAATATGAATGAAAATTTTATACTTATCAGACATTATAACCCTCCCAAAGAACAGTAACTTATATTATACCGTATTTTTCAATATTATTATAAATAGATTTTAAAGTGAATATTACGAAAAAAGAAAACCACAACTAATGTTTTAAGTTGTGGTTTTCTTTTTTGAGTACTTTGTTTTAGAAGATAGATAATCTAGAATTGAAAAAACTTTAAAGGGATTACCATACTTTATTTCCGATCCAGCATCAGGTGCTCAATGAAACGGTATGAAAGGTTATAGGCTGGTAATACGAGAATAAATAAGGGCGGATCTGTGTACAACAATATTCCCATATCAAAGTTCTACTAGAGAAAAGTAGTTAGTTAAGGGCAGTATGTGAATAAAAAACAGATGGGTGTGGAAACTAAATATTTATGACATTAAGGACAAAGATTAGGAAATATAGATTGGTATGAAAAAGTACAAAAATCTAAAATTAGAATGAGCATTGAACTAGTGTATAACGATTGAAACGGCACTGAAGACTAATAAAACGGCCATAATGATGTTAAATAATTGGTTATGTTTTATTAATAATTTTTGGAATATTGAACCAAATAAACTCCAACTACATGTACTCATTAAACCGACTACACCTAGAAATAATGAAAAAAGTAGAAAACTTGAATATGAATTGTAGTAAGGGAGTATGAAAGTCGATACTACAGTCAGTCCGAATAATATCCCTTTAGGGTTAACGAATTGAAGAGAAATCCCCACTGTAAATAAGTTTTTATTATCTTTTTCACTGGGATTCGTACTGCCTTTACTAGTGAGTATTTTAAAAGCTAAATATAACATGTATGTTACACCTAAAACTTTTAAAGGGAATTCGATTATGGGTAAGATATTAAGTAGTACTACATTAAAGAAACTACATAAAGAAGTGAGGATGAAAAAGCCGAAAGCTACTCCAAAGCAAAATTGCATGCTCCTCTTTAACCCGTATTGATTGGCGTATGTCATAGCTAAAAAATTGTTAGGGCCGGGTGTGAAACTACTTATAAAAACAAATAATAAAAAAGAAAATATAGGCATTTCAAAACCCCCTTATTACTTTTTGTATGTTATAATGACCGAAAAGAACAATATAACGTGTGCTTTTTATTATACATAACGGTCGTTATATTGTATATAGTGTAGGGGTGTTTTTTTATGGAAGAAATTCAACTTATTCTAGCGAAAAATTTAAAAACAATACGAGAAAAAGAAAAATTAAGTTTAGAAAAGGTTTCTCAATTAACAGGAGTGAGTAAAACGATGATTGGACAAATTGAAAGAGGAGAATCAAGTCCGACACTAACAACAATATGGAAAATTGCTAATGGATTGAAAGTGTCTTTTACTTCTTTAATCAATAATCCACAACCCGATACAAAAGTGGTTTTACGGGATGATGTTCAAGTATTGTCTGAAGATAATGGGAAATATAAAGTGTATCCTTCTTTTCCTTTTCAAGATGATAGACATTTTGAAATCTATACAGTTGAAATAGAAACGGAAGGGAAACTAAGTTCAGAAGGGCATAAAGAAGGAGCAGAAGAATTTATAACGGTATTTGAAGGAGAATTGACAATAAAAGTGAATAATTGTCAGTATACATTAAATAGTGGAGATTCCATTCGTTTTAAGGCCGATAGATCACACTCTTATCATAATTTAGGAAAATCTTTGACTCGATTAAGCATGACAATTTATTATCCAGCTACATAAGTGTGCATTTATATATAGAAAAGATAAAACCATCTATGCAAGGTGGTTTTTATTTTGTGTTAAATTACAAAAAAAGACACTCGTTTGAGTGTCAACATAGTATTGCTCTCGCGTATAGGATTGGAGTATGTTTCTCAAATACGTATTGAGAGATGGTTCGTAAAGGAGAAACTGTCTTCTTATTTAATGTAACATCGGTAAGGGTGAGTGTAAATTGATAATGTATATACGGAAAATTTAGTATAGATAGTTTCTATTATAAATATAGTGCAATTTGTTCTGTGTTACGTAATCAACACCATGAAATAATTGGGTGGTTCTTATTATTATGACAGACTTGGTATTTAATAATGTGTATTAAAAAAAGAATGAATCATTTTTTAATCGATTCGTATAATTGTTAGAGAGGCACCTGTTGAACCACCTCCAACTAAATTAACAATGGATAATATACCGAATAATTGAAGTGAAATTGTATTACCAGCAATTAAATTAGTAATTAAATTATTATTATAATTTGAAGTTGATATAGCAGGAGAAAAAACAGAGCCAGAAAGTGGAGTAGAAGTGTTTAATAGTAACCTTGTTCCAGCAAGAAGAGAAGTTGTCGTATTAACTTGATAGGTTAAATGATATCTTCCGGTTACAGGAATTGTAAATACATCGTTTGAAGCGTTAACTGTAAAATTACTGAGGCTTTGGTTATTAGAAAGTGGAATATTAGTTCCACCTAATATAACTGAGATGGGACCACCTAATGTATTATTAGCGAACATAGAGTTTGTTGTAACTATTGACCCAGAACTGCCGGTAGGCCCAGTATTCCCAGTAGGTCCTGTAAGTCTGTATGGAAGAATTATTTCAAGAGCCATTGATAGTAGTTCTTCTTTTATTTTTTCATTTTTATCTTGCATATAAATCACCTCATTTTTAAATTAGAACCGAATAAGTGTAGTATTTTTAGAATGGAACTATCATTTTATTCTATTAATAGAAGTAGTTTATAGTAACGGTAAAATGTTTAATAAATATATGAATCATTTGGAAAGAAAAAGAGTAGTTATTCCTTAATAATAGAGCCATAATAATGTATGTTAGTTAAAAATATGTGGAATGAGGTTTTGAATTGAAGCGGAATGATAAATTATCAATGAATAAAGGTAGGATAGGACCTGAGAATATTGGCCCTACATTTCCAGCTCTTCCACCAATTTATGTTCCGACTGGAAGTACAGGGCCAACAGGAGCAACCGGAGCAACAGGAGCAACCGGAGCAACAGGAGTAACAGGAGCAACCGGATCAACAGGAGTAACAGGGCCAACGGGAGTAACAGGAGCAACCGGAGCAACAGGAGTAACAGGAGTAACAGGAGCAACCGGATCAACAGGAGTAACAGGTCCAACGGGAGTAACAGGAGCAACCGGAGCAACAGGAGTAACAGGAGTAACAGGAGCAACCGGATCAACAGGAGTAACAGGTCCAACGGGAGTAACAGGAGCAACAGGAGTAACAGGAGTAACGGGATCAACGGGAGTAACAGGGCCAACGGGAGTAACGGGATCAACGGGAGTAACAGGGCCAACGGGATCAACCGGAGTAACAGGGTTAACGGGAGTAACGGGGCCAACGGGAGTAACAGGAGTAACAGGTCCAACGGGAGTAACAGGGTCAACGGGAGTAACGGGGTCAACAGGAGTAACGGGAGTAACAGGTCCAACGGGAGTAACAGGTCCAACGGGAGTAACAGGGTCAACAGGAGTAACGGGGTCAACGGGAGTAACAGGAGCAACAGGTCCTACTGGGGGGATTGGCCCCATAACAACAACCAATTTGTTATATTACACTTTTTCAGATGGAGAGAAAATTATATATACAAATGCAGATGGCATAGCTCAATATGGTACAACGAATATATTATCACCTAGTGAGGTTTCATATATTAATTTGTTTATTAATGGAATTCTGCAACCACAACCATTTTATGAAGTTAGTACTGGTAAACTAACTTTATTGGATAATCAACCACCATCGCAAGGTTCGTCAATTATTTTACAATTTATCATTATTAATTAAAAAAGACAGATCCTTAAATGAAAAGGAATCTGTCTTTTTTGTTCTACATTAAAGTAGTTAAAATTAAGTGACGATAAATTCGATTGTGATTGGAATTCCGCCGTCTAATGCATCTCCACCAGGAATTGTAATAGCGCCAGTAGGGCCAGTAGTAACACTGGAGTTCACGCTTGGCTGAAGGATACCGTTTACATATAGGTTGTAATACGTGAAAGTCGGAAATGCAGTTGCAGTAGTACCCGCATCGTTTAAGCAAGCTGTGGCAGCAACCGCAAAGGCTGCGCCTGTGCCAGTCCCGGCTCCTAGTGTAGATGTGAATCTTCTAGATGCCATAAATGGTTGAATGATAGGCAATTAAGTCTCACTCCTATTCATATTTTATTGGAACGAAGTATTGAATAACTTGTCCACTATATTGTATGAGAGTTTTCTATAATAGAAACGGCTTTAGGATTAGAAGAGTGGCATAATTTTATTAAAGGTATAATTTTTACTACAATTAAAAAGCGATGTTGATATTTGTGGAATATATGCTAAGGGTTAATTTGAATTTTTGTATTCAAATTAATATGTATTCTTTGGTTTAAGAGATAAACGTGGAAAAATAAAATAAACTCTTAAGTTTAGGTGTTTAATCTAAGCACTCAATTATTAAAAACATATAATTAATATGTGAGTCATGAACATAATTAAATGACGTTTTCAAGTTTGATTATCATTCATGTTTCCTATTTTAAGAGAAACATATAACTTAACTACTTTTTTCAATCGCATCTTTTATAGTACTTAGAATAGGAAAACACTCAACTAAAAGAAAAGTAAGGAGGAAATAAATGAAACATAATGATTGTTTTGATCATAATAACTGCAATCCGATTGTTTTTTCAGCAGATTGTTGTAAAAATCCACAGTCAGTCCCTATTACTAGGGTACAATTAAGTCAATTAATTACTTTACTAAACTCATTAGTATCAGCTATTTCAGCATTTTTTGCAAATCCAAGTAATGCAAACAGATTAGTATTACTCGATTTATTTAATCAATTTTTAATTTTCTTAAATTCCTTATTACCTTCCCCAGAAGTTAATTTTTTGAAACAATTAACTCAAAGTATTATAGTTTTATTACAATCTCCAGCACCTAATTTAGGACAATTGTCAACATTATTGCAACAATTTTATAGCGCCCTTGCACAATTCTTCTTCGCTTTAGATCTTATCCCTATATCCTGCAACTCAAATGTTGATTCTGCAACTTTACAACTTCTTTTTAATTTATTAATTCAATTAATAAATGCTACTCCAGGGGCGACAGGTCCAACAGGTCCAACAGGTCCAACAGGCCCAGCAGGAACTGGAGCAGGTCCAACAGGCCCAACAGGTCCAACAGGCCCAGCAGGAACCGGAGCAGGTCCAACAGGAGCAACAGGTCCAACAGGAGCAACAGGCCTAACAGGAGTAACAGGTCCAACAGGTCCAACAGGTCCAACAGGTCCAACAGGTCTAACAGGTCTAACAGGCCTAACAGGAGCAACAGGCCTAACAGGGGCAACGGGAGCTGGAGCAGTTATTCCGTATGCATCAGGTGGGCCAGTAGCATTAGCAACTGTTTTAGGTGGATTAGCAAACACAGGAGCACTTCTTGGATTTGGAAGTTCATTCTTCCCTGTAATTGTCCCACCTGGTGGCCCGATTACTATAGGCCCTGTACCTCCAGTATTTGATTTCGCATTTGTAGCTCCTCGCGCAGGTACAATTACTTCGTTAGCAGGATTCTTTAGTGTAACTGTAGCGGTTTCTTTAGCGTTAGGAAGCATACAAATTCAAATGCAGTTGTACAGCGCACCAGCAGCAAGTAATACTTTCACTCCAGTAGGTACACCGTTACTATTAACACCAGCATTTAGTGGTCTTATTGCTATCGGTAATACCGCGAGTGGTATTAGCGCACAAGCAATTGCGGTCGCTCCACAAGATAAGATATTACTTGTTGTTTCATCAACTACACCAGGTTTTGATATAGCTACTGCTATTACAGGATTCGCAAGTGCAGGGATAACATTCGTCTAAGCATCGCGTCTTAAATGGTGACCATTGAAAAAAGGAATACTCTTTTTAAGAGTATTCCTTTTTGTATAGCTAAAAAAGATCTTATTTATTTTTATTGCAGTTACATCCTTTTTTCTTTACATAGCCTTGCTCGGCTAAATCTCTTTGTGATTGGGAATTGGAAGACTGAGAATTGGAAGATTGAGAGGATGCTGATGAACTACTATTTTTATTATTAGAGTAGTTTTTTCGATAATTATAATTACTCATAGTACTATCACCTCCAATTAAATATATAACTATTATATGTATGTACTCTATTAATTGTTACGATAAAAAATCTCCTAGGTATTTTCCAAGGAGATAAATGATTGTTTCTTTATGGTATAAATTAATATCCCCAGTAAAGAGGGAAATAATATGAATCTTGGTAATATAAATTTTGTTTTTGATTAGGGTGTGGAGTCGGTGGATTTATCATTCCTCGGTTTTGATTACAGTTTGCTGGGGGACCAATTACTGTAGTAGATTGAATGGGGGATAGCGCTTGTTTCCATTGTTGTTCATTGAGGCAATAAGTATGAGCCATCATATTGGCTGGAGTTAATCTTAAAATATCAGAACCAAAAATAACTTCTGGGGTTGGGGCATCGAAAATAGCTAATAAATGAGTATTATCCGCTGAAGCGATTTCGTAATGCCACCATGCTTGTGGAATGTTGGCAACTTGCCCTGGTTTTATCGGTAAGTTTAATATTTGATTTGTAAATGGATTAAGTAAAGAAACAACAGCAGATCCTGAAATGCAGTAAACAAGTTCAGCTGCATTTTGATGAATATGTGGTTCTACAACATTGCCTGTACTTAAATAAATATCTAGTAAAGAAGTATTTTCTAAAGTATTTAATTGTTTTATGCCAAGTACGTTTATATAGTTTTGGGCATCTTTCTTAAAAAAATTACTTTTACTTACATCATGAGTGAAATTGGTTGAAGGAGAGGTGTAGTCGATATTGGAAGTCAATTGTATTACCTGCCTTTCTATTGGAAAGTATGGGTACAAATTTAGGATATGTGCCTAGTGTTAGTTATGTGCATTTGTTTATATCGTAATACATTCACTTATTTTATAAACAATATGGCCTGTACTTCTTATTTCTCATAATGTTAATACGGATAAAAATTAGAGTGAACGAATGAAAGACGGAATTCGTGATGTTAGGTAAGGAGTAAAAATATTAAAGTATATTTTAATGGTTACGTTATATGAAAAGACCAATGCCTTTTAGAAAGGAATTGGTCTTGTATTTAAGATAGGTTATTGCTGAATAATTAATTGTGCTTTAGCGGTATAGGCGTAATTTAGCCACAATAATGCCAAGTTTTATTTTAAACTAAAATGGATTTCTATGACGTCAAAATGGGATACCGTTGTTTTAAGTGTAACAGGTATGCCAATTACTTTTACTTGTTTCATGTTATATGCAATTCTTGGAAATGCAGAGAAAGTAAAATCAATAATTGTAGCACCATCTGGTAAATAAATGGGTTATAAATCTGAAGTATAAGCCGTAATGATATTTTCAAATAGTTCATACGATACTAGATTGTGGAAAGCGATTGGATCTGTAGTTAATAAATTGTTATTAAAATGGCTATTTTCAAGTGCTATATTGTCTTCGAAATCGTTTATAGTTGGTTTGTAAAATTGATGAATCATTCCAAGGATTTTATAGCAATCTAACACACTTGTAGTGGTGATACATATTCGTGAAACACTTGATACGTTTTGAGATTCTTGTAGTTGTGAGTAGGCAGAGTAAATGGGGCTGAGTTCATAACGTATTTCAATAGAATAAACCTCCTTTAAAATTGTTTTAAATATGTAAAAAATAAAGGTGTTGAGATTAAACTATATTCGTATTCCCATTCATACTTTGGATTGATGGAAAAAAGTAATGAAAATGTTAATTTAAAAGTACATCAATCATTTATAAGGAGTGAATGTTCATGTCATTTAGTGAAATGATTAGAAATGAAGTACTCAGCTGGGCGGGTGTTTCTGAAAAACCGCACCGATTTGGTGGTATTGAAATAAATTATGGTAAGAAAGAACTTGGCCATCTTCATGGTGATAAATTAGCTGATTTACCATTTCCGAAGTTAAAGCGAGATGAATTAGTGAAGCAAGGATTGGTAAAACCACATCACGTATTACCTGAATCAGGATGGATCAGTTATTATATAAAGAGTGAAGAGGATATTCCATTTGCAATTGAGTTATTTCGTATGCAATATGACCGAATTAAAAAGTAATGAAATAAAGTAGGGTAATAAAAATTTATTTTTATGTCACATCCCTCCTTAATCGTTCGTCTTGTATGTAGAACGATAAGGAGGGATTTTATTATGAAGAAATTTGATGTAGCAATTGTTGGTGGTGGGCTTGCTGGATTAACAGCATCTATATATTTAGCGAAAGCAGGAAGGAAAGTGATTGTATTAGAAAAGTCCAGTCACTTCGGTGGCCGAGGGATGACTATAAATAAAAATGGAATCTGCATGAATCTTGGTGCACATGCTTTATATAGAGGCGGGGCAGCGTTTATAACTTTTAATGAGCTCGGTATGAATCTTCCAGGTGGAATACCATCTACAAAAGCACATGGAATATGGAAAGGGGATATATTCACTATCCCAACAGATTTTCGCTCAATTTTATCAACACCACTACTTTCGTGGTCTGCAAAAGTACAATTCTCACGTCTTATGATTCGTTTAGGAAATTTAGATGTAGGAGAAGTTCCGGAAATGAGTCTAACTACATGGGCAGAAAATGAAATAAAAGATCCAATGGTTCGCAATATATTTTATGCGCTATGCCGGACAACAACATATACGTTTGCTCCTACAATACAATTAGCATCATCTGTACTAAAGCAAATACAGCTTTCTATAAAAGAAGGAGTGCTTTATGTAGATGGTGGTTGGGAGACGATTATAACAAAATTAAGAGATATAGCCAATAATGTCGGGGTGCAATTTTTGGCTAAAAAGCATGTTTTGGAAATAGAGCATGATGAAGATAAACAAAGAATACATTGTTTTGACGATGATGTATTTGAAGTAGGTACAGTCATCGTGACGAGTCCACCGAAAGAGGCTTGTAAAATAATAAAAGGGACAGAAGGAACAAGTTTGCATAGATGGAGTGAACAATCGGTACCGGTTACCGTTGCTGCATTAGATATTGGTTTGAGACGATTACCCAATCCTACACATCAATTTGCATTAGGGTTAGATCAACCTATATTTTTCACAAATCAATCAAGAGCAGCTAGATTAAGTGAAGATGGATCCATTGCAGTGAGTCTAATTAAGTACCATAATCCTGCGCTAGAGATGAATCATATTCATGAAGATAAAGAACAGTTAGAAAGTGCGATGGAGTTGTTACATCCAAATTGGAAAAGAGAAGTTGTTGCGCAGCAATATTTACCGAAAATAACAGTAGCATATGATTTTCCTCATATTGAACGAGTTGAAACTCCAGGTCCTAATATCCCTGAAATGCCAGGTGTTTACGTTGCAGGTGATTGGACTGGGCAGGATGAATTATTAGCTGATGCTGCAGTAGCAAGCGGAAAACGTGCAGCGTTACACATTTTAAAGCAATTAGAAAGTGAGGGTGTTCATCATGGAAACGGAGCAGTTATATGAAGCGTATCAACCATTATTATTTTCGTTAGCATATAGAATTCTTGGGAGTGTTATGGATGCCGAGGATATCGTTCAGGATGTATTTATCTCGCTGAATAACATAGAGAATATTCAGTCTATCGAAAATATGAAAGCATATTTGTGTAAGATGGCAACAAATCGTTCAATTGATAAATTACGTTCGGCAGCGCATAAACGTAACGTGTATGTGGGGATGTGGTTACCAGAGCCACTTGTAGAAGAGAGTGATGAGCCATCAGAGTCATTTGTAATGAAAGAATCCCTTTCCACAGCATATTTATTACTTTTACAACAACTGTCTGAAGTAGAAAGGATTGTTTTCATATTAAGAGAGGTTTTCAGTTATGAATACGAAGAAATAGCTTCAATTGTTGATAAGAGTAGTGTGAACTGCAGGAAGATCTTTCAACGTGCACGAAAAAGCATTTTGGAGAAACCGAAGCAATCAAAATTAAGCACAGAGAAAATGGCTGCTTATGTTGAAAAGTTTGTATCATCATTACAGTGTGGGGATGCGGAAGGCATGCTAGAAGTATTAAAAACAGATGCTATACTCAAAGCTGATGGTGGTGGTAAAGTTACGACTGCGATCCATCCGATTTATTCTGCGGATCGAATTATACGTTTGTTCTTTGGAATTGCACAACGATTGACTGAAGAGTACACTGTTGATTTCAAAATGGTAAATGGTATACCAGGAGTTATAGTTACAATAAATAATAAAGTAACTTATGTTCTTTCGTTTGCATTTGAGGATGAGAAAATTTCAAATATTTATATGATGGTTAACCCTGAAAAACTTATGCATTTAAATGTAAAAATATAAAAAAGCGCATTTCTTCAGAAATGCGTTTTTTATTATTTTTCTAACATTTCAAGAGGTACATCTTTTTCGCCAGCTACCTCAAATTTAATTTCCCCGTCTTCTTCATAAATACGTGTAATAATCGGTATAGTAATCATTAATTTTTTATGCTGCTTTCGTTTTCGAGCAGCATCTAAGCTAATCACGTTCATTTGTAAGCATCCTTTCTTCTGGAAATATATAAACAAAGAAAATGCGTCCGAAAAGGGCGCTTAATTGAATTTGAAATACCGATTCATTTAAATGGGGTTTATATAATTTAATAACTGCAATTTTAATGTGAAATAATATGAATGGAATAATTGCACGTAGAAATTAACTTTACCAAAAAACGAAACAATATGCTATAAAAAATTATAAATCTTTGTCATATAACAGGAAAAAGGTTTTTGTTTCGCATATAATAAAAAGTAGACGGGCAGCAAGAGCTTTTTCATCATATTGCTTGGAAAGGCGATGAAAAGAATGGATACAGTAGATTCATTATTATTGCAACTTGAACAATATGGAGAAGAGCATGATCGAAATAAAAAAACAAGGGAAGAAAAATTACGGAATGTTTCTCGTGAAATGGGGCAATTTTTATCAATTTTAGTAAAAGGGTGTAATGCAAAAAAAATTTTAGAAATTGGAACTTCTAATGGCTATTCTACATTGTGGTTAGCGAATGCGGTAGAAGAAACAAATGGAAATGTAACAACTGTAGAGCTTTCTTCAGAACGAGTTGGAGAGGCACTTGCCAATTTTGAAAAGGCACACCTGTTACAAAGAATCGATATTCATAATCAAGAAGCAGGGGCATTTTTAGATTTGCAATTAGATCATTCATTTGATTTTATTTTCCTAGATTCAGAGCGTACGCAATACATGTGGTGGTTTGAGCATATAAAACGTATGTTACAACCAAAAGGTTTTCTTGTTGTTGATAATGCAACTTCTCATGCGAGTGAATTAGGTGAGTTTATAAAAATGATTGAAGAAGATGATACGTTTGAAACGGTGTTATTAGCTTTTCAAAAGGGGGCATTTGTAGCGCGCAAGAATAAATAGAAGTGAACGTAATATAATTATCACATTGAAAGCGGGCAAATGTCAAAAGATTGACTACAGCATGACAGAAAGAATGTAAATTATATAGATAACATACGAAGAATCCGCCTTCAGCATGTTCTTCTCTAGGTCTTAAGTCTGAGGAAAATAATGTGGATAACAGGTATACTTATACTAAGAAACAGGGAATGACTGCATAAGCAGATATTTCTTGAAAAATCGATTTCAAACAGACTGATTGTACATGAAATACGATAAATGAAATGAAAAATAGTGCATATAAATTCGCACATATAAATAAAGGAGCGATTTTGTTGACTGAACTCGAGAAAAAAGAACCCGTATCAATTGTGAAAGATAATAATGTAGGAGTAGTAGTTGATACAGTTATAAAAGATGAAGAACTTGATGAATTGAATAAAGAAGCTGATCTTTATGTACAAAAGTTAAATAGCGAGCAAAATACAGATTTATCAAAAGTATTGTCTCAGCTAGGAGATTTAGGGGATAAAGAGCAACAAGCAGCAGGACAAACGTTATCGGCGTTAAAACGTCCTGTAACAGCGATGATGAATGGGAAAAATGAAGAAATTCCAAATACATTGTTAGAGTTACGAAAAGTGGTATCAGAGCTTGATCCGAATTCATTAAAAGCAAGTGGTATGAAGAAAATAATGTTTAAAGTATTCAAAAAAAATCCACTTGAAACATATGTGCATAAATACCAATCTATAGATAAGCAAATCGAGGAGATTATTAGATCCCTTCTAATTGGCCGTGACAATTTGCAAGAAGATACGGTTGGCCTTGAAATGTTAAAAGAGCAATCGCATGATAAAATTCATGCTCTTGATAAACAAGTATACTTAGGGAAAAAACTTGCTGGGATGCTTGAAGCTGAGAAGCAAAACCCAGAGCGTCAAAGAGATATTCCATTAATAAACGATGCATTAGAAAAGATACTTGTACGTACACGTAATATGCAGCAAGCGAAAAGTGTACTATTACAATCGATTGCATCTGTAGATATCATTAAGAAAAATAATGAAAAGTTAACAGAGGCAATTCGTAATGCAATTACGATGACGCAAAACGTTGTAACAGTTTCAGCTGCTATTCAGCTAGCATTAACGAATCAACGTAAAACAATTGATGCTGTTAATGCGACAAATGAAGCAATTGAATCAATGGTATTAAGTAACTCTCAAGCATTGAAACAAAATACAGAAGAAACAACAAAGTTGCTTGAAAATCCTGCTATTAGCATGGATAAATTACGTGAATCATTCCAAAATGTATTCGCAGCGATTGAAGCTTCTGAGAAATCGTCAGAACGTATTATTGAGTCTAGTAAGAAATTTGTCATTGAATTAGACACATTTAATGATGAGATGAAGCAGAAACTCATTCAACGTCCAAGAAAATAACAGATTATTAGAGGAGGTGAAAAAATGAGTTTCATTCAAACAGTATTAGTACTATTAGGTACATTACTTTTAATCGCATTTACTGTCGTTGTTTTAGTAGTATATTTCGGACGTAAACTGTATTTTTCATGGACGAAACCGTACAAGAGGGCGCAAGATTCTATAGAAAAGTTATCGAATAAATCGACACCGTTTTTACAAGAGTTTACGCAACATCCACTTTTTTATCGATGGATTCGTACAGAAGGAAAGAAAGAACAACATACATTGAATACTCTTTTCTGTACATCAAGTCAACGTACGAGAGAGCAAGTATTTTCAATGTTACCGAAAGAAAAACAGAAAAAAGTGCATGTAATGGCAAAAACAACGAAAAAGCTTACAAATGAAGATATCGATGTGGCCGCGATGAAAGTGAAAGATTTCTTAAGACAAGAAACGCAGCAAACTGTAAAACCGTCAGACCTATCGTTTTATAAATTGTATTTTTATGATCGATATCCAGATGCATTGAATACAATTCAAACGTATAAACGCTCGATAAATCCTTCATTACAAAGAACAGTTGATGATATTACAATTTCAGTATTAAATGCATTGCCGTATTATCAAGAGCAGCGTATGTTTGAACAACAACATAAACTTGAAACGTTCTTAATGAAAGATTTAACTGCGATGTTATCTTTAGTGGTGCAATTACCTCCGTCACAACGACCAGAAAAAGAAGAAGAGTTAAAAGTCTACTTGCAAAATTTCAAAAAAGAAATGGAAGTAGTAGAGCGTGATATTCGGGACTCCATTGATCATGATTTGAATGTGAAGATGAGAGCAGCGACTGAGAAGTTTAAGAATAAATAGAAAAAGCGCCTTAAAAGCTAAGTGTTTCTCAGCTTTAAGGCGTTTTTTTGAGATTTTATTTTGCCTTAACGGTAGTATAACTAGAAGCAACACTTTCGTTATGCAATCGATCAACTGCAGTTACCACATACGTATAAGTTTCTCCAGAAATAGCCGTTTTATCTACGTAAATTTCTCCAAGTTTTGTTTTTCTTACAGTGGTAAGTAAATGTTTTGGGTTGTGTATATCCACTTCATTTTTTCCATTCACACGGTAAATGGCGTAATAAGCAGAGTCATTATCTCTATTGTCAATTATTCCTACAGCAATACCGTCATCTCTTGGAATGGCACCTTTTAAAGTAGGTTGTTTTGGTGGATCATGATCAAGCCAAGGCATGGGCGGGATTAATGCAGGATGTATATATATGTCTTTGGAGAGTCTATCTTTTATTCCAAGTGGATTGTTATTTATATCTTTTAAACTGAAATGCATACTACCTTTTATTTGTGGATATTGATGGTTTAAAGCGATTTGCTTCGGATATTCTTCTGGATTAGACCAAGCAGGGACAGAGTTGTTATTAATTTTATAAGCCGCTTGACCGATGTAAAGGTGAATAGGTTTGTTATTTGTTTCTTTTACCCACCAATCTACTAATATGTCATATGCAGCAGGTGTGAAACCGATATTCCAATATATTTGCGGTGTAATGTAATCAATGTACCCTTTTTGTATCCACTCACGTGTGTCAGCATAAAGATCATCGTAGTTTCTTTGACCTGCAGTTGTGTTAGAACCAGTCGGATCGTCAGCTATATTTCGCCATACGCCGAACGGACTAATGCCAAACTTTACGTATGATTTTTCTTGTTTTATAGCAGTATTTAAACCTTTTACGAGTTCATTTACATTATTGCGACGCCAATCTTCGATAGTTGAAAAATTCCCGTTATTATATAATTCAAATGTTTTTTGATCAGGAAATTCTTCGCCAACTACTTTATAAGGATAAAAATAATCGTCCATATGAATTGCATCAACATCATAATTTTTTACGATTTCTAAAGCGCCTTCTGTTATAAAGTTTTTCACTTCTGGAATACCAGGGTTGTAATATAGCTTCCCGCCGTAAGGTACAACCCAATCGGGATGTTGTCTTGCAGGGTGATTTTCTGATAGTCGATTTATATCAGTGTGATTCATCGTTATTCGGTATGGATTAATCCATGCGTGGAATTCTATATTTCTTTTATGTGCTTCTTCAATCATAAATGCGAGCGGGTCGTATCCAGGGTCTTTTCCTTGTGTACCTGTAATGTATTCAGACCAAGGACCGTAATTTGAAGGATAAAAAGCATCAGCGGTTGGTTTTATTTGTACAACGACTGCGTTCATACCAGTGTTTTTTACATCGTCTAATAATTTTATAAATTCTTGTTTCTGCTTTTCGATAGGTAAGCCAGTTTTTGAGGGCCAATCAATATTAAGAACAGATGCGATCCATACAGCGCGTAATTCATGCTTTTTGTAAGTAGTATTTACTTCAGCATAGGTAGAGTGAGGGGAAATGAAAGAAAAAGGAGTAAACAAGATGATGATACAACACATCATTAATAAACGTTTCATAATCATTTATACGCCTCCCTATTATACGATTATTTAAAATAATATATGATGTGAGGTTGGCCTTGCAATTGAGAAAAATAAATATTGAAACATTAATTTAATAGGAAAAATATTTTTAGTGAAATTTACTTTCAGTATAACTAAATCGTTTCATGTCTTCATATGCTTGTTAGTAAAGTGAAACTTTCTTTCATTTGAAGGAAATAATTTATAAGTATAGGAGGCTTCAATAATGAAAGTTTTATTCGTTTGTTCTGGAGGAATGTCCAGCGCAATTGTTGTAAACGCTTTAAAAAAAGAAGCGGAGAAAAAAGGTGTGAGTATGGAAGTGCATGCAATTGGAACGAATGAGGTAGAGGAAGAAGTAAAGAATGGTTGGGATGTTGTAATGGTTGCACCTCAAATAAGACACCGATTTGACTCTGTAAAAAAATTTGCAGAAGAGGAATCCATTCCGTGCGGTATTATTCCACCGCAAGCATACACACCGCTTGGTGGACCGACTTTGTTGAAAACTGTAAATGAATTAATTAGTTAGGGGGAAGCGTTATGAATAAGTTTGTCACGTTTCTTGATAAAAACTTATCTGGACCGATGGCAAGGCTTTCTGAACAGAGGCATTTACAAGCAATCCGTGATGGAGTTATTTCGGCGTTACCATTTATTATCGTAGGGAGTTTCTTTTTAATAGTAGCATTTCCACCATTACCGAAAGATAGTTTCATATCAGTATGGGCATTGAAAAATCAAACAAGTATATTAATACCATATCGGTTAACGATGTTTATTATGTCTTTATATATAGCATTTGGAATAGGATATAATTTAGCAAAAAGTTATAAGCTAGATGCTTTATCAGGAGCACAGCTTGCGGTATGTTCACTGCTATTAACGTTAACCCCTGAATTAATTGATAAAAAAGGATTTATGCTTCCGATGACAAATCTCGGAGGTCATGGATTATTTGTGACGATGATTGTTTCTATTTTATCCGTAGAGATTTTAAGGTTTTGTAAGACGAAAAATGTAATGATTAAAATGCCAGAACAAGTACCGCCATCTGTATCACGTTCATTTGAAGCACTTATACCTGCTGCATTCGTTATTATTATAATGAGTCTAGTAACTGTCGTTTTTAGCATTGATTTACACCATGTTGTTGATAAATTAGCAGCACCATTAGTAAAAGCTGGTGATAGTTACTTCGGTGTAATCATTCCAGTGTTTTTAATTACATTTTTTTGGTCATTCGGAATCCATGGTGTGTCGGTTGTTGGAACTGTTGCTCGGCCATTATGGGAAGTTTACTTAGGGAAAAATGGTGAAGCAGTTGCTAGTGGAGCAGATCAGTTACCATTCATATCACCAGAGCCGTTATATCAATGGTTTATATGGATTGGCGGTTCTGGTGCGACGTTAGGGCTTGTATTAGTTATGATTGTATTTGGTCGATCAAAATATTCGAAAGCATTATCAAGAACTTGTATTGTTCCTGGTATTTTTAATATTAATGAACCTGTTATTTTCGGATTACCGATTGTACTAAATCCAATTTTAATTATCCCGTTTATCATTACACCACTCGTAACAGCAACTGTTGCATACTCAGCAACTGCGATGGGATTTGTAACGCCAACACATATTATGCCGCCGTGGACATTACCAGCTCCAATTGGCGCGTATTTAGCCACAGGTGGGGATTGGCGCGCAGTGGTATTAGTTTTTATAAATATAGCAATATCATTTCTTATTTACCTACCATTCTTTAAAATGTATGACAAAAATATGCTTGAAATTGAAAAGAATGGTAACGGGGAATCTGTTAGTTCTTAAGCTTTATACGGTTATTTTAAGTGATAGACTTTTTGTCTATCACTTCTTTCGTATTAAACTGAGAGAAGGTGTAAAGGAATGAATATAAAATTTAGTTATAAAGGTGTATTTATATTATTGTTTGGAGTAATATGTGCAAATTTACTCTTAGTACCTGTATTAAGAATGCTAAATCTATCACAAATGCATAGTATATGGCTCGTTACAAGTATTGCGGCAAGTGTTTTGCTTACGATCGTTGTTTCTTTCATTGATGGCACCTTTGTATCGAAAGTCCAGTTGTTTATTAGATTTATATTGTTTTCTGTAGGTTGTACGTTGTTTACTTACATAATTGTTTTTTAGTGAATAGGGGGCATGCATAGTATGTATATTGCAGGGATAATGTCCGGTACATCGTTAGACGGAATAGATGTAGCGCTCGTTCATATTGAAGGAAACGGTGTAGATTCTAAAGTTGAACTCATTCATTTTACTACTGTTCCGTTTTGTAAGGATATAAAAAATGAGATACAGCAGGCTTTATCAAATAATACATCTAATGTTCAATTAATATGCAGTTTGAACTTTAAGCTTGGTTTATGTTTTGCTAATGCTGTAAAGGAAGTTTGTAAAAAGGCTAATTTTTCATTGGAACGATTAGATTTAATAGGTTCTCACGGACAAACGATTTATCATCAGCCAAAGCAAGAAGGCAATTTTATTTCTTCGACATTACAAATTGGAGAACCAGCAGTTATAGCATATGAAACGGAAACAACAGTAATCTCTAATTTTCGAACGATGGATATGGCAGCAGGAGGACAAGGCGCACCACTTGTACCATATTCAGAGATTATTTTATACCAGCATCAAACTAAAAATAGGATACTGCAAAATATTGGTGGGATTGGTAATGTTACAGTCATACCAAGTAAACGAAGTAATAAAAGTGTTATTGCTTTTGATACTGGTCCAGGAAATATGGTAATTGATGAAGTGTGTCAAAGATTATTTCATTTACCATATGATCGAAAGGGTGAAATTGCAAAACAGGGGGTAGTTGTAGATGAAATATTAACATACTGTATGAACCATCCATTCTTAAAAATGAAACCACCAAAATCAACAGGTAGAGAACAATTTGGAAAAGAGTTTGTGAGTGAATTATTAAAGCGATTTGAAAAGTATAGTAAAGAAAGTATATTGACGACTGTCACGATGTTTACAGCAAGTTCAATTGTTCAGCATTATAAGGAGTTTATTTTTCCATTGTATGAAATTGATGAGGTAGTTCTAGGTGGAGGCGGAAGCTATAATGACACACTTGTCGAAATGATACAGAATAAATTAAGAGAAGAAAGATGCAGAATATGTATTCAAGAAGATATTGGGTATTCTTCAGCGGCGAAAGAAGCAATCGCATTTGCAGTTTTAGCAAACGAAACGTACCATCGTAATCCGAGTAATGTGCCGAGTGCTACAGGTGCTAAGGAACCGGTTGTTTTAGGGAATATAACTTTCCATACGACTAGAAGATGAAAGTAGGGCAAGTAAATGAAGTATATGATTGGAGTAGATGGTGGGGGGACGAAGACAGAAGCAATTGCATTTGATCAAGACGGAAATGAGCTTGCGAGAGGTACAAGTGGATTTGGAAATATAGTAATAAATTATGAGAATGCACTCACACATATTATAGATGCGATTAATCAATGTTGGGAACGTTTAATAAATGAGCATTGCGTTTGTATTTGTTTAGGATTAGCAGGTATAAGTGGAGCAAATACAAATGAATTAACAATACGTCTAAAAAAGAAGTACGGAACACAAATTGAAGTTTTTAATGACGCAATGATTGCACATGCAGCTGCTTTAAAAGGGAAGGAAGGAATTTTAACAATTGGCGGTACAGGTGCGATTTGCCTAGGAAAGAAAGGGACAGTATACGAGTATAGCGGTGGATGGGGACATATTTTAGGGGATGAAGGAAGCGGATATTGGATTGCATTACAAGCTTTAAAGAAAATGGCATTACAATTCGATCAAGGAGTTAGCCTTTGTCCATTAAGCTTGAATATTCAAAGGCAGTTTCAACTTTTGACACCGTCTCATATAAAAAGCCTAGTATATACTTCTTCAAAAGATAAAGTTGCAGCAATCGCACCATTAGTTATTCAGGAAGCGAGAAATGGGAATGAGGGTGCACATGAAATTATGATGCAAGCTGGTAAGGAATTAGCGAGAATTACAGTAGATGTTTATAATAAGATGCAATGTAAGTTTTCAACTCCAATTGCAGTAAGTGGTAGCATATTACGTTTAGTTCCTGAAATATATGATGTATTTAAGAAGTGCTGTGAGGAAAGGATTGAAGAACTTACATTTTTATCACAATCAGAAATGGCAGTGAAAGGAACATACTATTTAATGAAGGATTTATATTTTAAAGTGTAAATAGATAAATGAGAATTTTTGTCTGATTTGTAAAAATATGATGTTAAAATGTACAAAGGGATGTAGATTAAAAAATGTACAATATACGTAGTAATTGAATAGTGTATATGTATTCCCATGTAGAAAGTGAATGATTACATGATTAATAGTATGCAGTTTTTGTATTTGGTGGCTTCTTATTTATTTGGTAACATCTTGACCGCTTATATAGTAACAAAGTTGAGACATAATGTTGATATTAGGGATGAAGGAAGCGGAAATCCTGGCGCAAGAAATATGGGGCGCGTATATGGAAAATGGTATTTCGTCGCTACATTTTTAGGTGATGCCATTAAAGGTGCAATTGTAGTTTGTATAGCAAAATATCTTTTTGAAGATGCTACATTCGTAATGTTAACATTATTGGTCGTTATTATTGGACATATTTACCCAATGTTGTTTAAAGGTAAGGGCGGAAAGGGCATTTCAACATTTATCGGAGGACTCATCGCATTTGATTATTTGATAGCGCTTACTCTCATAGGTATTTTTATTGTTTTTTATTTAATATTTAAAGGATTTACAAAGCCAGGGTTAATTACAATCGCTTGTTTACCAATTTGTATGGTTTTTTATTCTTACTCTATTGGTACGACTATATTAAGTGTACTTATTATTGTTCTTATTTTATATGTAAATCGAGAATAAAGTGGACCTTTTATCCCGCGCTATTTGCCGGGCAGTAAGACCCCCATCTCAAAATTCAGCGGAAGCAAAGAAGTTAGGTGGGGGTCGGGCTGCCCGTAAAAGCCCGATTGGTGAAGGCTAATAATCAGTGGGGGATGAAAAAAACCCCCACTGATTAAAGTTTCACTTTATAAGTGGGGGTATCTCCACTTATAATTTTTATGAATTAAACAACGAGCAATAAGTAGAGAGAAAGGGGATAGGACATGGGGATAATTTATAAAATTGCTGATCAAGCTTGGGAATTTGAAAGTATACATAAATTGAACTATAAAACATTTGTAGAAGAAATTCCGCAACATGAAGAAACGGAGGAACGTTTTCGTATAGATCGATTTCATGAAGAAAATACATATTTAATTTGTTTAGACGGTGTGAAGTTAGTAGGTATGGTCGCGGTAAGAGGAAAACGCCCATTCTCATTACATAATAAAATCTCAAATTTAGATGTATATTTAAACAAACATGGTGAAAACGTATATGAAATTCGTTTGCTTTCAGTAGAACGTGAATATAGAAATGGTAGAGCGTTGTTAGGATTAATTCGCTTTTTACATCGTTATTTGCTTCTAAATGGATATGAATTGGCACTCATTTCAGCTACAACACGTGAGCTGCCTTTATATGAGCAAATGGGGTTCAAATCTTTCCATACGTTAGTTGGAACAGAAGAAGCAGCTTTTCAGCCAATGTATGTTACACCTACTATGTTCGAAGAATCGAGTGTTGGAGGTATTATGACGAAAGAATTTACGTTTTTACCTGGTCCAGTAGACATGGAAGAGAATGTTCAAAAGGCGTTTTCTACTAAGCCTATTTCGCACCGTTCTAAGTCATTTCAAGTGACAATGGACAATGTAAAGAAACGATTACTTCAAATGACAAAAGCAAAACATGTACAAATTATGTTAGGAACAGGGACGTTAGCGAATGATGCGATTGCTTTACAGATACGTTCTTTAAAAGGTAAAGGGTTAGTTTTAGCGAATGGAGAGTTTGGTAATAGATTAATTGAGCAGGCAAAACGAGCACATTTAAATTTTGATACGTATAAAAAACAAATGGGAGAGTCGTTTAAACAAATCGAATTAGAAAAAATAATTGTAAGTGGAAATTATGAATGGCTTTGGTTTGTTCATCATGAAACATCAACTGGAATGTTAAATAATTTGGACGAGCTAAATGTCTTTTGTAAAAAGTATCATATGAAACTATGTGTAGATTGTATTAGTTCAATTGGAGCAATACCGATAGATTTGAAGGATGTATATTTTGCAAGTGGCGTTAGCGGGAAAGCGATTAAATCATTTACAGGATTATCTTTCGTTTTTCATAATCACAATATAGAGAAAAACGAAGCAATACCTGCGTATATGGACATTGGTATGTATGAAATGAATGACAGTATTCCATATTCACATTCATGGAATTTAATTTACGCACTGCAAGAAGCATTGAAGAAATTTGAGGATGAAACGGTGTTTGTAAAAATAAAAGAGACATATGCTTATATGGAAGAAGCTATTACTAATATGGGTTTAAAGCTTGTTTCACCTAAAGAGCACACCGTGCATATTATACTCACCATTCAGTTAAATGAAGGGTATTCTTCTAAAGCAGTAGGCGATGCATTAGCATTGCAAGGATACATTGTTCATTATGAGTCATCTTATTTGCAAAAAAATAATTGGATCCAAATTGCATGTTTAAATCATTATAAAGAACGTGATAGGAAGAGGATGTTGAATTGTTTGCAGGTGTGTGTTACAGAAAGTCCTTTTAGCGTAAATAATTATTTATAAATTTTATAAAGTTATAATTTACACTTGCTAAGCGAATAGAAGTACATGTATTGACAACAGTTTAAAAGAGAGCGAAAGCCCTCTTTTAAACTTACTTAAATGGACTACTCACAGATTGGAATACCGAGAACTCTCAAAGCTAGTGCTACTTGAAGAGTAATTTCCAATCTAGCAATTTCGATGCCAGCAACTGTGAGTACTAAAAAAGGTTGGCCGTTTACGAACACAATACAACTTTCCATATATACGCCTCCTTTCTAGTAATCTACTACAGTATATGAATAAAACTATAATACGTTATAGTCGGATTTATGAATTTTATGAAAAATAATAGATTTAACCTATGTTCACGAAATAAATGGGCTCATAGTGTCAATCATATAATAAAAAGCATCTAAAATAAGATGCTTTTTATTATATGTACGTTTTAAGTGTGACAATAAATAAAGCGAATCAATAATCAATAGAGAGGGAAATATATTGATAAATATTTGTATGAGGTAAACTAAGAAGGTTTTAGAAAAACAAAAAGGAATTTTTATACTTGTAACATAAAAATTCTAGGGGGATGTTAATATGGAAAAAACTATGATGGTAGAAACAACAAACATGATGATGTCTATGGAAAAAATGATGTGTGAAATGAAGTGTATGAAAATGATGATGAATAACATGATGCAAATGGATGTAGAAATGGATAAGGCAATGATGGTAAAAATGAACGAATGTGATGAAATGATGAAGACAACTATGTCTATGATGAAAGCGATGAAAGAGAAATGTTGTTGAAGTAACAAAGTATAGCGTAAAATGATGCGGATTTTGCAAATTTGAATTAGAAAAGAGCCTGTATTAGTTGGTACACTAAAATAGGCTCTTTTTAAAGATTGTTCAAAAATAAATTGATTTGATAAAAAAAGAACTAAAGATTATTTTAGTTCTTTTTTCTGTTTTAACACTGTTCAAATCATTGGATTAAAAGCTATAGAAGATGGATAAGTAGTGAACAAAGACAAGTGAGAGCCTATCTTTCTTCGTTAAATGTGTGCTGAAGTAAACAAGGACTCCATTTTAATTTTACTCTTTTCACGAATTTCAGCGTCTGCATGCCTCATAACGTATTTATGCGCTACAGCAATTGCTAAAACATCATCTAATAAGCCAATCCCGATAATAGCAGCTATATCTGGAATGAAATCGATTGTTAATACGTAATAGGATAAAGCAGCTAATATTATGAGTTTTGCTTTAGTAGGTAACGTTTTCTTTTTCATTGTGTAAAATAAAATAATACTTTCATATACGCTGGATTTTCCAAGGTTTGCGGAGCTTTTTTTGAATTTTTTCCAAAGCGTCTGTTTCTCCATATAAACACTCCTTTTACAAAAACATATATTTTTTAAAAGGATGGACAAAGAAGTGAGGGAATAATCCATTTTATTTTTGTTTCTTAATTTATAATTCCATAAGAATAGGAAATTACCTGTTCAAAATAATATAATGTTTATGATGCAACGACCTACAGTGTTTCATTACATAGTATGGATAATAAAATTTATGTAGTCAAAAATGGTGAGGTTGCTGATATTGTAAGAAAGGCTATTTTCCATGGGCATGGATTTGATCCGGTTCATTGTTTATGAGAAGAGAACGGCAATACTTATAGGTTAGCTTTAGAATTGGGTGACATTATGTACTATAATCTCTATCACGGCTCATGAGGTGGAATATACGTTAGATGACATCGCTCAAATGAATATATCTAAATTAGCAATAAGATACCCAGACGGATTTAATCGAGAAGCTTGTCGGAAATCTGTTGATGGGAAGTGAGACCAAGTTTGAATTTTGTACAGAAACTAAAGAAGCCCATACTTCAATTCGTAATATGTATAGTAAAATGAATGTGGATGATGCAGTTATTATTAAACATTTAATAAACGGTATGGGGGAAGGGAAATGAAGATAATAGAATTACCAATTGAATTTGAATGTAACGGGCGAAAACAATGGATTTATCCGAGCTTAATTGTATTAAACAATGAATTAACTTTAGTAGATACAGGTTATAAAAATTTTTTACCTTTAATTGAAAATGAAATTTTAAAACATGGATATGAGATGAAAAACTTAAAAAATATAATTATTACTCATTATGATGATGATCATATAGGGTCTTTATACGATTTCAAAGTGAAATATCCTCAACTTCATGTTATTGCTAGTGAAATAGAATCCAACTACATTAATGGTGAAATAAAATCAGAGAGACTAGTTCAAGCTGAAGAAATGTTAGAACATATGCCAATTGAAGAGAAAGAATTTAGTGAATGGTTTATACAACAGTTAAAAAATATAAGACATATTTCTGTCGATGAAAAAGTATATGATGGTCAAATGATTTTGAATGATAAATGTCAAATAGTAGCGACGCCAGGACATACTTCGGGGCATATTTCATTATATTTTCCGGACTTAGACTGTGTAATTACAGGGGATGCGGCCGTTCAAGATAATAATGAATTAGTAATAGCTAATCCAAATTTTTGCTTAGATATAGAAAAAGCGGAAGAATCTTTAAAGAGAATTAAAAACCTTAAAGCAGCAAGTTATTATTGCTATCATGGAGGAAAACTCATTATATAAAATATATAAAAAAACCGATCTTTCTTATATTGAAAAGATCGGTTTTTTAATTCATAGATTCCGCAATTCTTATTAAATCAGTAACATTGTATTTTCTTTTTATGTATAGTTTGTTACCAAGGGCGATTTTATATTGAAAACCGTCCTTCTGAAAGATAAGTTCGTATGCTAAATCAAAATGAGGATTATATACTGCCTTTATATTATGTTTTAAAATGTAAAATTTAGTGCCCTTATGTACATATTGATCTAATTTATGTTGAACTGGTAAAACAGTGATTTTAAAAATCCCATTACTATCTTTATTGTAGTATCGTAGTTCTAAGTAATCGTTATAGATGTACCCTTGAAATTCATGAATTTCGAACGGGAATTTTGTAGGAGTAAGTATATGTTCCTTACACTTCATTTCATATTTTTTTACAATAGTAGCTTCTCTCATTAGAGGATTAGTTCCATCATAAATTTGATTAATTTGAGATATTTTATTGTTTTTTGTTATTATTTCTAAAATGTAACCGATAGTAAATTCATCATCAGTGTCTTTGAAATAGGAAATAAGAATTGTAGTATCCTCTTTTGGAGATGGTATTATTTTAATTTCATGAATAGGTTTTTCCTTTTGGAATGTAGGTAGTTCAATCCCTTCTGTTACATATGACCGCATTAATTTTTTATCATTTTGGAGTAAAGCTTGTTTAAATTCACTTATCACATTTGTTTGAGATTTCGCCATAATAATTGAGGTCGAATGAAAATATAGTAAGAACAATATACAAAATATCTTTATGAATGTATTGGTCAATTTTATCACCTTGTAACTATGTTTCCTTAACATTGAAATATATATGTATAGGAGGGGAAAAGATGAGTTTATTGCTTGATGTAATAATGGCTATAATTACATTTTATCCTCGAAATGATATGAAATTAAAACATCATATTGCAAAGTTAAGTGAATTCGAGTGGTTTCGAAAGCTAGACGAAGATACAAAGTATACAAGACTAATTTGGAGTAATAGAAAAATTAAAAAGTTCATTTTGTCTACTACTAACATGGAAGCATTAATAAATTCCGAGACAAAACAAAAAGAATTTGTCCACCTAGTACATGATGAATATAAAAAAAGAAGGTAAGAATTTTTTTATTTTTCATATTTGGCGAAACAAATGGTACAATGAAAGCTAATGTGAAAAATAAGGAAAAGAAGTGGTCTATTTGAAAAACTTTTTAGAATTAGGAATTAGTGAAACTTTTAATCATACATTACGTGAAAATGGAATTACGGAAGCAACACCAATTCAGGAAAAAGCAATTCCTGTTATTATGTCAGGTAAAGATATTATTGGGCAAGCGAAAACAGGAACGGGTAAAACATTAGCATTTGTCTTACCGATTTTAGAAAAAATCGATCCAGAGTCTAGTGATGTTCAGGCTTTAATTGTTGCACCAACAAGGGAACTAGCATTGCAAATTACAACTGAAATTAAAAAAATGCTTGTTCAAAGAGAAGATATTAATGTACTAGCGATTTATGGCGGGCAAGATGTAGCACAACAATTGAGAAAGTTAAAAGGTAATACACATATTGTTGTAGCAACACCAGGACGATTATTAGATCATATACGACGTGAAACAATTGATCTAAGTAATCTTTCAACGATTGTACTAGATGAAGCGGATCAAATGCTTTATTTCGGTTTCTTATATGATATTGAAGATATTTTAGATGAGACACCTGGTAGCAAACAAACGATGTTATTCTCAGCAACGATGCCAAAAGATATTAAAAAATTGGCGAAACGTTATATGGATGAGCCGCAAATGATTCAAGTACAAAGTGAAGAAGTAACGGTAGATACAATTGAACAGCGTGTTATTGAGACGACAGATCGTGCAAAGCCAGATGCACTTCGTTTTGTTATGGATCGTGATCAGCCATTTTTAGCAGTTATTTTCTGTCGTACAAAGGTTAGAGCAAGTAAGTTGTATGATAATTTAAAAGGACTAGGTTATAATTGTGCTGAACTTCATGGTGATATACCTCAAGCGAAACGTGAAAGAGTTATGAAGAGTTTCCGCGAAGCTAAAATTCAGTACTTAATCGCAACGGATGTAGCAGCTCGTGGACTTGATGTAGATGGTGTAACGCACGTATTTAACTATGATATCCCTGAAGATGTAGAAAGTTATATTCACCGCATTGGCCGAACAGGACGTGCAGGTGGATCAGGTCTTGCAATTACGTTCGTTGCAGCGAAAGATGAAAAACATTTAGAAGAAATTGAAAAAACGCTTGGTGCACCAATACAAAGAGAAATAATCGAACAACCGAAGATAAAACGTGTAGATGAAAATGGAAAACCGGTACCAAAGCCGGCTCCAAAGAAATCAGGTCAAAATCGTCAAAGAGATAGCCGTGAAGGTTCAAGACGTGATTCGAGAAATAGCTCAAGAAGTGATTCGAGAAATGGTTCGAGAAATGAAAATAATCAATCATTTAATAAGCCAAGCAATAAGAAAAGTAGTACAAATCAAGGTCAGAAAAGACGTGGGCGTTAAAATATGAAGTGGTAATTGGGATGAAGAGATATATTGTTTGTTAATAGAGAAATCGATATATAATAAAAAAATCCTGATACAATTATGAATGCAGAAGGAGTCACAAAAATTTGTGGCTCTTTTTGTATTTTAAGATTAGGTTGGTATGCATTTGCTCAATGCGAGTAAAGTTGATAATTTCATTTACCGTATTTAAAGTGAATTGAAAAATAAAGAAAGAATAAAATGTGGAGTTTCATTTGTCTGAATGTTCAGGAGGTTATATAATGATTTTCTGACTATTAAAATATGGAGGAGTGCAAATGAAAAATGAAACGTTACACACACAAGAAGACATTTTAAAAATGCTTGATTCATTATTAAGACCTGCAGAACCATTTTGGAATGAATTTTATGCCAATAGAGAAAAGGATGTTCCGTTTTTTGAAAATATTCCAGATGAGAATCTAGTTTCGTATATACAAAAAGAGAGAGTTTCAAAAGGGAAAGTATTAGAACTTGGATGTGGTCCAGGTAGAAATGCCATTTATTTAGCGAATGAAGGATTTGATGTTACAGCAGTGGATTTATCTGCAGAAGGCATTCAGTGGGCAAAAGAGAGGGCGTTGGCAAAAGGGGTACAAATTCACTTCATTTGTGATTCAATTTTCAATTTAGAGGTTCAAAATGAATTTGATTTTATATATGATTCTGGTTGCCTTCATCATATTCCACCACATAGAAGAATGAATTATATAGAGTTAATTGATAGATATTTAAAATCAGGTGGTTATTTCGGATTAACATGTTTTGCAGCAGGTGATTTGGATGAACGAAATGGATCAGAAATAACAGATTGGGACGTATATAGAGGTTGGAGTTTACAAGGTGGTCTTGCATATTCTGAAGAAAAATTGAGGGAGATATTTAAAGAGTTTGAAGTAATTGAAATTAGGAAGATGAAACAAATGAAACAACCGAATGATATGTTTGGGGAATCATTTCTTTGGACAGCATTGTTTAAGAAGAAATGAAAATTAGATAATTGACAAATTTACCGTTTTTATAGACAATACATTTATAAGAATGTACGTTCGGTTTCGTTGAACGATGTATGTTTTGCATAAATACATAACAAGGGGCTGTCTCTATATGAGTAACACAAATCAAAAAATTACTACATTTTTAATGTTTGAAGGAAAAGCTGAAGAAGCGATGAATTTTTACACATCCCTATTTGATCAATCAGAAATTGTAAGTATCTCTCGCTACGATGAAAATGGACCTGGTAAAGAGGGAACTGTAATTCATGCAACTTTTACGCTAAACGGACAAGAGTTCATGTGTATTGATAGTTATGTAAATCATAATTTTACATTCACTTCAGCTATGTCTCTTTATGTAACTTGTGAGACAGAAGAAGAAATTGAAACGGTCTTTCATAAACTAGCGCAGGATGGAGCAATTCTTATGCCTTTAGGTTCTTATCCGTTTAGTAAAAAGTTTGGCTGGTTAAATGATAAGTATGGTGTATCTTGGCAGTTAACTCTTGCTGAATAAAAAAGAAGCATCACTTATTTGTATAATGTGTTCAGTTAAGAGTTTGAAAAATTAAATAACTTTAAAAGCGTTCCAACTGTCAACAGGTTTGGAACGCCTTTTTTGTTGGTATATCATTTTTGGGGAATTGTTAATTAATATCGTTTATTTTAAATGAATTGAATAGTTGTCTAATTTCGTGTTTATTTAGAATGTTTTTATATTTACGGTCGATTATCTGTTAAGATAAATATATACAACTAAGTATTTACTATCTGGTAGGTTAATAGAAAAAGGAATGTATAAATAGTTAATAATCTTACACTTAAATTGCAACTAGATAGTTAGGGGGAAGAATCGTAATGGATACTACACAACAAAACAGTAATGCATGGGATAAGAAGGTTGAAGAAGGTTCTAGATACACGCAGCCTGTAAGTAGCGAGGTTATTGAGAAAAGCAAATCAGGTGAATGGGAGATTACAGTAACTACGGAAAAATCAGTTCCTAGAGAGTGGTTTCCAAAGTCATTAGATGGATTAAAGATACTTTGCTTAGCATCAGGTGGCGGACAACAAGCACCAGTTCTAGCTGCTGCTGGAGCAGATGTAACAGTTACTGATATATCTAAGAAGCAATTGGCACAAGATGAAAAGGTAGCAAAACGGGAGGGTTTGACTTTAAAAACAGTACAAGGAGATATGTCAGACCTTAGTGATTTTGAAGATGGATATTTTGATATTGTCGTAAATCCTGTTTCTAATTTGTTTGTAAAAGATGTTAATCTTGTATGGAATGAAGTTTCAAGGGTTTTAAAGAATAAAGGTATTCTTATTTCTGGATTTACAAATCCTTTACTATGGATTTTTGATGACAACCAAGAACAAAAAGGTATTCTTGATGTTAAACATTCAATACCTTCATCAACATTGGATTATTTACCAGAGGATGAAGTTCAAGATTACATCAATTCAAATCAAACAATAGAATACGCACATACTTTAGAAAACCAAATCCAAGGTCAAATTGAAGCTGGTTTTGTTATAGTGGGTTTTTATGAGGATGATTTTGGTGGAACAAGGATATTAGATAAGCATATTAAAACCTTTATTGCTACAAAAGCTATAAAGTTAAAGGTTGATTAAGAATTTTAGCTTGTTACACAGGGTGTTAATCGAAGAAGGGGTTTATAAATAGTAAAAGTTCAATGTATGTCAAAAAGGATGGCACTTACCATCCTTTTCCTTGTGTATTTTGAGTGGCAAAACAAGTTTTACAACTTTTAGCTGAACCTGTTATTACTTATAGCGACGCTTTTTCTTTTTAAGAATTTTGGCTGCCGAATCTTTTTCCAAGTTTAGCTAACAATTCAGGCTGATCCCCTTGACTCATTACAACTTCAATAAAGATAAGTCGATTCATATTAAAACTTATTTTATTTAAGACTTCTGCTAACTCTATTTCATTTTCTACTTTAAATGTGAGACTTTTTTCTTCTGATCCGAATACATTTGGTAGTTTATTATAATCCCACATTTGTATGTCATTATATGGTTGGTCTCGTCCATGAATCGCGCGTTCAACAGTATATCCGTAGTTATTAATTAAAAATATGATTGGTTTTAAATTATGACGTAACATAGTGGATAATTCTTGAACAGTTAACTGGAATGAACCATCAACAATAATTAAAATGTTACGCCGTGTTACATTAGCGAGTTGTGTTCCTAATAGAGCGGGAAGTGTATATCCGATAGATCCCCATAACGGTTGTCCTACAAATGTAGCGTTATTAGGTAGAGGGATAGCGGCACTACCGAAGTATGGTGTTCCTTGCTCTGCAATTAAGACGTCGTTTTCTTGTAAGAAGTGGTACAATTGTTGCCAAAAACGTTGTTGTGTAACGATTTGTGCTTTTGGATTGAACTCTTTAGTAATAGATGATGATTCTGAAATAAACGACTTAATTTCCAGTGTTTCTTCATTACGATGCTCGATCGAATCACTTAAATGTTGTAGTACATCTTTCATTACAACCGGTCCGTATTTTTTATCTATAATTTTCACAGTATAGGGATGGATTTCAATAACTTGTTCTTTCGTAAAACCTTGTGTAAAGCCACCGGTAATAGTATCAGTTAATTTCACACCGATACTAATGATACAGTCAGATTCATCAACTCTTTTTCGCAAGTATGGAGGACTAACATCGCCAGTATAAACCCCTATAAATTGAGGGTGTTTTTCTGGGAATATTCCTTTTCCCATACTTAATGTCGCGATAGGGAAGCCAGTTTTTTCTACGAGTTGATGTAAATCCTCCTGAGCATGAAATCGATCCACTTCAAAATCAGCTAAAATAACAGGTTTTTTTGCGCTATTTATTTTGGAAGTGGCATGTAGAAGCATTTTATCTAATGCGTCTTTATTACTTACTATGGGATGATTTAAGATTGGTTCCGTAGGTTTATTAATTGGTTTATTATATACATCGATCGGTAAATTAATATGAACTGGACGTTTTTCATTCCAACATGCACGGAGTACACGGTCAATTTCCTCAGCGGCATGCTCAGGGATTAAATTTGTTTGTGCTACCGTAATTTCTCGATACATATTGGAAAAGTGATCGAACTTTCCATCACCTAATGTATGATGAACGAGTTCTCCATTTTCTATTACGGTTGTTGTTGGTGTACCGGTAATTTTTATAACTGGTACGTTTTCGGCATATGAGCCGGCAATGCCGTTTATGGCGCTCAATTCCCCCACACCAAAAGTGGTAATAAGAGCAGCAACACCTTTTATGCGAGCATATCCATCTGCTACATATGCCGCATTTAATTCATTACAGTTGCCAATCCACTCTAAATTTTTATGTGCAATCACATCATCTAAAAAGGCAAGATTATAATCACCAGGAACACCAAATATATGCTCAATTCCTAATTCGTATAATCGATCTAATAAATATGTACTTACAGTATATTGCGTTTTCAAGAGAATCATCTCCTAATTATTTTAGTTCGTGTAGCGAATGCTTCAATGGACTACAGAAGTTCAAGTGCGTTGATTAAAATATTCATTACTGGATTGTGGTATAATTTACATACAGGGGGAAAGTAGATGACACAACATAAAGAAGAACAGATGAATGAGGCATTGGCATTATTTTATTTTGCATATAAGACATTTACTGAAAAGCCAGATGAAATTATAAAAGAATATGGTATACAACGAGTGCATCACCGAATTTTATTTTTTATCGCACGTTTTCCAGGGATAAGTGTAAATGAGTTACTATCGCTATTAGAAATAAGTAAACAAGCTCTTCATGGACCACTGCGTCAACTTGTGGAAAAAGGACTAATTGAAAGTAATGAAGCTACTCATGATCGTCGAGTAAAACAATTATCCTTAACAGAAGAAGGGACAGATTTAGAGAAAAAACTAAGTGATGTTCAAAGAAAGCAAATGGGTGCTATTTTTTCAAAATTTGGTGAATCATGTGAAGAGAATTGGCATCAAGTTATGAACGAAATGGCGAATAGCCGTTCAGGTCATGATGCATGGATAGCGAAAAGAGAAATTCCAGTTGATCAAAAATAATGAGAAATAGGCCTTTCTTTATAGTTTGAAAAAGAAAGAATTTTATCCATGCATTTGGCAACTATGGATAAATCATAGAGTGAATGGATAAAAAGGTGCATTACTAGATACTTTATACGTGTACGCGATGGAACAATAAAATTCACATTTCCGAGAGGGGAATTATAATGATAAAACTTGTACTAATTCGTCACGGACAAAGTTTATGGAACCTTGAAAATCGTTTTACTGGATGGACGGATGTAGATCTATCAGAGAATGGATTAAGTGAAGCAAGAGAAGCAGGAGCAATATTAAAGGAAAACGGTTATACTTTCGATGTTGCTTACACATCTGTATTAAAACGAGCAATCCGGACTGTATGGATTGTTCTTCATGAAATGGATCTTACTTGGGTGCCTGTACATAAATCATGGAAACTAAATGAAAGGCATTATGGAGCGCTACAAGGATTGAATAAAGAAGAAACTGCAAAAAAATACGGTGAAGAACAAGTTCATATTTGGAGAAGAAGTGTCAATGTAAGACCACCGGCTATTACTGAAGAAGATCCTAGATATGAAGCGAATGATCCGAGATACAAAACACTCAAAAAAGGTGAATTTCCATTGACAGAATGTTTAGAGGATACGGAGAAGAGAGTGCTGGAGTATTGGCATTCAGAAATTGCACCATCATTAAAAAGTGGTGAGAAAGTAATTATTTCATCGCATGGTAATACAATTCGATCGCTAGTGAAATACTTAGACAACCTTTCAAATGATGGTGTGGTTTCATTAAATATTCCAACTAGCATTCCGCTCGTTTATGAATTAGACGAAAATTTACGTCCGATTCGCCATTATTATTTAAGTATGGATGGAGAAGTACCTGAAGGGGAAATTCCGAAACATATTTCTTTTTAACATGAAAATTTGAAATGCATGCTTGTCTACATATACAATGTAGACTCATGATAAAAGACGTGGCCTCCTTCTAATGTATATGCGATGTAGCTAAATTTAGAAGCTTGTCCACGTCTTTTGTCATAAAGAGAGCTGCTTGCGCATGTAATGATATCGTGAGTAGTTTTTGAATGGAGGGTGATGTAATTGACGATCTCTAACATTCGAATTGGCTTATTTATTTTAGCAATCGTTTTTGTAGTTCTTGTTTTCTTTTATTGGAGAAATGAAGAGTTGTATGAAGAGAAAAAGCAGCGAATTCGAAAAACTTGGTATGGATTATTCATAACATCAGTCACAGTTTATTTCATGATTAAAGGAATCGATTTAACCCTCTGGAAAAATTTATTAATGTTCACTGCGATGGTCATTTTCGTTGATATTTCATTTATTTTAACACCTAACATTTCGGAAATATGGGGAGCGAAATTTAGCGATATCGGTAAAACTGTTCAATCCATAAAGCGGTCATTAATCGCTTCAAAAGCAAGAGGGGAAATATATACGAACATTATCCAAAATATTAATCCAGCAGCATTTGGGACGATGGAATGGCATACGGAAGAGGAATATACAAAAAGCTTAAACACATTTTTAGATTCATATGGGGAAAAAATCGGAGCGAAAATTGTTGTATTTGAAGCAGCGAATGAATTAAATACGGGCTTTCGTGGTATTCGTTCTCAATTTAGTATTACAATACCTATAGAGCATATAGAGCAATTGAATGAACAAAAAGCAGTACAAGTAGAAAACGTGGGAATTATACCAGCAAAAATAATGAATGATGTTTTTATCGTTATTGATGGGAAGAAGAATAGCCTGCAAGATCGAGATTTTGAAAATGTATATAATTTAACAATACATCATAGTTATTTTAGTAAGTAGGACAGAATCGTTTTTCTGTCCTTTTCTTCTATACATAAATTCAAAACAAAATTCGACAAAGTTGAATAAAATAGGACAATCATTCCTACACTAGCAGGTAGAGGTGATTGTAGTGATAAAAGATTATGACAATGATTTTTTTAAAGAAGAAAATGAAGATACAACAGATTTCTCTTTAATCAAAGGAGATACGTTGCAGCAAGTAGAAAAGTTAGAAGAAGAATTAAAAAGAAAATGATTCGTGTACACTGTGTCTTTATTTGCTATATAATATAAATAGAAGGTTGTATCTTTTTGAAAAGGGGGAGAAGAGATGGCTGAAATAAATGTACAAAAGTCTTCGTTTTTTAAAGAAAAAAAAGAAGAATCAAATACAGATTTCTCTCTAGTGAAAGGTGCATTAACGGAAAATATAAATCGGTTAGAAAAACTTATGAATAATAGCAGTTCAAAATATATACGAGTACAAAAAACAAAAGAAAATGCATAGAGCATTTTCTTTTGTTTTTTATTCCGTTATTTGCGGGTTAGTTTCAAGTTAGTTAACATTTAATTTTTCTTTTACTTTTCCGGGTAAATCTACTTTCTGAATTTCTTCATAGGACTTCACTTCAATAGATGATATTTCATTTTTATCTATATCATCTTGATCTACATAAAGACGTAAAAACGCATTATCATTTAATTTATGGTCGTTTTCTTTTTTTGTACTTCTAAATGTAATTTGTTTTTTTCTCCGTCTTCATCATATGCGGGCAACGTATAGTTCCGTAAGCTTCTGCCTTCTACTTTTTCAATAGCGCCTTCACCTTTTATCTGTACGTAATATACATCCTTACCAATTCTATTTAGTGATGCTCTCTCACATCCAATAGTAATGCTTGAAAATAATAAACATAGTGTCATAACAGCAAAAAGCTTTTTCATATTATTTATCTCCTTCAATTTGTTTCTTTAAAAAGTATACAACTATTGTTAAATTAGAAAAATCGATATAGATTACAACATTCTTACAATGATGTAAGAGTATAAGGTATAGAGCGCAGAAGGATTAAATTGAACTGTTCATAACAAATTTTTAATACGTTTAAGGAAAGGTAAAATAATGAATCATGGTATAATGATAAAAGACTTACATACTATTTTTTCATTTTGAGAGGAGCTTGAAAAATGTATTCTACTTTAGAACAATTAACAAAGCACCCTGTATTTTATCATTTTGCAGAAATTTCAAAGATTCCTAGAGGATCAGGTAATGAAAAGGAAATTAGTGATTATTTAGTGCGCTTTGCAAAAGAGCGTAACTTAGAAGTGATTCAAGATCAAGCATTGAATGTCATTATTAAAAAAGACGCAACTGCTGGCTATGAGAGTGTACCAGCTATTATCATTCAAGGTCACATGGATATGGTTTGTGAAAAAAATCAAGCAACAGTACATGATTTTGAAAAAGATCCAATTGAGTTACGAATTATTGGAGACATGCTATATGCGAATCAAACAACTTTAGGTGCTGATAACGGTATTGCTGTTGCATATGCATTAGCTTTATTAGATTCAAAAGATATTCCGCATCCAGCACTTGAAGTAGTAATTACTACTGAAGAAGAAACGACAATGGGCGGAGCTTTTGCTGTTGATGCAAACCACTTTGATGGAAAGATCTTTATAAATATTGATTCTGAAGAAGATCATAAATTACTTGTAAGTAGCGCAGGTGGTGCGAAAGCAGTTGAAACAATTGCAGTAATTTGGGATGAGGCACCTGCACATATGGACGCATACCGTCTATATGTTGGTGGACTTAAGGGCGGACATTCTGGTATGGAAATTGATAAACAACGCGGAAATGCGAACAAAGTACTAGGACGAGTTTTACGTGATTTATCAATAAATATTCAATTTGATATATGTGAGGCTCACGGCGGATTAAAAACGAATGCAATTCCACGTGAAAGTGTAGCTACAATTTTATTACGTCAAGAAGATGTAGAGCAAGTTGAAGAAAAGTTAAAATCATGGACACGAGTATTACAAGAAGAAATGCGTGCTGTTGATCCAGATGTTCATGTTACACTGACAAAATTAGATGAGAAAGTAGAAAAAGTATTTGCTAAAGAAACACAAAAACAGCTGATTTCATCATTATTCTTAATTCCAAATGGCATTCAAAGTATGAGCATGGATATTAAAGGTCTTGTAGAAAGTTCAACAAATTTAGGGGTTATTGAAACGCTGCAAGATGAAATTAAATTGCGAAACGAAGTAAGAAGTTCTGTAAGTAGTTTAAAACGACATATTGCAGATGAAATTAAATATATTGCTGAATTAGTTGGAGCAACATTTGAATTAGAGTCAGAATATCCGGAGTGGCCATACAATCCAAACTCACAAATTCGTAATTTGTTTGAAAAAGTACATCAAGAAAAATACAACAAAGATGTTGAAATCTTCGCTGTACATGCAGGGATTGAATGCAGTGTATTCGTTCAAAAGATGCCTGAATTAGATGCAATTTCATTCGGGCCAGATATATTCAACGTCCACACTCCAGATGAGCATATTAGTATTTCTTCTGTTGTGAACAACTGGGGATTCTTCGTTGATGTAATGCAGGGAATGAAAGAATTAGCTAAATAATAACGATAAAATGAAAAGTAGCCTATAAAAATTTATAGGCTCTTTTTTTGTGTTGGAATTTATCCCGCATTAACAGGTAGTAAGACCCCCACCTCAAAATTCAGCGAGGGCAAAGAAGTTAGGTGGGGGTCGGGCTGCCCATAAAAACCCGATTGGTTTAACTAATAATCAGTGGGGGATGAATAAAACCCCCACTGATTAAAGTTTCACTTTATGAGAAGTCATTTTTCGTTAGTATGTAATATTAAGCTTGAACAATTAATAAGGATGAATTGTTGATGTTTTTTAATACTTATGAAGGGGTGGAAAAATGAAGGGAAGAAAGCAATGTATTGTTTGTATGTTTTTATTGTTCTTTACATTTAGTTTCATTGGTGTTCACAAAATAATAGCAGAAGAAGTTGAATTTTCAGGAACAACTGCTCCATTGAATGTAAATGTTAGAGAAGAAAAAAGCTTGAATGCAAATATTGTAGAGGTGATTCCCGGAAATACAAAAGTATCCTTTAAAGGATGGGAGTATGGTGAAGCGGTTAAAGATTACTGGACAGGAAATTTAGATAATCGTTGGTTTTATTATTTTAAAGATGGGAAAAAAGTATATGTAACGTCAGCTTATATTAATGGGAATCCTCCAAATACATCAACAGATCGTAAATTATCTGTTCCTAACATATTACAAGAAAGATCAAATTGGTGTTGGGCGGGCACTTCGGTTTCAGTTTTAAATTATTTTGGGAAAACTCCTTCACAAGATCAGTATGTTAGGTATGTCAAAGGTGGATCATATAATAATCCTGCAACTTCACGTGAAATACAATATGGATTATCAGGATATGGTGTTAGCTCAGCTATAAGTTCTGGAGCAAAATCGTATGATTGGTTCAAAAATCAAATTAATAGTTATCAACCGATGATTGCACTCATTATGTGGCAAAATGGAGCTAACATCGGACACTTTCTAGTACTTGATGGATTCTATAAAGGTACAAATGGAACAGACTATATAACTTACATGGACCCTTGGTATGGTGATCATTATAATCATAATTTCAGTACGTTCCATAACAATAATAATTTTTGGTGGAATGAAACTGTTTATAATATCCGTGCAAATTAATAATATTAAAAGTGTGGGGGTTCATGAATGGGAAAACTACTTAGGCTTGTGATACCATGCATTTGTTTAATGACTGTTATTATTTTCGCTAGTAAAATTAGTTATGCATCAAAAAATAAAAGTGAGCCAGTACAATCGATCGCATTAAAAGATTATCAATATAGTAAGAGTAGTTCTTCTGAAAATGTAAGTTTTGAAAAAATAACAACCTCACCATTTTCGTTACCAATCTATGAAACAATTCCAGCACAGCAAATGTTAAATAGCTCTGAATTTAAGCATATACTATTACCAACAAATGAAAAGTTGTGGTTTATTATGAAAGGTGAGCAGCCGGAGGGACTAATTGTTGCGAATGATACTGAACCGATTCGAACGGGTGGAGAAAATAGAAGTAAAGATTTATATGGGTTATATAAAGCAATAAAAAATAATACAAATGAAACAAAAAATATTAGTTATTTTGAATTTGAAGGGCAAGGAATATTGGTAGTAAATCAAAATAATGACCAAGAAATATATCTTAGTAAGGGTGCTGCTGCTATATTAAAACTTCCTGCTGGTCAAAAAATAGTAAGCAGTGAAGTAATACAGAAAATGAAAGAGAGAATCGTAACTGCTTTTGAATAGTTAATTATAAACTGAATAAATATATACGTATGTAATATGAAATTTCATGTACTGTATTAGTTTTAGAAATGAATACATTCATAAAAAATACAGTAGACGGAGCAGAAAAGATAACAAGTGAAAAAAAGCGCGAGATGTTATAGGGGTCAATGGTGATTATAGTAGGAATTGTTGATTCTTATTTGTTATTTATATGAGGTTGAACATGGAACAGGCAAAAGGCAAAAGGCAAAAGGATTGATGTTAGAGGTATAAACATAATAGTGCATATAAAAAGGTTAGAGAAGCTAATTCTCAAACCTTTTTATATGCATTCCAAAGTTTTTATAAATGGTGGAGTTACACATGCTCATCAAGTTAACATTTCATACCACCCCCGGAGTGGATTTTTTGCATTTTGCACAGAAAGATATTGTTCGATTTAAATCGTGCTTCATACGTAATAATTTAATTAAAAAAGCTTGACCTTAACACTATGTAAAGGTTTACAGTGGAACAGAAAAGGAGGTTAAGAAATGCAAAAAATAACGAAATTGTGTATGAGTGCTGTACTAACCACATCTATTATTAGTGGTTATGCTCAAATTAAGGGAATTGAGAAAGTTCAGGCGAAGGAAATTGAAAAACCGCAGAGAGAAGATAGGAAGAAAGTAGAGGCGCAAAAAATAGTAGGAAAGTATACAATGCCAGATGAAAAAAGCAAACATGAAGGAACATGGCTACAATGGCCTCATGAACTTACATACGGGTCAAAATATCAGCAAGAAGTAGAACCGATTTGGATTCAAATGACAGAATCTTTAAGCAAAGGAGAAAAAGTTCATATTGTTGCATATGATCAAGAAGAGAAAGAAAGAATTATTGAAGTTCTAACGGATCAAGGGGTAAATATGGAGAAAATTGATTTCTTTATCGCACCTACTGACGATGTATGGGCTAGAGATACTGGACCAATTTTTGTTTACGATAATGACAAAAATTTAAAGATATTAGATCCAGGCTTTAACGGATGGGGAAAGAAAACGCCATATAAGAAAGATGCTCGTCTTCGTGAGAATCTTAGCAATCAGTTAGGCATTGAAAGAATAAATTGGAATAAATTTGTTCTTGAAGGTGGCGCATTTGAATTGGATGGTAATGGAACTGTTTTATTAACTAGAAGTGCTGTGACGAATAAAAATAGGAACGCTAAATTGTTAGAAAAGGATATTGAAAAATATTTTAGTGAACTTGGGGTAACAAATTTTATTTGGTTAGATGGAGCACCTAACTTAGATATTACTGATTTTCATATTGATGGATTTGCCAAATTCCACGATAAATCTACTATTATAACGTTAAAAGAAAAAGATTTGGCTGAATGG
The DNA here is from genome assembly GCF_038006385.1 of Bacillus sp. FSL L8-0099. Lineage (NCBI taxonomy): Bacteria > Bacillati > Bacillota > Bacilli > Caryophanales > Bacillaceae > Bacillus > Bacillus sp. FSL L8-0099. The sequence goes on from NZ_JBBOVC010000001.1 coordinate 2,405,312, forward strand.
GGAGCGTCTGGCAAAGATATTAACAAGTTGCTGCAGGCAAAAGATGCTACAGGTAATAAGTACAAGTAAGTATATCTACCGCTAAGTAAGAATAATGTTACATTAAAAAATGGGGAGAAGCTTGATTATAAAGGTTCCTATATTAATTATTATATAGCGAATGAAGTCATCTTAGTTCCAAACTATAATGATCCTAATGATAAAATAGCAAATGAGATGATTCAAAAACTTTATCCTGATCGTAAAGTGTTGGGGATAGATGTAAGAGAGCTGTATAAAAATGGTGGTATGATTCATTGTATTACTCAACAACAACCAATTAATTTAAAATAATATATTTATAATTCTTTGGGAAGTTGTCTATTTCATATGAGAATCTGTTTATCCATAGGATAGGTAAAGACGCGATAGCATTTTTACCTATTTTATTGTATTTTTTTATGAGTTTAGTATAACTTTCCTATAAACTGAAGAAACCTACCCTTTTTGAAAAAATCTTAATCAAAATGATAGGTTTTTTAAATGAAAAGCTATACTTGCTGTTGCGGAAGAAACATTGTTTAAAGGTATGTTTTCACCTTTTAAAAGTTTCTAGTACAATCATTCTTACTAAAATATCTATAAGAATAAGATTTATATGTTTTTTTTAACAATCCATACATGCCCATCAACTTCAGAATGCAGAATTACCATAAATAATAAAAGTTCAGCGGTTTTTCTGTTTTTATTTGTAACTTAAACGAATTATACTTGGACAATTATTGTGCAATCTTTTCAAATAAATGACTTTCTTTATTTGAAAATAAGGGTGCATCTATAAACCCAAAATGATAAACTAAAATACCTAATTCCACTCTAGAATGAATACGCCATTTTTCTTTAATATGATTAATTATCGTTGAAATTCTTCTAGGGCTAATATATATCTTTTTGGAAATTTCTGCATCTGTTAATCCTTTTGCTACATAAATAGCCACTTCTAACTCTCTTTCGGTTAACATTCTTTTCATAAAATAAGCTCCTTCGAAATTATTCATATAAAAATCAAAAGAAACTATTATTTGAAATAAAGCTGAAAAATCATATCCAATACTCTTTATTCCCTTTAATTGTAATAATTTCTCTCATTTTAATACAAGTTTGTAAAAGAAACTATAAATCAATATAATTAGTAATTGTAACTATATTAATTTTACATCACATTAAAAGTTGGAAAATATTCTTATACTCATAAATTGTTACATTTGAGGGGGAGAAATGGAATTCTATAATCTCGGTATTATTATTAAAGAACTTAGAAAGAAAAAAAATATATCACAATCTGAACTATGTCGGGGAATATGTTCACAAAGTCAGATTAGTAAGATAGAAAAAGGTATTATTTATCCATCTAGCATATTGTTGTATCAATTATCTGAAAGACTTGGTGTTGATCCGAATTATATATTTGCGCTAACTCAAAATAAAAAATTAAAATATGTAGAAAACGTAAAATATGTAATAAGAGATTGCATAAAACAAAAACAATATGAAGAACTTTATGAAATAGTGAAAAAAGAGAAAAACGAAAATAATTTCGAGTCAAAAGAAAATAAACAATTTCTACTATGGCATGAAGCAATTGCTATATTTATGGTGAACAGATCAACAAAAACTGCTTTAAATCTTTTAAATCATGCATTAAAACTAACTGTAACCAATGCTGATTTTTTATCAGAAAGAGAAATAGATATTATGCATACAATGGCAGTAATCTATGCGGAAAATGGAGAATATGAAAAAAGTATAGGCATATTAAAGAAATGTTTAAGTAATTTTAATAAGATAGAATTTCCTAGAAATAAAGAAATTAAATTAAGAATTATTTATAACTTAACAAAATGTTTACATCTTACATATGAACATGTAGAAGCAATAAAGTACAGTGATATAGGTATTAAATTAGCCATTAATATAAATAGTTTATACTTATTAGGGGAACTAAATTTCGAAAAAGGTTCAAATTTATTAGAACTTCAGCAATCTAGTGAAGATGGTTTTAACTATATTAATAAGGCTTTATTTATTTTTGAACTAACAGAAAGAAAACAATATATTAAGATAATCAAGGATAAATATTTTAAAAACCAGAAATAAACATGAGAAAGCTTTAATATGAGCTATTCCTTATTGGAATTTCCTGTTAAAATAAGTGCTGTAATACGAACTATTCCTTATTGCTGTTTATTGCTAAAATAAGTCCTGTAATAGTAGATAAAAATAAAGGGTGACATTTTATGAAATCAAGAGGGAGTACTCGTAAAGCAGATAGTATGGGGCGTATTGTTATTCCAATGGAAATAAGACGGAGTTTAGGAATTGTAGAAAAAGATGCGCTAGAAATGTTTGTGGAAGATGATCAGATTATTTTGCGGAAATATCAATCTTCGCAAGCTTGTGCAATTACAGGTGATATTTCAGATAAGAATATTTCGTTAGCGAATGGGAAGATTATTGTAAGTCCAGAGGGAACAGAACTGTTAATAAAGAAGTTACAGCAATATCTTTTAAAATAAAAGATAAGTAAGAACTTTAAAATAAAATATACTTGTAAAGAAGGTCCTCTATCATTCAGGGGACTTTTTTTATTGCAAAGACAGGTTGTTTAATTGTTATAAATAAAATAGAGGGGAATAGCTGGTCCAATGAAATGCGAATTATCCTAAAAGTAGTCTGACTATTTTTTATAAAAAATCCTAACTATTTACATTTTTTGGTTTCGTGTTATATTTTTACTGTTAGTATGAAGAAAATTCTGATTTCGATTTTCGGAAAGTTTTAGAAAATGAATTAGATTTTCAAATTAAATATGCTAATTCAAGGGGAATTCGTTGGAGAAATGTAACTAAGAGGAAATCTCGTATCATTCACGTTTAGTATCTGTAAATTGGTGGTTCTAATAGTTCTGACGAAAAGCAAAGGAGCAAAAAAGAAGTGGGTAGTTCATTTAACAGGAGATATGGTGTAGAAAAATAAAATAACGGAGGTTTTATAATGAATAAAGGAATACTGCAGATTACGGAAATTGAAGAAATTACTATTCCTAATGTATTAAAGGATAAAATCAAGAATCTGATAGACAATGAATTAAAAACTCATAATCCTTATACTTGTGATCAAGAAATAGCTGCAAGCTTTTCAAAAGAGTGGCTCATTTGTTTGATTGACTATTCAAAGAAAACTCCGAATTCAGATGTAAAAAAACTACTTCATATGATAAAAGAAGCGAATTGTGGTGGAAACGTACCGCCTATCCTTATTAAAAATATTCCGTGTGATCCTATGGAAACCCTATTACCTGGAGAAAATCGCAAAGGCTTTAATTATGGTGAAAACGAACACGATAGAATGAAAAAATATTTTTATGCTGAATGGGTCACATGGCTTTTTGCCACACTTTTTAATTATGATGCTTTGATTCATCCGTCCGAACATGCAGGGAAAAATAGATTTCATCTCATTTCCCCTTTAAACAATGATGAAGTTTTGCGAAATGTCGGTGCAAGCACTGGTGGCGGAAACTTTTATCAACATAACGATGCGACAGTGTATACAGATATGAAAGATCAATTACATATTGAAGAAAGATTGAAATCGTTCAATACGAATTTAGACATTGTATCGAATAGACTTAATAAATCCGTCGAACTAATAGTTTCGGAAATTACTTGCGGCAAATTTACGAGGGTTGATGCTCTTTTATTAAAAGGAGTGTTAAATTTAAAAACCAATACTCATATTGGAACACCAAAATTACTTCAAAAGCATCTTGAAGAAAATCACTTCAGTAAAGATGATATATTGGCGATAAGTAAAATGCCTATTGCTCATATCGCAGGAATGGCGGATGGTGAAATATCGGGATTCGTAGGGGAAATAAACCAAATTATATTTTTGGATGATAATGGTGATATTATTGCAACTTGTTTGAATGGAGCAGAAAATAGATTGATTTATGTGGGAGGAAGTGAAGAAGAAAAGTTAAAATTCGACATGTTTTTGGAACTGTTACGGACAATGCCTACTTATAAAGTCCCGCTTACATCTGAAGATTTATTGATTATGCCAAATTCATACTATGGTAAGCAAACAAATGTAACCCATGGTAGAGAAAGGTTATCGGAGGAAGAATATAAAATTCCGATTGGTGATAATAAGTATGGACGTAGAATTGTTTGCAGGCAATACGTTTCCAGCCGATTACGCGACCAGAAAGAGAGTTACTTTACAGATATCATAAACTAGTTTAAAGAGAGGAGGGAGAATGGGAAGGTTTGGGCTGTAATAGCTCAAACCTTCCCATTTCCTTTATATGGATTTTACTATTGAATTACTCATATTACTATTTTTAGTAGCTATTTTAGCAGGATGGATAGATACAATTGCTGGGGGCGGTGGTATGATAACTATCCCAGTAATGTTATTAGTAGGTATGTCTCCTTCTGTAGCGATAGCAACTAATAAACTACAAGGGAGTAGCGGAACCCTCATGGCAACTGTGATTTTTATTAAGAAGAAAGAAATTAATCTCAAAGAAATGCGTTTGTCCATCTTAATGACCTTTTTTGGATCTATTTTGGGTGGATGGCTTATTTTACAGATACGAGCAGAATATCTAATCATGATATTACCTTTCTTACTTATTATTATTGGTCTTTATTTTCTATTATCTCCAAATATAGCAAACGAAGATCGACCGAGAAAAATAAGTATGTTGTTATTTGCGTTAACAGTGGCTCCATTCCTTGGATTTTATGATGGTTTCTTCGGCCCAGGAACAGGTAGCTTAATTGCTTTAGCGTTCATTCTTTTATGTGGATATAGTGCTACAAGAGCAACTGCAAATGCTAAGATTTTGAATTTTACTAGTAATTTCGCTGCTTTGTTATATTTTATTATTTTTGGCCAAATTGATTGGACAATTGGGCTGATTATGATGCTTGGTCAAATTATAGGGTCATATATTGGGGCAAAGATGGTGCTTACAAAAGGGACGTCATTAATACGACCAATAGTGGTTATTGTTTGCTTTGTCATGGCAATTAAAATTTTTTTACAAAATATGAACTAAATGTAATTAATATATTATTTGTATCAAAGTTAGAGTGTTTTAATGTTCTTGTTGCAGTATTACGCTGTTTAAGATGTGTTCAAAATTAAACAATTTGACTAGTGTAATGTATTGCGTTATGCTTTTTTTAGTATAAAAGAAAGGCTTGAAGATAATGATTCGTCGTTTGAAAAAGTTTAAAAATGTAGCTGTCGTATTAAGCTTCTAAGTAAATTATTAAATCTACCATACTTAGAAGCGAGGAATGTAATTATGAAGCATCCATTATATAATCATTGGTCTGAAACGAAGTATTTAAAAGATATAGTAACAAATCCACTTATTGAAGTAGGAGAGTACTCCTATTATTCAGGATATTATGGCGATCAAAATTTTGAAGATGGTTGCGTTAGATATTTATGGGGCGATGCTAAGTCTCGAGTACTTTTCAATCCAATTGAACAGATGGGTTGGCAACTTGATAAACTCATTATTGGAAATTATGTTTGTATTGCAAGTGGAGTTGTCATTTTAATGGGTGGGAATCATAATCATCACCCTGAATGGATTACAGTTTATCCATTCATTGAGCAAATAGAACAATCATATGAACCGAAGGGTGATACAGTCATTAAAAGCGATGCCTGGATTGGTATGAATGCTATAATAATGCCTGGCGTTACAATCGGTGAAGGTGCAATTGTTGCGGCAGGATCTGTCGTAAGTAAAGATGTTCCGTCGTATACAATAGTTGGTGGAAATCCTGCTAAGGAAATAAAGAAACGATTCACTGATACAGAAATAAACATGTTAATGGAAATGCGTTGGTTTGATTGGGATAGGGAATTGATTGAGAAGGCAATTCCTCTTTTATCTAGTCCATCCATCGAACCATTATTTGCTTTTTATAAAAATGAAGTGAAAAATAAATAAATCAGTTAGAAAAACTACATCCAGTATAGGGTGTAGTTTTTTTATTACAAAAAACTAATAGTTTAGACTAAAGGAAATTTATCTCTAATATAAGTCTAGCAAATAGCTGAATTGAATAATTAAAATCCTTGATAGCTAATAAACGAATGCTTGATTACCAGTGTGTCTCGATATTTAATCGGGACACACTGGTTTTATTTTTTGTAAATGTGGAACAAATGTATTATTTAGATTGTCTATTAAGTGTAATCCTAAAAAATATGAAAGTACGGATCATTTTGAAAAATACGAAGGTATTAAAAAGAGGGATGTGTGTGGGAATACGAAGTGTCATTGTCCTAAAAGGGTTTGATGAGATGGTCTATATGAAAGTTATCCTAACGTCTTATATGTATATAGAATTTGATAACACTGTCTATTTTTTGAGGATTATGTTAGAAGAACGTTTTTTGAGTACAAAGATATTGGAGGTAACAGAAGTGAAAGGTATGTTTTGCAAGAGATTTATTGCAATAGTAACAGTGCTTGCACTATTTTGTAGCATTGTTGTTACATCTGGAAGAGCATCAGCGGAAACAGTTCCTGCTATAGACGTTGAAGCAGGATCAGCAATTTTAATAGAGGCAAATTCCGGAAAAATTTTATATCAAAAAAATGCAGATGAATCATTGGCAATTGCTAGTATGACAAAAATGATGAGCGAATACTTAGTGCATGAAGCGGTAGATAAAGGAAAACTTAAATGGGATCAAAAAGTTAAAATCTCTGAATATGCACATAAGATTTCGCAAGATCGTTCATTATCAAACGTTCCATTAGAAAATGGTGGCTCTTATACGGTAAAAGAGTTATATGAGGCAATGGCAATTTACTCTGCAAATGGTGCAACAATTGCTTTAGTTGAAGAGATTGCTGGTAAAGAAGTCAATTTTGTAAAAATGATGAACGATAAGTCAAAAGAGTTTGGAATGAAAGATTATAAATTTGTAAACTCTACAGGCTTAACAAATCAAGATTTAAAAGGATATCACCCAGAAGGGACAACTCTAGACGAGAAAAATAAAATGTCTGCAAGGGATTGTGCAATTTTAGCACAACGTCTTATTCAAGATTTCCCCCAAATATTAAATACAGCAAAAATTCCTAAAAAAACATTCCAAGAGGGTGGTAAATATCCAATTGATATGGCGAACTTTAATTGGATGTTAAAAGGTTTAATTAAGCAATATGAAGGTGTAGATGGTTTGAAAACAGGAACGACTCCAGAAGCGGGAGATTGTTTCACTGGTACAGTAGAAAGAAATGGTATGCGCCTAATTTCTGTAGTGATAAAAGCAAAATCTCATACGGCACGTTTTGATGAAACAAAGAAATTATACGATTATGGATTTGCGAATTTTGAAGTGAAGAATGTCTACGGAAAAGATGCAGTAGTAAAAGGACATGAAACAGTTCGAGTAGCAAATGCAAAAGATAAAGATGTAGTAGTTCAAACGAAGCAAGCTGTTGCACTTCCAATGCCGAAGGGCAACAATGACGTTTATAAAAAAGAATTTAAAGTATCGAATAAAGAACAAGAAGCGCCTATTAAAAAAGGTGTAACAATTAGTAAAATGATTATCTCGCCTAAAGATAATATAGATCCTGGGTTCTTATCAGGTAAATCATTACAAATAGACCTTGTAACAAAATCTGATGTAGAACAAGCAAATTGGTTTACACGTTTTATGCGCCAAATCGGATCTTTCTTTAGCGGTATGTGGGATAGTGCGGTTGATATAGTAAAAAGCTAACTTTATAGGATAAAACTAAATAGTAATCTGGAACAAAAAGTTTCAAAGTACTATAGATTCTTATGAGGGTAGCTTGGAATGGAAGATTGTATTAATTCTCAAATTTGGTTCTTCGGAACTTTTCGTATTGCAATTAAGCTAAAATAAATTTGTATCCATATAATCAAAAAACGCTATTCTTTTTGTAGAAATATACAGTGGTCTGACCCCATTTGGTGAGACAAAGAAAAAACACCTAGATAACATGTTTCCTATAAGCTATAGGTGACATATTATCTAATTTTCTCTGAATCCGTTCATAATTATAGTAGTGGATGTATTCATCCACAGTTTGTATTATACTAGCATTATTCGATTGTTTTATATTTTGCGCATAGAATCCTTCGGATTTCAAATGAGAATGAAAGGATTCTATGAGAGCATTATCATGGCAGTTTCCTGTACGAGACATGCTTGTGATAATGCCTTTTTCTTTGGCATATGTTTGAAATTGTTTTGATGTATACACCTTTCCTTGATCCGAATGTAAAATCGTATCAATCACATTTCGCTTTCTTAAAGCCTCTTTTAGAGTATCTAATACAAGAGAAACATCCTGTGTCTCAGCTATTTTATAACTTACAATTTCATTGTTAAACCCATCTATAATAGATGAAAAATAAAGAGTCTTATTGCCGAACATCAAATACGTGATATCAGTGAACCATTTTTCATTAGGCTTGGTAGCTTTAAATCTCCGTTGTATTCTATTTTTAGCTACCACTGGTTCATGACCGAGCACAAATATCTTTTTCTTTTTTCTAACCCGAGATAATACGTTGTATTTTCTCATGATACGTAATACTTTTTTATGATTCATTACGATGTTAAATTGATCACGTAGACAAGCTGTAACCCGACGATATCCGTACCGATATTTATGATGTTGACATATTTCTATTACGGTTTTTTCTTCATGATTAGTTACTGTTTTCTCCTGCTTTTTCCAACGATAATAAGTAGCACGTGAAATATTAAATATGGAACACAGTTCTGCAATTGTAAAAATTGATTGCCATTCATTTATCATTTTCATTATTTCTTCTTTTCCTCCCACCTCCTTAAGATTTCTTGGCACTTTTCCAGCAATATAATCTTTGCCTTTAAATAACGTATTTCTAATTCTTTTTGTTCAAGTTCTGTTAACCTTTTTAAGCCTTTTCCATGTGCAGATTGTCTTCCAATAGATTGTTCAAACCGATAGGTTTCGCCTTCACGATACCATTTCATCCAAGTTTTAATTTGAGCCACATGTCTAATTCCTAAGGCATCCATAATTTCTTTATTTTTGAATCCTTGGTGTTTCATTTCAACTACTTTCCACTTTATTTCGGCGGGATAATGCGCCTTTTTCCCCATACGAAAAACACCTCCATTAAAATCATAACTGATACTTACGATTTAGAGAGGTGTTTTTTATCGTCTCATTCTCAGGGTTCACTCCATACAGGAAGGATGGCGTTTATTATGAATATTTAGATTCAAAGGGTTCTGATGCAAGATTAGTTTAATAAAGTTACATGATGAAAGAACATTCATTATTCTATCAGGTGAAAATAAAAATTGATACCTGGTACTTATTTCTGTTATTAAATTTTATAAAAATTTAATAACATCTTTTCTTTCTATTAAATATTTTGTTTTAAATTAATTATATAAAGAAATGGAGGCTAGAAAATAGATGCATAGATTGAGTTTGTACTGCTTATATTAGAGATTTAAAGAAAGAATATGTACGATTCTCCCACTACACTAGTATAGTGGCCTTTATTAACAGCAAAATTTACAATTTACAAGGAGAATATTTTATGAGTAAGAGAATAAAAGAATTAGATTCCATACGAGGGTTAGCGGCACTTACAGTGGTATTTGGACATTTTTGTTTAATGCTACCATCGTTGCCTAATTCTATTAAATTTTCCCCGCTTAGGTTTTTATGGGCGGGTGGAGAAGCGGTAATCGTTTTTTATGTACTGAGTGGTTTTGTGTTATCTATGGCACTTTATCATTCAAAAACAAATTATTGGGGATATTTAATTAAGCGATTTGTAAGAATTTATATTCCTTACTATTTTTGGATAATCATTACCTTTGCGTTATTTATTTTGTTTTCACCGTATGAGGTGGCAGGACTACGGGATTGGTTCTATGATAGGTGGCAAGGGTCTATAACAAAAATAGATATTATAAACCACATTGTGCTTCTTAATAACTTTTTTACGGAAAATTACAATCCAGTTATTTGGTCATTGGCTCAAGAAATGCGTATATCGATTGTATTTCCTTTGTTATTCCTTCTTTTTTATAAACTGAGTTGGAAGAAAACGATATTAATTGCTTTGAGCTTTTCTTTAATTAGTGTTTTCCTTAATATGTTGCATATTGGGAAAGCAGAGGGATTTTATAATGGTTATGTCGATACACTGCATTTCACATCTATGTTTATGGTTGGAATGTTACTTTTTAAGTATCAGGAAAAACTTATTTACTTATATCAAAATATGAAAAAATATAAAAAAGGATTTCTTATTGCATTAGGGATTATTCTATATTTATATTCCATTTTAATTTATGGTTTTTCCCGTAATGATACTACTTTCTTATTCAAAGATTGGGGTGTCGTAATGGGGGTTAGTATATTTATTATAATGGCTATGAGTAACCTAAAAATAAAAGCATTTTTAAATAAGAGTGTATTTGTATATTTAGGAGAAATTTCATACAGTATCTATTTGTGTCATTTTCCAATCATGATGGTACTATTTAAACTTTTGTATACAAAGATACCTATTTTTTTCCTTCTCACTTTGTGCATTATAATGACACTACTTTTTTCTATAGTTTCGTATCATTTAATCGAAAAGAAATGTATCAACTGGGCAAAACAAAGAACAACAAATTTTTTGAAAAAAGTATAATTCCTAGAGAGATTTTATTTCTTTAGTAAATATACGAATATGACTGATTCCTAAGTATACTTAGGAATCGGTCAATTTTGAATTCTAAATGTAAATATAGTAAAGTGGAATATAATTGAAAACGAAAACGAAAACCACTTAGAAATAACAATTACGGTGTGAGCTATTGTATAGTATAGATATGGTTAATAATAAAGGGGGAATACATATGTGGAAGCGATTTGTAGCAATTGGTGATAGTTTTACAGAGGGGATAGGGGATGAAGTTGAGGGAATAGCATTAAAAAGCTGGGTAGATCATTTTGTTCAACTGTGTGAAAACGATATAGAATATGCTAATTTTGCAAAGCGTGGGTTAGTAACTGAAGAAATTCGCTCGCAGCAATTGGAAAAGGCATTAACTTTTAATCCAGATTTGGTTAGTCTCATTGCAGGTGCAAATGATGTTTTAAAAGGACGTTGGAATCATGATGCATATAAGAACGATATGGAATTTATGATAGACACATTAAGTAAAACAGGCGCTGATATTATGATAGCAAACCTTCCAGATTTTACTGTTAGGCTTCCATTTCCTTCTGAAAAAAAACAAGTAGTAAAAGAACAATTATTAGAGGCAAATGAAGTTATACTTTCACTGAGTAGAGAGTATAAGCTTCATCATGTTGACTTTTGGAATCATCATTTAGTTAATGACAATACGCTTTGGTCTACGGATTTCATTCATCCAAACTCAAAAGGATATGTAAAAGTTGCTGAATTGATTTTTAGTAGTTTGCCTGTACAGAAGACAAAATAATAGTTTGCAATTTAACGAATATAATATTAATTGTATGAAGCTATGTTTTTTAGTAAATGGAAAGAACTAAAAATTTAGCAAACAAAGCGTATCTACGATATATTTCTACAGTAGTGCACAAATGCAAAATCACAAAGAAAGATTACTTATCGAAATAGGTGGTCTTTAAACGTTTTTATAACTAAATTAAAATATATACTGTATTACTAACAATTTCGTACTACATAAAGATTAAGTTCTCTTATAGAAAAACTGATTTTATATTATCTTAAAATATAATAACATGTTCAAATCATATTTTGGGTATGTATCCTAATTGTGAATAATGTGTAATTTTTTGAATTATAAATGTCCAATAAATAAAATAGATAGTAGGTGCAGAAGTATTAATGCTATATTATTCAATTCTTGTTATGAGTGCATTAGTAATTGTTAGTATTATATTTTTATTATCAACTTTAGTTATTGGAATTAATTTGAATAGAAAATATGTAGGATAGAGAAAGGTACATATACTTTAATGTATATGTACCTTTTTATTTAGTAGGATTTATAGTCTCTATAAACTATTATGTTAATAAAATTAAAAAACTTAATTCTTGATATCCTTATGGCTAAAGCCATCTATAAAATGACAATATAACTAAATACTTGTTTGATATGATTTGTGGATTTAGTTTTTTATCCGAATTTTCTGATTCAAATATTTCAACTTTATGAATATAGTAGGTGAAATATTTGTGTGATAGTATTTGAGATAGAAAAAAGCCAACTTTAAAAAGGATGTGAATTGAATGTGTAAACGACTGTAAAGTGTTATATTAAGGCAACGTTTAGCTGTTATTAGTGTAAGGTAAAGGTCTATTTTGTAACAGTTGATATAAAAATGAAGAAATAGGTGAACTCGAATTTATCTGACTATTTTAAAAATACAAAACCTTGAGGTTAGTCTAGATTTTAACGAAGTTAAATTCTAGCTGAAATATTTATAATGATTAATTAAGTTTAATAAAGGGGTACCTTATACGCAAAAGCGTTTATATTAGTAACTTAAGGAGCTTGCTTTTATGAAAACTACCGATTCAAAAGGCCTATTAGGAAATAGGGTTTATTTACAAGTTTTCTCTGCCTATTCATTGCTTATGCTTGGTGTTTTTATTGATATGTTAGCGATTATGACTATAGTTGGGTTTGAATGGGAAGTAGATCCTACTATGATTGGATTGATCCCTGTTGCATATGCACTTCCTGGAATTATTTTTGGCTCATGGGCAGGTGTTATTGCAGATCGTTTTAGAAAAATTCCAATTATGATGTTCTGTAATTTGATGGTTGGTTTAATAACAATTGCTCTTTTATTTGTACAAAATATCCACTGGCTCTTAGTGGCATTAATGATTCGTTCCATTTTTATTGTTTTCTATTATCCTGCACAACAAACACTAACAAGACAGATTGTATCCCCAGATTTGCTTACTAAAGCAGTAAGTATCAACGGAATAGTAGAGCAGGGTACCAAGATAGTAGGCCCACTTATAGGGGGCATGTTGCTGAGTTGGTTTCAGCCAGAGTTCTGCCTCATTATAAGAGCTATAAGTTGTTTATTAGCTACGTTAGTTCTGATACCCACAATAAAATTCAAAGAAACTATATCCAAAGAACTTGTTGAAAAGCAAAAGCAAAGCACTTGGGCCGCTTGGGTACAAGGGTGGGGCTATGTGTTATCTAATCGGATAATATTATCAACTATGATTTTCGTTACAATAGCCATGGCAGTATTACAATTAGTAGACTCACAATTCCCGACTTTATTTAAGAGCTTATTCCCACATGATAAAAGTAAAATGGGATATATCATTTCTATTATTGGTCTTGGCGGAATACTTGGTGCATTACTAACTCAGAAATTAAAACAATTTCAATATGGTTGGGTAGTATGTGGAGGCATGGTTTTAATGGGAATTGGTTTTGGGGGGATTGGTTTGATAACGCCCGGTACGGTCTTCGTTTTGGCCTATCTGATTAGTTTTATCGCTGGTATTGGAAGTGGGCTGATGCTTGTATCTAATCAAGTCATTTTACAAATAGAATCTGATCAAGATCAAGTAGGAAGAGTATTTGGTATTCAAAGCAGTTTAACAAACGCAGTTCTAATTATTTCTCCTGCTATGAGTGGCCCATTAGTGCATTTGTTTGGAGTAACTCAACTCTATGTTTATGGTGGGATTGGGCTTGTTGTCATTGGAGTAATTGGAGTTTCACTGCAGAAATATTTATGGGCTAAACATAAACACGAACCTATAAGAGCAAATAATTTTTGAAGGGAAGATTTTTTATGACCAATGAGGAATGTTTTCCATTAAGTCACCCGCAGCGAAGAATATGGTATACAGAAGTTATTCATTCTGATAAAGGGATATGTAATTTAAGATTTTTATTTAAACTTCATCGAAAAATGAATTATTCAAAATTAAACCAAGTTGTGAATCGTGTTATCAGTGAAAATGACGGTCTGTGCATTAGATTAAAAGAAAATGGGCATCAGGAACCTAAACAATATTTTATTAAACATGAAGAACAAGAATTTGAGTTTTTCGATTTCAGTAATGTGGAGAATTCAGATTTGCTTGAGGAATGGATTGAGCAGAAAACAAAAGAAACGTTTACATTATTTAATTCGAATTTATACTATTTCGCTTTAATAAAATTAAACGATAATGAATGTGCAGTCTTTGGAAATGTTCATCATATTATTATGGATGGTTTATCAATTCAAATATTTACTGAGCAGATTGCAAAACATTATTATGATATGCATAACGAGACTGAGGAAGGCGAAATTAAAAATTCATATGTTCAATTTCTGGCTAATGAACAAACATACTTGAATAGTAGTCGCTTTCAAAAAGATCAAAAATTCTGGTTAGAGGAATTTAAAACACTTCCATCTGTGACCGGATTGAAGCCCTATAATACGTACCAAGTTAGTACCAAAGCATCACGCGAAACGTTTGTATTATCGGAGCATTTGAAGAGAAAAATAGAATTGTTTTCCGAAAATTACAAATTTAGTTTATATACTCTTTTTGTCGCTACTTTCTCGTTGTCCATGTATCGGTGGACTTCATCGCTTGATATTGCATTAGGAATGGCTTACGGCAACCGTATGACTAAAATGGAACGAAAATTGATTGGAATGATGGTGAGTACAGTTCCTTTAAGAATGGATATTAACCCAGAAGAAGAAGTGCTTTCATTTATTGGTAGGGTGTCCAGAAAACAAAGTAAATCATTAAGACATCAGAAATATCCATTTGATTTATTATTAAAGCAGATTAATAAAGAGAATAACAGCAATGTGAGACTTTTCGGAACTACGATCGATTATAGGGATCGTGATGAAAGTGGTGACTCACTATGGATCGCAAACCGTGAAGAGGTACAAGATTTTGCAGTGCATATTGAAAATCTAATTGATATAGACTCTTTACATGTACATATTGATTATCGTGAGGAGCTATTTTCTAAGGAAGAGATAAAACGCTTTTTTAACGTTATGTTAGCGATAATGGAAAACACTTTTGAAAACCCAAAGCAGAAGGTAGCTGAAATCGAAATTATTTCTGATGAAGATAAAAGAAAAAGTTTAGTTGAGTTCAACAATCCTAAGCTGGATTTCCCGCCTCGGGAAACTCTTCATGAATTGTTCGAACGACAAGCAATGATTTATCCAAACGCTATTGCAGTTACGTATGAAAAAGAAAAAGTTACTTATAAGGAGCTTAATGAACGTGCAAATCAGTTAGCTCATTATCTGCAGAAAAAGGGAATAGGACCTGATACTTTAGTTGGACTGTGTGTTGAACGTTCTCTCGAAATGATTGTAGGTATTTTAGGGATTTTGAAGGCTGGTGGGGCTTATGTTCCACTTGATCCAACATATCCAGAGCAGCGACTTCAATATATTTTAGAGGATGCAAGCATTCAGTTATTCGTAACGCAAGAAAGTTTAAAAGAATTGAAATGGTTACCAGAAAATGTTGAATCGATTTGCCTGGATCGTGATCAAGAAGAGATTGGGAAAGAAAGTAAGACCTTGCCGGTTTCTAATGTGAATTCCCAAAATCTAGCTTACGTAATCTATACTTCGGGATCAACAGGGAATCCAAAGGGCGTTATGATAGATCATCACAATGTCATTCGGTTATTTAAATCGACGGATTGTTGGTATCAATTTAATGAAAAAGATACTTGGACGCTTTTTCATTCTTATGCATTTGATTTCTCAGTATGGGAAATTTGGGGAGCATTATTATATGGTGGAAAATTAGTTGTTGTTCCGTACTGGATTAGTCGATCGCCAAAAGATTTTTATCAATTATTGGTGGAGGAAGAAGTCACAGTTCTAAATCAGACACCTTCCGCATTTCGACAATTAATACGAGTGTGTGAACACGAAGATAAGAATAAAAACTTGCAGCTGCGTTATGTGATATTTGGCGGAGAAGCGTTAGACCCCATTAGCTTGTTGCCGTGGTTCCAAAGATATGGGGATAAAGAACCACAGCTAATTAACATGTATGGAATTACAGAAACTACAGTTCATGTTACGTATTATCCAATTACTCTAGATGATGTGCATCATGCTTCGAGAAGTAATATCGGAAAACGGATTCCAGATTTAGAAGTGTATATATTAGATGCTTATCAACAACCTGTTCCTATAGGTGTAGATGGTGAGCTTTATATTGGCGGGGCAGGGCTTGCACGTGGGTATTTAAATAGACCTGAATTAACAGCAGAGCGCTTTATATCTCATCCATTTAGTAGTGATCCGAAATCAAGATTATACCGGACAGGAGACTTAGCGAGGTATTTGCCAGATGGGAATCTGGATTATCGTGGAAGAATTGATCATCAGGTTAAAATACGTGGTTTCCGAATTGAGATTGGGGAGATTGAGTCTACTTTAAATGCATATGCATCTATAAAAGAGGCAGTTGTAATTGTAAGAGAGGATCAACCGGGTGATAAACGATTAGTAGCTTATGTTGTAGGAGATGGAAATGTAGGTGCGTGGAGAGAGTATCTTAAAGCGAAACTACCGAGCTATATGGTACCTTCGGGATATGTGACGATGGAAGCCATTCCACTTACAGCTAACGGCAAAGTTGATCGTGAGTCCTTACCTATGCGGGAGGAAAAGCAGATTAATAGTGAATGTATTGACCCTCGGAATAGTAATGAACAGATACTCGCTACCATTTGGAAGCAAGTATTAGGTATTAAAAAGGTGGGAATCTATGATAATTTCTTTGAAATTGGTGGCGACTCGATTCTCAGTATTCAAATCATATCTCAAGCAAGTCAATTAGGGTTAAAACTTACTCCAAAGCAAATGTTTGAATGCCCAACTATTGCCGAGCTGGCACAATTGGCTATAGAAACGCAGGGAGTACAAGCGGAGCAGGGGATTGTAACAGGAGATGTGCCTCTTACTCCAATTCAGTACTGGTTCTTCGAGCAAGAACATCCACATCCAGAGCATTGGAATCAATCAATGCTTTTAAGAGTAAAAGAGAGATTGGATGTGAAGTTACTAGAGGGAGCAATATTAAATTTAATCAAACATCATGATGCTTTACGTTTTCGGTACGAGCAGTTACCAAACGGAACATGGAGGCAGAGAAATGAAGGAACTGATGAGCTGTCAGTACTCCATGTTGTAAAACGGAACAAAGTTAATGAAAAAGAGTGGAATAAAATAATACAAGAAGAGATGAACATTAATCAAGCTAGTTTCAATTTAGTTACTGGTCCGTTAATGAGAGTAGTTTATTTTGAGGATAACTTGACTGGAAATGATCGAATATTCTGGGTGATTCATCATTTAGTAGTAGATGGAGTATCGTGGAGAATTCTATTGGAAGATTTACAGGTGGTATATAACCAGATGAAACAAGGTCAAGGAATTCGCTTACCTGCGAAAAGTACATCTTTTAAAGAATGGTCTGAACGACTCCAGACATACAGTGATTCGGGTATTTCAAAAGAAGTACAGATTTATTGGAATGAACAAGTAGAAAAAGAAACGATGACAATTTCAATGGACTATCCAATACAAGAAACAACAGAAGAATCTATTGATCAAGTGACGAGGACTTTAGGAGTAGAAGAAACACAAGCATTGTTACACGAAGTTCCAGTCACTCATAAGACAAGGATTAATGAGGTACTATTGGCGGCATTAGGACAAGCTATCGTCGATTGTACAAATCAGCAAACGGTTTCTATTCATCTAGAAGGACACGGGAGAGAAGAGATGATTGAAGGTATTGATTTATCACGGACAGTGGGCTGGTTTACGAGTATTTATCCTGTTCATCTAAATTTTCAAGGAACTAAAACACCAATTGAAGGCTTAAAGGCTGTCAAAGAACAATTGCGTCGAATTCCGAATCACGGAGTAGACTATGGTATTTTACGTTACTTGAATAAAGAAATACTTCCGTTTTATCAGCAAAAGCCTTCAATAAGCTTTAACTATTTGGGCCAATTTGATCAGGTGTTTTCAAAGGAATCTTTGTTTATGCAAGAGGCAGGGTTTACATTTTTAGATCATGCTCCAGATTCCAAGACATCTCATCTAATTGATGTTATCGGAATGGTGAAAGATGAAAAGTTACATTTTATTTGGATGTATAGTAGAGAACAGTTTTCTAAATTAAAAATTCAAGTAATAGCAGATGGTATGTTGAGGCATCTTCGCCAACTTATAAATAAACCAACAACAGAGTCAGCTTTTACGGTATCAGATTTTGCTGATGCAGAGGATCTTACGGAAGAAAGCTTGAGCAAAGTATTACTTAAATTAACAAAGAAGAGGGTGTAAAAATGGGAGACATTATTGATATATATGGTTTATCACCTTTGCAAAAAGGAATACTGTTTCATACTTTATACGATCAAGATGATGAATATTCTTTTTCCTATATTGTACAAGTAGGTTTCTTGCTCGGGGGGCAATTGGATGTTGCTACTTTTGAAAAGGCTTGGGAATATGTTATTCAACGACATGAGGTTCTGCGCTCAGTATTTGTTTGGGAGGAAGTAGAAAAACCTCTACAAGCAGTTTACGAACGTCTTCCTTTTACTATTCATCAAGAGGATTGGAGTACCCATTCGCATGAGGAGAAGGAGAAGAAATTACACCAGTTTTTGACTGCAGATCGTAGGAAAGGATTTTTATTGGATGAAGCACCATTGATGAGAGTCACTGCGATTAAAGAAGCAGAAGGGGAAACGAGAATTATTTGGACACATCATCATATTTTGCTAGATGGTTGGAGTGTTTCATTGGTGTTTAGTGAAGTGATGGAAGTTTATCTCAAGATGATAAAGGGAGAATTGTTGAATCTTCCTAAATCTCTTCCTTATAAAAAATATATCCAGTGGATAAATAAACAAGATCAAAGTCAAGCAGAGGAATTTTGGAAAGAAGAATTAAAAGGGTTCTATGCACCTACGCCAATAGCGATGGAAAGAAAGGATCAAGGGCAGGAGAAGGGCTATGGAGAGTGTGTTTATCAGGTATCTGAGGAACTCACTGAGAATTTACAAGAGTGGGTACGAAATAGTCGATTAACATTGAATACATTAGTACAAGGAGCATGGGCCTATTTGATGGGTAGGTATAGCGGTGAAAGTGACATCGTATTTGGCGTAACTAGCTCTGGACGTCCTACTGATTTGATAGGAGCAGAGAATATGGTAGGCCTATTTATTAACACATTACCTACTAGAATTCGATTAACGGATAATACATCTGTAGTAGATTGGCTTCGTAAAATACAGATGAAAGAAATGGAACGAAGACAATATGAGTATAATTCATTGATAGATATTCAAGGGTGGAGTGAGGTTCCGCGAAATAGCTCCTTATTTCATACCTTGTATGTGTTTGAAAATTATCCAATTCAAGGTGAGAGAAATGGTGATTTAAGATTACTAGATGTTAAAAGCGCGGAACAAACAAATTATCCTTTAACACTCATTGTAATGCCTGGTAAGAAAATTACTTTAAAGTTGATGTATGATCGAAGCTATTTTAATGAAGAAACAATAAATCGGATTCAGAATCACTTATTGCAAATATTAATCCAGATGACGAAGAGCCTAGATTCAAAACTCTTTGAAATTACTCATTTAACAGCGGAAGAACAGATACAGTTATTAGAGGAATGGAATCATACTCAAGTAAATTATTCGGCTGAAGGCATGATTCATACGATGTTTGAGGAGCAAGTTAAAAAAACGCCGGAAGCAATCGCGGCTATTTACGAAAATGAACAAATTACCTATAAAGAGTTGGAGGAGCGTGCGAATCAGCTAGCTCATTATTTACAAAAGCGTGGTGTAGGCTCAGAGTCTCTGGTTGGGGTATATATAGAACGTTCATTACAAATGATGATAGCGTTATTAGGTATTCTAAAATCAGGAGCAGCGTATGTTCCACTTGATCCTACTTATCCAGAGAGTCGGCTTCGATATATATTAGAGGATGCTGGAATCGAAGTACTAGTGACGGAAGAGAATTCTAAAAATTTGTTTGTATCTGAAAATGTTGAAACGATTTGTATGAATAAAGATTATACTGCAATTGAAAAAGAAGAAACAACCCCATGTATAAGTGGTGTAACAGGAAGAAGTTTAGCGTATGTTATGTATACTTCAGGATCTACAGGGAATCCAAAGGGAGTAATGATTGAGCATCATTCAGTAATCAATTATCTAGAATGGATGCAACATAAATATCCACTTTCTGAAAAGGATGTGGTCTTGCAGAAAACGCCATTCTCATTTGATGTCTCTGTTTGGGAGTTGTTTTGGGGTATTCACGTTGGTGCAAGTGTATCTTTCCTGCCTCCAGGTGGAGAAAAAGATCCTTCTATTATAGCTGAAGTGATTAAAAAACATCAGGTTACTATAGTTCAATTTGTACCTTCGATGTTATCTGTTTTCTTAGATCACTTCAATCATATTGAATTGAACATGAATTGTTCGTCCATACGCCATGTATTTTCTGGTGGGGAAGAACTAAGTTCAGGGTTGGTTAGACGATTTCAACAGAAATGGAATCATAGTGGACAAGTGAAATTAACCAACTTTTATGGACCAACTGAAGCCACTATTTATGTGAATGCATTTGATATTCAGCCAAATCAAGAATTTGTTTCTATTGGGCAGCCGATACAGAACACGCAATTATATGTATTAGACCAAAATCAACGCTTGCAATCAATAGGAATTGAGGGTGAGTTATATATTGGTGGTGCTGGTTTAGCACGTGGATACTTAAATCGTCCGAATCTTACTGCTGAAAAATTCGTTTCGCATCCATATCGATTCGGGGAACGACTATATCGAACAGGAGATTCAGTAAGATATCTAACTGATGGAAATTTAGAATTTATAGGTAGAATGGACCATCAAGTCAAAATGCGTGGTTTTAGGATTGAATTAGGAGAAATTGAAGCGACTTTAGAAAAATGTTCGTTTATTAAAGAGGCTGTCGTATTAGTTAGAGAAGATCGTCCAGGTGATCAACGATTGGTTGCATATGTAATGAGCGATGGAAATACCCAAGAGTGGAGAGAGTATTTACAAAACCAATTACCGAATCATATGATTCCAGCGCACCTTGTAGAGTTAGAACACTTCCCGCTTACTCCGAATGGGAAAATTGACCGAAAGGCCTTGCCAGCACCTGATGAGCAAACTATTGGAGGTTTAAATGTTCTACCTCGGACGCCATCGGAAGAGCTTATTGCCTCGGTTTGGAGTCAAGTGTTAGGAACTGAAAATATCGGTATTCAGGATTCCTTTTTTGAACGGGGTGGGCACTCACTACTCGCTACTCAAATTGTTTCTCGATTACAAGAATTGTTCCAAATCAAAATCCCATTACGTGAACTTTTCAAGCACGATACAGTGGAGGCATTGGCGAAACGAGTAGATCAGTTACGAAAAAAAGATAAAAAACGAGAGGCTGCCCCTCTTATACCTATGAAACGAGAAGAAGCTATTCCGCTTTCCTATGCGCAGAAACGTCTATGGTTTATTGATCAATTAATGTCAAATAGTGCTATGTACAATATTCATGCAGCGTGTCGCTTAACAGGTAAATGGTCAATTGAAGCGTTGGAGGTCGGATGGAATCAGTTGTTGGAGCGTCATGAATCATTACGGACGATAATTCTAGAACAAGAGGGTGAACCTTTCCAACAGGTTCAATCTCATGTATTCAGACATATCCCTCAATTGAATCTAACAGATCTCTCTTTGGAAGATAGGGAAAGAGAAATGAAACGGCTCATTCAAAACGAAGCGGAGGAACCATTTCATTTTGGACAAGGTCCTCTGATTCGAACACGAATATTGAAAGTGGACAGAGAAGAATGGGTTCTCATTTGTACGATGCATCATATTATTTCAGATGGATGGTCAATGGGGATTTTACTTGAAGAATGGATGGCTTTTTATGAAGGAGCACTAAGCGGAAAACCGGCGGAATTGAAGGAGTTATCTATCCAATATGCAGACTTTGTTATGTGGCAGAAGGAATGGCAAAAAGAAGAGAATTTGGATCAGCACCTTCGATATTGGAAGGAAGAATTGGCTGGGGAGTTACCGGTTTTACAATTACCGATGGATCGTCCTCGACCTGCGGTTCAAACCCACCGTGGTGCAAGTCAGTCCTTAATGGTGGCGAATTCCCTACAGGAAAAGCTCAAAGATTTAAGTCTGCAAGAAGGATGCACTTTATTTATGACATTGATGGCAGCGTATCAAAGCTTCCTTTCCCGTTATACAGGACAGGATGACATCTTGGTTGGAAGCCCAATCGCTAATCGAAATGTTAAAGAGATTGAGGGATTAATAGGTTTCTTTGCAAATACGTTGGTTTATCGAGCTGATTTCAGTGAAAATCCGACGTTCCAAGAACTTTTGTCGCAGGTAAGAAAAAAAGCACTAAAAGCATACGAGTATCAGGACATCCCATTTGAGAAAGTGGTAGAATCCGTAAAGCCGGAACGGAATACAAGTCATTCACCAATATTCCAAACCATGTTTATTTTACAGAATACGAAGCAAGAATTTCCTCGGCTATCTGAAAGACAAATGGAACTCATGGAAAGCCATGCTTCTGTAGCGAAATTTGATTTGAGTTTATTTGTTACTGAGACGGAAGAAGGATTATCACTAACCTTTGAATACAATACTGATTTGTTTGATGATACAACCATTGAACGTATGGCAAGTCATTTTGAGCATTGGTTAAATCAAATTGTCTCTCATCCAAAATGTTTATTATCAGAATTGAATATGTTATCCAAAGTAGAATATAAGCAATTACTAGAAGAATGGAATGAATCAGCTGTTATAGATATAGAAGAATGCGCGATTCATACATTGTTTGAAGAACAAGTGGAAAAAACACCAGAAGCAATTGCAGTAGTATGCGAAGATGAAGAACTAACATATCGAGAGTTGGACGAACGCTCGAATCAGCTGGCACATTATTTACAAAAAAATGGTGTAGGTTGCGAATCATTGGTTGGGATTTGTGTTACACGTTCATCTGAGATGATTGTAGGCCTCTTAGGAATTATGAAGGCAGGAGGAGCATATGTCCCAATAGATCCAGCGTATCCTGAAAGTCGACTGCAATACATTTTAGCGGATGCTCAAATAAAGGTACTAGTAACACAGGAAAAATTACAACAAAAAATGGTTATACCTAAATCCATTGACGTGATTTGTATTGATCGTGATCGAGCAGAAATAGAACAAGAAGTAACTACGGTGTGTTCGAGTGAAGTGACGGGTGATAACTTAGCCTATATTATCTATACTTCAGGTTCCACTGGAAATCCAAAGGGAGTAATGATTGAGCATAGGAATACAGTAACAATGATTCGTTGGGCGCATCACACATATTCCCGAAAGGATTTAGCGGGAGTGTTGGCCTCCACTTCGCTATCCTTTGATCTATCTGTTTTTGAAGTGTTTGTTCCCCTAACGATGGGTGGTAAGGTGATTGTCGCTGAAAATGCTCTACATCTAGACAAGTTGTCTACCAAGGATGTGACTTTAGTCAATACTGTGCCATCGGCAGCGAAGGAACTGGTTCGAGCAAAAACACTCCCTTCTTCGGTAAAGGTGGTGAATTTGGCTGGAGAACCATTGCCATATTCACTTGTTCAAGATTTATATGAGAGAAGTACGGTTGAGAAGGTGTACAACCTATATGGACCGTCCGAAGATACTACGTATTCCACTTATATGGAATTAGAAAAGGGTGTCGTCCATAGGGTACCACCAATTGGTAAACCAATATTCAATACAGAAGTATATGTACTAAGTATTGAACAAAAAATGGTTCCAATTGGTGTAGTTGGTGAGCTGTACATTGGTGGATCGGGATTAGCACGTGGATACTTAAACCGTCCTGACTTAACGGAAGATCGTTTTATACCGCATCCATTTAAAGAAGGGGAGCGAGTATACCGGACTGGAGATCTAGTAAGGTATTTGCCGGATGGAAATTTGGAGTATCTTGGCCGAATCGATCATCAGGTAAAAATTCGTGGGTTCCGGATTGAACTAGGAGAAATTGAAGCGGCATTACAAAAGCATACATTAGTTAACGAAGCTATTGTGACGGTGAGGGAAGATTATCCTGGTGATCTACGTTTGATTGCTTATGTTGTAGGAGATGGGGATGCTCAAAAGTGGCGTGATTATCTCAAGGACCAGCTACCAAATTATATGATTCCAGCCTATTTTGTCGGATTGAATGCATTTCCACTCACTCCAAATGGAAAAATTGATAGGAAGGCCTTACCAGCACCAGAGAAACAGGAGATAACAAGTGGTTATATTGCTCCTCGTACGCCTACGGAAAAAACAATCGTTTCAATATGGAATGAAGTTTTAGGTATGGAAAACATCGGAATTCAGGATTCGTTTTTTGAAATAGGTGGTCACTCATTACTTGCTACGCAAGCTGTTTCCAGTCTTAAAGAGGCTTTTGGAATTGAGATACCATTGCATGATTTATTTATGTTTCATACAGTGCAGCAATTGGCAGAACAGATAGATCAATTGCACCATAACAAAAATCAAGAAATGCAGAATGATAGTAAGGAGAATGTAAGTCTTCAAGACTATATTCAAAAAGAAGAAGAAGTGGGTAATGATGAAGAATTATTTGAACTGCTTAAGCAATTAGAAGAGCTATCAGAGGAAGAAGCACAAGGAATATTTGAGAGTAATTTAGTTGAGGAAGGGGTAAAAAAATGAGAAGTGATTTACTTGCAAAGCTGAGTTCACTTTCTCCTGAGAAGAGAGCTTGGCTTCAGAAGCAAATGCAAAAAAAGGAGAATAAAGAAGCGCTCCCGTTGTCTTATGCACAACAACGTTTGTGGTTTATGGACAGATTTAATCCAAACAGTTCTTTATATAATATTCCAACGGTATGGAATCTAAAAGGAAATTGGATACCTGAAGCATTAGAGAAGGGATTCAATCGACTTATTGAACGTCATGAATCATTACGAACTGTTTTTAAAGAAGTAGAAGAACAACCTGTACAACAAATTGTCGAATTCCTTCCTAGAGCATTACCTGTAAGAGATTACTCTCAACTTCCTCTAGAAGTAAAAGAAAAAGAGGTAGATAGTTTAATTGCGAGAGAAGCGCAAAAACCATTTGATTTAATGAATGGTCCTTTAATTCGTAATCAGCTTGTTCAATTAGAAAAGGATGAATGGTTATTACTGTGTACGATGCATCATATTGTTTCTGATGCCTGGTCCATTGGTATATTCATGAATGAATTACTTGCTTTCTATGAAGAGGAAACGGGCGGAAATCCTGCTAAATTAAGTTCATTATCCATTCAATATGCAGATTTTGCGAAGTGGCAAAAGGAGTGGTTGCAAGGTGATGTGCTAAATCGTCAGCTTACGTATTGGCAGGAAGAATTGTCTGGTGAGCTCCCTATATTACAACTGCCAGTGGACCGGCCTCGACCGGTTACGCAAACTTATTCTGGGGATACGCATCACGTGATTTTTTCTTCTAGATTACTCAGTCAATTAAAAGATTTAAGTCGACAAGAAGGATCTACCTTATTTATGACTTTAATGGCTGCATATCAGAGCTTTCTTGCACGTTATACAGGACAAAAAGATATTCTAGTCGGAAGTCCGATTGCAAATCGGAATCATAAGGGAGTAGAAGGATTAATTGGTTTCTTTGTTAATACGTTGGTTTACCGATCAGATTTGAGTGGTACCCCTACTTTCCGGGAGATTTTGAACCAAACAAAGAAAAAGGCGTTAAAAGCTTACGAATATCAAGATATACCATTTGAAAAAGTGGTAGAAGCTGTGCAACCTGAACGAAGCATGAGCCATTCTCCTATCTTTCAGACCATGTTTACGCTACAGAATATAAAACAAGAACGACTAGATTTGCCTGGTAGAAGGATTGAAATGGTAGAAAGTAATATGTCTATTGCAAAATTTGATTTGAGCTTAACTGCCTATGAAGTGGAAGAAGGTCTATTTGTCTCATTTGAATACAACACGGATTTATTTGATAGTAGTACCATTGCACGTATGGCAGGCCATTTTGAGAACTGGCTAAATGAAATCGCGCATCATCCAGATGAATCATATACAAAGCTGTCAATGTTATCGGACACTGAGCAGAAACAACTCCTAGAAGAATGGAATGATACAGAAGTAGTTTATGGTCATGATTGTATGATTCATGAGCTATTTGAGCAGCAAGTTGCACGTACACCTGATGCAGTGGCGGTAGTTTATGAGGGTGGAAAGCTAACGTATCAAGAACTCAATGAAAAATCGAATCAATTGGCACATTTTCTACAAAAACGAGGTATTGGACCTGAATCATTGGTTGGTATATGTATTGAACGTTCTCCTGATATGATTATTGGTCTCTTTGGGATTTTGAAAGCAGGTGGGGCTTATGTCCCACTGGACCCAAGTTATCCCGAAAACCGTCTGAGATACATTTTAGAGAATTCACAAATTCAAGTGCTGTTAACAAAAGAGGCACTACAGGACTGGTTACCTAAAGATATTCAAGCAATTTGTTTAGACAGGGATCAAGTAATGATTTCTAAAGAGAGTAATTTAGCTCCGGTGAGTGGAGTAACAGCAAATAACTTAGCCTATATCATATACACTTCGGGTTCAACGGGAAATCCAAAGGGGGTAATGATTGAACATCATTCGGTTATCAACCGCCTACAGTGGATGCAGAAAAAATATCCATTGTCCGAGGAAGATACAATCCTACAAAAGACACCGTTTTCGTTTGATGTTTCCGTTTGGGAATTATTTTGGTGGTCATTTGTAGGAGCACGTGTTTGTTTGCTTCCACCAGGAGGAGAGAAAGATCCTGCAGTGATTGAGGAGTATGTTGAACGATATCGTGTGACCACCATGCACTTTGTTCCGTCGATGTTATCTACTTTCTTGGATTATATGGAACAATATAATTCGAAAAGGGATGTATCGTCTTTAATTCATGTTTTTACTAGTGGAGAAGCATTAAACTCTGAGCAGGTTCGCCGGTTTAAGTGGATCTTTTACAATGTTCAGCAAACACAGTTAATTAATTTGTATGGTCCTACTGAAGCGACTGTGGATGTGACTTATTATGATTGTGATTTAGAAAAAGAATCAATGCTTATTCCAATTGGTCGTCCAATTGATAATACAGAGTTGTATGTGTTAGATCAATATCAACAGGTGGTCCCAATTGGTGTGTCGGGGGAACTTTACCTTGGAGGAGTAGGATTGGCACGTGGCTACTTCAATCGACCAGATTTAACTACTGAACGTTTTATTCCGCATCCCTTTAAGGAAGGAGAACGATTATATCGAACGGGTGACCTGGTGAGGTATATGAATAATCGTAACTTGGAATATATTGGAAGGATAGATAACCAAGTCAAAATTAGAGGATTCAGAATTGAATTGGGAGAAATTGAAGCAGCTTTACATGATCACTCATCTGTAAAAGAGGCTGTTGTGTTGGTGAAGGAAGATCGTCCAGGAGATAAGCAGTTAGTAGCTTATGTAGTGGGTGAAGGGGATACTGTAGAGTGGCGTGAATATCTCAAGAAGCAACTTCCACATTATATGGTTCCGGCATACTTTTTCCAAATTGAAGGGATGCCACTCACTCCAAATGGTAAGGTGAATCGGAAAGCCTTACTGGAATTGGAAGCACAGTTCATAAGTGAAGATATTACTTCATCACGAACACCAGTGGAGGAGCTCATCGTTTCCGTATGGAGCCAAGTGTTAGGTGTAAAAAATATTAGTGTTCAGGATTCCTTTTTTGAAATCGGTGGTCACTCACTACTAGCTACTCAAGTAGTGTCACGTTTACAGGAAATCTTTCAAATCGAATTACCAGTACGTGAACTATTTGAGTATGCAACGGTGGAGTCACTGGCAAAGCGATTAGATCAGTTACGTAAAGGAGATAGAAAACGAGAGATTCCGCCACTAATGCCGATGGAACGAGGAGAAACTATTCCACTATCTTATGCGCAACAGCGCTTATGGTTTATTGATCAATTTACACCTAATAGTGCCCTTTATAATATGCCAATGGTATGCCGCCTTACAGGGAGTTGGCTACTTGAGGCACTGGAAACAGGATGGAACCAACTAATAGAACGTCATGAATCATTGCGGACGGTCTTTCATGAAGTGAACGGTCAACCCATACAGCAAATTGAACCGTATGCTTTTCAATCAATTCCGAAAACGGATTTAACTATGCTTTCTCCAGAAGACCGAGAAGAAGAAGTTAAACGTTTGATTCAACAAGAAACAGAAGTGCCATTTGATTTAGCAGAGGGCCCACTAATCAGGACAAGTATTTTGCAAGTGGGAGAGGAAGAATGGATTCTCCTTTGTACTTTACATCATATCATTTCAGATGGATGGTCGATGGGAGTCCTACTTGAAGAATGGATGGCATTCTATGAGAAAGAAACGGATGGAAAGATAGCAGAACTTGAACCATTACCGGTTCAATATGCCGACTTCGCTCAGTGGCAAAAAGGTTGGCTGAAGGAGGAGGTGCTTGATCAACAACTCCAATATTGGAGGGAAGAATTGTCTGGAGAGCTTCCTGTACTCCAACTTCCTATGGATCGTCCGCGTCCTGCAATACAAACTCATCACGGGTCGACATACACTCTGGTTCTGCCAAGCACGCTACATGATAACTTGAACAAACTTAGTCGCAAAGAAGGGGCTACACTCTTCATGACGCTGTTGGCTGCATATCAAAGTTTTCTATCCCGTTATACGGGACAAGAAGATATTCTGGTCGGAAGTCCAATTGCGAATCGAAATTATAGAGAAATAGAAGGACTAATTGGTTTCTTCGTCAACACGCTGGTTTATCGAGCTAATCTGAGTGGTAGACCGACATTTCAAGATGTTCTGTCTCAGGTTCGTAAAAAGGCATTGAAGGCGTATGAATATCAGGATATCCCTTTTGAAAAAATTGTAGAAGTTGTGCAACCAGAGCGGAGTACAAGTCATTCGCCAATCTTCCAGACCATGTTCATCTTGCAAAATATGAAACAAGAGTTCCCGGTGTTATCTGGTAGAAGTATTGAAATGATAGAAAGCCATAGTCCAATTGCAAAGTTTGATTTAAGTGTAATGGTAGCTGAGACAGAAGAGGAATTGCTTTTTACTTTTGAATACAATAAGGATTTATTCAATGCATCTACTATTGAACGGATGGCAGGACACTTTGAGAAATGGCTACACGAAGTTTCTCATCACCCACAAAATCCGTTGCATGACCTGAGCATGCTATCGGAACCCGAGCGTACTTTGTTATTAGAAACATGGAATGACACTGTAATGGAAATGTCCCATCAGGCTCTTATTTGTGACAGATTTGAGGAACATGTAGCAAGGCGCCCTGATGCGATTGCCGTTGTTGATCAAACAAAAAAGTGGACTTATGGTGAACTGGATGCACAAGCAAATCAGTTGGCAAATGTTTTACAGCGAAAAGGAGTCGCCCCAGAATCAGTGGTGGGAGTTTATCTTCCGAGGTCAGCTGAGCTCATGGCAAGTTTACTAGGCATTTTAAAAGCTGGTGGAGCTTATGTTGTTTTAGATCCGTTGTATCCAAAATCAAGGTTAGAATACATGATTGAAGATGCAGGAATTCAATTTGTAGTGACGGCGGAAGGACAAGAAGGCCATTTCGCACACGTCGAAACGGTGAGGTTAGAAGAATTAACAGTGGAAAGCGTAATCGCACCTACACGTCAGTTAAATCCAGAGAACTTAGCTTATATTGTCTATACCTCTGGTTCTACAGGAAAGCCAAAGGGTGTCATGGTTGAATATCGCTCATTAATGAATATGGTTTCTTGGCATCAAGAAGTTTATCGTATTACAGCAGAGGATCGTGCGACCCAGATTGCAGGGATTGCTTTTGATTCGGCTGTCCAGGAAATTTGGCCGTATCTAACTGCTGGTGCAGCACTCTACTTGTCAACAGAGGAACTGAGAATTAATCCAGAAGCACTAA
The DNA here is from genome assembly GCF_038006385.1 of Bacillus sp. FSL L8-0099. NCBI lineage: Bacteria > Bacillati > Bacillota > Bacilli > Caryophanales > Bacillaceae > Bacillus > Bacillus sp. FSL L8-0099. Next base: position 2,435,564 of record NZ_JBBOVC010000001.1, read on the forward strand.
GGGACTGGCTCATTGATTCACGAATAACAGCTAGTTTTGCACCTACACCTATTCTGGAAAGACTCTTGAAATTATCTTGGCCAGATAAAACGGATCTTCGTTTTATCCTTACAGGTGGGGATCAATTAACGCAGTATCCATCTAAAGATATTCCTTTTGCGGTAATTAATCAGTATGGTCCATCGGAAAATACCGTTGTTACCACAGATTGTTATGTGCCTGTAGGAGTGACAACCGGTACGCCATCGATTGGTCGGCCGATTGCGAATACAGAAGTTTATGTATTAGATTCTCATCTTCAGCTAGTACCAATTGGTATAATTGGAGATCTCTATATTGGAGGGAAGAGTCTTGCACGTGGATATGCTAATCGCCTGGATCTCACAAAGGAAAAATTTATTCCACATCCTTTCAAGTCAGGAGAACGTCTCTATTACACAGGAGACAAAGCAAGTTATCTTTCTGATGGTAATCTCCAGTTCCATGGTCGTATAGATGACCAAGTAAAAATTCGTGGTTTCCGGATTGAATTGGGAGAAATAGAAGCTGTTTTGCAGGCGCATTCTTCTGTGAAAGAAGCAGTTGTATTGGTACGAGAGGATAATCAAGATGACAAGAGATTAGTAGCTTATGTAGTTGGTGAAGGAAGTGTACATGAATGGCGAGAACATCTACAAACACATTTACCAAATTACATGGTTCCAACAAACTTTATTGAGATGGAATTTTTACCACTTACACCGAATGGAAAACTTGATTTGAAGGCATTGCCTATACTTAGTGAACAATCCGCCGAAAATACTGTATACCCACGAACTCCACTGGAAGAACTTATCGCTTCAGTGTGGAGTCAAGTGCTAGGAATAAAAGAAATTGGTGTTCAGGATTCTTTCTTTGAGCTTGGTGGTCACTCTCTACTTGCTACACAAGTGGTCTCGCGCTTACAAGAAGTCTTTCAAATCAAATTACCGGTACGTGAATTGTTCGAATATCCAACGGTCGAGGCACTATCGAAACGAATAGATCAGTTGCGTAAGGGGAGTGAAAAACGAGAAATTCCACCATTGATGCCGATGGAACGAGGAAATAATATTCCGCTGTCATATGCCCAACAGCGCTTATGGTTTATTGATCAGTTTGAACCTAATAGTGCACTTTATAATATGCCAATGGTATGCCGCCTTACAGGGAATTGGTTACCTGAGGAATTGGAGTTGGGATGGAATCAGTTGATAGAGCGTCATGAATCTTTGCGGACGGTATTTCATGAAGAGGAAGGTCATCCTGTGCAACAGATTCAACCTTATATTTTCCGTCCTCTTCCGCAAATGGACCTAACTAAGCTTTCATTAAAGGAGAGAGAAAGAAAGTTGCAGCAATGGATTCAAACTGAAGTTGAATCTCCATTTGATTTAGAACAAGGACCATTGTTCCGTGGACAAATCATAAGAATTTCAGAAGAAGAATGGGTTCTTCTGTGTAATATGCATCACATTATCTCAGATGGATGGTCGATGGAAATCTTGCTTCAAGAATGGATGACATTTTATGAGAATGCGATTGGTGAAAAACAAGCAGAGCTGGAACCACTACCAGTTCAATATGCCGATTTTGCTCAGTGGCAAAGAGGATGGTTGAAAGATGAAGTACTAAATCAACAGCTTGCATATTGGAAGGAAGAATTATCTGGTGAGTTACCAGTCTTAATGTTGCCAATGGATCGTCCGCGTCCGCCAGTGCAAACCCACCATGGATTAACTCATAATGTGCTGTTGTCACGCTCATTACTGGATAAATTAAACGAACTAAGTCGTCAAGAAGGGGCCACGCTTTTCATGACCTTATTGGCATCGTATCAAAGTTTCCTTTCCCGTTATACGGGACAATCGGATATTATTGTTGGCAGCCCAATTGCAAATCGAAATTATCGAGAAATTGAGGGGCTGATTGGTTTCTTTGTCAACACATTGGTTTATCGGGCTGATTTAAGTAATGCACCGGTATTTCAAGAGTTGTTGTCTCAAGTGCGGATAAAAGCATTGAAGGCGTATGAGTATCAAGATGTTCCGTTTGAGAAAATTGTAGAGGTTATCCAACCTGAACGAAATACAAGCCATTCCCCGATTTTCCAAACCATGTTTACTTTGCAAAATACGGGACAGGAGCTACCAGAACTACATGGAAGAAATATAGAAGTAATGGAAAGTAATGCTCCAATCGCTAAGTTTGATTTAAGTTTAACTGCTGCAGAAGTGGAAGAGGGTTTATTGCTTACTTTTGTTTATAGGACGGATTTATTTGACAGCTTAACTATTGAATCCATGGCTGAACATTTTGGAAACTGGTTGAATGTAATCGTGGAGAATCCTGATAAATCATTAGCTAAGTTGCCTATATTATCAGGATTACAGCAAAAAGAGTTGGAAGAGTGGAATAATAATGCTGTAGTATATCCACGGGAAAGTGCGATTCATCAGCTGTTTGAAGAGCAGGTAAATCATACACCTGACGCGGTGGCAGTGGTAGATGAAAAACAGCAGTTAACATATCTAGAGCTTAATGAAAAAGCTAATCAATTGGCCCACTATCTTCAGCAATGTGGGATTGGGACTGAATCATTAGTTGGACTTTGCTTTGAGCGTTCAGTTGAGATGATTGTTGGTATTATGGGGATCTGGAAGGCTGGAGCAGCATATGTTCCATTGGATCCATCCTATCCAGAAAGTCGTCTACGATATATTTTGGAGGACACTGGAATTCAAGTATTAGTTACGAATGAGTCATTAGAAGATTGGATACCCAAAGAAGTCAAGGCAGTTTGTCTAGATAGGGATCAAGCAATGATTTCAAAAGAAAGCATTCTTTCACCAAAATGTGAAGTAACAGGAGAAAACCTAGCGTATGTTATCTATACTTCGGGATCGACGGGGAATCCAAAGGGTGTCTTGATACAGCATCATTCTGTAATAAACTTGTCGCATGGTTTACAAAAAGAGGTTTTCGAACATGAGATACCATCTAACATGCATGTCGGTTTAAATGCGTCAATTGCCTTTGATGCATCTATTCAACAATTACAAATGCTGTTGTATGGTTCAAGTTTGTATATTATTCCGAATGAAGTACGAAGTGATCCGGAACAGTTTGTAGCTTATATTAGGGAGAACAAGTTAGCAATCTTTGATATAACACCTTCATTGCTTCAATTACTTATAGATGCCGGATTGTTAGAAACGTACGATGGCGTTCATGTTCCAAGTAAGGTATTGGTTGGCGGCGAAGCGATTATGCCGTCATTATGGGAACAGCTAGTAGAGACTGATAAAATTGAGTTTTATAATGTATATGGTCCTACAGAATGTACGGTTGATGCAACATGCTATCATATCAAAAAAGATAGTGAGAGAGTAACGATTGGGCGTCCGTTGCCTAACGTTCAAACTTATGTATTGGATAGAAATGGGTTGCCAGTTCCAGTTGGTGTGATGGGTGAACTTTATATCGGAGGAGCGGGTCTAGCGAGGGGATACTTAAATCGTCCAGAGTTAACATCCGAACGATTTATTTCTCATCCATTCAAAGAAGGCGAGAGATTATATAGAACAGGCGATCTCGTGAGATATCTTCCTGATGGTAATATAGACTATTTAGGAAGAATTGATAATCAAGTGAAGATTAGAGGATTTCGAATCGAACTTGGGGAGATTGAGTCGACTTTACAGGAGCATGACTTGATAAAAGAGGCAGTTGTAATAGTTAGGGAAAATCAGTCGGGAGATAAGAGGTTGGTAGCTTATATAGTGGGCGAAGGCAGTTTAGAAGAATGGCGCGAGTATCTTAAAATAAAACTGCCAATCCATATGATACCTTCCTACTTTGTCGAAATGGAAGAGTTACCGCTAACCATAAATGGAAAGATTGATCGGAAATCATTGCCTATACCAGATTATCAAGGAACACAAGAAGGCTACGTAGCCCCAAGAAATGAACGTGAACACAAGCTTTCTATCATTTGGGAACGTGTGCTGGGTTCAAAACGTATTGGTATTTATGATAACTTTTTTGAAATTGGTGGAGATTCAATTCTTAGCATTCAGATTGTCTCTCGTGCGAAGCAAACTGGTTTACAATTGACACCAAAACAAATATTTGAACACCAAACGATTGCTGAGTTGGCGCAGGTAGTCAAAGAAGAACAAGGTGTACAAGCCGAACAAGGAATTATAACTGGAGATACGATACTTACACCTATTCAGCAAGGTTTTTTTGCACAAAATCATCCTAACCCACATCATTGGAATCAATCCATGTTCTTTAGAACGAAAGAGAAACTGGATATAGTATCACTGGAGAAGTCAGTGCGTAATCTTCTACTTCATCATGATGCCCTGCGTTTAAGATATGAACGTTTACCTGATGGGGCTTGGAAACAGTGGAATGAAGGAATAGAAGAACAATTGATACTTACTGTCATTTCATTAGCCGAAGTGCCGGAAGCCGATTGGCATCAAGTTATTCAAAAAGAGATTAATATTGCACAAGAAAGTTTGAATTTACATGATGGTCCGTTAATGAGAATGGTTTATTTTGATGAAGGTGAGAAGACTGGCCGATTATTTTGGACAATTCATCACTTAGCCGTGGATGGTGTTTCTTGGCGAATTTTATTGGAAGATTTGCAAACAGCGTATAATCAAGCGATTCAAGGGCAGAAAATTCAATTACCTATGAAGAGTACATCCTTTAAAGAGTGGTCGGAAAAATTACATCATTACGCTGAAACTGGAATATCACAAGAAGTGCTGCATTACTGGGAGCAGCAGTCTGAACAAGACGTAGTTAAACTGCCGATAGATGGTACTATAAGTAATTCAGTAAGCGCAGTAACTGAGGAAATTACTGTGGTGTTAAATGAGAATGAGACCCGTATGTTATTGCAAGAGACTTTAAGCACTCACCGTGTCCAAATCAATGAAGTATTATTAGCAGCATTGGTACAAGCTACAGCAGCATGTACAGGGCAGAAGATATTGAGCGTGGATTTAGAGGGGCATGGTAGAGAAGAAATTATTGAAGATGTTGACTTATCGAGAACCGTGGGATGGTTTACAAGTATTTACCCTGTTCACTTAAATATTACTAGTGCTAATACGCCAATTGCAGCATTAAAAGCAGTTAAAGAACAAGTTCGCAAAATTCCTAATAAGGGTGTTGATTATGGAGTGTTGCGTTACATGAACGCAACAATGTGTGAGCAATTGAGCTCTCAACATACACCGTCTATTAGTTTTAACTATCTTGGACAATTTGATCAAATGTTTTCTAGAGATGCAATGTTTATGCCGGAGAACGAATTTAAGCGTTTAGATCATGCTGCCGGTTCCAAGCGATCGCATGTAATTGATGTAATTGGGGTTGTAACGAATGGAAAACTTCAGTTCACTTGGGTATACAATGTTGGACAATTCGCCAAATCAACGATTCAAAATATTGCACAGAATATGCTATATCAACTGAGCAGATTGATTCAACCTTCAGATAGAGAATCTGCACTGACCATTTCGGATTTTGCAATGGCTAATCTTAACCAAGTAGGTTTGACAAATGTACTAAACAAAATGAATCGTGGAAAGAACAATCAGATTACTGATTTAAATCCACTATCACCTTTGCAAGAAGGTATGATTTTCCACACATTGCATGACCAAGGGAATGAACATGTTGCACCGTATATAGTGCAATTAAGTTTTATGATTAAAGGGAAAATGGATATTCCTACTTTTGAGCAGGCGTGGAAATCTGTAATTCAGCGGCATGAAATTTTTCGTACAGCATTTGTTTGGGACGAAATTGAAGAACCATTACAAGTGGTGTATGAAAATATCCCATTTAAAGTGAACAAAGAAGACTGGCGTACAATGACAACTAAAGAGATAGAGGAAAAAAGAAAAGTCTTTTTGGCATTAGATCGAAAACAAGCCTTCCAATTTGATGAAGCGCCATTGATGCGAGTAACGGTCATTCAAGAAGGTGAGGAAGAATATCGAATTGTTTGGACACATCACCATATTTTACTGGATGGATGGAGTTTACCATTGGTCTTTAATGAATTACTTACAGTCTATCAGAAGAAAATGAATGGAGAAGCCGTGAAGTTACCTAAGCCCTCACCATATAAGAAATATATCCAATGGCTAAGAGAACAAGATAAGGAGCAGGCGGAACAATTCTGGAGAGAAAAGCTTAAAGGTTTCACTGCACCAACTTTGCTGGGCTTAGAAAGTAAAGAGGGAGAAAAAGGTTACACAGAGAAGGTTATGTATTTATCAGAAGAGCAGACCCAAGCGTTACAAGGATGGGCGAAACGCAATAAACTTACTTTGAGTACAGTAATTCAAGGTGCATGGGCATATCTCATGAGCCGGTATAGTGGAGAAAATGACATTGTCTTTGGTGTAACAAGCTCAGGGCGTTCTACGGAGATTATTGATGTTGAAAACATCGTAGGTCCTTTCATTACAACGTCACCGACGCGAATTCAATTGATTGATGATATAAAAGTAATGGATTGGTTGCAGAAGATACAAGAGGAAGAGATAGAAAGAAGACAATATGAGTATGCTTCTTTAACAGAAATTCAGGGATGGAGTGAAGTTCCTAGAGGAACACCGCTGTTTAATAGTTTATATGTGTTTGAAAATTATCCAGTGAAAGAGGAGTCTTCAGAAAATCTAGAAATTGGTGAATTGGAAGGAGTAGAGCAAACCCACTACCCATTAGGGCTGGCTGTAGTTCCAGGAACCCAGTTATCGTTAAAGTTAATGTATGACTGTAGTAAGTTTAATAGAATAACTATTGAACGAGTGTTGGGTCATTTACACCAAGTGTTGATGCAAATGCTCAAAAACATTGATCAAACTCTATCAGAGCTGGTATATATTACGGAAGCTGAACAAAGACAACTATTAAAAGAATGGAATGATAATGCTATATCCTATCCACGTGAGAATGTGATTCATCAACTATTCGAAGAGCAAGTAAATCGTACGCCTGACGCGGTGGCAGTGGTAGATGAAAAACAGCAACTAACATATCGAGAGCTGAATGAAAGAGCTAATCAATTGGCCCATCATCTACAGAAATGTGGAATTGGGACAGAGTCATTGGTTGGCCTCTGCTTTGAGCGTTCAGTTGAGATGGTTGTTGGTCTCATGGGAATTTGGAAGGCTGGAGCAGCCTATGTTCCATTGGATCCAACGAATCCGGAAAGCCGCCTGCGATATATTTTAGAAGACACAGGAATTCAAGTATTGGTTACAAATGAGGTATTAGTAGGCTGGATACCTAAAGAAATCAAGACAGTTTGCTTAGATAGGGACCAAGCAATGATTTCTCGAGAAATCAAACTTTCGCCGATATGTGAGGTAACAGGGGAAAACTTAGCGTATGTTATCTACACTTCCGGTTCGACAGGGAATCCAAAGGGTGCTTTAGTACAGCACCATTCTGTAATAAACCTATCATATGGTTTACAAAAAGAAATTTTCTCACATGAGATACCTAGTAATGTGCGCGTCGGTTTAAATGCGTCAATTGCCTTTGATGTATCTATTCAGCAATTACAAATGCTGCTTCATGGTTCAAGTTTATATATTATCCCAGGTGAAGTTCGCACTAATCCGGAACAATTTGTTTCCTATATTAGGGAGAATAAATTGGAAATGTTTGATATGACACCTTCATTACTTCAATTACTTATAGATGGAGGATTGCTAGAAACAAGTGCTGATGTTCATGTACCAAGTAAGATATTGGTCGGTGGTGAAGCAATTATGCCGTCATTATGGGAACAGCTAGTAGAGACTGAAAAAATTGATTTTTATAACGTATACGGTCCTACAGAATGTACGGTTGATACAACGTGTTATCATATCCAAACAGATAGTAAGCGAGTTACAATTGGACGTCCATTGCCGAACGTTCAAACTTATGTATTGGATAAAAATCTGTTACCTGTTCCAGTTGGTGTAACAGGTGAGCTATATATTGGTGGTGCAGGTATAGCGAGAGGATACTTGAATCGTCCAGAATTAACAGCAGAGCGATTCATTCGTCATCCATTTAATGAAGAAGAGTGTTTATATCGTACAGGAGATTTGGTTCGTTATTTACCTGATGGTAATTTAGATTACTTGAGAAGAATTGATAATCAAGTGAAAATTCGGGGCTTCCGTATTGAACTTGAAGAGGTCGAAGCGAATCTAGAGAGTCATCCATTGGTAAAAGAAGCAGTAGTTTTGGTAACAGAGGATAAATTAGGAGAGCAGAGATTGGTTGCTTATGTAGTTGGAGCTGGAAGCATGCATGACTGGCGTGAATATCTCAAGACACAAGTACCGAATTATATGGTTCCCGCACACTTTATTGAGGTAGACGAGATTCCTCTTACAATGAATGGGAAAGTTGATCGAAAGGCATTGTACAGTTTAACTATTCAAAGAGAAAATAACTTCTCTACACCAATCATTCCAAGGGATGAAATTGAATATCAGTTGGTTAAAATCTGGCAGGATGTGTTACAGATAGAAGATGTCTATGTAAATGATGATTTCTTTAATAGAGGGGGACACTCTCTCCTTGTAATCAAATTAGTTTCAAAAATTAGGGAGAAGTTTGGAAAAGAGATTAAGGTGTCTACATTGATTAAGAATCCAACATTGGAAGGAATCGCATGCCTTATTCGTGATAAGCATGATATGACAAAATCTGTATCAGCGCTGGTACCACTACAAGAATCAGAGAAAAGACCTTTCTTCTGCGTTCATCCGTTTATGGGGAATGTATTTTGTTACATTCAATTAGCAAGATTGCTTAAGAATCACTGTTCATTTTATGGTTTACAGAATCCTCTCATAGAAAAGAGAGAGATTGACGACTCGACCTTGCCGGAACTAATTCAACTTTACATTAAAGAAATAAAAAGTGTTCAGCCAGAAGGCCCATATCGTCTTGGAGGATGGTCTTTAGGCGGTGCAATTGCTTATAAAATCGCAACTGTACTAAGAAATCAAGGAGAGGAAGTTGAATTGTTGGTACTTATGGATACTAAAGTACCTTCAGAGCAAGATCGTAAAACAAGGGAGGATATGCTCTCATATATATCTGAACATTTCATTCCTAGAGATCTTATTGAGCAGGAAGAAGGCCTCGTCCATAAGCAAGATATGCTTGTGGAGCGATTAATTATGGAAGGAGTACTCCCGCCTGATGCAAATCTTATGAATTTGAAGCAAGTTATCAATGCTCATAGGAAATGCCTGAACTTAATGGCAGATAATGATTTGATACCATACTTTGGAGAAGTTATCTACTTTAGTGCTGAGGAAGGAAAAGAGTTGTTTACAGATTGGGGACCTTTATTAAAAGGAAGAATAAAGAAGTATTCTGTCCCTGGATCACATGAGGAAATAGTAGACTTCCCCGCAGTTGAAAAGATAGCTAAGTATCTATTAAATGAATTTGAAGGAATAAAAGAAACATCCCTTTCATTAACTGAAAAGTAGAGAGTGCAAAAGATGCAACGCTATGAACGAAAAGGGCAGCCCAATAACTGCAAATAAAGTGAAGGCAATAATGAATATATCAAGAGTATTACTTTTTAAGAGGATAATGCAAAAATTACTTGATAGAGACATAGAAACCTATACGAGTTGCTCATAGAATGATGTAAATGCTCTCCATTTTTTGTAATAGAAGCTAATGCTTTGATGATATTACTGAGGAAAGGTGTATATTTTCATTGATATGTAAATATGCACCTTTTCTATTGTATTTGCAATTTAATAAAGTTAATTTGAATTTATGTAACGCACATATATGAAGCCATCCTTTAAAAAAGGAAGTGATTTATCATACATATTCAAGCTGTGAAAATACCAAAGAATATTGAAAGTCATTTGTTTAAGCAACTTAGTAACTTGGTTTCAAATGAGAAGAAAGAACGAATGAAGCGTTTATTAAACTCATGCGACATTAATAGGACCCTGATAGGGGATTTACTAATTCGATCTCTAATCTGCCAAAAGTATAAAATTAATAATGAAGAAATTAGATTTATATATAATGAGTATGGAAAACCTTTTTTTGAAAATTTTTCTGACTTTCATTTTAATCTGTCACATTCAGGAGAATGGGTGGTTTGTACTACTGCTAATTTTAATGTGGGTATTGATATAGAAAAGGTTTCAGAAATAGAGGCTCTTAAATTAGCAAATGAATTTTTTTCAGAGGAAGAATTTTATGATATATCTAATATGAATTCTGATGAACAAATTAATTATTTTTATGATTTATGGACATTAAAAGAAAGTTATATAAAAACGATTGGAAAAGGGCTTTATATCCCGTTAAATTCATTCTCTATAAAAAAAGAGTCACGAACTTTAATTTCATATAAGTATATACCTCAAAACTTTTACTTTAGACAATATAACATTGAGCCAAATTATAAGATATCTGCTTGTGCAACAAGGGATGAATTTCCGCAAGAGATAATAATTAAAGACATTTATTCAATTTGCCAAAATATATACAAATTTGAAAGTAAGGAGAAAATCAATGCGGAAGACTAAACTTTTTTGCTTTCCACATGCTGGGGGATCTGCGTTTAGTTACGCAAAATGGAAAAATCACTTTAATCCATATATTGAGGTAGTCCCGATAGAGTTAGCTGGTAGAGGATATAGAATTGAAGAAAACTTGTACCAAAGTATGGAAGAGGCCGTAAATGATGTCTACAATAATATAGTTATGCAGATAGATGATTCGCCCTACATTCTATTCGGGCATAGCATGGGGAGTTTGATTGCCTATGAAGTAGCTAGGAAAATACAGGATTCTAATAACGAATTACCTGAATTTCTTGTTTTGTCCGGTAGAAACCATCCAAATAGTAAAATAAAAAATATCCGATATAATCTTCCTAACGAACAATTTAAAAGAGAAGTTATTGCAATGGGAGGTACATCATCTGGGGTACTTCAATCAGAAGAATTAATGGAGATTTTTCTCCCTATTTTAAGAGCAGATTTTAAGATTGTCGAGACATACATTCATGATAATAATATACAACCATGTGATATTGATTTTCTTATATTTAATGGGAAAAATGATGAATTTACTACATATGATCAAGTAATAAAATGGAAGAAATATACAAGTAAAACGTGTACTTTTCATTCTTTTGAAGGTAATCATTTCTTTCTAAATGAAAATATTGAAGAAATAGCAAAGAGTATTATAGGAAAGTTTAATTCTAAAAGATTATCAACTAGTTTTTAGAGATTTTCTTTGATCATCAGACAGTCGTTGGATAACTGGTGAGTTAATTGATGCAATTTGTGGATCTTGCTTATAATGCTAATTGTAAGTATTATGTACTTTAAAACCAAAACTTTCCCAATTTAATGTTGAGAAAGTTTTGGTTTTTATTATTCTAGTAGTAATCACTTTTTAAAGTTATAGAAATTTAAAAATAAAGTATTGTATACATGTAAGTATGATTAAAAATGAAAAGTTGTAAATGCTAAATTTAATTAAATACGCCTTACTCTCTTTAACATTGGCCTGAATGAATAGTTTATAGGAGATTACACTGGCTAAAGATGCGATAATTGTTCCGAGCCCTCCAATATTTACTCCTAGTAATAAAGCTTTCCAATCAGAAGTAAAGTTTGATAGAAGAATTGAAGTAGGAAAATTGCTAATCAATTGACTCAAAAATATGGAACTAAAGAAGACTGAAGTATCTCCTCTTAAATTAGCGCGAGCAAATGTCTCCAGCGCATCCGAATGGGAAATGTTTCCGATAAAAATAAAAAAACAGACAAAGGTTATTAGAAGAAAGTAATCGATCTTAAATAGTAAGTTTCTATCTAACGTAAATGCTGCCATCAATGTGACTATTAGCGCAATGTAATAATTAATAACACCAAAAATAGATGCAATGATAGTGATAAGTATCAAAATCCAGACGGTAGCTTTTTTTCGATTTTTCACGGTAATAACAGGTAGTTCTATTTTCAAATCTGTTTTTTGAAGTTTTTGAGTAAATATAAATAACAAACTAATTCCAAGTACAGCTAAAAGCAGGATTGAACCTAAAAATGGGATGAGCTTAATTCCATAGTAAGAATATAGGTATAAATTTTGTGGGTTTCCCATAGGCATCAAGCTACTACCGATGTTTGCCGCAATTGTCTGCAGGATGATTGTATCCGTCATGTTCATTTGTGTTTTTTTACTAATGACAAGTGTTATTGGTACAAAAGTGAGGAGAGCAACATCATTTGTTACAAACATGGAGCAAATAAAGCATAACAAAATTAGAATAATAGATATTGACCTGCTGTTATTGCATGTATTTAAAATCGCAACGGCAAGTTTATCTAATATCTTTAGCTGTTCAAAGGCCTTAATGGCCACCATTAAATTAAATAAGCTAATTAACACTTCAAAGTTAATATATTCGATCTTTGGTGAATGTATTAAGCAGCTTACAATTGCTAGTATCAGTGAAATGGTAAGTACTAAATCCTTTTTTAAAAATTCGAATTTCATAAGGAGTCTTTTTTTATTTTGAACGAATACAATTTCTTTCACAATACACCACCTGTAGTCTATGTTAGTAAATATACGTTTTTGGGGATAACTCAATATTGTTAGAAAAGAGGATGTCATAAGGTCCTAAATAAGAGTTTTGTAATGTTTCATCCCTCCAAAAAAATTAGTGTCTTTAATGTTGTAAATATGTGCAATATAGATGAATTCCACTAGGGGGATTAATTGATAAAACAAATGTTTTTTGTATGATACCATAAATAAATTAAATGTTTTATTTTTTTAATATTCTTACAATATTTCATTGATTCTTGATTTCAAATACTTTATATGAAGTTCTAAAAGAGAAAAAGTATGCATGTTTTTATGAAGAAAATAGAGGCTTGTCAAAGATTAGGTAGAACCGAATCTGCGACGTTTGGATACTGTATAAAATTCACAAAATCTCAGTGTTTTTTAGATAAAAAAACTTAAAATATTTTTTTGTTTTTATAAAAACCTGTACTTTTTCGTAACATTCTGTACTTTTAATTATAAATTAAAGACAAGGTTCTCTTAGTTGAAGAGTGAAAGCGCTTTATAGATTTTTCGTGAAGTTTTTACCTAGCCTATTTTTGAGATTAGTAGTGAGAAAGGAGATATTTCCATGTTCTTGAGAAAATTAACAAAAAACCACTTAATCACTATTGATTATTATGATTTAAATCACCGGTAAACGAAACAAACATAATAGTACAACAATGTTAGTGGATAAAAATATTAGTTTGCAGAAAGGGGTAGAGCATCCGTTTGTATAAGCATTAAGTACTTCAAAATTTCAGTTTTACGGTTACATGTTGTGATGTTTGCTTAAACAGGCCAATCCGATTCATATAGAAAATTTTTATCCTTGTTGTATTTGAATATGAAAGAGGTATTTATACCAGGAAATATAGGTGATTTTATATAGATTATGATAGATAAATTTTGGCATGGAGTGATGATATGGAAAGGTTTTTTGTAGAGTTAGTCGGATCAACAAATGATTTTTTATGGTCTAAATTGTTAATTATTATGCTTGTTATTTGCGGAATTTATTTTACATTTAAATTGAATTTTGTACAGTTTCGAATGTTAAAAGAGATGGTCCGTGTATTAATGGAGGGGAAAAGTGGTTCTAAAGATCAAATCTCTCCTTTTCAAGCGTTTTGTATTGGTATGGCAGCTCGCGTTGGAACAGGGAATATCACAGGAATTGCGATTGCAATTGCATTAGGTGGTCCTGGAGCTGTATTTTGGATGTGGATTATTTCTATTATTAGCTCGGCCTCCAGTTTTGTCGAAAGCACATTAGCACAAATATATAAAGTAAAAGATAAAACTGGTTTCCGCGGTGGTCCATCCTATTATATGGAAAAAGGGTTGAATAAACGTTGGATGGGAGTATTATTCTCTATTTTAATCACAATTACTTTTGGTCTTGTATTCAATTCAGTACAATCCAATACGGTTACAATCGCTTTTCAAAACTCATTTGGTACAGATCGTCTAACAGTTGGGATAATCATGGCCATTGCTTTTGCTGCAATTATCTTTGGTGGTGTACAACGTATTGCAAAAATGGCTGAATACAAGGTGGTATTTTTAGCGGTATTATACATTGGAGTTGCATTATTTGTTGTAGTTACCAACATATCAAAAATGCCGGAAGTGCTTTCTCTTATTGTTCAAAACGCATTTGGTTTTAAACAAATAGCAGGCGGTTCAATTGGTGCAGCACTTATGAATGGAGTTAAACGTGGTTTATTTTCAAATGAAGCTGGTATGGGAAGTGCACCAAACGTTGCCGCAACAGCAACAACAAGCCATCCGGTGAAACAAGGACTGATTCAAGCATTTGGTGTATTAACGGATACACTAATCATTTGTACTAGCACTGCCTTTATTATTTTGCTGTCTGATGCATATAAACAACCGGGGTTAAATGGTATTGCACTGACACAAGCAGCATTAAGTGAACACATCGGTCCTTGGGCATCGGGTTGTCTTGCTATCTTTGTTTTTTTATTTGGATTTGGTGCGTTAATTGGCAACTATTATTATGGTGAAACAAATATTCGCTTCTTACATACAAGTAAAGTGTGGTTAATGATATACAGAATAAGTGTATTGGCTATGATTGTATTTGGTTCTGTTGCAAAGATTCAAATTGTATGGGATTTAGCGGACTTATTTATGGGCTTTATGGTTATTATTAATTTAATTGCTATTACCTTACTTTCAAAAGTAGCATTTGCGGCGTTACAAGATTATATAAACCAGAAAAAAGCTGGTAAAGATCCTATTTTTTATAAAGAAAACATTAAAGGGCTTGAAAATATTGAATGTTGGGATAGTTATGAGAAAACTTCAAAAAAGAAAAGTGTGTAATAAGAAGGATATTCAGACTGCAATATGTCTGAATATTTTTCTTGGTTCTAGTGCAAATATTATTGATTATAGTAAAGAAAAAATCATTCTATATAAAGTTAATAGTACGGGGGAATATGATTACATGATAAAGGATTCTAGCGTTCAAGTTGAGGGTCAAGAAAAAGTTTGCTTAGATCAATGGGTAGCTCATTATCGAACGTATGCAGCTAAGGGACGAAGTGCCAGTTATATTCCAGCTCTGGGGGAAATAAATGTATCGCAGTTAGGTATTTGTATAGTAAAGCCAGATGGAACAATGATAAAGTCAGGAGATTGGGAGATACCTTTCACATTACAAAGTATATCAAAAGTAATCGGTTTTATAGCCGCTTGTTTAAGTCGCGGTATTTCTTATGTATTAGAACGAGTTGACGTAGAGCCAACTGGAGATGCCTTTAATTCAATTATTCGTTTAGAGATACATAAACCAGGAAAACCTTTTAATCCTATGATTAATGCTGGAGCGATTACGATAGCTTCACTTTTGCCAGGGACATCGGTGCAAGAAAAATTAGAATCTATATACGTATTAATTGAAAAAATGATAGAGAAGCGTCCCACTATTAATGAAATAGTATTTCAATCAGAATGGGAAACGGCTCATCGTAATAGAGCATTAGCATACTATTTAAAGGAGAACGGTTTTCTAGAATCAGATGTGGAGGAGACACTAGAGGTTTACCTAAAACAATGTTCGATTGAAATAAATACAGAAGATATTGCCTTAATAGGGCTTATACTGGCACATGATGGATATCATCCTATTCGCAAAGAACAAGTGCTCCCTAAAGAAGTAGCTAGGTTAACAAAAGCTTTAATGCTTACTTGTGGAATGTACAATGCTTCTGGAAAATTTGCTGCTTTCATTGGATTACCAGCTAAGAGTGGGGTATCCGGCGGAATTATGACACTTGTTCCCTCAAAATCTAGGAAGGATTTATCGTTCCAAGATGGATGTGGTATTGGTATTTACGGACCAGCCATTGATGAGTATGGGAATAGTTTACCAGGAATTATGTTGTTAGAACATATTGCAAAAGAATGGGATTTAAGTATATTTTAAAAAGGAGCACAGATATTTTGGTGTTAGAGCGAGTCCAAAAGTGTTCAGACCTTATATTGTGTCTGAACATTTTTAAGTTATAAAGTATCTTTCTAAAGTAGAAGAGTGTAATGAATACTCACAATCTATAATGCTTTCGTTTATATCTTATTTATCAGTTTTTGAAAAAAATAGAGTAAGTATTGTATTAATGCAAATAGGTTTGTATACTGACTGTTAGGCGAAAGTGAGAAGTGATTATTTTGAATCTTAGTAATTTAGTAAAAAAAGACATCTATATTCTCATTTTAATGATACTTACAGTACCCTTAGTAGGTGAGATAAAGTCATTTCCTTTAAATGAAACATTTAGAATGAGCTTTGGTGCACCAACATTTTTCTTTTTTTTGTTATTGTTTCGACGAGTTCCAGCATTTTTACCGGGTTTTTTAACAGCGATAGTCGTGGTAGTATTTCGTATCTCAATGGATGTCATTATAAAGGAAAATATGGATTGGCTAGCCGCTTTTCATACTCACTATCCTAGTTTTTTCTTTTATTTTACTTATTCGTATCTCTTTCATTTAGCAAAAATCAAACGTTTTTATAATCAACCACTAATGATTGGTTTTATTGGTTGCATGATTGAAATACTGTCAGACTGTGTGGAATTAATGATTCAATATTTCGTATTAAAAACATCGATCACATCCGAGGCAATAAATGAGATCATTGTTATCGCATGTTCCCATAGTTTTATAGTTCTAAGCTTTTTCAATATGATGAAATTGTATGAAGCGCAATCAAGGGAGAGACACATAAAGAAACAAAATGAACACATGCTCATGCTCATCTCTAATTTATATGAAGATGCTGTTCATTTAAAAAAAACATTACAAGATGCTGAGAATATAACAAAAAAATCCTATGATTTATATAAAACTTTAGACTCTTTTGAGCACAAACAGATGGATTTTCAGTTTGGGGATTTAAGGCAACAGGCATTACAAATTGCTGGTGAGGTCCATGACGTTAAAAAGGATAACCAACGTATTTTTGCGGGACTTTCAAAGCTAATTTCTGATGAAAGTTTTACAGATTATATGTCTGTACATGAACTAGTAAATATCATTATACGGGCAAATACGAAATATGCACGGTTGCTAGAGAAAGACATCCAATTTGTGTATAAAATTGATGGTGTGCATCCTCATTATCATATTTACACAATCTTATCTATTATAAATAATATCGTTACAAACGCTGTAGAAGCTATCCAAGGTATGGGAACCATCACAATTGACATTAATAAAGACCACCATTTTGTTGAATTTCGAATAGGCGATAATGGTCCCGGTATTTCTTCAAAATATAAAGATTCAATTTTTGAGCCTGGGTTTACTTCTAAATATGATGATTTAGGCAATCCATCGACAGGTATCGGATTATCGTATGTTAAAGAAATGGTCGAACAACTTGAAGGTGATGTTACGCTTGAGGACAGAACCGAAGGAAAAGGATCAATTTTTATAATTAGATTAAGGATTGATCATATAATTTCGAAAGGGTGATTCTATGTATTTTTATATAGTAGATGATGAAAAAGCGGTTCGCTCAATGTTGGCTCAAATTATCGAGGATGAAGATCTTGGGGAGGTTATAGGAGAAGCTGAGGATGGTTTATCTTTAGAGCAACAAATGCTAATCCTTAAAAATATAGACATTTTATTTATCGATTTGTTAATGCCGATTCAAGATGGAATAAAAACAATTCGTCAAATAAAACCTTCGTTTAAAGGGAAAATCATCATGGTCTCTCAAGTAGAATCAAAAGAATTAATTGCTGATGCTTATTCGCTTGGCGTTGAATACTATATTATTAAGCCGATTAACCGGATTGAAGTATTAACAGTTGTTCGGAAAGTCATTGAACGAATTCGTTTGGAAAAATCGATAAAAAACATTCAAGAATCGCTTAATACGGTACTAAAATTGGATAGTAATTCAAGTGTGCAAGAAAAATACCGTAATGAAAAACATTTAAATACTTTTAATCATTTTCAAAATTCCATTCATTTTCTTTTGTCTGAATTAGGAATAGCCAGTGAAAGTGGAAGTAAAGATTTAATGGATATGCTAGATTATTTATATAAATATGAACAAGATAACACGTTGGAACAAGGTTTTCCCTCACTAAAAGAGATTTTTATGAATTTAGCTCAAAAAAAACTTGGGGATTCAGCTGAAGATACCGAATTAAAAAGGTTCATAGAAGCTTCCAAACAACGGATTCGGAGAGCAATTTATCAATCATTAAACCATTTAGCATCCCTTGGACTTACTGATTTTTTAAACCCGAAGTTCGAAAATTATGCTTCTAGATTTTTTGATTTTACTACCGTAAGGAGAAAGATGACAGAATTGAATAATGAACCAACATTACCTGCTCGTATTGATACGAAAAAATTTATTCAAGTTCTTTATTTTGAAGCAAAACGAATACACTTGGAGTTAAGATGATAAACTTTTGCTAATTATTATTTTCAATTGATAGATTGATAATTGTTTTCATGTTATTTGTTTTATATAGTTTTTCTAAGAGAGGACTTTCCTTTATTTCATATTGGTTTTAAAGTCAGAAAATTCCGTATCGATTCGGTAGAAGTGTATGAACTTAGAACAAAAGAATATGTATTTTTTATTTTTTAAACATTAATATTCATTAAAAAAAACGAGTATTTTCACAATAAAATATAAATACATAATAAGTTGAATTTAAAAAAGATGCTATCTTCTAGCATCTTTTTTTCTTTAAGAGGAAATATCATCGATCCTTATATTATTTAAAATTCAAATGTGGGCATATAAATAAGGGAAAAGGAGATAATATCTAACAAATTATAATTGGAAATGGTATTTTAGGTCAGAAATGTTTTTATACTAACTGGTTATTGGTGCTAAATAAGCATAATGTCTCGCTTTTCTGCTCTTTAATCTTATCGTTATTTTTTATTAAGTACATATCGTTTTTTAGAAATCTCAATCCTAGCAGAGTATATAAATTGGGTGATAAAAATGTGGAACATAATTACTTCTTATCTTCCAGGTTGGAAAGTCTTTGTACAAGCTTTTATCTTGTTTTTAATTCCGTATACTATCTCAAGATTTTTTCATTGGGTTCGTATGTCAGAGAAAGAGTGGGAAGAATGAGTTGGTGGAAGTCAAGAGACAAACAAGTGAAAAAAATAATATTCAAAGTAAAACGAAACAAGAATATAAACCTTCTCAAAATACAATCGTTCATTTCACAAATGATTTTGCCTCTAACTTAGAACTTATAAAGCAACAAATCGGACATAATTCTGATGTTCGCTTTCGGAAGTTTAATATTGGACGCACAGATATTCAGGCTGGGATCGTTTTTGTTGATGGTCTATCAGATAAAGAGATAATTGACAAACATATTATGAAATTACTAATGGATGATTTTTCTGATGAATATAAAAATGAATCTTCTTATGTGGAGGGGACTGTTTCAAAAGAATATATTAATAATAAAGTTCTTACAATTAGTGAAGTAGCAGAAGTCCATTACATAAAAGATTTAATACCCAAAGTATTGATAGGTTCAACAGCTCTTTTAATTGATGGTTTAGCAGATGTGTTTATTCTTGGTACAACAAAAGCAAATAAACGAAACATGGAAGAACCAGTATCGGAGGCATTAGTCAGAGGTCCACGGGTCGGTTTTACTGAAGTATTAAGTGATAATACCTCACTTTTGCGAAGGCATTGTGCAGATGATAATTTATCATTAGTAAAGCTACCAGTAGGAGAACGTGCAAAGAAAGAGCTAGTTGTCGCATTTATTAACGATCTTGCTAGTACAGAATTGGTGGAAGAAATAAAAAATAGAATTCAGAAAATTGACATAGACAGTGTACTCGAATCTGGTTATATAGAGCAACTTATTGAAGATAATTATCTCAGTCCTTTTCCGCAGATTCAAAATACAGAACGACCTGATCGTGTTATTAGTGCTTTGATGGAAGGTCGAGTAGCTATTTTGTTAGATGGAACACCATTTGTTTTAATTGCTCCAGTTACATTTAGTATGCTACTGCAATCACCAGAAGATTATTATGAAAGGTGGCTTCCTGGTACACTTCTCCGCTTATTACGCTTCATGACAGCTTTTGTTTCATTATTTGCTCCAGCACTGTATATTTCTTTCATTTCATTTCATCCAGGATTAATTCCCACTAAGCTCGCTATTTCTATTATCGGATCGCGAGAAGGAGTTCCTTTTCCCGCTTTAATAGAAGCGTTAATTATGGAAGTAGCTATCGAAGTTTTACGAGAAGCAGGTTTACGTCTGCCTAAACCGATTGGACCGGCAATGGGAATTGTGGGCGGTTTAATAATTGGTCAGGCTGCCGTAGAAGCAGGAATTGTTAGTCCAATAATGGTTATCGTTGTTGCGGTAACAGCTATTTCTTCTTTTACTATTCCGCAATATAGTGTGGGAATTACGTTACGCATTCTTCGTTTTGTAGCTATGTTTTGTGCTGCGATATTTGGATTGTATGGAGTTATTCTCTTCTTTCTTTTACTTTGCAGTCATTTAGTGAAACTGAAAAGTTTTGGCGTTCCTTATACTAGCCCTGCTGTTCCATATCGATTCAGTGACTGGAAAGATTTTATGGTTCGCATGCCATTAAAAATAATGAGACGTCGACCGAAAATAATGCATACCAAAAAAACTATCCGCAAAAGGTAGCTGATGACGAAAGGAAGTGGCCTTCAGTGATTACTATACCTAAAGACCGAATAACAACTTCACAAGCAGTTGTTATTATTGTAAATTACATACTTGGGACAGGAATTCTCACTTTGCCCAGAGCATCTGTGGAAAAAGTGAAAACACCAGATGTATGGTTAAGTGTGATATTAGGTGGGATACTCGCAATGGTTTCAGGAGTAATTATGGTCAAATTAAGTCAGCAGTTTCCAGAAAAAACATTTTACCAATACAGTCAAGATATTGTAGGGAAATGGATAGGCAGATTGCTTAGTTTTCTTATTATAGGGTATTTTCTTACAACTTCAGCATTTCAAATTCGTTCAATGGCAGAAGTAATAAGCTTTTTTTTGCTAGAAGGAACCCCCACATGGGCTATTGTTATGCCTTTTATGTGGATAGGTCTCTATTTGATTATGGGTGGTATTAATTCAATTGCACGGATGTTTGAAATAATATTTCCTATTACTGTTTTTATTTTTTTAATCATTTCCTTTATGAGTATCGGAATATTCGAGATAGATAATCTCCGTCCCGTATTAGGTTTGGGAATTAAACCAGTGCTAGATGGGATAAAAACAACGTCTCTCGCATATACAGGTCCTGAAATTATGTTAATTCTTTTGGTATTTATGGAACAACGAAAGAAAGCAGTAAAAGCTATTTTAGTTGGAATTTCTATTCCGTTAATCTTTTATGTAATAACTGTTGTAATGGTCATTGGTGCATTATCAATTGATGGGGTTGTAACAAGAACATGGCCGACAATTGACCTTATGCGCAGTTTTGAAATTTCTGGTTTGATATTTGAACGTTTTGAATCTTTACTGCTTGTAATATGGATTATGCAAATATTTGCTACCTATACGATTAGTTACTATGCAGCTGCATTAGGATTAGCGCAACTCTTTAAAAAGAGTATTCATCCGTTTATTTTTGCTTTGATTCCAATCATTTACATCATTGCTATGACTTCGAAAAATATAAATGACTTGCTTAAATTGGGGGATATGCTTGGTAATGTTGCATTATTTTTATTTGGTTTACTGCCACTGCTTCTTCTTATTATTACGCGATTAAAAGGAGGAGTAGTGTGAAAAATAAATTTAATTATATGCGCTTCTATTTGGCTTTGTTAGGGACGCTTTTGCTTCTATTTTTAACAGGGTGTTGGAGCAGCAAAGAAGTAGAAGAGTTGAGTTTAACTGCAGGTATAGCACTAGATAAAGGGAAGGATTCAACAATTGAGAAAGAGGATGAGGAAGGAGGTTATCCTAAAAGAAATCTTATAACAGCTACTTATCAAATTGTCAGTTCGCAAGCACAAAGTAAAGGGAACGGACAGCAAAAACGTTATATAAATGTTTCTGAGACCGGTGATTCCATTCATCAAATTGTTCGTGAGTTTTCATTGAAAAGAGAGAGCACAATGTTCAGCCCACATTTAAAAAACATTGTTATTAGTGATAGTCTTGTACGTACATACAGTTTAGAACAATTACTTGAACAGTATCTCCGCGACAATGAAGTTCGGCTTAGCTGTATGATCTTAATTAGCAAGGGTCTAGCGAAGGAGGTACTGGAATCAAACAAAAAAGGAGAAATCCCAGCATTTCGTTTGTCTGGAATTGCAGATAATCGAAATAGAACAACAAGGATTTTACCTCCTGTATCGCTCGCTAAATTGGAAGGAAAGATGCGGTCAGGTTCCAGTTTTCTTTTGCAAAATGTAATCTCGATAAATGGGGAAACAAAATTTGCAGGAGCTGCTGTAATTAAAGGGAAAACAAAAAAGTTGATGGGCTTTTTAAATGAGCAGGAATTGGAAGGAGTAGTATGGATAAACGGAAAAAGGAATGGTGGTGTGGTAAAAACTTTTGATAAAGAATCAAAGAAACTCATTATATACGAAATAAAGTCAATAAAAAGCAAAATCATACCACATGTTAAAGGAAATAATATTTCCTTTGATGTAAACATTGAATCAGAAGGGCGTTTGTCTGAAAATTGGATGCAATCAGGAAAGGATTTTGAAAATGAATTTTTAAAAAGAGAAGAAAAAGCTATTGAAAAAGAAGTAAAGCACTTAGTACATCATGTTACAAAAAAAATACAAAAAGAATATCAAGTCGATATTGCGGGTTTTGGCAACCAATTAAGAATTAAGCACCCGAGAACATGGGAGAAAGTCAAAAAAGATTGGGATCAAACATTTAGTAAGGTACCGATTAAATATCATATAAATGTAACTATACAAGATTATGGAGCATCAAGTTTAAAACGGTGAGACGTCTCAATTGACCTTATATTTACACAAAAACAAAAAGTTACGGAAATTTTAATTTGAAAATTTTTGTAACTTTTTGTTTTTTTATGTCCTTCTTATTATAGATTAAAGAAATGATTTTATCCCGCTATTTGCCGGGCAGTAAAACCCCCACCTCAAAATTCAGCGAAAGCAAAGAAGTTATTAGAGGTATATGTAAGCTTTATATAGGAAGGAGAATGTTTAAATTCTATTGATAAACCCAGTAATTGTAATAGCCCTTATTTAGAATAATAATTTCAAAATTAATAAAACTTAGAGTAGAAGGAGCAAGAGCAAATTATTATGAATAAACAAATAGGATTCATCGGATGTGGAAACATGGGTATTGCTATGATAGGTGGGATGATTAAAAAAAATATAGTTTCTCCAGATCAAATAATTTGTTCAGATTTAAACGTCATTAATTTAAAAAATGCTAGTAATGAATATGGCATAACTATAACTACTAACAATAATGACGTCGCTAACAGTGCTGACATTTTAATTTTATCAATCAAACCAGATTTATACTCATCAGTAATTAACCAAATAAAAGATCAAATAAAAAATGATGTAATCGTTGTAACTATTGCTGCAGGAAAAAGTATTAAGAGCACTGAGAATGAATTTGGTAGAAAGTTAAAAGTTGTTAGAGTAATGCCTAATACACCGGCACTTGTTGGAGAAGGAATGTCTGCGTTATGTTTTAATGAAATGGTTACAGAAAAAGATATAAAAGAGGTACTGAACATATTTAATATTTTCGGCCAGACGGAGGTCGTAAATGAAAAACTAATGGATGTTGTTACATCTATTAGTGGTTCTTCTCCAGCATATGTGTATATGTTTATAGAAGCCATGGCAGATGCTGCTGTACTTGGCGGTATGCCGAGAAAACAAGCTTATAAATTTGCGGCTCAGGCTGTATTAGGTTCTGCAAAAATGGTATTGGAAACAGGAATACATCCAGGTGAATTGAAGGATATGGTTTGTTCTCCAGGTGGAACGACGATAGAAGCTGTAGTAACGCTAGAAGAAAAAGGTTTAAGAACAGCTATCATTTCAGCTATGAAACGTTGTACGCAAAAATCTATGGAAATGTCTAGTTTAACTAGTAAGTGAGAAGCGAATTTATATAATATTTCAAATCTATTTAATGTAAAAGAAATATTATGAGGCTAGTTAATAACTAAGTAAATTTATATACAACACTAACGAGAAGAACAAACCTTATTTTAAAGGGGATACAGAAAATATGAGTAATTTACTAAAAAAGAAATCCGTTACACAATTGTTAGAGCATAATCAAAGCAAGACCTTAACGAAAACATTAGGAGCATTTGATTTAATTATGTTAGGGGTAGGCTCGATAATTGGAACGGGAGTTCTTGTGTTAACTGGATTAGTAGCAGCAAGAGATGCTGGCCCAGCAGTTATCTTTTCATTTGTACTTGCAGCAATTATATGTGGATTTATAGCATTATGTTACGCAGAAATTTCTTCTGCGCTCCCGGCATCTGGTAGTGTATATACGTACTCATATGCAACAATTGGTGAGTTTGTTGCTCATCTAGTAGGTTGGTCTTTACTGTTAATATATATTGTGGCAACAGCGGCTGTCGCTGCTGGATGGACAGGCTATTTCCACAATTTAATAAAAGGATTTGGATTAGAGATACCTAAAGCTCTAGTAACGATTCCTTCACATGGTGGTATTGTGAACCTACCAGCAGTAATCATTACATTGATATTAGCATGGATGTTATCCCGTGGTACGAGGGAAAGTAAACGAATCAATAATATAATGGTATTGATTAAAATTGGAATGATTTTGTTGTTTATTACAGTTGGTATATTCTATGTAAAACCAATGAACTGGGTACCAATTGCACCATACGGCTTAAGTGGAGTTTTTACGGGGGGAGCAGCTATTTTATTCGCTTTTACGGGTTTTGATATATTAGCAACTTCAGCAGAAGAAGTAAAAGATCCGAAACGTAATCTTCCCATCGGTATTATCGCATCATTAATCATATGTACAATTATTTATGTTATGGTATGTCTTGTTATGACAGGAATGGTTTCCTATAAAGAATTAAATGTTCCTGAGGCGATGGCTTATGTAATGGAAGTTGTAGGACAAGGAAAAGTCGCTGGTGCAATTGCTGCAGGTGCTGTAATTGGCCTTATGGCTGTTATTTTTTCCAATATGTATGCGGCAACACGAGTATTCTTTGCAATGAGTCGTGATGGATTGTTACCGAAATCATTTGCGAAAGTTAATAAGAAAACTGGAGCACCCACTTTTATCACTGGATTGGCAGGAATAGGGAGCTCTATAATAGCTGGGTTTATTGACTTGAAAGAATTAGTTAATTTAGTTAATATCGGTAGTTTGGTGACGTTTGCGTTAGTTTGTCTATCAGTTATTATCCTCCGTAAATCACACCCAAATTTAAAACGTGGATTTATGGTACCTTTTGTACCTGTATTACCAAGCGTTTCAATTGTATGTTGTTTGTTTTTAATGCTAAATTTACCGTTAAGGACATGGGTGTACTTTAGTATTTGGATTACTATTGGGGTAGTAATATATTTCCTTTACTCAATAAAACACAGTAATTTAAATGAGGAAACGATCTCGAAATTACATGATAAAATTGCGAGATAATAACGATCGAAAATTTTATTAATAATCATATTGATAGTTGAGTAACATAGAAACAGTTTTTTGAAATTTAGCAAGAGATAAAATAAGAGATGCTAGGGCAGCTAAGTACTTTTTTAGAAACCTTGCTTGTTTTTTACGATTTAAAACTGCTAAGGAGAGGGAGAAGTATGAGTGAATTGCATTTTATGAGTCTAGAAGAACTGGATAATGAATTGGAAAAATCTGACAGTGGTATTTATTTCATTAAAGATTATAATGACAATATTATTTATGTAGGCAAGGCTTTTAGTATAAAAAGTAGAGTGTTAGCTCATTTTAATAGTTATTCCAATATTAAGGAATATGTACATTTATTTAATAAAGTAGCGTATCTCATTGAAGATAGTTTGTTAAAACGCTCATTGTTACAAGTTACGTATATGATTAAATATAAACCAGTATTAAACAAAGAAGTCCAAAAAGAATTCCCAGAGTTATATAATCAATATATTAAGCAAACAAATAAAAAATCTATGTTGTTAGAAATTGATGAAGCTAAAGAAAAAAGGGATGAGTTAAAGAATAGATTAGTAAAATTAGTGGGTGGAAAAACTATGTTTTATGACATAATTTCTCTGTTAAACAATGGATATAACTATCATGTCCTCGCAAAAGTATTGAGCATAGAACTTCAAACTTTAATTATAATAAAAGAACACCGAAATAAATTCCCGATACCACATAATTATAAGAGGACAATAAAACATCAAGATATAATGTATGCTTTATCTGGAAAAAAGAATTTAAGTACTTCAAGGTTAAACACTTAAATTTAAAATAGTAAATTCGTTGCTTTTAGCACTTCAACTAGACTGTGCCCCCGAAAGTTAGAGGAGTCGGTTTATTAGATAGCCTCTGGGATATGAGCCTAGTACAATGCTGGGTTCATACCTTTTAATTTTCCCTTGATTCTTTCATGCTTATAGCACTCTATATACTTTGCTAATTCTTGTTTGAAATCTGTTATACTTTCAAATTCTTTCAATACAGAAATAGACATACAAAAACGCCATTCTTTCTTATAAATCTACAGAAAGAATGGCGTATTCTTCAAAAGTGAGTTCCTTTATTGAAAAGCTTTAGTTCTATATGACAGATAAAAGGGCAAGCAGCGCTAAAATAGCGGGGAGTCCTTGTTTCACGATAATTGATTTATTGGATGTGAAACCTCCGAAAATAGCTGCTACCACCACACAAATGATGAAAAATAATTGAATCATATAACCAATGGGATTGTTTCCAAGTATAAGTCCCCAAATGAGGCCAGCTGCTAAGAACCCATTATATAAACCTTGATTTGCAAACATAATGGCTACGTTTCGATCTCCTTCTAAATGCTTCGGCAATTTGAAAGCGCGTTGTGCTACTTTTGAATTAATAAAAAACATTTCGAGAATCATGATAAATAAATGCTCTAATGCTACGATTCCTACTAAAAGAGCTGCGATTATTTCCATGCTATTCTGTCTCCTTTAATCCTTAATATAAATTTTATACTATTTCCATTTTGCAATTCTATCAACAGGGAGAAGATATGAAGCATATCCTTCGTCGGCTACTATATCAAAAGATAGAAGTAGAACTGATGCATAGCGCTCTTTTTCCAAACGAAAGAATGCATTGCTATTTTCCTTGTCATGTCCTCTGATTGGATTTGGATTATACATATGTGCACGTGCTGCCAGCATGAACTGCATGGAGAGAAGTACTAGATCAATCAGTGTAGTTCCGCGATTTTTCTTGGCATGGAAGTTTTTGGGGAAGAATATTTTTCATATGTAAAATAACAAAATGTAATTTATAAATATGAAGTTGATAAAATGAATTCGGATTAATAATATTCCCCAAGCTAATCCTATATAAACCGTTTACAAATTAATTATCTAAGTATTTCTAAGTTTAAAGAGTGCAGTGTCTTCGTTCTTTAGTTAATCAATTTTCAAATGTTGATTCAATATTTTCTATTCTCTTGGAACTTAGTTCTCGTTTACTTCTCACAAAAGCAATAAAATCAATTATCTCTTCTGTTGAAAGTACTTCTCCATCTATTAAAAGTGTTGAATCTGGATCGTTTAGGAGTCTTGTAATATCAATTACATCTTTGTTTTGATGTGAATGTTCAATTCGACCTAATATATAATCTACAGACGTATCAAATAAATCTGCTATTTTAGATAAAGATTGTAATGAAGGTAATCTATAACCATTTTCATAACCAGCATAGGTGCTTTTCGCAATCCCAAGTCGATCTGCTGTCTCTTGTAAGGACCATCTTTGATTTTTTCTTAATTCAGATAAACGTTCCAGCATTCGTCTCATACCCCATCTAATTTTATTAAATTAATTATAACATAGAAAAAGAATCAAGAACAGAAAAAAAGTACGCGTATTGAATACAAAAACTTGATTAATTCAAATTAAGTTATATAATGATAAGTATAAGTACGCATTTCGCGAACGATATATCGTTGTTTATTTTATGGAGGGGTTGTGTATGAAGAGAATTTTATTACTTGCAACTGGTGGGACAATTGCATCTGTGGAGGGGAATGAAGGGCTTGTTCCAGGATTGTCCGCTGAGGAATTATTGAATTATTTTTCGAGGTCATCCCGAAACTTAGAAATAGATTGCAAAATCTTAATGAATATTGATAGTACCAATATGCAACCTGAGCATTGGAAAGAAATAGCTAATGCTGTTTTTAATCACTATGATGACTATGACGGGTTTGTGATTACACATGGAACGGATACGTTAGCTTATACATCTTCTGCGTTATCTTATATGCTTCAAGGTTTAAGAAAACCAGTTGTTTTAACAGGCTCACAAGTACCTATTAGTTTTAAAAAGACAGATGCAAAGAAAAATGTAGCTGATGCTCTTAGATTTGCCTGTGAGGATGTTGGCGGTGTGTTTATTGTTTTTGATAGTAGGGTGATTATTGGGACGAGAGCAGTAAAAATGCGAACAAAAAGTTATGATGCATTTGAAAGTGTGAATTATCCATATGTTGCTGAGATAAATGAAGATGAAGTGAAATATCATTGGAAGCCAACTTCCTCACATAATGAACTTTCAATAGATACTAATTTATGTACGGACGTTTTTCTTATGAAATTGTATCCAGGTACAAAGTCAGAGATATTTGATTGTTTAAAAGATTTGTATAAAGGGATTATTATTGAAAGTTTTGGTAACGGTGGATTACCTTTTGAAGGAAGGAACTTGCTTTCGAAAATTCAAGAGTTGACTGAAATGGAGATTGCTGTAGTGATTACTACTCAATGCCTGGAAGAAGGAGAAGACATACTTCTCTATGAAGTAGGACGGAAAGTGGCGCAACATCAAGTAATATTATCTGGAGATATGAATACGGAAGCCATCATAGCAAAATTGATGTGGACGCTTGGAAAAACTAATAAATTAGAAGAGATTAAAAAAATTATTGAAGAGCCTTTAGCCTACGATTTAACAATAAAATCTGATAAGGATTGGTAATAACTTCATATGATTTATTTAGGTTTTACATTTAATATGGGGGAGAAATTAAAATGTCAATGACAAACAAGAACATGCGAGTGGAGAAGGATTTTTTGGGAGCAAAGGAATTACCCATTAAGACATATTACGGAATTCAAACTTTACGCGCTGTTGAAAATTTCCCGATTACAGGGTACAAAATTCATGAAAGTTTAATTAGATCATTCGCAATTGTAAAAAAAGCAGCAGCACTTGCAAATACAGATGTAGGTAGATTGGAATTGAATAAAGGCGGCGCGATCGCAGAAGCTGCTCAAGAAATTCTAGATGGAAAATGGCACGATCATTTCATCGTCGACCCAATTCAGGGCGGTGCAGGTACTTCAATGAACATGAATGCAAATGAAGTCATTGCCAATCGTGCTCTTGAATTATTAGGAATGGAAAAGGGAGACTATCATTATATTAGTCCAAATAGCCATGTGAATATGGCACAATCAACAAACGATGCATTCCCAACGGCGATTCATATCGCGACATTAAATGCGTTAGAAGGCTTATTACAAACGATGGGTTATATGCATGATGTATTTGAATTAAAAGCAGAACAATTCGACCATGTTATTAAAATGGGTCGTACGCATTTACAAGATGCTGTACCAATTCGTCTTGGACAAGAGTTTAAAGCGTATTCTCGCGTACTAGAACGTGATATGAAACGTATTAAGCAATCACGTCAACATTTATATGAAGTAAATATGGGAGCAACTGCAGTTGGTACAGGCCTAAATGCAGATCCAGAGTATATTGAAGCAGTTGTAAAACATCTTGCTACAATTAGTGAATTACCGCTTGTTGGTGCAGAAGATTTAGTGGACGCAACGCAAAATACTGATGCGTACACAGAAGTGTCTGCAGCACTTAAAGTATGTATGATGAACATGTCTAAAATTGCGAATGACCTTCGCTTAATGGCATCAGGTCCACGTGTTGGTTTAGCGGAAATTATGTTACCAGCTCGTCAACCCGGTTCATCTATTATGCCAGGGAAAGTAAATCCTGTTATGCCAGAAGTAATTAATCAAATTGCGTTCCAAGTAATTGGTAACGACCATACAATTTGCCTTGCTTCAGAAGCAGGACAATTAGAATTAAATGTTATGGAACCAGTACTTGTTTTCAACTTACTTCAATCTATTAGCATTATGAATAACGGTTTCCGTGCCTTTACAGATAATTGCTTAAAAGGAATTGAAGCGAATGAAGATCGTTTAAAAGAGTACGTTGAGAAAAGCGTAGGAATTATTACAGCCGTGAATCCTCATATCGGTTATGAAGCAGCAGCTCGCGTTGCGAATGAAGCAATTGCAACAGGTCAATCCGTTCGAGAACTTTGTGTGAAAAATGGTGTATTGTCACAAGAAGACTTAGAGTTAATTCTAGATCCATTCGAAATGACACACCCAGGGATTGCAGGAGCATCTCTTTTAAAGAAAAAATAAATAATGAAGAAACGAAAAGAATCAAAAAAAATCAAAAAAGGATTAGAAATGGTCTTATATGTTGCTCGTTTAGAAACATTTGAACAGGATTTTCATGTGGACAGATTGCAGTTATTTGGAATGATTGATTCTGCTATTCATGAAAATAAACATCTATTTATACGTAGTTATGTGTATCCAGAGGTAAAAGTAGAGCCGAATCTTATTGTAGAAACAGATAAGAAATGGTTTTGATTTATACTCAATCAAGTACTGTCAAATGCAATTAAATATTCATCAAGTAAGAAAGAAAAAGTATTAGTATCGGCGTGTTCAAAAGGACGAGCAATTATTTTGGAAATAAAAGATTATGGGGGTGGTATTCCTACTGCTGATTTACCATGTGTTTTCAATCCATTTTATACTGGAGAAAATGGTAGGAAATTTAAAGAGTCTACGGGAATGGGATTATATCTCGTTAAAGAAGTATGTGAAAAATTAAATCATAAGATTGAGCTAGGATCTGAGGTAGGTAAGGGAACAAAAGTTAGAATCATATTCCCGTATGCATCTCGTTAACCGATGAAAGGTATACTTTTCATCGGTTTTTCTTTTGAATCTTACAAACTTCTCTCTTCAAATGCAACTTAAGCGTAATTTAATTTTTTTGTAAATATGGAACAATGTCATTACTTACACTGTCTATTAAGCGTTGAAACATTTTTTATTTAATAAATTAAGAAAGGAATCATCATTTTTAACTAAGGGAGAAGATTGAATTGAAAAAATTATGGATGCTGTTTTTCATTTGTTTCGCAGTTATGTTAGTAGGGTGTAATAAAAACGAATCGCCCAAACAAGCATTTGAAGAATATGTTAATTTATGGAATGATAAAAAGTTTGCAAATATGTATGATCATTTATCAGATCATGCCAAAAAAACGATTTCTAAAAAAGAATTCACAGAAAAATATCAAAAAATCTATGAGGGGATTGGAGCTAAGAATTTAAAAGTTAAAACGAAAGGAGAGAATACGAAAGATAAAGAACGTTTTCTTTTTGAAGTTAAAATGGATACGGATGGAGGAACAGTTTCATTCATCCATGAAGTAAAACTTGTGAAAGAAAAGGAATCTTGGAAAATAGATTGGACGCCAGATTTCATTTTCCCAGGTATGAAAAAAGATTACAAAGTACGTATGCAAATAGAACAAGGAAAACGCGGAGAAATATACGATCGAAATGGAAAAGGGCTTGCAACGAACGGTAAAGCGTCTGAGGT
The DNA here is from genome assembly GCF_038006385.1 of Bacillus sp. FSL L8-0099. Classification (NCBI taxonomy): domain Bacteria; kingdom Bacillati; phylum Bacillota; class Bacilli; order Caryophanales; family Bacillaceae; genus Bacillus; species Bacillus sp. FSL L8-0099. Next base: position 2,467,738 of record NZ_JBBOVC010000001.1, read on the forward strand.
TGGAATTATTCCAGAGAAACTAGGTGAAACAGCAGCGCAAACGAAAGAAATAGTAGCACAATTACTTGATATGTCTACAGAAGAGGTTGAACAAAAGCTCACAGCGAAATGGATAAAACCAGACTCCTTTGTACCAATTGGCATTTTAAAAGAGGGAACCAGACAGAATGATTATATTGAATTAGAAGGAGTTTCATCTCGCCCAATAAATATTCGTACGTATCCATTAGGAGAAGCAGCGGCACACTTAACAGGATATATAGGAAAGGTGAATGCAGAGGAGTTAAAATCGCTTCAAAAAAAAGGTTATCAAGCAGATGATTTAGTGGGTAAGACAGGTTTAGAAAAAGTATTAGAGAATAAATTGCGTGGTGAAAAGGGTGGACGCGTATTTATGGAAGATGAAAACGGGAAAGAGATTAAAAACGTAGCAAAAAAAGAAGCAAAAGAAGGGGAAAATGTTACGTTAACAATTGATGCTGCAATTCAAGAAAAAATCTTTAATGAGATGAAAAATGAAGCAGGATCTAGTGCAGCGGTCAATCCTAAAACGGGTGAAACAATCGCACTTGTAAGTAGCCCTGCTTATAATCCAAATATAATAGTTAGAGGAGCGTCAAAAGCCCAAAGAGAAGCATGGAATAACGACTCTAAACTGCCAATGATGAATCGCTTCACAAAAGCATTTGTACCAGGTTCTGTATTTAAAACGATTACAGGTGCAATTGGTTTGGAAACGAAAACATTAAATCCTAAAGAAGAATTTAAAATTCAAGGATTGAAGTGGACAAAAGATTCATCGTGGGGAAATTATTATGTAACACGTGTGAAGGAAGCTAGTCCAATTGATTTTGAAAAGGCAATGAAGTACTCTGATAATATTTATTTTGCTCAACAAGCTTTGAAAATGGGGAAAGAACAGTATGTAAATGAATTTAAGAAGTACGGATTTCATGAAAAATTACCAATCGAATACGAATTTCCTATTTCAACAATTGCAAAAGATGGGATAAAAAATGATATTCAACTAGCAGACACAGGATATGGACAAGGACAAGTATTAATGACGCCACTTCATTTAGCATTAACATATGCACCGATTGTGAATGAAGGGAATATTCCGTTGCCTCATCTGTTAAAAGAAGCAAAAGTAGCGGGGAATTGGAAAGAAAACGTGGTCTCTAAAAAGAATCAAGAGATAGTAAAGAGTGCATTAATAAAAGTTATTAATGACCCTGACGGCGCTGGGAGAATTGCTAAGGTTGATGGTGTAACTCTTGCTGGTAAAACCGGTACAGCAGAACTGAAGGAGTCGAAAGAAGCAGACGGAAAAGAACTTGGATGGTTTGCAGCGTTTGATGCAAATGCGCCAGACATGATTGTTACCATGATGATTGAAGATGTAAAAGGAAGAGGGGGCAGTAATGTTCCAGGCGAAAAAGTAAAACATGTTTTTCAGAAATAACACTAGATTATAAGGTGAAATCTTTTACTATATATATTATATGTATGCTTAACTCAATAGTATAAATTGGGCAAAACAAAGAACAATTAAGTTTTAAAAAAAGCATTCTCCCTACTTGAGAATGCTTTTTCTATGTTATTGTGGTTCTAAAAAGTTGATATCTTATCATTTTCATTATTTAAATCAAATTCTATTGTTTCAAAAGTGATTTTTGAAATAGTATTTGCAAGTACGGGCTGAATATAGAGTCTGTCATCGAAGAGAATGTAAAGGTGATTATGTAATAAAATGTATTGCATACCTTTACATTTTTCAGGAGAATTCTTCTATCAAAAAAAGATAAACAATGGAACAAATGAAACTTGTATCATGTCTATATATTGAAACCATATTAAAAGTGAGGGCAGTTTTATGTTTATTCAAATAAGTTTGAGGTGTGGAAATGGAACAGAAGTTTATTGGAAAATGTAATCATGATGAGCTTGACTATGTTATTAAAGACTATTGGCAAGATGTATGGAATTATTCATTTATTATTACGAAAGATCCACACTTATCAGATGACATCACACAAGATGTCTTTATAAAGGTTTTTAAACATTGGCATTCGTTTCGAAAGGAGTCATCTATTAAAACGTGGATATTAAAAATTACAAGAAATACAGCGATAAACTATTTGAAATCCTCTTATTTTAAAAGGATATCTTTAGTGGGATTTTTTAGTGACGACAAGCAGTCTTCCTCGGCAGAACAAGAGTTTTTTAAGCAAGAGGAACTAAATGAACTGTGGGATGTTGTATTAAAATTACCTAAAAAACACCGTGAAATACTAATACTGGACGCGAAATATGAATTATCTTATGAAGAAATGGCTGAAACATTAGGTGTATCAATTGGAACAGTCAAATCTAGATTAAGCCGAGCGAGAAGCAAAGTTTCAAAACTAATAGGGGAGGGTAGTAGTGATGAACAGTAAAAAAAATCCTGACTGGTATAGTAAATTGAAAAAAGGCCCAATGGAGCATCGGAAAGATGAAGAAGAATTTATTTATAAAATAAAGCAATCGGTATATCAAAATAGTGAAGTAGATTCTGTAACAAATAAGAGACCATTTCGTAAAAAAGCATTGTCTGTTGCAGTTGTTTTGGTTTGTACTATGTTATTTTTTATTGTTCAACAACCTTGGCTTGATGACAATAAATCACCGGTACAAAGTAGTACTCAAATTAAGCCGAAAACAAAAGATGAGTCTGCTCAAGATCCATCATTAAAACAATTTATGAATGATTTATATCAAAGCACAAATTCAAAAAATGAAAATGATCTGTATAGAGCATTAAATGATGAAGTTCTATTTAAAGGGAAGAGTTATAAGAAGGATGAATTGAAGTTTGATGAAGACATTTTTCATGAGTTGCAAGTCGCTCTTACAATGGGGGGAGAATTTGCAAATGATACAAAAAAAGTATACAAAGTACCAAGTGGTTTGACAGAAAGTAACCAACCAAAGCAAACGCATTTTATATATGCAACGGTTACTGGAAATAAAACAAAAATTTTAGCTGAACCAAAACGAGAATCACAGGTTGTATATGAAGTATCTAATGAAATGGTAAAAGCTTGGATTCCAGAAAAAGTGCAAAATGATGGATATATAAAAATATCGACAATTAACGGTAACACTGGATATGTACAAAAAGAGTATGTTTTAACTGATATTAAGTATTCATTCATGTTCGAAAAAAATGATAATGGTGAATGGAAAATAATAAATATAGATTCTATATGGTAAAAGAGGAAGGTTCACTTTAATGAACCTTCCTCTTTATTATTATTTTCTTTTTGAAGTGTATGCCAAGACTCTAAAATTTCTGATGTAACGAGAGCAGCAATGTTTTTTTCTGAATTACTACCAGGAATAACGACAGAAATGGCGATTTGTGGATCCTCGGTAGGAGCATATGCAATGAAAAGAGAATGATTTATCATTCTTTCTTGCTCGTTGGGAGAGCCTGTTATACCTGTTTTACCTGCGACATGAAAGGGCAAGTTTTTAATCTCCTCTATATTTTGACTCATTCCACCTTGCACGACACTCCAAAATTTCATAGGATAACGATTTGAACTTTCTAAAATTGGTTTAAACTTTTTTGTTTCCTTACCGTCAGGACTCATAATAGCACTTACGATTTGAGGTTTATATTTATCACCTTTACTTGCCAAAGTTGCTGCATATTGAGCGAGTTGAAGAGGGGTGTGCACTTCATTTCCTCCCCAAGAGGCATTTAATAAAGCGGAGATTCCATTTTCAAACTTATTAGATGGATGGAATTCATATTGTCCGTCTTCTTCAAAGGGTAAATCAATCCCGGTTTTAGAACGTAGGCCGAATTGCATTAAATAATCTGTCCATATATGTGCCACTTTTTCTATATTCCCATTATTTTTGTTGAATAAGGGCAGAGCTACTTTTGCAGTCATAAATGTATTAGATGAATTAATGATAGCCTGCCTCGGTGTAATCTCACCTGTTGGCGTTCCAGGTGCATTCGTAATGTTATTTTGATTATCATACTGAAAAGTACCCTTATCTAAATAAGTATCTTCAGGTTGAAAAAGCTTTTCGTTTAATCCAATTAAAATAGTAAGTGGCTTTATAGTAGAGGCCATATTTACATAAGATTCGCCATACTTTAATTTTTGAATTGCTTTATTTTGCGAAAGTGATTTAATGTCTTCATTTTTAGATGATACATGTGTATGTAATGTATTTGGATTAAAAACTGCCGAGTTGGCCATAGTTAAAATTGCGCCAGTTTTTATATCAGTTACTACGACATAACCAGCTTTAGCATCATGTATTTTTTTAATTTGAGATCGTAATGCTTCCTCTGTTTTTTGCTGCAATTTCGAGTCTAAAGCTAGCCGGACATCTTTTCCTCTTTGTACTTTTTGAATGTTCCATGAGAACTGTTTATTATTCATTTTAAAAATCAGAGTTTTTCCGGGTTTTCCTTTTAAATCATTTTCATATTGAAGCTCAACCCCACTTTTTCCCACAGGTCCATACTTAGAATTAAGTTCATTTTCTACATATCCAATTAGCTGTGAACCAATTTCTTGTTTTGGATAATATCGAATCCATTCATCTTTAATTATTACATTATTGGGTTTGTTCTTGTTTATGAATGTAAGTTCACTCTCATTTATGTCAGAGTATAACGGTATATCCTTCATAGTCTGCTTTTTACAAGATTGTTGTAATTGTGATTTTATGTCCTCTGCAGAAATGTCATGTTGAAGCTCGTTTGAAAATTGATTGAAAAAAGCTAATGTGTTTGATGTATCTTGATTCGATAGCTTTTCATCATTAGAAGTGCAATATATAGACTTAACTTTCTTATTTGTAGCTAGTATTACACCATTTTGATCGAAAATTTTTCCTCTTTCAGCTGAAGAAGTTGCGATAGTAATTGAAATGAAGTTGATTTTTACTAAAAGTAGTAAAATCAAACCTACAATAGAAAGAACCGCAAAAAATCTCCATCTTTTTATATGTAACATATAACCCTCCCTTGTGTAGCCTATTTCATCTTATAGTTAATTATTTTTTTTGTAAATGTGGAACAACTTTATTACTTAGGTTGTCTATTAAGTATTACAGCATGAGGAAAGGAATAACCAGTATGAAAAGTTACTAGCAAGTCTATGTGTAAGCTTAATATGAGTCATTATACAGTTTAGCATTTCTAATGCAAGTGATAAAAAATAGAGAGAAAGACAGGAAAGGAGATGTATCAGTTACGCGGCTAAACGAAAAGAAATTGACGCTTACAAGGATGTAGAAAAAAGATAAGACACTATTTATAACTGAATGGTGGTTTCTAATATATAGGGAACGTATTTATTTACTAAGTATTAGTGAGGAGTTCCGGAAGAATTATATGGAGGATTTATGAAAAAACAAAAAGAAAAGAAGCAGCAGACATATATATCTATTCGATTAAATATAATGTTCCTTTGCATATTTCTACTGTTTTCAGCTATTATTATGCAGCTAGGAAAAGTACAAATCGTTGAGGGAGAGGCTTATAAGAACCAAGTGGAAAGCAGTCAAAATGAAACAACTAGTATACCAGTTCCACGTGGACAAATCCTAGATCGAGAAGGAAAAGCAGTCGTTAATAATAAATCTCTTCGCACAATTACGTATACAAGGGTGAAGGGGATTACGAGTGAAGATATTTTAAAAACAGCAAAAGACTTGGCGAAAGTACTTGAAATGCCCGAACAAGATATAAATAAGTTAACCGAAATCGATAAAAAAGATTTCTGGATGCAGTTGAATAAGAAACGCGCGGAGACAAAGGTTACTAAAAAAGATATAGAAAAGTTTAAAGAAAAGGGAATAGAGGGAAAAGAGTTAGATAAAAAAATTGATGACTTAAGACGAAGTCGCGTTACAGAAGTAGAATTGGCAGAATTAACAGCACAAGATTTAAAGGTGTTAGCTATTAAAAGCAAAATGAATGCAGGTTATCAATTGACACCACAAATTATCAAAAAAGACGTAACAGATGAAGAGTATGCGCGGATAAGTGAAAAGCTTGAGGAGTTTCCGGGAGTAGATGCAACGGTTGATTGGGAACGTAATTATGTAAATGGTAATTTATTTCGTTCCGTGTTAGGTAATATTACAAGCAGTGAAGAAGGATTACCGAAAGAAAACTTAGATTCTTATTTGGTACGTGGATATAACCGTAATGATCGTGTAGGAAAAAGTTATATTGAACAACGATATGAAGATGCATTACACGGTACAAAAGAAGAAGTGAAAAACATAACTGATAAATCCGGAAATATTGTTAGCACAGAAATAATCTCTAAAGGAAAAAGTGGTAATAGTTTAACATTGACGATTGATATGGAATTACAAAAAAAAGTGGAAGAAAGTATAGAGAAAAACTTGAGAGCTTTTAAGAGTTCAGAGCCACTGTTGGACCGAGCTTTTGTCGTCATGACGAATCCAAATAATGGACAGATTTTATCTATGGCAGGCAAAAAGATTGTAGAAAAAGAAGGGAAAATAGAGATTGAGGATTTGGCTTTAGGTAACATGACAACTTCGTATGAGCTAGGGTCAGCTGTAAAAGGTGCTACTTTATTAACTGGATATGAGACAGGGGCAATACATCCAGGAGATCAATTTTATGACGCGCCTATGAAATTTAAAGGTACACAAGCTAAGAAATCATGGAATGTATCTGGATTTGGTAATATTAATGATTTAAGAGCTTTACAAGTATCTTCGAATGTATACATGTTCCAAACGGCCTTACAAATCGCAGGGGTTAATTACGTACCAAATGGTACGTTGGATATTAAACAAGAAGCATTTGATACGATGCGCTATTATTTTAAACAATTTGGTTTAGGTGTCCCAACAGGTATTGATTTACCGAATGAAATAACCGGACAAACGAGAACGGTAGATAGTCAACCTGGGTTTTTACTAGATTTTTCTATCGGTCAGTATGATACGTATACGCCATTGCAATTGGCACAATATATTTCAACGATTGCGAATGGCGGTTATAGAATGCAACCTCAAATTGTACAAGAAATACGAGAACAATCAATAAAAGAAGAAGAGGTTGGCAAAGTTATACGCTCTATAGAGCCTGTCGTATTAAATCGAGTTGATATGAAGACAGAACATATTGATCGGATAAAAGAGGGGTTTAGATGGGTATTCCAAGAAGGTGATGGAACTGGCGTGAAACATTTCAAAAATGCTCCATATAAACCAGCAGGAAAGACAGGGACAGCTCAAACTGTATATGGAGGAGATGATCCAATTGGTAGAAATGCAAAAGGAGAACGTATGGAATGTTACAATTTAACATTAGTTGGATATGCTCCATATGATAATCCAGAAGTAGCATTTTCTATAGTAGTCCCATGGCTTCATGATGATAAAAGTGGAATTAATTCTATAATTGGAAAGGAAGTTTTAGATGTATACTTTGATTTAAAAAAGCAACGTATACATGGTGAAGCTACTAATACAGATAGTTCTAAGCAAAATTAGAGTACTTTTCTCAGGGAAGAGACCCTGTTTATATAAAGCCATTTATAAGTAAAAAAATGAAATGTGAAATAAGAGATAGCGGCGATCATAGCTACTATCTCTTATTTGTTAATAACTCCCATACTAGCTATAAATTTTTTTCGGTTTATGGAACAAATTTGGTTCCGTGATTGTCTATTATGTGTACGTATAAAAAGGTGCTGAAAATTTGAAAGGAATGATGATTTTGAAAAACAAGAGGATGCTAAAAATAGGAATGTGCGTTGGTATATTAGGTTTAAGTGTTACAAGTCTAGAAACTTTTACAGGAGGGGCATTGCAAGTTGAAGCGAAGGAAAAGACTGGACAAGTGAAACATAAAAATCAGGCGACGCATAAAGAGTTCTCTCAACTTGAGAAAAAATTTGATGCTCGATTAGGTGTATATGCGATTGATACTGGTACAAATCAAACAATCTCTTATCGACATAACGAAAGATTTGCCTTCGCATCAACCTACAAGGCTTTAGCGGCAGGAGTATTACTACAGCAAAACTCAATTGATACATTAAATGAAGTCATTAAATTTACGAAAGAAGACATAGTTGAATATTCACCTGTTACAGAGAAACATGTAGATACTGGAATGACACTAGGAGAAATTGCTGAGGCTGCTGTTCGTTCAAGTGATAATACTGCAGGGAACATTTTATTTAATAAAATAGGCGGACCTAAAGGATATGAAAAAGCGCTTAGACAGATCGGGGATCGGGTTACTATGTCTGATCGCTTTGAAACAGAATTAAACGAAGCTATTCCAGGAGACATTCGTGACACTAGTACAGCGAAAGCAATTGCTACGAATCTTAAAGCTTTTACAGTCGGAAATGCGCTTCCAGATCATAAACGTAAACTTCTTACAGAGTGGATGAAAGGAAATGCTACAGGAGACAAACTTATTCGTGCAGGCATGCCAACTGATTGGATAGTTGGGGATAAATCAGGAGCTGGAAGTTACGGGACACGAAATGATATTGCTATCGTATGGCCACCAAATAGAGCACCTATTATCATCGCAATTTTATCTAGTAAAGATGAGAAAGAGGCTACCTATGATAATCAACTAATTGCAGAGGCAACTGAAGTGATAGTTAAGTCTCTTAAATGATAATTCCTCAATTCTTTATGTAACGTAATTGAAAATATGAACCTAGAAAGCGATTCTTTTTCATGTGAAAAGAATCGCTTTTTTGTATTCCTAGAATGAATAGTAAGTATATAAGCAAAAATTATTATTTCATGGATAATTTATCCCCTAAAGTGCATGAGGGGAGTTTTCTCCTGTGATGTTCGTAGTAACAAAAATATTATTTATACGATAATAATATTTTTGGCGTATGTATGCTAGTTACTCCTAGATGGATATGTAATTTTACATATCCATCTAAAAGACACATATGCGTCAATCACTATTAAATTATATTAAAATCATTTTCGGATGAGGGATTCATATAGGTTTTAGGGAATAAAAGGATTTTTATGTTTAATTATCATAGTATAATTATTTCACTTTATGAAATGAAATTTGGATTTAACTTTTTTAAATATAATATTTTATAATTTGAACAATAAATATCTGAAAAATCAAATTTAATAAAAGCGATTTTCTGGTTTACTTATGAAAAACATAGTGTTTAAAATGAGGGGGAAGTAAGGTCCTTATATTCTTTCAAAAATAAATAAAAAACGAGATGTAATTACTTTTTTGAAAAAATCTCAATCCTCAAGTATGTGTGAAGAAATCCTAACGTTATGTTGTACAACATTTACGATTAAAACTGTAAAAAACAATAGTGAAGAGGTGTACGGAATGAAGAATAAAATTATGACAGGATTTTTAATAACATCAATCGTTACTGGAGCGACTATTCCTATCAATACTCTCGCAACGCCAACCGTTCAGGCAGAAACGAAACAAGAAAATATAGATATTTCCTCAGCATTACGAAAAATAGGTGCACACTCCAAATTAACACAAACCGTTATAGATGGAGCCTTAGCAAATCCGAATGTGCAACTTGAAGAAGTTCCATCTTTAAATACAACTCAATTTCTAATTAAACAAGATATGAAAGAGTGGTCATCAGAACTATATCCAAAATTAATTCTACTAAATTCAAAAAGTAAAGGATTTGCAACCAAATTTAATAGCTATTATCCAACATTAAAAGGATTTGTAGATAATAAGGAAGATAAAGAAGGGTTTTTAGATAGACTGGAAGTTCTTCAAGATATGACTATAACAAACCAAGAAAACGTGCAACGTCAGATTAATGAGTTAACAGATCTTAAACTACAGGTAGATAAGAAACTGAAAAATCTTGATACAGATGTGGTAAAAGCACAAAGTGTACTTAGTTCAGAGGGAACAGGAAAAATAGACAAATTAAAAAATGAAATGCTAAATACCAAAAAATCAATTCAAAATGATTTACAGCAAATAGCATTATTACCAGGAGCTTTAAATGAACAAGGGCTAAAGGTATTCCAAGAAATTTATAGTCTATCAAAAGATATCATTGAACCGGCTGCTCAAACCGCAGTAGTGGCGTATAACAAAGGAAAAGAAATAAACAATGCTATTGTAGAAGCAGAGAAGAAAGCAGAGCAGGAAGCAACAGAAAAGGGAAAATCAGCTATAGAAATTGAAGCTGCAAAAAAAGAAGCACGTGAAGCGATAGAGAAAAGTAAAAAAGGTGAAATTGCTGCAGCTGCAGTTACAAAAACGAAAGAGTATGATCTTATGAAAGTGATTGATCCCGAAAAAATTAAAAAAACATATAGTACCTTTGCCGAAATTAATAAACTAACAGCAGAGCAAAGAGCATATTTAAATGATTTAGAGAAACAAAATCAGAAATTATATGAATTAACAACTAAATTAACAGTAGCAGATTTACAAAAATCAATGATTCTTTTCATGCAAAATGATTTGCATACATTTGCTAATCAAGTAGATGGGGAAATTGAGCTAATGAAACGTTATAAAGAGGATTTGAATTTAATAAGTAATAGTATTACAAAATTATCGACTGAAGTTGATACTAATAACACTCAGTCTCAAAAAGATACATTAAGACGACTAAAAAATGTAACAAATCAACTCGAAGAACAAGTTTATAAATTTTAATATTAAGAAATTAAATTTAATAAAAAATTATAATGCAACTGAAAATAAGGAGGAGAATCAAATAATGAAATTTCCATTTAAGGTCATAACTTTGGCCACGTTAGCAACGGTTATAACTGCTACGAATGGTAGTACTATTCATGCACTTGCACAAGAACAGACAGCACAAGAACAGAAAATAGAAAATTATGCGTTAGGACCTGAAGGGTTAAAGAAAGTGTTGGCTGAAACAGGCTCTCATATTCTTGTAATGGATTTGTACGCAAAAACAATGATTAAGCAACCGAATGTAAATTTATCCAACATTGAATTAGGTTCAGGAGGGGGAGAATTAATCAAAAACATTCACCTGAATCAGGAACTGTCACGAATCAATGCAAATTACTGGTTAGATACAGCGAAGCCAAACATTCAAAAGACAGCACGTAATATTGTAAATTATGATGAACAATTTCAAAATTATTACGACACACTAGTAGATACTGTAAAAAAGAAAGATAAGGCAGGCCTCAAAGAAGGAATAGGGGATTTAATCGGTACAATTCATACAAATTCAAATGAAGTTACGGAAGTTATTAAGATGTTAGAAGCTTTTAAAACAAAGTTGTATACAAATACTGTAGATTTTAAAAATAATGTTGGAGGTCCAGATGGACAGGGGGGATTAACGGCTATATTAGCGGGAAAACAAGCGTTAGTCCCACAACTTCAGGCCGAAATTGAGAATTTACGTTCTACGCAGAAAGCACATTTTGATAATGTATTAGCCTGGTCAATTGGTGGTGGATTAGGAGCAGCTATTTTAGTTATTGGAACGATTGCAGGAGCGGTAGTAATTGTTGTGACTGGTGGCACAGCGACACCAGCTGTTGTTGGTGGTCTAGCAGCTCTAGGGGCAGCTGGTATTGGTTTAGGAACAGCAGCTGGTGTTGAGGCATCGAATCATATGAACTCCTATAATGAAATTTCGAATAAAATTGGAGAATTAAGTATGAAAGCGGATCTAGCTAACCAAGCAGTTATTTCACTTACTAATACAAAAGACACTTTAACATATTTGTATCAAACAGTTGATCAAGCAATTATGTCTCTAACAAGTATTCAGCAACAATGGAATACAATGGGAGCAAATTATAAAGATTTATATGATAATATCGATCAAATGCAAGAACATAAACTTTCGTTAATACCTGATGATTTAAAGGCTGCAAAACAAAGTTGGAATGATATTCATAAGGATGCAGAATTCATTTCAAAAGACATTGCATTTAAACAAGAAAAAACAAACTAAAAATATATATGTATAGGAGGAATTAAAGTGAATAATAATTTTCCATATAAACTACTTGCTGTATCGACGTTTTTAACTCTGACAACAACCACTGTAGTTTCTCCAGTAGCAGCTTTTGCAAGTGAAAGTAAAATAGAACAAACGAGTGCTGAAGATATATCTCTTTCTGTAAACAGCGAAAAGATGAAAAAGGCTTTGCAAGATGCTGGGATATTTGCAAAATCCATGAATGATTACTCTTATTTGTTAATTAATAATCCAGATGTTAACTTTGAAGGAATTGATATTAAAGGATATACAAATCTACCTAGACAAATTCTACAAGATCAAAAGAATGCTAGAGAGCATGCTTCAAAATGGGATTCACACATAAAAAAACAACTTTTAGATACACTGACGGGGATTGTAGAGTATGATACTAAATTCGACAATTATTACGATACATTAGTAGAAGCGATTAATGAAGGAGATGCAGATACATTAAAAGAAGGCATTACAGATTTACAAGGTGAGATTAAACAAAATCAAGCATATACACAGAATTTAATACAAGAACTAGCTAAGTTAAGAGATAGTATTGGAGAAGATGTTCGAGCATTTGGAGGTCATAAATATATCTTGCAATCGATTTTAAAAAACCAAGCATCTGGAATAGATGAAGATGAAAAACGCCTAAATGATGTTTTAGAGCAAGTAAGACATTTTAAACAAGTAGAATCAGATGGAATAATAACTGTATCAGTTCCTTCAATCCCTACATGGATTGCTGGCGGTATTATGATAGGGGTAGCAAGAGATAATTTAGGTACGTTAGAGCCGTTGTTAGCACAATTACGTCAGACTATAGACTATAAAGTAACGTTAAACCGCGTAGTTGGTGTTGCGTATAATAATATTAATGAAATGCACGATGCAATTGGATCCGCTATTAATGCTCTTACCTATATGTCTGCACAATGGCATGATTTAGATTCTCAATATTCAGGAGTGCTTAGTCATATTGACAAAGCGTCCCAAAAAGCAGATCAAAATAAATTTAAATTCTTAAAACCAAATCTGAATGCAGCGAAAGACAGTTGGAAAACATTAAAAGCAGATGCGTTTACATTAAAAGAAGGTATAAAAACATTAAAAATGGATCCTGTTTCTTCAAAAAAATAGGGGAATACGGTTTTTGTTTCAATGGCATTTATACAGTCATAAAATGATTTTTTGTTCTTTATAAATTGAAAAGACAGAGGTGTAATTGGGCCTCTGTCTTCTATTTTTATTGAAATATTTCTTAGTGTAGTGAAGGCTCTTACATTAAGAGTAAATAAATATATGTATAACTCTATCCTATATGTAAAAAGTAGTTATACAAGTTTAAACTTTTAAGGTAAATGATTTTTATGAATTTTTCCATAAATAATAATCTATGATTAGTAAGCTTTATATTCTTATTTTACTAATTGAATACTTTTATACAATTAGATGGAAGTTAACAATACTGAATCAAAACATAATAGGTTGTTATTGATGAGTTTATCGCAAAGTTGTTATTTTATGTGTCATCAAATAACATTTATAAACAATTAGAAATAAAGAAAAGGAGATTAGTATGAGAAAAAATAGAGTATTAGATACAACATAAATAGCGTAAATAATTTTTGGTGTAAAAAAATAATAAATAAAATAATAATCCTTACATGCACTAAGGAAAAATGAGGGAGATAATATGGGGAATAATTCAAAATATAAAACTAGAAAAATACTTGCAGCTACTGCTACAGTAACTATGCTTGCGACTGGAATGATTTCTTCATCGGATGTCTTTGCAGAGGAAAGGCAGCAGCAAAAAAAAATATCAACATCACTGCAAGAAGAAAAATCAGTTAAATTAGAAAATAGAACATATACAGTCCCAGGAAAAGGGGATGTTGAGGCACTAAAACAACAGGAAAGAAAAAGTATGGCATTTAGCCCATATGAACCAACTGGTTTATATGCAAAGCCAAATGAACAAATAACGATAAATGTAGAAGGAAATCAAAATATTCAAGCATACATTGGAACGTATTCGTATGATGCTTCTTGGAGAGAAGATTCTAAAATAAAATCATTTACATTAAAACCTGGTATAAACACAATCCAATCTCCAAATGGGGGGATGATTTATTTTTATAATAAACAACAAGGTGGCACTATTCGAACAACAGTCACAACAGGTGGAACGACTACTCCTTTCTTTGAACTAGGCAAGCATACGAAACAAGATTTAATAAACATGCTGGACCAATATCCAAATGCACATGCAGTGGAGTTAAAAGGAGAACGTGTATTAATTACGGCCAGCCCGGCACGTGTTAAGAAATATTTGTTAGGTTCTAATACAGATCCTGTACAACTCTTAAAAAAGATGGATGAAGCTACTCGAATTCAAGACAAAGTGGCTGGATTATCTGAAGAACAAGTAGATAAACATTATATTCATTACGTAGAAGAAAATCATTCTCCTGATTATTATATGTATGCAACTTCTTATCGAACCGCATATGTAGGAGACGCAATCCAATACGTGTTAGATATTAATAAATTTATAAAAGATGGTTGGGGTCCATGGCATGAGGCAGGGCATTTGAGACAGCAATCACCTTGGAAGTTTTATAATATGACAGAAGTACAAAATAATATTTACAGCCTTTCTGTAGAAAAAGCATTTACATCTAATCAACCTTTTAGATTACAACAAGAGGGTGCTTATACTAAGGCATTTCAATACTTAGAACAATCTAATAAAAATTATGATGAAATTAGTGATGCTTTTGTTAAGCTTGTTATGCTTTGGCAACTACAGTTAGCATATGGAGAGGATTTCTATCCTAAATTGCATCAATTGTATAGAGACATGCCTTCAAATGAACTTCCACAAACTGATGAAACTAAAAAACAATTATTTATGATTTCAGCATCAAAAGTAGCTAAACAAAATTTGATTCCTTTCTTTGAGAAGTGGGGATTACGTCCAAATAACGATACCATTCAAAAAGTGACTGCATTAGGATATCCAGTTTTAACAGCAGAAATTTGGAAGGGTACGGATTCTAATCCAATTAAACCAGATATGCCTAATGGAATTAATATTTTAGAAGGAAAACAGTTTGCATGGTCACTAAAAGGAATTAGTGATTTCGAGTTTGCTAAAATCAATTTCAATAAGTCGACAGAAGAAATGCAAGTTGACTTAAAAACAGGCGTACCACATCATTATTTTAATGAAACATATGCGAGTATTAAAGTACAAAATGCATCAGGGAAAGTAGTATACAAGAAAGACATTTATGGAAACAAACAACAAAGTGCTGAATCGCAAAAAGTCCCAGTCAAAATAGGAGATTATATTGAGTTAACACATCTAGAAGGTGTGCATAGAGCTACTCTCATAAATGTAGATAATAGTAAACAAGAGAGCTTTGGAAAAAAAGCAATGTATGAAGTTACAAAAGAGGGCTTGAAAAAAGTAGAAAAAATGCCAGAAGTAACAATTTTAGATGGAAATCAATTTGCATGGTCACTAAAAGGAATTAGTGATTTGGAGTTTGCTAAAATCAATTTTAATAAGTCGACAGAAGAAATGCAAGTTGACTTAAAAGCAGGCATACCGCATCATTATTTTAATGAAACATATGCGAGTATTAAAGTACAAAATGCAACAGGAAAAGTAGTATACAAGAAAGACATTTATGGAAACAAACAACAAAATGCTGAATCGCAAAAAGTTCCAGTCAAAGTAGGAGATTATATTGAGTTAACACATTTAGAAGGTGTGCATAGAGCTACTTTCACAAATGTAGACAACAGTAAACAAGAAAGCTTTGGAAAAAAAGTTATGTACGAAGTTACAAAAGAAGGCATGAAGAAAGTAGAAAAAATGCCAGAAACAACGGTTTTAGACGGAAATCAATTTGGTTGGTCTTTAAAAGGATATAGTGATAGAGAAATCGCAAAAGTAGATTATAATAGGGCAACTGAGAAAATGCAGGTGAAGTTAGAAGCAGGCGTACCACATTCTTACTTTAATAATACGTATGCAAGTATTAAAGTACAAAATTCATCCGGTAGTATTGTGTACAATAAGGAAATAGTGGGAAATAGACAACAAACTGCCGAAAGCCAAACCGTGCCCGTAAAAGTGGGAGATTACATTGAGTTTACCCATATAGAAGGGGAAGCAGTAAAGGAAAAGACACGCGCTACACTTATTAACCTTGAGAATAATAAACAAGAATATATAGGCAAAAAAAGAACCTATCAAGTTACTTCAACGGGATTAAACAAAATAGATTAACATGAAGAACATTTAAATTATTAGTAAGAAGCCAAATAGTCGTTCATTATGAACGGCTATTTGGCTTTTGGAGCACTTTAAGTTTAAGTGTAAGCAATAGAATAAATATAATGCTTATACTGGCATGGATGATGTTGTTATTAATTGGAGGATTATTTCCAAAAAAACGAAGTAGTACAAAGAAAACGCTAAAGTTTGAAGCTGTTTATTATAAACGAAAAGGGAATTAAACGGATAGTTGGTTTAAATAAATATAAAACTAGTTAAGTTTGGATAGATACATAGGGTAAACTGAATTTATAAGAGGAAAAATAGCTAAAAATTATGTTGGAGAATAGAGCAATGTCTAGGAGCTATAAATTTGAGAAAAAAGAAACAGAATAATAAGGTAAATGAAAGAACTTATTCATGAAATTGATGAAAATGCCTTTGTCACTGTATATGATGTTGCGGAAGTAAAAGGAGGAAACTTTAAAAAGCAAGATATCCATTAAGGGTATTAACAAAGTTAAATATTTTATACATAGTTGATTATTGAAAAAGATGAAACCCACATTTAGATAGAAATCTGATACGTAATAAGGGGGACAACAGTAAGGCATAAGGGCAGTACTTTTTGTTTTTTAATAATTGATTATTATTTTTTGTAACTTTTTATGGATATGATATCTGATAATAATTAGTTATTGATATAGAAAAGCAAGAAATTTGAAATAATCTAAGGGGATAAGTAATAAAATTTCATTGATAACAGAATAGGATATTTAAACTAACAATGATTTATTAAAGCCACATTAAACGAAAACATTATGCACAAATATGTTGATGTGTATCTATTATATCAAGGTACATAAAACAAAAACTAAGATGTTCGTACGAACTCGAAAAGCTGAAATTCCTTAATTTAGGAATTTCGGCTTTGATATTATGTCATGGAGTTACAATTGGAATGGAATCTGGCATATATACTGCACTAGAGTTAAAAGTTCTTCAGTTCCTTAAATTAGAAACTTGTACTTGAATAGGCTAGTCTAATTTCTAATGGTCCCAGTATCTTTTATTTTGACGTGTGTCTTTACATTTATTTTAGCCTCTGCTAACGCTTGCAACCAATCTCCTTTTCGTTTTTTCCACTCTTTATATTGAAAAGCTCTAGCATATAGGGATAATCCGATTGGATCAATTTTATTCTGCTGTATTTCATTCAACATATTTTGTAAATTCTTATTAATTTCTTTTTGAATAGCACTTTCTAAATTATTTATATTTTTTTTATTATCATAATGCTCCTTAATTAAATTCACATTGGTTTTTTCTATTAAAGCTACATTAGCATTTATATGGAGATTAAATACAAACTTTCCGTTTTGAAAATTAACATCCACCTTCCGTGTCGCATTTTGTACCAAGATAGAAGTGTTTGGTTTTTTGTTGGATTTTTTAGGAGGAAGCACAAGGTGTAGTATCATTCGGCCGCTATTTTTCGACTTATTTATAAGATTGAAAAATTTAACGTCTTTTTTAGGGATATGAGTTAAATATTTTCCTTGTCGATTTAAAAATGCAATGCCTACTGTGTCGATTTCATTCTTTGTTTTCTTGATAATCGGAACAGTTTGTGTCATTCCTTCTTCATTTCGTTCTCTCATTAATTGTTGAATTGTAGAAGAGACGGATTGATTATTTTGAATTGAAGATTCAATTACACCATTTATATAAGATGGCAGTGATGGTTTACTAGGCTTATGAACTTTAAAAATTTCTTCTGTAGGTCCATCTACAAGTACTACTTTAGCATTAATGGTAGCGTAAGGATCACGGTAAGAAGAATCAAGTTCCTGTAACCAATTTGATTCTTGTGCTAATTTTTTCCCAATTAAAATAATTTCAGCTTTTGAGGCTGTCATATAGCCCGTTAACTTCGTATCTATCTTACTGAATCCATTATATACAGTGGATGCCTGTGTCCAATGCTCTATAGTACTTTGTTGCTGTTTATGATGAAAGAGTGGGATGCTTGTGCCAACTTTTATGTCTCCATTAGGGGTTCTATCCAAGCCAATTAATAGGATTAATGAAACCTTCTCAAGAGGAATTCTCTGACTACAACCAATCAAATATACACAACAAATTACAATCCATATCCATTTTCGAATCAAAGTTGTTTCCTCCTAGTAACCCAAGCAAAAAGAATGCTGTAAGCGAAAAATAAGATTGGTAATAGAATAAAGAAAATGATATTTAAGATATCCATAAGAGAATATATAAATAAATATTGATCCACATTTGGATTTAGAAAAATAAATAAGCCGACTATTAATACCATAAAACCAACCAACGCCCAATTGCGAGCGTTTTTTTGAAGTGAAATGGTCACAGACTCAAAACTGAAAAATAAATATGGATATATTGTAGTGGAAAATACAATTAAATAGTAAGCGATATATATAATTTCTAATCGTTCTATGAAAGAAAAACGAACTCCTTTTAACAGATGAAATACTGGCCAAATTACGTCTTTTATCCCCTCAGGACTAAAGTATATATAAGAAAGAATAGTCACATAGAGATAGAAAAACATGGTTCCAGTATTCGCTATTAGTAGTCCCTTTATAGCTTGTTGTTTTTTTTGTAAGAACGGATATATATAATATGCAATTTCTAAGCCGGCATAAGGGGTAATGGTTTCTTTTGTTGCCTTTACAATAGGGTATAAGCCATCTTTAAAAATAGGTAGTAGATGTAAAGGAGCATACATACTCTTTAATGAAAAAAGAAGAAATAGTGGCATCCAAGTAGTGAAGAAGAAAACAAGCATAGAATAACTAGTAAGGGCCCTTAACCCACTTAGGGCTAAAATAATAAAAGGCAATAGTAATAATATGGTGATTTGATAAGCAGGAGTGGAAGGGAATATCCACACTTTTACAATATCAGTTGCCTTTAATAAAGTATTAAAGCCAGCAAAAAATAGATAAAAAGCATATAAAAGAAAAAAAATTGTCCCTAGCCATTTACCAAAGTATGTTTTTAAAATCTGTGAGAAATTTTTGTTAGGATTTTTTTGTAACATTAATATAATAAATACGCCAATTATAGAAGTAGTTATCCAACCCAGAATGATAGAAATCCAGCCATCTGTGCCAGCGGTAGTAGCAAGTGGGCTCGGCATAATTAACATACCTGAGGCTAGTTGCAGTGAATGAATGAAAACAATAAATTCAAATAAAGTTATGTTTTGGAATTTAAGATTCCCCATGCGAACCACCTTCTTTTTTCTTTTTTTGTTTCGGCTGTCCAGTACTCGAGCGGGTGGTGATCATAGAAATAGGAAATCTTACAAAGGAATCTTTTAACTCTTGGAGACGAAATGGTGCTATTGGCAATCCGTATGGTGAACCATAGGAAGTTAGTGAAACAAAATGAGCAAATAAGAGCATTAATCCACTAACAATACCTACAATGCCATAAAAGTATGCCAATAACATCATTGGAAAACGAATAAGGCGTATAGAACTTGATAAATCGTAATTAGAAACAATAAATGATGCAATGGCTGTAATAGATACGATAATAACCATAACGTTACTCACAAGACCAGCTTGAACAGCCGCCTGCCCAATTACAATTCCTCCAACGATCCCAATAGTTTGTCCAATTGGTTGTGGTAAGCGAATACCAGCTTCACGTAGCATTTCAAGTGTAATTTCCATTATAAATGCTTCCAGCAGGGGAGAAAAAGGGACTTTGACTCTTGACGTTGCAATAGAAGTGTATAAATCTAAAGGAATGATTTCAAAGTGAAAAGAGACGATAGCAATATAAATTGCGGGTAAAAAAATCGCTATAATAAAACCAGCAAATCGTAATAAACGAAAAAACGATGCAATGAGCCAATGAATATTATAATCATCGGGGGTTTGAAAAAATGCAATTAAATTCATTGGAACAATCATTGCACCAGGGGATCTATCCATTAAGACTGCTACTTTTCCATCAAGGATATGATTTGAAATCGCGTCTGGGCGTTCGCTTAAATAGGCCTGTGGAAAAGGAGTCCAATTTTGATCTTTTGTATAATTAGATAGTTCTCCAATGCTCAATACCGCATCCGTTTTAATATTACAGATTCTAGTTTCTATTTCTTGGACTACGTCTACGCTTGCTACATCACCTAAGTAAATTAAATAGACTAAAGAAGTGGCTCGTTCTCCAATCGTCAGCTTTTTGATTTTTAACTCTGTAGAAGGAATATATCGACGAATTAGGCCTATATTTTTTGTGGCATTCTCAATAAAACCATCATGTGAGCCTTTAATAGTAACTTCTGAAATCGGTTCTTGAATGGATCTCTCTGCCCAGCCTTTTGTATTTATTAGAAGTGACCGCTTTTCTCCCTCCATAAACAGTACACATTGACCCTCAAGTAATCCTTCTTTAATTTCATTCCATGTATATACTATTTTGGTATGAGTAGCAATAATATTAGAATTAAATATTTGACTGTCTTCCTTTACTTCTTGTAATAATGGTGTAACAACATTGCTTTTTAATGCGACACCATCTGTAAGGCCTTCAAAATAATATAATAAAATATTCGTTTTTGTTTTTAATTGCAAAGGATGTTCAATCAAATCTGCACTAATATCAAAGATGTTATTTAGTGTATCTTTAAGTCTTTGTAAGTTACTCGTTTGGATCTTTTCAATGGTTTTATCTGTCTTCGTTTCTAAGGTCTCTTCATTTAAGGACAAAATTGACACCTCTTTAATATATAACGATTAGTTGTATTTATTATTTTTATATGATTGAATTTTATTCACTAATTTAAACTGATTGGGAACAAGAATAACTAAATTTGATGTGCAATATTATAAATGCAATAATTGAGAGCCAAAAAGTAGATGTAATCTGTGTGGAAATCTAAGTATCAAGATAGAATTGAAATTTGAATCATTATAATAAAAAAGAACCTTCGATAGGTTCTTTTTTATAGTTGGTAAATATATTGTCAACAATAGATGGCGTTAAAGGAAGTAATTTAGATGTTTTTATGCTACTCAGCTGAATTTTGTAGGAAGAATTCTTTTTTCATACCTCAATGCTCAATAAAAAAGGACATTTCATTTATTTGGGTGTTCTAGTGTATTTGAATTTTGCGTGCTAATAAATTTTGTTTAGGGACAAAATGTGTTTTCTTAATTATCAGAAAAATTAGCGCAACAAAATTCTTATTGGTTATTTTGGTAAGTATCAAATATTTCTTTGGCCTTATTTTCTTGAAAGTACCGTACGTTTATATGTTTCTAAGGGAAAGAAATACTATCATTTTTATTACCATCTATTGTTTGATTAAGATGTTAACATGAAATTGAAACGTTTACAACCAGAAAATAAAGAAAAAATAGTAAAATACGACTTTTTTCGACAATTATTCTTTACTTATATAATATTTTTATAGGAAAAGGCATAGGGAAACGTACCTTTTCCTATAAAATGTATTGTTAGAATTAGAAATAACTAAAGTAGTAATAATAGCCTAAAATTAAAATGAAATTCTGTGATAAAGTTATAATTTTTATTTTTGGACCCCAAGTGTTTTAAACTTTAATCCATTTTGCGTTTCTCCCTTTTGTAACCAGCTTAATATGGCCAAATAATTGCAATGAATTTAAAGCTTTACTGATTGTACTCTCTGCAATGTCTGGATATGTGTTACGAATACTCTCCTTAGTAAAGGGTTGTTTTTGTTTAAGTATATAACCCTGAATTCTCTCAACTTTAGTATGTTTACATATAGAATCTAGAACTGTGTTATGAAGATCTTTGTAAGCCTCTAAAATAATAGTTAAAAACGTTTTTAACCAAAAGCTACTATTATGTTCCTCGCAATACCAATTCACAGAAGATTTATAAATCGAATTGTAATATTCAGATTCGTTTTTCTTAATATATTTATCCAAACATACATATTTTACAAATGTATGTCCACTCTTAATTAACAGCAATTGCATTAACATAAATGCCAGCCTACCATTACCTTGATTGAAAGGGACTATGCAATAAAAATTTAATATAAAACGAGCTATCAATAAAAGCGAATGGAGCCCCTTACTAGTATTTAATGAGTTGTATTGATCACATAATTGCTCCATAAACTGTGGAATAAGTTCATGCGGAAGAATGCGGTAACTATTCAAGTGCATTCCATGTTCTGGAATTCCTGGAATAATAAAAGGTTTTTCACGCCATTTGGCACTGTCCGAGGTAATGTAATGTATAAGTTGAAAATGCAATTCCTGTATAGTTGCTGGATTGATTAATAAAGTACAGGAATTTTTATGTACAAAAGAAAGTGTTTGATAATAACAAAAAATAGCATCTTCCGAAATATTTTGAGGTACTATATCATCTAAAATAAGTTCTTTTAATCTTTTATTAGGAACTTTTATATCCTCATAAATAGTAGTGAAATTTTTTATGTAATGTAGTGGTATAGTTTTTTCTAAACTATTAAATATGTCAGGGTTTTGTTCCTGATAAGCAGCTAATTTTCCTTTCAATTCGCTAATTTCACTTATTAAATGTATTAACCTCCTTTTTAATTCAATATTCTTATACTTATCATCAAAAAAGTCTCTCATTTTTGTTCCCCCTGTAACCCCTTAACACGTTGTTGCATACATCTGTCCATTCTAAAGGTATTTCACGACATTATTATAAAATAATGACATTTCCGTTCTGATTTTGAATATATTTCAGAATCTATAATTTTATTTAACAATTAAAATATGGAAATTATAAAGAAGAATCATTAGGATTCAATTTTAATAGGCATAATCCTAACATCAAATGTACAAATGTACAATAAAAAAATAAAAAATATAAAACTATCGACTCTTTTGAAAGATTATTTAAAAGAGTTTTAAGTAATTGTTGGTTTAGATGCACTTTAGTTTAGGAGTAAAGATTGAAGTGGTAATAAAGTTTTTCAAAGGTAATCAATAAGTAGATAAACTGTTAATTTGTGACAATTATGTGCCTGATCTATTATTTGCTATTATGAGAATTCTAAAATTAAATCCTAACGAGCTGAATTTTCTATATTTAGCATATGGATTAGGAGAGACGTGTTGATGAAATGTATCATTTTATATAGAAAGATGTAACGTTTAACACTTGTATTGTAAAATATTTTGACATACGTTAATTTAAATATTAGGTACAGGAACATTTAATAAAAACTCAGTACTAAAGTACCCTTTAAACGTTTCACCCTAAAAACGTTTATTTTTTTATATTTCAAGCACACTGAAGTTTACCCTTTGTTTCTGTACCTTATTAGATAAAAATAATATAATAAATTAGTGGTATTTGATAGGAAATGTCTATAAATGTATTACAAGAAATTATGTTAAGATGAATATTTTAAGTTATTTTATGGATAGTTAAGGTTTAGTTTGAATTAGTAAGGGGATATGTCTAAGATTAAACGATCTATGTGCATTAACCATATAAATCAAACCATATTATTTATGGTGTTTTTTAAGGTTCAGCAACTATGTGTCAACTTAACATTGGTAATGTCGTATTTGTATGTTGTATAACAGAAGTGTGAAGTCTGGAAGAAACTGATATAATCGGTGTCTTCCAGACTTTTTTTACTTTTTGGTAACATAAAAAGTTAAATTTTTCCTACATGAGATAATTCTCTAAAATAATATTTGAATTTTTTGTGAAATTAAACGAAGTTTTTATTCTTCTTTTAATACATAATGTTACAAAATAGAGTTATTGTATTTACTTTATTTTTATAAGAGATTAAAAATATTAATAAATGTACCAATTTATGAGAGATATTAATATATTAATTAGCGATTTGTTCGTTTATCCCTATATTGCTATTATATTAGCATAAACAATATATTGGGGGGACAATAATGAATTTGAAATTAATATCTAAATTAGAAAGATTAAGAAAAAGTAAAAAAGGAATTGGTGCTTTTGTTCTGGCTGCAGGGGTGACGGCAATTACAATGGTTCCTCAAAGTGCGTATGCACATGGGTTTGTTGAAAAGCCAAGTAGTCGTGCTGCTTTATGTAGTCAGAATTATGGGGCATTAAACTTAAATTGTGGAAATGTAATGTACGAACCTCAAAGTCTAGAAGCACCTAAAGGATTCCCAGATGGTGGACCGATTGATGGAAAAATTGCTTCGGCAGGAGGATTGTTTGGAGGAACTCTTGACCAACAAACATCAAGTCGCTGGTTCAAAAACACAATTAAGGGTGGAGCAAATACATTTACATGGAAATATACAGCGGCACATTCTACAAGCAAATGGCATTATTACATTACAAAAAAGGGATGGGATCCTAATAAACCATTAACACGTGCTGAATTAGAACCAATTGGAACTGTGAAACATGACGGCTCGGCCGCATCAAATAATTTAACACATACAATTAATGTACCAACTGATCGTAATGGTTATCATGTTATTTTAGCTGTATGGGATGTAGCAGATACGTCAAATGCGTTTTATAATGTAATTGATGTAAATTTAGTAAATAATGAAACTCCTGATACAGTAGCTCCAAGTCAACCAACTGGATTAAATGCGTCTAAAGTTGCTGCCAATAGTGTTGAAATAACATGGAAGGCCTCTACTGATAATATAGGTGTAAAAGAATATCAAGTGTTACGCAATGGAGAAGTAATTGATACGGTACTAGGTACAACTTTTATTGATAAAAAACTAAAAGCAGATACGGAATATACCTATACAATAAAGGCATTAGACACTGCTGGAAACATATCAAAAGAAAGTGAAAAACTAAAAGTTAAGACAACAAATGAAACTCCAGATATAGAGGCTCCGACTCAACCGAAAGGATTACATAGTATGGGTACAACAGCGACAACTGTTGATTTGATGTGGAGTCCATCTGAAGATAATGTAGGTGTTGACCATTATATTGTATATAGAGAAAGCGCTGGGGTTATGAATAAAATTGGGACAGCGGATAATACATCCTTTATGGATAAAAATTTGAAGGCTAATACATCGTACAAATATGTAGTGACGGCGGTTGATTTAGCTGGAAATGAATCTAGTAGAAGTGATGTTTTGAATGTAACTACAAAGTCAGAGGATTCCACATATGAAAAATGGGATGCAAGAAAAGCATATACTAAAGGTGATAGAGTAGTATATGAGGGAAAAGTATATGAAGCGGTTCAAGATCATCAAGGAAATGGCGACTCAAATTGGATTTTTGCCCTATCGCTTTGGAAGCCAGTTATGAATAAATGATAAGCGGGAAAAGGTAGTTAACATTTTTGCACTTCTTTTTGAAAAGTAAGGGTCGTTTTAAGTATGGATTATCTAATGGTTTAAATGATATGTGAATAAATTTAATCACTTAATGTTTACGAAATGAAATCAAAAAAGAATCCCAATGGTATTCCATCAAAAAGGAATTCAGTTGGGATTCTTTATTTTCTAATTTGTAATAGCGTATATTTTCACTGTAAATTTGTTAGTGGCACCAATTGGACTTGCAATATAATATTTAGTATTCGTGTAAGCTTCGGTCCTAGATCCATGTGAAATATTTTTCCAACGAGTAGAATCTGTACCTAGGGAAACATCAATCATTACATTGAAAGAAATAGTAGAAGGATGATCTTTTTCTGAAGGCTCAATAATCCATTTTAATTCCTTAGTACCTACAGGTAGACTATCAATTTTAAAGTTTTGACTGGATCGATTTTGTTGTCCGGATAAAGGACTAGGTTCGGATGAAATTTGCGAAATTAATAGTTCTTTTTCATTTGAATGTGTACCATTTAATTTAATGATACTATCAATTAAACCTGGTCCAGGAAAATCAGCTGCGATAATACCAGCATGTTTTATTTCACCTTGATGCAAGAGTTCGGTCCCAAGTGTATTCATCCCACCATAATATACTTGCCCATTTCTATCGCGAGGGAAATCACTCCACTCATTAGTGAAATTCGTTTGAATCAACTTAGGACTACTATCAGTATTTCTATTCTCTTTTCCGCTTGCAACAAACCAAGGATATACATTATTTAAAAATGCTGCTGCACCACCTGTACCACTAAAATGGTTGAGATATATTTTTCCGTTATTAAAGTTAGTATTTGCATTTTGTAGATGGCTTTTTACCGCATTCCATTTTCCATATATTTCGTCTGGACCACTTCCAATTTCAAATTTATCTTGTATATTCAAACTTTCGTAATCAATACCGTACAATTGAGAGGATGTAAAGTTTTGTAAGATTACAATTTTACCCCGGATATCTCCTAAAGTAGGGTTGTTTCTATCAGAAGTTTGTACGGAATTAGGATCCCAAAAATATGAAGCATTAACGTTTTTATATTTTAAAAATATCTCCTCAAATGATAGTGATCCACTTTCAGGAGTAGTTTCTTCTTTTAAGCGCATTAAAATTGTTTCTGTCGGATAATCTTTTAAAAATTGAATTGCCTCTTTTAATACATCTTCAAACATTGCTTTTTGATTTACAATCCCATGGTACATTGCAAAAGAATCTTTTACACGTTTAACACGCATATCTACATATCGAATTCCAGAATTTAATTGTTGAGATAGACTCATAGTTTGATTTCTTGTCAAATTTTCATCAAGAAAACTTGCTCCATGTAAAGCCATTGTACCGTGAGTCCCTGGAATAGATATTTTACTTAGTTTTGTTGAATCTTCTACTTTCGACATCCACGATGGATTTTGATATCCTATATTGGATTCATAGGAATAACCTGGATGACTATCAGCTAAAATAGGAGATGGTGTACTTAAACTTGCTAGTGTAAAACATGTGAGGATGCTAATTTTAAAGAAATTTATTATTTTTATTTTGTTCATTTTATCTCTCCTGACCTTTAAACAATAGATTAAGATGATTTTGTACTATATTTATTGTTTTCATTTTGAAGTAATGAAATTTTGTGTTTGAAAATAATTAAAAATAGGGGGAGTAACTTATTTGAGACTTTAATAATTTGTTGTTATGAATTGTACTTAATAACCAAACGGATTCTTAAAGAATCGAAGTATAGACTCGAAAAAACAACCTTTTATCGTATTGTATACAAACAAAACAGAAGCCTTAAAAAAGACTTCTATTCTGTGACATATAATGAATGATAAGGTGGTTAACAAATCAAGATAATGTGACTGAGTGGTAAAAATCTATTTATAGCTGTTTCAGAATCTCTTATAACAAGGTTACCTACGAAAAATGGGCTTCTGCAAGGCTAATAAAAATTAAAAAGTTCTACTCATTAAAACTTAAACTAACTACAGTTGCGATAGATTGGGCTGCATGTTCCCAGCTTCCATCTATAACTTTTCCAAGCTGCTGACCAAGTGCATTTAAATCATTTGGGTTAACTGGAATCCCATTATAGGCAGCAAGAATTGATAAAAGTGGAGCAGCAAATGGTGTCCAACCACCTCTATCAATATTAAATACAGGCTTATCTATTACCTTTCCATCTTGCACTGTAAACTCATAATAAAATTGATCATCTGGACGAAAACTTAAATGATGAGAAATTTGCCCTTTAACATATTTTTTTCCAGCACCTAGATTTACTACTTCTATTTCTTTTACGTTAAATTCATGCTCAAATACTTTTATTTTTTTGACTTCTGGGCCATTTAAGGCAGCATTAACGGCTGTTTCCAAATTATTTTGTGCAAATGGTTGAATACTCACTTGTGCCTCTTTTTGTTGGATAGGAGCCTCTTTTTCAGCAGCAAACACCGATGTAGTCGGTAGTGCACCTGTAGCTAATGTAGCTGTAAGTGCTGTTGTCATCATGATTTTTCTTTTCATTTTCATAGTTTTCCTTCCTCTCTTAAAGTTATGATATATAATCTTTTAAAGACTGACATGGTGCAATATATTATTTCATAATGCACGCAAAAAATAGTTTAAGAATTATGTGAAACTATGTCAGGAAATTAAAGTTAATTATATATTCATTTACAATGATATCTATCTACACATATTTTTTCAATTTTCTAATAAATAACATAATAATAACTTTTCATAAGGTAATTTAGTGTTTTAATTCTCTCTATGTACGTTTTAAACAAGTTAAAATCGTAGTGGTAATAATATATTTGCAAGCAAATGTCGTATATACTTCGAGAAAAATACACAATTTTTTTATAAAAAACTTTAGGAATTATCATTATATCGTTATTAACTAAGTAAGATAAATGATAATATGATGAAGAGCTTCCAGGGATTCGCTATAAATTCACTAGAGAATGAGCATGATATCATACACTCATGCAGGACGCCTAGGATATTAAAGCTCCACTTTATAGTAAGTTAATACGAATGAGATTGGAAACAGCAGTAAGTGTTTATTAGAGACGTATAACACTATGAAAAATACTTCAAATTAATTGGAAAGTTTCAGTTTTTTGAATTCAAAGGGCACGGAATGTTTATTAGAATTGTAGTACTGATTAAGATTTTAGGAGGAAAAATGAACAAGAAGACTAAAAGAATCATATTACTTATTGGTACAATAGTAGGTATTTGTATCTTTTTATATTTACAGAACAATTTAATAAGTATAACTGAGGTTAAAATAACCTCTAGTAAAATTCCCTCCGCTTTTAAAGGGTATAAAATTCTACAAATTTCAGATTTACATAATAAAAAATTTGGTGATAATCAAGACATTTTAATTCAAAAAGTAAAAAGCATAAATCCAGATATTATTGCTATTACTGGTGATTTAATAGACAGTAAATCGTACGATGAAGAAATTAGTATGCAAGTAATACGAGAACTTGTAAAGGAGTATCCGGTATATTTTGTAACAGGAAACCATGAAAAATGGTCAGGAAAATATAACAGTTTAGAAAAAGAATTAAAGAAAAACCATGTTACTGTTTTGAGAAATGAACATGTAATAATACAAAAAGGCGGACAAGAAATAAACTTGTTAGGTATTGATGATCCGGAATTTAATAACAGAGATATTAATGAAGGAAGTATTGTAAAAGATGCAATTGTAAAAGCGAAAATTGAAACGCAACCAAATAGATATAATGTATTATTATCCCATAGGCCAGAATTTATTGAGGAGTATGCAGAGGAGCGAATAGATTTAGTTTTCTCAGGGCATGCTCATGGTGGGCAAGTTAGGTTACCATTTATCAGCGGATTAGTTGCTCCAAATCAAGGTGTTTTACCTAAATATACAGCAGGTTTATATGAAGAACAAAATACATCAATGGTGGTTAGTAGAGGATTAGGCAATAGTATCATTCCGCAAAGAATTTTGAATAGGCCAGAAATTGTAGTCGCCCAGTTAAATTAAATTGGGCGACTTTTTATGTACAGAATGAGTAAAGGGGCTTTATGTATTTTGCAGGAGTTAACATTACAATTTTGTTAAAAATTTTCTACGTTACATAAAGTAACAAAATTTGACCTGAAGAGTTTGTTATAGTGTAAATAATCAAAAAACTTAAAAATTAGTCGAGTGAAAAGTGTGATAAGGAATTTATGTAAAAAACTTAAAGGGGTGTACACATGCATAAAGAATATGAAATTGAAGAGTATACGGCGATTGAGGAACAAATACATTATTATTGTCAATGTTTATTAGTGAGCCATCCTGAGCAAATTATAAAATATTTAGAAAAAAGATTAGAAAAATATGCAGAAACATTACAATATGCACATTTATATCCCGATACAGTTATTTTACCGTTACAGCAATTAGTTATCGAATATTCTTTAGACCTTGCTAGAATTAGGAAGTATATGAATTTAGAAACATAAAGTAAAATGCATAGTTTAAATGAAACAGAGTCGACTTTAAGAAATTATATTCTAATGTCGACTCTGTTTCATTGTTTAATATTGTTGATTGAAAATAAATACTAATCAATGAAGTTTGACATATAATTACGCAAGAGTAAAATAAAAGTGAGTACTCACTCATTTTATAGAAAAGAGGGATAATACATGCAAAAACCTTCAATTGTTTTACAGAATGTATCGAAAAGTTTTGGAAAAAAAGAAGTTTTACACGATCTTTCATTACAAATTGAAAAAGCAGAGATATTTGGTTTAGTTGGGCCTTCAGGATCAGGGAAAACGACGCTTATTAAATTGATTGCAGGTATTAATCAGGCATCTAAAGGTGATGTATTTGTATACAACATTAACATGCCAAATTTAAATGAGATGAAAAGAATTGGCTATATGGCTCAAGCTGATGCATTATACGAAGAACTATCAGCATATGAAAATGCAGATTTTATTGCAACGATGTATGGATTAAAGGGAAAGCATAAAAAGGAAAGAATCAAAGAGGTTTTTGACCTGGTACAATTATCACAACATATGAAAAAGCAAGTACAGCATTTTTCAGGTGGGATGAAAAAGCGTCTATCATTAGCAATAGCACTTCTTCATGAACCTGAAATATTAATTTTAGATGAGCCAACAGTGGGGATAGATCCGCTTCTTAGAAAAACAATCTGGGGAAAATTTTATGAACTTAAAAAGAAAGGCACAACTATTATTGTAACGACGCACATTATGGATGAAGCAGAGTTTTGTGAGCGTCTAGGGTTGATTAGAGAAGGGAACTTAGTTGCGGTTGGAACGCCAGAGGAATTGAAAAAACGTGTATCATCAGGACGAATTGAAGATGTCTTTTTGTTAGAAGAGGGGGTTGAATCGTGAGAGTTAATGGTGTAATCATTCGTATTATTCGTCAATTTTTTCGAGATAAACGTTCGTTAGCCATGATGTTTGGGGCACCAATGTTATTACTTTGGCTATTGTCTTTAGTATTTACACAAAAAGATTATAAACCACATATTGCTGTAGTTGATGTGCCCGCTTCTATAGTAAAAGTGATGAAAAATCAAGAAGCCTCAATTTATGAATATAGGAAAGAGAAAGCGATTTCTGAGTTGGAAAAACAAAAGATTGATGCAGTAATTCATTTAGAGAATGGAAAAATAAATCTTTTGTTAGAAGGCAGTGATTCGTCGAAAAACCGTGCTGTACTCCAAGTATTGCAAAAGAGCACAGAGAAGAATGATGTATCGATTATGAAACCTGAAGTGAATTATTTACATGGCTCTAAAGACTTTACGATGTTTGATGGGCTCGGTCCCGTGTTAATTGGATTCTTTACATTTTTCTTTGTATTCATTTTGTCAGGAGTTTCTTTCGTAAGAGAACGTTTAAGTGGTACATTAGAGCGATTATTGTCCACACCAGTTAGACGATGGGAAATAGTTGTTGGATATATAATTGGTTTTGGAATTTTTGCATTCATACAATCTGTTATAATTGTAAGTTTTTCAGTCTATGTTTTAGATTTATATGTAGCAGGTTCTATATGGCTAACGCTACTTATTACATGTATGCTCTCTTTAACGGCACTAACATTAGGGACGTTTTTATCAGCATACGCAAATAATGAATTTCAAATGATCCAGTTTATACCGCTAGTTATTGTGCCACAAATCTTCTTTTCTGGCTTGTTTCCAATTGAATCTATGAATAAGTGGCTACAAATGTTAGGGAAATTATTTCCACTCACATACGGC
Organism: Bacillus sp. FSL L8-0099; assembly: GCF_038006385.1. NCBI lineage: Bacteria > Bacillati > Bacillota > Bacilli > Caryophanales > Bacillaceae > Bacillus > Bacillus sp. FSL L8-0099. Next base: position 2,499,744 of record NZ_JBBOVC010000001.1, read on the forward strand.
GCTGATGCAATGAGGCAAGTGATGATTCGAAATCAAGGATTTACAGAAATTGCATTGGATCTTACTGTATTACTACTTTTTTCACTATTATTTGCAGTAGGGAATGTATTTGCTTTAAAGAAACATCGCAAAATATAATAATGACAAAAAGGAGCTTTGTACATGAAGAAGGATTGGCTTGAGGAATTGATTGCTGCAACTAATACTGATAATCGAAATGAACGTCAAATGCGTATTTTAGAAGCAGCTGTTGATATGTTTGGAGAAAAAGGATATGCTTCAACTTCAACAAGTGAAATTGCAAAGCGTGCTGGTGTAGCGGAAGGAACGATTTTCCGCTACTATAAGACGAAAAAAGATTTATTGTTAGCGGTCGTAATGCCAACTTTAACAAAGTTTGCTGCACCATTTTTCGTACAAGCTTTTGCGAAAGAGATATTTAAAACTGATTATGAATCGTATGAAGGGCTTTTAAGGGTAGTCATTCATAATCGATTTGAATTTGCCAAAAAGCACTTTCCAATGATTAAAATATTAATTCAAGAAGTGCCGTTTCAGCCAGAGCTAAAAAGTGAAATACAACAATTAGTAGAAACAGAACTGCTTTCACATTTTAAAAAGTTAATTGTAAAGTTTCAAGAAGAAGGGGGAATTATTGAGATGCCACCACCTTCCGTGTTACGGCTTACATTATCAGCTGTTTTAGGATTTCTATTAACTCGGTTTTTATTATTACCTGAAGAGAATTGGGATGATGAATTGGAAATTGAAAATACGATTCAATTTATTTTGTACGGACTAACGCCACGGAGGTAATGAAATGCGACAATTTGCAAAACCTACAATCGTCGTAAGTAAATGTTTAGAATTTGATGCTTGTCGTTATAATGGAGAAATGATTCCGGATGTAACAATACGAAATTTGCAGCCATTTGTTACATTTATACCTGTTTGTCCAGAAGTCGAGATTGGATTGGGAATTCCTCGTGAAACGATACGAATCGTAGAAGAAAATGGTGTGAATAAACTTGTGCAACCGTCGACAAGAGAAGACGTTACTGAAAAAATGGAGCAATTTTCAAATGGATTTTTACAAACGATATCCGATGTGGATGGATTTATTTTAAAGAATCGCTCGCCAAGTTGTGGTACGCGTGATGTGAAAATTTATTCTGGTTTTGAAAAAGCGCCAGCAAAAGGAAAGGGACCAGGCTTATTTGGCGGAGCAGTATTAAAAAATTTTTCGCACCTTCCAATTGAAGAAGAAGGTAGATTGTCGAATTTTATTATTAGAGAACATTTCTTTACAAGGTTATTTACAATCGCATATTACAAAATGATTAAACATAATAAAAATATGAAAGACCTTGTATCGTTTCAGTCGGACAATAAATATTTATTTATGGCATATAATCAGGTAAAACAAAAAGAATTAGGGCGTATTATTGCAAATCAAAAAAATGAAACGATTGAAATTGTATTTGATAATTATGAGAAGACTTTATATGAATTATTTTTGCGCGCGCCCCGCTATACATCGAATGTAAATGTATGTGAACATATTTTCGGATATTTTAAAACGAAATTAAAAAAACAAGAAAAAGATTATTTTTTAGAGCTGATACAAAAGTATGCAGAAAAGAAAATACCACTTAGTAGTTTGCTTGCAATTTTAAAATCATGGGCCATTCGGTTTGATGAAAAGTATTTATTAGGACAAACATATTTTGAGCCATATCCTGAAGCGTTAGTAGAAATTTCTGATTCGGGAAAAGGTAGAGATTATTAAACAATAAATTACATAATTCGACATGAAACTTCCTATGTTATTGTAGAACAATGTAGGAATTTTTTTGTGCATTAGTACAGAATCTGTTTTAAAATTAAGTTATGACAGAATTGTAGCAATTGTCTAACTAATATTCTTGTCTTTTAAGAAGTAATGTTTGTAGTAGAAACTCGCACGCTGTCGAAACTCAATATTCGATAAGGGGTGTGTAGCGGAATGGAATTTACTCTAACTCGCGAAAAACAAATGATTAAAGAAATGGTACGTGACTTTGCTGAAAAGGAAATCGCACCGAAAGCTGTGTATTATGACAAAACTGCAGAGTTTCCATATGAAACATTTCAAAAAATGGGCGAACTAGGATTATTAGGCATCCCATTCCCAGAAGAGTATGGAGGTTCAGGTGGCGATACAGTATCGTACGCGCTAGCAGTTGAAGAAATTGGTCGTGCTTGTGGTGGTACAGGATTAAGCTACGCTGCAACAATTTCATTAGGTGCTTCTCCAATTTATTATTTCGGTACAGAAGAACAAAAACAAAAATATTTAGTTCCAATGGCATCAGGTAAAACGTTAGGCGCTTTCGGATTAACGGAGCCAAACGCTGGATCAGATGCAGGAGGCACACAAACGAAAGCTGTATTAGATGGTGATGAGTATGTAATCAGTGGTGAAAAGTGCTGGATTACAAACGCAGAGTATGCAAATACAATTATTGTAACCGCTATCAACGGTGTTGAAGAGAATGGTAGAAAACGTATTTCTGCATTTATCGTACCGACTACAAGTGAAGGATTAACGATCTCAAGTCCTTACGATAAGATGGGTGTTCGCGCTTCTAATACTTGTGAAATCGTACTTGATGGTGTGCGTGTACCGAAAGAAAATATTCTTGGTGATGTTAATAAAGGATTTAAACAATTCTTATATACACTTGATGGAGGACGTATTTCAATTGCAGCATTAGCAGTAGGTATTGCACAATCTGCATTTGAACGTGCATTGCAATATGCGAAAGAACGTCAACAATTTGGAAAAACAATTTCTAATTTCCAAGCGATTCAATTTAAATTAGCGGATATGGCGACTGAAGTAGAGTTAGCACGTAATTTAGTACATAAAGCAGCTTGGTTAAAAGATAACGATAAACCTTTCGGTAAAGAAGCGGCTATGGCAAAACTATTTGCATCTGAAGCAGCTAGTCGTATTGCGAATCATGCAGTACAAATTCATGGCGGTTATGGCTATATGCGTGAATATGAAGTTGAAAGACATATTCGTGATGCAAAACTGTTAGAAATTGGTGAAGGAACTTCTGAAATTCAACGTCTCGTAATTGCTAGACATTTAGGATGTAGATAAAAAGGAGGAATCACTATGTTTCAAAAAATATTAATTGCCAATCGCGGGGAAATCGCAGTTCGCATTATGAAAACTTGTCAAAAACTTGGAATTCGTACTGTCGCTATTTATTCTGAGGCTGATGAAAATGCCCTTCATGTAAAAATGGCAAATGAAGCTTATCTAGTAGGTGGTCCACGAGTTCAAGAAAGCTATTTAAACCTTGAAAAAATTATTGAAATAGCTAAGAAGACAAATGTTGAAGCAATCCATCCGGGGTACGGATTATTATCAGAGAATCCATCTTTTCCGATTCGCTGTAAAGAAGAAGGAATCGTATTTATTGGTCCTTCAGAAGAAATCATTACAAAGATGGGAAGTAAAATTGAGTCACGTATAGCAATGCAAGCAGCAGATGTACCAGTAGTTCCAGGTATTACTACAAATATTGAAACTGCTGAAGAGGCAATTGAAATTGCAAAACAAATTGGTTATCCATTAATGCTTAAGGCATCCGCGGGCGGCGGAGGCATTGGAATGCAGTTGATGGAAACTGAGCAAACGCTCACCAAAGCATTTGAAAGTAACAAAACAAGGGCACAAAATTTCTTCGGTAATGGAGAAATGTATTTAGAGCGTTATATTGCAGACGCGCATCATATTGAAATTCAGCTTTTAGCAGATACACATGGTAACACAGTGTACTTATGGGAACGTGAATGTTCTGTACAGCGCCGAAATCAAAAAGTAATCGAAGAAGCACCTTCACCTTTTTTAGATGAAGGTACACGAAAAGCAATGGGAGAAGTGGCTGTACAAGCTGCTAAAGCTCTTGGGTATACAAATGCAGGTACAGTTGAGTTTCTTGTAGATGATCAGAAAAATTTCTATTTCTTAGAAATGAATACGAGATTACAAGTAGAGCATCCCGTTACAGAAGAAATTACGAGGTTAGATCTTGTAGAACAACAACTTCTTATCGCAAGTGGAGAGAAACTATCATTTACTCAGGATGATGTAAAACGTAGTGGTCATGCCATTGAAGCACGTATTTATGCAGAAGATCCGAAAACATTCTTCCCGTCACCTGGGAAAATTACAGATTTAACATTACCATCAAATATACGTATGGATCACTTTTTAGAGAATCATGTAACAATTACACCGTTTTATGATCCAATGATTGCGAAAGTCATTGCTCATGGTGAAACTCGTGAAGAGGCAATTTCAAAATTAGAAAATGCTTTAGAAGAGTTAAAAATTGAAGGTATTAAAACAAATACACCGATGCTACTGCAAGTGCTCGGAGACGATGTGTTCAAAAGTGGTATTTATACAACGGGTTTCGTAACGAAACAGCTTGTTAAAAAATAAGATTTATGAATATTAAGGGGGAAAAATGATGACGAAAGTATATGCATCGATGGCAGGAAATGTTTGGAAGATAGTTGTAGGAGTAGGAGATACAGTAGAGGAAGAGCAGGATGTCGTCATTTTGGAATCTATGAAAATGGAAATTCCAATCATTTCAGAAGAAGCTGGCACAGTTATGAAAATTAATGTGCAAGAAGGCGATTTTGTAAATGAAGGAGATGTATTACTAGAAATTGAATAGGGAGATATAGGGGGAAGCGAATTGAAACTACCTAATTTTGCTGTCATTAAAGAAGTAGGGCCACGTGATGGCTTACAGAATGAAAAAAAGATTGTTGGCACAAAAGATAAAGTAAAATGGATTCAACTACTTACAGAAGCCGGATTGTCGTACGTTGAAGTTTCCTCATTCGTTCACCCAAAATGGGTTCCTGCCTTAGCGGATGCAAATGATGTCTTTTCTGAGCTAAAAAGGGATCCCAATGTTACATATGCTGCGCTTGTTCCAAATCAAAATGGTTTGGAACGAGCTTTTTTGCAAAATGTAGATGAGGTGAATGTTTTTTTATCAGCGAGTGAATCTCATAATAAAAGTAATATTAATAAATCAATTAAAGAAGCATTAACTGTTATTGAAGATATAACAAAACAGGCAATATTCGAAGGGAAAAAGGTTAGAGGTTATGTTTCTACTGTATTTGGATGTCCGTATGAGGGAGATATAAGTGCCACAGCAGTTGATGAAATATGTAATCAACTATTTTCATACGGCATTTATGAAGTTTCTCTCGGTGACACGATTGGTGTAGCGAATCCATTACAAGTAGAACAAGTATTAGAACATCTATTAAAGAAGTATGATGCTTCGCAGTTTGCAATGCATTTTCATAATACGTATGGGATGGCACTTGCAAATGTAGTGAAGTCTTTAGAACACGGTATTACAACGTTTGATAGTTCTTGTGGTGGACTCGGGGGATGTCCATATGCACCGGGAGCATCAGGAAATGTTGCAACTGATGATTTAGTGCATATGCTCCATAAGTTAGGTGTCCAAACAAATATAGACGAAGAAAAGTTATGGAGAGCTAGTCAATTTATTCAAAGTAAGTTAAATATCCAATTACCGAGTCATGTGTATAGAGCGCTTCAACATAAAACGATAAGTAGGTGAGAAGATGCTACAATTACAAAATATTTCAGTTGACTATGTAACACCGCATGTTGTAAAGGTTTCGTTATATCGTGAAAGACAAGCAAATTCTTTATCTTTAGCGTTATTAGAAGAATTGCAAATAATATTAACGGAAATAAGTGAAGAGTCAAATACACGTGTAGTTATTTTAACAGGGGCTGGTGAAAAAGCGTTTTGTGCTGGCGCAGATTTAAAAGAACGAGCTGGTATGAATGAAGAGCAAGTTCGCCATGCGGTTGGTATGATTCGTACTACTATGGAAATGGTGGAACAATTACCACAACCAGTTATTGCAGCTATTAATGGAATTGCTCTTGGTGGTGGTACGGAATTGAGTTTAGCCTGTGACTTTAGAATCGCTTCTGAAAATGCAAGCCTTGGTCTGACTGAAACTACCCTTGCAATTATACCTGGAGCAGGTGGTACGCAGCGTTTACCGAGATTAATTGGTGTTGGTAGAGCGAAAGAATTAATTTATACAGGAAGACGTATTTCGGCGCAAGAAGCGAAAGAATATGGTTTAGTAGAATTCGTCGTACCAGCTGATTTACTAGAAGAGAAAGCGATTGAAATTGCAAATCAAATTGCTAGTAATGGTCCTATTGCAGTTCGATTAGCAAAAGAAGCAATTTCTAATGGTGTTCAAGTAGATTTACATACCGGATTACAAATGGAAAAACAGGCGTACGAGGGTGTAATCCATACGGAAGATAGATTAGAAGGATTACAGGCATTTAAGGAAAAACGCAAACCGATGTATAAGGGGGAGTAAATGTGTTAGAACAAAAACAACAATCAAATAATTTTGAAGAACGAGTTGAAACGATTAAACAAGGTGGAGCACCGAAATATCATGAACAAAACAAAGCAAAAGGAAAACTATTTGTTCGAGATCGTTTAGCTCTTCTATTTGATAATGGCGAATATGTAGAAGATGCATTATTTGCAAATTGTGAGCAAACAGGGTTACCGGCTGATGGTGTTGTAACTGCAACTGGTAAAATACATGGGCGTACTGCGTGCGTAATGGCAAATGATTCAACTGTGAAAGCCGGATCATGGGGAGCTCGTACAGTTGAAAAGATTTTACGTATTCAAGAAACGGCTGAAAAGTTACGTGTTCCATTATTTTATTTAGTTGACTCTGCTGGAGCGCGTATTACAGATCAAGTAGAAATGTTCCCAGGGCGCCGCGGTGCGGGAAGAATCTTTTATAACCAAGTGAAATTATCAGGTAAAGTTCCGCAAATTTGTTTATTATTTGGTCCTTCTGCTGCTGGTGGTGCATATATTCCAGCTTTTTGTGACGTTGTTATGATGGTGGAAGGTAATGCATCTATGTATTTAGGATCTCCACGTATGGCTGAAATGGTTATCGGTGAGAAGGTAACTTTAGAAGAAATGGGCGGGGCTCGTATGCATTGCTCAGTATCAGGATGCGGAGACGTTTTATGTAAGACAGAAGAAGATGCAATTACACAGGCTAGACAATACATTTCATATTTTCCAAGCAACTACTTAGAAAAAACTCCATTGATGACACCTCAAGAACCGAAACAGTTCGATAAAACGTTAGAACAAATCATTCCAGAAAATCAAAATGCTCCTTTCAATATGAAAGATCTGATTAACAGAATTATAGATGACGGCTCATTCTTTGAAGTGAAAAAATTATTTGCTCAAGAACTCATTACAGGTTTAGCACGCATTGATGGTAAGCCAATAGGTATTATTGCAAATCAGCCGCGTATGAAAGGTGGCGTTTTATTCCACGATTCAGCTGATAAAGCAGCGAAGTTTATTAATTTATGCGATGCATACCATATTCCATTATTATTCCTTGCAGATGTACCAGGATTTATGATTGGTACAAAAGTAGAGCGCGCTGGTATTATTCGTCACGGTGCAAAAATGATTTCTGCAATGAGTGAAGCAACTGTACCGAAAATTTCTATCATTGTTCGAAAAGCATATGGAGCTGGTTTATATGCAATGGCAGGTCCGGCATTTGAACCAGATTGCTGCTTAGCATTACCGACAGCTTCTATTGCTGTAATGGGTCCAGAAGCAGCGGTCAATGCTGTATATGCAAATAAAATTGCGGCTTTACCAGAAGAAGAGCGTGCAAGCTTCATTGCTGAAAAACGTGAAGAGTATAAGAAAGATATTGATATTTATCATTTAGCATCAGAGATGGTGATTGATGGTATTGTTCATCCAAACAATTTACGTGAAGAGTTAAAAGGGCGTTTCGAAATGTATATGAGTAAATATCAAGTATTCACGGATCGTAAACATCCTGTATATCCAGTTTAAAAGCCCTATTTAGGGCTTTCTTGCTCAAAAAGTCAAGGAGGGGAAAACATTGAAACAAGCAGTTTGGTTTCCAACAGAAGAGTATAAGGAAAAAACACGTTTATATGGTTGGATGAAATCATTGGGATATGAAGACTATGAAACTTTTTATAATAAATCTATTGAGGAAACAGCTTGGTTTTGGGGAGAGGCAGAAAAAGCAGTTGGCTATCAATGGATGAAACCTTATACAGAAGTGTTAGATTTAGAAAATGGTACGCCATTTGCACAGTGGTATAATGGTGGAACATGTAACGTTGTAGAATCAGCTTTATCCCGCTGGATTGCGGATGAAGTGACAAGAAAACAGCCAGCACTTCAGTACGAAGGGGAAAATGGAACTTCAAAATCATTTACATATGAAGAGCTTGACAATTGGGTAAGCCGTGTTGCCAATGGTTTGAAACAAGCGGGTATTGAGAAGGGCGATCGTGTAACAATTTATATGCCGATGATTCCGGAAACAGTTGTTGCGATGCTAGCTGTAATGAAAATCGGAGCAATTATTTCACCAATATTTTCGGGATTTGCTTCGGATGCAGTTATGACACGCGTACAAGCAGCTGGTTCAAAAATGATTATTACCGCAGATGGATTTTCACGCCGCGGGAAAATTGTTTCTTTAAAGGATGAAGTAGATAAAGCTTGTGAACATTGCCCGACTGTTGAAAAGGTGGTAATTGTTCGTCATGCAGGAAATGATTTTACACCGCATCATTATGACTTTTCATGGAGTACGCTAGAAAAAGAAAAACCATTCATACATGCCGAAGAAATGCATAGTGACGATCCTTTAATGCTCATATATACATCAGGAACGACTGGTAAGCCGAAAGGAACGGTACACACGCATGCAGGATTTCCTTTGAAAGCAGCTTTTGATGCAGGATTTGGAATGAATATTAAACAAGGTGATCGTGTATTATGGGTAACTGATATGGGCTGGATGATGGGGCCATTTTTATTATTCGGTTCACTCATAAATGGTGCAACGATGGTTATGTACGAAGGTGTTCCAGACTTTCCAGAAGCAGATCGCTTATGGGAGACGGTTGATAAATATGAAATTACTCATCTCGGTATTTCGCCAACGTTAATCCGTGCATTAATGGCAAAAGGTGATGAGTATGTGAATAAACATTTTTTAAAGAGTTTAGAAGTATTCGCATCAACAGGAGAGCCTTGGAATCCTGATCCATGGATGTGGCTGTTTGAAACAGTTGGAAAAGGAAAAGTGCCAATCTGTAACTATTCAGGCGGAACTGAAATTTCTGGTGGGATTTTCGGTAATGTTCTGATTAAGCCAATCGCACCAATTAGTTTTAACGCATCGTTACCAGGTATGGCTGCGGTTGTACTTGATGATCAAGGTAAACCAATCCGTGATGAAGTTGGAGAATTATGTTTAGAGAAACCTTGGGTTGGAATGACGAAAAGTTTCTGGGAAGACGATGAGCGTTATGTGAACACATATTGGTCACGATTTGAAAATAAATGGGTTCATGGTGACTGGGTTATTTATGATGGTGAACAATATATCATTACAGGGCGTTCAGATGATACGCTAAATATTGCTGGTAAACGTATTGGGCCTGCTGAATATGAGTCTATTCTTGTGAAACATATTAATGTAATAGAAGCAGCTTCCATTGGTGTACCTGACGATGTAAAAGGTGAGGTTTGTCATTGCTTTGTAGTATTACGAGATGGTGTAATATTTACAGCAGAATTAAAGAAAGAATTAATGAGTTTAGTAAATTCTCATATCGGAAAAGCATTATGTCCAAAGGATATCCACGTTGTAGAGGATTTGCCAAAAACACGTAATTCTAAAGTAATGCGACGCGTCATCAAAGCGGCTTACTTAGGAAAAGAATTAGGAGATTTATCATCACTTGTAAATCCAGAAGTAGTTCCACATATTCAGGGTCTACAGTCTAGTAAATTATAAATGTAGGAATGAGCTCTATGTAAATGGAGCTCATTTTTCATGTTTATAAAAAGAGAAGAAGTAAATTTGAAGTAGTAAAATTCTACTTGTATTATTACGACGTATGTTTGTTTTATAGTTTTTATCAAAATAGGATTGTGGCATGTCTATTCATTGGAGTGATTGAATTGTGTTAAGGATGAAAATTTAGTGAAGCGAAAAGTAATGAATAAAAGGAGAAATCCCTGGGGGACAGGGATTCACTAAGGGAGAAAGTATTGTCGTGCAATGTCGAAATTTGGCGTATTCGACAAATTAATATTATCACGAATTTTCAGGAGATTGTGATAGGGAATGTGTCAAAAATGTGTACGTATTTCCTATTAAAGTGTTATGTAAATAGGAAAAGGGAAAAAATTAAGTTCACTCGTTCTTAAGAATTTTTCCCCTTAAAATTTAGTATTTGTTCGTTATTCTATATACGTCTTAATTTGGTAAATCTTCAACATGTAAAGATTGAGTATTGCCCTTTTTGTTTGAATTATGTGCCTTCTGAGATGTTTCTTGCATTTGCTCTTGGGCTTTACTAGGAGTATTCAGCGCATCAGATGATACATGATCAAGTTGTTGACTTAATAAATCTTTTTTATCCATGTTATGTAGCTCCTTTTTGAACTTTGATATAAAAACGAAGTGTTTTTAAATAGTTACGTGGGTATTATGTATCTTTGAATGGAATTATATACACAAACTACATTGAGAAGTTAACTACTTATAAAAATTACCTGTGATGACAAGCTGAAGAAATATAAAGATCATTAGTGATTAATAAAAGCATTATTTTAGTAGGGTGTTACGAAATTTCATTTAAAAAGAACATCCCAATGATAAAAAAGAGCACTGTAAATCAGTGCTCATCTTATCAGAAACTGCTTAGTCCTTAAAAACAAAACCATTACGGACAATTCACAATGGTAATAGTGACGCTAGCCATTGTTCCAGGAGAATCAAGAAGTGAAGCAGTAACGGTTACTGTTCCAGGCCCATTAGCGGCTAGAAATACAGCGGTAAAGTTACCTGAAGCATTGGTAATGACAGCAAGAGGAACCATGAAAGCAAGAGAAGGGTTACTAAATGAAAAACTGACCACTACCCCTGGAGTAGGACTACCGTTTACTAATACTTGCCCCGAAAAAAATAAAGTATTATTTCCTTGAGTGGATACACATGCTGTGGTTTCGTTAGAAGTCAAGGTAATAGATGCAGGTCCAGCAGGAAGATTAAATCCAGTTGGTCCGGTTGGTCCGGTTGGTCCGGTTGGTCCGGTTGGTCCAGTTGGTCCAGTTGGTCCAGTTGAACCAGTTGGTCCAGTTGGTCCGGTTGATCCGGTTGGTCCAGTTGAACCAGTAGCTCCTGTAGAACCTGTGGGACCAGTAGGGAATTGAAAGGGTTGAACAGGTGGAAGTGTAGGTCCAATAGAACCGGGATTATGTGCAACAAAAGATAAAAACTCGTCCATAATTTATCACCTCTAAAAATTGTATTACTATTAGTAAATGTACTGACAGAGCAAACTGAAATGGACAAGCGGTTGTATTTTAATAAATTAAACAAAATAGTTATTTGATAGAAAGAGAGAGTAGTATGATTCCTTTAGAAATTAAATATAAAAAGGCGATTATCTTCAAATCGCCTTTTGGGTAATGCAGTGTAATTTTATTCAGTTATTTGAAATATAGTTTCATTCGGTTTAGAAAATCCATACAATTTCCTTGCGAATTTTAAAATTTCTTCTTCACTACTTGTTAAAGCTTTAACATCATTCTTAAGGGAATGGCCATCCTTCTTTACAGAAGATAATTTTTGTTGTTCCGTATTCAGCGTGATTTGTTTTTCTTTAATCATTTCTTGTTGGTTATTCAGAGAATATTGAAGGACAAAAATTATAGGTACCATAATAGCCAAAGTAGTTATAATACGGCGTCTTGTTTTTTTTCTATTGCCTTGTTGTGTATTAGGGTTCACTTGCTGTGAGGGTATATTAGGACTTGATTGGTGTGATGATACTTTTGGGATGTTTCCCATTAAAATGCCTCCATTACTGATTGTAGAATTTAAACCGTTTAAAAGTATTATAAATGTTTAATGGGAATTTTAGAAGATATTTTAATATAGTTGCATATCGTAAAGTTTAAACAAAATCCTTATTTACATAAAAGAAACACCGATTGTCTGCGAGGCTCCTAAGGATAATCATCAAGTAATGAAGTACTCGACTAATTAACGATATCACGAATTTTTGGGTAAAAACACTGAAAAATCCGTTTAAATTAATAGGAGTATCATTTGAAATAAAAACGCTATTTTAATAGGGAAGGGAATAATGATGATTCCATGGGATAAGCGAGTATACATTGTATCAAGGTGATCATTTTATTACAGAGGGGACAATTGTAGAGGTTAGTGAAAAGGCAAATAAATCATTATATTGGCTCCAGTGCATGATAGCTCCAAGTTATGAAAAAGTGTGCGGGAATAGTATAAAGCGACTTCGGTTGATTCGGATAGATAATGACGAAGAATGAGATGATTAAGGATAGGTATTGAATATGCCATATTTGTATGAATAAAGAGCAGAATATAGCCAATATATAGGTGCTGAAATTGTTCTAAAGGTAGGAATATCTGAAATATAAATAATTGAGGGGAGTGAACTAAAAATGGAAACTAGCACTTTTTTAGGATTGTTTTGGGGATGGATCACGGTTATCGTATCGGGAATACTTTTCGTACGCCCATCGGTATTACGTGAATTGAAAAAATTAGTGGTTGAAGACAGAGGGTTTGGTATTATGTACGGTTTTTTATCGATTTTCCTAGGGCTAGGCACTGTAATCTTACATAATGTATGGGCATTCAACTGGCAGGGGTTCCTAACGGTTATTGCATGGCTTGCATTATTAAAGGGAATTTACATAATTGCATATCCTGAACCCTCCAAGAAAACTGATTTTGAATTAAGGATACTATCTACACGTATAGCGCTCGCTATCATTGGCGCCTTGGCTTTATGGATGCTTATAGTAATCTATATAAAATAATCTTTTTCTAATGAGAAATATACTAAAATATGAGAAAAGGCTATAATAATAATTATAAATTTAGTCCTACTGGAAGAATCCGTGGACATCAAACTAAAAAGGGAGTTGTTATATTACTCTGTAGTTTGGTGGCCACTTTTTTATTTTTTATTAACAAAATAGATCAGGGTTATTTTTATAAATGACGCAATTAACTTCCGAATTAAAACTGACCGGAAAGAAATGTATGTTTGTTCGGGAGGGGTGTTAAAGAAATTATTACAACTGTGTAAGGTTAATGTAATATTAATCGATAGTAAATCAAGATACTTAAGTGTATTTTTAATAGGATTTGAAAGTACTGTTTTTAACATATTGGGTTAAATAAAATTTAATTAGGAAGTGTAATACAATGATTGAGATTAAATCTATGATTTATTCGTACAAACTAAAAAGAAGAATAGCTAAAGATTTATATGGCAGCAGAGATGAGTTGACGATGTTATTAAATGAATTTAATAATATGAAAAGTAAACTGAAGTCTGACAAAAAGAAAAATAATATGTTATCTCGTTTACAATTAATGTACCAAAATATGAAATTAGACAAGCAGTATTCTCTTCCGTTTGCTCTTAATAGTAGGTTATTGGAGCGATTAGAAGATGAATCTATTCAAACAACTGAAGAATGTGTATCATGTCTACACGTAATGTTAGAAATAAATTATGAGAAAATAAAACATTATGGATCTAATACAAGTAGGTCATTTGTTCCTTTATCACAGTCTTCCATTTGTCTTGCTGATTTTGTTTGTTTGACAGGATTTGTTTTATTAGGCTTACTAGGAACAATTACATTTGGAGGGATAATGTAATCTTTTTATTCACTGACATAAAAGACCACCCATTTTGAAGTGCACCCCAATTGTTAGACACATAATTAACAATTGGAGGTGCATTTTTTATGGCTAAATTTTCTTCAAAAGATAAAATACAAGCAGTAAAACGATATCTAGAAGGTACGGAAGGCGGAAAAACCATTGCTAATTCTATAGGGGTTCATCCTAGAGAACTTTATCAATGGATTAAACGGTTTGAATTTTCAGGGGAAAAGGCGTTTGAAAAACGCTATACAACTTACTCTCTCGAGTATAAACTAGATGTAATTCATTATATGAATGAAAATGGGACATCTCTGAGAGAAACAGCTGCTTTTTTTAATATTCCTTCTTGCGAAACACTCCGAAAATGGAAAGTAGCATATGAAACAGAAGGATTAGATGCCCTAAAATCAAAGAAAAAGGGGCGTCTAACCATGGCCAAAGAAAAAGCTAAGCTACAACATTTAAAACAAAACGAAGTATCTCTTGAAGGTTCTATAGAAGCGCTACAAGCAGAGAATGAACGTCTGCGTATGGAAAATGACTATTTAAAAAAGTTGAATGCCTTAGTTCAAAAGAAGAAAACATCACAGACCAAGACAAAGCGCAATTGATTTATGAATTAAGGCATAAATACAAGGTCGTTGACCTTGTGAAAGTCGCTAATATCGCTCGTAGTACGTACTATTACTGGATGAAACAAGCGAAACGTCCAGATAAATATAAGAAAGTTAAAGAATTAATTAAAGAGATCTTTAGTGAGAATTTTGGGAGGTATGGTTATCGTCGTATTACATTGGAATTACGTAATCGAGGCCATGCATTAAATCATAAAACCGTTCGACGTTTAATGAATATCCTGGGATTAAAATGTCTTGTTCGATTAAAAAAATATCGTTCATATAAAGGGACTGTCGGGAAATTCGCTCCTAATATTTTAAAACGTAATTTTCACGCATCAAAACCAAATGAAAAATGGGTAACAGATGTGACGGAGTTCCACTTACATGGTAAAAAACTATATCTATCACCCATTTTAGACTTATATAACGGAGAAATTATAGCTTACAATATAGAACATAGACCTGCCTATTCCCTTGTTTCTAAAATGTTGAATAAGGCGTTTCAACGTTTGAATGATAAGGAAACTCCTATTTTACACTCGGATCAAGGTTGGCATTATCAAATGCGACAATATCATCAGTCGCTTAAAAAACATAACGTTATCCAAAGTATGTCCCGTAAGGGAAATTGCTTAGATAATGCAGTCATGGAAAATTTCTTTGGCTTATTAAAGTCTGAATTACTTTATCTTAAAGAGTTTGAAAGTATGGAACAATTTAAGCAAGAACTAGAAACTTATATTCATTACTACAATCACAAAAGAATTAAAACAAAACTAAAAGGATTGTCCCCTGTGCAATACAGAGTTCAATCCTTAGTAGCTGCTTAATATATTTGTCTAATTTTTTGGGTTCAGTTCATTTAAGGTGTATTTTTTAGTTACATAGAAGAGCTCATGAGATAGACAGGGAAGAATGACACGGATGCTAATTTCTAGTTGCTCATTGTTAATGCATTGTGTAACTAGAAAGATAAAATGTTATGATGCTATGAATAACAAGGAATTTAGCGTTTGGGCTAGTTACACAAAATATAAGATATGGGTAACTCATAGTAAACGTGAAATGATAAACCCTATGTTGTCGCAGCGATTAAGTGAGTATGCTGAGGGTTTGTTATTGATGCAAAATTAAGTGTTACAGGACTTAATGCACCATAGCAAAAGGAAAACTTACTACTGTAAATAAAGTGTATGTGAAATAATTACAAAGTCGATTTATAAGAGTCAGCTTATATTTCGACACTCCACTCAACTTGTAACTATAGATGGCAGTCTAAATCTTTATGTGTTAATATACAAAAAGCCGACTATACTCAGTCAGCTTTTTGTATATTATATTCTAGTATTTATCGATCCCAAAAGACATATTCTTTCCGTTAAGTTGACATTAAAATCTTACCAATGTTTTCTTTTACAATGACAACAAATAAAGAAACATTTACAACGACACTTATTTCGTTTAGAACTCCAATCATCATCACAATGATGCTTTTCTTTAGATTTCCACCAATCATCATTACAATGCTTTTCCTTAGAACTCCAATCATCATCACAATGATGCTTTTCTTTAGACTTCCACCAGTCATCACAACAATGCTGTTTCTTAGAACTCCAGCAATCATTATTCCAGGACATTTTTTTATACCTCCCTTCAATAGGATTACTATCATTCTATGTTTTAGTGAAGAAATGGCTTGTTTATAAACCTATTATTTTATCTTTATATGATAGAGTGCTTTCTACTACATATAGAATTCATAAAAACTATGCTAATTTCCAAGAGATAGTGGAGAGAATTACTGGTTATGACATTTATCAATAAACACATGTTGAAGAAAACATTCTGATTATAAATAATATCTAATTTTGGAGTACATTTTTCTGAATGTATATTTCAAAACAGCGGAGAAAAAATATATTATATTACTGCAAACAAAGCCTATGTATATGTAAAGTAATAGAAAAAACAGCTAACTCTTAAAGGAGCTGGCTTATTAAAAGAAAAAAAGATTCATTTGATAAAGAGGTTATCTAAACTTTAAATTCAGCAGAATTAAATCCAAGTCCCCTCATTAAACAAGCCGCTAACTGTTAAAGAATTGTTTTTATAATTAATAAAGAAAAAAATGTTTAGTACAATTGTTTGTTTTTTTCTTTCTATGTGTTTGCCTCGTACACTTTTAAGCTAGTGGACATACTTTACTAATAGAAAGGATTAGGGGGTGAGGTTTTGGGTTCTCGATTTAATAATTGTAAAAAGAAGTGTACATGTAAACAGGATGATTGTTGGGAGATATTCGAAGAGTGTAACAAAGAAAAGCATGAGAAATGTGATAATTCTTGTGTGCAAGGAATTAGAGATGAGCTTAAGAAATTAATTAATCGCACAGTTCAAATTAATACAGAGGGACGTACTTATGTAGGTACTGTTTCGTCTGTAAGTTGTGATGTAGTTAAGCTTGCAGCTATTCCTGGATCTGTTGCAGTAATTATCTCCATTTGCAAAATTGAAGCAATTTTCCCTCCTGTTACAACGGTTACTGCAGAGTTTGATTTTAATGGTGTTGACGTAGCAAATAAAGCATAATTATGCTTTGTTTGTAAAGCCATTCTGATGAATGGCTTTATTTTAATTTCGTATAAAAGGAGAATATATTCTTTATATAGAAATAAGTTTGAGGCTATAAAGAGTGATGTACGAAAGGAGAATGAGAGTGATTAAATTAGTGCCCTTTAAAAGATCTGATTTCAAACAATTAATAAATTGGATTCATTCCGAACAATATTTAATACAGTGGTCAGGAAATGCATTTACATATCCTTTAAACGAACAGCAATTAGAGAAATATATAGAAAGTGCAAATACACTCGCTTTCAAAGTAATAGATGAAAAGACTGAAGAAGTACTTGGTCATATTTCACTTGGTCAAATAGACGATATAAATAAGTCTGCGAGAATTGGAAAAGTGTTAGTTGGTAATACGAAAATGAGAGGGCGTTCAATAGGAAAACATATGATGAAAGCAGTACTTCATATTGCGTTTGAAGAATTAAAACTACATAGAGTAACTCTTGGCGTGTATGATTTTAATACGTCGGCCATTTCTTGTTATGAAAAAATAGGATTTGTAAAAGAAGGTTTATTAAGAGATTCAAAAAAAGTAGGAGAAACGTATTGGAATTTATGGGAAATGAGTATGCTAGAATATGAATGGAATAATAAAAAATAATAGTTTCTTATAATTTTATTATGTTAATTAAAAGGGATTGGTGGGAAATTATGAATAGAAAGACTATAGTAATCACAATTGCAGCTGTTTCAGGGGGAGGTAAAACTACTATTACAGAAAGTTTAACTCATGAGTTAACAAATTCAAAAGCGCTATTTTTTGATAGTTATAACTTTGATAACTGTCCTGCTGATATTTGTAAATGGATTGATGATGGAGCAAATTATGACGAGTGGATACTTACACCATTAATTCATGATATTCAGCATCTTATACGAGATAGTAAATTAGACTATATTATTGTAGATTATCCTTTTGCATACTTAAATAGAGAAATGGGGCAGTTCATTGATGTAACTATATTTATTGACACACCTTTAGATATTGCAATGGCTAGAAGAATTTTACGAGATTTTAAAGAAGATACTATGAGTGAAATACATAATGATTTAAAACATTACATGGCACATGCGAGAAAAGCTTATTTAGAGGCAATTCATACTGTTAAACCGAATTCAGATATCGTATTGGATGGATCTTTTTCTGTAAGTGAAATAATTAATCATGTTGTTGAGGAACTTGACCGAAGAGAAGTGATTGTCGATGGTTAAATGTATAGAGGAATATGTACAAGTTGATGATTTTAAAATGTATACGAAAGTATTCCAAGGAAAGAAGTGGAAGCCTGTTATTATAATGGAATCAGGCTACGGGGATTATTCAAAGGCATGGGATTATATTGCTGAAAGACTGACGGAATTTGGGACGATACTTACATATGATCGAGCTGGATTAGGGAAAAGTGGGAAGAGTTCCAAGCAACGTATTAGTTCTGAAATGGTCAAAGATTTAAGAACATGTTTAAATCTTTTACAACTGAAGCCACCTTATATTTTTGTAGGGCATTCTTTTGGTGGTATAAATGCACGGTTATTTACGGTTTTTTATCCCGAGGATATGTTGGGAACAGTTTTGGTTGATTCGACACCAGAAAATTATAAAGAAGTATTTTTGCCAATCATGTCTCCAGAATTTCAAGAAGCTTACTATAAACAATTTGCATATGAAAGTTCATATGAAGAGTTTATGTTAAGTCTAGGTGAAGCAGATAGACATTGTAAATCAATGAGCGATATTCCCCTTGTCGTGTGCTAGCTGCTGGTAAAAAAGCTTTTTATTCGCAAGCTGCACAACTGAAATGGTTACAATTACAAAGAGAATTATTACAATTATCCAGTAAAAATAAATTTATAATTGCAGAACATAGCGGTCACTATATTCAAAAGGATGAGCCACATTATATTATAGGTGCTGTTAAGTGGATACTTGGGGTAGGGGAGAGATAAATGTGTACACTGTATTTCAATATAACTGGCAAGTAAGAGAAGATTGGTTTAAGTAGTGTGAACAACTTACAGTGGAAGAATTACTTCGCAAACGTGTTGGTGGTGTTGGAAGTATATTAGAAACATTATTTCATATTGTAGATGTTGAGTATAGCTGGATTTGTGATTTGAAAGGAAAAGAAGTAGATGAGCCGCAATTTAAGGATTATCAATCTATTCAAAAAGTGAAAGCATTATCTCATTTGTATAATAAGGATTTAGAGGGATTTTTACAATCATGGACAGAAGACTTAGAGAATAAAATATTAAAAGTTTCATGGACGGATAAAGAGTACAAGTATGGTGAAGTGTTACGACATGTTATCGTACATGAAATTCATCATATAGGTCAGCTATCAATATGGGCAAGAGAGTTAAATCTTCAGCCCGTTTCAGCGAATTTAATTGGAAGAGGATTATAGACGTAAAAACCGACTTGTACTGTAAACGCAAGTCGGTTTTTATATGTAAGAAGATTTCTTAGTTGAAATCCTCGGATTTTCTTTGACGTAAATGTAAAAACATTAAAATTGTAATAATGAAAAAGATCATCATCGTTTGTATGATTAAATTTTTAAACTGTAGCAATATTGCCCAAGATGTAAGAGTATCTTTAAAAGCTTGGAGTGCAGAGTACGAGGAAGGTTCAAAACCGTACTGAAGTAATTTTTTTGTTTCAATAAAAGTAGTGTTTTCTTCATCGGATTCTAATATTACTGAAATAAGCCTAGTATCTCCTAGTTTTGCAGTACCGACAAAACTATTATTACCGTTAGTTGAAAAACTAGTTTGCAAGCCATCAACACCTTGGAGTTTAATGTTTTCATTGAGGGAATAAATCATTTTATTTGTGTTGAAAACTTGAAAATTTTTGAAGGTAAATTGGTAAGAGGTTAGTTTCGTCATATTCAGTACATTAGGGAAATCTTTTACTAAATGCGTTGCTAGTTTAGCTGCATCTTTCGCTGTTGTATTCGATTGTTTATTTGTATCTTGATTAGCTCCAGTAGAGTTTAGAAAAGGAGATGGCTGTGATAACTGTAGCTGTTTTGCTTTTTCATTCATTAACGTTGTAAAGTTATCTTCATTGCCACCAATGTGTTCTGCCAGTGCGAGTGCAGAACGATTATTTCCTGTTAAAAGCAATGCATGAAGTAAATCACGAACCGTCGTTTTATCCTTTGCTGTTACTTGCATAGGAGTCGTTTCCGCTTGGAATAATTCGTTACTTATTTTTACGGATTCATCTAACTGTATTTTGCCGTCATTCAGTTGTTCCAATACGATATACTCTGTCATTAATTTAGACAAAGTAGCTGATTGTATAGGGGTTTCTTCATTTTTTTTATAAATAACTTCACCTGAATTAGCATCTATTAAAATAGCTGATTTAGCTTGAATAATTGGACCATTTACATAAAGATAAAAATATAAAACGATAAGTGCAGTAATAATAAAAGATAATAATAAAATTGTGAATTTTTTCAAGAATTGCATAAGCGATCCTCCTACTATGACATCAATAATAATATTGTAAAAAGGAATGCTTAATTAGGAAGAAAGAAAAGGTAAAGAATTTCTAAAGAATTATAAAAGATTATTAAACTTTGGATATTGATGGAAAATAAAAGGTTCAATTTCTTATCATATTAGAAATTGAACCTAAAATTATGGTGTATTAATTTTTATATGGTAGTAGTTTTACAGTGAAAGTTGTTTTCTTGTCATCACTATATACTTCAATCGTTCCTTTATGCAGTTCGACAATACTTTTTGCAATTGCTAATCCGAGTCCTGATCCACCAGTGTTTGTTGAACGTGATTTTTCAACACGATAAAAACGTTCAAAAATATGAGGTAAATCTGTACTAGGAATAGGTTGTCCGTAATTTGTTATATCAATTGTAATCATATTATTGCTTTCATAAGCGGTAAGGTCAATATAACCACCTTCGTTTCCATAAGCGATAGCGTTTATAATAAGATTTTCAAATACACGCACTAATTTGTCTCCATCAGCTAATACCATGAGTTTTTGAGAGGGGAAAGAAGGGCGGCATTCAATATTTGCTTCTTGCACTTGTATTCGGAATTGAACAGTTAATTGTCCAAGTAGCTCTACAATATCAATGGGAGCAGAATATAAACTTAACTCTTTATTTTGAACACGGGTGTATTCAAACAAGTCATTCATTAATGCATTTAGACGTGTTACTTTACCATAAATGACTTGTATGTAATGACGTAATTCCACTTCATCTCTATAATTATCATGATGGATTAAATTCACGTATCCAACTATTGATGTAAGGGGAGTACGTAAATCATGTGATACATTTGTAATTAGTTCGCTTTTTGCTTGTTCTGCCTGTCTTTCTTCGTCAATTGACTCTTTTAATTGTTCAACAATTTGATTGACCCCAGTCGCTAACTCTTCTAAATAATTATGATTTACGATGGAAACTTTATGATTGAAATTTCCATTTGCAATATATCGAATCTCTTCTATCATTTTTTTAATACAAGTTTCATAGTAAAGCTTTCTCTCGTGACGATAAAAAATGTATAGATAGGATGAAAAAATAGAAAATAAAAATAAATAAGAAACAATCATCATCCATAAAGATTCTTTAATCCCTTTATACTTTTCATAACCAAAAATCCGAATGAATTCTTTACCGAGTTCGGTTAGAGTAAGTGAACTCTCGATTACACTCGTAATGAGGCGATATATAATTAATTCAGTAATAGGTGTAAGAGTGATAGCTAATAAAAACCAAAAAATTATCTTCCATTTTGGGATATCTTTTAAAATATCAAATGCTTCATTTCTCAATTTTATAGCCTACTCCCCAAACAGTATGAATAAATTTTTCTCCATTCATTACTGTTTCAAGTTTATCCCGTAAATTACTAATATGAACCATTACAGTTTTATTTGAGCCATAACCATCTTCATTCCAAACACGTTCGAATATTTCTTCGGAACTAAATACTCTTCCTGTATTGCTCGCTAGTAAATATAAAATATCAAATTCAATAGATGTAAGTTTAATATATTCATTATTTACTTTAACAGTATGATTATGCTTATGGATTTCAGCTGTTCGAATACGAATGATACCATCGTCTTTCTTTTGAGTAGCAGCGTTTTGGAAAGTGGATCTTCTCAGCAAAGCTTTCACTCTAGCGACTAATTCTAGTGGATTAAACGGTTTAATCATATAATCATCTGCACCTGTCATAAGCCCTAATATTTTGTCCATGTCTTCAGCCTTTGCACTCAGCATAAGGATAGGTACAGTATTATTTTCACGCACTTCCTGACAAACTTCTAATCCATTTCGCTTTGGCATCATAATGTCCAAAATCATGAGGTCAACTTCATATGCAGATATCATTTGTATTGCTTCATCACCGTCATAAGCTTTAAAAATGTTATATCCTTCATTTCGTAAATAAACAGCGAGTAACTCTACAATATCTTTATCATCATCAATAATTAATATGCTTTTATTCATTATATAGTTAGTTCCTTTCCTTACAAATCATCAACACTACTATAATAACAAACATTTATGTACTTTGTAGCAATGATTTTACATAAAATTTCATGTAACGTATTAAAAAGGAATTAAAGCATTCATAACGAATTAACAATAGAAGAGTTATTTGAATTTCCTATTATATTGAAGGAACGTAATAAGGAGGAGATTAACGTGTTATATAATGAAATATGTTCATTTACTCCAACTGGGAAAATAGAACACTCTATAAAAGAGTTTCTATTAAAGTACGATAAAGAATTTACATATCATCATTCAATTCGTGTGGCAAATGAAGCGCGAAAAATAGCGATAATGTTTCATGAAAATGAAGAAAAAGCAGAAATTGCAGGGTATTTACATGATATAAGTGCAATCTTTCCGAATGAGGACCGGATTAAAGTTGCTGAAGCAGTTGGAATCGAAATATTACAAAAAGAACGGAAATTTCCAATGATTATTCATCAAAAACTATCGAGAGTAATCGCAAGAGAGATATTTAAAGTGGAAGATGAAGAGATTTTAGGTGCAATTTGTTGCCATACTACATTGCGTAAACATGCAACGAAGATGGATTTAGTGTTATTTGTTGCAGATAAAATAGAATGGGATCAAAATGGGACACCATCATACTTAGTAGATATAAAAAATGGATGAGAAAAATCTTTAGAACATGCTGCTTTTGTATATATTTCATATTTGTGGGAAAGAAAAGATACATTGAAAGTTATACATCCGTGGCTAGAAGAAGCTTATTGGTATTTAAAAGAACTTGTAGAGTAGAAAGGATATGAAAATGCAGTTAAAAGAATATATGAATCAAACATTCCCAGGAGTTACGTTAGTACCGTCCATATACTCTCAGTGGGAAAATCATCTACATTTTGATTTTGGGAAAGATAAATATCAAATTGTAGAAGGAACCGACGATTTAAATATGGAATACTTCTCTCAACTATATACAGATAATAAATACTTATTTGAAGATATATTTTTAAAAGAAGATGTAGTGTTTGTAGTAGCAAATGTTTATCGGTTTAAAAAGGAAAATATAAAAACTCCACAGAAAATAAATATATACAATAAATATATTAAAAAGAGAGATTTAAAGTTTCGTATAAGACAAGAAACGTTACCTTTTCTATTTGAAGATGAAGAAGCAGATTTATATTGTACATCTCAATTTTCTTTAAAATGTCTTGCGGAAGATATTAAATATGAACTACTTATTCAAGCTGTTAATCATGAGGATTTTCCAGATCTTTATCCTCGTTTTGGACGCAAAAAAGAGGTTTCTTATCCTGACGTATTTCTCATTAACGCAACGAAAGATATTGTCATGTTTATTTATGATGATAGAGGATGTGAAGTCATTGCGAAGAATAAAGAAATAATACGAGGCTTATATGAAAAATACAAAGAGTGGATTCCAGTTTATGAACGAGAAAGTATAGATAGCTTATTTAAATGACAGTAGGGGAAGTGAAGTGTGTAATGAAACGTATCGCAATCGTATCCGCATGGGAACCAGAACTTACGTATTTGCATCAACATTATCCGAGTGAACGCATTGAAAAAAGAGCAGCTTGGGAATTTCATTTTCATTATATAAATGATCTGGAAATTATTTCAGTAATAACTGGTGTTGGCAAAGTAAGTTGTGCTAGTTGTGTACAATTATTAATAAGTGAATTTCAGCCGGACGAGCTATTTATGACAGGAATATGCGGAAGTTTATCAAATAAGGTGAAAAATGGTCACATTGTAGTAGCACTTAATGCAATACAACACGATGTTACTGCTGCTGGTTCAGGGGAAGATGTTTTTAATTTATATGATGGTAGAACAGCACCTATTGAAACAACAAAGTCAATTGTAAGAAAAATAAAAAAAATACGATCTTATGATCCAGTTCACTTCGGTACGTTCTTATCTGGAGATCAGCGTATTCGTAGTTCCGAAATGAGATATTTACTGCATACTGTATACGGAGCATTGGCGGTGGATCAAGAAGTCGCTGCTTTCGCTTACGTATGTCATATAAATAAAAAACCATTTTTATGTTTAAAAGCTGCTTCAGATCAAGCGAATGATAAAACGAAAGAAGAACAAAAGGTTTTTAAAATGTTAGCATGTGAACGAGCATGTGAGCATTTAATTGCTTTTTTACGTGTTTATGAGATTACTGTAGTAAATAATAGATAGTTAAAAGATTCAGGTGAAAGAAATTCATTTCATGTATTTGAATGTAGTATATAACAAGCCAAAGCGGAGGATTATATTTATATGATTCAATATAAAAGATGTAGTGAAGTAAGTATAGATTTAGTGTATGGAGCTTTTAAGGATGGATTTTCAGATTACATTATTAAAATGGATGTTTCAAAAGAAGATTTTATACAAAGATTTTTTGGACCAGAAGGTAACTCGCTAGAACACTCTTTTCTTGCTTTAGATGGTGACAAATCTGTTGGCATAATACTTGGTGGTATAAAGGTTTATGAAACTATAAAAACAATGCGTTGTGGAACATTAGCTGTTCATCCAGAGTTTCGCGGCATTGGAGTAAGTCAAAAGTTATTTGAGCTACATAAAGAAGAAGCGATACAAAATGAATGCCAGCAACTCTTTCTTGAAGTTATTGTAGGTAATGATAGGGCGATTCATTTTTATAACAAATTAGGTTATGAAAAAGTGTATGATCTTTCTTATTATAATTTAAATGATGTAACTAAATTAACAAATAAAGATAATAAAAATATTGAAGTGCAAAGATTAGAATTTCAAACATTTAAACTTGAAATTCAGAAATGGCTTAACTTCCATATAAATTGGCAAAATGATATTGATTACATTGAAAAAACAAATAATACGTATTACGGTGCATATGTTGATAATGATTTAAAAGGCTCTGTATGTGTAAATGAACAAGGTAAAATTAGTTATATTTTCGTAGATAAAGATTATAGAAATATTGGGATTGGGATGAAATTATTACAAGTAGCAAGAGTAGAATCAAATTTATCAAGTTTATCTATTGGTTTTCCAAACAACAGTTTACTAGAAGGGTTTTTAAAGAAATCTGGGTTTAAAAAGAATTCTTTAGCACAATATGAAATGTATTTATTGTTATAAAAAGCGGAAGGAATTATTCTTTGCGCTTTTTATTTTTGCACTATGAGCGTAAAATATTTCTCATATATAATCCGTGAATAAGTCCCAATATACTATATGTGGAGGTCTTTTTATTAGAAGGTTATTTATAAAGTGACAGTAAAATAACGAGAGATTACATATTGAATTAGAAACGAGGAAGCAGGTTAGAAATTATAAAACTGTTCCAGAAAGCAGTGGATAGTTTTTTGGAAATTAGATTTTTTTGAAAATAAAAAGGCGGTTGTTTCCGCAACCACATTTCAGTAAAACAAAGCACTTTTTCAGAAATAAATTATGGATGATTCTAAAAAAAGTTATAGGATATAATCCCATTTTTATAACCGAAGTGACGAGCTTAATTTATAAGAAAGGAATGACTATATTATATGAAAATTTGTGTATAATGGTTACAAAGAAAAGAGCAGCTAGCAAAAGTTATCTGCTCCATTAAAGGCATATGGTTAAGCAATGGTTTGTTTACAGTATTGATTGAATAGTAAGGTTTATCGAGAGAAGAGGAATTATATAAATTAAATTATGATAGTCGATATTCTCCATATTGACCAGAAAAAAACTAAAAATTCTAGTGAAATTCCAAGCGTTCTTTTCTTAGGTTTTTGAATTTCTTTTATTAGATAACCTACAGCACTAATTGCTATAAGTATGAAAAGAATGAGTTCTAATGTTTCTGGCATTATATCTACTCCTAATTATATATTTAGTTTATTATATAACAATTAAAAGATTATTTGAAGATTAAAAGTAAGGATTGAAAATTTTGAATTTGTTTCTTCTTTCGTTATCTTTTTAAATGTCACTTTCATAATAATATTTTATTTTGTAAAATATTATTATTTTATGTAGAATAGATAGGATGGGAGGGAATGAAATGAATTATGGTTTAAAGTTTAAGATTCTTGAATTACAATGTTTTATTCAAAAGACTTATTCTGATATTAAAACAGCATGTGATATTGCTATTTATCAAGAAAACACTTCTAAATATTTAATTTCATTAGGATTTTTAAATAAATCATATATGACTTATATAGAAGCAAAAAGATTTTATCGTGAAAATGACGAGCTTGTAAGTGTAGAATTTGATAATTTCTTTGATGCGTATGATAAATTAGAACACGAATTAAAACAAGTTATTTCAAGAGAAGATAAAAATCCTTCATTGCTACATAGCAAATTTGATCAGTTTCAACAGAAAATTGAAAATATAAATGACCTAATAAAAGTTTTGGAAAATGCTCGTTAATAAATTATTTTTCTTTGTTACATAGAAATTATACATTATAAACATTTTTGGGATAATATGTATTGCGAATCTATTGTAAGAAGGTGACTTTTGTTGATTACAGAAGTCACCTTTTTATAATATGCTTTATATCTGTAATTAATATATTGTGTTACACAATTCACTTTTATATGACTTCATTTATTGATGAAAATTAAAATAGAAAGATCTGAAAATAGAAACCTACTAAGGCTTATTTGCTATGATAACTTTAGAAAACTCAAACTGGATCTTTAAAAAAAGAGAATTTACACGTGAAATTTAATTTATCGAACCTTATATATATCTATAAAAAAGTTCATTAAAAGCAGTGATTTTCTCTAGAATAACTATATTTAAATAATGAATTAACGTCATTAAATTATGCGATTTTGTTTAATTTTATATGCTTTTTATTTTCTTTTTTTGATACGAATGAATAGTATAATTTTAACAGTTTTATATTTTAGGAAATTATAAGAGGTAAATATCATGAAAAATAAAAAAGAAATAGCTATAGTTGCATTAACAACAGGATTGGCTTTAACAGCTGTAGCGCCATACGGAATAGGTCATGCAGAGGAAACAGATCAACTACAAGTTCAAATGCAGGAGGAATCGTTCCGCTCAGGTGAACTTACTCAACCGTCACAAAAGACACCAGAAAATGTAGTAAAGGATGCACTTAAGGAGAAAACAGAACAAGCGCTTTCTCCAAAGCAAGTCAATGGAGAAACAGGAGTAGATTATAAAGTCTTTCAAAAACGTGGTTCGTATGATGGGACTACACTCGTACGTATGCAGCAAACATACGAAGGAAAAGAAGTATATGGCCATCAATTAACTGCACACGTAGATAATAAGGGTGTTATTAAAAGTGTTTCAGGCGATAGCGCGCAAAATTTAAAACAAGAAGATTTGAAAAAGCCTATTAAGCTATCAAAAGAAGAAGCCAAACAATATATTTATACGAAGTACGGGAGCAATATCAAGTTCATTTCTGAACCAGAAGTTAAGGAAGTTATTTTTGTGGATGAAAATAATGGACAAGCTTCAAATGCATATCAAGTTACATTTGCTGCTGCAACACCAAGCTATGTATCTGGAACTTATTTAGTGAATGCCGATAATGGTGAAATGTTGAAAAATATGGTACAAGAATCAGGTTTAAAAGTAAGTGAAGAGCATGTTGAACCTTTAAAGGAAAGTAAAAAAAACAATTTCGTATCACTAACTGGAACAGGGAAAGATGATTTAGGTATAACTCGCACTTTTGGTATTTCTGAACAAAGTAATGGGAAATATGCTCTTGCTGATTACACAAGAGGGCAAGGAATTGAGACATATGATGTAAATTATAGAGATATTACAAATGAAGAAAAATATTATCCTGGTATATTAGTAACTAGCACTTCACCAACATTTACTGATCCAAAGGCGGTAAGTGCTCATTTTTTAGCAACAAAGGTATATGATTTTTATAAAGATAAATACAAGCGTAATAGTTTTGATAATAAGGGAAAAAAAGTAGTATCAGTTGTACATGCATGGGATTCTGGAGGAACAAATAACCCTAAAAATTGGGAGAATGCATTTAGTGCTAATATTAATAATATTAGTATGCTTATATATGGTGACCCCATGGTGAAATCGTTCGATATAGTGGGCCATGAATTTACACATGCGGTTACCTCTAGCGAATCTAACCTTGAATTTTTCGGAGAATCTGGTGCAATTAACGAAGCGTTATCTGATATTATGGGAACGGCTATTGAGAAATACATAAATAACGGAAAATTTAACTGGACAACAGGAGAACAAACTGGATCGGTTTTCCGTAATATGAAAAATCCATCTTCAATCAATTATTCAAATGGAGTACCATATCCAGATGATTATAGTAAATATAATGATTTAAATGGAGAGGATAATGGAGGCATTCATTTCAACTCAAGTATTATTAATAAAGTTGCGTATTTAATTGCTCAAGGTGGTACTCATAACGGTGTAACTGTAAATGGTATTGGTGAAGATAAAATGTTTGATATTTTCTACTATGCAAATACTGATGAATTGAACATGACTTCTAATTTCTCAGAATTGAGATTAGCGTGCCTTAAAGTTGCAACAAACAAATATGGAGCGAACTCAATTGAGGTTCAAGCGGTCCAAAAAGCTTTTGATGCAGCAAAAATTAAGGGAACAGTGAAAGAAAACGAAAAAACTGCCGAAAACCAAGTCCCAGAGTTAACTGTACCGTCTACAATTACACTACGTGTAGGTGATACGTTTGACCCGATGAGAAATGTAACAGCTGCTGATAAAGAAGATGGTGATTTAACAAATAGAGTACAGCATAAAGGCGATGTAGATACATCTAAACCAGGTAAATACATTGTGAACTACTTGGTTGTCGATTCCCAAGGGGGGAATGCAACGGATACGCAGACTGTAATTGTAGAGAAAAATGAAGAAATATTAGATATAGAGCCTAAATTAACAGCGCCTATTGGAGTGACTATTAATGTAGGAGATTCATTTGTTCCGATGACAGAAGTATTAGCTATTGATAAAGAAGATGGCGATCTTACTTCTAAAGTAAAAGTTGATGGTAAAGTAGATACATCTAAAGCTGGTACTTACGTATTAACATACACAGTTACAGACTCTAAAGGTCATGAAGTAACTGCAAAACAAACTGTAACGGTTAAAGTTAGAGAAGAAGTTAAAAATGACAACCCAATACTAAAAGTACCTGCTACAACTACAATTAATGAGAATGATCAATTTGACCCAATGGTAGGAGTATCAGCTACTAATAAAAAGAATGATGACCTTACTTCTAAAGTAAAAGTTGATGGTAAAGTAGATACATCTAAAGCTGATACTTATGAAATAATATATAGTGTCAGAGATTCCGTAGGTAATGAGGTAAAGGCAATACAAAAAGTACTAGTGAAAGATAAAGACACTAGCAAAGCTAATGGTCTTGCTAGTAATAGTAATTATGATAAAAAAGAATATACATATAAAGAGCTTCCAAAAACGGGTGCAAGTACAACTAACAGTGCAATAATGGGCATGTTGATGGTTATTGCAGCAACAGTACTCACTTTGGTTCGTAAATGTAGAAAGATACAAAAATAATGGCAGGCATAGGCATCATTCATTTGAAGAAAAGAATTCATAATCCAGAAAAAATAAAGTGAAAAATAAGTAAAACAAAAAAGGCAGTTTGTCTTAAGCGTAAATTATATTATTGGTACCGAAGGGCGAATATCACTAACTGAAAAATAGTTTGGCTTTTTTTTACACACAATAATTTTTAGATGAAGTTTTTACTTACTAAGATGTTAGTAGCTAAGTGGTACATTTGGCTTCCATAAAACTTTGCGCTTGGATGTGATTCTGTCTACAGAAATATATTACGTAAAAAACACGTTACTATTCTCATTAAAAATAGTAACGTGTTTTTGTTGTTTAAAAATAGCCTGAATCGTAAAGTTCATGAATGTTAGAGTAGTTTTAAATAGCCATTCATTAATTACTGAAAACACTTTGTATTAATGGAAGTTTCACCTATATGACAAGATGAGATTTCCGGTATTTACCAGGCGTTTCGTTAGTGAATTTTTTAAAAATTTTAGTGAAGTAGCTTTGATCAGTAAAATTGAGTGAAGCACAGATGTCAGATAAAGAATAGGTTGTAAAAGTTAATAATTTCTTTGCTTCTTCGATTCGTTCACGCTGAATATATTCACTTAATGAAATACCAACTTCTTTTTTAAATAATATAGATAAATAATCCGAATTCACGTTTGAAAATGTAGCAAGTTGTTTAACAGATATTGGATTGTAAATATTTTTGAAAATGTAGTTTTTGCAAATAGCAATAGTCTGTGAATGTTGCTGTGTTTTTTGTGCCTTCACACGGTCTGCAAAAGTACAGAAAACATTTTTTAATAAATGCCAAACAGATTCTTTGTCTTTTAAATTTTCTGTTCTTTGGATGTGTAGATCATAAATCTTGTAAGCAATCCCGGATGGAAGCCCTCCTTTTATCGCATATCTAGTAGCGAGTGTAATGGATGAAATACAAATGTTTTTATGTCTTCTTAATTGATGGAATGAAGGTAAGGATGAAAGAATCTCTTGTTGAAATACATAATAATATTTGAGTACTGTTTCTTTATCCCCGTTTTCTATAGCTCCAAGTAGTTGTTGCTCTAAATACAAATTATGACAGATAGATTCGTTATTTTGCATTGAAATATATACATCTTCGTTTAAGATACTGCTATGACTTACATGAAATGAGTCACTTTTATTTGCAAATGTACTTACATTTGAAATTTTTTTATAAAGAATGTTATGGAACAAAATCGCCATATTTACAAAGAAATATTGATCTTTGAGTGACAATGAAAAGTAATAGTCTCTTGTTTTTTTATAATTCGGCATAAAATGAAAGCTGCTATCCGTTTCGTTTTTAGAAAAGCTTACATCTGTTACAGGTCCAATAATAACAGTGCCGTTCACCATATAATCGCTCTTTATGTGAATTAAAATGAAGTGCCCTAGATGTTGGTGAGTCCTGAAGATGGGAGAATTATATGAATCATTTCTCTGATAAAGCATATGTAACTGTTCTATTTTTGATGTATACAATGAAAGTGAATCATTTTTTGATGTAAAAGCTAAAAGAATATTTTTGTTGCAATCTAAAAAACAAACTGGAACTTCAAAAGATTGGAAAAACATATTGCAAATGTACTCTATCTCAACTAGACTGAGCTTTTTAGTCATATTCTTCCTCCTTACAGTTGTGCGTGATAGTTGAATAAACACATATTCCTTTTTTCATAAGTAGAAACGGAAAAACTTTATCAATAAAAATTATAAACTTCTAAGAATAATACCATAATTTAACATGAATAGCACATATTATTTGAATATACAGGTAATAGTTTTGGGGAGTAGCATAAAATATGAATCATCACACTTATTTGCTAGTTACTGCTAACATGTATCAAAAAATGTTTAAGATTGGATTCAAATAGAGATAAGAGGGGGAGATTAACGAATTGGCGCCTAAGTAATTAGTAAAAATTAGCGATGAAAGCTACTATGTAACAATAATAATTATTTTTGAAGTAGAGACATAAGTGAAATGTAGGAGAGAAAATTACATATATCATACGGGGAGACGACGTAATAGTAGAAATAAGAACAGTGAATAAGTGATTGTAAACAATGGGGTGTGGGGACAACTATGTTTTATGTTATTCGTTCAAGGCTAATACTTTGTACACAATTTTATTTTTAGATGGTAATAGTAAAAAATAGATTTTTAAAATGATAGAAGTAGTAAAGGGGATAATAGAGAAATGAAAAAAATATTAAGTGTGCTTCTAGTTGTATTCTTAACATTTTCAGCGTGGTCTAATGAATTAGTAAAGGCAGCTTCACCAACCAAAGGTTCTTTAACAATTCATAAGTACGAACAAGAAAAAGAGGGAACAACAGGAGTAGAAGGTGATGGTTCCGCAAATCAAGAGGTGCCAACAAATGTGAAGCCGTTAAAAGGTGTAACGTTTGAAGTAAAAAAGGTTGCATCGTTTGAAAAAATTTCAAATGATGGGAAAATCGTGAAAGAAGATGTGAAACCTGTAACGGGGGCAACTCCATCTCAAGTAGTAACTGATGATAACGGACAAGCTGTATTAAAAGATCTTCCGCTAGGACGTTATGAAGTGAAAGAGGTGGCAGGCCCTCCACATGTTAACCTAAATCCAAATACGTATACAGTAGATATTCCATTAACGAATAAAGAGGGTAAGGTGTTAAACTATGATGTTCATATGTATCCAAAAAATGAGATTAAACGCGGTGCAGTTGATTTAATAAAAACTGGTGCAAACGATAAAGCATTAGCGGGTGCAGCATTCTCTGTATTTAAAAAAGATGGAACAGAAGTGAAAAAAGATTTAGTAACGGATGCTAATGGTCATATTCGTGTGCAAGGATTAGAGTATGGAGAATACTATTTCCAAGAAACAAAAGCTCCGAAAGGCTATGTAATAGATCCAACTAAACGCGAGTTTTTTATTAAGAACTCAGGAACAATTAATGAAGATGGAACAATTACTTCTGGTACAGTAGTTAAAGTAGAATTGAAAAACTATGAAGAACCAACTATTGATAAAAAGATTAATGGTAATTTGGAAGCGTTACCAATAAATCCGTTAACTAATTACAATTATGATATTAAAACATTAATTCCAGAAGACATTAAAGAATACAAAAAATATGTGGTAACAGATACTTTGGACAATCGATTAGTGATGCAAGGAAAGCCAATCGTGAAGATTGATAGAGCGGAAGTAAATGCAAGCGTTGTAGATGTAGCTGTAGAAGGTCAAAAAGTAACAGCTACAGTAAAAGATTTTACAAAATTAGATGGTAAAAAAGAATTTCATTTACAAATTAAATCACAAGTAAAAGAAGGAGTACCATCTAGTTCGGAAATTTTAAATATAGCAAAAATTGATTTTACAAATAAAAATGATGTAATTGGAGAAAAAGAATCTAAACCAGTAGTTGTTGTTCCGACAACTGGAATTATTGAGTTATCAAAAATTGATGGTGATAATAAGAAGAAATTAAAAGGTGCAGAGTTTGTACTTAAAGATAAAAATGGGAAAATAGTTGTTGTAGCAGGAAAAGAAGTAATAGGTGTATCAGATGAAAATGGTGTTATTAAGTGGTCTAACATTCCATACGGAGACTATCAAATTTTTGAAACAAAAGCACCAACATATACAAAAGAAGATGGTAAAACAGCTTCTTATCAATTATTAAAAGACCCAATTGATGTAAAGGTTAGCGAAAATAATCAAACGGTTAAATTAACGATAGAAAATAATAAAAGTGGATGGATTCTTCCAGTAACCGGTGGTATAGGAACGACTCTTTTTACTGTACTAGGCCTTACGTTAATGGTTACAGCAGCGTTTGTTTTCTTTAGAAAAAAATTTGCTAATAAATAAAGTTTTAGGAACATGTAACCATGTGATGTGAAAAGGGGAGAAGCAAAATGCTTTCCTCTTTTCGATATTTTAGTATATACAGAGGTGGAAATATGAAACGAAATCTTTTTTTAGGAGGTATTTTTTTATTTGGATTAGGTATTTTTTTATATCCTACTATTAGTAATTGGTTGGCGACTCGTGCTCATTATTCTGAGATTAGTTCTTATGATAAGAAGATTAAAGCGCTACAAAAGAAAGAAATTGAACGTAGGGAAAAAGAAGCAGCCGACTATAATAAACAAGTTCAAACTTCCACGAAAACATTTGCAGATCCATTTGCTGAGGAAAATAGAAATCAACAAGCGTATGCCGATGCGTTAAATTTAGGTGATGTAATGGGGTATATTGAAATATCGAAAATTAAAATAAAACTGCCAATCTATCAAGGTACCTCTGAAGAAGTATTGAGTCGGGGGATAGGTCATTTAGATTATTCGTCACTCCCGGTAGGTGGTGAGAATACGCACACTATTTTAACCGGACATCGTGGTTTACCATCAGCAAAGTTATTTTCAGATTTAGATAAGTTAAGTGAAGGAGATCTTTTTTATATTCACTCTTTAGACATAATTCTTGCTTATAAAGTAGATCAAATTAAAGTAGTTTTACCACACGAAACGGACGATTTGAAAATTGTGGAAAATAAAGATTATACAACATTAATTACATGTACGCCTTATGGAGTAAATACAAATAGATTGCTCGTTCGAGGTGAGCGTGTAGAGTTCAACCAGAAAGAAAAACAAGAAATAAGTACAGAGGTATTTATGTTTAATAAGTGGACGGTAATAGTTGTAATAGTTCCAATCCTATTGTTATGTGCGTTTCTAGTCGTAATTTATAAGAAAAAAATAACTAGATAAATTGCATGTATCCCGCAATAACGGGCAGTGGATCCATTAATTTAGGGATAAGTAAGGAAGGTATAGAAGGGATGAAGTAAATCCACACTGATTAATGTTCACTTTTTTTGACAGTAGAAAAATACGGTAAAGGTGGGAACAAGGAAATTGAGGCTACGATTAAAGCTGGTAAGTATTCATTTAATGGTTTTGTTAATGATATGTGTAAGTTTTGTCATATATGTACCAAAAGAAGTTTATGGATCCACGGTAGACTTAAAAGGTTTAGGTGACATATCGCGTTATAATGCAGTTATCTTTGGTAACCATAAAGCAGTTGGTGGAGACGTTGAAGGTGCAATCGCAGTTCAAGGTGATATGGATGCATCAGGTTATACGATTGTAGGTGCAGCGGCAGGTACATCTAATATAGTTGGCGAAAAATGGAGTGATGAAGGATATCCGTCCTTGTTATTGTCTGGAAAATTTAAAAAATCAAGAGATGAATCTTTTATCATTCAAAACGGAATAGTCGTTATGACAAAAGAGAGTGATCCAGATCGTACAATACAATCTTCTTATGATCGTATTGTTTTTAAAGAAAAACAAGAAATTGATGCGAAATTTAATGAGTTCCGTAACATAGTGAACCAAGTCAATCAAGATGCAGGTCAATATAAAACGAATACCCCAATTCCAAACATGAGTTTTGGCATCGGAAAAGAGATAAACAATCCTAATATTTATGTTTCATCAGAATTGACAGGGAAAATAAATTTAGAAATAAGAGATGTATTTTTACCCAATGCTAAGGACAAAGATTTTATTGTTAT
The DNA here is from genome assembly GCF_038006385.1 of Bacillus sp. FSL L8-0099. Classification (NCBI taxonomy): domain Bacteria; kingdom Bacillati; phylum Bacillota; class Bacilli; order Caryophanales; family Bacillaceae; genus Bacillus; species Bacillus sp. FSL L8-0099. Next base: position 2,535,677 of record NZ_JBBOVC010000001.1, read on the forward strand.
GTACTCGGATGCAAGAGAGGTTACATTTAAAAATGGGTCTATTCTATATGACACGAATAATATAGGAAGGGCTACAGAGATAATTCCTACATCACAACCCTATTCTCCAGATTCACCGTTTACTGAGCTATATGGGAAAGTGATTTGGGTATTTCCTAATGCGAAACAAATCACAGCAGAGGGGTATGGTGTTGTTGGAAGTGTATTTGCTCCAAATGCTGTATTAGAAACAAAAGGCGGCTCAATTAATGGACAAGCATTTGTCGGTGCAGTGCAACAAACTGGTGGATTCGAATTTCACAATTTCAAATTTAACTGGAAACATTGGAACAAGCCTAGTACAGGAAAAATAAAAATAAAAAAAGTAGATAGTAATAATGATGATAAAAAATTAGTGGGAGCAAAGTTTTATATAGAAGATTCAAACGGAAAAGTAGTTGGGGAGTTAATAACAGAGGAAAAAGGAGAAACGATATCTAAAGATTTACCAATAGGAAACTATAGCCTAGTGGAAATAGAAGCGCCTAAAGGTTATGAATTATTGAAAGATAAAGTAGCTGTAAAAGTAGAAAAAGATAAAGTAATAGAAATGAAAATAGGAAATAAAAAATTGCCAGATCCAATAGGGAAAATAAAGCTGGTGAAAGTAGACACAAATGATAAAAATAAAAAGCTAGCAGGAGCAAAGTTTTATATAGAAGATTCAAACGGAAAAGTAGTTGGGGAGTTAATAACAGAGGAAAAAGGAGAAACGATATCTAAAGATTTACCAATAGGAAACTATAGCCTAGTGGAAATAGAAGCGCCTAAAGGTTATGAATTATTGAAAGATAAAGTAGCTGTAAAAGTAGAAAAAGATAAAGTAATAGAAATGAAAATAGGAAATAAAAAATTGCCAGATCCAATAGGGAAAATAAAGCTGGTGAAAGTAGACACAAATGATAAAAATAAAAAGCTAGCAGGAGCAAAGTTTTATATAGAAGATTCAAAGGGAAAAATAGTCGGAGAGCTAATAACAGATGAAAAAGGAGAAGCGATATCTAAAGATTTACCAATAGAAAACTATAGCTTAGTGGAAATAGAAGCGCCTAAAGGTTATGAATTATTGAAAGATAAAGTAGCTGTAAAAGTAGAAAAAGATAAAGTAATAGAAATGAAAATAGGAAATAAGAAATTGCCAGATCCGGGTGGGAAAATTGAAATTGAGAAAGTTGACGACAAGGATATCAATTTAAAACTAAAAGGTGCTGTATTTCAAGTGTTAAATAAAGAAGGGAAAGAAATTGCTAGATTAACAACAGATGAAAAAGGAAAGGTCATTTCCAGGCAATTAGTACTAGGAAAATATACGATTAAAGAAATAAAAGCACCAAATGGATATATGTTACTTAGAGATCCAATAGAGGTAGAAATTACAGAGGCAGTAAGGACACAAAAAATAACAGTAAAAAATGCGAAGAATAATTGGATGATTCCTAATACTGGTGGCAGCGGTACAACAATTTTTTATGTGGTTGGTATTTTGGTAATGTTTGGTGTGTTATATTTCTCTAAGAAAAATCATGTGTAAATAGTTATGAAAACAGTATATATAATGAACTGTTTTCATAAAATTAGACAGATTTTGCATTAGACAATTTTAATGGCATGAATTCGGTATTGTACCGGGCTCATGCTACTGAATTTCCCCTTAATTCGTTTGTTGTGATAATAATCATTATATTTTTATGACGTTTAACAATTCATTTTTTGGCTAAAGTACCACATAACGGAATAATAGAAAAGTTACATTCGACTGAATGGTTTTATTTAATAAATCCAATTTGCTTCTTAGTTCATTCGGAAACAACTTTAAACTTTTCTTTCATATTAGAGGAGGGATATATGTTTCTTAATTTGTTGAAGCAGGAAAGGTTATAGTAAACATAGAATATATTAATAAATCAAAATGTTTACGGGGCGAAAATGATGGTAATAAAACAAGATGAAATTAAAGTAGTAGTTGGAGCTGGAGTGTTTAATAATAATCCAGGTTGGATTCAAACGCAAGAAGAAGAACTTAATTTACTAGACAATACCACTTGGGAAGAAAGATTTGAATACAATTCCATTTCAGCTATTTTAGCTGAGCACGTATGGGAACATCTTACGTTTGAAGAAGGTGTAAAAGCAGCTGAAATTTGTTATGAATTTTTAAAACCATCAGGTCATATTCGATGCGGCGTCCCTGATGCATTTTTTCCGGATGAAACATACCAAAATATAGTTCAAATAGGCGGACCTGGGCCGAAAGATCATCCTGCTGCAAGTCATAAAATAGTTCATAATTACAAAACATTAACGAAAATGTTTGAAACGGCTGGATTTGAGGTAGTTCTACTTGAGTATTGTGATGAAAATGGTCAATTTTATTACAACGACTGGGATGCGAATGACGGGGTTATTTTCCGTTCGAAAAGGTATGATTCTAGGAATCGAGGCGATAAACTTGGTTTTCCATCGTTAATTGTTGACGCAATTAAAAGATAAGTCATTCAAATAAAGTAGGTATTAGTTCATGAGTCGCAAATGCGGCTTTTTTATTTATAATAAATCAATTTTCAAAATGTCATCTACACATTAAATTAATATTTAGTTGCCATATAGATTTCTTTTATGTATAAATTCGTGTAAAATAAGAACATATATTCTGCGCGAGAGTGAGGGGAATAAATATGTTAGCTGAGATAGAGAAACAATCTAATGGGTATATTGTAAAATTTCAACGCCAATTTCCTTATACGATAGAGGAAGTTTGGTCTGTGTTAACTGAAAACAGTAAGCTTAAAAAATGGATGTCTAATTTGCAGATTGAAAACCTTAAAACAGGTGGAATGATAAAGTTCGATATGATGGATGGTTCATTTTTAAATATTGATATTTTAGAGTGTCAACTAAATGCAGTACTTGAATTCAAATGGGATAAAGATCGTGTCCGATTTGAAATACATAAAGCAGGAAATGGATCCCTATTACTTCTTAAAGAATTCATTCATGAATTAACAGATCATACACCGAAAGATATTGCTGGTTGGCATATTTGTTTAGAACTTTTTTCTTCCGTGTTAGAAGGAAAAGAGAAAGAATTTCCAAAAGATGAGTGGCAACAATGGTTTGAAAAATACAAGGTTAAGATTCATGAACTGAAAGGATAATTACATAATAGGTAATATTCATTATGTAATTATTATATTATGAAAATGATTTTTTAAGAAAATAAGAATAGAGGTTAATATGAAAGTAAATCAATTAATTGCAAATAACATAAATAAATTAGATGCTATCATTCCGTTTAATAAATCATTTGGTATTGCTGGTTTATCTGGATCTGGAAAAACAACTCTTTGTCAAACAATTGGTGAAGAATCAAAGAAGCGTCTAGTTTCCTTATTGCCAAAGGCTGAATATCAATATTTATTTCCTAATATAATGGAGACTAATTTTAGTGCTATTAAGATGGAAGAAATGCCTTTAGTCCTTTTTTTAGGGAAATCATCGATTTCTTCCAATCCGCGCTCGACAATTGGTACTCATACAGGTGTTTTTAAAGAGATTCGTGAAAAACTTGCTGAAGAATTTAATCTATCTCCTGAGGTTTTTTCATTTAATAATCCGCTAGGTTGGTGTGCTGCTTGTAAAGGGCGTGGTACTACTAAAAATATTGAGTGTAAAAAATGTAAAGGAAAACGTTTTAGTGAAGAAGTTGAACAACATACTATTGAGTTATTTGCTACACCACATACAATTTCGGATATTAACGATTTAAGTGTTGAATCTATTCTTTCATTAGCAGAAGAATTAAATATTAGTGAAGCAAAACAACACATTTTACAAAATATTATTAATATGAACATTGGCTATTTAACATTAAATCGAATTATGGGTACGTTGTCAGGTGGAGAATTAACACGACTTTACTTAGCTGAATTCATGGCAGTAAGTGAAAATGCAGTAATTATTATTGATGAGATTTCTGTGGGGCTTGATCACGTAACATTATTACAAATATTAGAAGAGATCAAAAAATTAGGGTGCAAAAATCAAATTTGGCTCATTGATCATTCAGATACAGTACTGGATACAACTGATGAGCAATTATTCTTTGGACCTGGTAGTGGAAAATATGGCGGGAAAATTGTGAAAGAATCACCAAGGCCAAAGCCATTACTATCAGAACGAAATAACGAAATGCCAACAGAATATTATACATTCCATGAATTATATTGTCGAAATATCCAAATGACTAAGTTTCAGATTCCTAAAAATAGACTTGTAACTGTTACAGGGGAATCAGGATGTGGAAAATCTACACTTGTTAATGAATGTATCGCTAAAGATTTTCAAAAGCGATATCCAAAAGACAAACTTGTTATGGTAGGACAAGATCGCAATCAGTCAATTACAAGTCGATCAACCGTTGCTACTTTCCTTGATATTAAAAAGAAACTGACAAAGTATAGTGAAGAAATTGATGATATTTTTGAACGTTCAATTGAGGATATTATTGATGAACTTCCAAATGAAGATATCGCATATAAGCGCTTGAGTTTACTAATCAAATTAGGACTCGGCTATTTAACATTAGAAAGAAAAACACAAACATTATCAACAGGTGAGTTTCAATGTGTTCATTTAGTGTCGGAGTTATTTGCCAACACAAGAAACCCACATACTTTATTTATTTTTGATGAGCCTTCAAAAGGTTTATCACAAAATATTTTAAATCAATTTATAGATAGTGTCAGAGGGATTTTACAAGATGAATCAGTCTCAATCATAATGATTGAACATAATAGTTACATGCTAGAAAGTTCGGATTACATTGTTGATTTTGGGAAAAGACAGCTTGAATCTGTAGAACATCTTGATGTTATTAGTCATAATGATTATTATCGTCAAAAGAGTAGTGTGAAAAAGGCTGCGCAAATACATATTTCTTCAACGCTAAAGCGTAAAGAAGGAATTCACTATGTAAAAGAAAATCATAATAACTATTTTAAAAATGCTGAAAACGTTTATAAGGGTGGTATTTTAAAAAGTTTATCATCAATGGCCCGATTAATTTATGGCGAATATGAATCTGATACAATTGCACCAATAATTGCTATTGATCTTGAAAGACATTTGTATAGTCAATATAGTTTCTTATATGAGATTGGTGGATTAATTAATCAAATTATAGCTTCCCATCCAACCAATAAAGATACGAGAAGTTTTGATTTTTATTCACAGGATAATCACTGTCCGTCTTGTTCAGGTCGCCTTAAGATTGAAATCTTTAATAAAGACATTACAATACAAGATAAAAATGTTCCATTTTGGGGTGGTTTATTCGATCCGGAAATCATGAAAGTATTGAAATTTTATCAATATGAAAAAATAGAATTTTTATTTGAAGAAATTAAAAATGAACTCGGTCATGATTTATCAAAGAGCTATAATGATATGTCAGAAGAGGAAAAACATACATTTTGGTACGGGTATTTTGAAAAATCATTTTATGATAAGAAAGGTAAGACACGTAGAACATGGGTAGGATTTAATACGATCATTGGTGGATATATTGTGATTTCTAAAGCAGCTATTAAAGAACAAATTAAGGAATCTAAAGAAATCGTGACATGTCCAATTTGTGAGGGGACGGTTTTAAATCATCATAAATCGCTTAAGTTTGGAAACTCAGATATTCGTGAAATAATTAATCAGCCTATGGATGAAGTGTTGAACACAGTTGGTAATTTACCGGCACTCGTTAAATTGAAGTCTATAATAGGTGGAGATATGAGATTGACGGAAGATGTTTCTTTATTGCCAAGAAAAGTGCAAGTTGCACTGAAAATGTTCGAATTAGAACAAGCAAGTTTTTCAAATTATGAAATAGTGTTACAAAATGTTTTACCATTCTGGGACGAAATTAAAGGGAATATAGAATCCATTAGCGCCAATAATCAAGTAACTATTTGTGATTTTTCTAATGTTTATGAAACAAGAGAAACCATTATAGATCAGTATTTCACAAATGGAAAATATAAAAAACTAACATATGTTTACGAAGCATTTGGTTACAAAAAATTAGTTACACAAATTAATAAAATTAAAAAAAGCAACCCATGTCCATTCTGTAACGGAAAGAAAGTTATAACTGAAGATAACCTACATGATGGCGTGTTTAAATTAACAATTCCATGTGTCACTTGTAATGCAAGTGGTATTAATGATGAAGGGCTTAAAGAAATTGTTGATGGCATAGATGTGCAAACATGGTTAACTGGAACAGTTAGTGATGTTGTGGATGAAAGTTTATTAACGGAGGCCGTTGCACAAATACCGATTTTTAATCGTATTCGTGAGTTGGATAAACGAGATATGATGGCTGTTTATGAATGTTTGGAGATTAATAAGTAAAATTTTATTAGTTTATGTGTTATTAAAACCACTAACTCAATTAATATTTAGCGTGTATTCTTAATGGTAAATGTAATAGCACAGTATGATTATTACGAAATAACGAAAGAAGATCCAACTTCTTAATGTCAAAATTAAGAAGTTGGATTTTTTAGTATTTTTATGTCCCACATACAATATTTCTCACTATGGAAAGAAGTATAAGTGGAAGGGAGAATGAAAACTAAAAGGGATAAAAGGTTGATATATTATGTAATAATTATATTATAAAAATGAAAATTAGAGATAAATATAGGTCATGAGTGCTAATTTTGGTTGTTTATAAACCTTTTTGTTTTATTATCTGATTTTTTAAATTTAACAGAAATATATACTTGAATGAAGTATATATTTCTGTTAAATTTATCCTATGGACAGAACAAGTTTAATTAAAGGTCATTTAGAAATGTGTGTATTATCGATTTTATCGAGAAAGAAAAGTTATGGATATGAAATTATGAAAGAGCTTGAAGTACACAATTTAAAATTGAAAGGAGTAGGAAGTATTTATCCCATTTTAACTAAGTTGAAAAATCAAGAATGGGTAAATACATATCAAGAAGTAACAGCCAGTGGCAAAGTTAGAATTTATTATGAAATTAATGACAGCGGGAAAATACGACTTGAGAAGAAAATTAATGAGTGGCTAGAATTGCAATCTGATATTCAAACATTATTAATAAGCGGTTTGAAAGGAGACCTTTTGAAATGAGGAATGAATTAAAAGGTAAAGAACAGCAATTTTTAACTGACGTACTTAAAGAATTAAAGCAATACGATATAAGCATAGAAGAAAGGGAAAATATTAAACGACAATTATTAGAACATTTTCAAGAATGTCGTGAAGATGGTGAGGATAGTATAAATAATCTAGGAACTCCTCAATTATTTGTTCAAGATTTTTTGGAAATAAATGAAATTGATATACGAGTAAAAATGAAACAATTTCAAAATGTAAACGGAAAATCAAATGCATTACTATTAAGTGGTATATTCATCGCATTTATTACTTACCTCACCTCACAAACTACACTTTCAATATTTTTAACTGAATCATTTCATTCAACTCATAGTAAAAATTCATTTAATTATAATCTTTTATATCGTATAGCAGAGAATCAGTGGTGGAACTATGTATTAATAATGATTAGTTTTACGCTCTCTGTATTAGTATTTATTAGCCTAGTAATTTATAAAAAAAGAAAGCTATCTAAAGTATAATGAAGAAAATTATCTATAAAGTATTTCAAATTTGTATTCTTTGTAATGTATTAATATTATGTATCGTACATCCAAAAGTTTATGCTGAGCAAAATATTAAAGTTACTTTAGATAAGTACATTGAAAAATTTATAAAGGAGCAGAACATTCCAGGAGCTTCTGTTGCAATTGTACATCATAAAGATGTATTCTTCGCAAAATCGTGGGGAATTACTGGAGAGTCTGAAAAAAAGGTAACTAGTAAAACGCCGTTTGCAATCGGTTCAATAAGTAAATCTTTAACAGCTTTAGCTATAGTAAAGTTAATAGAAGATAAAAAAATAAAATTAGAGGATTCAGTTCAACAACATCTCCCTTGGTTTAAACTAAAAGATACTCAATTAACCTCGAATATAACAATCCAACATCTACTAACTCATACGAGTGGAATAAATACATTTGAAGGTTTAGCATTATCAGATAAGCAATTAAAAAGTTCTACATCATTAAAAGAAAATGTAATGAAACTTTCAAATGTAAAATTAACGGCTCCACCAGGGGAAATATATCAATATAGTAATGCGAATTATATTGTTTTAGGTGCACTTATTGAGGAAGTAACAAATGAAACATATTCTTCATATATGGAAAAGCATGTTTTTCAGCCATTAAAAATGAATGGTGCAGCAGCAAATAAAGATAGTGCATATGAAAAAGGATATTTAACAGGCTATCAATCTTGGTTTGGAATACCAAGAAAAAGTGTAGTGTCCTATGATAATGCCGGGACACCATATGGTTATATTACCGCGAATTTGGAGGATATGATTCAATATATTATGTTTTTAAATCGTCAAGAGCACACTCAATTTTTAAAGAGAGAAAACATTGACCTTTATTTATCACCACTTTATAAAATAAATCCAGAAAAAAGTTATGGGTTTGGATTAAGAACAACGAATTTAAATGACAACGAAACGATGATTTGGCATTCAGGATCTACCCCCGATGCTCATGCTGAAATGTTTATTTTAAATAATAGCGGTTGGGGTGGTGTAATCTTAACGAATAAAAATCATGTATTAGAAGAGGGGGCACTAGTGGTATTGAAAAAGGGGATTATTAGTATTTTGAATGGTGAAGAACCTAATGAAGTTCCTAAAAATATCCCAATCACACAAATTGTTATGTCGTTAGTTATACTCATACTTTTCATTACATCAATTATGTTAAATAAAAAATATAAACATAAGAAAAATCGTAAAAAATCCAATTGGTTTTTCGTAGGGAGTCTATTTCTAATATTATCAATTATTTTAATCCCACTTCTTACTTATAGCACAAATTCACCGTGGCATACGATTGAAGTATTTTCAGCAGATGTAGCCTTACTAACTAGAATTATAATAATCTTATTTGCTGTAAACGGACTAATATCAATCTTAATTGCCTTAAGAAGGCAGAAAGAAGGTAATTAATTAAAGAATTATAATTCAAGTTGTTATAAACAGTTGACTCTCACACGATGTCATTGTTTAAAATAAAGTTGAGCTTCGAAGTAGACAGAATTTTTATGAGGAAACCATGTTTAAAATTGGAGATTTTTCAAAATTATCTTCCATTAGTATACGTATGTTGAGACACTACGATAAAGTGGAGCTATTACAGCCAGTAAAAGTCGATGAGCAAAGTGGTTATCGATATTATTCAGCGGCTCAACTAAAGAAAGTAAATCAAATTCAAACGTTTAAAGATATGGGGTTTAATATCGCTACCATTAAAGAAATAATAGAATGCGATAATATGGATAGTATAAAGGAGCAATTTCTAAATCGTAGTACTCAAATTAAAGAAGACATGAATAACCTCCAAAAACAATTACGTCTCCTCGAAAACTCAATGAAAACGATGAGAGAGGATGTTGTTGAGATGAATTATCATGTTTCAATAAAAGAAATTCCAGAAAGAAATGTAGCTACTGTTAGAAAGGTTATTCCATCGTATAATTGTGAATGCGATTTATGGAGTATATTAATGCAAGAAATTCATATGAAAAATATTAGTGTGGCTCACCCGAGTTATAGTATCGCTGTCTTCCATGATCAAGAATACAAAGAAAATGATGTGGATATAGAAATACAGCTAAATATCTTAGGAAAGCATGAAAATACAAAAGATGTTCATTTTCAAAAAATAGAGCCAATCAAAGTAGCTTCTATAACAGTAAGCGGAAGTTATGAACAAATGACAAACGTAAATGAAGCAGCCGCAAAATGGATTGAGACGGAAGGTTACGAATTAGCAGGCCCAATGTTTAATATTTATCATGTGAGCCCAGCGATGGAAACGGATCCTAATAAGTGGGTTACAGAGGTTTGTTATCCAATCAACAAATAAGCAAAAAAAGGCATATTTTATGCCTTTTTTATTTTATTGTACTCAAAAGTGTATAGAAAAATGGTGTGTCTGTTGGATTCATTCACTATAAGTTTGAATGTGAGAATAAATGAGGTACTTAAAAATATTTTTCATCTAATTGAAATTGTGTTTTAAGTAAAGCCCTTAAGATAATATACAGGTGAATAAAATTAATTTAATGATATGTGTATCCTCCATCAGGAAATAATACACTACCCGTAGTAAACTCATTTTGCATTAAAAACAGGACAGTATGTGCAATTTCATCATTATGCCCAGGTCTTTTTACAAGAGAAAGAGACTTATAATCTTCATAAGCAGCTAGTCTTTTTTCGTTTTGTTCATTCTCTCTTTGTATCGTTCCAGGAGAAACAACATTAACTCTAATCGAAGCTAATTCAACAGCTAAAGCTTTTCCTAAACTTTCAATAGCACCATTACAAGCTCCATAAGCAGGAGCACCTTTAAGTGGCCTTTGGCTAAATGCACCAGACATTAACACGATAGATCCTAATTTTGAAAGAAAAGGAATGGCATATTTCACGGCATAATATTGAGGCCAAAACTTTCCGATAAAGCTACTTTCAGCAATTTCCTCTGTAGTGGTTATTGGTCCAAGTGTGTAAGAAGCCCCCGGTGTAAATAAATGATCAAATTTCCCGACATCTTTGAAAAAATTTTGTAATTGCTCTTTATTTTGATTATCCAATACATAAGTTTGAAGGTGATTGTTATTTATTAATTCTTGAGCAGCCTTTAGCTTTTCTTCCGAGCGTCCGGCAATAATAACATGTGCGCCTTGTTCAACTGCTTGTGTTGCTGTCGCTAATCCAATACCAGAACTTCCACCAATAATAACGATTTGTTTATCTTTTAATGTAGTAAAAGACATGATTAAGCCTCTCCCTTAATATAAAATTAAAAATAAATATGTGTTGCTTTTATTATTCGTTAAAAAATGGTTATTGAAAAGTAGGCACTTTACTTGTACTTAGTCGCAACTTTCGTACTAATGAAGTAGTGAACGGAGAAATAAACATGAAAAATGATTTATTATAATCTATGATGGGATGGGAGAGGTGAGAAGATGGATTTACAAGAACCTAAATTAAAAGGGGTAATAGCGACATTACAAATAATCGGTGGGAAATGGAAGCCATTGATTTTATTTATTTTGCTAACAGATGGAACGAAACGGTTTGGTGAATTAAAGAGATTAATACCCGATATATCTCAAGGAACATTAGCGAAGCAGCTTCGTGAATTAGAGCAAGATCAACTAATAAAACGTGAAATGTATCAAGAAATACCACCTAAAGTAGAATATAGTTTATCTGAGCATGGAAAAACGGTAAGCACGGTGTTGGATAGTATGTGTGGTTGGGGTAGAGGACATTTAGAATTCATCGATAAAAATAGACTATAAAATTATTATGTAAACTAAATGATTTTGCGGAAAGGTATTTTTTTGATAATTTATATTTTATTATATATAATTAAACCATGTTATTATACATAGAATCTTCGAATTGAGATGGGGTAGATGAAATCCTATATTATTCGAAGTAACTAGTTGTTCGGGGCTGAAAAAATGCATACTAGATATAAAAGAAGCTTTACGAGAATATAAACTATGAGTCTATATCGAGGATCGTCAGTATTAAACATTTCATGCATTTTACAAAGGGGAAATAATAAAATGAACGAATTAGAATACAAAAACTTTTATGAGAAAGTAGGAAGATTAAATGGGTGGGATTTCAGTAAGCTGAAATGTGAAACGGTAGGAGACACTTGGGACTTTTATGGCGAAGTGAAAGAAAGATGCAAACCATCAGACATGCTACTTGATGTAGGTACAGGTGGAGGAGAGAATGTACTTAACATAGCATCTTCAGCTAAATTGTTAATTGGAATAGATAATTCTAATGGCATGATTGAAACAGCACATTCCAACTTGAAAAAAGTAGGTGTACAAAATGTTGAGTTTCTCCAAATGGGTTCTGAAGCTTTAACGTTTCCGCATGCTTATTTTGATATTGCTTCTAGTTGTCATGCACCGTTTCTAGCATCTGAGTTAGCAAAAGTAATGAAAAAAGGTGCTTTTTTCTTAACACAACAAGTTTGTGAACATGATAAATTAAACCTTAAAGAAGCATTTGGCAGAGGACAATGCTTAGGTGAAAGAGATGGCACTTTAAAAGAAAAGTATATGAGTGAACTTATTAGTGCAGGATTTGAACTCGTGCAAGTACGTGAATATGATGTTACCGATTATTACAGTACACCTGAAGATCTCATTTTTTTATTAAAACATACGCCTATTATTCCTAATTTTGGAGAAGAGGAAGAGGATTTTACTATTTTACAAAAGTTCATCGACGCGAATAGTTCTGAAAAGGGGATTCGTACGAATTCAAAGAGGTTTATGATTATTGCTGTTAAATAATAATATACATTAGCGTAAAGGCAGATTTTCTTTTAAAGAAAATCTGCTTTTTTGTATAGAAAAAAGCAGGGTAAACTTGAAAAAAGTAGAAATAATCATAATGTAAATTTGAAAATTAAAATATGGAGGATAACTGTTTTGAAACGTTACTATATTAACAATGAAAAATTAAACGTACATATTACTGAGTGGGGAGAAAATGATAAACCCGTTATTTTTTGTTTACATGGATTAGGTAGTACAAGTTTAAGTTTTATAGAAATCGCAGAAAAACTAAAGGAAGAGTATAGACTTATATCCATTGATGCACCTGGGCATGGTAAAACACCGCCATTTGAAAGAACAGAAGATTATGAGATGCAAAACTTAGCAAATTGGTTAAATGAAATAATAAATGAACTGAAAATTGAACATTTTTATTTTCTATCACATTCGTGGGGAAGTTTTGTAGCGCTATTTTATTTGTTACATAATCCAGAAAAGGTATTAGGGAGTATTCTCATTGATGGAGGGTACCAAACGAAAAGGCTTCAAGAAGAAACGTTGGAAGAAGAAATTGCTTATTATGAAAAGGACTTTGAAGAGTATGTATTTAATAGTTGGGATGATTTCTTTAAAAGTGAAAAAGAAGTGTATACAAGATGGTCTCCATTATTAGAACTTGCAGTTAAGGATCTTGGTATAGAAATAGATAATAAAGTATGTTGGCATGCGAGGGGTACAACAGCTGGTAATATCGTAAAGGGTATGCACAAGGATGAAATAATGGATATATATGAGGAGTTACCATCTAATATAATATTACTTCGTGCTACAGTACCAGAAATTTGGGATGAGTATAGAGGGAAGACAGCGAGTATTTTTAGTGAGAGAACAAAAGCGACAGTAAAACTAATCCCGAATTCTACCCATCTGTTACATTGGGATTATCCGGAGGTTATAGTAGAAGAAATAAGAAAACATTGGTAAAGTCCAATATAATTTAAAAAGGTTGATTCTTGTAATGTATTAGAATCAACCTTTTTGAAGTGGATGTAATAAAACGTATTGAGCAAGTTGTTTGCTTAAAGTGTTATTTTTTTGCCGGTGTATTTCCCATCGCGATAGAAATTCTATTCCAACTATTAATTTGATTAATAATCAAGACAAGGTCAATATATTGTTTTTCATCATAATGTTCACATACTCGTTTGTATAGGGAATCAGGAACTCTTTTAGTAGGAATAAGTGTAATATGCTCAGCTAATTCAATTGCGATTTTTTCCTCCGCTGTATAAAAAGTACATTCACCCCAAGTACTTAAGCAATAAATTCTTTGTTCAGTCTCTCCCATTTTTCGTGCATCAGATGTATGTAAATCTATGCAGTAAGCACAGCCATTGATTTGAGAAACTCTAATTTTAATAAGTTCTCTAGTCGTTCGATTAATCGTGGATTGTTTTGTGTACTTTTCCATGTCCATCATAATTTTCATAGCATCAGGTGCAGCATCATAGTAAGAAATTCTTTGCGTCACAACACAACACTCCTTTTAGCTTAAAATATTATTCATTATATCTTGAAGTGGTCGTTCATACTAATTATTTGTACTAAAACGCAAACTGCTTAAAGCTTAGATTGTATTAGCTGAAATGTTAACGCAACAGTTCTAATACAAAAGTAGTAGTTTGTTAATTAAAGTTTCAATCTCCAGATGGATTTTTCCTGTTAGTTTTTGAAATACAATACTAATAGAAATAATGAATTTGGAGGTTTATTATAATGATTACACACATTTCAGATATTAAACTACAAACTGTTTCTATAGAAGGAGTAAAACAAGTATACAGAGATATATTATCTTTTCCGATAAAAAAAGAAACAGCATCATTTATTCAATTTGAAGTAACGCCATACACAACAATTAGTTTTCAGGAAGTGTATGAACCAATTGCACCTGCGCATTTCGCTTTTGAGATTCCATATTCAAAATTTCAAGAAACAGCAAACTGGCTTGAAGGATCTGGTTTACTCATTGTGAAATGGAAAGATGGTCATACAATTGACAAGGAGAGCGGTCGATTCAATTTATACTTTAAAGACGGTGATGGAAATCTTCTTGAAATTATCGCACATAGTTATATTAATGAAGAGGTATTAGTTTCACATTCACCGTTAAACGTTTTATACGTAAGGGAAATTGGTCTTCCTGTTAAAAGTGTACCTGTATTTACGGAGTGGTTGAAATCAAATCTAAATATGAAAACGATGGAAGATGGGGACATTTTTAACTTTGTTATAGGTGGCACTGCATACATTGTTGCAACTTGGTGGCAGCGAGCTTGGATTCCAATTGCTATGAAAGCTTTACCACCAAAAGTACACGTTTCTTTCGGAACACCAGATCAAGCATTTTTACAACGAATACAAAATAATTTGAAGAAAAATAGTGTTCCATATGAATGTAAACATAATGAAGTATTATTTATTGAGCAGGGATATACGTTTACTGTCTTGTATACACCAGAGTTCCGTTCTGATATTGCTAGTAAATTAAACTTACCACTTTCTATTTAGTTATAGAGAGCGGTAAGTTTATATTGTTTTAAAGAATATAAAATCTAGTTATTATGTTGATGTAACATTTGAGCTATTCCTTGACCAAATGACCAGTTCTCAATTGATGTCTCATGTAAAGTAATGAAAACATCAGCACTAGAGATGTGTAATATAGTAGCTGTGGTAGTTGCTATAGCATTATACAAATCCTTTTTTTGATTCATTGTTCTTCCTGGTCCACACGTAATTGAAACATAAATCATATTATTAGATCGTTTTGTTGAATCCTCTAATAGATAAGAAGAATCATAAAACAGCTGATGGGATGCATAAGGTAAAAACATTTGGAAATAATCGTTTTCGGGGATATTAAAATGTTCCATTAATGAATGATGGATTTTGATACTTACATTTTTTAATAACTTATTATCGGATAATTCTTCAGGATGATAAACAGTAACAAATGGCATATTAGAGCACTTCCTTTCTTTTGAATTCATTTTACTTCCAATCATTTCATTTGTATAATTGAAAATATATTAACTTATTATCAATAAAATCGATAAAGATGGTGTGTCAAATGGAAATAAAAGAATTAATTACATTTAAAAAAATTATTGAAGAAGGAACGTTTTCACAAGCTGCTAAACAATTAAACTATGCCCAATCAACTGTAACAGCACATATAAAAAAGCTAGAGAATGAAATAGGTTTTCTATTATTTGAAAGAGGATGGGATGCGAGATTAACAGAAGAGGGAAAACTCTTTGCAGAGGAAGTAGAAAACTTATTAACACATTGGGAGTATTCCAAATCTCAAGCACAACGTATTAGTAATGAAGAGAGAGGGAGTTTAAGGATTGGTCTATTAGAATCTTTTGCTAAAAGGTTAATTCCAATAATATTAAAGTTTTTAAACGATGAAAAACCATATATACATTGTGATTTTGTAGTGGGAAATACTGCACTTTTAGCAGAGATGATTAAACAAAATAAGGTCGATTTTGCGGTGTGTGGACATAATAATAGTTCGAATATAAAATTCACTCCAATAAGTGATGAACAAATTGAATTTATAGTAAACCATCCGAATCATCCTTTACTACAAAAAGATTTTGTTGAAGTATTTGATATTATAGATTACCCCATAATTGTAGGTGAAAATAGTTGTTTTTCATATCAATCTGTAAGTTCTTTATTAGCGGAAAATAATTTGTCTTTTAAGAGAGTATACAATTGTAGTGCTTTGAACCTTATTCCACAAATGCTCTTTGAGAATGCTATAGGAATTATACCAAAAGGTACAATTTTGAATGAAGAAGTACTATCTTTTAAGATTAAGGGTTTTAATTCTAACATTCCGATTGGTATATTAATATCTACTAAAAATAAAAATTATTTAAGTCAAACGAAACAAAAAATTATGAACATCATTAAAGTAGCCCTATAATTATGCAGAAAATAATTATAAGGCTATTTTTAATACGTATTTTTCATTTATTATTTCAAAGGTTTTATAATGACAGGATTTATATGAGTAGAAGGATTCCCTAACATTACAGTGAATTTAAAATAAAGGTGTAGTAATAATACTATATAGTTTAAGGAGGAGAAGATTTGAATTTAGGTGAGTTGATAGCCAAAGGAAATACAGCGAAGATATATCTTCATGAAAATAAAGTTATTAAATTATTTGAGGAATACCTTCCAAACACAGAGTCTACAAATGAAGCAAAAAAACAAAAATATGCTTATTCATGCGGACTACCAGTTCCGAACGTATTTGAAGTGACAAAGATACAAAATAGACAGGCAATTATTATGGAATATGTAAAAGGAGAAAATATTGGCGAACTCCTGCTTAATAATCTAAATAAGGCAAAACATTACATCAATATTTGTGTTAATGAACAAAAAAAGATTCATGCTATACGTGTGAATATAGATGAAATGGAACCAATGAGAGAAAGGTTAGAGCGTCAAATTAAATCTGTTCATAAATTGGATGAAAACAAAAAGAAAAATATTTTACAAAAATTAGATTCAATTGTATTTGATTCTAGGCTATGTCATGGAGATTTTCATCCGTTTAATTTGATTTTGAGTAACGATAACGTAAAAATTATAGACTGGATAGATGCAAGTTCAGGTGATATCCGTGCAGATGTATTTCGTACATACTTATTGTACGCTCAGGTCTCAGTAGAATTAGCTGAAATGTATTTACATATGTATTGTAGAAATACTGGCCTATCAAGAGATGAGATTTTTCAATGGGCTCCAATTATTATTACAGCTAGATTTGCTGAGAAGATATCTCCGCATAACGCAGTTTATTTAAATGGAGTGTTAGATCAGTATGTATAATTAAAAAATAAATAAAATCCAGTAAGTAATTATCCTTATATAGGATGTGGTTTAACTATTGTAGCTAAACCACATTTGCTTTACATTTTGATTAATGAATCTTTATTTTCAAGTTTCATTCTATAAAGATTCATTATCCGTACTTGATTCTCAGTTAATTCTTCTTTATTCCAATACATGTGCATTAAACTATATTCAAATATCTCTTTTAATTTGATAAACAACGGAAGCTTGTCTATCATTTCTTTAGGTAGTTCTCTTTCTTCTTGATACCCGTCAAGTATCGCTTCTGTAATAGAATTCTCATAGTCAACAATATTCCCATTTCCAGCAAATGAATATTCTATTGCACTATAAATTGGAACTGCTAAATCGAATATGTAAAAGTGTTTTTCACAGTCTTGAAAATCAATCATGGATAAGTTTGAATCGCTATCAACTAAAATGTTTTCTAACCATAAATCTCCATGGATCAGGCCGTAGTTCGTAGATGTTTTTGGTAGGTTCTTAATGGAAGATAAAACATCGCATGCAATTTCTCTAATAATAGTCTCTTCATTAGGGATATATTTAAGGAAATTATATTCTTCATTTTCATACCAAGCGTTAATATGTTTAACTCGTTCAATACTTTCAAAGTCTTGAGATATCAGATGTAATTTGCCAATTTCTTGACCCAATTGTTTAAATACATCGGGATTCCATTCACTTCTTGGTAAGTGAATGCCAGGAGCAGCTTTATAAACTACAGCAAATACCTCCTTGTCTAATGTTAAATTTTCTACTAAATTCCCCTGTAAAGAAGGTATGATTGGTGGAACACCTAATCCAGTTTGATATAAAAAGTTTGTATATTTAACTTCTTCTAACTGTTCTTCATATGTTTTATAGTTTGTAATTCTAATGAAGTAATTCCCTTGTACTGTATTACATTGATACATTTCGTTTGTTATAGGTTTAATGTTAATAAAATGTAATGGATAACGTTCGTTTACTAATGTGAGTATTTCTTTTTCTAATTCCTTCATTTTGAATTCCTCTCTATATTTAAATTTTTTCAACCTAAAAACTAAAAGTTCCTTAATTTACAAAATTCGTGTTTTATTTTATGAAATCCTTTAAAAAGATATATCCTGTAATTTACGTGTTAATAATTAGTAGGGTAGGAACACTCCACAATGATTAAAGTTAAATTGAAAAGTGAATAGAATATATGACAAAATAAGATAGCTGAAAAAATATAAAACAAAGTATTTAAGGATTTTAGAGAATGGTTCGTGTTATAAACCACAAGAAACATCAAAAGAAAGAAACGTATCCCTCTTATAATTTTTAGTGAGGAGTGAAGTAAATGAATGAGTATATACAGCAAATGATTGATTGGATTGAGAAGAATTTGAGGAAGGGATTCTCATTGGAAAAATTATCGCATTACATGGGATATTCCCCTTATTATTGTTCTTTCAAATTTCATCAAGCAACAGGTGTCAGCATTAGGCGTTATGTTCTTCTTAGAAGATTGTATTTATCTACGGAGGAATTGACGAACGGTAGAAAGATAATAGATATTGCAATGGATTACGATTACTCTTCGCAAGAGGCTTATGGTAGAGCTTTTAAAACTGTTTTTGGTATAACCCCAAAAAATTTCCAACTTAGCAAGATGCCAATTCAATCATTTGTTAAACTCAATATAAATAAAGAAGAGGAGTTTAAAATGAATATTTCTAGAAAAATAGAGGTTGAGCAGTTACGAAATAGGAAATGTGAACTGTTCGATAAAGACGTACTAAATATATTAAATGGCCAATTTATGTATGAAGAATTTAAAAACGAAAAATTAATGGGAGAGTCTGATTATGCCCCATTTAATGAAGCAATGTGTGTAAATGCTACTAGTACACAAGTTTTCGATGAAGAATTCATTGAAGTAAGAGCAAGGGGGCATAATAGTTCAGTAGAGAATTATATAAAAAAGGTTATAGATCCATTAGAAAAGTTTTTTAAGAATAATTATGAATGTATTGTTCTATGGTTTGGTGAAGATATGTTTTGCCAAATGAACCTAGTAACAATACTTTCTTATCTTGAGCAGTCAGGCTATGAGGGGAGAGTGATTTTAAATAGCTTTAGGGAAGATGAATTCAAAGTCAGTCAAACTGAACTTAAGTTAGGTAACTATTGTTCTGTATACAAAGAGGTATTGGTAAACCATAGAAAACCATCTGTGGATTTACTCCCAGTGATGTATCAGGCTATAAAGTTATATTTAGAAATGTTAAAAGAAGATAATGCTGTAACAAAATTCATCTACAAAAATAAAGAATTATCAAACCAAGAATTATTAATAAAGTTGTTCCATCTTTTTCACGCAATCGGATATGGAGATTCTCAGTACATAGAACTTATTAATAAAATAAAGAAGAAAGCTGCACCTAAAATATAGGTGCAGCTTTCTATTTATATACGTTCAAGTGAATCTAACTCTGCTTCTACAAATGTCATTAATTCTTTAATAGTTTCACCAGAGAAATCAAAACGAATACCAGCTGCTTCATACACTTCTTTTATAGATTTTGAGCTTCCTAGTGATAATGCCTTTCTATAATTATTTAGTGCTTGTTTAGGATCTTCTTTATATTGTTTATACATTTGCAGTGCACCAAGTTGTGCGATTGCATATTCAATATAATAGAATGGTACTTCAAAAATATGAAGTACTGGCAACCAACTCGTTGCTATCCAGTTTTCGTAACCATCAATATGTATGACGCTAGACTGATAATGTTTTTGAAGTTGTAAGTATTTTTCATTTCTTTCCTCAGTAGTATGATTAGGGTTTTCATACAGCCAGTGTTGGAACTGATCTACGATAAGCATAACAGGTAAATATGAAATAACATCTTTAAAGTAGTTGATTTTTGCTTGTTTTAAATCTTCTTTGTCTGTATAGAAAGTATCCCAATAGTCTATTGTGAATACTTCCATTGTCATACTAGCTAGTTCAGCCGTTTCAGCGGGAATTTCTATATACTGTCGTAATTCTAATGGTTTTACGCACTCGTTATGAATGCTATGACCCATTTCATGTATGAAAGTAATAATATCATCTTGTGTATAGTTTAGATTCATAAAAATAAAAGATAATTGAGAAGCAGGTAAGTACTCACAAAAACCACCAGCTGCTTTTCCTTTACGACTTCCTAAATCTAAGCAATCATGATTATACATTCGGTTTAATAACGCTGAAAATTCAACATCTAGTTGATTGAAGATGTAAGTGCATTTTTCAATTAAATCTTTTTCATTTGCAATTGGTTTAAGCACTTTTTGATCAGGGGCTACAGCTGTTACATCCCATGGGCGAAGCGTATCTACTTTTAGTTTCTCTTTTTTCTCTTGTAATATTTTATCTTTAAGTGGTACAACATACTCTCGTATTGATTTGGCTAGTTCATAGCAATCTGCTGCTGTATAATCAAAACGCTCATATTTTTTAAACATATAATCACGATAATTCTCGACTTGAATGTTTTTTGCCTTTTGGTGGCGAATGTTAATTAATGTATTTAAGATGCTTTGGAGTTCTTTTTCAACAGATAAAAATTGTTCAGAAATAATCATTTTTGCTTTTTTACGGATCTCACGATTCGGATTTTGTAAATAGGATTGTAATTCCGTTATCGTTTTTTCTTCGCCGTCCCAATTTCCACTTAGTCCTCCTGTAATTTCAAAGTACGCTGTTACTAATTGGTCTTCTTTAATTTCTAATTCGATATTTTCCTCGCAAAATAAAGTTTGAGCATTTTTTATTTTTACATCTAATAAACCATATACTTTAGAATCTAATTCCATTCGAAATGGTGACTGTAAGTATTTATTATTAAATAAATTTTGATAACGTTTTAAAAGTGGCTTTACAAATTGTTGATCATGTTCAAAAGTATCTTTTATTTCTTTATTATCTGTATTACTTTGAAAGGCGATATAGTGTAATCGTAATTGTTCTTCGATTTCCCAAATTAAAGTAGATTGTTCTTTTAACCAGTGTTCAAGGTCTAGTTTTGAAGAAATATTTTTATTTATTAAAGTCGAAAGAGCTTGTTCCAATTCAAGTATATTACTAATATCGATCGTATTTACACGCTGCATTATATATCCCTCGCTTTTTATTTACTTATGGAAGTATTCTTTTTCTTTATTGCAATCCCTTTTTTTCCTAAAAAGTTTGTGCCCACTACTCCAAGAACGATTAGAATTGTGCCGATGATATGGTAGTATGCGATTTGTTCATGTAAGAATGCAACGCCTGCGATAATGGTAATAAGTGTAGATAAATTGCTGAAAACACTTATTTTAGCTGCTTCAATATAAGATAATGAATAGTTTAATAACAATGCGGTCAGTAAAGAAGATAGTAATCCTAAATATAAAATGGAAATAAGAAATGTTCCATTCATAAATGGCTTAAAGAATATAGTTAATGTACCTTTGTATATATGGCTAGTGATAGCAATTACATTAAAACTAATAAAACCAATCGCTGTCATTGTGTAAGTTAGATCCATTAGCCTGAAATTCTTTGTCATTTTTCGAGCTAACACATTATAGCAAGCAGATGATAATGCCGATAACAGAATAAGAATAACACCGATGAGACTAGTTTCATGAGCCCCTAAACCATTCATGATAAATATATAAATGACACCGATGACAGAAATGAAAACAGAGATTTTTTGCCATATATTCGTATATTCTTTTAAAAAATAAGAAGCTAATATCATCGTAAATATAGGAATTGCCGCTTGGATAATTCCAGCTTCAGATGAGCTTGTATACACTAAGCCAAACGCTTGGAAAGCGAAAAATAGTGCTGGATAAAATATTGCAATTGGTAAAAGGGCAAGTATGTTTTTAAACGATATATTTAACTTTACAAAACCGAAAATAACGGGAATGCTTGCAGCTACGAAAGCAATTGTAAAACGATGAGCAAGAGTATCAAGGGGGCTCGTAACTGTTAATGCTAATTTCACAAACATAAAGGAGAATCCAATAATAAATGAATAGAGTAATGCTGATAAATATGCCTTTGTTGTATGTTTCATAATTTCACCTCATAGTAGTTGATTTCTTACTGGCCAGTATACGTACATAGTAATCTTTCTGATCTAGTGCTACAATGTGAACAAATACAAACTGTACCGGTACAAATTAAAGGTTGAGGTGGTAATGATGTATAAGTATTTACATGTTTTAAACGACTTAGAAAGTATGATTCAAAATGGAGAGGTAAAAGAAGGGGAAAAATTACCGTCTATTCGGGCTTTAGTTACGCAATATGAATGTAATAAGGCGACAGTTATACGTGCACTTCATGAATTAGAAAAGCGTCATATTATTTATTCCGTCCCTCAAAGTGGATACTACGTTGTTAAGAAATCCGGGAGTATCATAGAAACTAACGAGATAATTGATTTTGCTTCCTCAGCACCAGATCCAGATGTGTTTCCGTATTTAGATTTTCAACATTGTATTAATAAGGCCATTGATACATATAAAAACGACTTGTTCATATATGGAACGCCGAAAGGTTTACCAACTCTAATTCCAGTTATTCAAAAACAGCTGACAAACTATCAAGTTTTCACAAAAGAAGAAAATATTTTTATAACGTCAGGTGTACAGCAAGCGCTTGCTATATTAACATCTATACCATTTCCGAATGAAAATGAAACGATATTAATTGAACAGCCAACCTATCATCTATATATTGAATATCTAGAAATAAATAAAATTCCTGTAATAGGTATTAAACGTACGAATGAAGGTATCGACTTGAATGAGTTGGAACGTATATTTCGAACAGGAAAAATAAAATTTTTTTATACGATACCAAGATATCATCCTCCACTTGGAACTTCTTATTCTAAAGATGAGAAAGAAAAAATCGTACTATTGGCTAAGAAGTATAATGTATTTATAGTGGAAGATGATTATTTAGCAGATTTAGAAAATGATTCAAAAGCAGATCCTTTATATAGCTTACATAATTGTAATCATGTCATATATTTGAAAAGTTATTCGAAGATTATTTTTCCTGGTTTACGAGTCGGTGTGGCGGTTATTCCACCAGCTATTGCAAATGCTTTTCATAAATATAAAAAGATTTTAGATATCGATAGTCCAATGATATCCCAAGCTGCTTTAGAAATTTATATAAAGAGTGGCATGTTCGAACGCCATAAAAATAAAATTAAATCTTCCTATTACGATAGATCAAAAAAACTAGCAGAAATATTAGAAAAAGTGCAAAATGAAAACCCACTTTTATTTACATATAAAAAGCATAGTACGATAGGAATTCATACTTGTTTAGAAATACATAAAACAAGTATTTCGGAAATGTTTTTTGAGAAATTGAGTGACATTCAAATAAATATTGATTCTATTGATAAAAATTACGTCAAAGGTTTTCCTAAAGAGAGATTGTTAAAGTTAAACGTATCGAATGTAAAAGAAGATAAGATTGAAGAAGGAATTCGCAAAGTAATCGAGGAAGTAAAGCAATCGGCACGTCTAGATTTTCAATTTAAAAAAGAATAATACGAATAAGGAGGTTTATTGTGAGAGGGAAAATAATAACCTTGTTTGTATGTATTGCTATAGGTATTGGAGCAATGGTAGTTATTAAATATTATATAGATGATGATCAGTGCATAGCAGTTGCAAAATATTCAAGAGGTATTATCGTAGATCAAAATAACGAACCTATATCTAATGTGAAAATTTATGAAGATTCTATTGAAAGTGAGGAACGTAGTATTTCAAATGCACAAGGTGAATTTGAGATACCACATGGTGTTTGTGGTGAAATTGCGTTACAAGTGGTTACTCCAGATGGCGGAATTTATACGAGAAAATATGATAGTGAACATATACCAAAAGTAATAAAGATGGAGTATAAAAAGTAAGAAGAATCATTTTAAACCAATGCAAGGTGAGTATGTTAAATCAAAATTGATAATTTTTTAGAGCACTCAATAGCTAAGTGCTCTTTTTGTGTATGACATAAGTGCATTGTATGGGAAAATATAACAATAAATGATATCCTTAAAATATAGCTTTTATTTTGAATAGGAGGGCGATGGAGTCTATGGCGGTACGTATAGTCGATGATTTACAGCAATTATCTTTGCTCCTTATGTTTTTAAGTACATTTATATTTTACAGATATTTAAAAAAGATTAAACGAGAGAGAAAATTGAGTTGTTTCGAATGGACAATGTATTTTGTCACTCAATTTGCGACATTAATTTGGGCAATTACTTATTTTATTAAACACTTAGCAGAATCGTAAATTCTAATCATTCAATCTAGCTTACTGTTATCTATTAGGTGTATAAATATAGTCTGTATCTAAATCGATGACAACATCGCTTATGACGTCTTCCTGTAATAATTTTGGAATTTTTTCGTATTGATATCGTACACAAAATAAGCTTAGAAGGTCCTCATTAGATATCTCTTCATTTTTTATATTTAAATACATTGTTATTAATTCGTTAATAGAACAGTTATGGCCAATAACATACTCATTTATTCCATATCCATCAAATTCAATTATCATGTTATCACTGCTGGGTGCTAGCCAACGTTTTAGCTTAAAATTTGGATAAAACATCCACATGAAATATATTATACTTCACTCACACAATGTTTTGAAGAATTGAGATCAGGGGTAATTAAACAAAAGTATATGTTTCATATGAATAACGAAAAAATAGAGAAAATATTTGTCACAAACCTCACATCTGTTTCGTCACATTTATGATTACTAAATGAGGAGGAACATATATGAAAATATTTGTAGCAGGTGCAACAGGTGTTATAGGACGTTCTTTATTACCTATGTTAATAAAAGAGGGGCATACGGTATTTGCAATGATTCGTAATGAATTACAAGTAGAAGCAATGAAGAAAATTGGTGCTATACCAGTAATAGCCGATGTGTTTAATCGACAGGTTGTATTTTCTGTATTGGAAGAAACAACTCCCGATGTAGTTATACATCAATTAACGTCATTGTCTACATGGAATTTTGAGGATAATGCAAAAATTAGAACAAAAGGCACTCGTAACCTTGTCGATGCCGCAAAAAATGTAGGGGTAAAGAAAATAATCGCTCAAAGTATTTCATGGGCGTATGAAGCAGGGGATACATTTGCGACAGAAAAAGATTCACTACATATTACTGCTCCTATGCCTCGGCAAATCACTGTTAATGGCATATTAAAATTAGAATCAGCTGTTTCTGAGTTACCAGAATCGATTATTCTTCGTTACGGTACACTATACGGACCGGGAACATGGTATGCGGAAAACGGCTTAATTGCAAATCAAGTTCGTAATAATGAAATGATTGCAACAGATGGGATAAGCTCTTTTATACATGTCGAAGATGCCGCTAGAGCAACTATGTTAGCTCTTAATTGGCCTCCAGGAATCGTAAATATTGTAGATGATTCCCCAGCAACTAGTAAAGAATGGTTACCAATATACGCAGCTGCAATTGGGGCACCGGCTCCTAAAGCTCAAGCTGGGAAAAATAGTTGGGAAAGAGGAGCCTCAAATTATAAGGCACGTAAAGAGTATGGATGGACACCTTTATTTCCATTATGGTCTGAAGGATTTAAAAATTTGATAAGTATGTAAAATAATCCTTTAATGGGAATGCTAATAACATTCACCGTTAAAGGATTGGGCTATTATGAATATAATTTGGGAAAGTATTATTTTAACCCTTACTGGAATTATTGTTTTAAAAATGACAGGTAGTACATCTGTTAGCCAAATGACGAGAGCTGAAATAATTATAGTTGTATCAATTGGACGTATTATTGTAGAACCTGTATTAAGTAGGAAAGTAGTTCCATCTATCTTTGCCGCTATCATATTTTCGGGCATACTACTTATCATTCATTTCTTTGAATTGAAATCAAGGAAGGTGGAGCAATTCCTAAATGGAAGTAGCATTGTAATTGTTGAAAATGGAAAGATTGTAAAAGCAAATTTGATACGGGCAAAAATGTCAGAACAACAACTTTATATGCAATTAAGAGAAAAAGGGATTCATGATGTAAAGCGTTTACAGCAAGTTACAGCGGAACCGAATGGGCGTATTGGCTATCAATTAATAAAACAAGCACAACCAATAACTTTAGAAATGTTAGAAAAAGTATTAGATCAGTACAATATAAAAAGATAATTTTTCATGAGAAACAGCCAATACTACAATAAAAATATTGGCTGTTTTTTTATTTTCTATAAACGTAAGGATTAATAAAATAGGGGAGATTTTTAACCAATCTTTATAATAGATATAGGCTTATTATTATGCTATATTCAATGGGGCTACGATGACTAAGGTAAGTCGTATGAATAGAAGAAAAAACTATATACCAACAATACAAAAAATTTGCCTTTACTTTGATACTAAAAATGGATTGAAAATAAGGAGATAGATACATAATGGAATTTTGGGAATCAAGTTTTATTGAAAAACAAACGATGTGGGGATTTGAACCTACAGAATCCGCAATTATGACGAAAGATTTTTTTCTTGAAAAGAACGTTAAGGATATATTAGTTCCGGGTATTGGATATGGAAGAAATGCAAAGGTTTTTATTGATAATAGGATAAATGTAACAGGTATTGAAATTTCAAAAACAGCCATCGATTTAGCAAAGCAAAACGGACTAGAAAATATTAGTATGTATCACGGTTCAGTAAATGATATGCCTTTTGATAACAATCTTTATGATGGGATATTTAGTCATGCACTTCTTCATTTGTTGAATAAGCATGAGCGTGAGAAATTTATTAAAGATTGTTATAATCAGTTAAAACCAGGCGGATATATGGTTTTTACAACGGTTTCTAAAAAAGCGCCAATGTACGGAAAAGGGAAACAGTTGGACCAAGATTATTTTGAGATAATGGAAGGTGTAAAAATGTTCTTCTATGATTCTGAATCTATAAAACATGATTTTAATGAATATGGACTAGTACAAGTTTCGGAAATTGACGAACCAAATAAGAACATGGAAAATAAGCCTTCAATCAATTTTTTAATGATAAAATGTAAGAAAGAACAATAAATAAAGAATTGTAAGCATTACTAACAATCTCTATATGTTGAATATGAACCAATAAAGAGGACGAGCATATATTATAAACACCTCTTAACTTTCGTTAATAGGATATCTCAAAATCCCCGAAAAGAGCACTTGCGGAAACGAGTGCTCTTTTATTTATGTGATAATAGATTTTTATGGGTATTCTATTTGGAATTTTAAACCATAAATATAGAATGTAATGTTAAACTTAATGTAGCACTTGTTGAAATTAATAGTTGTGCTGTAATAGAGAATAAAGTACTTGAATGGAGTGTTATTGAATGCAAACAAGAAAAGCTTATTTATATGTATTTCATACGATGTCAGATTGGGAGTACGGACATTTAATTGCCGAACTGAATACAGGAAGATATTTCAAAAAAGGTTTAGCGCCTTTAAAAGTAATTACAGTAGGAGTAAATAAAGAAACGGTTATTTCAATGGGAGGCTTGAATATAAAGCCAGATATTTCCCTAGATGAATGTGTGTTTGAGAGTAACGATCTATTAATTTTACCTGGAGGAAATACTTGGAGTGAAAATATACATAAACCTATTTTGCAAAAAGTTGATGAAGCTTTAAAGATGGGCGTAATTGTTGCTGCAATTTGTGGTGCAACTGTAGGGCTTGCAAATTACGAATTCTTAGATGATAGAAAGCATACAAGTAATAGTTTAGATTATATGAAAATGGTTTGTCCGAATTATAAAGGAGAAAATTTGTATGAAATGGGACCTGTAGTATCTGACCAAAATCTTATTACTGCATCTGGAGTAGCCCCTCTGGAGTTCGCAATGGAAGTACTGAAAAAATTGGATGTACTTGAGCCAGATACACTTCATTCATGGTATAACTTACATAAGACTCATGAACCTGATTATTTCTTCCAGTTAATGAATTCTCTTAATAATTGAGTAGTTTTATAGTATCTCGAATAGGAACCATGCTCTCGATAGACAACGTCAAAGCATGGTTTTTTTGTTTTATTTCATATATGCAAATCTCGTATAATAAAAATGAATTCGAGAGAAATATTCTTCTCTTTTTATACGATTATTGCTGAACGACAAAAGTAATAGCATTTGTTTTTAATTGAATCTTTCTTTCATTTCGAACTATATCATATGCTAATTCTTTTATTTCAAGTTTTATTTCTTTCCATCCAGTATAAATGCTTTTTAATAGATGTATCATTTCTTCGGTAGGGAGATTAATTTCAATTAAAGCATCTAATGTTTGATTCGTTTTCTTGTCTATTTCTCGTATGTTCGAGTTGATAATTAAACAATTGATACCATCATTCTTTGTGCCTTTTTTCATAGAGTGGAGCACGTTTTTAAAATCTTCTTCTGATTTAACATGCTCTAAACTTGATACTGCAACGATATAGTCATAAGTGTTAGGAGGAATATAGTAGTTTTCAATTACTATTTGTTCCGTTTTTATTACTTCAAATACACCATGTACTTTGCTATAAACTTGTAACTTTGTTAAAGCAGAATGAAGTAAATCAACACAAGTAACAGTGCCGCTACAATTTTTTATTTTTTGTGCAATTGGAATACTATTTCTTCCAACGCCAGATCCGAGGTCAAGTACTTGCAAGTTGTTTTGTCCTTCGAAATAGTCCATCATGTCCATAACTGTTTTAACTGGTTTGTAAAGCCAAGATCCAGTCTCAAATAGTTTATATTGTTCATAACAAAGGTCATGATATTTCTTTTCTTCTTGTCTTATGTAATCGATACGATTCATATTGTTTCAGCTCCAATATGTTCACTGCAAAATGAATAGGTAGGACAGCCTTTTATATTCGTTTGAATTCGAAAGATACCACCAGCATGTGGGTACTTTTTTAATTCTTCATCCGTCATTCTTGTTCTGGCTGTCGTAACATATAAGTCAGTTGAATTATGGCCTCCAAATGTACACGACGTTACATATAATGCAGGAATTGGAACACTTAATATTTGTTCTCCAGTCAAAGGATTCCATCTAGTAATCTTCGAACCACCCCAATGTGCAATCCATAAGCAACCTTCTTCATCGATTGTCATCCCATCAGGTAAACCATCATTTTCAGGAAAAAGGATAACATCAGTTGGATTACTAATTTCTCCAGTACGTATATCATAATGAAAACGAACTACTTTTTTAGTAGGTGTATCAATAAAATAAAGGTATGTATGATCAGGTGACCAAGCGATTCCATTTGATGTATTTACATATGAAACTTTTTTCTCAACGCTCAAATTATTATATAAACAATATAAGGAACCTGCAGCATTTATTCCATTTAAATCAGTAGTACCCGCCCAGAAGCGACCAGCTGGATCACATTTCCCATCATTAAAACGATTTTCTACTAAATGTGGTTCAGGATCATAAATATGTGTCAGTTTTTCTGTTTTCAGGTTAAGAGAGTAAAATCCGTTTTCCGTTGCTAAAAGTACTACATCCTCTACATATGGAACAACACAGCCGATTTGCTGATTAAGGGCAATTACCCGGTTTGTATTGTTAGTGGGATTATAGATGCATAATGTTTTCTCCATAATATCAACCCAATATAAAAGTTGCTTTTTTTCATTCCAACATGGTCCTTCAGCTAAAGTTGCTTTAGCATCTAAAACTAATTCTATATTACTAAACAAGATGTTCACCTCGCATTATAAGATATTTATATAATTCGATAAAAATAGAGGTAAACCTTTTAGCGAGAGAATCTTAAGATTTGCAATGTAGAAAACAGACCTTTTCATATTAAAAAAGTGTATAAACACAGAGAGGAAAATGCATATGATGTTTTATGAGGTTGTTTGCTTTTCTTGTAAAAATATATTCCGAGTATATGAAGGTAGTGAACAATATAAGCGGTTTAAAGAGAAATCGAAAGGGATATATTGTTGTGATGAATGTAGCCACAAGATTCAATTAGAAGCGATAAAACATTTTTTCAGATAATTATATGTAATGTATTACCGTTCAGAAAAATTTGACAATAAACGTGTAATAAATTATCATATGTAAAAATCAACATTTAAAATGGCATGGAAGAGAAGAGTAGTTAAGAAAGAATACGTACAGAGAGCTCTGGTAGCTGAGAAAGAGCGGTATACATCTTAATGAAAAAAGACTTGGAGCTGCGCAAGGAACTAATTTATTTAGGGATGGTGCGACGGGTTCTCCCGTTATAGAGATAGGGTATAAGCATATTTTGCCGTACCTGAAAAGGTTAATATGGTGACGTATTAACAAACTGAGGTGGTACCGCGAAGCTAATAACTCTCGTCCTCAAGATGAATAATCTTGGGGGTGGGAGTTTTTTTGTTGTATAAAACTGAAAATGTGAAAACAAAAAATAATTGAGGTGAGTGACATATGCATTGGGCGTATGAAGTAGCACATGAATTAATTAGAAAACATCCAAATAAAGAAACTTTTGTTTGTGCATCTGGAATTAGTCCATCTGGTTCTGTTCACATTGGAAACTTCCGTGAAATAGTAACGACTTATTTTGTTGTAAGAGCTCTGCAAAATTTAGGGAAAAAGACTCGTTTTATCTTTTCATGGGATGATTATGACAGGTTTAGAAAAGTTCCTAAAAATATTGATCCATCTTTTGCAAGATACATTGGTATGCCGTACTGTGATATCCCTGATCCGCATGGGTGTCATAACTCATATGCAGAGCATTTTGAAAAAGAGTTTGAGAAATCGCTTCAAGCATTTGGGATTGAAGTGGAATTCATATATCAACATGCTGAATATAGAAGCGGAAGGTATAATGGCAATATATTAGAGGCTTTGCATAAAAGAAAAGAAATATATGATATTTTAATGCGTTTTAAAACAGGAGTTCACTTTGAAGAAGATAGAGAAAACTTTTATCCAGTTACGTTATATTGCGAGAGGTGCGGGAAAGATGCAACAGCGATTACACAATTTGATGAAGTATTAGAAACAGTACGGTATGCATGTGAATGCGGAAATAAAAATGAATTATCGGTAGTAAATACAAATAAAATGAAACTGAATTGGAAAATTGATTGGCCGATGAGATGGATGATAGAAGATGTTATTTTTGAACCAGGCGGAAGAGATCATTCATCGGAAACAGGTAGTTACAATGTATCAAAAGAAATTGTAAGGGAAATATTCAATCGTGAAGCGCCTCATTACGTTGCTTATGATTTCATTGGTCTTAAAGGTAATCATGAAAAAATGTCTAGTTCTTCAGGAAATAGCATTACACCTAGCGACTTATTAAAAGTGTATGTACCAGAAGTAATTCTTTTTATGTTTGCAAAATATAGGCCAGGCGCAGCTTTTCATATTGGCCTTGATGAAGATGTGATCCGAAATTATACAGAGTATGAACGATTGAAAGATAGTTATGAAAATGAAGCACTAAAAAATGAAGATTTATTTGATGCAATTAAACTTTCTAGAGTTGATAACCGATTTAAAGAATATCCAAAGTTTAATCAAGTTGCAAGTACTTTACCACTATTAAATTTTGATTCCTCTATTTTACAAAATATATTAGAGAAAATAGATAGGAGTTATGCATTACCTGAAATGATTGCGATAAGTAATCGTGCAGAGTATTGGATAAGAAATTTTCAATCTGAAAAATTGATTACGGTAAATAAAGAGAAGAATACGGAGTTTTATAACACATTAGAAGATAGTCAGAAAAACTGGGTGGAAGAAGTTTGTAAAACACTTCGTTCTAATAAAGAATATTCTAATTTAATGGAGCAACTATATACGATTTGTCATCATGAAAATAAAAAAATAATGAAAGGAAATCAAAAGCTATTATTCACCATTATATATAGGCTCGTTATGAATCAATCAAGTGGCCCACGTATACCGTTATTAATACATGTGGTAGGCATCAAAAAAATCATCACTTTATTAGATTTCTAATATATAGCTAAAAGCAACGCAAGTACTCAAAGATCTAAGTGCTTGCGTTGTAAATTTTACTACCGTGTATACAGTTTTGGACATTCATCACCACTTGGCTCATAAAAACAATGGCTTTTAAATTGCCCTACAAACGGCTGATTATACCATTCAGGTGGGCAAGCTCCAACTGGACGGAAATACCAAAGAGCCCATCGTGCTGGCCAGCGCCATTCACCTTGTAAAACCTTTCTTGCAATTTCTTTTTCTGACTCACGAGCGCGTTGATAAAAATATCCATATTGTACTGCTTCAAATCCACCGGGGCTTTGATATACAGCATCACGAACGGTACGGAGTTGTTTGAAATCTAAGCAATCGCAAAATACACGATTCACAACAACGCAGCCAACAAGCTGTTCACCTTGTCGGCCTTCTCCTTCAGCTTCAGCACGAATTAAACGAGCTAGTAAATCAACATCGCTTTCGTTATATGGAATAAGGGGCATAGTGATACCACCTTTCTGTTATAGTAAAGAGTGTATGTTATAAAACAATCTGCGTGCTTTTTTACATAAAAATAACATTTAATTTTAAGAGGAGCTTGTATAAAAAAAGCTAATTAGTAATAGTAGATAAATATAAAAGGGAGAGGTATTATGTATCGAATTCATAAAGATGACATTATTTACGCAATGTCACCAGAAAATAAGCCGTGTATGGAAGTGGAAATTGGGAGCCGTCTTGTATTTGAAACATATGATTGCTTTGAAAACCAAATTGATTCTGAAGATGTTGTGTTCCAAGAATTAGATTGGAACCGAATTAATCCAGCGACTGGGCCTGTATATATTACAGGTGCAGAACCGGATGATATATTGGCCGTAACGATTGAAAAGATTAAAATTGCAGAGCAGGGTGTTTTAACTACAGGTGCGAACCTCGGTGTAATGGGTGAAGTGCTAAATGAAAATACAGTGAAAATCGTCCCAATACATAATAAACATGTTTTGTTTTCAAATGAACTGCAAATTCCGATTAATCCAATGATCGGTGTGATTGGTACTGCGCCGAAAGAGGAGAGTATTTCCTGTGGAACACCGCATGACCATGGTGGAAATATGGACTGTAAAGAGATAAAAGAAGGGACAACATTGTTATTACCTGTAAATGTTCCTGGTGCTCTATTAGCATTAGGCGATTTACATGCAGCGATGGGTGATGGTGAAATTGGTGTTAGTGGAGTAGAGGTTGCTGGTGAGGTGACGGTAACAGTTCAGATTATAAAAGGAAAGAAATGGCCACTACCAATGGCTATCCAAAAAGAAAAAGTAATGACAATTGCTTCAGAGAAATTGTTAGACGATGCAGCGAATCGTGCTGTACATAATATGGTGACATTTTTACATGAGGAATTAGAAATGTCTAAAGCCGATGCAACTCTATTATTATCAGCAGTGGGTAATTTAAAAGTTTGCCAAGTTGTGGATCCACTAAAAACGACGCGGATGGAACTAGGAATGGAATATGCGGAAAAGCTAGGTTTTAATTGGAGTAAATTTAATATTAAATAAGAATACTAGAAGAAGGATGCTGTTTTTTAAAAGTATCCTTTTTTAATTTACGGATGAAATAAAAAGAGGTAGTATTTACTTTGTATAAGTATATTTGAGATTGTGAACTAAAAGGAGTTTAAGAATGGTCAAAATTATGATTGTTGAAGATGATATGAAAATTGCGGAGCTATTATCAACTTATGTTGCGAAATACGGTTACCAAGGAATTGTAATATCGGATTTTCAAAATGTGTTAGACATATTTTTAGAAGAACAACCAGAGTTAGTTTTATTAGATATTAATTTACCAAGCTTTGACGGTTACTATTGGTGTCGTCAAATTCGCGGAGTTTCCACATGTCCAATTTTATTTATCTCGGCCCGTGAAGGTACGATGGATCAGGTTATGGCGTTAGAAAATGGTGGCGATGATTTTATTCCGAAGCCTTTTCATTATGAAGTTGTAATGGCAAAAATTCGTAGCCATTTAAGACGTGCTTACGGTGATTATGCACCGAAACTAGAAGAACGAATGGTTGAGCAACAAGGACTTAGTTTATATCCCGAAAGGCTTGTATTGAAGTTGCGGAATCAAGAGATTGATATAACGAGAAACGAAGCCATTTTATTAGAAATGTTAATGAAAAATTATCCGCGTGTTGTGAGTAGAGAAGTGTTGCTTAATAAGTTATGGGATAGTGAATCTTACGTTGATGATAATACATTAAGTGTAAATACAACACGTGTGCGTAAAAAGTTAAAAACATTACATATTGAGGATGCGATTGAAACAATTCGTAGTGTTGGATATAGGTTGCATATTACTTGGGAAAATGGTGTGGAAAAATGATAAGGCTGTTTATACGTGACCATATACCACTTATTTGTTTTACAGTGCTCCAACTACTAGCCATATTCCTCGTATATTGGTTTGATGGACATAATCATATTACAACAGCATTATATGCAATGTTTTTAGGTGTTTTTTTTATGGTAAGCTACTTAATATTTCGTTATTTTACACATCGTTCTTTTTATGAGCGTTTAGCAAATCCATTGCAATCTTTGGATGAATCCGTTCAAAAATCTGATTTTGCAGTTGTATCTACTGCTCTCCAAGATTTGCTTGATGCACAATATCGTCATTATCAAAATCAACTGCAATTACAAGAAAGAAAAAATAATGATCATTTAACCTTTATGAATCAGTGGATTCATCAAATGAAAACACCTCTATCTGTAATAGAATTAATTACACAGGATGAAGTGGATTCGCGTTTTGAAAGTATTAATGAGGAAACAGATCGCTTGAAAAAGGGATTAGAGATGGCATTATATGTCGCGCGTTTAGAAGCATTTACACAAGATTTTTATGTAGAAAGAGTCCAACTACATAAAGTAGTAAATGATTCCGTGCATGAACATAAACGCTTCTTTATCCGGAATTTTGTATATCCAGAGCTTGAAATTGATAAAGGTATTACTGTAGAAAGTGATGCGAAATGGTTGCAATTTTTAATAGGACAAATTATATCGAATGCGATTAAATACTCATCAGGTAGTAGAGAAAAGATTAAAGTGAAAGCATGTAAGGAATGTAATACTGTTGTACTTGAAATAGCCGATAGTGGCGTCGGGATACCGAAGCAAGATTTACCAAGAGTATTTAAACCGTTCTTTACAGGAGAAAATGGTAGAGATTTTAAAGAATCAACTGGAATGGGGTTATATCTTGTATATGAAATTACGAAACAATTAGGGCATCGTGTAGAAATTCATTCAGAAGTTGGTAAAGGTACCATTGTACAAATAACATTTTTTAATGTGTAAAAAAGTGATCTAGGCTAAAGAACTTTGGAGTTAAGTTTTTTAGCCTTATTTTATAGCGAGTAAATGAAACGATAATAAATACGACTGTTAAATTAGAAGGATTTAATAATAAGTTAATTGATAGATAATTTTTTGTAAGAAACAAGCTACCCCTTTGAAAGAGCTAGCTTTATGAATTGTAATTAAGCAAACAAACTTAATAATTTATATCCAATTAAACCTAAAATAATGATAGGAATCACCACTAAAAAAGAAGAAATTCGATTAGCATTAGAGCGTTCCAATACAAGAATCAAGATAATTCCGACTATCACTTCGGTATATCCAACAGGTAACATGTGACTGTAGTCTTCAAAATTTAAAAGAATGTGAAGCCCATCCGTTACAAAAACTCCACTTATAAGTGCGCTTCCGAATTTATGAAGAGGATTTGTAGTATCTTTCCATAGAAAACCTGCAATTCCGAAGATAGTTCCTCCTATACATGCACATACAATCCATACAGATATAAAATAAATAGAGTGAGCTACATTTTTAATAATTATTGCATAACCATAATAGCCTAAAACCATACCTAGCAGCGCAAGTATACCGGAAAGCATAGCTGTACGCTTAGAATAACTAAGACTAGCCACAAAAAAGGATGGAACTAACCAAACACTTCCTAGGTTAGCTAATGAATTCCAATTTCCTGGAAGTATACCTTGACCCAATTTAGTTAGTATACCAACAATAATCCCTACTATAATCGGGATGAGAAAAATCTTTAAAAACATATTTGATTTTATGATTTTTAATGTCTTTTCCATAAATTCAATCCTTACTTTAATATTTTCTGTAAACTTATAATAGCTTATTAAGGAAAAATAATCAATCAAATTTTATCGAATAACAATAAAAAAATATTGAATAACGAACCATCCTTTGTTTTTATAATTAGGTGAATAAAATATCAAAACTAGTTACTCAACCAAAATGGTAAATGAAATAATATATGCAAGTAATAAAATTGCTGAAAACACATAATTCAACTTATCATAAGATGCTCTTGAGGATAACATTCACTCTTATACTTGTAATTTAGAATTTTTAATGATTTTCATCTCGTATTTACAATGAAA
The DNA here is from genome assembly GCF_038006385.1 of Bacillus sp. FSL L8-0099. Lineage (NCBI taxonomy): Bacteria > Bacillati > Bacillota > Bacilli > Caryophanales > Bacillaceae > Bacillus > Bacillus sp. FSL L8-0099. Next base: position 2,572,732 of record NZ_JBBOVC010000001.1, read on the forward strand.
TGATTTATGATAAAAAAGAAAAGGGATTGATATATTTTCTCCTGTTTTTTATTTACGATTTATTAGAAGGAAGGCTTCTTTGCTAGTTGTTAATAATAGGGGGGATTGCAATAGATATTCGGAAAATTAGATATTTTATAACAGTGGCAGAAGAATTAAACTTTAGTCGTGCAGCAGAGCGTCTTATGATGGCACAACCGCCTTTAAGCCAAGAGATTCGTAAATTAGAAGATGAATTAGGGGTTCAACTTTTTTACCGGACAAAGAGAATGGTTGAGCTTACCGATGCCGGGAAAATATTTTTAGAAGATGCGCGACAAACGCTGCTTCAAGTAGATAGAACGATTAAAGAAACACAGCTTGCGGATGAAGGAAAGATAGGCCATTTAATAATTGGGTTTGTCGATTCTACAGAAACCGTTATAAATGTATTAAAAAAATTTCGAGAACGGTTTCCTAAAATTCAACTCATATTACGCGAAATGACAACTGATCAACAAATCAAAGCGCTCTATGAAAAACAAATTCATATTGGATTTATTCGTTCCAAGCAGAATAATGAAATTTTAACTTCCGAAGTTTGTTCTGTAGAATATTTAAAATTGATTTTGCATGAAGATCACCCTTTCGTTATGTTACGTAACATTCCAATTAAATCATTAGTGGATGAACCATTTATTTTATTTCCACGTCATTTTGGTACAAACTTTTATGATGTAATTATTAGTTACTTTTGGGAACATGGAGTAAGTTTAAATATTGTTCAGGAAGCGATTCAAATGCAAACGATTGTGAATTTAGTTGCAGCAGGAATGGGGATTTCTGTCGTTCCGTCATCAGTGGAAAGTTATAAAAAAAACGGGAGTTACATATAAAGAAATTCAAGAAAATACCCCAAAAATAAATTTATATGCTGGATGGAGACTAGATGAACAGTCTGTTGTGTTAGAGAACTTTTTAACTGTTGTTAGAGAGGTTTATACAACTTCACAATGTGAATGTAAAAGATAATAACCCATCTGTATAGGATGGGCAGTGTAGATTTGAAAAGGAAAGCTTCTTTATAGGTAGAACAAAAAGGTGTTTTAACCTGTTTTGCTCGGATCATACTCAATGAAATCTTTTAGTACACCATCAATTTGATCCGTAATTTCAGGTTGTAATTTAACGCTAGAAGCAATTACGTTTTCTCTTATTTGCTCTGGATTTGATGCACCAATAATTGCAGAGGAAACAGCTGGATTTTGTAATACCTAAGCAACTGCAAGTTGAGGTAAGGTAAGATTAGTTTCTTGCGCGATGGGATTAAGTTTCTGAATTGCATTGAGTACATCATCGCTCATCCAGCGTTGCACGAGTTTTTGGAAAAATGGTTTACCGGCATCAGAGTTAGCGCGTGATTGATTCGGCAATGGTTTACCAGGTTGATATTTTCCTGTGAGAATACCTTGTGCAAGGGGAGACCAAACAACTTGACCAAGTCCCTCACGTTGACATGTTGGTATTACATCAGTTTCAATAACTCGCCACAACATCGAATATTGAGGTTGGCTAGCGATAAGTGGAATGTTCAATTCTCGTGCAAGTGCTGCACCACAGGTAATTTGTTCTGATGTCCACTCACTTACGCCTAAGTAAAGGACTTTACCTTGTCTTACAAGATCAGCAAAAGCTAACATCGTTTCTTCAAGGGGAGTTGTTGTATCAAATCTATGTGCATAATAGACATCAATGTAGTCTGTCTGCAACCGTTTTAATGATGCATTACAATTTTCAATAATATGTTTCCGCGACAATCCACGATCATTTTTTCCAGGTCCGGTCGGATGACATACTTTTGTACATAGTTCTATACTTTCTCGCCGTATGCCTTTTAAAGACCGGCCTAGTACTTCTTCGGCTATCGTGTCCGAATAAACATCAGCAGTATCAAACGTTGTAATTCCGACATCTAGTGCGGTTTTCACACAATCATTTGCAGTATCTTCATTTACCTTTCCGCCATGGTTTATCCAGTTCCCGTATGCAATCTTACTTACTGTTAACCCACTGTTTCCGAGTTTGCTAAATTCCATTGTAGAATCCCCCCTTAAAAATGATACCTTTATTATAAGAACTGAAATTTAGTATGTATAATATATGATTTATGATGAATCTATATAAAAATTATATAAGAGGGAGATGTTTAGAATTTTATTGTTAGGGGAATCTAAAGCAAGTAGTACAACAAATGTGGTTTATGCTTGTTCAATATGAAGTTTAGAATTGATAAATAGACCTTAAAAAAAAGCAATCTTTTTAAAAGCACATATAATTGCATTTACTCATACAGTACTATTATGGTACAATATGGTTACTAACGACGGAAAGGAATGATGGGTGGACGATGATTAACTAATCTTATTTTTAAATGTTGAAATTAAATAAATTTCAATTTGTAAAAAATAGGATTAGTCTGCCCAATTCCATTCAACGGTATTGCTATTTGATTTGCGTAATAGCTTATTTGGGTATAAATAATGTAATGACTAATCCTGCCAAAATTACTTTGGGAGGATTTTTTTGTTCTCCCTTTATGAAAGGGATCGGTAATATGAAAGAGCTTTTAAAATTAAATGATGTGTATGTTGAAATAAAGGAAAATACTTTGTTAGAAAAAATGAATGTAGTAGTAAAACAAGGGGATATAATCGGATTAATTGGTAAAAATGGTGCTGGTAAATCAACGTTACTTCAATTAATAAATGGGAAGATTGAGCCATCAAAAGGAATTGTTGAGTGGCAGCAAATGAATATGACAACAGCATATGTTGAACAAGAAATAGAATCTTTTATTAGTAAGGATGTGATTGCAAAAGAAGCAGAGCTTCTTGCAAAATGGGGCGTGCCAACGAACGATTTTCGTACTTTAAGTGGTGGTGAAAAGCTGAAAGTTCGGTTAGCGAAAGGATTTGCGAAAAATCCTAATGTCTTAATATTAGACGAACCGACAAATCATTTAGATGAGATGAGTACGGAATTTCTCATTAAACAAATAAAAAATATGAAAGGTACAGTTATCGTTGTATCGCATGATCGATATTTTTTAGATGTTGTCGCAACAAAAATATGGTCAATTGAGGATAAAAAATTAATTGAGCATAGCGGTAATTATACGAGTTATATGAAAGCACGTGAGCAAAAAAGACAGACGCAACAACGTGAATATGAAAAGCAGCAAAAAAAGATTGAACAAGTAGAAACACATATAAAAGAATTAAGTTCATGGTCACAAAAGGCACACGCACAGTCTACAAAACAAGAAGGTGTTAAAGAATTTTATCGTGTAAAAGCGAAGCGAATGGATGCGCAAGTTAAGTCAAAACGAAAACGTCTCGAAAAAGAGCTAGAGAAAACGAAAGTAGAACGTGTGAAAGAGGAGTACTCAGTTGAGTTCTCTATTCAAGCGAGTAAAAAAGTAGGAAAACGCTTTTTAGAAGTAAAACAATTAAAAAAAGACTTTCATGGAAAAATATTATTTGAAAACGTTAATTTTACAATTCAGCACGGTGAGAAGGTTGCGATTGTTGGACCAAACGGTAGTGGGAAAACAACATTACTAAAGATGATTATGGGAACGGAAACTGTGGAAGGAGAAGTATGGGTTTCACCATCTGCAAACATCGGTTATTTAACACAAGAAGTATTTGATTTACCACTTGATAAAACGCCAGAAGATTTATTTTTTAAAGATTCATTTGAAGAAAGAGGGAAAGTCCAAAATTTAATGAAACATTTAGGGTTCCAAGCTTCTCAATGGAAAGAGCAGATTGAACATATGAGCATGGGAGAACGAGTGAAATGTAAGTTAATGGTTTATATTTTAGATGAAAAAGACGTACTCATTTTAGATGAACCGACAAATCACCTTGATCTGCCTTCACGCGAACAGCTTGAAAATACATTAGCGGAGTATAATGGAACACTAGTTATCGTTTCTCACGATCGATATTTTCTAGGGAAAACAACTAACACAAAACTCGTGTTTTCAAATCATACGATACAAAAACAGCTAGAAGAACCTCCTAAAACAAGAGATGGAATTGAAGAGTTACGTTTAACGTTAGAAACAGAGAGACAAGAAGTATTAGGAAAATTAAGCTTTTTAACTTCTAATGATAAAGAATATAAAGAACTTGATGAACGATTTATAGAACTTACGAAACAGATTAAGGCGCTATAATTATTTAGGGGGATTAACATGGGAGCAGAGAGTTCAACTAAGTTATTTAGAATAGACTGTGGAGATATATATCTACAAGAGTTTACTATGAAAGATACTGAGAGTATTTATAAAATATCGAATCAACCGGAAATAGAAAAATTTTTGCCAGACTGGAAATCAACGAAAGAACAGAGGGTTAATTGGATTATCAATGATGAAATACCAGCAAATAAAGCATTTCTTGAGGCAGTGAAAACTACGAATAACATAGATAATCATATGTTAAAGCTAGGAATATTTAAGCAAGCTACAAATGAATGCATTGGATGGTGCTGCACAGGTATTAAAGAAGAACTCCCTTCACCAAACAGAGAGATAATGTATGCTATCTCAAGTGAATATCAAAATAATGGCTATGCTACAAAAGCGACTAAAGGCTTAATTGACTATTTGTTTAAAAAAACAAATGTAAATGTCCTCAACGCAATTGCTTTAATTAAAAATGTACCATCAAATAAAGTTATTGAAAAATGCGGATTTACTTATATGAGCCAACAGACGATAGAAAATCGACTATTTAATCATTATGTATTGAGTAAATCAGAGTGGATAAAAAATATAGCTCTTTGAAGGGAGCTATATTGCATATGAAATCAGTAATAAAGCTTAGAGCTAAAACTCTGAGCTTTTTTTCGTACTATATGATAAGTTGTTATTCATTGTTTTAAAGTTGTATAGTTATTCTTTATAATATATTGCATGTTGCTAATAAAGAATACAAGGTGTTTCAGCGAATAGAAGTAAGAAGCATTGTATTCCATACCACTATACAAATATTATAAGATAGATATACGTTGATTATATATTGGAAATAGATTTGTTATCAGTTTTTTTAGAAATCTTACAAGCGTGTAAGATAAATGAAAGATGAATCAATATGTGCTATAAGACAATTCATTTACACTTTATAGTGAGCAGTGGAAATGAAGGGAGAATATAAATGGAAATTTTACATGCAAAAAGTATTAGTAAAGTATATAAAGGGAAAATACCTTTTAAAGCATTGGTAGATATTGATTTATCAATTCAAGAAGGTGAATTTGTAGGAATTATGGGACCATCAGGTAGCGGGAAAACAACATTATTAAATATGGTATCTACTATTGATTCTCCTACATCGGGAGAAATATTAATAAATGGTACAAATCCTTTTCAGTTATCATCAGACAGTTTAGCTTTATTTCGTAGGAAACAATTAGGATTTGTTTTTCAATCATTTAATTTACTTAGCACACTTACAGTAAAAGAAAACATTGTATTGCCGATGACACTAGATGGTGTATCTGTACAAGAAATGAACAAACGAGTGGAAGATATTGCAGAGAAATTAAATATTGCAGATATATTGAGTAAAAGAACGTTTGAAATATCAGGGGGGCAAGCTCAAAGAACTGCAATCGCTCGTGCTATCGTTCATAAACCACAATTATTACTTGCAGATGAACCAACAGGGAATTTAGACTCTAAATCTTCAAATGATGTAATGGAGATGCTAGATACTCTTAATAAAGAAGAAAAAGCAACGATGATGTTAGTTACACATGATCCGTATGCAGCGAGCTTTTGCAGCAGAGTTATATTTATTAAAGATGGTCAATTATATAATGAAATTTATTGTGGTGAAAGCAGGCAAGCCTTTTATCAAAAGATTATGGATGTCCTTTCTTTGTTAGGAGGGAAAAGGCATGACTTTTCGTCAGTTCGCGTTTAATAATATTTTTCGTAATAAGCGTACATATGCTGCTCATTTTTTAAGTTGTACATTTTCTATTATGATTTTCTTTACGTATGCCCTTTTATTATTTCATCCTGATTTACAAGGGGAGTTGAAATCGACAAGTGAAACAATAAGTGCATTTGGTACATTAGGATTTACAGTTTCGCAAGGATTGATATTTGTTTTTTCATTTTTCTTTATTCTATATTCAGTAAGTTCATTTTTAAAAACGCGTAAGAAAGAATTTGGCATTTTAATGATGCAAGGTATGTCAATGAGGCAGCTAAAGAAATTATTATTAATTGAAAATATGTTAATTGGACTTGGGTCAATTTGTATAGGGATTTTCATCGGTCTCATATTTTCTAAACTAGTATTATTGATTAGTGCAAGTGTATTAATGATTAGTAATGGCTTACCTTTTTATATACCAGTGAAGGCCGTACTATTAACAGTCATCACATTTCTTTTCTTATTTTTAATCGTTTCGCTTGTTACTTTTAAAATGATAAAAGTAACGGAACTTGTGGAACTTATTCAAGCAGAGGAAAAGCCAAAGCCTGAACCAAAATTTTCTATTTTATTATCGCTACTTTCTTTAATTAGTATAGGCTATGGATATATTTCAGTATTTCGCTTTATCCCAAGTATTAATTTTATTACGCTCGGAATAGGTGTACTTCTAGTCATTATTGGAACGTACTTTTTATATACACAGTGTAGCGTGTATATATTGTATCTTGCTAAAAGGAGAGAATCTTTCTTTTTAAAGAGAACAAATATATTAACATTTTCAGAATTGATTTACCGTATGAAAGATAATGCAACGATGTTTTTTATAGTATCTATTATTTCAGCAGTTGCATTTACAGCAATAGGTACAACAGCCGCTCTTGGTAATAGGAATTTAGTGTGGATGACAAACCCATATACATTTCTGTATGAAAGCTCTGAAAACAACAAATTAGTAGATAAACATCTCTCTATTATAAAAAAACATCTCTCTGATGCAAATATTCCGTACCGAATGGCTTCATCTTCAAGTAAATTTACAGAAAGTAACGTAAATGTATTGAAATTAAGTGAATATAACGAACTTACGAGAGCACTAGGGTACCAACAAGAAACAATTGAAAAAGAAGATGAAATTTTACTAATTCCTGGGAGGGTGTCACAAAAACAAGAATTTAAAAATGGTGACTATAAAAAAAATATTGAAGTTATTCAAGGTGATTGGACAAAGACATTTCGTGTGAAAAAAACTGTTGGGGATTTAGTTTTACCACATGATTCTAGTAGTATTTATATTGCTGTTCAAGATCATGTGTATGATGAAATTCCTCTGACGAGTAATCCACAAGATGAAAATATTCAACATCGTACTTATGGATTTGTTGTAGATGATTGGATAAAAACGAAAGAGATTTCAAATCAATTAAAGAGTATACTCGATAAAGATCTCAGGGACAGAGATTTCTACTTTGAAGCTTTAACATTAAACTTGTTGGAGGCAAAGCAAAAGAATGGTTTATTACTTATGGCAAGTGTTTTAGTCGGAATCGTTTTCTTTACATTTGCTGCTAGTTTTATTTATTTTCGATTATATACTGATTTGGACCGTGATCAACAACAATATAAAATGATTTCAAAAATGGGATTAAGTAAACGAGAGTTAAAAAAAGTTGTAACGAGACAGTTAGTATTAATGTTCTTCTTACCGATTGTTGTTGCGGTGATTCATACTGTAGTTGCGTATACGGCACTGCAACAATTAGTCAGTTTTTCTATTTTAAATAGCTCGATCGTTATTTTAATTTCATTTATATGTATACAAGTTTTATATTTCTTTATCACTCGTTGGCGTTACCTACAAAAGCTTTATAAGACTATGGAGCAATAAAGTGAAACTTTAATCAGTGGGGGTTTTCTTCATCCCCCGCTGATTATTAGCCTTCACCAATCGGGCTTTTACGGGCAGTTGATCCCCCATCTAACTTCTTTGCTCTCACTGAATTTTGAGGTGGGGGTCTTACTGCCCGTTAATGCGGGATAGAGGATATTAACTAATAAAATTACAGAAAAGCATGTAAAAAATGATATGAATTATGAAAGGAACCGTGATGAAAAGAACTTTAACTATTTTTATGTTAACTATACTATTTTTGATAAGCTTTAGTGCATGCTCTAAAAAGGACAACGCATTTCCTGCAAACGGTGTATTGATTATTGGAGATGAAAATAATATTTCACCAATTATTAATCGTTATCAGGAAATTACGAAAGAAAATGAAGTGTTTTCTGTGAAAAAAAGTGAAGTTGGAAATGGACATGTCTTAATTTTAAATGAATCTACAGCACTAGCGTTGATTAAAGAAAAAGTTTTTCGTAAACGAGATAATGACTCCGATTATATTATAGATACGTTACCGAAATTCTCAAAAGAAGGATCGCTACTGTTTACAAGTGAAGACGAAAAGACTATAAAAAGTATTAAAATAGAAGGAAAAGAGATTCCTGTTACATACGATAGTGACGCTTGGATAGGTAACAACCGTAAATATCCAACGCAATCGTATGTAATCGTAGCAAAAAATAGTGTATATAAGGAAATAAAAGCAAATGAAACGAAAATGCATCTTCTTCAATTTAAGAAATCTTTAGGTGACGAAAGGCCTAAAATGTCGACAGATAATACAATGGTTAATGAAAATGTCAAAGTAAAAAAGCTAATTAAAGGTTTGGAAGGAGAAGTATCTTTTCAGTTTGTAACGATTGGAGAAAAATCTTAAAAAAGAGTTCGAGGTTGATAGAAACTATATCAACCTCGAACTCTTTTTAGTTATATGCCATTTTAGATTACATTACTTCATTTAATCGAGTCTCGTTTGTTTCCTCAATCACATTTGGGTTTTGAACCGAATTACTTTGAGCTTCTTTTTCTTTACGAGACTTTTGTAGCATTTCAAGGATGATCCATAATGGAACACCTTTATCCTTTAACATCTTCCATAAATCTAATTCGTTAAATTTATGCTCAGGCTGTTTCATTTCTTTTTCAGATGAACGAATATCGAACTTGATAGGATCATTTGCTTTCTTACCTTCAAGTTTAGTAGAAGAGATAGTATTGAGGAAACTACATTCAATTATAAATTCAAATAATCAGATTTACAAGTTGTATTGTAAAAAGTAAATGTTTACTTGAATTAATATTTATCAACATTTGTGTATGTTTTCTATATATACAACGTATATAAAATACTTTACATTATGTGTAAGTTAAAAACTGAATGTGTCAATATTTTTCACGGAAAAATGAAAGCGTTTAATTAGGGGGAGAAAGTATGGGAAAGTTATTTTTAAAAGTATGTTTTTTCACATTAGTGACTGTTTGTTCATTCATAGCGAAAACAACTTACGCTGAAGAGAGGCAACAAAATAATTATCCTATCATTTTAGTGAATGGATTTGCTGGATGGGGTAGGGAAGAAATGTTAGGGGTAAAATATTGGGGTGGTGTTCATGATATACAGGAAGATTTAAAAAGAAATGGCTATACAGTACATACGGCTGCTGTTGGTCCTGTTTCTAGTAACTGGGACCGTGCATGTGAATTATATGCACAAATTAACGGTGGAATTGTAGACTATGGTGCGGCACACGCTGAGAAACATGGACATAATCGTTTTGGTAGAACTTATAGTGGATTTGCACCAAATTGGAGTGAAACAAATAAAGTTCATTTAGTTGGGCATAGCATGGGTGGACAAACGACAAGAACATTAGTGCAGTTATTAAAAGAAGGCAGTTATGAAGAAAAAGACTATGTGAAAAATCATCCGAACGCAAAGATATCACCACTATTTGAAGGCGGTAAATCGTATGTTCATAGTGTTACAACTTTAGCAACTCCTCATAATGGCACAACACTCGCGGACGGAAGTCTTCTATTGCCGTTCGTTAAAGATTTACTCATTACAGCTGCGAGTTTAGGAGGAAACAATAATTTATCATTATATGATTTTAAATTGGACCAATGGGGTATGAAAAAAAATGCTGGAGAGTCCTTCTTCCAATATACTGATCGGATTTTAAATAGTTCAATTTGGGAAAATACAAAAGATATTAGTCAATGGGATTTAAGTACTGATGGAGCAAGGGAGTTAAATAGTTGGGTAAAGACGCAATCGGATGTGTATTACTTATCGTATAGTGGACATGCATCACAAGCAGCACCTATAACAGGTTTACAACTACCTCATATTACAATGAACAAAGTGTTAATGGGGAATGCATTTTTCTTAGGTTCCTATGCAAGATTTGAAGAAAATCGCCCATTAATTGATACATCTTGGTGGCAAAATGACGGTGTAGTAAATACAAATTCTATGATTGCGCCTTCAACTAGTATTGCTGTAAATAATAATGAGTTTTTACAGGTTGGTAAATGGAATCATATTGAAACGAAAGCAAATTGGGATCATTTAGACATGGTAGGACTAAGCGTTTCAGACACGTTAGGTTTTTCTAATATTCAAGAGTTTTATAGAACAGTTGCAGAAAAGTTATCACGGTTACCGCAATAGTTAATAATAAAGCGCTCTCGATGGAATTCGGGAGCGCTTTATATTATATTGAAAGAGGGATATGGAAGAAAAATATGGGGGGATATTATGAAAATACAAGTTGTTTTATCAGGATACGGGACAGTAGGAAGAGAGTTTATAAAATTGGTAAACGAAAAATATTTATATATATACGAAACATATGGAATCCATTTAGTTGTAAGTGGCGTATTAGGTAGAAATATTGCAATACATAATGAGGAAGGTTTGTCTATTCATCATTTATTAATGTATGGTTGCGGTACTGCATCAATTGAAAAGTATATAGAACATCACCCGAAAGACCGTGCAACAAGTGGGATAAGTGGTACTGTATTGGTAGAATCAACAGTTACAAATCTTAAAGATGGAAATCCGGGAAAAAAATATATAAAACAAGCGATTGAGAAACATATGGATATTGTTGCAATTTCAAAAGGTGCACTCGTTACTAACTGGAGAGAAATAAAGGCAGCAGCAAAAGAAGCGAATGTACGAATTCGCTATAGTGGCGCAACTGCTGCAGCACTACCGACATTAGATATTGGACAATTTAGTTTGGCTGGATGCAATATTGAAAAAATAGAAGGAATATTAAACGGGACAACTAATTATATTCTTACAAAAATGTATGAAGAAGATGTTACGTTTGAAGAAGCACTGAAAGAAGCGCAAAATAAAGGAATTGCTGAGACGAACCCAATATTAGATGTAAGTGGTTCGGATAGTGCGTGTAAATTATTACTTTTGGCAAACAGCTTGATGGGTGTTGAGAATATGCTTACTGATATGCATATAAAAGGAATCGAAAATGTTACAAAACAACAAATTCGACATGCTAAGGAACAAAACAATTATATTAAATTAATAGCTTCAGCATATAAGGATATGGATGGTAAAGTGAATCTTAATGTAGAACCGCTTGAAATAGAAAAAGACCATCCACTAGCAAAAGTAAATGGAACTGAAAAAGGAATAACATTCTTTACAGATACAATGGGACAAGTTACTACAATTGGTGGAGCTTCTAATCCACGCGGAGCCGCAGCAGCTGCTTTAAAAGATGTAATTAACTTATATCGTAGAGATTTATAGAAGTAAAACTCACACCTTCAAAATTCGGATGGAGAAAAAAAGTTAGGTGGGAGCCTTTTTGCCCATATATGTCCGATTTGGGCTAAAAATCGGTGGGGGATGAATAAAATTCCCACGGATTAAAGTTTCACTTTATAAGACCGTACCGCTGTTAATAAAAAATACATATGTAGTGGACCTTTTGAGAATGAAATAAATATGCAAAAATAATTGCAGGGGGTAAGAAATTGTTTAAAGATTTTAAAGTTGTAAAAGATCGTCCCGTTTATATTCAATTAAAGGATTATTTTAAAAAGATGATTATGAAAGGGCATTTGCTCGGTGATCAAAAGATCCCATCAACAAGGGAACTGAGTGAATTATTATCAGTGAGCAGAAATACAGTACTCTCTGCTTATGCGGATTTAGAACAAGAAGGACTCATTTATGCAGTAAAAGGAAAAGGGAATTTCGTTGCGAAGGTGGATATATCTAACACCTCGTCTGTTGAAATAGATTGGAAAAATAAACTTAATACAGTTACCACATTAGCGGATGAATTAGACTTAATGAAGCATGGAGTTCGCTGGGAAAAAGGAATGGTTGTTTTTAATAGTATAGCCCCGGACGAAAAGCTATTTGATGTTGAAAATTTCAAAAGAGCTTTTCTTACTCGTATGTCCATTGAAGGGGATATCGTATTGAACTACGGATATGCAAAAGGTTACCGTCCGTTAATGAAATATCTACTTCATTACATGGAAATGAAAGGTGTAGATATTTCGAACAAAGATATTTTAATTACAAATGGATTTACAGAAGGATTAGATATTGTACTATCTTCCTTAGCAAAAAAATCAGGGCGTGTGATTTGTGAGAATCCAACTCACCATGCTGCATTGAAACTTTTTCGCTTACATGGACTTGAAGTTCATGGGATAGATATAAATGATGATGGTATTGATACGACTCAAGTAGAAAAAAGTTTACGTGAAAAGGATTTTGATTTTGCGTATTTAATTCCTTCTTATCATAATCCAACTGGTATTGTTACAAGTTCGGAGAAAAGAACGGAATTGATGAGGTTATTTTCGAAATATAAGGTTCCTATTATAGAGGACGGATTTAATGAAGAATTACGTTATTCAGGTTCACATTTATCGCCACTATTAACTTTTGCTGGGGCTGGTAATAATGTGATTTATATTAGTAGCTTTTCGAAGGTACTTTTCCCTGGTTTACGTGTAGGGTGGATTATTGCCGATAAAGAACTGATTCATTATTTAGAAAGTGTTAAAAGAGCAAGAACCATTCACACATCTACGTTAGATCAAGCTGTTTTGTTTCAATATTTACATGAAGGATATTTTGAAAAATATTTAAAAAAGGCAAGATCTGTTTACAAGAAAAAATATGAGTTAGCCGTTGGGGCTTGCAATCAGTATATTCCGTTTAAAAGGATGACTGGAGATGGCGGACTTCATTTGTTTATAGAGTTGGAAGAGAAAATTCACGCTCGCACACTTTTACAAAAGTGTTATGAGAAAGGTGTAACGTTTTCTCCTGGAGATGTTTTTTATTCTGATGGAGGGGGAGCGAATACATTCCGCTTAGGTTTTTCACGTTTGAAGGAGAAAGAAATAGTTAGTGGGATTCAAATAATTGGTGAAACTTTAAAAAATGAAACTTGGAGTTGAGAAAATGAGAATTGGCGTTATTATGGGAGGAGTATCCTCTGAAAAACAAGTATCAATTATGACTGGAAATGAAATGATTGCACATTTAGATAAAAATAAGTATGAAATCGTTCCAATTACGTTAAATGAAAAAATGGATTTAATTGAAAAAGCGAAAGACATTGATTTTGCATTGCTAGCATTACACGGAAAATACGGAGAAGATGGTACGGTTCAAGGGACGCTTGAGAGTTTAGGTATTCCATATAGTGGCAGCAATATGTTATCTAGCGGTATATGTATGGATAAAAATATTTCGAAAAAGATTTTGCGTTATGAAGGAGTAGAAACACCAGATTGGATTGAACTTACAAAAATGGCGGATCTAAAGCTTGATGATTTAGATAAGTTAGGATTTCCGTTAGTGGTAAAACCAAACTCTGGCGGCTCGAGTGTTGGCGTAAAGATCGTCAATGATAAAAATGAATTGATCTCAATGCTGGAAACTGTATTCGAATGGGATTCTGAAGTAGTAATTGAGAAGTATATAAAAGGTGACGAGATTACTTGTTCAATTTTTGATGGTAAACATTTACCTATCGTTTCAATTCGACATGCAGCTGAGTTTTTTGACTACAATGCAAAATACGATGATGTTAGTACAATTGAAGAAGTTATTGAACTTCCAACTGAAATTAAGGAACGTGTAAATAAAGCGTCATTGGCTTGTTATAAAGCATTAAAATGTAGTGTTTATGCAAGGGTTGATATGATGGTGAAGGACGGAATTCCATATGTAATGGAGGTTAATACATTACCAGGGATGACCCAATCAAGTTTACTGCCAAAAAGTGCAGATGCCGCGGGGATTAATTATAGTAAACTATTAGATATGATAATTGAAACTTCATTAAGAGTGAGGAAAGAAGAAGGTTTTTAAGATAATTATACAATTAAAACTTTTGATAGTTCCACGAAGTATGCTATGATAATTACAATACGACAACTAAATATTTATCCACTAGGGGGGCCTTTTGTAGGCTGAGATCAAACATAATTTTGAGACTCTTAGTACCTGATCTGGTTAATACCAGCGTAGGGAAGTGGGAAGACGATTATATTTAAAGAATACATTAATATTGTCTATTTCACTTTCTTTACGCCTGTAAAGAAAGTTTTTTTTGTTTTACAGATTTAATAACTGTGGATAAATACATATATTTTATACATTATTGGAGGAATTTAAATGACTTTTTCACAAACATTACGTAAAGAAGTAGATTCTATTTGGGAGGCAAGTTTTCATCATCCTTTTGTAAAAAAACTTGGTGAAGGTACGTTAGATTTGGCAAGTTTTCGTTATTACGTACTTCAAGATTCATATTATTTAAGTCATTTTGCTAGAGTACAAACTTTAGGAGCTGCAAAGGCTCTTGAATTAGAAACGACAGCTCGCATGGCACACCATGCTCAAAATACATACGAGGCAGAATTATCATTACATGAGAATTTCGCAAAGAAATTAGGAATTACGGAAGAAGAAAAAGGTCATTTTATCCCTGCCCCAACTGCATATGCGTATACTTCACATATGTACCGTGCGGCGTATGAAGGGCATTTAGGGGATATTATCGCAGCAATTTTACCTTGCTACTGGCTATATTATGAAATTGGTGAACGTTTAAAAGAATGTCAGCCAGAAGAGCCGATTTATAAAGAGTGGATTTCTGCTTATGGATCTGATTGGTTCCGTACTT
The DNA here is from genome assembly GCF_038006385.1 of Bacillus sp. FSL L8-0099. Lineage (NCBI taxonomy): Bacteria > Bacillati > Bacillota > Bacilli > Caryophanales > Bacillaceae > Bacillus > Bacillus sp. FSL L8-0099. The sequence continues at coordinate 2,587,824 of NZ_JBBOVC010000001.1, forward strand.
TAGTTGAAGAGCAAATTACACGATTAGATACTATCGCTGAACAAGTGACAGAGTCTGATCGGAAGCGTATGAAACAGCATTTCATTATTAGTAGTCAATATGAATATTCATTTTGGGAAATGGCTTATACATTAGAAAAATGGCCAGTGGATACAGAAGTAAAAGATGTAATTGGATAAAGAGTAGAGGTATTGTTATACATATGTATGGATAATACCTCTTTATATGATTTCAAAAAAGGGGTATCGCAAAAAAAACGTATCAATCTAAGTGCGTCTTTTTTTCAATTTTCTTCAATTAGCAATTTCATGGAGAGCTTGCTGGAAAAGTAGAATGAAAAGTCCTAATCAGGGCTTTTTTTTGTAGGAATTTCTTAACCGTCATTGAATCCTGTCACTAGTAGGTGTTTTGACGCTACGACGGACTAGATCGATTATTCGGCTAGTGAAGTATATAAAAAAGTTAGGAATATCTGAAGGTGCTCTCAGAAAGTATATGGAAGTGTTATAACGAGAGGCATTTACAGTACAGAAAAATCTAAGCGGCATACGGGAATACATAGGATACGGCATCATGGTTATTGAGAAATGAATTGAACTTAGTAAGCATGAAGATATGACGCAAGAATTCACATTTTATAATTTCTATTTATAAAAATGAGCCCATAGTAAAAATAGGTATATGAACAAGGTGCATTGTCTAGTGATAGGTCATATTTTAAAGGTGTACGCATTGAACTTAGTTTATACCGCTATTTCTACTTAGATTTAACGAACAGAAATATAGGAAAGCATCGATGAGGTTAAAGTTTATAAACGGAGGTCATGAAAATGAATAAGTTTCAACAAGAACTACAAGCGTTAAGCCTTAATAATTACCAGTCTGGAAATATTGTGTATTGGGACCAGCAAAACCAATATCCATACTACTATTTTGAAGATGCTGCTCGTCGCTGTGGCGGTTGCGGTCGTTGTGGCGGTTGTGGCGGTCGTTGTGGTGGTGGTGGATTCCGTTGTGGTGGATTCCGTTGTATTGGTTGCTTTGGTTGTTTTGGTTGTGGTGGCTGTGGCGGTTGTGGTGGTTGTTCTAATTGTTTTAATGGTTTTAATGGTACCACTGATACTACTGGTACTATTGTAACATATGAATATTGATAAGAGAAAAAAGGAATCTACTTTGTAAAGCGTTATACAATTTTATAAAAGAGATAAATCAAAACAGACGTAGCATCTTTTAATTTAGAGAAATAATTTATCCAACCTTTTATAAACATTGTGACTTTATTTCAAATCAAAAATCGAATGTTTTTTATGTTCAATACCCTTGACGCAATCTTTGACTTTCGTAAGTAGATTTATTGCACCAGAACCAAAAAGAAGAGCTGCTATCAGCCCTTCTTTCTCTTTTCATATTTCTTACATAATTAAACTTAATCACAAATAAATTCTTACAACCTTATACACTTTTACAACCAAGACTAACAATCCACTTCCAATAAGAACAAAACCAATTAAAATATTTACGTTTCTGGAGTAAACATCCTGATCCAAAAAGAATTTTAAAAAATCCAATACATAATCTTTTCTCCCCGCATCTTTTACGATCTTTTGCTGTTATATCTGAGTTTCTACTCATCCTCTTAATTGATATGAACTTTGTGAAAGTCAGTATGATTGATGGAAATGAGCGTAATTTTAAAATGTATTTATTCGGATTAACAAATTTAATAATCTATTTTTATTACTATTGATTAATTTTGGAACGTAACAAAACTACGTAACTGTATGTATAAAATGCACTGCTCTAGTATACAAAATTGAGAACATGGAATAAGGTTTTTTGTTTCTACAAGATATTTTTATTTTACTGTATATTACGATTTATAGACTGTAAATCATTTTATTGTGATATAATTTGTTTTTGTCATTATGAATATATATGTTAGGAGTTTTTTTATGGAAATCGGTTCTGAATTAAAAAATGGTCGCCACTCATTTTTCGATGGTGGATTATTCAGCTTTATTGGTTGGAATATTCTCGGTGTACTTATTACAGTTTGTACCCTTGGAATTTGTTATCCTTGGGCTTTATGTATGGTTTACGGTTGGAAAATAAATCATACAGTAGTTAACGGGCACCGTATGAAATTCAATGGTTCTGCTGTTGGCTTGTTTGGTAATTGGATAAAATGGTTGTTCTTATCAATTATCACTCTAGGAATCTACTCATTTTGGGTTTTTATTAAACTTGAAGACTGGAAAGTAAAAAATACTACATTTATCAATTAAAAAACATTAGCTTTATAATACCAGTCTATAATGACTGGTATTTTTATTTATGGCATGAAAAACGCAAATATAGATAAATAGCCCATGCCCATCAACTTAAGAAATTGGTTGTTCCCCAAAACACACTAAATTCTCACAAATAACTGTTGTAGTGATATGAATTTTTCGTTTTGAGGATGCTTTAAAATATTGTCTTGATGGCATGGGATAGTACCAACAATATACGGATTTTACAGTATATGAAAAATTTAAAAAAGAAAAGATAATTTCTTATACGTTAAGGAAGCGTCGATTTATTAATTACTTCTTTAAGTGATGATTTTCGTCATAATGGTAGTGAGAGCGATGTGTAATAGAAGAGATACAGTGAAGTTTTTTAATAGAAAAAATTAAAAAAAGTGCTAATAAGTTTGCAAACGAACTTGCTCACATCTATACAGAATAGACACAAATTCTCGCTGGTATGTCGTCTTTGAAAATACTTTTCAATTTCCTACAAGATTAAACTGAGGAGGAGCACACACTATTAGGGGGAGCTCCAGCATTTTTGAAAAAAAAAGACTCGACCGTTTTTTGGTCAAGCCCTGTATTAAATTACAAGCTATTTCCCTTTAAGCACCAGGAATATTTGGAACTAAATTCTGAACGATTTTGATAAGATTATTTGTGATATCTTGTTGTTGAGATGTAAGTGTATCGGATCCATCAGTAAATACTGTAACGCAGATTGGACAAGCTTCGATATGAATTCCCAATAGATTAATAGCTAGACCACCTGGTATATCTACAGTAAGAATCGATGTGGAACCTTCAGGAGGAGTACAAGTCTCACAGTTAGTTTCAAGAGCCATAGAGTTACCTTCTTTCTTGATAGAGTTAATATATAAATATGTTCGAAGATACTCAAAGGACACAGGTATTTGTACAAGCCTCGAAAATTGTGTTAGTGACTCAGATTTACCCCCAATGAACTCAAATCCTTCAGGAGATGTTACAATTATTGGATTATTATCTGTATCGTGTACAATAAAAATCCCACCAATCTTGACGAATTCATCAATGATTCCTCCTGGTTGCATCATTTCCATGACGTCCAGATTAGTAATATTCCCTTGAATTCCGATCCAAACACACCAGTAATCCGCTGCCAGTTGTTTACCTGTAGTGTATTGATCTTTGATAATTGATGGAGATATTTGCACAACAGTATATTGAGTGAGTGACCAAAGTTGTTTGGCGAAATCATAGGAAGCAACATCATTCTCAAGCAGTAAGACGCCCTTACCAAAAACGAAAGTTCTACTAGGACAATTCATACTGGTTGTCTCAGTCGTAGAAACTGTTTTATTTATATCCAACGTATAATCATTGAATCCCTTTAAATTTGTCATTTGAACCACTGGTTCAGTAACCGTGAGACAACTATCCGAGCTCATGATTCCGTCTAATCTTGCAAAAATTTGAGCTTCCCCAGTATTAATTGCTGTAGTCAAACCTTTTGTTTCTTCCTCATTTGAAACTATTGCACTTGAAAGATTGCTAGAGTACCACTCTACAAGTTTTGTAATGTCCCTAGTTGATTTGTCAGAATACGTACCTGTCGCAGTAAACTGATGGCTTGAACTTGAACAAAGAGATAAAGTCTTAGGATCTATCTTGATGGAAACCAAGACAGATATTCTTTTTTCGTAACATTCTTTCTCTTTTGGGATAAACAGAATAGGAGGGTTAAATTGATTGGAAGTGTTCATTTGTGTTAGCCTCACTTTCTTTATCATACATTTAATCAATATATGTTACCAAGGAATTTAGCGAAAGGGGCAGTTACACACAATATAAGATATGGGTAAGTAAAGGGAGCTTTTTACTATAAAATAATAAGCGAATGATAATATTAATTAAAATGAACCCATTGGCTACTAGGTTAATACGATGTAACGGGAAGGAGATGAAAAAATGAATAATGGTCATTATGAATACAAAAATTCTTTTCATCAGTATTATCCAAACGAGTCTTATCCTTTTGTAATGGACAACAGAAATATAGATATGAGTAGAGGAGTAAGGCCACAACAATGGCAACAACTACAACAATGGCAACAGCAACAGCAACAACAGCAACAACCACAACAACAATATAAGTGTCAATGTGATGGGAAAGAAGCTCTTTGCGTTTCAATTCCAGTTCCAATTACAGTTGTTCTTTTGGGTACGAAACTCCAAGTTGAATTACCGTGTATTAGAATAACTTCCGAAGAAGATATTACACCAGTATTGAAAAAGTTGATAAAGTCCCTTGGTGGTTTTCTTGGCGGTTCAGGTAGCTCTTCGTCTTAAAAATACAACTTTACTTATTTATTCGGATAATAACAGCGTTTGTTTAAGCGAGGCGAAGTAGATTTGAATAGCAATAAGCAACTTTTGTGTCATTTGAACTATAACTATACACTTTGGCAAGGTTATGGTTGTTTTTAATTTTGGCAAAATAACGCTTCTTATTAAAATTTTCGGCCAACTTATGAGTAAAGTGACAGCATTATTGATTTTAAAAAATAAAAAAATCGCCTTACTAAAGGCGATTTATAATTTATTCATTTTGCATTCTTTTGATGATACATAAATATTTTTTAAAATTAAATGCAATGTTCCACATTAATGTGTTTCTGGATCTTTGTCTTTTTTTCTAAGACCAAATAATCCTAGAAGTCCCAATAAACCAAGCCAAGTCCAATTATTATTTTTATTACGATTATCATTTAAATCATTTGTCGTATTTACATTTCGAGTTCTCACATCATTATTAACTCTATTCGTGTTATAGTCATTAACTCGAGTTGTAATATTATTATCGTTAACTCTATTCGTATTATATCCATCGTATTCAGCATGGACGCTTGTACCAAAAACCGTAATAGTTAGTAAAAGGGCACCTAAAATAGATGAAAGTTTTTTCTTCATGATTTTCCCTCCTTTCGTATTTAATAATGTCTCCAGTTCCTTTAGACAATATTCGGTTGAAAATATATAAAACCATGTACATGTTCTACAATCAGATCAAGCATAATACCTAAATAAATTTCAATCGATTCTTTATGGCTGTTGTATTAAAGTAGTCTAGGGAAATAAAGGTTATTAGCGAATTAAAATAAGTGGCAGATTCATGACTGCTTTTTGGCAGTAAATGTGCCGGTTGTTTTGAAATCAAAGTGATATATTTGTATTGTGAGAAATGACGGAAAACATTGCTCGCAAAATTCCTTATAACTGAAAATGGATCGTCATAACCGGTGGCGATGGGTGTAGATTGGATGAACAGTTGTTTCTTGTTTTCACATTCAATTGCAATTCACGTTGTGTAAACGGAGAAGGTCTTTTGCTCTTCTTCCAGGGACTTAATAATGTTTGTGTAGATAAATGTAAACAACATTAGGTGGTTGGAAGAAGAATAAAACTTCATTTACCGGATTTATAGTTATCAAATTACTATGAAAGGGAAGTTGGTGCACAGTTGCCCTTTCATAATGAAAAAATAGTATATTACCTTTCTTAATGTACATATTAAGTAAAGTGTTTAATATCACACATAAAAGGCGGGGTAATATGAGTGAAAATAAGAAGAATGAAGAATTGAATAAGATAAAGAAGTATTATTTTAATGAGGATAATCAACCAGTAGCTGGTATAGAGTTAACTTTGCCGCCTGATATAGGAAGCATGTTAGACCCGAAATCAGTTAATGATGAAAGTAAAGATATTGATAATGAATAAGTTTAATTTAAGCATCCATTCGGGTGCTTTTTATTATGTAAAAAGATAAGGGCTGAGGGTAGATGGATAACGATTTACAAAATAAGATTGATGTACTCGGTCTTCAAGCTGTGGATGAAACAGCTTATAACAAAGATCTAAAACCCCATGAGGAAACATACAAGCGAGCGAAGATAGATATTAATCGTTTTAAAAATTACAAACTGTATGGTGGGGAACACATGCTTTATTCTATTGAATATATCGAACGAACTCCAATAGAAGAGTTATTAAAGCTCATAAGGCTAATGCAATATTGATAGGTAAAGGATAATGAAAGAATACAAAACCAAACAACAGAAGCGTAAGTTTTATGACAGTGGTGAATAGAAAAGTACACGTGAACAAGTGAAGAAGCGTGATAACTATGCATGCCAAGAGTGCAAGCGCAACGATTAGTAGCAACGGTATTATCTCAACCACCACCTTTAGATGGACAAAAAACCGCTCAAGTGGGAACTTTAGTACGGAGAGCCTTCCTTTTTTATATTTGTTTTTTGTAAAATTATTGTAAATCATAAATACATTATATAACTATATATTATATAATGTGTACGTAATATATTTGAGATGTTAGGGGTGATGTATTCGATAATTACGTGTAACTTTTAAAAGTATTATTGTAATAAATTGTTTTAAATTCTTCTTTTAGACTTTTAATTTTAAATTGTTTAGATTCAGTAATTGGTGTTTCTCGTTTTTTGATAATCAAGATAAATGAAGAGAGGAAGTACTCAATACATGGAAAAATTACGGTTATTAACATTTAAAAATATAGTAGAGCCACTTTTAAAGGAACATGTATCATTTATATATTTTCCTATTGAATGGCTAGACATTGTAGAGATACATTATAAGACATTTTTATTAACTAGTAAGTTAAAGCGTTTAAATGAAAGATTGTATGATATGTTTTCTGATATATTGTTTATTCAGCATAATCCGTATGTATTAAATGAAAATACGCCATGGATTGTGTCAAAAGAACCAATTAGGCAAGAACAACTTGATTATATATTTCAAAGTTGGTATGAGGTCATTCATGATTGGAAACCGAATCAATTAATGGAACCGCCAAAATATGAATGGCATGACGATTTGATTTCGAATGTAACAGTATTACATGATAGTGAAACGTTTTCTAAATGGGTACCCGCATTAATTTCACATGTTTTTTGTGTACAACCTATACGAATTGAGAATAAAAATGAAGAAATCTATTTTTCTCCACTTCGATCACAAAATATTTGTGAGGCAATGTCAGAGCCGATTAAAGATGAAAAAACACAAGACTTTTTCGCCTATGTATACCGATTTGAATGTATAACTCGTGGTGGTGAGAATATTCCATTATTAAAGGTTACAGTAGGTATTCGGAGATTCTACCAAGAATATAACCATCCCGATATCCCTTTACTTTTGCGACGAAAACGAGGCATGATATTGATTTCTACTTCAGAATTTGCATCAGATAATAAAAAAATGCGGTTTGTAAAGTTAAAAGTACAACAAGCTACAAACGGTATGAAATGGATTAAGTTATTTAGAACATTAAAAGATGATTTTCAAATAGATGGAGAAATTGAATTAGACCATATTATCCAATATCCGAAAGATTATATTGTCGGAACAAACAGAAGAGTATTACTTCCGTATAATGAGAGAATATATAAAGTGCAAGGTACTAAAAAAAAGCTAGGTATAAAAGTAAAGGAGAAAGGATATCTATTTAAAGAATTTCAGCGGAAATTCTCACATTTCACATTACTGCCAGAATGCAAAAGGGTAGCAACAAATAATGAAAATGAATTATTTCCTTTAGTTGCACCAAAAGGATTAGAGACCATAACATTAGAAATTTGGTCCGAAAATATAGTATTGGAAATAGAACAAGCATTATTTGATAGTGAAATAGTTTTAGCTAAAATAGGAGAAACATCTTATGTAGTAAATGCAGATTCACCAGTATTATTAAAGATTGTAAGATTTAATATGGAAAAAGTGTTACAAAATCCATATAAAATGCAGTATTGCCAAAAATATAAAACAAATCTTGTAGATGATGTTGTAAAAGCAGTTCATGCTACGGCAGGTAAGCGAAGTGATACGACGTTAGCATTAATTGCAATGAAGAAGTGTGATGGAAGAGAGAAGATTGATCCGAAACAAATTATTCGTGAAGGGTTTGCACGAACAAAACGTATTTCAACATTTATTAATTTATTTATAGGTCAAAGTGTATCTCGTGAAACAATTGTAACTAGTATTTTTAATTTATTAGAACAAAAAGGATTTTTGAAAGGCAATTGGAATAAGAGGAATTTACCTTGTACATATGTCAATTTATCAGTTGAACGAATCTCGAAGTTTGATTTCTTACCTATTATTTCAAAAATAAAAGGTAAAGAAATATCATATAAATTATATGGGGATACGGAGTCGGAGTGGCAACCGATCGACTATATGTTATTACAAATAAATAAACATAATGTATTTTTACCACAACCATCAAAAAGAAATGATGTGGGTGCCCGTTTTAAGGAATTTGTATCTGAAACATTAATGGGAATGTTACAACATGCGCAAAAGGAAAATGAACAAGTTTATTTCATTGTAGATGCGAATTTGAGAAAATATTGGATTAAAGAGTTGCAAAATGAAAAAATTAATATAGATATTGCACCTGAGATTATTCCAGATATATTAAAGGTTCCGAATTTAAACGTTATAAGAATAAATACTGCTTTTGATGTACCAAGCTTTGTTGTAATAGATCGTGAAAATGATATGGATAGAACTGGATTATATGCGGATCAAACAGGGATGTATTATAGCACTGGTGAATATCGATTAAATTGTAGTGACACAATTCAACAATATATACTTGAAATTCTACCATTAGGTGTAAAACATGTAGAAAGGGAATATATCGCTAAAATGATACATTTCATGTGTTGTAATTCAAGTATACTTCCGGAAAAAAATGTGCATATGCCATATTCTATGCATATGGCTAAAGTAATAAAGAGTTATGCCACTGATATAGATGCAAGAGAGTTTAAAGAATTCGATGATGAATTAGATGTTGATGTAATAAAGAGAGAAAAGAAAGATTCAATAGTGCTAATTTAAATAATAGTAAACAAATCCTGTTCATTATACCGATCAGGATTTGTCATTTGTTCATGTAAATATAGCTATCCTTTGTCATGTATCTTTTCTATTTTGTATTTACTTTATAAACATTCAGGATTAAGATGTTTTTTAGAAATACAAAAACTGAATCACATGGAAAATTAATTTTAAAACTTAATAGAAATTTGAAAGGAATGGGGAATTGTGAAGAAATTAGATGTATTATTAATGCTACTGAGCGGCCTCTTTCCAATTGCAGGAATGTTAAAGCAAATCCCTCTTGAACAATCTTTATATATTGGAGGACTTTTATTTTTTACTAGTTTCGGTAGTTACTTTGCAAAAAAGATATATTCACGTATATGTAGCTGGATAGCATATGCACCATTTATAACACTACTGTTAGTTATTTGGAATCAGGATATTTCAACAAGTGCTATAATAGCAAATGCCAAAATTGCCGCCTGTATCGCTTTAATACCTTGTATATTTCGCTTTCGTACATACGGGCTTACTTTAGGTTTATTCTCATTATGGGCCGCTTTATTATGGGATATAAAGGAAGTACAGTCGTTAGTCATACTTGAGCGTATGACGAGTTTAATGACAAGCAATTACGTATATCTTCTACTCTTAGCTGGAGGACTTATATTAGGTGGATTACTTGCGACGTTAATACACCGTAAAGAGAAGGATAATAATAAAGAAAATATAAATCTATTTCACCAAAAAAAGAAACGCAAAAAACTATCATTTAAGATGCCACTTCCAAGATTACCGAAATTTAAGATGAAATTATTTAAGTTTGGTGGAAAAGGTTCTAAACGTAAAACGCCAGAAAAAATACGTAAGCATAATTACGAAGAATCAGCTCCAGCTGCAACATATGAAATGTCGGAGCAAATAGATCAATATAAAGAAGAGACTGTTCAAGGACAAACGAGGATGGAACGTCGTAGAAATAGGTATAATGCATAATAAATTTCAGTAAACCTTTAATGATTTATCGTTAAATTGATAAATTATTAAAGGTTTTTTATGTAATTAAATATAGATTGCCAATGAGAAATTCATAGCATATTCTAAAGCTGAGGACTTAAATAAAATAATGGGAGGACAAAATGCTTATTATTACATATATTTCTGTCTGTATATTATTTTTAGTTAGTTTTTTACATATTTATTGGGCTTTCGGGGGTAAGTGGGCGACAAATAGTGTCATTCCAACTAAAGCTGGAGAAAAGGCGTTTACACCAGGTACAGGAATGACATTGTGCATTGCGTTATTATTAAGTATGGCAGCAATGATTTTATTACAACAAGCAAATATTGTTCATTTCGCAGTTCCAAATATTTTTGTTCAAATGGGATCCTGGGTTTGTATGGTTGTTTTTTTCATAAGAGTAATTGGTGAATTTCATTATTTTGGTATCTTTAAACGAAAAATAGGTACGCAGTTTGCTAGAATGGATACTGTTTTATATATACCACTTTGTGCATTTCTATCATTATCCTTTTTATTAACAATTATAAAGTGAACATAGAAAAGATAATCATGTAATGTATTTAGTATATAAAGATACGGATATTAAATAAGAGGTTTCTGTGCAATCAGAAACCTCTTATTTTGTGTGATTGTAAACATCGGTTATTTGGGAGCTTATTTATTTAATTAAGATAATAGAATGTTTATATTTGAAAGAAATGAATTGAGATTTAGTTATTGCTTCTATGAATGATACATTTTCTTCATTTTTTTTGTCCCTAAAATACAACTAATAATTGCGAGTAATGCATTTGAAGAAATAAAGTTTACAGTCCAATAAATTCCTGTTCCAGCGATTATATCGATAATTATAAATCTTTTAATTGCCGAACTTTTGACTACATGAAAAACAAATTGATTGTTATAGTTATCCAATGTTATCACATCCCTTATCTAATATATGACAAGGCATGCTTGTTCTAGTCTTCATGATAATATACAAAAAGAGTAATTAGCAGAAGCATATAAAGTAGTTATAAAAAAAGGATAACTATTGGAAGTTACATTCTTAAATTTAGTGAAAAAATAAAAATCATAATTTATCCTGCGTTATTGATGGAATATTATGTTTTACTTAAGAGGTTATGCGGAAAGTTTGAAGAAAAATTCTTTCATTAAAAGTACGATTCCTAGCAGAAACAAGACTTCAATTGAGAACCAAAACATACTTTTTTGAGGTTTTTTAAACTCCATAATAATTGATGAAAATAAAAAAATTGCAATCAGTATGATGATTAAGAGTCGGATTATATCAACCATTCATAACACTCCTATTATTTAATCAATACTATTATATAATCTTTTCCAAAGATATAGAATTCTAGAAACGTTTTATTATAATTTTAATAAATAGAATAAACGGTGTATATTATCTGTTTTTCTGCAAATTATTTCAAACGTGTAGTGGAAAGTGATAAATCCACGTTTAAATAAAAGGATGTAAGCGTATTCTTAGCGAATTATAGATAATTAAGAGAGGCGGTGACACTATGAAGTATGTAAAAGTCAGTATGAATGGTGGAAGTGAGCACAAATTCTCAATGACTTTAGAACGATTTGAAGAGCTTATTACTACAGAGAATGGATTATTAGAAAATAAATTAGTTTATATCGAAAATGTAATGATTAACCCTACTAATATATCTTCTGTGGTAGAAAAAATTGGTGTACCTGCTAAATTTATGGAAGTTTAAAGGGAATTAGATAAAAAACATCCATGGGGATGTTTTTTGTTTATAAATAAAGCAATTGTACAATGAAAGTATGAGCAGATTTTATTAGTAATCATGTAGGCTATTAAGAATGAATGGATATAGGAAGGTCTTTTCTAACGTGTTAGTTACTCCAATGTGTATGTATCTATTTGGCATCTAGACATTGTGCTTTTTCATGCACAATGTAATAAGTACAAGCATATAGTATGTAATAGGACAAGGTCTTCGTGTCCTACTAAATACTCAGAAAAAACCTCTAATCACATTAGAGCATCCAATAGCAGGTTGCTCTTATTTTTTATGAAAAATGTAGCTTCATAAAGGTTTCGTTTCAATTATAGTTTTCATTAACCTTTGATTTTAAACTTATCTTTAACGTTAATAAATATTATGGTTAATATAATAGCAATAATTAAATTAGACAAATAGAAATTTTGGTGAATCAGTAGTTCAAAGATGACATCGAATGTATACAATAAAGCGATAGCAGGTAATATACAAATAAATATAAATCTCCAATTTTTTAAATAATGTTTATAATTAGTAAGTACTTTCTCCATTCATATTGCTCCTATATTTTTTATTTTCTATATAATTATACATTTAAATAAAAAGATTTACAAAGTGTTTAAAAAATATTTAGCAACTAATGTAATTTTGGGAGATAGATAAGGAGGAAGCAAAAAATATTATAGATTTATAGATTGAGAGAAATATAGAGAAAGCTTTTGTTAAAAACTTAGATGGTAGCAGCAATCTGTGTAATAAACGATTTGATTTTAAAAAGGCTTTTAAACATCTAGACTAAAATGATACACTATAATCTACGTTATTTTAGAAATGAATAGAGGGATTTATATGATAGATAAAATTAAAAATGTTGTTGAGGATATGTATGAAGATGAAGCAAAACATTTACTTCAAAGTATTCTCATACAGTTAGATGTATTAGACGGGAATTATAGCGAAGATATGCTAAAAAATTTAACGAGTATCCCTAAGCAATTGACGAGTCATACAACTCAGGAAAAGAATTTAGAAGAAAGTACACACATTCATATTGCCTTTGATGATTCAACAGCCGGATGTTTAAAATATATGTTGAAACAAGAAGGGTTACACGAGGAGAATGTTGTTTCATACTCTGAATTCTTTTCTATTGGTCCCATACATCAATTACATATGAATGAAGGTCAATTAGCAAGATCACAGTGGTTATTAAATAACTTAACTTCTTATGATTGTTATTTTGAAGAAGAGTATTTACCAAGATTTAAGGAGACTTTAGAAGAGCTACATTCAATTCCGAATGAAACACCGATTACCATTTGGAAGGCGGATAATGCCCATGAGCATGTAGGGCTTTGTTTTGCAACTGCGCAATTAAAAGATAAGAAAAATATTCGTGTTATAAATACTTCTGAAGCGAGTAGAGAAATATTAAAACAAGATTATGATATTCGTGGAACTGGAGAATTATCTCCTGAAAGTTTAGCTCTTTTTCTAAAACGTTTTGTGGAATTTCCGTATTTAACTGAAGAGAAGCGAATGAAGTTTGCACATGAGTGGGATAGATTATCGCAAAGCATGGAGTTTTTAAGAGTTTGGAAAGACGATGAAGTGCATTCTGTACAAGAAGGTTACTTTGATCAATTCATTATTGAGTGTGCGAAAAATGTGGGAGCAGATAAAGAATTTTATAAAGCTCCGAGAGTAATAGGTGAAGCACTTGGTCTTGCAGATCAATTGGTTGGGGATACGTTTTTGGAATATCGCTTGAAAGAATTAATTAAGCAAGAAGTATTTGAATATGAAGGTTCATTAGATCAAATGCGTTTTTATAGTGTGAAGTTAAAAAAATAATAAATATATCCAGTGTATGAAAAAGTTCGTATTTTTAAAATGCGAACTTTTTTCAATTGAATTTAGGCTATACATAAGCTTCCTATAGTTAACGAATTACATATGAATGTTAAAGGAAATGAAAAGAAGGTGATTTGTTAATATGTATAATCAACAAAACTATCCATATGATCAAGGGATGTATTATAATCCACAAAACTACGGTTATGAATCTACAAATGAAGTGAGAGATATTGAACAAGAAGATTACAGACCAGATGATGCGGAAGATGCTCCAACGTCACCACCACCGTCACAAGCTCCGTCGTTACCGTCCACATTTGCTTCTCCTGCACAAGCAGGTAATATGAAATCATGGATGTGTAACTGTCTAGGAAGATGGGGCTATTTACGTTTACATCGATCTGGGCCTTTCGGAAGAGATTTATGGTTCTTTCCAACTGAGGTAAGAAGAAACGGGGTTTCAGGTTATACTTGGCAAGGTGGTCGCCGTCGTAAAGTAAGTTACCGATATCAACAAATTAGTAACTTTATGTGCTTCGCATAAAGAAAAGTGAGCGAGTAGAATACTTTTACTCGTTCACTTTTTTATTTTTCAATATACGAAGTAAGATTTTAATTAAAAATTTACAATTTTCACGTTTTTATTAGAGTATAATGCATATGTTGGTTGATTTTCAAAAACAAGTGAGAGTGAGGGAATGCAATGTCAATGAAAAACAAAGTGGGCCTAAGAATAGAGGATGGCATTAATTTAGCTTCAGCTCAGTTTAAAGAAGATGCGTATGAAATTTATAAAGAATCGAGAAAAGTGCAGCCTATATTATTTGTAAATCAAATTGAAATCGGTAAAGAATGGCTCATTACAAGATATGAAGATGCTTTGCCGCTTTTAAAAGATAATCGCTTAAAAAAAGATCAGGCAAATGTGTTTCCTCAAGATACAAAGAACATGTATCTTTCCGTTGACAATAGTGATCATTTAACAACGCACATGTTAAATTCGGACCCACCTAACCATAGTCGTTTACGATCTTTAGTTCAAAAAGCTTTTACACCGAAGATGATTTCACAGTTAGACGGAAGAATTCAGAGAATAGCGGATGATTTAATAAGTGAAATAGAGCGAAAAGGTACATTAAATCTTGTGGATGATTATTCATTCCCATTACCGATTATTGTAATAAGTGAGATGCTTGGAATTCCAAAAGAGGATCAAGCGAAATTTAGAATTTGGTCTCATGCTGTCATTGCATCGCCAGAAACACCTGAAGAAATAAAAGAAACCGAAAAACAACTATCTGAGTTTATTACATATCTTCAATATATAGTTGATGTAAAACGAAAAAATCCAAAAGAAGATTTGGTTAGTGCGTTAATACTTGCAGAAAATGAAGGGCAGAAACTTAGTGCTCGAGAGCTATATTCAATGATCATGTTATTAATTGTAGCCGGACACGAGACAACAGTGAATTTAATAACAAATACGGTATTAGCACTTCTTGAAAATCCGAAGCAATTACAGTTATTAAAAGATAATCCGAAATTAATTGATTCAGCTATTGAGGAAGGATTGCGTTATTATTCTCCAGTTGAGGTGACAACTGCAAGATGGGCGGCTGAGCCGTTTCAAATTCATGACCAAACAATCCAAAAAGGAGATATGGTTATTATCGCATTAGCTTCCGCAAACCGTGATGAAACAGTATTTGAAAACCCAGAAGTATTTGATATTATGCGTGAGAATAACCGTCACATTGCTTTCGGACATGGTAGTCATTTCTGTTTAGGAGCTCCACTTGCTAGGTTAGAAGCAAAGATTGCTATTACTACTCTGTTTAAAAGAATGCCTGAACTACAAATAAAGGGCGATCGTGAAGATATTAAATGGCAAGGAAATTATTTAATGCGTTCTTTAGAGGAATTGCCTTTGACTTTCTAGAATAGTTAAAATGAGACATGCATACATTGAAAATGTTTTACATAGAGTATGTATGTGTAATTTAAATTCGAAACGGAAGGGTGAAACTATCCCAATGATCAACTAATTCTATTTTTAAGAGATCTTCGTTAAAAAACGAAATATTCTTCTGAATAGGATTAGTATGTACATATATAGAAAAGGGATGTGTTTCGCACTGCGAAAAATATAGTCTTTTCATATGATTTGTGCTGCCTCCTGTTCAGAACATGAAATAGGAGGCTTTTTTATGTCGACGACTATAGAACCGAAACAAAATCATGGGGTATCACAAGTATTGAAAAATCGATTTGTACAGGGAATTCTTGCATCAGCATTATTTTTACAAATAGGAATATGGGTTCGAAACTTTGCGGTATTATTGTATGTTATGGAAATGACGAAAGGTGATGCTTTCGCTATATCAATGATTTCAGTTGCTGAATTCGCCCCGATTTTTATATTCTCATTCATTGGTGGAACTTTTGCTGATAGGTGGAAGCCGAAGAGGACAATGATATGGTGTGAAACGTTAAGTTCTATTTCAGTATTCGCTGTATTAATTACACTTATGTTTGGAACGTGGAAAATTGTGTTTTTTGTGACGCTAATCTCTGCAATCCTTTCGCAGTTTTCTCAACCATCTGGAATGAAGTTGTTTAAACAACACTTATCGACGGAACAAATTCAATTAGCAATGTCGATATATCAAACGATTTTTGCGATATTTATGGTGTTAGGACCAATTCTCGGAACATTTATTTTTCATAGTTTTGGAATTTATATTTCAATCATTATAACAGGTATCGCGTTTTTACTTGCTGCAGGTGTATTGTTATTTCTTCCGAAAGATCTTGAAAACGAAGCAGAAAAGAAAGACATCACGCTGTTGCAGGAAATGAAGGATGGTATTAAATACGTCAAAAAGAAAAAAGCATTAACTTTACTTGGATTATGTTTTATGGCAGCAGGACTAGGAATAGGCTTAATTCAGCCACTAGGCATATTTATTGTAACTGAGCAGTTAGGGTTATCAAAAGAGAGTTTACAATGGTTACTAACAGTAAATGGCGCAGGGATGATTGTTGGCGGAGCTTTAGCGATGGTATTCGCGAAAAACGTTGCGCCGCAAAAAATGTTAATCGTAGGTATGCTTGGTCAGGCTATTGGAATTGGTATAATTGGTTACTCCACAAATTTATGGGTGACACTTACGGCACAACTTTTTAGTGGGTTAGCTCTACCATGTATTCAAATAGGTATTAATACACTTATTATACAAAATAGCGATACGGATTTTATTGGTAGAGTAAATGGCATTTTAAGTCCACTGTTCACCGGTTCAATGGTAGTAACGATGAGTATTGCTGGTTCATTAAAGGAGATGTTTTCGTTAAGTATGATGTACGAGGGGACGGCTCTACTATTTGTTATTGGATTATTGTTTATTTTACCTATATACAATTTAAAGCCAGTAATAGCAGTAGAAAGTGAAATGAATGGTAAAGGAAGTGCTGTGCAACATGAATCCTAATCCAAACGTTAAATACCCAATTGAAGGAAATCAAAACGTTCATTTTATAAAAAATACAATAACGAAATCTAATATACTTGTTGGTGACTATTCTTATTATGATGCGAAACATGGGGAAACATTAGAAGATCGAGTATTATATCATTATGAATTTATCGGAGATCGTCTCTTCATTGGCAAGTTTTGCTGTATTGCATCTGGAGTTACCTTTATTATGAACGGAGCGAATCATCGAATGGATGGATTTTCAGCTTATCCGTTTAATATTTTTGGGAATGGATGGGAGAAGTTTACACCAGATTTGTCTGATTTACCGTATAAAGGAGATACAGTTATAGGAAATGACGTTTGGATTGGTATGGATACAACGATTATGCCCGGAATTAAAATAGGAGATGGTGCAATCATTGCAGCGAAATCTGTTGTGACTAAAGATGTCGCACCATATACAATTGTTGGTGGAAACCCTGCAAATAAAATAAAAGAGAGATTTTCAAATGAAATAATAGAAGAATTATTGCAAATTCAATGGTGGCATTTTGACATTGAAAAGATAACTGAAAATATCGATGCTATTGTACGAGGGCATATAGAAACATTAAGAAAGCTAAAAAGGTAATAAAAAATAGATGACAAAGAGTATCATACCTCCGAATTTTGTTAATGATAATAGAACAAGGAGGTGTGATACTATGGCACAAGACGTTTTATGTGAAGTAAACAATTGTAAATTTTGGGCTAACGGTAATAAATGTAGTGCAGATGCAATTTATGTAGTTAGTCATAAAGGGAAACAAGCATCTACAACGGAAGAAACAGATTGCAAAACTTTCGATCCAGAATTGTAAATTTTTGAAGGGTAGCCAAATCGTGGTTGCCCTTTTATTAATACTAGTATTGATAATAAATCTCATTTTCATTCATTATTTTTAACTTTTTCTGTTATTTTTTTATATTTTCTTCATAAGTGATGTAATCCAACGTAGTTCATGCTCAATACGTGATTTAGTAAATTCAACAACTTCTGTAATAAAAGGTGAGACAACGTCAAGGGATTGGATGGCTGTAAGTTGTTTTTGAAGAACGTTTTGGCGCGTAGTTAAAATTTCTATTCTAGCCTCGTAATCAAGTTTGTCGAAAAGCGCGATACGTACAAGGACCTCAGTGTTGTTTGTCGCAATCTTTTCGGGGAATTCTCTTAACATTTCATAAAAAATTTCTTCTCCTGTTTCTGTTATATTGTACATATTTCGGTTTGGTTTTCCGACTTGTTTCTGTACATTTTTCATTATGGCTCCCATGTTTTCAAAACGCCGAAGAGTAGGGTAAAGCATGTTATGATTTAATTCAAAATTATTGCCTAACCGATTTTGAATATTTTTCTTTATTTCATAGCCATGTTTTGGCCCTGTTGTTAATTCTGCAAGTAATAAAATATCAACATACATAAAAAAGCCTCCTCATATATTTCTCAAGTTTTCATTTGAAAAGTTTTGCTATGTATATGTTAAAATAACATATGTTAGTTTATACAACTTTGAATTACCTACCTATCACTTTTATTGTAAAAGAAAAGGGAGGAAAGAACTATGGATTCACCTGAAAATGTTATTTTAGTTCATGAAATTTCAAAGCTAAAAACAAAAGAAGAGCTGTGGAACCCGTATGGATGGTATCAATTTATGAGGGATAATCACCAAGTACATTATGATGAAGAGCAAGATGTTTGGAATGTTTTTTTATATGAGGACGTGAATCGTGTTTTATCAGACTATCGCTTATTTTCAAGTAGAAGGGAGCGGAGACAATTCGCAATCCCTCCTTTAGAAACTAGAATAAATATAAACTCTACAGATCCGCCAGAACACCGTAACGTACGTTCAATTGTTTCTAAAGCATTTACTCCAAGAAGTTTAGAACAGTGGAAACCTCGTATACAAGCTATTGCAGACGAACTTGTAAAAAATATAAAAAAGTATGATGAAGTTAATATTGTTAATCAATTTGCTGCACCTTTACCTGTTACCGTTATATCAGACCTATTGGGAGTACCTACTACAGATCGTAAACAAATTAAAGAATGGTCTGATATTTTATTTATGCCGTATAGTAAAGAAAAGTTTAATGATCTGGATGCCGAGAAAGGGATCGCATTAAATGAATTTAAAGCATATCTTTTACCGATCGTTCAAGAAAAAAGATATCATTTAACCGATGATATTATTTCAGATTTAATACGAGCTGAATATGAAGGTGAAAGATTAACCGATGAAGAAATTGTAACTTTTTCATTAGGTTTATTAGCAGCTGGTAATGAAACGACTACAAATTTAATTATTAATAGTTTTTATTGCTTTTTAGTGGATTCACCTGGAATTTATCAAGAATTAAGAGAAGAACCTAAATTAGTTGCAAAAGCGATTGAGGAAGTATTACGCTATCGCTTTCCTGTTACATTAGCTCGGAGGATTACAGAGGATACAAACATATTTGGTCCTTTAATGAAAAAGGATCAAATGATTGTTGCATGGGTTAGTGCAGCAAATTTAGATGAGAACAAATTCTCACATGCTTCTAAGTATAATTTACACCGCATAGGAAATGAAAAACATTTAACCTTTGGTAAAGGTCCGCACTTTTGCTTAGGGGCACCGCTTGCACGTTTAGAAGCGGAGATTGCATTAAGTACCTTTATAAATGCTTTCGAAAAAATAGAGATATCTCCATCTTTTAATTTAGAAAGATGTATATTGAAAAATGAGCAAACTTTAAAATATTTACCTATTCGCTTAAAAACTCAATAAAACGTTCAACAAGGTACATTGTATTGTACCTTGTTTTCAGGCTGTGGAGAAAGTCTTCTCCACAGCCTGTTTATGTGTCTGAACCTCTTTTTATGTGTCAACACTGATAAAAAAGAGGTAAAGGAGAGATTTTTTATGATGGGTGCTTTAAAAAATCATCGTGATGAGCGTGTATCCGTTTCTGTAGAAGAATTAGTTCCGCAAGACCATTTCCTTCGTGCGATTGAAGCGACAATCAGTTTTGATTTTATTGAGGAAAAGTTACGCCCTTATTACTGTGAAAACAATGGTCGTCCGTCAATTCACCCTATCGTTTTATTTAAGATGATGTTTATCGGATATTTTTATGGTATTCGTTCAGAGCGACAATTGGAAAAGGAGATCAAAACGAATATTGCCTACCGTTGGTTTCTAGGTTTTTCTCTATCAGATACAATTCCAGATCATTCTACAATCAGTTGGAATCGCCGTACTCGTTTCATTCATACAAATATTTTCGAAGAAATTTTTGATGAGATTGTGAGTCAAGCGACCGAGCACCGTATGGTGGGAGGACGTGCGTTGATGACAGATTCTACACACATTAAGGCGAATGCCAATAAAAATAAATTTGTACATAAATATAAAAAAGAAAAGGCAAAGTTCTATATAGATGAACTAGAAGCTGCGGTAATCGAAGATCGTGAGGTACATGGAAAAAAGAATTAAGACCTAGAAAGGAAAGTGATACCCCCACTAAAAAAACTCGTATCAGTACAACGGATCCAGATAGTGGATTTTTAATGAGGGATGGAAAACCGAACGGTTTTCATTTCTTAGATCATCGTACGACTGATGCGAAATATAATATTATTACAGATACCTATATAACGGCTGGAAATATGGCGGATTCCGAGCCGTATTTAGCACGTCTACAAGCTCAAACTAATAAATTCGGATTCAAAGTTGAAGCTGTAGCTCTTGATGCAGGCTATTTTACAGGTTATATCTGTAAGAAACTATCAGAACAGAATATATTTATGGTGATGGGGTATCGCCGATTTGGAAAGCGAAATAAAGACGTTCCGAAAAGCCAATTTAAATATGTAAAAGAAATGAATGTATTTGCTTGTCCGATGGGATGTATTTTAGAATATACGACAACGGATCGCGAAGGATATCGTCAATATAAATCAAATCCAGAAGACTGCGCTGTTTGTCCGCTACGTGAGGTATGCTTTTCAAAAAAACAAAAACAAAAAGTTATCACTCATCATATATGGGAAAAATATAAAGATATCGCTAGAAAAAACAAACTAACAGCTACAGGGAAAAGACTGTATAAAGTACGCTGTTCAACTATAGAGCGAAGCTTTGCGGATGCCAAAGAACTACATGGCTATCGATATGCTCGGTTTCGAGGGCTGAAGTCTGTCCAAATGCAAGCTTACCTCACCGCAGCTTGTCAAAACATGAAAAAAATAGCCCTTCACCTAACCAAAAAGGGTCTGGTGGAGGGTTGTTTTTCTAAAATTTATTATTTTATATTGTTTTCATTTACTAAAATTAAAAAGGATTGCAGAATGTTGGGAACCCTAAAGGGTTTCCCAACACTCTGTCAACAAGGTACATTGTATTGTACCTTGTTTTTTTATTTCTCAATTGTAAAATTTTGGTGTGTTTTATAGTATGGAGGTGTGTGAAAAAAGCGTAGAGGAGGATGCTTATGTTAACGTGCAATGGGAGTAAAACGTTTCAAACATTTATTAAAGCTGTAACTGATTTAATAAATGGTGATTTATTAGAAGAAGAAATCGTGTGTAAAATTGAAACATTACTAGAAGAACTTTTAGAAAAGAAAACATGGCTTCCGTTAGATAAACAGAAGTCAAATTCGGCTCAATATGCACGACACTTACTGTATGAAGATCCATTAAAACGTTTTGAAGTATTAGCTCTCGTATGGAAAGATGGACAATCTACACCATTACATGATCATGATGGTACATGGGGAGTAGAAGGCGTTTTTTCAGGAAGGATAATGGTGCAGAACTTTGTTCAAACGAAGCAGCTTGGAAATTCACTTTCTTATTTAACACATACAGGAAATCTTTATTTGGGAGAAGGCGAAACAGATAAAGTAATTCCACCAGCTGATTGTCATATTCTAGAAATATCCGAAAATGAAAGCGTAATCACTATTCATATATACGGAAAGCGTTTAGAAAAGTTTAAAGTATATATCCCAACAGAAGAAAAAAATGTATATATGTGTGAGACAAAATATATTAGTTATAATTCATAGCATAAAATCCAAAGCTTTTCTATAAAAAGAACAGCTTTGGATTTTATTTTTAATTATTTCTTGACCTGAAACGCTTTTCATAAATTATAAATAAGGAGTACTTCACGAGATTCGTATGAAAACGATACCTTTTATTTAATAAAAACTCGTGTATTTATAGAAAGTGGTGAAGAAATAATGAAATTAATCGCAATTGATCTAGATGGAACTCTTCTTTCAGGGAATAAAATGATTAGTAAAGAGAATGCAGAAGCAATTCGAAAATGTCAAGAAGCTGGCCATGTTGTAGCAATTTGTACAGGACGTTCTATTGTGGATATTGAACGACTATTGTTAGAAGTTGGTTTGGAGTGTCCGATTATCGCAGAAAATGGTGCGCTTATATATAAAGATAAAAAAATGATGAAGAGATATCCAATTCAAAATATGCAGGCACTTGAGATTGTAGAATATCTTGAAGAGAATGGCTTGTATTATCAGCTCTATACTAATAAAGGTGTGTATGTACCCGATTATGGAGTAGAGAGTGTACGTAATGAAATCGAGTATGTGAAGAATGCAAAAGGAAATTTCGATTTGAAAGAGTTAGAAACGATTGCTGCATTATACCTTGAGCATACAGCATTTCATAGCACAGAAAGTTGTAAACCAATTGTAGAAATGGATATACATGTGCATAAACTTTTACCGTTTTCTTATGACATAGAGAAATTAAAAAAATTAAAAGAAACGTTTCTGCATAATACGGATTTAGCTATTACATCTTCCTATTGGCATAATTTAGAGATTAATCATCGAGATGCTCAAAAAGGAAATGGATTATATACTTTAGCAGAACATCTTAATATTCCAGTTGAAAACACTGTAGCAATAGGCGATGGCTTAAACGATGTTTCTATGATGGAGAAAGCAAATATATCAATTGCAATGGGAAATGCAGTTGAAGAAATAAAAGCGATGTGTAAATACGAAACGTTAACAAATGAAGAACATGGTGTCGCACATGCTTTATATAAATATGTAATGTAATAAAAAGAAAAAAAGAATCCAAAAAGATTCTTTTTTTCTTTTTATTAGGGGTAAGGTATTCTATGAGATTCATAGAAGCCTTATTACACCTCATTATATAGAATATATTGGAATAAATGTTTATATTTTTCATGAAAGTTGTGAATTTTTTGTGAATTTTATGATTATTATATTTTTATCCCGCATTAACGGGCAGTAAGACCCCTCACCTCAAAATTCAGCGGAAGCAAAGAAGTTAGGTGGGGGATGAACAAAACCCCCACTGATTAAAGTTTCACTTTATACTTCTACTAGCAGCGCATAACATTCCCATATTATTTTCTGTTTTTAATTGAAAAATAGAATTTGTTTGAATAATTATTCTACAGCTATATACCTAGGAGCACTTTCTTCGTATAATGAAGAAGTATGAATTTTGAATTTGTATAAATTTTACATATTGAGGTGAAAAAGGAATGAATGCGCGGCTAATGGAACTTATTGATGTGAGTACAATAGAAACCATGGCAGAACAATTTTATAAATTAACCAACATATCACATCAACTTCTTGATGCTGAAAACGAATGTATATTTTCATTTGGAATTAATGAAATGAAAGTATGTAAACTTCCAAAAATTGAAATCCCCCTTTTCTTATACAATCAATATTTAGGATCTTTTGTTGTATGGTCCAAACGAAGCGAAATTTTCAATTGCCAAAAATATTTTGAAATGCTTTCTAACCTTATTATAACTGGGGTGAAAAAAGAAGTTCAAAGTAAAAATATATCGTTACTTTCTCGAAAAGAGGAAGAACTACATACGATCTTACAAAACATGCCTGTTATGGTTGATGCGCTTGACTATAATGGAGATTTTGTTTTGTGGAATCGAGAATGCGAGATTGTAACAGGTTATACTGCTGAAGAAATAATTGGGAATCCAAACGCTCTTCAATTACTGTATCCTGACCATAATTATCGCCATCAAATACAAAATAAATTTTTGACTCGTGGAAAAAATTTTAGAGATTGGGAAATGAGTTTAACATGTAAAAATGGAGAAATTAAAACGATAATGTGGTCCAATATATCAGAGCAATTTCCTGTAACAGGATTTAGTTACTGGGCTGTTGGGGTAGATATTACACATTTAAAAGCAATAGAAGAGCAATTAAAACAACAAACCTCTGAATTAGAATTAATTTTCAAAGCTTTACCAGATTTATGTTTTTTAACAAAAGATGATGGGACAATTATAGATTATAAAGCAGGATCCCCTACAAAATTTTACGTGCCCGCAGAAGCTTTTATGGGAAAAAAGTTTTACGAAATATTACCGTCTCCAGTAGCACAGCAATTTCAAGAAGCAATTCGCCAATTGAAAGATGAAGGAAAGAATGTAATTGTAGAATATCCTCTAACAATTAATGGAAGTATTGATTTCTTTGAAGCTAGATGTTTACCATTATTACAAGATAAAATTATGATCATTGTCCGCGATATTACAGAGCGGAAAAAGGCAGAAGAATTGCTAAATAAATCAGATACACTTGCGGCAATTGGTCAATTAGCAGCCGGTGTAGCTCATGAAGTGAGAAACCCATTAACTGTAATTAAAGGATTTATACAGTTATTCCAAATTAATAAAGAGGATCAAGAGAAATATTTTGACCTTATGCTTTCCGAAATAGAAAGAATAGAAGCAATTCTCCAAGAGTTTTTGTCGATTGCTAAAACTGATGAAATAAATACAGAAAAGAAAAATATTTATCAAATTTTTAAAAATGTCGTATCACTAATTAATACAAAAGCAATCATGACAAATATTCAAGTTGAACTATTTACAGATTCCGAAGAGATAATCATTGAATGCTCAGAAAATCAATTGAAACAAGTTTTTATTAATATTTTGCAAAATTCAATTGAAGCAATGCTAAATGGTGGAAAAATTTCAATTCATATAAAAGAAATACATAAAAATGGTGTCATTATTAATGTAATAGATGAAGGAATAGGAATACCTGAAGAAAGAATTAAAAGATTAGGTGAACCTTTTTATAGTACGAAAGAAAAAGGTACCGGTATTGGATTGATGTTAAGTTATAAAATTATTGAAAGTCATCAAGGAACAATAAGTATAATGAGTGAGGTTGGTGTCGGGACAACTGTAACGATTTACTTGCCAAAAATGCAGAGTAAACAATCTCTATCAAATTGTGATGATAGATGTATTTCAATACGTTCTAATATTAAATCTTAAAATACTTAATACCCAATAACAAAGCTAAGCTTTTGTTATTGGGTATTTTTATATTTAATTTAGTAAACTTTACCTTTTCTTTATGTTTGTTTTAATTTCTATTAAGTTTTGAACGTTATATTTATATGCGTACAAAGTAATGTGTGGAAATTGTACATTACTTTTAATATAGAAAGCGTAAAAGTATTAAAAATGTTGTAAGGAGGAGATTATGACGAGGTGAAAAAGAAAGAGAAAAAGAGTGGTAGAGCAATACCGATGCGCTTAAATATTTTATTCTTTTGTGTATTTTTATTATTTTCTGCCATGATTATACAGTTAGGTAAAGTACAAATTGTCGATGGAGAGACATATAAAAATGAAGTAGAGAAGAGAGAAAATGCAACTGTAAGTCTTTCCGTCCCGCGTGGGAAAATATTTGATCGAGAAGGGAATCCAGTTATTGATAATAAGTCTTTACGCACGATTACGTATACAAAGGTGAAAGGTGTAAAATCAGAAGATATACTAAAAACTGCAAGACAACTTGAGGAAATAATTGAAATGCCGCAAGAAGATATAGACAAGTTAACTGAGACGGATAAGAAAGATTTTTGGATGCAATTAAATCCAAAACTCGCACAAAATTTAATATCAAAAAAAGAAATAGACAAGTTTAGGGAAAAAGATATTACGGGTAAAGACCTAGATAAGAAAATAGAAAATTTAAGAAGAAAGCGTGTCACAGATAAAAATCTTCAAGAGTTAACAGCTCAAGATATAAAAGTGTTAGCTATTAAAAGTAAAATGACTGCAGGTTACCAAATGGCTCCTCAAATTATTAAAAAAGATGTGAGTGAAAAGGAATATGCAAAAGTTAGTGAAAATTTAGGAAATCTTTCAGGGGTAGACGCATCGGTTGATTGGGAGAGACACTATGTAAATGATGGCTTATTTCGTTCAGTCCTTGGAAACGTTTCGAATGCTGATGAAGGATTGCCACGTGAACGATTAGATTATTATTTAGTGCGTGATTATAGCCGAAATGACAGGATAGGGAAAAGTTACATTGAGCAGCAATACGAGGATGTGCTTCACGGCTCGAAAAAAGAAGTGAGAAGTGTAGCTGATAAGCAAGGAAATACAATGAGAATGGAAACAGTTTCTGAGGGGAAAAGTGGGAAAAATTTAACGTTAACAATTGATATGGAATTACAGAAAAAAGTTGAAGAGAGCATAGAAAAAATATTAAAGGCATATAAAGGTTCAGAATCAATGTTAGACCGTGCTTTCGTTGTAATGATGAATCCGAAAAACGGCCAAGTATTATCAATGGCTGGGAAAAAGCTTATAGAAAAAAACGGAAAAACGGAAGTAGAAGATTATGCTTTAGGTACGATGACAAGTTCATATGAGCTTGGATCAACTGTTAAAGGTGCAACAGTATTAACAGGATTTGAAACGAAAGCTATAACACCAGGTACATATTTTTATGATGCACCAATGAAGTTTAAAGGAACTAAGGAAAAAAAGTCTTGGAAAGAGTTCGGAAATATTGATGATCTAAGGGCGTTACAAGTTTCTTCAAACGTTTATATGTTTAATACAGCATTGAAAATTGCAGGTGTAGATTATGTGAAAAATAGTTCGTTAAATATTAAACAGGAATATTTTGATAAAATGAGATATTATTTCAGGCAATTTGGATTAGGTGTTCCAACTGGTATTGATTTACCGAACGAAACAGCTGGACAAATTGGTAAAAAAGATAATCAACCTGGTTTCTTACTAGACTACTCGATTGGACAGTATGATACGTATACACCACTTCAGCTTGTACAGTATATTTCGACTATCGCAAACGGCGGTTATCGAATGAAACCACAAATTGTTCAAGAGATTAGAGAACAAACCGCTCAAAAGGATGAAATCGGTAAAGTGATGCATGCAATAGAACCTGTTGTTTTAAATAGAATTGATATGAAAGAAGAATATATCAATCAAGTAAAAGAAGGGTTTAGAAGAGTATTCCAAGAAGGGGATGGAACGGGAGTAAGGGCGTTCCAAAAAGCACCGTATAAACCAGCTGGCAAAACAGGAACTGCACAGACTGTATACGGTGGAGAAAGTGATATTGGGAGAAATGAGAAAGGCGATCGTAGAGAATGCTATAATTTAACATTAGCAGGATATGCGCCATATGATGATCCAGAAGTAGCATTTTCCGTTGTAGTACCATGGGTTATAAATGATAAGTCTGGTATTAACTCTGATATTGGGAAAGAAGTTTTAGATGCTTATTTTGATTTGAAAAATAAGCGATTAACTGGCGAAGCACCAAAAACTTATGATTCTAAAGAGAATTAATATATACGAAACGTCTCTAGCATTTATATGAACTAGAGGCGTTTTTACATACGAATAGGTTAGAAATGAGGTATATATGAAGCAATTAATTCTAAAAGATTGGAGAAAAATATGCAGCTATATTTTAATTATAATAGGCATTCTTTTTATTAATAAGTCATTTTTATTTTGTATGGTAGAAGGAATTTCAATGCAACCTACTTTGAATGAAAATAATCGAATACTAGTTAATAAGGCTAGTATCTATTTTTCTTCTTTTCATCATGGTGATGTTGTAATAATAAAAAAAGAAGACGAGCCTACATACTACGTGAAACGAATTATTGGATTACCAGGGGATAACGTACAAGTAAGAAACGATGTGGTATATATTAACGGCAAAAAGCGAGATGAGTTGTATATACAGTTAGATATGTCACAAGTATCAAATCGTTTTTCAAACTTTAGAGAAATGAAAGTTCCCACGCATAAATTATTTGTGTTAGGTGATAATCGAAATCATAGTAAAGATAGTAGGAATACGCTTGGACTAATTGATGAGTCAAATATAATAGGTAAAGTAAAAATGGTATATTATCCATTTGATCAAATAAAATGGTTAAAATAATTCTATTAACTATTCACGTTTTATAAAATAATTCATATATTGATAGCATAGGACAAGCAGAAAAGCTTATCCTAACCTCACAGAACACTCCTTATCACAGTTAGGCATCTACTTATGTAGATGCCTTTTCCGATGAATAATAATTATTTATCAACCTAAAGTAGTAAGCAAATTGGGACTATTAGGGGAAGATTGCTTGTAATAATTACAGTACGATTAATAAGAACATTGAATTGTAAGGAGTGAGAAATACGTGTTGAATATTTTAATAGTTAATTTTCCTGCAGAGGGACATGTAAATCCTACATTAAGTTTAGTAAAGGCTTTTACTGAAAGAGGAGATAAGGTACACTATATTACAACGGAAAACTTTAAGGAAAGGCTTGAAGTTTTGGGAGCTATTGTACATACTCATCCGGATTTATTAAAGGAGATTTCTATTGATAATGAAACTTCCTATGGATTAACAACTTTCTTTCATGTACATGTTCAAACTTCTTTATATATATTAGAAATTACGAAAGAATTATGTAAAAGCATAAATTTTGATTTCGTAGTTTATGATATATTTGGTGCCGGAGAGTTAGTAAAGGAATATTTACAAGTTCCAGGCATAGTTTCCTCTCCTATATTTTTAATTCCACCAGAAGTATTGGAAACCTTGCCTTTTCATCCAAATGCAGAAAAACAATTCCAACCCGATGAACTCTCTGAAAAGTTACTGTATCAAATGGAACATGAATTTGGAGTAAAGCCCAAAAATCATCTTCAATTTATGCAAAATAAGGGAGACATTAGTCTCGTGTATACAAGTCGTTATTTTCAACCTAATAGCGATTCGTTCGGAGAAAAGAATGTTTTTATTGGGCCGAGTATGATAAAGCGCAAAACAAATATAAAGTTTCCACTTGAATTGCTTTCAAAAAAGAAAGTTATTTATATTTCAATGGGAACACTTCTTGAAGGGCTCGAACCATTCTTTAATACTTGTATTGATGCTTTTTCAAATTTCGAAGGGATTGTAGTAATGGCGATCGGTGATAGAAATGATATTTCAAAAATTAAGCAAGCTCCAGACAATTTTATTATATCCCCTTACGTACCTCAATCAGAAATATTAAGTGAAGCAAATGTTTTTATTACACATGGTGGAATGAATAGTGTACACGATGCAATTCATTACAATGTCCCATTTGTGATAATACCGCATGATAAAGATCAACCAATGATAGCGCAAAGATTAACTGAACTTGAGGCAGCACATAGATTATTGAAAGAGCATGTTAATGTGCAAACTTTAAAAGAGGCGGTAACAGACGTTCTTTCAAATGAAAAGTACAAACATGGCATTCGAAAACTGAATGAAAGTTTTTTAGGGTGTGGTGGTTCCAAAAGAGCCATTGCAGTTATTGATGCTCTTTTAAATAAATAGTTCGGACAATATACAAGCATAGAGGCTCTACCTTTATGCTTGTATATTATTATCCAGCAAATTGTACAGCAGTATTTGCATGTAAAAAAGCAGTATCAAAAACAGGAACAGTAAGGTCATTTTGGGAAATAAGTAATGGTATTTCAGTACAGCCTAGTAATATACCTTCCGCACCGTTTTGAATTAATGAATTGGTAATTTGTATTAGTTTCTCTCTTGAAGTTTCTGAAATAATGCCTCTACTTAATTCGTTTAATATGACGTGATGGATAAAAGTTCTTTCTTCGTCATTTGGGATAATTGTCTCAATGTTATATTTTGCTAGTCGTGATGTATAAAAATCTTGTTCCATCGTTTGTTTCGTTCCTAATAGTCCGATACGTTTTATATTCTGTTCTACCATTTCTTTAGCACTTACATCACCGATATGAAGAAGTGGAATTGATATTGCTTGTTCTACTTCCTCAGCAAATAAATGGACTGTATTTGAACACATTAATAAACATTCCGCCCCGGACTTTTCAACCTTTTTAGCAACTGTGACTAATTCGTTTTTTACTTCTTCATATTGATGGTTTTGTAATAAAGTAGTTACTTCTCCAAAATCCATACTATATAAAACGAGCTTCGCATTTTGATCGTATTGAGAGAGTGTTAGCGTATTAATATGTTTATAGTATAGTGATGTAGATTCCCAGCTTAACCCACCAATTAAACCAATTACTTTCATCATACATTCCCCCTTGTAACAATTTCGAATCCATTATTTCATAATTCCGATAAGAATACAATGATTTAAAAACACTATTTAATAAAAAATAAAAATAATTAGAAAAGTGTTGAAATTTATCTTTCTTAGTGCCATAATACGAATTACAAATTAATACTTATCCAGAGAGGTGGAGGGAACGGCCCTAAGAAACCTCAGCAACCCCTATGTGCATTCATAGGAAGGTGCTAATTCCGCAGAGGACACGATGTGTTTTTTGAAAGATAAGAGGATTCTTGCACGTGAAAGAAAATGACCTCTTATGTAAGAGGTCATTTTTTGTTGTATAGAAAGGGAGTTTCGATGCATAATTCATTATTAAAATAAATATAGAGTAATGAAAGCTGACTAATTTGAGAGGAGAATTGAAATGAACAAATTATCAACAAAGTTAGTAGTAGCAATCGGAATCGGAGCAGCTTTATATGGGATATTAGGACTTTGGGGATTTACTATTGCACCAAATACATTTATTAAACCTGGATTAGCTATATTAACCATTTTTGGAGCGTTATTTGGTCCAGTAGCAGGACTGTTAATAGGACTTATCGGTCATACCGTAACAGATACGATCTCTGGTGGGGGGATTTGGTGGGGCTGGGTTCTGAGCTCAGGAATTATTGGTTTTGCGATGGGGCTCATTCAAAAAAGAAGTGGGTTTAATGTGAAAAATGGGTCGTTTAGTAAGGGAGATATTTCTTATTTAGCAATTACTGGTTTAGTAGGTATTGTCATTGCTATTATATTTGCTGGGGTATTCGATATTATCGTGATGGGAGAACCGTTTGACAAAATTGTTATACAAGTATTAGGGGCAACCATTGCTGATGTTATTGTTTTCTTAGTTCTTGGATTACCGATTACAATTGGCCTAGCAAAATCGAATAAAAAACATACACATTTAAAAATTGAAAAGTAGGGATGTTAACATGCAACCAATTATTTCGTTTGAAGAATTCAGCTTTCAATATAAGCATGCTGCGCAGCCTACTTTGAAAGATATTACATTTCATATCAACCCTGGAGAAAAAGTACTAATTGCTGGACGAAGCGGTTCTGGGAAGTCGACATTAGCTCATTGTATTAATGGGCTAATCCCATTTTCGTATGAAGGGATTAGTACTGGTAACGTATTAATTGCTGGTAAAGACCCGAGGAAAGGCAGTATTTTTGAACAGAGTAAGCATGTAGGAACAATATTACAAGATCAAGATGCTCAGTTTATTGGCCTTACAGTAGAAGAAGATGTCGCTTTTTATTTAGAAAATGAATGTGTAAATCAAGATGATATGAAAAAGAGTGTTGCAGACTCATTAACAAAGGTAAAGATGCATACTTTTCGTAAACAAAGTCCGCATGAATTATCAGGAGGACAAAAACAAACGGTTTCTCTTGCAGGTCTCTTAACAACAAATGCGGATATATTATTGTTCGATGAACCTTTAGCAAACTTAGATCCGCTAAGCGCCATACATACGATAGAACTTATGAAAGATATACATGCACAAACTAATAAAACAATTGTAATTATTGAACATCGAATAGAAGAAATATTAAAATTGGATTTAGATAAAATGATTTTAATTGATGAAGGTAAAGTCATTACGGTAGGGACTCCGGAAGAAATATTAGCATCAAATATATTGCCTCGTATTGGCTTAAGGGAGCCGATTTATATTGAAGCATTAAAGAGATTACATTTTGATAGTAATAATGCCGTAATATATCCACTGGAAAAAATTCAAAAGGAAAAAATTAGTGGCGTTTTAAAAGAATGGATGCAGAAGCAAGTTTTTTTAAAAGATGCTACTAAAAATAAAGAATTATTAAGAGTAGAGAATTTATCATTTTCCTATCCTAATAGACAAAGAGTATTGGAAAATATAAACTTTTCGATAAGTAAAGGAGAACTTATCGCTCTTTTAGGACACAATGGAGCTGGAAAATCAACATTAGCTCACAGTCTTATTGGTATAAATAAAACAAGTAATGCAGGGATTTTATTAGATGGAGAAAATATTAGTTCTTGGTCTATTCGTAAGCGTGGGGAGATGATCTCTTATGTGATGCAAAATCCAAATCATATGATTACACAACCTACTGTTTTAGAAGAGGTTTCATTCACATTAAAATTAAAAAAGTTTCCTAAGGAAGAAGTTAACTATAGAGCTGAAGAATCATTAAAAATCTGTGGTTTATATCCATTTCGTAATTGGCCAATTCAGGCATTAAGCTATGGGCAGAAAAAGAGATTAACTATCGCATCTGTATTAACAACAAATCCTAAACTTATCATATTAGATGAACCGACGGCTGGACAAGATTATTATCATTATAAACAGTTTATGTCATTTATTAGAAACCTGGCTAAAAAGGGAATATCCTTTATTTTTATAACACACGATATGAATCTAGCATTAGAATATGCAGACCGAGCGGTAGTTCTACATGAGGGAGAAATCATTGCGGATAATACTGCAACTACTGTATTAGGACATAAAGAAACGTTACAAAGAGCCAATCTAAGAGAGAGTTCTTTATTCGAGCTTGTTACATTTAGTGAAATTTCATGTCCAGAAAAGTTTATGGAACTTTATTGCAATGTTAGTAGGAGGGAGGAAAATGCATAATACATATTTTCGTCGTATGGATGGGGCTGTGAAATTAGTTTTGTTTATATTTTGTATGACGCTTACTTTTATGTTTTTTGATTTTCGCATATTACTAATTTTATTTATGTTTGGATGTATCGGACTCTTACTTGCTAAAATTCCACTTCGTAAAATTTTACTTATTTTTACTGTTATATTTACATTTAGTTTATTAAACACTGTTATGATTTTATTAATTACACCGACTCATGGATCTGAATTAACTGGATCGTATACTTCGTTTTTACATATTGGTTATGCAACAATTACATATGAAACATTATTTTATGCAGTTACACTTTCATTAAAATATTTTACGTTGTTACCATTTACACTTATCTTTATTTACACGACAGATCCAAGTGAATTTGTAAGTGGCTTAAGTAAACTTGGTATTCATTATAAGATTACATATGCAATAAATATTGCACTACGTTATATACCTGATATTCAGTCCGAATATAAAATTATTAAACATGCGCAAGAAGCGAGAGGAGTAGCTTTTGAAAAAGGGGAAGCGAGCTTATGGATTCGTATGAAAAACCGTATTTTAATTTTCTGGCCGCTAATCATTCATTCTCTAGAAAGAATCGATACCGTTTCAAATGCAATGGATTTAAGAGGGTTTGGAAAGAAGGATAAACGTACGTGGTTCTATACAAGTAAAGCGGAAAGTGGTGATTTCATTGCTTTATTTACAGGTGTTTTTATTTTAATGGTTGCAGTATATTTAAAATTAAATGTATTTCAAAACTTTTGGTATCCATTTTAAAGCACTCGTAATCGAGTGCTTTTACTTATTTTTAAGTAGACATGCTCAAAAAAGGGATATATACATAATGTATAATACGAACCAGTTAAAACGATCAACTACCTATTAGTTTTCAAACCAAAAGGAGGAAAAAATATGAGTTACGGTGGTTCTTGTGGTTTTGGTGGAGGTTTCGCTTTATTAGTTGTGTTATTCATTTTATTAATAATTGTAGGATGCAGCTGTTGGGGTGGAGGATACTAATTTTTAATTAGTCTTCACAAATGTAAACTTAAAAAACATAGAAGATACTTATGTATCGAGACAAAGAAAAAAGGAGCTATTATGCTCCTTTTTTCTTTGTTATATATTTTTATCTTTTGGGAATGTAATCGTTAAAGCCGTTCCTTTACTAACGGTACTTTGGATTTTTAAATTACCATGCATCGTTTCAATAATTTTAACAGCAACCATCGTACCTAAACCAGTACCTTTTGATTTTGTACTAAAATAAGGTTCGCCAAACCTGTTAATTTGCTCTTGTGACATTCCAATTCCGCTATCTTCAATTCGTATTATAACTTTATTATTGCTTATAGTGGAGGATATATTTAAGGTACCACCATTAGGCATTGCTTCAATACTATTTTTTATTAAGTTTAAAAAACATTGTTGAAAGTGCTGTTTATTACCAACAATAGTTGCCTTTGAGAAATCTTTTGTAATATGTATCGTATTCATATTACATAATGGCAATATCATATTAATAGCTCGATTTAACTCTTGGTCTATTGAAATATGATCTAGTTTTTCTGGTGCTGGTTTAGCAAACGTTAAATAGTCATCAATAATCTCTTGCGCACGATTTAATTCTTCAAGTATATGTTCAATGTATTCGTCCCTTGATTCAGGAGATAAATTTGGTGTTTTTAAAAGTTGTGTAAATCCCTTTACGACAGTTAAGGGATTTCTTACTTCGTGCGATATACTAGCAGCAAGTTGACTAACGATCTCCATCTTTTCCATTTTAATTAATTTTGAGCGCATAAATACTGCATCTTTTAAAACTTCATTAAAATAAACAATAAATAACATTAAAGTAGTCGGTAATAATATGAAATAAATAATATATAAATTATTTACTTCAAATTCTGATAATGTTAGTACAATCACAGTTGTAAATATTGCTAGGAAAAAAGTTAAAAACATAGCAAAAGCTACTTTAACCTTTCTATTGTATGTATTAAATTTTGTAGATGCGAATGCTGTTATGATGAACATTGTGCCATAAACAATAACTGTTAACATGTTAAATCCATAAAATAAAACTCTTGTAATTAATAAAATAGTAAACAATATAATGCCGACAGGGAATCCACCATAAAGTGTACCTATTATTACTGGGATTTGTCTTAAATCATGAATACAACTTTCATCCATATAGATAGGGTATCTCATACATAAAATAAGTGGGATACTCGTACAAAGAATAATAAGCAGTCTTTTATATTTCTTCAAATAGCGCCTGTTATCATATATAAAATAAAAAATAAATATACTACTTAAAATGTAAAGAAGATTATTTAATACATTTTGATTAATATAAACAAAGTCCATAATATTAGCCTCGTCATTCTGAATTTCCATTTCATATGTATTATACATGATAAAAGTATAAACTCTATATTTGTTTTAAAAATATAAGCTTATATCATTTTAGCACTAGATACTTTTAACCATGCTTCATAAAATTCTTTTACTGATGTATACCGTTCTGCACGGTTTTCATTCACAGCACGAGAGGCAACCTCATATAATTCTTTACTTGCATCCCATTTTATAAAGGAACGATCTTTTTCACCACCTAAAAGTGCGAAAGCTACCGCGCCCATATTAAATACATTTGTTTTTTCATCAATTATAGCGTTTAGCTCAAATTCTTCAGGAGACATAAAACGAGAGGAACCCCATAGTCTTCCCATTTTATTTATGTATGGTTTTTTAGAGTATAAATCAATATCACAAATCTTCGTCTCATTTGTACTAAAATTATGTAAAATACTACCGTCATAAAAATCTATAGCTACATAGTTTTTCTGTTCTACATGAGCATGGAAAGAAAAAATCGCATTCAATGAATAAATTCGTTCCACAACAGTTAAATGTCTAAATTTATAAAATGGAGAGTTTGGATTTTTATATTTCTCAGGAGGTGGGAAACTCCAATGTGGGTGAAGCGATTCCCCATCAAACCAATCAAATATTAAAACATATCCATTATGTACTGGAAAGTGTTCAATTAAAGTTATTAGTGATTCATGTTTTAATTCATCGTAAAGGGAAACCGATTTTATTAATGTTTCAATAGCGGCCTCTGGAGTTCCATTATATGCAATTGTTTGTGCTCCTGCATATTTAATAAATTTCTTATGACCATCCTTTTCTACACCAAAACATATATTACCCGAATCTTGTTGGTCAAAAACGGCAAATACAGTTCCTAATTTCAAAAGCCAATCAAAATTATGATGTTCTTTTAATTGTAATGTTACTTGATTCAACTGAATTTCAACTGGAATATCTTTCATAATGTACCTCGCATTTATTATAATAAAGTTGTATGTTTTAATATTCGACATATTTTGTGAAAATCCTATATTAATAACATGAAATTTTATAAATATAATGATAAAAGCTTTTTAGGAGGCAAATAAAATGGATCAAAAAATTATTATAAAATCCTATCAAAAAGACTGGCATGAAGAATACTTAAAGGAAAGATACAAATTTAATTCTTTATTAGGGGAAGAAATCGTTGCTATTGAACATATAGGAAGCACTGCCGTAGAAGGGTTAGGCGCTAAACCTCTTATTGATATGATGATTGGCGTAACGGATTTACAAATTACCGAAAAGTGGACTCATATCCTTTCGGAAATTGGATATGAGTATGTCCCAAAAGAAACACCAAGTTGGCGGTTTTTCAGAAAGGAGAAATGGAGAGCGGGTACTCATCATTTGCATGTTTATATTTATAATAGCGAGGAATGGAGAAATAATCTTTTGTTTCGAGACTTTCTAAAAAAACATGAATGGGCACGTAAAGAATATAGAGAACTAAAAGAGGGGCTTGCAGCTACATATCCTTTTGATCGTGTGTCGTATACAAATGCAAAAGCGCCATTTATTCGAAATATAATAGAATTGGCTAGAATTAATTAAAGTTAAATTTACAGTTTTTTATCTAAATAGTTTTGACAATAGTACTGATAAATCCTTCTTTTGCTTTTTAAAAGGAAGGATTTTCTGTTTTGTCATAAAAATATACTTTCTTTCTATTTATTGGAGACAGATTGTTTTATTTATTTCGATGTTTCTAGTACATTAAAAATATTAAGGGGGAATGAAACAATGAAAGCAATTATACATCAATATAAAAAAGGCTTAGAGGGGTTAGAATATAAAATTTTATCTGAATTAACTCCTAATGCTGGTGAAGTAAAAGTAAAGTTAAAAGCTACAGGGTTAAATCATAGAGACTTATTTATAATAAATAATAGAAAAGAAATGGATATACCATTAGTAATAGGATCAGATGGATCGGGCATTGTTACAGAAATCGGAGAAGGGGTTTCAAATATTTCACTACATACCGAGGTTATTATTAATCCTAGTATTGGATGGGATAGTATTGCTAATGTGCCAGAGTTACCTGAAGTGTTAGGTGGACCGAAAGATGGAACGTTTGCTGAATATGTAATTGTACCAGCTGAAAATGTAGTGGAAAAGCCGTCATATCTTACTTGGGAAGAATCCGGTGTTCTATCATTATCGGCATTAACTGCATATAGAGCACTTTTTACAAAGGGGAGATTGAAGTGCGGTGAACATGTTTTAATTCCAGGAATAAGCGGTGGTGTGGCAACCTTTTCCATGTTATTTGCGAAAGCAATTGGTGCAAAAGTAAGTGTTACTTCAAGGTCAAAGAACAAAAGAGTGATTGCTGAAAAATATGGTGCAGACTGTTCTTTTAATAGTTCTGGAAATTGGGAAGAGAGCTTGCAAGGAGAAAAAGTAGATTTAATTATAGATAGTATTGGTCCTGCGACGTTCTTAAAATATTTTGATGTATTAAAACCAAATGGAAGAATTGTTAATTTTGGTGCAAGCTCAGGAGATAAAATTGAATTGCCATTACGTGCATTATTTTATAATCAAATCGATATTATGGGAACATCTATGGGAAGCCGTGAGGAATTTAATGAAATGATTCAGTTTATAAAAAAACATAAAATTAAACCAATTATGGATAAAAGTTTTTCGTTAGAAGAAGCAGTTCAGGCATTAAATCGTATGGAACAAGGCGAACAATTTGGTAATATCGCTCTACGTATGGAATAAAAATATGATTTAACAACTAATATTTTTATATCAATATGGTATGTATTTTATGTATGTATAGATTTTTAATTTTGTTATTTAGAAAGGTTTTTTAACATTATATATTTTTAACGCATGTAAATAGTTACATAATTGTAAAATGAAAAATAGTAAAAACAAATAAAGTGAAAATCCAAATGTGACTAAATGTTGTATACTGTGTAAATCAAGTAAACTCGTATCTTTATTTTAAGAACGATGAGAAAAGTTAAGGAGAGAGTAACGTGAATTACACAGTATTTCAATGGATAAACAATTTAGCCGGTACATCTACACTATTAGATAAGGTAATGATTGTTATTACAAATAGCGCTGCATATGTGGCGATTCTATTTATGTTTATCTTATGGTTTCATAATGGAAAAAAAGAGAAAGCGATAAGAAAACAATACACAGTGTTATATACGACACTTTCTGTAATGATTGCATTATTAGTAAATGTTTTCATTCATGCGGTATATTACCATCCGCGTCCGTTTATATCACATGATGTGCATCAATTAGTACCACATGCAGAAAATTCATCATTCGTTAGCGATCATTCTGTACTTGTATTTTCGATTGCGTTCGTCTTTATGATTAGAGGAGAAAAACTTAAATATATAGCGCTTATTTGGGCGGTATTAGTTGGCATATCACGTTTGTATGTAGGTGTTCATTTCCCGTTAGATGTAATTGGTGCCGCTGTAATAACAATTATAACAAGCAGCTTGTTGTTGCAGAATAAACGAATATTTGAACCAATCGCAAAAATCGTTTTCAAAATGTATGCGTTGGTAGCAAAACGAATTCCTTTTTTAGCAAAATATAACCATATAGCTTAGGGTTAAAATCTACTATTTATAAGTTTGGTTTAAAAAAGTTCCCACCTTGGGTATCCATAGGGGGAACTTTTTTTATTGAATAAAAGAATGGTATTGGAAATGAAATGTAGAAAGAACTGATGATTGTCAACAAGTAGTTAGAGTAAATAATGTAGGAAATATGAGTACAGTAAGGGGTGTAATAATAACATTATTATCGGTAATCTCAAATTTTTTTATTTAGGAGAGCTTTACATTATATATTATAACA
Organism: Bacillus sp. FSL L8-0099; assembly: GCF_038006385.1. NCBI lineage: Bacteria > Bacillati > Bacillota > Bacilli > Caryophanales > Bacillaceae > Bacillus > Bacillus sp. FSL L8-0099. Next base: position 2,627,601 of record NZ_JBBOVC010000001.1, read on the forward strand.
GCCAGGTTACGAAAAATAGTTAAAAAGTTACGGTATCGATAATATAAGGACTACACCTACAACAGTCACGGCTATAATTTTAATTACTTCGCTCTTTACTTCCTTCTCCAAAACAATACCTCCCGACGCGTTTAAAAATCTATTGTAATAATACTATCATTAGACAACCTTATTTTTCCAATTAGAATATTCATGTTAAACACTTGAAGAAATTACTTATCTATATAGCAAATAAATGTTTTTAGTCTCTCTTTACACGATAAAGGAAAGCTAACTTTAAAAAATGTATTTTTATTTGAATATTCATTAATTTCACATACCGTAATATAAATGAATAAAATTAAACCCAAAATAATAATAGTTGGTTTTGTTTTAAAGGAATTAAACAGAAAACTTCGAAACATATAGTATCGAAAATAAAAACAAAAACTACATATTTTAAAGTGCATCTTCGCAGAAATCAATTACAAATGAAAGGAGATAAGTATGCATAAACTTCAAACGAATAAAGGTGCTCGATATATGATGATTGCTTTTATTGTTTTGTTTCTTACTATGCTTTTGCGTATATTCTATATACAAGCAGTAGGAGTCGTGCATAATGTGGATGTAAAAGATCTCGCGAATGAACAACATAATAAAAATGGAGTATTAGAAGCAAACCGTGGCACAATTTATGACCAAACTGGAAAGGTACTAGTACAAGATTCCGCAACGTATCGAGTTGTTGTGAATTTAAAAGGAAAAGATAAAGTGAAAAATAGTGATGAAACGGCACAACAATTAGCTGATGTACTTGAAATTGATAAAGAGGAAGTAATAAAAAATTTTCATGAAGGACGCACACAAGTTGAAATTGGGAAAATTGGTCGGAATTTATCTAGAGAAACGAAGGAGAAAATTAGGAAATTAAAAATACCGGGTGTATCTTTTATGCCTGAAAAAGCAAGAGTGTATCCAAATGAAGATTTTGCATCCTATATACTTGGTTTTGCTAGACCAGATGATAAAGGAAATACGGAAGGGAAATTTGGACTTGAAAAAAGTTTGGATAAATATTTGCGCTCTACGAACGGGAATATAGAATATGTAGGAACACGAAGAGGTATCCCACTTACAAATGACATAGGTAAAGTAGAACCTGCTAAACATGGAAATAACGTATATCTTACGCTTGATAAGCAAATTAATAGTTTTTTAGAAGAAGCGATGAACAAAGCACAACAACACTATGATCCTTCTATGTTAATAGGAATTATTGCAGATCCAAAAACTGGTAAGGTTTTAGCGATGTCTAGTAAGCCTAGCTATAATCCTAATAAAGGCGATATCGAATACTTTTTAAATGATCCAATTGCAAACGCATATGAACCAGGTTCAACAATGAAAGTGTTTACGTTAGCTGCTGCTATTAATGAAGGTGTATATAACGGGAAAGAATATTTTCAATCAGGAAAATATTCGGTTGGTTCAACAGATATAAAGGATCATAATGGTGGATTTGGATGGGGCTCAATTACATTTGATGAAGGCTTTGAAAGATCGTCAAATGTAGCTTTTTCTATTTTAGAAGATCAGTTATTAAAACCGAATAAATTTAAGCAATATATGAATAAATTTGGTTTCAATCAAAAAACAGGAATAGATTTACCCGGAGAAAGTAAAAATACATTATTATTAAACACACAAATCCAACAAGTTACAACTTCTTTCGGGCAAGGTTCCACTGTCACTCCTATTCAATTAATACAAGCCGCTACGGCAATAGCAAATGACGGGAAAATGATGCAACCATATATCGTTGATAAAGTTGTAAATCCAACAAACAAACAAGTTATTATGGAAAATCAACCGAAAGAAATTGGGAATCCGATAAAAAAAGAAACAGCGGACAAGGTAAGAAGCTTAATGGAGCACGTTATTACGTCTTCAAAAGGAACTGGTACAATGTATAAAGTGGATGGTTATCCAATTGGGGGTAAGACAGGAACAGCCCAAATTCCGAACCCTGAAAATGGACGATATATGGAAGGGAAAGAAAATTATATTTTTTCATTTTTAGGAATGGCTCCAATTGATGACCCAGAGTTAATCGTATACTTAGCTATTAAGCAGCCAAAATTAAAGGGAGACGAGTATGGAGCTCAGCCTCTTGCTGAAATATTTAAACCAGTTATAAAAAATAGTTTAGAATATTTAAAGGTGAAACCATATACAGAAAAACAAATTGTCGATGCAACGAAGCAATCTCAATTAAAAGTACAAAGTTATGTGAATCAATCCATGGGGACAGTAGAAAAAAGTGCAGAAAAAGAGAAGCTACAGCCGGTTATTTTAGGAGAAGGAAAAATAATAAAACAATACCCACAATCTGGTGAGGTAATGAGTGAAGGAGATCGTATATTTCTATTAGGAAATAACGCAAAAATGCCAAATATAAAAGGTTGGTCCATGCGTGATGTTATGTATTTCTCTAAGCTTTTGAAATTAGATTTAAAAACTTCAGGGACGGGTTATGTAACAAATCAAAGTATTGAAAAAGGGAAAGATTTACAAGAAGGTGATACGTTAAAACTAGAATTAGAACCACCGCTACAACCGTTAGTAGAGGCAAATACGAATTAATTTGGACATTGTGAAGGGCCTATATATAAGAGGCTCTTTTTTTAGAGATTCTAGTAATTTCACGCACCGTAATTTTTAGAAAAAATAATAAATAAGACTGTTAACATTGGCATAACTTGAAATATGTAATTATTTATTATTTACAGTTAAATATATATGTGATAATATGGAAAAAATCAAATGCAGTGAAGAGAAGAGTAAATAAAATGAATTTTTCACAGAGAGCTCCATAAAGCTGAAAAGGAGCAAAAATTCTTTATTGAACCAAGCCTCTGAGCAGTACATCGGAATCTTTTATAAGAGGATGGTGTGACGGGAGCTCCCGTTATAGAGCTACGGTATAAGCATGAAAACAATGCAGTACCTGATAAGTTTAATATGGCGACATATTAATAAACTAGGGTGGCACCGCGATGATAAATCTCGTCCCTAAGACTATAAGTCTTGGGGGGGGATTTTTTTATTGTTTTAAAACAATATGGAAAGCGGGGACCTAAAGTGAAAAAAATACTTAAAGATTGGAAATATCCTTTATTACTACTGTCCGGAGTTGGTATTGCGAATTTAGGTGCATGGATTTACTTAATAGCACTGAATGTACTTGTCTATAATATGGGTGGCTCAGCCTTAGCTGTTGCTACTTTATATGTAATTAAGCCACTAGCCGCTTTATTTACAAACGCTTGGTCAGGAAGTATGATTGATCGTTTAAATAAACGAAAATTAATGATACACCTTGATATATATCGTGCAATATGTATTGCTATGTTACCTGTACTTCCATCACTTTGGATTGTTTATGTATTCGTATTCTTTATAAGTATGGCCAGCGCGATTTATGAGCCGACTACTATGACGTATATGACGAAATTAATTCCAGTAGAGCAAAGACAACGTTTCAATTCACTACGTAGCTTAATATCATCTGGTGCATTTTTAATTGGTCCGGCGGTAGCGGGAGCTTTATTAATAGTGAGTACACCAGAGTTTACTATATATATGAATACTATAGCATTTCTCTTATCAGGATTAATTACACTACTTTTACCTAATCTTGATAAAAAAGAAGATTCTCATTCACCTAGTAATACAATATCTATTTCACTATTAAAAAAAGATTGGAACACTGTTATAAATTTTAGTAAAAAACATGTGTATGTCGTATGTGTGTACTTCTTATTCCAAGGAATGATGGTACTAGCTACCGCAACTGATTCACTTGAATTATCATTTGCGAAAGAAATTTTATTGTTAACAGATAGTGAGTATGGCTTTTTAGTAAGTATTGGTGGAGCGGGCTGTATTTTAGGCGCCATAACAAATACAATTTTATCAAAAAGATTAGCACCTTCATTTCTAATTGGGATAGGATCATTATTCATCGCACTCGGATATTTAATCTACGCTTTTTCAAGTGGATTTTTAATAGCTGCTACCGGATTTCTTATTTTATCTTTCTCTATGGCATATGCAAATACAGGGTATTATACATTTTACCAAAATAACGTTCCTGTTCATATGATGGGACGGATTGGGAGTATATATGGGCTCTTTATTGCAGTAGTAACAATTTTTATTACAATATTGTCCGCTGTTGCAACGCAATTCATTTCTATACAACTTGTAGTCATTGTAGGAACATTAGGAATGCTGTTTATAACTATCGTATTGTGTGTATTTACTTTATTACCATCACAATTTAAGTGGGGTTCCGATGAATCAATAAATTCGAAATGAATTTTGTGTTCTTATTAATAATTTATCGTATTCAATTAAAGGGTTCTTTCCCCTTTATATGGAAAAATAAATAAGGGGAAAGAACAATAAGAAAAGACAAGGGTGGTTGTCGTGATAAAAACAAAAGGGGAAATAGACAAAATTGTAAAAGAGATGTATCGGAATATAGATTTCTCTGGGGTAGTTTTAGTGAAAAAAGAAAAAAACTTAATCTATGAAGAGGCGTTTGGTTACGCAAATAGAAGTGAATGTATAAACAATACACTACAAACAAAATTCGGAATTGCTTCAGGATGTAAATTATTCACTGCAATCGGCATCTGTCAACTTGTTGAAAAAGGTGTAATTACTTTTCATACAAAGTTAAAAGATTGTCTACATATTAAATTTCCAAACTTCAATGATGATATTACAATACACCAACTTTTAACGCATAGTTCTGGTATTCCAGATTATTTTGACGAAAGTATAATGGACAACTTTGAGGATCTTTGGAAGCAAACACCTATGTATCTTTTAAAAAGTTTAAAAGACTTTTTACCATTATTTCAAAACAATAATATGATGTTTGCACCAGGAAGTAAGTTTCACTACAACAATGCAGGCTTTATCGTACTTGGATTAATAATAGAAGAGCAAACAGGACTTGAATTTGCGGAATATATAGAGCAAAAAATATTCAATCCAATTGGCATGAATGATTCCGGTTATTTCTCTTTAGATACATTACCAAAGCACACTGCTTTGGGATATATAAAAGATGTAAATAGCCAAAAATGGAGAACAAATGCATATTCTATACCGATAAAAGGTGGTTCTGATGGCGGTGCTTATATTACCGCACCAGACATGCTCAAGTTCTGGGAAGCATTATTTAACTTTGAAATATTAAGCCAAGAATATACTAATTTACTTTTAACTCCTCATATTCAAGTAAATAATAATCAGTTTTACGGCTATGGAATATGGATTGAAACAAGACAAAATGATATTTTTAAATATCATATAATGGGCTATGATCCAGGTGTTAGTTTTCGCTCGGCCGTTTATCCAGACTTAGGAATTACATTAGTTATTCCTTCGAATAAAGGAGCAGGACCTGAAAAATTAATGAAAGAACTAGAAAAATCTTTTTGAAAAAGTTAAAAGAGTTCATAATTGCATCTGCCTTGAAATGTACTCTGTATAAGTCTTCATTTTAATTATTAAATGAAGACTTTCTGTAATTGATTAACACTGTTTTATGATTATCGATATTTATATGTAATATTAAAAAGGTAGGGAAAATTTGTATATATTAAACGGTAGTGTGTTTATTGTTTTTGGAGTCATCTCCTATTTAATTGTACGAAGTATTTTAATTGGGATGAAAAATAAAAAACATGTAAATTGGTGGAAAGAATTAATTCGTTTTCTATTCGTAGTATACATTTGTATGGTTGTTGCCGTAACTTTATTTCCTTTACCAATTGGTTTTCCTTCTAGTGCTGAAAATCTTAGTCGTTCAGTTAATATTATTCCCTTTGCATCAATTTTTAAGGATATTGGTCAAATAGGAAGTGCTTATGATGGTGATGTCCTATTTATGATCGGTCTAATCGTAAGAAATGTTGGTGGGAACGTTTTATTATTAATACCTTTAGGTTTTTTAGCACCAATTATATGGGATACATATAAAAAGATTAAAAATACTATTTTATTAGGATTTACCATATCAGTTAGTATTGAATTATTACAACTAATTGAGTCTTTATTTAGTGGATGGGCACGTATTACTGATATTGATGATGTGATCTGTAACGTTCTAGGTTCTATTGTTGGTTATTTTATTTATAAAATCACTTTAAAGCTAGCTGCTACATTTAACATGCAAGTAGTAGATAAAACTAGTTCTAAAGATGTTAAGTAATGATAAAGGTTAAACGAGTTTATGAATGTAATAATAAAGACGTACGAGTAATAAGTATGTCTTTTTATTTTTATAACTAATGAGTAAGATTGATGGGAAATTACATTCCACATTATACACTTTAAAGTAGCTATCGTATTTCAAGTATGGGATGAAAAGAGGCGAATATAATTTTCAAAGGCAAACAAGTATATAGGAGGACTCTTAATGGATATTCTACTTGTTATTCTTATAATTATATTAATGCAAGGTAAGGAATATAAAGTGAATATTAATCGTATTTGGATCATTCCGGCTTTGCTGTGCTTCGTAACAATCCAGTCCATTATTCATATGGGACAATTAAATATATTACAAGTACTACTATTTGTTGCAATGCTCGGTATTGGATTGGGTCTTGGGGTTATTAGGGGAAAAGCATTAACATTTCGATTAGATAGTGAAACAGGTCATGTATTACGAAAGGGAAATTGGTTAAGTACAATTATTCTACTTGTTATTTTAGGTGCAAAAGTTGTGATTAAGCAGAGTATGTTTTCTGGCAGTACGCATCAAACATTAACGATTGTAACGAATGCCTTTTTATGTATCACATTAGGTACTGTAATCAGTAGAAGATATTATATTTGGAAAAAATATAATGATTTAACACAAAAAGCGTAATTTCATTCTTCCCTTGTTTAACAATGCTATGAACGGTAATACTAAATAACATTGAACATTTACAACAAGGGATGATAATATGATATTCATTTACACAGACTTCGGTGGTACACATACAACTTCACTAGCTGCAGCGTATCATTTAAATAAATTACCAACTGATCGGAAGTTAACGAAAGAAGAAATATTAAATGTAGAGTACTTCAATAAATTAAAAACAGAAGATATGGGGAAAATTATTTTTCATGGAATAGACGAAAATGGCAATCCTGTATATACGATTGGATGCGGCGCATCAAAAGTCGTTGTACCTGCGATGAAGCATTTAGGAGAGATTCTACAAAAACATTATGAAAGCCATGAAAAGATTATTTTTTCTAATACATCACCAACAGTGCCTTTACCAATGACTTTTGGTGGTCTGTTTTCTAGGAGGTTTCATATCGATTTTATCGGCGTACCCTTACTCGTATGGGGAGCAAAAATTTGTTGTGATAACATACAAAGGCTTGTCAGTTATACGAAAGAAGCTGGGCGATTGACGAATGATTATGTTGTGATTTTAGATAACGAAACTTTTAAATAATGTATGAGAAAAAGAAAATCGAGCAAATTTCTTGATTTTCTTTTTAATTTGTGAAAAAGACAAGAAATATTCACATTTATCATCTATCTACTATAGCCAAAACAATAAAGTCCTGTTACTATTACAGGGATATTCTCTTTTCATAACATAAATATATAGAAAAATTAGAAAAGAGGAATTGAATTAAGGGAGGAACAACATGAAGCGTGTTGCTTGGATTACTGATAGTACAACTGCGAGTTTTAAAACAGAAGGAGATAACTTTGTTATCCCAATCGAAGTTATTATTGATGGTGTGTCGTACAAAGATTGTGAAGAAGGTGTACGTGAACGTGTTTATAATGCGTTAAACGAAGGTAAGACAGTCACTACATCACAACCTAACATTGGGGAAATGGTAGAGTTATTTACGAAATGCAAAGAAGAATATGAAGAAGGATTTGCAGTTGCTATTAGCGGAAAAGTAAGTGGAACTTATCAAAACATGAAATTAGCTGCAGAAATGGCAGGGTTCCCATTAACGGTATTAGACAGTGAAACGACAAGTTATCCAATGGATGAACTAATTAGAAAAGCGAAATCGTTATACAATGATGGTATGACTTTACAAGATATACACAAAACATTAGTAGATGAAAAAAGAAGACCTTTTCATGTATTTCCAAAGAGCTTAAAAGGTTTGTATGCAAGTGGACGTGTAAAGGGAGTTCAATTTTTACTTGGAAGTTTATTAAGTGTCAACTTAATATTAGAAGTAAAAGGCGGCGAACTTTTACTTGAAAAGAAAGTTCGTAAAATCCAAAAATGTCGAGAATATATTAAAAATGAGCTTGAAAAAGAATTGCCTAAAGTACTTCATATGTTCCATGCTAATGACAAAGATGGAGCTGAAGAATGGATTTCAGATATAAGACAAGCATTCCCTGAAATGGACTTCAAACTATATCCATTACCGATTTCATTTGCTGTTCATGCAGGTGAGGGAACAATAGCAATTAGTTATTAAAGTAAAACCCGTGAATGATTCACGGGTTTTTTATTTAATTAAAATGAAATGGACCCCTGCCAAATCTCCATCGAGCTTAGAAATCGATAATTCCTCAATACCTCATAGAAAACTGTGGAATGCTCTTTTATGGCTTATCCGATTATTTCTTACAAGATTTAGGGAGGATCGAGTTGAAAATGGGATTATTTTAGTGTAAAATTACACTAAATAAAACATTAGTTACTTTTGGAGGAGAGAAAGTGAATAAAGATCATACAATTGAACTCATTTCAACGAAAATAAAGTTAATACGTACTGAAAAAAGATATACGCAAGATAAAATGGCTGAAATTCTCGGGATATCCAAAAAAACGCTTGTTCAAATTGAGAAAGGGAGAACGAATGCAGGCTGGACCAACACCATTGCTATTTGTGCATTGTTTAGAGATAGTGAAGTTTTACAGAATGCTCTTGGGGATGATCCATTAGTAGTAATCGAAACAATGGCCCACAGTAGCACTAGCAATTTCAAAGAAAAAACATTGGGAGGAAAAGTCTGGTGGAAACAGATTCAAGAAAAAGGGAACTTTCGTTTACAACAAAATCTGATTAGTCAGCATTATCGTATTTTAGACAAGCAGGATTACCGTTGGTTTAATTCATTTGATTTAGAAGAAGCGCTAAATCAAATGAATCAATTAGCAACGGATTCAGACAGTCAAATAACCCCTTAAAATTATAGAGAATGCAGAAAAATTGGAGGGAATTACATATGATCATTTTGAGTTTACTTTGGATCTACTATATGCCTTATCTTGTGTTATGCGGATTTTTTGGTGGATTGTATTTAATTATTAATGGGATTAAACATCGTAACTTACTCGTAAGTATACTAGGATTACTTAGCCTTTCCTTTGTCGTACTGCCTTTTATTTTTTGGGGAATGGGGATTTCTGAGAATAAACTTCTTGATATTCCTACAGAATTATACTGGATTCTATTTTCTTTAACTGGGCTATTAGCTGGAATCATTGGATTACGGTCAAAAATTAAAGGAATACGTAATATGGGATTTATTATTTTTACTAGTGGAATAGTAGGAGACCTTTTTTATGTTTTAATGTCTGTACCTGATTCCATGTATATCAACTAGTTTTTTAAACTTAGCTCATTTTTATTTACTACTACATGGTGACTTAATCCAAAAAAGATAGCACAATAAAGGTAGAGGAAGAATCGCTGTCTTTCTTTATGAATCAGTACATAAAAAGGAGATGCTATAGTACCTATAGCATCTCCTTTTTCACATGAATCATTTCCCTATTAGCTGGATTGCACATAAACGTTTGATTTCATCCAGTACGTAGTAGGTAGCATATCGATAGCTATCTGTAATTTCTACACCCTCTGACTTTAAATGATAAAGGTAATGTTATCACAGTTGTTCCTGCAAGGGAAAAAGAAAAAATAAATAGTGTAGTAAAAACATTCTAGAATAAAGAAGCTTAGGAATATGGGATATAAAATATGGTAAATACGAGTTGTTAGAAATTTTCAAGAATGAACGGAAGAATACAAAGCATAAGCGAGTTTACAATTTTCATGCCAACACTACAAACTTGACATGCTTATTGAGAAAGAGTGAGAATGAGTAATATAACACTTATCTAATACATTCAGGTGATATTAGTATTGGATTTATTTTTAAGGGGGATGTTTAATGAAACCAGAACTAATTGTTAGAAATTTCTTCAAAGAAGTGCGTTCAGGGAATAATCCAGACTTTTCAAATCGATATATGGCAGATAAAGTATTGGCACATCAAGTTATATCTGAAGAGGAACAAACAGTATACAGATCGCCAAAAGATTATGCTGAGCATGTAAGAGAGATGATAGAAGTATATGGAAATTTTTCTTTAGAAATTCAAGAATTATTAGTACAAGATAGTAAAGTATATGTACGCTGGAAGCAAGTAGGTACACACATAGGAGAAATAGATGGATACGAACCTACAGGCCTCCCTATAACTCAAATAGCAAGTGCGGTATATAGAATTGAAAATGGGAAAATTTCAGAGTATTGGATTCAAATTGATAGATCAGGAATTCAAAATCAATTAGAGTACAATAAGAACATTCAATAAATTATCTTTAAGAATAATAGTAAAAAGCACAAAAACAAGATTTTTAAAACGAGTATTTCTATTACATAAAGGATACAAATCAATGCACTTTTTTACTGAAAGATTCATTCAAATTAATAAAAAAAGAGCATGTTTTAATAAAGTGAAACTTTAATCAGTGGGGGTTTTGTTCATCCCCCACTGATTATTAGTTGAACCAATCGGGCTTTTACAGGCAGTTGATCCCCCACCTAACTTCTTTGCTTCCACTGAATTTTGAGGTTGGGGTCTTACTGCCCGTTAATGCGGGATAAATCTTTTAAAATATGCTCTTTTTTATTGTTTCTACGTGTACTGACATCAGCTTAGTGTAACTTTATTATATGGTAACAACAAACATAGACACCTGTTTATGAACCCAAAAAATAGCAATAATTGTTCATGCGGTTTAAATTCGGGATACACTAGCTAACAATGAAAATAATAGAATCAAGTTGTAATGTGTATTTCGTTTTACACTGTAAGTCATTCATATTAAGTAATAGAATTGTAGAAACATATAATAGAATATTCGCACTAATATTTATATAGTTACAATCTATTTACATATAAGATTATTAAGATTATATTGGCAATGAAAGAGAAAACAATAGATGGAAGGGGATGTTTTTTATGTTTAAAAAAGCAGCACTAGGGATTTCATCGTTAGCAATCACAGCGTTCGTCGGTTTAGGAATGGCAACAGAAGCTTCAGCTGGACCTGCAGCACCACTTACTTCACTAAACGTCGTACAAGTAGAGTCTGAGCTGGGCGGAGTAGAAACAATTAACTCAAACAGCTTTAGCACATCACGTAACCACGGGGGAAAATACTTATATATTACAACGAAAGAGATGGGATACGGTCAAAATCCATTTACTAAAATAAATGGTTCTAATGTAAAAAGTATTGGATCCACAATAATCGGCGGAAAACCAATCGTTGGCTGGTATTACAAATGGGATGCTTCTGGACATCAACAAGGAACATTTGAATACCAAAAAACATCTATAAACGCGCCATTTAATACAATGCGTACGTCAATTTATATCCAATAATTTTTGAAAACGTTCGCACATACAGAATAGTCAAAAAAGGTACTCCTAGGAGTACCTTTTTTGACTTGAACCACGTTCATCTATATTTACAATACCGATCCCACAGCAAGAACACTTCCCATAAAATAACATCCTACACGTCTATGAAATTGATAGGAACGGGTAGTACAAGTCCTCTATGGTTAAAGTACGTAACCTTACATATTCCAATTCAATGAAAACAGAAAAAGACTGTATTACTTACGCCAAAATTCAAGATTAAAAAAGAATAGCTAAACTTATATAAGCTTAGCTGGATGAGTATGTGACGGAACCCTAAAATGAATTACATCTTTTTCATACCATAAATAATTTTGTATAGGGAGATGAAAGGATTTTTTAAAATAATAAAGAAGTATGTATAAACAAATATATAAATGGTAGTGATAGTATGAAAATCAGTAAGTTTGCAGAAGTAAATACTGTAAGTGTAGATACGATTAGACATTATATAGACCTCGGTCTCATTATTCCTGAAAAGAAAGGTGGGCACTATTTTTTTGATGAGTATTGTCAAAAAGATATGGAACTTATTTTAGAGTACAAAAGGCTAGGATTTAGCTTAAATGAAATTAAAGATCTTTTTCTTTATAAAAATTTAGGGAAATCTATAGATTACGAAAAAAATACTTTTTATCAATCTTTATTTAAATTGAAATATGAAAAGATTGAACAGGAAATAAAAAATTTAGAGGAACAAAAAGATAAATTAAAGGAAGCGTTAAATAATTTATCTATAAAAACTAAAATTTCGAATTCAATTTTAGGGATAGATTTAAACGTACTTAATGTATTTAAGTGTTTTAAGTGTAACGGAAATTTGATTCTTGAAGATGGCATTATCAATAAGAATCAAATTGTTGAGGGAAAGTTAATTTGTAATTGTGGTGAAGAATACGCGATTATTTCAGGGGTTTTAACAGCTGGAAACTCATATAAAGCATATGAAAAGACATCACTTGAAGATTCTATTTCGGATTATATCCATGAAACTGATACTGCTTTTTTGGAAAATGTTCAAAGAGGAGGAGAATGGGCGAAAAAGAAACTAATGCAACTAGATTTAAATGAAAAAATACTACTTGATTTAGGATCTGGTATTGGGTTCTTTTTACGAAATATTTATGAGGAACTACCAGGAAATTGCCTATATATTGCTGTTGATCGAGATTTGAATAAACTTTTATTTTTAAAAGATGTAATTGAAAGAAGAAACCCGAAAAGAAACATTCTATTTATCTGTGCCGACTTTTTAAACATACCTATTCAGAATTATTCTGCTGATATTGTCATTGATCAGTCTGGTACAAGTAATTATAGTTTTGAGCATAAAAACTTTTTGTTGCATGAATTAAATCCACTTTTTAAGCCAGAGTGTTATATGCTAAGCTCATATATTTTATTTAAAAATTTCAGCATACATAGTCATATATCAATTAGATTACGAGAGAATTTTACCTCTTCAAAAGTTAAGGGAGAAATTCAAAAACTACAGTTTCAAACCATTGATGAAAGAACTTCTAATTATTTGGAAAGAGGCGGGAAATACGAAAATTTCTTCGTTCAAGGAGAAGAAATTTATACATATTCATTTTTCGGAAGAAGATGGGGTTAACCCCATCTTCTTTTATTTTTCTTTTAAAACTTTTTAATAATAGCATATTGATATTGGGTTGACCCGAGAACTTACACTGTATGTAATACAAAGTTAAACGGGAGGAAAGAGTTATGGGACGTTTACGAATACATTCACAAAATGAGCAAAGTACTCAAGAACTAAGAAATATTTATCTCTATTCATTTGGGAAAACAGTATCAATATTTGGTAGCTCTATTTATAGTTTCGCATTAGGATTGTATGTGTTACAAATAACCGGATCAGCATGGAATTTCGCAATTACGCTTATTTTAGGAACGATTCCAATGATTGTTATGAATCCATTTGCAGGTGTAATCGCAGATAAAGTTGATAAAAAGAAACTGGTCGTTTGTATGGATTTACTAAGTGGAGGCTTATTAATTACTGTTTATACATTGAGCAGTAATTATGGATTAAACTTATTCATCATTTATACTACTACTTTTCTTTTAACAGTATTTACAACGTTTTTTGGAATAGGATTAGAATCCGCAAAACCGAATATCGTCTCTAAAGAGAGGTTAATGAGTATTAATTCTATAAGTAAAATTATTGATTCTGTATCTTTAATTCTCGGTCCTATGTTAGGTGGTATCGTTTTTGCTGTTGTAGACATAAAACTTTTTATAATGATAAACGGTATTTCATTTATCCTTTCTGGCATATCCATACTGTTTATTCACTTTAAATTGTTCGGGCACGATATAAAGGAGGAATGTTCAATAAGAGAAATTAATTTTATTAAAGATATAAAAGAGGGATACTTTTACTTAATGGAGAGGGAAAGCTTAAAGAATACGTTTCATATTTTAATTTCGCTTAATTTCTTCTTAGGATTTGCTGTAACTGTTCCATTACCATACATTATTAACACAGTTCTCAATCTTAGTTCGAAGCAATTTGGTATCATTCAAGGAACTTTTCCAGTAGGGATGATAATTGGTGCAATTTTAGTGAAAAAGATAACTAATCGTTTTTCTTACTCTTATCTTTTGAAAAAGCTAAGTTCAATGTTGGCAGTTTTTATGATTATTTCAGGAATTCCAGTTTTATTCAAAAGTTTTGAAGCAAATGATTTTGTATGCGTTATTACGTATTGTGTTGTTATGTTCTCTTTCGGGCTAATAATAGCGTTAATTGATATTCCTTTAATTTATTTCATGCAAAAAGAAGTTCCTGATGAATATAGGGGAAGAGTGCTCAGTATTGGATTAAGTATAGGTAAAATGATGCAGCCGATAGCACTGGCATTATCAGGTCTATTATTAAATTATATTCCAGCCTACACGCTTCCAATTGCAGGAGGAATAGTATTTCTTATTTTGAATAAAGCTTATTCAAATAAGTTCAATTTAGAAATTCATTCCAAAGATTATAGTGTTTAACGTAACTATTTGATATTGTTACAGATAAAAAAGCGCAGGATCATCATCCTGCGCTTTTTTATCGTAATTCAGCTGTCTTTCTAATAACAATCTTATCAATATCATCTTCTTCATCACCAATAAATAATCCACGCTCTTTTAAATACATTTCAAAGTATAAATCTGCTTCTGCACGTTCATCATACGGTTTTACAGAAAGTACGAAACCTAATTTGTTTTGCTCATCTAAATGAGAAGTGGAGATATAAGCCGGTACATTATGGCGTAAAAAGAGTTCTTTAACGGGAATAATCATATCTTTCATTAACTTTGTTAACATACCCATTTCAAACTCAAAATTAAAGCGATCTATACTAGATAAATCGGCGAATACTACACCGATAAAACCTGTATTAAATACTTCTTGGTATTCTACATCTTCGTTACCATAAAAATTCTTTTCGATCAAATAATTTATAAAATAAGACACACCATCACTTTGTTCAAAAGGTTTTGTTGAAAGAACAAAGCCGATTTTCTTTTGGTTATGTAAATATACACATGACATATATGCAGTGATATTATGTTCTTTAAATAATGCGCTCATTGCTCCAGATAGACCATCAAGTACATGATGAACAATTTGAAGTTTTTTACGAGCGAAATAATAGGATTTCTTTTGTAACTCCAATGTATCAATAAAGACAGAGCCGATAAAGCCTGTATTTGAAATAATAGGTGTTTGCTTTTTTCTTCCTCTGCGCTTTGCTTGAGCCATTGTAAAAATCATCCCTTCATGTACAATTAAAGTAAAAGAACATTTGTTCGTATGTGTATATTTTACTATTAAAACACTCTAAAGTAAAGGGTTTTTGATGAAAAAAACAACAAAAAAGACACCTGTAAAAGGTGTCTTAAACGCTGTAGGGAATAGGGTTTATCCCGTATATTTATATTATGATACAGAAACAATCTCTTCTGTATCTTCTACATCTAAATGACAGTCCATAGTACGTACATCTTGATCTTCATGACTTCCGAAATAAATAGTAATTTTCATATGTATCGCTCCTTTATTCTAGGAATACCTAAAATAATTACTAGTAATGTTAATGTTTATTATATACCACTTTTTTCATTCCGACAACGTTATATCATTTTTAATTCTTTTAAGCTATCCCGCATAAATTAAAGAGATATTTTTATAGAAAAAGGTAAATAACTTATGTGTTATATTTAAAATCAAAGAGTTCGGATACTAATTTTTATGAAAGGAGCACAATTTATGAATTATAAACAGTTACTATTAGATAATTTTACATTTAAAATCTCATATATTGCTAGACTTGTGCAAGGAATGAATGTAAAAGAAACGAAGGATTACATTGCTGTCGACTGTGGTTTACCTGCAGATACATTTAATATCATTACTTTACTTAACAATAATGTAACAGATAGAGCTAAGCAATTAAATAAGGAGGTAGAATACTATAATCAAAAGCAGTTTCCAATGTGTGTTTGGCTTTGGGATGAAGAACAAGGGCAGACTATTAAGAGCGAGTTATTAAAATTTGGTTTAAAAGAAGCAGAACATAGTATTGCGATGGTTGCAGACTTAAAAACAATTTCTCCAACAATAGACACGCCAGTAGGCTTTACAATTCAACAAGCATCTTCGCTCGGACAAATACAAAGATTTGGAGAAACGCTAGCTGATCTATTCGGTACATCAGAGGAAGGTATACATGTACAATCATTCTATAATCAAATTTCTTCTTTCGATTTATGGAATAGTGAAAATATGAAGCTATACTTAGGTATGTATAAAGATGAAGTTGTAACTGTTGGTTCGTTGGTCTGTACAAAAGATAGTATTGGTATTTATGACATAGCAACTCAAGAAGAGATGAGAGGACGAGGATTTGGTTCTACTATGTTTAACTTCTTGCTGCAAGAAGCAAAGAAATTAAAAAATACTTATTGCGTTTTACAAGCTTCACCTGATGGAATCAATATTTATAAAAAGTCGGGCTTTCAAGCTGTTGGACGAATGACTGTTTTTGAAAATCGACATTTATTTGAGTAAATCATACAAGTCAAATTGTTTTAAATATAGGAGTTAACATACCGTTATGAAAAAAATATCTCTAATTACAATCATTTGTTTTTTCATAGTAATAAGTATCTTTGTTTTTCGGCAAATAAACGAACATAAATACACTAAAGCTATTAATCAATCAAATCATATAAAGAATATCGCACATAGAGGCGCTTCTGCGTATGCACCAGAACATACAATAGCAGCATATAAATTAGGCCAACAATTGAAGGGGGATTACATAGAAATTGATCTCCAAATGACAAAAGACGGACATTTAGTAGCTATGCATGATGAAACCGTAAACCGTACAACAAACGGTAAAGGGTTAGTAAAAGAACATACATTAGAAGAAATGAAGCAACTAAATGTAGGCTCTTTTTTCAATGAAAAATATCCGAATTTAGCAAAGAAAGAATTTGAAAATGCTAAAGTTCCAAAGTTAAAAGAAATTATAGAAATGTTTGGGCATAATGCTAATTATTATATAGAAACAAAGTCACCAGATGAATATCCGGGTATGGAAGAAAAGCTATTAGAAATTATAAAGTACTACCAAATAAGTGATAAAGTTATTATTCAATCCTTTAGTGAAGAAAGTCTGCAAAAGATTCATAGTTTACATGCTAATATCCCACTAGTACAATTATTATCATATCAAAAGTCAGTTCAATTAAATGAATTAGAGATAGAAAAGTATAAAACATACTGCATAGGTCTTGGTATGAATTACAAATATATTGATTCAGCTTACGTAAAGAAAATAAAGAAACACGGATTAGAAGTTCATCCATTTACAGTAGATAATGAAAAAGATATGAAAAAGTTACTTTCATGGGGAGTCGACGGGATGTTTACTAATTATCCGGATCGTTTACATTCAATATTGGATTTAAAAAATCATAAATAAAAAGAATTACCCGATAGGAAATGATATACGGCTGTTTTCATGATGGTAATATCATTGAATACATTGAGCCGAAGTTTAAATAACTATGCAAAAGAGAAAATAAAAAGAATCCAATAACTTTATTGGATTCTTTTTATTTAGTTCTATGCACCCATCGTGAAACAATAGGATAATGAAACTCTTTATTTTGTAATTCATATAAAATCCCTTTAATTGGTCCTAAAATTACAGCAGCTAAAAGTATTATATATAGTGGAATTGTTCCAAAAATAACAAACAAGGAATTTGTACTCAAGTCAATGTGTAATAAGGAAAACATGAGCGTACGGACTACTACGAAGTTCCAAAGAAATACAGCGAGCCATACTCCAAATTGAAAAAGGGCTGATTCTAGATTCATTTCTTTTATACTTTGTGATTTGAAAACGAAATAAAGTATGAGGGGTATAAAAAAAAGTGTATTACCAAAGAGGAAAAAGACCAAGAAAGATAATAAAGTAATTCCATGTATCGCTAGTTTAATGTTTTTATCTTGTGATAGTATCATCAAAATCCTCCTATATTTAATGTAGATGGTAAAAAACAATACAACCCATTATATCATAGGAAACATGGAATAAAAATGAACTAGAAAGTAATCAAAATGTAACTAATTTTAACTACGCTTTTTATATTTTTTTGATACACTGACTACGAGAGGAATGCCGATTAAAGTAGGTAAAAACCAAAACCAAATTGGCGGAAGTAAATTTATAATAGGAATATGGATGCCTATATTTACTAAAAGTGCGGTGACGGCACCAATATAAGAGCCTAACATACCTCTAATATGGTGGTGAAGCCAATTTTTCCAACGCTTTTTTCTTGCAAGGTAACCATAAATCGCAAATGAATAAGAGAAAATTGCTACATAAAATAAATATGCGATTTTATCCCAATTTATTATGGACAATATGATTGCAGTAAGGGTGATAACAACATAAGATGCATGATATATTTCGCCCCATTCTGTATGTTTGCCTTTCTTCTTTTGAGCAACCATCGCTACAATACCGGTAATTAAGCATATTGTTCCAAATAAAATGTGTATGGATAAAAGAATGTTGAAAATGCTCATAATAATTCCTCCTTTTTTATTTTTATAGTATTGCAGTATAGGAGAAAAGTTGAAACATATTGTTTATTCGTCTTAATATATTGAAATAAAGGTACTCTTAGAATAAATTTCAACGGACAAATTTTCTTGAATTTAGTGAGTCACGTATTACGTGAAATGAAGGAGAGACTTCCATGTTTACATCTATTACATATTTACAATCAGGGAATGACAAGCAACAAAAAGTATATGATGTTTTGAATACATTAAACATAATGGAGGATTTAGCTTTGTATAGTCCTGTTCTTTGTGGGACAATACCTATAAGAATTGATACTCTTCAATCTGACTTAGATATTGTAATGGAAGTACATAACTTTGATGTTTTTGAACAGGAAATGAGATCTTTATATGGTTCTTATGAAGGATTCAAAATAAAAAAGAAAAAATTAAAAATACTGAATCAATAAAGGTGAATTTTAAATTTGAAGGTTTTGAATTTGAATTATTTGCCCAACCTAAGCCAGTGCGTAGCCAAAATGCATATAAACATATGATTGTTGAGCACATGATATTAATGCAGAATCCACATATAAGGGAAGAAATTATTCGCTTAAAAGAACAAGGGATAAAAACAGAACTAGCTTTTGCTCAAGTATTAAAAATTGACGGAGATCCTTATGAAGAACTTATTTTATTGGGACAGGAAATGCGTTTGTGGTAAATAAGGTACACAAAAAATCCTCTTATAAATAAAAGAGGATTTTTGTTATATCATTAACTTACGGATTAATCCACTTAACAATTTTATCCCGGTAATTATTTGTTCTGGAGAAGCATATCCATACGATAAACGTATACATTGATCTGATTCTTCTTCATAAATACGTCCTGGGTTTAAAAGAATCCCTTTTGATAGTGCCTCTAAAAATAGTCTCTTCATCGGAATGTTAGGTACAACCTTTAGCCATATAAAAAATCCACCACTAGGAATATCCCAAGTTGCTATGTCTGCACAATACATATGTAAAGCTTGTACCATCATTTTTCTTCGTTCTTTTAAATGCGTTCTTACGTTCGCTACATGGTCTTCATAAAAACCTTTATTTATCCATTCAGCAGCAACTCTTTGAGATAAAGAACTAGACCCATAGTCTGTTTGCATTTTTATATCTGATAATCTATCAATAACAGGTTCTGGTCCGATAATCCATCCAATTCTAAGTCCTGGAGTTAGTGTTTTAGAGAGGCTACCAACATATAATACATGTCCATGTTTATCTATCGATTTTAAAGGAGCTGGAGGAGGTTCATCAATCCATAACTCACGGTAAATATCGTCTTCGATGATAGGTAACTGTTCCTTTTCACATACTTTTAATATTTCTTTCCGGCGCTTTTCAGACATTAATATCCCTGTTGGATTTTGAAAACAAGGAATAGAATATAAAATATTTTTCTTTTGACTATATTTAATACGTGTTAATAAATCGCTAGGTAAAATCCCGTAATGATCCATCGCTATACCAGATAGGTGTATATTTGCTGATTGAAAAACATGAAGTGAATATAAGTAAGAAGGTTGTTCGAGTAAAACGGTTGATTTTCTATGTAAAAGACCCATTGATATTAATTGTAATGCTTGTAATGCACCGGAGACGATTAATATAGAGTTAGGCGATACGTGTATTCCAAACGATTTTACGTAATTACTTATTGCTTCACGTAACGGAAAAAAACCTTTTTGTTCCTCATATCCGAAATAATCTAATTCCTCACTAACGTTTTTAATAATGGATTGCATCGTTTCTAGTGGGAAAAGATGCGGGGCAAGTTCGCCTTTACTAAGATGGATAAGTGTTTTATTTGATTCTGCTTCATTTATTTCACGTACCATTACCTTACTTGGTTTATGAATACCAGCCTTTACATATTCACTCCAATTAGGCGGGGGATTCGTTGCTAATAAGGACCACGTATTATTCATAACAATTGTTCCTGCCCCGATTTGCCCTTGAATTAAGCCGTCAGCCATAAGCTCTTCTAGCGCAGTTATTACAGTACTCCGATTTACATGAAATAACTTTGCTAACTGCCGCTGGCTAGGAATCTTACTTCCGATTGGCCATTCTCCGTTTTCAATTTTTTCTTTCATATAGTCTATTATCTGCCGATATTTGGGCACCTTTTTATCGATTGTCATATAAAAACTCCCTCGTTTATTTAAAAATGAAAAGTGGTTGGTTTTTTCGATAAATAACTGGTTGAAGACATTGTATCAACTATTAAATATGATGAAAAGAAATAATTGGCAATTTGAAAATGGTTGGTTTATTGGAGAGGAAGAGAAAACATGCTTAATAAAAAATGGGATTTACAAATCATATGTGCTCACGCTTTTACGATTCTAATATGGGGAACTGCATTTCCGACAATTCGTATGGGGCTTGAATCATACACACCTGAACATCTTACTTTACTACGCTTGTTAATCGCTTCATTCATACTTCTTGTGTTTTCCTTTATATACAAACTACAATTACCTGATTTGAAAGACATTCCAGCGATTTTTATATTCGGTGCTTTAGGGTTTACTATTTATCACATTGCATTAAACTACGGTGAAAAAACTGTAAATGCTGGATCGGCAAGTTTAATTGTTTCAGTTACTCCTATTGTAACAGCAATTCTTGCTTCTGTTTTTTTGAATGAAAAAATGAAATTAAATGGTTGGATCGGTGGTGTAATTAGTTTTATTGGAATTGCTCTCATATCATTTAGTCAAGGAGGTTCTATTCAATTTAATAGTGGAGGATTATTTATATTATTAGCAGCCGTTTCAGAAAGCCTATTTTTCGTTTTCCAAACTTCTTACTTGAAAAAGTACGGCTTTTTGCCATTTACCATATATACAATTTTATCTAGCACTGTATGTATGCTTATTTTCTTACCGGGAATTTATACAGAAATACTAGCAGCTCCTCTTGAAGTGAATGTGAGTGTTATATATTTAGGTTTATTTCCAACAGTACTCCCGTATCTTGCCTTAGAGTATATTATATCTCGTGCTGGTGCTTCCGAGGCAACAAGTTCTCTATCTTTAACGCCAGTCACTGCGTGCTTTATAGCTTGGGTATAGTTAGGTGAAGTACCGAATTTTATTTCTGTAATTGGAGGTGGGATTACTATACTTGGGATATTGATTGCTCATATACGAGTAGTAAGAAAAGAAAAACATAGGAATCTAGTAAACAGTAAATCGATATAACTTAATTAAATAATGATTTTATGATACTTTTTGATATAGTTTCTTTCTTATGTTGATAAATATAATATTTTGTATTTCAGTTAAATATTGTATGTTACATTTTATGTAGTAAGCATTTTAAAAGGAGCTGACAACATAATGAATGGAAAAAGAAAAATTTTCATATGTATTTCTATTGTAGGAATCGGACTAGCTAGTTTTTCTAATTCTAGTTTCGCAGCAAGTGTAACGGACAATTCAATACAAAATTCTATTCCCGTAGTTAATCAACAAGTAGCTGCTGCAAAGGAAATGAAACCATTTCCCCAGCAAGTTAATTATGCAGGTGTTATAAAACCGAATCATGTTACACAGGAAAGTTTAAATGCTTCTGTAAGAAGTTACTACGATAATTGGAAAAAGAAATATTTGAAAAATGATTTATCTTCTTTACCTGGTGGTTATTACGTAAAAGGAGAGATTACAGGTGATGCGGATGGGTTTAAGCCACTTGGAACTTCAGAAGGTCAAGGGTATGGGATGATAATTACAGTATTAATGGCTGGTTATGATTCGAATGCTCAAAAAATCTATGACGGTTTATTTAAAACAGCAAGAACTTTTAAAAGCTCTCAAAATCCTAATTTAATGGGATGGGTTGTCGCAGATAGTAAAAAAGCACAAGGTCATTTTGATTCTGCTACTGATGGGGATTTAGATATTGCGTATTCTCTTCTTCTTGCTCATAAGCAGTGGGGATCTAATGGAACAGTTAATTATTTGAAAGAAGCACAAGACATGATTACAAAAGGTATTAAAGCTAGTAATGTTACGAATAATAACCGACTAAATTTAGGAGATTGGGATTCTAAAAGTTCACTTGATACGAGACCATCTGATTGGATAATGTCACATCTTAGAGCTTTTTATGAATTTACAGGTGATAAAACTTGGCTTACTGTTATTAATAATTTGTACGATGTATATACGCAATTTAGTAATAAGTACTCTCCAAATACAGGGCTTATTTCAGATTTTGTTGTAAAAACCCCACCACAACCCGCACCTAAAGATTTCTTAGATGAGTCAGAATATACAAATGCATATTATTACAATGCTAGTCGGGTACCATTAAGAATTGTAATGGACTATGCGATGTACGGCGAGAAAAGAAGTAAAGTCATTTCTGATAAAGTCTCTTCATGGATTCAAAATAAAACGAATGGAAATCCTTCAAAAATTGTGGATGGTTATCAATTAAACGGATCAAATATTGGTAGTTATCCAACTGCTGTATTTGTTTCACCGTTTATTGCTGCAAGTATAACGAGTAGCAATAATCAAAAGTGGGTAAATAGTGGTTGGGATTGGATGAAGAATAAGAGAGAAAGTTATTTTAGTGATAGTTATAATTTATTAACGATGCTATTTATTACAGGAAATTGGTGGAAACCTGTACCTGATGATAAAAAAATACAAAATCAAATAAATGATGCAATTTATGAAGGATACGATAATTAATTAAATTTGAGAATGGTTACTTAAGAAAGGAATTAGCATACGCTAGTTCCTTTTTAATATTTTGTAAAACATTATCCATTCTAAAATTCGCATAGATATACTTGCTTTTTTCATATACATAGTTATTGATGACTCTATGTTTTTATGAGGGGAGAGTATTTCTTGGAAAAAGTATTATTTTTCGGAGACCCAGGTATTGATGACTCATTTGCCATTATGTATGGTTTACTGCATCCCGAAATTGAAATTGTAGGTATTGTAACTGGATACGGAAATGTTGAGCATATACATGCTGCACATAATGCAGCGTATATTTTACAGTTAGCAAATAGACAAGACATTCCTGTCATTAGTGGTGCAACAAAACCACTTACAGAAGAAATTACTACGTACTACCCTGAAATTCACGGAGCAGAAGGATTAGGGCCCATCCATGTTCCAGAAAGCGTATTATCTATTCCAATATACAATTTTGGTAGTATCGCTGCGATTCTTGTAAAGTACGGAAAAGATTTAACGATTGTCGATGTAGGAAGATCTACCTCGTTAGCAATTGCTTTTAATTTATGGAGTGACTTAATGCTGAATGTAAAAGGAATCTATTTCATGGGTGGCGTCTTTTTAGAAGTAGGAAATGTAACACCATTAGCGGAGGCAAACGTGTATGGAGATCCTATAGCAAGTAAAATTGTTTTCCATCAAGCAAAGAATTTATTAATATTCCCTTTAAATGTAACAAACAAAGCTGTGTTAACACCAAATGTATTTAGCTATATTCAAGCTAATACAAAGAATCCATTTCATATGATAATGAAACCCATGTATGATTACTATCTATCCGCATACCAAAAGCTTAATCCATCTATGGAAGGACCTTTGCTACATGATGTGGTTGCAATAAGTGGATTAGTAAATCCAAGTTTTTTTGAATTTGTGCCTCGTACAGTAAATGTAGATACATACGGAGATACGAAAGGACAAACATTTGCTGATTTTCGCCCTAGCTCTATATCTGAAGGAGCCCGTATAGCACTAGAAATAGATGAACAAAAATTCATTCAAGATTTTATAAAAATCATGTTATAAGTTGTTGTCGAAAAAGGGAATTATTTCACTACGTTGAATATAAACATACATCCTCTATATAAGGGAGCTTACAATATTGAATGTCCAGTTAAAGGTTGTTACGAGAGAAAATTGGGAAGAAGCATTAAAGCTACAAGTAAAAGGAAATCAGTTGAAATTTGTTCCATCCGTAGCAGTTTCACTTGCTAAAGTATATATAAAGCCAGATGGTGACAATGTAGAGTACATACCATTTGCTATATACGTTGGTAATCTTATGGTTGGTTTTATTATGCATGCGGTTGTAAGAGAGACATCAAATATGTATTGGATAAACGGGTTTATTATTGATCAAAAGCAGCAAGGCAATGGTTATGGAAAATCAGCATTACAAGAAAGCATTTATTTAATAAAAAATAAATTTAAGGCGTGTAAAGAAATTAGATTAACAGTACATAAAGAGAATATCTCTGCAAAGAAACTATATGAACACTACGGTTTTCAACCATTAGGGCAAGATTATGACGGTGAGCAAGTATATCGTTTATTTGTTTAACTTTTATTAAGTATTAGCGTGAAATGAAAATAACTACTTTAATCAAGGTAATAGTGAATGACTAGAAAGATGAAAAATTATTGATTGCTGAATATATTGGGCATCACTATTTTTTACCTGGCGGCCATGTTGAAATTGGGGAATCAGCAGAGAATGCATTAATAAGAGAACTAAGAGAAGGAGCTTGAAGTAAACTGCAGTATAAAACGATTTTTAGGAGTTATAGAAAACCAATGGCAAGATAAAGAAATACTTCATCTTTGAAGTATCTTCAAAAGAGTTACAAATTGATTTACCACCAAATTCTAGAGAATCTCATTTAGCATTTCATTGGATAGATTATAGTAAAGAATCTTTAAAAACTTATAAAATCATGCCAATGCCCTCCGTTAAAGAATTACTAGAAAGAAAATTAAATGATGAATTACTAAATTGTTGGATAAGTAATTTTTAAACCACTCTATGTATAGTAAATACGTCCATCGAAAGGATATAAAGAAAATAGGCTAAAAAACAAGGTACATCACCTAGTGTAAGTTCATATTTTGTTGATGTACGTATTTAGTCTGTAGCCTTGTTTCTATTTGGTTTACAAAAATATATAAACTTTTTACATTTGGGCGGAATTACTTATAAATGGAGGGGTTCGTAATGAATCAGTTTCAACAAGAACTACAATCATTAAACCTTAATGATTATCAATCTGGCAATGTTGTGTATTGGGATCAACAACAAAATCAATATCCATACTATTATATTCAAGACGATGCACGTCGTTGCGGTGGATGCGGAGGTTGTGGTGGACGCTGTGGTGGATGTGGCGGCAGATGCGGTGGTTGTGCAGGACGTTGCGGCGGATGTGTAGGTTGCGCAGGATGTTTCAGTTGCTTTAATTGCTGGAACTGGTGGATCATTTAAGTATAGAAAATCAATAATATTTCACATGAAAGAAAGGTGTTTATAGTAATACTTTTCTTTCATGTTGTGATTTTTTATGAGTATTAAGGGGGATTTATTTGTATACATACGATAAGTTGATTTCTTGGGTAGAGAATATAAAAGAAAAAAACAATAGTTCTGCTACAGCACTATGTATTATAAAGGATAACAAAATCGTACTAGAGCATTATAGTGGATATCATTCAAATACATCTACTAGTAAAAAAGTAACAGCATCTTCACAGTTCAACGTCGCTTCTGCGAGAAAAAGTTATTTAGGATTCATGGTAGCGTATGCGCTTTATGATGGGAAAATAAACTCTATTGATGATGAAGCGATAAAGTATTTTAAAGACTTTGATCCTACATTACTTGATAAAACAACGATTAGGCATTTAGTAACTCATTCACACGGTCTAGGAGAAACGGATGACGGGACAATTTTCCGTGAATTTGAAGCTGGACAAGATTGGGCGTATAGAGATATTAATGTAAGAATGATGACGCATCTCATTTATCGGCTTTATAATAAAAGTTTTCCTGAATTGTTAAAGGAGCGTGTATTTACTCCTGCTAATTTCCAAGAAACAGGATGGAGAATACAGCAAAATGAAAATTTAGTTAACGTTGTTAATAATCCAAATGAAGACGCGATCAGTGAGGTCGGTACAGTAGATGACGGTACCGAAAAAAATCTGTTTGTCTCAGCTAGAGAGTTTGCTTATTGGGGCAACCTTCATTTAAATCAAGGCATGATAAATGGTAAACAAGTTGTTCCAAAAGAAGTTATAAAAATTGCTACTAGCTTGCAGAGTCCAGCTTATAAAAATAATGAACTACCACAAAACGGGTTGTTTTGGTTCGTTCAAAATGAACCAAAACAATTAAGTGAACTTGGTGAACGTGTTCCAAAAGGTTCGTATCAAATATTAGGAATTACTGGACCAACCATTTTAGTAATACCTGAGTATAATGTAGTTGTTGCGAAAATGTACAATAAAAGATATAACTACGGCGGTGATAATTACTTATATTATTTACATGAATTTAGCAATTTAGTCGCCGATACATTTACTAGCTGTAATAGGGCATAATTACTCCTATAACAAAAAGGAGTGAAAGAATTTGAAAGATAAAGTGAGTAAAGATAAAAAGCAAAATATTAAAGATGTAAATACAGAGCAAAATGCAATTTTTAGCGATCCGAAAGATGCAGCTAACATGCAAACTGTACCGCAGCCGAAAGATTTTGATGAAATCGAATATTAATTTCTCATCCGACTATATGACGAATAAAAAATACGTCTTAAGTCCCATCACATGTAAGAAAATATTTGATAACATATATACATAAGCACTTGAAAATGGCTTATCTTAACAAAGCTTTCTTTAAATGTATCTGATATAACCTGCAAAAAGACACTTCATTATGAAGTGTCTTTTTGTGTACATAAACTTAATTTCCATTTTCCGTACAGTATCTTGTATGTTTCAATGGATATACTAACTGTGAAAATTCATGTCAAGATAAAAGAAGGGGACAGTTAGTATGAAACAAACTTCTATAAATCCGCTATTAATTGTTCTAGGTACAATCATTGTTCAAATTGGCCTTGGAACAATTTATACATGGAGTTTATTTAATCAACCCCTTGTAAGTAAGTTCGGATGGAATCTCAATTCAGTTGCGATAACTTTCTCCATAACAAGCTTTTCTTTATCATTTTCAACCTTGTTTGCAGCAAAGTTGCAGCGAAAATTAGGACTTCGTAAACTTATCGCTACTGCAGGAATTGTTCTAGGACTCGGTTTAATACTTAGTTCACAAGTTTCTTCCTTACCATTACTATATTTATTAGCTGGTGTTGTTGTTGGATATGCGGATGGAACAGCTTATATTACGTCACTATCTAATTTAATTAAATGGTTTCCAAATCGAAAAGGACTTATTTCTGGAATATCTGTTTCAGCATATGGAATGGGCAGTTTAATTTTTAG
This sequence comes from Bacillus sp. FSL L8-0099, assembly GCF_038006385.1. Classification (NCBI taxonomy): domain Bacteria; kingdom Bacillati; phylum Bacillota; class Bacilli; order Caryophanales; family Bacillaceae; genus Bacillus; species Bacillus sp. FSL L8-0099. Next base: position 2,655,804 of record NZ_JBBOVC010000001.1, read on the forward strand.
ATATATAAACGGAAATCTTATCGATAGCCTTGGTGTATCACAAGCATTTTTATATTGGGGCATTATCGTCTTACTTTTAGTATTAATCGGATCGTTCTTCTTACGTGAAGCGATTGTAAGTAATACGGTAACAGAAACATTACACAATGACTATACGCCACGTGAAATGATGAGAACGAAACAAGTATATCTGTTGTTTTTCATGTTATTCACATCGTGTATGGGTGGTCTGTACTTAATTGGTATGGTAAAAGATATCGGCGTACAACTCGTTGGACTTAGTGCAGCAACCGCCGCTAACGCCGTCGCAATGATTGCAGTCTTTAATACAGTAGGTAGAATCATTCTTGGAACGTTATCAGATAAAATTGGTAGAATGAAAATTGTCTCTGCAACATTTATTATTATTGGAGTATCCGTCTTTACTCTTAGTTTCATTCCATTAAATTACGGGATTTATTTTGCTTGTGTAGCAAGTGTCGCCTTTTGCTTCGGCGGTAATATTACAATATTCCCAGCCATTGTCGGAGATTTCTTCGGTTTAAAAAATCATAGTACAAATTACGGGATTGTATATCAAGGTTTCGGATTTGGTGCACTTGCAGGTTCATTCATTGGAGCATTACTTGGTGGATTTCAACCAACCTTTATTACAATAGGTGTTTTATGTGCGATTTCTTTCATTATTTCTATATTAATTCGTCCGCCAAATGTAGAGAAGAAAAAGGAAATCAAGCAGTTACATCGAAAAATAGCTTAGTTTTAAAAAGAGTCCTTATCGTAGGGCTCTTTTTCATTACAACGTTAACTATGCTCCTTTCATTGATTAGTAAAGACAGGACAATACAATTATGAAATGGAATAGATAAAATAAAAGGAGTGTGATATGTAAAATGAAGATAGTAAAGCAATGGGTTCAAGAAGATAGTGATTACATACGAGAGAAAGTAATTGAATATAATCAAAAACATCTTTCAAATGAAGAGAAAACACCTTCGGAAAAGGTTAGTTTTATAGTGAAAAATGAAAAAGAGGAAATAGTAGGTGGGATAACAGCTATAACATTTTGGCACCATGTACATGTTGATTTCCTATGGGTTTCTGAAGAATGCAGACACGAAGGATACGGAAGTAAATTAATAAAACTTATCGAAGAATTTGCAATTGAAAAAGGATGTAGGCTAATCAACTTAGATACGTTTAGCTTTCAAGCTCCGGATTTTTATAAAAAACATGGATTTATAGTCATTGGAGTGAGTGAAGATCATCCAAAAGGACATAATCATTATTATTTAGAGAAAAGGTTATAAAGTGTATAGAATTAATTAATCTCAATATATAAAATTCAATAAATTAAAAAGAACGTATTTTGAATCATCTATATCAAAATACGTTCTTTTTAATTTGTATGTATCTGGTAAAATGAAATAGAGGCAGAAAATTCTTATTAATAAAGGGGTAAATATGAAAAAGGTTAATGTTACATACGCGCTTTTGTACGATAAAACGAACGAAAAAATCTTAATGGTAAAAAACAAAGGGAAAAATGGATCTTATTACACATTACCAGGTGGCGCAGTTAAATTTGGGGAAACGTTAGAAGAGGCAGTCATTCGGGAAGTAAAAGAAGAAACAGGGCTGCATATAACTGTAAAGGGGGTTTCTTCCATAAGCGAAGCCTTTTTCGAGGAGAGAGGCCATCATGCCATTTTCTTTAATTTTTTAGGTGAAATAATCGGCGGAGAGACATATATATCCCGTCCAAAAGAAATCGAAGAGATTACTTGGATGGAATTACATATAGCAGCACCGTATTTACGTATACCTGAACAGTTACTAGATTTTTTACAAAGGAAAGAAACAGTACCTTACTTTTTTAACGGAACAATCGTTCATCAATCTTTATAAATAAATTATTTCATTTAAGGCGGGGAAAAACATGGAGTTTATCGTTAATCACAAACATATCACTCAAGCACTTTCAGAAGTAAGTAAAGCTATATCTACAAAAGTTTTAATTCCTATATTATCTGGTATCAAAATAACAGCCGATCAATCTGGAATTACTTTAATCGCAAGTAACTCGAATGTTTTTATTAAAAAATTTATACCTAATTCAATCGAAGACGAACAGATCGCAACTATATTACAAGCAGGAACTATTGTTGTACCTGCAAAATATTTCATTGAAATTATAAAGAAAATGCCAAGTGATATAGTAATAAAAAGTAAGAATGAACAAATCATTACGATACAATCAGAAGAAATCACATTAAACTTAAATGGACTTCCAGCAAATGAGTTTCCGAATGTACCACTTATAGAGGATCATGCAGAAATACAAGTAGAAACAGAACAATTGATTGAAGTGTTTAAACAAACTGTCTTTGCAGTAGCTAAAAACGAATCCAGACCTGTTCTCACCGGAGTACATATAGAGTTAGATCACAATAAATTAGTTTGCGCTGCTACTGACTCGCATAGACTAGCTATACGTGAAACGCTAATTTCTTCAGATGCGAAAGCAAATTGTATCGTACCAAGCGCTACCATTAGTGAACTTCTAAAATTAATGAACAGTCATACGGAATTCGTATACATATACCTTTCAGACAGTCACGTTATTTTTACATTCGGAACAACTACGTTATATTCAAGACTCATTGAAGGGAAATATCCTAATATATCTAATCTCATTCCAAATGAATTTCAAACGGTTATTAACGTAGAAAGAAAAAAGATTTTACAAGGTGTAGATCGATCGAGCTTATTAGCAAGTGAATGGGCAAATAACAACGTCAACTTAGAAATCATCAATGAATCCACAATTAAAATTTCTTCTAACGCTTCTCAGATTGGTAAAATAGCTGAAACACAACAAGTAGATGCGATTCAAGGTGAAAAACAATTAAATATATCTTTCGACGGACGATTTATGGTAGATGCTTTAAGGGCAATAAAAGAAGAAATGGTTACTTTAAGTTTTGGTGGTTCAATGAGACCGATATTAATCGAAGCAGGAGAGCAATCTGCCGCAGTACATCTTATATCGCCAGTAAGAGCTTATTAGGAACAAAGGAAGGACTTACATTATGCACAAGCACACTTTATGCTTTATAAAAAGAAATGAAGAAATACTGATGCTAAATAGAGAATATGACCCTGTAAAAGGATTATGGAACGGGGTAGGAGGGAAGATAGAACCGGGAGAAACACCTTTAGCAAGTGCAATTCGTGAAATAAAAGAAGAGACTGATATAGATGTTAAGCAAAATCAAATTCAATTTAAAGGAATTGTTAAGTGGGAAGACTCTTCATACTCTGGTGGCATGTATGTTTATGTGGTAGAACTACAAAATGAAGTTACATATGATACACCTAAAAAAGTATCCGAAGGGATTTTAGATTGGAAAAGTGTGTCTTGGATATTAAGCGACTATAATTACGGTGTAGGAGAGATGTTACCTAAATTATTACCTGAAGTACTTCATAATGAATTCATATTAGAGCACAATTTTGTATTATCTAATCATAAATTAATAGATTATAGGAATGAAGAATTGGTTATGTTGGACAGCAAATTTAATAGGAAGAAGCAGATGTAATTATTTAAGAAATATTTTTAAAGAAGTAAATCTTTTAACATAAAAGAGCGGATAATTTTTAACTAATAGGTGCGCTTAAATGCAAAGAAACCTAATTACAAAAAGAGCGAATCCCTTATAAAAAGGTTCGCTCTTTTTTACATATACAATTAAACTTCGCGCCACCAAGCTGATGAAAGATAGTTTGTAGATTTTAATGTAATTGATTCACCAATTTGTGGCGTTGCAACTGTAACTCCTAAACGTTTTGCTTCTTTCGTAACGCGTTCAATTGGATCGCTCCATTCATGCAACGCTAATGTAAAAGCACCCCAATGAATCGGAAGTAGTAATTCTCCTTTAACGTCAATATGAGCTTGTACCGTCTCTTCTGGCAACATATGAATAGCAGACCAACGTGTATCATATTGCCCGCATTCCATTAAAGTAAGATCAAATGGACCGTATTTATCACCAATTTCTTTAAAGTGAGGAGCATATCCGCTATCACCACTAAAGAAGACTTTAGTTTCTTGACCAAGAATAAGCCATGAACACCATAACGAACGATCTCTATCTGTCATATTTCGTCCAGAGAAATGTCTTGCAGGAGCGCATACTAACTTAATAGTATCAAACGTAATTTCATCCCACCATTTATGCTCACTAATCTTACTAGGTGAAACACCCCATTTAATCAGATATTGTGCAACTCCCGTCGGAACGTAAAAATGCTTCGTACGATCTTTTAACTCCATAATACTTTTATAATTTAAGTGGTCATAGTGATTATGTGAAATGATAATCGCATCAATTTCTTGAAGGTCTTCACGTTCTAAAGAAAACACACCACTATACCGCTTGCTATTAAAAATAGGAAATTTTCCTTAATGAATATATGAAAAATAAATGTAATGATACAGCTTGCTCTAATTTAAAAATAAGCGAATCAACTTTTAAGCGTTGGTTAAAAAATGATAATCAATTTAAAAAAGACTATGAAAGAATTCATTCACTATAAAAATGCAAAAAACCTTAGTATATCTATGCTAAGGTTTTTAATTTGAGATTATTAGAGGATACTTATTTTCGTTTATAGAACTTAATAAATACATAGATTTTACAATGAATTTACTAGTAAGGGAGGGAATATGAAATGCCCACTAATAATAGTCCGGAGAATATATTACATACATCTTATGAAACTAAAATGATTTCATCTTGGTTTTGAGTCAAATGCTATAAAAATGATGCTAAATTGGACAAATGATGAATTTGAAAAGCGCGTTAATTCATTAGAAGTAGAGGGGCTATTGAAACAAATAGGAGGGAGGTACTATCCAATGTGTATGGTGATAACAGCTTGTGAAGGAAAAAAACTTTATAATCTTTGTGAACCTCTAATTAAACCAACACTTAAGATCATTGAAAATCATTCAAATCAAATTGAATTTATCTCAAAAAGAATCGACACGTTTAATCATTTACCTAAAGAATCGTATAGTCTTTTACTGTATAGTGGTGTGCTATTAGATTTTGGACAAATAAATTACATTGAAGAAAACTATTTAAAAAAAGAAACGACCTTTAAGAAATAAGAAAAGATATTATTATACTATTCAAGAACAAGAACTAGCAGATATAGGGGCTTTCGGGATGTATAGTAATGCGTATTTAGATTTAGGAGAAGTTCAAATTGGTCTTTATGGAAATTCTCGATATTCAACATTAAATTTAATAACAGCAAATAACGAAATATTTGAAGAATATTTTCAAAACACTAATACTGATATTAATTATAAGAAAAAGCAATTTGTAAAAGGTTTCGTAGCAGCAGATAGACAAATAGATTTAAATTTAAATGTAGTTTATGAAAAATTAGGCTTATATCAAAATTCACAACCTATTATCCCGGTGTTTAAAAGAAAAGACTTATCTACGCTTCACGAAATTGCAAACATAATCAGTGAAGATTTAATCTCGTTATTTAAAGAATACGATAAACCTTTAAAACAATACTTTGCCAGCAGCAGATACTCAAATGAAATAACTTATGAAGAGTTTTTTATCTGGTGGTATCACTTTTTCTATACAAAAGTAACTGAAGAATTAATAAAACAAGGTGTAATTATAACAAGCGCACAAGAAAATCAAACGTACATGATCCATTAATAACTTTAAATTAAAGTGCTAATATACTTTTACATATGTAGCAGCTGAATGGATAAATAATTATTAGTAAATAGGGGATAATCTGAAATTAAAATCTAATATAAAGAAAATAAGATATTCAAAGGGGAGAAGAGCCATGCAAAAGAAATTTATCAATCCAGAAACGATGCCACCAACTTTTGGATACTCACATGTAGTCGAAGTTACTAACGTTAAACGAACAATTTACATATCTGGACAAGTAGCGATTAACACTGATGGTCAAATAGTCGGCATTGGTGATTTAGCTACACAAACACGACAAGTTTTCGAAAATATTAAATGTGCATTAGAAACTTCAAATTTAAACTTTAATGATGTAGTAAAATTAACATTTTTCTTAACAGATATTTCTCAAATGGCCATTGTTAGAGATATTCGAGATCAATACATTGATACTAAGAATCCACCAGCAAGTTCTGCTGTGGAAGTTAGAAAATTAATTAACGATAACTTATTAATTGAAATTGAAGCAATTGCTGTAGCAAACTAAATTTAAAAGCTTATTCGGAATTAATATCAATACAATTCGTTTAATGTGTTTATTTCAAACGAATTGTATTTTTTATTGTCATAAATATAATTACCACACAATCCGTCACACAGTATTAATTCAAAGAGAAAGGGGAAGCATAACGACTAATACCAACATATAATAAGTTTATTATTTTTAATTAGTTAACATAATATATATTATAGGTAGTTATAGAAACAAAGTGTTTACAGGTATCAAAAACCAAGTAAACTATACTTAATGAGACGAAACGGAGATTTTCAGTGAGATTCCCATAAAATCTAATCTATATGAATTTCTACAGTTTTATCGTTTATTTTGCTTTAAATGAATCATAGCAAATCCTAATCAATAATTGCTTAAGATTTAACGAATCCAAATCATTTTTAATCGACAAGAAATTTTTCTGCATAAAAATTATTTCTATACAAAATATAAATTAATAATTTTATTTTATGTTTTACTTATTCAATTTATTGCTATTTACACACGTTTTACAGCTTTACTTTATTTGTTGTTATTTCTATCATTTACGCTTGACTTTTAATGCGCTTATTGTTCTATACGCTAGTTAACATAACGTTTATTTGTAACATAAAAAAATCCTCCTCGCCTTCAGGAAGATTTTTTAACTTGCTATTAGATTATATATATCTTTTTAGTAGCAATCCCAATTGTAAATAACATTGGAAAAATCTAGATTTAACAAATCATCTTTCTTTATAAAGAAATTAGCAACACCAGAATCTCCCCACATAATATTTAATGAGTCGTCTGTATCGATTTGCAGCAATAACACATCATGCTGTTTGTATTTTTCTTGCCATTCTCTTGGATCTGTCTGTGTAAAAAATGGATAACCACCAATTTTATGCCCTTGATCTTCGCATAAATCACCATACAGTTCGCCTAATTCTGTATTGTTTTCTTTATCAACGATTTCTTCCCAATCAATGTTATCGTTAAAAATCATTTCAAATCGATAATCTCTAGATGTTACTGGTTGATAATTCAATTCAAACTTTAGTTTTGCTGCTTCAGGTATGATAAAATCCTCTGAATCTAAAGTGTTTAAATAACTGAAATCAGTAATAACCTTAGTTAAATCTTCTGTAATTGTAGAATGATACATAATTCGAAAGTCTTTTTGGTCAGTTGGATGATCAAAATCTGCTCCAAAAAGCTCATCATCAGCACTTACGAAAAACTGTAACATACCATTTTGAGGCATATATTCAATATGAGGCATTTCTTCAAAGTTTAATTGAGCAAGTAGCATCATCGGTTGCCCATTTGAGTCTTTAGGATGCTCTTGATCTATAGGTAAATACGGATGACCACCAAACTTACTCTCAAAAAGAGTTGTCTCTGCTAATGTTCCAGAAACTTTAACATACGGTTTCACACTTTCTTCTAAAATACTACGATACTGTTCTAGTTCTTTCGGAATTTGAAGTTGATACGTATTCTTCATCACATTTGCCTCCCTTTAATAATGAATTGAAAATGCCTTACTTAATTATATAGTAAGAGATAGCTTCATTGAAAATTGTTAAAAGTCCGTTTTCATCCTCGTTTTTTGCGCACTTGGTGGACAAAGTAGATTATGTTCTAAAACCTTTTTATTAATAGTTCGAATTAAATCCGCTGCTTCTGCAGTATTTGTAGTTTCTTTTAGCCTTTCTTTTAAATCATCAATTTCCTTTGAAAGCTCAATCCACCTAGGTAAAACATGATTATTTTTCAAAGTTCTATACAGTTGTTTTTCAGGATTATACGAAAGATCTTTATCTAGATTTAGAGGTTTCCCTTTACCTGGAAAATTATCAAAAGACCCTTTCTTTTCTGCTTCTTTAACGATAGAACTAATATGATCCTCATACGTATAGGACCAAATTTTCTCATCTTTTACTAAAATCTCTTGCTTTTTTAGTTTATTATCTAGTTCTTCTTGATTCATAAAATCTCTCTCCTTTATATTTTATAGTAGAGTTTTTGTAGGTTTTTACGCTTTCAACCCATCAAATAACTTTTCTCGCCACCAAACACCGTCATGACCGCTTTGAAATTCTTCATAAGTAATTTGGGTATCCTTTTTCTTTTAAAGCTTTATACAGGCATCTATTGGCTGTTAAAAGAGGTTTGTTTTCAAGTTCTCCTGCTGCTATATAAAAATGAGGTTGCATCGCATTTGAATCTATAGATGAAATTTGATTTTCAATCCAAGGAATTATATTTTCATAACCATCCTTTTTCCAATGTACGGATCCAGACATTGACAACACGTTCCCGAAAACATGTGGATTTTGAAGCGCTGCATAAAAAGCTGCTAAGCCACCAAGACTGAAACTGGCAATTGTTGTATGTTTCGCGTCTTTATGCACACGATACTTAGCATGAATCCACGGCAGTAATTCCTCTGTTAAAAATATATTCATTTTATCGTTATAAGTTAGCTCTTCTAGCCGATCAACTGGTTCTATAGCAACAGCAATACAAGATGGGATTTCTTTTTCGTATATTAAATAATTAAGTGTTCTTGTGATTGAAAGGTTATTAACGAAAGAATTCCCATCAAACACAATGAGAAGTTCTTGAAAATGTGAAGTGTGAGAATAATCATGAGGCGTATAAATATGAATTTTACGTGTGTTATTTAAAATTGAACTATGAAAAGAATATGTTTCAATTTTTCCAGATGGATAATGATCTGAAGAGAAACGACTGCTATACCGCACTTCCATCCCTATCCTTAACACTGATGCTTTATTAGCACCTTCTCCAAATGTATTTCCATTAAATCGGTCTAGTTGGTACTGTTCACTACGCTTTATCCAATCATTTTCGAAAAAATCGTTTACTGAAAAATAATAAGTTGAAATAAAGCTCTTATCCGTCCTAAACGTTTGATACCATATATCTGTCTGTAACAACCTTTTTAATTGATTTACAGACAGATCCCAACCAGGAAAACTTCCGAATGCATAAACATTTTCAGTTTTTTGGTCTCCTAACCATATATACGTTATAAGCTTATACTGATTATCTACAGGACATTGTTCTATTAGTGGCGTATTATTTGACTTTATTTCATGCAAATAAGTATAAAAAGCTTTCTCGTTTCCATTTTTTAATTGATTATTCAGTTCCTCTAACTTAGGACTAATTATTGAAGTCACCCCCACTTCCTCCTTCGTTGTAGTTCTTTCTTTTTATTAGGAAAGTTTATCAATTGCCTGAACAGAAAGTTCCAACGCTTTTATTCTTTTTGTTAAAAGAGTTCTTTGTGGACTATCTACTTTAGACTTATCATAAGCCCTCTCTATTGATGGAAGCAAACCAGCAAGGACATTACGAGCTTCTGCTAACTCTTCTTGACTATACTGGTGGCTTTCTTGATTCCACACGTTTTCTAGCACTGCTAACCCTACACAAACAGCATTAAGTCGTTTTTTCACTAATGTAGTATTTGCATCTTTTTGAGTCATTTGTGACAGTGCATTTTCAAGTTTACGAATTGTCGATTGTAAAGATTTTATTGATTCCGATTTATCTAGATTTGATACGTTTTCCATTTTACTGTTGTCCCTCCTGGCTTAACTTATTTAATACTGGATATAATAAGTACTTAATTTCACTCGAAATATTACTAACTATATTCGAGGTGGATAATGGATTAAAGGAAAACGGTATCTAAGCGCCTCTCCCTCCCTTACATCATTCTATATGTACTTCTTTCTTCGTATTAGAATCCCTATATAAACAAGGTATTAAAATTGTATTTTTTATGAAAAAAAAACGCACAAGCAGCATAACTTGTACGTTTTAATTTTTATTCAGTAAGATAATATAGTAATAGTTTTCGCGCTTTCTCATAATTCATGAAATCTCTATACAAAACGGGATACTTCACAATTTCTGTTTCTATAGAACGATATTGCGGAAACCATTCGAAAAATGATTTTCTCAGCCACTTTATTTGCTCAAACGAAATCTCCTTTTCGTTTTCATTAAGTACGTAACTCAAAGTCCCTGCTGTATGCATCCAATAATAATTTAAATCAGCGCTTATACAATCATCTTCTGTGAACATATTTTTATAATCTTTCCGTATTTTTTGAATGTCACAATTCGGAAATGGTTTATATAGAGGACTATGCATTTTTTGCAATTCATTAAACATAACTTGTTTTCCTAACTTCAAATACCCACCCCTTTATTTCTCCATCCAATTTAATAAGTTTTCATAGTGATATTGAGCATCGATATACCCAAGATTATATAGATTAACAAGCTTTTCCTTATTTCTTTCTATTCCGCTTATAGGAAGTTGTACGCTAGGCTGAATAACATAAAAATTATCTTTTTGTTCTTTTTGATTCATATAAGATATCGTCTCATTATAAAAACAATAATGCTCTACTAAAGTCTCTGCGATTTTCGGATATTTTCTATATAAAATTTTAGCCAGGCCAGAAAATTTATTTCGCTGCTTCTCATATCCTTCTGGTTTTGTCATAATTACAACGTTCTTTTCATAACCATCAGTTTGAGCTTTTAAAACCGGTATAGGATCTATAATTCCTCCATCTAGCAATTTTCGATTATCATATTCTACAGCAGGTGCTATAAACGGTACAGAGCTTGAGGCACGAATGATTTTTAAAATATCATTTCCATGTTCTGTTTTATTATAATAAACAGCCTGTCCTGAATCGCAATCGGTCGTTCCAATTACAAACTGTTCATTTGAATGTAGGAAAGTTTGAAAATCAAAAGGTACAATCTTGTTTGGTACTTCGTCAAATAGAAAATCCATACCAAATAATTCACGTTTTCGGATTAAATTTCGATAAGATATATATCTGTGATCTGCTACTAGCTCTGTATTTACTTTCTTATTCCTTCCTTTTTGACGTGACAAATAGGTTGCTCCCATACACGCTCCAGCAGATACACCGACTACATACGGAAAGAATAAGTTTTGTTCCATGAAATATTCGAGTACTCCTGCAGTATATAAACCTTTCATTCCTCCGCCCTCTAATACTAAACCAATATTCTTCATGCTATATCCCTCTACTCCTTTTTTCTTACTTACATATTAGCACAAGATTTTAAGATGAGGTTATATAATCGAATTGCAACAATAACCAGAAACTACTAAAGTAATGTCATAATTTCTTAGTAAGTAGCATGGTACAATATAAGTAACACATCCCACACATAGTAAAGGAGGAATTTCATATGGGCTTATTTAGCGGTATTTTAGGAAATGCATCGAATGCGAGTACAGAAAGTGTAGAACGTGATTTAGAGAAGATTATGCTAGACGATGAGAAAGTTGAGCATGCTTATAAATTAATTCGCGATTTAATCGTATTTACAAATCGTCGTCTTATTTTAGTAGATAAACAAGGAATATCAGGTGAAAAAACAGAGTATCATTCTATTCCTTATAAAAGTATTACACAATTTAGCATTGAAACAGCTGGGCATTTTGATTTAGATGCAGAGCTTAAAATTTGGGTGTCTAGTATGGATGATCCAATTGCAAAAGAATTTAAAGGTGACGATAGTATTTTAAGCATTCAAAAAGCGTTAGTAACATATACGACAAAATAGTTATTTTGTATTTTTATTCATTTATGAAATTACTAACCCGAATATTTTGGAAGTATATACAATATTTTTGTATATTTAATCTCTATTAACATAAAAAGGTAAAGCGTACTTCTAATGCTTTACCTTTCTTTTTTGTAATAAATAAGTGTAGCTTTATCATTTAATTTCTTTATAACTTCTGTTCTTTTATAACCTATCTTTTCATATAAAAAACAATTTCTCTCTTCTTCTAAAATAGTAGCAAGTTCCCAACTCATCGCTTCAGAAAACATCTCCTCAATTAATAATAATACTTTTTGAGCAATTCCGTTTCCTTGAAACTCTGGATGTATGAACATAGGACTTATCCAAAATTGATTTGTTTTTTCTTTATGATATATACACATTGCCCCAACAAACTGACCATCTACTATAATTTTATAAAATCCACCATTTGGGTATTTTATTCTTGTCATCGTTCGTTGATTGAATCGGCTCATTTGCTGGACTCGTCTCATAGTCTTGATACTTCTCTAATAACGGATAAAATGATGTAATTTGCATTGTAAATATGTCCAGTGCATCTTTCTCATTTGCTCGTTTTAGTATAATATTCATCTTACCAATCTAGACGCTTTCTTAATGAAGTAATATGAGCTGTATGATGACGACCGTGCCATGCGTATAGTCCAATTGCAACAGCCAGTTTTGTTTCACCAGATTCTGGATGATTAAATGTCTTTTCTAAATCAGTAGGTTCTAATGAATATAAAAGGTTAACCCATCTTTTATGTAATGAATCTAGCATTACTAGTGAAACATCTACAGGTAGTTTCGAATCTGGCAATTCTGCCCATTTTTCTTCTTTATACGGTTTAATAGTTGGATTCTTTTCTGTTAGTGCTAATTTAAAGCGTATGTAACTATTCATATGGCTATCAACAACGTGATGAACAACTTGACGAACTGTCCATCCACCAACGCGATACGGTGTGTCTAACTGCTTCTGATCTAAATCTTTAATTGCCTTTGCTAAATCAGTAGGTACATCCTCAATTTCTTGAATCCATTTATCAATCATTTCCTCAGTAATAGGACGCTTGTATGTAAATTGGCCAATTGGATATCGTAAATCATTCATGAATAAGTCCCCCCTATTATTTTGAACACGAAGTAGTTCTGCAAATATAATGTACAAAATTTACACGTTCTCCGTTTAATTCTACAGAAGTTGTATCTGCTTCATTTTTAAAAGAAAATCCGCTTTTTTCTAGTACAATTTGTGATGCAAGATTATTAGTCGTTGTTTTAGCATGAACCTCATTAATTTCATTATTTTTCGCTACGTCTAAAATTAATTTTACAGCTGCTGTTGCAACTCCTTTTTTAGTGAATTTTTCTCCGACTCGATAACCTAACGAACTGATTCGAGTTTCGGTATCTATATTTACTAAGTTAATTCGTCCTACAATTTCTTTTTCTTCATTACGAATTAAATAAAAATAAGAACTTCCATCTGCCTGTTCTATTAATAAATCGTCTAATAGTTTTTGAAAATATTCAAAATCGAAATATTGCGAACCACGATTTGGTACCATCGTTTCAAAAAAAGATTTATTCGTAAGTTCAAATGTAAATAAATCCGCAGCATCTTGTTTTTTTAGTTGCTCTATGTATATTTCCATCCCGTATTCTCCTTCTTGATTTACTAACTGTTATACATTCTTTTTTAATCAATTATATTCCTGCTATTTCTTTCGATTAAGTAATACAGCTAGTAGCACTTTCGGATGAAAAAGGTGAAATGGACTACGAATTAAATTCATCACTCGTACTAACCGAATATAAACATCAGAATCACTTGCGGAAAGTCGATATATTTGTTTCGTATACCATAGCTGAAATTTTTGTTTCGTAGTTAATTCTCTCTTTAGCTGCGGGTGACGTGATATTTCCGTTGTTGTCATATCCCAAGGGATTTCTATTATGTCAGCTGTCTTTTTATAAAATTGTTGTGTAAATGTTTTATCGAGCTGTTTTCTACTTTGCAAAAGTAATTGCAATTGGTGAGCTTCCATAGCAGCAACTGAAACACCTTGACCGAAAACAGGATCAAAACGACATTGTGCATCTCCAACTACTAACAACCCTTCTGGTACATTGTTAACTAAATCAAATCGCCGGCGTACTTGATAGGGAATTTTGTATGTCTTTATATCAGTAATTCCCTCAGCCTTGTTTAGGAAGTCTGTAACATTAGAAATTGATAGGTTTTCAGCAAAATCATAAAACTCATCATCTGTTTGTGGTGCTTTCTCATTTGCGTATCCACTGAAAGTAACAAAATAACGATTATCTTCAATCGTTTGAATAAGAACGCCATAAGGGTTTTCAGGGAAACTCGGAGACATTAGCATATTACAACAGTCTAACTCCTCATTTTCTTTAAGTTGGAACATTTTTGTTGCGTAAAATAAATCGATACGAACTTTCTCTTCTTGTACTTCAATTTCGTATTCTCGTAGCCACTCCATACTTTTTGAGCCAAATCCACTTGCATCAATTACAATATCTGCATGAACTTCTTCTTGCATGCCTGTCTCTAAATATTTAACTTTTACTCCACACACTTTGTTAAGCTTCCCATCTACTAATAACCCATTAACCAATGTTTTATATGTAATAGTAATATTTGAAATTTGATCAATTCGTTTTTGAATATGCCATTCTAATAAAGGACGACTTTGTTGAATCATATGAACTTCCCCTATGAATGGTTGTTTCCATAGACCAAATTGATGCCATTTCAAATCACGCGTAAAGTTATTTATAATACTGCCCGCTTTTATTAATTCATTCGTAATAGTAGGAAACAATTCTTCAATTGCTTTTTCTCCACCTTTTAATAACACGTGAGGATGATCGCTTTGTGGAACTCTTTTTCTTGAAGCTTTTCCATCCCATTTGTCACCGACTTCTAAAATGATTACTTCTTTAAAAGAAGTTGATAATGCCTTTGCTGCAAACTTTCCCGCCATACTTCCACCAATAACAATAGCCTTATTAAACATATTCTCCCCCTTAATAAAAAGAGATCCTGTCGTGTATAAATGAAACAGGACCTTAATTACATTGCTTCTTTATCATTATAATTAAAATACATGAGTAAATTGCAACGTTAAAATTAAAATACCTAATCCCCATACGTAATACGCGAATACTTTTAAGGAATGACGTTTTAAATATTGAATCATCCATGAAACTGCTATGTAACCAAAGAAAGCTGCTGATAACGTTCCGACAATTAATGATGTACTAGAAATAGATTCTGCTTTCCCTTGAAAAACATCTATAAATTGCAAGATGATTGCTCCGACTATTGCTGGCGTAGATAATAAAAAAGAAAAGTATGCTGCTGTTTCACGGTCTAGTTTTCTCCATAAAGCAGCGACAATCGTCATTCCAGATCGAGAAATTGCCGGGAAAATAGCAGCCGCTTGAAATGAACCAATGATAAATGCATCTTTATATGTAATGTCGTCCATTTTTTTACGACCATCCTTTTGTTTATCGGCCATATATAGAAAGAAGCCTGTCACTAAAAACTCCCAACCGATGGTAATGCCTGTTTTTGAAATATCTTCAAAGAAGTCTTTAAATAATAAACCGATTACAACCGCAGGTATCGTCCCAACGATAAGTAATAACATAAGCTTTGAAAATGGATTTTTCATTAAATATATAAATTCTTTTTTGTAATAAATAAACACCGCAAGCAAAGTCCCAATATGCAGCATCGTATCTAAAAACAATCCCGCTTCATCTAATTGAAACAAATGCCGTCCTAAATAAAGGTGCCCTGTACTACTAATCGGTAAAAACTCTGTTAATCCTTGAATTATACCTAAAATAAATGCTTCTAACCAATTCATGATGGTCTCCTTTCTCGTTTGCTTGTACCAATATATGAAGGTTAAATTTTCGATATGAAAAAAACTATATTTCTCTATGAATTTACTTTTAAATTATGGATATATATGTAAAGAGAGTCGAGGTGGGTTAATATGTGGAGGCATACAAAATTCGGCAATGTATTACTTTGGGTGGGTCCTATCCTTGTGTTTTTAGGATTATGTATGACTAATGTTATTTCAGACATTCCTTTCTTTGAAGGAAAACATAAAACGCTCGGAATAATAATTTTATTTATAGGGGTTTTCTGTTTAATTGCTGCTAATTATTTTAAAAAAGGAGAAAGAAATGAAGAATAAAGCTAAATAAAAAAACAATCCCAGTATAAATGCTAGGATTGTTTTTCGTTTATGTTGCTTATTTATAGAATACTTTATCAACGTTATATTTTGCTTTGTATTCATTAATGATATATGTTTCGTAAATTTCTCTTTCTGTTGGATCTTCTACGATACATGCATCAATACGGTATACTTCGTCACGATGATTTTTAATTGGTGAAACATTGTCTTCAAAGTGTTTTTTAATACGTTGTCTAATTTTACGAGCTTTACCTACGAAAAGCAGTTCGTCATTAATATTGTAAAACATAAAAATGCCGCCTTTATCTCTAGGGAACAAGTGGAAATCGATAAAACCATTAATTGGAGTAATGATTGCCTCGTCTCCTTTAATAACTTGTTTACGTTCAGTAATTGAAACATCAGCTTCAGGAATATTAATTTTAATCAAGTTCATTCACGTCCTCTTTTATTATAAAGATAAATAATAGCATACATACGTAAGAAAAGCTATGTCCAGAGGCATATTTCATTTTATAATTCAAATATTATAGGTGTATCATGTAAACTCTTCTTCCAAATCATATGATCACTTGATTTTCCCCAATAACCCTTCAGTACATAACTAGGTTCTCCAAACTTCTTCGTCCATATACTTTGTGCTTTTTTGTATCCACTATCTAAACAGTATTCTGTTATTCCTCTGCTAAGTAATGTAAGATACATTGCATGTAATAGTAAACTCCCTATACCTTTTCTTTGATACTCAGGAAGTATAAATACAGTTCCTATTTCATACAAATCCTTAAGTACACCGCCTGTACAACTAGTAATCAATGTACTTGCTGGACCAATTTCAATTGTTCCAATCATTTTATCGTTATTTGTATCTATCGCTAATAAAAAGTAACGATTTTCTCCATTACTATCAAAATCATCTTTTAAATATTGCTTTTTCGAGTTAATTTCATTTTCTATGTCATCCAATAATTGTGATAATCCTTCATTTTTATATGTATCCGTAATAACTATACGGAAAAACAAGTGAAGTTCCTCTAAATCATCCAAATTCGGCCTTCTAATTGCAACGTTAGTCATGAATGAATTCTCCAATCTATGAAAATATACGAGAACAGCTTATATTGTAAATGTATTTTGGTGTTAAACAATAACCTTATCATGTGAATTGCTTCTTTTTGAATTTATATATCATCACAACGTATATTCGTCTAAAACTATTATATGACATGATTAATACAATACTTTATATACTCTATTCAATATTATTCTACAAAAACCCGCATAGATCCAGCAGTAAAGAAAGCTCAGTACAAAGATTGATAAAATAATTTTTATGTCTAAAGTTGTATGAACAGTAGGGCCAAGTACTGGAAAACGGAAAATATCGAGAATGATCATAATACCTATAAGTAGGCATATCGCAGAAAAGGAAACAACCCATATTCTCCTCCTTAATTTTGAAAAGGATACTCCTAACGCTATACCTAATAAGCCAGTAGTAAAAGGGAAAACAAATAGTTCGCTTGGTTGAATAATAAATAATAGAAAAATAGTTAGAACATAAGAAAGTATTCCCTCACGAATAGAATAACAAATAGCAAAGAAAATAGGTAACGTCGCAAATGGACTAATGAGTAATCCTATACCAGGAATTAAGTTCCCAGCTGCTTGAAACATGGTGGCCAATGCGCTCATTAAAGCTGTCATTGCTAACTTATTTACAAGGGACAACTTTCTTTTATGAACAAAGTTCGCGTCATGCTCTATCATCAGTTGATACCAATAACGTACAAACCGATTCATCAAAATACCCCCTAAAGATACCTCATTCATCACTTTCTATATTATTCATACACTTTTTGTTTATGTGTTACTTTCTGCCTGGTTATCAATCACTATCCCGTAGTCATTTATTCATAGCAGTATGTTTAGGGAGACGACAGGTCGTGCATTTTGAAAAATGTAAACTGAGAATTTATATCGTATCAAGGAATAATTTCAAAAATAGTACCTTTGTTAAAATCAGTTACTTTCATAGAACCGTAAACTCCTAAATATAACCTAGTTTGATCCAAATTTGTTCCTAAACTCATATAATAAGCTGCTTGCGTACCAAAATCATAATTAGTTTCAATAACATGAAAGTCAGTATGTTTACCGTCTGTACCGGCTCTAGTATATGCTAAAACACCTTTAACTGGCGGCCGAGACTCTTCTTTCCTAGCAAGGTCACTAAATACAACACTACCATTTAAATTCGGGATTGCAGTTCCCATATATGGCTGAACGCCTGTTAGTGAAGTTCCGCCAAACTTATCTGGTCTGGGGTCTTTATGAAAATAACTAATTAGTGGCTGAATACGCTTGGCGGATAATTCTATTGTTTCATTATAATAAGCCATTGTTCTCTCATCCAAAGTAGGATTCTCAGAACAGTGCCTTATAAAAGAAGTAGGTAATTCTCCTTCCCATCCTCGCCAACCAAAATTAAGAAATCCTTCTTGATTAGGAGTAGAACTCATTAAATACGTTTGAACAAGTTCTGTAACCGGAATTGATTTATAATGAACAAACGAGAAAATCGACTCTACGATATCCTGTCCGACATTTCCAGCGTATTTGATATATTGATTATAAAACCTTTGGAATGTAATACCGGTTATATTTCGAACACCTTTCGCAATTACTGTAAGGGTTTCTTGTATAGATAAAGGAAGTTCATTAAAGCGCGTTACTACTGGAGGATTATGTATGATTGTATTTTTACTTACATCGATTTCAATGATTTTACCTGCTATTTCTAAATCATCTTGGCTTAAATTAAATGGGTCATAACCTGATCCACCATCTCCATTTGTAAAAACAAGTTTTCCCGTTTCAGGAGAAAAGTTTAAAGTGTATACTCCGTTATGATTAAAAAATGGGCGTTTTATATTAAGTAATGTTCTGCGTTTTTGAGGTTGACCATTTGATTGTAAAACCCATTCTTCAATTGTATCAATATGATCATATTGCGTATTTCTATTAACCCACTTTAAGTTTAACGTTTTAGGGTCACACGGATTCGGTTTAAATTGTTCAGAAAGTGCACCAGGTCCTTGAGTTCCAGCTACTGAATAATGAAGATAAAATAAACCGTTATGATGAAATTGAGGATGAAACGCAAGTCCTAGCAATCCTCGCTCATCATATCCACTACTAGCAACACCTTCTTCAAATGTACCTAATTTAATAATTCGTGGACGAATATTTAAAAATGTTTTTATAACACCATTTCCTATGTAAAAAACCTCTCCTAATTGAGTTGCGATGAATAATCTTTCGGTCGATTCACCTGGAATTATGGCTGTTTTTATTACAGTTGGTAAATTTATATTATGAACAATGGGCCGTAAACGAATCTTAACTTTAGTCAATTAACTGTCCACCCCTTTTTCTTCTATTTAATAGAAGAGTATGATTAGAGTAGTCTTATTAGTATCAATTAACTCATATTCCTTTTTATTACAATTTTGCATATAATATAATTATAAATAAACTAGGGGGACTACTTATGACACTTTTACTACAAATCATAGTACCACTTATATTTGCACTATATTTATTTACCATCTATCGTAATAATACTATTGGAAAAGCTGCTTTTCTTTTAGCGGTCATTATTGGGATTTTTGGTTTAGAGAACATTTTTCAACATGCTAATCTAACAGATCATGCTATTTATCCATATTGGGGCAGTTTGAAGGCTGTTTTTATCGTTTTATCAGTCGGATTTCTATTTAAAAAAGGTGGTTTAACAGGAGAATATTGATTTGTAATGCTGTACATATTTTCTTATTAGACTGCTTTTATTTTATAAAAGAAGAAATGTCCATGTAAAAACAAGAAGGAGTGTGTTACATATGTCTATAAATATTATTTCTATAGTTTCTATAATAATATGGATTGTGTTGATTACAGAACTTATAAAACCTTCAAAAGAACAGAATGGACGAAAAATCGTAACTTTATTATCTGCTGGTTCCGCATCGACAATTATTTTGATGGTTTCATTTATTCAAAATATCCCGTTTTGAAATTGGTAGTGATATAATTACAAGAAAATATTTATAAATAAAAAAGATTAGGATTCGCTCCTAATCTTTTTTATCATTCAATTGCACCAGCAACATCATAATCATTTAAATCCAATTCAATAGGCTGTCCGAGCGCTAGTTTAGCAAGTTCTGCTCCTAA
This sequence comes from Bacillus sp. FSL L8-0099, assembly GCF_038006385.1. Classification (NCBI taxonomy): domain Bacteria; kingdom Bacillati; phylum Bacillota; class Bacilli; order Caryophanales; family Bacillaceae; genus Bacillus; species Bacillus sp. FSL L8-0099. The sequence goes on from NZ_JBBOVC010000001.1 coordinate 2,676,227, forward strand.
GTATGGACCAGCTGTTAAACCTGAAGCTCCTAATCCATTCGCAACGAGAATTCCTTCAAAGTTAGGTATTGGTCCGATAACAGGTAAGAATCCTGGTGTGAATGGTCTGAATCCTACTCTCGTTTCAAGCATTGTAGCATCTTCTAAGCCAGGTGCAACTGCTAACGCTTTATGGAATACTTCATGTAAACCACCTGCAGTTACACGGTGATCGAAACCAGTATCATTCTCATGTGTTGCACCAATTACAACATGACCATTATCAAACGTTAATATATATTGATCGTTTGGCGGCATAACAACAGGCATATTTTCTGTTGCTGTATTTTCCATTTGCAGGTGAACAATTTGTCCTTTTTGGAACGTAACTAAGAAATTAATTTCTAATGGGTTTAATATTTCGTTCGCCCATGCGCCAGCAGTTACAATAACCTTTTCTGCTAAAATTGTCTCGTCATTTACTTTAACTCCAGTAATATGATTCCCTTCACGAACTAATACTGCATCTCCTTTTATAAAAGTTGCACCATGTTTTTTCGCAGCGCTTATTAATGCGTTGCGTAATAATCTTCCATTTACTCGTGCAGCACCACTAATATGAACAGAACTATATTCTTCTGATAATGCCGGGAATAATTTTTTCGTTTCTTCAGCTGATAAACGCGTAATTTCACCAATCTCTGGTGCATCTTCACGTCGTTTATAAGCTCGCTCTTCCATTTGATCTAGTTTTTTCTCGTCAGTATGTAAACTAATTGCACCTACACGGTTGTAACCTGTATCCGTTTCACCGTCTTCTTCTAATTGTTGAATTAACGAAGAATAGTAACGTGCACCGCTTTTAACGATTTTATACCACGCTTTATTACGACGTTGTGAAAGCCATGGACATACTATACCTGCTGCTGCATCAGTTGCTTGCCCTAATTGTTGGCGATCCATGATAGTAACATTCGCACCAGCCTTAGCCAGATGATAAGCAGTAGACGCTCCTAAAATTCCAGATCCAACTACAATATACGATTTCATTTCAAACACCTTTTCTCTTTACTAATTATATAAATATAAGAACATTCTTAAGTATAATAGAAGGAATCCTTTTTTCAATGTACTCATCGCAATTAATTGTTTCATCATTGTGACTTTCCTAATCGTTATTTTTTCTTCTTACGGAATAATTCAATTGTTTTATAGCCTTGTGAAAGGATTTCAATCATTTTCTCAAAACGTTTTTCACGTGTTTTTTCTTGTTTCACAGAAAATAAATTACGTGCCCAATCTTTTTGATATCCAGGAGTTAAACTTTGATAAAATTTAAGTTCATTGGGATGATTAGCTAATAAAGCTTCAACATCTTTAATTCGATCTGCATAATCGGCAACACATTGACTCATAGCAGGCGTTTTCGTCGCTTTTTTCTTTTCACGCTTTAAGCCTACAACAGTAAAGACGTCATCCATACTTACCATTCGAGCAAATTTAATTTCGCTTTCTCCTACATATCCATCTTCACCAACGCTTAATGCTGGAAACATCTCATCACGGTGAATAAACGTACTGTAACGAGCATTACCTTTTTTCGGATATGCGAAAAACACATAACCTTTTTCAAGTAATAATGCTTCATTACTAATAATAAAATTCGTTTGTTTCACCATTTCATCAAGCGTTTCAACAAAAATAAAAATAGCATCGTGTTCTTTTGAAAATGCAGTTTCTTTACCTGTGAAAATGTCATAATCACTTGGTTCGTTAATAACAACCATATTCGTATACTTATTAAGTTTCAATTTATCGATAACTGACATAATAATCTTCCTTTACATTCGAAATTCATTGTACATACTTTTTTATACTGTTCTAGTGTATTATATCTAGTTAGAAAATCAAACTTTAAATAGTATTATTCTGTTTCAAAAGAACAAAAATCTTTATTTGAAGAGCTGGTTTTACAAGAGGATGATGGAAAAGAACCAGTTTTTAATTCATATGAAGAGGCTGCAGAAACATTAAAAACATTAGAAGAAAACCTTTTAAACCAAAAATTATACAAATAGCCGATTCCGAATAAGAACAGGCTATTTGTATAATCACAACTCAATAGCAAATAAAGTATATAAAAGCTCTCTATATTGATCTTCTGTAATTTCACGCTTAGTTTTTGCTCCATACATCATTTCAGTTAAACTAGAATTCGTTAAAGAGATATGGCCAGCGTTCGTCAACTTTACTGCAATTGGTCCTTTATTGAAAATAGACTTTTCATCTTCTACCACTCTTCTTTGAACATCGTTTACTACTGTCTCGTCAATAATATGAGTATAAAAAGCATGACAAATTTTCCATTCTCCATCAACATCTATTCTTTCTAGAACATAATTGCCTTTACTCGTATCTTTTCGTCTCACCCGGTACGAACCGTTTTTTGAAGAAACAGACTCACCAGTAAAAGGTACAGGAACGAGAGGTACTAACGAAGCTATACCTACATCAATTAAATACTGTACGTTATCTTTATTTAAAATAATTGTTATATGTCCGTCCTCAAGTGCCCAAGCATTTATATCATTTTTATATACAGTACCTAGTGCGAGTTGTACATCATAACCACTATCTTTTAAAAAATAATAAAAAAGAGTATTTAATTCATAACAAAGCCCACCGCGGGAACTAGTTAAAATTTTCTCTTGTAAGTTTTTCATAGAAATTGCATTTATATTACCTGCTATAACATCTAAATTCTCAAACGGTATTGTGTGAGCAAATGCAAAGAGTATTGTACTTAATTCTTCAAACTTTATTTCAGTACGTTTTTCAAGGTTTAATCTTGTAAAGAGTTGGTCTTGTAAATCTGTCATATTCAGCACTCCTTAATAAGTTATAAGTTAAAATAATATATGCTGATTGTATATGTGATGAGGTACTGTAACAATGTACATTTCGATTAACTGTACCGGTACAAAAATTCTAATTCACAAGATAACCTAATATAAGAAATTAAAATAAGAGGCATCATTAAAATGCCTCTTATTTACTCTGGGATGCTACGAATATAAATGTAATAGTTTGTCTATGGATACACTATTAATATTACTTAAATCAATAAAATATTGAAGTTGCCACATTTGGCTCTTTTTAGCTTGATTACTAACAGGGTTATCCCATATAGGATAAACTCTCATAGCCATCTTTCCTTTTTGACTTTGAGTTTTTAATATTTTTTCTTCAAGAAGAATCTCTTTCGGGAAAATAAATTGTCCTAGTTTATGATCATTAATACATGTGATAACTAATAAGTCAGGAGCAGCGTCATAAGAAAACGCTTGATTTTGCATGTTTTCATTTTTCTCCCAAAAAGAAACAAATTGACCAATTTTGTTAGGAGTAATTTTTGATACTCTAAAACGTATCGTTTTGTTATTTAAGTGAAATAACGCCCCAGCATACTCTGAGTTTTGTCTTTCTTCTTTTAGATTAGTGATTATTAAGTTATTAGGTTTATATACTATGTCATTTAAATTTTGAATGATATCATTAAAGTTGTTCAAGTAAACTCCCCCTTTATCCACCTTTTAGTTTATCACAAACATTAGTTCTTATATATCGTGTAGATAATATATAGTAATAACGACGTGAAAAAGAGGGTTATTTTAGTGGAATATGATTATGCAGGTTGACTAGATTATTTCAATGTACCCAATTTTTCAATTGCTTGTTGTTCAGTTGCTAAATAAAAAATATTATTACCTTTATTACATTCATAAATGAAGTCTTTTAAGCTTTTACTAGTGTACATAGAAAAATCCCCAACGATAGCAATCTTTACCTTGTAGTTTATAAACTTTTGAAGGATATCGCCCGCAAGCCGTGTTTTTAGATCAAAGAAATCTTCACTTATTAAAGATTTATGGATAATAATATGTTTCGCATCTACATCATATTGAACTGTTGCCATAGTATCTAATGCAGACTGAACATCCGATATTAATACCTTATCGTTTCTAATGACCGCAATATTGATTCCATCGATTACTACTTTCTTTATTTCCATAGTCCCACCCCTTTATAATTTACACAGTATGAGTAAAATTGTTTTACAAAACTTCGTATTAATCATAGATTAAATTAGCCGCAGCTATTAAAATCGCCTCTATTTTTTATTGTAAATATCTATTTTTTATTACTAATACGGTCAATGAAATTAATGATAGTTTCTTTTTTGTATTTTTGAATATATATATAATTGCTTTTACTTGTTATAAAAATATTGTGGAGTAACATAACTTAACAAACTATCCAAAGTGTTAATCTCGGCATATGGTTGTATTTTGGTAGTATTCTTGATTTTCTGAGGGTTAAACCACACACCTTTTATATTTGCATTTTGAGGACCAGCAATATCCTTTTCTAAGTCATCCCCAACAAATAAAGTATTTTCCGGTTGTAAATTTAGCTCATTTAATGCTAGTTCGAATATACGTTTATCAGGTTTACTAAATCCCACTTCTTCAGAAATAATGATTGTTTCAAAATACCTATTTAAATTCGTGTTAAATATTTTAGCTTTTTGCCTCTGAGTTGATCCATTTGTTATAATTCCAACTTTAAAGTGCTTCTTTATTTGATTTAAGAAATGAATAGTATTTTGGTCTATTGAAAAACATCTAGGGAAATTATTATTCCAAAAATCTTGGATGTAATTGCGTGGCAATCTATACCTTGGTGTGAATTCATCAAACAATGATTCTAAAACTGTCGTTTTATTACTTATGCCATATTCTCTTTTATCGTATTCTTTGAATTTCTGTAACATGTTGCTTTTAGCCGCACCATCTACATTTTCATAACACTTTTCTAAAACAATTAAAAATAATGCCTCTACTGCTTTATCCCTATCAAGTAATGTATCATCTAAATCAAACAGCATCGCTTTATAACCCATCAAATAATTTCACAACCTTTCTCGCATGATTTAAATAATCCTTAGTTCACACCTTAAGCGCTTACTAAATTAGCAAAAAAACTCTAAAGTTTGTGAGGTACACTCTATAATTTCGCTAGCTTTTTTTATATTGAAATTCATTTCCGTTTCCCCTTCTAGTAAGTAGCGAAAGTATATGTTCACACAGTTTAAGAAATCACATGTAGTTCCCAATATTATACATTAGTTTTTTAGAAATATAAATCGTTCAGCTTTTCATACGATAAGTTTTTACAAGCATACAATTATTTTTTCATAAAACGGAATATGGCTAATAATATTTTTTTGGAGAATACACATTCTTGAAAATGAAGCTAATACGTTAAACGTCCTATGAAGTTCCTATTGTATCTCCACATAAACTCCAGATAGTACGGCTATAATGACTACCAGAGGTGATATTATGAAAAACTATCATATTCTCGTGGTAGAGGACGATCAAGAAATTCAGGAATTAATTAAACAATTTTTAATGACACAGCATTATACAGTGGTAGTCGCTTCAGATGGACTAGAGGGTATGACACAATTTAATAAGCAATCATTTGATTTAATTCTTCTAGATGTCATGATGCCCAATCTTAATGGGTTTGAAGTTTCTAAAATGATTCGAAGTCAGTCAAACGTACCAATTATTATGCTAACTGCGTTGGAAGAAGAGGAAGATCAAATGAAAGGATTCGACCTTGGGATCGATGATTATATAACAAAGCCCTTTTCATTTCATGTTTTGATTAGACGAGTCGAAGCTGTACTTAGAAGAAGTTATGATAAAAATGTAAATAATCATTTGATATTTAAAGAAGTGCGTATTGATGTGGATGCATATAGAGTATATGTAAATGACGTTGAAATTATATTAACGACAAAAGAGTTTGAAATTCTACAACTACTATTTCAAAATGAGAGAAAAGTACTCACAAGAGAAAATATCGTTGAAAAGGTTTGGGGTTACGATTATTTTGGAGAAACACGAATAATCGATACACATATTAAAAACCTACGCAAAAAATTAGCTATCCCTTATATTAAAACAATAAAGGGTATTGGATATAAAATTGATGAATAGTATTGTGAAACTCATGAAAATGAAGCAAATTACTTATAAACTCTTTATGACTACATCTCTCATTTTATTATCCTTTGCAATATTGATTTATTTAACTTTATACTTCTTTCTTCCGACGTTTTATGAGCAATATAAAACAGATCAACTTCAAACAGGGATAAACGAAATCATTGATAAATCTAAAAATCTTACGTTTCAAGATGCGATACCACTTTTTGATGAATACGCCAAAAAAAATAATGCGATGCTTTATCTTCAAAATAAAGAAGGAATAATTATTTACTCTCCTTCATTTTCTTTTATTCAAAGTGGTACGCAAAAAACAGTAGTTACTAAAGCAACACGATTCGAGAATGCAAGTACCCTTAGCAATTCATATAACGTTACGAAACCAATTCAATTTCAAGATGGTAGTTTAACGCTTGTAGTGTTTGCTACATTTCAACCGATTGATGAAGCTTCACAGGTTTTAGTACGCTTTCTCCCCTATATTAGTATCATTGTGCTCGTTATTGGTATAGGGAGTGCTTATTTTTATTCCAGGTTTATTACAAAGCCACTTATTTATATTAATGAAGGTGCACAAAAGATGGCAAATTTAGATTTCTCCGAAAAAATTGAGGTTCGCTCTACAGATGAGTTAGGAGAATTATCTAATAGTTTGAATGACATGTCTATTAACTTGCAACAAGCTATGTTTGATTTAAAAAAAGCAAATGAACAATTAAAAAATGATATTGAAAAAGAAAGAGAAATAGAAACAAAACGCAGAGAGTTTTTTGCGATTGTAGCACATGAATTAAAGTCCCCTCTTACTGTAATGAAAGGATACTTAGAAGGAATGATATACAATATTGGCCCTTATCAAAATCGCGATCAATATTTAAAGAAGAATCGTCAAATTATTGAAAGTATGGAACAATTAGTTCGTGAAATTTTAAGCGTATCGAAATTAGAACAACATACCTTTAAACTAAAAGTAGAAAAAGTTAATCTTTCAAAGTTAATAAATACAATTACAAAAGATCTCGAATTTTTCGCTTCACAAAAAAACATCCAAATAATAAAAGAAATTGATTCTGATCTTTCCGTTTATACAGATTATGTTCTTTTAGAAAAAGCATGTAAAAATATTATCCATAATGCGGTTATGTATTCACCACATAATGAAAAAGTTTATATACAGTTAAGTAAGGATTCTAAACAAGGTCAAATTAAAATGCAAATTATGAATACAGGTGTCAATATTAAAGAAGAAGATATACAACAAATTTTCAAACCGTTTTATCGAATTGAAAAATCAAGGAATCGAAATACTGGAGGAAGCGGTTTAGGACTGTATATTGTGAAACAAATTCTTGAAACGCTAGATATAAAGTATTCTATAAAAAATATGGAACATAGTGTGCAATTTTGTATGAGCATTCCATTATCTAAACAAAAAACAAATAAACTCCCCTCTTAGTAGGACGAGTTTATTTGTTTTTGTAGTAAGTATAAACTTATGATGAAATCATTATAGTGGAAATAGATTATGAAATTGATTCAAGTTTAGGATAGTTCATTTTATAATTTGATTTTGGAGTTAGCATAACAATTATATATATAAAATCCTTAAATGGATTTGATCACTAGTTGGTTTTAGAAAACCTATAGTTATTACCATTGATGTTGAGGTACAGACCGCAAATCAGAAAAAAACCACACTAAGAAAAATAAAAGCCTTGCTGCATTTGAAGTGTGGCAAAGCTTTTTTAAATTGCTCAATTCTTGTTCCACTAACGTCTTTGTTAGCTAGCACTTTAATTGTTTTAATAGCCTTTTGTTTAATTCCCACAATGCTGTTTTGTTGCTATCCCATTTCAAAAGGGTTACTGCTTCCTCAAAGCATAACCATTTATAATTGAAGTGTTCCTTAGATAATGAAATATTTTTTGTAGGAACTTTAACTCCAAAAGAAAATTCTTTTATTACATAAACTTCTTCTCCCCAAAGGAATCCTCCAACTACATCCTCTACTGGTAATGACGACACAGAATCTAATGTTATATATGGGCATTCTCTTATAATACCAGCCTCTTCAAACGCTTCCCGTTTTGCTGATTCGATAGGAGTCTCACCATCTTCTCCACCACCAGCTATTCCTTGCCAATAACCATAATCACTTCGGTTAAAAATGGCATATCGAATGGAATCATCAGTTTTTATATAAGGAAAAATCAATACTTGATATGGTGCTCTCATTGTTTAAGCTCCTCCCGAAAATAAGCTTTAAATACATATGAACAATTTATTCACTAACTTGCCATTTTAGTGAATAAAGAGCCGACATCACAATTCTACATTAATAATGCAGGTTTATGGTCGCGGCTCTCCATTTTTAAAGAATTTTATTTTTCATAAACGGGGGTCACCATACATTTCCATCAACTCAAGAGGTTTTAATACCCTCAAAAGCTTCATCCTTTCTAAGCAAGATAAATTAGAAAGGATGACGTTTTCTTATGAATCCCTCGATTCAATATGAACTACTACCATTTGCAGAAGAATTACAACGATATCACACGTACGGTTTCCGAATCCATCATATCCATACGCATTGATCGTTCCATCTGCTAATGTTTCTTTCTTTAATTGATTAATAGAATCGTATTCATAGGAAACAGTTCGTAAAGATTCGCCCTATATTTCTAACGCATTAAGATTTATAAAAGTTTTTTACAATTTTATATTTGATTTTTTTAGTAACTCAACATATTATATCGTTAGAACTGAGTTACATATTTAAAAATCATAATCTGGAAAATCTGCAGATGTGCGGGTTCTTTTTTGTAACATAACATCAGAAAGTAGAGGTGAAACGAATAGGAACTTTAAAGTCTTTAAAACGTGATGCATATCTTTTTATTGCGATGTTAATTTATTTTTATGGCATCTTCATCTCAATACTTATTATGGACAGTACATTTAACTGGTTAAGCTTTATACTTGCATTGCTATCCCTATGTGCCTTAGTCTTCACCATACAAGACATTAAAAATAAGAATTACAGAATAAAATAAAAAAGCATCTGATTCAGATGCTTAACTCTCAATTTTATAAAATATTGACGCCCATGACCATACAGCTACCAAATACAATACATAGTAAACCTAACAGGATTAAAAACTCTGGTAGATCAAAGTGGTCTAGTAGCGCACCTATTAATAATCCAAAGGGATAGAATACAATTTCGATCCAGGTTACGCCCCCTGCTTTTTTTATTTCTCGGTAAGATACAATGCTAACAATTAAAATGCCTAACACAATCAATCCTATCCCTAACATCATTCATCAATTCACCCTTTTTAAAATTTAAAAATCTAGCTTTTCACTTTCATATACTGCTCTTTTACACGTGCCAGTAAGTCCCGCAGCTTATTTTCTACAGGATGTTCTTGATTTTCTGGTACTTCTCTTCCATTTGATGAAAAGCTTTGTGAGCATGAACTTTGTGTAACTTCAAATTTTGCATATGGGAAAGTGTGCTCATTTTCTTCACCAACGTTTTCAGTAGTGCTTCCATTTGAACCAGCGCGTATGCAGTTCTCGTCAAGTTTTGTGCGCTTCCCTTCCTTGTTTACCGTGTAATAGGTATCGTTGACCGTACCATATTTCATATCGGCTGTAGATGTTACTGCGGTTCCGTCTGCGGTGAATGTAACTACACGAAAACCATCTTCTTCTGGCAACAATTCCGCTCCAGGTACATTGTATAGTACCACTAAATCTCCTTCGTACGCTTCAGGAATGAGATAAATCGTATTTGTGGTGTCTTTTCCAAATCGGATACAACCGCTTAATACAATCATAAAAAAGATTCCGAAATAAATTATTACGTTTCTCATAGAGTCTCTCCCGTTATTTGTAAGAATGGTATAGTATTTATTATATAATGCAATATATTTCCTTGGATAGAATAAGTTTCTGGTTTAAAGACAGCTTTCCTTAGCTTGATGGTGATGTGGTATTCCCTAAAAAGAAAGACTAAGGAAGGTCCCATAAACTAAAGCTCTCCTTTAGTTGAAAAAAAGGAATCCTCTCATTGTTTCTCACTTTGTAAATCTTATTGTTTACTAAAGATAAAGTGGTCTTCAGGCTTCCAAACGTGCAGATGGTCAGCAATGTATCTGCGTAGCCACAACATGACATTAATTCGTCTAGGATAAAAGCCATTTGAAAAATCATCGTCTTTAGATAATATTTCCGATGATATTGTGATGGAGCTTGTTGTTTTTGTGATTTTTATAAATAAAATTAATGGATATATTAAAAACCGTACTCATAAATGGAACAAATGTGTTACTTAGATTGTCTATTACGTATAAAAAGGTGTTCTTGGTAGTTCTCTCCTTTTGTAATGCAAGAAATACAAGATGAGTCCTATCCTGTACATTTGTTAATTGTATTGGTATGTAAAATACCAATACAAAATCCATAAATTCTTGAAAGAGGTTGAAAATGTATGATCGTTCCAAAGAAGTTTTTTCACATTTCGCATTATAAAAAGATGCTACCTGTAGTATTACTTTCATGTGTAACGCTTATAGGCTGTTCCAATAGTAATATTCAATCCGAACCTCCGAAACAAACAAAACAAGAAAATACAAGTAATCACTCTTTTGTTAAACTTGAAAAAGAATATGATGCTAAACTTGGTATTTATGCATTGGACACAAGTACGAATCAAACTGTTACTTATCGTTCAGATGAACGTTTTGCATACGCATCTACCCACAAAGCACTTGCTGTTGGAGCACTGTTACAAAAGAAATCAATAGAAGATTTAGAACAAAGAATTAAGTATACTAGCAAAGATCTTGTGAATTACAATCCAATTACTGAAAAATATGTAGATACAGGTATGACTTTGAAAGAACTTGCGGATGCTTCCATTCGATATAGCGATAATACTGCACAAAATCTTATTCTTAAGCAATTAGGTGGGCCAAGTGAATTCAAAAAATCATTGAGAGAAATAGGAGATACTGTCACAAATCCTGAACGTTTTGAACCAGAATTAAACGAAGTGCAGCCAGGAGACACTCGTGACACTAGTACCCCAAAGGCATTAGCTACTAGTCTTCAAGACTACGCGCTAGGCGATATACTTTCAATTGAGAAACGAAACTTTTTAATAGATTTGATGAAAAGAAATACTACGGGGGACAACTTAATTCGTGCTGGAGTTCCAGGAGAATGGGAAGTAGCCGATAAGACTGGCTCTGGATCTTATGGAACAAGGAATGATATCGCAATCATTTGGCCACCAAATAAGAAGCCAATTATTCTTGCGATACTTTCTAATCATGCGAAAGAGGATGCGAAGTACGATGATAAGCTTATTGCAGATGCAACGAAAATAGTGTTAGATGTTTTAAAAGTAACGAATAAATAATAATAGTCATGAATGTAAGCTGCTCCTACTTTACGGTACATATCGTTTGAAAGACATTTACGTATATAAACGCTAAGAAGTATCATTAAATGTATTTAAATTATTCAATACCAAATAATAAGTATCTCTTGTTAAAAGGGTGATTATGTTTTAAATGAGCAAATACTTTATATATAGCTTTTGAGTAATCCAATTTTAGTTTTTTGAAATTTAGTATGCAGCACTGGAATACACGTTTATTCACTATAGTTGTCGAATATTCTGTGCTTAATTATCTCCAGACTGATATACTATAAACACAATTGTTCTTGAAGGGTGATGATATTATGTATGAACAACAAAATAATAGGGATAGAGATCAAAAAATGATGTTTTCTATGCAAGGAATTCCCACAAATAAAGTTAACATGAATCAATTACCTAAATGGATTAGAATTTTCGGCTATTGTGCGTTTGGTTGGATGATAGTATTTAGTTTCATTATGATTGTAGGTTTAATTCTTCAATAACTATACAGATAAACAATTAAACAGGACGGTATTTAGATCATATATCTAGGTAATGTCCTGTTTTTCATATATAATTCCTCATTGATATAGTTAACCGGTCATAACAAAAAGAACCTGTAGAATATTCTACAAGTTCTTTTTTTAATATTGTTAAAAAAGGAACAACAAACTATCTTAACATTCAATACAGGGAGACCATTTTGATTATGGCTTGGTTTTATTGTATATCAATTATTAATATTTGAAGAAATATTTTTTAATATTATGTGAATTAAAAACCTAGAGTGTTTATTTTAAATTTCATTTACTACTAACTTCTTCTTACTTAAATAAACTGCACGATCAGATTTTTTAGCAACTTCCTGTGAGTGCGTCACAACAATAATACATTTATTTTCTTTATGTGCAAGTTCTTGAAACAGTTCTATTATATCCATTGCCGTTTCTTCGTCGAGGTTTCCTGTTGGCTCATCCGCAATCAGTAAATCAACATTACAAGATAATGCTCGAGCAATTGCTACACGCTGTTGTTGCCCGCCACTTAGTTGCAGAACGTTACGTTTCGCTTCTACTTCTGTGAGTCCTACCTTTTCTAATAATTCTAATGCCCTTGCAGTTTTATTTTGCACTTTAACACCTGTAATTTCCATTGCTGTTAGGACATTTTGAAGAGCAGTCATATAGGTAATCAAATTATAAGATTGGAAAATTACAGATACATGTTGATTGCGGTATCGATCCAAACCAATTTTTCGAATATCTTTTCCATTATACAGGACATAACCATTTTTAGGGACATCCAGTCCGCAACCTAAGCTCAGAGTTGTGGTTTTACCAGATCCAGATGGTCCTAAAATTGTGTAGAAATGCCCTTTTTGAAAAGAAAAATTAACATTATCTAGTATCGCTACATTTTTCCCATTACTTTCATAATAATAATCCAAATTTTTAAATTGTAAAATCGTTTCCATATCGATCCTCCTTATTCATCTTTTAAAAGAATTTGTTTTGGATTTAAACGTAGAATTGATAATGCTGGAAGAAGCGTTGCTAATATAGCAATAGCTAGTCCTATCCCTCCCATTTTGCCTACATCTTCTCCTGTTACACTTACATCAATTTTATCAATCGGATCCTCTTTTTGATTTTGTACAGTTCCACCAGGTCCAGACATCATTACAGTCCCATTTTGCGGGTTGTTTGTTTCTTCGCTTGCTGTAGCAACTTCACTTGAAAGTAAATTATCCCCTATATATTGAGAAACTTTAGCTCCTGTTGTTATGGATAATCCAAAAGCTAAAATAGCGATACATACTACTTCTACTACGAACTGCGCCATCAGCTTCCACTTTTTTTCTCCAATGGACAATAGAATCCCCATTTCTTTACGACGTCCTTTAATCGATAACATAATGATTAATCCTAATATAATCGCACCTGCAATTGATACAATATAAATAATCATTTGAGAAGTAGATGAGATATTTTCGATAGGCCCAATCATTTGTTTGTACAATGAATCATGTGCATCTAATTTATAATAATTAAAATTAATCTTAGATTTTTTTGCTTCTTTTTTAAATGCTTCAATGTTTTGTGGGTCTTTCAAGAAATACACGACTTGAATGCTACTTATACCTTGATCTACTTCAAATTTTTTCATAGTTGAATGCGGCATATATAGTTTATTAGCTGGATCCATTATAGGAGGGGCCTGTTGACCCATTGCTTGCTCATTCGTTTCGTAAATACCGATAATTTCAACCTCGAGGGTTTCCTTCTTATCCCCTGATTGCACTTTAACTTTGTCTCCTACTTTCAAATTGTTTAATTCCGCTAATCGTTTTTCCATTAAAGCTACATTCTGATCTTTCATCTGTTCTGTAATTGGTTTCCCATCAATGATTTTACTTTTTCCGTTCTTAAAGCTTTCTTGTAATGCAGTCTTGCGAACTCCCTCAATCATAAAGGAAGCATTCATATCTATTTCTGTACCGGAGCTTGAACCGCCTCGTACAGCCGCCATTCCCGCTTTACCCTTTCCTTCTCCTTCTCCTTCTGAAGCTCCTACTAGTTTAAGTCCATCCGAGATTCCGAATGTATTGCTTATGTAATTATAGTCTTTTACATACTTTGACTTCGCTAACTGATCTGCTTCTTTCGTGTTGAGCTTCGGTGGATTAGGCATCTCTCCAGTTTCCTGAGCCTGTTGACCTAATTTGTCAAAATCAAGACTTAAAGTAACATCTGCACCTAGTTTTTTTCTTGCTGCATCCGCAGCTTTTTTTGATGCATTTTGGATTGTAAATCCTGCCAACACTAAATTTGTAACAATTAGGAAGACTGCCATCAAAATTAATGATGTTCCTACTCTTTTTTTCATACTGAGAATTGCTCTTTTCATAAAGTTCATTTTTTTCTTACCTCCTTGATAACTTATATTCTATATAGGTTATCTAGAGTCTATATGGAGCTAATCGGTAGTTTATCTAGAGATATAAGGAGTTTATGTGTAGTTATTCAATGACTTTGGTGAAGAATATTGGTAAGGAGCTAGTCCATATATATTAAGATTCATTGAATGAGAGCTTACAAATCTATGCTTATTATATAATTTCTATAGAACTAATTAAAAGCACCCTATTTGAATGGTTATATGTGGTTTGTTAAATATAAAAATCCATTAATGAATATGGCGTTTTATTGAAGTTGGTCGGATTTTTTAATAATAATATTGTGTTAAAAAGCCTAATATATCATTTTATAAGTTAGGCTTTTATGTTATCTATAAGAAAAAGTTATAGAGACTCATAATATTTTATAATTTAACCTATTGTATTTAAACAAGTAAAATAAAAGTAACAAGTGCATACATTAAGGAGGTTTTTTAATAGTGACAGAAACTATAACATTTAGGATTGCTACGGCAGATGATTTAGATGATATTGTAAAAATGCTTGCTGATGATGTTTTAGGCAATAAAAGAGAGCGCTATGAAACACCACTCCCTGATAGTTATATAAGAGCATTTCATGCTATTGATTGTGATCCAAATAATGAGTTGATTGTAGCGTGTGATGGGACGGAGATTGTTGGTCTTCAACAAATTACATTTACGCCTTACATTGCACGTCAAGGGGGTTGGAGAGCTACTATTGAGGGGGTACGGACAGTCTCATCAAAACGTGGTAAAGGTATAGGAACTAAACTTATTAAATGGGCTATTCAACGTGCTACATTGCGGGGATGTCATTTAGTACAGTTAACAACAGATAAAGAACGACAGGAAGCGTTGCAATTTTATAAGAAATTAGGATTTAAAGATTCTCATGAAGGATTAAAACTTTTTCTTTAATGAATATTGTTATTTATATACCCAAAAGATGCATATTGTAAGGTTCATTGACTACCGACTTCGAAAACTATAGTAACTATCACTGAATAAAATATATTAATTGATACATTGTTCATCATTTAAATTACATTACTTCAAACGGTGTATCTTTTGATACGAAAATAAGCAAGTTAATGTTCTCTCATATAAATGAGAATATTAACTTGTCTTTTAAATTGTAGTATAAATTATTTATGGTTTTATTTTATTGTTAGTTTTATAATATACAAATTTATCACCTGGCTTTATAATTCAAGCACGTACTATTAGACGAAAAAAATATTTTAAATTTAATTTACAGTATAAATAAAACATAAATTTTGTCCATGTTTTAAACAATATGTATTTTGGAGGAAGTTAATTTGATTTTTTCAAAACTCATTGATCGATACGCCTTGTATGATTTGCACAAAAAAAGAAGTGGAGAGTTTCAATATACTTCTCTTTCTAACACCGCACTAGATATAAAGGATATAGAATTTTTTTATAAAGTACAACCATCTAATATTCATTTTAACATTAAGCATGCAAAGCAAGAAAAGGAATACATGGTTGGACAGTTCAAATATAAAAGCTCGGTTCAATCTGGTGATTCACGCAACGATTCTGTAACTGGGGAATTATTTTTACATGAAAACGAAGATGCACCTCATGTCATCTTCGTTCACGGTTGGAGAATGGATTCTAACGAACGTGTAAAAAAAATATTTCACGACCATATGACTAACTTGAAGTGGAATATGTATTATTTTACTCTACCCTATCATTTTGAAAGAAAACCCAACCAATCCCTATTCAGTGGAGAGTACATGGTAAGTGCTAATATTGAACGAACTGTACAAGCCACTAGACAAGCGGTAGCTGATTTACGAACTTTGATTAAATGGATTAAAGCAAATAAAAATGGTCCCTTGATTTTAATAGGAATCAGTTTAGGTGGGGTTATTACAAACCTAACAGCTCTTGTTGAATCAGACATTGATGTATTGGCATCCATTTTCTACGCGAATCGACTTTCATATTCAATTTGGAAGACAAATCCAGGTAAATTCATTAGAAAAGATTTGGAACATCATGGTGTAACGTATAATGATTTAATAGATTATTGGAAAATCACTGAACCGAGTCAAGCATTACCAAAAGTGAAAAAAGAAAATATTTTATTAATTTCAGGCAAGCACGATCTATATGTGCACCGTGAGGATACGGACTACTTGTGGGCATCTTGGGAAAAACCTACTCGATATATTTATACATGTGGGCATGCTGGGATTGTTCTTAAACGTAAAAAAATTGCAACTGATACTATCAATTTTATTCAGAATCGATTGAACTCCCCACACTTTCCCAATGTCATGCTTTAAAACAAGAGATTACTAAGTACAGGATTTTATACTTATAATGTTTTATTTTATACTGAGCTCATTTTTAAATCTTTCTATTGTCACCTCCCTTAACCTTGCATGATTGGAAAATGATATAGAATTTAGGAAGAAACTATGAAATAAACTCGCCATATGGAAAAGCGCTACTTATTCACCAGATATTATTGTTGTTTAGCTTGTTTATGCAATATTACATATAAAATGCTTTATTTGTTCTGTTATAATTTTAAGAGTAAGTTATTCATCCATTCATTTACACCATCCATATCTACAATTATGGAAACCCTAATTACATATAAAAAAGAGAAGAACATTGGTGAGTTCTTCTCTTTTTTTATTTTTTTAAGATTACTATCCAAAGTAATTATTGCAATTACTTCAAGCTGGCTTTTGAATTATAAATTCTGATTTTCATACTTCTTCATGAGTCTATATAAGGAAAAAAGAATTTACTCCTTTTCTAACCAAATAAAAGGAATTTTTTTAAACAGTTATTTTAATTTGTACTGTTCTCCTATATTAATGCCTGCCCATGAGTATTTTCTTAAATTATATATTAAGGAATGCAAATGTATTAATCCTTTCCGAATATGAATTCGAACATGTATCCGTTGCAATATGCCATTAAAATAAAACGGATCACCTCTTGGTTCAATTAGAAAACTACTTGTAAATAACTACAACGACATGAAAACACTTTACTCCTAAATTAATCACTTGTATTACTGGTTGCATGAAACTCCTTCTTGAGAAAGGTTCTAATTTCCGAATATTCTGTTGACTGCTAAGACATATTCAATTTACAATTTAATTGTGATGTTTTTTCACAATTAAACTACTTAGAATACACTTCATTTATTCGAAAACAATTACAAATAGAGGTGCTAAAATGAAAACAAGAGTAAATCCAGAGTTATTACAAGGGTTAGAGATGTTTCCAGATCTCGATTTACGCCCGGAAAACTTGCAATCAATCAGAGAAGGAATAGCTCAAATGAGACCACCTACCGTTGTTGATGAATCCCTTTCGTTAACTGATGAAATCATTATTGGACCTGATGATAATCCGTTACCATTAAGAATTTATCGTCCAAAATCAAATAATGAATTTTTACCTGTCTTATTATGGATACATGGTGGTGGTTATATCTTAGGTTCTATAGATGATAACGATGATACTTGTATGAGATTTGCAAAAGAAGCTGGCTGTGTGGTCGTATCTGTAGACTACCGCTTAGCACCTGAACACCCTTACCCAGCACCAATTGAGGATTGTTATTCAGCTTTAAAATGGATCGCTGATAATGCAAAGTCATTAAACATTGATTCGAATCGAATTGGGGTTGCAGGAGTAAGTGCTGGCGGTGGACTAACAGCAGCATTATCATTATTAGCGCGAGATCGAAAATATCCTTCAATTTGTTTACAAATGCCACTATATCCAATGATTGATGACCGAAATAATACACCTTCAGCGAATGAAATTAAAGAGGGATTTGTTTGGAACCAAAAAGCAAATGAAGCTGGGTGGAAAATGTATTTAGGAGAAATGTATGGAACGGATAAAATCCCTGCCTATGCAGCGCCTTCCCGAGCGGAGGATTATAGTGACTTACCATATACTTACACATTTGTTGGCCAATTAGATCCATTCCGCAGTGAAACATTAACCTATGTAAGCAAACTAGCGCAAGCTGGTGTTGATGTCGAGTTTCATTTATATCCAAATGCCTATCACTGGTTTGAAGGGTTAAATCAAAATGCCGATGTATCTATTTACGCTGTAAACGAAATGGTACAAGCAGTAAAGACCGGTTTCAAAAGAGTCTCTAAGGTTGAGGCTTAATCCCTATACAAGAAAAACACTCGTAAATAGTATAATAGCCGATTCTCATTTAGAATCGGCTATTAATGTGTAAAATTCACCTAATATATCAAGGTTGAGAAACGGATATAAGATGTTTAGGCGATGTGTTTATTTCCTCTGCCAATGCTTTTATGTTCATCATGATTTGAATTATTTCTTCTTTTGTTGTCCTTGGGTTGATAGAGCAAAGTCGAATTACTACTTTTCCTTTTAATTTAGTCGTACTTAGCATAGCAAATCCTCTTTGATTAATTTCTTCCACCAGTTTTTTGTTTATTTCATGAATTGTATCTGTAGATGTTAGCTCACATGGAATATAACGAAAAGTAACAATTCCTAACTGTGCAGGTGTTACCACTTCCCAATCTTTTTCTTTCCTTAAAAACTCTTCAACTTGTTCAGCCAACATAATGCCATGATCAATTGCCTCGCGAAAAGCTGTGACTCCAAATACTTTAAAAGAAAGCCATACCTTTAATGCCCTAAATCTACGAGAAAGTTCAATTCCACGCTCCCCAAAATTCACTTTTTCTTCTATATTAGTTTCTGTATCCTTAATATACTCTGGGATCATACGGAATGTTTCACTTAAATATTGGCTATTTCGAATGAGTACACAACCGACATCATAAGGCTGAAAAAGCCATTTGTGCGGGTCTAACGTCAAAGAATCGGCACGATGAATTCCACTTAACAACTCCCTTCCTTTTTCGCTAAGAATTGCTGCAGCCCCATAAGCCCCATCCGCATGCAGCCATACATCTTCATCACTACAGAGATCAGCCAATTCATTAAGAGCATCAACTGCTCCGCAATTCGTTGTCCCTGCATTAGCAATAACACAAAATGGTTTTTTTCCTTTTAATCGATCTTCTTTTATTTGCTTTCTTAAAGTACTAACTGAAATTTTTAAATCTTCATCTGTTTCAATTCGGCAAATTTGAGAATTTTTAAAACCTAATACTTTAAGTGCTCGATCTACAGAAAAATGAGTTTGGTTAGAAAAATACACAACCGCATTTTCTATGTCATTATTCAACTTGACCTGTCTCGCTACAGTAAGTGCAGTCAAATTAGCCATGGAACCGCCACTGACAAATAGCCCTTCAGCTGAATCAGGGAATCCTAGCATTGATTTTAACCAGTTGATTGTCGTTAATTCAATTTGTTCCGCACCTGCACCTACTATCCAAGCTGTAGGGAATACATTAAACCCACTTGCTAAAAAATCTGCTACTACACCAACATAATTATTCGGACCTGGCACAAAAGCCATAAAATGAGGATGGTCCACATGAGTAATTTGATTAAACACATTGTTATTAAGAAAATGAAGTAACTCTTTTGGGTTGGATCCGTTTTCTGGAATTGTTTCAATTAGCTTGTCTCTAAAAATATTACTATCAATTGTTTCCGAAACTGGTTTACTTTTTAAATGATTCATATGATCAACAATCAAGTCCACAGCTTGATATCCTAACTGACGCATCTCTTCGGCTGATAACTGCAAGTTTTTTGTCATTTGGTTTACTCCTATTCTATTTAAAAAGGCGAGTTCTTGCTCGCCTTTTTATTTTTTATAATTTGTAATCACCGATTGCCTGTATTGGATTTTGAAGAATTGTGTTGATTAACTGATGGATGTGATTCAATATTTCCTGTATTTTTTCCGCTTCATATACGGTTTGATCATATCCAAACTTTATTGTAAGTTTCTCTTCAGGGAAGCACATAATTCCAAACTTTACATGCGGCTCATCAACAACTTCATAATCTGTGATGGCAAAATTTCTGTTTTCATTTGAAGAAAAGATAGCTGGGTTAGTCGGATAGTTTTCAAAAACCCAAAGATGGTCAGTCAACTGATTTTTTAATTCACTTTGTTTTTGTATATCAACAAATGAATAGTATGCATACTCATTACATTTCAATGTTTCTAGTTGTACTTTTTGCAGGAAGTCCACAAAAGATTGCGTTTCTGTCCATGCTAGTCGGATAGGCAAAACATTTGTGAACAGACCGAACATATTTTCAATCCCTTCTACTTCGGGAGGTCTGACTGATACTAGATTAGGTAATACTACTTCTCTCACTCCGTTGTATTTGCCAAGCAATATTCCCCATACAGCCAGTAATGCCGAATTCATAGTTATATTGTTTTTAGTTACAAATGTCTGTAACTGATTAGTCAAATCCTTATCTAATGTTAAATCCTTAAATGTGAAATTTAACCCTTCACTTTGAGTTGGTACTTTCTTTTTAGGAATGCTAATTTTCCGATTGTATCCTGATAAATAATCCCGCCAAAAATGACGTGCTTTTTCATGATCACGTGTTACAGTCCAATCTATGAATGTCTCAAAAGGTTTCACCATAGGTAACTCTGCCGTAGTTCCCGCATTTATTGTTTCATAGAGCTGGAATAATTCGTCTATCAAAATGCTGACGCTCCAACCATCACATAATAGATGATGGGAACTCCAAACCACCTTATGCTCGTTATTACCTAGTTGGAATATACAGAGACGGGTCATGAGTTCATCATTTTTGAATCCTTGACTTAAATTTTCATTCATCCACTGGTCTAGGAATTCTTGCTGTTCTTGTTTCGTCATCTCAATCAAGTTTTTTATCTCTGAAATCATTTGAACATCTTGTAGAACAGCTTGCCAAGGTTGTGCTTGTTCATCTTGCACAATTATGGTTCTTAGAGAATCATGACGAGCAACTAATTGTTGGAAACACTGAATAAAGAGATTAATATCCAGCTCCCCCTCAAGTGCCCAAATTGTTTGTTCGAAATATGCATTTGTATCAGGTTCAGTCGCAGCATGCTCATAAATAACTTCCTGGAAAGGTGCCAATGGGTAAATACGTTCTATTTTTATTTCGGGCATTTTTTCTTGTATTTTGATGAGTGTATGTTGATTAAGCTGTTTATCTTTAACATTTAGTGATGTAACTTTATTATCGTTCATTTTGTTTACATCACTTGTTTGCGAATTTGGAAGATATTCTAGCTTTTTAACAAATTGAACCATGTCTCCTAATATAGGAAATGAAAATAAATTTTTTGGTTCTAGCTCAAATCCTTGTCTATACAGTCTGACGGAAACTTGAATAGCTTTTATCGAATCTCCACCTAAGGCAAAGAAATGATCATTTACTCCAATCCGATCTACTTTGAGTACTTCTTGCCAAACACTAGTTAATATTTTTTCCATTTCAGTTTTTGGAGCAATAAATACTTCACTTTTTTGTTTCGCCGGAGTAGGGAGTGCTTTTCTATCTAATTTCCCGTTTGGAGTCAAGGGCAATTGTTCCAAATAAACAAAATAAGAAGGAATCATGTAATCTGGCAAGTGATCTCGCAAATGCTTTCGTAGTTCTGTTGTGCTAATATTTTGCTCAGTTACCACATATGCGACTAAAAATTTTATTCCATACTCATCTGTCTGATCAATCACTACTGCATGTTCGACTTGTTTGTAAGTGAGAAGACAATGGGCGATTTCTTCTAACTCTACTCGATATCCTTGAATTTTGACTTGATAATCTTGTCGGCCTAAAAATTCAATATATCCCTCAGGATGCATTTTTCCACAGTCTCCTGTCTTGTATATAAGACCAAAATCAGGATGTGATACAAATGCTTCATTTGTTTTCTGTTCATCATTTAAATATCCTTTAGCAAGGCCCACTCCCCCGATATATAAATCCCCAATTACACCAACAGGGCACATTTTCTTTTCATAGTTCAACACATAATACGTTTGGTTTGCCAAAGGCATCCCGTATGGAATACTATTCCAATGTGATGCCACCTGATTGACCGGATAATAAATTGACCAAATCGATGCTTCTGTTGCTCCTCCTAGTGAAATTACTTCTGCAATTGGAAAATGTCGTTTTATTTTTTCTGGTAAAGAAAGTGGAATCCAATCTCCACTATGTAAAACTAAACGCAAGGAAGAATGTTCAAAATGAGAAGCTACTTGCTCCAATGCCAAATCCATGATTGCAGGCACTGTATTCCAAATTGTAATTCCTCTACGTTCGACAGTACGGATTAATTCTTGCATGTCTCTTGGATCACGAATCATTACCAACATTGCACCTGTGCTCAAAGTTCCGAAAATATCGTATACAGATAGATCAAAACACATGGAAGAAATACCAATAGTACGATCATCTTCATTTACCTGATATTTTTGATTAATATCTTGAATTGTATTTGAAACCGCTTGATGAGTAATAATTACTCCTTTCGGTTTTCCAGTACTTCCTGAAGTGTAGATAATATAGGCAAGATCTTCCGGACCAGCAATGGCAGGCATATCTTCTGTTGTATATAATGACAAATGCCTTTCTTCATAAAGACTAGCTTCTAATAAAAGTTTGCATGTGCTATTTTCTAAAATATATGTTTGACGATCTAAAGGATGGTCAGGATCAATCGGTACATACGCGGCACCCGCTTTTAGAATACCTATCATATTAACAATTGTCTCAACTCGTCTTTGTGCTAAAAGACCAACTTTGTCACCTAGACCAATTCCTTGTTCTTTTAAAAAGTGCGCAACTTGATTGGAACGCTTATGAAGCTCCGAGTATGTTAACCAATCTTGTTCAAAAACCACTGCTACTTCATCCGGTGTGCGTTTTACTTGGTCTGTAAATAATTGATACAGAGTAGTTGAAGGTATTTTTTCTGTTGTCTCATTGTATTGCTCAGTTAAAGTTTGATCCGATTCTTTCATCTGCAAAGATGTTACGTCGCTTTGTTTCACCAATTGTTCCAATAAGTCAACAAATTGGGCGAACATTGCTTCTATCACATCAACATCAAACAATTCTTCAACATAGTTCCAGCTAATTAATAACTCTCCATTTTTTTCAATTACCACATTATCCAAATACACTTGTGGAGTCCGAGCATGAATATGGCGAAGTGAACCAAGCTGTTCCCAAGCAAAAGCACCCGCACCTGCTAGCATCGAGGTGAAAACAATTGGCATAACTGCTTTTGGCGTCATTTGATGATATCGAGTAAAATCTCGAATGAAATTAACTCCATCGTAATGGCGATGTTCAAGGCCATCTAATAAAGTAGATTGCGTTTCTTTTACTCTAGTAAAGAAAGCTTGCTCTGGTTTTACATCAATATCCAACAAGATGAGTGAAGTGAAATCTCCCACAATTTTCTCTACTTCTTCATGAACAGGATAACGGTTAAATACAGTCAAATTAATTGCCAATCGATGTTGATTACTCCAATATGCCAACACATCACCATATATTGTACAAAGCAGAGCAGAAGGAGTTACTTCTTTCTCTTGTGCTAACTTTCGTAGCTTTGTCCATTTTTCATTGTCTAGGATTTTAGTAAGTGATTGGAATTTAGGAATAGCAATCTCTATCGGGTCCTTTTTTAACAGCAAGGAAGGCGCAAATGGAAAATCAGGAAGCTTACTTGTCCAATAATCTTTTGCTGTTTTATATTCTGTGCTTTGTTCCATTTCATTATAAATAAACATGTAATCTTGAAAATCAAAAGATAGAGGTTCTAATCTTTGCTCTGGTTTATAATAATAATGAAACAAATCCTGTCCAACAATGTTCATACTAGCTCCATCCATTAATAAAGCATCGTATCGAAAACATAATAAATACGTGTCTTCTTTTACAAGAAAGGCTTTTAATTCAAACAAAGGCCATTGCCCCAAAGGGAATACATGGTTAGTCATTCGAGAACGTTCTTCTCGCAAGCGAGCATTTTGTTTCCCATCATCTAAATCTATGAGGCTCACTATTTCAATCTCGTAATCAGGAACACTTTCTAATATTTGCTGTTTTCCCTCTGGTAAAATTACAGCTCGCAACATTGAATGACGATGAATTACCTTTTGAAGACTTTTTGAAAGACGATTGATATCCAATTCTGTTTCATATTCAAAATATGTTTGAGGTGAAATACCACTTAATTCAAACTGTGAATTCCTTCCTAACATATACGCTGTCTGAACTTCTGTTAAGGGAAATGGCTTAGACAAATTTTTAACATGAGTTGGTCTATTTTCAAACCTTTCTTCTTTATGCTCTACCTCTATACAAGAACTAAGTTGAGCAATCGTAGGGTGCTTAAAAAAATCTGTTGTACTTATTTTCAAACAGTCTTTTCTTAATAAATTTATTACCTGTAATGCTTTAATCGATTCTCCTTTTAGTGCGAAAAAATTATCATGAATACCAATTCCCTCAATCTCCATAACTTTTTCCCATGCATGCACCAATTTTTGTTCAATTTCATTGCGCGGGGCAACGTATGGAATTGATACATAATCAGTTTGTGTTATATCCAATAACCTTTTCC
The DNA here is from genome assembly GCF_038006385.1 of Bacillus sp. FSL L8-0099. Taxonomy (NCBI): domain Bacteria; kingdom Bacillati; phylum Bacillota; class Bacilli; order Caryophanales; family Bacillaceae; genus Bacillus; species Bacillus sp. FSL L8-0099. Next base: position 2,701,242 of record NZ_JBBOVC010000001.1, read on the forward strand.
TATCTACTTTCCCATTTGGATTCAACGGAATCTCTTCCACCTGAATCATTTTTTCAGGAATCATGAACTCAGGTAATTTATCACTTAAATATTTTCTGATTTCACCAAAAGGGACCTTATTATCCGATACATAGTAAGCAGCTAATAATTTCCTATTTCCATATACTTGATCAACAACAATAGCTTGGTTTATTTCTGGATACTCCCTTAACTGACTTTCGATTTCTCTTAATTCAATCCGATACCCCCGAATTTTCACTTGATGATCCATTCGACCTAGATATTCAAGCTCCCCATTAGGCAACCAACGAACAAGATCACCCGTATGATACATCATTTCTCCTACCATAAATGGACTCTGTACAAACTTTTCATCTGTCAGTTTAGGTTTACCAAGATACCCTCGTGCTACCGCCACGCCAGCAATGCAGAGTTCACCCGGAATTCCAAATGGTTTTAATTGACCATACTTATTCAATATATAGGAATGATAATTCGGATTGGGATTTCCAATCGTAACTTCTTTGGCAGTGCTTAAATCCTTTACTGTTGCACAAATGGTTGTTTCTGTAGGACCATAAATATTTAAAATCGTTGCTTCACTAATACATCGAATCTTTTCAACCAAATCAATGGAAAATGCTTCTCCTGCTAACAAAATAGATTTTAAATCTTTTAGAAAATTTGCCCCTTCTGGATCACTCAAAATAACTTCCATTCGCGATGGCGTTGACTCCCATAGATCCACATTATGCTCTTTGACCAAATGAGCCAATTCTTTTGTTGCAAACTGGTCCTCTGTAGCAATAACTACTTTCGAACCTTGAGTTAAAGGAAGACATATTTCTAACAGGGAAATATCAAAAGATACACTAGCAAGAAACAAGAATGAATGATTATCTTTTACTTTTTCTCTCATTACACTTAAAAAATGGACAAGCGATTTCTGTTCCACCATTACTCCTTTTGGATTTCCTGTCGATCCTGATGTGTAAATAACATAAGCCAAATCATTAGGATGACTTTCTCGAACTAAATTACTTTCTTCACCTTGGAAGAAATGCCCCTCATCAAGATACAGCACTTCACCCGCAAATTGTGGCAATTCTACTTCTGTTCGCTTGCTCAGTAAACATTTTGCTTGACTATCTTGTAACATATATTCAATTCGTTCATTTGGATAATTAGGATCGATTGGTAAATATGCTGCTCCGGCTTTCAATATCCCCACCATACCAATGATCATTTCTAATGACCGATCCACCATAACCCCAATAATACTTTCTGTCGAAACATCTTTACTTTGAAGAATAGAAGCCAATTGATTTGCTTTCTTATTCAATTCTTTATATGTCAAAGATTGATCATTACAAACAACAGCAATTTGATCTGGGGTTTTTGATACTTGCTTCTCAAACAAATCTTGAAATGATTGAGACAATTCTATGTCCGCCTGACCTTGATTCAATTCTTTTAGCAACTCTTTCTCTTCTTCTGAAATGATACAAATATCTTTCACAGCCAAATTCGAATTTGTTGACACTTGCTTTAAAACATAAAGATATGAATTTGCAAACTGTTGCAAAGAAGAGAATGAATGAGACTTGAAAGAAATTTGAAATTCAAATTCATTATGTATTTCATTCCATTTTCTTCGTATCCATATGGCTAAATTATTCTCTGCGTATTCTTCTATCGAATTTTTATTATGTAATCCTTCCATCCCAATAACAATTTGAAAAGGAGTTAAATGGTGTTTCGCTAATAATTCAGAAAGTGGATAACTCTGATTGTCATACCCGAATAAAGTCGCTTGTTCAATCTGATTTACTACTTCTTTAAAGCTGTGATGAGGATGGATTTCACTTCCTAAAGGAATCAATTTATTAAGATTCTCGCTTTGTTCAAGATTTTTTTCAATTACAGGAATACCAATAGTAATTTTTTCTTGATCTGTATAGTGTGCCAAACAAATCCTTAACGTGGCCTGTAACCAGCTAAATAATAATAAATCTTGAGACTTACTTACTTTTTGTATACTTTTACTAAACTCTACATTCATTATGACTTGAACGTGCTCGCAAGGATTTTCTTTATTTAGTTGGTAACCGCTATTAAATACAGAAAAATCGAGAACCTCGGAAGATAACTGCTCCTTCCAAAACGCCTCTACCCCTTTATTTTCATGAATCGAACTTCGATCTTTAATGTGCATTTTTATCTTTATCCCCCTAATATTCATTTCATCTATTCGTTAATTTTCAAGCCAACTTCAAGCCCATGGAGAAATACTTGATGGCTATCCAAACATAAAAATTGCTCAATCTCTTCAAATTTCATATGACCAACTGAACAAACACCTAAATTCAAAGTCTCAGCCACCATATTTAAGGTAGCAGTGATAATACCAGACTCAATACAAGCAAATAAATATCCATCTGAACCGTATTTTGGGATGGAAGCGTTCGCATTATAAACCAAATAAACTGAAAAGGCAGACTGAGTAAATAAATCTTGGTTAATTAACTCATGATCACTTTTGATTACTTGATCAATATGATTTACAATCACAAGACAGTTTTTTGATGGGTTATAATAATAAAATCCAGCTTTCATACCTTCTATACGTTTTGGTTTTATATAAATAAAGATATCAATAGGGTAGAGCCCGCCTGCACTTGCGTAATGATAGTATATATTTTCTTTCCTAACCTGTTTTAGAGTTGATATGAATTGGGAAAATTCTAAAAAACTAATATGTTTTTTCATATCGAATTGGCGACAAGACCTACGTTCCTTGATTATAGTTGGTAGCTCATTTGTTGTTTCAAGTTGAATTTCGGCTGGTCGCGCAGAAACGTGCGTTCGATTCAATTGTTCACTCATATACATATCTAAATATTCTTTAGAAAAGCGAATCTGGTCGCTATATGGATTTGGAAAAATCTTTTCTTGTGTGGAAAATACTTCTCTTGGGTGTAATATGTTACTTACTAACACACGATTTTTTATCATAAGCTCTATTGTTTTTTGTGTCTCTTCTACATTTCCTAAAGAAAAGCGTTCTACTAGTTCACTAATTTTCACACCTTTTTGAGTCAAAAAATAAAACTCAGGAAACCACTCAGACAGAATACCTGTAAATCTCATTTCCCCTATCAAAACTTCATTATGCAACTTCTCCCAATGTTTAATAGGAGACCAATAATAAATTTTCTCGCTCATATAACCCTCCATAAACTTTTAACTTAATTTTCAAATACACTTTTCTAATCTACAAAAATAATTTTTAGATTCTTCCTCTTGTCTCGAAGTGATTATAAATACATGTACTTCAATAAAGCTTGAGAATAATAAAATAACTTTTTCTTCATTAAAATTTTTTATTTCATCATAAAAAATATTTTTTTATTAGACATTTCACATCCTTTCCCATAGTAATCCTATAAGGTATAAACCATTTAGAACATTGGGAATATTCGTGTATTTCCAATGTGAAATTATTGTAATGGATTGGAAAGCAGATGGATATAGTTATTAAACACAATAATATTGAGAAAGTTTTATTTGTTATAGCAATAAAATTTTCTAATGAGATTTATTACATATAGATTAAGAAAAGAATTTAATATTTTTCTTTTGAAGTTAGTGTGAAAATGCAACTTACTTTTACATACAAGTTATTTACTAACATATCGTATTTAAAATAGAGAAAAGACACCTTAAATGGTGTCTTTTCTCTATTTTAATTCCATATACTTTTTCATCTTTGCTATTTTTTAAACGATTTGTAGGAATTAATACAAAGATATCTTCTCCTCCTACTGTTACAATAGAAATAATTTCTTGTCTATTTCCTTTATTAAATTGTAATATAATTACAGTATGTGAAATTATATTAATTTAATTTTAAAAGCGAAGTGAAAATAACCGTCACTTCGCTTTTTGCATGTACAATCCTTATTACATGTACTCAATTCAGTATATACTTCCACATGACTTGCTTTTATTTAATCGGTTTCGCTGTTTTTAAAACGAATGAACTTAATGCAGGAACTTTAATTTTATTATTATGGACAACATAAAGTGTTTTACTACCTGCCTGCTTACCATCTACTAGTACTTTCCAAGGACCTTTCGATGGCAAAGTTATGTCAACGGATTCTCTATTTGCATTGTGAGCCACCATAAAGTTTTCATTTTTATTCCCATTGCCCTTTCCATCTATTGAATAAGCTATAACATTTTTGGGAGCATCTATAAATGATATATGCTTTTTAATTTGCTCAGTAGATGTCATTCGAAAAGCTGGGTACTTTTTGCGTAAATCTATTAAGCCCTTCATATAATCTACTTCATTATTATATGCTGCACGGCGTAACCAATCCATCTGGTTAATTGAATCAGGAGATTTGTAACTGTTATGATCACCATATTTCGTGCGCATAAACTCTTGCCCTGCATGTAAAAATGGAATTCCTTGTGATGTTAATAAAATTGAAGAAGACAATTTGTGCATTTGTTTTCGCACTTCTGCACTGTCACCTGGATTAGTTAACTCAAGTTTATCCCATAATGTATGATTGTCATGAGCTTCCACATAAGTTAATACCTGTTCCGGATCTTGATAGGTAGACGAATTTGTATCATAGTCAATGCCTGCTGTAATGCCTTTTTTAATACGGTCTTCCATGTTTTGCTTTCCATTTACAAAACCATTTTCTTTCTCTTCAAATACACTACCTTTCAATCCATCACGTATATTATCGTTAAAATGAGCAATCCCTTTCATTTTCTCCGCGTTTTTTTGATTTGCTTTCAACTCAGCTGCAAGAGGTGTATTTAAATCCCAGCCTTCTCCATGCAGTATAATAGAAGGGTCAATTTGATCAACAGCTTTACGTATCTCATTCATTGTTTCATAATCATGAATGCCCATTAAATCAAAACGGAATCCATCTAAATTGTATTCTTTTGCCCAATATGTGACAGAATCAACCATAAACTTCCTCATCATTTTTCGTTCTGAAGCAGTATCATTTCCTACTCCAGTTCCATTTGCAAATGTTCCATCTTCATTGTATCGGTAATAATAACCTGGAACTAACTTATGAAAATTAGATTCAGCCGCATTATACATATGGTTATATACTACGTCCATTACAACACGAAGATTATTATCATGTAGCACTTGAATCATTTGCTTTAATTCAGTTATTCGAACAGTCGGCTCATATGGATTTGTAGAATGGGAGCCCTCTGGGACGTTGAAGTTTTTCGGGTCATATCCCCAGTTGTATTGTGGTTCATTTAAAGTTTCTTCATTGACTGATGCATAATCAAATATCGGTAAAAACTGAACGTGCGTAACACCAAGATCTTTCATATGATCAAGTCCTGTTTTTACACCTTCAGGCCCTTTTGTTCCTTTTTCTGTTACCCCTAAATATTTCCCTTTCTGTTTAATGCCACTTTCAGGTTGGATGGAAAGATCGCGTACATGCAATTCATAAATAATAGCATCTTCCGGTTTTTTAAATTCCGGTTTTTTATTTGCTTTCCATTTTTTCGGATTTGTTTCGTTTAAATCAATGACTACACCTTTATCTCCATTTACAGAAGCAGCACGCACATATGGATCAACTGCTTCAGTCCATTTATCCCCAATTTTCACCTTATACGTATAAAAGAGACCTTTTTGGTTCCCTTTAATTTCTGCTTTCCAAGTTCCCTTTTCACCTTGTTGCATGTTTATTTCAGTACCTATTTTATCGTTCCATTTTTTATATGTAACTAACTTTGCTTCACTCGCAGTAGGAGCCCATACACGGAATTTTGTATGTTGCGGGGAATATATATTCCCTAGATCGTTACCACTATAATAAAATAATTTATCAAACTCTTCGCTACGAATGACTTTACCGATTTCAGTATTCGTATAAGCTAAGTTTTCTATTTTAACTTTGTATGTCTGTTTTAAATCAATTTTCTGTTCTGTAATTATTTTCACCTTATTAGTAATATCTCCACCATTTTTATCAAAAGGATTAATTTCCTTAATTTTAATGCCCTCAATTTCAATTTTCTGTTCCTTACTATTAAAAGGAACATTAGTCGTTACAGTGATTTCATTAAAACTATCAATAGTAGCTTTTTGAATTTTGAGATCTGAAGAAGGCTTAGAGTTATATACTTTTTCATCACCCGAAAGAATCCATACTTCAGCACGACCGTCCTTTATATTTTCAATCCAACGATCGCCACCATCTTTTTCCCACTCATTCGTACGAATAATAAATCCTACACGATTATAGTCACCATCTATTTTAATCTTTGCGTACTTTCCAAATTCATCTTCACCAGTAAATTCATATGATTTACCATTTGCATTTTCTCCCCACATCCAAAGATTCCAGTCTTTTGTGTTTCCAGACTGCTCTTTGTAATGAACGATAATTTCAGTTGTTTTTGAATTTGAAACTGCCTTCACATTCTGAAAAGAGAAAACAGATGATAACATAACGATTATAGTAAGTAATAAAACTGATTTGTTAATTAATCTTTTTGTTATTCGCACCACATACACCCTTTCTTTAAATAGTACGAGCGATTTATTATGCTCGTATAAATTACACTGCTTAAATTAAACTAGAAATCTCTTTTACTTCACCTCCATATTGGCTATTTTCACATATGTATTTCAATGACCTTTTAATACGAAAGCGTTTGCATTAAAACTTAAAAAAATAGATTTTTTATGCCTTTATATACTTATAAATACTAAAAGATCAGGGAAATCATTTTAAAGCAATCGTTTGTTATCGCTTTCATTCTATAGCACTTTCTATCAAGAGGTCAATATATTATTAATTTTCTGTTTTTATATACATTTAACCTTATATATTATTCGCAACGTATTGAAGATAGACAGCCTAATTATCGCTTAGTAAGTTTATTATCAATAATGCATTGCTGTGTAAAAAAACAGCTAATATCCTTAAAGTGACATTAGCTGTTTTTCATAATGTATTAATATAAGAATGAAAAAGATACTTCTAACTTACTTAATTTTTGCTGCATCAAATGCCTTTTGAACTGCTTGAACTTCAGCTGTATTCGCTCCATATTTATTAGTTGCCACTCGAATACATGCAGACTTTAATTCTTTGAAATTAGAAGTCATGTTTAACTCATCTGTATTTGCATAATAGAAAATATCAAACATTTTATCTTCACCAATTCCTTTAACAGTTACTCCGTTATGAGTTCCGCCTTTTGCAATGAGATACGCAACTTTATTAATAATGCTTGAATTAAAATGAACGCCGCCTTGATCCCAGCCATTAAAATCGTTAAATTCACTGTAATCATCTGGATAAGGTACTCCAAGTGAAGATGGCACAGAAGCTGGGTTTTCCATATCACGGAAAACAGATCCGGTTTGTTCACCCATTGTCCAGTTAAATGTTCCGTTATTTACGTATTTCTCAATAGATGTTCCCATAATATCAGATAGTGCCTCATTGATTGCACCAGATTCACCGTAATATTCAAGATTAGATTCGCTAGAAGTAACAGCATGTGTAAATTCATGTCCAGCTACGTCATATGCTTTAACGATAGGATCGCCATATACAAGCATACTTCCATTATTAGCACTTAATGCATTCTGCCAATTTTTCGGATCGTTCGTATCTTCAGAATCCCAAGCATGTACAACTGAAACTACCTTTTGTCCCTTATTATCAAAACTATTACGCTTGTATTTATCTTTGTAAAAATCAAATACCTTTGTTGCTAAGTAATGAGCACTTACTGCTTTTGGATCGTTAAATGTTGTTGAAGTACTAGTTGCTAATGTACCAGGATAATAGCTTTCTTCTTTAGTAATATCTTTGTAATTCACATCATAAGTTTCAATTCCTTGCCCTCTTGTATAATCAGCAAGCGCATATTTGCCATTACTTTGTTTAGAAATACCAAATGAACGAGAAATACCTAAATCATCTTTTCCTGTTCCAGTTAATGATGTAAGACTGCTTTTTTTACTTTCCTTTAAGGCCCCAACTAGTTTTTCACTTGCTTTTAAGTTAGATTCTTGTACCATATTTTTTAACATATCGCCATTTTGCGCATTTACTAAATAAGTTCCAGAAACATAGTTTGGTGTTGCAGCTTCAAATGTAACTTGGTATGCATTGCTAGCTTGTCCATTATTTTCATCAACAAAAATAACTTCCTTAATTTCTGGCTCAGAAATAAACTTGATATCGTTCCCGTACTTCGTAAAAATATATTGTTTTGCTTCATCTTTTGATAGATTAATAGTTTTTTTCAATTCTTCTTGTTTTAAATTTTGCGCGCTATCACCTGAAACACTTTTAATAACCCCCTTATTATCTACGTGTGCGGTTAATTGATGGCCATATACTTCTTTTCCTTCATATGTTTGCTGCATACGTACGAGTGTAGTCCCATCATACGAATCACGTTTTTGAAGAACTTTATAATCTACTCCTGTTTCTCCATTGACTTGTTTTTGGGACAGAGCTTGTTCTGTTTTCTCCTTAAGTGCATCCTTTACTACATTTTCTGGTGCCTTTTGTGACGGTTGTGTAAGTTCACCCGAACGGAACGATTCCTCCTGAATTTGAACTTGTAGTTGATCTGTTTCCTCTGCATGACCTATTCCGTATGGTGCCACAGCTGTTAAAGCTAATCCTGTTGTTAATGCTACCTTAGTTAATGTCTTTGTGTTTTTCATTTTTTCACCTCGTATAATTTTTGAAATAGAAAGCTTGTACAAAGTATACTGTCTATTTATGTCGAAAAAAAGAGAAAATAAAAAATTTATGTAATATTATGCAAAATTACATAAATTGTGGTCAATATTGTAAATAATGAACGGAACACATAAGTACATTAATTTGAATAAAAAAAGAATCCTTTTTGGCAGCGCTCATCCAATTGGTTAGTTATTAATTACCTATATTTATTCTAATAAAAGTACACTTACATCTAAATAACAACATAAAAACCCACTCTTTACTATTGTAAGAGTGGGTTTAATGCTATTAAAATAACAATTACTATAAGAAACCTTATAATTTATATTTTTTTAGTAATCCTACTAAGTTTTTTATAAAATTCACCTTTTGTCTTTGTATGATTAAACTGATTTGGATTAATATTAGCTTTTTGTGAGAGTGCTACAATCTCTTCTTTTGTAATTGAATCTTTAGTATTTATAGATGCTATATTTGTATATTTTCCATCTTCTGTTTTTGGAATTTCTAAAATCCCTTTATTTACAAGATCAACTACAGCTTTATGCTCTGAAGAATGTATATCTACACCAGTAATTTTCCAATTACGCATAACTTTTGGCGTATATACACCGTTCTTTACCTCTTTTAAATACGTAATAGCAAGGTTACGAATGGTTCCACCTGTTTCTCCGAATGCATTCTCTTGTTTAGATGACCAAGTTTGTTCAAATTTACGTCCCTCTAAAGCTCCCCCTTTTGCCTGTAGAGCCTCCATTCTATACGCATTCATTCCTAGCGTCATAACATCGCTCATTTTAATCGGTTTATTTGTACGAATAGAGCGTAAATTTGTAATTCTACTACCATATGGCTTTGTTAAATCAATTTCGTATTTTACGCCTCCAAAGAAATCGTTCGTACTGTATTTAGACGCGCGACGGTTTTTATCAAAACTAACTGTTACATCTCCGGCACGAGATGAGTTAAAATATCCTGCTGCCCATTCCATATAGTCTTTTAAATCTTTTCCAGTTATCTTGTAAACTGTAATTTCTCCCAAAGCATATTGATAATTATACGCAATATCTTTCTTCTTTATAGGCCCTATATCCAAACGGGCAGAATCATTATCAATTTGATGGGCTACTACATCCGCTTTACTGTAATGGAGCATAACTTCATGAAAGAAATCTGATAAAGGTGTCTCTTGAATCTGCACACTTGGAATACCCTTTATTTCATTTTCAGGAACAAGGTTTCTCCCTTTTAATTGAGCAACTACAACATTTGCATCTCCTCTTGCATACTCATGAAAAGGTGTTAATGTTTCTTCAAGTGCAGAATCAGATAATACTGTTGTTCCATCAGCATTTTTTACAGGTATAGCGGTAGCTGTTTTATCTTTTAAAACAAGCTTTCCATCTTGCTTTGTAAAAGTAAGGTCAATACGTGAAATATGCGTTCCATATTTATCTGGTTCTGTAATAATTACGCCATTTATAACTTCTTTTTTTACAAGTTTATGCATATGAGCCGCAAAAATAGCGCTTAGTTCCGGACAAGCATTCGCAATATCTTGAACACCAGTACCTGGGATTCCATTCTCATTTTCTAGTCCCATATGCATAACCCCTACCATTACATCTACTTTACCTTCTAATTCTTTAATTGCCTTTTTTGTCTCTTCTACTGGATTTTTCACTACTAAACCATCCAAATGATCTGTCCCTTTTTCAAAATCACTAATCATTGGTGTATTCATACCAATAATCCCGACTTTAATTCCACCTTTTTCAACAATCGTATATGCAGGAAGAAAACGCTCTCCATTTTCCTTATAAATATTTCCTGCTAACGTCTTTCCTTTATATTGCTCACTAACTTTTTTCAATGTATCTAATCCAAAGTTGAATTCATGATTTCCAAATGCCCAGGCGTCATATCCCATTGTATTCATCGCTACCATCATTGGCGATTGTGGCTTATCGTTGAATAATTCTACTGAGTTTCCTTGAATTGTATCCCCGGCATCTACTAATATGGTATTTGGATTTTCTTGACGTACCTTCTTTATAACCGTATAAAGCTGCGTCAAACTTCCACTCATATTTGCTCCATCAAGCGCATAATCCCAAGGCATAAATCTACCATGAATATCTGCAGTACCTAACAATGTAATATTAACATCAGATTCCTCAGCCTTAGAAATAGCTGGTTTGACTGTTACTACTGTTACAAGAAGCATAAGAATAATAAAATAGCATACATAGTTCTTCCATTTCATTTTTTGCATAATAACAATATTTCTCCCCTTTTTGTACTGGCATAAAGTTGCTTGAACTTTAAAAATGTAACTTATTATTCGGAAAAATTCAACTACAAAAGATAATTTTGGAGGTGGTTTTACTGTGAAAATATAGAGAATCAAATGCATATTTCCCCTAACAGAATAGTATTTTATCGTTTTCTAACAAAATACTTCTTCCTCCAACGTGTGAAGAGCGCTAAACCAACGGTAGATGTATATGCGCTTTCAAAATTTTGGACATATAACTCATTTTCGGATTTCATTACCAATTTACTTCCTTCTATATGAAAATACTGAGATCACTTCCAAAAATAATAACCCCGCTCTTCATTTAAGACGGGGTTACACTTATACAGCAAATCGGATTCAGTTTTTTTTCGAATGTTCGTTTCCTCTTCAGGAGTAAGATCTGCTAGTTTCGTATTTTCTTCTGCTTATTGGTTGCTTTCAACTACATTCATCATAATTTTAATCAGGACGTGTATTTTATCACTCGTACCCTTGATGCTATACCAAATTGCTCAATAAATAGATAATGATTTTTACTTTTCAACTTCACAAAGCAATTTTATCTCTTTGATTTGTTCTATATGACGCTGTTCATGCAAATAAATCAGTTCTATCCACTGATCAAGGAGTAATTCTCCAAGAGCTGGATGCATCACTGATTTTTTCGCTAATATAGATTCATCTTCTATTGTACTCAGGAAACGCATCAATTCTTTTCTAGCGTTGTTTAACAAATCAATCATTTGCTGTACTTCAAATGTTTCTATACTTGGTTCAATCATTTCTGGAGCTATAAATTTTATCGATCTATCTAATACAATAGCGTGAATTTCTTTACGCTCATTTTGGATACTATCCATCTTTTTTAATCCTGACGAAATAACTGTTATAACTCTCTCGTCTAATAAAACTAAGTGATGACAAACTTGTGCTATACTCCATTTATCCTGATCTGGTTTTCTATTAAATTGAGCATCACTTAACAAAGTAATTTCCTCAAATAATTGCTTTCTCGTTTCATCAAACTTGTCATTTACAAATGTATTCATGTGAATTCTCCTTTCATTAGAACCTACATACTTAGATTCCTACGTTAGAAATATTCTCTATAGAAAAAAGATTTTCCTTCACTACTATTTCAATCAAATCTTTTCTTGCTTTAATAGTTTCTCTAATTCACGACGAAATATATGCGTTTTCTCAAAATCCTTGAGGTTTTCATGTGCTACAGTTACACCATAATACTTTCCACTGAATCCTTTCGATACAACTACGTAAAACGTTCCTAATTATCAATCTAGCATTAAGTAAATGTAAAAAATCACCCTATTTATTCATTTTTCATGCGTATGTATGTACATTTGTTAATTTATTCGATATATTATGGGTATTGAATGATTACGAAAAGATAATAGGTCGCTCGTATAACACCTTATATTTTTATATCCGTGAAAACTGCAAAATGTATGAAATTCCATTTGTCAAATGAATTTAATGCGGAAGGAGGTTTGTGGTTACTTCATCGGGATATAATAATCAGTTTTGAACTGATAAAAATATAGGAGGCGACATAATGTTTCGTACGATTTCAAATTTCATGAGAGTAGCTGAGATAAGAAACAAAATTCTTTTTACACTAGCGATGCTAATTGTTTTTCGAATTGGCACATTTATTCCAGTTCCTCATACTAACGCAGAGGTATTAAAGGTACAAGATCAAGCCAACGTTTTAGGTATGCTAAACGTATTTGGTGGAGGAGCATTGCAACACTTCTCGATCTTCGCTGTAGGTATTACACCATATATTACAGCTTCCATCATAGTACAATTACTACAAATGGACGTTATACCTAAATTTTCGGAATGGGCAAAGCAAGGTGAAATGGGCCGTAAGAAGTCAGCTCAATTTACTCGATACTTTACAATCATTCTTGCATTCATACAATCCATTGGGATGTCTTATGGTTTTAATAATATAGCAGGTGGACAATTAATAACAGATCAAAGCTGGACTACATACTTATTTATTGCGACAGTTTTAACTGCAGGTACTGCATTTTTACTTTGGTTAGGTGAACAAATTACCGCTAATGGTGTTGGTAATGGGATTTCAATGATTATCTTCGCAGGACTTGTTGCGGCAATTCCGAATGTTGCTAATCAAATTTACTTGCAACAATTTCAAAATGCAGGCGATCAATTATTCATGCACATAATAAAAATGGTTTTAATTGGACTCGTAATTTTAGCGATTGTTGTTGGTGTCATTTACATTCAACAAGCTGTTCGTAAAATACCCATTCAATACGCTAAAGCTGTATCAGGAAACAATCCATATCAAGGAGCAAAAAACACTCATTTACCACTTAAAGTAAATAGTGCTGGTGTAATTCCAGTAATCTTTGCTTCAGCCTTTTTAATGACGCCGCGTACAATTGCGCAGCTCTTCCCTGATTCAGGCGTATCCAAATGGTTAGTCGCAAACCTTGATTTTGCACACCCAATTGGAATGACGCTTTATGTCGGTCTTATCGTTGCTTTCACATACTTCTACGCATTTATTCAAGTAAATCCTGAACAAATGGCTGAGAATTTGAAAAAGCAAAACGGTTATGTTCCTGGTATTCGTCCTGGTAAAGCGACAGAGCAATATGTAACCAAAATTTTATACCGTTTAACATTTATCGGTGCAATTTTCTTAGGTGCAATTTCAATATTACCACTCGTATTTACGAAAATTGCTACGTTACCACCTTCTGCTCAAATTGGTGGTACAAGCTTACTTATTATCGTCGGTGTAGCACTAGAAACAATGAAGACGTTAGAAAGTCAACTTGTGAAACGTCATTACAAAGGGTTTATTAAAAAAGTGAATTAATTATAAAAACACAGTTGGTTATTTTCCCAGCTGTGTTTTTGATTTTACTAGCCCGATAATATACAGGGCCGTTACATTATCCAACTACATTTCCTTCTCTAATAACCGTCCTTGTTTGAAATAAGTCCGTAGTGTTGAACGATTGGCCAAAAATACACCTATCAATATGAAACAAGCACCTATACCCATTGCAGGATTTAATGGTTCTCCTAATACAATATATCCTACAATAATTGCTATTAATGGTGATACATATAACCACGTCGATGGGAATACAGGATTTGTTTTTGATAAAAGCCAGTAATATAATCCGTGCCCACCAATTGATCCGATAAATATGAGGTATAAAATAGGCCACTGTACGCTCCAAGAGGTTAATACAGTTACATTCGGCTGCTCTACTATGAATGATACGATTAGTAGCAAAATCCCTCCATAAAACATTTGAATACCATTAATAAGAAATGGTGATACACTTCGTAAATCCGAAAGTATTTCTTTTGAGCGAATAGAACCTATTCCGTAAAATAACTCCCCTACTACTAAAATAATACAAGCAATACTCCATATGAAACTTACTTCTTGATGCATTCCTGGTAAAGAAACAAAAACAACACCTATTAACGCAATAATTAAAGCGAAAAATTGCTCCTTTTGCAATTTTTTATTATTTCTTCTTGCTTGTAATAATAAAATCATCATAGGACCTGTTGCAGAAAGTACAGCAGCTAATCCAGAAGAAATATATTGTTCAGCCCAGTACAAAGATGCGAATGTCATGAACGTTAAACAAAAGCCAGCATACATAATACGTTTTGACAATACATGCGGCATAATTTCTTTTCGCTTCAACTTAAATATAAACATCAAGATTACTCCTGCTAAAAAGAAACGAATTCCTGCTGAAAATAATGGAGGTGCTCCTGCTTCAATTCCGATTTTTATCGTTAAAAATGTTGTGCCGAAAATAATGCATACTAAAATATAATTGAAAATGACCATTTTTCTTCCTCCTTTTTACTCTTAACATGAGTATAGAGGTTTTCGTGTATAACAGTGTATCTATGCTTATAACAGTTACATCAAATTGTAGTTGATTCTCTTTATTTTTTTCGCTTTAATTAAATAAAAAAGAAACAAGGTGAAGCCATGAAGATTGTAATACGGAAAGAATCCAACATACCGTATTATCAACAAATATATATGCAAATTGTTGAAAGAGTACAAAGTGGCATGCTTTCATATGGTGACTCCCTTCCATCATTACGTTATATGGCCGAAGATTTACAAATTAGCTTATTGACTGTTCGTAAGGCGTATAAGCAGCTAGAAACGAAAGGATATATACGCATCGAGCAAGGAAAAGGCGCTTATATATATAAACGTGTAAAGAAAGAGTTCAAAACTATTCCTTATAAATGGCAACAAACGAAAACTATTAATGTTATGCGTTCTCAATATGCAATGAATCAACACCGAAAATATTATGATTTTTCACAAGCGATTTTATATCCACGTCTATTACCAAATCCATTTCTAGCAGACGAAATGCACAAATTGCTGGATAAAAATCCGATGTTACTAGCAACTTATGGACCTATTCAAGGCGATTATGAACTTCGAGTTGAAATAGTTAATTATCTAAAAGAACATCAGAAATTAGTGACAGACCCCTCTCAATTATTAATTACAAGTGGTGCCCAGCAAGGAATTGATTTGATCGCTCAAACATTATTAAAACCTGGAGATATAGTATTAGTAGAAAGCCCTTGTTATGGCGCAGCACTTGATGTTTTTCTCAACAAAGGAGTGCAGATTATACCTATTAGTCTTGATAAAAACGGCATTCGCTCAGACTTAATAGATGACCTTTGTCAAAGAAAGAATCCTGTTTTGTTATATGTGAATCCTACTTTTCAAAACCCAACAGGTACAGTAATGAGTAAAGAACGGAGATTGGAACTTATAGAACTAGCGGAGTTATATGAGTTTTTTATAATTGAAGATGATTCTTTCGGAGAAATATATTTTGAGGATGCTATAGTTCCTCCTCCAATCAAAAGTTTTGATACGAATGGTCATGTAATATATTTAAAAGGTTTTAGTAAAACGTTAGCACCTGGACTACGTATCGCTGCACTTATAGCCGATGGGCCTATTTTTGAATGGTTATATGCTGTGAAGGGTTCGATGGATATCGGTAGCCCGTTATTAACGCAAAAAGCACTACTTCCGTTCTTACGTGCAGAACGTATGAAAAATCATTTAGAAAAATTACGCACCGCTTTACAAATTAGACGCGATTTAACAATCGCTATATTATCGCCACTAAAAGAAATACACTTTAAAATACCAAATGGCGGCTTTAATTTATGGATTACACTTCCTAATACAATTGATCCTTTTAACTTATTACAAAAAGCAAATGAAGCAGATGTCTCTTTTTTACCTGGAACAGCTTGTCTATTAAATAACGATACAAATAATAACCAATTAAGAATTAGCTATTCCATGTTAAATGAAAAAGATATGGCGATTGGATTAGAGAAATTACATGATACAATACGAAACTTTAATTTTTAAAAGTATGTTCACTAGCCCATCAAACTAAGAAAAGCTAATACCCCAAAATAAAAGTACTTTGGGGTATTATAAAATTATGGAGTACTCCAATTTATCTTTATTCACTACAAGTCAATATACAGCGGCTATCATCATTCCACTTTAATTACAATCTTACCTCTAACATGTTGCCCTTCACTCAAAATATGAGCTTCTCTAACCCCTTCTTCATTAAGTGACACAACTTTACTTATGATCGGTTTGATTTTTCCATGTACAATTAAATTTGATAACTCTTCTAATTGTTTTCCACTTGGTTTTAGCCATAAAAATCCTGATTTTATCCCTTTCACTTTATAATTTGGTTCATGAACAATCGAAACTAGAACACCGCCAGGTTTAATAATTTGAAAACTTTTTTCTTGTACTTCGCCACCGATTGTATCTAATACAATATCAAAATCTGATAGTAGCTCTTCAAATTTATCTTTTTTATAATCAATAACGAGATCCGCTCCTAAATCCTTTAAAAACTCTTCATTTTTACCACTTGCAGTAGTTGCAACAAAAGCTCCAAATGATTTTGCAATTTGGATTGCCAAACTTCCGACACCACCAGCTCCAGCGTGAATAAATACTCGGTCATTTTCTTTTATTTTTGCGTAATCTACAAGACTTTGCCAAGCAGTAAGTCCTGCGAGTGGAATAGAAGCTGCCTCTTCAAAACTTAGGTTAGTAGGCATATAAGTTACTAAATCTGATTTTACCGCAATGAATTCAGCATAAGATCCCTTCCCTATATTTTCAGGTTTCGTAAACACTTTATCTCCTATTTTGAAACCTTCTACCTCTTCTCCAACCTCTTCGATAACTCTAGCTACATCTAACCCTAAAGTAATTGGAAATGAAAATTGCAATTGTTGTTGTAAGTCTCCTTTTCTAGTTTTCCAATCAACTGGATTAACAGATGTTGCGAGAATGCGTATTAATACCTCGTTATATGTAACAACTGGTTTTAAAATTTGTCTTTCTTTTAGTTCTTCAACACTACCATATTGATCAATAACAATTGCTTTCATTTCCTCTCCTCCTTGCTGTTTATTTTAATAACTTACAATTATTTTTCAAAATTTTTTGCTTTGAATGACAATAAACATGTTTAGAGGTGGTATTTATGCTACGCTATTAATTAATGTGAGTTCCAAATTCAATTTTGTGTACATCTTAGAATCATACAGAGTTTTATTTTCTATGTTTGTAATAAAATCCAAAAGAAATGGAGATAACACTATGACCGAAAAGATGATTAAAACAAACGGGACTGATATTTGTACAGAAAGCTTTGGAAATCCTAATAATCCAGCAATTTTATTAATTATGGGAGCTACATGTTCAATGGTTTATTGGGATGAAGAATTTTGTGAACAGTTAGCTAGCACAGGGAAATTTGTCATTCGCTTTGATAACCGTGATGTAGGACGCTCTGTTACATACGAACCTGGAACTTCCAATTATACGGTAACAACTATGGCTGAAGATGCAATTGGGGTGCTGGATGCCTATCATATTGATAAAGCGCACTTATTTGGTATGTCATTAGGTGGAATGATTGCTCAAATTGCCGCTGTAAAACATCCTGAAAGAATTTTAACGTTAACTTTACTAGCAACAAGTGTTATAGGCTCAGATAACAACACTCGCGATTTACCTCCGATGGATGAAAGAATTTTAATACATCATGCAAATGGTGCAAATTTAGATTGGTCAAATCAAAACGCTGTGACAGAGTATTTAGTTACAGGCTCTCGTCTATTGTGCGGCTCAAAACGTTCATTTGATGAAAACAGAGTTTATACACAAGTAAAACTCGAAATAGAAAGGGCTAACAATCTATTAAGTATGTTTAATCACGCTTTACTTCAAGGTGATGATGCTTATGAAGGTGTACTTAGCTCCATACAAGCACCCACATTAGTAATTCACGGAACTGACGATACAGCACTACCATTTGAACATGGTCTCGCACTTATTGATGAAATTCCAAACTCAGCACTTTTAATTCTTGAAGGAGCAGGACATGAAAACCATCCTGATGACTGGGAAAACATTATTCAAACTGTAACAGAACATACATCTAAAATATAGATAAATAATAAATAGAAGGGGCACAAATTTGTGCCCCTTCTATTTATTGGAATAGCGATACACTAACAAAAGCCCATCACTGTATCCATATGTATAGTGATGGGCTTACATAAATGTTTCTATGTTTAAAAAAATGGACAATCTAATTGATCAACAGATTCCCATGATTTTTTTTTTACACTTTCGGTGGATTTATTCGCTTCTAGTGGTACGTTTTTAAAAGGATTTACTTCGACTTTTAATAAGGATGAGGGCTCCATATATAATGAGAAAACATGGCTATTTGGTAAAGTTTTTGACACATCAATATCTCCTACTTGTTTAAATAATTGCTGTGCTGCAAAGAAAAAGAAATTAGTTGGGTTTGATTGTTTATTAAGCCATG
Organism: Bacillus sp. FSL L8-0099; assembly: GCF_038006385.1. Lineage (NCBI taxonomy): Bacteria > Bacillati > Bacillota > Bacilli > Caryophanales > Bacillaceae > Bacillus > Bacillus sp. FSL L8-0099. Next base: position 2,720,297 of record NZ_JBBOVC010000001.1, read on the forward strand.
CAAGCATTTCAGGTGATACTGATTTATGAATATTGATTTTCACTCGATCACCACGTTTATATCGCCTAGATCGCATGTTTCCACCAACTAACTTATCGTTAAGTTTGTAAACCCTAACTCTTTTTGTTTATGTTCTCTATACTTTGGCGAACAAGTGTAGACTAATAATCCTCTTGCATTTGTAAATAGTGGATTATCTACAAAGATAACATTTGTTAAACGCCCTTTTTGTTTTAAAATCATTTTCAAGCTATTTTTAATGATAACTGCGCCCCCACCATAAATAAACACGTATGGATCGTCTTTCATATCATCAATTTTATTAATAATATCAGTTGCGACGCGCGCAGCTAAACCTAATAGTGCTGGTTGTGATTCCTCAACTAATAATGCATTCCTAGGATGTTTATCATTTAAATAAATTTGATTGAATTCTGTAATACTATCAATCGTCTTTGTTGGATACTTCCGGTTCCATCTCGTAATAATTTGTAGTAACGTTTCTTTTACACCGTACGATAATCCTTTACTTAATTGCGGACGGAAATTTACCCCTAACGAAACAACTTCTTCTGTTGTCCCCGCACCAATATCAAAAGACAATAAAGTTTTATCAACAAAATCAATTTCTGAAACTTGATTTTGTTCACATTCTATTTTATGTTTCACAACATTTCCTTCTTCATCATATACAATGCCCCACGTCCCAGAAGCGCCCTCAGGCAGGCATTTACAAAACTCAATAGAAACATTAATAGTAACATCACGACCGTTCGGATAATGGAAAACAACCTTGTGATTTCCCATATAACGTTTTGCATTTTCGGCAGCTATTTCTTGTGTAATAAGTTGCATAGGAAGAGCGACAGATAAATCATATCGAATGTTAATATGACTAGAAGTTGGACTTTGACGCATAGCACTTACTGCTAAACCCGATAGTATTGTAATAACCATTAGCTCATCCGTCGACTTATTCGATTTCTTCTCCACTTCAGTACCTTTCAATTGATCTTGAATCACTTTTTCTCCAACGATGTACCGTACATTATTTAACATTAGCGATGGAGAACTAATGGTCACATCGATATGATTTTCTAATTCAGATAATGACACATCTCCCTCATCTAACAATCCTGTAGGCTCACCTATATATAAAGAATAAATACTCGGAATAAAAATAGGGTCTTGCCCTTTCACCATTAACTTCAAACCGTTATTTCCTGCATCTGCACCAGCTTTTAAAAGTATAGACATAACTACCCCCTAAATTAATCTGACATCCCTTCCAAATATATGCGAGCCTATTCTTTTACATTCAAATGTAATGTAATTTTTTATTTATCATTAAAACAAAATACTATATACATTTGCCTTGCTTGTAAAAAGTATTTGACATGAACCTTTTCCAATTTTATACTATAAATGTAAAGAATTTTTTACAATCGTGGGGGTGTTGTTCTAATATGAATCGTAAAAAATTCATTTTAATAACAATTGTTTTATCATTAGTCGGAGTACTTATACACGGAGCTTATAAATACATCAATGGAGGTGTAATTTTAGGTGGAACAATTTTTACAAGCGCTTTAATACTTAGCTACCTCATCAATCATATTACATGGGGAGATCCCCACGGTGTATCAGAAGAAAGTCAGGATGAAATGGGACAGCAAATTACATATAAAAGCTTTAAAATTGCGTATTTTGTACTTGTAGTTGTATTGTTCCTTCTATTACTCTTCTCGGAAGGTTTTTCTATGGGTTCCAATTTAGATGGAGTTAAAAACCTACCACTGTTTATCGCACTTTGTTCTTCATTCTTTATTTATCCTATTGTCGAACTCATAGTTGCAAAACAATATAAATAAAAGATGAGGTTTTCTATATATAGAAAACCTCATCTTTTTATATTTACATACCCTCTACAATTGCTTTTAATTTATTAACAGTTCGCCAATTCCTTACTGTAGCTGGTGTATGTAACTTCTGAAATTGGTTCATTAATTTAGAATTCCGAATGCTATTTTTGAAATACAAATATACAACCTTCTCATCTATATAGCAATCTTCAAGTTCACTTTTGTACATAAGTAACTGCTTCCTCTCATCTTCAGAAAATGGATGAGCTAAAAAGGCAACGTGTATACTTTCTCCTTCTAACAAAGCATCCGCCTTATAAGGGGAATATTTTATAGTATTTATTAATTCTTCATTTGTTTTTAGGATGACTTGAACATCAAAATTAAATTCCTTTTTAATTTCAGATTCAATTTTTACTTTTAGAGCGTTTATATCTTCCTCAGATTCAAACTCGATATTACCGCTTTGAATATATGTTTTCACTTGTTTTAATCCTATTGATTCAAACAATCGTTTTAAATCTGCCATTTTGATTATTTTATGTCCACCTACATTGATTCCCCTTAGTAACGCAATATAAATTGTCATATCATTACTCCTCGCATATTCATTGACCTTTCAACTATATATATTGAAACCTTTATCTTTTTTGATACCTACTTTCGTTTTTACTAACATAGCACAAAATAAAAAAAACTTACTACAAGAATGTTCAAGAGTAAGTTTTCTATCCCGTTATTTTATTATAGGTAAATGCATTATTATTTGTTGACCAATCGGTCCCATTCTTCTAATGCCTCTATCTTCGAAGCCAACTTTTTCATATAACTTTTGTGCTGGCATATTTTTTTCATTTACAGCAAGTACAACTTCATTTTTTATTGGAAAATAACGTTTTATAAAATCTTGTAATAATGCCAATGATTTTTTAGCGTATCCTTTTCTTTGTTTATTATAATTTATAGAAAACGATGTTAAAAGTAAAGCGTCTTCATTCTCTGTGAACTCTTGTACTCTTTCGCCTGTTTGTAATGCGAAAAGACCAACAGGTACCCCGTTATAATCTAAAATAACAATTACATTTTTTGTGCGATCGCTTTTTGCTTTTTTCAATAATTCGCCTGGATCTGATGTGAATTGAACTTGTTCACTTGGTAAAGTAAATGATTGTATAATTTCTTTATACGTCTCCTTATACGGAACTAATTGTATTTCCCCAATATGTATGTTCATGCTATACTCTCCCATTTTTATCAAATTAACTTAAACCTTGCTGTGATTTAGAATGCACCTTTCCATCCAAAAATGTAATTTCAACAAATGAATTTGGATTATTCCCCTTCCAAGCAAAAATTTGTTTAATTTGTGTAGAATGTTCTACCCCTTCTTCTATAAGTAAATTTCCTTCAAAACCGATTAAATCTTTCACTTCTGTATAAGTCATTCCTTCATCTATTTTTGAGAAATGATTTATATTGATAACTTCTTTCTTCTGACTTTCCATCACAGTAGAAGAAGTCGCTGTTTGCTTTTTCACTTCTTTCTTTTGTTCACACGCTGTCATACTGAAACTTAGGCAGAAACCACATAAAATAAATGCACTTTTTTTCATCATAACAGTTGTCCCTCCCACAATAATTAAACCATATGTTCCCTTAAAAATAAACTGAATATTTAATATTATATTTAAAAAGCCTCGTACAATTTAGTACGAGGCTCATTTTACTTATTCAAATGATTATTAGATTGGTCATTCTGTTCTTTTCTTAGTTCTTGTTCTTCATCTTTTGGTAATTGCTTGTCATTATCTTTAATTGGATTCGTTTCTCTATTTTCAATCATATCATTCGGAACTTGTGGCATCACGCGGCCAACAATTGCTGCTAATTCATCCAGTATACCTTCGCCAGTTTTCCCTTTTTTAATTTGCTTTCCAATTTGTTTCAGCCGTTCATACGTATCAACATCAGCTACAACGACTGCATTCGCACCATCCGGATCGTTTTTTAAACTTTCTGCAACAGAGTACTTAATTGACTCAACACGAGTTCGGTCTAGTTTCGCTTTTACATCAATACCTACAATAGCATATTTTCCAACAACTACTGCTGTTGCATCATTCACACCTGGCACACTTGCCGCTAAAGATGCTAAATGATCCGCTGCTTTTTCATTTGGCTTATTTGATTTATTTGTATAATTAACATTTTTCATTGAGACATTTTTTTGTTCTGGCTTTTCATTTGGATTGTCTTTTTTTCCAATACTGCATCCAGTTATAAAAAAGCAAAGCATCAACATATATATTAGGATTTTCATTCTTTTCACCACTTTACTATTAAGGTTTAATCATAAATTTTTTCAACAGCTTGCATTTTTTTCACTTTTTCTTCTGCTCCGCTATTCGCATTGATGAAAATTTGATACGTATCTTTCCCTAACGTTCCAACAAATTCATAGCAAAGTACTTCATTATGCAAATCATTTACTACAACTGCTTTTCGCTCTTCCATCACTTTCACATCAGGGTTAATTTTCTTCCTTGCTTCTGCTGCAGTTAGCTTGGCAGACGGAATTGTTCGTTTTTGATGTGATGCTAAATATTCTTTTGCAGAAAATCCAACGATAGATCCGTCGTCTAAAGCAATTTTCATTTGGATTGCTTCCGGATAAATCCGTACGCCATTCTCATTTACTACATAAGTAAACACGCCGATAGTATCATATTGAGAACTATCATAAAGCTCCATATTATTAAACTTATGATCCTTTAAAAACGTCAATCCTTTACTTCCTGCATCATTTAAACTAATTTTCTGTTCTTTAATTTCTCGATTATTCATTACCCAAATTGGATATCCGCCTTTTCCGGTAATATCCATGTAAAACTCATTATTCGTTGCAGAGTCTTTAATCTTCACACTATAGAATGATTCTTTCGCACCTTTTCCACTTTTCTCTACATCGACTTTTTCATTTCCTTTTAAATTTAAAAATGATTTTGCGATTTTTGCTGCTTCATCTTTAGAAATTGCCTTTCCTTCTGCTTCAAATCCACCTTTTTTATTTTTTTGTGCACTTGTAAAGGTCGGTCCGAAGTTTGTAGAAGAGTATGATGTTACGTTTTTCTCTACAGTTTTTAATCCATCAATAATTGTGTTATCTGCTGGATCGCGATTTGATGCAAGTGCCATTTCAACATCCATCCAGCGTAAATTATTTTTCAAAACAAGATGTTGTACTTTCCTTAGTTCATCTTGTATATTTCCCGCATTTGAATATAAAGTTTGCAACGTTTTATATTCTTGTTCATTTAACGGCTCTTTTTCTAAATCACGAATGGCTGCACGGTAACTAAAATCACCGATATTTGCTAAAAACTCTTCCGTTTTATTAAACGGCATTAATGTTAACGGGAGTTGTCCTACATCTGAACGAGCTTCAGATGTTAAACGCCATACATCTGCTAATGCAGGTGATAAAGATGAGCGTGAATTCATCGCAAGTGTTGTACCAATTTTATCGTGTAATAAATCAACTTCGTATGCTAAATCATGGAATGCTCGTTGATAACTATTTTCCGCTCGAATTAAAACCGCATTTTTCTCTTGGTGCTCTTTATAGCCCCAATATCCTGTTCCAACTACACCAACTGTTAATAATACAATGATAATACCTCTTAACATTGTCCCACCTCCGCTCTATTTACAGAAAATATGTTTACCAATTTTTTTAATTTGTGGACGAGTCCAAATCCATTTACTTGTCGCAGTATCTGGGTTGAAATAATATAAAGCATTTCCTGTTGGATCCCAGCCGTTTATCGCATCTAAAACCGCTTTTTTCGCTGTTTCATTTGGCGTTAAATATATTTGTCCATCAGCCACCGCTGTAAACGCTCTCGGCTCAAAGATTACACCTGAAACGGTATTTGGGAATGATGCGCTTGTAACACGGTTCAAAATAACTGCAGCTACTGCAACTTGTCCTAAATACGGCTCACCACGTGATTCTCCATATACTGCATTTGCCATGAGCTGAATGTCATTTTGGGAATAACCGTTCGGAACATTTGTCCCTTTATTTTGTGGTGGTTTATTTTCTTGTGCAGTGCCACCACTATTTCCTTTATTCGTTGTCGTCCCTTTATTCGCAGTCGACTTATCATACTTTGTTGCCTTTACGAGCATCTGCTTCGTTTTAGCACCCGCTAAACCATCAACAGGTAGTCCAAATTTCTCTTGAAAATTCCGAAGTGCCCAGTATGTACCCCATCCGAAAACACCATCTACTTTTCCTGTATAAAATCCGTTATATTTCAAACGAGATTGTAGTTCAATGACATCTTCACCGGATGCTCCTCTTTGAATAACTTGATTAGAAAAAGCTTCTACATTCTTTAGTTGTATACTACTGACCATTAAAGACAGTCCTATGAACGCAAGTAAAACTGCTATTTTAAAAATAGCTTTTTGGCGCATAATTTTCCCTCCTTAATTACAGAAATGATTTCTTGGTTATGTTTTGTAAAAGCCTCGCTTTTATGTAAAGAAGACAAAAAAATCCAAACTTATATCGTTGAAAGAATATGTAAACAATATACAAAAAGGAGAAAAGGAGTTCATTATGAAGCAATTGTTAAAGCGTATCGCATTCGTCATTCTTTTATTAACAACATGTTTAAATATATATACCGGGTCATCGATTGTTCATGCACAACCGCCTTATGCAAAATGGGGTAAACTTGCTGTAGAAAAGACGAAAGAACAATATCCGAAAGCAGAGATTGTTGATTATCTTCATATAGGTAGAAAACCAAAAACGGTTCAAATAACTGTTGAAAAGTTTAAATTGTGGCTACGTGAAGATGGAAAAGAATATGGTGTTTTTGTTGATGTAGAATTTGAAACGAAGACAGAGAAATTTATAAAGTTGTCGTTTCAGAAGACGAGTAGATAAAGTAAAACTTTAATCAGTGGGGGGTTTGTTCATCTCCCACTGATTATTAGTTGAACCAATCGGGCTTTTACGGGCAGTTGATCCCCCATCTAACTTCTTTGCTTTCGCTGAATTTTGAGGTGGGGGTCTTACTGCCCCGTTAATGCGGGATAAAATGAAACCCCACTGTTAAAAACGGAAACAGTGGGGCTCCTTGCATTTCTAAAATTCTTTCCTAAAGTTTCGATTCCCTAAAAATCTTACCAATATACAAATAGCGCCAATTACAACCGCTATCCCTATACTGTATAAAAGTACTTTACCATACCCACCTATTCTTGGATCTAAAAACGGATATGGATACCAATTCACGATTGGGCCACGTATTAAGCTATATACAACGTAAAAAAACGGGAATAAGAGCCAGCTTGCAGATTGTTTCCAAGTAATTTTCTTAATAGGTGGATTTAAAATCCAATCTAAAAGCATTGCAATCGGCATGATATAATGTAGCACTGTATTTACCCATGGTATTGCCGTTTGAAGTGACTCTTCTAATCCTCTTAATAGCAAAAAATAAATGAGTCCTGTCGTAAGTATGTATACCGTTGCCGCACCTCGAAGTATACTAAATTGTTCTGAGCGACCAAATGTAGCTGTTCCGATACTGCTTAAAAGGAGAATACATACAACTAAAATGTTACTTTCAATCGTAAAGAAACTAAAATGTTACTTTCAATCGTAAAGAAACTAAAATGTTACTTTCAATCGTAAAGAAACTAAAATGTTACTTTCAATCGTAAAGAAACTAAAATGTTACTTTCAATCGTAAAGAAACTAAAAAAATTAACTGGATTGAACGGTTTCAATTGTGCCCTGATTATGAATTGCGTAATAATGGCACTACATGCTAGAAGACTTAAACATAGTCTAAATAAAGATAAAGTTTTTTCATCCCTCATACATTCCCTCCTTTTCTTATATATAATTGGAATTTCACTGTACATGCTCAATAAATAATTTTAATGGAACGAGCCCACGTTTTGGCATATGACTACTTATAATAGCTACTACTTCTAACTGAGGAATGATAACGATGTATTGTCCGCCGTACCCCATAGCGAAATATATACAATACGGTATGTGAAATCTTTCGTTATGTAATACCCACCAGTGATATCCATATGCGCCAACATGTTCATATGTTTCAAATTGCGCCCTACTTGACTCTTCTAACCATTTCGCTGATACAATTTCTTTCTCATTCCAATATCCATTTTGCAAACATAATTTTCCTAATTTTAATAAATCGGTAGATTTCATTTTCATACCGAAGCCGCCGACATATATACCTTGCGGATCTTGTTGCCACTCATATTCGCTAATTTCTAATGGCTCAAATAAATATCTTTTCGCAAACTGCTCTGTCGACATCCCAGTAGCTTCTTGAATAATATAGCTAAGTAAATGTGAAGAACCTGAATTATAATTCATTTTTGTAGCAGGTTCTTCAATTATTGGCTTTTCTAATATGTACTGTACCCAGTTCTCTGATTCTACAAAGTCGTTTGGGAATACTACTCCATTCCCAAACTCTTTCCAATCCTCACCAGTAGTCATTGTTAATAAGTGATACAGCGTTATATCATGTTTCTCCCCAGGTACATTTTCAATCCACGCTGTAATCGGTGTATGTATATCATTTATATAGCCCTTATCAATTGCAATACCAATTAATAAAGATACGATACTTTTTGTAATCGAATTTATTTTATATAAGTTATTTGCACATTCGGGTGTTTTATAATACTCAGTTGTTAATTCCCCTTTTTGATAAATAAGAAATGTATTCACTTTTTTCTTTTCAAATTTATTTTGTAGTTGCTTAAAATCCAAAAATCTTACCTCCATTAAAATAGTTACTTCATTTATTATATCTTGTTCCTTTTATTAAAACATAATTGTGCTCAAATAAAAAAATAAGCTTATCAGCTATAATTAGCTGACAAGCTTATTCCTATAATTTCGTACGAACATTCCAAAGTTCAGGGAAGAACTGTTGATCAAGTACTCGTTTTAAATAAGATACACCTGAAGATCCGCCAGTTCCCATTTTATTTCCGATAATGCGTTCTACCGTTTTCATATGACGGAAACGCCATTGTTGTAGCCAATCTTCGATATCAATTAATTTTTCAGCAAGCTGATATAAATCCCAATATTGCTTCACGTCCGCATACACTTCTATCCAAGCCGCTTCTACAGTTGCATCTTCTTCGTAAGGCTGCGTAATATCACGATTTAACACATCTTTATGAATTGGGAAGCCTTTTTTAACAAGCGCCTGTATCGCAACATCATACAAACTTGGTGCGTGTAGCGCTTTATGAAGACGAGCGTGTAATTCTGGATCTTTTTCATAAATCTTTAATGCATGTGGTGTTTTATAACCAAGTGCGTACTCAATCATTCGATATTGATACGATTGAAAGCCTGAAGCTTGACCGAGTGAATCACGGAATTCAATATACTCAGATGGCGTTAATGTCGCGAGAATATCCCAAGATTGAATAATTTGCGATTGAATTTTTGATACACGTGCTAACATTTTAAATGCCGGTGCTAATTTATCGTTTTTAATCGATTCAATTGCTGCATTTAGTTCATGTAAAATAAGCTTCATCCAAAGCTCACTAGCTTGGTGAATAACGATAAATAACATTTCATCATGATGGTCTGATAATCTCTTTTGAGAAGATAGTAAACTATCTAATTGTAAATACTCACCATACGTCATATTTTCCTTAAAATCCGTGTGAATCCCTTTTTCCATAATTACCTTTTCATTTTCTTTCATATTAGTCAAACACCCCTTTTATATGTTTCTACTTATATTGGTCTAATGACAGCTCGAACTGGACTTCCATCTGCATCTGTTAACGCAAGTGGTAATGCAATTAATTCGTAATCGCCGTCTGCTACATGATCTAGTACGACATTTTCTAAAATATGAATTCCATATTTAAACAATTGATGATGTGCTGCTAGTTCTTTATCATCTAACGGATCAACTGATGGTACATCCACTCCGATTAAACGAATTCCCTTATCAGAAAGAAACGGTGCAATATCAGCACGTAAATGCGGGATCACATCTGGAAATTCTTCTGCTTTACCATGTGAAGATGTACGTAATAATAGTCGTTCTACACCTTCTAAATGAAAACTTTCTAATTCTTTTTTTCCGATGCTTTCAAGGTTAGAAACGTCAATGATTCGCGTAGGTCCGACATAAACTTGAACATCTAAATCTATTACTTTCTTTCCGTCATTATCAAAATGAAAAGGCGCATCAATATGAGTACCTGTATGAATACTCATCGTTAACTTTCCGACGTTTACTGAACCGCTCTCTTCTTTTGACCATGAAACTTCATACGAGAACGGTGTATCTCCTGGCCAAGTTGCAATATCATTATTTAATGGCTGTGAAATATCAATCCACTTTGATGTTTTCATTCTTATGCCACAACCTCTCGTTTATTTTCAAATTGTTTATACTCTTCCTCTTTCATAACTTTCTTTAAAATTTGAACAGACTTCCATACTTCTTCATACGTATTGTATAAAGCTACTGGCGCAAGTCTTATCCCATTTGGTGCTCTGAAATCTGGAATTACTCCATTTGCCTTTAGTGCTTTACAGATACGCGCTGCTTCCGCATGCTCTAAATAAATATGTCCACCTCGTTTTTCATCCTCTAACGGGTTTCCAATTGTAAATCCGAAATCTTTTAATTCATGATCAATTAAATCCAGCATGTATCTCGTAATATGTAAAGACTTTTTACGTAAACGTTCCATACCAGCATCTTTAAAAATTTCAAGAGAACCGATTAACGGTGCTGTACTTAATACGTGAGGTGTACCAATTTGATAAGCACCTGCATGATCAGCTGCAGTTAATGTATGCTCCATATCAAACTGTTTATCTTTTCTAGAACTAAACCATCCAGACAATCCTGGCAGTCTATTAAAATGTTTACTATTTACATAAAGACCTGCAACACCACCCGGCCCTGCATTTAAATATTTATAATTGCACCATACAGCGAAATCAACATCCCACTCTTTAAAATGATGTGGAATAGAACCAATTGAATGACATAAATCAAATCCGATATGAATGCCACGTTTATGAGCTTCCACTGTTAAACGTTTCATATCAAGAATTTGACCACTTCTATATAAGACTGAAGGTAATAAAATTAAAGCGATATCATCTTCCATTGCCTGAATAATATCTTCTTCAGAAAGTGTTCGACCATCTTGGCTTTTCACCCTTACTAAATGCTCATCTGGCTCTAAGCCTTTTAAACGAATTTGACTTTGAAGTGCATAAATATCTGACGGGAAAGTTAATTCATCCGCAAGAATTTTTGTACGTATTCCTTTCGGCTCATAAAACGTCGCAATAACTTGGTGTATATTCGCAGTCGTGGAACCGGTTACAATAGTTTCTTCTGGTAAAGCTCCAATAAGAGGTGCCGTCAGTTCACCTAATTTCTCCGAAAGGAAAAACCATGGATGTTCGCCTTCTGTCCAGCCATCAATGCCATACTCTTTCCATGAATCTAGTAAAGTAAGTAACGATTTTTCTGCTCTTTTCGAAAGTAGTCCTAATGAGTTTCCATCTAAATATATAGTTCCTTCTTTTTTATAGAATTCAGTTTGAAAATCTTTCAGTTCATCATGTTTATCACACTCAAGCGCATACTCATAAGTTGGTTGAAATGGTTCTTTATACATGGTGTCACCTTCTCTTAATTTTCTTTTTATTCTAACTAATTGAAATATATCACCTTAGTTGATATAACGTCAATGATATTATGTCAGTTGACTTTACATACTATCTTCTTTTACAATACAATTATATTTTCAGATATTTCAGTATAAAGAGGTGATTCTTTGAAAAACACTACTCTTTCAACAAGAAAACACCGCTCCTTAGAAACAAAAAAGAAACTATTACATTCGGGTTACACTATTTTTATTACTAATGGATTTCAGAAAACGACAATCACGCAAATTATTAAACATGCAGAAACTGGTTATGGAACAGCATATGTATACTTTAAAAACAAAGATGATCTCCTTATCGTGTTAATGGAAGATGTTATGAATCGTTTTTATAATATTGCTGGGCGCTCTTTCTTCCCTCAAACGAAAGCAGCAGCACGTGACTTGATTCAAAATCACGTTAGAGCATTCCTACAATTAGCAGAAGAAGAACGAGCTATTTTGCAAGTTGTCGAAGAAGCAATCGGATTATCAAAAGAGATACGTCAAAAATGGGGTGAGATTCGCGAACGCTTTATAAAAAGTATTTCGCAGGATATTACTTACTCTCAAGAAAGTGGATTAGCGCATCCTGAATTAAATAAAGAGCTCGTGGCACGCGGTTGGTTCGCAATGAATGAAATGTTTCTTTGGACTATTGTACAAAATAACAAAGAAGTAAAACTAGAAGAAATAGTGTATACATTAACGGAGATGTATACAACGGGATTATATAAATAGCGCACTTCACATATTTAAAGTGTGCTATTTTTTCTTAAAATCATCATTCTAACTATAAATGGAATAGCCTATTATAATAATTGCGAGTATGTATGTGATTATTATAATCATAAGAATACAACCTGTTTTATTTTATTGTTTTAACCTACTCACAATTCCAATAATAAACTTATACTCAGCTCTACTTTTCCTTACTTTCTTAAAGCCCTCTTTCGTATCAAAAATAAAACACGTTTTCCGAAACCAAACACGGACATAAAATGATTCAAAATAAATAGGTCTCACAATTCCTTTTTCCTCAAATTCAGTACCGTCTGTATTTTCGGTCTCTGTTCGAACGAACCATCTATTCCCGATACCAATTTCAATATACTTCACATACTAACCTCCTTTAGGGAATTTCCCGTCTAACTACTTTATTATTTCCCTGGGAAGCGCACATTCCGACAGAACATGAGCTCAAAAAGAAAAAGCAGATTACAAAAATCTACTTTTATAGATTAAATTTTTGCATTCGTTTATAAAATGTACTACGGGGTACATCTAATAGTTTTACAGCTAACGAAACATTTCCGTTTGTCTTTTGTAATGCTTCAATCATGCTATCACGCTGTATTTTTTCGCGAAAATTCAATGTATGTTCTGTTTTATTTTCAACTTGTAACTCAAGTTGTTGTTGATTTCCCATCATTGTTTGTAACAAAAAAGCGACTTGTTTTTCGCATATTTCCCGCCCTTGCGACAAAATGTAAATGCGTTCTAATACATTTACTAGTTCTCGAATATTTCCGGGCCATGTATGTTGTAAAAATTGATTGCAAATACTCTTTGGAAATACAACATTCCAATTCTTCCGTTCGCAAAAGTGTTGTATAAAATATGGAATATCCTCTTTTCTTTCTAGTAACGATGGAACATATAACGGATAAACGTGCAAACGATAATATAAATCTTGACGGAATTTCCCTTCTTCTACTAACCGTAGTAAATCTTTATGTGTGGCAGTAATAATACGAATATTTACTGGTACCTCTTTTGAACTTCCTATTGGAGTTATTGTGCGTTCTTGTAAAACACGCAATAATGCTACTTGCATCTCTGATGGTACTTCACCAATTTCATCTAAAAACAATGTTCCTCCATTCGCTTGTTCAAATTTCCCTTTATATCCTTGACGTCGCGCACCTGTAAACGCACCTTCAGCATAACCGAACAATTCACTTTCCATTAATTCTTTAGGCAAAGAACCGCAGTTAACAGCTATAAAGGGCCCGTCTTTTCTTGGACTATTTTCATGAATCGCTCTCGCAACATATTCCTTTCCTACTCCTGTCTCACCACATACATACACACTAGCATCAGTCGGTGAAACAAGCTTAATTTCTTCTAGTGTGTGTTGAAATGCTTTGCTTGTCCCGGTAACTCCTGAAAAAGTAATTCCTTTTATAAATGTGAAAGCTGAATATGTATTCATTTGTTTGTTTTCCTTTAAATACATACATTTCCCGATCATTCTTTCATTACTATATACTGGTATCCCTAATTTAGTTTCCAATCCATAGCGCATTAAATCTTCAAGTTTCATTCTTGACCAATTAGTTACTCGTTTCCGAACGCTCTTACTCGCAGAAACGATAACATCACGATGATTACAAATAACTACTTGTTCATCACTATCAATGACATCTAAAAAACGATGAATTAAGTGTAATTCATTTTGATGAACTCTTATGCTACATTCACGTTCTATCGCATGTGCAATTGAAGTTACCATACCGAGCATATATGGATGCGAAAATTCAATTGGACAGGAGAAATCTAGAACACCAATTAATTTCCCGTCATCGTTATGAATGGGAGCAGCCGCACAACTCCAGCTATGAGATGCCACGGAGTAATGTTCAGTACCACTTATCATAATAGCTTCTTCAATTTCTAATGCTGTTCCTATTGCGTTTGTCCCCACAGCTGCTTCCGTCCATTTTACACCTTCAATAAAATTAATATGTTTCGCTCGCTTTAACGTTTGTTTATTTCCACTTAAGGATAGAACATAACCATCTGGATCGATTAATAATGCCATCATTTGTAGTTCATCAATGATTTTTCTCATATTTTGTATTTGAGGTAATGCTATATCAAGGAAAATTTCACTCTTTTTCTTTTGTTCTTGAAAAATATTAGAAGACAAAATTTTCTGACCTTTATTCATATGAGGATTCACATTTGCTTGTTTACATCGATGCCATGACTCTGAAATTCTTTCGTTTATACGGTTCGAATCAAGGACTCCTTTATCAATAAACTTTTTCCATGTATGTAAGTAAAACGGTGAAGCTAACATTGTATCATCTCCCTTTTAATTGTTTTGGAGATTTATTCCGCATTAACGGGCAGTAAGACCCCCACCTCAAAATTCAGCTAGAGCAAAGAAGTTAGGTGGGGGTCAGGCTGCCCGTAAAAGCCTGATTGGTTTAACTAATAATTAGTGAGGGATGAATAACACCTCCACTGATTAAAGTTTCACTTTATAAAACATACTTTTATTATAAAACTGAATAAAAGCGTTTTCAATACAACTAGAAAGACGACACAAATATGTTAATAATTTGAATATCTTAATGCATTTCTTTATTCTTTTTTAGTAGCACTATATTTTGTATAATGGACGCAAAGAAAATACATAACCAAAACCATTTTTGTGGATTACCATTTATAAAGAAAACAATCACGGCTGCAAATAAAATAGTGGATGCTAAACTAAAATATAATTTTGTTTTAATTTCTATTATCCCTCACCCCTCTGTTACTTTACAGTACATACTAACTCTTCATTTTTCATCTCTACTATGTACTCCTGTAAAACATATTCTTTCCCGCCATGGTTTTCATACCATTCATGTATTCTTCTAACATGCCTCTCGTCACTTCTAATTTTCGATTCTATTTCTTTATACTGTTCATAACTATCATATTCCCATATGGCAAATACTTCAGACGTACCATTCTTATTATCTTTCATCCAGCGTCCTATTAGCCTAGAACCATGCTTTAATTGATTAGGTAAGTTTGTGTTATTGAAATGATCATTAAATACTTCTATGAATTCATTTTTCACTACATAGTACTTCCTTCTGTAAAACATACTTCTTCACCTCTTTTATGAAAAGTATCAGTAAACCTTCCCATCACTACCGTATTATAATACTTTCCATCCGATAGTCTTTTGTCATTTTTCAAAATGCCTTCTACTTCAAAACCTAATTTTTTATAAAGATGAATAGCTTTCTCGTTTGTCTCTAATACTTGTAAAGATATTTTATTTACTGCATTTTCGTCAGCCCATTTAATAGATTGTTGTAATAGGCTCTTACCCATTCTATATCCCCAAAACTCTTTTAAAATACAAACGCCAAACTCCACTTTATGAGATAATCTCTTAAAATTTGATCCTTCACATCTTGAAAATCCAACAATTCGATTGTGCACTTCTACAACTAAAAAGAGATTCTTCGTCTCTTCAATATCTGTTTTTATTATTTTTTGAAACCCTAGATTATCTATAAATCCCTCTCCAGCATCTCTATCCATATTTTCAGTTTCTCCATCAATCTGAACTCTAATTTTCGATAACTGCTCAGCATCTTTCTCAGCTGCAGAACGAATTGTATAAGTTAATCCATTTATATGAAACTTTTGCTCTTTTACAATCATGTCAAACTCCTTTCAAATGAATATAATGGCGCTATTACAACTTGTTTACCTTGTTTCTCAAAGTCCTGAACAGTTTCTTTACTAGCCTCTTCGTCAGTTATAATAATGTCAATTTCTTTTAGAGACTCTCCTCTTATAAAACAATCTATTCCAAGTTTATTATGCGGAACTAAACAAATATTTCTTCTAGCAATTTCACTTACTCTTTTACTAAAATAAGCAACTTCAGGTGTTGCAGTACTAATACCTTGTAATGAAATGCCTCCACCTGTAGAGAAATAAAGATCAATAGAAAATCTACTTATCAATTCAGAGGCAAGTGTATCAGTAATATTCCCTGAAGGTTTTACTTTTCCGCCAATTAAATACGTATCAATATTCTTATATTCTCGTAGATAACCAGCTATTTCTATAGAATTCGTAATAACCGTAAATGATACTTCCGGTAAATATTTCAGCATCGCATTATGAACGGAAGCCCCACCAATAAAAATTGAATCACCTTCTTTTATATAAGATACCGCAACTCTTGCAATTGTGTCCTCATATATTGAGCTATCACTATAACGTTTAGCTGGTTCCGCAGCTAAGTTTCTCACTCGCGTAAGTTCAATTGCACCTCCGTGCGTTCTTTTTAATAAACCATCCTTTTCCATAATAGACAAATCTCTTCTTATAGAATCAATAGACATATCAAATCTTTCCGCAAGATCTTTTACGATTACTCTTCCATCTGTACTAAGTAGTTCTAAAATTTTCTCCCGACGTTCTTCAGTAAACATGTTATCACCACCGTTATTGAAGATTCAGAAATTTGAACTTTATGTTAATTATATGCACGTTTCTTCCGTTTCACAATATTTTCAATCCTTTTTCTTCCGTCTTTATGCAGGTTTTCTCTCTTTTTCTATTTTGTTAACTTTACATAAAATAAATGCACATTTGCATATTCTACTAAAAGACTTCTATTTATTTCCTTATTCATGTAAAATTATTCCTATGTTTTACTTTTTAATACAGAAAGGAATTACTATGAAATCATTAATCAAAACGACATGTACAGCATTATTATTTACAGGAATATTAACAGGATGTAATAGCAATACTACACCAAAACAAGAAAAGAGCGCTCTCGAAAAGAATGCAATGCACTATGGAGAAATAGTTAAAAACGAATACTATAGAGCAACAGTTGAAAATGCAAAATTTGAAAAAATAGACAAAGAGTGGCGCCTTACTACTCGTGTTATGATTAATAATGTTCGAGACGATGGACAAACTATTGATCTTTCGAAAATAAAATATTTCATACAAGATGAAAAAACTGGTCAGAAATATGAATGTGAAGCTCATCCGATAGATGACGAGCACTATAAAAATGTTCCACACAAATTTTCTTTAACTACTGACGTTGTATTTGAAATGAAAACTTCTCCTAAAGACTTAAATAACATGTATTTGTATATTGATAGTAAAGTTGCTCCATTAACAAATACATATTGGAAGCTTGGGAATCTAGCATCAAAATAAAAAAACAGTCTTTATTGACTGTTTTTTTATTGTTGAACTTGTAAATACCATCTAAAGGAACTCTCTTTATTATTAGTTAATATACATGTAACTTAATCATTTTTTCTCAAGGAATACATCTGCTGCCCAAATCGTCACTTCTCTAAATGGACAGTCAAATAAAACACCTAGTTCAAAACCATCTTCAGTAAGAGCTATTTCATGATATAGCCACCAAGCACTTTCAAAGTTTTCTGGCATAGAACACTTGGTTACTCCTATAAAAGTTACTTCAAGTTTATCAAATTCACTAAAAGTACCACTGCAATCTAATACGATAGACAAAGTATCTTCTGATTTTCTCTTTACTACTTTAATCACACTATCATGTAGTGACATCTCATGTAGCTGAGCGACATGAGACGGAAGTTTTTTCTTAATGGAATTAAAATGTTTTAAGTATGATTGATCTAATTGTGCCATTCTTGCCTCATAATCTGCTGTCCACTCTAACAAAAGTTTCTTTAATTCATTAGGTAGATATACTGAATCAAACATGTTGTTATGAATGTATGGATGTAGTGTTTCAGGAAGATAGTGTAATAAATCTTCTTTCCTTTCTTCTACTTCGTCTTTCAAACTTTGTATATAATCGGGATCTATGTCTTTCCATTCTTCTATTGACTCTATGAAATGCACAAATCCTGAAATTTGCATTTCTTTATACCAATCTTTTGTGAAATATTTCAATTACATCTCTCCTAAAACATTTTATCATCCAAGAAAAGCAATGTATCCGCTTATTATATCATTCCAATAATCATTTTTTCTAAAAAAAAAATGTAAAAATGTAAATATTCCGCCTATTTTTTCTAAAACTTCAGAATATTTACAAAAATAAGAAATTAGAATACATTTTAGTTGTACAAGATTCACCTGTACAAAAATCTAAACAAAAAGGGATGGTTATATGTTGAAGAAATTAGTAGCAGGAACATTAGTAGCGGGTTTTGCATTAACTGGCGGACTAGGCGTAGCAAGTGCTGAAGAAAAAGGTAACACAATTAAGTCATTTGATTATTTAAAAGTGGATGAACAGAATGTTACTTCATTTGCAAAATTAAGTGATCAGGATAAGAAAGACATCCAAATTACTATGGTATTACCAGAGCAAAATGAAAATGGAGATTGGCTAGCTTATGGTTTTACTAGTAGAGAAACATTGGATGCTTATATTGAAAAGGATAAAAAAGTACTTAAAAATAAAATTAATCCTTTAGGTAGTGGTGCTGGTAGTACTGATTTTTATGAACATAAAGATAAAGGTGGCCAATATATTTACTGGAGTAGCGGCTTTAAAAACTTACCATCTAGCTGGAACGACAGAATTTCTTCTGTAAGTACAGCGTCACCTTCTGCAAGTTATTCAACGACACTTTGGGAGCATACTTCTACACAAGGATATGGAAAAGGTGTTTTATTTAAACACGCTGATTGGTATGGTAAAACTGCTAATTTAGCTGCTGATTGGAACGATATAACTTCAGCTATTGAAATTAAATAGTAAAAATTCAAACCACTATTCTCTCATTCATTTAGAGAATAGTGGTTTATTATATTTTCATTTAAACATGTACAGCATGTCCTACCGCCTGCAATAAAGCTTCATGAATTGCCTCAGATAAAGTTGGATGTGCTGCAATATAATCTCTCATAATATCAGCGGTAACTTCTGTATGAATCATTACGGTGCCTTGACCAATTAGTTCAGTTGCACGAGGACCGATAATAGAAATCCCTACAATTTCTTGATATTTAGGTTCCACAATGACTTTTACTTTTCCCATTTGTTCTCCTAAAATAAGAGCTTTTCCGTTCGCTGTAAAAGGAAATCCTCCGATAAGAATATCACCATATTGTTCTCTTGCACCTTTTTCACTTAAACCGACGCTAGCTATTTCTGGAGCTGTGTATATACAACGAGGTACAGCATGATAGTTTACTTTCACATCTTCTCCACTCGCATGTAATGCTGCTGTCGTTCCTTCATGAAAGGCTACGTGAGCAAGCTGTATTCCTCCAATAATATCACCGGCTGCGTAAATATGTGCTATGTTCGTTTGCATATGCTCATTTACAGTAATCCCTTTATTTGAAAATTGAACTCCTGCTTTTTCTAATCCTAAATCTTGTACACGAGGTTTTCTGCCAACAGAAACGAGAACAAATTCTGGAGTTACTTCGTGCATACTTCCTTCGTATTCAAACGAAGCCTGTTTCTTATAATTGTTTAATCCCTTTAAAGCTGCTCCTGTGAAAATTTCTACACCGTCATTTTCTAGTTTCTCTCTTAAAATGCTTGCGATATCTTCATCTTCACCAGATAGTAATTGCGGTGCCATTTCAACAATCGTTACTTTCGTTCCAAGACGACTATATATACTAGCAAATTCGCAACCTATTACGCCGCCCCCAACAATAAGTAATGAAGCTGGTATGTTTTCAAGGGACATCGCATGACTACTATTTAAAATCCATTCCCCGTCGAATGGAGCAAAAGGTAATTCAGTAGGTTCTGAACCTGCCGCTATAATGAATTGTTCAACATCCACTATCGCTTCCTTATTCCTCTGCGTAACTCGTAGACGATGATCCGTTTCAAATTTCCCTTTCCCCTTTATAACTTTAATTTTATTTTTCTTCATTAAATATTGTATTCCTTGTACGAGCTGCACAACAATTTGTGATTTTCTCGTCTGTATTTGATTCCAATCAATTGATATACTTTGTTTGTCTACTAGTACACCAAAACGTTGCGCATGATTAACAATATTGTATACATCAGCACTTTCTAACAAAGATTTCGTAGGCATGCACCCGACATTTAAACAAGTTCCACCAAGATCAGCTTCATCAATAAGAGTAACATCTTTCCCAGTTTGAGCTGCGGTAATTGCCGCCACATATCCAGCAGGTCCGCCTCCAATAACCACTAATTTATTCATTCTCTCACCTTCTCTTTATAAAAGAATTGTTACAGGTTGTTCTAAGTATTGTTTAATTGTGCGTAAAAATGCAGCTGCTGGTGCACCATCTAATACACGATGATCGAATGTTAAACTTAAAGGTAACATACTACCTTTTTTTATTTTCTTTCCTTTATATACTGGAACATGTTCAATTGCACCTACACCTAAAATACCAGTTTCAGGTGTATTTAATACTGGCGTAAAATATTCGATACCAAAGCTTCCTAAATTACTAATTGTAAATGTCGTTCCTTGCATATTATCACTATTTAAACTACCTGCTCGTGCCTTTTGTGCCACATTTTTAATCTCTTTAGATAACTCTACTAAAGATAGATTATTTGCAAAGCGAATAGCCGGAACGACTAAGCCGTTTTCTAACGCTACTGCCATACCTAAATGAACATGTTCAAATTGATGGATTGCATCATCTATATAAGCGCTGTTCATTTCTTTATGCTCCTGAAGCGCTAATACAACAGCACGAGAAACGAAATCAGTGATGGTTAGTTTGTTATCGTACCGTTTTTGTACAACTTCCGCTATTTCTTTATGTAAAGCAACTAAATCCGTAACATCTACTTTCATCGTTAATGTCAATTGTGCGCTATTTTGGAGGCTTACTTGCATACGATTTGCAATTGTTTTCCGCATACCGGTAATAGGAATTACTTTACTTTCTTCTTTTACAAACGTTTCTGGGATAGCAACTTTTTCTTCAAGCAGTTTTAATACATCTGCCTTTGTAATTCTCCCACCAGGACCTGTTCCTATTAATGTGGAAATCTCAAGATTTTCAACTGTTGCCATTTTCTTTGCTACAGGAGATATTTTTATTCTTTGTTTCTTTGATCTTTCTTCCGCGTACGGTTCAGGATGTTGTACATTTTGAGGTTCTACTTTCGGTATTGATTCTTCTGTAGCATGTACGGTTTCATTTACCGATACTTGTTCATTTGGTTTTCCGATGTAACATATTACAGTACCAGGTGGAACTCCTTCATCTTCACTTACAGCTATATCCAGTACCGTCCCATCAGCGGGTGCTTCTATTTCTGTTTCGATTTTTTCAGAATTAATACTAGCAATTAATTCTCCTTTTGCTACATTATCACCAGCTTTAATATTCCAACTCGTAATAATACCTTCTTTCATCGCCATTCCTAATTTCGGCATTACAACTTCTACAGCCATATTTCTCTCTCCCTTCTCATCGTTTCATTACACATTCAATACAGAACGGTCCCCAATCATTTCTGATACCGTTTCAATTACTTTCTCTGGCGTTGGTAAATATAGTTTTTCAAGTGGTGGTGAGAACGGAACTGGTGTATGTGGTGCTGTAATTCGTTTAATAGGTGCATCTAATAAATCGAACCCTTTATCCGCTACAATTGCTGCAATGTCTGTTACGATACTACATCTTGGGTTTGCTTCATCAATAACGATAAGACGATTTGTTTTTTCAACAGATGCTAAAATTGTATCTTCGTCAAGCGGTGATAAAGAGCGTGGATCAATAATTTCTACCTCAAGTCCTTTTTTCGATAATTGCTCCGCAGCCGCAAGCGCAGTATGAACTTGCTTCCCAATTGCGACAATCGTTATATGAGAGCCTTCCCGTTTAATATCTGCTTTTCCTAAAGGAATTGTATAATATCCTTCTGGCACTTCACCTTTCATATTGTAAAGTGTTTTATCTTCAAAGAAGATTACTGGATCATCATCTTCAATTGCCGCTAATAATAAGCCTTTTGCATCATACGGGGTGGACGGAACGATAACTTTAATACCTGGAATGCTCGTAAATAACGCGTATAAACTTTGAGAATGCTGAGCTGCTGCGCTAAATCCAGCACCATGCATCGTTCGAATTGTAACTGGTACTTTTGCTTTTCCACCAAACATGTAACGGAATTTTGCACCTTGGTTTAAAACTTGATCAAGACAACTACCGATAAAATCATTAAACATTAATTCAGCGATCGGACGTAATCCCGTTGCCGCCGCTGCCATCGCAGCTCCCATATAACCAGCTTCAGAAATTGGTGTATCTAAAATACGATTTCGGCCAAATTCTTGTACAAGCCCTTTCGTAACGCCAAGAACACCGCCCCACGCTTCATCATCTTGCAAATGATCAACTTGTGCACCACCCGCAACGTCTTCACCTATTAAAATTACATTTTCATCACGGTGCATTGATATTTTCATCGCTTCATTGATAGCAGTTGACATACTTACTGTTCTAGTCATTATTTTTCACCCTCCTCTTATTTGTAAGAAACGTATACATCTTTTAATAATTCTTCATCCTCTGGATATGGACTATTTTCACTAAAATCAATTGATCGTTGCACTGCTTCATCTACTGCTTTTTCCATATCAACAAGTTCAGATTCCGTTAATAAACCTTCATGAATTAAATGCTTACGGAAATTCACAATCGCATCTTTTTCATTTAAATGTTCTTCTTTTTCTTCTGAGGTTTTATACGTTTGTGCTTCTCCTTCGAAATGGCCGTAATTACGATATGTCATACATTCAATTAAAGTTGGGCCACCG
The DNA here is from genome assembly GCF_038006385.1 of Bacillus sp. FSL L8-0099. NCBI lineage: Bacteria > Bacillati > Bacillota > Bacilli > Caryophanales > Bacillaceae > Bacillus > Bacillus sp. FSL L8-0099. Next base: position 2,743,494 of record NZ_JBBOVC010000001.1, read on the forward strand.
CCATTACGTGCACGTTCAACAGCCTCTTCCGCTGCTTTATATACCGCTAGTAAATCTTTTCCATCTACTTGAACTCCCGGAATGTTATATGCTTTTGCACGATCAGCAATAGAATCACAACTTGAAGCATATTCAAATGTAGTTGCTTCACCGTAACCATTATTTTCAGCGATAAAAATAACTGGTAACTTCCAAATCGCCGCTAAATTAACCCCTTCATGGAATGTTCCTTCATTATTTGCTCCGTCACCGAAGAAGCAAACACTTACATCTTTCGTTCCTTTATATTTAGCTGTTAATGCTGAACCGCAAGCAAGTGGGAAACCCCCGCCTACAATGCCATTCGCACCAAGCATTCCTTTATCTAAATCAGCAATATGCATGGAACCGCCTTTACCTTTACATAATCCTGTCGCTTTCCCGAAAAGTTCAGCCATCATACCATTTAAATCACAACCTTTTGCAATACAATGTCCGTGACCTCTATGTGTACTTGTAATACTGTCACTATCCGTTAAGTGGGCGCATACACCAACTGCTACCGCTTCTTCTCCAGCATATAAATGAACGAAACCTGGTAAAACACCTTGCGCGAACAATTCATGTACCTTATCTTCAAATTTACGAATCTCTAACATTTTTTCATACATCCAGCGAGCTTGTTCTTTCGTAATTTCATTTCCTTTACTTTCAGTTGTTTTTAACATGTCCAGCCCTCCTGTTTTCTTTTTCATCCTTTATGTTGCAAGAAGCGTGCCAAATTCTAACCTTGATTTATTAGACTTTCTCTTCTTTTTAAAAATAAAAAAGTGGACAAAGCGAGACAGCTGTCTCGTTTTGTCCACTTTTGTTCACCTTACTAGAGAATCATTCCCTTATTCACTATCAAAACTTTTTTGTAGTTTCCGGATGTAAATAATTTGACCAATATGATACGCATTATGAGTAGTTACATTACCTAGCACTTCCCACCACTTCGCGGATACAGGAAATCCAACTACATCACTTTCAACCTTGTCTTCATTAATGAGATTTTGCCATTGTAACAATTTCTCTAATAATTTTTCCCTTAACTCTTCGAATGTTTGATTATCTGATAGCATAAAGCTTTTGTTATTGTCACCAATAGCGGGTACCGCATTAACATTTGATTCTTTATACCTAGTTTGCCACGTTGAGTTCCAATACAGTAAATGTTGTACAATTTCTGCTATACTATTACTCTCTTCATTCGGTTTCCAGAAAGCTTCTCTCTCAGATAAATCCTTCACTGCATCTGAAAATGGCATATACCAACTAGGATCATTCGCATTTGCTAACAACTGATCTGCTAATACGTCTTTCACATGGACCATTTTTCTTCCCTCATTTCATTGGCTTATATAATACTTACTTCTCTATATACGCTGAGTCTACACAATTCCCTTTTTAAATCATTCCAATACATATATAAATGAAAAAACTAAAGCACTTTATCATATAATCTTATTAAAACAACATGTATCATTAATAGATTTTATTCCTATAACTCGTTATGATAAAAGAAAAAGAAAGCGAGCGACCAATGAATAAAAAAATCGCGGTTATTACAGGAGCATCAAGTGGATTCGGACTATTAACGACACTTGAACTAGCAAAAAAAGACTATATTGTCATTGCTACAATGCGAAACCTTGAAAAACAAGTAAACTTACTATCTCAAGCTACTAAACTAAACTTACAACAAAACATAAAAATTCAACAATTAGATGTAACAAATCAAAACTCTATACATAACTTCCAAGTGTTTTTAAAAGAAATTAATAGAGTAGACCTCCTTATAAACAATGCAGGATATGCAAATGGAGGATTTGTAGAAGAAATTCTAGTAGAGGAATATCGTAAACAATTTGAAACGAATCTTTTTGGCGCTATATCAATCACTCAGCTTGTTTTACCATATATGAGAGAACAAAAAAGTGGAAAAATCATTAATATAAGCAGCATTAGCGGCCAAGTTGGATTCCCTGGTTTATCTCCTTATGTATCTTCAAAATATGCATTAGAAGGCTGGAGTGAATCCCTTCGCTTAGAAGTAAAACCTTTCGGAATTGATGTTGCTTTACTTGAACCAGGTTCTTATAACACAAACATATGGGAGGTTGGTAAACAACTAGCTGAAAACCAATCTGGTACAACATCTCCTTACAAAGAATATATGGATAAAATACAAAAACATATTAATAGCGGTAGTGATACATTTGGTAATCCGATAGATGTTGCTAATAAAATCGTTGAAGTTGCTGAAGCAAAGCGTACTAATTTACGATATCCAATTGGAAAAGGTGTAAAATTTATGATTTTTGCGAAGAAGATTCTTCCTTGGAGATTGTGGGAATTTCTTGTTTTGAGGAGTTTTAGGAAGATGTAAATAAAAAGAGGAACTATCAAGATAAATAATGGTAGCTACTCTTATTAAATATTCATCATTAAAAACCCAAACGATATCAATATGTAGAAAGAGGATCAAAATAAAACAACATTGAAACCATAAAAACAAATGCAAAGAATCCAATTATAGAAAGAATATATTCCTTTGTCTCTCTGTTATACTTCCATTCCATCCATACGCGTAATAAGGAAATTGCTCCAAAATAAATAGGTACAACAATTCCTATATTAGCATTTTCTGCTTTGAACAGATAAATAAAACTTAATATAAGATATACGATAAAAAGACCTATTTCTAATTTTACATGTAAACTATTTACATGCTTATATATCCAAACATTGCCCTTTGGCATATTTAATTTTCTTCTTAAAAACTTTTCTAAAAAATATCCTCCAATTATCATACTAATAACTATAATCCAAATAGTAGAGTTGCCCATTGCATTCCCTCCTATTAAATTAATTATATTTTTAATAAAGTAGACTATATAATTTTTCCATGTTTCGATAATGTTTTCATTTTCTTTATGCTTAAGTAGTAGTTTTATCAAGACATGTTTTATGTATTGTACAACAACAATCTATTTCTCATCCTTTTTGTTTCAGGATGTTTAACTTTTTTCTTGCTATTCTTTCATAAGCGAATATGGATAGTACCTATAAAATTAATAGAGCCATTTTTGTAATTGACGGACCCCCCCTCCTTTTATTTTCTTACTTTCATTTTCTCCGGCTGATCACTCGGATACGTAGCATTCTTTTTATTTTCAACATCCCAACTAATAATTGTTGCACTATCTCGCCCCAATTGATGATGCACGTGTTCTAAAACATTGTGAACATTTTCTTTAAGCTCTATCTTATTTTCATTCATATCGTTATACAGATTTAATGGCGTTTCATAACGACGTTCCCCACATTCTAATACCCCATCTGTCACCATTACAATTCGATTGTTGCCAGTACGTAATTCACGAATTCCTGATGAATAGCAAGGTACAGGTAATTCAAATGTATTTACATTGCCAATCCATTCGTAAAAATGACGTTGATTTAGTGCGTATTGCCCTAATTTATGTAATTCATCATGAAATACATAAACGAGACAGTCTCCAATAGATAGCCACCATATGTAGTTTTCTTTTCTTACACATAGTAAAAAAGCTGTTTCACCTTTAACTCTTTTGCACTTTTCTTTAAATGAGGAGGATTGAAAAATTGTAAGTATATGATTTGCAACTGATTGAAAAACTGTTTCAATTCGTTCATTCATCATTATTTTTATATTTTCATATTCTTTTTCGATTGTATGTATAACTAAATCAACACTTTCTGCGCTATTATGCCCATCTAAAATAGCTGCAAATTCCCAATCATCATTTGACCAAACTAACGCACCGTCTTCATTCTTTTTTGCTCCGGCACTTATATTCCCACCGTATTTACCAAGTACAATGTCATCATATTGCTTAACTGAGATTTCCCCTAAACACATTTCCGTATTTCCAACCCATGAATATTGGTTATTATTTGTTGTATGCATACTCATTTACCATATACTTTCGTATTCTTTCACATAGTTTTTTAATTTCTTCAGAACCTCCATATGGTGCACCAGTCCAATTTGCTACTTCAGTAGGCGACCAAAATTCTCTTGGTGTATCCGGATAACGGGGAATAATATGCATATGTAAATGCGGTACACCATTACCCGAAACAAACGTGTAAATATGTTCTGCACCTTCGTTTTCTGTTAGCGCTTTACTTATTCTACTTGTTATAAGCCCAAATGCTTTCGCCTCATCTTCATTTAATTCAGCAAGACCAGGTACATGTCTTTTTATATCAATCATTACGTAACCGAGATATGTTTCTTCTGTATCCCAATGGACATGTCCAACGTATATAAGATCGTCTTCATAAATAGCGCCGCCTGGAACTATAATGTTTCCTTTATGTTTTTCACAAATGAAGCAGTTTTGTTCTGCTGGATTGTTTATTGACATATCCATCACCATCCTTTTTATATATAATATCATAAAAAAAGGAAAACCAGGTTTTTCATTCCGAAAATTCAATCTTTTAAATTAGGAATTTTTACATTATTTCATTTTAATAATTTGCACCTCATTCCTTCTTCAAAACCGCAATCCCCATTCCAATTACAATCCCAATCGCAATTCCAATTACTACATTATCAGTAAATAAGTCAGGTACTACACCGATTACAACGCCTATAGCGACACCAATTGTCATTGCATTATTTCTTTTTTTATTATTAGCCAAAATAGCATCTCCTCACATCATTTCTCCCAATATAATATTTACATGAATGTTGCTATTTCCTAATATATTTTCTATCCCACTTGAAAATTTCCAAAAAATGTACTTTATTACTTTTCCATTCCCCCTATTTAATCCTCTTTATATGAAAGAATTTTCAAGTCACCATTACATCTACATAGGCATTTACTATAAGAAAGATCAGTTATTCATTGAAGGAGGAACGATTCAAATGTATCCTCATTGGAATCCAAATATAAATCAACAATATGCTTACTCCCCCCATCCCGTAAGAAATACGCTGCATCACGATTCTCAATATATGATGCAGCGCATCGCAAGTCTTGAAAGCCAATTAGCGAAATTAATCTCATTAATCGAAGAAAATAATCAATTAATAAAATCAATGGAACAAGAAAAAAATCAAGTTTGTGCACCAGCTGGCGGTTCTGTTATTGTTCGTATGTAATCTTTTTGAACAAAAAACACACTTTGTATAATAAAGTGTGTTTTTTTGTTATTTTCTTTTTTGGTGAAATCCTTGTGTAATGCGATCTAATATAATCGCGATGACAACAATGGCTAGTCCCGCTTCAAATCCCATTCCGATATTAACTTGTGTTACAGAACGGTACACATCTACTCCTAGTCCTGGTGCTCCTACAAGTGACGCTGTTACAACCATCGATAACGAAAGCATAATACTTTGATTCACTCCGGCCATGATCGTCCCAGTTGCGAGTGGTAATTGTACTTTAAATAGTTTTTGTGATGCTGTGGATCCAAATGCATTCGCTGCTTCAATTAAATCTTCCGGAACTTGTCTAATTCCTAAGTCTGTAAATCTGATTGTTGGTGGCATCGCAAAGATTACTGATGCAATTATGCCAGGTACTACACCTACTCCGAAAAATGTAATCGCTGGTATGAGATATACGAATGCGGGCATTGTTTGCATAAAATCTAATGTTGGTTTTAAAAACTTTGAGAAACGCTCATTTTGAGATGCTAAAATACCGATTGGAATTCCGACAATAATCGAAATAATAACAGACGTAAGTACGAGCGCTAATGTTTGCATCGTTTGTGCCCAATAGTTAATATTTAAAATAAATAACAATCCGATGAGTGTAAAAATAACTAAAGATAATTTTCTCGTTGTGTACCAAATGAGGAAACATAGTATAATAATCATCAATATAGCTGGTATTATTGTTAAAAAATTAGTGAGTAAATCAACGAATCCGCCGATAATATAAGAGAATCCTCGGAACAAGCCTTCAAAGTTCTCATATAAACTTGCAACAAACGAGTCGACCCATTCCCCTAATGGAATACGCGGTATACTATTCATCGTCTTTCACCTCTTCCTCAATGTTACCTGCAAGAGCTTGAATGACACTTTCACGTTTAATAATTCCTCTTAACCTTTTCTTCTCATCAATAACGGGTAACGGATATTTCATCTCTGCCATTTTTGCATACGTCTCTTCAAGTAAAGTATCTAAATAAACGTGCGGAATATCGTTAAGTAATAAATCAGCAATCGGCCACTGTTTTTGTACTGCTTTACTTGCATCATCTGCGGTTAATATACCTAAAAACTCATACTTTTTGTTTACAACATATACTGTAGAAACGCCCGCATTTCTCATAATTTGCAGTGCCACACGAGGTCCACGGTCAATTAATAAAGTCTCCGGTCGTTTTAATATAGACTCCGCCGTAATTACTTTTCCTAAATTCACATCCGCAACAAATTTCTCTACAAATTCATTAGCAGGGCTCATCATAATTTCTTCAGGCGTTCCAATTTGAACAATTTCTCCATCTTTCATTAATGCAATACGATCTCCAATTCGAAGTGCTTCATCTAAATCATGAGTAATAAATATTATTGTTTTCTCCATTTTATCTTGTAGCTCTAACAATTCATCTTGCATTTCTTTTCGAATAAGCGGATCTAATGCACTAAATGATTCATCCATAAGTAAAACATCCGGATCATTCGTAAGCGCTCTCGCAATACCAACTCGCTGTTGCATCCCACCACTAAGTTGACTTGGATAATTGTCTTTATGATGATCGAGTCCCACTAACTTAAGTGACTCTAACGCTTTTTTCTCTCGTTCCTCTACTGGAACTCCTTGTATTTCTAATCCGTATGCAACATTTTGTAAAACAGTACGATGCGGAAATAGAGCAAACTTCTGAAACACCATACTCATTTTCGTTCTTCTTACTCTTCGTAATTCCTCTTTCCCCATAGTTGCGATGTCTTCACCATCTATGTAAATATGACCTGCGGTTGGCTTAATTAATTGATTTAGCATGCGTACTAACGTTGATTTCCCGCTACCCGACAACCCCATAATAACGAATATTTCTCCAGAGAATACTTCAAACGTTGCCTTTTTCACACCAACATTCATTCCGGTCTCTTTTAAAATTTCGGATTTGCTTTTTCCTTCTTTTAATAAGGAAAGGGCTCTTTGCGGGTGTTTCCCAAATACTTTTGTTACGTTTTCAACACGCACCTTTGTATTATCCATGTCACTACTCCTTTTCTACCCATCTATTTACATAGTGTTGCGATTTTACAAAGAAATATTACATAAAAATGACATTCATAAGATTTCTTTAAAATTCTCGTTTCCGTTCATAATAAGAATGCTTACTTATACATTTATTTAAAAAGGCAAACGTTTCTTAGGAGGTTTTCAATGAGAAAGAAAATATGGCTTATATGCCTTGCATTATTTATTACTATGATTTTCACCTCATGTAATGCAACAAATGCAAATTCGAAAGGAAAAATTAAACTTGGTGTAACAAGTTGGAAAGAAAATATTGCAACTGCAAACATGTGGAAAGTGTTATTAGAACAAAAAGGCTACAAAGTTGAACTCATGTATTTAGAAAAAGCGGCAATTTGGACTGGTGTCGCTCGTGGTGATGTTGATGCAAATTTAGAAGTATGGCTACCTGTTACGGATAAACCATTAAATGATCGATATAAAAATGACATTGTCTTAAAATCAAAATGGTATGAAGGTACAGGGCTTGGCCTTGTCGTTCCTTCTTATTTGAAAAACATAAACAGTATCGAGGATTTAAATGCACATAAAGATGAACTAGATAACAAAATTGTCGGAATCGAACCTGGCAGCAGCCTAATGAATTTAACAAATAAGGCGATGAAGGAATATGATATTAAACTAAAACTTGTCCAATCTTCAGAAGCTGCGATGATGAGTGAATTAAAAAAGGCATATACGAAAAAGAAACCAATCGCTGTTACGCTTTGGAATCCTCATTGGGGTTTTTCAGAATTTGATTTAAAATATTTAAAAGACCCTAAGAAAGTATATGGTGAAAAAGATGACATTTATTACTCCGTTCGTAAAGGTTTCGAAAAAGATCATCCGGATATTGTGAAATACTTTGATAAATGGAAAATGAACGATGAGCAGCTTGGTACATTAATGGTCATGCTAAATAAAACGAAAGATCCAGAAGAAGCAGCACGAAAATGGATTGAAAAGAATCAATCGTTAGTTGATGAATGGATAAAAGATTAATAAAACAGGCTAGAGAATTCGCATATTCTCTAGCCTGTTTTATCTTATTTTTTCGTAACAACATCATCTACAATCCCATATTCCTTCGCTTCTTCTGCAGTCATAAAATAATCTCTTTCTGTATCATGTGCTACCCTTTCAATCGGTTGCCCTGTTTTTTCTGCAATCATTTTATTAATATCATGCTTTAGCTTTAAAATTCTTTTTGCTGTTATTTCGATTTCAGTTGCCTGCCCTTGCGCACCACCAAGCGGTTGATGAATCATAATTTCACTGTTAGGCAATGCAAATCGTTTTCCTTTTGCACCTGATAAGAGTAACAACGCACCAAATGATGCTGCAAATCCCATACAAAGTGTTTGCACGTCTGGTTTAATTAAGTTCATTGTATCTAATATTGCAAAACCTGCTGTCGTTGATCCGCCTGGGCTATTAATGTATAAATATATATCTTTCTCTGCATCTTCCGCTTCTAGAAATAATAATTGAGCTACAACACTACTCGCTACTTGATCGTTAATTTCTGAACCGATAATAATAATTCGGTCTTTTAATAACCTTGAATATATATCATAGGAACGTTCTCCTAATTTCGTTTGCTCTACTACATATGGAATTGCATTCATTTTAAATCCCTCCAATAATTGTTATGCCGCACAAAGCATACAACTGTAGGAAGAAGGGTTTTTCGCACTGAATAATAAGACAGGTTGTTTAGTTGGTAACTTCGTAAAATCTATTGTTGGAAGAAGCTTAGTTAACAATTCCGGTCTTTCTTCACGAATAGACGTTACAACAATATCAATATCTTCTGTGAATTCAACGATTTCTAGCCCTTCTTCACTTACAGTTTTCAGCCTATTTCTACTCCGAAATAAAGAAGCTTTCACTGCTCCTTCCGATACAGAACATACTTTAGCGATATCAGCGATACTATATTGAAAAACATCCTTTAATAAAAAAATTGTGGATTGTTGTACATTTAATGAAGATAATACTTTCCCTACCATTTCATGCAAATCTGCAATTTTTTCATGTGGTTCTTCGAAAGTAATTTGTTCCCTTATTTTTTCATGAACTGATTTTGACTTTATCTGGTCTAACCAACGATTTCTAGCTATTTTATATACAAGTGTCATGCAAATATCTTTATTACTATATTTTTGAAGAACTTTACAAACTGTTTCTTGGGCGAGATCTTCCCCATCCCATCTGTTTTTCGTTAAAAACGTACAATACCTTTTTAACTCTGCATAATTTTCAATCAAAAAATTTATATTTGAATGATTCATATCGATATGTTTCTTAAACAATTGCGTTACTTTTGTGCACAAAATAACCACTCCTTTTCAGCGCTTACTTAATAAACGATTGATGAAACAAAAAAGTTACGGGACTTAAAAAAAAATAATGTTTATGTTCAATAATTCGCGGTCATAAATATGTTATGTACAATTTTACGTGAGGAGGAACAAATTTGCCAAAATTAACAATTGAAGGTGCTGGCACTTTTGATGTGAAAGAAGGAACAAAGTTAGTATTAGCAATTGAAGATAACGGTGTAAACATTCTTCATCGTTGTGGTGGAAATGCACGTTGCACAACTTGTAGAGTAGAAATTATAGCGGGTGATTTCTGTGAAGCGAGTGCGAATGAAAAAAATGCGATGACAGAAAAAGGGATTGAAGATCATTTACGATTATCTTGTCAAATGCGTGTACATAAAGATATAGTCGTTCGTCCGGTACTTACAGTTGAAAATTCAGGATTAGCTACCGGTCCACGCCCAGCGGAGTAAAATGATGAATTTAAAACAACTTGTTGGCGAATATGCTGCTAACTTTGTAAAAGATGGAATGAACATTGGACTAGGCACAGGATCTACCGTATATTGGACGATACAAAAATTAGGTCAACTTGTACAAGACGGGCTATACTTTCAAGCTGTACCAACATCAAAGGAAACTGAAGCTTTAGCAAAGCAACTAAACATCCCGCTGATTTCTTTAAATAACGTACAAAGTCTTGATCTTACAATTGATGGAGCGGATGAAATTGATTCCGATTTACAGCTTATAAAAGGCGGCGGTGGCGCATTACTTCGTGAGAAAATTGTTGCCTCCTCCTCTAAAGAACTCATTATTATTGCTGATGAATCAAAACTTGTGGCTCGTTTAGGTAATTTCCCATTGCCTGTTGAAATTATCCCTTTTTCATGGAAACAAACCGAAAGTAAAATTCAATCTTTAGGGTGTCAAACAACGTTACGTATAAAAAATAATGGAACCTTTATTACCGATAATAATAACATGATTATCGATTGTATATTTCCTAATCATATATCTAATCCTGCTAATTTACACGAACAATTAAAAATGATTACTGGTGTAGTTGATTCAGGATTGTTTATAAATATGACAAGGAAAGCGATTATCGGTACTAAAAACGGGATAAAGGAACTATAATGAAAGCTGACTTTTTAAAGTCGGCTTTTTATTATTTTCTTCTTCTCTTTATAGGTATTTATTATGATATACTATGAAAACAAAAGCTGATTACACTAGAAAGGACTGAACAATTTGCAATCCAAACTCATAACAGAACTTACAGATTTAGAAACTGCCTTTCACATTCGAAAAGAAGTATTTATAAAAGAACAAGGTGTCCCTCTTGAAGATGAATTCGATACATTTGATGAAATTGGTGAAGAATGTAAACATATTTTAGTTTATTATAATGAACTTCCTGTAGGTACAGGTCGTATACGATTTGTTGATGGTGCCGGAAAATTAGAACGCATTTGTATTTTAAAAGATTATCGTACATACGGATTAGGTAAAGTAATTATTCAAACGTTAGAAGAAATTGCCCGTAGTAAAAAAGCTACAAAAGTGAAACTACACGGGCAAACACAAGCTGAAGGATTTTATAAAAAATTAAACTATCAAACTTCTTCCAATGTATTTATGGAAGATGGCATTCCACATATACTTATGACGAAAGTATTATCATAATAGAAAGGTTACTATATGAATCTACATTAAGTATTCTTATAGTAACCTTTTTTGTATCTTATTCGTTTTGAATTATTTTTGGTGGATATTCTAATATCATATCTATAAACCTTCAATTTGCTGGCAGTATAATGTTCCTACCGCTTTCGAGTTATTAAAACCAACGACCCGCAAGATGAAATTCTTGTACAAAAAATTTAATCCCCATGTATTGAGAGTCATACATTCATGTACCTAATAGTGACTTCTATATAAAATTAAAAATTGATACTATTACACCTACCCCTGTATTGCTAGCCAATTTCAAAATTTTTCAAGAGGACTATTTATATAGTTTTTATAATATATAACCTTTACAATTATTTAGATTGCATGATTTGGAATGCGGTATGCTATATTTTTTTCTTTAATGGTATTTGAACCCTCTGAATAAAGATCTATATCCCGTCAATATTCTCCTGTTTTCTCTTTAAAAACCTACCAAGTAGTTTGCTAATTCGGCTAGCTGCTTTTTTTCTATATAAAATTAAAAATTATCCGTAATAGTAACACTTCTGCACTTTGTACTATAAATTTTCATATGTTGTATTATGCTTGTCCAAAACGTGAGATTATTACTTACGTTATCTAAATGAAAGAAAGGAGTGAAAATATGCTCTCATCTAGTCGTAAATTCACGCACTTTAATTGTGGTGCACAAGCCCCTAGTACACTACCTGCCCTTGGTTTTGCTTTCAATGCTACTTCACCTCAATTTGCAACATTATTCACCCCACTACTATTACCTAGTACAGGGTCAAATCCTAATATTACCGTTCCCGTAATAAATGATACAATTAGTATTGGAACTGGTATTAGAATTCAAATAGCTGGTATATATCAAATTAGTTATACACTAACAATTAGCCTTGATAATGTTCCCGTAGCACCGGAAGCAGCACGATTTTTCTTGACACTAAACTCATCAACTAATATTATTGCAGGATCTGGAACCGCAGTCCGTTCTAATATTTTTGGCACTGGTGAAATTGATGTATCCAGTGGTGTCATTCTCATTAACTTAAACCCTGGTGATTTAATTCAAATTGTACCCGTTGAAGTAATTGGTACTGTAGACATTCGTTCGGCAGCGTTAACGGTTGCACAAATTCGGTAATAAAAACGCAATGTGAGCCGAAATATATTATTATAGATTCGACACACATTTATATTAAATAAGCATATTTTATTGTATGGTGACTATTTAGTCATACAAATTTAAAGCTTTCATAGGAGCACACTTTAATGTGTGCTTTATTTTTACTTAAAAACTAAAACATTCTCAAATTATATACATATCAATTAGCGTTTTCAATTATTTACGATAGCGGATGTTAACCTTTTGTACAAGCACTTTTTCCTTTTGTTTAATAATATATATTGATATCTCAAAGAAAGGAGAGTAACATAAGTATGGCAAATTATTTTTATAAAGATGGTAAAAAATATTATAAAAAACAATCACATTCGGACGATCAAAAAAATAACTGTTTTATTGAAACCCATACAATTGCTGGTTCTGCAGAAAATGCAAATGGAAATATACCTGTATCTGTTTTCCTTGAAACCACTGCTCCACAAACTGTATTCGAGGATTTTACAAACAATCATAATAAAACATTAATTCAGTTATTCGTCGTCGGCATGAGTGCACCCGTTCAAGTAACTATTCTCACAAGAAAATCTAGCCGCCCAATTACTACAACATTACAACCTGTTCAAACAAAAATATTTCAAGTTGAAGATTTTCAAAGTCTTACTCTTACAAAACAGGAAGGTTCTACTAGTATAGTTAGTTTATTTGTCAAAAAAACATTTTGTATTTGCTGTAACGAGAATAACGATTCATGTGATGAATATTATCAAGATTGCAATTAATAGATTCACTCACCAGAAGAACCCCTTTTATAAAGGGTTCTTTTTTTCACTCACCACATTTTTAAAAACATTTTAGAATCATACTCAACGATTTTTCTATACATTTCTCATTTCTCCTTTTTTATTATATTAACGCTTTTGTTTAATTACGGGACTTATCATCATTTAATGGAGGAAAGTAAAATTTATAAAAAAGACGACGCTGAATACGTCGTCTTTTTTATAAGCAGAAAAGTGAATTCTCAAGCTTCCTTTTTTTGCATCAAAGCCCATTATCTTTTATTTCATTTTGAGGTAAAACTTACACTGCTCTCCATAAGGATAAAGCATAAATCCAGTTTGGATCCCCATTTCCTTGATGATTTTGTACGGCTTCATACACTTTTCCTTCGTATAGGACTCTATCACCCTTTTTATACGCTTTCTTTGCATCCCACTCTCCATATGAAACGCTTTCAGTTTTTGTAGTAATTGTGAATATATCACTTTGTACGGATTCATTTCCAGCTACATCAACAGCTTTCACTACATATTTATAAGTCTTATTAGCGAGTAAATTATTATCCATATAAGAAGTCGTATTAGATGTTGCGATTTTTTTCATTGTTCCTTCTATTTCTCTATAAATATCGTAATGGTCTACACCAACATTATCGTCAGATGGACTCCACATTAGGTCCACACTTGACGCTGTCGTTCCCATACTATGTAATCCTTTTGGTTGTGTTGGTGCTTCTGTATCAGGAGCCTCAACTGTTGTTTTTGCTGTAAGCGCTGTACTTTCTTTCGATACATTGCCAGCTGCGTCAATTGCTTTTACAGTATAAGAGTATTCTGTACTTGGTTGTAATTTCTTATCAATAAAATGAGTGCCTGGTACGGTGTCAATCATCTCTCCGTTACGGAAGATTTGATACCCTTTTACTCCTACATTATCCGTAGAAGTGTTCCATGTTAGTTCTATACTATTCGCTGTTACTTTTTGTGTCTGTATTCCATTTGGAATACTTGGCGCTTCTGTGTCTGGTTTCACATTATTGATGAGATTTACATCAATTACATTATAGAACGCATTTGCTGTATCAGCTACATCCCATACAGCTAAAATCACATGGTAGCCACTACGATCCGTAGGTACATTGATTTTGTGTGCTACATTATTTGAAGCTGCGGAACCATCATGTTGTACAGTTCCAATTGGCTCAAAGTCTGCTCTTGTTAGTGCTTTATTTGGATTCCAGCCTATTTTAGTAATGTAGTAGTGCCATTTGCTTGTTAAATGTGGCGCTGTAAACTTCCAAGTAAACGTATTTTCTCCGCCAGTGATTGTATTTTTAAACCAACGATCCGCTGTTTGTTGATCCAAAATACCACCAAATTTTCCGCCTGCAGAAGCGATTTGTCCATCAACTGGACCAGCTTGCGGGAATCCTTTTGGTGCTTCTAAGCTTTGTGGTTCATACATAACACTTCCGCAGTTTACATTTAGTGCACCATAAGTTGGACTACATAAAGTGGAACGGCTGCCAGGCTTTTCAACAAAACCATGCGCGTAAGCATTTTGAGGAATAAGTGTCGTGCCGATAATTCCCGCTGTTAATGCAACAGCTCCTAGACTTTTTTTGTTCATTTTCATGTTCTGTAGATGTTTTAAAATTCGATTATTCATGTTCATGTCCCCTTCTTGTTATACTTCGTAGTGTAATGTGGGCTTTGATGTAAAAGAATAACACGAGACAATATTGTAGTGATGTATGCATAAGTTATGCATACACCGTAGTAAAGAAATATTTCATTCCATGTGATACATTTCACTTACTGAATATATCATGACATAGAAATTACCTAAACACGTGCAAAAGTTGTGCAGAAACAGTGAAATTATTACTAACACATAAAACTACATCTTAAAATTATAAAGTAAAAGTTCGCAATAGCAATTATAAATCTTGTAAAAAAAGGCCATATAAAAGCATTTTGTATAAGCGGATGGATTGCACCAAGTCTTCTCGAAATATTTCTTAATCAACTTGATATGCATAGTAATGTGAGATTAAATTTTTTGAAACACCCTTCCATTTCCATATTCAATATATATCTCTATTGGGTACGTGAAATTACTTATGTATTGCGAATAATCCTTAATGTTTCAAAATAGTCTCATAAAACTTGTCATACTCTTCATAGTATTGGATTTTTAATTTTTCTATTAAACTTGTATCTGGTGAAATAATGTCAATTACGTCTGTACTTATATACAGCAAATAAGTATCGTTATAAAAAGAAATATACGCTTGCTGACCACCATTAACGACATACTTGCAATATTTATATACTTCATCTTCATTGACACCTTTAATCGTAGTAAATATGATTGTACTTTCAAGATCATCAACGTCTACTTGCGTTTCGGTCCAATTTTTAATCTTCATGAACCTTCCAATTTTTGTTTTCTCATTTACTCTCTTACTTTTACCATATGTTATATAACCGGAAGTAAATGAAACGTCAATTGTATCGGGGCTTTTAAAAAGTTCAGTCAGTAGTCCTCTTAATTTTCTCAAATTCCCCTCAAATAATTCTATATCGAATCTAATTCTATTTTTTGCCTCCACTTGAAAAAATGGTGTAGCTGTCATATCTTCAAAATTCACATTTAATACTTTCATTCTTTCCATATAATTAATTCCTCGCTTCATATAACATAAAAGTGTCTACATCATTTAATATAGACACCCTTTCACATATATAGTTTTAATACCGGCCAGTAAATTTAAAAACTTCATCAACTGCTTGCGTATACCCACCTGATTTTCGGAGAGACTCCTTCAAATTCAAAGCAGCTTCTTTATATGATGGATTACTTAATACTATTTCTACACTTTTACTAAGTTTATCCGCAGTTAATCCTTGCATTTGCAATTTAACTCCTGCTCCGAGACTCTCTACTCGCTTTGCGATTACTGGCTGATCTGCACTTTGCGGAATTACAACGAGTGGAACTCCGTTATATAGTCCTTCATGCGTACTGTTCATCCCGCCATGTGTAATAAATAATTTTGTATATGTAAGTAGTTCAGCTTGCGGTACATAGTTTTTCACAATGAAGTTTTTAGGAATATCACCTAAATCACTTATTTTCGTTTTACTACCAATAGACATAACAATTGTATGTTTACTATTTTCGAATGCCTTCATACAAAGTTTATAAAAATTAATTGCTTCATTAAAAACAGTACCTAGTGAAATGTAAATCAGGATTTGTTCTTCAATTGAAGTATAATCAAAATCTTCATTTTCCCCTTGTGCAGAAATAGATGGACCTACAAATTTAAATGTTTCATTAAACGTATTACCAAAAGGTTGGAACTCCTTAATCGTATACACAATAGTAAGCGGTGCTGGATTACAGAAAACTTCATACGGTGAATTTATTTCAACACCATATTTTCCTGCAATTTCTCTAGTTAAGTTTTGAAAATCATTATGTATTCTATTCTGCACTTCCACTGGGATATTTTTAGAAAGATGGTCTAACATTTGTTTAAATGATTTTTCATCCTGCGCAAAAGATGTACAGGAATTTATGGCCGGAAGATTAAGAATTTGGGCAATTAAATGACCACAGCCAAACATAGAATCGTGGATCATGTAATCAAAATATTCTCCTTCAATTTGCTCTAAAACACTAGGTATTACAATATCTGCTGTATGTAGAAGGCCGTTTATTCTTTCCTGTAAATAATTTCGACCACCGGAAAGAAATGCTTGTATAAATTTTTGATCATCTATTGTTCGTACAGTAGCACCTGTCTTCTCAATACGCTCCCTGAAAGCCTCTATTGAAAAATAAACGACCTCTTCACCGCGAGAAATCAGTTCTTCTACAACTTGTAATGTTGGATTTATATGTCCTTCTGATCCAGCGTTAATGAATAAAATACGTGCCATTCAAAATACTCCTTACATTTTAAAATTTCTATGTTGTAAAGAGTATGGATATTTTCCATACTCTTCACGGTATTTTATGTATCATTTTCCTGCTCAATTGACCTAGCAAGCCTAAAACCGAGATCGTCTATATGAAATGTAGGATGGCTACGACGGCGACAAGTCGCACCGCAACCTCTAGCTGCTTCAGCCCAACTACCACCACGAAAAATTCGGTACGATCCGTACACTTTTTCATCATACAAATCATAGCACCATTCCCAAACGTTTCCTAACATATCATAAAGTCCCCATGCATTCGGCTCTTTTTTACCGACGTCATGAATTTGTCCAATTGAATTTTCATTATACCACGCTATTTTCTGAAGTTCCCCATATGTATATCCCGTCGTACCTGCTTTACATGCGTATTGCCACTCTGCCTCATATGGCAATCGGTAGCCGTCAGATTCTATATTACAACTAACCTTTTTTCCATCATCACTAATAGAATAATACGCTGTTAATCCCGCTTGTTTAGAAAGTAAATTACAAAAAGCAATTGTATCATTCCATGAAATATTTACAATTGGTTTATTACTATCTTTATCATTATTTAATGTAGGATTTGTAATGGCATTATATATTTCCATTGTTACAGCATACTTTGCAAGAAGGAATGGTTTTATTTGAACTTGCCATTCTTTTTTTATTCGATCATCTCTTAATACTACCTCTCCTGCTGGAATTTCCATCATATTAGAATCAATCGAGCGAATGAATGTATTCAATAGTATCCCCCCATATTACTTCTTTTTAAAATCTAACTACTTATCGTACTTCTTCAAAAACCGTTTCACTTCATTTGGAGATTTTAAAATAATCACTTCTTTTCCTTTACTTAATTGATCTAGTCTTTTTAAAATGGCAGGTTTTTTCTTATTCGGATACTCCCATATCCATTTAAAGAATTGTAAATCAAGTCTTTCTTCACATCCGGCACCCATATCCGGTCTTGTTTTATTTCGATATTGTACAATTCTTTTAAAAGCACGATAAACACAAATCGTTCTATGAATATCAAGAAAGATAATTGTATCCGCTGCATTCAGTCTTAAATCCATCGTCCCGCCATAATTCCCATCAATAATCCACTTTTCTTCTTTAATTAAGTTTTTTTGAACTTTTCTTTGTTCTTCTCGAGGAACATCTTCCCAGTTCGCTTTCCAAAACAATGCATCAAGATGATGCACCTTAATATTTAGTCTATTTCCTAACTTCTTTGCTAATGTAGATTTTCCTGAACCACCAGAACCAATTAATATGATTTTTTTCATATTCATACGGTCCTTACTATAGATTCTTTAATATCTTCCTTATTTGCAAAAATCCAGAAGAACATCTCTTCATTCAACTTTAATAAATTTGGTAACTGAACAAAATAAGTAATAAAGATAACTTGAATAGAAAGCATGACATACCAAATGGATTGTAGTTCTTCTCTCGTTAAAATGCTTTGTTTATAATATCCTTCAAAGATTTTGCTGACAATATGTAACCATTTCCCTCTTCCTGTTTCATCACTAAATAGCTCACTTAATATACTTGTACAGCAGTAGCATAAATCGAATACTCTTACATTGCTTTCTAAAAGTTCAAAATCTATAAATCCTTGAAATTCATTGTCATGAAAAATTACATTCGATAAGTGCATATCACGATGAATAATTTGTTTCGGTAGCCGGTGAACCGTTTCCTTGAAAACTGTACGTATTTGATCCATTTTTCGAACGACATTCCGATGGACAGATGCATTCTTTTCTAAAATTGGTAAGGCCCATTCGTATACCACTTTATACAATTCTCTTTTTATTAACTCGTTAGCACTATTCACTGAATGTAGTGCTTGATGTAAATTAGCTATCTTCTCTCCAATTGTACTTCCTAGCTCTTTTAGTTTTTCTGTATCTTTTATTTCTAATACACTTCCACCAATATATTCGTACAAACAATAATACTTCTCTTTATAAAATACGTACCTTTCATCATTTCTCGTTTTTACTAGTTTTTGTACTTTAACTCCTTTTTCATCAAGCTGTTCTAATACATTTAGTTCAACTAAAAACTGTTTTATCGATCTCATTTCCTTTAAAATATACGTTTTATTATTACAATGAATCTTCGTTACATTTGGTTGAACTTCAGTAGTTGTGACATCTTTATCTTGAAACCAAAACTTTGCAATTTCTAATATATCCTCCATATATAAATACCCCTTTTAAAATTCACTTATTTCTTCCGTAACATAAATTCACAAAGCATTCCCACTCCAACACCAATTGTATAAGCAACTACATCACTCCACAAAAATCCGTAACCTAAAACGAGTCCACCTATAGTCGTTGCACGAATATTATCAATCCAAGGTGCATGGTACAATTGGCTAATTTCAATCCCGTAGCAAAATATTAAACTCATAAAAGCTAATTTCTTCGTTTCTATTTTAGGAAACAAAAATCCGAATCCAACGAAAATCATTAATGCCCATAAAGCATCACCTAAGTAATCATTTAATAAATGAGGTAACGCAAAAGCAAACTTTCTAGAACTAAGACCTAACATAATAACGACTATAGTAAATATTACATATAGTAATTGATTTCGTTTTATATTCATTTCAAAAGCTCCTAATTCATTATGTAAAACTGCAAATAGCTAGTAAAATACAATCATTTTACTAGCTATATATTACTTGCTTTCATAATAAGAAAATGTGGATTTGTACTTAAATAATGATATGATTTTCTGTCTACTTCTCTCATCTTTTCAATCGGCTTCGGTTCCACTATTTTTTCTAATACAAAATAGTTTGTTGTTTCATTGATTATGTCTTGGAGCGACCTCCTAAAAAAACTAACTTCTATTGTAATATTTGGTTTAACCCAAGTATCTACTAATAATTGTTTTTCAAAATAATCTTCACATGTAAACTTTGTGAAATCCATAAAAGGATGATGAACGGAATATATAAGTTCTCCACCCGGCTTCAATACGCGCTGAAATTCTTGAAATACTTGCGTCCAATTTTCTAAGTAATGAAGAGTTAACGAACTTACAATGATATCATACGTATTATTTTCAAATGGCAATGTTTCTTGCAAATCGTGACAAAGGAACGTTGCTTTTTCTCCCATACTTTCTTTTACGGCTTTTACCATTTCAGGACTTATGTCAATTGCTGTAACGTTAGCACCTCTTCCTACGAATTGAGAAGTATACCATCCAGCGGCACATCCAGCATCTAGTATTCTCTTCCCTTCTAGTTCCCTTGGAATAATCTCCATCATCGCAGGTCTTTCATAATAACTATTATATGGATTTGCCAAATCTACATTTTCTTTATATGTACTCGCTAATTTATCATACGTATCTTTGACTGCGTCTTTCATTATATCCACCCCTAATACATATTAATCCATTAACTCTTGCTGCTTTTTCTTTGAAAATGATTGTAGTACTAACTCATACGACCAATCGATCATTTTATTAATTTGCTCCTGTTCTACTCCCTTATGTATATACACTGTATTCCAATGTTTCTTATTCATATGATACCCTGGAATTATTGTGTCTGGATAATCTTCTCTTATTCGTAAAGCGAGCTCAGGATCACATTTTAATGTAATTGCAGCTTTTTCACCTTCTTCATGGTTCACTATCGCAAATATTTTATTATTGAGTCTCATACATGTTGCACTCCAGCCATCTGGAGAATCCTCTGTCGCTTTTCTTTTTGATAAACAATATGCTCTCGTTGCATTCATTTTAAATGGCACCTCTTATTCTTTCACTATTTGATTACGATGCATCACAATTTGCTTCGTCGCTTTAAATTGCTGTTCCCCATAAAAATTTATGAGTTTCTCTCCGCAAAATAGACTAACAATATCAATATGAGATATCTCTTCCAGTAACATTGTAAGCATATTCTCTCCAATGCCTTTATTTCTTACACCTTCATGTACGACAACATCTTCTATGTACGCTCGAAAAACACCATCTGAAACGACTCTAGTAAACCCAATTAACTCATTTTCTTTCCATACCCCAATTGCTATGCTATTCTTTAACATTTTTTCAATATCGATTTCTTTTCTTTCTGGCCACCAACCGACAGAGTCGTAAAGCTTCTTTATTTTCTCTGCACAGATTGGTCGTTCATGTTGTAATTTATACGTGTACATATTCTTTCTCCTATCAACTAGTATACATAATATTATTATAATCTCTTTTCTAAAAAGTGTTGACTATACCCTTTCGGGTGATCTTCAACGACACCATATTCTCGGTAGCCGTGCTTTTTATAAAATTCCGGTGCTTGGAAACTAAATGAATCTAGTAATATGAGTCTACATCCTTTTTCCTTCGCAATGTCTTCGATTTTATGTATCAGTTGACTTCCATAACCATCATGACGAACGGATTCATCAACCCATAAAAAATCGATATGAAGATGATAAAAATACATCGTTCCTGTTACGCCGCCAAAGATTTTTCCTTCCTCATCTTTCACTACAAGGCTTACTTGTTCCATCGGCTGCTTTACTTCATCTGTTAAGATGGACATATTATATTGAATGACTTTATTTCTAATGTATTCTCCTTCATTACGAGTACCATTCTCTATGTGTTTCATATATATTTCTTCCTTTCAACTTAGTAAATTACATCTAATTTTTATTTCGCCTTTTTAAAATACTAATGAATACAAATCCACCATATGTAACAAAACACGAAAAACCAATTATCCCAGGTACAGAGACATAGCCTGTTCGTACATAACTTATAACTGCAAAGCTAGTAATTAACATTAAAATAGATGGCCAAAATATTAGAGCCGTTTTTCTTCGTCTCTGTTTCGATGTACGTTCTTTCTCTTCAGAAACACGTGTACCAAAAAGCGATACAATACAAATAAGAATCGCTGCAAAGTAAATGGTATCTAATGACAAATTGTGATCATATAGTGCGATTCCAACTTCAAGAGCAATAATCGTTACAATTAAAATAATAATTGTTGAAGTCTTTAAGTTTCGTTTCAATCGCTCACTCCTAGCATGCTTTCACTATATGCTTTGTATATGTATTTCAAAGCTGTTGTAATTGTTTCATCAACCTCTATATTATGAACTCGCTCGGGTAAATCTTTTCCCCCAATTACATAAAGAAACGGGAATTCGTTAAACATTCCCATTATACCAATATTTATTATAGCTGTAGACAATCCACCTGTCATATGAGCTAAATGATAATACGGTATACTTTCATAATCCCCTTGTTGTCTTACCATTCCATTAATAATTGGTTCCCATACTGCTGGTTCTACTTTATAGTCTTGAAAAATATGTACTAAAAGCGAAAGAACTTGATTTAATTCTCCAACATTTTTCTCATCTCTAGCATTCTCTTGTATATAAATATTTGAAAAATACGTTTGGGCATTTATTTTCACAGCATCCTATCCACCGCAGTGCTTTACAACCGAGTGAGCAATATAACTGTCGTGACAAGCTATCATCACTTCTACTGCTTTACTAAGTGTTAAAGTACTTCTTCCTTGTAGATGCGGATATAACTGTGCACTATCTTCATGTGGATGAAATTTAATGTGATGAAGTATATCATTCCAATTACGTTTATTTTCCTTCACCATTTGTGCTGCTACAAATCCAATTACTACTTTTGCTGCCGATGCTAATGGAATATATAATTCACTATTATATGAAGTAATTATACATTCGTTTTTTGTAGAATAAATAGCTACTCCTACATGACCAACTTGTATCTCTTTCATTTTTTGAATGACAGTTTCCATTTCCATTCCTCTTTTCATATCGTTATATCACCTTCTAATAATTCAATATGGAATATAAATAACCTTTTTTTGACAGGTTATATTTGTAATGACAATTAGAAAAAGGTAGCATGAATTACTCCTTGCTACCTAAAACGTTCATTTTCACGAAAGACTTTTATTCTTCTATAGGATTTTCAGGCCCGTTAAGCTCCAATTGATAAAAGGCTAAATTCAGCCATCTATTAAACTTATAACCAGCTTTTTGTATTGTTCCGGCATGAACAAATCCATAATTTTGATGCAAGGCTATACTTTTCTCGTTTTCCGCATCGATTCCAGCAATTAAGGTCATATATTCTCTTTCTTTTGCGGTTGCGATTAATTCTTCCATCAAAGAGGAGCCAATTCCATTTTTTCTATATTCCTTATCAACATACACAGAATGTTCAATTGAATATTTGTAAGCAGGCCACGCTCTAAATGAGCCGAATGTCGCAAATCCTACTACTTTATTATCTAGTTCGTATACGAAAATTGGATAGCCATCAGCCTTTTTTTGTTCATACCAATCTATTCTATTTTCAAGGGTTACAGGTTTATATGCATATACAGCTGTTGTATAAAGTATCGCATCATTATAAATGTCTAAAATATATGCTACATCTCTTTTCGTTGCTTCCCTGATCATCGTTTTCTTCCTTCCCTAATGCTTATCTTCTTTCACTATATTTTTAATAATATTATTTTACCGAAATTTCTGTTTTATTTCCACATACGAATACTTGCTTTTCGGAAACCATCAAATATATTAATCGCAGCGGACAACGTATAAATGATAATTCCACCGCCAACTAACCACGTTTTAAATCCTTCTGGGGAAATAGTAAACACATTTGCCAAATACGTAATAAATCCTTCGTTAAATATATGTGGATTTACTACAATTACAATGAATACTATCGTTCCGACTACTTGAAGAATACCATTTCCGATTGCCAATCTTTTCGTCCATTGTCCTTGTACTAACTTATAAAGAGATATAGCTACTTCAAAAACGATCATAACCAAAATAATCGGCCAATATTGAAGTAAAACATCTTGATTAAACGTTGGCGCGATAAACTTCAGTCCGTTTTCCGTACCATTATATACGCCTACAAGATGGTTTGCATAAAAGTAAAGGGTAGCCCATATTGCTGTCCACATTAAACCTCCAAAAACTTCAAACTTTGAGATTGCCTTTTTCTTCGGGATATACGAGATATTTTTCAAATCATCTGGCGTCCATTTTTTAAAACTTGTTGTTAATGGGTGTGGATCCTTTTCTTTATCAGTTCTTTCTAAAACAGCAAATACAAGTGTCAACCAGAAAAACACATGGAGGCCTACTTCAACAATTTCCCCAATGCCTTTACCTATCAATTTTAAAATAACATCTAATACTGCTTGATTACCAGTATAGCCTATAAAATTTTCTGCAACCATTGCAATGAGTGCGATAACAGCTGCAATTGGTATAATCATTTTTAATAACGTCGTATATACATCAAAATAACGTGGTCCAATTAAATGCATCGGTCTATCCAAATACCCATTAGCCAATGAAACCGGACTTCCCAATTTTTCGAGAACGCTCTTCACATCATCCTCATTATAATCGTCTGGTAACATATCCTCTATTGTCGACCGTAGCTCAAGCGTAATATCTTCACGATTTTTTTCAGGTAATCTCTTCGCCACTTCTTGGACGTACATATCAATCAAACTCATTCTCGTCCTCCTCCTTTAATAGGTTATAAAGCTCTTTCGAATCCTTTATCCACTCCTTTTTCAATTGTAAAAATATCTCTAGTCCATATTCACTTAAAACATAATACTTACGAGGTCTACTCTCCGTTTTATCCCAACTACTCGTAACTAGTTTCTGCTTTTCTAATCGACGAAGTAGTGGATATAAAGTACTTTGATCAATTGTAATCCCTGATTGCTCCAATAATTGGACAAGTGAATATCCATACTGCGGCGTTCTTAATTGGCTTAAAACCGCTAATGTCAATGTCCCTCTTCTTAACTCAGTAATTAATGAATTTAATAAAGTATCCATTCACCCACCTCATTTTTATTACTATATGTCATACAGTATGTGTTTTATACTATGTATCGTACAGTATTCGTGTGACAAAAACAATCATCATTTACCAAAAAACGGATAAAAAAAGCACAAACTATACGATTTGTGCTTTTCTAGCTAACTTATATATTTATAACACGCTTAACTTTGTACCTCTGGTAATATAAACTCTCCTTTTTCTTTAGGAAATGGGATAACCCCTACAATCGACTCAACATTGATTACTCCATATACATGCGGGTATTCTTGACCATTTGAAGCAAGTTTATATTTTATTTCTGCTTTTACCAAGGATGGATTTATTGTAAGTAATAAAACCTCTTCTTCATGAAAGAAATGTTTTTCTGCAACCTTTAAAGCTTGTTCAAATAATGAACAATGAATAAACCCCTCTTTTATAAGTGACTCTTCATGAATTTCTCCAGTTGTTTTTGCGATTTCCCATTTTCTTTTTGTTATTACTTTTGTAATCATAGCTTTTCCCCTTTTTTAATATATGTAATGCTATAATAACACTAAAACTTCCAACAAATGATTAGTTGATTGGAGAATCTTAATGGATAAAAAATTAGAAGAGATCATTGTAAAATCATTTTTTACTAAGCGCCTTCAAAATAGAGTACTATTTGAGCTTTCTTCTTCAAAAAAACGTAAAGATGCGATCGGTCGACTTTGCCATAATTACAGAACTACGTTACGTGAAGAATATATGATTGAAATTCCTAAGCCTAATTCTTGTCCAATTGATATAGGAGATCTGTTAAAAAAACATGGGGCTGTTGATTCTTGTTACGCCATATCATAGGACACAAAAATCGATGGAAAAACACTCCCTTTGCTGGACGCATTAGAGGCTGCTGTTGGAATGGGAATGCCTTCTATTCTATACTCAATTACAAATCAAGTTGCGTATTTTGAAGCAGAACAAGAAACACTTCCATCACCAAGATTTATACTTACACGCACATATTAATGCATATAACTCCATTGCACTTTTTTTACTTTATTATATTATTTAAATAACTGCTCAGGTCGTTAATTCATCTAGCTTTTAAATATAAAAAAAGGATTTTCATATCCTACTAGAAAATCCTCTTTTTACATTTATTTTAATCCTTTAATTAAAGGCGACGCTTCACCGCTATGGAAAATCCATAAATCATGCAGTGATCTCGTACATGCGACATACAGTAACTTCGCATCATGCTTTGTATTTTTATAATGTTCTTCATCAACATCTATTAGAATTACAGCGTCAAATTCTAAACCTTTCGCTAAATATACAGGTACTACTGAAATACCACCTTCATATTTACTTTGATTTGCTTCAATGACATTTACCGTCAATCCTGCATTCGTTAATTTCTCATACATACCATGGCATTCATCATCTGTTCTACCTATTACCGCAATTGTTTTCACATCTTCATTTTGCAAATACTTTATTGTCTTCAAAACTTCAGTGAATTGATCTTCTGCATGGATTACTTTTACGTCTTCACCGCTACGGAAAACTGGTGTTGCGAGCCCCACTGGTATTTCTGCATTTTTAATTATTTCATTTGCGAATTCAATAATTTCTTTTGTAGAACGATAACTTCTAGTCAATTCAAAATAACCTGTTTCTTGGAATACTTCCTTAAATGTGTTCCAATCTTCAATTCCTTGGTAATCATAAATCGCTTGCGATAAATCACCTAATATAGTGAAAGAATTACCTAGTGTAATTTCTTTTAATACATACACTTGAAATGGCGAAAAATCTTGCGCTTCATCAATAACGACATGATGAAACTTCTGACCGATTTCAATACCTGTTATGCGATGATGGATGTAAATTAAGGCAGGTAAATCTTCTACATGCACTTCTTTTTTACGACAACTCTTTTCTGTTTCTTTAACAAGTTCTTCAGGTAAAACTTCGAGTATTTCTTTACTTTTCAATATTGAACTATACAGTGAAAGAGCACTCATTTTTGGCCAAAACTTCATATATGTGTTCAATCTCTTAGTCGCTTCTTTTTTGAACAATTTTTTCTCGTTCGTTTCCCCAAACTTTTTAAGTTCAATTTCAATCCAGCGCTTCATGCGGCCTACTAAATGTTCTCTTCTTTTCTTTAGTGGATAATGTTTATATTCAACTTGCATCCATTTTTTAATGTCTTCCACTGGAATAATCGCTTTATCCCACGCCTCAAAATCGTTTGTCGGAACTAAGTCATTTTCAAATTGAATCATTCTCTCTTCAATAAACGCCTTAAATTCCAGTGTACCCTTTAATTTACCGAGCATTATCTTACTTTCATCACGATTAATTGAAAATGCTTCTTTCAATTTCTCTTCTGTTTGCTTTAGTTTTACTGAATCATCTAACGTACGCAATGCCCAATCTGGAAACGTTGTTTGACTAATATTCCCTACCCCTAATTCAGGCAGTACACTCGAAATATAATCTAAAAACAAGCTGTTCGGAGCAAATACAATCATTCTTTCTGCCTCTAACTGTTCACGGTATTCATAAATTAAAAAAGCAAGGCGATGTAAAGCGATTGTTGTCTTTCCACTCCCTGCAACCCCTTGAATAAGTAATGGTAAATTTCTTTCCGTTCGAATAATATCATTTTGTTCCGATTGAATCGTTGAAACAATATCCTTTAGTTTATTATCTTTATTCTCACCTAATCGATATAGAAGAAAATCATCGGCATGCGATACATCTTCATTTCCTTTCACATATGTATCAACAACACGTTCAAGTTCTCTTTTACGAATGGAAATATTTCGTTTTAAATACACATCACCTTCAACTAACCCATCTGGTGATTGATAAAACGCTAGTTCTTCTCCACCGGTAAATGAATAAAACATACTTGCGACAGGCGCTCGCCAATCGATAACAATTGGTTTCATCGTGTCCTTATCTGAAACACCTACTTTACCGATATAAATCGGCATAACTTGTTCTTTTCCATCCTCTTGAAAGTCTAGTCTTCCAAAATACGGCTCTTCCACACCGATACGTAAGTTCTGTCTATTTGACTCCCTCATGCTTTCAAGAATTTGCTCTTTAAAATCTTCTCCATAATAAACCGGGATTTTTTCAAGCTGTTCTAATTGATTATCCATCGTTTGTAAAGTATCCCTCATTTTTTGTAACTCATCTTCAAATATGTTGCTCATTTCGACGATTCCCTCCTGTCCGTTCTAATTTTTCAGTCGAAATACAATTGTATTAAAAATCCATTCGCAAAGTCAATAGTTCTAGTGAGAATTTTCTAAAACATAAAAGAGTTGCGATTAATCCCTACTCTGCTTTGCTTTAATTCGATATAACATATTTAAAACATTCTTTATTAATTTGAAAAGTTCAATTAAAAGAAACAATAAAAAGCAGATAATGAATTATTTCATTACCTGCTTTCCGATTTTATATAGTTACTTTTATTATACTTTTTGATATAAAAGCCAATCCCCAGAATCAATCACTTTCTTTAACATCTTTTTATCCTGAGCAATATACACATACGCATGTATTTCCATATCAGTAACATACACTGTTTGCGTTATTCGGTCATATAAATCAGTCTCTGCATTACCTGTATATTCTTCTAGTTCATCTAACTTATGCAAAACATCATCATTTACTTCATAAACTTCCCCATACACCTTTACTTCATTAGAACAAATCATGGCCGGATATCCTTCGTTTGTATCAAATAATTTCCCATACGTCCATGCTCCGTCTGCGATGCATGTTGCACCTTGCATATAATGAGCATTCGTTTGCCCTCTTCTTAACGTGCCATAAACGAAAACATGATACATAAATCCCTATCCCCTTTATATGTCTCTACTTTCTTATTTGTAAATAAGCACGGATCATAAAGTAACTCACTTCATTTGGAAGCTGTTCTTTAATAGATTTCAAACCACCTTCTGCATTTTGTACAGCAGTTTCTATAAGAGATTCATACTCTTTTGGTACAAAACTTTGCCAATCTACTTCCATCCCATCCTCAAAAGAGCGAATTAAATGGTTTTCAATTGTTTGTCTTGATAGATCACGTTCTTTTGCAATCTCATTTAGGTCAATTCCTTGTTTATACATTTCATACGTTTCCAAATGAGAATTCGCTGAAGCTTTTCCTGATTTTTTACGCTCAGAAACAACTTCTGTCTTAATTGTTTCTGCATAGTTTGGATTTTCATCAATAAAATGCTGAACTGCTTGTAAGAAGTGCGAGCCATACTTCACAAGTTTGTGTTCTCCAATACCTTTTACTGTTAACAGTTCGGAATCATTTCGCGGCATTTTTGCACACATATCTTTTAATGTTTGGTCAGAGAAAATAACGAACGGAGGTACACCTTCTCCTTGTGCGATTTCTTTACGTACTTCACGCAACACTTCAAATAAAGGATGATCTTGGACGATTTGTCTCGTCTCTACTCGTTCTTTTCGTAGAACATTCTCATTACCAAGTAATACTTCTTTCCCTTTTCCCGTTACTTTCAATGTCGGATACGTACCATGTTCAACTGCAATTAACTCATCTGAAATTAAAAACTCTATAAAGTCACTCACTTCTTTTACACTACGGTTTGATAAAAGGCCATACGTTGGTAAAGTATGAAAATTAAATTCAATAACTTTCTTATTTTTCGATCCAGTTAATACTTGTGCAATCATTTGTTTTCCAAATCGTTGGTTCGTTCTAATCATACAGGATAAAACCATTTGTGATTCTCTCGTCACATCGATGCTCTCACGGTCGTCCGTACAATTACCGCAGCGTCCACAATCTTCTTTCGGTTCTTCTCCAAAGTATTGCAAAATGAATGATTGTAAACATTGTTCTGTATGACAGTAATCAGTCATATTTTGCAATTTTTCAAGTTCATTCGAAAAACGTGATTCTCCTGTTGATTGATCAATTAAAAAGCGTTGTACTTGCACATCTTGAGAAGAATATAACAAAATACATTCACTATCTAATCCGTCACGACCAGCACGTCCTGCTTCTTGATAGTAACTTTCCATATTTTTTGGCAGCTGATAATGAATAACGTAACGAATATTCGATTTATCAATACCCATTCCGAATGCAGATGTCGCTATCATTACACTTACTTCATCTCGTAAAAAGAGTTCTTGTTGCTCATTTCGCTCATGATCACTCATACCAGCGTGATATTTTGATACCGAAACTCCCGC
Organism: Bacillus sp. FSL L8-0099; assembly: GCF_038006385.1. Taxonomy (NCBI): domain Bacteria; kingdom Bacillati; phylum Bacillota; class Bacilli; order Caryophanales; family Bacillaceae; genus Bacillus; species Bacillus sp. FSL L8-0099. The sequence goes on from NZ_JBBOVC010000001.1 coordinate 2,773,852, forward strand.
TTTCATTAAATCTTCATACAACTGATCAACTACTTTTCTAGTAGCTGCATATATAATCCCTGATTCCTTTTGATTTTGACGAATATAATCCGCTAAATAAGCATTACGATCCTGTCCTTTAATGACAGAAAATGATAAGTTCTCACGCTCAAAAGTTGTCATAATTGTATTTTCTTGATTAATTTCAAGCGTTTTGCAAATATCATCACGTACTTGCGGAGTTGCTGTCGCTGTTAACGCTAATACGAGCGGTTTTTCTGGGAGATAATCTAGTATACGATGTATATGTAAATAACTTGGACGGAAATCATGTCCCCACTGCGAAATACAGTGCGCCTCATCAATCGCAATCATCGGGATTTTCATATCGATAAGTTGATCAACAAACTCCATTGAATCAAGACGCTCAGGAGCGACATAAAGTAACTTATAATGCCCTTGTTTCGCTAATTGAATTCTATGATTAGCTTCTGTCATTGAAATAGAACTATTAATATATGTAGCGGATATACCGTTTTGTATTAGTGTATCTACTTGGTCTTTCATAAGTGAAATCAAAGGTGATATTACTAACGTCGTTCCTTCGAATACTAATGCGGGAATTTGATAACAAATTGACTTACCTCCGCCCGTAGGCATAATGCAAACTGTATCTTTCCCCTCTAATACATTTTTAATTGTTTCATCTTGCCCTCTTCGGAATGACGAATAACCGAAATAAGACGCTAAAAGTTCTTGTGCTTTTGTAAACAAAAAAGATTCACCTGCTTTTCTTTATCTTTCATCTACTTCTATTATATCATCACTTATGCGACTTGAAAGCGATGAATAAATGCTTATTGTTTTTTCATTATTCTATATTTCTCCTCGTATTTAATATTAATTAGCATCGGTGTTTTGTATGTTTCACAACATTTAAAACATACATCCATTACACATGAAGAAAGCATTTCAATTTAAATATTCATTTTATTGCCCTTTCTTGAATACTACTAATCGTATACATATAAATGCAGGAGGTTACTATATGAAGCATCGTAATATGGGTTCCACCAAGGCAAAAACGAAAACAAAACAACTCCAATTCTCTAATAATGATGCGTGGAAATATGAATCATACTATAAATACCAGCCATTATTCTCTTATAAAAAGATTTTTAATTTTCTTTCTCAACTTTTTAGACGTTAATATATGCGTAAAAATATATCATTCACAGAAGGTTTCTCAATATGAAACGTATAGACTTACTACAATTCAGTTGTTATCCTATATAATAATCAGTTAGATAAACCCCTTAAATTGACCTGCTCATAATAGCAGGTCTTTTTCATGATTACATATTTCTGTGCACTTCAATTTCACTTCCAAGTCTTTTCTCCATTTTATAACCAGATTTAAATCTCAACAATTCATGATAATCATAAAAAGTAAAATATAAATTGTTCACATGTAATTATGCAATTCTTTTTTCTCAATACACAAAACGCATTTTACTTGTTACTATAAAAGTACTCCAGATGAGTTTTTGCTCATCTACATTATCTAGTTAATGGGGCCTGCCGCGGGAAGCAGGTCCCTTTGACTTTATTAAAGTTCCATTTTCATTTGGACACATTTACCAGGTTTTTTTTAAAGAATTTTATGATAATATTACGTAGTCGAGTCCGACATCTCGGCAATACCCTTTAGAGGATCTGCAACTTCCCTTGCAGAGCCTCTTTTACTTTATATTCAATTTATTTATATATATCACAATATCATTCATTGAATTTCTCCATTTCAAATTACCTGAAAATTATCTAGGACACGTAACTAAAAATAAATCTTTATCATACTTTGAGTTATACATGTTCAAAGGAGTGTTACTTTTTATGTATTCTTATTGGCAATCGTATTACTCCCCCTATCATAACCTTTATGTAAACTATGATTTATCCGTACGTAACTACCGAATAAGTAAAAACGAGAATTTTTTAAAAGGATATATGCGTTCTTTATGGGAACAACACGTCGCTTGGACGAGATTGGCTATTATAAGTATTGTCTTTAATTTACCCGATGTTAACGTTACTGTTGGACGGCTTCTACAAAACGCAACACATATGGGACTATCACTTGAGCCCTTCTATGGCGAGGATGCAGTAAAGAAATATAGTGCATTAATTAAAGATCATTTAGTAATTGCAGCCGATCTTGTGAAAGCCGCAAAAGCTGGTGATCAAAATGCAGCTGCCGCTATAGAGAAGAAATGGTACGCTAATGGTGATGAAATTATTGAATTTCTTCACAGTATCAATCCACATATAGATAAAGAGGAATTTAGAAAAATGTTTTATGAACATTTAGCACTAACGAAAGCAGAAGCGCTTGCCTTCCTAAATAAAGATTATGAAGCAGGGGTAAAACTTTACGATAAAATTGAAAAAGAAGCATTAGAAATGGCCGACATGATAACAAACGCAATCGTAAAACAATTCCCGCAAGTATTTCAATAAACTGAGACGTTAACCAGTGGTGGGTTTGTACATCCCCACCGATTACTAACCCAGACCAATCAGGGTTTCACGAACATTTTATCTCCCGCCTAACTTCTCTACTTAAGCTGAATTTCGAGGTGTGATTCTTACTTCTCGTCAATGCGGGATAAAAATAAGCATAAGCCGATTTCAAAAAAAAATCGGCTTATTTAGCTTTCTCTCAATGTTATTTCGCCTCTCCTCTTTACATTTAACGTATATCGATATATTTTATTTATATCCGTTTTTTATAGGAGGAAATAGTTTGATTAACGCCATTGGTCTCGTATTTATACTCACAAATAAACACGAGAAAAAGAAGAAAGTGTATTTGAATGAAAAATTTGCATTAATAGACATTATTGATTCTAAAGAGGTAATTGATGATGAAGGTAACTCATTAGTAGAACTCACTTGTAAATACAGTATATATTTAGATGAAAAATACTACTGTAAATCTATCGATGATTATACTGGACAAGTATTCCCCTTTTTAAGCGCTAAAATAGGAAAAGGACTTCTTAGAAATTTAAATTATTACTTTTCTTACGTTGATGCCTATGATAAAAAACCACCTGTTAAAGAAATAAGACCGCTTATGAAACAAGTAACGAACAGATAACAATAATCATTCAAAAAAGAAAACATCTAACTTCTGATGTTTTCTTTTTTGAATCAACAACTTGTTGCCTTCTATCCTCTTCTAAATGTATGTATCCAGGCATACTTTAAATTAAAAACATTGGAGGATTAGACTGAATGAAATACTCAGAAACAATTGTTAGTAAAAGACTTCGAACACTAAAAATGTCTAGTATGTTTATCATGCTAGTTTTAATCGCCTGGCTTGGATATACAAAATTACTTTATGAAAATGGATTTCTTCAAGAAAAAAAGAATTCAGTAGAAGTAATGAATACTAGCATTACAGGAGAAATTGAACAGATTTTCCATGTGAATTTACAAGGTTATCGTAAAACAAACATTGATGCCGTTATAGCTGAAAGTAAAACCGACCCGAGCGAACTATCCTTACTTGAGCTCGTTAATACATCTTGTTCACGAGATTGCATAAGTGAACCAATAACATACGTAAACGCAAACAATGGCTATATTTTTTATAAAGAATCTGGCGGAACTAATGTAGCTATAAAAATTAAAAAGCGAGATACATGGGAAATTGAAAAAAAATTAGTTCAAGATGGAATATAAACTCATAAAATAAAAGAGTACGTAAAGTACTCTTTTATTATTAATACCCTTCCTGTTTACAATGGCATTTCGGTTTCTCTTTACAATGACATTTTTCGCAATCACACTTCGGCTTTTCCTTGCAACGACACTCGTCACAATCACATTTCGGTTTCTCTTTGCAGCAACATTCGTCACAGTCCCTGCGTTTACATCTACATCTTCCAAACATTAAATCATCCCAAAATGAACGTCCACAATGACAATGATTCCCCATGAATATGCTTCCTCCTCAATAGAATTCATCATATTCTATGTTTAAGAGTAGAAAAAGGCTTGTTTACTAGTCTATTTTCTACTTTTAAACAATAGTTTTTTAAGTATTACACTTTCTTAAAAATTTTCTATTAAATATTCGTAGGAAATATTGCAAATAAAAAAGCCCAATGCTTGGGCTTTACATTCATGTATATTTTCTTACTTCTCGTTCATAATAATAGGTAACTACTACGTTAACTAAATATGAAACACCACTACTATAGTTCCTTTACCTCCGCCACAGCTCCTTTCAACCTCTGCAGCATATACCCGATCCCTTTACATCCTTCTAACGGATATGTAATGATTTCTTCTGGATATAACTTTGTGACTACTTTTTTATGCTTCTTTCCCGCAAGCAAAACAATTTCGTCAAACTGTATTAAACCTTTATCAATCATCTGTTTTTGTAGTTGCTCTATACTAATAACTTCATCACTCTTCGAATCAAATGCAAGATCATAGTTTTCTTGTACAATATCATTCGGCTTTAAAAATCCATGCTTTGCTGATAAAATAACCCAATCATCAAAAAACTCAGTTGCGTACGCCTGACATGCTTTCCCGAAAGGACTAATATATACATTCTTCGCCTCAGTAGGTCCATAATCTACATACTTATCCCAGATTTTCTTCTTTCCACATGGGATTATACATAATCTTTTCATCTATATTTTTTACCTCTTTTCTTCCTTATGTTAAATCAATTATTTCATACATTTCCCTCGCAAAATACTATATAATAATTCCAAACGTCACAATTGAATATTTTACCATATTTATATCGATTTCCACTCATATTTCACTTCTTTTCAGAAGCATAGTCCAATTTTTTTCGTTCTACATCTACGTAGTACACTGCACTCTTTACAAATATAATACTACTTCATAAACATTTTGTGAGCTTAATCTTTAAAACGAATCATAAAAATTTTAATATATGAATATATTTATTTTATTGTTTTTTTAAAGGAGGTGAACAATAATGAAAAATATTATCCCTGCACTATTCGTCTATTTTATCGTTTGTGTTATTGTTATGATTGTTCCAGCATCTGAAGGCTATAATTCTATTAGTTGGAAGTTGTTTGTTGGGCAAGCGTACGCAATACCCATTTTCCTCATTACTGCTGTTATTACATTTTATATAAACAGGAAAAAGTCTTACGAATAAAGTGAAACTTTAATCCGTGAGGGTTTTCTTCATCCCCCACGGATTATTGGCCTTCACCAATCGGGCTCTTACGGACAGTTGATCCCTCACCTAACTTCTTTACTTTCGCTGAACTTTGAGGTAATGCTCTTACTGTCCGTTAATGCGGAATAAACAGTTATAAGGATAGCTAATGCTGTCCTTATTTTCATACCAGTATCCTATGTAACAAATAAAAAAGACAAGTAGCCATCCGACTACTTGTCTTTTTTGTTAATCAGTACTGAATAGTATTAAGCTTGGAATGCTTCAGTTAATACTGGTACGATTTGTTTTTTACGAGATACAACACCTTTTAATGTAGCTGTATTGTTTTCTAGAGATACGTTGTATGCTTTCTCAACAACGTTTGCTGCTTTACCGATCGCAAGACCGACAGAATCGTTAGTTAAGATATCAGTTACAACGAATAAGAATAGGTCTAAACCTTTTTCTTCTACTACTGCAGAGATAACTTTTTCAAGTTCCGCTTGGTGTACAAGAACGTCGTTAGTATCAACAGCGTTTACTTGTGCAATTTCAACTTTCGCGTTAGCCATTTGGAATTCTTTAGCATCAAGAGAGATTAATTGCTCCATTGTTTTTCCGCTTAAGTCAGCACCAGCTTTTAACATTTCTAAGCCATAGCTATCTGCATCTACACCAGCAATTTCCGCTAATTCACGAGCTGCTGCTACGTCTTGTTCTGTGCAAGTTGGAGATTTGAATAATAAAGAATCTGAAATGATTGCAGATAACATTAAACCTGCAACTTCTTTACGAATTGTAACGCCATTTTCTTTGTACATTTTGTTTAAGATTGTAGCTGTACATCCAACTGGCTCACAACGGTAGTAAATAGGATCGCTTGTTTCAAAGTTAGCAATACGGTGATGATCGATTACTTCTAACACACGAACAGATTCGATATCGTTAGCACTTTGTTGACGCTCGTTATGGTCAACTAAAATAACGTTGTCCACTTCGCTCGCAACTGTCTCAACAAAACGCGGTCCTTCTACTTTAAAATAGTCTAACGCAAATTGAGTTTCACCGCTGATTTCGCCTAAACGTACAGGCTCAGCATTCATTCCTAATTCTTTTTTCAATTCTGCATAAGCAATTGCAGAACAAATTGCATCTGTATCTGGGTTTTTATGCCCGAAAACTAGTACTTTTTCCATGTTTTCCACCTCTTCATGAAAAGGATATCTTAAAGAAGCAAATATGACAATATTTAAAGCCGAATTTTTTATAAATAATTGTACTTTCCTCTATATTTTTCATAAAAAAGATCATCTAAAATGAATTAGATGATCAAAATGTATATTTAATTTAAAATAGTGTAGGAACTTGCACTGCATTGTTAAATGCAAAATTGGAATTTAAACCATTATTCACAAGGTTCACATCAATAACTTGATAAAATGCATTTCCAGTGTCCGCAATCTCCCAAACAGCTAAAAGAAGATGGTAGCCACTACGATCAGTTGGTACATTTGCTTCATGCGTTACTGTTGTCCCCGGTCTAACTCCGCCATCATTTTTCACATAGAACGGCACTATATCTAAACTAGACCTTGTTAAAGGCATATTTGGATTCCAATCCTTCTTTGTAATGTAGTATTTCCATTCTTTCGTACTATGAGGAGCCGTTAGTTTCCACTTGAATGTATTCGTCCCGCCGTTTAACGTAATTTTCTTCCACCTATCCACTGATTGAGCGTCTAAAGCAGGAAAATGACCAGCACCTGCAATTTGTCCATCAGAAGGTCCTAATTGCGGAAAGCCGCCTATTCCTTCTACACTTTGCGGTTCATATTGAACTGGACCGCAATTTACATTTACCCCTTGCTTACATAAATAAGATCGGCTCGCTGGTGATTCTACATACCCATGAGCTGAAGCCTTTTCTGAAAACCCAAATGTTAATAATCCCGTAAGTAATATCCCACCACTTAACATAACCTTTTTCATCTTTTGTAAACTTGTCTTTTTCATTCTTTCATCCCCTTCCCAAAAATGAAACGAAAATAACTATAGTTGCCTAGTCATCTTCTCTACATCCATTATAAGTGGAAGAGCATTACGAAAAGAACCCTCTAAAAACTTTCTCAAATTCGTTTAACTACAACAATATCAATTCTTCACGCATTTTAATTACCAGTTATCACATCTATTATTTATTTTGTCGTTTTATTGTTAACTACTTACAATTATATAACACAGTGTAACGTTGAAAAAAGTTTGATTACATTAACTCTATAAACCTAGATAAAATAATAAATAGAAAAAGTGGGTTTTGAAAAAGATTGATTATTACTTGATCCTTGTGCCATTAAAGCGTGCAATTACGAATTTGGCAAAGGTAGTCTAGTTATCAAATAGCCCTCTCCCTCTCAGATTTGCGGAAACTGGCTCCTTTCCTATCTCACGTGCCCATATAGACAACTGGCCGATATGATGGATTTCGTGGACAATGACATGACGTATTAACTCTCCGTGTGTACATTCAATGACTCGGCGCCTAATTGGTGCGTCTCTTGAGCTAATCGGCTCTTCCTTGAAGTCAGCTTTTGAAAGTTTCTGAGAATCCATTTCATTTGTCCAAGAAGTCACAAACGGCTTCACTTTCTCGTGGTATTGAGCTGAAAGATTTTTCACTTTTTGTAAGCTGGCATACTCTTCAAACACTGGTTCCTCAGGGACTGATTCACCGCGCAACCCTAAGATCCACATATATTCCACATCTACAATATGAAATAGGGTATGTAGTATACTGCCGAACCCACCGACCCGTTTCTTTACTAGTTCTTCAGCCGATATGTCTTCGCACCATGTAAACCAATCATCACGAACTTGCCAGTTATATTGAAACAGTTTCAACATCACAGCAACCCCCATCTTTTAGATTAACATTTACTATTCACCAAATGGCTTCAAAATCCCTATTTTAATACTACCTCTTAAAAACCTGTTAAACTCTTATATAAACTGGACTTCAAATTGAACGTTCAATTTGAAGTTAAAGAATGAAAAGAAAAAACTAAATCATTTTATAATAAATAACCGTTGCATCTAACTCACCATCCGGAGAAATTGCATACCCTGGTATTTTACCGGATTCTTGAAAGCCTAATGACTTGTACAATCTATTGGAAGGGTCTCCTTCTCTAGTATCTAATACTAAAAGAGATCTGTTTTCTAGTTTCGCTCTTTCCTCTGCTTTTTGCATAAGTGAACGTCCAATACCGTTACGTCTAAAATTCGGATGAGTCATTAACTTGCAAATCTCAGCTCTATGGGTCCCGTTAGGCTTTGTAACTAAATGTAATTGAACACTTCCTGCCACTTCATTGTTTATTTTAGCAACATACAATATTACTTCTGGTGCTAATACCGCTTGCCAATAATTTGTTGCTTCTTTTTGTTCCAGTGGAGGTAAAAAACCAATTGATGCCCCATCATCTACAACCGTTGTCAAAAGTTTAGAAAGATCTTCAATCTCATTTTCTAGTTGCTTCATTTCTTCAATTACTAAATTTCGCATTACTTTTCCCCCTTTTGTTTTCATTTTAACAATTTTTATAGCAGGAATAATTAAATATTAAGATGAAATTGATTAAGATACGATTTTTTAGAGAAAGGATCACTATATGAAATATATATTAGACAGGAAATACGTAAGAAAATTACTGGATTGGGCATATGAACAAAACCCAGGTCCTTGGTTCGAACATTCAATTCATGTTGCCAATGCAACTGAAAAAATAATTGTAGAACTTATAAAAAACGGGTATGACTTAGATGTTGATATAGCATACAATGCCGCTCTCCTGCATGATATAGGAAGATATAAAGGTTTTACTAAATCTGTTATTCATTCCTATGATGGTTACATGTATATGAATGATTTAGGGTATACAGGAAACGCCGTTATATGTGTGACGCATTCATTTCCTTGCAAAAATGAGCATATAGATATCGCAGCAGAGTGGAGCCTTGTTCCTGATTATATGAAAAGCCGGTTAATTGAAATATTGAATGAACATAGTGACTATGACTTATACAATAAAGTAATTACTCTTTGCGACGCTCTCGCTGATGCAGATGGTTTTACTACGCTTGAAAGAAGATTGGTTTCTGTTGGTTTACGTCATGGCACAACCTCTCATACTTCTTTACATTGGAAAGGATTCTATACAATTAAGAATGAATTAGAATCTTTAATTGGGAAGAGCATATACACCCTTCTCCCTGATGTAGAGAAATCAATTTATAAGAATACAGAATATTAAAACAATCATAACTTAAAAACGATACAATTTGTAAGTATGCTTCTAAAAAACTCATTTAAAAGTGGAGGGATTACTTATTAGTAAAATAGGATTTGACTTAATAAATCATGAAGGTAACTTAAATATTGGATATGAAGATATAGTTGATATCTCTAGGAAATGTAAATTTTCTAACTGTTCACATACAAATGAACCACAATGCGCGGTTAAAAAAGCCATGTCTGATGGAATTCTTTCTGAAGAAATATTTAAAAATTATTATAGACATTTAAACGAGGCACAATATGTTTCTAAGCAAAGAAATAAAACAAAAGCTATCGACTATATGAAGCAATTGAAACTTTTTCAAAAAAATTAGGATAAACTAGAAAACCCTCCTTAAAATAATATTTTAAGGAGGGTTTTCTAGTTTAATGACTTTGATTTTTTAATTCCACCATACACTCTTGTACTAAAGTTACTGCTTGACTCATTGCAGCTCCGCCAGCAAACGCGGTCGAAACACCACAAGCTTCTAAAATTTCTTTATCAGAACATCCTTGGTCAATACATCCCTTTGTATGATAAATCGTACAATATTCGTCTTGTGTTGCTAAACTAATCCCTAATGCAATAAGCTGTTTTTCTCTTTTAGTTAATGCACCCTCCTGAAAACACGCTTGTGTAAAAGCGTTATAGGTTTCTGCAATTTCAGGAATTTGTTGTGTGAAATTCCCAATACCTTCTTTGTAATGAAGTAATACATCATTTATAGAGCCAAATTGTTGATTTTCCATCGTATATCCTCCATTCATTTTATTTACACTTACTTTAGTATGAGATAAAATGAATGATATATACAAATACTCACTTTAAAAATAGAAAGAATTTTCAGTTTATTAAACTTTTAAATTTACACGTTTACAGTTTCAGCCCATCATCCACCGACATTTTTTCTTTAGAACTTTTCCTTTCTCCCTCTTTACTTCGCTCTTCCCAAATCGTTAAACCTTCCATTCCTACTTTTTTAGGATCAAATACTGGATCTTTCCCTTCTTTTTTCTGCGCCTCATAATCTTTTAACACTTTTAATGCGGTTTTGCTTAATAATAGGATTGCAATAAGGTTTAACCATGCCATACTACCGATTCCTAAATCTCCAAGATTCCATAAAAGTGAAGCTGATTCTACGCTACCGATGTATACCATAATTAAAAATCCAATTTTTAAAACTGGTTTTAACCATCCATATTTCAATCCACGATCTAAATAAGTGAAAGTCGTTTCTGCGATATAGTAATAAGCAAGCAAAGTTGTAAATGCGAAGAAGAAGATTGCGATTGAAATAAATATTGGACCAAATCCAGTCATAACAGTTTCAACTGCTTGTTGTGTATAAATAGGACCTGCTTCTACATTGCCTATATTTTGTACAATTGCACTTTTCCCTTCAGGTATAACATTGTACATACCTGTTATTAATATCATAAGCGCTGTCGCTGTACAAACTACAATCGTATCGATATATACAGAAAACGCTTGAACTAACCCTTGTTTTGCAGGATGCGATACTTCTGCAGCAGCCGAACTATATGTTGCCTCTCCAACACCTGCAACGTTTGAAAACACCGCTCGCTTTACACCCCATGCAATTGCTGCACCAACGATCCCGCCAAACATTTCATTTACACCAAATGCACTTGAGAAAATTAAAGCAAACATACTTGGAATTTCTGTTACATTTGCAATTAAAATGATGCATGTAACAATTACATAGCCAATTGCCATAAAAGGTACTAACATTTGTGACACACCAGCAATTCTTTTTACTCCCCCAAAAATAATCGCTGCTAGTAACACAACTAAAAATATACCTGTTACATATTTACTAATACCGTTAGAGTTTTCAAATCCAACAGCGATACTACTCGATTGAATACCTGGTAATAAAACGCCGTATGAAAGTGTTACAACTACCGCTACAATGACTGCAAACCATTTCATTTTTAAACCTTTCTCAATGAAATATGGTGTACCGCCACGATATTCATTTCCTACTTTACTTTTATATACTTGAGATAATGTTGATTCAACAAATGCGCTAGCGGCTCCTAAAAGTGCCATCACCCACATCCAAAATACAGCGCCCGGTCCCCCAAAAGCTATTGCTGTTGCTACCCCTGCGATATTACCTATTCCAACCCTTCCTGATAGAGCCAAACAAAATGCTTGGAAGGATGATATTCCAGTCTCTGAACTTTTCCCTTCAAAAAGTAGCTTAATCATCTCTTTAAAATAACGAATCTGTAAAAAACGAGTCGCAATGGTAAAATACACTCCTGCTCCTAATGCGAAAACAACTAAACCTATACTCCATACTTGCCCCACTAACCACTCTACTAACTTTTCCATCCAAATCCCCCTTATCATTCTTTTGAAAAAGTAATATTTTATATAAGAAAACGGACAACCTTTATCCCACATTCCAGTTGTCCGCTTCTCATACTATTTCATCATTCTTTTATCTCACTATTAATCGTCTGCAAGACTCTCACAAACTAGTTTTTCACTTAATATTAACCCAAACACTCTTCACTTCTGTATAATTATCAAGCGCATAGGAACCTAGTTCGCGCCCAATACCAGATTGCTTATATCCACCAAATGGTGCAGCTGCATTTTCTAAGTTATAATCATTAATCCATACTGTTCCTGCCTTTAATTTATTGGCAACTTGATGTCCTGTTTTAATATTTTGTGTCCATACGCCTGCTGCAAGTCCATATGAAGAGTGATTTGCCCTTTCGATTACCTCTTCTGTTGAATCGAATGGAAGTACAACGACAACTGGTCCAAAGATTTCTTCCTTAACAATTGTCATATCATCAGTAGCATTTGTGAATACGGTTGGCTGAACAAAATAGCCTTTTTCAAATGCACGTTCACCACCAGCTGCAACAGTAGCACCTTCCTTCTTTCCTTGTTCAATATAATGCAGCACACGCTCTTGTTGTTTTTTAGATACGAGTGGCCCCATTTCTGTATCTGTTTCCATCCCAGCTCCAAGTTTAATATTATTTGCCCTTTTTACTAACTCTTCTACTACCGTTTCATAATGCTTCCGATGAACGAATACGCGGGATCCCGCACTACAATTTTGGCCATGATTATACATAATCCCTTGGAATGCACCATTAATCGCTTCTTCTAAATCAGCATCTTCTAAAACGATATTTGGTGACTTACCACCAAGCTCTAACGTTACATGTTTAATTGTTTCTGCAGATTGACGCATAATATATTTTCCCGTAACAGTAGATCCTGTAAAAGCAACTTTATTAATATCATGATGATTTACTATCGCAGCTCCTGCTTCAGGGCCGAAACCTGGTACAAAGTTTACAACACCGTTTGGAAAACCAGCTTCTTTAAAAAATTTTGCTGTATATAGCAACGATAAAGGTGTTTGTTCTGCAGGTTTTAATACAATCGTACAACCAGTTGCAAGTGCAGCTCCCATTTTCCAAGAAGACATAACGAGCGGAAAATTCCACGGAATAATTTGACCTACAACACCAACTGGTTCATGGCGTGTGTAATTTAAGTAATCTTTTGAAATCGGAATTGTTTGTCCGATAATTTTTGTAGCCCAACCTGCATAATAACGGTAGTTTTCAACCGTCGCTGCAATATCATCTTCAAGTGCTACTTGATATGGTTTTCCATTATCTAATGCTTCTAGCTGTGCTAATTCTTCTTTATGTTCTTCAATTAAATCCGCTAGTTTATATATAAGATGTGCTCTTTCAGCAGTAGTCATTTCTGTCCAAGGGCCTGATTCAAAGGCCAATCTCGCAGCTTTTACTGCGACATCAATATCTTCTTCTTGTGCTTCACATACGACAGCTAGAACATCCTCTGTTGCTGGATTATATGTTTCAAACGTCTTCCCGCTAATAGAAGGAACAAATTCACCATTAATAAACATTTTAATCTCTTCATTTAAAAACGCTTTCACTTTTGGTTTTAGCTCAATGTTTGTCGTTAACATATATACACGCCTCCCTATTTAAACAGCTGCATGAGCTGCGATTTCGGATAATATCGTTTGAAGCTTTTGATCTTCTACTTCAGTTAATCCTAATCTCGGATAACGAGAAGGTCCTCCAACTTGCCCGTGTAATTCCATTGACCGTTTAACAATTTGTACATATTTCCCTGATCCTTCAAGAAATTCACAAAGCGGTAAAATCGCATCGTTTATCTCCCATGCTTTTTCTAATTCACCATTTTGAAAATGCTCATACATTTTCGTAACGAGTCCTGGTACGATATTTCCTGCAACTGAAACCCATCCCGAGGCACCAACTAAATAAGACTCCATAACTAAATCTTCAGATCCGCAGAAAACTTGAAAAGCACCTTCGCCTTGTCTTACTAAATCTCTTGCTTTACGAATATCTCCACTAGACTCTTTAATATGTGTAACATTTTCACACTCTTTTCCAATTCGAAGCATTAGCTCTGTACTCATATCAACACCAGAAGTAAATGGATTATTGTATAACATAATTGGTATATTTACAGCGTGTGAGATTTCTTTAAAATGAAAATAAATTTCCTCTTCCTTTGGTTTACAATAGTAAGAGTTTATAATTAATGCGCAATCCGCTCCGTGTGCTTCTGCATGTTTCGTATATTCAATCGTTTCTTTCGTCGTTTCTGCTGCAGTTCCAACAATGACTGGAATACGGCCATCGACTTCTTTTAATACTGTTTCTACCATGTTAAATCGTTCTTCTTTTGATAAACTAACAAACTCCCCTGTACTTCCATTAATAATAATTCCAGCTACCTTTTGCTCAATAAAGTAGTTTACGTTTTGTTTTACACCTTTCCAATCAATCTCTTGAAATTCATCCATTGGTGTTATTAATACTGGAAATGCTCCTTTAATTTTTTGCATATTTATCTCTCCCTTTAACATTTTATTTTAATAAAAAACCTGTTGGAAATGGATCAGTAGGGTCTAATAGAAACGTCTGCATCCCTGTAATAAAACCCCTACTCTCAAAACGGAAAATATATCCTAGTTCTTCTTTCTTCACTTTTTCTACTGTTATAAAGCTATTAAATATGCTTTCATTTTTAAAAGATTTATCCGTTATATACTCATTATTAAATAACGCATGTACATAGGACACAATAGTAGAAACAAAGCCCGGAGAACGGACAATAAAGTTATCTTCATGAAATGTAATCGACTTTATATGTTTCTCTTCTGTTTGCGAAGAATCTACTAAAATAAGTCTTTTTATAAGCGACTGTTTTTGTATCGCTTGAAGTGTAGCTTCTCCCCATTTCTTTAATTCAGAGATATTTTCAATACAAATTTTTGGTGGATACGTATCCTTTTCTACAATTGCATATACTTTATCAGCCTGTATAAGAGAGTAACGTATATTACCAATCTTCAAATCTTTCTCAACCATATAACATAGTTTACTTTCAAACGACACCGATATCACTTCATCATCCACTACATAGGCATGAACTGAAAATATTCCAGATAGCGTTTCAATTTTGTATTGATTAGACTCTTTCTTTTTTAAATATCCACTTTCTAGTAACATCGTTATTACTGCGACAATACCTCCATAATGAAGAGGAATGGTTCCTTCATGATTAAAAAATAACACAGCTGCATCAACTTCCTTATGAATAGAAGGAACGACAATACATCCATTTAACCCAATAAAGCCACGTGGTTCATTTAATAAAAGCTGCATTTCTTCTGCTAATTCGCCTGAAAATTGTTCATTTAAATGTTCTAAACTGTAGTAGTATTTGCATGGTACGTCCTTTATTACACGAAACGCTTCGCCAGCTACGTGCACATCTACTGCTGTATACATTTTTTGAATGTTCATTTTACATCCTCCGTTTCATGTTCCATCGGCGGAATTAGCAAAAAGCCTTCTTTCAGTGGATCCTTTTCATTGTAGAAAAATCTATGCATCCCCATAAGCCAAGCTGAGCCGGTAATCTTTGTTACTACCGCTTCAATATTTTCTACATATGTTGTATTCATGACACACCCTTTAAATAGTGAACCTACAATACTCTCATGAACAAATTCTTCATCGATGTCGATTTTTTTATGAGCGTATAATACAGCTAACTTCGCTGATGTTCCTGTACCACATGGAGATCGATCAATTCCTCCTGGCGGAACAACAACTGTATTTTTCACATGCGCACTTTTATGAGTAGGACATGTATAAAATTCAACATGTGTTAATCCTTTTATAAACGAATACTCTGGATGAATAATTTCAAACTTCTCATTTATTGAGTTTCGAATATGAATCGCCTTATCAATAATTATGGATGCATTTTCTGGTACTAACTCTAAACCAACTGACTTCGCATCGATAATGGCATAAAAATTTCCTCCATACGCAATATCAGCCTCTACAGTTCCAATTCCTTCGACTTGTACAGTAATATTTTTCAGTAAAAAAGCTGGTATGTTACAGAATGAAACTTCTTTCGCCTTTCCATTTTGAACAGTAATATCCACTTCAACTAAGCCGGCTGGTGTATCAAGCTTTAAAGAAGTAATCGGTTCAACTATTGGAATTAAACCTGATTCAATTAAAGCTGTACACACACCAATTGTATCGTGACCACACATCGGTAAATATCCACCTGTCTCTATGTATATAACGCCTATATCAGCTTCAGGATGACATGGATCTGTTAACAATGCTCCAGACATTACATCATGACCACGCGGCTCATTCATTAACAATTTGCGAATCCAGTCATATTCCTTTTTCATATGTAACATCTTCTCTGCCATCGTCTCTCCAATTAGCTTAGGAAGGCCGCTAATTAATGTCCTCGTTGGATTCCCGCCCGTATGTGTATCAATCGTCGTAAAGACTTTTTGTGACCTCATCCGTTTAACACCCTTTCTGTAAAACGACTCAAACGAAGTGGTTCAATAGGAATAATTGTTTCTTTTTCATTTAATAACTCTTCAATCACTTTCCCAGTAACTGCCGCAAGACTAATTCCATCACCTTCATGTCCAGCTGCAATATAATAATTTGGAATATGATCCACTCGTGAAATAATTGGCAAATGATCTTCTGTCCACGGACGTAAGCCGGCATATGAACGAATCACCATCATATCTGCCATTTTCGGATAAAAACGAATTGCTCTGTTCGCAATGCATTTAATAACCTCGTTGTTAATTCTCGTATGAAATCCTACAAACTCTCGACTACTACCAATTAAAAAATTTTGGCTTTCTGTCGGTTCAAATACAAGAGCTACCCCGTATTTTTCAGTTAAAGCATCCACTTTTCGTTTTCCGCCAAATTTAGAAATTAAATAACCAAATTCCATTACTTTACGGCAACCTACATGTTGTTGCCTTGAGGCTACAATAATATGCCCTTTTCTCGGTTCGATTGGAATATTTACATCTAACATCTGCCCGATTTTAGGAGCCCACACACCGGCTGCGTTCACAATTTGCTTCGCAGTAAACGTCCCATTTGTCGTTTCTACAATAAAGGAGCCGTCTATATCTCTTTTCATTTCTTTTACTTCTGTATGATTAATCGCTTTCGCACCCATTTTTTTCGACTCTGCTAGAAGTGAAAATGCAAGGAGATATGGATTTACAGTAGAATCAGTTGCGCATTCTAAACCACCCAATAAATCATCCGCAAAAAATGGTGATTCCTCTCTTATGTCTTGCCTATCAAGCATTCGAAACGGTAACCCAGCATCTTTTTGACGATTCACCCATTGCTGCGCTGCCTCCATCTCTTCGTCTGATTCACAGACTAGAATACTTCCTGGCGCCCTATATTCAAATGAGTGCTCCAACTCCTCACTTAAATCTGTTACTAATTTTTGACTTACTAATGACATTTGACTATCAAACCCTGGGTCTTTATCAATCGCCAAAATGTTTCCGTCACATCGTGAAGACGTCCCACTGACAAACTCACCTTTTTCAATGATTGTTACGTCTCTTCCGTATTTTGAAGTGTAATATGCAATAGAACATCCTATAATTCCACCACCTATTATTAAAACGTCACAGTGCCTCACAAAACACCCCTCCTTTCACTTACATCTCTCATTTTCTTTTATGCAATTGACGTGCCAACTCTACATATATACACTTTTTATAAATAATATTTTTATTTGTAAAAATATTTTAAATTTATCGTAAATAGGTGTATTATTTTTTTATCACTGTCTAAATTTTTATACATATCAGGAGGACGCTATGACATTTTCATTTCCAACAATCAAAGAGTTTATGAAAATTTTGTCTATCGATTGTACAAGTAGCATGAAACACATTAACACAGTAGATGGGACATTTTATTACCTCCCTTCTACTACAGAAGAATATAGTTGCGGCTATATATATGAGGACGACTCGTTCACTACTTTAATTGATGCACTTTCACATGCATTAGCCGTTGTCATCATTAACAAAAACGAAGAGCCAATATGTTGTATAACGGCTCAGCAAATGATTCCGTTTCTTTATAAGTCTTACACTGAGCTACAATCTTTTTATAACACTGTAATTCAAACGACTGATTCTTCTGTTACAGTCATTGATGAAAAAGAATGTGTCCGTACGTGGACAGATGGTGCTGAAAAAATCTTTTCGGTTAATCATAATGAAATTATTGGACAACCAATTACTCGTTTTTTTGATTATAAAGACTTGGAAATCTTGCAATCATTGCATGACGGAAAAAGTATAATCGCTCAATTCCATCAGCCTCGTCCTGATTTGTTCGTATTAATAAATTCAAACCCCGTTTACTGTAACGATGAAATTATAGGAGCAGTCGTTTCAGAAACAGATGTGACAAATCAAGTTGTATTGAATGAAAAACTATTTAATATGTCACATGAAATGCACCGATTAGAGCAAGAAGTAGCAAAATATAAAGATACATCCGATCCTTTCCTCGCGATGAATGGAAAAAGCCCTGTTATACAAAGGACTATTCAATTAGCTAGAAAGGTCTGTTCAGTGAAATCAACCGTTTTAATACTCGGCGAAAGCGGTGTCGGAAAAGAAGTATTTGCGAAAGCAATACATGAAGCAAGTGAGGCAGCAAAGGCGCCTTTCATTTCAATTAACTGCGGCGCAATTCCAGAAGCTTTATTTGAAAGTGAATTATTCGGATATGAACGTGGGGCGTTTTCTGGAGCGAATAGTAAAGGAAAAAAAGGTAAAATAGAGCTCGCTCAAGGTGGTACTTTGTTCCTTGATGAAATAGGTGAAATGCCTCTCGATATGCAAGTGAAACTTTTACGTGTATTGCAAGAAAGAAAGTATTATCGAGTTGGTGGAGAGAAAGAAATAAATATTGATTTCCGTATTATCGCTGCTACAAATCGTGATTTACAAGAAGAAATGCGAAAAGGAACTTTCCGAGAAGATTTATACTATCGTTTAAATGTAGTTAGCTTACAGATTCCACCGCTGCGAGAAAGACGAGAAGATATTATTGAATTAACATACTCTTTCTTAAACGATTTTTCGATTAACTATAACAGACCTATTCGTGACTTACCTTCAAGCATTATGCATGAACTACTTCATTACGATTGGCCTGGTAATATTCGTGAACTTCGAAATGTAGTTGAGAGACTCGTCGTATTTGCGACAGACGGTATTATAAAACAAGAATATTTACCATTTCATACAAATGATACTATAGACAATCATACGTCTCATTCCCTATTACTCAGCAATAATCATACGATTCTTTCTTTACAAGAAGAGATGGATGAGCATGAGAAAAAAGTCATTGAAAGAGCTTTACACATTTTAAAGGGGAATAAATTAGAATGTGCGAAACAACTTGGGGTAACGCGAGCCACTTTATATAATCGTTTAAAAAAACTTGGGTTACAATAATATGAAACTTTAATCAGTGGGGGTTTTGTTCATCCCCACTTGATTATCAGCCCTCACCAATCAGGCTTTTACGGGCAGTTGATCCCCCTCCTAACTTCTTTACTTTCGTTGGATTTTGCGGTGGGGTCTTACTGCCCGTTAATGCGGGATAATTCTTAACTCCTCTATATTGGCATAGTTTTTGCATTATAATTTGTGCAAACCGAACTAGAGGAGGAATACATATGACGAATAAAGAGAACTTAATTGTTTGTCGTTGTGAAGAGGTTACATACGGACAACTTCAATCGACAATTGCTGAATATAAATGCTCGGCAAGAGAATTAAAACTAAGAACACGTGCCGGTATGGGATTTTGCGGTGGTCGCACATGTAGAATGATGTTAGATCGAATGATTGAAAGTGCAAATCCTGACGTAACTCCTAATGAAATACCGTTAAAATATCAACCACCAATACGTGCTGTTACCTTTGGAGCGGTAGGTGATAATAAATGAGTAGAATTACACATCACCCTATTTTAGGTAGTTTACATAATAGTCAGCGCATCACTTTTCAATTTAACGGGCAACAATATGAAGCATATGAGCATGAAACAATTGCTGCTGCCCTGCTAGCAAATGGAATACGAACGCTACGCGTACATGAAGATAGCGGGAACCCGCGAGGTATTTATTGTAATATCGGTCATTGTTCAGAATGCCGTGTGACAGTAAATAATCAAACGAATGTACGCGCATGCTTAACAGTTGTAGAAAACGATATGATTGTTGAAAGCGGAAAACAGCATCCAAATATCGTGAGAGAGATGGTGAAAAAGCGATGATCGATGTAATTATTATTGGTGCAGGGCCGGCAGGATTATCAGCTTCCATCTCTTGTGCACGTTTTGGACTTAACGTACTTGTTATTGATGAATTTATGAAACCTGGCGGGAGATTGTTAGGACAGTTACATCAAGAGCCTACTGGAGAATGGTGGAACGGAATTAAAGAAGCAAAACGTCTTTACGAAGAAGCCGAATCACTGTCAGTCGATATTCGGTGCGGTGTTTCCGTCTATAATTTAGATAAAGATGATAGTTCTTGGTTCGTACATACAAATATCGGTACGTTAGAAGCTCCGTTCGTATTAATTGCTACTGGCGCTGCGGAGTATTCTATCCCCCTTCCTGGCTGGACACTTCCAGGAGTTATGTCAATTGGAGCGGCTCAAGTTATGACAAATGTTCATCGCGTGCAAGTCGGAAAAAAAGGAATCATTATTGGTGCTAACATTTTATCATTCGCCATTTTAAATGAATTGCAATTAGCTGGAATTAAAGTGGATCATATCGTACTACCTGAAAAAAGTGAGTTAAGCCAAAAAGCGGGTGAACCAGAAGAAGTTTTGAACTCCCTTTTAAATGCAGCTCATCTCGCTCCTTCTGCTTTTTTGCGTATAGGTAGCCGTTTTATGAAATATGATTGGATTCGAAAAGCCGGATTAACCTTCTATCCAAATAACGGAATGAAAATAAACGGGACACCACTTCATCTTCGGAAAGCTGCACTTGAAATTATTGGAACAGATCAAGTTGAAGGTGTTCGTGTTGCTACTATTGATTCTAAAGGAAACATTATGAATGGATCAGAGAAGATATATGAGGCAGATTTCGTTTGTATCGCTGGAGGTTTATATCCGCTTGCTGAGCTTGCTGCTGTAGCTGGATGCCCTTTCCATTACATCCCAGAATTAGGTGGACACGTCCCTCTTCATTCCGAAACAATGGAAACCTCTCTTCCAGGTTTATTTGTAGCCGGAAATATTACTGGGATTGAAAGTGGGAAAATCGCGATGGCGCAAGGGAGTGTCGCTGGATATTCAATCGTAAAACAAGCTAATATAAAATCAAATTCAGTTGAACAACACTTACAACAAGCAATCCAACATGTTCACACCGTACGCCATCATGCTGCGATTCAGTTTAATCCAATGATTGATGCTGGTAGACGAAAGATGAATGAAATTTGGCGTGATTATTCCACCACATATGCACATACTAAAAAGAGCTGCTGAGATTACTCTCAACAGCTCTTTTCACTACTCATCCGAGTTATTAAATTTCGCTAATGCATAAATGCCTTCTTCATCATCTAATTCAAGTTGTAATCTTGCTGCGAATGAATTGACATTGTATTCTCTGTCAAGTAATAAGCGTAGTGCCTCGATTAAGTTCGCTTGAATTAAAATTTGTTGACGACCATTTACCTCTACTTCAGCAGAGAAACCATACTCATCATCATACATTAGTTCAACTAATACTTCTTCTGGACCCACTTGTCTTTTTTCAGCGATATATACGCAAAGCGCATTTATAAGCTCTTGCTCAGAAATTTTTATTGTTTCCATGCTACTTCATCTGCCTTTTTCTTACGTTGATCTTTGAAGTATTTAAATGCACGAACTGCTAACATTACGATACCAGCCATTACTAACATATTTACCATAAACGCTAATACAGAACCAAGAGCTCCCATATTTGCAAATAAGCTACCCATTAGTAAACCACCAAGACCACCTAGTAATAAACCTTTCATAAAGCTTCCTTTATTACTTTTTGGCGCTGTGTTTGCTGCTTTTGTTTTTGAATCTGGATTCGTTTTTTGAGAATTCACGTTTGAGTCTTTTTTGTTTAAATCAACTTTTGACTTTTGACCTGAACTTGGTGTAAATGATTTTTTACCAGATTTGTAACTCTTCGCTGCTGCGTGATCTACAAACATGAAGCTACTAGCTCCAAAGATAACCATGAATGCTGTCATTACTGCTACAAGTTTTTTCAACATATTATATCCATTCTCCTTTTATATAGATATATGTGAAATCTATCTTTCTTGTAAATTTAGAATGATAGATTTGTTTTTAAGAACATTTTAAAGGTTCTTATGAACTTATTATATGAACTTTTGTCGAAATATGCAAGTATTATTTACTTTCAACAGTTTGGTCACAAAGGAAAAATTAAGCAAAACAGAATTGACTTTAAATGAAACAAAACATATTATAAGTTCATAAGAACTTTTTATTATTTTGGAGGTGAAAAGATGGAAACATTTCATCTCACACGAAACGAAATGGCTACCCTTCTTCTATCACTAAGAGGATGGAATACGAAAAAGCCTCTCGGTATTTTACAAGAAGCTTGGGCAAAGTCACATAAAAAAGATATTGAAAGCGGACAAAGCGTTACAGCTTTTATTACTACCGCACTTTCACCTATTTTTGAAAAGCTGATTAAAATTGACGATACTGATGTCGGTTTTTCTTTAAATGAAATAGTTGCGCTTGGCAATCAGATTGAAAACACAAGTTTCTCTGTAACTGCTATGCAAAACTGGGTGAAACGAGATATAAAAGAAATGATTGGCTCTCCTCAAAAAGGGAAAAAATATTCAATTGAACAAGCAGCCTTACTATTTATTGTCGAAGATTTAAAAACAGCACTTGATTTTGAATCCATTCGTAAGCTATTACGCCTTATTGTAAATGACCCAGCCGATCGAAGTGATGATTTAATCAATCCTGTTCATTTATATGTAGCATACTCTTCTCTATTTGAAGAACTCAATCAAGGGAATTGCTTACAATTAAATGCAACAGATACCGTTCATACAATTGAAAATATCGTAAAAGAAAAAGCTGATAAAATCGCAAGCAAGTTCGATCAAATTAATAACGAACAACGCGAAGCAATTCGTAACGCTATTATTATTGCGACCCTCTCTGTACATACCGCATATGTACAAATGTTAGCGAAACGTTACGTAACAGCAACGTTATTTTTACAAAACTTAGATGTGAAACAGTAAAAAACAAGCATCCCCCTGTCCTACGTATATGACAGGGGGATGCTTGTTTTCAATCAATATAAACTACACAAATCATTTTACATTTAAGTTTCGTTCTACAATAGCTCTTGATTATGTAAAAATCATTACTAACCTAACATTCAACAATGTTCATTTCTTTCTATTAAATTCCTATCAGATTTTCTCGATAAACTTAATTACTTCATTTTTATAATTATATTTATCATTAATTTCTTGTAATAATTCAATATCATGCGTATGAGTTTTTCCTGTCTCTAGCAGCTCACGGTATAAATCAATATAAGGAAGATTTTTATTAGTGGCATTTTTATATTCCTTTTCTACATCGTAAAAAACCTTTTTAAACCTCACGTCAGTAATCCCTGCCTCATCAATTTCAAGAATTGCATACTGAGCACGTAAGTCAGAGTTTAGCTTATTCCACTTGTAAAAAGGTTGTCCAACTGTTCCTGGGTTAATAATTAATTGATCATTGCTACTATAGCGCAACAATTGATGGTGGGTATGAGCGTAAATCGCAATATCATAATCACAATCAAATAACCGATCAAACTGTTCTTGATTATTAGTGGGCCATAAATCCCCTCCGTAATTTTTATTTTGTAGATTATGACTAATACTTATTGATAAATCATTAACCTGTTTTGTTATATGTAATGGTAAATTTTTAATATGATTAATATAGTTTTTATCCAAGTTTTCACATTGATACTGAACTAATCTAGAAACATAAATATCGGTTGCGTTATCAATATCAATGTTTTTATTAAGAACGTCAAGAAAGCTATCTTCCCAGTTTCCTTGTACATAAGTATCAACGTTAACACTATCTAACATTTCAAATAAATCATTCGATCCAGGACCAGGCATAATTAAATCTCCTAAAAACCAATAATCAGTCACACCTTCTTTCAAAGAATCTTCGATAACTGCTTTTAAAGCAGTTGCATTTCCATGTACATCTGCCAGTACAGCAATTTTATGTTTCATGTATTTCATCCCCCTAAATTAACATTATATTCCGAATTAACTGCGTGTATTTTTCTATATTGTTTCTCCTTTCTTAACTCTGTGCATATCATACACTTTCACTTGATTCTCTATATACGATTTTTCTTTTTTAAATCCAGCTTTCTCATAACAACGAATGGCCCTCTTATTATCTTCCCTAACTTGTAATACAACAGCTTCTATATCAGGATCTAAAAATGATTTACTAATAAAATACTTTGTAATCTCTGTTCCAAGCCCTTTTGAATATAAATTCGAAACACCAATGAGGATAGAGTATTCCATCATGTACGCATCTTCATATTTCTTCTTTTTTAATCCGACTCTCCCTATTACTTCATCTTCTACTACTATTACATGATAGCTCGCATAAGACCGCGACAATTTTTCAGTCCAATACTGCCGAAGCTCTTCAATTGTATATCGCTTAAATGATTTCACATCTGCTATATTTTGTAATTCCTCATTGTTATACCATTCTAATATAATTGACAAATCATCTATTTGTAATAAACGTTCATGCCAATCCATATTTTCACCTCATCTACATTTCAAATTACTACACCTAATTAAAAAGAATACGCATATTCTTTTTTAGGCAATTTTACTATCTCTTGAATGAAATTCGATTTTTCTAAAATGTCATCTAGCTGCCCCTCACTATAAACATAAATACCACCTACGTATGAACTGTAAGCCTTTTTCTCAGTTATTACCACTGCGGTGCTATTTTCCTTTTTATAATCGCCCTCTATTCCTTTTTCAAATGACAAACTTTTAGTTGCTGAGAAGTAAAGATGGATTAATTCTGCTATTTCTATGTCATCTGATTTTGCAAAGCACTTTATTTCATTTATAATCATTTCATCTTGTAACGGAAGAAAGTCCTCTATCTCTATCTGCTTTCTTTTATAAAAGAAATTTTGTATCTCAGGAGTATGGAACGAAAGATTTTTCTCCTTTATCTTTTGAAAAATGGATTGCAACAATAAGTCTTTCCCTACTACAAACGGATGGCCAAAGCCATTATTGTAAAGCCCTTCTTTCATTTTCATTAGTTGTTCAATGTACGGGATTCCTTGTTCTACAATAACCAGTTTACCGTTAATAAAACGCATATTAGCAATCAATCCTTCTATTCGCAAGCACTCGAATTCAAGCGAGGAATAATATAAATCTCTATTCCAAAAATCTAATTGATCCATTCCTAATGAATTAAATAATAGTTCATCTATAATTGGAAAAACTCCATCTTCTGTTAAAGCTTTCATTACATCATCTAATAATCCAGGAGTTTGGTTTAAAATCGCGCGTATTTTTTCATCCTCCTGAATGATTCGTATCGTCCACTCACCATGATCTTCACCTGATATTTGCTGAAAACAATGTGAATACGGACCATGTCCAACATCATGTAGAAGAGCTACAGTAGATACTAGCTTTCGTTCATATTTCGATAAATGTATATCACCAATCTCAGTAAGGTGTTCGATCACTTTATTTACTAGTACATATACACCTATCGAATGTTCTTCCCTCGTATGTATTGCGTTCTCATGTAAAAAATAAGTATGTCCTTGTTGTTTAATATAGGCCAACCTTTGAAATGCTTTTGTATCTATCAATTGAAGGATATCTATATCATGAATAGAGATTGGGCCATAAATTGGATCTGCAACATGCATACATTCTCCTCCTATTTTGTAAATTAAAACCTATATTATTATACTTAATTTTCAGTCTATTTTCATTAATATATGAGAAATTTTTAATGAACTTTTCATTATTTCCGCATGAAAATTTGGCTTATATCCTTTACTATAATACTTATACGAGACATAAAAGAATTGAAATAGCAATCCCCTATATAAATAAGGTATAATCTACACATAGTGAACCTTTTATATCATTAAGTAAAAGGGCGTATATTCAAAAATCCATACATTAGAAGGTGCAACAATGTTAAGTAGTTTTATTCACTCAGTATTAACGTTTTTTGAAGGATTAGGTTATTGGGGCATTATGCTTGGACTTATGATCGAGATTATTCCAAGCGAAATTGTTCTCGCTTATGCAGGATACTTAGTATTCAATGGTAGCATCTCATTTATAGGCGCAGTTGTATTTGGTACTATTGGCGGCGTTATTGCTCAAATCTTTATTTATTGGATTGGACGATACGGTGGACGCCCTATATTAGAACGTTACGGAAAATATATTTTCATTCATAAAAAACAAATCGATGCTGCCGAAGATTGGTTTAATCGTTACGGAACTGGCGTAATTTTCACAGCTCGCTTCATTCCTGTAGTGCGTCATGCGATTTCAATCCCTGCTGGTATTACAAAAATGCCATTACTACGTTTCACTACGTTAACGGCACTTGCAATCATCCCTTGGTCTATTATTTTTATTTATTTAGGTGAAAAACTAGGTGAAAACTGGGAGAATATTAATGATATTGCTGGACCGTATGTGAAATCATTCGCTATCGGTGGCGTCGTACTTATTCTTTTATATTTCGTAATAAAAAAGTGGACAAAAAAACGTAAAAAACTTGCTTAAGATAATAAAAAAACCGCTAAAAATTCATTCAGAATTATAGCGGTTTTTATTATAGGCTCGACTATGTATTAAAAATTGTATTATTTCCTCTTTATGCTTCAACTCTGCCATTTATAACCCACTCCTAATAACACCTTCTAGAAATTGTATGAAAAGCCCCCATATTTACATGGATAAGCAACAATTTAGGCATTCCTTTCGTATATTATCCCAAAAAGGAGTGATTTCCCCAATGCACTGGCAACAAAAAATACCATACTTAATTGGACGCCCTATCGGCATTTCCTTCATGAATGGGCAAGGAACTACTGGGGTATTATGTTCAGCACATGATGGCCAATTATATGTGTATGAATACCTTTACCAATCTCAGTTCGCGATGAAACATTATGATTTCAGACAAATTCAAGATATACACGCATTTCCGAATTGCCCACATCAAAATCCTCTTTATTAAAAAACAGGAACAGCTCATAGCCGTTCCTGTTTCTAAGTTGTTATTTCTCAGAGTAAAACTTCTGCACAGCTTCATCAAAATAGATCCAGCCTTTCCAGCCTAGATGAATCGTATCTTTTAAGAAATACTTATCATATTCATGGCTAGAGAAATCGACTACTGGATACCCTGCTTTCTCAACTTGCTCTCTAACCTTTGTATAATACACTTCACGGCGTTCTTTCGGGAAACCAGCGTAATCATACCAAGGTCCATTTACAGGTACAGAGATAAAGAGTGGCTTAACATTTTTTTCTTTGAAAAGATCTAAAACAATTTGTAAGTCATCATATTCTGGTGATTCATCATACGATTCATTTGCTCTAAAATTTTTTAGGCCTTTTAATTTTTTCTTTAAATTATGTTTATAGTAATACGGGTTTTCAATTCCAAATGTATTTGTAGTAGACTCCGCTTGCCCTTCTTGTTCCGCATGTTTACGTGCATTCTCCCAAGAAATTGAACGTAGTCCCATATTTGTTTTCTCTTTCATCGGTTCAATCTTAAATAAAGAATTAAATAAATCTCTATGATCTAAAATGTTTCGGTACATATAAGCAAGTGGTTTGGCTAGACCTGCTTTTATGTTATGTTTCGTATCATTATAAACAATACCTTCTAATGAATTTTTTAATATATCATCTTTTTGAACAACTTTATAATCTAATAGTCGTTTCGCGATCTGCTTCTTCATTTCAGGTTTAATGTCATCATTAAAAATAAAATGATATGCTTGTTGTTTGGAGAAATTATTAGTAAAATCTCCTTGTGATACACCCGTTTTTGTAAACCATTGTGGCGAAAGAACAAAAACGACTTTTTTACCTTCCAAATCATCCATTGTAGACGTCATATTTAAAATATGAGCTAAACTTTGCGTACCGCCAGTTCCAATTAAAAATGGTGTAAAACCTGCTGGATTTACTTTGAAATAGTTAGATGGATGGTATGCATCCATTCGTAAAAATTCAGATGAACCGTACATCGGTAAATACTGCGAATTCTCTAACATTTTCTGTTGTAAGAAAACACTTTGTAGTTTTTCTTTTTGTAAGGACGTTGCCGCATCTTCTATCTTTTTATCACTAATTAGCGATACTAAACTTTTAGACGGAATAAGCAATACAATGAAAAAAAGTACACAGGCTAAAATAATTGGTCCGAAAGCATGCTTCATCTTCATTAAATATTCCTCATTCCATTACTATTAAATTGTAACCCTTGTTTTTGACACGTCATCTTTTCTCTCCTTTTTCTCTATACATGTTCCATTCTATTTATCTATTATATACATGTATGTATTTCCTTCCTTGTTCTATTAAGTCCTATACAAATAGCGCAAGCAAATGTTTCCATAGAAACACGTTAATTATACAAGATTCTACATAAATTTCACACTGGAATTTTAGTAATAATTTTATTTTTAAACGTCGAAAAAACAAATGAAATGTCTATAATTCATCCTATTATGTATTACATAAAAAAAACAGACCACCACATACGTGAAGTCTGTTTCTCCATCACTTTATTTTTGTACATCTGCCCATTTTAAGCTTGTAGCTGGACCGAATTGATGCACATATAAGTCTTTCACATATGGTTTTTGTAAGTAAGATAGACCGCGCTGGAATACCGGTGCAATTACTGCATCATCCAGAAGCATTTTTTCAGTATCTTGTAGTGCTTTCCAACGTGCTTTTTCATCGTTACCTAATTCAGTTTTAATCTTCTTAATTAACGCATCATATTCTGGATTTGCATACCCTGTATTATTTACAGTACTTCCTGAAAGGAATACTTCTAAGTAAGTCATCGGATCTGGATAATCAGGTAACCAGCGTGATAACGACATTTCATATTCTTTTTTCTTCTCTAACGCTAGTTTTTGCGTATGTGGTTGTAATTTCACATTTACTTTAAGCCCAGGTAAGTTTTTCTCAAGCTGTTCTTTAATATATTCGCCTACTTTTTTAAAGTTTTCTAAGTCATAGTTTAATAACTCAAGCGTTACTTCATTCGTTCCTGTTTCTTGCTTTGCCTTTTCCCAATATTCTTTTGCCAGTTTTACGTCTGTCTTATTAAATTCGCCTGCTGTACTTCTAAAGTCTTTCTTGTCTGGACCTTTTAAAAAACCTTTTGGTACATAGTAGTTTGCAGCAACAGAACCATCATTTAAAAATGAAGTCGCAAGGCCCTTCTTATCAAACACTGTACTTAGTGCCAGACGCGCATTTTTATTTTTAAGAATCGGTACATTTTCATTGAAACGGAAGAAATACATGACTGGATCTGTATATTGTTTCAGTTCCTTATTCGTTTTATATTTATCTACAAATTCTGTAGAAATGACCGCTCTATCAACCTTATCTGTTTCATATAAATTTACCGCAGTTGAAATTTCTTTAACAATTTGATAGTTTACTTCATCTAACTTCACTTCTTGTTTATCCCAATACTTATCATTTTTCTTCATTGTAAAGCTAGCTTCATGTTTCCATTCTGATAATGTAAACGGTCCATTATATACCGTTTTATTTGCTTCTAATCCGTATTTATCACCTTGCTCTTTCGCATATTCTTCATTAATCGGATAGAAAGATGGCAAAATGAGTAGTTTCGTAAAATATGGTACAGGATGTTCCAGCTCTACGACAAATATTTTATCATCCTTTGCTTTTACTCCTAATTCATCTAATCCTAGTTGTTTCTTATTTATTTTCTCCGCATTTTTCACATCATACGCAATATATGCATATTGAGAAGCTGTATCTGGATTAATAAGCTGCTTCCAAGCATATACGTAATCGTGAGCCGTTACTGGATCTCCGTTAGACCATTTCGCATCACGTAAATGAAATGTATAAGTCTTTCCATCCTTACTAACCTCATATTTTTGCGCTCCGGCTTCAATTACTTCATCATTTTTCGATAATCGGAATAGCCCTTCCATTACGTTATTCAAAACGTTAAATGATACCGCATCTGTTACTTTCCCTGAATTTAATGATGGAATTTCACCCGTTTCTAGTAGCTGCAATACTTTTTTCTCATCTTTCGGCTTTGTAGCTGTTTTTTCTTTTGCGCAACCAACTAAAAATGAAGAAACTAATAGAGTACTAACTAACGAGTAGCGAACTACCTTTTTCATTTCCAAACCCCCTCTATTTTTTACGGTAAGTAACGGCGAGCACCAGCGTATTCTTCTATATATCCTGGTGTATTTAACGGGATTATTTCAACTGATCTTTCAGCTCTTGGTGAGTGAATCATATTACCATCACCAATATACATCCCAACGTGATGGACACTACCTTTCCCTTGATCATGCGCAAAGAAGATTAAGTCTCCTTTTTGTAAGTTTTCTTTATCAACGGCAACCCCTGCTCTTGATTGCGGTCCAGAATCGCGCGGTATTGTAATACCGTGCGATTTATAAATCGTATGTGTGAATCCAGAGCAATCAAATCCAAACCCACTTGTACCAGCCCATATATATGGTAAACCTAAAAACATTTTCCCTGTGTTGATTAAATCATCGGCTGTCGGTGTTGGAATATCATCTTGAGAACGGTAAACCGCTCCATCATTTTTTCGTAGCCATGCTTTCTGTCCATTTGGCAACAATACGCGGTATGAAATGGTATCTTCACTTAGTAGCGGCAGTCGCGTATTATAGCTAACTTCAAGTGCTTTTTGTTTTTCAGAAGGATTTATATATAAAATTGCGGTCGGTTTCGTTACTAATACGAACGGTTCGTTTGTTTTATCTGCAAACTCTTGATTATACGTTAATTGTTTTTCCGGCATCCATCCCGGGTAACCTTCTTCATTTCGCGGTGTCGGTTGTCCGTGTACTAACACTTTTATCCAGGCACCTTTCTTATCAACAACCGTTACTTCTTGACCGAGTAGTGCTTGCGTTTCTAATTTATTTGCATTTGTTAACCATAGTTTTTCATCGAGCGTCATTGATTTCGTCCATTTCCATAAATCAACTGGATTTGTTGCACTCGGTGCATCAATTGGCCGTAACGAATCAGGTGCAGTCCATAACGTTGCGGCAGATACATCTATAAACGCTTTGCTATCTTTCTTCTCTTCAGCATTTGCCGATGTAAACGATGAAAATATAAATAAAGTTGTTAATAATGCAGTTCCTACTTTTTTCATATATATCCTCCTTAAAAGGTAAGTTACTAGTCATTTTTTCTAAGATTACATATTCACTTTAGAATGAAGGTTTACCTTTGAGCCGGAGTAAGTCATTCCTTCCGGTTCTTCCATTAACCATAGCGGTGCATCAAGATCGAAATAATGAATATTTGGATGTGCAGCAGCTAAGTGTGCTACAGCACTAACGGAAAGTGAAGATTCCATCATACTGCCAACCATACATTTCACACCTGCCGCTTCTGCAATATCTGCAATACGCCACGCTTCACGTATACCACCGCATTTCATTAATTTAATATTAATTAAGTCCGCGTAGCTTCCTTGCACGAGTTTTAATGCGTCACTTGCTGAAAATATACTTTCATCAGCCATAATAGGCGTTTGTACATTTTCTTTCACGTACTTTAATCCATCCAAATCTTTCGCGTGAACTGGTTGTTCAATGAATTCTATATTTAAATTACGATTTTCCATCTCTTTCACAATAGAAACCGCTTCTTTTGGATTCCATCCTTGATTTGCATCTAATCGTAACGTTGTATTTTTTGGTACACTATTTCGAATCGCCTCAATACGCTCTAAATCTAAATGCACAGATTTACCAACTTTAATTTTTAAAGTTTGAAATCCTTTTTCTACATGTTGCTTTGCCTCTTTTGCCATAATAATAGGATCATCTACACTTACTGTAATATCTGTATAGATTTCTTTCTTACCGCCTAATAATGCGTAAAGTGGAACGTTTTGATATTGGCAATACACATCATATAAAGCGATATCAACCGCTGCTTTCGCACTTGTATTTCCTATACAACTCATTTGGATATGCTGTAATAACTGCTGAAATTGAATTATATCTTGACCAATTAAGCATGAACGCAGCGGCCCTAATATAGCTTCCTCAATCCCACTAGCGAAATCTCCCGTAATAACCGGTGTTGCGGCCGCAGCTCCTTTACCAACAATTCCTTCATCTGTATGAATAAACACATCAATACTTTCAATTTCAGTTACGGTACGAAGTGCGGTTTTAAATGGAGTATGAAGCTTTACACAACGACGCTTCACCTTTATATCCGTAATTTTCATTTCGCTCATCCTTTCGTTGTCCAATAAAAAAATCCAGCCGCAAGAACTTCCTTACGGCTGGATTTTGTCTATGATTGAGTAGACAAAGCAGCAATCTGATTATATTTTTTTTGCGCATCTTTTAGCGCTACTAATAATGCCTTTTGAGATGAACCGAAATAACGATCTTTTATTTCTGTTACTAGCGCTGGATCATTAATATTTTTATGTAGAAATAAATATTTAACGAATTGAGATGTTAATGCAATTGTCGCTGAGCAATCTGCATCTACAATTTCCCCTGTCTCCTTCACAAGTACAAAAGCTACAAAATAGCTTTTAAACTTTTCCGTAATGGGATTATTTTGAGGCGCTTTCGCATCCCCTACGACATAAATTGTATTTGAAGCATACACAGCTATCTTCCTTTCTTATACGAGGATAACGGGTTTCTTAATAGTCGTACGAGCGATAAACTCAACGTTCATTAAAAAATGTATCCGCTTACGAATATTATATAAAATTATCAGAATTTTAACAACATTTATCTTTACACATATTCCATAATTATGGATAATTGTGAATTTCATTGATGTAATAGCTTGAACTGTACATCTTATATTATGTTAGAACTCCTTGTACCATGCAAAGATTTAGTTTTTCTGTTTTCGTACTTCATTTACAAATAAAAAACAGTTAGCCAACGCTAACTGTTTCATTACTTTGGTAGTACGAAAATCGTTTCATTTGACTTAGAAAATTGGTACTCTTTTCTCGCAAACTTCAAAATTTCCTCTTCATTATCCGTTAAATTCTCAATGTTAGTCTTTAGAAACGATTGATCCTTCTTTAATGTAACTAATTGTTTCTTTTGATTTGTAATCGTATCTTTTTTATTCATTATTATCTCTTGCTGTTTCGTTAAAATATATTGAACATACAAAGTAGTCGCTGCAATAAAAAGAACCATTAAAATAAGTCGTCTTAACTTCTTTTTGTTTATAGTACGATTGTCACTAGGTTGTGATAGTTGCTCTGGTATATTAGGAACATTTACTCTTTTGAGTTTCCTCATTTCAAGTCCCCCTAACCCATATTTTTCACTACCATAGGCACGCTTTCTTACTAAACTAAATTCTATTCTTATAAAATAAGTTCCTTCACAAAAATATCTCACAAATTAACCAATTAAAGATAGCATTCGACGACATTTCCATATTTACATCGAGATTTTTTATGTATGCTGCAATAAAATAGTAGTTTATGTTATTCTTTTTCTACTATTGTAGAAGAGTTTTTTTAATTAGCACTTTATTTTATCTCCTCAACATAAGGATTCGCATATAAATCAATATCAAAATCAGCTTTAATACTGTTAGCAAAATCAATTACTGGATTATCTAAATGAACAGCTGGTGTATGGCCATCATTTATTTTAATTACAATAGTGAATCTACATTCTAATCCAAATTCTCTTTTTAGTTCATTAATAATGGCTGACTTATCTTTTAGTTTTAGAATTACTTGCTCCATTACATCTCCTACATCTAATGATTCCTGATATCCTGTACTTATTTGCCAAGATGTATAGTTTCT
Source organism: Bacillus sp. FSL L8-0099 (assembly GCF_038006385.1). Taxonomy (NCBI): domain Bacteria; kingdom Bacillati; phylum Bacillota; class Bacilli; order Caryophanales; family Bacillaceae; genus Bacillus; species Bacillus sp. FSL L8-0099. The sequence continues at coordinate 2,808,107 of NZ_JBBOVC010000001.1, forward strand.
TGTTATGTTTTCAGTTTCGTTTGTTTTTCTAATTATGTCCCCTTTTTTATAACTTATAGTTGGGCTTACTTGCAATCTTTCAGAAACAACCTCTACTGGAAATTCATCTCCGGACAGATTGAAATAAACCATTACTTGCGTTTCATCCATTAATCTCACACCTTTATTAAAAATAAATTATTATTTAATTCAATCGTTCCATTTTACTACAGACTACAAGTTGAATTTTATGCCAACCTATAACTAATATTAATATGAATCATTCTACAATTACATCTTTTTATTAAGATATAACATTTTTATTTTTATAAAGTAAAACTTTAATCAATGTGGGTTATGTTCACCCCCACTGATTATCAGCCCTCACCAATCGGTCCAGCCCCACTCCCACCTAACTTCTTTGCCCCAGCCGAGTTTTGAGGTGGGAGTTTTACTTCCCGGCAAATAGCGTGATAAACTCTATTACTAACGGCGCATTACTTCTCCATTTAAAATTGTTTACATAATACTATTATTTTTATAATTTATTATCCCAATAAAAAAACAATCCATCTAACAAATGGATTGTTTTTATGTTTCATTTTTATAATTCTTTAAATAATTTAATCGTTTTTACCTTAACTGAATTTGATTTATAATAATGAAATAAAAATATATATTAAAAAACCGAGCACATTATGCATATCAAAAAATAGCTGCCTAATAAACATTTATCATTTGAAAGTTAAAATGTATTTTAACCTTTCATTTGAAAAAAATACGTATAAACCCTCTAAAATGAGCAGACTTATCATACTAATCTATAACAATTTTGCCTTCTCCCCTTACCTGTTTCCTTTAACACATATGATTTTAAAACAAGGGCAGTTAATGAATCCGTTAATGTTTTATATGATAAATTAGACAATGCCAATAGATCGTTTGTATATAACATTCTATGCTTCTCTAATAATAATAGTACTAATCGTTCTGACGGTTTTAATGTCTCATCACTTTCTAGTATAAAGTCTATATTTTTCATTTCTCTAATTATTGCTCCTTATATAAAAAAATACTTTAAATGATTATTTAATATAAAAATAATACATAACAAAATTTGAAGTATACTAAAATAACATCATTTTAAAACACTATTATACTATAACATAGAAAAAGCATTTCCCAAAATAGGAAATGCTTTTCTTAATTCACTTTCTTATATTGCTTATATGATTGTTCCAAACCTATATTATATTTCGTGTTTTTATCCGTCCAGTCTTCTCCTAAATTACCTGGCCATCCTGATGTATTAGCGACATATTTTAATAACTCCCAATCTTTTAATCCTTTTTTCACACCGCGCTCATATGATTTGACCATATTAGTGATTGCTATTTTTGCATTGATTTGTGAATCCATTAAACTTTCTTCAGATAACGAGGCTGGTGCTAATCCGCCCCGATGCAATTGGAATAATCCAAATGATGTGCCATTATCCCCTATCGCTTTTCGATTCAATTTTGTTTCGTGGTCTGCGATAGATAGTGGAATCCAATCTGGAATACCATACCTCTTAGCAACTTCACCAATTATTTGTTTATTATTGTCAATCTCTTTATACTTCTCATATTTTGAATAAAGGGCATTCGTTACTGTTACTAACGTAAGTAATATGAATATATATTGCAACGCTTTTTTCATCATTTCATCTCCTGCTTTGTGTATGTTTCACTTCCTACTCACACTATAAAACCTTTATGTGACATTCATTTGACGAAATGATATGAATGATGCATAAGTTAATAATAAATTAAGTTTTTCTAAAATCACTTAAACAAATAAAAACGGTTCGTCTATCATGTTTTAAACATGAGTGACTAACCGTTTTCAAGTGTCTTTTTAATTAACACGTTCTACCTTATATATTTCTTGCAATATGTGGTTTGCTGTAATGACTCGTTCCGCCGCCACCTACTACTACTTTACCGCCTTTTCCAAAGATTAATAATTTACTTGAACCATCTGCAAGAAGTACTATTACTTCCGCATGATCACTTGTAGCTACATAGATTACATAACCGCTTTTTGAAATACACGTTTCCCAATTCTCATCAAATTCTGATCTAACTACCCGATTAGAATACACTTGATTTTCAATTCTTCCTTGTTCTTCGTTTTCCAAATCTATTCTCCCCTCTTCCTTGAATAGTTGTATATATTAAAATAGCAGTCCTGTTTAAAATAGTGACCGATTTTAACATAAATAGTATATGTAGGTAGTAGGAGAATGCTTGGACAATGAAAACGTATCAGCATTTAAAAATTTTACAATCCAAACTTCTCTTTAATCATTTCCGCTACTTCTTTTGCACTCAAGTAAGTATTATTAATTTTTATATACTCTTCTTTTTCAATTTCACCATGAAGAGAGTTTAATCTATGCTTTTTCATCGTTTCTTTTAAATTATTTTCAGACCATTCAATATCTCTTTTTTTCGGTTTATGTTCTAATCTATGCGGGCTTTTATTCCGTTCTAATCTTTCATCTAATTCCGCTTCCAGCTCTACAAAATATACCGTTCCACCTTTTGATTCAAAAATACTTACTACATGATGTATATAATCCCAATCGGATTGGAGGTCAAATGCCCATACATAAGTAAAAATCATTCCAGATAAATCACTTTTAGATACTTCTTCAAATATTTCATTACGAAATAAACTTACTAGTCTTTTTGCTTGTTTCGTACTGTAATCAAAAATTGGACTTACTAAATCAATTGTCATATGGTTATGAAAAAGTTTTAAACCGGTTAATGTTGCTAATTCTTGCCCCACTGTCATTTTCCCAACTGCTTGTGGGCCAAATATTAATATGAATTTCATTTATTTCCCTCCTATCTTTCTCTATAAACAATTACACAAAATAGAAAATAAGGCAGTCGATTTCGTATCGATTGCCTTATTTTTATTAATAGTTTCTGTACTATTTTTTTCGTACAGCTTCAAACGTAATCATTTGATTTGCATTTGACGGCTCTTTTTCATATACATAGTCAGCAGAGCAAGTAATGTTAGAGAAACCAATACTTTCTAAAAGGAGTTTAAACTCTTCTATACCATACCACCGCATTGCAAAACGTTGTAGTTCTGTTTGCGCTAACTGTCCTTTACTCCACTTTTCATATTTTAAATATGATACAGCAATTTGGTTCAGCCAATCCATTTCAATTGATTTCTTTTCTAACGTAATTCCGTCTCCGTTTGGCAGAGAAAAAGTCGATGTGTGAATTTCACCTGTCTTCCAGTCATACGGAAGTATAAGATCTACAATTAAGCGCCCACCTGTATTAAGATGTTCATACAAACATTTCAAAGCATTTATAGAATCCTCACGATTTTCAATTAAGCAAAAGGATCCAGTAGGAATGATAATCGCCTCATACTTATGTGGTAGTGAAAATTGTTGTAAGCTTCCTTCATATAAATTAGGATGTAAGCCTCTCTCTTTACACCGCTTACGGCAAGAATCTAGCATTTCAGGTGAATAATCTATCCCATCAATGTTAAAACCAGCTTCAAGAAATGGAATAATGACACGTCCTGATCCTACAGCTGCTTCAAGAATTCTTCCTTTACAATTTTTCAAACGTTCTTTGTAATACTCAATATCACCATGTAAAGAATAACCGACAGGCTTTGTATAATCATAAAGTTCTGTGCAAAGTGTACTATAAAAACTAAACATTTATTTTCTCCTCCGTTTTATACGTACAGAAGATTTCAATTAAATTAATCTTCCTGTACCTTTACTTTTAATGAAAATTCGAAAGAGCTGACTGTCATACTATATCACTCGCTTTCCATAGAATATAATCACATTGTATAATATTTCCTTCAAAATGAATATATAGAAATCGAAAATTCAGACTTATTTCGAAAGGATGATATGATGAATTCATTAATTGGATTTCTTTTTCTTCTTATCACTTTTAATGCTCTAATTTTCTTTATTGCAAAGAAGTATAGGCGAATATGGAAAATTGCCAGTGGCATTTTCATCCTTTCTTCCCCCATCATTTTCTTCGCGACTATGCATGTAATTGGTGAAAAAGTTGGAGATGGTTTCGCTGGAGGTGCTGCTGGGCTTACCTTTAGTGGAATTTTAATCCTAAATGCAATTGTTTTATTTGTTGTAAGTATTTTTAATAGAAATTCATAATCGCCTCCTCGTATTGATAAACAATTACACCCCAAAATTTAAAGAGCTTACTATATAGTAAGCTCTTCATTAAAAATCATTTATTTCACAATCGGTAATATTACTTCGCTTAATTTTACTGTAAGCTTCGTACCCGCTTTCGGTCTAATTGTATAATCATAGTCGCTAGCAATTAAAACCACTCCAATTTGATGCCCCGCTTTAAAGACATAATCATCTGGCTGCATGTCCCATGTAAATGTATAATCTTTTCCAGGTTGAAGTGCTGTTGAATTTTTTATACTATTTAAGTTTTGCGGGTCCATCCAGCCTCTCGTGACGATTTCAGGCTTTGCTCCACCGTAATCAACAAGTAAAGCTGTTAAATTCGCTACAGAACGGTCAATATTTCCTTTGAATGAAACTTGTGCTGTACCGCTTATTCGTGTATCTTTTTGCAATACTGGCATTGTATACACTAATCGATTTGCTACTTCTAATTCCGGGTTTGCTACTAATTGGTTTGATTTCATTTTTGCATCATCTACGAATGAGAAAGTCTTATTAGCAGATCCCATACTTAATGGCAAATTGACTGCTTTATTACTTAAATACATTCGGATTTTTGACGGCACAGCCGCTGGATCTGGCCAATTTTTTAACTTTTCCCATGTTTTATTTTCTCGTTGTACATCAACCATTGGTTCATCCATAATTCCATTTTCAATTCCGTACAACCAATAATCTAACCATTTATTTTGTGTTTGCTGCCAGTTATTACTTGATGTTCCGCCGTGTCCACCTTGATGTAACCACATTTTACGAGGTACATCATTTTCTCCAAGTGCATCCCACCATCGCGCGAACTGCTTCGTTTTTACGTTCCAATCGTTTAAACCGTGAACGACAAATACGCTCGCTTTTACATTTTTAGCATCTTTCACATAGTTACGTTTATCCCAAAAATCATTATAATTACCAGTTTTCCGGTCTTGTCCATCAGTGAGCTCTTTTATAACTTGTCCGCAAACTTCAGGTTTTTCCCTTGTTAGTACTGCTTCTGCCATATTATCTGTATCTTCCCCTTGATACCCACCTGGCGCAATGACTGCGCCATTTGCACGATAATAATCATACCAACTACTAATCGCTGCGATTGGAATAATTGTTTTTAACCCTTCAACTCCAGTCGTCGCAACAGCATTTGGTAACGTACCATTATAAGAAACCCCTGTCATACCTACATTTCCAGTAGACCAATTTGCATTTACTTCTTTTCCATCTTCTGTATATGCTTTCGCACGCCCATTTACCCAATCAATGACAGACTTCGTCCCCAATATTTCCTGTTCGTCTCCAGTCGTAGGACAGCCATCTGATTTTCCAGTACCGATACTTTCTCCTAAAATAACTGCATAACCTCTTGGCACGTAATAGTTTCCGTACGAACCAAGATTAACCGCTCCATACGGTTTTCCTTCATACGCATACAATTCTTCATCTACATTATATACAGGAACATCTTTTAATCCAGCTCGATATGGACTCATTTCATAAATAACAGGAACTTTCACATTCGGATCAGTTTTTGGACGCATAACCTTTACTGATACACGATCCTTTTTACCATCGCGATCACTATCAACTTCTGTTTCTACAAACAAATTTTCAATAATCGCTTCATCAAGTGAGTAAATAGGTTTTGTCATCCCATTTTCTAATTCAATTTTTGTGTTCGAATGTAATGCTTCTGAAACTTTTCCATTTAACTTAACGCCATTTTCATTTCTAGTGTTTGTTTCCTTATTTTCTGCATACGCAGTGATAGTAGAAACTCCTGATGTAATTGATAAAGATAAAATAGCTGATAGTGTAATTGCAATTTTCTTTTTCTCCATGCCCTTCCCTCCCCAATACTTCTCTTCTTACTATACAACAAAATTACTGAAAATTCAGTTTATATTTTATACAATAACTTGAGAAATTTGTAGAACATTCTCCCTACGAGCTTTCAAAATTATATAGTTCCACTTAATACTGTCTTATAATCATAAAAAAGCATCGTCTCCTATTGAAAATAGACGATGTTTTTTAGTTTTTAATTAGCCCTTCTTCATATAAATATCAAACTGTATCTCTCCATCTATAGTAGAGACTCCATATTCAAAACCATGTCTTTCTAAAATACTTTTCACTATCGCTAATCCTAATCCTGTACCTGATTTTTCTTTACTACGAGAAGATTCTAATACATAAAATGGTTCCCAAATTTTATCGATATCTTTAATTTGTTCAGCATGAATACCATTTTGAATTTGAAAATATATACCATCGTTTCTATTTTGTAAATAAATTTCCACATTTTGATTCGTTGTATATTTAATCGCATTAGAAATTAAATTTTGAAACACCATTCCCATTTTATTTAAATCTGCATAAATGATTGTATCACCAACAGTATTGTTCACTTGCAAATTGATTTCTTTCGATTCCAGTTCAATCTTATGTTTATCTATTATACTTTGGACTAGTGGCTCAATAGGGAATTCTTCTTTTTGTAATATATCTCTTTCTAGTTTAGAAAATCGTAATAACTCTTCAATTAGATTTGAAATTTGATCAGTTTGTTTAATAATTGTATCTACGTACGTACCATCATCTAAACCATCTTTTATTCCCATAGAATATGCTTTTACTAATGCGATAGGTGTTTTTAATTCATGAGTCATATCACCCATAAATTGTTTTAAATGTTCATTACGATCTGTTAAATCTTGATGTGCTTCATGCAATTTATCACTCATAATATTGATACTATTGGCTAAGTCTCCTATTTCATCGTTCGTTTTCACTTTCGTTCTTTTAAACTTCAAACGTGAAATTTCTTCTGCGACATCACTTAATTCTTTCAATGGTGTCGTGATTGTTTTTGAAAGTATCCACACAAGTAAAATAATGAGAAGGAGTGAGAAACACAAAATGTATAAGTAGAATGTATTTAACGTATTAATAATTTCATTTGAATTTGCAATAGAAGTCCCAATTAAAATTATCGTATCATCTTTCGCAATATATTTAGCAAAAAAGCTTGCTTTTACCTTTCCTTGATCATATAGTTTATTCGATTGCCCTTCCGTTTTCACTTTTATGACTTCGTCTTTCGTAATCCACAGTTTATTTAATGTTACCTTCTTTCTCATAAGTTTTGTGTGTAGTGCTTCGTTCATATCAACTATTGACTGGTTGATTGGCGTATACACAATTGAAACATTACTTTCATTTTCAATTGTATGGATAACATCTTCTAAATCTTTTACTGATGTATTTTGTATTTGCATTGTAAATTTATTTAAGTTTTCACGTGTTTTATAAATATTATATTTCGGTAAAAGATAATTAATTAATAATAAAGAGATCATAAAAATAAGAATAACCGTTAAAGAAATGCTGAAAAATAGCTTTTTTCCAAGTTTATTCACTTTGTTCCTCCAGACTATAACCTAAACCACGATGCGTCTTTATAATATTCTCTCCGATTTTTTTACGCAATCTCCTCACATGTGTATCAACCGTTCTCTCTTCTCCAAAATAGTCAAATCCCCATACGATATCTAACAATTTTTTACGCGTTAAAATCATTCCTTTATGATTTAAAAAGCACTTTATTAATTCTAGTTCTGTTTTTGTAATATCTAATTCTATATCATTTTTATATACTTTATTTTTGGCGAAATTTATCTTTACATCTTGCACTTGAATTACATCATCCTGTTGTACAAGCTTTTTCGCTCGGGTAATTAGTACTCCTGGATGAAATGGTTTTTTCACATATTCATCTGCCCCGCTTTGAAGCGCTGCTAATTCATCTTCACTTTCACTTTTCGCCGTAAGCATTAACACTCTTACACTTGAATTCTTTTTTATTTCCTGACAGACTGTAATACCACTATGTTTCGGCATCATCCAATCTAAAATAGCTAAATCTATTTTCTCATCATAAAAAATTTGAAGTGCTTCCTCTCCATCTTTTGCTAATAAAACTTCGAAGCCTTCTTTTTCAAAATAAGCTTTTAAAATTTTCAACATATCTTGTTCATCATCTGCAATCAATACTTTCATAATTTATCCTCCATTACTTTTAAACAAAAACCAATTGTATCATACAACTTCTTTGTTACATGTATGTGACAGAAAAATATTTAAACCTTTTGAGGGTATAGTAAAGATGAGGTGTTGTATTATGAAAAAAAAAATCGGGTTCATTTCTCTTCTTTTCTTCCTATTATCAACAAATGTGCTCGCAAATACAAATCAACAAATTGAAGTGTTTGATTGCAAAAAAGAAATGGTCATTCAAAAACAATCTTTAGATCCAGCAATCCAAAAAGAAGCAGTTCAATACGCTAAAGCAATAACTGGACCATTTAAAAACTTAAACGTCGTTCCGAAAGATGGACATATGATAAAAATCCCTTTATCTAAACCTATTTCTATTATGAATCAATGGTTACATACTACAATAGACGAAGTACTTATACTGCTCCCACAAAATGAAAAACCTTATATTATGCTATATGATGATGAGAATAATCCGCATTTTTATTATGTAAAAGGTAATCCAAATAGATTATTGAAACAAATGAATGTTACATTATAATTTAAGAAAGATCCCACAAATATCATTTGCAGGATCTTTCTTTATCGGTTAACAACTTGATTTTCATTAAAAAAATGCATAACCTGTCTTTTATGATGTTTATCATGATCTACAAATTCTTTAATAATATATATAAGAGAATACGGCGTTCCAGTATGAGGACAATGTGATACTCCATTGGCAGTTACAGGTTTCTTTAGATTTCCAGCAGGCAATAAACTAAGTTCTTTTACGAGTAACTCTCTTTTTGTTTTTGCTTCTTCAAGAAGTTTCATCTTAGATATACCCGATTTGGCATAAATAGAGGCTATTTTATTATATGTATTAAAGTCAGGGAACTCCACTCCCTTTCCTTCTCTCACTGATGGTAAGACCTTACTTAAAAGACATTCATCCCAATTCATAATATGAGATACAATCTCACCAATAGTCCATTTCCCCTCTGATATTGGTGCCACCCACAATTCTTCTTTCATACCTTTCAATGTATTTAACCAAATTGAATATTCATTGAAATCATGAATAATTTTATTTTCTCCCATCATCCAATTCCCCATTCTAATAATAGATTCAAATGAATTATATCATCAATCCACATAAAAATAGAACAAAAGTTCTATCAAAGTGGATAAATAATAATTCACTACATCCTTTTATATAAGTTCAAATAATGGCTCGCTCCTACATATTTTTTCCCTTTCACAAATCCACCCGAAGTATAAAATTTGTCACCCTGTTCCGTATCTGTATTTAAGACAACGATATTAAAATATTTTTTAGCATCACTTAAAATTCGCACTAACAGTAACCTCCCTAATCCTTTCCTTCGGTATTCTTTTGCAATATAAAATCTTCTTACCCTACCAATCTTATTATTTTCTGTATATGGATCCTCATTTAGCCCTCCTATTCCAATTAACTTTTCCCCTTGAAAAATACCATATAAACATTCTCCAGTTTTATTAAATACATTTATTTTGTTTTCATATTCATTTATTAATTTTATTAGGAAGTTAAAACCTCCTTCCTTACTGTCCTGAACGAGATGACTAATTTCATATTTCATTAAATTTTCTATTTGTTGAATATGTATATCTTTCAAGTAAATTCCCTCCCTTAATATAAAAATATATAAAAATGCTCAAGAATCATTTATTCTGAGCATTTTTATGGTTGTTACCTTATTCAATTCGTAGCATGCGTATTCTGCACTTCAGACAATATTCCCTTCAACTCCATTAAATCATCTATTACTATATCGGCACGAGCCAGTTCATCTTCTTGTGCAAAATCAAAATTGCATCCAATCGCAATTAAACCGTTATCTTTCGCTGCATTTATATCAGATAGTCGGTCTCCAACTACGGCTGCCTCTTTTATATCATATTTGCTCAAAATGGTTTTGACTAAGTCACTTTTATTTAGCGATTGTATTTGTTCAATACTACATGTTTCAGTAACCCACTGATCCAAAGCATAATAAGATACGATTGCTTGTAAGTATTCTTTTAAGCCATTACTAGCGATGTATATTGAACAATTATTTTCTTTTATGTGCGTAAATACTTCTTTTACATTCGGATATAAAGCACCTTTTCCGCTCTTTATGTTTTCAATTAATCTTTCCAAAAAAAATGCGTCTGTTTGTTCTCTCACTTCAATAGAATGGTCTGGTAATAACGTCTCCCAAACTTTCGGTAACGGCACACCCATAATTTCACGATACTTATCAATTGGCGTTACTGCATCCCATAATTGTAGTGACCGCAAATGATTAAAAGTATCATCTAGCGATACTTCTAAAATTTTATCTGTTTGAAATAACGTTCCGTCCATATCGAAAATTAGTGCTTGAAACATGTCATCCTCTCCTTACATAAGCTGCAAATATTCATCAATATCTTTAGAAATTTGTATAAAAGCTTTATCCCAAAATTCATAGCTTGTTATATCTATTTGAAAATGTTTTTTCATGAGCTCTTCTACTGGAGCTTTTCCTGTTTCTCGTAGAAATTCTTTATACTTTAAATGGAATGTACTTGAGTTTTGCTTCGCTATTTCTAATAAACTAAAACTTGCTAAATATCCAAATGTGTACGGATAATTGTAAAAAGGAACATCCGCAATATAAAATTGAATATATTTAATCCACACGAACGGCTGATATTCACTTAAAGCATGTCCATATGCTTCTTCTTGTGCCAATATAGATAACTTCTCAATTTCGTCAGCACTTATGGGACCTTCTTTACATTTTTCATAAAAATTCTTCTCAAATTGAAATGATGCTCGAATGGCCATAACATAATTAAAAGTATTTCTTATTTTCCAGCTAAGTAATGACTTTTTCATATCTATACACTTTGTTGTTTCGATTAAATAGTTTATGAGTACTGTTTCAAAGAAAATAGACGCTGATTCAGCTGTACTCATTGGCAAATAATCATCTAAAAAAGAAGTAGAGTGTTCAAAACTCATATTATAAAAATGCCAAGCATGTCCTAGCTCATGAGCAAGTACTCTTACACTATCTATACTCCCATCATAACGCATGGAGATTCGTGATTCTTTCTCAATGAAAAATGGAGCACAAAAACCACCTGGTGGTTTATTCTCTCTCGGTTCAGCATCTACCCATCCACTTTCTATCGCATTACGTGCAAATTCTGCTAATTCTTCATTAATATCTTTTAATGCATCATATATGTTTTGTACTGCTTCTGAAAAAGGAATAATAGCCTCATTATTTTCCTTTACTGTCATAAGTTCATGCCATGTAATGAAAGCTTTTCCGTTCTTATACACTTTTAAAACGCTGGCTAATTTATCTAGATTTTCTTCTGTCGCATCCCACATTTGTAATAATACAGTTTCAGAGATTTCATTCGCTTGGAGAGATTGTGTTAAAATCTCTCTATCCCCTATTTCGTTACTTTTTGTATTACGTAATCGCCCTATTTGATTTAATACAGTAGCAAAGATTTCTTTTTCCTTATGCAAAGCACTTGTAAGTAACTCGAATACTTCTAACCTTTCCTTTTCATTATCACTATTCATTGCAATATGATTTGCTTGACCAAATGATAATTGTTTATTATTGTGCTCTATTTCTATCTTATTTCTTAATTGTATGTACATATTTTCCCACGCATTTAGTTCATCTTTTATGAACCTAGTATTAATATTACCAGAAATTGCCACCTCACTTTGTTGTATTACTTGCTGTACTTCACTTTTTAGTTCCTTTACTTTCACAGTCAATATAGTATTGTCAGATGAAACACTTTCTTCAGCCGATCGGCAATACAAATAGTATTCTGCATTTTCAATAGCCTGTATAAGTTTTGAAAGGATTTCCACATCCTTTGTCACTATATATTGTTCTTTCAACTCTAATATCGGAAATATAATATCTTCACACGAATATAATCGATCTAAATCCCACCTAGCAATTTCATGCATTTTTATAGCCGCCTCCTATTTTTACAAATAGTTACAGATATTTCTCCCTACCCAATTATATATGAAACTACAATTTTTTAATATCTTTAAATATTTCGTTTTTTGATGAGCAGGACTAGATTTATATTCGTTTCTTTCACCACTCAATCACAAATAGCATAAACACATGAATGATACGATGTGTAAAAAAGACAATAAAGTTATTTACTTTTAAACCTAAAACAAGCATAACCCCGTTCTAAATTTAGGACGGGGTTAAAATATAGATGTATAATTTTCGATATAAGATACTTCACTGTACTTAAAAATATAACAATAAAGTCGTTTGAAAATCTAATTTTTATTCAACAATAGCGCCTATTGTTGAATAATGTTCAATTTTAAACGAATAAAGCCATTAATATTAAATTTTGATAGCCGTCATCCAATTTTACACCCTTTGCTTTTCTACCCTCTTCAAAAAATCCTAGATTCTTATATAACTGGATTGCACCTAGATTATCTTCCATTACCTCAAGACAAACTTTTTCAATCTTACTGTTATTTTTAGCCCAATTGATTAACGTTTCTAGAAGAGCTCTTCCAATACCATAATTTCGATATTCAGGTAGTATGGTCATCGCAAAAGCCCCTTGATGACTAATTTTTTCTTTGTTTCCGTTCTTAAAATCGATTGCACCGACTAACTTACCATCAACTTCAGCAATAAACTGTACATAATTTGGATTTTCATGATAAGCTTTTAACGTTTTTTGAATAGCATCAACACTCATCTTTTTTACATCCTCAACCGTACTTAGCATGTATGGAGCATTTATTAAAGCTTTTGAAGCAGCATTTAGCATTCTTTCTGCGTCCTGTTCTTTAGCTTCTCTAATTATTACTGTTTGTCCATCCTTAGATTTATAAGTAAAAACATTAGTTGATAATATATTACACACACCCTTTCGGAATATAATTAATCGGATTCTTTAACTATTCCACAATTCTTAAGTAAGAGAAAGTCGTATCACCTTTTCTGTAATCGCCCTCCTTTAACTTAATAACAATTATTTCAAATATTTTTAATTTTGACAAGAAATCGTTTCGTTATATAGTTCGATTGTTGAATAACATGACTGGCGTTTTTAAACAACTTTATTGTGTTTTAAACGACTTTATTGTAAATTAAACAACTTTATTATCTCTGTACACGATTACTGATATAAGTATCACTTCACCAATACCATATCGACCAATTATCACAGATTAAAAATAAAAAAGGATTGATCAAAAGATCAATCCTTTACTCTACTTCATTTAAGAAAAATAATGTTATAACGCCAGGTCCTGTATGTGCACCGATTGCTGCTCCAATTGTATTTACGATAAATACTTCACAGCCGAATCTTTCCGTAATTAATGCTTTTAACGCTTCAGCTGTTTCTAAGTCGTCGCCATGAGTCATTGCGATTGTTTGACCTTTAAGTTCTTTCCCACGCTCTTCCATAATATCTACAATTCGGCCAAGTACTTTCTTTTTCCCTCTTACCTTTTCAAGTGGTACAAGTTTTCCTTCTTCCACACTTAAGATCGGCTTAATGTTTAATAAACCGCCGATAAAACCTGCTACTTTACTTAAACGTCCACCTCTAACAAGGTACTGTAAGTCAGCCACAGTGAAGATATGTTCCATATGGTTCATTAAAAAAGCGACACGTTTTAAAATATCTTCTTTTGATGCGCCGTCTTTCGCCATTTTAGCAGCTTCTAAAACGACAAGCCCTTGACCAAGCGAAGCACATTTCGTATCAATAATCTCCAAATCTAAATCTGCATATGTTTCTTTTACTTCCTCTTTAATGACAATTGAAGATTGATATGTACCAGACAGTTCAGATGAAAAAGCTAAATATATACAAGGGTTACCTTCTTTTGCATAAGAAACAAATTTTTCTTGGAAAGTTTCAAGTGAAGGCAATGATGTTCTATAAACAGCGCCTTCTCTCATTTTTTGCAATAATGTAACTGACTCTAATGTAACTCCATCTAAATACTCTGTTTCTGCTTCATCATATACACGGAGTGGAATTAAATCAATATCATATGCTTGCAGCAATTCTACCGGTAAATCCGCCGCACTATCCGTAATGATTTTAACACCCATTTTTAAACCTCTATTCTGTTATAAATATAAAATAATAAAATAAAAATAGTACTTTTAAATTATATACGTAAAACTTAAATGAAGAAAGGAAAACACTTTATATTGTATGCACTATTCTCCAAAACTTGAACTGTTAATAAAAATCATGCCATTTTAACCACTTTTTCCTGAAAATATATTATGTATAATGGAAATAGTAAAAGTTTTCTGAAGGAGGATGCATATGAGTATTCAACTGGCTACATATAATGATCTAGAATGGATTAATAATCAATACGAATCAATAGGATTTGTACGGAGCGATTTAAAGCGAGATAAAGTTGCAATCATTACATACAACAATGAGTACGCAGGTGTTGGACGACTAGTCAAAATAGATGATAATACTATAGAAATGGGTGGGATTTTTATTCTCCCAAAATTTAGAGGTCTACAATTAGCTGGGGAACTTGTTTCATTTTTAGTAGAAACTGCGAAAAAATTACAAGTACAAAATGTGTATTGTCTTCTTTTTGAGGAACTAGAAAACTTTTATAAGAAATATGGCTATACTGAGGTCGATACTACGAAAGAAGTTGTCCATCCAATTATTCTAAAAAAATATAATTGGTGTTTAAAACATTATGATAAACATGTATTACTGTTTAAATTGTAAGTTTTCTATAATGGGGGTGGATACACTTTGTGTTACACCTCATGTTTTAACAAAGATTTATCCATTTCATCTATTAAAAGAATTAGTTTTTTAAAGCGATCCATCAATTGTATTTCATATCTTTCCCAAACGCTTATTAGCAAGCTCATTTACAAACTTGCTAGCATTATTTTTAAGTTTCTCTAATACATTTTCCTGAAGAAATTTTTAACTAATTGATGTAGAGATGATTAATTATCTAATCCGCACCCAAACTTCCTGTTCTTGTAACAATTGCACAGTTAATTCCAATACAAGGTTTTGTATTAACTGATACGCGTTATCATGCGGTGTACTTCGTTCCGATATAAATTCAATACATTGAAAAATATAACCTTCTACGAGTAAGCTCCCTTTTTCAATTTTAGATGGATTATTTCCTTTCCTTATTATTTTTGGTAATAAAAACTCTTTTTTTGTTAAAATAATTTCCTGTGACACCTCTTTTATTTCTATAACTTTTTCTTTAAATACCACTTTTTCTCGTAAATTAATTTCACCTTTATACTTCCCTATTTCTATTGGTAATTTCGCAGGTATATAATTATTTACTCCTCCTTCATCTTCCTTATCTAAAATTATTCCGTGTATAGGAATCCACGAAGATGTTCCTACCCAATTCTCTTCCATATTACTTTTTATTTTTTGATTAGAAAGTTCTAAAAGCACTCTCTTTTCATAAAGGTTTGAAGAAACTAAATTACAATTAACTTCTCCTTGATAATGTTGCACTGTAGTTAATAACTTAGTATCCAATTCACGACCCCTTTCATCTTTTTGATTCCGAAATACAAATACTTCTTGATTTTTCACATTCATATTAGGGAATTTTATAAAACTAGTCACATCTGAAATAATAGAAAATGGGGTTTTTACTATTTTTGAACGTACTAAGGTCTCTATTTTTGATTCTGAATCTTGACGTTTTTTCTGTGACTCTGTTTCTTTACTCTTTTTCTCAGATTTAACTGCTTCTTCTTTTTTTGACTTTGTTTTTTTACTTTCTTTCTCTGATTCAATTGTTTCTTCTTCTTTTTCCGACTCAGTTTCTTTACTTTCTTTCTCTAATTCAATTGTTTCTTCTTCTTTTTTCGACTCAGTTTCTTTACTTTTTTCTCTAATTCAATCGCTTTATCTCCCTTTTTTGATTCTGTTTCTTTATTTTCTTTCTCTAATTCAATCGCTTTATCTCCCTTTTTTGATTCTGTTTCTTTATTTTCTTTCTCTAATTCAATCGCTTTATCTCCCTTTTTTGATTCTGTTTCTTTATTTTCTTTCTCTAATTCAATCGCTTTATCTCCCTTTTTTGATTCTGTTTTTTTACTTTCTTTCTTTAATTCAATTGCTTTATCTTCTTTCTCTGATTCTGTTTCTTCAATTTTTTCCTTTTTTCTTATTTCGCGTGCATCATCTTGAACATTCAGCTTTTTCCCTTTATAAACTTTGTTCCATATTTCCTGACCAACCCATGGATTTTTCATCACCATCCCCCCGTCTAATGAAATTCATAAAAATATGTTTTTTGTACGCGACCATTTCATCATTATATATGTTTTATAATAATAAAAAAGACATTGTCTTTTTATCAAAGACAATGCTTTTTTAGTTTTATACTTGTACTTGTTGTACTTGTAAAACTTTTAAAGTAAGATCTAGTACAATTTTTTCACGAAGAGTATCAAATGGTTCGTTTAGGTCTGTTGGACAAGGTGAAAAGTCTAATTCAAAAAATTGAGCGCTGACTAATTCGCAATACGGTTGTTCATTATAAAAAACTGTATTTTCGAAGAAGTATTTGTCTAAACGTGGTAGATCACCATTTTTAGGATTAATAAAGTGAGAAGTAGTATCTGAGGAAGCAGCCACTATAGCTAGTGATAGAAAATCACCAGCTGTTAAATCAGCAAAACCAGAAAATGGAACATTAGCAATGCGGTCATATAGCACTCCATTACACTCGTCATTTGCATATTCAATATTTTTACGAATATATCCTTGTACAAATAACTTTGCTCTTGTAACTCGACGGTAAGGTGTACCTGGTACTGGTTCGAATGCTACAGGAACTAACTTACATTGTGTTAAAAATGCATTTTTTAAGATACGTTTAATTTCAACCGCTGGAGGATCTAATGAAATATCAGATTCTACAACAATTTGAATTGTTCTTTCTGCTAATACAACCGGTATTTTTACAATTGGTGCTCCCGGAGTAGTAATTGGCGTTGCAGGTGCATCACTTAATGGTGTTTGGGTTTGTCCTACTACCTGACATGGTACATTAATTGGACATTGTTCACTCATATTTTATAATCTCCTTTATAATAAAATTTAGAGTTTTTTAACTCTCTTTACTGTATATGTACTTTTTCTATTAATGCGTGGGTTTGTATCATAGTCACTTTTATCAATTGCATAGTAAAAGCTTCAATTCCTCTTGATAGTTAAAAATACATAAATTAATATATGGAGCCTATACTGATATCTACCTATATAAAATAGAATTTCTCGACTTTTTTATGATAGAGCTAATAGGTGTTCCAAAATTAATTTTTCAAGAGTCTTTTATTCTACCTAACAAAGAATACATTTAATAAGAACCATCTGCCAACTTAATACTATCCACAAAACAGAACATCACGACTATTGTCCCCTTTATAAAAAATAAAAACCGGCTAAAAAAGCCGGTTTTTGTACTCAATAGATTATAAAATCTCCTTATTATTGAAATAATCATTTTATCCCCTAATATTTCCATAGGAGTTTTTAACAATGCTATCGAAACATTCCAGTCATTTGTCTTTCCCTTTTTAAATTCTTTATTTTGTACAACTCTTACAATCTCTGCTCATTCATCTATTATCCACAAAATAAGTATCATACGCCTTATCAAAAACATATCCTAGCTTTTCTGCTAGTTTGGCAGATGTCGTATTCGCTGCATCCCAGTTTGGGTATTTTCCCTTTTCTAAACAATCCAATATTAACGCTGCACTCACTACGGTCGCCAAACCTTTTCTTCTATGGTTCAGATCCGTCGCAACTTCAATTTCTATCCCCTTATCGTAAATACTATACGAGGATGCACCGCATATAACTTCTCCATTATACAAAATGCTATAACCTATACCTCGATTTAAATAATCTTCTACCGATTGAAATTGACTTGTAAAGTCTTCAGAAAGCTTATGTAGTGTAGAATTATTTGCAATATGCTCATCTATTCTTCTTAACTCGTATCCTTTTGGAAGTGTTGATATAAAAGATTGTAATTTTGAACGATTAAAAAATTCCGAATTACGTTTGAATTTATAGCGTAAAAACTTATCTATTTTTCTTTCATAAAATGTTTCTAAACGCTTTTTCCATTCTTCACTATTTACGATTACTAACATTTTTTCAGGAATATTACGTAATAACTCTTCTGTTTCTTTCACATTTGGATCTCCAGTATAAAATGTGAAAATCCCTACTGTAACTTGTGCTACTGTTGGATTTTCAAGATCGTTTACCCAGGCTCTTCCCATATGTCCTTGTAAATAAGAAAGTAATATAACATTATTAAAATCTTCGAACATGGAAACTAATTTTCTTCTAGTATGTATATTCGCTTCATATATCATTTACATTCCTGCTTTCTACAAATCAATATAACTCTACATTTTCATGAGGTAACTTATACCCTTTTTACACATCCATTTATTCGGCATATAAGCAAACACCCCTTAGACTTAACTTTCATATAATTATAAATTATTCACAAATACAAAATCATTATAACATCAAATCAAAAAATAAAAATTCACTTTTTCAATTTTAAAATATATATCTTATTATCCAAATAAAACATATTTGTTGATAAAATTTTAACATATACCCAATCCAGTCGAATCACTGTAAGATTGATTTATAAATAAGCTTTTTAAGGGGGATTATAAAATGACTGATTTCTATTCTCGTCTTTCAAAAAGTGATGCCGCTCTTATGCGTATGGCTCATGGCGGGGTTCAACTAATGAACTGGTTTAGCGTTGCAGCAGAATTACAGCGTGACTGGCGAAATGATGTTGAAGGCTTTGGAGCTTTACTTGCTAAACACCTTCCAAGTTATCAAAATATCATAGGAAGCTATATGAGAGCTCAAAAGGAATTTAGTAAATAAATTACTCAACTTTTGATTAAACATGCTATCAAGTTTGGATAACTATGTAAACACAATAAAAATAGCAACAGCTATGTACATAATTAAGAAAAGGGCTGCTTCAATAGCCCTTTTCTTAATTGCTTTATCAATATTGTATGCTCTTCCGTCACTTTATTTAAATCAATTACATACTATTCCCCTAGCTTTTCTGTAATGGCTTCTTTCATATTTTGCTGCAAAAGACCGCATTATAGGAGATTATCCATAACAAATCATAGTACAACTAACCACTCTATTTACTTCTAACACCGTACATACGACAAAAGTGATTTTCCCGCCGCTATAACGCTCCTATTATATGTAAAAACCCTCCTGTATTTTAAGAGGGTTAATCAATAGATACGTTATAACTCCTTCTTAGAAATAAAGGATTCCGTCTCAGCATTTTTATATACTTTAGTCAATTTAACAACTGATTTGTACGTGTTATCGTCATCCTTTATCATTTTTTTCAGCTCTTCTATTTCAGCATTACCAGTTCCACTCTCTATTTTTAAGCAGTTCGAAATGGAAAGGTATCCGCTTGATGCCAATATAAAAATAAAAATCGTATCAGGAAAATTAATAAATAACAATCCGTAGTTTAAAGGATCTCCAGCTGGATGCGATAAAAGCAGTCGAAAACCTACCAGTTCAGGCACTTGAACGAAATCTTTAGAAACAATTGCCTCACCTACTATAGTAATTTGCTTTACTACATTCCCGAGTTCATCTGTAAATTCAGTACATCTAGGTGGATTAATTGTGGTTGCTTGGAAAGACACATTTAATTCAGGATTGTTAAAATCAAAAAAGATTGTACTACCCTCCGTTAAACATTGCGGGCAAACATTTCCTAGCAAGCTAAAGTCCTCTTCAATATATTTAACTTTCGATTTACAACTACACACTTTTCCTATTCGAATTGCATCAATCTTTGAACAGTCTACAAATATTACCTCATTGTCTTGTTGTACAAATGATACAATGCCCTTCCTCTTGTTAAATGAAAGAAAATAAGATACATCGATTTCGTTTCCAGCTATTACGATACTTTCAACTTGAGTAAAAGGTTCTAGACTTTGTAAAAATTCACATATACTATTTTGACAACACCCACAATTTCGTTTCGGCTCGCAATCCACTTACATTCAATCCCTTCCCTATATGTTTTTATCTAATACATATAATATGAGCGGAAGATAAGAAAAGCTTGGACAATATAATATTAACGTAAGGAGATAGTTAACTACTCATTAGATTAATAAGGGAATTACACCAATTATAAGTAATAACACATATTTTTTACTATAAATACGTATAACAATTTCATCTTTCATGAAAAAAACGTTATAATAAGGTGTAGCCTCTACGATTACGTTATAAAGGAGATTAAAACAATGGCTAAAATTAAAGTATATCAAGCAAAAGAAGAAAATATGGACGCAGTAAAAAACATCATTGATGTTGAGGAACAAAACCCAACTGCTGAAAACTTACAAAATCTATACGCATGTGTATTAGAAACTGAAGATATGGCATTGCCTGAATCATACATTGAAGAAGATATCTTAATTGATTCTATGGAAGTTATGGTTAATGCTTCTCAAAGCAAACTAAGAGACTTAGGTACATATGATGTAATCGAAGTTCAAAACAAAGGTAAGAAAACACAAATTTTATTATTAGCAGACGAAGAATACGAAATCATCGAAGGCTAATTTAACACCGTACATACGACAAAAGCTCCTTTCAAATTTGAAAGGAGCTTTTTCATTAAGATTTTGATGTTTCACTCTTTATATTCTTTTGTTCTTTCTGCAACACCATGCGCTCATTTCCCATAAAGAAAATGAATACGAATGCTAAACCAGCTGGTACCAATGCCCACATGAATGTTTGAACGATTGAACTAGAAAGAGCGTCAATAATTTTATCTAATATTTGTGGCGGAATTTGAGTTCTAGCCGATTCTGATAAAATGGCTCTTGAATCTCCTAAAGCGTTTGAATTCATTCCCCCGCCCATACCTTTAAATGCTTCTTCTAATTGTTCTTGGAAACCTGTTCTTTGGATCATTCCGAAGATTGTAATACCAAGTGTCATACCTAATGAACGAATAAAGTTACTCGTTGAAGTCGCAGATCCGCGCTGTTCCATACCAAAGTTGTGAATTGAAGCCATGCTTAGTACCGAGAATGAGAAACCAACTCCGAATCCGATAATAATCATGTAAACCGTTAATATTGCCCGACTTGTTTCAGGCGTTAACGTGCTTAATAAGAATAATCCGATTAGCATAATAACAGCAGAAATAATCATAATGTTTCGGTAGCTAAGCTTTGTCGTTAAAAATCCGCCTAACTGTGCTGTTACGACTGACCCTAACATCATCGGTAAAAGTAACAATCCTGAGTTTGTTGCAGTCCCACCATATACACCTTGAATAAATAACGGAATGTACACAGTTG
This sequence comes from Bacillus sp. FSL L8-0099, assembly GCF_038006385.1. Classification (NCBI taxonomy): domain Bacteria; kingdom Bacillati; phylum Bacillota; class Bacilli; order Caryophanales; family Bacillaceae; genus Bacillus; species Bacillus sp. FSL L8-0099. The sequence continues at coordinate 2,829,899 of NZ_JBBOVC010000001.1, forward strand.
CTGACATAAATGCAGCTCCGTAACATAATGCAATAATTGTACTCATTCCAAACAAACGTTGTTTAAACATCTCAAATGAAATGATTGGCTCTTCTACTTTTCGTTCGATATAAATAAATGCGATTATTAAAATAGCGAATCCAGCAAATAAACTTAAAATAAAACTAGAATCCCAATCATATTTTTGTCCGCCAAGTTCAAGTGCAAACATTAAAGAAACTACTGCACCAACTAAAGTAATTGCGCCGAACCAATCAATTTTTTGTTTTTTATGAACTCGTGATTCTTTATAAAAGAATGTAATAAAAATAAGTGCTAAAATGCCAAGCGGTAAGTTAATATAAAATACCCAGTGCCAACTAATATAATCTGTAATATATGCGCCAAGTAATGGCCCGAAAATACTTGATAATCCAAATACTGCTCCGAATAATCCACCCATTTTCCCGCGCTTTTCAGGTGGGAAAATATCAAACACGATAGTAAACGCGATCGGCACTAATGCCCCGCCGCCAATACCTTGAATGGCACGATAAATGCCTAATTGTGTAATATTTTCAGCAGTCCCACAAAGTGCCGAACCAATCATAAAGACGATTAAACCGAAAATAAAGAATCTCTTTCTTCCATACATATCTGATAGTTTACCGAAAATCGGCATACCTGCCATTTCTGCGACCATATAGGCAGAAACGACCCATACAAAGTTTTCAAGACCTCCTAAGTCACCAACGATCGTTCCCATCGCTGTTACGACAATGGTATTATCCATTGATGCCATTAAAATACCTAGCAATAAGCCCGCCACAATAAAGCCAAGCTTATTATTCTTCTCAACCATATCTCTTGCTCTCCCTCGCATTACTTATATTTGTTTATGTTCTTTTACGACTGCATTACCTTTTTGATTAAAACTAGTATGATATTCTACAACACTAATTTCACATCCAGGACCAATGGTAACGTTGTTTCCTCTTACTACTTCAGCAATTGTATGTTCTAAATAAATATCATCCCCTTCAACAATTAAAGTTTGGAGGTTTCCAGCATGACTAGTAAAAGGAATAAATCTTGATTTCTTACGCACTGTAATCTTTTTGCCACCGATTTCTCTTACTTTACTTCCTTCATAACGAAGTGAGATTTCAATATGTTCAGCATTAAGCAAACCATCACTTTCAAGACCACCAGTTAGTGATAATTCTTCTACTTCAATATCTCCCTTCACATTTAAAGCACCTTTCACATCTACGAAATCACCTGAAAACTTCCCTGTAACATCAATCATACCTCTAATTTTTGTTTTTTCAATATGAGCATCACCATGCATTTGTGTATTACCATATACTTTTACATATGCTGCATCTACATTTCCTTGTACTTCACTATCTCCATACACGACATAGTTTTTAACTTTCATATTGCCACGCACATCACTTGTGCCATATGTTTTAAACTCATTACAACTCATATCATTCGCAATTGTCCCTTCACCGCGAATCTTCACTTTGTTATAATCTCCGCCCGCTGAATTACCAGAACCATTTACTGTGAGACTATGTTGATGTTCCATACTGATTTCCCCCCTCCGTTAAACTTGCTTAATTTCTTTTACATTTGCGCTTTTATCAACAGTAATAACACCGCTATATTCAATCAGTTCAATCTCACAGTTCGGTCCTACTGTTACATTGTTTCCTCTTACTGTTTTTATGTGAGCATAATCAATATCGATATTGTCACCTTCTAACAATTCAGCTTCTAACTGCAAGCCAAATACTGATTTAAATAGTCTACTAAATGTACTCAATCTATGTCTTACTTTAATCGTTTGGCCGCCAATTTCTTTCGCTCTACATGTACCGTGAATATTTATATTAATCTCATCTGCGCTTAATAAACCACCGATTGTAAATTGTCCTTCTGAAGAAAAAATATCAACTTCACAATTCCCATCAATCGTCGCTTGACCGTTGATTTTAAATTCTTCACCCTTAACGTTTCCACCTATCGTACCTTTTCCTGCAATTTTTAAACTATTCGCCTTTACATCTTGTGTAATTGTTGCTTTCCCATCAATTCGCATCGTTTCTGTATTAACTGTACCATCGACTTTACCTGATCCACTAATTCTTGCGTTGCTACTGTTCAAATCACCAGTTACTGCACCATAACCATTACATTGAAATTCATCACATTCAACATTTCCGTTTACAGTGCCTTTTCCATTTAGTTGTACTTTATGAAATTCACCGCCATTGGATGAACCGTAACCATTTATAATTAAATTTTCTGTACGCATTATTTCTCCTCCACTACAACAGTTTAGTTTTTAATGCTTCGGTATACTTCATAATCGCTTCTCGTAAAATAATCTTCGTTCCCTTTTCAAAAATTAAATCCTCAATATTCGATACTAAGAAACATGTAGAAATCCCTATTTTTCGAATCATAACTAAATCACAATTTTTATGTTTGATTGCTTCATAATTTTCTCGTAAAACTTGCAGAACCATTTTACCTTCTTCTAAACTAACTTCTCCTGATTGTAGTAACTCTTCTAACATATACACATAAAGAATATCTACAAATCGAAAGTCTGCCGTTTTGTTCGTTTGCTCAATAAAAAATTGTAAAACAGGTTCTGATGTAATCCCTTTACGGATGAGATCTTCTTTCGTTAAAAGGATTTCTGTCACACTCGGTGAAAACATATTTGCTAATTCATCTAGTGATAAATCTTCTTTCATCGTTTGGATTTTATCAATACGCTCTAAAATCTTTTCTTTCGGAAAAAATGTCTCTTGACCAGTAAATGTTGACTTTCGTACAAACCAATCTTCCGGAATTAAATTTTTTCTCTTCCACCTATATAACTGTCCGTATGAAATACCTGTAAGCTCTAATAATTCTTTTTTTGAAATTAAATTTGTACTCAACTGTGTAACACTCCTTCCTAATAACAATGTAACATAACACTGTTACGCTGTAAATGGAATTATACTACAAGTAGCGTAACAATGTGTAAAACAAACTTCTTTCACATAGAAAAAAGGCTCTGACACATCTTCTGAAAAATGCGTAAGAACCTATATATATCAAGACTTAAACCATATTTCATAAAAATCAATCCAACCTTGCGAATTAATCATTATATTTTGTACTTTTTCATGAGTACTTACCTCTTGTTTGTTACGATATAAAGGAATAATATGAATTTGACGTAACAATGTGTCCTCAAGATCGCGTAACAGTGTAACTCTTTTCTCTACTTGTTCTTGTTTAAAATAAGGGGACAACATTTCGTGAAAGTTCATGCTGCTATGCCCATGAATAAAACTGTTTTTTGTCAGAAACATATATAGCAAACTATCTTCTATTCGTTCACTAATTGTTGCGCTATCATGCATGATATCAGCTTTTTGTATCGTACCTATTTGCAATAGTTCTTCTATTTCAAGAAAATTAATCTCTACACAAATTCCATACTTCGCACACTCTTTTTGTATCCATTGTGCATCTTCAACGTGATCTCGTCCTTTAAATGTATACAGTTGTAGCACTTCATTATGATAAATACTTCTTTTCATTAAACTTTCTATATCTTCCTCTATCTCTACTATGCTGGCCTTTGCTGATATTAGTTCCTTTGCCACTTCTCCACGTTCTCCACCGAGTTCTTGAACGATTATATCGCCATGAATGATTTTATATAACGCTTTCCGAAATAACTTATCTTGCATTGGTCCTTCTTTCGTAAGATTGCATGTTACATAAGTCACGTTCGACTCAAGTCGAGACAGTTCTTTATTATGTTTCTCTTTATCTTTATACTGTGCCTTTACTAAAACATCATATGTATCTACACTTTGTTCTACATTCCACAACTCAACGCGATCTAGAAAAGGTCTCTCACGAAAATATAAATGATGCGCTTCCAGTATAAACAGATCTTCATTACTTTTGTATAACTGAAAAGGTCCTGTCCCCATTAATTTTCCTGCTTCATCTTCACTTACGATAGAACACTGTTCTAAACTTAGCATATGTAAAAACATCATATTTTCCGTATGTAATTTAATTTCTAAAACATATTCACCTACTGCATGAAAACTTTCCACATGCTGTAACATCCATGCGTGCGGGTTGTCTACAGCTGTCATGAATCGATTCAATGAATATATAACATCATGTGCAGTAAGGCGTTTTCCATTATGAAAGTGAACTCCTTTTCGTAAATAAAATGTCCATATTTTTTCTTCATCATTATATTCCCAGTGAAAAGCAAGTCTCGGCTCAATAGCAGTTCTTTCTTCATTGATATATACGAGTGTATCAAAAATATGTTTAACCATATGACATTCCGAGCGCATTGTAGCGTAAACTGGATCTAAAACGATGTCCAGATTCATTTGTACTTGTAAACGGAGTACATCTTTTCTCCCTTCAGATGTCATTTCAATTTTATGACCAAATATAGAATCAACCCAAGACTGATATTCTCCCTTTACTGATGGAAAATGTGCGCTATAGCGTTCCACAAATGAGATCCCGCTTTTCACATCCCCTTTTTTCGTTATTTCTTTTCCTCTATCTAAAATCAATGGTGCCGGATGCTTTTTAAATATTAACTTAGAACGATTTCCTCTCCCGCGACCTGGAAACCAAGCGATCCAATGTAACTCTTCTAATTTTTTTATAATTAATTTACTATTACGCTCTGTACAAAATAAAGTTTCAGATATATTTTGCACTGTTATTTCAAATTGTTCTCCTTCTCGTTTCCCTTTCCCATAGGCAATCCATAGTTCAATGTATTGATCTAATATAAACATCATAATCCCCCTAAAAGGTGAAAAATACTCCCTTTTATTTCTACCCTTTTTCCATTTCTCCTTTCATCTTATCATTTCAATATAGAAAGGAGGAAATCATATTGAACCATCTCTTACTACGTTACAATAAACCGATTATCATTAGACTGTGTGGTGAATTATTAACCCGAACAACGGAATCAATGTTAGCCCTCATTATGATTATATACGTTAATAAGATGTTAAACGGCAATATAATGATGACTATGCTTATTTTCGGACTACAACCACTTTCAGACATTGTCTTTACATTTATTGCTGGAGGCGTTACTGATAAATATGGGAGAAAAAAAATTATGTTACTCGGCCTATTGCTGCAAGGTGTTGCAATCGGTAGTTTTATTTTTGCTCAATCCATTTTTATATTTGCACTGTTATACGTCATTAATGGTATTGGTCGTTCTTTATACATTCCAGCTCAACGTGCGCAAATTGCCGATTTAACAAAACAAAAGCAGCAAGCAGAAATTTTTGCTCTCCTGCAAACGATGGGAGCAATTGGATCCGTAATCGGTCCTTTAATTGGTGCTATCTTTTATACTACTCACCCTGAATATTTATTTATGATGCAAAGTATTACACTTATGATATATGCAATAGTTGTTTGGACGCAGCTCCCAGAAACTGCTCCAGCAATTACAACGCCAAAACAAACACTTGAAGTAGCATCATCTCCAAAACAATTTGTACACAAACATTACGCTGTATTTGGACTTATGGCTTCTACACTTCCTATTAGCTTTTTCTATGCACAAACGGAAACAAATTATCGTATTTTCGCAGAACATGTATTTCCAAATTTCGTATTCATACTCGCATTTATTTCAACTTGTAAAGCCATTTTGGAAATCATTCTACAAATTTTCCTCGTAAAATGGTCTGAACGATTTTCCATGACGAAAATCATCCTTATTTCTTACGCCTGCTATACGATAGCCGCAATTGGCTACGGGCTTTCAGCAACAATCTCGTCACTATTTTTCACATTACTCTTCTTAGTCATTGGAGAAAGTATGGCTTTAAACCATTTATTGCGATTCGTTTCAGAGATCGCTCCTACAGATAAACGTGGATTGTATTTTTCGATTTATGGCATACACTGGGATATATCTCGAACGTGCGGTCCTGTTATTGGTGCAGTATTATTAAGTAAACTAAACGGTAATATGCTATTTTATATTTGTGCATGTTTCTTAATAGTTGGAGGTATTGTTCAGGCACTTTTTGTTCAAAATTTAGAACGTAAAAAAATAAAGGGAAATGTCCAAAAAGATAATTCGCAACATACCCCTCAAGTTTTATAGGATGCTACTTTTTTAATAAAACGATATCTCTTATTGGATGAATTATAAAAAACGTTATCCTTCCCTATAAATCTATAGGCAGATAGCGTTTTTTTACTTGCTTTGTATTTTTTTCAAAAATATAATTGAATTATTTCGCCATATGAAAGTATGTATCATAAGGTCGGAAACATACCTTGTTTACAATTGAATACACCTCACTTTTAAAATAAGTGAGGTGTTCTGGAGATTATTTGATTTTTTATCCTGCCATTTTATTAATACTATCCTCTGGCGAAAATACCGAAATATGATCTACCTTACCGATCGATTTTGGAATGATGAATTTTAACTCGAACTGATTGTTTACTTTATATACATATATTTGATCTTCACCATTTACTTTAACTGAAGTTGGTTTTCCTAACGCCTTTTCAATTTCTTTTAATGTAATTGACTTTAGTTCTGTTTGATATGAACGTACATCAAAAACTTGTGATCCTTTATTAAAACCGAAGACAACATTTTTATTTGTAAAGGTTGCGTACATTCCGCTCCCTGCTTGTTCTGTTTTATCTGCTTTCCCCCATGCTTTTTCTATTTCTTCGATATCTCCTGTATGAGCAGCAAATGGAACATTAGGTACTTTCCCTTCTTTCGCTAGTTCAAATAATTCTTTAACATAGTTAATTGATTTTTGGTTAAGAGTTGGACTTTTTGAATCTGGCCCTGTCGAAGGTTTTGTTGAATCTTGATTTTTGGAGTTATTCGCTGACTGGTTCTCTTTTTGAGGTGCAGTTCCTTCATTCTTTTGTTCCGTATTTTTTTCAGATGTTGGGTTCGTCTGTTTCTTTTCCTCATTATTCGTACAAGCCATCAATGTTAATACACATGTTAAAGTGAACAATATTCTCAAATGCGCTTTCATATTTTACTACCTCCCATTCGTAAACACTCTATAACATGATTTTTATCTTACATTGATTTCAAACAGGTTGAGATGTGTTGTTTTTCCTTACTATACACCTTCTCTTCTTACATGCTTTATCCTTCTTCTGTCACCTTGAATAAAGTACGTCACAAAAACGCAAAAAACCAACAGAAACTACGTAACATTTCCCTGCTGGTCTCATATTTTTAAGGTTTGAAATTTAATTACATCATTTCTTATTAGTAAACATATGATTCTCTCTACTCTTGTTTTAATGAAGTTGTATAATTTTTCTTTATAATATCTTTTATATGTATGATAAACGATATAAGGAATATCACTGCTAATACACCATTTATCCAATAATATGTATTTTCTTCTGTGTATTTATTATAAAACGATTGAACATTAAATAATAACAGAAACAGAGAAAACAAAGCAGAGCTTGCTAGCATGCCAAAACTTTTCACGAAATTCACCTCTTTTCTAAAATTTATGACCTTTATAATAATACATTTATATAAAAAGATTTTCAAATAATAGATGAACTTATCTATACTTTAGTATAAATTAAAAAGAACCTGAAATAATACAGATTCTTTCCAAAATAACATATGTAGATAAGCTTTAAAAGCAAAACTAAGAGGTAAGTCTTACTTTCTTTACGTATGTAGAAATCGTACTTTTTACAGTTTCAAAATTATGAGCAAATGTATTATCTCCACTCAGTGCCGTTATACATGTTAAACTTGCCGCTTTAATAAAATGTTTTACATCTACAAGCATTGAATTAGCCCCCATGAATTTAATTATGCTCATTATAACAGATGTATTCCGATTGAAACATGGAAGAAATAAACAACCCTTCGGAAAATTCCATTTCCCCTCAACTTTTTAGCATACAACATACATGTACCTTTATTATATAATTAAAAAGCTGTCCAATATTGGACAGCTTCAAATATGTATATTACACTTCGATTGACTTACCATCTTCTACAATATGATAAAGTAAGTGCGCTAAATGATGAATTGGACCATATTCTTCCTCTTCTTCATTTGTTTCACCTTGGAATTCAAGATCATTTAAGTATAATGCTAAAAATTGATAGTATAATTTCAAATCAAATCCGTAGCAAGCACTTGGCTCTTCGTGATCTCCTTCATATTGTAACATTAAGTATTGATCATTTCCTTCTGCATCTTCTGCGTCAAAGAATACGAAGAAACCAACGTTTGTATCTAAATCAAATAGATGACGAGTACCTTTTTCTGTTGCTTTATTGAAGTCCTCTTCACTTAATTTATGTACTGTTGTCGCTTTTGCATTATCTTCTTGATGGAAATTTACTGTATATGATTTCAATGCTGACACCTCCTGATTGTATAACAGTAGCATAACAGATTAGGCCATATAATTCAAAGGGACTGCTTACAAATGTAAACAGCCCCCTGTATTCATTTTCGCATCGCCCGGAATATAAAGCTTACGATGAAAATCAAAATAATCGCACCTATTAAGGCTGGAACAATCGCATATCCACCTATAATAGGTCCAAATTTACCAAGTAACGCTGTACCAAGCCAAGAACCGACAATACCAGCAATAATATTACCAATTACACCGCCAGGTACATCCCTTCCAGTAATTAAGCTTGCAAACCAACCTAATATACCACCGACAATTAAAGACCAAATCATATGATAACCTCCTTTATAATTCACCAATCAAACTATAATCAGAAACAATTGCTTACCATTAGTTATGTTTCATTTTTCATAAGTTATTCATACAGCTCAACTATTAGATTATTTGAGAACGAAGCTCACTGGACAAATGATTTTACAACTTCACATTTTACATATTAGGGACAATCAGGCTTTAATATCGTCCTCATAAATTCTTCTTTAAAAACTGGATAATTAAAACCAACCGCAATTTTTTGTACAGGCCTATTATCAAACGTGGTTGGCTCAGCTATTTTTCTAAAATCCGCAACACTTTGTCCTCTCGTTACATCATTCGTCGTACTAATCCAAACTGCTGATTTTTTATATTCAAAAATATCATCATTTATAAACGAAATAAACGGCAGTAAATCATGAATAGGACTCCCAGTAATACCCGGGTATTCCTTTTTATAAAAGTTCTCATAATAAAAATCGATCATTGGTTTAATGAGTTTCGCCTGTCCCGTTCCTTCTTTATTAATAATATCAAGCATTTCAGGAGTAATAAGCGCAGCCTGTGTTACATTTAACGGATATATAGTAGCGTTCTGCGCATACTTCATAACAATATTCGCCGCAATTGGATCGCCATAAAAATTCGCTTCAGACACGGGTGTAACATTACCTGGAAATAAGAAAGCGCCTCCCATAATATAATAAGAACAAATACGATTCATTACATTTGGATATAATAAAAATAACGTTGCAAGTGTTGTTAATCTTCCTGTCGCCACAATAACTATATCTTCTGGACAAGGCTCAATTAATTTAATTAATTCACAAAAATTTTCCCGTTTACAAATTCTCATTTCAGGTGGAATAATTGGCCCTAAACCGTGATCCCCATGAATTTCCGGGAAGAATAAAGGCTCTTCAGCTGTCATTGGTCTAGCTGCACCTTCGATGATTTTCACTTCTGTAGCATAGTATTTTTCTAAAAAATATACATTCTCTGTAACGATTTCTCGCGATACATTCCCATACTCTGCGACAATTCCTATAATATCTAATTTACAAGTTTTATTTGCATAAATTAACGCAACTGCATCGTCAATACCAAAGTCTCCAAAAAAGATAATTTTCTTATTAACAATCCTCACCTCTCTTCAGCATAATCTACTATTATTATTATGTGAAAAAGACAAGGCGGTGAAACGATGCAAACTAAAAAAGCCGCCTATTTATTGGCGACTTCAATCTTTTTATAAGACAAATATGCTAATACATTCTTACTTGAATCGTATTTTGGATTGTTTCCTTTTCTCGGTTCTCTCATATGCGTTTTTTCAAATCCAGGAATGTCCGGCATTTTCTCCATAAATTCAAGCATTTCTTCTTCAGTTCCTTCAATACGTACGCGAATCATTATTGCAATTCCTCAATTCTCATTTTCTCAGTACTAAGTATAACGCACTTTGAAAAGACTTCAAGAAATTTATCTTTTTAATGTTGTACTTTTTTTACAAATAAACATAGCCATTTCAGTATAGAACGACTTTACTTTATTATTTTCAAATAGAATATGAAAGTATTCCTTCATTTCGTTTGGTGTTTTCATCATACACTCTGTTAATTTTTCACGCTTTTGCATAGGTACTTCCAGCATGTCACACCACCAGTCGAAATCAAACTTTTTATCGAAAGTGAAGCATGACTGCATTTGCAAACCATTTTTTTCTAATAAAGTAATCCATTCTGTCTTTTTCAAAGCTCTTTCATGACTCGGATCACGCTTTTTTTCTATAAAATTATAAAATGTATCATATTCATTATTTTCTGGCGAAACATTATCTATTAAAATAAATAATCCATCATCTTCTAACGTTCGATTTACTTCATAAATAAATCGCGTCGGATTTGTAAAATGATGTGCTGCAATCCTGCATGTAATTGTATCAAATGCTTTATCAGCAAATGGCAATTTTTCAGCATGTCCAACGATAAAAGATACATTGTCATGCCCATTACCTAAAATGAATTTTTTCGCATTCTCTAACATTTTTTCAGTTAAATCTAATGCAACTACTTCTTTAAACAATGGTGCTAATAAATTTGCAACATGTCCACCACCAGTAGCAATATCAAGAAGACGATTATTATGACGAGGTTCAACTTGTTGAACTACATATTGTAAATCCAGTCCTTTAGCATGAATTTTACTTTTTACATACTTTTCTGCATTATTACCAAACTGTTGTTTCATAAGCTCTTCCTTACTCATTTTATCATCTTCCTTCTATTGTTATTAACATATATGATTCATATAATAATTAAAGTTCTCTTTATGTATTTTCAAATCCTCTTTTCAGCTCACCTCTTGTAATACAGACAGACCATCGTCAAAATGATATGAATATTACTTTAAAATAAAAAAGGTTATGGGAACTAATCCCCTAACCCAACTAAATATCTATTACATTTTTATTTCCTCATATATATCTATGTAATATAAATCCTCTTTCAACTTCATAATAACTTCTACTTCATTATAAGTAGCCTCTCGAGCATGTAAACCAAATTGATTCATGCCAATCCATATCCATCCAGGTGTATGATGAAGTATATCGATATTAAAACCATCTAACTTAGTAAGCTCCGATTTAATAAATGTATCTTTAATAGCGATTTGTTTGTCTATTAAGCCATATTCTTTTCCATTTTCAAATAGCGATATAATTTTCCCTAAAATCGGATGTTCCCGAACAATAAAATGATATTCCCTTTCATCTACATTCGCCACAATCAAACGAAAATCAGATACATCAGTCCCAAAATTCGGCATATTCATTTTTTCACCCCCTTAATTAGCTTCACTAATATCATAACAAATGAATATTTAAATAAAGTTAATAAAATGTAAAAAATAAAAAAGCTGACTTCCCTTTAGGAATCAGCCTTTATATTTTAGTTACCTTTATACTTTTACAACCTATTACAATGTTTCCTTTTCCTCATCATTTCCAGAAACTAAATTTCCTATAGCATCTGCCGTTACTTCTACCACAAATTCACAAATACCTGCTACAACTTCTCCAATTACTTCATCCATCTTTTTCCCTCCTTATTTTATGTAACTTATTTGTAGTATAGAAGAGATTGGTTATTTTTAACTATCGGAAAAGGTGACAAAAACATTACAGATTTGTAAGCTATTTCAACATGTTAACATTTTTACTTCTACCTTTTGAAACCCAAAGTATGATTAACAGGTATATAGGCCACCATAATATAAAGCAAGTAATACATTCGATAGAGGAGGCGTGCAAAATCTATTACGTAAAATTAATTAAAGGAAAATCATTCTATGCGTTTGATCATCGTTACTTAGTGTCTGAAGAAGAAGAGGTTTCAGAAAAAATTTATAATTACTTACTACGTAATGAATTTTTCGAAGTTCGTAAAGAAGAATATTCTGCTTAATGTAGGAAGGGCATCAAGAAATAAACCACATACTCGTGGTTCTCTTCTTGATGCTTTTATATTATTCCCCTATATTCAACCCTATTCTATTACTATCTTCTAATATACGTCCAATCTAATCCGTCATTACCTTCATATTTTGATATATGAGGAGGTGACAACCATAACTCATATCATTGATTACCAAGCTATTCAGCCAATAAATAAAACTGACGCAACTACTTTTACAATTCCCGATTCCCCAAACAAAGCAATTCTAGCAAATATTGAATTAAAAATTCCAATAAAAGATTCACGTGATAATCGAGTAGAATTAATTGCTACAGTTGGAGTTAAAGGTATAACTGATATATCACAAATATTGTTTAGGGTTTTCCGTAACAACATTGAAATTTTCAACACACAAGTAAGTATTAGATCTACAGATTCTGAACAATATTACGTTGAAACATTTCAAACAATTAATAAAAATATAAGCTGTGGGATTCACGAATACACTTTAACTGTGGAAAATTTAACAAGTGCTGCAAGTGCAGATGTTATTGGCCCCCTCACCTTTAGTGCATTAGCAATTGGACAAGGTCATAATAGTTATTAAGCAACTCTATTTACAAAGTGTATTTTAGAAAAGTGAGACGTACTATTACGCTCTTGCTTTTTTTATTTTTTATATGTAATTAATTCAAAGTTCATTTTATTTTTAATGCTTATTTCATCAACTCATAAATCCAATTTTCGCCAAATCAAAAAGATTGAAATCCACTAATGAAACACGTAATATAGACTCTGACTCTAAAAAAGTTCGTAAAAAAATACTACATAAATAAGGAGGTTTTATATACGAGTTTTTCACTTTAAAAGACGGAGAGGTTTTACATTATGTGGCGTAATAAAAATGTTTGGATCGTTTTAATTGGGGAGTTTATTGCTGGTCTAGGTTTATGGCTTGGTATTCTTGGCAACTTAGAATTTATGCAAAAATATGTCCCTTCTGATTTTATGAAATCAGTTATATTATTTATCGGACTATTAGCAGGTGTTATCGTTGGTCCAATGGCTGGTCGGGTCATCGATCAGTATGATAAGAAAAAAGTTCTTCTTTATGCTGGGTTTGGTCGGGTTTTAAGTGTTATTTTTATGTTTTTCGCTATTCAATTTGAAAGTATAGCCTTTATGATCGCCTTTATGGTTGCACTTCAAATTTCAGCCGCATTTTATTTCCCTGCATTACAATCTGTAATTCCACTCATCGTACGTGAACATGAGTTATTACAAATGAACGGTGTACATATGAATGTTGGTACAATCGCTCGTATTGCAGGTACTTCACTAGGTGGAATTCTTTTAGTTGTAATGAGTTTACAATATATGTATGCCTTCTCAATGGCTGCATATGCTCTATTGTTCCTTTCAACTTTCTTTCTACAATTTGAAGATAAAAAATCAACAGTGCCAAGTAAACAGGCTGCAAAAGATAATAGTTTTATGGAAGTATTTCGTATTTTAAAAGGAATTCCTATTGCTTTCACAGCACTTATATTAAGTATCATCCCACTATTATTTATTGCTGGTTTTAATTTAATGGTTATTAACATTAGTGAAATGCAACATGATCCAACGATTAAAGGATTCATATATACAATTGAAGGTGTTGCATTTATGTTAGGTGCCTTCGTTATTAAACGTTTATCTGATTATTTTAAACCTGAAAAATTACTATATTTCTTCGCAGTTTGTACCGCTTTTGCACACCTTTCATTGTTCTTTAGCGATATAAAATGGATGGCTCTTACATCATTTGGTTTGTTTGGCTTTAGTGTCGGCTGTTTCTTCCCTATTATGTCGACAATTTTCCAAACGAAAGTAGAAAAAAGCTATCACGGCCGCCTCTTCTCATTCCGTAATATGTTTGAGAGAGTTATGTTCCAAATTGTCTTACTTGGAACTGGCTTCTTCTTAGATACGATTGGGTTGCAATATATGGTTCTCATCTTCGGAGTCGTTTCGTTGTTGATTATTTCTATTTCCCTTTCTAAACAGAAACATTATGAAAAACAACCTTCGCAATCTGCGAATTTATAACGTAAACATTATTGGGCATGGATTCAGTTTTATACTGGGCCATGCCTTTTTGTTTTATAAAAAACCATTTAATATGTTAAGTGAAACGATTTAAAGGAGTCCCCCTTTCGCTTTCGAATATAGTATATAAATAATAAATAAAGGAGTTGCGAAAATGTATGATGGCATGCAGTTATTTATTATCTTTATTTTTGTAATAGTTATATTTAGCATCCTAAACTTTTTAACCATTTCCCTTTCTCAACATAGCTTTAAAAGGCGAATTGTGGCAGGTTTCGTTTTCTTATTGTTAACTCCCATTGTCTTTTTGACTACTACAGCATTCGCTTCTATATTCGATAAAAGTGGATTTAGCGTAGGTACGTTAGCCTTTATTATTGCAAGTGTATATATTTTAAATGGAATAGTCATCCTACTTTCCTCCTCATTTATCCTCAAAAAGGCATAGCCAAAATTATACTGATAGGCATGAATAACTAGTAATACGCTAAATTCATGTCTTTTATTTTTGCTATACTTTTCCCAATTTTTATGTGAAATTAAGTAATTCTTTAAAAAAATTTAAACTTTATTTATTACAATATTTCTATCTTATTCGCACGTTTATTAGCCATAATAAGAAAGGAGCACAAAATGAAAAAATATCTACTTATATTTCCTATACTGATCGTTTTACTTAGTGGCTGCAACAAGAATGATATATACGGTTCTTGGGAAGTCGTTGACAATAAAAACGGTGAATGTCCTGTATATTATAAATTTGAAACAGTTGTCAAAAAAGAAAATAAAGAGGAAATTGTTCAAAATTTAGTAGAAATGCAAACTACAAATAAAAAAGAAGATTTATATAAAGGTTCATTTGTCAAAAATTCTAATGTATATCACATTGATTATGGCAACTCATTTACATCAGATCAAACTTTAAAGGTTGTCGATGATACGTTAAATGTATATTTTTTGACAGCTGAAAAATTATGTACATATAAAAAGAAATGATTACATTTCAGATGAGACGCAGGAAATATTTTCTGCGTTATTTCACTTTAGAAAGCTTTCTCAAAAACACTTCCCTCTTTTTAATCTCTTAACTTGAATGTATTATTGCTTAATAATCTAAATAATTTCACTGTGAGGTGCTTATTATGAGAAGTTTAAGTTCCTTACTTATATCAACAATTTGTCCCGTCATCCTAATCCGCGTAGAAAGATATAATAGACATTTCAATTAACCATTCTAGCCTATATACAGCGTCCTCTTTCAAAATAGACTAATCCTTCCTCTAAATTTGTCAATCGTTTTAATTTTCATAAAAAAGTGATAAAATGTAAATATGTGTTTTCAGAATAATTAAATACGTAGAAAGAAAGCACTCTTTTTAGGAGGGGTTTTGATGACTTACACGTTAGCAACTAGAATGAAAGCATTCCAATCTTCTATATTTAGTGAATTAGGTGCCTATAAAAAAGAGAAAATTGCAGCAGGTCATAAAATGATTGATTTAAGTATCGGAAATCCTGATATGCCTCCTGCTGATTTCGTAAGAGAAACAATGGTACATACAGCAAGTGAAAAAGAAAGCTATGGATACACATTAACAGGTATTCAAGACTTTCACGAAGCTGTAACTGAATATTACAATAACACTCATAACGTTATATTAAATGCTGAAAAAGAGATTTTATTATTAATGGGTTCACAGGATGGACTCGTTCATTTACCGATGGTTTATGCAAATCCAGGAGATATTATATTAGTTCCTGATCCAGGATATACAGCTTATGAAACAGGTATTCAAATGGCTGGTGCAACATCGTACTACATGCCATTAAAGAAAGAGAATGATTTCTTACCTAACTTACAAGTTATCCCTGAAGAGATCGCCGATAAAGCAAAGATGATGATTTTGAACTTCCCAGGGAATCCAGTTCCAGCAATGGCACATGAAGATTTCTTTAAAGAAGTAATCGCATTCGCGAAAAAACATAATATTATTGTTGTCCATGATTTTGCTTATGCTGAATTTTATTTCGATGGCAACAAACCAATTAGCTTCCTCTCTCTACCTGGTGCAAAAGAAGTTGGCGTAGAAATAAACTCTTTATCAAAAAGTTATAGTTTAGCAGGTAGCCGCATTGGTTATATGATTGGAAATGAGGAAATTGTCGGAGCGCTTACGCAATTTAAGTCTAATACAGATTACGGTGTATTTTTGCCTATTCAAAAAGCAGCATCTACAGCACTAAGAAATGGTGCGGAGTTTTGCGAGAAAAACCGCACCATTTATCAAGAACGTAGAGATACTTTAGTCAATGGGTTCCGAACGTTTGGCTGGAATGTCGATAAGCCAGCTGGCAGTATGTTCGTATGGGCTGAAATACCGAATGGATGGACTTCTCTAGAATTCGCTTATGCATTAATGGATCGTGCAAATGTCGTTGTAACACCAGGTCATGCATTCGGACCTCACGGAGAAGGCTTTGTACGTATTGCTCTTGTTCAAGATAAAGCGGTATTACAACAAGTTGTTGAAAACATTAGAAATAGCGGCATTTTTTCTCTTGAAAAAATAGAGGAATTAGTTAAAAATTAGTTACTACTCCCCTGCTTAACTTTAGCAGGGGTATTATTTATTGGAGGTACTTTCATATGCACATTAAAGATACACTACCCCATCGTTATCCATTTTTAATGATTGATAAAGTAACAAGTATAAAACAAGGTGAATCCGTGACAGGATACAAACTCATTACAAATAACGAATGGTTTATAAATGATACGCAAAAACATATGCCTCATATGTTAATTGTAGAAGCACTTGCTCAGCTTAGTGCATTTGTAAATACAAGTGACTCTGAAGGATTAGGCTTTCTCTCCTCATTAGATGGAGTTGAGTTCCATGAGAAAGCATACCCTGGTGATAAACTTGATTTACATTATGAGCTAACACGTAACCGTCGAGGGTTTGTTCTCGGTACAGGTACGGCAACAGTTAACAGCCACCCTATTGTAACTATAAAAAAACTATTAATATATCAAGCAGATTAATCACTATTTGATCCGCCCGGGATATCTATCCCACGCCAATTGGGCTTATAAGATAAATATATTACGTAGTTAGGAGTAGGAAAATGGAAAGAACTATCGGTATCGATGCTGGAGGAACATTAACGAAAATTGCTTAAATTAATGAAAAAAAGGAATTAGCTTTTGAAAAGTTTTATTCACATGAACAAGATAAAATTATAGATTGGCTTCAGAGCAATAATAGAATGAAACAAATATGTATTACAGGTGGTAAAGCGAAACTATTACAACAACTACTTTCAGATGCATATACACTAGTAGAGCTAAACGAATTTGAAGCTACTCTTGCAGGTGTACGATACATATTAAAAGAAGAAAAACATTCTATAAACAACTTTATTTTAACCAATATCGGTACAGGTACTTCTATCCATTACGTTTATAATGACCATTATATTCGCGCTGGAGGAACTGGAGTTGGCGGAGGTACTATTATGGGACTTTCAAAATTATTAACAAATATTGATCATTTTGAAGATGTAATCCCTCTTACAAACATAGGTTCTAGAAAAGAACTAGATATTACGGTGGGAGATATTTATGGTGGTATTCTCTCTCCTATTGATAATAGTTTAACTGCAAGCAATTTTGGTAAAGCCGCTATTACAGACTCAAATTATAATAGCTCAGATATAATCGCTACTGTACAAGGACTTGTCGGTGAAGTCGTTACTGCATTAAGCCTTCAATTCGCCGAAGCAAAAAACATTGACCATATTATTTATATTGGTTCGACTCTATGTAATAATGTACACCTTCAAAATATTATTAGTAGCTACACAAAATATCAAAATAAAACACCAATCTTTTTACAAGATGATGGTTATAGTGGTGCGATTGGCGCTTTACTTCATGCTACAAAATAAAGAGGCTGACTTTTGTCAGCTTTTTTGCAATGGTACTTCAAATTCAATAATTGACTCTTCGTTCTCTCCAATTCGCTCCACACTAATTCTATTAATCACACAATTTAATTTCTCATGAAAACTAGGAATACTTTTAACTACTTCAGCAGCTAGCTCAGCACTTTCTTTTCTCCCGACTGTTACATGCGGGATGTACGGAATGTCTTCTTTCAAAAACTGTAATAAAGGTCCTGTATACAGGAAATTACGTAGATCTTCTATTTGTTCTTTCCCTTTTTCAACTCGTAAAAACAAATATGCTCCTTCACTCGTTATTTGATTCGCAAATTCAATTTCTATATTATATATCTTTTTTGATACATTCAAAATATGTAATTTCAACTCATCATTTGAAATAGGACTTTCAAACGGAAATACAATTGTAACATGCGGTGGGATTAATCCGAATAAAGGATCATGCTCTAGTCTAATGTCCTCTATTTCATGGATGGACATGTTCTTTAGAAAAAGTAAAATGGTACGCATTTTTATATCCCCTACTTCCCCTTAATTTTTTATATTTATCATATTGTATGGCAGCCTGTACTTCAACAAATTGTTTTGCTTACATCTAAAAATAAAAAACTTCTCAAATGAGAAGTTTTCATATAGCAGGATTATTATTTTCCCGCCAAACTTTCCTAAATTTTATATAACAAGCAATTCTCTATGGAATAATATACGAAACGGCAACGACATAAAATAATAAACCAATCGTTTGTGGATCCAAATCAACAATATATTGCCTTGAACCGTATCTTAAAACAACAAGTGCAATAAAAGTAATTAGAAAAGCTGTGCTTTTTTTCGTATAAATATTCCCATCATCTCTTCGTTCGTAATTTGTTAAAATTATAAGTGGTACGGCGAAAAGAATCCCAATGCATGCTGCTAAAACTACTTGTAAAATAGCTGGATGTACGGGACCAAAAAACCATATTATCCCTGGCGTTAAAAATAGTAATGGCCACAAAATTCGTTTTCCTGTTCCTTTTATCGGTTTGTACATAGAACGGTAACGACGCCAAAATATTAGTAGTGCAATGCATACAAAGACGGTTATTAGTGAAGAAGTGTCTCCCATTTGTTTTTCCTACTCTCCCAAAATATATATTTAATTACACTTTAAATGGTTTGCTCAAATGATACTTTTCGAATAAATATACCGCTAGTCACGATATAGACGATAGTTAAAACAATTGAAATGACAATAAAGTATGGGATATCTATTAAAGATAGATTAGATGTAGAATTTAAATCCTGTATTCCTACTTCTGCATAAAGTACACTATTCAATAATATAAAAAATGTTCCGCCTATCATAAGACCAATCCACTTAAAACGTTTCTTAATCACTACTGCTACTTGAAAAAAAGTTGCAATTGTAACATACAATAATAGTTGTACAATAAACTGTTTAACTGAGTGTTCTCCTAAACTAATATTTACTGTTCTATACAATGTATTTTGTAAAATAATCACTTGAAGGAATGAGAAAACCGCAGCTTGTAATATGATATAGCAAACTGATCCAATGAAAAACTGTAATCTCGTTACTCCAAATGAAACTGCTAAACGAAACACATCATCCTGTATAATAAAAGTACTTACTACTATAAACAATGTAATTACAATCGAAGGATTATTTAATATATGTTGTAAAAATCCTTCTCTTATTTCTTTTAACTCCATTACACTTGTGATTCCTTTTATAAGTAAAGCTGTAATCCAAAATATTAAAATTGCTTTATAATGAAATTTTATATGTAACTTTAACTGCTTCATTATCATCGTCATTTCACTTCACCACCAGTTATATGAATAAATAGTTTTTGTAATGTAATTCTATCAACTACTAATCCCTCTTTTTCAACAGAATAATAATCTTCATTAGAAAGCTCTTCCCATATAACAGTAATGCCTTTGTTCCCATAAACTTCTCGATTTAAAACTTTTTTATTAATTGAGAACTCATCCACTTTATCTTTTTTCCCCGAAATAATATGTCCTTGTTGTAATAAATCTTCCACTGATGATTGAACAACTAATCTTCCTTCTTTTATGATGATTATCTCTTCAATTACATGAGTTACTTCTTCTACTAAATGTGTTGATAATATAATTGTTCGAGGATGCTCACCATAATCTTCTAATAGTAAACTATAAAACAACTCACGATGCGCTGCGTCTAAACCTGTAGTTGGTTCATCAAAAATAGTAATTGGTGCTCTACTTGCTAGTCCTTGTACTATTCCAACGACTGTTTGCATACCATGTGATAGTTTATGGTATTTCTCTGTCATATTAAGCTGAAATTTATCAGCAAGTTTTTCAGCGTACTCTCCATCCCAATTTTTATAAAACATGCTACACATCTTAAAAATTTCTCTTACTTTATAACTTAAATGAGCTTCTTCTTTCACTCTAACGAAACAAATATTTTGCATCGCTTTACTATTTTCAAATACATTTTCACCTAATATTGATACACTTCCACTACTTGAAATAATTTGTCCTGCAAGTAAATGTAATAGTGTCGTTTTCCCTGCTCCGTTCCTTCCAAGCAAACCATATATTTTATGCTCTTCCAATGAAATAGTTACTTCATTTACAGCTATTTTCTTTTTATATTTTTTCGTTAAATCTTTCGTTTCAAGTGCAAACATTACGCTTTCCCCTCCTTCGTAATTTTTTGTATCATATCCATCAATTCGCCTTTTGATATTTCTAGTACTTTTGCTTCTTCCCACACTTTAGGTAAATACTCTGTCATAAAAGTATTTTGTCTTTTTTTTAGTACGACTTCTTTTGCTCCCTTTGCAACAAACATCCCGATCCCTCTCTTTTTATATAGAATCCCCTCATCTACTAATACATTTACCCCTTTAGCTGCAGTAGCTGGATTTATTTGTAACATCTTTGCAAATTGATTTGTCGATGGAACTTGTTCTTCTTCAAGCAATATATCTTTTAAAATATCAGATTCAATAGTTTCCGCAATTTGTAAGTATATTAACTTATTTTGTTCTAGAGTAGGTTTCACAATTTCACCACCTTAGGTTCATAGGTTCATTACTTATGCAATTAACCATATCACATTGCAATTATTTTTTCCATAAATTTCTTATATATAAAAAGAGAATCATTCGTTTAAGAATGACTCTCTTAAAAAACCCGTAGTTTCAACAATTATTTCAACTGCTGCACTGGATATTTAGTGAAATAAGATTTACGAAAATCTTTATCATTCACAAGCATTTTAATGTTTTCGTTATTATCCCTAAGGAACTTTACTACTTTATTTTTATCCCATATATCTTTTTCTTTTAGGAAATCATCAAATTTCCCATACAGGATTGATAGTATATCTTCCCGCTTTATCGTAAACATTTTATTTTCTACTTGAAACTCGTAACCTTTTGCATTTGGTACTAAAACTGCAAGATAAATCACGTTAAAGAGAAAGTTCTTTTTCATCGTATCTTTCCCATCAAACCAATATGTCTCAATCATATCCTCTGTCAGATTTTCATGCTCTTTTGCACCATAGTTCACTTTTATACTTTCATTTTCTAAACTTATACTTTGAACTGTTCCACCACCGGGTAAATTTTTAACAATTGCAACCACATCTGAATTATTACCAACGTACGTTCCAGTATATTTCTTAAAATCATCTGACCTAACATCAGATATATCTTTTATTCTTTCTCCGTTAGAACAAGCCGTCATAAATAAAAAAATTGTTAGCATAACGAGCACATTACGATGCATATATTTCATTTAGCATCCCCCATTTTTATCGATATTTCGTTACTTACTATACTGCTTTTCAAATCCCTTTTAAATATAAGCATTTTAATCAAAATTAAAAATTTTCAATTTTTAGGTTTACAATTATCCATTAATTGTATATAATTACTAACGTAAGAAAAAAATTCTAAAAGGAGGTCGAAGAAAATGATGAAATTACAATTACATGCATTAACTTTTGCGTTAGCTGCACCTTTGTTTTTCGGACAATTGAATATGAATTCGACCACCCTAATGGAGAATTGAAGATCGTATATTATTTCTTTTAATTCATAAATTCGCCACAGGAGGTCGTATACTTTCCTGTGGCTTTTTCACGCCCAGCCGTAGGAGAACTGTATCTTCCTGTGGTTTTTTTGTGCGGTTTTTTAGTCTCTTACATTATTTTTTAAAGAAAGGAGCAACATTCAATGACTATTAGCGTATTGTTTTTAAGTATTACGATTCAAAGAAATAGACGTTCCAATACGGAACTGCTTCATAATGCGCGAATTCAAAAAGCTATGGATGATGTTAAGGAGCGCCAAGTGCTTTATTGTGATCACCTGTAATTCCTTTTCGAAAGGAGGAATTCATTTATGACTTTTCATGTTTTCTTTTTTACGACTGCACTTCAGAAAAACACTTTATCTGAAGATGAAATCATTCGTAAACAACAAGTAAAACAAACAACTGATAAAATAACTGACATTAAAATTTCATACTATACACAAATGTATTAAAAATATATTTTAAAAGAGCAATATCTTCATGAAATTTAAAGCATTCTTTTTAACCATTACCATTCAAAAACGTAAGCTTTCACAAAATGAGGTTTTACACGATCAACACGTTCAAACTACTATGGACGAAGTAAAAGAGCTTCAATCTTCTTTTTACAATCGTCTGTTCTAAATAAATCCTAAAGGGGTAATAATTCAATGAAATTTAAAGCATTCTTTTTAACCATTACCATTCAAAAGCGTAAACTTTCACAAAATGAGGTTTTACACGATCAACACGTTCAAACTACTATGGACGAAGTAAAAGAGCTTCAATCTTCTTTTTACAATCGTCTGTTCTAAATAACTTATAAAGGGGTAAAAATCTAATGAAATTTAAAGTATTCTATTTAACCATTACCATTCAAAAACATAATTTTTCTGAAACTGAAATGCTTCACGAACGTCAAATTAATCAAGCTATGGATTATGTAAAAGAAAGACAGAGTCATTACTGTAGTCATTTGTAATTCCCATTTGAAAGGAGGAATTCACATATGAAGTTTCACCTTTTCTTTTTAACTATTACGATTCAAAAAGAAACGATTTCTCAAAATGAATTAAAACAAGAGCAACAGTATAAACAAATTATTGATGAAATTCGTGATTGTAAAAGTAAATATTACACTCACCTATAATTTATATGAATTAACTTGAAAGGAGTCGATTATGATGTTGATAGTACGGTGTAAAGAAATGATTTGGATAGTTCAGAGGGATTCCACATAGTTTTATAGACCTTAAATCCCACAAGTTTACCGTTAAATTTGATATATAAAAAACATATAATAAAATCGCATTAATACACTTTTTTATATTGATTAACAAACGAAAGATACACCACTTAAAAAGCGGTGTATCTTCCTCAACATATACTATTTTCGATTATTTCGTTTCGTTTTAAACAATCTTACTAAGTTTGAAACAACTGTTTTTGTTACTGCATAAACTGGTACTGCTAAAATCATTCCGATAATTCCCGCGAAATTACCTACCCCTAAAATTAAGATAATAATTGTTAACGGGTGAATATTTAATTTCGAACTCATAATACGTGGTGAAATAATATTACTTTCAAACTGTTGTACTATTGTAACAATAATAATTACGTACAATGCTTGCATCGGAGATACGAACAAACCTACAATAACAGCTGGTGCCGCACCGATAAATGGACCTAAGTTAGGAATGATATTTGTAAATGCTGCAATAATTCCTAAAACAAAAGCGTACGGTAAATCGATAATTAAATAACCGATGAAAGTAAAAGCACCAACAAATATACAAACGAGCGCTTGCCCTTGAATATATGCAGATAACGTTTCATTCGTTTCCTTTATGATACGAAGTCCTTCTTCACGGTAAGACTCTGGTAATAAGCTAACCGCTTTTCCTGGAAAGGCATGCCCATCTTTAAACATGTAAAATAAAATGAACGGTACTGTAAAGATAACTAACGCAACGTTCGTGATGATACCAAATAAAGCCGTTGCACTCGACGTAATTGTATTTGGTATATCCTTTAAGTATTCAATTGCATTTTTTTCAATTGTTTCAATGGAAACGTAATTTTGTGTAGATAACCATTCAAACAATCTGTGATGTGATAAATCTTGTATGTATACTTTTCCCTCTTTTATATACCCTGGCATATTTTTCACTAAATCCATTAACTGTTGTGAAATCGTCGGAACAACTACTCCAACGCCAACCGCAGTTAATGTGATGATAAAAAGATATAACAGTAGAATCGCTAAATTTCTAGGTACTTTTTTATTCTCCAAAAAGACTAATACAGGATTAAATATGAAGTATAAAAAAAGCGCGATTAAGATTGGGAAAAACAATGTTGATATGAAGATACCAATCGGTTGAAATAGAAACGATATTTTTGTGCAAATAAATATGATTCCTACAACCATTAGCACTTCTAATGTCCAAAAGTGCACTTTCGATTTCAAACAAACGTCCTCCTTTAAACTAGCACTTCTCTTTATTGTACCAAATTAAACTTTAATTTCACATAATATTTTCCTTTACAATATTCCAAAATACCAATAAATACACTACAATGAGAATACATACAAATTTGCAGGTAAAGGTGATAAAAATGACACAATGCATCATTTGCAGAAAAGATACGAAAGAACTGAGTGAACAATATGTCATCCCAGAAATATTATGTGGCTATTATTTCACAAACTCAATTTGTGATACTTGTCATGAACAAATGACAACAAATATTGATCGCCCTTTAATTAGGCATAAATTAAGTCAATTTAAGATTGAGCAAATGAAAAAACAAATCGACTCCCCTCTCTATACAAATGAGCATGGTGAGGAACTTGCGGCGGCTGAAACAGATGTTGTTGAAGTAAGTGATGAAATACTTTATTCCAATGCATTAATTATGAAACTATGTAAAAAGCACGATATTTCTCTACATAATGAAATTTGGAAAGAAGAACGTGTAACGAAAGTAGCTAGCTCTATTCAACGTGAATTACTTTTAGATAACCGTAAATACAAAATGAGCGTATTAAAAATGGCTTACGCTTTCGCTGTACAAACAATTGATGGCTACTTTGAAGATCCAGATGCAATTGATATTTCTAATATTCTATCAAATGCCGATTTCATGGAATTAAAAGAAAAGAGTATTGTTCGTGACTTAAGCAAAAGTTCATTATGGAATACATTAAATACAAATAGTGAAAACCATTACTTTATTTTACTTAGCGATAAAGACGGCCTATTCTGCTTCATTCGTTTGTTTGACATCTTTGATGTTGTCGTTCATTTATCAGAAAAGCGATATGAACTTGCATCGCCAATTGTCGGCGTAAATAATGTGAATAAGCAAGAATTTTATGTCCAAACTTTAAAACAGTATATGGATGGGTTATTTAAAGAAACATCATCTACTATTTAATCAAAATCAGAACATACGGTCTCCTTTCTTCATGAAAAGACACTGTGTTATAATGAGTATGAAAAGAACAATACAATCACATAAACTAATTATAAATTGTATATAAATAAAAAAGACTAGTGTGCGGCTACACACTAGTCCACGTAACTTAGCAGATTGGATTGTTCACTTATCCTATTTGTTTCTTACAAACAAAACAACCCACATTCTATTGGCTTAGGTGGGTTGTTATTTTTTGAGCTTGTCTATTAAAACAACGACGAACGTTAACAATGCAACGAGAAACAGTCCACCCTGCAGTAGCAACGCTATTTCACTCATGTATTATCACCCCCCTCCTATTCGGAGAAGTGATAATTGAACAACCAACCGTACCTTAAGTTACTATTTAATTTTACCATATTTTCTGATAGTTTACGATGAAAACCCGCATGCGAATCGCTTGCGGGTTTTTTCTCATTATTTTTTTAATGCAAATGCATCAGCTATCATTTCACCAACAATTTTATTTTCTTGTTTCTTCTCATCTTTCAATAAAGGGAATAACAGTTCTGCCACTTCATATGCCTCTTCTAAATGAGGATATCCCGATAAAACAAATGTATCAATTCCTAACGCTTCATATTCTTTTATTCTTTCCGCTACCGTTTGCGGATCTCCTACAAGTGCAGTGCCTGCACCACCTCTTACAAGTCCGATTCCAGCCCATAAGTTTGGGCTTATCTCTAACGACTCCCTTGTTCCTTTATTTAAATATGTCATCCGTTTTTGGCCAACTGAATCATATCTTGCAAATGTCTTTTGAGCAAGCTCAATCGTTTGATTATCTACATATTGAATTAAACGTTCTGCCTCTTCCCATGCTTCTTCTTCTGTTTCTCTTACAATTACGTGCAACCTGATACCGAATCGTACCGTACGCCCCTTCTCTTCTGCAAGTTTTCTTACTTCCTCTATTTTCTCTTTTACTTGCTGAGGTGGCTCTCCCCACGTTAAATATACATCACTATGTTCAGCTGCAACTTCTTTTCCAGCAGCTGATGACCCTCCGAAATATATAGGAGGATACGGTGTTTGGACTGGCGGGAACACGACTTTACTTTCTGTAACTTTAATATGTTTTCCTTCTAATGAGATCGTTTCACCTTGCAAGGTTGATTTCCAAACTTTTAAAAATTCATCCGCTGCTTCATACCTTTCGTCATGTTCAAGATACAATCCATCTCCTTGTAGTTCAACGGGATCTCCTCCAGCTACTACATTAATAAGTAATCGACCATCTGAAATTCTATCAAATGTAGATGCCATCCTCGCTGCAACTGTAGGTGACATTAATCCTGGTCTCACTGCTACTAAAAATTTTAGTTTTTCTGTTTCAGCAGCAAGAGCTGAAGCTAACACCCAAGGGTCTTCACATCCTTGACCAGTTGGAAGTAAAACACCCGTATATCCTAAATAATCAGCCGCCTCAGCAACTTGTTTATAATAACCATACTCAGTTGCTCTTCCTCGTTTTGTCGTTCCTAAATATCGACCATCTCCATAAGCCGGAATAAACCATAATATTTCCATACTCTTGCACACCCCTTATTTATTTTGAAACGCAAACTAAAAATCTGTATATAAATTACCCCTAATAATTTACATATTAATTCCCTGTCTCACCTTTAAAACTATCTCGCCACCTTAAAAACTTCACTTCTAGTAAACGGACGAGTGAATCAGAAAACTTCCCGACGAATGCAAAGATTATAATACCGACAAATACGATATCTGTATTTGAAAATTGCCTTGCATCCATAATCATATAACCGATACCTTCTGTAGATCCCATAAGTTCTGCTACTACTAAACTCACCCATGCAACACCTAACGATAACCTTGCTCCTAGTAAAAGGTTAGGCAATGCAGCTGGTAAAATTAGTTTCGTAATTAATTTTCGTTTATTAAACTCTAATACTCTCGCAACATCAAATAACTTTGAGTCTACACCTCGTATCCCTAAAAACGCATTTACGTATAAAGGAAAAAATGCACCGTCCGCAATTAATAATACTTTCGATGTTTCGCCAAAACCAAACCATAATACGAAAAGCGGCGCAACAGCTAAATGAGGTACAGTTCTTAACATTTGCACAGATGGATCTAAATATTGCTCACTTCTCGTTGAAAATCCAACAATCGTTCCTAAAATAACCCCTAAGCCCCCGCCAATAAAGAAACCAGCTGCGGCCCTGAATACACTAATACTTAAATGGCCGAATAACTCTCCTGTTTTAATAAGCTCTTGGAAAGCTAGAAAAATATCTAATGGTGTTGGTAAAACTGTTTTAGTGACAAGACCGAATACGCCAGCCAACTGCCAAATTATTAATATAATAACCGGTATAGTAATCGCCCTTACTAAAACTTTTATATTTAACTTCCGCACCTTCTTTACGCTGTTTTTCTCAATCATTATACTCGCTGATTTCATAACAGCTTTCGTATTTTCCACTTTACAAAACCTCTTTTCACTTCGCTTTCAACGCTTTTTCTACGAAAGAATTATCTACAACTTTTTCCGTCTTAATTTCTTTCTTTATAGAACCGAGCTTATATTGAAATTTCGCTGTCTTTTGTTGCTCTGCTATTATTTCCTTCGTTACCGGAACTAAAATTGGTTTGTCGTGATTAAAAACTTCTTTTACGATTTCCGCATCTATCTTTTTTACAGAAGTGTATACTTTTATTGCTTCATCTAAGTTAGCATCTTGCCATACACGTGCTTTCTCATAAACTTTGAGAAATTTCTCAACTAATTCTGGATGTTCTTTCGCAAATTTTGTTCTCGTAATTAAAAATTCTGGTGAAGAGACATCTAATGTTTCACCATCTGCAATCACTTTCGCGCCCTTATTTACCGTATGTAACGAAATAAATGGATCCCAAATCGCCCATGCATCTACTGATCCTGATTCGAATGCAGGCTGCGCTTCATCTGGTTGTAATTGAATGACATTTACATCTTTTGCATCAATACCTTCTTTATCAAGTGCTCGATATAATAAATTAAAGGCACTACTTCCTTTTGCTACTGCAATTTTTTTACCTTTTAAATCTTTTATACTCGCAATCTTGCTATCTTTTTGAACGAGAATTCCAGTTCCTTTTCTCGCATAACTTGTATTGGCGATTTCGGTAAATCCAATACCTGCTGCTTGCGCTGAAATGACTGGAGAATTCCCTACTTCACCAAAATCTAATCGGTTTGATGCGATTGCTTCAAAATAAGGAGGTCCACTTTGGAACTCTGTCCATTTCACTTTAACTCCTTCTTTTTTAAACTCCTCTTCAAACCACCCCTTTTTCTTTGCTAGTAATAGTGGACTTAATCCTTGCTGTATACCAATTTGTATTGTTACATCTTCTTTCTTACTACTTGCTGTACTTTTTTCGCATCCTAATAAAAATACTGATATAGCTAAAGCAAAAGAAAGAACTATAAATTTTTTATACATATAAAATCACCCTTTTCCTATATACTTGTTTGAATCAATCCTCCATATTCAAACTGCTGTAATACTTTCGTTCGAAGTTGTTGGAACGATTGTGAAGTTTTATTTCGCGGATAAGGCAACTTATTTTCAATCACTTTATGTATTTCCCCTGGTTTTGCACTCATAATGATGATTCGGTTTGAAAGATATATCGCTTCATCTATATCATGTGTAACGAATATCATTGTTGTTTTCTTCTGCTCCCAAATATTTAGCAATACTTCTTGTAAATGACTTCGAGTAAACGCATCCAGCGCTCCAAAAGGTTCATCAAGTAATAATACATTCGGATCTCTTAACAAAGCTCTTGCTATCGCAACACGTTGTGACATCCCACCTGAAATTTCTTTCGGATACGATTTTTCAAAGCCATCTAACCGAACGATTTCAACCCATTCTCTCACTTTATCTTTCACATACTTATCTTTTAACGACAAATCTGCCGCTATATTTTCTTCAACTGTTAACCATGGAAAAAGCCTATGTTCTTGAAAAATAAAACCTTGTTTCTTACTTGGTTTTACGATGCGCTCGCCATCAATAGCAACTTCCCCTTCAAAATCATTATCTAAACCTGCAACAATTTTTAATAATGTACTTTTTCCGCACCCACTCGGACCAATTATTGTAACAAAATCCCCTTTCTCTAATTGAAAATTAATATTCTCTAATACTTGAACACTACCTACCGCTTTCGCAAATTTCTTAGATACCCCTTTAATTGAAACTGTCACACGTTCACCCTCCCTACTATGAATCATTTGGATTAATTGATTATGCTGTTATGTAACTAATAAAAAAACCAAAGGCATTTTATCAATAGATAAAATGCCTTTGGTTTCTCCAATCAGCCACTTGTTATAGAATTAACTACATATTATACAAATATTTCCGATAAGTCAACTAGGTTTTAATGAACATTATTTATTTTTAAAGATAGTAGCAGTTTCTATTATAATTTTAGGAAGCAACTCTTGAATGGTATCCGTCAATGTATGAAGAGCTTCTTTTACAAATCCATCTTCAAAGTTTTCTATCGGCTCCGGTAATTCATCCTCATCTAATATGAAATATTCTCCATTTGGAAGTACCATAATATCGATAATTAAATCTTCGAAGGAAACTACTTCTTCTGTTATTTGTGTATTTTTTACGATATTAAAATAGGCACCTACATAATTCCCTTCCTTATCTCTCCATACGTATAAATTGTAAGGACGATCTTCCCAGTAGTATGCAATTGTGTAACTTCCTTTTTGAATAGTTAACTTTGTATCGTGTGCCGTCATTGTAAATGAATACTGGACCTCGTGAAATAACACGATACTTTCCGATTGTTTTTTCAGCAATAAGCAATCGTAATCCACTATTGTCGAATCATACCGAATTTTTCTTTCTGTAATTTCAATTTTTGATGTACGTAATTGATTCATTATTTTGTTCCCCTTATGCTATTTCTATCCTTAATTATATCCATTTATATAGCAATTAAGAAGTATATAGTTGTTTATATTGTTGTCTACAATTACACAATAAAACTCCCTCTTATTTTAGAAGGAGTTTTTCACTATTCATGACTTATAAGTTTTAACCTTTCAGAAATCGCATTATAAAATTTCCGTTCCTCATCAACATTTAAGTGCACACGATTTACTGTTTTAGAAAAACCATATAACACCTGCGCTTTTACTGGCTCTTTTAACGTTATTTCAAAAGTAGCAGGTTCTTTTATGAACTCCATAACAGTTGCATCCAATACCTCTTTCTCTTCTTTTGCTGTTAGTGATTCCCCCTTGTAGAACGTAATATTATCAATTTGTGTAAATGGCAAAACGATTTTCTTTCCTAATCCGATTTGAATCATTACTTGTTTTTCTGTTATGATAATTGGATTTTTACGTATCGCTTGTATTTCAGCTATAAAATAAATCATCGCATATACGTTTAAAATAAGTAAAATCCAAGCTATTACTGGATTCCATTGATGAAGTAAATAATGAAAACCGATACTTTCAATTGCTGTTGCGTGAATTATCATGATATAAACACCTATAGCACCGGTGTTTTTATGGTAAGAATAGGTAAATTCGTCATCTGGTACTTTTGCACGCCAAGATAATAACGCATAATAGATTAGCTTACACTCAGTAAGCATGATATTTATAACTTTACTTCTTTTCATAGTGTCATCAAATGCTGCATCAATTGAATAAGAGAATGAAGAATACTCTTTTTTATGTGCTTTATATTTATTAATTATTTTAGGAAGCATTGTCACGATTTTATATAGAAGGAACAATTGTAAAGCTACAAATGCAATTTCCCCCGTCACTACTATATAAGAAACGAATGAAAAAGCTTGTAAATAGTCGCTTGGAATTATAAATCTCGCAAATATATATCCAGCTATTACGACAGGAAAGATATACGTTAACGAGTATCTTTTTCGAATAATAAAGAAATACGTAATGACTGGAATTACAAACATACAATCTAATAATGACCCAAGCACTACTTCTTTTGGAGCAGCTGGTACAATGGGAAGGGCATACAATAAATAGTTGGATAACATAATGCAAGATACGAGTCCAATCCAAATGCCTTTTCGCCTTCGCGATAGTGTGACACTCATACGTTCACTCCTTTATTTAAACACCTCGTTTAAGTGGTCTTTATAAAATGAAATAGCACGTTCAAATTCTTTTACTTCATCTACTTTCACGACTGTTTCAAGTAATAATTTCATTGCGGATTCATGTTCGTTTACATTATACTTTGCTAATGATAAAAATACTCTCATCGGATCGTTCTCAGGGAATTTCTTTACTCCAGCTTCTAGTACCACAATTGCCTTTTCATACTCTCCAATGCAACGATATGTACTCCCTAAACCGATATAGGCACCGCAAAGGGATTCACCATCAAGTCCATTTGCGATCGCCTGCTCATAATACGGAACTGCTTCTGTTTCTAATCCCATGACATCGTGTATCCATGCACATTGGTACAGTACTTCTGCATCTTTTGTAAAGTTTGTTAATCCTATAAGTATTTCTCTAGACTGCGCATATTTCTTTTCATTTCTAAGTTTAATAGCTTGCTTTAATAAATGTTCCATAGAATCCACTCCTCACCAATTATTCTGCGTATAGCTCTTGATTGGTTTATGCTTCACATTCGTGTAAAAGTAAAATTCCCACTAATTAAAGTTTCGCTTACCCATATACTATGCGGATTCATTCTTATCTAAAAACTTAATTTTACAAAGCAGTAATACGATTACATAATATCTCTAAGCTTTTGACAATTTCTTTCGCTGTTTCATCTTTCCCTTTACATAACTTTCCTTTACCATCTTGTCCAATTACATAGTGTACAGCCCCGCGCGAATATAAAGAATGTGGTGAATTTGCTATCATTACATTCGCCTTTGCTTCTTTCATTCTATTTTTCGCTCTCTCAAACAGTTCTTCTTCACTTAAATCACTTTCAAGCTTAAAACCAACGAGTACTGTTTCCGGATCCCATTGTTTTATTTGCTTCAAAACTTTTGGAGCTTTTTGAAAATGTATAATTGGTGCTATATCACTTGAAATTTTCCCATTCATATTAAGAACATTGCCATCTTGATCACAAATCTTTTCCACAACCCAATCTGATCCAGCCGCTGCCATAATAACCGCATCGACTTTTTCATGCGTAATGATACTTTTCATTTTATCTTGCAAATCAACAATTCCCTCAAATGGATGTAATTCTAATCCTCTATTTACATCGTTCGGTTTCTCAGCGAAATAACCGTGTAAATATATAACGTGTGCCCCTTTAGCTATAAGTTCTTCTGCGATTATTCTTCCAATCGTACCTTTAGCCATATTCGTATGTCCGCGTACTTGATCCCATTTTTCTAAACAACCACCGCTTGTAATTAATACCTTTTTCCCCTTCATTGTAACCATCCCTTACTGATTTTTCTTAAGAAACCATTCTGTTCCAAAGTCAACTATATCACGTTGCTTCATAAGACGGCTCGTTGCATTACCTATTTTCCCCATTGTTACAGTTCCTTTTCGCTCAAACTCTACACCAATTTCCACAAACGTATCTGATTCGTAATCCATTTCAACAAATTCTTTCCATACTCTTTCACCGTTTTCTATAATTGGTGCTCCTACTTTTATTAATTCACATGCACCAGAACGTACTTCAGATAAATGAACAGACGTATTCGAGTCATAGCCAACACCAATTAATAATATGTACCCATCAAAATCGTATATTTTTTTTAATGGTGATTCCTCTCCCAAACTCATCGATAGCGAATGATTCATTGTTATTTCCTCTGCATGTTTCCCCCATGCAGCAAAACTTCCTAATGGATGATTACTTCGTACTACATTCGGGTATGTACGAAAACATTCAACTATTTTCCCCATTCCTCTTGTTGGTGTTATACGTGGATCAAATGCTGGGACGCTATCACGTATAATTTGCCACCAATCTTCAGGTACAGGCGGCCTTGACCAATGTTTCGGATCAGATAAATCCGAAGATTGTGTTGGCATTATAATTGTTCCTTCTTCTGTAACGACTTTCATTAAAGCTTCTACTACTGCAACCACTCCGCCAGATATCCAGCCGATAGAACTTAATGATGAATGAACAATAATTGTCATTCCTTTTTCGACTCCTAGTGCTTTTAAATCGTTTGTAATTGTTTGAATTGTATTCGGAAATTGTGTACTCTCAACTATTTCATTCATTTTCATAACGGTTCCCCCACTAACCACGTATATTAAAATTTAAACTTTTATATAAATATATTATCATATTTTTCTTAATTTTTAACTTGATCGTATTCAATACTACAAAAAAATGGTAGTATTATTACGTAAAAAATAGTTAAATTATGGTATATTCATTTGAATTACTAAAAGAAGGTGAACAAATGAAAAAAATTCTATTTCCTTTTCTACTATTTGGGCTCATTTCTTTACATGCATGTGTTTCTATTAACAATGACTATGAGGGGTATTGGGTATTAGAAAAATCCAGATAGAATGAAGGCGGATATGGGCCATTAAATTTATATGAAAAAGCACAAAAAGATCCAACTATGATTCATTACTCAAATGGTAGTATTAGTGAAGGAAAAAGAATGGTGTATGTAGCATTTGGAAAAAAGTATAAAAACGATAAAATTACAGTAAAAGAAGTACAAGACGAAAAAGACACATCTGTTATCGTATTACATATTGAAAAAGATAAAGGGCAAGATGAAAATCCCGTTTTATATATTGGTGTACCAAAACTTAGAAACACTATTAAAATTGTAGATGAAGATGGAAAGAAAATCTTTGAAATGAAGAAAGATGAAAGTGTTACATCACAGCAATAAAAAGTTACCATTTCAATTTACACTTTATAGATAGACGAAAAAGCCCATCAAAAATGAAGTGCACCCCAATTGTTAGACACATAATTAACAATTGGAGGTGCATTTTTTATGGCTAAATTTTCTTCAAAAGATAAAATACAAGCAGTAAAACGATATCTAGAAGGTACGGAAGGCGGAAAAACCATTGCTAATTCTATAGGGGTTCATCCTAGAGAACTTTATCAATGGATTAAACGGTTTGAATTTTCAGGGGAAAAGGCGTTTGAAAAACGCTATACAACTTACTCTCTCGAGTATAAACTAGATGTAATTCATTATATGAATGAAAATGGGACATCTCTGAGAGAAACAGCTGCTTTTTTTAATATTCCTTCTTGCGAAACACTCCGAAAATGGAAAGTAGCATATGAAACAGAAGGATTAGATGCCCTAAAATCAAAGAAAAAGGGGCGTCTAACCATGGCCAAAGAAAAAGCTAAGCTACAACATTTAAAACAAAACGAAGTATCTCTTGAAGGTTCTATAGAAGCGCTACAAGCAGAGAATGAACGTCTGCGTATGGAAAATGACTATTTAAAAAAGTTGAATGCCTTAGTTCAAAAGAAGAAAACATCACAGACCAAGACAAAGCGCAATTGATTTATGAATTAAGGCATAAATACAAGGTCGTTGACCTTGTGAAAGTCGCTAATATCGCTCGTAGTACGTACTATTACTGGATGAAACAAGCGAAACGTCCAGATAAATATAAGAAAGTTAAAGAATTAATTAAAGAGATCTTTAGTGAGAATTTTGGGAGGTATGGTTATCGTCGTATTACATTGGAATTACGTAATCGAGGCCATGCATTAAATCATAAAACCGTTCGACGTTTAATGAATATCCTGGGATTAAAATGTCTTGTTCGATTAAAAAAATATCGTTCATATAAAGGGACTGTCGGGAAATTCGCTCCTAATATTTTAAAACGTAATTTTCACGCATCAAAACCAAATGAAAAATGGGTAACAGATGTGACGGAGTTCCACTTACATGGTAAAAAACTATATCTATCACCCATTTTAGACTTATATAACGGAGAAATTATAGCTTACAATATAGAACATAGACCTGCCTATTCCCTTGTTTCTAAAATGTTGAATAAGGCGTTTCAACGTTTGAATGATAAGGAAACTCCTATTTTACACTCGGATCAAGGTTGGCATTATCAAATGCGACAATATCATCAGTCGCTTAAAAAACATAACGTTATCCAAAGTATGTCCCGTAAGGGAAATTGCTTAGATAATGCAGTCATGGAAAATTTCTTTGGCTTATTAAAGTCTGAATTACTTTATCTTAAAGAGTTTGAAAGTATGGAACAATTTAAGCAAGAACTAGAAACTTATATTCATTACTACAATCACAAAAGAATTAAAACAAAACTAAAAGGATTGTCCCCTGTGCAATACAGAGTTCAATCCTTAGTAGCTGCTTAATATATTTGTCTAATTTTTTGGGTTCAGTTCAAAATGATGGGCTTTTCTTTTCATTTTATCCTTCAATCGTAACCCCAGTAAACATCGATAAGTTTCCCGTTATTTTCTCACCAACTCGTAAAAATAACCCTGCCGCTCTCCCACTAATACAATGTGAGCCAATTAATAATTTACCAGTATACGGACCATCCCATGTATCAATGGTATAGTCAGGCATTTCTATGTATTGCTGATATATTTTCCGTTGTTCAAAGTAATATTCCGTTTTATCTTCAGCTAATAGTTCATCATTTTCGTATATAGATACGCCCCCACCTTCACGTCCATATAAAGGTTTAGAAACAAATGATTCATTTCTTTCTTTAAATGGCTTATTTGTAAAATATGTTGGTAAGAAGTATTTATTAATAATAACACGCTCTTCTTCTTCAAAGAAAACCGCTTTTTCATAAAGCTTCCAAATTAATGCAAGCACATTTTTATTTTGCATTACGAATGCGGCTGGTGGATTAATAATTTTCACTCTTCCTTGCGCTATATGATTTAAAAACTGCAGACCAATTCTTTTTCCATTTTTATCAACATCTGTAACTAAATATTCAATTGGATACAGTCGATATAAATAATGAATTCGCTTGCCATTTGGCGTATATATTCCATCATCTGTAACTACAATATCTTGAATTCCTATATATTCCGTGGGCTGATTTAGGCAATAACTTCTTAAAAACTGGACTGTTTGATGGTCTTCATCGTGCCAATCATAGCTACTAAAATATATCGTTTCTTCAGGATCAATATTATAGTCATGTTTAATTTGTTCCCATGCCTGTACAATATGCTCCTCAATATGATTCGGGTGATTCACATCGTGATAACGGCACAACACTTCATTTGCAACAGAAGGTTCTAAATATCCTGTTGGTGTATCACAATTCACTTCTATTAATTTAATAACATCACCATTTACAATAAAGTCGAGCCTTGTAAAATAAGAAAACAAACCAGTATGTTTCATTCTCGCAATCTCCCACGTTTCAGGCGGGAATCCGAGCTTTTGAAAATCTTCTGTCGTATGTACAATATATTGATACGTTCTATATAACACATACATTATTTCTTCTGTCGCTTTCGAAATAGCGGTATATGTGTTTACCGACATACGAAACATCCCTGTTGCCATATACTGATTCCACTCTTCATTCTCTAATAGACTCGGCCACGTAAAACCATTCCTACCAGCCTCTTCCGCAAGTGAAAACCATATTTTCATATACTCTTTCTGTTCTTGTTCTGTATACATGTCTCTATTATCCTTTCTCTTTATGATCCGGCCGGCGCTTTTGCGTTCCCAATTCCACTTGAACCAGAATTTACTTTCGGCGTTTGTGTCGTAGATGATTTAGATGTATTTGTATCTGGCGTCACTTTATTTGATGGATTGGGCTGTTGTTTATTTAAATCCACTTTCTTTGAAGAATCGTTGTTGCTAGTAGTTCCGCCGTAATAACCTCCGCCACCGCTGCCACCAGTTCTCCGTTCATCTTTTTCACGATAAGAAAGAACATTGTTTGTATATGGTTTCTTCATTACATTTGGTTTGGCTGTATAGTTCATATTTGAGGTTTTACTTGCTAATAAATATCCTGCTACGAACGGTAATATCGGTAAGTGAGAGTTTTCTTGATACGATGAAAATGATGGATTATTTTCCTTGCATGACTCATCTTTTTCTACATTTTCAGTAGTTGGGGCTTTATCATCACAATTTAATGGTTCTTGTTCGCTCCCTTGCTTCCCACCATCCGTTTTAACAGCGGTATTTTCTTGTTGTACATTTTCTTCTTCATAGTCACCACAACCTGTTAATAAAAAAGATGACACGCCAATTGAAGCAGCGACTTTCAAAAATTTATTTTTTTCCATTCTCATGTGCTATACACCTAATTTCTTTTATCTATATTTTTCCATTTAACTATATTATATAATGCAAATATCACTTTTTACAAACTATACTCAATATGCATATTTACATATTTTCATGCTATTTATTCCCTAAATGAAAATGAAATATTATAATAGCCGAATTGTCTATCTGTACACCTAAATAAAGTGAAAGACGATTTTGTATTATGTCGTCTTTCACTTTATTTATTTTTTATATACTAAACGTCTCAATAAAATTTCTAATGGTCCATTAAGATTATTTTTTTCCATTATTAAAGCTACTATGACAGACGATATCCAAATACATATTGCTATCAATGCAGCAAAAGCGTTACTTACATGCCCTCCTAAATCAAATGCTACTGGTGATAAAAATATAACAAGCAGTGCTTCATTTAAAACAAAAAATGTTAATGAACGTTTTCCTAGAGCGATTAATGCAAGGCTAAAGTACCCTGGATTTTTCAATCTACTCCCTATTATCCCGAAACCTGTTGCATATGCTAATCCTCCAGCAATTCCAGTTAAAATATGGATTCCATTTATCATTCCAGCTGTAAATACAGTTGGATACCATATAGTCCCTATAAAAGATAAAGGCAAAGCACCTATTAAAGAAATTGCTAATCCTATAGTTGTTATAAAATATAATTTTTTTAACTGTTGCTCTGGTTTTATTAATAACTTATATTTAGCAATCCACAAACCAAGAATTACAGAAGGAAGAATTGGGAACATAAAATGGATGAGTACAGGTATAATAGGAAAGAAAAGTAATCGTATCATTGTAGTACTAAGATACGTGTCTTTTGCCGAAACATCTGGTGAAAAACCATAATCACCTATTGATTGCATATTAAGTCCCCATATTATTGGAATAAAAATGGTATACAATATAGCGATAATTATAAACGTTCGAATTAATGTTTTCATTTTACACTTTAATAGTGGACTAACAAAAATACCCGCTAAACCATAGGCCATAAGAATATCTTGCCCTCCAATTAAGACCGCTAACACAATCCCAAACAGTATTAAATACAAGGAGCGTTTTCTTACTATTTTTACAGCCTGAATTTCATTTTTCCCTTTTGATATTTGCCCTTCAAATGCTAGAACTAAACCGTAGCCTAATAATACGGCAAACATTGCTCTTGCACGGTTATCAATTATGAATATACCAAAAAGATTTACAATTTGATCAAAGAAACTACTGCTTTCCACTCTATGCATAATTCCAGGATCTGCTGCATACAAGTAAAGCGGTGCATGAGCAAGTACGATTAACAGTAGCATAGTGCCTCTTGCTAAATCCAATGAGACTGCACGCTTTTTTTCAATTGTTCTATCATTTATTGATCTATCCATATTTTACTTCCTTCCTTAACATCAAATGAACATTCCAATCTTTCTTAAGTTTTCGTCAAAAACTAAGAAAGATCTTCTATTAAAAATAGAACAGATAAATAAAAAACGAACTATCTCTTCAATTCCTATTCCGGATATTATATTCTCAGATTATTTCAATATGTTTTATTTTTAAAATACAAATGAAATCTTTCTATCCCTGGATATTTTTCTCCTAAACTTTTAACCTTAAAACCAATTTTCTTATAAAATTCTACTGCCTCATTGTCTGTCTCAGCTTCGACATAAGTCAATTGATGCATTCTTACTACTTCCCTTATCATTTGAAACGCAATTCCTGTATGACGATATTCTGGAACGACTGCTATGTGGCATATTCTCGCTTCATTTGCTCCGATTATTTCAATACCTATACAAGCCTTTTTTTCATATTTATATAATCTACCTTTATTGCTTTGATAAAATACTACCGCTTTCTTTAAGCTTGTTTCACTTGGACCGACTGCATACTGTAGCACATTTAAAATTGAATCCCTTCCAATTTGTTCAACACGTTGCAAATTCATATCTTCATCCCTTTCTATGAAAAAAGATTAGCTCTTTATAAAAAAGAGCTAATCTCATTACGCTGTTATCTTTTCTTCTTTTTTCACAACGACCGCCACATAACTATGCAGTATCATTCCGACAATAACGAGACTCATTCCAACCCAAGATAAAGATGATGGAATTGGAGCAGAAAGCCAAATAAGCTCTCCTACTAAAGCAAATAAAACTTCACCGGATTGTGTCGCTTCAACCGTTGCTAGTTTTTGCGAATCATCTTTCACAAGATCTGTCGCAAAGAAAAATAATACTGTCGCGATTAAACCTGAACTAACTGCTACAATAAAACATTGAAAAACTTGACTACTTGACGGTAATCCACCTGTTGATACTTCGTAACCAGATAGTAAAAACCAAAATGGTAAACTTGCTAATGTCATCCCGAGAACTCGCTGGAATACATCTAATTCTCCTTTACATACTTGCATCATTTTTCGATTTCCAAGAGGGTACGCAAACGCCGCAATGAGAACAGGAACTACACATAAAATGGTTTCACGAATTCCTAAAGAAGAAGCATG
The DNA here is from genome assembly GCF_038006385.1 of Bacillus sp. FSL L8-0099. Lineage (NCBI taxonomy): Bacteria > Bacillati > Bacillota > Bacilli > Caryophanales > Bacillaceae > Bacillus > Bacillus sp. FSL L8-0099. The sequence goes on from NZ_JBBOVC010000001.1 coordinate 2,870,573, forward strand.
TTCTACTTGCATGAGTACAACACCGAATAAAATAATACCCGACATTACTAATTCTTTCATCGGAAGTTTTTTATGTAATGGGTCTACCGCAAAAAATGGTGTTAACAAAATCCCTGCGACTATCGTAATTTGCCATGTTGATGCAACAAGCCACCCTGGTCCAAATGCGCCAGCAAAACTAAGTGGTGCATAAAAAAGACCAAAACCTACAATACTCCATACCAACCATTCTTTCGGATTGTTTTTCATATATTGAAAGAGTTGCTTTAAGTTGCCTCTATACATGACAATAAGTAGTAGCATTGGTACCATAAAGTAATACCGTAATGATGCACTCCAAATCCAACTTCCACCTTCTAAGTCCATCGCCCGGTTTAAAACAAAGGTAAAGGCAAAGAAAAATGATGCCAATATCCCTATTGCAATTGCTTTCATTATAAAACCCCTTGTTTAGTTTCTTCTTATTACTATACAACAAAATGAATATAATTAAAATTCACGCACTTTAACTTACATGTAATCTAGCTCTATATAATTTTCTTAACTGACCAATATGCGCTTGATGATACCGATTATGATCAGCTATATGCCATATACCCCATCTTATTGTCGCATTTTCGCCCTTTTCATAAAAAACTTCCCGTGTTAAATCATTTTCTGTTAGTTTCATACATTCTTCATAAAGTGAAACTTTAATCAGTGGGGGTTTTGTTCATCCCCCACTGATTATTAGTTTAACCAATCGGGCTGCCCGTTAATGCGGGATAAAATAATTGTTGCACTGCTTCATAATCTTGCATTAACTCTTGTAACGTGTGTTTTCTTAAAACTGGCAGTTCTCCCACTTCATTCAACATAGGCCCATATTTATTTTTTAGTGCCAGTGGAACTTCTTCTCCCTTTAAGCGATACACCCAATGTAAATCGACAACTGCTAAATGCTGAAGTAGCTGTCCGATGCTATTTTCATTATTTTCAGACCCTTTAAAAGATAATTCCTTCTCTTCAGTACTTTCTACTAAATTTCGCAATCGTATATATGTATCTCGAACCGTTGCATACAAAATTGCTACTTGCGGATTCATGTTTTTTTCTAAATAAAGATCTTTCATGATAAACTCCGTCCTTTAAAGGAACAGCACCATATGTTCATCATCACTGTACGCACCATTAATCTTTATAGCCCTTTTTTCAATTCCATATGTTTTAAAGCCCATTGATTCGTACAAATTTTTTGCTGGTTCGTTTGTAGATACAACACCTAATGTCAATTGCTCTAGTTGTATATCCCGCGCTCTTTGAATTGCATTTGCAATTAGCTCACGTGCCAACCCGTTTCGTCTGTTTTGTGCGTCTACATACATCGCAACGATATGGCCTTTATGCTTATATGCTACTTTCTCTTCCGTTAGTAAAGTGACTACACCAATTAATTTTTCTTCATTAAACGCGCCAAGTGTACAACTAATAGTAGATGTTAAATTCCCTTCAACTCGCTCAATAGGATTTTTCCTGACGAATCGCCTCTTCATAAGTTGTTATAAACGCCTCTGGATTTACTTGTAATGCTTGTAAACGTAAATCCCAATATTTTCTTGCATCTTCTTTCGTAAGTAATCGAATCATGTATCTCTACCCCTTTTTAATTTACATAATATTTTTATAAACCACTAATTATAGATTGATATTCTTCTTTTAACATACTATAACGATAGCGATGAATGAACTTCTTTTGACGTAAGCGATCATTTCTCATTAGTCCTTCACAAACAAAGCCAGCCTTTTCATAACTCTTTCTAGCTTGTAAATTATCCTCATCTACACGTAGCCAAACTTTCTCCAATTCGAAATCAAAGAATCCGAGTTGTAATATACTATATAGAGATGCTATTCCATACCCTTTTCCCCAATACTCTTTATCCCCAATCGTAATTCCTAGTTCCGCATTTTTATTTGTTTTGTCAAAATTTTTAAGGTCTACCCAGCCAATGTGTATATCGTTTTCTGTAACGATAGCCCTTTGTTCATAACCATTCTTTCGACTTATGCATGCTTCAATCCATTTTCTCGTATCTTCACGAGTGAACGGAGGATATTGATCTGGTACGACTAAGTGTTTTGTCACTTCTGTATCTACTGACCATTGATATCGATCTTCTACATCCTCTAGTGTCAATTCCCTTAATTGAACGAATGGTATTTTCATTTTACTATCCCCTTTTTATTTGCCAATAGAAAATCCTTCGAACACTCTTCCTCCGTATAGTTCTAACATCTTTTCTGTAAAATTAATTAATACATTTTTATCACCGTTTTTATAAAAATGATCAAAAGCCGCTACAAATTGTTCTGCATAATGGTCATCATATCTTCTTAAAACTCTAATAAACCATTTTGAATTTCCAAGCCATTGGCCATTTACTCTTAATACATATTCATGTATTAATTCCGCTAATAAATTAGCAATGAATAGTTCTTCTTCTCTTTTTGATGCACCAATGAAGTCATCCAAAGTATCCGAAATAAAATAGCGCTTCTGTTTCATCGTTTCTTCGGTCCATTTATCTGGTCCTTTAATTAGTAAATCGTTCGCTTCTTTTTTTAATTTCTCAACAATTTCACTTTCCCCTTTTAATACAATTCCTTCTGAAACTAATTGAGGTAGAGAAGGTCGCCCGCGATCACAATCCATTTTAAAAAAGGTTTTATACGTTACAAAATTATGTACAAATACTTCAACGGGCCATCCATTACTATAGAAGGATTCTCTATAACAAGATGACAAACTTTGATCGACTATAACAATATCAAGGTCAGATGTTTTTGTCGCTTCTCCTCGTACAACGCTTCCTCCCAGTAAAGCTACATCACAATTCGGAAATTGTGATGTAATTATGCTTTGTGCCGCTTCAATTGGTTTCATTTTCTTTTCTCCTTCGCTTATTTTACTTTCTTTTTTCTGCTCTTTCTCGAGCCTTTTTTATATACGGTTCTGCATCTGGTGTTTTACATGACGTTGCACCGTGATCAATTTTTACTTTTCCAATTTCACGAGCAATTTCAATTGCTTGTTGCTCTAGAGCTTCATTTCGAATCCCTATCGCAATTAAAGCGCTATTCATTGCTTCTCTTTTTCTATTTTTTTCATTATGTATATGAACTTTAATCTCTTCTAAATACGGCATGAAGAAGTTATCGTCTAACTTTTTATTTTTTATTGCGATATTCGCTAATAATGACCAACCTGCTCTCCCAATCCATTCATCATCAGATTTCGTCCATTCTTCCATTCTTTCTATCGCGATTGGCGACGTACATATAGCTGTCATAAGAACGTCCATTAAACAATAATAATCAACATCCCTAATCCAACTATTCAGCTGATCTGATGTTACATTCTTCGGTTCTAAAATATACGTTGCTAAAGTCATTGCATCCATATTTTTTGTTTCCCATAATGAAATTGCTAAATTATGATCTATTTTTATCTTCTTTTTTAATAATTTTAAATTCGCAAAACTGACTCCGAATAGCGGCTCTTTCGCCCCATGATTTTTATACGTTTTTCGATTTTGCTCCGTTCCATATTCCTCTAGTTGCTGCATGACTTCTTCTAGTAGCATATGTCCACCTCTTTTTATGTTTTCTGTTGACTTCATATAGGTATGTACGATATATTCTACATTATTTTTTGATTTTCCTATATTTATTTTTTTAATACGGTATGTGAAATTTTTTGTATACTACGCAATCACACCATGAAAAACCTGCACATTGTAAACAGACAGGTTTTTCATGGTATCAAATTTCCATAAAATAAGAAATAAACGAAGGAACCACCTTTGTTCGTTCTCTCAATAATTTTTCCCCGCTATATTTTGGCTAAACTCTTTACATCTGACCACTCTTCTATAGAGCCTGCATCTGGAAAAACGGTAACTACATTAAAATTCGCGCCTTTTTCTTTTCCTAGTTGTTTTGCAGCTAATAAATTTGCTGCCGCAGACGTTCCTATTTTCATACCAGTATCCTTATAAAAACGGGCCATTTCATACAAGGTTTCTTCATATGAATAAGTCCATTGCTTTTCTATCAAATTGTCTTCCTTTTCTATGAAATGTTGTTTCCGTCCTAGGCCGAATCCACCTGATCCTGCATATTTCTTTAAAGCATTTGGCGGTTGTTCAGATCCATATGGTAATTCGGCAGGCATTACTAAATGTAGCTCAACATTTTTTGTATACTTCTTTACTGCTTTATAGACCCCGATTAGAGTTCCACCAGTACCAGCGGATGCTACCCATGCGTGTATTGATTTTCCGTTCATTTGTGCAATAATTTCTCGGCCTGTTCCTTCTATATGACTTAATAAATTTGCATTATTATAATGTTGGAACAAAAAGTATAACTCTTGTTTTTGTTTGCTAATCTCTATTGTCTTCTCAATTACAGCGTAAAACCCCTTACATTTATCAACTAAGATTACGTTAGCACCATAATCTTCGAGTTCATTTAATAGAGATTGACCAGTTGCAGAACTTAACACTAACGTGCATTCAATTCTTAAATAATAACAAAGATAGCCAATTGACCTCGCTAAGCTTCCACCACTATACTCTAAAATATGTTGTTTTTTGTTCGCTTCTTGTAAATATTTATTGATCATTCCAAGTGCTGCTCTATCCTTAATCGATCCTGTAGGGTTGTGCCATTCACATTTAGCATAGATTGAAAGATTCTTCGTTTCTTCGCATTCTAATTTAATGAGAGGGGTATTTCCAACATTTTTAGAAAACTCTTCAAAATGGTTTACTATCATACTTTTATACCTCCGTCATACATCATATTTATAACATTTGTTCTTAGTCAAAATACTTTCTATATTTCAATTACGCTATTAACTATATTTTCCTATAAAAAATCCCTACAAACGTTGTAGGGATTTTTGTCTAAATCATTTTGTTGCACTCTATTACATACGAAAAGAACTTCTTTATTCAAATGCATTCATAAGCACAATTCTCCAGCCATCTGGATCCTCTATTGTAGTACCTTTCTCTATCCAATACGGATTTTCCGGTTCCACCTCATGGTAGCCCATTTCACTTAACCGATTCGCGATTATTTCAATTTCATCTTTATTCGGCATATAAAAAACTAGTAAATTATCTTTTGTCGGTGCTGGGCATGGGCTTCCATTTACATGCGTAGTAAACTCCAAATGGTACTCTTCACCCGGTAATCCAAACATAACCCCGTCATATCCTTCATGATTGTGAAATTCCCCTATACGTTTTAACCCTAATCCTGTTTCGTAAAAACTTATAACTTCTTCAAATTTATCTGTTGGTCTTGCAATTCTAAATTGAACCCAATTCTTCATGCAAATCTCCTCCTTTTCATTTTCCAAAGCTTTATAGTAGCCATTATAAGTTACATATATTTAGTTTAATATCCCTCATTAGTGTGAGAACTGCTTAAGTTGAAAGACCTATTCGTTCATACATAGTAGGACTTTAGTATAAAATTCATATAAACTTAGTTATACAAATATGGAGATAAAATAACGATTTCTTCCATATATATTATTACGTATGAAATAATTCTCCTTGTAGGGCCTTTATATATCGATCAGCAGATCTTTGTACAGCCCTATTCGCATCTTCCATCACAACACCATGAAACGCATTATACAGTCGACTAAATTGGATTCCTTTTACTTTCTCTGCCATTTTTCTAACTTTATTCGCTGGTAATGGGATAAGATTGGGATAACTATACATAAAACTTACCCATTTTCGATCCGAAACTACTTGTATAATATCACCTGATAACAAAATACCTTTCCCCTCATTACCGTCTTTCCAGTGCATAACAGTTCCACCTTTAAAATGGCCACCTAACCGATGCAATGTAAGTTCTTCCGATAATATCAAATGTTCCCCAGACCAAAATTTAATTTGCTTACTCGGGCGGACCACCCATTCTTTATCATCTTCATGAATATAGATAGGTATATGAAATGTTTCCGCCCATTTTACTTGTGTAGAGTAATAATGTGGATGAGAAAGTGCTATTGCTTGAATACCACCTAAATCATATATACGTTGTATCGTTTTATCATCTAAATAACTAATACAATCCCACAAAACATTTAGAGTTTTACTTTGTATTAAAAATGCTGTTTGTCCAATTGCAAACTTAGGTTTAGTAGTAATGCTATACAAACCAGTTTCTTCTTTTATTATTTCATTTTTGTATAAATTGCTATGTTGCATTGTTTCTAATGTTGTCCATGACTGCCCCATTGGATTCATATATTGCCTTTCCTCATTACAAATTTTACAACGCGAAGGTGCCTCTTTATTTTCGGGATACTGAACTCCACATGTCGTGCAAATATAATGAACCATATTCCCACTCCCTTTTTAAATGTAATTGATTCTTTACCAATATTTTAATAAAAAACGAAAATAATTAAATCAATAATTGTGACTAAAATGAAGTCATACGAAAGTACGATTATTCCCCTTCTATTTAAGAATTTAGTCTAAGTACTATATTTTATATTTCTTCTTTCTGGGAAGTTAAATTTTTCAATCATTACATGAAAGAGTAACTCTATACGAAATAAATGAACCTATTCATAGTTTTTGTCACAAGTTTGACACAGTAGTATAAACTAATACACATCTGGGGTATAGTATATTTAAAGTAACGATAAAAAAGAATATTGAATAAATTCTTTTTTAATCGTTACTAGATTACATTTGTAATAACTTAAGGGGAGATTATAATGGAAATCGTTATTATGCTCTATGAAGGGATTACTGCATTAGATGCTATTGGTCCGTACGAAGTATTTGCAGCAGAAAGCAATAACAACATAAAGTTTGTTGCTAAAACTACGGGCTTAATTAAATTAGATTCAAAAATGGGCTATTTACATGCCGATTATAATTTTACTGAAGTTAATTCAGCTGATATCCTTATTATTCCTGGATGTCGCCCGCCTAACTTTAAACAACTTATGGAGGACGAAGAAACTCTCAATTGGATTCTCCAAATACATGAAACTACTAAATGGACTACAACTGTATGTACAGGTTCTTTAATCTTAGGTGCTACTGGCCTACTAAATGGTGTTAAAGCCACTAGTCATTGGAGCTCTTTTGACTTGCTTCGTTCTCTCGGGGCTATTCCAACTGAAGAGAGAGTCGTTCGCCATGAAAAAATCATAACAGCAGCTGGTGTATCTGCAGGTATTGATATGGCTCTCCAGTTGATGGCTTGGGAATTCGGAGATGAAAAGAGTAAAGCAGTTCAGCTCATGTTAGAATACGACCCACAGCCTCCTTTTGATACAGGTTCACAAAAAAAAGCATCCGCATCATTATTAGAAGAATTAAATTTGATGCTTGAAGATTTTCATAATAAAGTTTAAAACCTTCCAATTTTTCAAGAATGCAGTTGATACAAAATCTTGCATATTTTTGACCAAACTTTTTTACAGTTGTAAAAAAGTTTTTTTGCATTTCCCTACCTATAATTGCTAATATAGTAGAGTAGAACTTTTATAGAGAGAAGGAAAATTATGCACAATGGAATTCGAATGACAACTTTAGTAAAAAGGGCTATGTTGATTTGCGCTGGGGTATTATTTACATATGAGGCCGCTTTAGGATCGGTACATACTGCTCTAGCAAGTACAGAAGATGAAGCAAAGTCTGTTCAATTTGTAAGTGAAATTCAAACATCTCTTGCACCGAAAGAAGCTCCAAAACACTATAATGGGCAAGTTAGAAAAGTCGCTTACTTAACATTTGATGACGGTCCTGGAAAATACACAGCTGAGCTTTTAGATATGTTAAAGAAAGAAAATGCAAAAGCAACATTCTTCCTAATTGGTTCAAACGTGAAAGCTTTCCCTGATCTTGTGAAACGTGAAGATGCTGAAGGCCACTATGTTGGGATGCACAGTATGACTCATAACTATAAGAAACTATACACAGAAGGACATTACGTAGATGAAATGAAAGAAGATCAAGGCTTAATCGCTGGCGTTCTAGGCAAATCACCCGTATTAACTCGTCCATCATACGGCTCAATGCCAGGATTAAACGAAGCACTTCGCAACAAAGTGGTGGAAAACGGGTTGAAAGTTTGGGATTGGACAATTGATTCTTTAGACTGGAGATACAACAAAATGCAAGTTGATGCTGCATCAGCTAAAATTGTAGAAAACGTTCTACATGGTGCTACAAATCCAACAGAAGTTATCCTTATGCACGATATTCACCCACAATCAGTTAAAGCAGTACCTGGAATTATAAAAGGACTGAAAGAAAAAGGATATGAATTAGAAGCCTATAATGAGAACAAACACTTCCCATTAAACTTCTGGCATGATAATCGTATGTAATGAAAAGACTTGATTCCCTCTAGTAGGATATCAAGTCTTTTTTTAACGTTTTGGAAAGTTTCTTTGTTGCTCTTCAATAAAACGAATAATCTTTTCTCTGTCCTCATGCGTAATACTTATAGAAAATTCGTACTCCTCTTCCTTACACCATGTAGGGGTAAGTTCCTGAGATAATCGGACTACAATTTGAAACTCACCTTCATTTTTCCCCATTAATTCAAACGCTATATTAGGCTCTATGAAATCTAGTTCGGTATATGTAGGATTCGGTAATGATTGAAACCATTTTTTCATATGCTGTAAGTCGAAAGTTTGTAGAAAAGGATCCATCGTTTCAAAAACTTTATTTCCTTCTGACAGTTTCGCTTTTACTATAAGCCAATTTCTATCACACTCCTCTTTTACATCTTTAAATTGGTATCTCACCACCTCTAAATGTAATGCTACTTTTTCATTTTGAAAATCCATAAATTGCTCCCCTTCTTGCTATAAAACTTTTACTTTATAAATTTGAAATATATAAGCCTTTACTTGCAAGACAATTATTTTTCTATCTCCTGTTAATTTCGATTCTTAAATATAATGATTTTCGTTTATTAATACACATGGCTGATTCTAACATATCATCCTTTATACATTAAATATATTTGATTTGCTATATAATCTGAACTAAAGTGAAGTCCATTCCTTATCCACCACATGATAATACCTACCAAAGAGGCTGTTTTAATATCAACTGCAACATAATCATCAGGTAATTTATTTTTCGTATTCTCTCTTCTCGTTTCTATTAATTGCTTTAAAAATAAAAATAATTGCTCTTCAAATTGATTCATTTTAAATAATATAAATAAAAAATTCCGGTGGATATATAAATAATCTAGCAATTGTGTTAGCTTTTGTTTTTCTGATAAATCTTTTGCATGTATTAAATCAACAATTTTATTAGAAAGCTCATTTAAAATCTCGCTATTGATTTGGTCTAGTAAATCTTGAATATCTTGATAATGTAAGTAAAATGTTGTTCGATTTAATCCTGCTTTTGTTGCGATTTTCTGAACCGTTAAGCTTGAAATAGTAGGATTCTCACATAAAAGAGAAAAAACAGCATTTTTAAACATTTCTCTTGAACGAACTGTACGAGGGTCCTCTTTTTTAAGTGTAGACATTTTGAAACTCCTTTATAGATTTTCTCTTTACTTTCTCGACAGTACATATCTTCTCTGTCGAGTAGTGAACATTTTCAACAAAACTGTTCATGGTCAGAGAAAACGTATTTTGTTACCATTAATTTTATCGACACAATGTCGATAAATCAAGGTAACAATGAAGGAGATTACCAATGCAAAAGGAAATATCAGAAAGAAATAAAAAAATTATATTAGTTGTCCTCATTACCGGCTGTTTTTTATCAACCTTAAATCAGACGCTATTAAATGTGGCAATGAGTAATTTAATGAAGGTATTTGATGTAACAGCTGCAACAGTGCAATGGCTATCAACAGGCTTTATGCTCATAAATGGTGTTCTAGTTCCAATTACTGCATTTTTAATGAAACGATTTACAACAAGGCAGCTATTTATTAGCTCAATGCTCTCTTTGTTTATTGGGACCGTTCTCTGTGCATGCGCCATGAATTTTAGCATTTTGTTAACAGGAAGAATGATTCAAGCAGTTGGAGCAGGAATTATTATGCCACTCATGATGACTATTATTTTATATTTGTACCCTAGTGAAAAACGCGGAAGTATTATGGGGACCATCGGATTCGCTATAATTTTTGCGCCAGCTATCGCTCCAACTTTATCTGGCTTTATTATTGAATATGTATCATGGAGATGGCTATTTATTGGATTAGCTCCATTTATATTCATCGTAATTATTCTCGCGATTAAATATTTAATGAATGTTGCAAATACAACAAAAGCAAAATTAGATATCGTAAGTGTCATTTTATCAACAATTGGCTTTGGTTGTGTTATATACGGATTCAGTAGTGCAGGAAGTAAAGGATGGAATCATCCCGTTGTTATTATAACAATTACTATCGGTATCATCGTTACAGCTTTATTCTGTTTACGTCAAATAAAGTCTAATGATCCATTATTGAATTTATCAGTATTTAAATATAAAGTTTTCACTCTTACTTCAGTCATTAACGTACTCATTACGATGATTATGTATGCAGATTTAATTCTATTACCAATTTACTTACAAAACGGACGAGGCTTTACTGCATTTGAATCAAGTTTACTTCTATTACCTGGAGCTGTCATTAACGCCTTCTTATCACCTATCACAGGCAAAATGTTTGATAAATATGGAGCGAAACCACTCTTTATTACCGGTTTAATCTGTGTCATTATTTCGATGTGGGGTGTAATTGATTTGACCGACTCCACAACTTATATGTATTTAATGGTTCGTACCATTATTTTACGAATTGGGTTAAGTTTCATTTCAATGCCTTTAAATACAGCCGGCTTAAACGCTTTGCCAATAGAACTGGGTTCACATGGTTCAGCAGTAAATAATACAATTCGCCAATTAGCAGGTGCGATTGGGACAGCAGTTATCATCACGGTGTATACAATTCAATCTACTTCACACATATCACAGTTATCTAGTAGGAATGGAAATATAACAGCTACGCAAGTAACAAAATTATCTTCTATCTTCAGCTCAAGTGATGCATACGTGTTTATGTTAGTCTTATCTTTTATAGCTTTGATTATCGCAAGTTTCATGCCCCAAAAAGTAGTAATCAAAAGATACGAAAGTAAATCTTCAAACATAAAATGATTGTTAAAAATTAAGCACTTAAAAGATGGCTCCGGAATTATACCGAAGCCATCTTTTTGAGTGCTTACGACTATAATTATAATCCTCGATTACTATTTGAAGAGATTATATTTTACAGTTATGCTTTTAAATAATCGTTAGAATTCTTAATACTGAATAGCTTATAAGTACATATTAATCATAAGGAGTGATATGTATATGGATTTTCTTTCATCTGAATATTTGTCAGCCTTGCTTGCCATTATTGTAATTGATTTAGTGTTAGCTGGAGATAATGCCATCGTAATTGGATTAGCAGCAAGGCGATTACCGAAAGATCAACAAAAGAAAGTTATTATATGGGGAACTGTCGGGGCTATCGCTATTAGAGCCCTCGCCACCTTAATTGTCGTTTGGTTATTAAAAATACCAGGATTACTTCTAATTGGTGGTGTACTCCTCATATGGATTGCTTACAAATTAATTGCTGAGGGCAAAAATCATGATATTAAAGCTGAAGAAGGATTTTGGTCTGCTATTAAAACCATTATTATAGCTGATGCGTTAATGGGAATTGATAACGTACTCGCTGTTGCGGGAGCTGCCCATGGTAACTTTTCTTTAGTAATCATCGGATTATTAGTGTCTATTCCAGTAGTTGTATGGGGCAGTACATTAATTTTAAAATGGGTTGACCGTTTCCCTGTCATCATTACGATTGGAGCAGCTGTTTTAGCTTATACTGCCGCAAAAATGATTGTAGATGAAAAATGGTTCGCTGGATTTTTCGAAAGTAACCCTTTCATGAAATGGGCATTCATCATTATTATCATCATCGGTGTGGTATTCTTCGGAAAGATGAAACAAAAAACTAAAGATGATACTATATAATGTCAATGTAATTATAGTTACAAACAAAAGCGCTACTCATATGAGTAGCGCTTTTTAATATTTATTTAGCTTCCCCGTCTTCAGTCGTTTTTACCTTCGTTTTATTTTTATCACGATGGTTATAGTTATACTTTGAACGATCTACTGGAGTGAAGCCTTCTGGTGTGTAGAATCGTAATAAGTCACCATTTACGACTTGGTCAGAGTATTTTAATGAGTTTTGAACCATTTGTTCATTTTGTTTTATTTCATCTGTTAATTCTACAGGTTTTCCAGTTGTTGTATCATAATATTTTCCGTTCAATGCCGTAACTGTTGGGCTTACATAATTACCGTTACGGAATGGAACGACTTGTTTATGATCTGGTGATAATAAATCTGAACCGAATTGAACATAATTTTTCGTATCTGTACCTAGTAAGTGTAATAATGTTGGAAGAACGTCAATTTCACCGCCATATTGATGTTGTACGCCACCTTTCACTCCTGGTACACGAACGATTAATGGTACACGTTGTAACTGTGCATTTTCAAATGAGTTCATTTCTTTACCCATTACTTGTGACATTGCTGCATTATGATTATCTGAAATACCGTAATGGTCACCGTACATAACGATAATTGAGTTATCGTATAAGCCAGATTGTTTCAAGTAATCGATGAACCCTTTTACAGATTCATCTAAATATCTTACTGTTTGGAAATACGTATCTACTGATGAGTCACCTGTTTTCGCCGGTTCAATCGTTGCTTCCGCTTTATCAATAGGATAAGGGAAATGGTTTGATAACGTAATGAACTTCGTATAGAACGGTTGTTTTAACGTTTGTAATAATGGAATTGATTCATTAAAGAACGGTTTATCTTTTAAGCCATAGTTTACAACGTCTTTTTCGTTCATATCATAGTATGACGCATCAAAGAATTTATTAAAACCAAATGATTTATAAATATCATCACGGTTCCAGAACGTTTTGTAGTTACCGTGGAACACTGCTGAAGTGTATCCTTGTTGCCCTAAAATAGCTGGTGCCGATTGATACGTGTTATGAGCTTTATTTGTAAATACAGATCCTTGCGGTAATCCGTACATTGAGTTTTCTAACATGAACTCCGCATCAGATGTTTTACCTTGTCCTGTTTGATGGAAGAAGTTATCAAAGTATAACGTATTCGCATCTTTTGTAAATGAATTCAGAAATGGTGTAACTTCTTGACCATTTAATTGATAATCGATTAAAAAGTTTTGGAATGACTCCAAATGAATATAAATTACGTTCATTCCTTTTCCTTTACCGAAGTACTCAGGATTTGGACTTGCATATGTTGATGCAAGATAATTTCTAACTTCTGTCATATTATCTCCATCAGCTAATGCTCGTTCTGTTGATGCTTTCGCACTTTGAATACCATCATAAATCGTATAATTGTATGCCCCTAAATATTTCACGATATAATTACGGTCAAACGTTCTTGTTAACAATTCAGGACGGTCAGATTCTGCAAGCCCTAGGTTCACACTGAATAATAAAATACCCGCTACAAATACTAGTGATAGTTTATGTTTCGCAACACGAATAGGTTTTGGATTTGCAAATTTTGTTGCGACTAAAACAATTAAAATAATTGTATCTAAGAAATATAGTGGATCATATAAGTGTAGTAAAGCGAAAATACTACCACCTAAATCTCCAAAGTTATTCGTTTGTGTTAATGTCGGGAACGTAATAAAATCACTGAAAAAGCGATAATATACTACGTTTGCGTATAAAAGTATCGACAATAACAAATTAATAATAATTACCCAAATATAAGATCGTTTCCCTTTTGCAAATAATGCAAGTCCTAAAAATAGAACTGCTGAACTAAGCGGGTTAAAAAACAGCAAGAATTTTTGGATTGTGTTTGAAATTCCTAAATTAAATTCCGTTACATAGGCTGCATATGTTTTGAGCCATAATAAAATAACGGCAAACAGAAAGAATCCAAAATGATTACTTAACACACTTTTGCTCTTTAATAAGAATTGTTTCATTTCTCCACCTCTTTTGATCATCCAAGGCTTATTTTTTATAAGTCTGTCTCTCTATTCATTTTTTCTTCTTCAAATAGATTATTTTTATTTAACTATATGAAGAATATTAGTAATTATAATTTGAAGCTAGTATTTATTCAACTATTTCTTTCTAGACATTTTGACCTTGGTTTCTATTTAACAAAATACATTTGTAACATTTCCTGTTTTCTCCCAAGTTTCATCCACTAATTATGACACCACATACTATAAACCTTTATTCACTACTTCGCAAACTAATCTATCTCCATTTTTGGTACATTTTTCACATAAAAAAATAGTGTATTTTAATCTTATTACTCAAAATACACTTCTCCTGTTACAATTAACTCCTTCAATTCTATACACATTACATGTCATCTATATGTCAAAAATCTATGCAATCATAACATTACAACTTCTTACCACCATAAATGTTATATTTGAATAATTATTCATTTCGTACCTTGGTCTTCATCTCTTTTCAACAAAACCCCCGCTCTAACAAAGAGCGGGGGTTTTCATCATATATTATTGACCTTTATACATTGCATCTACTTGTTTTTGAAGTTCTTCATTTTCTAAGTACTCATCGTAAGTTGCCTCTTTATCGATTACACCGTTTGGTGTTACTTCGATAATGCGGTTTGCAATTGTTTGTACGAACTGATGGTCATGAGATGTGAATAACATTGTACCTTTGAATGCAATTAAACCGTTGTTTAATGCAGTGATAGACTCAAGATCTAAATGGTTCGTCGGATCGTCAAGTGTGATTACGTTCGCACCACTTAACATCATTTTAGATAGCATACAACGAACTTTTTCGCCTCCAGATAATACAGAAACGTTCTTCTTAACTTCTTCACCTGAGAATAACATACGGCCTAAGAAACCACGTAAGAAGCTCTCTGACTCATCTTGTGGAGAGAATTGGCGTAACCAATCAACTAAGTTGAAGTCACTGTTCTCAAAGTATTTAGAGTTATCTCTTGGGAAATACGATTGAGATGTTGTAACACCCCATTTGAATGAACCGCTATCTGGCTCCATTTCACCCATAAGGATTTTAAATAATGTTGTCATCGCAATATCGTTACGACCGATAAATGCAACTTTATCACCTTTATTTAAAGTGAAGTACACATTATCTAACACTTTTTCGCCATCAATTGTTTTAGAAAGTCCTTCAACAGTTAATAAGTCATTTCCTATTTCACGCTCAGGTGTGAAACCAACGAATGGATAACGACGTGATGATGGTCTAATATCATCTAATGTAATTTTATCTAATAATTTTTTACGAGAAGTTGCTTGTTTCGCTTTAGATGCGTTTGAGCTAAAGCGTGCAATGAAGTTTTGTAACTCTTTTACTTTCTCTTCTTTTTTCTTATTAGCATCTTGTGTTAATTTTAAAGCTAATTGGCTTGACTCATACCAGAAGTCATAGTTACCAACATAAAGTTGAATTTTACCGAAATCAAGATCAGCCATGTGCGTACAAACTTTATTTAAGAAGTGACGGTCATGGGATACAACGATTACTGTATTTTCAAAGTTCATTAAGAAGTTCTCTAACCATTGAATCGCTTTTAAGTCCAAGTGGTTGGTAGGCTCATCTAGTAATAGAATGTCAGGTTTACCGAATAAAGCTTGAGCAAGTAATACTTTTACTTTCTCTGCCCCAGTTAATTCTGACAATTTCTTATCATGAAGATCTTCACCAATACCAAGTCCTTTTAGTAAGATTGCAGCTTCTGACTCAGCTTCCCAACCGTTAAGCTCAGCGAACTCACCTTCAAGTTCAGCAGCACGCATACCATCTTCATCACTAAAGTCTTCTTTCATGTAAATAGCATTTTTCTCTTGCATTACTTTATAAAGTTGCGTGTGACCCATAATTACTGTTTCTAATACTGGGAACTCTTCATATTCGAAGTGGTTCTGTTTTAATACTGCTAGACGCTCACCTGGCGTAATATGTATGTCACCTGTTGATGGTTCGATTTCTCCAGATAAAATCTTTAGAAATGTTGATTTACCAGCACCGTTTGCTCCAATTAAACCGTAGCAATTACCTGGCGTGAATTTTATGTTAACATCTTCAAACAATTTGCGATCCGCGAAACGCAAACTAACGTTACTTACTGTAATCATTTGTGTCCTCCTACTAATACCGCTTATTTCAGCGTTTTCTCACCGATTGTCTTAAAAAATCGCATATTACGACTCAATTATTGTAGACTATAGCTATTATATAGTAGAAGCTGGATGAATAGCAACGGTTGATTACCTTTCTACAATGAAATCGGATAGTTTTTATCGATTCTCACTCTGTAATACATTGGATTAATTTCCTATTTTTAATTTTTATATACAGAAAAAACTGTAGGGAAAACATTCCCTACAGTTTTTTCTTATTTCGTATTTATTATTTTCTCTTTATAACTCTTCAATTTACTCGTTAACCCTATTAAAGCAGGTAACAATATCGGCATCACGATTAAAGCTAATAGTAATAGTGCAACGTCAACAACTGATGCTACTTGTATAAGTGTCAATACACCTGATGGAATTAATGCAGCAAATGTCCCGCCTAAAATTAGCGCCGCTGATAATACAACTCCTCCTATATGACGAGATGCAGTTACAATTTTCGTTACCGGATCCCCTTCTATCTCGTTATAGCGCATCATTACGAAAATACTATAATCCACTCCTAAAGCGACAATCATAATGAAGCTAAAGAATGGAACATTCCAGCTTAATGAATCTACATGTAATACATGTGCACTAATTTGTTCGCTTATACCAAGTGATGCAAAGTACGCTAATAGTAATGAGCCAATAATAAATATTGTGTTTAGTAATGAGCGTGTAATTACGATTAATACAATCGCAATTCCAATCAACATAATTGTAGCTGTACGTAAGAAATCTTGCCCGGTTACTTCTTTTAAATCAACATTTCTAGCTGTTGTCCCGCCGATCGCTTTTTTCGCCGTTTTTAATTCAGTACCATTTAGCGTACCATCTATCGTTTTATTAATTTCTTGAATGATTGGCATCGCTTCTTTTGAATACGGATTTACGTCTAAAATGATTGTCATTTTAGCAGTCTTTCTATCATGTGACATGTACGTATTCAATGCTTTTTGGAAATCTTCTCCCGCTAACACTTCTTTAGGAATATAAAATTTCTCAGAGCTTTTTGACTCATTAAGCTCGCCTAAATATTTCTGAGCATCCCCTAGGCCGTTACTTACTTTTCCAAGCCCTTCTGTACTTTTAGATAAGCCGGATTGTAATTGCCCCATCTTTTCTTGCAGGTCTTTCAATCCAGTTAAAAGCTGCCCTTGCCCATCATTTATTTTTGTTAAGCCGGATTGTAGCTCAGATGATTTGTTTGCAATTTGTTTTGAACCTGTAGCTCCTTCGTTTAATCCAGTTTTTAGTCCGGCAGCTCCTTTTTGTAACTCGGTAACGCCATTATTCATTTCCTTTAAGCCGTTATCTACTTTCAGTAATGATTGATTCGCTTCTTTAAATGAATTCACCGCAGCTTTATGTTGTACTGCTAATTGATTTAATTCTTTTGAAAGTCCACTTAATTGCTTTTGAGCTTCCTTCGCAATTCCTATCGTTTGCTGTACATTAGGATCATTTGCTACTTCTGGTTTCGTTTGAATGAAATTAGTCATTAACACTTCAATTTGTTCATATCCTTTTTTTGCACCGTCAATCGCTTGAGAAATACTTCCGAAGTATTGATCGTAAGAACTTAAACCCTTTTCTAACTGTGCATAACCAGCATGAAGCTGTGACGTTGCACCCGATAGGACATTTATATTTTCATTTACTGAAGTTAACCCACTCTCAATTTGCTGCGCTCCTTGTGCACCTTCGTTTATGCCAGTGGATAATTGATTTAAAGCTGTTCCTAATGCTGATACTCCATTTTTCGCTTCGTTCGTTCCATCAATTAACTTTTGAACATTTGCAAGACTATTTGAGTCATTACTACCCATTTTATCTTTCGCATCCGTTAAGCCATCATTAATTTCCTTTATGCCACCATTAGCATCGCCTAAACCAGTATTTAGTTCTCCCGCTTGTTTATTTAAATATAATTCTTTTATCTTATCACCAGTTGGACGCGTCGGTGCATATACTTCTGAAACACCTTTAACTTTCGAAATTTTATCAGTTAATTCATCTAAAGTTTGTAGAGACGTTCCTTCATCTAATTTTTTGTTAGATTGAATCACTAACGTACTTGGTGAAGAAAATCCTGGTGGAAAATGTTCTTCTATCACATTAATACCCATTTTTGATTCATACTTATTATCCACTTCAAACAAATCATTGTAATTCAGTGTATTAGAGTATTTTAATACGAAAGGAATCGATATCACGAATATGATGATTAAAGCAACAAATGGTCTTGCTACTGAATTTTTAGCAAAGAATCCCCATAAACGGCTATCCTCATGACCTTTAAATGTTTTAACTGGATAAAACATTCCTTTTCCTAAAAGCACCATAAAAAATGGATTTAAAGTGGTTATTACGAGTAGTAATACTAAAACACCAATTGCTACCGCTGAAGTAGATTGATATAATTTAAAACTCGCTAAAGCAAGTGATGCAAAACCAATTAGCACCGCTATCCCGCTATATAAAACGGTTTTACCTGCCGATTTAAATGTTTCTTTCGTGGCCAAAAATGCATTTTCTTGTTTACTTAATTCTTCTTTAAACCTCGTATATAATAAAATGTTGTAATCTGTTCCTACTCCAAACAGTACGACAACTACAAACACTTGCGTAAAGTTAGAAAACGGAAAATTAAATTGATCTACAAGATGAGCAATAATACCCATTGAAACTAAATACGATATACCAACTGTAAGAAGAGAAACAATTGGAACAATTGGTGAACGGAATACAATGATTAATACTATAAGAATGAAAATGATTGAAATAACTTCAGTCTTTTTCACTCCCTCTTGAGAGGATGTAAGAAAATCACCCGCTATTAAGTCACTTCCTGTTAAGTACGTTTTTACTCCTTTCGTTTGCACTTTTTTATGAAGATTATTTGCAACTTTTGATATTTCACCATGCTTTTTATCTATTGATATTTGCGTTAAAATAGTCGTATTATCTTTAGAAACTAATTGTTTCTCCAATTCTTTATTATCTAAATGTGAAACAACTTCCTTAATTCCTAATTGCTCTTTTTCATTTTGCAAAGCGTTGATTGTTTTTGTTATTTCCTCTTTTTGCTCAGTAGTTAAAGCTGCTTTATTGCCACTATTAAATACGGCGATAACTTCGTATTTTTCAACCCCTTCTTTATCCATTTCTTTGATCATTTTGTCAGCAATACTGCTTTGTTCTGTATTAGGAATTGTAATTTTCCCTTTTTCCTTCACTAATTTATCCATATTAGGCATCGCTACGATCATTGTAATAGTAATAACTATCCATAATAGAAAAGATAAACTTCTCCAATTTTTTAGCTTGCTCATTTGAATCATCTCCCATTTTTAGCTTGTCATGTTAAGCTAGGAATGAACATTCATTTCTATCCTTTTAAAACTATCATTTCGGAATGAACGTTCATTCCTATCACTCTATTAAATTATTTTTAAAACCCTTTTAAATTACCTTTCACGGAATGAATATTCATTCTCTTAGTACTACAAATATATCATCCCCTATTTCATTTTTAAAATCCATTTCGGAATGAATGTTCATTCCTGTCCTTATAAAGCTATTAGAATCAAATGATTCTAATAGCATTCCAAGAGCTTTCTTCCAATTCTTTTACTAATTCTTTTGAGTATTCTAATTGCCCTGTCGCCATTACTTTAGTTAATTTTTCTAGCGGTTGGTATACAATGATAATTAATGCAACTGGAGGCAATGGACGGAGAAACCCTTTTGCGATTCCATCTTCTATAATATTCATAAAGAAGCCTATAAAATCGTCAAATATTTTCTTACTCTGTTCATCAAGAAAATAACTATCACAGTGAGAATTTGTAAAAAGAAAAGCATCCACATTGTTTCTCGCAAATTCAAATAAACGGTTGTATGTATGACTAAACTGTTCACGAATATTTGCTTCAACAGGAAAATCTGTTTTTATCATTTCAGATAGTTGCAACATACTTTTTGAAAATAATGAGTTAACGAGTGCCTCTTTATTTTCAAAATAGCGATAAATCGTACCAGCGCCGACATTTGCTTTTTCAGCGATCATCGGAATTGTCGTACCATCGTAACCACGCTCTGCGAATAGTTGTATAGCTGCTTCAAAAATGTCTTCTTGTTTATTTTTAGCCATTTTTCTCACCTCAATTTTAAGGAATGAAAATTCATTCCTTTTTTAATTATAAATTAGATGGATTAAAAGTCAAGTGTGTGACTAAGCAAATGTAGCATTTTCAAATAACACACTCACTTAGATTTCAATGCATTTTTTGAATTAACACTTCAAAAAAATTCTTTGTATCATCGTGACTTAAAATGCTCAATATATCTTGTGTCTTAAAAAATTGAACTTGACTTATTTCATTATCTTTTGGATTCAAATCTGTTCTATCACCTATATATTCTACATAAAACATAGTTGTTTCTTGTTTTTCAAATCCAGTTTTCACTTTTAATTCTTCAGGAAACTCAAAGCAAATTTTATCTTCCATTTGTTTCATAACTATAAACTTTTTTGAACCGGTTTCTTCTTCAAGCTCTCTCAATATAGCACTTTCTAAGTCATTATCTGTATGTTTTAATCCGCCTTTAGGAAAATCCCACTCCCCCTTTGACAAATTGTATTCTCCTTCTATATCGCTTATTTTTACCTTATGTACCAATAAAAATTCACTATTTTGGAATATGATTGCGCCTACAGCTTGCCTAATCATTCTATTTCCCCTCCTAAAATAATGCTTTCATTCTATTAATAGAAAAGTACTATAATAACTGTTTTTCATTATAGTACTTTTCTAATGACACATTGCACAGTATATTAATTAAAAGAAATCATAAATAAACGGCTTACGCACTGGTACTAAATTCTCAAATGACCGCATTGCCTCTTCGCTTCCGCTAATTAATTCAAGTTCGTTTAGTTCTAATGGACGTTTGTATCCAAACATTATTGTCGATAGTGCATTTATATCCAGTTTGATTCCTTTTTCCGTTGCTTCTTCTACAATTGTTAATTCATGATTTGCAAGTCTCACTACTACGTTATTCCACGGAGCAAATGAATCTGTAATATGTAAGATCACTTCTTGCTGTACATTGTTCCAGTTCAACTCGTATTGTTTTAAGAACTTCTCCACATCTACAATTCTTCCCATAAAATATGGTTTTATTTCTGTCTTCACGCGTGGCTCTTGCAATGTATATAACAACGGTTCGTTTTCACTTACTGTCATTTCAAGTTCTTTAATCATAGAATCATGCTGGCAAATAAAGTTCCACAGACCATTTCGTGCTTCATTATGCAGTGGTACAAATTCTTCTACTGTCATTTTATAGTTTTCTATTTTATATAACATGTAACCAGCTGCCGTTTTATTTTCATCATAGTAAATCGCTAATGCTAAATCATCATAAACCACTTGTAACCACCAGTTTTTCTCTCGAACTAACATACCTGAAAAACGTTCTGCAAAGATTTCATATAGCTTCTCGACTTCTTCTGGATGATTTTCTTTATTGAAACGTTTCACAGTGCCATTTACTTGTTTTTTCATAACTAAATCGCTCTTAGTCATATGACATACGAGAAGATTCGCACAAAGTTCCCAGCCGTATTTACGGTAAAATGAAACAGAAAATGGATGTAACATCGATACTGTATATCCATCTTTTTTCATCGTTTGAAGAGAATGCTGAAGTAGCTCTTTTACATACCCACTTCTTCTATACTCAGGATACGTCGCTACCCCTGCAACGCCGCCCATTTTAAATGTTTCTTTTCCTATGTATATATGAAATGGAATAAGATGTAGTTTTGCTGCTAAGTCTTCCCCTTCCATAATGCCGTATATTTCATGACTTTCTTTCATTCGAGTGATTTGCTGCTGCAATCGTTCCTCATTTACTTTATATTGAAAAGCGTATTCTGATAAACGTAATGCTTCTCTAAATTTATCTTCTTGTAATTGTATGACATTCATATAATTCTCCTCCATTCCCTGATTGAATTGTATCATAATTCTTACTATTGTAGTTCGGTAAGTGAAATTACACAGACGTTTCAACAAAAAATATCGATTTTACAACAACCTAACATAAAAAAGCAGATACATAATGTATCTGCTTCTCATCACCTTATTTTGCTAACTTTTGAAGTTCTTCAAAGAATGTAGGATATGATACGCCTACTGCTTCTGCATCTTCAATTGTTGTTTTTCCCTCTGCTAGACAGCCAGCAATCGCAAGCATCATTCCGATGCGGTGATCACCGTAACTATTTACTGTACTGCCTTTTAGAGCTGATTTTCCGTATATAATCATGCCATCATCAGTTGCTTCTATGCGAGCTCCTAGTTTCGTTAACTCCGCAACGACTGTATCAATACGGTTCGTTTCTTTTACTTTTAACTCGTGTGCATCTTTAATAACTGTAATACCTTCTGCTTGTGTTGCCGCTAAAGCGATAACTGGAATTTCATCGATTAGTCTTGGAATAATATCCCCACCAATTTCAATTCCTTTTAATGAAGATGTTTCAATCGTAATGTTTGCAGCTGGTTCTGATGCCCCTTCGTTAATCGGCTCTACAGTAAATGTAGCACCCATTGTCTCTAAAACATCAATAATACCTGTACGAGTTGGATTCATTCCTACATTTTGTAATACTAGTTTACTATTTGGAATAATTGCTCCCGCTACTAAGAAAAATGCTGCTGATGATACGTCACCTGGTACTTGAACGTCTGTCGCTGTTAACTTCTGTCCACCTGCAAGTTTCACTGTTTTTCCCTCACGAGTTACGTTAACACCGAATGCTTCAAGCATTCTTTCCGTGTGATCACGCGAAATATGTGGTTCTGTAACAGCTGTTACACCTTCTGCCCGAAGACCTGCAAGTAAAATAGCTGACTTTACTTGTGCACTTGCAACAGGAGAAATATACTCAATTGCTTTTAAATCTCCGCCACGTATTGTGAGCGGCGTAAACGTTCCTTCTTCTCGGCCATCAATTTTTGCGCCCATTTGTTTTAATGGATTTGTAACACGTTTCATCGGTCTTTTTGCGATAGACGCATCACCTTGTACGCAAGAGAAAAATGGTGTATTTGCTAATATTCCTGACATTAATCGTATCGTTGTACCAGAATTACCAACATCTAATACAGCTTTCGGTTCTTGTAAGCCTTCAATTCCTTTTCCGACTACAGTTACTTCATCACCATTTTGCGTGATTTCTACTCCCATTTCCTTAAAGCACGAAATCGTACTTAAACAGTCTGCACCGGGCAAGAAACCTTTAATTGTCGTTTTTCCTTCTGCAATTGCGCCGAACATAACAGCACGATGTGAAATGGACTTATCACCTGGAATTGTAATGTTGCCGTTCAATCCGCTATTTATAGGTTGTATCGTTCTTTCTTTCATGTTTTCACCTTCTCATTTAAATTGTTTCATAAGTTTGGTATTCTTCTTCTCTAAGCGCTAGTTTCGCTTTCATACGATCTTCTTCTCTTTGGAAGCTAATGCGTAATACGCCAAGCAATCCTTCTCGCGCTTCTAATATTTGCAAGTTCGTAATACTAATTTCTTCACGCGCCAAAATACTCGTAATATGAGCCAATGCCCCTACTTTATCTAAAACATCGACGTATAAGTCGTGATAGGCAGGAATTGCCCCTCTTTTTCGTACTGGTAAAGAATCACGGTATTCTTTCGCATCTGCAAAATAGTTTTGAATCTCGCCTGCATCTCCAGTAGAAACAGTATCATATAATTCTTCCATTTCAGAGATCCACTCTTTTAATACTACCATTAAATGCTCACGATTTTGCTTTACAATATCACTCCACATTTTCGGGCTACTAGATGCAATGCGTGTAATGTCTTTAAATCCGCCTGCAGCTAGCTGATGAATGAGCGGATTATCTCCTGCATGTTTCTCCACTTGCTTGACTAACCCTGCTGCGATAAGATGCGGAAAATGACTAACGATCCCTGTTACATAATCATGCTCTTCTGTATTTAAAACGAGAAAATGAGACCCCGTTCCCTTTAACCAACCTTTTAGTTCTTCCACTTGTTCATTTGGCACATGGTTCATCGGTGTTAAAATGTAAAATGCATTTTCAAATAAATGTGCTTTTGCACTTTCAACCCCAGTTTTATGAGAACCTGCCATCGGATGTCCACCAATGAAAGAAATTTCCTTTGAAAATAAAGCTTCCGCTTCGTTCATAATTGTTCCTTTTGTACTACCAACATCGGTCACTATCACATCTTCTCGTAAACGAAATGACGCTAATTTGTGTAATAACTTCTTCGTTTCTTCAACTGGAGAAGCAAAAACAATTAAATGTGCCTCTTCACATGCACGCTGTAAATCTACTGCTACTTCATCTACTACGTGTAATTCTTTCGCACGCTCTACTTGCTCTTGAAATATGTCATAACCTGTTATCGTTACATCGTGCTCTTTCTTAATTGCTAATGCGAGAGAACCTCCTATTAAGCCTGTTCCAATTAATACTACCTTTTTACACATTTGCCTCATCTCGAGACTTATTTTTCTTATTTTCAAAGTGTAGTTTTAACACTGAAATCACTCCTTCATTTTGCTCCCTTGTGCCGACTGTAATACGGACACCATTCGGGAACGGACGAATAATAAACCCTGCGTGTGCACAAGCTTCATAAATCTCTCCACCATTCTCTACCGGTAAGAAGATGAAGTTTGTTTGTGACGGATAAAATGGAAATTCGTTTTCCTTACAAAAACTTTCGTATTGTTGTATTCCCTCTGTATTAACACGTACAATTTCTTCAATAAACGCTTCATCGTTAAAAGCAATCGTTGCTGCTTTTTGCGCTAATGAAGATACGTTAAATGGCAAACGTACGACATTTAATTTCTCGATTAACTCTTCCTGTCCAATCGCATAACCAACGCGGAAAGATGCTAATCCGTACGCTTTAGAAAACGTTCTAAGTACAAGAATGTTGTTATGTTTTTCTAGAAGCGGTAATGTCTCAGGGAAATCTTTTGCTGTTACGTATTCATAGTACGCTTCATCAATGACAATTAACGTATTTTCACTAATGCTTTCAATGAACTGAGTCAATTTTTGCTCATTCACATATGTGCCTGTAGGGTTGTTCGGATTACAAAGCCAAATGATTTTCGTATTGTTATCAACTGCTGACGAAATTTCATCTAAGTCGTATACACCGTTATTTAAAGCAACTTCTTTCACTTCACAACCTTCAATAATTGCATGATGACGGTACTGTGGGAATGTTGCACCTGCCGTTACGATGTTATCTCCAGCTCGAAGTACGGCGCGACTTATTATTTGAATGACCTCATCTAAACCACTACCGCAAAGTATTTGTTCCATTTGAACTTGTAATTTCTCTGCAATTGTTTGACGGAGCGTTGTAGCACCTCCGTCAGGATATAAAGCATGTTCTAACCACGATTTTTGCAACTCTTCTAACACTCGTGGCGAACAACCGAATGGATTTTCATTTGATGCTAATTTCACAAACGAATGATCTCCGTACACTTCTTTCATTTGTTCTGGTGATTTACCTGGTTTATATGGTTGTAAGGATGATAGTTGATCTTTTACTTGCATGTTAAACCCACCTTTTTTAAAATTCTTTTGCGTATTTGTTATGTTCTGTAATGTTTTGCTTTAATAATTCCATACGATCTTTTCCGAATTGTTCGACTAGTGCATCTGCAAGTTCCCATGCCACAACAGATTCAGCTACTACACCTGCTGCTGGTACTGCGCAACTATCAGATCTTTCAATACTCGCTTGGAATGCTTCTTTCGTATCAATATCAACGCTTGCTAACGGTTTGTATAATGTAGGAATCGGCTTCATAACACCTCTTACAACAATCGGCATTCCCGTTGTCATACCACCTTCTAAACCGCCGGCATTATTCGTTTTTCTCGTGTATCCTTTTTCTTCATCCCAAAGGATTTCATCGTGCACTTTACTTCCTGGCTGTCTTGCCGCTTCAAAACCAACACCAATTTCAGCACCTTTAAATGCATTAATACTCATAATAGCACCAGCGAGTTTTGCATCTAATTTACGATCGTAATGAACGTAACTACCAACACCAATTGGCATACCTTCTGCAATGACTTCGACAATACCACCGATTGAATCTCCACTACTTTTTGCATTATCGATCGCATCCATCATCTCTTGTTCTACTTCTTTATCTAAACATCGAACAGGTGAATTTTCAGTTATCGTTTGAATCTCTTCAATTGATAAGTTGGAAATATGCTTCGCTTGCACCCCACCAATTTCAAGCACATGCCCTGCAATTTCCACACCTAACTCTTTCAAAATTTGTTTCGCAACTGCTCCAGCAGCTACACGAACTGTCGTTTCTCTTGCAGATGAGCGCTCTAATACGTTTCTTATATCACGATGACCGTATTTAATAGCTCCGTTTAAATCTGCATGTCCTGGACGTGGTTTTGTAATTGTGCGTTTCATTTCTTTACTTTCTTGCTCTGAAATCGGGTCTGCACCCATTACTTTCGTCCAATGTTTGAAATCATCATTTTTTACGATTAACGTAATCGGTGAGCCAAGTGTCATCCCGTGACGAACACCACTTACAATTTCAACTGTATCTGTTTCAATTTGCATGCGTCTTCCGCGCCCATGTCCTTTTTGTCTTCTTAATAATTCCTTATTAATATGTTCCGCTGTTAATGTTAAACCTGCCGGTACACCTTCTAAAATAACTGTTAACTGCGGACCATGTGATTCTCCAGCTGTAATGTATCTCATTTCTTTTGCCCCTTTACTATTTTTTTGTACAAAAAAGTCCCTACTGAGCGCTCAGTAGGGACGATGTTTATCGCGGTACCACCCTAGTTGTAGACAACTATCGTCTACCTCTCTTCTTCTTTAACGATCGTTTGACCGTCCTCCCCTCCAAAAGTTGTCGGGAAAGATGCTCCAAGGCTGTAATTCATGCTTATCTTTGTACTGATTCACACCGACCATCAGCTCTCTATAACAGTGAGATAAGCACTACTGTTTCCTCTTCAGCGCATATATGATATGGAATTAAGATAATTTATTTTTGAAACCTTTTAACTCATCCATGAATCTATGGAATTCTGGAATGTCCATTTGTTGTGCAGAATCTGATAATGCAACTGCTGGATCTGGATGAACTTCAGCCATTACTGCATCAGCTCCAATAGCAAGTGCCGCTTTCGCTGTTGGTAATAATAAATCTCTACGTCCAGTTGAATGTGTTACGTCAACGATAACTGGTAAATGTGTTTCTTTCTTTAAAATCGGTACTGCAGAAATGTCTAATGTGTTACGTGTTGCTCTTTCGTATGTGCGGATACCGCGCTCACAAAGAATAATTTGGTCATTACCTTGCGCAATAATGTATTCTGCTGCATTAATGAACTCATCAATTGTTGCTGCTAATCCACGTTTTAGTAATACTGGCTTATTAACTTTACCTACAGCTCGTAGTAAATCGAAGTTTTGCATGTTACGTGCGCCAACTTGAATTACATCAACGTATTCTAATGCCATTTCAACATCGTTCGGATTTAAAATTTCACTAATAATCGCTAAGTCGAACTCATCTGCTACTTGGCGTAAAATTTGTAACCCTTCTACTCCTAAACCTTGGAAATCATATGGAGATGTTCTCGGTTTGAAAGCACCACCGCGCATTAATTTTAAGCCTTGGTCTTTCATAGCTTGCCCTACTTGGCGAACTTGCTCTAAGCTTTCTACTGCACAAGGCCCCATGATGAACGTTTGTGTTCCGTCCCCAATCAATTCACCTTTTACATTAACGATTGTATTTTCTTGTTTCTTTTTACGTGATACTAATAACGCCTTACGGTTATCATCTTCTTGTAATTCCAAGCTAGCTTTGAAGATTGTTTTGAAAATATGTTGAACTGTTGACGTTTCGAATGGTCCTTCGTTATGCTCTGCGATCATATCAAGTACTTCACGCTCACGTACTGGATCAAAGCGTTTCGTACCTTGTACTTGCTTTTGCTCCCCGATTTTTTGAACGATTTCACCACGTTTGTTTAAAAGGTGTAATAGTTGTAAGTTAATTTCATCTACCTGTTTACGTAATTGATCTAATTCATGATTTGCCATTTGGAAATCCTCCTCTAATGTTTTAAAAGTATAGTAAGAGAATGAAAAATTCTCTATTTTCTGAACTGGTTAATTATACAAATTTAAAGTGGAATCGATACCTCTTCTTATCTTAAACTAATAATTACCACAAAGACACTATCTACTAGCTGAAAACCACTTTTTTTGTACAAAAAAGCCCTACTGATCCAATCAGTAGGGACGATATTTATCGCGGTACCACCCTAGTTGTAGACTTCTTTCGTCTACCTCTCTTCCTTGTTAACGATCAATGTGACCGTCTTTCCCTTCATAAAGACAAATACTATCTTTACTACGAAAAAGATGCTCCAGGACTGTAATTCGCTCTTGTTTTTGTACTGGTTCGCACCAACCACCAGCTCTCTGTTACAGGGAAACAACAACTACTGCTTTTCCTTTCAATGCATGACTATTTTATTTTCAAGTTGGACCACTAAAATACAAAAAGTCCCTACTGAATAAATCAGTAGGGACGATATTTATCGCGGTACCACCCTAGTTGTAGACTAACTTTCCGTCTACCTCTCTTCACTGTTAACGATCAATTGACCGCCCTTTCTTCATAAAGACAATCCTATCTTTACTACGAAAAAGATGCTCCAAGACTGTAATTCATGATTATCCCTGTACTGGTTCACACCAACCACCAGCTCTCTGTTACAGTAAGACTAACCACTACTGTGATCTCTTCATTGCACTTTGTTTATTCAAATGTTTTTGAAATTGAATAAGTATGATTCGTATTATAGAACGCTTTTCAAAACACTGTCAATATCTTTTTTATATATTTTTTAAAATTCCACTTTCGTCCTATATTTCTTCTTGTAAATTCCCCATTACAATTCCGATGCGAATCATCTCATTTTCTATTAAATTTAATACGTGTTTTTCTATTCCAAACTGGGCTAATCGTTTTTTTATTTGTATGATTTCATTTTCAAGAAAATCAGCTTCCTGACGTGTTTGCAGTAAAGTGAAAAAGACATTTGCATACATTTCTTTATACGCTTTCATACTCTCTTTCTTTTCAAACATTTCAATAAATAACTGTTTCATTTCCTCCCCTGCACATTCTCCATTTACATCTATAAATGTACGCGACATAATACGTAATCCTTTTTCTAAAATTTCATCCATGTATAAAATAATACGTAAAATCATTACATATTCTCTCGTTGTTATCTCACCCATTTTTGGTCGTTCTCGTAAAAATATACTGAGCCAAGCTGTCCAAAATTTTTGTTGTTCTTTTACACTTAATGTTTTAACGTAATAGCATAAATGTTGCATAAATTTAATTTTATTCTCTTCATTTTCTCGTATAAGCAACGGATATAGCCAATCTGTTTTTTGTTCCCAATACAGCACACATTTTATAAATACAAAACTAAGCCACTTCAAGAAAGCTTCCCTCGTATGCGGGTGTAAAACTTCTAAATGCTCTACTGCATACTTAATAAACCTCTTCATTTCAGTAAATAAAGGTAAATTTATTTGCGTATAACATAGACCTGCCCAAGCATATTTCGTAATCTCATTTTCTTTCTTTAATTCTAAGTAAGGTAACAAATATTTTCGGCACCATTGTTTCTCAATATGATATAAAAATGTAATATCTGCTATTAAACGCGCAAACATAAAGTTTGTCCGTTCAGAACTTACTCTTACTTGTTCTTCAAATAAAAATAAATATTCATACACGTTGCGATCGTATAAATGATCATATGATAACAGTTTTAATAATACAGCTGTCATTTTTCCAACAGGATGCTGAATCGACTCATTATAAAAGTCTTGTTTTCCAATCTTAAAATCTGTATCGCTTTTCATAACTTGAGGAAATACCGAAAAAGCAAAACGTTTTACAAACCGTATACTATTCTCCTCTAACTCTTCTAATCGATTACTAATCTCATATAGAAAACTACTAATTAACCAATGAAATGCAGTGTTTCTAACAAATTTCTGTAACAGCGGAATAATTTTTTGGATTTGCCCATTTGTCAGTCTCCGGTTATTTCGCCACTCTCTAATACAAACAAACCACACTTCGTTACTTATTTCATGCATGCCTACTAATTGGTACGCAAATGAAATACTCCACTCTGTATTCAATTTACATGCCTTTGATAACATCTCTAAAAAATGACGTTGTTCAAAAACACCGTCATTCGAAAATTGCCGAATTTGGTTCATGATTTCATCGTCTTTCAGCTGCAGTAATCCATCGGCAGTTACATTACAAGTAATACTTTGTTCGATGGCCTTTTTTTTAGGTACACTGTATCGATCAGAATGAAAATGCGGATGTTTCTGTTTCATTAGCTCGTATCCTTGTGCTGTTGATGGACTATTTGAATCACAAGTGAATAATAAATCTAAAACTAAACAAACATCAAATGCCCTCTCCTCTGCAAGGTGCTTCATTGCAGTTTGAATGACTTCTTCCTTTGTTTTTTCTAAAGAATGTACGTAATGATTTTTTAAAAGTTGAAACACCTCATGTTTATATGTGACATCTAAAAGAAGCCCTCCCTGTAACAACCATTTCATTTTATCATCTACGCTAACAAATAAATTTTTATTCATCGCATCAATTGCAATTCGCTTTTGAAGCAAACTATTTGCTTCTATCATTTCTGTAATATAATAATTCGCTTTTTTCTCATTGTTTTCACATAAATAGATTAGACACTCTTTTACAATTTGAATTAAAAACGCAAGGTCATTTTGATGAAACTCTTTCTCTACATTTTCCTTATTTCTTTTTTTCAGTGCCGTTTGTCTTAATGACAACATTCGCATCTTCTCTAATCCCATCATCAAAATGGGAACTGCGTAATAAGAAATATGCGGTCTCATCTTCTCATTCCAAATTTGCTCCACATGAGAAAATGTAGACACCGGTAACCGACTCGATTCCTCAAGTTCAATGGATTCTTGTGTATCATTTCCTAACTTTCTTTCACGCTTCAACTTAAGTTTTCCATCCAAAATAAACGTTAGTAACAATAAAGCAATTTCTTTATGCTCAGGAAAAGAACACTTTTGCAGTAAGTAAGAGATTTTTTCTATAGATTTACTATCTTTTTCAGCTGTTTCTAATAAAAGGAGTGTCCATCTTGCAAACAACAACGGGTCCATCTTGATCTTCGTTTCGTTTAAATAGCTGCAAATTGTTCTCCATAATAACGGGGATATTTTAGAATGATTTTTAAAAATCAATTGAAATAATTCTTTCTGATGACTAAAAAGAAATTGTTCCACCAACCATTCTGCAAGCAATTCATCTACTTCATCATAGGTTGACGTAAGCAAAAATAAATTTCGTAATTTCCCCTCTGCTTCAAGCCATTCCACCCATTCATAATCTCGGGCAAATTCAACAAAATATCGAACAGTTTCAATTTTTTTAATGGACTGTTTTATGTAGGATAATTGTTCCTGCTCTACTGATGGTGGCACTGTTACAATGTCACGAATACGCATTCTTTTTGTAATATAATTATCCCCCATTAATTCCGCCCAGCGTTTTACCGCTTTGACGAGGGACTGATGATTATTTGATTTATTCGGATACACAATCGGCCTTATCCCTAAATGTTCCCAGTGATACGTATTTTCTCCTTGTGCGACAAATGCATAGCGCCTTGTACTTGGTGGTAAACCAGTTGCTAAATATTTCATTACTGGGTCATTATGGCTATACCCAACGAATAAAACGGTGTAATTGGAGAATAAATCAACTAAAAATCTTCTCGCCCATCCTTCCGTTAAGTAAGCCCTTCCAAAATCACCATCTGTTAAAATTAAAGCTTCCTTTTCTTGTTCTATATTTCCATGTATGTAAGCGAGCCCTTTAAACGCTCTACCTGTAGGTAAAGCAGGTGCATAATAAACGTTTAATTCTCTATTCATTTCGTTCATCGCAGTTGTAAAATGCTGATCAAAATTCGTCGTTACAATGCGAACTTCTGTATCTAAAGGAAACAACCTCGGAATTGCAAAATGAAGCGGATTTGGTTTTGACGTTTCTATATGAACTAGATCTTTTGCAACTTGATGTACATCTTTTGTTTTCGCAATTTTACCAAGATAATAATCATGAGGTTCTGTTATTTCACGCTTTTCGACATATAAAGTTTTTGCAATTTCATCAACTAAATCATCAAAATTCGGTAAGTTTGATTTCCCTTTCATAGAAACTCCCGCTCCAACAAACAATACTAACTTTCCTTGTTCAAGATGATCGATTAACTCATCTGGAATTTCTACTTCTGAAGTAATCCACATTTGGATTCACCCCTTACCTAAAAATGTCATATACTCTCATTTTACTATAACATTTTTTTGTTGTTTTTTTAATATTTAGACATAAATTCGAACATGAAAAAGTTTTATTTAAATATATTAGTTACAATGTATGAACTCCTGAATTTATTGCAAAACTATGTATAAATCGGAGGTGTAACTATTGAATGGTTTTACTGTAGTACTTATCAAATTCATATCATGCATTATCGCATTTAGTATCGGACTAGCTTTATTTTTCCCTGCAACGTTCGTCCAAATTATTTCATTCAGTCTTTTTGTGACAATCGTATCTTATATGTTCGTTGATAAAATCATTTTAAATCGCATTGGCAATACTGGTGCCATTATGACAGATTTCTTATTAGCGTATTTAAGCGTTTGGATTTTCGGTAATATTTTATTAGACAACTACATGCAAATTGCATGGGGAAGTATCCTTTCAGCGATTGTCTTCACATTATCAGAAGTAATTGTACATCGCTTCTCTAACTCACACACAAGACATCACAACGATAATATTCATATTAATCGTCGATTTGCATATGGTACGGAGTTTGCTGAAGAACAGAATGTATTGGATAAAGATAAGAAGAAGTAACATTTTGATGAAGGAGCTCCCTTTTTAATCATGCGGGCTCCTTTTTCTGTATTATCATTTCGGTACATGAAATTATATAGACTTACCAACAATATTTGATATGTTATCTTCAAATAAAAAACTGCCTCTTATTTAGAGGCAGCCACTTTCAAATCTTTTAACGTCACAACATCAGCAAACGCTCCAAACACTACGTTATGATGTTTCACAATATCTTCAGCACGTAACACATCTGTATCAAATGTACTATGCGCATCACTTACTAACGTTACTTTATACCCTTCACTACATGCTCTGCGCGTTGTCGTATCCACACAATACTCTGTTTGCATGCCTGAAATAATAACATGTTCAATTCCTTTTTCTTGTAACACTTCGTTTAAGTTTGTTTTATGGAATGAATCTGGCGTCGTCTTTTCAACGATACTATCACCCTCTTTTGGTGCAATTGCCGCATGCACCTCCCAGCCATTTGTCCCTTTTTCTAACGGGTGATCTTTTGGCCCGTTATGTTGGACATATATAACCGGAATATCATTGGAACGACATTCCTCAATGAGTTCTTGTAATGTTTCTAAAAACTTTTCCCCATTATGTACTGGTATTCCTGCTGTATACATACCTGCTTGTACATCAATTACTATTAATGCTTTTTTCATTTCGCTCATCCCCTTTGTTTGTATAGGCCATTGGATATTCACTATAGTTGTTTATATTCCATCATCCAACAATCTTCTAATTTCCCCTCATGCAGTTCATGTTCCTTTAAAATCTTAACTTTTTTAAATCCGCATTTTTCATAACACTTTATCGCACGTTCATTATTTACTTTTGGATCCATTGCGATTGCTTCCGCCCCCACGTTCTCTACAATATATGTAATCGCTGCTTGAACGAGTTTTGTTCCGATTCCCTTTCCCCAAAAGGTCGGTTCTCCGATAAATTGATCCATCCCCCATACATTTTGCGATTCTTCATATCCATATAACGCTTTCCATTCAGAATCAACTTGGTACATTTGAATGTATCCGATCGGCACTTCATCAAATTCTATTAAACATCTTTTTTCATGGCTGTTTGGATTATGTATAAAATGAGTAAGCACCATTTCTACAGATTGCGGATTATCGCGTCCTTCGTAATACTGCAAAACTTCTGGGTCTGTTAACCATTTAGACATGATAGGTGCGTCATCTTCTATTACGTACCTAACCAATAAATCTCCTTTTTGAAAAAGCATGTGACACCTCTATTGTTCCTGTATATTTTTCTTTACTATTACATCTTTACTTGCACCTACTAGTGCATATGGTAGTAATGTTATCGCAAAAAATATTGTAAATACATTCAATTGCGAGATTTTATATGGTGTGAACCATTCCGTGAAAAATTGAGAATGTAAAATTCTATTAAAAAACTCTCCGCCCAGTCTAGAGTTTGGTTTCCATTCAGTAACATCACAAATAATAAAAATGAATTGTACAATTAAAAATGCCCCTAAATACCGAAACCAAATTCAATTCCAAATCGGCTGCACTTTATTTAATGTATCTTCCATCTAGCTCTCACCTTTTTTATTTCTATCATATTGATTATACACTTTCCTCACTTTATTTGTTAAAATTTTCTATACAATCAAAGATGTTGGGGGAAATATATGATGTCTAATCCTATACAAAAATCAACTTTAATTATCCTTCGGGGAAACTCCGCAAGTGGCAAAACAACAATCGCAAAGGAACTGCAAGAACATTTCGGGCAAGGTACACTATTAGTCTCACAAGATGTCGTGCGTAGAGATATGCTAAAAGTACACGACACAATGGGTAACTTATCTCATGATTTACTATTTGAAATTACAAAGTATGGAAAAGAAAAATGTGAATTTGTTATTTTAGAAGGTATTTTAAACAGTCGTAGATACGGTAATATGCTGAAAGAATTAATACACCACTTTGATGGAAACGCGTATACATACTACTTCGATTTATCATTAGAGGAAACGATCAGACGCCATAATACAAGAGAAAAACGAATTGAGTTTGGAGAGGATTCATTACGAAAATGGTACAATCCTCACGATACAATTGTAGTGAATAGGGAGACTGTTTTTACAGATGCTTTTACGCAAAAAGATATATTTCATGCGATTCTTAATGATGTTGCGATACGAAAATAAGACCGACAGAATATGTCAGTCTTATTTTCGTTATGTACTTTATATTTCGGTTTTTATAATTGAACAATCTTTACATAAATAAAAATATATATTCATTTCCCCGAACTGGAAATCAACTACTGAAATAAGTTTCCGTTCCTTAATATCTTGTGTAATTGTAGCAACATACTTCATTTCTTTAGAGCAAGTTGGACATGCAAAATCCTCTGGAAGATCTTCATATAATGGTGCCCCTAATAATCTACAAACATATTCTGAACCGAACAAGTCAAAAGCTTCCCAGTAACTATCCTCATCAGTAGGTATATCTTCATTTTTCATATTTATAAGCTTTACAGTTGTTTTTGGTAATGAAACTGGAAGCTTATCTTCCTCTTCCATTACCCATTCTTCTGTATTTTCTTGCCGTATAATTTGAACTGTTTTACCTCCATTACTTAATTGGAAATATTGTGGCTCCCACACCATTGCACAATTCAAGCATGAAACTAATGGTAAAATATTTAGTTCTCCACTTTTAAGTTCAGCAAGCCGCTCATCATTCAAATCAAAACAAATGATTTGGTGCATCTTCTCACCACATAACTTACATACTGGTAAATGACAATCTTGATCGCCGAAATAATGATTATACAAATCTTTCCCTTCGATTACTCTATACCCTT
The DNA here is from genome assembly GCF_038006385.1 of Bacillus sp. FSL L8-0099. Lineage (NCBI taxonomy): Bacteria > Bacillati > Bacillota > Bacilli > Caryophanales > Bacillaceae > Bacillus > Bacillus sp. FSL L8-0099. Next base: position 2,906,901 of record NZ_JBBOVC010000001.1, read on the forward strand.
TCTTTTCATTGCAATATGCGCCATATAATTCCGTTATCATATTCCATCCTCGCTTTATATAAATGTGATCCACCATATTATATTAATTAACACTAAAAAGCATCGTCTTCCTGCATAGTTTCTATAATAAATCCTTTTAAATTTCGGGCTATTTCTTCCATTTCCGCATCTTCGTGATACCAAATATATATTTCATCACAAACTATTCCGTTATGTATTTTAAAGCACAATTTATCCCCTGAACCATCGTCACCAATTATCATAAGGTCTTCAGATATATATTCATCTCTCAACTCAATATTTTGTCTAACTACATCATCCCAAGTTTTTGCTACATTTTTATTATCTTTAATAGGATATAATATCCATTCCCCTATTTCAGCGTTATTTACTAATTTAAAAAGATCTCTATATTGTGCCGGGAAAACAACACCTAACTTTTCTTCGGTTTCTTTTATATACAATTCAAATACACCTTGTTTCTTTGTTTCAATAATTTCTCTTACTTCTTTCATACAATACACCTATCCTTTGAACTTAATTACACGAATATGAGTGAAAGTGCTTAGCAAATAATTTAATTTATATATTTCATTATATATTAACCCTTCGTTGCCATCATACTGTTCTTGTCAATTTCTCAATGAATCACACTAACTCAAAAAATAAAAGCCAGCCTCAATAAAGAGAACTGACTTCTATCTAGATAACTATATATATTATAGAATTTTCACTTTAACGGTTTGTCTTCCCCAATTCATAGCTTTACTTTTTGACCCCATTAAAACATCAATGCGATTACCTTTAATTGCACTTCCGGTATCTCCAGCGATAGCTTCTCCATAACCTTCTACCCATACTTTAGATCCTAAAGGAATTACTTTCGGATCAACTGCAATAATTCTCATATTCGGATTAGTCGTTAAATCATGCCCCATCGCAGTTAAAACGCGTCCACCATATGTACCATTTTCACTTGGATCAGCAGTATATGCTGTCGCTACTACCGTTAATTCACGTTTAGCAGACTGTGTGTTATTTTTAGATACTTCTTTAGCCTTTGCTATTTCTTGTGCTTTCGCTTCTTCCTTAGCCTTTGCTATTTCTTGCGCTTTTGCTTCTTCCTTAGCCTTTGCTATTTCTTGTGCTTTTGCTTCTTCTTTAGCCCTTGCTATTTCTTGCGCTTTCGCTTCTTCCTTAGCCTTTGCTATTTCTTGTACTTTCGCTTCTTCCTTAGCCTTTGCTATTTCTTGTACTTTCGCTTCTTCCTTAGCCCTTGCTATTTCTTGTGCTTTCGCTTCTTCTTTAACTTTTTCTACCTCTTTTACTTTTGCTTCTTCCTTAGGCTTCGCTATTTCTTGTACTTTTGTTTCTTCTTTAGGCTTCGCTATTTCTTGTACTTTTGTTTCTTCTTTAGGCTTCGCTATTTCTTGTACTTTCTTTTCTTCCTTACCTTTTGCTACTTCTTGTACTTTTACTTCTTCCAGCACTTTTGTTGTTTCTTTCGTTTTTGCTATTTCCTGTATTTTTGCTACTTTCTGCGTTTTGGCTTCTTCCTTAGCTTTTACCGCTTTTTGTACTTTCGCTACTGGCTTCGTTTTCTCTCCAGCTTTCTTTTCACTTGGTGCTGTACTTGATAGGAAAGAAACATTTGCATAAGCTGTTTTTCCTTTATACTCAAATTGTAGCCATCCGTCTTTTGCTTGATGCGTTGATTCAATTACATCATCTTTTTTCAGTCTACCCAGAATTTCTGATTCTGTGTTTGCTTCAGAGCGTACATTTAACAAGTTTGCTGTTACATGATAAATATCTTTTGTAAACTCCGAACTTACAAACAATTCGTTACCATTTAAATCAATTTTTGACCATCCTTCTTCGGTATTTATTACTTTTAACTTTTGTCCTTCTTTTACTTTTTCGATAACTTTTGATTCCGTAGTTGGCTTTTCACGTACGTTGAGTACATCCGCTGTTACGATCGTTTCTGCGATAGCAGATGTAGTAAAAGCCCCCAATCCAAAAACTGTTGCTGTTGCTGCGCCAATTATTTTTTTCATATTAGCCTCCATTGCTTTTTTTGGGTTTTATGAAATGCTCCCATAAAATTAGGTAATTTCACGGAATATCAAAACATTTGCAACAATATATTTATACCGCCTAATATACTGTTATTAAAACCCTTTACTCCAATAGTATCAAATTCTCATTTTTAATTCTATAAATTATCAATCTCTTTATCTTATATAAACGTTTCTAATCCTTTTTCTTTTTACTAAATAGTCGTTGCAATTCCTGCCAGAAATAAACTTACAATTGCTAAAAATGAAGTACCGACTATAGCCCCTCTTAAATGGAACATGTAATCTTTATATCCCTTCATCCCATCCGTACAAGGAATAACAACAAACCTCGGAGTAATCCAGCAAAAAATAAGCCAATCAATTATAATTAAATCTACTAAATTGAAGATCATTAAAATGCCTAAAGTATGTAAATAAGCTTCAATATACAATAATTTTTCTTGTTGATGTAGTATATATGTAGAAACGAAAGGAGTACCGAAAAGAATTATATTGTATGCAATATTAAAGTAAATCGTTTGCTTTTTTTCATGAATTGATTTCGGAAGAACTACCTTTTGAATATCTTTCGGATAATCATTTAATGATAGACGAGGATTATAATATACAGACCCCAATATCATTACGGAAAGTACAATAGACATAATGACACCAACGTACATCATTTGCTCAAATTGACTCATAAGCCTCATTCACCCTTTTCTGTAATTCCTATGTAAGTCATTCACTTAATTACACATTGTATGTACGGACACAACTAAAAATTAAAAATTATCTTTTTTGCCAAATCAAATCCCTTGTAATATAAATACAGTTTTTATACAGTGAAAGCCTAATTAGTACAGATAGGATTGGTGGAACCTATGAAAATTGAACATATCGCAATTTGGGTAAATGATTTAGAATTAATGCGTGATTTTTATATAAAATACTTTAACGGTAAATCAAACTCTTTATATCATAATGAAGCGAAACAATTTGAATCTTATTTTATTACGTTCGAATCTGGAGCAAGGATCGAACTAATGCGTAAAAAAGGTATAGAAAACCAGCCTAACCTTCATATAACTGGCTATGCACATATGGCTTTTTCTGTCGGTAGTGAAGAACGTGTAAATACATTTACTACAACATTACAAGATGATGGTTACCCTTTATTAAGTGGACCTCGTTTCACTGGAGATGGATATTACGAAAGTGTGATAGGCGATCCGGAAGGTAATCAAATTCAAATTACGATTTAGCTTACTTTTTCTTTTCTGAAGAACAAATAAAAATTGGTTTGGAGGAATATTATGCAAAAGCTATATTTTACTAAATATGGAGCAACAGATTTCAATCAATATTTCCAACTCGTATCAAATGAAGAAGTGATGGCGCAAATTACCGAGCGTGCCATTCCGTTAGATGAGGCACAAAATGACTTTGAAAAATTGTTAAAGCGCAACGAAAAGCATCGGCTATTTGGCTCCTATAAAGTGTATGACTCTATTACAAATGAATATATCGGCCTTGGACACGTTACACTCAGTGAGGAAAATGAAAAAGAGGCTGAAATTGGTTATATGATTTTGCCAGGATACTGGGGAAAGAGATATGGTAGTGCGATTGCAAAGGAATTAATGCATATAGCGAAGCAAACAGAAGTAAACGTATTAAAAGCAATTATTGATCCGAATAATATCCCCTCTCGTAAAATATTATTAAACTTCGGTTTTACATCTGAAAAAGTTTGCGAGATTGATGGATTGCCTGGGGAGATTTTGAGTACATATATTTAACTATATAAAAAAGCAGTGCTACATTTGAACTAACCGTAGCATTGCTTTTATCTTTTATTATTATAAAAGTCCATTTTCACTTTAATACGAACTAAATCATTATTTCTTTATCTCGTCTACTACACTTTGAACTAAAGAGATAAGAGCTTCCTTTGTATCCTCATCTGTTACCTTTGCATCATTACTAAATTTAGTGCGCACTGATGGGATTAATAGCGAACCATTTTGAACGACAATTGTATCTAGCATACCTAGCGTAAGTAATAATGATTCATGAGCTTTATCCCCTCCAGCAATCGACGGTGAAGCTGTTATAATAGCAACTGGCTTTTTATAAAGTTCCGCTGATGAAACAAGCCATTCTAATGCATTCTTCAAAACTCCTGGAATACTTTTTGCGTACTCTGGTGTACAAATAATAAGTGCATGTGCCTCACTTAATGTCTTTCGAAATTTTTCAACAACAATCGGTGCTCCAACTCGATCTACATCCGGATTAAAATGAGGTAGTTCCCCTATCCCATTATAAATAGTGTAATCTATACCTTCTGGAATAAATGCTGCTAAAGTTTTTAATACGTTTGTGTTGGATGACCCTTCCCTAATACTTCCTGAAATCGCTATGACCCTTTTGTGTTTACACATATGATCCCCCTAAGAACATCATACTGATACAGCCATAGAAAAATCAAAAATATTGAATCATTTAACAAATGTACATCCGTTAAATTTGTTTACATAATAATATTATGAGTATAAAAAACGAATCAGTTATTACTTTCACCGTTTTTCATTTAGTCTCTACATACCACGCACTATTCCACCACCGAAAGTAAAAACTTTCTCAAGCTCTTTTTTAGACAACATACTATCGTTTATATACACTTGGTATGCATTTCTTCCTTCTTTTGCAGGTACTACTATTTTTTTATTTTAACATGCTGGATATGCATTAGAACCCAAATAACGTTCTTTTATAATTTGACGATGATGAAGCTCATGACCAGCGATAATGTTTGCTAATGCAAGAACCGTGACTTCAGAATTGTTCGCGATTCCCCTTTGTAACCAGGCTTCTTTATCTAAACTTTTAAGCAAATGCACAGTAGATTGGCGAACAACTGTTAAATTCTCAAGAAGATCTTGCATAGATTGCTTATCAAAAGCTGCTCTAAGAACATACATATCATCGTTATATCCAGGAAGTTCTGCTGTCTCGCCTCTTGCTATGGAAAGCAATCGATATGCCATAATACGTTCAGTATCCACAATATGACCGATTACTTCTTTTATACTCCATTTATTAGGAGCATATCGAAAATGTCCCTCACTATCAGAAATATCTTTCAATAAAAGATTTGTTTCCTTCATTTGTTGCTCTAGAATACGTATGATATCTCCATTTGGTATTAAATTTATGTACGTTGAATAATACGGATTATATTCATTTGCGTCTGGTCTCTTTTGCATGCTTATCATCCTTTTTATCTTATCTTTATATACAACTTATCATAAAGTATTATCATATTAATCAGGTAATTTAAATTCTAAAACAAAAGGTCCCCTTCCTATAGAATTACATTAACAAAGCGACTCATCCCCAAGCTTCCAACTAAACCATCTCCCATGCCCTTCCGTTTCCCCAACAGTTTCACGATATTCGTTTCCGTTAATATAATAATCAATATGAAGATCACGATCCCACATGTTGTTATATAGGTGGAATACATCACGTTTTGCACCAATTTCTTTCATTTGTTTTTCTAGCGTATGTTTTACATTTTCAGGTATTTGGTTTGCCACATGTGTATGGAAAATACAAATAACAGCATCTTCCCTTATTTGATTTACAATGGCCGGAAGAAGCGCTACACCGTCCCCTTCAATTAATTGCACTGATTTTTCTTTTACAAGCGTCGCTGCTTGGTCAAACATTTCAAGCCTTTCTTTATGTTCTGGCCAAATGAGTGCACGTAGCCATAAATAATTTTCCTCATTATGTAAATCATTCACATGTAAATCAAGCCCGATTCTTTCTACGACAGGCGGACTTTGTTTTAGAAAACGCGGCACATTCTCCCCTCTTATTTCAGAAGTTACATGCACATTTGAATTTACATTTCCGTACATTTCATCCGTTCCGTACGAATAACGGTATTGGTCCCAGAACAATTGTAATCCAGAGCTTGTCCCAATTTCAATTAATGCTACTGGTTTATTCACTTTGTTAAATATGTAACAGAAACTTGGGTATAAGTATGCACACCTCCTTACTTCATTTGTTTGAACGAGTTTTGTTTGTAACAAAGTAATGATTTCTTCTCGGTATTCTTTACAGAAATCTTTAAAATAATCAAAAGCTTTATCTAAATTTGTTTCGGCATTTTCAACTAAACTACTATAATACGTTTTTAAATGATGTTCTTTCCCTGCAAGCAATAAATAATGTACTGCACCTAATAATAAGTTTGGGACTGGTTGACCTACCTGAGCATAGGACGATAGTGTAAGTACTTCCTCATCTTCAGCAATTTTCATTGATAAATATTCATATAAATCACTTGACCCTTTACATTCCTTTATTGAAAAGTTTCGAAATAAGTTTGAAATTTGCTCTTTTGTACGCATTAAAGTCCCTCCTTTTCATTTTTCAGAATAATCTCACCATTACCGAGAGAAAAACCCCATAAAAAGGTACTCGATTTAGTCACTTAAGGATACGTAAGCTTTTTCGAGATAATTTCAAACTTTAATTTTTTTCTATTCATTAACTGAAAAGTGCTTGTTAAATAAGAATTTTGGCAAATAAAACGTTAAATAGTTTAAAATTATCAGATAACACTAGATATTTTAGTCTATTAATTATTATAATAGAGTATGAGATGGTTATATAATTGAGACAAAAAAGGTATACACCTAGGTGGGGCTTAGGCGGTGTTTCTCTTTTACGGCTTAGACATAGAAAACACCTACTCTTTTTTGCCAATATAGGGGATGGAGAGATTATCATGAGCAACATGCAGCAAAAAACAGACGTTATCTTAATTGGTGCAGGAATTATGAGTGCAACGTTAGGCTCATTACTAAAAGAATTAGCACCTGAATGGGAAATTAAAGTTTTTGAAAAACTCGCAAGTGCCGGGGAAGAAAGCTCTAACGAATGGAATAATGCAGGTACAGGGCATTCTGCGCTATGCGAACTGAACTATACTTCCGAAAAATCTGACGGATCTATAGATATTAGTAAGGCTGTAAAAGTGAATGAGCAATTCCAGCTTTCAAGACAATTTTGGGCATATCTTGTAAAAAGCAAATTAATTCGTAATCCACAAGATTTTATTATGCCACTTCCTCATATGAGTTTAGTAGAAGGGGAAAAAAATGTAGAGTTTCTAAAAAAACGTTTTGAAGCGCTTTCAAAAAATTCACTGTTTCAAGGAATGGAGTTTTCTGATGCTCCTGAAACATTAAAAAAATGGCTTCCTCTCATTATGGAAGGTCGTACATCTAATGAACCGATGGCTGCAACGAAGATTGACTCTGGAACAGATGTTAACTTCGGTGCATTAACACGTATGTTGTTTGATTACTTACAAACGAAAAATGTCGAGCTAAACTACAAACATAGTGTCGAAAATATTAAACGCACGAAAAATGGTTTGTGGGAAGTAAAAGTACACGATATGAATAGTGGTAAAATTGAGCATCATACTGCAAAATTTGTCTTTATCGGTGGCGGTGGCGGTAGCCTCCCTCTACTACAAAAGACAGGTATTCCTGAATCAAAACATATCGGTGGATTCCCAGTAAGTGGACTATTTATGGTATGTAAAAATCAAAAAGTAATTGAGCAACATCATGCAAAAGTATACGGTAAAGCTAAAGTTGGTGCTCCACCAATGTCTGTACCTCATCTAGATACGAGATATATAGATAATAAAAAAGCTTTACTGTTCGGACCGTTCGCAGGGTTCTCACCTAAATTCTTAAAAACTGGTTCAAATCTTGACTTAATCGGTTCTGTAAAACCGAATAACGTCTTAACGATGTTAGCTGCTGGTGTAAAAGAAATGGGACTAACAAAATACTTAATTCAACAAGTTATGTTATCACATGAAAAACGTATGGAAGAATTACGCGAATTCATTCCGAACGCAAAAAGTGAAGATTGGGATATTGTAGTTGCTGGGCAACGTGTACAAGTAATTAAAGATACTGATGCTGGCGGTAAAGGCACACTTCAATTCGGTACAGAAGTTGTAAGTGCAGCTGACGGATCAATCGCTGCATTACTAGGTGCTTCACCAGGTGCTTCTACTGCCGTTCACGTCATGCTTGAAGTATTAGAAAAATGTTTCCCTGATCGTATATTAGGATGGGAAGAAAAAATAAAAGAAATGATCCCTTCTTATGGCATTTCACTAACAGAGAATCCAAGATTATTCCAAGACCTTCACACTTCGACTGGTCGTACACTTGGATTAAATGAAAAAGAAACAGTTCATAATTAATGAATACATTCACAAAATGACATAATAAAAACGTCCGATATATTCGGACGTTTTTTCTTCTTTAAAAATTGTACTTATCAATATTATCTTTCGTAAAGACAACTCGCTCTGGTAATACGATAATTCCGTTTCCTTCTGCCTCATAGTCATATCCTTGTATGGAGTTAGGCTCTACTTTCACTTTTCCGATACCTTTTACTTCGAAGCTATCCCCTACTTTTAACTTCTTCCCTTTTACAACAATTTCATTTGCTACATATGTTGCGAGAGCCCCTTGCTGTTTTACATCCCATAATCCAAATTGTTGTACTGTTCCTCGTTTTACATAATCACGCATAACGTTCGGCGTAGAAAATCCAGTTACAACTACTTTTTTATCCATTTTTAAATTTTCTGCTGCTTGTGCCATTGCTGGAAGTGCTGTTGCATCTGGACAAATGACTGCGTTTATATCAGGATACGTTTTTAATATGTTCTCCCCTACTGACAAAGACTTTTGCGCATTATTTTCACCATACTGAGTCGTTACAATTTCCCAGTTCGGATATTTCTTTTTAATTATTTCTTTCGCCTTCGTTACCCATTGGTTTTGATCCGTTACAGTTGGACTTGAATAAAAGAATGCTACTTTTCCTTTATCTCCAATTTGCTTTGAAGTCATTTCAATCAATACATTAGCAAGTTGATCTGGGGTTCCTTGACTTATATAAAAAGAACGATCTTTCGGATTCACATCAGAATCCCACGTTAACACTGTCATCCCTTTTTTCTTAGCACGTTGCAGTGATTGTGATAGGCCGTCCACCGACGTAGAAGAAACCATTAGTGCATCATAGTTTTGGTTAATAAAATTGTTTATATATTTTACTTGTCCTGATACACTCGCTTCAGACGGTCCATCATATTTTACTTGTACACCTAGTTTATCCCCCATCTCTTTCGCACCTTCACCACCTGATGTGAAAAAACCAACTCCAGTTAATTTCGGGATGAATGCAAATTTTACATCATCAGCCTTTTTCTTATCTGCTGTTTGACTAGAGCAAGCAATTAAACCGATTAAACAAATACATACAATAATAACAATCCCCAGTTTTCTCTTCATGACATTTCCCCCTTATGCAAATTTCTTCTTTTTCCCGCTAAGAATGGATGTACTTTGAAATGTCTCATAATAACTGAAAGAATAAGGATAATACCAATCACTACATTGGATTGTTCATTAGTTAAGCCTGTCATTTGCAAGCCATACTGCATTAGTCCTATAAATACACTCGCTAGTACAGTACCGATAATACTTCCTTTTCCCCCTGTAATAAGTGTCCCGCCTAATACGACTGCTGTAATGATCGGTAAAATCGTTTCACTTCCCATATCAGCACGTGCGGAACCAAAATATGCAGTTAAGAAAGCTCCCCCTAATCCACCTCCTAACCCAGAAATTATATAAGCGATGATGACTACTTTCTCCGTTTTGATTCCGGTGTATTTCGCTGTATTTTCGTTTGCGCCTGTTAATTTTACGTGGCGCCCATATATGGTACGATGAAACAATACAGTGCATAAAACAGTTAATACGATAAGGATCCATAATAGATTAGGTATTCCTATTAAACTACCATTTGCCAGTTGCACATACGCATCAGGTAAGCCACTTATTCCTTCGTATCCAGAAGCGCCCGCACCTCCTGAAATGACGAGCGCAATTCCTCCGTATAAAAACATCGTTCCGAGTGTAACGACAAGTGGTTCTACACCTGTCATTTTTATAATGATTCCGTTTAAAGCGCCTGCTAAGGAACTTATTATTAGGGCGATTATGACAGCAAACAAAATAGGTATTCCGCTCATCCAAAGTACACCAATCAAAATTGAAGTGAGCCCCATTATTGAGCCGACCGATACATCAATTCCTCCTGTTACAATAACGAAAGTCATTGGTATCGCCGCGATTGCGATAAATAGGAAATCATTTGTACTAAAAAGGAGATTACTAACGTTGAAGAAATCACTATTTAGAAAACTAAAGAGAATGAATTCTATAAGAAGGAATACGATTAGAACACCTTCCCATCTATAAACATACTTCATATATTCATCCTCCTTTCTGCTCTCCACTTTTTCATTACACTATCTAATATAATAATAAGTAATAGTAAAAATCCTGAAATAGCATTATTCCAAAATGCTGGTATTTTTAAAAAGACGAGTGAACTGCTTATTGCTTCTAAAAATAATGCACCTAATGCGGCCCCAAATATAGAACCTGTTCCCCCTTTTAAATGAATTCCTCCTAGCACAGCAGCTGCGATAACCTGTAGTTCTATTCCTGTACCTGTTTGATTTGGAACGAACCCGATATTCATAACAAAAATGCAACCAGCAAGTGCCGCACTTAAGCTCGATATAATAAACGCATTTATCTTCACTTTATTAACAGGTATCCCAATGAGTCTTGCACCATTTTCATTATCACCTACCGCATAAAAGTATCTTCCGTACGGCACTTTCATTAAAAAGAAATAGAGTAGTAGTAAAATAATAAGAACAATCCATACAGTTATCGGTAGACCAAGTATGACGATAGATGACAGCTGCTTAAAATCGTTTGGAATATCTTCAATCCACTTCCCGCCTGTGAAGATTAACATTGCACCTCTAATAATTCCTAGCATGCCTAATGTCATAATAATGGCTGGTACCCGAAACTTCGCAACGCCAATCCCGTTTAAGAAACCGATAATAGTGCCAAGTATCATAGTAGCAACAATTGAAAAGAATGCACTATACCCGTTCGTTAACAACATTCCGCAAACCGCTGCGCTTAATCCCATAATCGAGCCAACTGATACGTCTATATTTTTCGTAAATAAGACGAAAGATTGGCCAATTGCTAGAACGACTAAAATAACGCTTGATTTCATCATTAAAGATAACGAGTTAAACTGAACAAAACTAGGATTTATCATTCCGACAATGGCTATATACATAAGTAGTAACAGTATGATAGACGTTTCGTGCATTTTATACATGCGTTTCATTCCGTTACACCCCCATATGCAAGACGTGTAACTTCACCTACACTCATTTGTTCTTTCTCTAAATGAGAAACAAATTGACCATTTCGCATTACATATACACGGTTAGAAAATTGGACAATTTCCTCAATATCTGAAGAGATCATTAATATGGCGAGTCCTTCCCCTTTCATTTTTTCTATCGCCTCATACACTTCAAGTCTTGCTTTTGCATCAATTCCGCGCGTCGGTTCATCGAGAATAATAATTTTTGGGTTACATGCTAAATATTTCGCAAGCACGACTTTTTGCTGATTACCTCCTGATAAAGATGCCAGTTCTTCATTCATGTTTGGCACAACAATTCGAAACTGGTCTATATACGACTTCACTAAAGCGCTTTCTTTTTCTCGGCTAATAAAAAAACGATTATTTTGCTGTAAACATGCTGCTGTAATATTTTCTGTAACAGATGCGATTGAGAAAATCCCATTCCTCGCCCTATCCTCTGGCACATAAACGATTCCTTCGCCTAGCCTTTTATGCAAAGAAAATGTATCAATAGATTTTCCTTCTAATAAAATAGACCCTGTTTTTATAGATTTCAATCCAAATATCGCTTCTGCTAATTCAGTTCTACCTGATCCAACGATGCCAGCAATACCTACAATTTCTCCAGCGTGTACAGCGAATGATATATTTGAAAATGCGTGGCCAGTTACATTCGTTACTTCTAATATTTTTTTCGTCCTTTCTATCTCTTGAACTACTTCTCTTTTTTCTTCCTGTTTATATCCTTTTGGCAATAGTCCCTCCATCAGCATGTCATAAGTATAGTCACATACATCCCCTTGGCTTATAATCATTCCATCACGTAATATCGCTACTTTATTAGCAATTTCAAAGATTTCTGGAAAACGATGCGTAATGTATATCATCCCAATTCCTTTTTCTTGTAAACTTTTCATCAACACAAAAAGACTCTTCATTTCGTGAGTTGTTAATGTCGATGTTGGCTCATCTAAAATAAGAATCTCGGCTTCTCGTATTAATCCCCTAACGATTTCTACTAATTGTTGCTGCGCAATGGATAACGATGCTCCTAGCTCATAAAGGGCAATATCCCAACCTAAACTGTCCATTAATTGCTGAATCTTTACTTTCAGTTCCTTTTTCTTTCTGTTTAGCCCAATACATATATTTTCTTCAATAGTCATATGCGGAAAAATGAGTGGTTCTTGTGGTATTAAATACATACGTTCTCGATGTGCTTCTGACGGATTTGAAAATTGTTGCCTCTTTCCTTTTACATACATTTCTCCACTATCATACGAATATAACCCCGTTAATATTTTCATTAATGTTGATTTTCCAGCACCATTTCCCCCAACTAAAGCGTATATATCTCCACGCTCTACTTGTAAGTTCACTTCTTTTAGCACAAGTTGATTTGAAAACGCCTTACTCATTTTCTTTACTTTTAATAAGGGTATGTTCTCCACATGATGTCACCTGCCTTTATCCCGCTATTTACTACCCGTTCATGCCCGATTGGTGCGGGCTGAAAATCAGTGGAATGAATAAAACCCCCACTAATTACAGTTTCACTTTATGCAGAACATTTTTTGAGAAAATGATTATTTGTTCTACTTGTTTTGTAGCATTGTATATTCCTTTTTTCATATCTAGAACACTTTTTTCACCAGACGTTTCATCGTTTCAACTGGAATAAACAACATATGTGGCACATATGTTTAAGCATTGGTCAATTGTTGAAAGGGATGAAGAGTATGCCACAGCTGAACTTTGAAGAAAATTTGTTAACAAAAGTCGCTTGGTACTATTATAAAGATCAATTAACACAACAAGAAATCGCTTCACTTCTTCACATTTCAAGAAATAAAGTGGTTCGGTTATTAGATAAGGCGCGCAGTGAAGGAATCGTTACTTTTCACGTAAAAGGGACTGGTTTACACTGTTTGAGCATTGAGCGTGACCTAATGAAAAAATTCAACCTAAAAGATGCTTTCATTATCCCTACTCCAATAGACAATTATGCCACTTCTCTCGGAAAAGCTGCTGCACAATATTTAGAGACTCAGCTCCAGCAAGGCGATTTACTCGGTATTGGCTGGGGAGAAACGATTAGCAAAATGCTAGAAAACATTCATTTTGAAAGTTCTATTAATCTTTCAATCGTAACGCTAACAGGCGGAGTCAACCACTATCTCCCAAGAAAACAAAATTATTTACATTACATGCAAGGTGATCTTCATATTATCCCCACTCCTTTTCTTGCATCTACTACTGAAATGGCAAAAAGTATTTTATCAGAACCGAGTGTGAAAGATATGCTTCATGTCGCTTCACTTGCACAAACGGCAGTTGTCGGTATTGGAGGGTTATCTCAAGATGCTACCATTGTGAGAGAAGAAAAATTAACACTACGTGAAATGACATATATTCGTAGCCAAAACGGTACTGGCGATATTTTAGGACAGTTTTATAATACGAATGGCGATTTATTGGAGCTTCCGCATCACAATCGTCTTATTGGCACGCCGCTCTCTATTCTTCGCAATATGAAACATGTCATTGGTGTTGCTGGAGGTACAGAAAAGATAGATGCAATTTATGGTGCCTTAAAAGGAAAGTTCATTCATACATTAATTACAGATGAGGAAACAGCCCTCTCCTTATTACGAAAGGATGGTGATTGTTAATGTCTACTTTATTAGCTTTTGATGCTGGTACGGGAAGTATTCGAGCTGTACTTTTTGATTTACTCGGTAATCAAATTGCGGTCAGTCAAAAAGAATGGGTTCATAAAACCGACCCTCTTTACCCAGGCTCTATGAATTTTGATGTAATTGAAAACTGGGAGCTAGTACAACAGTGCACGAAAGAAGTTCTACAAAAAAGTAATGTCTCTCCTTCTTCTATTCAAGCTATTAGCGCTACTAGTATGCGAGAAGGTTTTGTTTTATATGATAAAGATGGGCAAGAAATATGGGCTTGTGCAAATGTTGATGGGCGCGCATCCGCTGAAGTTAGTGAACTAAAAGAAATTCGGTCACATCTTGAAGAAGATTTATATACAAGATCTGGGCAAACTTTTTCATTAGGGGCTTTACCTCGCCTACTTTGGATTAAAAAACATGAACCTGAAGTCTATAGCAATATTCATTCTTTTACGATGTTAAATGATTGGATTTTATATAAATTAAGCGGCGTACTGCAAATCGACCCTTCAAACGGTTGTACGTCCGGAATTTTTGATTTACACAATAGAACTTGGGATAACGATGTCGCTAAAGAGTGCGGGATAACTTTACCGTTTTCACCAAAAGTAAATGAAGCTGGCACCGTGATTGGTAATGTTACAAAAGAGTGTGCAGCATTAACTGGTTTACGCGAAGGAATTCCTGTAATCGCCGGGGGCGGAGATGCTCAAATGGCATCACTCGGAACTGGAGTCGTGGAGCCTAATCAAACATTAATATGCGGGGGCAGCTTTTGGCAACAAGAAGTGAATATTACTAAACCAATAACAGATCCGCATGCTGCGATTCGCGTAAATTGCCACGTCGTTCCAAACCTATGGCAATATGAAACGATTGCCTTTTTCCCAGGTCTCGTTATGCGCTGGTTTCGAGATGCCTTTTGCCAAGAAGAAAAGAAACTTGCAGAAAAACTCGGTGTAGATGCTTATGAATTGTTAGAAGAACAAGCGAAAGACGTACCGGTCGGTTCACATGGCATTATCCCTACTTTTTCAAACGTCATGAACTACATTTCTTGGCGTCATGCCGCACCTTCTTTTTTAAATTTAAGCTTAGATGCTGACAAATGTGGAAAAAAAGAAATGTTCCGCGCTATCGAAGAAAATGCCGCCTTCGTTACACTTGGTAACTTAAAATTAATAGAAAATCTAACTGGTACGTTCCCTTCTGAAGTTATTTTTGCTGGCGGCGCCGCTAAAGGAAAACTTTGGCCACAAATTCTTTCAGACGTACTCGGAATTCCTGTTAAAGTACCTGTTGTGAAAGAAGCAGCTGCTTTAGGAACTGCGATTGCTGCTGGTGTTGGTGTTGGCATATATTCATCTATAGGAGAGACTGCCGAACAGTTTGTACAGTGGGAAAATACATTCGAACCAGTTACTGAAAATCACGAACTGTATAAGGCGTTCTATGAAACTTGGAAAACTGTGTATGACAGTCAGCTCACTTTAGCTGATATAGGACTTACATCACATATGTGGATCGCACCAGGTGCACTGTAACACATTACATAAAGGAGTGAAATGTATGCGAAAAGCGAATGAAAATGATTTCTCCTATCGCTTCGGTGATAACGGGCCGAAATATTTAATACAAGGTCCAAATATTGATCTTGGCCTTGTTGTCATTCAGCCTGGGCAAGAGTTTCAAAATCATTACCATACAACATGCGAGGAAGTCTTTTATGCATTAGAAGGAGAAATAGACTTCTATGTAAATAATGAAAGAGTTCCAATTAAACAAGGTGATGTCTTACAAGTTCGTCCTCATGAATCTCATTATCTTATTAACCATTCTGACAAACCTTTTAAAGCTGTTTTTATAAAGTCACCACATTTACCAAATAAAGATACTGTACAAACGGAAAATCCAACATTAACGAAGGAGTGATTTCGAATGACTTGGGGATTTAAAAATCGATTAAATACAATTTTACCTGATGGAAGAGCGGTTATGTTAGCGATCGACCATGGCTATTTTTTAGGACCGATTCACGGACTAGAACAACCATTAGAAACAGTTAAAAACTTACTTCCTTATACAGATTCCCTTTTTTTAACGCGAGGTGTACTTAGCTCTTGTATTCCTGAAAACTGCAGCACACCGATGGTTATGCGTGTATCTGGCGGAGCTACTGTCGTCGGTAAAGATTTAGCGAACGAAACTATTGTTACACCTGTGAAAGAAGCAGTAAAACAAAACGCAATTGGCGTCGGCGTTTCTGTCTTTGTTGGATCAGACTATGAAACACAAACGGTTTCAAATCTCGCAAACGTAGTTTCAGAAGCTCATGATTACGGATTACCAGTTCTCGGCATTACCGCGGTCGCAAAAGAACTACAAAAACGAGAGGCACGCTTCCTCGCACTCGCTTCCCGCGTATGTGTTGAAATGGGTGCTGACATTATTAAAACGTACTACTGCGAAGGATTCGAAAAAATAACGAGCACATGCCCTGCCCCAGTCGTCATCGCCGGTGGACCGAAACTAGATTCAATCGAAGACGCATTAAACATTACGTACAATGCACTGCAAGAAGGTGCAATTGGCGTAGATATGGGCCGAAACATATGGCAATCTGAACATCCAGCTGCAATGATTCAAGCAATACATGGTATTGTGAAGAACGGATTGAATGTGAAAGAGGCGCTGGAATTATATGGTGATGTAAAAAACTAAGATAATAGATAGACTATTACACTTAAATATATACAAAATCAATATTTACTATAAGGAAAAGCCCATATCTAACATATGGGCTTTCTTTTACATTTTTAATTGTTCCGAATCTAATCCGATTTCTACAGATCGCGTACGTTCCAAACAATCTCACCTCGTTCACCAAACGTACTGTGATGCCGCTTAAATCCTATCTTTTCTAATACCCGGAAGGACGCCGTATTCCAAGCACCTACAGTTGACCAAAGTCTTTTGCGACCCGTAGCAATCGCAGCCTCCAGTACTGCTGATGCCGCCTCTGTCGCATAACCCATGCGATGAGCACTGCGGAACAACTCATATGCAATCTCCGGCTCTTCAAGCGTGGAACGACCGATAATTAAGCCACAGTATCCGATGAAATCGCCTTCGTCTCGTCTACGAATCGTGAGAAGGGATATGCCATTTTCGGTTGCTTTCTTGCGCTTCTCAATAAGATCGTTACGAACAGATTCAACGGTTGGCATTTCCACTCCACGTTCACCAATTAGTTCTCTAAGCCAGACTGCATCGGATTCCTCCCACATATTCAGGTCAAGTCGTTCCGTTTTCAACTGGAACGACATAGCTTTAAATGAAGCTGTCATAATGAAAACCTCCTATTTATTTCACTGTACTACTTATAATAGTTTCGTACTGCACCATATGGGAAACCTGCTTAATTCTCTAAATTTTCTTGTATCAGTATACATTATTGGTATTTTATGCATAAGCAATTCCTTTGTAAAATAGACTTTGTTATGAAACTTTATTTCAAATCTATAATATTTAGTTTAAGAGGAATATCCTCTAGTTTATAAATTTATAAACATTTTGATGTTCACTTATCATACAAATAAAATGCTCAAGCCCCTTTCCAAACTGGATAAGGGGCTATATTCACATCTTCAAAACAATTTCTCTTATTGCTATCGAACTTTCTTACCATCTTTATAGTCAAGGCACGATACTTCAATTAACAATCCATTAAACATTGTAAAATAAAAACCATAACTACTACCTCTCATCACATAAGGTGCCTTGTCTATTTCAATGCCCCCAGCTACTAAACGATTATATGATTTATCAACTTCATTTGTAGTTTCCACTAAAAAACCAATATGAAAAGCTTCTGGATACGTAACGTCCTTATTCCCCTTGAATGCTTTTGGATCACTTAATACAAGTATAAATCCACTCTCATCGCTCATCACTACAAGTGCCTTTCCTTTTTGCTCCAAAAATTGAAAATCAAAAAAAGTTTCAAAGAAATGTCTCGCTTCTAATAAATCATCAACACATAAATTCAAATGATTCAACTTCATTCACACATCTCCTTTTAAACAGGGGCTATACAGAAGTATATTGACCCATATTAATAACACCCGAATGTTTAAGGTTGTATTCAAGTGTTCATTTTTTAATAGTTTAATACTTTTTTCTATCGTCTAGAACGTTTTTTCAATGCAACTTTTAAGATACAGTGAATGAAATTATACGAACGATTCGAAACGGAATATCTATTTACCAATAAAATTTAACAATCGTATTCAATTGTTTATTCTCCAAATGAATTAAAATCCACTCAATCAAGAAAACTGCTGAAGAGATTCGCTCTGTCGTGTCACCTAAAAACAGTTTATTTATAAAATCTTCAAAGTGAGTTGGTACTTTGGATAATGTTTCAATATACTTCAAAACAGATCCAGCTGAAGGTACTGGCTTGTTATTAATAGCCCATATTCCCTCTAACAATGTCCAAGTTGATGTTTGAACTATATATGATGCTTTTAACTCATCTTTTGCTTTCAGAGCAGTCTTAATTTTAATTAGCGAACTATGTAACCAATGAGAAATGCCCTTTACTTTATCACTAGCAACTCGATAGTTTTCAAATTTTTGTTTTGCTATTGCCTTTAATTCTTTCAATTCACCGCTTTTATCAAACAAAATTTTCCCTTCTAAAAATGAATATAGTTCCATCTGATTATTTTTAAAGTTTACTTGTATTTGATTAAAATCAGCATACTTATATTCAACTAAAATATCTTCTCTCATTTCAGAATAAAATCGCTTCTTTTGTCCGTCTTCTAAAAGAATATATAAGTCTAAATCCGAATCAGGATATGCATCACCTCTTGCGACAGAACCGATGAGCATAAATCCGGTTACTTTTTCTATAGATAAACATTCGTTTAAAATTATTTCCACTATTTCTTTATGTTTTTCATATGTAATAAATGAAAGGTTTTCTATCACTTACATCCCTCCAGTACTAAAAAAGAGGATACATGTTAATTTCTACAACATGTATCCTCTGCTTATATTTTACGACTGCTGATAAGCCGCTTTCGATGATTTCACATAATAAACACCGTGTTCAACGTTAATGATATGATCTGGTTTTGGTTTACCACGGCCCGCTCTATGTCCAGCTAAATGTTCTTCACTCGTTTCCCAGTTTTTCCATGCCTCTTCAGATTCCCAGCGAATCATAACGACAACTTCTTCATCGCCGCGTCTTACTTTTTTCACAAGAACACTTAAGTCAATGAAGCCTTCAAATTTTTCAATTATACCTTCTCCAGTGAAACGTTCTACAACTATATTTGATGTACCTTCTTTTACAGTAAATGTTTTCGTTTCGATAAACATATATCCCACTCCCTCTTTGTAATTCGAATACTAGTATTCTTCTATTATAGTTGATTATGATAATTATTTTCAATTATAAAGTTTTAAATCTTTTGAATTATGCTGTTTTCTCTTCAACTGCCTCATCTAAAAATTTAAAATATGGGAGTAATATTCCTATTAAAGAAGTGAAACATATAATCGCACCGATGATAAAGTATAGTGCTCTAACTCCCCACATTTCACTTAGTATGCCTCCTACTAACACACCTAACGGCATAGCGGATCGTATGAAAAATAGTCGAACTGAAAATACTTTTCCTATCATATTGTTCGGGACAGTTTGTTGGCAGATTGTCGTGTTATGAACATTGAAAAATGCGATGCAAACACCTGCAATCACTTCAGTTATTACCGCAATTATTATACTATGATTGAACCCTAGCGAAATGTATGTGAGCCCTCCTATAAACAATCCACCAAGCATAAGTATACGCCGGCTTTTATATGTTACTTTTCCGACTAGTATAGATCCAACTACATAGCCAAGCGGGAAACCAGCCATAAAATAACCAAACTCCGCATATCCTGCGGACAACTCGTCTTTTATATAAGGAAGATTTGTAACCATCGTTACCCCTACTCCAAACTGTACGAAAGTAAGAAATACACCGAGCCAAACGATAATTGGTTTTGTGAAAAAATATGTAAAACCGTGAAGAAACTGTTCTAGCCACGTTTTTCTCAATTCTTGTTTTACTCTTTTTTCTTTTATGAAAAGTAACAATCCCCCACTAATGAATAGACAAACACAAACAAACAACATTGTTAATTTGATTCCAATGAATGTAATAACGATACCACCTAATAGTGGCGCAAGAAACATCATAAGACGAGTCATTCCATCAATATACGCATTTGCATCTTGAAGTTGTTCTTTACTTACAATGCTCGGTGTAATTGCTTGACTTGCAGGTGTATAAAGCGGTGTAATGAGCCCAATTATAATTTGAACGACATACACGTGCCAAACTTCTATATTACTAGTAACTACCATGACTAAAGGTAGTAAGAAAACAGATGCCCGCATCCATTGCGAAAAAATCATAATCCACTTTCGGCTCCATTTATCAATAAATGGTCCGCTTATTAGTTGCAGTATGAGAGATGGGATAAAATATAATAACCACATACTACTTAATGCTGTTTTTGATCCCGTTAACTCATAAACAAGAATTGAATTACACAACGTCCCGAAAGCTCCGCCTAATTCCGAAATTGCGCTACCAATCCACATAAAAAAGAATGAACGATTTTTCAATACACTCTTCACTATAGCTCACCAACTTTTCTATTTAATTCCTCCCTTTATGTACATTCTCGTTGTATATTATCTATTTAAAAATACATCTAATTCTTTCGCTAACGACTGCACTGCTTTTTTTCTCAATACATATTTTCCGTCATGTATATCAACTAACTTAGCCGAACGTAATAATTTTAAATGATGATGCACTGTCGATTTACCAAGTTGCAGTCTTTCCGTAATTTCCTGCAATGTACGTTCTTTTTCAAACAACATTTTTACAATTCGTAATCTCGCTTCATCCCCAAGTGCTTTATGTTTTTGAACTAAAAAATAATTCGGCTCATACGGATCTTCTGGATGTATACTTTCATTTGCGACAGGATAATGAAACACTTTCGTATCTTCAATATCAGCTTCTATATTCCACGGCCTGTACGTCAGTTGCGGGATAAGAAGTACGTAATGAACACTTGGCTCTGGCATATAGTTAACGCCACCAGTCGCCCACTCGACAAACTCTTCCGGTTTCATCTTTTTATTCATTTCATTCTTTGCTTCATAGTCTCGCTCTAATATAGAAAGTAATTGCTCTTCCTCTTTTTTAATAACACTCTCATACCATCCTGTCATAACAGCGATAAAATGGTCCTTTAGTTCTTGTATATCACTATTACATATAAAGCTAATATACGTAGAGAAAAACTGATGATCCTTTGTCAGTTCCTTTAATTTTTGTATTGCAGTTACGTCTCCATTTCCTGCTAAACGTCTTTTTTCTTCATACTTCTCTCCTATAAAGGGTAAACATATATACTTTAAATCTTCTTCTGAAAGCGAATCGATATTCGCAATAAACTGTGATAGATTTTGAAAATCTCCTTCATACAACAACTGAAGCAGCGCTTTCCACGTATTATGCTCTTCTACAAACTGTAAGTGCTCCCTCATTTCTTCTGTTAATGATTGTCTAATTTTTTCCCATTCGCTTTTGGATTTTTCAAGTGTGTCTATTAACCTTTTATGAGTAATTGCCGCAATGCCAAGTGCACATTCGAAAAGTATCGAATACTTCATTTGAATATGGTACGTTTCCCTCTTTCTACTCGTTACATGAAAGACTTCCATTTGATCCCCTCCTTATTTGCTATATATTTAATTCTACAATTATCGAATAATACCTTCTATATTTTTAGAATTATATTACAATTACCGAAAACTAAAGACTATGATAATCTTTTTAATCCTTACTCCATTAAAACGCCGATTGTTAAATACCTTATTAATAATGGAGGTTCCTTTTTTTAGCTCTTTTATACGTTGCAGTTCATATTCTTGTTCTACTATAGGGCAGGCATATTGAAGAGAAAGGAGAATGTATTACATGGAGAAAAATAATGTAGAAGGCGTATGTTTATTTTTGCAATTACTAAAGTTAAGAGTACAAAAGATGTTTATTAAAAAAGAATTAAAAAAGTATACTTGGCAACAAACAGTAAAGCGAACGCTTCAAGTACATGATGCCTTACAATCTTCATTAACATCTCTTCAAGAAGCAGAACTGGATCAACCGATTCCTTCTCTACCTGTTTGGCAACAATATATGAATATCCTTTTGCACGATGCTTATCATACAGGACAAATTATACAACTTCGGAAACTCCAAGGTTCATGGCCAACTCATCGTTCTTATTTATAAATAATGATTAAAATTGCTTAAGTTTAACATGCCACCAAACAATTGAACGCAGTTAACTGTTACATCAATTTCTCTCCCGTAATTACTACTATTACCCAAGATAAAGTAATAAGAAAAATAGCATCGTAACAGAGGTAGTCTAGATACGAACCGAAAGAAGTGAAAACGTTAGATTTTATAAAATTACTTTTATTGCTACAGATAATAAGTGGGAATCTACCGAAGGACCTTTTTATATCAATGTCCCACATTACAAAGAACTAAATGGGCCTGCTGTAGATAATGGACAATTATTTGATTTTACATTAGCTGAATAAATTCAAAAAAAGCAAATGAGATGCTAGCTCTCATTTGCTTTTTTGTAAATCTATGTTTATTAATAGTATAAAATATTAGCCCAAACCAATCGGGTATTTCCAGACCGTAATCCCCCATCTAACTTCTTCACATGCGCCGCTTATTGATTCATTTGCGCATCGTTCAATAGCTCAATTATTTCACTTAACATTTCTTCTGTAAATGCGCCTGCACTAAAGTTTACTAACGCTCGTAACGGCATGTAATTTAGCATAGCATCCATCATTTCAGAGGCATCACTATCCCCTTCAGCCATACTTGCAAACGGGCTGTCTTTTAATGCTTTTTCCATAAGCTCTTTTGCAATTGGTGCTAACATTCGGTCCGCAAATATGTCCCCTAGTAACGTATTCCGATGCACTGTTTTTTTAATTATAGTCGTTGATTGAACGAATATGTTATCTTGTAAAACAATCTCTCTTGAAGACTTTCCTACTAAAATTTCGAATTCACCTGTTTCAACATGCCAGTCCTTCAATTCAACATTATAATAAGCAAATGACCTGTTATTTAAAGTAAAACTAACCGTTTTTTCTTCTCCCGGTTGCAACTCTACTTTTTCAAATCCTTTTAATTCTTTTTCAGGACGAATCATACTACTTTCAACATCTTTTATATACAGCTGAACAATTTCTTTCCCAGCTATACTACCAGCATTTTTCACGTTTACAAGAACAGAAACAGTATCCGTATCCTTTATCTCGTTTTTACTTATTGAAAGTTTACTATACTCAAAGTTTGTATAACTTAACCCAAAGCCAAATGGGAACAATGGTTCAATATTTTTTGCATCATAATAACGGTATCCAACGAACACACCTTCCTTATATTCTACTTTATCACCTTCACCCGGGAAGTTTAAGTAAGAAGGATTATCGCTTAAAACTTCCGGGAATGTTTCTGCTAGCTTCCCACTTGGATTCGCATCACCAAATAATAAATCAGCAATTGCTCCGCCTAATGCTTGGCCACCTAAATAGCCTTCAAGTATTCCTTTTACTTTACCTATCCATGGCATTTCAATTGGCGCACCATTACTTAAAACTACAACGATATTACTTTGAACTTCAGCAATAGCCTCAATTAATTGCACGTGATTTTCTGGCATTTGTAAATGTTTTCGATCAAAGCCTTCTGATTCATAACGATCTGGAAGCCCAACGAAAAGGACAGCTGTATCTGCGCTCTCAGCTATTTTTTTTGCTTCATTAATCAAGTTTTCATCTACGTCATCGCTTGCAAGATCATAGCCTTGTGCAAATAAAATGTTCGTTTTTTCACCTGATACCATTTCAAGTTCTTCAAAAATACTTGCAAGCTTTGTTGGATTAATATGAGAGCTTCCGCCGCCTTGATAACGTGGTTGCTTTGCAAATTCTCCAATTACCGCTACCGTCCCCTCTTTTTTTAGCGGAAGAATGGAATCTTCATTTTGTAACATAACCATACTTTCACTTGCAACTTCCCTTGCAAGCTGATGATGCATGTCCTTACTATACGTAGCGTTTTCTAATTGATTATCATAAGCTTTAAAAATAATGTAAAGAAGACGCTCAACTGCTTGATCAAGCTTTTCTACACTTAGCTCACCACAATGAATTGCATCAATAATTTTCTTCTCACCAATTCCAAAGCTTGAAGGCATTTCTAACTCTAAACCGTTCGCTAAACTTGCAACACGTTCATTTACTGCGCCCCAATCAGATACGACAAAGCCTTCAAATCCCCATTCATCTTTTAAAATATCATGTAACAAATAGTTATTTTCCGAAGCGTATTCACCATTTACTTTATTGTAAGCACTCATTACTGTCCAAGGCTGTGCTTCCTTAATAACATCTTCAAAGCTTGCAAGGTAAATTTCACGTAAAGTTCTTTCATCAACAATTGCATCTACAGACATTCTGCGATGCTCTTGATTATTAGCTGCGAAATGCTTTAATGACGTTCCAATGCCTTGACTTTGGACGCCTTTAACATGATTTATAGCCATTTGCGATGATAAATACGGGTCCTCTGAAAAATATTCAAAATTTCTTCCGCATAGCGGTGAACGTTTAATATTTGCACCTGGTCCAAGGAGAACACCTACATGTTCAGCCTGACATTCTTCTCCTAATGCAACTCCTACTTCATGTATTAAGTCTTTATTCCATGTACTTGCTAGCCCTACTGCTGAAGGGAAACAAGTCGATGGAATACTGTTATAAATCCCTAAGTGATCTGCTCCCTCTGCCTGTTTTCTTAGACCATGTGGTCCATCAGTTACCATAATTGATGGAATCCCTAATCGTTCAATCCCTTTTGTATTCCAAAAGTCTAATCCAGAACATAGACTTGCCTTTTCTTCTAGCGTCATTTCAGAAATGATTTTCTTAATATCTCTTTTCATGATAGCCCTCCTAAAAAACATATAAGTAAACGCTTTCTTAATGATATTATAGTTATTATCTTTCAGATATTATGGTATATTTTTTAGACTACTTGTAAAAATTTTAGCTGTTTTTTAAAGAATAGAGGTTAAAATAATGAATTGCTCCAAACGAGAAGATCTATATTATATTTGTAAGCTAGTCTTTGATCTACATAAAACACCTATCTATTTCCTTACTAACAAAGGAGATTTAGTATTTGAAATCTCGTCCAATATTCTGCATAACCCTATGTATTCTTCCAAAGAGGCAATACTGAATGAACTATATAAGGAACAGCCTTCCTATACTTTTCCGTCACTAGTAGAGACCGCCTTTCTCGAAAACTTTTTCGCAATTCATCTGCGTTTGAACGACCAAATTAGTGGGAATATAATTGTTGGACCAGTCCTTTATTCCAGGCTATCAGAAACATCAATTAATGGCATTGTTAATGATCTTCAACTAAAAATAAACAAAGAAGAAATGATTCGATATTATCGTTCTCTACCCGTATTAAATAATATGAGTTTTTTAAATGTAAGTTTAGTGCTTTATTACATGCTATATCAGAAACAGTTGGACATAGCTGATATACTGCAAAAAAACATGCTAATAAAAAAGGCGGAATTCGAAATTGAACAGCCTGATGTACATATATCAGAGCAACGACAAAGTACATTAACTCATATCGATCCACTAGCCGAGAGGAAAATATTTGAATGTATTAAGCAAGGGAAAAAGGAGGAGTTAATTAAAAATCTAAGGAGATTACCTGAATCAGGAGAACTTGGGGTGTTATCAAAGACAAGTCACCTGCGAAGCCAAAAGAATTCTGCCATTGCAGCTATTACACTTGCAACTAGATCTGCTATTGAAGGTGGAGTTTTCCCTGAAATCGCATATACTATTAGTGATTTATTTATACAAAAACTCGAAGAAATACATAAAAATGAAGCAATTCCCCCTTTTTTAGAGAATGCGTTACTTGAGTTTGCAGAACGTGTCAAAAATAGTACAGTGCAGCAACATTCAAAACATATAAACGTATGTCAGAATTATATATTCACTCATCTTTATGGTGATATTACACTAAATATCCTTGCAGAAATAGTCACATTAAACCCTAGTTATTTATCTTCCCTTTTCAAAAAAGAAGTTGGAATTTCTTTAAATGAATATATTCAGCGTGCGAAAGTCGATGAGTCAAAAAAGTTAATGACATATACGAGACATTCTATATCCGAAATTTCTACAGTACTAAATTTTCACGACCAAAGTCATTTTACAAAGGTATTTAAAAAACATACTGGTATTTCGCCTAAACAATTTAAAAATGGATGCAGTTATTAGTTATCCTCCGTTCCGTCAATAGATTTAATTTGTTGCTTTACATTCCTAATACATATACTTTATAAAGCGAAAACATTAATTGTTAGTACATTAATTGAAATAGATGAATGCTAAACATAATTCACATTCTTCATAACTCCTGATTATAATCCAAATTTGGAAGAATAGAGGCTTTTTTATATACAAATAATAAGCCTCAAGGAGTTGTTGACATGCATTTCATATTAAATATGTTAGGGATTTTTGTTGTAATATTAATCGTCTTCCTTTGTTCGCCTAATAAAAGAAAAATAAAATGGAGACCAATCGTTATTCTAATCATATTGGAGCTTTTTATTACGTGGTTTATGTTAGGCACCAAATTGGGCAGTATTATTATTAATAAAATTGCGTCATTTTTCAGTTGGCTACTATCGTGCGCGAATGAAGGTATTCGTTTTGCATTTCCTTCAGCTATGGAAAATCAAACAGTTGATTTCTTCTTTAGCGCCTTACTTCCTATCATTTTTGTTATCACTTTTTTTGATATCCTTTCCTACTTTGGAGTCTTAACTTGGATCATTGATAAAGTTGGTGCACTTATTTCTAAGATTTCTCGTTTACCAAAGTTAGAAAGTTTCTTTTCCATTCAAATGATGTTTTTAGGAAATACGGAAGCACTTGCGGTTGTTCGTGATCAATTATCTGTTTTAAAAGAAAATCGTTTGTTGACTTTTGGAATTATGAGTATGAGTAGTGTCAGCGGATCCATTCTTGGTGCTTATCTATCAATGGTTCCAGCAACATATATTTTCAGCGCTATTCCTTTAAACTGTATTAACGCATTAATTTTAGCTAATGTTTTAAATCCTATTGAAGTTACGAAAGAAGAAGATGTTGTTTATAAACCTTCAAAAAATGAAAAAAAAGATTTCTTTTCTACTATTTCAAACAGTATGTTAGTCGGAATGAATATGGTAATCGTTATTTTAGCTATGGTAATTGGATATGTAGCTTTAACAGCATGTTTAAATGGTATTTTAAGCTTTTTTGTAGCAAGTTTAACAATTCAAAAAATCTTCTCCATTATCTTTAGCCCCTTTGCTTTTTTACTCGGTTTAACAGGTAAAGATGCTATGTATGTAGCTGAATTAATGGGAATCAAAATCACAACGAATGAATTTGTTGCCATGATGGATTTAAAATCAAACTTAAAGTCTTTACAACCGCATACGATTGCTGTTGCAACTACATTTCTAGCCTCTTTTGCTAACTTTAGTACAGTAGGTATGATATACGGAACTTACAATTCATTATTTGGCGGAGAAAAATCATCAATAATCGGTAAAAATGTTTGGAAGCTTCTTGTTAGCGGAATGGCTGTTTCCTTGTTAAGCGCTATGCTCGTGGGGCTTTTTGTGTGGTAAATCAATACTTATAATAACGAAAGACACCTAAATGAAATTGGGTGTCTTTCGTTATTATTTCACTTTTTCCTTTATAATTTTTATCCCCGAATCTGTCCATTCCCACGAATCACATATTTTGTAGAAGTTAATGCAGGAAGTCCCATTGGTCCCCTTACGTGTAGCTTTTGCGTACTGATGCCAATTTCTGCGCCAAATCCGAATTCAGATCCATCCGTAAAACGAGTCGATGCATTATGATAAAGTGCTGCGGCATCAACGGATGTGAAAAACTTGCTGACGTTTTCCTCGTTCTCTGTAATAATCGCTTCGGAATGCATGGATCCATACGTATTTATGTGATGAATCGCTTCTTCTACTGTAGAAACGACTTTAACTGCTAGCGTGAGAGATAAAAACTCAGTTTCCCAATCCTCTTCTGAAGCTAATGCAATAGAAGAATCAATTGCCAATGCTTTCTTCTCACCACGTAGCTCCACGCCTCTTTCCTTCAATAAAGAAAACAGTTCGCTACCAAATTGCTGCGCCCACTTTTCATGAAGTATAATCGTTTCAATTGCATTACATACAGATGGACGCTGCGTTTTTGCATTTATAATAATATTAAATGCCATTTGTTTATCCGCTGTTTCATCAATGAAAATATGACAATTTCCCGCACCTGTTTCAAGTACTGGAACAGACGCTTCTCTTACTACAGTATCGATTAATTGCTTGCCACCTCTTGGGATAAGAACATCCAAGTAGTCATTTAATGTAAATAACTGCTTCGCGCTATCCCGCGTCGTATCTTCTATGAGCTGTACACTTTCTTGAGGCAAGCTCGTTTGTTTGAGCGCTCGGTGAATTACAGCAACTATCGCTTTATTAGAATGGATAGCGGAAGAACTACCACGCAATATGACTGCATTTCCTGTTTTCAAACAAATTGTAGCAGCATCTACTGTCACATTCGGCCTTGCCTCGTAAATCATCCCGACAACACCAAGTGGTACTCGCATCTCCTGAATAGATAGTCCATTTGGTCTTTCCCATGCACTTACACATTCCCCAACAGGATCACGTAAATCAATTAGCTGCTTAATTCCCTCAGTCATATCAATGATACGTTGTTCATTCAGCATAAGACGATCAAGGAGTGACTCAGAAAATCCTTTTGCCTTACCTTCTTCAATATCCCGTTTGTTTTCCTCTACAATATAAGCTGTTTCTACTATCAACTGATCAGCAATTGCGGTAAGTGCTTCATTTTTTTGATTTGTAGATGTAAGCACAAGTTCTCTAGCAACCTCTTTCGCTTTTTTCCCCTTTGCCAACACTTCATTCATTTTTATTTCCTCCTTTTTAAAGGTTAATCAGTATATTATTTGAGAACCATTTAACACGAGTATCTAAAACTTACCTGCCCATTCAAATTTGCGTGCTCTCTTTTCTTAAAATGAAACCCAATGATCTCTATGGATGACTTCATAATTATGCCTTTCGCCTCTTGCTTGAATATCTTGGCTTTGCATACCTTTTAAATTCCTTAGTTCCTCCGCGCTATATGTGCATTGTCCTTTTCCTATTACGCGCCCTTGTTGCGTAATTACTTCCACGACTTCACCCACTTGGAAAAATCCTGACACATTTGTAACACCAGCAGGAAGAAGGCTCTTTCCATGTTGAATGATAGCAGTAGCTGCCCCGGCATCTACTTCAATTTGACCGCTAACAAGCGAATGCAAGGCGATCCATTGCTTGTTCATTTTAATTACTTTTTGAGGAGCATTACCGATATACGTTCCATCACCTTTGCCCTTCAAAACATCTAAAAACTTTTCCTGTCCACGTCCTGTTCCGATAAATACACTCACTCCAAGAGATAGTGCCGTCTTTGCAGCATCGATTTTTGATTTCATACCGCCAGTTCCAAGTTTTGAACCAGCATCTCCAGCAAGAGAAGCGATTTCTTCCGTAACTTCAGGAAGAAAATAATATTTTTTCGCATCCGTATTTTTTTGAGGATTTTTGTCATATAAACCGTTCACATCCGTAAAAATCATAAGCATATCTGCCGACACAAGTCCGCTTACTAAAGCTGACAGCATATCATTATCACCGAACGTCAGCTCCTCTAAAGAAATGGAATCATTTTCATTGATGATAGGAAGAGCGGAACGGTTTAGTAGCTCTCCTAAAGTAGCGTACGCGTTACTGTATTGTTCTTTTCTAGAAAAATCACTTCTCGTTAATAAAAGTTGTGCAGTAACAATATCATATTTACGGAACTCCTCTGTGTACGCCTGCATTAATAAACTTTGTCCGACAGCTGCTGCAGCCTGTTTCCCTTTAGTTGTCACTGGTCTGCTAGGATACCCAAGAGCAGAAAAACCTGCTGCGACGGCTCCAGATGTAATTAACAAAACTTCATGCCCTTCCTGTTTCAGTCGTGCCAATGCGGCAACGTGATCTGAAAGTTGTTCTTTAGAAATGCCTCCATGACTATCTGCCAAGGAACTACTCCCTATCTTTACAACAATTCGTTGTTTTTTCACTTTTGTAACCCCCAAGTCTAAAATCAAAGTTTTTATACATTACACTTCTATTCATTCAGTTTGCAGCTATATTTATTCTCATCCATGCTGCCCTGTAGTATGAAAGAGCAAAATAAAAATGACCGCTTCGCCCTTAATAAAATAATAAGGACGAAACGGTCATTGTTCCGCGGTACCACCTTGATTGATATACATAGATATCCACTTGACGCCTATAACGCAGGCGAACGCCTAAACTTTCATTTAAGACTCAGGGATAGGTTCGATACATTCTATACGAGGAATCTTTCAGCCGGTGAATTCCACTCTCTTTCGTAAGAAGACATATGTACTAATTCCCTTCAACGATTTTCAATCTGATTTTTTTATATTATGCGATATAGTTCGATTCGGTGTCAAGAGGTATTTTTAAAAATAAATAGAGCCGCAAGTTACTGGTATGAAATTATCGCCCTACTGAATGAAAATAAAAATTGATATAAGTTTAACTCATATTCATAAGCATAAAACCTTAAATTATAGTGTATATATTTACATAATGTCGAATATAGTTAATTTTTATCTTTTAGTGTTGCAAAAAGGAATATATTCTCTTAGAATGTTTCTTTATATTGCACAGGGATGTTATTCTTATTCTAAGATAATAATATCAAACCGATATAATTTATTATAAAAGGAGCAAGATCGAGTTATTATGAACAAACAAATTGGATTCATCGGATGCGGAAATATGGGGATGGCTATAATTGGCGGTATGATAAACAATAATATAGTATCTTCAAATAAAATCATGTGTTCAGATTTGAACACTATGAATTTAAAAAATGCTAGTGAAAAATACGGGATAACTACAACTACTGACAACAATGAAGTAGCTAAAAAGGCTGATATTTTAATTTTATCAATAAAACCAGACTTATACTCCTCCGTAATTAATGAAATAAAAGAAGTGATTAAAAACGACGTTATCATCGTAACAATCGCTGCAGGGAAAAGCATTAATAGTACTGAAGATGCCTTTGATAAAAAATTAAAGGTTGTGAGAGTAATGCCTAATACTCCTGCTCTTGTTGGAGAAGGAATGTCTGCTTTATGCCCTAACGAAATGGTTACAGAAAAAGATTTAGAAGATGTACTAAACATTTTCAATAGTTTTGGTCAAACAGAGATCGTAAGCGAAAAATTAATGGATGTTGTAACATCTGTAAGTGGTTCTTCGCCAGCATACGTATATATGATTATAGAAGCGATGGCAGATGCTGCTGTACTAGATGGTATGCCAAGAAATCAAGCATATAAATTCGCAGCTCAAGCTGTGTTAGGTTCTGCAAAAATGGTATTGGAAACAGGAATACATCCAGGTGCATTGAAAGATATGGTTTGTTCCCCAGGCGGAACGACAATAGAGGCTGTAGCAACATTAGAAGAAAAAGGCTTACGAACAGCCATCATTTCAGCTATGCAACGTTGCACGCAAAAGTCTATTGAATTATCTAATCAAACTAAAAAGTAAACACTAATTACAAACTGTTTTTGACTATATACACATGTAGTTTACATACCCCTATTTTCGCCAAAAGATAAACGGACAAATTCATAAATGATTGAGTTTGCCCGTTTTGTTTTTATTATATTAAAATAATTATATTCAAATCCTCTTTTTGGCTTCTATTTCTATACCTTCTCTAAGAATGTTATGTTTTCCATTCATTCACTTTTATACACACCTAACTATGACTGTGTAATTTTATTAGATACAAGTAATTTTTCAATACATATCGGTAACATATCGAATAGCGTTTCAAATGCGTAATTTACGTCTAGACGCTCTGTCCATTGATGTGCATCTTTTCCTACCGGCCCCATATTTAATACCGGAACGTCAAACTCTTCTAATTCCTGAAGTGGAATTGAATAGCCTTTATCCCATAATGGCATATTGTCTACAAGAGAACTCATTGAATCCAATGGGTTCTGTAAGCCCACATAGCTTAAATCTGAAATTCCTCCAAAATAATTTTGATTTTCAAATGTAATGCTATGATTGTATTGGGCATACTTTTCCATTTCTACAACTACCTCTTTAATGAAAGGATTGTTGCGTGAACTCACAGCTGGATAGTACGGCGGAGCGAAAAAAAGTACAATCATCGGCGCTTTTTCTTTACATAATATAGCTAATTTATCAACTAAATCGATTGTTACTGCACGATCATCTTTATCTTCTCTATTTTTTATAATATTAGATTGAATATCATTTATTGTCTCTTTTCCATGTTGTTCAATTGCATACGCGATAAGCTCTTCATACGTTAATACATTTACTTTAAGATTAGGAGGTATGAACGGATTATATTTAGAAAAACGATACGCTTGCTTCTCGTAAGACTCTTCGATTTTCTCTGCTACTTTCGTTACTTTTTGACGCAGCAACGAAACGACATCTGTCATCGATTTTTCTAGTAAAAACAAATTAAATAGTGTGACTGCACGATGCGGAATTTGTACAGAATAGTCCTCTTTTAAGTCTCTTTGAAGCAAGTTAGTTGGTGGAGGACTCGCTTCACCATCTACAATATCACAAAGGTCCGTATTCAACTCTAATTCTGCTGTTAATAATGCAGCCATATAACTCCCATTTAAGCCTGCAAAAGGTTCGCCTACATGTGTCTCTTTTCCATAGCAAAGGAAACCAGGTAACACCTTCCCAATAGAACCAGTATAAATATACTTATTTTGGTCCCCAGGATGCCTTGAAAACATAGGCTCTGAATTTAGAACCGTTTTAAATTCTAAATCATGTTCTCTTGCTAAATCTAATAATCTCGGAACAGCTGCTCTCATCCCTACGGAGTTCACTTCTTCATCTGGAACAGCTAATAAAAGAACATTCCCATCAAATCTTCCTTCACAAGCTTGCTCAACCATTGCCATTTGTAAAACTAGACCACATTTCATATCCATTGTCCCTCTACCAAATAGCCAATCTCCCTGTTCTATATCTTCACGTACATGATCTGGTAGTTCATCTTTATGGGAGTAAAACATAGATGTTAACTTTTTAGGATGAAATGCCTCTTCTTTCCACACTCCATAATCTTGTACATCTACAACATCAAAATGACTAACAAGAATTACAGTATTTTTCGTACTATCACTTTTCTTTACTAGAGCGGTAACAAAATATCGTCCATCCCCTGTCGGATTTTTTTGCAAATGATGCGGATTTTGTTTGAAATACTGTAAGTCAGATAATTGTTCTACAACAAAGTCTGGTAATATAACTTCAGCTTCTGAACCTGTAATACTAGGAATTTCAACAAGATTGCTTAATAACTGAATCAATTGTTCTTTTGATTGCCACTTTGACATAGTAATCCCCCTATTTTTCCGCATTATGAAAACCAATTCCAATATATGAATAAAAAACTGACGACAGTTATCAAAATTATAATTCTGATGTACTGCCGATTTTTATTGAAATTTCATGAGCTGCTTCTTTTACCTTACTAATAAGAAAAGATAGTCGATCATCATTAATACGATGACTAATTAACCCAACACTTAATGCTCCTACTACTTTATGATTGAATCCGATAATAGGTGCAGCTACTGAAGCTGTCCCTTCTGTTTTTTCACCATAACTTACAGCATATCCTTCATTTTCTATTTGTTTTATTTGATTAAGAAGAATTTGCTTTTGTTCTGGTAAAGAAGAAAGCAATTGTTCTACAATGTATTCCATTTCATTCGTTTTCATATTGGCAAGCATCGTTTTATTTGCGGCGCCAATCGAAAGTGGAATCTGTTCCCCTAAGTTATCGATAACCCGAATTTTTAAAGGGCTATCAATTCTTTCAATAATAATAGAATGAGTTCCATTTGGAATGTTCAAATAGACACTTTCTTCCACTTCAGCGGCCAATCGCTTCATCACTTCCCTTGCAACAGATCTATAGTCTACCTTCTCCAATTGACGTAATCCTATTTCCATCCACATTGGCCCAATCTTGTACTGCTTTGTTTCTGAAATTTGTGTAACTAACCCATGCTCCATTAGAGAATTAAGTAATCTATGTACTGTACTAACCGGAAGATGTGTTCCATCAGCTATATCAGAAATAGCCCAATACTCTTTTTCATTTGTAGAATTTAATAGCTTAATAATACTTATCGCTCGATCAATGGACTGTACCATAATTCGCCTCAACTTTACTTGTAGTATGTTTAGCCTAATTAACTATCAATTTATCAAAAATTCAAACTGAAATCAATCAATTTATTTAATTTTCAAAATAAACAAAAGATACGCTATCAACATTTTGAAAACGCAAACAAAAAAATATTGACTTTTCTTTTCAATTATCTGAAAATTATAACAAGTTTTCACATCACGGAATACATTCCATAATACGGAAAAACATCAATTTTCATACTACCAATTTTGAAAGTGAGGAAAACAATGACGCAAGTAAACAATACAAACAATGAATTAAAGCGCACAATGAAAAGTAGACATTTATTTATGATTGCACTCGGTGGTGTGATTGGAACGGGGTTATTTAACGGATCTGGTTTTATTATAAGTAAAGCTGGACCTGGCGGATCCGTACTTGCCTTTATGGCCGGTGGATTATTAATGTATCTCGTTATGCTATGTCTTGGTGAGCTTGCTGTAGCCATGCCTGTCTCAGGTTCTTTCCAGGAATATGCAACCAAGTTTATTAGCCCTGCAACTGGGTTTACAATCGGCTGGTTGTATTGGTTAAGCTGGGCGAATACGACCGGTCTTGAATTTACAACTGCCGGTATTACGATGCAGCGCTGGTTTCCTGATATTCCCGTCTGGGTTTGGTGTTTAATATTTGGCGTTACCATATTCACTATAAACGCATTATCTGCTCGTAGTTATGCAGAAACAGAATTTTGGTTTTCAAGCATTAAAGTATCTGCCATTATCGCTTTCATTATTCTTGGTGGCGCCGCTATGTTCGGTTTTATTGACTTAAAAGGAGACGAACCAGCTCCGCTTCTTTCAAATTTCGTAAATCACGGTGGTTTATTCCCGAATGGACTTGCCGCTATTCTATTAACAATGGTTACGGTCAATTATTCCTTCCAAGGTACAGAACTTGTCGGAATCGCAGCTGGTGAAAGTGAAGATCCAGCAAAGACTTTGCCTCGTTCTATTAGAAATATTATATGGCGCACGATGTTTTTCTTCGTTTTAGCAATTTTTGTTCTCGTAGCTTTAATTCCTTGGGAAGAAGCAGGATTAACAAAGAGCCCATTCGTTGCTGTTTTTGATAATATCGGTATTCCGTATGCAGCTGATATTATGAACTTTGTTATTCTTACTGCTGTTCTTTCTGTCGCAAACTCAGGACTGTACGCCGCAACTCGCATGCTTTGGTCATTATCAAAAAATGAAATGGCGCCAGCCTTTTTAAAGAAATTATCATCACGAGGAATACCACTAAACGCTTTAATCTTGACGATAGCTATTTCTGCTTTTTCTCTTTTGACAAGCGTGGTAGCTGCTGAAACGGTTTATTTATGGCTTATTTCGATTTCTGGAGTCATTACAATCATTGTTTGGATGTCAATTTGTGTTTCTCAATTCTTTTTCCGTAAACGCTATTTAGCTGAAGGTGGAAAATTAGAAGACTTAAAATTCAAAACACCACTTTATCCACTTGTACCCATTCTTGGTTTTGGATTGTATGGCATTATATTAGTAAGTCTTATCTTTATCCCCGATCAAAGACTAGGAATCTACTGTACTGTACCATTTATCATCTTTTGCTACACTTACTATCACTTTAAGATTAAGAAAAAAATCACCAGTAGCACTCATAAAGAAGCTAAAATTAGCGAACCTTTGTAGTACTGTACGATACAGAGAAGACCGCGCATGGATTTCACTTCATGTGCGGTCTTTTATCATTCCTTCATTCATTTTCTCAGGAACAATTCCCCTATTTCTTCTATACTATTGAAATGATTATTTATAGCACTTCGTGTTTTGAATTGTTCAGGAGGTTTTTGCGTTCAAGTGTTATACTCAAACGGGTCAGTATTGCTACATTCCTTTACTTTGGTTTCAAAGATGATGTCGGTATAATTAATGTAGGAAATGCTGTTAGCAATTATTATTTTTTTATTGTTCATAAGTTGATGCTTTTCCTTACTATTACCACTTTGTTTTGATATATTAAATTTATACTACGTCACATTAAAAATTTAAAAATAGACAGGAGTTATATAAGATGATCAAAGGATTCGGAGGAATATTTTGGAGAACTAAAAATATTGATGTTATAAAAAAATGGTACAGCGAAGTATTGAAGATTGAAATAGAAAATTGGAATGGGACTGTGATTAAACCCGAATCAGGAACTGAGACTATCTTTTCTTTCTTCAACGAAGATGACAATTATTTTCCAACAGAACAACAAGTGATGTTAAATTTCCAAGTACATAATCTACATGAGACTATTCAGCATCTTGAACAAATTGGTATACCTCTTGAAAAGAAAGAAGAGGTTAGTGAATTTGGAAAGTTTATTTGGATTAAAGATCCTGAAGGACGACTCATCGAGCTTTGGGAGAAATAGTCGATTGTAATCATTCGCTATTAAGATAACGGATAATTTCGTTCAGCCGATGTCTTCGGCTATCCATAATAGATTCCTGTTGCAAATTTGTAGCAGGCTCTATTTTCACTTCATCATTTTCATTTAAACGAGAATCAATTATCCTTAACGACATTTCCTAATCCTTCGTAATTACAATTTGAAATCCCCTCCTCATCAATCATCTACTATTTAAACAAAAACTCCCCTTAAATCAAAAATGATTAAGGGGAGTTTTTCATATGCGATGAAGTTATAGTTCAGATTTCACTCGAACAGAAACATTATTTTTAATTATATTTTTGACATCTTTAAAGCTAACAAAATTGTTACTTTTCTCATCCCAAAGACGGAAACGTAGTGATTGTAAGCTTGTAGCAAGCGTAATCGTTGGTACATTTTTTAACGGAAGCGTATTATTGTGTGCCTCTTCTAGTTTATAGTTAGGTACTCTTGGGCTTAAATGGTGAACATGATGGAATCCAATATTACCAGTTAAGAATTGCAAAATTTTTGGAAGCTTATAAAAAGAACTTCCTTCCACTGCCGCTTTCACATATTCCCAATCTTTATCCTCTTCAAAATAAGAATCCTCAAATGTGTGCTGTACGTAAAACAGCCAAATACCTATTGAGCCTGCTATTAAGAATATAGTACCATGTACGAAAAGGAACGATTGCCATCCGATTGCCCAGCAAAGTACCCCTATTAAAGCAACGATTAATATATTCGTCAAATAAGTATTCATACGTTCTTTCTGTCTTGCACCTTTTCGGTTAAATCTATTTTTAAGCAAGAAAACATAAATCGGACCTAATCCAAACATAACGAATGGATTGCGATATAAACGATATGCTAAACGAAGTCTAAATGGTGCAGCTACATATTCATCAACTGTAAGCGTCCAAATATCCCCTGTACCCCTCTTATCCAAATTACCACTCGTAGCGTGGTGAATAGAATGCTCATGCCCCCATTGATCAAATGGGAATAAAGTTAAAACACCCATACATGTTCCAACTATTCTATTTGCACGTCGACTTTTAAAAAAGGAATAATGGGTGCAATCATGAAAAATAATGAAAATTCGTGTCATAAATCCAGCGGCTAACAGAGATGGAACTAATGTTAACCAATAAGAAACTGACAAACTTTTATAAGCAAGGTACCATAAAATAATAAATGGAACTATTGTGTTGATAAGTTGCCAAACACTTTTTTTAATCGTTGATTTTTCAAAAGGAGCAACTTGTTTTTTTAAATTTTTAGTATTTTGTAAGGTCATTTTTCTAATTCCTTTCCTGTATGTTGCTAATTCATATTATAGCATACTATTAGTATCAGGTGTTATGTGTAGATATAATAAATATTTTATACAATGAAAATCTCTTTTTTCTTACTCATTTCTTACAAATTACTTACGTCCAAAATAGCTTCTATAATAATAAAGAAGGAGCATTTGTGCCGATAATTCGAGTTTTTTTCCAATAAATACATAAAAAAAACACAGTGCTTTTTCACATCTGTGTTTCTTATTTTCATTCCAATGAAAACCAAGTAACTTTAGGATTTATACTTTTTTGATAAAAATAACAATTACATACATTCTATACTATATAATCTATGGGTTTACCATATTACTCAATATTTTCATTATTACAAGCTAAAAGTGGTTCGTACATCATTATAGCGTGATTCTCCGTTACATATTGATCTTCTATAAACTGCTTCTGTTGATTATATACTCTGCGTTGAATCACATTATGTCGTATATAACCACCCCAGTATGCAGGCTGAATGGCGTGTTCTTTTTCATAAACTTCATATTGATAAAGTTGCGGAGAGACTGTTCTACAAACGAAATTCTTTATTTTAAGAAAAAAATAAAATTTCCCTTTTGCATTTATATAAGTCTCTTCTGGAAAACTTTGCGGCAGAATCCAAACATCACTATTTACAGGACAAAACACAAAAAATTGCCAACCAGTTAGCTTAGCAAGGTTAACTAGTTGGCAATTTTTTAACGAGAATGCTTTACAAATAATTGAATTGCTTCTTCCGGTACATAGAACTTCCCATTACTCTCTACAATAATACTTTCTAATTCATACTCTTTATCATTAATACGAATTATATTTTTATTAACACTTAATTGAGCTTCCACTTTATTATGATTTACTACGAGCACTGGGTTTGCTACATCGGTTTTGTCGATTGATACAGTGGCACCAATTCTCTTAAAGGCTTGTTCACTCTCTAAAAATATTTTATTTGTTACTTCTTCTAAGTTAAAGCCCATTGCTTTCGCCATCGTCTTCGCAATGTCTATATTTTGGATTAAGCCTTCTGGTTTTTGTGGTCCAAAAGAGTATAAGAATACATCCTCACCTGTATGTCCTCCTGTCGTAAAGCCAATATTTGCACGATTAGCCAATAACGTAGTAAGGATTCGACCTACATCCATTTTCTTTTTTGCCGCTTTTAACTTTTCTTTTTCATCATGAGTTAGATTGTCCAAACCGTATAGTTTAGCTACACCTTCTACATTTGATAAATCAGATTTCAGTTTATTTGTAGTCCCTTCAAGTGTCATTTTCGCCTTTTTCAATGGGGCAATGTATGCAGATACAGGTGTAGTATTATATCCCTTTGTCGTATTCATATTGCCAATAGAGATACCACTGTTGCCATGGTCAGCTACAGCAATGAGCATCGTATTACCGTCTTTCTTCGCAAATTTTAATGCTTCTGCAACCGCATTATCAAATGCCAATACATCACTAATAATCCCAATTGGATCATTCGCATGGGCTGCCCAATCTGGCTTACTTCCTTCTACAAATAAAAAGAAGCCATCTTTATCTTTTGATAATGTTTGAATTGCTTTTTCCGTCATTTGAGAAAGTGTTGGTTGCTCTGGATTTGTTACTTCACGATCCATATCGAACGCAAGGGCATTATGTGAGAAAGAGCCCCAAATTTTATCAGATTTAGAGTTCAATAATGCATCTTTTGTTTCAACTAAGTCGTATCCTTTATCTTGAATCACTTTAACTAAATCTTCACCATCTTTACGGATTCCATTTCTTTTCACAGGCTGTAGTACTGCTTTTCCCCCGCCTAATACGACATCTATATTTTGATACACTTGCTGCTTCGCAATTATGTCAAAATGCTTGCGGTTAGCATGATGGGCAGAGAACCCAGCAGGAGTAGCATGTTGAATTTCAGATGTAGCAACAATTCCAGTTGCGCGACCAGAGCGCTTTGCACCTTCTAGAACGTTCGCAACTGGCCGCAGCTTCTCCTCTTCTTTAATTGGTTTTAAGCTAGGTGAATTCACAATAGATGGCAATACACCTACATATCCTGAATTTGATTTATTCCCTGTTGCTAAAGCTGTAGCTGCTGGGGCTGAGTCTGTAATAGCGGATTCTGCTGAATATGTGCGAACACCTCCCGTTATGATTTCATCTAATGCAAGCGGTGCCCCTTTATACAAGCGAGCTAACGTTGTTGCTGAAGAGCTCGTTCCATCCATAACCATCATAATTATATTTTTTGGTTGATGTTCTACTTGTTTCACCTTAGCTTCGGCCGCCTGATAATTCATCATGCTTTCAGTACTTAATACACTTAATGTTACAGTTGATACTAATAATATCCCCTTCACTTTTTTACTCAATTTCATCATTTTTGTTCCTCCATAAACTTCACATTCTTTTATATACAAGATCCAATTTTCCATTACGTTTATACAAACTTATATATGTTCTTTTTTATTAGTTCCCTATTGTCATAAAGCTAACAACAATTACCGTCACTTTCGTTCATTAATTAAATAATGTTATATGTCACAGCCCTATATTCTCTACTATTAAAGTGTCATTATTCTCTTCATCATATAAAAATTTGTTTATCAATAAAAACACGATTAAATTAAATAAAAGTTTATTGTTAAACAATAAATTACATGTTAAATTATATAGATAATAATTAAATGAGGTGCTTTTTATGAAACAAGGATCAACACTCTTTTTAAAGACGGCTGTTATTCTTATGGGAATTCCTGTTCTTGCTATGTGCATTTTTTTAGTTCCTAAAATAGGGAATTTCGCTGCAGAATTATATCCTGATATTGCATATATTAAATATCTTGTATTTATCAACTTATACGCAACAGCAATACCTTACTATTTCGCACTGTACCAAACGTTTAAGCTGTTAAACTATATTGACAAAAACAACGCATTCTCAAAATTGTCTGTAAAAGCGTTGAAAAATATTAAGAACAGTGCATTAACAATTAGTGTATTATATGTATTAGGCATGCCGCTTTTCTATCTCGTGGCAGAGAGAGATGACGCCCCGGGCATTATTATTATTGGAATGATTATGATTTTTGCTTCATTGGTTATCGCTGTCTTTGCTGCCGTTCTCCAAAGACTATTAAAAGATGCTATTAATATAAAATCAGAAAATGATTTAACGGTCTGAGGTGAATAATATGGCAATAATAATTAATATTGATGTAATGTTAGCGAAAAGAAAAATGAGTGTAACAGAGCTTTCGGAGAAGGTTGGAATTACAATGGCTAACCTTTCTATTTTGAAAAACGGAAAAGCAAAAGCGATTCGATTTTCAACTTTAGAAGCAATTTGTAAAGCATTAGAATGTCAACCAGGAGATATTTTAGAATATCAACCTGAAGATACCGAATAAAAAGAGTCCTTCTCACATGAAGGACTCTTTTTATTGCACATTACGGTGCGAAATTAATTTGACCAGTAAACAATAAGATAATCGTGATAATCCAAAATATAAAAAATGATGAGGACAGTATGAATGAAAGAATACCTATCCCCTTCTTCTCTGTTTTTTTCGTCATTATAATTATTGAAAGTATGATACCTACGCCTGTAAGAGCAATAGTAATATAATCTCCCACTATATTACCCGCATTCGCTATCCTCGTTGGAGTTATAAAAACGAATAAAAAACACAAAATTCCAATAAGTAAAGATATATAGCTTATTATACTGTACTTCTTTTTGAGGACTATTTCGGTTTTCATCATAACCCACCCCTTCTGTATAGCTATGATTTCATACTAGCACGAATAACTATAATTTGGTTTTATTTTACCGCCTATAGCACTTTTATTGAGTTAATTTCTTTTTAATACTTTTTTTAAAAAATATATTGGACCTACTACCAAATATGCTGGGTTTGATAAGAAAGTCGGCTTCTTACCTTCAATTGCATGACCTACAAATTGAAAAATCCATCCTAATATAAATAATGATAGCCCTAATTTCCAATTCACGAATAAAATGAATATAGAAATGATAATTGTAGGAATACCAATAAAGTGAAAAAATTTATTCATTGGATGTTGATGGTCGTCTCGATATTTTTTAAACATTTTTTG
Source organism: Bacillus sp. FSL L8-0099 (assembly GCF_038006385.1). Lineage (NCBI taxonomy): Bacteria > Bacillati > Bacillota > Bacilli > Caryophanales > Bacillaceae > Bacillus > Bacillus sp. FSL L8-0099. The sequence continues at coordinate 2,949,544 of NZ_JBBOVC010000001.1, forward strand.
AAAGTCCATATCTTAACCCCTCTCCATTATTAAAAATCTTATTTTAATTTGAAACTAACGAAAGTAAATTTTCTTCTACTAATATATATGCAGGTGTACCATGTATAACCTGTAAAGCCAATCCTTTTAAAGAAACTAATAAAGCTCTTGAAAAAGCTTCCTAAAATAATTAACCTACTACATATAAAATAACCTCTACTTTTTGTATGAAAAGTAAAGGTTATTTTCAAACCATTTATAAAGAAACCTCTCTATCAACCACTACCTTAAAAAATTCCGAGTAATGTGCCAAAGAATAATCCGCTACATCACAAATCCCTTGAAACATGCATGTTGAAATACCTAATTCCTTTGCAGGTAATAAATCTAACTCTCTATCTCCAATAGCTAAATCAATATTGTACTTCCTATGTAAATGATCATACGCTAAAGAATTCGGTTTTCGAGGGAAACCATCGTCAATTGTAACCATATCGACGAAGTATTTATCCCATCCGTAATATTTTAAAATTTCCATAACCCCTGCTTTATGTTTATGGGTCATGATTACATTTTTATCTGCAAATTTCAAAACCTTTTCGACACCAGCAAAAGGCTTCATATCTTTTGGAGTAAATTTCTTCTTCAAAATTTTAATCTTTTCTTCCTGCTCACATGAAATATTATAATAATGAATTGCGTGAGAATATGATATTTTCAAGTTTTTGTATATTTCTTGTTCATCTACTGTATCACCTAATATTTCAGAAAGCATCTTCGTATATGCAGGATACGTATCAAATAACGTCCCATCAAAATCCCACAAAATATTCATTGTATTCACCCTTCTATTTTCGAATCATTGTATGACTAAATCCGCCCTATCCTTCGGCAATTCCATTTCTAAATAATACTCCTCTGCTTTCCAATACCTGTTTTGAAACTTTGAAAGTTTCTTTTGTGTCTCTTCGCTTTCACGCTGAAACCTTGTTTCCCTTGGACAGTCCAAATACACCATATAATGAAAGAAATCTTTCCATTCTTTTCGCTGTAGAAAAACTCCTTCAATTACAATTACACCTACAATAGGGATCTGGACTTTTTTCATTTCACATGAATCTGTATCATCATAATAGAAAGGCAATTTCAATTTCGTTTCATGTTGTAACTTTTGAAAAAATTTCTGCCGCAAGTATGCAATATCCCACTGTAAATGATAGTACTCATACCATTCTTCATATCCTGTTTGATATCGTTTATTACGCTCCACTATATGATCATCAATATGGAAAATATGAAACGGAATGCCTTCTTGTTTCATATTTTCTTTTAATTTTGTTGCGAATGTTGTTTTTCCTGAACGACTTAAACCATCTATTCCGATAATGAATCGGTTTTCTTTATGTTTCTTCATTATACTTATAATTTCACTCGTACTCATTGCTTCTTCCACTCTTCTTTTAATAAAGAAAATAAAATGGTATCATGAGCAACTCCATTTTGAATCATATGTTTTCGAAGTAATCCCTCTTCTTGAAACCCTGCTTTTTTTAGCAATTTTTGAGATGCCTTATTTTCTACATATACGACAGCTGCGATTCTTATAAGTTGCAGCTTTTCAAATCCGTAAGTTAAGATGGCTTGTAATGCTTCGGATGCATATCCCTTTCCCCAATATATATCATCTAATTCATAACCAATTTCAGCTCGTTTATGATGATTGTTAATTAAATGAAATCCGCACGTTCCGATTAATTGGTCCGTCCCTTTTTTCTCTATTCCCCAGCGAAACACATTGCCTTCTTCATAACGATTTTTAAACGTTTGAATCGTTGTTTTCGCTTGCTCAATATTTTCGAAAGAATCCATTCCGAAATATCGTATAACAGATTCTTTCGAAAAATATTGGAACATCATTTCTGCATCTAATAGTGTAAGTTCTCTTAAAAGTAAACGTTCTGTTTCTAGTTTCGGAAATTCCATCTCTTTTTCTCCCTCTATTCTAATGAACTGCAAATTTCAATATAATTTCCATCTGGATCAGCAATGTAGGCAATTGTTTGTCCCCATGGTTTCACAATTGGTTCTACTAAAACTTTAATACCTTGCTCTCTGAATTGCTCAATTGTTTCTTGTACATTCTCAACTACGAATCCTAATTCGAAGTGAGAAGATTGTAATTCACCTTCTGTAAGCGGTAGTCCTGTTAATTCTTTCACGTCTTCTCGTGTATTCATCGCTAATATTGTAGATCCAGTATTAAATTCAATATATGTACCATGCTCAGCTTTTATAGGTAACTGTAAAGTATCTTTATAGAATCTTAAACATTCTTCAAACTTTTCTACATATAAAATGATGTATTTCATTTTTAAATTCATGTTACATCCCCCTTTTGTATTCATCCCTAAAAATTCGACAAAAACTACAAAAAAACCTTGTTCTTCCTACAAATGAACATAAAAAAATGAGGCCGATTTCTCGGCCTCCCAGCTTATTGGCATAAAACAGGAGATTTGGTTTGGACATAACCAGTTCGTACTTTTATTATATTTTATTTTTTCTGAATTTTAAATACTTTAAACACCTATTTATATTGAGAAAGTTTTTTTACTTGCATAAAATTATACTGTTTAAGAAATGCTACAAATGGAGGTGTATACATATGGAACCAATGCTTTGTCCAAGCTGTAAAACAAATCGTACTCGCTTTAACATTCTTGAGCAACAAGTAAAACCAGTAAAGTTAAATCCTCAAACTGGTCAAGTAGAAGAAGAGTATACTAATGAAACGATGAATGCTTTTCATATGGCTTATCAAGGACCTACATACCGAGTCCAATGCGCTGTATGCGGACTTGTTGAAAACCCTGAACAATTTATTAAACCTGCTCAAAATCAGTCTTTCTCATAAAGTGAAACTTTAAATCAGTGGAGGTTTTGTTCATCCCCCACTGATTATTAGCCTTCACCAATCGGGATTTTACGGGTAGTTGATCCCCCACCTAACTTTTTTGCTTTCGCTGAATTTTGAGTTGGGGGTCTTACTGCCCGTTAATGCGGGATAAAATATTGTTAATCAGTAGTTCCTTATTTATGATTTTTTAGGTATTGTTACGGGATATCTCCATCTACAATTGTTCGTTCTATACCTTGAATACACATATTTTTATTGTGTAAAAAATAGCGAACAAAAATAAAAATATATAAGAATTAAAGAAGATAATTCCCATATCCCCCTTCTTTAATAATTCCACTCTTTGTTACAATATTTCCTTTTTCAACTGTTTAATCTTCCAAGTTATATTAATAAATATATATAAATACATACAACCTATAAACCCTACCATACCTTTAAATATATAAGGAATTCTAGATTCTGATGGTCCAAGAAAACATAAGTAAAACGTTGGCATTATCGTTACAAACACAATTACAAAGAATAGTAATAACTCATTTAGTTTTTGTATCCTCGTATCCTTTTCTGAATATATATCAGGCAACTCATTTTCTTCTTCTACTTCTTTACAAAAATAATTCCATTTTGCAAAACTCGTTACATGTTTCCATCCACACATTTCATATATTTCAATATATTCTTTTTGCTTTTCTTTTGTATCTTTATAATCTAACCTAAAATCTGCTTTATATATTACATCTTTCGGTTCTGTTTCCTTAAACGTATACATTATATTGTATTTTTGTAATGCCCAACCTTGTTGATGCATTTTTCTTAAAAAGGCTTCCTCTTTTTCTAAACTCCATCCAGCAAAAAATTTAAATACTTTCCTTGTCTCCAACATTCATTCACTCCCCTAATATACTATGTCCATTCCTTACAGATCTCTGCAGCCTCGTATATTCTAGCTCTACCACTTCTCTTCCAAACGGCGTTAACTCATAGCACTTCTTTCTATCTGTAGAGGCCACTTCAACAATTAACTTCTCTTTTAGTAACTTCGTCGTATTCCCATATAAAGTACCAGGACCGAGCCTTACTTCCCCTTTTGTCATCTCTTCCACCATTTGCATAATTCCATATCCGTGCATTGGTTTCACTAATGACAAAAGTATGTAATACGTCGCCTCTGTTAACGGAATATATTTTTGTGCTTTTGCATTCATTATATCTACCTCCGATACATCGTCTTATGATATATCGATTAACGATATATTGTATAACGATATTGTATAATCATATTCCAAAATATACAAGTATAATTTAATAATTAAATATCCATTTCTTTAAATTGAAAAATCATACCTATTTTCAGAATAATTTGTTAAAATATAGAAACATTAACTCTTTTATAATGAAAGGAATGATACATATGATTCATACATTAAAAGAAAATATAGGGTGTGTGTTTGTTGGTAAAGAAAATGTTATTGATCTACTACTCGTTTCTCTACTTGCTGATGGACATGTACTACTTGTGAAGACGTGCCTGGTACCGGGAAAACGTTGCTGGCGAAAACACTTTCAAAAAGTATTGGTGGTAATTTCTCTCGTGTTCAATTTACCCCTGATGTACTTCCGAGTGATGTAACAGGTATTGAATATTTCAATCCAAAAACAAGCGAATTCGAATTAAGACTCGGACCAGTTATGACGAACATTTTACTAGCAGATGAAATTAACCGTGCAATGCCGAGAACACAGTCTAGTTTGTTAGAATCAATGGAAGAACGACAAGTAACGCTTGAAAAACAGTCTACTCCTCTTCCGAAACCGTTCTTTGTTATTGCGACGCAAAATCCGATTGAATCACAAGGAACTTTCCCTCTTCCTGATGCACAGCTCGATCGCTTTTTAATGACAATTGCAATTGGTTATCCGGCCCCAGAAGATGAGTTACAAATGATGCGACGTTTTCGTAACGATACACCATTAGAAAGTGTTACATCTGTTATCTCTTTAGAAGACATTTTAGAAGCGCAGAAACAAGTAAAAGAAATTTTCGTATCAGAACCGTTAGAACATTACATAATTAAACTTGCGCAAGCTACTCGAAATCACGATTACATTGCTAACGGTGTAAGCCCACGTGCCACTTTAGCTTTAGTGCGCGCAGTTCAAGCATTAGCCTTTTTACGTGGCAGAGAATATTGTACGCCTGAAGATATTCAATTTTTAGTTCCTTCTGTTTGGAATCACCGTATCGTCTTATCAATGGAAGGTGCATTACGCACGACAAAAAATGAAATTATGCAAAGGATTTTAAAAGAAGTTGATGTACCTGTGGAGATTGAACAAGCATGAATGGTCAACGCGTTGTAACTGTACCTTTATTTTTCCAGCTTCATATTATTCAATTAACTGTGCCAGTCGCGTTACTTTTCACATTCTTTTTCCCGCAACGAATGTTTATGTTTCTCTTTTTCTTCTATTATTTATTTGCGATTTTCATTTATAAATACGTCGCTTTCATAGAGAAAAAGTTTCAAGTTATAAATGAGAAACAGACGACTCGGCTATTTCCTGATGAAACTGGACCATTTTTTATTCATTTAAAAAATGGAGCAAGCATACCACTCGTGAATGGGGTTTGTTATTTTCATTTACATTCATCTCTTATACCGCATAAAGATCAAGGAATTGAACAAATTTCAAAGACATTATTCTCCTTTCCATTTTCACAACCTGCACATTCAGCGCAAAAATGGGATTTAACATTAACTGCGACGAAGCGCGGTGTGTTTCAAATTGAACAGTTCGAATGTGTATTAAAAGATCCATTTCATCAATTGAATGTACATTTACCTGTTTTTGATGAATTAAAGACCGAAATTATTGTGTATCCTTCTCCTAAAGAAGTAGCAGGTTTGCAAGAACTTCAGCAACTATTAAATGGTTCATATCGAACGAATTTTTCTTTTTACAATGATGAAACATCTATTATCGGTGTGAAACGATATGAACGTGAATCATTCCGCTCTATTCATTGGAAAGCATCTGCTAAAATGCAGGAATTACAAGCAAAACAATATGAACCAGTAAAAAATTATAGCTGGACGATTTGTCTTTCTTTAGCTGCTAATCGCGGGTTTGGTTGGAGAGATGATGTAGAAGAACTTATTTCATATGCAACATATATTTGCCAGTACGCAACGAAGCAGCAAATTCCGTTTGAATTGTTTATTAGTGTATTAGCAGAAGGTGGCCCTCTGCACTTACCATTAAACGAAGGACAAATGCATTATGGGAAGGCATTAGAGGAATTGGCACGTATTTCAGATGATAGTACACTTCTTCCAAAACAAGGATTTCTTCACTATGTAACGAGAAAAAGAGAACGCTCGTCTACGATGATTTACATCGGTATACAGAAGAATGAGCTCCCTCTTCTAACGCAACCTACATTTCTCATAAATATTGAAGGGATGGTGGAAGCAGTTGAAAACTTGGCTCTATCACGTTAATGACTTTATTCTGCTGCTTCTCCTTTCGTTATTAACGGAAAGAGACGAAATAGTTGGTATTGCTATATTTTTAGCGACCGGTTATGTAGGAGTACTTCTTATTAATAAATTAATGAAGAAAAAAACAACAGGATTTGTAATACTGTTAGTTGCTCAAATAGTCGGTTGTTCTTTCATCCTACCTTTTTCTCTTTTTGGCACAATTATGTTACCGCTTTTCTTCTTTATCGTACATGCAATTGGACCTGGGTATCCGGTGCAAAAGTCGTTAAGCGGTATTTTATGGTTTGTATTTTCAGCTATATTTCATGCCCCTTTTCCACCGTTATGGAAATTGTTATTATTAGTTTTACACATTATGATTACATTTTGGCAAACAGGTTCAAATCGTAATCAACAGCTATTACGTTTCACTTCTATTATTGCTATTGGAACAATTAGTGCTTTACTTATTCCGGTATTCCCTTATATTCGTCTTGTTTTTTCTTATATCGTTCAAGTAGTTGCGTTAGGATTCGGATACGCTATCAATCCGTTGTTTTCGGCAGCTGCATTAAAAGAAACAGATGATTTTTGGTCGAATAAAGGGAATCTAAAAGATCCTACTATTAAAGATGATCTGGAGCCACTTCCTTTTGATCCAACTCTTATAAATAGCATAACCATAATAGTCTGTACCACCATCGCCATTTATATCGTTTGGAAAATAATAAAACATCGAAAACATTTAAGTTTACCAAATATACCAGTCTTCGAATCTACAATCATTACTGATAAAGAAGGTATGAGCCAAAAACGAATGAAGCGAAATAAACCACCACATAATGAAATTCGAAAAGAAATTTTCAAACTGGAAAGTAAATTATCCCCTCCTTTAAACCGGGAACGAGGAGAAACAGTTGAAGTATGGTTAGAAAGAATTCATGATGATGAAGGTATACATATTCAGAGGCATATTATTATAGATGCGTATAATGCAGTACGTTATTCAAATGGTGAAAACATTGTACTTCTGAATGAATTTAAAGAAGAGGTTCATAAGCTTTATGCGTATGAGAAGAGTTTGAAGAAAAAGAAAAAATGATGTATACAAAAAGACTCCTATTAAACTGAACTGAACCCAAAAAATTAGACAAATATATTAAGCAGCTACTAAGGATTGAACTCTGTATTGCACAGGGGACAATCCTTTTAGTTTTGTTTTAATTCTTTTGTGATTGTAGTAATGAATATAAGTTTCTAGTTCTTGCTTAAATTGTTCCATACTTTCAAACTCTTTAAGATAAAGTAATTCAGACTTTAATAAGCCAAAGAAATTTTCCATGACTGCATTATCTAAGCAATTTCCCTTACGGGACATACTTTGGATAACGTTATGTTTTTTAAGCGACTGATGATATTGTCGCATTTGATAATGCCAACCTTGATCCGAGTGTAAAATAGGAGTTTCCTTATCATTCAAACGTTGAAACGCCTTATTCAACATTTTAGAAACAAGGGAATAGGCAGGTCTATGTTCTATATTGTAAGCTATAATTTCTCCGTTATATAAGTCTAAAATGGGTGATAGATATAGTTTTTTACCATGTAAGTGGAACTCCGTCACATCTGTTACCCATTTTTCATTTGGTTTTGATGCGTGAAAATTACGTTTTAAAATATTAGGAGCGAATTTCCCGACAGTCCCTTTATATGAACGATATTTTTTTAATCGAACAAGACATTTTAATCCCAGGATATTCATTAAACGTCGAACGGTTTTATGATTTAATGCATGGCCTCGATTACGTAATTCCAATGTAATACGACGATAACCATACCTCCCAAAATTCTCACTAAAGATCTCTTTAATTAATTCTTTAACTTTCTTATATTTATCTGGACGTTTCGCTTGTTTCATCCAGTAATAGTACGTACTACGAGCGATATTAGCGACTTTCACAAGGTCAACGACCTTGTATTTATGCCTTAATTCATAAATCAATTGCGCTTTGTCTTGGTCTGTGATGTTTTCTTCTTTTGAACTAAGGCATTCAACTTTTTTAAATAGTCATTTTCCATACGCAGACGTTCATTCTCTGCTTGTAGCGCTTCTATAGAACCTTCAAGAGATACTTCGTTTTGTTTTAAATGTTGTAGCTTAGCTTTTTCTTTGGCCATGGTTAGACGCCCCTTTTTCTTTGATTTTAGGGCATCTAATCCTTCTGTTTCATATGCTACTTTCCATTTTCGGAGTGTTTCGCAAGAAGGAATATTAAAAAAAGCAGCTGTTTCTCTCAGAGATGTCCCATTTTCATTCATATAATGAATTACATCTAGTTTATACTCGAGAGAGTAAGTTGTATAGCGTTTTTCAAACGCCTTTTCCCCTGAAAATTCAAACCGTTTAATCCATTGATAAAGTTCTCTAGGATGAACCCCTATAGAATTAGCAATGGTTTTTCCGCCTTCCGTACCTTCTAGATATCGTTTTACTGCTTGTATTTTATCTTTTGAAGAAAATTTAGCCATAAAAAATGCACCTCCAATTGTTAATTATGTGTCTAACAATTGGGGTGCACTTCAAAACTAGGAGTCTTTTTGTAAAAGTCCACGTTGCTTTTCACAAATTATGCTTTTTTTCCTGCTTCAATTTCTAAAGATTCTTCATGCCACCAAAGTGTTTCTTCCGGATCCTCTTTAGCAATTTGGCGTGCTTCTTTTTTCGATTCTACTGTAGGATATGAACCTTTTAGCGCACGTCCTGATGTTGTAACGAATAGTACACTAAATACGACTAATCCAATTATACTTACACCTGCTAAATAAAATGCTGGTGCGAGCGGATTACCGGTTGCATGAACTAAGTATGAACATACGAGCGGTGTTGTTCCACCGAATATAGATACAGAAATATTAAAGGAGATCGAGAGTGCTCGATAACGTACATCGGTGAAAAAGAGTGATGGTAATAACGAAGGTAGTGTTCCTTCATACACACTTAGGAAGAAACCTAATACGAAAATACCTGCAAATATAGCTGCAATATGTCCGTTACCTATTAGTAAAAATGCTGGAATTGCAAATACGCTTAAACCAAGTAAACCAATTTGCACGACGCGTTTATTACCAATTTTATCACTTAATTTACCGAAATAAAGTGCTAATGGAATCATAAGTGCCATCGTAATTGAAATAATTAATAAGCCAGTTGTTTCTTTGACTTTAAGTACTTGAGTTAAATAAGAAGGAATATACGAAAGAATCATATAATTCGTAATATTAAAGAAGGCGACAATTACTGTGCTTAATAAGAAGTCTTTTTTGTGATATTTAATAATATCCATAAATGAAAATTGTTCATTGTCTTCAGATTCCTCTTGTGCTTTTTCCATCTCTTCAAAGATGGGAGATTCATCTAAATGACGGCGTAAATATAAACCGACCAAGCCTATTGGTGCAGCTATTAAGAAAGGAATACGCCAGCCCCAGCTGAGCATTTGCTCATCTGTTAACAATAACGTTAAAATGGTAACAATTACCGAAGCAGCAATGTAACCTGAGAGTGTTCCAATTTCAAGACCACTACCGAGTATACCACGCTTTTTATCTGGAGAAGATTCTGCGATATAAACCATTGCTCCTGAATATTCGCCGCCTGTAGAGAAGCCTTGAATCATTCGGGCAACTAAAAGTAGTATTGGTGCCCATACACCAATTTGTTCATAGGTTGGTAGTAATGCGATGAATAATGTAGAAAGTGCCATTAAAATAATAGTAGTACTTAATACGATTTTTCGGCCATACTTATCTCCTATTCTACCAAAGAATACACCTCCGATTGGTCGAACGAGAAAGGCCGCTGCAAATGTACCAAATGTAAGTACAAGCTGCAAACCACTATTATTAACACCTGAGAAGAATAATTGACTTAAAATTACCGCTAAATACGCGTATAATCCGAAGTCAAACCACTCCATTGCATTCCCTATACCAGTAGCAACCACTGCTTTCCTGGCTTGTTTAGGATTGACAATATTAACGTCTTGAGGTTCAAAATTTAAATCATTATTTTGTTGCATATAATAAAACAGCTCCTTGTTTAATTTAACTTCTTTAAGCACACCTTCTCTTATTGAATAAAATTAATTCGAAGCACTTAAGGAAAATTAATGTCTCCTTATCTGTTATTATTGTTTCACATAATTAATTATTTGTCCAATGAGATGCTCTCTATGTTAAGTAATTTACTATTTTAAAAAGCTGAAGAAGGCGCTAAAATAGCGCCTTCTTCAGCTTTTTATATTTTTTTATATTTTTTTAAATACTTGCTGTAGCTGCTATGCTATGAACACAGGAAATAAACTCATAAGTGAATGCGTCAATTTCCTCTTTCGTAATAATATACGGCGGAAGTAATCGAATAATATTCCCTTGTGTTACATCGACTAACATTCCTTTATTCATTAGCTCAATCTGTAATTTCTTCACATTTTCATTCGTGTCATTCACACTTATCCCAAACATCATCCCCACATGACGAACTTCCTGAATATAATAAGAATTTTCTTTCTGAATGTCTTGCAGTTTATCATTCAAATATAGTGACGTTTCATAAGCTTCTTGCATTAACCCATCATCAAGTAATGTATTTAATACCGTTAAACCTAAAGCTGTTCCCATTGATGAATGAGCAAATGTAGTGCCATGATCTCCTGGTGAAAATACATCGCATAGCTTTTCACCTACAATAATTCCCCCTAGCGGTATCCCTCCTCCTGCGCCTTTACCCATTTGAATAATATCCGGTGTAATATTAGAATTTTGATAAGCGAACAATTTCCCCGTTCTACCCATACCACTTTGTACTTCATCAACGATAAGCAGCACATTATACTTATCACAAAGATGTTGAACACCATATAAATATTCACTTGATAAAGGATATATCCCGCCACTTCCTAATACAGGCTCTAACATAATTGCAATAGGCTTTTCATTTAAAATTGTTTCTTCTAATTGCTCTATATTCTCACGCTCTACTTCGTATACAGGAATAGATGTTTTAGGGAAACTTTGATATACATTTTCTTGTCTCGTAAAATGAAGTGCCCCTAACGTTCGCCCGTGGAAACTACCTTTGAGCACAACGACACCTTCTCGCTCTTCATTCGTAATAGATCTATATTTATCAATTAATTTCAACGTTGTTTCTGTCGCTTCCGTACCAGAGTTTGTAAAAAATACTTTGCCGTTTTTTAAAGAGTACTCAACTAATTTCTTTGCATACTCAATCGCAACTGGGTTTAAAAAGTGAAATGGAAGATGCAACGATTTCGTAACTTGCTCCATTGTCGTTTGCACAATTTTAGGATGATTGTATCCTAATACATTTACTCCTACGCCAGAAAACATATCTAAATACTCTTTTCCATTCACATCATACAGTTGACAACCTTCTCCTCTTTCTATTGCAACCTCCGTACGGCAATACGTAGGCATCATATATTCTTTATCTAATTGAAACCAATCCGACATGTTCATTTCCTCCTAGTTATTTTTACTATTTTTTTAATGACCATTATCTATAAAGTTATTTATCAATTAATTTTTAAGATTAAAATTTTAATAGTGTGTTTTCTCTTTCCGATATTCATTTTTCCATAATTTCTTCTATTTCAACAGGTCCACTCTATATGCGTTTTTTTCATCTAGCGGTATGTTACTACTTTGAACTTTGTATGTAATACATAATCAAGGCTATAGAATCATATTTAGTAACAATCGAAGAAAAAATTTGGAGGCTATATCGATGAATGAAAAATATAATAAAAAGAGGCAACCCTTATTAGGAGAAGACCTTAATCAAAATCGAGAACTTAATGAACAAGCTACACTTCACTCTCAAACAGTCGGTTCACGTGGACCTGTTCTCAAGCAAGATAGTGTACTGCATGAAACGTTACAAGAATTTATACATGAAAAAATTGTAGAAAGACCTGTTCATGTAAAAGGTTTTGGGGCATTCGGTTATTTTCAAACGATCTATCCGATGTCTGCACATACAAAGCTAAGTTTTTTACAACATTCTAATGAGAAAGTTCCTGTTATGGTACGGTTTTCGTTAGCTGTTAGTACGAAAGGAACACCAGATACTTCTAGAAATGTACGCGGCTTTTCCACAAAATTTTATACAAAAGAAGGCGTTTTCGATCTTTTATGTAATCACATTCCTGTCTTTTCCGTTCGTGATCCGATGCGTTTCCCTGAAACGATTAAAGCGTTGTTGCCTTCACCTAAAAATAACTTAATAGATCCGGATAGATTTTGGCATTTTGTCGCTAGAGCACCCGAATCCATTCATTTTGTTGTCCGTTTATACTCTAATGTCGGTACGGTAAAAAGTCTTCGTCACATCCCAGGACATAGTGTAAATACATACGTTTGGAGAAATGCTGAAGGCAATCGAAAGTACGTAAAGTATCATTGGTATCCTTTTGAAGGTGTACAATTCATTACTAGTAAGGAAGCTACTAAACTAGCTGCTGAAAATCCGGATTATAGTGGGAAAGATTTATATGATGCAATTGAGGCTGGTAAATCCGTGGAGTATGGTTTATATGTCCAGCTCATGGATCCAAAAGATGAAGTACATCTTTCTTATGATCCGCTAGATGATACAAAAGTATGGGATGAAAAGATGTACCCTCTTATACCAGTCGGTAAAATGGTATTAAATAAAAACCCTGAAAATTATATGGAACAAGTAGAAAAAGTCGCCTTCTCCCCTTCTAATTTACTAGATGGTGCAGAACTATCTGATGATAAAATGTTGCAAGGGCGTGCTAACATTTATAGCGATTCTCAAAGAAGAAGAATTGGACCCGAATTTCGAAAATTAGCGATTAACCAACAGCAAAATTGGACACCTGCTAATCAAATAACAAGCGGTGATGGAAGGTATGTTGAAGGTAAACTTGAAAGAGCTCCTATAACGAAACAGAATGACTTTACGCAGGCTGGTGAATTTTATACGCAGTTAAAACCAATAGAAAAAGAATATCTTGCTGAAAATTTAGCTAATGATTTGAAAGGTATATCTGATGATATTAGGAAGATCGTTTTGGAGTATTTCAATCGAGTATCCACTGATTTGAAAACAAAAATTGAGACAAAAATGAAAGAGCATTAAGAAGATTAAAACATACTTTCCGAATGAGAATTCAAATCTATATTAATTATTTTCTTGTCAAAATCCAATGAGTTTATTTAATTAAAAAATGTAAAGCCAATATATCCCTGTTCTATAATTAGAACAGGGATATATTGAAGTAGTTTAATGTTTAACATTAAATACTTTATTTCGCTAAAAAATGCAATAAGTAGCCTTTCAAAACAAACTATAGTAAACTACTTTACTTGTACCGTATAATTCCCTGTTCCACCACCATACTTATATACACTTAAGTAATATTTCCCTGGCTTTGCATTATAATTTCCAAGCAATTTGTTTCCATCACGTTTTGTTGCATAAGCTACATAATTGTTTAGATCTGATTCAGAATATAATACCCAGTTCAGTCCAAGATTTTGTTCGTTCGTAACAGAAATTTGTAAATCTTTTTGATCCTTTACATCAATAACAAATTTATCTCCCTGATCTTGATCGCTCAAGGTTCCTTTTAACAAAATATTCAAAGATAGTGGGTTTGCTGTTTCAAATGAATTATTTGGTTCTTTTTCTACAGCCGTACCTTCTTCCGTATTTACTCCGCTAAACACAACATCATATTCAAATTGTCCAGCATGATTAACACGGTAATTTATAAAATAAGCAGTCAATGTTTTATATCCAGTCCACTCTTTTCCTGAAATACGTTTCAACATTTCATTTGTTGCTTCATTCATTACTTTCCAATCCTCAATCTCTCCTTTTGCTGAACTTCCAGTATATGTCCCCTGTAGTGTAAATGTATTAAAGAATTGTGATTTATTCTTTGTTACTTTCACATCTTTTAACTTTGCTTCATTCGTAATATCTGAAGTAATGTCCGAAAGCGATTTTGGATCATGCTGCGCTAAGTACTCATCTGATACTTGTGGGATTGTATACTTATCGCGATTATCTATAAGCATTTGCATATAAGATTGATATTCTTCATTTAAGTTATTATCTTTGCTTAATGCAGAACGGTATGCGTCGTAACTTGAAACATCATTTGCACGAATTAAATCATGCACTTTATCGAACATTTCAGGACGTTTATTATACATATATGATTGCAATGCAAACGAATAGTTATAAAAATCCCACGTTCCATATTTCGCATTTAATGTTTGTGATGCTGTATAGCGTTTTGCAGGATCATTAGATAACCCACCAATTATACTTTTTCGCGGTACTACACTATTTAATCGCGTTGAACCTGCAAAGAACTCTGCATTTCCTTCTTCAAACCATGTTAAACGTTCATTTTGATACATTTCCCCTTGGCCCCATAATCCCTGAACCTCGTACCTTCCTTGTAAGTAGTGTGTAAATTCATGGCGGAACAATTCTTCCAAACTATAAATACTTTGCTCTGGTGTACGTTCATATGTAAAGAAAGTTCCCGTTCCTTCAATATAAATTCCACCATTATTCGTTTCATATCCGTACAGTTGACGATTATATTGATACTCATCTGGACTATTATAAATAACCATCGTTAGCACATCATCCGCATGTCCATTTTCAAGTGGTTTATCGCTACCAACTGTACGATAAAATTGAGAACGTACTTCTTTCGCTGCCCAGTATAGTCGCTTAATTTTCTCTTCACTAACCTTATCCCCAGCTTTAAAGACAATTGCTCCATCATCAAACGTATACGTTTTCGGTAAATATTTCTTTTTACCCTCTTCTCGAATTTGATCTAAATTTACAGTTTTTCCGTTCGCATCTATTCCTCCGTAATTTGTAGTAATTTGTTCTGCCGCAACAAAGTATTGCTCTCCTAAAAATGGATAAATTCGCATTGCATCTGTAACAACTTGTTGTCCTTTTGTCGGCGTGCTATGAAGCTTGCCCAATCGGCCAGCATAGTAAATTCCGTTATTTATTAACCATCCATTTTTATCTGATACAGTACCAAGTAGTGCGAAACGACTTACTTCATTAATAAAGTTATCGATATTTCGATACCATATCGTATCTTTCGGCTCTTTTCCAGTCGTGTACATATCCGTCTGAATATCAAAGTCAATTCCCTTCATCAACTCATATATAGCGTCTCCTTTTGTTCGGTCTTCAATGAAAGTTGCAAGATTATCGTTATATTGTTTAAAAATTTCACCTGCATATAAAACCGTTTCAACATCTGCTGATGCATTTCCAATTAATTTTCCATATGATGAAATTACTTTATTTTGTTCTGATGTACCAAGTTTGAAATTTGGATTTTTTGCAATTGTTTTTAAAGCTGGTAAACATTTATCATGGTAGCTACGCTCATTTAGTTTGCTTAATTCATCATGGTAAAAACCTAAATAAAATGCTGCACGTAGCGCTTCTACTAATGTTTCAATCCCTTTTGAGTCATCTTTCGTATAAGCTTGTCCTTGTTCTGCTAGTTTATTAATAATCGCTTGCATTCGGCTATCATCTTGATAGAATTTAAGACTATCACTATTAAACTGAAATAATTCCGGAATTTGATACCATTTAATAGTCACAAGAAGATCAGTTAATTGTTTGTTACTTAATTGATTTAACTCAGCCATCGAATACTTTTTTTCTTCAGCTAACGGTTTAATATTATCGGTTGGTGCTAGTGGACGCTGCGATAAATCCGCTAACTTTAACCGTTTTGTAAAAGATGCATTTTCTTGTACTTTTGAAGGGTGCGCCAATTCATCAACAGATTTCTGTATGCCAACCGGCTCCATTTGTAATACGTTCTTCACATTTTTCTCTTTTGTCTCTGCTTGAATTTGCAAACCATTACATGTTATTGTCACTAGTCCAACACCAAGAATCCACTTAGAAATTTTCGAATATTTAACCATACCATTGCCCCCTAATAATTTTAAAGAAAATTCTGAATTTTAAAATCAAAAAACTACTTATTTATATGTATTTACAGTTCCGCTATAAATACAACTATGATCAATAATGCAATAGTAGCTTGTTTTATACTATTACGAGTACAGATTCCTTATATACAATCTCCCTTCCTTACATGTAATACAAGCAAAAACTGTGCCAATCATATTTCTTATGAATAGCCAACATTCTTTTATAAATACTGTAGAATAAAATATACATAGGTGGTTCGACAATGTATAAATCATTTGACACAAAATCTAATTTTTATGAAGAACAAATTCATTGAATGTTATAAGTTCATTAGCAAGTACATAATTTTCAACTAACAACATCGCAAATTTTTAAATCTCTCAAAAAAGGTAAACAAACATATTCCATAAAGCTAATATGTTTGTTTACCTTTTCCGATTTCAAATCAACAGCAAGATATCGTTGAATAAAAGCAGCATTAATACGTATTTTGTTATTCATTTCTCTTTTTCAGATAATCCTTTTCACATTGTAACGGTTTGAATTTCACTTTTTTCCCTTTCTTCTTTTTCGTTTTTATAACGAGCCATTCTCCTTTTTCAACGTCTAGTTTTAGGCGTTTCATTACATTGATATTATCGTTTTCTTTATAAAGTAAAAATGCCTCTTGCGCCCTTACAAATAAGCTCGGCTGCTCGCTAAATCCACCACTATCATAAATTTTAGTTAGCGAATTATAATAAGAATCATTTTCCTTTCCACCATACATCAAATGGGCAGCCTCCAAATCTCTTTTACTTACTTCCCAAAAAGTATGTTCATCAATATTTAATTTAAATGTGGATTTAATGTCCTGTATTATATTCTTCACATACTTTTCATCTCGAATTTTCCTTTCTTCGAGACAATCCGAAGATAACCTTGGTGCATCTGATTGGGAATGTACAACGTGTTGTATCGATACACACAGAATAAATATGCTTAAAATGTAAAATATTTTTTTCATATTTACATATCACCTCAAATGATTTAGATACTATATCATTTGAGGCTTACAATATTCTTATACTAATAATAAGAAAGATCCTATAAAATAAAATTTTTATAGGATCTTTCCTTTTAATATTGCTTTATCAAATTCACGGGCGGGGCAGCTACCTTACTACTTTTCACATCATATAATCCTATAGGTGTTACTCGTATAAAAGGCAAGTGCGTCGCAGAAAAGAATAAAATTGTAAATGCCGGATCATCATACACGTAGCCACGCTTTTGTAGTAATTTCACCATCTTTTTCTCTTCTTGTATTAATTCGCTCATTTTTAAATCGGACATAATCCCGAGCAACGGTAATGCAATTTCGTGTAACACTTCATTGTTTTCTGCTATGACCATTCCACCACCGAGCTCTTTTACTCTACGAAAAGCTGTAAACATATCTTCTTTCCTTTTTCCGATAAGAATGATGTCGCCTGTACCAGAATAAGAACTTGCAAGACCTCCTAATTCATTTACAAAACCTTTCACAACTGTATTCACTCGCCAAGTACCATCGCGGGCAATCATCATTAGAAAACATTCATCATGTTCCATGGAAAGTTCATCACAGTCTAAGTCGATTTCGCTAACATATGGTTTTGTTATAACATTGTTTAACAAGTGTATACCCGTTTTATTAGAAAAAATCATATGTTCTTTTTCTATAGACCAGTCTAATGATAATGGGGTTACTTTAAATTCACTCCAGTTTATATGTAATGATTTATTTTTGTTTACTCCGTCACGCTTCACCCATTTTCCCTTTGCAATTACACTAATTGGCACCGGATTTTCTTTACTTTCCAAAATATTAATATTGGCGATTCTCCCTGTCGCAATGGAGCCATGTAAATGCTCCATATTATAATAACGAGCAATGTTATAGCTTGCCATATGGTAAGCATCTATTGCCGGAATTCCTTGCTCAATCGCTATTTCTATCAATCTATTCGTCATTCCGTTTTCATAAAATGACGGATGTGAACCATCTGTTGTAAAAATGAATCTATCAAATTGCTTAACACCTAATTCTAGTAATTCTTTCAATAAAACTTCTAAATCTGGACGGATTGAAGAATTTCTAAGGGAAACAGTGTAACCTTGCATAAGACGAGTGAAAGCTTCCTGTCCTGTCATCGCTTCATGATCGCAATCCGTACCTAACAACTTTAACTTTGCTAAAGTCGTTTCAGATGCCCCTGGAAAATGTCCTTCTACTTTTTTCTGTAACCGCTTCGTTTCCTGCACCCAAGTTAACATTTCATCATCGCCATGTAATAGTTTTGGCCATGCTGTTAACTCACCGCCTTGAAGAACTGCTTCATGCTTTAGCCACTCTATTATTTCTTCACTATTAAATACAGATTCCCCGTTTTGCAGCTCAGTTTGTCCATCAAAACGACACCACCAATACATACTTGCCGGAATCTTTTTAAATTCATCTAATAAACGAAATGCTTCTTCACGTTGTAATGTGAAAAATAAAGTTAAATTATCATTAATAAAAGTTGTCGTCCCAAATTGCATCGCATGATTCGCTAACGTCTCTGGATTATACAATTGATATGGATGTGCATGTGGTTCTATGTAACTAGGAACTACATACTTTCCATCGCAATCAATCACTTCACATTCACTTAGTTGCTTTGGCAGCTGCTCTCCTACGTATACAATTCGATCATTATATATCCAAATATTCGCTGTCATCCACTCGCGCATATAGGAATTTAAATATGTTGCATTCTTTAATAATATGTGTGGACTTCTCTTATCATCTAGTACTTCAACATGTTCTCGTAATTGCTTATTAGTCCATTTAAAATGATTTTGTTCCATTTTATTCAACTCCAAATCAACTCATAATTATTTTGATTAAAACGAGAAATACTTAACTAACTAAAGTATTTTCTACTCATAACTCCCCTATTGGTGCCCCTATATCCTTCATTATATGGAATGATTTCAAAAATAACAATTTTCAGAATCATACACATACCTCTTTTATCCAAAATAAAAAGAATGTCATGTAACTGACATCCTTTTTATTTTTATCGTAAGCATTAAGATTGATTTTCACTTTGAAATACACTTGATGCCATATCATAAATGCAACTACTGTCCATAGTTGCGAACTTTAAAAAGCACCTCTTTCATATACAACTATAACAAAATCCCATTCATTTTCTTTTCATCTATTTTTTAAATTCAATTTGCATCATTTTATTAAACTGTGGAACAACATCAATCCCACCTATAGAGTTAATACTGATAGCCAATGTATGTTTGCCTCCAATTCCTCCCCCAGCAAAAGTTGTAAATCCAGGAATTCCTCCTCCATGCCCCCAAACTGAAACACCGTTTGGGAGTTTAGTCTCATATATTCCAAGACCATATCCATCCCCAACCTCTTTTCCTTTTACAGGAACTGTAGTAAGCATTTCTTTTAGCTCGCGTTCCTTCAGTAACTTACCACCGAGTAAAGACGAAAAGAACGTATTTAAATCGTCCGCATTAGAAATCATATCTCCAGCTGCATTGGCTAAACTTGGATTATAATACGTAATGTCTTTCCACTCACTTGTTCCTTCCATTTTCACATAGCCACGAGCATGATTCTTTCCTGGAATGACGGGTGAATTTCCTGGTAAAAATGTATTTGACAGGTCCAAAGGTTCAATAATTCGCTTTTCGATTTCTTCCGCATAACTATTACCAGTTATTTTTTCAATAAGCATTCCCAATATGACGTATCCTGTGTTTGAATACAACCAGTCTTTACCTGGTGAAAAATCTGGAGGCAGAGAAAGGCCTATTTTCACTATTTCTTCTGCTGTATACGTTTTTTTCGAATTCATAATATCAGCGTCTTTTGACTTTAAGTATTCAGCTATACCACTCGTATGATTCAAAAGTTGGCGTATCGTAATTTGATTACCATCATACCCATTTCCTTGAATGAGGCCCGGTAGCCACTTTTCAATTGAATCGTCAAGTTGAACGCGATTTTCTCCAACTAATTGTAGAACAGTCGTGGCAGTAAAAGTTTTCGTCACACTACCAATCCGAAAGCGATAATCTGATTTCACCGGTTTCTTTGTACTTAAATCTGCTACGCCAGCAGTATAACTACTCGTTTTTCCGTTATTATACGCCTTAGCTAATATCCCTGGAGCGCCAAGCTGTACTGTTTCCTGCATTACTTGTTTCCAGCCATTACGATTCTTTTGATCATGTACTTGTGACGAACTAGAAATATTTTGAGTTGACTCTGCAGTCACAGTAAAATCAGGTGTGAATAGAGCAGTACCCGTTAATAAAACTGCAAAACTTGCTAACTTAATTGAATTACATTTTTTCATAAGGCTTTCTCTCCTCCATTAATATCGGATTGATTCAAGCTATACTTTCATCCTATATGATAAATCTCTCTTTTTTCTTATCCATTCCTTACGAAATACTTACGTTTAAATTTAAATACGGTAAACTGAGGAAGAGTTATGCATGCAAATAAAAAGAGAACATGTTTTCATTTTTTATGTAAACATGTTCTCATAAACATTTAAAATTCTATATCAACTTGTCATCCTATTCTTTGCACAACTAATCTAAATTCCTTTTTACCAGCCCGCACTAGCATTCATACCATTTCCAATAATAGAAAGTAATAGCGGCCATAATACTGGTCCCAATGTAAGAAATACATTTAGAAGTATGAGCATTTTATATCCAACGGTGAAATTGTGATTTTTACGATTAACAAATACTAAACTGATTAATGATATTATAGTCGTTAAAAATAATACTAACATTAGCAACCAATACCACACCATTAAACTAAGACTCCATGGTGTTAATAGCTCATGTATGATACAAAATGAGATTCCTAATACAGCAAAACTAAAACTAGTCACCGATGTTTTTATAAGCCATTTATTTATTTTTTTATCGTATGTATTTTTACAATATAAATCTATTAAAGTATATAAAGATAAATATGCCATTAATACACCTATCCAAGACAATAACCAGTCTCCGTCCCCTTTGAATAATACGTACAGTAACCAACACATACCTACTGCAGAAAAAACAAAGGAAATAAGTATGCTTTTTAATACCGATTTCATTACATTTTCACACCCTTAAAAAATCAAAAATTAATTATAATTTATAAAAATTAAGTATAGGTTAACATGTAATAAAGTATAAGTAAATAAAGTTAATTTTGTTTACCTATTTGAAGACGGTTTCATATAAGAAAATAATTCATGTTAATCAAATTTCCGTATAAAAAAAGAAAAGGTGGATATTTATGTATCCACCTTCCCATCTCCCTCTATCCACTTCATTATTTCTTCCACATCTAAATCCGTATACGTCTTTTCACCATAACGAACAGACTCATATAACGGAATAATATCTCTCGTTCTACAAATTCTCTTTTGCCATTGTTACATCGTTTCAGAGAATCTTCTCTGTTCATGGTCTCATCTCACCTAAACTCGTACTTCTTTTTCTATTCTATAATTGCACATAGTACTCCATAATGGTTCAACCATCATAGAATACGTATTTTCAAACACCCTGTCACTTTCCTATCTCACTTAAAGATTCTCTTTTCACTCTTGATCATCATAAGCATCACCCAGTGATTCAAATTCACTCTTTAGCCAATAACAATATTGTCCATTATTCTTAATAAGTTTTTCAAGTAAGTCAGTGAATGAAGTGGCAATAATTTGCGACTCCCCAACTATTCCATGCCGATCAAAGAAACTATCATAACATCTACCTAGTCTTTCTTCACTAAGATCTATTGTTAAATATTCATCCTTGCCATCATTGCATATAATATACCAAGTTGATGAAATATCTTCTTCACATAACTCTCCTACAATTACGGGATTAGCCAAAATAAACCCCTCTGGGGTAACAATATGAATAGGATATTCCTCATTTTCAAATAAAGTTAGACCACCACAAAGACTATAAAATTCTTTTAAATCACCTGGTAGCATATGCTTATTCTTATCAATTAACGGTAATTCTGTAGGCTCCTGAACTCGACAATTAGGTAATGATTTTACTTTTTTAATCAACTGATTAATATTTTCCATCTGAATTACTCCCTAAAATTATATTGATTAAAAGCCCTATAATACTCTTGCTTAGCTAAACGTGGTACATTCGCAGCATCAAACTTTTTTTCCGTCAATTCTTGTATTTCCTTTGTTGAAACAGATTTCCACTCTACTTTACCTCCAACCTTTTTCCCTGTTTTATCAAAGAGCCATTGTCTATAAACAGCTTTAGTATCATTGTGTTGCTCTTTAGTTAAAGCTATATTTGGAGTATTCGCCCCTCTACTAACATAATCAGGGACATTATGTTTAGCCCATACATCCATAACGCCATGATGATTTTCTAATGGTGAATTGCTTGGTCTATACGGTACTACATCGTATGGTTCTGTAGTCTTACCCTTACCGCCATCTTTAGACTTCGCAAACTTATAATAAGCTTCTATTAATTCGCCTTGTGGTATTTTTGTTATAATAGTTCCACCAACACTAGAGAATGCATAGGAAGCATCTTTCTTAAATGATTGTAGCATTTCAAGGGTAGGCTTCAATTCTTTTGCTAGTGTTACTGCATTAGCAAATGTACTTACTCCACTTGATGCTTTTGCTCCTTTTGCGATATGTCCAATTGAAGACTTAGCTAAACTCTGCAATCGCTTTCCATATATGGATATAAACAAGGAATTAAAACAATATATTGATGAAATTGCTAACAATCAATTAGATATTATGGAAGGTTATATACACTCTCAAAATATGGATATTTGGATAAAAAAACTCCAGTGATGATTCATAAAATCACTGGAGTTTTCATCTTAATACACACTATAGTTTTTATCATTCATCCGATTACAAAAGCCGTTTCCTAATCGAACGAGCTTCTACCCTCTTTTCAATAAGACTACGTTCTTGAACTGTGATTATTTGATAAAAATATTTCTTCTTATTTCAATCAATTAAATCCATATAATATGAATCATTTTCTGATATTTTTGCAAGAAAATCTTCTAGTGAATCGGCAATTTTAAATTCATCATAATAAATCCCACTATTCTCTTCTTTTGTTAATTTAATTGAAATTAAAACTGTTTCATTACCTTCAAAAAAGATTATTTCTTCTTCAAGATCATCATAAACTTCAATGTCTGGAAAAAATTCATAATCATTTTGCTTTAATTGAAAATCTCTAATAGAATAAGGGGCCATAATACGATTAATATTGTACTTAGAACCTTTGATAAAGCCATACCCAACATTTAAGAAGAAATCTTTTAGTTCTTTTGGAAATTTCAAACCTAATACCTCTTCCACTTCTTCTATCTCTTCTAATGCTACTGGATAAAAGCTATTATGTTTATTTGATACTAGATAATCATACTTCATATTATTTACCTCCATTAAAAAGTTTATTTCCTGTTGAACCTGAACCATGAATACCACCTTGATGCTCATTAGGAAATTTAGCAGGATGGATATTCCACCATTCATGTTCCCCACGATAAGAGTTTTCAATTTTATGATGAGCATCATAAGGTTCTCTT
This sequence comes from Bacillus sp. FSL L8-0099, assembly GCF_038006385.1. Classification (NCBI taxonomy): domain Bacteria; kingdom Bacillati; phylum Bacillota; class Bacilli; order Caryophanales; family Bacillaceae; genus Bacillus; species Bacillus sp. FSL L8-0099. The sequence continues at coordinate 2,973,639 of NZ_JBBOVC010000001.1, forward strand.
TTTTTCTTAAGATTTTTCCTGTTTTCTCTGAAATCACATCTTCTGTATAAGTTGGCCATTTTTGACCAGTTTGTTTTTCCCATTCATCAATTAATGAATTCTTAATTTTATTAAACTCTCGTCTATATCTCTTTGTTTCTGAAGACGTCATCTTTTTATATTCTGTATTTCTTAATGCACTTTTTAATTCTTCCATTTGGTTTTTTTGTATTTTTCTATTTGTCTGTATTTCAATATCTCGTACATATTTTCTAATTAGTTCTCCATCAATCTTACTTCCAGCCCCACTGACGCCCTTACCAACATCACCCGTACCCTTACCACCATCTTTAGACTTCGCAAACTTATAATAAGCTTCTATTAATTCGCCTTGAGGTATATTTTGGTTACAATAGTTCCACCAACACTAGAGAATGCATAAGAAGCATCTCTCTTAAATGATTGTAACATTTCAAGGGTAGGCTTCAATTCTTTTGCTAGTTTTACTGCATTAGCAAATGTACTTACTCCACTTGATACTTTTGCTCCTTTTGCGATATGGCCTATTGAAGATTTAGTTAAATTATTCAATTAATTTATATATAAAGATATAAATATATGGTGATAACAATATGTTTATGAATTTACTAACATTCAATTAGATATTATGGATATTTAGATAAAAAAATCCAATGATAATTCATAATTCGTCTGCGTTTCAACATCTCGTACATATTTCCTAATTAGTTCTGTATCAATCTTACATCTAGCTCACTGGATCCATTACCAACATTACCCTTATACCTACTTTAATATAAACTAAAAAATCCACAGTGTAAAAATTTATCACTGTGGATTCCAACATTTATTTTTCTTGGCAATGCACCATATCATAAGGGTAATATGAACTATCTTTCAAGGTTGAATCATCTAATTTTAAAATTTTAGCGATTGCTCCACTTTCAAAACTCCAGTAACCACTATAAATGTCATGTTTATTTTCATGTGCATCGTACCATGCTTCTTCTAAATGTCCCTTATACCAATACTCCTTTATATATTTCTCTAAATTTTTTATAGAATTCTCTTGTGAAATTTTATTACTCTCAATTACTTCTTTTAATTTGAAATATAGATATTGTACATAAAACTCACTTTGCTCATAAAAATCTGATGGCTCACTATTTCTAAAAGCAATAAAATAATTAATCAAATAATCATTTAATCCTTCTTTCCTTACCATTGCTATTAGTCTATTAAATTCTTTATCTTCAACATTTAGCATTACTGCTATAGATATCATCCATAACATACGTATATATCCACTTTCTTTATTCCACACTTTTTCCATTATATTTATTACTTCAGGTAAAAAATCACGAATAGTTTGAATAGAACAACCCGCAGAGTACATTGCCCTTAATTTATTAAAATGATACCCTTGTAACGCTATATATCCATTCTTTACACCTTTATCATCTTTGCCTCTTTCCTCAATAACCTTTTCAACCAATAATAAAAACTTTTCTATTCTCTTTTCCTCATAATTGATAAATTTGTTAAAATATATATCATTTTTGATTTTATCCCTTAGCATAATTTCTTTTCCACCTTTTATACTTCAAGAATTTTCTTCACAATCGTTCCATCAGGCATAACTTGAATAACAATTCTTTGAACATTTTCTGGATTCAGCAACATCTCTTCCACAATTTGACCAATATCTTTCTCATCTTCACTTATCAAATCATAAACCTACATGAACACCTTCTTTATACAACCAACATAGGTCTGTTCCATAAGGAGCATCAAAAATTTCTAACATAACCGGGGCTATTTTTAATACAGAGTTTGCTCCTAAAACTTGAAAGTTACTAGAATCATTTACATATTCATCATTATCTTCTGAAGAGTAAATAGTCCACCCAATTAATTGAGGAACTTCTGATTTTTCTCTAAATGTATAACGTATTGGTTTTCCAGCTACAACATTCTTAGAAACAATAAAACCTCCATAGTCAGAACTATTAACTTTCATATTTACACTCCTCAATAATACTTAATAAATCATTTCTCCAAGAATACTCTTTGGCATAATCCACACATGATCTTCCAAATTCACCTTTCAAATTATACTTTGAGCCACTACTAATAAGTAGTTTATACATCTCTTTATTATCTTCTGTAGACAATTTATTTATCGTAATAGCATACTTCAAAGGGATAGCATTATATTTATCTAAAGCATTGATATTAATCTCATTATCAATAAGTAACCTTGTTATCTCTAATTCATATTCTATTGTTGGACGTAAAACACAAAAATAAAACATATGCAATGCATTCCTTTTATTTTTAGCTGTAGTGTAATTAATATCAATATCCTCTTCTAGTAAAAATTTGATAATCTTAAGTTTTTCACTAGAATTTTTATTATTAGTCATTGCCATGCACAATAAATTGATATCTAAATCACTATCAATTTGATTAATATTACCATCATAAAATTGTTTACAATCTTCAAAAGTTCCTTCTCTAACCGCATGAAAAACATTTAATATTTTCATTCCATCAGCTTCCTAACTACTCATATTTATGACTCCTATTTGCAGAAGGGGTTTCTAATCTGAAATTATCTGGGTTAAACTGAAATTCCTTTAATTCTTCAAGAGTAATCTCACCATTTTTATACTTCTCAAACATTTCCTTACAAGAATTTCCTTCTGTATGACCAAAATCCACTTTACCTTTTCGTAGTCTTCCAGGTTTCCAGTCAAATGTCTCACTAGTGTTAGGGTCTCGTAAAATCCCATCTGGGTCTATCTGTTTATTAAATCATCTTATTCAAATTCAAGTTTCTTTTTCCCAGATAACTGTGGTCTCCCCCTAGCTTTTCCGTTTTTAATATATGGACCATTTTCTAAAGGGCCTGAAAAATTATCTAATTTCTTTATATTAGCTCCACTAGCTATCTCACCAATATCACCCGTACCCTATATCGTAATCTTAAAATAAAAAGCACTTGTTGCCCAAAGGCGACAAGTGCTTTAAGTTCATTTGTTTTTAACTAGCACAAATTTGTAAATTTTATAGTAACCGTTTGACAACTTTTATATATCGTGACAACTACTATGTTAAAACTTACGAGTTTGTACGATTTCGTTAGTTTCATATACATTCCATGTGTTTATATTCATCGCCTGATAAAATGTCATCTTGCCTAAGCTCGTACTTCTTTTTCAATTCTATCATTGCACATAGTACTCCATGATGGTATTACCATCATGAGTCTTAACGTTTTAACAGCCTATTTTAAATCGCAACGTCTTGATAACCTACTTCAGTTACTTTTTCATTTAACAAACGAATCCCTAGCCCATTTTCTGTATCCCATGTACAATTAAATGTAATTCCAATATCCCGACCGTCAAAAATACCTGCATAGGGAACAACAATCCCATCTAAACTTATCATTTCTAATATTTCATTAGTTGTTTCAACTAATGGATAACTTTCATTTACTTCAATATCATAACCTAGTTCCTGACGCTCTTGTTTGTAATAGTCTAATACTGATTGCAAAAAGCTTTGTTGTAATTGTTCCCAATTTTGCATAAATGAAGTATATGCTACATACTGTTCTTCATCAAACTTACCATCCTCATCACCTTTTACTATTAGCGCTATCTCGACTTCATGTCCAAAAAAGTTAATGCTAGTATCCTTAGACCACACAAAATCATATTCAAGCTCACCAAAAATCGCATCATTTATTTTCATCTTACTTCTCCTTTTTATTTATTAGCAAATTCTCCCGGCTCAAACGCACCTGCGTTTATCTCACCTACTCCACCAAGATGCCCAAATCTTTTATTTATCTCTGTCGGTACAAGTTGCATTATTTTCACATCATTTACTTCATGCCATGTTAATTGATTTTTTGTTCGATATTTGTCTATGTCTTTCGCGGTAATCCCACCAGGTTCCATTCCAAATTGGCGAGCTAGTTCAACTGAGTCATTTAGCTTATCTGCTAACTTTTGATCTGCTTGAGCAAAATTGTATGTCCTAGCTTTTGTACCATAATTACCTTTTCCTCCAAGCATATAGTCAATTTCAATTTGAGCCTTTGATACTGGCGAAAAATCAGGCACTCCATTTTTATATTGAATACCTTTAATGCCAGCTTCATCTAATAAACGTTTCAATTTAGGGTCTGGTGGTGGTTTAAGTGTACTTAAAGATTCTCCTCTGATTCCTTCAAATTCAACCTTCGAATTAACTGGTGAAGGTGTCTGATTATACCTTGCTTCATAAGAACTAGCAAAATCAGTTTGTCTAAAAGCAGGTGGAACTTCAGCCTCTCTATTACCCGTACCCTTACCACCATCTTTAGGCTTCGCAAACTTATAATAAGCTTCTATTAATTCGCCTTGAGGTATTTTGGTTATGATAGTTCCACCAACACTAGAGAATGCATAGGAAGCCTCTCTCTTAAATGATTGTAACATTTCAAGCGTAGGCTTCAATTCTTTTGCTAGTTTTACTGCATTAGCAAATGTACTTACTCCACTTGATGTCTTTGCGATATGACCGATTTTCTTTAGCGCCTTTAACTTATTTACTTCTCCTACATAATATATATACTCTGAAATACTCTACTTAATTTACAGAACCATTCGTAAACACAAAAATAGTGGCAGTTGGATTCTCCAAACTACCACTATTTTTAACCTCTTAATTCATTAAATTCCGTATAAATTAGTTTTTCAACGTTACTCATAATGCGTAATATTTCGATTTGTTCGTTATAGAACTTCCTCTACATCGACACTCTCAATCTTCACTTCATACATATTTGGGATGTTTGCTTCTTTTGGTACCCATGCATAATAATTTTGATCATTCTCTAACATAAATTGAATTAACTTTGTTTCTGATCCATACCAGAAATTTTTAAGATTATCAATGTAGTCTTCTAAATCTTCTTTATAGTCCAGTTGTAATATATAATCTCTTACCGTCAGGGCAAACACAATTAAACTTCCTAATAGATTTTTTTGCTCATTTTCTTCTTCATACTCTTGTGGTAAGAACCACACTTGACCTATTCCTATCGTTTTTTTGTATTTTTCATAAAAACTACTATCCTCCATATTCTCATAGTCATGGATCAATTCATTGACCAATGAATGCCATTTTGGTGGAATAATATTTTTCAATGCAGGATTATTTTCAATTCCTCCTACTATTTCCTCAATTTCTTCTGTCTCATCTTCATAGTGATATTCACTTAGGTCTATATGCTTAAATTTCATTTCATTTTTATAATGTGCCAAATCATATGGATAATGATTATTATCTTTTAAACTTATATCATCAAGTTCGAGTATCTTTACTATTGCAGCTGTCTCAAAGCTCCAGTACCCCACATATCCAGGTTCTTTGTGTGCATTTTTCCATTCATAATCATAATGGCCTTTAAACCATTCTTTCTCCATATACGTTTGTAATCTTTTAGACGCTTCTTTTTTATCTGTTTGTGCAAGTTCTATAATCTCTTTCGTTTTTGCATATGGATTTTCTTTATAATATCTGTTCGTCATGTTTGTGTATCCGATATCACTAGCGCATAAGAGGAAATCAATTACTGCGTCGTTCATATTTTTTTTATCAACTATCTTTTTTAATCTTTCTATATTCTTTTTATTCGTTTCTAACAAAATTCCTAAAGAGATTACCCAAAGCATATATATATAACCCACTTTGCTAGTCCCTGTATGCTCTAAATCATCTATCGCATTATAAAAATACACTTCCATTTTACTAATGTCTTCTCCTAAAGAATACATTGCCCTAATGTCGTTCATCTCATGTATAAAGTTCGACAAATAATTTTCTAATATAATACTTTTGTTATCATTAGGATATCTTTGAATACCATTTTTTTCATCTTCTTCTAAACTTTTAATCTCTTCTCTATTTTCTTCGATAAACTCTTTATGATATTCTATTCCCCTTTTACATTTTTCTTCTATACATAAATGATCTCTCATTCTTTTTAATTCCTCCTCGCTTCTAAATTATGGCCACTCTCCAACGATGTTACCCTTTGCATCTATCTTAAATGTTTTAACCTTTCCACTACTATCAACTTTTGATAATACTCTTTCAACTTTACCTCTTTGCAAGGCTTTCGTAATCTGTTCAGCTAATACTTCATCTCCCTCAACAGCTTTTAATATTCTACTTTTTCCAGTTTCAGAACCTTTCAACCAATCATTTGACATTTGTCGTCCATCTTTAGTTTTCCCCAATTGTGAACTACCAAACTTTGCTTCATCAATAACATATTTAATATTTGAATTTGGATTTGCATTTTCGTATAATCCATCAATTCCTTTTACTATTTTATCATTTATGCCTGATGGCGCACTTTTTCCGACTGGCTTTAAATCAAATCCAGCTTCCTTTAAACTTTGATTATTCAATAAATTATCACTAGATTTTATTTCACCATAATTACCTTTTTGCTTATTTGTAGCTGTTTTTGCATCAAAATTATCTACAGTTGTGTTTTTGTTACTGCTAGGTTTACCGTTACTCGCACCCTTACCTCCACCAGAAGACTGGATTTTTTGAAGAGTATCCTTAGCATTTTGAATCGATTTATCCCATACAAATCCACCATGTGCAAAAAGACTAGCCCCAGCAGCTGTTGCAGCTATATCTAATGGGATAACAATTGGTGATGCTAACCCCCCAGTTCCTACTTCTGCCACGATAGTTAAGAAATTAGATCCGCCTATGAGCGAGATACCTTCAAACATTTCTACAATGGACCCGGCTATTGATATAACATTTCCAGCCAACCTTCCAGCTTGGTAAGTTGTCTTACTTTCTAATTTATCATTCTCATGCGGTTGTAGTCCAACAAAGTTTTCTAGTGCTGCATCACCAGCACCTTGAAAAAATTCGATAACTCCATGCAAAAATGATTGCGCATAAAGGGCTGTTTTTTCATGCCATGATCTATCGTCTTCCTGTTCTTGTAAGTTCATTTGTTGTTTTTGCAAAGTAATTTCTTTCATCTCGGTTTTTCGTGCTGTTTCTTCAATAATCCCCTGAATCGAACTCACCCAATTCATATTCAATCCTTGTGTACTAAACGTCCCACTCACAGGACTAAAACCTTTCCCGCTTTGCACTTCAGCGAGTCCGGCTGTGATGCTAGCTGCTAATTGGAGAGCGGTGCTGTAGTTGTTGCTGGATGAATGATTGAATTCATATAAATGCTCTAGTTTTTCTTCCAGTTTTTTTCTCATTGCACCTAATACCGTTACAATCGCACTTACTCCGGGCATTGGTGTAAGTACTTCTATTGCTTCTATACTTGTAATCGATTGATTAATTCCCCGTATTTGTTCTCTTATTTCTTGTTCAATCACATCTGTCGAAGCAACTTTCGCTTGGAACTCGTTTGGAAATGCTTCGTTTTGGCGAATTAATTCTTCACATAAGCATATGATTCCTTGCGCTAATGGCCGAAATGTTTGGACAAGGTAGGCTTTTGCACTACTGTATGTTTGTCCTTGTAATACTGTATCTACCGCAAATGCATCAATAGATTGAATGGCTTGTTCCATACTTTGAATCGTAGCATTACATATAGCGTTCATACTTTGAGTTTGACTTTGTACTTCTCCCAAATACATGTTTAAACTCATGTATTGGCCTCCCTTTGTAGTTGCTGCTGTTCATAGGAAAGGTCGTTTTCTTTCTCACTGAGATGCCGTTTTTCTTTAAGCAACGTCTCTTTTTCATTTTCTAATTCGAATGTAAGTTTTCTTTCATACTGTCCGATTTCTTGCCGCATATTCGTAAAAAGGTGAAACACTTCTTTGTCGCCGTGCCAAGTTTCTAGTATTCGGTTAAATAAACGATTACTTCTATTTTTCCATTCATGAAAACTAGCCTCAGCTCGTTCTTGATTTTGCAGCGCAATTCGGTTTTCATTTTGTTCTTCAAACATAATTCGTAATTTTTGATTACATTGACTCATTCTCGTTTCAATTTCTTGACTCATCTTTTCTCCCTATCTTTTCCCCTTTACGTAGGCTGTTACATTATTGAAAAGTCTTTTGAAGTCCTGTATCCATTTTCTCAAATTCATTTGCTACGGAATGGATATTATCAATTGTTTGTTGAAAAGCAGCACAAAATTGTTTCGTGATCTGCAAATTTTGTTGATTTGCTTCTTGTGCTTTGAAGTTCACAGATAGTGTAGTACGCGTTGCCTTATTTATAGAGCGACTAGTAGCACCTTGCATTCTATTTGAAGCAGTTCTCATTTTCGTTGCAAGTTGCGTTGCTCTATGCAAATTACTTTGAAATTCTCCCATCACTTACTCCCCTCTACCTTTTATTCACAAGAAAATTATACCATGGAAAAATATTCTAATAAACTGAATGTTCGAACTTGACATTCAATTCATCGATGTTAGTAAGGAGAAAAGCAACACTTATCTTTCAACATAACTGTTTCGAAAGTCGCTTCCACTTATACAAAAAAAGATGACCTCAGCCATTCGCTAAAGTCATCTTTTTCTAACTTATTATTTCACTAACTCTCCATTATAAGCTTTTATATCAAGCGGAGCAGTTAAAAATTGTGCTGCTTTACTAACGAAAGATGTGAAGTGTTCACTCGTATTATGACTCGCAACTGCTTCTTCATCTTTCCATACTTCTACCATCGTATAAACACTTTCTTTTTCTGTATCTTTATATAAGTCATAAGATACATTTCCACTTTCTTCTCTTGAACCGTGAATGAGTGGCTGAATTTCTTCTAAAAATGATTGTTGTTTTGCTGGATCTACTTGAAATATTGCGTGAATAATAATCATGGTGCTTCCCCTCTCATATTCCACTTATTTCTTTAAATTTACTTCCACTCAGCAACTTTTTCAATTGGAAGACGTACTGATTGGTAACCACTGTCAGCAGCTTTCCCGATTGAAATTAGCATTACTGGTACGTAGCGTTCTTTATCTAGTCCAAATGCTTCTGCAATTTGGTCTTTTTCAAATCCACCAATTGGACAAGTATCATAACCGTGAGCACGAGCAGCTAGCATAAATTGCATCGCTACAAGACCACCGTCAATTAATACTGTATCTTTCATTACTTCTGGTGTAACCATTGAGAAGTAAGCTGAAAGTTTTTTCATTTGGTCTTCTTTTACTTCTGCTGGCATAAGTCCACGCTCTACTGCTGTACCGTAAATTTCTTCTGCGTTATCAAAGTTGTTTAAGTCACCAAATAAAGCGATCATTGCTGAAGACGTTTCTACTTGAGATTGATTAAATTTCGCAAGTGGCGCAAGTGTTGCTTTCGCTTCGTCACTTTCAATCACTACAAATCTCCATGGTTGCATGTTTACTGAAGATGGTGCAAGTGTTGCTTCTGTAAGAATTTCTGTCATTTCTTCTTTGCTAATTTTCACTGAAGGGTCGTACTTACGAATTGAACGACGTCCTGTTAAAATTTCGTTAAAATCATTTGTTTTTACTGAGTTAGTCATAGTTGAATTCTCCCTTTTTTATAATTCTTTTATATTTTCTTGAATGTGATTTAACATATTTAAAAGATTATCGCGTTCTTCCTCACTTAATCCTTTAAATGCAGATGCTGCAAAACGTTCTTTTTCCTCTTGAAACGCCTGAATTTTATTTCGTCCCTCTTCAGTAAGAGAAACTAACGTAATTCTGTTATCATCTGGATTTTTACGTCTTACAATCATTTCATTGGCCTCAAGCTGCTTTAAATGCCTTGTTATCGCAGCATTATCAATATTCACTTCTTGCTGAAGTGCTTTTTGACTAATTTCACCTACTTCAAATAATTGAAGTATAAGCTCTAATCGAGACTGGCTCATACCCGTACACCCTTCAAATTTCGAACTTACTTCTTTATTTAGAAAGTGTAATTTATATAAAATAATCGCTTCTTTTGAGCATGAACTTGTCAAATTAACCCTCCTTTACAATCAAAATAAAAACATTTGATGTATCAATAGTTGATATGTCAATCAATATAATCTATATCGATTTAGAATGCAAGCATTTTGTTTTCATTTTATTTTTTCCAAATTAAGGCGCTTTGTAGCGTTACAAAAAATGTAAATTACATTATAATAGTAATAATTTAAATGACTGGAGAGTGATTGTAATGCGGCAATACACAAATAGAAATGAGGAAATGAAAATGGAAAATGAAATGAGGATATTCACAAATGACAACAATAAATATAGGGATTGTCGCGCACGTAGACGCTGGCAAGACGAGTTTGACTGAGCGTATTCTTTATGAAACGAATGTGATTAAAGAAATTGGCCGAGTAGATAGTGGTAATACACAAACTGACTCAATGGAATTAGAAAGACAACGCGGAATTACGATTAAAGCATCTGTCGTTTCTTTCTTTATTGATGATGTAAAAGTAAATGTCATTGATACACCTGGACACGCTGATTTTATCGCTGAAGTGGAGCGATCATTCCGCGTTCTAGACGGTGCGATTTTAGTTATCTCTGCCGTTGAAGGTGTGCAAGCACAAACAAAAATTTTAATGCGAACATTACAGAAACTAAACATACCGACTATTTTATTCGTTAATAAAATTGATCGTAGTGGCGCAAACACTGAAAAAGTTATGAAACAAATAAAAGAGGTTCTTTCAAATGAAGCATTCCCCTTCTACTCTGTTCTAAACGAAGGAACGAAAGAAGCCCGGATCATTGAATACAAATCATATGACGATTGTATGGAACTGTTAGCACCATTTAATGAATCATTACTTGAATCATATGTAAATAACGAAATAATACCGGACGCACTATTAAGAGAAAAACTAGAACAGCAAATACAGCAAGCAAATGTGTATCCAATCTTTTTCGGTTCAGCAATGACAGGTATAGGAGTAACTGAACTACTTGAAAAACTTCCGGCCCTAATGCCAGCTCTTACATCGGCACAAGAGGAACTATTATCCGGTGTTGTTTTTAAAATTGAACGTGAACCTTCTGGAGAAAAGGTTGCTTATATAAGAGTTTTTTCAGGTAGCTTACATGTTAGAAAATATGTTGATATACAGCGCAGTAAGTCTCTATCCCATAAAGAAAAGATAAAAAAAATGTGCCTGTTTCATAATGGAGATGCCGTTCAAACTTCTACCGTTCCTAGCGGTGAATTTTGTAAAGTGTGGGGACTGAATGATATTAAAATTGGTGATATTATTGGTGAACGTACGGATTATATAAAAGATATTCACTTTGCCGAACCACAAATGGAAGCGGCCATTGATGCAGTATCAAAAGAAAGAATTCATGATTTATACACTGCACTTATGGAACTATGTGAAGAAGATCCACTTATTAAAGTGTGGAAAGATGATGTTCATAATGAACTATACATTCGCCTTTTCGGTGAGGTACAAAAAGAAGTAATTGAAACAACACTTTATGAGAAATATAATTTGCAGGTTACTTTTTCAAATACGCGAGTTGTATGTATTGAAAAACCAATTGGCATTGGAAATTCCGTCGAAGTAATGGATGAAAAAGCGAATCCATTTTACGCAACAGTCGGATTCAAAGTTGAACGTGGTGAACTTAATTCTGGCATAACATATACATTAGGCGTTGAACTCGGCTCACTACCTTTAGCATTTCATAAAGCGATTGAGGATACGGTATTTCAAACGTTAAAACAAGGATTATATGGATGGGAAGTTACAGATATTATCGTCACGTTAACACATACTGGTTATGCTAGTCCTGTTACAACAGCGAGTGACTTTAGAAACTTAACACCACTCGTATTAATGGATGCTTTAAAGAAAGCTGAAACATATGTATATGAACCAGTAAATGAGTTTGAATTAACTGTACCGGAGTACGCAATTAGTACTGCAATGTATAAACTCGCTGCCGTTCCAGCAACTTTTGCAGAGCCTATATTCAATAATAATTCTTATCAGTTAACAGGATCATTACCTGTTGCGAAAACAGAGAGTTTCAAACGAATACTACATTCATTTACAGAAGGAGAAGGCATATTTACAACGAAGCCAGCTGGTTTCACAAAGCTTATGGCTCCCTTCCCTACTCGAAAACGTGTTGATTATAATCCGCTGCATCGTAAGGATTATTTACTTCATGTGTTGAAGGCTTATTAAAGTAAAAGAGGTGCAATTCGCACCTCTTTTTGCATGTATTGATAAGTTAGTTTTTCCTAACAACTTCTTTAAGCTTTTCTATTATATTTGCTATCGCTTCAATTGAATTCTTTGTTTCATATTCCCCAACATTTACAGAATGATTTGCGTTTTTAACAACATCAATCGTTAAATTCGTTTTTTGTAACTGATCAATTTGCTCCGCATTGTATTGGTGATCTTTATCCCCAATTACTAAAAGCCCTTCGTGACGACTATGTAAAATAGAATCAAAAACGAAATCAAAAGTTAGTAAAGGTGTAAGTAGTACCATTTTTGACTGTGAAAATTCTTCTCTCTTCATTAAATCATTTGCAATTGGAATTGTTCCGAGTGACTTTCCTAAAAACATTGAATTGCTATATTGCCCACTTCTTAACACTTCAATTATTACGGGATTTATATCATCCATCATTACTTTCGTTATTTCTTCCATTGGTTTTTCCAATAATTGTCCATCGTAGGAATAATGAATATGTACTACATCTATTTTATTTTCAAGCATAAGCATCGTTGCATAATAAAATAACGGTTTATCATAATTGTAACCTGAGCCTGATAACATAAAGCACATTGTATTAGAACCGTTTTCAATGTGTGTATATGGAATTACTGTTCCGTCTATACGTATCTCTTTTTTAGTCCCCTTCACTGTTTTCCCCTCCGAATACGGTTTATTTTTGTAAAACAATATGCTCTGTATGAACTGCTATATCCTTTACTTTCTCTTTTATAAACGCTGGCTGTACGTTATATGCATGTAATTCTTCTACTGGCACCCACTTAAACAAATACGTTCTACCCTCTTCTTCCAAAATATATTGATCCGCTCCATTCGCGGGTAATTCATGCAATTCTACTTCGTAATAAAAACTAATCTCATGAAACTTCCGTCCAGAAAGTGTAAAGAAATTTTCTACTGACCATATTAATCTCTTCCCTTTAATAGGAACGCCTAGTTCTTCTGCAAGTTCTCGTTTTAACGCATCTTCACTATTTTCTAGCATTTTCACTCTTCCGCCTGGTACATACCAATAATCTTCCCCTTTGTTTTGAAGAATAAGTATTTTATTATCCTGTTTACAAATTGCTCCAACGCGGTAATTAAAACATGTTTCCTCTACTTTAAACGTAAGATCCATCCGTAACGCCCCTTTATATAAATATCCAATTATTACAAAACAATTATGTAATTACTGTACAAATAAGGTTACTAAATTTATTCACTTCATTCAATCGTTTTTGAATTTTCTAAACTCTTATTCTTCATCATTACAAGTGTATATGCATATGTTACAATCACAGTGCACACTAGAAAAGCATGATTGGGGTACGAATGGAAACGTTATTAATCCAGCAAAATGAGAAATCGAATAAGTTTTGGAAAATCGTTGTGAAAGAAAAAGACTACGTTGTGTTTTACGGAAAAATTGGCACAGCTGGTAGTGTAAAAGCGAAAGAGTTTGAAACTGAAGGAGAATGTATGAAAGAAGCAAACAAACTAGTTGCTTCCAAACGTAAAAAAGGATATACTGACCCGTGCCCTGGAGAAGATTACATAAAAGAAAAAACGATAACAGAAGAAGAATTTTGGGAACTACTTAATCGTGCAAAAACGAAAGGTGAGGACCAAGAAGAACAAATAGAATGGCTTACTTCTCACCTTGCTAAACGTACAGTACATGAAATTGTAGCTTTTGATACGCATATGCATCATATATTAAAAGCTTCCTATACATCTCGCTTATGGGCAGCAGCCTATATTATTTTAGGCGGTTGTTCGAATGATTGTTTTGATTACTTCCGCGGGTGGTTATTATATCAAGGAAAAGAAACTTACGAAGCGTGTATTGAAGATCCAGAACGGTTAATTCCTGTATTAGAAAATTTGAGTGAGTATGACGTTCCAGAGATTGAAGAACTTACTCTATATTTCGGGCAAGAAGTTTACATGGAGAAGACTGGGGATGAAGATGATACATACTTTACACTATACCATGTCTTAACAAATGAAGAGTTTGAGGAAGTTGACATCGAGTTAGACTGGAATGAAGATGACGAAGAAGGTTTGAAGAAGATATTTCCTAAGCTATGGGAGATGTATGGGGAAGAACCAATTGAGTGGTAGATTAATTATTCGTGAAAAAGTGCCTTGTTTCTTTAGTAACAAGGCACTTTTTTTGATACTATATTTAAATTATTATCTTTCCACTCTCCCACCACTCCATAAAAGTCTTTAAAGAAGGAGCAACCCACGTTCTACTATCATTTTCATGGTTCCATACATATATATCATCTCTTTGTACTTTTCCATTCAAAATGGAATAGCCAAACAAATCACCATTTCCCCCATCAGCAAAAAATAATAAACAGTCAAAAGGCATGTATAAATCCTTAAAATCAACTATATTTCTCATATTCATATTTTCAGTTTTAATTTTTGAAACAGACCATATAAAGTCCCCGTATTCCCCTGCTATACCGTTTGTTTCTTGTAATAATTGATATAAAACATTTGGTAATTCCACATGTAAACATTTTTGTATATCAGTAAGCTCATCCTTCGTAGCCGAATTTTTTAAGCTTAAGTTTGATGAGATACTGTGAATAGTGTTTTTCCACATAACTTTTTATCCTTCCTATAATTCTTCATGTTCAATCAAGTTTATACCAATAATCAAATTGGGTATGTACTTGTATCACATATGTTATCATCTCTGGATCACTAGGTTGTTTTTCTTTCTTTATATCTTCAATAGCATATTCACTTACATAACGAATATCTCCCATCTTATCTCGGTAATAATTCCCCTTTTCGTTTTCTACTACCTTACTATCATCTTTAAAATAGAGCTGAATTTCTACACCGGTCACGTTAGAATTGGGATACTTTAACTTCCCTATTTTTTGATAAAATGAGATTACTTCTGCCTTCGATTGCTTCGTTTCTATAATTCGATTCGCTACCACTTCCCAATATCCACCATTCCCTATTTCAATCCAATTTTTCTCATCCGCTTCATACCCTTTAATTACCTTACTATCCAAAGGCATCGGCAATCGGAAAAATTCAGAAGAAAAGGAACGGGAGATATACCACGTACTATTTCTTACGAGAATGACTGTTAGCAAGAGGATTATAACCGTTAAAATTATCGTCCTTTTTCTAACCTTTTTTAATTGATCTATCATATTTCTCTCCATCCCTATTATCTATAAAAACTATCCATTCCACTTTTCTAACAACTTCTTCTCCCTTTCAACTGAAATACCTGCTTTTAATTCCCATTCGTCCATACTCTTCATCCAGTCATGCACTTCTATAACAGTATCTTCTAATCTTCTAAAAGCAAGCTCTGCTTCAACAGCATTATCAATACTAATAGAAAATCCACCTTTCCACGGCTTCGTTTCACCTTCTAATGAAAAAGTTTCTGGAAGCCATAAAGGCATCTCTGTCCAAGGCTGCACTTTATGTTCCTTCATAAACGCTTCATCTACCCAAATAAATTCAGCATCACTATTCGTAACCTTTTTACACGTATTTAATAGCCCTTCCATCGTCAATTCATAATTTGGACCTGTAACATTGAATATACCTGCTTTATTGTTTTCTGCCATGTTTAGTCCCCAGTTTGCGACGTCTTTTATATCAACTATCTGCACTGGACGTTTTTTTCTTCCTGGAACTAACACTTCTCCTCCTTTTGCTACACGCTGAATCCAGTATGGAAGTCGATCTGTATAATCAAACATTCCTGAAAGAAGTCCCGCTCTTACGTGTAAAACACGCCCCGGCCAATACTTCTCTGCTTCTTTTTCACATAATACTTTCAGCGCACCATAATGCTCATAAGGTGATATTTCACCATTCTCTACAGCCTTTATTTGCTCTTCCGTCGGTTCAAGTTGTAACATATAGTCTTCTTTTATGTCATGCGGGATCCAATCTTTATATACGGAAAGGCTTGAGATGAATATATAATGCTTTACATTATCTTTTAATACTTCGCCAACATTCCGAATATGGTGCGGAGAAAATCCACATGTATCTATGACAACGTCCCATTTTCGATTTTCTAAACTTGATACATCGTTATTTCTGTCACCGATTAACTGTTTCACTTCAGGAAATAGTTCTTTATTTGATCCGCGATTAAATAATGTAACTTCATGCCCTCTTTTCAACGCCTCTTCTACAAATGCTCTTCCTAAAAATCGTGTACCGCCTAGTATTAGAATTTTCATGGTTCTCCCCCATTCATGATTAAAAATCTATTCTTTTGTTTAACGATTTTTTGTTGTGAAAAGTTACGGGGTTGGTCTAACTTTTTCCACAAGTTCAACATATGTAATTTCCATTTCATATATAATTAAAATATCGGATATTTGATTAATCACTTATACATGTAAGTAGGTGAAAAATATAAATAGAAATATAGTTTATCATTCAACTCTATGTATTTATTTTCTTACATCGTTTGTATATATCATCTTACTGAACATAGAAAATGGTCGTAATTATTTAGGGTTTACGATGGTTATTCCGCTTTTAGCTGCTATTTTATATCAGAAATTATATAAGAAACAAAAAATGGTTCATACATTTGGAATTTCACGTCCAAAAATAAAACCATTAATTTTCTCCATATTATTGCCACTACTTCTAGGGCTATGTCTACATTTCTATTTTTATATTTATAATATAAAATTCTTATTTAATCATTGTAATGAATTGGGATTTCTCCTACTCATTGGTCTTACAATTGCTGCTTTGTCTGCATTTTTAGAAGAAATCATATGGCGCGGAAATTTTCATTACCATTTACGAAAAAAATATTCATTAAAACAAACAGCAATCATTACTGCATCGCTTTGGTCTTTATGGCATTTACCAGTATCAATCTTTTATAAAAACTATGAATTATGGTTTGTAGGAATATTAAGCTATCTCTCGTTATTATTTATTTTATCTATAATTTTGACGTATACGAGAGAGTATAGCCATTCTGTGATAACACCTGCAATTTTACATGGCATGTTCAATGTATTTTATTTAACAGATGGAGTAGAAACAAAATGTGATATTAGCCTAATGGAATTAGTTAAATTTAGCTTGCTGGCAATTGTGTTTTGCATGATTTATCTAATACATCGAAAAGTTAAAAAATAGTTAAAAGTACCTAAACAAATTATAAAGCACTTCAACACCTTGCAATTATTCAATAATCGTATAGGTGTTGAAGTTTTCTAACTATAGTTGAACAACTTTGTTCTCACAACACTTATTTCAATCATGGAGAATATAACAAGTATAACTTAACCTTTTATTCTTATTTTTATAAAAATAACCATATTAATCTTTTAAATAAGGAAATATGGACTCTTTAATTAACTTCCATCTATCCTCTGCATTCGGTATGACTTCAGAAGCAATCACCACAACCAATTCCTTCTCCGGTACACAACAAATCACATTTCCACCATCGCCCATGGCACAGTATGAAAAGATACCACCCTCTTCTCGTAACCACCATAAGTAACCATATCGATTTGGATTCATCGCCGTTGATTCTTGTATCCACGACTTTGAAAGAATTTGCTTTCTATTATAAGTACCTTCATTCAAATACAAACGTCCAAACTTAACCATATCCCTAACCGTTAACGTCAGTCCCCATCCGCCAGTTGTAATATCGTTTGGATCGTGAACCCATCCTTTTACATCTTTTCCGAATAAGTCATCAAATCCAAATGCTTTCATATTGTAGTTTGGAATTTCTCTCATACCGAGTGGCTGAAATAGCTGTTCATTCGCAAATTCACGCGCACTTTTTCCTGTTGCACTCGAAATAATTGCTGATAGTACATGTGCTCCTGCAGAAGAATATTTAAAAGATCCAATTTCTCCGCCGTTCCCCATTCTATTAAGTGTATACTGTACCCAATTCTGTTGTGTGCATAGTTCTTCTAACGGTTCCTGCCAGTCTACAAAAGGATATGGAGCTGTCATTGTAAGTAGGTGTCGCATTGTTACTTCTGATGACTTAACGTTATATTCAGGAAAAAACTCTATTACTTTTTGATAAACACTTTTTATATAGCCTTTATCTATACATATCCCAATGAGCGCAGAGATTACCGTTTTTGTGACAGACGCTACATGGTATGCATCATCTGGACCGTAACCATTATAATAGTTTTCAAAAACAACATTACCTTTATGCACTACTAACATACCGTTTATATTTTTATAGTCTTCTTTTATCTTGTAATCCAACTCTTCAAAAGTTTTCATCATTCTTCCCCCTTAATCTATGATTAAAAAGGTTCGATCGGTACATATATATCCACTATATGTTTATGTTCTGGATGCTTTCTTGGATCATTTCTATACACTTCAAAAGGATACGCATCTCTCGGTTTATATCCGCTATTTGGGAGCCATTCGCCGTATAAAAAGTCCCATGCACCTTTATATTCATCTTGACGTATTTCAAAATGGCCTACCGCATATTTCCCTGAAGGTATTACCATTATTCCAATATCACTCGTTCCTACTGCGGATTCATCTGGAATTGTTATACATAAACTTGTTCTTAAATGATAGTCCTCAGTAAATTCATGATGGTCATGGTAAATTGTTAATACTTTCGTATCCCCAAATATATGATAGTTTTGCTCCGTTGCATAACGAAATAATTTCTCTATCATTTTTGGAAAAACTATAGTTAACTCTTCATATGTACCGATATGTCTTATGTATGCGACGTTTCTATCGTCCGCTGTTACAATTTCAACATTTCCTCGAACCTTCTTACATTCATTGTATTGAGAAGGTTCACTTACGTCTTTGCAATTCTTGCTATTGTAGTTTCGATATTGAGATGGACTTACTCCGTAATAATTTTTAAATGTACGGGAGAAAACTGCTGAATCTGTGAAACCGAAGTGATACGCAATGTCTGTGATCGTCATATCCGGACGATATGTAATAAGGTGAGTTGCCCTTTCTAGTTTCAAGCGATTTACATACCGAGATAACGGCTCATCTACTATCCCTTTAAAAATTCTATGAAAATGAAACTTTGAAAATCCTGCTACATCGGCTAGTTCTTCAATTAAAAGCGAATTGTTTATGTTTGATTCTATATAGTCTTGTACTTTATATATGCGTTTTAAATATTCATTTCTATTTTGTTTATTCTCCATACTTGTACCTCCTCACAATAAAAAGGCTAACGTTAAGCTAGCCTCCTTTTACACATTTTTAAAAAATAACACTCTACTACCGCCGTTCCCATCGTAATTTGTATGTACCGATACACCCTCTATCTCATCATCCCCAGCCTCGATTCGAAAACCAATCTCCCTATGAAACTGTATCGATTTTTTATTAACTGGTGATGTGATTGCTTTTACAACTTTACGATTATTTGCACGAGCGATATCAAAGAAATATGAATACAATGTTGATGCGATTCCTCTTCTTCTATAATCCGGATTTACACCGATAAAGTGAACGTACGCTTCCTCTTTATGCGTTTGTGAGAAGAATCCGCATAAGAAACCTAACGTTTCTCCCTCTTCTTCAATAATAAAACTCGTTTCTTGAAAGTGAACGAAAAACAATTTTGGCAACATGGCAGCCATGTCTCTCCCGCCCCACCAATCATTTAAAACCGAATGAATCTTTACATAATCTTCCCCTTGGATGTTTCTTACTCGCATGTATTTCTCCCTCTCACTCACTTCATTTTTTCATAAATTTTAATGACTGTTTCTACTAATAAGATGAATACCCAAATACCGCAAAATACAAGAACTGACTGAAATACAGAACCTAGCATAACAATACTTATTAAACCTAATTCCGATCCTGAAATAGACATTTCATCAAACCCCATATTATGTATAAATGGACCAGTTGAAAAAGCCATTAAAATAGATGCTATTAAATAAATCACACTCATTATTTTTAATATTTTTATAGAAAGATACGAAGTTTGTTCTTGCTCCACTTGTGATAATTCGATTTCTTCGCTCGCAATTCCTTTTTGCAAACAGTCCTCACATAGAAATTCTTCCTTAATTTTTTTACCACCGTGCAACGTACCTGTTATTTCTTTACATCTTGAACATTTTCAATTTATCATGTTGTTACCACTCCAATCCATTAAGATTATACTTATATAATTATATTTTTTCCTTAATATTCCTTTTATGTATTTTATAGAAAAACGAGGTGTTTTATGATATCTAAACTTACTTTTGGTTATAAAAAGCCTACTGAGCAATATGTATTACGACCTAGTTGTTATGCAATTATTTTTAACTCAACTTCTTCCAAGATTGCTATTATCCAAAAAGGAGACCGTTATTTTTTACCTGGCGGCGGTATGGAAGGTAACGAAACAAAAGATGAATGTTTACATCGCGAACTACTAGAGGAATTAGGATGGGAAATTGAAATTGATCAATATATCGGTAATGCAGCGCGATATTTTTATGCGGAAAAGGAAGATACATATTATTTAAATGATGGGTTCTTTTACATTGCGAACATGGCGCAGAAACAAACTGAAAACTGTGAGGAGGATCATGTTCTAAGGTGGATATCTCCATTACTTGCTGTAGAACTTCTCATTCATGATCATCAAAAATGGGCCGTTGAACAAGCGCTTTTATTACGAAAACAAAAAGGATCTCCTTCTATATGAAAGAGATCCTTTTTACTACTAACTTACCTTTTTCAAATTGAGAGCAGGCTTTTTCATTCCGCCTTTTTTTACAACATATAAACCGATAAAGATAATCAGTCCGCCAACGAGTTGCATCATATTAATTTGCTCTCCAATTGTTACTGCCGCAAAGATAACTGCGAACAATGGTACGAGATACATATAAACCATTACTTTCGTTGAGCCTATTTGACTAATACCGACATACCACATTGCTAGTCCGAAGATAGTCGCAAAGATGATTGAATATGCAAGTGACCCCCAGCTTGGCGTATCTACTGGCCACGTTAATGTATTTACGTTGAATAAACAGTATATAACTAGTGGTACAATTCCAATTAAAGTAGACCATGACGTGACTCTCATTGCGGAGTATTTTGTAATAAGAGGTTGCGCTAATATTGGATACCATCCCCATGCAATTGCTGCGACTAATCCAATTATATTTCCGAGCCACGCATATTCGTAAGTAGCTCCTCCTGTATGCCCTGTTAATAAAACGAATGCTGCACCAATAAACGCTACTATTGAACCAATTTGTACTTTCATCGAAAAACGTTCTTGTTTGTGTAATACTGCTAATATCCCTGTAAAAATAGGTGACATCGCAATTAATAATGAGGCGTTCGTTGCTGAAGTATATTTCACAGATAGCATAAACATCGTTTGATACATTGTCGTACCAACGATACCGACTGCTACTAATCGTAACCAATCTTTTCTTTCAATACGTAATGAGCGTTCCATTAAAAATGTAATAAGTAATAATACCGGTGATGCTACTAAAAATCGTAAACTATTAAATTGAATGGATGACATAAACGCCACGCCATACTTTCCAATTGTATAATTTGCTCCCCATACTAACGCTACTGATACTAGGAGCCATTCCATTTGCCATCGTTTCATCCGAATCTCCCCTTCCCTATTTAGCATAGTAAAATTGGCTGGATAAAACACCGTCCAATTGGCTGTTTTTTTACCCAGCCAATTTGTTATACTTGATGTATATAAGATTTGCGGAGGCGTTTGTATGGAATGGAAGCTAGATAACGACAGTAAAATCCCAATTTATCAGCAAGTTGTTGACTTTATCGAGAAACGTATAACATACGGAGAGCTTCCCCCAGGTAGCTTCCTCCCTTCAGAACGGAAATTAGCAACACAGTTAAATGTAAACCGCAGTACGGTAACGACTGCTTATAATGAACTTCGCGCAATGGGAATTGTAGAAAGTACGACCGGTAAAGGTACACGTGTTAGTACGCATATGTGGGGCGTTTCTCCAACATTAACGCCGAACTGGAGAAATTTCGTAGAAGGTGGTACGTTTTTACCAAACTTACCGTTACTTCGCCATATTCGGGCAGAAGTACAACAAAATGAAAATATGATAGATTTTGCAAACGGAGAACTCGGTTGTAATCTCTATCCTCATGATCAACTACAAGCGATTTTACGAGAACAACCGTTAACGCATTCATTAAGTTATGATCACCCGCAAGGTTATCTCCCATTAAGACAAGCGGTAGTAAAATATATGAAGGAATATTTAAAAGTGGAAGCGACTGAACAATCCATTATGATTACATCCGGCGCTCAACAAGCACTTCATCTTATCGTACAATGTTTATTAAATCCAGGTGATGCTGTTGCTTTCGAAAGTCCTTCACACTGTTATTCCCTGCCTCTATTCCAATCAGCAGGTATTCGTATTTTCCCATTACCTGTCGATGAACATGGGATTAACCCAGATGATGTACAGGAGTTATATAGAAAACACCGTATTAAAATGATTTTTTTAAATCCAAATTTCCAAAACCCTACGGGAACGATGCTTCATCCAAACCGTAGAAAAAAACTATTATCACTTTGCGCAGATTTACGAATTGCAATCGTTGAAGATGATCCATCCAGCTTGCTTACGTTAGAAAAGAAACAACCTTGCCCTACTTTGAAATCGATTGATGAAAATGGAACAGTCATTTATGTACATTCCTTATCAAAGATGATTGCACCAGGATTACGAGTCGGCTGGCTTGTTGCCCCGCAGTCTGTCGTAGAGCGATTATCAGACGCACGGCACCAAATGGAATTAGGAATGAGTATTTTCCCGCAGTGGCTTATGCAGCAATTTTTCGAAACCGTACCATTTCAGTCTCATATCGTACCGTTACGAAAACAATTATTGGAAAAAAGAGACGTTATCGTTCGCGCCTTAAATGAGCAACTTCACGACAAAATCTCTTTTTCTAATCCTACTGGTGGTATATACATATGGGGAAAATTAAAAGAATCGATAAACGAAAAACAACTTATTATGCAAAGTTTAAAACAAGAAATCGCCTTTATGCCCGGTAGTATTTTCGGTGCGAAAGATGGTTATATTCGTTTATCTTATGGAAAAGTGAATATTAATCAAATTGAGGAAGGTATTTCTCGTTTGCGAGAAGCTATTTTAGTTTGTGGAAAATGACTTTACATAAAGCTTTATCGTTTGACAAAAGAAAAATCTACCATTATTATCAACACGAACCTAGTTATAGGAGTGATAAAAATGAAAATTTACGTTGATGCAGATGCTTGTCCTGTAAAAGATGTAATTATTTTTGAAGCTACGAATGCAGAAATCCCTGTAACCCTCGTTACTAGCTTTTCTCATTATTCTAATGCGGAACAACCAAAAGGTGTGGAAACAATATATGTTGATTCCGGAGCAGATGCTGCAGATTACCGAATTATGCAATTAGCAAAAAAAGAAGATTTAATCGTAACACAAGATTATGGTCTTGCTTCGCTTGCATTAGCAAAAGGCTGTATCGTTCTACACCATAAAGGCTATAAGTATACGAATGATAACATTGAACAATTGTTACAAACACGATATTTAAGTGCAATGGTTCGAAAAAGTGGTAAGCGTACAAAGGGACCGAAACCATTTACAGCAGAAGATAAAGAGAAATTTAGAGAGCTCTTTAAAAGTATAATTTCACTTTAGAAATGAACCTTCTATTTGTAGGGAAAGCTTTGTAACAAAAAGAAGAGAATATCAAAATGAACATTCTCTTCTTGGAGTTTACCCGTTTAAAATGATGGTAAATTATCTAAGTTATTTTCCTTTATACCATCAGGTTCACTACGTATAATATCTCTGCCATACTTATGAAATACGTCCACATGAGCTAACTTCCCTGATTTTGCTTCACTAAGAGCAGTCATATAATCTAACTCTCTCCCGCTACTTGTTTTAAACGCTATTAAATCACCATCATCATTTTTACGAACGGCAACAATTTGTTCTGCTCCTGAATTGACTTCATTGTCTACTTCAAATTGAGCTTGCTCTTCTCCTTGATGTAAGTAATCATTATAAACTTTTTCAAAGTCTTTATTGTCCATAACATTCACCTCCAACACATTTTTTAGTATGGTTGGGAGGTGTTGGTTTTATGTAATTTGCTCTAAACTTTTGTATTTTCAAATGAAAACATAGTACCCTCACTATTTGATTGTAAAGTGTATTTTATATCGAACATCTTTGATATATCTTCAATATTTTTCAAACCAAGTCCTGTACCTTTACTATTTATATCAAACCCAATCCCATTATCTCTAAAGGAAACAATATCTTCATCTATAATAATTTTGAGTTTTTTAGCTTTTGAATGTTTAAGGACATTTTGAAAAATATTATCAAATAACCTTTGAATCCATAACTCATTACTATTCCATATCAACTCTTTATCTTGTGGATTATATACTAATTCAATTTTATGAATGCTATACAAATAGCTCCATTTTTTAATCATATTTTCTATTAAATTATGTATATTCACTTCATCATTCACAATATAAGTATTCTCTAAGGTCTCTGTAGATTGAATATTAAATTCGTTAGTTAAATCACTTATATATTGTATCTGCTCATACAGTGATTCAAGTACTGGCGCTTGTGCTTTGTATTCGCCTTCTAAATAATATAATTGTAATCTAACTGCAGTTAAGGGTGTATTAATATCATGCCGTAATTTATTTAATAGCTCTTTTTTTATTTGTTCCTGTTGTTGTAGTTCTAATTCTCGATAAGTTGTTCTTTCTATAAGCAGGTTTACTGACCTAATCAGTTCTCCCATCTCATCATCACTTTTGACATCTATTATATTAGGGATTTTTTTATCACTAGCTAAATCTCGAATCGTTTGATTTAATACATTAATTTTATTTAATAATGAGTTTATCGATTTTGAAAATACAAAAGCTAATACTAATAGTAATAATAAAAATATGATTAACATAGTAGGATATGCAAAGGATTCGTGAAAAGGAATGTTCTGATTTTTAGTTTTAAAGGCAACATTATAAATAACTGATACAAAAATACTAATCGACAACAATAACAGAGGTACGCTAACAATAGCGGAGAATAGTAGTAACTGATATTTTTTCTTTAAGTTCATTTCTTCATATAGGTATTTAGTCTATACCCTTCTCCATAAATATTTTGAATAATATCACCTGTTTTATCATCAATTTTGGTTCTGATTTTCTTTATATGTACGTTCATGATATTTTGATTTCTATCTTCGAGTTGCCATAGGTAATCATAGAAGTGTTCTTTAGATAAAGTTCTATCTCTATTTTCATATAAATAGAAGAATATTTTTCGTTCAATTGCTGTAAAAGCAACTTCATTACGCAAATCATTAATAAAAACTCTTTTATATTCTGCATCTATAAATAAATGGTTAATTTGCGTGAACGTACCATATTGATTATCTAACATTTTCTGAATCCTTAACAACAACTCTCTAGGGTCAAAAGGTTTTATCATGTATTCTTCTCCAATAGTCAAACCTTTTAGTTTACTATCCATATCATTCCTTGCTGATAGAAATATAATTGGAATATTTAATCCTAGATTTTTTATTTTCTTTGTAATTTGATAACCATCTTCGCCTGGTAACATAACATCCATTACGACTAAATCTATTTCATGAATTATATCAAGAACTTTCCTTCCCTCTTTCTCCCAACACACATTATACTTCTCACGCTGTAAAATTTTTTGTAATAAATCTCCTATAATCAAATCGTCTTCAACAATTAATATGTTATATACTTTCATTATGTAAGCCTTTCATCGCTAAAGTTACAATTGTTTAGTTCTTCACTACTTTATTCTTAACAAAATCCATAGCAATTTTGTATATTTCATCAGGAGCATATAAATAAATACTATGTGTACCTTCAATTATTTTTACATCAGCTATTAATAACTTGCTAGCAAACTCCTTATAATCTTCGTTTTTTTGCTTTGTATACTTCGAATCTTTATATTGCCTAGCAATCGCATCTATAAATAACATAGGTGTTTCTTTTGGGATCGATAAAGAATTTGATTTTTTACCGTTATTGTAGCTTTGTAAAAGTTCTTGCTTCATATCATCATTAAAAGCCCTCTTATACGTAAGCGCTTTATAAATATCTTTTTCCTGTTCGTTTAAAAAGGATTGACGAATGACTTCGGGATTATAAGTAATAGAGGGAGCTAATCTCTGAAAACCAATTTTCGTTAAAATATTCATCCCTTTTATTTTTAATGAATCAACCATACCTATTTTATGAGTTACGTACTGTTTAGGTAAACCAATATCTAACGCAATAATCCCTTTTACTTCACTTGGATATTTTTGTGCCCAATAAATAGCCTCTATACCCGATAGAGAGTGTGGTATTAAAATGTAAGGTGGTTTATTTCCACTTCGAATAAGCGCTTCTCTCGTTTGTTCTAATATCGTATCAATATCTCTATCATCTTGAAAAACATCACTGTATCCATAACCAGCTCTCTCAATTACAGAAATCTTGTTTTCTTTTGAAAATTCACTATATAAGCCTTTCAATTCATACACAGGAGCGGCAATTCCAGATCCGGCCATAAATACAAACGTCTCCTCCCCGCTCCCCTCATTATAAACATTCACTTTTTTATTATTGAAATTAATAAGTTCACCTTTATTGTTCATTAATTTCGATTCCATTTTTAATTGATAGTTATGATATATGAATACAGCGCCAGTTCCAAGAAAAATCATACTAATACAAACAAAAAATATTATCTTTCCTATCTTCAATATTTTTTTCATTTGACACCCCTTTCAGCCTATACTGAAAGGGTACAATGTAAAAATAAATTTCTAATAAATTTTTCAATATTAATATCTACTTATTTTTTCTAAGTATGGACCTTTTTAATACCTACGTGCTTCCTTCAAAGTCTCCAATATATCATCTGTAAAGGCATTGCTTCCCTCTTTCTCTAAAGCTATGAAATATAAACTTCTTAGGAAAGTTCTAATATTTTGTACTAAAATAGCATGCTGTGGATGTCGGCTGTCTTCAACAGTTGCTATACTATGTAGCCAATTGCTCCACTCTTCTTCGGTTAAAAGATTTTGGTCACGTAAAGACATAATTGGCTTTACTAATCTCTCATCCTCAAAGTGTACATATACGTAATCATTCAATCGTACCTTCTGACGAACGGCAGCTAGTATTGCATATGAAAACTCACGATTTCGTATTGTACGTGCTAAAGCATCTAGCGCATCAGCCGCATGCGCTGTAGAATGTGCCCAGCCTTTTCCTTCTATGTAGCCTCTTACATCTTCTTCTAAATACACATATTCTAGTACTTGTTCTGCCACACTGTACAGTTGTTCTTCAGATAACAATGATTCTCTTTCATGAACAGATAAAATAAGTGGCGGGATTAATACGGAGAATGCACGTTTAAAAACAGAGTCTGTTCCCTTTTCACCAATTTTATAAAATAAATAATCAGGACTAATTGCTTGCAGCATTAATCCTCGTAACTCTTTTTGTCTAAATACATCATTTGTAATCCATTTGTGAAGCGTACTATATATCAAATCATCACGCAGTTCAGCATCAGGTGATCCGATATAATCTAGCATCCACTGCGCATATGGATATGCATCTACGTCTTCTGGCACAGCATAATTATTATTTTTAATTTGTAGTAGTTCTTCTTTTAGTTCTAGTACTTCTGTCATTTTTTTATCCCCTTTAAATTTCTCTTCCTAAATTATTCCCTATTAGTATCATAAAATTAAACCCATTCTTAACGCAATATAAAATGGAATCATTAATTATCTTCACTATGTAACAGTTCTTCCAATGTTACTTTAACTTCTTCTTCTAATTCATTAATCGTTCCGCTATAAAGTGTTCCTATGCTACTACTTTTTCGATATCCTTGGTAATAGTACCAAAGCGAAATAGTACAGACTTCCCATAATTTTGAAGCATCATATTCAAAATTAATTTCTGATCTATATTCATACTCTAAACAATTATTAGATGTTAGTTCTTCTAATTCATCACCGTCTATATCTCTTTTAATTGACAGCTTCAAATTCAATTTACCATTTTGCGCAAAACGTTCTTCATATATTTTTTGATACTTACTGCAAATGTCTTCACTTATACTCTCTAGTTCCATTATTTTTTGTTTTAATTGTTCATTAATCTGTTCATTTTTGATTTCTAAATATTGTCCCTCCTCCTATTCATTCACTTTATTATTTTTTTGAAACCATCTAAACAAATGCTCATTCCTCCTATATAAACTGTATTAATGTCTTTTAAATAGAACTACCGGATCATCAAATTTACTATTTTCAAATACAACATCTACACACTCTTTCGGATTATGCTCATCTATATACATCTTACAGGCCGCATGATACCTATTCAAAAACATCTTCTCTGCTTTCTCATAACTTCCAAAAGCCTCCGTCTCGCGCTCTGCACCACGTTTTCTCGCAATCTCAAAATCTGTATCTATAAAAATTTTATAATCAAATAAATGTTCCACGTCTTTTTTCAATAAAAACGTTCCGTCTACTATTAACACCATATTTGGCGGAGCCACTAACGGCGCATTTTGTACAGGTAGGTCCGTTTTTAAATTATGAGAAATCGTTTCATACTGTAAATTCCCATTTGGCCCTAAAGGCATTAATAACCTTTCTTTAAAAGCCGAATAATCGTGTGCATCTTCATAATATCCTCTTGCCGATTCTTTACCTTGTGCATAACGAATCGCTCTTAGGTTATGAAAATCATCAATGCTTGCGCGTGTTACTGGTACTCCCCGTTTTTTCATTTCCTCTGCTAGTTCGTTTGCAAATGTTGTTTTTCCTGAAGCTGTAATACCACTTACTCCCACTCTTATTGGATGCGTTAAGTTTAACTTTAAAATATGATTAGCGATTTCTTTCATTCGTTTTTGGCGAATCATTATCTTCCCTCCCTAATTCAGTTCACATAATACAATTACATTAAACACGTTTGATCACTATTTGTAGGTAAGTCGATACTATTTGTCAAAACGTTGATATAGTTTTATTGCTTTACATATTTCTTACTTCCCCTTAAACCCTCGATACAATGCAGTCCGTAATTCTTGTTTGTATTCTTCAATTTCTGGCATATCGAGTTCTTCTGCTAGTCTGATAGCTAATTCAATATCATACGGTACACGTACGAGTTGAATAGAAAAGCTTGCGGCTTCTTTTTCATTGTACGTTCCTTCAAAGATTAAATAGGATGCTTGTGTAATTTCAAGAGGATTTCCTACACTACCAGCGTTACATAACGTTTTCCCTCTGAAATTTTGAACGAACGCTTGGTGAACGTCACCGTAGCAAACGACATCTGGTTTTCTTTCCCCTTCTATATTTTCCGTCAGATCACTATTTTCGAACATACTAATACGTTCTTCTCTTGAAGCGTGTGGTTGAATTCTTTCATATAAACTTCTCGGTGAAGCGTGAAACATACGAATGAGTTTTCCGCTCATAAAAAATTCGATCGAAAATGGTAAGCTTCTTAAATAGTCATTTTGTTCTTCTGATAATTGTTTTTGATGCCATTTTAATGCTTCAAATTCAGTCGGTTTTGTAATGAAATCATCCCAATTCCCCATTACAACGCCTTCGCATTCTTTACGAATGATTTCAATTACTTCGCTTGAATGAGGGCCTTTTCCTACTAAATCTCCAAGACAAATAATGCGCTCGATTCCTCTTAATTTAATATCTTTCAGCACAGATTCTAATGCCGGAATATTACCATGAATATCTGAAATTACCGCTATTTTATCCAAATGAATCCCTCCGTTATTTATTTTTCATTATATCCATATGATAGGATTGATACCATCTTGGAACATAGGACGAAAAATGATTATGTTCTTCTAAAATTCCATTTAGTCTTTCCTTCATATCATCTACTAGGTGCGGTGTGCTTCGGTTTGTCCAAACGATATCAGCTGGGAATGTCATTGCTGCATATAAGGAGTACAGCTGCCAAAAGTGAAGTGACGGTTCGCCTCCGCAATAACCGTGAACTTGTCCAACCGCAAATGGTTTGCTTATTCTTGTAGTAAAAATCGCTACATTATAAAAATCGTGTATTGGATCGCCAAAATCATATCCACCAAAATCGATAACGATAAACTCCTTGTTATGAATCATACTATTTGCTGGATGGAAA
Source organism: Bacillus sp. FSL L8-0099 (assembly GCF_038006385.1). Classification (NCBI taxonomy): domain Bacteria; kingdom Bacillati; phylum Bacillota; class Bacilli; order Caryophanales; family Bacillaceae; genus Bacillus; species Bacillus sp. FSL L8-0099. Next base: position 3,004,221 of record NZ_JBBOVC010000001.1, read on the forward strand.
TCATCGTGTAAAAGTGTGATTGGACGATTTTTTAATAAATCTTTATGGTTTTCTACAAAGGTTAATACTGGCTTCAAATCCAGAAAATTCACCTCGTAGTCTGCTAGTGCCTCTATGTATCTTTCGTATTTATTCCATCTAAATGTTTCCCATTTATTACTTGCACTTTCTCTTTCAATTGAGTGAATTCTCCTTAATACTTCTCCTGCTTTTCTTCCTACATCATACTGTTCTTCCACCGATAACTTCCGTAAGCTCTCTTCACCATTTACTCCGTCAATCCATTCAAATACTTGAACACATTTATTTAATTCTTCAAGTTTTATAAAATGAATTAACTTGGGCGTTGGAATATGTAATAACTCTATTTGTTTCATATACGTATATTCTTCTAGTTTTCGTTCATAATTAGCAGAATCACACACTTTTACAAAATACGTTTCACGATTCTCTAGTTCAATTTTATATTTCTCCTCATGCGAAAAACCTTTTGTAATGGCTATACATTTTACAATACAGGGCCACTCTAGTTTTCTTTCTATCTCTCTTACTATTTCTTCCAAAACATCCCCTCTATTCATATATGTACAAACTACCTAACACTTCATACTCTCGTTTATTCTCCCCTTTAAACTCCACTGCAAAAGGATATTCACCATTCCTAATCAAGTGTTCTTTCACTAGCCCTTCCCCAATCGGTTCACAAAACTGTACATGAATGTCACCAAACGCTACACTTTGGCACTCAGCATTCCATTTTTCATTTTTTGTGACTGAACTTGCAGTTAGCCCCATTACTTCTTTCCACTTTCGCACTGTGTCTCGAACATTTTTCACTGCATAATGGATCACTTCAATGTGTTGCACTTTGTTTTTATGTTCCGTGATCGTCCCTATGTTGCGTAAGTCGTTTCTTCTTTCTTCATCGGTTTCATTCCACTGTATAAAAAAAGGTAATCTCGGCCCGCTTTCTTCTTGCTTTACAAATAACATTTTCCATTCTAAAAGCCGACCATCTTTTCTCATACGTTTCCCTTCAAATGGTCCTATTGTTTGTAAACCGTATTTACTAAATTTATCTGCTAATTCTTCAATGGCATCTGTTCGAATTGCAATTTGTAGCATTCCTTCTCCATTTTGTAATTTCACCACCGTTTCTTGTACTAATGGATTTTCTGCTTCTTTCGCTTTTTCTTCATGCTGCACAGCTAAAAATTCTATGTATGATAAATCAAAATAACATAAACTATTCCAAGTTCCCCAGTTCGTATGCTCTCCGCCTAATACAGTATGAAATCCACGCTCTTGCATTTGTTTTGCTCCTTCCTCCGGTGTACAAGGCACTGCGTGAACGAGATGATCAAATCGTATCATGTCTTTCTCCCCTTTCTCTCCATCCTTTTATTGTATATTTTATTTTTCTTTCATTCAATTCAAAAAACTCAAAAACCTAGTTGATTTATATGATTAATATGTATTATAATGAAACAAATTTAATTATTGCTGATTGGAAAAACCAAAGGCACTTTTCTCATACGGGAAAAGTGCTTTTTTCATTTATTATTACAGGGGGATTATTTATGCAGAAATTAATTGTCTTTGCTATTATTGGATTTTTCGCTCAATTGATTGATGGGGCACTTGGAATGGCGTATGGGGTAACATCTACCTCACTATTATTAATGTTTGGTATTGCACCAGCTGTAGCATCCGCATCTGTTCACTTAGCTGAAGTCGTTACAACCGCAGCTTCTGGTGCATCGCACATCAAATTTGGAAACGTTGATAAATATACAGTTTCCAGATTAACATTACCCGGAGCAATTGGGGCATTTGTTGGGGCATGTTTTTTAAGTAATTTACCTGGCGATGTGATTAAACCGTACATTTCAATATTTTTATTCACTTTAGGCGTTTATATTTTATTACGATTCATTATTCAAAAACAAATTGTTACTTCCAAAAAGCGCATGTCTGCCAAACAACTTGTGCCACTCGGCTTATTCGCTGGATTCGTCGATTCAACTGGTGGCGGTGGCTGGGGTCCAATTACGACACCTGTACTGCTAGCAAGAGGAAATGAAGCTAGAAAAGTTATTGGATCTGTAGATACGAGTGAGTTTCCTGTTTCGCTCGCTGCAACAATTGGTTTCTTCATCTCACTTGGCTGGGAACAAGTAAGCTGGGTTTGGGTATTCGCCTTAATGCTTGGCGGTATTGTCGCAGCTCCAATTGCCGCATGGTTAGTACGTATCGTTCCACCTCATTTACTTGGGGTATTAGTTGGTGGCCTTATTATCTTTACGAATATTCGTACACTACTTACAACATTTAAAGTGGATCCAACTATTATTTCACTTTCTTACGTGGCAGTTGGTCTTGTCGTTATTATTTCTATTTTCATTGCTGTCCGTAATCATTCCAATCGTTCTAACCCATCAACAGGCGGCTATCCGAAAGATCAAAAACAAATGCTACCATAATGATAAAAAATACCGCTCGAACTATATCGAGCGGTATTTTTTATTTTTCTATTTTCCAATTAATCATCGTATCTGTTGTATCTACTCTCTTCATATGTAATTTCTCTAATACACGAATCGAACTACCATTTTCAAGGAGTGTCTCCGCAATAATTGTATCTACCTTTCCTGTCTGGAAAGCCCACTTTATTAATTCATCTACAGATTCTGTAGCATACCCTTTATTCCAATATTTCTCAATAAAACCGTAACCAATTTCTACTGTACGTTTCTCGTTCGGTTTCCCTTTAAATCCTATATCCCCTAGTACGATGTCATCTTCTTTTCGAATGACATACCACGCACCCCAAGGTAATAAAGCTGCGTCTTGTTTTACACTTTCTACATGCCCTGCAATATGCGGGCCGCTATTGTATCCTTGATTCTTCACAATCTGAACCCATTCTTCCGTACACGGGATAATATGTAATCTTTCTGTTTCTAATTTCATAACGATGTCCCCTTTTTAATTAAACAGTACTTCAATTTTACTACAAAAAAGAAAGAATATTCAATCTTTTAATTTGCACATATGTTTTTTCTTTAGAACAAAATAAAAGAAGTGATACCCTTCAATCGTTATGTCGAATTATATTTCTGAATTTTCTTTTAATTTTAAAGGGTTTTTCATTATTTTTTGCGAAACATTTGTATAACAATTTTTTCTTTGTTTATTGCTACATAATAGTAGGTTCGGGTGGAGTTATGCAAGCGTTTCCTATACAATAACCGATATTTTTTGACTTTTCCTAACAAAATTCCTTGCAATATATTCAGAAACTCATTACAATTGCCATATATTAAATATCTTAGCAATATATAAATCCTCATCAATCCGATGAGGTAGAGGTTGCAACTTTTAAAAGTAAAACGGACGAGACACAGAGAATGTCACTGACTCCGTTTGAAAGGAAAAGTTGCCGAAGTTTGTATTTCTTCTCTGGAAGTATGAGCTGGGGCTGTCTCCGAAAGGAACAGAACTGTCACGTTTACAAAATTACCGTGTAAACGTGGGGTGCTATCTTAACGGAAGGGTATGATGGGGTGGTTATTTGTGAAACGTTCCGCCTAATTCCTTTGGCGGTTTTTTGTATTTTTCTCCCCCGCTCCTTCCTAACCTACAAGAAAAGGAGTGTTGAACATGAATAGCGCAACAAATCAATCTACCTCTAAAACGCAAACTACACAAGGACAAGGTGAATTAAAACGCGGATTAAAATCTCGTCACCTTACGATGATTTCTCTCGGTGGTACAATCGGTACCGGACTATTTCTTGCCAGCGGTGGTGTAATCCATTCAGCTGGTCCTGGCGGTGCACTAATCGCATACGCCGCAATTGGAATTATGGTGTATTTCTTAATGACAAGCTTAGCTGAACTTGCAGCATATATGCCTGTTACTGGATCTTTTAGCACGTATGCAACAAAATTTGTTGATCCATCACTTGGCTTTGCACTTGGATGGAACTATTGGTATAACTGGGCGATTACAATTGCGGCAGAACTAGCGGCCGTAACATTAATTATGAAATTTTGGTTCCCTGATACCCCTTCCCTCATTTGGAGTGGATTATGCTTAGCTATTATTTTTCTCTTAAACTATTTATCTGTTAAAGGTTTTGGTGAATCTGAATATTGGTTCGCACTTATTAAAGTAGTTACTATTATTATCTTCTTAATTGTCGGCTTCATGATGATTTTTGGAATTATGGGCGGCGAATCTGTCGGCTTTAAAAACTTCACTGTTGCAGATGCTCCATTTAACGGCGGTATCATGGCAATTATCGGTGTATTTATGGCTGCTGGTTTCTCCTTCCAAGGAACTGAATTATTAGGTGTAGCTGCTGGTGAAACGTCTGATCCAGAACGCAATATCCCAAAAGCAATTCGTTCGATCTTTTGGCGCATTCTTTTATTCTATATCCTTGCAATTCTCGTTATCGGTTTATTAATTCCTTATACAACTGAAAGTCTTGCAGCAAGTGATGTTACAGTAAGTCCATTTACACTTGTATTTGAAAAAGCGGGCGTTGCCTTTGCTGCTTCTGTTATGAACGCTGTTATTTTAACGGCAGTTTTATCTGCTGGTAACTCTGGCATGTACGCATCAACTCGTATGCTTTGGGATTTAGCTCGTCAAGGAAAAGCACCGAAGTTTTTAGGCAAATTAGATAGCCGTGGTGTACCTGTTAACGCTCTAATCGCAACATCAGTAGTTGGTAGCGTCGCTTTCATCGCTTCTTTATTCGGTGACGGTGTTGTATATATTTGGTTATTAAACGCTTCTGGTATGTCTGGCTTTATCGCATGGGTTGGTATTGCAATTAGTCATTACCGCTTCCGTAAAGCATATATCGCACAAGGAAAAGATTTAAAAGACTTACCATATAGAGCAAAATGGTTCCCATTCGGTCCAATCTTCGCATTTACACTTTGCGTCATCGTAATTTTAGGACAAAACTACGGCGCATTTATGGGTGAATCAATCGATTGGAACGGCGTACTCGTTTCTTACATCGGTTTACCGCTCTTCTTAGTACTATGGTTAGGATATAAATTTACAAAGAAAACAAAAGTGATTCCACTTGATAAATGTGAACTAAAATAAAGTAGAGCGAGCAAACAATTTTGTTTGCTCGTTTTTTTTACAATTCTCTTTACTTCCCTATTTCTTTTGTTTTTGCAATAATAAAAGAAATAAAAATAAAGGTTGGGATACAATGAACATTCGTATTACTGATGAAGCAAAGGCAGCTATACATAGATTAGAACGTGAAGATAAAAAGATCATTCGCATTAGAGGAACAATGACAAACTCTTGTAGCATTTTCGTTGATGTTGATTTAGTTTGGGATACATACAATGCAGATGATATTGTATATGAGGATGAAATGCTTATTGTACAAATGGACTCATTCACGAAAGATTACACTGGTGATACAGTGAAACTTGATTATAAGACGACTGGTTTTAGTATTACGACTCCTAGTGAGACGTTAGTTTATGGATTGTCGATTAAAAAATAAAAATTATTTTCAACTGACCAATGAGGTGGAAAAATGGGTAAATACGTTCCATTAAAATTTTTATTTAATGATGAATTAGCAGAAAAAATGGCTGATTCTATTTGTAAACACGATTCTACTTTCTCTAAAAAAAACTTTATAGCCTCCGTAACATGTAAAGTTGAAGGTTTAGAGTTAAAGCAACGGATTGAAGTAATAGCAGATGAATTACACAATGCTTTACAAAAAGATTTTAATGAAGCAATACATATATTACTGAAAACATTGGGACCAGAAAATACAACAGAAGTAGGTACATTTACAAACGGCTATATGTACATGCCTATCGCAAAATACGTTGAAAAATATGGGCTTAACGATTTTGACTCCTCATTCCATGCAATGTATGAAATAACAAAAAGGAATACTGCTGAATATGCCATTCGGCCTTTTCTTGAAACGTACCATGAAGACACACTAAATATTTTACAACAGTGGATTCATGACGAAAACAGCCACATTAGGAGACTAATTTCTGAAGGTACAAGACCAAGGCTTCCTTGGGCAAAAAAAACAGGAGCTCTAAAAGGTAACTTTAAGAACAATTTACAGCTTCTTGAACCATTAATGAATGACCCTTCTAAGTATGTTCAAAAATCTGTAGCCAATCATATTAACGATATTACGAAGGAAGATAAAGAACTCGTTTTTCAATGGTTGCAGCAATTACGTGATAAACAGCATCCTGTTAACCCTTGGATTATAAAACATGGGTTAAGAACGGTGATAAAAAATGGTACTTTACCAAAAGATTTTTATTTTTAAGTATTTTTAAATGAAAACGGCCAAAACAAAAACGCTTATGCTTCAAGAATGAAGTATAAGCGTTTTTTCTCTTTAAAACATTATCCCTGCCTTAAAATATTTTGAAACATTTCCGGTTTATTTTGTTTAAAACTCTCTATTATTTCTTTTCCAAATATCGTTATACTCTTCTCCCAAGGATGGCCTAAATACCCCCACTTAAAGTCTTTCTGAATAAAGAAATAGTAATCACCATTCGGAAATATTGGTATACGCCACTCATAAAATTCATTTCTTTCAAACTCTAAGTGTAGATTTACCCAATAACACTCATGTTGCCATTCTAGTGCCATCATATATTCATTCAATGCTGTATTCTCTTTGAAAACTTTTAATGCTTTTTCTTCAAGTTCATCATATACATTTAAATCTACCGATTCTCCAAAATAATGAGAGATGTCATATGTGATAAACGGTCCTGGTACTTTAAACGATGGAAATATTGAAACACTTGGTGAAAATTCATAGTCACTATATACTTTATCCCAAATTCGATCGTACTCTTTATCTGTAAACTCAATCCAATTTTCCATTAAATATCTACCTTCTCTTTATATTTCAAAGGAATTCCACTCAAAAATCCCGAATATATAAATAATCATTCTCGCAAGGAGCGAATTTATATGCATCTATTCGAACACGAAACGTAAATCCGTTTCACTTTTATAAGAGGTCCTCCTTTTTACTTTTCTCATCATATCATTCATTTACAAAATAGGAGGGTACAATTATGAAACGTGATCCATTATTTTTAACTTTATTAGACAGTGCAAATACAAATTTTAGCGGCTGGGATTTTTCTTTCATTTCAGAAACGGGTCGAATGAAAAGTGAGCCTTTATCGTGGTCGTACGGTAGCACTGCTTTCCAGCTTATACAACACGCAAAATCAATGCTAGATATGGGCACTGGCGGTGGAGAGCTTTTATCTATGTTACAACCGTTCCCGCCAACTATTTATGCTACTGAGGGCTACGCTCCAAACGTGCCAATTTCCCGAAAGAAATTAGAGCCTTTAGGGGTTATTGTTGTAGAAGTAAAGGATGATGCTGCCCTACCGCTTCAAGATGCTCAATTTGATTTAATTGTGAACCAACATGAATCCTATGCTGCTTCTGAGGTAAACCGAATCCTTTCTCCTAATGGAATATTTCTTACACAACAAGCTGGTGGTCTTGATTGCGCAGAACTTAATAAGCAGTTTGGCACACCACTAAATAGCGAATTTGCAAGTTGGTCACTCGAAACTGCCTGTAATGAGCTAAAGGAAAATGGATTTACTATTTTAGATGCAAAGGAAGAATTCCCTCTTCAACGCTTTTATGATATTGGCGCTATCGTCTATTATTTAAAAGCGATTCCGTGGCAAATTCCTGATTTTACTGTCGAAAGGTATTATGAGGAATTATATCGCATACATGAGATTATGTTGCAAAAAGGCTATTTTGATGTGAAGCAACATCGCTTTATCATTAAAGCGATTCGCAACTAATCATGGAGCATACGAAAACAAAAAAGAGATGGATATGCCATCTCTTTTTTGTTTTAATTTAAGTAACGAAAGTTTGTGTTACAACTTTGGCTAATAAAGTATATTTTTTCAGCATGTAATCACCTAACATATATATTTTTTTAACTAAAGTATAAGTGTAGTTTTTCATCCTATCTTCTATTGAGAAACGAGTTGTTTTTCATATCGTTTGTTCGCATCATCTTCTGTCAAAAATGCAGTTGTGTAATTAATAATATTCCGGTTATCGTACGTGAATATATGCTCTAACATATTTTCTTCTGTTAATATTAGCGGTAAGTATTTTGGTAAATTACTAACTACACCTCTATTATTCTCATCTAATATCCATCCAATTTCCTTCCACTCTAATATACCTTCATCAGTACTTAACGGTGTATCCATTTGTACTCCCTCTGGCAAATCAGCAAGGAATACATACATTCCTTCACTAGCCAGAGGCTCGTCTTTATCTTTAAAACCAACATTCCCCTTATACGTTACACTTTGGAGATCTATGCCCGTTTCCTCAAGCGTTTCTCTAATTATTCCTTCATATGGCGTTTCATTATCTTCAATTTTTCCCCCAACACCATTCCACATTCCCATATTCGGCTTTTTATTTCTATTTAGTAAGAGTATTTTATTTCCTTTTCTAATGAAGCAAATTGTGTATGTATACATACTATCATTTCCTTTCAATTACACCTTCTTTTGTAAGCAATTGATTTTCCACATGAGTTATTTTGCTTATTTTCAAGTGAAAACACTCGCCTTACAATTCCTTATCACATAATATATAGTACAACTTTCATACGTAAATACTTTACGTCAAACGAAAGAATCCTTTTTAGAAAGGAGCATTTAAAATCGATACTACAAGCAGTGAATTTTTAAAACAGTATTACGACAGCCACGTTTGGTTAAAAGATACCTACTGGTTCGGTGTTCCCATCTGCAAACTTCCCTCTGATCTCTTTTTGTATCAAGAAATCATTTATGAATTAAAGCCCGATTTAATTATTGAATGCGGGACTTTTCATGGTGGTAGTGCACTGTATTTAGCTTCTATGTTAGATTTAATCGGAAAAGGTCACGTACTTACTATCGATATAACTCCGCAGCCAAATCGGCCATCACATAATCGGATTACGTATTTAACAGCATCTTCTGTTTCTGTGCAGGCCGTCCAAACAATAGTAAGTATGCGCAAACCTGATGATGTGATTTTAGTTATTTTAGATTCTGATCATAGTAAAGAACATGTATCAAAAGAACTTTTACTTTATAAATCTATTGTAACCACTGGTAGTTACATTATTGTAGAGGATACATGTATTAACGGAAATCCTCTCCTTCCAGATTGGGGCCCTGGCCCGATGGAAGCCGTGGAAGAGTTTTTAGCTAAAAATAACAATTTCATAATCGATGAATCTAAACATAAATTTTTCATATCTTTTAATCCAAAAGGTTTTTTAAAGAAAATAAAGTGAAACTTTAATAAGTGGGGCTTTATGAATTCCCCACTTATTCTATAATTTTCATTTTTGAAAAAGGATAATACACAAATTCTACTTTTCCTATCACGTTATCTTCTTCAATATATCCTAAGCCATTGCGACTATCCCTACTAAGTTCACGGTTATCTCCCATGACAAATAGCTTATTTGGTGGAATCTTTGTCTTTTGGAAATTGTAAAATACTTGTGTATTGTTGAATAAATCTTTATTTGTATACGGCTCTACTTGTTTTTTATCATTTACATATACAGTTCCATTCGTTATGTTAATTACGTCACCAGGTAGCCCTATTACCCTTTTCACATAATATTTCGATTCGTCCTCTTCTTTAATAATGACAATTTCCCCGTGCTGTATGTTAGAAAAATGTACTGCTGCTTTATTTACAAATACGTAGTCTTCTTCATTTAAAGTCGGCTGCATGGATTTCCCTTCTACCTTACATAACGTAAAAGAATGATAGGCTATTACCATAACAAGTATAAATAGTATGTACTTCCCCCAACCTCTCTTAATCTCCTCTTTCATATCCATTCCCACCTTATAAAATAACTCAAAAAATATATCACTGCACAATATATTCCTGTGCAGTGATATTATTTTTACTGGGCCTTGTTCGGCTGTTCTACCGGGACTGAATTTGCATTTGATCTTTTCGCTTTCAAGTCAAAATACGCATCCAAAATTTCTTTACCAATCGCGGAATTAACCCCTGATTTATCATTATTCACCCATGGTACAACAACTGAAAAAGCTACTTCCGGATCAGCATCATATGGCGCATAGCCGGCAAGAGTTAAATTATAACATTTTTTTCGGTTATAGTTCTCATCTCTTCCAATATCACTTTCTCCACCATATACCGTCTCAGCTGTTCCTGTTTTTCCAGCTGGTTTATACGGTAAGCCTTTAAACGTTCCTGTACCTGTTCCGTCAGCTTCTTGAAAAACTCTTCTAAACCCTTCTTTTACATGATTAATGTATGACGTGTCCATATCCACTCGATTTAAAACAACCGGTTCAATTGATCGAATAACTTTTCCGACATCCTCTGGGCGGTTTGGCTGCTCTCTAATTTCTTGCACAATTTGTGGTTTCATTCGGTAACCGCCATTTGCAATTGTTGAAATATATTGAGCAAGCTGTAGCGGTGTATATGTATCATATTGTCCAATTGCATAATCAAGTAAAAAGCCTGGTATATTATCAGTTCTACCCATTTGACCAATTGATTCATTTGGCAAGTCAATACCAGTCGATACACCTAAACCAAATTGTCTAAAATAGTAACGCATTTTATTAAATGTCTCTTGTTTAATATCTAACGGATTGTTTGGCACATAATTAATCCCCGCCATTTTTAATGCTGTATTAAACATATAAACGTTCGACGAAACTTGTAAAGCTCTTAAATCATCAATATCACCAAAATCTTTCCATGATTTTTTCGGCTTAGTACTTCCTTTAAAGTACATTGGCGCATCAAAGAAATGCGTAAACGGTTTAATCGCTTCTGCTTGGTATCCAGATAATAAAGTAGCCCCTTTCACAGTTGATCCTAACTCATAGGAACTTGTCATCGTCCCTAATGCGTAGTCTTCTATTTGCATCACGCCATCTTTATTTACAATTTTCTTTCCTGCCATTGATAAAATTTGACCGTTTTTCGGATTCATCATTACAACGAAAGCACGATCCATCATCGGTTCTGAAGAATGAAACGCTCGTAAATTTTTTTCAAGACTTTCCTCTACCTTTTTTTGCAAATCCATATCAACCGTTAACATTAAGTTATTTCCACTTTTTCCTTCAGTCACTTTTTCAGTCCGAATAATATTCCCTGCTTTATCTGTAATATTTCTAGATTGTTCTTTCATCCCATGTAATGCATCTTCGTATTGCTTTTCGATGTAACTCTTACCAATACGATCATTTCGGTTGTAATCACGAACTAAATAATACTCTAATTGTTCTCTTGGCAATCCCTCATTTTCATTAGAAACGCTACCAAGTATAGAACGAAGGATTTTATCATTTGGATATTCACGTTCCCAATCTACTGTCGTATCTACCCCCGGCAAGCTTGCTAATCTTTCACTAACGATTGCATATTCATTTTGATTTACATCTTTTTTAACGATTTGCGGCGTCATTTTATATCCCGTATTCATTTTACTTTTAATTGCTAATACTTCTAAATCATCTTTTGAAAGCTCCTTTAATTCTTCTTGTGTAATTCTCTCCCGACGCAACTCTTCTACTTTTTTATCTAATTCTTTCCCTTCTATTTCCTGCTTCCTAAATTTACTCTCATCTGCTTTCGTTACTTTTTCTGCAGCCCTTTTTTCATTTAACTGCATCCAAAAATCTTTTTTATCTGTCTCTGTTAACTTATCCATATCCTCTTGCGACATTTCAATTAGCCCTGCTAACTCTCTCGCTACTTTTAAAACTTCTTTCGAGTCTACTCCTTTCATTTTCGTATATGTAACGGTTCGTAGCGGTTTGTTATTTACAATCACTTTGCCTTCTCGATCAAACATTTTCCCTCTAGGAACAGGCGTGCTCACCGTCACATCTTCCTTTTTATTCACTTCATTTCGATACGTTTCTCCATCAATGATTTGCACTTTACCTAGTTGAATAATAATAGCTGAAAATAAAAGAAAGACGATAAAAAATAGTACATTTAACCGAAATGGAATATGAGTCTTTTTCTTTTTCGGCTGTTTCTTTTTTTCCTTGTTCTGTCTCATTTCGCTCCCTCGCTTCATTCTATTAACTTCTACGCATAAATTGAAACTTTAAACAGAGTGGTTCTCTGTTTATTAGCCCACAGCAATCGGGCTTTTACAAGCGGTTAATCTTCCACCTAATTTCTTCGCCTGTGCCGAATTTTTCAGATGGGAGTCTTACTGCTCGCAAATAACGGGATAACTCATTATGTATCAAATTTATTTATATGATATATATAGAATTTTATATTAGTTACAAAAGAAAGAAAAGATTTAATTTTCAGTTTTCGGATTTTGCATCCTATTTATTACCATTCCCCTTACAATACAATATCATGAATACAAAAAACTGAGGTAGATACATTGCACCTCAGTTTTTTTACGATAACTTATTTATTTGAAGATAACCCTTCAACAAATTCACCAATCTTTTGTCGAAAAACAAAATCAAAGTTATATTCCTGCCCTGTTAACTCTTCATTTACTAAAATGGTTGTTGCTCCAATTTCCCTCTTTGCAATTTCCGGGAAAGATGCGACAGGCTGTACTTTTAATGACGTTCCCATAACGAGAAACACATCTGTTTCATATAAACGTGTAATCGCATTTTGATATTGCGGCAGTGTATCTCCGTATAAAACAACATCTGGATTTAAAATGAAATTACACTTCTCGCAGCGCGGTACTTCATGATCAATCATATATTGTAAATCATAACCCGTTTTACACTTCGGACAATGTGCTGTTTGAAGTGTTCCGTGTAAATCAATGACATGTTTACTACCACCTAATTGATGTAAACCGTCGATATTTTGCGTTAAAATTGTTATATCTTTTCCTTGTTCTTCTAGCTCAGCTAAAAAGCGATGTCCACGATTAGCTTTATATTGATGAAACGTATTAATTTGAAATATTTCTTTATAATGCTTCCAAAACTCTTTCGGACTTCTGTTATAGTACCCTCTCGATAAGTACATCTCCACATTCGCATCAGCATACAACCCATTTGCTGAACGGAAATCTGGGATGCCACTTTCTGTACTGGCTCCTGCGCCTGTTAATACAGTAATTTTCTTCGCTTTTTCTAAAATTGAACGAACTTCTTCAAATTGCACAAAAATCACCTCTATGTATATTCCTATACTTATTATACCAGTTGTTTACAGGAGGTGTTGTACATTTCACTTTACTTAATGCGTCGCGCCCCCAATTTCTACAATATCTACCTCTACTTCCGTCGTTACTTCGATTGCCAACTCTACCCCTTTACTAATAGTAGAAAGTGACATACTCGGTTGCCCTGGGTAGCTACTCGCTTGTTCTGGTAAGAACGGAATGTGAATGAATCCGCCTTTTATTTTCATATCATGTTTTTCTAGTTCATACATAAGTCCATAGAATAAGTGATTACAAACGAATGTACCTGCCGTTTGTGAAACAGATGACGGTATGCCTTCTTCGCGAAGTTTTTTTACGATTGCTTTCATTGGGAGCGTGGACCAATAGGCAGCAGGTCCTTCCTCAACAACCGGTACATCCACCGGCTGATTCCCTTCATTGTCAGCAATTCTTGCATCATCAATATTAATTGCGACACGCTCTATCGTAATATCTGGTCTACCCCCAGCTTGTCCGATACATATAATCATTTCCGGCGACAGTTCTTCTATATATTCTTTTAAAACTTTTATTGATTTATGAAATACAGTTGGAACTTGTTTACTTATAATCTTGTACTCTCCGATTGTTTTTTCATGTAAGCTTTTTGCGACTTCCCAAGCTGGATTGATACTTTCTCCGCCGAACGGATCGAACCCTGTTAATAATACTGTTTTCATCGTTTTCCCTCCTAATTAGAAACGATATACTAAGCCGTACATAATAAACATATTTATGATAAAGATTGAAAGCGCGATGGGTACTTGCGCTTTAATAACAGCATTTTTATCTTTTAACTCTAAAAGCATTGCTGGAACGATATTAAAGTTTGCTGCCATCGGCGTAAGCAGTGTTCCGCAATATCCAGCAAACATGCCGAGTGCGGCCATAATCGCTGGATTCCCGCCGTGCATTTGAACAATTAAAGGTAATCCGATTCCGCCAGTGATTACTGCAAACGCTGCGAATGCATTCCCCATTACAACTGTGAAAAGCATCATTCCTAAACAGTACGCCATAACAGCAACGAATGGATACTCTGTCGGTAACACTTTTCCAACTAAATCAGAAACGACTTGTCCAACACCAGACTTCGCAAAAATGCCGCCAAGTGCTGCTAACATTTGTGGTAAAATAACTGCCCAACCAACAGCTTGTAATAATCTACTTCCTTCTTGAACAGGCGTCGTTATTTTCGATTTTGTAATACGCATCGCCGCAACGAATGCGAGTAATGCTCCTAACGCTAATGCAACTAACGTTACTTTATCTGGATCTACAAGGGATACATTTCCCCATTTGATTTTCCCTAACGTTAACGTACCGATAATTGTAAAAATAGGAATTAAAAGTGCAGGCATGAAAATTTTATTTTTTAATTTCTCAGCATGTTTCACACGTTCTTGTACAGGTACTTCTTTCTCCTGAGATTTTGTTACTTTATTCAATGAAGCTAACACGACCATAGCGAGCAAGATACACCCAACGTAAAACGAAGGTATTACATTTCCGAATAAAAATGTAACTGCGAATAATGCCCAAAATAAGCTAGAACCGAATCGGTTTGGATGTTCACGATCGAATGCGATACGCACAGCGATAAAGGCAACGATTATACCTAATACATAATAAATTGTATCCATAGTTATGATGTTCATCTTATATAGCCTCCTTCTCTTGTTTTCCTTCTACCTTCATTGTTTTCGCTATATATTTATCAAACCTTCTGAATCTAATCCAGCTTACGATTAGTGCGGATATTGCTGTTGGAATACCCCAAAGCGCCATATCCCATACCCCGACATGCATACCTACTGAATCGAAGAATCCTTTCATTAATAAAATCGCACCAGTTGCGATAAAAATATCTTCTCCGAAAAACCAAGCTGTATTTTCCGCAGCAGCTGCGTTTGCTTTAATCTTTTCTCTTAATTTTTCCGGAAGTTTACCGTATTTACCTTGTGCCGCTCCTTCTGCCATTGGTGCAACGAGCGGTCTTACTGTTTGCGCATGACCACCAATATTCAGCCCTAGTGCCGCTGATGATTCTCTTATTGTAAAATATGACATTAATACTCTTCCAGTTGTTGCCCCTTTTGATTTCGTTATAAGTGCTTCTGCTCTTTCTTTTAAACCATAACGCTCTAAAATTCCGATTACAGGTAAAGTTAGTATAATAGGCATAGACATATATCTATTTTCTATAAAAAATTTACCGAACATGCTGATGACATCATAAAAACTTAATCCTGAAACCATACCAGTAACAATTCCTGCAACCATTACTACTAATAGTGTATTTAACCTAAATAGAAAGCCAACTGCAACAAGTAGTATCCCAATTAATTTAATCATTTCCAGCACTTCCCCTCATTTTTTATTTCGGTGCACATATAGAAACACCATTAAGTTCGAATGTTCTGTATATTATCTCCGCAAATTGTACCGCTTTCTCTCCATCGCCATGCAAACAAATTGTTTGCGCCTGAACTGTTACTTTCTCTCCATTCACCGTTTCTACATATCCTTCTTTTACCATTTGAAGCACTTGTTTTATCGCTTCGCCTTCATCTGTTATAAGTGCATTTTTTTCTGTACGACTTGTTAATGTCCCATCTTGCTTATACGTACGATCAGCAAAAACTTCTTGCATGAATGTTACTTTATATTTTTCTGCAGCTTGTATAAACGCCTCGCTATTTGCTAATCCGTAAAGTAATAGATCCGGGTTCATATGAGAAATTGCCTTTACGATTGCATCTGCAATTGCTGGGTCAGTTGCCGCCATATTATATAGGGCACCGTGCGGTTTCACATGATGCATCTTCGCCCCTGCCGCTTTCACAAACCCGTCTAATGCACCAATTTGATATAAAACGTAATCATATACTTCACTTGCTGAAACATTCATGTTTCTTCTTCCAAATCCAATTAAATCAGGAAATCCAGGATGCGCCCCTATTGCTACGTTATGTTTCAAAGCTTTTTCAACTGTTTGACGCATAACGATCGG
Source organism: Bacillus sp. FSL L8-0099 (assembly GCF_038006385.1). Classification (NCBI taxonomy): domain Bacteria; kingdom Bacillati; phylum Bacillota; class Bacilli; order Caryophanales; family Bacillaceae; genus Bacillus; species Bacillus sp. FSL L8-0099. The sequence goes on from NZ_JBBOVC010000001.1 coordinate 3,020,549, forward strand.
ATCACCCGCATGAAAACCACAAGCAACATTTATAGAGGAAACGAACGGAAGAATCTCATCATCATTCCCCATTTTATAAGCTCCAAAACTTTCTCCTAAATCACAATTCAAATCGATTGTCGTCACGATATTTTCCTCCTACTCTCAGCTTCGTAAAGCGATGAACTTCTTTAATAGTTTCATATTTTCTTCCTGCTCTATGTACAATCGCTCCGCTTCTTCTATAGAAACTTTTTCAAAAGTTACATAGTCCCCTGGTTTCAGCTGGGCAAGCAGAGGTAAATCTACTGAAATGACATTTCCGATTCTCGGATAGCCACCTGTCGTTTGCCTATCTGCCATTAATATAATAGGCTGCCCACCATTTGGAACTTGAATGGTTCCAAATGTAACAGGACTTGATAGAATTTCTTGTTCTATTTCTCTATTTAAAACTTCCCCATCAAACCTATATCCCATGCGATCAGCATAATTGGACACTTTATACTCTTTCATAAAAAATGACTCTTTACTTTTTTCTGTAAACTGATTATATTCAAAATCTGTTATGACGCGAAGCGTAGGATGCTTCTTATATTTTGGTAAGACGTTATTTCGAATTGCCCATTTTGTTTTTATTCGCTCTTCCTTTTGTAAGTTTTGAATGAAACGACTCGCCATTTCTGCGTGCGTACCAATTTGAAAATAGTCACCCTTTTTGAGCATCCTTCCTTCAATCCCGCCAATAGCAGCTCGCATATATGTACTTTTACTTCCCATTGTATGATCAATATGAATACCACCAGCAAATGTTACATATGCTCTGCACCCACGTTTCGCTTTTCCAAAACAAAGCATGCTGCCTTCTTCTGCTAAAATAGGACGCCATAACGGAATTCGTTCTCCATTCAATAACGGTTCCAAATCCGCTCCGCCAATCGCGATCAAAGTCGTTTTCTTTAGTAACAATTTAGGTCCCATTATCGTCATTTCTAAACCTGCTTCATTTTCTTCATTACCGACTAACATATTGATTAGCCTAAGTGCATTTTTATCCATCGCACCGCCAACTGGTACACCATACTGTTGATAATGAAATCGTCCTAAATCTTGGACTGTTGTAAGCATCCCCGCATGTAAAACCTCTACATCCATTCTTTAGCCCCCTCTAGCGATACGTATTCTTCCTTTGTTACCGGGATAAAACGTAAATACATACCACTTTGAATATAGGTAGGTGATTCTTCTCTTGGATTAAATAATGAAATCGGTGTTCGGCCGATAATATTCCATCCACCCGGTGTTTCAAGCGGATAAATACCTGTTTGCTTTCCACCAATCCCTACCGAACCAGGAGCAATTTGTAACCGTGGTGTTTCTTTTCTAGGTGTTTCTAATTGTTTTGATAATCCCCCTAAATATGGGAATCCTGGTGTGAAACCTAACATATACACAAAATATGTTGTTTCGCTATGTATACGAATAACATCCTCTACTTGCAAACCTTGATAATGTGCGACCTCTTCTAAATCCGGCCCATATTCGCCTCCGTAGCAAACTGGTATAGAAATATGTTTCACATTCTCGTTCACTTCTTCTTTATATGAATCACACAGCTCTTGTATATATTTACAAACGTAATCATATGACCTTTCACTTCTCTCATTTTGCATCCATACTTCGTACAAATTATAGTAAATTGCTAATGAAGTAAACGATGGCACACATTCAACCATTCCTGTAAATGGATGTTGTTTCAACGCTTGAAATAATCGCTGCACTTTTCCGTATATATCCATCCTAATTTCTTCACCAAACGTAACAATAATCGCTTGATCCCCTAACGCAGAAAATTTCATCCCATTCCCTCTTTCTATGCCAAAAAGCCGAGTTCTTTCGAAATGCGGTATGCTGTTTCTTTCACTTTCGCAGTAAAATATGAAATGTTACTTTCGCCATACTCAATTGCTAAACCTGAAATACTAATACCTGCTACAACCGTTCCATCATTCGCAAAAATCGGAGCTGCTATAGCCGCTGTATGATTTTCTAATTCAGAATAACTAATTGTGTAACCTTCCTTTTTCGCTAGTTGTAATACTTCTAGCAAATGTTCCTTATTCACAATTGTTCCATCCGCAAACTGTTTTAAATCGGTTTCCTCTACGTACTTCCTTTTCTCTTCCTCAGAAAAATAAGATAGTAAAATTCTCGGACATGCCCCCGCATAAAGAGGTGCTCTTCTTCCAACCGCTGTATAAACACGTACCGGCTGAACTCCTTCCATCTTTTCAACGTAAATTGCATCATTACCATCTTGAATAATTAAATTAACTGCCTGCCCTAAACTATCTCTAAGCTCTTTCATATATGGAATCGCAATATTTCTTACTGATAATCTTTGTGAAACAAGTTGCCCAAACCTTAAAAAAACGACTCCAAGACGATATTTCCCCTTCTCATTTTTTTGTAAAAGCTCCATTTCTTCTAGCGAACCGATTAAACGATAAACAGATGTTTTCGGCATATTTGTAAGCTGAACCATCTCTGTTAAACTTAACTCTTCATGCTCATAAAATAACTCTAAAATATCCATTGTCTTCACTGCCGTTTTATTTATACTCATCCTATCTCCTTTTTGTTCCGAATTTCGGAACTTTAATTCCATTTTTCGAAACAAAGATATAATTTAAAATTATAAAATATTCTTTCAATTCTATCAATATTTTTTTCACGTACATAATCCGATATATTTTGTCCGTTATTAAAAAAACACAAATAATAAGTGATTTATATAAAATAAAAGGCCCTTGAATGATTGACAAAACTTTAACACGTGAAGAACGAACTATTAGAATAATAGTTACAATAAAAAAGTACGGAAGTTTAGATTTGAAATAAAATTTGATCACTTTTCATTAATAACACTGCTATAAAAGAAAATATAAAGAGCATGTTTGAATCAATTTTTGATCAAAACATGCTCTTCTCATTGTTATTCACAGTATTCTTTTTTAACTTGATTGATTGTTCCTTCGTTCAACTAACAAGTCTATTAGGTACATATTACTTATTTTTCAAAATCGTTCTTTTAGCTTTTTTAATAATTCTACTAGTTGATTTTATGTCAGTATCCTTTGCCCATTCTTCACACAGGTTCATTACCCAATCCGGTTTCGTTTTACTTGCATCATTTAACCAGTTCCCAACCGAATCTTGGACATATTTTGATGGATCTGATTTAAGTAAATTAAGAATAGGAAGTGCTTTTTCAGGTTCTTGTTTTAATATTTCAATATGTTTACTCCATACACCTCGAGGGCGAATAGATTCCACAGAGAACCTACGAATATTCTCATCTTCACTTTTTGCCCATTCTACTAACAACTCCACACTTTTTTCTATATTCTGTGAAAGATCTTCTCTAATAGACATCCAAGCAATTTCTCGAACACCAAAATGATGATCCGCTGCAAAAGGTCGAATGTACGTTAATGTATCTTTTAATGTGTTATTTGATTTTTTATTCATAAACGCTGCCCAACATCGTACACTATCTGAAATATGATTAGATAATTTTAACAATACATCTTCCTTGTTTCCTTCATTCTCTTTGAGTATAATTTCATCCAATAAAGTTCCTGTTATTCGTATGACTTTCATTCCTGTTTCCACGTTCTGTTTTTCTAATTCAGCTACTATGCTTTCCAAACTATTCTTGAGTCCTATTGAAGGTAAGACATTTTTGAGTAGTTCAATATGATTTATAGCTAGCCATTCTGTTAGATTAACACTTTCTACTTTCCCTTGCTGTAGTAATTGTAAGACCTCTTTAGGAATTTCGTTTGCTTTCCTGGCTCCTTTCCTGTTTAAGATAACTTCTGCTTCTTTCGTTATCATTTAAATTCCCCCCTTGCAATACTATCTTCAAATAAACAGAGGCCATTTTGAAAAATAATAATCAAAATGACCTCTGTCTGTCTTTCTTAAATGAACATTCAGTTTCACAAAAAATGTGATTTAAATCCACCGGAAGAATATTTCTCCCATACTTTTTCTTTATAACGCTCTTACTTGTTTCAACGGCCAGAAAACAGCTTGTCCTTTTCCGACAATTTCATCTTCTGAAATAAAGCCAAACATGCGACCGTCCTTAGAAACTTCACGATTATCTCCTAAAACAAATACTTGGCCTTCTGGCACTTTCGTTTTTCCTGTGATTTGTTCTAACGTAAAGTCTGGAGTTAATACTCGGCCTACTGCTTTTTCTTTAAACTCTTTTAAATATGGTTCTTCCATCACTTTTCCGTTTACGTATAAAACATCGTTTTTATACTCAACTGTATCACCTGGTAAACCAATTACTCGTTTTACTAAGTCGTACCCTTCTTTTCCATGGAAGACGATAACATCGAAGCGATCTAATCCACTTATACTATAACCAATCTTATTCACGAGAACGCGCTCATTATTTTCTAAAGTAGGCATCATTGATTCACCTTGCACTAAAGAAGGTGTAAATAAAACACCGCGAATAATTACAATTAGTACAAGGGTAAACCCGATTGTTTTAACCCAAGAGAATAATTCTTTCTTCGTATTTTCCTTCATCGTTTCTCCTCTTTCTTATGCAATTATTTTATTATTTCAACTAATCCTCGCACTAAACTTCGATCAATTTCAGAAAAACATGATTTACCTTCTCTTACCGCTGTACCGACATGAGCTTGCGAAATTCCAGTTTCATCTAATAACTGCTTTATATTTTCTTTCGTTACACCACTTCCAGCTACAAGTTGAATTTGACCATCGCTTACCTTTTGCATATCTTTAAGCACTGGAATATTCTCTACTATATTTCCTTGTCCACCTGAAGTTAACACGTGAGTCACTTTATGGAATTCCTTTAAAGTTCTCATCGCTTCTACTAGGTTTTCTATATCATCTATCGCACGGTGATACGTTACATTTATTCCATCTACAACAGATAACAAATCTGCTAGCTTCTCTTTATCAACTTCTTTTTGTTCGTTTAATACGCCTAATACAACGCCTGCTGCACCTAACTTCTGCGCAACGCTAATGTCTTCTTTCATCATTTCAATTTCTTCTTCCGTATATGTAAAAGACTTCGCATGCGGACGAATCATAACGTGAATCGGTATATTTACTGCTTCTACCGCTTTTTTAATAAATGCATAACTCGGCGTTAATCCACCTTCTGTATAAGATGAAATTAATTCAATCCGCTTCCCACCCGCGCTTTCAATTCGTTTCACATCTTCTAAACATGTTGCAATAACCTCTAGCATGAGATAACCTCTTTTCGTGCTTTTTTCTTATTATACATTAGTAAAAATAAGAAGCCTAGCTTTCTCCTATAAAACTATAAAAAGAAGAATGAAAAGAAAGATTTTTTCAATTGATAACACTTATTTGTAATGTGCTATTTTTCATGAACAATACTACTAAAAAGAGAAAAAGATATACATCTTACAAAAGAACATTCCATTATCTCTCGTTCAGATGTATTTTTTAGAATTGAGTTCTTCGAAGCTATTCAAGGGATGCTGCCCATTGCTATCAAGCTAATATTTTGGAGCATCCTCAAAACAAAAAATTGTACATCCTCATCTGGAGATGTCAATTTTCTCGCTTTGGAGTAGTTGCTCTTCTTAGTTTGATGAGCATAGGGTAGCTCAGGAAAATACGAATTTACAACGTTAAAGAAATTCCAAAATTAAAAGCCAAATTTCTCAATATTAAAATTAAGGAAATTGGCTTTTTTGTCGCTCTGGAGAAGAGCCCTTTTATTGAATAATAAATTTCTTCAAATTGAGAGGAATTAGCATATAACGTTTTCACAGAGATGTTACCTGAATCTCTTCCCTGCTTCTTCCCCGGCGACCAAGTGGTTCGGAGAGTCCTTTCGCTTGCATGTTATGTTATATGACGTACCCTACTTCTTAAAGTTACTTTCACACTACTATTCTGTTTCAAATTTCACTTCAGTAATATATTTCAGTAAAGTTTTTTTATAAAACGTCACTTTCTTATTTGTTACCGAGTTGTTCCGCCAAACCGATTAGAAGCCCTTCGGTTCCACGAATGTAACAGAGTCGATACGAGTCCTCGTACTGAACCACTTCGCCAACGAGCTGAGCACCACACTTAGTCGTGAGTCTGTATACCATTTCGTCAATGTCTTCAACAGTGAACATGACGCGTAAATAACCGAGGGCGTTTACAGGAGCAGTCCGGTGATCTGATATAGTAGGTGGGGTGAGAAATCGCGAAAGTTCAATTCGGCTGTGGCCATCTGGCGTAACCATCATAGCAATCTCTATGCACTGGGAGCCCAGTCCGGTTACGCGACCAGCCCATTCACCTTCGACACTAGCTCGACCTTCGAGTTTCAAGCCAATCTCCTCGAAGAAAGAGATTGCGTCATCAAGAGATTCTACAACGATACTGACATTGTCCATTCTTAGTATTTTGTTCTTTTCCATAGTTTTATCTCCTTATGTGTAAACATTTATTATCTAATCATCTTCATAAATTATTCTATTAAAAGTTACAAATTCCTTCCCAATAAAAAACACCTTATCACCGTTTACATTCAAACTGCGGTTTTTCGACGTACAAGGGATTACCTACATTATTAGTCACTGTCTAAATTGTAATCCTCGTTTATCATTTCTGTTCCTATTTTTTAACTTTGCAACAGAACTATGTTTAATTTCTTACAGAATGAAACCAAGGCAATTGTTTAATATATGTATCGCCATGACATATGCAATGGATCTTTTAGAAATAAGATAAGCAATAGTAAGTATCACCGCACCAGGTAAATAAATAGCAAGATCCGAAAGCTGGTTCGTATGAAGAACTGTAAAAATTATAATCGAAATGATAGATGCAATAGCAGTACCAATATAATTTCAAGCATTTCTTTCTTCAGTTTTCATATCAATATCTAATTGATTTTCCAATAATTTTACGCCCTTCTTTGTAAGATGAACCGCTCGACTCTTATCCGTTTTTGTAATCCATCCCTGTTCAAAAAACAGTTTTGCTATTTCAGACCCTAACCAACCAGAAATATGGTAGCGTCGTTCACTCCAATCAAGACAAGGTTTTGCAAATACTCTCCTTTTTGTCTCTGCCTTTTCAATATTTATTCCAAAATTCAGAAACCATTCTTTCCCTTGTTCCGTTACAATATATTCTCCATCTTTTAAAGTTATAAATTCCCTAACTAGTAATTTTTCAGCTATCTCTACACCAAGTTTGCCTGCAAGATGATCGTAACAAGTTCGAGCATAACGAACTTGTTTTAATTGACCCGATTGTTTTAAAGAGCGAACTTGAACTGTTGGTGCGATTGTTCCTAACTTTTCAAGAACTTCCGCTACCTCTTGATTAGCAAGTCGATAGTAACGATGTCTACCATGTTGTTCAACTGTAAGTAGATTCCCCTCTACTAATTTAGAAAGATGAGAACTAATTGTTGGATGCGACACTTTTGCCATATAAGCTAATTCACTAGCAGGCAGCGCCTGATTATTCATTAGACAATCTAAGATGATTGCTCTTGTAGGTTCAGCAATTAATTTAGCTACATATGAGATATTCGGATATACATTCATATTTCGATGATACCCTAACTGTTAAATTGATACAATTATTTTAAATTTAATTGTAAAGGGGATTTTAAAATGAATGCAATTGATCTTAGTATTTTAAATTTAAAAGAAACGAGAAGACGCTCAGAAAAATTATGGAGTTCTCTTCCCAATAACTTTCTTACTTGGAAACCTGATAATGAGGCTATGTCCTTTGGTGAGATGATTCGTCATGTATGGAGCTCAACTTTTTACTATCATATGATTTTAAAAAACAACGGATCGATAAACGACATACAAATTCCGTATGATAACGAACCAATTATTTGTGTTAAAAAAGAGATTGCACTAGCACAATCATACTTCACTGACTTCATAGAATATGTTCAATCAATAAACGTAACAGAGTTAAATTCAACACTTATTGATCGAAGCGATGTTGGCTATCAACGATATTTAGGAGATATGCTTTTACGAATTGCCTATCATGATGCAGTCCATGCAGGTCAATTTTTACAATATTTGCGAATGATAAATTTGGAAAGACCCTTAATTTGGGATTAAATCTAGTAAGTATTTACAAGATTTCCAAACTGGCATTACAATAAATATTTTCATCCAGGAACATTTATGAAATCATGATAATCATTTATATGAAAACACTACATTTCAAACTAGGATGGCAAACAAATAAAAAGCACGTGTTCGATTACTAATCAAATACGTGCTTTCAAAACAACTATATTGTCCATAAACAATAACATTTAAATTCATAAGCTCTATTCCTAAAACATCACGACCGAAATGCTGCATCCGCCAGTATAGACAATGTTGCATCATCCATCGGCGGATTGTGTAAACCCGCTCTGACATTTAAGTAATAACGATGAAGTGGATTTTTTTCTGATAAACTTTTCGCTCCTACGATACGCATTGCTTTATCTACTATAGATATCGCCGCATTTGTTACTGCGTATTTCACTGCCGCTAGTTCTGCTTGTAGTGATAGTTTATCTTCTGCCTCATCGTACTTTTTCGCAATTTGATATAAAAAGACGCGAGCTTGCATAAGCTCAAGCTCTATTTCTCCAACTAATCTTCTAACACTCGGTAATAAACTAATAGAATGGCTTAAACTATTTGGCTTGTATGATTCCGCAAACTGAACTGCATAATTTCTTGCTGATTGTGCGATTCCTAAATAACATGCTGGTATATGTAGCAACCAGCCAATACCCTTTTGTTTCACTTTCCCGCCCAATACATTCGTAAAGAAGCGGTTTTCTATCTCCACATTTTGTAAGACAAGGTCGTGGCTAGCAGTTCCTCGCATCGCAACGCTATCCCATGTTTCTTCAATTGATACACCGAGCGTATTTCTTGGAATGACAAACTCACCAACTTCTTCTCGGCCTTCCATACTTGCTGAAATAATAAAATAATCAAGTACTGGTGCCATCGTTGTAAAAGTTTTCCTTCCATTTATAATCCACTTCTCGCCTTGTTGCACCGCGATTGTTTCTGGTTTACCACCACGCGTCGGACTTCCTGTTTTCGGTTCTGTTGCTGCCCGATTAAAGAGTGCACCATTACGCACTTCTTCGCAAAACCATTTGAACATTCCATCATTCCAAGAGCGATTTTCAGCTAGCTCTTTTACAATACCGATATGCCATCCAATCGATAATGCAGTAGCTCCACAGCCTTCTGCAATTTTCTCTTGAAATAAAACGAAGTCATATAAAGAAATCGCACTACCACCAAATTCCTTCGGTAACGTTAATTTCGTATATCCGATATCTTTTAAATTATTAATATTTTCATACGGAAATGATCCTAATTCACTTAATTGATGCTCCCTTTCCATGAACTTCGGAATCAATTTATTTATTTGTTCAATAATGAAAGATTGTTCTTCTGTTTCAACAAATGAGAGTGCCATACTATAATCTCCTTTATCCCGCTATTTGCGGGCAGTAAAACTCCCACCTCAAAATTCGGGTGGAGCAAAGAAGTTCAGTGGGAGTCGGGCTGCCCGTAAATGCTCGATTCATAAACCGTTCATTTTGTCATTATGATTATATGAAGCTACCTCTCTATTGTTTCACTATTCCGATAAAAATACAATGTTTTTGGATTATAAGAAAAATCCCTATAGAAAAACAGGTCCTTTTCTTATATTAATCCCCCTTCAATGCCTTTAGCGGCAAAGAGGTTACATATCCGATATACGAGAATAATTCTTTAAAAAAGAATGGAATTTCTGTATCTAACGTTTTATATGCTGATGTTGGAGTCGGTGAAGCATATGCCTCAATGTTAATATGTTTTGCGATTCTCATTGCGCGTTTCATATGAAGTGGATCACTTACAATCGTGTATGAGTGTATTCCGTTCTCTATTCCAACTTCCTTCGCATTCTTTAAATTTTCTTCAGTGAAAAGGGATTTTGTTTCAATTAAAATATCCTCCTCTTTTACACCTTGTTTCAATGCATATACTCTAGCAGTGCGAGCTTCCTCAAGCTCCGCTTCAAACTTTGTACCACCTGTAAAAATAATTTTCTTAATGTTTCCGTTTTTATATAGAGAAATCGCGTGATTAATTCTTTCCTTAAATACAGGAGATGGTTTTCCGTTCCATGAAGCTGCTCCTAGCACGATACCAGCATCTGTCTTCACATCATCATCCGTTTTAAAGCGATAACTCCAAATATCGTAAGCTGCATAGCTCACATACAAAATAGCAGAACAAATCATTAATAAAAACACTTGAAAGATTCGTCTTTTTTTACTCTTCTTATTTTCTTTCATTTGTAATTGCCTCCGTACATCATCCATACTTCTATAAAAAAACATTTATATCAAATCGTTTTGTTTGAGTTTGTTTAAAAGAAGGTATTTTACTTATTATATATAAAAGGGTTTTCATTTAAAATTGAGGATTATCAATTCATTTTTCATTTGCGGTTTTCATTACAATTTTAATTCATTAGTTTATTACCATACAACTACATTGTAACGAATTTTTTCTCAGAAGGGAATGATGAAACAAAAGTAAATTAAATAAGTTAGTGTTTTGTAAGAAAAAAAGGTATATTATTCGCAAATTACGATCATATACCTTACAAAATACGAATTATAGCTTTTCTTTGTATAACTCTAATTTTTCTAACAATTCTCCTTTCACGCCTGACCATTCACTCGCAATAATACTGTACACAACTGCATCTCTCACATGACCGCTCGGCAATCTTCTTTCATTTCTTAGCACACCTTCTTTTACCGCGCCTAACCTTTCAATTGCTCGTTGTGCTTTTTCATTTCTTACATCCGTCTTAATTTGCACCCGTAGCATATGCAGTTTTTCAAAAGCATACTGGAGAAGCATATACTTACATTCTGTATTTATACTCGTACGTTGCACACTTGGATGGTACCACGTCTGCCCTAACTCCACTGTTTTATCTTCTACTGAAATATTATATAAACGTGTACTCCCTACAATCTTGTTCGTCTGTTGATCCACTACAGCGAAAGGGATTTGTGTTCCCTTTCCATAACTCTTTATCGCTTTTTGAACATATTGCTGCATATCTTGAACAGTTTCCATTTTAGAGATTAAATACGCCCAAATTTGCCTATTTCCTTCTACAATCGAAAACAAAGTTTCGACATCACCACTATCCATTAACCGTAATTTTGCTCTTTCGTGAATGATTTCCATTTGTAAGCCCCCTTCTTTTGTTACTATAACATACGAATTAAAACCATAAAATTAATATATAATGATTTTAACAACAAAAATCCTCGCTCACATAGAAAGCGAGGGTTTCCTATTAAAGCACCAAATAAGCAATCGGCGTAATAATAAGCAACGTTAATATCGTTCTCTGCACGTACAAAATAATAAGTTCAGATACTTTTAACGGAATATCTGTCGATAATATACAAGGGATTGAAGCGGAGAAAAACAAAATAGATGATACCGAAACAACCGCAATGACAAACTTTGTCACGAGCGGCGCACTTACAACTAATAATGATGGTAAAAACATTTCTGCAATACCAACTGATACCGCTTTAGCAGCTAAGTCTGCTTCTGGTAATTGTAAAACCCATGTAAATGGATAAAAAATATAACTGACCCAATCAAATATTGGCGTGAACTTCGCTAAGACGATACCAATTAACCCTACTGACATAATAGATGGTAAAATTCCCATCGTCATAATAAAACCGTCTTTTAAGTTCACTGCAATATTTTTCATAATGCTCGGTGCAGATCTTGATACTTCTAATGCATCTTCCCAAGCACGTTCTAACATTTTTTCCTTATAAACGGGCTCTGGGAACCCTTCTTTCGTAATATATGTATCGGGCTTTCTACTAAGAGGTGGGATTCTTACGGTGATAGCAGTCACGATGAATGTTACTACAAGTGTAGTCCAAAAATAAACATTCCATAAATGCATAATGTCTAATGTTTTTGCGATGATGATCATAAATGTTGCGGATACTGTAGAAAATCCTGTAGCGATAATGGCTGCTTCTTTTGTCGTATACTTTCCTTCTTTATATACGCGGTTCGTAATTAATAAGGCTAGTGAATAACTTCCAACGAAGGAAGCAACCGCATCAATTGCCGATCGTCCCGGCGTATTCCATAAAGGTCTCATAATCGGACGGCAAAATGTACCGATAAATTCAAGCAACCCATATCCGACTAATAACGCTAAAAACGCCGAACCAATCGGAACGAGTAAACTTACCGATATAACTAGTTTCTCATACAAAAACGGCCCAACATCTGGTGCAAAAAACCAAGCTGGTCCCACTTTAAAACAATATAATACGCCAAAAACAACACCAACTACTTTAAAAATAGAAAAACAAATGTCTACGATAGATGCATTCCATTTCTTCGTATAAAATGGATAAATCGCACCAATCACCATAACAAACAATGCATAATAAGGTACTACGCCCGGAACTGAAGTACGGATCCACGATACGATATGATCAATCATAATAGAAGAAGCTCCATTTATCGTAACAGGTACGAAAAACATAAACACCCCAACGAGACTAGCGAGTATAAACCGAAGAATCATACTCCTCTCTCTTCCTGTCTTAATTACATTACTTTTTAATTCAATTTCACTCAAAATTCGACACCTCCTATTATCTTAATATTCTGTATAATATAGTTTTATTCCTTCTTTTGATCTTGAATATTTAATCATATGAAAAAGCCTAATTTGAAACATATCGATCAAATTAGGCTTTTTATATACTTTTTAGATATTCTCACTTAAGGCACAAAGTAGAGTTTAAAATCATTGCTCAAAGTAGGAGTCTTTCTTACTATGCTTCAATATAAAACTCCCCATCTCAATCGCTAAATCTTCACTTTGAGGATAGACACCTACATTATCTCCATACGCGTGCCCTAAACCACGATAGAGAATCGTTTCAGTATCCACTCCTTGTTTCTTCAATTTAGCTGCATACGCTAAACATTCAATCATTAAAAAATCATGTTCTCCTACCGTAATAAATGTACTTGGATAATCTGAAGATACATCAACGTATGGACTTAAATACTTCGAATGAATGTCTTCCGTACCAAGTATTTCTGCCATCCCTCCGACCATTGCATGCATCATATTAAGCATTTTTTCTAATCCTTTTTTATATTTCGGAGCAATCTCATATTTATCTATACTCCAAGAATAAAACTCGTCTTCATAGTCACACATGTTAAGTGTAGGGTACAGAAGTAATTGCCCTTTAACGAAGTTTCTACCATCTTCCATATCTCTCGTTGTACAATACTGTGTTAAGTTCCCTCCAGCACTATCACCCGCAACAAAAATATTATTCTTATCACCGCCGAATGCTTCAGCATTCTCATAAATCCATTTTAAAGTAGTGTAACAATCTGTATGTCCAGTTGGAAAAGGATGTTCTGGAGTTAATCGATAATCTATAGAAAATGCTAATATATCTGTTTTTTCTACTATTAATTTCACAAGTTCTTCTACCACATCTGGTGATCCCGCCATAAATCCGCCACCATGAATAAAATATAAAATTGGCGCGTTTTCTCGTTTTGAAATACTATTATAAATCCTTATCGGAATGTCATATCCATCTTCCGCTTTAACCGTTTCATTCGTAATATTTATATCTTTCGTTACGATTGGAACGCTTTTAATACCATTAAACTGCTTTCTCATATTCTTTACCGATTTTTCAGAAGCGTCCATTTTCATCATATTTTTAGGCATAAACCTCATTATATTCATTTGAACCTTCATATCTTTATAAAGACGTGGATCCATTGCTCCCTTTTCATCGCAATCTGGTATGTTTTTCACTATTACTTCTGCGCCTTGTACATTGATGGTTTCTTGTTTTTCTTGAATCTTTTCTAATAAATCTAAGCTATATTTTCTAGACATTCACTATTCCCCCATCTCTTTTTTAACGCTTTCATTTTCCGGAAAATTATATAACCGTATACATTTCCATTTACTAAATAAAAATACGTTCCATGTACAAAATGTAACATGGAACGTATTTTTATTGTTGTTCATATTTGATTCAATTATTGTCATTTTTTGATATGATATTTTTTCTATACTGTAATGGTGTATACCCATATTTCCCTTTAAACTGCGAAATGAATGACTTCACATTGGGAAATCCATGTTTCACTGCTATATCTTGTATAGAATTCGTACTGCTAATAATATCTTCATACGCTTTATGAAGCCTGTATCTCGTTAAAAAAGAGGTGAAATTTGATCCGAAAGATTTTTTGAACATCCGAGAAAAATGTTCCTCACTTACAAAAAAGTGTTTCGCTACATCTTTCATTTTAAGCTTTTCATCATAATGTTCATACATATATGTAATTATCTCTTTTTGTTTATTTCCAAATTGAAAATCATTATCTTCTTTTTTTCTATCTTTACAGTGGCGCAATAGAATATAAACAATCTCATAAATTAAACTATTCATTTTTATATAACTTAACTCATCAAAATTTGTGACTAACTCCTTTAATTCATAAAATATTTGTTGGAGCTTTTCTTTCTGCACAAATGATGCTTGTAGAGTAAATCTATATTTATCAAAATCAGCATTTAGCTCTTTAAGAAATTCATACGAAACTATTAACATCATTACTGCACAACTTGCATTCTCAACTTTTTCAAATTCGTGCACATCTCCACTGTTTACAAAAATAAACTCGCCAGCTGATACTTTCTTTTTTTGCCCATTTACATACAAAAAAACGTCTCCATATATTACTAAACTAATTTCAATACTTCTATGCCAGTGTGGAGGGATATAGTAGTGAAAATCAGCCGGAAGTCTTGTGCTATCTATATATTCAACCATACCTGGAATTCTATCACGCAATTTTATCTCTTCATATTTCCCTTGCCTGACTTTCAATTATGTTCCCTCCTTTTTATTGCATAGTAAACGTCAAATAACTTCAATCAAAACTTGTGCTACACATTACTATTTTCATCTCATTTTATAATCATCCACAATCACTTGGATTACACGATATGCTTCCTCAGCTACTTTTTCATTACTATCTCTATTCGCATCATATGTAATTAACGCCTTCCAAAGCGTCCATCCTCTCGCTCTATCCCACGTTTCCTCATCCATCCTCAACACTTCTTTAAATACGTTTCTACTATTTTCATCAAAAAATGTCCATGCCATCGCCGCGTCACACGAAGGATCACCTACTCCTAGTATACCAAAATCAATTACGGCACAAAGCTTTCCATCTTTAACGAGTAAATTCCCTGGCGCAACATCTCCATGAATCCAAACTGGTGTGCGTTCCCATTTTGATCGGAGCGCTAAATCCCAAAGGTGCTTTAACAATGCCTCATCAAAAGCGTCTTTATTGTTTTCAATAGCTACTCTCGCTTCTTCATCGTATACAGATATAAACCCGCCTCGGTAAAAGTTATGCGCTCCAGCTATTGGTCCGTTTCTAGAATCAATGGATTGCAATTCTAGTAGAAATGATCCTAAGTCCGCTGCAAATTCATGTAAGTCACGAACATTTTCTTTCGTAACTGTCTCTCCCTCTATCCACTTATTAATAGACCATGGCCACGGATACTCTTCAGACGGATGCCCTTTTGCAATTGGTGCAGAAATTGGTAAAGAAAGTTCCTTATTTAATATAGGAAGCCACTTGTTTTCTTTCTCTACTTGCGGTGCATATGCTGCATCACTTGGTAATCTAACACTCATCTGATCTCCTAAGTGAAACGTTCTATTATCATGTCCACTAAACTTTACAGGTTTCACTTCTAAATGTGCCCATTCAGGAAACTGTTTCTGTATTAACTTCTCAACTAAACTTACGTTAATTGGATTCATTTATTTTCTCCTTTTCTTTTGAAACTTACTAAGCCCATCCGTACTGCCCACATACTCAAAATCATTTTTCTTATAAAAATCATTCAACGTACGATTATGTCCCACACAATCTAACTTCAAGTACTCTTTATCACACTGTACATTTTCTTCTACCCACTGCAAAATCGATTCTCCTATTCCATTCCCCTTATACTTCCGTCTCACCGCAAATCTATGAATATATACTGAATCCGAAACTTCCTCTTTACCAAAAATATGTTCATCCCATTCATTTTGTTTAGGAGATGCTGTAATCGTACCAACAATTTCATCTTCTTTCATAACAATATACGTATATTTATTTCTTATACATTCTAATATTTCAGCTGTAGCCTCTCCTCCTAACAGATACTGCCATTGATCTACTTCTTTATGTTGTAACCACTCTGCTACTTCTCTTAATAGAGTAATAATGCTATCGCTCTCCTCTTCAGTAGCAGTTCGTATTGTATATTCTTTAACTGTATTTCTCTCCATATTGCCGTTCCCCTTTCAAATTACTACTATACTGACAAACGCGTTCTACCGTCATTTTCGTCTGTAACGTATTCAACATAAAAACCTTGATTCAGTGCGTTTTCATACATCAATTCAATCACTTTTTGATCTTTAGCGTAAATGTGTATATAATCACCGTCCGCTACTAATACGACTACTTCATACTTGCTCTCTGTGAACTCTTCATATGTTTCAATCTCTTCTAATACTTCTCCTTTTGGATACGCTTTTAAATCTGCAAAAATGAGATAATATATGTTGTCTTTTATTAATTTTTTCAATTCTAATCCACTCATTACCTTGTTATCTTCTGAGAATAATTCTGATCCTAATCCATCAGGTAATCTGAAATAAGATTCCTCATTTTCCAATCGCCAATCAAATAACGTAATATCGATCGGCTTTAACACTTTCCAAAGTAGATTATCATATTCATTTGGAATATCTACAATAATTCCTCTTTTCATTTATTTGCTCCTAGCTTATTTATTTTCGTTTTCATTTCATACATTATATACCAAATTCAACTACTATATTTTGTCGATACCTATGTAACTTGTATTTCACCGCGAAAAACCGTCCCACTACTTATGAAACGGTTTCTTTCTGCTTATATTTAAGTTTTTCATTCAATTGTTGCACTGCGCTTTAAAATAATTTCTAATATATTCATCACATCAGCCATTCATTCTTTATATTTACTTCGTCTTCACAAAATAATATAAAAACCACACCGCATGGTTTTGTTCATCAGCAGCTATTCTGCGCAATAACTCTTTCAAATGTGCATCCGATGTTTCATCTGAAATTTCTAAGTAAAAATCTACTGTCTTCTGTTCATCTTGTATAGCGAATTCTAATCCTTGTAAGTACGTATTTGGACATTCTTCCGTAATTTGTGGTTTCGGCTGCTGACCAGTTAAATTTGTATAGATTTGTACAAACTGATGAAAATGCTTTATTTCATCGTTACGAATTTCAAGAATTTGATTTCGTTCCGCCGCATTTGGAGCCATATTAGCTAATTTCGCATAGCAACTTATTGCACTAAATTCTCCATTAATCGCTTTCTCAATATCACGAATCAACTTATCATTTTGCCTATACGAATCATAATAATTCGAATTATACATCGTATCCCCTCCATTATTTCACATGATATTTTATGCAATTTGAAATAGTAGGAGCATGTATACAAAAAGAACTCACAAATACGAACTTTTCATTTCCCTATAGACTAATAATCATTTCACCACAAAAAAACGCTTCACTACGAGTGAAACGTTCTTTTTTCTAAGCGTTTAATTCTGTTTTATGTTCCTTTATTGCACTACGTTTGAAAGCAGTCACTAAAACAATAACTATACTTACCACACCAATCCAAACGAGCACAGTAACAGGTGTATTCCAGCTTACCCCTTTTCCGAAGAAGAAGATCTCCCTTAGTCCTTCGATCATAAATTTCATTGGTAACCAAGAATAAACCCAATCTTGATAAAATGGCGACAACATTTCAGGCGCTAATGATAATAACGGTGCCCCGAAGAATAGTAAGAGTGCGAATAAACCGATACCTTTTAGCCCAACTAATGAAAGTACCGCCGATATCATTAAGAAGAAGCTAAAAGATGTGATGGATAAGAACAACGCTGTATCCGTGAAATTCGAAATATTTAACCCTACCATCCCATCTGCAATCCACGTAAGGCCAAAACCAATTACAAGTGTCGCAACTGCTCCAGCTACTATTTGTTTTAGTTTTAATCCAAAGTTTTCTTTTCTTGTACGTACCGGCATTTTACTAATCGCAATAAAAATATTCGCTGCACTAGCTAAACTTGCAATCCATAACGGCTGGAATAATGCCATTGGTGAGTTACCGTTCGCACTATTTTTTCCGACCTCATTCACATTTTTCACGTTCTTTACAATAGGTGTTACTAATTTCGAAGCTTGATCTGTTGTTAAAGTAGCTCCCCTTGCTTTCAATCCATCTAATATTTGTGTACGGACATTGTTGTTTATATTATCCACTACACCATTTAATATTTGCCCTGCCATAGTTGATGCACCTGTATTCATTCCTTGATTAATTAATATTTCTACTTCTGGTGAAGATGGCTGCGGTGTTCGTAATGAAGCCTGTTTCATACTAAATTCTTTCGGAATGACGAATGCTGCATAATACTCTTGATTATTTAAACCTTTTTGAACTGCTTCCTTATTTTTCACTTCTACCCACTTCACCGCAGGTTCTTCATCTGATTTCGCTGTTTTTTTCACCGTATCAACAATTGTTTGCCCCATATTCATTTTCGGTTGATTTGGAACTTCTACACCTTGATCCTCATTTACAATTGCTATTGGCAAGTTTTTTGGCTTTGGTTGAACAGTTGGGAATAATGTTAATGAAAAAATAAAAACAACAAGTAGTGCAATAACTGGTGCTAACAATAAAAGTTTGTTTTTAAACATTTTCTTTTCTCCTCCTTTAATTTTCGTTACAATAAACGAACAACGTGTTGTTTATTTATATTTTGAATTATATGTTTGAGCTAAATCTTATTCAATAATCAAAAATCAAAAATCGTGAATGTGTCGGTTATAAGACACTTTTTCTAAATGTGTTGAATAAAATTAAGGAGGGACATGCTTTGCGTGATAGTAATTTAGATTTACGTGTTATTCGTACGAAAACGGCCATACGAAATGCACTAGTGGAGCTTATTGAAGAAAAAGGTTTTGACGCCATTACAGTAAAAGATATTACAACGAAAGCGAACATAAATCGCGGTACATTTTATGCGCACTATCAAGATAAATTTGATTTAATGACGAAATGCCAAGAAGAAATTATGCATGAGTTTTCTAGCATTGCCAAACAAAAATTCCCTGAAGTGATTGCCGATCTTGGCTCAAACCCTTCCCCAACGACGCCATTTGTACTTATCGCTTCTATTCTTGAATTTCTAAATGAAAATAGTGATTTTATGAAAGCTGTGTTAAGTCCAAAAGGAGATTTATCTTTCCAAACAAAACTGAAAGACTTTATGTGGAAAACACTATTTGAAGATACGAATGGGGCTCTTATTGATAAAGAGAGTTTGCTTGTTCCAAGCGAATACCTAACTTCTTATATGGCATCTGCTCATATAGGTGTCATTCAGCAATGGTTAAATAATGGCCAAAAAGAAACACCTAAGGAAATTGCTCGTATTTTATCAACTATCGCAGTTCACGGCCCGTTTTATGCGGCTGGTTTAAAGAAGTAAGCCAACCTGCATAGAAATATATTTTAATCAATCTGGACATCAACTAATTGCTTAATGAAATTTATGTTTCTATGAAAAAAGCTGTTGAAAGGAATCCCCTTCAACAGCTTCTCCATTATTAACGATATAAACGAACTGCACCTGCAGAATTATCATCTGCTTGTCCAACTACTTCAAATTTCAATCCAAACTTCGGTAATTTACGTCCTGCATCTGGGATTAAATCATTTATATACAATTTAGAATCATCAAACTTCGTTACACCTGGTAATCCTTTGTAATCATATGTTCCGCGTGTTGGAGATACAACTTTCCATGCTGGCGTCTGATTAAAGGAGAATGCAGCATCTGCGATTTGGTATCGTGTACTACCTTGAACAGTTGGTTTGCCGTTTAGCGTTCCAACAATTGCCTCTGGGTGAGAGTCAACAACCCCTAAGAAACCTTCTCCTGGATGAATACCAACCCAATTATCTGTAAAGCTAGAGTCTGCATACCATACAACAAGACCTGTATTATACGGTACACCGCTGCTATATTTTAATGCTTGGTCAGCACCAGCGTAGTTTCTCCACTCTAAATAGTAGTTATGTTTCTTCTTATCAAAACCGTTTGCTACAACGAAACCATTTAATTTTAATTTCGATTCGCCTTCTGCATCATCAGAGAAGACAACATTTCCATCTACAGTTAATGTAGCGTTATCAAAAGTAAAACCGTTCGGTGCTAAGCCACCATCTGTAATGTATTCAAATACTAGTTTTACTTTTTGACCTTTAAATTTGCTTAAGTCATATGACCTATCTACCCATTTACCATCCGTTGTATCTAGACCATTTTTCACATTCTTTTCGCCAATTCGATCGACTAACGTTTTCTTATTATCCTCTGTCACTGCATATACTTCAAGGAAGTCATAATCTGTTTCAATTTCATACAATGACTTGTAATCAAACTTCGCCAGTGTTGCATTTGTTAAATCAAACACTGGTGTTTCTAATGTTGTATAAAGATTATCGCCTTTTGTACTATAGTAATATTTCTTACCGAATGCAGGCTGAATACCTTTCACTTCTTTATCTGGTAAGTTAACGCGAATTAGACCAGGACGAGCTGATTTCGTTACACTTTGGTCTAAGTACGTTGCAAAACCGATACCACGATTTAATTTATCATAGTCTACCTCTACAATATTTGCCCAGTTTCCACCCATGTTCTTTTGAAAGAACTCTTTGTTTTGCGGAGAGAAACTCGGTGGCGTTGTACCTGCAATTTTACCAGCCCAGCTGCCGCCACTCATAACAGACCAAGAGTTAATTGGCTCCCCTGCTCCTGAATACTTCGTATCATACTCATCCGGAAGGCCTAAATCATGACCAAATTCATGTGCGAATACACCAACTGCTCCGTCTTCTGGCTCAATTGTGTAATCGTACGCTGCCATTTTACCGCCCCAGTTATCAACTTTTGCTTTTGTTCCTTCAATTGGATATGGTGTTCCAAGGTGCCAACGATGCGACCAAATTGCATCATCACCTAGTCTACCACCGCCTCCATCTTGCCCAACTCCAGCGTGAATGACCATTAAGTGATCAATCAGACCATCTGGTTCATTTTTATTGCCATCACCATTATTGTCATATTGATCGTATTCGTCAAATTCAGATAAATCAATACCACTTTCTACAGCCGCATTTAATGCTTCTTTTACAAAATCACGAGGTCCTTTTGGTCCTTTATTATCATGGCCGCCATCTCCTGCATCTGCGCCATAATCTGCCGCATTACCAGGAACTGTCAACCATTTTGTTACTGTGCCATCTACTGTATAACTACCACCAGATTGCTCTTCATAATATTGTTTAAATGTTGGTACTTTTGAACCATCAAAGAGTGTAAATGGCTCATTACCAAATAACATTTTTTGATAATGTTCTGGATTAAAATCATTTGAATACATATAACCTGGTACTTGATCAATATTGTTATGCTTAAAGTCAGCAAACTCCACCAACAATACAAGCACTTTATCTTTACGGACATCACCATTATATTGTTTTTGCTTCGCTGAAGTAGTTGGTACTTTGCCGTTTAATCCCCCTTTAACCGGCTCTTGTCCAACTACCGGGCCACTAGCAGGTTGATCAGCTTTTTCTTTCGCATCTGCTTTTGCATCTTTCACTTTTTTCAAAAAGTCAAACGCTTCTCTCGAGACACTATCCCCTGCTGCTGGTTCTTTCCCAGCATTTTCGCCTTTTTTCTTCTCTACGTATTTTTCAACAGCTTTTAATGTGTCTTCTTTCGACGCAGAACTATTAATTACACCGCGTTTCTTGAGCGCATCTGCTAGACGGTCCTCTTGAATTAAATTTTCATCAATCGGACTTAAAGATCCTACATTAGACGGCGTTGCCGCATAAACAGATTGACTACCTACCCCAAATGTGCAACTAAGCACTGCTGCCGCCGCAAGCGTAGACAGCACTTTAAAAGGCTTTTTCTTCATCCCTATTCCTCCCCAATATTAAATACGTTATAACGCTTATATAATAATGAAAATTCAGATAATTTACAATATGTTGTCTGAATTTGTAATATTTTTGAAAATATTCTTTGTTTTAGATTGATGTACATTCTAATTCATCAATGTTCATGGTTGCTTCTTGCATGTGAATGAGTATCGTAGCATGTATGTCTCCTTCTACGACAGGGGCATTCAAAGAAATCCAATTCATATGCTCATTTTTATTTTAATTTTCAGTTTCAGGTGGGTGATAGCAGCAAGCTTAAAATCATAAAAAAATCGTCCGCTATATTTAGTGGACGATTTTTTTATTTAAAATATAACTACACTATCTCAATATACCCTTCTGTTCCATGTACCCGAATTCGTTGCCCGTCTTTTATTCGTTTCGTAGCATTCTCTACCCCGACGACTGCTGGTAATCCATATTCACGCGCAATCACTGCCCCGTGTGTCATGAGTCCGCCAACTTCCGTAACTAACCCTTTTATAGACACAAACAATGGCGTCCAGCCAGGATCAGTAAATGCCGTAACTAATATATCTCCATCTTCTAAACTTGCATCTTCCATGTTTAAAATAACACGAGCTCTCCCTTCTACCACTCCAGAAGAAACAGGCAAACCTACTATTGCTTCAATAGGGAGATTTTCTCGTTTATATTTACCTATAATAATTTCACCATCAGAAGTAATAACACGCGGAGGCGTTAGTTTTTCATATAATTTGTACTCATTTTTTCGTTTATGAATAACCTTATAATCCAGTTTATTCGTGCGGACGACTTCGTGAAGTTCTTCAAAAGTAAGATAGTATATATCTTCTATTTCAGTAATAACGTTATTTCGCACGAGTTGCTCGGCTTCTTTTAGTAATGCCTGCTTATATATGAAATAGCGATTAATCATTCCGTATTTTGGGTATTCACGATAGCCAGCGAAATTCCGAATTATACTGATCATTCGCTTCGTCTCTTCTACTTTTTGTTTGCCATCTGCTAAATACTGCAATTTGTCTAATAACTCTTCTTCTCTTTTTAAAGCCTCCTGCAGCCCTTCTTCAAACTTCCGCTTACTAGCACCAGCTTCAAAATCTCTTATATTATTTAAAATCATCGGGATAATTGTAGTTGGTTTTTCACTCCAGCGCGTTTTCGTAATATCGATTTCGCCGCTGCATCTCATTCCGTATTTATTTAGAAACGCCCCGATTGCATCTCGAACTTTTTCCCCGTCTTTAAACTGAACTAGTTCATCTAAAAAGCTGTCATCTTCTATATGCTGTAAATACGCAATGACTTTTGGATACGGACGAATCACATCTGCGACATCCAATAATGCTAAACCCATTTCTGAAGTAATATTATTTTGTACAGATTGAGAAAGTGTGTCTGCTGCATTTTTTTCTCCTAGCCATTGCTCCATCTTTTCATTGATCCATGATAAAGCATTCATACCTGCCATAATGACAGCCATACTTTGCGGGTGAAATAATATTTTCTTTAATTGCTGAATATCTTCTAAAATAAAATCAAGTACATCTGATCCTGATTTCGTTTGAATACTTTGTTTTAACTCTTCTATCGATGCTTGACTGTTCTTGATTAAATCCGTAACGATTGCTGGGTCGTTTTCGATTTGTGGTTGCGAGCTTGCAGGTGGCATACTTTTACCAAGACTTTTTTCTTCTTCATCCGGTAACAATTTAATAAAGTTATCTCGCTCTATTACAGTCATTAATGCATCTTTAATAAGCGGCTCTGATTCTCCTATTGTATTTAATAAAAATTCTCTACTAGCAGGTGAGGCCAATCTTTGTGCAACATCAACAAACAGCCTTCCCCCAGCTTGAAACCTCGGTCCAAAGGATGTTAACTGGAATAAAGACATTCCTAATGGCTTCAAAGGATCCGTCATCATTTGCTGGTGACCGACCGATACATACACATGATTTTCCTGATCATTCGCTTCTGGAATTGGATACAAAGTCGTTATCGGCCTACTTTGAACAATATAAAATGTATCATCAACTAAACACCATTCAATATCTTGCGGACAACCAAAATAAGCTTCAATCTGTCTTCCGATGCGTGCTAGTTGTAAAATTTGTTGTTCAATAAGTGTTTGAACTTTTTGCTGATTAGGAGCAATTTTCTTTGTCTCTGTTCCGCCTTCTTTTCGTCCATAGATGGCTAATTTTTTCGTTGCGATGACCTTTTCGACGATTTCGTCTTCTTTTACCTTATAATTATCGGCAGAAACCAATCCAGATACTAGCGCCTCGCCAAGTCCAAAGCTGGCATCGATTGATAACACCTTCCTATTAGAAGTAATCGGATCCGCAGTAAATAAAATCCCTGAAGCCACAGGGAAAACCATTTTTTGAACGACAACACATATAGAAACTTGATTATGATCAAAGCCGTTTTGCATTCGGTATATAACCGCTCGATCTGTAAATAAAGAAGCCCAACACTTTCTTACATGCTGCAAAACCGCTTCTTTTCCGATGATATTTAAATACGTATCTTGCTGACCAGCAAACGAGGCATACGGTAAATCTTCAGCAGTAGCACTAGAACGCACTGCATATGCATGTTCATTTCCAAAACGCGAGAGATAATGAGCTACTGATTCCACTACATCAACTGGAATTTCCACTGTCATAATGGCTTCTCTAATTTTCTTACTAATTTCACTAATTTGATCTCGGTCCTCAATTTTTAGTATGGCTAGTTGATTCAACAAAGTATGAAACACTTCAATTTGTTCAATGGCTTTTTCATACCCTACTGTTGTAACACAAAATCCTTCTGGCACTTGTATACCTTGAATGTTTGATAACTCCCCTAAATTCAATCCTTTTCCACCAACGAGAAAAAGCTGTGTTTTTTCTATTTCCTGAAAATCGAGAACGAAAGAACTCATTTAACATCTCTCCTTACTAGTCATGTGTTCTTGATTGTAGCAGTAGTCAATAAGAATAAACAGTCTATTTCGAACGTTAATTACATGATATAATTAAGTTAGGAAGAGATATAGAAAATAAAAATGGATTCACCTAAGCTGACTTACTATTATTTATTTAAGAAGCTTCTTATTAAAATATAAAGTTACTAAAAGAAAAAAGACAATCCAGACAGATTGATAATGTAAAAATATCTATTGAAATAAAAATAAGAACAGCCTTCTTCGTTGAATGGCTGTTCTTATTTTTGTTACCATTATTAAAAATTCAGGATAACACATCTAATTTTGCTCAAAGAAAGAATCCTATATTTAGGCTAATCCCTTCAAATAACTGTATCGCACAGATTACTTCGATTTTTCAATTCATTAGTTAGCAAAAAGGTTTTTATTTTAGTTAACTCTCTTTAACCTTCTATATAAATAAGCTCCTATCAACATTAATCCCCCACCAAAAACGGATAACCAATTCGTATCATGTCCTGTAGCAGGTAATATCTGTTCCTTCTTAACAATTTGTTTATTCAATGCGTTATTTTTAGTAATTTGCGAATTCACTCGATCTATTCCTTCACCTTTTGGATCTGTCACTTCACCTTTTGGATCTGTCACTTCACCTTTTGGATCTGTCACTTCACTTTTTGGATCTGTCACTTCTCCTTTTGGATCTGTCACTTCTCCTTTTGGTTCTGTCACTTCTCCTTTTGGTTCTGTCACTTCTCCTTTTGGTTCTGTCACTTCTCCTTTTGGTTCTGTCACTTCTCCTTTTGGTTCTGTCACTTCTCCTGATACTTTATCCACAACCTTTTGTATTACTGTACCAGTGTAAAAGATGCCTGTATCAGCAAATGGATCTTTTACTCCAAACTCATATGCTTTCTCACCTAACGTATTCCATGTAATTACACCATTATTGTAAGTGCCGCCATCACTTTTTAAACGGATTTTTGTAGAGATTTCACCGTCTTTTTCATAAATAGGTACTTTCACTGCTTTATGTACTTCTACGTCCTCTAAAAAGACTTTTTGATTTTGAATATTAATGTATGCTTGCTTACTTAATTCAATAACAGGTCTAACGTCACGAATTTCATTCGCTACAAGGCTTAAAAACGTTAGTTTTTTCAACTGACTAATTGGTGATAAATCAGAAATATAATTTGCCTCTAAATCAAGTTTTTGCAAGTTTACTAAATTTGATAATGGAGTAATATCCTTTAACTCATTATTAGGTACATCTAATACTTTAAGATGAGTCATTTTAGTAAGTGGTGTCACGTCTTCAATTTGATTTTTCCCAATCCATAATTCATCTAATTGATTCAATTGGTCAATGCCCGATACATCTTTAACCTTATTACGCGTTAATACTAAATCTTTTAAAGGTAATGCATATAACGGTGTAATATCTTCAACTTGATTACCCGCTAAAGTTAAGTATGTTACATTTTTTAACGAGCTTAATGGAGCAACGTTCGTAATTTTATTATTTGCTAAATTCAAGTAATCTAATTGTCCCATTTTTGCTAATGCTGTTACATCTTCAATTTGATTGCCTGCTACATATAAACTTTTCACATTCTTCATTTCAGTTAGTGGTGCAACGTTCGTAATTTTATTATTACTTAAATCAAGAGATTCTAAATTATCCATTTTAATAAGCGGTGTTACATCTACAATTTCATTACCGCGCAAAGCTAAATGGTTCAATTGTTTTAAGTTCGCAAAGAACGACGGATCTGTTATCTTTGCATTAGCAACTGTTAAAGACTTTAAATTTGGCATATATTTCAATCCACTATAGTCGAGGATCTCATTCGTATTTAAAAATAAGTTTTTTACTTGTAATAACTCTTCTTTCGTAATTGGTGTATTTAAATCTTTTCTATTAAATACTTTTTTATTAACAAGTTCCCTTAATTTTTTGTCCGTTATCATATTTTGACTATCAATTTGATGATCCGTTTCCTTATCACCTGCATTAGAATTATCATCTGGTTTCTCAGTTTCTTTGTTATTTACTGTCGAATCTGAAATTTCAAATTGAACTTGATATTTATGATCATATCCAATAGCAGGAATGAGAATATGCATTTGCATATTATATCTCTTCGAAAATTCTCCTATTTCAAACTGAACTACTTTCGTCCCATTTTTCCTCTTATCTTCTGACAATACTTTCACATCGTGAAATACACCTGGTTGATTTTTATCTTCTATTCTAAGATATTGGAAATAATCGCTATCTTGTACTGTTGCAGTAACAACTTTTTTCCCATTTTCAATCTTAACTTTGGGATCTTTTATGTATTGAGACACCATGGATGGCTCATCTTTTTGATCTTTATATATTTTGATTTCAACATTATATACACGATCTGTTACCATAACTCCTGCTTTATTTTCTGCTATTTTTTCCGCTGCTTGCACTGGGCTAGAATAAACAGCAAAAGGAATAGCTAATGTTGTAGCTACTACTAACGCTCTCATATTATGTTTTTTCAAAGCAATATCTCCCTTTATACAAATAAATTATCTCTCAAATAAATGATAATGATTTTCATTATCATTGTCAATGGGATCTTTTCTTTTTATTTCTTGAAGTCCACACTCTTAATCGTATAACATACATTACTTTGTTCTAAAGCATCCGATGAGTTATTTCATTCCAGCCTTAATTTTTTCATAATTAGCCTCGGCGCATGCCAAAATTTTTCCTTCCGTTATAAAAATGCCGTTATCTTTTATTTTAGTGGAATTGATTATGGCTTTCCTCAAAAAATAGTAGCAACTGCGACTTTAAAATCAATAAACTTTTAGTTTTACTTTATATAAGGTGATATATATTTGTTAAAGTCTCTCCTCTTATTCTAAGACTAAAATAATTGACTTTTGTAACACTGAATCCCTTTTACCAAATCCCCACAAATGGATTTTCAAAATTAGGGAACTATAATGTGGTATTAAAATAACTTTAGGGGGATGACAAGTGGATAATGAAATGAATTATGGAAGTGATTACAAGTTTATTCCGGCAACTTCAATTGGAAGTGGTCATGGCATCGAGGTATTACCTGATTTATTTTGTTACACTATTCAAATCGTCAACATCTGCTTATTCGGAATTCCGCAAGCAAATGATTTTGTATTAGTAGATACTGGAATGCCTAAATCTGCAGATGAAATTATCTCTGTCGCTGAAGATCGCTTTGGTGCAAATAACCGCCCAAAAGCAATTATTTTAACTCATGGACATTTTGATCATGTTGGAGGAATAATTGAACTCGTCAAACATTGGGATGTTCCAGTCTATGCTCATCAAATGGAGATACCGTTCCTGACTGGGCAACAAAGCTACCCTGAACCAGATCCTACAGTTGAAGGTGGTATGATAGCGAAAATATCCCCTCTGTTCCCTAACGAACCAATCGATTTAGGGAATAACGTAAAAACACTACCTACTGATGGAACTGTTCCACATATGCCAGGGTTTAAATGGATTCATACACCAGGTCATACCCCTGGGCATATTTCGTTATTCCGCGAAAAAGACCGAATTTTAATTGCTGGCGATGCTTTTGTTACAGTGAAACAGGAATATCTATATAAGGTAATTACTCAGGAACAGGAAATAAGCGGTCCGCCTCGTTATTTAACAACAGACTGGAAAGCTGCTAAAGAATCCGTCATTAAATTAGAAGAATTAAAGCCTCTGGTCGCTGTTACTGGACATGGGCTACCGATGTCAGGTGAAGTGCTATCAACAAACCTCAAAACACTCGTTCAAGAATTTGATAAAATTGCTGTACCTGATTACGGAAAATATGTGGACCGAAAGATGTATTAAACAAAGAAATATTTTGTATACTTTTCACATTCAAGAACTAAAATGTAATAAAAAATCAAAATCTTGTTCTTTGAAAAATTGCAACCTATTTTTAGATGTTGACTCATCCTACCTTTGTGAATAAAACTCGATACTCTACAAATAATATCTGGAGTATAATCTGCTTCTTACCCAGGTTGTACTTCTTACCAGTAAAGAGCGGTCATTATAAATAACTGCTCTTTTTTAATTTTTTTACATAAAATTAGTTTCTTTATTCATACTATATTTAACCCATGAAATGGTTATACTCCTTAAATTCATGGATGTAACTTTCTCATTGCAGTTAGCTTTTGCTAACTGCTTTTTATTTATAATTCTTAAAACTTATACAACACTATATATCTTTAACCATGTACTAAAAATTCATTTTTTTAAATGAGCTTCTAGTTTCATAAAAGATTTAATCCTCTTCAGTTAAATATTTAAGGCATCAATAGCTAAAAGTAGTACCTATATAAATAAGATTTCAGATTTTCAAATTCTAATATTTTATAGTTGTAAATATTAAATATAAATTGAAAAAGAAATGTATGAAAAAGGAGAGGCCATATGCCTCTCCTCTATATCCATTCAACATATAAAATTAACGAGTGACCCCACCGCCAAGTTGTTGCTCAGCTAATGATACTAGGCGTTTTGTAATTTCACCACCGACAGATCCGTTTGCACGAGCTGTTGCATCTGCACCAAGTTGTACACCAAATTCTTGAGCAATTTCATATTTCATTTGATCAAGAGCTTGCTCAGCGCCACGTACTAATAATTGATTGTTGCTTCCACTATTATTGTTTGACATGTTATTTCACCCCCTTCTTTCTTTAATATGTTAAATTGCATGCCAAAATATATATCTAATTAACTGGTAATTATGACCACGCATTCGAAGGTATAATTCATGCACTTTTATCCAAAAATAGTAGTGTGTAGGAGACCGAAATGCAACATACGTGCCATGGGATATCATAAATATGCCTCCATCACAAAATGAAACGGGTTACGCTATATAAAAGCATAACCCGTTTTCAATGAAATATTTTATTCTATATACCTTTAAACAATGGAGGAAAATGATGAAACATATTGTTGCTTTATTAATTAAATATACAGCTATAACTGCAGTATTATTAATCATACTCGGTATTTTTCAAGACATTTCAATTCCTAGAATATTACTGATTTCTCTTCTTCTTACAGGAGCTGCCTATTTAATTGGAGATCTCTTTATTTTACCTAAATACGGAAATATGATTGCCACCATTGCAGATTTTGGCTTAACCTTCTTTGGAATTTGGTTGCTAACATCGTTGTTTACTGATTTAGATTCCACTCGTAACATTGGATTATCTTCATTTATAGCCGCTTTAATTATTGGCGGAATAGAAGTTTTTTTCCACATTTATATGCAGAAGTTAGTACTGCATAAAGACAATGAATTAAGAGAACATAATCCTATTCACCATGATAAATATGCTATGGAGATGTCAGATGAATATATAAATTCTTCCACAATAAATAAATCCAAACTTGAGGATAAATCTAATAAACAAAAATAAAAAGTGGCGTTGGCCACTTTTTATTTTTGTTTATTAAGCTTGATCAGAATTTCTTACATGTAATGGAGGTGGAACTACCCAGCCTTTTTTCTTACTTAAACGTAGCAACGTTACACCTGCCTGCGCTTTTTTCATATGGAATTGTCCGAATAGCATGCCTACATCTTCTCGAAGACATTTCCCCATTACTTGACTACATGTCACAAGGCCAGCTGCTAACCCTGTAGAAACAGCAGCTGCAATTTCAACATCATTAATACGTGCTCCCGGAGGAATGTCTTCAATAGATGCAACTGGTCGTTCTGGAGGAGCAGGCGGTAAAGCGACCCCATTAACTTTTAAAAGCGCCTTTAATTCTTCTATTTCCGAATTCATATCATTTTCAATTAGGCTTTCTAAAAACTTCTTCAAGTCTTCATCACCTGTATGATTCATAAATACTTGATGACTTGCAATGGCACCTTGTGCAGCAAGAAGATAGCTCCAAATGTCAAATACCTCTCCGTAATGTAAAGGCTCATTTTGAGGATTTCCACTTAATATACCCATTTTTAAATTCCTCCCTTTCGAAAATATCATAATGAATATTGATTTCAATATTGAAATCAAATTTTTAAGTATGCTTTTTCCTGCAAAAGATTTTCTACTATGCATGGAAAACACCTTTCCAACACTGCGTGTTTATTGTTTAGGAAAGTAGTTTACAAATAAAATACCCAAAGATTATGAAAAAAAATTATCGATAATCTTTGAGTGAGAATCCACTTACTATAAGGGTTTATTTTTTATAAATATACAAAAGAAATTGATTTAAAGATTTGCTATATTTTTCACTAATTCACTTAGCGGTTAGCTCTACCACCAAGTTGTTGTTCAGCCATTGCTACTAAACGTTTTGTAATTTCACCACCAACAGATCCATTTGAACGAGCTGTTGCATCTGCACCAAGTTGTACACCAAACTCTTGTGCAATTTCATATTTCATTTGATCAAGAGCTTGTTCAGCTCCTCGAACTAATAATTCATTACGACTTCCACTATTACTGTTTGCCATATTTTCACCTCCGATGTTTTTAATATGCTACGAACTATGAAATAATAGTTATCCTTTTTATGGAAAGTAGATTATGTATAAATGTTGATTTTCTTCTTAAAATAGGACAAAAGACTTAAGAAAGAAAAGCTGCTATAACGTACTTTCATAACAACACTAGGTATAGACCGCCGTTTAATAAAGATTTCTGTTTTGCCAAAGAATAAATATACAGTATGTTTTGAGAAATGATTCAAAAGGAGATATGAAATTATGAAAGCTGTGACCTATCAAGGACCAAACCAAGTACAGGTTAAACAAGTTGATGATGCAAAATTAGAAAAAAAAGATGATATTATTGTAAAAATTACTTCAACCGCTATTTGTGGTTCTGATTTACATTTATATCAAGGTAACATGCCTTTACCTCCAGGATACATTATCGGCCATGAACCAATGGGAATCGTTGAAGAGGTCGGGCCAGATGTCACTAAAGTGAAAAAAGGCGATCGTGTTGTGATTCCCTTTAACGTTGCTTGTGGACATTGTTTCTATTGCCAACATGAAATGGAGAGCCAATGTGACAACTCCAATCCTCATTATGATTCTGGTGGATACTTTGGTTATACAGAAAAATTTGGTAACCATCCTGGTGGACAAGCTGAATATTTAAAAGTTCCTTTTGGAAATTTCACTCCATTTGTTATACCAGAATCCTGCGAACTTGAAGATGAATCCCTACTGTTTTTATCAGATGTTTTACCAACAGCCTATTGGAGTGTAATAAATGCAGGTGTCAAGCGAGGTGATACTGTTATCGTCCTCGGTTGTGGACCTGTTGGATTAATGACACAAAAATTTGCTTGGATGCAAGGCGCTAAGCGCGTAATCGCAGTCGATTACTTAGATTACCGAATAAATTATGCAAAAAAGATTAACAATGTTGAGGTGTTTGAGTTTACAAAATTTCCTGATATGGGAGAACATTTAAAGGAAATTACACATGGTGGTGCCGATGTAGTCATTGATTGCGTAGGAATGGATGGAAAAAAATCACCTTTAGAGTTTTTGGAACAAAAATTAAAATTACAAGGTGGAACCCTCGGCCCTATTCAAATCGCTACGAAAGCAGTAAGAAAATATGGAACGGTTCAAATGACAGGCGTTTATGGTGGCAACTATAATGCATTTCCACTCGGTGCATTTTGGGTTAGAAATATTAATCTTAAAATGGGACAAGCACCTGTCATTCATTTTATGCCAGAACTATTTGAAAAAATAACAAATAATGAATTTGATCCAAAAGAGATTATTACACACAAAATTCCCCTTGAAGAAGCGAGCTACGGTTATCAAATTTTTAATAATCGTGAAGATGATTGTATAAAAGTCATTCTGAAGCCTTGAGGCTATATCCTTTTTAATTCATTATTATTAATGATAAAGATAAGATTCCATGTCTTATCTTTTTTTATTTTTCAAATATACATTTCAGTTTGACTTAACAAATCCACGTTCTCAGGGCTAGCCTAATAATTATCTTCTCTTTTATTAAATTCTAGTAGTTAACTTTGATTACAACATACTTTCCTTTATAACTTTCTTAATTAAATAAAAAATGCAAGTTCATAACTTCCCCCTTCCTCTCACACCTAAAATGATTATTTTAAATCTACGCATTTTGAGATAGCCCTCGTATGGAAAAAAAATGAATTACAGTATTTAATGACCATATCGCGGACATCATAACAATGTTGACTATCATAAAAAGAGGTGTACTTCATGTTTTATTATAAAGAAGAACTTATTAATATTATTAAGCCAGATAAACCAGATCCAGCTGCTGCAAAAGTTCTACAAGAAATATTAGGTGGGCATTATGGTGAAATGCGTACAATGATGCAATATTTCTTCCAAAGCTCAAACTTCAGAGGTAAAGAGAAGCAATATCGTGATTTACTTCGAGGTGTTTTTTTAGAAGAAATAAGCCATGTAGAACTTGTACAAAATACAATTAATCAACTATTAAATGGAGCTGGTGAACCTACACCAGGGAATGCTGGTATTGACAAAGCACCTCTTGATGAGGCAGTTAAGCACGCAAACCCACATCACTTTATTGTAGGTGCTCAAAGTTCATTGCCAGTGGATGCGGCTGGAAACCCATGGAATGGATCTTGGGTATACAGTCATGGAAATTTAATTAGTGATTTACTAGATAATGTAGTACTTGAATCAACAGGTGTACTTCAAAAGACTAGAATTTATGAAATGAGTTCAAATCAAACTTTTAGAGAGACACTTGCATTTTTAATTGTACGTGATAATGCACATCAAAACGCCTTTGCAAAAGCATTAGAGACATTGGGTGTTGAGTGGGGGAAACTTTTCCCTGTGCCGAACTATGATATTAATAAGTACCCAGAGTGCAGAAAGTATGTAGATATGGGATTTCATAATGCACAATTTAATTTTAGATTAGATCCAACAAGAATGGGAGAAATTTTCCAAGGTGAATCACCAAGTAGAAACAAAGGAACATTAACAGTAACTGACCCACCAAAAGGTTTTCCTGTACCAGAACTTCCTGAAATGCCAAATGAGCATAGTCCCGGATTAAAAGATATGGATCTATAAGATAATTATGACCAATTATTTATCAATGGTTGGTCATAACCCTTTACATAGCTTCAAGTAAACTTGTTTTAAAAAGGAGGATATTCATTTGAGTACAATAAATGAAAAACTATCTATTTTTGCTTTAGGTGGTGTTAATGAAATTGGTAAGAATATGTATGTCATACAATATTCAAATGACATTGTAATCATTGATTGTGGTTCTAAATTTCCTGATGAGAGTTTATTAGGAATAGATTTAATAATTCCTGACATTACATATTTGCAAAAAAATAAAGATAAAATTCGAGGCTTAATTGTTACACACGGACACGAAGATCACATTGGAGGTATTCCGTATTTTTTAAAGCAATTGAATGTGCCAATTTACGCAACAAAATTAACTTTAGGCTTAATCGGTATTAAATTAAAAGAACATAAACTTCAAGATTCGACACAATTAACTATTATTGACTCTGAGTCTTTAATTGAGTTTGGACAAATAAATTTATCCTTTTTCAAAACTAATCATAGTATTCCCGATTGCCTTGGGATTGCCTTTCATACACCAGAGGGTACAGTAGTCCATACAGGTGATTTTAAATTTGATTTAACTCCTGTAAACAATCAATATCCAGACATCCACAAAATGGCTAATATCGGAAGTAACGGTGTTTTAGCTCTCCTCTCAGAAAGTACAAATGCCGAACGTTCTGGATTTACTCCATCAGAGCGATTAGTAGGTGGAAAAATTGAAGAAGCATTTATCAAGGCTCATAGAAAAGTTATTATATCTACCTTTGCTTCTAATGTGAATCGTGTACAGCAAATAGTAGATGCCGCTTTGAAAACAAATAGAAAGCTTGCCCTCCTTGGAAGAAGCATGGTAAATGTAGTCTCTGTTGCCTTAGAACAAGGCTATTTGAATATACCTGAAGGAATGTTAATTGAAGCAAATGAAATTAACCAGCTAGAGCCCGAGAAAGTCGCTATACTTTGCACTGGTAGTCAAGGTGAACCTATGGCCGCTCTGGCCCGGTTGGCTAGTGGAAATTATCGACAAGTTGATATTTTACCGGGTGACACAGTCATTTTGTCTGCATCCCCTATACCAGGAAATGAACGTAATGTTTCACGTATTATAGATAACCTATTCCTATTAGGAGCAAATGTTATTTATGGATCTGGAAGTTCAACGGGAATGCATGTTTCTGGACATGCATATCAAGAGGAATTAAAATTGATGCTTACTTTAATGAAACCTAAATATTTCATTCCAATACACGGTGAATTTAGAATGCTACATCATCACCGTCAATTGGCCGAATCCGTTGGTGTCAAGAAAGATAATATTTATGTTATCGGCAATGGAGATGTTGTTGATATTAAAAATCAAACCGCCATGCAAACTAGGCGTATACCTGCCGGTAATATATATGTAGATGGATTAGGTATTGGAGATGTTGGGAACGCCTTATTGCGCGATCGTAAACAACTTTCTGAAGATGGCATGCTTGTAATAGTTATCACCTTAAGTAAAACGGAAGAAAAAATAATTTCTGGCCCAGACACAATTTCTCGTGGGTTTGTATATGTTCGCGATTCAGAAGATTTCTTAAAGAAAATTAATCAATTAGTTGTGGAAACTATCAACAAATTACAAAAAGCACATATTTACCAATGGAATGTTCTAAAAAGAGAAATAAGAGAAACACTTGGCCATTTTATATACTCACATACAAAAAGAAAGCCAATGATCCTTCCTATCATAATTGAAGTTTAAATTACTTATTTTCTTTAGTTATTAAGTATTGCCTTGATTATGTCTACTATTATTTAAAACGGCTGTTTCTAAATGAATATAGTACTACCTAACAGCTCGTATTCGTAATTTCAAGAAACCCTTTAACTTCTGGTAGTACTAATTCTATCGTTTAGAGAGTTCATCATTTTTCCACATTATCGTATCATCCTTAACGGTAATAAAGTGAAACTTTAATCAGTGGGGGTTTTGTTCATCCCCACTGATTATTAGCCTTCACCAATCGGGCGTTTACGGGCAGCCCGACCCCCACCTAACTTCTTTGCTTCCGCTGAATTTTGAGGTGGGGGTCTTACTGCCCGGCAAATAGCGGGATAAAAGCAGTAGGAAGTTAAGGATAAGCTATTTTAGTATAAGTGTAGTACTGTAACTGACCTTTCTATGCAGTAGGCTAAAAAATAATCCTACTGCATAGAAACATACTTTAATTAATCTCAATTACATCAACAAACTTAAAAGTACGCTTAGTACTAAAAGCATCAGTACACACAATCACCTCTCTTAATGGATTAATATCAACTACTGTTATGTAATTTTTATATAAGTAGCCACCTTTATAATATGTAAGTAAAATCTCTTCCTCACCTAAATAGGAACATAACAACTTATTTTCAAGCACTTCTTTTGCATCCTCTGTTAAGATCGGACGCGTGACTTTCGTTTTCGCATGTATCATTTCTTTAATAACTGCGAATTGCTCTGGCATACTAGCGAACGGTTGCCACTTTACCATCCCTCTTCCTTTTGGCATATTAGCATTCTTCACGATTTATGTCCTCCTAATAATGTGTTTCTATATCTTGATGTTGCGACGCTTGTGTAGGAAATCCCACGTAAAATACTGTTCTTACCAAACCGTGTTCGAATTTCATCCATAACTTTCGTTAATCGGATTTCTTTTTCCCTTTGTACAATGTTATCGAAAAGCGAAATTTGCTCTTCACCTTCATTAATAAGGTTTGTTAATGAGACACTTAACGATCTAATCGGTTCTCCTGTATAGCGCTCATATAAAAAATATGTACAAACATTGTAAATATCCATCGTTACATTTGTTGCCCGATTTAACGTATGCGCCTTTTTTATTCCCCCACCGTATTCCTTGCTATACCCAATTGAAAAATGAATTGTTTGTGCATATTTCTTTTCTCTTCTCAACCTATAACAAACTTCTTCTATATGCTCTAATAAAATAACTACGAACTCTCCTATCGAATAATCCCGTAATAATATTTGGCTTTTCGCTATAGATGTTGTCGCTGGAACGTATTTCTCTGCTATTCTGCTAAAATCAATCCCGTTACTATGTAAATGTAATTCTTCCCCTATTACACCGAAAGATTGCTTTAAATATTTCAAAGGATACTGAGCTAATTCTCCAATTGTATGTATACCTTTTCGATTCAATTTCATTTCAGTTTTGTACGATATACCCCAAAATTTACTGATTGGTCTAATACTCCATAACTTCTCGGGTATATTGTCATACGTCCAGTGTGCTATTCCATCTTTACTCTTTTTCGCTTCAATATCCATCGCTACTTTACTCAATAATAAATTAGGCCCTATACCAATCGTACTTTCAATCCGTGTACGTTCATATATTTCTCGCTTGAGCTTTAATGCGAATTCGAGCGGATTACTCGCAAACAAATGAATACTTGCAGTCATATCCATGAAAAACTCATCAATTCAGTTGTCAATATATTTCTAGTTCTAATACACTATTTGGATTCTAAGCTGAATTCCAACCTTAAAAATCTTTATACAACAATAAACACC
Source organism: Bacillus sp. FSL L8-0099 (assembly GCF_038006385.1). Classification (NCBI taxonomy): domain Bacteria; kingdom Bacillati; phylum Bacillota; class Bacilli; order Caryophanales; family Bacillaceae; genus Bacillus; species Bacillus sp. FSL L8-0099. The sequence goes on from NZ_JBBOVC010000001.1 coordinate 3,058,574, forward strand.
AAATCAAATTACAAGATAATTTTTTAAAAATACTCAGAATATTATTCCGTATGTTTCAGATAGTATAATATTAACGACTCCAAATATAGTTATAATTAATCTAACTGAAGTTTTTTCAATCTTTATAAAAACAAATAAAAAATGAATAAGTAAAAAAACAATCAAAAATCCTGAAAATACTATCTGCAATCTACAAAAAATTGTTCAATAATATGAATCTGTAATTCCTGATAATTCTAACAAACATAAAAAGAAAATGACTTGAATAGAGGTTAAATTTATATTAATAAACCTTCTTCAAGCTTAACTATATTTTTTGGTGATTAATATAAAAAACACTACGCTATTTTTATAAATGGCATAGTGTTTTTATTACCTAAATATTAATTAATCTAAGGTTCCCTTATTAAACTAAGAAATCATTTATTAGAAATCACAGTGAATCCAATCAATCCCTTATTGTTCTAATTAATAATATAGTGGATGAAATAGATACCATTTCGAAGCGTTTTAAACAACTTTATTGTAAGTAAACATTCTATGAAATAGAAAGCGCGATTCCTAAAAAAGAGTCCCTCTTTAAGGGGGTTCATCCTTACCCAGGGTAATCACAGTTATAAAGACATATACAATCTGTTGTGCTTTTAATCTGCAAGTTTGTAAAGTATTTATATCCTGTTTTCAAATTCCAAATCCCCTTCTTTATTCAGTCTTTTCTTCACTATTCAGTACACTTCCTTTAGCATTCTCAGTACCTTTTTTATGATTTTTGCAGAGTTTTCGTCAGCTACATCAATCATGCTATTGGCTGCATTATGGAGACGATGACTGAGGAATGGATCTTTCTCTCGCACAGCATATTGACAGATTTTTAACATCTCACCAGGTATATCATAAAAACCGCGTTGCATAGCATATGTAATCGGCTCTATAATCCCTACCTCACCACATAGTACCTCCCCTTTTTTTCCATCCTTAGATCGAAGAGCATGAGTTTTATATCCCATTATATCTTCTGGAGTGGTAGCTGGTTCAAAACGCCTGAGGACATTCTGATATCCCCCAACAACTATTAAAATCTCACGATACACTTCCCAAGGATCTTCACTATCTTCCACCCTCATTAACTCTGTCACCAATTGTGAAAGTACTAGCCATGGAAATAGATTAGAAAACATCCTAATTTCCTCTGATGTATCCAACATTTGTCGAGGAATTGCAACTAGACCTGTTTGGTCAAAATACACGGCACCATTGAAATTTTCTAGTACTTTCTCAATTTTTGGTGGTTTATTAATTAGGTAAACTATGAGTTCATATAACGGAAAGTGCCTTTCACGAATAAGCCGTTCAAATACGTTGGCACCAATTAAGTCACCATAAGGAAGCCTTTCGCTTTGCTTTAGAACGTAATCAATAGCCTCTTTAAACTTCATTCCGCTTGCCTTGCTAATCAAAGCTTCTACTGCTGATGCTGCTAAAAGTTCTGGTACTTTCGGGACAATATACTGGTTTTGTTCTTTATCTGTAAACCAATCTATATGTCCCTGTTGAAGCAAACGATCTATACGAGTTTCGCCTAAGAGATTTTCTGCTTTGTCATAAAGAACATGACCGCGTCCATAAGATACCATTTCCCCTATGATAGGAGATGGTACATCTTGATTATCCTCTTCTATAAACGCCTTTACCAACTTTACCATATCACCAATGAACTTACGATCGCTACTGAATCCACTTAAAACCCAATTCAAGGCACGAAACGGCAAAAAACTCGGAATTAATAAGCGAGTTTCTATATTTAATTCTCGCGGAAAATTGGATATTATCATGCGAAGAAGCCGCGGAGTTCTTAACTCCCTACTATATTGCGCACCCTGGTGAAAATCTGCAGACCAATGCTTTTTTATGTATTCTTTAGCCATATCGAACTCCACATCACTTAAATTATTAACTTCCACCTTCAATGCCCTCTTCCCAAACAAGGTCTTCTTTTTTGGGCGCCCTGGGACATGAGTCATTAAGTGATAATTGCTGCTATCACAGGCAATCACAAGCGAACATGATCGAGTACAAGAACACAACTCAATAAGTTCATTAATTTCACGGATAAGATGATCATCGGAATAACAAACATCATCAATAATGATTACAATCTTCCCTGCTGGATGTGGATTATTAACAATGCCATGTTGCAACCAATAACGAACATCATCTATCGAATTGATAGAAAAAAAATGTTTGGTAAAGTGATTAGCCAAATACTGCAAGATACCGGATTGACAATTTTCTGCATTAATATAAATTGGGACAAATGAAACCCCCTTTAATTGACATAATTCGTATAAAACGTTAGTTTTTCCAACTAATGGTGCTCCAGTGACAGCAATCACAGGATTGTTACCACTAACTAAGTCAACAATCTGTTCAGTAGCTTCCCTAGGTAAATTAAAAGATTTGGCAATCGGTTGAGATAAGGTTTCTACAGATCCAAGATGATCTTGAAAACTAATCCGATTCAAATCCCCAATTACTTTCTCCCAAATTAACGGATCTTTCCCTAATAAAATACGAACAGCTTGATCTTTTTGTGATGCCGCAATTTCTAATGCTCGAACAAATAGTTTCTTTAATTCTTCAGCATCAGAGTTCAGGGTATTAAAAGGCTCTCCAGAAGTTGTTTCATAAAACCGAGTTTCCTTCCCGTTAGACACGATTACCAAGGGTGGCATCGGTGTGAGTAAACGTGCATAACTCACACCTTGATCCCTGTCTTCATCCCGCAATGAATGTCCAGGTCTTTTTAGCTCCAATACTGCTAAATTTTTTTCCTCTTGTTTAATTAGTATATCTAAACGAGGTTTCTTAACACTTGGTTTTACATCTATAACTTTATGCCCCAAATTCACAGAAAAAATTAACTGGTGCGTAAGCTCTAAATTCGCATAGCTAGGAAATATTTCTTTAATGGCCTTCTGGGCCCTTGCTTCAAAAGTAGCCTCATTCATTTTTCCTAAAGCCCTCCTATAAAAAAGTTGTTAATTTAAAACACTCTTTATAAAATAGTTTTTGAACTTCATTTTTGTGTAAAAAAGAAGTTCTTATCTCTTTTTTAGTTTTTCTTAATAATAAAATTTTTTACTTTTGATTTAGATATCAGTTGACCTGATGTACCTATATAGATACATCAGGTCAGCTTTATTTTAAATACACGTATAATTTACAGACAAGTATACTTATATTTTAACTTAATTACGCAAATATTAGGAGATAATAAAGTTTTTTAATACAATAAACTCCTTAAAAATACCAAACAATGCTTATATCACTAATGATCCAACTTAATTGAAAAAGGAACTATCACGAATTTCAAATAAATTATACAATCTTAATAGAGATTTTCATCCAATAGACTAGTTAAGAGGTCAGATTGAAATTAAAGAACGTTATTATCATTTATTGCAAATCACTTCAGATAGGTTGTTTTAAAAAAATTAAAATAGTCTTACTACACTCAATGTGTAAGTAAGACTATTTTTTTCTAAATGAAAATTAAACATCTTTATTATTACCATATGACTAAATAATTCATATTTTGAAGTACTTTATAGGCAAAAATATCTTTATTTTTCTTTTGATCCTACATATACTTACTTAATAATCTATCTCCATTGCAATTAACTATTTATTATACAAGTAGAATCTATCTTCTATTTAAGATATCAAATAAAAGTGAGATGCTTATATTCTTAAAATAAACATCCCACCCTAATAAAACTACCTTTAAAATTTCAACTCTACATAAAAAAATATTCTACGCTTTATTGATGAACTATACTTCCTCTCTTATTCAAAGTTACATATTTTACAGGAAAATATTCCGAATCAATTTTTTTCTGTAATAACTTAAAGAATCTCTCATCATGAGTGGATAAAATAATTTGTTTATTTAAACTAAAGCAAATGATTCTCAATAAATCAATAAATGACAAAATATTAAGTCCGTCTAAATGTTGTATAGGATCATCCATTAATATTGTATTAAATTCCTGTGAATTCTCAATTGCACTTGCTAAAAATATACTAAGAGACAGTATATTGACTTGAGCAGAGCTTAAATATAAAATAGGCGCCTCAATGTTCTCTGGTTTTTTATGATCCTTACACATAATATTTAACCCTAAACTATCTTTTACAGATTCATCTAGTTTAAATATTATATCTGTCATTTTAGGATGTGGATCAATCATTTGGAATATTTTATTAACGCTTTTTAAATTAAACACTTGCTCAATCTTTTCTTTTATATAAAAATGTGATTCATCCTTTAAAACTGTCAATTCTTCTATAATAGTTTTAAAGTAATCTAATTTATCCTTTAATAACTTATACTCTTTTTGCTTATCTCGCTTCATGCTATTAGTTAAATATGGACTTAATATATTTATAATCTCTAAGAGCAATTCAGCCTTCTTACTTAACCTTTCTATTCGACCTTTCAAATAATATACTTCTTGCTCTAGAATCTCTTCTCTAATTTTCTCATGTCCAAAATATTTAATAAACCTCTCAATGTATAAATCAATTCCATCCTGTACCTTTTGACCTTCTTCCTGGATGTTTTTTATATCATTTTTGACATCTGCAAGTTTCAAATCTCCTACCTTATTTTTATAATTATCAATTTCCATGTTTACATGTTTTAATTCAATGTTACTTTCTTCAAGTTCTATTTTTAATTTTGAATATTCGCTTTTTATATCTTTAAGTTCTTTGACACCCAGTTCACTACTTACATTTACATATGTGGTATATAAGTGATTGTTTAATAATTTTTGCATCAATACTTTATTTTGTTTCAACAGTTCATCATTGATTTTCAATTGATGTTGTGTTTCTTTTACTTGTCCCTCTATTAATATGCACTCTTTTTGGGTTACATCAATATCTTCTTGTAAATTCTTTTTATGTTCTCTATGAACATTGTATAAGTTATTTATCTCTGTTTCTTTATTACTAATTTGTAACTTTTCAAGTACTATTTTTTGTTGTTTTATATCTTTTTCAATTTCATTTAATTTCTGCATTGCATTATAATAGGATAACTCATCAGTTTTTATTTGAGAATTCATTTCAATTAAAATGTCATCCAAAATTCGAATTTCATTATTTATGCTAGCTACAAAGCAATCATATATCTCTTCTGCCTCAAACAGTAAAATTGCCTTTTCTTTTTTTAGACTATTAACTTCATTTATTAAATTATTTATTTCCATTAACTCTTCACTATTTTGATTAACCCTTTCTAAAAGAATATCAAAATCCTTATAGGTGTTATTACATAAAGGACACACATTGTTTTTGGAAGTATTCAATATATCAACAGCCATTTTTTTCATTTTGCTAATATCGTTTCCAATTTTTTTAGCCACTTCAATTTTAATTTCATGGTTTACTATTTTATTACTTAACCCATCTATCTCAGTATGAATTTGCACTAAGCGCATGTAACTATCTTGCACTTTATTAGATAGAGTATAACTAATATTATTTTTTATTAATGCTGTCAATTCCCTTTGCAAAATTTCTATGTACTTCTTTTTCTCTAATTCATAGTTAAGCACTAACTCTTTTTTATCGTTTATTTTAAATTCAAGTTTTTGGGCTTCTTTAGTAACTTCCTCTTTTTGTTGCGCTGAACTAATTTTTTCTTTCAGAAAATCTAGGTCAGTCATATTTTCTATGCTTACTTTTAAATTCCGCTGTTTTTCAACTAGCAAATTATTTTTTTTAAATAATTCTTCTTCGATTTTAATTAGATTCGTACCTGTACTTTCTCTGTCCATAAGTAACTTATTTTCACTTTTTTCTAAACTACTCTTTTCTTTTCCTAAATCCGATAGTATTTTAAAATTATCCATTAAAACTGAAATATCTGTTATCTTTCTCTCTAAATCTTTTTGCTTTACTACTTTTCTTTGTTTTTCCTCTTCTTTCTTTGTTAATGTCTTTAAATTATTTTCATCAATAATTGCCTTTTTTAATTCTAGCTCATAAATATTTTTTATATATTCATTTGGCTGTCGATAATTCTTGGAATAATTGTTAAATAAGTACTGTATTATATTAAGGTTATTTTTCACCTCACCTAAAGAACCATCTGTCTGCGTTTTTATTTTTATACATTCGCTTAGAATATTTTCCAATACCCCATCACTTTCCACAGCAATTAAATATATTCCTTTTTCATCTGTATTAGTAAATGAATCATTTATTTCAGAAATTCTAGTATTTATTCTGTTAAGTACCTCTCGATCAATCTTTAATTTCTCTAAATCTTTCACAATACTGTCATATTTTTCTTTAACTTCCTTCTTCTGAATTTCCAATTCATTTAAGATAATAATTAAATTTTTAAACACTCCTGTATCATCATTAACATCCCAAAATATTTTTAAAGCTTCATATCTTTCCCTAGAAGTCTGAAATCTTAAAAATTTATCTACCTGATCATGAGTTAAAATATTCTTTTGAATAGCTTTTGCAATTTTATTATCTTTTAATGTTTTAATTTGAGAAGTTATAGAGATTTCATTACCTGCTGCATAATCCGTTTTACGATTGCCTTTTATTTCTTTAGTTGCAATTTTAATTCTTTCTTGGTCTGAAAATTTTATTTCAATTACTCCTACTGAAGCATTACTATACTTATTTTTTAGTATATGTCCTTTTTCCATGTCAGCTATTTCTTTTACGCGATGATTTTCCGAAATTCTTTTTATTTCTCCTGATATCGCCCATTCTACGGCATCAAAAAAAGAAGTTTTTCCTGAACCATTTGGTGCATATAACACAATAAGATTTGCTACTTGTCCATCAACACTCATATCAAATGTTTCTTTTTCCTTATAAGCCCGGAATGCCTCAATTTCTATTCTTTCTATTTTTCTACTCATCCATTTTCATCTCCAAATATTTTTTTATAGCCTTTACTTTTTTTTGATTAAATTCTTTTTTATTAGTCCCCTCAATTTCTTTTATCTCTGTAATTAAATCCATCAATAAAAGGTCTTTTCTCGAAATAATGTCTTGCACAGCATTGGTACCTTGATCTTGGACTTTTTCTTCAGGAGATAAGTCCAAGAAAAATAATTTATTAAAAATTATTTTTTCGATTTCACTATTAGATAATTCTTTAGATATATTATCAAAAACAATTTTCCGTGTAGCATATTTATTTTGCTCAATTAAATTTTTTAATTCTTCCGATATTATTTCTTTTGCAAAGAAGAATATATATATATTCCACTTTTCAATATCTAACATCAATTTTCTTTGGAAATCATAGGCAATGATATCATTTAAAATTCTAAAATCATTTTTTAACTCTTCCTCCAAATCATAGTAACAGGTAAAAATATAAAATTTATATTTCCCTTGATCATCAATATATTGAAAACACTTTACTTTATCATATTGACTTTCTCCATCTAAACTTAAAATCTCTTTTATATCTTCTTTAATTATCAATTTCAATTTTTTCGACCTCTTCCTCTGACTCCATAATATCCTCATAAACTTTAAATACATCTATCAAACAATCTATAAATTTCGTCTCTATCTCTACTGGCCTTCTTTTACATGCCATGAATTGTATTAATTCTGTTTCTAATTTTTCAAAAATATAATCTATATGAATAACATTTATTTCTTTGTATTCAGTATCCGATAAAATATCGATTCCTTGATCAAACATTACATCATCTATTTGTAAAACCATGTTCTGAATAACATCTTGGGTAGGTGCTAGAGGTCCTTTAATTGCTTCACCGTTCACAAATATTAAGTCATTATTTTGTATATCTTTGTAAGCTCCGGAATATAATTCCCTTACAAACGTAGCCATTCTTTTTGCCTCAGAATAATAAAATCTCTTATTTGCTTTACTACCCTCCTCTAAAAATATATGTTGATTTATATTATCAGCATTCAAAATTGTATTTTTGTATAAACATATATACAAAATAACCCTTAACCACCCTTCCCATAATTTAACATTCGTAAGATTTCCATTTGGGTTATATGGTATAAATAATTTTTCGTTCAATTTTTTAGATATAAATAATGGATCTATGTTTATTATTTTTTCTCTAAAATGCTTTCTAATTATCCTCTTAACGTCATCATCTTGTTCATCTAAAACTTCTTTTAAATATATTTCGAATTGACTCAATTCATACGGTATTAATTCACATAAATTTTGCTCTTTCAAAAAATTATTAACTATATCAATTCCTATGGCTTGTAATTTCCCATGAATTCCCTTTGATCCTCTTAGCCTTACTAATAAGCCAATTAAGTAAAAATTCGTTTGATCATAAAAGTAAATTCCGGAACCTGAGAATCCTACAGTATTATCCTTTGCATCCCCTTCACCATCATCTAAATGACCATGTATATTCTGTAGAGTCAAATAACCGTCATCCAACAATTCTACAATTTTCACTTTCATTGGTTCCCCTGGATTTTTATCATTACTAAGATATTTTGGAAAACCAAAATATGTACACTCCATATCAGACCGTGGAGTTAAGGTTTTAATACTTTGATAATTTTTCAATGTACGTACTTTTATAACTGCAAAATCTAAACCACATTCCTGTGGTATATTTATTGCTATGACTTCTAATTTCTCATTATTACAATCAAATATTTTTATTTCTGCATACTCTTCCTTACTAAACTCTCTTTTATTTTGATCATCTATTAAACAATGCTGAGCGGTTAGTATATATTTAATCCCCTCTTCGCCGTTACAAAATTCATATATACAGCCACTTCCCTTAGCTTGTCCTAATCCTTCAATTCTTACTCCTAACTGTCTAAACACTTCCAAAAACTACACCTCCAGAAAATCGTCTGTATTGTTCCCTAAATTTACACATTCAAAATTGTATTTAATCATTTCTTCCTGACAAAACATAGATTCAAAGATTTGAGGGTAATTAAAGTAAATAGATGTTTTAGATGCGCTATGATTAAAACTTGAAACAATAATTCTCGCTAAGGCTTCCTTAGTCGGGAAACCATGTGTTTTTCCATTAGTACTCACTATATACCTTTTACATTTTATAAAATTAAACAATTCATCATTTGTGTTAAATTTACTACCATGATGTGCTATTTTAATTAAATCAAAATTTCTGTCCTTTTCATCCGGATATAATTTACAAATATTCCGTAATACCACTGAAGGAAACGAATCTGCTAACATCAGCAATTTTTTCTTCTGATATTCAATTGAAACAACAATACTGCTCCCATTAGCAATATCCCTATCCTCTTTGAATCTATTTTTCATTAAATTTCCAATAGACTCTTTATAGTCTCTAGAATCATTATCAGAAACGTTTTCTCCATCAATAATTTCACTTGGAAATTCTTTTTCCCAATCTTTATGTAGCCTATTTAATGCATTCTCTTCTGGAGATAAAACCTTGATAACAGCTCCCCCTATTTCTAATTTCTCACCTGCTGTTATCAATTTAAAGCTCGTAAGATTTAGATTATGAAGTAATTTCCCAAAAGAAATCCCTTGTTTGTAGCTAATATTTCCATTACTTTTATCTTCAATTAATAATCTCTCATCTTGTTTTTCTTCTCCATCAAAAAAACTTGTTAGATTTTCCTTAGAATTAAACCATACTTGTTTAAAAATACTTTTATCAACTTTATCATCTTCAAACAATTTTAAAATCCCTTGTATATGATCTTCGTCAATATGCGTTACAATTAATAAGTCAACACTTTGATTTTTTCCTTGTATAAAATGCAATTCTTCTTTTAACCTTTTTAACACAGGTTTTCTTCTTCCACCATCAATAATAATATTTTTTATATCTTCGCCTTCCCCAAAAGTTATAATAAAACAATCTCCATCATGTGCCGGTAAAGACTTAATCTTCATACTCATTGAATCACCTTCTAATCACTCTATTTGTATTTCTTATCAAAATTCCTAATATGAATTCAATTAACTTTAAATTTCATAAAAAAAAAATTAAAGCACCTTTTCTTCTTTTTATTTTCCAAGTGAAAATCACAAATTATTTTCTATTAGTTCTAATTTAGCATTAAACATCTTGTCATTTTTTTAACCTTTAGTTAAATCCATCTGTTCACCTTTCTTATGTCAAAAAAATTACCTTATACCTACAATCTCTTCTTTCTCTTTATATACATTTCTCTACTATCAATTAGTGTATGAATCACTGTTGTATAATCAATTTTTTGTGGTAATAAAAAAACAAATTATATGCAGCAATATTACAGATATTGCTGCTTCCTTAATCAAAAAACATGAAGCTACACAAGGGAAAATATCCCTCCCTTAATATACAAATTCATTACCTCAGCTTATGTTGAAGAAAAATTAAAATGTGGAGTAGCTTTATGTGACTAGCTCTTTAACTCATTTTTTAGTCAATTTTTTTTTATTTTGGCACTTTGACATTACTGTTTGTGGAAAATTAGATATAACAATCCTAATTTCAAGCTATTTATTCATAAAAATAAACCAATATTCAAATTTTCACTGGTTTATTTATCCTATTTAATTATTAATTTTACAATCCCCACAATGAAAGAACAATAACCTATCTGTAAACAATGTAAAAATATATAAGTTATATAGCTCTTTGCAGTAGTTTAACTCCTTCATAGGCAACCTTTAAAATAAATTTTTATTTCTTACTGCCCACCTTTTAAGTATTTCTTCGTCTGTACGTAATCTCTTAAAATCTTCAGAAAATCGAAAACTAATTGTAGTATCATTCAATTTACTATATAAATTTGACCTTAACATTACTGCTTTTTGGTTATTTTCAGGACTTCTCTGTCCTGGACTACCATCTTTTTTATTTCTATTTTTCTGAACTTCAAAATAGTAGATACCTGGAGACGATTGTGAATCTGATCTATTCAAGTAATCTGTAATAGAATTTTTTAATAGATCTTCTTTGTTAATGATTAATCCATTGGGAATACACGTAGAAAAGTATTGTGCAAATTCCTCACGAAGATTATATAGATTTTCTTTGTACTCAATCCCCAAAAACACCTTAAAGGCCGTAATATTTAGAAAATTAAATTCCACTTACCTGCAGCATAATTAAGACTTTCGGTATTTTCCCCTTTTTTTAGTTCATCCCTAATTATCACTAATTTTTTAAACCTACACATAATATCCCCTCCTATATTATTCAACGTTTCAATAGGTATATCATAAAACATACAAGTGAACTATACGTTTAATTTTGTTTATATAAGAAGCAAACGTTTCTATCAATATAGAATTCAGAATTACTTAAACGAAAGAATGAACTATTACAAAGGGAACGTAAACAAGCAAAAAGTACACCTGATACACAGGAAATTTATGATCAACTACAATTAGTTTTAGTTGGTGGGGATTCATAAAAAAAATAATGAAGAAATTAGCTTTTTTATGCTTAGTAATGAATTTCTATGTTCTTGTTGTAAAGGGACATTAAAGTTATTTAATTTCTAATAAAGTCTTTTTAATAATACTAAGATGTTTAATTCTTATTGAACTATGATACAGGTTAGAAAAGTAATAACATTATTAGTAGTATTAGGGGTATCACCACACATCCATCAACTTAAAGATTTAGACTATTTTTGAAGTTAAAAGCACGTTACTATTTTCTTATGTTAATGAGAAAGGGTGACGTGCTTTTTATGAATATGCACCAAAAACAAGAGTTATCTTTATTTGCCGAGGAGCTATATCGATATATGTCTCCCGCTACACTTAATCAACTAGCTATAGAAGCAGGCGGGATGAAACGAAAACGCAAGTGCCACGGGCACCATTTCTTATCTTTGTGTGTATGGTTAAATCAACAAATCGCTACTACCTCTCTTACTCAACTTTGTAGTCAATTAGAAACTTCAACAGGAATTTTATTAAGTCCGGAGGGACTTAATCGACGATTTAATTCGGCTTCAGTAGCCTTCTTTCGCACTGTATTTACTACACTTCTACAAGCTAAAATTGGAGGAGTATCTAAGATTTCTCATTCTCTTTCTTCTTATTTTGAACGGATTCTCGTCCTTGATTCTACAACCTTCCAAGTTCCAGATCGATTCGCAACTACTTATCCTGGTGCCGGAGGATGTAGTCATACAGCTGGTGTGAAAATTCAACTAGAGTATGACTTGTTGAGTGGAAAATTTTCTGATGTGGAAATTGAACCAGGAAAACGAAGTGATCAGGCATATAGTGCGACTCGAACAGGCATGGCACAAAAGAATGAACTATATATTCGTGACTTAGGATATTTTCGTCTACAAGATTTTAAGTCTATTCAAGATAAGCAAGGATATTATTTATCACGTCTTAAGTTACCAACTAAAATATATAGAAAAGAATTCGAAACAGTCGTATTTAAAACAAAACCCGCTCAATTGAGACCGGTATATATACAAATTCATTTGGAAGACATCATGAAACAATTACAACCTGGCCAAGTGTATGAATTACATGATGTATATGTGGGGAGTAAAGACAAACTGCCTACTCGCATTGTGGTTTATAGATGTACCGAGGAGCAAAAACAGAAACGCCTACGTGATCGAGCTATTCGCGAAAAGAAAAAAGGAATTACATATACAGAGCGTACAAAACTTTTACAAGGCATTACGGTATATATGACAAACATTCCTACGGAATGGGTACCAAAAGAGAAAATTTATGATCTATATTCACTGCGTTGGCAAATTGAACTGTTATTTAAAATATGGAAATCTTGGTTTCAAATTCATCGTTGTAAATCTATTAAACAAGAACGCTTAGAATGTCACCTTTATGGGCAACTCATTAGTATTCTATTATGTTCTTCTACTATGTTTAAAATGCGAGAACTCCTGTTACGTAAGAAACAGAAAGAGCTAAGTGAATATAAAGCGATGTACATAATTAAGGATTATTTTTTACTTTTTTACCAAGCATTACACAAAAACACCCAAGAATTATCAAAGGTTCTCCTTCGTCTGTTTAACCTCCTACAGCACAACGGACGAAAATCTCATCGATATGAGAAAAAGACAGTCTTTGATATTTTGGGTGTTGTATATGAGTATACCACTTCTACTCATCAGGTAGCATAGTAAAAAAATTGAAGCCCGTCAGGGTTTATTTGATATGCCAACTTTTATAAAATCCAGAAAAGATTATAAAAAACTCTATGGAAAGAACACATTTTGTGTAAAAACATACCTTAAGTTGATGGATGTGGGGTATCACCACACATCCATCAACTTAAGGATTTAGACTATTTTTGAAGTTAAAAGCACGTTACTATTTTCTTATGTTAATGAGAAAGGGTGACGTGCTTTTTATGAATATGCATCAAAAACAAGAGTTATCTTTATTTGCCGAAGAGCTATATCGATATATGTCTCCCGCTACACTTAATCAATTAGCTATAGAAGCAGGCGGAATGAAACGAAAACGCAAGTGCCACGGGCACCATTTCTTATCTTTGTGTGTATGGTTAAATCAACAAATCGCTACTACCTCTCTTACTCAACTTTGTAGTCAATTAGAAACTTCAACAGGAATTTTATTAAGTCCGGAGGGACTTAATCGACGATTTAATTCGGCTTCAGTAGCCTTCTTTCGCACTGTATTTACTACACTTCTACAAGCTAAAATTGGAGGAGTATCTAAGATTTCTCATTCTCTTTCTTCTTATTTTGAACGGATTCTCGTCCTTGATTCTACAACCTTCCAAGTTCCAGATCGATTCGCAACTACTTATCCTGGTGCCGGAGGATGTAGTCATACAGCTGGTGTGAAAATTCAACTAGAGTATGACTTGTTGAGTGGAAAATTTTCTGATGTGGAAATTGAACCAGGAAAACGAAGTGATCAGGCATATAGTGCGACTCGAACAGGCATGGCACAAAAGAATGAACTATATATTCGTGACTTAGGATATTTTCGTCTACAAGACTTTAAGTCTATTCAAGATAAGCAAGGATATTATTTATCACGTCTAAAGTTACCAACTAAAATATATAGAAAAGAATTTGAAACAGTAGTATTTAAAACAAAACCCGCTCAATTAAAACCCGTATATATACAAATTCATTTGGAAGACATCATGAAACAATTGCAGCCTGGCCAAGTGTATGAATTACATGATGTATATGTAGGGAGTAAAGACAAACTGCCTACTCGAATTGTAGTTTATAGATGTACCGAGGAGCAAAAACAGAAACGCCTACGTGATCGAGCTATTCGCGAAAAGAAAAAAGGAATTACATATACAGAGCGTACAAAACTTTTACAAGGTATTACGGTATATATGACAAACATTCCTACGGAATGGGTACCAAAAGAGAAAATTTATGATCTATATTCACTGCGTTGGCAAATTGAGCTGTTATTTAAAATATGGAAATCTTGGTTTCAAATTCATCATTGTAAATCTATTAAACAAGAACGATTAGAATGTCACCTTTATGGGCAACTCATTAGTATTCTATTATGTTCTTCTACTATGTTTAAAATGCGAGAACTCCTGTTACGTAAGAAACAGAAAGAGCTAAGTGAATATAAAGCGATGTACATAATTAAGGATTATTTTTTACTTTTTTACCAAGCATTACACAAAAACACCCAAGAATTATCAAAGGTTCTCCTTCGTCTGTTTAACCTCCTACAGCACAACGGACGAAAATCTCATCGATATGAGAAAAAGACAGTCTTTGATATTTTGGGTGTTGTTTATGAGTATACCACTTCTACTCATCAGGTAGCATAGTAAAAAAATTGAAGCCCGTCAGGGTTTATTTGATATGCCTACTTTTATAAAATCTATAAAAGATAATAAAAAACTATATGGAAAGACCGCATTTTGTATACAAATATACCTTAAGTTGATGGATGTGGGGTATCACCACATCGCTATCAAGCTAAGTGTATCAAGAAGGTATATGCGAGTGTATTTTTTTGAAATTTCTACGACTACACTAAAAATGTGCATAACAAATGAACCTACCAAAAAGAATCCATTTTGACAAGAGATTGATTAAAGTAGGAACCTGCTTTTTGGTGCTTAAAGAGGAACTGACTACCGTTTAATAAGTAAAAATTTTACTGAGAAGTTTTTTGCTTAAGCAATATGGGAATACTTAGGTATTGAAGATTCAAAAAATAAATCTTTAATAAGTGTATGGCAGTACATGAAAAGAAGCGTATAGTTAAATATCCATTCGGGTGCATTTATTTTGTAATAAAAAAAGCCCTGGATAGGGCTATATGACTTTCTTCATTCCGCATTGACGACATTCGACATTCTCGCAAAAAGATGAAATCTTTAACAGAACTTTTAAATGAGGTATTACCACAATTATTAAAGCGATCGCTAATTTTATCAGAGAACTCTATGTATGTGTATATCTTGCTTAGGTCATATTCTTGTTTAGGATCTTTATTTTCCATTGTCTCACCTACATATCAATCTGAATTAATACAGCTTACCTATAATAACATGAGGTGTTCACATAGTGGACACTTTTTATTTTGTAAGAGAAAAAGCGTTGCAACTTTTTTATAAACGGTTAATCTTTATTTTAAATCCACACGATAAGAAAAAATAATCTATGATTATTAAAGTGGCCCACCTTCAAAACCAATAGGCCATCCATTGTCTTTAAATTTTACTTTATACTGAAACTCAAAGATACCTTCATAAATAAATGCTAAACTAAAACCTGGAAATATATAATCGTCAAAATTAACCACCTTTCCAAAACATATTGTGGATAGATAGTAGTTCTTCATTTCTTGATTAGGTAAGAATTCATGTGAATATTTTAATGCACATCTTATATGAAGATGGAGTTCATCGAATATTTTTCTGCCATGTCGATAAACTCAACATTGGGGTTTTCATTGTTTCCTTGAATAATAATATCTACATCTTCCCATTCTCCGATATTAATACTATAAAACCACCGTGATTGAATAAGATACTTCTCATTTTCGTATACAGTAGGATTAACTAGGTTTAATTTTTTCACCTCATCATTAGTTAGTGGTTTATCAAGAATAAGCTTTTTATGCAAAATATCTTTGATATTAGAGACAATATATTTAGATTTATTTAATTCTAAAGAATCCATTTTCCACCTCATAAATTATAAAATAAAGTAAATACACGTGATTTCTCCCACCATCTTCATACAATGTACAGCGTGTAATTCCAACAATTCTGAATCTTTTTGTACAAACATCCCCTTCAAGTATAGTGTAACATTTCACATTAAGAATGTAGTCTTTTTTACACTGTCTACTTAAAGGGGCTAATACTACAGTTTAGTTCATCTGCGAAAGTACAATTTCATAAAAGACTTGTTATTGTTTTGAATGAAGTATTAGAAACTTTTGAAAACGAGCTCATATTGATTTGTTGGAACTTTGAGGGTATAGGATTGTTCCTCTTCATTCCTATGAACAATTTCTTTTCTCGTTTCATAGCTATGAATCATCTTGAGTGCTACCGTTTTATCTATTCCAGCCTCAACACCCAACTTTTTCATCAATTCATCTACGGCATCGTTAGTGGTCTTAGCTTTGAAAGAAACATCAGCTGTGCGTTGCGTTAAATTTAGGTTAATCACAGTATGGTTCTTCTCAACTTTATAGGTTGTACCATGTGTAATGATGTTGATTGGTGGGAGACTAATGTCCCACTCGACGAGCTTTGCATACTCGTGACGAAAGACTCTAGCATCGAGCATCGGCTCTGGGTTAGAGAAAGTAATCTTTTTTTGATAATACCCTCCTACTACTTTTTCTACTTTAATCACATCTTTTTCACTTATGACATCGTGGACATAAACATCGAATAGCCCTGGGATTTGTTGTCCATCATACCCCTCGGCCTTGAATACAATAACTTTATCTTTCGTCGAATTATCTATAATTTTTTGTGCTCCATTTGCTCTTATCTCTTTGCTTTGCTTTGGAAAATAAGTGGCTACTTCAGATTGGCTTTTTGCTGCTTCAGCCTTAGCTTTCATAGCGTTAGCTTCGGCTATTTGGGCATCAGCTTCTACTTTTGCAGCCTGAGCCTGTGCTGCGCGCTGAGCATCAGCTTCTACTTTTTTGCCTTCCACCTCCGCGGCGGCTTTATATATTCCAAGGTCGTAGTCTTTCTGCTGTTGGTCCTGTTTGTTCATATATTTTGTTTGAATCTCGCGCGCTTTATTAGCAGCTTCGGTAATCTCGATACTCTTGTCTGCTAGTTTTTTCAGAAGATCTGCGACTTCTTGACGTCCAGACATATCACGGAAAATATTAGGTGTTCCAAGAACATTCATCGCAGATGCAAGACCAGTCGGATCGGGAGCTGCCGCTGGGCTAACAATATTAATAAGAGACTGCGGGAATGGAGTGGATTGTAAATTTTGTTGCTGATTTTCAGGTTTCACACCTTGTATCGGTGCAATCTCTGGTGCAAGATGCGGAATCGGTGATTGTTGCCAATCCCAGAAACGAGTATTGTCAATTTCTTCAGATGCGTTACAGTGCCCAAGCTTAGCCTCAGCGAATACACCACGGGTTGGTAATGTAACAAGTCGCTCATTCGGTGAAAGCTTATCTAGCGGAATTTGGTCTAGCTGCTTGTTCACACTAGCATTTAATTTCGGATCGTTACAGGGATAAGCAACATAATCTCCTATAATTTCAATTGGTCGGTTCTCGATATGTTCGGCTGCTGAAGTTCCGTCTTGAAGCTTAATTCCTGCTAGATAATTAGCACGATCAATTGGGTCTTGTCCAAATAAAATCGCTCGACTATAGTATGCCTTATGATATTTTAGATGTTCGAAAAGCTTTGCTTTTTTGACTTCATCTTCCATCTCTCCGAGCGGTGGTGCTGGTGGGGGCGGTGGTGTCGGTGGCCTTTTAGTTGGAAACTTGAGCGTAGTGCTGTTCCCTAGAGTGAGATGACCACCCTCGTAACCCTGATCCACCAACTGAACTGGTAACGGGTTACCTTCTATGTCGATACCTGTTACTGTAATATGTTCAAACGCAATATCAATGCCATCTGATTGATTTTTTATTACTACATTTAGCTCTATTAGGTGAATATCCCCCCACTGTATTGTTCCATTTTGTACTCCCTGTGGCAAAAGACCAGTAAAAGAATTATCCGCATGCTTAAATGTAAAAAGGCCAGGTGGATTTATGGGCTTACCATCATTAAGCTTATCACCTGATGGCCATAGCGTCGCATAAATTTCGATACCCTTATTTTTGCTTTCATCTACAATTCCCCCTGTCTTCATTTTGAATTCGAAGAACCTTAAGGCCGGACCAGTCGCCTTCGGATTTACTAGAGGTGGCGGCGCAGTGGGGGATGGCTTATTCTTTATGTTTTCAACCTGTTTACGGTGCTCGATACGTTCCAAAGCATCAAAAGCATCCCCAAGTGATGAATCAAGCAACGCTGCTTGTAAGGATGCTCGATGTTCTCGAACATTCTTTTCTGGTTCAGCGTTCTCTTCGAACCAATCCGTTTTCATCTTTACGAGTAATGCGGGGCGACGACTCACGAATTCAGTAGCGATTCTGAAATGTCTTAGGATCTCGTAATAAAGAATAGTCAGCGCATGACTGTGGTTATAATTTACTATTGTCCGAGTTTCTATTGCTTCCTTCTCAGCCTGATTAGATTGAATTACGACAGTACTTTGCAATTCACGCTTAGCAGTACTTGCTTGCGCAATGTTATCATTAATGGACTGCATAGTGTTAGAAGCAATATCACGTGTTCCACTGCTGCGGGCTGTACTACCGCCTAACGAATTAGCAAGACCAACAGCCACTCCAGAAGCGAAACTTATACCAGCTGAACTTGAAATCCCTCCCATAAAGCTGCTACCTTTTTGAAACTCATGTATTGCAGCGCTAACAGTTTCACTAATAATTCTATCACGATGTTCATGGTGTACTATCTGTTCATCTACTGTAGTACGCTCCTTACGTTGTGCATCATCACGTCGTGTCCAGTCAATCACTGCTAAGTTGATAGATTCTCCTGGCGCCAGTGGTAAGCTATAAAGTATTTGCCCAAGTGAATGACCGAGCGGATACCAATTGTGACGAAATTCATGCATTACTCCAAGACGAACTTCTGAAGTTAACTGTGCGGTAAAGTCGTCTTCCGCGTCATCAATTAAGCTAATCACTTGATAAAATTGGTATTCATGAAGTGCGACATTAGCCGGTAGCAAGCTTTCGCAACCGTCATTCTCACCAAGGAGCGCAGTTGGATTTGCTGCAAAAGAAGACGGGGAGAGACGCCAATCAGTGAGGCTGGGGTTCTGCATAGATAAGAAGCCAACAGAACGTACTACTTGTGGTAATGGAAGTGGCAAATCAAGTTCAAGCTTCGTAAGAATGACATCTTCAGCAAATCGTCCCTGAACAAGTGCGTCGAAGCGCAAATCCTCTCGTCCTAAAGCATAAAACCATACGGACGTGTTGAGAATCGCGTTGGCATCCTGCTGACGACGATTAACGGCTTCGATAAGTGATTGATACACGTGACTTGGTAGACGTTTAAGATCGAAGGACAGGTATCCTGCATGATCGGTTGCTAGGGTACCGAGTGGATAGGTAGTCTTTATTGGCTCATTCCGACCTGGAATTAAGATTATTTCTAACCCAAAGCGGTCAGCATTTTTTCTTATTTCTTTTTCTACGGACTGTAGTAAATCCGAGGCGCTCAAATTTTTGAGTGAACTACTATGGGCGTCTTGAACCCCAGTAATTATTTTTTCAATCAGCTTCTTCAACATATTAAGGTCACTTCTTAGACGATCCCTAGCACTGGACGACAGAAGACGAGAAATAGCTTCTTGAATAGCTTTTATAATACGTTCCTTCGCAACTTGGTCAGTGTAAACAATTGGGTCAAGTGAATGTAGAGGACCTAAAATGAATTCAGCAAAACGGTCATCAATCTCAATTGGAACTTCTTGTACTGGAGTTGGTGAGACAACTTCGGCATAAAAAGGCACGCTGGCAATCGGTCCATTATTACTCCCAAGTACGAACAAGCTAAGATGTGTGGGTTTATACATGTGTCAACACCTCCGATATATGAATCAGTTTAAAACTGGTTTCTAACTAACAATATCCCCGTTTCTCTATACTCTCATTCTTACGTCTAATTACAAGAAAACTCTATCATTTTGAAATTTACTTAATATACATTTTTAACTATGAGTAAATATTTAATAAAAATGTTTTACACTAAACTTTTTGAAGACGATCACATTCGTATTGTTTTGGATAACTGTAAGCCCACATCGCCATCAAGATAAGTAAAGTAAAATTAATCAAAAAGATAAATAAAGACATGAAAGAAGGGTTGTTATGGAAATATAAATAATCATTTTACAATAATAACCACTTATTATCTGTTAAAAAGCTTTTCAACCGAAACTTATATTTAAATGAAAAAAAATATTTAATGCATTTATGATGATTTTATATCTACACCTAACATTAAGTCATGCCCTTCAACTCCAATAGAAATATTTTCTAAAGGTACTTTTATTAAAGTGAGCGGATGCTTTGGTTTTGACTTGTCGCAATCTTCTAATTCTTTAGGGTTATCTTTATCATCCTCTTCTTCAACTACAGTTGGGAATTTAAATAAATCTGCAGCAAACTTTTTATGATATATATAAAATTGATTTGTAATGAGCTTTTCTATTCCAAACTCATCAAGTATAAGACTTGTAATCCATTCCTGTAAATCATCACCAACGTCTAAGATATATAGTATAAATTCTTTCCAAGAGAAAAATTTCTTTACAAACAGATTAAGTATAGCTTCTGCAAATGAATCTCCAGAAACTCTTTTTAAAATTTCTTTTTTAAATTCTTCTACTATCACATCTTCTAAACCATGAAATAAGGTAAAATCAATATCAAACGGGAATGGATAACCAATTATTTGCCAATAATCTGGGGGTCCGGATTTACGTTCAGTATCTAATACAAAATCTGATGATATTTCTAGTCTATTTGGGAGAATAGATAGATCAATTCCGATACTTAAATCTCGAAGAATCCTTCCTTTTAGACAAACTTCTTTCCACTTTCGACACTTAAAAGGAGGCCAAAGATCCGCTTTAACACATATTTTAAAGCAAGGTCCAGGGATTTTTAGTTCACCTAATGAAAGCTTAAGAAAAGTTCCTGGTAAAAAAGTAGCCTGTGCCTCATTAATTCGAAATCGGCTTGGTTTACTTAATAATCCTATGCGACCTCCTTTTAACTTTACTCGCCCCTCTAATGTTACTCTCACTTTTCGTTCCTTTTTCTTTGGTTCAATTTTTGTAGTATATCCATTTTTAAAAATTTCATTATAAATTTCGCGTATTAAATCTTGTGATATTTTCGTTGTTAATTGCACGAGTTACGCCTCCTTAAACACCTATATCTATGTATATACATAAATGTTTATTCTTAACTTCAACGTGAACATTACTTAAGGGTATTTTAACTGCAGAAAGAGTATAGTCTGTATTGTTGCACCATTTTAGACTATTTATTTTCATAATTTGAAACGGATTTTCCAATTGATATGTAGCAATTAATTGATCCTTAAAATAGTCTAAAATAGAGCCTAATATAATATTACTTATTCCAAATTCATCAAGTAAAATCCTCTGTATCCATTCCTGTACATCATCAGGGATATCAAGGATAGTCCGAAGAAATTCACCAACATCCGTAACCATTTCAATAAGTCCTTTTTCAAATGTGGAATCGCCTGGAATTGTATCTCTAATCGATTGTGTTAATTTTTTTGTTATTAATTCACCGATAGTATCTGCAAAATCTATATCAATATCTGGTAAATCAGGTTGACCGGATATAACCCAATAATTTTTCGGGACTTTAACATTTCTTGCAGATAGTATTAAATCAAATGATACTTCAATTCTATTTAAGAGGGGGACTAAATCAACTTCGGTGACAATATCTCTCTTTGACTTAAATAGACATTCACCACCTAAGCATATTTTTTGAATGTCTAATACAAAAGTAGCAATAAGTTTTTCAAATACTACATCAAGTTCACGGATGCGAATTCGATTTGGTTCCACAAAATCTATTTCCCCGTTTTCTAACTTTACTTTTCCTTTTAAACTTGTAGTTAATGAGGATTTCCCAATACGATGTATATATGTATACTTGTTAGGATCTTTTACAGGATCAATAATAATTTCAAATTTGTCACGGATTGAACTAAATACTTCACGAAACAGCTTTTGGGAGGTATTTAGAGTTACATGGCTCATTTAATAACCTCCGCATCCCAAAAAATTTGCAATTCATTATTAATAATTTTAGGATCAAGTACTGGAATTAATTTAATTCCTCTAATTATAGGGATATTTTCTATGATGCTCTCTATTTTCGTTCTAGATGTGGATATTGCAAAATAAATATAAAGCTCAGCAGTTTTACTTATAACCTCAGGCTCAATTTTTATAATATCTACAGCATCAACTTTAGGAACCATGAATTTAGCGGTAGCTTTTTCACCTTCTTTTACTATTAAATCTTCTATTTTGAAATGTCCTGTTATTTGTGCATTAAGTTGAAAGCATTCAAGTCTATCGACTTCTATCAGTTCTATAATTTTTTCTCCTGTTGTAGGATCTTCGATTATTTTCTCTTGATTAAGTTTTTTTCTTATAAATGGATCTACCAGCGCTAAGTCTGGTAATCCGATTCCTATAAATAAGGTTATGTTTATTAAGAATTGATCTATATTCGTAGGCGCTGAATTTGATGGAAATAAATCAAATTCAAAGTCTTTTATTTGATAACAAAAATCAAGTTTAAAGTTTTCGAATACTAAAGGTTGAATACAAGTAATCCATGGCTGATCAGGAGGCAGGTCGATGTCTACTGTGGGTTGAAAACATAACAAGTCTGTCTTTCTATTAATCCGTTCTGTTCCAAAATTAAACATTGAGGGACGTTGCTTCATCATTTGTTTAATTAATCTGTTTAAACCTTCTTCATTTATAAATACGGACCCAGCGTTTGATATCGTCATTAAAATAATTCCTTTCTGAATTTCAATTTTTATTTTTCCGTAAATTCCTGATAACCCATTTCGTTCAGCCCATCTAGTACTAAGTAGTCAAGCCTCGGTGATTCTCTACCATTTGATGGCTCAATAGAAGGTTCCATCATCCATTTTTCAAATTTAGTAGAACCATAAGCAAATTTCCACCAGTAACGCTGAGGTTGAGATTTAAAGAGATATAACTGTTCTTGAATCACTTTAGTATTTCCTGAGAACCAAGCCCATAATCCATTTGAATTAGAGCTTCTGTGTAAGTATCTAAAAAATTCTTTTGAAAATTTATTGATTATAGGATACATTTTTGGCTTGGTCATACATTCACTAATAAAGGGCCAAACAGAATAACTTATAACATCAGCACCCATAATTTTTAGTAATTGTTGTGTTCCCAAAAATACTACAATTTCAATCCAATCCTCACAAAAAAAACATTCTTTTTTTAAATAACTAGAAATGAGCTCACGGTTTAAATCCGTTAATGGTAAGATAGAATCAACTGCATTCATGAAAATTTCAAATTTGGTGGAATTTATGTATTTATCAGAAATAATAAATTGATGAATCTCGTGAAGGATATATGTATGAAAAGATTTAGTAAGTGAGTCTCTCATTTCATCTGATATCTTAATAAGAGATTTTTTATTATTTTTTTGTTCTGCATAAATGGAGATATCATTTGTATTTAATGCAGAAAAAAGTGTATTACTTGCAACATTAGCTAAAAGTGGAGCAATATCGTTAATAATTATTTGTTTTAAATCTGACGGGATTTTATTTGTGAATATATCCCAATCATTCGTTTCTACCCCTAAGAGTGTAGCTACATTTTTTAGAGCATAAATTTCGTGGGGCATCAACATATATGATTCCGGACCCTTGTACATTATACGTCCTTCATTTTCACTAAAAATATTCTTATAATACAATTTTCCATTTATCGTTTCTGACTCAAATTCATTAGAAATATAGTTCGAATGAGTAAACCAATTGAATTGGGTTAAGTAATCAGCCCACTTGACAATTAAGTTATTGGCAAGATCTTTAACTTCCTTGTCACTATTAGGGTAAATGTATGCGATATATCCGGCCGTAATAATCGCTCCAAAGCTATCTTTTGTAAGGGGACTGCACCTAATTTTTTTCCCACTTGCATCATATTCTATTACATCTGGATGACGAATCGGATGTTCATTCCCTGAATTATCTTTATTCCCCCAACTATTATAAATAAGTGTTGTTAATAATTCTTTGAGTAGTCGATTCACATTGTTTATTTCCCATTGATCAAGGTGATTAAAACTCCCTGAAGATATGGCAATAGCAGCAATAGCTGTGTGCAGAGTAGATTCACCACGAGTAGTTGGTAGACCATTAATATAATCAACGATATATCCAGCTTTATCCCGAAATCCAGTTGTAGAGTTAGAACGTATGCTAAAAAGTTCCGTACGTGCTTGTTCAAGATAATCATCATAATAGGATGACTTCATTTTCCATTTTCCCCTCCATTTATGTCCTATTCGTAATATTAAGTATCATTTCATTTAATATAAAAATTATTCCTTTCTAGTTATTATTATTAACAAATTGGAATTATTTTCAAACCCGTTCTCTTAATGTATAAAAAGTAGTTGAAGTGGCAAGGTATAAACAGCTTTTACATAATGAAATAATATTATCATCGCTATAGGAGTGATTTTCTTGTCAAAAATTGCAGTAGCAATAATTCATGGAATCGGAGAACAAAAACCTGAATTTGCAGATAAAATGATTACATTGATTAAAGATAAATTTCAAAAAGAGATTAGCAAGCTAACTGATGAACCAGATTTAGAATTGGTGGTTCAGCCTATATTTTGGTCTGAACTCTTTGCCGAAAGAGAAAATGAGCTTTTTCAAAAAATTGTGTTAGATGAAAATTTACATTTCAATGATTTACGAAGATTTGTTATTAATTATTTAGGTGATGCAATTGCATATCAACCTGTAGAAACAGCAAAACATAATTATGAAAGAGTCCATAATAAAGTAAAAGAAAGTCTTAATGAACTTAGTAACAAAGCAGGTGAAACTGCTCCACTTTGTATTATTTCTCATAGCCTAGGTTCTGTTATTGCTAGTAACTATTTCTATGATTTACAGTTTAAACAAAACTCTCAGGATTCAAAAATAGAAAGGTTATCACCTTTAGAAAAGGGGGAAACATTAACGTTGTTTTATACATTAGGCACAACACTACCGCTTTGGAGCTTAAGGTACCATGACTTTAATCATCCTATTAATATTCCTTCTCCAAAACTTAATGATTTTTATACTGGATTAAGGGGAGAATGGATAAATTTTTATGATAAAGATGACGTATTAGGGTATCCATTAAAAAGGGTTGATAAAAGTTATGAAATAGCTGTAACAGAAGATAAAGAAATTAATGTAGGTAATTTAATGACAAGTTGGAATCCATTGTCTCATCATGCATATTTTTTAGATAATGATGTAATTAAATTAATTGTAGAATCTTTAGTGCGAACATGGAAACACATTAATGGTAAATAGGGTTCTGAAGCAATACTTGAAGACTCTTAACATATACACAACGACATAAGTTTAATGTTAGCGTAAATAAAAGATGATGCTTGTATGAAACAATCGTCGTATATTTTTTGTTATAGACAAATCCCTTCCAAATTTCATTCTTTTCTTCATTTTATAAGGAAGTCTTTTGAGTGATTACTTAAAGAAGAGGGTATCGCTGATTCAGTTTTTTATTTATTCTTGCATGAAGGATAAGTGATACCTCACCGAGTAAAATTTCATTTCATGGCTTTCCATCGTAGAATGTAAATAAATCAGTAGAAGGTGGTTGTCTAAAGTGAAATGCACTTGGTTTCTCTACGGGTTCATCTTGTATTTTTTTACATTTCTCTTATCAAATGCGAATTGAACTCTTTGCAGCATAATCTGTGTCGCAATAATAGTAAAGAACCATGGGGATCAAAGTATAGGAAGCAAGGGAACGGAAATAGAGTTCGATTAATCCTGACCATTCATTACTTACTAAATCGAATTAATCCTCAAAGAGAAGTAGCGTCCCTCCAAATTATAATTCTAAAACGCCAAAATGAGAAAAATAATTAAAGTTTGTATAAACTGCTACATGACGACAATGATTAAGACAGGAAAAATATTTGGAAATATGCGTTTGATGACTAGGTTTAATTTTTACCATTTTAATTATGTACTGTTAACCTACTTGCTTCCAAATGAGCATGATGCAGTAGCTAACGATGCAAAAATGCTTTAACAGCTATACATCAAATTAAAGTGATTATTAATATTTAAAATTAAAGTATTGCTAGATTTTTTTGTTATTTAATAACAAAAAAGCCCATATTTCCGATTGATTGTAATTATATATTTAAAGTTAATGGTCTATTTCTAAATCCTGTCTACCCATGGATTTAAAATGTCTTTTAAAACAAGGAGCCTTTGTTCGTCATTAAAAGAAGATATAAAATTAGATTTTGACTCTAACTTTTTTTGGCCATTGGTAGTTATGACTTTTATCCCCTTCTGACTTTTGATAATTTTTATATTATTCATTTATTAAATGAAAGTTCCTCCGTCCGAAATCCTTGATTAATTAAATTCTGTAAATTTTCTTGTGTAATTCTAGTATTCATATAATCTTTTTTATACGCTAAAATACTGGAATATTCCCTAACATCCAAATGTTCATTCATTATCTATTAATTCATTAATCTCTATTCCTCTAACATGAAGCGCTCTTAACACTTTTAAATATTTATATAAAATTTTTTCATTTTCTTTCTTTTGCTCCTCATACTCATTTATAAACACTCGACTTCTAGATGTTTCCAGTTCTAATTTCTTCTGAAGATTACTCATCTGTGTTTCTGCTTTTTCTAAATGTTTATTGACGCGTTGCACCTCTTTTTCTAACTCTGCAACTTTTCTATTGTGTTGTATTTTACTTATCATATTATCCGAATGAAAAGATAGTCCTATCCAATGCTGATCCCATATCGTCCTTAAATGTGGTTTATAAATAGCTGTTTTGCTTAATCCTGTCATTTCTATAATTTTTTCGGGTCGAATAATTACAGATTCACCTTCTAAATCTTTTAAGGTCTGAATAGCCCACCTTACTTTTTCAATGGATTCGTGTCGTTTCTTCTCTTGATACTGCATAAGTCCTGTATTCATTTTATCCCCTCTATCTTCCAGCAAATTTTACATTTTATTTATCTATGCCACCTGTTTGATACTGCTCTATACCTTTTTCACATATCTCAATTATTCTTTCTAAATAGCTAATGTTTCGTATAGCATTCTCTAATTGAGAGGCTCTTCTTGTATCCGTACCAATTCTTTCTATGACAGCTTGCCAGTATTCATGTTCTTTTTTGTAATCATCATAATAATCGGCTCTTGGAATAAACCATTCACATGCATAACATTCAAAAAATATA
Source organism: Bacillus sp. FSL L8-0099 (assembly GCF_038006385.1). Lineage (NCBI taxonomy): Bacteria > Bacillati > Bacillota > Bacilli > Caryophanales > Bacillaceae > Bacillus > Bacillus sp. FSL L8-0099. The sequence goes on from NZ_JBBOVC010000001.1 coordinate 3,086,289, forward strand.
GAAGTTCCCTTAGGGTTACATCCAGATATATCACCGCATATTCCAACACCTTTTTTCCCATTTGCTTCCCATGTTAAATATTTGTTTAAATCCTTTGATAAGAAGTTTATTGTTTGGGTATCAAGATTCATAATTCTTCCTTTAAATGATACTGCATTATTTTCTATGCCTTTTAGTTCTCCTATATTTAAATGGACTTCTTTTTGTCTCTCTTTCAATTGATGTAAGTAATGAGAGGGCATGTTAATATTTTTATGTCCCGTTAACTTAACTATTTGCTCCATGGTGTAACCGACTGGATACATTCTATCTGTAACTGCATTATGTCTAAACTGGTGCGAAGTTACAGTATATGGATTTCCATTTTCATCAACAATTCCAATAATTGTAGCTAGGCTTTTTAAGTACCTATTCATTGCAATATTGTCTAAATTTCTTACAAATTTATATCTCTTATCATATCTAATATCCACACTACCACTACCATCATTATGTAGTGTCAAATATCTTCCAATGAACAAATAATCTTTTTGGTCTCCATCATTTAAATGATAATTTTCCAACAGTTTTTCAGTTTGTAATTTTAATTGTTTGATTAGATCCACCACAAATTTACCATGCCCAGAATAGATAACAGGAATCGCTTTCATTTCAGGATTATAATACCCGCCATTTTGCTTAAACGTAGGAATACTAATTGTATATTCACTATAAAAAGCTTTTAAACAATCCCTTTTCATACTTAATATTTCAGTTCCTCTGTTTGGAAATGATCTTATTAACCAGTAAAACGTACGGAATTCTAAAGGAATATTAACATTCATATTCTTCATTGCTCTATCCATCATTTGAATAGCATTAAGAGGAACAATCTTATTTTTTTGATTATGAACTTGTTTAAAAGGATTTATAGATTTCGTCGGAACAGTATGAGGTAGTTCCGGAAACCCTTTAAGACTTTTAAAAAAATCACTAATTGCTCTATAGAGTGCACTTTTATGATTTGGCTTGTAACTATTATCAATACTAATTGCATATTCATATGCATTAATAATATCTCTACGTATATTTCTCAAGGAAACTCCTGGATAGTTTTCATGTAAAAAATCTATAAAAACTGCAATATAATATACTTTTTGCTGAATACCAAAAACAGAATGAGTTTTAATCAATGCATAATACTTTAATAAACTTTTATAAGGCTCATTGAACTTATGAAATCTTACTACATAGTATGATTTTGCTCTTGAATCTCTATGCTTATGACGGTAATACCAAACATCATCTGCAAAATCAAAATCTCCTAATTGTGAGATTTTTTCTATAAGTCTTCGTCTTAGAGTGCCATCATATAATGGATCTGTACTAGTTATGGAGATACTGTTTTTGTTCATCTTCTGATAACCTCTCTTTTATAAACTTTTCTAGTTTCTGAACTGTATCATCATATGTTTTTAATAAACTTATCTCCGCTTGATATTCTCTATAATCTTTCCACTCACCAATATTATTTTCAATCATAACTTTTTCCCATTCATCTAAATAGCTTTGTTGTTCGCTATATAGCTTTTTCCACATTTCCAACTTTTGCGGACCTGTTATCAACATCTTGCATCCTACACATTTTTTCTTGTGACATGGACCAAATGATACATGTTTTATACAAGTTCCGTGTCCTTCAGGTGTACTTCTAGATCCCATCATAATTTCATCCTTTAAATGTTTTAGTTCTGATGGACTATATATATTCTTAATATCTGAATCTAAATTATCGAACGCAACATTGAAATATTCAGCATCTAATTTCGCAATTTTCATAAGTTCAATGTCATGATAATGTTTCATAGTAGCTTTTGAATCTAAATGAGTTAACCAATCACTGACCTCTTCTACTGTTGCACCATTTGTGAATAAATTAACTGCTACAGTTTTTCTACATTGATGATGGGTATATTTCCATAATAAACCATTCCGATCGCGTATACTGTATTTATGAATTAATTTATTAATCGCTCGCGCTATTTCTGTACCAGAATACAGTTTGATTCCCTTTTTTGTATTCTTTAAAAATATTCTATTTTCTCCACTAATTTTTCTTAACTCTCTTGTATCTTCAATTTGCTGATTAATAATTTTTATCAAACTCGCATCACTAATAGGAAGATAATGATAATCTTCAAGGCCATGCTTTCTTCTATACTTTAAAGTCTTATGAGGAATAAATTTAAGATAATAAATTTTATCTTTAGCGTCATAAATAAGGCACTCTTCTTTTAAATTAATAACTTCATTAATTCTAATTCCCGTGTTCATCATAATAACCCATGCATATTGCACAAATGGAGCTAGCTCACTTAATTTTTCTTTTAATGCATTTATAACTTCTTCAGGGATATAGGTAACGCTTTCAGAAAATGCATCCACGTTATGTAAAATCATCGTCCTAAAAGGATTTTCTATATAACTTTTCCCCTTCTTTTTAACCATCCAATCAAATAATAGTCTACATTCAGAAATACAGCTTTGTATTGTTTTAATATTATAGTTCATGCCTGTTTTGCCATGGATTTTTTGTAAAATATCAATAATTTGTTGCACTTGAATTACCTCTATATCTAATAAGGATGAGTATTTATTGTATTGCATTTTATGCAATGCAGCTCCTAACATTTGAATATGCCTAAATCTTCTAGCAACTCCCCTTACATTCTCTCCCATTTGTATATAACTATGTATATATTCTTTCAACTCTACTTTTACTATACCGTGTAAAAATGTCCAATCCAATTTTCTAATCATTGGAATTTGTATGTTTATATCAACAATTATCCAAATATCATCAGAGAAAGAATATCTGTGTGTTTTCAATTTTTCTATTAAATAAGATTCTAGTTGTTGAAATATTGGTTGCATAAAATATCGAAAATCTATATTGTTCATAACAAGTGAATTAATATCACTAATTCCTAATGCAAAAGCTCCAAACTTTTTTCTATTAAAACATAAGTGTTCATCTATATATACCTTTCCAATTCGAATTAGATAATTAGAAGAAACTTCTTTCAAGTCAGTGTATAAAGGTTGTCTTCTTATATAATCTGGAAATGAATTTAAAATCCTTTTAACACCTTTTATTCGTAGATCAACTAAGGCATTTTTCAAATCATTTTTTAGTTGAGTATAAAATACTTCTACACTCTCTTTTATAATATGATGCCGGTTTCCAGTATGGACATATTCTTCAATTAAAAACTCAATAATTCCTTGCTTACTAATCACCTTTTCCTGGGAATAAAAATCTTTACAAATCTCCTTCAAGAGAGCTGAGAATTCATTATAAAAAACCTTTTCTGCAATCTTCAATACATTATTTGCTAGTAATGGACTCCTTATGACACATTTAAATAATTTTATATCGGTGCTTTTCAATGCACACTCTACATCATCCACTAGAACCTCCAGATACTCCATAGGGATAAAACCTGGATCATCTACATATAATTTTTTTGACCAATACAGTTTAATTTCATAACCGTTAATTTCGTAAACACCCTGTACTGGTGATATGTCTCTTAGTACTTTTACATTAGCCATTGTTCGCTCCTATTCATCACTCTGATTGACTACTATAGTTTTAATCTTATCCATTACTTTTTTTCTCTGCTTCTTCGTGTATCCTTTCTCATATACTTTTAAACTTCTCACACTAGACCAACCTAATTCTTCTAATATTAACCCCTCTGTCACACCTAATTCTGGATGTTCTCTCATAATCTCAACTAATTCTTGGGCTCTGGTGCTTCTTCCACTATGTGTTCTAATTTCAGAACGTTCCATACCAGCTTTTTCAGCAGCATTTTTTAAAATGTGTAAGAAGTTACGTGCTTTTAATGGTTCTCCTTTATACTTTCCTTTGTGATTTAGGAATAAATATTCACTATAATAAATATCTGATTTTCTTCGTTCATTTTCTTTGTATACTTGTATTTGTTTAGAAAGAGTTTCATATATCGGTACCTCTCTTTCTTTTGTTTTCGCTTTAGCATAATTTTTAATATTGTCTCTTTTTATTATTGAAAGCCAATTATTATGAGGGTCAAAATCCTCTAACCTTAAACCCAATATTTCACCGATTCTCATACCAGTTTCGATACTAATTTGGAAAATAAGTTTATCTCGTACAGTTGGTAAAAAATCAAAAATACTTTCTTTCTCTTCTTCGCTGTACCATTTTAGATGATTTCTTTTTTGCTTGTAAGTTAATCTACTCAAAATTGTCTTTTCTACATCAAACTCCCATATCTGTCCGTATAAAAATTTTGTTTCTTTCCATTCATTATTTTTTATATTGTTACCTCCGTAGGGAATGGGATTATGTATATTCATATTATCCTCTAGCCAATAGTAAAAACCTTTTAGAACACTTAGGTTCATTTTCACAGCTGTGTAGGTCATATTCGTATCAACATTTAAAACTTTTCCGCCCAATCCTAAAAGATGCTTCACATACTCTTCTATTATTCCTTGTCTCGTCACATCTTTATAGTGGATATTTATCATTTTTAAATATCTAAGATACCGTAATAAAGTATACGCATATCTCTCTCCTGTTAAATAACTATTTATTGAAACAAAATCAAGCCATAAACATACTTCTGGTACAGGGATACCATCCTCTACAATTAAATATCTTAAAACTTCTCCATTACTAGCTTTTTTTACTTTTAATCCATACATATTTTCATGTTTCATCCTACAATTCTCACCTCATTTGCTATATTTAATAAATAGTGTACCAAAAATTTTCTAGTACACTATTAAAATACATTCTTTCTAAGCCATAAATAAAAAAAGTAAACCATTGTCTTTGGTTTACTTTAGCATAACAGAACATCGATACTATATTGATGAAAATCTTCCGGCGCAACATATTGCAAAGCTAAACTAGTTATGAAAGTTGAACATTTCATATACGTATGCATAATCGGATTTACAATAATAATATCTGGCCGCTTCGGTATTTCGTACAACCTTGCCATTTTCTTAATCCCTAACGCTTTTAATGGCGGTGTTACTGCTAATACGATTGATCCACTCCGATTTACATCTCCTACGACAGCCAATTTTGTATAACGTGGATCCAGTCCTTTTTTAATACATGACACACTTGCATAGAAGCTACGAAGGTCTACACAAAGAATAATACGATTCGGTAAAAGAGAATAATCATACAAGGTTATCACCCCTAATAAGGAACATTTGTTCTTATTATATACGAACTAATGTTCTTTTAAAAGGTATTTCTATGAAAATTTTGGTTAAAATAACCGTAATTTAATAATTTGTTTAAGAAAAACATAAGGAATTCCCTTCTATATTCATAAGAGGTTTTTTCTATACTTAAAAATATAAATAGATACAAGGAGAAACAACTGAATTCTTCGTGAATAAGCAAGGTATTTTAGAACCCATTCTTTTGTATTCAAAAAAGTCTTGTTTTTAAATAGATGTGTTCATAGTAGCAATATACTTATATAAGAAAGACTTATTTCGAAAAAAATACTATTTAGCAGTACTTTTTTATAGAAAATAAAATATTATTGGTTATTTTCTCACCGTTGTTTTTCTAGTTTTATCATTCAAATTTAGACACATATTTATCTAACCTACATAGACTAAAAGCGTATAATTGCATACTTTATAGATTTTTTATAACAATATCTCGAACGGACTATCATGAATCATAAATTTAATAACTCGAATATACTAATCATTTTCGATTAAATTCTAAATATTTAAATAATACAACGTGCATTTCTTTTAAAATAATCATTGAATAAATTAAAATTATAGCCTGTATTTTGAATGTTGAAGAAAGATTGTTTATCTGTATTTCATCAATCAAATCTCTAATTACATAATTTTGTACGAGAAAGGGATTGAATTTATGCAAAATTTCAATTTCATTTGTGAACAATTTGCTACAATACTTAAAGGGAAAAGTAAAATAAGTCAAGGTGGTTGTTCGGTGTCTTTTCACCGCGATTTTAGGGTACTTGTTCAAGGAAAACCGAGTACCTATGTAGTACCCGTCGGAGTAAGTTTTGAATCGTTGGATCAAAATGGTAATGCATTAAATTTAGGCGAAATCGCTATTCTACAAGAAGAGACTCCTGCATTTATGAAATCAATTGTACAACAAGGAATTATTGTAAGTGCTTTACATAATCACTGGCTGTACATGAATCCCTTAATTATGTATATTCATATCCAATCTGTAGAGCCTCCATTACATTTTGCACAAAAGTTAGCCAATTCTTTTTTGTCCTTAAGTAGTTATCCTATCACTAATAATGAGGGGCAATAATTTGTGTTTGGGATATATTTGCACATTACACTTTTCATATGTACGAACATAATAAACTCATTTCACTTAGTGCTCAAAAGAAAAAACTGCCTATCAAATTTTTAGATAGGCAGTTTTTCAATCTATTAAAATAAAGTACCCTACTATTTTATAAAATACTATTCTCCAAACAAAAAATACAGATTTCCAATTCACTTTAGCCTTCTTATCTCATATATTCCCCTAAAGTTAGTTTTTCCTTGTATATTTTTTCAGCATCATCCCCTACATAGCGAATGTGCCAAGGTTCATACGCATAACCAATTACATTCTCTTTTTCCTTTGGATAGCGAATAATAAATCCTGCACGATGCACATTTTCTTTCAGCCATTTCCCTTCCTTCGTCTTAGCAAATGATAACTCTAGTTCATTATTTATACTTTTAACATCCATCGTTAAGCCTGTTTGATGTTCGCTATGTCCCGTTTTTTCAAAAAAGACTCCCTGTACGTCCAGGATATCAACTTTTGTTTATTTCAATTTTTTTCGGCACTCTGCATCTAGACGGTATACCCATTGGCCACAGTTAGACTATTTCAAATCAAAAAAATAGATTACCTGTACACTAAAAAGTATAGCGCACAGGTAATCTAGTTGTTTTTGAGATTAATAAAAAACTAATTTATTTTTTGAATTCTTCCATCAATAATAGACTGAATTGGTTCTTTTGATTTTTTTATATAATCTACTAGTGCTTCAAAATCGGTTGGTCCTGTTTCAGCATCTTTACCGTTTTTAAAGGATACAAATCCATCTCCACCTGAAGCTAGAAATGCGTTCGCAACGACGCTGTAAGTTTTAGAAGGAATGATTTCTTCTCCATTTGTTAAGCGAATACTTTTTACTTTTTCTCCATTAGGCTTATTCGCATCCCAAGTGTATTGGATCCCTGAAATTTGAAGCATTCTTGTTATATCTTTTTGCCATTGTTGATTTAAAATATCACGAATGTCTTGACCTGTTAAATTTACTTTTATTAATTGATTTCCGAATGGTTGAATACCATATATCTCTCCCCATGTAATATCACCAGCATCTAAGTCATTACGAATACCACCAGGATTCATAAGTGCAATTGGGGATTGCATTGTTGCACGCTGGGCATCAGCAACCAAATTTCCAAGAGTAGATTCACCAGCCTTATTGAGTTTGCGATCTAGTGGAGCAATAGACTTACCTACAACTTCATTAACAAGAGGTGCGATTTTTGCTTGATATTTCTCCATCTTCTTCTTTATTTTTTTATCAGGCTCCATGCCTTCATGGTAAGTTGTAACAATTTCTGCTTTTTTCTCAACAATATCTTGTGTCTTACGATCAATCTTTACATCAACATCAGCAAAAGCCATACCATAAGAATTTGCTTGTACGACAAGTTTATTATTAACAGTTCCATTTACATAAGTGTGGCTATGCCCACCAAAAATAACATCGACTTCCGGATCAGTCTCATTTGCTAATCGGACGATATCACCATTTGTTACGCCGTTCCCATCTGTTGTACCTCCGTTATGTGCAAGAACAACGATAGATTTAACGCCTAGTTTTTTTAATTGCTTTACGGATTTGTTAATAGCTTCAACTTCATCTGTAATTTCTACATTCTTTAGCATAGTAGGCATAACAAGGTTAGGAACATCCGTTGTTACGACTCCGATAAAGCCAACAGGAACTCCTTGTACCTTTTTTATAGTGAATGGTGGTAAAAATAAACGACCGGTGGATTTATTATAGAAATTCGCAGCAACATATGGGAATTTTGCTCCTTTAAAATCCCCTGTTTTCTCATGGTATCCACCATAAATAAGGCGATGCATTTCCTCAACACCTTCATCAAATTCATGATTTCCTATCGTTCCAACATCGAATTTCAAATCATTTAGAAATTCAATTGTAGGTTCGTCTTGTAATAATGCTGAAACAGGAGTACTTGCTCCAACAACATCTCCAGCATGTACCTTTAATGTATTTGGATTTTGTTTTTCACGATCACGTAAATAAGCCCCTAAGTACTCAATTCCCCCTGCATCTTTATTGTTAATTTTTTTTACAGTGTCTAGTTGCCCATGAAAATCGTTAATACCGAGCATTTGTACATCTATGTAGCGGTTTTGTTCTGTACTTGCTTGGATTGAAGGCGCAGCAAATACACTAGTAAAAGTAACTGTACTTAATGCTAAAGCAACTGGAATGATTTTTTTCAACATAAAATTTCTCTCCCCTAATTAAAATCTGACATAATACGATGTTATTTTAATATATTAAGAGAATTATTTCTACAAAAATTCTACTAATTATAAAAATTAATAAGATTTTATTGTTTTCTGACAAAACGTTTCTTTGTTTTGAGGATTATTCAAAATATTATCTTGATAGTAATATATCAATACATCTAAGAGACCTAAAAAAAAACTCTAATCAATAAATTTTAGCTGTTAAGAAGATTATTCAATTCGAAATTAATGAGTATTTTTCATGCTAACGTCTCAATATCAAAATTTAAAAATAAGTAGAAATTTCGTAATGGATGATTACAGTGGTGCACTACTCCCGCATTTAAAAAGATGCTCCTGGATTTATCCAAGAGCATCTTTTATAAAACTTTATTTTTACTTGTTTATAATTTATCAATTAACAATTATATAGTTGTAATCAGTCCTTTAAAAATAACAGGAGTGCTTCATTAAATTCTTTGGCATGCGTTGCATTTAGCCCATGTGGACCACCCTTTATTAACGTTACTTTAGAATTAGGAATTGCTTCATGTGTTAATTTCCCACTATATTCAAATGGTACAGTTGCATCTGAATCACCATGAATAATAAGGGTAGGTATATTAACCTTAGCTAAATCGCCTCTGAAGTCTGTTTTGCTGAAAGCAGCGATACAATCTAATGTTCCTTTAGGCGATGCACCCGCAGCGATATCCCTATTGTAAAGTCGAAATGGTTCACTAACTAAGTCAGTTCGATCTCCAGCAGCAAAAAATCCTTTCGTAAACTCATCAAGGAATGCTAGGCGATCACTTTTTACTCCATTTTCAAATTCTTGAATTGCTACATCATCTAATACACCCTCAGGATGATCTGCTGACTTGTAAAGGAATGGTGGTACAGCTCCTGCAAATACAGCCTTCTCTACTCTATTAGTTCCATATTTTCCAATATACCGGGCTACCTCGCCTCCACCCATAGAAAAACCAACAAGTGTGACATTTTGAAGCTCTAACTGTTCTAATAGTTGATGTAAATCAGAAGTAAAGGTATCATATTCATACCCTTCCCACGGCTGAGATGATTGTCCAAAACCTCGACGATCATATGTTATAACTCTGTATCCAGCCTCAACAAGAGCGGGAACTTGGTATTCCCAAGATCGACCGCTTAACGGCCAACCATGAATGAGTACAACTGGTTTTCCTGTGCCATGATCCTCATAATATATCTCAATTGGTGCTTGATTTTCGGTTCCTACAGTAATTTTTGCCATTCTTCTACCTCCAAAAATATTCTAATATATTCTTTTCTTCAATAATCCGGATGAATCTCATAGCCTATTTATGCATGTTTATGTTGTGAACTCTATGCATGAAACTCTACTGTTCCGATGAATTCATTTTCTGTTTATGGACAATTCTCCATCTCCTACCTTTTTCATCACGAAGTATTTGCTGAACATTCCTCCTATTCAATTCTAATAACAAAAATAGATGACTATCAATATCGTTCTATCTATAGAATGTATAGGTAAAATCAATCTATTTTATAGTGAAAACAACTATAGTTACGACCTATACCAATTATAGATAATTTAGAATTGATTAACGAATCAGTTTTCAAATACTATAAATTTGTATAGCACTTCATGTTCTGTGAATGGTGCTATAACTAATATTATTGGTCAGCTTAGTTATAAACGAATCGTAACAAACGAAGAAACTTATGATAGTATTCGACTATTTAACTTTTCTTCGATTACTTAATTTTTAGGAGGAATACATAATGACTGATCTCTATTCTCGTATTAACAAAGATGATGCTGTCGTGCTTTTAGTAGATCATCAAACTGGTCTTATGTCCGGACTAGTACGTGACTATGGTGTTGATGAATTTAAGAACAATGTTTTAGCTCTTGCTCACACTGCTAAATTTTTTGATTTACCAGTTATTTTAACAACAAGCTTTGAAAACGGACCTAACGGACCTTTAATGCAAGAATTGGTTGATCTCTTTCCTCACGCACAAAAAATAGCTCGACCTGGACAAATTAACGCATGGGATAATGATGATTTTGTAAAAGCAATCGAAGAAACTGGAAAGAAGCAACTTATCATCGCGGGCGTAGTTACGGACGTTTGTGTTACTTTCCCGGCACTTTCCGCTATAAAAGCTGGATATGAAGTATTTGCTGTTACTGATGCTTCGGGAACTTTCAGTAAACAAGTTGCAGATGCTGCAAATACTCGCATGGCACATAGTGGCGTGCAACTTATGAACTGGTTTAGCGTAGCTTGCGAATTACAACGCGATTGGCGCAACGATGTCGAAGGTTTTGGCAATTTGCTTGCTAGTAATCTTCCAGGCTATCAAAATATAATTGGAAGCTATATGGGCGCGCAGCGAGATCTTAGTAAACAAAATGCATAAATGTATTTCAAAGAAATGACTTTAAATCACTTTCAAAAAAATAGATAGTATACATTTAGTGCTGATTAAATCAGCACTCTCTTTTTAATTAAAAGGTATAGCAAAATTTTTTTTACGATTACAGTTTTAATTAACAGAAAATACATTATTTTCAACAATTTAAAAAAGGAGCGTTTTATTATGAGTAATTTAGAATTGTTAAATCCAGAGAACAGTACCTTAATTTTAATTGATTTTCAGCCTCAAATGACTTTTGGAGTTGCAAGTATTGATAGACAAACATTGATTAATAACGTTATGTTGCTTGCTAAATCAGCAAAAACTTTTAACGTACCTACTATTCTTACTACAGTTGAGACACGTAGCTTTTCTGGTTATTTTTGGCCACAAATTCTTGACATATTCCCAAACCATGAAATTATAGAACGCAGTTCAATGAATTCTTGGGAAGATCCAAAATTTGTTGAGGCAGTTAAAGCAACAGGTAGAAAGAAATTAATATTTGCAGCACTTTGGACTGAAGTTTGCCTTGCATTCCCTGTGCTTGAAGCAATGAAAGTTGGCTATGAGGTGTATGCAGTTGATGATGCTTCAGGTGGTACTAGTTTGACAGCACATAACGCTGCTATGCGTCGTGTGGAACAAGCTGGTGCAATTCCAGTGACAGCAATTCAAGTTTTACTTGAATACCAACGTGACTGGGCACACAAAGATACTTATGATGCTGTAATGGAGATTGTAAAGGAACACACTGGTGCTTATGGTCAAGGTGTAGAATACGCATATACTATGGTGCATGGTGCGCTTCCAAGCAGGAAAATATGAAACAAGAAGGAGTAGCTGTCGAAGAGACTTATACAGGGAACGCGATGGATGCTGCCGATCCATTAACAACGATTGTTACATGGGAAATTCAACAGGGTAAAGAAAAACAGTTTGAAACATGGAGACATGAAATCGAAGCTGCCGCTACTAAATTCCCAGGGCATTTAGGTGTAAATCTAATAGTCCCAAATAACGAATTCAGAGAGTATACTGTTATTTTTCGCTTTGATACGTATGAGCATCTACGTGCTTGGCAAGAATCAGATATTCGCCGAGATTTGTTAAAAACGGCAGAACAATTTCAAGTTACTAATCCAAGTTATAAAACTGAAAGCAGTTTGGCTTATTGGTTTGTTACTCCGAAAACGCCAGTCCCACCGCAAAAATGGAAAATGTCTATCGTTACCCTTCTGGGTGTATGGCCTCTTAGCATGTTAGTTCCTAAATTGATAGGACCTATCATAAAACATATGAATCCTATTATGTCCGCTTTTTTTGTTTCTGTATGTATAGTGTCCTTGCTATCATGGGTAGTTATGCCGATTTTCGGTAAATTATTTCATCCATGGTTACAAAATAATAGGAAGTAGACGAGGTGTGAATATGAATTTACCGGATATGATCTTATATAACGGAAAAATTACTACCCTTGATCCCTCTCAACCTGAGGTATCTGCTATCGCCATAACTGATGGTTTAATAACTGCAATAGGTGGAGATGAGCTTCTTGATAGCGCCACAGAAAAAACAAAAAAAATAGACCTTAAAAGAAAAAGAGCTATTCCAGGTCTGAATGACTCTCATATACACGTTATTCGTGGCGGTCTTCATTATAATATGGAATTACGATGGGAAGGTGTGCCTTCAATTGCCATTGCTCTCGAAATGCTCAAAGAACAGGCAAGGCGTACACCTGCTCCTCAGTGGGTAAGAGTAGTTGGAGGTTGGTCTGAATTTCAATTTAAAGAGAGACGGATGCCAACTTTGGAAGAGGTTAATGCTGTTTCTGAAGACACACCTGTCTTTGTGCTACATCTTTACGATAGAGCACTTGTAAATCGTGCAGGGCTGCGTGCACTGGGATACACAAAAGATACCCCAGACCCTCCAGGTTGTTTAATTGAACGGGATAAACGAGGTAATCCAACGGGCCTTTTAATTGCAAATCCTAACGCTTCTATTCTTTATTCAAGTTTGGGTAAAGCTCCAATACTTAATTTTGACGACCAGATTAATTCAACTCGCCATTTTATGCGCGAATTAAATAGATTAGGTATTACAAGTGCCATTGACGCAGGTGGCGGTTTCCAAAATTATCCTGATGACTACAAAGTTGTTGAACATTTAGCTGAGAAGGAACAATTAACTTTGCGTATTGCTTATAATCTATTTACACAAAATCCAAATCATGAATATGAAGACTTTGCTTCATGGGCAAAAATTGTTTCTCCAGGTCAAGGAAATGATAAGTATAAAATGAATGGTGCTGGAGAAATGTTAGTATTCTCGGCAGCCGATTTTGAAAAATTTCAAATGCCACAGCCCGAACTAGCTACGATAATGGAAGCTGACTTAAAGAAAGTAATTTCTCTATTGGTAGAAAACCGTTGGCCATTCCGTTTACATGCAACTTATGACGAGTCAATCACACGATTCTTAAATGTATTTGAGGAAGTCAACAAAGAAATTCCTTTTAATGGTCTACGATGGTGGTTTGACCATGCAGAAACAATCTCAGATCGTAGTATGGAACGTGTTAAGGCTTTAAATGGCGGTATTGCTATCCAAGACCGCATGGCTTTTCAAGGTGAATACTTTGTTGATTTATACGGAAAGGAAGCTGCAAAGCGTACTCCTCCGATTTATCGTATGTTAGACCTAGGTATACCTGTTGGCGCAGGTAGTGATGCAACTAGGGTTTCCAGCTATAACCCTTGGGTCGCTCTTTACTGGATGGTTGCCGGAAAAACCATTGGTGGTCTTTCGATATACGACGAAAAAAATAAACTTGATAGAAAAGTAGCCCTGGAATTATATTCAAAAGGAAGTGCGTGGTTCTCTGGTGATGAAGGTAAAAAGGGAATCCTTGCAGTAGGTCAATTTGCTGATATTGCTGTATTGTCTGCTGACTACTTTACTGTGCCAGAAGAAGAAATCAAGAACCTTGAATCATTACTCACTATTATGGGTGGGCAGGTTGTTTATGGAAATGATGAATTTAAAAGGCTATCACCTGAATTGCCGCCAGCATCACCTAATTGGTCACCGACGGGAGTTTATGGTTATGGTGGTGCTAACCTAGCCCACACTCTACTTTCTCACGATGCCCATGATCACAAGTTACATAGTTGCAGTAACCCTCTCCATCAACACACTCATACCATAATAGGAAAAGATGGAACTAAATGGGGTATTGGTTGTACTTGCTTTGCTTTCTAAGTCAAAACCACCGGTATAATGCCCGGTGGTTTTCTTTATGCAATAAGAATATGTAAAAAGAAATAGCAGTATATCCCTAATGGAATCTATTACTATGCGATAAGACCGAAGAGTTAATTGATTAACTTGACTTGTTTTTAACAGCCTTCTCCCCTTAAGTAAAATTCCATGGTATTCCCTTTTGAAGCGACTACACCACACATATAAATCTACTTGCCCTTTAACTGTAATTTAGGTCTTATCCTAAGAATTATGTATCATTTTTAATTCCCACACTATAATCATTATTATTTCTATTATACTAATACTTTTTTAGGTTCATTTAACTTCTGCATAAAGATACGTGCTGCAAAACTTAAAAATTTATCATCAAAGTGAATAAGATTAATATCTTGACTTGGTGTTGGTTCAATAATACGAACTATGCTCAAAGTATCATTATTAACGAAGTTAACCAGTGAAAGAGGTATTATGGCAACCCCATGTCCATTGTATACAAGACTCAATAGAGAAATAGAAGATTTTGTTTCTATATTTGCTTCAGATAAAGATAACCCTAAACTCTCACAATATATTTTAATAGATTCACGACAACTACATGAAACCATTATTCTACTCAGTCCTACTAATTCTCGAAAAGAAACAAATGATGTTTCATTCAAAGGATGATTTTTTGGAATGGCAAGGACAAGCTCTTCGCTATACAAAAGGGTGCTTGTTAATGTGTCTGGAATTTGAGCACTACGCGTGATGCCTATATCAATATTTTTATCAACGATTTGATTTACAGCAACTTCAGATTCTATAATTTTTACTACGATGTTAGGATAATGTTGTTGAAACTTCATAATATAAGGTGTTAAATAGGTGAGATCCTCTAATAAACCTCCTATAGTAATTACACCTCTTTGTACACCCTTTAATTCAAAAATTTCATTATAAACGTCATCAAATTGTTGCATGATAAATTTTCCTTTATCAAATAGCAGCTTACCCGCTTCTGTCATTTTGATACCTCTTCCAACTCGATGAAACAAAGGTGTATCAAGTTCACCTTCTAACACACGGATTTGTTGACTTAAAGTCGGCTGTGAAATACCTAGAACTTCCGCAGCTTTAGTAAAACTATTATTATTACAAACTTGAATAAAATACTCTAAATGACGTAATTCCATTCTTGATACCCACTCTCCGCTTTATGAAAGATTTATAATGAAAAGGATAATATGTATACATTAATATAACAATCTCATTTCTCACTATACCACTTGAAATTATATGATTTATTAATTTTGTATTACAATATATTTACTACCACTTATTAATTTTTCCTCCTATTTATTTAATTTATATGTAATTAGGATATTACTAAACAGAAATAACCTCTAAAAACTCACAATTACTGTGCGTAATATCCTAACTTTTTCAACTGTTTAATTATCATTTTTTCTCAATATAGTCCAAACTACCAAATATTTGCCGAATCCCCTCTTTATGCTGAGGAAAAATAGTATCCAACAATCCAATACCTTCTGAAGTAATTGATGCATACGTGACACGGCGGTCTTTAGGACATAGTTTTCATCTCTTCTTTTCCCACCTATCCACTACATACGTGATACTACTACTTGCAAGTAATATTTTGTCTCCAATTTTTTGTATAGGCTGATCGCCTTTACTGTATAGTAGCTTAAGCACTGCAAATTCAGTTGGATTAAGTCCATAACTTTTTATATCCTCTTCAATACGCTTAGTGATTGACTGTAAATCCCTTGATAATATAACAAATAACTTTAAAGATAAGCTCTCATCGTTAATCACGCTTGTAATTACCAATCCTTTACAACTTATCTTGAATTCGAGATTCATTATATTATCGTCAAAATATTATGTCAATCATTCATTTTAACTATATCAAGCCACTTATAATTTATTTCTCAACATAAGACATATGGAATTTGAAGAAAACAATTGTTACTATATAAGTATCTCAATTACGTTATTTCTTTTAAAGAGAGCTTGTTTTCTAACGCAAGTTCTCTTTTGTTATATTCTAAATTGAATCCGGACAAATTTCAGATGATGAGTCTGCCCATGTATATGATATAGTTTTTAAACAAAGATTAGAGCCCTCCTTCGTGTAGGAGAGCCCTAATTTTTCATATGAATTTTCACCATTTTTATCATTGCGGAGACATCAAAAATTTAACTTGATGCGGATATGGCACTCCACCTATTAATAAATATTACTAACCATATATCTAGATTAATATCTATCATATTTTTATAAACAGGATTAATTAGATTTAAAGAAAGATTTCTTTTTCTTTACTCGTAATAAATCACCTGTCCATCCTTTGACTCGCATATACAAATACATACATCCTGTTGTGAAAATAATAAATAAGAGAGCGATTAAATAGCTATATTTCCATTCTAGTTCAGGCATGTATTTAAAATTCATCCCCCACAATGCTCCTAAGGCTGTCAAAGGCGTACTCACAGCAGTTAATACAGTAAGAGCTTTCATAATTTCATTCCCACGATGAGAAGAAACAACTTCTTGTAAATGAATCATCGTGTCTAATTCTTCTTGGTACTCTTTAACGAGTTGTAATCCACGCTCTAATTTTACGTGTGTTTGTTTATAACAAAGGGTGTTTGTTAGGTTTTCTAACCAAGCTTCTTTCAGGCCTTGTAACACTTCTTGTATTAAGCGAAACACGTGTGTGTTCATAAATAATTCATGACGAATATGATAAATTTTTTCTAAAACTGCTATGTTATTATGATGATAAAAATCCCATAATACATTTCTGAAATTGTTTTCGAAATAGTCAACCTTTCGTAAGTAGTGAGATATAAACATTGATAAGATAGCACATAATCCTTCAGCGGAACTATTACAATTTTTTACACTAAAAGAGGAATTATGTATTAATTTTTGAAAATCCTCTTCCTCTTTTTCTTGGACCGTTATCAGTATTCCATGAGCTACGAAATAATGAAGAAAGTTTTGAATTTTGGCGTCCTTTTTATCTTGATCATATAAAAACGAACCATATACACAAGTTTGACTTGGTGATAACGTATAAACATATAATCCATTTTCACAGGGAGAACTTATTTTCTTTACAAATTGAGAGAAATGAGATGTTACATCACGAAGGATTATAGAAGAAAGATTTTCAAGCTCACTAGTTTTCACATGATACCAACTCCATTTCGGCATTTTTAGGCATTCCATATTATTCTTCCTTTCTAAATAGTTTTATGTTTGATCGAATCATATCCGTAATATGAAATTTGTATGTAGGTATTCATGTCTTGGAGGAAAAGTTTTTTGATCAACTAAATTACAAAATAAATGGCATAGGAGGTCTTATTCTGTTAAAAGGAAGACCCCCTATATATTAGCTATTTTTATTCTCAATTTTAAACATTTCCTCTATACAAGCACTTTTTATCTTTTCTTATAAAGAATTTATTATATGTGGAAAAGAAGCAACATAATTTGGCACGTCCATTCAACGAACTCCATTTCGGTCGTTATTATAATTTAGATTCATATGCAGATTGATTGGTGATGTCCTCAAATACTTGACTTCCAATAATATAGTATCCATGAAGTGCAGCCTCTTTCGAAGCGTCTACCATACGGAAAGAAGAAATTTCACCTTGCATTTTTTCAATTCGTTTTTTGTGGAGATCTACTATTCCTCCTGTCCAAATAATAGTATCGTACTGTTCTAACTTAAATTGTTCTTGTAATACACGCATGACGTCTTGGAAGTGTGCATCCAACTCTTTTTGAATCAAAGTATGAACCTGTTTTGTCTGAGGATTTTCTTCTCGACATTCATATCTTTTTTCTAATATTTTTGGCATGTCGTTAATATGCAAGTGATTACTTTCACCCCCATGATTCTGCATGATATTCTTAATATTTTTCAAAGGCTTGCTACATCCTAGTTCTGTCTCATAATGATTTAAAATGACATTCTGTTTCATATCTGTCATTTCTAATGTACGAAATCCACCATCAATAATTAAGATACGATCTCGTTCCTGAATGATTCCCTCTTTTAAGAAATAGGCATGTAAAGCGACTGGTTGCTGAAGAATCAAAGCATTTTCCACCGTAATATTAATAAATTTCCCATCAATTTGCACGGAAGTTTCTTTTTTTAGTGCACGTTGTAATTGCTCATGCTGACTACCAAAACAAGTAACGGGAAGCCCGGTAACAACTAAAGGTAACACGACATTTTCTTTATAATCCTTTGCAATGCAACCAAATATTTGTTGTTTAAACCGTTCGCTTTCATAATAATTTTCTATTTCTTCGTCAAATGGAGGAAGAAATGATGCGTCAGATTGATGTGCTTCATTTCCCATGTAGTATGCAAAGTCTAAGTCTATAAAACTTACCTTTGTTAAATCTTCACTTTCAGCATGATT
This sequence comes from Bacillus sp. FSL L8-0099, assembly GCF_038006385.1. Lineage (NCBI taxonomy): Bacteria > Bacillati > Bacillota > Bacilli > Caryophanales > Bacillaceae > Bacillus > Bacillus sp. FSL L8-0099. Next base: position 3,105,067 of record NZ_JBBOVC010000001.1, read on the forward strand.
AGGTACAGGGGCTAGTGTGGAAGCTTCACTCTTAATCGTCACCTCAGAATCTACATCCTGTCGATATGCCCGCTTGGTAAAACCAATTCCTACATCAATCGCATACAGAGATCTCATACTTTTTTCCTCACTTTCTCTTTTTAGAATTAAATCTAAGCACTCTCTTCTTTCCCTTCTTTCATATATTTCTTTTCATTTTTCGTTTTTTCTCCATCTATGTCCTTACTATTTTCATTTATTTCGTAATCCTTTTCATCTTTTTTCTTTTTGTTATTTTCGTTTTCTGTTAAATCTTTAATGGTAGAAATGACAACCGGTGTGGCTGTAAGCAGTTGTGGTAATGTTTGTTTTGCAACATTAGCTGCAGTTACAGAGAATTTTTTACTTGTCTCAGTTACCTTCTCTAATGTTTCCTTTATGTTTCCTTCTTGTAGTTTGTCTTTTACGCTTTTTCCTGTTGTTTGTATAGCTTTCCGGTTTTCTTTTTTTAATAGGGAGACCATGACTCCGGTCGTAATCCCAATCACAGCATATTTAAATATCGTATGTTTCATTTTCCTCATCCTTCTCTACTTTTATTTTTTTCAATGCTACAACCTAAAATAATTACCTTACCTATTTATCAGATGTTGCCAATCTATTAGAGAGAATGATAGTTTTGCGGCTGCCTATCACTCGCCGTTGGTGTTTCAGCTGTTACTAGGAGTAAAATTCTCCCTTGATCTAGTTTTTCTTCATATAAGTTAACTTCCTCCTTCGACAACCCTATTTCCTCCATTTGATTTCGGAGTTCGTCCCCTTTTTGGGAGAAAAAGTTAATAATACTTATGCCCAATCCTTGTTCTTTTACTCCAATCGTATTTGTGTTTGTATCATCCGCAATCTTTTTTGTTAGATGTTTTTCATGTGTTAAGACGTAAATATCATCTTGGCGAATCCCTTGCAATTCTAGCTCTTTTACTTTCATAACTACTTCCTGTTCATTTTCAAATTCATGAACCACCGGTTTTCGTTCATTCTTATGCATGGTATTTTTCCTCCTTTAGATTTTTATTTTTTTATTTAGTTGTTATGTAATATGTAATACACCTATTTTAAAGATGTTAAACCTAAATTTTCGAAAAATTTCATACAATAGGTTATTAATGTTTTTGAATATCAAAGTGATGTCACGAGAACTTTGCTTTGATAAAAGTGTTACAAATAACGATTTATTTGGAAGGCAAGCCCTTTATTTTATAGAAAATTTCTATATAGAAAAAGTTACAAAAGGAGTACAAGATACTTTTTTCGGTAATTAAATCAAAAGAAAAATAAAAAACCAAATAACCTACCATCAAAAAATAAAGAAAACAGGTTATTTGGTTATTCATTCCGTAAGCTTAATGCTCAAGTTAGTCTTTTTTCACACGGTTAAACTTTATTAAGAAAACATTAAGGAATTTCCCTCTATATTCATAAGAATTTTTTCCTATACTTAAAAATAAGTAAATTAACAAAAGGAGAAACAATCATGAAGAAATTTTTACTTTGCATATTAGGAATAGGCCTCCTTATATACTTACTACCGTTCATATTACGCGGGGATTTGGACCGATTTAATCCACTTGCTGAAGAAAAACATGTATATGCCGTTGCGAAAGGGTATGGTGTTCCAGATTACCATCATAAAGGAAGAGCTATATACTCACTAAAAGGTATTGATGAATCCGGGAATGAGATAGAATATACAGTAGGAACAAACACTCCTAATGATTTTATAAGAAAAACGTACTTAAAGGTTCATGTGAAAGGCAAGTATGTCTATTCTTACGACGTTATTTCTGAAAAGGACATTCCGGAGAAACTAAGAGGGAAATTGGAGATAGAAGTTAAATAAAAGAGCCCACTCGTATGAGTTGGCTCTTTATTACCTCTCCCGTCTATCATTGTTTTAACAACCATTCTTCCATTACTTTAACTGTTTCATCTTGTTGTGCTTTTGACGTAATTAAGCTAGCATTATCACCTTTTTGCTCGCCATACATGCCGAAATTAGCATGATTCCCCCCTTTTATCATGTGCATAGTTGTATTCTTTGACATTAACTTTTTATTGTTCTCTATTTTTTCTACAGTTGCTAAAGCATCTACTTCTCCATAAATAGATAACATTGGAATCGATTTGGTAGAGAAATCATCTGCGGGATAAGAACCTAAGAAAATGATTCCGTCTACCTTTTCTTCATGCTGAAAAGCATATTTAGAAATCATAGCTCCGCCCATTGAATGCCCTGCAACATACCATTTCTGAACTTCAGGATACTGTTCCATTACACTGTCTACTGCATTGATTCCAAGTATCGCTAAATTTAATGGTAACTTAGGCATTACTACAAAATGCCCATCTTTTGCAAGAGCTTCTCCTAAATAACTATAAGCTTCAGCTTCTACTTTAGCTCCTTGATAAAAAATAACTCCTATTTTAGCATCTTTCTCTCCAAAAACTATATTCTCTTCATCTTTTTTATTATCTACTAGAGACAAAGCCTCTTTCGTTGGTTTATAAGTAAACTGAGACCAAGTCAAAAAAGTAATACTTCCGATAATTAAAATACCTAATACAGAGTACAGAACAATTTTTATCCATTTCTTCACATATATGACCTCCCTAATATGTGTATATTCTATACTTTAGATTATCATTAATAAAGTGAAAATTTAATCAGTGGGGGTTTTATTCATCCCCCACTGATTATCAGCCCTCACCAATCGGGCTTTTACGGGCAGCCCGATCCCCACCTAACTTCTTTGCTTTCGCTGAATTTTGAGGTGGAGGTCTTACTGCCCGTTAATGCGGGATAAACATAAAAACTCGAGCATTTTTATTATGCTCAAGTTTTCATTTAAGTCTTTAATTTATACTATAAATTGTCCAAGATAAATATGTAGCAAATGCAGCCCATAAAAAATATGGGATTAGCAACCATGCCGATACTTTAGATAAATTGGAAGAAAACATAATGAGAAGTAACGTAGTAATAGCGACTAGTAAACAATCTACTGTTGCTAAAAACAAATTCTTTTGGCTAAATTGAAAGTAGCTGAACGCTTGATTGAATATATAATTTAAAAAGAATAAAAACCAAAATGTTTTTGGCTTGAATCCATAGTTGTTGTAAATAATTGCAACTGATAATGCAATAAGTCCAAATAATACAGCCCATATCATTCCGATTGTCATACCAGGAGGTGTCCAAGACGGCTTTTCTAACGCATTATACCAAGTACGATCAATAGGGAATAAAACACTAGAAACATAAAACAAACCATATGTTAGTAAGAACACTATAATACTAGATTTTTTCATAAACATTCTCCTTTTTTACTAGAAGGTTTTAGAAACTCTATATGATTCGTATGTTCTTTCAATGAATACAACTTTAATACACAAATAGACATTCTTATACTTTTCATTATACCCTTTACATATCAAATTCATATTGACTCGTGTATTTTATATAAATTCTTTCATACTTTTATATGCACAAAGTGCTCTCTCCCGCGCTGCCTTATGATCAACAACTGGCAAAGGATATGTATGACCAAGCTGTATATTGGCCTTTTGTAAAATATGCTCAGGTGCTTCCCACGGCTTATGTATATATTTATTCGGTATATCTCTTAATTCTGGCACCCATCTTCTTATATACTCCCCATTTTTATCAAACTTTTCTCCTTGTGTAATCGGGTTAAAAATACGAAAGTATGGTGATGCATCCGCTCCACTTCCAGCAACCCATTGCCACCCCATTGTATTATTTGCAATATCAGCATCTAATAGTGTATCCATAAACCATTTTGCTCCTTCTTGCCATGGGATTAATAAATGCTTTACAAGAAAAGAAGCTACAGCCATTCTTGCTCGATTATGCATAAAACCTGTTTGCCACAGTTCCCGCATTCCCGCATCAATAAACGGATAACCAGTTTCACCTTTCTGCCATACTGTTAATAACTCACCTTCATTATTCCACGGAAAATGTTCAAAGCTCTTATTAAGAGGTTTATATACTGTAAACGGATAATGATATAGTAAATAATAAGAAAACTCTCGCCAAATTAATTGACGTATAAAGCTATTCACTTGTTTTTCAAAAAGACTACATTGTCTTTCGGTACTTTTATTTATTAAGTAATGATACATCAACCTCACTGATATTTGACCAAATGAAAGATAAGGTGCCAACATCGAATGAGCATTTTGATTTGGAAAATCTCTTCCTTCACTATAAGAGGCTAATTTGCTAGAGAAAAATTTCTTACATGTTTTGTATGCCCCTTCTTCTGTAGGCTCCCATATTGATTCAATATGAGATGTCCACGGTATAGTAGGCAGCAAGTGTAATTCTGAAACAGATAAGCTTGCTGGTAAAGAGTTTCCCCACTTTATACTCTGCACTTTACTAATAGGTTTAGGTATTATCTGCTTTTGAAATGCATTGTAAAAAGGCGTAAACACCTTATATTCAGTGTTATCTTTCTTTTTAATAATCCACGGTTCTAATAATAAATGCGAATTAAATTCCTTACAGATAATACCTTTATCTTCTAACATCATTTTCATTTTTTGATTAGATTGTAATCTGTCCGGATCATAACAAACATTCCAATATACAGCCGTTATACCTAACTGTTCTATGAGAGAAAATATTTCTTCCTGTGTATTTCCTTTGCGAATTATTAAAGTAGAGCCTAATGTCTCAAGTTGCTTCTTTACATCTATTATTGCATGGTGTAACCACCACTTTGACGCACTTCCCATTGAAAAAGTTTCGTCATGTACATATACCGGAACAACCTCACCGGACTGAGCAGCTTCAAATAAAGCTGGGTTATCATATAAGCGAAAATCTTTTTGAAACATAACGATAATTTTATTTTGCATGGCTATCCTTTCTGATTCTTAAAACATATTAAATTTTATTATATAACAGTAATTTATACCTAAGAATTTATTTGTCCCTAATAGATTAGTTAATGTATTCAACTACTTTATTAGCAGAAACTTTTGCAACCGTTTCTTTTCCACCTGTTCTATCAATCATGTAACCATGAACTTTAATATCAGAAGGTACTAACGGATGATGACGAATCATACCTATACTCTTCTTAATATTTTCACTAACATTTTCTTGTCCACTTAGCCATGCATTCAGGCTACCACTTGAAAATTCAGGCATGCAATTTTTAAAGAGATAGTCTAATTCTATATTATCTTTTATGAAATCATGTTGAGTTTGTAGATTAACTGAAGAAGCTTCTTTATCCTCTATTCCGACAACAAAAATTTCTTCAACGTTTTCTTGATAAATAGCAATAATAACAGATCTCATTATATCTCCATAAGGATGTACAATTACAGAATCGTAGCTGTGTATAGTCAATATGTTTTCTTGTTGACTGTTAGTTACTTGTTGGATAATAGGCTCTATTCCGTTTTCAATGTCTGTTAACAATAAAACTTTTTTATTCTTTGAATTCATATGGAGCACTCCTTCTTCATTATTGTATTTATGAAACTTTTAAGCTAGTAACAATAGTTGATTATGCATTACATGATTGTTACCAGTTTTTCCAGCGTCCCTCTGGATCAACACTTGCAAGTCTAACCCATCCATTTTGAACTTTTTCTCGAAATGTGAAATCATTATTTAGCAAACGTTCTATATATTTAATAGGCGCTTGAATTACAATTAGTAAACGAAGTGGTGAGTGATACGTCTCACTATCTGACTGCATAACGGATTGCCAAGGTAAGCCTGGCAACAAATCACTTGCATTTCCCTGCATAACACCGAGACCTGCCGTTACAGTTTGTGTTGTTTTGTTTCCACTACCATAATAATGAGGAGCTACAGTTGAAGCGTAATATTGTAGATTTATCCACTGAGCTACTGTTCCTGGTCCTGCAATAATGTTAGCTAATATATCGCCACTTTCATCCTGTTTCCAATCATAATTATGGAGGAAAGCCCTACCTTCTAAGTCACAATCCTGAGTTAATTTTCGTTGCCCGATAATAAAAGATGCATTACGAGCTAATCCCCATTCTGGACGTATTTCACTCCAATCTTCTGCAAATCGACGTGCCTCTTTACTCGCATTTTTTATTTTCGTTTTAAAATTTGGTAATTGCGTTAAACGCTCTCTATTTGCATGCTGGCTCACATTTGGCATAATCGACTCGATACAATCAAATGCTTCTTGCGCAGTTTCCGAAAGTTCTGGGACGTAAATCCATTCCAATTCGTCCACTGTTGTTTTATGTTCAGCTGCTGCAAAAATGGTATCCTCAGGAATTTTAATACCTTCAGCAAACAACGCCTCTCGCACTTCTGGCAGATTGCATAAAGTAGCAAAAACTCTTGCATTGAATCCTCCTGCTGCTCCGCCACAAGCACCACACTCAAGTGCTGCAGCATAAGGGTTGTTCGTACTTTGACTACTGTGTCCGCACATTACAACTAAAGGAGCAAATTTTTCTGTCAGTCCCACCATTTTTAAAGCTTGACGCACATAGTTCACTTTTTCTTCTTTCGTAAAACCGATAGGTATCTCACCTTTTGTGTCACGAACATGATTAAGCGAGAATGTTGTATCAGGTTTTTGTAACATAGTTTTACGAAGGTTACGAATGAAACCACCAACTCCTCTTGGGACAAAGCTTCTTGTCACCATCTGTAGACCAAGTAATGGACCACTTAACTCAGGTAGCGCCATACTTGTTAGTACGTTCTGTTTCATCGTTTTAAATGTATAACGCACCGAACTACCTATCCTCTTACGTTGCTCATAAGATTTAAGTTCATTTTCATTTGTGAGCTCTTTTATTTGATGTTTCGGTTTGAGTATAACTGGCAAAGAAGGATGGTTGTTATTACTACCTAGTTCACTAGTTGCAATTGGTAATCCAAAGAAACCAGCTATTCCAAATGTTTCAAACGGACCTAATTTTTCAAGGTGGCGACGAAACGGTTCTGAACGTACATCAATACAGAATGCTAATTGAGCTAATACACGCTTTTTATCATTAGTTGCACATTGTTTAGAAGCAATCTTCTCCCTTAATTGCTCTGCATGCGTCTGTTCCCAAGCTTCGAGCCAAAGTTTCCTGCGAATATTTTCATCAAAACGATAAGCGAATACTAATAATTCACTTTGTTCAGCAGCAGACATTTGTAACCATTCCTCTATTGAAATATTCCCCCAATAGATCCAAGAAGCTATAAGTGGGACGATCGAAACTTTTTTCTCAACCTTTTGATTTTTTAAAGGTAAATAAGGTTTTGCAATAGCCAGCTCCATAGAAATTCGAACTGCTAAATATTCTATGAGAAGTTCCTGTTCCTGAATTGATTGTTGTGAGCGCCATCGTATCATTCCTGCCCACCCAGGCAAAGAAAGTAAGTGCCCTTCAAGGTAAGCTTGTATATTAGATTCAGAAATTCCTAGTTCAGATAATGCTCTCGCTAAAGCTACTTCGGCATCTTGTGGCCAATCTTTTACAACTTTACGCTCATTTTTACTGAGCGCTGGATCAAATTTAATAAGGTGGTGCCATGCACGATAAAAACCTTTCTCTCGATTTGGCATCGTCCAACTTGATCCGGAGTCATCAAGATATAATTTACACCATTTAATGATATGATAATTAAGAACATCAGATAGGTTTTCACTATTTTGATTCTCTATAAGCGAACTTATTGGCTGCATAACAGAGGCTTTCATACTTGCTGTATTTATATAACTCATTTCTTCTGCCAATTTATTTACTTCTGGCGATGATAATAGACTAGAAGGTAATTTTTCTAACTTTAAAGCGGCTTGGCAAAATCGCTCTGCTTTCTCTCGCGGGATATGAAAAGATTGTGAATCCAGCCAACGAGACAAACTCATTTGTAAAAAAGATTCCTCAATCTCACCTTTCGCTTTTGCCGAATGAATCATGGAGGCACTAGGATAAATATCCACATTACGACCTTCTTTTAACCAATTCGCGACTTGTTCAAATGATTGCTTTTCAAGTCCCATCCAAGGGTGGTGAGCTGCAAACGTAGAGATAGGCCAAAGTGGTGCAATCACTCGGCTAGCAGATGCAACTAAATCATTTATAGTATTTTCTTGCATATCAATGTTTGTATCTTTCTTTAATATTGATGGTATGCTCATCACGAATTACCTCCCTTTGATACATAATGTTTCAGATAGCTTGGGTGACTTTCTACTGACTTTCGTCTCGCCTCACCTACTCGAACTAACCAAAGATAAAGTACAGCGAATAAAGTAGAAGATTGATGACGAGTAACGAAAGTACTAATAACACTACTAAATAGTAAAATACATATAACAAAGATAACGGCTGAAGCTGAAGATTGAACACTTTGATAAATATCAGTATGCAACCATTTATAAAGAGAATTATGAACAGTAAAGTAAATGAGAGAGAATCCAATCAAAACAATTAAGCCAGCAATTCGTCCCATTCTTCCCTCTCCAAAAACAACAAGCTGTTTCCATGAAAAGTATAGTGACCACCCTAATATTAACGCACTAACTAGTTGATACCCCTCTCCAGAAGTCATAAACCAGAAAGTAATTGCTATAAATAATCCTAAAACACGCCCGACTATAATCCATAAATTGGACATCTTTTCATTAGACTGCTTCACTACCCCAAAACGTTCTACTGAAGAACCAGCTTGTAAAAACAGTGTAGCTTTAAACAAACCATGTAAAATTAAATGAATAACAGCCGCTAAATAGGCGCCTAATGCACATTGAATAAGCATAAATCCCATTTGCGCAATAGTTGAACCTACTAGCTGACGTTTATAATCAACTTGGACTAAACTAATTCCTGTACCTATTAAGACAGAAATACTAGAGAAAATTAGTAAAATGATTTGTGCAATATCATCATGAAAAAGAGGTGAAAATCTAGTTAACATGATACCGCCAGCATTTACTAAACCCGCATGCATAATAGCAGAAACAGGAGTTGGAGCAACAGCAGACTCAATTAACCACCTTTGAAAAGGCCATTGTGCTGCTGGAATCATCACAGCCAATATAATTAATAAATTGATTGCTGTTCTTTCCAATGTTCCATGTTGCACTACATTTTCATTCGCTAAAACTGATGTTAACTGCCACTGTCCAGTTATTTGAAACAGCCAAATGATAGCTGATAGCAAAGCAATCCAACTTATTGTAAATAAATAGCCAGAGATTTTAGTTGCTTCACTAACTACTTTCCACCCTTTATTTAGCCCTATGAGTAGAACCAATCCTATAAGAGTTGCGCCCCAACAAATAATCATGAAGCGAAGATCATCACTTACCCATGCAACCGAAGATACACCTGTAGTAAATGTAAAAAGTGCAAAGTATTTTCGATATGAGCGATCTCCCATTAAGTAACGTACAGAAAAACGCTGAATGATTAAACCAATTGTAAGAACAAAGAAAGCCATTAACCAAGCTAAAGTATCTAGATGCCAAGGCCCCACAGCTCTATCTCCATTGTTATTAACAAGTGCGAGTAAAGAAACCAATGAAGGCACAGCAGCGATACCAATATGGATATGAACAAAACGTAAAGGTATCCTTGCATTTAAAAACAATAATCCACTTAGCCAAGAAGCACTAAGTGCCATAAAAAATAAAGTTAACAGTGTTGATGAACTTAGCGAAATTAACATGTAAAATACTCCCTTCCAAACGAAAATAACCTATAAAAAATCCTTTTAATTACGATAGTTTTTTAATTTCAATTTTTATTCACTCTTTTTAGTACATCGTTTTTTCCATAAAAAAAACCGACAACTTCCATAATTCAATGATTTTATATCATCATTGAATTATGGAGATTGTCGGTTTCACTTCAACTAACTTCAATAAAGTTTTTTGAAGAGCTCCCATTTTATAGAGGATAGTAATGTATGTATTACTCCTATTAAAAATAACAGTATATCTCTGATCTCCTAGATTATGCAATCAATATATCAATTTATGTTATGCGCTATCTTTCAATTAAGAAACTTTTTCATTTAGTCAATATTACATATTAAAAAAATGCTAAAGCCTTAATTATAGCAAACAGTTAAAATAAGCATCTATTAATTTTTTAAAACAATTATAAGATAAACTATATTAAGCAGGTTGTCAATTTATTTATCCATTTTTTCAAGCGTTATTTCAATCAAAATTCATTATACGTAAATAATTTCAAGTTTTTAATTATTATCATGTTAATAAATATAAATAAAGTGCAAAACTTTTAGGTTTCTTAATTATCTCCCACTAACACTACGGTGGTTTTAATTTTTAAAACTTTTCCTCAAGATTATGAAACAATTTAAAAATCATTACTCGTTCACCTGTACGGGAGCTTATATCTGTATGAAAACTCTTCACTTTTTCTCCAGTTAATTCCAGTATAATCTCTTTAAGATCTTCAATTCCAGATTCAACTAGCTCCGAACGATTTTTCTTTATAGTTAGCATACCTTCTTTTGTTTCGCAAACAGTATATTCAGCTGGCGTTAAAATACCTTGTAAATTTACGATAATCATATCCCGTAATATATCTGTCTTAACGGATATAGACCCGCGTCCTAGGTAGTCCTTTTCCCAATGAGTAATTGCTTTGCTTATCTCTGATTCAATAGAGCCTTTTGAGTTTTTCATCTATGTATCCTCCTTCAATAAAATGTAATTACATTTATAATTACAATAACAATATAATAATCTGGATTGATTTTATTTTCAATTATTGAGAAGAATTTATAGGAATTGTAGTCAGGAATTCTTTAATATTATAGTGTAATTTTAATATAGTATTTTTCAATTATCCTCAACAAGTTACTCCTACTAAAAAGGCTCTGTTGCACAGATTTCTAAAAAACATTCCGGAGAAAATAAGAAATCTCTTGTAACGTAATACATAAACGAAAGGGCCGATTTCTTTATAAAATAGTAAATCGACTTTTGTCTTAGTTATTGATTTAGTAATAAAAACACTTTTAAAAGAAATAAGCTTATACTATAGATGTTGATTTTTCTGAAAGTTAAAACGAAAATGCCCCTCATCATTGTATACCCTAAATTCATACCCTTTCTCTTTATAAAATTTAATGATTTCAGGAAGAACTTGTAATGATAGCCTTACTAATGAAATTCTATTATAATTTTGTAATTGGAATGAATTTGAATTACATAAAGAACCAGAAGAAATAATATAATTTGGAGGTATCACGATGAACCTTTTAATTAGAGAGTTAGAAACAAATGATTTAGATAATTTTCCGGAGATTGATGACAGTTTTATAGTGAATGCTCGGTTAATGCTTTCTCTTTCAAAAGTAAATAGACGCATAGAATATACAGTAGAAGACGTTCCGAGTTATGAAAAAAGTTATTTACAAAATGATCATGAAGAACTGGCGTACAATGAATATATAAATAAGCCCCATCAAATAATTTACATAGCACTGTTACATAACCAAATCATTGGATTCATAGTATTGAAAAAGAATTGGAATAACTATGCTTACATAGAAGATATAACGGTGGATAAAAAATATCGTACACTCGGGGTTGGTAAAAGATTAGTTGCTCAAGCAAAGAAGTGGACAAAAGAAGGCAATATGCCAGGTATCATGCTTGAAACGCAAAATAATAATGTCGCAGCATGTAAATTTTATGAAAAATGTGGATTTGTAATTGGTGGGTTTGATTTTCTTGTTTATACAGGTTTGGATAAGACAAGTGATGAAGTTGCAATTTATTGGTATTTGCATTTCGAATGAAACTGTTTTCAACATGAAACAAAGTCAAAATAAAAACCCCAATCTCTCTCTATATAAAAATTGAGAAATTGGGGTTAAGTTAATTAACAAGATTTTTTATCTAAAACAGATAACTAATTAATAATCCTGCTGATAATAAGAAGCCAAAAATCGTATTTGTCATCGCTGTTGATTTCATGGCGATGCGCATATAACCGGGATCTTTTGCTCCTTTTTGGAAACTTTGAATTGCAGAAATTGGCTTTCTCAAGCCTAAGAACATCACTAATGCCCAAGGGCTTATATAACCCATCAATACAATTATAGCGATCCATAAATAAGCAATGAAAAAGGCTACCGCTAGTGTTACTATTGCTTTTTCTCTCCCAAGGAGGATTACTAATGTCTTTCTTCCACCTTTAATATCTTCTTCGATATCTCGGATGTTATTGGACATGTTGATTGCACCGACTAAAATTCCAATTGGAATGGAAATCAATATACTTTCAACTGTTACAGTATTCGTTTGAATAAAGAAAGCAATGAGTACAAAGCATGTCCCCATTAATAACCCAGAAACTAATTCTCCAAACGGAGTGTACGCAATAGGTAATGGACCACCTGTATATAAATAGCCAACCGCCATTCCAATTAAACCGATGACGACTAACCACCAGCTACTATTCATACAAATATAAATGCCAATTAATGCTGCTACTACATACAATAAAAGCGCAACTGTTAAAACATTTTTTGGTTTCAATCCATGACGAACAATTCCACCACCAATTCCAACAGAATCAGCTGTATCTAATCCACGTTTGAAATCATAGTACTCATTAAATAAGTTCGTTGCGATTTGCAATGCTAAACATGCAACCATCATCGCAATAAATAAAAGCCAATCAATTTCGGCAACATAAAGTGATGCCACCGTCCCTAAAATTACAGGAGAAAACGTCGCCGTTAATGTATGCGGGCGCGTCATCTTCCATATTAATTTAGCGGAACTAATTTCTTTTTCTGTCCCCATAACTCTGTTCAATCTCCCAACATTTTAAGTATAAATTACTAGCAGTATCTTTCTATCTATTTCCTGCTTCACATCCATTCATTATATCAATTAATGATTATCCTTTCTAACAAATCTACTATTAATAAAGTAAAAAGTTATAAAATGAAACTTTAATCAGTATGAGTTTTGTCATCCCCACTGATTATTAGTACATATCCATTGGGCTTTTACGGGCAGCCCTCCCTCCCATTCGCTGAATTTTGAGGTGGGAGTCTTACTACCATTTAAAATAGGATAAAAAAGAAGTCAAATTACTTCCAAACAACGCCTCGCCGCTCATATTCCATTCTATATTCAACGGCAGCTGCAATTTTAGGATTTGCGAATCTTTCCGTGATCCAAAGTCCCAAATCAACTCCTGAAGTGACCCCTCTTGCAGTAATCATATCGCCCTGATCCACAATTCTGTAAGGAAGAAGTTCTGCTCCATATTTATTAATTTCACTCTGCGCCAAATGATGCATTGTTGCCTTTTTATCATTCAACATACCGGATTCAGCTAGTAGCATCCCTCCTGTACAAACGCCAGCAACAATCGTTCCTTCATTGTGCATCGCCCTAATCATTTTGGTTAAAGTACCAAGCTCTGCTTGTTTTCGTGCCCCATGTTCAGCTTTATGATTCCAGCCACCACCAGGTACAATTAACAAATCTGGACGATTATCCATCCGTAAAAAATCATGTACTTTAACTGTAACTCCAAACGAAGTAGTAACTTCTTGCTTTCGTTCACTTGATACGAGTTCAACCGTAAGCGGAGCTCCTTCTTCTATGGCTCTGTTTAATACTTCAAAAGGTGCAAAGGAGACAAGCTCTCCAAAACCATCAAACAATACAATTTGTATTTTCATTTTTAGAACACCTCATATGTTTTGTTTTATAAATCCCAAAGGAGAAGAAAGGTTATCTACAAATTAATAATGAAGACAACCTCTCTCCCCTTACTCTATAAACTTTCAAATGCTCCTCTAACCGCCTCGCATCATCTAATACACTTAGCGTTTTCTTTACAAAATTCCAATTCAAACTACCGGATAACCATAACAATGAAGAAAGTCTCTCATAATCATTTGGTGTTAAAATATTATGAGCCTTATATCCTTCTAAAAATGAACTAGTAACACTTGAACACACTTCATGTGACTGTATTCCTTCTGTTCGAGAATACCATTTTATTAAAAAGGCTAGTCCTTCAATGCGATCTACATATCCAATTGATTCAAAATCTACAATTCCTTTTACCTGTTGATTTGAGTCCCATAAAACATTCAAAGGATTTAAGTCTGTTTGTACGATAAACTCTAATTCACTCGTATATGCGCACTCTATATGATATTTAGCTAGATTTATATACTCCCGTACGTCTTTACATGCGCTTGCCTTACTTTCTAACATACTTTTAAACTGGGCATACCCATCCAAATGAGATTTCTTTTGAAAAATCGAGCTTTGAAATGTACTAGAAATATCATGAATCTTTCTTGCCGTCTTTCCAAACGATTCTGCAATAGATTCTGTGCCGTGTGTAAGATGCTCTCCTTCAATCCAATTTGCCAATACAAATCGGTACTGTTCATCATTCCAAGTGACTACTGTAAATGAATCCCCTGACCTATTCTTGTTAATTTTCATAAAAGGAATTCCATGCTCACGTAAATAATATGTAAAGCGTACTTGCTCTTTCAATTGTTCATTCGATAACGTTCCAAAAGCTGGATTGATTGTTCGTTTGCTATTTATAAACCTTGCGGAATATCGCTTTCCATTCACCTTAATTTTATAGTGTAAATCTGTATTCCAACTATTATTATGTAATTCTTCTTCGAGTACTAATGAGTCGATTTCTTTAAAATAATTTATTAATACATTCCTAATTATGTGTTTCACCCCGTTCTCTCCTTCCATACAAAAAATTAGGGTACAAGCAATTCATCCTATTCCCCATAGCAAAATTTATTTCACTTAATTAAGCATAGCTAGGATATTTCAAATAGGAAATAGAATTATAGAAAATAGTAGATGGGAGGCATATTATTGAAGACCTTAACATTCGGTATAATTGGAGCATTAAGTATCACCTTATTAATTGGATGTACAAGTAATTCAAATGAAACGAAAGCTTCCAATAAAGAAGCATCCACAGCAGTGAAAGAAAAAGAAATTGTATATGAAAACGTTATGTTTGAACAAAAAGAAGTGAGAAAACTTGAGATTAGTCCTGTGAATTCAAAAAGTAGTAATCCAGTAGTAAATAAAGAAAATATGAAAAAAATTTTTACAAGTATGGAAAGCGCAGAGAAAAAAACACTCCTTCTAGATCAAGAGGCCAAAAACTATATACATTCAAAAATGAAGGTTACTTATCAAGATAATTCTATACAAGAATTCTTTGTTTGGATAGAGTCTGATGGTGACATCGTAATAGCAAAAGCGAGCGATGAAACGCACGGCGAAGGTTATGATCTACGTGAGGATAATTCTAAAAAAATCATTCAGTTTTTCAAAAAAGAATCCTAAAACTAATTACGACACAAATAAAAAAGCCGCATTTGCGGCTCATAAACTTATAGAACTAACTCATGCCTATCGTTTCATCGCATCAACAAATTATTCATCAAATAGAAAATAATATCCTACATAGTTACATACATTTGTAAACCCTACATTTTCCACAACTGCGACAGAAGGCTTGTTCAATTCCATACAGTCCCAATATGGAGTAATGTTATTCTCTAAACAATCTTTCACAAAACTATGAGCTATCTTTTGAGCTAATTTTTTCCCTTGGTGCCCTTCTATTGTTTCAATATCTATGCAGTGTATATTTTCAAATACAAACCCTGAAAAACAAACACTCACAATTAGATAATCATAGACAATGCAATAACCGATTCCCTCATTGAAAAAACGATCCGGTGAAGACCAAAACTCTAAAATTTTTGATTGTAAAAATTCAATATTCTTCAATATGTTTCCTTTATTTTCATAGAGAGCTTTACTCATTTTTAGCACTGTATATCCTTCTTCAATTTTAGGTCCATAATGATCTTCATAATCTTCTTTTTTTTGCGTATACACTCTTTGATTCCAACTCTTTGATTCCAACTCTTTAAGTTACGGTGCTGAAATATTCTTTCAATTGTTTTGTTCCACTTTGAATGATTACCAATTGCTTCAAAACAATTTAGTCCAACCTTTCTCGCCTCAGGCTCTATCACATTATCAATAAAACTATTAATTTCATTATTAAACTTTTCATTTTCTGCACTTCCTATAAAAAAGAAGCCATCATTATTGCCTAACCAAATAAGACCCGAATTAGGAGAAGATATGTTATCTACAAATATACGACCAGGATTCATCCCTGCAATTACAGCTTTGACTTCTACTTGGCCTTGTTCATTTATTAAACTACTACATTTATAAAAATCATTCTTGCTTAATTCAGAAATCATAAGTTAAACCACCTTTATGAAACCACTTTATTCTAACTTTACCACCATGACAGAATATTCTATATTCTTTTTAATAGTTGTTTTAAACTAATGAAATATATAATAAAGAAAAGAGCCAATCTCCAACACAATAGAAGATTGACTCTTTTCTTTATTTACTCCCCTGTTTCAGAAAATCGC
This sequence comes from Bacillus sp. FSL L8-0099, assembly GCF_038006385.1. Lineage (NCBI taxonomy): Bacteria > Bacillati > Bacillota > Bacilli > Caryophanales > Bacillaceae > Bacillus > Bacillus sp. FSL L8-0099. Next base: position 3,121,607 of record NZ_JBBOVC010000001.1, read on the forward strand.
TTTATACGTTCTCCAATTTCATCGCGAACACGTTGAAATTCAGACCATTCTTTTCCTGCTGGATCATCAAATCCCCAGTGAACACGATTCACATGCGGCGGAGTAGATGGGCATACAGCATCTGCATGACTACAAAGCGTAACGACTAAATCAGCACTATTTAAAATGTTTGCATCAATTATATCTGATGTTTGATTTGTTATGTCTATATTTACTTCATTCATTGCTTTAATTGCGTTTGGATTTACTCCATGTGCTTCGATTCCTGCAGAATACACATTCCACTTATCTCCTAAATATTTCTTTCCCCATGCTTCTGCCATTTGGCTTCGGCATGAATTTCCTGTACATAAGAAATAGATTGTCTTTTTGTTTTCCATGGTATTTTCCACCTTTATTTTTTAATTTAGACTGGTTGGTCATTAAAATATTTACGCTTAAACCAAAAAGCAACGTTTACAAGTGCAATCATTACAGGTACTTCAACTAAAGGACCGATAACAGCTGCGAATGCTGCGCCCGAATGAATACCAAACACACCAACTGCTACAGCAATCGCTAATTCAAAGTTATTACTACCTGCTGTAAATGCTAATGTTGTAGTCACTGGATAATTTGCACCAATTTTTCTTCCCATAAAGAAAGAAACAAAAAACATTACAATAAAATAAATGAGTAATGGAATTGCTATTCTTACTACATCTAGTGGTACGCTAACAATCATTTCCCCTTTTAAAGAGAACATAACGATGATTGTAAATAGTAATGCGAGTAGTGTAAGTGGACTAATCTTAGGTATAAATACCTTTTCATACCACTGTCTTCCTTTTAGCTTAACTAGTACAAAGCGTGTCAACATACCTGCTATAAAAGGAATTCCCAAATAGATAAATACCGATTTTGCTACTTCAATCATTGTAATATCGACAATAGCACCTTCAATTCCTAACCATTCTGGAATTACGGTTACAAACACGTATGCATAAACTGAGAAGAATAACATTTGAAATACCGAATTAAAAGCAACTAAACCTGCCGCATACTCTTTATCTCCATCGGCAAGATCGTTCCAAACAATGACCATTGCAATACAACGTGCTAACCCAATCATAATGAGACCAACCATGTATTCTGGTTTATCAGGAAGAAAAATAATTGCTAAAACAAACATAAGTACCGGACCAATAATCCAGTTTTGTACTAAAGATAGAACTAACACTTTAACATCTTTAAATACTCGGCCCATTTCCTCATAGCGAACTTTCGCTAATGGTGGATACATCATTACAATTAAACCAACAGCAAGTGGAATAGACGTCGTTCCAACTTGTAATGTATTCAGTCCGTCTACTACACTAGGAAACACAAACCCTAAACCAATCCCAACAGCCATCGCTAGAAAAATCCATAGTGTTAAATATCGGTCTAGAAAAGATAAACGTTTCATTTTATTTTCCATCTCCTACTAACAACAAGAATTTTTAGCTACCTCATTTGAAGTCGTGCAACAAGATGACTCTTCTATTTTGTGAACATCACTATCTGCTTTCGTATAAAAGAATTCCCACTCATTTCCATCAGGGTCTGTTAGCCAAAACTTATCTTGAACCGCATAGCAACAAGTTGTATCCATCTCATCACGCGCAAAGAAACCTTCTTTTTCTAATCTTTCTTTATGTAATGTGATTTCTTCAGCTGTATCCACTTGGAAACCAAAGTGATTTACCTGATTTCCCTTCACCTCATCTCGTACGTTCAGCGTAAAATTAAGCCCTGGCGTCTCTAATAAAAATTTTGCATAATCCGTTTTCACCTTAACTGGTGAAACACCAAATACCTTTTCATAAAATTCAATAGACTTCTCTAAATTCGTAACGTTTATACCAACGTGAACATATCTCATACCTTATTCCTCCTCTTTATATATCATTAATCAATTTTTTTTGATTAATAAATTAAAATTTTAACAGCAGCTACCTTTGCCTGTTTTTCTAAAGATACAACACAATTCTTCTGATAATAAATTATTTACTTCCGCATCATTTAAATCATAATAACTCCACGTACCTTTTGTTTCTTTTACAATTAAACCTGCATCTAATAAAATCTTTAAATGATAGGACAACTTAGATTGTGTCATTTCAAAAACTTCAGTTAAATCACATACACACGTCTGGCCTCGCTGACAAAGCTCATACATGATTTCTAAACGTTTTTGATCTGCCAACGCTTTAAATTTTTTCTCATAGAGCTGAAAATCTTGTGCCACTTTAGTTCACTCTCCCTTCATCAACTTTTTTTGATGTTTATAGTATATACACTGTTTAGTTCTTTATGCAACTAATTAATCAAATTTTTTTGATTTATAAAAACCTCCCTCGCATCATATCTTTGCTATAATTAAAAAGACCATAGCTTTTTCAAAAGTGAAAAACTACGGTTCTTTTTACAACTTAATAGTTACAATATTTCGGAGGAATGGAGTCTTTATAACTGTTTTTAATTTTAATTTGACCATTATAGAGTAGTGCCCCATCACTATCAAGCTAAGAAAAACAAATACCCCCAAATGAAAAAAATCGATATAACTCTTGTTTTTGGTGCATATTCATAAAAAGCACGTCACCCTTTCTCATTAACATAAGAGAATAGTAACGTGCTTTTAATTTCAAAAATAGTCTAACTCCTTAAGTTGATGGTTGTGGGGCGGGACCCCAATAAGAACGGTATCTAAGGTTGTATGAGAGGTGTTTGTTCCATTCCAGAGGTCTCAGCTGATGATTAACTCAAGTACCGGTTTCGGATGACCCCCATGTGATGAAGTTCGTGTCCTGCGATTCCGTACGCGAGGGCGCGCGCCGTAATGCTTAGGTTGTTGGCTGTGCCCTTGCGGGTCCACGCCTCCGCCGGTAGCCCGCGCAGCAATGTGATCGTTGATTGCCGTACGGCCCGGTAGTCTTCGGCCAATTGCGCGGTTGTCCAGCTTCCGAAAGGAGGCATGAACAATTCCTGATCGAAACCGGTCAGAGACGTCTGGTCCCCTCTTGCGAACCGGAGCAGGCGGTAGGTCATGACGCGTTCCGCGTCTGCAATGTGGCCCACGACTTCTTTCAGCGTCCATTTTCCTTCCGCATACCGATATGCGGCCTGGCTTTCGGTCAACGATGCCAGGAGCTCGGTCATTTGCTTTTCCTGGGCGAGCAGAATGTCGATGATGTTACCGTCCGGCACCAAACGGATATATTCGCCGGAGCCCCCGGCGTATTCTTCTTCTGACGGTCTTTGATTCATGCGTAGTCACCTCTTTATGTAGATATAGAAAATTATAGCACTCGTCTATGTCTAATCAATTCGCGAAATGATAGAACTTCCCTTCTAATAATTGAGGATAAGCAACTATTTAGTCGGTCGCCACACTATCCTGATTCGTTAGCACAATAAACAATGCTAATCATAATGCATAAAAATTTTCTGTTATACAATATTTCGAAGTTATTAATATATAAAGGTAACACCTTCTTTTTTTAATTTAAAGATGAATTTTCAATTATATTTTGAAATGAACCGAAGTAAAACACACTAGTCTAACTACTTTTCTATACAAGATTTTATGCAAAAAAGAATAGCGAAGATCCCTAGAATCCCCGCTATATCAATGATGTATAAAATCTTGTATAAGAGATAGATAGACATAGAGACAAAGAATTTGGTAAAAATAAGGATTCTATGAAAAACTTGCTACCGATAATGATTCGTTATGTTAACTGCATATGTATAGAGTATACAGTCAAAAAAGTACAATACATCGCTTCTTCTAAATGGTACAATTAAGAAAAAAGGGGTGGAAGAATATGTATGATTACAAATTTGTGAAAGTCGAAATTGATGGATGGAAAGGGCAACCCAAAGAAGATTATAAGCGTATTATTATCGAACATGCTGAGGATGGTTGGGAATTTGTTCAAGCCCTTACTCTAACAATCTCAGGATACACGACTTCTTTGGAGATTATCTTCAAACGAACCAAAGAACTTCTTTAAAAAACGAAAGAGATTTGCCTTAAATAACATACAAAAAGAAATGAAATATTTTGGGATCTAATTGTTCTCGATTTAACTTATAAGACAAATAAACTAATTTTAATCAACTTCCAATAACGAGAATTATGTAAATAAGCTGTCCATGTGGACAGCTTATTGTTTTTTTTGCTTAGCGTGCAAAATTCGCGTCTTGTTGGCAGTACTCCATGTCCATCAACCTAACAGATCAGGTTGCCCCAAAACGATAAAATGAACTTCATTGCTATAAAAGACTCAAATTTTTCGTTTTGGAGCATTATAAAATTTTAACTTGATGGTGATGGGATGGGACCCCAAACAGTACGATTTTATTTCAAAGACACAACAATCTTACTACACACTTTTTATTTATCCCACACTCTCATCTGCTAGTATTACTATTTTTTATTACTAATGTTGCCGTTTCACTCGGGTGGCTAAGAGGAAAATGATGGCCATATGGAACAAAATCAACCTTACCAAGATGCGATGGAGCAGAATAGCCTCTGTCATAATCCCCCCAAATAATGTGAAGATTATACTTTGTTACTTCACTGAAATCACCTTGATTGTTTTTCAGTAGTAAACTATTAAGCTGAACCGTAGTATTTAAAATTCTAGGAGAAGTAAAACTGTTACTTATTTTTTCGATATAATGTTCAGGGATGCTCTCCATACTTTCAAACAAACCATTACTTAATAAATAACGCCCTATCAAATTAGTAGTTGCCAATTTTAATGTCCATTTGTTCATAAATTGAGGAACATTTAGCGATTTAGCATTTTTTTTAGCAACAGGTGGCTGAAGTAAAGTGATTGCATACTTCTTATCTATGTACTCTTGTACCAATGCTTCCAGAAGAATAAACGCACCGAATGAATGGCCAATTAGATGTGCACCATTAGTAGCTTTCTCCAATAACTTTTTCACTACATTCAAATAGATACCTAGAAGATTTTTCTCTTGTTTAAAAGGAGAACGTCCCAAACCTGGAAGATCCAAGATCCATACAGGTTGACCAGTTTTTTCATGAAGCTCATGTGCTAAAGGAAATAAATCCTCTCCATCACTCAATAAACCATGTAATAAAATAAACGGTTTACCCTCTCCTTGTAATTGGTAAAGGGTATTGTTATCGCATAATGTTCGTTTAAATAAATGATTATGCTGGCCATTTTGATACATCATTCGATAATCCAGATCAGCTACTACGGCAGGGAAAAATTTCATTACACTCTTCTTCTTAAACCAATCTCCTCCCATAATTTTTTTCGCTGAAACATTTGAAAATTTTCGTTTTGTAATAAAATTCAGTCCATCAGAAGGAATTTTTGTTATTTTACTTACTCCACTATTCATAATTGCTTTCATAAGTGGCATTGGGACAGAGATTTTTGGTGCCCTCATATTCATACTTTCCGACATAATACTTAATAATTCAGCAATGTTCTGATCGTGCTGTTTGTCTTCAACAAGTGTATATGTTTGAATAGTCGGTTGTTCCAATCTGAAAACCTGCACAATAAACTTCGCAAGCTCATCGTTTGAAATAAGTGGTAACCTATATCCCTTATCCCCAGGAATCACTGGCATGAGCCCTCTTCGCATGCTCATCACAAGCAAACCTAATCCTGCTATCTGCTCTGTACTCCCTGTTTTACTACTACCGACTACAGTTGGCGGATTAATTACAGAAAGCGGATAACCTACTGCTGATGCCTGGTGACGGATATAAAGATCTGCTAAAAATTTTGTTCTCTCATATGGATTTTTTATTTTCAAATAATTGTTTCCTTCTTTAAACACATCAATTGCAATCTTGCTATTTTTATCATCAAAGGGGCTCATATAACCTACAACATGAATAAATTGTTGCAAGCCCTTCAATTGATGAATACTTTTAGCTAATTCACTAATATGTTTGGCGCCATTTAAAAATACGGAAGCTGCCTCTTTACTTGTCGCTTGAATATCCATGGGGCCTCCTGCGTGAATAATCACATCCGTTTTCAATACCCTCTCCTTATCTTCAGCACTTAGACCTAAATCTATTTTCGTCAAATCACCTTCAATAAAGTGCATAACTGCCTTTTTTAAGATGCCTCTTTCTTGAAAAATGCGTATTGCTTTACTTTTCGACCTTACTAAAAGAAGAATTTTAACATCCTCTTTGGCTAATTCTTTTACTAATTGCTTTCCAATAAAGCCTGTTCCACCAGTTAAAAATACTGTTCTCATATAAAATCCCCCTTTTTAGTACTACTCAGTACTAATTTGATGTAAAAAAAATGCTTCTTTTATCGAAGCAATTTTAAAAAATGATCTGCTGTTTTCGTGATTACAGTTGCATCTTTCAATGTTTCTGAAATAAATAACGCTCCTTCAAGATTTGTAATAAACAGTGATGCAACCTCATCAATATGAATCGTATTTCTGAATTCTCCATTCTCTACCCCTTGTTTAAGTAATAGAGAAACTTTCTTTTGTAATCCTGTAAAAAAAAGACCTATTTTTTCTTTTATTTGCGTGGCCTGTTTAGGACTTTGAATATAAAGAGTAATAAATGGACAGCTCCCCTTATACTCTCTCGATTGAACTCCTTGTGATAATTGCTTTAAAAACAGTTGGATACGATCTTCAACTAAAAATTGGTTCTGAGAAAGTACGTCATCAATTGCAGATTGATACATTTCAATCCAATAATCAACGACCCCTTCTAATAATACTTCCTTATTAGAAAAGTGATAATACACATTAGACTTTGAAACTTTGCTTACACGTACTAATTCATCCATACTTGTATAAGCAAACCCTTTTTCTAAAAATAATGTTGCAGCTACTTCAATCACACGTTTTTGATTCATTAATTTTACCTTTGTCATAACTAGAACTATATAGTACTAATTTAAACATTGCAAGTATTTATGTTAATTTAGAAAAAAATTTGATAAAAAATTTCCACTAACATTGATTTTACTGCAAAAAAATCTTATTTTGAATAAAGTTGAACTGAACCCCGAAATTGTTAATTCACTATCGTCTAATAGAAGTCACCATACATGCCCATCAACTTAAGAAAAAGAAATGCCCCCAAAACGAAAAAATGAGCGGCTTCTCAGAATAGCTATCTGTAGAGAAAGAAAATTTTAATTTAGAGGGATATGAAAGTATTAGCTTGATGGTGATGGGGTGCTCCCCCATCGCTATCAAGCTAATATTCTGAAGTACGCCCAAAATGGGAATTTTATACTTCTATGGTTAATTAGATCTTAGTTATTTTAGGAATCCTAAATTTCCTCAGTCCAATTTAGAAGTTCTTTTCAAAAAATAGGGTTCTTAAGATACTTATCTTAAGAACCCTATTTTTTGATTTAGCATGGAAAGTATAATCTTTTCTAATTCAGCTTTATTTAAAACATCCTCAATAATTACAACTTGATAGGCATTGTCCTTTCCTTTTGCAGGAACAATCATTTTCATCCCCTTTATATTCCTTCCAGTCATCTTAGCAAAGGTGAACTTTACACCTTCCAGTTCATAATTTTCTATCTTGTCATTGTCATTAATCATAAATAAAATGGATCTTCTCCTGGTTCTATAGTGATGGTTTTTTCCTTTTTCTAAAATAGCGGATTGATAAATAAATTTTCTTAAAATTAAAGAAATTGAGCGCGAAAGCAATGAAAATAAACTATTCTTTTCATAGAAATATATAGAAAGTTCGACAATCCTAATTATAAAAATTCACTCCTTTATCATTGACAGAAAATTCAAATTCATTATATAATTTTGGTATTACCAATGTCTTGAACATGTATTACCATAAAATAAAGGAGACGATGACTTGAAAGAAAAGGAACGCACCTCAGATAAAATTGTGAACGAATTAATTAAATCCATATTGGCCGGTGTTTATTCTATAGGAAGCACTTTACCGCCGGAAAGAGAGCTTGCGAAAGAATTTGGTGTTGGTCGCCCAACTATTCGTGAGGCGCTTCAACGTTTAGGAAGAAGTGGATGGATAACAGGGAGAAAAGGAATGCCATCGATCATTAATGATTATTGGAGCAATGGTAATCTAACGACACTTATTAATATTGTTGAGAATCATCATACCATTACAGATGAATTTATTATGTATTTATTAGAATTTAGAAGTTCGTTGACTCCGACTTATATTCGTAATGCTGTTACGTTTAATCAACCTAAAGTGGTTGCTCTCCTTGCTAATCTTGAGCAACTTGAAAATAGTGCAGAAAGCTATGCAGCATTTGATTGGGATTTGCAAAAAAGGTGTGCTGGGCTTGCTGCCAATCCAATCTTTCTACTCATTTTAAATAGCTTTGATTCCATTTATATAGATATGGCAAAAAGGTATTTTTCTGTAAAAGATCATCGTGAGTTATCCTTCAACTATTATCACGATTTATTAAAAGCTGCATTAAAGGGAGATGCGATTGAAGCAGAAAGATTGTGTAAGACAACATTGGAGAAAAGCTTGGCTCTTTGGAAAGATAGAAAAAAATAAAGAAAGCTGGAGGCGTGATAAATGAAACTAAAATATTTTAAAGAATATTTTTCCTATCCTGATATTTTGATTATGAGCTGTCTTTTCCTCACTAGCTTTGGATTTATGATTTTACATTTAACCTCTATCGGAATTTGGGGTGCTTTTATTTTTGGAATGATTATGTATTCCTTAGCTGAGTACGCTACTCACAGGTTTATTTTTCATCTAAAGCCACCAAAGAATGCATTTTTATTAAAAACGCTTAAGCGCCTACATTATGACCATCATACAAATCCGAATGAATTACATTTATTATTTTTACCCTTATGGTATAGTGTGCCAAACATTGCAATTTCAGGAGCGATTTTTTATTTTCTTTCATCCAGCTTTGTCATGACAAACGCATTTATTGCAGGTATTATGCTCTTTTTATTATTTTATGAGTGGAAGCATTATATCGCGCATCGCCCCCTTCAACCAATATCACCATGGGGGCGATGGATGAAAAAAGTTCATTTATGGCATCACTTCAAAAATGAAAATTACTGGTATGGTGTTACGAATCCAGCCTATGATTTTCTCATGGGAACCTTTAAAGACCAAAAAGATGTTGCCCAAAGTAAAACTGCTAAAAACCTAGAGAAACGTGGTGACCAGAAAATAGAATTATAAAAATAATCCATTGTCATTATCCTGGAAATGTTGAATGAATTTTGCAGATTCGACATTTCTCAGGGAGTGGCAGGCATTTTTTCCTATTGAGTAGTACGCATGGTAATAGATTGTGTAAGGATCTTTTGAAAGTTTGTTCTGATCATTTACGAATTTATGTTCTTTTTAGAGGTATTTGTTGGAATGTCTATTAATCAATGAAAGATGAAAAATGAATGTGAAAATAAAAAAGAACTCTTCATCTGTTGAGGAGTTCTTTTCATATAAATTACGATTGTGGTACCGTCACATCACCATCAAGCTAAGAAATGCAAATACCCCCAAAACGAAAAAATGAGCGTTTTTGTTACAAGCTAACACAACATTGCGTTCTGGGGATACTATAAAATTTTAGGTTGATAGCGATGTGGCGGTACTCCTATTAAAGATATTTCTCCTTCTAAAGTAGACAGTACTTGCAACCTTAGTACGAATCACAGTTGAATTCATGTTACTTAATCGTTCCCATTCCGCCAATTTTAATGTTAACCTTGACGTTTACATCACCCTTTGCTAATTCATTATTCCATTTATTTTGGACTTTTTTCCATTCTGGATATGTGTAAGTTCTTGCATATTCTCCAAGCCCAATAGGATCAATTTTGGCGGTTTGTATTTTTTGTATTAATTGCTTGAAATCAGCTTCAAGCTTGGTTTCAATTGCCTTTTGTAATTTTGTTGCGTCCTTTCTTGTATTAAAGGAAAAAAGTCGTTCTGTAATACCAATTCTCATCTTTACATCTACATTAAATATAAAATGCTCATCATATCTTGTCTTTGTCTTTACTTCAACATTATAGGCAGTAAAACCTATCCAATCTTTATCTTGGCTATCCGCCTTTATTTTAATTGGCATTGTAAATGAAAATTCACCTGTAGTTCTTTGTTGCAAAATGCGTAATAGTTTGTTTTCATCAGGTTTTAGCGTTAATTTATACCTTCCCTTTTCATCTAATAACGCTGTACCTGTCACCCATATTTTATTCTTTTTTTTCATCTCAGTAATATTTGCTGTTACCCCTTTGTCTACTCTTTGCTCATGTAATTCTTGAAGCGTTGTTTTTACTGTGATGTTTCTTAAAGCTGCGGTATCAACTAGTTTCGTTAAATATATAGGAAGCCGCGGTTTATCTTTTGGGCTATGGAAGATGACATCCGAAACAGGTCCATCTACAGCGATAACCCTTGCGGTAACTGTATTTTTGGGATCTCGGTAAAATGGATCGAGGTACTTTTCCCAGTTTTTTTGTTTCAGTAGCCTTTTTCCAATTAAAAAAATCTGTGTTTTACTTCCCGCGGTAAGCGCCATAACAGTAGCATCAAATTGGTCTCTAGATTTTCGAACCGTAGCAGATTTCACACCAGCAGTTTCTTCCTTTATTTTTGCTTCTTTATTGAAAACAGGACTTGATATATACACTAATAAATTATCATTACGATCTAAATCGATACCGAGAATAAGAGTAAGGGAAACATCTTCAACATTTGTTTGATCAAATCATCCAGTCATCATGAACACCGATAACAACATTAAACATAGTACTTTTCTATTCAATATCAATGTATCCTCCCCTTGCGAAACTTCTCATATAGACAGCAATATAGCCATAAAATAATAGGTGATATATAGGTTAATCCTAATCCAGCATTGGATAATACCTGTTGCCAAATTTCGGCTTCATTCCGACTAGGATGAGTCCAAAATATGAATCCGATAATAAGCAATAAGAGAACAACTACATGAGAGCTGTGATCTTGTTTTCCAAGTAATTGGCTTGAACAAAATACAGAACAGTATAAGGCAGGAATCCATGATGTGGAAACAACGGTTAAGTAAACAGCCAACAAAATCATGTCAAAACGTTCTAAAAAACGAAATTCAATTACTTTCAGTAAATTTAGTACCGGTTGATTATATTGCGTAATGCTATCAGGGCTGAAATAGGCAAAGCAAACAATAGTAGCAAATAAATAAAATAACATCGTTAAGGTGTTTGCTATAACCATTCCATGGACTGCATACTGTTTTTTTTGTAAAAATGGGTATAAAAAGAAAGCAATATCAAAGCCTAAATAGGCAAAAACAGTGCTTGGTACAGCCGTTAAAATAGGTTTCAACCCTTCTTTTAAGATCGGAAAGAAGGGCATCCAACTTCCGTGCCCTTTAAGAGGGATTAAAAAAAATATTGGAATCCAAAGCGCCATATAAAAAAAAGTTCGGAGTATCGTCCTAGAATGCTAAGACCGTTACGTGCAACAAAATAGGTAGGAATCGAAAATAAAAAGATAACGATATAGTCAGGTGTTTTCGGGAGAAGCCATCCCTTAAGGTAAAGCATAGCGTTTACAAGAACGATACAAGAATAAAAAGCGAAGTACATCATGTAAATAATAACGAAAGCTTTCCCTACTATTTTTCCAAACAATCGTATAAGAATGTCATAAATCGTGTCTCCAGGATATCTTGCAGCAATTTTCACTATAAATATTCCTGATATTGTGGAGAATATCCAACCAATCAATATAGCTATCCATCCGTCCGTTCCAGCTTTTTCTGCAACCACACGTGGAAGCGATAAAACGCCTGTGCCCACCTGCACCCCATTGATTAAAATAATATACTGCATAAGAGTGAGTTTATTATTGGCATACTTTTCCATAATTTCACCTTTTATTATGATTCTTTCCTTGTCGAATAGATTGAATGGTTCCATTCCCCTTAGGGCGCCTTCTTATTGTCCATAAAGGAAAGCGCACAAAAGCATCTTTCATATCTGCAAAGCGAAACGGTGCTAATGGGGTTCCGTAAGAAGTACCTAGCGATTTAAGACTGCATAGATGTCCAATTAAAGTCATCCACCCGATAACAATTCCAACAATTCCAAATAAGGCAGCTGCTAGCATCAATGGAAAGCGTAAAAGTCTTACTGCCGCTCCCATATCATAGTTAGGTATAACAAAAGAAGAGATGGCGGTAACAGCAACAACAATAATCATAATGTTGCTTACAATTCCCGCTTGAACAGCCGCCTGTCCAATAACAATACCACCTACAACTCCAACTGTCTGACCGATTGGAGTAGGTATCCTTAAAGCCCCTTCTCTCATCGTTTCCAATGTTATTTCCATGAGTAATGCTTCCATAACTGGAGAAAAAGGAACGCGCGTTCTCGATTCTGCAATAGATAAATACAGTTCTACAGGAATAACCTCAAAATTAAAGGAGATAAACGCAACATAACTCGCAGGCAAAAATAAAGCAATCATAAAGGCGATAAAACGAAGCACCCGAATGGACGAAGCAATTAACCACCTTGTACCGTAATCATCCACTCCTTGAAAAAAGGAAATAAAATTTGTTGGAGTAATTAACACATTAGGCGAATGATCCATTACAGTTACAAATCTGCCCTGTAAAATGTGAGATACTGCCAAATCGGGTCTTTCAGTTAATATAAATTGCGGAAACGGTGAATAAGGGTGATCTTCAATGAATTCTATAAGTTCGCCATTACTAGCAACAGCGTCGATTGTAATATTTTGAATTCGTGTTTCTAATTCCTTCAGCACATCTTCAGAAGCTACATCTTTCAAATATAAAATAGAAATTTTGGTTTTGCTTCGAACACCAATTACTATTTCTTTTATCGTTAATTCACGATGAGGAATATATCTTCGAATCATTGCAATATTTTGACTTCCCGTTTCTATGAATGCTTGATGCGCACCTTTTAGAGCTATTTCGTTATGAGCGTCTTCAACACTTCTTTGTGGCCATCCTTTTGTATCCAATTGATGTGCTGTTGTTCGACTGTGAATTAATAAAACACTATCTCCCCCCAAAAATAGCATTTTCAATCTGACTCAATGTATTAATAATCTTAATTTGTCCTAATGGAATTGGAAGTTCTGTATTGGTATTAAAATCACTATTCATCAAAGGACTTAGAACATGATTCTGAATCAATTCTTTATCTGTTAATCCAGACAAATATACTAAAGCCGCTTCTAATCCATCTACTGTTATTTGAAACCGCCGAATTACTAAATCAGGTGCTTGACGAAATATATTCTGAATATTAGCTATGTTTTTGGTTAAATCAGCGTCTAAGAGGGGATCTTCAATATTTTTTTCTGAAAATGAGTATTGTCTCGTATTGGAAATGACTTAGGATTATCTCTATATTTTAAACGCCTCAAAAATTTAGCCATGATTCCCTCACTTTCTATGTACCTTTTATAGTATGTTTAGTATGCATATATTAAGAAAAAATATCCTACTAACTAGTGAGGTAACATTAGAATTATTACTATAAATTTCCGGGTGCATATTTCATAAAAATCAAGTTCAAAAATAGTCCTTTAAGTTGATGGATGTGTGGTACAGTTAGTAAAACTAAATTTCCTTAAAATGAAAAAATACGCTATTCTTTCTGTAGAATCATAGGAAAGGATGGCGTACTTGCACTTGAAAAGCCTGTGACATTTGTAAAAATCGGAGTGAAATAACTAAATGCTGCAAACGTACCGCCAATAATGAACATACTTGTTACGTACGCTGCCCAAAGATGAATATTCTTAAATCGCAGAAGTTCGTCTTTCCAATTTAATTGCTCTTTATTTGAAGATGATGGTAACAACCGTTGAATCATAATCCCTGATACTAGCACAAGAACCGAAACTGCCCCAAAACTAATACGCCAGCCAAAATATTGCGAAATAACGGTTGTTATAGGTAAACCTAATACAGTTGCGAACATTAAACCTGCAAGTACAATTGATGCGGCTTTTCCCCTTGAATCAGAGTGAACCAATGTTGCAGAAAAGGAAATTGCAACTCCAAAAGCTGAAGCAATACCAGTTATAATACGTGAAATCATCATAATATTATAGTTCCAAGCAATAGCTCCAAGCAATTGACCAATTAAAAATACGAACATTAAAAACAATAATGCTTGTTTGCTGCGCATCCGTAAGAGGATTGCAGTTAAAATGGGGCCTCCTATTACCATTGCTCCTGCATAAGCTGAAATTAAATACCCAATAGATGATACAGAAACTTGGAATGCAAGATCAAGTTCATTCATCATACCTGCAACCATAAATTCTGATGTAGTCATACAAAAGATTACTAAAGCTAATAAATAATCGATGGCATAAAAACACTCCTTATTCATTATTGTAATGATTGGTACAAAAATAATGCGAAAAAAGAGCGCACTAAGCGCCACAAATAGACTCTACTGTTCCTTTGATAACTTGTTCAGACTGAAACAAGGATTGTTTCATATCTAGTAATTTACTTGATTAGCTTGATGGGTATGGAGTAGTGCCCCTATAAACAAAACCCTCCAGAAACATCTATAATCTGCCCCGTTACCCAGCGGCTATCAGAAGAAGCAAGGAATGCTACTGCATCTGCAATATCTTCAACTTGTCCTATTCGTCCAAACACAGATGAATTCGTAGCAAAATTTCGTATTTCCGGATTATCTAGCAATTTCACATTCATATCAGTCTTCGTATATCCAGGCATAATTGTATTCACTGTTATACCTCTTTCTCCAAGTTGTTTAGCTAGAGGAAGTGTCATCGTATTTAGTGCACCTTTACTTAAACCGTATGCAATGGATCCTGTAAAACCAAGTCTTACTTCAGCTGATGAAATGTTAATAACGCGCCCCTCTGCTCGTAGTAACGGTAATGTTTGCTGAATTAAAAAGAATGGCGCCTTAATATTTACGGCCATAATTTCATCAAAAACTTCTTCTGTCGTATTTTCAATCGTTCCTTGTGTACCTATCCCTGCATTGTTTACTAAAATATCAATCTCTGATGTACCAACTCTTATTTGTAATTCATTTTTTAATTGTTCTACTAGCTTTTTGACACCATCCATTGAATTGAGCTCAGCTTCAATTATGAACGCTTTTCCTCCATTGGATTCAATCTCACTAATCGTTTCATCTGCAGCTGTTTTATTTCGGCCGTAGTGAATCGCAACTAATGCACCATCTTTCGCCAATCTCATTGCAATGGCAAGGCCAATGCCGCGACTCGCTCCTGTTACTAACGCTACTTTCCCATCAAGATTCTTCATTTTTTCCATCCTTCCTAAATTTCCGTTTGATAAAAACCTATACTTATATTTTCATGCAAACACCAATCATTTTAAATATAGATTTATAGGTAATTTAGTTCGTTCACTTATGATATTATAGTTATAATTTGTGATTCACTTAAAAAATAAAATAAGGAGGCTACACAATGCAAAACGCAGTAAAATTGGATGAAATCGACCATAAAATTATGAACTTGTTGTATGAAAATGCAAGAATTTCTGTTTCAGAAATAGGACGGATTATATCCATGACGCAACCTGCTGTAAAGGAGCGTATTAATAAACTTGAAGATCAAGGAGTTATCGCAGCTTACCGAACAAAATTTGAGCCTTCCAAAATTAATAAAAACATTCAAGCATTCATCATGTTTAAAACGAGCCAATGCTCTGATTTTATCCAATATTGTAATGCCACTCCTGAAGTAACAGATTTATATCGAATTAGCGGGGAATTTAATTATATGATGAAGGTCATGAGCGATTCGATGGATTCTCTCGCTACATTTTTAGACTCGTTAATGCAATTTGGATTATCATCTCCTTTAATTGTTTTAAAGAGTGAGTTTGAGGAGAAATTGTCGTTCTGATAAAGGGATACGTATTATCTCCCGCTAACAGTAAAAGTTTTTCCTTTATGAGAAAAACCAACAAAATCAATGATTAGTAAACAAAAAAGAACATTGATATTTCAATGTTCTTTTTTTATATCTCTACTTATTAATTAGATTGCTATTCGAAAAGAGCACCTTAATCCCCTTATCCTTGATTCCTCTGCGCCTCTCTAAACTCTTCCTTCACCTTCTCTAACAACCCTTCTTCCGTAATTAATCGATACGCCGTATTTGCTAATGCTTTTGCCGATGTAATTAACGCTTTATCTCCTAGTTCTGAATGTGCTGCTTCTCTAAATTCATTCGTATGCGCAATTAAGTCATCTGGACCTATTTTAATGTACGGGTGAATGGTCGGTACGACTTGGCTGACGTTTCCGGCGTCGGTTGAGCCGATGCCGATTCTTTCTTTACGATTTACCTCTTCACCTAGTAGTTCTAGTTCTTCCGCTACGATGTCGTTATATGTTTTTGTTACGAGTAGTTCATCGATTTCATTTTGGAATTGATGAATTTTTACTTTTGCACCTGTTGCTAACGCTGCTCCTTGTGCTATATTTCTTACTTTTTCTGTTACTTCCGCACATCTTTTTCGCGTAGCTGCACGGATGAAGAACCTTGCTGCGGCGTAGTCAGGAATAATGTTAGGTGCTTTTCCGCCTTCTGTAATGATGCCATGAATTTTCACGTCTGAGGGAAGTTGTTGGCGAAGTGCATTAATACTGTTGTAAAGCTGAATCACCGCATCTAATGCGTTAATCCCTTCTTCAGGTGAAGCTGCGGCATGAGCTGTTTTTCCGTAAAAATGAAAATCAAGTGGATCGACTGCTAGTGAAGGGCTCGTCGTCGCTGTCTTTCCGCTCGGATGAATCATAAGCGCCGCATCAATGTTTTTAAATAACCCAGCTTTTACATAACTCGACTTTGCGCTACCATTAGGCCCGCCCTCTTCTGCTGGTGTTCCAAACACGACAACTTCTCCGCCGATTTCTTCAAGCGTTTCTGATAATGCGATTGCTGCTGCAACGCTAATTGTGCCAATTAAATTGTGACCACACGCGTGACCGAGTCCTGGTAAAGCATCATATTCCGCTAAAAATGCGATAACTGGTCCTTGTTTTCCTGAACTTTTTCGTGCGATAAAACCTGTTTCATGCCCAGCTATATTATGCTGCAGCTGAAAACCAGCACTACCTAGTAATAAACTTAACGTTCTTGATGCATAAAATTCTTGATTACCAATCTCTGGATTCGCATGAATATCATGACTTGTTTTTATGTACTTTTCCTTATTTCTTTCTATGCTCTCTTCAATTGTTTTTCTTTGTGACGTTACTCCTGTCGCTCCCATTTTTCTTCCTCCTTTTATTTTCACGTAAAAAAGCCTCTTTCTAAAAGATAGAAAGAGGCTTCTGTATATACAGTCAAAATGAGCTTCTTTCTTATCTTTCAAGTTACCTTGCTGGAATTGGCACAGTATTCGTAAAGAATCCGCTGCCGAGGTGTCATAGGGCCAGTCCCTCAACCTCTCGCGATAAGAATTTTCATAAAATTGTATTAAATTATTTTCATTCTAAGTTCATTCCAAGCAAAAGTCAAGGAATTCCTATCCGAATTTACCGAATATCTAAAAATCCTTTTAATACACCAATTGTCTCAGGTGCTTGTAGTCTTGCACATATGTACGGAAATTCCGTACTACCTTCAAACATCATTTGAGATGTGAGTGGTGCCCCTGCCCAAAAGATTTCATCATCGATTAATACAAATGGGAATGCTTTATTTTGTCTTTGTAACTTTACGTTTTTTAATGGAACTGGTCCATCACTATAAACCGTTATTTGTGCATTTGTACGCATTAACGCTCGCCATACTCGTTTATCTACTTGCTTCGTACTTGGAAGTGAAATAATGATTTTTCGTTTTGCGGCTAAAATATCTTTTAATAGCCCTTTCGTTTCCTCCAGATTCATTTCCATAAACCAGCGTAATCGTTTCGATATTTTCCGCTCCCATACTTGTCTGGATGTCGTGCGATCATACACATCCCCGTGACGTTCTATATGAGCTGTTAATTGTGATAACGCTTGTTTTCTCGAAAGATTTTTACGCATATAATGGCAATCTGATAATTGAATGAACTTCCCTCTCGCTCTCGTTACTGCTACATTGACGAGGCGATGGTTTTTATGGTCAAAGAATAACACACCAGGTCGTTCTTGCGGATAACTATCAACTGTATCAAAGATCATCATATCTCTTTCAGAACCTTGAAACTTATGAACTGTCGCCGCTAATACTGGTATGTTTTGATATTTCGTTCTCTGCAACATTTCCCTGATACATGTTGATAAAAAGCGTGACTGCGCCCTGTAAGGCGTAACCACACCGATCGATTGAACACCATCTAACAGTCCGATTAACATCATTTGCATCGCTACTAAACCAGACATAATGTTAAATCGAGAACCAGAAGCAGCGTCCTTTAACGAAAAAGCTCCCATTAAGCTCGTATCAAATAAAACACTTGCCTCATTTGCGAACGGTTGTAACTGTGCAAGTTCTTTACGCTCTGAAACAGACGGATGATCGTATACTCTATTTTTATAAATAAATGAATTCGTAAACTTCGATATGTCCGCATGCATACGTCTTTGTTCCTGCAACATAAAAAGGTTGGGATGTGCTTCTGATTTATTTACAGAATCAACAATGCCGGCATGATAAAACATATCTTCGCCGAGCCATTTGCGAACGAGTTCATGGTTCGCCATCGCAATCGGAGGTAACTGTAAAAAGTCCCCACAAACGACGATACGTTTTCCAAGTGAAGCAGCTAATGCGATTTGCGGAACGAACGCCATACTCACTTCATCTACGACAACTAAATCAAATGTACGCTCATAAATAAGTGAATCAATTGCACATTTTGATAAAGTCGCACCAATTACTTTCGCATTTTCAATATATTCTTTTTCTACTTCTTTAATTTTCGCTTTTTGCTTTCGAAGATCACTTTCAATCTCTTGTATACGCTTCTTATCAGCAGATGTTGCTTTATACGATAAAATTTTTTCACGAAGTTCTTGGCGTGTTTCTTCTAAGTAGAGTCTTTCCTCACCCCATGATCCGTTCGTCGTTTCAACTAACTTCGACGCAAGTAACGTTTCATGATTTCGTATATGTTCATGTTGACTATAACCGTAACGAACAATTTCGCCAGGCGTCCATTTCTTTTTCTTTTCAATTTGCTTCGTTACTTCACTCATTAATACGTCCACTGCCGCATTACTATGAGCTAACACAAGTACCGATTTTCCTTTTTGGTAATGAGCCGAAATAATACGTGATAAATTGTACGACTTCCCTGTTCCAGGCGGTCCCCATACGTACGTTGTCGGATTGTAAAATGAACGATACGCCAATTCATTTTTCGGATTTTTCATCTTCTCAATATGTTTCGGACTGCTCGTCCCATCAACAAGACGCTTTATACGATTACGTTTTAGCTTATCTTTATGTGCTTCTTTCAATCTCTCTTGCAGTTGCTCTAACAATTGCCACGGTTCACTATATAAAACCGCTTCTCTTATTTCACCTTGTATATAATCATTTAATTTCAGTTCTATTTCTAATCCATGTACAGATAATACTTCCCCTGTCGCTTCCTCACCATCGAACTCAATTCGAATTGGTGAACCTTCAGGTAAGCTTACTTCCGAAATAAGCTGAAATACATACACTGTATTTTCATAATCTGTATATAAAAAACGACCGTTCATGATAGAAATTTTACTACCACCTATCGTTTTCCAATGTTTAATTTCATATGCTAATGCATAATGCCACTCTTTCATCGTTGCCGATAATGAAGGAGTTTGAGTAGGTGTATTCATCGTATAATCTCCTTCCTTCTCCCCAAACATACTTTCTCACTATACCATATAACACGCTAAAATTTGTAAGGTTTTTATCTTGCTTATTTTCTTAATTTTCAATATCATTTTACATATAAAATTTTCAGAAAGAAGGAATCTACATGCCAGTTAGAAGAATAGAACACGTTGGACTTATGGTTGCAAACTTAGAAACATCTATTACTTTTTATGAAAAAGTAGTCGGCTTACAGTTCATTAAACGTATGGGGCACCCGAATCCAGATTTAAAACTCGCCTTTTTAGGTGTGGAAGAATCGAAGGAAACGATACTGGAACTCATCGAAGGTTATAACTCTTCTCTTCCAGCAGAAGGAAAAGTACATCATATTTGCTTTAAAGTGGATTCATTAGAAGATGAAATTGAAAGAATTCAAAAACACGGCGTAACATTTTTACTAGGAGAAGAAATCGAAACATTACCAGATGGAACACGTTACATATTCTTCGCTGGCCCTGATGGGGAGTGGATTGAGTTTTTTGAGACGGAGAGATAGAAAAGGAAAAGGAGCCGGAATTCTGTCTCCTTTTTTCCAAAGTGCAGAAACGGTTTGAACACCATTAACTTTCACCCTGAAAATTCACCAAGATTAAGAAAAAATCGTTTTGTTAGGAGTATAGAGAATGATCAATGCTGTTTACATTCTTATTTTTTGGGTGCTTATACTATTTCCAACCCTTTATATAATAAAGATAAAGAAGTGGACTATAAAAGCAACTGCCTTATTTCTTGGAAGAATCCTATTAAGCATTGTCTATTTCATAAATGGAATGGTGTTAGGACTGCAACGAAATTGGGTAGAGCCTCCCTATGAAACAGAATGGGATTTCTTTGTAAAGTCTTTACTAAACGGAAAAACTGATGCACTTATACACTTGTTACTTCTAATTATTATCATTACTTTGGATCTATTCATTACATTTTATTATATTAATAAAAAGAAATAGGATATTCTCTCCTATTTCTTTTTTTATGAGTAGCGCCATATCGCTATCAAACTAAGGTTTTATGCTGCCCTAAACAATAATTTTTTACATTTTTACTCTGGGGATGTCAATTTTACTATTTTTGGGGTATTTATTTTTACTAGCTTGATGGACATGGGGTTGATTTATTTTCTTAGGTTGATAGACATGTGGTGCTATCCCACATCCATCAACTTAAGGATTTAGACTATTTTTGAAGTTAAAAGCACGTTACTATTTTCTTATGTTAATGAGAAAGGGTGACGTGCTTTTTATGAATATGCACCAAAAACAAGAGTTATCTTTATTTGCCGAGGAGCTATATCGATATATGTCTCCCGCTACACTTAATCAACTAGCTATAGAAGCAGGCGGGATGAAACGAAAACGCAAGTGCCACGGGCACCATTTCTTATCTTTGTGTGTATGGTTAAATCAACAAATCGCTACTACCTCTCTTACTCAACTTTGTAGTCAATTAGAAACTTCAACAGGAATTTTATTAAGTCCGGAGGGACTTAATCGACGATTTAATTCGGCTTCAGTAGCCTTCTTTCGCACTGTATTTACTACACTTCTACAAGCTAAAATTGGAGGAGTATCTAAGATTTCTCATTCTCTTTCTTCTTATTTTGAACGGATTCTCGTCCTTGATTCTACAACCTTCCAAGTTCCAGATCGATTCGCAACTACTTATCCTGGTGCCGGAGGATGTAGTCATACAGCTGGTGTGAAAATTCAACTAGAGTATGACTTGTTGAGTGGAAAATTTTCTGATGTGGAAATTGAACCAGGAAAACGAAGTGATCAGGCATATAGTGCGACTCGAACAGGCATGGCACAAAAGAATGAACTATATATTCGTGACTTAGGATATTTTCGTCTACAAGATTTTAAGTCTATTCAAGATAAGCAAGGATATTATTTATCACGTCTTAAGTTACCAACTAAAATATATAGAAAAGAATTCGAAACAGTCGTATTTAAAACAAAACCCGCTCAATTGAGACCGGTATATATACAAATTCATTTGGAAGACATCATGAAACAATTACAACCTGGCCAAGTGTATGAATTACATGATGTATATGTGGGGAGTAAAGACAAACTGCCTACTCGCATTGTGGTTTATAGATGTACCGAGGAGCAAAAACAGAAACGCCTACGTGATCGAGCTATTCGCGAAAAGAAAAAAGGAATTACATATACAGAGCGTACAAAACTTTTACAAGGCATTACGGTATATATGACAAACATTCCTACGGAATGGGTACCAAAAGAGAAAATTTATGATCTATATTCACTGCGTTGGCAAATTGAACTGTTATTTAAAATATGGAAATCTTGGTTTCAAATTCATCGTTGTAAATCTATTAAACAAGAACGCTTAGAATGTCACCTTTATGGGCAACTCATTAGTATTCTATTATGTTCTTCTACTATGTTTAAAATGCGAGAACTCCTGTTACGTAAGAAACAGAAAGAGCTAAGTGAATATAAAGCGATGTACATAATTAAGGATTATTTTTTACTTTTTTACCAAGCATTACACAAAAACACCCAAGAATTATCAAAGGTTCTCCTTCGTCTGTTTAACCTCCTACAGCACAACGGACGAAAATCTCATCGATATGAGAAAAAGACAGTCTTTGATATTTTGGGTGTTGTATATGAGTATACCACTTCTACTCATCAGGTAGCATAGTAAAAAAATTGAAGCCCGTCAGGGTTTATTTGATATGCCAACTTTTATAAAATCCAGAAAAGATTATAAAAAACTCTATGGAAAGAACACATTTTGTGTAAAAACATACCTTAAGTTGATGGATGTGTGGTGCTATCCCATTGCTATTAAGCTAAGAATTTAAGTGTAATATTATTTAAGGTAATACTTAAGATACAAATAAAATATCTTTTCCATGTCGCACTGTTTTATTGAAGTCTATCCCGAGTTGTAGCTAGTTCAATGCAACTGTAAATTCGGAGTTCGGTGCGCCAGCAAATACAACCGTTCCGTTCTCTGGTAGTTTCACTTTGTTATTGTCACTAACGACGGTAAAATTGACGCATACTCCATTCTCATCATACACCGCGAATGAACTTCCTGATGGCAACTTCACAGTCATCGTTTTCCCTGCTGCCGTTTGCGGAATCGTAAACCATTTGGCATGCCCATTTTCTTGCAGTGTAACTTTCGATAATTGACCTGCATCAAGGGATTTTACGTTAGATTCACTGACGTATAAAAAGCTGGCCATCTCCATATATTCATTACCATTCTCTGTATAGAAATGAGCTTCCGTCGTATCCCGCCCATTTATCACGGGAATCTGAATTTGATGCGTCGCCGAATTTGGACCTGTAATTTTTTTGCCGTCCCAATACCCATCCTTGAGCGTAATTTGTGTGTTTAGAGGCATTAGTAGTCCTAGATAGTTCATTGAATTAAATTTTTCGTTAACGAGGTAGAACTTGCTCCCCTCACGCTTCGCCCATGCAGCTGCTGTTTTCTTCGGTAACACATTGCTTTCTAATTTTTGGGCTAAATATTGAGTCAACACATTTTGCCCCAATCCCGGCGATAATTCATATGTGCTCTCTCTCAAATAAACTTTTCCATTCTTCTCAGTAACGAAGTTAAGCTTGGAGGTACCCTTCTCATTTATAAAGCTTCCATCCGCCGTATATACATATTTTTCTTTCGGTTTAGTTGGTAAAAACAGTTCTCCCTTCTTCGTAATTTCTATTTTGAAATGGCTTTGGATATTTCCATAAAAACCCGCTTTTTTTACCACGTCTTGAGGTACTTTAACCTTGACTGGCTTGCCGAAGGATTTATCTGGTTTTATATCCTTAATTGTCCCTTTCTCTTTAAGCCTAGCTAACAGTAATTTGTTTGCCAACAGTTGATTTGTCGTGCTGGAGCCGCCGGAGGACAATACAACTGCTGCCATCTTCTGTTCTGGAAGCACGACCAATGTGGCATGTTGCAGTACCGTATCCCCACCCTTAGTCAACGCTTTTATCCCATATTCACTGAATGGGTATAGTTTCACACTATCCCAGCCAAGACCATAGTTGAATACGTTTTCGCTATCTTCCGGCCACATGCCTCTTTTATATTCTTCTTGTTCCATCGCCTTGACTGCTTTATTAGAGAGAATTTCTTTTCCCTGTCCCATAAATATTTGTGAGAATCGCACCACATCTTCTGCAGTAGAAGAGATTCCTCCCGTACCAATCGCATTTACCATTTCACTTGGAAGCTGACCCTGGTATTTCGGAGAATACTGTCCAGCCCGCTTTTCGTCTTCCCATTTGTCTTGCGATGTTATCGTATGATTCAGTTTTAATGGCTCTGTAAACTTTTGATGTAGAAATTCAGTAAAACTCATACCACTGACTCTCTCTACCAAGATCTCAGCCAGCGTAAAGCCATCATTACAGTATACTGAGAACGCACCAGGGTCTGCCTTCAAGTTTTGGTTGGACAATTGCTGCAACAAGATATCATGGGCATAAGCATCGTTATCTTTAAATAAAAATACATTATTGTACGTGGAACCTTGCAAACCCGAGGAGTGATTCAACAGCATACGCGGTGTGATGTGCTTATATCGTTTATCTTTCATTTTGAACTCAGGAATATAGCGGGCAACAGGGGCATCCAAATCAACTTTTCCTTCGTCTACTAGTTTCATAACAGCCGCAGCTGTATATACTTTACTGGTTGAACCAATTCCGTATAGAGTATCTTTGGTTAGTGGCTCTTTCCCTTCTATGTCATTCTTGCCTGTCTGCCCCGACAAAATAAGTTTACCATTATCAATCAGCGCATACTGCACGCTAGTCGTCTCATAGGACTTCGTGAGTAGTTCAGCGTTCTCTGCAGCAATCTTCTCCAAATCTTGGCTAGCAACTTCTTGACTAGATACAACTGGAGTCTTACTGCTAGAAGACGCTAGCGCTCCTGTTGGTAGGCTCATCGTTAGAGCCAAGGTAGCGGCTAACACCCCAGATAATTTATTTTCCATAAGAAAAATACCTCCTTAGATAAATGATCGATTTCATCTTTTATTTGTACAATTACAAACATCACATAAACTACTATTCCGCCTTTATCCCTACTGTCTAAATTCAACAAGTAAAATACTTTTAAAAAGACCAGGATTCTCGGCTCTACCCATACTGTTCAAATTGCCGTCAACATATGCCTCCCTCCATGTGTCCCTCCAGCAAAAGTATTAAATCCTGGAATAACACCTGTATGTCCCCCTATCGAGACAACGTTAGGAAGTTTAATTTCATAGATTCCTAGACCATATCCATTGATTCCTCCCTTTCCTGTAGAAACTGTAGTGAATATTTGTTTTAGTTGCTGTTCTTTCAATAATTGCCACCAAGCAAATAAGAAAAAAATTTGTTTAAGTCGTTACACTTCCAATGCGAAAGTAAAAATCTGTTTTCATCGGTTCTTAGTTCTTATATCCTATATACCAGCTGCATACCCCTACGTTTTTCTACCCTGGGAAGTTTTAGCGAGTACCCCGGGGGTATCCAAGTTGCAATGTATCTCGCATTACTTGTTCGACGGAAGTACGATCTAGTTGAGTACTTATTTGTAATGAACTAAGTATATTTTGAGTGGAGCCTGTTTTTATCATTGCGGTTGGTGTTAGGTATAATAAAGAGTTCCGGCAATGAAAAGTGCTAAATCTGCAAATGGGAGTTAATTATATATTTTCATAAGACACTCTTCCCCTCTATTCATATAGTATCGGCGGTTGTATATTATTTCTTACTAATTACACAGAAATCATCTTCATATTGTTTATTTTTACAAGCACCATACTGTCGTAATAAACGGTAAAACCTCTCTTTTTCACATGTATGTTAGTACCATAAATGATTTTTTTATTTAGAATGTGCTTATTACTAGTTTGGTTTTCGTATAAATAAATCCTATTTATCCTCCCTCTTTTGTGCTTCTCTATATTTGTATCCTACATAATAAAAATTTCTTTTTTCTTATGCATTTCTTACAATTTCCTTACGTTCAAATCACTTCTATAATTAGGTAGGTTTTATTTTAAAATCTCCAGGATAATAAATGCTTATATAATTCCACGATTTCATAGAAGATGGATTAATAACCCTGCGCCAAATGATCATGCACATCTCTGATATTTCCTTGGATTCCCCCCCTCAACCTTTACAACAGTTCCAACCGGCAATCAACACTTCTTCACGTTCTTATAACTAGTAATAACTAATCAACTCCTTACCTGAAAATAAATTAATATAGAAAAAGAGAGATAAGGTTAAAATACCTTTATCTCTCCTTTTCTCTCACAAATTTTGCGAAGGATTTTTTTGTTTTTGGGTTCATCTGTTTTCTTAGCTTGATGGGCATGAGACGTTAAGGAAAAGCAGACTGAAAGAATTAAAGGAGAAGAAATTATTTCAATAAAATTTCTTTAAAGTACTTTTACGTCACTTTCACAAATATAAGAACTCTCATATATTACACTTCATACATCCTTTTCCAAGGAACAATATACCGATACACAAATCCTCTCACCATCAATTTAAGAATTTAAAAAAGAGGGGATTATCCCCCTCCTTTTACGCTTGCTCCGACTGTCGAAATTATTTAATATACCCACGATTCAGTTCCGTTAACTTTTCATTGATGTTAAAAATTCTTACTCTAATATCTTTAACACCAACTGCTTCAAGTCTGTTCTTGTGCATTTCAGCGTATTTTTCAGCATCTTGTTTTTCCTCAAATACATAAATGCCTCCAGCTTCTTTTGTTTCTTCATTCTCAGTCCATATTTTCCAGTGGAACCCTTCTTCTTCGTTAATACTATTTGCTAAATCCCAAAATGCTTCTTCCATTTCTTCACCAAAAGGACCTTCAAACGGAAAATCAACTTGTAATAAATACGCCATTTTCACTCACTCCTATTTTTAATATAAAATTCATCAGGAATTCCTTTGTATAAAAATCCTTCCCATTCTTTTACTGATTATGATTCGAATGATAGTAATGTCTAAATTCGTATTGCTATTATTATTCAAGTATTAATTTGAGAATCCCCCTATTTGTAAAAAAACTACAAAATGTTAGCAACTTGAACGCATACAGTTTAACGGCTTCAGGTTATGTTTAAAAAATATGATAACAACTTATTCCTATACTAAGGACAAACAAAACAAGTGCAGGTATCGCTTTCTTAAAGGAATCTCTCGCTAATACAATAAGAGTTAATGCAGCTGCAAGCATCGTACCGCCTAACAATAATCCTGCTAATAAAGCTACTATTGGAATCCAAATTCCTATCAACATTCCAATTGCTCCTACAATCTCAAAAGCTCCAGTTAAGAAATTAAAAAACGAAGGTAAACCAAATCGTTTGAACTCCTCTGCCATTTTCCCAGATATAATTTTCGTACCTGTCATTAAAAAGAACACAAACAACAAAACTTTTACAATATTGATGAAAATTAAAATAGTAATCACACCTTTCTTATTATTTGATCAAAACTCAGTATTGTTCAGGTATTAGTCACTACCTATACCCTATTTCCTGAGATTGACCCTATGGAAGTCGCTTCAATTTACATTATCCTTTTCAATATTAAAGGGATGGAATTTACATGCCATAGCATATATAATACATAAATTTGACTGGTACTAGGCAAAAAAGTGAGCCTGAATGAGGTATCATAGAAAATAAAGCTACCTTCTCATTCCTCTAAACAAACAAAATTACATGCTATAGCATATATAATACATAAAACAAAGTTTGTTCCTTATGAATAGCATAGTATTAATAAGGAACAAGTATTAATAGCGTGTATCATACAATTTGTTTAATAATGATTGTAATACTTTAATCTCTTCCTCGCTCAAATTACTCGTAACGAAATGGTGAGCGTCTTTCACTACAGGCAAGATGGTTTTCTTTAACTCGTCACCTTTTTCAGTTAAAAAAAGGTTATGTGAACGCCTATCTTGGTCATTCAAAGCCTTCTTTACAATCCCTTTTCTCTCCATTGACTGTATCATTCTTACGACAGTAGTTTGATCTTTATCAATAGCTTCTGCTAACTCTTTTTGAGTAGTGCCCCTTTGGCTACAAAGAACACTAATAATTCCCCACTGCTCTGGTGTAACTCCATAAGGCTTTAATTTCTTAGTAAAATAATTAGTCATTTTCACATCAGTACGATGAACAAGATAGCCTATTAAATCATGTAAGTTCATGGATCACCTCTATAAATTAAGATACAAAAGGATATAGCATACCAGTCAATTATTCACAGTGAATGTATTTGTTCCACTATTTATATGCTATGACATATATATTAAATTAGGTCATTTTAATTGTCAAATGAATTACCTATTGTTTTCAAAGTCAAAATCTATTCCATACATTCCTCCGGTGTGATTTCTGCTGACTATTTCTTCTCCATTCTACAGAAGTTCCGTAGATCTCCCCGCTTAATATGACCACAGTAATTTTTAGCGCTTCATCCTCTTTCTTTTTATGATGTTCTTATAACATTTTATAAAATTTGATATCTACAGGCAGCCACACATTTTCCACCGACGAATCCTTCTTGTCCGCCGATAATTCTTGCAAACTGTTGACAAATTGATTCCTCATTAATCGCCATACCTTTCATCATCACCCCTTTTACTGTTAGGTTATGAATGAATACATAGGTCTGAAACGGTAATGAATCTATGCTATTATAAAAAAGACGATGGGAATCTAACGAAATCTATTAGCTCAATTATTCTTGATCATTTGTATTGTTACCAGAGTTTAAATGGTGCAGAATTTTTATTTTATCCCGCAGTAACGGGCAGTAACGCTCCCACCTCAAAATTTAGTGAAAACAAAGAAGTTAGGTGGGGGTCGGGCTGCCCGTAACAGCCCGATTGGTGAGGGCTAATAATCAGTGAGGGATAAACACCCCACTGATTAAACTTTCACTTTATGAGGTGTTTTTCCTTTTATGCTTGCTGGGCGACTGAAGGTAAAACTCGGCTATTATATGTTAAGATATTTTTAGAGGGCATAAAAAACACCCTAAGGTGCCATCCTCTGACTTGAGAATCATATCTATGTATGGAAAAAATCAGAAAAGACAAATACAAAAGAGAAGCTTCTAACTATAATTTATAAAGTTCTTATGGCATTAATTACTTACATACATATTTCATTATTTACCGGAAGAAGAATCCCCGTTATATTACTTTCTAATCAGTCTCGTTAAAGCCATCCCAAGAAATCCAGTACCCATTCCTATTAGCCATCCAGTTTGAGTACTTCCTAACATAGATCCCACTCCTCCACCAAGAAACATGCAGCCAACGAATACTAATCCTCCAATTCCCCAATTCGGCCTTTCCATAATTCAAACACACCCTTTCAATAAAACATATGCTATTAGCTACCTAAACTTTCTTGCATAGGATATGTTAATTACTTCTCTAGAGAGGGTATAGTTATTTAGCTTAAGTTTAGCAACTTTCAGGGAATTCAAAAGACGCGGAGATTGACCGATTTGAAGGGATTACAGGAGAAGAATTTTTTGTATTATAATAACTTAATGGTTGTGGAACAAATTCTTCTTCAACTAACCAGCTAATAAAAATCTGGAGGTTTTCCACAATCGAAGCTTATCGCCATCAAGTTAACATACCTCACCCAGTTCTTATTGTTGCAAAATAAGCAGCATATAATCAATTAAAATAATGTAACAGCCGACATTAGCAGCAAAATTATTAAGAAAAGACATTCCAAATATGGAACGCCTTCTTTTTTATAAAATCATTCACTTAAATCTATTCCAAAAAATTCCAATTAATAAAATCAAACATTTAACGAAAGAAATTTGTTACTTGCATAACGCTCTTCTAACTTTTTTTGCAAAATTTAGTGGATCATCAACGTCTTCGATATTAACGTAAATCAAATTCGGATCATCACATAACCATTCATTGTGTATAGACGAAACAATTATACCTTGTTTAATAATTGTAGCAACAAATTCAGTAACTTCCTTTTGCAAGAGTGCTACTCGGCCTAGACATAATGCCCGTCCAGTTTTATGATCTCTTGATTCAAATGAGAAGGAAGTTGTTACTCTAAAACGTTTTCCTAAGATTGTTGCTCGTATTTCCTCCCGATTTATTGTTGCTACACATTTTCCACCGGCGAATCCTTCTTGTCCACCGATAATTCTGGCAAACTGTCGACAAATTGATTCCTCATTAATCGCCATATTTTCAATCATCCCCCTTTTACTGTTAGGTTATGAATTCATACATAAGTCTGAAACGGTAATGAATCTATTCGGTTACAAAAAGATAATGGCACTCTAACGAAATCTGTTAGCCCAAGTATTCTTGGTTATATGAATTATTACTAGATTGTAAATGATGGGAGTTTTACTACCCGCAAATAGCGGGATGAATTTCCAAAAGTAAAACCCCAGAAATCCAAAGGTCTCTGGGGCTTCATTATATATTTAGCTCTTTTTGCTTTTTATTTTGTTTATGTCTATAAAGCAATTTTCGACTTATGAGAGAAATCAGTAATAAGATCAGTACTAGTACGAAAAGTTGCATATATGATAAATTAAAATATTTAGCACCTGTAACAAGTAAAAGTGTAGAAATCGTACCTTTTACAATGAAAAAAATAATAATCCATAATCCGCCTTTTTTCCAGTTCATTTTTACTTACCCTTTCCTACGTTTAAATTCATAAAAAAATTAGTGATAGTTCTTGAAAGTGACATTTTAATTGAAATCTATTACATTAATAAAAAAGTAGACTTTTTTTCACAAAAATCATATCCAATTACATGGGACGATTCCATAATAAATGCAAATGATATTCATTGTCAATTTTATTCAACATTTTTAATTCCGATCGTCTACATTGTTCTTTCAGATAGTGACATTTCTTTTTTGTTTCTACAACCGCGACACATCTTTGCAGAAGGAAATCACTTATCTATTTTCACAAGCTGTTTGCCTTGTTCTTGTAGCTTATATGCTAATTATACTTCATTACATTGCTTGGAAATATTAAAAATCACAAGGAAAAGAAGCTAACAATAAATTGTTAACTTCTCAGCTTAAGGAAAAATAGTATCTTTCCTTATTTTTTAATATCTAGGTTGTGATTTAATATTGGTAAGATGAGCATCAAACATATCAATGATTTCAAGAAATCTATCCGCTTCACGAAATACATGATCCGCTAATAATGGATGAATGATACTCTTTACTTTACATTGCTCAATTAAATCACGTGCCGTTTTCTTAAAATCCCGAAGAGATGTGACTGACACACGATTTTGATCTAAAAATTGATCTAAAAGAGGAACTGTTTGAGATTGTGGTTTCATAGATTCTAAGTCAATTGCTTGATACATTAATTCATCAAAATCATTGCTAAAATTCCGTGCTGTATCTACAAGCTTTCTTTCCGATGGATCAAGAAGATGACCAATAAATTTAGCATGGTCTGCCATAATCCTTAAAAAGAAAACATTTTCTTTAATAATAGCATCCGGAAGGGCATCTAATTTACCTTCATTTAATTCAATTAAACGTTTTCTAAAATAATCAGCTTCCCTACTTGTATGGTCAACTAACAGTGGGAAATTATTTTGCCCTGGCAATTTACACGTGAGAATTAATCCTAGAATTTTTCTTTTAAATCCCCAAATATTAGTTGCAGCTTGTTGTACTTCTGAATTAAATCTTTTTATTTGCTCAGGATCTGTTTCATTTGTATATGAATACGCTATTTGTTCGATATGTTCAAACAATCGATAAAATTGATTAGCTTCTTCGATTAGTTGGGTATCCTCACATCTAAACCCCAATCGAAGAAAAAAAGAATGCTCCTTCATGATTCTAGACCAAAAACGAATTTCATTTAATGATCGTTCAACAAACATGACAGACGTAACACCCGTATCAGGATGTAATGAGGTTTCATCCCTATTCATTCTTAATCCCCCCAGTAAATACTAAGCTAGTTCTATTCTTATGAGTAAAAAAATATATAAATGCCATCAATAAAAATTCATGATGATATTGAGCAAGTCCTTTTGGAAATAAAGAAAAGATACCATCAGATGCCTTTCTCTGAATTGATAACCACATGTTATGTTTAAATGTACCTAGATAACAGTTCCCCCCGCACACGAGAAGTACATAGTATACATAATAAAAAAGAAGCAGAAAATCACTCACGATTTTCTGCTTCTTTTTTTAATTTAAGTTCTTCATACATACATCGCTTCACTCAAGATTGCTATTTTCTAGTACACGATAACTGGATCATACGTGTTCAAATTATCATACACAGTTTTTGCAACATTAGGAAGAAGGTTAACACACCCACCTGATCCCCCTGTTAAATAGGCATTATTCGCCCAGTTTGTTCGCCAGCCAGCATCATGGAATCCTTGACCACTATTTGTGAATGGTACCCAGTAATCTACTTTAACTGCATAATCAGCTTTACCTACTGCGCTGCCTTTCAACGTGTATGGTGTTCGTTTATACAGAACGTACCACACACCTGGTGATGTATCTTCACTCGTGCTATGTTTACCAGTTACTACATTTGTTGTGACTGCTAATTTGCCATCTTTATAAATCCAAATTTGTTGATCTGCAATTGAAACTTCCGCATACGTGTCTCCAATACCGTTATTCGCTGTTGTTTCATAACCGATACCTTCCTTCTCCCAACCATTTCCGTGAATATTAGAAGCAGATAGCGATTTTTCACCCTTTTCAAAAGCTTGTTGAACTTGTTTTGTTTCTTTTTCAACATCTAGTGCCCAGCCGTAGCCTTGTCCTTTTACTGATATAACCGAACCGGAATGGGTTTTAAAGCTGAAATTTTTATTTAATGTTGATTTAGCATTATTAATTTCAGTAATCTTTTTCTTAATGTCACTCGCATCGATTGTCACTTTCATATCCTTTGACATAGAGGCATTTTGAATTAAATCTTTCGCTTTTAAAGGATACACTTCATTCTGTACTTTATATTCAACGGACTGCCCAAGAAGATTCTGTAGTGCTTGCTCCTCTTTTTTGATAATTGGATCGTCTTCTTTAATAGGCTGTATGTATGTAGACTTCAGATGAATTTCGCTTTTATATTTCTGTTTGTCGTAATCTTTCAATAGACTAGTAACGTCATACTGTTTTCCATCAACGCTCTTCGAAATAACAATTTTTCCTTGTTCAAGCTTCGCCATAGCATCTTCAGGTGCTTTTAATTCTTTATTCATAGAAACGAGCTTTTCTTCTACAAGTTTTTTCATCGTTTCACTACGATACTGATCCGCCTTTTCCGGTAGCACTGAATAATTTTTTTCCTTTGAGGAAGGGAAAAATGTCCACTGGCTTTTTAATAGTTTCTTAACTTGAGGCAAATCTTTTTCCGTAAGTTCTGTTTTTGTCTCTTTTTCATCTAAAATTTGTTGTTGATCGACATAGACTTTATTTGCTAGTCCAGATGTTTTTAATTTCTGTATTGCCTGATCAGCACTCATACCACCAACTTTGGTGTCATTAATCGTAACATTCGAATTGAAGTGAGTTGCCTGATAATAACTCACTCCCCCAACGAGAAGCGCAATTATACCAACACCCGCTGCGATAAATTTCCAATTCGGAGAACGTTTTCTTGATCTTACTCGTTTTTTATGAATTTCTTCAACTGATTCATTTACTGTATTGTTGTTCATCAATTTTTCCCCCATAGACATTAACGTCAATCGATTTTAAACCAAAACCATTGACTAGTGTACCTTATTTTTCCTGAAATTTCATTATTTTTGACAAGATTTTATCGCATTTATTTAATCAAACTTAGTTTTTTAATAGAACGGCCCTACTCTATGTGTAACACTCTAATTTAGTTTCATATGAGATGTTTTCTTTTTTCTACAATATCAGTCCAGCTTATTAAAAAATAGAAAAATCCCGTATTCCATAAAAAATACGGGATTTTTATCCATACGTTTATTTTGTAAAGTAACACTTAGTCGAAAGAAGTTCATTCGTTACATATTACTTATCTAATTAAGGATAATTTATATTCCAGTCCAAACATCTTTCCCGTATCGTCCTTCATGTTGCAAATGATCCAACCAATTCCTTGCTTCTTGTTCACTAACTTCATGAATTTCTTCATATGCTTGACAAAGGGTATCTTCTACATCCGGAGCCATTTTACTTCCATCACCACATATATAAAGATGAGCTCCATTATCTAATAACGAAATTAAATTGATTCTATCTTGTTTTATTAAATGCTGTACATATGTTTTTGGATGTCCCTCTAGACGAGAAAAAGCTGTGTGTAAAGAGATTAATCCATCTCTTTCATCATTTTCTAGTTCTGTACGATAAAGATAATCTTTTTCAGGATGACGACAACCAAAATATAGATGCGCTTGTCCTAAGTTAATACCTTTTTGCTTTTGAACACGACGCGCTTGTAAGAATCCACGGAATGGTGCAATTCCAGTACCTGGCCCCACCATGATAATTGGTGTTTCTGGATTTTCAGGCAATTGAAAGTTTGATTGTGGCGTTCGAATGAAACAGATAATTTCATCTTTATTATGACGCTGAGCTAAATAATTAGAAGCGACGCCTTCATATGTCCCTTCCCCACTCCATGCAGGTGCATTAACAACACCAATCGTAATGCTCAGACGATCCTGTGCAACGAGTGGCGAGCTTGAAATAGAATAGTAACGCGGTTTGAGCGCAGGAAGAAGTTCTAAAAATCGTTCAAATCGGATTTCACAAGCCTCATACTTTTCAAGCAGATCCAACATTGAAATACGTTTCTTTAATATTCTTTCATGATAAACTCCTTCTTCCAATAATGATTCCAATTCCTTTTTATGAGGAGGGCATGCTGTGAATGTCACCATTTCTCGTATTTGTGCTCGAGTGGCTGCTTCTTGCACTTCGACACTATAACTAATAAGGTCAAACAAACTAACAGGACTGTCTAAAGGTATGTGATTTACACTGCGCCCACTTGCGCTCAGTATGACTTGATCCTTCCCATTTAATCCAAAGCGTTTTAAAATTCGGTTAACATTTTTCTCGCTATTAATTGGCAGCACTCCAAGGTGGTCTCCTTCTTGATACGTAGCCCCTTCTGGCAAGGATACCTCGATATGCCGCGTACTTCTATCACTGCTGGATGATTGGAGTTCACGATTTTCTAGTATAGATGCATAAACTGCTTCATATGTTCGGGCAAGAGGAGATCCTCCAAGACGACTAACAAATTGCAGACTCAAAGTACTGCGCTCTTTTTCCATATTTTTGTTAAGTTCTAGTCCAAATGCCCTCATCGCATCAGACCACATGCTTTGTTTCCATTGCTCGAGTTGTTCCTCAAAATCACCACTTGCATCTGCTTCTCCGCGTTTAGAAAATCTTGTTGCTCCTTTTTGAGCCATTTGCTCATCAATGTATCTTGGAATCCGCTGATAAGTACTAGCCCAATTGTGATCTCCA
This sequence comes from Bacillus sp. FSL L8-0099, assembly GCF_038006385.1. Classification (NCBI taxonomy): domain Bacteria; kingdom Bacillati; phylum Bacillota; class Bacilli; order Caryophanales; family Bacillaceae; genus Bacillus; species Bacillus sp. FSL L8-0099. The sequence continues at coordinate 3,157,125 of NZ_JBBOVC010000001.1, forward strand.
CAACCAAAAACTGCGTATTGAACACCTTTTAGCTCATCCGGTTTTAATTCCTCCAACCACTGCACAAACTGCCCTGCATTACTTGGCGGCTTTCCATTATAAGAAGAAGTCACAATAAGAACTGCTCCTTCTTTTGGCAGACTTCCAATTCGCTCGTTAAGAGCTACCACTTCCGTTTGAACACCTTCTAAACTAGCTGTATCTGCTAGTTCTCTTGCAATACCTTCTGCTACCCCTGTATCCGAGCCATACAGAACAAGCAGCGAAAGATTATCAGCTCCAATAATAGAAGGAGTCTTCTGAACTTGCTGCTTGATTTCATGGTCTTTCTGCTTCTCTTCTATAGGTGCAAGGACAGTAGGATGGCTGATCGTTTGATTTCGGGCAAGGATCCTAATCTTAAAATCACCGGGCTTTAGCGTTAATGTTTGTTTTACGTCCAGCTGATAGTTTTGATAATCGATTAATTCAAAATGTTGAAGAAGCATTCCCATTACGAGAGTGGCTTCATGAAGTGCAAACTGCATACCGATACATGCTCGTTGACCATTTCCAAATGGCTTATAAGCATGATGAGGAACCTTATCCGGCTCTTCAAATCGTTCAGGTTGGAATTCTTCCACATTGTCTCCCCATGCGTCTTTATCCCTATGTAGCTGTGGAATAAGAACAGAAATACGATCTTCTCCTTTCTTAATTGGATATTTCCCACCAATTACTGTATCTTCTTTTGCATAGAGACTGAATGCTGGAGCAGTAGGCCATAGACGTAGCGATTCATTTAAAATCATCCGTATGTACTTAAGTTTCATAACTTGTTGATATGTTGGAGTAGGATCTGTCAATACCCGATCTACTTCTTCATAGGCTTTTTTCAACTTATCCGGATTCTTTAATAAAAAATAGATTGCAAAAGATAACAATCCACTTGTTGTCTCATGCCCAGCTATTAAAAAAGTGATAATTTGAAAACGAATATTTTCATCATCTAATTTTTCACCAGTTTCCGGATCCTGCACATTTAACATACGGGCAAGTAAATCATTTTCTTCTTGATTTCCATTACTTTTACGTTCAGCAATAATATTATCTACTAAAGAAAACATGGATTGGATATCATGCTGAAATTGACGTTTCGTTCTCCACATGAGTTTGTCTTCTATATCCAGTCGCTGTAATTGGTGCATCGCTTCATCTAGAGCACGGCTCATGCTAGTGATAAAAGGATGAGAGGTCTCACGATAAAAGCTATTAAATCGGTAATTAAAACCACATAGACCAATTGTATCCAATGTAAGGCGGGTCATATCCTCCGGAACATCTACGTTTTCATTCGGATTCAGTCTTGCCCATTTTTGAACGAGTTGTACAGCAATATCAACCATCATGCCATGATAATCTTTCATTGCCCGTTGGCTGAATGTAGGCATCAAAATATTATGAGCTTTTTTCCAGTTAGGCTCGTCAGTCTCACTTGTAAATAACCCGTCCCCAGCAAAGGCGCGAACTTTTGCTAAAGCACCATCTATACTTTTATCGAACCGTGTTTCGTCACAGACTTCTGCTACCAGTTCATGTCCAGAAACGACAATGATGGTATCACTTAAAGTTTGAATTCGAAAAATAGGACCATACTCTTCCGCCAGCTTAATAAACGATAGAGTCGGTTTATCTTTATCGATTAATGGGAGATTCCCCAGCGGTCCATATGTTTTCGGCTGAGGAATGGTAGATACTTTTTTATCCATTAAAAACACCCTTTCAAAAAGCATGAAATAAAGTGAAACTTTAATCAGCCCTCACCAATCGGGCTTTTACGGGCAGCCCGACCCCCACCTAACTTCTTTGCTTCCGCTGAATTTTGAGGTGGGGGTCTTACTGCCCGGCAAATAGCGGGATAAAATATCCCATTCAATAAAGAGAAGATAGCAAGTAATCGCCTGGGATAAAGATATGTAATTGATTACCTTATTTTATCTTTTCCCTAACTATTCATGATTATGATATTGCTTATAAGGTTGGTAATCTAAGTTGTTTGTTGACATTAGATTTATAACTTGCAGAAAAAAATACTAACTTACAATGAAGCGAATTATTATAATTGGAGCATTATAATGTTGGTGTTAAAAGATAATCTAAAAACTCCCCACATATTTTGATCACACTTTATTTTACAGCTACAGTTGCACTACATATCCGTCAAGCTAAGAAAAGCGAATACCCAAAACAAAGAAGTTGATGAGCTTAAGATTGTAGTATTTGGAAAGCCCATAGTTTTTAATGTCCAGTCAAACAAATACGATAAGTAATGTTTGACTAGTGAAACTATTTCCAGAGAGTTCAGATGCTAAAAAATAGTTTGTCTCTTGCTTTATGGTAAATTTATCCAACAACATTTATACGTAGTGCTTTCCATGCTACAATTTACTATAAGTGAGGAAAGAAGGTGTCTTATGAAAATATCCGTTTATGTTGCAAGTGCATTTAGCAAGGATCATAAAGGCGGAAATAAAGCAGGAGTGGTATTTATGGAGAATACATTGACCACTACTCAAAAAATGGCAATAGCCAAACAACTGGGCTATGCGGAAACCGCATTTATATCAGAATCTGAAATTGCTGATTATAAAATTGAGTATTTTACACCAAAAGAAGAAGTTGATTTATGTGGGCATGCCACAATTGGCTCTTTCACGATACTGATGCATTTAAATAAACTTTTCAAGAATCGCTATACGATTGAAACGAACAGCGGTGTTCTTACTATTACCATAAAAGAGGACATCATATTCATGGAACAAAACGAACCGATATTCTATGATGTTATATCTCCAAATGAGTTTATCGACTGCTTTGACATTAAAGATATAGACAATAAATACCCAATTCAAATTGTCTCCACGGGCTTAAAAGATATTTTAATTCCTATAAAAAGCGAAACACAATTACATACAATGCAACATAATTTTGAAAAAATTAAAGAAATCAGCAAGTATTATAATGTTGTCGGGATGCATCTATATACTTTTAATGACAATCGAATTATATGCAGAAACTTTGCTCCACTATACGATATCAATGAAGAAGCAGCGACTGGAACTTCAAACGGTGCATTAGCTTGCTACCTTTATGAACAGCAGTACTTACAAAAAGAAGTCTATGTATTTGAACAAGGTTATTCTTTACACTCGCCTTCCGAAATATTAGTTAAATTAGCAACCAATAGCAAGAATGAAATAGAAAAAGTTTATGTTGGTGGCAAAGGCTATTACTGTGAAACTAAGTGTTTACATGTAGAAAATATTGAGTAAAAATAAAAAAACACCGAATAAAAAGGTTGAGAAGGATAGAGAAATAGATAAAAAACAAACACATTATTTAATTGAACAATGTGTTTGTCTTCAATCTGAAAGGATCTGATATAAATATCAGATCCTTTTTACTATATATAATTATTTCACTGGTTCTTTTCCAACTTTAAATACCGACGCCTTAGCAACAAAAAATTGTATTTCTTCACAGCCTAACTAATCAGCAAGAAACTTATAGGAATCATTATCAAGAGTTTTTTTGCTTTAACGATTTAACCTCTCGACAGCTTCCGCACTTGTATCTACACGTTTAACGAAAAAAACTAATAGTAGTGCAACAACATTCATGCCAAGCGCTACATAGAATGAATGCTGAATTCCGGATAATAAAGCCTTCTGCGTTAACATTGCCTTCGTAGCTTCTGTGAAGGTTGTTGGATCTACATCAGCCATTAGACTTTCAGCTTTTGTTTTTGTTACAGAATTCATAATCGTAATAAGAATAGCAGTACCAATCGAACCGGACACTTGTTGAGCTGTATTATTAACAGCTGTACCGTGCGGATTTAAGCGAGTTGGCAATTGATTAAGACCATTTGTCATAAGCGGCATCATCACCATCGCCATCCCAAACATCCGCAGTGTGTAAATAAGAATAATATGCGTGTGACTAGAGTCGAGTTGCAGGTTTGCCAGCATATAAGTTGAAACAGCTGTAATGGAAAGTCCTACTATGCCAAGAATCCGAGGGCCATATTTATCAAATAGTTTACCTGTAATTGGTGACATAACCCCCATTATTACCGCACCCGGAAGCATCATCAGCCCAGAGTTCAGCGGCGAAATGCCACGGACGTTTTGTACATAAGCTGGTGTTAAAATCATACCTGAAAACATGGCCACCGCATTGACAATTGCAATTACAGACGCAAGTGCAAACATTGGGTACTTGTAAACACGTAAATCCAATAACGGCTCATCCATTTTTAATTGACGAATAATGAAAGCAATTAGGGCAATAGCGCCTATAGTTAAAGTTGTTACGACAACTGTATCCGTCCAACCATCTGAGCTTGCAGAACTGAACCCATATAACAAACCGCCAAAACCGATAGAAGATAATAATAATGAGAGATAATCAAGTTTTGCATTTTTGTTTTGTTTCATGACATTTTCAGATTTCCAAATCCCTAATAGTAAGCTAATGATTGCTAACGGTAAAATCATTTCAAAAAGCAAACGCCAGTCATAATACTCTACAATATAACCTGATAGTGTCGGTCCAATTGCTGGAGCTGTAATCATAACTAGTCCAAAAATCCCCATTGCTGTTCCCCTTTTTTCTCTCGGAAAGCTTACTAGCATAATATTCATTAACAAAGGTCCCATAACTGAAGAGCCTGCCGCTTGAACCATCCGACCAGTAAGTAATAAACCAAAGTTCGGTGCTACAGCCGCTAAGGCAGTCCCAAGAATAAAAATCACCATAGATGTAATAAATAAGCTCCTATTTGAGAAGCGGGTTATTAAAAATGCTGATGCCGGAATTAATATACCACTAACAAGCATATATCCTGTAGAAAGCCACTGGATCGTTGAATAATCTTGAATGTCTAAATCTTTCATTATTGATGGCAAAGCTACATTTAAAAGCGAATTATTTAGAAATGAAACAAAGGCCCCAATAAAAAGAATTACAAGCATTAAATATGGTGGTTTTCTTTTATGTAATGTTTCACTCATATATTTGTTTGCTCCCTCATTATAAATTTCATTGATTCGTTTAAATCGTTTGCATATCTGCACAAGAATACTTTATCCTTGCAGTATTTTGCCAAACTCTTCGAATAGATATTCTCTTTTTAGCAATTCCCTTTTCTCACCATAACATTTTAAATCTTCTTTATTGACTAAATCCTTTATACACATGTGAATAAGATTTTGAAGGAATATATAAATGAACTTTTTTTGAAAATGACAAAATATTTAAGTAGACCACATAAAACGATCAATCTTTTTTATAAAAATGTAAAGAATCTAAAATTAAAACCCAAACATTTTGATTAAATTGTTTGGGTTTCTTCTATTTATAAAGTCAATATTTGTAGCAATACTTTAATCAAACTAACACCTATAACTTTTTAAAACTTATTGAATTTATCACTTGCTAATCTAGTAATAAAATACTGAACATCAAACAAAACAGTAGCAAACAGAACGAACTTTATACATACTAAGGTCCATCTCATAATATTTTTAAACAATCGATTATAACGATATCTGAATTACTTTACATTTGAACCCATGTAATCCACTTCTCACCTTCTAACAATTTCGCTATATAACAAAAAAAGCATTGGATACCCAATGCTTTTTACACTTACGCAAATAGAGATGTATTCGCATATAAAGCTGGAGAGCCACCTGAATGTACGAATAAAATGTTATCTTCTTTATTAAATGTACCTTTCCTAATTAAGTCAATGAGTCCCGCCACTGCTTTACCTGTATACACTGGATCAAGTAAAATACCTTCAGTTTTCGCAAGTAACTGAACTGCTTCAACCATTTCTGGTGTTGGTAAAGCGTATCCTGGTCCTACATATTCATCAAAGCATGTAACGGCTTCGCGCGGGATAAAATTTGGGATACCAACGTGAGCTGAAGTTTCAGCTACAAGTTTTGCTACTTTCTCTTCTTGCTCAGCTTTTCCTCTACTTACGTTAATTCCGATTACAGGAATCTGGCTTTGCGTTCCAGAAAAACCAGTAATTAAACCAGCATGCATACCCGCGCTACCACTTACACAAACAACTGTACTGAAATCAATTCCTTGCTCGAATGATTGCGCCATAATTTCTTGCGCACAAGCAACGTATCCCATTGCGCCAGTAGGGTTTGATCCACCAACCGGTATTACATATGGTGTACTACCTTTTTCACCTACTTCTTTTGCTACCTTCTGCATCTCTTCCATAAGATCTGCTCCGTTTGGTACAACAATTACATTTTCAGCACCTAATAAGTGATATAAGAAATAGTTTCCATTAAAGTCTCTCTTCTCTTCTGGCTCAAGCCCTTCCTCTAATACAAGGATACATTTCATTTTTTCTTTTACCGCAGCTGCCAGCGTCAGGCGGCAATGATTTGACTGAATACCACCAGCTGTAATTAACGTATCTGCACCCTTTTCCTGTGCATCCGCAACTAGAAATTCTAACTTTCTCGTCTTATTACCGCCAGCTGTTAAACCAAGTAAATCATCTCGTTTAAAATAAATAGTCGGCCCACCAAGTACTTCAGAAAAATTGTTTAACTTTTCAATTGGTGTATATGATTCTGTATATTTTTTTCTCGGGAATTTAGCTAAATTCATTGTAACGCTCCTTTTGTACTTCTTTCACAATATATGTAACGATACTATTATTACATGTAAAAATGATGAAGTCACCTTTCTGGGTTAAAAATGTATTAGAATTTCATTTTGATAAGTAAAACCGTATTAATGATTTTAACTTAATTACGGTACATGAAATTTATATCAACGATTTTTTAAATATATCGTTCATTACTTACAATATATCAACGATTTTTCAAATATATCGATCGTAACTTGCAATATATCAACGATTTTCTTAATATATCGATCTATCGACAAAAAACGACAAACAAGCACCCATTTCTCATCAACAAAAAAGAGCCCACACATTCAAATGCGGACTCCCTCCAATCACTTATTTACCGAAAAACGAAGTAACTGCGTTAATCCCGGCTCTAAATTCATTTCACCTTTATGACGTACGTATACAGTTTTATCTCCATCAAATTTCGGAGGATTTGCTTTATTATACGTATACCACTCATTCGTTCCTTCTATAGAGTACTCCATGTATTCAGTTGCATCGGCAATTACGTTTTTACTATCATCAGCTGTTACATCTGGTGCCATTTGCGCAACTTTTGAATCACTAACTAATAATTTCTTAATATCCTTATCACGTTTATAATCGTAAGCCGTTACGACAACATCGTTACCGTATGCTTTCACTTGCAGTCCTTGTTTAAATGAATATCCATCAGGAGCAGTTTTCTCTCCACCATTTGGTCCTGCTGACATCCAGCCTGTTTCAATCCCGCCTGTATTTACAACAGTGAAACCTTTTTCATCTCCGCCTTTAATTTTCTTTTTACCAGCCCAGTCAGGTAAATTTAAATCCCAATGCGTATGACTCGTGAAGAAAACAACTTGCGGATAGTCTTTTAATATATCATACAATTTATCCACGTTTAAATAATCTTGTAAATATGGTGATTGTTTCGATCCGGATACCGTATCAGGTAAAACGTGATGAGAGAAAATGAAAATTGGTTTATTTTTATCTTTTTGACTATACTCTTCTAAATTTTGTTTAAGCCAACCTAATTGCTCATCACTCATATATACTTCGTCCCACATTTTTGAATCGTGGTATTTCATATATTTTTCAGTTCCTAAAAATAAAAGCGGATAACCGTCTAATTCTTTTTTATGATATACCTTTTCTTGCCCACTGAATTTCAGATAACGGTTAAATAGCGTTTCCTCAGTTACACCATTTGGCCATGTATTTTGAGAAAGTTTCCCGTCAACTGTCCATTTCCCAGCATAAAACTCATGATTCCCAACAGTTGACCATACATTTTCCGAATGTTTATTTTTGTTTAACACACGCTTCACATCATCATATTGTGACTGCTGTCCAGTTGGCGTTATATCCCCATTCATAATAAGCGCTCTAGAAAGTGGCGTCACTTTGTTCATATCTTTTAACACGTGATCAAAGTCCCCTAAATCCCCTTGAATATCACTAATAACGTTAAAAGTTGTAGCTGATTTTCGGACTTGCTCTTTCCCTTCCGCATGCACTGAAAACGTCGGTAATAATGCTGCCATAACTGCTAACGAAGCAACTGTCTTTTTCATACAAATTCTCCCCCTAATAATAGAATGTACAAACTGACATATTCTGCTTTCTCTTAGGTGCTTGTCCAATTCATATTATAGGGCGAGATTGTAAAGGCTAATGGAGTGAAAAATTAATTATTTTTTAAGAGATTTTGTCTTTTCATTGCACTCCACAATTCGAGATTCGCGCCAATCTAGCTTTCTAGCCTTTAACATTACATACATGTAAATTTTGATGTTAAATCTTTTCGTTTCATACGTTGTTTTTTATTATTTTTAATTTTCGGGAAAAATCCACTAATTAATAATGTTATAATCCATACCATTATTAGAATAAAATTTATTGTATTACCGGAATTCAAGCTGAAAACTCTCCACAAATAGGCAGCACAAAATACGAGGATAGCAGTAATAATAAGTAAAAATGTCCTAACTACTAATCCGATGTAAGATCTCTTCTCTTGCTTAAAAATGAAAGTTCTTCTACCTTTGTACAATCTAATCACAAATAGCAGCAAATATAAACCAAGTGTGGCTCCAATAACAATTGATGTAATAGAGTTGTTTTTTCTCTGCTCAGCTAGAGAGAAGTAACTTTCAGGTAATTTTCCCGTTTCATATTCAATCCATGCGTGGTAAATATCCTGTCGTAAGTCTATACCACCTTCACCATTTGTAAGGATTACCAATCCATCCTTTGTATTAGGAATGAAACCATAAAAAGAATGCCAGCCTCGATTGTCACCAGAATGATAAAGTAATTTCCATTGATTAGATAGTTTTTTTTCAAATATACCTAAACCATTCTCCCCTAATACTAGCTTTTGCATTTCTTCAACATGTTCACTTTTGATGACACCATTCCCTTTATTATTTGCATCCATGCTTGCAAGTATCAATGTCATCATATCCGTAACATTTGTCTTAAGACCTGCAGCAGCCTGTTCGGTAAATTGGTAACTAGGGAGCTCCTCTCCAAAATATCCATAAGCTTTCGAAAGGTTATGGTTTTCAGGACGTTGTAAGAATGAACTAGATTTTATTCCTAAAGGTTTCATAATTTGTTCTTCCATATAACGATCAAACGGTATTCCGGTAACCTCTTCAATTACAAGTTGTAAAATTGTATATCCGCCACCAGAGTAAATTGTTTCTGAACCTGGTTTATTGGTAACCTCCACTGGTTCATTAAGCCATCCTTTTCCAGACAGAGATTCCTCAATAGAGTCAAGATGTTTCCCTGGTACAACCCCGAGGTATCCTTTATGTGCAGACAGCCCTGCTGTATGACTTAACAATCTTCTTATCGTGACTTCATTATTATTAAACTCTGAATTAGGTAATTTCCATTTGGTCAGATATTTTCCAACGGGATCATCTAGTAATAAACGTCCTTCATCTACAAGATGCAAGATTCCCCACGCTGTAAGGTTTTTAGATATGGAACCAGCTTGAAACAATGTATCATCATTCACCGCTTTTTTTGTCTTTTTGTCTACATAACCGTAGTTAAGTGTATAAGCAATACGCCCCTCATGTACGATACCTATTGCAGCCCCTGGTACCTCATAATTCTCCTGCCATTTTGGTACCTGTTCATCCATCTTTTTTTTGAAATCCTCTATACTCCTATCAGTCAGCGTGCCCGATTCTGCCCTCACCACATTTGTAAACCATACTTCATTCGTAATGAATATACAAATCATTAAACATAAAATACTTTTGCATATTATCGATGCTTTTTGCCTATTCTTCATTTGCTCCACCCTTTTTTTCAGAATATTCTATCCATAAATCAGAGTATCCCATTCTAATATTCCGTTCTATCGATTTTTATTACTTAACCTTACAAAATTGTAATAAAAATCAAAGATCTACATACTTAGGGGTTTTACTGTTCTTTATTCGAGGGCAGGAAATTTAATACAAAAAAGACATAGAGATCTCTCCCCATGCCCACCAATTCTCTACTTCTTCACTGCATGCACATAATGTACCGTCTCAAAAGCTTCTAAACAATCGTTTCGTCCTTCAAAATATAATTTATTTATATCTTCTGGCGATAAATGCTCATAAATGAGTAAGCCCGCCTTCTCTAACAGTGCTTCCATTTCGGTATAAGAAAAACATGATTTCATCGGTTCTCCGCCTACCGCAGCCATTTTCACCATGTTTTCAACTCGATTGGACAACCCTTTTTCTATAAATAAGTTTTCATCAGGATAATCGAAAACGATGGAACTCCCTGCTGGAACCAACTCGAATAAACATTCTATTAAACTGGAAAGTTCCTCTTTCGTTAAATAGTACGTAACACCTAAAAGGCTAAAGAAAGTCTTTTTATTTTCAAATCCTTCATTGCGTAACTGTTCATAGGAAAATCCTTTCGTAAAATCCATGGAAACAAAATGAAGGTTATTTGGAATTTCAAATTCTGCCTCTTTCACTCTTATTTTCTTAAACGCTTGCGTAGAAGGGTGATCCACTTCAAATATTTCTATTTTATTTTCTAATTCTCGGTGCCTAAAGCTAAACGTGTCCAAACCTGCACCGAGTATGACATATTGTTTTGCTCCTAGTGTAATTTCATGTAGTAATACCTTTTCACAATATGCTGCACGTGCTAAAGGTGTTGGTGATAACTGAACTTGTGTAATCCATTTTAATATTTCTTTCGGATTATCTTGAAACTGCTCTGCAATATCTTTATTGAAAAAATGTATCCCTTGAACCATATTCGTTTCAATATTGTTACGTTCTTTTTGTGAAATGAAATCTTTAGCTACATAATCATCAAAGATTTTAGGACTATCAAATTCACTATGATATGCCCTTCCAAAAGCTGATACTAACGACGTTACACTTGCTTCACCTTGTTTCACGCACATACACTCTCCTTCATTTTCACAACAAAAATAGGGTTCCCCTGGCCAGGAGAACCCTATTATACACTTTATTTTTATATTGGTAAATTATAGCATAAATAAGTTTTTTTGTCAAGTTTTCAGCTCACCTTCACTCTAGCAATTTGTGTATTTTCTAGCAAGAATACTCCTTCTTGCATAGAATATTCCAGTTTATAACAACACCAACGGAGGCCGTCATGAAAAGATTAGTTATCATTACAGTAGGAAAAACCCACAGCGGAAAAACTACATTTGCAAAAGTATTAGAAAAAGAGTTACCCCACTCTTTCGTTATGGACCAAGATAACCAAGCAGAATTTATTAACACACATTATGAGAAATTACAACTAACTGAAGGCCCTAATACATTTAAGCACGGTCTTTCGAAATTCATTGTTGATTATGCGAGAGGACATACAAGTTTACACCTTATTATTTGTAACTCTAATCGCAGTAAAAACGGAAGGTTATATTTATTAAACGAATTATTTCCACAAAATGAATATGTACGCATACTCGTTCACTTTGACATTCCAGATGATGTACTTTATGAAAGAGTAGCTCGAAGCACGCGAAGTACCAATATTTTTAGAGGTGGTTATTCTAATTTCAAAGAAGTACTCGATCGACAACAGGCTGAATCGCTACATGAAGATGTGGTGAATCCTATAGAAAATGAGGCTGATTATTTGTTTGTTATTCACGATAGTAAAGATGTGAACACTACTATAGAAGAAATTGTTCATATAGCTAAAGATTTGTCCCCTATCCAAAAATAAATGACTATAAGAATTTCATAATCATAGATTATTATGCAAATCCTTCCTCTGAGCGCCTAACATGGTATATAATAAAATAATCTACTTCTATATGCTCAATTCTACACAAAACAGCTCATGCATATGAAAGAAAAGAGGTACAAAAATATGAAAACAAAACAAACAATCGCTGCGTCTACACTAGCTTTAGCTATGATTGCAGGCGCAAACTCGGCCCATGCGGAAGTAAATGATACTACTCCACAGCAAAGTACGGGAGATCGATTAGCTGAAATTAAGCAACATAGACAAGAATTAGATGCGAAATTGCAGCAACACAAAGAAAACGTTGATCAAACATTGAATGAACTTAACCAAGTTAAGGAAAATGTTGATACGAAGGTTAATGAACTACATGAGCGTAAACAAGTTGCTGATGAAAAAATTAACGAAATGAAACAACGTAAACAAGAGTTAGATGCAAAACTTCAGCAAGACAAACAAATCGCCGAGGATAAAATCGCTGAAATTAAAGAGCATAAAAAACAAGTAGATGACAAAGTTGCTGAAATAAAAGAACATAAGGAAAATATTGATACAAAGGTTAATGAGATTAAAGAACATAAACAAACTGTCGATGAAACAGTAAATGAAATTAAGCAACATAAAGAAAACATCGATCAGAAGGTTAATGAACTTAAGGAAGTTAAAAAACAAGTAGATGAAAAATTAGCTGAGTTAAAGAAAGCGAAACAAACTGCTGAGGATAAACTTGCTGAGCTAAAAGAAAATAAGCCGAATACTGGTAACACGTTAGAAGAACTTAAGAAAATTAAAGGCAATTTAGATAGTCTTTCCGCTAACTTAGAACTAGCTAAACAAGATGTGAAAAATAAGCTAGCTGAATTACAAAAGGCTAGACAAGACTTACTAAATAAAATTAACGAAATTAAACAAGCGAAACAAACTGTTTCAGACGATTTAACAAAGAAAAAACAAGACTTAGATATTAAAATCAACGACTTTAAACATACTGAAAAAAAAATTGATGACAAATTAGCTGAGTTACATACAACAAAGCAAAATGTTGATAACAAAATTAATGAAATATCACAATCGAAACAAACGCAAGCAGATAATAGCACTAAAAACAATAATGCTAGAGAACTTCCTAACGCTGGTAGTGAGCAATCAAATAATATGGCTTTAGGTATGTTATCTGTATTAGGCGGCGCTTTATTAGTAACACGAAATAAAATTAAAACGTTATTCTCAAAATAAAGCCATTATACTTATTAAAAACAATTATAAAAAGGCCAACCGCATGTGCGGTTGGCCTTTTTCTTTATATTAACTGTCCATCTCTAAGCGTCAATATACGATCACATACATCAAGCATTCTTTCATCATGCGTAATCATAATGGCTGCTTTTTGACTTTCTTTCACTTCGCGTTTCATCATTTCAACGACTTCACGCGCACGTTTTGAATCTAAGCTTGCCGTTGGTTCATCTGCTAGTATTAAATCTGGGTTGTTCATGAACGCACGAGCGATTGCCACCCTTTGTTTTTCTCCACCAGATAGTTGATTTGGATAATGATTTTTTCTTTCTCCTAATCCAAATGCCGCTAATAGGTGATCCGCACGCTTTTCAGACTCTTGTTTGTTGTCTTTTTTCAGCTTTGCAATATAAAGTAACTGTTCTTTCACATTTAAATACGGAACAAGGTTTGCGAACTGGAAAATGAAACCGATCTTTTTCAAACGTATATCTGTCATTTCCTTTTCGGATAACTGCGTAATATTTTGTTCACGAATGTATATATCCCCTTTTGACGGCGATAATAAAGCACCCGCGATTGATAATAACGTACTTTTCCCTGATCCAGAAGGACCGACGATTCCAATAAATTCTCCGGCTTTCACATCAAGCGATATCGGATGAAGGGCTGTTACTTCCGTATTCCCTTCTCCGTACACTTTACTTACATTGTCTAATTTTAATAATGAAGTCATTACATCCCGCCTCCAATTGCTTCTAATGCATCAACTTTTAATACTTGATATAACGAAATAAGTGTTCCTAAAATACTAATGACGATAAAGATTGCTGCATATTGTGCAATCATCGGTGTTGTTAATAAGAACGGCATACCTGCTGGTAAAATTTGTTCTAATCCTTGTACAAGAACAATACTGATTACCATCGCAACGACTGATAAGAATAACGCCTGCACGACTAAGCTATTTGCTAAATACGAGTTCTTAGTACCAATTGCTTTTAATACGCCTAATTGCTGTGTTTTTTGCAACGTAATGACGTAGAAGAATACACCGATTAATAACGCAGCGATAACAAGTAAGAATGCAATGATCATCGTTAATGTTCCTTGCTCTTCTTTAAATCCTGGAATACTTTGCAGTACTTCTTTCTTATCAATAACATGAGCATTTTTAATCTCTTTATCTGTATTAAGTGCAATTGCACTATAATCTTTTTGATTTGGTTGTGAAATAGCGCCCCATACATCTTCGTTTACATATACAACTGGTGTATGGCTAAACATTTGGTCTTTCGTAAATCCAACAATTGTAAATTCTTTCTTTGAAACAGGATCGATAATTGTATCCCCAATATCGATTCCTTTTTCTTTAATTGATTCGTCAGCAACCATTTCATTATTTGCTGCACCTAATTTCTCACCTTTTACAATGTTCGGTTCTAAAAATGTATCACGTTCACTTGAAAAAATAGCGACATCAACCTTTTTCGAACTATCCTTCTTTTCATACGTTGAAACTTTTACACGAAACGGAACTGCCTCTTTCTCGCCTACTTGATTTACTACGTTATCTACATCGTCTTTCTTAATTTGTGAACGAAGTAATTTATTTTCCGCATCATCTGCTAAAACGAACTTATTTGCCTCCATATTTTGAATCGATGACGCATTATCATATGATAATCCATTTGCTAATCCTGAAATAACAAGGACTAAAAATGATAATAACACCATAATAAGTCCGATTAATCCGTATCTTAATTTTGATTGTTTCAATTCACGCAGAGCTAAAAACATTTTGCTCGCTCCTTCCTCTTTCTTTCTATGCACTTATCATAAAAAAGAAATATGAACGGAATATGAACAGAAGATTACAGAGGATACTTTTGAGCTTCGGTTCAAGGAAGAACAGGTGAAAGGTACTGCCTTATAGCAAATAAAGAAAATATTTTCTTTTTGCTATAAAGCGCAAACAAGCATAACCCCGTCCTAAATTTAGGACGGGGTTATGCTTGTTTACTTTTGGATGTAAGATACTAAAATAAATATATAACAATAAATTCATTTGAAAAATCTAAATTCCATTCAACAATAGCGCCCTTTAATGGAATAACTAATACGTTCAGTTAACGTTTTGATGGCCATGCCCCCTGCATTTTCCTTAATTGAATAATTTGGCCAGTATGATAAGCATCGTGAAGCATAATATCCAGTAACTTACCCTCAAGTGAATTTTGTTCAAGTTCTTTTTCAGAAATTGCACTTAATACCTGTCTTAAATTACATTGAGCATTTTCAGAACGTTCAACGACCTCCTTCCATTCCTTATCACCACTAGATTGCTTAGTAAGATAAAAGGTTTCATCACCGTCGAGATTATGTGTCCATTCACGGCCTTCCAAGTTTGCAGCAAGTCTCTCTTTGTAATAAATAAGATGATTAACGTTCTCCCAAATGGTTTTCATTCCCTCTCCAGATGGTTTCCACATAGCCTGTTCGGCTGTAAGTCCTTCTATAGCATGTTTAAACGGTGCATACCAACTCTCTTTATCGAATGTTGAATCTAGTACGTTTAAAAACAAGTCAACTCGTTTCAAAGTAATTTCCTCCCTAAATAGTTAAAGTTTCAATAAAATCCTTATAACTCTGTAGAGATTCTACATTTTTAAATAAACTTCCTCCTAATCTTATTCCACAAACAAGTCCAATTATAGAATAGGATTACTCGTATTTTTTCACTTTACATGTAGAATAACGGACAAAAAAAGAAGAGGCGTTCGCAAACAGCCTCTTCCATCTATTTCGGAAGTTCAACCCGAACAGTCGTCCCTTCCCCTTTCGTACTATACACCGAAACTGCCCCTTTATGCAGTTCAACAATTTTCTGCACGATTGATAATCCTAAGCCACTACCTTCTACGTTTCTTGCCCTTGCCGTATCTACTTTATAAAAACGATCAAAAATACGGTCCATTTCTTCTTTTTCCATACCGATCCCGTTATCGGATATAGAGATAATGACACTAGATTCTAACTCTTCGACAAAAAACTCAATCGTCCCACCATCATTTGAAAACTTAATGCTATTCGTAAAAATGTTACTCCACACTTGATGTAGTAAGTTTTCATCACCTTGTATTGTAATGTCCGGCACATCAAACTCAACGGTGATATCTTTCTCACGCCATTTCCATTCGAGCATAAAAATGACGTCTTTAATTTGCTTTTGTAGATTGAATTCTTTTATTTGTAATACTTTTTCTTCTTTATCTAAAGAAGCTAGCGTAAGTAACTGTTTACATAAACTAGACATTCGCTTACTTTCGCCCTCGATAATTTGTAAGTAATGGTTTCTTTCTTCTTCACTCATCTTTTCTGTTTGCAATGTTTTCGAAAATCCTTGTATGGAAGAAAGCGGCGATTGAAATTCATGCGAAACGTTCGAAACGAATTCTTGTCTCATTTCATCTAATTCTTTTATACTTTTCGTCATCTTTTGGAAGCTTGTAGATAACGTTCCTATTTCATCTTTTCGTTTTACGTCTAATTCAATTTCATATTCACCACTTGCAATTTTTTGCGTAGCTTTCGTAAATTTACGAATTGGGCGAACGATATATCCTGCTGCAATCGCAATAAAAATAATACTTAATAGAACGATAAACCCAAGCAATACCGCTAAGAAAATTCGCATCTCACCAAATTGGTTCTGAATGTCAGGACGAATAAATAAAGCATATTGTTTATCACCGTGTTGCACTGGTACACCGACACTATTAATTAATTCATTATCGAAAAAACCTGTAATAAAGAGGCGTGTTGGATATGTGGAAACGCCGTTAAACGTTTCCCCTTGCAATACTTTATGAACGGTATCATCACTAATTGACGTTTTACGGAACGCATTACCGATACGCTTTCCATTCTTTTGATCATCAACAATATAAATTTCATATCCTAATTTCGCAATAGAATGCAAGTACGCCTCTTGATTTCCTTCACTTTGCTTTTCATATAATGACTTAACTTCTTTTGCATACGTTAAAATCTTTTCACTATTATACGGTTTTAACTTCACTTGATAATATACGTTCGTTAATAAAAAACCGATAATACTACTAAGAAGCATAATACCGACTGTCATAAAAACAAATCTAGAATATAGTGATTTCATCTTATCTCAGCTCCAACTTATAGCCGAGTCCGCGCACTGTCGTAATTTGAAAATCATCTGTTCTTTTTGAGAAACGATCTCGTAGTCTCTTCACATGAACGTCAACCGTTCGTTCGTCCCCTTCGAAATCCATTCCCCATACTAATTCAATTAACTCTTCTCTTGAAAATGTTCTTCCAGGATAACTAGCTAATTGCGATAATAATTCAAATTCCTTCAGCGGAAGCAAAATCGTTTGACCGTTACACTTTACTTCAACACCTTTACGATCAATTGTCGTCCCGTGAAGTGTAATAATGTCTGCACTCAGCATTTGATAACGGCGCAACAAAGCTTTCATACGAAAAATGACTTCAGCTGGCTCAAACGGTTTTACAATATAATCGTCCGTACCAGAAATGAATCCTTTTTCTTTATCAACTAACTGATCTTTCGCAGTTAATAAAATAACCGGTATATCATGATACTTCCGGATTTCTTCACATAACGTATAGCCATCAACAAACGGCATCATAATGTCTACTATCGCAAGATGAATATTTTCCTTCTCTAAAACGTCTTGCGCTACCTTTCCATCTTCCGCTTCAAAAACTTTAAACCCCTCTTTTTGTAAATGGTAATGCAATAATTCTCTAATATGCTTATCATCATCAGCTAATAAAATATGTATCATCTTCATTAAACCCTCTCTCGTTCATCCTTCTACATCCTTACATTAAGAAACAATTGGATTTTTTGCAAGAAAAAGAAAAACAAACCAACATTTTAAGATAAATAAAAAAGAATCTATTTTGAAAAAAGATTATTCAAAATAAATTCTTACGTTTTAGTATTAAGATTATTTTAATGAAAAGTAATTTCTATGCTTTAGAAATATCAACAAATCCTTCTCCGAACACATCACGAACATCGTGTATAGCGATGAACGCAGCCGGATCTGTAGTTTGAACAATCCGTTTTAGCTTCACTACTTCTTGCTTATTAATAACAACATAAAGAATTTCCTTCGGAGTTTTCGTGTAATAGCCATGACCTGAGTACACAGTAACCCCTCTGCCCATTAAGGTAGTTACCTTCCCGGCAATTTCATTCGGGTTATCAGAAATAATCGTAATGGCTTTCTTCGGATTTAAACCTTCAATTACAAACTCCATCACTTTCGTTGCTACATATAGCATAATAATTGTTATCATCAGTTTTTCTGCACCAATGATGAAATAAGATGAAAACGCAACAATTAAATCGAAGAACAGTAAACCATAGCTAATGCTCCATCCTAAATATTTATGCGTCATCCTTGCTAAGATGGTAGTACCTGCTGTTGTTCCGCCAACGCGAATAATAAGACCAATCCCGCACCCAATAAATATTCCACCGAAAATAGCATTTACGAGCATTTCATCAGAAGTAATCGTCCAACCTTCTGTCAAATGAAGAAATAGCGAGTTCGTAACTACAGCGATAATCGTATAAATTGTTGTGATCTTGTTTAAAAATTTATAACCAGCTATTAACAAAATCGCATTTAATATTAAGTTGACTAAACCTGGTGACCACTCAAATAAATAGTACGTAATAATCGTGATACCTGTTACCCCGCCTTCACCGAACTCATTCGGGATAACAAACAAATTGACACCTAAAGCAAAAAGGAATGCACCAATAATAATAAAAATAATGTCTGTCGTTCTTTTTTTCATACAGTACCTCACTTCTTATGCAAATATTTCTTCAGATATAAACTCTCACCATTATATCGTGGAATATTCAAATCGAACAGTGGTTTATTTTTATTTTAATATAGGGTAATAAATCAACTTTATCCTATATCCACATGTAATTTAAAAAGTAAAATAACTGTATTTATTATGTACTACAAATAAAGTTTTGATTTCACATGCAGTTCACCCTAAAAAATGTATATGAACACTCTCACTCGCACAAACTTCAAATACAAAGCAAATAGGCGAAGCTATAGAATATACTTCGCACCAAGCGTGTAATCATAGAGATTTATATGAGATTTTATATTCATAAATTCCAGAAATAAATTTACTTATCTTTCTCCATATATTCTTTAATCTTTCGTTCTTCCCACTCTTTTCCGAATATCCCAAATGGAAAAGTCGTCAATCCGTGTATAACGATACCAATCCCCCAACCTGCAAGTGGATATAAAAACCATAATTTACTTGAATCAGAACTTATATTTATAATAAAAAGCATTAAGTTCACTAGTATATAAACCGTTAAATGAATGTAAAATGCTTTTAAATTCTCCATTCTTTTTTTAGCTCGTAAATAAACATCATCTCGCTCCACCCTTAAACACCTCTTTCAATATTGTTTTTTTCACCTTCGCTCCAGTGTTAACATCATATTCTAATCGGAAATCCAGTATTCTCAAAAAAACATAAAACAAAAAAGTATCCATCGAATTATCATACATATGATGATTCGATGGGTACTGCATGATACATTTGTTATTTACAAGCGTCTAATTAAGACCAAATCCAAACATCATCATTATTTTCAACGTCGCTCTTTACCTCATGAACTTTTTCAATGTTGTCCGTTGTGTTCCAGTTAATAGAACTTCCGCCCCAGCCTACATATTTCATATCAATTTTTACTTTCTCACTTGTATGAAATACTTGTCCCTTCGTTAAGAAAACGTCAATACTATCTTTCTTCCCATTTAGTGATGGATACTCAACTACGACATACTTAGTAGAACCGTCTCCCTCATCTTCCATCGTTCCTATTTTTGATACTTCGCCAATTACATAATCAGGTGAGCCATCTTCTTTCTTAAATAGACTAAACTAGGAAGAGGATATTATGTTCAATATATGAGCATATATCCTCTTTTCTTATACATATTAGATAAGTTATACAGATATTAAAAATATAGTTCAATACGTATGAAATATTTAGAAAAGTATGTACACTTAAGTTAGAGGACGTATCCCATAGTGGGATACGTCGTGAGGTCTTTAGGCAGAGCGTTAATATCTTTTAGGGGTGAAGTACTATGAGGGTGCAAGAGGTTGTCTTAGAGAATAACAGCAAAA
Organism: Bacillus sp. FSL L8-0099; assembly: GCF_038006385.1. Taxonomy (NCBI): domain Bacteria; kingdom Bacillati; phylum Bacillota; class Bacilli; order Caryophanales; family Bacillaceae; genus Bacillus; species Bacillus sp. FSL L8-0099. The sequence goes on from NZ_JBBOVC010000001.1 coordinate 3,177,577, forward strand.
GATACATATTACTGGATCAAGAAGGATTCCCTGTAATGCCAGTTATGAAATATATAAAGTATTTAGATAAGACAGGAAAAAGACCTAATACTCAAAAAGCATATTGTTATTCCTTAAAACATTTTTATACCTACTTAGAAGAAACAAACAAAGATTACAAGTTTATTAGATTAGAAGATTTAGTTGATTTTGTAGGGTGGTTAAGAAGCCCCTATCAGAGTTCAAACGTTACTCCTCTCCAACAAAAGAAAGCAAAGCGAACGGAAAAAACAATTAACCATACAATTACCGTTATAGCAAACTTCTATGAATACCTCTATCGAAATGAAGAAGTACAAAATGACATGATGGAAAAGTTAATGAAGCAAGTATTTACAGGAGGATACTCACGTTATAAAAGTTTTTTACACCATGTTAATAGGGACAAGCCATCAAAAAGAAACATATTGAAGTTAAAAGAACCACGCAAAAGAGTAGAAACCCTCACAAAAGAACAAGTACAACAAGTATTACAAGCAACTACTAATATACGAGATAAATTCTTAATTCAGTTGTTATTTGAAACGGGATTGCGTATTGGAGAAGCTCTCTCTCTTTTCATGGAGGATTTTGTTTATGACCATAAAAAAGGGCATCGGATTCGTTTGGTGGAACGAGGGGAATTAGAAAACGGTGCGATGTTAAAAACAGGAGAACGTGAAATTTATGTATCACCATCCTTAATGGATTTATATGATGATTACTTGTATGAAGTGCTTGATGAATTAGAATTGGATTCAAACTTTGTTTTTGTAAAACTGAGAGGAAAAGATGTGGGAAAACCAATGGAATATTGGAACGTTGAGTCTCTATTTAAGCGTTTAAAAAAGAAAACAGAGATAAGCCTATATCCTCACCTATTTCGTCATACACACGCTACAATTTTCTACCAGAAAACAAAGGATATTAAGCAAGTACAAGAACGATTAGGACATTCTCAAATTCAGACAACAATGAATCTATACTTACATCCTTCGGATGAAGATATCCGAGAAGATTGGAATAAGGTACAGTCCGAATTTAACATAAATAAATATAAGCGAAAGGAATTATTATATGAAACAAATCAAAAATGTCCAGAAAGAAAACATAAACTTTCACGAAGGTTTACAACAAGAAATTTCAATATATAAAGAAAAGTTAATACATGCAGATGGTTCTGTTTCTATTGAACAAGTAAACAACCCTTATTTCTTAGTTAATGACAAATGGAATATTAACTTTATCAGTGGAATTAAGCAGTTCGAAGAAGTGATAGCAAACCGTAACTTCCCAACCAAAAGTGTTTGTTTTCGATTTTGCAATCCTTCAATCAATTTAGAAGTGAAATATGTCTATTATCAGCAATTGTTTAAGGATTTATGGACAATTCAGACCATATTTGGTGGTAAGAATACACCATTAAAACGAATGTCCGAGTTCTTAAACGAGAAATATCCCCAACAATCATCCCTATTGGGATTGGATATCGATAAAACTGAAAAAGAGTATTTGTTTTGGTTGCATAGTAAAGGAATTAAAACTCATTATAATCGAAAAAAATTTAATTATGAAAGTTATATTAAAACCCCAGTAGCTAGTTTTCTAAGAACTATTTACACGATACTCTCCCAGTACACTGATAAACAAGATGAATGGGAAAAAGATAGATGGGATGTTCGTATTTTACATGAGAAATACAATATTCATTATAACAAAAGTAGGCCCAACTATTACCTTGATTTCTCACAGATTGATGGAAAGGTTAAAGAACAAGTAAAAAAATATGTTAAACAACGATTGCTTAGCAAAAATAATTTTTCATTCGGTAGAGCAACAAGTTATCAGAATTACTTACAAAAGTTTTTTACTTTTATATTTTCAGTGGAACCCACATGGAAGAATTTAAAACCTTTAAAAAGAACTCATATTGAAAATTATATTAAACACTTACATATATACGCTAAAAATAATTTGAAACAACGGAACTCGCATCCTGAGCTATATATAAATACAGCACTATCAATCTTACAAAAATTTCTTGAAGATATTCAGCGATATGAGTACGACATTGCGCCTGAAACGCCTGTACGATTATTGATTTTTCCAGAAGATAAACCGAAGTTAAGAAAAAAGTCAATTGATCAAATTGACTATATACCTGACTACGTATTAGGGCAACTCTTTACTCACCTCAATGATTTACATAGCGATGTTATACCAGTGATATGGATTGCTTTTAAAACGGGGCTTAGAATTTCTGATGTATTAGGTTTAACTTCTGATTGTTTAGTAAAACTCAATGGTAAATATTCTATTGAAACAGATATTGAAAAAACATATGTAAAAGGGCATAGAATTCCAATTGATGATGAATTAGCAAATATTCTTGCGGTTCTTATTGAGAACTCAAAAAAACTTAGCAATCAAGACAACAATCCCGAAGGGTATATTTTTGTTCGTTATCGTGGTACACGAAAAGGTAAACCATTTACCCAAGGCTTTATTAGAAACTATTTAAATCAATTAGCGCAGCAAAAAAATATTAAGGAGGAAAATGGTAACTTATTTCACTTCAAAACTCACCAGTTCCGACATACTTATGGAGTGAAAATGTTGAATGGTGGCGCGGATATCTTAACAGTACAAGAGTTATTAGCTCACTCATCACCTGAAATGACCCTACGGTATGCAAAGCTATTAGATGATACAAAAAGAAAAGCATTTGAGTCAGTCATAAAGCAAGGTGTTTTTAGTTTTGACTTAAATGGTGAAGTACAAGAAATTAAAGCAGGAGAAGATATTCCAACTGATATATTGGATGCCTTATGGCAAGACCACAAGCTAAATGCGATGGACACCCCTTATGGAACGTGTCACGCTCGTTTAAACGGAAACTGCCCTCATATGGAAGCCCCGCCTTGTCTAACTTGTGGTGATAATCAAACTCCATGTAAAGACTTAGCGGTGGGTTTTTCAGAGTTAGATAAACAAAAATATGAACTTCACATTAACACCACTACGAAAGCAATTGAAATAGCAAAACAACGTGGTAGAGAGGATATTGCGGAGAGGAACCAAAAGAATCTACAACGTTACCAAAATATTTTAAATACCCTCCAAGATGGAAATGTTATCTTTGGTAGACAAGGTCGGATGAAACGAAAGTTAGGTGTTAAAAATGTCTGAATATGACCGTTCTACACATTTGAAAGAGATTCACGCCAACCGTAAGGCTAACACCTATCAGAAGGTAGATGAAGCCATTAAAAGGCTTATAAAAGCTAATGAAAAGATAAACTTTAACAGTGTATCCAGTGAAGCTAATGTATCAAAATCAACACTCTATAACAACAAGGACTTCCGTTCCAGGATCGAAACATTACGAGAACAGCAAGCACAAGTACCTACACCCAAACAAGCAAAACGAGAAATGAACGAAAGCAATAAGGATGCCCTTATCGCCTCTCTAAAAAGGAAAAATCAAAAGTTAGAAGAGGAAAACAAGCAATTAAGAGAACAACTGAAAGTTGCTTACGCAGAGGTGTATAAAAAGTTATGATGGAGAACGTTGTTCTCCCCCTTCTTCTTCAACTAACTGGCAGGTTAGCTCAATAAGGAATCAAAATAAGAACTTGTAAGCTTCTGAAGAAGTGGACAAAAGAAGGGTTTTAAATACAAAGTAGAATATGTTATACAGATGTAGAGAGATAATATAATTCATTTGTGGTAAATTAGGAATAGTTTGATTTGTTTGAGACTACGTAGAAGAATATAAAATGTATGTGATTTTTTACCCAATCCTATATGTCTTATTCTATGGAGGAAATATGCTTAAAGATAACTTTAAAATTAGTAATATTCCCGCGGTTTTATGGGGAGAAAAGAGTGAAAAAATTTTTATTGCAGTACATGGAAATATGTCAAATAAGGAAGATGCAGTGATTCAATTATTAGCTGAAGAAGCCAATCAAAAAGGTTATCAAGTATTAAGCTTTGATTTACCTGAGCATGGAGAAAGAAAAAATGATAATACTCCTTGCAAGGTACAGCTTTGTGTTAGTGAATTATCTATAATTATGAATTACGCAAAAGAACACTGGAAAGAAGTAAGTGTGTTTGCATGTAGTATGGGAGCTTATTTTAGCCTTTTGGCGTATCAAAATGATGTGTTAAAAAAGGCATTATTTTTATCACCCGTAGTTAATATGGAACGAATTATCGAAAATATGATGAAATGGTTTAATGTAACACCAGAGCTTTTGCAAAAAGAAATGACTATAGAAACACCTATTGGTCAAAAGTTAAATTGGGATTATTTATGCTATGTAAAAGAACATCCTATTAATACATGGAATACAGATACATATATTATGTATGGAGCCAAGGATGAACTGTGCGAATTTGAAACTATTAACTATTTTACAAAAAAACACCGTTGTGAATTAGAAGTCCTGGAAGCAGGTGAACATTACTTTCATACTGAAGAACAGTTGAAGGTATTTGAACAGTGGTTACACAAGCATATAGATTAACAAATTACAATTTATCTAAGAGATTTAATGAAGATCCTGCTAGAGAAGAATTATGAATATATAAACTGGTAGTATATTTGAGAGATATTATGAATGTGAATTTACTAACTTAAACAAACGGGTGCTTTAATAAAAGAAGAAAGGGTTCTACATATTAGATATGACTAATATGTAGAACCCTTTAATTTTTCTATCTTTTTTAAAATTAGGTCTTGATAACTTTCAATGTGCATACCTAACTTGTTTGTTGTATTTTCAACTGCAGTTGCAACCATATATTCTGTAAAATTACGCATCATAGATCCAGTCGCTTTTACTTCGTCTCCTACTTTCACATTTGAAAGTGAATCCATATACACACTAACAGGCTCCTCATATTGCTTAGATTTCACAACAATTACACCGTTATCTACTTCTACTACTCGCCCTTCTAACGTCGAGAAATTTGACTCAATAGAAGCGGCACTCGCTTTCGTTACTTCTAATCCTGGTACATTCGTTCCTGATAATGCTGCGATACCTAAAGCACCTGCTAAAATTAATTTTTTCATACCCATATGTAACCTCTCCATTCATGATGATTTTATTTTTTGATTGGCTACGACCAACCTGTAATCATTATAGTTACAGGTTATAAAATTAACAACCACTTTTCTCATGCAATGTTGCATACTGTAATTTTTAAATATTAATCGACTATTCCTATATTCAGCACTACTGCTAAATTCTTGAATAACAGCAGGTAAACGGATTGATGATGCAGAAACTACTGTCATGCATCATATTTTTCAATGCTACGGTTTGTATAATCGTAGTTCATTACATTATGTAGGGGCGGAATTCATATGTTAATAAAACCAAAGAGATTACAGCCAGGAGATATCGTAGCAACAGTAAGTGCTTCATGGGGAGGAGCGGGTGATTCTAAGCTAAGATGGCGTTATGAGCAAGGAGTAAAGAGATTAGAAGAAGTATTCGGGCTTACAGTTATCCCAATGCCAAATAGTTTAAAAGGTAGCGAATACCTTTATAACAATCCAGGGGCTCGTGCGGAAGATTTAATGACAGCATTTAAAGATACGCGTGTTAAAGCAATTATTACGAATATTGGTGGCGAAGATAGTATCCGTTTACTACCTTATATTGATTTTAATGTGATACGTGAAAATCCGAAAATCTTTATGGGGTACTCTGACGATACCGTGTCACACTTATTTTGTCATAAAGCAGGAATTTCCTCTTTTTACGGTCCAGCAATCTTAACCGATTTTGCTGAAAATATAGAGATGGATTCATATACGATTGAAACAGTGAATCGAACTCTCTTTTCAAATGAGATTATTGGTGAAATTCAACCAGCTAACGAATGGACGAGTGAGCGTTTAGAATGGATAGAAATAAATAAGGATACAAGACGTACGATGCAGCAAAACAACGGATATGAGGTCCTTCAAGGATCTAGGACTGTACGAGGACGTTTAATTGGTGGTTGTATTGAAGTATTGGAATTCGTAAAAGGAACGGAACTTTGGCCTGAGAAAAAGCATTGGGAGAATAGTATTCTATTCTTTGAAACATCTGAAGAACATCCAGAACCAAATTATATAAAGTATTGGTTGCGAAATTATGCAGCGCAAGGCATTCTGCAAAAAGCAAAGGGAATCATCTTCGGTAAACCGAAAGACGAAACATATTATGAAGAATATAAACAGGCAATACTTAAGATTATGAAGGAAAATAATTTAGAAGATTTGCCGATTCTTTATAATTTAAATTTTGGCCATACTGAACCGAAGTTTATTTTACCTTACGGTGCGATGGCAGAAATTGATTGTGAAAATGGATCTTTCTCTATTTTGGAAAGTGGAGTGGAGTGAAACTTTCAATAAGTAAAGCCATAAGTTTTATAATTATGTTTTCCTGATCCTAGCGTATTTTTATTTTATTAGCTTGATAGCGATATGGCAGGACTCAAATCAATAAAAACACTCCTATGAGATATGACTGTGAATTGTTACTTTTTAAATGATATGGAGATTACTTATCTAATGATAAAGGGGGATTTACGTGTATGGAAGTAACATTTACAGTAAGGAAATGGGATGAAAAACCAATTGATGATACTAGAAAAGATTTCCCTATTAATATTGCCCATGTTGAATATGATATTGATGGGGAATTAAAAGGAAAAGCTTTTGTTGAATACTTATTATATTATTTAGACTCAAATATAAATGATGGTCACTTGGCTACTGCTAAAATTTCTGGATTTTTACACTTTGAAGGAATTTATAAGGGGCAACAAGGAACATTTACAGCTATAGAGCAAGGAATATTTGATAAAGGAAATTTAGATTCCCCAGGAACAATTATTAAAGCTACCGGTAACTTAGAAAGTCTGAGAGGGTCCTATAACTATCAGTTTACAGGTCAAACCAGTAAACTAATTTTAGAATTTGAAATTTAGCAAAATACCCTATAATTTAGTGGAAAGGACATTTCTTATAATACTAAGAATGTCCTTTTTATTGACGAGCTTATTCAACTATTTTCTAATCGTTAAGAAAAGAACAGAGTATAATACATAAAATTTTCGTTATGGATGGGAATTAAAACTCTAAGCCTGAGAGGCATGGGCCCCCACTTATTCATTACTTCTCCTACCAATTAAAGAATAATCCCTGAAAAACTCCCCTTCAATACTTCTTTTTCAAGTTGATTCATACATGTAAACATCGCAATAATCTTCGTACGATTTTTTTCATCGGGTTCAAATTTTTCAATTGTTACGTCACATCGAATCGTATCCCCACTAAAAACGGGACGTAAAAATTCAAAATCCATCTTGCGAGCTAATACGTTATAATCACCGCCAACTTTCGTAGGCAGTGTTGATGTTAAAAGTCCTTGTACAACAAATCGTCCTTGTTCATCAGGTGTAACATGATGAACTCCCTCATCCTTAGATACCTCTGTAAATAAAACAACATCTTCTCTTGTAAACGTTCGCTCAAAGGTGATTTTTTCGCCTACTTGCAATTTCATTGATACCCCTCCTCGAAAACACTTTTAAAATAAGAAAAACCGAAACTAAAAATCATTTCGGTTTTTCAATCTAAAGAAGTCTATATTTACTTTAAAGAATGTACAAACAACCCACTGCGCAGTTTCGGTTCAAACCACGTTGATTTTGGCGGCATGACTTCCCCAGCGTCTGCGATTGCTAATAAATCTTCCATTGACGTTGGATATAATGAGAACGCTGCTTTATATGCACCGCTGTTCACAAGGCGCTCTAGTTCTTCTAACCCGCGTATTCCGCCTACAAAATCGACGCGTGAATCAGATCGCGGATCATGTATTTCAAGTACTTGGCTTAATAGATGGTCTTGCAGAATAGACACATCTAAACCTTTCACAAGATCGTTCGCATCAAACGTTTCCTCTTTCACAGTGAGCTTATACCACTTCTCGTTTATATACATACCAAATGTTTTCGGCTCATTCGGTTTATACGGAGAAACATTTGCTTCTTCTACATAAAAATACTGCGTAATTTGCTTTAAAAACTGTTCCTCTGATAAGCCGTTTAAATCTTTCACAACTCGGTTATAGTCCCAAATTGATAATTCATCGTGAGGGAATAGAACGGATAAGAAGAAATTAAATTCCTCTTCTCCTGTATAATTCGGATTTTGTTCTCTTCGCATAAGTCCTACTTTTGCTGCTGATGCAGAGCGATGATGTCCATCTGCAATGTACAAGTTCGGAATATCTTCAAATGCGTTTACTAAAGTGACAATTACACTTTCATCTGCAACCTTCCAAGCAACATGCTCAACGCCATCTTCTGCTGTAAATGTATAAATTGGCGCATGTTCTTCTTTCCAGCTGCTAATGAAACGTTTCACTTCATCTTTTGTACGGTACGTTAAAAAGATAGGGCCCGTATTTGCATCACACACATCAACGTGACGGATGCGATCTAATTCTTTTTCATGACGCGTTCTTTCGTGTTTTTTAATTGTATCATCATCATACTCATCAATAAATGTACAAACGACAAGTCCTGACTGCGTTCTTCCTTGCATCGTCAGCTCATAAATGTATAATGCTGGCTCCTCATCTTGAATGAACACTTCTTCTCGTATAAATTGCTTTAAATTTTCACCCGCTTTTTCATATACGCGATCATCGTACGGTGAAAGTGCCGGATCTAAATCGATTTCTGCTTTATCAACGTGTAAGAAAGAATACGGATTGCCTTTTACAACTTCTCTTGCCTCTTCACTATTTAATACGTCATACGGTAAAGCCGCAACTTGTGCTGCTTTTTCTTCTACTGGACGAATGGCCCGAAACGGTCGGATTTTTGCCAACTTCCTCTCTCCTTTACACAATCATTCGAACGGCTACAACACCTGAAATTTTGCTTATATTTTCCACAACATTCTCTTTAATTATATCATCAATTCCGTTATCAATATCAATCATTGTATACGCCCAAGAATGTTTACTACGATTAATCATATCCGCAATATTTATATGATGTTCTGCTAAACATCCTGTAATTTGTCCTACCATGTTCGGAACGTTTTGATGCATAATTGTAATACGTTTCTTTCCGATATACGGAAGTTCTACGTTAGGATAGTTGACTGAATTACGAATATTTCCTGTCTCTAAATATTCACGTAATTGACGTGCAGCCATTACTGCACAATTTTCTTCCGATTCAGATGTAGATGCACCAAGATGGGGCGTCGCTGTTACATTTTTCATCTTAATCACATTTTCATTCGGGAAATCCGTTACGTAATGTGTAATAACATCTTCTTCTAATGCTTTTTGAAGAACATTTTCATCTACAAGTTCCCCTCTTGAGAAATTGAATAGACGCATTCCTTTTTTCATCGTCTCTATAGCATGTTCACCAATAAGCCCCTTCGTTTGATTCGTAAGAGGAATATGAAGTGTAATATAATCACACGTTGCAAAAATTTCATCTAGGCTAAACGCTCTTTGCACATGTGTAGAAAGGCGCCAAGCTGTTTCAACTGAAATGTAAGGATCATATCCGACAACGTCCATTCCTAAAGCTAGCGCATCATTCGCGACTAAAGCACCAATTGCACCAAGGCCAATAACCCCTAGACGTTTCCCCGCAATTTCTGATCCAACAAATTGTTTTTTCCCTGATTCAACAAGCTGAGGTACTTCTTCACCCTCTAGATTTTTCGTCCAGCTTACCCCATTAATAATGTTACGTGAAGACATAATAAGACTTGCGATAATAAGTTCCTTTACGGCATTCGCATTAGCCCCTGGCGTGTTAAATACTACAATTCCCTTTTCCGTACATCGATCGACAGGAATATTATTTACACCCGCACCAGCTCTTGCAATCGCCTTTAAATCTTTTGAAAACTCTTCTTGATGTAAAGAATAGCTGCGAAGTAAAATGCCGTCTGGATGATCCATTCTATCCCCTACTTCATAGCGCTCCCCGCCAAGAACTTGCAAACCTTTTTCTGCAATTTGATTTAACGTTTGAACACGAAACATATCCCCATCTCCCTATCTATTTTCAAGCTCAAATTCTTTCATATAATCTACTAATTGCTGCACACCTTCCACTGGCATCGCATTGTAAATACTAGCACGCATGCCACCTACTGAACGATGTCCTTTTAACGTAACGAACCCGCGTTCCTTCGCTTTTTGTAAAAACTGATTATTTAATTCTTCTGACGGTGTTGTAAACGGAATGTTCATAAGTGATCGATACGTAGGATCAACTGGTGAAGTAAACAATTTAGATTCATCTAAGAAATGATAAAGAAGTGACGATTTCATTCTATTTTGTTCTTCAATCGCAGATACCCCGCCTTGTTCTTTTAACCACTCTAGTACAAGCTTCGTTACGTAAATACTAAAGGATGGCGGTGTATTATATAAGGAGTTATTTTTACTATAAGTTTCATAGTTTAGCATTGTAGGACAAGAGCAATCTGCCCCGCCAATTAAATCTTTTTTTATAATAGCAATCGTTAAGCCCGCTGGCCCTAAATTCTTTTGTGCTCCCGCATATATGAGGCCAAACTTCGTAACATCATATCGTTCTGATAAAATATTTGAGGACATATCCGCAACTAGCGGCACTTCTTCGAGATGTGGAATATCCACATATTTTGTCCCCTCAATTGTATTATTCGTTGTTATATGTACATAATCTAGTTTTTCATTACCGAGTAAACCATCCAATTTAGGAATCGTAGTAAACTTCTCTTGTTCAGAAGAAGCAATCACTTGTACTTCCCCTACTTTTTCTGCTTCTTGCAGTGCTTTTTTAGACCATGAGCCAGTCAGTACATAACCTGCTTTTTTGTACGTATTCATTATATTTAACGGTATCATAGAAAATTGTAATGATGCACCGCCCTGTAAAAATAAAACTTCATACTCATCAGGAATGTTCATTAATTCACGAAGCAGGCTACTCGCTTCATCAATAATACTTTGAAAATAAGAAGATCGATGACTCATTTCCATAATAGACATGCCTGTCCCGTTATAATTTAAAAGCTCCTTTTGCACCTTCTCTAAAACTGGCAAAGGGAGTATTGATGGTCCTGCAGAAAAATTATACACTCTCTCCATCACCCGGATGACCTCCCTATTTCTCATTTTGTTATTTTTTAAACTTTCTGAATTATACCCTATAATACAATATACGGTCAATTTCTTTTCTATTATTATGTCTCAAGACGCGATGGAATCGCTCGCACGTGCATACTATATGTAAACATATAAAAAAGTGTTAAGTACATAATCGTACTTAACACTTTAATAATAGAAGAATAATAGCTAATTGTCCGTAAAGAACCGATCAAAAATTTGATAAATAGCAGAAAGACCAAAGAGCCAATAAATAGTGTCCACAAGCGCCGGCATAGAACCAAACCATTTCTCAACTACATTGTAATCTAACGCTACAAACAACCAATTCAAACCGCCAAGAATCACCAAAATTACTGTAAGGTAAGACAAAAATTTCATTATGATTGCCCCCTAGGTGATAAGATGGTGAAAGGCCTTTCACTAGAAATATATGTAGGAAACTTCAAAACTTACCTATTTTATAAAATTTATTTTCGATACCATCCGTTAATAACTGCCTCTGCTTCTTTACTATGTATTTGATACGCATGTGTACTATCATTAGAGCCAATAAACCAAATTGAAAAACCTTTAAAATATGGTTTCGGTTCTAATACATCTCGGTAAGCGCGCCAGCCATTTAATTGTACATCCTTTGAAAATACATTTGAAACATCTGGATTCCATGGATTTTGTAGTCCTAGTTCACGCGCTGGTACGTTAAATCCACCAAAATAAACTGGCTTTCCTGTTGCATTATGTAATTGTTCCAGTTGTTGAACAACATTTTGTCCACGATTATATACTGTTGTCGCGAATAAACTTTGCTTCACTTCTTCGTATGATGGATTCCTTTTTCCTGAAACTTCAAACCAACTATCGATACTAACAATATCCACCTTTTTTAAATACGGACGATTTATTTTCTCTTTAAACTTCGCTTCATACGAAGGGTCCCAGCTTGCTGTTAACCACCAGTTCATTTGATACAAAACATTTCCTTTATACTGCTGACGGACAAAATTAATCGTATCGTTCCAATATCCTTCTGCATATTCCATATTAACGAAATTAGAAGCAATCTTGAGCCCGTACACATTGTATTTACTTGTAATCGAATGAAAGATGTCTTGTAGAATAACCGTTTTCCAATTCCAGAAGAAATCATTAATATTACTTGGATTCCATTCTGTTTCTCCAACATTCCCCTGCTGAATATATGGGAACGGTTCCACTATAACTTGAATATTACGCTTTAATAATTCTTGAATTAAAATGATAGCCTGTTTCTTTTGCGCCTGATTAATTACCATGTTAGCAGAAGTCACATTCGGAATATCTACTTGAATCGGTACATTTACTGTATTTAAATTTAAGCGCTCTACATCAGCTAACACTTTCGCTACATTTCCAACTTCCCATACCGTTACGTTTCCTGATTTTATTTTTCCAGGTTGAACAGTATTTACATCTGCCTGTACGTTTCCTTGAAAACAAAAAGAAAACAACATAATAAACACTCCTAAAAAACTTATTAAACTCTTATTTTTCTTCACAACTTTCCCCCTATAATTTTTGACTTTCTTGATTATTTTATACAATGTTTCACATATATTCCAGAAAAAATTACATGAAGTTTTCATTAATAAAAGCATTATTCATATAATTCTCCTAAAAATAGTAAGATAAATAAAAAGAGCGGATTTCCGCTCTTTTTTATCCTTTTACAATTGAAATTATTGAATCCCTTCTGGTAACTTAATTGAATCAAATTTTTCATATGAATCAATCTTTATACTCACAACTGCATCCAACTTTTCCTTATCTGTACTAGCTTTTTTATCTGCGTTACTTTCACTCACTTTTATAGTTGTTCGCATCTCTTCAAATTTATAATCTTTTGTTATTATATATTCAATGTTAAACGCATCCATACTAAATCCTTCCGTTAATTTTTTCATATCTCCATTAATTTTTTGTAACGTATCTACTGCTTCTTTTCCTTTTAATTCAAGTGTAAGTTTATATGTGTCCCCATCCTTCTTTGCTTTCATTTTCTTAGCCAAAGCTTCCGGTAAATCTAACTCATTCAGTAAATTTTTACTGACCATTACATCATTTACATTAAATTGATCATTAGGTATCGTAACTAACTCTCCTGTATCAGGGTTTTTCACTTGAGCAGCGACCTTTCCATCTACTTCATACGTTACAATATCTGTACCACTTATTTTCATTTCAGCTCTAGAATTCTTCAGTTTCGGCTCCATCTGTATTTTCATTTTAATCTCTTCTGATTGGCTGCTCCCCTTCATTGACATAAGAGATGTCAATGTAAGATATTCCTCTTGTTTTAATCCGTCAGCTGCTTTTTTAAAAATATCCTTCGCTACTAACTCTTTTTCTTTTTTTACAGATACTGTTTTAGGTCCACTTGTTTTTTCACTGCTACAACCAGTTGTTAAACCTACTATTAGAGCCAAACTAGATATTACAACCATTTTCTTCATACTGATTCTCCCCATTTCCCGCTTAAAAATATTTTCATTTCATGTATAGTAAATCAACTGAAATAAATATATATACAATAATTATTTAACCTCTAAACTAAACCAGTTATTCAATCCGTATACTAACGTAACTAATGCTCCTATTACACCAAAAACAACAATATTTATACCAATTGATGAACCGAATAAAACAGCCATCATTGACACCATCAGTAATAGCATGGCGATACTATTTATCTTAATTTCTACTATGTCGCCATCCTTTACTTTCTTTTCTTTACTTCCAAAAAAGAATTGTTTTACTTTAATATTCGCTTCACCTAATTCAAAAGGAAGCGTATATTCTTCGTTATTCTCAAGTTTCATTACTACTTCGTTATCTACCTTTACTGCAACTCTTGCTGCTCCGCCCATTATCCCTGTTGCTCTTATTACTTTAATGCTCATATTAAATCCCCCTATTAGATTTCACTGCAACTATTAAGAAATTCCCCTTGTTGCACACTACTTCATCCTCCGTTTAATAAACACAATATTCCAAAAGGTATTATAACAAGTCCCTGTACAATATTTTGTCAAAATTTGTCGCGTTTCTACAAAAAGGATATTTTATCCATTATCGTAGAAAAAAGACTCTTACAATAGTAAGAGTCTTTTTTCTAAAGTAACACTTTCATTAGCGGAAGGGTTATTACTTCATTAAGCAGTCTCATCCGTAAACAAAAACATACTATCACTTCGGCTGTAAAGTTAATACTTTCCCTTCAATTCCATCTGTATTTAAAGTAGTCATATGATACGTGCCATTTACCCAATCATCTATTTGATCATGATACCAATCGCTTCTAAAATGTCCTGACTGTCCTGGCCCTACGATATGATAACCGTTTGACATATCTTTCGTATCTATGACAAATCGCCAAGAAGCACCATGATTTACAATACCGTTATCGCCGTAACTCGCGGCTTGAACGGTAACTTGACTTCCGCCAATCGGAACTGGTTTCTCACGATTAAAAGCAAATAACGCTAACATACTAGATGATTTCGAAATTGGATGTGTAAAAGCAAGTTGATGGTAATCGCCCCACTTCCACTCTGCAACATCGGTTCCATACTCCTTCTGCAATTTCTTCATTACATTCTCGTACGATGTATGCACAACTTTTGTGAAGCCTCCATACTTAGAAAACCATACACTATTTTCCCCGGCTACTTGTTTCCGAATCAATTCATCAACAACTTGTGACTTTCCTTCAAATAACTCCATCACATCTTTCGGTATTTCTTTTGAAAATAACGTATTCGAAATCTCTTTCATTAACAAATGAAAAATTAATGGTGCCGCTTCATCTTTACTATCGTAAAAGTTCCACTTTGTTAATTGTTTTACGCCTTCTTTCTCTACTTCATTTAAAGCTGTTTTATGTAACTCTTTTAAAAATATTGGAGTAAACTCTTTCCCATATAAATTCTTTTGATCCATCTGTAATTCTTCTAAATCTTTCACCGTATACTTGTCCTTCTCTTGCAAAAACTCTTGAATACGCATTTGTCTATATGGCTGCGCCCACGTATTGCTAATATGGTATGGATAATTATCATCCACAATTTTATTATTCGCAGTTGAAATAAACCCTTGTTTTGGATTTATTACTTTTGGCAGTTGATCATATGGGACATACCCTTCCCATTCATATTCATCAGTCCACCCTGGCACTGGCAAACTCCCATCACCTTTTTTACGCACTGGTATATTTCCATTCGCTTTATAAGCAATCGTGCCATCGTTTGATGCAAATACAAAGTTTTGAGTTGGTGTATGAAAATCTTGAAGTGCCGTTTCAAACTCATTCCAATCTTTCGCTTTATTCATATTTAATACAGCCTTTAATTCAGCAGAAGGCTCCAAAGCAGTCCATTTCAAAGCGAATACTGTTTTCGTTTTCTCTTTTCCTTTATCCGCAAACTCTGAAATGACTGGACCATGCCTCGTAACCGTCACATTATACGGAATTGTTTTCCCGCCTTTTACTTTAATAGATTCGTCAACAACAGTAGCTTTTTCCCATTTATCGTTATACAAAAATTCATTTTCATTATTAGGGTTTCTCTTTTCAATATATAAATCTTGCACATCAGGACCGGTATTCGTAACGCCCCATGCTATTTTGTCATTGTGTCCTAATATAACACCTGGCACTCCAGCGAAAATAACGCCACTCACATTTAAATCTTTCATTTCAAGTCTCGTTTGATACCATATAGAAGGTGTCGCAAGAGATAAATGAGGGTCATCCGCTAAAATTGGCTTACCTGACGCACTCTTCTCACCACTCACAACCCAGTTATTACTACCGTTAAACTCCGGCGGAATTATCGTTTTTGAAAAACTTTGTGCTACGTCCACATTTGTATTTTTCAGTTCAGCGAGCAATCTAGGGGCATCTTTCGGATATGTAGGAAATATCTCATTTGCTTGCTCTTTCGGAAGATTTTTCAGCGCCCAATAACGAAACGCTTGCCCGTGCCAATGTCCTCCTAAATCAAACGCCATATACTTCCCAATCGTTAAAGTATCAACAATTGACCATTCAGCAGGTTCATAACCTAATATAGTAAACTCAACTGGCAATCTCTTTTCCGCTTTCGCTTCACGTATAAAAGCGTTCACCCCATCAGCAAATGACTGCAAAGCAAATTTTGCTTCCCCATCATATTGACTAACAGACGCTTCTGCTGCTCGCCGTAAACCGAGCGTTCGAAACAATTTATCTCTATCAACGGCTGCTTCTCCAACAACTTCACTTAACATACCAGAAGCTTGCCTTCTACTTAAATCCATTTGAAATAAGCGATCTTGTGCTTGCACATACCCTTGCGAAAAATATAAATCATGTGCATTTTCCGCTTTAATATGCGGTACCCCGTTACTATCTCGTTTCACCGTAACAGCATGTTGTAAATCCTCTAGCTTTTTCGTTCCATCTATCTTTGGCATAGATCTCAGCGTATATACGTTCAAAAAAATCACACTGCAAATAATCAATAAAAGAACGATACTACTAGACCAAATAAAAATTCTCTTACCTCTAGTTCGTTTCTTCTTTATAACAACTTCCATATAACCCCTCCTTTCTCAAACTATTCGCTTCTATTTTGAAAGAACCTTTTAAAATAGAAAAATCCTTATATGCTACGGATCATACAAAATGAATCCTTCCTTTTCTTCACTTAAATCTACTTGCCCTTTCTTACACCAATTCCTCAAAATCCCCTTCACATAAGCGAACGTTCGCTTATTATGTTCAAACGCAATTTTAAGTGCTTCTAGTACTACCTTTCCTGAAACTCTTTGTATCCAATCCTTCAATTCCTTCACGATATATGGGGATAAACTACTAATATGTTGTTCATAAAACTTGTACACTTTACAATTGGGAACGGCCTCTTCTATACTTTCTACTTCTTTCTCTTCAATAACTTCTTGTAAACTACTAGTATCCTCTTCTTCAGGCATACCAAAATGCTGCAATAACAATGGAATCTTCCATTCTTCTTCAAGACATTTACGTAAAAACGTATGTATGAATTCTTTATTTTTCACAGTCTTTAACTCACGTAACACACACTTCTCTACATTCGTATTTAAAATAGGGTTATAGTGTAGCCAATTTACTATGAATAACTCTTTCGTTTCCATATCATAAAAAATCTTCCCATATTCAACAAACCGGTTTAATAGCTTCTCAACAGTTTCCATACTGTAACCTGTTTCAAGCTCTGCCACTCGCTTCGGTAATATGTAAATACCACATTGCTTCGTTTTCGTTCCCGTTAACAAATATATGTAAAAATAACGCTCCTCTGGCGTTAAATCTAATATGAATTCATCTTGCCAAAAGTTCACCTGCACATTACGGTACACCGCCATCTATTTCCCTCTACTCTTTGCTAGCAAATAAGAAATCCCAATCCTTCAATATAAATATAGGAATGTGGGAGCCGTTTTGGCATTCGAATTACAATTTTTTTTACTACTTACTGTAAAGTAACAAAAAGGTTATTTAATCTTGCTACCAAAAATACAATAGACATCTGTCTATGTAAATGACAGATGTCTATTAAAGTCGTTTAAAAATCTAGTTGTTTCATAGACAATGGATTTTTAGGTGAATAATAAAGTTTCTTCATTTGAGAACCAAATAATGAAAATGAACCCTCATAATAAACATAACAAATAGAGTATTTGCATTTAAACTTTATAAAACTCAAATGTATTTTTTTCTAGACATATTGCTTCATCGGAACTTTTAATAATAATATCAAAACGTTGACTGTATGGATGCATAAACACTTTATACTGAATCCGACGTTCTGCATGAGACCGCCTTAAATAATTGATATCGGCTCCCCTTTCAGCAATATCTCGGCTAGACCTTCTCATTAATTCCGTTTCATCATCTGTATAGAAGTAAATTTTTAAATCAAATAGATTGGGATTAATAAATGCGACACACATTCCTTCTACAATTGTCACTTTGTTTTTTGAAGAAATTAACTCGCTTTTCATATAATGCGTATCTATCGTATAAAAATCTAAACCAGCCCTTACCATCTGAACATCTCTTTCTAAAGCAGACAAATGATGCGCTGATGGATGACAAGCCGTCATTTTATAATGATGATTTTCGTTTTGATATGTATAGTCAATAATTGCATGCTTTCGTATGTCTGAACTAACAATATATGGATCTGTATTAATATAATTCACTTCATTTTGATCTAGTAGGTCTACAAGCATATTAGCAAACGTTGTTTTTCCAGCAGCGCCATGTCCTGAAACACCAATAACAACCTGTTCATTAGTCCTACTAATCCAATTTATGATTTCTTGCAATAACTTATCCATCCTTCTCCCCCTTTTACTGATATACTGCCCTTATTTTAATTAGTTAAATATTGAGATGTCCCCTCATCTTATTATACATGAAAGAAAAAATAGCATAATTATCCATCGTACCATCTCTAATTTTATACAACTATATTATTTGTGAACACTTACAACGACGTTTTTATGTTTTCGCGCTTGTTTTGTTCTTGTAGTTGTTTTTGTTTTGTTTTTTCTTAGTGATTTATTACTTGGTAGGTGCTTATGAGGGGCTTTGAAGGGGCTATATAATGTTTTATTCTCGTCTAATTTTTAATTACACACGCCTCCTACAATCTTCTTATACTGTGTACACCTATAAAATTATATTGTTTCCGAAAATAAAAGTACTGAATTTTCTTCGTAGATAATCCAGTACTTGACGATTGAAAACTTATAAATGAAAGTGGCTACTATTAATAAGGTTAGTTGAAATACACTTCTACAAATCATTTTAGTAACGATACGATTATACATACCGAATTATCTATAACGGAACGTTCTGGGCGTGATTTCATTAATACTGTTAATCCTATTAAAGACGTAACTAATGTTTGCGCTACTGCTTTAGCGTTCAAATCACTTTCCAGTTCTCCGGACTGAATTCCTTTCATAATTAATTCTTGAAATATAACTGAGAGATACATTTGATGTTCTCTAGTTAGCACTTCAAACTTTTCATTATGAGGAGCAAGCTCAACCATTGTGTTAATACAAAAACAACCTTTACTTAATTCTTTTTTATATTCTTCTTCCACTATATTTTCAAACAATGTCCGAATTGCTTCTTTTACAGATTTTCCGCTTTGAAGTTTTGTTCGTATACGAGCCGCATGTAAATTTGTGTATCTCCTTAATGCCGCTTCAAATAAACCCTCTTTATCACCAAAGGCTGAATATAAACTCGGCTTTTGTATTTCCATTTTAGCAGTTAGATCACTTAATGAAGTAGCAGCGTACCCCTTCTCCCAAAAAAGTTGCATAGCAGCATCCAAAGCTTTTTCTTCATCAAATTCGCGTAGTCGAGCCATTTAAAACCCTCTCCTTCTCCATCTATTTTTTAAGATTATACATTATCACTTTATGTACCGAACAGTATATTATACATCGTATTAAATTATAAACGATATGTCAAAAGAAAACGTTATTAATTCAAAATAAACTTGACATATCTATTTCTTCGAGATTATATTTTACTTACGAAATAACATACCGTTCGGTACGTTATTTCCAATCACACAAAAAGGAGCTGATTTTATGAGTAGCAAAGAAAAAATGATGACCACTCTAAAACATACTCATATACATTCACCTATTCATGCAACCATGTCACGCTATATGACTCTATTATTCGCAATAGCTTGCGGGATGGTTGTGGCGAATATATACTTCGCTCATCCACTACTTGATTCTTTATCAAATGAATTTAAGATTAGTCATTCAACTATCGGTATTGTGATTACGATTACTCAAGTTTGTTATGCACTCGGATTACTTTTATTCGTTCCACTTGGTGACTTATTAAACCAAAAGAGACTCATTATTGTTCAAATGCTTTTATCTGTTTTCGCTTTAATTGTAATCGGGATCGCTCCCTCCAGCACCATACTTTTTATAGGTATGGCCTTAGTAGGACTTCTTGCAACTGTTACGCAAACTCTCGTCGCATACGCATCAATTTTAGCTAATCCAGCAGAACGTGGACGCATAGTAGGTTTCGTGACAAGCGGCGTTGTAATAGGTATTCTCCTTGCTCGTACATTTGCAGGCACATTAACAGATATAGCTGGATGGCGGTCCGTTTATCTCACCTCCGCTACCCTTTTACTCTTCGTATCTTTTTTATTACATCGGAATTTACCTACTCTTGAACAGAAAAGAATGACAACTATGCCTTACCGAAAATTAATCCGTTCTGTTCTCTTATTATTTGTAGAAGAACGATTCTTACGCATTCGCGGAATATTAGCATTGCTCATTTTCACTTCATTCAGTATTTTATGGACTTCTTTAGTATTACCTCTAAGTGCTACACCTCATAATCTATCACATACAGCTATTGGTGCATTCGGCCTTGCTGGAGTTGCAGGTGCATTAGCTGCTACGAAAGCGGGACAATTAGCTGATAAAGGATTAGGACAACGAACAACTGGCATAGCCTTATCTTTATTAGTACTTTCATGGCTCCTAATTAAATTTATTAACTACTCTCTATTGTTACTAATTTTCGGCATTATCCTTTTAGATTTAGCTGTGCAAGCTGTACATGTCACCAATCAAAGTATGCTTTTCACAGTGCGCCCTGAAGCAAGAAGTCGAATCACTGCCAGTTACATGATTTTTTATTCTATCGGTAGTGCAACGGGTGCCATTCTTTCAACAAATGTTTATGCAAAATACGGATGGAACGGAGTATGCCTATTAGGTGTATCCGTTAGTGCTTTTGCTCTTTTATTTTGGGCAATGACCTTACAGCAATCATCACAACTAAAAAAAGAATAATTCATTTATATATTTTCTAATATGCATTTTTCTACAAGACTATAGAATACCATTTACTTTTTAAAATAAATCAACGGCATTTTCATATTAAAAATGCCGTTGATTCCAAACTTTTATGTATGCGATTCGCCATGTCATGTTAATGGTTCCTATACTAACGAAATACCTCTATTACAAATTACCTTTAACTTGTCCAACAATCTCATTTATCGTATTTCGATCAAACTTATCACTAATTTCGTATGGCTTACGATCTTCTACTAATTGTACCCCTACGATGTCTTTTCGGTCTTTACCATATTGCACTTCAATAATAGATCCACGCTCTATTTGTTTCCAAATGAGACCTGCTTCATCTTTATTATCTAAAATAATGCAGTCCTCAATACTTTCGTCAATCCCAATTAACTTATTATCATCCATATATCCAATCTCGTATTGTTGCCGTTCTTTCGCTTTGCCACTTACTAATATACCTTTGCTACCATATGAATAATCCATATAGTCTTTTTTCTCAGATTGTACCACTTTCGGCTTTTGTGCTTCCGTTTTTTCAGTAGCCCCACAACCTGTAATAAGACTGATTGGCATAACCACTATTAATACTACTCTAGTAAATTTCTTTATCATTTGTAACCAACCTCACATGTTTAACTTTAAATTCCATTTATCCCCTTACCAAATAATAACATAACACTACAGAGAAGATGCCAAAGATAAAATATTATTTACATTCTCCCACTTTAAAAACCGATGCGGAAAGTTATACATCTATTTTGTCTCTTTCCCGTTTACCTTAATGTAATATTCTCATGATTATAATTAGATGGAAGGTCAAAATCACAAACTGAATTGCCAAGGAATTATAGAAAGTAGACATCCTACTCACATACGATTAGTATTAAATTTGAGAGGTATGGAAAACTCGATAAAAAATTATAAACTATATCATTACAATTAAAATGGTCTTTATATTAAGGAAGGAAGTGCACAGCTATGGATTTTAAAACAGTTATGCAAGAGCTTGAATCCCTCGGTAAGGAAAGAACGAAAAAAATATACATATCTAACGGTGCACACGAGCCAGTTTTCGGCGTAGCTACGGGCGCTATGAAACCAATCGCTAAGAAAATAAAATTAAATCAAGAGTTGGCTGAGGAACTTTATGCCACAGGTAACTACGATGCTATGTACTTTGCAGGCATTATTGCAGATCCAAAATCTATGAGTGAGTCTGATTTTGATCGCTGGATGGACGGGGCATATTTTTATATGCTATCCGATTATGTAGTGGCAGTAACTTTATCAGAGGCAAATATTGCACAAGATGTTGCTGATAAATGGATTACAAGTGGGGATGAGCTTAAAATGTCTGCAGGCTGGAGTTGCTACTGCTGGCTTTTAGGGAATCGCAAAGACAATGAGTTTTCTGAAAGCAAAATTTCCGATATGCTTGAAATGGTGAAAAATACAATTCATCATTCTCCAGAACGAACAAAATCCGCTATGAATAATTTCCTAAACACTGTGGCAATTTCATATGTACCGCTACACGAAAAGGCAGTTGAGACTGCAAAAGAAGTTGGTATAGTTGAAGTAAAACGTGATAAGAAAAAAAGCAGTTTACTAAATGCTTCAGAAAGTATTCAAAAAGAACTTGATAGAGGCAGACTTGGTTTCAAACGTAAATATGTAAGGTGTTAAAAGTATGAAGGTGTCAATCTAAGTGAGATTGACACCTTTTTTTATGGACATTACTAGATTAATGGGACTCAAAGTTAAAGAGAACCAATCATTCATTTCCCTCTATACATCTAAAACTTCTTCTTTCAATTTATATACTCTATCTCTTTTCTCATCATCTTTGATAAAAATAAGTTTTCCTTCTTTAACAAAACCTTCTAATATTAAGCATACTTGACCATATGCTTTAGGCTTATTTGTTGTGAATCTTTCATCGGGTATTTTACCAGATCGTATTAATCGTTCGCATAGCTCAAGTGCACTTATTTCTTCAGAATTAAGTAATTCCAAAATAGCTTTTTGCAATGGCGATAACGGTACAGGTATCTCAGCTACCTCCACCTTCTCTTTTTCTTCTTCAAATAAATCTTCAAATGAAATTTGATTCATTACATCTTTTCCTTTCTCACAATTGATTTATATAACATGAACTGAATCCTATATGTACTGGAACTTTAAATATTATGTATTGTTATGTAGTACTTACCTTATTACATGAATTTCAAACTCATGTCCGTAATTCCATATAGTATGTTTCGATTATACCAAATATACGTTCTGTCTTCTATTGTAGAATTTTTTATAACAGGAATGAGAGTAATAGTGAATATTTATCTCCTTTTTAGTTTTATAAACCATGTAAAAAAGAGAAAAAGTTTACATAACAAAATTATAATTTCCTATAAATTTTCTATGCTAAAACGCAAAAAAGCACTTTTTTCCTTTAATTGACAATCAAGTGCTTTAAGCTCATATGTTTTTAAGTTGCGTAAATTTGTAAGTTTTGTAGTAACAGTACGACACCTTTTGTACATCATGACAAATACTATATTAAAACTTACGAGTTTGTACGAGTTCGTTAGTTTAATATACATTCCATGTGTTTATATTCATCACCCATTAAAATGTCATCTCGCCTAAGCTCGTACTTTATTTTCTATTCTATCATTGCACACAGAACTCTATGATGGTACACCCATCATGGAGTATGTATTTTCAAACAGCCTATTATTTTTTCTGTCTTTTATTTAGTTAAATAGGATTATTCGGAAATTCACTATAATACTTATCGATTAACGCTTTATAATTTTCATCATTTGGTACTTCGCCTAAGTATTTATTTTTCCAAATAATCATTTGGTCACTAAAACTATATTCCGTATCAAACCAATTTGTATAATCATAATGTAACTTAAATTTCCCACTACTCTCTAGGTAAATTGTAAAACAATACCAAAGTTCTTGCTCATTATCTTTAAAAGCCTTTCTAAGTTCCTTACTCAATTTATATAAAACATCTTCTTTTCTCTCAAATTCATCTTCATCAATTTGATATTTGAAAGGAATTTCTACACTATATTTATATTGCTTATTTTCAAGTGTATTATAAAAAAAGTAAGTTCCTCCCCCATTTTCTGATATTTGAGCATAAAAGTAAAATTTATTCCAATCTTCTGGAATCATTTCATTAACTGTTTCAGCTATCTCTCTATATAATCTATTCATTTCCTTTTCCATACTCAACCTCCTGCTCTATTTTCAATGGTTTTCTTAAATATTCCTTTACCTTCAATTTCATAAACTACTTTATATGAATCTGGTCTTAATGAAGTCCCAACAAAAACTGGCTTAATTTTTACAGATACTTTTTTTGGGGGAATCTCTTTCAGAGCGTTTGTCCACTCAGTCTCCATCTTGTACCACTCTCCACCAGAGCGATTAATTTGCCTATTCTGAGCAAGCAAATTATCAATATCTCCCGAACCACGAAACTGAGTTCCTATCAAGTGTCCACCATCATCATCAACCAATCTATCTTGTCGACCTGCTGCCACTTGCATTCCCGGGTTTCGCGTTCCTTTTTGAAGTATTAACTCTTCCGCATTTACATCTATTATTCTACCAAGTTCATCTGTTGTATATTTATAATTCTCCTCAGTAATATAACGTACGTTTGGTGTAAGTTCTTCCTTCCATTCTTCCCTTTAATGATGTGTTCCCCAAAATTTTCTCCTGTTATTTCAGTTATCTCACTATTCTTACCCGTACCCTTAGGAACTTCATCGACTTTCCTTTCGAACTTGCTAATTAGATTTCCAAGCTTTTCCGTATCAACTTGGAGGGACCTCAATCCGAATAAATCAGCCGTTTGACTAAGCCTAACCTTAACAGGAATTGGAACATTCTGATATTCCTTTTTCCACCGTTAAGCCGTGCTCATTCCGTCATAAACAGGGAGCTTGTATTTAACTTCATAAATACCTAGAATATCCGGATGTGGCGTTTTTGTTACACCTTGATTAATATTCTTTATCGGATCACCGAAGTTGTCTAAAATGTACTATTCAAAGTTTTCAAGGTTGTATCCACCTTTTATACCTATAGTCGGTTTTGCTTTAAAACCTTTTACTTCAATTAAATGCTTATCATAACCAGTCTTAAAATTCACTTTAATTTTCGGATTAACTTTAGGAACTTCACCCGTCCCCTATGTTGTACTTTTAAATAATTCGGGGAAAAAGAAGAGGCTTTCTCTAGGTCGTTAGACCATAAAGAAAGCCCCGTTTAAATTAAAGAGATTAACCAACTATTAACTAATTCCAATCAATAAAATCCTATCATTAGTTTTCAGGAATATATAAATTATCCACAAATTCAGAGAAACTTTTAGAAATTAGTCGGATGTATTCCTCTCTTAACTCGTTATCTTCTTCAAAGTAATCCATATCACAATGATATACACTACCTCTATCTTTCCCATCAATTGATAAACAAATCAAACTCCCCGCGGGGTCAATTCCAATTGGAAGAAAATTACTTGGTACCACTTGCATCAAATTATAACTTCTTAATTTCTCTTCTAGATTTATTTCATTTTCTATTGATAGAGGAAAAAACATTGAAACAGACGATGTTATTACGCCTTTCTTAGTTGTATCATTAGTTTTAAATCTTCGTTGCTCAGTTTTTCTTCCATTTTTAGACAGCAAAAATTGTTTATAATCATCAGGTAACAATATACCATACTTATTTTCGAAATCTTCGATATCTTCAATGCCAATAGGGGTAAAAGTATATTCAAAATCTAAATTCCTCATACAATTAACCTTCTTTCCTGTTCATTTTGTTTTTCTCAATCAGAGTATAATCTCTCAATCAATTCAGAAAAAGAGTCACATATTAATTTAATTTTATCCTCATTCACTGATTCCTGATCATAGAAAACTACTGACGGAGAATCTTTAGTATCACAGTAATTAAAACAAATAAGCCCCCCAAATGGGTCTCTTGCAAATGGAATAATACCTTCCGGAAGTGAAGTTAATTCATAAACAACTTCTATATTTGCATCTTTGCTTGTAAAACTTAATAGACAATCAAAGACTGCTCCACCCTCATCATCATTAATATCATAAATATTAGGCTCAGGATAACCACCGTTATTTTTTTTAATGCATTCACGGTAGTCATCTGGAAATCTGACACCAAATGAATTCTCCACAGCAATAATTACTTGCTCATCTATCGCTCCATCCGTAAATAGCCAAGTTACTCAGCTCATTTTATCATCTCCAAAATAATTTTCTTCAGTTTACCTGTTCTACCGTCATCTCCACCACCCCAAATTGCTCTACCACCTGTATGACCCGCAACCTGATGTTCATAGTAATCAACAAGTTGCATTTTACCAGTCTCTTGATGATGATGCCATGTGACTGATTTTGGCTTCTTACCTAATTTGAATAACTCAATATCTGTTTGGCTGAATTGTTTTGCTAAGTTTGGATCTTTCATTATATCGTCCTATAATTTTTGTGAGAGATATTTTAACTGCACTGAGTCAGGCTCTATATGATATGACTCTGATAAAGATGTTTCATATTTTGAATTAAAAATTGGGTAACCATCTTTATCATATTTAACTTTATAAGTTTCCGCATTTTTCTTAAATGTAAATGTATAAGTAGTAATTCCTGTAGAATCATCTACTACTTTTTCTTCAAAAATCTCTTGGTTTATTAGGTTTTCTACTATAAGGAGGTAAATCTCTAGCTGCTTTTGTCATAGCTTCTTCATATTCTGCAGTTCTTTCATTAGTCGATTTAATTTTTTTAGTTTGAGTACCTTCACCCGTACCCTTAACCCCACCACTCTCCAAATTCGAAATCCTACTCTGAATACTCGCCTTTGAGGCATCATGAGCTTCTTGGAATTTCCCGCTATAGTTCGTTCCAGATCTAACGACACTTCCATCTGGCAGTATTTCTACACCTTTAACGAATGGGGTTACGGAGTCCACACCTTTTGCTAATGTATTTCCAATTATATAATACCAGTAATTTGGGTTGGCCTTAATTCACAAAAATAATTTTTATAAATTTATAGCATGCTTATCTATTAAAAAAGCACTCATTGCCTTTAGTCGACAATCAAGTGCTTTAAGTTCATGTATTTTTAAATAGCATAAATTTGTAAGTTTTGTAGTAACAGTTTGACACCTTTTATATGTGGTAACAACTACTACGTTAAAACTTACGAGTTTGTACGAGTTCGTTAGTTTAATATACAATCCATGTGTTTATATTCGCCACCAAGTAAAATGTCATCTTACCTAAGCTCATACTTCGTTTTCTATTCTATCATTGCACGTAATACTCTATGATGGTACAACCATCATAGAGTATTTACTTTTTTAACAGTTTATTTTTTTTCATCCATCTTCTGCTTTAAATATTCAGCAATTTCAGTTTGCCCAAATTCTCTAGCATATTCATATGCATCCAAATTCTTAATACTCTCTCCAGTATATCTAATTGAAATATCTATTCCTTTTTCAACTAGAAACTCAACTACTTCTTTATGCCCACCATAAATTGCTCCAAATAATGGATTTCTTTTCGCTAAGCTCACATCTAATTCTGCGCCGGTCTCTATTAAATACTTTACTATCTCCAAATGCCCCTCTCCTGCTGCTAAATTTAATGCAGAAGCATCAAATGTACCACCTTTAGCATCAATATCTATACCTTTATTAATTAGATACTCAACTATTTCAAGGTGTCCTTTCTTGGCAGCTACATGTAACCACGTGCCAAATGAAGTCATTGTGTTTAAAATTTCATTATCATCACCTATTAATTGTTTTACTTCATTAGTATCCCCCAATTTAATTGCATTCCTTATTGCTTTGTTTACAATTTTTTTATCCAAAACATATCCTCCTTAAATTCAATTATCTTCTGCTAGCTAATTCACCTAATTCTTCAAGAGCTTCAACGATATCGTCAAGCTCACCACCCTCAAATTCAACAGCCCTTAATCGAGTTACGACATTCTCCAAAGCATCAAAACTATGTTGTCCTATTACAGCATTTGGTGCCCAAACAAGGTTTTCTTTACCAATTATTGGATCTATTCCATACCTTCTTAATATTTCTTGACCTTCTCGAACCAGTTCTTGTTGCTTCTGACGAAGGCCTTTTTTAAATAAAATATGATGTGCATGTGGTTTTATCATAGCAGCAGGTGGGTCACCTATAAGTCCTCTAAGGTACTTACCAAAATCAATTTTAATTAATGCTTCATTATATTCTTTAGTAATGCCTAAATCAGACATCTTTTTACTAATCTCAGACAGCTCATCTACACTAAAAGTATTATTTTGAATAGCATTTTTTAGTTTATTCATCTTAGCGGCATCGACATTCCCATTCACAATTATATCATCAAGATAATCACTTACGGTTTTACCCGTACCCTTACTAGCAAGAGAAGCCTCTACACCCTTAATCTTATCATCTATAATCTTATTACTTTCTGTATGATGCTTATTCACCCTGCTTTGGAAATCTGTACCACCTTGTTTAGATATTAGTAAGCCATTT
Organism: Bacillus sp. FSL L8-0099; assembly: GCF_038006385.1. NCBI lineage: Bacteria > Bacillati > Bacillota > Bacilli > Caryophanales > Bacillaceae > Bacillus > Bacillus sp. FSL L8-0099. Next base: position 3,206,360 of record NZ_JBBOVC010000001.1, read on the forward strand.
CCGTCAACTTCAAAACTTGCTGATTTGGCTGTCCTATCATCTATGCTTTTGGCTATTTTTTCGCCAAGTTGATACATCTTTTCATTTCCAGATTTCTCCATTTTAAGGCTTGCTAGTTTCAAACGGTCAAGCATAGTAGCTTTATTATCACGCAATGATTGTACCACATTTTTACCCAAATTTGGATTAAAACCAGGCATTCCTTCTTTGAATTTTAATAATTTGGCTAAATCAGCTAATTCACTCGTTCCTTTGAATGCTTTTACTCCTTTTCCTACTGCTCCAACAACTGGGATTGCATCTAATCCGCCAAAAATGATGTTTCCTACCCGCTCTTCTTGGCTCAATTTCCGGTGTGTTCCCCAGTCTTCTCCATCGATACCGCTTTTTATTTGTACAGCGCCGTATACAACTGCGGCAGCGGCCCCGAGTGGTGGACAAAGGATTGTTGTGATGATGATTCCTGCGCCTATTCCTATGTCTCGTATCATTTCTAGTTTTTTCTGTTCATCTTCTATCGATTTGTATTCAAATCCTCGTGTGGATGGGACTACTTTCTTGTATTCTTCATAATTTAGTTTTGCATCTGGGTTTTGTTTTTTTAGTTCTTTGTACTCCGCTTTCAGTACGTTATCAAATGCAGGTGAATCTTTAAAAATATCTTCTACAGTTATTTTATCTTTTTTTGTTTGTATTGTTTGCGGTACACTTCCGTATCCCGCGTGCGCATCTGGTAATACTGTCGTTGTTGTAGAGCCAATTCGGTTATTTGTTTCGAAGCTAAGAATAGATGTATCTCTCATTTTTTGAGCGAATTTATCCATTTCTACTAAAAAAGGTTTATCTATATGTTCAGACACCAATCGCCCTGCTTCTCCGCAATATTTTTGTAATGTCGAATAGCTATCAAGTAATTCCCCTATTTTTTGCGATTGATCTTTTGGGCTAAAATGTATACTACCATCTGAGTCTAAATCTCGTATTCTTCCATCAATTCTTTTTAATGATTCATTTGCTTCCCGTAATTTCATGAGTGCATCTTTTGTAATTCGATTCATACCATCTCCCATGTTTTGCCATGGTTCAGGTCTATATTTCACATCCATTTCGTTTTCATCCCCCAGCCGTATGGTGATTTCTACAACTTACTTAATCTTTCACGTAATTGTTCGTCCTTTTCAAGCATTTCTACACATACATTTCCTACAACTTTCGCCGACCTCAAATAGTGTTCAGACAATTCAAGTGTTTTGTGTAATATATCAGGATATTTTTCAATTACTCTCATCGCTTCACCTTTTTGATAAAAATCACTGCTTAATAAACTCTCAATATTTGTTCCAATGACGTCTACATGGATTTTATATATATTTTCTAACTTCATTACTATATCAAGTAGTTCTTGAAAATTAACTAATACTTCTTCTCCACCACCAGAACCACTATCTCCCATTGATACTTGCATTATTGAATACCTCCTAACGAGAATTGTCTCGGGTCAATTAACTTTTTATATGGCATTTTTAACACGTCATACAATTTCTTATTAACCGCATAGAGGCTCACCCAGTCATATCGATTACGATCTACATCTATTTGAACGAAATCTTCTCCTTCAGTGAAATATAAGAAACATTCCCATTTTCCTCCTCTATTACTTCGAGGCCTCGTATACGTTTCTATCGCTATAACGTCTTTATTTGATAAATCTTTTCCCTCAAATGTTTGTTGTTCTGCCTCTGTCATTCTCTTTGAGAAAAATGTATCTTCTATTTCTCTCGGTTCTCTCAATAAGAAAGGGATGCGTGTTAATAATGAAAAATATACGTCTGGCTTTGGTATGTAGTCGATCTCGTATTTTTTATTTGGCTCTACTTCTGTTAATACAGCCACTCGGTCTTTATCATGTTTCAAAAAGCCAATTAATACATTATTCATTCTCGTGTATTCATGACAATTTTCATATTCCTTTAATAGCTCAATCATTTGAAAAGCTGCAGAGGTAATTCCATTTTCACTTGTAAGTAAGCCTTTTTCTTTTAAACTCATAGTTGCTTTCGTGACACATTCTTCATCAAGTAAAATAATTACGTCACGGTTTGGCAATCCAAATATATCCGTAACCCCGGCTGCACCTGCGAGAACATATAATTCAGCTGGTGCAAAATTCCTTTCTTTTCCCATTCTTTTATCCCTCATTTCTCCATCACAACTGTTTTATCGCCCTTACTTCCGATCTATCTCCGTACGTTTGAATACTTTTATCTAACTCTTTCAAAGCTTTCGTATGTCCTTCAAATGCATCTACCAGTTCTGAGTTATATTGAATGATTAAATCTAGATAACTTAAAAAGGCATCTCTCGTTTTTCCATTCCAGTTCGCACATGTAACGTATGCTTTTAAGTTTTTCGCTTCGTTTAAAGAATCCTTCATACCATTTTCTATGTTTTGTGCGTAAGAAATGGCACTTGCAGTGTTACTTCCTATAATTTCAACCTCTTTACCACTCATGTTGGTTCCCTCCATTCTTTGTATGCTTAATGGATAAGTTTTTCAATTTCCTTTTTCTTTTCTTCAAAAGCCTTAGTCGCTGCAGCGTATGCTGACGCTTTCTCCGCTTCTGCTTTAGCTTTATATTCCAAATACTTTGCATAAGCTGTACCTTTTGCAGATCCAACATCGCTTAATGCACTTTTAAAATAGGATACTAATGTATTTAATTCTTCATCCTTTTCATGACGTTTTTGTTCAAATTCAACTGCCGGAATTTTATTAGCTTCCAAGCCATTACTTTTACTCTCATAATCTCTCTTCGCTGATTCAGCCTCTTGAATGAATTGCTTTAACTCTCTTTCTTTATCTTTTAAATAATCATGTAAATCATCATACCGATCTCGTTTCCTCGCACTTTCTGTAAAACCAGACGCATTTAAAAAAGCATTGTACAATTCATCTAACATCTTTCTCCCCCTTTATTACAATAATTATGTAGTTAAATTCGTATATATAAACATGAATATTCATTACATTAAGAATTAACAAATAATTATTTTTGCATATTGCTATTTTATCAAAGGGGTTTTAACATTTCCATATTTTATAAATAGCTTTCGCATTTTTCTTCAATTGTAATACCTGAAAAGCAGGCAGTCTTTAAGGCCTAATTAAGTAAGTATTCTATGTTACGAATGAAAAAGGATCTGATATAAATATCAGATCCTTTTTCATTGCTTCTTTTATAAATTTAATTCCTTAATACATACATCGTTTCATACGATAACTGGTTCATACGTGCTCAAATTATCATACACAGTTTTTACAATACTAGGCGGAAGGTTAACACATCCTCAGATCCACCTTTTCCTGTGGCAGTGCATAATTTTTAATAGAATCCAAGTGTATTTTTACTTGCCTGACTTAATTTTTTCGCTATACTCTTCTAAAGTTAACCCTTTTTCTTTTAGATACACAGCAACTTCTTTTCCTACATAACGATAATGCCATGGCTCATACTTAATGCCAGTAATATTCTCTTTATCTTTCGGATAGCGGAGAGTAAACCCATACTCTGCAGCATTCTTATCTAACCATTTGAATGCATCAGTCGTTTCAAATTTTGCATTTAAATCTTCTACCGTATTCTGCCATTCAACTGAAATAATGTCTAACGCTAATCCCGTATGATGTTCACTTGCACCAGGATACTGAAGATATTCCAATGCCTTAGCACTAGCCTCTTTATCCGACAAACCTTGAGATTTATAGCTTTTAACTGAAGCATCATAATAAGTTTGTTGTAATTTTATAGCTCGATAACCTGATCTTAAATAAAGATTGATTCCCTCTTTTTTTGCAGCTGCTACCATATCCTGATAGGAAGTTGCAATTCTACTATCTATTTTCATATTTGGCTTCGCATTTTGGGTAATACTTGTTAATTCAATTCCTAGTTCCTTTGATAACATATGCTCTCTATTTACAAGGATAATTCTCCAATCATTAACATCAGAGATAGGTAAAACATCTTTTTTATTCGCATTTATCTCATTTTTATTTTTATCGTTATTATTAGTAGTTTCCTGAGATGTTTGCTTTCCACTACAAGCAGCAAGGCTCCATCCCATTGCCAATACCAATGCTAAAATTATAAATTTTTTAATTGTATCTCATTCCCTTTTTGTTTATTAGTCTTTATACCAATTTCCCAACACATCTCTAGGAATCTCCTTGAAATTCTCTAAAGAAACGGGGCCGACAAATTTTTTAATCCCATGATTTTTAGAATCTTCATCCGAATAATCTTTTAAAAATTGAATTTTAAATTGTTTCTTACCATCAGCATAGTCGGTTACTGTCGGTACGAGTGCCGCTTGTCGTATACCAAAAGTTTTATCTTCATACTTAACAAATTGTATATAAGATAATCCTCCTACCAATGTTTCTAATTTTTCTTGAGCAGAAATAAGATTTCCAAGAGAATAATAGATTAGCGTTTCATGTCCATCTTTATTTTGTTTCCACTCAATTGGTTGAATTACATGTGGATGATTTCCAATTACTACATCTACACCTAAATCTGTTAAATATTGAGCAACTTCTTTTTGTTGCTTTGAAGGTGTAGAGGTATATTCTACTCCCCAATGCACCATAACAATCACCATATCAGAGCTACTCTTTGCCTTTTCCACATCATTTTGTATCGCTTTTTTATCCATTACATTTAATGCCCAAGACTTATCAGCTGGAATTTTAATTCCATTCGTACCGTATGTATAATTTAGTAACGCAAAACGAATACCATTTTTTGTAATCGTTTTTATTTCATTACGCTCATTTTGATTCTCATTAATGCCTAATGGGATAACATCCGGATATTTCTTCCAGTATTCTCTTGTATTCGCAACACCTTTAATACCCATATCCATAGCGTGATTTGTCGCTTGCGTCACTATATTGAATCCAGTGTCCACTAAAGATTGACCTACTTCTTCAGGTGTATTGAAAGTCGGATATCCCTGTACTTTTAGATTATTTCCTGCTATCGGAGTCTCCTGGTTCACTATAGCAAGATCACTTGATTGAACAGCTTTTTTGATATTTTCATAAATATAGTGATAATCATATGAACCGTCTTTTTGTTTGCCATCTTTAATTACTGCATCATGATATAAATTATCACCCGTTGCCATTACATTCACAACCGATTTTACTTTTTTATCTTCAATAAAATTAGGAGACTGTTGAATAGGACTTTTCTCTACCCAATTTGGTGCTTTTAATGATGTATCTGTATTTGATTGAGCCGGTGGTGATGAAGCTTTAGATGACTTAACATCTGTATTATCACAAGCGGTTAAAAGTACTAAAAAAATAAGACATAATAAAAATTTATTTTTACTTCTCTGTAAATTATGTAACATGTAATCCTCTTTTCTGTTCTATTACTTATAACCAATTTTAACAAATAACTTTTTAAACAACGTATTTTGGTTTTACACTTCATTATGGAAGGACACTCTGTTACATCTGCTTCGGAATATACGGATAACCGTTTTCCACTTTCTAACAATCTATCGATTCTATTAGAATTGATAGATTGCTAAAAAAGCATTATCCACCAGGATGCCGACTAGATTCCAATCAACATCCTCCATATATTGAATTTGATATACCTGTTCCAATTGTAGTAGCTGGTTAATCTAAACAAGAGAGGAGATATAGCCTCTTCTCTTGCTTTACATTTGTGAGTGGCTCCAAAAAGAGGGAATCGTTGACGTCCCCTCTTTAGATAGTGCAAAATTTTTGTACCTATTTTCTTTAAGTCGAGCGACAATCATTATACGAATCACAATAAGTAAGACCCAAGAACTTATTTTACCAATATATTAAAAAAGTAGCAATATCACCTGCGATTCATATAAAGAAGACAATTAGGAGAAATGAAAAAGGAAGTCGTTATCTCTATCGTACAATTGATAAAGATGATGTAGCTCAAGTATTAAAAAAGTTAATCTGTACTATTAACAACAGTTAAAAGAAAAAAATAGTTATTTCCTATATCGAAAATTATGTAAATGAATACTGGTATGAAACGACTATACGATGGCACCGTTATATTTCCATAAAACTAACAAACTAAAATACCACGTAACATTACAAGAGTTACGTGGTATGTAAACGATGAAATATTAAATTTTCACTGATTGTTCTTCTTGATAAATAATTTCACCATCAATAATAGTTATTTCTACTTTTAAATCTTTAATTTGGTTTGGATTCACACTTAAAATGCTGTCATTTAATATAACTAAATCCGCCAACTTTCCGACCTCTATGCTTCCTTTTATCTCTTCTTCAAAACTCGCATAAGCGCCATTCCATGTGTATAGTTTAATAGCTTCCATTACACTTATAGATTGATTCACACCAACCTCTATTCCAGACTTCGTTTTTCTATTGACAGCAACATGAATTCCTAATAAAGGGTTATAGTCGGTAACTGGTGCATCCGAACTACCTGCTGCAATGATGCCTCGATCAATATAATCACGAGCAGCGTACATATGATTAACACGATCACCATAGTGCCGTAAATATATCTCTCCGAATTCATATGGAAATGGAGGGTTTGGAATTGGAACTATCTCAAGTTTTTTCATTCTCTCTTGTAAATCTGGTGAAGAAATTCCCGCGTGCTCGATTCGATGACGATGATTTTTTCTTGGTGATTCCTCTAACGCCCTTTCTACACAATTTAAATACATTTCAATAGCTTTATCACCTTGTGCATGCACAGTGATTTGATAACCTTTTTTGTGTGCTTCGCCTAACACTTGATAAATTTCTTCCTCATTATAATAAAGAATGCCATAATTGTTACGATCACTCGAATACGACTCACGGGTTGCAATTGTAGGTCCAGTACTACTTCCATCTGTAAACAGTTTAGCTGGTCCAACCTTGAACCTCTCATCTCCCGTACCAGTTATCACACCAGCTTCGACCATTTTATTAACAAATTCATGGGAGTTATTTATTTGACATATCATTGCATATATTCGGACACGAATATCCCTACTCTTCACAGCTCGTTGTAGTAAACGAAAACTCTCAGGTCCATCTCCACCTGCGTCATGTATACTCGTTATACCAGCTGCAACGAAATGATCTGATGCAATTTTCACAGCCTTCATCATTTCACTTTCTTTATAACTTGCAACTTCACTCATCTCCATATTTGCTGCTTCAATTAACCTTCCTGTAAGCTTTCCTGCCTGATCCTTTTCAATAACTCCCCCACTCGTGTTCGGTGTGTTCTCGTTAATTTGCGCAATTTCTAATGCTTTGCTGTTCACTACGCTTATGTGGTGACAAGTACGAGTTATAATAATAGGATGGTCAACTGAAATGTCATCCAGCTCAGTAATTGTTGGATAACGCTTTTCCTTCACAGCGGTTTCATTAAAGCCCCAAGCACGTATCCATTCACCTTTTGGCGTTTCTAATGCCTTCTTTTTTAGGTCATCTAACAAAGCTTCGATAGAATCAATATGTTCAGCTTTACAACTGACAGCCAACTGATTTTGTCCATAAGAAATGAGGTGAAGATGGGAATCAATGAATCCAGGAAGAAGCGTTTTTCCTTGCAAGTCAATTACATCCGTTTTTTCTCCTATAAAACTCTTAACCTCCTCATTTGAACCAACAAATGCGATACGATTATTTTGTATTGCCACAGCTTCGACTACTGTATTCTTTTGGTCGACTGTAATAACTTCTCCATTTAACAAGACAACATCAGCTTTCATAAACTCAACCCTTTCGGAATTACCCTTTTCGAGTAATTCATTCCGTATTTACAGTTACATCTCTCAATAGGATCTTCCGCCTTTTAACAAATTAAAGTTGAGCTAAACACTCTTTTATTGTTGTAACGATAAAAGTAAAGTCTTCCTCTGTAATGCTTAATGGCGGTGCAAGTTGCAAAATATTATTGTAACCGGCAACAGTGTCACCATTTTTACCGATAATTAGACCTTTTTCTTTACAAGCATTGATGACTTTGTTCATCTTTTCAATGGAAGCCGGTTCTTTTGTTTGCTTATCTTCCACTAGTTCAATACCTAAAAGAAGACCTTTTCCGCGAACATCTCCTACGTTTGGATGTTCTTTTACATCCTCTAGTTCATATAACAGTCGTTCACCCAATTCCTTGGAACGGTCAATGAGTTTCTCATTCTCCATAATTTCTAAATTTTTCAAAGCTAAGGCGCAAGCTGCAGGGTTTCCTCCGAACGTATTCACATGGCGAAATCGATCATAATCTTCGCTGCCTACGTACGCCTCATAAATCTCTCGTTTAACTGCTGTTGCCGACAAAGGAAGATACGCACTTGTAATACCTTTTGCCATCGTAATGATATCTGGTTTGACACCGTAATTCATAAATCCAAACGGCTTCCCTGTCCGCCCAAATCCACATATTACTTCATCACAAATGAGCAACGCACCGTGCTTCTCGCAAATTTCTTTTACTTTTGCCATATATTCATCAGGAGGCATCAAAATGCCGCCCCCAGTAATAATCGGCTCCATAATTACGCCGGCTACTGTTTGACTTAACTCCCATGTCATGACACGATCGATTTCATCAGCACTTGCCAGTGTACGAACATCTTCTGGATTACGATACGTATCAGGCGGTGCTACATGCAAGAATCCTTGCCCAAGTGGTTCATATTTATACTTTCTTTGTGCTTGTCCTGTTGCCGCAAGAGCCCCCATTGAGTTACCATGATAAGCACGATAGCGTGAAATAAACTTATAGCGTCCATGATCACCTTTTTGCTGATGATATTGACGAGCAATTTTAAACGCTGTTTCATTTGCTTCCGATCCACTGTTAGAGAAGAAAATAACGTATTCATCATCAAGCCATTCATTCAATTTCTCTGCTAATTTAATAGCAGGAACATGACTTTGTGTCAGAGGAAAATATGGCATTTCTTCCAGTTGTTCAAAAGCCGCTCTTGCAAGCTCTTTACGGCCATATCCAACATTCACGCACCAAAGACCGGACATGCCGTCTAAATAACGGTTTCCATCAATATCCGTCACCCATGCTCCTTCTGCTTTTGTAATAATTAAATTCGTTGGATTAGGGGATGCTCCTTTCATTGCATGCCAAAGGTACTTTTCATCTGCTTGTTTCAAACTTTGTGTTTGCTCTGTCACTTGCACAATCACCAACTCCATTCTATCCGTTTATGATTTTCTATCACTCTATCAATAACGAGCCGTAAGCATTTTCTTGCGCGTATAAAATTCTACGCCATCTTTTCCATTTGCATGGAGATCACCATAGAAGGATTTCTTATAACCTGAGAATGGGAAGAATGCCATTGGAGCAGGAACCCCAAGATTGACCCCAAGCATACCTGCATCAATTTCTTCACGGAATTCACGAATTGCTTTCGCGCTATCGGTGTATAGGCATGCACCATTTGCGAACGGTGATGCATTAGCAACATGAATTGCTTGCGCCAAGTCTTTTACGCGTATAATAGAAAGAACCGGTGCGAAGATTTCATCTTGCCAGATTTTCATTTCCTGTGTCACATTGTCAAAAATCGTTGGACCGACAAAATAACCGTCACCGTTTGCTGCATCATCTTCACGTCCGTCACGAATAAGTGTCGCTCCCTGCTCTATACCAGATTGAATGTATCCGTGTGTACGCTCTTTATGGCCGTCACGAATAACGGGACCAAGAAAAACATCTTCTTCCAGACCATTACCAATCGTAATTGCATTCGCCTCTTGAAGCAGTCTATTAACGAGCTCATCTGCAACGTCTTCTTCCACGACAACAACAGCCGCCGCCATGCATCTTTCACCCGCTGAACCGAAGGCAGCACTTGTAATTTCTTTCACTGCAAAACTAAGGTCCGCATCTTTTAATACGATCGAATGATTTTTTGCACCTGCAAGAGCTTGTACACGTTTGCCGTTTGCTGCTGCTGTTTTATATATATACTCAGCGACAGGTTGAGAACCAACGAAAGATACAGCCTTCACATCCTCATTGTCAAGAATGCCATTCACGACGTCATGTGCACCATGTACAACATTTAGTACTCCATCTGGAAGACCTGCTTCTGTAAACAGTTCAGCTATGCGATTCGCCAGCAACGGTGTTCTTTCAGATGGTTTTAATACAAACGTATTTCCGCATGCAATCGCGAGTGGGAACATCCAGCATGGCACCATCATCGGAAAGTTAAATGGCGTTATTCCTGCGATTACTCCGATTGGATAACGATACATCCCTGATTCAACACCAGTAGCAATATCAGGAAGTTGCTCTCCCATCATTAAAGTAGGTGCACCTGCTGCAAATTCAACACATTCAATCCCTCGCTGTACTTCACCGTAAGCTTCTTTATAACTTTTTCCATTTTCCAAGGTAACGAGTTTCGCTAACTCCTCCCAGTTTTCAATCAAAAGCTGTTGGTAGCGAAATAGAATCCGAGCACGCCGAGGTACAGCAACCTTTTTCCATGTTTGGAATGCTTCTTTCGCAGTTGCTACAGCTCTATCCAAATCTTCTTTAGTCGAAAGCGGCACACGAGCAATAGTCTCTCCTGTTGCTGGATTTGGTACATCTTCTACTTGTTTACTTTTAGATTCTATCCATTGTCCACCAATATAATTTTTTAACGTTTGTACATTTTTGGTTACTACCATGGTGAAACCTCCTAATTTTAAGATAGCCGTCCTATGTATGTATTGCATTCTCAAAAAAAGAAAGCGCATTCATTAGACGGTATATAAACTTATTTATATACATTTCTCTAACATTACTAATCTTACTCTTATCGATTGCATATGCAGGAGCAGTCATCTGCTTAGCATTTGTCCACTCTCCAGTTCACATTATTTCAGATTAATCTCATGGTTCATCTTATAATTCTTTTTCAAAAATACTGGGCAATCCCATTCACAAACAAGGTCCTTATCCAAGGAAACAACCCAGCCCTTTGTAACATGATACTTTTTTCCATCAACAGTAATAAACACTTCACCGTCTGTCACATAGAAAACTTCCTGTTCTTCTACATGCCACGTTCCTTTATTTGGTTCACCTACCCATGGTTCCCATGTGTTGGCACCTAGTTGCTCTGCTTCTTCTGCTGTAATTTTTTTCGCAAAAAACATGATGATACCCCTCTCTCTTATTAGTAATTTTGACGGAATACGTTCCTATACATCTACTGTTTTAACATTGGTATCTGTATTAACATTGGTAACCTTTAAACGTTTGAACTCTTTTCTCATAAAGTATATGGCAATGAGAACGCCTGGAATTTCGGCAGCAGGAGCAGCGTACCATACACCTTCTACACCCCAGAACTTCGGAAAAACAAATAGAAACGGTATCATGAACAACAATATTTTGCTAACACTAATAAACGTTGCGGACCAGTTTCTCTCCTGTGATTCAAAATAACCAGAGACAAGCAAGCTAACTGCACTAAGTGTAAACAAACAATTGAATACAACCGTCGTCCAAATGCCCAGTTTTTGCAATTCAGGATTACCACCGGAAAAAAATGACACAATTGGATCTGCAAAAATGATTAATATAGCTGTCACAATTACAAAGAAGGAAACTGTAAAAATGAGTCCCATCTTAATTGCTTGTTTCACACGATCAAGGTTGCCTGCACCATAATTATAACTAATAATCGGTTGAAGCCCTGTCATTCCACCGAGCGCCGCTAAAGCGAGAAGATTTGTAATGTAACCATTTTGAATCGTGAAAGCTGCAACGTGCAGACCACCTCCGTAGCTTTGCAGTAAATTGTTGGTGAAAATAATTGCTATAAACATCATGAACTGACTAGAGAAAGATGCAAACCCCGTCCAAACTACTTCACCAATCTTCTTAAGATTAATCATCACATCTTTCATTTTTGGCTTCAGTTTTGTTTTACCAAACCAGAAATAAAAGATTAAGAGAACAGGAATCGATTGCGAAATCGTATTAGCCCATGAAGAACCCATCATCCCCATGTCATACTTCACTACCATAATCCATTCCATAACTCCAGCAACAACTGCTGCGACTAACCAACTGTTCATTGACAATATAGGTTTTTCATCGATATTAGCTAAAATACTTAATACAACGGCCAATATCGTTAATGGCAACGAAATCCATAGTAGTCGGCTATATTGCACCGCATACGGAAGTGCTTCATCACTTGCTCCAAATAGAATCATAATATCAGTTTCAAAGACCAATCCAAGTACAGCTATCAAAGTGGAAAGGAAAAGAGTAAACCATAAAGTTTGTCCCATAATACTTCTAGCTTCTTCTATCTTCCCTTTCCCCATTCGAAGTGAAATGACCGCTCCGGCTCCTATCCCCAAAAGAACCCCAATCATACGGGTAATAACCATGACCGTAAATCCAATTCCGATTCCTTCGATTTCTAGCTCCTGAAAGCCACTGACGAAATAGCCATCAATAACCGATACAACTCCTAGAATTACATTAGCCATAATTCCTGCCAAAGCAAACCGTAAATATAGTAACGGAATACTTTTGGTTCCGAGCACTGAATCATCCACCGACTTATTCATTCCTTCTGGCTTCTCTATGTTCGATGACGGACGGTTGTCCACTATTTTCATGAGCATATCCCCTTACAAATAATTTATATAGCAAGTTAAGCTCAATTAATTCACATACCAACCTACAGGCTTGGCATGCTGGTGGATATTGATTTGCTTCGTTTCCATAAAGTGCTCCAGCCCGGCAACACCTAAAGCCCTACCGATTCCACTTTGCTTATACCCGCCCCAAGGACCTTCAACATAAGCAAGATGATAACTATTAATCCAAGTAATTCCCGCACGCAATTTACTAATGACACGTTTTGCTCGGTCCATATCTTCAGTAAATACAGCACCGGCTAATCCATAAATGGAATCATTCGCTTTTTGGATCGCATCTTCCTCATCTTTAAATTTCTGTACAATAAGGACTGGTCCAAAAATCTCTTCCTTAACAATACGCATATCTGCATTTACATCAGCAAAGATTGTTGGTGCGATAAAAAAACCTCGATCAAGCCCATTTTCTGTTAAACGTTTACCACCACAAACTAATTTTGCACCTTCTTCCATTCCACTCTTTATATAATGTAAAACGTCATTCATATGAGACTCGGTTGTGAGAGCTCCCATTTCGATATTCTCGCTTTCTCCGTTTCCAACTACAATTTTGTTCGCACGCTCGGCCAATCTTTCAACAAACTTATCGTAAATGGTCTCTTGTACAAGCAAACGGGATGCAGCTGAACAAACTTGCCCAGCGTTGTGGAAAATACCAAACATCGCATTATCGACAGCAGTTTCAAAATCCACATCGTCGAACACAATAAGTGGAGATTTCCCCCCTAGTTCCAGTGTAATTTTTTTCATATTGCCCGCGGCTGCTCGCATAATACTTTGACCTGTTTTTGTTCCACCTGTAAAGGCAATTTTGTCAACATCATGGCTCTCTGCAAGCTCATTCCCAACCTTTGAACCAGGTCCCAACACTAAGTTTGCCACTCCGTCTGGAAGCCCAATCTCTTCGATAATTTCAAATAACTTGAATACGCTTACAGGAGTGACGTCAGCAGGTTTAATTACAATTGTATTCCCTGCGGCAAGTGCAGGAGCAATTTGCCAAACAGCTAGCATAAACGGGAAGTTCCAAGGTACAATCAGTCCACAAACACCAATCGGTTCATGAATAACAATCGTTTCTGAAGAATCATCACGATTGTAAGATTCCTTTTTTATACCTTTAATCAAGTCAGCATAATAGCGGAAGCATTGAACCGATACTGGAATATCTACATAGGTTGTTGCACGAATAACCTTACCGTTATTTGCAGTTTCCAAACGGGCAATTTCAGCTGTCTTCTCTTCAAGACGATCTGCAATCTTATATAGATAATCAGCTCTTTCATCAGCCGATAAATCTGACCAAATTCCGCTGTCAAACGCTTTACGAGCCGCCTTTATTGCTAGTTTCGCATCATCTGCTGATCCATGAGCGGACGTTGCAATAACCTCTTCAGTTGCAGGATTGATAATATTTCGTCTAGCACCCGATAATGCTTCTACCCATTTTCCGTCAATGAACATGTTTATTTCCATAAACACCTCTCCTTTACGCAATAATATCTACCAACTTGAAACCAATATGTGCTATATTGACCAGCATCGTTTTCTGATTATAGAATGGAAATGATTTGAGACGTTCCTTTTCAAATCGATATCCACCTGCATTCCCCGTAACGATCCATTGTGCCAATAACTTACCAAACAATGTTGAGAGAGACGCGCCGTGGCCTGTATAACCAGTTGCAAAATATGCACCTTCTTTAGATTTACCGATAACCGGGAACGTATCAATTGTCACACCGATAAATCCACCCCACCTGTAATCTATCTTGCTTCCTTCTAGTTTTGGCATTGTTTTAACCATAGCATCGTACACACTTTGATAAACGGCATCACCTAAGTTCGGACGAATATCACCACCGCCAAATACGATTCGATTATCTGGTGTACGCCTGAAATAGTAAAGGAAACTACTCGTATCAAAAACCATGCGATCTTTAGGAATAACGCTATTCAAAAGTGTTTCTGAAAGCTGTTCAGTAGCAATAATGCGTGCCGAAATTGGCAGTACGCCTTTATTCAGTTCAGCCATGATTTTTCCAGAGTAACCATCTGTAGCAACAATAATGTCTTTCGCTGTAACAGTACCTTTTTCTGTAACAACTTTCACACTATTTCGGCCGTACTCAATAGATAATGCTTTCGAATGCTCAAAGATTTTTGCACCAATTGATTTCGCTGCTTCTCCCAAACCAATTGCATAGTTCAGTGGTTGGAATGAGTAACTTGAGTTGTCGACTAAGCAACCATAATATTGAGGGGAATCAATTTCTTGATGCAACTGACTTCGATTAAGCACGCTACATTCATATCCAAAATTTTTGTTTAAGTACTCACTTTCATGTTTCAATCCTTCAAAATGTTTGGCTTTGTAAGCTGCCACAATGTGACCTGTCTTTCTAAAATTACAGTTGATTTGATGCTCGTCGATAATGTTTTTAACTAATTCAACACTAAGCAGAGAAAGATCGTTAAGCTGTCTCGCCTCTTCGGCACCATACTTTTTAGCAAGCTCCTGCATCGTTGACTTATAGCCCGGCAATACCATCCCGCCGTTGCGACCGCTTGCGCCATATCCGATTGTTTCCTGCTCAAGGACAATGACACTCTTTCCTAATTTTTGCAAATGATATGCAGAAGAAAGACCTGTGAAACCTGCGCCAATAATGACAACATCCGCCTCTTCATTTCCTTCAAGAGGTTTTCCTTTGTCATAGCTGTTTGCAGTCGCTGTCCACAGAGAGAGCGTATCCATTCGATCCATCTTTTCCATAGCTAATCCTTCTCCTTTCGTGACATGTATGTTACAATACAGTCAAAAATATTCGAAATATTCACTCTTATTGAATTAATAATATGATTTGGAGTTTCCTCCAAGTCAATAGTCATTTAAGAGTTTTTTGAATTCATTTTGCGAAAAAAGTGGAGTAACTCCACTTTTTTCATCGGAGGGACACATCTATGAAAATTGGTGCATTTGCAAAACTTTTTCATGTTACGACTGATACCGTTCGTTATTACATTGAACTTGGATTATTAATACCAGACAAAAAAAACACCCAGTATCAAATGAACCAATTGTGTTTCGACGACATGGCTTTTATTACCGAGTTGAAAAAATTTCATTTTTCATTGTTAGAAATCCAACGAATTTTATCGTATCGGCGTGTTACAAGCTTCTCGGACCATGAGGATATCGACTACTACAACAACTTGCTCACTGATAAAAAGAACGAACTGATCCAAAAAAAAGAAGACATATCAAAAGCTATCCAATTGATTGAAAAGGCGGTTCAAACCAGTTCGCCTTCATCCAAAGAAGAGAATATTACAGGAATTCCGCTTGACTTTGTAAATCTGCTCTATTGTCCGAAATGCCAAATTCCCCTTGAAATGAAAGATGTAACGATTAAAAAAGTTTACATTCACACGGGAAGTTTAACTTGTACCTGTGGATACGAAGCAGCTATCGAGGAAGGTATTATCATTACCGCGAACTTGTATGAGACGTCTCCTTATCCATCTTATTTTTACGATAAAGAAACGATTAAAGAGATTAATCCCAAAATGATTAACTTATTTGAAAAAATTAATTTTCAATTTCAAAAAGTTCTACAAAATATAGATTTGAAAAACAAATTAATTGTGGAAACAAACGTTGACGCTTTCGTGTCACTACCTAAATATATCGATGTTCTTGAAACGAGCGCATCCTATGTATTCAGTGGCTATTCACTTGAGATGCTCAAGAAGGTTCGAAACAGAATTGAGCGTATGAATCCGAAGCCACGCGTCCTTTATATTTTGAATTCCGATTTAAATTTGCCATTGAAACCGCTTAGCATCGATGTTTTTGTAGATAGTTTTTCAGTAACTGATTTTTCATTGCTCAATCCGCAATTCCCCATTCACGTTCTAAAAAACTATTTACATAACAGTTCAACAATTGTCGGCGGATACTCGTATTATGATAGCTCGGCCAAATCCTTGAAAAACATTTCAGGCTTATATCCAAATTCCAACGAGCATATTTTGTATCCCAAATACTTAGAAGAAAATTTATCAGTCAATGGATTTCAAATTACGCAAAGTGAAAATATCGGTTACTGTACAGATCCAGGACCTTATTTCGATTATCATGTAATAGACGAAAAATTCCACATGCTCATGTATTTGGCTAGTACGAACAAATAGCATACAAAAAGTATTTGTCCGAAAAATATGCTATTTCACAAATGAGTAGCACCTTTGTAGCTAAAATGGTAGTGCGGGTATCAGCATCCGCACTACCATTTTCGATTTGCCAATTTCATTCTACAACGTTTACATATCAATCTTATTTAAATGAATTATAGTCACGGCTCTATAGTTCCTGTCCCAACTCCAAAACTCTATACGTTTAGCATTCTTCGGACTACTATTAGATTTTTTTATTTAGTGAAGGTCTCACAGTACTACCTTTACTAACGAAGACAGCGCAACTCATTTTTATTCGTTCTTCCCAGAAAATATCTCTTCATTCTATCCCCCTCCTAAAATCCCTTTTCCTCCATTGACCAGTCGTAAAAAAAGCCATCCAACTCGAACGAATTGGATGGCCTTATACTAGAAAGAAAATGTTCTATTTGTATTACTTCAATTTTCCCTCAAAAACAATTTTTCTACCACACGGTTCAACTACTGTTTTTCCGTCTTTCTTCACTTCATGAAAGATTGGCTCTTCCATACGACGAGACGGGGCGTATCCTTCTTGTTCCATGCGAGCTAAGCAGTCTGTAATTGCTTCGTTTTCGAGTACTTCAAATTTCTTTTTATTAGGTTGTTTTGTCATGCCCTAACCTACTTTCTATTTTTCTTGATGCGAATTGATTCTTCATGTAGATCATATATACCATTGCGAGAATCCCTATTATAATCATAACCGCAATAAAAAAGCTTGTATACTGTATTTTTTCTATAAATACGCCTCCTAATACAGGCCCCATAATACTTCCTAAACTAAAGGCGATTCCAGATAATATATTACCTGCTGGTAGTAAGTGTCTCGGTAATAAATCTGTCATAAATCCAAGTCCTAAAGAGAAGCAAGATCCAATGACCATACCAGCTAACAGCATGCAGGCAAAGACTATCCAGTAATATTGATCAAATACGGCCGCAAGTAGAAAAATGCTCGTACCTATGCTGAACGTCCACGTTAATATACGGTCCCTTCCGTATTTATCACTTAATATACCGAGAGGAATTTGTGTAATAATGCCCCCAACTGCAAACGCTGGCAATAAGAAGGAAACTTCCGATACAGACCACCCTTTACGAAGTGCGTATACTGGTAAGTTACTATTTAACATTGCTTCAAGCACACCGTATGCAAGTGGTCCCAGTAATGCAATCCACCCTAATCCAACAACTTGTTTATAACGAGAAAATGATGATCCACTCTTCACTTCTCTTTCATCTTGTGCTGGGAATGCATTTTTCGTTGGGAGTAGTAAAAGCCAACCTATTAAACAAAGTATAGTAGATATGATAAATGGTGTTGCAAGACCGTACTGAACAGTGCTTGCTAAATACGGACCGACGGCAAAACCAATTCCGAAGAATACACCGTATATCGATACTTGTCTACCTATTTTACTCGGATCCGATGTTGTCGTAATCCACGTTTGCGTTCCAACATGAAGCATATGATCGCCGACTCCAACTAGAAATCTAAGGATAAACCATACCCAAAATGAAAATGTTTGTGTAAAAAAGAATAATGAAATAATGACGAGAAACCCACCAATGACGATAATTGGCTTCATTCCAAACTTTTGCATCGGTTTTTCAAGAAACGGTGAAATAACTAATATCCCAATGTATAATGCCGTCGCATGAATACCATTAATACTTGAACTAACCCCTTCTTGTTCAAAAATCATTGCAATGGCAGGTAAGAGCATCCCCTGTGATAAACCTGAGATTGCCACAATCCCAACCATAATCCAAAAAGTAAAACGCATCGACATCCTGTTCCCTCTCCTTCTCACGCTTTCCACTTTTCATTATAAACGGTTTCTTCAAATGCGTGTACGAATATTAACAATAAAAAGAAGCTAAAAGAATGAGCCTTTTAGCTTCTTATCCTTCCCAAACTTGTGCTTTCACATTGTAATGAAAATGTTTAAAATATGGATTTTCATAAAATGAAGGGCCATATAAGTACGGATGTGAATGAGCGATTGGTGGCTGCTGTATTTGTAAAGGAACTACAGCTGGTGAAACTTGCAAATACATCGGGCTTATCATTATTTTTGCATATAAGTGATGATTATATGGCGAATGCGCAATTAAAAACGGTTGATGCACTAGTAATCTCCCCTTTTACCTACAAATGTTATAGTATATGCAATACTTTTGCTTTCGGGGACTATTTCTGTTCTAACCAATTCTCTACATGATTTATAAATACATCTAAACAATCAATAAACGGTGAGTGCCCGCAATCTTCTAACACCTGCAACTTTGCATTTGGCAAATGTTTTGCTAATTCCTCACCGACTACTTGCGGTACGACGTAATCCCTGTCACCTTGTATGACGAGTGTAGGAGTTTTAATACGATGAATTTGTTTATTTCCCTCTACCACACCATTATGTTCATCCGAAATATTAAATGTGATGAGCGCATAATTCACATCTACGAAATTACGCTGCGTTAACATATCATCTAAATACTTCTCATAACGATCCGGTTCCGGTTGATTGTGTGTATATATTAATAGATTCCACACTGTACGATAATATAATTTATTCATATTTTTTATCGCATCTAGTACTGGAGCAATTTGTACAGGATCTTGCGCGATTTCTTCTTTCGTCTTTACTAAACTTGATACGATCGGTTCCCCGTTAATATCTTTTTTAAAGATTGGATAGCCTTTCATCCCTACTGATTCTACTAAAATTAACTTTTCTACAAAAGTTGGGTGATTCGCTGTAAATTGCATCGCAACACCACCGCCCATTGACCATCCCATTAACGAAAACTTCTCTAGCTTTAATTGATCGATAAATAATTTTACATCTTCTGCGAAGTCTTGTAATGAATCTATCGACTTATTATACGTCGATTGTCCAAATCCTCTTAAATCAAGAGCGTAAATATGGTATTGATTTTGCAGCTTTTCGATAACTAAATCAAAGTGTTGTGACGATGTCATGTTCCCGTGAATGAGTACGAGAGTTTCTGTATTTCGCCTTCCAACTTCCTGATACGCAATCGTTTCTCCATTCGATAGTGCAACAAACTCCATTGTTGCAGGCTTAATCATCACAAGTTCCCCCGTTCTTTTTAATAGAAAGAAAATTCTTTATATAATTAAAGAATAACATACAGAATATACGTTCTCAACATAAAATCTATGCGAAATTTTTACATAAAACAACATGCCTATTACTAGACAACTATAATAAAAAAAGATATAGTTAGCTAGGTAACTAATTTGAAAGGATCAAAATATATGGACGAAAAACAACATTTTTTTCACATCGTCAGCCAGACTTCTCGAAAGTTTACGAAGAAATTTAATGAACGCGTATCTCCAACTGGGTTATTTAGTGCGCAGTGGGCTGTTATTTTTCGTATTAATCAAACCGGTTCTTGTACACAAACAGAATTATGCCAGTATTTAAATGTTGAATCACCAACAATGACTCGTACGTTGACACGTATGGAAACGATGGGCTGGATTATTCGTACAGAAGGAAAAGATCGCCGTGAGAAGCTTATTTCTTTATCCGAAACAGCTATAAAAATGATTCCAGTATGGCAAGAAGAAGTGGATACTTTCGAAGAAAAGACGCTAGATGGTATTAACGAAGATGACTTACATCAAGCATTTCAAGTGTTACAACAAATTATTAAAAACTTAGATTAAATTGGAGGGATGACGATGCAAAGTGAAAAACTTTGGACGAAGGATTTCCTCGGAACTTGTTTTAGTAGTCTATTTCTCTTTTTAACATTCTATATGCTTATGACTACTTTACCTGTCTATGTAATAGACGGCCTAAAAGGAAAACCTGAGGAAATTGGTTTAGTTGCAACTGTTTTTCTTATTTCTTCTGTTTTATGTAGACCATTTACAGGAAAATGGCTCGATGACTTAGGAAGAAAGAAAATATTATTTATTTCACTTTCACTATTTTTAGCCGCTACTGTTATGTATTTCGGTGCGCAAAGTTTATTTTTATTACTTGCCCTTCGCTTCTTACATGGTATTGGCTTTGGGATGGCGACGACAGCAACTGGTACGATTGTAACTGATGTTGCGCCAGCTCATAGACGAGGCGAAGCACTTGCTTATTTCGGCGTATTTATGAGTCTGCCGATGGTAATTGGTCCTTTTTTAGGTTTAACAATTATTTCTCATTTTTCGTTTACTGTACTATTTATCGTTTGTTCCGTATTTTCATTACTTGCATTTTTATTAGGATTACTTGTAAATATTCCACATGAAGCACCAGTGAAAAAACAAAAACGAGAAAAAATGAAGTGGAAAGATTTAATTGAACCATCTTCTATTCCAATCGCTCTGACAGGATTTGTTTTAGCCTTTTCTTATAGTGGTATTTTATCCTTTATTCCTATATATGCGAAAGAGCTCGGTTTAGCCGATATTGCAAGTTATTTCTTCATTGTATACGCACTTGTTGTTGTAATTTCTCGTCCATTTACAGGAAAGATTTTTGACCGCTACGGCGAAAACGTACTTGTTTATCCAGCTATTATTATTTTCACAATTGGGATGTTCGCATTAAGTCAAGCACAAACTCCATTTTGGTTCCTAAGCGCAGGTGTATTAATCGGTTTAGGTTATGGAACATTAATTCCAAGTTTCCAAACGATTGCAATTTCTGCGGCGCCAAATCATCGACGTGGTTCTGCGACAGCTACGTACTTCTCATTCTTTGATAGTGGTATTGGCTTTGGTTCTTTCATTTTAGGTATCGTCGCGGCGAAATCAAGTTATCATAATATGTATTTTATCGCAGCTATTATCGTTGCGTTCACTTTACTTCTATATTATGGATTACACGGTCGAAAACAAAAATTCAAGAAACAACGTACAGACGGACAAATTTCCGCTTAACGTTAATAAGGAAAGTAAACTTCCCTGTTTACTTTCCTTATTTTGTATTTCTTTCAAGACGAGCGTATACTTATAGTAGCAAATAAAGGAGGGACCTATATGAAACTAAAAAAATCTCCCCTACTCTTACTTATACTAACATGCATATTTGTAATTACAGGGC
Organism: Bacillus sp. FSL L8-0099; assembly: GCF_038006385.1. Lineage (NCBI taxonomy): Bacteria > Bacillati > Bacillota > Bacilli > Caryophanales > Bacillaceae > Bacillus > Bacillus sp. FSL L8-0099. The sequence goes on from NZ_JBBOVC010000001.1 coordinate 3,228,404, forward strand.
TTGGTTTTACATACTTCAAACATAATAAAACAACCCCATCAAAAAATAACGTGACAAAGGAGAATTGGTTAGATGATCCTTACTTACGTTGGTCGTACACACATATGAAAGAATTCACTTTAATTAATGAAGTCAAAAACAATCCCGACCAAGTGGCTCACTTCCCTACTGCGTTACAAAAATTAGATGATTTTGCTGTGGAGCGTGGATTTGGAACTACGACTCCTTTAAGAAAACTTTTAGACGATAACAAAACAGATGCTTTTGTCGTTGTACATAATGGGCAACTTGTATATGAACGATATTTCAATGGATATAACGAGAGTGAACCGCATGGTATGGCTTCATTAGCAAAGGTCTTTACTGGGGCAATGATACAATCTCTCGCTGAAGAAAATCGTATCGATTTAGAGAAAACAGCTGACACTTATATAAAAGAATTAAACAATACACCGTTCGGTAAAGCGACACTCCAGCAATTAATGGACATGCAAGTTTCTGTAGAGTACCCTACTCATGGATATGAACATCCAGCGTTAGAAAATCAAGATGCACAACTATATTTAGCGAGCAATATTTTACCCCGAGGTAAAAACTACGACGGTCCGATGAAAATTTATGATATGTTACGAGAAGCAGAAGAAACTGCACCGCCTGGTTCCGGTTTTTCTTACGATAACGGATCAGCGGAAACACTCGCTTGGGTTATTCGAACTACCACTGGTAAATCATTAGCTGAAAATGTTAGCGAACGAATATGGTCTCAAATTGGTATGGAAGAAAATGCGTATTACGTTACAGACGAAACAAAAGTAGAACAAGCAAGCGCTGGTTTAAATGCAACTGCTAGAGATATGGCAAGATTCGGTCAACTACTATTAAATAACGGGGAATATAACGGAAAACAAATCATCCCTTCCTCCATTACAGAAAGTGTGGAAAATGTACAAGAAGGTGAACTCGCAATTGGCAATGGCGCTTCTATTTCTTATCATAATCAATGGTGGATTCCGCACAATGGACAAGGTGCTTTCGAAGTGTTAGGCAGTTACGGACAAACGCTTTATATCGACCCGAAAGCAAATATGGTAATCGTCCACTTCTCTTCTAATGCTACACCTAGTAATGAAATACATTCGGTTTATTCCAATATGTATGTTGATATTGCCCATCATTTGGAGAAGCTTTCACAGTAGTGGAAGCAGGATTTTAATCCTTGCATGAATGACTATTTGATTAATCAATCGATATGTTGTGCTGAAACGTCAATATAGTAAAAAAGGATCTCTCTTAATATAGAGAGATCCTTTTTTTACTTCTTCTTCTTTTCTGTCGGTTGGCTTTGTTTAGCGAAATTAGATGAATCATCGAAATTTGGTTGCTTTTTACCAGCATTATTACTTCTACCTTTTCCCATATGTAATGCACCTCCCTCCTCCTTACTATTCCCAATAAAAAAATCCTCTTGCATCCAAGAGGATTTTTTGTTGTGCTATTATTAATAATGCTCAACTGTTACCGCAGTACTTCCAACACCGTCCTATCATAACTTTTAACCATGGTGTTGATCGTGGCCATCAGGCCTATGATTATCTATCCGTCTTGGCGTTTTCCTTTAAACGATACCCTAATCTTCGATCGCTTGGTAGGCCGTGGTCCAGAAGTCTTGGATAAGATGCGATGGGGCTGGAGTGGACATCCCAACCTGTGTGAACAGAATTCCAATAAACTGTTTATCTGGATCAGCGTAAGCTGAAGTGCCGGTTCCGCCATCCCAGCCGAATTGACCGATAGACGCGTAGTCTCCAAGATAGGTACGCACCGCCATCCCAAAGCCCCAGCCACCTTGGATCCCTTGTCCGAACGACAAATGGATGTTATTTTTGGCCAAATCGTCTCGGTATACTTGTTGTTCAGGAGTAAGACGGTTGGTGGTCATCAGCTGGACTGTGGGCCTAGACAGGATCCGTTTAGTACCGTGCATCCCTTTATTCAAAAGCATCTGCAAATACGCGTGATAATCGTCGACGGTTCCAAGCAGTCCACCACCGCCTGCTTGGAATGCTGGAGGTTTGCTGTAACGTCCGCCCACACCTTCATCCCACACGATGAATTCACCTGTCTGCGGATCGGGGTTGAAGGCTGGTGGAAGCCGGTCAATCTTGAGCTCAGGTACGTAGAATCCAGTGTCCTTCATTCCTAGCGGATCGAATATGCGTTCGCGCAAGAACGACTCGAAAGTCTGACCCGTGACCCTGGCAACAAGAACGCCGATTACTTCTAAACTGATATGATACTGCCACCGCTCTCCGGGCTGATAGCTTAGCGGAAGTGCACCTAGGCGACGCATAAACTCATCTGGATCGGGCATATCCTGCCCTGGCGTGTCGAATATCCCACTCTCGAAGAACGCGTTCATGATGGGAGAACCCATCAACGTGAGATCCACTCCGAGCCCGAATGTGGAGGTCAACAAGTCTCGTACAGTGATAGGACGCCGTGCTGGGACGGTCTCTTCTAGCGGGCCATCGGGCTGTTTCAACACTTGCCGGTCGGCGAGTTCCGGTAGCCATTTGTCTACTGGGTCGTCTAAATGCAGTTTGCATTCATCGAGCAAAACCATTACTGGTGAAACTGCGATTGGCTTGCTAGTGGACGCCAATCGAAAAATCGTGTCCCGACGCATTGGTGCACCGCCATCATGCCTCATTGTTCCAAGCGCTTCGACGTGCGTCTCGCCGTTTCGGCTGACTAAGGCGACGAGCCCAGGAATCTTTCCAGAATCGACATGCCGCGCCAATACATTGCGCATTTTGCGCAATCCTGTTTCAGAAAAGCCCTTATTGTTTTGTCCCATTTTGTTCTCCTTTAGTTTAGATTGAGATTTCTAATACATATTGACAATCAATTATTAGTTCTTCAAATAGAAAAATTCCCCTTTTTAATAATTTCGACAAAATGCATTTATATACATGGAGGCACCATGCATCACTATCAACCTAAGATAGGCTACATTTATGGGGATTTAATAATGGAGAATGCAATCATTAAAAACATTGATACATCCATTTAAAAATATGATTACAAGATTTGCGAATTGATTATGATACATCTAAAAACACCGATATACTTTCAAACAAGTAAAAAAGCGCCCTGTACACAGGGCGCTTTGCTCCAACCTAATGACTAATATTAGCAGTTGGGTATAATGTCGTTCCTCCAATTGAAACCTTTATTTCATTTGTTAAAGGAACATTTTGCTCATTAATAATTGTTCTCCACCATTCCCATGCAAGACCTGTACATTCTCTCGCTACGACTTTTACATTTTTTGAATTCGGTGGAAGTGGTATAACTGTAGAGAAGTGAGCAGTTTTATCTCTGCCGCTTCCTTCCCAAGTTTTATGTGTTAGTACTTCTTTCCCATTTTGATCATATGAGAATTCATCCCAAGATACATCAAATTGAGCAACATATGCACCGTAATGATCAAGCGTCATTTTAGCACTTGAATATTCTGTAGTTGTAGTCTCAACATAATCTGTATTGTTATGAACAGCAGCAGTTGCATTATCTTTTAAGAAAGTGCTCGTATATGAAATTGGGTATGCTGGATTTTTTTTACTTAACTCTGCATTATCTTTAATGATATTTCGGATTTCATTAAAATCTTTTGTAACAACCTTGTTATGCTCTTTTGCATCTCCACCTAATACTACAGCGGTAAAGGTACTTTCTTCAAAAATATCTTTGTACTGTCCACTCGTTTCGACGCTGTTATTTTTAAGTAACGCTTTAAAAGCAGCTTGTACATCTTTGCTCTTAGATGTTGTTTCTAATTTCACATAAATGGTTCTGCCATAGGCTACATTTGACACCATAACAGGCGGAGCCGCATTACTTATCCCTTTACGAGTTAACTCACCGAAAGTAACACTATTATCAAAAAGATCTGATGGATTGTTAGGTAGTTCAGCACTTACGGTATAAAATATTTGCTTATATGCCGCAACCATCACTTTTTTCTCTCCATTTGCAACTGCATTAAAGTCAATGTTTAGACTGTTATCAAGATATTTAGCGTTGACATTAAGAGCACTTGCGATTTGTGATTTACTATACACCATGGACTCTGTATACTGCATTCTTGCAGGTAACGAATGTGTTGATGCATACTTCTCATTCCAAGTAGATACTAAATCATCTACTGCTCCAGACACATTACCATATGTCGGATTCTGGACAGATATCGTATTTTCTTTCCTCATTCCAGGTAAGTCTATACTAATATTTAAAGGTTTTCTCTTAGCCACTAATAAACTAGGTTGATTATCGGCAAAAGCTTTATTTGCAAGTTGTACTGCTCCTGGATACGTACGATTAGCTACAGAATCAATAATCGAAATATCGACCGGTGACGTTGTAAGTGATTTTTTTTCACGCTCAACTACTACAAATTTACCATTTGAATTGATACTTTCTTTCGGAACAAAACTCTCTACTTTATCACCATTTACTGCTAAAATATCTCTACTATCATACTTTAAATTTGCTATACCATTATTAATGTCACTAGCATTTTTTGCTGCATCAGTTGCATTACCTGTTTGCGTTTCCGCGAAAGAAATAGATGAATAATGAATAGTGCATAAACTAACTAACACACATGCTAGGAATTTTATTTTTTTATTACTTTTCTTAATTTTCAGAAAAATCACCCCGTTCTTTTTTTATATTAAATATGATAATGATTGCTAATTAATAAACTTACATAAATGCTTTTAAAAGTTCTTGAACTAACGGAATTACCCCACCTAAAAATTTCAAAACTGCCATTGCGATTTCCATATTGCTTCCTCCTCTTTGTTGTATTAAAGATGTGTTGAATATTTATGTCTTCATTATAATAAGCTTTTACATTTGCATCAATTCATTTTTATATGCAATATTACATATTGGAGGAAGAACATTTTTTTGCTAGATTGATGATGGAATAGAACCATATGCCCATCACCCTGAAGTTTTGGTGTCCCCCACAACGATAAAAACAAATCACTTCATGTGACACCTAAATCCAACGTTAAGATTAGTGCACAATTTAATAGAACTTGGAGATAATAGTGTCTAGTATTCAGCAAATGATTTTGAAAAAAAACAGGCGCACAATATTAGCCATTGTGGGATAAACAGCATAAGTGAATCACTTTATTTTGAAGTTCTTCTAGTTATGCTCCCTTTAATAAATGATCAGCATACAATCGCTGAACGAGTACACGAACTTGGCGCAGGGTTTATGTTACATATTCAGCAATTATCGGCCGAGGATTTAAAACATGCCGTCAATGAGGTGTTGCAGAACCCTTTTTAACTAAGGTGCTAGTCTGACAAATTCATCTATAAATTTCATAATCAAAGCATAAATGATAAGACTTATAGGTAATACATTTACAACTAAAGCGAAAATTCTTTTACTTAATTTCTCTGTGCTGAACATTGAAAGAATGCTTACAGGTACACTAAATATAGAAAGATAGAATGTGAGTAATACTAACATTCTTATCATATAATTCCCACTATCGTCTACACTACTTAATAAATTGTAAATTGGTAAGATAATAATCGTAGCAATCGCTGTCAAAGAGGATATTTTAGTAAATACATTCAAATTTCTCCTTACCAATCCTTTCACCTCTCTTTTATATTCATTACAATGCTCCTATAAGTTCATTCATTTTTTTACAGGTAGAAATAAGCATTTGCTCCATTCGTTCCTCTTATATTGAAAGGCATGTAGTACTCCCCCTCTTAAAAATATTTCAAATCAAAATGAAAAAACGTTTTGAAATATAAATTCAATCTATCAATACATTACAACAAAAATCTATAAATATCAGAATTTTCAATTTATTAAAGGTTATCCTCCAAACAACCTCGAACATTGTAAGAAACATACATAAGGAGGTTGATCTATTTTGTTTCGTTCTTTTACAAATGGTTGCGTCACCTTAGTGCAACGTTTCTTGCCAGAACCGTTTATTTTATCATGTTTATTAACTGTTTTTGTTATCTTCTTCGGCATGTTTGCAACTCACCAAACACCGGTCGAAATGATTAATCATTGGGGTAATGGCATTTGGGGACTTCTCGCCTTTTCTATGCAAATGGCACTAGTACTTGTCACTGGATCTGCTTTAGCGAACGCTCCTCTTATTAAAAAGGGGTTAATGAAAGCTGCCAGGCTACCGAAAACGAATGGCCAAGGTATTATTGCCATTTCAATTGTAAGTTTACTTGGTGCATACATAAACTGGGGATTTGGTATTGTTGTATCTGTTTTATATGCAAAAGAAGTTGCAAGACAACTTGAAGGATTAGATTACAGATTAGCAATTGCTTCTTCTTACTCTGGATTTCTCATTTGGCATGCGGGTCTTTCCGCTTCTATCCCTCTTACGTTAGCTACTGGCGGTGAAACGTTAATTAAAACGACAGCTGGAAGTATTAAAGAAGCGATTCCAATAACAGAAACGTTATTCTCACCATACGCTCTCGTTCCAGTTATTATCTTTCTCATTACGATGCCACTCATTAACCGGGCAATGCATCCCGATGAAAAACATACGGTAACAGTAGATCCTAGCGTATTTCATGAAGAAGCTGCTGCTATAGAAGTAGAGCCAAAAACAGTCGCTGAAAAAATGGAAAATAGCATCATTATTACACTTTGCGTTGGGTTATTAGGTCTCATTTATATTTTCAATTACTTTTATACGAAAGGTTTTAACCTTACACTCGATATCGTTATTTTTATGTTATTAATTGCTGGTCTTATTTTTCACCGGACTCCGATTCAATATATTCGTGCTTTTTCAGACTCTACAAAAAGTGCTTCTGGCATTCTACTTCAGTTTCCGTTTTACGCAGGAATTATGGGTATGATGATTGGAGTAAATAGTGAAGGTCTTTCTCTTGGAGGAGCTATTTCTAATTTCTTTATTAGTATTTCAAACGAAACGACTTTCCCGCTCTTTACTTTTTTAAGTGCTGGCATCGTTAATATTTTTGTTCCATCTGGTGGCGGTCAATGGGCTGTACAGGCACCCATTATGATTCCAGCTGGTGCTGAACTTGGTGTACCTGCTGCAAAAACAGCAATGGCAATTGCGTGGGGCGATGCTTGGACGAATTTAATTCAACCTTTCTGGGCATTACCAGCGTTAGCGATAGCTGGTTTAGGTGCTCGTGATATTATGGGATTTTGCGTTGTGAACTTACTATATGCAGGATTTATCATTAGTTTATGCTTCTTATTTATTTAAACGAAAAGCTAGTTTTATACTAGCTTTTTTACATAATAAATCATTTACCCCGCATTAACAGGCAGTAAACTCCCACCCATACCAGCTAGAGCAAAGCGGTTAGGTGGGAAATCAACTGCCTGTAAATGCCCGATTGGTGAAGGCTAATAATCAGTGGGAAGAACAAAACCCCCACTGATTAAAGTTTCACTTTATTTCCCACGCAATTTATAATCGTCTTCCACTCTATCTCCGTAAGGTTTAATGCCTCAAATGCAAAAAAATCTTTACATATCTTTTCAATCAGATATGGATTTTCCCTCAAGAAATTCCACTGTAACGCTTTAGGAAGAAAATACGTTTCATACTCTTTACTTCCTCTTACTACCTCATCGACTTCTCTTTCACAAATCCCTCTTATTAAATAATCATTTCTTAATTGGATCTTCATTTGTTGAAACGTTTCACTATATTTCTTCAATTGGATTAAGCAATTAATATAGGTACGAAAAAGTTCGTTATCATACTGACAACAATTTATAATACGATCAATTTCATTCATAATGTACGAGCCTTTTCTTCTATTTGTAATAACCACTTTTCCCGCTTCTCTCGTTTACTCGTTTTCACAGATTGAAAAACAGATCGTTTTATATCGCGAATGCCGCAAAAACGTAACACACCTCTCTTCATCATAATCCAATCTGCTGATCGATATAATAGGGCGACGTACCATAACGGTGAATCTAACGTATTAATTACCCACGCCTTCTTTCCTTTCAATAAGCCCTTCGGCAAGGCACCTTCATATTTATAAGCAAATCCAGCTACGAAAATGCGATCAATAAACCCTTTTAAAATAGCAGGCATCCCCCACCACCATATCGGATATATGAATAAAAGAGTATCTGCTTCTGCCACTAACGTTCTGTACCAAGCTGTTTCTTCTTCATTTACTAAATCACGCCTTTTCTTCTCTTCATTAAATACGAGCACCGGATCAAATTGTTCCTTATATAAATCAAGTACTGTAACAGAATGATTTGTCCCCTGTAGTCCTTTTTGCACATGCTCTAAAATCGCCTCGTTAAAACTGGAAGGATTAGGATGAGCGTATATAATTAATACGTTCATTACAAAACAACTCCCTCTATAGTTAAAGTTTCCCCTTCTTTAACATCTTCTCTACAATTTGTACGTTTTTCGAACTTTGTAATAAACGGTTTAATACGGTAAGTAACTCTTCCTTGTCTAAATCTTTCAGTTTCTCTTTCACCGTACGCTCACCAGCACCTTGAATATCATAAACAACTGCCGCCATATGCTTGCAAAGATTCTCATAAGGGCACTCGCAGCTACTTTCTGTAAAATCTTCAAGATCAATAATCACTTCATAATTTCCTGCATTTCCAGTAACGAAAGCAATTACTTTCTTGTCTTGTATTTCAACATCTTCTACATGTCCATCTTCATAATATTCATATCCCTTATCTATAATGTACTTTGGGATCCATTTCGTTATATCTTTTAATAAGTAAGCGTACATATTTGCACCTCTTCCTTTAATTCCCTTTTGACTTCAAAAAACCTGCATGTTATTCTAATAACTGTCAAGTAGCGAGTCTACGTGACAAAACGACTGACACCTATTCGGCGGAGGTGTCTCTTTTCATTTGCAGCCGATATGAATTGCCTCTTTCAGGCACATTCAATTTTTGACACTACACACTCAACACCATTCCCTGTATCAGGCTGCATTAGCAGTCTTTTACTCTACATACTTCGCTATTTCAAGAAAAAAAGAGAGACTAGCTCCCTTTTCTCGCCTTATAAAATACCCCTTTTTCAGTATAGAGATATTCATCATCAGCTAATGTAATTTTCCCATCCAGTTTGAGTTCATCTAATAGTCTTGATAAATAAAATTGATGTAACATTTTTTTCGTGAATTTTCCTTCATGATGCGAAACGATATGTTCTTGAATATCTAACAATGATATTGGCTTATCTTGCTCTATCATATATTCATAAACTGTACTACGCAGTTTTACGTATTTTTCGAGTGTCACAGTAATCCGCAACCCCTTTCTTCTTAATATAAATTTTCGTAATCGGTTTTTTTGCAACAAAAAAACCTCTCCGATAAGAAGAAGTTACGTATATATCTTCGTCTTATCTCCCAGAACAAATATGTTCTGCTGGAATTAGCACCTGCATCGCGGTTGCTGGGTTTCATCGGGCCAGTCCCTCCACCTCTCTGGATAAGAAAATATTCACTTAAATCTTACTATACGTAATTTCATTTCAATTGTCAAACAAATACAACAAATTATATTTTCTTTCTTCCTGTTCATACTATACATATATGAATATGCAAGGAGGATTATGAAATGCACGAAAATGCTCGCGGATATGTACAAGATTCTTTTCAATCATTACAAGAAGCAAAACATTGTTTAGAAGAAGCATTACAGACTGTCGAAAAAGATTTTAATCGTGCTCGTATTGAGCAATCTCTTTATGCGATCGAACAAGCTATTCAACGCTGCGATTACACGGTTCACATTTTAGAACAAGATTGAAAAAAACTTCCCATCATAAGGTGGGAAGTTTTTTCAAATGGCATACTTCATAATTATTGCCGTTATGATTAAAAAATATACAGAATTAACAATTTCTAAAATCCCTACTTTTATGATAGAAATTTTTTTGCCATACAACATAATTGCCCGAATGACACTTGGTATAAAAATAAGAGAGCACCATGGATTGATAGCAAATATAATTATCGTTAATAAGATATGATAACCCCATGATATAATACGATACTTCGGATTATTTTTTTCACGAATCATTGTCTTCACATAAAACGTACTTCCTAAAAAATATAAAAATGAAATAATCGCAATAAATAAAGCTGTTTTATCTATGAGTTTCATTGAAAAATAATAACTAACTAAACCACCTATACAGAAAACGATAATTGCGCAAATGTCATTTAGCAGTGCTCTTTCATTCTTTTGACGAGCGTAATACATATTTACTATAAATAATGGAATCATTGCTGCTACGAATAAAAGAACTCGCCATTCATATAATAGAGAAATCATCCCAAATACGAACGCAATAATAAAATATACAATTGCTGCATGTAAAAACTCTTTTTTTCGTTTTTGTTTTATGTACATGAGAAATGGATACGTAGCTAAATAGATAAAGAACCAAGCTAAAAACAATGGAATATGATAAAAAGTAGGTTTCCCAAGTATGACACTTAATAGAAATGGGATAACAAGCATGGCCCATGCACCATGTTGCTTCGGAATAACTAACTTCATTAACTATACACCTCCCTCTTGAAAGAAGTTCTCACCTACTATTATACAAATAATTTTATATAATAACGGATGTATATTGGATCTATTTTTTGACAATAAAAAATGCTTCTTACAATATGTAAGAAGCATGAAAGAGGCAAACGAATATGTAAGTCGCGACCCTACCTTATATAAGTATGCTTTTCTATGTCATGTTATGCTCATCTAATATACCGTATTTCTTTTTAAACCTTGTGAGAATCGTAATCCACGAAGTACTAAATAGTAGTAGGAAAATAACATTTGAAATCGCATGACTTAAGTCAAAGTAAAAACTCGCGATATAGTACGCAATGACGGTTTCCCACGTTGCTTCTCGTATAAAACCGAGAAGTCCCCAGAAGTTCATAATCCAACCAAATAAAAATCCAACAATTAATCCGTATAGGAGTCTTCCCCATAGCTTTTTCATGAAAAATGTATTACGTAATAGTCCAGCTATAAAACCAATCATACCCCATGAAAACATTTGCCACGGTGTCCACGGACCTTGTCCTAAAAAAATGTTCGATACGATAGCGGCTGTTGCCCCGATCATAAAACCAGTTTCACTCCCAAACACGATTGCAGAAACGATAATGACAAAGGAAGTTGGTTGTACACTTGGTAAAATAGAAAATGGTACGCGGCTAACCGCAGCAATTGCTGCTAACACGGCAACGAGAACAATTTCACGTGAAACAAACGCCTTCCTTTCAAAACGGATATAGAAAGGTAACATAATAACAGCTAATAAAAACAAACTACTTACCATGTAATAGCCGTCCATGAGGAGTGTAGTAAAGAGTAATGTGCCTATTATAAACGCAAAAATACATATTATGAATGCAATATATCGTTTGGACACGCTTCGTACACATCCTCCCACGTTAATGCATATGGCAATTCTTTTCGAATGAATCGATTAATAGATGTTGTATAAAAGAAGTTACCGCTAAAAAATTCTTTCGGTGCATCATTCATAATGACTGTTCCATCAAATAACATCATGCACTGATCAACATATTTCGCTGCGAACTCAATATCATGCGTTGCCATTACAATGGTTGTACCTTCTTTTTGTAATTTCCTAAATAGCTCCCCTACTCTTTCTTTCTTCCATGGGTCTAACCCCTTTGTCGGTTCATCAAGTAGTAATAGCGTTGGTTTTGATAATAACGTTGTACATAATGCAAGTAGTTGTTGCTCTCCCCCGCTACAATCATGTGGATGGCGCTCTTTAAGCGAATGTAACCAAAACTGTTTCAACATATCTTCTGCTATTTCTTTTCCTTGTTCTCCATATAATTCACGAGCACGTTCATAAACTTCTTGCCACACTGTATCAAATGTAAAATGATAATACGGATGCTGTGATACATACCCGATCCTTTTAAATCGTTCTTTCGAATCAATTTTATGTATCACTTTACCATGCCACTTTACTTTCCCTCTTCTCGCTTTTTGCAATCCTGCTAAAATCGTTAACAGTGTAGACTTCCCAGTACCATTTTTCCCAACGAGCGCTACCCATTTTCCTTTTTCAATCGCAACTGTTAAATCTCGTAAAATAAGCGGACTATTTTTTTCATATTGAAAAGAAATATGTTCTGCACTTAACATTACTTCTTGTTTTTCACGTTGTACCATCTGCTCATTCACATATGATATCGCTGAAAAGTCATTCATTTTCATTTGTGCTTCTCGCACTGTAAACGGAATATCTCTCGCATTCCATTCTAAAAACAACCTTGGAATTTGCGGAATAAATGGACGGAAGTTTTCTACTTTCCACATTTTCGCTATAACTGTTTTAGGACTACCATCATAAACAATTCGGCCGTTATCCATACAAACAACGCGTGTTGCAAGTGGTATCACTTCATCTAAACGATGTTCACTTAAAATAATCGTAATTCCAAGTTCTTCATTAATACGTTTTAACAATCCTAAAAACTCTTTCGCAGCAATTGGATCTAATTGCGCCGTTGGTTCATCTAATAATAATAGTTTCGGCTGCATAACTAATACCGCAGCTAAATTGACAAGTTGTTTTTGCCCACCAGATAACGTATGAACAGATTGATGCAATAAATCTTGAAATCCTAAGAAGCTAATGAGCTCGGCTATTCGTTTTTGAATAATATGTGATGGTAATCCGATATTTTCTAAAGAAAATGCTAATTCTTGAATCACTGTATCCATTACAAGCTGATTTTCTGGGTTTTGAAATACCATCCCAATTTCTTGGGCAGATAATAAGTCAGGTACTTCCTCTAATAATACATCTTCATAAAACATCTCTCCCGAACGCGTGCCAATTGGAAGTAACTCCTTTTTAAAATGTTTTAATAATGTCGTCTTCCCAGATCCCGATCCTCCAGCTAGCGCTATAAACTCTCCTTTTTGAATAGAAAGAGAAATATGCTGTAACGCTTTTTCATTTTCATCAGCATATACAAATGATAAATTGTTTATTTCTGCATGCGCCACCATATCCATTCCCTTCCTTCCATTATGATTGGTAAACTAATAAACAGCGTAAATGCTACAAACATCATTCCATCGTATTGCTGGAATAGAATAGATTCGACTTTCGGATAAATGATCAATTTTCCCCCGCCATACTTACTACATATGATAGCAGTTATAAATAAAATCATTAAATAACTGAGCGTATACCAATCACGTTTTTCCATTCTATACCGAATATACGTCGTACGTTTCGTTACACCAAATCCACGAGCTTGCATAGAATCTGCCGTTTGAAGTGCATCTTCTAACGAGCAAATTAATAATACTTGCAGTAACTGCATGCCATTTTTCACTCGTTCAACAATTGAACCTGAATCTACCTGCACACCTTTTGTCTTTTGGACGAGTGTTATTTTCTGTAATCGTCTAATAAACAAAGGCACAAATCTCACTGTAATCATCGTTAACAATGCAACTTTCGGTGAAATTCTCGAAAACAAATATAAAAATTTATGACTTGAAATAATATCATTATACGAAGCAAACGTAAACATAATTGCAACTAGTAATAACCCCATTACTAGTCCAAACATAATTGCCTCCAGCTTAATACGGCTATCACCTAACCAAAATAACGTAGTTCGACCTCTATGCGTTAATAACGAATTAAATAAAATTACCATAAAAAAGAATACGATTGTGCTCGGTAACATCTTTCTTATCTTTTCGCTATTCCCTTGCATCACATTTAATATAACGATTAATAAAATTGCTCCAATTAAAAAAAGAGGATGAAGACACATCATACATAGTATCATCACCCCAATATAATAGAAAAAATTCACAAAAGGATGTAAAGAAGAAAAACTTATTTTCATAGTCCTTTACCGAATGCCTTTCTTATTTTAATACATATACCCACTCAATTGTATCTCCTGGTTTTACTGTAACTACACCAGCACTACGGTTCGGAAATGCACCATTCACACGATATTTCCATCCACTAGTATCAGCAATATCTTTTTCATATAAATCATTAATACCTTTTACATAAATGCTATCTTTTGATCCACTTGCATCAACATCTAATCCTGTACGCTGCAACACTTTATAAACAGTATCGCCTTCTTGTACATCAACCTTTGTCGCACCTAATAAGTATCCTTCATGTCCTTTTACGGAGATAGTAACTTGTTTTACCTGTGGTTTAGGTACCGGTACTGGATCTGGTTTTGGTGGTACAGGAGTTGGTACGGGCGGAGTCGGTATCGTTTTATTCTCTTTATTCGGATCTACCTTTTGCTCCTGCTTTGGTGTTTCTTTCGGCTGATTGACAACCTTTGCTTCTTCTTTTACTTCCTGTGCTTTCGGTTGCTGTTGTTTCTCTTCTTGTGCTTTTTGTTGTTCTGGTTGTTTAGTAGCAGATTGCTCCTGAGGTTTCTCTTCTTTCTTTACTTCAGGTTGTTCCTGCGGCTTTTCCTCTTTCGGCTGCTCTGCTACTTTTTGTTCTTGTTTCTCTTCTTGTTGTTTCTGTTCCGGCTCAGCTTGTTTCTCTTCCGGTTTCACTTCTTCTTTCGGTTCTTCTTGTTTTGCTACCTCTTCTTGCTTTGGCTCTACTTTCTTCTCAGGCTTTACAGCCGCCTCTTCACATCCGGCAAGTAGCCCGAGTGAAAGCATTAAAGAAATGAACCACTTCATCTTACTCATGTTCTCTCTCACCTTTCATATAAAAATTAGGAGCAAATCATTGCTCCTAATTTTTGTTAAGCTGCTTTACGTCTCCATAATACATATGCAGAAGCAATACATAATACACCCATACCTACTTCTGTAGCTGTACTATGAGAAGATGCTCCTGTTTTCGGTAGCATGTTTTCATTTTTAACTGGTTTATTATCTACAACAACTTTTACATCTTCATCTTTTGTTTCTTGTTGTATTTGTTTTTGTTCTTTCGGTTCTTCAGTAATTTCTTTTTCTATTACCTTATTTTCTGGCTCTTCAATCGGTTTCGGCTTAATTACTTCATCATCGCCTACATTAGACCAGTCATAAATAGACTTTCCGATTTCTTTAAATTGAACTAACGCTAAAAGAGCTTGCTCTGTAGCCATTCCGTTACCATTTTGATCACTTGGTAACCATTTAAATTCACCATTTGGAAGTTGATATGACAGCAGACTTTGCACTGCCTTATGAAGACGATTTTGATCTACATCTTTAACAAGTGATAATCCAATAATTGCTTGCGCAGTACTATTAGAATTCTCTTGTCCATCAGCAGAAAAACCACCATTTTTTAGCTGTTCGTTATATAAATACGCAACAGCTTTTTGTACAGCTGGTTTCACATCTGATCGATCTTGATAAGGTGCTAACGCGGATAAAACCATACCTGTTACATCGACGCTACTAGCACTATCTTTACTACCTGAACTAGTATAAGTCCAGCCACCATCTGTATGTTGCGTGTTTAAAATTGCATCTACTAAAGCAACTCGATTCCACTTTGCTTCGACTGGAATTTCATATTTATTCGTATCAAAGGCAAGTAACGCAAATGTATAACCTGTAACAGAATTTACTTTATCAGATTCATACAATTTTTGAACTAAGTTATGTCCGCCTACCTTTTTAGGGTCTGCACTCATTGCATTCATCATAATAATCGTTCTAGCTAAATCTGTTGCTGAAAAACGATTTATACGCTTTTCCACTTTTTCTGTTACTGCCTTAACATAATTTAATTGCGCCTCAATTGGTACATTCTTTCCAGAACGAGAAAGCCCTAGAGCTACCCAATCACTCTCTATTCCATCTTGTAACATCTTTTCAGACGTTTTAGAAATTGCTTCGTTTACTTGCGCTGCTGGAACTTGAATGTTCTCTTGCTTTGGTTGTTCTGGTGTTTTTGTTCCATCTGGATTTTCCTGTTTTGGATCATCTGTTTTTGGCTCTTCTGGTTTCTCTTGTTTTGGATCATCCGTCTTTGGTTCTTCTGGTTTCTCTTGTTTTGGATCATCCGTCTTTGGTTCTTCTGGTTTTTCTTGTTTTGGATCATCTGTTTTTGGTTCTTCTACCGTTTTACAAGTACCAAATTTATCTAATGTTTGTTGTAATGTTTCTTGACTCATATTGCTCCAGTCTGAAACAAAACGGAAAACAACAACATCTCCAGATTTTAATTTATAACTATCCGCTCCAACTTCTGCAGATTTATCATTTACATCATACAGCCAGCCACTTGTAGCCCCGGCCATTAGCCCATCAATGCCTTTTACATACGTTCCAAACGACATCGTTTCAGCTTCTACTTTGTCCCCCATGATTTTTTGCAGCAAACTTAAAGCTGTTTCCCCATCTTTAATTTGCTCTTCTTTCGGACATAACATAATGCCATTTTGTGATTCACCAACAATTGCAAGTTTTGCTGTATTTCCTTCAGCAAACGTAATATGTACTGTATTCGCAAAAGAAACAAATACAAGTATAACTGCCATTAACGACGTAAGCAGCCATTTTTTCAACATTGCCATCCCAAAATTTCCTCCCTTACTACTATTCACACAAAAAAAGACCCTTCAAGGGCGTGCAATTGACACTCTTTTTTTGTAAGTGTCGAACAAACTGTGCAACACCTCCTACCCGCATCATTCGCCGCTATATTTGTATAGGAAAAATAATTTTGTTCATGAACGTATCATTGTGATAACATTCACTTTTTTAGGCACGACTTACTTCCATTTAAGTTATCGTAAAACGATAAACCTATACATTCTGTTAATTTTAAATTTCTGTATTATTTTACTATTGACAAAGAATTTTGTCCATGCTTTATCGGATTTATTTTCTAAGAATAGTAACTTACTAACCTTTAACGACGCAAACTTTTTTCACTAATAATGACGCCATCTTCATCCACATAAACATAATCATTTGGCTTCCATTCTACTTGTCCAAATTGCAATGAAATATTTCGTTCTCCTTTCCCTTCTTTTACACTTCTATTTGGCATCGTCCCTAACGCTAAAATACCAATATTAATATTCTTTAGTTCACTAGAATCACGAACATATCCATTTACAATAATTCCTGCCAGCTTTCTTTCCTCTGCAATAGCTGCCAAATTATCACCGAGTAACGCACAATTCGTAGACGCTCCACCATCAACAACTAATACCGTTCCTTCCGGTAATGTTTGTAATCCTTCCTTCACTAGTACATTATCATCCTTCACTTTCACCGTTGCAATTTTCCCGTGGAATTGTTCTTTCTTCCCAAAAGATCGAAAAGACTGGCGACATATTTGTAACTCCTTTTCAAACTCATCACATAGATCCGTAGTTTTCCACATCTTTTTCCCTCTTTTCCTTTTACTTTCTATTTAACATATTCTTGGATTATTTTCGTTTCCCTGTCTAATGTTGCAATAATTTGTATGTGCAGGAAAGGACAGAAAAACTATTGCCTTAAGAAGCCACCTTTATTATAATCTATTTCACAGATAAATTTCAGAATATTAAAAATCAACCAAGTGAAAAAGGAGGGATTTTATGCAATTACAAACTGAGGTAAAAAAACAACCTAGTAAACGAAAGTTTAAAATGCCTGACGCGTACGTACTACTATTTTTTATTGCCTTACTTTGTGCAATAGCTACTTATTTCGTTCCTGCTGGAGAATTTAAAAGAGTAACAAACGGGACTGTTACAACGACAATACCAGGAAGTTATCATTCTGTTCCACAATCGCCAGTAGGGTTTGTTTCTTTTTTTACCGCTATTGAAAAAGGAATGACACTTGCTGCTCCTATCATCTTCTTAATTTTATTTACAGGTGGAGCCATTGCCATTCTTGAAAAAACAGGTGCTCTTGACGGTTTAATCTATCATGTGATTAACAAATTTCGGAATCAGCAATTACTTTTCATTTGTATTGTCGCCGCACTCTTTTCTCTTCTCGGAACGACTGGCATTATCGTTAACTCAGTTATCGGCTTTATCCCCATCGGCATCATCGTTGCACGCACATTGAAATGGGACGCTATCGTTGGCGTAGCAATTATTTATTTAGGCACTTATGCTGGTTTTAATGCTACTATATTATCTCCCTCACCTTTAGGCATTTCACAAAAAATCGCAGAACTTCCGATGTTTTCAGGGATTGGGTTACGTACAGCAATCTATATCTCTTTTTTAATTGCTACCATTTTGTATATTAATTGGTATATAAAACGTTTAAAAAAATCGAATAAAGGAAGCATACTCGGCGATAACTGGTTTCCAAGTAATGCTCTTTCAAGAGAGAAATAGAGAAAACTGAAGTTCCTTGGACAATACGTCACAAATTAATTTTACTCGTCTCAGCTTTATCATTAATTGTATTTTTAATAGGGGCTTTTCGACTACATTGGACAGATGCAGAAATGACCGCTACTTTTATTTTCATCGCAATTACAGCAGGAATAATAGGCGGTATGAAAGCGAACGATATCGCTTCTACTTTTCTAGCAGGCTGCCAAAATCTCATATACGGTGCTTTGATCGTCGGAATGGCTCGCTCTATTTCAGTCATTCTAGAACAAGGCAAATTACTTGATACAATTGTTAATCAACTCGCACAGTCTCTCGAAGGACATAGCCCTGTATTTGGCGTTATCGGTATGTATGTAAGTAGTGCCGCATTACATTTCCTCATTTCATCTGGGACAGGAGAATCTGTTATTTTCATTCCGATATTAGCTCCATTAGCTGATTTCATGCACATTACACGCCAAGTTACAGTACAAGCTGTTATGCTCGGCGAAGGTGTAGTGAACTGCTTAAATCCAACTTCCGGTGTTTTAATGGGCGTTCTCGCAGCTAGCGGCATTTCTTACGGAAAATGGATTCGATTTATGGCTCCTCTTGCATTCATTTGGTTTATCATTGGACTTATTTTTCTTATTATTGGAGTGAATATTGAGTGGGGACCGTACTAAAAGGTTTACAATATACTTAACTTGATGATACAAAAACATCTATTCTATTTTCCTCTCCAATCCTATGAAAATTATTGATTCTAGTATAGATGTAAGAAGGGATTGATCATTATGATCAATCCCTTCTTACAAAATATAATACCTTTACAAATCTTAGTTCCAAATTTTATTTACCCATTCCGGATGATCAATAAAAGGATTGCGATTATGTTGATATTTTGTAAAAATTATTTCATTACGCTTTCGCTCTAAATCATCGACCGGATCTTGTTCATTCCATTTTAGTAATACAGAGAGTTTCCCCATGTACGGATCTTTATTGTTATTCACCTTTTCATTTAGTTCCAAATCTATTTCACCGCTATCCCCTTCGTAACGAACAGCCATGTAAAACAGCATTCTAGCGATGTCTCCTTTTACGCTATCACGAGGTTCCCAAGAATCACTATCATATTTACATTCTGTCGCTTCCAAATGATTCACACCACCATTATCAAAATCCAGATTTCCACGTGAACTATTTACAGATACATCCGTCGCTCTTAAATGATGCAGATCTGTTCCAGGTCCTGCAGCCGTTCCAAAATCACCATGAGATTTTGCCCAAACATGCTCTCGGTTCCAGTTATTAACTCCTGAACCATTCGTAAGTTTCCCTTGCGAACGCCCAGTATATAAGAGTATTACATTGTTTTTATTATTTGGATCTTCATCCGTATCTCTTAGCGCTTCCCAAACCGCACTGTATGATAACTTTGTATGATCATCAATAATATTATGAAGTTCCTTCTTTAGTTCCAAACCCGTTTTTCCTATTGCATTATTATAATATGTATCGTCATAGCTTTTTACAGTCATCTCTTGTGGTGATACAGAAGCTACTTCACCATGTATAGTATCTGTGAATGATAGAGATGCAGAACCTAAAATAAAGAATGAAGATAGTGTAACCATAGCAAGCTTTGTATTTCGAAACTTCATATACCCATTTCCCCTTTAAAATATAATTTGAAGTCATTTACTAAAAATGTCCTCCCTAAAACTACGAAAACGTTTAAAACTCCATTCCCCTTCTCTTTTTATTTAATACAAAACCCTATTCAGTCTGTATCATTTCCATACTTTTGGTTTATCTACTTTTCAAACAAATTCACTTTTCACAAGGAATATCCTTCCCTAGTAAAGATTATTAAACTATTCTTTACAATTAAAAAGTAGTTTAATGTTAACTTATAAATTTCAATTTTTTTATGCAATTATGCATATTTAATAAATTTTTCAAAAAAAACCGTGCAATAAAACAGATAGAGTCTAGGACAGCAATCGTACAAATCGAGATGATAGCTCGGCTCTTCCTTTTTCCATAACTGTCTTTATTTTTTGTGTAAAACTCTTCTTTCTCTGAAAAATAAGTACAAAAATAGATTGGATACCATGTAGGCACCAATCTATTTTTATTAAAGAAACTGTGTTAATTCTGCATTGACAACACGTTGTGCAGTAATGATAACACTTTCAGCTGTTATTCCATAAACACTATATAGTCCACCAGGTTGATTAGGAACAATTTGAACTTCATATTCTAATGCTTGTCCAAAAGCAGGATGAACTAAACTTAGAGTTTCAATAGTAGAAGCATTAGAATTCACATTGAAATTCACCTGTTCAATTAATACTATTGAACCGTCAAGTCTAAAAACTCTAGCTACTCCAGTAAGCGGGCCAGCAGTACGGTTAAGGATTTTCACCCTAACTCTATTTGCATTAGCAGGTTGATTTCCCAAGTTTTCAATAGGACCTGTAGTAAAAGCCATTTTACATTCACCTCCATTATATTATTACGATATTCAATGTTATATATTAACGCTATAAACTAATTACTCAATTTTTTCTAAATAAAAAAGCTCATTTCTTATATTTTTCAATAAGAAACAAGCTTTTCTTTTTCAACTATCATTCCTAAGGTAAATCTATCTGTCTCGGAAACTTTTGGAGTTAATTGACATTTATGTTGAGCATACAACTACTTCTATTTATTTGGCATCGAAGCCATATACTTTTTAACTACTTCATATACATATTCTTGATTTGCCGCTGCTGTATTTGGATTGTATTTTCCGCCGTTTGTTTTATTGTTAGATAATACTCTAATTCCTAAAAATGGTACGTCATAAGCTTTTGCGATTTGCGCTGCAGCAGCGCCTTCCATTTCTTCTACAGATGTACCGTATTTTGTATGGAACCACTTAATTCTATCAACTTCATTATTCCAAACGTCTGCTGAACCTATCGTACCCTCAACCACTTTACCTTTTGTATATGTATCTTTCACTGCATTAGCTGCTGCAAGTAAATCCTTATCTCCCTCGTAGTATCGGATTTTCTCAGCATTTGGATCTTCTCCTGCACTTCCTTCAGAAGCCATTAAATCCATAGATATCCATTTTGTTGGCTCAATCCCTTGATTCTCATCCATATTTGTGGTTTTTAATGTACCTATATTTGCAACTTGTTTTCCTAACACAATATCAAATACGTTTAAATTAGGATCATGGCCACCCGATGTTCCTTGGTTAATAATCGCTATAGGCTTATATTTTTCAATAGCCACTGCTGTAGCAGCTGCTGTATTTTCCATTCCTTTACCTGTTTTCGCAACGATTACAGGATAATTGTCGACAGTTCCTTTATAAAATACAAATGTTCCAGATTTTTCTTCTTTCACATTTTTCAACCTTTTCGCAAAACTTTCAGCTTCTATCGGCATTGGCCCTTGAATTAAGATTGGTTTTTGATTGGTTTTTGCCTCAACTTGTTTCGGACTCGCATTACATCCCGCAAGTATCGAGAGTGACAATGCAGCAGTAGTTACTAGGGCAGCACATTTTTTCAACGTATTCTTCTTCATAAATAATCTCCTCTTTCTCTTGTTGTTTTCTATACTCGATACTTTTGGTCCAAACAAAAAAGTTCTAGAAATTGTAGAAGAATCTCTACTTTCTAGAACTACGGTAGTCAAAGTTAATGAAGCAAAAGACGAGGTCAATGCTACATTATAGAACGGTAGCGGCTCCATACACAAACCGACCGAATACTTTAACCCGTAGTCCAGTTCTTTCATTGGGAACTAGGTAGAAACGCTCGGACCATATTACCGAGTATATACGAGTGATGTTATTCAAAATTATTATATGGATAATATAACAAACTATTAGTGTAGACGCAATATAAATATGAACATTATTTTATTTCACCCTAAAAATGTTCGTCTTTAAAATGTTTTATACTGAAAAAATCTTTTTTTTGATGTTTTATACCGCGAAAAACATAATCCGTATACTTAATTAGATTATCCTACAACAACCGTTAAGAAACATCTATCTAAAATAAAAAGAAGTTCCATAATATTTAGAACTTCTTCCCCTATGTATATTTACTTCGTTATCTCACCAAACTGCGCTCTCGTTACTTTCGCCAAATCTTCCACTTTCAGCTCAATTTGTATACCAATTTTTCCGCCACTTACAATGATCGTTTCAAGTAATCGGGCGCTTTCATCGATACATGTAGAAAATAACTTCTTCATTCCGACTGGTGAACAACCACCGCGAATGTATCCTGACACTTTCGTAATATCTTTTACTGGAATCATTTCAATTTTCTTTTCACCAACTGCTTTTGCCGCTGCTTTTAAATTCAGTTCCTCATCTACCGGAATGATAAACACATGATAATTTTTACTATTCCCTTGAGCGACTAACGTTTTATATACTTCTCTCACTTCTCGTCCAATTTTCTCGGCTACTGACACGCCATCAATTTTCCCATCGTCTGGATCATATGACATCATCGAATATTCAATTTTTTCTTTATCTAATATTCGCATCGCATTCGTTTTATCTTTTTTCATGTGCTTCTCCTTAAAAGGTTATTTCATATTATTAAGTTTTCTTTTATTATACACCCTTTTCCATTTCTCCTACATAACTTCACGCATTTTTCAAAACTGAAAATATTGATATTTCAAAAATCATCTGATATAATTTGGAAAAACTTATGTTAAGGAGAGATTTGTAATGCGAAATTTTAATACTTCTTTCCAACTTCATCATCATACGTAACGCCGTGTATCCGAAGAAAATTTTTTCTTCGTGGGTACAGGGCTTTTCCTGTTTACCCACGAAGCGTTCATAAAGCTATGTGGGTATTTTTATACCCGCATAGCTTTTTTTAATTTAAAAAAGGAGTGATTACAGTGGAAATGAAAAATGTAAAAGGAACAAAGGACTATTTACCAGAGGAGCAAGTGCTGCGAAATAAAATTAAAAGAGCGTGTGAAGATACTTTTAAACGTTATGGCTGTAAACCGTTAGAGACACCTACGTTAAATATGTATGAACTTATGTCTTACAAGTATGGCGGTGGTGATGAAATTTTAAAGGAAATATATACACTTCAAGATCAAGGAAAACGTGAGCTTGCTTTACGTTACGATTTAACAATTCCATTCGCAAAAGTCGTGGCGATGAATCCAAATATTCGTCTACCTTTTAAACGGTATGAAATTGGGAAAGTATTTCGAGATGGTCCGATTAAACAAGGGAGATTTCGTGAGTTTATACAATGCGACGTTGATATAGTCGGTGTTGAGTCTGTCATGGCAGAAGCTGAACTTATGAGCATGGCGTTTGAACTGTTCCGAACGTTAAACTTAGAAGTAACGATCCAATATAATAACCGAAAATTATTAAACGGTATTCTTCAGGCGATTAACATCCCTACTGAATTAATGAGTGACGTAATATTATCATTAGACAAAATTGAAAAGATCGGGATTGATGGTGTACGGAAAGATATATTGGGGCGTGGAATTACTGAAGAAATGGCTGATACGATATGTAATACCGTATTATCTTGTCTAAAGCTTACAATTGCTGACTTTAAAGAAGCTTTCAATAATCAACTCGTTACCGATGGAATAAACGAATTACAACAATTACAGCAATATTTAATTGCTCTTGGAATAAACGAGAATGCTATATTCAATCCGTTTTTAGCACGAGGACTCACAATGTACACAGGTACCGTATATGAAATCTTTCTAAAAGATGGCTCGATTACATCTAGCATCGGTAGTGGTGGTCGTTACGATAATATTATCGGAGCATTCCGTGGTGATAATATGAACTATCCAACAGTCGGTATTTCATTCGGTTTAGACGTTATTTATACAGCACTCTCACAAAAAGAAACAAAATCCTCTACAGCGGACTTATTTATTATCCCACTCGGGACAGAATTACAATGCTTGCAAATTGCCCAGCAATTACGATCCACTACTTCATTGAAAATTGAACTTGAACTAGCAGGACGCAAACTAAAACGCGCCCTTAATTATGCCAATAAAGAGAACATCCCTTATGTACTTATTATTGGTGAAGAGGAACTTAGTGCAGAAACCGTTATGCTAAGAAATATGAAAGAAGGTAGTGAGGTGAAAGTTCCTCTTGCTTCTTTAAGTAATTATTTATAATAAAAACCACCCTCGTTTGGGTGGTTTTTCTATTTTATAAATAACCTATAATTAGTTTACATAAAATAATTATAATCCACTCAAAACTACAAATATATAATATCCAATCACCTGTTATTTTTGGTAATATATAGATATAGATTGTTTTAGGAGGATTAACTTTGAAAACCTACATCCAAGCACTAAAATGGACTACAGGGATCTATCATCTTTTATTACTTCCTTGTTATTATTTATTTCCAAGTCTTGTTAACCTATATGGGATACCTTTACTACTATTGATTGTTTTACATATCACTACTTTTTTATTAGCTAAAAAAGAAGGCATGAATACGTATCCTCATTATATCGGTATTATCGTTACTCTAGTTGCCTTCTTTCCTTATATAGCAATCGTTCTACATATTATAGCAGCAATCTTCCTTTTATTAAACGCTACTTCCACTACTAAAAATGAAGTTTTTAACTCATAGTAGGATAAATCGAAATTTTTATTACCGATGGTGTTGTCTATATTAGCACACACCAAAGTCTTTTTCACAAGTAGCACGCCTCCCGCTAACTCTTTTGCTTCAGTAAAGTTTTGAGGTGAATCGGCAAAGAGCAAAATCAGTAGCACACTCTAGCCTTATTGCTAATATCCAAAAAGGATTTACTTTTTAAGTAGATCCTTTTTTAATAGAAAAGCGAATTCCTTACTTTGGATTAATGAAAGAATATTCCAATTTATTTTTATAAAATTCTAAATATTTACAATAAACTCAAACTAACATACATTTTAGTTACACAAAAAAATCTAAGTTTAAAGGAGATGAATTCATGCTTAAAAAGTTGGTAGTAGGTGCAATGTTAGCTGCTTCATCATTAACTGTCGGATTGGGATCAGTATTAGCTAGTACCGAAAAGGATTATACGATTGCCTCTTTCGAATATGTAACTGTGGATGAAAAGGCTGTAGATTCGTTTCACAAATTGGGTGCTCCATCAAAGGAAGACGTAAAAATAACTTTAGTTCTACCGAAACAAAATCAAAATGGAGACTGGTTATCTTATGGATTTTCGAACAAAGAAAGTTTAGAGTCTTTTATTGAAAAAGATAAACAAAGGTTGAATCATACAATCACTCCCCTTGGTGTTGGAGGGAGCGGACCTGGTAGTACAGACTTCTATAAACGTACAGGTAGCGAGTATTTTTCTCTAAGTAGCGGTTATAAAAACTTGTCTCCTAGTTGGCAAAATCAAATTGTTTCTGTACGTACAGCAGCTCCTACTGCTAGCTATTCAACAACGCTATGGGAACGTACTTCAACTGAAGGATATGGAAAAGGTGTTGTTTTTAGACATGCTGATTGGTATGGTAAAACTGCAAACTTGAGTGACTTTTTAACTTCAGCAGTTGAAGTTAAAAAGTAAAAAACATAGAAATAAAGTGAAACTTTAATCAGTGGGGGGTTTGTTGATCCCCCACTGATTATTAGCCTTCACCAATCGGGCTTTTACGGGCAGCCCGATCCCCACCTAACTTCTTTGCTTCCACTGAATTTTGAGGTGGGGGTCTTACTGCCCGTTAATGCGGGATAAAAGGTGTTTCCACATATGGAAACACCTTTTATTTCTACAACTATTTCACATATCTCTCCTATATCCATTTCAACTCTTAACTTTTATTTTGTGTATTTCTACTTTCCAAAACTTTCTCCATATTATGAGTTGCCCATTCCATCATTAATAGAATCATTGGACGAAGTGATTCACCAAGCTCAGTTAACGAATATTCTACTTTTGGAGGTACTTCGCGGTACACTTCGCGATGTATGATACCATCTGCTTCAAGTTCTCTAAGCTGCAGTGTTAACATTCTTTGTGTGATATTAGGTTTTAATCTTTTTAATTCATTAAACCTCTTTGTACCATCTAATAAATGATACAAAATAACCCCTTTCCATTTCCCTCCAATGACCTCAACCATCGCTTCCACTGGACAAGAATATTTATTTAAAAATGGGTAATTTATATTATTTTCGTTTGAACAATCCATAATAAATCCCTTCCCTTAACATTAGTATCTTTTTTGATACTATACCACATAAATGTGCGTACTTGTTTCTATGTTACTTTAAAAATATAATTTGGTTACAAAATAAATTAATGAAAAGAGGAACTTTTATGACAAATATAAAAGAAATTACAAAAGAAAAAATTATGGAGGCTTTTCATTTCAGACATGCATGTAAAGCGTTCGATCCTATGCAAAAAATTTCAGAAGAGGATTTTAATTTCATTTTAGAAACAGCCAGATTATCTCCTTCTTCTTTTGGATATGAACCTTGGAAATTTGTTATCGTACAAAATAAAGAAGTAAGAGAAAAACTACAACCATATTCATGGGGTGCTGGTGGGCAACTTGCAACAGCTAGTCACTTTGTTATTGTTCTTTCAAGAAACATTAAAGATATGCATTATGATGCAGATTATATTAAATATATGATGAACGATATTATTGGATTGCCTGAAGACACTCAAAAAATTAGATATGAATTCTTCAAAAAGTTCCAGGAATCAGATTTTAACTTATTACAATCCGACCGTGCTGTATTTGATTGGGCATCAAAACAATCTTATATCGCTTTAGGTAATATGATGACGAGTGCAGCTCAAATTGGTATTGACTCTTGTCCAATAGAAGGATTTGATAAAGAGAAAGTAGATTCTTTACTTCGTCAAGAAGGCATTGTAAAAGACGATAATTTTGAAGTATCTGTTATGGTTGCCTTTGGTTACCGTAAAGAAGAGCCAAAGCGTGATAAAACAAGACAGACTACGGATATAATTGTTGAATGGATTTAGTAACATAGCACGCAAAAAATAATGCTCCTTATAGCTGTATACTCATACTAAAGAAGAATCAGTTGTTTTCTTACGTATGAATTTGTTTTTTCATGGAAAGATATGTTAGTATGTATACAGTTTGAGTGCTCTATTTTTAGAGTCGAACAGGAGGAGAATGAATATGTCTGATATTGAAGTTGGCGAAGTGTTTACTCTTAGTGATGAGAATAATGAGGATCAGGAAGTAGAAGTACTTGGAGCGATGGATGTCGAAGGTGCAGAATATATTGCAGTTGCCTTCGTAGAAGACATTCAAACAGAAACTGAGGAAGACATTGATATCTTCTTTTTAAAAGTAGAAGAAGATAATGAGTTTTCATACATCGAAAATGACGAAGAGTTTGACAAAGTATCGGCTGCTTTTGATAAGATTTTGGATGAGCAAGAAGAGCAAGAGTAATATTCGTTAAAAACTCGAGGGGGATGCATATCCGCCCTCTTTTTTTTATTCATCACTTACCAAGCTACATGTATTAAAGAGACTTATGCAGCCATTCCAGTACATCTTTCATCGCAAAAGGACCATCTTTTTTAACTTGCTCCGCAAATTCCGAAACGAGACGTAGTGTTCTCACACTTTCGATTGGATGCTCTCCTGATGCACTTTCAGCAGAAAGCATCACTGCATTCGTCCCGTCTAGTACAGCTTGAAAAACATCGGTGACCTCTGCCCTTGTAGGAATAGAATGATCTACCATAGATTGAAGCATTTGTGTTGCTGTAATAACATATATATTCGTTCGATTACATTCACGAATCATCATTTTTTGTAAAAGCGGAATAATTTGATACGGCAATTCCACTCCTAAATCCCCCCTTGCAATCATAATTCCATCTGCTTCTTTACATATATCTTGAAAATTCTCGATTGCTTCCATCGTTTCTATTTTTGCAATTAAACTTGGGGACGTTTCTTTATGCTCTTGTATAAAATTTCGTATTTCCTTTATATGACTAGGTTTTCGTACGAAAGAACACGCAATAAAATTAACATCCTCTTCTAAAAGAAATTGAATGTCTTTTTTATCTTTCTCTGTAATAGCCGGTAAACTAACTGTCGCACCTGGTAAATTCACCCCCTTATGAGATGAGATATTACCACCTGTTTTGATCTTTGTTTCTATTTTTTCCTTACTTACCTTTTCAACAATTAATTCAACCTCTCCATCATTAATCAAAATTCTACTGTCTACTTTCACATCATTCGCAATACCTACATAATCCACACTTGCTTCTGTATTACTCCCTATGACTGGTTGCGTATGTAAAAGAAAAGAATCCCCGGCCTTAAGTGTAATTTGATCTTCCTTCATTTCACCTAATCTTATTTTAGGACCTTGCACATCACCTAAAATTTTAATAGAATCATCTAAAGATTTCACTAAACGAATGATGTCTTTATGACTTTCATGCGTGCCATGTGATAAATTTAGCCGAACAATTTTCATACCATTCTTTATTAACTGCACTAACGTTTCTTTATTATTACTTGCTGGTCCTATTGTACACACTCGATCAATTGTCATTCTTGCCACCATCCTTTTTCAGATAGGTTTCCCACAAAAATTTAAAAATAACATAGGGAATACAATAACAGCTTTAAACTTTACAAACGAAGTAATCCTACATACAAACGTAGAATTGCTTCGTACATGATTGATTTATACCGTGTTTCGTTTTTACCGTTAATACTCTCCTTTACTATCTTTTCTTTTTCCGCCGCTACAATTAATGAATACATAATCCGATTGTTTTGTATTACATTCTTCTAACTCTCTTTCATTACCACCCTACTTTTCATTCATGTGCTCTTCTATAAGTGTAAATCTACATTTACATGAATTTCATATTGGTAACCCTATTTCCATGTTCGCTAAGCAGTTAAAGCTATATTCAAATTATTAAAATGAAGATATGTTAAATCAAAAGTAAAAGAAAAGTTAAGTATCGGATAGGTTGTTGAGAGTTTCGAATTTTTCGTATATTGTATGAGTTGAGTTCGAACTCAAAAATTAAAAAAGGTGGGAAAATTAGTGAATATGAAAAAATCTTTAGCGGTGACAACTTTAGGGTTAGCGGTTTTAGGTTTTGGTTTTACTAATAACGCAAGTGCCTCAGAGGTGGGTGCTGCAGACAAGCAGCCTGTTTTAGTTGACTTTGATACAATTCAATCAGCAAAAACATCCAATGTTTCTAGTTTGACTGTTGCAGCTGCACCTAAGAATGATTCTAACATTAGCGTCTATACTCCCTTTTTTGGTAACCCATATGCAGTTGCTAAATCGAAATCAACTACGACCGAAGACTATATTTATGCAAAAGCAAGGACTTTCAATGGCGATGGCTCATTAGTGAATACGAAAAGTAATAATGCAAAAAAATCATCTTATGTAAGTGCTACAGCGACCAACACAAGCGTTTATTATGGAGATGATTACGCTATTGGTAATCATACCTATAAATTAAATGGTTATAATGATGTGAATCACGAAACAAAAGCTTCCTGGTAAGAAAGAGAAAAAAGATATGCATCTTGCATATCTTTTTTCTCTTATATTTTAAATATATTGAGGTGTTATTTATGAAAAATATATATATCATTATCGGTTTTTTACTTATTTCTTTCTTTACAATGTATGTTTTGTTCCATGCTTCAATTATACAACCTTATACACCTTCCAAAGAAAATAAGAGAGAGAAACAAACCAATACTATTTCATACGGCTTGAAGGATAATCAAGGCCAACATATTAACAACGGTAGTGAAATTACTAGTGAGAATAATACAATTAACGTATCTTTATCCTTTATACATAATATTGACGAAGACCGAAAGTATGGATTAATTGTTCTAGAAGATTACGTACAAAAACCTTTCAAAATAGAAAATACTGTAAATGAACTATCACACTACTCTTTCGATATGAAACCAAATAGTTCGATTACTACGAAAATCTCTTTACACACTTCTCCTAACGCAAGCGAATTAGCCTTTTTAATTATTAAAAAACCTGAATATAAGTTAAAAGATAATGACTTACATAAAGCGTCTATACTAGAAGAGATTTTAAGTATGCGATATTCAATACATCATCCTCATAAAGAAAGTGAAACATTAAAGTCTACCCCTATACAGCCAAATACTATTTTAAAAGATGGTCTTTATGAGCCATTATTTGTTACGAGCAATGAAGAGAAATTACAAACGGTATTTTCTGAAAAGGAAGGTGAAACATTAACTCTATCGAACGGAAATGAAACAAAAGATGAAATACCTTATGCAATCGTGGCCTTTAAAGATTGGGAACAAGTTGAATTATTCCATAATAAAAACGTCGCTTATACTACAGTGGCACCAGAAACGAGACAAACTTTTACTTTCACACTACCTACAGTGGAACAGGAAAGTAATTTTCAACTAGTCGCATTCCCATTTCCTTATAAAGTTAGTGAAGATCATTATGTCAGTCAACAAGCATACGGTTCATTTCGTATCGTAATTGAAAATAAAAAATAAATATGTTCCCACTTTATACAATTACAACAACGTAAAAAGCCTACTCACACTGAAGTGCACCCCAATTGTTAGACACATAATTAACAATTGGAGGTGCATTTTTTATGGCTAAATTTTCTTCAAAAGATAAAATACAAGCAGTAAAACGATATCTAGAAGGTACGGAAGGCGGAAAAACCATTGCTAATTCTATAGGGGTTCATCCTAGAGAACTTTATCAATGGATTAAACGGTTTGAATTTTCAGGGGAAAAGGCGTTTGAAAAACGCTATACAACTTACTCTCTCGAGTATAAACTAGATGTAATTCATTATATGAATGAAAATGGGACATCTCTGAGAGAAACAGCTGCTTTTTTTAATATTCCTTCTTGCGAAACACTCCGAAAATGGAAAGTAGCATATGAAACAGAAGGATTAGATGCCCTAAAATCAAAGAAAAAGGGGCGTCTAACCATGGCCAAAGAAAAAGCTAAGCTACAACATTTAAAACAAAACGAAGTATCTCTTGAAGGTTCTATAGAAGCGCTACAAGCAGAGAATGAACGTCTGCGTATGGAAAATGACTATTTAAAAAAGTTGAATGCCTTAGTTCAAAAGAAGAAAACATCACAGACCAAGACAAAGCGCAATTGATTTATGAATTAAGGCATAAATACAAGGTCGTTGACCTTGTGAAAGTCGCTAATATCGCTCGTAGTACGTACTATTACTGGATGAAACAAGCGAAACGTCCAGATAAATATAAGAAAGTTAAAGAATTAATTAAAGAGATCTTTAGTGAGAATTTTGGGAGGTATGGTTATCGTCGTATTACATTGGAATTACGTAATCGAGGCCATGCATTAAATCATAAAACCGTTCGACGTTTAATGAA
Organism: Bacillus sp. FSL L8-0099; assembly: GCF_038006385.1. Taxonomy (NCBI): domain Bacteria; kingdom Bacillati; phylum Bacillota; class Bacilli; order Caryophanales; family Bacillaceae; genus Bacillus; species Bacillus sp. FSL L8-0099. The sequence continues at coordinate 3,260,328 of NZ_JBBOVC010000001.1, forward strand.
TATCCTGGGATTAAAATGTCTTGTTCGATTAAAAAAATATCGTTCATATAAAGGGACTGTCGGGAAATTCGCTCCTAATATTTTAAAACGTAATGTTCACGCATCAAAACCAAATGAAAAATGGGTAACAGATGTGACGGAGTTCCACTTACATGGTAAAAAACTATATCTATCACCCATTTTAGACTTATATAACGGAGAAATTATAGCTTACAATATAGAACATAGACCTGCCTATTCCCTTGTTTCTAAAATGTTGAATAAGGCGTTTCAACGTTTGAATGATAAGGAAACTCCTATTTTACACTCGGATCAAGGTTGGCATTATCAAATGCGACAATATCATCAGTCGCTTAAAAAACATAACGTTATCCAAAGTATGTCCCGTAAGGGAAATTGCTTAGATAATGCAGTCATGGAAAATTTCTTTGGCTTATTAAAGTCTGAATTACTTTATCTTAAAGAGTTTGAAAGTATGGAACAATTTAAGCAAGAACTAGAAACTTATATTCATTACTACAATCACAAAAGAATTAAAACAAAACTAAAAGGATTGTCCCCTGTGCAATACAGAGTTCAATCCTTAGTAGCTGCTTAATATATTTGTCTAATTTTTTGGGTTCAGTTCAACACAAGTAGGCTTTTTCATACTACGATAACTTCGTCAATAACTGATTTAAATCTTTTTTCGTTTTCGACGTTAACGACTTCATTTTCGTAATATCGATCTTTTCTTTTTCCGCGCCTACAATTAACGGATACATACTTTGACCGATTGTTTTAGAATCCGTCGGATGTGATGCTTCTAACTCTTTTTCAATGACATCCCACTTCTCATTAATTTGTTTTCCAAGTTTATTCACTGTTTCTAATTTAGGGTTAGCAGCTAATTGCTTGTCTAAGCTTTCAATTAATGTAACGACTTCTTTTACGTTCGTTTTCACAGCAACACTTTTCTTCGGATCTTTAGTAGTCTTTCCACTTGTCGTTTGGTCTGTCGTTTTCCCGCTAGTAGTTTGATCGGTTGCTTTGCCACTTGTAGTTTGCTCATTCGTTTTTCCTGTCGTTTCTTTTTCTTTTGTCGTTTTGCCGTTATTTTCTGTTCCAGATGATTCTTTTGTATTTTTTGCATCCTTATCTGTTTTTTCATTTGAAGAAGTATTTGTTTCTTTTTCAGTATCTTTCGTTGTTTTTGACGCTTCATCTGTACTTGTCGTTTTTGTTTCTCCTTCATTTTGTGCTGTTACTTGCTCTTTCTTTTCTGCCTCTTTATCTGCTGATGGACTACAAGCTGCCATAGTAAGCATTGTACCAATTGTTATCGATGCGATAGCGACCTTTTTCATTTTCATATAAATCCCCCTATGTTTACTTAATTTATCCTCCCCTTTACGATTCTATTTCCCCTTAAAAAATCCCTTTTCATACGAATCACCATCTTTCCGACAGTAATCTTCATAATAATACGTACAAAAACTGATAAACCGATTTGAATATTCGAGTTTCTTCTACTTCATTTTTCCTCTCTGCTGTAAAAGAAAAAGAGTATATTGTCACATCAAGAATTACTATCCTCATATGACAATATACTCTCCTATCAAATTTTTCTCTTTCTTGACATTTTATTTATACAAAAAAATATAAATATCTTAATTTTTTTGTTTCTCAACAATTGTTAACATAATGTTTTTATGAGAAACCACCATTCGAATGAATGACTTGCCCAGTAATCCACTTCGCTTCTTCACTTACTAAAAAAGATATTAGGCGCGCAGCATCCAATGATTCTCCAACTCTACCTTGCGGGAATTTCCATACTAAATAATGTTCTAATTCCTCTGTAATCCACCCCGTATTCGTCGGTCCTGGATCAACGGCATTAACGGTAATCCCCTTCTCCATCGCAACTGGTGCTACTGATTTTGTAAATGCTTCAATTGCTCCTTTCGTTGCCACATATGCTAGTTCATCTGGCATTGGATCTAATGACTGCCCTGAAGTAAGATTAATAATACTTCCACTCTTCTTGTATGCATAATGTTTTATAAATAATGAACTTAATAACATAGTTGCCCGAACATTCACTGTATAATGTTTATCTAACTGTTCTACATTTAATTCCTCAATTCTCGTATGAGTAGCATACGCTGCATTATTAATTAAAATAGATGGATCACCTAATCGTTCTGATACCATATAAAACAAACGATTTGGTGAATAAGACTGTGATAAATTGATTTCTGCCATTTCACATCGAACACCGTAACTTTCAATCTCCTTCTTCAACAAAAAGGGCTCTTGATCATTCATTCCCCATGGCATCGCTTTATCATACTGAGACCAGTATGTGAAAAAAATGTCTATCCCTTTTTGAGCAAGCACCTTGCATACAGCTGCACCAATTCCATTCAGACGAGTTGCCCCTGTTACAATTGCTATTTTCTTCACCTTTTCTCCTCCATCTATGGATAAATCCCCTGCACGAATACAGAGGATCTACCTTCTTAATTAATATTTGACAATATACGTTCTGCACCTAATTTTAAAATTTTAATAAAGATATAATTTACAATCGTAAACATTGCAAATAAAACGATAAACATAACCCAAAGTCCGACTTGAAGGAAGAAGTATAATACACTTACTCCGGCTACAATAATTAAAGCTATTAAAATATTAGCTAAAAAATTCCACAAAGTTGTATATCGACTTTTAAATAATTTCTGCTCTGTATCCCAATGAATATCTGCAGTTTGTGCGTCCCAGCGTGTTCCAATTAAATTAATTAATAACAACCCGTTCGCACTTAGTAAAAACCACAGTATCATGAAGACTGGAGAAATTCCAGCTACAACTGCCATCGTAATACCAAATACTGCTAAAATAATCACATTAATTAACCAAGCAGTGATCGCTTTCGCAAAAAAGATATCCGAAGCTTTTACTGGTAAATATCGATTCACAAACCATGAGCTTCCATCACGTGAAAATGACGTCGTTGCAATGACGTTACTACCCATCAAAAATAACGATGCACAAAGACCAACACCGATTGCAAACCCCGTTGTCTCTGGATTGTTAATATACTCTGTAATAAACTTTAAATTCCCATCTTGTACAAATAAAATAAAGAACAACATAATCGGCATAACGAAAGTTTGTACGATACAATTTAAGAAAAATTGTGGTGTACGGAATAACGTTTTAAATTCTTTTTTCACATACGCTTTCAAATGTGAACTTTGTACGGTTGATTTCTGTAAACCTTCTGCTGAAATGACCTCTTTTTTTGCTGTACTCGTTGAAAGTCCAATAACCCCTTTTAAATATGTACGCTCTGCAATGTAATAAAACAACACAAAGAAGACAAATGAAATAAGGGCAAAGATCATTACATATAAAGGTCCCTTCCAATTTGCACTTTCTACTAATGCCACTGCTCCAAAATATGTAGTTGGAAAATAATTTGTCATTTGTACTATAAGAGAAGATTGATTATTTACAAGATATTCCGCAGCCCCGTCTCCAGAAAACGCACTTTTATTTCTCCACTGCATAAATACGTTAATTCCTACAATAAATAGTATACTTACGATTCCAATAAATATATTTCCTCGATCTTTATTTTTTGCTATATTTGTATACCTCATGATTACTGTCATCAGTAACGAAGCTAATACTAACGGCACGATCGGGAAAAGTAAGTAAATAAAAATCATATATATGTAATATGTAATAAATGCGCCACTTTTTAAACCGTACGTAATGAAGATGGGTAATAAAATGAATGAACTCATTACGTATTGTGTAATTAATACCGTTAAAAATTTTGCCGAAATAATTTGCGCTGGTTTTAATGGTAACGGCAATAACATTTCAATATCATTGCTGTAGTAAAATACAGTTAAAATGTTCGTAATACTCATTAAAAATACCCATATACTCGCAATCGCAAGTCCCATTGCGATAATCATTCCTGGGTCTTGCCCTAATTGTTTCATACCTTCATACATTCCATGCGTCATCGAACCAAATATTAAAAAACCAACAAATAAAATAGCTGCAAATGAAAATACATATGCCCATCGCTTCTTCTTATCTGTTATGAAATCTGCATAATTTAATTTCAATAATACTTTCGTTAACGTCCAAATTTTACTCATTGCCCGTCATCTCCAAGAACATTTTTTCAAGTGATTCATTGGATTTAAAATGATCTCTCATTTCATTTAAATTTCCTTTAAACTGCAAATTCCCCTTATTAATAATAGCAACCCGGTCACATATTTTTTCCGCTACTTCTAATACGTGTGTAGAGAAAAATACAATCTTTCCTTTATCCGCATGCTCTCTCATCATTTCTTTTAAAATATAGGCAGATTTCGGATCAAGCCCTGTTAACGGTTCATCTAAAATCCATACATCTGGCTCATGCACGAGCACACCAATAATAACAATCTTTTGTCTCATACCGTGTGAATAACTTTGAATTTGATCAGATAAAGCATTATAAAGGTCAAATTTCTTCGCTAAAGACTCTATTCGTTCTTGGCGTACTTCTTTCGGCACTTCATACATATCTGCCATAAAGTTTAAATATTCAATTCCCTTTAATCGTAAAAACATATCTGGGCTATCAGGAACATAACCAAACGTCTTCTTCGCTTCCATCGGCTCTTCCATAATATTTTTGCCGTTAATCGTAATAGTCCCTTTGTCCACCCCATGAATACCAGTAATCATCTTAATTGTCGTTGATTTACCAGCACCATTCGGTCCTAAAAAACCAAAGATTTCTCCGCTAGGCACAGATAAACTTAAATCTTTTACTGCATAGGTAGACCCATTATAACTTTTTGACACATTCGTAATTTCAATCATTCCATCCAATCCTTTCCTTAATTACCAAATAACTATATTGATATTATAGCATACTTCTATTTTGAGATTTTTACATTTTTCAGTTTATTTAACCTTTAAAATAAATGTACACCCCTAATCCAACAATTAAAACGACGGCTAATATAATATAAATCATCGTAAGACGTTTAATATTTCCTTTTGTCGCTTTACTATAATTCGCATCACCATTTCTCCCAATTAACACCGTCGCAATTACAGTAATCACTACAAGTAATACAACAATCATGATCCAAGTTAGCATTCCTTCCTCCCCTTCCTTACAATCATTTTACAATATTATCCTCTTTATTTCGCAGTATATTTCCTCTTTTTACTATTATTATGAAAAGAATTGGAAAACTATTATTACCATACATTTCTATACGTGATATATTTATAACATAATGTGATTTATTTCTAACATGATAAGGAGGATATATTTATGAAAACAACTTGGATTAAATATTTAGGATTTCTCGGTTTCTTCGGTTTTCTCGGATTTTTTTATGAAAAAGGATTTTTTACTATGTTCTGTTTCTTCTCCTTCTTCACATCGTATAGAACGGTTCAACACGATGAACGGTTTGAACAAATTGTCAATAAATCGTGCCGCAATGCATTTATCGTTACATTACTAACTACCGCTATCATTCTGTTTATTGAAATGTTATTTCCAAACCCTACTTTACAAGAGATTGATATTGCTGTTATTTTCGCTACACTTATTCTTACGTTCGGTTTCTCTATGTTCTTTTACGATAAACCAGTTGATGAAATGGAAGATGTACCATGGCGTTCGTAACGAAAATAAAAGAATACCGCGCCAAGCTACATATGACACAAGAAGATTTAGCAAAGAGCGTTGGTGTACGCCGTGAAACAATTAGCCATCTTGAAAAAGGAAAGTACAATCCTTCCTTACAACTTGCTCACGATATAGCGAGAGCACTTCATAGTAAGATTGATGAGATTTTTATTTTTGAGGATTGATTAAAGGCATCCTGTCACCATAATCACATAAAAAAATACCATCATTCTTTCCAAAAAGAATGACGGTATTTCTCATTGATTATCCATATAAAACTGCATGAAATACGCCTAACAGTAAGTATTGATCCTCTATATAATCATCATCATACACATTCATCTCGATGTAATACATATCTTCCTCAAGACGAATATTCCAATCTGCGATTACATAGCCCTTTCGTAATAACTTTCCAAGCCCAATTGAAGTTTTGTGAACAACATATTCTTCTCTCTTATATGTAAAGGTAAATAAGAAATTTGCGTCTAATAACTTTCCGTCACATACAAGTATTTCATGCTCTGCATCATTATTATCTTTGTACGTTACTAAAATCTTTCTTTGGCGCTGCCTACTTACATCCTTTGCAATGACGCGAATATTATCCTTACTATCCTTTATTTCATAAATGATATTACTACCGATTTTTGGAATGAAGTCTAGTACTCTCATCAACGTATTTTTATAGTAGCCCCGTACTACGCCTACTTGTTTGCTTTCATTATAAACTTCTATTGATATTGTATCCGCTTTACTATCACACGGTCGTTTGTAAGAAAGCTGCATCATTCGCTCTCCTCTTAAGTACTGATCAAACGTCACAGGATATTCTATCGCACGCAGTTCCTTATTTAGCTCATATAAACAACGCCCAACGCTCTCTATTAATGCTGTAGTAGATATACGTTCCTGAAGTTCAAATTGTTGCCAACTGGAATAAATTCTCCACTGATTTTCCTCTTCATAGGAAAAACCAAGAATTATCTCATCACGGTCAGCCGTTTCATAATTCATATGTACGTTCTGCCCGTATTGAACTTGTTCCATCCACTGTCCTAAATAAATGCCGAGCTCTGCAACCTTCATGCATGACTTTTGAAAAAGTACTCTTTCACTCGCGCAAATCGTTACATCTCCTTCGATAAAGCCCTTTGAATAAGCATCATACCGTGACTCATCCTTCTGCGGGAGACTTTTGTCTAACTCAAATAAAAACGTTAACATCCTTTATTCACCTCTAGTTGTTACACTAATCATACATGACATCGCATTACTCTGAGAAACTATTTATATACGTATATTTAATTCACGCATTATAACACGTGAATGACCTTGTATAGTAGCGCTATTTTTTATTCTATATCTTAGTATATGAACTTATATGAGCGATTTTTCTAATATATCTATCGTAACTTACAATATATCAACGATTTTTTCAATATATCTATCGCAACTTACAATATATCAACGATTTTTCTAATATATCTATCACAACTTACAATATATCAACGATTTTTTCAATATATCGATTTTTCGACAAATATCAGCACAATTAAAATGAAGCTACCTTTTCTTCCGCCACTTCCCCAATTTCTAAAATTTGTAGCAGACTCTCCACTTCATAAGTCGGCTTAACACCCGTCATATTTTCTTTCAAACTCGGATTATACCAACACGTATCAATGCCGTAATCTTCTCCGCCTTTCATATCAGAAGTTAGCGAATCTCCAACCATTAGTACACTTGATTTATCCGTAATCCCAAACTTTTCAAACGCATAATCAAAAATCTCACGTGCTGGTTTTTGATGCCCCACTTCTTCAGAAATAATAATATGTTCAAAGAAGTTACGTAAAGGCGAATTTCCAATTCTCGATTGTTGCACCTTCGTATATCCATTCGTAATAATACCTAGCTTGCAATCTTGTAGATTTTCACATAATTGCACTGCACCTTCAATAAGATGTATTTCTTTCCCTAAGTTTTCAAGGTATACATCACTAAATTGCTGCGCATCTACTTCTATATGATGAAGTGCAAATAATTGTCTAAATCGATCTACCGCTAATTCACTTAGCGTAATCATTTTATTCTCTAAATCTCTCCATAACCCATTACTAATCTCTTTATAACTTGCAAGATAATCATTATACCCTGTAGGCATGCCGAACTGTACAAACGCGTTATGTAATGCGTTTCTTTCCGTTTCAGGGAAATCTAATAATGTATCGTCTACGTCGAATAATATAACGTTGTATTTCATGATGTTCTCCTCAATTCCTATTTTCAAAACTTCATTTTCATAGCTTCATTATAAACTTTTATATATTTCATTATAAAGTGCTTTGACTCGCTCTTTATAGAATACACCTTTATCCTTTATTTTCAAATGTGCTATAAATAAGTTTGCTAGCATGACCGCTGTATCTAGTCTATAAAATAAATTAACAATATGAGGGGTAGCATTAAAGATACTATCATTCTTATATCCATCTTTAAATTCATCCCAACTAACCTCATTTGTTTCAGCTATTCTCATAAGCTCCAATAACGGATGACCAATTAAAGCGTTATCCCAATCAACTATTGCTTTAACTTCTCCATTATACCCAATTAAATTGGCTGGTCGAATGTCCATATGTAATAAACACTTTACATGATTAGCTGTACTAAGAATATGTTCAATTGTTTGTGCATCTGGAAGTTTAATACCACAATTCGTAATTGTATTAAAACCTTCTACTCGTTTCACAATGCGTTCCGCTATATACTTACTAATTGGCTCTTTAATATTCTGCTCGTAATGTAAACCTTCAATTGGCATACTATGAAGCTTGCTGACTAACTTCCCTATTTCGTATGCCGAAATTGGCATATGATCCGTAGCCACATAATCCGATATTAAAAAATCAAGTTCGGTAGAAAGATGCAATCTGTGTATACTTGGTACTGGAATACTTTTTGAATGACAATACTTAGAAAGCTCTGCTTCCTTTTGCAACGAAATCCGACTATTAAATAAATCTTCATTTATATTTTCTACTTCTCTTTCCCACGGCACTCGAAATGCTAAAGGTCCCTTTCCTGAATCTCCGCGAAAAACAATATTTTGCACTCCCGTTCCAATCACCTTTAAATCCTGCACAGCTAATTCCTTATATTCTTGACTTAATATTGTTGTTAAACTTTCCCTTAACTCCTCTGCTTTTAAACGTGTATGGATCATTTTATCCCCCGATTCGTAAGTTCTTTTCATCCATTTTCTCCTCGGTGCACAACATCCTCATAAACAAAATTATAGCAATAATAATAAAAGGAGGCTAATCCAAATCAGCCTCCCTTCTTCTTATTTTTCTTCTAACAATAACATTTTCATTTCCTCTAACGACTCTTTCGTAAAGCCAAGAGCTTTTTCAGCGTATGCTTCAACTGATCCGTATTGCTTATGGATTCCATCAATCGCAGCTTGTAAATATTCGGCGCGTGCTTCAAACATTGCACCTAATATCGCTCTACTCTCATCGTTTTGTAGTTTTGCACCTAAAAAGGCCATCATTTTTTCATTTAATTTTTCACGGAAACCGTTACTTAGTAAATAATCTTCCATTACTGTTTTTTCTGGCACACCTAATAGAAGTAGTAATAATGCTGATCCAAATCCAGTACGGTCTTTTCCAGCTGTACAGTGGTTTACTAATGGTAAGTTTTCCGGATTTTGTGCAAGTTGTAAGAAGCTCACGAACGCCTCGTTACCACTTACGAAATCTTGGTTCATTTTCACAAGATATTCACCTGGTTTCCCCAACAGAGAAAGGTCACCAACTTGGAAAAACTCATTTATATTTAAGTCTTTCGCCAAGTCTTGCATAACTGGTAAGCATACTTGACGAGCACCTGTAATCTCTGGATTTGGCTTATGCTTCACTTCAAAGTCTGTACGATAATCACAGATTAACTTTAATCCAGACTTCTGTAAATACGCAATATCCCACTCTGTTAGTCCCGCTAATTCTTCAGAACGGTACAATTTGCCCCATTTTACTTTACGGCCTTCTGTCGTTTCATATCCTCCCATATCACGGAAGTTAAACGCTCCTTGTAGTGGCAATCTACGCTCAGCTACTGTCACTGCTTGTCCATTATTTCCTACTAGTCTAAAATATGGGCGTTCATTTTCACTCGGGTTTTCAATAGTGCATGATGATTCCCCGTTTACAGTTACAAGTAATTCTCCATTTTCTTCAATATAATCTGGTGAAGTACTCCAATAAATGCGTACTTCTTCTATATTATTTTCCCACTTTATATGTAACATATTATCTTCATTTCGTTCTACAGTTGCTTGTAGCCAATTTTCTTGCTGCTCCATTCTTTCACCAACGCTTTCTCTTATAATCGAATCTTTCTCTATTGTATTATAGGAATATCTACTTTGTCGTTCTCATTTTTCTTTTTATCTTACAAACAGGCAAAAAGTTCTTTTACTTGTTCATAATTTGTACACGGATTGCCTCGAAATGAGTTCGAGAGAGTACATCATTCATCCTCCTAAAACTTCCTCACATATCGCTCAGTAGAACTAAGCAGCTGACATCCATTCTTCCCAAAAACATCCTTCATCCACTCATTTTGTACATTTGTCTCGCCAATATAATAAGATGCACCTATTTCCTTTAAGACAAACATTGCACCTGTAAAGAATGCTGCTTCGTACCCTTTATTTCGCATATTTGGAGCCATTACGAAATACATAAGTTTCCCTTCTTCTAACGTACCTTTCTCAATATGCGGGATTACAATTCCTATTGGCTCTTCGCTTGCAACTGCTGTTAAACAATGTTCTTTCCATTGCTCACCAATTTCTTGTTCCATCATATGTACAAATTGATTATAGTCGACTTGTTCTTCCGTCATTTCGTTCCAAAAAGAATAAAAAGTATCCTCTCCTACTTCTTCAATCAGCTTAAAATCAATTTCACTTTCTACATCTTCTACTTCATATATATCCTTAAATACAATCATGTTTTCAGTAACATATTCAAATGAATACGTTTCAAAACATTTCTTATACACATCATAATTTGGACTTTTTGAAGAGATCTCAAAATGTAATTTTTCTACCCCCTCTTTTTCAGCCTCAGCAACGCAATATTGCATGATCTCTTTTAATTGCTTTTCTGTAAAAGCCTCTGCATTATTTTCTTTTATCATGATAGAAGAAGCACTTCTTCTTATTTTAAAATGTTTTTCTAACTGTTCTATTGTCGTCATATTCTTCCCTCATCTATGTCATACTCGAATTTCTAATGGTTCTCCTTGCATGAGCAGGATTGTCCTTGAATATATAGAATACTAGAAAAGATCGCATCTTTAAAGTGCGGAGGAGGTTCTCCATTGGATATTACAGCATTGCAACAACAGTTAGAGCTTATACAACAAAATGACTATACGCAACTGCATCATATAAATGTAAATGAGTTAACTTTGAACATGCTTCAGTACATCGGAACGACTGATAGTTACGTTCGTTACCAACTTATATATAAATGTTTTGCGCATTTCATTCATCATGAATTCCTTATGGACGATCAGCTGAAATTACTGTTGCAAACATGTTTAAGTGATGAGTATTTATATTGTGACATTTACTCCCCACATACAGATGGGGTTTTCACACGTTCTTACACTGTTTCTTTAATTGCGTTAATACTTCAATTCGCTAACTCTCACTACTTTTTTACAGAAGAGGATATTGAAGAGATAAAAAATAAACTTATTACATATACAAACTTAGAAATGGACTTTCGAGGATATATCGAAAATAAAGGATGGGCTCATTGTATCGCCCACGTATCTGATGCTTTCACTGAAATTGTTCATAATTCACATACGACTTTTGAGTGGTATGAAGAGCTCATTCATTGTTTATTAAATAAAATCTTCATTCCATCTGATATTTTTCATAATAACGAAGATGAGCGTATTGTTACGCCATTAATATCCATGCTGTATCATGACTTCCAGCAAGATGAGTTAATTTCAATTATTTATAAAAAAATAAAAAGGCTTCCTCAAATTAGAAAACGCCTTTCGCTTAATGAGTATTGTATTTTATGTGCCAACATTAAAACCTTTTTACGTACATTATTTTTTAGAACAAAAGATGATCATAACTTAGCCTATACAGCACGTAAAACAGAAAAAATGTTAAAAGAACTTCCAAACTATTATTAAATACAAGGAGAAAAATTATGGGTTATATTGAAGACGTAAGAAATCTAGTAGGAAATCATCCACTTATATTAATAGGCTCACACGCCATTATATTAAATGAGAAAAATGAAGTATTACTACAGCTCCGAACAGACTTTAACCGTTGGGGTATTATTGGTGGTGCCTTAGAATATAACGAGACGTTAGAAGATGCTTTAAAACGAGAAGTATTTGAAGAAACTGGGCTTATCATTAAAAATCCAGAACTGTTCCGTACATACTCAGGACCAGATTTTTTTCAAATCTATCCAAACGGCGATCAAGTACACGGTGTACTCGTTATTTATATTTGCCGAGAATTCCACGGTGAACTTATATGTGATCAAGCTGAGTCAAAAGAATTACGCTTTTTTCCGCTTGATAGGTTGCCTATTACTCTTCATCCAGTCATTGAGCGGATTATTAAAGAGTTTCAGCACTCTAATTAAAAAACATTACAAAATAAGTACCTTATATTTTATATAAAAATATAACAACCTCATTTCTCGTCATTACAACGTGAAATGAGGTTGTTATCGTTCACCGTAAATCCCTATTTCCCCAAAAAATAATTAGATGATTTAACGTTCTTTTTCTACAGCTTTATATCCCTTTACAAATAAAATAGTTATATAAGAAATAATGAATGAAAAAACAGTATACATGCCCACCCAAAAGAAAAATGATGGATCGTACAATGTAACATTGAACATAAGAAAAATAAGAAATGTTACCATTGGCATCGCGTAAAATGTACCTATTTTATATGTCACAGCTATTGAAAACATACAAATAAGCAATGGATATATACAGAAAATAAAAATTGACTCACTCAATGTTATGTCCCCCTTTCTGAAGAAATAATAGCTTTCTCTTAAACATTTTGGGGAACAACAAAGTTTTATATTTTTTATTCGTTATTAGTAAATAAAATGTTAGATTGTTATCTCGATCTGATTTCCTTCAGGATCACTTACTACACTTTCATAATAACCATCTCCTGTAGTGCGTGGGCCATTTAACAGAGGATATCCTGCTTCTCTTAACCTATCCGTTAATTGGTCTACTTTTTCTTTGCTACCTACAGAAAATGCCATATGCGCATATCCTACTGTTTGTTTTTTTATTACATCGTCTATCCCTACCTGTCTCATAAGTTCTAGACGCGCACCACCTTCAAAAGTTATAAAGTAAGATTCAAACTTTTTTTTCGGATTGTGATACAATACATTCGCTTCACCATTGAAGTACTGTTTATAGAAATCACGCATGCCTTCTAAATCATTCACCCAAATTGCTACATGTTCAATTCTCATAATCGACACCTTTTCTTTTTATGGTATTCAACCAACAATTTGATATTTAATTTTCTTTGCTTGTTCTTGTAATCATAAGATCAAGTCCAAGGCTTTTTAATCCATATAAATAATCTTCTTTCCAATCGCTTACTGTTATTTTCGGAATATGTTCCGCCGGAATGTACTGTGGACAACTTTTTACAATTTGATCTATTACAAATTGATTCACTTCATCATCACAGAAAATAAACGCATGTGGATTAATAATAGCTATACATGTAGAAATTAATCGAGTAATAGCATCTATATTATATTCCTCTGGATTATTCGAATCTCTCACTTCATCTCCACTTCTCAAAGCTTGTAAGAAATTTTTATTATCATACTGCGGAACGAAAGATATCTCTCCCGAGAAAAATGTACTTCCTCGGACTACATCCCCATTTATCATAATACCCGCACCTGGACCATTTTGACCTGAATACAAATATACAAGAGAGGAATTGTCATGGTTTCCAGTGTTTTTATAATAACCAAGCACTGCGGCATTCATATCGTTCTCTATTACTACAGGTATAGAGAACAGATTCTCCAAATGACTTTTTAAATTAAAATTTTGGAACTTTTCATAACCAGGTATATAAAAAATACGACCATTATCTACCGAACCGGGCACACCAATTGATATAGAGCTTATTTTCGGGAATGTAGCGATAAGACTTTCAATATGTTTAGATAATAGGTTTACGCCAGTATCAATTAATACACTTGAAGTACTTCCTTTTTCTTTTACTTCCCCTAAACAGTTAAAAATCGTATAGTTTGTCTCATTTTTTTCTAAAAATATCGCTAAACCTAACATATATTCCGGATTATAAGCATATCGTTTCGCTCTTCTTCCACCACTTGAATCATCTAAACCGACTAAAGTGACTTCACCGTCTTGTTTCATATTTTCTATAAATTTACTTATCGTTGGAAAACTGATTTCTAATGTATTACTAAGTTCAACTTTCGTTGCACTACCTCGCTCTAAAAGAGCTGTACGAATGCCGCGAAGGATCGTCTCTTTAATCGATTTTTGAGTAACAAATTGTTCACTCAAATCGCTCACCACCTTAATCAACATACTTATTAAACACTTTTAATAAGTTGCGTTGACAATATATCACACATCATTTTCTAAAGCAATAGAGATGATATATTTCCACTGCATGCACCCCTTGTTTAGCTCGATTTATTCTCTCTCGTAACAGACGATACAATTCCAGATAAGAGAACAAATAATAAAACAGCTAGCAAGGCATTACGTATTCCGAATGATTCCCCTAGTATACCTAAAAATGGCGGTCCGACTAAAAAAGCTGTATAACCGATGATAGAAACTGCAGCAACATTAGAAGTCGCATTTTCACGATCATCTCCAGCAGCAGAAAGACCAATTGGGAAACCTAACGCCGCACCAATCCCCCACAGCACTACACCAACTGCTAGAAAATACGAGTTACTCCCAAATATTACGATTAAAATTCCTATAATCGCCACCATAATAGTAGCACGTACGACAGCGACACGACCGAATCGATCAAGGAAATAACTACTACACATACGAGCTAACGTCATTGCCAATACAAAAATTGTGTACATAATAGAACCTGTCACTACACTTTGCTGATGTCCATCTACCATCACGATAGGCAGCCAATCATTTGCACTTCCTTCTGCAAATGCCATTCCAAACACAAAAAGACCAATTAAAAGCACCTTTTTTTCCATACGTAAGGAAGTACGCTTCGCTCGCTTTTTGTTCTGCGATTTCTCTTTCTTTCCTGTTCCGTGCGGAAGATAACGATACACCATACATACAAGTAATAAAAACACGGCCGAAATCGCAAGAAACTGATACAGGATTGGGATGTGAAGCGAGGCGGCGACAGTGCCACTGAGCGCGCCTACTAAAGTTCCTACGCTAAAAAAACCGTGGAATTTCGGTAGAAGTGTCATTCCTAATTTCTGCTCTATTGAAGAGCCTTCTACATTCAATGAGACTTCTGCCAACCCATATCCTACTCCAAATACTAGCAAGCTACCAAAAGTCCCTATGCTAGAAACAAAATAAATATTAATACCTAAACAAAGTAATCCAACAATTATTAAAAACATACTGCCTATAATAACGTCTCTAGCTCCCTTACAGTCAATAAAATGACTTGCACTCAGTAAACCAATTATTGAACCGACAGATAAACCGAACAAAATCCAGCCCATTTCTGCATTTGAAACTGCTAAAATATCTCGCGCCGCTGCTGTTCTAGAAATCCATGTAGCAAACGCGACACCTGGCAAAGCAAATAAGAGAAAAAGAGCGTTTCGAGAGGCAAGTAATGTCTTTGTATGATTGCCCGCACTATTTTTCTTCATATGAAACACCTTTCACATTGTCTATACGATACGACACCAGTTTATTCAAGCATCCGTGAAAAACGATTTCTATAAGTCTATCATTTTCATAACTTTGGCTGGGTTACCACCAACAACTACATTACTAGGTACATCTTTTGTCACAACTGCTCCTGAAGCAATTACAGCCTTGTCTCCAATTGAAATACCAGGGTTAATTATAGCTCCCCCGCCAACCCAAACATTGTTACCAATCTTTACAGGTTTCCCATATTCTTTGCCAGAATTCCGTTCTACTGGATGCAACGGATGCGTAGCAGTGTAAATGTGAACACCAGGTGCAAACATACAATTATCACCGATTCGAACTTCACAAACATCTAAAATCACACAATTAAAATTTGCGAAAAAGCTCTTTCCAACATGGATATTGTAACCGTAATCACAACGAAAATCAGGATTAATGTGGGTTTTCCCATCAGCTGAAGAACCTAAAAGCTGATTTAATAACGTAAAACGTTGTTCATCTCCTGTCTCCATTGCCTCGTTATAAAGGCGTGTTAAACGTTTTGCCTCCACCCTATCAGCCACTAATTCTTCGTCATCCGCAATATACATTTCTCCCGCCAACATCTTTTCTTTTTCCGTTTTCATAGAATCATCTCCTTTGTAATCAAATGAGCTCCACTTATTAAACCTCTTTAATAAGTGACTTTAATTACACTTATTAAACACCTTTAATAAGTACCCCTATATTAACATACTTTTTAAAATGTGCAATTAATAAATTTAGAAAGACGATGCGAATTCCTCATTTTGCATGTAGATATAACGAATAAATAATTAAAATTCATATAGAAAAAACAAGGGAACGCTTAACGTTCCCTCTCAAATCCAATCCGTTTTTTAATTTCCACCAAATTCACCTTCGCAATAGTCCCTGCCCTCTCAGCACCTTTTTCTAACGCTTCATATAGTAAATGCGGTTCATTCATATACGTTGCGTATTTTTCCCGAGGTCCTGCTAACTCACGATCTACAACGCGAAATAACTCTTTTTTTACATCGCCCCATCCGATTCCAGTTTCATATTTTTCACGCATTGACTGAATTTCATCTTTTGTCGCAAATTCTTTATAGATTGTAAATAACGTTTCTAGTTCTTTCGGTTCATTTGGAAGTGAAGAATCTGTTTTTATTTTTAAAATAAGCTTTCGTAGTTTTTCTCGCTCTGCAAATAACGGGATAACATTCCCATAACTTTTACTCATTTTTCTTCCATCAAGACCAGGTAAAATTGCCCCTTCTTCTTGCACTACATACTCTGGAAGCGAAAATGTCATGCCAAATGTATGATTAAAATACGTCGCAATATCACGAGCAATTTCAATATGCTGAATTTGATCTTTTCCAACAGGTACATGAGTAGCTTGAAATAATAATATATCAGCCGCCATTAAAATCGGGTACGTATATAACCCCATATTCACACCTGCATCAATTTCTAATCCCGCTTCTTTATTTTGCTCTACCTTCGCTTTATATGCATGGGCACGATTCATAAGCCCTTTCGGAGTTAGACAAGCTAATATCCAAGCTAATTCCAAAATCTCTGGCACTTCTGTTTGTCGATAGAAAATAACATCTTCTCCAAGTCCGAGTGATAACCATGTAGCTGCTACCTCTTTTGTATAACTACTGAACTTCTCTGGATCATGCACTGCATTTAACGCATGATAATCAGCTATAAAGTACAATGCTTTTCCTTCATTATTTTTTGACATTTGCAATGCAGGTTTAATTGCACCAATATAATTTCCTAAATGCGGATAACCCGTTGGTTTAATTCCTGTTAACATTATTTTTTCGCTCATACTAACTCCTCCTTTCTCAAAATAAAAAACAAAAAGAGTCTCTCATCCTTAAAAAGGACGAGAGACTCCCGCGGTACCACCTTTATTAGCTATCATTAGCTCACTTCATACTTCAATAACGTGAAGTAACCGTCTTTACCTACTCATTTCAGTTAGAAGCTCCAGAGCCCATTCCATATTCATCCCTTACTGATTCCCACCACATATCAGCTCTCTGAAAAGTTTTGAACATGTACTCTTCTCTTTCATTGCTTTTTCGTTTTTTACAGTTTATCACATTCCCTTTCCAATTAAACCCTAATTTTCTGTTTTATATAGCAGGAATTTCCACCTTAATTGTCTAATAATATATAGGTTTGCAGAAGTAATCGAAACAACTTTGGAGGTTTTTTCATGGTAAAATATATATCCATTTTAGGTTCAACAGGATCCATTGGCACATCTGCATTAGATGTCGTTTCCGCTCATCCTGAACATTTTAAAATCGTCGGTTTAACCGCAAATTATAATATCGATCTTCTCGAAAAACAAATTGAATCGTTTCAGCCTCGTATTGTAAGCGTAGCGACAAAAGAATTAGCGGACACATTACGTTCTCGTATTTCAACAAATACAAAAATTACATATGGAACTGATGGTTTAAATGAAGTATCTACCCATCCTGATACAAATCTTGTATTAAGTTCAGTTGTCGGTGTTTCAGGTTTACTCCCAACAATTGAAGCATTAAAGGCGAAGAAAGATATCGCCATCGCTAACAAAGAAACTTTAGTTGCCGCTGGTCATATCGTAACTGAACTAGCGAAACAAAACGGATGCCGCCTAATTCCAGTCGATAGTGAGCATTCAGCTATTTTCCAATGTTTAAACGGAGAAAATAATAAAGAGATTGAGAAGTTAATTGTCACAGCTTCTGGCGGCGCTTTTCGTGATAAAACACGTGAAGAAATGAAAACATTACAAGCGAAAGATGCTTTAAAACACCCAAACTGGTTAATGGGAGCAAAACTAACGATAGATTCTGCCACGTTAATGAATAAAGGGTTTGAAGTGATGGAAGCTAAATGGCTGTTCGATATTCCTTATAAAAAAATTGATGTTATGATTCATAAAGAAAGTATCATTCACTCTTTAGTGGAATTTATTGATGGATCAGTCATGGCACAACTCGGTGCTCCTGATATGAGAATGCCGATTCAATATGCGTTTCACTGCCCTACTCGACTACCTTCATCCTATGAAAAATTAAATTTATTAGAAATTGGTAGTTTGCATTTTGAAAAACCAAATTTAGAGAAGTTCCCCTGTCTACAATACGCATTTGAATGTGGCAAAATTGGCGGTACAACTCCAGCCGTATTAAATGCAGCGAACGAAATTGCAAATGCACTATTTCTTAAAAATGAAATTGCATTTTTTGATATCGAAAAAACAATTTACAATACAGTTGAAGCTCATCATAACGTAAAAGATCCTTCACTCGATGCTATATTAGAAGCTGATCAATGGGCACGCCAATACGCAAATCAATTATTAATAAAAAAGAGCTAAAACAGTTTTCTCTGTTTTAGCTCTTTTTTTACGTATTCAATTTTACAAATCTATAACCATGTGTAACTAACACTTTTAATATCGCATATCCTGGAATTGCTAAAACTATCCCCATAATACCGAATAAATTACCAGCAGTTAAAATGATAAAGATTATTGTAATCGGATGGATATCTAGCTTTTTCCCCATTACTTGCGGGGAGATAAACTTACCTTCTGCTAATTGCACAACCATCATAACGATAATTACCTTTAAAACCATTCCTGGCGAGTCAATAAATGCGATAATTAACGCTGGAGTTATTGCAATAACTGGACCTACGTACGGAACGATATTTACAATCATCGCTAAAATAGCAAGTAATACCGCATATTTAATACCAATAATAAGATAGCCAATTAATAGCATGATACCGATAAACAAGCTAACGATAATTTGCCCTCTTATATACGAACTAATCGCATAATGCATATCATCTAGTATTCTCATTGCTGCCGGTTGTCTTTGCTCTGAAATACACTTCAAAAAGTGATTCGGTAGTTGTTCACCATCTTTTAATAGATAGAACAATATAAACGGAACCATGACAAAGGTTAAAACAACTTCTGTAAGTGTACTTAAAAATCCAGTTACATTTCCAGTTACTGATGATAATGACTTTGTAAAATCAACTGTATAGTCTTTTACTATATTCGCTACATCAATATTTAAATTCTCCTGAATTTTACCAAGTAAATTACTTTCCCCAAATCTACGTGCTGCTCGTTCGATTTCATGACCGAAATACGGTAAGTTATCTATTAATGCATCAATTTGATCTTTAATAATAGGGATAACCGTTACAACTAAAAACACAAATAATCCTAGTACTATTAAATATATCGAGGCTATCGATACGATTCTTGAAACACCTTTCTTTTCTAAAAGTGAAACGAATGGGTGCAAGATATAAAATAGCACTCCGGCTAATAATACCGGGAAGAATATTGTTTTTAAAAAGACGATAAACGGAGTAAAAACGAAAGAAATTTTTGTTAGCAATAATATGTTAATGAACAATAATGCAAATCCAAGTAACACTGCTAAATAATTTTGTTCCCTAAAAAACTTTTTTAACTTGTCTCTTTTTCTTATATTTACTTTTTCCAATGAAACCACCTCTTTGAATGATGAAAAGCCCTTACTCAGGGCTTTTCATCATTATCTATATCTTTATTTCCTTGCAGCTTTCACTACAAATGATACAATAAGAATTAATACGATTGCTCCTAATAATGCTGGCACGACATGAATTCCACCAAATGATGGCCCAAAAGATCCAAATAATCTACCACCTAACGAAGCACCTAATAAACCTGCGATAATATTTCCGAGCATACCGCCTGGGAAATTTTTACCTGTTATAGAACTAGCAACTGCACCTATAATAGCACCAACTATTAATGTGATAATCCATCCCATCTTTAGTCCTCCATTTCTATTATAGTCTGTATGCTCAAATACAAGAGTAGCAAAACTCTTATATAAGATTACAAATTCATTTACACTAACCATATTCTACTATAGAAACAAACGAAAGAGTAATATATGTAAGGAGATACATATATTATATGCAAAAAAGAAAATCATTGTCAAACTTACCCAAAAATCAATTATATTAATATACCATATTCAAAGGAGGCTTCACTATCTATGATTCTTAAGTTAAATGCCACTTCTTTTGAAGTTGCATCATCCATTTTACAAGTTCAAATTCCATCTTATAAAGTTGAAGCAGATTATTTAAACAGTACTGCAATCCCCCGTTTATATGATACTGTAAACGATATTCAAAATTGCGGTGAAACATTCTATGGATATTTTTCTGAAAATAAACTTGTCGGCTTTATTTCTTTTATGCAAGAAGAACAGCTAATTGATATTCACCGACTAGTTGTATCGCCTGATTTTTTTCAAAAAGGAATTGCAACGAAACTCTTAAGTTATATATTTAACATGTTCCCTTCTTCCATGGCATATATTGTACAAACAGGTAAAGCGAATACCCCTGCTATTGCATTATATAAAAAACACGGCTTCATTGAAGTAACCGATATAACAATTACCGATCGTATGATTCTTACACAACTAAAGAGACAGAAAACATAAAATAGTTTGACTCATTAGTTTATTTATGTTATCTTTTACTTTATAATACCTTTTGCTGAGTCCAAATTTTGGAGCGGGGGAACCATTTTTGTAGCAATGCTACTTGGGGCGAATCTTTTTTAAGTAGGGATACTCTCACTTCCCGAGTCCGACAGCTAACCTCGTAAGCGTAATGGGAGAGGAAGGTGCTTTTTGCCTATGTTACACAGTATACCTCCTTAACTATAAAATCTGGAATCGATATCATTTTAGAGACCTATATTTATAGAAAAGGAGAGATGTATTATGTTACGTTTATCTGATCACGCAATAAAAATGATGGAGCAAAGACTTCGACTCGAACAACACCGCACATATCAAGCAAATAAAGTTGTAGATAACTTACATCACAAATACTTTTTCCAACATATTTTTCAACCAAAAAGATAAGTACTGACCTTTAACAAAATACAGCGCACACTAAAAAAGCGTGCGCTGTATTTTTCATTTTCTTGCCTTCACAATAAAAGTAGTCGGCACCATTCTAGCTTTATATAAAGAATAATATTTCGTAGACGGCTCAGCTAGTTCTTCATCAAACGAGCTCGATGGTTCAGGCTCTTCTATTCTCTCAATTTTAAATCTCACTCTATTTAACTCATTTATGTATGTACTTATTTTTCTCTTATATAATGTCGCTTGTACATTTTCTCCTTTAAATGTTTCAAACGTAATAGGCGTTTCCTCATGATAAGAAGACTTTATAGCAACTTCTTCTGTACCATACTGTAAGTTTGAATATACTGGGTGCTCCCAACTAAAAATAAAACTTCCTCTTGGCTTTACATATGAATAAATCAGTTCCAACGTTTTTCTTAAATCCGAAGTCCAACCTAATGCATAAATGGAATATACAATATCAAAATACCCTTTCGGAATATCTCCTTCCTCTTCCATTGCTCCGCATATTAACTTTGGATTCCAATCCTTTAACGTCTTATTCGCTATTTCAATTTGTGCACTCGAAAGATCAAGCCCCCATAATTCCTCTGCCCCTTGTTCCGCCATATATTACAACGAATGCCCACTTCCACATCCAATATTAAGTACCTTTTTATCTTTAATTGAATCTCATCTTCAGACGCCGTATACGGTCCATATTTCGGTAAACAATCCACTTGAAAGAAATAAGGTGCAACTGTATCCCAACACTTTTTATTTAAAGCTAACATTTGCGTACCTTTCATATTCTACATTCCCCCATCCATTTTGCTTTCTCTAATATTAATTACATATCATAACCAGATCGCCCTTTTCTCTTCGCCCGGTAGTTTTTCACTTTCGCAATCGTACCGCATGCTCTTCCTCCTTCTTCTCCAGCATACATACCGCACCATCTTTTACTTCCATTTCGCGAATGATCATAAAATACCCAGCGACAATCCGGACATGCTTTTAACCTTCCCCACACATTTTCTTGAATTGACATTAACACAATGTTTAATACTTTTGTATACACATTCTCTTCATATACTGGTTCATATGTAATACCTTTCATATCTTCCTTTATATGTACATGAAATGGGTATTTTTCTAACCATTTTTGCAATGATCCTTCGCCTTCAATTGTCATCCGAATATCTTCTCGAAAACCTCTTAATTCCTCTATCGTATGAAACGGAAACTCTTCATGAAAATATTTATTCATAAATTGCTTTATATTATCTTCTGTTTGCAGCAAATCAATTGCTTCTCTCGTATCATTTGGTATTCTCCATGTATTTAAAAATTCTCGAATATATTCTAATTCATGTGGTGCGTTCTGATTCAATTCCATTCACCTTCTTCTTAAAATTTACTTTTTTCTGACTTTATGTATAATTATAATATAAAATAGTTAACCATTAAATTATTTTACCGGTTACAATATTAGGAGGAGTTTTATGAAAAGTTTCTCAATACCGATACGTTTCATGCTTATTTCTTCATTCTTTATGTCTTTTGGGTATTTTGCAGTATACGCATTTTTAGCTATTTATCTATTAACCTTTCTTCATTTTTCTGCTGTCCAAGTAGGAACAGTATTGACGGTTATGACCATCACATCACGAGTTATCCCATTATTCTCAGGGTTAATTGCTGACAAAATAGGCTGTATCATCATGATGATAGCCGGATTATTTTTAAGAGGAATCGGATTTATCGCTTTAGGAATATGCTCTGATTTCTATACAATTTCTATTTCTTCTGCACTTATTGGCTTCGGAACCGCATTTTACGAACCTGCTGCTCGCGCCATATTCGGCTCACAACCAGCTCATATGAGAAAAAATTTATTTACATATTTAAACCTGAGTTTTAATTGCGGTGCAATAATTGGACCAATTGCAGGAGGATTCTTACTCTTACTCGATCCCATCTATGCTTTCTTTCTAACAGGATCACTTATGCTGTTATTCGCTTTTATCTTTTACTTACTTAAAAATCACTTCCAAGTCACTACTGAAAACACATCTATTACATTAGGAATACAGGCTATCTTACAAAACAAGCCTTTTCTTCTGTTTTCATTTATCATGATTTTTTTCTATATTATGTTTACTCAGCTTACTGTCGCACTTCCACTTCATATGAAAAACATTAGTAATAGCAACCAGCTTGCTACACTCATTATTACGATAAATGCAATAACAGGCGTTATATTTATGGTGTTATTTCGAAAACTATTTCACAAATACAACACGCTGTCGATTATTAAATACGGTATTTTATTAATGGGCATTTCCTTTTTACTCATCCCTTTATTCCAGCACCCCTATTGGTTATTTATTTGTGTAATTTTATTTACAATTGGTGAAACACTCGTATTACCTAACGCTGATATCGCTATTGCAAATTACAGTAACGAATCATATACAGCTACTTACTTCGGATTCTATCAACTATCACTCGCATTTGGTTTTATCATCGGTAATTATACCGGTACATCTTTTACATCCAACTTAAACGGAATGTATACACCATGGCTTATTTTCGGCGGAATAGGACTTATTGGTTTTATTTCACTACATATTTTAAATATAAAAAAAGGATTACCTAAGGAGGATATATACCTATGTAATGATACGAAACATCTTTAACAAATTTCAGTCGAGATGGTACCTTTAGACAAGCGACCTATAATAAAAAAATTCGACCGTCATGTTTGACAGTCGAATCTTTTTATTCTTCATATTCAAGATGATTATGTCTTTTACAACCAAATAAATAGCAACCCCCTATATAATCAGTTTCAAATTCTAATCCTGGAACGTATCCAGATTTGATACGTTCTATCATTGTTTTATAACAATTATTCTCTTCTGTATATTCCTCAATTAACTCTTTCTTATCGTTTTCTGTCCAGTTTTCTTCTACTTCTTCATTCTGAACATCTTCTATTTCTGCTGTTTTCGCTTCGATAGATTCCCGTATAACTTCATTTATACGCGTGAAATTATTAGCTTTATATAGAGCATAAACAAATCTACCCATCCAATTTGGGCTTTTCCAATATTCTTTGTATCCCTTTTCGAACCATTCAATTGCTTCTTTATAGCAATTCAACTCAACATATAAATCTGCTACATTAATTTCCCCTACAAAATTATCAGATTCCCTGTTAAAAGCATCTAACTTCTCTTTCGCTTCTGTCGTTCGCCCTAAATCAATTAAACATTTTACATAGTTATACATTATAATGTCCGAATCCCCTGCAACTCGCAAGAAAAATTCCGAAGCTTTTTCCAGCTCTCCAAGGTTATAATGAGCTACAGCTACATTGTGATATGCTTCATTGGATGGTTGAATCAAAATAGACTTTTGTAATACTTCTTTCGCTTCTTCCCACTTTTTTTATTTTATGTAAATTTCCCCTAAGATGTTATAAGGAAAGTATGAGGAAGGATTCAACTTAACAACTTCTTTTATTAATTCAAGAGCTTTATCATCATTCTCTTCCTCATAAAAGTACATCCAAGCAAGATTATTGAGAGATTGTACACCTCTAGATTCATGTACCGCTCGTTGAAATAGTTCCATTGCTTTCTCATATTCATTTTGTTCAAACATTTCAATTGCCTTCTCGTTAATGTTCAAGTAACTACCTCCGAAGTGAATGAATTCATCTATTCCATATTATTATTTTAAAATGTAACAATTTTAATTTCCATAAAAAATAAGTTCACTTCGTATTAAGTTCTTTCTCCTATCTACATTTCATCATATATTTGGATATCCAATTCGTAATGATTTTAACAACACCGCTTTCGAAAGAAAATATATATCTACTGTAAAAATACTGATTTACAACAATAAGTAAACTTTTCAATCTCTCTTAAACTGGATATACACCCTGTTACATTTTACATATTATGGTACAATTAAAATAAGTACTAGCTAAACATTTACGCTCCACACTAGCATTCTAGCAATGCCAAAATCAAAAATCACTTGAAATTGGGGGATGTTATGAAAAAGAAATTAATTGTTCTTCTATTCATCGGAATCATATTATCAGGATGTTCAACTATAGCAGAAAATTCTTTAGAAACCGGAAACGGAAGTATGGAATTATTAACACCAACGATTACAACAAAAGATAATGAATTAGAAATTAAGACGGAAGGTATTGATGAAAATAAAGTAACTTTTATTTATGTCGCTAATAAAAAAGTATTGGAACAAAAAATAAAGAATAGTGAATCCTACAAACTTGATATTACAGGTATCAATGATGCTCATAGGACAGACTACAAGCCAAAAGTTCAACTTTTGCAGACTAAGGATGATAATAAAGATGGAGAGATGATAACTTTTAAGCAAGTTAGATATACAGTTAAAAAAAATTAATTTTAGAGTTATTTCATTATAAATGTAACGTACGAAAATATACTTTTAACAGAGGGTAAATGTAAGGGGTGCTAACATGAAAAAACGATGGATTTCTTGGTGGATTGGTAACATATTTTGGATTATCCTTTTTGGATTGTGGGCAGCTATTATTTGGCTACGAGATGTCGATGGTGCTGGTGTTACTCAAACATCCGAAATTAAATCAATATCACTTATTGTTTTATTAATCGCGTTTATCATACCGATATTTATTCAAGTTATATGGCTAATCATTAATTTGAGGGTTAGTAGAAAAAACAATTATACGATTTAGTTTTTTAAATTAACAGATACATACTTTTTATAAAAAAGAGAGGAATCTAATTCGATTCCTCTCTTTTACATATGTGATTATGCCGTGCTTTTAAAGCGGCACTATTCCCTTTTTACGATGCATGATCGTCTTTCTTCTTCTTCAACAACGCTCTCTTCTTCATCGCCTTCGTTAAATATCCGCCTTTAAACGAACGGATTTCATAAGAAGACATAAACGCTTTCGGTGCAATTTCATTAATAATTTCTAAAAGTTCTTTCTCTCTAGAGCGCTTTGCAACGATATCTAAGCGATAACGTATAGAATTAATTCCTTCACCTTCAAATACTGTAACGCCAAATCCACAGTGACGTAATTCATCTACTAATTCATTACAACGGTCTAGTAAACTAACTTGATACGTAATATATCCAATTGCTAATTTATTCTCTATATAACCGCCTAATAATAGTCCCGCACTAAAGCCGATGACATAGGCAACGATGTTCATCCAATTTGATAAATCTTGAAACACAATCCCTAAACTGACAATGTAAATAGCTCCTTCTAACAATCCTACACCAGCAGCGGATCTTGTTTGATTCTTTACAAGCAAAATCGTTCGGATTGTTAATACTGGAACATATATAATTTGAAGCACAAAAATAAGTAACGCTTGTAACATTGGTATCCACCTCTTTCAAAAAGTCTTTTGTCATGATAACATACATAAGCTTTAGAAATCGATGGGTTTTTAAATTTTTTCAAATTATTTTTCGTACTATTGAAAAACCGAAAAAAGAAGCGTATTATATTTGTCGTTAATTTGATTCCTGTCATTCACTCGCTTAAATAAAAAAGGAACCCCATTAGGCCCCTTTTATTATAGCTCTATGTTTTTAGAAGCCTTTTCTCTTCGCTTCTCTTCTTCCTTTACTAACTGTATATTTGCATAAGCTAAATTCGCAATCATTAAAAAGTGACCACCTAAAATACCTGTACCAAATGCCCACATTTCCATTTCATGCTCAATTTCATACATAATGATAGCCCCTAAAATTGCAGCTGCAAACCGGTTTAAAACCCCTAATCCAGGGGCCTTTTCTTTCAGTACGATACTTCTTCCTAGTTTCTCCACTCTACGAGCTAATAACCAAAGACAGTATGCACTTACAGCTCATCCAATACCGAACCCTGTCACTTGTTTTCCAAACGGAGTAATCGTCCACATAAGTAGTAAACCACTAAAGATCGCATACAATTGTAATCGATATACACGTAAGGCTACTTGAATCAAAATATCCGCTCCTAATTCCTCATTTTTTATACTTTAGAAGAAAAGCAGCAACTTACACAGTTGCTGCTTTCTCTTCTTCTTGTTCATAATCCATTTTGCGAATTTCAACACGTTTAATTTGATAAGCGTCTTTTTCTAACACTTTAAATTCATAACCTTCTGCTTCAACATGTTGTCCTTCTTCAATTTCATGATTTTGCATCATAATCCATCCACCGATTGTATCCACATCTTCTTCTTCAATGTGTAATCCAAACAGATCTTTTACTTCTGAGATAAGCACTTTTCCATCAACAATTTTATGGTACTCGTTCACATGTTGAATTGGTGGTGCTTCATCTTCATCATATTCGTCACGAATTTCGCCGACGATTTCCTCCAAAATGTCTTCAAGCGTTACAATTCCTGCTGTTCCTCCGTACTCATCATATAAAACAGCCATCGGAATTCGCTTTTTCTGCATTTGCAGTAATAAATCGTGAATTGGAGTCGTTTCCATCACTTCAATAATCGGACGCATATACGAGCGAATTGATGATAAATCTTTTTGATCCTCGGTCATATATCGAATAAAGAAATCTTTTACATTGACCATACCGATAATATCATCTTTATCTTCTCCAAAAATCGGATAACGTGTATATCGCTCATTTTGGATTACTTTCATGTGTTGTTCTACTGAATCTTCAAGGTAGAAACCAACGATTTCTGTTCGCGGTACCATAATCTCTTTTGCAATACGATTATCAAATTCAAAAATGTTATTTACATACTTGTATTCAGCTTGATTAATTTCGCCACTTTCGTAACTCTCTGAAAGGATAAGGCGTAATTCTTCTTCTGTATGAGCTACTTCATGTTCTGAAGCTGGTTTTAAACCGAATAAGCCAGTTACAACACGAGCTGAGCCGTTCAATACCCAAATAAATGGATACATGATTTTATAGAACATCATTAACGGCGCCGCCAATAACAACGTTACTTTTTCAGCCTTTTGAATTGCCATCGTTTTCGGAGCTAATTCTCCAACTACAACGTGTAAATATGTCATTAGCATAAAAGCAAGACCAAAAGTTAATACTGATGAGATAGAAGGGTTTATGTTCCATTTCTCAAATAACGGGTGTAATAACTTTTCGATTGTCGGTTCACCTAACCAACCTAATCCCATAGCTGTAACTGTAATACCTAATTGACAAGCAGATAAATATTCATCTAAATTTGTTGTTACCTTTTTCGCTGCTAAAGCACCGCGTTTCCCTTCCGCAACAAGCTGATCAATACGACTTGAACGTACTTTTACAATCGCAAACTCTGCTGCTACGAAAAATCCAGTAAATGCGATTAAAATCGCAACCATGACTAAATTAAATATTTCCAATGAATCCCCTTAGTTAAAAAACTAAGGTGTCCACCTCCTGTATACTATAATGTTTTCTTATTTGTTCGTTAGAAAACATAGCCCGATACAAAAATTAAAGAGGTCGGATTTCACTTATTCTATAATAATAGAGCAAGTGTCTGTATTAAAGCTGTCGTTTGACATGATAAAGATTTCGATATTTTTTCACGTTGTGAATCAGTCAATCCATCTAAAAGCGGCTTTAACTCTGTTAACTCTGCTTCTAATCGATGAATATGGTCTGTCACTTCATTCACTTGTTTCGAAACGTGTTCATTGATACCGAGCAGCTTCTTCTTCTCCTCGATTTTCTCTTTAATCTCACAAAGCGGCATATGCATTTCTTTGCACTTCTCAATAAATTGTAATGTCTCAAATGCTGTTTCGTCGTAATAGCGATAATTAGATTGAGATCGCTCCGCTTTCAAGATACCTAGATTCGTATAATAATCAATCGTTCGTTTCGACACGTGAGCCATGAGAGCCAACTGTCCGATTCGATACACCTTCCCAACGATCTTCCCCCCTTGTTTATATTACTACAATCATACAACACATAAACTGTACAGTCAAACGTGACGGTTTGTTGTTGACAATTTATACAACCTTACAAGATCCACCTACTATTACACCCGTAATTTACGGCTATACAATAAAATTACTAAACTATTACCTAATCACTATATAGCCCACACCTTTTAACCTTTCTTATTTAAAAGCATATCCTACTAATAATGATTGCCTGTATAGGAGGAGATTGACATAAAAAGGACTATCATTTCTCATTTTTATAACGAAGAGTATTTACTCCCATGGTGGCTTATGCATCACACAAAAATATTCGATCACGGCATTTTAATTAATAGAGGTTCTACTGATCGTTCCGTAGAGATTTGTAAACTACTCGCACCCCACTGGGAAGTGCGAGACTCCAGATTTCTTGAGTTTGATCCAACTAATACTGATATTGAAGTGATGGAAATTGAAAGAGAAGTTTCAGGTTGGAAAATCGTTTTAAATACTACAGAGTTCTTTTGTTGTAATAATAAAGAAGAGTTTTTCTCATCTCTTCATACACTAGGACAAAATATGTATGCGATTAGAATGATTTTAATGATAGATAGTCATATTTACAATTATTCAAAGCCAAGATATTCTATCCCATTAGTAGAACAACGATACCACGGTGTCTTCCCTTATAACCCAAAACTCGGGTGTGCTTGGAGATTTATTCATAATCATCTAGATGGTGCATATTTACCTGGTAGACATTATTCACGGCACGGGAATATAGTTTATGACTACCCTTCATTTATTTTAAAATTTTATTTTAGCCCTTGGAATGAACAGTCCAAGGCAAGAAAATTACAAATTACACCTACCCTTTCAAAAATGGGTATTCAAATGGGACTTCAAACACATTACGGTCAATCTCCTGAAGAATTGGAAACCCGTTTTTTAGAACTTAGTAACGTAACACAAGACCTCCGTAATAATCCTGAATATCAAGAATTATTTCCAAAGTTCAAACCTTAATGTTTTCTGCCTTGCCATCACCTCACACAATTTCATCCGTTTAATCAAAAACAATCTCATTTGCATAAAATATGAATACTGTATATATAATAAATTTTTATTTTAGGAGGAAAAAATGAAAGCTGTTATTCTTGCTGGTGGGTACGGTACAAGAATTGGGGAAGAAACACATTTAAAACCAAAACCTATAATTGAAATTGGAACGAAACCTATTCTATGGCACATTATGAGTTTGTATAGTCATTACGGGATTACTGAGTTTATTATTTGCTTAGGCTATAAAGGATATGCAATTAAAGAGTTCTTTCTAAATTACAACTTACACATGTCCGATTTCACAATACATTTAAGCGATAACACAATTACTAGCCACTCTCATCGTGTAGAACCATGGAAAGTTACATTAATCGATACTGGTCTTAATACCGAAACGGGTGGACGAGTGAAAAAGATTCAAAACTATGTCGGAGACGAACCTTTCTGCCTCACTTATGGCGATGGATTAAGTAATGTAAATATAAAAGAACTGATTGCATTTCATAAAAAACACGGAAAAATGGCTACTGTTACTGCCGTACAACCTCCTGGTAGATTTGGTTCTCTCATATTAGATAAACAGTCTGTAACATCTTTTCAAGAGAAACCACTAGGTGATGGTGGATGGGTTAACGGTGGGTTTTTTGTTTTAAATCATGATATTTTCAATTACATTAGTGGAGATAAGTCTGTTTTTGAAACCGAAACTTTAGTTCAGTTAGTCAACAAAAATGAACTGGCAGCATTTCAACATACTGGTTTTTGGCATCCAATGGATACATTACGTGATAAGAATAAATTAGTCGAGTTATGGGAAAATAATAACGCTCCATGGAAGGTCTGGTAATATGACTTCATCATCTTTTTGGAATAAGAAAAAAGTATTTATTACAGGACATACTGGCTTTAAAGGCTCATGGCTCACCCTTTTTTTAACTTCTTTAGGCGCAGAAGTAATCGGCTATTCTTCTCATCCTCCATCCATCCCTAACCTTTTTGAACAATGTAACGTAGCGAAAGAGTGCACAACAATGAAAGGAGATATTACAGATTACGATTCTTTATTACATGCCATTGGGCAACATAAACCCGACATTATATTTCATTTAGCAGCTCAACCAATCGTCACCACTTCATACAAAGATCCTATTGAAACATTTAAAACGAATGTTTTAGGTACTGTTCACGTACTAGAAGTAGCAAAGTACGTCGAAAGCGTACGTCTCATTATTAATGTGACAAGCGATAAATGTTATGAGAATGATGGGAGCGGTAATCGAGCATTTGTAGAATCCGACCGTTTAGGGGGCTATGATCCATACAGTGCTAGTAAAGCTTGTGCTGAATTAGTTGCAACATCGTATCAAAAATCTTTTTTTCACACGAACACCCTTTCACTCGCCTCAGTAAGGGCAGGCAATGTCATCGGTGGTGGTGATTGGGCAGAAAATCGCTTATTCCCAGATATCATTCGTGCATATTTACAAGACCATCCTTTAAGTATTCGAAACAAAAATGCTATCCGACCGTGGCAACACGTTTTGGATCCTTTACATGGATATATCCTTTTAGCTGAGAAACTTTGGAAGCATAAAGAGTATGCAGAAGCATGGAATTTCGGACCAATTAACGAGGCTAACAGAACCGTCCATGATGTCATTCAATCTGTAATAAAATTATGGAATAAACCATTAACAATACTTTCTCCCACTATAAATACTCCTTATGAATCACCTATTTTAACACTCGATAGTACAAAAGCAGTAAATAAACTAGGCTGGACTCCTAAGCTATCAACAGAAACTGCTATCGCTTGGACCGTTGAATGGTACGAAAAACATGCATCCGGTGAAAATATAGAATCGTTCACACGACAACAAATCGAAGCATTCAAAAATTTATAAGGGGGCTATAAAATGGAACAGAAAAAATGCCGTTTTTGCCACTCATTACTAACAAATACGTTTTTAGATTTAGGCGTCTCCCCTCTCGCCAACTCATTTATAGCCCCAAAAAACTCATATAAAATGGAACCTTTTTATCCGCTGCACACATTTGTTTGTAATTCTTGTTTACTTGTGCAATTAGATGAATTTGAATCGCCTAATAATATTTTCCATGATTATTTATACTTCAGTTCTTATTCCTCAAGTTGGCTACAGCATGCCAAACAATACGTAGAAATGGCAATTGAGCGATTCCATTTAACGAAAAATTCGCAGGTAATTGAAATCGCAAGTAACGATGGGTATTTATTGCAATACTTTCTTAAAGAAAACATCAATACGTTAGGAATTGAGCCAGCAAAAAATGTAGCAGCAATCGCAATTCAAAAAGGAATTCCTACAAATGTGAACTTTTTCAGTAACGACTTAGCAAAAAAATTACCACAAGCTGATTTAATCGTCGCAAATAACGTACTAGCACACGTTCCGAACTTGCATGATTTTGTCGCTGGCCTAAAAACATTATTAAAACGAGATGGTACGATAACAATTGAATTCCCCCACCTATTAAACCTTATATCTTTTAAGCAGTTCGATACTATCTATCATGAGCACTTCTCCTACTTCTCACTTATAAGCCTTCAAAAAATTTTAGCACATCATCATTTACAAATTGTTGATGTAGAAGAACTTTCAACTCACGGTGGTTCATTGCGTATTTTCATAAAACATCTAAGCGCCCAATCAACTATCCATTCCAATGTTACAAATTTAATCCAAAAAGAAGTAGATCACGGGCTAGATACATTAGATTGCTATCTCCTTTTTTCTAAACGAGTGGAACAATTGAAAATAAATATTTTAAAGTTTTTTATTGAAGCGAAAGCTTTAAACAAGCAAATTATCGGCTACGGCGCTCCAGCTAAAGGAAACACCCTTTTGAATTATTGCGGGATAGGTAAAGAATTTCTAGCGTATACAGTAGATAAAAATCCTCACAAACAAAATCTCCTTTTACCAGGAACTCGTATTCCAATAAAGTCTCCAGAAGAAATTAAACGTACAAAACCAGATTACATTCTCATACTTCCTTGGAATTTGAAAGACGAAATTATGAAGGAATGCTCTTTCATTCGTGAATGGGGTGGCAAATTTTTAGTAACTGTTCCAGAAGTTGAGGTGATTGAACTATGAAGAAGATCCTTGTAACAGGTGGTAGTGGATGGATAGGTAAATATGTTGTACATTCCCTTATACAAAAAGGGTATGAAGTTCACGCCACATATAATAGAAATAAACCGTCTCACCTTTCCTGCCATTGGCATAAAGTAAACTTGCTTTGTGATGACGAAGTAAAACAATTTATTTCAGACATTAAGCCTAGCGACCTCATTCATTTAGCTTGGGAAGCGGTTCCTCCTGCATGCTACGTATCCATTAATAATTTCTATTGGCTAAAGTCCAGTATCTCATTAATTCAACACTTTACAGCATGCGGTGGAAAACGTGTCGTTGTAGCAGGTACTGGCGCAGAGTACGAGTGGTTTAACGGTATTCTATTTGAAGATTCTCCGCTTCTTTCCTATAAAAACCCGTATTCATTATGTAAAAATGCACTACACTCCTGGTTACATTCGTATGCACAACAAACCAGCCTCAGCGTATGTTGGGGACGAATTTTTCATATGTATGGCCCTCATGAGCACGGCAATCGACTCATTTCTAACATTATCACTTCTTTATTAAAAAACGAGGAAGCTCTATGTACACATGGAAAACAATCAAGAGATTTCCTCCATGTGGGTGACGTCGCTAACGCTCTTGTCACATTATTAAACTGCAACGTTACAGGCACAATCAATATCGCTTCTGGTCACTCTGTACAAATTAAAGAATTAGCTTCTATCATTGCTAAAAAAATAGGAAAAGAAAATTTAATTAAACTAGGCGCTATCCCTTTTCCTAAAGATGAACCTTTATTCGTCGGCGTGAATGTGGAACGTTTAACAACTGAAGTAAACTGGAAACCAACATACGATTTAAATACAGGAATTGAAGAAACAATTTTATGGTGGGAATCATTTATACAAAAACATACCGATATGCAGCACTAAAACGTAAATCTTGCGCTCCTCTCGCTAAATCCTTATACCATTCTTCTAATTTTTCCGGCGTAATAATATGGTGCGTACCCATTCCTCCATGCTTACTAGCTTCAGAAAGCGTCGGACCAATTTGTAACTTTCTCTTTCTCATCGCATCGTTCCACGGACTAAACCCAAACCATAATATACAAGCAAGAGGCGGATAGATCATAGATTCATGCGCTGATAAATGTCTTCCAACCGTATAACTTCCGTGTTCATGATTATGAATAAATCTACCTCTTCTCCATAACGGCCAATCTTCTGGTAAATAACCGTGAAATCGCTGTTTCATTAAAGGGATTCCAAAGTTAAGGTCCGGATAATTATATTTAGGATCATCAACCATAATAAGCCCTTCCAGCCAATACATCCTCCCTCCCAATTCATTTAGCGATTTCCAAAACTGATTTTTATCTTGCACACAAAGAAACTCAGTCGTATTTAAAATCATTTTCCATCCTTTTACTTCTTGTTCTACCCTCATCACTTCATGATCTGTCGCAAATGCATCAAACTCTGGATTTACAGAATCTCGTACTTCCCAATGCGGTGCGAACTTCTTACAAATTTCGACTGAACGATCTGTAGAACCTTTATTAATTAAAATGCCATGATCAAACAGTTTCGTATGATGAATAAGCCACCATGGTAATAAATACTCTTCATTATAAAAATGAGAGATAACGGTTGTAGTAATGTAAATCTCCTCCTCTTTCTCTATCAATCTATTTTTTCATACTACTCTTAATATACTTACCAGTTATGTAATTGGTTTCTTTTATTTTAAAAATATGTTTTTCTACCATATACTATGCTTTCTTAGACAACCACCGTTTCCATTCTCTAAAGATTCCACTCCGTACAACAATAAACATCCAAACAAACTGAAAATTAAGTTATAATATCATTATAAAATATGAAGGAGGAATGCACTCATGTACTACAACACTTCATTCGAAAACGATCAACCTGTAGGCCGTCTATAAACTAAGACGGGCATTCATATAACGAATACACTATGCCTCGTCTTAGGGAACTCATAATACCCTAAAAATAGACGGAGGTACTTCAAATGAAACAAACAATTTTAGGAGCTATATGCTTATCACTAGCAGCAAGTATATGGGGCGGTATGTATGTTGTTAGCAAATACGTACTCGACTTTATTCCACCACTGACACTCGTTTGGCTACGCTTTATTATCGCTTTTGTTGTTTTGTATGGTATTTTGAAAATAGCAGAGAAAAAACAAAAGAAAAAAGTAACCATTCGCAAAAAAGATTGGCTACTCTTCGCTTGGATTGGATTTATCGGATATTTCATTTCAATCACATGTCAATTCATCGGAACAAAATTATCCGACGCCCATACAGGCTCTTTAGTAACATCCGCAACACCTGCATTTATGGTTATATTTGCAGCAATTATTTTAAAAGAAAAGCTAACCGCTCGTAGACTTTTATCTACTATAATAGCGACAATCGGTGTCATTATCGTAATCGGATGGAATATTGAAATTGGCTCCTATTTTATCGGTACCATCATATTAGTGGGAGCCGCTATTACGTGGGCTTTACTATCCATTTATGTAAAAATTGCTTCAGCTCGGTTTTCATCTTTAGTTATTACAACGTACGCCATATTCTTTTCACTCTTTTTTATTACACCTTTTATGATATGGGAACTACAAGTAGCCTCTATCGGAACCGTAAATACGTACGTAATACTAGGCGTATTATATTTAGGAGTCATATCAACGGCAGGTGCCTTTTTCCTTTGGAATAAAGGATTAGAACTAATGGATGCAAGCATCGGTTCCTTATTTTTCTTCTTCCAACCTATCGTCGGATCATTACTTGGCTGGCTCTTATTAAATGAGACATTAAATAATAATTTTTTTATTGGTGGTATTCTTATTATATGTAGCGTTTTAATTACTACTTTTGAAAAGAAATAAAAAAACAGGCAGAGATTCTTAGTCTCTGCCTGTTCGTATAATTGGATCTTGGTCGTGAAAACCAATACAAATCGGTATATTACTTTTCACTTCACTACATACACTCATAAAACTACATACCGTTCTTGCAATTAAATATAAAGTTATGCCGATTGCTTTTTCGTTTGTATCAAAACCATTTTCAGCATACATATCCGCTAATTCTACAGACCTCGGTCCCTCTATATTATATGTCCATTCAGATGCCCAATCATCATCCTCTTCTTCAAGCGGAACATACTCCTCACAAATGTAAAACTGACTATCCCATTCATTATCGAGATTGTACTCAAAATAAATTGCCTTCGCTTCTTCACATTCAACAACTTCTAATGCTTCTCTCACACCTATTCTCATACTCTCTTCATATGTATCTAATGGAATTAATTTAATTCGCTCGGCGTGCATACCTGATGCTAACATGCTACACATATCATAATACTTCACTTCTATTTGCCCTACTGCTAACGAAAATATATCCTCTTGCATTTCATCTAAATACTGAAAAATATCCAAACTATTTCACTCCATACTCTTTACGCACTCCAATGCGCGGGACGGGATAACAATTCCGGCAATTTCGTATGTTTATCCCCTTTCGCCGCATTAATTTGAACTTGCGTAAGAAAAATACTATTTGTAAAGTCTGCACCGCGAATATCTGCATCTCTTAAATCTGCTCCGATGAGATCTGCTCCTCTTAAGTCTGCACCATTTAAGTTCGCTGCAATTAAATAAGCACCCCTTAAATTCGCGCCTTGTAAATTTTTCTTTTTCAGGTTTGCTCCCATAAGATCTGCTCCGCGGTGAATGATTCGTTTCTTACGCGTCGCATTCATTTCCTTCCAAACTAGCTCACTCGTTTCTAAAAGTAAAACATTTACTTCTGCACGGTGTAATGGAATATTTACTTTCATTAACTCGTCCGCATTTAAATTCGAAAGTCGCTCTGTCTCTTCAATCGCTTTACTTAGTTCTTTATGAATTGGCTGCGTCGCCTTTAATAGAATCGCCTCATTCAAATACCAAAGCATTTCATGGAGCTGATGCATAACCGGAAAAGCATCATACATTTTTCTCGCATGCTTAGCATCTTTCCGCCAATCAATCCCTTTAAAGATAACTTGAGAAATCTTCTGCCCAGCACCGAAACATTCAAATACTGTACAACCTTTATAACCTTTTCCTCTAAGATTTTTATGTATACTACATTTAAAATCTGATTGTAAATTGGAACATGGTTTACCACCATCTTTATTCACTGCAAAATCTACCGATGCTGCGAACGGTAACGCCACGCAACATAGACCGAAGCATTTTTCGCAGTTTGCTTTTAAATGATCGTTATGATTAGTCAAAATGTATACCCCCTGTTGTCTTTTGACTATTTCATAATATTCCAACTGCACAAAATAATCAATTTTAAAATAAATTGGCATCTTTCATTTCAAATCACAACTTTATCATTCGATTTCCTTTCAATTGAAAAAGACTAATTCTATCTAATGAATTATAATTAAATTATAAATTTTCAAACAAAAAGGAGAATTACTATGGCACTAGAAATGAAAACAAACTGTCAAATTTGTGATCAATTGCTGGAGCAAGATTCTGAAGCTTACATTTGCGTGTATGAATGTACGTTTTGTGCACCATGTACAGAAGAAAGACATAACGTTTGTCCAAACTGCGGCGGCGAGTTAGTACGTAGACCGAAAAAGAAACAGTAAAAAGCAAAGCGATATCGCTTTGCTTTTTTTATTTTCTTGATATATAAAATTATATCAGCGATTTTTCAAATATATCGAACATAACTTAAACATTTAAAAATTTAACACAAACAGGCTCTGGCACAACAGCATCAGATTGTAAAAGAGTTAACTTTCCTGTAGATTCATTTCTTGAAAATAACACAAGATTATGCGACTTTTCATTTGTAGCAACAAGGAACTTTTCAGTAGGATCTAATACAAAGTCTCTTGGCCAATTTCCTTCTGTAGATGTATGTTCAACAAATGTAAGCTCACCTGAATTTTGATCCACACTGAAAACAGCAATACTATTATGACCACGATTACCTGCATATACAAAGCTGCCATCAGAAGAAATATGAATCGCACTTCCTTGACTATTTTCATCAAACTCTGCTGGAATAGTAGAAATATACTGTAATTCTGTAAAGGTCCCTTCTTCCGCATTATATGTTAATACGATAACCTCTGAACTCAGCTCAGTCATCACATACGCATACTTTCCATTCGGATGAAAAGTAATATGTCTCGGCCCACTTCCTGGATTTACAGATAAGCTATTCACTTCTGTTAATGCACTACCTTTTATTTCATACGTAATTATTTTATCTATCCCTAAATCAACGCCCACTACATATTTTTCATCAGGAGTATATCCCGCATAATGTGCATGTGGTTTTTCTTGTCTTTCTTTATTCGGACCTGAACCTTCATGCGCCATAATAGATGAAGCAGGATTTACAGTTCCATTTTCTTCATTTATTTCAAAAGACTCAATCGTTCCTTTATGGTAATTTGCTGTAACTACCGTATGATTCCCACTATCAACGCTCACATGACAAGGAGAAGCCCCTTCTACTACTTGTCTGTTTTCTGCCTTTAACTCTCCAGTTTTACTATCAATTGAATAAGCAGCTACACCACCAGATTCTCCTTCCTTAACAACGGAATAGAGATATTCATTATTTCGGTTAATCGTTACATATGTAGGGTTATCCAGCTTAGCCGCAAGTGTTACATTACTAATTTTTTTTGCTTCTGTGTCTAAAGTAAACTTATATATTCCCTCACTATTTTCTTTCGTATAAGTTCCAACATATCCAATAAACTCTTTGTTATCCTTCATTTTCATAACCCTCTCTCCCTATATTTTTCGTTCATCATACTTCTTAAAATATTTTATGTTGAAAGAGTATCCTAAAAAATCGGAGTACCTCTTTATACGTTACCATATTTTCTTAGTAAATAGCTTTTAAACCCACTTTTTTTGATACGCTGCTATACTTTCATATTCTTCTTCCAAGTGACGGGACAGACGAATATAGATTGGTGTTAAATCTTTATATTTTTCCACACTTTCAATGTTTGGTTCATGGTGGAAATTCGCACCTACCATTTCAGAAACTACATGTAACGTATCTACTTCACCTAAACTATATAAACCGAGGATTGCAGCTCCTAAGCAAGAGCTTTCGAAACTTTCAGGAACATATACGTCTTGATGAAAAATATCCGCCATCATCTGTCTCCAAAGTTCTGACCTTGCAAAACCGCCTGTTGCTTGAATTTTTTTCGGTTCGCCAATTAGCTCTTTTAAAGCGAGAAGAACGGTATATAAGTTATAAATTACTCCTTCTAATACAGCACGAATAAGATGTTCTTTCTTATGATGTAATCCGAGTCCAAAAAAAGATCCTCGCGCATTCGCATTCCATAAAGGAGCTCTTTCCCCTGCTAAATACGGATGAAATAATAAACCGTCAGATCCAGGATTTACTTTTGCTGCTATTTCAGTAAGCACTTCATATGGATCTTTCCCTAAACGCTTCGCAAGTTCAATCTCTGAAGTGCCTAATTGGTCACGAGCCCACCTAAAAATCATACCACCGTTATTAACTGGTCCACCGATTACCCAATGGTCTTCAGTTAAGGCATAACAAAAAATTCTACCTTTTGGATCTGTCACAGGAAAATTTGTTACAGCACGTATCGCACCGCTTGTACCAATTGTAACAGCCACAACCCCAGGATCTATTGCATTTACGCCTAAATTCGATAGCACTCCATCACTCGCTCCTACTACAAAGGGCGTAGAAACAAGTACATTCATCTCTTTTGCAAGTTCTTCATCTAATCCTATTAAGCTGTGCGTCGTTGGAACAAGTTTAGAAAGCTTTTCATCTGAAATCCCTGCAACACGAAGAGCTTCCTCATCCCATTTTAAAGATTTCAAATTGAACATTCCTGTTGCTGATGCTATAGAATAATCAATTACATATTCTTTATATAACTTATAAAACACATATTCTTTAATAGAAATGAATTTATAACTTTTTGCAAACAATTCTGCCTGCTCATTCTGTAACCAAACTAATTTCGAAAGTGGTGACATCGGATGAATTGGTGTTCCAGTACGCAAATAAATTTCATGACCATTCATATCACTCTTTATTTTCTCTGCCCAGCTTGCACTTCTATTATCTGCCCAAGTGACACATCTCGTTAACGGTTTTCCCTTCTCATCTACAGCAATGATACTATGCATTGCCGAACTAAAAGAGACACAAAGAATATCATTTGGCTGTACACTACTTGATCGTACAGTTTCTTTAATCGTATTTATTACTGCATGAAAAATTTCTTCTGGGTCTTGTTCTGCTATTTCAGGCGTAGGAGAATATAAAGGATATTCAATTCCATGACTTGCAATAACAGATCCATCAGTAGAAAATAGAACTGATTTTGTACTAGTTGTCCCAATGTCTACACCAATCATATATTTTGAGCTCACCATTTCTTCCTCCTAACAAAAAATTGCGACAGTATCCCACCATAAAAATACATTCCTTTTATCTACTGATAACGTTGTATGCCACAATTATCTAAATAGAAACATCTTTATTTTAAACAAACATATCGAGTAGTAAAACGCCTCCAAAAGCGATAAATGAAAGTAACGTTTCTAATACCGTCCATGTTTTAAATGTTTCTTTCACTGTTAAACCTAGGTATTCTTTTACCATCCAGAACCCAGCATCGTTTACGTGTGAAAACATGAGTGCTCCTGCACCTGTTGCAATGACGAGTAACTCTAAATTTACACCTGTCGTATTTTCAACGATTGGAGAGACGATGCCCGCTGCTGTTGTTAAGGCGACTGTCGCTGACCCTGTCGCAATTCGAATTAATCCAGCTACTATAAATGCTAATACAATTGGAGATAGAGCTAAATGTTCAGACATTTGAGCAATAGCATTCCCTACGCCACTATCGATAAGAATTTGCTTAAATCCGCCGCCAGCACCAATAATCGCAACAATAGAACCGATTGGTAATAAGCTATCTTCTGTTACCTTCTTAATAGCCTTTTTATCGATACCTTGACGAAATCCAAGAAAATAGAAAGCTGCAAAACATGCAATCAATAGCGCAATTATAGGACTACCGATTAATGTGATAATCTTCATCAAAGTATTAGAAAGAGGCACATAAGGAGCTGCTGCAGCTAAAACCATTAACATAACAGGTAACAATATAACTAAAAATGAAACTCCTATTCCTGGTAATTTCGTTGATTTTGTATTTACACGAATCAATTCTGGCTCATTTTCAGGAATTACACGTTTGTGAATCCATTTAGCGAATATAGGACCTGCAATAATTGCTGCAAAAAATGTAATAATGAGTGAATAAAGAAGTACCTTCCCAAGATTCGCCTTATAAATACCAATTGCAACGATTGCCCCTGGATGCGGAGGAACAAGGCCGTGTACGACAGATAACCCAGCAATTGCTGGTAATGCTATCAATAAAATATTTTGTTTCGTTGTTTTATGAATTGAAATTACTAACGGCAATAATATTAAAATGCCTACTTCAAAAAACACCGGAATTCCAATAATAAAACC
The DNA here is from genome assembly GCF_038006385.1 of Bacillus sp. FSL L8-0099. Lineage (NCBI taxonomy): Bacteria > Bacillati > Bacillota > Bacilli > Caryophanales > Bacillaceae > Bacillus > Bacillus sp. FSL L8-0099. The sequence goes on from NZ_JBBOVC010000001.1 coordinate 3,302,745, forward strand.
TGCAATTAACATCGCCCATGGTAAGTTTTTTATTCCAAAGGATTTAATAAAGAACTCTGCTACCTGCATTCCAGCACCTGACTCTGCCATCATTTTCCCTAAAATCGTACCTAATACTAAAATACCTACTAAATGCCCGAGAACACTTCCGACTCCCGTTTCATAAGCACTCACTATTTTATCCATTGGCATTCCAGACATAATTGCTAAAAACAAACTTGCAATCGTTAAACTAATAAACGCATGCCATCTCCACCACGATACTCCTAAAATAACAATTACAATTGATAATAATGTAATCATTAAAAGGTACATATTCATACTCAGTTACACCCCTTTATGTAAACCCTTTCAAAATTGCTATACAATTAAGAGAACCTATATAGTTCTTTCATGAGTAAGAATTTATATATCGATATACAAATCATCTTCACAAAATAATAATTTATACAAAAAGAATCTCCCTTATCAGAGATACATGTTAACTACTCTCTCTGATAAGGGGATTTCTCTTTCATAATTATAATGTTATTTTATACATGCTTCATACGAGCATATTTTCCTTCTTCAAAAGTGAATGACACTTTCTTCTCTGCTGTTTTCACGTAGTAAGACTCCTAACTCAGGATCCAAGTTAAACGATGAAGTTACCTAGGAATCTGTCCTCTCATGAAAAGCAATTTTCGGAAAGCCTCCTTCACTTTCATATATTATAATTTAGGTGCTTTCGCCCAATCTGCAGCGAACTTTTCAATACCTTGATCTGTTAATGGATGCATAGCAAGTTGTTCAATTACTTTATAAGGGATTGTTGCAATGTGAGCACCTGCCATCGCTACACGAGTTACATGATCTGGGTGTCTGACAGAAGCCGCAATAATTTGTGTATCTAATTGATGAATATCGAATAGCTCAGCAATTTTCGCAACTAAGAGCACACCATCTTCAGAAATATCATCTAAACGTCCTAAAAATGGAGAAACGTACGTTGCACCTGCTCGAGCAGCTAAAAGTGCTTGGTTCACCGTGAAGATAAGTGTAACGTTCGTTTTCACACCTTTTTCAGTAAGATAGCGACAAGCTTCTAATCCTGCTAGCGTCATTGGAAGTTTTATCGTGACGTTTTTATCGCCACCGTTAATTTTAATTAATTCTTCTGCTTGAGCAATCATTTCTTCAGCTGTAACAGCATCTGGCGTTACTTCTGCCGAAACAGACTCAACTTTAGGTACTGCCTGACAAATTTCTGCGATACGGTCTTCAAACTTAACGCCCTCTTTTGCTACTAAAGAAGGATTCGTTGTAACACCAGCCAAAACTCCAAGTTTATATGCTTTTTTTATGTCCTCAAGATTTGCAGTATCAATAAAAAATTTCATGATCAATTCCCTCCAGTTTTTAAACGTTGATGAGTTACATGTTTAATATGCTTATCCCGTAAAAGCCCGATTGGTGTGGAATAAAGCCCCTACTTATTAAAGTTTCACTTTATTTCTTTTCTACTGCATGTCCGCCAAATTCATTACGCAGAGCTGCTACAACTTTTCCTGTAAATGTATCATTGTCTAGTGAGCGGTAGCGCATTAATAGAGACATTGCGATAACAGGAGTTGCTGTTTGAAGGTCTAATGCTGTTTCTACTGTCCATTTTCCTTCACCAGAAGAATGCATTACTCCCTTAATTTCATCTAGTTTCGCATCTTTAGAAAATGCATTTTCAGTTAATTCCATTAACCAAGAGCGAATGACTGAACCGTTATTCCATACTCTTGATACTTTTTCATAATCGTAGTCAAATTCACTTTTCTCTAGAATCTCAAATCCTTCACCAATCGCAGCCATCATACCGTATTCAATTCCGTTGTGAACCATTTTTAAGAAGTGACCACTACCAGCTTTTCCGGCATATAAGAATCCATTTTCTACAGCTGTATCACGGAAGATAGGTTCAACGATGTCCCAAGCTTCTTGATCTCCTCCGATCATGTAACAAGCACCATTACGAGCGCCTTCCATTCCGCCAGAAGTTCCTGCATCCATAAAGTGAATGCCATCTTTCTTTAGTTGCTCATATCGGCGAATAGACTCTTTATAATGTGAATTACCCGCTTCAATTAAAATATCTCCTTTTGAAAGCAATGGCGTAACCTCATCAATAACAGAATCAACAACAGCGTGTGGCACCATAACCCAAAGAATTCTTGGTGATTGTAATGACTGAACAAGATCACTTAAACTAGATACACCTGTAGCCCCGTACTCTTTCATTTCTTCCACTGCGCTCGTATTTAAATCAAATGCTACTACTTCATGTTTATGATCCATTAAATTTTTCCCTAAATTTAATCCCATTTTACCTAAACCAATTAACCCTACTTGCATAATATAATTCCTCCTCAAATCATCTTTTATTAAAAATTCACATCACTACGATCTTGAATACCTTTCAGCACTGATAAGTTGATTTGTCTAGAAAGGTATTCACAGTCATAGCTTAAGAATTCAACACATTTTTTGTAATTTGAACAACATTTTCTGTCGTAAATCCAAATAGATTCATGACTTCAGCTCCAGTGCCTGAAGCTCCAAATGTTTCAATTGATAGTACTTTTCCTTCCTGCCCTACATAACGCTCCCAACCGAGAGATACACCCATCTCAAGCGATACTCGTTTCGTTACAGAAGACGGAAGAATTGATTCTTTATATTCTTTCGATTGGCGATCGAATAACTCCCAGCTCGGCATTGCAACGATGCGAACAGAAACATGATCTTCTTCTAATTTTGCTTTCGCATTAGCAGCTAAGGATACTTCAGAACCTGTCGCAATTAAAATCACATCCGGATTTTCATTTGTTTGCGTTAATACATAAGCTCCTTTAGAAAGATTCTCTATGTTCGCTTTCGTTTCCTCAAATACCGATAAATTTTGACGACTAAGTACTAAAACGACTGGACCATCCGCTTGCTGTAAAGCATAAGCCCATGCACTCGCTGTTTCATTCGCATCTGACGGGCGGATAACTGTTAAACCAGGAATTGCCCGAAGAGCTGCTAAATGTTCAATAGGTTCATGCGTTGGACCATCTTCTCCTACAGCGATCGAATCATGCGTAAATACGTAAGTAACTGGTAACTTTTGCAATGCAGCCAGTCGAATAGATGGACGAAGGTAATCATTAAATACAAAGAATGTACTAACGAAAGGTTTTACTCCTCCATGAAGTGCCAGTCCATTCGCTGCGGCGCCCATTGCATGTTCACGTACACCGAAGTATATATTTCGGCCAGCATACGATTCTACTGCATACACTGCTTCACCTTTTATATCTGTCATCGTAGAATGAGAAAGATCTGCACTTCCACCGAAAATAGAAGGAATCGATTTCACATAATGGTTAATAGCTTCCCCACTTGCAACACGAGTGGAAATCGTTTTTTCAGTATCAAAGGATAGAATGTCTTTCGCTTCGATTAAAACCTCACCTGTAATCGCTTTTTCTAATTCATCTGCTAGTGCAGGGTTCGACTCTCTGAATACGTTGAACTGCTCATTCCATTTGTTCTCTTTTTCAATACCTTTTTGTTTCAAATCATTAAAATGAGCTGTTACTTCTTCAGGCACATAGAAGTCTGCCTCATAATGCCAACCATACACTTGTTTTGTCGCTGTCGCTTCTTCTACTCCAAGCGGGTTACCATGTGCTTTGTTCGTTCCAGCAACTTTTGGACTTCCGTAACCTATAATGGTTCTAATTTCTATAAGAGTAGGTTGGTCCGTATTGTCTTTCGCTAATTGAATAGCTTTAGTAATAGCATCAACATCGTTTCCATCCTCAACTCTTACATATTGCCAATGTGCAGATTCTACCCTTTTCTGAATATTTTCAGAGAAAGCAATGTTTAATTCACCATCAAGTGAAATTTCATTTGAATCATACAGCACAATTAACTTGCCAAGTTTCATGTGCCCTGCCATTGACATCGCTTCATAAGCGACACCCTCCATTAAATCACCGTCTCCAACTAAAGCATACGTATTGTGATCTATAATAGAGTGACCATCCTTATTAAACTTCGCTGCTAAATGCGCTTCTGCCATTGCCATTCCAACAGCATTGGCAATCCCTTGTCCTAACGGTCCTGTTGTCGCTTCAACTCCAGAAGTATGACCAAACTCAGGATGTCCTGGTGTTTTACTATTTAACTTTCTGAAGCTTTTCAAGTCATCAATCGAAACGTCATATCCGGCTAAATGAAGTAGGCTATATAATAAACTAGATCCATGTCCCGCCGATAAAACGAATCGATCACGGTTAAACCATTTTGGATGATTAGGATTGTGATTTAAATGATTCGCCCATAATGCATAAGCCATTGGTGCTGCGCCCATCGGAAGACCTGGATGACCTGAATTTGCCGCATTAATAGCATCAATTGATAACGTACGAAGTGTATTCACTGCTAATTGATTTATGTTTTGTGCCATAGTAATTGTCCCCCTAAATTCCTTCATTAAAGAAAGTACTTATTTTTCCGTTTTTTGATCTAACCACCATTTAAATTCACTTTCTTGCAATAGTTCATTAGACGCATCTGGACCATATGAACCCGACTCATATTCATGAAGTGGCAATAAGTTTTCCTCGAATGCTTCAAGAATTGGTTGTACCCATTCCCATGACAATTCAACTTCTCTCCAATGCGCAAAGAATGTAGCGTCTCCACTCACAGCATCATGAATGAGTCTTTCATACGCTTCAGGTACTCCCACATCCGCTTGCTCACAAGTAAAGTTAATACGGATTGGTTCAATTTCTCCATTTTTCAATGGATTTTTACTATTTAACTGTAATGAAACATTCTCACCTGGGCTAATTTCAATTATTAATAAGTTAGGTTCTGCATTTGGATTATTATCTTGATATTGTTGTTTTAACGTATTTTTAAATTCAATTACAATACGAGTAGACTTTTCTTTCATTCGTTTTCCTGTTCGTATATAGAAAGGAACGCCAGTCCAAAATGGATTATCGATCCATAATCGAGCAGCAATAAATGTGTCTATGTTAGAAGAAGGATTTACTCCTGGCTCCTCTTTATATGCTACAACTTGCCCGCCTTTTATCTCTCCTGCAGCGTATTGTCCGCGAATGATATGGTTGTGAACGTCTTCTTTTTTCACTTTACGAAGCGTTTCCATTACCTTTCGCTTTTCCTCTCGAATTTCACATGCGTTAATTTTTTCCGGCAGATTCATAGCAGTCATCATTAATATTTGTAACATATGATTTTGAACCATATCACGAATGGCTCCTGCATGATCATAATATCCTGCCCTTTCTTCAACCCCAACTGTTTCACTCGCTGTAATTTGTACATTCGCTATATGTTCTTTATTCCAAATCGATTGGAGAACAGGATTTGCAAATTCTAATGCTTCAAGGTTTTGAATCATCGGCTTCCCTAAATAATGATCAATACGGTATATCTCATCTTCTTCAAACGTGCGACTAAGCTTATCATTAAGCTCACGAGCAGATGTAAGATCGTGCCCGAACGGTTTCTCAATCATCAAACGTTTCCATCCATCCGTTTTATCGAGTCCGCTTTCCTTAATATTTAAAGCAATTGTCTCGAAAAATTCAGGAGCAACTGAAAGATAGAACATTCTATTACCTTTTATATGTAGTTCTTCTTCCCTTTCACGAACGACTTGTAATAACCTCTCATAGTCTTCCGGCTTACTCACATCTAATGGACAATAGCGAAAATTATCTAAAAAACCTTCGAGTTCCGGAGTACCTTCTTCCCTCTGACGAGAAAACGTCTCTATTGATTCTTTTATTCTTTTTTGAAAATCTTCATGAGATACTTGACGTCTTCCAAGCCCGATAACGGATATTTGCTTTGGAAGCTTTTGATCTCTATATAAGTTATATAGTGCGGGGTAAATTTTGCGTTTCGCTAAGTCCCCTGTCGCTCCAAATAAAACAAAGGTCATTGATTCCAATTTCAGTCCCCCTCTTGTTGTATAATCCTGGTCAATATATTAAAAATGAATTGTACAGAAGCTCATGTTTTTATAAAAAACAAAGAGTTATCAAATTCCAATTCTTTTTATACCTTTCGCCTTCTAATTGTCCCCAATATTAATAGTGGCAATTCAAAGCGTTTCTACTACAACGTACTTATTTATAGAATTTAACAAAATATTTTATATTTGATTACTTTTAGTAATTAAATAATCTTATGTCTAGTATATTAACTACATAAATTATTATCGTCAATAAATATGTCTTAAATTACATACTATTTATTTCGTAATACTTTTCTAAGTGTATTCCTAGTTACCATTCATTTTCAAAGATAATGATCAATATAATAAATATCAGTTTCATCAAAATCTTCAATTAATTTTCTGTTAAACTCGCGAGCAGACGTTACACTATAATCAAAAGGCTTCTCTATAATAAGACGGTTTAACCCTTTTGTAGCCCACAATCCACTCTCTTTAATATTCAAAGCAACGATATCAAACACTTCTGGTATAACAGATAGGTAAAACATACGGTTTTCAGAAATGTTTAATTCTGTTTCACGCCTCTTTACAAGACGCAACAAATCTTGATAGTCCTCTATATTCGCTGTATTTACTTGACAATAACGAAATGTGCTAATAGATTCTTCTACTCCTGATTTGTCATCAGTAGATCTTCTAGAAAATGTAGCAAGGGATTGTTCTACCTTTGTTTGAAATTCCACATCTGACATTACCCTTCTGCCAATACCGATAATCGAAATAGATTGCGGTATATGTTGATTACTAAATAGTTTGTATAACGCAGGGTAAATTTTGCGTTTCGCTAAATCCCCTGTCGCTCCGAATAAAGTGAAACTTTAATCAGCCCTCACCAATCGGGCTTTTACGAGCAGCCCAACTCCCACCTAACTTCTTTGCTTTCGCTGAATTTTGAGGTGGGGGTCTTACTGCCTGTGAATGCGGGATAAACGTAATGAATAAATCATGCTGCAAAAATAACATCTACCCTTTCTTCAAAAAGCTTTACAGTAGTTTTTAGAAGTACGTTACATTATTTCATTTCATGCACTTTCCTCTTCTTTATATAAAATTCTCACTAACCAAATTCAAAATATTATACTTATTTTTCGTACTTTGCTATGCTATAACCACAAACAGGAGGTATAAACTATGAAAGCACAAATTATCCATTCTTTTGGGGATTCATCTGTATTTCAATTAGAAGAAGTTTCAAAACCAAAACTTTTACCAGGTCATGTTCTAATCGATGTAAAAGCAACAAGTGTAAATCCAATCGATACAAAAATGCGTAGTGGTGCCGTTTCAGCAGTCGCTCCTGAGTTTCCAGCTATATTACACGGCGATGTAGCTGGTATTGTTATTGAAGTAGGAGAAGGTGTTTCGAAATTCAAATCAGGGGATGAAGTATACGGATGTGCCGGAGGTTTTAAAGAAACTGGAGGTGCACTTGCAGAATTTATGCTTGCTGATGCACGATTAATTGCTCACAAACCTAACAATTTAACAATGGAAGAAGCTGCTGCTCTACCATTAGTTGCAATTACAGCTTGGGAATCTTTATTTGATCGTGCAAATATTAAACCTGGTCAAAATGTTCTCATTCATGGAGCTACTGGTGGCGTAGGACACGTAGCCATTCAACTAGCTAAATGGGCAGGCGCTAAAATTTTCACAACCGCTTCTCAGCAGAGCAAAATGGAAATAGCCCATCGTCTAGGAGCCGATATAGCTATTAATTATAAAGAAGTATCTGTTCAAGAATATGTGCAAAAACATACGAATGGAAACGGATTTGAAGTTATATTTGATACAGTAGGTGGCAAGAATCTTGATCATTCTTTTGAAGCTGCTGCGGTCAATGGCACTGTCGTAACAATTGCAGCTCGTTCAACCCATGACCTCTCTCCTTTACACGCAAAAGGACTCTCTCTGCACGTTACTTTTATGGCATTAAAAATATTACATACTGATAAGCGTAATGATTGCGGAGAAATCTTAACGAAAATAACGCAAATTGTAGAAGAAGGAAAACTTCGCCCATTGCTAGATTCGAAAACTTTCACGTTTGATGAAGTTGCCCAAGCACATGAATATTTGGAATCGAATAAAGCAATAGGAAAAATAGTGTTAAAAAACGTTTGGTAATTTTGACTCGATAAAAACAACTTATTAGTTATCCTAATTACCAATTAACATGAGATAATGATACATAAAATAAAATGCCATGCGTAACAAAAACCTTGCAGAGAAATTCTACAAGGTTTTTGTCTATATATTTAAATAAAGAATCATATTAAAATAAAAGGTTTACAATTCATCATAGTAGTCTTAAATATAAGCTGCTTTAAAGGCTTGTTGGACAGCTTGTACTTCTAATGAGTCTTTACCATATAAGTTCGTTGCTACACGAATACAAGCTTCTTTTAATTCTTTAAAGTCAGAAGTCATATTTAATTCATCCGTATTTGCATAATAGAAAATATCAAACATTTTATCTTCTCCAATGCCATGTACGTTTACTCCATTATGGTTTCCACCACTAGCAATCAAGTAAGCTACTTTATTAATAATGCTATAGTTCGTGTGTACACCACCATGATCGTGGTCAGCATCAATAGGTAAGTTATTATAATGTCTATAGTCCTCCGGATATCTAGAAGAGATAGATGATGGGTTTTTCATATCTCTAAAAATACGACCTGATTGTTCTCCCATTGTCCAATTGAACTTTCCGTTATTGGCATACTTTTCAACTGCTACTCCTAAAATATCAGATAGAGCCTCATTAATTGCACCAGCTTCTCCTGCATACTCAAGTCCAGACTCATTTCTTGTAACCGCGTGTGTAAATTCATGTCCTGCCACATCAAATGCTCTAACAATTGGATCTCCGTATACTAGCATAGCTCCATTACTAAATGCAGTAAACCACTGCTCAGGATTTCCTTTATTCGTACCATTTGTGTTCCAACCATGAACGACAGAAATTACTTTTTGTCCGTTATTATCAAAGCTGTTACGGCCATATTTTTCTTGATAAAAATCATATACTTTCGTTGCTAAATAATGGGCACTAACTGCTTTAGGATCAGTAAAATTTGTAGAATTACTTGTTACTAAATCATCGAGATAACCCCATACATTTCTTCTATAATTATTATAATCTTTATAATTAGCAGTATATGTTTCAATTCCCTTACCACGAGAATAATCTGCAAGCATGTACGTTCCATCACTTCGCTGCGTAATTCCAAACGTACGATTAATACCTAAGTCATCTTTTCCTGTACCTGTTAATTTCGAAGGATCTTGTGATTTATTTGCTGTCGCAGATTGGACAATACTACTATCTACTTGTATACCCAATTTTTGAACGAGTTCTTTTAATAGATTACCCCCAAAAGCATCAATTAATACCGTACCAGATACATATTCAGGTGTAGATGCACTAAAAGTAATTTGATATGCGTTTGTAGCTTTATTTGTATTTTCATCTACATATACCACTTGTTTAATTTCTGGTTCTTCAATAAATATAAGATCATTTCCATAGATGTTGAAAAGCTGTTTCTTTGCATCCTCTTCTGATAAAGTAATAGGTTGTTTCAAATCTTCCTGTTGTTGTAGATCTTGGGCACTATCCCCCGAAACGCTCGTAAGTACACCATCATCATTTATATGTGCTGTTAGTTGATATCCGTATACATCACGTCCTTCATACGTTTGTTGAAGACGTACCAATGTAGTACCATCATAAGATTTACGACTTTGCGTAACATTATAATTAACTTTGGATTCCGTATTAACTTGCTTTGATGATAATGCTTGTTCTGTTTTTCCTTTTAGTGCATCCTTTGCTACATTTTCTGCCGAATTTTGAGAAGGTGCTGTTAAATTACCTGTTCGGAACGTATCTTCCTTTGTTTCCACTTTTAAATCTTCTGTTTCCGCATGCACTCCTCCATAGGGCATAATCGCCGATAACACCACTCCTGTAGTTAAACCTACCTTTACGAAATTATTCATATTCTTACTCCTTTATAATCTTATTATTAAGTTAAATAAATGTTTTTTCAGAATTGGAAACATAGATATTTCAAACTATCTATGTTTATCTACTGTTTATAAATTGTGCTTCCTCATAATATGGATAGATTCCATTCATTTCTCAAAAATTACTCATTATATAAACTATCTTTATATTTATTCATATACAGTATTTTTTGTGGCTCTGATAACATATTTATTGCCATCCACACATTCTTTTTCATTTCTAATTTTTGCATTGGTATCTCTTTTAAAACAGGATTACTTATAATTGCTTCCATTTCTTCATCAATTCTTTGCATAAGATTTTCTTCCGGATTATTTTGCAAATAAGTATTTTTCAATCCCCATTTTGTCATTATAAATTCATTTGTTTTATTCATAGGATTCATAATAGTAGCTTTACTAGTTAATCGTTTTTTAATTTCATCATGATAGATTTTAATTCTATATCCTTCTTTTAGTGGAACTGTATCTTTTACAATCGTTACATTTGTTCCTTCCATTTCCTTCGTATAAATTTTTTCCCCCTTATTATTAAACACCTCTATTGATGCGTATTTTTCACCTGCATAATAGCTATGAGGCGTTTTAGTAGTAACCGTAAAAACAGCTTGATCTTGCTCTAAGTCTGTATTTAATTCGGCAAACTGGTCATCTCCTAATCCTAGGAATTGAATCGTTTCATTTACCAACTTACTCACTTTCATTTCGTTAATATCAATGGTTAGACTATTATCTTTTTCCTTTATATAGGCATAATACGAACTGAAATGGTACATACTATCCGTTTTTCCACCTGAAATCTCAACTGTATAAACTCCATTTGGTACGTCTTGTAAATTGATATCTGTTGTTTCAATTGTTTTCTCTTGAATAACTTTATTCCCTTCTTTTAATTTAATTTTTCCTCCTTTCAATGTATCTATTTCATTTGTATTTAAATGGATATGCAAATTCCCTTTTAGCCCAAGTGAAGCAATTTGCTGATTTGTAACTATTTCAAAGTTGGAGTTTATCGGAATCTCAGGATCAACTAGTGCTCTTGCTTTAACTAATTGTGATTCAGGCACTATATAAGCTAAAGAAGTAACAGCCGGATAACCTTTCGCCCTATTAATCTCTATTTGTTTATTATTAAGTTTAAAGCCCCATCTTTCAAAGACAGGTGTAAAATCAACTTGTCCATTCTCACTATAATACTGATTCATTAAATCTGGTAAAGAATGGTCACCTTTTTTGAAAGCTGTATTGCTAGCTAGTTTTCGATAACCTTGATACATTTTCGCAAAAGCTTCATCGCCAGCTTTTTGTTTCGCCATCGTTAAAAGAACAAGTTTTTGTCGTAAATCTAAGTCATCATAATTTTTATTTTCTTTCATTAAAGAATTGTATAAATTCCGTTCTACTTGTTCCTTCTTCCCAAAATTAAACAACCAACCAACTTGATCTGCTTTTTTGCCGTATTTACTATATTGATATTGAACACCAAATAGATTATTAGAAACTTCTCCTGTAAATATTCCTTGATTATCAAAACCAGCTTGGTATCCATGAGCGATTTCATGTAAAGTTCCCCAACTTAGTTTATCTAACCACATCTTTGTACTATCTGTACTATTGGCTGTCCAATTTGCGCCATAATAGGCACCGCCAGCACCGGATATATCTGCTTTTAAGAAATAACGATTTTGACTTTTTTTATTTTCAACCGTTGAGCCATCTAAACCAATAATTGAATCATACATCACAAAAATATCCTCATAATATGCAATTAACTCATCCAACGATTGAAAATCTTTTAAAGATCTTACTAACTCTTTATCTTTTTTAGGTACAAATAATTGAAAACTCTCCCCTTGAATTAACGCATACTCCCCATCAAATTGATCCCATGTACTAAAAAATTGAGATACACTTCCTTGTTGTTTATAAATGGGAAGAGGCTTAGTAGCACTTTCATTTCCTATTTGGTACTCAAGTGTAGCGTGCTCTTCACCATACGGAGTATCTATGAAAGGAACTAAAGGCGTATCACCTTGAATCGTAATCCATTCATTTCCTACTTGTATGGATTTTTCATTTTTTGAGTCATTAGACAATAAACGTACTGTTAATTTGTCTTTAAAATTAGGATTCGTTTGTCTTACCTTTAATGGTGTATTTCTCTGCAAAATAAATCCTAAATTTTGTCGATCATGATATTTCCCCTTACTTATGCCCGCCTGAAATATCCAAGTAGGCTCTTCTAAACTAGTAATTTCTTTTACATTTGTTCGTTCATCAGCATGTAAGTGTATATTTCCTATGAGGAAAAACATTGTATACATTATGCCTATAACAAGTAATCTTTTCATTTGCATATCTCCTTTTCTATTTTTTATATACAAAATACAATAAAACAAATTCCTCCTTCGTTACTTAAAACTGTAGTCCATAAGTTATTTCCCAGTGTAATTATTATAGTTACATTAATTCATGATTATCAATCATTATATATATGTAATTTTACATATATAAATATTTAACATTTAATAATAAAATATCTTTGCCTATACTCCTTTATCACTTTCAAAAATTAATCAAAAAAACACGAAGACTTAAATGTCTTCGTGTTTTTTTTTAATATATATCGTTACACTTGTGATTGAATTAATAACTAGAATCTTTTTACTCATTCCTTATGAATAATGTTTATTATTTATGAAATTTCACACGCTCTTCAAGCGGTTGGAATTCTTTTTCACCTGGTGCAGCTGTTGGATTACCAAATGGCATTTGTGCAATTAGTTTCCAATTAGCAGGAACATTCCATTCTTGTTTTACCTCATCATCAATTAATGGATTATAATGTTGCAAAGATGCCCCTAATCCCTCTGCTTCTAAACCTGTCCACACGACTAATTGGTGCATACCTGATGCTTGGTGTGACCAAATTGGGAAGTTTTCAGCATATGCAGCAAATTTTTCTTGAAGCGATTTAACGATAGCCTCATCTTCAAAGAATAATACTGTTCCATAACCAGCTTTAAAAGAATCCATTTTTTGTTGCGTTCCTGAAAAATCTCCATCTCCAACTACTTTTCTTAATGTTTCAGTTGTAATATCCCATAATTTATCATGAGCTTCACCAAATAATACAACTAATCGCGCAGTTTGAGAATTGAAAGCTGATGGAGTATGTTTCACAGTAAACTCCACGATTTCTTTAATTTTTTCATCTGATACTTGTACCTCTTTATTAATTCCATAGTAAGTACGTCTTTCTTTCAGTGCGGTATAGAAATCTTTTGTCATAATTCATTTCCTCCTAATTTTTAATATTCTTCAAAATGATATATTGCGAAGATAATATGGGTTAAAATGAGTTCATTTTTGAATCATTGAACTCCATAACACCAATTGCTAGTCATTCTGAATCTAACTAAACTGCTTCATTTAAACCACTTTAGTTTACTAAAAAAACATTTTATAACATCGTTGAGACAATCTAGTGATCATTCGGTACTATTTTATCCATTCTCTATTCATGTATCCTGCTTGTTTCATATTTACACAAATATGAAAATAACCTTAAATTGCTGGTCAAAAAAGCCAGGTAGCATGAATAACACATTACCTGGCTTTTTACAGTTTTAATTTAAATTCAGCTAAACATTACCAATGAATAGTATTAAAAACTATACCCGTCACTTATTTAATGATTAACATCTTATAAATTACATGTCAAACTTTAATACTGTTTTAACATCCATACTCTTACAGCAAACAAACAATAAAAAACACAAAAACGAACAGGAATGTGTTCGTTTTTGTCTCTATATTTAACAATTGAATTTACTTTTATTATTGATTCAAATGATGTTTAACTGCTCTTATTACCAATTCGTGATCTTCTTCTGGCGGCAATCCTGAAACTGTTATCATTCCAATAACTCCTACGTTTTTTACTCTGATAGGAAAGCACCCACCAAACGCAGCATACTCCGAAGTATCTAAAAGATATTTTTCATTATATGAGATTCCAGTTATTTCACTTTGTATCTGCATATAATAAGAGCTATGATCATGCAGGGAAACAACTCGTTTTTTACGCTCAATCCATTTCGTATTTTCCGCATTTGTCCCTGTCATCTTAAAATGAAATAATTGCACACCGTTTTTTGTTATATCAACAGCAATCAATTTCCCCTCTCGCTTTGCTGTTTCAACGATAAATAAACCTAGTTGCAAGGCATCTTCATTTGTAAAAGAGGAAAATTGAAGTGTTTCCTCCTCTTTTAAAATTTGTTTACTAATTTCATTCAAATTTGAAGTACTCATATCTTTAACCTCCATAATCGTTTTATGCCACTCTGGCATTTTTTCGAAATTATTAGGCCATATAGTACAACCTTTTAATCAATCTGATTCTAAATAAACTGCTGTAACATCGTTGGTAAATAGTAGTACCGTAAAGCTTGTTTTCTTCTTACTGGTGCTATTATGAATGATATTCAAAGTTATAAAAAGTACTATTCTACTTATCCCTATCTTACAGAGACTATTATGAAATATATTTAACATCTTAAAAATGTATGTACTAAAGAATAATATTTTTAATCACTAACTTTTTTGATCAATCGTTATAATCCAATGTCATCAAAATTTTTATCAATTATTACACTATCCAACAATAGGAGGAAACAAAGATGGATGAAAATGTATCCAAAAGTTGAAAAGCAGTTGAGTCCCTTGAGGGAATAGTTATAATTCACTACATATAGAAATAGACATACAAAAACGCCATCCTTTCCTATGATTCTACAGAAAGAATAGCGTATTTTTCAAAAATGAGTTCTTTTATTGAGAAACTTTGATTCTATATTATAGATAAAAGAGCAACTAGTGCTAAAACAGCTGGAAGTCCTTGTTTCACAATAATTGATTTATTAGATGTGAAACCTCCGAAAATAGCTGCTATCACCACACAAATCACGAAAAATAATTGGACCATATAACCAATTGGATTGAGCCCAAGTACAAGTCCCCAAATGAGACCAGCCGCTAAAAATCCATTATATAAGCCTTGGTTTGCAAACATAATGGCTACGTTTCGATCTCCTTCTAAATGCTTCCGTAATTTGAAAGCACGTTTCGCTACTTTTGAATCAATAAAAAACATTTCAAGGATCATGATAAACAAATGTTCTAATGCTACGATCCCGACTAAAATAGCTGCGATTATTTCCACACTATTCTGCCCCCTACACTCTCTATTCTTTAATATTCTCTACATTTTTTTGCATCTGTAATAGAACATGAATAAGTATTTTGCGTTCTTCTCCACTGATATTTACGAACATTTCCTTCATAAAATGTTCCTTTTCTTTCTTGTCAAAATATTAATTGATATATCAATTATTGATATATCAATTAATATACATCTCTCTTTTTATTTTTGCAAGTTCTTTTGCTCAATTGGTTTTATCTTGTTCCAGCAACTTTAAACCAATTCAAAACATCAGTTCGCATTTCTAGAAATCATAATTACTTTAAGTTCATTCTGACAATCATATTTAACTAAATATATAAAAGAATTGAGTTATATCTCCATCAATTTATAAAAATTAATTTTTTCTAAAAACAGATACTTTACGTTTTTTATAGTAATAAAAATCATTTTTTGTTTCAGAGGCAATCCATTTTGTTAGCTTGATGGGCATAGGATAGCACCATATGACGAACCAATTATCTTTCAAGAAGACGGCTAGAAATCTGGATTTGGTACAGGAGTTGCCTACTTCCCCAATCCAGATGGTACTAATTTAGAGCTAATTGCTCCAAAAGGGCCATTCAGACGTGAATAATTAAAATATATTAATACCGAAAAAGCCACCTAATATATGAAAGGTGGCTTTTTGTCGCTAAGTTGATAGATTGAATAAAAAAGGACAAACTCTCCAACTTGAGAAGTTTGTCCAAAAAGTTTTTCGTGTCCACTATTTTCACACTAAAACTAACAATCGTGAATTAGAATAATGACTTAATACTTGCTAAAACAGTAAGTACACCTACAATAATAACAAATACGTTACTCATTTTCCCTTTGTATTTAGCTAGTACTGGTACTTTATTGATTGCATACATCGGTAATAGACATAAGATAGCAGCAACTAATGGACCGCTTAGAGAATCAATAAGTCCAAGAATACTTGGATTTGTATAAGCAACAAACCAGCATGATAATACAACAAAAGTAAGGACGATTGTCTTAATTGTTTTTTCTTCTATATCTTTTCCACGTGATTTACCGAACTTAATAATCATGTCACGCATTACTTCAAATGCTCCGATATAATGGCCAAGGAAAGATTTTGTAATAGCCACAAAAGCAATGATTGGAGCTGCAATCGTGATTACAGGTGAATTAAGCTCATTAGCAAGATATGAAAGGATTGATAAGTTTTGCTCTTTTGCCATTTTTAAATCCTCTGGAGTCAAGCTTAATGTACTACTCCAAACGAAGAACATAACTACAGCGAATGTCATGATATAACAAACTTTTTGTATTTGCGCACATTTAGCATCAGTAGCTTCTATTCCATACGTAGCTCTCTGTTTCACAACAAATGATGAAATCATAGGTGAATGATTAAATGAGAATACGATGATTGGTAGAATCATTAATATCGTTCCAAAATAGCCTGTACCTGTTGAAGCAGTAGAAACAGCTGAAAAACTAAGCATTGACGTATTCCACTGTGGAATTAAAGATATTGCGATAAAAAGTAGAGAAGCTATGAAAGGATACACTAGCATACTCATTACCTTTACAGTAATATCTTGACCAAAATTCAGTATAGCGATAAGACCAAGAACTAATACAAGTGATAAAATAGCCCTTGGAGGTTCTGGCATGTGCAATTGATGCACGATAAAACTACTTGCAGTATTTGTAAGCGCAACCGAATACATTAGTACGATTGTATAAATTGAACCGAAATATACGATGTTAAAAATGATACTCGCTTTATTTCCGAAATACTCTCTAATTGTACCTGTGATCCCCTCATCAGCAGAATTAGAAGCGTATATCATTTTAGCAAGTGCCCTATGTGAGTAATACATAACTGGATATGCAAGCAATGTAATTAGTAGTAATGATAATAAACCACCTGAACCTGCATTAATCGGTAAAAAGAGCACCCCTGCTCCAATTGCAGTTCCAAATAGGCTCAATGCCCATGTAGTATCCTGCTTATGCCACTTTTTCGGATCTGCATATTGCTCATTTTTTAGTGCGGTATTTTCAGCTTGAACTTCTATTTTCTTTGCAGTATTCCCGTTCATATAATAACTCCCCCTTGTATCCTATTCTTACGTCTCTCTTTATAGCTAACGAATATCTTCCTTTTTTGGAAAATGAATTCCTTACAAGTTGCCCCACATTGCATGTCCTTCATCATAATGAATCCAAATTGAAACATTCGCTAGTTAGCGTCCTAATATAATTGTTAGCGTTAACAAAAAAGTTTACTCGTAGTATCCGCTCTTTATATAAAGAACCCTTAAGAGAACAATATAGAATAGACTTCATAAATACGTTGCAACATTTCTAATAACGGTGTATTACTTTAGTGGTTTCTCTTTTTTTACTTATAACAGTAATTTCAGCTAAACCGGCCTCTCTTCATTTATGAGGCATTTCTTTCTCAATTCTACACATCACTTTAATAACTTCGGCAGCATTTATGGTATTGATTACACAAGCCACTGAAGCACTTTACATACATTTCCGCCTCTAATCACACACCTTTCTTACTAGTAATCGCATTTTTTATATTTTCTCCAGAGATAATAAATTTTCTCTCGACGCCCTCATTATAACGTGTATATTTATAAAATTAATATTTTTATATTTTCAGATTTTTTACCAGGAAAAATTTTCAATATATAATGAATTTCAGCCATAATGCAGTAATTTTTTCCATTACTTTAAGATATACCAGTTACTTAATATATTCCACCTCATGCACTAAAACTATTGTAATAAATAATTAATGAATATATTTCCAAAATAGAAAAATAAATTTTCGGGATATATATTATTAATATCGAATTTATATACATTTATTGGAAAGTGATATCTCTTTTCCACCAAAGTTTTCTATAAGAATTGAACTCATTTTTCGGACAATACGTTTTTTAACTTGATGACAATAAGGAAACCCGCTAGCATTTTACAAAAACTACGCTAAGCCGAAAAATATAATAAGCCCCCCATATGGAAGGCTTATTTACAAAATAATCATTGTCTATTTTTATTGATTCTCTTCGTCTCTTTTATACTCCAAAATATCACCTGGTTGACAATTCAAAGTCTTACATATCGCTTCTAATGTTGAAAAACGAACCGCTTTTGCTTTCCCGTTTTTCAAAATAGAAAGATTTGCCATCGTAATCCCACCCCTCTCTGAAAGCTCCGTTACGCTCATTTTTCGTTTTGCTAACATCACATCAATATTAATAATGATTGCCATATCCTCCACCTCAGACCGTTAAATCATTTTCTGATTTTATATTAATAGCTTCTTGTAAAAGTCTTTGTAGAACAGCAGCAAAAACGGCAATTACCATAGAGGCGAAAATAATAACCAATCCAATTGGTATAAAACTTGGAGGGTCAACTCTTGCCGCCATAAGATAGTAGAGTGGCATACCTAGCAAGTACAAGGTACTAATCGTGATGGCACTGTATTTAATATTCTTTAAAGCCTTTACCGATAATTCCGAGAACGCTTCGTTCTTATCAATATAGCTTAAAAGTTTAAATGCTTGATACAGAGCAAGGTAAAAAGGTATCGCTGCCGCGTACATATCGATTAAAACGAGAGATTTCATATAAGCAATATTTGGATACAATTCTCCAGCAAACTCCCCAATCTTAGGCACCAAAAATATGCACAATACAAGGACTAGGATTCCTATAAAAATAATAGCTAGCTTTAAAAAGAGTGTCGTAACTTGTTTCATAAAAGCACCTCGCTTATTTAATAACAAAATGATTTTATCACACCATTTATTGTTTAACAATAAATATTAGTTGTTTTTTATTATATTATTATTGTTAATATAATATCCTTTTCATTTCAACAAAAATAAAAAGCATTTCTCATTACAAAGAAATGCTTTTACTTTAAAATATTAATTTTATAAATCATGTTATTGAATTTCTCCTGAACTCCCTAATTTAATGGGTTTTTTTCACACAAAACAATTGATTTTATCACAACTAAAGATTCCAAAAAAAATTATATTTAATATAATTTTTAAACTCCCCCATTCACTAGCTCGTTTATCGAATTTAATTTTGAAGAAAGCTTGATAAACCATTCTTCATCCCCTGTTAATAATGCAAGATCTATAAGATAAAGGATTTGTTCCTTGTTTATTGCTTTTGATTCAGGGAGTTTTTTTACGTGTTTACTTAAAAAGGACATTGTTCTACTTATTGTATCTCTGTTGTCACATTTAACAACATTAACCTTAACTACTTCCCCTACATGATCAAATGACTCAATATAACCAAGTATTAATTCACCCTCTACTGATATTCCTCGAACCCAATCTCCTACTTTTAAAACAGGATTATTTGACATCATACTTTTTCACCTTCCTACAAATGATTTTAGAATTAATTTATTAGGATTCGTTCCTCGTTTTTTAGAGACGACAAACAAGATAGACAAAACAACTCGAACTGTAATATTTTCCATTACATTTAGATATTAAGAACTCCACGGCCATATAGAAATTAAGCCGTTTATCGTTCTTGATTGATTAGATCGACTACTTCTTTCATCGTATAGTTCTTTAAATATTCACCTAGATGTTCTTCAGCACCTAAGAAAATAGTGAAAAGAACTTTTCGCATATTCGAACCTACAATACACTGGTCATTCGATTCTGGACATTTAGGTTGCAAAGCACCTTCTGAGGTTATTTGATAAATATGCCAGAGATTAACTTCACTTAAATCTCGAGCGAAAATAAAACCTCCACCAATTCCCTCTTTTGATTGTATAAACTTATGTTTTTTTAACAAACTTAGCACTTTGCGAATGCGTACTGGATGAACACCTGCACTTTCTGAAATAGCATTGCTTGTTGACATCCGGTCTGGCTGTAGTGCTAAATAAGTTAAACTGTGAATGGCCAAGGTAAAGTCACTGTTCATGGTCTTCCTCCTACGATATAAATTGCTAATCACTTTCCAACTTACTGTAACTATAAATATTACAGATAGGTTTGTCAAACGTTAAGATTTATAAATAATTTTTACTATGAAGAAATACATTCATTTATATTCTATACGAGCTCACCGATGTCTATTAGTTACATTTATCTTTTTGAACTACCTATTATCATTTATGTTTTTTAAGTCTAAAAATAATTTTAAAAATCCCATTGTTTCTTGACTTGTTCTTCTGCCAACTGTTTAATTTTTGTCCAGATTGTATCTTTGCTCACAATAACATTTGTTTGATAATTTCTATTTTTATAATTCACTGTAACGCATACTTCAATCATCTCTTGCTTCCTCCTTTCAAAAAAATTTCACTTATTTATATTTAATCCCTGAAAAGTTTTGGATTTAGCTAGAATCTCTAACCTATAACTTCATTTTTTAAATAATCAAACTTAAAAACCCCACTGTTTCTTAACTTGATCTTCTGCCAATTGTTTAATTTTTGTCCAGATCGTATCTTTGCTCACAATAACATTTGTTTGATAGTTTCTATTTTTATAATTCACTGTAACGCATACTTCAATCATCTCTTGCTTCCTCCTTCCAAAAATCCCCTTTAAGAAATATTACTTATTAATTAGCCAACTTTTGCAATTCTATGTTCAGAACTGTTCGAACGCTACGTGGTAAAAATTTACGAATTTCTTCCTCGTTAAAACCAATCTGCAATCTTTTTTCATCCAACATTATTGGGCGGCGCAACATTTGAGGATACTCAATTATTAATTTATAAAATTCATTAAGCGCTAGCGCCTCGATATTTATATTTAATTCCTGAAAAATTTTGGATCTAGTTGAAATAATTTCAGTAGCCCCTTCTTCAGTTAAACGAAGAATTGATTTAAGTTCATCGACTGTAAGAGAGTTTGATACGATATTTTTTTCGGTATAATCAATTTGATTCTCTTCAAGCCATGCTTTTGCTTTTCGGCATGAACCACAGCTTGCTGTCGTATATAAAATCACCATATTTTATTCACTCCTTTAATGTTCTTTATCAAACGTACAATTATTTTAAATATGGATTATTGAAATGTATTAAAAAAAATTACAGTTTAGAATCAAATTCACGTAATGTTATTTATTCGACAATGTTTAATTTATCTCAACTATCCGTTTCCTTTTAAAATGATGCTTTCATACAATTACTGTATCTACATTTTACAGACGATGACAACTTACTTCTTAAAACTATACTGTAATTTTAAACTTTACAGTTAGATTAATCAACTGTTAAGTCTTGGATTAAATCTATCAACGTAACAAATCGTTTTCTTTTGTGTGAATGTCCCCATAGTTATTATTCTCACCAATTTCAAATGCACTTCAAAGTATATTATACTCATTTCTTGCTTACATGTGCTATTATGGAATATATTTAGCACAATAAATAGTACGCACTTTAAAGTATTATAGGTACTAAAAAGTAACATATAAACTTTCTAGTCATGTTCTGTTTACTCCTCTCTTACATTGGTTATTATGAACGATATTTAGCACAATAAATAGTACGCACTTTAAAGTGTTATAGGCACTAAAAAGAAATAATTTTAGTATTCAAACGTATGTAGGCCCAAAACTGTCATCTAAATTCATCAAAGGAGTTTTTTTATGAAAACATATAATATTCCTGTAGAAGCGACTTTAGAAGTTATTGGTGGAAAGTGGAAAGTTGTTATCCTTTGTCATTTAAAAAAAGGAACAAAAAGAACGAGTGAATTAAAACGTTTAATGCCTGGTATTACACAAAAAATGTTAACACAGCAATTACGTGAACTGGAAGAAGACGATGTAATCCAAAGAAAAGTATATGATCAAGTACCACCGAAAGTAGAGTATTCTTTAACAGATTACGGTTCATCTTTAGGAGCCATACTCGATTCCCTCTGCGCTTGGGGAGAAGGTCATCTTGAAAAAAACGGGAACACATCCATGCTTATTACAGCTGATGAATAATAAAGTGAAACTTTAATCAGTGGGGGGTGTTCACCCCCCACTGATTATTAGCCTTCACCAATCGGGCTTTTATGGGCAGTGAGACTCCCACCTAACCTCTTTGCTTTCGCTGAATTTTGAGGTGGGAGTCTCACTGCCCTCAAATAGCGGGATACCTATTCCTCTATTTGTGTAAATTCTATCGAAGACATAAAAAAAGGTTGAAACACTACTTGCCTCAACCTTTTTTATGTCTCTTTATAACTTTTTGCGGTAATAACTGTTTCAAATTCAAAGGTTTCTGGTAGATGATCGGCATAAGAGTACTCGAATGTGCGTCCATCCGTTAAGTAGGCCACTTGTTCAACTCTCATTAGGAAATCTTGATTTGTTAAGTTCATAAACTGCTTTTCTCGATCATCTGGTCGAACTCCTTTAACCCTGACAACGGATGTCCCTACTTCAAGACCAAGTTTATTTTGAATGTGTGAGTATATCGATTCCTCTAAAACGGAAGCTTCAACACCTGGGATGACCGAAATCGGCATCCACGTATGCTCCATAATCGTCGGAATGCCGTGGATGATTCGAAGGCGGATGATTTTATAGACGAAATCACCGATTAAAACTCCCAATTTTTCAGCAACAATTTCATCGGCACCGACAATCGTAAACTCGATAATTTTACTTTCTACCTCACTGCCGTAAACAGCTTTCGTACCTGTTAAAGTTTGAATCATTCGTGCCTTTTCCTGTTGACGCCAATCTTGAACCACGGTTCCACTTCCACGCCTGCGGATGATGTAGCCATCTCTGACTAACAAATCCAGCGCTTTTTTAATAGTAAGTGCTGAAACGCTAAATTCTTCAGCAAGGACGGGGCTACTCGGGATTTTTTCGTTAATTTTATATTCGCTGTCTAAAATTTGCTGTTTAATTTTTTGGTAAATGCCGAGGTATTTTACT
Source organism: Bacillus sp. FSL L8-0099 (assembly GCF_038006385.1). Lineage (NCBI taxonomy): Bacteria > Bacillati > Bacillota > Bacilli > Caryophanales > Bacillaceae > Bacillus > Bacillus sp. FSL L8-0099. Next base: position 3,326,048 of record NZ_JBBOVC010000001.1, read on the forward strand.
TGTGTTGATCCACTTGCCATTTCCATACCTCCTTTATACTGTATTCCCTCTTCTATTCATTCAAATGTAAAGCCTCAAGTTTGTAAACAGAAGGTGATGGAGCAGCAAATCCGTTTTCCAAGATTTCAATATTCGTTACTGCTTCTTCGTCTTTCACAAGTTTTGGTGCACCATTTACGATTGTTTCATACGCTGCATCATAGAAACGACCGTAATCACCAAGCGGCGTTTTAATTTGTTTTTCAATCCAATCACCGTTTGCGTTACGATATTTAGCAATTCCATAGTACATCGGCGAATCTTCACCAAATCCTGCACTCTCAGGCATAATACCCGCTTTCAGATCATTTTCCTGCTGATCTTCACCGTATTTAATAAATGAACCATTTGTTCCATGAACGATAAAGCGTGGATAATCTTTCGCTACAACATGGTTTGTTTTCAATTTAATTTTCAGCTGATTGCCGTAATGTAGACCAACATCGAAATAATTATCAACCGCACCTTCCACTTCATTATTACGAATATCGTATGTCACCGTATCCGGACGGCCGAATAGTGAAATCATACGGTCCATCGTATGAATACCTAAACTGTAAAATGAACCTTCTTCTTTTAGACCTTCGTGAGTGATTGAACCAGGACGGAAATAATCAATATGTGATTCGACCTCAACAATATCACCGAGGAATCCTTGTTCCACAACTTGCTTCACAGCTAAGAAATCACCATCAAAACGACGGTTTTGATAAGGCATAACTACTACACCTTTCTCTCGTCCTAAAGTTAATAATTCTTTCGCATGTTCAACTGTATCGCAAAATGGTTTTTCAACGATAACTGATTTCCCAGCAAGTATAACTTTTTTTGCCAATTCGTAGTGCGTATGTGCTGGCGTACAGATCGTCACTACTTGAATTTCTTTGTCATTCAACAATTGGTCCAAATCAGTAGTGAAATAAACACCTTTTACCTCATATGGAGCCGCTAATTCTTCATTAATTTGGCGTACAAAAATTGTTTTTAATTTTATATTTTTACGTGTGTTTACATAAGGTAAGTGATAACGGTTAGCTGATTTCCCAAATCCGATAAAGCCCATTGTTAATGTCATGTTCTTCAACTTCCTTGCTCATAAATTTTCGTTTCTATATTTATTATATATTTTTATGATAAAAAGTATATAGTTTTACTTTTGAAATTATATATTAAGTAAAAAGTCAGGATAAAAATCATTTCGATTTTCATCCTGACTTTTTACTATTTTTGTGTAATACCAAACATTAATTTTTTTAATTCGCACGTTCTCTATTTGTCTTTCTTTAAATGACAAAGAATAACTACTTTCCACGAATAATTTCTAAAGTTTCCTCCACAGGAATAGTGTGTGTCTTCATGTAAAAACCCCTTTAATAATTTTATAAAACAAATAAGCTAAAATATTTTAATATTACTTTTAAGTATCTATAGCACTTTAAAGTACGTACTTTTCATTATGTAAAATACATTTCCTAATAGCATTTGTAAGAGTTGCATAAGTAATTCAGTAGTAAATATTACCTATGTTATCTTTTAGGTATCCATCGTACTTTAAAGTACTTACTTTTTTAACTGTTTCAATACTTTTATCATGCATTTTGCCGGACGATGAAATGGCATGTTTTAATTTTCACATCCATTCACAATGATTAATTAATTTTTAAATACATTTTAGGAGGATATCTATAATGAGTAAATTACTAAAAGAAAAAATCGGTTTTGGTACAGCTCCACTAGGGAATATGTACCGTAATATCCCAGAAGAAGAAGCAATCGCTACAGTGGATGCTGCTTGGGAGAATGGCGTTCGTTACTTTGATACAGCTCCACTTTATGGATCTGGATTAGCGGAAATCCGTCTTGGTGAAGCACTATCAAAAAGAAATCGTGATGATTACTTTTTAAGCACGAAAGTGGGTCGAACTATTTCGGATGAGCTAGAAGATCCATCTGCACGTGATTTAGGTGAAAAAGGCGGACTTTTCGAATTTGGTCGCAAAAATAAAATGATCAATGATTATAGCGCAGATGCAACACTTCGTTCTATTGAGCAAAGTTTGAAACGTTTAAAAACAGATCGTCTAGACTTTGTTTTCATTCATGATTTAGCACAAGACTTTTATGGCGACGAGTGGATTTCACAATTTGAAACGGCTCGTACAGGGGCATTCCGTGCGCTAACACGTTTACGTGAAGAAGGAGTCATTAAAGGTTGGGGACTTGGAGTAAACAAAGTAGAATCAATTGAACTTATGCTTGATTTGGAAGAAGCGAAGCCAAATATCTCCTTGTTAGCTGGTCGTTATTCACTATTAGACCACGGGCGTGCCTTGCAACGAGTAATGCCTGCAGCTGTTAAGTATAATATGGATATTGTTGTTGGTGGCCCATACAGCTCAGGTATTCTTGCTGGAGGTGCTCACTTCGAATATCAAAAAGCATCACCAGAAATTATTGCAAAAGTTGAGAAAATCAAAGCTCTTGCAAATCGTCATGAAATCAGCATTAAAGCTGCTGCTTTACAGTTTTCATTGGCTAACTCAGCGGTTGCTGCCGTTGTTCCTGGTGCAAGTAAACCGGAACGAATTGCAGAAGACCAAAATGCATTAAACACAGTAATTCCAGCAGCATTCTGGGAAGAAATGCGCGAACAAAAACTAGTAGCACCTAATGCACCACTACCAATCAACGTGAAATAAAATGAAACTTTAATCAGTGGGAGCATCCCCCACTGATTATTTCCCCGCAAATAGCGAGTTAAAAAGGAGCATAATAAATATGGCACATACTACTACATCTATGACAATTTTCGGTTCCCTTGAACAAGTATGGCAATTAATCGGAGGTTTCAACTCCCTTCCAGACTGGTTACCTTATATACCTAGCAGTAAATTAACTGAAGGCGGTCGTGTACGTCACCTAGCTAATCCAGATGGTGATACGATTATAGAACGCTTAGAAGTATTCAATGAGAAAGAACGCTACTACACGTATTCAATCATGAATGCACCATTCCCAGTCACTAATTATCTATCTACAATCCAGGTGAAAGAAGGTACTGAAAGTAACACATCGTTAGTAGAGTGGTCTGGCACTTTCACCCCTGTAGAGGTTAGTGATGAAGAGGCAATAAATCTGTTTCATAGCATCTACAGCGATGGACTGAAAGCATTGCAGCAAGCATTTCTAGATTGACTACTAAAAACAATGAAAAGCAAAGCGATATCGCTTTGCTTTTTTATAAAATCCCTTTTAACTTTTCACCAATCAACTTCGCTACATACTCATACCCTTCTGGTCCAAAGTGTAGCCCATCTCTTTCATCATTTTCTACAAATGTTTTATAATTCCGTTCTTGAATCATTTCAGCATACAAATTTAGAAAATAGCTTCCTGTTCCTTTCGCCACTTCCTCTACCACGTCTGCATACTGACCGAGCACTTTATTTGTTCTATTATGCTGTCTTTCTTCATCAACTGGTGCAGGACTAATAAGCAGTACTTTACCTGACGAAATATGGTTCACAATCTTCTCTAAATTTTCTTTGTATGCTTGTAATGACCCTTGTGAAAAAGAAACTGCATCATTCGTGCCAAGAAAAACTGTTACGAAATCTGGTTTATGTGATAATACATCTTCTTCAATCCTATTTAACGCATCGGATGTATTATCACCTGGAACACCTGCATTCACCACTTCCCAATTTGAGAATATCCTTTGTAACCTTGGTGTTAATCTAGGTGTACCATCAAAAAATACATCATCAGCTGTAATACTATCACCGAAGCATACTAACGTTTTCATTAGACTTGCTCTCCTTTTACGTATGAAATAACTTTCCTTCTACCGCCTTAATATATCTTTCAGCAGAACGTTCCACTGCCTCATTTGCATTCTCTTTTACTACGCGATGAAAAGCGTTGTATAAACGATTAAACTGTAACGGCTTCACTCGATTCACCATTTCTTCCACTTTTCTCGCTGGTAATGGAATTAAGTTTGGATAGCTGTACATAAAACTTACCCATCGCTCATCCGCTACAACTTGAATAATATCACCTGTTAACAAAATTCCTTTTCCATCATTACCTTCTTCCCAATGTAAGACAGATCCACCTTTAAAATGACCTCCTAAACGATGAATGACCAATCCATCAGCTAATTGTAAAGACTCACCAGACCAATAAATAATACGACTACTCGGGCGCATCACCCACTCTTTATCATCTTCGTGTATATAAATTGGTACATCAAATGTCTCTGCCCATTCTACTTGCGTTGAATAATAATGCGGATGAGACAATGCAATTGCATCTAATCCGCCAAGCTCTTTTATTTTCGCAATTGTCATTTCATCTAAATAAGTAATGCAGTCCCATAGTAATCGATATGATTCTATTTTCACTACAAATGCTGTTTGACCGATCGCAAACCCTGGTTTGGTCGTAATACTATAAAGCCCGTTTTCTTCTTCGATTATTTCATTTTTATATGTATCACTTATTTGCAAGTTTTCTAAAGTCGTCCAAGACTGCCCTTTCGGATTCACATATTGCCTTTCTTCATCACAAATATGACAACTCACCGGTTCCTCTACACTCGCTGCATACTGCACACCACACGTTGTACAAACGAAATTTTTCATCATAATTCCCCCTATCCCTATATTTTTATTAAGCTGATTTTTGTTGATACTGATCTGCTTTTTTATTTTCAATTAATAAACTTATATAAGTAAGTAAATAAACAGCTGTAACCGACAATGGAATCACCGTAAATCCTTTTTCTGCAAACAGAATCCCGCAAACTGACGTCACGAATACAGTCCCTACTGACAATAGACCATAACTTTTGCTTTCATAAATCCATACGTACGGGATAAAATGAACACCTATTAACATTGCTACTACAAAAGGTAACCATTCTGGAAATTGAAAATAGGCAAGTAATACAAGCGGAATATTCAATACATTTATCCCACCAATTAATCCTGCCAAAATCCCTAACGGATTTCCTTTCGCAAACATATCAATTTTCAATATAGCAGCTATCATTAAGCCGAAAGGAAACACACATCCCATACCGATTAAATATACCCACACCACTTGTTTTTCAGAAAGAACAAAGCCCGTTATACTCATAACCATCCAAAATAAAACACCAGCTAATATAATCGGTAATCCTCTCTTCGTTTTGATTGCTAAATCCTTTTTCGCTTCTGCAATATTCATCTCACCATCTCCCCAAAAATATTTGTGCTATAAAGTAGTCTCAACCTCGCCCATCCAATAACGCCAAGCTGCTAAATAATCTTCTAAATCTTTCGGGTGGTGTCTTAAACACGTATCTATCCGCAAATATAAACCTATGACCATTTCTTCATATAAATTACGGTCTTCTCTATGAAATACACTTTGTTTCATCACATAATCAATTGCTTCTTTCGTTAAATCTTCCGGAGTTGAACAAAACGCGTAAATTAAATCGTATATAGGATCTCCTAATACTGGTAAAGGATCAATTACTCCATGTAACCTATTCTCTTGAACTATAAAATTATGGAATCCGAAATCGCCCTGTAATAAAAATGGCTCATCTATTCCAGCCCCTCTATTCGGACTATTTGCTAACTTAAAAACAAGTCTACATTCTTCATCACTTATGTACGACTTTACATTTTCGTGAGCTTCCATCACAGTTACTGTTAAAAATTCATTCCAAGATTGAACCGTACTGTCCTTCCATCCCCAGCCACTCACCTTTGGAACTTTTTCATACTTATTGATAACATCCTTTACAAGTTTGCACAGTATACTTCGTTTATGGCCAGATTTGCACGAAGTAGTCCCCTCAAGAAATGAATAAACAATATATCGACTTAACGGATCCTTATATAAAAGCTTTGGAAACGCATCATTCTTTTTATAAAACTGAAGAAAATAAGCTTCTTCACGTATTACATCCGATTCATTCAGTTTTACAACGTATTGTTCATCCAACAAATATATCGTACTTGTCGTTCCCCCGTTCAAACCTTTCATGTTTTTTGGATAATGTAAAATAACCTTCTCTTTAACTAGTTGTGCAGCGATTATTGAAATGTCCATTCCCTCACCCTTACACTCTGAATATTCCCTTAATTCAAAAGGAAACTTTACTATTATTTGACAGACATAAGGGGATTCCTCCCAACCATCTTAATATAACAAATGACACTTTCATTACTTCATCATATAATTCATTCCATTTATGATATTGCGATGCGATTTCTTTATTCCAAATGATCTTCATTTAATCTAGTAATTTCTATTGCACGATCTCTCTCTTGTAATTTACGAGCCAAACTTTCTACACCAAACACTTCTGTAAATGTGTGGCTACCTACTATTAAGTTGATACCTTTAAATTTTGCATGTTGCACTGTATATAATGTTTTTTCTCCTGTTATATACGTATCACAACCTTTTTCTAATGCTCGCTCAATCAAATTTGTATTGTTACCTGCACCGGTTAAAATCGCAATCCGTTTTATTGGTTTATCGTGATTCCTCCAGCTCTTCACTTTCTCTTCCATTCTTTCTTCAAGTTTTTCAACCAAGTTTGAAAATGCAATCGCTTCTTCAAATTCTCCTATTCCAGGTAATTCCTCTTCCTCATACGTAGAGTATTCTAGAATTGTATCTATCCCCATTTCCTTAAATAATGACGTACACGTACCAAATTCAACAAAATCTAACGGCAAATGAATCCAAAAATGATTCATTTCATATTGTTTTAATTTCTCAATACAAGCCTCTTCCATGCCAAACAAAAAACTCCAAGGAGCATGATGTGTAACTATCATATCGACTCCATTTTTATACGCTTCCTCAATCGTCTCTAGTGTCAAATTTGTTGTGTAACCGATTTTATGAAACTCCTCTTTACTTATATGAGTATAACCATATTCATCATCGCCGTATTTATGAAGATGCTCTCCAAATAGCGATTTTATATGTTCGTTAAACTGCGTTATATTCATTTTCATTTCTCCTTTCATTTACTTTTATATTTCATAAATAAGGAAATACTAAATAACAACGTTACATACATATAGGAGGACAATATGAAACCTGAATTTTTAAAAGCTGTACATGATGCGATTGGAAATGTCGAACACATTCATATAGAAGAAAGTGGCGCAGACAGTTTACTTATTCACCACGATGATGCGCAGCAATTAAAACAAGTTGCTGAGACTTTAGAAAATAATAATTTTCGCTCCGCTTTAAGAACAACGGGAAATGCTTCATATATTGAAGTGTTGAATAGATAAGGAGAAGTCCCGGTTATATGCCGGGCTTTTTCTAACCCTCATTAAAAATTTTATAATAAAGCTCTATCTCCGTTTTCAACAAACAATTATTTCTCCAAAATATCCTCTGCATCTTTTCATTCGAGGTATGTGTGCTCCCAATATAATAAGTAGCACCCATTTCCTTTAACATATGTAGAGATTGAAGATGTAGTTGGGAAGCAATTCCTTTCCCGCGACAATAAGGCATTACCCCAAAATAAAATAACCGTCCTTCACTTTCTGTTCCAGATTCTATATGCGGTATGGACATACCAATTGGCTCATTTTTATCATAAAAAACAATACATGACTTTTCCCAGCCCTTACCTAACTCTGTTTGCACTGAATAAAAATGCTCATCGATAGTTAAAATTGAAGTTTGATTTCCTGAATTCAACATACATTGCTTCCAAATGTATTTAAATTCTTTTTCTGATAATGTTTCTTCTATTGAACAATATGTATATTGTTTTTCAAGCGCCTCTACATTGTTTAACCCTCTACACACTTCTATTTTTGCTGCGTGCAAAGAAAAACCTGCATCAAGTAACACTCTCGCACTTGAGTTATAACCATTAAACCTTTTGTTTAATACAATACTCGCTCTTTTTAACTCCCAGTTAAAACAAACCTCTTCAAATCTACATATCTTCTCTGTATAAGTTTGTACATCATAAAGAACATCCTCTTCTATTTCTTCAATTGTCACTGCATTTGGTAAGCCATTTAATAATTTTTTAGAGGGACCAAATAGATTCTGAATGATTGTAAGATCGTATATCACCACTTTAATTCACCCACACCTGGCTCAATAAACTTCCCTGAAACATCCTCATTTGAACCTATTACCCAATCATATATATTTTTTGCCCCTTCAGCCGAAGTCATATTCGCATCAAAAGCACCAATGTCAGTCTTTAATTTTCCAGGGTGAATGGCAGTTACACGAATTCCTTTATCCTCAAACTCTTGTTGTAAGCAGAGTGTTAACATATTTTGTGCAGCTTTAGCAATTCGATAAGAATACGAAAACTGTCCTTGTGGAAACTCTTTGTTCGCCATTTTATGCAATGAACCTAATCGAGAGGACACATTTATGATTCTCGGATAATCCGATTTAGCTAAAGCCACATATGTACCTTTTACAGCTCGAATTACACCTAAACAATGAATATTAAATACGTCCGTTAATTCTTCTGAATTCGTATGTAAAACCTCAGTCTCCTTTCCAGTAATTCCAGCGTTATTTATAACTAGATCAATATACTCTGTATATTCCTCAAGCTGTTTCTTAATTTGCTCCGTACTCTCATCAGCCGATAAGTCTGCCAATATAGGAAAACATCTACAACTAAACATTTGCTTCAATTGCGTTACCGCAACCTTAGTTCTAACTAACGGATAAACAATATGCCCATTTTCATGAAATACTTTTACTAACTGTAACCCTAACCCGCGATTTCCACCTGTAATTAGAACCCTCATATATCCATCTCCTTATTTTTAAAACAAATAAGAAAATCCCCCCACTTATCCTTCTCCAAAGAAAACGCCTCTCTCTTGCATTCAAAAGAAAAACCTGCTCTTTCCGCAAGACGAACAGATGGCTCATTATCAACACGTATATGTAACTCGATTCTATGAAAATGAAGACGATTAAAAAATAACGAGATCGCAGCTTTCACACTTTCCATGCCATATCCATTTTTCCAATATTGATTATGTATGGAATATCCCATCATCGCCCACTGATAGTCCATACGTGAAATTTTTATAAGCTCTAGCTTACCAATATTAGCTCCGTCTTCTTTACGAAAAATACCTAATACATACATCTCATCTCGATGTGCTGCTTCATCAAAGCCTCTTATCCATTCCGTGAACCATTCTTTTGTTGATGATGCCATAACTTGATAACCATCGTCATATTTATACTGCGATGGTAACCTCTTATTAAATCCATCTAACCAACTTTCATAATCATCATTTTGAAACGGACGGATCAGGAGTCTCTCTGTCTCTACCTGTAATAGCGGCATCTTCATTTACATCTCTTCCCTTGATTAATATTTGAATATTCTTTATTATCTTACACAAAATACAAAATCTAGTAAATTATTATGTTTTTGATAAACAAGGCTCTGTTAAACTAGAATGTTGATTTTTGAGAAATACAAAAAGGAAACCCGGTTCTGAAAGGTTTCCTTTTGTCATCACACTACCATACTTATCTGTGATTTAAAACGTTGTATTCTGTCTTTAATATTCCATAAACATCAACATCTTCATATGTATTTAATAAAAGTCTATTTTGTCTCAATGTGCCTTCTTTACGTAAACCCGACTTCTCTAACACTTTAATCGACGATCTATTTCTGGAAATGGCAGATGCCCAAATTTTGTTTAGACCTAATTCGATAAAGCCAAATTGAATCATTCTGTTTACAGCCTCGGTTGCAAAACCTTTACCCCAATAATTCTTACCAATCCAATAACCAAGCTCACCTCTATTGTTACCCTTGTCAATTCTTAGTGTAATTGTACCTACAATTTCTCTTGATTCTTTAGAAACGATTCCTAAGGGATATTCGATTCCTTGCTTTATAAGTTCTGGTTGCATATCAACCCAATTTTGCGCGAACTCCAATTTATATGGGTGTGGAAGCCCAAGAATATTGGCTAATTCCTTGTCATTAGCCAATTCTTTAATTCTAAATACATCATCATTGGTAAAAGGTTCTATACATAAATGCTCAGATTCTAATTTTATAGCCATATTTTCTCCCCCTTGTACTGAAATTAGTTAGCTCCCTTTATTTTCAATATTACACCAAAAAACACAAAAAAATTTTAAATATTTATAATATCTACTAACAGAACCATAAACAAAAAATCCAGTTATGCGTTGTACATAACTGGATTCCTCATCATCTAATAGTTTTTTATTTTACAAGTACATTTTCTCTTAATTCTCTCTTCAACACTTTCCCTAAAGCGTTTTTCGGTAACTCTTCTACGAATACAACTTCTGGTATTTTATAACTTGCTAATTTCTCCTTACAATACTGAATAATATTTTCTTCTGTTAATGCTGTTTCGCTATCCTTTACAAGATAAGCTCTTGGAATCTCCCCCCAAAAGTCATCCAGAACTCCAACTACTGCAACTTCTAAAACACCATTGATTTCATGAATAACATCTTCTACTTGATCTGGATATACGTTGTCACCACCGCGTACGATAACATCTTTATATCTTCCCATAATATGTAGGAATCCATCATCATCTATCATGCCAGCATCACCCATGTTAAACCAATTATCTTTTACTACCTTTTTCGTCGCCATTTCATTATTCCAATATCCTTTAAACATGTACGGGCTTCTTACGTGAATCTCTCCAACTTCATTTGTTGTTAGTTCATGTCCTGTTTCTGGGTGAACAATTTTTAACTCTACATGTTTTAGTGTTTTCCCTACAGAAGACATCTTTTCATTTCCCATCATTGGATGCCATGAAGTTACAACCCAACCTTCTGTACTACCATAGCCTTGCACCATATAGATTCCTATTTCCAAATATTTTTGAATGAGCGTTTCTGGCACTTTTGTTCCACCGCTTTGTGCTACTTTAAAGGTTGAAATATTACGTTCTTTTTTATTTAGTTCATCAAGCATGTAGCTATAAACAGCCGGGAATGCAAGCATCGTAGTAATTTTCTCTTCTTCAATCTTATCCCAAATAAGAGTAGGATTCGAATCAGCTAAGAAAATCATCGTAACACCATGATAAATGCAATTTAAAATAGAAAGCACGCCACTCATATGAAACAATGGATGCACGGATAAAAAGCGTTCACCTGCTGGAATTTCTCTTTGCCCCGCAATCTCAGTAAAATAGTGATGTAAGTTTTTATGACCAATTACACATGCTTTTGCCTGTCCAGTCGTTCCTGAAGTAAATAAGTAAATTGCATCATCATCTTCATGAACGTCTACGGTCGGCTCTGTAATTGGCTGTTCTTGTAATTTTAATTCAAATGAACCAAAGCCTTCTTTTGTCGTTTCAATTACATAAGGAATTTCTTTAACAGCATCAACCTTTAATAAAACTTCACTAAACTCTTCATCAATAACTAGCACTTTTAATTTTGCTTCTTTTACAATTATTTCCAGCTCATAAACAGTAAGCTGATGATTTAGCGGGATAAATATCGCTCCAATTTTTAAGCTTGCCATCATAACGCTTGGAAACGGGTGATTATTTTTGCATAAGATTCCTATACGATCCCCTCTTTGCACACCGTTATGTAACAAATAATGCGCAAACTGATTTACTCGTTCATTATACTGCTGAAATGAATATCTTTTCTCTCCGCCTACAAGCGCTTCCAAATTTGGTGATTGCATTGCTCTCTTTTGTAATAATTGTCGCATCGTTCTCAAGTAAAACTCCCCTTTATATATGTTAGGGTTTTTATTTTATCAGATTAACTATTAATTTACTAAAGATTACACTTAGTGAATTTAAAACGAATAAAGTGAAACTTTAATCAGCCCTCACCAATCGGGCTTTTGCAGGCAGCCCAAATCTCACCTAACTCCCTCGTATTCGCTGACTTTTGAGGTAGGAGTCCTGCTGTCCACAAATAGCGGGATTTAAAAATAGCCATCTACTTATCAAGTAAATGGCTATTTCTCCTTATATATTAGAATACTTCTTATTCATCACATATTGCACATACTCAGGCGCACTATTATTAATCTCTTCATCACTTAGCTTATATTCTGCACCATATAAATAAAACGAAGGTATAAATTCCATTCCCGTGTATAAGCTTGTAGCGTGAAATGGTTTCGTCAACTCAGCCATTGTGATCCCGCTATTTTCATAGTCTGTTTCTAATCCACCTATAGAAATAGCTACACCAAACTCTTTTCCCTTCACTTTATCCCCTTTAGATCCGTAAGCAAATCCATATGTTAATACATCGTCAAACCATTTTTTTAATAGTGGTGGTGAGCTGTACCAGTAGAATGGAAATTGAAATATATATCGGTCGTGTTCTACTAATAGCTTTTGTTCCTCTTCAACATTAAACTCCCAATTTGGTGCCGCTTTATATAGTTCATGCACCGTAATTTCATCAGAATGTTTCTCAAGTTCTTCTACCCATCTTTTATTAATTCGAGACTTTTCAATATCAGGATGTGCTACAATTACAAGTGTTTTCATATATTTTCTTCCCCCTTATAAATAATTCAAACCCTTTAGTATTAGTATGGATGAGTCACATATAATTGAAAAGTACGTACTTTCAGGTACTATAGGAACCTTGAGGTACCTTTGGAGGTGTTTTATGAATCAAAATGATGACTGCCCAATTGCAACGACACTCGATGTAATCGGCGGAAAATGGAAAGTTTATATTTTATGTGTTTTGATGGATGGAAAAATGCGAACAAATGAAATTAAACGAGAAATTCCAAACCTTACACAAAAGGTTCTTACACAGCAACTTCGGCAACTTGAAGCTGATGGGATTATCCATCGTACCGTATATCAAGAAGTACCACCAAAGGTTGAGTACACACTAAGTGAACACGGAAAATCTTTAATGCATATTATGAATGAACTATTTGAATGGGGAAAAGATCATCAGATGAAAAGATTAAATGACTAAAAGAACACTATCAATTTTGTTCAATCTTCTATGTCAAGAATTTTTCTAAAATTTCATAATAGGGTACCGTAACATGTGATTAACCTAAGGTTGAAAAGTCCCCCAAAAATGGTAATTTTGTATTTTTATCGTTTTTTTTGGGTAACTTGTTTTCTTAAGTTAATGGACATGGGACGTACCCACCATCTATCAATCCAAGAAGATTTAATTAGGAAAATGAAATTTTATAAAGTTTCGTATATACTTACTACATTTCCCTTATTAAACGCTCGCTCTATTTTTTCTAATCTCAATTGTACGTAAGCTATAAAGGAGCACCCCTAAACCAAGAATTTTTTCATTATTAGACACATTAGAACCTAATGTAATAGTAGGTACATTTAAACCCATAAACCTTTCACTCCATTCTATAGGCATATATCCTTGTTTACCGATTGCTAATGTACGTCCTTCTATTGTACGGAGAGTGCTTTGAATAAAATCAAACTCAACTTCTACATCTGACAATTTTGTAGCTTTATCAGTCATCAAAGTACCACGTATCATAGTAAATCCTTGTATCATTTTTTCTTTAAACATACCAATCTGGTTATAATTCGAATCATAAGTTACCCAATCATATCCGTCCACTTCAGTATGAAAATATGCTATAATTTCCCCGCTACTTGTTTCTAATCCATAAACATCTTTATTATGTAAAAAAGGTATCACTGAAAAAAGAATATTAGATGAAACTATCTTTGTTCCTGCAATATATCCACCATCAGGATGATATAAACCAAATTGCTTGTTTCGTTTAGGTAATTCTAATACGACAAAAGTATCAACATCCCAAAATGTTGCATTACTTTTTATAGTATTCTTTTGTATCAGCTTCCCTTTTCTTAACTGCCAAAATCCAATTCCAAAAAAGATAGAAGAAGCGATAACAAAAAAGATAATCTGCCCCCAATTAACATGTCCCCAATCGTCATATACAGCGCATAACGCAAGAATAAAAATACCCGTTCCAATTAACAGTTTAAACTTCCCTTTTCTCTTATAGTAATCAAATAATTCCATTTCTATATTTCCACCCCTTATTTGTGTTCCCTGACTATTAATATATCAAAAATACAGAATGCCCTCTATCCAAAAATATGGGTTCCACTGCCTATGTCATTTGTTACTCTTCATAATTATCAACTTAATAAATTTTATTGCTGTCAATTGAGTTTTCATAAACTTTGTACATAAAGAACAGATAACTTAATGAACATGAAAGCCTTTTACCAACAAACTAAGATGAAATGTTATAATATATGTAAAAATCAAATATTCTTTAAAAATTACGTAAAGTGCTGCTTAAGATTATTAGTATGTTAGAGATTCCAAATAATTATAACGTTACCAGTTCAAATATTAATAGAGGTGAAATCATTGAAGAATCAATATATAGCAACACTTGTCGAAATCGTGTTAAAGCATATACCCAAGGCAGCTGAGAAATCGATGTTATTTGCATTTTACAATGGGGTCGTCACGACGTATAGTTACTTTCATTATGAATCTATGAAAGTATTTGAACATGGCTCAGAAGGACTTCCATCTAATGAAATTATGGACAATATTCAAAGAGTACGTCATACCGGGGAATCGAACTGGACTGCATTTGTTTTAACTGTCAAAACAAATGGTTTATATGAAGTTGATTATTATGACGATTTAAATCCTACTTTAGAGTGCAGTTCTGCACTACTTTTACTTGCATACAGCCATTATCATATTGAACCAACCTCTGATTTTGGTAAATCACAACTACAAAGCGCTATTAAAGCAGAAAGTTTTAAGAAAACGTTAAACTACGCGTGTATGAGAAATGACATAGAAACAGTTAAAGAAAAGTTAGTAAACATTAAATTATCTACATTAAATAAAAAAGGACCTGATAGAAAAACGCCACTTCACATTGCTTGTCTAAATGGCAATATTGAGATTGTTACATTACTAGTAGAAGCAGGAGCAGATTTGAAAATTAAATATCATGGAGAAACACCTTTTGCCCTAGCATGCGGAAAAGGTAACGTAGAAATTATTAAATATTTAATTTCTAAAGGTGAAAATGCAAATGATATCATGGTCGGAAAAGTCAATCCTCTTCATTTAATTAGTAGTTCTGGTAATCAAGAAATTGTTCAATATATTTTAGAGCGTATTACAAATATAAATGCGGTGACAAACAGGAAACGTTCAGCTCTCCACTACGCAGTGGAGGATAACAATCTTGAAGCAACAAAGGTTTTAATAGACAACGGTATTGATATGGAATTACTAGAAGAATACAAAAGGGGTGCATTAAGCCTTGCTTGCGGCCGCAATAAACCAGAGATGGCAGCGCTGTTGTTAGAAAATGGAGCTAATATCCATAGTACAGGACAAGGAAAAATCACACCGTTACATAGTGCATGTGAACGAGGCTTTATTGAAGTAGTTCGAGTGTTACTACAACATCAACCGAACTTGCATGAGAAAGCAACATTATACAGTATGCCAAAGAATGAAAAATTAAAAGAAACCCCCATCGAAACAGCCGAACGCCTTGGATACGATGAGATAGTCGAACTTTTGAGCTCAAAATTATGAGAAAGAATGAAAGTAAAATCAATATTTTTGTATTTTAGAGATAATACCATATCACTATCAAGCTAATTAAAAAGATACTCCTTAAAAGTAAAAAACGCTATTCTCTCTGTAAAATCATAGAAAAGAATAGCGTTTTTCATTTTGAAATCGTTTCATTTTGCTACTTGCTAGCTTCACGTTAAGAGTAGCAAAAAAATTGTCCAACAGGATGCCTATATCATTTAAATAAATAGTGTTATGGATAGTTATATAATTTGTTACTGCGAAGTCTAGCAAGTCATCATTTATACTAAACATGCCAATATTGATTTTGTACGATTGTCCGTTACCTCATAATAAATTTCTAATCCTTTTCGAGTACCTGTTACGATTTTAGCAGCCTTTAGTTTGGATAAATGTTGACTAATTGTACTTTGGGGCATTTGTAGATTCCCATACATTGTTGTTACATTTGTAGCGCCTTTTGCAAGCATTATTTTTACTAAGGATAAACGGACAGGATGTGCCAATACCTTTAATACTTCAGCGATTTCTACATACATTTCTTTTTTTTCTTTCATGTTTCTTTCTCCCCTTTTATATAAATATTAATGATATCCATATATATAATTCGTAAGCATATATGTTTTTGTGTCCGTCATTTTAAAAAAATATAAAAAAACTTTACCCCGAAAACAAAGGAGTGTCTTAACATAACGTTTCACTATCAGTAATGAATAGAAATTTCGTTATGGAAGCAGAAGGTTTTATGTTACTACTCTATATTCAACTAGCTAAAATCAATGAAAAAGAGAGCAGATAATCTGCTCTCTTATGATGCCTCCTTATGTTCCGTGGAATGTTTAACACTCCCCATTCTCTTTAGTTTATTCCACCCTACTGCTACTCCTCGAATCGATGAGAATATAGATTTAATGACAACATACGTCATAAATTGACGATAAATAAAGCGTTGTAAAATTAACCATGCTAATGGTTTTGGATTCTCTTTCTCTAATTTAAATGCAAATAGTGAAGCGAGAAGATCTATGACAAAGAATACAAGATAAAATCCTAATACTTTTAGCGGATTGCTACCAAAAAGCCCCATAATCATTAATATATCTGCTAAAGGTGCAATAAATTGCAGAACATATTGGAATAACCACATATTGGGCAATGCAATAAATCCTAATGCTTTATGTTTGGAATGAAACAGCGCTTTTCGATGTTTCCAAAGACATTGGAGTGTACCGTATGACCAACGATATCGTTGTTTAATGAGACTTTTCACATCTTCAGGTGACTCCGTAAAAGCATATGCTTTTTCTTCATATACAATTCTATGTCCTTGACGTAAAAATGTAATAGTAAGATCCGTATCTTCTGCCAATGTGTCTTCGCTTAAATAACCAGATTCAACTACATTCTTTTTACGCCATGCTCCAATCGCTCCAGGAACAACTGTAATACAATTTAACTCCTCAAAAGCTCTACGTTCTAAGTTAAATCCTGTAATATACTCAACATGTTGCCAAGTAGTCAATAAATTCCGTCTATTCCCAACTTTAACATTCCCTGAAACTGCCGCTACATTATGATCTTCAAAGTGTCTAATCATTAAAGAAATAGCATCTTGTGCAATAATAGTATCCGCATCTAACGTAACAATGATTTCTCCTCGTGATTGCTGAAACCCTAAATTCATTGCCGATGATTTCCCGCCATTTTCTTTCTGAATTAAACGAACTTTAGGATGCTTATAAAATGTTTCTTCCATTACTTTTGACGTACCATCTTTCGATCCGTCATCCACAACAATAACTTCAAACTCTCTATAATCACTATCCAAAATGGAGCGAATCGTCTTAGCTATCACCTTTTCTTCATTATATGCTGCTATGACAACAGTAACGAAAGGTTGATAAGAAGAATTAGTAAATAAGCGGGCGCTTACTGTCTTTTTCTGCTTGTATGCAAAATAAATTAAAAATAGGAATCGAAAAATACCTAATCCAATAGCAATATAAAAAATCGTTGTTAATATATGCTTTGCATATCCCGCTCCTGAAAAGACAGCTTTATTGTAAAGTAAATATTGCTTACCCTCAGAAGAAACAGGTGGCATAATTTCATCTCGTTCTTTATTCATTAAATCTGAAATTGTTACAAAACTATATCCATGCTTTTTTAGGTCTTTAATAATAATCGGGAGCGCCTCTACTGTATGGGTACGATTCCCTCCCGCATCATGGAGAAGAATAATATTTCCCTCTCCCTTATAAATAGGATTAAGAGCACGTCTTACTAATTCATTTGTTGATGGTGTTGCCCAGTCTTCGGGATCAACTTTTTCCCCTACCATTGTATAGTTCATATTTTGTGCACGTAAAATAGGCAATATTTCATTTGATGAATCCGGGTTAGCATCCGCTTCATATGGTGGTCTAAATAAAACCGTAGAATGTCCAGTTACTTCCTGAATTAAACGTTGCGTCGTATTAAGTTCTACTTTCGTTCGTAATAAAGACGTATCAGCTATGTTAGGATGCTTGAAAGTATGATTGCCAATTTCATGCCCTTCATCGTATATTCTTTTTACAATATTAGTATTTAGTTGCGCGTTTTCACCAAGTACAAAAAAAGCAGCATTTATTTTATTCTCTTTTAATATATCTAATATTTCTGGCGTATATTTCGGGTCTGGTCCATCATCAAATGTTAATACTACTTGTTTTCCATTTGGTTTTCCATATCGTTGCACTTCATACGCAGATGGTAAGGAGTGATATACTTCATCTGTAAGGTAACCATCTTTGCCTACTTTAAAATCTCTCAATCCATTTTTTCTTTCATTCTCAATCTGTAAAATTTCACCTTGTCCAGAATAATTTACTTCATCTAAACTATTGATTTTATGTAATACATTAGGATTTTTTTGTACCTCAATAGGATTTTTTAAAACCTTCCATATTGTAGGGTCTTCTGCTCCTAGTCTCCATAATGCAAACCCCTTTGCATTGTTGTCCATTGCGATTTTTACTTGATTATAGAGAGTAACACCGTCTAAGAACCAAGCAGTATGTTCTTTCTCTCCTGTTTTATATCTAAAATAAGGGTTTCCACTCATCTTATCCCATTGTATTTTCATATTTGAATCATGAGCCATTGCCATAACTTCTGAGAAAGTTAAAGACTTCGCAGCTACTTTACTATTTACTTCCCAATCATATCCATAGTTACCGAAAGCAACTATAAGCTTATTAGACGGAATATTCAGTTCTTTCAATGTATGTTGGAACCATTTATTTGAAGCAATTGGTCCTGGTTCCCCAGCTCCATAGTGCTCATCGTACATCATTACAATCATTCGATCTATTATTTTTGCTAACGCACTATAATCAAAAGCCTTATCATTAGCTGGAACATCTTGTGTAACGAGTAAATCATGTTCATGAAATTCCGTAGTAAGTTCTTTCATAAAATTTGTTAAGTTTTCTCTATCACTTTCAGGTACAGCCTCAAAGTCAATATTAATACCTGAAAACTGATTCTTTTTAACTTGACTTACTAAATCATTAATAAACTTTGTCTTTACATCGTTTGAAGAATTCAGTAACTTATGAATTAGCCCACTATCAGGACCAGAAGCTTCCTCAGTATAGTTAGTAAGCAAAGGCATAATCTTCACTTGATTTTTTTCTGCCAACTTTACTATCTCAGGTTTTATCTCACTTCTAATCGTTAAATCTGCTTTTAAATGATACCACTCTGGTACTAACGTAGTTAATGAATCGATATTTTCTTTTAAAGAAGCGGTACTATTTTCATCCCAGTTTACATAAAAACCATACACTTCTTTAGGTTGTTTACTATCCTTCGGCGAATTCACCAAATTTTTATTATCCTTCGTTTCGGTATTTAGTTTAAATTCTTCCTTCTTTAACTGCTGATCACTAAGTTTTTGATTAATTGGTATAAGTTTAGTATCTTGTTGTACAGCGGTATTCATATTTGGAATTTCTGGTGTTGAAAAAATACTTTGAAAGAAAAAATAAAATACAACACTTACACTAACTATTGAGATACATAGAAACCAAATAAAGGCTATGTTTCTCCTTCCTTTCGGATCATAAAAAACAGGTTTTTCTTTATCTTTCTCTTGTTGAATGTTTTTCTCCATTATATTTTTCACATACTCCTTCTTAATAGAACTATAAAATAATAAAGTGCAACTTTAATCAGCCCTCACCAATTGTGCATTTACAAGCAGCCCAACTCCCACCTAACTTCTTTGCCCCAGCCAAATTTTGAAATGGGAGTTTTACTGCCCACAATAGCGAGATACATCCTTTTAGCTTTGAAATGACTCTCTCACTTCCAGATTCTATTGATTCTTCTTTTCATTCCCTTGCTGGTGGCCTCTATTTTCTTGTTGAGACCCCCTACCATTGTTCCCTTGCTCGTTTCCATCATTTTCTTTCTGGGATCCTCTTCCATTGTTCCCTTGCTGATTCCCATTATTTCCTTGTTGAGGATTTCTTCCATTGTTCCCTTGCTGATTTCCATTATTCTCTTGTTGAGATCCTCTTCCGTTGTTCCCTTGCTCATTTCCATTATCCCCTTGTTGGGATCCTCTTCCGTTGTTCCCTTGCTCATTTCCATTATTTCCTTGTTGTGATCCTCTTCCGTTGTTCCCTTGCCCATTTCCATTATTCCCTTGTTGTGATCCTCTTCCGTTGTTCCCTTGCCCATTTCCATTATTCCCTTGTTGTGACCCTCTTCCGTTGTTCCCTTGCTGATTCCCGTTATTTCCTTGTTGAGATTCTCTACTGTTATTCTCCTGCTGATTCCCTCTATTTTCTTGCTGAGATCCTCTTCCATTGTTTTCTTTTATTTGCTTCGATGGCTGTTCCTCTGTTTTCTTTTGTTCTTTCTGCTCTTGCTTTTCATATTTTTTTTCGTCTACAGGAGACAAATCCAGTGATGCATTAGGAGATGACTCCGGCTGTGATTGCACCTCTTCTTCATTTTCCACCGGATTAGACGGCGTGGCAGGGGGAGTAAGCGATTTGTTCTTTTCATTCTCTTGCTTTATATAGACACCTGTGCCAATTCCAGCTTTTCTAGCATTCTCTCGTACTTGCATCGTGCTACTTTGATATTCAACTGTAATATGTTTTAGCTCATATTCTTTCTTTAATTCTTTCATTGCCTTTTCCAACTGTGGTTCTAGTGCCTTGTCCTTTGCAACAGCTGTTAGCATAACTTGCTTATCATTCGTTAAATACTTATCCTCTTGACTTTGCTTTATAATAGTACGTATTACTTCTTGCAATTGTTTATTTTCCCATTGCTTCAATTCTTTTAAAATACGTCTTCCATCATCATTACAAGCCTGCAAATCTATAACACGAAAATCCTTTGTTACGCTCACCTCTAAACTTGGATTTATATCAACTGAGACGTAAGCAAATACTTTTTCTTCTGGTTGGTTGTAGAAAAACAACACTGCAAATAGAAAACAAGCAACAAGTATTGATGCAGGCTTTAAAAAGGAAGGAATCGAAAAATGCGATGCTTTTTGTTCTTGCTCATCAAATGAGATTTCCTCCCCGATCATGCAAGAATCCCCTTTTCTTTTACACGTAATAAACTCTCCATTTGGTGTTAAAACAACTACGCTATGCTTTTTTATATCCATCACAATTCCTTTATTCATCATGCTTTTCCCCTCTTATGTAATCCAGAATATATGTATAGTTGTTTGCAAAAATAATACACATTGCAATAATGTATTTTCTATGTCGTTCCAACGTTTTACGACTTACCCTAACACGCGGTTCAATATGTTTAAGCGGTAACTTTTTCTTTCGGAACAGCTCTTCCATCATTTCCTCTTCTTTTATAATAATTTTCACAATTTCTATTAAGTGCTCACGCGTATCACGATGCTTAGGAGATTCTTTAGCAAGCTCTGAGAATGTGATTTTAAACTCAGCTAGCACACTTTGAAAATGAAGAATTTCCTCCTTACGGTTACTATTTTCCATCTCTTTCATATACTCCGTAAGCGACACTTGCATTTCTAACATTTCCTCTTGCTCATCTTCTTTTAAAAAGACAAAGTTATGTTTAGACTCTTTACGTATATAGTCAATTACATCTCTTTTTATAAGAAGATCAGCAAACGCTAAAAAGGATTTTCCTTTTGTATATGAATACTGTTCAATTGCTTCGTTAAACGCAAACAATCCAATGCTATATTCATCATCCTGTTCTGTAATATATCGGCGGCAGACAGATGAAATTGATTTTCTAATAAAAGGCTGATACTGTACGATAAATGCTTCTTTATCTGCTTCGTTGTTTTGTATGTTACATACGATATCTTCTATTTTCGGTTTTCTTAAGATCTTCATTACTAAACTCAACACTTGTAATCTCCCAGCCTCCTTCAAATAGCAAAATGGCCACTACACACGTGACCATTTAACCAGATTTTCTTGGTACTTTTCTTCGGTCTTGTTTTCTTGCTGTTAGTTATATTTTTAGAGTCTAACTTTTTCCAACGTTTTCTTAATGATTTTCCTTTTCTCTCGGCACTAAAGTTAAGTTTGTATTTTTATCTACTTTCTTATTTTCTACCGTTCGTTTTGCTTATTCTTTTTCTATTTTATCTGCAATCCTTGAATAACTCTCCTCTATACCATTGGTAATTTCATCCTTTTATTTTAGATGCCCACCTAATCTAGTAATTTTATTAATACTTCTATATTCTTTCATAGTCATTTTTCTTCTAATTATTTTCTTCACTATACATATTCGGAGGAATACATAGTTTTATGGGGGTCAAAAAATATTTTTATAAAAAATACATATTTATTTCAAAAATAAAAAACCATCAATTTGAAAAAGGATAATCAAATTGATGGTTTTCTTATAATATCTATTAAATTAAGTTGGATTCTCATTATATCTAAAAAAGTACTAGCTATCCTCTGCCGATTTTCTCCATTTTTATCTTTCTTGGTTATCATAATATGTCTTATCTGCGTATTTTCTATCATTTCCTTTTAGATAAGCTAAAATTACTTTTGGATTTTTAAGTAAAGTCCAGTCTCCATATGTATCAAATCTTCTGCATGAAGTTATCATTCCATTTTTAATAGTACCGAATTTCTTATTATTTTTCTTTCCCCATTCTTTTAACCGTTTAGCGAAATCTGCATCTTCTGCCATAAGCATGTTTTCATTAAATCCGTTGATTGCCATAAAGTCTTTTCTATAGCACCAAAAAATCCCTACAGATATAGCTCCGTACTTAAAAAGTAAGGGAATTATTATTAACATTGCGGAGAGAAATATTCCTAAAGATATTCTTTCAAACTTCCCATTTACCCCACCACCAATGTATTTACCTGAAGTTAAATATTTATCTACATTAGACAACATAGACTCTGTCATTATGGTATCAGCGTCTATAGTGACGATTATTTCTCCATTAGCTATTTTAGCCCCTGCATTTCGAATTTTAGATAAGTTTTTATCGTTATTTTTCAATGTAACACAATTATAAGATTTTGCTATTTCCTCTGTTTTATCTGTGCAACGATTTAAAACAACTATAACTTCCGTTTGCTCTTTATATGCCTCTGATGCCTTTGCAATTGAATCTAAACATTTTCTAATGTACTTTTCTTCATTATGTGCAGGAATTATAATAGAAAATTTCACATCTTTTTTCAAATTGACTCCTGAAAATTCGTTTGTCTCAGTCATAATATTCCCCCCTTATTTTATAAGGTAAATATCTGCTATACATAACTTATATTAATATTTATTAGGTTATATTATAGAAACTGCAGATAAAGAGGCTCTTACTGTCGACGTTCAAAAGCAAGACGTACAGCAAGCCCCGTTAAAACACTTGCCATAAGCCAACGCTGTACTCGTAGCCACGTTGGGCGTGTGCCAAACCATTTTGCAATTTTACTTGCTGTACATACAATTACAAGGTTAACTATAAAGCTAACAGTGATTTGCGTAAGCCCCAAAACTGCACCTTGAAAAAGCAACGATCCCTTCTCTGGATCTTCAAATTGAGGTAGAAGTGATACATACAAAATAGCAATCTTTGGATTCAGAAGATTCGTCATGAGTCCCATCAGAAATAATTTCCTTGGTGGCTCATTAGAAATCATACGAGGTTCCATAATAGATGTAGCACCCGGTTTTATCGAATTCCAGGCGAGCCAGAGCAAGTAAGCAGCACCTGCCCACTTTACTGCTTCATATACAGCGGGAACAGCAACGAATAGAACTGTAAGTCCAAACATAGTTGCGATTATATAGATTACAAATCCGAGCATGATGCCCAATAAAGAAATAAATCCCGCCATACGTCCCTGCGTAACGGAACGGGAAATGAGGTAAATCATATTAGGCCCAGGTGAACAAACCATGCTAAGCGAAACAATTGCAAAAGCTACCAAGGTACTCAAGCTGACCATAAACCTTCCCCCTTTATGTTACATAAAATTTCCTATTGTACATTTTATCATGATTGAGGAGAGAAAAGATTCATACTTCTCGCTCCCTTAAGTAAAACTTTAAAATCTCCTTGAATAAGTCTATTTTTTTAAATGAAATATCAACGGCATTTTATGTCTAATTCGTATAGGTGTTAGCAAGTTCGTTTGCAAACTTGTTAGCACTTTTTATTTGATTGAATACCAATGGTTATTTACTACACCGTTTAACTCATCCGCTAATGCATCCAATCTTCCCCCTTCCCCTTTACCAAGTTCTTTCAAATAATTTCCATGGTAATTTCTTTAAATCATTTTATTACATCCTATTCTTGTAAATCTAATTATTTGAATGTAAAATTATAAATAAGTTTTAACATTTTGAATCGAGGTGAAAATCATGAGAAGTTTTGGCTCATTAATGATCTCTACTGTTTGTTCAGTACTTCTTATAATTTGGAATGTCTATTCCTTCTATAACGGATTCACAACAGGACGCACATACTACTGGATTAATGGCATCGCAGCTGTTATCTTCCTTTTATTCTTTTTCCTCAACATGCGTGATTTTAAAAAGAAAAACTACAGAGCCTCATGACAATAAGAGTTGATACATATGTGGAAAAGAATTAAGAATTATAGATTGAGCTTAAAAGATTTAAAGTTCATGTTATGGTTGTTCAGTATAACTTGTTTTATATACAGCTACAATTTCATTACAGGATTAGCTTTTGACCACAAATTCCAAGTCTATTATTTAGGTGGTGCTATAGCTACATACGCCGCATTTATAGATACTAAAAATAGGATTAAAAATAAAATTTATAAGACAGCGTAATTTAAAAGGAATCCTTTATGGTTTCCTTTTTTCTATGCAAAATAAAAAAGAAGCGGATTCGCTACTTTTACTTGTTCCAATCTTTAAAATCGGTATATTTACTATAAGCTGTTTCGGTTGCATTTCCTTGCCAACGATTCTTAGCGTTTTCTCTTTTATCTTTCACATTAAGTTCGCTTATATCTACATTTTCGCTTAGCCATTCTGGATTATCATAGCGTATTTATTGTTGAACATCCCTGTTTTAACGTTTTGAATCGTTCGCCTAAAATTTATTATACAAAATAAAAATAGCTACTCTTGAAAAGTTTCACATTTTATTTTAAATTAAATGCAATTTAATAAAATACACCTCTCATACATCACTGTTTTTTCGTTTATTGAGTCCGTTTGTTTTGTACAAAAAAAGCACCTAAATGGGCGCTTTTCACCGAATCATCTTTTTTTATATCTTTTTCTTCTGCTTCTTTTTACTTCCTTCATTTCTTCTTGCATAACTAGTTTTTCAAGGTATAAACGTACTAGCTTATAATCACTCTCTTTTCGCTGCTTTTCTTTCTCTTCTTTTTCTCTCTGCTCTCTTCTCTTTTCCTGCTCTTCCTGTTCTTTCTCTTTCTGCTCTCTTCTCTTTTCTTCTTGCTCTTTTTTCTGTTCTTTCTCTTCAATACATATGTCAACCAGTTTACTAAAGAAAATAATCTTACTATGCTTCTTTTTACCAGGTCTCAATACGAAAAGAATAAAAGTTATGATTGTAAAAATCCAGAAACCTGTTACGGTAAATCCACTAATCTGCATAGAATTAGTGGATCCATTAATCATCTTTGCATTAACGAAAAATCCAGTTGCAAGTACAGAAAATAAAACCGTAACAGCTGGTAGAATCATTGAATCCATTTTAAGTGGATCATGGTACTCAGATAAACTTTCTATTCTTGCTTTCACATACTTTAAATCATTTTTTTCTAACTCCATTAATTTATCCTTATTAGATAAACTATCAGTATCATTAGAAAACTCCTTGGTATGTACATAACTATCCACGATAAATTCAACAAATTTCTTATCTTTTTTATAAAGCAGATTTTTTTTAAAATCCTCTTGGTCCTGTTGTGTAAATTTAGACACTAGCATTCACCCTCAATTTCGACATTTAAAATTAATCAAAAGTAATACTATCTTTTTATCTAAATTTTAAAGTAATATTCAAAAAATGAATAGCAAAATCTTCACTATTACACTATCCTTGTATCTAAAGTTAATGAGAAGTAACCTTTTTTATAAATTCCTTTATATCACTTATGAATCTAGTATAGAAAACACTAAACTCAATAAGAAACACAAAAGCCACGACACTCACGCACCGTGGCTAAATATTTAAATGTAATTGGTCTTTTAGTCCTTATTGCGGATTCTTACCGCCCATGCCAGTTCTCCAGTAACATTTTGATAAAGCGGCTATGATCATTGATTATGAGCGCATAGATACGTTATCCCCACGTTATGCTCTTTTCAAAGAACGAGTAACTGTAGGAATATCGTATCATCGATTCCAATGTAAAAAGGCACCTGATTTAGTGCCCAAAATAGTGCCCTAAAGGGCGATACTGGGCCGCCTGGCATTATTTCACTGACATTTAACCAAAGTGATAATACTGCAACTAGCCCAACTACCCTCGTATTACCAGCTATTAGTGTAGGCGTTAATGAAATAGTAAAGTTAGAAGGGGTTTTCCGAACTAATTATACTTCTCTAATTCCTCTCACAGAATTTAGTGTATCTTCAATTCTTATTCTGAAAAGAGATGCCTTTATTATTACGGTTCAGTCAGAATCTCAAGATAATATTCAAAAACCAGCGAATGTTTCAACTAATTGAACACACAATGTTTCAGTAGTCTGGATAGATACCCCTCCCCCGGCACTTATATATACAGTCTAAATCTGAATGCCTCGGGAATTGGTACATCAACTAACACTATTAATGAAAGTAATTTAACTGCTACAGTAATTAACATTTAAAGTTTAATTACAACGTTAATTTATTTTATCTTTTACGACTTTAAGTTGTACCCTTATGCTAGAAGAACTCCTAGCCTTTTTTGTTCACCCAACACAATCTTACAGTAATTCCCTTTTATCAGAATATAGTGTGTAGCTGACTATAAATATTATGTTCACAGAAAAAAGGCCAACAATACAAGATCGTTAGCCTCTACTTTCCATATTCGCACCTTTTATCACTTTACTTCCTAACAACCGGAATCCACATTTCACCAAATAATAAGCCATTTCTCTGCCCCATCTCAACCGTTGTATTCGGTCCACCAACATAGGCAAAATCCTTTGCTTCTGGTAAAGCTTGACCGAAGGCGATGCCAGTAAGCTTATTACTTAGCTCTTCAGCCGTCTTACCTTCACCTTTCACTACTACATATTCCCCCTTAGGAAACTGAATCACTCTAGATTCTTCTTCTATTTGTGCTTCTGTCATGACACCCGCATAATACATCATTTTGTTATTCACCGCTTCGCTCACGGAAAAAATGTATTCATTTGTAGCTAAAGCTTTTAAAGTGTCCAGCCTTCCATCTTCTTTAACAGCCGACCAAAAGTCTTCCTTTTCTTTATTTATTCCAGCAAAGTCTGTGTATTCACTCTTAATTTCAGTTCCAATACCTAACACGATAAAGCTATCTTTTTCTTCTATAGTATAATTTTTCATCTGCAAAACCTGCCTCTTTTTTATTAATCAAACGATTTATCTTTTCATCTGATACGTTTATAATACCTTTAAACCATGTCAAAAAATGATACTGTTTAGGAGACCAAAATGAAAAAAGTCGAACGGATTAATACAATTATGCGGTATATCAACAACCGCTCCCACTTTACAATTTCTGAAATCATACGAGAATTTAACATCTCACGATCGACAGCTATTAGAGACATTAGAGAAATTGAAGCTATGGGGATGCCACTTGTCGCTGAAGTTGGAAGGACCGGAGGATATTTTGTTATGCATAACTCTATCCTGCCCGTTGTTCGCTTTACTGATAATGAAGTGAAAGCTCTTTTTATTGCCTTTATGGCTACGAGGAATCAACAACTTCCCTATCTAAAAAGTCGTCAGTCATTAGCAGAAAAACTACTAGGACTCATTTCAGAAACCCAGCAAGATGACCTTGTTCTTTTAAATCAACTCTTGCTGTTTGAAGGGACTAACCCTCATAATCCCGATCTACTTGAGCTTTCTGACCTCCCCCATCCTATGTTAGAAAAACTCATCCAACTCCTTCTTTTGGATAACCATTTATTGATTACCATCAAAGAAGAAGAGGAAATCAAATCTTATCCAATTTATCTACTACACCTTTATCAAGAAAAAAGCCATTGGATCATTGAAGGGTTTGACTTAAAAGAAGAAAAGAAGATAATGTTTCCTGTCGATGACCTCACCAATATCGAACCATACACGACGAAAAAAAGGCTAAATAAGAAAAAGATTTTAGAAAAACTAAGTAAGAAGGACGAAATAATCAACTTGGTACTTGAACTTGGACCAAAAGCGATTGCCCAGTTCAAAAAATACCATCCTTTAAAAGGATCAATATCTTATACAAATCCTTACCAGTCTACAGCCATTTTAAAAACTTTTATCAATGTTAACAATCCCGATGAAGTGACGGAAATAACAAATTGGCTACTTTTCCTAGGGAAGGATATTAAAATCAGGGAAATACCCGATGAAGTATTAGCAGATTTACAAAAACGAGTGTGCTTATATATTCCATAAGCAGTGAGCCTCAAATATTAAGCTTTATCACTGGACAATCATCCTATTTTTAAATACCATTTCATTTACTACAATGAGAGCATGAAAAATAATAAAAGCACGGAAAATCTCCCGTGCTTTTCTAAACGTATATATTATTCCTGAAGGTTTCGTTTATCTCGTTTCTTACCCTAACTGACGTTTAAATGCTTTACTAGCAAAGAAGTAAGCAATAACCATGATTCCGACGCACCAAGCGAGGGCAATCCAAATATCGTTTCCAACAGTTCCTTCATATAATAGAGCACGAATCGCATTCACAATTGAAGTCACAGGCTGGTTCTCAGCGAACGCACGAACAATTTTTGGCATCGTTTCGGTAGGGACAAAGGCCGAACTAATAAATGGAAGAAAAACTAGCGGGTACGAGTAAGCAGTCGCCCCTTCCATAGACTTCGCTTTCAATCCTGGAATGATAGCTAGCCATGTTAGCGCCAACGTAAACATCCCTAGTATCCCAGCTACTGCAAGCCAATCTAGAATATTAGCGCTGGAACGAAAGCCCATTAAGAGTGCAACAAGAATAACCACCACGATAGTAAGTACATTAGCAACAAGAGAGGTTAAAACGTGGGCCCACAATATAGATGAGCGCTTAATAGGCATCGTAATGAAACGTGCCATCAGCCCACTCTTTACATCCGTAAATAGTCGCACGGAAGTGTAAGCTACACCGGATGCGATAGCCATTAGCAAAATTCCCGGCAATAAATAATTGACGTAATTTTCCGTTCCTGTTTTTATTGCGCCGCCAAACACGTAGACAAATAATAGCATCATCATAATCGGTGTAATCGCTACCGTAATAATTGTATCCGGACTGCGCATAATGTTACGCATTAAACGACCTAGTAATACACCAGTTTTACTTTTCATTTACATCTCCTCCTTTTTACCGATAATCGCAAGGAAGATTTCTTCCAATGTCGGTTGCTTTTCGATATACTCCACTTTTGCCGGTGGGAACATCTCTTTTAGTTCAGCAAGAGTACCTGTCGTAATAATTTTTCCGCCATGCAAAATAGCGATACGGTCTGCCAGTTGTTCTGCTTCCTCCAAGTACTGAGTCGTAAGCAAAATAGTTGTACCGCTACCGGCAAGTTCCTTAACTGTATCCCACACTTCGATTCGCGCTTCAGGATCAAGTCCAGTCGTTGGTTCGTCAAGAAAAATAATTGCTGGCGCTCCAATCAAACTCATCGCGATATCAAGCCGGCGCTTCATTCCGCCTGAATACTGATCTGCCCTTTGGTTTGCCGCATCAGTCAGGCTAAATCTTGCAAGTAGATTGTCAGCAACTTGAGCGGGATTGGAAACACCACGTAACTTGGCGATCATTATCAAGTTTTCCCTCCCAGTAAGCATACCGTCTAAAGCTGCGAACTGCCCTGTCAAACTGATACTTTGACGAACATGATCTGGTTGACGCTGTACATCAAATCCGCAAATGCTTACTTCACCGCCATCTTGCTTCATTAGCGTCGAAAGGATTTTGACCGTTGTTGTCTTTCCCGCTCCATTTGAGCCTAGCAGCGCGAAAATTTCTCCACGCTGCACCTCAAAATCTACCCCTTTTAAAACTTCCTTGTCTTTAAAGGATTTTTTCAAGCCTTTTATAGAAATCGCTGCATTACTCATACTTTTTTCCTCCCTATAAAGTGAAACTTTAATCAGTGGGGGTTTTGTTCATCCCCCACTGATTATTAGTTGAATCAATCGGGCTTTTACGGGCAGTTGATCCCCCACCTAACTTCTTTGCTTACGCTGAATTTTGAGGTGGGGGTCTTACTGCCCGTTAATGCGGGATAAAAATGTTTTGCGAAGATAATTTATTTACCTCTACCTATTTAGTATCACTGATATTCTGTATTACTTAGTACTGAGTTAAAAATATAACTGAATAGCTATGGTGGCAATTCATATGTGTAACCAGCTAATCAGTCGGTATTACTTATTCCATTTATTTTTTTCTCAATTTCTTCATAATACTTTCA
The DNA here is from genome assembly GCF_038006385.1 of Bacillus sp. FSL L8-0099. NCBI lineage: Bacteria > Bacillati > Bacillota > Bacilli > Caryophanales > Bacillaceae > Bacillus > Bacillus sp. FSL L8-0099. Next base: position 3,356,906 of record NZ_JBBOVC010000001.1, read on the forward strand.
TTCAAATCTTCACGATACTTGGAGACGTAAGTTTTAGCGTTTGCCACTAGTTCGTCAGCAAAGGATGCCACGTCATCCCCAGTAATGTCAAGCACTTGTCTTCCTTCCGCTGCACCCGCTTCGAACAAATCGATTAATTCATACTGTATGTGTAACATATCCATCCCGTTACCCGCTGAGAAATTCCACATGTAGTTTTGAATTTTCTTAAATACAAATTGGTAGTCCTCTGGCAGAGCCTCAACTCGTGCCATCATCATTTTGTACTCTTTTTTATCACCAATTAACTTTTTAAACATTTCTAACATCTTATTTTCCTCCTTTTTTATAAAACCGAGCAAGAAATTCCCAAAGTATCGGCCGGAACATTTTATCTTATGAACCTATTTTGACTTCAAGACGTTAATTTTTGACGATACAAAATCCCATTTTTCCCAAAACAATTCAAGCTCCTGGCGGCCTTCTTCATTTAATGAATAAAACTTACGAGGCGGTCCCATATCTGATGGTTTCTTTTCAATATTCACAAGCTTTTTCTTCTCTAATCGTACGAGGATGGTATACACCGTACCTTCCACAACTTCGGTAAACCCAAGATCATTCAGGTGGCGGGTAATCTCATAGCCATACGTTTCACGGCGACTAATGATTTCCAGTACACACCCTTCCAGTGAACCTTTCAGCATTTCAGTTAAATTTTCCATGTCCTGATCCTCCTTTACCCCTATTCTGTCTGACTTATATTCAGTATCACAGAGTACTAAGGCGAATTTTTCACTGAATAGTTTTTGTGAATCCGAACTATTCAGTATCACTTATTACATCTACATTGTATGACTAAGTAGTTGTGAATGTCAACTTTATTTTCAAAAAAATTTAAAATCCGCTTTCCCCTAACCGAATACAACCTACTTTTTATGATGAACTATCCATATAGCTAGTAAGCTGCAGAAAGATCTACAACAAAAACATGTACATTTTTTGTTGTAAGGGCCATCAAACTAGCAAAAAAGAGCTGATTCAATGTGTAATTTAAATCAGCTCTTTTTTCTCTTTTTTATTGTTTTTATACCGACATATCTTGTTTTTTCACAATGCAAATTGTTTCTCACTACGATTTCCCATACATATAAAGCATAAAGGCAAGTGCGATTAGAGAAACCCCCCAGAGATTAGTCGTACATGATACGAGCCCTTAAAATAAAATTCTGCTAGGAATTTTTGCTCTATATTCTCTTTTATTTTATTTGTGATAGTTGATTAACAACACTATCTAAAAATTTTTCTACCTTTTCTTTTGATGTATCCGGCGTATGATAACCAATCGTAAATGTAAGTCTTCCATTAAAAGAGCTTGCTCCCATTGAAAAGAATGGTGCATACATAATAGGTGATGTCATATACCCGTCCTCAGCTTGAATTTCACCAAACTGAATAGGTTCATCAGCGATCACTCCCAAATTTGTCAGTAATGGCAACGCCATTCCCATCTGTATAGCCTGTTCATATTGCTGATTAAACATTTTCTTCACTGTAGATAGCTTCATTTCTGCCAGTAGCTCCATTCCTGCTGCTGAAGAAAGACCTGGATTTTGAGACTTTATTTTATCCATTGATTGTTTAACTCGAACAAGAGTCTGATTAAATGTTTCATCGTCTTCCATTTTAATCACTGGCATTTCCATACCGGATAGGTTGCAAATAGCACCAGTTGTAGAATTAGGCAGGTATCGACGTAAATCAATTGTCAAACCGATCATTTTTTCTGCGGTGCGAGGTTCTGCATACACAGTGAAATGTGATAAAGCTCGGAAGTATGCAGTCATGATTACATCATTCAAGGTAGCCTGTTGCGCTTTTGTCCATTGGGTTAAACGTAGAATTTGATCATGGCTCAACCGCCGTACGGACATTTGTGGGAATTTATTTTTGTTAGGTTGAGATGGAAAAGACCATAACGATGCCTGTTGTTCTTGATTAGGACGATACGCTCTTTTTATGTCCGTTACTCCAGCATATTTGAATACATGTGATTGATCTCGACAACTCTCATTTCCCTCACCAAATTCCTTTATAATTTGCTTCTTAGATCGCCCCAATGAAAGGTGAGTATATATTGTTCCAAGCAATTTAATATATTCCTTGACTCCTGTACCATCTGAACATAGATGAGATAATTTCACAACTAACATATCTGTTGTAGTGCCCCGTAATAACTTCGTTTGAACCATAGGCCCCTGAATACGATCACCAGGTTCCTTAATAAAATCTATTGCCATTATTTCAAGTTCTTGATTATTTCCTTCTGCAAAAAAGCAAATAGATGAGTTAGTGTCAGATGAATGTTCCTCCCAGTAAGGAATATCATTTTCTACAAACCGGCTGTTCAAAACTGGCTGCAATTGTAACGTTATCCTTACTGTTTCTTCAAGTATTTCCTTTGATATACCTACAGGAAAATAAAGAACTGCATTAATTTGTTGATCTGCAGAATAAAGACCTAATACATAATTCATTCGATCTTGAGGTGTTACTGAATACTTTCTTTGCTCCATAATTCCGTCCCCCTTTAGGACTTTTGTATAACCCTATTTTCCATATGCTTGTAACTTTTCTAGCCATTTTTCTTCAAGAGCTAACAACGCTTACTTTTCGAATTTTTTAACACAATCATCTTCTCCGTATTGGTTTCATTCTTTTTGCAGGTGATACATCCATTATTTTATTGTTATTACCATTGCCTAACTACTTCAATAAAACTAAACGAAAATAAATTTAGTTTACATATACATAAACATTTTATGATAAAGTCTATGAATTATCAATACGGCAAATAAATCATTTTTATGTCTATCAATAAAAAACAATATATTCAAGGGCCACTTCATAATAAAAGGTTGATGGGCATGTATATGTACCCATATCGCTATCAAAATAAGAATGAGAATTTTTGCAACAAAAATATGCTGCAGATATTGATTTTATAGTAAAAAAAGCCCCTCCATTTTGAAAATGTGCAATCAAAATGAGTAGGGCTATTTCCGGTTTAAATTTTATAAAAGAATGATTATCATAAATAATATTTTATTTTTTAGTCTACCGTATTATTTTCAATCTATTTTCCTAATAAATAAATAAATAATTGGATTTTATTCTTATAATTTGAGATGGTATCGTTGATTTTTAAAAATAGAAAGCTTATTTTCAAATCAAATGAAAAAGAGTTGAAATTATAGATATTCATGTAGAAATTTCATTTTGGGGATACTTAAAAATCTTAAGTTGATGGGCATGTGACGCTACCCCACATCCATCAACTTAAGGTATGTTTTTACACAAAATGTGTTCTTTCCATAGAGTTTTTTATAATCTTTTCTGGATTTTATAAAAGTTGGCATATCAAATAAACCCTGACGGGCTTCAATTTTTTTACTATGCTACCTGATGAGTAGAAGTGGTATACTCATATACAACACCCAAAATATCAAAGACTGTCTTTTTCTCATATCGATGAGATTTTCGTCCGTTGTGCTGTAGGAGGTTAAACAGACGAAGGAGAACCTTTGATAATTCTTGGGTGTTTTTGTGTAATGCTTGGTAAAAAAGTAAAAAATAATCCTTAATTATGTACATCGCTTTATATTCACTTAGCTCTTTCTGTTTCTTACGTAACAGGAGTTCTCGCATTTTAAACATAGTAGAAGAACATAATAGAATACTAATGAGTTGCCCATAAAGGTGACATTCTAAGCGTTCTTGTTTAATAGATTTACAACGATGAATTTGAAACCAAGATTTCCATATTTTAAATAACAGTTCAATTTGCCAACGCAGTGAATATAGATCATAAATTTTCTCTTTTGGTACCCATTCCGTAGGAATGTTTGTCATATATACCGTAATGCCTTGTAAAAGTTTTGTACGCTCTGTATATGTAATTCCTTTTTTCTTTTCGCGAATAGCTCGATCACGTAGGCGTTTCTGTTTTTGCTCCTCGGTACATCTATAAACCACAATGCGAGTAGGCAGTTTGTCTTTACTCCCCACATATACATCATGTAATTCATACACTTGGCCAGGTTGTAATTGTTTCATGATGTCTTCCAAATGAATTTGTATATATACCGGTCTCAATTGAGCGGGTTTTGTTTTAAATACGACTGTTTCGAATTCTTTTCTATATATTTTAGTTGGTAACTTAAGACGTGATAAATAATATCCTTGCTTATCTTGAATAGACTTAAAATCTTGTAGACGAAAATATCCTAAGTCACGAATATATAGTTCATTCTTTTGTGCCATGCCTGTTCGAGTCGCACTATATGCCTGATCACTTCGTTTTCCTGGTTCAATTTCCACATCAGAAAATTTTCCACTCAACAAGTCATACTCTAGTTGAATTTTCACACCAGCTGTATGACTACATCCTCCGGCACCAGGATAAGTAGTTGCGAATCGATCTGGAACTTGGAAGGTTGTAGAATCAAGGACGAGAATCCGTTCAAAATAAGAAGAAAGAGAATGAGAAATCTTAGATACTCCTCCAATTTTAGCTTGTAGAAGTGTAGTAAATACAGTGCGAAAGAAGGCTACTGAAGCCGAATTAAATCGTCGATTAAGTCCCTCCGGACTTAATAAAATTCCTGTTGAAGTTTCTAATTGACTACAAAGTTGAGTAAGAGAGGTAGTAGCGATTTGTTGATTTAACCATACACACAAAGATAAGAAATGGTGCCCGTGGCACTTGCGTTTTCGTTTCATCCCGCCTGCTTCTATAGCTAGTTGATTAAGTGTAGCGGGAGACATATATCGATATAGCTCCTCGGCAAATAAAGATAACTCTTGTTTTTGGTGCATATTCATAAAAAGCACGTCACCCTTTCTCATTAACATAAGAAAATAGTAACGTGCTTTTAACTTCAAAAATAGTCTAAATCCTTAAGTTGATGGATGTGTGACGCTACCCCATAAGCTATATTTTTTAAATAAATTATCTTAAACTCAATGTTTTTTTCGCAAATTTATTGTTACAATATAAATTGTAACGGTTACATAAAGTTAAATAAGACTTGTGGTATTAAGTCAAGTATATGATTGATAAAAGCTAGAGAAGAATTTCTAAAAAAGAGCGCAGGAAACTAAACCTTAGGAATACACAGAACGTCAGTTCGTATTTTTAGGTGGGAAATATGAATGTTTGTTCATATCCCTAAAGCCGCCTTGAAAGGATATCAAAAGCAGTAGTTAGCTCTTGATTTACACGCTCCTTTATGGCATGTAGAGTTGGTGGTTGCGTAGTAGCACATCCACCAGACGCACTAGTTTTCTCGCTGTTAAGACAAGGGCTCTTTTATGTTTGTATTTCGGAACTTCATCATATTTCTTTAAATAATAAGCACGGTAAGTAGCTTCACGAAGTTGTACAGAGTTGGCAGCTTCAACCATGTAATAACGAAGATACTGGTTTCCCGTTCGTGTCATGGGTGTTCGTTCCGATTCAAAGTTTCCAGATTGCGATTTTTTCCAGTAAAGACCGGTGTATTTGGCCAATTGTGCTTCGTTCTCAAAGCGTTCAATTTGTCCAACTTCCGCAATGATTCCCGCGGCGTATACGACTCCAATGCCTGGAACACTTGTTAAATATCTCGCTTCTGGAATGGCTTCGAATAAAGCAGTAATGCTTTTTTCTATCTCTTTGATTTGTTTTTTCAATGTTTGAATCAATCGTGCATAAGTGGCTAATACAACGTCCACAGAGTCTTGAACGACCTTACCTAGTCGGTAGGAGTCACGTATGGCTTTCTTGATGGTTTTCGCTAAATCTTCCGGGTCGCTAAAGCGTCCTTTCCCCTTTTTCTGAAGAAGAGTAGCGAGTGCTTCTAGATCCATTTCTGCGATTTCATCCAACGAAAGGGAATCTGAGAGTATTTCCATCATCGTCGCACCAAAAACAGAGGTATTTAACTCTTTCGATAACGTATTACATTTGTAGTAAAGGTTCTCCAGAAAGTGTTGCTTACATTCTGTTTGCTGGTGAACGAGTTGATATCTAGATCGTGTTAAACGTTGAAGGGCAACGTATTTTTCCTCCTTGATAAGAAACTTATTATACCGCCCGATTCGTAAAAAATCGGCAATACGGAAAGCATCTATTTTATCGGTCTTATCTTCTTCAAAGAGTTTTTTATACCGATGGATGGCTTTTGGATTTTGTACGACCACTTCCACGTCTATAGTTTCCATCCTTATCTTCCGTTAGGAACATGGAAGGATGGAAACTATAGACGGAAGTAGATTCCATGCCAATGACAATTTTTTCATAGTTGTACAACTGGTGAAAATGGAGAATATCCTCCTTAATGGCGTTGGCACCATTCACATCGTTTGAAAGACAAATTTCTTTCAAAACAGTGTCATGACTGTCAAGAAAACATACATCAAGTTTTTCAGAGCTTACATCAATAGCTACGAATAATCTCAAAGAAAGGACCTCCTTTCTTTGAATAGTATTTGGAATGAGCTTGGATACTGTGGGATCTCCCTAGAGTCCAAAACATAGCCACAACCTCGCGTATGAGTATTCAATGATTGCCTTCACCTAAGCTGCCCTCCCACCACTATGAGAGGTAAGTGAAGGAAACCGATACAGCTTGTGCGTATGCAGTGCATTTTGGTCTGGGTCACAGTCTTTTAACGTGGTCGAACTACAGGAGGAGTAAGCATATTCCCGATGGATCCATTTCCATACTTCCATTATCTAGGGAAATCCCCCAGTATCCAAGACTAAATTTTACCCATACATCATTTTTTTGATGTAGCTCTTGAAGATAAAAACTATTTAATTTTCAAGGAACAGTTATTAACTTAAAACTTATTATACGAGGAGGGTGTATCATGAAAAAAATATGCTTTGTATTAATTGTCGACGCTGGTATAAATTATGGTTCAATATTTTCTCTACCATTTTTAAGGAATCAGGATGATTTGAAGGAATATTTTTCTAAGTATTATGATGTCTCAATTAATTATATTAGGGATAAAAACTCAGTTGACTATTTGGTAGTTCCCAAACCGTGTCCACCTTTTGATAATGAAAATAATCTTCCAATAATTGAAGTACCAGCAATCTTATTTATGGAAAAGGATTTTGAAAAAATAAAGACTTATATAGACAATTATTTTTCTAATAGCTCATAAAGAAAATAAAAGTACAGTAAAAAGAAGTCCGATAAAAAACGAGTGGCGTAGAATATTTCTATTAATCATTCGTTTTTTATTATATTTACATATATTTTTTAAAAGAGGATTATAGACGTTCTGAAAAAAATTAATTATAACAAGAACAGTGTTCGTGCTACTATCTACGGTTATTTTTTGGGTTCTGGTGCAAAGATAAAATAAAAGAGAATATAGCGCATATATTTCGAGCGGAATTGTATTTTATGCTGTTAGCCCAAACAATTGATGGATGAATTCTTTCTGATTTTGGACAGACTGGTCCCGTAAATCAATCTGTTCTTTTTTAATCATATGCATGGCTTCAACACCACTCAATATAGAAGTTGCAGTTTTAAATGACTTAAACCCCAACATAGGATGCACACGTTTCTTAATAAAACGATGATCTTGTTCCACTATATTATTGAGATATCTAACTTGTCTTAGCTTTATGCCTTCGGGCATATGTTTTTCTTCTTTCAACGCTTGAATTGCTACAGGATAGGCAGGGTTCTTATCTATTGTTATCACGCGAGGTTTAGAAACGTACGAAAAAGTCAGGGCTTTCTTGAAAAAACACTTGGCGGCTTGTTTATCTCTTGATTTACTTAGATAAAAATCAATGGTATTCCCTTCTAAATCAACGGCACGATATAAATACATCCATTGCCCTTTTACTTTAATATAGGTTTCATCGACTCTCCATGAATCATTTGTTGATTTTAGATGATGTCGTACTTTCTCTTCTAGTTGAGGTCCATATTGATGAACCCAGCGCATAATCGTTGTGTGAGCAATGGATAATCCTCTTTCCTCCATCATTTCCACCAGGTTACGGAAGCTCAAATTGTACCTTAGGTACCACCTTACTGTTAATAAGATTAGTTCCGGCTGATAATGCTTCCATTTGAACAAATTTCTCTTTTCCATACCGATCACACACCTTTTTTAGAGTAATACTATCAGTATGTCCAAGTTTAGGAGATTACTGGCAAGAGCTTTAGAGTTTTTGCACCAGAACCTATTTTGGTTCTGGTGCAAAAAATAATGTCATTGTGTACACTGAAATTATGCATAAAAAGTACGTCACTCTTTCTCGTTAATATAAAAGAATAGTAACGTGCTTTTAACTTTAAAAATAGCCTAAATGCTTAAGTTGATGGCGATGTGGCGTTACCCTTTAAAAACTTTATAAGATCATAAAATTTATAGATATAGCAGATTCTCTTTATTAATAAAATAAATCATTTGTATGTACGTTTACTCACGCACATACAAATGATTTATAAAGCCACAATTAAATGAAAACATCTTTTCTGTTACGATAACATCATAGCCATGTCTTCTGCTGCATTTGTAATTAGTTTTAAACCAAATGTTTCTTGTAATACATCAAGCACGCCAGGTGAAATAAATTCAGGAGCCTTTGGACCGATGCGAATATCTTGAATTCCAAGACTAAATAGCCCGAGCAAAATGGCAACTGCTTTTTGTTCAAACCATGATAGGACAATACTTACTGGCAATTCGTTCACTTCACATTGAAAAGCATCTGCTAAAGCGGCCGCTATTTTCACTGTAGAAATGGAGTTGTTACATTGTCCTAAGTCAATGTAACGCGGAATTTCCGTGCCAGGTACAACACCGTAATCCACATCATTAAAGCGGAATTTCCCGCAAGAAGTTGTTAAAATAACTGTTTCTGGTGGAAGTGATGTTGCTAATTCACGATAGTATTCCCCACCTTTCCCTGGTGCATCACAACCGGCGATAACAAAGAAACGCTTTATTTTCCCTTCTTTTACTGCATCAATAATTTCTGGAGCTAATGATAATACTGTATTATGATGAAACCCTGTCACTAACTGTTCATCCGACTCCATATGTACTTCTGGAAGTTCTAGCGTTTTTTGAATTAATGGTGTAAAATCATCATTTTCAATTTTTTGTACACCTTCTAAACCTGCAATGTCATATGAAAAGAATCGATCAGAGTACGAGCCTTTAATTGGCATAACACAGTTCGTTGTAGCTAATATGGCACCAGTAAATTTTTCAAAAAGGCGTCTTTGATCATACCATGCCTTACCGATGTTTCCTTTTAAATGTTTATATTTTTTCAGCTGCGGGTATCCGTGTGCTGGTAGCATTTCAGAATGCGTATAAATATTAATGTCTTTTCCTTCTGTTTGCTTTAATAGTTCTTCTAATGCAAATAAATTATGGCCCGTAACTACAATTGCTTTACCTTCTACACGATTTTGTGTAATTTGTACAGGTTCTGGCACACCAAAATGATTCGTATGTGCCTCATCCAATAACTCCATCACCCGTAAAGCTGATTTCCCAACTTTCATAGCCATATCAATATGCTCTTGTTCGTTAAAATTAGAATTTGTTAATGTCATATATAAAGCTTCTTGTGTTGTAGCATCTACAAATGCATCCGTATACCCTAGCTGAGCAGCATGTGTGCGATAAGCTGCAATTCCTTTTAGCCCAAACACAATCGTATCTTGTAAACTCGCAATCGTTTCATTCTTGCCACAAACACCCATTACTTTACAACCGCCTGTTGGCGTTTGTTCACATTGATAACAAAACATATCATCCCACCCTCTCCCAATCATTCATTACACCTTAAGCATAATACCCATTGAAAAAAAGTGATGTGATATCAATCACAATAATATATAAAGATTTGTGACAGTTCATATTGTTGACATAATATTTTTATTGACATCCAAAAATATACATTAGTGTGCACACATCTTTCGATACTTTTAAATAACTAAATAATTAATTTGGAGAAATATATACAATGAAAAAATTTTTTTGAATCCCTTATACAAATAGTTGCAATTCATCACATATGAAAATAGACATAAAAATACGCTATTCTTTCTATCATTCAATAGAAAGAATAGCGTATTTTTTATTTTAAGGAACTATCATTTTTTTATTAAAGCCTTTATTGTAAACCTCTTTATTTACAATAAATTTACACTATCTTAACATTACTTACATTATTTATATGATATATTTATATAGAAGCTACTTAAGAAATATCATATACATTTTATCTTTATGATCTCTAATCTAATCAATAAAAAGATCATGTTATATTTTTATAACAGGGGTGAATTACGATGACTGAAACTTTAAAAACACTTATAATGCTTGATGCTACTTACGTTGTTATTGCAATTATGACAGTACTAGTATTTGTATACTTGGAATTAAAATCTCAGTAATATATGCTGGCGTAATCGACAGATTCAGCATTTAAATATAGTTAGAAGAACGAGAGGAGAAAATTATTTCTCCTCTCGTTTGTATTTCTACAATTTCTTATTTTAATAAATCCAATGTATGTAAAAGTAATCCCCTGTCTCCTACTTCCCCGTGACCAGGTACTACCAAATTTATATTTCTATATCGCTTCAGCATATTCTCAATCGATGTGGACCATTCATTTACGTACGCATCCGCAACATTTCCTAAATTTTTAGCTTCCGCAGATTTTACTAAACAGCCTCCAGCTAAAATTTGATATTGTGGCAACCAAACAACAATATTATCTTCTGTATGTCCTTTCCCTGGATAGAACGTTTCTACTTTTGTATTGCCAAACTTCAAACTCGTAATTGTTTGTAAATCTCCAAGCGGTTCTTCATATCCACTTTTCTTTGCTAGTTCTGCGGTTAATGCTGTACCATGCGCTTTAATGCCTCTTTCTTTCAACGTTTTTATTCCGCCAATTCGATGATCAGCGTGCGCATGTGTAATAACGACATCCGTTACGCACTTCTGAAATTTCTTTTCTACCATTTCTATTAGTTCCTTCGTTAATTTATCATCCCAAGAAGAATCAACAAGTACTAACCCTTTAGAAGTATTAAGAACTAGACCGTTCGAAGGAACTGCTTCTCCATTAAAATAACCTAACTCCGTATGAACCCATACATTCTTGTTTAACTGAGATATTGAAATGGTTCCCGTCTCATTTTTTATTACTTTTTGCTCTACCTTTTGTGATGCTTGTACAGAAGAAATCGTGCTAACAAATTGAGTTGTTCCTAGTAAACTTACACATAATCCTACTTTTAACAACGTATTCTTTTTCATGTTATCAACCCTTTCTTTCAAGCTAAATAGTTATTACCTATATTAGACAATTCATCTCAAATGTTTGTTCCATCTTCATTTGCATACTTTTATGTAATTAACAAAAAAGCGTACAAAATTTTGTACGCTTTAAAACTTAATCTTCCATTCCATAATTCTCAAACTCTTCCTCATTCCCATAAAACACATTTAAATCAATATACTTTTCTTTTCCATTATAACCACTTAATCTCCCACGGTTCGTGTATTGCCAAAACGTCCATTTTCTCTCATCAGATAAACTCGGTTTTGTAAGAACACTACGAATCCATATATCACATTTTGGATACGCATCCTTTATATATAAATCATACGCCTCTTGCGTTGCATATAATATTACTTTCTTATCGTAATGTTTTTCCAGCATTTCAATCATGACCGCCAACTCTTTCGTAACATCTTCACGCTTAGGCGGATTATCTTTTTTGTTAGCGTAAAACTCAACATCAATTACGGGTGGCAGTGCTTGTTTATATTTTGGAACAGTTCGTATAAATTGCTCTGCTTGTGTTTCACCCTTACTATCGAAACTAAAAAAATGATACGCTCCGATGCGCATATCTGTCTTATTCGCATTCGTCCAATTTTTCGAAAAGTACTCATCCACAAACGAGCTTCCTTCAGTCGCCTTTATAAACGCAAACTTCATATTTTGCTTTTCCAACTCTCTCCAATCTATATCCCCTTGATACGATGCGACATCTACACCTTTTATTTCATACTTATCAGCACTTATTTGATTCGGAATGAATATGCCTTGAAAAACTAAGTAAACGACAACACTTATTACACTAATTAAAGTAAAGATTCCTCCTATAAAAAGCTTCTTTTTCATTCATATCACCCATCTTTACAAATTAAAATTCTACTTACCATTCACGCTTTTTATTAATTTTCATTTTTTCTTCAAACGCCTTCTCTAAATCAACATTTAATTTATTTGCTAAATCACATACATTCCAAATTACATCAAACATTTCTAAACCGATCTCTCTTTTCGCATCTTGTATTGTATCACGCTTTAATATGACTTCCGCTAATTCACCTAATTCCGCCATCGTATATATGGTGCGCTCTTCAATTGTTGTATCTTGAAATCCTTTTTCTTTACTGAAATTTGATACATACCTCTGAAACTCCACAATATTCATACTTAATCTTCCCTCATTACCAATACTCCATTTTTCTATTACACTTAAAACCAAAATTATATTTTGTTAAATTATAACATTCGGACTATAATTTATTTATAGCCCATTAACGGAGGTGTTTGCAATGACTCTCTTCGCTTCCCCATCATTATTCATAGTGGCAATCCTTTCATTTGCACTAGCTTATTTCATTGGAGTAAAACAATACACTTGGCTCTTATCAGGATTCAACGAACGCCGCGTGCCTGATAAAGTGAAGTTATCAAAAATAGTTGGTCTTTATAATTTAGTTGCTGGTGTCATTGCCACAATCGGTAGTGTCTTCACTACTCCTAATGTCACGATCGTTATTCCTATCATTATAATTGGACACTTTATTATCGCCGCTTATGTAAATACACGCATGGTGCAGTGAAAAAAGATCACCCAAATGGATGATCTTTTTTATAATTTATCAACATATTGCTTCGCTTCTAGTAAGGAAAAACCAAAAGCTTCTCTTACTCTCTTAACTGCTGTAATTTTTTTGCCTTCTTCTACAAGCTGGCGTAGTTCTTTATTAATTTCAGGTTCTCTTTCTATAATTCCCATTTCTTTCGTAATTAATTGTAATCTATCTTCAATTCTCTTTAAACGCGCATCATTTTTCTTTTCAATTGTAGTTAATTTTTCAGCGATATAAATGAAACCAAAGGCTACTATCGGTATAACCATCCAGAATTCCATGAATGTTGCCCCTTACTAACTTTCATTTGTTTTATTTCACTAACTTATGTAAATTTTACCACATCAAACATTTAATGTATAATACTACTATATCAAACTGTTAATAAAACCTATTATTTTAGGGGGACACTTTATGAAAAGATTTTTAAATACGTTACTTCAATTTGTAGTTCTTTCAATCGTGCTACATTTATTATTTGATATAGTTGGTTGGCTTGTTTTCAATGCACCAATTAAAAACAAACAAATCATTATTTCTTTAATAACAATCTCATGGGTTATGTACATGTACCGAGACAAATTTTTTCAAAAGTTCACTTCAAACTAACTAAAAAAGAAAACACTTCATTGGTGAATGACGAAGTGTTTTCTTTTTTTTACTACTGTATAATAAAAATAATATTCTGTCTTTAAAGAAAGGAGTCACCATGAACTTAAAAAGTAGCAATATATACGAGAAAATGAATCAATATTCCGTTGCAGGTTTAAGCCTCGCTGTTATACGTAATGGCAAACTAGATGAAGCGACTGCCTTTGGAACACTTGAAGCTGGAACAACTAGAGCTGTTACTACAAATTCTCTCTTTAATTCTTGCTCTATCAGCAAATTCATCACTACAATGCTCGTACTAACATTATCAGAGCAAGGTATCGTATATTTAGATGAAGACGTAAATGATAAACTCACATCTTGGAACATTCCTACCAATCTATTTACTTCACAAAAAAGCATCACTTTGAGAAACTTATTAAGCCATCAATCTGGACTCATTGATCCACCTAATAGTTTTGAACATTATACACCTGCAAAAGGATTACCTAATATGTCTGAGCTCCTTTCCGGTAAAACACTATATTGCCCCGTACCTATAGAAGTAGCTTATAAACCAGAAAGTGAATTTCATTACTCGGACGCAAACTTTTGTATAATCGAGCTACTACTAGAAGATATTACAGGAAAATCATTTAATCAGTTATTAGAAGAACATATCTTCCAGCCACTACAAATGAAAAATAGTACACTCTTCTCTCCAAAAGACATAGATAAAACTGATGTTTTTGCTTGCGGCCATAATAAAGATGGAACTGTAGCAAATGAGAGATTTCCATTTTATCCATTCGCAGCTGCTTCAGGCATTTGGACAACACCAACTGACTTATCAGCTTTAGTCATTGAAATCATTCATTCCTTACCAGGAAAGGGCAAACTAAAACTTTCTCAAAAATTTGTACTAGACATGATTTCTCCTCAAGGTTGCTCAAAATGGACTGGATTAGGTGTTTTTCTAGATGATTCTAATGAAGAATTACAGATTTATTCACTCGGATGGGGCGTCGGATTTCAATGTATGATGGTTTGTTATCCATACTGTGGGAATGGTGCTGTTATTATGACCAATTCCGATTTAGGTGTTCATCAAATGGAAGGGATCATTGGTGAGGTTGTAAAAACGTTATCCTTATAATGAAAATAAAGAAGCTGTTCCTTCCAGCTTCTTTATCTATATAACATTTTTCGCAACAATTTTTATATGTTCTGGTGCGATAATTTCCGTTATACTTTCTTGGAAATCTTCCCGCAACATTTCTTCCAAATGTTCTAACTGCACTTCAACATGAGTGCATTCTAAATTATGTATATTTAACAGTGCATAATGATCTTTTTTCTTAATTACTAAATATTGATTTTCCTCTGTCACAAGTACAGAACCTAATCGAACTCCTAGTAAGCGTTGATCATCAAACTTCATAATTACTTCCCCTTTCTGCTTTAAAAATGTAATGACTACAAAAAACCAATTTAAGGAAATAAATCCTATATTGACTATATCACACTTTAGTAAAATATAAATATCATATTTCCTTTTACTAAAAACCCCCTATTCTTTCATATATTTCGATACAAAAAACTTTCTCAACATAAAATTAGAATTTTCAGTTTTTATTCTTATGAAAATCAATTATAATAAAGTTAATAAATGTTTGACCTCTCCTAATTCATGTACATATGGATGATCAGTAGTCGCTGCTACTGATCTATTTTTTTGATTTCAGAAAGCAAATATGCTGCATCCTTTCCTACACCACAAATAAGTGCAGAACCCCTTTGAGATTGCCACGGCAATCCGATATAATACAATCCTTTTACTGGACTTATTCCCTTTATATGATTAGGAAATCCTTTCTCATTCACTGCTTGTTCAATTTCAATCCAATTATAATTTTGAACAAAACCAGTTGACCATATAACGCTTTCTGCACTATATGTTTCACCGTTCTGAAACATAATGTTATTTTCTGATGCACTTACTACTTTTTCCTGTAGTTGTATTGCTCCATTACGAATGAGTTCCTTACCTTCAAATCCAAAAATAGGATCCTTTCTCTTTTGAAACCATTTCCCCCTCTTTGTATTTACTTCGGCGTACAATAAACCCAATTCTTCTAACCAATTGAAAATACTTTTTCTAAAAAGATGTAACGGTAAATACGTTAAAGGATGACTAATAGACATTGTAACTTCATGAGTCTTTGCAAGTTCTACTGCAATTTGCATTCCCGAATTCCCTCCACCTACTACTAGTACTTTTCCCTTAGGAATTTGTGATGGTGATTTATATTGTGATGAATGTATTTGATAAACATGCGATGAAAGATGTTGTGAAAATGAGGGGATGTACGGTTGCTGAAAACCACCTGATGCGATAATAACTTTTTTCGATTGTAAAACTTCTGTCGGAGTGTGTAATTCAAATATTTCTTCCTCCTTCCTTATTTTTAAAACTTCCGTTTGTAATTGTACCGGTAGTTGAAAATACTGTGCATATTCTTCTAAATACATTGCAATTTCATCTTTATGTGGAAATTCATTCTTTTCTCCTTTTAATATCATCCCTGGTAAACTGCTATATTCCCTTGGTGTGAAGAGCTGCAAAGAATCATATCGATTTCTCCATGAATCACCAATCCGGTTTCCTGACTCAAGTAGTAAAAAATTATATCCTTCTTGCTTCAAGTAGTACCCCATTGTTAATCCAGCTTGACCAGCTCCGACGATAATTGCATCTAACATCCTTTTCCTCCTTCTCATTTCACATGAATATATGCTCATTTGTTCATGTGTTTTATCATACGATTTATTTTTCAATAATTCAATCTGTTTAACAAAATGAAAAAGAGCAGTTCACTACTTTATGAACTACTCTTCATTCCATTTATTTAATACGTAATTACACTGCACAATCTCTGAAAAATTTATATATTAATCCCTTCCGGTTCTACCATCTCTCCTCATAAAATACGATTCTATTTGAAAACGGATCAATTACAGTTAATTCGATTGTATCCCAAGGTGTTTTTTCTATATTTGGCTTCGAATAAGCATATTCTTTATTCAATAATATAGAATGATAATCCTCTACATTATCTATTTTGACGCGAATCGCACCGCCTGGCGAAGCATCTCCATGATGTTCTGATAAATGCATTACAGCATCATGTAACGAAATTTGTATATATAATGGCATATGTTCCTCATAACGATGTTCCCAATCCATTTTAAATCCTAAAAAATCCAAATAAAATAGCTTTGCTTTTTCAACATCAAAAACTCTAAATATAGGTGTAATCATTTATAATCCTCTCCTACTTATAAACATCTGCCGCCAATTCCCTCAATACATCCACATTCACTACTTCAAAACAACCATTGTTCTTTTTTATAACCTCTTTATCACAAAAAATATTTAATGTGCGCAATAAATGCCGATAACTCGTTCCTAACAATTCAGCTGTTTCCGTTAAATTCCCACTAAATACAATTCGATTTCCGTGCTGCACTGCTCGTTCCCCTGCTACTAACATGTAACTTGCAAGTCTGTTTTCAAGTGGATATAGTAAATTAATTGTACTATTTTTTGAAAGTCGATTTAACTTATGTGCTAACGATCCGCAAATACATCGTAAAAATTTCGCATCATGAAATAGTTGATTTCTCACTTTCCCTAAAGGCAAACCAACACAATATGAATCTGCCATCACTTGTACGTTTGAAGCAGTCTTTTTAGAATGAATTAACTCAACATCCCCTAGCAGCTGCAAACTATCATAAAAGCATAACAATACAGATTTCCCGTTACTTAACGTATTAAACGCTTTCGCTTTTCCTTCAACAAAAAAATATAAATAATCTATCTCTTCATTTTCTCTACAAATAAACTCATTCTTTTTAAAAAATATAAGTTCCATATACGGTTTCATATCATTACTAAAAAATGAGTCAATATTATTTTGTATCATATACTCTGCTAATTTAATTGAATTACATACTTTCTTCATAGTTCCCCCGCCTTTACAACTCATCCCCATTGTAATCAAAATTTTCTTCTTCCACTATGACATATGTCATAGTAATACACAATTTCAGCATGATACAGTCATTACAAATATGAAAATTAAAGGGGATATTACATTGTATAACTTTCTTTCTGTCTTTATTGGTGTGCTCATCGCCGTTATGCTTCCACTGAACGGGATTTTATCTGAGTTAATTGGCAAGTACACAGCAAGCGTTGTCATTCACCTTGTCGGTTTAATTGCAGTTATTTTCGTTTTAATCATAAACAAAAATAAAATTCGTTTCGATAAAGGCATTCCACTTTTTCTATATAGTGCTGGAGCGATTGGGGTATTCACTGTTCTTTTTAATAATATAAGTTTCTCCGTCCTTGGTGCCTCTATTACGATCGCATTAAGTTTACTTGGTCAATCCATTGCTTCCATCGTTATTGATCATTTCGGCTTATTAGGAATGAAAGTTGCAAAGTTTGAAAAGAAAAAACTAATTGGATTATGTTTCATCTCTTCCGGAATTATAATCATGACAATTTATTAATGGAGGCAAGAAAATGTTATATATTACAATCGCTATTTTAGCTGGTGTTTCTATCGTTGTTGCTAGAATTATTAACGCGAATTTAGCAGCGAAAATTGGAAATTGGGAAGGCACGTTTTTTAATTATATTACTGGATTATTTTTCTCTACATTATTTTTAATTTTCAGTTCAGATTCATTATATATTCCAATGCAGACGTTACAATCTATTCCTATCGCTGTTTACTTAGGCGGATTAGTAGGCGTTATCGTCATTTCATTATCGAACTATATTACTCCTAAAATATCAGCATTTTATTTAACGTTACTCATCTTTATTGGACAATTATTTGCGGGGACTAGCATTGATTTCATCTTGTCCCACGAACTCTCAATGGGCAAAGTTATCGGTGGCATTTTCGTACTAATTGGTCTCACTTACAATTTACTCGTAGATCGCCCTGTTAAAACTGTGCAGAATAACCAAGTTCAACTATAATACTTTACGCTTCCCTATCATATATTAATAGAAACGCTCTTCATACGAAGTAATAGAGAGGAGAATATTCTATTAAGAAAATCATTTTACTGCTCGGTAGTGCATTGATTATTTTTGGAATCGTATGGTTTTTCAACTCTGGTAAATCTATTCAAGATTTCTATACAGCAAATAAACCAAAGAAGAAAGCTACTATCATTTCAACTCAAAGGGACCCAAATGAGCCCCCTGTCTTTTTAGGAAAACAGGAAATAAAAGATATACATGTCGAGTCAATTAAAACAAAAAAGGATATCTTTCTTACAAAAACAGATGAAGTAAAAACGTTTATTAACAGTATGGATACCGCCAAAAAAGGAAAATTAACATTAGATGAAGAAGGATCAGATTTAATAGATTGTGATATGTGGATTACTTTCGAAGATGGAACTTATAAAAAATATTTCATATGGGTAGTTGACCATCATAGTAACGAAGTGATGATTGCTCGGCAAGATACTCCTGATGATGTAAACCTTACGTACTATCAATTAAATGAAGGTAGTTCAAAAAAGGTTTATAACTTATTTAAAAAAATTATTTAAACAAAAAAGTCATGAGCACGTAAGCTCATGACTTTTTGCACTATATATATTCCGGGAACACTTTACAGCTCTTTTCCTGCTCTATATCATGTCCAAAGAAAACAATTGGGTTCTCTTTCCTAACAATTTCTTTTAAACGCTTAATTGAAGATAAAGCTAATTCCGAATCCCCCCCCGCGAACGGCACTTCATCTTCAAAATTCTCTTTCGTATACGATGCATCGATCGTTAATAACACTGGGCCAGAGTTTTCCGTCTCAATGAATAGTGACTGATGTCCTGGTGTATGTCCTGGTGTATACAATAATTGAACACCTGGTACGACTTCATAATCCCCTTCAATGATTTTGTAGTTTAAATTCGGCAATATACATTCTTTCAAATATTCTTCACTATGTTGTGCCGTCTCATATTCAGCACGCTGCACAATAATCGGTGTATTTGTAAAAGCACCATTTCCCCCTGCATGATCAAAATGCAAGTGAGAACTAATAATATAAAGAAGGTCTTCCGGCTCATAACCAACGCGTTTTAAAATATTTACGATCCTATCTTCTTCAGTCATTTTCGGTAAAATCTGCCCTTCAACAAATGTACCGTCAAATAAATTTTCATTATTAACCGCACTTTCTGGCATACCTGTATCTACTAAAATTGGCCCTTCTTCTGTCTCCAATAAATAACACCATACTGGTAAGTTTAATAAATTCCCCGGTGTGAGCGTACTATTAACAGAAGAATGATCTAACATACAACGACCAGCTGGCACGAAATAAAGCTTCTTTACCGTCATTATGTATCCACCTTTACATTTCGTTTTGAATAAAACAATACAGTAAAAAATTCTACTTTTTAGAAATAAACTCCTTCTACTCTTTCATTCCAGCATACAAAAAAATGTACTTTTTACATAACAGCATTTCACCATCTATAATAAAGGAGTAAATGATTCTTACTTTAATGGAGGGACTACAAATGAAAGCAATTGGTTTACATGAATACTTACCTATTGAAGAAGAAAACAGTTTAATTGATATTGAAGTTGAAAGACCTGTTGCCGTAGGAAGAGATATACTTGTTAAAATTAACGCGATTTCCGTTAATCCAGTTGATGCAAAAGTTCGCTCTCCGAAAGATAAAAAAGAAGATGTAGCGAAAATACTTGGCTGGGATGCTAGTGGTGTTGTCGTACAAACTGGCGAAAGTTGTACGTTATTTAAAGAAGGCGATGAAGTGTTTTACGCTGGAAGTATTACGAGACAAGGTACATATAGTGAATACCACCTAGTTGATGAAAGAATCGTTGGTAAAAAACCTAAAACTTTAAGTGATACTGAATCTGCAGCAATTCCTTTAACAGCTATTACGGCGTGGGAAGGTTTATTCGAGCGTTTAGGCATTAATTACGCTAAGAAAAGCGAAAATACATTTAAAAACATTTTAATTATCGGCGGAGCTGGTGGTGTCGGTTCAATCGCAATTCAGCTTGCGAAATGGGCTGGATTAAATGTAATCGCAACTGCGTCTCGCGATGAAACGATAGCATGGGTGAAAAACTTTGGAGCTGACCATACAATTAACCATCATAAACCTTTAAAAGAGCAACTACAAAGCCTTGGATTCAACGATGTAGATTATATTTTCTGCTTAAATAATACAGATCAGCATTGGCATGGTATAGGTGAAGTAATTAAACCACAAGGTAAAATTTGCTCTATCGTAGAAAATGAACATCCTCTTGAAATGGGCATTCTAAAAAGTAAAAGTGCGACCTTTGTTTGGGAGTTTATGTTCACAAAGCCGATGTATGAAACTGGTGATATGATTACGCAGCATGAACTATTAAATAAAGTGAGCGAATTATTAGATGAAGGTATGTTAAAGACCACTTTACATGAAACATTAGCACCAATTAACGCTGAAAACTTAAAGAAAGCACATGGACTACTTGAAAGCGGGCACACCATTGGAAAAATCGTATTAGAGAAATTTTAATCATGATAGTGACAGATAGTATGTGAAATTATATCAACGATTTTTCCAATATATCTATCACAAATCAAATTATATCAATAATTCGACAAGATATATCGATTTATCGACAAATAACAACAATAAGAAAAGGCTGTTCCAGATGAACAGCCTCTTCTTTATTTACTTGAAATCTCTTGATCATTTTGAGTATCTAATGGCGCTCGCTTCCCTATTCCGAAAGCATAGAAACTAATTGTAACGATAGCTAAGAAAACAATACCTACAACTAGTGAGATACGAGTATCATCGTTAAACCACATTCCGATTAATACCATAATTAAAAAGGCAATCGTTAAATAGTTTGTAACAGGAGCAAATGGCATTTTGAACGGATGATCTTTCATCTCTGCCCCTTTTTCTTTTCTAAAACGAATTTGACTAATTAAAATGACGAACCATGGTACCATACCTGGAAGTACACTCGCACTATACACATATACGAATAAGTTTTTTGGCGCAATATAACTTAAAACTACACCAACCGCTAAACCAATTATTACACCAACTGTACCAAATAATGGAACACCGTTACTAGAAATTTTCGTAAAGTATTTCGGTGCTTGTCCATTTACACCTAACGTATACAGCATACGTCCAGCACTATAAATACCACTATTACAACCAGACATCGCCGCTGTAATAACAACGAAGTTAATAAGTCCAGCAGCTGCCGTAATACCAACCTTCGCAAAAGTTGCCACGAACGGACTACCAATTGTACTTAATTGATCCCACGGATACACAGTTACAATAACGAAAATAGCACCAATATAGAATATTAAAATACGCCAAATTGTACTTTGAATCGCTCTTGTAAGTGTCTTCTTCGGATCTTTCGCTTCACCAGCAGTAATCCCAATTAATTCCACGCCTTGATATGCTCCAACTACAAGTGATAATGCAAAGAAGAATCCTGAAAAACCACCTGTAAAGAAACCGCCATTTGACCAAAGATTAGATATGCCAATCGCTTCTCCGCCGTTACCAATTCCGAAGAAAATAAGGCCAAATCCAGCAATAATCATTAATAAAATTGTAACGATTTTAATCATCGCAAACCAAAATTCAAATTCACCAAATGACTTAACAGAAATTAAGTTAGCTGCACCAAGAATAACCATTGCAATCACACCTGGTATCCAAGCCGGTAGACCTGGGAACCAATATTGCATATACGCTCCAACTGCGATAATCTCTGACATCCCAACGATAACCCACTGGAACCAGTTACTCCACGCTGTCATATAACCAGCTAACGGGTGAATATACTTATGACCGAACGTCGCAAATGAACCTGTACTTGGTTCCATATACAACATTTCTCCCATGGCACGCATGATGAAGAAGATAAAAATACCTGCAATTGCATAGGCAAGCATTACTGACGGACCTGTCCACTTAATCGTGCTAGCTGAACCCATAAACAAACCAACACCAATTGTTCCGCCTAAAGCAATCATTTGAATATGACGTGCTTCTAAACCTCTTTTCAATTCTTTGTTTGCCACTTCACTTCCCCCTCTTAGATGATTCATAGCCGCATTTTAAAACAAGATGCTTTCCCCTAATTCCTTTTGGCCTGAAAATGATGAAGCAAACGTCATTTTACACTAGCTTTAAAGCTATCCTAAAATCGTTTTTTGCCTCTTACAAAATTCTCAAAACCTTTCATCTTCCAATATTCTATAAATCTTAAAATTACTTATTTTATATTAATTCATTTATCTGAAAAATTCAATTATTTTTTCAATAAATTAATATGCATAATGATGTTTAATTTTTAACTGAATTAGCAATAAAATACATCTATTCAAAATGGTGCCGATATGAATATTATTACAATATAAATAACCGAGGAGAGCAGTTCTCCCTCGGTTTCATATATCATATAACTCAATATTTATAGTTGCTAACGTATTTTAAAAGAATTTCATTCCTATTGCTACTACCATTTTCAAAATTTATTTTCATACTTTTTAAACACTCTATTAACATCTCAAACAAGAATATAATATATTAGTAAAGTTACATACCATATACACCCTTAGCAAGGATCTCCTTATCAAAGCGAACAAATTTACTCTGTACTTCCATTCCAGCTGCTTCATATACGCGAGGTGCGCCTGTAATATTTTCAGAATCTACATTCAGTTGAACTTTTAAAGTCCCTTCTTCGTACAATTGACTAAATGCATGGTTTAATAGTGATAATCCTAACCCTTGTTTCCGCTTAGAACATCTTACACCTAGATGCGTAATTTCAGCTTTATTATCAGTACCCTTTTTACTAAATATAAAACCAACTACCTCATCCCCAGCCATTGCTAGTGACCATAATGTAGGATGAAACCCATCTCTTTCAGTACGTTGCAAAAACTCTTCTAACGTAGAAGGTTGCGAATTCCAGTGCTCCGCAAAGGCTTCATTAAAAGCTTGATGTAATCTCCCATCATCCACACCCGGTATGTAATGTCGCACTGTAACCCCATTTGGCCATATTGGTGATGGAACATTCCCCTGCAATTCAATCCCCATCCTCCACCAAATACGAGTTGGAATAAAACCAGCTTCTTCTAACATTTTTTCCTCATAGAAATTATTTGCTTGTGTTACAATCGTGCCATTCGAGCAAGACGAATTACTAACAAGCTCCTTAGCCCACCCTTCAAGCTTTGACCATATTATTTGTTCAATATCTTGATTCATATAATTAGAATGAATAAGTACAGCAGATGGAAACTGTCTTTCACTCCCTATCAAAATACCATAAGCAATTATTTCTTCTTCTTTCATAACAACGTAAGAACTTTTACTAACATCAATACCTTTCCATGAGTTCGTAATATCCTCTACCGTTGTATCAACTTCACCGTAAATGGCTTGATCATAAATTGTACATAGTTTTAAAATTTGTTGTAAATCTTCTTGTGTAGTTGCTTTAACATTTAGACCGTTCATATTGTACCTTCTTTCTTTTTAATTAACTTAATTTCAAAACTATTCTAATGATTTATTAAAAAATAATAAAAAAGAGCCTCATTTTCCAATGAGACTCTTTTCCTAATACATAATTAAACTGCTTTTTCAACTCGTTTACCAACAATAAACACCTTAGTAAACACCAACATGATAGCTACAATAGCTAGAAAATAAAGTGGCATCACCAGTAACGAGTCCGTATGAAGTTGACTCATTCCCCAAATTGTCACCGTCACTATTATATAGTACCCTAAGCTAAACAATGCTCCAGCTGTACCAATGACATCTTGAAAATCTACTAATGCTAAACTTAAACAGTTAGGTAATGCTACCCCAATTCCTAATAGCAATATAAACATCGCTACTAAAAATCCAATCATATATATTATGTTTGGATTTGATCCAACTGAAGTAATAATAGATAAAGCGACTGCTCCACCTGTCATTACAAAACAACCGATATATATAATTTTCTCTGGTTTATAAGTGGTAAGTAACCGCTTTGAAACTTTCGCTCCAATAATAGAAGCGGAAGCAACAACAATTCCTAGAAATCCGTACATACTAGGCGATAACTGAAAGTATTCAATAAAAATAAACGGCGCTTCTGCATAATAGCTAAATAACACGCCATTCGCTCCTCCAATTAATAGCCCATATGTTACTACTTTCGGATTTTTAATCAACCGTTTTAAAACAGAAAACACATTTATCTTATCCGTTACTGCACCCGTTTTTGTTTCTGGAAGAGAAACAAACGTATACAGCAAAATTCCGATACTCATAACTACTAAACTTAAAAATACTATTTTAAATCCAAACATTTGATCAAGAAAACCACCAATTAACGGTCCTATTGCTGGTGTAAAAGCAATGACTGCCGAAATTTGAGCAAACATAACGTGACGTTTATGCCCTTCTACACTTTCACGAAGAATCGTTTGCGTCACAACTGATCCTGCACTTGCTCCAAACGCCTGAATAAAACGACTTAACAATAAAAATTCAATGGAACTTGCAATAAAGCATAAGAAGCTCCCCGCGCCATATATGACAATTCCAAGTAACATCGCCGGGCGACGACCAATTATATCGGATAACCATCCAATAAAAAATACACCTAAAGCAAATCCAGCAAAATAAACACTAAGCGTTAACTGCACCTCATTATTACTTACATGTAACGCCTTTGAAATGTCTGGTAAAGACGGTGTATAAATTGTTTCACTAATTTGCGGAAATGCTACAAGAATAATCATTAACCAAAGTGATGGTACTGAGACTTTTTTCATTTTTCATACCCTCCTATAACTTTGAAAATCTCAGAAATAAAAAGACTTTCCTAAGCTACGGAACAGGAGGGGCCATTATAGAAATCCGATCATAAAACAACAAAGAAAACACCTCAATTACGTATGTTAATACTTATAGGAGGGTAATATTAACATTGATTTTTAAATATACTTTTTCAATTATATTACATATTATCTCTACTTTTCTAGTGTTGATGCCTTGATTATTTGTTAGAAGATTATCATTTTTATATTATCTGAAAACTAATTCATTTCGAAAAACAGTAAAAAGAGCTGATTCAAAATATAGTTTAAGTCAGCTCTTTTCTCTCTTTTTTAGTACTCTTATGCTGATCTATTTTGTTTTTCTCGTGTTGCAAATTGTTTTTCACTACGATTCCCCATAAATCTAAAACATAAAGATAGGTGCAATCAGAGAAAATTTAACAAAAATAATTTATGAAGCATTTGAAGATAAACTTTTATCTGGGATAAGACCTTTCCGTTAAATATAGCGTTTATAAAAGGGATTAGCCGCACATAAGACGAGCGCCTAAAATACAATTCTGTTAGAAAATTTTGCACTATATTCTCTTTTATTTTATTTATGATAGCTGATTAATAACACATTCTAAAAATTTGTCTACCTTTTCTTTTGATGTCTCCGGCGCATGATAACCAATCGTAAATGTAAGTCTTCCATTATAAGTGCTTGCTCCCATTGAAAAGAATGGTGCATACATAATGGGTGATGTCATATACCCGTCCTCAGCTTGAATTTCACCAAACTGAATAAGTTCATCAGCGATCACCCCGAAATTTGTCATTAATGGCAACGCTATCCCCATCTGTACAGCCTGCTCGTATTGCTGATTATACATTTCCTTCACCGTAGATAGCTTCATACCTGCCAGTATCTCCATTCCTGCCGCTGAAGAAAGACCTGGATTTTGGCCCTTTATTTTATCCATTGATTGTTTAACTCGAACAAGAGTCTGATTAAATGATTCATCATCTTCCATTTTAATCACTGGCATTTCCATTCCGGATAAGTTGCAAATAGCACCAGTCGTATAATTAGGCAGATATCGACGTAAATCAATTGTCAAACCGATCATTTTTTCTGCGGTGCGAGGTTCTGCATACACAGTGAAATGTGATAAAGCACGGAAGTATGCAGTCATGATTACATCATTCAAGGTAGCCTGTTGTGCTTTTGTCCATTTGGTTAGACATAGTGTTTGCTCACGGCTCAACCGCCCTACAGACATTTTTGGGGATTTATTTTTGTTGGGTTGAGATGGAAAAGACCATAACGATGCCTGCTGTTCTTGGTTAGGACGATACGCACTTTTTACGTCCGATATTCCAGCATATTTGAATACATGTGATTGATCTCGAAAACTCTCATTTCCTTCACCAAATTCCTTTATAATTTGATCCTTAGATCCTCCTAAGGAAAGGTGCGTATAAATTGCTCCAAGCAAATTAATATACTCCTTGACTCCTGCACCATCTGAACATAGATGAGATAATTTCACAACTAACATATCTGTTGTAGTGCCTCGTAATAATTTTGTTTGAACCATAGGCCCCTGAATACGATCACCAGGTTCCTTAATAAAATCTATTGCCATTATTTCAAGTTCTTGATCATTTCCTTCTGCAAAAAAGCAAATAGATGAGTTAGTGCCAGATGAATGTTCCTCCCAGTAAGGAGTATCATTTTCTACAAATCGACTATTCAAAACTGGCTGCAATTGTAATGTTATCCTTACTGATTGTTCAAGTATTTCCTTTGATAGACCTACAGGAAAATAAAGAACCGCATTAATTTGTTGATCTGCAGAATAAAGACCTAATAAATAATTCATTCGATCTTGAGGTGTTACTGAATACTTTCCTTGTTCCATAATTTTGTCCCCCTTTTAAGATTTTTTGTATAACCTTATGCTCCATCTAGTTGTAACTTTTCTAGTCATTTTTCTTCAAGGGCTAATACTGCTTATTTTTCGAATTTTTTCACGAAAGCACCTTTTCCATACTGCTTCCATTCCTTTTGCAGCTCTTTGTAGGTGATATACCCATTATTTTATTGTTATCGATATCCCCCATCTTTTAATAAAATCAAACAAAAATATCTTTGGTCTATGCATATACAAACACAATATAATAACGTTTATAAATTATCAATAAAACAAATAAATCATTTTTTATATCTGTTAATAAAAAACAATAATATAATACGTTTATGGATTACTTCATAAACAACAAACAAGACGCCACCCAAATCGTGGGAGCGCCTAGAATAATGCTACAAACTTAATGAAATCTATTTATCCTCACGTCATTTATTTCTTTGCTTCCATACCCCATTCTCTTTACGATAAGTATTCTTTCCATTCATGAATCCAGCTGTATTACCAGGAATGCTATATTTCTTATTTTTAGCCTTCTTCTTCATCCTCTTCTCTTCTTGAATAGCTTGTAAATCCACCTTCCATTGTTTCAACAAATCCTTTTTACGTCGCATCGAATTTGTACCCCTCAGATTTAAATATAAATCTATTAATCATATTATATAAATTTTATTATTTTCTCAATACAAAAGAGGGCACCCTCGCCCAGGTGCCAAGAGATACATATATATTGAGATAACTAACACGCTAGAAAAGACTTCAACCGAATCAAGGCAACCCCTATTGATAATTGCTATTAATTTAATCATTAACAAATATATCTGGCCCCTTCTTCAACATGTACGAGAAGCCCGAAATAAATACAACACTAAATATAATAATAGAAGACCACATATTAAAATGATATTCTTTACCTGCAACCAAATTATATATGTTATGGACCAAGAAATTAGCACCTATAATAATTCCACCTAACATTGAACTAATTAAAATGCTCATTAAATAAAACTTAAGCTTTTGAAACATTTCCCCTCTACCTCTTTTCTAAAATAAACTTTATTTAGGTTATCCTAGAAAATTATACCATTTAATTTCCGAATGTTATTAAAGCTATATTTTAATTAAGGTTATTTTAAGGAAGGCATCATTTATTCCAATATCTAGTTTGTTCAAATTTTCGTTTAACATGTACCAAATTATGTTTTTCCTTCTAAATAGACCAACAATATATTAAAATACTTTATATATCAAGGAGGTTTATCATGATCAACTTTCATAAAACATTCCCCATCTTAGGATTCTTTTTATTTTTATACAGTTTTATCAGCATCATTTTTTTATTACTATTCCTTAGCGTTTAGTAACAACACGTATAAATATATGTTTAATGTGTAGTTTCTATATTAAAAAAGAAAAAACAATAGTTTTGGATGCTTTTCTAGTTTTATTTTAAGATACCTCTTTGTAATCTGTAATAATTTGCTGACTCTCATCATCATCATTATCAATTTCTTTTCTTAAGTATTCAAAGGTAATTTCGATTTCTTCCTTACTCTCATAATAAACCCCTTTTGTACTTTTAATTTCTGGGTCTAGTTGTTTTCCTCTGTCTTGAAGCGGGTTTATTTCTGCTCTTACGAAAAGGCTTTTTAAAATTTCAAAAGCCAGAAAAAAAGTTTTGGATTACACTCGAATCTTTAATTCTAATCGGAACAGCCTGGATGTTAATAGGACTTTTTATGTAACCTACATAATCAGTAAATCCCCTGAATAAAACTCCATATTCCGTCAACACTGTAGATGACATTAGATTTTTCTCCTTGCTCCCCCTTGGAGATGAGCAGTTAGCTTTTGCTAACTGCTCCTTTATTTATAACAAAAAGTAAGGTAAAAGTTACTCTCATTTTAATTAAACAACTTACTATCAATCCCCCTTCCTTTAAACCCTTGTTGCTAATGTAGTCATTCTTTTCTTATAAATTAAGCTTGCCACTGTTAAGTAATATTTGGTCATTGAGAAAAAATAAAAAGATAATGAATCGCAATTTTTTTACAAATCATCATCTTTTATTTTCCGTATTTTAACATTCTGTAAATGCATTAGCCCCAAAATAACGTACTTTTATAATTTGCCGATGATGAAGCTCATGACCAGCAATAATGTTTGCTAATGCACGAACCGTGACTTCAGAATTGTTCGCAATTCCCCTTTGTAACCAGGCATCTTTATCTAAACTTTTAAGTAAATGCACAGTAGATTGGCGAACAACTGTTAAATTCGTAAGAAGATCTTGCATAGATTGCTTATCAAAAGCTGCTCTAAGAACATACATATCGTCATTATATCCAGGAAGTTCTGCTGTCTCACCTCTTGCTATGGACAGCAAACGATATGCCATAATACGTTCAGTATCTGCAATATGACCGATTACTTCTTTTATACTCCATTTATTAGGAGCATATCGAAAATGTCCCTCACTATCAGAAATATCCTTCAATAAAAGATTCGTTTCCTTCATTTGTTGCTCTAGAATATGTATGATATCTCCATCTGGTACTAATTTTATGTACGTTGAATAGTATGGGTTATATTCATTTGTTCCTGGTCTCTTTTGCATACTTATCCTCCTCAGTATTTCATTTACACCCTACCTCAAAATGTTATCACATTAATCTAATTATTTGAATTACAAAACAAACGGTCTCCACATATGTTCATCAACTTAAGGTAAGCGGTTTGATTCTATTACAAAGTTTTCTACATGAGGCTACAATCTAGAACATGTTTCAACAGATCCATATTGTTCTAGTAGTAATTAAAAATTTTAAAACTAAAAAAGGACTCTATTTATGTAGGTCTGTTTTTCAGTATTTATAATTGATTTGTATCTAAAAATAAACATTCTATACGTATACATGCATAGTATGTTTTATCTAACTGCTATATGCTTTGTGCCAATTATAATATGAAGGACCTAAATACTCTTTTCGTTGACAAATAATGCTCGGTTCTCATAGTATCCATTCCTAATTGGATTTAGTTTATAAAACTCGTTTAGCACATTGTTTCAGTTTTTTTGCAAAAAATAGGTTCGTCCTCCACCTTCATTTAACGCTTGGAGGAAAGCAATTTCCCATTCGTATAATAAAAAGAGGGAGAATTGCCCCTCTTTCGTTTATATTGAGCTATTTTACAAGGTTAAATCATCCCTTTTAATATCAATCCTAAAACTGACATTACTATCGCACTAATAATAATTCGCAAAATCCAAGTTGTGTTTGTACTTATTTTCTCTAATTGCTTATTGATTGTTGCTATGTCTTTCTCATTAATAGTGGTACGCGTTTCTAAAGTACGTATGTCTCTCATAATTTCTTTTTGCTCTGCTTTTAGGCTGTCAATTTTCGCGTAAACATCTTCCATATATTCACACCCTCTGTTCATCTTAATAGAAAAATTTATATATATTATGAGACAACCCTCTTACCCGTGAATACATTCCGTATATTCGCGCACCAAATTATTTGTACAATCTAATTGAATTATTTACACATTTCCATGTTCTGTATAAATAAGTATTTAAATAACATGCGATATGAATAAGTATTGAATTATTCTACTTTCATAACGTATCCTGAACACTCTTTATATGCCGTTTCATAAAGACTTTCATCTTATTTAAAGGCTTTTTTATTTCTTTAATAACAAACAAGGTGCAATCCAACATACGGGAGCACCTACAATAATTACTATTATTTAAATCACCATTCTCATATTTACAACTCATTATAGTCAGTATAATTTTCTGAAGAAATTCTCTTTTTTAGCTGCTTAATGTAAACTAATATTAATTCGAAATAACTGTAATGATAAACTTTCTAGAACAATAAATATACTAGCTGAAACAGACCTATAGCCGATATTTTTTCCAGTAACATTAATGGTGATTTCAGCTAAATTCGTTTGAATATTATTTCCCTCAAAAATCTTATCTTCAACCTTTACAATATCTGCTTCACAATCCACTTCTTTGAAGGTTTTCAGTAATTTTCTTTCTAATAAACTAAAATCAAAATTTTCATCTTTTACTACATCAAATTTAATCTTCATATTGATTTCCTCATTTTTAATAAATTAAAATCATTAAATCAATATAAATATATATTATTCTATTAGTTAATTCAAAATATACGCTTCATATGTATCATTACTAAATATCATTTCTAATGAATTAAGTGCAAAAGAAACGAAATAAACAAAGTCTCTCTTTCAACCACTTAACCAATTAATTTAGAATCCCCCTTGTGTCCAATGACTAAAATTTTTTCATTTTAAACCCGTAGATTCTGAGAATTTCTTGTTTTAACATTACTAAACCACTTCACGCATTCTGTAGCATTGGTAATAACAATATAATGAAGCAGATTAATATTAGGAGTACCACTTATGTTTAATATAATGCGGCTCTAGATTATTTTGCTCATTGCTGCTTTTTTATTTCTCACTTGAAGCTTATGTAATAATACATATTTCAAATAAATTATCATCTTCCCCGTATTTTTATGATTGATTTTTTGTTCATAAATTCGTAACACATATACATGAGTTATCATGCTAAAATTAGTTTATTCGAAAAAGTTATTCTTAATGAATCAATAATTTTTAATACCCTGTTTAAAGCCTCGCCCCCCTGCGAGGCTTTTCCTATTTAACTAGAGTAGTAGTTGTGCTGTTACGCATTCCTATCTTTAGCTATATACTATAATTAACACTGCATGTTCATTTTAACTTTTCAGTATCAGCACACGTAAAATTCTCTCCTGCATCATTTGATTTACAAATTTTATTTATCGATTTTTCGGTTATTTTTTCATTCTCATTAGAAACTCGGTCTAAATCCATTCGAAATACTTGTTCCGGATTCTCCTTTGAATTTCCTTCAATATGAATTGTACGATCGAACATCTCAGCCGTGAAGCTGCTAGATGTATTTATCATTTCCACTCCATTATTTTCACCTACATAGCGTTCAACTACTTTTTCAGCTGCCTTTAATTGCTGAGATGTAGGATACGGTATAGATTCCGCTAAAATAACTACACCTACTAAATAAGTAATATACAAACCACCTGCAAACAAGATAACTTTTTTTACTGTTTTATTAATCATGCTCTAACTCCTTTTTCTTCTTTTGCTATTAAGATATATAACTTTCCTAATTTCTATCAATTTCTTTTTAGTACATAACATTCGTTTTACATTTTATAAAAAGCACCTCTCTTACTAATTTTCAATTTGATATTAACACTGTATTTATTGTTTTTCAATAAATAATTATTATATAACATTTTATTTTTACTGTTTTTTTAGTTTTAGTTAATCTAAAAACAACCCATTTATTTAATTGCACTACATCATCAGCAAGTTTAAAAATTTGTTAATTACTAAAATAAAAAAGAGAAACTATATGTAAATACCCCTCGTTATATCTATGTAGGTTAGTCGTTAAACTTCAGCACTCACTTTATTCGAGAACGCTTTACCGAATATTCAATCTAATGTTAAAATTGACTCAATTAGTATTTTTGTCTATCACTGTATAAAAAAAGTACAATAAAGAAAAGTCAGTACTTTCACAGTTAAATAAACGCAAACTTGTTCTTCTATCTACTTACTATTTAAGGTTAATAGTGACATAACCAGCTCAAAAAATTCGACTTAAATTCATTAATGAATGGAGAGGTTTATATGAAATTAAAAGACAAAGTAGCAATCATAACTGGTGGTGCAAGCGGGATTGGCGAATCCACCGTTCGTCTTTTTATTGAAGAAGGTGCAAAAGTAGTTATCGCTGACTTTTCTGAACGTGGAAAAGACCTATCAGATGAATTGAACGCAAATGGATATGATACGTTATTTATTAAAACTGATGTAACAGTAGAGGCAGATATTAAACAACTAATCCATGAGACAGTAAGTAAATACGGTAAATTAGATATTATGTATGCAAATGCCGGCGTTGCTGATGATGCACCGGCAAACGAACTGTCCTATGAAAAATGGAAGAAAACCATTGATATTAACTTGTCTGGGGTATTCCTTTCTGATAAATATTCGATTGAACAATTCCTTAAACAAGGTACAGGCGGTGTCATCGTTAACGCTGGTTCGATTCATAGTTTTGTTTCATTACCTACCCCAACAGCATACTCCTCTGCAAAAGGTGGCGTAAAACTATTAACTCAAAATTTATGTACTGCCTACGCTAAATATGGAATACGTATTAATGCGGTGTGCCCTGGCTATATTGATACCCCTTTGCTTGGTAGTGTTAATCCTCAACAGAAAGAATATTTAGCTTCCCTTCATCCACAAGGCAGACTTGGAACACCAGAAGAAGTGGCTAAAGCTGTCTTATTTTTAGCAAGTGATGATGCTAGTTTTGTTAATGGTACAACACTTCTTGTTGACGGAGGCTATACTGCACGTTAATGAAAAAATTTCAATGCACATCTCTAAGAAATATAGTCTTTAACAAGAAAAAGCGCCATCACAAGTGACGGCGCTTTTTCTATGTAAGAGCAACTAGAAGATATACTTCTAGCCTACTCCCATTTATAAGTCCAAAATTGTTCAAGTTGCAGCCATTTCAATGTTGCTGCATCTTTGTTTTTTATTTTTGCATGTGTTTCTTCAAGCATTGCTTCTGTTTGTGAACGATGCGCGCCTAGTGCAGCTAATTTATGTTCAAATACTTCACTAATATTATTTACAACATCCGGTTCACCGAGCACTGCTTCACGATTTCTCGTAATCGCAACCGCATGAATAACTGGACGTTCTTCTTTTGGCATACGTGATACAGCGCGAACGACAGCGCGGCCAAATGCATCATGATCTGGATGTACGCCGTGTTCTGGATAAAATGTAATAATTCGAGATGGATTTACTTCTTGAATTATCGCTTCGATTTTATCTGCAACGAAATCAACATCTTCAAATTCTAACGTTTTATCATGGAAACCGAGCATTCTTAAATCTTGAATCCCCATCGCTTCACATGCATCTTTTAATTCTTTTTCACGGATATTTGGAATCGTTTCACGGTTAGCGAATACATTCTTCCCCATGTTACGTCCCATTTGTCCAAGAGTACCACATGCATACGTTACAGGTACTCCTTGATCTGTTAATAAGCGAATTGTCCCTCCCGCAGCAAATGCTTCATCATCTGGATGCGGAAATACAACAAGTACATGTCTCTCCATAAGTTTCCCTCCTTCTTACTTAAATGGCGTTAAGCTTAACTCAAGTGCTACCGCTAAGCGACCTTGGTTATCATGCCCTGCTAGTAATAAACGCTCTTTATCGTCTACTTCCCAGTGCGTAATACCTTCTGCATATACCCAGCCATGATCCATTTTCAAACCAACTCGGTATGGGTTTGTTCCAGTTATTTTCCCGCGCTCAAAGCGAATAATTGCATTTCGAATGAATGCTCCAACTGTCATCATCTTTTCATTAAAGTGTGACGCATACGCTCCGTTCGTTGTTTCTAAATGAATATATACATCTTTATTTACAAAACGTTCAATTTCATTTTGAATAAGAGAACTATCTTTTACTATTTCCATCGGAATTCACCTCTTTAAACCATTTTACGCAAAAATAATGTAAATTGCTATCTCTATATTAGAGGACAACGCTCACTTTTCCTAATAATTTGCACTGTGTTTTGTTATTTTTTTATCATATGTGGAATTCAGAACTTTTCCTTCACTTCGTTAAATAGTTTTCTTTCTTTTTTGAATTTGCTACAATATATTTTATCCCGTATGAATGCATCGGGATACGTTTTGACAATTGAATACATATTTTAAAGAAGGTGACTCGCTTGGAACAATCAGCACATGAAGTAGCAAATTGGCAATATTATTTTGCAATTGCCGTATTTTTAGTCACGTATGGTTTTATTATTTCTGAAAAATTGAATCGTGCTGTAATTGCACTATTCGGTGCTGCTATTATGATTATTTTTGGAATTGTAGATTTACACACTGCTTTCACATCACATATTCAATGGGAAACGATCACCCTTTTAATCGGGATGATGATTCTCGTACATATTACGAGTCAATCAGGCGTATTTGAATTTGTAGCTATTAAAGCAGCAAAAGCAGCTGACGGAAAACCGATTCGCATTTTATTATTACTATCCTTATTAACCGCCGTCGGTTCTGCATTTTTGGATAATGTAACGACTGTTTTATTAATCGTTCCTGTTACACTATCCATTACACGTATTTTAAAAGTTAACCCTGTTCCTTATTTGATTTCAGAAGTACTGTTTTCAAATATAGGTGGAACAGCAACTTTAATCGGTGATCCACCGAACATTATGATTGGATCAGCTAATAAGCATTTAGACTTTAATGCCTTTTTACTAAATTTAGCTCCAATCGTAATTATTATTTCTATCGTTACACTTGGCATTATTTACTTCATGTATCGTAACAAACTAAAAACAACGCCTGAACAAATCGAAAAACTAATGGCGTTAAACGAAAAAGATTATATTAAAGATCAAAGCCTCCTTTTAAAATCGATTACAATTTTAGGACTAACTATTTTAGGCTTTGTACTTCATTCTATTATTCATGTAGATGCTGCCGTTATCGCAATGACAGGCGCTACACTTCTTATGTTAATCGGCGTAAAAGAACATGA
Source organism: Bacillus sp. FSL L8-0099 (assembly GCF_038006385.1). Classification (NCBI taxonomy): domain Bacteria; kingdom Bacillati; phylum Bacillota; class Bacilli; order Caryophanales; family Bacillaceae; genus Bacillus; species Bacillus sp. FSL L8-0099. The sequence goes on from NZ_JBBOVC010000001.1 coordinate 3,393,076, forward strand.
AATAGAAGATATATTTGCCCACGTTGAATGGGTAACCATTTTCTTCTTCGCCGGACTATTCGTTCTCGTTGGCGGATTAATTGATATCGGACTTATTTCTTCACTCGCAAAAGAAGTAATCGACGTAACAAATGGTGATATCGGTTTCGCTGCGATACTTATTTTATGGGTATCTGGCATCGCATCTGCGACAATTGACAATATTCCATTTGTCGCAACGATGATTCCTCTTATTCAAGATTTAGCTACTGGCCTCGGATTATCTGTTGATTCGCCGCAAATCGAAGTGCTATGGTGGGCGTTATCTCTTGGAGCTTGCTTAGGAGGAAACGGAACATTAATCGGAGCATCAGCAAACGTAGTTGTTGCTGGTATTGCAAAACGTGAAGGACATGGATTTTCTTATATGGACTTCTTAAAAATCGGTTTACCGTTAACAATCATTGCACTATTGTTATCACATGCTTACATTTATTTACGTTATTTAATGTAGAAGTTGTACTGCATGAAATTCTATCGTCAAATACAAAAGGTTTGCAGCATCGTGCTGCAAACCTTTTTTCCATCACCAAAATATACCGATAATTGCTAATCCACCTAAAATCATACCACCAATTTGCCCGACAATTGTCGGTGATAATTGAATACCTTTTCTCACTTCAACAACCGGTCTTTCGTGCCTTAATTGCTGTACTTCGCTTTGAAGTTGATGTACACTTCCGTGCAATTCTTTAATTAATTCTTTTAATTCAGCAACCTCTTCATTTACTGGTTTTGCTTTTTCTAAATTCATTTCGCATAACTCCTTATAAAGTGAAACTTTAATTAGTGGGGGTTTTGTTCATCCCCCACTGATTCTTAATTGAATCAATCGGGCAATTATGGACAGTTGATCTCCCACCTATCTTCTTCGCGCTAGCCGAATTTTAAGATGGGAGTTTTACTGCCCACAAATAGCGGGATAAATTCAATCTGCACACTGTAAAAATTCGCCAATTTTCATTATATCTCCTGCATACTACATATATAATTTTGAATGTATTTTCTAACCTTGCTTCTCCATCCATTCATCCCGCAATATCCCCATAATGATACGATCAAAACACTTCCCATCTCTTTGCACTGCTTCTCTCATACAGCCTTCTATCTGAAAACCCATCTTTTTATACAACTCAATAGCAGCTTTGTTATAAGAAATAACATCAAGACCAACCCGGTGTAAATTTAATTCATAGAAAGCATACTTTAAAATAAGATGGATTGCTTCTCTTCCATATCCCTTACCTCTATCATTTGCATCTCCTATACCGATGGCTAATAAACCCGTTCTGTTATTCCACTCCATGCCATGAATTGCAACAAAACCAATTAAACGATCATCTTGAAGTGTTCTTAACATGAAAGAAACACTATTCGATCTCCGTCCCTTTAATAGGCCATCACTTGCTATTTCTTGTAACGATTGCGGGAATGCTACATCTGTATCTACATTTCTTAAATACTCACTATCTTCTTGCCACATAGCCATTACTTCAACATCTTTTTCTCTACTAGCTGATAATTTAATCGTTTTATTTTGAAAAAGATTCATTGTCATTTCAAACTCCCCCTTTTTAAGTAACGGGGATACTTATTTTAGCCTATTTATCCCCTTGTTCCATAAACTGCTTTATAAACGGGATACTTACAATAAGCGCTGACATTGGCACATCTCCTCTATACTAAATTAACTTCATTGTATAATTTTTCATTTATTCTAACAATAAGAATTACAAAAAGACCCTCCAAATTTAGAGGGTCTTTCCTAATAGCAAAACTGTATTATTTCGTAAACATTTTCTCCGCTTCATCCATCGCCATTTTGTTTCCTAAAGCAGAATAGTCAAGCCATGGTTGGTCATTAATAGTATATACGTGCTTACCTTTAACAGCTTTTAAGTCTTTCCAAATTGGTGTTTCTTGAAGTTGTTTAAATGCTTCTTTCGCTTTATCGTCTCTATTTACAACAACGAAAATCGCATCTGCATCAAAGTCAGGTAATACTTCTTGTGAAATGACTTCGAAGGGGCGGTTTCCATCAATTTTCTCTACACCATTTGCAGGCTGTAATCCTAAGTCATGGAATAAAATTGGTCCCATCGGTCTTTTCGTACTAAATACACGTAACTCTTTTGCGGTAACGCGAATTGCCATTACTTTTTCGTTATTACCCAGCTCTTTATCTATTAAATTTTTCACTCGTTTTGATTGTTCTTCATAGTCTTGAATATATTTATCTGCTTCTTTCTCACGGTTTACAAGTTTACCTACTTCTTTTAAATGATCTCTCCACGTACCTTCATCTAAATTAAAAGTATGTGTTTTTGCAATTTTTTCGTATTTCGCTAAATCTTTGCCAGCATATTTTTCATCCACATAAATTTCAGATGGCTTTAATTGTAGTAATGCTTCCATATTCGGATCTGTTACAACCCCAAGTTTCTTCGTATCTTTCAACTGCTCTTTTGCGTGCGGTAAGAAATCTTTTAAATCTCCACCAATAACAGAACCTACTGGTGTAATTCCTAATGCAAGTAAATTGTTCGTTAAGTGAATAGACATGGAAGCAATTTTTGGATCATTACTTTTTTCCGTTTTTTGCGTTGCCTCTTCATTAGATTTCGTTTGACCACATGCTGCTAATACTAAAATACACATAATGCTAAATAAAATAGTAAGTTTCTTTTTCATATGTTCTCCTCTTTGAAGTAGTTATTTTGTTTTTGTAAGTAAATAAAGAAAATACGGTGCTCCTAAAGCCGCTACTACTACACCAGCCGGAATAGAATTCGGCTCAAATATAGAGCGTCCTATCGTATCTGCGAGCACTAAAATAATCATTCCGATTATGCCAGCTAACGGAAGAAAGTGTTGATAGGTAGTACCTACTAACTTTCTTGCGATATGCGGAGCAACTAAGCCGATAAAGCCAATCCCCCCTGCCATCGATACACTTGCGCAAGATAATCCAACCGCTGTAGCTAAAAGTAATAACCGTTCTTTTTGCACAGAAACACCAAGTCCTGCTGCTACACTATCACCTAGTGACAATGCATTTAACGTTTTAGATTTTAGCCACGCATAAGGGGTTAGTATGAAAATCCAAGGTAATAATGCTAGCACATGAATCCAGTCTCTTCCCCACACGTTACCAACTAGCCATCTAGAAGCGAATGTATACGTCTCATCATTTAACTTGAGAGAGAAAAATAGCGAAATTGCACTAAAGCCAGCTGAAACTGCAATACCAACGAGAATAAGTCTAATGGGAAGTAAACCTTTTGACCGATCACTCGCAAGTAAAGTAATAAGAAATGCAGCTAATACTCCTCCGCCAAATGTAAATAACGGTATTAAAATGGATGCACTCTCATTAATAGAATGAAAGAGAGTAACAAATACGATAAGACCGAAAGATGCACCTGAATGCAACCCTAAAATACCAGGATCTGCAAGTGCATTACGGGATAACCCTTGCAAAATCGCACCGGAAATACCAAGACCAATACCGGCTAACATCGTGATTATTATTCTTGGCATACGATAATCATATAGCACGGTTGCACTCTCAAAATCACCATAACCCAAAAGTGTTTCAATTACTCTAAGTGGCGCTATACTCAGTGTCCCTGTATTTAAACTAATTAAAATTACAGCGATACTTATACATCCGAAGATTGTAGTTACAGTAATAGCTCTCTTTTTATCCGTGTTAAAAAGATCCTTCACTTATAATTCCCTCCCAACTTTACGTGCTATATAGAGGAAGAACGGAACTCCAACAAGAGCTACCATAATCCCTATCGCAAGTTCCTTAGGAGGATTTACTGTTCTTGCCCCTAAATCAGCTACAACTAATAACATAGCTCCTAATAATGCTGACATAGGAATAATGAGTCTATAATTAACACCAACTAATTTTCTACCAATGTGCGGGATAACAAGTCCTACAAATCCAATAGAACCAACAGCTGAAACAGAAACACCTGCCAGAATAACTACTATAATCATCCCTAGTATTCTCGTTCGGTTCGTTTTCACTCCTAAATTTGTAGCAACATCATCTCCCATTGATATGAGTGAAATCGATCGCCCTAACACTGTCGCAAAAACAATCGTTATAAGAATAATAGGAACTAAAAATTTCAAGTGTTCCCACTTAACGCCTGCAACACCACCAGCGTACCAAAACGCTAAATCTTGGCTTAAATCATAATAAATTGCAACACCTGAACTTAACGAATGTAAAAGTGCTGCCATAACCGCTCCAGCAATCGTTAACCTCATTGGTGTTAACCCGCCTGATGTTGCTGATCCAATAACAAAAATAAGTACTGTACTTAAGACAGCTCCAATAAAGGAAACAATCATTAAATAGGAATACGGCATATGTGGGAAAAAAGCAAAACTAAGTGCTACTACAAACATCGCACCTGCATTTATTCCGAGTACACCTGCATCAGCTAAAGGATTTCGTGTTACACCTTGCATAACAGCACCAGCAACCGCAAAAGCTGCCCCTACAACTGCTGCACCAATTACTCTCGGGAGCCTTAATTCATAAATAATTTGGTGCTGTGTTAGTTTCGGATTGTAATCCAAAACCGCTACCCACACCGTTTGTAAATGAATATCCTTTGCACCAAATGAAATGGCTAAAAATATAGATCCAATTAAACATAAAATTGTTAAGCTCATGAAACATATGAACTTAATATGTATCCAGCGGTTATTACCAGCATGTACAGTAGACTTATGTAACATGTTTCATTTCATCCTTTATATTCAGTTGTTTTTTATAATTATTTTTTATTTATAATTAATATTGATAATAATTATCATTTTCATTTAGATATTATATCCCCACTTTTTTTAAATAGCAAACTATTTTTTACTTTGTTAAAATATTAAAATACTTATTACAATTCCCTTCTAAAACTTACAAATACATGCAAAATAGACCACTAGCTTATTTTTAAAATCGTAGTATACTTAGTCATTATTTCGAGTTTTCTAACAAACTTATCAAAGGAGACCCAATGTTCTATATAAAACAATTACTACATTTCACTTACGAACAAGCATTATCTTGTTTATTCCCAGTCACTATTTTTTTAACACTAGCCCTTTCAAAAATCATTTCTATCCCAGGGTTATATCGCTATGATTTCATACTCATCGTATGTCTTCTGATGCAGTGGATTATGTATAAAACTGGTCTTGAAACAAAGGACGAACTAAAAGTAATTACTGTCTTTCATTTAATTGGACTTTTACTAGAAATATATAAAGTACATTTCGGTTCATGGAGTTATCCTGAAGAGGCATATTCGAAAATTTTTGGAGTTCCACTTTACAGCGGTTTTATGTACGCAAGTGTCGCAAGTTACATATGCCAAGCGTGGAGAAGATTGCATTTACAAATGCACCATTGGCCAAAAGCCATTTTTGCCATACCGTTAGGAGCTATAATTTACTTCAATTTTTTTACACATCATTTTCTATATGACTTTAGATGGGTATTAACTTTACTTTTATTCATCGTTTTCTTTCGGACATTTGTAGAATTTTCATTGCAAAGCGTTACATATAAAATGCCGCTCGTACTCTCATTTTTCCTTATCGGATTCTTTATTTGGATTGCAGAAAACATCGCTACTTTTTTCGGAGCATGGCAATATCCAAATCAACGAGAAGCATGGAACCTCGTTCACTTAAGCAAAATTAGCTCATGGTTTTTACTCGTTGTTATTAGCATTATGATTGTTACGCAGCTAAAACATTTGAAGGAGTCGAAAAGATAATACTGATTATGTAAAAACAGTTAGCCCCTCGCTCATTAGAGAGTGAGGGGCTTTTTTAGTAATATTTTTTAAACCGTCCCTATCAAAGGAGTTATAAATTCATCATAATTTACAAGAGCATAAGCAGTTGCACATTATGAACTACTACTAGCAGAAGAGGTTGCTGCAGATGAAGCGGCAATCGTTGCCATCATAGCTGCCTGTTGTGCTTGTATGAGGACTTCTATCATTGTTTGTAAACCTGTGTTGGTAGCTTTACTTTCCTCACCTTTCTGACTTACGAACAGTTGAATAGCAATAAGGATATTTGTATCTGTATGCCAACGGAACAATTTATCCCCCTGCAATTTTTCAATAAATGCTTTAATAGAATGAATCTCTTTATCTCCATCTTCAAGTAACGCTAGTAGCCCGATAGCTGGGTAATGCATCTGTTTCACTTTTACCTTTTCTTGCTTTAATAACTTCCATATGTTTGTGCATGTTGCAACTAACATCTCTTCACGGACATCCTTCTTTAGTGAAAGAATGTGACTTAAAAATTGAAAATCATTCCCTTTACGCAAACCAGCTGTCGCTAGTTTCTGATAAAGACGTTCCACTCGGTCCATAAGTGTTTCTACATGCTCTGATTGTCCTGCTAATAAAACTGCGAGCGGATAATCATTTGTACTTGTAAGAAAGAGGTGATCCTTTTTCATGCGTTTATATACTTGCATCGAACGCTGAATGTGCGCGCCATGTTGTTCATCTTCTTCTGTTAAAAGCACAGCTGCTGCGAGATAAGTAAATATACTCCGGCTAAAGCCACCAGTGACCAATTGTTCATATAAATCTAAAAACGTCCGAAAAGCTTTCTTGTAATCTGTAAAGTGAATATCTAATGTTGCGGCCACTACAAAACGATGATAAGACTTTAAGTATGAAAACATCCCTACCTGATTTTTAATATAACTACTAATTTCTAAAAAACGTCCGAGATCAAACAATTTATCACTACTTGCATACATAGCAGCAATCATCATTCCTGTTCGAGAATCACTCGTTTTCCATTTTAGTTCTCCCTTTAACTGTACATATGTATGTTTATATTGCTCCAACTTTTGTTCTAATGTAATCATAGTATTCACCCCTATTTCTAGTTCTTCTCTATTATTATACGTATATTCCATATTTAGGAACACTATAATTAATAATCACACCATAAAAATCATGAAATTCATTCATCCTTATATATTGTTTTTTTATCTTTCTTCATCAGCATCAAGATGATAATCCCTAATCCTTCAAAAAGTTATACAAAAAAGGTAGATAATAATTTATCTACCTTTTTTGTATATATTATTTAACATTACACCTGTATTGCTTGTTATATGCAATTAAGACTAAAGAGCTTTAATAATTCGTTCCATCGCCTTCATTTGCCCAAGATGATCCGCTTCATGATAAAGCATCATACCGTAAAGCTCCCCTACTGTTTCTAATCCTAGGAATGGTTCTGGAAGTTTATTTTCAAATACTTCTGCTGGCATTTCGTTAATACGCTTCGCTTGTTCTTTTAATTGAGCCGTTAACACTTCTAATGATGGCCCTTCTGTTTCCCATTTAGATGGTCGTGTACCATATCCAAACATACCTGGGTATTCAGTTGGTAATTGTTTAAATTCTCTTCCAAACATGAAAGTTTCTGCTGCCGTTAACACGTGACCAATATGCCAGCGAATTGTATTGTTAAAGCCATCCGGCTGCGTATCCGCAGTATTATCATCTAACGTTTCCATGAATTTCAGTAATGCTCCACGCGTTATTTCAAATTGTTTTAAACCAACTAGTCTATTCATTTTATCGCTCCCCTTTTTTATGTACAATTTATTATGAACTAAGAGTGTTCAACTTATTAAAGTTTCACCTTGTATAATCTATCAGAAACAATTAAGAAATACACCTAATATGCTTATTAAACATAATAAAAAGGTTCACTCCTCGTAAATATAGAATTACTTACTATGTAAATAAAAGAGGAGTGTACTTGTATGTTACATATTTTAAAACAACAATATAATCTGATTAGCTCTACAAGAGAAACTCTATTTTCGTTTTTTGAAGAAATCCCAGTAGAAAAATTACATAGCACTGTTCCGAATTTCGGAAGCGGTAGTATAATAAAGACGCATATTCATGTAGCCGATTGCTATCGATACTGGCTTGGATCATTCGCATTCAAGCAAAAAAGAGCAGATTTTTCATTTGCCAGCGATTATGAAGTTGAGCATGCAGATGTCGAAAAAGTTCGTACTAGATTTAAGTTAGTAGATGAGGTTGTACTACGTTTTTTAGATGAATATAATGACCGATGGCTCGAAAATATAGCAAATGAAGTTAAATGGCAAAAAGAACCTTGGAGCACAACTCCGCTCTGGCTTTTAACTCATACGGAGACACATGAGTTTCATCATAAAGGACAAATTGTATCAATGGCTAGGCACCTTGGATATACTCCTCCTGATACAGATCTTAGTTAATTCAATGGTCCATGATTACTGAAAAAATTAGAATGAATACAAATCGAGCATGTTTTGAAATCCAATCAAAACATGCTCTTAAAATATGCTATCTTACAATCTCCATATCCTCATCAATACCAAATAGTCTCCGCATAATTATAAGCATCACTATTCGGAATGGCATGTTTCCCCTGCGCTTGTGCCTTTCTTGGATCTAAGTCATATACCATTGGCGTATAGCATGATGTTTTCCCTTTATTTACAACACCATTTCCTCCAGCACTTCCGCAAGTGTATGCCTTTCCATCTGTTTTTCTAACAATCCTTGCATCAGCTTCGTTATTATAAACTGCTGGGCGGGTTACAGTAACTTTTGCCCATGCTGTCTTACAAGTCGTGCTAAATTTTAATTCTACATAAGAATTTGAATCAATCCACTTCTTTTCTTTCGTTACTGCGGATTGATCACAGCTGTTATAGTAAGGACTTTTCCCATCATATGAATGATTTTCTGCGTATGCTTTATCGCTATTAGTCGTGCTAAACATACTAGTTACAACGAGTAAAGATAGCAATAAACATGCACTCACCTTTTTTAATAGCTTCATATAATTTCACTCCTTTATTAATAACGTGCTGTTTTACCGTAACCGTTATTAAACGTAACCGCTTCAGCATCTGCTGTATATCCGAAATCTGCAGTTAAATCAAATACCATTCCTGTATACGTGCTCGTTTGACCTGTTTTTATTGTGCCGTTCCCCTGATTAGAAGTAACTGATTTTTGGAATACACCATTTTTATATTTATTTACAACTGCGTACGCATACACTCCTCCCGAAACAGCTGGTGCTGGTTGATCTAAAACAAGCTTAGACCATGCTGCATGACATTTATTACTGTAACGTAAATACACTGTCCCTACTTTTTTACTCCCTTCATAAACTGCTGTAGACTTTGCATTAAATCCATCTGCATCACACGTTGTACTTCCCCCGTATACTTTCGTTGTTGCTGGATTTTTTCCGTCATAATAACTACTTAAATCAGTAGCTGCCAATGTACTTCCTTGGAAACTAAATAATACACCTATACTTGCCGCACTTAACACGCATACTTTCATTAACTTTTTAAACATATTAAATTCCCCCCTCACAATAAGTACGTATACTAAAGACAATCTATCCCCTATGTAAGCCCTCCTTTCACGCTTCCTAGAGGCATCTTACAGAAACGAATAAACGTTGTAAATTCCCTTATGATTATTGGAATATACGAAGAATTTTACTTATCCTTGTAAGAAAAAAGTTGAGAAATACACATTTTATAGCATTCTTTATTTAAAACATAAAAGAACCGATACTTGTTATATTCAAGCATCGGTTCTTTATATAAAATTGCCATTTTTTCTTTTATATAAAATAAATATTTCTCCACTTAATCCGTTGTAAAAAACTCCCTCGTTACATCAATAAATTGCTGCAGTGGCGCTGTCATCCATTTATCTTTATGCCAAGCAATTTGTGTATAAATCGGAGGTATTGTTTCTTTTAACACTAACTCCTTTAACGTCCCTTCCCGTATATCTTTTTCTACTACTATTGCTGGCAAAACTGCTATACCTAAATCCGCAATGACACATTGTTTAATTGCCTCGACACTAACAAACTCAATCTTATTTGCTGGATATACGTCTTCCGCACGAAATAACTCTTCAAATAAAGTCCGATATGAGCACCCTAGTTCAGTTAACAAAAGTGTTTCACTCTCTAAATCTTTTATAGAAACGGAAGCCTGTTCGAGTAAACAATGCCCTGGAGCCGCTACTACTTTTAATTCTTCTTTCATAAGTGGATCCACATGCAAAGCATCTTCTGTTTTACATTCGTCCAAAATAAATGCAAGATCGACTTTCCCCTCCATCAATTGTTCCTTCGCATCTTTATTGGAATGCGCTGGTTTAAATATAAGCTTTATTTTGGGGAATTGTATTTTAAACCTCTTTAATATAGAAGGAAGCCTATATGTACATTGACTTTCTTGTGCACCAATTATTAACGTACCTGCTATTTCCTCATCATCTTTCACAGCCGTCTTCGCTTCGTTACTAAGTGCGATTATCTTGTCCGCATATAGTTGAAACTTCCTGCCCGCTTCAGTTAAGAAAAGACGTTTCCCTAACCTCTCAAATAGTGGTGTACCGAGCTCAGCCTCTAACGTTTTAATTTGTGCTGTAACACTCGATTGGGCAAAGTTTAATTTCTTCGCAGTTTGTGTAAAGTTCAAAGTTTCCGCGGCTATTTTAAATGTAATTAATTGTTTTATCTCCATTTATCATCCCTCTTTTCAATCGGTATTTCCGATTGATTTCATCGAAATAATCCTCTATGTCTATCGATGTTTATATTGTATGATAAAGAGCATCGACAAACAATATAAATGGAGGTATTCCATATGAAAGCACTTTGTTTCGAACAGTTCGGAAATCCGGATGTACTACAATATAAAAAAATACATGATCCAATCATAAATTCAAATGAAATTCTTGTCCGCACGAAAGCAATCGGTTTAAACTTTGCTGATATTTATAGACGCCGCGGTGATTATCATCTCGCTGGTAACCCGCCATATATATTAGGTTATGAAGGGGCTGGTATTGTTGAAAAAGTAGGAGCTGACGTTACTACTATCAATCCTGGGGACCGTATTGCATTTGCTGACGTCCCATTTGCAAATGCAGAATTAGTTGCCGTTCCATCAGAAAAAGCCATCCTACTTCCGGATTCTATTTCTTTTGAAACAGCCGCTTCTGTCTTATTACAAGGTCTAACGGCACATTATTTAACGAAAGATAGCTATCAAATAAAACAAGGTGATACAGCTTTAGTCCACGCTGCGGCTGGTGGCGTTGGTCAACTTCTTATTCAAATGATTAAACTACAGGGCGGAACAGTAATTGGTCTTACGTCATCAACCGAAAAAAACAAAGTAGCCACGTTAGCTGGGGCTGATCATGTATTTTTATATACGGAAAAATGGCATTCAAAAGTACTTGAAATAACAAACGGCACTGGAGTAAATGTTGTATATGAATCAGTAGGTTCTACATTAGAGGAAAGTTTTAACGCTACTAAAATTGGCGGTACTGTCGTATTTTACGGAATGGCTGGTGGTAATCCTGCGCCAGTTGATCCGCGTATGCTTATGGATACTTCAAAAACTTTAACTGGTGGAGACCTTTGGAACGTGCTTACTACTTTTGAAGAACGTAAGCAGCGCTCTACTCAATTATTCGATTGGATCACTAGTGGAAAAGTAAACATCGCGAGTCCTACTACATTCGCCTTACAAGATGGTGCTCTTGCACATAAATTATTAGAGAGCAGAAAAAGTACTGGGAAGATTTTATTGATTCCATAATCGTTCATATTTAAAAAGGAAGCTAGAATATATTTCATTGCTTCCTTTTTAAATGTTATTAATGTTCCATTTTGCTTCTTTTTAATAACCCTGTTATTTATATTTTTTATTTCTATACGTCTCTTTCTAGGCCCCTCATTTTTAGGTTTATAAAATAAATGAATCTAAATATTAAAGGAAAGAACAAACCTCCGGATATCAACGACCCAATAAATACAGTATCAATAAAAGAAAAAATCCCAAAGAATAGCATTCCCAAAAAATAAAATACAACTGCACTCCAATAAATAAAACGTGGAAACTTAGTTTGGAACGAATCACCTTTTTTACACGGTTTTCCAAATAAAAAATGAACGAATTTAATCAACATAATCACTTCTCCATATAATTGTTAATATCCTTTTCTTCTTAGAACTGAGCATAAATCACATACTATGTATCTTTTTCTTTGAGTTTTCCGACAACGGGGTTATTAGCTATGTCGAATACAGTAACCTTTTACTCATATTTTTCGCAAAGGCAACAATATATTTTTATTTCAATACAAATCGCCTATCCCCATTATCATGTTGCAATTCAAACAATACTGGATTACTAACAAATCTTTTTAACAAAACGTCTGCCTCATGATCAGTTATTTCATTAGGAATATTAATGCCACTAAATGATGTTGAGGAAATTAGTGTATGAAAATCATATTTAAATTCATAATCACCAATATACGCAAGTGCCAATTGCCCTTTCCATTCAATTTGATACGTCTGTCCTTCTAATCTAGTAAACTTAATATTATGAAAGGCTGACGCATCATGTCCAAGTAAATAAACGTCAAATGCAGTTAAATCTAAATCTAAGTTCTTCTGCTCATCTTCGGATAAAAAATCAATTGCAAATCTCTTCCCATTTAGCAAATCCAAATCAAAAGGCACCTCATCACTTCCTACACGAAACCCTTTAAAATCCCATTCTTCTGATGACAAAGTACAGCTATGGAAGTTGTTCCATACAATCTTCGCGTGCCAGTCATCAACATCTTCTCCATCTTCTTCATCATCTTCCAAATTTTCCTCATCATAATCCGCAGTCTCTAAATGTAAATCAAAATACAAACCAGCTACACCATTTAACTCTTCTTCCTCCGCATATTTAAAATGTGCACTCCACTTAAAATTAACAATTCGATGACCTTTAGGCCACGGGTTGTCCACAAAATATATTCGATCCATATTTACTCGTTCCTTATTTTGTTTTATTTCTCGTAAACTCACTTAAATTTCGAGATGAAATGTAAGACTAGACTAATAGCCCTCCAATAAGCTGCAAGACAATTTATTGTTCCTACTCTCTTACTATATCACCACAATAATTTTCATAGTGTATTTTTAACAGAATATTCCGATTCAAATTAACAAATGATATACTGAAAAATAAAAAGAAGCTAGATTTTCTAGCCTCCTTTTCTTATCTCTATTTGAGATTTAATTATATTTCCACACTTTCTTTCCCTTTTGCAACATACCTCATATCTCCAACCGACTCGACGATGTATTCCCCATCTTTATATAAAATTTTCGTTACACTTGCATTCTCTACTCCAAGTTTTGTTTTACTACTATCTATCATTTCTATTAAGGCAGTAATCAAAAGCCCATGAACGACAACTAAAACGTTACCGCCTCCATTTGCAGCAGCTTCTTCACTAATTTTATCAATCTCTGTTTTTATACGGGCAGAAAATAATTCCCAATCTTCCGCTTGTTTCGTAGGGTCTGCTGCTCTAATAAGATTAATTACTTCTTGAATAGAAAGCTTCATAAGTTCTTCTGGTGCTGCAACACCCGCAGCTTTTCCAACCGCATCCCACATATTTTCAAGTTTTTCACCTTCAAAAATACCAAAATTTAATTCTCGCAAATTTTTTCTTTTCTCAAGTTTCAATTTTGATTGCTCACTATATTTTAATACTAAATTAGCAGTTTCAATCGCTCGGCCGCTATCGCTACTATACACATTCGTAAAATGAACATCTTTTAATCCTGTTCCTAAATTTGAGGCAACTTCCACACCTTTTTCTACTAACGGAGAGTCTGCCCAACCTTGCGCGCGATGGTTCGTATTTAATATTGTTTTACCATGTCTTGTAACATATAACGTAACTACATTCTCATTGCTATTTGTTTCTCGCTTATTCATTCTATTCTCTCCCTTTACGTTTCTATATCAATTTTACCACCTCAATTATTCATTGAGCAAAATATACGTCAGTAGATCTGCTGAATAAAAAAAGCTATCTTTCTGTATATCTCTACAAAAAGATAGCATCTTTTATGATTACATTTCTTAGCCAATACTTCTACTCAGCAAAAGCACTCGAATATTGTACAATTCCTTCTACACCTTGAAGAGTGTTCTCTCTTAGCTCCATCACCATAAACACTTCATCTGGCACTTCAAATGGCGCTTTTATATTCCACTGACTTGCGCGTTCAAAACCGAATTTCGGGTAGTACTCTGGATGCCCTAATACTACAACTGACCCGTATCCTAATTCTTTCGCTTTTTCTAAAGCAGCCGTGATAAGTTTTCCACCAATTCCTTTCTTCTGATGGCTTGGTGCTATTGACACTGGTGCAAGTGCTAATGAATCTACAGTAGTCCCACCTTGTTCTATTGTAATTTTCGATAACATAATGTGACCGACTATTTCCTTATCTACTGCAACGATGGATAACTCCGGAATAAATGCGTCACATTCTCTAATACGTTTTACAAGTTCATGCTCTTTTTTATCACTAAATTCTTCATTTAAAAATGCCTCTTTTACAACTTCTTCTGTCTTTCTATAATCATTTTTTTGTTCTTGTCTAATCGTTACCATTCTATATTATCCTCTATTCTTTCTTATTTCTTTTTGGATTTTACGAAGTGCTTTTTTCGATCCACGCTCTATATCATGTTGCATTTTTCTTTCTTTATAATCAACAAATAGTGTACTTAAATCGTACCCTTCTGGATATAATTCTTTCGCTGCTACCTCTAAAGTAATGCGTTTTACATTCACTTCAACGAATTCACCGTTATAATATACAACGACGTTATAGAAATTATCTTTTTCCTTATAAAGGATACCAAAATCATCATAATCCAATAAATTCACACGGTCGCCGACTTTGTACTCATAATGAGATTCTCTTTTCGCTTGCACAAATTTCGGTTTTCTAATTTTACTTTCATTCACTTTTTCTATAGCGTATTCTTTATTTCCCATATACTCTTTCGCTCTTTGCAGTACATGTTCTTTTACGTTCATTTTATTCGCAATCCAAAGCGCATTACTTTCACCTGATTTACCGATAACTAATTTATAAAGTGGCTCTAGTGTTTCACTATTAAATTGCATTGCTGCGTTCATAAAATCACCATGCATTTCTGAAAAGCGTTTAATTTCACCGTAATGCGTACTCGCAATTGTAATACATCCCGCAAGGTAAAATTCTTCTAAAATAGATATCGCAAGCGCCGCACCTTCATTCGGTTCTGTACCGCTCCCTATTTCGTCAAATAGTAGTAACGTATTATTATTTGACATCCTCATAATTTCAGACAGATTTTTCATATGAGATGAAAAAGTGCTTAGTGCATTTTCGATACTTTGATTATCACCAATGTCTACAAATACATTTTCGAAAATAGCAATTTCCGTTTCTTTATCTCCCGCAATATGAAAGCCTGACATTGTCGCTAATGTTAATAGTCCGATTGTTTTTAACACAATTGTTTTGCCGCCTGCATTTGGTCCTGTAATAATTAAACTACGGTACTCTTGACCAATTTCAAAGTTTAACGGTACAACTTGCCCCGTTAAAAGCGGATGCTTACAATTCATTAAATGAATGTTTCCGTGATCGTTTAGCTTCGGTTCTATTCCATCGATTGATTTACTAAACTTCGCTTTCGCAAATACCATGTCATATTGACTTATCAGTTCCATATTAATTTTTATACTATAAATATTTTCTACTACCATTCCTGATAGTGTCGCTAATATTTGATACTCTTCCATTGCTTCTTCTGCTTTCAAACTTGCTAGTTCCACATTTAGCTTTGTAACCGTATGTGGTTCTATAAATACAGTAGAACCTTTTGCAGAAGCTTCAACAATACTCCCAGCAACTTGATTTTTATAGGAAGATTTAATTGGAATCGTATAACGGTCATCCTTTTTACTAATAAAGAATTCCTGAATAAATTTCTTATTTGCACTACTATTTAAAAACTTCGTTAAACGCTCTTTTATTTTTCCATCTACAGAATCGATATTATTTCGAATTCGTTTTAACTCTTTACTTGCAGCTGCATCAATACTATTTCCTTTAATTGAAAAGTTAATTTCCTCTTCAATGCTTTTATATTCAGTCATTGAATTTGCATAGGAAGCTAATACTGGTGCAAAAAATTCTTTATCTAACATAAACTTTTTAATCTTTCTACATCCACGTAAAAAGTCTGAAACACTTACTAATTCCTCTGGATCTAAAATCATCCCTTTTTCTAATTTTTGAATTGTACTCGCGATATTTGAAATTCCGAAAAAAGGCACATGTCCTTCTGCATCTAATATAGTCCTTGCTTCTGTCGTTTCATTTAAACGATTTCTCACTACTTTTATACTTGTACTCGGCTCTAATTTATTTAATAATTCCTTACCTAATCCACTTACACAATAAGATTTCACTATTTCCTTTAATTCGTTATATTGTAACTTTTCAAAAGTCATCGTATTCATTTTGTTTCTCCTCACTATGATTGATGTTTATCATAAATGAAGATACCTACTCATTAGATCCCAATGAGTTTTACATTATTCAATCACCATTTTTATACATTTAAAACGTATACAAAAAAGCTGCGGGGATACCGCAGCTTTTACATTTACAAGGCATGTGTAATAACATATGAGGAAATAAACCATAAAAAACGAATGGCAATCCTCTCATTACACGCTTTATAAAGTATTGTAGGTATCTTCATAGGTTTCGAAATAAACGCATGACAAAATTAGGGGTATGATATACATAAAAATCCCCTGGTCTTATCCGATTTATTTCATTAAATTTTTCCTATTTAATACCTACCGCACTCACAAAAAGCACCTCTCATTAATTTATATTTTATGGTCATTGAAATCTAATTTATTGAAATCATCATACTATATGTTTTGCAAGAAGTAAAGGTGTCATACTTTTATAACTATACAGAATGTAAAAAGAAGAGGAAACTTATATTTCAGTCTACCTCTTCTTTTTCATCACCAATTTACTGTTGAACATATATGGAAACAGAGCCTCCACTTACATGGAATTGCCCCCATCCATCTTTATTAATTGTTACAGTATTTGTTTGATTACCCGTAATATCGTACCATACTTCCCCAGCGTTATTCTTTCCAACATCCATCCACTTTGATCCTCCTGGTCCATCGGAGATTAATGTCGCTAAACCAGACTTAGCATGTACACTATCGCCTTCTCTTGTCCAGCCAATCACATCTGGATGGTCTAAATAATCACGCTGCGTACCATATGCAAAGTTTTTTCGTGCCGTCAAAATTGGATCAATTTTATCTTTTAACGCTGGAATTTCATAACTACTATTTCCGCTTGTCCCATAGTAATCACCATAGAAAACTGAAGGATAGCCCTCTGCACGAGTTAAAATAAATGCATATGCCAGCGGCTTAAACCACGGACTTACTACAGATTCCAATGACTGCCCAGGTTGAGAATCATGATTCTCAACGAGAGTAACTGCGAGTGCAGAGTGATTTTTCATTACTGTTCCATTTAAAATATTTCTCATATCATAATTCCCATTTCCTGTTGAAGCATAATGAAAATTATAATGAAGCGGTGCATCAAATACAGATTGATTATAATTGACTTTTGCCAAATAATTGTTTAAAGTCTGGATATCATTTTGCCAATATTCAGCCACCGTAAACATTTCTTTCCCCGTTTGCTGCCTGACATGATTTACCCAATCGCGTAAATATTCATGATCAATATGTTTAAC
The DNA here is from genome assembly GCF_038006385.1 of Bacillus sp. FSL L8-0099. Taxonomy (NCBI): domain Bacteria; kingdom Bacillati; phylum Bacillota; class Bacilli; order Caryophanales; family Bacillaceae; genus Bacillus; species Bacillus sp. FSL L8-0099. The sequence continues at coordinate 3,410,915 of NZ_JBBOVC010000001.1, forward strand.
AGCATCTAAACGAAATCCATCTAAATTTAATTCATTCGCATACCACTTCCCCCAATTTTTCATCTCATTCGCAACATCTGGATGATCAAAATCAAGATCTGCATACATCAAATAATCATAGTTTCCATTTTCGCTAGACACTTCCCAGTCCCATGCTTTACCTATGCCCCTAAATTTATAAATTCGATTTAATTTCCTTCCTTCATCCCAATCCGTTCCGTCAAAATGATACCATTTCCATTTGAAATTAGAATAAGCATCTCTGCGCCCCGGAAAGTTAAAACCCGTCCATGCACTAATTTCATAATCACCTGATACTTCAATATTTCGATTGTTACGGTCTACCTCAACAGCTGTTACGGTTTCAGTATAATCAGCCCCACCTTTATGATTCATAACTACATCACCATATACGTCGATGTTTTGTTTATGTAAAGCGTCAATTGCAGATTTCAACTGTGCCTTTGTCCCATATTTCGTCCGCACCGTTCCTTTTTGATTGAACTCCCCTAAATCATATAAATCATAGGCCCCATACCCTACATCATTTTGCGAAGTCCCTTTATATGCAGGTGGTATCCATACAGATGTGATTCCCTTATGAGCTAAACTTTCAGCATCAGAACGCAAACGATTCCAATGATTCCCATCATTCGGAACGTACCACTCAAAATACTGCATTAATGTTCCATTATTTATCGTTGCTGCTTCTGCCTTATTCCTCCCATATATATTAGGAAAAAGCAAAATAAACAATAAACAGACTACCGTAATCCTTTTCAACATATTTACACCATCCCCTTCAAGAAAACGTTTGCATAATTCATTAAAATTATTATAATATTCGTTCTACAGTTAGTAAAGTAACAATCTTTTAATCTCTCACATTATTTTTCAAAATATGAATTTAACTATTCCACAAGTACCCCCACATAGTTTAAAATTCACATCGTATTCAAAATTGTATACAATTTATCTATAAAAGTATGACGGAGGGATTTCTATGACAGACTTTCAAAAACAATTTTTCGCACGTTTACATATAGAAGAAAAAAAAACCATATCATTTGAAGATTTATCTCAACTTATGTATGGAATGGCGCAAACTGTTCCATTTGAAAATTTAAATGTTCTCGAAAATAACTTTAAAGAAATATCAAAAGAGAATTTAAAAGAAAAAATTTTAGTAAACAACCGTGGCGGTCTTTGTTATGAACTAAATCCTACTATGTATTACTTTCTTAAAGACTTTGGATTGGATGTTTATTTAGTTTCAGGAACAGTTTACAATGCTGCAAACTCTATATGGGCTGTCGATTCCGGACATATCGCAACTGTTTTAAAACATCATCATGAACTTTATTTAATTGAAGTGGGGTTCGGATCATACTTACCTCTTGCACCTGTTCCTTTCTCAGGTGAAGTCGTTCACTCAGTAACAGGAGATTATCGTATTCGCAAAGAAACAACTGAAAAAGGAAATTACATTTTAGAAATGCGTAAAAACAATGAGTTTCTGGATCAATCTTCTGCTGATGATTGGACATTTGGCTATGCATTTTATATAGAAGAAGTGGATGAAACGAAAGCGAATACAGCACAAAAAATCATCGTTGAACATGAGGGCTCACCATTTAACAAAGTACCTCTTATTGTAAAACTTACACATGACGGACACGTTTCTTTAACAAAAGATCGTCTTACAATAACAAAGGACGGTACAAAATCTAAAGAAGAAGTTACAGACGAGCAATATACAAACCTTTTACATTCGAAGTTCGGAATTACACTATAACTGTTTAAGCCTTGCTATTTACAGCAAGGCTTTTCAATTTTCAGCAGGGATTTTTTGCAATTTGTTGTATTTCATAGTTATATAGGAATATGACTACACGTTTAGAAAGGAAATGATTATGACAGAACTTAAAGATCGATTACAAGTACCCGATAATGAAAAATGGAAGTTAACAGATATTTACGATACGATTGATGATTGGGAAAATGATTATAAAAAAATAGAAATGTTAACAATTGAACTAAAAGAATTTAATGGAGATATTCACGATGGCAATCGTTTATTAGCTTATTTAACAAAGAGTGAAGAAATATCTAGCATATTATCTTTAATGTTCGCTTATGCGCGATTACAATCTGATCTTGATACACGCGATACTGACGCCCAATCCCTTGTCGATAAAGTATCACAATTACATGTAAAGGTAAGCGCAGCGAAATCATTCTTCTCCCCATTCTTACTTAGCGTAGAAGAAAACACTTTACACTCTTACATAGAAGAAACGGAAGGGTTACTATACTATAAAGAAGACTTATTTGAATTATACCGTTATAAAAAACACGTATTGAATAAGGGTCAAGAAGAAATTTTATCCCAAATGGGTGAAGCACTTTCCTCTCCGCAACATACATTTGGTATGCTAAATAATGCAGATATATCATTTGGTGAAGTGACGAATGATGATGGAAAGAAAGTGAACTTAACACGTGGAATGTATTCGAAGTTAATAGAAGATGAGAATCGTGAGAAACGTAAAGAAGCTTATAAGGCATATTACAAACCGTATGTTCAGTTAAAAAACTCAATCGCTTCTACATTATCTTCTGCTATTAAAAATAATGTTACTGTTTCAAAACTAAGAAAATATCCATCAGCTTTAGAGAAATCATTATTTGGCGATATGGTTCCGAAAGAGGTATATGAAAACCTAATTGATACAACGAAAAAAAACATTCAAACATTACATACATACAATGAAATTCGTAAAGAAAAATTAAATGTAGACGAACTAAGACAATACGACTTAAGCGTCGATTTAGTACAAGGTGTAAAACAAGACATTCCATATGACGAAGCGTTTGATACTATGATTGCATCACTTGCTCCTTTAGGAGAAGAGTATATTGAAACATTAAAAGGTTTTAAAGATAAACGATATATAGATGTGAGAGAAACGCCTGGAAAACGTTCTGGCGCTTATAACTTTGGTGTATACGGCGTTCACCCCTTCATTCTTTTAAATCATCACGATGATTTAAATAGCCTTTTCACACTTACTCATGAGTGTGGTCACGGTATGCATACGCATTATTCACACGGATACCAACCAAGAATTTCTGCACACTATTCCATTTTTGTTGCAGAAGTCGCCTCTACAGTAAATGAAGTGTTATTAATTCACTACTTATTAAAAGAAGCGAAAGAAACGAACGTACGTAATCATTTAATTAACTACTTTATCGATAGCTTTAAAGGTACTTTCTTTACACAAATCATGTTTGCAGAATTTGAAAAAATCACACATGAAATGGCCGAACAAGGTAAACCATTAAACGCCCAAGTCTTTAGCGAAATTTATGAAAAGCTATTTAGAGAATATAACGGTGATGCACTTGTATTTGATGAAGAAGTAAAATATGGATGGTCTAGAATCCCTCATTTCTATCGTCCATTTTACGTGTACAAATACGCAACTGGATTCGCCTCTGCCATTCAAATTGCCGATAAATTATTAAGCGGTGATCCAAATGCACAAAAAAACTATATCGAATTCCTTAAAGGTGGAAGTTCTGACTATCCATTAAACCTACTGAAAAAAGCTGGTGTTGATTTAACTACGCCAGAACCGATTGAAAGTGCATTAAATCGCTTTACTCAACTTGTTGAAGAGTTTTCAGCATTATAAAAAAAGCATGCAGAGTATATACTCTGCATGCTTTTTTCATTCGAATCACTTTATTCTACATGTTGCTGCGTCACACAATGAATCATACCACCATACGTATACAGTGCATTTACATGAATACCAACGATTCTTCTTCCTGGAAACTGCCCTTCAATGATTTGCAGTCCTAACTTATCATGTTCATCACCGTATATAGGAACCAATACAACTTCATTTCCAATATAGAAATTCAAATACGAACCTTTACAGTCTGCCTCTTTTACCACTTTTCTTGTTACTGGTACTGGGATGAGTTGAAATGGACTTCCATCTATATTTCTCGCTTGTCGCAATTCTTGATAATGCTTTTCTTGCGCATCCAAAAGGTATGCCTCTCCTTCCCCGAAAGGATCATATTCATAAAGAATCGTATTTTCATTTACAAAACGTGCTGCCCCATCAATATGATAATCCGTATCTTCATCATAATTATCTTCACCACGAATACCAGTTATCCATATAAAATTCGTTACTCCTAAATACTTCGTTAACTCCATTTCAATCTCTTCCTGACTTAGTGTAGGATTTCGATTTTCATTTATAATAGAAGTTTTTGCCGCCATTAAGGTCCCGTTTCCGTTTATCTCTATTCCTCCACCTTCTAGACAAACACTTGCTGCAACTTTTAGGATGCTATACATTTCACTTATTTCGTCCGGAATAACAGCATCATTTTCATACGGATATTTATCCCCCCAACCATTAAAAATCCAGTGCGTTAAGCAGAGATTTTCTTCCTTATCTTTTACAAATATCGGTCCATTATCTCTTATCCATATATCATCAGTTTCTTGAACTAAAAAATCAATTTTATCCATATTTACGTTCTCTTCAATTAGCTTCGATTGGACATGTGTTTTTTCTTCTTCATCATATACAACAATATGCACATTCTCTCCGTAATGAAGCTCCTTCGCCATCGTTACCCAAATATCATCTAACTTAGCTCTGTAACCTTCACCTCTATGCGTTTTATCATGAGGCCATTGGAGCCATGTCCCCTCATGTTTCTCCCATTCTGCAGGCATATAAAACAAACTATTTTCTATATTTCTCATACATGTTCACCCCTTCTCTAAATGTAAGTCCAGTCTATACTTTGACATCGTGTTAAGGTCAACATCAATATATTCATTTGCTTGTAACTACTTCATAACGTTACTCTTTATTCTCCCTTGTGATACACTACTTCTCCTTGTAAAACTGTCATTAATACTTTCACACTCGGAATCTTATCGACACTCATTTTAGTAATATCCTCATTTAGTATTACGATATCAGCCGATTTTCCTACTTCAATTGAGCCAGTAATCTTATCAAGTCCTAGTGCCTTAGCTGGCTTAATTGTATAAGCATCAATAGCAGCCTGTACATTAGACAAGCCTTTCTCATCAATACTTAATGCGTTCGAAATCGTCACAAGTGGATTCAATTCATTTACATCCCAATCACTACTAAGTGATACATTTGCACCTGTTTTCCAAATTTGTCCTAACGGCATAATTCGTTTCATTTGCTGGTCTGTAAAATACGTACTTGCCCAGCTTTGTTTAGGATCTTCCGCAAAATCATGACCGACTTGAAAATCAGCGCTAACTCCTAAATGAGCAAAACGATTCATATCACTATCTTCTACCATTTCCACGTGCGTAAGCGTATACGGCTGTTTTGCCCCTTCTTTTTTCGCTGCTTCAATTGCATTTAAACTCTCTCTTACTCCACTATCTCCAATTGTGTGAATAAGTGCACCGTAACCAAGTTTATTAAGTTCAGTTAACCACCATTTCATTTTTTCTTCTGGAATATAGTTCAAACCATACGGGGTTCCTTTAAACCACTCAAATTTATATTTTTCAAGCGTTTTCGCTGTACTGTTAATACTAATTCCATCACTATACATCTTCACTTGATTAATAAGCATGCGTGACGACAAATCATCTCGCTTAATCTTTTGGAAATACTCGATTTGTTCTGCTTCATTTAAGTTCGGATACACCCACGGACGAAGTACTACTCGTGACGTTAACTTTTTCTCATCATTTACTTTATTCCAAACATCTAACCAGCCTCGTTTCCAATAGAGACGTCCATCCCCCACTGTAGTAATACCATTCTTCGCAACTTCATCTAAGCCGTCCAGCAAACCTTCATAATTTTTTTCGAACAAATTCGGTTGGGCATTCCATGCTTTTTCCATTACGATATCTCCAGCTGTATCATAAAGAATACCAAACGGTTCTCCTGTTTCTGGATCCCGAATAATTCTTCCACCTTGTGGATCTTTCGTATCTTTATTTATCCCAGCCAACTCCAATGCTTTCGAGTTAACCCATACAGAATGAGAGGTTCTTTCCATAATTAATACTGGGTTATTAGGAAATAGCTCATCAAGAACTTGTAATGGCGTTTGTTGTTCTGACTTTTCATCCATATTTTTTAACAGCTCTTCCAAACTAAATCCTGTTCCACTTATCCATTCCCCATCTTTCACATCTTTTTTACAAGCATTTAAATACGAGCGTTGTTCTTGCAACGCAGCATCTGGTGAGACACTGCAATTCCCTGCTGCTGGTGATTTCGCTTCAAAAATATGATTATGATTATCCACAAAACCAGGAAGAAGTTGACGTCCTTGTAGATTTATCACTTTCGTATCTTTATTAATCAATTTTTCTACATCCTTATTTGAACCAACAAAAGTAATTTTCCCATCTTTAATCTCTATAGCTTCTGCCATTTCTTGCTTTTCATTAGAAGTGTAAATTGTACCATTTTTAAACACTACATTTTTGGGCAACTGACCAGGTAGAGCAGAGCTACCATTCTCACCTTCTCCTACTTCAGGCGTACACGCTGAAATCCATACCATACTTAGAATCAAACAAATAATCATGATTTTTCTTTTCATATTCTTTCTCCTTTTTATTATGATAAAATGAAACTTTAATTAGTGGTGGACTCCATCCCTCACTAATTATTTGCCCACATCCATCAGGCTTTTACGGACAGCCTGACTCCAAAAAAATAGCGGGATAAATTACTTTCGTATATAGAATAAGGATTGACATAATGTTAATGTCAATCCTTATTCTCATTCTATTTTCGTAACTAAAAAACAAATTTGTGTCACATACTCTTCTGTTAAACAATCACATTCTGGTCCCTTTATATAGACTTCATATGGATGACTCTCTAGTATATAGCCATTCCTTTCAACCCACTCTTCTAACGCCATATAAGCATAACCTATATAGTCATAGCTGCCATAATGCAAAGTGGTAACAATTTGATGCTGCTTTAGCCTTTTTATGTCGCACTCTTGTAATACACCTTTATTATCTTCATCCATAATCGGAATTCTTAATTCTATATGGCTGCGATTTGGAATATACTCTTCATCATAAAAAACTGTAGATGGAGAACCGACTATTTGAAAGCTATTTTTTTGTACTTGTTCATATAAGTCATAAAAATAATCATCCATATCGTCTATATCTATTTGTAACTTTTGAGCAATTACTGTTATTTCATTTCTCATTCCAATTAATACATCGTAACTTCTATGGCGAGCAATATTTAGACCTTTATTCATATTTACTATTTCATTCATTTCTGAAATAACCTGTAAATTTTGTTTCACTTCATGAGATAACTCCATAATTTGAGATTGCATATGTTCAACAAACGAATCTTGATCTGCTGACTGGAGAATGATTTTAATTTTTGGTAAAGGAAACTTGTACTCCCTCAGCTTTTTAATTTTTAACGCTACTTCCAGCTGCCCTTGTTCATAATATCTATATCCATTTACCGGATTCACATATGCTGGTTTTAATATCTCTTCTTTGTCATAATGCCTTAGCATCCGTGTACTCATTTTACAAATTCGTGAAAATTCAGTAATTGTATACATATAAATACCCCTTGAATACATTTTCTTATAAACTTATTCATCCCGATTGGTATGGGCTAATAATTAGAGGGGATGGCCTCCTCTAATTAAAGTTTCACCTTATTAAAACCAATCAAAAATTTTTCTAATTGAAGAACTTTCACCCTGATTGCTCAATCTTTTCATTTTTGAAGGCAATAAATGACTCGGACAATACCACGTTAAACAATTCATTGCACCTCCCATAGTCGATATTTCTCCTACATGAATTTGAATGACTTGTTTTTCCGTATGCTGTTGAATATATCGTAAAACTTCCCCGTCTTTTGCTAATCCAAACTTAGGAACATAAAGGGCGTCACATGTTTCTAACATATTTATATATAAACCTTTTGCCGATGCAATTTCTTGATCATATTGCCCTTTCTCTGTATATGACGAAGGAACAACGATAAATTCAGCTTCTGGCATTTGCTCTTGAATAATCTCTTGCACATGATATCTAAATTCATTATCACCTAGAAAATCACTAATAAACATTGTGTGTTCATCAATAAATTTAACCATTCCGTCCGCGTGCGCAAGTACATCTCCTTCTTCAGCAGGAATAATAATAACCCGGCTTACATCTAAATCCCACTCTAATTGCTCAATTATTTCCTCTTCCGTCCAATCATCGTTTTCATCAAATATGCGTTCTGTTAATATAACAGTATCTTTTTTATTCCAAATAAGATTGCCACCATCCAATATTAATGGTGATTTCACATACTCAAATTCATTTTTCTTCAACCATTTATTAAATTGTTGATCTAAATATCGCCCTTGATCCTCTGGTAAATAGTTTGGGTAATATTTAAATTTAACAAGATGATTCGTTATAACTGGCGCAACATCTCTTAGCCAAATATCATCATACTCAAAGAAGTTTGTATGAAAGTCTTGCTCTTCAACAGATAAAGATATAAGTTGATCGGTAAATGATTTTTTTCATTTAAGTATTCATTAAAGTAAATAATGTCTTCATACAATGGTTGATAATATTCATTCGATTCGTCTGGTATTGCAGTAAAAATAATGCCACTATGTTTTTGTTCCATTTTATTTACCTCGCTTTTTAATAATGATTACATAACTGATTTCAATCAGCCAACTATTCCCCAATCCATTTCTCTTTTCATTACAATTTTTGAAACGTGCACATTTCATGAATGGATTATAGCACGGAGAAATATTATATATTTATATAAAAAATATATAGCTGTCGTTAAGCCGTAAAGTAACTCTTGACAAGATTTGAAAATAACGCTTTTCATACAACATTAAAAATATAATCATCATACCCAATGAATGATTAGCTGATTTTTCTATCAAGATTCATATCCATTACTTCGAGCAAACCGTTTTGATTACATAAATCTAATACATGTGTTTCTACTCCTATACAAATCCCTTCTAATGGAAGATCGTTTGGGTCCTGGCCAAATGGATCTTCAATTTCAACCCCTATTGCTTCAATCCCTATAAATGCAAAACTTATAAACGTAGTTGCAAGTACTGTAAACCATCCAAGACTATCAACAAGCCCGATCGGTAAAGTCCCGCAAAATATGAGCAGTAAAATTTTAATATGAGCAAAATATGCAAATGGGATAGGCGTTGTTTTAATACGATCACATCCACCCACAGCCGTAAGCAAATTATTCAAATCAGCTTCCATATTAATTATTACATTTGGATGAATTCGACCCGTTTTTAAACCTTTTGATAGTATAGTTTTTAACATAAAAGCTATACTAATTGGTAAATGAATAGACTCCGCCAATATTTCCTTTTCCTTCTCGGAACAAATATTAAGCAATGCTTTTATTTCAGTTAGATCTTTATCGTCTCTCAAATGCCCTTTCGCTATCTTAGGAAAAGCAATTAATAAATGTAAAAATTTTAGCTTTTCCTGATCCGTCTTTTTCTCTTCAGACTCCCAATGACATAAAAAACTAACTGCTAAGTTTCTAGTAGAAGCACCAATCGTGCCAAATAACTTTCTACCTTCCCAGTACCGATCATAGGCAGTGTTCGTACGAAAAACTAACAGTAGACCTAAAGCTCCTCCAACAATTACCCAAGGAGTTTGATTAATTTTTATTTCTGCATAATAGTAATTAATCACAGTGATTACTGTTGAAATGCACATATATAATAAAATTTGTGGGAAAATATCTCTTATAACTGTTCCCTTTAATGTAAATATTCGATGTAAACTATTTTGATTATTGTAATGTACCATATTTACAAAAGCCTCTTCCCTTTTTAACTTTTTATCCTTAAAAATTACGAAAGTATACAATTAAATAGTAGAATCATAAACCCTATCATTACGAAACTGGTGAAAATTATTTCTTTCAATACTCTTACTCCTTTTTGAGCCAAAAGATATACCACTTTTAAAATTTAAACAACAAATGTTCACTATTCTAAATCACGACGCATTATTTTAGAGTTCGCAATGAATAAAGCACTAATTAATACAAGAATCGCGCAGGCGTATAACAATATATCTATTGGACTATCATGATTTATAATAATGAGACGAACGATAGCTGTTATACCTATATATATAAAATATCGTAATGGAAAATGAAAATTCATTTGAAAATACTTTATAATCATTACGATGAATTCAAAATATAAAAAGAATACGACGATACTATCGATCAAATGATAACTAGATTCCTCACCATTTAATTTCAGTTCTTTTATAAATTGAATGACTTCTTTCACAAGAAACACACTTAGAACAACCCCTAAACAAATCAAAGCTACATTTAAAATGTACTGTAGAACGATAGGGAAAAACGAAAATACTATTTTTAAGTTCTTTAACACAAACATTTTCTCCTTTTCCATATAAAGTGAAACTTTAATCAGTAGGGGGGTTGTTCACCCCCTACTGATTATTAGCCCACACTAATCGGGCGTTTATGGACAGCCCGACTCCCACCTAACTTCTTTTTTCGAGTCGAGTTTTAAGGTGAGAGTCTTACTACCCGCAAATAGCGGGATAAAACGAAAAGCGACAATACACTATACTCCGATTATCATTATATTAAAACGTTTTATTTTTACGAATAATAAAGCATGACAAAATAGGTAAAGATAGTATTTCATCTATTTTGTCTATACAGCAGTATAACGAAACTCCAAACGATTATTTCAATTGAATTGGTTGTTGTTGTGTCACACAATGAATCATACCGCCATTTTTATAAAGTTCTCTCACATCAATACCTACTACTTTACGATCCGGGTATAACTTCTGAATCGCGTCGTTTGCGATTTTATCATTTGGATCATTATAATTAGGCACCAATACCACTTTATTCCCAATATAATAATTGATATATGATCCCTTATAATCAAGAGTTTTCCCATTTTCTAAAGCAACCTTGTCTTTACTAAGTGGTAAGTATTCATACTTATACTTCTTTCCTGAAGCATTTTTTGCATCTAACAATGTATCCATATCTTTGTTAGACAAACCCCATTCGGCTAGGTCGTCTTCTTTCATCGTTACAATAGTAGATTTATTATGGAATTTAGCAAATCCATCAATATGAAAGTCCGTAATATCTAAATTAGGTACTCCATCTAACCAAATAATGTTTGACACCCCAAGGTCACTTATATATTTTTCAATTTCCTTTTCCGATAAATCAGGATTTCTATTTTTATTCGTTACAGAACTTCGAGTTAATAAAGCAGTCCCATTGCTATCTAATTCAATTGCGCCACCTTCAAGGACAAATTTCCCCCAATCAATTCTTTCAATCCCTAATTGCTTACTAACGTTCTCACGAATACGAGCATCATTTTTGTAAGGTGTTTTATTCCCCCAACCATTAAATGCTGGATCTAATATTTTTAGATTTTTATCATTGTCATAAACAAAAATTGGTCCACTATCTCTTGCCCATACATCATCCGTAGGTGCTATAAAGAAATCAATCTTCTCCATATTTAGCCCTTCATCTGTTAAAAGCTTATTGATTCTCTCTTTTTCTTCCTGGTCATATGCAACAATGTGGACTTTTTCACCCGTAGTTAAAGCACTTGCCATCTTAACCCAAATAGGTTCAACTTCTTGTTGATACTCTTGACCATATGTGTATTCATGTGGCCATTGTAGCCATGTACCTTCATGTTTATCTGTTTCATCCGGCATCGTGTATTTTCCAATCTTTTTCTGTACCTCTACCTTCTCATTCTCTTTCCCTTTTGCATTTTCATTTCCACCTTCATAAGAACATCCACTTATAACCGTTGTAGCTAATGTAGCTATCAAACAAAACTTCACTACTTTTTTCATTTTCTGCCCCTCCTGTTCTTGTCTTCAATAATGTAAAGCTTCACATAGTGTGAAGCTCAAGCTTTTTCATCGATGTAAAAATTACCAATTATCCTCCCACGTGATAATCGTAAAATTCCAATAAAAATAGAGGGCATTCACAAAGTAACCCCCTCTATTTAACATTACTATTTTTTAACTTCCTTCATAAATTTATTCTAATCTTACTCCCTTCTCATACTTGCTTGTTCACTAAATAAAACATTATTAAATAAAAAAAATCGGTATTGATCATTTCATATCAATACCGATTTTTAAACATTTATTTTTCTTCTATTAAATCATTCGCCATTTTTCTAAACTCTTGATTAAACGTATCATTCATACCATTCTGTACGTTAGAGAATAATATAACAAACGTTCGTTTATCCCAGTTAAAATTATTAAATGTGTTCCAACCAGCTAATACCCCATGATTATGATAATAGTCTGGGTAAATATAGAAACTAAATCCATATTTTCTTGCAGGTGATACAGTAAACATATCAGATAAGCCTTGCTTAGAAAGCAATTTCCCATCTATAATAGCCTCATCTAATTTTTTCATATCTTCAACAGTCGTATACATTTCACCACAACCATATAGCCAGTTCATTTTTAAGCGAGGCGCATCTATTAATTCATTATCTTTTTTCGTATAACCTTCCGCTAGGAAAATATCTTCTGGAAGAGTTGCCCCCATTCCAGATTCATGCATTCCAACAGGATTAAAAATATTTTCTTTCACATATTCAGCAAGCGGTTTATTCGTAAGCTTTTCGACAATATACGCTAACACCATATAATTATAATCTGTATATTTCCATCCTGTCCCTGCAGGAAATTGTAACGTTTGCTCACCAATCCACGTTACTAACTTTAAACGTGACGCTGCATCAACACTCCCTTGCCCCTGTTCTGGTAACCCGGACGTATGTGTTAACAAATTTCGTAACGTAATGTTTTTATCTGCCGGAAACGATGGAATATACTTATTGACATTGTCTTCAATATTTAATTTCCCTTTTTCTCTTAGTTGCATAATAGATATTGCAACGACTGTTTTCGTAATGGAACCGATACGATACTTCGTTCTTGGCGTTGTTAACATTTTATCTTTCACATTCGCATAGCCGTAACCTTTTCGTAAAATCACATGACCTTTGCTAGCTACTAGAACACTCCCATTAAACCCTTTATCTTTTAAATATTGATCTAGTTTTCCCGCTGCACTTTCATAGCGTTTTTTCTCGTTTATACTAACTTCTTGCTGCTCGTCCTTTTGCTTATCAATTATATTCGAAAATGCCTTTATATCATATTTTTTATCTTTCTTTGCATGTATTAGTGCAACGACACTCCCACAAAAAACAGCAAAAATAAAGAAAACGATTAACCATTTCTTTAACATAATAGGAACCCTCTTTTTCTAGTTTCACTTAACGTGCATCCATTCTATTCTATACCTTTTAATTTTCAGATATTTTATAATATTACTTGCTATTCTCTTTATTTAAATTAGATTCCTTTTTATCACATTCAACTTTCAACTACTCTCTATTGTATTTCTTTCTTAAAAAATATCCAGCATACAATCGGATGCACCTGACTATAATTTCAATTTCTTATGTAACATTTGTTACACATCATACAGAATGGAGATGTAATATGAAAAATACCGATAGACGCAATCGTTTAGATGATAGAATGTTTCATTATCGGATAACAAAGAACAACATAGTTTTAATTGAATATTACGGAAAACAAATTATGATTTTAAAAGGAAATGACGCTGAAAAATTTTTAAACAAAATAAATCATGCAAATAACGATAAAGAAAAACAACTGATTATGGCTAAAATTACAGGTAATTTCAAAAGAGGAAATGAACGTAATTGAAAACGAATCTCATTTTCTTTTTTGATTATACAGCATATTCAATAAGAAATGTCGCTCATATGGCATTTCTTTATATTTTCTTCACCAAAAATTCACATTGCTAACTTTCCTTTATTTTTTATTCTCCCTATATAAGCTGAGTACTGAAATACTTAGTAATACAACTATACACAACCACGCATACGTATACCCTTTCTGATCTACAATATACCCAAATAAGACAGGTGCAACAATAATAGCAATTTGATTTAATGTAAGAGCAAAACTCACTGTCATCCCTACAGATTCTTCACTTGCCGTTTCTGCAACTTCAATAATAAAAAGACTGAACCAGCCAATCGAAAAGAACCCTAACAATGCACTTACAACATACAAGAACTCACTCCTTATTGTATGTATATTCATTACTAACATAAGAATAAAACAGATAGAAGTGCAGACCGATATAAATAAAGGGATGCGCCGGTTTCCCTTATAACACAAATCACTAACAGCTGCCAATGTAATACGGCCAATCATTCCAGAAAAGAACATAACTGAAAATACTTTTCCGGCTAAAATAGGTGTAATTGATTGTTCCATTACTAAAAAATTTATAAAATGTCCAACTAACACCATTTGTAATGAAATCATGCAAATACCAGTTATATAAATTGGATACAACGCTTTTTTATGCATCACTGATTTTAACTGCACCCAAAAAGAGGTTTTTATACGTTCTTCTTTCCCTTCCTTCCGAACACATGAATCTCGATAAAATATAGAAAATAAAAGACCACCTATTATACAAATGCTTCCTATTACATGTATCGCATAAGACAAATTATATTTTATTACAAGTAACGGAATTAATACTCCCGCTAGTACACCACCAATAGGTATACCGGCTTGCCTGATCCCCATTGCTAACCCACGATTTTCTTTTGAGAACCATTTTAGTATCACTTTACTTCCTCCCGGCTGGGAAACACTATAAAACATTCCTACTAACAAAAGGACAAAGAGTAACCCTTTAAATCCATTTACTATATTAGTCAGTAAGAGCGAACCTCCGAGTAAAAATGAACTGATAGTAATTAACCATTTTTCATTATATTGATCCAGTAGCTTCCCAACAAAAAGCATGCAAAATAGCGGTCCAATATTTACAACGCTTACTAATAACCCACTCTCCATATTCGTAAGTGCGTATTCTTCCTTCCAAAATAAAGCGAAAGCTCCGACACCATACGTTATAAGTGTCGCTGTCGTTTGAGCAATCGTCGCAAAAATTAACATCATCCACTTATAAGTACTGTTCACATTCTCTTTCATTAGCATTAAGATCCCTCCATCCCCTTCCATTGTATGAAATTTTTGATATCATATAAAATAAATATTAATCATATAATCCATCAAAAAAATTGATACTTTTTTCGGAGGGATGATACGTGGACATAAAAGATTTAACTGTTTTTTACGAAGTTGCAAAAGAAAGAAATATATCTCATGCTGCAAAAAATTTAAACTATGTACAATCTGGCGTAACGATGCGTATGAAACAACTAGAAAACGAATTAGGTGTGCCTTTATTTTATCGAAATGGAAAAGGTGTTACTTTAACTTCTAACGGCGAGATTTTATTAACATACGCAAAACAAATCATCCACTTAATGGAGCAATCTGTTAAAGCGGTCCAAAGTAATGGAACCGAACCAAAAGGCACTTTAAAAATCGGATGTACAGAATCCACAACAGCTGTTCGGATTCCTTCCATATTAGCGAACTACTATGAGAATTACCCACAAGTCGAATTAGTTTTAGAAACAAATACGACGGAACAGCTAACCCATCTCGTATTAGACCGAAAACTAGACGGAGCATTTATCGCTGGAACTACTCAGCACGCTGAACTTCGTGCAAATGTATTTCGTGAAGAAGAATTAGTTCTCATTAGCAAAAATCCTTTATCCTCTTTCCAAGACATAGGAGACATGAATTTACTTACCTTTAGTCACGGTTGCTATTATAGAAGGTTATTAGAAGACTGGCTTCAAGAAGAAGGAATTTCACCTAAACGAGTTTTAGAGTTTGGAACGATTGAAGCGATACTCGCATGTGTAAAATCAGGTATGGGCATAGCAATTATGATGAAATCTATCTTAAATGGTCATAAACATGACGTATCATTCAACCCTTTACCAAATAGCTTCAAAAAAGTTCCTACTACTTTTATTACGAGAAAAGATATTTTTCACTCAGCTGCATTACAAAAATTTATGGAGATGACTCACAATGCGTGAAAAGAAAATACGTGGTATGAAACGAAAAACAAATACTATGATTAAACGAATTGAAGAATATACGAATACATTCCCTTCTACTTTCTATCATAATCAATATTGGTATATGCCTTTACCTGTTTCACAAGCTTTTATTAACTCTCAAAAAACCCCTAGGAAAGTAAAGAGATTGTGTATTCAAACTTTATTAAATCAAGCAAATCAATTATTGAAAATGAAACCGAACGACACAAATACATATCGAGTTGTAGTTATGATTTCCATTGCAGATTTATGGCGCTCTCAAATTATCATATTTAAAAACGATGACTACTTTCATACTTTTTTCCATAGAAATAGTGAATTTCAAAAATGGATTCCGCTTTCAAATGAATCTGTTTTTTGGGAAAAATGGGGAATTAAAATTTGGCATACCGTCAAAACATTGCACTTTCAAGAAATCATTCATGACGAAGATGAATGCTCTAAAAAAGAGATTTGGTTTATTGGAGAATTAGCGTGAAGAATGCACTGAACTCTATTATTTGAATCTACCCTGAAACAGTAACCACTCATTTTACATCATAGAAAAAGGTATACCTAAAATATTGGTATACCTTTTTCCCTATTTATTTTCCTTTTAAAACACTATGTAACCGATCCGGATAATTTGTAAACATTCCTGTAGCACCCCATTTAATTAACAATCTCATATCTGGTTTCTCATTAATTGTATACGGATGAATAAGCAGGTGATTTTCCCTAGCCTTTTTCATATATGACTCATCAATAATTAACTCTCCATTATCATTACGTAAGTTTGGCCCAATACCGACTGCATACTTTTTAATTTCTTGAAAATCATCATGCGTTACACTTTTCGGCTCATGTGTAATGCCAGACCATTCAACAATCTCGTTGTTATCATTTGGATAATACCAAAGTAGTTGGACTAACGGAATATTTTCATTCATACTATGAATCTTTTTTAAGCTATCTTTACTAAATGATTGAATCATAACACGACTAGAAGACATGTTCTGACCTATTAAATTATATTTTTTTAATAACGCTAATAATTTCTCTTCCATTCCTGGATACACATCTGGCGATTTTGTTTCAATATAATACTTCATACTTCTTCCGTACTTCTGAAAGATTTCTTCAAGAGTCGGAACTTTTTGACCAATATACTCTTGCTTAGCCTTTTCTGGATAAGCTTTATTGAACCATGACCCTGCATCTAAACTCTTTATTTCACTTAACGTTTTATCTCGTACTTCACCTGTACCATTTGTAGTTCGATCAACTGCTGTATCATGCATTGCAATTAATTGGCCATCCTTTGTTAATTGAATATCTAACTCCAAATAATCCGCTTTCATTTTTTTCACAAGATCATAAGAAGTAAAAGTATGCTCAGGTGCATGTCCACTTGCTCCGCGATGTGCAATATTTAAAAACTTATTCGTATTCCATTCATGCTTCCCTTCTGATTTCGCATGAACAGCTCCCCCAGCAAAGATACTTCCCGTCATAAAGAAAATAACTAAAACGCTAATAATTTTTCTCATCCTTCTAACCCTTCCTACGTTGCAAATTTCAACAAGCTAATGAGATTTACACGAAATAGAAGACATACTTTCATTATTTTTATAAGCCTATATTAAAATTCCAATCTTACAAATATATTTTCTCTATGTTATTAATAAAGAAAACTATTTCATTCCTATAGCCTCCTTTTCACATGTAACTCCCTATTGTGTACGGTTCATTCAATAAAAAAAGCCATAATTTATTTAGAGGACACTCCTGTATCCCTAAATAAATTTATGGCTTTTCTCAAATATCTCCGGCCTCTATTAACTTGTCGAAATTAATCATACCAAACCTATTAAATTTTGTGAATATGATTTTTTAATAAAGTAAAACTTCAATCAACCAAGTTTTATGCATCCTCCATTGAGTATTAGTCCACACTGATCAGACTTTTATGGACAATGATTAGCTATAATGTCTTTTTGTTTTTATCAACTATTTTATTTACATAATATTATTATCTTTTATAACAACTTTCATTTTTTACAATTCTTAGTTAAAAAGTGGATAATTTATATACAACCACACTTCCTTATTTATTTGAAAATTTCATAATAAATTGTTCATAACCTCTTCAAGTACTGTGTTTATTGGAGATATAACCTCTTTCCTTGAACGCCACCCTATAAAGCCATCAGGTCTAATCAATACAGCACCTCCATTCTCTATCCCATATAATTTGCTAAAAACATCTTCTTGAGCAATAAAGTCTCCACTTAGACCAACTCGATACACTTTTATATTTATTCCTAATTTAGATGAAGCATCATGTGCAGCTTCATCCCAAGAACAATTTTCTATTCCTGTAAGTAATACAAAATTGTTACCGAATAAGTCTAGTATAGAAGCTTCTTTCCCTTCATACACCCCAAAAAAATGTGGTGCTCGCGTGCCAGGTCTTCCGTTCAACTCTACTACATCCATTCTATGCGGAGTGTTGGAGTCATCTATAATCGCCTCTGAACAATACTGATACCCAACAGTTACAGCTAAACCATCCATATTATTCAAACTGCCTTCCTCTCTATTCGCAGCACGAAATAATAAACTACTCGCATAATCCGTCGTTAATTTTGCAACAGGGTATCTCTCATCATGGTATGTTTCTAACAATTTCGGTTTTGCTTTCCCTTTTATAACAGCAGCTAACTTCCAGGCTAAATTATGCGCATCTTGTATTCACGTATTTGAACCAAATCCTCCTGTTGGCGGCATAATATGTGCAGAATCACCAACTAAAAAAATGCGATTATCTTGAAATTTTATCGCTGTACTTTCACTCGCTTCCCACGGTAGAACACTTAATATTTCTGATTCAACATTTGTACTTCCAATTGCTGTTTGAATAATTTGTTTACAACGTTCTATATTGAAATCCTCTGGCCCCTCTCCTTTTAATGGATCGTAGGCTACATGATAAATCCATTTTTTTACGTTATCAACCGGGATGAGTGCACCAAGAACCTCCGGATGAAGTACCATAGAAAAACCGAATGCGTCTCCTTGTATAAACTCACTTAAATCAGCTTCAAAATAAATATTCATATAATAGCCACCAATGGTTCCACGACCCTCAGTTTTAATCCCTAACTGCTCACGTATTTTACTTTTCGCCCCATCTGCTGCAATTACATAATCACAATGTATGACACTCTCTTTTTCTGTTTCACGATCTCGAATCGTTGCTTTTACCCCGTTCTCATTTTGTTCAAATAAAATTAATTCATGATAAAAAGATAGTTCTCCGCCTAATGTCTTCGCTTCTTGTAACATCATTTCTTCTAAAATAATTTGATAACAAGCAGTTTGTTTTGATGCGCTAATCTCTTCTATTTTTTGAAGTAACTTTTCATCGTTTCCATACTGAGTGGCTCTCATTTTTTCCAATTCTTCCTTATTCGCCTCAGCTATTGTACGAACCGCTATTCTTCCTCGGCAATTTTCTAGTGCTTTCCCCGCCAATTTAATTCTATTTTCTAAACCTAATTCTCGAAATAACTCCATTGTACGTAAAGTAAGCCCGCCTGCTTTCGGATGAATTGCAGTAGACGGATGTCTTTCGATAAGTAAGTACCTAATATTATGTTTTGCAAGAAATAACGCAGACGCTAATCCTGATAATCCCCCTCCAACAATTAAAACTGGTACATAATTTGCTTTCATATATTTATCCTCCACATCATTGTTCTGAGCTCAGTATCATAAATATAATTAAAAAAAACATTAAAATATAGACTTATATTTCATTTTGAATTATTATATAGATAGATTACGCCCCAAAATCCCTTTTACCTTTTCATACATCTATAATCCACCTGAATTGTGTGTGTATGAAAGAGTAAAACAAAAGAACTTACTTTACGTTGAACCATGTTTTATTATAGAAATCAGAAATAATACAAAAATTATAAGCGATCATAACCTTATGGATTATATAAGGTTGCGATCGCTTATTTTATTGTTAAATCATTTTTCATTTTTAAAACTTCATCTATTGAGTTATGTAATCCTTCCAATCCCTTTTCTATCCCTCTATAATTTTCAACAATAAAAAATTCATTCGTCTCGATTTTCTTTCCCAATATTGCAGCTCATACAACAATCATGTAGCATTATCGTATCGATGCAATGGTTCATCATCTTAAACCTTTCGACTAATTTATTGGAGGCAAAGTGATTGAAATGAATAAACAAGAACAATTAAATGTTATAAAAAAAGATTTTATTGATTCTCAAAAAGTATTATTGGCAATTGGCGATGAAACAAGGCAAGCTATTTTGTTAGTTCTCATGGAAACGGAATGTCAAACCGGATTACGTGTAGGAGAAATTACGAAGCAAACACACCTTTCCCGCCCAGCAGTATCACATCACCTTAAGATTTTACGAGAAGCTGGTATTATTTTAATGCGAAAAGAAGGCACAAAAAACTTTTATTATATTGATATACGTACAAAATTAGGTTTATTAAAAAATCTTGTGTTAGATATTGAAAAGCTGTTGCACAACTTTTATTGAAATAAAGATACGGTATTTGGAGGTATAAGAAATGAAAGCAATGATAATTGATAGATATGGAAAAGTCCCAATGCGTATGACAGAGGTACCTACTCCTGAAATAAATGAGTATGAAGTGCTCGCAGAAATTCATGCAGCTAGCATTAATCCAATTGATTTTAAAATACGCGACGGAAAAGTAAAAATGTTACTGAAATATGAAATGCCCCTAATACTTGGTAATGACTTTTCCGGTGTCATCGTAAAGATTGGGGCAAAAGTGACTAACTTTAAAGTCGGTGATGAAATATATGCACGCCCAAGAAAAAATAAGATTGGTACTTTCGCGGAGTATATAGCCATTCATGAAGATGATATAGCTTTAAAACCTAATAATTTAAGTTTTGAGGAAGCTGCTTCGATTCCACTCGTTGGCTTAACATCATATCAAGCATTACATGACATCATGCAATTACAAAAAGGACAAAAGATTTTAATTCACGCTGGATCCGGTGGTGTTGGTACTTTTGCTATTCAGTTAGCAAAAATAATGGGTGCCACTGTTACAACGACTGCTAGTGAAGCTGGTGCGAATTTAGTAACATCTCTTGGCGCAGATGAAATTATTAATTATAAAACAGAGAAATTTGAAGATATACTAAAAAATTATGATGCGGTATTTGATACAATAGGCGGTGCAACACTTGAAAAATCATTCAATATTATAAAAAGCGGAGGAAACATTGTTTCCGTTTCAGGCATGCCGAATGCTCGCTTCGGTAAAGAATTTGGTTCAGGATTCTTTAAAACTCTCTTATTTTCATTAGCCAGCAAAAAACTTACCGCACTTGAAAAAAAGCATAATGCTCAATATTCATTTTTATTTATGAAGCCAAGCGGGGATCAATTACGTACTATTGCAAACTATATTAAAGCTGGACAAATCAAACCTGTAATCGATCGAGTTTTCCCTTTTGAAGATGCTCAAAAAGCAATGGAATATTCAGAGTCTGGAAGAGCAAAAGGAAAAATAATTGTAAAAATGAAATAATAATAAAACCTCCATTTTCTTAAAATGGAGGTTTTAAATTTGCTGTTAAATAGACATTGTGCAATGAAGTCCTTACAATAGATTGCAAGGGGAAATATTATATTATACTTTTAGTTAACTTTACAAAGAATACATACGTACAAATACATATCCTAATTACAAAAGAGGAGAAGATAAAATGACTAAAAATAATGAAGCTGGTTGGAATTTAGATAATAGTTATACGACTTTACCACAATCATTCTATACAGAAATCCCCCCTACTCCCGTAAGTTCACCGGAGCTAGTTAAACTAAATCATTCACTAGCAATATCTCTCGGCTTTAATCCTGAAGAATTGAAAAAAGAAGTTGAAATTGCTATTTTCGCTGGTAATGCATTCCCTGAAGGAGCTCATCCATTAGCTCAAGCGTATGCCGGTCATCAATTCGGACATTTTAATATGTTAGGCGACGGCCGTGCCCTTTTAATTGGCGAACAAATTACTCCTTCCGGTAAACGTTTTGACATTCAACTGAAAGGTTCTGGCCCTACTCCGTATTCACGCCGCGGTGATGGTCGTGCTGCACTCGGTCCGATGCTACGTGAGTATATTATTAGCGAAGCAATGTATGCACTTGATATTCCGACTACTCGCAGTTTAGCAGTTGTCTCAACTGGCGAACCAACATATCGTGAAACAAAGTTACCCGGAGCAATTTTAACTAGGGTTGCTAGTAGCCATATACGTGTTGGCACATTTCAATATGCTGCCGCTCGTGGTTCTATCGAGGATCTTCAATCACTAGCTGACTATACGATCAAAAGGCATTATCCAGAAATTGAATCTCATGAAAATCCATATACTGCATTACTACAAGAAGTCATTAAAAGACAAGCAAGTCTTATCGCTAAATGGCAACTTGTTGGATTTATCCATGGTGTAATGAACACTGACAATATAACGATTAGTGGGGAAACGATTGATTACGGTCCTTGTGCATTTATGGACAATTACGACCAAGGAACCGTATTTAGCTCTATTGACACACAAGGCCGTTATGGATATGGAAACCAACCATATATGGCTGCTTGGGATCTCGCTCGTTTAGCTGAATCTTTAATACCTATCCTACATGAAGATGAAGAAGCAGCATTAAAGATTGCACAAGACGAAATTTCAAAATTTAGTGTACAGTATGAAAACAATTGGTTCCTTGGAATGAAAAAGAAATTAGGACTATTTAGCAACGAGGAACAAGATCAATCACTTATTGAGCAACTTTTAAAAATGATGGAGAAATATAAAGCGGATTATACAAATACCTTCCGTTCTTTAACTCTCGATACGTTAGAAAATACCCCTCTATTCGAAAGTCCAGAATTTAAAGAATGGTACGGACTATGGCAATCTCGATTAGAAAAACAAGAAGAATCAAAAGAGAACGCCTATGAGATGATGAAAAATAATAACCCGTCGATCATCCCAAGGAACCACCGTGTAGAAGAAGCATTAGAAGCAGCTGTTACAGATGGAGATTATAGCGTAATGGAGAAACTTCTTGAAGCTTTATCAAATCCTTATGCTTATTCTGCAGAGCAAGAAGAATACTGTGTTCCACCCGTGCCTACGAATCGTCCTTATCGTACTTTTTGTGGGACTTGATTGTTTAATATGTAACAAGGTGTGTTCATACCAATTGTGTGAACGCACCCTTTTTATATCCCCCCACTCAACTAAAACTTTAAAATGCACATCCCCCGATGCCATTTCTTTAATCCAAAACAAATTCTACACTATTCCAATAGACTTACTCGTAAGCTTGTTAAACAAATATTGAGAAATATAAAACATCATTTCTAAATATTTTTATTTTTGATACTATATTTTATAAGAATATTCAAAAAGTGAGGGGATTTCATGAACGTTCAACTACAAGGTAATGAACAAACTACAAAATTATTTAATGACTGGTATTTGGCTATGCTAAAACAAGATGTATCCCAAGCGACAAACTTAAAGCATGAAATTGAGGAAAAGGAACTAAACTTCGAGGAAGATGAAAATTTAGCATTATATCATTCCTTACTAGAGTTTCGACATAAAGTTTTGACAGATAGTTTAAGTATTTCAAAAGATAGCTTTGATAAAATAGATTCTTACGTAATCTCATCCAATCATCCACTGTCTTACTACTATCACTTCTTTAAAGGCATTTATGCAACTTTAACCACAGACTATAACATAGCTAGCGAACATTATGAACAGGCTAAGTTATTATTAGTAAATAACACTGATAATCTAGAGCATGCTGAATTTTATTATCGAATGGCGATTTTCCATTATCACTTTTACCAACCAATTGAATCCATTGAATATGCAACTAAAGCTAAAGAGATTTTCGATAAACAAACTGGCTACGAAGTTAAAGTTGGATTATGTAAAAATACATTAGGTGCCTCATTTGTATATTTAAAACAATATGAACAAGCGGAAGAACAATATAATTCAGCAATACACCTTTTACAAAAATCTAATGAAAAAGAATTAATTTTAAGTGTGCGCAATAATTTTGGTTGGTTATATGCGAGTCAAAACCTCTCCACACTCGCAATCCGTCACCTATCAGAAGTAACTGAAAAGAAGCCTACACATTTCAAAGCTCTCTTCTTGCAAGCAAGAGAACACTCTAAACTAGATGAAACAATTATCGCTGAAGGATTAATCCAAAAAGGGTTAAAAATTTGTACGGAATTAAATAATGAAGAATATATATATCATTTTAAAATTCTAAACGAACTAAATAATAATGTTAGTTCTGAAGAATTAGAAACAATTATTCTTAAAGGAATTACGTTTTTCGACAAAGAATTATTATATAACTACACTCAAGAATACTCAGAAAAATTAGCTGTTAAATTTTATAGTGAAAATAACCACATTAAGGCAAGTGAATATTTTCATAAAGCGTTACAAGCAAAAGAAAAAACGTTTGAGAAAGGGGCATTGAAATGATAAAAAAAATTAGCTCTGTTTTTTTAGGACTATCTGTTTTCGGTATTTTGGCTACTGGTATTCATAGTTCATTTACATACCAAGCGGGTCATGCTGATCTTCCTGCACCACAAAGACCTGACCTTGTTCAATCCGTTGGCGTAAGTACAGACTACAACTCAACAACAACTGAAAAAGCACTTTAAAAAATGAAAGACCTTCAATTAAGAAGGTCTTTTTAAATACGCTTATTTAGAATATTTCCCTTTCATGCAGGTTTTATTTTCTCATCAACTCCGCAATCCTCTTACTCCCCTCACTACCAACTTTCTCAAGTTCCTCCACAACTAAATTCCGTCTCTCTATAGAATGATTTTGACTTAACTTCGCTTTTCCTTCTATTTTATTTATCTTTATTTTAAACCCAACTATCCCCTTACTTAACCCTGCCATATAATCCGGGTCTACATCATCAAGTGAGTAGGTGCTCTGTGGATCTTCATATTTATGTACTAAGTCTTGAAGAGAATTTAATAATTCCTGTTTATCTTCAACAACTTCTAACTCTCCATATACATGTACTGCAACATAGTTCCATGTTGGTACAGCTTTGTTTGTTTCATACCATGACGGAGAGATGTAACTATGCGGCCCTTGAAATATAGCTAATACTTGCTGATTCTCACTATCTTTCCACTGTGCATTCGGACGTGCGAAGTGACCATATAACGTGAGCGTTTCCCTATTTAGCAACAACGGTAAATGCGTTGCATATGGTTCCCCGTTATGTTGAGAAAATAATGTCGCAAAGCTATTTTGTTCAATTGTTTCGTACTTCATCTCTTCATCTTGTATTGCAAAATATTTTGGTATGTACATTAGCTCCCTCTTTTCCGCTCTTTTCTATTTTCTTTCCTATTATATTTAGTAATCGCATCAATCAACAGGGCCAGTTTGTCATTATTTTATAGTGGCAGCATTCAATTTAATAAGAATAGGTCGCATGTACTTAATGCGACCTTAGTTTATTTTTCCAAATATATTTGTAATAAATGCTGTTTTACCTTCGCCATAGCTCGATCGATTTTTCGACTCTCTTGCTAACTCTTCCTTCAAGTTTCCATACTCATTAGCTACTTCAGTATGTTCACGCAGGTAATCTCGAAACGCTATATGCCTTCTCAACTCTTCACTATTTTTATCACACACATATAAATGATGTTCCATCCAAACTGTATTTCCCTCGTTCCATGGAACGAACGCATCCTTTCTTCCAAACGCTTCTCTTCCTTTAAAGCTCCATTCTAACTGATGATAGTACCCTATCTTCTCCAGTTTTTTTACTACCTCATGAAAAATTTCGTACTCTTCTATTACAACATTAATATCTAATATTGGTTTTGATGCAAGCCCTTTAACAGATGTACTCCCAACATGTTCAATGGATAAAATGCTACCTTCCATTACATTGTTAATTAGAGTGTGTAATTTGTAAAATTCACTTTCCCATTTCATGTTATATTCTTCGATAGTAATTCTCTGTTTCAATGTATCCTTCCCCTCAAAAACAATTATAGCCTTTGAATATGAGTATCCTTAAAATCCGTCTCATATTTCAATCCATAACCAAACATTCGATCCATTCCAATATGTGCTGTCCATATTAAACCAACCATTAAAATTGGATCTAGCTTAAAAAAAACACCAATTAAAATAAGTAATATCGATATGATATACGTGTGAAATAAATTATAAATTCTTGCACCTATACGATTGTTTATCGTGTATGCTACCATCGCTAAATCCGGCGTAAAAAGTAATGCGATAAATATTAACCAACTAAATCCACATACTGCGTATATATATATCGCAGCTAATAAAACGACAAATCCTTCAAGATGTATAATTCGTTTCTCCAAATTGCATCATCCCTTATCCTTTAACTGAAACACCTTATTCGGATTCAAAATATTTTGCGGATCAAGAGCTTTCTTTATTTTCTCCATTACGAATAATGCCGCCCCATGTTCTTCTTCTTGATACTTTCGTTTTCCGACTCCAACGCCATGTTCTCCCGTGCACGTTCCACCTCGTTTAAGAGCATATAGAACGATACTTTCGTTTATTTCGTCTGCCTTCTTCACTTCTTCTTTATCCTTTGTATCAATCATTAAGAGTACATGGAAATTCCCATCCCCAACATGACCGAGAATACCGCCAATAAGGCCTACTTTATCTAATACCTCTTTCGCATGTTGAATTGCGCCAGCTAATTCCGAAATTGGCACACATACGTCTGTACTCATTAGCTTTTTACCAGGATAACTATGCACGTAAGAGTACGCTAAGTTATGTCTTGCATCCCACAGTTTATTTCTCGCTGCTGTTTCCGTCTCAAACGCAATTTCTATACATTTATGATCAAGAACGATTTCTTTCGTAAATTCAATATCTTGCTTTAACCCTGCTTCATTGCCGTGAAACTCTAAAAACAGCGTCGGTTCTTCTCTGTAACTTGTTTCATTGTAATGATTTACTTGTTTCATAGATAATTCATCAACGAGTTCAATTCTCGCGATTGGAATACCTGCTTGTAATATGTTAATTACAGCTTCTACTGCATCATTTATAGTTGGAAACGATGCCCTGGCAGCCATAACATGCTCTGGTATACCATATACTTTTAAAGTTAATTCCGTAAAACATCCAAGCGTCCCTTCTGAACCTACGAAAATACCATTTAAATGATAACCTGATGATGACTTCGCTGCTAAATTCCCCGTATGTATTATGCCTCCATCAGCTAGAACCACTTCTAAATCACGAACTTGATCACGCATTACGCCATACTTAACCGCTGTCGTTCCGCTTGCATTTGTAGCAGCCATTCCACCTAACGTTGCATCGGCTCCTGGGTCTACACTAAAAAACAAACCGTATTTCTTCAGTTCTTTATTGAGCTGAGAGCGGGTCACTCCTGGCTGTACTCTCACAAGAAAATCTTTCTCCCTTATTTCAAGTATTTTATTCATAAGAGAAAAATCCATTGTGATTCCCTTTTCATACGGAATTACATGTCCTTCTAAACTAGAGCCTACCCCAAATGGAACGACAGATCTTTTATGCTCACTCGCTACTTTCATTATCCCGCTAACCTCTTCGGTCGTTTTTGGAAAAACAACTACATCAGGTAAACTACTAGTATGGTAAGATTCATCTTTACTATGTAACTCTCTTACTGTCTCATTTATTACTACTCGCTCTTCAGGAAGTATATCCTTTAATTCATTTACTAAATGCTCAATTGTTATTTCCATAACTAACTCTCCTTTTTTAATTTTAAAATAAGTATACCATTTTTATACAAAATAATTAGAAAAATGAGATTTTTTAACTTTAAGCATACAAAAAAGAACTTGCAGCACTCGCTACAAGTTCTTTTTAAACTACATTTTATATGACTTCTTTATTAACAACATAAACCAAATTAAAGTAACTGCCATCAATGAATGAGAGAAACCTACAATATACGTTAACCCTTTAAAATCCGCTCCATTTAATTGAAGAAGCCCTCTCGCTGCCAGCGAACCTAACATTAAAGTTAATGCAATGTTATGTAAAACAAACCATTTATTAAATCCTTTCACTTCATGAAACGCGAATACTTTTGCTAATCCTAAAGCAATTAAAAAGAAGAAAAAACCAAGTACAAGTGTATGTGTATGTAAAAGATTTAATAAAGTAGAGCCTAAAATCCCTTTATACTTCCCATACTCCCTAGCAAATATTCCTGACAATAAACCGATAATTAAATACGTAAACGATGCATTATATAATTTTTTCATTATATACCTCCTTGAGTAGAATGTGTAGTGTGTCATATTTAGTAATAATGATAGTTATATAGTAAAAACTCCTAGTCACCTAGGAGTTATTGTATAAGCATCTCACTCTTTACAATCAAATCTAATTATAAAATATCCTTTTATACAAAACAAACGAACTTTATGTGAACAAGTAGAGCGTAATTAAAATATGTTGCACTTTTGTATTACGCAATCCATACTAATTGTTATAACATTTAAAGGTGGTGCAATAGATTGATAGTTCTTGAAACTGAACGACTCACTCTTCGTTGGCTCGATATAAAAGATGCTCCGTTTATTCTTGAATTAGTAAACGATCCTGCATGGATTCAGTTTATTGGCGATAAAGGGGTTAGAAACTTAGAAGACGCAAAAAATTATATCGTAAACGGACCAGTCGATATGTATAACAAACTCGGATTTGGCCTTTACTTAGTAGAAAGAAAAGAAGACCTCACGCCACTTGGCATGTGCGGTCTTATTAAAAGAGATTCATTAGAAGATGTTGATATCGGCTTTGCCTTTTTAGAAAAATTCCGTTCAAAAGGATATGGCCACGAGTCTGCTTCTGCGGTAATCGAATACGGTGTACAAAAATTTGGACTGAAACGAATTGTAGCAATTACTTCAATAGATAACACCGCCTCAGGAAAGCTTTTAGAAAAAGTAGGATTGCAGTTCGAAAAGATAATTTCAGACTCAGGAGAAGATTTAAAATTATTCGGGTATAACGTATAATACTTAAGACGCAATTCATTGAACCTCTTCCTATAACTGAAGGTTTTGGCAAGGAAAAGAACAGCCAATTACTTAAAAAGTATTTCTGGCATTTGTTCCACGAGCAGACAACCAAAATGGTGTCCTATATTTTATTGCAAGAATTCCTAAATCTCCCCAAAATTCATTTTAAATTTATAATGAGTGAGTTCATTTGCATATAAAAAAGACAGGGATAATTAGAATATTACTTCATTGAAAAAAACAAAAAGGAACCCTTTACGGATTCCTTTTTGTTTTTCACTCTTTTTCAAACAGTGCATTTTTGCACCTAACTTTAGTATAACCTATAATTTATATAAAATAAATATGATTTATTATTATGTCCAGGAATTATTTTAAGCCACTAGATACTGCTGTCCAGAATTGTTTATTCTCCTGTCCTATTGCATAAACGGAAACCCCTGCAAGATTCTTTGTGATTGTATAGTGAGTTTTTTGTTTAATACTTGTTTCATCCTCATACCAAACTTCATGCTTATGATTATTTTTATCCGTATACGTAAACACCATCGAACCAGACGCTCCATCACGACGCGGTTTTGCATTTGTTTTTTGAATAAGTTCATTTGTGTCCTTCCAAGCAAGCATTTTGCTATTACTTTTATCACTCAAATCCCAATCATTTCCGTATGCAGGGATACCCATAATAATTTTTTTATTATCTACCACTCTAGTAGTGTAATTTAGATTTTCTTCTAACCATGGCTTACTAATAGTAGATCCTGGTTGACTCCATGTACCATGTTCATCGTAAGTCATTACTTGAAGAAAATCTACATTTTCACCTAATTGAGCATAATCAAATGGCCATGTCCATGTATTCTCACGATCATCCTCATTCTTGGCAGGAACCGATACCATAACAGAATGACCTGAACCATGGAATTTTTTTGATGTCTCTTTTACAAAAGTAGTAAGTAAGTCCCGATCTTCTGGCTTAATATTTTCTAAATCAATATTTACGCCATCATACTTATATTTAACAACTATATTATATATTTGATTTATTAATTTTGTTCTTTTCCCTGAATTAGAAAGAACGTTATGAGCTAAATTCTCGTCAAAGTAATTAATATCATTATTAAAGTTAGATAAAGCTGCATAAATTTTTATTTTATTTTTTTGCGAATAGGACAATACTTCTTTAGGTGCTTCCCCTTGCACAGTACCATCTGCATAAAAGAAAAAGTTATCTGTTGATACTTGATTCATTGCTGGTTGTGTTACCTTTAGAGAATCAGTGGATGTACCATATAAGGTATACCCGAGAACAATAGGTTGTTCTGTGCTATCGGCAGAAACTAACATAGTATTGTATGCTAGAATTGCAGATAGGCTGAAAGCGATTATGTACGGTTTTAACTTCATTTTTCTATCTCTCCTTTTTTGAGTAATATATATTCACGAATATAAATCTGATTATCTTTATAAAAAGATTATATAGATACAATATAAATTACTCTATAGTAAATTACCTCAACTGAAAAATTCTCTCCCTTCATCACTCCAAGTGTTTACACCGTGTAAACACCACAAACAAATAGTAACCCTAAGTATTTTTAATGTCAACACTCATTTTTATTGTGTGCAATAGACAATACTAAAAATTCTAGACCAGATATATAATCTTGCTTAAAATTAAGAATTTCACAAAAAGATAGTTACAACGTGTTAACACACATATATAATTCAAATCGCTAGGGTATTTACACGATGTTAATACCTTTATCCTCTCTAAAAATGATAGTTTGTACACTATACAAAAGCTCTAAGGAACTTGTTGAATGAAAAAATTCAGGAAATAACAAACATTACTTAGCAAGTACTTTCAGTTTAAAAGAAGGTATAGTTTTTACATTAGTAAATACAGACGCAGCTGAGAATTTGAACACTAAAACGAACATACGCACAAAAACCAAAATCACAAACTCGTTACTAAATAAGCAATTTGTTTAGTAAGGTAATAATATAAACTGATACTATATGTTTTTATATAACCTGATTACCATATGACTAATATTGATTTGTAATTTATTTCATATTAAAATGGTGAGTAATATTAATAAATAAAAACTATTTACAATATGGAGTGCAAATTAATGGTCTCAACACGGAAACAAGAATTAGAACAGATGCGTAATGCTAGAAGAATACAAATTTTAGATGTTGCATTGGAGTTGGCCTTAGAAAAGGGATTAATGGATATCACTATTGTGGATATCGTTAATAAAGCAAAAATTAGTAGAGTTACCCTTTACAAATACTATAAATCCATTCATGAAATTTTATTTAATATTCAAATCCGAATCTTAACAGAGTTACTAGAAGCTGAAAAAGAAGAAGTACAAAACGGAACTAACGCTTTCGAAAAGATGGAATCTATGTTTAAATTTATTAGTCATCAATATCAAACAAACTCCTCC
The DNA here is from genome assembly GCF_038006385.1 of Bacillus sp. FSL L8-0099. NCBI lineage: Bacteria > Bacillati > Bacillota > Bacilli > Caryophanales > Bacillaceae > Bacillus > Bacillus sp. FSL L8-0099. The sequence continues at coordinate 3,442,781 of NZ_JBBOVC010000001.1, forward strand.
CAATTCCGCTTCATAGGCTTGTTTGATCAATTGTATTCTAAATCGTATCCTACACCAGAGTTAGAAGAAAAATATACATCTATTACAGGGCAAGCTTTATTCACATTACAAGAATTAATCGAAGAAGGAATACAAGATGGTTCATTCCGTAAAGATATAGATCCTCGATTACTTGCCTTAACCATTACCCATATCTTATTGGGTACCTTATATCGAATGGCTACGAGAAGTGATGTGTATGAAAAAGAAAGTATTGACTGCTCTGATGAACTGTTACAAACTTTAATTAACTTTTTAATTACTTCTGTTTCTCACAGATAACTATCTAGGCTTCTTCACATTTAGAAAAGCTATTTATATTTTAGGTTGAAGGTCTAACTAATTATCTATTGATAAATAAGTATAAAAAAGAAGTTCTACTCAATATAGATAGAACTTCTTTTCACTTTACTTCACATATACGGAGTTCTCACTTATTCATTCCACATCGTGTTTAAAAACATGAGAAACTCATCTTCATTTACAGGTTTACTGTAATAATAGCCCTGAATTAGATAGCATGCATTTTGTTGTAACACTGTTAACTGTCCCTTCGTTTCCACCCCTTCTGCTATCACTTTCATATTTAAAGTATGCGCTAGTGAAATAATGGTTTGTATAATTTCATCTCCATCAGTAGAAGTTTCGATCCTATTAACAAATTCTCTCGGAATTTTCAAAGTATCAATTGGATACAGTGGCAGATACGCTAATGAAGAATAACCTGTACCAAAATCGTCAATTGATAAATGTACACCATATGATTTTAATGCTTTTAACTTCGATAAAGTTTCTTTTTCATCTACCATTGCTATTCGCTCTGTTAATTCCAAATCAATAGAACTAGCAGGTACTCCTATTTCTTCTATGGTCGATATAATTATTTGGACAAAGTCTTTCTGTTCAAACTCTATAGCTGATAAATTTATCCCCATCTTTAGATTTGAATAGCCCGCAGAATGCCATTCTTTCAGCTGTCGACACGCTTTCTGTAATGTCCATTTCCCAATTGAAATAATCTGCGACGTTTCTTCTGCGATAGGTATAAACTCAAAAGGAGAAATCAGCCCGAGCTCTGGATGTTGCCAACGTAGTAAAGCCTCTGAACCAATAACCTTACCTGCCTTACTATCAATCTGTGGTTGATACAATAAAAACAACTCATTATTTTCAATTGCATTTGGTAAATCCTGTTCTAATCGTAATCGACGGGTTATTTTTCGAGATAATGTCTCGTCATACATACAAACAGCATTGTTACCTTTTTCCTTTGCACTATACATAGCAATATCAGCATGTTGTAAAAGTGTAGTAGTATTTATTCCTCCAAACGGATACACTGCTATTCCTATACTAAGAGATAAGTAAAAACTATGCTGATTTACTACAAATGGTTCTTCAGTTATACGAAATAAAGTTTCACACAAATCCAATAGCTGTTGCTCTGTTTGGTTATGGATAATGATCGCAAACTCATCTCCCCCTATTCTTGCTAGAGGAATAGTCGGTGACAGACATGTCCTAAAACGGTTGGCAACTTCTTTTAAAACCCTGTCACCGATCGAATGACCCAGTGTATCATTAATAGTCTTAAAGCGATTCAAATCAATATACAAGAGCCCAAGCTTATCCTGTGTTTTTTGTGCACGCTTAATAGATTTTTCTAATTCTTGCTGGAAGAATATACGATTTCCAATCTCCGTCACCGTATCATGGAATGCAAGATAATTTATCTCATCCTGCTGTTGTTTCATCCTCGTTATGTCTTTTACCATTACATAACTCCCAAAGGTTTGTCCTTCTATCATAATAGGAACTATAGTGACATACCAAAAGAGTATATCCTTCTCATTGTTATTTTTCACACGTAACTGTAACGAAGATGAACTACATCGTTTTCCTTTCTTTATAGCCGATTCCAATTCAGATTTATCCTCATCTAAAAAAATAGAGAAGCACTCTTTCCCTATTAATACAGCACTGTCTTTTCCTAATAACACACTTCCAGCCTGGTTTATATTTAATACGGTACCATTTGAATCAATCGTTAATATAGGATCCGGATGATACTCATATAGTGACTTAAATCTCTCTTGATTTTTTACCAAATCATTAGATTTGTTTATTAAATCCATTGTTCTTTGAGATACTGTTTGTTCTAATTGATTATTAAACACTTTTAATGTTTCAGTTAAATCTTTGTTTTGCATTCGTACGATTGTATGACGAATCAGTACAAATACAAAAGCAATACAATTTCCCATAATCAGTGTAGATGAAGAAGTTTGCTCTTTCAAAGTAAAGCCAATTAAAACTGTAACTGCAAGATAAGGGAAAATGACAAGAATTTTCTTTCCAAATGTCGGATTAATAATAAAATAATTTCTTTTAGAAGATGCATTCTTTGGAATTGTAGCAGCAATAGCGATAAATAATAGGAAAACTCTATACAAACACCTTAATAATATAACTGAACGATCTGATAAATCGTCTTGTAAATAAAAATACAAGTAGTCCGTAATAGCCAATCCGGTTAATACTAGGATAAAAATAAACAATTTACTTTTTGTATTGAAAATAGCTGGTCGAAAGATTAGGGTAACTCCAAGTAATAGAAGCAATAAATCTAAAATCGGAAAAATAAATGAGAGAAAAACATCTCCAATTGATAAAAATAAGATATTTGCAGAAGGTTTATTAAATAGGTACCACTCTAATGTAAAAATAGCAGTAACAACAATACATAAATCACAAAGTAAATACGCTTTCTCCCACTTGTTACATTCCATCATGATTTTATAAAAGAACGCAAAGAGAAAGAAGAATAAGAAAAACAACAAAAATACATCAGAGATATTAAAATTTTGTATTGGCAATTCCACATTAAGTACTTGAAAAGCGGATATGAAATTCCCTATCAAGAAACACCCTATTGCAATAATAATGCAAACCCAGAATACTTCTAACTTAATTTTTCTAGCTAATATAGAATACAGTAATGAGATAAACACAGTAGTTTCAATGAATAAAGATGATAGTCGGATATTAAAATCTGATACGAAATAATGATTCGGAAAAACAAATAAAAATATAAAGCAAAAGCTTATATAAGCTATTAAAGCCAATATCAATACATAAAATTGCACATATGCATGTTTACGCAATGGACTCACCTTCTTGAGTTTTTTCTATACTTTTATTAAAAAATGTCTTGATAGTGGCACAACTCCTACTAATTAAAATGTGTGCCACCTATTATCCATATTATGACCTTTTTAAAAGATTTCTTTCTACATACAACAGTCTTGTTAATTTTTTGTATATGTTTACAATTTTTAATACCGAGGATTCCAAAAAGGATAAGTTGAAAAATGTAGTTTTTCAAGTGTTTGTGCATAGTAAATTTGGATGGTACAACTTAACTACTCTTTAAATATGAGATAGAATATAATCCTCTATTGGATTATATTTAGTTGCTAACTATCACACTTAAAAGAAATGAAAATATACTATCATTAACATGGAAATTCGAATTAATTTACGAAACTAACTGTAACTATTATAGTTACAACCAAGATTGATGTCAATTTCAAATCTCTCCCCTTTTAATGGACAAAAGGCATGAAATATTGAACAATAATACGATATTTATAAAAAGAAGGTAATGTTTTATTTCCTTACTCAAAGAATTATAAATGATTTAGGATTAGGTGAAGCTGATTCTGATATTGCATCTCAAAAAAGAATGTTACTCTAAAAATAGAATTATGAAAGGAATGATGGATGAATAATGATTAACTAATTTATATTTTAAGTTGAATTTTATAACTTCAAACTACAAAATATAGGGTTAGTCTATCCATTTTTAAAATTCAGTTCATACTTTATTTGTCATGATTCAAATAATTAATAAGTACTTATTAATTATAGACGAAAGACTAATCCTTCCGATTACAAATTGGGGGATTTTTTTATTCCCGTTTTATGTTAGTTGAAACTTATTAATTGTTACATACACCTAACAAATAAAGGAGCGAAAAAAATGAGTACTTCAGACACTATTATTACACATGTAATGCTCTATATAAGTCGTTAATATCCATCAAACTTATATAGAGGAATTAAAAAACGGATGGATGTTCCTCCTTTATATGAAACGTTTCGATATATAAAGGAGGAATTATTATGTCAATGATAAAAGTCCAAGACTTAACTTTTTCATACCCACGTAGCTTTGATACTATTTTTGAAGGTGTAAACTTCCAAATAGATACGGATTGGAAACTGAGATTTATCGGTAGAAACGGACGAGGTAAAACGACATTCTTTAATTTATTGTTAGGGAATTATGAGTATAGTGGGAAAATCCTTGCTTCGGTAGAATTCAATTACTTCCCCTATCCTGTTGCAGATAAGAACAAACTTACTCATGAAATCCTTGAAGAAATTTGTCCCCAAGCAGAAGATTGGGAATTTCTACGTGAAATATTCTATAAAAAGCTCATTTATATATATGGGACGAACCACTAAATTTTATAGATATCTATTCGCGTATGCAGATTGAAGAGCTTATTCAACAATTTAATCCCACAATGGTTATTGTTGAGCATGATAAGGTATTTCAACAAACAGTTGCAACAAAAACTATATCTATGTAGCTCAAAGCGAACACTTGAAAATATAATCAGTACATCGAATCATTAACTGAAAAATACTTTGATAAAATGATGAAAAAGGCCTAGTTTCTCTATAATACATTGAGAAACTAGGCCTTTTAATAAGAAAAGTAGGATTCTTAAACATTAAATACAGTTTAACTTTTCAATTCTATTTTCACAGATTCATATATTCTTCTAAAGTCAGGTTTTTCTTATATATATTTTCAGCAATATGTCCTACATAGCGAATATGCCAAGGTTCATATGCATAACCTGTAATACTTTCCTTCCCCTTAGAATAACGAATGATAAATCCTGCACGATGCGCATTTTCTTTCAACCATTTGCCTTCCTTCGTGTTCGCAAACGCTAGCTCTAGTTCATTATTTGCACTTTTAGATGAAACGTCCATCGTTAATCCTGTTTGATGTTCACTATGTCCAGGCTTTGCCGAGAAACGATCCGTATGCTCTTGTCCTTTCTTTTTAACATTGTTGGCATACAGAGTTTTTTGATATTCATAGGAACGAAACCCTGAAACAGCATTCAACTGGATCCCCTCTTGCTTAGCTAGAAGGAATAACTTTTCTAGCGCTTCAGCTGCTTCTTTACGCAGATAACTCTTTTCTACCGTTCCACTAAATGAGAATGGTACATTCGGTACTACTAAATCCTTTGGCTTATAGTCTTCGGGCAATCCATATTCCTTATTTACTACAGCCTGTATACTAGCAAAAGAACTTGCTATCTTATTTGAAGTCCCATTTTGCTTACTATTATTCTCATTATTTATGGAGTTTTCACGAGTTTCATAATTTGTCTTTTCTGGTTCTTTACCAATAGATTGATTGGTGTAAACGATAAAGACACCTAGTATCACAATCATACAAGTGAAAATCCCTACTAATTTAATTCTCATTATTCATTTCCTTCCTAACACGCTTACTGTTTCTCGTTCATCATACTTGAACCATATCAAATCCATATTAATTTGACGTGAACTTTTCTTCATACAGTATTCCTTACTAAAATGACAGTATATCTTCCTATTTCTTTGCCACTCTTAAGATTCCAATATATAAAATCCATTCTATTCCTACATATAGAAAAACAATCTGAAAATTTGTATAATAAGATGAAAAGTGTAGCATTCTATTATAGAAAGGTCTTGGTATGATGCTAGGTATTCATGTAAAAAAAACAAAGGAAGAGTTAATTATTTCATGGCAGTTGGCGAAGGTTACGATTCCATTAGGTGATGTGATTGAGGTTACCGAAGATTCTACCTATGCTGGCGTTGAAGAATCAAATGTGATTCGTATTGGAACAGCATATGGTACAACGGATCGTATTTTAATTAAAACGGTAAAACAAAATTATGTATTATTTACTACGAATAAATTTTCGATTTTAAATGCTATTCACGCTTAAAATCGAATGTCCAAACTGACTCAAACAAAATCCGAGTTAAGTTCAAAAATGAAAGGTCTTCTAATTATTAGAAGACCTTCTTTGTAAAAATGATATAGTTATTATGCGTTTCTACGTTTGATAAATAATACAGTTCCAAGAGCTAATAATAAAAGGCCAACGCCCATTGAGATCCACATGGATAAATCTCCACCTGTAACTGGTAATATTCCTGATTTTAATGTCTTTTCTGCTTTTTGTTGTTCTGGTGTTGGAATGCTTTTATCTGGATGCGGCTGATCTGGTTTTGGTTGATTAGGTTTTGGTTGTTCCGGTTTTACTTCTTTAAATTTCACTGTTTGCCCCTTATCTTCGATGTCAACATGTATAGCTACCAAGACATTATCTTGATACAATTCTTCAAACACTACCACTTCTTTACCTTGTAATGCAGAAGCATTAAATGTGAAATCTAGTGTGATAGAACCATTTTTTTCTTTTGCTGTAAATTTAGATTCTACTGTTACTTCTTTACCATCAACTACTAATGGTTTTTTTGTTGCTTTATCCATTAGTTTGCCTTTTACAACGTACTCTTTACCTACGATTAAGTCTTTGTATTCCACTTTATCTTGGATTGTTACAGATTTAGAAGCATCTAACTCTTTAGAACCATCAGCTTTGTTTGTAGCTGTCGTTTTAATAGAAGGCTCTACAAATCGAACTGTTTGACCTACATCGTTAATGTCAGCGTGAGTTGCTATTACTTGACCTTCATGTAACAAGTCTTCAAACACGACTACTTCTCTTCCTTGCTGCTCAGCACCAACGAAAGTAAAGTCTAATGTTACAAAACCATTCTTTTCTTTTGCAATAAATTTAGTCTCAGCTATTACTTCTTTACCATCAATTAATAGTGGTTCTTTAATAGCTTTGTTCATTAATTTACCTTTTACAGTGTACTCTTTACCAACAACTAAGTTAGTATACTCTACTTTATCTTGGATAGTGATAGAATCATTTGCATGAATCTCTTTTCCACCATCAGCTTTGTTTGTAGCTGTTGTTTTTACTGAAGGCTTAACGAACTTAACTGTTTGACCCTTGTCGTTGATATCAGCATGTGTTGTAACAATTTTTCCGTTTTTCAGTAACTCTTCGAATACTACTACTTCTTTTTCTTCTAAACCAGTTGCATCAAATGTAAAATCTAATGTAATAGAACCATTTGCTTCTTTTGGTGTAAACTTAGTTTCAGCTGTTATTTCTTTGCCATTTACAACTAATGGTTTATTAGTTTCTTTATCCATTAATTTACCTTTTACAGTGTACTCTTTACCTATTTGTAGATCTTTGTATTCCACTTTATCTTGGATTGTTACAGACCTAGACGTGTGCATTTCTTTTGTGTCATCTGTTTTATCAGTAGCTGTTGTTTTTATTGAAGGAATCTTTTCATCTTTGACAATATGTTTAATGATTTGACCATTCTCTTTGATCTCAAAAGAGAACGTTTCTTCATTCAATACATAACCTTTTGGTGCAACAGTTTCTTTATATGTGTATTTTCCAAATGGTAACTTTTCAAACTTCGCGATACCTTTATCGTCTGTTTTTCCTTTTACTACTTCTTTTCCTGCTTCATTATAAATAGTAAACTCTGCATTTGGAAGTTTGTTGTTTCCATCAGCTACATCAACTTTTGTAATTTCTAGATCACCTTTGATAAGATGATTAACTGCTAATAACTCAATAATTTTCCCATGTTCCTTTATTTCGAACACAATTGGTTCTTTAATAAGAACGTAACCATTTGGAGAAGCCTTTTCTATAAATGAATATTTACCATATGCTAAATTTTTGACGTTAACTTCACCTTTTTTATCTGTCTTATATTCACCAATAACTTTCCCACTTGCATCTTTTAACTCGAATACTGCACCTTCTAATTTTTTGCTGATATCTTCATTATCTACTTTAAGTAATTTTACACTACCTTTTACTTCGGTATTTTCTACTGTAAAAGTAAGTGTTTTATTGTGCTCTTTAATTTCAAAAGGATACTTTGTTTTATTTTCAAGATATCCATTAAGTGTTTTTGTCTCTAAGAAATAATACTTACCATACGTAAGATCCTCAACTTTTGCAATTCCATTTTCTTTTGTTACTACTTTTTTCACTTCTTTTCCATCTTCAGTGAAGACTGTGAATTCAACATTTGGCAAAATCTTTCCTGAATCACTAAGTTTTTTTATTTCGATGTTACCATTTACTTTATTGTTTACTACTTGAACAGCTCCTGTTTCCCCTGTTTTAACTTCAATAGTTTGTGGTTTATCACCTGAAACATAACCTGTTGGTGCTTTAATTTCTTTTACTGTATATGTACCAATTTGTAGGTTATTTAATTCTGCAGTACCATCAGCACCAGTCGTGATTTTTCCAACTGATTCATTATTTGCATTAAAGACTTCAAATACTGCACCAGCTAGAACTTCCCCATTTTCTCCAACCTTTTTAATTTTTAAAGAACCAGTTGCTTCCCAATTTACTGCAAGATCACTACTAAGTTTTTCTTCATTTCTTTCTAATAATACTGTAGCATTCTGAACAGTATCCGTGCCGCGGTAAGCAATTGCTTGAATTTTAGTTAAATTAGCAGCAACACTTAAATTAAATTCACCTGTTTTTGTGTTCTTAGGAATTTGGATACGGAATTTTTCCCCAACTGAAAGCTGATCTCTCACTTCACCATTTTCACTAACAATTTTAACTCCATTAGGGGCATTTTTCGCTACTACCTTATAAGAACCACTCTTAGCATTTGTTTGTACTGTGTATAGATTCGTTTCAAAGAACTCACCCTTTAATTCTGCTTTTTGCTTTTCAGCAGGAATCACATTCATAAAAATATCTTGCGTCTCTTCACTATTATTAGCATTATTAATAATAGCCTTAGCTGCTTTTTCAACATTTTTATTCTCATGTTTTAATTCATTTACATCAAGTTGACCTAATGCATTCCAGACCGCAAGCTGAGTTGCATAATGCGCTTCATTTTCATTAGCTACTCCCAGCTGTTCAGTACTTTTTTGTGGGAAACCATTTAATAAGACCTTATATACTACATTATCTGTTTTCCCCATTTCAGGAAGATCTTCACCATTTGGTGATTTTAATCCAAGAGTTAAGCAATAAGCAATTTGACCGCTTGAATTTTTAATAAATTCAGTCCGAATGTACTTACCTAGACTATTACTATAACTCCATTCCATTGAATATTTTTCATGCGTCATAACTTCTGCACTAGCCCTTGGTAAAAACACATTAAGGAATAATGCCAGTACTGATAATAATGTAAAAACTCTTATAATAACTCTCTTACTCAATTCTGAACCCTCCCTAAAATAAATTTATCTGAGTGTATATCGCAATATCTAAAACATTCACGAGCAACCCGATTATCATTATAAAACAAAAAATTACAAATATTAAATATTTTTAACTAAATAGTCATAAAATTTACACATTTTAATATTTTTCAAGTTTTTAAATGAGTTTACTATATACAGATTCCAAAACACGACTGCAATTAACCAGATAAATATGTATGTTAAATATGTAACTAGTAGTTCTTTTGTTCAAGTTAGTAATCTTCTATTTTATCCAACCATTACTGTAAGAAAATCCACCCAATTGCTTTTACCTAATAAATAAAAAAAGGCATCAAAAGTTTCGCTTTGTAATCATATATTTTGGCATATTTAATTATCTTTAAAAGGGGCCACTATTTAAATTACTAGTTTACTTCTTTCCATTTTATTTATAAATATGTACAATTTGTTCAACAAAAAAAGTTCCCTATTTTATATGAGGAAACTTTTTACGTAGTATGAACCTAAAAACCTAAAATCCCTATAATCTGGCGGGCCTTAGCATTATCAATATAATAATGCATCTCTAATCCTCGTCTTTCTGCACGGAGTACGGTTCCCTTTAATTTTGATAGATGTTGTGAAACAGTGGATTGCGGGAGTCTTAATATTTCCGTTAACTGTGTAACATTACACATTTTATGGTGCATTAATTCATTTACAATTTGTAATCGAACGGGATGTGCCATTACCTTTAATACATCTACATCTTCTTCACTAATTTTAACTCGATTTCTATTAGATAGTAATGTTGTCATTTCGCATTCTCCTTTATTATTTATTTCTATTTTCCTATTATCCTTATAAGTAGTACTTATAGATGATTACCATTTGTCCTGTTGAGAAAATATATTCTCTTTCTTAAATAAAAAAAGACCCCTATCCTGAAAAACAGTAATTACTACTTCAATGAATTAATGTCCTCTAATTTTCAGCCAAACTATATTTTATTTTGGAAAGATTATTTCGTAGTCTATTACATGATTTTTCGTTTAACATACTTTGTTAAACGAAAAATCTATAAGAAATCTTCCTTCATTTCGCCTTATACAACTTATACTATTTATTTCTCAACACAAATAAACGAAATTAAATTCCCAATAATGGTAACTTCAGCTGTTAATTCTCATTCCTTTGTGAAAGTCCCTCTCTTTAATAACAGGGACTTTTAACTTTCCCCAATTAAAAAATAGCCTTTTCATTTCATTTTCTTGTTACCTCGAATAATATGTACCCCTCTTTTAATCTATTAATTCCTTATTACACTCCTCCATTTAGATATAAGGGGAACTTCTCATTCAAAGAATAAATTATGCAACATTGCATTTGATAATCATTTTCATTGTAACTATAATGATTACAGGATTACTATTAATCCAAATATTCTACATGGAGGTTTTATTATGTTCAAAAAAATTATTGTATCTTCTATGGCGCTTACTATGTTCGGTGGAGCTGCAACTATGCTAGAGGTACCTAGTGCTCAAGCAGCTTCTTATAACTCAACATCATCCTCTTACTTTGATGTCACTCCTGAAGAGGCCGCGGCTTTCTATCAATCTCAAGACTATAAAAAATTAAAAGTATTTATGGATGACTTTGAAGCTAGAAATCCTTATACTCCTGGTGGGGGCTACGCTCAAGGTAGTGTACGTATGCAAAAATTCAACGATGCTCTTAGAAATGCTAAATTAACAAATGTCTACCAAGAATTTATTAGAATCTCATACTACAATCATTATCCAGAACCAAAATAATAACAACGAATAAAATATTTATTATTTCTATAACTTAGCCTAATTTTAAATGTATAGCCTAAAAATAATGATTAGAAACCACTCCTATAAGAGTGGTTTTTCTATTTCCCAATATAATTTAGCTGCATATTAAGTCACCTTTATTTTGAAATCTTTCATAATGGACATTCTCTCGTTTACACAAACTAGTAGATTAGCGAAGAAAATATCAAAATGTCTTTATAAGTGGTTGGAAGTAATTCTTTTCTGTTTCATAACAAAAAACGAGCACCCTCTCACAATTACATAAGGATGCTCGTTTTTACTTTTATGGGGGACTCTCGGGTCAATATCATCTCTTTCCAGAAAGTAAAAATCAAATCAGCTCATAAACAAGGTTTTTTAAATTTAATTCATAGATCTTACTGCAACTTGGAATTGTCCCTTAGAACCATCATCATTTGAAACGTAAATTTTATATGCTCCAATCGGTAATGGAGATAAAGCATTCCGTACATTTGTAACATTAATTTGTTGTTCTCCAGGCCTTATATAACCACCAGCAATTAACTCCGTATTTGGGCCTTTTACACTATACCCCATTGTATTTTGGCCATTATTTTTCATAAAGAATCTTAAATCAGTACTCCCATTATATACAAAAGAAGTGACAGCCTCTCCACTATAATCCATTGTTTGAGTTAATAATATGTCTGCAGGAATGTGTTCAACTATATTAATTGCATCATTCGTTTTGTGCACTTCTTCAGCATAAGTATTATTCCCTAACACACCAAGTGTTAATGCCGGAATCACTCCACAACTAAGCATTAGTTTATTTAACTTCATTTTAAGTTCCCCCTTGATGTTTGTATTCTATTACCATCATACATTCTTTTTTAAGTGCGTTTTTATGTAATAATTCATATCCTTAAATATACATATAATAACTTTACGTATTAACATTTATTGAGTAACTCACATAGATAAAGCTACAGTATTATGTTTTATAAAAAAGAACATGTTAATTTCAAAGGTTTTTTCACACAAAATGTATACGATTCATTACAACAATACTCGAGTGAACAGTGTTTTCATTTCAGATAAATTATATGAATAAAAAAATTTAAAATTTTCACTTTGTAATTCGGTAAATTCCATGTTAATATAACGAAAGCTACAAAACAATGGTCGTCATATATATTATTTTCACAGAATATTCACACTCATAAACCCATTATTTTACCAGTAATTCAATCCCAATTTTACCTATACAAAAGTTAGTTTCTAATTTCATATGTACATAAATTCAAGTAGATTTTTTATCTATTATTTTTTCTATCTTCCTCATCAATTCTAATACGAGTAATATAATAACATTTTTTCAAGTACCCTTCCTTTTTTAGATAGAAAGTCTACTAATACTAAACATCTAGGTCCAACTTATACATAATACTACTTACAAACTATCGGAGATGCAAAACTATGGGAATTTCTACTCTCTTATTAAATACCTTTATTATAATAATTTGTATCCTTAGCTATCACGTATTTTGGCTAGAATTTAAAGAAAAAATAACATGTAATAATATGTTAATTTCTACTCTCTCCTCTATTGCTATTATTTTTTGTATGACTTTTCCTTTTCATTTACATGCTGGCTTTATTTATGATTTACGTTTTATTCCTATCATATTAGTTTTTCTGTATGGAAATACAAAAAACATTGTTCTTATAGGAATTTTATATCTTTCTTATCGCTTTTACTTAGGTGGAAATGGCGTTCTTCCATCATTTATTATCTTTACAATTATTTCTGGTATAACAATGCTCTTCCGTTACTTATTACCTATGCATTTTAAAGAAAAAAAGATATTATTAAGCTTACTCCTTATTTTAGTATGTACAGCTTCACTTTCTATCTGCGGTATTGTAACTCAAATAAATACAGGAGGTAAAATAGACGCTACTCTCATAGAATTTTTATTAAATTATATAATCATTAATATTTTCACATTATTATTATCAGTTTATTTAATAGAGGGAATGATTGAGAAATATAAAATGAAAGAAAAACTGCAACGGGCTGAAAAATTTTATATAGCTAGCGAACTAGCGGCGTCAATTGCACACGAAATCCACAATCCACTAACCACGGTACATGGATTCACTCAATTATTAAATGAAAAACATGCCTCTAAGCTATCTCAGGATCAGTACTTAGAAATCATGTTAATTGAAATGCAGCAAATACAATCTACTATCAATAACTATTTATCTTTAACCAAACCACAGAATACCCTAAAAGAGAAAATAGATATTAATTACATTTTAAATCAGGTGAAAGACACTATTTCACCACTTGCTCTATCATACAAAGTTGAAATAAAACAAAATAGTACAGATTCCTTTTATATAAATGGGGATCCCGAAAAATTCAGACTCTGTCTAAACAACATCATACAAAATGGAATTGAGGCTATGAAAAATGGTGGAGTTTTACAAATAAATATACAAAAAATAAAAGGAAATATTATAATTAACATTATTGATTCAGGTATTGGAATGTCATCTCAACAAATAAAACGAATTGCTTTGCCGTTTTATTCAACAACAGAAAAAGGGACTGGACTTGGTACTATGATTGCTTACAGTATTATTAAAGAATTAAACGGAGATATAGAGATAGAGAGTGAATTAGGTAAAGGGACACGCTTTTCTATTAGTATCCCCTGCTAATGTAATGAAAGTTATTTAGATAATAAAAATTTTCTACTTAACTTTTTAAATAAATGAATTTTAAAAATTCCGCTACCTTACGTATCAATTATCTTACTTTCAAATAATAAGGATCAGAGTTTATCTGTAAAAATAGATAAACTCTGATCCTTTAATTAAACGTACTTAAAATTCACTACTTTTCTTACATTTTGATGAACTAATAATTTATCGATTTCATCTCATTTACTGTTCAAATCTGTTTAATTTAAATATAAGATCTCTCGACACTTAATTTGTTAATGTCATTAGAGTCATTGTCTACAGTTGTTTTTTCATTAAAAGCATAGATCTTTTTGCTATTCATCGAAAAAAACAAATTCCCTTTTACTACTTCACTTCTACCGTATAATTCCCTGTTCCCCCACCATACTGATACACATGTAAATAATATTTCCCTGGATACGTATAGTAGCTACCTACTAGTTGATTTCCTTGTTGCTGGGCATACGTAACATAATTATTTAAATCTGCTTCTGAATAAAGAACCCAGTTTACTCCAATATTATTTTCTTTCGTTACATTGATTTGAAGGTTTTTAGCTGTTTCTACATTTATTTCAAAGAAATCACTTGTATCACCATTTCCTAAACTAGCACGTAAAATTTGATTCAACTGCAGTTTATTTGCTGTTTGGAATGAATTGTTTGGCTCTTTTTCTACACTGTTATCTTCTTTCTTTTTAACTGTCACACTCGTTGTAGCAGTATTAGTTGCTCCCTTATCGTCTGTTACTGTTAATTTCGCTGTATATGTTCCTTCTTTTGTATAAATGTGCGTTGAGTTTTGTTCATTACTTACAGTACCGTCTCCAAACTCCCATTTATAAGAAGCGATTTTTCCATCTTCATCTTTTGATCCATCGCTTTTAAAAGAGATTGCTTCGTTCACATTTCCGCTATACGGACCATTTATAACTGCGACTGGCGCTTTATTCACAGCTCCTTCTTCTGTATTCATACCATGGAACACAACGTCATACTCAAATTGTCCTGATGCATTCACACGATAATTCACAAAATAAGCTGTTACTGTTTTATAGCCTGTCCATTCTTTTGTACTTAAACGTTTTAACGTATCATTCACCTTTTGTGTAATTGTTTTCCAGTCTTCATATTCTCCTTTTGCAGCAGTACCTGTATATGTTCCTTGTAGTGTAAATGTATTAAAGAACTGTGATTTATTTTTCTTTACAGATACATTTTTTACATTTGCTTCCGCCGTAATTTCTGCTGCAATATCTGAAACTGGTTTCGATGCGTGCGTTGCTAAATAATCATCTGATACTAACGGAACATTATATTTATCACGATTATCAACTAACATTTGCATATAGTCTTGATACTCTTTATTTAAATTCGCATCTTTACTTAACGCAGAGCGATATGCATCATATGCTGTCACATCATTTTTCCTAATAAGATCATGAACTTTATCAAACATATCATACCTCTTATTGTACATGTACGATTGTAAAGCGAAGGAATAATTATAGAAATCCCACGTTCCATACTTTGCATTTAACGTTCGCTCGGCCGTATAACGCTCTGCTGGATTTGAAGATAATCCTCCTATAATGCTTTTTCTCGGTACAACATTATCCGTTCTCGTTGCTCCTGCAAAAAATTCAGCATTTCCTTCTTCAAACCAAGATAATCTTTCATTTTCATACATCTTACCTTGTCCCCATAGTCCTGGCACTTCATATCTACCTTGTAAATAATGCGTGAACTCATGTCGAAATAACTCTTCTAAACTATAAATACTTTCTTGTGGTGTACGTTCATAAGTAAAGAATGTACCTGTTCCTTCTATATAAAGACCACCATTATTCGTTTCATACCCGTACAATTGACGATTAAATTGATATTCTGCTGGACTATTATAAATAACCATCGTCAATACATCATCTGGATTCCCTTTTTCTAATGGCTGGTCACTTTCAACGGTACGATGGAATTGTGCCTTCACTTCTTTCGCTGCCCAATATAGGCGTTTTACTTTTTCCTCTGTCACTTTATCTCCAGCTTTTAAAATAATTGCACCATCATCAAACGTATACGTTTTCGGTAAATATTTTTTCTTACCATCTTCTCGTATTTGATCTAAATTAACCGTATTTCCATTTGCATCTTTTCCGCCATAATTTGTCGCGATTTGCTCAGCTGCTACGAAATATTGCTCCCCTAAGTACGGGTATATGTTCATCGCATCTGTTACAACTTGTAATCCTTTCGTCCCTGTACTATGGAACGTACCGAGTCTACCTGTATAATAAATGCCATTGTTAATAAGCCATCCGTTTTTCGCTGTAATCGTTCCCATTAATGCAAAACGACTTAGCTCATTAATATAACTATCTATTTTCTGATACCATACTGTATCTTTCGGTACTTTTCTCGTATCGTACAAATATGATTGAATATCGTAATCCACACCTTGCATAATATCGTAAATCGCATTTCCAGCTGAAAGATTATCTACCAATGTAGAAAAACTATCATTATATTGTTTAAAAATCTTCGCAGCCGATGTTATCGTTTCCACATCACTCGAAGCGTTTCCTATTAATTTTCCGTATGATGATACAACTCTATTTTGTTCTAATGTACCGAGCTTAAAATTCGGGTTGCTCGCAATCGTTTTTAATGCAGGTAAGCATTTATCATGATAGCTTCGTTCATTCAGTTTACTTAATTCTGTATTATAAAATCCTAAATAAAACCCAGATCGCAATACCTCTACTAATGTCTCAATCCCTTTTGAATCATCTTGCGTATAAGTTTGCCCTTGCTGCTTCAATTTATCAATAATCGCCTGCATCCTACTATCATTTTGATAGAATGCTAGACTGTCTTTATTAAACTGAAATAGCCCCGTAATTTGCTCCCAGTCGATTGTTACAAGTAAATCTACTAATTGCTGATTGCTTAATTGATTTAATTCAGCAATTGTATAAGTTTTCGCTACAGCTAATTGTTTACTTTCTTTTTTTACTTCTGGCGGTCTTTGCGATAAATCAGCAAATTGTAGCCTTTTCTCAAAAGACTTATTTTCTAGCACTTTTGATGAATGAGCTAATTCTTGCACTGGCAATTGTACACCAACTGGCTCCATTTTGAGCACATTTCGATAAGAAACTTTCTCTTCCTTAGTATTTTCCGCCGATATGCTCCCTTGAAAACTCCCTAACAGTAAACTAGCAAAACTTACCCCTACTAAAACTTTTTTTGAATAGCCTTTCATACTCTCCCCTACCTTACATTTTTTAGTGTCCTACATTAATACCTTACTATTCTGACTATTCATTCTGTATTGAGAAAATATAAGGTAACGTTCACATATGTATCCATTCATAGCAAAATTAACGCTTGACTCTCCATGCGAGTTGTGTCAAAAAAGGATAGATAATAGCAAAATTTCTGCTACATCTAACCTCTTTTTCAACGCTATGAATTTAACTTTACAAACGTTATTTCTGGTAATGTTTGTATATATTGAATGAATGCATTCTTTTCTTCAGGTGATATATTTTTCAGCTGCATTCCTACCTTATAAACTACACCTGTATCTTGCTGTAAAGATTCCACTTCATATGAAAGTATTGGAATACCTTTCATATGAAGCTTCTCTAATATTTGTTGTACCGTTTCATGTTTATTCATACAAATTTGCACTGTTATATTTTGCGGAAATAAAAATCGCACTTTAAAAATACGACTTACAATCTCTAACCCAATTAAAACGAGAATCGTAGCTCCAATCCCTACTACATACATACCCGCTCCAATTGCTAATCCAATTCCTGCTGTAGCCCATAAACCAGCCGCTGTCGTTAATCCTTTCACTACCTGTTTTTGAATAATAATTGTACCTGCACCTAAAAAACCTACTCCACTAACAACTTGCGCTGCAATACGACTTGGATCAAGGGACATATGATTTTCAAACATAATATCTGAAAAGGCATATTTCGAAACAACCATTATTAAAGCGCTCCCTACCGCTACGAGGAAATGAGTCTTTAATCCAGCTTCTTTTGATCGAATTTCCCTTTCAATACCAATCATTGCTCCTAATAAACCAGCAATACCAATTCGTAAAATAAAATCAATATGTAAGCTCACGAACACTTCCCCCTTTCATTCATTATAGATGGATAAAACAAAAATTATCACACACATCCATTTATCGATATAAAAACATTTCATCAAAATTCACTTACTATCCCAACGCTTTTATGCTAATATTTTAAATATTAGCATAAACAAGATAACCTATTTCTCATACAAAAAAACCTTTAAGTTCAACACCTTACTTATCTTCAGTTAAAAATTGCATATGAAGTGCAAAAAATGAGGTTGAGAAAGTTAGAAAACGCTTTCATTTTCTGCCTTGATTTTTGTGAAATAAAACATAAATAAAAGGAGCTTACTAGCAATGAATGTCTTTTTGATTACACCCACTACTGATTTACAAGAAGAATACTTAGATTTTTATAACGAATGGCAAGATAGCGGTGAAACGATGATTCCGTGGGTTATTTCAAAGGACCCTTCTAACTTTCCAGCTATGATTCAAGAATTACTCGATGCACATAACGGAGTAAACCTTCCTGAATCTTGGGTACCAGACTCTACGTATTGGCTCGTTACAGATGAAAATAAAATTGTAGGAGTTGTAAATATACGTCATAGTTTAACCGAACATTTATTTAACACTGGAGGTCATGTCGGTTATGGCATTCGCCCTTCTGAAAGAAGAAAAGGTTATGCTACGAAGTTATTAGAGTTATCGCTAGAAAAAACGAAGGAATTAAACATCGAGAAAGTACTTGTCGTTTGTGACGAAGTGAATACAGGATCAGAAAAAACAATCTTACATAACGGCGGGCTTCGTGATGATGATTTCATTGAGGAAGATGGAAATATTGTAAGAAGGTATTGGATTGAACTATGAATAATTAAAAACAAGCCAGAAAGTGATTACACACTTTCTGGCTTGTTTTATGCTACTTCTATTTCAAACTGTACTGTAATACCACTTGGATCTACTACTGTAAATCCATTTGTAGTTTCATTTATTTCATGTTGTTTTTCTATTAATCTTTCTTTCACTTCATCTAACGCTTCTTTATGCGGTAGTACAATCGTATATACCTTTAGTCCAGTTGCATGTGTTGGTGGGTGCGGATTATTTACTCCGTTCCACGTATTTGCACCGATATGGTGATGATAGCCTCCTGCCGAAATAAATAAGCAATCCTCTTCACGCTGTTGTACCTCAAAGCCTACCGTCTTTACATAAAACTCATGTGACTTTTCTACATCAGCTATTCGTAAATGTACGTGTCCAACGACAGTATCAGCAGGTAAACCAGCAAACTCATAATCAACGAGCGTTGCCAATGCTTTTAAATCAAGCGGCGTACTTCCTCCTGGTCCTTCTCCCCATTGATCGCGCGGGCGGTCTGCATATATTTCAATTCCATTACCCTCTAAGTCTTGTAAATAAAACGCTTCGCTATACGTATGATCACTTGCACTATTAAACCTTGAAATTGGTAAAATTTCATTTGAATATGTATAACGCCCTTCTTGTTCAGCCGGGCTATCAATTACATTCTTATTACGAAGAACCCCAAATAGTGCCGAAGCAAAAGCTTCACGAGTCGGAACTAAAAAAGCAACATGATATATACCAGTCGTACGTGGTTCTTGTAGTGCCCCATCCTCCAACTTTTCAAGAACAAGCAGCGTATTCTTACCACCCTTTCCAGATAAATACGCTTTATTCCCCTCTTGTTTAATTACTTCTAAGCCTACTACATTCTCATAAAAAGCAATTTGACGTTCTAAATCTTTCACTTTAAATGCAACATGACCAATACGTGTTTTCGGATGAATTTGTACCATGAATAACTCCATCTCCTTATCCCAATATTTTTCCATTACATATAACCGTTACTATGAAGAATACAACCAAAATCACCCTATGTAAATAAGAAAAGTCAGAATTTATGCATATTTTTATTTTCTTAATAAAAAAGCCACCTCTTCTAACTTTCAGAAAAAGTGACTTTATAACTCTTATCTCATTTTATGTACTTCAGCAACTAACTTTCCGCCCTGAATGCCCATATAAAGCTTCACAGGTGCGTCGTTCGTATTTTCAAATACTAAGTCTAAGTATGGATATGCAATTGTAGCATCTCTTCCTTGTGGCACATAACCTACTGTTTTAGAATGCGTCGTTCTCTCTACCATTTTCAAACCAGCTTGATCTGCTGCATTGTATAAAGTCGAAGATGTTTGACAAACACCTCCACCATATCCATCTACTAATTTACCATCTACAATTTCTTTTCCTAATTGATATCCTTTATCTGGCGTTGTATCACCGATTAATGCATTAAAAGAGAAGCGGTCTCCTTTTGCTAATACAACTCCATTTATGCTCGCCGCTGACAAACGAATATTCTCAATACGGCCACCTGTTGATCCACCTAAATTCGTTTCATATCTACCAATTACCGTACCACTTCCTTGCGCATCACTTAATGTTGCCGTAGGCTTTTTCTCTGTGATTGGTAACTGATATGAAGAATCCCACATACCAACATTTAACAATTTATCTACTAATTCTTTTTCCATTAATTCATAAGAAGGTTTTCCTTCTTGCCAACTTCCATCAGGTGCTATACGTGATGGAACCATCTTTTTATCAACGGTTTTCCCAACCTCACTAGCAACCTTCGTTACCGATTTTTTAAATTTTGCTTCGTCTTCAAAATAGCCTAAACTAGACAAATCTATTTTTTTCACTTCAGTACCTGTTCGACTATCAACTAAACTAATAGAATCCTGCACTTCTGCTTTAGCCGCGACAGTGTGTCCACCAATATCACTTACTAATGCAACATCACTTACTTTTGTACCACAACCACTCACTACAGCTACGCATAGCACCCCAACTAAAATACCCTTTATTTTACGGAACAATATACTCTCTCCTTTTCCCCAACACTGCTTTTATGTATTATTTCATTTTTATGTATGTTTTGTTACAATCATTTTACAATATGTTTATAAAATGTTACAAGTTATTTTTTACTCTATTTAAATTACTCTTTTCTTTTGTAAATGTCTATACATATTTTTATGAAAATGTAAGTTTAGCAAATTTGTAACCTTTATGTAACCTCTCCCCTTCTATCCATTATATACCATTAAATAAATGAAAAACAAATGTAACAACTCCCTGTTCTTATGTATAAAAGTAAATCACGTAAATATAATTAGGTATTTGCCGTGCCACAGCTCCGCTTTTACACATACAGTATCGTGTATTTAACCTATTTTAAAGAAATGGAGGATGTTTTTATGTACCCCTACAATCCATATGATTCATATAACCAATACGGTTATCAGCCTCAATATGATTTACAAGCACAATACCAACAATATATAGATCAAACAGAACAAGTTAATCCATATGACCAAAATAGACAATTTCAACTTCCAATCTCTTTCCCTGGTACTGGAAACCGTCAACTAGAACGACGAGTAAATGAGCTTGAGCAAAGAGTACGTCAATTAGAAAATACTGTTGAGCGCCATACACGTAGGCTAAATCGCTTAAACCAACGTTTACGTACAGTAGAAAACAGACTTAACATTCCATTTGCAGCGTTAGAAGACGGATTTTAATTTTGAAAATAAAAAATATATAAGGAAGGGTCTCCCCTTCCTTATATAAATTGACGAAAGTTTTCTCCATCTCTATACTGATAAGAGTTAATGAAATGAAACAAGGTGATAAATATGGATTTTGAAATAAATTTTCTTTCCTTTTATGTTGTACAAGTAGAAGGAAAAGGCGAAGCAGTTGATAAACGCTATAAACATTTTCAAACATTAGACGCTGAAGAATATGAAGATAGCTCTTTAAAAGAATTTTTGAATGGTGAATTATTAAAAATTTCAAAGCGAAAAGTAGAACGTCATGCTAAAACGGAACAAGCCCCAACAAAGATTGGGCGCTTTATTGTAGAAGAAGGGCACGAACTCGATTCAAACCCTCATTACAACCTATTTAATCGTATTCGTTTTGCAGAAACAAAAGAAAACTTCAAAGATATGAGCGAGCCTCTCGTTTATACATATCTTGACACAAGCGCTGTTCGTGGTGGTGTATTTTTAATTGCTCAAGCAAAACTACGTAAATACTTTGATGACCCGTTCGTATTCGTTATGAAATGTGACTTTGAACCGAAAGTTGCCTCTATTTCAGATGAATCAACGCTTATTCGTAACGTTGAAATGGCCATCACAACGAAGAATATGAAATCTATCCAATATCCGTACATGCCTGAAGAAGGTATGGTTGAAGTAGGCGAACTAAAAATACACCAAGCATCACATGCCCGCTACTTCGAGGACTTCTTAAAATTCGTCGAATACGAACGCTCTATGCCTGAAATTATGAAAACACAAGTAATAGACATGGTATACGACCAAATTGAAGATGTATTTGAAGAAGGTACTGAAGAACGCGAACAATTCGACCAAGCAATGGAAGTATGGGCTGCCAGTCCGAAGCGGGAGATTATGGAACAATTTTCAACCGAAGAAGTAATGGAAGCTACCGCTCAAATCGTCGAGCACGCCCCAGAAGTGGAATTAAAGCTAAAAGCAGATCATATCTCTGTGAAGGCCCTGCTTGCTGATTTCGGAGATCAAATACATATCGCGAAGGTAAATGACCGATACGTATTAATGATTGAGGCTGATGCACTTACGTTTGAAAAAGGCTTCTCTCCTATTGAGTTTCTGAAGCCAGATGAGTTGCAAGATGTGATTGAGCGGATTGAGAATAAGCAACAGTTTTCATATGATCCGAACGGGGTTGATAAAGAAAATCATGTAACCAATAAACATGTTTTAAATAACAACTATGTGTCTACAAATGAGACCACACAATACTAAAAATTTCGATTCTAACATTGAATAAATGCTTCCCTATAACTATTTTTTTACTGAGCGCTATTAACAAAGCGCTCTTTTATTTTGGACTTACTTGACGTTTACTTTAAAAACCGACTCTACTAAGAATCGGTTTCTCTGCTTTATAACAAGATGTGCTTATTTATTAAATTTTTTTGATTTAAGATAAAATTTGTTGCAGTATCTAAATAAATTCGTTCCTTGTTGTACAAACACATTTCCAGTTGAAATATCCTTTTCAATATGTTCTTGTATACAACGTACTACAATTTTTTCACTTTTTACTAATAGACCCAGTCCTTCTATAAGTTTTTGATGTTTTTCCTTATAGTCACTATGTATGTTATTAAAATAAAAATTTCACTTTACTACCTCAAATTTATTGTACTCGTAAAAAGATAATTGAAAACGATATTCTGGATGCTCTCTCACCCAATCGTAGGCTTCTTCTAAAATATCCATTTTATTTTGTAGGTCATTAAGTTCACTGCATTCGTCCCTTTTCTGTTTGCACAGAGGGCAGAACCCATTCACTATCGTGGCACTCATCGCACAAATAGTTTTATTTTCTAAGTCAACTAATATATGAAGAATAAGAGAATGTTCTGCTGTTGTAGTCACCATCATTTCAGCAATCCTATCCTCATTCCAAAAGACACCGTTTAATTCCATCTTTACGTTAATATCTTTGATATCCAAATTTATCATCATCGCATCTCCCATATATATAACGCTTATCTTACTCTTCAATTTTAATCTTTAATCCACCGCGGTTTAAAGATATATTAAGCTTTTTCTAACTCCTTTTTACTATAAGAGGAAGTGTAATAAAAATAAAAAGTGATGTGAATATAATATAAAAAATAAAACAGTTAAAATGTTAAAGATTGCTTCCATTTAACTGTACCCTCTTTCATTTTTATGAGCTCTTATTTTATTAATATATTTTAAAATTCTTACGACGCCTTAATTTTCAAAGCAATTATAATAGCCAAATTACAACAACAAATTGATTCCTAATTAAATTTGAATACTTTACTCATCCGTCAATACGATGACTTTAAATTTATATAGCTAGAAATGGAGGAGAATGTCACCTAGACTGTGCATTCTCCTCCATCTCAGCCAAATATTTAAGCTGCCGCTCCGCTTTTCTCACCGCTGTAGGGAAATGTTTTTTCAGAAGTTCTACTGTATTTTCACTTATATAATACCTTTCCGTTATACTTTCCCACGTTTCACTACTTTCAAATGTACTCCACACAAATGGTCGTTCTGCATGTTTCTTCAGTTCTTTAAACACCCATTTTCGCATCTTTTTTTTCGCTTTTTCTGTTAGTTTTCCGTTCTTTACAAGTTCAAGCTCACCATGTCTCTTGTATCGCTTATTAATATCTCTCTCGCTATATATTTTAAGAAGTATATTTGCTGTATTCTCAGCATCTGCTAAAGCGCGGTGCTGCTTTCCTTCCCACGTTAAACCGAGTTGTTCTACTGCAGATTGTAAACTTGGTGTATGCTCAAATAATTCTTCATACGCTTGGAAAACAAATTTTTGCAAATCAAATCTACTGTCTTTTTCCATACACGGGCATTCTAGGCCATGTAATGTACAATCATGAGATAGAAAATGATAATCTTCTTTTCCCCATGAAATAAATACAGAATCTTCTCCAATGAACTGAATAAATTTCTCTATAATTTGAGGGAATTTCTCTACACCAATTAAATCTTTTTTGTAATTCCCGTTAATTTTGTCGTATGACGAGTAAGTCGTGCACCCGGTTTTACTAACTCCGAAAATTCTCCAATTACCTTCATTGTACTTGCTTCTATTTTTACAGCTCCGATATCAACTATCTCTGACGGATCTTCTGATTTATACGGCCTAAAATTTCTCTCTATATCAAACACAATAAAATGTGTAGCGTTTTTCAATTTATTTACCTCTTTCTAAAATCCTTTTCACACACATACTTTATTTTCAGTATCTATTTATTCATACACTTTATGCATGAAATACCTCGTATAAAAAACAAAAATTCAGTCTTATTATCATATGTACATTGGAGGATATTCAATAAGAACGCAAAAAAAAGAAGGGCGAGCCCTTCTTTTTTTCAAAAATTACTTCTTGTTAACGTTAGTAGCTTGTGGTCCACGGTTACCTTGTTCTACTTCGAAAGTAACTTCTTGACCTTCTTCTAAAGTTTTGAAGCCGTCGCCTTGGATAGCTGAGAAATGAACGAATACGTCTTCTCCGCCTTCAACTTCGATGAAACCGAAACCTTTTTCTGAGTTAAACCATTTTACTTTACCGTTTTGCATGAAAAAAATCCTCCTACAATGTACCTATATGTACATATTCATTTTCAACCACCTTACAATAATAAACCAGACATTAAAAAACTGCAACCCCTGAGGAGATTTAACATTGCTATCCTCCTCGGAAGTTACAGCTCATTTAAATCTCTATATTATTAAAAGTAAAATGGTTTAAACATACTATATCATATCAATATAATAAAAGCAAAGTTTTTTTTGCTAAACAACTTTTTTCTTCCACTGCATCGCTTTTGATTCACCTGATCCAGCTACAACATAGCCTTCTTTTTGATTAACAATGCGCCAACCATGCCCTTTAACCGAGTCACATACTGTAACAATCCCTTCATTAAGATGCACACGGCAAACCGTGCTAACGCCCGCCTTATTTTGCGTTGAAGTCGTATATAGCACATGTTGATCTACACTTAAGTCTAAATAGCTACTAGCTTTCTGCTCACTTTGACATGTATGCCAATATAGTTTTTCATTCTCAATACTTTCATCTATTTTACAAAAAGAAATATTACCACCAATTCCTTTACACGATCCACTTGCTGCTACTAGATAAGAATTATGTAGAGTCAACGCAGAAATCATTTGATTCATCGCTATTTTAATTCTTTTTAATTTACGTTTCTCTAAATCAAAAAGCCAAACACCACCATATTTCGCATGTATTTTCGTACCAATAAATAAGTAATGTTTATATAAGAATAACGAACGAATAGACGGTGCATCACTGCCATAATCAAGAAATGGATGAATGGTCTCCCATGTAGAACCGAAATTATTAGAAAGATACAATGTTTTATCTCCATGAGCAATGACAGTTCCTTGTACATTACTACACACATTCCAACTCGTTGCTTTTGTTGGAAAACGCTGAATTGTCCAGTTCTCTCCACCATTCATGCTACGAATAAAAATCCCTTCGTCGCCTACACCATAAACTATATTATCTACGCTATGTAAATCCCGAATTCGTTTTTGAAAGCCATTTAAAATTTGTTTCCATTCTCCGTCTTGTTCAATAAATAAGCCATCATATGTAGTAGCTAACATAAGTTTTCCATCTCTTAATTTTGTAATAGCAGTTGCACTTAACATTGTCTCCACGTTGACACTCCCATTCTTAGAACTTCTCAGCAAATGCAATTGCAAAATTACTGCATTTTTCAATATCCTCTTCATCTTCTGGAGATAATTCAATTTTCAATCCTTCTTGTACAAGTTCTGCACCGCGTTCTACAAGACGTTCTTCAAATATCGTCACCGCTTCACAAAACAGTTCATATGCCGTATCACCTGATCCAAATACAGCTGCTTTTTTTCCTGACAAATCTATATTTTCTAAATCCTCGTGGAAATCTTCTGCCTCAAACGGCAATTCACCATCGCCCCACGTATAAGATCCTAAAATAATTCCATCATAAGCTAGCAATTCTTCAGCATCCATGCCTTCCATCTCTTGCAATACTACTTCATGATCAAAAGCATCCAAACTTACTTTTATTAAATCAGCAATACTCTCTGTATTTCCTGACATACTCGCATACGCAATTAAAATTTTCGCCACTTTGGCATCCCCCTCTCGCAATGAATGATTCTCATTCTCATTATATTAATAATGATAATCAATTTCAATTATATTTTTCATTTTTATTTATTCCATACAAAAAAGCACAGATGACTATACAATCACCTGTGCTTTTTTATTACTTTTTAAAAATACCAAATGGCTTTCCAACTGGTAAAACAACTTTTCCGAAGTGTGTATTTAACACTGCTGCGGCTGAACCATAGAAAGATAATAATGAAATACATAGTTCAGAATATGCTGCTAAATTATGCATTGCGTGCGGCATAACACCTAAAGTACTTAATGAAAGACCAATAAATAAGAAATCAATAAGTACGAAAATCATAAATAATACTTTATGTGTTTCCATTGCACCAATCGTCATAAAGATTGTGAAAATTAAATATCCGATAAAGGCTACACCAAGCTGTTTTGAATCTGCAGTTTGGGCTAATTTTTCGCCGAATACTCCAAGTTGAATTAACCAAGTCATTCCAACACCTAACCAAAACAGGCCGTACGCACCAAATGCTGTCGTACCGAACGTGTTGTTATGCTTTGCATCGTGAATGCATGCAAAGATTTGTGCAAATCCCCCTAAAAAGATTGCCCATGGTAATACAAGTGAAACGCCATCTGTTAAACCTAACTTTTGAGATGATGCTACAAGTGTTACCATTGCTAATCCAAATAGACCGATTCCAGATGGATCTGCTGTTGTCATTTTCACATGATGTGTAGTAGTTTGATTGCTCATATAAACCTCCTGATTATAAACATACTCGAATACAATACTTAAATCAGCAGGCTATGTCAATGGTTTTTTTTGTATGTTGTCAGACCTTGCATCTTATAATAATCGAATATACTTTCGACCACTTCGTAAGGTTTTATATTCACATTTTTCAACTCATTTATCGGTATCCATAACGGAATATAACAACCTCTATCTTTCTGCTTAAACTCCTCACCTTTTCCGCTTCCGAATACTCCGTCCGTAATATAGGCTTCATAATAATATTCGGTACCTTTATACTTTATCTTTGTAATAAGGTGCTTTACTTCTATATGTACCCCTAATTCTTCGTATATCTCTCGCTTCGTTGCCTCTTCCGATGTTTCTCCTTCTTCTATTCCACCGCCTGGAAAAACGTAATATACTTCATCGTCTCAAACACGTTTTATTAGAGCAATTTTTCCATCCTGTACAATAATAGCCACGCCGCGATTTCTCATCATTTTATTACCTCAATACGAACCGCAACTGTTCCCCACTTTTCTTCTTGTTCTTTCGTATATATTTTGTATGTACTTTCTAACATTTCCTCTAAACTATCATTTTCACAATCCAATAACTTTTTATCAATTTGCTCGTACATTTCTTTAAAGCTTTCGTATCGCTTTACTTCCGTTACTTTTACAACCATCGTTTCTGCTGTCGTAAGGTTCGTAAATACAATTTCATCGCCTTGTTTTATAAGTTGACGTTTTTTATCGTATAAGCGTACTTCATATACCTTTTTTCCTGATTGAATTGACTGAAAAGGTTTATTATATAACCCCATTTCGTATCTCATCCACTCCACTCCCCGTTATTCATTTTCTCTACTAACATACTTACATCTTACTAATTCATACAACACAGTTCGCCTTACTCCACCTTGCATATAATGTTCCATATCCATTACTTGCTTTAGAAAGGATGCTAAATTTGTTATGTTATATTTAAATCAAAAACCTGAATATAGTAAATATGATATTGGTGATTATACTTATAGTAAAGTAGGTCCAACTATTTTTTCTTGGAATGATGAAACGAAATTGAAAATAGGTAAGTTTTGTTCATTAGGAGAAGAAGTCGTTTTCATACTTGGCGGCGAGCATCGTGCTGATTGGATAACGACTTACCCATTTAATGCTCTCTTCGATGAAGGAGCACATATTACTGGTCATCCTTCATCAAAAGGTGATATCGTAGTCGGCAATGATGTATGGATTGGTTATCAATCCTGCGTTTTATCTGGTGTTACAATTGGTAACGGGGCCATTATCGGCGCAAAGAGTGTAGTTACAAAAGACGTACCTCCATATGCAATTGTAGCTGGGAACCCTGCCAAACTAGTTCGCTATCGTTTTTCACAAGAAACCATTGAAAAACTAGAAAAACTTGCATGGTGGGACTGGGATATTTCTGTCATAAAAGGAGCTATTCCATTTCTACTCTCCAACAAAACCAATGAATTTTTCACCTCACCCGAAAAAGAATCTACATGATTGATACACATAAAAAAGAGCATCCTATTCTTACAGGATGCTCTTTTGGTATTTATTTTTTATTTATTTGTAAGTGATTACATGGAGAACATTGAAATGGAATTTTATCTAAGCAATTAAAGTTCGTTTCGCAAATTTGTTCTATCGTTGGAACAAATGGGATGACTACCATGTTACTTTCTATTATTTGTGTAACAGGTGGCAATACTGTACCTACTTGATGTTCAAAGCGAATACTCGCTTGGTTAATATAATTTCCTGAACCACTTGGTGCGCTCTGAACTACTACTTGAAACGAAACTGTCCGCGCTTCACCCGGATTTAAATTCCCTATAAGAAACCCTGATACTGGACTTACATTTCGTAATGGAACACTATCGACTATTACGCTTCCAGGGATAAATCGAACACTACTATCTAACATGTCTTGAAAACGAATATTTTGCATGACAGTATCACCTGTATTTGTAATGACTGTCGTAAACGTAATGACATCTCCAATTGTTGCTGTTTGAAGATTTGCCGTTTTTACGACTGTCGTTGAGACATTTTGAGGGATAAACGGGATAACAACTGTATTACTATCACCTTCAACTACTACAGGCGGCTCATTCGGATTTACAGTTGCGAGCCCAGTCGCTGTAGCAGTATTTGTAACTAAATTATTTATTTGTCCTCCCGTTATTACAACTTGGAAATTAATAATTGCCGCATCATTTGGCTGAAAATCACCTAACGGAATACCCGTATTCGGATTGGCAAATGGAAGAGGTACATCATTTACCGTTACCGTGCCATTTATAAATAACGTATTTGGATCAATGATATCTGTTAAAACAATATTCGTCACAGGAACTGTACTATCATTTATGACGGCAATGCCGTAAGTGACAACATCTCCTACCATTGCTACTTCAAAGTTTGCTCCTTTTGCAACAAATAAGATTGCAGTATTTACCGTTACAATAACTGTATTACTCGTGTCCATCACTGTAACTGGCGGTTCACCTGGTACTAAAATATATTCTGCTGATGCCCCAGCAACGTTCACTACTGTACCACCATCTGGAAAACTCGTAATCGTAGCTTCATATGTTACAATCGCCGTCTCACCGACTGGAATGTCCAAAATCGTAAATCCAACCTGCGGATTTACTCCCGGACGCGCTACTCCATTTACCGTTACACTATTTGGTACAAAAACAGCTTCCGGAGATAGCACATCAATAAATTGAACATTCATTGCGTCAGCCGTACCAGTATTTAATATACGAACACGATACGTTACCGTTTCTCCTACTCCAACAATTGAATGATCTACTTCTTTCAGCATATCTAAACTGCCTCTATTTACTGGTGTGACTGTCGTATTACTTGAATTGGTAATTGTAAACGGTGGTTCTCCTGGAATCAATTCGAAATCACCAGTTACTCTCGCTGTATTCATAATGCTACTAGAAGGCGGAATTGAAATTACATTTACTTCAAATGTGATTAATACGCTATCCCCTACTGCAAGATCCGGTAATGAAAAGCCTACAAAAGGATCTAAACCTACTTGCGGAATCCCATTTATTTGTACACTTCCAGGAACAAATTCTAAACTAGGTGATGGAACATCGATAAACTGAACATTCGTCGCTGTTACCGTTCCCGTATTTGTAACTTGCACACTATACGTTAACGTATCTCCTAAACGTGTCGCTTCTTTATTTACAGATTTTATAATGCTGAAACGTCCTCTATTTATTCTTGTTATAGTCGTATTACTCGGATCTGTCACTATAACCGGTGGTTCTCCTGGCACTAAAGTAAAACTTCCTGTTATATTTGCAACGTTCGTAATTGTTCCTGATGACGGGATGGTTGTAACTGTCGCTTGAAACGTCACTATAACCGTTTCACCAACTGGTATATCTCCAACTCCAAAGCCAGTAATCGGATTTAAGTTTGGTTGCGAAACTCCATTTACCGTTACACTATTTGGTACAAATGACGCTCCTGCTGAAATCGTATCAACAAACTGAACATCGTTAGCTATTACTGTTCCTGTATTCGTTATTTGAACCGTATACGTTAATACATCTCCAACGAGAGTAGCCGCTCTATTTACTTGTTTAATAACATTAAATTGTCCTCTATTGACAGTTGTGAGTGTTGTATTGCTCGGTTGGTTTACTATAACTGGTGGTTCTCCTGGTACTAATACAAAGCTACCTGTTACATTTGCCGTATTGACAATTGTTCCGTTTGATGGAACACTAACAACTGTTACTTGAAATGTTACTTCTACACTTTCACCTGGATTTATATCTGGAAGCGGGAATCCATTATTCGGATTGAATCCAGGTTGTAACACACCGTCTATCGTTACACTGTTCGGCACGAATGCTATAGAAGAAGGTAATACATCACTATATTGAACATTCGTTGCTGTCACTGTCCCTGTATTTTGAACTACTGTTGTATAGGTGATTGTATCCCCTACTGCAACAATCGGCTGACTCACTGATTTTAATACATTCAAACCAGATTCATTTATTTCTGTTAATGTCGTGTTACTTGTCGTCGTTTCAGTAATAGGTGGTTCTGTTTCACTTACAGCAAATGTCGCGGTAACGTCTACAAAGTTAACAACTGTACCACCTTCTGGTATGCTCGTTACCGTCTCCTGATATGTGACAAGTACAAAATCATCTACAGGTATATCTGGAACTGTAAAACCAATGAAAGGATCTAATCCTGGTGCCGGTACCCCGTTTATGCTCACACTTCCTGGTACAAATGCTACACCCGCGGAAGTAGTATCTATAAATTGAACATTCGTCGCTGCCACTGTTCCAAAATTAAAAATCAATACATCATACGTTAAAATTTCTCCTACAGTCGCTACTTCTTTATCTACTAGTTTTAACGGAAAAATAAACGCTATATTAATTGTCGTAACGACTAAATTCGTTAATATCGTTTCCGTAATCGGTGGTTCCTGCGGATTCGGTTGTGAAGTAAATGTAACGTCAGCATCGTTTAATATGACTTCATTATCTGGAATCTCTGTAATTGTCACTTGGAATGTTACCGTAATACTTCCACCAGCAATTAATAATGGAGTAACAGTAAATCCTATTTCTGGATTTAAACCAAATTGCTGAACCCCACCTATCGTTACACTATTTTCGACAAATGTCGTTCCTTCCGGAATGACATCTTGGAAGAGTACATCTGTAACAGGTATAATTCCTACGTTCGTAATTAGCACGCTATACGTTAATACATCTCCAACAGCCCCAGTCGCAACGTCAACTGCTTTTGTTGCTGTTACTTCACCAGGAGGAGGTAACGGTATTGTAACTACTGTCGTATTACTTGAATTTGTCGTTGTTACAGGTGGTTGTAAAGGATTTAATAAGAAAGTGGCTGTAGCAGATGCCGTATTTAATACTGCTCCGCGTGGGGATGGCGTAACTACTGTAACTTGGAACGTTACTGTCACTGATGCCCCAGCTGCAATATTAGGAAGCGGGAAACCAATATTCGGATCTAAACCAAGCTGTGAAATTCCATTTATCGTCACACTGTTTGCGACAAATGCTGTTTCTGGAGCAATTGGATCGATGAAAGAAACATTCGTCGCTGGTACTGTGCCGTTATTTCGAATGACAACAGAATACGTATAAGTTTCTCCAAATGCCGCTTGTTGTACAGATGAAGATTTTTGTATATTTAACTGTGCTGTGTTTACTTGTGTCACGACAAAATTGCTATTCGTAACAGTCGTTATTGGAGGGTTTGCTGGATTTATAAGAAAACTTGCAGTAACGTTCGATTGGTTTCTAATATTTCCACCGCTCGGAACACTCGTCACTGTAACTTGAAACGTAATCGTAGCCGTTTGTCCGACCGGAATATTTGGTACTGGGAAACCTGCCATAGGATCCGCGCCTTGCTGAACAACTCCATTTATCGTCACACTATTTGCTACAAACGCAGTTCCAACAGGAATCGGATCTTGAAAAATAATATTCGTTGCAGGAACAGTTCCTGTATTTTGAATAAGAATTGTATACGTTAACGTATCTCCTACGCCTGCTTGCGGTGTGTTTACACTCTTTATTACATTAATCGATCCTACATTTACTCGCGTCACAACAATATTACTAATCGTTACAATTGTAATTGGTGGCTGCAGAGGACTTACTTGGAAATCAGCAGTTACATTCGCATTATTCGGAAGAACTCTATTTGGTGGTACACTCGTGATCGTCACTTGAAAAGTAACTGTTACCATCCCTCCTACTGGAATATTAGCAAGTGGAAATCCAGTTGTTGGGTTTAAACCTGGCTGAGACGTTCCATTTATTGTTACACTATTTGCTACAAACGTTGTTCCAGATGGAATTGGATCAAGGAATGATACATTTGTCACTGCTACTGTTCCACTATTTTGTATACGAACTGTATACGTTAACGTATCTCCTACACCTGCTTCAGTAGCACTTACACTTTTCATTACATTTAACCCTGAAGAATTCACGACTGTCATAACAGTATTACTTGGTACTGTTACAGTAATCGGTGGCTCTGTCGGATTTACAAGGAAATCTCCAGTTACATTCGCATTATTTACGACATTATTTCCTTGGGGAATTTCATCAATTAATACTTCAAAAGTAACAATTACACTCGCACCAGTAGGCAAATTATTTAATGGGAATCCAAGTTCTGGATCTGCCCCTTCTTGTAAAACACCATTAACAACTACACTATTTTCAATAAATAATGTCCCTTGTGGAATTGAATCTTGGAAAAATACATTTGTAGCTGGTACACTACCTGCATTTATAACTTCGATTGTATATACTAAAACATCCCCTACCGTTGCAACATCTGTATTCACTGCTTTCACAACTTCAAAATTCCCTGATTGTACAGTTGTATTCACAATATTACTCGGTACATTGATTGTTACTGGCGGTTCGCTCGGATTCACTTGAAAACTTGCTGTTACATTTGCTTGATTTAAAATATCTTCATTTTCTGGATCCTGTACAATTAATACGTCAAATGTGACTACAACGGTTTGAGCCGCAGGAATATTTGGAAGAGAAAATCCTGTATTCGGATTCAATCCACTTTGCGGTACTCCATTAATTGTTACAGAATTTGCAACGAAAGAAACAGCGGAAGAAATAGTGTCTTGGAAAAGCACATTTGTTAACGGAACATTTCCTGTATTTTGGACGGCAATTGTGTATGTTAAAGTGTCCCCTACTGCCGCTTGCGTTGTATTCACTTCTTTTATTACATTTAAACCACCCGTATTAACTTGTGTCACTACAGTATTCGTTTGTCTATTAATCGTTACTGGCGGCTGATTTGGTTTAACGACGAAATTAGCAGATACATTTCCACGATTCGCAATCGTACCTCCTGATGGCGTAGATGTCACTCGTACTTGAAAAGTCACTGTCCTACTTCCGCCGGGAGATATATTTGCTACCGCAAACCCAGTCGCTGGATTTGCCCCAGGTTGCGAAACCCCATCTACAGTCACACTATTTGCAATAAAAGTCGTTCCAATTGGGATTGGATCTTGAAAAACAACATTCGTCGCAAGTACATTTCCTGTATTCTCAATTGTAACGGTGTACGTAAGAACGTCATTCACTGTCGCAAAAGCTCTATCCACTGTTTTTCTCGTTCTTATATCAGCTATATTAATTGTAGTAACTACGGTATTACTCGTCGCTTGACCTGAAATTGGTTGTTGACCAGGCACTGGGGTAAAGGTAAAGGTTGCACTTGCACGGTTCGGTATTGGATTGACAAGAGGGTTCGATGTCACTCGTACTTGAAAGCGTACTACAGTCGTTTGCGATGCATTAATACTTCCAAGATTAATACTACTTGATGGATTCGCTCCTGGACGTGCTACTCCATTAACCGTAACACTATTAGCTACAAATGTTGTTCCTGCAGGGATACTATCAACAAAAATAACATTGTTTGCAGCAACATTCCCATTATTCGTCACATTAACTGTGTACGTTAATACATCATTAAGAGTTGCCGTCTGTAGATCTACAGATTTTTGCATACTTATAGTCGCTTGATTCACTGTCGTTTGTACTGTGTTTGAAGAAGACGTACTTGTAATAGGGGCACTACCGACAAAAGGACGGAATTGATATGACACCATTGCACGATTTGGAATAGGATTTGGGTTCGGGAACGATGTTATTCGAACTTGAAATGTAACAATTCTTTGCGTGTTATTTGGGATTGTACCTAAATTAATTCCATTCGCGGGATTCGCACTCGGTTGCGTTACTCCACCTACCGTTACACTACCTGCTACGAATGTAGTTCCGTTCGGAATACTATCTTGTAATACAACGTTTTCTGCACTTCCTGTTCCTGTATTCGGGACCGTAATCGTATAGGTGAGAGTATCCCCTACCCCTGCAACGGTTCTATTTACCGATTTAACAGGATTAATGATTGGACCTGTTGCATCAATTTGAACACCAAAACCAGCTGCAGCGTATCCATCTCCATTTGTGACAAAGCGAACAGTTGCTGACGTCTGATTGTTTACTAAAGATGAGGAGGCATCTACATTCGTAATATCCCACCCTTGTCTTCGGATCGCTAAAGCTATTCCTAACGGCTGATTCAGATTTCCAAATGTTCCGCTCGTATCTAAATTTCCATTGTCATTACAAATTTGTGACTGAAAGAAATTATTTGCAGGATTTCTCGGTCCGAATAAAGTAACTGTAGCATTTGCATTCGGCCCAAAACGAAGTTGATCTCCAACAATGTTAGCATCACCTTCTTGGGCAGTTACAAGTACTCTTCCTGTAACTGTTCCCGTAGACGGCGTTGCAAAACCTGAAATAACAGCATCTACTGGTGGTGATGATGCCTCAATAATTTCTTGTCCTGCATACACCGATAAATTCCTTAGTGGTAAACTCACATTTTGATAAACTACCTCAAGCGTCCAGCCAACCGAACGACTAATTGTTGAATCAGCTGAAGTTCTTGCAGCTGGCACGGCACCTGTTGTATATGTGCCAGCCCCACCTGCACTAACAAGGTTCGTTACGTTAGCAGAACGACTATAATAAAACTGCTTCCCTACTGAACCTTGCTGGGCAGTTGCTGGGTCTGGTGTAACAGAAAATGTCCCCGCTGGTGTTGTAAAGGTAATATTATCATTTAAAAACGCAGTAACATCCTCCGTATCAGTCCGGTATGTGCCAGCCCACACAAGTTCTGCGTATAAGACACTACTCCCTGCTGGAAGGTTCAAAATTGCACTTGCAGAATTTAATCGCCAATCATTTGTCGTTCCTGCTGGGAATCCTGGCACTTGAAGCGATGTATTTACCGTAGTAAATACATCAATCGTACCGAAATTATTGCCTGGTGCAGGAGATGTAGGACTGAGTCCCAACGTGTTCCCAGTGAACGTGACGGCACCAGTAACTGTCGTTGTAAAGCGATTCATAAAAGGCACGTAATCATCTCATTTCATTTATAGTAAAAAGTGCTCTATACTATAAAATGTAGACAAACTATAGAGTGTACGTTGTCCAACAAAATTCCGCACATACGAGAGGAGTTTATAAAACTATGCGCTACGTTATCATAACAGGAACTTCACAAGGTTTAGGTGCGGCAATTGCCGCGCAATTATTAGAAGAAAGCACAGCCATCATCTCTATTTCTAGAAGAGAAAATAAAGAGCTTACTAAACTTGCAGAACAATATAACAGCAATTGTATTTTCCATTCCTTAGATCTTCAAGATGTACATCATTTAGAAACTAACTTTAACGAAATCATTTCATCCATTAAAGAAGACAATGTATCTTCTATTCATTTAATTAATAATGCGGGTACAGTTGCACCTATGAAGCCGATTGAAAAAGCAGAAAGCGAACAATTCATTACGAACGTTCACATTAATTTACTTGCCCCTATGATTCTTACATCTATGTTCATGAAACATACGAAAGACTGGAAAGTAGATAAACGCGTTGTAAACATTTCATCTGGTGCAGGAAAAAAACCTTACTTTGGCTGGGGCGCTTATTGTACTACGAAAGCTGGTGTGAATATGTTTACACAATGCGTAGCGACTGAAGAAGAGGAAAAAGAATATCCAGTAAAAATCGTCGCTTTTGCACCTGGTGTTGTGGATACAAATATGCAAGCACAAATTCGTGAAACAAATAAAGAAGACTTCACAAATTTAGACCGATTCATCACACTAAAAGAGGAAGGAAAGCTATTATCACCTGAATATGTGGCAAAAGCTATTCGTAACTTACTAGAAACTGAGAACTTCCCGCAAGGCGAAGTTATTAGAATTGATGAATAATAAAAAGGTGTGCTAAAATAGCACGCCTTTTTATTCTACTTCTCTAAAAATATGAGCACAGACTCCGCAATTTGTTCATAACCAATTTCTTGATAAATTTTATTAGATGTCGGATTGGCTAAATCAGTATATAGTGTAGTCGTCTTGTACCCTTCGTCTAACATACGTTGACTGAGTGCCGCTACACAATTAGATGCGTACCCTTTTTTTCGTGCTTCTTTCGGGGTATAAACGAAATTTACTGTTATATTATTTGTAGTTGGTCTCGTTTTTGCAGCTACAGAAACGAGTTTCCCATCTACTTCTAGACCAAATAGACGATTATTAGTGATTAATGTATGTGCGGTTTGTTCCGCTTCTTCTTTCGTAGTTGGGAGCTTCACATCTTCACAAAATTGATATATCCATTTTTCTATTAATGGCAACTCATCATTAGTTATTTCTCGAAAAATTCCATCCTCGTTCCACTTCTTCTTAATTTGTTGTAATGCATATACACCTTGTTTCATTACAACATTCGTTTTCTTATTTTCTAACACCGCAATCTCTTCAGCTAATTTCTGTACAATTTCCTTATTACCGATCAATCCAGGAATGTCCGGATATACTTTCGATAACTCTTTTGCAAGTTTCACTATATCTACTTCCGAATTTTCAGAAGTTGCAACAATCATTTGTATCTTCTCTTCTGTTTGAAGAAATACAACTGTAATTTCTTCTCCTCGTTTCGCTACCCCCATAAACGTCGGTTCTTGAGCTACTTGTAATATACCTAACATTAAATTATTTTCCTGCTCATTCTTTTCTAAAAATGGTGTAACATCTTCTTTAAAATGAAGAATCTCTTTATATACGTGTAATTGAATCATCGACAATCTCTTCTCTCCATTTATATTTTAATTAAGTATTGGCGATTAATTCATTAAATCCTTCTTTTACGATTCGATAATATTTGAAACTAATATGTTCAAATTATATTCAGCTCGTAATATTCTCCGTTTTTCCGTTTCAAATCGCTCTTCTTCATTTTGAAATGACTCTTTACGCTTTTGAATCATTCGTTCCATCTCTTTTTTACTCGGTCCTCCGTATACATTTCTTTTTTGAATAAAAGCTTCTGGCGATATAATTTCTTTCCACTCTTTTTCTAATAAATGTATTTTAAATTTTTCTTGTAAGTATATATTTACATCTTTGAAATGTAATTCATGAAGCTCCTTTTTCTGCACCAATGACATATTAGCAACCGTACTTGCTGCATGATGAGCATGCCGAAATGGAATTTTATAGTTTTTTGTTAAAACATCTGCAAAATCAGTTATCGTTATTGCATGTTTATAGGAACGACTTTTTAACGTTTCTTCTTCTACTTTCATCGTTCGAATGACTGCATTCATAATAGAAAATACGCGAATCGTCTTTTCGATTCCTTTATATAAATACGGCTGTAAGTCATCTTCCGTATCGACAATATCCCCAAATGGTGTATTATGAATCATTTGAAATACTGTAAATGCTTCTCCTAAAGCGCTACTCGTAATAGCACGAGCATGCTCAATTGAAACTGGATTTCGTTTTTGTGGCATAATACTACTAATTTGCACATATGGCTTCGCAACAGTAATACCATCATATTCTTTCGTCGCTAATAATAAGAAGTCATGAATCCATCTACTCGTATTTGTCATCATTATCATAAGTAACGAGCTAACATCTAATAAATAATCCGCTCCAGCGACAGCATCATATGAGTTCTCAATTACATTTGTAAACCCAAGTAAATGAGAAACTCGTTCTCGTTTAATCGGAAAACTTGTTGTTGAAAGTGCAGCTGCCCCCATCGGAGACTGATTTAAAATTTGGTACGTTTTTTTCATTCGTTCTAAGTCTCTTTGCATCGTATCATAAATTGCTAACATATAATGACCAAACGTTGTTGGTTGTGCTGGTTGTGTATGTGTATAAGCTGGCATAATTGTTCCCTTATGATCATCAGCAAGTTGCAATATACTTTCTTGCAATAATAAATGGTGTTCCATTAATCGTAATACATATCGTCTTAAGCTCATACGATACATCGTTACTCCCATATCATTTCTACTTCGACCGATATGCATATTACTTACAAAATCACACTTTGCTTCCTGAGAAATTAAATGTTCAACTAAAAAAAAGAGATCTTCATGTTGTTCTGTATATCGCAATTGATCTTTGGGCATTCCTTCTACCTTTTTTAGTGCTTTTAATATAACTGTAGCTTCTTCTTTTTTTATTAAACTTTCTTCAGTCAGCATCATAATATGTGCTTTATGCACTTGAAACATATCTTTTAATAAGTAGTTATGCTGAAAATTAAATACATGTTGTAATACACAATCCACATATGTTTTCCCAGGGAAATCAGCGCCTTCATTCTTTATAAATTCTTCTTTACTCTGTTTCATCACCTTTTCCCCTTTCACCTAAGTATTACTACCCATCATACCCAGAGATAGTAAAAAAGTGCTTATACATAAAGTGAAACTTTAATTAGCCCTTACCAATCGGCCTTTTACAGGCAGTTGTACTCCCACCTAACTCTCTCGCATTCGCCCAATTTTGAGATGGGAGTCTTACTGTCCACAAATAGCGGGACAAAAATAAACTCGGTGCTTTATGCACCGAGTTTATTTAATAAAAGTCGCATCATACTTATCACTTTGCAACACTTGGAAATGTAAATTTGCTAAATGTTTACGTATTTCTGCACTGTCATCTTCATTTAAATTATTCGCTAAAAATACAATTTCTGTACAGTTCCCGCGCTTATCCATAGCATAAACCGCTTTTGTAACCGTCCATGGCGTATACCCATTCTTTTGTCCTGCGTGTCTGAATGTTTTACGATATTTCTTGGCACTCATATCTGTTTCAACGATACTTGCCCACACTTTTTCTTCAGCTTCTGTCAGGCCACCTTTATGGTTTGCCTTTTGCAGCAATACCATATAATCGTTTGCTGACGCAGCTGGTAATCTATCTGACCAAATTTTATCATAACGTTCCTCTAAATAAAGAGGAATTTCTTTCTGTAATAATGACCCCTTCTTTTTTAAGCGCTCATGAATAATCATCGCATATTCACGATATTGCTCTTGAGTCATTTCTTTTAATTTTTTCTCTATTTTATATTTTGGAACATGTAATTCTTTATGCAAATATCCCGGGATATATAAAGATGAAACAATCGGAAATAGTGGTTGATGTGCAGGGAGCGATAAACTTTGTAAATTTCGATTAATGTTATCTA
This sequence comes from Bacillus sp. FSL L8-0099, assembly GCF_038006385.1. Classification (NCBI taxonomy): domain Bacteria; kingdom Bacillati; phylum Bacillota; class Bacilli; order Caryophanales; family Bacillaceae; genus Bacillus; species Bacillus sp. FSL L8-0099. The sequence goes on from NZ_JBBOVC010000001.1 coordinate 3,483,702, forward strand.
ATCCTAACACTTCCATTAAATATTCCGCATTAGCATTCGAACTAAACTTAACCATTCCTTTGGCCACGTCTTCTAAAGTAACGGCTCCTTCAGTTATCTTGCCTGTCTTCTCCAAATACCTTTGCCATCTATCTTGTGCACCACCATCTGTATTCGGTACATAATATCGATTGACATCATTAATTGAAACGAAACTAGCCGGGTCAATTTTCCCTTCTGTAACTTGTTTCGTATATTCAAGCGCCACAATTAATTTCATCGTACTAGCAACTGGTAATACAACATTTGGATTTACAGAATAAACAACTTTATCATTTCTCTTTACTAGAAGCGCACTATTTTTTTCATCTTTATGTTCTTCAATAAAAGATGCGATATACTGTGCATCATCGTTATTTGAACTCCACACTTTTTTCACTAAAAAGTTACCCGATATTACCAAAACGAAAATACCCACAATCATTGCGCATACTATAGTTTTTTTCAAGTAAAATTCCTCTCCTATTGTGCAACTCTTCTCTCTTTATCTAAAAAAACAAAATAATGGAGATGGTTATTTAAGTAACCATCTCCATTATTTTAACTTGTATTCTCCTATTATGTCTACGTCATAATTTTCACGAAATCTTCGAGAAATTTTTTATAATGTAACGACCAACCAATTCGAACCCAATTTTTTAAGGCTTTTGAGTCAGGTTGTGGACGGAAATCAGCAATACTTTCGCCCTTTGCAATTCCAACAGTATCTACATCGACACGGCGGTACACATAATCTAAAAGGGACGGATTCGCCGCGACCATCATTGTGACAACGTCATGTACTGGACTTCCTGTTATTTTCGGGTTCAACTTTTTATAGGCTTTATAATAATACGTAAAAATCGGTTCAATTAATGTATTAAAACTCGTTTTAGAGTGTTTCGTAATATATTTTACCATCTCTGGCGTTATAATTGCCTCGGATGTAACATTAAGCGGCACTAATGTTACATTCTTCGCATTTTGCATAACTAACTGTGACGCAATCGGATCGCCATGAAAATTCGCCTCCGCCACTGGTGTAACATTGCCAGGCATTAAAAAAGCACCGCCCATTATATAATATTCTTTTACATATTTCATCATCGGCTTTTCTAAAATAAACGCTGTCGCTAATGTCGTTGACCTACCGGCATCAACTATTATTAATTCTCCTTTATACTTTTCAAGAATATCAAAAAATGCACAAAAAGATTTTATATTTGGTGAAAAAGCTTTCGGAGGCTTAATTGGTCCTAAACCGTCTGCTCCATGAATTTCTGGATAATACGTTGTAACATCTCCAGATAAAGGAATTTTCGCACCATTAATAACAGGTATATCTTCCCGTCCTGCCATTTGCAATAAATACGCAGCATTACTTGTTGCCTTTTCTTGCGTTACATTTCCATATCCGGTTACAACACCAACAATATCAATATCAGGATGCATAATTCCATACATGATGGCTAAAGAGTCATCAATTCCCGGGTCTCCCAAAAATAACACTTTTTTCATCGACCTCAACTCCATCCCCTCAGTTGTTATTAATTTATGAATAGCCCTACATATACAGAATAAAAAAGATGAATTTTATAAAAAAAACGCAGTCCTATACGGACTACGTTCTTCATCTAGCCTATGCTGTTTTTTTCCACAGCAATCATACTTCCCACTATGTAAGCGATAAACGCAAAGCAAATTGGGAAGACAACTGTATGTATACCGAACGGATTTGGGTAGAAAAGATGAATACACATATATGAGCCTACCCCAACTAAAATGGAAGCGAGCGCTCCAGTTGCATTCCCTTTTCTCCAATATAACCCTAAGACGATCGGCCAAATGAATGCTGCTTCTAATCCACCGAAAGAAAATAAATTTAACCATATTAAAAAATCTGGCGGTTTAATCGCCGCTGCATAAACGAGCAGTCCTACAATACCCGTAATCCACAAACTTCCTTTTTTTATCGTACTGTCTGCTGCATCCTTATTTATGTAATTTACATATATATCTTTAATAATCGATGAACTTACAAGTAACAATAGCGAATTTACTGTAGACATAATCGCTGCCATTGGTGCCGCTAAGAAAACGCCAGCTAGCCAAGGCGGCAACACTTCCATCGCGAGTAGCGGCATGACTTTATCTGGTACCGTTATACCAGGAAGTACTACTCGTGCAAATACACCCGTTAAATGCATCCCGATCATAATTGTACCAACGACAACCGTTCCAATGATTAGAGCTTGATGCATAGCTTTTGAATTTTTATAAGACATAGCACGCACACTAATTTGTGGTAAACCGACAACGCCAATTCCAATTAAAATCCAAAACGATGTAACATATGATTTCGTTAAACTACCATCTGCTCCGAATGGTGTAATTAAATTCGGATTGATTTGAACAAGTTCCTGCATAATCTTTTCAATTCCACCACCAGCAATAACAGTAGCAACTAAAATGATTGTCGTTCCAACTAACATAATGATACCTAATAACGTATCTGATAACGCAACTGCGCGGAACCCACCAATTAATACGTACACAAGTACAAAAAAAGTAAATAAAAATAGTGCTGTTGTATAAGATAGACCTGTTAGCGACTCAATTAATCGTCCACCGCCGACCCACTGGGCTACTGTTGCTGAAAATAAAAAGATAATAATACATAACGCCGAAAGTATAACAACCGCTTTATTAGCGTATCTTCCTTTTAAATAATCGATAAGCGTAATTGCTTCCATCTTCCTAGCAATAATTGCAAACTTTTTACCGATAACCGTTAAAACGATATAACCTGTTACAACTTGAATCGCAGATAATAATACCCATCCAAGTCCCATATTGTAAGCAATACCAGGGCCACCAATGAAACTACTTGCACTACCGTACGTAGCAATCATTGTCATCGCTAATAATAAACCGCCAAGCTCACGTCCACCAAGAAAATATTCTTGCAAAAATTTATTATGAGCAGTCGCTTGTACGCGTCTTGAAGCATATATACCAATTAAAAATACAACGATAAACGAAATTATCATTGGAATGATTACATACCAATTCATCTATTATTCCTCACTTTTTTCTTCCTCATCGAGTGAAATATCTTGAAATACAAAACGAACAACTAAACTAAGCAAAATAACCATTACGACAAATCCAACAATACAACTATAAAAAAACCATGCTGGAAAACCGAATACATATGTATATTCACTTGGATTTTTACTACCAAGCCCATAAGCAAATCCGTACCATATTATAAAATTGATAATAGCAAGTCCAAGACCAATTAACGCTTCTCTATGGGCGATTCGAAAGCGTGGATCATCATGATAATTCTTCATTTTCTCCCTCCTCTCACGATGTATTATTGTACCATTGTTCTTCTAGTTTTTCCTACTAGAAAGCAAAAACAAGCAGGATTTTTTATAATTATATAGAAGACTCTCTTACATTACATATTTTTTACAATTGTAACACAAATGAAATTTGAATTTTCAGTAATTGTTAATTATGATTTTAATTAGAGGCTTTCCATCTAGTTCCTACATCCTTGATTTCGGAATAAACGCCGTCTCGTACTGCGTTTACATTATATTTTCAAGGGGGTTATACAATGAGTCAACTAGCTGTAAATCTTCATGAAAAGGTAGAAAAGTTTCTTCAAGGCACGAAAAAGTTATATGTGAATGGATCTTTCGTTGAAAGCGCTTCCGGTAAAACGTTTAAAACGCCTAACCCTGCAACTGGCGAAACGCTTGCCATCGTTTCTGAAGCTGGTCGCGAAGATATTCATAAAGCTGTAGTCGCAGCTCGCATGGCTTTTGACGAAGGTCCTTGGTCTCGCATGAGCACTGCTGAACGAAGCCGCCTTATGTACAAGCTTGCCGATTTAATGGAAGAACATAAAGAAGAGCTTGCACAGCTCGAAACGTTAGATAACGGAAAGCCAATCCGTGAAACAATGGCAGCAGACATACCACTTGCAATTGAGCATATGCGCTATTATGCTGGCTGGGCGACGAAAATCGTTGGTCAAACAATTCCTGTTTCCGGTGATTACTTTAACTATACACGCCATGAAGCTGTTGGTGTTGTTGGTCAAATTATCCCTTGGAACTTCCCGCTTCTTATGGCAATGTGGAAAATGGGAGCGGCGCTTGCTACAGGATGTACAATCGTTTTAAAACCTGCAGAACAAACTCCACTATCCGCTCTATACTTAGCTGAATTAATTGAAGAAGCTGGATTCCCGAAAGGTGTTATTAATATCGTTCCTGGATTCGGTGAATCAGCTGGACAAGCTCTCGTTAATCATCCACTCGTTGATAAAATTGCATTTACTGGTTCTACTCCAGTTGGCAAACAAATTATGAGACAAGCATCCGAATCATTAAAACGTGTTACTTTAGAACTTGGTGGTAAATCACCAAATATTATTTTACCAGACGCCGACTTATCTCGCGCTATTCCTGGTGCACTTTCTGGTGTTATGTTTAACCAAGGACAAGTATGCTCTGCTGGATCACGCTTATTTATTCCGAAGAAAATGTATGATAATGTCATGGCTGATCTCGTCCTTTATTCTAAAAAATTAAATCAAGGTGCTGGTCTAAGTCCAGAAACTACAATCGGTCCTCTCGTTTCCGAAGAACAACAAAAACGTGTAATGGGCTTCATTGAAAAAGGGATTGAAGAAGGCGCTGAAGTACTTTGCGGAGGAAGTAATCCATTTGATCAAGGCTACTTCGTTTCTCCTACAGTATTCGCCGACGTCAATGATGAGATGACAATCGCAAAAGAAGAAATTTTCGGTCCAGTTATTTCTGCAATACCGTTTAACGATATTGATGAAGTAATTGAACGTGCGAATAAATCACAATTTGGCTTGGCAGCTGGTGTATGGACAGAAAATGTTAAGACAGCACACTATGTTGCAAGTAAAGTACGCGCAGGTACAGTATGGGTAAACTGTTATAACGTCTTTGATGCAGCATCTCCATTTGGAGGATTTAAACAATCTGGTCTTGGCCGTGAAATGGGATCTTACGCATTAAATAACTATACAGAAGTGAAGAGCGTTTGGTTAAACTTAAATTAAATCGAAAGAACCTGATCCACTCGGTCAGGTTCTTTTCATTATGTATTCCTTTAAACTTGCAGCCCTCCGCTCACATTTAATACTTCTCCTGTAATATAGGATGCGTATTCTGACGCTAAAAAGGCCGCCGCGTTCGCAATATCTTCTGGCGTTCCAATTCTACCAACCGGAATCGCTCCAACCATTTTTTCTTTTACTTTATCCGGTATTGTTTTTGTCATATCCGTATCCATAAATCCTGGACAAATTGCATTACAAGTAATACCGAAGCTTCCAACTTCTTTCGCTGCTGTTTTCGTTAAACCGACAACGCCAGCTTTCGTTGCCGCATAATTTGCTTGTCCAATATTCCCTTCTCTACTTATTGAAGAAATATTAATAATGCGCCCATATTGTTGTTGTCTCATATAAAGAAGAGCTGGCTGCATACAATAAAAAACGCCAGTTAAGTTTACTTGTAATACTTGTTCCCAAGCTGATTTCTCCATCTTATGTAACATTGCATCTTTTGTAATTCCAGCGTTATTTACTAAAATATGCAGTGTCCCAAATTTTTGAACTGCATACTCAATTAATGATTTCGCTTCATTTTGATTACTTACATCACATCGATATAAGCTTACTTCATATCCTTCGTCCGATAATTCACGTGTCGTTTTTTGTAGTTTTTCTTCATTTACATCACTAATTAAAACTTTAGCCCCAAGCCTGGCAAAAACTCGTGCAATTTCTTTTCCAATTCCTTGGGCGCCACCTGTTACAACAGCTGTTTTCCCATTTAAAAATCCCATCCCTATCCCCCATTTCTATTACTTATACTGTATATTTCGGCTTTTTGCTTTCCAAATCCTCTTTGTATAAAAAAGTCTATTTGTGTCAAACTAACTTTGCAACGTCGCATAGAGTGAAACTTTAATCAGTGGGAAGTTTGTTCATCCCCCACTGATTATCAGCCCTCACCAATCGGGCAGTTAATCTCCCACCTAGCTTCTTTGTTCCATCTGAATTTTGAGGTGGGAGTTTTACTACCCGTTATGCGGGATAAAGTGCAAGGAGATTGTGTCGAATGAACAAAAAAAATTTCAAACAAAGCAAAGCCACTGATGGTATTGATGTTGAGTTCTCTCGTGAACTCGCTGACCACAATGACTTAGAAGCAAACGCACGTGCAAATGCCGCTGATGCACGTCAAAAACGCCAGTCAACAGAAAAATAAGGGGAAATCATAACCTTATTCTTTTCAACAGGGACCTACTACCCAACAAAATAAACCGAGAAACATCTCTCGGTTTATTTTTTGTATTTCTTTGCATAATGCGCCAAAGTAAGTAACGGATATATATGAGCGTAGCTATGGTAATGAATATAAAACCCACCTGGTAAAGCTGTTCCAGTAGGATATTTCTCATTTACATAAGGATTCGCAAGCAAATATGAAATACCTTTTCGAATAGCTGGTGTTTCTTTATCATAGTAAGAAATAAGAGCATCTAAAGCCCATGCTGTTTGCGATGGTGTACTAAATGGTAAAGTAGCAAATCTTTTTTCCACACTACTTTGACAAGATTCTCCCCAGCCACCATCTTCATGCTGTATATGTTCAAGCCATAAAGTTGCTCGTTTTAAAGAAGGGTGAGCAGAAGTAATTCCTAACGCCCGTAAGCCAGTCATCACTGCCCATGTACCATATATATAACAAATGCCCCATTTTCCATACCACGATCCATTTTCCTCCTGTTCATTCATTAACCAGTTGATTGCACTTTGTTTTTGTTTCTCGGGCAATTCATTTTGCGTATATGTCCCGAAAAACTCTAACACTCTGCCTGTAATATCTGGTGTAGAAGGATCCGTAATCATATCGCTTGCATTTTCGATTGGTAAATTCGCTAATAACTTGCTTGTCACGCCTTTTTCAAATGCTCCCCAACCACCATCATTATTTTGTAATCCTTTAATCCAATTCGTCCCTTTCTTCCAAGCATCATCCACATTTCCGTTCCCTCTACTTTGTGCCAATGCTCTTAACACAGCTGTTGTATCATCAACATCAGGAACTGTCGTATTCACATCAGAAAAACCCCAACCGCCCGGAATAAGCGCCGGCGCATGCACACTCCAATCAGCTTTTTTCTTATGTTGTTTTTTTAATAAATATACTGACGCATTTTGAATCATTTTACTTTCTTTCGAAACACGAGCCTCTTGCAACGCATAACTAAGTAATGCTGTATCCCATACAGTTGACGGGGAATTTTGTAAATGGTTCCCTCTTTCCATCTTCCATATATAAGATGTTATCCCCGTTATAGCCTTTTGAATCATTGGCGATTGAATAGAATGTCCTAGCGCAAGTAAAGCATAAATCATATAAAACGAAGCACTTGCGTAACTATATAACGTTCCATTTTCATCGATACGCTCTTTCATAAAACGTTCTACTTCCCCATTTCCTTTATGATGTAAGGAAAGCGGATAAGATATAATTTGTTTCACATTACCTAATAATGTTTGAAACATTGGAGATTGGTCCTCCCGAAACCATTCTCCGCCCCCGCCCGCAATATGATTTAAATTAGGCAGTAACTTTTTCCCTACACGAAACCTTTTATTTAAACACAACATCATCGGAATTAAATGGATACGTGCCGAACTACTTAATTCAAATATACTGAGGGGGGAATCATTTTGCAGAAACATAATCGGTGTTGGCAAATGAAAGAGCGAAGGATATTCATACTCTCCATGAATTGCTAATAAAAACTTCGTCATAAAATGAGCACGCGCCACTCCCCCACGTTCTGTAATAAACATTTCCGCTCGCTTCATATTCGCATCTTCTTTTGTATACTTTTTCGAAGCAAGTAGGGCAGCATAAGATTGAATGGTAGCAGATAAATTCCCCCCCATTTCATCATCATACAATTTCCATGTCCCTTCATTCGTTTGGAGTGAAGCTAATCTTTTTACAAACGGTTCTACCTCTTTATCTCTACCTAATAATTTTAATAAAAATATCATATGGCAATCAGTTAATGGTGCTCCTTCAAAACAGAATCTCCACGTACCATCTTGCCTTTGCATCGTTTGAAGTGCAGTTGTCCTTCTCGCTATTTCTTCATGCACTTTTCCATATAATAACAAGGCATTCACCTACCCTTTCGAAATCCGTATAACGATATTCAAAAAAGCAACCGAATATGTGTAAAAACAAAGAAAAGCAGAACACATATTATGTTCTGCTCATAAGCAATATCCCACTCCGACAATAACCCCTAATAAAGCACCGACTACTACTTCATACGGTGTATGTCCGACAAGCTCATTTAACTTCTTATATTCTGTTTGTTTACCATGAAAAAATTCATTCAATATTTTCGCTTGTTTACTTACCGCAAGCCTTACTCCTGAAGCGTCATACATAACAATGATTGCAAAGATTGCAGCCACTGCAAATATGGTACTTTCCACACCTTCCACAACTCCAACACCTGTCGCAAGCGCTGTAACAGTTGAAGCATGAGAACTTGGCATCCCACCTGAAGCAAAAAATTTTGCAAAATCAAATTCACCCGTTTTAACTAATTTAAAGACTACTTTTGTTAACTGTGCTATAAACCACGAAATTACAGCAGCCATCAGCGGATCATTATGTAAAATTGTTTCCATGTTCTCAGCTCCCTACTAGCTATAATGGAAATTCTATATAGTATCAGTATAAAGAAAAATGCGTAGAAAATACTACGCATTATGATACTTTTGCTGATTTATTTTTTATAAATTTCGGTTGTTTCTGCACTAAAAACTTTGTCTTCGCTATTGAAAATACAAATAAAGCAACCCATATACAGAAAAATGCCATCATATGAGTAGATGTAAAATGTTCACCAAATACAAATACACCTAAAATTAAACTAATCGTTGGCGCAATATATTGTAAAAAGCCTACCATATAAAGCGGAATAAGTTGTGCTCCTTTTGCAAAATAAAATAGTGGTAGCGCTGTAACAATACCTGCTCCTATTAAAAGTAACGTCGATAGCATTGAAATAGCTCCAAATGAACCGAAACCATGTACCCCTGTCATAACGAGATAAATGAGCGCAAACGGCGTCACTAACATCGTTTCCATCGTAAGCCCAATCGTCGCATCATAGTTTAACAATTTTTTCGTTAATCCGTATAATCCAAATGAAAAGGCAAGTGATAAAGAAACCCATGGAATGGATCCAAAACGTATTGTTAAAATGATAACCCCTACTCCAGCTAAACCTACTGCAACATATTGCCAAAAGTTTAACTTTTCCTTTAATACGACTGTACCAAGTAAAATACTAATAAGTGGATTAATATAATACCCAAGACTCGCTTCAATGACATGATTATGATTAACGGCCCATATGTAGACAAACCAGTTCCCACTAATCAAAATTGAAGCAATTGTTAATGACATTAATAATTTAGGTCGTTTAAAAAGATTCACAAACTCCCCAACAAACTGACGAAATCTCTTCGTAACAGCTAATACGATTAACATAAAAACGAACGCCCAAACAATGCGGTGTGCTAATATTTCATCTGCTGGAACTTCCTCAACCCATTTCCAATAAATCGGTAGGATTCCCCACATCGTATAAGCACCAGCCGCATATATAATCCCTTTTTTTTGCTGTGCTGATTGACTCCCCATCTTCCTTTTTCTCCTCTTCTCATTTTTTCTCCATTATACGGTTTCATATGCTCACTTTACCAATAATCAATCTGTAATTCTTTCGACATTTCTCATATAGCGAAAAATAAACATACCGTTATTACAACAAGTAACGGTATGCCGAAAACAAATTTCTTTTTATGCGTTTTATGGTGAAACATATACATACCGATCCAAGCTCCAACAGCTCCTCCAGCTGCCGCTGATAAAAACAACGTGCTTTCTGGCGTTCTCCACTGTTTCTTCTTTGCTTTTCGTTTATCAAGCCCCATAAGGCTAAAAGCTATAACATTAATAATAATAAAATAAATCCATTTCATCGCTTTCTCTCCCTATGAAAAATTCGCTTAATGGTAACATGAAAAAACGATAGAAACAACTGAAGAACACTTTTTAGCAAACTAGTTTCATTCTTTATTTTAATTGATTATCTTTACATTTATATAATCAATATAAAGCGCGATTACAGCTATTAAAAAGAAAGATGTTATGAACAGAACTTTATATTTCACTTCCTTCACCCACCACAACCACATCATCAAAAAAACTTCTCTCAATCTCTTTCTCATCAAAATGAAGAACAACAATTAACCCTACATATAAAGAAACGAAATTCAAAAACCATTCCCCATTATCATCTTGCTTAGCTAAACATTTAAATATCTCTTGAAATTGCATACGTTCATCAGAAGCAACGATCGGACGCACACCAAAATATTTCAACACAAGATTTAACTTAAGATTTATAGATAAAGACAAACTATATTTTAAGAGCTCTGTATAATTTATAACATTTTTTTCGCTATACAGTTTCACAAGCATTTGATGTAAAGTAGGAATCGATAATTCTACGTCAGTCACTTTTGTTGTTTCTATCGTTTCAATCATCTTTTTCATATCCATCACATTCACCCCTTCTGAAAAAACTTTAAAGCCAGAGAGTATTTAATTCATAATGTGCAATAATTGTGCATTTCTCTTCTCTCGTTCTTCTTCACTGACTAAGTCATACTTTTTTAATAAATGAAAGATGTCGTTTAATATTTCCTGCGAATGTTTATTTTGCAAAAATCCATTCAAATCTTTGAAAAGAATTTCAGATAAAAAATCCTTTTGACTTTCAAGCTTATTCATTACATCTTCAATAGAATGATCAATATTACATACCATATTAAACTTCCTCCTCTATCCTCTATAAATAATATCTTCTGCTAATGCAGTAAATACTTCTCCAACGAGAGAGTCTTCATCATATACAGATGAATCGCTATTTTCTTCACGTTTTGCAAAAGGTATTTGTGCAATTACTTCCGTTTGCAATTGTTCTGCTAACATTTCGCCGCCCCCTTTTCCGAAGAGATAATTTTTTGATCCATCTTGCTCTTCGTAATAAGCCATATTTTCCACAATTCCTACAATCTCGTGTTTTGTATGTTTTGCCATTACACCTACTCTAGAAGCTACAAATGAAGCTACATTGTGCGGCGTTGTAACGATAATTTCTTTCGCTTGTGGGATCATCGCTGCAACATCAATGGCAACATCTCCTGTACCAGGTGGTAAATCGAGAAGTAAATAATCTAAATCTCCCCAGTGTGTATTCGCAAGGAAGTTTTGAATCCATTTATTTAACATCGGTCCACGCCACATGACTGGATTATTTCCTTCTGTAAAAAATCCCATTGACATAATTTTAACACCATGACTAACGACTGGAATTGCTGTTTGATCAATCATTGTTGGTTTTTGATTCGTTTCCATCATAGCCGGAATGCTAAAACCATATATGTCTGCATCTAAAATCCCAACCTTTTTACCCATTCTAGCTAAGGCAGTAGCAAGATTAATTGTCACCGTTGATTTTCCGACTCCGCCTTTCCCACTCGTTACAGTAATAAAATGTACACCTGAATCATGACGGAACATGCTTGGCATACCTGTTTCTGTTCTACTATTTTTATTTAATTTTTCTGTTAGCATAGCTCTTTCTTCTTGTGTCATCGAACCAAATGTTACATCCACTTTAGATGCACCAATTGCGTGAAGGGACTCTTCCACATCTTGTTGAATTTTCGCCTTTAACGGACAACCTTGAATGGTTAACACTACTTCAAGCTTAACCTCTGTTCCATGTATTTGTACATTTCTAACCATATTTAATTCTACAACACTTTTGTGTAACTCTGGATCCTCTACATGTTGTAATACGTTCATTATTTGTTCTTGAGTAAGCATAGAGCTCATCCCTTCTCTTATTCTAATTTATATATAGCATCTTCTTATTACTTCAACTGATGAAAGTTTCCATCTATTTTTTAATGTCTTTAATAGTCCTTGTTGCGAGAAAGCATTATTATCCCCCACTTACAGGCGGGATTAATGCGACGATATCTCCAGCTTTTATCATCTCTTCATTCGTTACAAACTCTTCATTAATTGCAACCATTACTGTATCCAAAGATTGCAAATGATAACTATCTTTCAACCATTCATTTAATTGTCCAATAGTCATTTCTTTTTTTTCTGAAATTATTAATTGATCCGATCCGACTTCCTCACGCAAATTTGCAAACAGTAAAATTGTAATCATTTTCTCATTCTTCCTTCTTCGGTTTTCCTTCTGGATATGATGTATTTTCAAGTTGATCTCCAATCCACATCGTTCCATCTTCCCAAAATTCTTTTTTCCAAATTGGAACGATGCGTTTTATGCGTTCAATCGCGTACTCATTCGCTTCATAAGCTACTTTACGATGCGGTGATGAAACTGCAATAACTACCGCAATATCCATTATTTCCAGCCGCCCTACACGGTGCGTAATGGCTACTTGTGCATCCGGCCATTTCCCGTTAATTTCCTCACCAATTCTCGTAAGTTGTTTTACTGCCATCGGTTTATATGCTTCATACTTTAAATGTAGCGTTCGTTTTCCTTTTGTTAATTCTCTCACCGTACCAATAAATGTTGTAATCGCACCCGCTTCTCTTCTTGCGACTTTATTCGTTACTTCTTCCACTAAAATTGGTTTTTCTACAATCTCAAATAGCACTTGTCCCATTAAAACCACCTCTCACTTTATGAAATGTCCAAGGCCATTCACTACCTTCGTTATCTTCTAATAAAAGAACATCGACAAACATATCTTTTTTATATCCTCTCGTCCCGCCCGGCAATACGATAAAAGCGTTCGATTCTGCTAATGAAGAAACCGAGCTAGACTTATCAAATCCTGATGGATATGCAATTAATTGCCCTTCATTACACGTCAGTTTTGCTCGTACAAATCTTGTAAATGGATTTGGTTTCAGAAAATCTTTTCCTAATAATGCTTTTTCTCTTTTTAAATGCGCTTTTTCACTAAACATATACGCACGAATACATGGTCTTACAAACAACTCAAATCCTACATAACATGCTGATGGATTTCCTGATAAACCAAATAATAGCTTGCCATTTAATTGTGCTACAGTCGTTACACTTCCTGGTCGCATTGCAACCTTATTGAAAAGAACGGATGCACCTAACCTTCCATATATAGCTGGTAAATAATCGTAATCTCCTACTGATACACCGCCCGTTGTAATGAGCATATCTACTTGACTTAACGCATCTTTCACAGCTGTAAAACACGTATCAAAATCATCACTAAACTTCCCAAAGTATTTTACTCTTCCGCCCACTCTTCGAATTTGAGACAGTATCATGTACGTATTACTATTTCGAATTTTTCCTGGCTCTAACGACTCATTTACATCAAGTAATTCACTACCAGTCGCTAATAGTCCAATTACTGGCTTTTTCGCAACTGGCACTTCACTATAACCGAATGTAGCAAGAAGAGCTGAAATACTTGGATTAATGTACGATCCTTTCTTTGCAAGCACCGTTCCTTTACGAGCATCTTCACCTTGAAAAGAAATATTATCACCCGTTTTGAATGAGCGTTTCACTTCCATATAATCGTTCCCATTATCCTCATATTGACGAGTCAGTTCTAACATAACAACCGCATCACAATCATTTGGAATTTGTGCTCCTGTCATAATTCGAACTGCTTGAAACGAACCTACTTTCTCATCGAATAGTGATCCTGCACCAATTTCACCAACTACTTCAAATACAATTGGCGTTTCATAACTTGCTAAATTCGTATCTTCTGCTCTAATAGCAAACCCATCATACGGTGAACGATTGAATGAAGGTACGTCATGATCAGCTACTAAATCCTCCGCTAATATACGTCCGTAAGCTAATTCAATAGGTAGTAGCTCTTTTAAGCCATTGTTAGCAAATCCCATCACTTTTCGAATAGCTTCTGCAACCGTAATTGGCACTCTTCTTCCCATTATTGACAATCCTTTCTATTAACCGAATAAGCGATAATATAGTTGTTTCGCTTTTGGAATTTCGTTTGTACCATGAATGAACACACGACCATCTTGAAAAATAACGACGCGATAATCCTCTAATTGACAAGATAGTAAATATGGATTCCGCTCTACTTCCCCAAGTTTTTTTAATACTTTTTCTACGTCATCAAAATTGTATTGCCTATTTTCTATTGATCTTATTTGAACTGTATTTCTTCCGCATAAAACAGCTACCTTCGTTTGGTTTTCGTATGATAAATAAGGATAAGCTCGATTTAAACCGCACGATGGACAATCGTCCGTTTTTATTTTTCCTAGTTTTATAAAATGATTTTGATTACTCCATATATCAAACATGAAAAACGTCTTTCTAATTACTGAGTAATCTTCCACTAAAATTTTGAGTGCTTCTGCCACTTGATATGCCGCAACGATTTGAACAGCTGGACTAATAATCCCAGCCGTGTCGCACGTCACACCTATAACGGGAACATTCTTCAGTACACAATGTAAACACGGCATTTTTTGCGGAATAATCGTATAACTCATACCGTACGATCCAACACAAGATCCATATACCCACGGAATATTATGTTTTTGTGATAAATCATTTATGATAAATCGAATATCAAAATTATCTGTAGCATCAATGATTACATCGACATTTTCTAATGGCCCTTCCATGTTTTCTACACTTGCATCCATTATGAAAGCATGTATTTGTACTTCTGAATTAATTTGTTCCAACCGTTTTTTAGCAGCAATTGCTTTCGGGATTTTCCCTCTTGCATCTTCTTCAGAGTAAAGTTGTTGTCTTTGTAAATTACTCCACTCTACGTAATCACGATCAATAATTGTCAACTTACCAATACCTGCACGCACGAGACTTTCTGCACTTGTACTTCCTAATGCACCTGCTCCTACAATTAACACATGCTTATTCCGAATTTTTTCTTGCCCTTTACTCCCGATTGGTTTGAACAACTGTTGCCGAGAATACCGCTCCTCCATTGCATACCCTTCCTTTCAAGAAATCTATTTCACATTAGAGTCTTGTTTTTGATAACAAGCAAAGTAAGCAAACCCTACAAATCCAGCTCCTCCAATGACATTTCCGATAAAAACAGGAACAAAGTTTTTAGCGAGGTCCAGCCACGTCAGATGACCTGCAAAAATAACCGCTGATATGACAAACATATTTGCTACTACTTGTTGAAATCCAATCACTACAAATGCCATAATTGGAATCCAAATCCCAATTATCTTTCCGACAAAATCACTCGTGCCGTAAGCAAGCCAAAGCGCAAGACAAACGAGCCAATTACAACCAATCGCCAAAATTAAAGTTCTCCCAAACGATTCGTGTAACTTCCCTTCCGCTATCGCTAACGTTTTATTTAAATAATCTCCCTCTGTTAATCCGCCAAGATGTCCAAAGCAATACGCAACGAAAATTGCACCAACAAAGTTCATTACAGTAATCCAAGCCCAATTATTCAGTACACTTATCAATGTAATTTTCTTTGCATAAAGCGCCATAGACAGTGACATCATATTTCCTGTAATCAATTCTCCTCCTGCTAACACTACGAGCATAAGCCCAATAGGAAACACTGCTCCTCCTAAAACATTCACTAAACTTCCCCAATGCTCCGGCAAATTACCTAAAACTCGAATGTTAAGTAAAAATCCTAATGATATAAATGCTCCTCCTAAAAAACCGAGAATAAGCATTGCTGGCAGCGTCTGGCTTACTTTTTGAACACCGGCCTCGATTACGAGTTCAGCAATTTGTTCCGGTTTATGAAATGCCATTACCAATTCCTCCATTTTCTCCAAATAAAAAAGCAGCTTCAAAAAACCTCCTGAAAATAAAGGTTTTTGAATGCTGCTTAATGTCTCTGCACATCTTTTACAGAGAGATCAATCATCACTTTTACTATGAAATAGAAAGTCCACATCTCTTGCACACTTTCCATTTTCCACTATTATGTCAGCCTTATATATTAACCACCGATATGTGACATTTCAATTTTAGGCATTGTTTTCTTATTAGTATGACTTAAGCGTTCGTCTGAATATCGATCTTCTCGATTATTCCAAATGTCGTGAATTACAGCTGTAATTTCCTCATCCGTATCCCCCGATCGAAGCAATGCTCTCAAATCATTTCCTTTAGAAGCAAATAAACAAGTATACAATTTTCCTTCTGCAGAAATGCGAGCTCTCGTACATGATGAACAGAAAGAATCAGTTACAGATGAAATAATACCTATTTCCTCATCACTGCCTATATAACGGTACCTAGTAGCTACTTCACCTGGATAATTTGCTTCTATCCGTTCTAACGGCATAACTTCACGAATTGTATTTACTATTTCTTGTTTGGAAATAACTTCACCTAACTCCCAACCGTTATAATTTCCAACGTCCATATACTCAATAAAACGAAGAATATGCTTATTTCCCTTAAAGTATTGCGCCATCTGCAAGATGTCCTGTTCGTTTTTCCCCTTTTGAACGACCATGTTTATTTTAATTTTCATACCAACTTCAGCCGCAGCCTGTATACCCTCAAGAACCCTTTGCACTTTGCTTCTATTACCATTTAAATGGAAAAAGCACTCTTCTTCTAAGGAATCCAGACTAACTGTCACACGTGATAACCCCGCTTTATATAAATCAGGTGCAAACTTTTTAAGTAACGATCCATTTGTTGTTAAACCGATATCCTCCACACCATCTATTTTATTAAGCCGCTCAATAAGCTCTGGAAGCCCTCTTCGAAGTAACGGCTCTCCGCCTGTAATCCGTAACTTTCTCACACCTAAAGAAACGAAAATACGTGTTATCCTTTCAATCTCATCAAAAGATAAAATTTTATCATTAGACAAAAACGAATAATCAGGACCAAATATTTCTTCTGGCATACAATATCGACAGCGAAAATTACAGCGATCAGTAACTGAAATACGTAAATCCTTTAACGGACGATGCAATTTGTCTAATGTAATTGATTTCATCTTCCTTGCCTCACTTTTACTTATTTTATATTTAAAACACGTTCTGGATGCGTATATATATTTAAAGACTGATTACGAATAAACCCTATCGTAGTAATCCCTAACTCTTCCGCTAACTGCAAAGCTAATTCAGTTGGCGCTGATTTTGACAGTATAATTTCACAGCCGATTTTTGCAACTTTCAATAATATTTCTGAAGAAATACGACCACTAAAAACAATGATTTTATCTTTTATAGAAATATTATTTTTTAAACAATAACCGTAAATTTTATCTAGCGCATTATGCCTACCAATATCCATTCGGCCTAAAATAATACCATTTACATCACATAAAGCTGCGTTATGCACTCCGCCAGTATGTCGAAATGTATCCGCAGATTGCTGCATTTCATTCATTAAACGAAAACAATCTTCGACAGCAACCTTTACATGGACACCATTCATTTTCTTTACGCTTATTGCATCATTTGCAAAAACAAACCCTTGCCTACTCATACCACAGCACGAAGTAATATAACGTTTATTTTGCATTTGTTCGTAATACGGGTTTATTTTTGTTGTCGTCACATGTACAAATCCTTCTTTCTCCTGTACCCATATGTCATCAATATCTTCATACTTCCGAATAATTCCTTCAGATGCTAAGAAGCCTATTACCATATCTTCTATATATTCTGGAGTACTAACCATTGTAACAAACTCCTGTCCGTTCATTTTAATTGTGACTGGAAACTCTGTTACAATGCTGTCCTCTATATGCTTAAACACCCCTTGTTCATAACGGAAAACTTCTCTTTCTACCTGTATCGGTTTCACGATCAGCATCCTTCTCTCACGTTATATTTTTATCAAAAACAAATACCGAAACAGCAATATCTTCTTCTACTTTCATATCTGAAAATAAGTTCACTAATTTCGCTCCAACAAGTTCCTCCAAATGTTCACGAGAATTCGCAGCGTAAACTTCTTGAATCATTTTCGTTCTAGCCATATGAACCATTTCCGCGCCATCCATCGTACTTGAAATGAATTTCTCAGTAGGTGTTAAGTTCCCATACAGTGTTGCAATCGCCATATTTTCAGCAAATACAGTATGAATTCGTTCTGGTCCTTTTCCGAATAGTTCCTTTCGGAGTTTTCGTATCATATCATTAAATTCATGTACCTTTTTCGTCATAAAATCATACCTCCTAAAAGCCTCATTTTACTTTATTATATATTTTACCAAAATGATCTTTTCGCCCAAACTATTTCGTACAAATATTTGGACGAAAAGGTTAACTTCATGAAGTTTATTCGTCTTTTAATCCTTTACCCATACCTTTTAGGAAATGAAGACCAAACCCGATAGCACGGTTAATATCTGGATCTTTTAATACTTTCATAAGATCGAATATCCCCACTTTTTTATTACTTTCTAGATGCTCATTACCTTCTTCCAGTCCTACTAATAAACTACCTATAAGTTTTTTCGTAAGTTCTGGGTCAAGTTCTGTTAAAGCACCTGCAGCACCCATCATATTATTAATTAAATTTGTAACAGGTTTACGAGTTACTTGACCGAGAACGATCTTTGCGATTGGTTCTTTCGCTTTCAGCATAGAATTTGCTGCTTCTAGCATGCCAATATCATTTAATTCCCCGACA
Source organism: Bacillus sp. FSL L8-0099 (assembly GCF_038006385.1). Lineage (NCBI taxonomy): Bacteria > Bacillati > Bacillota > Bacilli > Caryophanales > Bacillaceae > Bacillus > Bacillus sp. FSL L8-0099. Next base: position 3,502,587 of record NZ_JBBOVC010000001.1, read on the forward strand.
ATATGAAACATTTGATTTAAAGCTTCTTCATTATTAGCTAGAAGCTCCTTTAAATCCTCTAACTTTTGCTGTTTTATTTCTTCCTCAGTTAATTCATGTTTTTGAATCGTTTTAATAGGTGCAGCCATATTTTTTCTCCTCCCTACTTATCCGTTAAATGTACATACCCTGGACGTGCCCACTTACGATCTACCTCAATACCAGCTTGAGGATGACGTTTTTTATTACGCGGGTTCGCTTTTGGCATCGGATTTTCGCCATTAACTTCTAACACTTCCATGCGCACTTTCGTCTGTTTATAAGCAGGTGTATTCGTACGTACGTCAACAGCAGGGCCTGTTAAGAAATTAATTGCCGATTCATTATCTGTAGAGTTCATCGGTACATATAACTCATTCGCTTTTACACGATCCGTTACAAGTGCCCGTAATTTTAGTGCTCCAAAAGGAGAAACAAGGCGCACTAATGAACCTGTTTTCACGCCACGTTCTTTTGCAAGTTCTGGAGAAACTTCAACAAAAACGCCAGGTACTTTCGTTTGAATACCTGTTGATTTATTTGTCATATTTCCTTCATGGAAATGTTCTAACATACGACCGTTGTTAATGTGAAGGTCGAACTCCGCTGGGAATTCAGCTGGACGTACCCAGTCAGCAATCGCAAAACGCGCTTTTTTATCTGGGAAATTAAATCCATCTTGGAAAAGTAGCGGTGTATTCGTTCCATCAAAACTTCCCCAATGGAAACTATTCCATCCTTCAAGTACTTCATAGTTTGCTTGTGAGAATAGCGGTGATAAGCTTGCCATTTCAGCAAAAATTTCACTTGGGTGACTATAATTCCAGTTTGCACCTAATTTATTCGCAATCTCCTGCACGATCCACCAGTCTGGCTTCGCATCACCAAGCGTAGGAAGAACTTGATACAATCTTTGCACACGTCTCTCTGTATTTGTGAAAGTACCTTCTTTCTCAAGAGATGGTGCTGCCGGTAATACAACATCTGCGTATTGAGCAGTTTTAGAAAGGAAAACATCTTGTACAACGAAGAAATCAAGGCTTGATAACACTTCATGTACATGATTTGCATTCGAGTCTACAAGAGCCATATCCTCTCCGACAAGATACATAGCTTTCATCTTTCCTTCTTCAATTGCGTGAAGCATTTCAATATTATTAAGACCTGGTTCACTATCAATTTCCACTCCGTAAGCCATTTCAAATTTCGTACGTTCCATATCGTTCGTAACGTGCTGATATCCAGGAAGCCATCCTGGTAAAGTTCCCATATCACAAGCACCTTGTACGTTATTATGACCTCGGAGTGGGTAGGCACCTGCACCTGAACGACGATAATTCCCTGTTGCAAGAAGTAAGTTTGAAATTGCAGCGGAAGTATCAGAACCACCTGTATTTTGCGTTACCCCCATACCCCAAAGGATACATGTACCATCTGCATCACGAATCATTTCAGCCATTTGGATAAGTGTTTCTGTTGAAATACCTGTTACTTCTTCTGCATATTCAAGTGTATATTCTTTTAAGCTCTCTTTAAAATCTTCAAAGAAGTTTACATTTTCATTAATAAACTCCTGATCATGCCAACCTTGATCAATCATATATTTCGCAACAGCCATTAACCATACTTGGTCTGTTCCTTGTTTTGGACTAATAAAGACATCTGATCGCTCTGCCATTTCTGTTTTACGAAGATCCGCTACAATTAACTTTTGTCCGTGTAATTTATGTGCCCGTTTAATACGTGTAGCTAAAACAGGATGACCTTCTGTCGGATTACATCCTACAATAATAACAAGACCAGATTGCGCAATATCTTTAATCGTTCCTGCATCACCGCCCATACCAATTGTACGGAATAAACCATCCGTTGCTGGTGATTGGCAATAACGTGAGCAATTATCAATATTATTCGTTCTAAATACTTGCCGAGCTAATTTTTGAATGACATAATTGTCTTCATTCGTAATTTTAGAGGAAGAGATAAATCCGATAGAACCTTTGCCGTACTCTTCTTTAATAGCGCCTAATTTATTTGCAACTACATTCAGTGCTTCTTCCCATGTAGATTCAACAAACGTTCCATTTTTACGAATTAATGGTTTCGTAATTCGTTCTTTAGAATTTACGAAGTCCCAACCAAATTTCCCTTTTACACAAGTTGAAATTGCGTTAACTGGCGCATCTGAAGATGGTTGTACTTTAAGGATTTTACGCCCTTTCGTCCACACTTCAAATGAACAACCGACACCGCAAAATGTACATACTGTTTTCGTTTTCTTCGTACGAGTCTCACGCATGGCCGCTTCCACTTCTGATACCGCAAAAATACCGCTATATCCAGGCTCAACTTCTTTAATTAAATCTACCATCGGTTCAAGAATATCCGGCTTTAATCCCGTCATAAATCCAGCTTCACCAAGCATTGATTTCTCCATTAAAGCATTACAAGGACAAATCGTTACACATTGCCCACAGCTCACGCATGAAGAATCATTGATATCTACGCCATTATCCCAAATAACACGAGGACGCTCGGCTTCCCAGTCGATAGATATCGTTTCATTTACTTGTAAGTTTTGGCACACCTCTACACATTGACCACATGCGATACATTGATTAGGGTCGTAGCGATAAAACGGATGAGTCATATCAACTTCACTTACATCTACTTTTGGTTCGTAAGGATATTTTTGATGTTCAATCTCCATTAATTCTGCAGTATTATGCAGTTTACAGTTCCCATTATTGTTGTCACATACCGTACAATATAATAAATGGTTTTCTAATAATCGATCCATCGCCTCTGTTTGTGCTTCTTTCGCACGACCAGAACCGAGTTCAATGTTCATACCTTCCGTCGCCACTGTCGAACAAGATCTCATCAACTTTCCATCAACTTCTACAATACAAGTGTCACACGTTTGAATAGGGTCTACTTCTGGTACATAACAAATTTGCGGATGTTCAATCCCGTTGTCATTAATGATGCCTAATATCGTTGAACCGGGCTCCGCTGTATACTTTTTTCCGTCAATTGTAATATGAACCATGTTGTCATTCATGGTCTTTCCCCCTTTTTGAGAATAAAAAAACTCCACCACGAAAATATACGCACCACATTTTGGGCACGTTATCATCATGGTGGAGTAGTGTATTAGCACATCTTGCTAAAATACCAATCCATTTATTCATAAATAAAACGATAGATTCATAACAGGTCATATCACGATTCCATCTTTAACACTATTATTATAACGTTAAAGTTAAAAATATACAATATGTAATTTAAACTACGCATATGTCTGCATGCAACTATCCATAATAACCCATATAAAGTGAAACTTTAATCAGCCTTAACCAATCGGGCTTTTACGGGCAGCCCGTTAATCCGGGATAAAACATAACAAGGAGAAAGTGAACAAATGGGGTCTTTTAACAAATGGATACGCGGTGAAAAATCTTTTTCTGCACAAGAGCAAGCTGATCATACATTACATAAACCTATTTCTTCTTCTCTTCCACTTAATTTAAAACACTTGTCCAAGTTATTTAGTGGTATTCCAGAATTAATTACACGTACTTTTCCGTTAAAAAACGGCCAAGAGGCTGCTCTTATATATATGGAAGGACTTGTAGATAAAACTGTTATTAATGTAGATATTCTTCGTCCTCTTTTATTTAAAGAGTGGAATGAGGACGATTTTTGGGAATCTTCCGTTTCTATCGGAAATATAAAAAAGGTTCAGAAGTGGACAGACATTGAACAATCCCTTTTACATGGTAAAAGTATTTTATTTATAGATGGGCAACTATCAGCTTTAGAACTAGATACGCAAGCGGCACCAAAAAGAAGCATTGAAGAACCTACAACAGAGACATCAATAAAAAGCTCACATGAAGGATTTAATGAAGTAGCGAGCGACAGTCTCGCTCTTATTCGCCGATATATCCCAAATCGCGAATTAAAGGTGAAGGAATTCACCGTTGGCGAGCGAGCAAGTTCTAAAGTTTTTTTACTTTACCTAGCAGACATCGCAAACGAAGATGTCATACAAGAAATGACATGCCGCATTGAATCAATAAAAGTGGATGCTATTCTTACTACCGGTGAATTAGAAGGTTTTGTTGAAGATAATTCATACACGCTCTTTCCACAATTATCAATAACCGAACGTCCTGATACGACGGCCCATCACATTTTGAATGGGCGAATCGCTGTTGTTGTAGATCGCTCACCCGGCGTATTAATTGGACCTATGACCTTTTCAGCTTTTTTTCAAACAATAGATGATTACAGCTTCAGGCCAATGATTCCATCTTTTATACGTCTCCTTCGTTTCACAGGATTATTTATTGCAATTTTTGCTCCTGCTCTTTATATTGCTATGATTTCCTTTCATTATGAAGTGATTCCGCTTAAATTATTGTTAACAATCGGCGAGTCTCGTGCTAAAATTCCTTTTCCACCTATATTAGAAGCACTTTTGATGGAATTAGTACTTGAAATGCTCCGTGAAGCTGCGGTTCGGCTTCCGGGTCCCGTTGGACAAACGATCGGCGTCGTAGGAGGAATTGTAATTGGACAGGCTGCAGTGAAATCGTTATGAAAGCGCACTTCTTCTTCTATTACAAAAGAAGGCTAATACACCAGTTTCTCTTACAATGAAGATCCCTTCTACTCGAGTTGAAAGTAATAGTAATTTAAAAGATACAGAAGGCAACGATTTCGTAACTATAAATGTTCTTAGCATGAATCGTAACATTCGTTCAGGCTATAGCGATAACCGTTTCAAATTTAATATTAAAATGAATTTAAAAATTGCTATATCTGAGATTACATTCAATATGGATTTAGATAAAGATAAAAAGAAATTAACTTCACTTATCGCAAAACAACTAAACAAAGATTTAAACGAATTAATTCACAAAATTCAAAAACAGCAACTGGATCCATTCGGATTTGGTGATTATGCGAGGGCTTTTCAATATAAAGAATGGAAGAAGGTTGAAGACGATTGGCCTAATTCCTTTTCCAAAGCTAGCGCAAAAGTAACACCGACTATCAAAATTTTAGAAAGTGGGATTATTAAATAAAAAATACACGCTATCTGTTCTTATAAGTATAAAGAACAGATAGCGTGTTTTCATTTACATGACAAGTATTATTTCAACAGACTATACTCTATTTCCGTTTCTAACATTACTATGTTTTTTTGCGTATATAAAATATATAAAAACACCGATTATAATCCATGCCACAAAACTAATTAAAGTAAGCTTAGAAAGGTTCAAAGCTAAATATATACAACTTACTATTGAAACGATAGGTAAAAAAGGTACTAGGGGCGCACGGAATGGTCTTTTCATATTAGGATGTGTCTTCCTTAGTACAATGACAGCTATAGATACAAAAACAAATGCTGTTATCGTTCCCATATTCACTAAATTAGCCAATAAGTTCAAATCCACTAATCCCGCTAATAAAGCTGCTAGTATGCCTGTAACCCACGTATTAAAAAATGGCGTTTGTAAACGTTTATGAACACCGGAAAGTCTTTTTGGTAATAACCCATCTCGACTCATCGAGTAAGATACACGAACAAATGCAAACATAGCTACTAACAGAACTGTCGTTAGCCCCGCTATTGCCCCCACCGATAACAAGCCAGCAATTCTATCTTCTCCTACAGTGCGCAACGCATATGCAACTGGATCAGCAACATTCAACTCCGTAAACGGAACCATTCCAGTCAACACGAATGAAACTCCTACATATAGAACGGTACAAATGAATAAAGAAACAAGTAGCCCAATCGGTACGTTACGCTGTGGACGCTTCACTTCCTCTGCAGCTGTTGCAACTGCATCAAATCCTAAAAAAGCAAAGAATACAGTGGCTGCTCCTCCTACCACACCGTGAAAACCAAACGGTAGAAATGGTTGCCAATTTTCTGGTTTTACATATTGTGTCCCTACAATAATAAATCCTACAATAACAGCCAGTTTAATAATAACCATTATATTATTAATTCGGGCACTTTCTTTTGCACCACGACTTAATAAAAATGTTACAACTAAAATAATCAGAACTGCTGGTAAATCAATAATTCCATCCTTCCCCATGCCAGGTGCTGATGCAAAGATTGTAGGGATGTGAATATTAAACCCTAGTAGCAATGACTGAAAATAAGCTGACCATCCTGCTGCCACCGCAGAAGTTGCTAATAAGTACTCCAACATCACACACCAACCAACTATAAATGCAAAAATCTCACCTAATGTCATATATGTATACGAATATACACTTCCTGAAACTGGAACTGCAGATGCAAATTCAGCATAACAGAAAGCTACACATGCACATACAATGGCCGCTAATATAAATGATAATACAATCGCTGGACCAGCATGTTTCGCCGCTACGATACCAGTTAATACAAAAATCCCTGTACCAATAATCGCTCCAATTCCTAAAAGAGTTAAATCAATCGCTCCTAAAGTTTGATTCAATACTTTTTTCTTTTCTTCATCCATTGTTTTCTTTATTAAAAGACTCATTCATTGAAACCTCTTTTTCAAGTTTATCTCTTACTAATTACAATCTTTATTACTGTTCTGTTTAGAAAATAAAATTATACACAATTTACTCCTTTTCTCTTATAGACTTAGCAATCTTAAAAACAGAAAAATCAATCTTTTTAACTCATAGTAAATTTTAAAAATAATTATTGCGAAAATACATCTCTAAGAATGCTGATTGAATTTATCATACAATTAATTATATTGTCAACAATATAATTAATTAAACAAAGACGGTTAATTATGTATCAAATGTTATTTTTAAACATAATTATTTTCTCGAAAACATTGTTTTTTTTCTGTTTTCATGTTCATATTCATTTTACCTCACTGATTTTTATACAATTTTCATTACATAGAATTCAAATAAAATCACCATACCTTCAATCAAAATACTATCTTTAAATAATAATTCATTCGAAGTTATGTAACCTTTTTAAGCGAATAAAAAAGTGCAGATTTTCATCTGCACTTTTTTTATTCTTTCACTTCAGCTTCTGCACTACTATTTTCAAGATTCTCTTTCTGAGCTTCTTCTTCTATCTCAGCTGAAATCATTCCATAATAAAGTTCTGGATACAATCCAAATATTTGATATACACTTCCTAAAAACGGCATCAGAATCCCTCTTTTCTAAAGTTGTATTGCCACTTTTAAGGATTCCCTTTTCATTCATTATACATTCGTTTTTGGCGTTTCTTCTTCATCTTGAACACTTAATAAATTTTGCCACTTTTTATAAGGAGCGCTATTCGGATCCACATACCCTTTTGCATACGAACGATCCCACAATTGTTTAATAAACATTTCTTTCTCTTTCTTCGCAACCATATCGGCACCTGTACCGTAATAGTTTTGAAAGTATAGTTCGATTTCATCAAGGAATAATCTTAATAATTCATCTGACGTTTCTTCTAACGTCGGATCATACTTCGCTTCACGGTCATACATTAAAATCATATCTAAAAGATTGTGAACATGTTCTTTTCTAAGCCATCTTACATCTTGAGCTCCTAATACGAACGGATGTGTATATAAATGTCCACCTTGAATCATTGCCTTTTCTTGCTCTTCTTCAAATCTGGACAAGATGTTTTCATAAATAAACGGATTATGAAGTAATGCTCTGTGTAATTTATAACTTTCACTTGAAATATTTTTCCCCATCGACTGAATTAAGAAGCTACGTCCAACGCCGTTATATTGATACACAAACTGCCCATCAACAGCAACTAAACTAATCCAGCGATACATATACGCATATAGAAGGGCACGATTACATTTATCGTAGTCTAACTTCGTTTGAGTCGCATTCAAGTCGGGCATAAAGGCTGGTAAGTGCCAATACTTATCTAAATGCGGCGTTAAACTAGATTTTTTACTATTTAATTTGTTCACACGGCGATAATATGATTGGAAGTAGTCACCTTTATCATTCATAAAACCGTTCGCAATGTGTCCTGATGATAATTTAGGAAAATCTTGCAATGATAAACCGTAATGTGCCCGGTAACAGATCACTTCAAATGGTGAAAAAGCTTCATGTACTGTATCTTTTTCTTTAAACATTTCTTGAATTAATTCTTCTTGCAGTTCTTTCTTTAAAGTTGGATGTATACCCCAATATTGTAATTCCCTATGGTGAGAAACTTTCGGCACGAATGGACTAGCTAAATGGAACAGATCTTCAATTTTTTCACGAACGTATTCATCACGATCACGCTTCTTATAATCCGCTTCTTTTCGCAATGCCTCTATAATATTAAGTTCTAATTTATCACGATAACGTACTTGTAATTCATCATAACAATAGCTCAATATATGTTCACGATAAAAATCTTCTACCTTTTTCGATTGAATCTCTTCCGTTTTCGCATCCCGACAATATTCCCCATACAAACTCATATAAATTTCTGCTGATATATCTTTCGGCAATACACCTAAATTTAAATGTTGCTGCATATCTTGCCATATTTTTTCTTGCAACTTCTCTTCCGCTAATACGTATACATTCGTTGGGTTTGTTTTCCCTTCAAACTCCTTACTTCTTTTTTGAATTTCAAACAATAAATTTTCACGTGTTTCATGTAAATTATCAAAAAACCTTTCCCAATATTGAATCATTTTATTAACTGCTTGATATAACGATTGATAAACGAGTTCTAACAGCATTTCTTTTCTGTACTCATTTAATTTGTGTACATATTGCGTTACGATATCTTCAAATTCTTTTTTAAATAAACGTTGTTGATTATTCACCATTTTTCCAAACCAACCTTGTTGCTGAGCGATTTCAACGCGGCGTACAGCAGTTACCGTTCCATCTATATTACCTACATTAAATTTTTTATCATAATTTTGAATTACATTACGCTTCTGTTCATTATTTTCATGTAGTCGATTCATTTTTTCTACTAACTGCTTTCGAATTTCATATAACATAAAACGCGCTGCTACTGGATGAACAGGGTCTGTTTTCTTTAAAAACCATGTATTTAATTGATAGGACTGTCCTTCAGACCCACTTGGTGAAAAACGGTCTGATTCAATCATGTCATATAAAAGTGTCGTTACATGTTCATGTACACGGCTCGGAATCGCATACGCATATAAACGAACCGCATGATCTACTCTCGCTACTTCTCCTTTCATTTGTTCCATCATTTTTAGTTTCGCAGCTGAAATTTTACACTCGTGCTGCAAACGATTTAATTCCTCATCTTTTTGCACTGTGCGCTGTACATAGCTTTCTACAGCTTCTAAAAACAGTTTAGATTTCGCAACTCCGAGCTTACCACCCTCTGCTCCTTCACGCGTTTCATTGTACATTTGTCTATAGAAAATATGGGCTTGTTCTGGACGGGTAGCAAGATGTTCTAAATCCTCTAAATAACTTTTGCCACGCTCTGGCTTTTCACGCTGCATACCACGTTTTACATCTTGGTCGTACCTTTGCTTCTTTTCTTGAAAGAGTTGATCCAAATGAAGCCACGATTCGTCTAAACCTTGCACAGCCCATTTTAAAGCACAATATTTTAACACATGTTCATATGGATAAATGAGCTTTGCTGTTCCTGCCCCGCAATATCGTCCTTTCCCGCTTGATTCTGCCAATTGCTGAATTTGATTATCTTCCTGTGCAAAATGACTTGTGGACATCGGACTAAATAACTGTAAATAAATCGTATTTGCCATCTGCTCCATATAATCCGATAAATTGTGTAAATGGTGTCCATGTAAGTTTTCGTAATCGTATAAGAAACAATAATTGTACGGTAAATGATGTTGTTTAATCGTATGATTCGTTCTTCCATCCTCATCTACTTGATCCGGACGGTATTCTAATTCAATCGTTACACCACCGCGTTTTGATAATTCTCCAGTTGAACCGAGCGTAATGGCATGCAATTCTTTTAAAGACGCATAACCATTTGCTTGCACCGTTTCAAATTCTTTCGCACTAACCGTTCTCGTCTTCACTAACACATCAGGCATTAAAAATGCACCGCGTATTAAAATGTTATGATGCTGCAGTTTTTTCCGAAGCATTTCACGTAAATATAATGCAATTTGCAGAAACATCCCCGAACCTGTTCCACCTGCTAGTGATGTTACAATAATAACTCGCACACCATATTCCGTTTGATCACTTGTAACCGGAAAAATCTTCTCAATTTCTTGCCAAAAGGACGTCAATTTATCTTCTTTCATCGCAGCACGTAACGCTAAACGTGAAATGACGCGTAACTGTCCTGCTCCTTCTGTTAATGGTTTATCAAGTATAGTTGGATCCATTGGAAACCACTCTGGAATCGTTGGATCTCCTGCAATATACTCTCTAGGCGTTTTACTTGAACTCGTTTGTGTCTTAAACTTTCGAATATGATCAAATTTACTCAATGTATTCACATCTGTATCAAATACGTGCATCGCTACCTTTTTTCGGCGCTCTTCAGGCAGTTTTTCATATATTTGATGCGTCACAGTACTACCGATTCCACCTAATCCAATTAATATCGTTGGAACTTGTAATGTCATGTGAACCACCTTCCTATTCTTGCTTGTTTAAAAAGAAAGGGAAAGAAAGCTAAGACTCCCCTCTTATCCCTACCTACTATTCACATTCATATTTGTAAATCTCCTTACCATATCCTCTATCAATTAATAAAAGTTCATTTGGATATAGTGTCTTATGCTCCATTCCTACTTCTTCCTCTGTTATAAACATCCCATCAATAATCATTCCTACTACTTGTGACTCTTTCGCTACAAAGACAGATTTCGAACCTTTCTTGGCTATAAACGTAACGGATTGCACAGTTTTTCTTTCTGCTCGAAATGGGATACCAAAATAATGTTTCCACCATTTATTTCGAAGTAATTCTGGTTCAGATTGATATAACCAATCTTTCGCTACTTCTTGATCCCATTCGTAATACAATAGCGCTTTCCGGTGAAATCTTGGACGAACAATCCATCCTAAAACGATTATGCCTACTACTAGCAGCAATAAAGTGATAGGAATGACAAACTTAAAAATAAGCGCATACTTTTCATAAAACGGCGCACTTTGAATATGGAGTGATATTTGCTTCTTTACTTCTTGTAATTTCGCATCTTGTATAACGATGGTAGCTTCTACGGTGCCAGTATCTGTGAAATTGAATGTGTCGGAGTAATAAGGACGAGGATAAACGTAAATTTGATTACCACGTTGTTTTATTTCATAGTTGATTGATTGTTTAGATGTGACACCAGTAGATTTTAATAGTTTCTTTACAGCCCCTTCTGTCATCGGCTTACCATCTAACTTTGGTTGTAAAATAAACGGTTTACTATTCTCTAAATTCGTTACTTTTTCTTCATAATCTTTCGTAACAGTTTGAAGTGATAATTTTGGCTTTTCTGTTGTTTCAATTTTGAATTCTTTCGTCTGTCTGTAAAATCCCTTTATATTCATATGAACTTTTCCACGTACTAATCCTTTACCAATCTTCGTTTCGTAATAAAACACATGCCTCTTATCGTTCCACTTCATCGGATATTGTTTTCCGTCTATTTCTACTTCTGCTTGAAAGTAAGAAGACTGAATTGGTAACTCAGTAGGCTTTGCTTCAATAACAGCAGTAACACCTTCGTACATTTGTTCAACATTTTTTTGACTATTATCATCTTTGTCATAAGTAGAAACCGTATAGTTAAGCGCTGGTTCAACAAGTACTTGCAATCCTTCTTTCTCAATATCCCGATCCACTTCTATCGTATATGTTCCTGGTTTAATGACTTCCTGATTTTCCGTGCTTATATGAACTATATTTCCGAATAATTTCGCTTCTCCGGGTGCATGTATGGAAAAAGAAGACTGTAACTGTAATGGTTTCGAAATTTGTGTGACCTGATAATTAGACAGCGAAGGCGATTGTCGTACAAGCGTCATACGCTTTAATGGGAACGGCGTTGTAATCTCTACTTTCTTTCCTACTACTTTCGTTTTTACAATCGATTCAACGGAGGAGAATGGATCACGATTCGCAACTAATGCTGCCACTTGATTTACACTTTTTACAATGCCATCCTCTCCGCTTGACGGCATCGTAACTCCGTTTATCTCTTTCTTCCATATTTCTTTAAACGTATTTAATTGTTCTTTTTCTTGCTGCCCTAAATCCTCTTCCATCGTAATTAAGATAGGATGTAGAGATATCTTTTTTACATCCATTTCTTTCTTAAAGTCTGTTAGTTTCTTTGTAATTTGTTCTTTTCCGCCAACTTTATCTTTTTCTAGATCATTAAATGCCCCGTCAGTTAATACAATAAGCCAAAATTCACGTTTTCCATCTATATCTGCTTCCTTTTTTATAGATTGCATCGCCGTCTCTACTGCGCTAAAAGGAGTATTTAAATACGTTTTCCACGCTCCAATTCCTTCAATTTCTGTTTGCCTTTTATCCTTCGTTAACGAAATGTTTAACGGATTATTCGGCTTGCTCATTGGAACATAAGAAAATGTATCTTTTTCATCTAATAGCGCAACTAAACTTTGCAAAGCGTAATTGGCATATTTCCAGCGATCGTTATTTCTCATGCTGCCCGAATCATCATATACAAGTGAAACGACCCTTTCCTTTGCCTCCTCTCCTTTTGCAAAAGTCCAATAAGGATGTAACCATATAAATAGAAACAACATGAATGTGGCACAAATTCGAATTTTCATGATGAGGCTTCGCCACCTTTGTAGACAAATTCCTATGTTTAAATTTATGAGAGGAAACAAGATATATGACTTGTATTTTAGGACAACTAACCCACCATAACTTTATTATGTAAACATATATATACACTTGGTAATATTCTTTATAGCATTTTCTATCCAATTATATAAGCAAAAAAGCCTGTCTAAGCTTCATACTTAAAACAGACTTTTCCTACTTTTCATATTAAAAACACACAACAAAAAGTTTGATTTTTTAATTAGCACATTACTTCAATTGTAAATCCACCAGGCGCTTCAACATAAAACGTATACGCATGTGCATGTTTAGGAGGTTCAACCAAAAATCCATCTCCCTTCAATCTTTGATTCATTTTATTTATTAGTTCCTCATTTTCTTGCGGAAACCCTACATGAAATGTTTTAGGATACTGAACTTCTTTCCCTTTCATTAAATTTAGTATAAACCCATCCTTATCACGCATAACTGCAAAGCCATTTCCCCTCGTTCCACTTCAAATTAATCCAAAATATTTTTCTAAAAATTCTCTAGTAGCTACTACATCTGTAACCGTTAAATTAAGATGCTTAATTTTCTAATACTTTATCATATAAAGTAAAACTTTGATCAGTGGGGCGTTTACGGACAGTCTGGCTCCCCCCTAACTTTTTTGCTCCAGCCAAATTTTTTGGTAGGAGTTTTACTGCCCGAAAATAGCGGGATAAATAAAAAACACGCCTTTCACAGCGTGTTTCATTGCTTCACATATACTTCAACAATTGGATTATCTTTGTTATCTGCATGTAAGCGTATATTCGCTTCACTCGTATTATAAATGCTGGCTAATAGCATAATCGTTAACAAATTAGGAGTCTTAGCATCACTTCCGTATTTTCTTTCAAGCGCTTCTTTATATTCAAACTCTAAATCCCCCTGTATATATGTATACACTTCAAATCCATCCTCTAAATTGCAAACTACTGTATCAATAATATCCGCTCCTACTTGTTTCTTCATTTCATCTCGCAATGCTTCTATAAATTCTTTCCACGGTACTTCGTATGTTTGAAACTGATCTGTAGATTTCATTGCCTTTCCCTCCTTACTATATCCTTTCTCTATATTTCCCCTTTCATATAACAATTATGATAGGTAGGTCATTCGTACAAGCCGCACTTGTCCCCCTTACATATCGTATTACTGTAAGGGGGAAGGAGGACAGAACATGCATAGACAAAGATGTTATGATACGTGCCGACGTTATTTCGGTAAAGTTGTTCGAATTGAAGATCGCGATGGTCGCATTCATTTAGGCAAAATAATCGATGTGACAAATGAATCTGTATGGATCGAACCAATGCAACAGCGCTCATCTTTTGATACAGGATTCGGATACTATGACGCATATGCAAACGGTGGTTGTGATCTTTGCGGCGGCATTAGCAGGTGTGATAGTTGCGGATTTGGTTGCGGTGGTGGATTCAGTAGCTGTGGATGTGGCGGTCGTGGTTGCGGTAATTGTGGTGGCGGCGGCTGGGGTGGCGGTTGTGGCTGGGGCGTTGAACTTGGATTTGGTTTCATCTTCGGAATTACTTTAGCTGCATTATTTTTCATTTAACATAGTAAAGAGTTGACTACCTTTAGCCAACTCTTTTTCTCTACTTTTCACATATAAATATACGGTGTCCTAAAACATGTTGGTACATACGTCGTACGTTTTCATGTTGTACCCATGCCTCATATAACTCATTCGGAATATATGTTGATACATTCCATTCCGGCTCTTCTATATAGCTAGATATCGTTTCTGCAATTGTACCACCGCCAGCAATTGTAATTCTTTTGAAATTTGCTTTCTGAAATAGTTGTACCCACTCATTCTCAGTTAATAATTCTTTCATGCCATATAATTGGGCAATTTTTTCTTCCTCACTCTTCTCAATATGTGTATTAATAATCATTTCAATGACAACAAGCTTACCATCCTTCTGTAATACACGATAGCACTCTGATATAACCCTTTCTTTATCTGTAAAAGCGAGTATCGATTCCCCAAGCACAAACTCAAATGAATCATTTAAACAAGGTAATCGCTCTGCATCACCTTGAATCAATTGTACATTCAATCTTTCAAACAACCATCTATCTTTCGCTTTTTGAATCATAATTTCATTCTTTTCAACCGCTGTTACTTTATAACCGAATTCTTTTGTCATGTAAGCCGCTGTTTTCCCCGTACCACAACCTATCTCAAGGACATCCGCTCCTTGTCTAAGAGGCAGTTGTGCTAGCAATTGTTTTGTTAACGTAAAACCACCAGGATGAGCACTTCCTATTCCGTAATAAGCTAAGAAATCGATGTAAGTATTTCGTTCCATGGGATTCTCCCTTTTTTATTTTATATATTCAAGGAAGAATGAAAAGTGCATAAAAAAAGGGCGCATCACGCGCCCCCTCAGCTTATTTTTCCTCACCGATATATGCCCATTTGTAGCTGTAATCTCCACCAACTGGGTGGTGAACAATTCCTTTTACTTTTGCTCTTTGAACAATTGCATCACCACGTTGATATAATGGTGCAATTGCTGCATCTTCAAGTAACATTTTCTCAGCTTTCAGTAAGCTATCCCAACGCTCTTTCGTTTTCGTTAATAGCTCACCTTTACCTTTTTCTACAATTTCATCATATTTCTTATTTGAGTAACCAGTTTGGTTATGAGGTCCATCTGTAACGAACATATCAATGAATGTCATTGGATCTAAGTAGTCAGGTCCCCAACCAGCGTAAGATAAATCATAATCTAGATCTGATTCTAATTTTAATTTTTGTTTAAACGGCTGGTTTTTCAAGTTCACTGTTAAGCCTGGTAAGTTTTTCTCAAGCTCTCCTTTTAAGAACTCCCCTACTTTTTTCGCATTATCGCTATCATAGTTTAGCAGCTCAATTGTTACTTGATCTTTTCCAAGCTCTTTTTTCGCTTTGTCCCAATGCTCTTTTGCCTTTTTCACATCCGTTTTTAAAATATCTCCATTTTCTTTACGGAAGTCTTTTCCATCCGGACTCTTAGCAAATTCTTTTGGTACTAAGTAATCTGCAGGTGTAGATCCGTCATTTAAAATAACATTCGTTAAACCTTTTTTATCATACGCCTTTGCGATTGCTAAACGTAAATCTTTGTTCTTTAACACCGTATCTTGACCACCACGTTTTTGATTTAAACGTAAGAAGAACGTTGATGGTGTTTTTTGTGTATAGAAATCTGGATTGGATTTATATTTGTCAACAAATTCAGATACTAATCCTGAACGGTCAATCTGTCCACTTTCATATAAGTTGACACGTGTACCGCTATCTTTTACTACGTTAAAGTTGATTTCTTCTAACTTAACTGTTTTATTATCCCAGTACTGTGCGTTTTTCTTTAATTTCCAACCTTCTTCATGTTTCCAGTCTGTTAATGTAAATGGTCCGTTGTATAACGTTGTATCTGCTTCTAAACCGAATTTTGCACCTTTTTCATTTACGAATTTTTCATTTTGTGGATAGAATGTTCCGAATGAAGTTAATTCAACAAAGTAAGGAACTGCATTTTCTAATTCTACTTCTAACGTATAGTCATCTACAGCTTTTACACCTAACGTATCAAGCGCTGCTTTTCCTTCATTAATTGCTTTTGCATTTTTTACATCGAACATAATGTATGCATATTCCGCTGCTGTATTTTTATCTACAGCACGTTTCCAAGAGAATACGAAATCTTTCGCTGTTACAGGCTCTCCATTTGACCATTTTGCATTTTTATTTAATGTAAATGTATACTTCTTACCATCTTCACTCTTTTTATATGATTCAGCAACACCTGGTGTTGCTTTATTATCTTTATCCAGGCGATATAAACCTTCCATTACGTTGTTTAAAGCAAGAAACGATACTTGGTCTGTTGCTTTAACCGAATCCATAGATGGAATCTCTTGAGCTTCTGTTAAATTCAGCACTTGCTTCGCTGCTAATTTTCCGCCTTCTTTTTCACCGCTTTTTGGTGTTGTGCTTGCCTTATCTTTTTCCCCTGATCCAGAGCAAGCTGTTAATGCCATACTCATTACTAAAACTGGTGCTACGACCGCTGTCAATTTTTTCATCTTTTTTCTCTTCATTTTCTTGTACCCTCCCCAATTATATGTACGATATTAACATTTAGAAATTCTCTATTAACTTTTGTTATCAGAAAATTCTTATTAATTAATATTCTACTATTTTTCTGAGTTTTGTAAAGTATTTTTGTAAATTTTCTAAATATTTATTTTTTTGTGATAGTAACTTGTTGTTTTAACTACTATATGAATTATCCCCCGTCTACTATATGTAAACATCCCTCCCCTTATTCCACTCTATTACTACGTTCTATATTTTTCTTATTAGCATGAGATCTCTTACTTTCATTCATTTGTCTTACTACTTACTGAACTCTCTAATTTCCTCCGATAGAATCTTCCTAACTACCTACCCGATTCTCACTAGGCTAACGAGATTTATTCCCTTATGCATACAAAAAAGCATTTCAAAAGCAGCTCAGCCACTTTTGAAATGCTTTCACTTTATTTTTTTCCGCCATCCTCAGTTACATACGCCCACTTAAAGCTATATTCTGGACTGATGTTATGTTTCACAATTCCTTTTACATTTGGCTTCATTACGTACGATCTTCCTGTTTGATATAAAGGAACTAATCCTGCATCTTCTTCAAGGAATAATTTTTCAGCTTTTCCTAACGTTTCCCAGCGTTTTTTCGCATCACCCATTAATTCATTACCTGCTTTTCCTACCATTTCATCGTATTTTGGATTTGAATAACTCATTTGGTTGTACGGGCTCTTCGATTCAAACATATCAATAAATGTCATTGGATCCGCATAATCTGGACTCCAGCCTGCATAAGAGATTTCATAATCTTGTGCAGTCTCTAATTTTAATTTTTGTTTGAACGGCTGAATTTTCGTATTAATCGTTACACCTTTTAAATTTTTCTCAATTTGATCTTTAACATAATCAGCAATCTTTTTCGCAGTTCCATCATCATAGCTTAGTAATTCAATTGTAACTTGGTCTTTTCCAAGTTCTTTTTTCGCTTCTTCCCAAGCAGCTGCGCCTTTTTTCGGATCATATTTCAGACCATTTTTAAATGTATCTTGATAATCTTTTCCATCTGGTCCTGTCGCAAGTCCTTTCGGAACTAATTGGTCTGTTGCTTTTGATCCATTATTTAAAATGACATTCGCCAATCCTTTTTTATCAACTGATAATGCAATTGCTTCACGAAGCTTTTTGCTCTTTAATGGTGTATCTTGTCCGTTACGTTTTTGATTTAAACGTAAGAAGAATGTACTTGATTCTGCATACTCACCATACTCATCTTTATTCGATTTATATTTATCTACAAATTCTCCTGATAGTAATGTAAAGTCAATTGATCCTGTATCATATAAATTTACTTTTGTAGCTACTTCTTTTACAACACTATAATTAATTTCTTCTAATTTCACAGTCTTTTTATCCCAGTACTTATCATTTTTCTTCAGCTGCCAACCTTGTTCATGTTTCCATGAAGACATAACAAATGGCCCGTTATATACAGTTGTATCTGCTTCTAAGCCGTACTTATCGCCTTTTTCTTTTACGAATTTTTCATTTAATGGATAGTATGATGGGAATGCTAATAAATTTAAGAAATACGGTACCGGTTTTTCTAATTCTACTTCTAGCGTGTAATCATCTACCGCCTTCGCTCCTAATTCAGTTATAGGTTTTTCTCCTTTATTAATCGCTTCTGCATTTTTAATATAGTAAGCAATAAATGCATATTCTGCAGCTGTGTTTTTATCAAGTAAGCGCTGCCATGCGAAAACGAAATCTTTCGCTGTTACAGGATCACCATTCGACCATTTTGCATCTTTTCGCAGTTTAAACGTATACTTTTTACCATCTTCACTTTTCGTACTAGATTCTGCCGCAGCAGGAATTGGCTTATTATCTTTATCAAGACGATATAGGCCTTCCATCGTGTTCCCTAAAATTTGTGCCCCTAACGTATCAGTAGATTTAGAAGTATCCATCGTCGGAATTTCTTGATTTTCCGTACGATTTAACACTTGCTTCGCTGCATATTTAATATCAGATGTTTTTTCTTCCCCACTATTAGATGTAGTAGTCGTTTTCTTTTCCCCACCTGAACTAGAGCACGCTGTCAATGCAACACTCATCGCTAAAACTGGCACTACAACTGCTGTTAATTTTTTCATTTTTTTTCTCTTCATCTTTTTAACCCTCCCTAATTATATGTACATTACCACCCTCGAGAGATTCCTTGTTAAATATTTTTCAGAAAATTACAACTAATGTTATTCTACTCTTTTTTTCACATTTGTAAATAGTTTTATTTTAAATATTCTGATTTTAACCTTCGTAATTTAGTATGATTTATCCCCCATCTACCATATGTGCATACTTTACTCCTTATTCTTCTCTATTTTGCTATACTACAAATTTACATTTTAATTTCCAAAATACAAAAAAGCATTTCAAGATAGCTAAGCTACTTTGAAATGCTTTTTCAACTCTTTTATTTTTCAGTTACATATGCCCATTTAAAGCTGAATTCTGGACTAATATTAT
Organism: Bacillus sp. FSL L8-0099; assembly: GCF_038006385.1. Lineage (NCBI taxonomy): Bacteria > Bacillati > Bacillota > Bacilli > Caryophanales > Bacillaceae > Bacillus > Bacillus sp. FSL L8-0099. The sequence continues at coordinate 3,522,068 of NZ_JBBOVC010000001.1, forward strand.
GTTTTACTACACCTTTTACATTTGGTTGTAAAACATAAGAATCTCCACGTTGATATAAAGGTACAATCGCTACATCTTCTTCAAGTAACGTTTTTTCAGCTTTTCCTAACTCTTCCCAACGTTTCTTCGCATCGCTCATTAATTCCGTTCCAGCTTTTTTCACCATGCCGTCATATTTAGGGTCAGAGAAGCTCATTTGGTTATGAGAATGTCCAGTCTCAAACATATCTAAGAACGTCATTGGATCTGCATAATCTGGATTCCATCCGCCATACGAAATATCATATTGTTGCTCAGTTTCTAATTTTAGTTTTTGCTTAAATGGTTGAAGTTTAATATTAACTGTTACACCTTTTAAGTTTTTCTCAATCTGGTCCTTAATATATTCTCCAACTTTTTTCGCATTACCAGTATCATAGTTTAAGAATTCAATTGTAACTTGGTCTTTACCTAGCTCTTTTTTCGCTTCTTCCCAAGCTGCAGCAGCTTTTTTAGCATTTGGTTTTAAACCATTTTTAAACGTTTCTTGGAAATCTTTACCGTCCGGTCCAGTTGCTAAACCTTTTGGCACTAAGAAGTCCGCTTCTTTTGATCCATCATTTAAAATTACGTTTGCTAAATTCTTTTTATCAACTGATAGCGCAATTGCTTCACGTAATTTTTTACTCTTTAATGGTGTATCTTGTCCATCACGTTTTTGGTTCATACGAATGAAATACGTACTCACTTGTGAATATGTTCCGAATTCACCTTTCTTACTTCTGTATTTATCAACGAACTCTCCATTTAATAATGCAAAGTCAACTTGACCGCTGTCATATAAATTGACTAAAGTCGCAGCCTCTTTAACAACACTGAAGTTAACTTCTTCAAGTTTTACAGTCTTTTTATCCCAATATTGATCATTTTTCTTTAATTGCCATCCTTGTTCATGCTTCCAATCTTTAAGAACAAATGGTCCATTATAAACTGTTGTATCAGACTCTAAACCGAATTTCTCGCCTTTTTCTTTTACGAACTTTTCGTTTAATGGATAGTATGATGGGAATGCTACTAAGTTTAAGAAGTACGGCACCGCTTGCTCTAATTCAACTTCAAGCGTAAGATCATCTACCGCTTTCACTCCTAATTCAGTTACAGGTTTTTCTCCTTTATTAACCACTTCTGCATTTTTAATCGGGAATGCGATAAATGCATACTCAGCAGCTGTTTTTGGATCTAATAGACGTTGCCAAGCATATACGAAATCTTTCGCAGTTACTGGATCACCATTTGACCATTTTGCATCTTTACGTAGTTTAAATGTATATTTTTTACCATCTTCACTTTTCGTACTAGATTCTGCAGCAGCTGGAATAGGCTTATTATCTTTATCAAGACGATATAACCCTTCCATTGTATTCCCTAGCATTTGTGAAGATACTGTATCTGTTGATTTTGAAGAATCCATCGTTGGAATCTCTTGCGTTACTGTACGATTTAGCACTTGTTTCGCTGCTAGTTTTCCTTCTGATTTACTATCTCCACTAGAGCTAGAATCTGTGCTTGTCTTCTTATCTCCACCTGATGTAGAACATGCTGTTAACGCCATGCTCATTGCTAAAACCGGTGCTACAACTGCTGTTAGTTTTTTCATTTGTTTCTTTTTCATTTTGTACCCTCCCTAATTCTTAACGATAGCTATTAAAGAATTTTCTGATAATTCTGTTTTTCTTTATATATTTATCAGACGATTCTTACTAATTCTTATTCTACTAATTTTTTAATTTTTGTAAAGTATTATTATTGAAAATTTTTAAAAAATTATTTTTTTACAGTAATATTCATAAAAATGCCATACGTTGTTCAAACCTTATTTCTCCTTTATACACATTCGTTGATTTAATCACTTTCATCTCATTTACCGCTTGAATACTTGTTAATTATTGCTAATAAATAATGCATATATCTAAAAACATCTTTTCTACAAAAATAAAAAAGTCAGCTAAACTGACTTTTTTTACCCGGCAATTTTTTCTCTTTTCATTTCCTCTACCACTCTCTTATACTTCTCATCATCAAACTCATTTTCACTTTTTTGCAACAACTACAGTCGCAATACCGTTACCAATTAAATTAACGATAGCACGTGCTTCTGACATGAAACGATCTCCCCCAAGTAGTAGCGCTAACCCTTCTAATGAGATAACATTCATTGCAGATAGAGTAGATGCTAATAAAAAAGCAGACATTTCGTCTGCTTTAATTCTCCTCAATCTGCTTCGCACTTAATCCTAGATGTGTTCTAAGAGTATCACTCAAACTTTGTAGGTCTTTTTTATTAGGATTATAGTAATAGACACGTTGTCCATTTGGGCCATTAGGTAAATATAGATCATCACCAGCTAATTGAGTCTTTTCAACTGAACCATTTAAACCATATTTATAAAAAGATAAAATATCATCCATTGCTAAATTTGTTTTAAAATCACCATCAACCGCCTCAACCATTTTCTCTAGCTTTGTAATTGAACCTATACTTTTTAATTTACTTAACATCGCTTCAATAACAAGTTGTTGACGTTGTCCTCTCATTGCATCACTGTCAATATGACGCGTTCTTGCCAATGCAAGTGCTTCTTCTCCTGTTAATTTTTGTAGTCCTTTTTTCAAATGAATCGCATTAGGTTCATCTTTACTATTTTGTTCTGTAAATTCAACTGGGACATCTATTTCAATACCATCTAATCCATCAACAATTTTAATAAATGAGCTAAAATTAAACTTCACAAAATAATCAACGGGGACTTGTAACAATTTTTCTACTGCTTCAACAGATGCTTGTGGCCCTCCATCTTTACCATTTTTAACAAACCCTCTTCCATATGCATGCGTTATTTTATCCTTTTTCTTTTCAATCGGGACATATGTATACGTATCACGTGGTATACTTGTTAATTTCACTGTCTTATCATCTTTATTAAAAGTTGCCAGCAATAACGCATCTGTATGAAATGCACCACTATACTCCTTTTGACGTTCTTGATTTTCATCAATGCCCATAATTAAAAGTGAAACATTGTTTGCAATTGGTTTTACTGCTTTCTCACGTAAATTTGATTTTTCACCACGCGCTAAATTCAAATTAGATTTTTGTACAAGATTAGAAGTTTTCATATATACATAGGTGCCATATCCAACCCCGCCAAATAGTAATACTCCTAGTAGTAAACTTATTATCGTTGTCTTTTTATATTTCCGCTTATTTTTCTCTTCTCTTGAAGACGAATGATTCCCCATTTATTCTCCTCCTGTTTCTATTCATCCAATATATTTTTCATTTTTTCATATTTCGTGCTATCCTTTTGAAACATACTTTCTTTCAGCCCTTTATCTATTTGTATCCATTCGGTAGTAACTGAATATTGAATCATACCTTCATGAAAACTAAGAAACTTTAACATAACCCCTGTGTTTTTCTCCACAACCATTTCAAATTTCCCTCTTACATCTTCAGAGGCGCTAATAGGCATCTCTATATTAATTACCCCTTCAATTTTGTAACAATCGAGTCCTAGATATTTCGTTTCTTTGTAATTCCAATCTTTATATCGAATTAACAAATCTGCGAATTCTGATTGAATACTATGCTTAGCCAATCCCACATATTCGTCATCATACCGTTTCCTCTCACCTGATTTTCTCAACAATCTTTCCGTAGGATTTAGTTTTAAGAGTTCATTATTTCTTTCCTCTGGGCTCCATTTTGTCTCTTTATATGTATAGTTCTCATCATCAAACTCTTTTTTTCTACCCTCGTTATATATAATCGTTCTTTTTTTCAATCGTTTATCTTCTTGAGATGTAATGCCTCTTTGTTTCTCCGTATCAATCGCATACTTGTATGTTGTAGCCATTCTTGTAGAGCTAGAATATTCCTCAAATTGTCCTGAAATATTTTTAAAATGATCAATTGAATCCAACATCTTTATATGAATTTTTTCCTTATCTGGATAATTTACATTCAATTTTATTTCTTCTTCATTTTCATAATCAGAAAACGCCTTTTTCTCCATATATTCAAATACTCCACCATTTTGTGCAAAGCTTTGTATAGAAAATTCAGACATAAAAACAATAGAAAGCGCTAGAACCGCGGCACTAATTACCATCATATGAACTCTGTAACTCTTCTTTTTTACTGGAAGATTATGCAGTGTATCATTAATCTTTCCATTTAACTTTGGCGGTAAAATAACATTTTCATCTTTTATTCTCTTTTTTAATTTCTCATCAAATGATTTTTCACTATCCATTCTATACACCCCCTATTCCATCTTTAATCGCTCTTCTAATAGTTCCCTTGCACGTGACAACCTTGACTTAACCGTCCCTTTTGGAATTTCTAAAAGGGACGCAATACTCTCTTGATTCATATCTTCATAATAATAAAGTACAGTTACAGCTCTTAATTCTTCCGTTAAAGACTGAATAGCATTACAAAGATCAATATCTTTATATCGGTCGAACGCTACCATACTACTATCATGATCCTCGATTATAATTAGTTTTTTATATGACTTAATTATATTGTTACACTCGTTTATTAAAATTCGAATTAACCAAGTTTGAAAAAACGCTTCTTTTTTTAGTTTTTTTATATTTTCATAAGCTTTTAAAATTGTTGTCTGTATCGCATCCTCTATGTTTGTCTCATCATGTAACATCGCCTTTGCAATGCGATACATCTTCACTTTCTCCGTATGTATAAGTGCCATAAAGGCTTCATGATCACCTTTTTTCGCTAAGGAAACATCCGTTTCTTCTTTTACAATCATTTTATATAAAGGGATTACTTTCACAATTGCTCCTCCTGTTTCATCCTCACTTCAAATTTAACTTTACACGTATTAGACTGCGTAGCCTATAAAAAGGTTCATTTTTTTGAATATATTTGTAAATAAAAAGACAAATATCCTTTTTATGGTGGCACAATAAACATATCGGTTCAAATTTACAAACAAAAAAGTCCACTTTCACAGTGGACTTTCTACTTTATAACGGTAAATCTCTCTTTCTAAACATAACTATTGCTAACAAAAAGATGCAAACTGCCCCAACGGTTAAACCTAAACTTACCGGCCATATATTATATGTTCCTTCAGCAATTTCTTTCGGACGAAACAGCGTAAATAAAGATAGGCTTTTCATCCACTCTAACTTATCACTTAATTTCCCTACCATATCTAGTACGAAAAATAATATAGTTAAACTTGCTGAATAACTAAGTGCCTTTCTTTCATCATTACATACACAAGAAAAGAAGAATGAATAGGCACTAACTACTAAAAATATGAGCCCTCCGACTACATTAATCTTCAAAAATAATTCTTTATTTAAATTATTATCTTTTAAAAACCATTCTGCTCCTGCTATACCCGCTACATACGTGACAATTACAATGATAAGTAGCCCCAATATGAGAACAGTAGCTTGCGTAATGGCAATTTTCACTCTGGATACAGGCGTTGCTAGCAAGTATGCCATCGCTCCTTTATCTACATGACGCGCAATTAAATGTGTCGCAACTGTTACGCAAAAAATTGTTAAAATGATAATAAACAATAGACTGTAATACTCACCAGCTAAAAAATCCATTACGTTTTGAATCGGACTTTCCATACCAACAATTTTTTTCACACTATCAGGCATAGCACTTATTAATTCATTTAACCCTTTCGCTGATACCATTGATGGGAATATCCAAATTAATAACCATAAATAGAGAGCCGCACCAATCGCATAACTAAAAATACTTTTTTGTGTTTCTTTCAAACTAGCTAAAAACAATTGCTTATTCATGCGTTACCCCTTCTTTCTTATCGTAATAATGCATAAATAAATGTTCTAAATCCATCGCTCTCGTTTGAAGTGCCGTTACATTATAGTTTGAAAGTGTTTGTAAAACAGTTTGATAGTTTCCTTGTACAATAATAGATGCCTCTCTGCCTTTTACCGCTTCAAATTGCAAATTACACTTTGTAAGAGATTCAATTTCTTCTTGCGATGATACAGTTACATCTATTACCTGTCGTCTCATACTTTGTAAATCATGAATATTTTCAACTGTTACGAGTCGACCATCTTTAATAATAGCTACTCTGTCACAAGTTCTCTCAATTTCAGTAAAAATATGTGAAGACATAAGAATCGTTTTTCCTCTTTGTTTTTCCTCTACTATTAGTTCTATAAATACTTGCTGCATCAGTGGATCAAGTCCAGATGTTGGTTCATCTAAAATTAACACCTCTGGATCGTGCATAAATGCAGCGACTATCCCTACTTTTTGCTTCATTCCTTTAGACATTTTGCGAATCGGTGTTTTCACATCAAATTGCAGACGATCTATCAGTTCATCTCGTCTTTTCGTATCCTTTAATCCACGCATTCCTTGCATTAATTTTAAAAACTCTAATCCGTTCATTCCTTCAATAAAAGAAATTTCACCCGGTAAATAACCAACTTCCCTTTGAATTTTCGCTGCTTCATTCCAACAATCTAATCCAAAAATTGTCGCTTTACCAGCTGTCGGTTTTATAAATCCCATTAAATTACGAATCGTCGTTGATTTCCCGGCACCATTCGGTCCTAAATAACCAAATACTTCTCCCTCTTTTACATCAAATGTAATATGAAACAAACCTTTTCCATTCGAAAACTGTTTTGTAACATCTTGAACTGAAATCATAAGTCCACCTCATTTTTTGAAATATTTAATATATGATATTTCAAAATTATTGTACTCCTCATCTTTCATATTCGCAACAACTTTTTGAAATATTTATTAGTCCATATTTCAAAAATATTGTTTTCCATTATTTTTTCTTGTATATTTTAAGTGAGGTGATTACATTGAACGGCTTTGAAAAAGTGAAAGAAAAGAAAAAACGCGCCATTAAAGAGGCGGCCTTCGTATTATTTTCAGAACGTGGATTTAATGAAGTAAAAATAGAACATATTGCAAAAGAAGCAAACGTTTCTCAAGTTACAATTTATAATCATTTCGGAAGTAAAGATGCGTTATTTAGGGAGCTTATACAAGAATTTATCATATCTGAATTTCAATATTATAAAGGGCTTGCAGAAGAAAAATTACCTTTTCATGATATGATGCAAAAAATGATTGTAAGAAAAATGAATACTGGCGGGTTATTTCAACCTGATATGTTACTACAAATGATGCAAAGGGACGAAGAACTCCGTAAGTTTATTTATAGTTATCAAAATGAAAAAATCCTTCCCTGGTATTTAGAAATATTAGAACGAGCTCAGCGTAAAAACGAAATTAATCCACACCTTACGAAAGAAATGATGTTACTTTACATTCAAATGTTTACTAAGTTAGGTGATGATTTCGGGGCACAGCTTCTTGAAGGAGATCGAGAAAAACATATACAAGATATCGTTACGATGTTCTTTTACGGCCTTTCTGTTCCAACAAAATAAAAAAGACACGAAATTCGTGTCTTTTTTATTTTACCGAAATGACTCTACCCGTTTCACTACTTTCAACCGCTAATTGAATTAGTTTAATAACATTTAAACCATCTTGCGCTGTTACAGGTAGTTTCTCACCATTTAATATACTATCTCTTACACCTTTATAGTACATGTCATAGCAACCGACTTCTGTTGAAATACGATTTAAAGTTTCTTCTGTTTCTAAAGTAGCAAAATTCTCTTCAGCATCTACCCCATAACCTATATCGCCTGGCTTCATTCCATTTTTTAATTGTTCTTCCTGCGAATCCATACCGTATTTCACGATAGAACCTTTGTCCCCATGTAATGTAAAATGCGGTCCTGCTTGTTTCACGTAACTGCTACTACGTAAAATGACACGCTTAACTCCATAATGAAGTACTACGTGGAAATAGTCATCAATCTCCGCACCTGGCCTTTGTTTTATTACATCTGCACTTATCGCATCTGGTTTTCCGAATAATGATAGCGCTTGGTCAATTAAATGCGATCCTAAATCATATAATATACCTGAACCTGGTAAATTCTTTTCTCTCCATCGATCGCGTACATGTGGACGGAAACGATCAAAATGCGCTTCATATGCGTATACATTTCCTATTCTATTTTCTTCTAACAATTTCTTAATTGTTAGGAAATCATTATCAAAACGACGATTATGATATACACTTAACATCACATTATGCTGCTTTGCTAATGAGATAAGTTCTTCCCCTTCTTCAATTGAAACAACAAATGGTTTTTCCACTACAACATGCTTACCATGTAAAATCGCTTCTTTTACATATGGAAAATGAGTTGTATTCGGTGAAGTAATGACAACTAGTTCAATATCAGATCGCTTTACTAATTCATCAATTGTGTCAACAACAGCAGCATTTGGTAAAGTTTGTTTCACTACTTCTTCTTTTGAAGATAAAATAGCTCGAATATCATATTCTTCTATCGTTTGTAATAGCGGGATGTGAAATGTTGTACTAGAAAATCCAAATCCTACAATCCCTACACCTATTTTTTTCATGTTGCCCCTCCAATTATCCCGCACTAACGGACAGTAAGATCCCTCCTCAAAATTCAGCGAAAACTAAAAAGTTAGGTGAGGGCCTTACTGTCCGTAAAAGCCCGATTAGTTCAACTAATAATCAGTAGGGAATAAAGCCCCTCACTGATTAAAGTTTCACTTTATGAGAACGATTTCATTTCACTATTATAACAAGATTATTTTCATATACATAATAATTCGCTTAGAAAAAAGCATCTCGCTATTATTCATAGCAAGATGCTTCCTTTATTCCGGTCTTTTCTTCGTCCACGTTTCTACTACTTCACCAGTATCATTAACATCTAGTACTAAACTACCATTACTATACCGGTCTTTGTTTCGATACGCTTTCGGATCAACCTCTTCTACAATATTTTTCTCTGTCTTCATGTAAACTAGTTCATCGTCTCGTACAATTTCAATACCTACAATACGGTATGGATTACGTTTTAACTCTTTGAAAATAACAAGACCTCGCTTCGCTCTCGTTGACTTTTCAATTTCTGATGCTTTTAAACGCTTTATAGCACCGCGTTGCGTTACGAGAATAAGTTGATCTTTGTCACCATTTAACGGTTTACCAGAAGCGACATAGTCATCTTCTTTTAAATTAATCGCTTTTACACCAGCAGCTCTTACACCAACTGGACTTACTTCATCTTCATGGAAAATCAGTGCATATGCACCATGTGTCGCAAGAACGATATCACTCGTTCCATCTGTCGCAAATATATCAACAACTTCATCATCTTTTTTCAAGTTTACAGCAACGAATGCCCTTGAATAGCGCTGAACTTTATATTGATTTAATTCCGTCTTCTTAATCATACCATTCCGCGTTACAAATACGATAAATCGTTTTTCTTCCTCAAAGTTCGGTATGACAGTTGCCCAAATAATTGTTTCATCTCGGTCAAGTGAAACAATATTTGCAACGTGCTGACCTAAATCTTTCCAACGAATTTCCGGCATTTCATATACAGGAAGATAAATATAATTTCCTTTGTTCGTAAATAAAAGAACGGTTTCTGTCGTGTTGGTATCGAAACGCTCAAGTAAGATGTCACCCTCTTTCATACCGAAGTCTTTCCCGTTCGATGCATTATGCGAACGCCAACCAGTTCGTTTCACATATCCTTCTTTCGTTACAGTAACGATGACATCTTCTTGCGGAATCATAACTTCCACATCGATTTTAATTTCTTCAATTTCCTCTTCAATTATCGCACGACGATCATCACTATATGTTTTCTTTACTCTCTTCAAATCTGTTTTAATAACTTGAAGAAGTCTTTTTTCACTTTGTAAAATCGCCTGTAACTCTATAATTTTCTTATTAAGTTCAGCTGCTTCTTGCTCTAGCGCTGTAATATCCGTATTCGTTAAACGATATAGTTGCAGTGAAACAATTGCTTCTGACTGAGCTTCTGTAAATCCAAATCGTGCGCTTAAATTATCTTTCGCATTACGTTTATCTTTAGACCCTCGAATCGTTTCAATCACTTCATCTAAAATTGATAATGCTTTCTTTAAACCTTCTACAATATGTTGGCGATTTTCTGCTTTTCTTAATTCATATTGTGAGCGTCTCGTAACAACTTCTTTTTGATGGCCAATATACGCATCCAAAATTTTAGGTAATGTCATAAGTGTTGGACGACGATTATTTATCGCTACCATATTAAAGTTATATGGAATTTGTAAATCTGTATTTTTATATAAATAGTTTAAAATACCTTCAGCATTTGCTTCTTTTTTTAATTCTACAACGATGCGGAGACCTGTACGATCTGTTTCATCACGCACTTCAGCAATGCCATCTAATTTTTTATCTAGACGTAATTCATCCATTTTTTTAACAAGGTTCGCTTTATTTACTTCATACGGAATTTCTGTAATAACGATTTGTTGCTTTCCACCACGAATCGTTTCAACCTCTGCTTTTCCGCGAATAATAATTTTACCTTTACCTGTTTCATATGCTTTTTTAATGCCATCTATCCCTTGAATAATACCACCTGTAGGGAAATCTGGTCCTTTAATAACCGCTAACAAGTCATCCACAGAACTATTCGGTTGATCGATACGCATCATTGTAGCATCAATTACTTCTCCAAGATGATGCGGTGGAATTTCTGTTGCATAACCAGCAGAAATCCCTGTAGAACCGTTCACTAATAAGTTCGGGAACATTGCAGGTAATACAACTGGTTCTTCACTCGTATCATCAAAGTTTGAAACGAATTCTACTGTTTCTTTATCGAGATCACGTAATAACTCTGATGCGATTGGTGATAAACGGGCTTCTGTATAACGCATTGCCGCTGCTGGATCACCATCAACACTACCATTATTACCATGCATTTCAACTAAAACATTACGTACTTTCCAAGTTTGGCTTAAACGTACCATCGCCTCATATACAGAGGAATCACCATGTGGATGGTAATTACCAATAACGTTACCAACTGTTTTAGCTGATTTACGAAACGCTTTATCATGTACGTTTCCTTCTACATACATAGAATATAATATACGTCTTTGTACTGGCTTTAAACCGTCACGCGCATCTGGAAGCGCGCGGTCTTGGATTATATATTTACTATAACGTGCAAAGCGGTCACCTAACACGTCTTCAAGCGGGAGGTCATGAAACTTCTCTGCCTGCATGTTATTCCACCTCCGTCTCCATAATCATTTCGTTTTCTAAAATATTTCCTTCTTCTTGCATACCAAATTGTACATTACGCTCAATCCATTTACGGCGCGGTTCTACTTTATCACCCATTAATGTCGTAACGCGGCGCTCTGCTCTTGCTGCATCATCAATTTTCACTCGGATTAATGTACGCGTTTCAGGGTTCATCGTCGTTTCCCATAACTGATCTGCATTCATTTCACCAAGTCCTTTATAGCGCTGCAACATATAACCTTTACCGACCTTTTTCGTTACACCATCTAATTCTTCATCAGACCATGCATATTCAATTACTTCACTTTTCCCTTTCCCTTTACTTACTTTATATAAAGGTGGAAGTGCAATAAATACTTTACCAGCTTCGATAAGTGGTTTCATATATCTGTAGAAGAAAGTTAATAACAATACTTGAATATGAGCTCCATCCGTATCTGCATCGGTCATAATAACAACTTTATCGTAGTTAATATCTTCAACAGCGAATTCATTTCCTACTCCGCCGCCAATTGCATAAATAATTGTATTAATCTCTTCATTCTTAAAAATATCAGCAAGCTTTGCTTTCTCCGTGTTAATTACTTTACCACGCAACGGTAGTACCGCTTGAAAACGACGATCTCGCCCTTGCTTTGCTGAACCGCCGGCCGAGTCACCCTCTACTAAATACAATTCGTTTTTTTGAGGGTTACGTGATTGTGCAGGTGTTAACTTCCCGCTTAAAGTACCTTCTGATTTTTTCTTTTTCTTACCACTACGTGCTTCTTCTCTCGCTTTACGAGCAGCCTCACGTGCTTGCGCTGCTTTAACTGCCTTTCTTACAAGAAGTGTAGCTACATCCGGGTTTTCTTCTAAAAAGTAAGCTAAATGCTCTGATACAATTGCATCAATAGAAGAACGAGCTTCACTTGTACCAAGTTTCCCTTTCGTTTGTCCTTCAAACTGCAGTACTTCTTCTGGTACACGTACAGAAACGATAGCCGCTACACCTTCACGAATATCTGTACCTTCTAAGTTTTTATCTTTTTCTTTTAATAATGAAACTTTACGAGCATACTCATTAAACACACGTGTCATCGCTGTTTTAAATCCAGCTTCGTGTGTTCCACCATCTTTTGTACGTACGTTGTTTACAAACGAAAGAATATTTTCTGAGTAACCATCATTAAACTGGAATGCTAGTTCTGCTTCAATCCCATTTTGTTCACCAGTGAAATATACAACTGGATGAATTGAATCTTTTTCTTCGTTTAAGTATGAAACGAAAGCTTCAATTCCTGTTTCATAATGAAATATATCTTCTAAATCATTACGTTCGTCTTTTATCGAGATTTTCATTCCTTTTAATAAGAATGCAGATTCACGTAATCTCTCACATAATGTTTCATAATTGTAATTTGTCGTACTGAAAATCGTTGTATCTGGTTTGAAGTGCATTGTCGTACCAGACTCTTTTGTTTTCCCGATTTTCTCTAACGTCGTTGCAGGAACGCCACCATTTTCAAAGCGTTGTTCATAAATGTTACCATCACGTTTAATTGTTACTACTAACCATTCTGACAAGGCGTTTACAACTGATGCCCCAACACCATGTAAACCACCACTCGTTTTATAGCCACCTTGACCAAACTTACCACCTGCATGAAGTACAGTTAAAATAACTTCAGGTGTAGGTTTCCCAAGTTTATGCATTCCCGTAGGCATTCCTCGCCCTTTATCAATAACGCTAATACTATTATCTTTATGTATTACGACAGAAATTTCGTCGCCAAATCCCGCTAACGCTTCGTCAACGGAGTTATCTACTATTTCATATACTAAATGATGCAATCCACGGCTATCCGTACTCCCGATATACATACCCGGGCGTTTTCGAACGGCTTCAAGTCCTTCTAACACTTGAATTGCATCTTCATTGTATTGGAACTGATGCTTCGCCAAACTCCTTGCCCCTTTCCTAATCAAATCAGAACATATGTTTCTATTATAGAATAACGCCTCGACTATAGTTTTGGCAAGTTATCTTATCTCTTTTATATACCATTTTCAATAGAAAAATCCTTGTTTTTTCACAAGGATTCCTCTAGGCTACTATTTCAGAAAAATAATCGTTTGTCAACGAGAAATGGATATGTATTCCAAGATTACACATTCCAAACCTTTATCATGATCCAAATGATCAATATCCAAAACGGGATAACAAGTAACAATCCCCAAAAACAGCCTTTAAAAAATCTCATGATGAACACCTCGTTCATCGGCCCTACTTATCTATAACGAGGGCTGAATCAATCTTTCTATCTTTAAAATCTATACTATTTTGTCATCGCATGTTCTACTTTAATACAACGGTCCATTATTACAGTATAGTCTTTTTCTTTTAAAAGTTTATACGTATCTTCATCTTGTACTCCTAGTTGTGCCCAAAAAACATCTGCATCAATCTCTACAAACTCTTTCGCAACACCCATTAAAAATTCTGAACGGCGGAATACGTTTACGATATCAACATGTTCTTTAATATCCGCCAGTGAAGGAACTGCCTTTTCTCCAAGTACTTCATCAACTGTTGGATTTACCGGTATAATGCGGTACCCTGCATCTTGCATCGCTTTTGAAACCATATACGATGTACGTTCTGGTTTATCTGATAATCCAACAACCGCAATCGTTTTACTTTTCTTCAATACTTCACCAATTTCCGTACGAGTTGGGTTTTCAATTGTCATAATTAGTCCCTCCTATTCCTTTAGTATATCCGATAAAGAAAGTCTCTTTCAACATGAAAGAGACTTTCTTTTATTCCGATTATTGATTCTTAGTAGCTGAATTATCTGCTAACGTAGCTGATTTCGTCATTTTTTGACCATTGCGATAGAATGTAACTTCTACTTTCTCGCCAACTTTTTTCTTTTCATATAAATATTTACGGAATTGAAGAGCATTCTCTACCTTTTGATTATCTAATGCTACTACAAGATCATATTGCTCTAAACCTGCTTTTTCTGCCGGTGATATTGGATAGATTTTACCTAATACAACGCCATTTGTTACTTCTTTTGGCACTTTCAGCTGATTTACTGCATAAGTTTGCACATCTTCTAATGAAACGACACCTACTCCAAGCGCTGGACGTTTCACTACTCCATCTTTTTCAAGCGATTCGATGACTGGTTTTGCAATATTAATCGGAATTGCAAATCCGATTCCTTCAACTTCTTGCTGCGCAATTTTACTCGAATTAATACCGATTACTTCACCGTTTTGGTTAAATAATGCACCACCACTATTACCAGGGTTAATCGCTGCATCTGTTTGAATAACTTGTGCTTGCCAATCTGGGCGTTTGTCCCCATCAATATCAACTGGAATTTCGCGTTCTTTACTACTGATTATACCTTCCGTTACACTGCCATCAAATCCAAGTGGGTTTCCAATTGCAATCGCTTTTTCACCAGCACGAAGTTTACTGGAATCACCTAGACTTGCAACTTTATTTACATTAGATCCGTCAATTTCAACAACAGCTAAGTCTAACCAAGGATCCTTACCAACTAGTTTTGCATCAACTTGCTTTCCATCACTTAGTTTCACAGCAAGTTTATTCGCTCCATCTACTACGTGGTTGTTCGTTACGATATATGCTTTATTTCCTGCTTTTTTATAAATAACACCTGATCCTGAACCAGCTTGTTGTTCTTGACCTGTCGGTTGCATTGCAAATGGATCGACACTTTGTTGCATATTAATAACACCTACAACAACATCTTTCGCACCTTCAACCATACCTGGCAAATCAGTTTCGTTTTTTGATTTATTGACAACAGGAACTACAGTACCTTCTACTTGTTTATTAGAATTGAATGATGAAACTGCCGCTCCATTATTTTGCACCCATGGCATATAAGGTGCTGCAAAACTAATCGAAACCGCCCCGACTACAGCTCCCACTAAACCTGTGAAGAAATAACCTTTTTTACTTCCTGATTTTTTCACTTCTCTCGTTTCACTATGCTCTTCATTCAAATTTGGTCCGTCGTAATATCCCATTTTTATTTCCCCTCTCTGGTGAATTCGTATTTTCAGTATAGTCACGTTTTGTGTCCTTCTTGTGAACTCATCGTGAAATCCAATTAAAAAAATACTCCTATCTACCATTGTAGACAAGAAAATTATTTTTTGAACATTCTACCTTCAAAAAGAGGATATAAAATTGCTAAATTCCCAGGCTAAAGTGCACAAGTCATTCCAGATTATTCTTCGAATTTATAACCAACTCGAATAACAGTACCGATATGCTTCGCTTTATCTCCTAGCTTATTTCGCAATTTTTTAATATGCGTATCAACCGTTCGGTCATCACCGTAGTAATCATATCCCCATAACTGATCTAATAAATGTTGACGTGACAACACAATTCCTTTGTTCTCCATTAAATAAACAAGAAGTTCAAATTCTTTATGCGTCAATATAATTTCTTCTCCATCTACTAAAACAGTTCTAGATAGACGATTCACTTCTATTCCAGCTAAAGACATAGCATTTTCTTCCGCTACTCCTACCGCACCATCCGCACGTTTCAATAACGTCTTCGCGCGAGCTACTAACACTTTCGGGCTAAATGGTTTCGTTACATACTCGTCTGCACCTAATTCGAAACCTAGCAATGTATCATCCTCATCCGAACGTGCTGTTAGCATAATAATTGGTACTGCTGATTCTTTTCTAATTCGTCTACAAACAGACCATCCATCTATTTCTGGTAACATAATATCTAACATAATTAAATCAATTTCATGCTCTGCAAATAACTCTAGCGCTTTTTTTCCATCTTCTGCTTCAATCACTTCAAAGCCTTCATTACGAAAATAATCACTAACAATTTCACGTAATCTTCTTTCGTCTTCAACAAGTAATACTGTTTTATTCATATAATCTATCCCGCCTTTTTACTCTTTCAATCGAATAATACGTTGATTGGAGCTTCCGCGAAATGGAAGTGTTAAATCTCTTTTCTCGATTTCAAATCTTCCATCGACTAAAACATCCCCATAGTGTAACAACTCTATCATATCATTATTTTGAGAACTCTGTATCTCTTCTAACGTATAACCTGTATACATCCATAGATTTTTTTTCAAATCTTTCACGGCTTTTGCTACTTTTTTCACTTCAACAGCTTGAAAAAACGGATCTCCACCTGAAAATGTTACATCAGTTAATGGATTACTTGCAATCTCTTTCACAACTTCTTCTACCGTCATTTCAGTTCCATTGCAAATATTCCAAGATTTCGGGTTATGACACCCGAAACAACGATGCGGACAGCCCGCAAAAAACACGACTGTCCGCAACCCTTCTCCATCTACTACACTATCATGAATGATATTCATCACTTTCATTTATGCTTCACCCGATCCATCTCTTCGCTACGTTTCGCACTATTCCACTTCGACATATCTCCCACAAGATAGCCAGTTATACGGCGAATTCTTTCTATATTGGTCTCGTCTTCATTTCCGCAGCTTGGACATTCATTTCCAATAACTCCGTGATAGCTGCAGCATGTACAACGATCAACAGGATGATTAATTGAACCGTACCCAACGCCATGCTCTGCCATCGCTTGTACAATTTGTTTTAACGCCTTTTGATTATGCATCGCTGCTCCGTCTAATTCAATATACGTAATATGCCCCCCATTACATAGAGCATGAAAAGGTCCTTCTAAACGGATTTTATTTATCGCTTGAATGTTATAATAAACTGGAATATGGAATGAATTCGTATAGTAATTATGGTTCGTTATACCGCTAATCTCACCAAATTCCTCTCTATCTTTTTTCACAAACTTCCCTGATAAACCTTCTGCAGGAGTTGCAATTATTGAGAAATTCAGTTGATGTTCTTCCGTCGCCTTATCCATTCTCTCCCTCATAAAGGAAATAATTTCATATCCAAGTTTCCATGACTCTTCATCTTCCCCTTGATGCTTTCCTGTTAAAGCCACTAAACATTCCGCAAGACCGATAAAACCAATACTTAACGTCCCTTGCTTTAAAATAGGTGCTACAGAATCTTCAGGCTGTAATGTTTCTCCGCCACGCCATACACCTTGTGAATATAAAAATCGAAAATCTCTCGCTCGCTTCGTACATTGATACGCGAATCTCTCTAATAATTGCTTAATTCCTAAATCCAAGTAATAATTTAGCGCTTCAAAAAACGCTTCTTTCGATCCACTAATTAGCCCTAATTTCACTAAATTAATAGAAGTAAACGACAAATTACCTCTTCCTATTGCTGTTTCTTCTCCATGTATATTAGACATAACACGAGTGCGACATCCCATGTAACATACTTCACTTTCAGGTCGTCCATCATAGTGCACTGCATTAAACGACGCATCTAAAAATGAAAAATTAGGGAATAATCGCTCTGCTGTCGTCTCTAGTGCTAATTCAAACAAATCATAGTTCGGATCACATTCTTCAAAGTTTACACCTTTTTTCATTTTAAAAATTTGAATAGGAAAAATCGGTGTTTCTCCTTTTCCAAGTCCAGCTTGCGTTGCTTTTAACAGCTGTTTAATTAAAAGCCTTCCCTCTCTCGATGTGTCTGTTCCGTAATTAATAGAAATAAACGGTACTTGTCCCCCGCCCCTACTATGCATACTATTTGAATTATGAACGAAAGCTTCACACGCCTGATACGTATCGCTTTCTGTTTCTTTCCATGCGAATTCCTCAATTTGTTCTTTCGTAAGCGGATATGATTGTAGTCGCTTTTTATGTCTCAGTACGGTTTTTCTCACATAGGGAGCTAAATCAATATCAAAGAGTGCAAACGATTGACCACCGTGCTGCATATTTTGATTCGCTTGAAAAATAATAGACGAAAGTGCCAACGCACTTTTAATGTCTTGCGGTTGTCTCATATGTCCATGTCCAGTATGAAAACCATTAGCAAGCATTTGTGCTAACGGAATTTGCGAACAAGTCGTCGTTCCTGTCGCATAAAAATCTAAATCATGTGGATATAATATATTTTCATTTATCGCTTTTTTCACTTGGTCTGACAATAAATTTTCAACTGCATAATATTTTGCACTCTCAGATGCGAACGTTCCCATTACTCCCATCGGAGAGCGCCCATCTACATTTGCATTCTCTTGCATTAAATCTTGTTCATTGCCGTGGACAATTGTCCCAAACACTTTCATTAATTCTTCTCCACGTGTATTTCGTTGTAACATTTATAACCCTCCATCAATATGTTGTTATCTTTTGATTAAAATGTTACAACATATAGTCTTGTTGTTTCTGTGAGAAATGTAACATTCCTGTGAATTTTTTTTCACGAAATAATGAATTTTTCATTTACAAAAAAGAAATGTGCTCTTTACAAATGTATGGTACAATAAACGGGAAAAACTCTTTTTACCCTTTATCAACACATTTGAATAAAGGAGACTGAACTTATGGTTACTACATATCTTTTATTTATCGTTGCCTACTTACTTGGCTCGATTCCATTTGCATTAGTCGTTGGAAAAATCGGCTATGGAATCGACATTCGTGAGCACGGAAGCGGTAATTTAGGCGGAACAAATACATTCCGCACATTAGGGAAAAAAGCAGGTTTTACCGTTACAATTGCTGACATTTTAAAAGGGACATTAGCAACAGGTCTACCGATAATTTTCGGATTAGATATTCACCCACTATGGTTCGGATTAGCAGCTGTTCTTGGACATGTATATCCGATTTTTGCAAAATTCCGTGGTGGTAAAGCAGTTGCAACTTCTGCCGGGGTGCTATTATGCTACTCACCAGTTGTTTTTGCAATATTAGCTGTTGTATTTTTCACCCTTTTATTTACAACAAGATACGTATCACTTTCTTCTATGGTAACAGCTGTCGTTGCTGTTATTACATCCATTGTTAGCGGGGATAAAATCTTCATTATTGCGATGTGTTTATTAGCAGGTATGGTTATTTATAAACACCGTGCAAATATCGGACGAATTATAAATAAAACTGAACCGAAAGCAAACTTCTCAAAAAAGCAAAAATAAGGTTGTAACCCACATAACGCAAAAAGAAAACGTGAAGCATATTAATAGCGTCTTTTTGCGTTATTTTTTATACTAAAGAAAAAGCAACATAATTTGGAGGAACTATACATGAATCTTTCCGTAACAAAAGAAGCAGCACAATGGTATAAAAACGAATTAAACTTACAATCAGGTGAAACACTACGCCTTTTCGTACAATACGGCGGTTGCAGTACTGTGCAAAAAGGACTTTCTTTAGGTATTCGTAAAGATGACCCTGCACATCCTGCTGTTCAAACTCAAGAAGAAGGTATTAACTTCTTTATTGAAGGCGATGATGAGTGGTTCTTCGATGGACATAATTTATCTGTTACACTTAACGACGGTGATGATTTCCCTCAATTTAATTATGAGAAATAAAAAAAGCGTGGCTTCTGCCACGCTTTTTTTATTTCTTTTTAATTTCCTCATATTTCGCATACCACTCAGGATATAATTTTTTAAATGATACAGGGCGGAACCCTTCTTTTTTCGCACAAATATTTGTTGTACTTGCAGTAATGCAAAGCTCACCATCACCGTTATATATTTCATAACCATATACAACACGAAGCGGGCTCACAGTATCAATCCACGTTTTCACAATTGCTTTTTCTCCGTAACGCATCGCTTTACGATATGAAATTTGCAAGTCTAATACAGGAGAAATAATTCCCTCTTTCTCCATTTCAACATATGAAAATCCTAATTCTTGTATAAGTTTCGTGCGCCCAAGTTCCAGCCACACTAAATAGTTTGAATGGTAAACAACACCCATCTGGTCTGTTTCCGCATAGCGGATTTCAACTTCATATTCTGCTACAAACATTTCTCTTCGCCTTCTTTCACTTCTGCTACCTTGCATACATTTAATCATAATACAGTGGAATCAAAAATAAAATAAAAACAGTGAATCTTTTACCGAAAGGGGCAAACGCATGATCCAAATTGTAACTGTTCGTAGCGGTGATAGTGTTTATGGTTTAGCATCAAAGTACGGATCTACACCTGAAGAAATTGTAAAAGACAATGGACTAAATCCTGCTGAAACACTCGTTGTTGGTCAGGCACTTATCGTTAATACAAAAGGAAATAATTATTATGTACAGCCTGGTGACAGCTTATATCGAATTTCTCAAACGTATAACGTTCCTCTCGCTAGCTTAGCTAAAGTTAATAATCTTTCATTAAAATCTATTCTCCATGTCGGACAACAATTATATATACCAAAAGGTACAAAACGAGCAGTAGAATCCATCGCTTATTTACAGCCTTCAACAATACCGATAAAAGAAAGTTTAGTAAATGCTACACGTGCTATTAATCCATTTTTAACATATTTAGCCTACTTCAGCTTTGAAGCAAAAAGAGACGGCACTTTAAAAGAACCAACGGAAACAGCGAAAATCGCTAATATTGCAACGCAAGGTAAAACCATCCCTATGCTCGTTATTACAAATATTGAAAATGGAAATTTCAGTGCCGATCTGACATCGGTTATTTTACGCGATGCAACAATCCAAAACAAGTTTATTACTAACATTTTGCAAACAGCTGAAAAATATGGCATGCGAGACATTCATTTCGATTTCGAGAGTGTGGCACCCGAAGACCGCGAGGCATACAATCGCTTTTTACGAAATGTGAAAACACGCTTACCTAGCGGGTACACATTAAGTACAACGCTTGTACCGAAAACAAGTTCCAATCAAAAAGGGAAATTTTTTGAGGCTCACGATTATAAAGCACAAGGACAAATTGTTGATTTCGTCGTCATTATGACATACGACTGGGGTTGGCAAGGCGGGCCACCGATGGCGATTTCTCCTATTGGTCCTGTGAAAGAAGTACTTCAATATGCGAAATCTCAAATGCCACCACAAAAAATTATGATGGGGCAAAATTTATACGGTTTCGATTGGAAACTTCCGTTCAAACAAGGAAATCCACCCGCAAAAGCAATCAGCTCTGTTGCAGCTGTTGCACTAGCTCGTAAATATAATGTTCCTATCCGCTATGATTTCACGGCTCAAGCTCCTCATTTCAATTACTTTGACGAAAACGGCGTACAACACGAAGTTTGGTTTGAAGATTCACGGTCCGTACAAAGTAAATTTAATTTAATGAAAGAACAGGGCATCGGTGGTATTAGTTATTGGAAGATTGGTTTACCATTCCCGCAAAATTGGCGTTTACTCGTTGAAAACTTTACGATTACAAAAAAGGGCTGACTTTTGTCAGCCCTTTTTTCATATTACTGTTACAAAACGTCTTTCATTCCCTCATAAAAAAGAAGAATGATAACATTCTCCTTTTAACCGTTATCAACAATCGGTTGTTTACCAGTTTGGTCTTGCATTTGTTTTCCTTTATTGCCACCAGCTTTTTTCGATTGCGTTCCAATATGATTCGGTGCAAAATCTTTTGAATTCTTTTTCGGATTACCCATTACTATCGCCTCCTTAACACTAGTATCGTACTAGTGTTAAGAATTATTCAGCTTGCTTAAAAAGTTTCATTTCATAACGTTTCTCAATACGCTCTTCAATGCGATCAATTGCATCACGATCGCTTAATAATTGTTGTTTATTTTCATTTACAAGTTCTTCAAACGATTTGCGGCGACTTCTTCTCATGCTGTTCACCCTCTCTCTTTCTCATTCTTACTACATAGTATGAGCAAACAAAAAACTCTTTAATCAGATTTGCAAGAAAATTTTATGTTTTAGTACTCCTAAAAAAAAACGCTATGTACAATAATTTGTACATAGCGTTTTTTATACCATAACATTTAAATGCTCTTTGAGCTTCTCATCTGCATTCGTTTCATTTTCTCTATACGTATCAAGTGCTTGTAATACAAAATCATACTGTTCTAAAATATAACTTTCTAATTTCAAGACATCCGCTAAGCTATTAAGCATAACTCTTGTATTACCAACTTCACTTTTTAGAGCTGGTTCACATATTAAGCTCGTACATATTTCTTTCACATCATCTTCTACTATTTCTGTTAATACGTATTTCTTTCGTCCTTTTACTTTTAATCTCATAACTGGATAAAAAGCTTTTATATCTAAATAACTTCCTACGTTCATACAACGCAGCCATTCTACATTGCGTTTATTGCGGACAAGTATTTCTTTCACCGCTTCGTATACCGCAGTTTCATCAAGCACAGCCTTATTTACTTTTCGTTTCCCTTTTTCTTCAATAGATGTACATTTTTGATAAACAGCTGCACACGTAATACAGTCGTCAAATGCATTATGAGAACTTAGACGAATTCCAAGCATTCGCTTTAACGTCTCAAGTTTATGATTAGGTGCGTGCTTCATATATTTTTTTGCTAAAAACACAGTGTCAATCACCTTATTTTTAGGTTCAGGAAACCCAAGCATATTTACATTACTTTTCAAAAAGCGCATGTCAAAAGAAGCATTATGAGCCACAATAACATTTGTATGTAAAAATGCTAAAAATAAAGGTAAAACTTCTTCAATCGTGGGTGCATCTGAAACACGATAATTTGTAATACCTGTTAAACTCGTAATTCGGCTCGGAATCGGACGCTCTGGATTCACGTATGAAACAAATTGATCTACCAGTTCATGATTACGATATTTCACAGCTGCAACTTGAATAATTTTATCATTATAAGGGTTAAATCCTGTTGTTTCAAAATCAATTACAACATAATCTAACGGTAAGGATACATTCCCCACTCCATACACTCCTTTATCTCTAAACGTTTATATTTCTTACATCATATCATGAAGTTATTACTACTTGAAAAAGAAAAGGCAGAAATGGGAACTCTCCACCTCTACCTTTTCACCGTTATTTTAATTTAGCAATTCGTTTTTCCATCTCTTTTTGCGTCATCGGTCCAATGAACTTATCCTGAATGACGCCTTTCGTATCTATAAAATACGAAGTTGGGATCGTAATTACTTTATAAGCTGTTGTCACATCAATGTTCTTGTCCAATAAAATAGGAAAAGTAATCCCTTTTTCCTTAGCAAAATTGCTTACTTTTTCTTCTCCCCCACCTTTTTCTGAAGGCGTATAATTTATTGCTAAAATTTCTACGTTTTCTTTATGTTCTTTATAGAAAGCCTCCATATCAGGCATTTCTTGCTGACAAGGCCCACACCACGTTGCCCAAAAATTTAAAATAACTTTCTTTCCTTTTAAATCCGATAGCTTTACATTCGTTCCATCTAACTTAGTTAATTCAAAGTTTGGTGCACTCTTTCCTACTTCAATACCATTACTTGCAATCATCTCTTTCATAGCAGCTTCACTTTTTTCTTGCTTCCCTTGTACCGCCTGATCTTTATTACCGAACTGTTCATAAGCTGCATATCCCGCTAAACAAAGTAACACTACAATAATCGTAAGCTTCCGCCACATTTTATATCACCCTAACGTGTTTATGTACTTTTAACAAATTCATCAAAATACTATATACCTTATTTTAGCTTATACGGACGAGCTTGGAAATATTCACAGTCAAAATAATTAGAATATTCTCATTTAAAGTGAGGTTTTTTCCTTTTTATCATATAATTAGAAAAACAGATGAGGTATTTTATCTTCTTATTGACCCACTTACCTATTTACTCTCGTAGTTATATAACCTTCAACAAAAGGGGGATTGTTTATGAATTCATTCGAAAAAATAACATTATATATTCTTAGTTTTCTTTTATACCCAATCGGCATTATTACATGGATCATTTCACTCTTTAGTAAAGATCTTAAAAAAAAGAAAGTAGGGCGTATTTGTCTCTACATCTCTCTAGTCTCATTCGTCCTTTTCGTAATCCTTGGAATTACAACTTTCCTTATGACTGCTACTTTTAACATTGATCTAAATCACTCCGAATCTATCGAGTATCAAATAAATGACGCTGAATAAAGATAAGGGCATTGCTCTTATCTTTATTCATATCTTTGTAAAAACGAATGACTATTTATTAATTTTTCAGGACTTCCACCTGCAACAATACGTCCTTCCTTCATTATGACAACACGATCTGCTAATATCGCTTTCTCGACATCATGTGTTACCACAATTCTCGTGACCTCTCTTCCTAATCCTTCTATCATATTCCAAACAGTTTCTTGGTTGCTCGGATCTAATCCCGCAGTTGGTTCATCTAAAATAATAAGATTCGGATTTGAAACAATGGCACGTAATAATGCAAGACGTTTTCTTTCCCCTCCAGAAAATTCTACACCGCTTTTATGTAGTTCAGTTTCAATCCCTTCTGATAAATCTCTAATAATCGGTTTCACATTTACAAGTTCAATATTTTTTTCTAATTGATTTTCTAAATACTCTTCTCCGAAATGCACATTCTCTTTTACTGTCGTCCGAAAGAAACGAGGTTCTTGCCACACTGTAGTCATACGAGCTTCATTACCATAATAAGCAATGCTACCGTTAGATGGTTTATACAAGCCCGTTATTAACTTTAAAAGCGTCGTCTTTCCTGCGCCACTTTCTCCCACAATAATAACGAGTTCACCAGGGTGAATTTGCAAATCAATATTATGAATTCTGCATTTCTCTCCATCACTTTCCTGAAATGAAACATTTGTTATCGTCATCCCCATCGCTCTTTCTACCTTACTATCTGCCCCTCGTTTATCTAAAAAAGAAAAAACTCTATTTGCCGAAGCAGCTGCAACTTGTGTCATCATTAATAAATCGCCAACGTAACGAACTGGAAAAAAGAGCATTTCAATTGTAGCTAACACGGCAACAAGTGAGCCAACTTCCATTTCCCCCTTCATTATTTTCTGCGCGCCTATAATGAGAACAACGATATATGCCCCTGTTTCAATCACTGTTCCAACTACTCCAATACAGTGTTGCATCATCGTCTTCTTTACTTCTGTTTTATAGGATTGTGCTGTTACTCCTTTAAATAAGCGAATGGCCCACTTTTCTTTTTGCAAACTACGTAAATCTTGTACGCCTTTTACAAACTGCGACACCATCTCTACAACACTTGATTGATTGTTTTGAGCGATGCTTGCGATATTCCTGACCTTTTTCCCCATCAACATCGGAACCATTGCACTAAAAAATAAAAACGGAGTTACCCACAATATAAACTTCATATCTATATGTTGTAGTGCTATGAACGCACCTATAAATTGCGCAATAGCGTGTATATATTCTATTAATATAGAACCATATAATCTGACCCAATTCGGAATATCAGACACAACTAGCGTCTCTAACTCTCCTTGCTTAATCTTCTCACTCTCTTCAAATGGTAATAAGAAAAAATGACGCAATACATCTATACGCTTCTTTCGCAATATTCGTTGACTTGCTTTGGAGCTTACACAATCAAATGAAAGATTGTTCACCCATATCAACAAGCGACTAACTGCAAACAAAGTAATGTAAAGGTACGCCTCCTTTAACTCTCGTTGAATAAGATTATCTACAATTAATCCCATGAATAGTGGACGGGATAAGTTTAAAATAGCTGCGAAGAGTCCACTGCATATAGCTGCTATTACTAACATTTTTTCTTTCTGTAACGGTAACAATATTCTTTTATATTCTTTCATGACCTTTCCTCCATTTTGTAAAGTAAAAAGAAAGGGATGAAACCAAATGGTTTCATCCCTTTCCATAAAATAAGGAAGCTAACAATTGTTAGCTTCCTTCTCGTTCATTTCAATTATTTAGTTCGACACTTTAGATTCTTCAATTTTCTCACGAAGAACCATTTGTAAGATACCACCGTGACGGTAGTAGTCAATTTCAACTTCACTATCGAAACGAGCTACTACTTCAAATTGTTTTTCGTTGCCATCTGCATCAGTTGCAACTACTTTTACAAGATCGCGTGGTCTAACTGTTTTGTCAATTTGAATTTCAAATGACTCGTTACCAACAAGACCTAACGTTTCAGCGCTTTCGCCATCTTTAAATTGAAGTGGTAACACACCCATTAACACTAAGTTACTACGGTGAATACGCTCGAAGCTTTCTGCGATTACTGCTTTAATACCCAATAAGTTTGTACCTTTCGCAGCCCAGTCACGAGAACTTCCCATACCGTAATCTTTACCAGCAACAACTAGAAGGCCTGTGCCATCTTCTTTATATTTCATAGCAGCATCATAGATAGATGTTACTTCACCAGTTGGCCAATATGTTGTATATCCGCCTTCTGTTCCTGGTGCGATTTGGTTTTTAATACGGATGTTCGCGAATGTACCACGCATCATAACTTCATGGTTACCACGACGAGAACCATAAGAGTTAAAGTCAACTGGTTGTACGCCGTTTTCTAATAAGTAGCGTCCAGCTGGTGTGTGCTTACCAATTGAACCTGCTGGTGAAATGTGGTCTGTCGTTACAGAATCTCCAAATTTACCAACAATGCGTAAACCTGATAATGTTTCAACTTCACCTGGTTCTTTAGATAATCCTTCAAAGAATGGTGGGTTTTGAATGTATGTTGAATCATTATCCCAAGTATATAAAGCTTCATTTGAAGTTTGGATTTCATTCCAACGCTCATTGCTGTTAAATACTTGTGCATATTCTTTCTTGAACAATTCAGATGTAACAACACTTTGAACTACATCTTCAATCTCTTTAGCTGATGGCCAAATATCCTTGAAGTAAACAGCATTACCATTTGCATCTTTACCGATTTCATCATTTTTCAGGTCAATATCAACAGTACCTGCAAGTGCATATGCCACAACAAGTGGTGGTGATGCTAAGTAGTTTGCTTTTACAAGCGGGTGAATACGACCTTCAAAGTTACGGTTACCAGATAAAACAGATGTTACTAATAAATCGTTTGTTGCGATTGCTTCTTCTAATTCCTCTGCTAGTGGACCAGAGTTACCGATACAAGTCGTACAGCCGTAACCAACTGTTTGGAAACCTAATTGATCTAAATATGTTGTTAAACCTGATTTATCTAAGTACTCAGTAACAACTTTAGATCCTGGTGCTAATGATGTTTTTACGTACTCAGGTACTACAAGCCCTTTTTCAATTGCTTTCTTCGCAACTAGACCTGCCCCAATTAATACGTATGGGTTTGATGTATTTGTACAGCTTGTAATTGCAGCGATTGCAATTGCACCTGTTTTCATCGTTACTTCTTTATCTTCTAATGTAACCTTCACTTCTTTATCGAACTCTTGCGCATTAAATCCAAGTCCTTGTGTTCCAACTGGTGCTACAACAGCTTTGTGGAACGCATCTTTCATATCTGAAAGTGGAATTAAATCTTGTGGGCGTTTCGGTCCAGAAAGGTTAGATTCAATTGTATTTAAATCAATTTCAACAAGATCAGTGTAAATTGGATCTTTGCTGTCTGCTGTATAGAATAAGCCGTTCGCTTTACAATATTCTTCAACAACGCGAATTTGTTCTTCATCTCTACCTGTTAAACGTAAGTATTCTAATGAAATATCGTCAATTGGGAAGAATCCACAAGTTGCACCGTATTCTGGTGCCATGTTTGAAATTGTTGCGCGGTCAGCTAAAGGCATGCTCTTTAGTCCATCACCGAAGAACTCAACGAATTTACCAACTACACCTTTTTGACGTAATACTTGTGTTACTTTTAATGCAACGTCAGTTGCTGTAGTACCACTTGGAAGTGTACCAGTTAATTTCACACCGATTACTTCAGGTACTGGGAAGTATGAAGGCTGTCCAAGCATTCCTGCTTCTGCTTCAATACCACCAACGCCCCATCCAAGAACGCCGATACCGTTAATCATCGTTGTATGTGAGTCTGTTCCAACTAATGAATCTGGGTATGCAACTAAATCGCCTTCAGCATTTTTCACCGCGTGAACAACTGGTGCTAAATATTCAAGGTTTACTTGGTGTACGATACCTGTTGCTGGTGGAACTGCACGATAGTTATCAAATGATTTTTGTGCCCAGCTTAAAAATTTATAACGTTCTTCATTACGTTTAAACTCTAAGTCCATGTTGAATGCAAGCGCATCTGCCGTACCCGCTCTATCAACCTGTACAGAGTGATCAATTACAAGGTCTACAGTAATTTCTGGATTAATTTTATCAGGATCTCCGCCCATGTCTGCCATTGCTTTACGAAGCGAAGCCAAATCTACAACAGCTGGAACACCTGTGAAGTCTTGTAAAATTACACGAGATGGTTTAAATGGAACATCGATATCTTGAACATCTTTCGTTCCCCATTTCGCTAAATTTGTAACATGTTCTTCTGTAATTACGCGTCCGTCTACTTGACGCAGTACAGATTCAAGTAAAACTTTCACGGAATATGGTAATTGAGATACGTTGCCAACCCCTGCGTTTTCAAGCGCTTTCAATTGATAATAATGATACGTTTTTCCATCTACTTCGAAAGTTGCGCGTGATTGAAATGGATTATGTTTGACCATTATGTTTCCCCCCTGTTAAACGTGACTAAGTTGTCTGAATATAAAATGTAGACAAACTTTTCAATACCTTACGATAATATCTTATTACAACTTTCTAAATAAGTAAATAATAAGAAACTTATGGATTATCATAAGTTTTCTTTATATTTCTAAATTTGAATAGTGTTCATGCTCCTTATGAATACTATTACCATAAAGTAAAGTACTCTTTCAGCGCTTTACTTTACGTTCATATATGTTATGAACAACTCATGTTTTATCTATAAAAAAACATTATAGAGGTGAGAAAAATGAGTAAACAAAAAGCAAATCATACTATTTCAGGAATGAATGTTGCATCCGCACAAGGACAAGGTGCTGGTTATAACGAAGAGTTTTCAAATGAGGCTTTAACTCCAGCAGAGCGACAAAATAATAAGAAACGTAAAAAGAATCAGTAACAAAAAAACCAAAAGGTATGTCTGCCTTTTGGTTTTTTCTAATGCTTATAACGTAATAACTCCGAAACCGTTACAAATCGATATCCTTGCTTTTTAAGCTCAGGTAAAATTTTCGATAACGCTGCCACTGTTTGACTACGATCACTTCCTCCATCGTGCAACAGTACAATATCTCCACTTTTAGCATGTTTCACAACATGATTTACAATGGACTCAGTACCTGGATTCGCCCAATCACGAGGGTCTTGATGCCACGACCATAGAACAGTTTGATAACCAGCTTCTTTAGCTGTTTTAAATACAGCATCGTTAATATATCCGCCTGGAGGACGGAACAACAAAGGTTCTTTCACCCATTTTTTAAAGTATTTCTTTCCATCTAAAATATCATTTTCTAATTTTTCATCAGATGAATTACTCGCATACAAATGATTCATCGTATGATTTCCAATTTCATGCCCCTCTTTTAACACTTGCTTTACTAAATATGGATTACGCTGCACACGGAATCCAATCATAAAAAAAGTCGCTTCTGCTTTATATTGACGTAATAAATTTAATATTTGTGGTGTATAAGTTGGATCAGGTCCATCGTCAAATGTAATTGCGATAATTTTTTCACTATTAGGTACTTCCCACGTTACATAGCCAGTTGGTTCTAGCTCTTTTCTAAGCAACATTTTCGCTTCCACTTTTTCCACTTGAAATATATGTACTGCACATAGTAAAGAAAAAACTAATAGAAAAACCTTTTGTTTTAACATAGCGTTCGTTAAAGTAATAAGGTTGTCGAATACGCAACAACCTCTTTTACTTTTCTAGTTGATCTACATTTCGCATAATATTTTGAAGATTATTTTCGTATTGCTCAAGTTGTGGACGTTGTGTTTCCGAAGCTACTTCTAGTGCATTTTGAATTTGTTCATACGCTTCCTGAACCTCTTGACGTAACTCTTTTAAATCATGACCGTAGTTCGGATCATTTTTCACGATATTGTTAAATGAATTTTCTGCTTGTGTAACCCCTTGCTGCGCTGCTTGAAAAGCTTGTTGCTTATCTTTATGATATGGCATTATACAATCCCCTTTCCATAATAGTTAGTCCCATTTATCTTTACCCTTTTTTCTAAAAACATTCTCGTATAAATTTACAAACTTCTCTCATTCTAAATAGAAAGAGGAGGTGTCATATACAATGGGAAAAAACAATCGTGAATCGAAAGAAAAAAAAGGACAACCTGAACCATTAAGCGGATCTCATAAAGTAAAAAATCGTAACCATTCACGCCAAAAAAACCATGCGCATCATGATATGTAATAAGAAAATATTCACATACTGTGTATATTCGACATAAAATGTTTATATTTTGCCATTTATTCTTCACCTCTATTTCATTCATGCATAACATGATATGAATTGATATTTTACGGAGGGTGTCTTACATGGGCAAGAAAAAGAAGGATTGTCTTTTTCATGTTGATGGTTTCGAAGAATGGATGGATCAATTTTGTTCTGATACTTGTAGCAACTTTAGTTTTCCAAATGAAATTCATATCGATCTTTGTGAAACAGAGGAAGAATACATTTTGGAAACAGATGTACCAAATGTGACTGAACAAAATGTACGCATTAAAAAGATGGAGACAGGCCTAAATATATGCATACTTCATAAAAATACTTCTTTACAGCGAACAATCTCTTTACCTACTACTATCATTTATAAGAAGATGCTAGCCTGCTTAGAGAATGGATTTTTAGCCATTCATATTTCCAAAAATGAAGTTGCCAATAAGCATGAAAAGAAGGTTCTTTTTTCAAATTGAGAGTTAACGTAAATACAAAAATAAGCCCCAGCAAGTTGCTGGGGCTTATTTTATTTCACTTGTATTTCTATATTATAATTTCTATCGTACCTTTTTTTCAATAAACCTTTTGTAACTAAAAGTACAGGAAATGCTACAGTTGAAAATAGGGCTAGCGCTAAAAATACTACAAACCCATTTTGATACCCGTAATAATCGAGTAGTACTCCCCCAAACCAAGGACCAATTACTCCTCCAATTCCTGAAAAGCCCATCGCTCCGAAGTATGTTCCTTTCAGGTTGGAATCAGCGATCTCATCAATAAATACATCTGTCATTGAAAACATTAAAACTTCTCCAAATGTGAAAATAATGGTACAAATAGCTGCTCCTAACATAGATTCTACTAGTCCAAATCCAAATAATCCCCCACTCACAAATAACGTTCCAACCATAATTGATGCTAACGGTGTATACTTTTTACACATTTGAATGACAGGGTATTGAATAACCACTACTACAATTGCATTTAAAGCTAGCATATATGAGAACAACTTTACCCCATCCTGAAATATATGTGCATTAGCAAAATATTGAGATACTGTCGTCGTTAAATGTGAAAAACCACTATTACTCAAAATAATACCGACTAACGCAACTAAAAATACTACATCCTTTCGCAATATACGAATTGCATTTAGCATTGTAACAGGATTTTCTGTATTCATTTTCTTTTTATTAAGTGGATATTTCTTAAATTGCAGTGCTAATATAGCTGTATATAGAATGTAAACTCCAGCGGCTACTAAAAAAGGAATTGTTGATTTTGCACTTCCGAGCTGTAATCCAACAATCGGTCCAATCGCAACCCCAACATTTATTGCACCATATCGTAAGTTATAGACGAGTAACCGATACTCTGGCTTTGTTAAATCTGATAATAACGCTCTTGATGTCGGTTCAAAAAAAGAACGACATAATCCATTCAAAGCGTTTAATAAAAAGAAACTCAAAACATGATCTGCAACTGAAAATCCGATAAATACAAACACCCAAACAATCATGGACCATATTATAATCATCTTCCGACCAAATCGATCCGATAAATTGCCCCCAATAAAACTAGCAAACACTCCAACAAGCGCACTCGTTCCAATAATAGCACCCGTCATTCCAGCTGAAACGTCTTTAACAGTTGTTAAATAAATTGCTAAAAAAGGAATACTCATTGAAGTTGCAAACCTCGCAAATAATGTCCCTATTATAATTGTCATGCCAAGTGGATGAATATTTTGTAACTTCCCCTTCATCTTTAAACCTACTCTCCCTTTTCTTACATAAAAAAAGAAAGCAAAGGATCTGCTTTCTTTTTCCTTTTTATACTTGAGATGTTTGCACCCGAGCCGCTCTCGATATGTCCATATCAATGCCATATGTAAACTGTAATTCTTTACAAATATCTTTAATTAAAATTGCTACGTTATACTTTTCATTAAATTGTAAAACAATACTTTCTACTTCTTCATATGTATACTTATATTCGCCAGTAATTACACTTTTTAAATCAAAGCATTCATTCATACAAAGCTGCACAAGTAATTGATCATACTTCTCTATCACATCTTCTTTTTTCCACAGTAGCTCTTTTACATATAACCGATCAAATTTCACGCTTTCTCGATTACACTCCGTTAAAATCCGGGTCATTTCATTTAATTCTCGGTATAATTCAGAAATATTTCTGTTTAAACTAAGCAGTTTATCTACGCCGTTTTCATATAGCATTTCATTCCACCCCCGCATTTTCTTTTTCTTATTATAGCAAGAAAATTCTAAAAATAGTTTCTTTCTTCTGAAATATTAGGAAACTTATTTCAATTGTTTTACAATGAAACTAGTGAATACGAAAGGGGAAAGAAAATTGGAGCAAAAATTATATTACATCGACGCTTATACGAAAGACTTTACTACGAAAATTATAAAGCAAGATTATGATAAAGAAGATAACTTATATGTTGTTTTAAATGAAACGGCATTTTACCCAACAGGCGGTGGACAACCATATGATACTGGCACACTAAATGGTACCTTAGTCACTAATGTTGAAGAAGTAAATGGAGAAATCCGCCACTTCATTGCAGAACAATTAGAAACAGCAGAAGTAGAAGGTAAAATTAATTGGGAGCGCCGTTTTGATCATATGCAGCAACATGCAGCTCAGCACATTTTATCTGCTGCTTTTTGGGATCATTTTAACATACCCACTATCGGATTCCACCTTGGAAAAGAAACGGTGACAATTGATTTAGAAACAGAAAATCTTCCTGCAGAAACGATTGAAAAAGCAGTGCAAATTGCCAACAATATTGTTTTTGAAAACCACCCAATCCGTATTCAGTGGATGAACTTAGAGGAAGCGAAAACGTTACCTCTTCGTAAAGAACCGACTTTAACCGAAAATATACGCGTTGTTATTATCGAAAACTTTGATTATAACGGCTGTGGTGGAACTCATCCGAGACGTACAGGTGAAGTAGGTCTTATTCAAGTACTTAATTGGGAGCGCAATAAAGGTGGTATTCGATTAACGTTTATCGCTGGCTGGCGCACACTGAAATTAATGGGACAACAGCAACAAATTATGAAAGATGTTTCTAAACAATTAAATAGTAGCGAAACTGATATTCCAGCAAAAGTAGCACAACTTCTTATCTCTCAAAAAGAAAACGAAAAAGCGATACAGACAATGAATGAAAAATTATTATTTGCAGAGGCAAATGAACTATTACAACAGCCTGCAGAAATACATGCTGGATTCCTTATTTCTAAAGTATTTACAAATCGTTCTATGCAAGAAGTTGCCAAACTATCTGCTATCATTATAGAACAACAAGAGCATGCAATTACATATTTCGTCATTGAAAATGATGACAAACTACAATGCATCCTCGCTTGTGGAAAAACAGTAACGCTCGATATGAATGCTCTTTTAAAAGATGCACTTCCTGCAATTGAAGGAAAAGGTGGCGGAAATAAAAAGAGCGCTCGCGGTGGTGGGAAAGCGATTATGAGCGGTGATGAGTTTTTACATCAGCTTATTTCTTCTTTACAATCTGCAGTGTAAAACATTTCTTAAGGAGATGTCGTCTAGCGAAATTTCAAACTAGGGACATCTCCTTATTTTTTGCTTCATACATAGTAATACGATAAATGAAATTTCAGGAACGACATTTTGACTTTATCAATCATAACTTACCATATATCGACGATTCGACAAGAAATATCGATTTACCGAAAAAAGCAATATTCAAAGTAGTTTATATTTACAAGCCAATATTTTGTTTTAAACCTTGGTAACTTCCTGCATTCAGAAATTTTTCAGATGCAAGTTTAGTAAATTTCTCAGAAAAACCATAACTACTTAATTCTTCTATTCGCACCATTTGTACATCCTGAATTGGATTATGATCAAACTCGTTAGAAGGTAAAGTGATTTCACCTTCCATCCTTTCAAGCAGAAATGTAATATGTAATAAAGACGGGAGAGCATCTGGTTTATCACAAACATACAATAAATTCTTAACCTTAACATCTAATCCCGTTTCTTCTTTCATTTCTCGAATCATCGCTTCTTCTAACGTTTCACCATTCTCTACCCTTCCCCCAGGTAAAGACCAATCCCGATTAGCAACTTTTTGCTTTACTAGCAATACCTTTTCGCTTTCAATTAAAATTCCAGTAACACGAACTTGCATTACATTTTCCATATGTAATCTCCTCTTCCTATTACATTTACAAATTAATCCTTCCACAAAAAGAACGTACGTTTTATAATTAAAGAAAATTATGGAAGAAAGAAGTTGTTACATTCATGCGTCCACCTTTAACAAAGTCTATATCTCTTGAAGATTTCCAAAACTATTATTGGTTGAAAGCTGAACTACAAATATTTTGTCGTGAGTATGATTTACCAGCTAGTGGCTCTAAGATCGAAATAAGCGGTCGTATCTCACATTATTTAACTACAGGTAAAGTATTAAAAAACAGTTCTCATCAAAAGGTGAGTAAAGCTTCCCTATCCAATAAAGATCTTTCCCTGCAAACGATTATCACTGAAAATCATCGATGTAGCGAAGATGTACGTGCTTTTTTTAAAGAAAAAATTGGAGAAAACTTCCGCTTTACAGTAGCTCTTCAAAAGTTTTTTAAAGAAAATATCGGAAGAACATATGAAGACGCTATAACGTTTTGGTATGAGGAAAACGAACGTAAAAAAGACCCTGCGTATAAAACAACTATTGGTACACAGTTTGAATACAATCGTTTTATTCGCGATTTTTTTGAAGATCCAAATAACAAAGGAAAATCAAAAGCTGACGTTATCGCTGCTTGGAACGAAATAAAAGTAAAACCTGGTAGCAATGCTTATATTCCTCAAAAAGTAGAAAACTAGTTATCTTGCTAGTCTTCTACTTTCTCAAATAATAGAGCAAGTCCTATTCCGCCCCCAATTCCTAATGTCGCCATTCCATATTTCATAGAATCTCTTTTTGCCTGATAAAACAAACGTGTCACAAGCATAGCGCCAGATGCACCGTACGGATGCCCGAGCGCAATTGCACCACCATTCACATTGAGCTTCTCATATGGAATTTGTAATTCCTTTGCACAAGCAACAATTTTCGAAGCGAACGCTTCATTCATCTCAATACAATCAATATCTTCTATTGCTAAATTCATTTCTCTAAGTAGTTTTTGCACGGCAAATATCGGACCAGTTCCCGGGAGGTTTGGATCCACTCCAACTACAGCACTGCGAACGAAACGAAGAACTGGCTTATATCCTAATTTTCGAGCTTGCCCCTCTTCCATTACAAGTACAGCACACGCTCCATCATTTACACCACACGAATTCCCTGCCGTCACCGTTCCATTTTGTAAAAATGCAGGTTTTGTTCTCTTAATCATTCTTTCATACTGCATTTCTCGCTTTATTACTTCATCTAGTAATCCATTAAGTGACAATACTTCATCTTGTATATATCCATTTTCTAATGCTTGTAGCGTCCGCTTATAACTTAAGCAAGCGTACTCATCTTGCATTTCTCTCGTTATGTTATAACGCTCTGCAACAAATTCAGCCGCTACTCCCATATCAGGATCACCTATTGTTTCAGGTGAAAATCGCGCTCTATTTTGAAAAGGTGACGTACTTGTACTCTCTACTCCCCCGGCGATATAGCACTTACCTGCCCCACCTTGAATGAGATGACACGCGGTACGAATCGCTTCTAAACCAGCACCACATTGCCGATCAATCGTTACACCAGGAATATGATAACTAAGTCCTGCTTCTAAAACAGATAATCTTGCAATATTACCCCCTGGTCCAACAACATTCCCTAATATAACATCGTCTATTTCCCTCTCAATTCCTTTACCTAGAAATGAAAGAAGTGGTGCTACTAATTGCTGAACTTCATAGTCTTTCAATATCCCATTCTTCTTACCAATGGGCGTTCTTTTCGCCTCTACAATAACTGCTCTATTCATGTATCTTCTCCTGATTTCTAACTATACTTTCGGCTGCAATGCGGGCTACTTTCCCGCTATTTGTATAAGGTATTTCATCTACAAAATACCATTCTTTCGGTATTTTAAAAGAGGATAATCTCTGTAAGCAAAAGCTCTTTAATTGTTGCTTCGTAGCACTTCCTTTTACTATAGCGACAGGCTTTTCACCCCAATAACTATCTTTTACACCAACAACAACAATTTCTTCAACAGCTTGATGCGTATATAACACACTTTCTATCTCTTCTGGATAAATATTAATTCCACCAAATAGAATCATATTTTTCTCTCTACCAACTATATATATAAACCCTTCCTCATCTTGATAGCCTACATCATGTACTGTCATCCAGCCCTCTTCAGTTAGCTCTGGAACTAAAACACCATCTAATATGTATCCCATAAAAAACTGATCACTTTTCACATAAACTGTTCCTATCTCACCTAGCTGTACTTCTTCTCCTGCTTCATTACATATTCGAACTTGCACATTATGACAGGGTTTCCCTACTGAATTTGGCTTTTTTTCACTCTCATCATCGACTAATGCTGTTACAAAACTTAGTTCCGATGCACCGTAAAATTCGTATTTTTTTGCATAAGGAAATATACTCTTTATTTTTTCTTTCGCTTCAGCTTCCCATTTTGCTCCTGACGAAATAATTTTCATCTTATTTTCTATTATTCTATTTTCTTTATATAAAGACTCCAGCATTGTTGGTACTGTATACATGACCGAAATATTTTCAGTCTCTAACTTATCCAACACTTGATCTGGAATAAACTTTCTCATAACGTGCACCGTTTGTCCTTCATATAATGCACTTATTGCGCCGTATAAGAAAAGAGAGTGAACGAGCGTTCCAGCTATTAAAATAGAATCCTCCTTTCTCATATGAAAGTCATATACATTACAATCAAAACTATGAACCCACGATTGTTGTGCACGCAAAAATGCTTTTGCCTTTCCAGTCGATCCTGATGTAAACCCCATATAAAAAGGGGCATTTTGTACATTTTCTCCGAGATAATCTCTAGGAAGGTAGTTCTCTATTATTTGTTTCCATTCATCAATTGCAAATACTCTTCTTTCTTCATCTAAAATATCATTTAACTTATACCCTTCCGTCACAACCATATCCGAATTACTAATTGCTAGTCTTTCTTTTAGCTCATCCTTTTTCCATTTCACATCTAATGGTACACAAACCCACCCAGCCATAGCAGCACCCGCAAATAGTTGTAAAAACTCCATACGATTTTCTAATACAATTGCTATTGTTTTATTCTTCGATTCTGTTACGCGCAACCAGTTTGCTACTTTACAAACTGATTCAAACCACTCTTTATATGTTAAAGCTCTATCATTTTCCTTTATCGCTATTTTATTCGGTTGTAAAGAGGCATGCTTTTTATATTCTTTTATAATCCCCATTTGAGATGTCCTTTCTTTACAAAATAACAAAAAGAAACACGTAATGAACGTGTTTCTTCTCTTTATCATCCCGCATTTGTATATTTTCCATTCTTTAAAGCGGGCGTAATAATGTGTTTCAATGAACGATGTAATTTTGTCACGAGAATTGCTGCAATAATTGCTTTTATGCAATCCCCTGGTAAAAACACAGCACTCACTTTCATTGTCTCCCATACAGAAACATCCATTAAGAAAGCTTGTACAGTAATGCCAAATACGTAAACTACGAAAATACCACCAATTATATTAATACATAATACTTTTATAATAGAAACTTCACGTAAACGCTCAATTAAATATCCAATTACAAACGCTCCAACGATATAACCAAGTAAATATCCTGCACTTGGTCCAACAAATACACCTGGACCCCCACGTCCACCCGCAAGTAATGGTGCTCCAACTCCAACTATAAGTAAGAAAACGAGCTGACTTAATGCCCCAAGACGTGATCCTAACAGGCCACCTGCAAGCATAACACCAAGTGATTGTAATGTAATCGGAACTGGTGTGATAGAAAGAGCAATTGGAGGTATTAACCCTAACACTCCCATAATAGAACTAAATAAAGCGACGAAAACTAAATTTTTTGTATTCATATTTGCTTCTCCTATTTGTAAACTTAAAATCGTTTTTAGATAACATATTATAGGAGTTATATTATCTTCCTATTTTTCTTTTGTCAACCATAAATTAATGTAAGTTTACAAATGACAATTCTGTTATTTCTCTTTATGCAAATGCTCAAGTTCTTTTCGAAGTGCCTGTTTCAAAAACTTTCCAACAGATGTTTTCGGTATTTCTTCCATAAATACAATATCATCTGGTAACCACCACTTCGCAAACTGCGGTTTTAAAAACTCATATATTTCTTCTTTTGTAACCGTACTATTTTTCTTTTGAACAACGCAGGCAACTGGGCGTTCTTGCCACTGCGGATGAGGAATTGCAACGACAGCCGCTTCAAATATAGCATCATGTGCCATTAAAGCATTTTCAAGATCGACTGAAGAAATCCACTCGCCCCCGCTTTTAATAACATCCTTCGTACGATCAACAATTTTCACGCAGCCTTCCTCATCAACTGTAACGACATCGCCAGTATATAACCAACCGTCACGGAATCCTTCGACAGTACGATCATCGTTATAATAGCTTTCAGCGATCCAAGGTGCTCGTAAACATAATTCTCCCATCTCCGTACCATCCCACTTCACTTCACCATTTGTACCGACTACTTTCATCTCTACACCAGGTACAAGATATCCTTGTTTGGAGCGGATTTCTAATTGCTCTTCATATGATAATTCTGTTTCATAACTTTTTAAACGTGCAAGCGTTACGAGTGGACTCGTTTCAGTCATACCATATGCATGTACGAAAGGGACATTATATTTTTGCTCAAATGCTTTAATAACGCTTTTCGGTGCAGCTGCACCACCGCATAATATTCTCGTTATACTAGATAAATCGTAACTATTATTTTCTAACTCTTGTAATACACCGAGCCAAATTGTCGGCACACCTGCTGCTATCGTTACTTTTTCAGCTTGAATCATTTCTAATAAAATTTTTGGCGTAAACATCGGTCCTGGGAGAACTTGTTTTGTTCCAAACCAAGTAGCAGCGAAAGGAAGCCCCCAAGCGTTCACATGGAACATCGGTACAATTGCCATCGCCGCATCACTTTCCGATAAAGCAGCTGTATCCGCTAAACCAAGTGCCATACAATGCAATACAGTACTACGATGCGTATATACAACACCTTTTGGGTTTCCTGTAGTCGCTGACGTATAACACATACCAGCAGGTGTATTTTCATCAATATCTTTTACAAATTGGAAATTTGGATCGCCTTCTTCTAATAACTTTTCATAATGATATACAGGTTCTAGCGTAGTATTTGGAAGTTCATCTTTATCAGTCATAATAATGTAGGCTTGTACAGTTGATAATTGTGATTGAATATTTTCAACGAGTGGTACGAGATCTTCATCTATAAGTAGAATGCGATCTTCTGCGTGCTGAATAATGTATGAAATATGTTGAGGAGATAAACGAATATTAATTGTGTGTAAAACGGAAGCAATACCTGGAATAGCAAAATACGCCTCCACATGTCGATGATGATTCCACGCTAACGTTCCTATACGCTCGCCTTCTTTTATTCCTAATTTTTTTAGCGCACTTGAAAGTCTTCTCGTCCTTTCCCCTAACTGCTTATACGTTAACGTTGTAACTGTATCATGTGTCCGTGAAACAATTTCTTTCTTCGAAAACAGTTTCTCTGCTCTTTCCATCATAGAACTAATTGTTAGCGGTACATTCATCATCATATTGGTTACATCCCCCTTTAAAGTGTTCTCATTTTTTGTTTATTATAACAGACTTTTACAAATAATTACGATATTTTTCTGTATTTTCTGAATTATTCCTTTGGAAATAATTCAGAACAATAAAAAACATGTTTTGAATACAATGATCCAAAACATGTTTTTCTCTTGCTTATAAACTATCTACCTTTTTTCTTACTTTCTTTTTGAGTTTAAAGATAAAACGATTACTATATTCTTTATTTTCTACTAAAATTCGATACGTCTCTAACACGCCTAACACACGAACAAAAAGATAAACTCCAATAGCAATAAGTACAACACAATAAGGGTAATACTGCACGAGCTCTCCTGACGTGATTCGTTTTTTCTCAAATAAAAATGGTATTGCTCCTGCTGCGATAAAACAAAATCCAACGATCACTACTGCTGCATACTTCTTCTTAATAGTCGCATATCTTTTTGTCAATTCTTTTAGAAAGTTTTGATCAAACATTAATTCTTCCTTTTTTAATACATTGTATCGACTCTCTTCTAGTGTTACAGGTACCATCATTGCTCCAATTCCAAGGACCGCAATGATAATGACAAGGAATGTAGACATTGTTGCATTTTCTTTAAATAATAAATACGGTATTGTAGATAAAATAAG
Organism: Bacillus sp. FSL L8-0099; assembly: GCF_038006385.1. Classification (NCBI taxonomy): domain Bacteria; kingdom Bacillati; phylum Bacillota; class Bacilli; order Caryophanales; family Bacillaceae; genus Bacillus; species Bacillus sp. FSL L8-0099. The sequence continues at coordinate 3,563,138 of NZ_JBBOVC010000001.1, forward strand.
CAAGCTAAATCCTAATGCGATATATTTAGAAATTTTTTGTCCATACACTACATACCCTTCCGCCATTTCCTTACTTACATAATAACCATCTTCCTTTTCATTACTTTGCTCAGCAGTTTCTTTTAATAAGTAATCAAGAGAGACTTCAAATACATTTCCAATCATTATTAACTTTTCAGTTTCAGGAAAACCTTGACCGTTTTCCCATTTACTAACTGCTTGCCTTGTCGTGTTTAGTTTCTCAGCTAACGCTTCTTGAGAAAGGCCCTTTTCCTTTCTTAATTTAAAAAGCTTTTCACCAAATCCCATATGTGTGTCCCCCTTTGTTTTCTTAACTAAATTGTATGTAAACATTGTCTTTATCTCTATCTTCCTGCGGTTGCACTTTGTCAACTTACGGTTGCGATCATGTTATATAGAGGTTTTCTATACGATTTAGCTAGTTTTATTCTATAATTGTGATATTAAGAAACACAATACCTCTCAATAACCAATTATAACAATTAAAGGTAAATATTGTTGCAAAAAAAATAAAAACCCCCTTATTAAATTAAAGGAGTTTTCAATATAAAATATTTCATTGATTCATATATCTTTCCCTAGATATACAATATCTTTTCGTATCACGATACTTACCTTTAATGAACAAATCCTTTTGAATTGTACATTCGTATTCCATATTCAAACGTTTCATTAATTTTTCAGATGCTTCATTTTCTGAATTACATCCTGCTTCAATACTATTAAGACGTAACTCATTAAAACCATAGCTAAAAAAAGCTGACGCCGCCTCAGTAGCTAATCCTCTCCCCCCATATTTTCGTGATAAGGCGTATACAATTTCCGCTTTATGTTCAATTACATCATATTTTATAAATCCACAAGTCCCTATGAGTTTTTGTTCCTCTCTTAATACAATTCTAAAGGGAGCTACTTTTTCTTTTTCATATTGACTCACAATTTTTTCTATATATTTTTGTGTGTCATGTAAAGATTGATGAGCATCCCATACAATATACGTTTACATTTCTTTATCTGAGGCATACTCATATATATGTAAAATATCACTCATATTAATTCCCCGTAATATAAGATGTTTCGTATACAACGCTGGATATGACCACCTCTCAACAATCATAACGGCTTCTGCTTAAACTTTTCATAATTCCGTACCTTCAATGAAAGGATATTCCCGCAATCTGTACAAATATAAGCATCTACTGGTGAAGATGTGAACATCGTTTCCTTTTTCCGTATTTGTGCATAACCGATAAACTCACCTTCTCCTATGTTTTGAGAACCGCAATTAGGGCATGTCTGCACGTCTTTCTGTTTCATGAGAGCACCACCTTTAATCTGTTTCCACTTCCCTTCGACAGTTCACTTCCATTTCCCTTCCAAAAAACCTCTTATTCTCTTACATTTCAACAGGAATCTCAGAATAAAAATCGTATATGTACTATGAACTATATTAATTGACGGAGGAATCTTATGAGTATGATTATGACATTCAATGCAGCACAAGAAATTGAAAACGCAGAAATAGATATGCTCTCTTCTAGATTAGCGCTACTACAAGCAATAAGCGGAAATCCAATGCAAATACAAATGAAAAATTTCGGGAGTGCCACTGCCTTTTCATCAAAAGTAATTACTGGTCCTGCTTTTAATACAGTAAAAGGCATTACATATACAAATACAGATGCGATAGATGAAATCATCTCTTATTATGAATCACTACAAATCCCTTGCCGTTTTGAAATTACACCAGCGCAAGGTACAGCTGAACTATTTCAGTACTTATCTAAAAAAGGTTTTTATCAATCTAGCTTCCATACCGCTTTATATAGTATACCGAAAGAAGATCCATCCCTTATTCCTTCTAACATTTCAGTGCGCCAACTAAAAGAAAATGAATTTGATATTTTTGCAGACATATATGTACGCGGATTTAATATGCCTTCCTTTACAAAGGATGGTGTACGTCAAAATAACGAAATTCTTCACAATGAACCAGGCTGGTATTTTTTCATAGCAGAAGTTCAAAATATTCCTGCGGGTATTGGTGTCCTATATATAAATAAGGGAATTGCATCATTAGCTGCTTCTGCTACTTTGCCAGAATTTCAGCGTATAGGCTGTCACACTACATTAATTCAAAAACGAATTGAGGCAGCTATTAAATCCAATTGTAATTTAATAGTTGGACAAGCAAGGTTCGGTAGTAGTAGTCAAAATAATATGGAACGCGCTCATTTGAAAATCGCTTATACAAAATCAATATGGACTGCAAAAGACATGTAATTAACATTCTTTCTCTTTCCATTTCAATTTTATACATTGTTTTACAATTCCTTTTCTATCCTATTAATCATTTGAATATTCAAACTAGATTTGTTACGCTATTACTAGATACATCATTCAACTTGCAATATGAAAAGAGAATTCTAATCAAACTACAAGGAGGAGAAATGTATGACAAGGCATGATCATGGTTTAAAAGAAAAAGTAGAAGGTGCCATTGATAAGGTAAAAGGTGAAGTAAAAGAAGTTGTCGGGAAAGTAACGGATAACAAAAAATTACAAGTCGAAGGAAAATGGGATAAAATAAAAGGCAATGCAAAAAGCACTGTCGATAATGTAAAAGAAAAAGCACACGAGTATAAAGAAGACAAATAAAAAAAGAGCCATTCGGCTCTTTTTTATTTCCCTTCATTCTTCTCTAACACATACAAATCTTCTTCAATATTCGTTAATTTCTCACTTACAAGCTTTCTTGCATCTCCAATTGCTTGATTGTATGCAAATGGTCCAACTAATTTAATCATTTCTTCTATTAAACGCTCTGCTTGGAAACGTCCAATTTCATCTAAATCTTCTTCCATGAAAAATTGCTGAATTTGCGCTACAAGCTCTTCTTTTTTATCATTTGGTATTTTTATATTCATCATCGTTGTTACTCCTCTATATTTAAGATACTATTTTTCTTAACTCTACCATAGAAAAACGATTTCCAGGACAACTTTTTGTTACTCCTACTAGCTCCCTATGACCTAGTATATTTTCCTTCTTTATAGCAAACTGTTTCATAAACATTTTACATAAAGAATATAATGCATTCATTTGTGCAGTAGTTGGATCATACTTATCAAAATTACCCGTCATACATATTCCAATTGTATCTCGATTATTGTCTTTCGCATGTGCCCCAATATGTAACCCTCTTCCTTCAATTACCGTTCCGTCCTCTTCAATAAAATAATTGTAACCAATCCCGCTCCACCCTCTTACAGTTTGATGAAATTCATGTGTTTTATACACATCCCATCCATCTTCTGACGTATGGTGAATAATAAGTTTATTTACTTTCCCTAAAGGAACTAACTCATCTTGAAATATTAAATTTACACATTTAATTTCCATATGAACTTCCTCCTCTTAAAAATCGATCATAATAATTGTCTTATCATCTGGCCTTATTCTCTTTTCCCCTTCTAACTCTTCAATGATTGCTACGTATTCGTTTATACTATTCTTTCTTATATATGCAACAGTTTGTTCGAGTGACCAATCTGGATGAAATAACCCATCTGAACAAATAAAAATCCCACTCACTTCATCTATATGTAATTCACCGTGTTGTAAATAATGGATGGCTTCTTTCATTCCGTTTGCAACGGAATACCCACCCTCCATATTTGCAAGATAACGATTGTATTTTAACTGTTCTCGAACATCTTGAAAAACATGTTCTTCTGGCACAAATAAACCTTTTTTACGATCTTCTTCTCTCTTCTTTTTAGCTCGTTTACTAATTCCTTTAACTGTGTCTTTCGTTACTACTTGCATCGTTCCATTTTGAAGAATTGCAACGATCATACAGTCCCCTAACTGCGCATATTCAATTTTCTCACCATTTATTTGAACTGCTGCAATACATGTACACCACAAATGCTCTTTTTTTCTCGTATCAACCTTATATTCTAGCATCTTGTTCTGCAATAACTCATTTGCTCTTGCAACCGCGACTTGTAAACTAAGATTTTCACATAATGAAGTAAAATGACTTGCAAATAAATGTGAAGCGATGTATGCTCCATTATGTTCCTTTTTGTCACGAAACGGAACGAGCGGTGTTGCACCATCACATACACCATAAATATTTTTGTCTTCATTACAAAAATAAGAATCCTCACACTCTTGCTTCAACGGGCTTTTTTGTTGATAAGTCGTTATCCTCATTTCTGTATCCCCTCTCAAATTACAAAACAATCAAATTGTTTCGATTAATCTAATTTTCCAAAATAAACTGTTTTTACCCAAAACTTTCAATATCATATATAATCTTGAAATAATATGAATTTTTTAGTGAAGGACGGGAAAAAGATGATCAGATTTCTCGGTGTTATTATTGGTTCTTTTATTATTGCGATTGCCTTTAATCTTTTCCTTATCCCCCACAAAATTTTAAGTAGTGGAATTGGCGGAATTGCTATTATTTTAGGGATTGTAACTCCTGTAAACACAGGTATTATTAACTTCGTATTAAACTTACCTATCCTTATTTTAGGATACATAGGTCTTGGAAAAAAAGTAATTTTTAACACAGTTATCTCTGTAATTGTATTATCTGTTGCATTATACTACGTTCCAGTAAAAATCGTAGCAACAGATCCACTTTTATCATCTATCTTCGGAGGTGTTATTGCCGGAGCTGGTATTGGTCTTGTTTTTAATTGTAATGGATCCACTGGTGGATTTGATATTATCGGTATGTTGTTATCTCGTAAGCGTGACATTAAACTTGGTGGATTCCTTATTGTTTTAAATGCAGTCGTTGTAGTAATTGCAGGATTTTTCTTCACTTGGGATGTTGCACTTACAAGTTTACTTTCAATTTATGTAACTGGTAAAGTAATTGATGCTGTTCATACGAAACATCGTAAAGTTACACTTATGATTGTAACAAATGAAGCGGAAAAAATGAAAAAACAGCTTCTTTCAACTGTTGTACGAGGTATTACATTACTTGATGGAGAAGGTGCTTATTCAAGCGAGAAAAAACGTGTACTTATGACAGTCGTTTCTCGTGAAGAATTAGCAAGTATGAAACTAACAATTTCTGAAATTGATCCGCATGCGTTCGTTAATATTACAGAAACTGTAGAAGTATTAGGGCTTTTCAGAAGAGGTTAAAGACTAGGTGGGAAGCCACCTAGTCTTTATTTTGCATAAATTCAATTCGATTTCCAAATGGATCAGACACATAAAATCTAATCACATCTGGCCGGGCATGATCATCAATCACTTCAATCCCTTGTTCTATAAGCATTTGCTTAAATTCATTAATTTGAGTCACATAAAAAGCTGGATGTGCCTTTTTAGCTGGTGTAAAATTCTGTTCCACACCAATATGGATTTCTTGATTCCCACACTTAAACCAACATCCACCTCGTTTTTTTAACTCTTCTGGCTTTGGAATTTCTTCCATACCAATTTTTTTACCATAAAATGCACGCGCCTCTTCTTCACACCCTACAGGTGCAGCTACTTGTACATGATCGATTCCTTGAATATAACTTTTCATTTTCTCTCCCCCTCTTCTATTCTAATATTATAAAGAAAACACACCCCTGTAACTTACAAAAACTTTATAAAACAATATAAGCTTCCCTTATTACCACCTTATATTCCTTTTGCAAAAAATAAAGAAAACAAATTTTTTTCTGTAACTTCCATTTTTTATAGAAATACACATTACATCTATATTATAGTTATTATTAGACAAATCTTTTAGATGCTAGTTGTACGGAGGAAATATTATGAGTCGTAAAAAATATTCATCAACTCTAAGAAAACGTCATCCGAACATTTCTGGACGTTTGCGAAACCATATACAAGATCGTTCTTTAGCAGAAATGTACGCATCTCTGTTCGAACATAATCCTGATAGTATTATTTCATTGAATTTAGAGGGAATTATTCTACATATCAATCCTTCTGCAGAAAGAATACTAGGCTACACTTCTTTAGAATTAGAACGGAAAAACATTATCTCTATTTTAGAAGCTCATATTTCTGAGCAAGTATTACAATATATAAAGAATACCGAAGCAGACAATCAGCAAGAGTATATCCTATCTATTTATCATAAAGATGGCTACTTATTAGACGTCGTAACAAAACTAGTTCCTATTTTTGTCCAACATCGTCTAACAGGTGTCTATGCGATTATGAAACCTCTTGAAAAATCAGAAAGAATCGAAAAAATGTTACAAGAAAGCGAGAAAAGATTACGTACATTAATGAATGCAATGCCTGCGTTTGTTATATTTAAAGATCATGAAGGTCGCTGGCTTGAAGCAAATGACTATGCACTTTCCTGCTTTAATTTCCATCATGTACCTTATCACGGGAAAAAGGACAGTGAACTCATCCAATATAATGCAGCGTACCGAGAAGCTTTTTTACACTGTGAAGAAGTAGATGAACTAGCATGGCAACAAAGACAAATTCTTCACGGGGAGGAATTTATTATACACAGAGATGATTTCGACCTCATCTTAAGTATATCAAAAGTCCCTCTTTATCATCCTGACGGTTCCCGTAAAGGCCTTATCGTGATGGGAAGGGACGTTACCGAGCTAAAAGAGACTGAAAAATTATTACGGAAATCAGAAAAGCTCGCCGTAGTTGGACAACTGACAGCTGGAATTGCCCATGAAATTCGAAATCCACTCACTTCTCTAAAAGGTTTTTTAACATTGCTACTTCCTGAAATAAATGAGGAGAATAAATGGTATGTAGATGTTATGCTAAGTGAAATATCACAAATGGAATCCATTACGAGTCAATTTATGGCGATGTCTAAACCTCAAGTTTTATCCGTTCAAACTTACAACATACAAACTTTAATTGAAGAGGTAGTCACATTTCTTTTACCGACTGCCATCATGCATAGCGTCCATATTATTATGGATCATTTTAACCATAAACATGACATTCAATGCGACGGAAATCAATTAAAACAAGTTTTTATTAACATATTAAAAAACGCAATAGAAGCGATGCCAAATGGCGGTAATATTTTCATTCAAATCAAATCGTTAGACAATAATTTCATCGTAATTCGTATAATTGACGAAGGCTGTGGCATTCCAGAAGATCGTATATCACGTTTAGGTGAACCGTTTTATAGTTTAAAAGAAAAAGGTACCGGCCTAGGACTCATGATGTGTTACAAAATAATTGAAGAGCACCATGGTAAATTACACATTTCAAGTGAACTAAACAAAGGTACCATCGTTGATATTCAATTACCACTTTCTTCATCCCATCTTGCAATCCAGTCTTAAATAAAAAAGAAGCATCTGCTAACGATTAGCAAATGCTTCTTTTTTATTTCCTTCTATAATACTGTATTGTCATACCATTCTTTTGCTTTTTCTACTTCACCCATTGTTAATTGATGCCCTCTATTTTCCCAATGCATTGTTACATTAGCGTTTGCATTTTCTAATAACGTCTTCAATTCTTCTGACTCAGAAGGCGCACAAATTGGATCATTTGTCCCAGCTGCGATAAATACCGCTGTTTCTGCTAAATTAGGCAATTGGATTCCTCTTCTAGGCACCATTGGATGATGAAGAACAGCAGCTTTTAACGCATCTTCATAATGGAATAATAAGCTCGCTGCAATGTTCGCTCCATTTGAATAACCGATAGCTATAATGTTATTTCTATCAAATTCATATGTTTTTGCCGCTTCGTTTAAAAATTCATTTAACTCCTTCGTACGGAAAATTAAATCTTCTTCATCAAAAATACCTTCTGCTAATCTACGGAAGAAACGTGGCATCCCATTCTCTAATACATTTCCACGAACACTTAATACCGAAGCTCCCGGATCAATTATTTCTGCAAGTGGTAATAAATCTAGTTCATTACCGCCCGTACCATGAAGTAATAACAACACTGGTTTTGAAGTATCTTTTCCTTTTTGAAAAACATGTTTCATCATAATCCTTTTCCCCTTTCAATTACTTTAATCTAAATTTCTCACTTCAAATGGTAAAAGTGTTTGTTCAATCTGTTTTCTATTTGGTTCATATCGCTCCGGTAACTTTAATTCCTCACCCATCGTCTCTAACGATTCGTCATGAGCAAAACCAGGAGGATCTGTTGCAATTTCAAATAAAATTTCACCGTGTTCTCTAAAATAAATTGCATTAAAATAATTTCGATCTTGTACAGGAGTTACACCGTACCCAAAGCGAGATACATGTTCTCTCCAATCTAGTTCATCAGCATCGTCGCTCGCTCTCCAAGCAATATGATGAACTGTACCAACGCCCATCTGACCGCGTCCAATTGTTGATAATTTTAAATCAATAATATTTCCAATATCAGCAGAAGAACGGAATCGGACAAATTCACCCTCTTCTCCAATTTTCTCAAGACCCATAACGTGTTCTAACAATTCAGCTGTTTTTTGAGGTTGTGCAGATAAAAGAACAGCACCGCCAAATCCTTTAATTGCTACTTCTGGCGTAACTTCTCCAAAAGTCCAATTATTTAATTCGCCTTCTTCTCTTTCAACTAATTCTATATGCAAACCATGTGGATCATCAAATTCTAAATATTGCTCCCCAAATCGAGTCATCTTTGTATATGAAACATCAAACTTTTCTAGTCTACTTTCCCAAAACTCCATTGCACCTTTTGGTACGACATATGAAGTAATGCCTACTTGACCGTCTCCAATAATTCCTTGGCGAGCACCTGCCCATGGGAAAAACGTAATAATTGTTCCAGGTTTTCCTCCTTCATTACCAAAATAAAGATGGTACGTACCTGGATCATCAAAATTCACTGTTTGTTTCACTAAACGTAATCCTAATACACCAGCATAAAAGTCTACATTTTCTTGTGGATGCCCTACAATTGCTGTAATATGATGAATCCCCATTGTTTTCTTTTCCATTTCTGCCACTCCTTTTTTATTTCATTATAAAAATTTGTTTTACATTCAAATTCATTATTCATTTTGTCCATACTGCAAAGTAAAATCCGCTATTATAATTTTATCTCGAATCCGAGATAAACACTTTAAAATTACACATTAACATTCGATCCACTGGAATTATCTCGAATTCGAGATAATTCACAAAAATATATTTGTTCGATTTATAATCATAATAAGTCTTTATTTAGAATACGATTTATCTCGAACTCAAGATTTATTATAAGTTACTTATTTTTCATTGTCAATCAGTTCCTTATTTAAATTATTGTTCTCTTGATTAACTTTATTATCGAATAAAAAAGTCATACAAATGTATGACTTTTAACACATATATTTTATCTCCTATTTACTATAGGGAACAATTCTGACAGCGGTACAATTCCTCCTCTTTCATCCTTAAATATAATATGCTCCCTCGTTAAATGGCGCGGGCTTTTCACCCCCGCTGCTGCCGCTAATGAAAACAGACTATATCTCATACTAATAATGTAATTCATCACTCGCCATTTCTTCTCATACGGATCTAACGCTTTTTGGTAGTGCGGATTCGTCGTTGCAACCCCAGATGGACACTGTCCGGAATTACATTGAAGCGCCATAATACAGCCGCTCGCCATCATAAATCCGCGGGCTGAATTTACAGCATCCGCTCCAATTGCTAAAGCAATTGCCACCTTATCCGGTGTTATTAACTTCCCAGAAGCAAACACTTTGAATTTATCACGGACACTATAATGATTCGCTGTATCAATAAATGTAAGTAATGCTGGAATAAGCGGCAGTCCCATACTATCTGCCATCGATTTATACGTTGCCCCTGATCCGCCTTCTGAACCGTCTATTGTAATAAAATCTGGATAAATGTTTAATTCTTTCATTGTTTTTATTAAATCTTCCAAAGGCTCCTGCTGACCAATTACAATTTTCATCCCGACTGGTTTACCACCACTTTCTTGCAACTGCTGAATAAAAGAAAGTGTATCCACTGCATTATTTAAAAATGAAAATCGATTCGGCGAATTAATTGTCTCTCCTTCTCGTACATTCCTAACAGAGGCAATTTTCTCATTTACTTTTTGTCCCTCTAGATGACCACCACGTATTTTCGCACCTTGCCCAAATTTTAATTCGAATGCCTTGATATTATTTTCTTTCGCTTTCTCCATAAATTTCTCCATTGAAAAATTGCCATTCTCATCACGGTATCCAAATAATCCAGGGCCAATTTGTGCAACGATATTCGCACCTGTATGTAAATGTTCTGGAATTACGCCACCTTCTCCAGTATTAATCCACGATCCGCCTGCCATTTTCGCACCAAAACCGCTCGCTAAAATATAATTCTCTCCAATCGCACCGTAAGATGTCGCTGATGCTCCAAACATTCCATGTAATTCCCATTGGTATTTGCGATTTTCACCGACTATAATTGCATCGTCATCTTCATATAACCAAAGATTTGTTGTATCCGCTGTCAATTTCTCTCTTCTTGAAAATAACCCTTCTTTATGAATCACATATTTTTTCCCCTCACGTTCTTGCCTAAGATTCACACTTAATTCATCTGTTAAAATTGGAAACAATGTATTCGCAATATAATAGCCCGATGCACCAAAATCTCGTTTCGATCCAAAACCAAGTATTTCAGAACGATATTTCGCTAAAAACATAACACTTTGAAAATCGTAACGTGAAAAAGGTTTTCCATCCGTATCATGATCAAACCAATATTGCCGAAATTCCGGCCCTATTTTTTCAAGTAAATAGCGCATTCTCCCTAAGTATGGATGAAGTTTTAATATAGAGTGATGCGTTCTTTTTTTTATAAAAAATGTAATAATAAAAAATACGATTAAAAGCAACATCAAAAAAAGCAATATACTAATAATAACGAGTAGCGTTTCACTCATCCCGCTTCCCCCTATGAAATTCCATAATAAAAGGAGAACACTTTATATGTTCTCCTTTTATCTTTATTCACACTAATGTAGCAAGATGCTCTTTCGCGTCATATTCAACTAGACTTTCAGCATGTTTAATTCGATGAACAAAATCTGGATTAGCGATCAATGGTCTTCCGAATGCCGCTACATCAATCGTTCCTTCTTGCAACGCTTCTTCAGCCTCTTTCGGATTTAAATTACCAACCCCAACAATCGTGCCATCCCAATATTTTCTTACTAATTGATGAAAATTTTTGCCATCAGCAATCACTTGCGTATAATTCATCGTTGAAGGGTGAATCATCGTTAATCCAACTTCTTTGAACATATTTACAAACGTTTCAATTGCAAGTTCTGGATTTTCCCACATATAAGTAGGATTATCACCTTTGAAAGCAGAGAAGCGCAGAAGTGTTTTATCAGCTCCAACTGCTTCTATTACAGCCTCAGTTACTTCTTTCATAAATGTTAACCTTTTCTTTAAATCGCCGCCATATTTATCTGTTCGCTTATTCGCAAATTCATAAGTAAATTGATCTATTAAATATCCGTGCGCACCGTGAATCTCTACACCATCGAATCCTGCTTCAATCGCATTTTTCGCTGCTTGTGCGTATTGACCAATAACCTCTTTTATTTCTTCTATTGTCATTGCTTCTGGTGTATCAAACGGTTTACGGAAACGCGGAACATTTCCCTCTGCAGCGATTGCTGACGGTGCTTGTGGTAATTGACCACCAATTATTTCGTGATGACTCATACGTCCAACATGCCATATTTGAGCAATAATAGTCCCGCCTTCTTTATGTACTGCTTCGGTAACAGGTTTCCAAGAATCTATTTGTGCTTGTGTATACATACCTGGTAACCCTGGGTTCCCTTTTGCTCTTGGGCTAATGACAATTCCTTCGGTAATAATTAACCCGATACCATCAGCAGCACGCTTGCGATAATACTCAACTACGTCAGCACCAACTACACCCGTTTCACTGTCTGCAAAGCATCTCGTCATCGGTGCCATCGCTATGCGATTACGAAGAGACCAAGACCCAATTTGTATCGGATTAAATAACTTCGTTTCTTCAACGTTTTCAAAAGTTCCACCAGCGTTTATATTCGTTCCTTCATAAATACTTGCCGTTTTATTATTTGAACTTGTCATTTTTCTTCCCCCTAAAAAATTCTTACTATAATTGCATCATACTTACTTTTAAATAGTAGCGTCAATTTATACGACTTTGCCACAAAACATTCGAATATCAAAAAAATAGAATGCTCTAAATAAAATTAAAAAGGTTTCCTTAGTAGGAAACCTTTTTAGTTGACCATATATGGCTGTCAATTCGTCTATCTCTTTAACATAAAGAATCCCTTATCAATAGAAGTGAAAATGGTTCCGTATTCTTCTAAAAATAATAACTTATATACCTAAAACAATGAAAGCCCTACCTCTCTTTCATCCTTACGGCTCCTCGTCCGTGCCAGTGTGAATCAGGATTGCAAAAATCAAGTAACTATTTTATCGAAGTATTGAATTAAACTTCGAACATTCGTAAAAGAAATTTAAAATAAAAATGGATTTGATTGTAGTAATAACAAAAGAGGTTAATGCTTTAAAAGTGGTTTGAAAGAGTTGAATGTCTTTGAAATGATTAATTGCCTATAATTATGTTCCCAAAAAATTCAAGACCTTTTTTGGGATGCAATACATTATTTGTAATGAACCTTAACAAAAGCTTTTTATTTGATTTTCTGTGATACCTTCAATTAATCCAAGTTCACTAATCAAAAATTCATGTGCGTTATCTAACATTTTCTTTTCGCTTGCATTAAGTGCTTTTTCTTTTTGTATACGCATTAAATCACGCACAACTTCAGCACCTTCTTGCATTTTACCCGTTTTTATTTTATCAGTGTTCACTTTATACCTTTGTTTCCACGTAAGTAATCTATCTGATTCCCCATGCTGAAAAATATCTATTATGTGTATTAATGCCGTGATATCCGTAACTGGTCGTATATTTGAATTCAATATTTTCCCTTCAGGAATCATTATTTCCATATTATTAGCCGACATTTTTATAACATAATATTGTTGTTTTTTTCCTGCGATTTCTTTCTCTTCTATGGCTTTAATTATACCTGCTCCCTGCATTGGATACACAATGTTATCGCCAATTTGAAACAAATAATCCACCTCCATATATGGTAACCTTCTCAAGCTTAACATATATTCATTTTTTTAGCAAAATTTTATTTTATCATAAAATTATTTCCCGTGTCAATTCATTCAAAACAATTTAATTAATCCACAAAATAACACTACAAAACCGCAATTCCTCCAACTTTTTCATAAGCACCCATTTTAATTTTACAAACCTCTTACAATACAAAAACACATTACTACAATATAAGTAGTAATGTGTTTTTGTAAGACATAGCTAAAGATTCACTTTTAATTTCCAACCTATATACTAACTTGCTTACGAATCGTTTCTCGCGCTAAAAGAAAACTCATAATTACTTGCGCAGCTACTCTGCTCGTCATATCCCTGAAATCAAGAGTTGGATCAATTTCTACTATATCCATCCCTTGCACGAGGGGTTCTTTGCCAATAAATTCAATCGCATCAAGTAAAGTTGAGCTATCCATTCCTCCAGGGCCAATTGCTGGACAACCTGGCGCGAATGCTTGATCTAGTACATCCATATCAAGAGAAATGTAAATAGAAGTCACACCTTGTTTTCTTAATACTTCAATGCTTTCTGTCATAATATCTTTTATTTCTCGCTCTCGTACATCTTTCATTGTATACACTGTCACACCGTGCTCTTTTGCATATTCATGGTACGCACGTGCATTAGAAAAATTACGAATTCCAATTTGAACGAGTTGTTTTCCTGTAATGACACCATTTTCTAGTAAACTACGGAACGGTGTACCATTTGATGGACCACCATCATCTAAATTACGCAAATCATGATGAGCATCAAATTGAATAATACCGACCTTTCCTTTACTATTTACAAATCCTGTTATACTCGGAAAACTAATCGAATGGTCCCCACCAAGAACGATTGGTATCATGTTTGGATTTACTTTCGTTAGATGCCCAACTGTTTTCGCAATTCGGTCATGACTTTCTTTTATATTTGTCACATGCATCGTAATATCACCGCAATCATATAAAACACTTTCTTTCATATCGTGTTCTTCTGTAATTGCATACGTGCTATATGCATCTAACATCGCACGAATTGTTTTTGGAGCAAAACTTGCTCCTGAATGACTAATAGATGGTTTAGAAAGGGGTGCTCCAATTAAGGCAGCACCGAATATTTCCACGCCTTCCTCCCAATCTTTAATCATCTCACTCCATTTCGTCACTTCACGATCAATAAACTTTGCATTTTTCTTTAAATAGTGGCCGTGCTCCACGATTGTTCACCTCTTGTATATGCGATATTACCATTCTTCCATACTGTATTCACATGACTTACGCCGTAATGATACGGTACGTAAGCATAATTGTAAGCATCCCATAAAACTAAATCTGCCTTGCGACCAACTCTAATTTTCCCAGCTACATCACCTCGATTAATAGCATACGAAGAGTTAACTGTTACCGCGTTCCAGACTTCTTCTGGTGTCATTTTCAGTTTGAGCATTGCGATGCTCATAATAAGCTGAATGTTTTCAGTTGGACAGCTGCCTGGGTTAAAGTCTGTAGCTAACGCAACTGCAACACCTTCATCAATCATTTTACGACCGCGAGCAAAGCTTTCTTTATTTAAATAGAAAGTTGTTCCTGGTAATAGCGTTGCTACTGTATTAGAGTTTGCAAGCATTTCAATTCCTTTATCAGAAGCGCCAACTAAATGGTCCGCTGATGCTGCACCAATTTCAGCTGCTGCTTCCGCACCACCAAGAGGGTCGATTTCATCTGCATGAATTTTCACGTCAAAGCCAAGTTCTTTCGCTTTTAATAAAAACTCTTTTGATTCTTCTACAGAGAACACACCTGTTTCGCAGAAAATATCAACGAATTCCGCTAATTGCTTCTCTTTCATTTCTGGCAGTAGGTCTAGCATCCATTGTAAAAATTCTTTTGATCTTCCTTTATACTCTTTCGGAACTGCATGGGCACCTAAAAATGTTGAAACTAAATCGATTGGGTGCTCTTTTTGTAATTGTGCAGTTGCCTCTAATTGTTTCCATTCCGTCTCATCATCTAATCCGTAACCACTCTTCGCTTCTACAGTTGTCACACCGAAAGATAGCATACGGTCTAAATGGAATTTCGCTTTTTGAACAAGTTCTTCTTTCGATGCTTGTTTCGTTGCGTTTACAGTCGAAAGAATGCCTCCACCTTGTTCTAAAATTTCTAAGTACGGAACTCCTTGTAATTTTAGCGCGATTTCATTTTCACGAGATCCACCAAATACAAGATGAGTATGCGGGTCAACAAGACCAGGAGAAACCATTTTACCGCCGCAATCAATAACTTCTTTCGCTTGTATTCCTTTTGCTTCTTCCGCTGTTCCAACGAAAGTGATTACGCCATTTTCAATTCCAACCACACCGTTTTCAATAACAGGAAGCGCGTTCATCGCTTCCCGTCTTAACAAGCCATCTTCTTGATCCATTGTTAGTAATTGACCGATATTTATTAGTAAAGTGTCCAGCATGTTTTCTCCTCCTTATTTCATCATTGGAATGTTAACGCCTTTTTCTTTCGCTGTTTCAACAGCTAAGTCATATCCAGCATCTACGTGACGAACAACACCCATTCCAGGGTCAGAAGTTAATACGCGCTCAATACGTTTTGCTGCCGCTTCTGTTCCATCTGCAACGATAACCATTCCAGCGTGAAGTGAATACCCCATGCCAACGCCACCACCGTGGTGAACAGATACCCAGCTTGCACCGTTTACACTATTAATTAATGCATTTAAAATTGGCCAATCTGCTACTGCATCACTACCGTCTTTCATAGATTCCGTTTCACGGTTTGGAGATGCTACTGATCCGCAATCTAAATGGTCACGGCCGATAACGATCGGTGCTGATAATTCACCATTCGCCACCATTTCATTAATAATTCGGCCAAACTTCGCACGCTCACCGTAACCTAACCAACAAATACGTGATGGAAGTCCTTGGAACTCAACTTGTTGACGTGCCATACGAATCCAGTTACATAAATGTTCATTATCAGCGAACTCACGTAAAATTACTTCGTCTGTTTTATAAATATCTTCTGGATCACCAGAAAGTGCTACCCAGCGGAATGGTCCCTTTCCTTCACAGAATAATGGACGAATAAATGCTGGAACGAATCCTGGGAAATCGAAAGCATTCTTCAAACCTTCATCAAAAGCAACTTGGCGAATGTTATTTCCATAATCAAATGTAATTGCGCCTTTTTCTTGCATCGTAAGCATTGCTTCCACATGTTTTGTCATGCTTTCTTTTGATAATTGTACGTAACGTTCTGGATCTTCTTCACGAAGTTTTGCTGCTTCTTCTAATGTGTAGCCTACTGGAATATAACCGTTTAATGGATCATGAGCAGATGTTTGATCCGTAACTAAATCTGGCGTAATATTACGCTTCACTAGTTCTGGTAAAATCTCCGCTGCATTTCCTAATAAGCCAATTGAAATTGGTTCTTTCTTCTCTTTATACTCGTTCGCAACAGTTAATGCTTCTTCTAATGATTCTGTATACATGTCACAATATCTCTTTTCAATACGACGATCGATGCTGCGCTTATCAACATCAATAGCAATTACAACACCGCCGTTCATCGTTACAGCAAGAGGTTGTGCACCACCCATACCACCTAAGCCGGCAGTAAGTGTTAATGTACCTTTTAATGAACCACCGAAATGTTGACGAGCCGCTTCACCAAACGTTTCATATGTTCCTTGTAAAATACCTTGTGTCCCAATGTAAATCCAGCTACCAGCTGTCATTTGTCCGTACATCATAAGACCTTTTTTCTCTAGTTCACGGAAGTGATCCCAGTTCGCCCATTTTGGTACTAAGTTTGAGTTCGCTAACAGAACGCGAGGTGCATCTTCATGTGATTTGAAGATTGCTACTGGTTTCCCTGATTGAACAAGTAACGTTTCATCGCTTTCTAACGTTTTTAATGAATCTACAATTGCCTGATAGCTTTCCCAGTTACGAGCCGCACGGCCAATTCCGCCATATACAACTAATTCTTCTGGCTTTTCAGCAACTTCAGGATCTAAATTGTTCATTAACATACGAAGTGCAGCTTCCTGAACCCACCCTTTCGTTTGTAACTCCGTACCTCTTGGCGCGCGAATTGTTTGTTTTACTTTTTCCATTTCAATCTCTCCCTTTTCTCATTTTATAGTGCTGCGTTTACATCTAATCTTTCTTTTATCGAATCATTCGTTTTTAACCAATGCGTAATATTTTCAATATCTGTTGAGAATATACGGTCATTTGTAATAGAAGGTACTTGCTGACGGCCTTGATGGTAGAAGCTCTTCGTCACTGTACTCATGTTTTCAATTCCGCGATATTCCGCTGCTTGCATCGCACAAATCATCTCAATTGAAAGAACACGTCTTACATTTTGAATAATTTGATGTGCATGGCGTGAAGCGATTGTTCCCATACTTACGTGATCTTCTTGGTTAGCTGATGACGGGATTGAATCAACACTCGCCGGATGTGCTAACGTTTTATTTTCAGAAACAAGTGAAGCAGCTGCGTATTGCATAATCATTGCACCAGACTGCAGTCCTGGTTCTGGACTTAAAAATGGAGGTAAATCATTTAATTGCGGATTTACTAAACGCTCAATACGACGCTCTGAAATATTTGCAAGTTCCGCCATTCCTACTTTTAAGAAGTCCATCGCAAACGCAATCGGTTGACCATGGAAATTACCACCCGAAATTACTTTTTCTCCGCCATCAAAGATAAGCGGATTATCTGTTGCTGCATTCATTTCAATTTCTAATTTTTCTTTCACATAATTTAAAACTTGCCAAGAAGCACCGTGTACTTGCGGGATACAGCGAAGTGAATATGCATCCTGTACACGTAGTTCTCCTTGTTTTGTTGTTAACTTACTATCTTGAAGGATGTCACGAATTCTGCTCGCGACTTCCACTTGCTCTTTATAACCACGTGCTTTATGAACATTTTCATCAAATGCATCAATAATGCCTTGTAATCCTTCAATTGTCATCGAAGCAATTAATTCCGCTTGATATGCAGTTGCTTCTGCTTCTATATAAGAAAGAACTCCTTGCGCTGTCATCGCCTGCGTACCATTGATTAATGCAAGCCCTTCTTTCGCTTCAAGTTCAATCGGTTCAAGACCTTCTTCTGTAAGAGCAACCATCGCATGAACGCGTTTCCCCTTATAGAACACTTCACCTTCGCCTAATAATACAAGCGCAAGATGAGATAAAGGTGCTAAGTCTCCACTCG
Source organism: Bacillus sp. FSL L8-0099 (assembly GCF_038006385.1). Lineage (NCBI taxonomy): Bacteria > Bacillati > Bacillota > Bacilli > Caryophanales > Bacillaceae > Bacillus > Bacillus sp. FSL L8-0099. Next base: position 3,581,586 of record NZ_JBBOVC010000001.1, read on the forward strand.
CACCAAGTGAACCTTGTTGCGGAACGACTGGGTGAATTTTGCGATTTACAAACTCAAGAAGCATATTTACAACAAGCGGTCTAACGCCAGATACTCCTTTAAGCATCGTGTTCGCTCGTAAAATTAACATACCGCGAGATACTTCTTCCGGGAATGGATCACCTATCCCGCATGCATGTGACTGAATTAAATTATGTTGAAGTGCCTTTACATCCTCTTTTTGAATAAGCACATCACTAAACTTTCCAAATCCAGTTGTAATACCGTAAACAACTTTTCCGTCTTCTACGATTTTCTCAACTACTTCGCGGCACTCCGCCACCTTTTGCATACTAGTTGGACAAGCTGTTACACCTTCCCCATCAAGTAATAACTTTTTCATTTCTTCAACTGTCAATGTATGTCCTGTTAACGTAATCATTCTTTTTTCCTCCTTAAAAAGGCAAAAGGGGACCTTATCTTTTTAAGACAGACTTCTGTCCTAAAAAGTAAGGCCCCCTTCTAACTAATAGACTATGGGCAAATCATATGTGATTAATTCCTAAACCAATCGCCTCATGCTCAGATCCTTTTACAGGTGCACCAATCGTTCCATAAAGTGCAACAGCAACCCATTCGCCTTCTTTTTTTCCGTCGTATGGTGTACCGCGCACAATTGCAAAACGAAGTCCTACTGTACGAAGAACGTCTGCTAACTGAATTTGACCTCTCGTCACTCCGTACAAAGCTTCCATTATTGCATGATAAAGTGCATGTGTTTCTCTGTAAACATCCGTTTCAATAACTCGGTTGCTTTTAGCCGCTGTTTCCATTGCCGCTACGACCTTTTGCGAATTCATAGAACCCACTTTCCCTGTACAATATTTCCAACCTTTTGGAATAGATAATACAGGGCTTTCATTCTCATCCGCAAGTGCCAACAGCATGGCCATACGACCAATTCGATGTGTTCCTTGAAGAAGCATGTGACTCTCTCATTTCTTTTAATTATTTGAATATTTCTTAATTTAAGAATAAATGAAAACGGTTAAATCGTCAATAGTTTAAACTCATATTCAAACATTTTTTCACCTCCCCTAATTTTGTGTACACAAATTATTTACACAAAATTTCCAGGCATGCTATATTTTCACTAACAGATGAAAAGAGGCGAGTTTTCAGTGGCGAAACGAAAAGATATTCATTTTCGAATTGAAGAAAATTTACTTGAAAGGTTTGAAGCAGCACTCCATTACGAAGGCTTAAAGAAGACAGATGTATTAACACATGCGATTCAGCAATTTTGCACGAAGGTGGAATCCGAAAAAATGAATGATGTAAAACGCCAATACAGCGTCAGCAACCATTTACAAACACGTATCCATACGCATAAACGTTTCGAAGAGAAACAAGTGAATTTAGATGAAGTCGTCCTTGAACATTTACAACTTCAAGGAAAAGAAAACATATTAGAAGTTGGGTGCGCGAGCGGAAAATTCCTTTCCCTTTTACAAACTAACGGTCATAAAGGCCAATTAACCGGATTTGATCAATCGAAAGCCATGCTTTCTGAAGCCGCTAAAAAAAGTAATAGAATTGAATGGAAACAGGGTGATGCTAGTAAACTTCCATTCGAAGATAATTGTTATGACTGGATAATCGCAAGACATATGTTATACCACGTGAAAGATGTAAAAAGAACCATTCAAGACTTTTATAAAGTCATTCGTCCTGGCGGTACACTTTTAGCTACAACAAATTCTAACGTTTCATTACCTCGTATAGTTGAAATGTGTAACAAGATGTTAGCCGCATTTGATTTACCGCAAACATCAGCAGCGGTTGCTCCATTTTGTTTAGAAAATGGTAAGGAGATATTACAATCTGTTTTTCCAACTGTTGCAGAAACAGTTATTCATAATGCACTCGTTTTTCATCACGCTACTCCGATCGTAAACTATATTTCTAGCATGTTCCCATCACTGAATATACCAGACAATATGTATCTTCACGCCGAAATGAAGGAATGGCTACAAAAAGAAATAGAAAATGAATTATCACTTCATAACGGTATATGGCATGATCCGAAAACGGTAGCGATTTATCGATGTAAAAAAGAAAAAAGCTAGCAAATGCTAGCTTTTACACGTTTTCTCATAAAAGTTTCTCCATCACTACATTGCCTTTACCACAATAAAAATTTGTATTATGTTCGTCTGCTACTCCAAAATAAGAAGCAATCGCTATTCCGAATGGTACAAATGCATGCCCTTGTGCTGTAATTATATTTGAGTGCTGCACAACTTCTTTATACACGAAATTTTCTACTGGAAAACAATCGAATCTTTTATAATCTATGGTCGCTGTATAAGATCCCCCTTTCAATAAGCCTGCCTTTGCCAACGCATACGGTCCAGCACAAATTGCTGCCACTAATTTTTCTTGTTCATAAAATTGATGAATGATTGAAAAAAGAGGTTTTGCATCTTTCAACTGTACTTCTTCTCCACCTGGAATAAGTATCCCTTCATACTCATCTACACGCACTTCACTTAATTCTATATGCGGCTGCACTTGCAACCCCGTTTCACTTATAACCAATTCCTTAGTTAAACCTGCTGTAATGATTTCATATTTATTTCTCAGCAATGCCGTTGCTACCGTTATTTCAAACTCCGCAAATGTTGGGTATACGAATAATAATATTTTCTTCATAGCCCTCTCTCCTTTAGCCATCGTATAAAATATGCTTCTAATTCGTCCACTGATAATGCATTCGTGTCCACATAAGTTACAGGAAATTGTTTATACCATTCTTTTTCAGTTTCTACTAATTTAAGTTGTTCTTCAAATGTACTTCGGTTTCTTACCCTATCATTATTTTTTCTATCATATACATTCTCTTTCGAAACGTCTAAATAAAAAATTGCATCCGAACGGCATTTTCTTAGTTCACATAAATCATCTTGCAATTCTGTTTCTATATCCCACTCTTTTCCTATTAATTTCGGATAAAAAAGTGTATAGAACTCAATATCTTCTGGCCCACGATCAAAAATCACCGTTGATTCCTGGATATTTTGAAACTCTTTTATTTTTGCTCCAATGAACATTTTTTGATTTGTTATAAAACCATCTTTTGAATTCATATCTAAATTTAATTCTTTTCGCTTTTCTACAATTCGATATGGATTTTCATATATAACCGATAACCCATGTTGCTCTAGCCTTTTAGCTACTGTTGTTTTCCCACTTGCCATCGGTCCTTGTAGTGAAATTACATATGCCATCCCACTCATTCCCTTTCCATATAATATATTGATAATATACATAATTTTGAAAACTATCAACAAAATATATATCATCTTGTTTCTTATTCTTATGTAACTTATAATAAAAGATAGAGATTATGACGAACGCAAAAATAATGTAAGCTTGGAAATCCAAGCTTACATTATTTTTTGCTTTCCCTTTTCTAATAAAAAGAGTATACTAGATTAGAACGTATGTTCTTAACGATTACATACAGTAAGGAGATAGAACAATGGTATACGACACAAAAGCAATTTCTTGGAATGAATCTTTAAAACAACTTCAACGCCGCTATACAAACAAACAAGTTGACCGAAAAGAATTTGAAGATATTGAACTAATGGAATTCTTCCGCGATAACGACTACATTTCTTTACCTACACATATAAGCGGCCTATCAACAGCACGTTTTACTTCTTACTCTATTTTCACAACTGAAGATAAAGATCGTAAAGTTGGCACACTTATTATTGAGTATGTTGAAGACGATAATAATAATTTATGTGTTGAACAACTATACTTTGTTTAAATGATTACGCTTGGTCAAAATGACCAAGCGTTCTTGCTTTCTATGAATCTCAATGTTTATAATATGAATAAAAGAAAATCGAAATCATTTAAGGGGGGATATACTTGCTCGAAGGATGGTTCAGTTGGTTCATTGTATTATGGACTGTCATTTTATTAGGACTTATGTCTATCGGTGGATACTTTATGTTCAGAAAATTTTTAAAACGATTACCAAAAGAAGATGGTATGTCCATTTTAGATTGGGAAGAACACTACATAAATAAAACGAGACATTTATGGGCTGACGAACAAAAACAATTGCTAGAAGAGCTTGTAAGTCCTGTTCCAGAACTATTTCGCGACGTTGCCAAATCCAAAATCGCTAGTAAAATTGGAGAACTTGCATTACAAGAAAATGCCTCTCAAATTACACAAGACTTAATTATTAAAGGATATATTATTGCCACACCAAAGCGTGATCATAAATTTTTAGTAAAAAAACTACAAGAAAAAGAGATTGATTATTCAAACTACAAGTCTTTACTCGCAAAATAACTTCACATTATTTTCGATAAAAAAGACAGCGCCTTTGACGCTGTCTTTTTTATTTTATACATATACAGTTTTAAGTTAGCTTCATATCTTTTTCATTATAAAAACCATCTTCTTTTTCCATTTCCTTCTGTAATTTCGTAAAGGAACGGTACATCGCAATTCTCCATGATACAATCATCGCAAACGCAAGTAAGAAGAACATGCCGCTAAGTTGTCCTAAATCAAGAGATTGACTTAAGTATGTTTTAAATACAATCCGTACTACAAGTAATCCAATTAATATAAAAACAAATGCTTTTGAACGCTTCAAGTAAATCTCTTGTCCTCTAATTTCAAATTTAGATGTTTTAATAAGAAAAATAGAGAAAATCAAACCAACACCAATTGCTTCTAACATTTCTGCTGGAGTTAATCGAAATTCAGGAAAAAGATACATCAATGCTCCCGTACTCATAAAAAATGGCGGAAGTATAATTTTTTTCAATGTTGCAGGTTTCTTAGCTGCTTTTAAACGAATAAACATCGCACCGACAGCCATACAAACAGCAACGATACTTGATAAAAGAACTATGTTCATATTTTCTCATCCTTTTTTGTGGCTATATGCAAAATATACTTTCATTATATGCTTTTCCGTTAGTATTTCCAACATTTTCACAGAATAATACTAAAAACCGGTAAAACCACCAAATAAACTTGAGAAATATACGATAATTTTCGTCATCCAATTAAAGTATAAGAAGATACCCATGACAATCATAATGTATCCTCCGACTTTCATAAAGGCCATACTATTTCTTTTAATCCAAGACATTTTCGTAATAAAGAATGAAAGCACGAAAAATGGGATAGCAAATCCAAGTATGTAAGCAATCATATAAATCATTGCTGATTCTGGGTTTGTTGCTGCTAATCCAATTACGGACACTAAAATAGGTCCAGTACATGGCGTCCATCCTGCAGCAAAGGCCAATCCAATTAGAACTGATCCAAAATAGCCACTCGGACGATTTTTAAATGTAAATTTGCGATCTTGCATTAAAAACTTCGGCTTAAATACCCCAACAATAATAAGACCGAACACGATGATAAATATACCACCTAGCTGTCTAATTAAATCTTTATAATCTGTAAAGATTCCTCCAATAAAACTTGTACCAAATCCAATTGCAATAAATATAATTGAAAATCCAAGTAAGAAAAACGCTGTATGTATCATACTTCTTTTGCGAAGCATTGCATTTTCTTCTTTCAATTCAGAAACCGACATACCTGTTATGTACGATAAAAATGCCGGATAAAGCGGTAAGCAACATGGGGAAATAAATGATAAGAACCCAGCGCCAAACGCTAAAAAAATACTAATATCTTGCATAATTCCACTCCTCTCCTTACATATTGTAGCAAAAACACATAAAAATACTATGAACAATTCGTGAACTCACTTTTACAACGTGGTAATAAGAAAAACCACTCTTTCTCACAGTTTCTAATAAAACGTTTTCATTTCCTTCTATTATATAGAAAAATCTCAATTGGATTAGGAAACCCTTTAATTGTTATTAACATAACAAAGGTAACATAGTTTCTCAAATGATTAGCACGTATACGTACGTTTATATACATATTGATTTAAAAAATATTTTTTCAAATGCTGTCTTTATACAATACAAAGCTGATTTTACAATACTTTTATAATTAACAATTTCAAGATTATGCATAAATATCATACTTTTATTATTATTCTATAAAATGTCGCACTTTTCTTTTATTTGACCCTACATTTTTAATTTTGTATACTTCCCTCTAGATATATTTTCGTTACGGAACAACTTCACATGGATGGGAGGAATTTTTCATGCTTCGTTATTCTCTTTTAGTTTTATTAGGAGCGTGTAGTTATGGAATTTTAGCTATTTTTGTTAAACTTGCATATGCAGAAGGATTTTCACTTGGAGAGGTAATTGGCAGCCAATATTTGTTCGGTTGGATTATTTTGCTGGCTATTACACTTCTATTTTCTAGACACCGCGTTCCATTAAAACAAGCATTAATTTTATTCGTTGCAGGAACATCTGCAAGTTTTACTGGAATTTTTTATTATGCTTCATTAAAAACTGTACCAGCTTCTATCGCAATTATTCTTTTGTTCCAATTCGTTTGGGTCGGTATTATTATTGAAGCTATTGTAACAAAAACATTACCTTCAAGGGAAAAAGTTATTTCGGTTATTTTCTTACTTGTAGGTACATTTTTATCAAGTGGTTTACTGGAAAAATCGGCAGGTACTTTCGATACAACAGGAATCATTTTAGGGCTATTATCTGCTATTACATTTGCAACATACATTTTTGTGAGCGGAAAAGTTGCTGTTGAAGTACCTTCATTACCACGTGGTGTCCTGTTAATGGCTGGCGCTTTAACTTTAGTTATGATCGTATTCCCACCAACATTTATTATGAACGGTGCCATTTCTCAAGGACTTTGGAAATACGGCTTAGGATTAGGAATATTTAGTATCGTTATTCCGTCTATTGCCTTTACAATTGGTATTCCAAAAATCGGTTCTGGCTTAGCGACTATTCTTGGTGCAGCAGAGCTACCAGTTACAACAATTATGTCTGTATTCGTTTTAAAAGAAGCTGTACTATCTTCACAGTGGATAGGTGTATCACTTATTTTAATCGGTATTGCAATTCCGCAAATTGCATATGCAAGGCGTGGACGTTATCAAAAACTTCATACACATAAAAAAGTGGCAGCATAAAGTAAAACTTTAATCAGTGGGGATTTTGTTCATCCCCACTGATTATTAGCTCACACCACTCGGGCATTAACGAGAGAGGATTTTCATTTGAGAATCCTCTCTTTTATTGTTGTATACTTATAGTAAATACTTCGCTTAAGAAAGAGGGCATAATACGTGGCATCTATTCCAAATCAACTAACAGAAAAACTTATTTCCATTCGCCGACATTTACATGAGTATCCAGAACTATCATATGAAGAGTTTGAAACAACAAAAGCGATAAAAACTTGGTTAGAAGAAGCAAATATTACTATTATTGATTCCAATTTAGAAACAGGAATTATCGCAGAAATTTCTGGTAATCAAAATGGTCCAATTATAGCAATTCGTGCTGATATTGATGCACTTCCTATTCAAGAAGAAACAAACTTACCATACACTTCAAAAATTCAAGGTAAAATGCATGCTTGCGGACATGATTTTCATACCGCAGCTATTTTAGGTACAGCTTTCTTATTAAAAGAAAAGGAATCTTCCCTAAATGGAACGGTTCGCTTTATATTCCAACCAGCTGAAGAAAGTAGCAACGGTGCTTGCAAAGTTATTGAAGCTGGACATTTACATGATGTACAAGCTATTTTCGGTATGCATAATAAACCTGATTTACCAGTAGGTACAATTGGCATTAAAGATGGTCCACTAATGGCTGGAGTAGATCGATTTGAAATTGAAATTCACGGTGTCGGGACGCACGCAGCTGTACCAGATGCTGGTGTTGACCCTATCGTCGCATCCTCTCAAATTGTTATGGCACTACAAACAATTGTAAGTCGAAATATTAGCTCTTCACATAATGCCGTTGTAAGTGTTACAAACATTCATTCAGGAAATACGTGGAACGTTATTCCTGAAAAAGCAACATTAGAAGGAACAGTTCGTACATTCCAAAATGAAACACGAGAAAAGATACCAGCTTTAATGGAACGTATTATTAAAGGAGTTTCTGATGCATTAGGCGTAAAAACAGAATTCCGTTTTTATTCAGGTCCTCCTGCTGTTCATAACGATACATCTCTAACCGACTTATCTACTCAAGTTGCCGAAAAAATGAATTTAAATATTATTTCTCCTAACCCATCAATGGCCGGAGAAGACTTCTCCTTTTACCAACAAGAAATACCAGGTTCATTCGTCTTTATGGGAACGAGCGGTACACATGAGTGGCATCATCCTTCTTTTACAATTGATGAACGAGCACTCCCTATAAGTGCAAAATACTTTGCTTTGCTAGCTGAAAAAGCTCTTAAACAATTCTCATAGAAAAAAGCCGTTAAGGGGTACTTAACGGCTTTTCTTATTAAGTTAAATCGCGTTTTAAAAATACTGTATAGGAAATACTTAAAAATACAAATAAATACAGCAATAACATACATGAAGCAAATGGGAAGGTTACTCCTTCAATAAAACTTCCATTCTTGGCAATACCGTATAAATCTGTGTTTGCCGGCAATAAATATTTCACCCAATTATATCTAGTTGCTGCTAGTAACGCAATATTTCCTGATAAAGCAAGAAACAGTGAAATACCGATTGCGCCCCCACTAGATCTTGTTAACACAGAAATCATAAATGCAAACGCTGCGTACACAAGAGTTGGCAACCACGATAAAATGTAATATTTACTTACTTCCACAAAAATATTTTGTTTTATAATATTTCCATCTTGAAAAATAAATTCACTCCATGCAGGCTGTTGGAATTTATAAATAACAAGTCCACTTAAAGCGGAGAAAATCATATTAAATATAAACAATAAAGCTGCAAATATAACGATTGCTAAAAATTTTGCTGTTAAAATTTTAAATCGACTTGCCGGACGGATTGTTAAAAATTTATATGTTCCCCAGCTATATTCATTCGCAAAAATTGTACTTGCATACACGAGGATAAATGGAAGCAAAATTGGAAATACGATAAAACCTGTATCTCTCATGAAAGAAAGTGGAGAATTGCTTGCTGGTGCTATATCCGTATCTAAATGCTTCATTTTAAGCTGATATTCCTTTACAAGCTCGTCCCCCGACCTTTCTGCTAAAATAGCTTCTTTTTTCATACCAAGCTTTTTCTCAATTTCTACCGTACGTTCTGTATAATCTGCTTTCCAACCCTTTGTTTCTGGTTCTAAATACTTTACCGTAACCCATCCTAATCCAATTATTAATACTGCAATAACCGCAAAAGGAATAATCGTTCTTTTACGCTTAAATATTTTATACAGCTCGTTATACACTAAATTAAACAATATCTTTTCCCCCTGTTAATTCTAAAAATTGCTCTTCTAACGTTTTTCTTTCTTCATATACACGATAAACTTGAATATTTTTCTCAAGCAAAGTACGAATAACATTTGGGATTTCTTCATCTTTTACATTGATAAGTAGATCATTACCTTTTATTACAACATCACATTCTAACATTTCCGCTGCTTTATTTGCATCATCTACACGTATACGGATCGTCTCCATCTCTTCACTATGACTATGCTGAATATTTTGCGTCGCTACATATTCTCCGTGTTGAATAATAATAACTCTGTCACACATTAATTCAACTTCTGAAAGTAAGTGACTAGATACAAGTACTGCTTTTCCTTGTTCATGTGCAATTTTCTTTATGTACATTCTCATTTCATGTATTCCACTTGGGTCTAGTCCATTCGTTGGTTCATCTAGTACCAATACATCTGGATTATGAATAAGCGCCTGAGCAATCCCTAAACGTTGTCTCATACCGAGTGAATATGCTTTTACTTTACGGTCAATTACTTGTCCCATTCCTAACAATTTCACTACTTCATCGATACGTTCTTCTGTCACATTCCCATTCATTCGGCCGAAATATGTTAAATTTTCGTAGCCGCTCAAAAAAGGATAAAATTCCGGTGTCTCAATTACTGCACCAATTTTCGCAGCAGTTTTTTCAAATTGCTGTTTTACAGATTGACCATCAATCCATACTTCACCTTCTGTCATACGGATCATACCGACCATCATTCTCATTAAAGTCGTTTTTCCAGCACCATTTGGTCCTAGCAGGCCAACAACTTCACCTTTTTTAACTTCGAAACTAATATTTTCTACAAGTGTCTTTGAACCGATTCGCTTCGTTAACCGCTCAACTTTTACAATTGATTGTTCATTTGTCATTCTATACAACCTTTCCTTCCCATTCTTTGTCAGGTCTTTTCACTCTAACACGATTATTTTCATGTGTAAAATAGAAAAAGGCATGATTTCTCATGCCTTTTTCTCAAACTGAAACAAATTTCCGTCTTTTAAACTTCGAACAAATCGACAACATTGCATCATCGATAATACGACGACAGCCATCATAATTATACTAACAACTGCTATTGCATATATTGTAATTGGTGCACTATTTATCCCTTGTATCCCTGCTATTTTCATAAAGATAATCGTGAATAATTTCAAGAATAACATCCCATGAACTAGACCGAAAACAGACGCTGCTCCATAAATGAATAATTGCTCCTGACATAATAAACATAGTATTTCATTTTTTTTCATATTCCCTACTACATAAGATTTAAATTCCTCTCTCCTCACTTGCAGAAGAGAATTCGTCATTTTATACGCAATAAAAATACATATAAAAATCAATACAATAAACAGCGTGTAAAAACACATTTGAAACAAAAATGTTGCCCCTACTTTCCCAGTCGCTAGTTCATTAAATTGTAGCGACATCATAAAAAACAAAATTGCAGTACACATGGCAATCCACATGAATTGCTTCATCCTTTTGACAGCAAATGTTCTTATATTTTTTCTCGCTAACCGACATAAAGACATAAATTTCTTCCCCTACCTTATAACATACGCATTCTATACTACTAGTGTATAAAAATATGACATTACAAACATCGCACTACAATCTGAATCTTTTCTAAGTCTTTAGTCCTAGAAAGGAAAATGGGAATTTATTCATATTTAAATTATAATTGTAAAAAGAGGAGGGTTTATACTATGCGTATAAACGTATTATTTATCTTATCTTTACTTTTCTTTACTAGTTGTAACCAAATACAAAATAATGAAGTTGCTTCTGTAGAAGCTTACAAGTTAACAAAAGAACAGTCTTCTATTTTACAAATGACGCCTATTCAAGAAGGAAATAGTATGTTTTATAACGTTACACTTAATAATGATAAAGATGAAATAAATGCTACGATTGATTATTATCAAAATGGTAAAAAAGTAAAAGAGATTACTAACATCGCTTCATCACATTTTCTAGAAAAGAAAATAAAACTCTCTTTCATACCACCACATTTCCAATTTGATAAAGATGTAAAAGAAAAAGGTCAATGGTATATTAATATTGACGGTGGTTCAACGCTTGCTCCTGAAGAAGCACCTCTAGGTGTAAATAGTTCTGCAACTATTACAATTCAATCTGCAAAAAATTTAAGATATAATCAGAAAACAATTTTAGCTGCTGTAATCCAAACAAGTAAAGAAACTGTAAGCGTCCCTACAATTGATGAAGAAACAGGTATTGATCTACTCTTAAAAGAAAATGAACACGTTTATCTTTTCAGTATCGAGCTAAAAAAAGAAAAATAAAACAGAAATGCACTTAAGCTGCATTTCCGCTTTATTGTTTAATAAGGTGTACTTTTATATATTCGAATTAAATCTATTTACCGTTACTAATATTACTCATCTTCTACTTCTATTCGTTTCTTCTCTCTTGCAATTTTTAAAAACTCTAACAGCTCTGGATTACTATTCATTTTTTTATAAGCTACCGACATTTCTGCAACAAAATTAGAATCATATAACTCTTTATATACAACTTCTGTTTTATATAATTTATTTGCCGATACAGGGATTACTGTAATCCCAATCCCTGCTGCTACAAGCCCCATAACTGTTTGATATTCTGTTGCTTCTTGTACAATTTGAGGACTAAAGCCAACCTCTCGACAAAGAGATAAAATTGTATCATACAACGCCGGCCATACTGGTCTCGTAATAAAAACAAACGGTTCATCGCGTAAATCTTCTATATGTATTTCATCTTTCTCTGCAAGTGGATGTGCCTTTGGCAAACATAAAGTACAAGATAACCTTTGAATTGGTTCTAACTCTAATAATTGTGTTGAAATTGGCGGCCGTAAAAATCCAATATCAATACGATTATCATGAAGTGCATGCACTTGATCTGGTGTAGATAATTCATGTAATGCGACAGACACTCTCGGAAATTTCTTTCTATACTCCCTGACGATAGACGGTAAAATATCATATATCGCCGCACCTACAAAACCAATTGAGAGTGATCCAACTTCTCCCCTTTGCGCACTTTGTGCAACTTCTACTGCTTTTTCAATTTGCTCAAACGCTTTTTTTACTTCTTTTAAAAACATTTCTCCTGCTTCTGTTAATTCAACCTTTCTCTTCGTTCTTGAAAATAACAGAACTCCCATTTCTTTTTCTAATTGCTGAATTTGTTGACTAAGTGGCGGTTGTGTCATTTGTAAACGAGCAGCCGCTCGTCCAAAGTGTAACTCTTCTGCCACAACAACAAAATATTGCAAATGCCGTAATTCCATTTTGGACACCCTTTTCAATTTCAATTAATACGTCTAATATATTAATAACATATAATTTATATATTAGACAAATATTTTGAATGAACGTATAGTAGAAATTGTTAATTCTTTTTTACAATTTTTATGTAAAAAAAGAAAGAGGTGGTTACTGTATGAAATGGTGGAAGTTAAGTGGACAAATTTTATTATTATTTTGTTTCGCTTGGACAGGTGAATGGATCGCAAAACAGGCACACCTCCCAGTTCCAGGAAGTATAATCGGTATTTTTTTATTATTAATTTCATTAAAATTTAACCTAGTTAAAAAAGAGTGGATACAGGACGGAGCAGACTTTCTATTAAAAGAACTTATTTTATTTTTTATTCCTTCTGCAGTCGCTGTTATTCGTTACAAAGATACACTATCACAATATGGAATCGATCTCATTTTAATTATTATGATTAGTACACTTTGTGTTACTCTCGTAACAGGACTATTAACAGAATTGCTACTTAAGCGGAAAGGATCAACGCAATGATCGGCTTTCTTTGTTTACTATTAACACTATTGACATATTGGATATCTAAAAAAATATATCAACGTTGGAATTGGAGCTTACTTTCTCCTCTCCTTGTCTGTCCCATTATTTTAATCGCTTTATTGCTTGGACTAGACACACCTTATGAAACATATGAATCTGGTGGTCAATGGCTAACAGAATTATTAAAACCTGCAACAGTTGCTTTTGCATGGCCAATCTATAAATACTTTGATTTATTAAAGAAACACGGAATCGCCATCTTACTTAACGTCATCGTTGGTTCATTTTTATCAGTTATTACTTCGGCACTACTAGCAAATTATTTTCAAATTGATTCGTCACTAGAACATAGTTTAGCACCGCATATTGTAACGACACCAATCGCAATGGCTATTTCAGAAATGATTGGTGGCATGTCACAATTAACAGCTGTATTTGTCGTTTTAACTGCCTTAACAGGAGCATTACTCGGCCCTTCCCTTATACGTATTTGCCGCATTAAAACCGCGCTCGCAAAAGGTATTATGTTAGGAACGAGCGCAAATGGAACTGGTACATCAAAAGCATTCGAAATCGGCCCTGTTGAAGGAACAATCGCAAGTTTATCCATGCTTTTAACAGCGGGTGCTAGTTTAGTTATCGTTCCGCTTTTCTTATCTTGGATACATTAAAAAGCAAGTATTTACATACTTGCTTTTTCATTTATATATTGACATATTAACTCGTAATCCTCCGGAAAAGCTAGCGATAATTTTTCAACTTCCTGTATCCCTTTCCAGTCAATTTCATGTATTAACTCATCAGGATCTTGAATTTTCATACTACCGCCTATTTTTTTAACAAAGTAATAATGAACATACACTGGAATTCCGTATGTAATACCTTCTTTTTCGTATATTTTATTTACAACTTCCACATTGTAGCCTGTTTCCTCCCAAACTTCCCTGATACAACATTCTTCTAGTGTTTCTCCCTTTTCAAGTCCTCCACTTGGTACAGACCACCTTTTTTCTTCCCCTTCTTTGCCTTGCAGCACCATTAAAATTTCATTTCTGTCATTCATACATATAGCTGCCGTACCTATCCATCTCTCCATAAACATCCCTCCCCTACTAAAATTCGCCTTCTTTTTTATTTTCCCCTTGAAAAAAGAGGAAAAAAATAAAACGGTGACGAAAGAATACATCAACTTCATAGGCAGTCCCTTCTTAGAAATTAAAAACGGAAGGATGAAATTATGATTTCTAAATATGTTGTGGAATGTGTCTTTTGTGAAGAAAATCGAAAACCTCGCCAAGCTACCGTCACAGTTCCCGCCACTTCTCAACTACTAGCTATTCAAAAAGTTCGGGCTGAATGTAAACGTCGCTTTGGAAAAACGTTATTATTGCAAACAGAGGTTAAAGAAGAAATAGTTTTGGAACAAAAAGAAAGCTGACCATCAATTGGCCAGCTTTCTTGTCCGATCATATTTTCACATGAAGATTAGGGGCATCCTCTTTAAGGATCGGGATTTTCCCATTATGTACGTTCCATAATGGTCATCGAACAATATATTTCTATGCAATTAAGTATTGAATAGAATAGGGCAAAACTTGTTCGCATTTTTAGAAAAGGGATAGGGATATAATTCAAGTAGTACTTCGAATACTCGAACTTTATACTCATAATATTAATGCAAATTCTTTTATATGGGAAATATGAATTACTTATATAATTCATTCGTAAAATATATTAATACCTTGCTATAGTAGTTTTATTCCATCAATAACATACATCCGGCTAAAACTGGCGTCATAATCATTGAAAATCTCAACAGCATGCGTGGTGCATAATTTGTAAACTTCGCACCGATATATGCTCCTAACATCGTCCCAATTAATACTTGCAATAACAATATATAATCTAAATACCCTTCCGAACTATATCCAATCCCGCCTCCAATTGCAATGGGTAATATAACAAGCATAGTCGTTCCTACAGATTGCTGTATCGTTAATCCTAAAAGAACCATTAGTCCAAGTTGTATAAAAGGGGCTGAACCAATCCCGAATGAACCAGCCAACATTCCAGTAACTAATCCTAAACATATACATTTCATCAAGTTGTTTTTTGAAAGTTTTTTCTGTCCACATAAGGGTGGCTGTTGCTTATTTAGAGACATAATCAATTTAATAAACATAAAAATTGCTGATAAAAATAACATCCCAGCTGTAAACCAATGGAGAAGATGTGCTGGTATAAGCGAACCAAACTTTGAACCGATATAAGAACCAAGCGCTCCAAATCCACCAACAATCCCGCCTATCATAAGTACAACATTTCCTTCACGATAATGACTTATAACTCCAGATAACGTCGTAAATGCCATAGCAGTTAAAGATGTTGCAAGTGCAACGTGAATAGGAATATGAAATACTAAAGTGAGTATCGCGATAATAAATCCAGCTCCCCCTGCTCCAACAAATCCTAATAAAATACCCATTAATAACATCGTTATAATAATTGCCACATACTCTCCCTCCAGTATCCCAATTATCTACTATACGCCCTCTTCCATACAAATAAAAAGCATCCTATCCGGATGCTTTCACTACTTTTCTATATTGAAAATATGTAATCAATCTTGATTAATTAAAATAACAGCAGGACCAGCAACGACTACTCCAGCTACTTCTATCTTTTCAAATTCCTTTACTGTAATAGATATAACACCTTCTCTTTCCATCAATTCTTTACTCAGGACTTCAGTCGGTATCGTCTTCACCGTCTTACCTCCTTTTCATTTATACAATATGATAAAGCGACACTTTAATCAGTGGGGGTTTTGGCCACCCCCACTGATTATTAGCCCTCATCAACCAGGCTTTTGCGAGATAAAAACAACCCAATACATCCATATATATGCATCACCTCCACTTTCATTCCTTATTCCATCCAAAATTCATATTCCCTTTCTATAACATATTGAAAAATAAAAAGAAGCTATAACATATAGCTTCTCTCTAAGTTTCTTTACCCTCTCTGTACCTTATATGTCAAAACTCTACCATCTCTATCAAATTGGAAAATAAGCTGTTCACTATCTATTGGAATGAAGCCACGTTCTGTCCCAAGATAGTACAAAGTGATGACCCCTTCTTCCTCATTTCTCGTTTCAGTAGGCGTTCCTAACAATTGTGTAATTTCTTCATTTGATTTCCCTATTAATTTATATTTTTGCATGAAATCATCTACCATATGTACCCGTTTCTCTTCGTCATTTAACCACCGATCTCGATTAAAATTGGAAGTGTACTCATTCATACTTAATTGTACAGCACACACTATTAATGGAATGATCCCTACTATCATTACACGTAACATTTGTTTCTTTTCTTTATTACGACTTGTAGAAGCACGTAAGATGACTCTTTGAATCATGACTAATAAAATAAATGGCATAACTACTACAAAAATACTCTTTACACTTAATGACATATGAACTATATCGATAACGAAAATAAACGCAATGTACATGACTATATACAAACAAAAATAAACATACAAAATCCCATGTAATAGAGCACCCAGAAAAATCTCCCCCTTTTTAATTCACCTGGCAAAGCATTTCTCTTATCTTTTGTAACTCTTGCGCTGTATATATTACTTCCCCTGTTAAAACTTCATTTTTGAAAAACGCTACGATTTGCTCCCTATCTTTTAATCTAGGTGTGTCCTCATTAGAAAGATCTAGTACTTCTTTACCACTCTCATTATAAAAATATACAATTGGCTTTACGTTTTCTTTTACAATATCAACTTGCAATTCTTTCAAACAATTGTATAAAATTTGAGATTGTTTCTTCGCTTTATATACTGGATTCCCTTCATTTTTCACTTGTATAGTTAACGAATCTTCACCTGTAATACATTCAAGCGTCTCTTCTTTTTTAATTTCTTGTTGATACTTACCTATTTCATCAAGCATAAATGAATATATACTAGCATTCTCTTTCGTTACACCATGAATTAATTTTCCTGTCCACTCTCTCGTCTCAAGTAAATACATACCAGTTTTATATAAGATAAGATGATGGATTCGAATATCGTTTATTCCAAGTTTATCTCTAATAAAAACATTCGGCATAATATGAAATTCATCTTCTTGTATGATTTCTTGTTCTAAAAATCCTTGCTTCATATAATGTAATGTTTCATGCGTATTTACTTCAGCGCTATTTTTAGTATACTCTCGTAAATCTGCAATTAACTTTTGAAACATATGTATTTCATTACTATGTTTATCTTGCATTTCACTACGTTCTTTACTATGTTGCATAGCTAATTGATTTTTCATCATACGCATATTTTCAAGTTCTCTAGCTGTACTAACTTGTAAATCATTATACTTTTTCTGTTCCATATTTTTTAACGTATTTTGTTGCTCTTTATGTTCTGTAACCGTGGCTGCAATTTCACTTTCATACGTTTCAATCGCTTGCTTTTTTTCAAATTCCACCTGCTGGCTCTCTGATTCCAACTGTTTATTTTTATAAAACAGTACGAATACTGCAGCTAATAATATTAAAATTACACCTATTAGCACATAATCCATATTTTTACTCCTTTATTTCAATTTTTGATTATTTTTTATAAATATCCCCATTGTATTATACTATGCTTTTAATATACAACTTGTGAAAATTACTTTTTTCATAGAGTGACACTTTAATCAGTGTTTTGTTCTATCACCCACTCATTATTAGCCCTCACCAATCGGCCTTTTACGGGCAACTCCCACCTATCTTCCTCGCATTCGCCGAGATTCTTACTGCCTGCAAATCGCGGGATAAAAGGTATCTCAGGCGAGATACCTTTTACGTTGACTTTATTATACACCATACTGAATATAACTCGAATCATAATATATCCATTCATTTCCACCTAATCCGAGCCAGCCATCTTGCTTACACCATACTCGATATGCCTCACCATGATGTAACTGTCTTATAACATTTCCACTTAATGATGGAGCATCCCGTAGATTCACATTGTCACCAGTAATAGTCGCCACATAATGTTTATACTGAATATAACTCGAATCATAGTATATCCATTCATTTCCACCCAAAGCAAGCCAACCATCTTGTTCGCTCAAAACTTCATATGATTCACCTCGATTTAGCTGGCGAATTACACTAGATTGTAAAGATGGTCCAGTCCGTAAATTTACATTATCGCCATTAATTACAGCAACACCGTAAACTGGAGTTGCATTATTAGGCGGAGAAACATTCCCTCCACCACTCGATCCATTCCCTTGCAAAGCTTCTAATGAAACTGCTGCTGATACATCACAATTTCCTACACCTGAAATTTGACCAGAATCAGTGTATTGCCACGCTGTCCACTCTGTCCATCCACCAGCATCAGCAGGCGGTGTACTAGAATATCTAGCAATCCAAAGTGGAATATCACTTAACCCGTTAATTCCAAACTCATTAATATACCAAACTCCTGTATATAACATTACATTTTTTCCAGTAGCCTGTTTCACATAATTTATGAAACTTCTTGCCCAATTAGATATAGCGGTACCAGTTAAATTACTATTACTCGGATCTGTTGGTGACTCTAAATCTAGAACTGGCATTAAGTCTGTTTGATTGCTTTGTAATATACTCACAAAATATTTCGCTTCTGAAATTGCATCATTTTGTTCTGGATGTGCAAAATGGTATGCACCGATTAATACATTCGCATTTCGTGCCGCTTGTACATTTTGAACAAAAGTAGGATCAAGATAATTTACACCTTCTGTCGCTTTTGCATATGCTGCTGGAATGCCAGATGCCTTCACTGCATTCCAATCAATACTCCCTTCCCAATGAGACACATCGATAAACGTAACATTTGAACTCGATCTGTTTTGCATATAAAATCTCCTATCAAATTTTTTCATTCCGTATACATACAATATGTACAACTTTACTAAATGGACACGACATGTATGCTATAAAAACAAAGAGTAAATATATTTTATATACAAAGTAAAAAAGACCTTGTATATTACAAGGCCTTTTGCAAGCTTCCTTTATTTTGTAGTAAATACATATTATAATACAACCCTTGCTCACTCAGTAACTCTTGATGTGTTCCCCTTTCTACTATCTCTCCATCATGCATAACGAATATTTGATCTGCATCTTGAATTGTAGATAACCTGTGAGCAATCGCTATCGTCGTTCTACCTTTTCTCATTTGCTGCAACGCTGTTTGAATAGCCTCTTCTGTTTCTGTATCGATATTAGCTGTTGCCTCATCTAATACTAACACTTTCGGATTAGTTGCTATCGTTCTAGCAAAAGCAATTAATTGTCGTTGACCACTAGAAAATGCAGCTCCTCTTTCTACTACTTCTGTTTCATACTGCTTTGGTAATTTTTCAATAAACGTATTGGCTTGCACAAATTGCGCAGCTTCTTTTACTTCTTCATCTGTAATTTCTTCATTGTACATACGAATATTTTGCTTTACATTTCCTGCAAATAAAAATGCATCTTGCAATACGAGTCCTATTCTCTTTCTAATTTCTTGTTCTTCAAATTTCTCTAAATCTACACCGTCTATTACAATGTTTCCCGACTTAATATTATAAAATCGCATTAGTAAATTCATAATGGTACTTTTTCCGCTACCAGTATGCCCAACAAAAGCAACCGTTTGCCCTTGTTTCACATGAAAAGATACATTTTTTAAAACATCACGCTTTCCATCATACGAAAAAGTAACATTTTTAAATTCAATATCTCCATTAACTACTTGAGGATTCCCATCCCCTTTTTGAACCGGCGCTAAATCTTTCTCATCTATTAAATGAAATACACGTGATGATGAAACAAGTGCCTGTTGGAAAAATGATAATTTCATCATCATCTCATTTACAGGTTGGAAGAAACGATGAATATAGTTAACAAACGCATATAAAACTCCTACTTCAACGGGACTCTTTAAAGCGTCAATTCCGAATAAACTAAGTACTAATGCAATTGCTACAATATGAACTAAATCCGTTGCTGGACGTAAAAGTAATGCGTCTAACTTTAACGTGCGTCGTCCTGCACTATAATGTTTATTATTCACCTCTTCAAATTCTTTTCTCATACGTTTTTCTTGTCTGAATACTTGAACAATATTCATTCCTTGAATGGACTCATTTAACTTCGCATTTAATACGCTTAATTGATTACGTACTTCTAAATAAAAAGCTGCACTTTTCCGGCGATATAGCACCATAATAGCAAACATAATTGGAATTAATATAAGAGAAAATAGTGCTAATTTTACATCTAATAAAAACATCGCCACTAAAATCCCTACTAAAAACACTACATTTTTTACAAATGTTGATAGTACACTTACATAAAAATCCTTAATCGCTTCCGTATCATTTGTTATGCGAGATACGAGTGTACCTATCGGCGTACGATCAAAGAAACTTAATGACAATTTTTGAACGTGTTCATACACTTCAACTCGCATATCTTGAACAATCTTAAAAGCTATATTTTGAAAGTACAATAAATCTAAATACGTAAATAATACTTTTAATAAATGTGCAATTATATACACTACAAATAGAGTAACAAGTGCTGATTGATCAAAGTTACGCGGTACTAAATGTTCATCAAGAAATTGTTTAATTAAAAAAGGACCCATCATTTCAGTTACAGTTGCACCAACTAGGAATAAAAATGCTAATGCTAATAACCTTTTATATGGTCTCATATAAGAAAGTAATCTCCTTAAATCACTCCGCTTTTTCTCAGCCATCATACGCCTCCTTTCTCTACTAACGCCTCTAGTTGCTGGCTTTCGTACATTTCTTTATACCAACCATTTTCTCCCATCAATTGTTCATGTGTTCCTCGTTGCACTACCGCTCCTTCATCAATCACAAGAATAATGTTTGCATGCTGAATTGCACTTAAACGGTGTGCAGTAATAATCGTCGTTTTTTCTGCTCTTTCCCGTTTCAATGCGGATAATATAGTTTCTTCTGTTTTTGCATCGACAGCTGATAAACAATCATCTAAAATTAAAATTTCAGCATTCGTTAATAAAGCACGCGCAATTGAAATCCGCTGTTTTTGACCTCCCGATAGTGAAACACCTCTTTCACCTACTACCGTATCATACCCTTCTGAAAATTGAACGATATCATTATGAATACAAGCAATTTCAGCAGCACGCGCAATTTCTTTATATGTAGCATCGACCTTTCCGAATGCAATGTTCTCTCCAATACTCGCTGAAAATAAAAAATGATCTTGCGGCACGTATGAAATTGCAGAACGTACACCATGAAGTGTTACATCTCGAATATCCCGCTCACCAACTTTTAATTCACCATTAAAATGATCATATTCTCGAATTAAACATTTTAACAACGTCGTCTTCCCTGCACCGGTACGTCCCACAATACCTAGCGTTTCACCTTTTCTTAAATTAACATAAATATCTTTTAAGTTTAATAGTTCATTTTTCTTATAAGAAAATGAATCAATAGCAAATGAAACATCACCACTTGCTATAGTATTTATAGCGTTTTCCTTATTTACTACATCTGAAGTTTGTGAAAGTATTTTCTCCACACGATCATACGAAGCGCGTCCACGTTCCATAATATTAAACAACCATCCAAAAGCTAACATTGGCCATACAAGAGTCCCTAAGTATGTTGTAAACGTTACTAGCTCTCCTACAGTTAATTCGCCCCGTACTACTAATAAAGATCCGTAACAAACTGCGATTAAAAACGAAAACCCGACAATAAGTGCAATCGTTGGATCGAATAACGAGTCAATACGCGCGACTAACATATTTTTATGTACGACATCTTCTGATTTCTTCCGAAATGCTTCCAAATCCTCTTTCTCTTGTCCAAGCGAGCGAATCACCTTCATCCCACTCATACTTTCTTGTACTTTATCATTGATTTCAGAAAACGATTGCTGCGCTTTATGAAATCTTCTATGCAATAAAGTTCCATAATAATTTGTAGAAATCGCTACAATTGGCATCGGAATTAAACTTAATAATGTCAACTTCCAACTAATTGTAAACCCCATCGCCACAAGTACACATCCTCCAACTGCTAATGAGTCAACAAGTGTTAAAACACCCGATCCAGCAGTTTGCTGAATTGCCTGAATATCATTGGTCGCATGCGCCATCAAATCGCCTGTACGACGTGATTGATAGAAAGTTGGACTCATCTTTGTAAAATGTTCATATAAATTCTTTCGTAATTGACGGGCTAATTTTAAAGAAGATCCAAAAATCATAATACGCCACAAATAACGCAATATGTACATAGTAATTCCTACAACAACTAACAGAATAACCCACTTCAACAATTTTTCAGATGTTAATGTTCCATTATTAATTTCATCTACTACAATACCTAGTACTTTCGGGGCTACAAGTTCAAGAAGCGCGACACCAAATAACATAATAATCCCAATTATGTACGCTCGTTTTTCTTGTTTAAAAAACCAAGCTAAATTAAAAAATACTTTCATATTTATCCTCCTCCCTTAAAATGAGCGATGTTTTCAGTTTAACAAAAATACAGAATTTTTAAAAGTTTTAAATACTTTCAAAATCCAATAGGAAAGGGCACTCTTATCGAGTGCCCTTTAGCGCTTATTTTGTTTGTTGCTTGCTCATCGCGCTCATCATTTGATTGATTTTCTTTTGGGAAGGTTTTTGTCCCATTTGCATCATCATCATTTTTAACATTTGTTCATTAATTGGTGGATTTTTTTCTAAGTAGTTCATCATGTATTTGCGGGCAATGAAAAATCCTAACGCCACGCCTGCTACTAGTGCTACTACGCCCACTAGAATACCTAACCAAATTGGCATATATTTTCCTCCTTCATGTTGTCTACCTTACAGTGTACTAAAACCTTTTCAATAAGACAAGATAGAATTCGACATTTTTTACACATATGTTCGTACTTGTTTTAAAGGATTCAACCATCCGTACTTTGTATTTTCATAATCCATAGCTAAAAATGTTAGTTCACACTTTCTTAACACCTCAAAGAAAGTCGTTTCCATAGAGACATTTCCAGAGGTATCCATGCGAATATAGTGTGGTTTCACTATTATTTCGCCATATTCCGCTCCCGTAAAAAGTGTATGCGTATGATGTGTTCTATCATATTTACCAAGAACACGCAAAGCTTGCTCTAATTTATGATGAATTTTCATTACTTGTAATGGCATCGTTATATACATCATTTGTTTATATAACACTTTTTTCTCCGAAAGGGACCCAGATTCTGAAAATCTAGCAAATAAATCAAAAAACAAATATTCACGACCAAAATAAGCTTTCGCAATATCCTCTTGAATTAAATACAATTCATACGTTTTCATTTTCAGCCTCCCAATCTGGACAACCTTTTCTCTTCATTATATAGAAGAAAATTTGCAATGATTGTCTGACTGCGGAGAGATAAAAAACTTTTTCTGTCGAAAAAACTCATTTACATAGAAAAACCTCTCCATGCCGGAGAGATTTTTCTAAAATCATTAAAGCATTTCTTTTACTTTACGAACAACGTTCTCTACAGTAAATCCATACTCTTCCATAATCTTCTCACCAGGAGCAGAAGCACCGAATGTATCGATACCTAACACATCTCCTTCAAGACCTACGTAACGGTGCCATCCGAATGTAGCACCCATTTCGATTGCGAAACGTTTTGTTACTGCTTTTGGTAATACAGATTCTTTGTACTCAGCAGTTTGAGCTTCAAAGCGATCCATAGATGGCATGCTGACAACAGCTGCGTCAACGCCGTCTACTGCTAACGCTTTTTGTGCTTCAACAGCTAGACTTACTTCAGATCCAGATGCAAGTAAAATTACATCAGCTGTTTCTTTCTTGCTTGCAGAAACTACATATGCACCTTTTGCAACTTTTTCATACGTATCTTCTTTTGCGCCTTCTAATGTTGGAAGATCTTGACGAGTTAATACTAAAGCAGTTGGCGTTTTTGTAGATTCTAAAGCTAATCTCCAAGCCGCAACAGATTCGTTACCGTCAGCTGGACGAATAACAGATACATTTGGCATTGCACGAAGCGCTGCTAATTGCTCAACTGGCTCATGTGTTGGACCGTCTTCACCAACAGCGATACTGTCGTGTGTGAATACATACGTTACTGGCAATTGCATTAATGCTGCAAGACGAATTGCTGGACGTAAGTAGTCAGAGAATACGAAGAACGTACCACCGTAAGTTTTTAAACCACCATGTAGTGCAATACCGTTCATTGCTGCACCCATTGCGAATTCACGTACACCGTACCAAATGTTTTTACCGCTGTAATCTTCTCTTGTAAAGTCTTTTTCGTTATTCATGTATGTTTTGTTAGAACCAGCAAGGTCAGCAGATCCACCGAAGAATGATGGTACAGACTCTGCAATTGCATTAATTACAGCACCTGAAGAATTACGTGTTGCTGCTTTTGATCCTAATTCATAAGTTGGTAAGCTTTGTTCCCAACCTTCTGGAAGAAGACCGTTCATTGCTGCTTGCAGTTCGTTTGCTAATTCTGGATATGCTTGTGCATATTCACCTAACATCGTGTTCCAAGCTGCTTGCGCTGTTTCACCAACATCTTGTACTGTTTTACGGAAGTTGTCATATACTTCTTCTGCTACATGGAAGTCTTGTTCAGCAGTCCAAGCGTATGCTTCTTTCGTTAATTTTGTTTCGTCTACACCAAGTGGAGAACCGTGTGAAGCTGATTTTCCTGATTTGTTTGGAGAACCGAAACCAATTGTCGTTCTTACTTCAATTAGCGTTGGGCGTTTTTCGTCAGCTTTCGCTTCTTCAATTGCTTTCGCGATTGCTTCAATATCGTTTCCATCCTCAACACGGATTACTTGCCATCCGTATGCTTTGTAACGATCTTCTACACTTTCAGAGAATGAACGATTTAAATCGCCATCTAATGAAATATCGTTTGAATCGTAAAGCACAACAAGACGACCTAATTGTAAATGAGCAGCTAATGAAGATGCTTCAGCAGAAACGCCTTCCATTAAATCTCCATCACCACAAATAGCGTATGTATGATGATCTACTACATTATACGCATCACGGTTATATTTAGCCGCTAAATGTCTTTCAGCCATTGCCATACCTACAGCAGTTGCAATACCTTGTCCAAGTGGACCAGTAGTTGCGTCTACACCTGCAGTATGACCGTACTCAGGATGTCCTGGAGTTTTACTTCCCCATTGACGGAAGTTCTTTAAGTCATCCATTGTTACATCATAACCAGATAGGTGAAGTAGGCTGTATAATAACATTGAACCATGACCTGCAGATAATACGAAACGATCGCGGTTAAACCACGTTGGGTTATTTGGATTATGTTTCATAAATTGAGTCCATAATGTATAAGCCATTGGTGCTGCACCCATTGGCATTCCTGGGTGACCAGAGTTTGCTTTTTCAATCGCATCGATGGATAATGTGCGAATCGTGTTGATAGAAAGTTGTTCGATTGAATGTGACATGCTATTCTTCCCTTCGCTTATATTAGTAAACGTTTTATACATTTATATGATAGCTTCCCACGCAAGATTATACAACATGTATCGACAAATATGTTGATGTTTTTTTGATTTTTTATAAAAAAACCAATGATTTCGGGAATGTATGGGTATTCAATATGACATACTTTTTTATTGTTTTTATTTTAAAAAGAAAGGGAATTATCTGTATATTTATACAAACGTACAGACTTCTTTTAATAAACACTTAAAAAGACAAAAAAGCATCTGACTTCGATGCTTTTAAAATCCGTTAAACAATCCGTTTTCGAATCGAACTTGAAATAAAATCGATTATAATTACCATTAGAATGATGCCCAATAAAATAATTCCCACACGAGACCAATTCCGTGAACTTAATGCAAAAATTAATGGCGTACCAATACCACCTGCTCCAATTACACCTAAAATCGCAGCGGATCGCACATTAATTTCGAACCTGTATAACGTATACGATAGAAAATCTGGTAACACTTGTGGTAATACCGCATACCAAAGTATTTGAAACCGATTTGCACCTGTTGATATTAACGCCTCGGTCGGTCCCTTATCTATATTTTCAATTCCTTCCGAATGTAGTTTCCCTAACATTCCGATAGAGTGTAACCCTAAAGCTAGAACTCCGGCAAAAGAGCCTGGCCCAACAGCTTTTATAAATAAAAGAGCCATAACTAATTCAGGAAATGTACGAACAAAACTAAGTACAAATTTCCCAGCACCTGAAGTTAATTTTCCACTACTCATATTCGTTGCCGCCCAAAAAGCAAATGGAACAGATAAAAAGGCAGAAATAAATGTACCTAATATTGCAATTGCCAACGTATCAATCAAACCATGTAATAAATCTTCACCATCAGGCAAAGATACATACGACCAATCTGGGTTCAACACGCCTGTCATAATTGCTTTTGTAATTTCTCCCGCTGTATTTTTTATTCCCTCGAGTGGGACACCTGAAAAGGCCCATACATATATAACTGTTAGTGCTATAAAAATAATCCAGCGATTTACACTCGGTTTCTTCGGTTTTGGTACGATTATCGTCGTTTTACTCATTATAATTTCTCCCGCAACAATGTACTTATATAATCAATTAACAATACAACAACAAGGGTATAAATAATAATGGAAGCAGTTTGTTGATATTGTAAAAATCCAAGTGTACGATCATAATATAAACCAATGCCACCTGCTCCTACTAAACCTAGAACAGCTGCGGCACGTACATTCACCTCAAATGTATAAAGTACGTAGGAAACAAAGTGCGCTTTCACTTGCGGAATGACCCCATAAACAATCCATTGCACCTTATTCGCTCCTACAGCTGTCATCGCTTCTAATGGACCTGGATCAATTGATTCAATTGACTCATACAATAATTTCGCTACGAGCCCAACCGAGAAACAAGTAAGAGCCAAAATACCTGGAAGTGGTCCTATTCCAAAAATCGCTACAAAAATAGCCGCTAATAATAAATCTGGTATCGTTCGTATAAAATTTAAAATCAATCGAGCTGGAATGTACAAAAATACACTAGTAAATACATTACTTGCTGCAAATAGTGCAAGTGGAATGGCTAAAATCGCTCCTAAAGTCGTTCCAATAATCGCCATGCGTATTGTATCTAACATTGCTGTTGTAATAACTTGAAAATAACTCCAATCTGGTGGCACCATTTCCTTCAATAAATCCATCATATTTGGAAAACCAACTACTAGTTTTGAAAATGATGCGTCGACCTGTACACTACTACACCACAACAGTAAAATAACTAGAATAACCGTTAACATATGTTTCAATTTACTCGGCGGCTTCGGTATTGATTTCGAATATATCGTCACGTCATTCATTTAGCTGCCACCTCTAATAGTGAGCTTTTCTGAGCTACGTCCCCATAAATTTCAGCAAATTTTTCATCCGTTGCCTCATCTACTACACCATCAAAAACAATTTCACCTGCATGTAATCCAATAATGCGTGTAGCATATTGCCTCGCTAAATCAATAGAATGTAAGTTTACAATTGTCGTAATTCCAAAATCTTCATTAATTTTTTTCAAATCATCCATTACTTGCTTTGTTGTCAGTGGGTCTAACGAAGCAACAGGCTCATCTGCCAATATAATTTTCGCTTCTTGTGCCAATGCTCTAGCAATCGATACACGTTGCTGTTGTCCTCCTGATAATTCATCTGCTCGTTCATATGCTTTTTCTAAAATATTTACCCTGTTCAAAGCCTGAAATGCAAGTTCCAAATCTTCCTTCGGAAACAAGCCTAACGTTGTACGTAATGTCGAATGATATCCAACACGCCCGGCTAATACATTCTTCAGTACCGTGGATCGCTTTACAAGGTTAAAGCTTTGAAAAATCATACCAATATCTCGGCGCATGCGTCGTAACTCTTTGCCTTTTGCAGCAGTAATAGACTCACCTTCAATAATAATTTCTCCTTCTGTAATCTCATGAAGGCGATTTACTGATCTGAGGAGTGTAGATTTTCCAGCCCCAGATAGCCCGACCATTACAACAAATTCACCTTTTTGAATTTTTAAATTTATGTTTTTCAATCCTTTCGTACCATTTGGATACACTTTGGAGACATTTTGAAACTCTATCACACATCTTACCTACCTTCTATGTATTATCAATAACTGAAAAACGGCAAACTAACTGAAATCACACACTTTCCAGTTAGTCGCCATTTCCATATGTATTATTGTGTTTTCACTTTCTTTCCATAGTCACGAACGATATCAAATTTACTATCATCAGATTTCACATATCCTTCGTGTGAGTATACCTCTTTAATGATTTTGTGCCCTTCTTCATTCTTTCCTATTTCAATGAAAGCATCTTGTAATTTCTTGCTCCACTCCGCATCTAAATCAGAACGTACAGAAATCGTATCGTTTGGAATTTTCTCCGTAAATTTTACTATTTTCGTTTGATCGAATATATTCGGATAATCTTTTTTTACAATATTACGAGCATCTTGGAATACAACAGCTGCATCAATATCACCATTTAAAAGAGCAATAAGTGACTGATCATGACCTTTTAATGTAACAGGTTTCACATCCTTTAGCGGATCGACTCCCTCTTTTAACAATACAGCTGCAGGCCATACATACCCTGCTGATGATGTTACATCTTGATAACCAATTTTTTTACCCTTTAATTCTTTTACACTGTTAATATTAGAATCTTTCTTAACAACAAACTCTGATTTATAAAAATCTACTAAGTCCTTTGTGGGAGCTCCAGTTTCATCATCTACCCCAAAACGTTGCGCCTGTAATATTACGTTTGCAGCCTTTTTCTCATGCGCTAACACATACGCTGTTGGAGGTAAAAATCCTACATCTACTTGTTTTGATGCCATAGCTTCTACAATTGTATTGTAATTCGTTGAAATACTAACTTTTACCGGAATGTTTAATTTATCACTTAATAGTTTTTCCAATGGTTTTGCTTTTGCCTCTAACGTATCTGCATTTTGAGAAGGAACAAATTGAACATTTAACGTCTTCGGTACATAACCTTTTTTCGTATCCTCATTTTTACTTGCACTTGATTCCTTCGTTCCACAGCCACTTAATAACCCCGCTGCTAGTACAACTGTTGTGCTCATTGCAAAAACTTTTTTCAACATGTGAATGCCTCCATTTTTCGTTGTTATAAAATAACCTTCCGTAAACATGAAGAAATATATCACATATTTTTACAAACAATTACTTATTTACATAATCTTTACACATTCTATACATTCTCATTAAAATTCTTTTCATATATTTGATATGATTAATTGAAAGATAACAATAGAAAAGGTGAATGGTATTGAATCAAAATCAAATTGTAACTTTAAATATTTTATTAACAAGCGATGTACATGGTACTGTGTATCCAATTCACTACCAAGATAACTCCAAAGCAGAAATTGGTTTAGCTAAAATTTCTACTCTTATAAAAAAAGAACGTTCCAAAAATACAAACGTTCTTTTAGTTGATAACGGTGATTTCATACAAGGAACACCATTAACTTATCATTACGCTACATACGAAAAAGATAAGAAAAATCCAATGTCCTTATTGGCCAACTATTTAAATTATGATGCTGCAATTATCGGCAATCATGAATTTAATTATGGAATGGATATATTAAATCATGCTGTAGAAACTGCAAACTTCCCGTACTTATCAGCAAACATTTTAGATAAAAACATAAAAGAACCTTATTTCGGGAAACCTTATATAATAAAACATATTGAATCAAATATAAAAATTGCTATTTTAGGGGCAACAACACATTACATCCCGAATTGGGAACAGGCCCATCATATTAAAGATTTACTATTTGAAGATGCATTAGAAACAATAAAAAAGTGGGTTCCTTACATCCGTAAACATGAGCAGCCCGATTTACTAGTCGTAGCCTATCACGGGGGATTTGAACGCGATTTTCAAACAGGAGTACCGACTGAAGTTTTAACAGGTGAAAACCAAGGATACGCAATGTATGATGAAATTGATGGTATAGATATTTTACTAACAGGCCACCAACACCGAGAAATTGCTCAAACTTTAGATAATGGTGTAACAATTTTACAGACCGGATGCAATGGACACTCCGTTGGAAAGGTAAAAGTAATATTCGAAAAAACAGAACAAACATGGGTAAAGAAAAATAGTTACGCACAATTATTGCCTGTGCAAGGAATCGAGGCCGACAAAGATGTTCTTTCCTTGGTCGCCGATTATGAAGAGAAAACACAAAAATGGCTTGATCAGCCTATTGGCATCATTCATGGAGACATGCGAATTTCAGATGCTATGCAAACTCGTTTGCAAGACCATCCTTTTATTGAATTCATAAATAAAATCCAGATGGATATAGCTAACGTTTCTATTTCTTGTACAAGTTTGTTTCATAATACATCTCCAGGATTCCCGAAACATGTCACAATGCGGGATATCGTTTCCAATTATATTTACCCAAACACATTAAAAGTTATTCGAGTGACTGGAGCCGATATAAAAGATGCTCTCGAACTTTCTGCTTCTTATTTCACATTAAATAAAGTTGGAGATATAATTGTTAATCCTGCATTCATAGAACCAAAACCTGCGCATTATAATTACGATATGTGGGAAGGGATTTCGTATGTATTAAACATTTCAAAACCAATTGGTGAAAGAGTAGAGTCTTTACAGTATAAAGGCGCTACACTCGATATAAATGAAGAATATGACGTTGTTATGAATAATTATCGAGCAAACGGCGGAGGGAACTTCTTCATGTTTCAAAATAAACCAGTAATAAAAGATATTCCAACAGATATGTCTGAACTTATTGCTAACTATATATTGAAGCATAAAAGAATAGAAGCAACGAGAAATAACAACTGGAAAGTTATTAAATAACAAATAAAAAAAGATGGGCTTCGCCCATCTTTTAATTTAATTTTGCATTATCTTGCTTTTTTAAAGCTTTTAATTTCGCTGGTGTAACATCTGTACCTTCTTCGTTAACGACTTTAATTCCTTTAAGTTCGTTTAACATATTTTGACGAAATCCTTTTAAATATTGTTCTCGTAGCGATTGACGCTCACGTTGTTCTTCTTCAGTTAAACCTTCAGCTTTTGCTTTTTTCGCTAAGAAGTTAATGCGTTCAACGAGTTCGTGATTAAGCATCTCGAATCCCCCTTCTAATCAAAACTGATTATTATCATACAATAGTTACTCTTCTTTATCAAGCAATTGCTTTGTATATTCTACGTATCTACGATGTACAGTCGCTTTTGAAACATTATGACCAAATCCACGAAGCGTTGCCGCAATTTCTTCGAAAGTGAGTTCACTCTTGCGCAAACGTACAATTTCCTCAATTGGCACTTCTTTTTTCTCTCGCCCTACGCTTAAATGACGATTTTTTAAATTATTTTCTGGCCGATAGCCTTTTTCTACCGCGCGTTGCATACCACGTTTAATTTTCAAGTTATGAATCTTTCTTTGATATTCTTCAACAATACTAATTATATCTAATACCATCGAATCAGAATCCGACAATTGTAATTCACCATTATGCGTATGTGTATATACTTTTATTCCCTCTTTATGTAAACAATGCATTAATGCAATCTTCGCATTCCCTCTACCAAGACGTGTTTCATCTTGTATTAGAAGTACATCAACTTGTTCATCTCGAATTGTATCTAATACTTCTAATATGCCATCACGTTCAATTGTATAGCCACTAGCCTGTTCCTCAATCACTTTTGTCACATTCATTTCATAGCGCTCAGCTAAATGCAATAATTCATCCTTTTGACGCAATAACGATGTTTCTTGTGCTTCTTTTGTTGTACTCACACGTGCATAAACAATTGCATTCATTTTGAACCCTTCTTTCTCGCTATATTTTCTCTCTAGTGTATCACAAATCTCCCTTTTGTTCGAACTTATGTTTGTAGAATGTTTTTTCGCATGTTATACTTATTAATAAGAAAAACGAAAGAAAACGAGGTGTTAGAAAACATGGAAAAGTTAACGAAACGCCAGCAAGACATTCTCGACTTTATTAAGCTAAAAGTACAAGAAAAAGGATATCCACCTTCCGTACGTGAAATCGGTCAAGCAGTCGGCCTCGCTTCTAGCTCTACAGTGCACGGACATTTATCACGACTAGAAGAAAAGGGCTATATCCGACGCGATCCAACAAAACCACGAGCAATCGAAATTTTAGGCGATGACCGAATGGCTACAGAAACACAATCTGTTATTCAAGTTCCAATCGTCGGAAAAGTTACTGCCGGTTTACCGATTACAGCAGTCGAAAGTGTAGAAGAGCACTTCCCACTTCCAGCTAGTATCGTTTCTGGATCAGATCAAGTATTTATGTTACGTATTTCTGGAGATAGCATGATTGAAGCTGGTATCTTTGATGGAGATTTAGTTGTTGTCCGCCAACAACAATCTGCATACAACGGTGAAATTGTCGTTGCCTTAACAGAGGATAACGAAGCAACTGTTAAACGTTTCTATAAAGAAAAAGACCACTTCCGTCTACAGCCGGAAAACTCTTCATTAGAACCTATCATTTTAAAACAAGTGTCAGTTATTGGAAAAGTAATTGGCGTATATCGTGATTTACATTAAAAATAATAAAAGAAGATAATTCCCTTATTTATATAGGGAATTATCTTCTTTTATATATTGGTAGATTTTAATTCATTCCAAAAAACTCGAATGAATCTATCTTCTCATCTATTATTAACGTGTTTCTATCGTAACATCTCCAGCAGCCGTTTTGCCGCTAATCTTTTTACTCCCATTACCAATTGTTACGTTTTTATTTTCCTCATTAAAAATTGTCACATCTCCAGCAGGAGTTTGCCCAGTTATTACTGCATCTTTTGGTTTTTCCGATAAAGTAATAGTTATATCTCCAGCAGTTGAGCTTGCCTCTACATCATACTTAGGATCATGATCCATAATATATACATCCCCACTAGTCGTTTTTGCTGTTACTTTCCCCATAACCTTTTTAAAGTTCACCTCACCAGCTTTTGTAGATCCCTCTACGTTCTTAGCTGTTACATACTTCAAATCCACTTCTCCTGCCAGCGTTCCAACATTTACGCGGTCACTTTTCACATCACTTATTTCTATTTGTCCAGCTGCTGAATGTACTTTGATCTCTTGGTAAGAACGTTCTGGTACAAATATAGTCAATGTAGACGTTTGAAATCCGAAATTGTAAAAGGAAAAATCAAACGAAACATCTTTTTTTCTTTCCCCAATAACTTTTAATGTGTCACCATCTTCAGTAATACGAATTTCTTGTTTACTTACATCTCCTGTTTGCTTTACATAAAAAGAGGCATCCGGAGATTTTTGGACGACAATATCCCCAGCACCTAACTTAACTTCTATATTTTTTAACGTTTCGTTTTTAATTACGTCTTCTTTATCGCCTTTTTCTGCAGTTTGCACTGCTTTTTCATATGTTTGTGAAATCCCTATTACTCCAATAATGATACAAGCGATAGCTACTAACAATATTTTTTTCATCATCTACTCCCCTTTTATCATTTTGAAGTTCCATATCACATAACGTACGCACAATCTTTTAAACCACTTCGTACTATAATACGCTATCATACATAACAACAAACCTACTCCAACAAATGTTATACTAACGAAAAGATCCAACCATATAAAAGTGCCCATAAATACTTTTACGATAACGAAAAATGGTGTCACTACACTAGCAATCCCACCGACCCAAAAAGAAAATATAAAACCGATAATTGCAACTAAAGGGCCTAACACGATAATAAAATTAAATAAACTAAGTCCAATCGCCGCCATGACAGCTCTTGTAACATTTGAAGTCGATGGATCTTTTTTCATTTCATCGAAACGATACATCGCAAGTAATTCTTTTGCAATTACTTTAGGAGAACCAAGTCCTTTTATTATTTCTAATTCAGTTTTCCCCTCTTCTATCCCAAACTGAAAGTGCTCTTCATAATCAAATAAAATATCTTTCCTCTCTTCTTCCGGTAACTTTCTAAGCTGATTCGATAATTCTCTAAGGAATTGTTCTTTATTCATCCCAATTCACCCCTTCAATAATTTCTTGTACCCCTTTCGCAAAATCACTCCACTCTGTTACTAACAAATGAAGTTGCGTCTCCCCTTGCTCTGTTAGCTGATAATATTTACGAGGCGGTCCTTCCGTGGACTCTTTTAAATACGTTTGAAAATATCCCTCTTTCGTTAAACGACGTAATAATGGATATACTGAACCTTCCGATATTAAAAATTTATTTGAAATTTGCTGTACAAGTTCATAACCGTAACTATCTTTACGTTTCACAAGTGCCAAAACACATAGCTCTAACACACCTTTTTTAAACTGAACGTTCAAATGTAATCCTCCTTTCTTAGTTCAGTACTGTTCAATACACGGTACTAGGTATATCCATAATATACCACTTGGTACTATTTATTGCAAGGTACTTGTTTATATGTATTCACTGACTTTAAAAACGCGCAAATAAAATCCCGAATAAGATTCTGTTGTAGTTCACCATTATTCGAGATTTTATTCGATTCGAACTGCATTCATACAAAGCTTCATTCAATTTTTCTCCTCTAAGAACCAACTTCCATTTGTGACCCTAGTAAATTTTGAAATACACCTTTTCTTTCTTTAGCTAGTTGATTAAATTCACCTTTTTGAACAATTTCACCTTTTCCTAAAACAATAACTTGATCTGCGTTGCGTATAGTAGATAAGCGATGTGCAATAACAACAATAGTCATTGTTCCTTTCAATCTTTCTATTGCTGATTGGATTTTTACTTCATTTTCAGTATCTAACGCACTCGTAGCCTCATCTAATACTAAAATCGACGGTTTTCTTAAAATAGCTCGAGCCAATACAAGTCGCTGACGTTCACCACCTGAAAGCCTCACCCCACGATCTCCAATCAGTGTATCAAGTCCATTTGGAAGCATTCGTACAAATTCAGTTGCTGCCGCAAATTCTAATGCAGCCCAAATTTGTTCTTCATTTACATTCGAGTCAATCATCATTAAATTCTCTCTTATACTAGCATTAAATAAGAACGGATCTTGTGGTACATAGCTAATAGCCCGTCTTAATGATAATAAATTATCAGTTGTAAGAGGGATACCATCTATTAACACTTGACCTTTTTCTGGTTGGATTAACCCCATTAACACATCAATTAATGTACTTTTCCCAGCACCAGAATGTCCTACAATTGCCGTCATACTATTTATTGGAATTTGTATATTAATGTTTTGAAGTGCATATAAAGCTTCTTGCTTATTATAACGAAAAGAAACATCCTTACACTCAATACCTTGTTTTATACAAATCGGCTTTATATGTTTTTGCATGTATATATCCTGCATTTCAACCGCTTCATTACACTCCTGTTGCAATTCCCATAATGACTTAAAGGCAGGAATGCTTGCAGCCAGTTGTTCTAAATTTGACTGAATCGTCATGAACCTTGGCCATAATCTTGAAAAAATGAGAATGATTAATAGTAACTGGGCCGTTTGCGCTTGAAACATATTTACTGACAAAAATATAAAAAATGCAATTAATATAGCCATTGAAATTTTATAAAACAATTGAGAGTTTGACCTTATTCTCATATACTCCATTTGTTCGCTACTCATCTTTTTTGTTATAGATTGAAACCAATCCAAACGTGATCCTTCCAAAGTATTGCTCTTTATATCTTTAATTCCATTGAAATGATCTGTTATACCAGAAAGATAGTCTTTTGCCAATTCTGAGGTCTTACCGCCTAGTATCCGTGCTTTTTTTATAAAAACACGAGAAGCTACCAAGAACAATAAGCCAAAGCCCAAAACAAATACAGTGACTTGGGGAGATAATAAAAACGCAAGCCCTACCTGTATGAATGTAAATAGAATAGTAGCTAGCAATTGTAAAATTAAATTAATCCCATAACTAACACGAGCTAATTCTGTAGTTAATATATTAATTAGATTTGTTTTCCTTTTTTCTAAAAAAAATCTCCACTTTGCTTTTAAAATCATACTATATGCTTCTACTCTTAACTTTCGTACAAAAACTTGTTGCGTTCTCGCATCTCTTAACGTTATATTTCTTTGCAGTATATTTTGACTTAACACTATTAATACATATATACCTAAAATAGAAATTAAACTTGTTGTTTTAGGGAAATTCTGCAAAATTCTATAGACAGGTGCAATAAAAGAAGTCTCCTCACCTGTATTAATTATTCCAGTCATACTTATCATAGGAAGTAATAAAATAATACCTATCCCTTCAAGTAAACTTATTAACACCATACCAAATAAATTCACATACAATATTTTTCCTGCTGAAGAATATAATTTCTTCATAAAATATATAATATAATTCATCGATGTTCCCCCAATAACAAAGCAAACTTCTTCGTTTTTCTCCAAATACATAGAAACGGACGTAAAGGAAAATATAAAAAATGAAGAAATTTAGGTAACGGCAATGTTTTCGCATCAATTGGATAAGGATATAGTTGGCTCATAATAAATAAAGTTTTTTGCTGATTAGACATTAACGAAAATAAATGTCGACTATGATAAGCAAGTACTTCTTCAGGAACCGGATCGGTATGCAAGTTTATCATTTGCTTGAAATAAAACAAGGCTTCTTGCGCTAACTGTTTTGAATGTTTTTTAGCTACTAATTCCATCATTCTTTCATCCATCCGTACACCTAGCAATTGAGATGACAAAATTAATGCTTGTCCTCCTAAATGTAGCATTTGATATGTTTTCATTAGTTTATGAATCTCACTCCAATTAAGATCTTGATTGACAATTTTTTTTATATCTACTAACCAGCGTAATCTGGACCAACCATGTCTAGCACCATGAGATACAAGAAATAAAAATAAATCTTCCTTCCCTAGCATATATACGGAATTACTCGTAAGGGTGCTTTTTCTCTTTCGCTTCCAAAGCTCTTCAAACCCAGGTTCCTTACTAGGTCCGGGATTTAACCGCCAATGAATCTCAAGCTTAATCTGTTTTGTCGGATGAAAAAATGTTATATGATGATGCCTCCATTTCCAATCATTTAATATCGTTTGAATATAATCGTCTTTTACATACCCCTGCTCTAAAAGTAGCATTTCTACTTTTTCTAAATTTTGAATTGGAATAAGAACGTCCAAATCACAGGATGTTCGTAAAGAAATATCTCCATATAAATCCTGAGATAGTACAGGCCCTTTTAGAAAAATCATACGAATCTCATTTTCATTACATATTTTATTTATTCGTTCCGTTTCAGCACTTAAATAAAGCATTTGAAATGTATTTTTTTTATATTTTCTATTCAAGGATTGTACAATATGTGAAGGAATTATTTCCTCATCTACCTGTTTAAGTTTTTGATATATCACCGGATAAACGCGATGATGCACAACCTGTTCAAGAAATAATTCCCAATCAATATCCGAAAACCATTCATTGCTGTAAGTTTGCATTGTTT
This sequence comes from Bacillus sp. FSL L8-0099, assembly GCF_038006385.1. Lineage (NCBI taxonomy): Bacteria > Bacillati > Bacillota > Bacilli > Caryophanales > Bacillaceae > Bacillus > Bacillus sp. FSL L8-0099. Next base: position 3,619,551 of record NZ_JBBOVC010000001.1, read on the forward strand.
CATCATCTTTTAACTTCAAAATTGCAAAAAGAAGTTTCAATTCCTTAGACATGAACTCTACATTAAGACCAAAATCTTTCTCCATTTTACTCTCCTTTAATAGTGTTCTCACTTAGCCTCTTTGCAAATGATCCAACGACAGTGAATTTCTCCATTCCTTCCGATCCAGTAACATAAAAAGAACCGCTACGTAACCATGCATGTGCAATTAGTTCCCCACTATTATCCTTAGCAGTTCCTAAATAAAGAGTACTCTCAATGTCACGTTTTTCAAGCATTTTCATCCCAGCTATCGCTTTAACGAGACATTGACTTTCCCAAAAAGTATAACGGCTCATAATAGAAATTGCTTCGGACACCTCCTTTAGTGTATCCTCGTGTTGCTGAATTTGAGCAACTGATGTTTCGTTCATGTAATCCCCTAAAGAAGGTGCAACTTTGGCAAAGGTAATACTTTTTAGTACACGCGCCCATCCTAAAAAAATAAAAGCCTCTAAAAATAAAAGCTTTGTTTCCATGTTCAGCAATAAAAATACCCTTAACCTTTTCACAATATTCATTAATCCCTTCCTAACAGTTCTTTTGAAATTACAAATCTATCTATTAGGCTGATCTTTTATTTGAATTAACCCTTCTTGAAATAAACATTCTAAAAAGGAAAGAACTTGCTCTTCACAATCTTTTTGTTCAATATCATAGTTGGATACTAGCATAGTAACAAGCTGATTAATTATTATTGGCTTTTCAATAAGCTCCCATATTTCTCCGCCTATTTCACCTAAGTTATAGTAATTTCCTTTCTGGACATTTAACATCACTTTTTCTCCATCCATATCGCTTACTATATTACCTTTACTTTGGACAACGTTATGTTTTAATGATATTTTTCTCGAGTGGACAACCATCAACCATACTCCCTTTCTGTATAGTATTTAAAATAACTTCCACAAGCTCATGAGCTGTAAACCTTGAAATCGGGCGACTTACTTGAAACATTTCCATTCCACTTGCAAGATGAGTTGAAGTTTCAAAATGCCATTCCATCAATCCTAATTTAGAAATCAAAGAACTCCTAAAAGTGTGACGGTATAATTTATACAAGCGTGCGAGCCCTTCTATACGGGTCATCTCAATATCTTCTCCCTGTGTTTTTACTAATTCAATAACACCAGCAAGAGGTAATGGATCTGGAAAGAATTGAGAATTCACAGGAACAGCATACTTCGTTTCTCTTTCAAATAAAGGGCTAAATTGCGCTACTTCCATTCCTAACTCATTTATGCTCTCTTGCCATAATTTTTGTTGTGCGTAAGAAGGATGAACTATTGCAGTATTTTTATTCAAAAGAGACACGGCAACTACATCATCACTTAAAAGCTGATATCCTTTATTCAAAAAAGCCGAGGCTAACGTTGATTTTCCAGCCCCTGAATCACCAATTAATGCATACGCTTTTCCATCTATGGCAATTACACTCCCATGCAATGGGAGTGTTTTACGTTGCATTAAAAGCGCCCCCATACAAGTGCCCAGAATATATAGGCGAATTTTATCTTCTTCTGCGTCTGCCATAGGTGAAAAGGTGATTTTCTCGCCGGCTTGTACAGAAAATATTGCAGTTTGAGGAACATGAAACATAACTACATCATCCTCCACTACAATTGTTTTTTGCTTTTCCGCGCTATATTTACACCACTGTTCTGACAAATCCGTTATTTCAACTTGAACATCTGCCATCTCTTTTTTTTCATTCAGCTGAGACAATTCGGGTAATGGAATTTCACTTACTATTTTTAACCCGAAGGCTTGATATAACACATTCCCCACAGAATCAAACATCCTATCCCCCACATTGTAAATTTTTTGAAAGCTCTTATATAATAAAGCTATATAAGAGCTTTATTTTTCCAGTGACTTAACTGTACTTCACTGGGTCATCTGGGTCAGGTTGAACAGCATCTGGATATTTATGCCCAGGCCCAGCCATAGTCATATTAATATTAAGTACTTCTAATACAGGTTGTTTCCATTCCTTTTTCATACGTATCACCTCCTTTCATATTGCTTTTTTTATAAATCGATAAAAGATTAAGCTGCGCATTAAAACTCTAAAATCTAAATCAAATGCATATTCTGGTCGAGGTTCTTTACAAATTTTTGAGATAGCTTTCTTAATTACCTCTACATTTAGAAATTCAGAGATAACTGGATCTACACTAAGTTCTTCAACTTCCTCAATAAATTCATTCCAAAAAGGAGCCATACGGTAAACACCATCTGCACCTTGAATACCGCGAACCCGTTGATTCAATCGTACTTTATCAGGAAGGAAGCTCTTTGTGGCTCTCCGGATCAGGGCTCTATCTAAACCATTTTGAACATACTGTTCTTCTGGGACTGATAAACAAAATTGAATCAATCGTAAGTCATTTGTGGGATCACGATCCCATAAGGCATAACGTAATGATAATTTCGTTTCATACGTGCCATTTATGCTCCAATAATATGGTTTTTCAAACTGTTCTCTTTTCATGTCATATGCATTAGAAATAGAGGTGCCTGTTATATCGATTTCTTGTTCTCTAAGTCTGTCAAAAATATTCATTTCCCTTGCAAATTCCGGATTAATTATTACGGAATTTGCATCTTGTTTTCCTGAAAAAAGTAACTGATGCAAAAATGGAAATGCCTTTCGTCTTACCACTTCAAAAACACGTGATTTTTTTACTCCTATATTTCTACTATATAAATATAGTTCACGATAAAAACGAATCCAATGTAGCTTTTTCAATAACATTGCCTGGTAATCTAAAATAGGTCCCCATGATACTGTCCAATTACCTCTTTGACCACTAAGAAGTACTCCTATTCCCTGCTGAGATGCTTTTTCATAAACTCCACTCAACCAAAAAGTATTCTCAAAAAATTTATATGGCATCTCCATTGTTTCCAGCCAATCATCAATTTCCGATAGTGGGCTTCTCTCTGGCAATTCTAAATAATAATCCTGTATATTCCCTACATGCTCTACAGTCGATTGAATAAATGGTCTTTCGTCAGCTATCCTACCTTTGTGTGTCCAATCTTCAAATCCTTCTACTGGAACATAACTATACGTATGTAATTTTTTATTTTCAGTCCGTAAATCCCTTGCAGCAAAACTAACGACAGAACCTGAGTCTAACCCTCCACTCAAATGGGCTCCGACTTGGTGGTGTGTTCGCAAACGTGCCTTCACTGCACTTTTATACACCTCTCGAAACGCCTCTTCATACTCTTCATTTGATTTTAAATTAAGCATTTTCCCAACAGTTGGTGTATAGTATCGTGAAAACTTCACTTCGCCTTCCTTTACCAAAATAGTGTGTGATGGAGGCACTTGTTCTATATATTTGTAAACTGTTAACTGTGGATCTACCGATTCGAAATTTACAGGTATAGCTAAAAATTCAGCAAGCCACTGCTCATTCAATTTTTTCTCAATATACGGTAGAGTAAATAACGGATTTATAATGGTACAAAAAGCAAATTTTTCCTCACCACGATAAAAATAAAGAGTCCGACTTCCTGAAAAATCTCTGGCACCAAAAAGAATTTGTTTTTTCTCATCCCAAATCATAAAAGCAAAATCGCCTACCAAATATTTCGGAGCCGATTCCCCCCATTTCTGATAAGAGAGTAAAATCAACTCACTATCTGTCATGTTTTTTCTATCCGAATAATCCACTTGTAATTTTTCAAATAACTCATCACGATTATCAATAATAGCATCTGCTGTAATTGCCAATTGCTTTTCATAATTATAAAAGGGTAATTGTTCACCAACTGACTCTGGTGTAATCCATTGTGCATGACATCCTAGAAAAGCATTTTCTTTGTGCCATATTTGAATATCGTCAGCAGGGTACTTTTGTAATTCACTCATTAATCGTGTGCCATGTTCAATTGATATAGGTTCATTATTAAAGTGAATAATGCCAGTTATAGCGCTCATTTCTTCCTCCTAATATATGAAAAGTTACTACAATTACTATTTACATATTAAATTCGTTAAACATACCCCTTTATCATTCTTTTTAAAGAACGAAATTATTTATTTTTATTACTTTCTCAATTACATGCTTTAATTTACTTTCAGACTTATATATTATAGACATTTTCAAATCTATACTCCTCCCTTTTTTTATGTAAATTGAAACTGAACACTAGAAAGAATTCATTATAAAGAACAATTAGTGGTACGTATACAAATCTAATTCAAATTCCATTTTCACTTACTTTTCTTTTAATTCTTCCATTCTACAACTTTTAAAATGCTTTGAATTACCCTTTGTTGATCTTCTGCTAACATATTAGATCCTGAAGGCAAACAAATTCCACTTTGAAATAGGTACTGCGACACATCTTCATTTTTGCTATGCGGATAATACTTCTTCTCTTTAAAGAGCGACTGCATATGAAGTGGCTTCCACATAGGACGCGCTTCAATGTTCTCTTCTGCTAAAATTCTCAACAATTTCCCAATAGAAATCCCAGATTCCTTTTCATCAATTGTCAATGTAGTAAGCCAACGATTTGGGCGAGTATGTTCTAATTCAGGCATAAAATAAAACCCTGGCATGTGAGATAGCGCTTCGTAATACCGTTTATATACAAATCTTCTAGCTCTCACCCTATCTTCTAACACTTCTAATTGTCCTCTACCAATACCAGCTAAAATATTACTTAGTCGATAATTATACCCTATCTCACTATGCTCATAATGTGGAGCTGGATCCTTTGCTTGTGTCGCTAAAAATCTCGCTCTTTCCAATGCTTCTACATCATTAGAAACTAGCATTCCACCACCTGAAGTTGTAATAATTTTATTTCCATTAAATGAATAAACACCAAATTTTCCGAATGTACCGCTTGCTTTTCCTTTATATGTAGATCCAAGAGATTCTGCTGCATCCTCAACTATAGGAACATTATATTGATGACAAAGTGAGAGAATTTCATCTAGTTTAGCACTCTGACCATATAAATGAACAAGAATGATAGCCTTAGGCAAATTCCCCATTTTATTAGCTTCATATAATGCATGTGCCAATGCACTCGATGACATATTCCAGGTTTCCGGTTCTGAGTCAATAAATACCGGTTCCGCTCCCAAATAAACAATCGGATTTGCACTCGCTACAAAAGTAAAACTGGAACAAAATACTGTATCTCCCTTTTGAATACCTAATAACTGCAAAGCTAAATGAATAGCAGCAGTACCTGAACTAACTGCAGTACCTCCCCTAACTCCTACAAAAGATGCAAGTTCTCGTTCAAACCCATCGACATTTGGCCCAAGAGGAGCAACCCAGTTTGTATCAAATGCATTTTGGATATATTTTTGTTCATTCCCACTCATGTGCGGAGAGGAAAGGTAAATTCGCTTTTTATGCTGAACTGTGTGCATGTAAACACATCCTTTATACATATTTAAATACTATGTATCTAAAAACATATGCTTTAATACAGATATATCAGATAATCTCCTTAAATTATCAATTGTATAATGTGCTTTATAAGCTTGCTCAACTATAAGATTATGGTAAATTCCATCTTCTCTACTAATATGGATCGTTAACCATTTCAATTTCTTGGCCGTTATAAAATCCTTACTTAAATTATCTCCTATATAGACACATTGCTCATGAGGCACCTGTAATTCCTTACTTATTTTTTCATAAGGAATTTTGCTTGGTTTCCAACATTCTTTTCCTAGCTTATCAGTGAGAATTATTGAATGAACCCTCTCTTTTAACTTTAATGCATTTATTTTTCTTTCTTGAGCAACTAAATATCCATCTGAAATAAGTCCTATTTTAACGGTATTAACCAAATTATTTAGTACCCAATCCGCTTCATCCAACAATTGAATATCTGGTTTATGGAACCTATACTGTTCTATCAAATTACTAATCAATTTTTCATCATAATCAATGTCTAACTTTTTAAGTGTTTTATTAAACACAAACTTTTTTTCACCTGAATTGAATAATCGAATTGCGATATTATAAAAACCAATTTTTCCATAGTTATCTTTAATCCAATCATCCACTGCTTTAAAGCCACTTACGACATAATCTTTCTCTTTATATAAAGTATCATCCATATCAAAAACAATTGCTTGAATCACCATATTAAATACTCTCCATAAAAACCGCTTCATCATATCTAAGCATTGTTAAATTTTCTCTCCAATTAAAGTCTCTATCTGTAAAAACATCTCCCTGACACATTTTAATTGTCCAAAGTGGAAAATTCGCTCCAGCTTCTATGGATAATGGAATTCCTCCACCAAAACGAGGATTTATTTCAATAAATGTAATTTGTCCATCCTTCTTTTTAAAACATTGTAAAGTAATACATCCAATAGGATTAGGAAGAGCTTTTATTACAGTTTCTGCTGCTTGGATAATGTCAAAATCTTTCTTGGTTATACCTTTACTTACCTCACCTGCTCGTGTCTCTATACGCAATCTAGGAACGATCGTTTTTATATTCCCATAGAAATCTACCATGACATCTATAGTGTATTCCTCTCCTGAAACGTACTCTTGTATCATAGCGTTAGGTATATACTCCTTAAAAAATTCCAATTCCTTTTCATTCATTATTTTTGTTACACCTTTACTAGAACTGCCATCATAAGGTTTAATCAATAGTGGAAATTGATATTCCTTTCTTCCAATCTCTTCATCACTATACACTCTAGGCGTTGGTATATTATTAGATACAAAAAAGTTATATGTGTATTTTTTGTTATTAGCAATTTTATTTAATTCCATACTAGAAACTAGTACTTTTACACCAATACCTTCAAAAACCTCCGAATTATTAGCCATAAGGATTAATTCTGTATCAATTAACGGAATTATTAGATTTATCATTTTAGATCTACATATTTTTAACAATTCATTTATATACCCTTCTTCATTTACACGCGGAACAATAAAATGCTTATCGCTAAAGTAAATGGTAGGAGCAGTTTCTTTTAAGTCTGCAGTAAAGATTTTCCCTTTGATTCCTACTTGTTCAAATACCTCCTTAAATTTTTTAATTAAAGTGACCCTCCTACCAGAGCTAGTAAACAAAATATTCATTTTATTCCCCCCCATGCTCGATTCCCCCCTTAAAAACTGGCATAGTCACATGCTTATTATTTGTTATCCCTTCCGATTTTAAAACCTTACTAAAAGTTAGATATAAAATTTTCAAATCTAAAAGAAAACTTTGATTCTCAACATACCATACATCTAATTTAAATTTCTCATCCCATGAGATACTATTTCTTCCATTAATTTGAGCCCATCCAGTGATCCCGGGTTTAACATTATGCCTTTTAGCTTGCTCTTGCGAATATAAAGGCATATATTCCATTAATAATGGTCGAGGGCCCACCAAACTTAATTGACCTTTTAGCACATTTATTAATTGTGGTAATTCGTCCAAACTATATTTCCTCAGGAATTTTCCAACTTTAGTTAATCTAGCGTAATCTGGTAAGAGCTCCCCGCTATTATCTCGCTCATTGGTCATCGTACGAAATTTATAAAGATAAAAGGGTTTTCCATGTAACCCTGGACGTTGTTGTCTAAATAAAATAGGTGATCCTATCTGGGTTTTAACTATAATTGCTACTAAAAGAATAATGAAAAAAAAGCAAATTAATAATAATAAAGAAATAAAGATATCCAACAGTCTCTTCATTACCAATCATTCCCCCATCTTAAATTATTACAAATGCTTTTCCAAAGTGAAATAATATATAAAGTATTCATTACGGGTTGAAATCAAGTATTTTCAAGTTGTAAGTAAAGAATTGTATTCAATTTTTCTTTACTTATCACCTGCAAACATTTTCTTTAGTACACAACTTTAAAACTTAATAAGTAGAAGAAAGCAATACACATAGGTGCAAAATATATTTTCCAAATGCTTATCCAAGAGACTATTACACACTGTAAAAATCTCAAAAAATATATTCACAAAAACAATTTTATAAACAACGCTTAATAGTATAAAAAAACATTTATTATTAAAACATTCTCCTACTCACTATTTTTTAGTATGCAGTTAACGTAATAACAAAAAGCTATTATGTTTATAAAAAACATAATAGCTTTTCTCTTTTCTATAGTAGTAACTAAAAGTCAATAAGCATATTATCTATTAGGAATTAGACTATTTCGAATGATTACATTGGACAAAACCCTTCCATGTACCATTATATAATACTTTATAGACATATTTATTAAGAGCCACTCTACTTCATTTCTCATAATTTTTTGAAACTATTCAAATTTAATTATCACCATGCATTAATTTGAATCGATTACACCATTAACAATATTTCCTTGTAAAAATTCCCTCCCCGTAATTGTAATTTTCGCATTATTTAACACGTTATTTTGAATTACTACTTGAGGTGTACTACTCGTTGTTCTATTATCTATCCCAACTTGCATCAAATTTGTAGAATTTATAATATTATTTTGAATTATCACTTGCTTACCAGTAAACGCTGCATCCAAAACAATAATAGCTCTCTGAAGAGTATCATTTGTAATTTTTATAGTATTTCCCCTTAACACTATTTCATCAGATACATTTTGAATATTCAAGACCGTACCATTTGGTTTTTCTATATGACAATCCATCATCTTGAATGCTTTGAGGTTATTCACTGTAAATAACGTGTTATTTCTATCTATACTAAAGAACTTGCAACCTTTTAATTCTAAAGTACTTCCTGTACTTGCTATCCCCAAAAAGGTTACATCCTTAAAAAAGCAATTTGTATACGTCCCTGCAACTAGGGTTGGGGGTTTAACATTATTAAATATAATATTTTCAAATATCCATCCTGATTTAACTGTTCCTACTGGTACATAATTTAAATACAAAACGTCTTGTCCTTCAAATATACAATTTGAGATAGTTTGCGGTTCATTTTTCAGCTCTAATGTCCACTGATACAATGATGACAAGGAATTAAGTTTATCTGTATCGTTTATAAAACGACAGGAATCAACTTTAACCGCATATGGAAAGGGAGTATCAATAATCATTTTACTATTAGAAAAAACATTATCCGATATATTAATAGATCGATTTACATATACACCTTGAACATTTACTTGCGCTCCGTATACATAATTATTGGAAAAAATAACATCTCCTAACAAAGAGACCTTGGTTAATCGGATATTATTCCCTGTTACGATTACCCTATCTGCACCACCATTAATAGACAACCCAACATAAGCATTTGTAATGGTATTCATAATAGAATTATTCGATATATAGATAAATTTCCCATTTACAACAATAATATTATAATTTTTATTATCATGAAAATTATTTCTTTCAATATATATATATTGATTTAAATCATATCCATCTTCAATATCTAGTCCACTTTGTGGATTGGTACCTGCGATGTGATGAATATCATTATCTCGAATATATACATTCTTTGCCCCACATACACTAATCCCTTGTCTACGGCAATCATGTAAATTACATTTTTCTATATAAGTATATTGCGAAAAAGAAGGTACCCGAACATTTATTAAACAATTTGCAGGAGCAGGAACATTCCCTTGATGCAAAACAACTTTAGCATAACTTGCTCCATTAGGGACTTCTACTTCATCAAAGAATTGTACATTGGTTTTTGAAGATAAAAATATATTGTTTGAAGTGTAAAAAATGACATCATAATAATCGCATTTTATTTCAGAACCCAATGCTCCAAATCCATTTCCATATAATCCAAAGTAACCATACTTTACAATAGCCACTTGGTTCATATCAATTTGCAAATTGGAACGTATCTTTGTTGTACTACTTACCAATGAACCATCTGTTGTATTAATTGCTCCCTGTTCAAATGAACTTGCTAATGCTGTAGGAAAAGGTGAAATCTGCCCAAAAGTACTGTTCAGTGTAATGGCATCTCCTGTACAATCTAAAATATCTAGATTATCTAAAGATACAAACCGTGTATTGTTCCCCCCATCAGCAGGTGGAGTAAAACTCCCCAATTCAATGCCGTACCCTGCCTCATGTGTTCCCCCACTAGAGTAATCATGTGTATATCTATCTCCTTGGATAATACCATTTGTTATCCTAGAATATACTTGATTTCTACGAAAACTTATAATTGCATATCCAGTCAAATTATTTGTTTCCATTTTTAATGTCGAACCGTTTAGATTCAAAGTTAAATGACTTGGTGGTTCGATGGGTGTTTGTTTATCAATCAAATATATTCCTCTAGGTAACACAACTTCCGTATAACCTTGTTGAGCCGCCCATACTAGAGCATTATTAATACCTTGGGAAGTATTGATAGCATCAGTCCCATCATTCTTAACATCCCATCTATCTAATTCTAATACATATATACTTGTAGAATTTGTAGCTTCAAATGATTTTGGAATCCATTTTAATTGCGTACTATCATAAGTTAAAATGTCATTATGAAAAGGAGGCTTGGACACCAAATCTAAATCATTCAAATTCCCAAGATTATCCCTTCTTCTCCACATCAATTCACACCTCTTTTTTGCTTTTCTACATCTTATGTTTCATAAGGTAAATTGATTGGATATAAGAGAAGTAATATCACTTTTTATTGTTTTTAGAGATCCATTATTTAGAAAGCCTTTTTACAATTCCTTTCTAAAAAGGTCTATTCTTACTAGCTGTTTTCATTTCAATACTCTTTTATTTATAACTATTTAAACTTACAATATTATTAAAAAGACACTATACTCTTTATACCTAACGCCCCTATTATTACCTACTATTATTTTCAGAACAACCTAAAATCTCTTCCGTAAATAAAGCATTTTTTACTGTGATATGGAAAAAATAAAATTATAATTTATGGATAATTATCATTCGGAAATTTCCGAGTTAATATTTTCGGCTTTATTTTTTTTATTAATATCCGGGTTAAATTAAGGAAATATCTATACTCTTCCGCCTCTTTAAATACCATCCAAAAGATCAGATTCGGAATAATCAGACACAAAATACTACGTATTGCCATGTCCATAAATATATTTATGTGAAAAATATAACCAATAAAATCCGTTGCTATAATAGAAAATAATACAAGCACTACAAACAAAATATATCTAATAAAATATACTTTTACAGATTTTTTAAAAATCATTTTAAATATAATATAAGGGTCATACCAAAAGTAAGTACATAATCTACTAATAACAGTCCCTAAAAGCACTCCTGCTATTCCTATTTGTTTCGCAAGAATTATAGAAACTACAATATTTATAATTGCCGCTATAATAGGCCTGTACTTCCCTTTTTTAAATAAACCTGTGGTTTCTCTAAACATTGTAGTTGTATTTTGCATTCCTGAAGTGAAAAAATTAAGTAATATGAAAAATAATACATACTTATTAAACACATATTCCTCACCTAACCAGATTGTTATAAAAGGATTTATCAAATTCCAAAGGCAAACTGTACAAAATCCATATATCCAAAAATTAAAAAAGTTAATTACACGAAAAATAAAATATTTTTTGTCTGCATTTTCTTTCACATTCAAATTTCCAACACTAGCAGTGATAGAATAAAACAAATAGCCTAATAAGGTATTTAATGTATTTAAGATCAACAAATAATTTGAATAAACCCCAACCCAAATAACCCCAATAAATTTCGATATAACTATATTATCTGTTGCATTAATTACTACACCACTAATTTTATATAGCAACAAGGAATACAAATTCTCAAAAAACTCACGTCTGTCTGTCTTAGATAATTTCGCATTATTTTTTTCTTTTAAAAATGGATATAATTTATTTGCCTTATTTGCAATATATACATTCTCAATTACTTTTAATGTTAATTGAGCTACCAGTACTACAATGTAATCACTAATAATTATTAATAAAACAATTTGTAATGCATTAGATATAATTATGAACAAAGTGTGTATTTTAGAAATAATATAGTTACTTTGATCAGCAATAATAATAGATTGCTTATATACAAAATAATATGATGACACTGAACTTATTAAAAATAAAAGATAGATAATGTTAATGTCTTTAATCGTAGTATCTGCATTCACTAAATGATCAAGAAATGGCAATAGAGATAACCCAATTAATAAAACTACTACTCCTATTAATCTGTATGCTTTTTGATATAAATTCATTAATGCCTGTATTTTATAAATATCCTTCTCAGCTAATGGCCTATATAAACTATATATTATAGCTGTATCAAATCCTAAATTAGCTAGGGAAAACATCAATAGTATACTTGTAAAAAGCCCATCCACACCTAAATATTCTATACCGAGTGTAAAAATAAAAACAGTTCGAACAACAAATCCCATACCAATACTAATTATTTGTCCAGACAAACCGAATAAAATATTTTTTAAGGAGTTTTGTATTCTCATCGTAATACCTTCTATATTTTAGTTGTTTTGCGTACCCACTCTACTAAATTTAGCACTAATCTTCCTCTTTAAAATCGGGAAAAACTTTGTTATCCTGTATTTTAATAACGCTTTTCTTCGTTGCGCCTTGAAATCATAATCTAGAAACCAATTTAGTAAATTTTTATCTGTTATACAATCACAATTTTGTTTCATTCGCACTTGGATTAAATTCCAATACATTTCAATGAATGTATTAGTAAAAAACTTCACCTCATTATTTAAAGAAGTTTTAACGTACTGATAAAGATTACTTGGAATATTAAAACCATATTCACGAGGGTCTCTCCCTTCAGCAATAATTCCCATAATTGTTCTTAAACATTTTTCACATTTACAACAATTTTCTTCATTTTTAAAACATACCCTGATATTAACAGGTTCTTTACTAGCTGAATAATGGTCCACAACAACTTTAATCTTTTCTTGCCTAGTAAGTTCGTATCCATCATGAAAGACTGTTCCAGATGCATATTTTATTTCATTATCCACAGTTGGATCAGATGCACAAGTAACTTGATATAATGGGGAATTAGAACTTGCAATGTATATACATTTTATCTTAAGTTTAAAAGCTATTGGAATAGCTGCAGATATTATTGCTAGACCATGATGCAATCCATGCCACCATGTATCGTTTAACTTTTCTCTAAAATCATGGTCAATGTTCCCTGCAATTATAAAGGTCCCATAGTTAGATTGTATAAAAATATTTTCTAGTCCATTATCCTTTACAAAATTTACGGCATTTTCTTTATCTGCCTCCCATACTTTACTACCCTCTATTTCATTTTCATGCCATCCATATTCAGTAACTAACAAAGGGTGTTTATCTTTTATTCTTATAAATGTAGTAAGTGCATCCAATCCACCACTAAATAAAGATGCCGCTTCAAGTTCCGGAATGTAAACATTATCAATAATTTCTCCTACAACCATGAATCCTTTAAATTTCACACCAGGAAACATGTTTTGATATGCATTTTTTATATTATTTAAACAAATATAAAAAGATTTATCTAATTCATTTATTACTATTGTTGAATTAGTAATCCATACAAGAGGAACTACATTCGCAACAAACGGAATAGCCAAAATACTTAAAGGGATGTCAGATACATCATAGTTATATTCAAGAAACATATGATTACTTGTCTTAAAATACTTTTGTAAATCCCCCTTAATACTAAAATAATAATCAACTCTATTATTCCTTACGACAATTTTATCGAGAATTATACTATTCATTTGAGCCTCCTAATAAATCGCCATTTTTATCACAATACATTTGTTAATTAGAGAACTGTTTTAACCATTGATTTACTACATCAAAATTCACTTGAACATCCGTGATAAACTCTGCATTTATCATTTTTTCGAGATTATTTAAATCTTCTCTATCAATCAGATTTAAATTATACGTTTCCCCCATCCCCTTAGCTCTTTCATCTATAGAGATAATTATTGCACGTTTTTTATGACGCATAGCAAATATACCGCCATGTAAACGTGTTCCAATATAATCAACGGCTGTATTTAGGATTTTTTCATATGCCTCTATAGTAGGAGATATAATTTTTATACCTTGTATACCCTCTAAAGATTTTAAATATTCAAAATCATCAGAATCTTGTATCCAAAAGTAGACATTTTCATAACTTTTGTTAAGTATATCTATCAGTAATTGATCTTTTTCACGATCTTTAGAATGATGAGTTAATGTAAAAACAACCGATTCCGATTTTCCACTCGGAATTCCCCTACAAAAATCAGGCGTAAAAGACCACAAAGTTGCACAACCAGTATTTAGAGCTTTAAACCCCATTTCTTCTAAAAATTTTTTTGTTCTTTCATCTCTAACGCTATGTATATATTCATGCGATAAAACTTTTCTATATAACATTTTTGTATAGGGATTTATTTTATTCCCTTTGCCTGCACCCACTCCAACCAGAATACTCCCCTTTAAAGGACCATAATTAAATATATTTATATTCCACTGTGGAAAATGAGTAAACATATCCATTGCTAGCAAATTCGAACCACCTACAAACTTATATTTCGCATCACTATAAATCTTTACCCTATTTGATTTTCTCGCTACTTGGTACCAATGAAAAGGTGAAACATGAGTAGGTAATGTTAAAACATATGCATTTTTAGTTATATCAGAAAGATGATGCTTTACACACTTCATTATTATATCGTCACCCTTGTTAAGAGAACCTACTGATGTATCTAATACTAAAACATTATCCATAAAAATAATTCCCCCAAGTATCTTTTATTAATAGTAAAAGATTTTTTAGTTTTATAGCTTAATCTATTCTAATTCAATTAACCTATATATCTTTTCCACTTCTATTTCATTACCATAATTTTTTTGGCTTACATTATTAACAATTTCATTTCTGAATTCAACATCATCAATCATTTTTTTTATTCCTTCGACAATTCCCTTTATACCCATTGGACAAATATATCCATCTACGCCGTTCTCCAACTGACTTTTGGCAGTTGAAAAATTAGTTATTAATACTGGTTTCTTAAGAATTTGCGCTTCCCGAACTGTTACTGCCTTCCCTTCGTATCTAGAAGGTTGTACATAAATATCACATGCTTTTATGTACGGGTACGGATTAATCTTCTTACCTAGTAAAACAAATTTATCTTGAAGTCCTAGTTTATCTATCAACAATTTAAGTTCCGCTTCTTGCGGCCCATATCCAACTATGTACCACTCGATATCATACCCTTGATCTAATAACTGTCTAAGCGCATATATAGCGTCATCAATTCCTTTAGCATGCGAAAGTCTAGCAACAGTAATTAACTTGATTCGCGCGCTATTTATTGATATTTCCTGAGTAATATCTCCTTCATTGGATTGTTCACAAACAAATTCAGAATCTATTATATTTTCTATCACTTGCACCTCTTTATTAATATAAGGTAGACTATTCAGGAATGTATCTCTACAACTTTCAGAAACCGCCACGATATCATCCATTTCCCTCCACATTTTACATTCCATTTCTTTGTTAAGTTGTATGTTCGAATAATCAGTATGAATCCACCCAATTTTTCTTTTCGCTCGAACTTTATCCCCTATAAAATAATGCGGCCATAAAAAACTTATCGCAACATCGTACTCTTCTCTCAATTTTGGAAGAAATGGAAGAGATATTCTCCATCCATATTGAATGACAAAGTATCCAGGTTCTTTACTATTTACAAACCTTCCATGCATAACACCCATAACTTTTCCTATCATCCTAGTAATTCCAATTGAGAAATGCCCTTCTTGTAATATCTGTTTAATTGATTTTCTAAAAGTAGTATATTGTTGCAATTCTTCTAATAAATTCGGCTCTTTGGGTAGTAAAGAGAAAAATCCTCCTTCATGTTTAAATAACATTAAATCTATATCATACTTACTGTAATCAATTGTATTTAATAAACCAATCAAACTTCTTTCTACTCCACCAATTTCCATATCAAAAGATGTAATTAATATTCTTTTCTTTTTCATAATAGGATACCTCACAAAATCTATTATTGATTTCTCTTCTTCATTTTATATTAGTATTTTGCTGTTACGCTTACCAATTTTCCTTATACATCAGACATATAAAATGAAAACAAATTAGATTACCCTACTTCTTCCTTGCACACAATTCCATATAACGATAGCCACTCGTAAATGTTATCGTTAATATCAAAGCCTAATTTCGATATATTGTTAATTATGAATTCCCTGTCTGGTCTTTCTTTTAACAAGGCTTTATAAATTTCTTTACACCATATTTCAATTTCTTCATCTAAGTCAACAAATGACATTATCCCTAACCCCATATCAGTATTATTAGGTAGTGTATCTGCTACAACACATGGTACACCTGCAGATTGCGCTTCTAAAGTTACAATACCAAACCCCTCAAACAAAGAAGGAAAAATAAAAACATCAAAGCTCTTCATGAGTCGTGGAATATCCTTCCTAACGCCCAAAAATCTAATGTTTTCAAAAATCCCTAATTGCTTTGCTTTTAATTCAATAGAAATCCTTAACGGACCATCTCCTACTAGAATAGCAACAAAATTTGAATCTCTTTTTAAAATTTGCTTTAAAACTTTTAGGATAAAAACATGATTCTTTGACTCTGAAAAACTTCCTATATGTCCTATTAATTTTGCTGTATTCGGTATATTAAGTTCCCTTCTTACGCTGACACTACTTCCAGCATCTATATCAGTAAATTGATTAATATCTATACCGTTTTTAATCAGTTCTATCCTCTGACTTTGAAGCATCCTTTCACCAAATAAAAAACGTGCTGCTTCAACGCTACACGCACAATAATTAGTTCCAGCATATTTAATAATAGATTGCAAAACCTTTAGGATAACTCTTGCTTTTATTCCAGAGTCTTGTGGCCAATTATTACTATGGGAATGACAAATCCTCTTTTTTATACCAGCTATTTTTGCCGCTACAGCAACGAAACCACCTTGATAATCCGTATGTGCATGTACAACTTCATATTGATTATCCGACATAATTTTCACAAGTTCTTTAACATAGGCAAAAGGTCCTATTTGTCCTAAACTAGGTACCTTATATATTCTCCCACCTAAGGCCATTATTTCATCTTCGTAATCATTTTTCTCATTTCGATGGGATACAAAATCAAACTGAAGCTGCTCCCTATCTATTTTCCTATATATATTCATTAATAATGTTTCAGCTCCCCCGCGATTCAGAGCGCTGACAATGTGTAAAACCTTCTTTTTATTTATAGGTTCAGGCTTAGAATCTATCCCCATTCAACAATCCTCTCCTAGCATTTTGCACTTTATTATCAAAGTAGATTACTCTTATAGATAATTCCCAAAGTAATTACATGTTCATATACAAAATAAATAAAATAGCACACTAGAACTGCATAATACATCAACTTTTGATCTTTATCTGTAAATGACTTCACAACCCAAGAAATTAATATTAACTGATACAATCCAAAATATATGGAGAATCTAGCAAATATCCAATTCTGTGTTGAAATAATCATAAAAACAAGACCTAATATAGACATATTTACAATATAATCACTTTCAGGGAATAACGCCCTCATTTTATCTTTCCCAAGGTAAGCCAGTATAATTGGCACTATATTCACAGCAACCCTAAGTATATTGGCACCACCTTCATGAAATTCCTTATATTGACCATATTGAGTATTTCCAATAGCCGAAAATAAAATTTCCGAAAACTGATTAAAACCTATTACTACACATACCGCTAAAAAAAGGAGCAAATATGTCGTTCCTGACCAGGCTTTTTTTCTTACAAAAAAGTATATTGGCATTAAAACTAATGCACTTGCATGAAATGTTGATGCACATAATACAATTAATGTATATTTTTTCCATTTTCCTTCGAAAATATATTTTGTAGCAGCAAAAATAATTGCAGCGGCTAAATATTGCCTAATCCCATTCATTGATGTTAAATACATACCCGACGTAATATAAACATATAAACTCAATTCAATTAGTCTTGAATATTTATATAGTGTTGCTACAATGAGTACATTTGTTATCAATGCTGTAGTAAAAACCATTACTTGAGGATTATCCGTATATTTTTTCAAAACCATTTGAAAAATATTAAAGCCCATGTCTTTATTAGTTTGAACATATTCCCAATTAAACTCCGTTATTTTATATGCATGCATATAAAAATAAGTATCCCCAATATTATTTCGAAGCCCCGCCACCAACACAAGAGATAAAGCCGCCATTATAATCAACAGCCTATTGGGCTTTATCAATGTAAGACTATTAGTCACTGGTATAGCAAAATACCTTGCAAAAAATGCGAGCATGAATACTATAGCAAGATTCATCCAAAGTATGGTCATTATTCTGTCCTCTCATTTAATTACTAAATAAGTCTCTACATGTTTACTTTCATTTTTGTTTTCATTGTAATATAACTATAAAGGATAGCCCCAAATGGTAGTGCACAAAGTGTCAGTCCTTTACATGGCGATTCTTGTATAAACTTTCTATTTCTCGATATGAAACTACTAGATACATAATGTATAGCTTGCCTATACTTAAATAGTCGATTAGTAAATGGTAATTTCATAAGTTCCTTGCGATAAAAAGCAAAACCTTTTGGGTTTCTACGATATTGGTTTAGCATATTCATTGATGATCCATCAGCCATGTATTCCACATAACAAAGCGCTTCGTTCATTAGTAACATCTCATACTGTTGATCTAACATGTAATATTTGTATGCTAACCCTACATATTTTTCATTGTTAAAAATTGGGTATGGATATTTCTTAGTCAATTCTGTGCGATAGACCAATTTTTTATCACCTGTGACACCATGTTTATTGTAAAGATCAAAAAGCGTGGAGTGTTTAAGGTTCTCTGGTAACTTTGAGCCAATTATTTGTCCATTTGTATACAAATCCAATCCAATTATCCCGCTAATTTCTTCATTTCCATAGCTACTCCAAAAAGAAAGGATTTTTTCTACCGCTTCATCGGGCATATAATCATCAGAATCAATACAAACATTTAACTCCGTATCAATCATTTCATATGCTGTATTATGAGCACCATGCATCCCTTGATTTTGTTGCCAATGATACTTAATTTTGATATGTTTTTCAGCAATCCAGCTATCCACCAATTCTTTTGTGTTATCACTAGATCCATCATCTATTATTAACCATACAAAATCCTTACATGTTTGATGTTTTAAACTCTCATAACAATTTGCAAGACAATATGCTCTATTATAAGTAGGGGTGAAAATCGTTAAATTCTTCAAATTACTCACCTCGAAAGTACAGAATAATAGTCTTGAGTTAATTCAGCCGTATGTTTTATATCGTATCCTTTTGCGAATACTACTTGAGTTGGTGTTTTCCTCGAAAAATTACTAGTTTCTATATTTTTCATTTTTTCTATCCAAGCAAATTTATCTGTTAGAGAAACATGTTCAACTAAATTCATTCCCAAGTCCACTTCTTTCGTAATAGTATCAGATATAATACAAGGTAAACCAACTCCTTGCGCCTCTATGAGAGTGAGTGGCAATCCCTCATGTATGGATGGAAAAACAAATACATCAAATGCTTGAAGTATCCTTTCTATATCGTCTCTTATCCCGAGAAACCGTATATGCTTCTCCATATTCAATTCCCTTACTTTATTTTCAATTCCCACGCGAAGCGGCCCTTCGCCAGCTAATAAAAGAATTGAATCCGGCTTAAATCGCGTTAACTGCGCGAATAATTCTATAAGGTAAGCATGATTTTTTTGATGAGCAAATCTTCCAACATGACCTACAACAAGAGTATCTTTCTCAATTTGTAATTCTTCTCTTACTTGTTTTCGTATGTCTGGACAGAACAAAAATCTATCACAATCAATTCCATTTTTTAAGATTCTAGCTACATCGGCTTTATCCGCAAATAGCCATCTGGCAGCAGCATTTGAACATGCTAACAAATGTGTTGCACATATGGCTATTGATTTTCCCGCATACCATTTATAGATTTTTGCAGCAATACCACCCTCACTACTAGTATTATGACTATGCGCAATCCTAACTGGCACCCTTGCTTTTTTAGCTGAACGAAGTACAAATCCGCTCATTTTATCTATATGTGAATGAACGATTTTATATTGCGTATGGGTACTAAAGAAATTATCTAGCGCCTTTATATAGCCCCTATGACCAACATCTGTAACATATGGAATTCTATGAATTTCCCCGCCTAACTTTACTATTTCTTCATCAAACACTCCTTCTTTACAAGTTAAAAAATCAAATTGTACTTTTGAGCGGTCTATATTACGATACAAATTCATAATTAAGGTTTCGGCTCCGCCTCTATTCATATTTACGACTACATGTAGTACTCTCAATGGAGTGCCCAATTTAAATCCTCCATTTCATCCATATATGTTGTATAAATTTCTTTTTTCTCTTTTAACACTTCGTTAACTGAATATTTACTTGTAATAATAGTACGCCCACACCGTCCAAACTGAGCTTGTAATTTAATACTTTTAGAAATAGAATTTATTCTTTCAGACATCGTCTTTATATCATCACGATCTATAATCCAACCATTTTTATTATGAATAATTAACTCCCTATGTCCCCGATTGTCAGTGGCGATAACTGGAAGTCCACAAGCCATAGCTTCCATAATATTAACTGGTAAACCTTCCCGGTAACTCGATGCAACAGCTAGGTCACACATCTGCAGCAAAGGGGCTATATCATTTCTATAACCAAGAAAATGTACCATACTACTCACACCTAGTTGAGCCACTATATTTTTGCACTCCTTCATTAAAGGCCCTTCACCAGCAAGTATTAGCTTCGCATGCGGAATTTCATTTTTTAATTGTGCCAATGATTGAATTAAGAAGCTTTGGTTTTTGTTCTTATTAAATTCAGCTGCATAAAACATTAAAAAATCTTCAGAATTATAACCATTTTTATGTCTTAATTGCTCCTTTTCACTTTCATTAACAGGAATATATCGTTCTATATCTACTCCTACACCATGAACGAGTTTAATACTTCCCGCCTGAAATCGATGCTTTACTGCTAAACTGTAATCTTCTTGATTAATTGTTAGAAGACAATCCGTAGTAGTAGCTAAAATTCTTTCGATTGGATAGTATAAGAGCCAATTTATGAATGATGATCCTTTACAAAAATGAAATCCATGCGCTGTATATATAACCTTTGTGCCTTCTCTCCGCACTTTTCTAGCAGCTAGACGAGCAATTGCTCCTCCCATAGGCGTATGACAATGAATGATATTATATTTATTTTGATGAATAATTGATGTAAGTTTTTTATATGCATGAAAGTTTTGTACGCTAATCGGTGATCTTTGAAGAGGAATATTATATTTTTGAGTTACGTACGGAAGATGTATATTCCCATTCGCTGCAACATGCACTTCCCATCCTTGGTCTGCAAACCATTTCAAATACGGTAAATGAAAAGCTTTAAAATGATAATCCACAGTTGCACAAAACAGAATTTTTTTAGACACCATCCCACGCACCCGTCTTATAATAATTTTTTGCTATTAACCTGATACTGGTATTAATAGTTTTAAAGTTTTTCGCTGATTCACTAAATTTAACAATCGCTTTCTTAATTCCATCTCATCTAACTCTGTATATTCCAAAATTAACTTTTCTATTTCTTCTATACGAACATTCATTTCTTGCCCTACATAAATTCTCGGGTGAACTTGCTTCTCATTCATTTCATCTTCTTTTAGTAATTCTTCAAAAAGCTTCTCTCCTGGGCGTATACCGGTAAATTCTATTCCTATTTCATCCAAAGAGTTTCCTGATAATCGAATGAGATTTTTAGCAAGATCAACTATTTTTACTGGTTCTCCCATATCCAGCACAAAAATTTCTCCTCCTTTAGCTAGCGCCCCAGCTTGCACTACGAGTCTTGATGCCTCCGGAATTGTCATAAAATAACGAACCATATCAGGATGAGTAACTGTAATTGGTCCACCATTTTGAATTTGTTTCTTAAATAAAGGTATGACGCTTCCGCGGCTACCTAATACATTTCCAAAACGTACTGTAACAAACTTTGTATGACTTATTTTATCTTTGTGCTGAATGACCATCTCAGCTAATTTCTTTGTTGCACCCATAACACTCGTCGGGTTCACCGCTTTATCGGAAGAAATCATAACAAACGTTCCTACTCCATGTGTTCTCGCTGCCTCTGCTATATTCATAGTTCCAATCAAATTATTTTTAACAGCCTCTTCAGGATTGTTCTCCATTAATGGTACATGTTTATGTGCGGCTGCATGATATACAACATTTGGAAGATGTTTATTCATTATTAAATGCATCTTCTTTTCATCTTGTATATCCGCGATTTCTGGAATAAACACGCCTCTCATATCGTTATATTTTTCATTTAATTCCATTTCTATGGAATAAATACTGTTTTCTCCATGCCCTAATAAAATCAATTTTTTCGGTTTAAATTTCGCAACTTGTCTACAAATTTCCGAACCAATTGATCCACCTGCACCAGTAACTAAAATGACTTTATCCGTTATATAATCTGAAATAATTTCCACATCTAACTCTACAGGATCTCGCCCTAATAAATCTTCTACTTGAACATCTCTAAATTCATTTACTGAAACCTTACCTGTTACTAAGTCTTCTAACATGGGAAGGATTTGAGTTTTTACTTTTGTTTTTAAACAATCTTTTAAAATAACATTTCTCTCTCTCTTGTTTAACGAAGGAATTGCCAAGATAACTATCTCAATATTCAGTTTTTTAATAACATAATCAATTTGATTCATACCACCTATTACTGGAATCCCCCAAATATCAAGATTATGCTTTTTGACATTATCATCAATAAACGCGACTGGCATTAATTCAGCAGTATTATTCTTCAACAACTGCCTTGCAACCATCGTCCCAGCTGATCCAGCACCAACAATTAACGTTCTTTTTTTATCACCCTTCTTTACATAATAAATATCTCTGTACATTCTCCAAATAAAGCGGGAACCACCAATTAATAAAATATGAATCATCCAAGTTACAACTAACAATCGAAAATACATTTTTTGCATAATGATTTGCTGTACAACCGCTGTAGTAAGTATTGAAAATGTAACGACCTTGCATATAATTAGCAACTCTCCTATACTTGCATATTCCAAAGCTTTTTTATACAATTTATAAACAAAAGCAAATAAATGATGACTAACTAATAGAGTGATAGAGCTAATAACTGATGATAAAGTGATAACACTAAAGCTAGCATTTACAAAAAAATAACTAAAAAAAACTGCACTTAATACAATCAGTGAATCCATTAAAAGCAATAACGATATCCTCCGGCGATACGTCATATAACTTCCTCCTTTAATCAATTCCTTACTGAACTCTTTCAAAGTTAAAGTTTCTAACTATATACTCTTTATTAAAAGTACATAGCTAGAAACTTTAATAAAATATGGGCATCTAACCCTCCCTCACATTACACTTTTGATGACTCGCATCTAAGGTTGCTTTCACAACCCACAGCATAATCGAGTGCCTCCATTGATAGCGGTCAGGAGACATCACCACATCACAATTCTATTATTCTTTCTTTATAACGAACATTTTTATGTAAGAAGGTTAAATTTATTAT
This sequence comes from Bacillus sp. FSL L8-0099, assembly GCF_038006385.1. Taxonomy (NCBI): domain Bacteria; kingdom Bacillati; phylum Bacillota; class Bacilli; order Caryophanales; family Bacillaceae; genus Bacillus; species Bacillus sp. FSL L8-0099. The sequence continues at coordinate 3,643,331 of NZ_JBBOVC010000001.1, forward strand.
TCTAATCCCCTTTATACTTTCCCATTCAAAATTGCACCCAATATTCTGCTTTTCGTAAAACTTAGCGCTCTTTTCGTTTCAAGCGCATCTTCGCTCACAGTACGATTATATCGGATCACCAAAAGTACTCCTTCACACTTATCAACTAATACACTCGTATCTGTTACTTCTAATACAGGGGAAGAATCAAATAATATGATGTCATACCGTTCCATTGCCTTTTGAATTAACATATCCATCTCACCTGAACCAAGTACTTCAGATGGATTGAATGGTACTGGACCGCTAGTTAATATATCAAGACGTTCCATCTCTGTTTTTTTTACAGCGCCTTCTAAATTTGTTTTTCCGTTCAATATATCAGTTAATCCAACTGTATTTTCTACTCCAAACATTTCCTGAATCGTGGGTTTTCGTAAATTTGCATCTACTATCAATACTTTTTCACCTTTTTGTGCTATTGAGACTGCTAAATTAACTGTAATCGTTGATTTTCCTTCACCATACCTTGGAGAAGTAATAACTATAGTTCTGCTTTTATGAATAGACGAAGATAATTGAAGGTTTGTTCGAAGCGAACGATACTGCTCCGAAATTTTCGATCTTGGAGCTGTATAAGCAATTATACTTTCTCCTTTAACTTTATTTGTTTTTCGTCTATTTTTGTAGGCCACTCCGTTCCATCCCCCAGTACCACTGTATTTTTTTTACTGAATTTGTCTTCCGTATTTTTCCTATTCATTTTAGAAATCCCGCCCAAAACAGGGACATCTAACAATTGCTCAATTCGTCGTTCCGATTTGATTCTATCATCAAATGAATCCAATAAAAAAATAAAACCGATACTGAGCACCATACCTACAGAGAACGCAATTAGTATCGTCTTAAGGTGATTTATATTTATAGGCATCGAATGTTTTTGAACTGGGTCTTCTGGTAATATACTCACATTATTAAAATTTAGTATATTTGCTACTTCTTTCTTATAAACAGCCGCTGTCGTATTTGCAATTTTATGTGCAAGTACAGGATCAATATCCACTACATTTATTCTCATAATCTGAGAGCCTTGTACACTTTCTATACTTATTTGTCCACTTAATGCACCTGCAGATCTGTTAATATTTAATTCAGCCGCTACTTTTTCTAATATTACAGGCTCATTTACCATCGCTTTCAATGTATTCATCGTTTCAGCATTAGCTTGAACAATAACCCTTGCTGAGGAGGCATACAAAGGTGTTTTCATATACATACTATACATCGCTCCTCCTACGGTTGTGAGAGTCGTAAACAACAGTAGTATCCATACCCTTTTCCATATAACAGTAAATAGATTTTTTAAATTTATTTCCTTATTCATTACTTCTCCCCCTCATTTAATACCAATGAGATTCCAGTTGACATTCCCATAAAAAACAGAAATAAAAGTAATATGTTTTATTTTTTAAATATACAAACATTTCTAATTAATGCCATTTTAGTTCTTTATACAGAACGAGTCAACATAAATTATTCTTGTTAAATGACTTCTTAATTACACCTCATAAATTACGACAATATTCACTGCAATTCATTGTAGATAAATGACGAAAAAGCCCTGATATCGTAGTATCAGGGCTTTTTTTCTTAGTATAGAGATGTATTTCGATTACGTTCTCATTGGTGAACTTACTTGCGGAATAAATAGTTTAACATGATGCTTTATTTCATATCACCATGTCCCAAAATTTTTTGTTTAATATCTGATAAATCCTTCGCCAACGAACTAAACGCTTTTGCTTGTTCTTCAATGACTTGTTGGTTTTTTTCAATAACTTTTTGATATTGTTCTTCGCGCTGTTCATTCTTTTTTTGTGTAGTAATAAGCATCCACACAAATAACGCTGCGAATGCTCCTTGTTGAATCATTGAATTTAAGATCTGCTCTTCTATTATTCTCACTCCTTTTCTAATCTAAATAATTACTCATTCGAGTGACTCTAATCTTTTATCATCTTTTAACACCAATATGTCCTTATAGCTATCTCTGTCTTATAATTCTTGCTAAAGCTATCTTTTATGTCATAACTTTATAAAATACAAAAACAGTTACTACTGGAATTTTTATCGAATATCTACAATGTCAAAGTGTTCCTCAGGTGTCCAACGATTCCCACCAATATCAATCCAGCCTTCTTTACGGAAGAATACTGTAAGGGGTTCTTTTGAAGTAATACGTCCTTTGTATGAGCCGTTAATTCCATCATAAAAGTTTACTCCATATCCTTCTGGGTATTTTGATATTGCTTTGAAAGGTCTCCAATAATAATGCTCCGCTTTTACCCAACGGCTTCTACCTAAATCTAACCACACATCATTATCTTCTCCCCAGTACGCATTCCAGTACAATACTTCTGCTGCTGTTGTAAAGTTCCCCTGATAGTTGCCATGTGGTCTATCATGATAGTTAATACCATAACCTTCCCAGTATATTGACTTTGCGAACCCAATCCCTTCTGGTTGCGGTGTACCAACAACGCCACCTTTACCTGTAAACCATTCAAGAGATTTTTCTCCGTTTAAGTAATTTAAATCTACATTACCAGATACGCCCGCAAGACTACCACTTTCCGTATACTGCCATAAATCACAGTTATAGGCTGGTTTATTTCCATAACGTGGAATCCAAAGGAAATCCGCATTCACAGTATTTAGTCCATAGCTTGTATACATGTGATGTGATACATATAGACCTATTTTCCAGCCAGCTGCACGGCATGTATCAATAAATGCCTGTGAAGCTTTCGCTAAGTTAACTGCTCCACAACTTGCTAATGTATCATCTTCCACATCTAATACTAAAAATTTCGCTTCTTTGTCAGCGCGCGCCATAAAATCATTCGCTTCTACAATAGCATCCTGAACACTTACATAACATCCATAAGCATAGTGTGCAAATGGGACACCATAGTCTTTACAACCTTGTACATACTCTTTATAACGTGTATCAATTGTCCTTGATCCATATTGTACACGTATAATAGCAAGTTCAAGCTCTTTACTAGCTGCCGCCCAATTTATTGAACCATTGTGATGAGATAAATCTGCAATTTTCTTCATTTCTATTCCTCTTCTTTCCTATATCAAAATTTATGAATAAAAAAACAACTCTTAATAGAGTTGTTTTTTTCAGAGTGTTGGGAAACCCTTTAGGGTTCCCAACATTCTGCAATCCTTTTTAATTTTAGTAAATGAAAACAATATAAAATAATAAATTTTAGAAAAACAACCCTCCACCAGACCCTTTTTGGTTAGGTGAAGGGCTATTTTTTTCATGTTTTGACAAGCTGCGGTGAGGTAAGCTTGCATTTGGACAGACTTCAGCCCTCGAAACCGAGCATATCGATAGCCATGTAGTTCTTTGGCATCCGCAAAGCTTCGCTCTATAGTTGAACAGCGTACTTTATACAGTCTTTTCCCTGTAGCTGTTAGTTTGTTTTTTCTAGCGATATCTTTATATTTTTCCCATATATGATGAGTGATAACTTTTTGTTTTTGTTTTTTTGAAAAGCATACCTCACGTAGCGGACAAACAGCGCAGTCTTCTGGATTTGATTTATATTGACGATATCCTTCGCGATCCGTTGTCGTATATTCTAAAATACATCCCATCGGACAAGCAAATACATTCATTTCTTTTACATATTTAAATTGGCTTTTCGGAACGTCTTTATTTCGCTTTCCAAATCGGCGATACCCCATCACCATAAATATATTCTGTTCTGATAGTTTCTTACAGATATAACCTGTAAAATAGCCTGCATCAAGAGCTACAGCTTCAACTTTGAATCCGAATTTATTAGTTTGAGCTTGTAGACGTGCTAAATACGGCTCGGAATCCGCCATATTTCCAGCCGTTATATAGGTATCTGTAATAATATTATATTTCGCATCAGTCGTACGATGATCTAAGAAATGAAAACCGTTCGGTTTTCCATCCCTCATTAAAAATCCACTATCTGGATCCGTTGTACTGATACGAGTTTTTTTAGTGGGGGTATCACTTTCCTTTCTAGGTCTTAATTCTTTTTTCCATGTACCTCACGATCTTCGATTACCGCAGCTTCTAGTTCATCTATATAGAACTTTGCCTTTTCTTTTTTATATTTATGTACAAATTTATTTTTATTGGCATTCGCCTTAATGTGTGTAGAATCTGTCATCAACGCACGTCCTCCCACCATACGGTGCTCGGTCGCTTGACTCACAATCTCATCAAAAATTTCTTCGAAAATATTTGTATGAATGAAACGAGTACGGCGATTCCAACTGATTGTAGAATGATCTGGAATTGTATCTGATAGAGAAAAACCTAGAAACCAACGGTAGGCAATATTCGTTTTGATCTCCTTTTCCAATTGTCGCTCTGAACGAATACCATAAAAATATCCGATAAACATCATCTTAAATAAAACGATAGGGTGAATTGACGGACGACCATTGTTTTCACAGTAATAAGGGCGTAACTTTTCCTCAATAAAATCAAAACTGATTGTCGCTTCAATCGCACGAAGGAAATGGTCTTGCGGAACTAATTCTTCTACAGAAACGGATACACGCTCATCACGATGATTTTTTAAAGCACCCATCATAAAAAATCTCTCCTTTACCTCTTTTTTATCAGTGTTGACACATAAAAAGAGGTTCAGACACATAAACAGGCTGTGGAGAAGACTTTCTCCACAGCCTGAAAAAAACAACTCTTAATAGAGTTGTTTTTTTATCGAATATCTACAATGTCAAAGTGTTCCTCAGGTGCCCAACTATTCCCACCGATATCAATCCAGCCTTCTTTACGGAAGAATACTGTAAGAGGTTCTTTTGAAGTAATACGTCCTTTGTATGAGCCGTTAATTCCATCATAAAAGTTTACTCCATATCCTTCTGGATATTTTGATATTGCTTTGAAAGGTCTCCAATAATAATGCTCCGCTTTTACCCAACGGCTTCTACCTAAATCTAACCACACATCATTATCTTCTCCCCAGTACGCACCCCAGTATAATACTTCTGCTGCTGTTGTAAAGCTTCCCTGATAGTTGCCATGTGGTCTATCATGATAGTTAATACCATAACCTTCCCAGTATATTGACTTTGCGAACCCAATTCCTTCTGGTTGCGGTGTACCAACAGCGCCACCTTTCCCCAAGTAGTCTAATGGATTCACAGCATTACTCTTATTAATATTCCAGCCGCCTTTATGCATTTCAAAATGTAAGTGCTGACCATAAGCCTGTCCCGTTTCTCCCATAACCCCAATTGTTTGTCCTTGTGTAACAGAATCGCCTTCTTTAACTGTACGAGAACCACTTCGCATGTGAGCGTATACAGTTTCCCATGTAACTCCATTAATATTATGAACAATCATAATACATTCACCGTAACTAGATGAAAAATACGAACGACTAACTTTCCCACTAGCCGCTGCATAAATCGGATGATAGCCTGCTTCAGCAAGATCTCCCCCATGATGATCTGGTCTGTCACCTCTAAAACCACTTGTTACTCTCGTTGTATTTGTTGGATAAATAAATGTTGCCATATGAATCTTCCTTTCTATTTTATATTGTCTATATTTATTATTTTTAGATATATTGTAGGTTTTCCAACCTTAAAACGAACAAAACAGAGAATTTCTCCATTGTTATCTACCATCAAAATATTATTCTTTTAACCATAAGTTAAATATTATTAAGATTACCAAAGACTCTTGAAAAACTATTATTTTATATGACTAATTCTTCTTTCCTACATTACAGTTTAAGTATAAAAAACAACTCTTAGTAGAGTTGTTTTTTTATCGAATATCTACAATATCAAAGTGTTCCTCAGGTGCCCAACTATTCCCACCAATATCAATCCAGCCTTCTTTACGGAAGAATACTGTAAGGGGTTCTTTTGAAGTGATACGGCCTTTATATGAACCGTTAATTCCATCGTAAAAGTTTACTCCATATCCTTCTGGATATTTTGATATTGCTTTGAAAGGTCTCCAATAATAATGCTCCGCTTTTACCCAACGGCTTCTACCTAAATCTAACCACACATCATTATCTTCTCCCCAGTACGCACCCCAGTATAATACTTCTGCTGCTGTTGTAAAGTTTCCCTGATAGTTGCCATGTGGTCTATCATGATAGTTAATACCATAGCCTTCCCAGTATATTGACTTCGCGAACCCAATTCCTTCTGGTTGTGAAACACCGCCTGCATTAAAATCTACATATTGTTTAACAATTTCAGCGTAGAAAAAATTACCGCCATTTTTATATCGATAACCACCATTGTACGCAACAGCGATAGGATGACTATATTTAACCATAGCACCAGTTGTATTTCCAAGTGATGGCGCAACAACCGTCTTAGAATACAGATCTGCCACCGGTAATGAATGTTGTTTATTGTTAGAAGCTAACCAGCGAAGATAAGCTCGTCCAAAATTATATGATTGAACAATGGCACTTAAATCTGTAATACCATTTTTCTTTGCATCATCAAAAGCTCCTTTTAAATGCTTTACTCCGTAATACACTGAATCTTTAGGATTCTTGATTGTATTCATTGCCCATCCTTGTGATTCACTTGACTGCATAATATCCGGTGTTGTTTCAGAGTTCCCTCCACTTTCCACCATAATAATTCCAAGTACGTAAGGAACTAATTCCGAAACACCTTGTGCAGCACATTCACTTTCTACCATTGATTGCCAACGTAACACTTGTTGTGGCAGATTCTTTGTTTTAACTGAAGCAGCTAATATACTCATTACTAAACATCTCCTTATTTTCCTATTATTTTTGTCTAAAAAACTACTACTTCACTACATATGGTTATCAGCCAAATACCCATTAATCTATAAAATTACTTCATATTGCTCACCTTCTTTCACAACAAAAAGAGCAACCATAAAAATAGTTGCTCTTTCGTCGAAATCTTATATTACTACTATAAATCACTTTTTCAATACTTTCTGTACACCGCATGTACTCTACAAAAAGGTAACATTAAAATCCATCTAAAAACTTGACAATTTTTCTTATTTCAGCGTGTTTGCGTCGAATATAGCCTGTACTATAATGCAATTCAAATGCTATTTGTTCTAAGGTCATTCCATCAATATATTTCATTTTAAGTATTTGATGATCCAGTCCTGCAAACTTATTCATCAAAAGCTTTAAATCATATTCTTCATTCATCTTATGAGCTAATTCATATTCAATTGCTTCAATCCGGTCTTCTACCTTAGCCCCTTCCGACTCAGCGGTTAATCGTACATTTTGCAAGTCCCCACTAGTCCAGCGCTTTAATTCCGCTTTTGATTTGTCTAAGTTGTATTCTAAATAAGCGATTTCTTCTTCTAACTTCTTATAATCTTTGAGCCATTCAAACATCTGACGATTCACCTACTTCCTTTTTGTAAATTTAAATACTACTAATTTAATAAAACTTATATCCTTATTGGCTTTTTCAATCTTTGTTATTTGTAGAACATCTTTCATTTAATAAACACAACCATTTCCTACTATTTATAAATTCATTTTCTCTTTAGAATTCCAATACTGTAATTAACTCCTGAATAGATAATGAAAAACACCCTTCGAACAATCCTTGTAAGACATTAATAATCAAACAGAAATCACAAATTGTTAATACTTGCTCCAAACATTCACGAATATCTTCAAAGATGTTTAATATACATCAAACATCTTTGAAGAATATAATCATTTAATCTTAGCATTAAGATAATACATTTTTAAACACCAAAGTCGTCGACCATTTTATCTTTTCTTAAGACTTATATTTATTTAATACCTCTTTTAATCTCTCACGCTCTTCCTCAGTATACTGCGCGGGTTTTCTTTCCACTTCTTGATTCGTGTGTTCGTCATCTTTATATAACCAATCTGGGACAAGCTCTTTTCTAGTCGAATAATTTCTACCTGATTCATTAAATTTCTTATTCTTACTCATTTTGAAACGTCTATCTAGCGCGGTCACATCAGCAAATGTTTTAACTTTTTGCTCCTTCCAATTACTCAATATAGCTTTAACGTAGTTCCATCTTGGTGCATTCTCATCAATAGCTTTATTAGTTGCATACTGAATTAACTCACTACTAAACAAATCACAAAAATCGCCTAACTCCGTAAATGCATTTTCACTTAACGGAATGCCTCTCTCTTTTAAAAAATTATAATTTTTTTTAAACTCTCTACCGAATAATATATGAGATTCTAATTTATCCTTATCATCATGATTAGTATTTTGTATTTTAGTATTTAGTTTATTAATATTTAGTAGTGTCGGATTTTCCTCATATGGCTTTCCTACATCTTGCTTTTCCACTTGTGGAATTCTCTTTTGTGGTGTTTCATAAATTTCCGTATCCCATCTTTTAATTTTTTTTGTATTTTCATCACGAACGGGATAACGCTTTACATAGCCTAATTCTTTTAGTTCTTTAAAACCTGTACGTAGTGAATCTTCTCCATCCTTTGCATGTTGAGCTAATTCACTAATATGAAAAGTCCAATCATCTGGTAGTGTAAGTGTATAAGCCAAAATTCCTTTTGCCTTCCATGACAACCTTTTATCTTTTAAACCAGTATTATTTATGACGGAATAATTACTATCTTTTTTCACTCGAATAATCCCCATACTAGTCACCTCATAAATTCTCAAAATCGATATTCAATGTTATACTTATTCAGAGATATTTTTTTATAGAATCCGCTGCAACGGATTCTTTTCTTATGTACTCATTTAAATCCATCATGCTATCCATATTTTTTCTCCTAAATCTTTCTTATTCCTCAAATTCAACATCAACTTGAATTTCGATATTCATAGAAATTTCTTGTGTTATACGAATAACATTTGGACTTATTCCTTTTTGGATAAGCTTTTTAATCTGCTGTTTTGCAGCATCTTTTGTTTTAAATTCACTGACAGTTGGTAGACCTACTAAATTGCCAGTAATCACTAAAATTTTCCGTTGCATGTTTCTTCCTCCTATTGAAATTCTGCCATATTTATTTGTGAGTTTTTAACTTTAATTTCTTCATTTAAAACTGTTGGAATTGAATATTCTTCATTAATTATTTGTATAGCTCTATCCAAATGATTACGTTTAATAGCTTTATAACTATTCACACCAAACTCTCGATGTAATTGACTATAAATATCGCTATACAGCTTTTTTCTAAGACTGTTATCCTGATAAGAATTCGAATTTTTCCCCCCCAATAACAAAACACCTAACCTTTTTACAGCCTTTGTTATTTCGTCACATTCAATGGCGTATAGCGGAGCGTTTTCTCGTAACCCCTTCACTTCAGTCTTAATCTCTTGTATTTCTTGCGTATGTCCTTCTAAAGCTGCAAACGTTAACTTTAGGACTCCCATAGCATCCTTTGGTATTTTGTTCTGACTTTGTATATACCTCCTCATCCGTTTGAACTCTTCAATAAATTTAATTTTCGTTTGCACAGCTTCTCTAGAGTTATACCCCATAGCAAGTAATACGAAAGCTTCTTTAGTTAAATTGTATTTAGACATGCGCTCACCCTGTGAATTGATATAAGTGGTCTCGTGAAAATTTCCTTGTGCAAATTCTTCACCCGCATATACACTATTTTTACGAATATCCTCCAAAACATAGTAATGATCTTTCCCGAACATTTTCGCAATTACCAAACTATCCGTTACTACCTCACCATTAACTTCAAATATCAATTCACTATATACTAATATTTCGGTTAAACGATCCACTCTTATCTCCTCCTCATCTTTAATTTTCAATTACCTTCCTTACATTTACATACCCTTACATCAAGTGTTGTTATTTACCAGTTTTCTTGAACATTAACCAATCCTCAACATTCAAATTATGTGATTTAATATAAAATATTTCCTTAACTCTACAATAAAGCTTTGCTTAATAATTTCGTTATCGAGTTAGAAATTCAATATTTTATGTTCCAAAAAAGTAGGGTTTCTTTTCACACTACAATTCGGTTTGTTTTCTTCAAATTCAAAAAGATATTCTAAATTATGATCAGGAAAAAAGGTTTCCTTAATTTCAAGAGCCTCATCATAATAAAAACGAAATTTACCATTAATTTTGTCGCACACTGTTGCGTAGCGAAGATTCAGATGCGAAGAGATTTGGCTAATTACAATCCCTTTTCTCGCCATCTCTGCACGCAGATTCGGATACATTAGCTCACCTCCTTAATTTTTATACGAAATTGCGTTCATTCACAATTTAATATATACGCATTCCCGTACAAAGTCAATGGGATAACAGAAAAAACATACTCAATATCGTACGAAATACTATTTACTTATAAATTCAGCTAAGTTATGATAGTAACAAACATACTCAATATCGTATACATTTTATAAGAAGGATGGTGAAGTTTATGGAAAAAGCAAAGATTGTAACACACTTAATAAAAGAAGCTGGATATAGCAAAAGAGCTTTCGCAGAAAAAATCGGGCTCCCTCCCACAACACTGCAATCAATGTTATCAAGAGGAATCGGTAAAGCATCTGTTGATAATGTAATAAAAGTTTGTAAGGGATTAGGGATCACTACTGATGATTTAGAGGTGCTCACAACTAAAGGGGATAATACAGTTAAAGAAGAAGTTTCTATTTATGAAACCATTCAAAACGACCAATCAAACATTATCCATATCCCAATCATTGGTTCTGTCGCAGCCGGTACACCTATATTCGCTGAAGAAAATATCGAGGGTTATTTACCAATGCTAAGTACATTTTTAAATAAGCGTAAAAAGTATTTTTATCTTACTGTAAAAGGCACTAGCATGAATCTCGAATTCCCTGATGGTTCTTATGTTCTGGTAGAAGAAACTCCTTATGTTGAGAATGGGCAAATTGCTGTTGTAAAAGTCAATGGTTATGATGCAACTGTGAAAAAAATCTCAAAATCTGGAAGCATCATTACTTTAATACCATTGAGTAATGATCCTATCCATGAACCACAGACTTACGACCTTTCAGCTGAAGATGTAAAAATCATTGGTCGCGTTGTACAAGCAGTAAAAAATTATTAAATTTTTAGCGCTAGCAATTTATTGAAAAAAGAACCGATTCTAATAAAGGTTTATTGGAATTACCATCTCTATTATTAAGATACTCTTATACTGAAGATTTTTAGTGGCTGTTTTGTGGTTTCTTTTCATTTTGCGCCACTTGAAGTTAACTTTATAAAAAAGAAAAAGCCCTGATACCGTAGTATCAGGGCTTTTTTCTCTCTTAGTATAGAGACATATATTGATCGCGTTCCCATTGGTGAACTTGAGTTCTAAAGATATCCCACTCAATCTCTTTTGCTTCGATGAAGTGCTCAAGTAAATGTTCTCCTAGTGCACTGCATACTACTTCATTAGATTGTAATGTAACTAACGCTTGCGCTAATGTTGCTGGTAAGTCAACGATACCTGCTTCTTCGCGCTCTTCTTTTGTCATTACATAGATGTTACGGTCTACTGCAGCTGGTGGAGTTAATTTATTTTTAATTCCGTCAAGACCTGCAGCTAATAATGTAGCCATTACTAAATATGGGTTTGCAGCTGGGTCAACACTACGTACTTCTACGCGTGTACTAATACCACGAGATGCAGGGATACGTACTAATGGGCTACGGTTTTGTGCAGACCATGCTACGTAACAAGGAGCTTCATATCCAGGTACTAAACGTTTGTAAGAGTTTACAGTTGGGTTTGCTACCGCTGTAAATGCTGGTGCATGTTTTAAAATACCTGCGATAAAGTGACGAGCATCATCACTTAATTGTAAATCACCGTTTTGATCGAAGAATACGTTCTCACCATTTTTAAATAATGATAAGTTACAGTGCATACCTGAACCGTTCACACCGTATAATGGTTTTGGCATAAATGTTGCATGTAAACCATGTTTACGAGCAATTGTTTTTACAACAAGTTTGAATGTTTGAATGTCATCACATGAGCGAATTGCATTTGCATATTTAAAGTCAATTTCGTGTTGACCTGGTGCAACTTCATGGTGAGACGCTTCAATTTCAAAGCCCATTTCTTCAAGCTCAAGAACGATATCACGACGACAGTTTTCCCCTAGATCCATCGGCGCAAGGTCGAAGTATCCACCGTTATCGTTTAATTCTAATGTTGGATTTCCTTTTTCATCAACTTTGAATAGGAAGAATTCTGGCTCTGGTCCAAGATTGAAATCTGAGAATCCTAAAGCTTCCATTTCTTTTAATACACGTTTTAAATTGTTACGTGGATCTCCGTCAAATGGAGCACCATCTGCAGTATAAATATCACAGATTAAACGCGCTACTTTACCTTTTTCAGCTGTCCAAGGGAAAATTACCCAAGTATCTAAATCCGGATATAAATACATATCAGATTCTTCAATACGTACGAAACCTTCAATAGAAGATCCATCAAACATCATTTTGTTATCAAGAGCTTTTGTTAATTGGCTCACTGGAATTTCTACGTTTTTAATTACTCCTAAAAGGTCCGTAAATTGCAGACGGATATACTTTACATTCTCTTCTTTCGCCAAACGGAAAATATCTTCTTTTGTGTACCTAGCCATTATAAATTCCTCCTTAGTCCCTCTAAACACCTTCAGAATCAGTTGTCTTTAGTGAAAAAACCTTGAAATGTCACCTTGTCGCAATGAAGTTCGATTAAATCTACCTGTATGTTGTAGTTCATCTCGAAGTATTTTGCGAAGCTCCGTTTTGGAAATTTCTTTCGTTTCTTCTTTTATTTTCACTGCTTCTGTTTGATTTTCTTTCATTAGTAACACTTGCTTAATACCAGCCATATTTAAGCCTTGATCTAATAAATCTTTAATCTCTAACAACTTATCTACATCGTTAAATGAAAATAATCTACGATTCCCCTTTGTACGGGTTGGAGAAACAAGATTATGCTCTTCATAGTAGCGAATTTGACGTGCAGACAATTGTGTTAAATCCATAACAATACCAATAGGAAACAGCGGGGCAGAACGTCTATCTTCTTTCATTGTTTCAGTTCCTCCTTCGCCTTAACTGCTTCTCATTTTATATTATGTTATGTTTAGTGTCAATAGATGTTAGCTTTTCTTACATGATTTTTTTAGGTTTTTTTTCATTCTTTTTTCTAATGGCACAAATCATTACTTTTACACGAAAAAAGCTGCCGAAATCGACAGCTTCCCTTTAAGAAATTGTTAATAATTTTTTTTCAATTAACGCATCAATCGCAGAACAAATTGCAATCTTCACATGAGAATACGTTAATCCACCCTGTACATAAGCAACGTAAGGTGGACGAATTGGGCCATCAGCCGACAATTCAATACTTGCACCTTGAATAAACGTTCCCGCAGCCATAATTACATCATCTTCATAACCCGGCATATAGTTTGCGTACGGAGTGAAATGAGAATTAATCGGAGATGCATATTGAATCGCTTGACAAAAGGCAATCATACGATCTTTATCATCGAATTGAACAGATTGAATTAAGTCCGTTCTTGGCGCATTCCACGCTGGTGACGTGTTCATTCCTAACTTTTCTAAAAATGCCGCTGTAAAGATTGCACCTTTTAGTGCTTGTCCCGCTACATGCGGCGCTAAGAAGAACCCTTGGTACATTTCTTGTAAACTGTATAAAGATGCCCCTGCTTCAGCACCAATCCCTGGAGATGTTAAACGATATGCACATGCTTCAACATATTGTTCTTTCCCAACAATGTAACCACCAGTTTTAACGATTCCACCGCCTGGGTTTTTAATAAGCGAGCCCGCCATTAAATCTGCACCTACATGGCACGGCTCTTGTTCTTCAATAAACTCGCCATAACAGTTGTCAACAAATACAACTACATCAGGTTTAATTTCCTTAACAAACGAAATCATCTCTTTAATTTGAGAAATAGTAAACGACGGACGAGTAGCATATCCCTTTGAGCGCTGAATACCAATCATCTTCGTATTACTATGAATCGCAGCCGCAACAGCTTCAAAGTCCACAAGCCCCTCTTCCGTTAACGAAACTGCGTTATAACCGATATTATATTCTTTAAATGACCCTACACCTTTTCCGCGTACACCAACGATTTCCTCTAACGTATCATACGGTTTCCCCGTTATGTATAGTAGCTCATCTCCCGGACGTAAAATACCAAATAAAGCTGTTGAAATCGCATGAGTCCCCGAAATAATTTGCGGACGAACAAGACCCGCTTCCGCTCCAAATACATCAGCATACACTTTTTCTAATGTGTCACGACCAATATCGTCATATCCATAGCCAGTCGTTGGAATAAAATGCGAGTCACTAATTTTATGTTTACGAAAACTTTCTAATACACGAAATTGATTACTTTCAATCACTTCATCTGCACGTTTATGCACTTCTGTAATTTGACTTTCTACTTCTTTTACAATAGGAGCCATTTTTTCTCCATTTTTTAAACGATCAAACATTATCATTTTCTCCTTCTTCCACTAAAAATCTCTTTAACTGCCCATTATATGGCGAATAGGCAAATATATATCCTGTACAACTATATACAAATTTATCTTCCAGAAATTCCATCTTTGTTAATAGAGTTTCCGTCTTTAATAACGTTAACAACTTACCTTCACTCGGAGGAATCTCCACTTGATATGGATCCATTTCTTCCTTCATTTTCGTTTCTATCGCTTCTTTTATATGTAATAAATCGATTTCTTCAAAAGCACTAGTCATTAAGAAGTCGCTTTTCGGAAACGGAATAAAATTTTGATGTAATGCATCTTTTTTATTGTATAACGTAATAATCGGAATATGATTAATTTCAAGTTCTGACAATAACTTCTTTACCGTTTTCTCATGCCCTACATAGTTTGGATCTGCAGAATCAACAACATGTAAAATAACATCTGCTTCACCAGCTTCTTCTAGTGTTGAACGAAAAGCTGCAATTAACGACGTAGGTAAATCTTGTATAAAACCAACCGTATCAGTTAGCAACACTGTATAACCAGAAGGTAACGGCATCTTCCTTGTTGTCGGATCTAACGTTGCAAACAATAAGTTTTCTTCAAACGTATCCGCTTCCGTTAATCTATTAAATAGCGTCGATTTCCCTGCATTTGTATATCCTATTAATGAAACTTGAAATACTTTATTGTCTTTTCTTCTCTCACGGTATCTTTTTCGATGTTCCACAACAACCGCAAGTTGTTTCTTTATTTCATCAATACGCGATCGAATATGACGACGATCCGTCTCAAGTTTCGTCTCACCCGGCCCTCTTGTTCCAATACCACCACCAAGACGTGATAAAGACAAACCTTGCCCCATTAGACGCGGCATTGTATATTGCAACTGGGCTAACTCCACTTGAAGCTTACCCTCTCTCGACTTCGCACGTTGCGCAAAAATATCTAATATGAGTTGCGTTCGATCGATTACTCTTGCATCTAATACTGAGGATAAATTCCGAATTTGACTCGGCGTTAACTCGTTATTAAATATAATAACATCCGGCTCTAATTCTTCTGTTAACATTGTAAGCTCTTCTAATTTACCTTTACCTATATAAGTCACTGGATGAAACTTCGGTCGTTTTTGCGTTGTTGACACTAACACTTTCGCTCGCGCAGTCTTTGCTAACGATGCAAGTTCTTTCATGGAATGCATAAACTGTTCATCGTCATCTTGCTGTAATTGACAGCCTACTAATATGACTTTTTCTTTTTCTTCCATCAAATATGTTCACTCATCCTTTTCGAAATTTAAACCTTCTAATATAATAGCAGAGGAAGCACATTTCATCTAGTTAGCGGGGGAGAAAATTCATGGCATGGGAGATTTTTAGCATCATAGGCACAATCGCATTCGCACTAAGCGGAGCCATTGTTGCAATGGAAGAGGATTATGACATTTTCGGGGTGTATATTTTAGGAATGGCAACCGCATTTGGGGGAGGTGCCCTTCGTAATTTACTAATTGGTTATCCGATTGTCGCGTTTTGGCAACAAGACATGTTATTCCAAATCGCACTTTTATCAATGACAATTATTTTTCTTTTTCCAAATAAATTAATTAAACATTGGAAAAAATGGGAAAACATTACTGACGCTATCGGCTTATCAGCATTCGCCGTACAAGGGGCATTATATGCTCAAAAACTAAATTTACCCATTAGCGCTACAATCGTAGCAGCTGTTTTAACCGGTATTGGCGGCGGGATTATTCGCGATCTTTTAGCCCGTAGAAAACCTCTCGTCCTTCGAGCTGAAGTATATGCTTTTTGGACGATTCTAGCAGGCTTCTTAATTGGGGCTCAAATTATTGTTAGTGATTGGGCTCTTTACACCTTATTCATTTTAATTGTTTGCTTCCGCATGCTTTCTATTCATTACAAATGGCATTTACCGCATCGACGTATCGACACAAACGAACGTTCAATGCATAAATAGCAATTCTAACCTCTTTACATATCGTAAAGAGGTTTTTCTTTTCTAACGATTTTTTCTTTACTTAATGTTTATACTAATTTTTAAAGTGAGGTGAATACAAATGACAAACCACGTTAATAAAGGAGCTCAAAAAAGCTCAGTAAACCAATTTGGGCACGATTCTAATTCAGCACACGAAAAGAGCGCTAAAATGGAACGCTTCCATAAATCTCACCAAGAAAAAGAAAAAAAAGAATAAACGAACATATGCACAAAAAACAGACGCACAGTTTATGTACTGTGCGTCTCCTCTTCCAACATTAAATCAACACTTGATATTCCAATTAAATCATACTTATCATACGTATCTTCTTGCAACAACCGCATAGCCTGTGTACGAATCGATTTTTCAACAATATTCCGTACGTATCGGCCATTGCTAAACGATGTAATTTGCGACGAATACTTTACAGCATGTAAATGATCTCTAAATTTCCATTCCGCTTCCTTTGATAACTGGTATTCACGCTCTTCATACATTCTCTTCCCAATTTCCAACAACTGATTTACCGAATAATCCGCAAACTCAATAATAAACGGAAAACGAGATTGCAGTCCTGGATTTAATGAAAGGAAGTGATTCATCTCTCTTGAATACCCAGCCAAAATCAATACAAAACCATGTTGTTTATCCTCCATATGCTTTACGAGCGTATCAATTGCTTCCTTTCCAAAATCCTTCTCTCCACCTCGAGCTAAAGAATACGCCTCATCAATAAACAAAATACCTCCCATTGCTTTTTTTATTAAATCTCTTGTTTTTTGAGCCGTATGGCCAATGTATTCTCCTACAAGATCAGCACGTTCCGCTTCAACTAAATGCCCTTTTGATAGAATATTCATCTCAAACAACAATTTCCCTATCATTCTAGCAACAGTTGTCTTTCCTGTACCCGGATTCCCTTTAAACAACATATGGAGTACTTGCTTCTCAGATTTCAATCCCATTTCTTGTCTTTTTTTATTTACATAAATCCAAGCATATATTTCTTTTATTATCTTTTTTATATCATCCATCCCAACGAGTTTCCCCATCTCTTCTTCAATTCTTTGCAGCATCTCATGTTTAATTGTAGTTTCATTTGAAATTTCCGTTTTATTTTCTGATGCTGGTAAAGAAATTTTCTTTCGATGGTTTAACACAATATTAATTTGATTATTATTTTTCTTTCGCATCGATTGTTCCATACAATCACCTCATTTTATCCCGCAATTTGCAGGCAGTAAGACTCCCACCTCAAAATTCAGCGAATGCGAGGAAGTTAGGCGGGGGATAACTGCCCGTAAATGCCCGATTGGTGTGGGCTGATAATCAGCGGAGGATGAACACCCCCCCACTGATTAAAGTTTCACTTTATCCACTCAACACATATTATTATTCCCGTCCTTCTTACAAATGCCTATTTTCAGAAAAGTTTGCTATAATATAAGAAATAATTAAGGTGGTGGGACTATGGAGACAACGGAATTCCATGATACAATACAAGCCTTTTCTATTTTTTTATTGAATAAAGGCCGAAAAACCTCAACCATTAAACGTTATGTTTATGACATTGAAGATTTCGGACATTGGTTAGAAAAAAACAAAAAGCTCCCTTCCAGTAATATATGGGCTACACTTTGTACAAAAGACTACGAAGATTACTTTTCTGACTTAAAAACGAATCGAAACTACTCAGAAAAGACGATGCATCGTGTATTTATTGTACTAAATAGAATGAATCATTTCCTAAACATCCCTAATCCATTAAAGAATATGGAAATTTCCATTCAACCAGATCGCGCACTACGAAATGAAGATTTTATTTCATCTAATGAAGAAAAAAAATTAAAGCGTATCGTCACTTCATTGGAAGGACTATCAGAAAAACAACGTCCTGTACGACCTTTATTGATGGATCGTAATATCACTATTTTAAACCTATTAATTGACTATGGTTTATCCCTACAAGAGCTTACAGCATTAACTATGTATCATGTTCACTTTGAAACTAATACATTATCTATCCCAGCAACCGCAGGAGTAGAAAGAACGATTACATTAACAAAAGAAGACAAAAAGCAATTATACACATACTACAAAAGCATCCCTGAACCCGTTCGTCCAAAATACCATAGTAATGACCCACTGTTTGTCGCATTCGATTTTAACCGCGGAACATACAGATGGGTATACGAAAATGATTCACCGAAGGGATTAACAGAAATCGCTATCCAAAAAATGATTCGCCTTGAAGTAGCTAGAGCTAATTTACGCAAAGGAATCTCAGGGCAACACTTTCGTAACACCTATATTTTAAACTTAATAAAAAAAGAAACGCCGGAATCAGAAATTATAAAACTAGCTGGATTCAAATCAAAAGTTTCACTAAAACGATATTATAAATACGCAGAAAATAGAAAAAACGCCTTATTGTAAGGCGTTTTTTCTATTTTTTCTTTAAACAAACGATTTTATTATGACCATTTAACTAATTTTTGCATCTACTATGATGAGTTTCATTCACATTCTCATTAGAAAGGAGCGATTTAATGTCTCGTTATGACGACAGTCAAAACAAATTCTCCAAACCATGCTTTCCAAGTAGTGCCGGACGAATCTCAAACACACCATCCATCCCAATTTCTAAAGCACAAATTAGAACATTTCGAGCGATTATTAACGATTTAATTAAAATAATTCCAAAACTTTTCGCCAATCCATCTCCTAAAAACATCGAAGATTTAATTGATACATTAAACCTACTAAGTAAGTTCATCTGTTCGCTAGACGCTACTTCCTCCCTGAAAGCGCAAGGATTAGCTATTATAAAAAACTTAATAACTATATTAAGAAATCCAACCTTCGTAGCAAGTGCTGTATTTGTTGAACTCCAAATTTTAATTAATTATTTACTTTACATTACAAAGTTATTCCGGATCGATCATTGTACACTCCAAGAACTCCTTAAATTAATTGCAGAGTTACAAACTACTCTAGTTAATTCAGCTTCGTTCGGCAGAGGGCCTACTGGACCTACTGGACCTCGAGGTAACACGGGCGCTACCGGTGCTACTGGACCTACTGGACCTCGAGGTAACACGGGTGCTACCGGTGCTACCGGACCTACTGGACCTCGAGGTAACACGGGTGCTACCGGTGCTACTGGACCTACTGGACCTCGAGGTAACACGGGCGCTACCGGTGCTACTGGACCTACTGGACCTCGAGGTAACACGGGCGCTACTGGTGCTACTGGGCCTACTGGACCTCGAGGTAACACGGGCGCTACTGGACCTACTGGACCTCGAGGTAACACGGGCGCTACCGGTGCTACTGGACCTACTGGACCTCGAGGTAACACGGGCGCTACCGGTGCTACTGGACCTCAAGGCGTTCAAGGTAACACGGGTGCTACTGGTGCCACGGGCGCTACCGGACCTCAAGGTGTTCAAGGTAACACAGGTGCCACGGGACCTCAAGGTATTCAAGGTAATACGGGTGCTACTGGTGCCACGGGACCTCAAGGTATTCAAGGTAACACGGGCGCTACCGGACCTCAAGGTGTTCAAGGTAACACAGGTGCTACTGGTGCCACGGGACCTCAAGGTATTCAAGGTAATACGGGTGCTACTGGTGCCACGGGACCTCAAGGTATTCAAGGTAACACAGGTGCTACTGGTGCCACTGGTGCCACTGGTGCCACTGGTGCCACGGGACCTCAAGGTATTCAAGGTAATACGGGTGCTACTGGTGCCACGGGACCTCAAGGTATTCAAGGTAACACGGGTGCTACTGGTGCTACTGGCGCTACCGGACCTCAAGGCGTTCAAGGTAACACAGGTGCTACTGGTGCCACGGGCGCTACCGGACCTCAAGGTATTCAAGGTAATACGGGTGCTACTGGTGCCACGGGACCTCAAGGTATTCAAGGTAACACGGGTGCTACTGGACCTCAAGGCGTTCAAGGTAACACAGGTGCTACCGGTGCCACGGGACCTCAAGGCGTTCAAGGTAACACGGGTGCTACCGGTGCCACGGGACCTCAAGGGGCTCAAGGTAACACGGGTGCTACCGGTGCCACGGGCGCTACTGGACCTCAAGGTGTTCAAGGTAACACAGGTGCTACCGGTGCCACGGGACCTCAAGGTGTTCAAGGTAACACAGGTGCTACTGGCGCTACTGGACCTCAAGGTGTTCAAGGTAACACAGGTGCTACCGGTGCCACTGGCGCTACTGGTGCCACTGGCGCTACCGGACCTCAAGGTGTTCAAGGTAACACAGGTGCTACTGGTGCCACTGGTGCCACGGGACCTCAAGGTATTCAAGGTAATACGGGTGCTACTGGTGCCACGGGACCTCAAGGTATTCAAGGTAATACGGGTGCTACTGGTGCCACGGGACCTCAAGGTATTCAAGGTAACACAGGTGCTACTGGTGCCACGGGACCTCAAGGTATTCAAGGTAATACGGGTGCTACTGGTGCCACGGGACCTCAAGGTATTCAAGGTAACACGGGTGCTACTGGTGCTACTGGTGCTACTGGCGCTACCGGACCTCAAGGCGTTCAAGGTAACACAGGTGCTACTGGTGCCACTGGCGCTACCGGACCTCAAGGCGTTCAAGGTAACACAGGTGCTACTGGTGCCACTGGCGCTACCGGACCTCAAGTATTCAAGGTATTCAAGGTAATACGGGTGCTACTGGTGCCACGGGACCTCAAGGTGTTCAAGGTAACACAGGTGCTACCGGTGCCACGGGACCTCAAGGCGTTCAAGGTAACACGGGTGCTACCGGTGCCACGGGCGCTACTGGACCTCAAGGTGTTCAAGGTAACACGGGTGCTACCGGTGCCACGGGCGCTACTGGACCTCAAGGTGTTCAAGGTAACACAGGTGCTACTGGCGCTACTGGTATAGGAGTTACCGGACCTACTGGACCTTCTGGTGGACCTACTGGACCTACTGGACCTCAAGGTGTTCAAGGTAACACAGGCGCTACCGGGCCTCAAGGTGTTCAAGGTAACACAGGCGCTACCGGGCCTCAAGGTGTTCAAGGTAACACGGGTGCTACTGGTGCCACTGGACCTCAAGGCGCTCAAGGTAACACGGGTGCTACTGGTGCTACTGGCGCTACTGGACCTCAAGGTGCTCAAGGTAACACAGGCGCTACCGGACCTCAAGGCGTTCAAGGTAATACGGGCGCTACTGGTGCCACGGGACCTCAAGGTGTTCAAGGTAACACAGGCGCTACCGGGCCTCAAGGGGCTCAAGGTAACACAGGCGCTACTGGTGCTACTGGCGCTACCGGACCTCAAGGCGTTCAAGGTAACACAGGTGCTACTGGTGCCACTGGCGCTACCGGACCTCAAGGTGTTCAAGGCATCCAAGGACCAACGGGTGCTACCGGCGCTACCGGTATAGGAGTTACTGGACCAACTGGACCATCTGGCGGACCTACTGGGCCTACTGGACCTACTGGACCTACTGGACCTAGCTTCCCTGTAGCAACAATTGTTGTAACAAATAACATTCAACAAACAGTACTGCAATTTAATAACTTTATTTTTAGTACTGCAATTAACGTAAACAATATTATCTTTAACGGCACAAATACAGTTACTGTTATTAACGCTGGCATTTATGTAATTAGCGTATCCATCGCTACAACTGCGCCAGGATGTGCTCCACTTGGAGTAGGAATTTCAATTAATGGAGCAGTCGCAACTGACAACTTCTCTTCAAGTTTAATAGGTGACTCACTTTCATTTACTACAATTGAAACGTTAGCAGCTGGTGCAAACATCTCTGTCCAATCTACTCTTAACGAGATTACGATCCCTGCAACAGGAAATACTAACATTCGCCTTACTGTATTTAGAATCGCTTAAATTTCACTATGTATTGTTTATGACAAATAAAAAAAGAGCGAGAAACTGAACTGCACCCCAATTGTTAGACACCGTCTAACAATTGGAGGTGCAGTTTTTCTATGGTTAAATTTACAGCTGATGAAAAAATACACATCGTTCAACGTTATTTGAACGGAAATGAAAGTTACCGAGAAATTAGTAAAGCGGTTGGTATAAGAGACACCGTAATTTTGAATTGGGTAAACCAATATAAACAAAATGGTGTGGAAGCTTTTCTAAAACGGTATACAAATTACACGCAACAATTTAAACTAGACGTACTAAATTTTATGATTGAAAACGGTACGTCCTTATTTGAAGGGGCAGCTATTTTTAATATTCCTGCCCCTTCAACGATTATTGTTTGGAAAAAACAATTCGAAACACAAGGAATCGCTGCCCTTCAATCAAAGAAAAAGGGGCGTCCATCCATGGAAAAAGATTCAAATAAACAATCAAAACAAACACCAGTTGAAGGTTCAGTCGAAGCACTTGAAGCACGTATTCAACAGCTTGAAATGGAAAATGAGTACTTAAAAAAGTTGAATGCCTTAATTCAAAACAAGGAAAAATCACGAAACAGGACAAAGCACAAGTAGTCTATGAATTAAGGCATAAATATTCGGTGAAAGCACTTGTAGAGCTAGCTAACATTCCACAAAGCACGTATTATGATTTAGTAAAGAAAATGAATCGTCCGGATTTAGATGCCGATTTGAAAGCTGAAATTAAAGCGATTTATGAGGAAAATGAAGGCCGTTATGGCTACCGTCGCATTCGTGATGAGTTAACGAATCGTGGTCAAAAAGTGAATCACAAGAAGGTTCAACGCATTATGAAAGAGCTTGGATTAAAGTGTGTTGTGCATATGAAAAAATATAAGTCTTATAAGGGGAAAGTTGGTAAAACTGCACCCAATATTTTAGCGCGCAATTTTCATGCAGATGCACCGAATCAAAAATGGGTAACAGACATCACAGAGTTTAAATTATTTGGAGAGAAACTGTATATATCACCTGTATTAGACTTGTATAATGGTGAGATTATTACCTATACAATTGGCTTTAGACCGACGTATTCACTTGTTTCAGAAATGTTAGAGACAGCATTAGAACATTTACCGGAAAATCACCAACTATTGATGCATTCAGATCAAGGGTGGCATTATCAAATGAAACAATATGCCCGGACACTTGAATCAAGAGGTATTGTGCAGAGTATGTCTCGAAAAGGAAACTGTTATGACAACGCAGTAATGGAGAATTTCTTCGGGATCATGAAGTCGGAATTCCTCTACATAAAAGAGTTTGAAAGTGTAGATCATTTTAAAATAGAATTAGAAAAATATGTAGATTATTATAATACGAAACGGATAAAGGTAAAATTAAAAATGAGCCCGGTGCAATACCGGACTCATTTGGATCAAGCTGCCTAATGAAATAACCGTGTCAACTTTTAGGGGTCACTTCAAAACTCGCTCTTTTTTTGTTATGTACAATAATTCATTACTACTCTAATTCAATCGAAACATTTTTTTGTGGTACGAATGTAGAAATTGCATGTTTATAAATAAGCTGTTGCTTACCTTCTGTTTCCAGTAGGACTGTAAAATTATCAAATCCTTTAATTAATCCACGAAGCTGGAAACCATTTAATAAGTACAGCGTAACAAACGTATTTTCTTTACGGAGTTGATTTAAAAACTGATCTTGAATATTGATTGATTGCTTCATGTCGAATCCTCCTCTTTTTCTCTACTTACTATTATTCGACTTTAGTTGTAACTTTCCTTCTATGTATCGTAAAATTTCTGACGTTTTTTCACCATCTGTAACATCAAACCATGTGACATCCATTTTATTACGGAACCACGTTAATTGACGTTTTGCATAACGACGTGAATTCGTCTTTAATTGTGATACCGCTTCTTCTAAAGAGACACGATTCTCAAAATAATCATATACCTCTTTATACCCAATCGCTTGAATAGATTGACAATCTCTCATCCCACGATTATACAGCCCTTTTACTTCCTCTAATAAACCTTGTTCCATCATTAAATCCACTCGTAAGTTAATGCGATCGTATAGCATTTCTCGATCCATTGTCAAGCCAATTAGTGAAACATCATATAATAACTCGTTTTCTTGTTTTTCGAGTTGTTCACTCATTTTTTCGCCCGTCGTGTGGAAAATTTCTAACGCCCGAATGACACGACGCACATTATTAGCATGAATACGCTCCGCGCTTTCTGGATCTACTTCTTGCAATTTTTCATGTACATATTCCACACCACGTTCTTGAGCTAGCTTTTCCATTTTCTCTCGGTATATAGCATCACCAGCATCATCTGTAAACTGATAATCGAATAAAACAGATTGTATATAAAGACCGGTTCCACCAACAATAATCGGTAATTTACCCCGCTCTGTAATTTCTCGAATATGTTTACGAACACGTTCTTGAAATTCTGCGACAGAAAATGAATCTTCCGGATCTTTTATATCGACCATATAATGTGGAATTCCGTCCATCTCTTCTTTTGTCACCTTTGCGGTTCCAATGTCCATCGTGCGATAAATCTGCATGGAATCTCCACTTATAATTTCACCATTCAACGCTTTGGCAAGGTCAATACTTAACTTCGTCTTTCCAACAGCAGTTGGTCCAATGATGACAGCAACCTTTTCGCGTTGCATTTCTCCCATATCATTCAACTCTCTTTATGTAATATACTCCATCTATTGATTATATCCAATCTTAACAATTTTAACGGTACGATTGCAAGTTCTTTCATTCTGGTACATGAAATTTCATATAAAAAAAGAACATAGTTTGTCCAATTCTGCATACACATGATAAAAAATAGCTTTGAGAGGATGAGTTGACTATGAAACAATCTACCATCAATTTTTCATCTTTAACAAAAGACCTCATTTTAGCCACTGCTACAAAAGAACAAAACTGTTCACAAGAAGAATTATACTTCGCTCTAAATTGTTTGCTACGTTCTTTTCATTCTACGCTCCAAGAAACAACATTACATCTAGAAAATAAAAATACAGAGTATATGCAGACTCAATTTTGCAGTGCATATAAAATTCTTACAGGTACAACTATTTATCCCTTTCAATAATCCATAAAAAGCGGTTGCTTGAAAATATGTAAGCAATCGCTTTTTAAATTAATACATATACACTATTGTATAACTTTCACTTTTACAGACTTACGGCCCCAGCTATTAGCACTACCATCTGAGCCCACTAATACATCAATGCGATTTCCTTTAATCGCACCACCAGTATCTCCAGCAATCGCTTCTCCATATCCTTCTACCCATACTTTCGATCCAAGTGGAATTACCTTTGGATCAACAGCAATTACTTTCATATTTGGATTCGCTGTTAAATCATGCCCCATTGCAGTTAACACACGACCACCATACGTACCATTCTCACTTGGATTTGCTGTATACGCCGTCGCTTCTACTGTTATTTCACGACCGCCAGCAGGTGCATTTGTTTCAGCAGATTTCTTAACTGGTTTCGCAGCTGGCTTTTCCTTTGCTACAGGCTTACTTGATTCTACATTTTTAACAGACTCTTTGCTCTTAACTGCCGTATTATTTTTAACCGACGGATTTACTCTAGCCGGTTCTTCTTGAGTTACAACTTCTTTCTTTTCAATCACAGGTGCTTCTCCTGTTAAAAATGGTACGTGAACATATGCAACTTTTCCATTGTAGTCGAATTGTAACCATTCATTTTGAACTTGATTTGTCGTTTCAATCAAATCATTTTTATTAAATTTACCAAGAATTTCAGAGTCAGTATTCGCTCCAGCACGAATATTTAATACGTTCGCAGTTACATAATACGTACTTTTAGTAAATTCAGCACTTACAAATGCTTCTTTACCGTCTAATTTAATTTTCGACCATCCGTTTTCTGTATTTATAACATCTAATTTATTTCCACTTAACATTTTACCTACAAGCTTTGACTCTACATTTGGGTTTTCTCTCACATTTAATACGTCTGTTGTTACAATCGTTTCTGCTTTCGCAGAACCTGCAAAAATCCCAAGACCAAAAACTGCCGCTGTTGCTATACCTAATAATTTTTTCATGAATAGCCTCCATTTGCTTTGTTTTCGTATTTTCATTATAGCAACAGATTTTTTAGTTTTTTAGAAATCACACAATTACAAAGCATTCGTAATATACGATTAACGAGTTGTAACATAAATTTCCATATTAATGAAATGCATTTTCAATAGAAACCCCAATATTTTTCATATATTTTCCACATACAAGCATGAAAATTTTTTCCCAAAAAAAATTACAGTATTACTGTTTTGTTACAAAAAAATCATATTCCATTACATCTTTTACCATAAAACATCATTCTCCAATTATTAATCTCTTTTTTTGTAATAAAAAGGAGTAGCTTATAGCAGCTACTCCTTTTTCATTTATTATTTAACCTTCTTTTTCCAAATTCCCATCATAAGAGCAGAAATAACTGTCCCTACTAATATAGAGAAAATATATAGCAACGGTTTATTTACTAATGCTATAACAAATAACCCACCATGTGGTGCCGGTAATGTAATTTGGAATAACATAGATAACGCGCCTGCAATACTTGAACCAACAACACAACTTACAATTACTCGAATCGGATCTGCAGCTGCAAATGGAATTGCACCTTCTGTAATAAACGATGCTCCCATAATATAATTTGTTAAACCAGATTTACGTTCCGCTTCTGTAAACTTCGTTTTAAAGAATGTAGTTGCAAATGCAATTGCAAGTGGCGGTACCATACCACCAGCCATAACAGCAGAGTGAACTCCAAAGTTCTGCGCTTCTATTGCAGCAATACCAAATGTAAATGCGGCTTTATTAATTGGACCACCCATATCGATTGCCATCATACCACCTAAAATAAGACCTAGTAATATAGCATTTGTACCGTTCAAACCATTTAACCATCCTGTTAACATTTCATTCAATGCTACTACAGGTGGATTTACTACTTTTTGCATTACAACTCCTGTAATTAACAATCCAAAGACTGGATATAACAAAACAGGTTTAATTCCTTCTAACTGCGCTGGTAATCCTGAAAATAATCTTTTCAATCCTAAAACAACATATCCAGCTAAGAAACCAGCAATTAATCCTCCTAAAAACCCAGCATTCGCATGTGCCGCTAAAAACCCTCCAACAACACCAGGCATAAAACCAGGACGATCAGCAATAGAACTCGCAATAAATCCAGCTAAAATTGGTACAAGGAATAAAAACGCCCCTGTTTTTCCTCCACCAATAGACATGAACAATTCAGCTAATGGACCTTCCGCCTTTATACCACCAAACGAAAACGCTAGCGCTATTAAAATTCCACCGCCAACAACGAACGGAAGCATATTACTTACACCACTCATTAAATGCTTATAAATTCCTAATCCTTTTTCATTCTCTATACTCTCTGACTTCCCATTCTCTTTTACACCTTTAAAGATTGGTGCATCTTGTTTGACAGCTCGATTAAGAAGCTTTTCCGTTTTTCTAATCCCATCAGCTACCGGCACTTGAATGACATGTTTTCCAGCAAAACGATTTATTTCTACTTGTTTATCTGCCGCAACGATAATGGCCGTTGCACGTTCAATGTCCTCTTTCGTTAAACCGTTTTTTATACCTGTTGATCCGTTCGTTTCAACTTTAATCGCAATCCCTAACTCTGCCGCTTTCGCTTTCAAACTATCAGCAGCCATATATGTGTGAGCGATTCCAGTCGGACAAGCTGTAACAGCTAATACGTATGGTTCATCCCCTTCCGGTTTCGCTACTTCAACTTCTTCTTCTTTTTCATTCTCTTTTTCATCAAATAAGCGAAGAAGTTCCTCTTCATCCTTTGCTTCTAATAATTGCTTGCGAAAGCCTTCATCCATTAATAATGTAGAAAGACGGGACAACGTTTCTAAATGTGTATTATTTGCTCCTTCACTTGCAGCAATCATAAAGAATAAATGTGCAGGCTGTCCGTCAAGCGATTCATAATTGATACCGCTTACACTTCTACCGAAACAAATCGCCGGTTGCTTAACAGCCTTCGTCTTCGCATGAGGTATGGCAATGCCTTCCCCAATTCCAGTCGTACTTTGGGACTCCCGCTTTAAAATAGCTTCTTTAAATTCCGTTTTACTATTTAAACGATTTGCCCCACTTAATTTCTCAACTAATTCATCTATGACAGCTTCTTTATTTGAAGCTGTCAAATTCATAATGACTGTATCCCTTTTTAATAGTTCTGTAATTTTCATATGTTACTTCCCCCTATCGCTTAACTACAATTACTTGCGACAATAATTCTTCTACTTTTTCCTTTTTACATAAATCTGCCGAAAATGCTGTTGCACTCCCTGTTGCAACACCATATTGGAATGCCTTTTCAATATCTTTTGTCTGTTCGTATTTACCTACAAATCCAGCAACGAGAGAATCTCCTGCCCCAACTGAATTAATAACAACACCTTTTGGAACAGTTGCTTCATATATACCTTCTGCCGTAAATAATAAAGCTCCATCTCCGGCCATTGATACAATAACGTTCTCTACACCTTGTTCGACTAATTTTCTTCCATACGGTAAAATCTCTTCTACTGTTAAAAGCTCCACTCCAAATAACTCACCAAGTTCATGATGATTTGGCTTTATTAAAAATGGCTTATTTTTAATTACATGTTGCAGTGCACTTCCACTTGCATCCACTACTACACGAATACCTTTTTCAGCTCCAAACGCAGCAATTGATTCATAAAAAGTATTTGGAATAGAAGTCGGTACACTTCCAGCAAGTACAACACAATCTCCACGTTGCATACTTTCAATTTTGTTCATTAACTGTCCGAACTGCTCTTTTGTCACAATAGGACCTTGTCCATTTAATTCTGTTTCTTCTTCCCCTTTTATCTTTACATTAATTCTAGTATCTTCATCTACTTGGACGAAATTTGTTGTTACACCTTCATCATGTAATACATCTTGCATAAACTGACCAGTAAATCCACCAGTAAATCCAAGTGCAACATTTCCAACACCTAAACGATGAAGAACGCGAGAAACATTAATCCCTTTTCCTCCAGGAAACTTCATGTCTTTCTCTGCTCGATTTACTGTGCCTAAATCAAAAGAATTAACTTGTACTACATAATCAATAGATGGGTTTAAAGTAACTGTATAGATCATTGTTTATCAGCCTCAATTACATTGGTTTGTCTTTTATATTTTTCTAAATCAATTTCTAAATGGTTTGTAATAATATTTGCATCTTCAACATTGGCAATTTTCGCAAACGCAACTTCTGAAAACTTACTTTCATCAATTAAGAAATACCCTTCGTTCGCTAATGTTAATGCCATTTGTTTTAAAAGCGCTTCTTCTGGATCTGGTGTTGTAAAACCAAACTGTTCATGTACGCCATTCGCTCCTAAAAAACATTTATCAAAGCGATACTTCTGCATACTTTCCTGTGCCATCGCACCAATTAAAGCCTTCGTCCTACTCTTCATCATTCCGCCTAGTAAATACGCACGAATATTATTTTCAACTAAAGCTTCAATATGCATAAGTCCATTCGTCACGACAGTAACATCTTTATTTATTAGAAATGGAATCATTTCAAATGTTGTACTTCCTGCATCTAAATAAATACAATCCCCTTGTTCCACAATAGTAGCTGCATACTTAGCAATTTGATGTTTTATTTGAATGTTTTTGGATGATTTTTCAATCATCGTTGGCTCCTGTCCCTTTGCTGTTAAAACAGAGGCACCACCATGAACTCTTTTTAATAACCTTTGTTTTTCTAATTGTGCTAAATCACGACGAATTGTTGATTCAGAGCTTTCTGTTCTTTCAACTAATTGCTGTAATTTAACTACTTTCTGTTCTTTTACAAGTTGCAATATCATTTGATGACGTTCAGGAGTTAACATTTTACTCACCTCTTCTTTGATTACAGTATAATGAAAACGATCACAAAAATCAACCACATACATTCATAAATAATCAAAAACAATCAAAAACAGTTATAGACAACAAAAAAGAAACCCATTTGATTGTTATATCAAATGGGTTTCTTTTCTCGATTCACTTATAAAGAAGCTTTATATATGTTTAAAACATCATCTTTATTTAATTTTTTAAAGTTACCAAATTCACCATAAGCCATCGCTTTATCCGCCATTAAATCAATTTCATTTTCTCCAATAGTATAATCAGATAATGCTACTGGCGCCTCAATTGAAGTCCAAAATTGACGCAGTGCCTCAATTCCTTCTAACGCCACTTCTTTATCTGTTTTGCCATCTGTTTCTATATCAAATACACGAATAGCGAACTGTTTAAAACGACTTACATTTTCATCTATAACATGCTTCATCCAATTCGGGAATAGAATTGCAAGGCCGCCGCCGTGTGGTATGTCATGAACAGCAGAAACTGCATGCTCAATATTATGAGTTGCCCAGTCTCCTTTTACTCCCATTGCTAAAATGCCGTTTAACGCCATAGTACCGCAATATAAAATTGTTTCCCTATGCTCATAATTTTCTAGATCACTTAAAAGCTTAGGAGCTGTTTCAATTACTGTTCTTAAAACAGATTCACAATAACGATCTTGTAGTTCTGTATTTGTTCCATGATGGAAATATTGCTCTAATACGTGTGACATAATATCTACCATACCGTAAATTGTTTGATCTTTCGGTACAGACGCAGTATGAACTGGATCTAAGATTGAAAACTGCGGGAAAGTAACCGGGCTACCCCAGCCGTATTTTTCATTCGTTTCCCAGTTTGTAATTACCGAGCCTGCATTCATTTCAGATCCTGTTGCTGCAAGAGTAAGTACAGTACCAAATGGTAATGCCTCGCTAGCAAATGCTTTTTTCGTTACAATATCCCATACATCTCCATCGTACTTACTACCAGCGGCAATCGCTTTCGTACAGTCGATTACACTTCCTCCACCAATTGCTAAAATAAATTCGACACCATTTTCTTTACAAATTTGAATCCCTTTTTTTACTGTTGATACACGAGGATTCGGTTCAACACCAGTCAATTCAAATACTTCCGCATTTATATCTTTTAAAATAGAAATTACATTATCATATATACCGTTTCTTTTAATGCTGCCTCCTCCATATACGAGAAGAACTTTTTTACCGAACTGTGGAATTTCAGTTTTTAACTGCTCTAATTGTCCTTTACCGAAAATAAGTTTTGTCGGATTACGAAATACAAAATTTTGCATATCTTTTTACCATCCCTTCTATTTAAAAAGCAACTATACTTTTGTATACCATATTTTTTTCATTTCACAAAAATATTTGCTTAACAAAAAAATCCCAGCCTTTAGGGCTGAGATTTTTTATTGATAATAAGGTGAGATCATTAAGTAAACAATAACACCAGATAGACTTACATATAGCCAAATTGGCATCGTCCATCGTACAATTTTACGGTGACGTGTTAATTGATTCGTAAAACCAAATACAAGTGCGAACAATGCAAGTGGTACAATAATTGCCGCAAGGATAATATGTGTAATTAAAATGATGAAGTACACATATTTAATAAATCCTTCCCCGCCAAAATGTGTTGCTGGCGCCAAGTAATGATACGATAAATACGAAACACAGAATAGCAAAGTCGTCGTGAATGCCGCAAGAATGAAACCACGGTGCATTTTCACATTCTTTTTAATAATAGAGTATAAAGCTGCTAATAAGAATACGAACGTAAAGCTATTAAAAATTGCATTTAACATTGGTAAAATCGTTACATCAAAATGTACTTCTCCTTCATAGCCAACAGGTCCAAAGAACAAAAATAAAATAATCGCATTTACAATTACAGAAAGCGTTATCACAATAGGAGCATAGCTTTTCTGATTTGTTGATTGATCCACCAAAATGGTCACTCCCTCTTCCTTCAAATATGTATACGTAACCTCACTATTTTAACATATTATTCACAGTGTAAATGTGACAATAGTTTGACACAGTAAGACAAGACAAAGAAAAAAATCCTTCTTAATAAAACTTCTTAAGAAGGATTTTATCGCTTTATTATTCAAATAGCAATGCAATTAGTTTTTGTTAAAAAACGTATTGCTATATGCTTGAAAAATTTCAGATACTTGATATCCCATTAATGAAATTGCTGTTAATGAAAAGAAACCAATCATAAGAAATCGAAACCACATATAAATCTCCTCCTTGTATTTAGCTTAAAAAACGTTAGCTATATTACAAGTTACGTGGCACTCTTCATCATCACTTTCTTTCTTCTTTACAATTGCTGTTATAAATCGAATCATAAAGAATAGAACAAAAGGAATTTGTTCGTAATTCACCTTGGCATAGTTCAGCAACGGCTCGCGCTGCACATCGAACGGGGATGAGAAGGAATAGAACATACCTTGCTCTTCCATATATACAATTACAATTTTCATGCAAAATACTATTCCTAGAAACGAAACAATATCTTGCCATTCTGTCGTATATAACAGGTTATACAGCTCTAATACGTACTCTTCCATCATCATCCCCCCTTCCTTTTTTACCATTTTGCTCGCCTTCGTATAAAAAGTCAAGAAAAAAGTTTATATTCACTATGACAATAGTAATTACTCGTTTCTATGTTTATATATGATTCTTTTATAGCAATGATTGGGTGTAACTCTATTCCAAAACAATAAATTAGAATCGAACGGATTCTTCATTTCTACTTTTAGGTTTCAAAACTGTGCTATTTTTATTTCTATTAAAAATAAAATAAGAAAGTATTATAAGAACAGTAACAAGCATCGTTAAAAGTGCTTGTGGACGCAAAGATTCAATTGCAAGCATTGCAACTAAAACTGCTATAATAGCAGCAATTGTAACATACGTTACATATGGGAAAAGCCACATTTTCACTTTCAAATTTCTTTGTTCTACTTTTCCCATTTTTTTACGCATCTTTAAATGCGAAACTGCAATAACGAGATAAACGAGTAACGCGATCCCACCAGAAGCATTCACTAAAAATAAAAATACTTTATCTGGAGATATGTAACTAAAAACAACTCCAATATAAGCGAAGAAAGTTCCAAATAAAACTGCTCGAACTGGAACACCACTACTGTTCAATTTTAAAAACACCTTTGGAGCATCTCCTCTTTCTGCCATCGAAAAAAGCATTCTTGAGTTTGTATATAAGCCCGAATTTAAACAAGAGAGTACAGCTGTTAAAACGATAAAATTCATAATTTGTGCTGCCGCTGGTATTCCTATATGTTCAAGTACCGCTACAAATGGACTTTTTAGTATGTTTGCTGAATTCCACGGAAGGAGTGTAACGACTATAGCAATAGATCCAATGAAAAATACGAGAATACGCCAAATTACACTATTTGTTGCTGTTTTTACTGCTTTTACAGGCTCAGCAGACTCACCAGCCGCTACTGCTACAATCTCTGACCCCATAAATGAAAATATAACGACGGTAATTCCAAGCAGCACCGAACTTATCCCATTTGGCATAAATCCCCCTTGTCCTACTAAATTTGAAGTGCCAGGTGCTTCCGTTCCTGGTACAAATCCTAAAATAACAGCAAGTCCAAGACAAAGGAATAAGACGATACTTATTACTTTAATAAAAGAAAACCAATATTCAAACTCTCCAAATGATTTCACTGAAAAAACATTCGTCAACGTTAATAAAATCGTTAATATTAGGCTTAATAACCAGAGTGGGATGTCTGGAATCCAGTATTGAATAATACCAGCACCTGCTGTGGCTTCTATTGCAATAACAATTACCCAGAAAAACCAATATAGCCACCCAATTGTATACCCCGCCCATGGACCAATAGCTTCTCGTGCATATGTTGCAAATGAACCACTTGTCGGGTTAATAGCTGCCATTTCCCCCAACATTCTCATGACGAAAATGACTAGAAGTCCCGCTAATGCATATGAAACGATAGAACCTGGCCCGGCCGAATGTACAACTGCACCACTTCCAACAAACAAACCAGCCCCTATTACACCACCAATTGAGATCATCGTAATGTGGCGTATTTTTAGGTCTTTCTTAAGATTTTTATCCAAATCTTGTACATCCCCTTCCAAACTTTATTTTGAAATTTATGTAAGAGTATTATGCAAAAAACCTTGTCTTACACTTCTTAATATATCAAAATATTCTGAATTTAAAATTATAAATCCACCTCCTTCATAAATTATTACATTAGGTTTAATAATTTTCCATACACAATTGTTGAGAAAATTATTAAACCTAACAAAAGATAAAATTTTCAGATATCATTAAAGAAACAAGATTATACATCTAGACAACTTTGTGTATAGGAGTGTTGATATGTTAAACAAGTTCAAATTCATTTGTTGTATGTTAGTAATTTTCTTACTGCTACCGCTAGCCCCCTTCCAAACAAAAGCAGCAAACAATTTAGGATCAAAATTACTCGTTGGATATTGGCATAACTTTGATAACGGTACTGGCATTATTAAATTAAAAGATGTTTCACCAAAATGGGATGTAATAAATGTATCTTTCGGTGAAACTGGTGGTGATCGTTCCACTGTTGAATTTTCCCCTGTGTATGGTACAGATGCAGAGTTCAAATCTGATATTTCCTATTTAAAAAGTAAAGGAAAAAAAGTAGTTCTTTCAATAGGTGGACAAAATGGAGTCGTTTTACTTCCTGACAATGCCGCTAAACAACGTTTTATTAATTCCATACAATCTCTAATCGATAAATACGGTTTTGATGGAATAGATATTGACCTTGAATCAGGTATTTACTTAAACGGCAATGACACTAATTTTAAAAACCCAACAACTCCTCAAATCGTGAATCTTATCTCAGCAATTCGAACGATTTCAGACCATTACGGTCCAGATTTCCTATTAAGCATGGCCCCTGAAACAGCTTATGTTCAAGGCGGGTATAGCGCATATGGAAGCATATGGGGTGCATATTTACCAATTATTTACGGAGTGAAAGACAAACTAACTTATATTCACGTTCAACACTATAATGCTGGTAGCGGCATTGGGATGGACGGTAATAATTATAATCAAGGAACCGCAGACTACGAGGTCGCGATGGCAGATATGCTCTTACATGGCTTTCCTGTAGGCGGTAATCCAAATAATATTTTCCCCGCTCTTCGTTCAGATCAAGTAATGATTGGACTTCCGGCGGTACCAGCAGCAGCTCCAAGTGGCGGGTATATTTCTCCAACTGAAATGAAAAAAGCTTTAGATTATATCATTAAAGGCGTTCCTTTCGGAGGAAAGTATAAGCTTTCTAATCAAAATGGCTACCCTGCATTTCGTGGTCTAATGTCTTGGTCCATTAATTGGGATGCAAAAAACAACTTTGAATTCTCCAATAACTACAGAACATATTTTGATGCTATTCCTTTGCAAAAATAATAAAAAACAGCAATAGGTTATATAAAGTAACCTATTGCTGTTTTTTATTTATGTAAATTACTTTTTCACATCCATATCTACAGTACGAAGAGATTCATCTCCATTTCGTAAATAGCTATTTACGAGACTTAAAAGTAACTTCCCACCAACTAACATTGCACGTTCATCAAAATCAAATTGAGGATGATGATGCGGATACGTTGCTCCTATTTCTTCATTACCCGCACCTGTGAAGAAAAATGCTCCTGGAACATGCTCTAAGTAGTATGCAAAATCTTCACCACCCATAATCGGCGGCACTTCAATGACCCTTTCTCTTCCAAGATCACATTCTGCAACCTCCATAAAATGACTCGTTTCCTCTACATGATTTATTAATATTGGATAGCCACGTTTATATTGAATATTAACTTCAGCCTGAAGAGACTGACAAATCCCCTCAACAACTCGTCTAAATTCCTTCTCCATATATTCTCTTACTTCAGGATCTAACGTTCGAATGGTTCCTGTAAACGTAGCAGTATCCGCAATAATATTATCCGCTTGACCAGCATGGAATGTACCAACTGTTAAAACTACGGATTGAAGTGGATCGACTTTTCTACTAACTAACAGTTGCAACTGGTTAATAATTTGTGTTGCAACAATAATAGCATCTACAGTATGATGTGGCATACCTCCGTGACCACCTCGCCCTTGAACCTTCACCTCAAAAGAATCAGCTGCCGCCATCATTGCTCCTGCTTTCGCACCAACAATTCCTACAGGCATTTGAGAAGATACATGCGTACCAAAAACAACATCTACTCCTTCTAAACAACCATCCTCAATCATAGCGATAGCCCCGCCAGGCTCTTTCTCTTCTGCATGTTGGTGTATAAGAACTATTTTTCCAGAAAGCTGGTCTCTATGATCACTTAATATTTTTGCAACTCCTAAAAGTGTTGCTGTATGTCCATCATGGCCACAAGCGTGCATTACGCCCGGAACCTTTGATTTATATGAAACTTTCTTTTCATCTTGAATAGGTAGTGCATCAAAATCAGCACGCAACGCGATTGTCTTCCCAGATTTCCCACCTTCAATTACGCCGATGATTCCTCTTCCCCCGACATCTGTTTTCACATCAATATGAAAACTTTTTAAGATTGCAGCTATTTTTTTCGGTGTTTCTATTTCTTGAAACGATAGCTCTGGGTATTGATGAAAATCTCTTCGCCACGAAACCATTTGGTTATACAAACTTTCCAACTCTTTATGCCATGTTTCTATCATAGAAATTCCCCTTTCTTTTTTAACACTTTAAATTTAATTTACATAACATTCTGTATTTAATCAATAAAAAGGAGAACTTTCTCTGAAAGTCCTCCTACTATTCTAGAATCGTCTAATTACTATTTTGCTTCAACACAAATACTGAAAGTTCAGGTACACTCCAAAATCTAACCGGCATTCGGGTTGTCCCAATACCTCGATTTACGTATAAATGTAACGGCTTATTCTTCCCTTCTAATTCATACATACCTTCAACATAGCTCTCAGCTAATTTTGTAGTAATTAATGGACCTATAAAAGGAATTTGAACTTGTCCTCCGTGACTATGCCCTGAAACTTGAAAATCAACTGGATAACAAGCTACTTTGTCTACAACATCCGGCTCATGTACTAATAGCATATTGAAATCTTGTTGCCTTACATGTTTTAAAGTCGCGTCTATTTGCGGCTTCCCTAATAAGAAATCATCCAAACCTGATATTGTAATATATTTGCCGTTTCCCACTTTAATTTTCTGCACTTCATTTACTAATACAGAAAAACCAGCTTCCTCCATATACTTTTTATAAAACACACTACCACCCCCGCCCCTATCATGATTCCCAAACACAGCATATTTCCCTAAGGGAGCATTAATTTTCTGCAAAATAACCTTCGCTTCATCTTTTTCCGCACTATAAGATCCAAACTTATCTATTAAATCTCCTGTGAAAACTACTATATCTGGATGCAATTCATTCATCTTCTCAACCAAATTTTCTAGTTGTTTCAATGTAAACTCTGGTCCTAAATGTACATCTGAGAATTGCAATATTTTTTTATTATTAAACTCTTTAGGAATCGTCGGGGCTTCTATTTCATTCCACGTAACTGTTATTAGTTTTCGTTCTATTTCTGTCGCATAGAAATACAAGCTTACTGGAATCATTACTATACTTATGAAACTTATAATAAGTTTCTTTAAGATTGATTTTTTTTGTTCTTTTTTTACATGATGCGTATTCATGTTTTCACCTCTAGATGTAGTTTAAAATCCTTTTGTTACATTGAGGTGACAACATGAAAAAAATTTGGGTTTCAACACGTTGTAGCAAATATGTTTGTTATCCCAGCTGCAATTTTTACCGGTCATGTAACTTGGATTGAATATTTCCCAAACTTCTTGTTTTCTTTGGGAATTTAGTAGGCGGTATGTATTTTGTAGAACTACCTTATTTCATATCTTATAATAAGAAACTACCTACAAATAAAGAGAAGACTGAAATACAGAACAAATCTATATCCGCTTAAATGGAATGGTTATAAAGTAGGCCTAAAAAATATTACAAATTTCATTTTTTTCGTGAATATATCTACGTACACTTGTTCTCGAATGTTTTATACGTTATAATAACAACTTAAATAGCATTATTTACATATGAGGTGAAAAACATGAATAAAACAGAATTAATTAAAAACGTTGCACAAAATGCTGAGATTTCTCAAAAAGAAGCTACTGTAGTTGTACAAACTGTAGTAGAATCAATCACTAACGCTTTAGCTGCTGGTGAAAAAGTACAACTTATCGGATTCGGTACATTCGAAGTTCGTGAAAGAGCTGCTCGTACAGGCCGTAACCCACAAACTGGTGAAGAAATGCAAATCGCAGCTTCTAAAGTACCTGCTTTCAAAGCTGGTAAAGAACTAAAAGAAGCTGTAAAATAATGAAAAAATAGCCTTCTCGTTTATGAGAAGGCTATTTTTTCATAACATAATTGATAAAATTCTGACCATTGTGCTGTTTTTTTTGTTCCTTTATGCAAATAAAACCTTTCCTTTCAAAGAAAGATTTTGCTGTAATACTCGCCTCTGTATATATATCCCCGTGCCCTAAGTTCACTGCTTCTTTTTCTAACTTCTGTAATATGTATGAAGCTACCCCTTTTCCTTGATAATCTTTATGCGTAAATAAGCGATCTATGTAATGCTCATCATTATAATCCCCAAACCCCACTATCACACCTCTATACTCAGCAACGTAACAAATATTCTTTTCTAAAGACTGTAGCCATCTTTCTCTATCTAGTCGCTTTGGCGCCCATGCCTGTAGCTGTAACTCGTTATAATCTCTTGCATTCACCGTATGAACTGTTTCATAGAACAATTGTAATACTGTTTCTAAATCCTCTTTCTGGAATGTCCTAATTATAATATCCGTTAACATATATGAGTCTCCTTACTAAACTAACACTCGGCTTTCTACTATAATAAGATTCAATATTGCTGCTTTATTATACCTTTTTTCTTTTTATACAAACAAAAAAACAACACTTATTCAAAGTATTGTTTTTTTGTATAAAAGCATTTTCAATTACTCTATAAATTAAAATTTTTATTATTTTAATTTCACTCTTTGCAATCTTAGTGCATTTAATACGACTGATACCGAGCTAAATGCCATCGCCGCCCCTGCAACCCAAGGTGCTAAGAAACCTAATGCTGCAATTGGGATCCCTAAGCCATTATAAGCTAACGCCCAGAATAGGTTTTGCTTAATATTTCTAATCGTCATTTTACTCATAAAAATTGCATCGGCAATACTATTTAAATCACCACGGATTAACGTAATATCCGCTGCTTCCATCGCTACATCCGTTCCTGTTCCAATTGCCATACCAATGTCTGCTGTAGCAAGAGCTGGAGCATCATTTATTCCATCTCCAACCATCGCTACTTTCTTACCTTGCGCTTGCAGTTTTTTCACTTCTTCTGCTTTTCCTTCTGGCAATACTTCTGCAATTACGTGATCAATACCAACTTGCCCTGCAATTGCCTGAGCAGTTTGTGTATTATCCCCTGTAATCATAACAACGTCTAGACCCATTTTCTTAAGCCGTGCGATAGCTGCTTTTGAAGTATCTTTTACAGTATCCGCAACAGCAACTATTCCAGCATACTCCTTATCTATCGCTATTAACATTGCTGTTTTTCCTTCTCGCTCTAGCTCTTCCATCGATTTAGAAACTTCTTCAATATCAATATTAAACTTCGTCATTAATCGACGTGTACCAATTAATAATTGTTTCCCTTCAACAATCGATTCAATACCGAACCCAGGAATTGCTTCAAATGTTTCCGAACTTGGTATATCAATTTTCTTTTCTTTAATTCCTTCTACTATCGCTTCTGCAAGTGGATGTTCAGAATTTTTTTCTGCCGCTCCTACTAAACGTAGTATTTCTTCTTCATGGAATCCATCTGCTACAATTATATCTGTTAACACTGGCTTCCCATTTGTCACAGTACCCGTTTTGTCTAAAATAACCGTATCTAATCGGTGCGTTGCTTCTAAATGCTCTCCACCTTTAAATAAAATACCATACTCAGCTGATCTTCCTGATCCAGCCATAATAGATGTAGGTGTCGCAAGACCTAACGCACATGGGCAAGCGATAACAAGTACTGCTATCATTTTCTCAAGCGCTCCGCCAAAATCACCAGGTGTAACAAATATCATCCACACTGCAAATGTAATAATAGCAATTACAACTACAACCGGTACGAAAATACCAGAAATTTGATCAGCTACCCGTTGAATAGGCGCTTTCGATCCTTGCGCTTCTTCTACTACTTTAATAATTTGAGCTAATGCCGTATCTCTACCTACCTTAGTTGCTTTAACTTTTAAAAATCCATTTTTATTTATTGTAGAACCAATTACTACATCTCCAATTGTTTTATCAACTGGAATACTTTCACCCGTTAACATCGATTCATCAATCGCAGATTTTCCTTCTACAATTTCTCCATCAACTGGTATTTTTTCACCAGGTTTTACATAAACGATATCACCAGCTACCACTTCTTCGATTAAAATCTTCATTTCTGTTCCATCTCGCACAACTGTAGCTGTTTTCGCTTGTAATCCCATTAACTTTTTAATTGCTTCTGATGAACGTCCCTTTGCCTTTGCTTCAAATAATTTACCTAAAATAATTAATGTAATAAGTACCGCACTCGTTTCAAAATATAAATCTGTCATATGTTCCGAAGAACCAATAGATTGAATACTTAAATATACACTATAGAAATAAGCGGCCGACGTTCCAAGTGCCACGAGAACATCCATATTCGCACTTTTATTACGTAACGCTTTATAAGCTCCAATATAAAACTGTCCACCAATGATAAATTGAACAGGAGTTGCAAGGGCTAGCTGTACCCAAGGGTTCATTAGCATATCAGGTAAATAAATAAACGATGTAAATGAGAAATGACTCACCATTGCCCACAATAACGGGAATGATAAAATAAACGAAATAATAAATTTCTTCTTTTGTCGTTCAATTTCTTGTAAGCGATGATCTGTTGATCCATCTTGCTCATCTGATTTCACTTCTAATTTATATCCTAACTTTGTAATCGTACTCTTCATTTCATTTACACTGACTTCATCAGGATTAAAGTCTACCGTTGCCGACTCTAAAGCGAAATTAACCGTCGCTTTGTTCACACCATCTAACTTATTTAAACGCTTTTCAACTCTATTCGCACATGCTGCACATGTCATTCCTGAAACAGTAAATTCAGCTTTATCACTTACAATTCCATATCCTAACGATTCAACTTTTTCTTTAAAGTGTTGCGGATTTGTTTTAGTTGGATCGTACATTATTTTTGTTTTTTCAAGTGCAAAATTTACATTTGCATCATGAACACCTTCTATTTTTTTCAGACCTTTTTCAATTCTATTGGCACATGCTGCACATGTCATTCCTGATATTTGAAGATTGGCCTCTTTTTGTTCATTCATGTCTCTCACCTCTATATACCCTTATAAGGTATAATTATTAGCAAAATAAATCGTACTTCGTTTAAAGTACGATTTATTTCCATATCTAAAAATAATTATTGAACATCGTATCCTTGATCTTCGATTACAGCAACGATATCTTTTAATGTTATAGCAGATGAGTCAATAGTAACTTCAACAGTTCCTTCTGCTAATTGAACCTTCACTTGTTCAACACCGTTTAGCTCTTTCACACTGCTTTCGATAGAGTTTACACAATGTCCACAAGACATACCTTCAACTTTTAATGTTAACTGTTCCATTTAAAATCCTCCTCTTGTTTCTTCATTGTTTGTTAATCACAACTACATCTTACCATACCCCCCTAAGGTAATCAATGGTTTTGTATCATGATTTTTCAATTATTTTCTAAACGTTTATTTTACACACACTTTTTCACTACAATACACCTAAATCCAATATACGGGTAAACAAAAAAAACAAGCCAGTTACATACTAGCTTGTTTTTACGCTTTTGAAAAACGTTCAAATACTGTCATTAATTCTTCAATTGCTTCGTCACCATTTCCATTTTTAATAGCTCCTGAAACACAATGACTCGTATGATTTTTTAAGACACCCATTCCTACTTTTTTCATCGCTGCATTAATCGCTGAAATTTGCACTAAAATATCAACGCAATAACGATCATTTTCAATCATATTTTGAATACCACGAACTTGTCCTTCGATTCTCTTCAATCTATTTATAATTTGCTCTTTTTCTTTTTCTGATCTATGTGTTACTGATTCATGCTCTTTATGATCCATATTATCACCTTCTTAAAATTTCTCTTCATCCAATAAAACAATTGCTTTTATGAGTATACTAATTATAGCATTAAATATCTATGTATGATACCCCATATGAGTATATTTCCACTTTATGATTATTCTTAACACATTATTAGCTTCTCAGTCTCAATTTTTATTATACCCTTTCCTTTTTGTAAAAAAATCATTATATCTCCAATCAAAATCCAATAAAGTGAAACTTTAATTAGCACTCCCCAATCGGGCTTTTACTGGTAGCCTGCCCGGCAAATAGCGGGATAAATTGAAACAATAATAAGCGGGGATTGTCCATCCCCGCTTATTATTCGCCTACAAATATAAAAGCCTCAATCTTCACACGTTTAAATTGAGACTTTTTTCTTCCTATATATAGTTATTGCTGATCACATACTTTTGTATCATTCACTACTGAAGTTCCTTCAACGGTCACCGTATGAAAACAATCATTCACTCGAACTGTCACAACATTATCTTGCCGATCAATGATATGATATTCATTAAAATTTTTATTCAGAGCACTGCGAATTTGTTCTCCTTCATAAATTGGGATGCCATGTGATAGAACCCAAATCAGTCCAGCGATAGCAAGAATAGTTTTCATACGATCTACCTCCTTGAGAATATAGTGAACTTTTAATCCGCGCTTTTTCAGCTCTATTCCTCTTGATTTAAATGAATCAAGC
This sequence comes from Bacillus sp. FSL L8-0099, assembly GCF_038006385.1. Classification (NCBI taxonomy): domain Bacteria; kingdom Bacillati; phylum Bacillota; class Bacilli; order Caryophanales; family Bacillaceae; genus Bacillus; species Bacillus sp. FSL L8-0099. Next base: position 3,686,900 of record NZ_JBBOVC010000001.1, read on the forward strand.
CTTTTTGGAAATAAGTTCATTTCGTCTATTTTATGTTTATGCTAATTGTGACGAAAATGTGACAACTTTTTGTCTCTTTAGACGAAAAGTTGAAACAAAACTTTCAAAAAGGACAATTCTACTTATGAAAAAAGGTTATGGAATGTTTCATCCATAACCTTTTTTCAGCCCTATTTTATAACTCATCCACCGTACTTCATGTGGTTTTAGTAGACTTGTTTTATTTTTATTTATCAACATCAAAGCAAAATTTCGAAAAAACCTCCCACACAAGTTCATTTCTACTACTTACCCCAATCTTTTCAAAAATGGATTTTAAATGATCTTGTACTGTGTATATAGATATACACAGTTCTTGGGCTAATTCCTTTGTCGACATACCTGTAAGAATTTTACGTATTACTTGCTTCTCACGTGTTGTAAAACTATAAACTTCCATAATAAGTGGAAAGATTTCTTCTGGTCTTGCTCTTTCGAAAAGAACAACATAACCACCCTGAAAACTACTTGTACATTCTAACTTACTGGCCCGAATGATTAGAAAATGTCCATAGGCTAAAGGTATACAAACTTTTTCTTCTCTCCGTATGCAATCTACATTATATTCGGTAGCCTTAACTTTTGAACAAACTGCTCGTATTAGCCTTGGTATTTCTTTTAAATTTAACTGTTCATACTTTCTAAGATTTGAGAGCCAATCGCTGCCATCTTGATTCGAATATAATAAATTAAAATCCTCACTTAATATAATCGTGCCTGTCCCTATCACCTTCTCTTCTAAAAAAGGTATAGAAAATGCCTTTTTTAAAGCCTCTCCAGCAATTGGGACTATCGTTGCTAAGTACTTACAATCCTCGATATGAAAAACGGGACTGGTACTCCCTCGAAATAAACTAAGATGCCCAAAACATTTCCCCTTACTTATACAAACGCCCCTTAATTCATCTCCAAAACTTGCTGGTTGTAAAATATTTCGGTATCTAGAACTTTTCTTTTGCTCACCATTTGTCGCCATACTAAGAGCAGCAACATGAGGTGAGTGTTCTGATAAATATTTAAATTTATTAAAATCATCTTCTAGAAATTCATTCATAAACAATTGTGGATGAATCTTTTCAACACTTGCATCCGTAAATGCCCCAGTAGATAAAAAAGAAATTGGGTCTATAATTGTAAAACAAGCGGCTTCAAAATCAATGACTTTACGAATCAAGTGGAGAAATGACTTTTGAAATGTCCTTATAGAACTTATACGATTCGCTACCATTGTAATTTCTTTCGTTGTTTTTTCATACATCCTCTTCCCCCCAGATTTATGGGATTGTTCACCTTCATACATTTATTTCATAATAAAGCTATAGCACATATACTAAGGAGGTCAAAAATGAATTGGAATGATACTACCGTAAGTTCATATGAACAAAGAATTCCATTAAAAATCCCAAGCTACTACACCCTATACGACATGATAAATCATTTCTTGTTTACTACACTCCCTAAAGAACATATCAATCCGAATTTACTAGTTATAGGTGCTGGAGGTGGACAAGAAATACTCTCAATAGGTAAACAAAATAGCAATTTATCTTTTACAGGTGTTGATCCATCTGAAAGCATGATACAGTTAGCTAAAAAAAGAATTGAAAACGAAGGCGTACAGAATCAAATTCACTTCGTACATGGAACTGTCCATTCATTATTACCAAATTCGTTATTTGACACCGCTACTTGTATGCTTGTTCTTCATTTCATCCCAACTATTGAGGAGAAAAAAGAGCTTCTTCATGAAATTAGTAGGCGTTTAAAACCTGGTGCTCCATTCTTTCTCTCTACAATAAATGGTGTACCCCATACAAGTATGTTTTGTGCACAATTGAATGCTTGGCAAAACTACATGATACAAAATCAAATTCCATTAGAAGATTGGGACCGATTTGAAAATTCTTTTGAAACAGACATATTTCCTATTTCCGAAAATAATCTACTTGCTATTATGGAGGAATGTGGATTTACTCAAATCAATCGCTTTTTCACTAGCTTTTTAATTGATGGATACGTAGCAATAAAACAATAATGAAAAAAGGTAAGCAATCGCTTACCTTTTTTCATATACTTCTTCTACACTTGACTAATAAATCGCAATCCTTTACTTAAAGACGTTGGGACAACAGATGCGTGATTCTCCCCTTCCGCTTCATAAAACTTAAATTTAAGTTTATCATGTGTTACTTGGAGAAGTCGCTCTGATAATTCATTTGCACCTACAACCATATGCTCTCGTTCTAGTGACCCAACTGTAAGGAATACCCCTGTTTCAAACTTAGCATTGTTTAATTCATTTATAAGGTTCTCTTCTTTTTCAAGTACAGATCGGTTATTCCACCAAATAGATGGACTACTAATAAAATAATTTTGAAAGGCATTTACGTTTGTAAATAGTATGTGTAAAGCAAATAGGCCACCTAGCGAATGCCCAAATAACGTTTGTTTTCCTTTATCAATCGCAAAACTTTTTTCAATTTGCGGTTTAACTTCTTCTTCAATAAAAGTAAAGAAGTTATGTGCTCCTCCTGTTTTAGGCCACGGTTTACCGTCTGGTTTTAAAGGAGCATCTTTTGAAATTACGCTAGGTGTAAAATCATAGCATCTTTCTTCTCCTGAAAATGCTCCTTCAATTGGATAACCGATACCTACTATAACGGCTGGTGAAACACCTGTTTTTTCAGCCCTTACTGATTGTATTTTAACCGCTTCATGAAATGTTTGAAAAAAGGCATTGCCATCTAATACGTATATGACAGGGTATCCTGAATCCGGTGCTGGTTGCCTCGGCTTTGAAATATGAATTTGATATTCCTTACCCTCTACTTTTGAATACATTTTCCACTGTTCTGTATTAGATGTAATAATCTGCTGTTTTTCAATAGTAGTATTCACCCTATCTCCCCCTTTTAACTCGTTACATATATTTCTACTTTTTCTTCTTGAGATACAACACTATCATAACCGAAACAAACAGGAGCCCCATTATACGGGTCAATCATGACACGCGCATCAATATGAAATACTTCTTTTAATACTTCATTTGTAATAATTTCTTCTGGACTACCAGTTGTAACAATTTCCCCATCTTTCATTGCAATAATTTCATCGGAAAACCTTGCTGCGTGGTTAATATCATGCAATACCATTACAATCGTACAATTATGTTCTCTATTTAACTTTTCTACAATTTGCAATACATCTAATTGGTGAGACATATCAAGATATGTAGTCGGTTCATCTAATAGCAACACTTCTGTCTCTTGCGCTAAAGCCATCGCTAGCCATACCTTTTGTCGTTGACCACCTGATAAATTTGCAATTTGTCTCGTTCTAAATTCTGAAGTTTTCGTTATATCTAATGCCCAATCAATCATTTTTTTATCTTTTGAGGTTAACTTGTTTACGTTATTTCGATGTGGATAGCGTCCATAAGAAATTAATTCTTCTACTTTAAGCTCTCCTGGTGCAATCGGAGTTTGCGGAAGTAAGGCTAACAGCTTGGCAATTTCTTTCGTTGGAATTGTATTTAAATCCTGTCCTTGCAAATAAACTTTTCCGCTTTTTTGCTTTAAAATTCGTCCCATCGTTTTTAATAGTGTTGATTTACCGCACCCGTTTGGCCCTATAATTGTCGTTACTTTTCCTTCTTGTATTTCCACATTTAAATCGCGAAACACTGTAAGTTTTTCATAACTCGTTTCTAAATTTTTTGCACTTAAAATACTCACTTTTATTCCTCCTCTTACGCTTTCGCCTTATAAAGTAAATATAAGAAATACGGTACACCGACAATAGAAATAACGATTCCAACTGGTAACTCTACAGGTTTGAAAACTGTTTTTGCAATAAAGTCTGAAGCAATTACAAGAAACATTCCGATTACTCCGCACGTAGGAATGATATGCTTATGCTGAATACCAACAAGTCTTTTCGCTATATGCGGTGCCATTAGTCCGATGAAACCAATACTTCCTGAAACAGCAACACATGCGCTCACAAGTCCGATACTACTTAATAGTAAAATTGATTTCTCTCTTTCTACTGAAACACCTAAACTCGTAATACTCGTTTCTTCCAATTGAAATAAATCTAATAAATAAGCTTTCTTCTGTATAAGTGGAATTAAAATGATAAGCCACGGTAACATAGCAATAATATACTTCCAGTTTGCACTATATATGCTTCCAGACACCCAAACTGCAGCCATCTCAAAATCAGATGATTTCATTTTGAGTGATAAATACATAGAGAATGCGCCAAACCCTGAACCGATTGCAATCCCTGTTAACAAAAGTCGCTGCGAATCTAACTTACCGTTTTTCCAAGAAAACAGATAGATTATAATGGCTGCACCTAATCCACCAACTAGGCCAAACATCGGCATCATCATTATAGAAATCCAGTCTGTGCTCTTTAATTGTCCTTGAAAGAAAAACATAAAAATGACGATAGCTGTACCTGCTCCGGCATTTACTCCTAAAATACCTGGGTCCGCCAAACCATTTCTCGTAATCCCTTGAATTACAGCACCCGCAACGCCTAATCCTAATCCTACTAATCCAGCAATTACAATGCGCGGAAGACGAAACTCAAAAATAACTAAATCATGCTCTGGTAACGGATCTATTCTAAAAAGTGTTTTAAATACATCTGTAATCGTAATATCAAACGTTCCATTCGTTAAACTAATATAAATGGCACATAGTATTAAAAATATAATAATCCCCATCGTCATTCCAAAACGTTGACTTGAACTTTTAAGCATGTCTCTCTCCTCCTCTTGTACGGATTAAATAAAGGAAGAAAGGAATCCCAATTAAAGATGTAACGACTCCAATTGGCGTTTCAAATGGATAGTTTACAAATCTACTTAATACATCACATAAAGCTAAGAAAACTCCACCAATAACACCCGCACATGGTAAAATCCACTTATAATCTACCCCAATAATAAAGCGAGTAATGTGTGGAATAATTAAGCCTACAAAACCAACTTTTCCTACTAAAGCAACTGCTGTTCCTGTTAAAAAAATTACTGATAAAATTGCCATCGCTTTTACTAGTTTTGTACGCTGCCCTAGATTAATAGAAACTTCTTCTCCTAAAGAAAGAATGGTAATAGATTTCGCTATTAACAGCGCTAAAACTATCCCAATTATCCCAAAAGGTATCGTGATTTTAATTATATTAGGGTCCACTTGGTCTAACTTTGCATTAAACCAAAAACTAACATTTTGAGAGATTTGGAAATACGAAGCCATCGCAGCTGATACACTGCTTAAAAATGTTCCAATAACTGTCCCTATAATTGCTAACCTAACAGGAGATAAGCCATTTTGAAGAAGTGAGCCAAAACCAAACACGATACCGGCCCCTAGTGCAGAACCAATCATTGAACATAAAACCATACCGATTGATGACATTCCTGGAAAAAAAATCATACATAGTGTAATAACAAAGGCTGCACCATCCGTCACACCCATAATAGAAGGGGATGCAAGATAGTTTCTTGTCATCCCCTGCATAAGTGCTCCTGATATGGCTAGAAATGCTCCGACTAAAAGAGCTGCAACTACCCTTGGTAAACGTGAAGTAATAATAATATTATGATTTACATCGCTTGAATCAAAATGAAATAATGCGTTCCACACTGTTTCAGCATCAATACTTTTCGCACCATACAAAATAGAAAGTATAACTGTAGCTAAGATGAGTATGGGTGCTATACATAATATAGTTACTGGTACTGCATTTGTTTTCTGCATATCATTCAACGCACCTTACTTATTGTATTATTTAGATAAATTTTTCACTGCTTCTTTTAAGAATGCTGTTTTACTCCAAGCTGTACCACCTTGTGCCATTGGATCCACAACGTTTACAAATACTTTCTTTTCTTTCGCAGCATTCATACTTTGCCAAATTGGATTGCTTTCAATTTCTTCTAGTACTTTCGGGTTTTTATTTTCACTTGCCTCGTATTGTAAGAAAATATAATCCGGGTTAAGTTCAGCAAGTTTTTCAAATGAAATTTTCTCTTGTGCTTTTACAGTTTTCAATTGTTCTGGAGCAGTTAGTCCAAGATCTTTATAAATGACAGGGTTAAAGTATACACCTTCAGGATATAGGAATAATTCGTTTGCTCTTAGTCTAACGACAAGTACTTTTTTGTCTTTTAACTTATCTCCTAGTTTTGCTTTTGCTTTTTCAGCGTCCGCATTGTAATCTTTAATAATCTTTTCTGCTTTATCTTTTTTACCAGTTAATTCTCCCATTAACTTTAAGTTATCCTCCCAATTTGTTGAAACGTGTGATACCGGGAACGTCGGAGCTACTTTTGTAAACTTTTCAGCTGTTTCTGCTGGGAATTTCGTACTTGATGTAATAACATCTGGTTTTAATTGAAGTAATGTTTCAAAATTCGGTTGCATTTTCTCACCAACAGATTTTGCACCCTCTAAATCTTTTTCAAGATACTTTGGTAATTTACCACCTACAGTAATCGCACCAACTGGTTTAATTCCAAGTACGGCCGCATCTTCCATTGACTCTAAACTAGCTGTCGCAATTTTATCTACTTTTGCTGGCACTGTATATTCTTTACCTAAATATGTAATTTTTCGCTTTTCGTCTTTTTTCGTTTCCGTAGCTTTTGTCTGTTGCTTTTGCTCCCCTGAAGTTTTATCCGCACTATTACATGCCGCTAACCCTACACTTAAAACTGTAACCATCCCTAACGTAAATAACTTCTTGTTCATCTTTATATATCTCCTCTCGAAACCTGTAAATAGATTATTTTTATATAAAAACTTAACTACATGAAACTTGTTCCATGCATATAATTCATTAGATTAATAATTTTATCCGGAACTCATTCTCGTTCACTTCCCCTAAACTATAATTCTTTCACACTTCATCCATTGATAACCCTTTTCACTGATAATGATTATCGTTACTAAGTATATATTTAATATGCAATTATTTCAAGAATGATTTGAAAAATTTTAACAAACTGAATTAAAAAGAAGTATCCGCCTATTATTAGCGAGATACTTCTTTTTTTAGAAATTTATATGTAATTCAACTGGGCAATGGTCTGATCCCATTATTTCACTGTTAATTTTCGCATCTGTTATTTGCCCTTTTATTCTTTCAGAGACAACAAAATAATCTAAACGCCATCCGATATTTTTCGCTCTTGCTCCCATACGATAGGACCACCAAGAGTATGCGCCTTCCTGATTAGGATAAAGGTGACGATACGTATCAACAAATCCTTCTTCTAAAATACGTGTAAACTTCTCCCTTTCCTCATCAGAAAATCCAGGGTTTTTACGGTTACTTTTTGGATTTTTTAAATCTATTTCTTTATGAGCAACATTTAAATCTCCACAGAAAACAACTGGTTTCTTTTCATCTAATTGCTTTATATAAGTCCTGAAATCATCTTCCCATTCCATTCTGTAATCTAAACGCTCTAATCCTCGTTTTGAGTTTGGCGTGTATAACGTTATCATGTAAAAATCTTCGAATTCTAAAGTAATGACTCTTCCTTCTTGATCATGCTCTTCAATGCCTAAACCGTACGTAACAGAAAGCGGTTCTTTTTTCGTAAAAATTGCCGTTCCTGAATAGCCTTTTTTCACAGCATAATTCCAATATGTATAATATCCCTCTGGATTTAAATCAATTTGTCCACTCTGTAATTTAATTTCTTGTAGACAAAATATATCTGCATTAGATTCCTCAAGGTATTCTAAAAATCCACCTTTTGCGATAACTGCACGTAAACCATTTACATTCCATGAAATTAACTTCACTTATAATCCTCCTCTTGCTGTTCACTTTCAAAGTTCATGCTATCACAAAATAGAAAAACAATCATATTTTCATCTTTGTAATCTTGCTCTTACATTTTTGAATACGTACATACGCACTTTATTCAGGTTATACTAATTTCAGAGGTGATGTTCTTTGCACAATGAAGGATTTACGTTAACAAGTGAGTATTGGCAAGCAATTATTCATAATGATTCTTCCTATGACAACAAATTCTTTTATGCTGTGAAATCAACTGGTATCTTTTGCCGACCATCGTGTAAATCAAGAATACCGAATCAAAACAATGTACGAATTTTTCTTCATGCAGAACAAGCATTGCATGAAAATTTTCGTCCGTGCAAACGTTGTAAACCAAATGGGATCACTTTACCAAATGAAGAGTGGGTAGTACAAATTAAAGAGTATATTGCAAAGCATTTTGACGAAGCATTAACTCTCGACATACTGGCGGAAATGTGCCACGGTAGTCCCTTTCATTTACAACGCACTTTCAAAAGAATAACAGGAATTAGCCCAATGGAATATATACAGCAATTCAGGATTGTGAAAGCGACGGAATATCTTTCACATACAAAGCAATCCGTTAAGGAAATTAGTACTGCTGTCGGGATAGAAAACCAAGAGTATTTCGCAACTTTATTTAAAACGAAAACTGGATTTACTCCTACTGAATATCGAAAAAAGAACGTAATGAAAGAGGGAGACAATAATGAATTCCTACAAAAATAAATCTATATATTGGACGCTACTTACACATAAAAATTGGTGCTTTCATATTGCGGCAACTGAAAATGGAATTTGTTTTATTGGATCACAAGACGCAAACTTTGAAGAACTAAATATATGGGCTAGAAAAAAAAAGCCCCAACATATATTGACTTGCAATCCAGATTACATGCAAACATATACGAAAGAAATTATCGAGTATTTAGAAAACAAGCGTGAAACTTTTACTTTCCCTATCGATGCTTACGGAACTGCTTTTCAATTATCCGTTTGGAATACGGTACGTGAAATTCCTTACGGGAAGACCTATTCTTATTCAGAAATTGCAGAAAGAATTCAAAAACCTACAGCTGTGCGTGCCGTTGCTTCTGCTATTGCCGCCAACCCTCTTCTCATTACGATTCCTTGCCATCGCGTTATAGGAAAAGATGGAAAACTAACTGGTTTTAGAGGCGGATTAGAAATGAAAAAAGAATTGCTCACATTAGAAAAATTACAGGTGGAATTCATATGACAGCAGAATATAATAACGCATTGACTTTAGCAGCTCCAAAAGAATTTAATTTCCAAGAAAACTTACGCTATCTATCACGTTCTAACAATGAATGTATGTTTCACATTGAAGATAACAAAATTTATAAAGTCATTCCTGTTGAACATGTAAACCCTTTAGTTGAAATTAGTATAAATACTGACGGAAATATTCAAATACGTTTTTTAGGAGAATCCTATAACTCTGAAAAATGGGTATGTGATGCTGTAGCTAACTACGTAATAGAGTGGTTTGATTTCACTACCGATTTAGCTCCTTTTTATACATTAGCTAAACATGACCCACTCCTTCAAGGCCCTATTCAAGATTATTATGGGCTTCGCACATTAGGTATTCCAGATTTATTTGAAGCACTTTCCTGGGGAATTATCGGTCAACAAATTAACCTCGCATATGCTTATACGCTAAAAAGAAGATTAGTTGAACAATTTGGAAGTTACGTAAAATGGAACGATAGAAAACATAGGATATTCCCATCACCTGAAACAATTGCAAATTTACATGTAGAGGATCTTAAAAAATTTAAAATGACGACTAGAAAATGTGAATATTTAATCGGTATTGCGAGGCTTATTACAGAAGGGAAACTATCAAAAGAATCGTTACTACAAACACAAGATGTAAAAATTGCTGAAAAACAATTAACCGCTATCCATGGTATAGGACCGTGGACTGCCCACTATGTTTTAATGCGCTGTTTACGCTTCCCTTCAGCCTTTCCAATTGATGATGTTGGTCTGCATAATGCAATTAAATTTATTACATGTTCCGAAAATAAACCGACTAAAAATGAAATAAAAGACTTTGCGGCAAACTGGACAAATTGGGAATCTTATGCAACTTTTTATTTGTGGCGCGTGCTATATTAAAAAGAACCAAGTAGCACATTCGTACTACTTGGTTCTTGTCTAAGCTTGTTCTTCAAATCGTCTTGCGATTTCTACAATAACTTGAACAGCTTTTTCCATAGTATCTACCGAAACATACTCAAATTTACCGTGGTAGTTTTCACCACCAGTGAAAATATTTGGCGTCGGTAATCCCATATATGATAATTGTGATCCATCTGTTCCACCGCGAATCGGGTGAATGTTCGGTTCGATATTTAAACTTTTCATCGCTTCATATGCAATATCAACAATTTCTCTTACCGGTTCAATTTTTTCAAGCATGTTATAATATTGATCATTCATTTCTAAAACGACCGCATTTTGCCCATACTTCTCTTGCATTTGCTTCACAATATTTTCAACGTTATTTTTACGTGTCTCAAAATTTTCACGATCAAAATCTCGAATAATGTAATACGCTTTACTTTGCTCAACATCACCATTTAAAGAAAGTAAATGATAGAACCCTTCATAGCCTTCTGTATATTCTGGCGCCTCTTCTACTGGTAAATGCCCGTTAAACTCCATAGCAAGTTTCGTTGCGTTACGCATTTTATTTTTCGCTGTTCCAGGATGTGTATTCGTTCCGTTAAACGTTAACTTAGCACCTGCAGCATTAAAACTTTCATACTCTAAACCACCTAATGGACCTCCATCCATCGTGTAAGCGAATGATGCACCAAACGTTTCTACATCAAAATGCGCTGGCCCACGACCAATTTCTTCATCCGGTGTAAATGCTACTCTTATTTTCCCATGCTTAATTTGCGGATTATGTATTAAATGGTTCATTGCAACCATAATTTCTGTAAGACCAGCTTTATCATCTGCACCTAGAAGTGTTGTACCATCAGTTGTAATAATCGTATGTCCTTTATATGATGGTAATTCCGGGAACTGCTCTGGTGTTAAAACAACATTTAGCTCTTCATTTAACGTAATTGCATGACCATCAAAATTTTCATGAATTTGTGGTTTTACGTTTTTCCCCGTAAAGTCTGTTGCCGTATCTAAATGGGCTAAAAATCCGATTACAGGCACATCCTTGTCCGTATTAGCGGGAAGTGTTGCCATTACATAACCATTGTCATCCATCGTTACTTCTGTTAACCCAATTTCTTTTAACTCTTCAACTAATAATTTACCAAATTCAATTTGTCCAGGTGTTGTTGGCACTGTATGGCTTTCTTCATTTGATTGGGTATCAATTTTTACATATCTCGTAAATCTTTCAATAAGTTCTTGTTTCAAGTTCGTTCACTCCCTTTTCTGTTTCTCTCTCCATTATAATCCTTAAAACGAAATATTTTAACTGTTTTGACTGTGAAGATGTATATTTCATTTACATTGTTAACAATTTTAAACGAATGCTAAAAAGGCATAATATTTGTACATTAAAACCGTAACAGGTAACATACATAATTATAAAATATGGGAGGTTTTAAAGATGAGGCTAACTCTCTTTCGCTATTTTCTTTTTTTCTTAGGATTAATTTTCTTTGGCCTTGGAAACGCTCTTGCAGTCAAAGTTAAATTTCTCGGTTTGCATCCTTGGGAAGTTTTAAATATGGCCCTCTACCAAAGATTTGGATGGACCATTGGTACGTGGAGTGTCATATGTGGATTATGTCTCGTTCTCATTTCTTTACTAGTAGATCGAAAATATATAAACGTAGGCACATTTTTAAATGCACTGCTTATCGGTCCTATTATGGACTTTTTCTTACAATCAAATATCCTTCCAAACGCTACTCATTATTTATGGATAAACTTACTCATCTTATTTTCCGGTTTTGCAATCACAGGTATTGGGGGAGGTATGTATGTTGCGGCTGGAATTGGTGCTGGACCTCGCGATGGATTCATGCTTACTATTTCCGACAAAACGGGACTGTCTATTAGCCGTGCTAGAATCATAGTAGAATGCGTTGTATTAGTTATTGGATATATGCTAGGAGGTCCTGTTTTCATCGTAACGTTTCTATACACTTTTATTCAAAGTCCAATCTTTCAGCAATCATTTACAGTATTTCAAACACTTTTACACACTTTACATAACAAAAATAAAGAGCAAATTAATGAAAATATATAAAACACAACTAAATACCTATTGCTCTTTTCATTAACTTTCTAACAAATAATTCACCCTATTTACGATTCTCACCGCAAATAGGGTGTTTCTTTTTTTATCTCACAATATAAGAGTATATACTACTCACTCACAGTAAAAGTATAGATATCGTCATAAACACAACCATTTACCCTAATCACATACTCGCCAGGTTTACTAAAACTAATTGTGTATTTATTTAACTGAATTGCTTCTTTATCTCCCGAAAGAACATCAATACTTCTACCACTCAATAAATACTGCTCACTTTGATTCATCTTTACATGAATCGCATTAAAATTCTCCTCTTGCACTTGCGATGTTTCTGCAGCACTTATACTTGGTTCTAAAAAAAGTAGTCCACTTAATCCAATTGTCCCCGCTAAAGCTACTCCCGCAAATTTTCTCATCTTTTTCATCACAATGACCTCCTTCTAAATGTAGCGCAAAGGCGATGTCTCCCCCTTACACCACAAAGCCTATATGTAACGGAATAAAAAGTAAACACGTACAACAAGACAAAATTCTACATCTTTTTCTTCTATTGAATATAAATCCAATGTTTGGAGTTTTGTCATATTTAAAATGGTTTCCTTAAACCAATTTTCCCATAATTTATTCAAATACTGAATAATTACTTATTGATGTAACATTCTAAAAATAGTTGATAAAGATGCTTTCTATTCAAATAAAAAAGATTTTGCTATAAAAGTAACTTTTACAGCAAAATCCATGCAACCAATTTTATTCCGCTTTCCATAATCTCTCTACGTTCATTAATTGTTCTTCTTTAAATTCCATCTTATATATATCCGGTTTTGCTGTATTCATTAAAAATTCAAGCCCATATTGCTTATCAAAATAGTTCATCATCAATGTCATGGCAAGCCCATGTGTACCAATTACAATTTTGCGCCCTTGAAAATCGATTAAGATTTCTTTTAATACTTTCACTACTCTTCTCTGACAATCCGCATATGACTCTCCTTCCGTTCGTGCAAAGTCCGGATTAGAGAACATCTTCTTTACAAGTGGATACACCTCTTTGTCTAATATAATCTGATCCTCACTTGCAAATCGACACTCTTTAAGATTTTCATATACTACTATTTCTTTTTCATAGAAATTAGCTGCCTCTTCTATCGTTAACATAGCTCTCTTATACGGACTTGAAATGAAAGTATCAATTCCCTCTGTTTTTAATATCTCAGTTACTCTATGAGTATCTAAATTTCCTTTCTCAGATAATCCACGTGTTCTTTCATTCCCCTCTATTTTAAGTGATTCACCATGTCTAACCATGTAAATAAATGTACTCATAATTCCTCCTTAAGATTGTTTATACATCACGTTAATCTGTCCCATCCAAAAACTTAGGCGTAATCGCAATATTAATTTATTCCCCTTTAATATACTTTATACACTTTGCTAAGTTGTTCTTCTAATCCACTCTCCTACTAAACTCTCAAATAGTTCAGGCTGTTCAATTTGCAAATTATGTCCTGCCGTGTCTAACACAGCTAATGTCGCTCTTGGATAATTTTCAATCATTCCTATAATATCTTGATACCCTACCGTTATATCTTGTCTTCCAGCTAATAAAAGAACGGGTTTCTCATATTTCTTACGGTGAAAATCTATAGTAAGAGGGTAATTCTTTTGCAACCTTTCAATAAATTCATAATTAGCAACATCTAATCCTGGCTTAATTTCTTCTTTGAATCGTGTATATGTATATTCATTTGCTACCACTGCCAAATCGCAAAATTCTTCTCTTTCGATAGAAGTGAGCGTATTTAAAAACTCCTCGTCTCGTACAAGCACCTGTTTATCCGGTAAAAGTCTTTCTTTTGGTTGTGCTACAACAACAGGACATACTAACAATAATCCATTCACCTTCTCAGACATCTTTGAGAGTATCCCTCTAGCCAAATACCCTCCGTACGATTCTCCTACCAATAAGAATTTTTCAGTAGAAATAATCTCCTCAATAAATGCAATAAGTACTTCTAATATATGGTCTGAACTATTTATCCAATCTGGAACATTCGATTTTCCCATGCCAGGTAAATCAATATAAATTTTTTGATATCCTTCATATTTCTGAAATACTGATTCCATACATCTTTGCATTAACCTATGATCAGGGGCACAGCCATGTATAATAAGGACTGGTTTCCCCTCTCCAACAATTTCGTAGTATATTTCTACATCTTTAATTCGACATAACATTAAAAGTTCACCCTCTTTTTATAGTTTTAATGGCAACACTATCAAACCCACAAAATCATACCTTCTTATCTTATTACTTTCTAGAACTGATTTTCAATTATAAATTTTCAGATTATAAAACAGCAAGTCTTCCCTTTCGTTTTATAACCTAGAAGGAAGTCCCTTGTCATTTTATATGTAATGTTGCATCTCTGCTTGCAAATCACTAAAAAACCTTTAAAATCTAAAGGATGACTAAATATACAAATTCTATCTATATTCCTTATAAACTAAAAATTATTGAACGCAATACTTTTTCAATTTTAAGAAGTATTACACTCTTCAATTCTTTTCTTATTAGCATGCTTTTTATATGGAAATCTGATACAATCCTTAAGTAATATTATTATGTATAGATATTACGAATATAGTGCATAATTAAAGAAGGTGATTTTATTGAAATTAAATAAAAATTTACAACTATGCATATTAATTACAACGTTAGTATGCTATTCAATCTATTTTATGTTTTTCTTTCTGTTCCCTACTCATTTTTCAAATTTCAATGTACGCTTCGCTTCACTCATCATTGAAGCCATTACATTTGTATCACTAATTTACTCTATATATTCTAAAAAGGTTAGTTCAAATCCTTTTTGGATATGTATCACAATAGCAATTGGTAGTTTTTTATTAGGAAAAATAGTATATACGTATCAAGATAACTTTTTTGAGATTCCAATATATCGTTTTACTGTTTCTGATGTATTTTACATGTTTTTTCTATTCTTCTGCCTTATCGCTTTCTGCTATAAAATCTTAAAAGAATGCAACAAATGGGAAAAGGCATTCTTTATTTGTGATCTATGCATAGTACTCATTTCCGTATTCACATTAGAATGGTATTTATTTAATCAGCCAGATTTAAATATATTTTCCCTTTCACTGGGAGATATTTTTCTTTCCTTTCTATATCCAATTGCAGACCTATTATTTCTTCTACTAAGTGTTAGTCTCTTTTTCCGTCCAACTGTTTTTAATTCCAAACGGAAAATTTATATTTTTATTTTTGTATTAATAAGTTCTGCAACTTTTAACTATATTTATTTCTACCTATATAGCTATTTAGCAAATGATACTATAACGCTATTACGTCTTTTATATAGAGTACCTATATTACTTATCGCAATAGCTGCTTCCATTTCAGACGATTATAATAACAATAAAAATTATTTTACTGTACACCCTAGATTAGGGAAAAAGATTTTAGTCGTATTTCCCTATCTGGCCGTCGCAATACTAATCGGGTTTACGTTAAAAGAACAAACATCATCTTCCACTCTCATTACAGGAAATTGTATCGCTTTTGTTTTTGTACTTATTCGACATTCTATTGTGGGTATGCAAAATGCTACTCTAACAAAACGTCTACAAGCATTTAATGCTCAACTAGAAGATAAAGTTACTTTAAGGACTTCTGATTTAGTCCATAAGTCAGAGGCTCTATCTCAGAAACAGCAAAAATTCGAATCATTATATGAATATCATCCTGACCCCATTTTTACAATTGATTTAAATGGAGTATTCTTAAATGTAAATAAGGCAGGAAGCGTCCTACTCGGAGCACCAACAAACGAGTTACTCGGTGAGACATGTTTCTCGATCATTTTAGATGAAGATAAACACAAACTGTTAACTGCATTAGAAAAAGTTAAACAACAAAAATCGGCATCCTTACAACTTAGTTCTCAATATAAAGATGGTTTTATTTATTTTTTATACGTTACCATCGTCCCTATTATGATAGATGGACAAATTTCAGGAAGCTATATTATGGTAAAGGATATTACCGCACAAAAAAAACAACAAGAAGAAATAAAATATTTAGCATTCCACGATACTGTAACGAAAATTGGGAATCGAGCCTATTTCCATAAGAAATTAAGAAAAGTTATAAAGAATGCTCAAACAATAAATAGTGAGTTTGCATTATTATATTTAGATTTAGACCGCTTTAAAGCAATTAACGATACACTTGGGCATTCGTCAGGTGATTACATATTAGAAGAAGTGGCACAGCGATTCCAATCATGTCTTCCATCACATACTTATGTATCAAGAATCGGTGGCGATGAATTTACAATCTTAATTGAAAACTATACTGACCATGATTCCTTATTTCAGTTATGTAACGAATTATTTGAAAGTATGAAAAAACCATTTGTCATACATGAACAAAAATTAAATGTATCACTTAGTATTGGTATCGCTATTTATCCACATTCTGGAATCGATGCCTCTACACTTTTGAAAAACGCTAATGTCGCAATGTATGATGCGAAAGAAAAAGAGCTTAATTCAGTCTCTATTTATGACGATGTAATCGCTAAAAAAATCGAAAGACGATTACGATTAGAGAAAGATTTACCAAACGCACTTCAAAATGAAGAATTATTCCTTTTATATCAACCTCAAGTTGACAGTGAATCTAACAAAATTATCGGTGCTGAAGCTTTGATCAGATGGAACCATCCCGAATTAGGTGTTATTTCTCCATACGAATTTATTCCTATTGCTGAAGAAACACTACAAATTATTCCAATAGGAAAATGGACATTACAACAAGCTTGTGAGCAAATGAAACGTTGGCATGCACTCGGGTATTCTCATTTAAAAATAGGAGTAAATTTATCTGCTAAAGAATTTGAACAAGAAGATTTTGTAAAGTCTATTTCATCTACTTTAGCAACTACAGGCTTACCAGCAAGTTCTCTCGATCTTGAATTAACAGAACGAATTGCAATGATGGATGAAAGAGAAACATTAATAAAACTACGTACACTAAAAAATTTAGGAATTCACATTTCAATCGACGACTTTGGTACAGGCTATTCTTCGCTTGCTTACTTACCTTTATATCCAATCGATACTTTAAAAATCCCGAGGGAATTTATGACAATGTCTGAAACGTGTGAAGATGGAATGGAAATCATTAAAACAATCATCACATTAGCACATACATTAGAGATGTCGGTTATCGCTGAAGGTGTAGAAACGAAAGAACACGTGAATTTCCTTCAAAAAAATAAATGTCAGTTTATTCAAGGTTACTATTACAGTAAACCTATTTATTCTAATGCATTTACTAAGCTGTTAAAAAACGGTATTCGTCTATAGTATATAGCTCTATACAGAATATAATAGGCTACATAATAATGAATTTGAAAAACAAAAGGAAAGAAGATACCTTTTTTCCTTTTGTTTTTCTATTTAACTTTCTATTATTTCACCACTTCATTTATTAAATCTATTAAATGATGAATCCCCTCATCATTTGTTTTCTTATATCCATTCATGTTTTGAACATATCTCTCCTTATTTGCATATAGCCGGTTTACTGCATGTGTAAATGTACTATTACTTGCTCTGTCTTGAAGTAAAACTTCCGCATACCCTTGCCTAGAAAAATAGTCAGCATTTAAAACTTGATCCCCTCTACTGGAACCGTTAGTTAACGGGATAAGCAACATCGGTTTCTTCAAAAATAACAATTCAGAAATAGCAGTAGAACCCGCTCTGGAAACGACAACACTTGCCATATTCAATATATGCGGCAATTCTTCCCCTATATATTCAAATTGCATATAACCTTCCATGCCAATAGATGAATCCACCTTTCCTTTACCACACATATGAACAATATTAAAACTTAATAATAATGTATCTAAACTTTTCCTTACCATATCATTTATCCACTTAGCACCTTGACTCCCACCCATAATTAACAATACTGGCTTATCTTGCTGAAATTCACAATAACTTCTTCCTCGTAATACGTTACCTCTCTCAATTTCTTCCCTTACAATTGGTCCTACATAAACTTTTTTCTCGTTACTTACACTCTCCCCTGTATGAGGAAATGTTGTGCATAGTTTTGTAGCAAAAGGCAATGCTATTTTATTTGCTAACCCTAACGTACTGTCTGGCTCACGTATTACGATTGGTACATGATTTAACCATGCCCCTATAACTACAGGAACTGAAACAAATCCTCCTGCCGAAAAGATAACGTCTGGCTTCACTTTCTTAATTAATTTATAACTTTGTAAGCAGCCTTTTATAATTTTAAAAGGATCTTTAAAGTTCTCCCAATCCCAATATCTCCGAAGTTTCCCCGTTGAAATACTATTGTACTTAACATTTTGAACTAATAACTTTTCAATTCCATTTTGAGATCCAATATACTCAACTCTCCATCCTTTTTCCATAAATTTAGGAATCAATACCATATTAATCATAACGTGTCCTGCTGTACCGCCCCCAGTAAAGAGAATCTTTTTATTCATAACTTATATCCACCTTTATCATTAAAAATCTTGCTTTATATCAACCTATTACATGTAAGTAAACTTACTATTTGTAAATATTTAACTCAAATCCTATATCTTGCAAAAGATCTTTGATAAGTTCATAAAAATCATTTCCATACTCACTACATTCACACTGAGTAAAGACTTGGATTACAGGCCTAATTCCCGTCTCTACTGCTGGATTTTTCCGATTAACCTTTTCCACGTATGCTCGACATTTATTTATCGCCTCATAGATGTGCAAAACATGCGCTTCTTCATCTTTCCAATCCAGCGTATCGACAATCGAAAGAAATAGTGTATTTTGATTATTTATTGCTTCATAACCATTCACATTCATATACTTCTTACACCCTTTTTTATTTTTCATTGCATGCAGATGTCACTGCACTTCGCATATTCAAGTACATCTTTTAATGATTGATGAAATTGAATTTCTGGGATCCAACCTAACTTTTTTATATCCTCTATTACTAAGCTCTCATTTGAGCTGCTTCCACTATTCTCTGTTTCTTTTATAGTAAAATGGAGCTGTGTTAATCTTTTATATTGTTCTAGTACATCTAATAAAGATCGTCTCACTCCTGATCCAATATTATATTGTTTCCCATTTATACCATTACGTAATAACACATGATACGCTTTAACCGCATCACGTACATCTAGAAAATCCCTACTATCTTTCAAACTGTTTACTTCAATAATCGCTTTACTTCTATCCGATTCTATATCTATCATTTTTTTTGCGAGAATCGAACAAATGCCATTCGATTCTCCTGGACCAATTAAGTTTGAGGGCTTTGCAATGATAATATTTGAATCCATTAATCCGCCCCAAGCCTCTGCAATAATGACTTGCATCGTTTTACTTAAACTATATGGATTTGAAACTTTTATGTTATTCATACTATCTGCTTGCAATGCAGATCCTATAACTAATGTTTTACAATGCGAAGCTTCCTGCTTAATCGCTTCTAATAAATACAAAGTCCCTATTACATTAACCTCCATGTATTCAAGAGAAGCTGTCCAAGATTCTATAACTGAATTTCTTCCTGCTAAATGCAATACATAGTCTGGTTTTATTTGTTTCATTACCTTCATTACTTCGCTCTTATTAGTTAAATCACAAGTAATACTATTTCCGATGTTTTCTCTATGTGGACGGTTTTGAAACATAGGAATTACATGAAAGCCCTGCTCTAAAAAATATTGGCAAGCATGTCGACCTGTGAAACCATTTGCACCAGTTATTAAAAGGCTTGCATTTTTTTTCATCGTAGAAATCCTCCTTTTAATAGCATTTGTTTCACCTCATCTTTTGCAAGTAAGTCTTGTTGAGAACTAAAACTCTTCACATCCACAAGCGGATAACTAGCATAATATTCTTGAAGTCCCTCTATAGGAATAGTCGGTAGTACCACAAAATAATTTTGATCAAAACTTATACTTGTTTTACTCTCTACTTCAGATAAAAGCATTTCACTTAATTTTTCACCTGGCCTTATCCCTACTTCTTTTATCTTCACGTTTTCTTTTTTCGAATCTTCGATCAACACCTTTGCTAAATCTGTGATTTTACATGCCGGCATTTTCATGACAAAGATCTCCCCTCCTCTTCCGTCAAATGCTGCTTTAAATAACAACCGAACAGCATCTTCAATCGTTAAGAAAAACCTAGTCATATTTACATCGGTAATTCCTATTTGTGAAGACTTCTTAATTTGCTTTTTAAAAAGCGGCACTACACTTCCGCTCGTCCCTAAAACATTTCCTCCACGAACACAAATGAATTTTGTTTTCTTCGTTTGCACATTCGCATGAACCATTAATTTTTCACCAATTGCTTTTGTCATCCCATACGTATTTGATGGATCCGCTGCTTTATCTGTTGAAACATATATAACTTTCTCAACTTGCATCTGGATAGATGCTTCAATTACATTTTGCGTACCATGTATATTTGTTTTTATAGCTTCATAAGGATAATACTCACATACTGGAACATGTTTTAATGCTGCAAGATGGAATACATAATGTACATCTTGGCAAGCATAAACGAGTTGGTCTTTATCACGAATATCTCCAATGATAAATTTTAATCTAGTTTCATTTATAAACTGTTGCTGCATTTCAAACTGAACCGTTTCATTCCTTGAAAAAATTCTAATTTCTTTCGGTGATTTTTCTAATAATTGTTTTATAAGTTCATGTCCCCACGAACCTGTACCACCAGTAATTAAAATTATTTTATTAAGCATTTCTTTTCCTCCTGCTGTACATTTCATAAAAATTGTATTTATTAAAAGCTATTGAATTATTTTCAATTGATTCAAATCATAATTGTCATTTGTTACATTAAATTGACAAAATAAAAAAACAGAAACTATTAAGCATAGTTTCTGTTTTTCTTTTCGCTTCATAACGGTAAGATTTTTTATACTATTTGCATGATAAATAAATTCCTTGTAAAAAACACCGCTCATTTATTTCTTATACTTGTAATAAAATAAAGTGAAACTTTATTTAGTGGGGGGGGGTTCATCCCCCACTGATTATCAGCCCTCACCAATCGGGCTTTTACGGGCAGCCCGACCTCCACTGAACTTCTTTGCTTCCACTGAATTTTGAGGTGGGGATCTTACTGCCCGGCAAATAGCGGGATAAATAGAATGATTCATAGCCAATAATCACGTTTAAACTTATGAAGAAGGGAGGTAACGGAATGGACCGAAGCAATTCAAATCATACATATAACGGACCTTCCAAAGCACTGCCTCTCTCCCTATTTGATGTAAAAAATGAATTGAAACAAAAAAGCAAACTCATTCATTCTGACACCATGTATACATTAACGAAAGAAGAACAATTCATCATCAACAATATAAAAATACAGACAGAACAACTAAATAAAAATAATGTTACGAGAACACGCGCATACTACCAATTTTACATTCGATATCCAGAAATACATTGGGCACTACTTGGGCATATGGTATCACGTAACGGTGGTTGGAATATGACTGATTTAAAAGGAGACTTATATACGAAACTTTTATCAGAGAAAGATCAAATTACATTTTTTTCTTTTTTAGAAAGAGGGAATTGGCTCATTTTTCAAGATGTATATCCTCAATTTTTACTTTATGAACAAAGTGTTAAAAAAGCAAAAAAGCTATTTCATCTTCTCCCTCACCTAAATGTTTCTACATTTATGGAAACGATGTGGAACGATTTTTGGAAAACTGGGAACAAAAAAACATTAGCAATCGCAACTATTATTAATGAGCAAAACTACTTAGAAAAAAGAGTGATTCAAAATGCACACTTTCAAAAGACCGTACTCAATAGTATCGGATTTAAACTCTTTGATTTCTTTCAGTTTAATCATATCCTTTTCCCTTTCTACGAAAATAATACAAATCAAAAAACTTTATTAATTGGCGATACAATGAAACATTTTACTTCCTTGCATGAACGAATCTTAATTGGAAAAAGATTGTATTCATTATTATTTCGAGATACACATATTTTATCTCAAATCATATATTGGGCCGAGCATCATCCACATACAGGCTCAAGGAAAGATTACTGGCCTCATTTATTTTCAAGTGTAAATGAATCTTTTTCCCGTGAGTTTTATAAACGCCGAATAAAGAAATGCCAGTTGCGTAGTGGCGCATATCGTATATACAGCCCTGCACTCATCTATGCATGGCGAGATATGAAGCATGAAGAAGTTGAAAGTGAAGATTGGTTTACGGACTGGCAAGTTGTAAATTACTTAGTGGATAAGGAGGAAAATATGAATGGACAAATTACAGAAGACTACTGCAAAACACTCGAAAAAATTGAACTGGCAATTCTCGCAAAGAAAAATGTCCTCCTTCGAGAAGAAGAATAATTTTCTAGCATTAGCAGTTACAATCTTACTCTCTTCAATTATCGGAACTTACTTAGATGCTTTCTTTGTCCATAAGCACATATATTTCTTTCCAGTTAGGCCCTTCCCATCCATATTCTCAGTTAACATTGGCTTTACGTTGTTTGTACTACCGATTTTAACAATCATTTTCATACAAATTTCAAAAACATTATCTGCCGTTTCTAGAACTATATTTATTATTTCCATAGGTATTTGTGCTAGCATTTTTGAACAAGTTGCTGAAGGTTTAGGTTTATTTATACATAGTGCAGACTGGAACCATACATATTCTTTATTTGGTTATATGGTGTTCCTTTCTTTTATTTGGAAAGTATATAATTGGATACAAAAATAAAGAGACCATTATAGGTCTCTTCTTAAGCATACTCTTCAGTTACTGCTAATGGTGCAAACGTTTGAAGACTTTTAGAACGTAAACGATAGGCAACAACTTTCTTCTTATATTGCCTTATTACATCAACATGTTCTTCATAACTATATATCGATAACGTAATTACTCTTTTTCCTTTTTTCGTTTCAATGATTATCGGCGTGCCTTCACCTTGTGGCGGAAAATAATGTTTATCTAAAAATAAAGCCTCGTTAAAATCATTTATAACTTGCAGTTTCATTTCGCCCTCTATATTCTTTCCATCTAGCGATACAGTCGTATGTTCTTCATCAAGTTTTTGATGTAATTCAAATCTACTAATAATGGATTCTACAACAGAAGTTGGCATACTAGAAACTAGAACTTTAATGGCACCAAAAATAAATAATGTAACTATAAACCATGTTGTCACTTTTATCATCTCCATACATTTTAAAATAAGTAGCATTATACTTCTTATTATAACTTTTAAAATATAAATTTCGTTCCATAAGGTATTAATACACTAATGAGTATTCCTGTTACAATCATCGTTACTGAACCGATAGTCGCTTCTTTCTCGCCTTCCTTCACGAGTCGACTCACACCGATAATATGTGATGCGCAGCCCATCCCCACTCCTTTTCCAATCGTACTTGTTATCCGGAAAAACTTAAGTACTGTCGGTCCGATAATAGCACCTGTTATTCCTGCAACAACTACAAAACTAGAAGTCATAGTTGGAATACCACCAATTTGATCCGCTAATGAAATGGCAATTGGCATTGTCGCTAATTGCGGAAGAGTTGTTAGTATAAATTCCTTATCTATATTCAAAATCCCACCAATCACTACATTCATACTCGTTAAAGCCACTATACCTATCAATACGCCAATAAGTATCGATAAAAAGTTTTTCATAAGTATCTTTCGTTCTTTAAATAGAGGTATGGCTAACGCTACAATTGCAGGACTCAAAAAGCCTGAAAGAACGTCCCCACCATTTTCCTTATACTCATGATGAGAAATGCCAAACATCAGAAATAAGCAAATCATAATTGCTGTAACTGTTAATACTGGTAACATAAATGGAAACGTATATTTTTTATACAGCTTTGTCGCAACTAAATATATGACTACAGTAATAAGTATTAAGACCATTTGAATCGTGCACCTTGTCGATTTTATTTTTTGAATGTTACTAATAATTGACTTACATACCCTGAAACAATCAATGTTACTACCGTACTTGCAACAACTAAAAGGAATATAATACTTCCCTTACTTAAAAGAAAAGATCCATATTCCATTAATCCTGTTGTCGAAGGAATTAGAAATAACGGTAAAAATAAGATTAACTTTTCTGCTCCTAACTCAAACCACTTTAATGGTAAAATACGAGTAGAAAGGAGTAGGAACAGCATTAACATTCCTATTAAACTTCCTGGCATCGATAGATGGAATATTCCCTGAATCCACGTACCAGCTAAGCTAAACATATATAGCACGCCTACTTGAAGTAAAAGTGTTACGTACTTCATTTCTTCCCCTCATTCCAATATTACGCATCACTATTATGAAATTTCGTTTAGCGTTTCCGCAAACCTCGTAATTCCAAGTTGGATTTGTTCTACATTTACTCTCCCAAAAGTAAAACGAATATATTCACTTTTAGAACCTAAAACACTTCCAGGGACAAATGCTACACCATTCCGTATAGATTCACCTAATAAATGATATTCATCAAACGTTCCTTGTACTTTGCACCATACATGTATTCCACCCTCTGGAACAAAAAATTCAACGCGGTCCCCTAATATTTCTTCAAGCTTTCTAATTAACTCATCTCTTCTTTGTTTCAATTGTCCACGAAGCATTGTAATATGCGTATGAAAATCTTCTGATTCTAAAAATTGATTTGCTACCCACTGTGTAAATACACTATGACCAAAATCAACTTGTTGCTTCGCATCTGCTAAACGTTCTATTACGCGCGTAGGACCAATTACCCAGCCAATACGTAATCCTGACGCAACAATTTTTGATAATGAACTTATATAAAGAACATTCCCATTCTGATCCATTGATTTTAATGTTGGATTCACTTCTCCATTAAAAGAAGTTAAACTATATGGATCATCCTCTACAATCGGTATACCGAATTCAGAAGACAGTTCTAAAATCTTTTTACGCCTCGCTAATGAAAGCACAGTACCGGTCGGATTTTGATAATCCGGATTCAAAAACACCATACGAATACGATGCTTTTTGTGCAAATCGATTAAGTCATCTGGATTCATTCCATGCTCATCAACAGGTAAATGGAATATATTTAAACCGGCCGATTTAAACATGGGAAGCGAGAAACAATACGAAGGATCTTCAATTGCAATGGCATCGCCCGGTTTTAATAAGCATTGAACGATAAGATTAAGTGCCTGTTGTGCTCCAGATGTAATCAGAATCGAGCTTGATTCTGATTCAATTTGTTTGTATTGCTGAACATGTACTGCAATTGTTTTTCTCAACATCTCATTTCCAAGTGGATGGTCATAACCGAGGTTTTCCATAAATGTTTTCTCCGACAAAATCGTTCGAAATCTATCGCTCGGAATTAATTCTGGTGACAATTCTCCACTCGCTAAATTAATTAAGTCATCTTTTTGTGTTTCCGTTCGAATTTGTTGAACAAGTGGTACGTTAGGTAAGAACGATCCATCCTCAACGTACCTCCCCCAGTTCGGTATTCGTTTATGTGACACACCCCATATGTCTGTATTCACCCGAGTTCCGCTTCCTTTTTGCCGTTCTACTACTCCAAGTGATTTTAACTCTTCATATGCAGCTACTATTGTGCTCCGGTTCACTTGTAATTCCTTTGCTAGCATACGCTCAGAAGGTAACTTGCTATCAGAAGGAAATTCACCTGAAGAAATACCCCTTTCAATATAATCAGCAATTTGTTTATATACAGGTGTCTTATCTGCACGATTTGGTTTCCATTCCATCTAGTTCCCTCCTCTCAAAACGAACTATCCTTTACTTATTAATAACAGTATTCACTGTAACAATCGTATTAATTAAGCACATGATTTAAAAATGTTTCTACCGTCATATTAAAGCTAGTTGGCTACTCTAAATAAGGTAAATGTCCACTATTTTCAAACTCAATGAAAGTCGTATTTTTTAAATGTATTTCAAACTCTCTTACATATTTCTCAGGGACAAAATCATCATTTCCCCCTCTTATTATTAAAACAGGATATGAAATATTTGCAAGAAACGGTCTCTGATCATAATCAACTAATTCAGCAAATAATCTTTGAATATGCAATGGGTTAATAGACTGTAAAGATTGATAAAATCCCCGGACAATCCCTTCATTATCTGCTACTCCCATCGCCTTCAATAATGTATCCGCCCATGTTTTTCCGTTATCCTGTAAGCTAAGTAAATCATATACTTCAAGTCGCTCTTTACGATCCTTTAGTTCCAAATAAGGAAATGCATTTACAACAATTAAGCTAGAAACAAAGCTTGGATATTGTATAGCAAAATCAATTCCTACTCTAGCCCCTTTTGAAAGACCACAAATGACTACTTTTTGTAGCTTTAAATAATTGCATAACTCATACAAAACATTTGCGTATTCTTTAAAGTTAATTTCTAGTCCTTCAGATTTCCCATGCCCAGGTAAATCTATTGAAATCACTGTCCAATTCCCCTTGAAATATCGCCTTTGATATAACCAATTATTTGCGTTTCCTCCAAGACCGTGTAAAAACAATATGACGGGACCCGATCCTTCTATATTATAAAAAACCTTTCGATTCTTATATTCAAAATACATATTCATCACCTTCAGCTATAGCATCACTTATTTTTATCTTTGAACGGGTATATCCAAAACGGTTCTCTCTCTAACCACTCGACTGTTTCCGGAACACCATCTTCATACTCTCTTTTCAGTTCCGCTACCTTAGTCGCAAATTGTGATGCATGTGCTTGCAATGCGTCCAACTTTTTGGGAACATATTCTTTTACTCCATTTTTAAAACTTGGTGGCCCTATTTCTGCTTCATGATTATTTGAAAAAGCTACAGCATAAAATGTTGGCCTCTTATTTTCCGGAATATTAGCTAACGCCCTGGCTACTGCTTCTCCTGTTGCATTATGATCTGGATGAACTGCATATCCCGGATAAAAAGAAATGACTAACGAAGGATTCAATTCTTCCACACAATTTTGTATTACACTTCTTAATTCTCCAGGAGTTTCAAATTCAAGCGTCTTATCACGATATCCCATCATACGTAAATCTTTAATCCCTAAAATATTAGTTGCGCTCTTTAGTTCTTTCTCTCTTGTAGCATATAATGATTCACGTGTTGCAAAAGGAGGGTTTCCCATCGCTCTCCCCATTTCGCCAAGCGTTAAACAAACATACGTAAGAGGAACATTCTGCTGAGCATAAGCTAAAATTGTTCCAGCCACGCAATATGATTCATCATCTGGATGCGGAAAAACAATTAAAACGTGGCGCTCATTTTTTATCAAAGTGCTACTCCTCCATCATACACAATATGAATGTGTTCCTTTAAAAAGTTATTAAATCACTACCGCATACCACGTTACCCCAACAAGTAGAACGAAAAGAAGGATAATATAGATAGTCGATAAGTTTTTCACATTTCTCTTTGTAGACTTGCCGTAATTCTCCTCCACATTTCGTGCAACTAGTACGGTCCCAAACAGCGATACAATTACAATAATAACTACTAGTGAAATTGCAAAACTCATTGTATTTTCACCTCTCTAAGGCCAGTCTATTTTAATTAAAAACTTCAATGAAAAACTTTCTCTTTAAAGCATCAAAAAATACTACCTTTCTTCTCTTATCATAATGGATGTTTGTAAAAAACGGACCAACCACTTTTATGTTTTTTTGCTCATCCACTTCAAAATAAAAAGCAACTAATCACTTAGATCAGTCGCTTTTTCAAAAGGTTATTTGTATTCATTTTTCACTTAAAATTAATCCGATTTAAAAGTTTCGTCTTTTCATAATGAAACATTGATTGCGATAGCTCGAAAATTGTTCCATTTACAAGATAAACTGTATTTTCAATAAGAAGCGACGTATTTCACCGCTTCTTACTATGACCATATTTACTATTTTACAAGTGACTTATTCGCTCTTATAACTTCTTGATAAAGTAATGGTGACCATTTTTCATTTATATAATCTTGTATTATCCAGCCCACTCTCGTAGGATTCTTTTGCTTCATATAATTTGCAATTTCAGGATTTATGTAGGACGCATAATAATATGGACTATTCCATGCTGTACCACCAGAAGACAAGCTTGTAAAATTAATATATAGATGATTAACATCTTCACTATTGTTAATCGTTTCATTTAATGTATCTTTAATAGCGTTTATTTTCTCATCATAACTCACTTTATATTTATCTTGTACTGTTACATTTACATTTTGATTTATAGTTGAGGTAAACGTCTCATTGTCTGGCCAATAGAAATTATTATATCCCCCAGATTCATTACTACCACTATATCTTTTTAGTAATACAATTTTCCCACGAGCATCTCCAAGCTTTATATTCCCTTCTGTTTTTAAAAAGATTGGATCACGAAAATAATTTTTCTCAAACGTACTACTAAATGAGCTTTCCGCCCCTTTCATATCCTCATACTCTTTTTTTAAAGACATAATAATCGTTTCACTTGGATTATCTTTTAAAAATTGTTTCGCTTCGTTTATAAATTCGTGCAGTGTTACATAAAGATATAATGGCCCATGATGAAGAACTATCGTATTATCATCTGTTAAACGCCCTCTTATATCAAAAATTCTAGCTCCATGATCCATTTGATAACGAAAATCATATTCTTGCGTCATTCCCCACACTTGCTTTATCGGATTTTGCAACTTGAACGTTCCACTATCATGTGTTCCTGGAATTGAAATTCGTGCTAACGGTATGTCATCATTTATAGGTTTCATCCATCTAGACCAATTTTCAAGCTCATTAATAGAGCTAGCTGCAACGGTTTTCTTATCATTGAAAGCAAATACAAAGGCGCTAAGTACCATACTACATATGAATAACTTCAAAATAAACTTCTTATTGTTCATTATTATTCCTCCCTTTTCTGTTTTACATCAAACTTATTGAATATAATATAATCTGGTGAGTAAAAAATAAATGACATTTCATAAATATGAAATATTGCATAGAAGTAACGTTTAACTAATCGGACGAATACGAGGTGGAATTCTTACTGCCGACAAATTGCGAGATAAAGTAAAAAAACATTCACGTATCCTGAATTAAAATAATCGAAAGGAACTTCATCTGAAGTTCCTTTCGATTATTTTATATTTAATACATATGAACCATCTTTATTCTCATACTTATAGACATATAAATAATATTTACCTGGCTTTGCATTATAGGTTCCTTTAACTACATTTCCTTCATTTTCACCATATGCTACATAGTTATTTACATCCGATTCATGATGAAGTACCCATGTCATTCCAATATTTTTTTCATTTAGTAGAGAGATATTAATAGTTTCTGGCGAGTCAATTTGGAAAGTAAATACATCTACGTTATCACGATTATGTAGTGTCCCTTTCATTGGTGTATGAAAGTTAATTTTATTTGCCTGTTTAGGTTCATTATTTGGTTCATTTTCTGTTACTTGTAACTCATTCCCACCGTTTAGTTCTCTTCGTTCATACCCTAAATTTACTAGGATAGACTTCAAATCCGGTAAAACACCAATTTTATCTGAATATGGATCTTTAGACTTCGTTCCAGTGTTATGGTTACTTAATATCGTTCTCAATTCACTTGGTCTATATGGTTGTCCTACATTTTCTTTAGCAATACTTTGTACTAAAGTCGCTGCTCCAGCAATAATAGGCGAAGCACTAGACGTGCCACTAAAGCTGGATGTATAAAGATTTACAGCACTTCTACTTTGCTCAGCTGTAGTTGTATCTACGTTTTCTCCCCAGCCATACACATCAATACGGCTTCCATAATTCGAAAACCACATACGTTCATGAGGGAAAGATGAAGAACCCGCTCCTACCATAATTGCACCCGAATCTTTAAAATCTTTACTATTACGATTTAAAACTTGTTTACCATTTCTATCTTTAAATTGATCTAAATCATTCCAACCATTTGCTCCAGCCTCTATAATTACAACACCCTTATCTGTACCCGCACGAATTGCATCAAAGATATCTGGTTGTACTTCAACAGGTAAATATTTATCACCATATCCATCAAAAGAAGCTTGTGCCTCTAATAATAAAACATCCCCAGCTTCTAAATGATTTACAGCACTTAATATTGCATCAGCTGTATTATACTGTCCGTTATCTCTTATTTGAGAAATCACTTTTGCTTTCGCTTTTGGTGCAATCCCAATATTCCCTACTTCATTATCTTCAGATGATACAATTCCTAGTACAGACGTCCCATGACCGACATGTTGATCTATATTTCTTCCAGACATCAATTCAATATTTCGATGTACTAAATCCTCATGATTTAATAACCAACCATATTCCATATCAACAAAGGTTACATCATTTCCATTACCGCCTTGAACGCCCCAGGCGAAGGGTGCATTAATACCGTATGGTGCTGCTTCAAGATAACCTTGTTTATTAAATCTAGGATTATTATTAGGAGTAAGAGATACACTTAATTGTTTCACTTCAGGCGGTATTATTTTTTCTTGTTTCTTCATATACACATCTTCTATTAAAGAAGATGCTTTTAACTTATCTACTAGTGTTTCTTCACGCCCATCATTTTTGGTTTGAAGAATATAGTAGTTTAATAGGCTTGTAGATACATTATTAGGTGCTTTCACTTCAAGATTTTGTATTTCTTCCGGACTTACAGATGTGAATAGACGAGTAAATGTTACATCTGGATATTCTGCCAAAAAATCTTCTAATACTTTATCGTTCGTTTCAGATTGTATCTGTTTTTCAATACCATCTTCATATGGTAATTTCAAATCTGCACTGAATTTTACAATGATTTGTTTATCTGTTTCTTGTTCTATCCCTAATTTACTCTGCTGTTCTATAGAATCAGCAGTTACAATATTAACACTGTCCCCTATTCCTAAAAATGTTGAGACGATCACAGCTGAAACACCTACTCTTTGAAACATTTTCATTACATAAATCCTCCTAATTCATAACAATTAATAATCGTTATATTAATCTATAATGATTTCATTTCTATAACATATTACCTTTCTACTAAATAAATTATAGTAAGCAGCAATATGAACTTCAATGTATTTTCATATGCAATATTTCATATTTGAATCCTATATGGATGTAAATAAAAAACTTATAATGATTATTTATTTTATATGTGCTAATATACTTACATTAAAATATTTATATTCCCATATTCTGAATTACATTATGCAACAGTTATACCTTACTTTATTAGGAGGATTTACAATGAAATTATTAAAACTAAAACATATAATTCCTTTATCTGCAGTAGCACTTACATTCGTATGTAATCAAAGTACAGCTGAAGCTTCCACCATTCATACAGTAAAAAAGAATGATACACTTTGGGGCATTAGTAAACAATATGGAGTTTCCATACAAGCCATTAAACAAGCGAATAATAAAGGAAACGATCAAGCTTTTATTGGAGAACAGTTACATATTCCAGGATCTATGAAATCAAATGAGGTTACAGTTCATCAAAACGAAAAAACTACGAACACTTCTGGACAAATTATTTACCAAGTACAACCGGGAGATTCATTAGAAACGATAGCAAAGCGCTACAACGTAACCGTTCAATCTATAAAACAAATTAACAACACAATCGGTAACAAGCTTTATACAGGGCAACATTTGAAAATTAATTCCAGTATTTCCGAAAAAGAAAAAGACTTAATGACACGCTTAGTTACCGCTGAAGCTGGTGGCGAATCATATAAAGGAAAAGTAGCTGTAGCAAAAGTTATCCTAAATCGAGTAAATGCAAAAGGGTTCCCAAATACAATAACAGGCGTTATTTATGAACCTATTAAATACGGATATGCATTTACTCCTGTTACAGATGGAAGAATTAATCAGCCTGCAAGCGCTGAAGCAAAAATGGCTGTAGAAGAGGCTATCTCCACAAAGGGAATACATTCTGATTGGCTTTATTTCTACAACCCAAAAACATCAACAGACAAATGGATTACGACACGTCAAACAGTAGCAGTAATCGGTAACCATGCCTTCGCTAAATAAAACTATACTTCCCTTCTAATTTATGCACTTAACAACTTTTTCAAATGATGAACAGACCTTTTTACTGAAAAGGTCCGTTCTTTTTATATGTAGACTTTTATGAATCATATGAAAAAGTGATTATTTAAAACGATATCTCCGTTCAAATAAAAACATTTATACTTCATCCACCACTTAGAGAAATTGAAAAAGTATAAAGTTCAAAAACTTTTTCTTTATTCATAAAAGCTATTTCTTAACTTCATAAAAGTGTTATACACTAGGAAAATAGTAAACAAACTATTCGTTAGCAGGTGAAAGAATATGTATGATGTTACAATTATCGGCGCTGGAGTAAGTAGCATTTTTATGGCTTATTCATTAGCCAAAAGTAACAAAAACATTTTAATTCTTGATAAAGGTAAACCGCTAGAACATCGAAATTGTCCTTTAGATCAAGGAAAAACGTGTGACTGTAACATATGTGATAAATATTTCGGTTTTGGTGGCTTAGGAAAGTCTGAAGGAAAATTTAATTATACAAATGGATTTGGAGGAGAACTCGAACAAAAAGTAGGTAAAGAAGGTTTTATGCAACTCATGGCTGAAGTAGATGAAATTCTATGTCAGTTTGGTGGAAATTCAGTTTCAAAATATTCTACAGAAAATGTAAATCTCACTAAGAAAGCTGCAACTTGTGGTTTACAAATGTTAACAACAGAAGTAAGGCATCTTGGTACTACAATTTCCAGTACCATTTTTCAGCAACTCTATGAATTTTTACTTACGAAAATAAATATCCAATTTCATATAGATGTAGAGCATATTATGAAACAGAAAGATCATTTTAATATAACTACAAATCAAGGAACAGTTCAATCTAAGCAACTCGTATTTGCAACGGGGCGCTCTGGGGCAGATTGGTTAAAAGAAATGTGCACTTCTCTAAATATTTCTCAGGAACAAACACGTGTAGACTTAGGGATTAGAGTAGAAATGAAAGAACATCAATTACGTTCTATATTAAAAGATACTTTTGAAACGAAACTTTCTTATCAAGGTGAAAATTTCACAGCAACTACTTACTGTATGAATCCAAAAGGACGCATTATTCGAAAGTACGAAGAAGGTTTAGTTATGCCTGACGGTCAAAATTTTCGAGAGCAAGGAACTGGCACTCCTAACTTAAATTTCACTTTGTTTATCCCGCGCTATTTCCCAACTCTTAAAGACGCCAATATATATGCAAACTCAATTATTAAAGGCATTAATCAAGGACGAGATCGGATTGTTATACAGCGCTTAGAGGACTTATTAAAGAAACAACCTACAATGGAAAAAGATATGAAACATAATCGTATACAACCTACACTACACGGAGATTATGGAGATTTGCATAAAGAAATTCCTCCATTATATATTGACGGACTCAAAGAATTTTTATTACGCTTAGAACATTTTATCCAAGAACCTATCGATAAAGATACTTTATTATATGGAATAGATGGAAAGTTCTATGCCCCTACGATAAAAATCAATAACCATTTTGAAACAAGTATGAATGGGCTATTTTTAGTTGGAGATTGTTCAGGTGTTACTCATTCATTATCTCAAGCAGCTGCAAGTGGTCTATATGTTGGAAAATATTTATCTGATATGTGAACTCTTTCATTACACTACTAGTCAAACGTTTTACGTTTCACCACCACTTTACTTAATGAAATGATTATCCTACAAAGAAGCATGATTTTACGGGATATATGAAAAACTACATTCTATGTAGAATGTAGTTTTTCATATAACCGTTTACTTTAAACTCACCTTTTATTCAAATTCCAACTCATTGAATGTCAATAGTTTAAAAAGCGTCTATTCCTTTTCACTTTCATTTGTTCGATATTTTGTAACATCATCATAG
Organism: Bacillus sp. FSL L8-0099; assembly: GCF_038006385.1. Taxonomy (NCBI): domain Bacteria; kingdom Bacillati; phylum Bacillota; class Bacilli; order Caryophanales; family Bacillaceae; genus Bacillus; species Bacillus sp. FSL L8-0099. Next base: position 3,721,169 of record NZ_JBBOVC010000001.1, read on the forward strand.
TGTTTAATATGTTAGGATGTCTATAAGTCACTTTCACTACAAATATGACTTTTTCTGCTTCGCATTTAAATTCCCCATTGTATGTATAGGAACACTGCAAATTATTACCATTAGAAAACATCATTTAAATGGTTCACCCTACTATAATAGTTATAAAAATATAACATATAACCTTAGTTAAATAAATTTTATAAAGAAGGTGTAAAAATGAAGAATAAAATAAATTTACAAATGCAAAATATAAGCTTTGTTATCATAATTGCTTTAGCAGTATGGTTAAAAACATATCTTATTACGCGATTCAGTTTTGATTTAAAAATTGAGTCTTCTACACAAGAGCTTATTTTGTTTATTAGTCCTCTCGCTGCATCGTTAGCATTTGTTGGATTAGCATTATTTGCAACTGGTGAAAAGCGAAATTATATAGCGCTATGTATTAATTTCTTATTAACGATCGTACTTGTCGGAAATGTAATGTTCTATGATTTTTATAGTGATTTCGTTACGTTACCAGTACTTGGACAAACATCAAACTTTGGCCAATTAGGCGGTAGTATTATAGAAATATTGAACTACAAAATTATACTCGCATTCGTAGACATTATTTTCTTCTTTATTTTATTAAAAAAGAAGACATTGGTCTTTAAAACAGAACGTGTAACACATTCTACACGCTTACTATATTTCGCCTTAACAATTGCTGTATTTTCTGCAAATCTGCATCTTGCAGAAAAAGAACGCCCTGAATTATTAACGAGATCCTTCGACCGAGTAATGCTTGTCAAAAATTTAGGACTATACACTCACCAAATATATGATTTAACGCTGCAAGCAAAAGCAGGATCACAAAAGGCACTCGCTGATAGTAGTAAATTACAAGAAACTGAAAACTACGTAAAAGCAACCCAAAGTGAACCAAATCCTAATATGTTTGGCGCAGCGAAAGGAAAAAATGTAATTGTCGTTACTCTTGAATCCTTGCAAACCTTTTTAATAGGAGCATCCGTCAATGGTCAAGAAGTTACACCTTTCTTGAATGAATTCATAAATGAAAGCTATTACTTTGATAACTTTTTCCACCAAACTGGACAAGGAAAAACATCCGATTCTGAATTTCTAATAGATACATCGTTGTATCCATTAAACCGTGGAGCTGTATTCTTCACACACGGAAACAATGATTATACTGCAACTCCAGAAATTTTACGTGAACAAGGTTATTTCACTTCTGTATTCCATGCGAATAACGCAACATTTTGGAATCGTAACATTATGTACTCAGCTCTTGGTTATGATCGTTACTATAATGAACTTGATTACAAAATCACGCCCGAAACAAATTTAAATTGGGGATTAAAAGATATAGAATACTTTGATCAATCAGTAGATATGTTAAAAACGATTGATCAACCATTTTACGCTCGTTTCCTTACTTTAACAAACCATTATCCATTTACGTATGATGAAGACACAAAATTCATTGAACCATATAACTCTGGTAATGGCGTATTTGATCGTTACATCGTAACATCACGTTACTTAGATGAATCCATTAAAAACTTTATTGAGCGTTTAAAGGCCGAAGGGCTTTATGATGATTCTATTATTGTATTATACGGTGATCATTATGGCATTTCTGAAAAACATAACCGTGCAATGGCGCAGTTTTTAGAAAAAGATCAAATAACAGAATTTGATACTTTACATTTACAACGTACACCTTTATATATTCATATCCCTGGACAAACAAAAGGTCAAACGATTTCAAAGCCTACGGGACAAATTGATGTGAAACCTACTATTCTAAATTTATTAGGGATTGATACTACGAACGATATCCGTTTTGGTCACGATATGTTTTCAGATGAATATACAGGATTTGTTGTTTTACGTGATGGTAGCTTCGTTACAGACAAATATGCATACAAAAACAACACTTTTTATGACCGCATAACAGGTGAAATTGTAGATTTACCAAAAAAAGAAGCTCAAGCACTCATTAACCGTGCACAAAATGAATTACGTATGTCTGACAAAATTATTGAAGGCGATTTATTACGTTTCTCAGAAAGTAATAAAATTAAAACTGGCGAAGTAAAAACTAAAATTAAAGAAACTGAAAAATAATCTATATATGCGAAAGGAGCAACTCATTACGGTTGCTCCCTTTTTCCCCTCTTATAACAACGGATATAAACAAAAAAACAACTCCAAAATCCACTTTTGGAGTTGTTTTACGTTTATTCTATGCTTGTTTCTAAATTTAAATCTGTATAGGCATTATACTCACCTATATTTAAGATTACTTCACATTGACGTAATCTCAATTCAAAGAGCGTTATAGAATCATGATACACTTCAGGATTTGATTTCATTTTATGTAATATCTCTTGTTTTTCTTGTATTTCTAACTGCGTATTTTCTACAGCTTGTTTCAAGGAGTTAAATGGATTTCTAAAGAACATATTAATATCCCGCTCTTGTGTATTTTCAAACAGATCAAATTGCAAGAAAAATTTCTTCATAATAGAAGCCGTTACTTCTGTATAATCTTCATTTTCTATATACTGTTTATATTTGTTATATAGCATAGATCTATTCTTTGGAAGAACCCCAAATAATTTACCGGCACTTTTCAGTAAAAATTGCGCTGGCGTAAATCGGCGTAAAATATTTACTTCTTCCATTTGTATTCTAGTCGTCATTCTATCAGTATCTCTGCGCCAGTCATCAAGCACTTTAAAGTCACATTCTAATTGTATTCGATTTTCTCCAAATAAAGAATTAAGTCCTTCACTGAGTTCTTCTAAGTGCGATTGACTTTGAAGTAACTCATTATTAGAAGTTTCAATCCAATTTTGCATAGAACGAGCAAAGTTAGGTAATACAGTTTGTTCTAAATATTTGTGTACTCTTTCGTTCATTGCTGTATTTAGTTCCATTTCAATGTTTCCAAAATCGCTTTCTTCACTGATTAAATCAGAACAACTCTGCAGTAGCTTCGGAATATGTTCAGTAAGACCATTCGTAATTTCTGTTTTCATTGTACGATACGATTGTGTAATGATATGAATTTTTTCCCTCTCAAAAGCAGTAAGATTATTAATACTACCATTTAATTTAACTAACATATCTTCATTCCAATTCATAGCATCCACTAGATTGTTTTCCTTCTCAACGCGTTTATCTAAAAGGTATGTAATTGTTTTTCGAATGAAAAACAATAGCTTTTCAGTACGATCTGCATCGATATTTTTATAGTTAAAGTTAAAACGAATAAACTCAGTTAAATCATTTAGTTGTTGATTACTTGTATATAACGAAGAGTAAGGGAAAAGTCTCGCTTGCGGGAAATACGCGTTTATTCTCGCTTGCGTATCATGTAAAACTCTTTTTACTTCTGCTTCACTGTAAATGTTATCGATTTTATTTAATAAGAAATGAATTTGTAGATTTGGTGTATGTTCTTGAATACTTAATAGAATGTCACGTTCTTTGTCAGTAAAAGGTGAATCCGCATTCAATACGAACAATAATTCGTCTACAGAATTCAGGTATTCAAATATCTCATCTCTAGTATCGTTATTTCTATTAAAGCCAGGTGTAACTACAAATGTAAGTTTATTTTCACTTAAAAATTTGCATGGTAGTTTAAATTCAACACACGCTCTATCTCTATACGTTTGGTGGTGTAAAGACATCATATCATGGTAATCAGAGAAATTCTCAGTTGTTGTAATTGCTGAGTCTGTTATAGCGTTAATTTCTGTATGAGCATCATTTTTTAAAACCACTACATTTGAAATTGAGTTTTCTAATATATTTTCTCCTACTATAGAGTTAATAAATGCAGTTTTTCCATTTCCTGAAGTGCCCGTTACTAAAATACGATTTGTTCTTAAATCTGCAAGTTCGCTAACTAACCATCTAAATCGGTGACCCATTTCTATATCATGCTTTTGTGCCCACTGTGTAATAGATTCAAAAAGATGTAAACTATACTCTAAGCCATCCACATGATTAATAGAATACAACAGTAGGTTTTCTGCATTTTTTATATTTGCTGCATCTATTTTGGAAGGGAAAATCTCATCCCATGCCAATACAGCTGCTGATGGAAATACAGCATAAGAAGAATTGACTACCTTTAACCAATTTGTTAACAGATTTGGAATGATATCATGTAATTGTCTAAGCGTATATTGGCCTTGAATTAATTCAAAATACGTTTCTTCGTAAAGAGAAGAAATTTTGTCCCATATATCGGACGAATGTATTTCGATATGTAAGAAAAACTCATTTATTGTGTTAAGCCATAATAAGTAATTTTGTTCATTTTTATAACTGTTCCAAAGTGATGATACAATTTGTGTAAATTGCACTTGATCTACATGATTTAATGTAACTAATACTTCATGAAAATAGTCTGGTGAAATATTTTTAGTAAATCCTTTATCGATATACCCTTTTAGCACCTCAAACCAAGGATAAGATTCTGTTCGAACCAGCTCATTCACAGCAAGCTCTACTGCACTATCAAAATCTTGCTGTTCTTCATAAAAAGAACGGGCAATTTTGGTGACATTCGGATAATCGGGATTTAAAGAAACCGCCTCTTTAATTACAGCGAAAGCTGAGTCAAAATTATTTTGCTCGATGTAAAGAGAAAGTAATTGCAGTCCAATTTCAGTCATCAATATTTTGTTATCAGTAGTAATGGAAGTATAAACCTCTTCAGCAACTGATAGTCGGTTTAGTTCAAAGTAAGCATCCGCAATGTTTTTTTGTGCCCATGGTGCTAGTTCGTTGCCAACTTTCTCCCATTTGAAAATAGCTGATTCAAAATCTTGATGGTGATAATAAAATTCACCTTGTGCAAAACGAATATAAGACCCATCGGAAATTTCATGTTTTTCTTCGTTTACATAAACTTCCCCAAGTACGTCAAGAGGTGGTTTTGTTTCATTCTCCATTAGGAATGTTTCATAATACATCTTTTTTATTAATTGTTTTTCTATTCTCATCTTTTCCCCCACTATATCTTGAAAACACACTTTTAAGATATGTCAATACTTTTTTTATGTATGCTTTTTATCTTAACAAAGAATTTCTTTTGGAAAATTTCATTTTCCTTTCATTTTTCAAGTAAGATTGAATTTTTATGAGAAAAGTTTCAGTTCTTTTTCAATTCCCTTTCAGTTGTGAAACAACATTAAGTGTTCCTAATAACCTAATAACACTATAATATTCCGCATTATATTATCAGGAAAACTATATATATATTACATTATAAAAACAATCTATAACGAATATATATGCATTGTTTGTTTCACCGATAAATAAAAAAACTCACCACATAATGGTTATTAGATAGACCAATATGCTACGTCCTTTCAGAATTTCAAACACACCACGATAACTTAAACAACAATAATAGTGAACGGCTATCATTACAATACCTCTCTCAAATTGTTTTCCTTTAAAATATTTCAGTAGTTATGTAATTAAATTGTTCTAACCTATATAAATAACTAGTCCAAAAAAACTCTATATGCATATCATGTTATAGTAAAGAATTCAGGAAATCCTAAAAAGGAGGCATTTTCATGTTTGAAGATAAATCTAAAATAAATTACCCATATGAATTTACTGAAACTACAACAGTCCCTCTAAAGAACCCCATTGATAAAAAATTCAAGAACGGCACAGGTACACATAACTTCCCAATTAAAAAGCATTATAAAGAGCAGGTTTTATATACTGAAAAAATTAATAATAATAATAATAAAAACAAATAATCCTATAGATCCTTATAACAATTAACCAAATAAGAATCAATATTTGGCCATGCATAGTTATATGTTTAATAATGTAGAAATCTTTATTATACAATTTACGTACCTTTAAAAAGTGCTGATATACGGCGCTTTTTTATACATAGATAAATTAAAGCTTACTTAGTCTAGAAATAAACTGTAAAATCAATCCACCTTATTTTCGTTTAACAATTAACTCTACATATTAAAAGGGAGCAACATTTACTGTTGCTCCCTTTTAATATCTAATTTTAGTATCCCTACATAACCCTCTTAAACATCTTCTCCAACTCATAAGTAGAATGATGTACAAGAATCGGTCTCCCGTGCGGGCATGTGTATGGATTTGTTGTTGTACGAAGTTCTTCAAGTAAAGCAAATATTTGATCGTTCGTTAAATATTGATTTGCCTTGATAGATGCTTTACAGCTCATCATAATGGCTGCTTCTTCACGCAACTTTTTAATATCAACTTTTTTTAGTTTAACAACTTGCTCCATCATCTCATCAATGATTTCTGTTTCTTGTCCTTTCGGGAACCACGTTGGATGCGAGCGAACAATAAAAGATTGATGGCCGAATTGTTCCAAAAATAGGCCGACTTTTTTAAGTTCTTCTAGTTGCTCTTCGACACGTAAAAATTCAGTAAGAGATAGGTCAATACGGTACGGTACAAGTAGTTCTTGTACTTCTTGCGCTACTCGTCCTACTTTATCACGGAAGTACTCATAATTAATACGTTCCTGTGCGGCATGTTGATCAATCATATATAACCCATTATCATTTTGAGCGAAAATATATGTTCCGTGCATTTGTCCAATTGGATAAAGCGGTGGTAAATCGTTACCGTTCATTTCAATCTCTTTTATTTCCCCGACCTCTTCTTCCAATTCCTCTAATTCAAAGTCGTCATCGTTACTGTTCCACGATTTCTCTTCTCGAATCGGTTCTTCGATTATCGGTTTAGAGGATGGCTGCCAACTTTGCTCTTCTCTTACGAGCGACTGTGGTGGTTGCCATTCTCGCTTCGCCGGTTGCCAAAGCTGCGCTGGTTGTTTCACAGTTGTTCGTTCTTCTTGTTTTTCATCCATGTCAGTCGGTAAAACGATGTTTGGCATCTGTGGTTCTTTCGGCTTTGTATGCTCAAACTGGAACTGTTCTTGCACACTTTCGTCTTTTTCTTTTTTCTTCGTTGTTACGCCTGCATCTGGAATGAGCTGTATTTTTTTAAATACAGCTTGCAATGTTTCTTCGATAAGCTTTAGCAATTCTTGTTCTTTACTAAATCGAACTTCTAATTTTGCTGGATGTACGTTAACATCAACAAGCATTGGGTCCATTTCAATCGATAAGAAGCCGATTGGATATCGTCCAACTGGCAGTAATGTATGGTATCCTTGCTGAACTGCTTTCATTAATACGAAATTTCGCACGTAACGGCCATTTACGATCGTTGACATATAGTTACGAGACGCTCGCGTTACTTCTGGTAATGTTACATACCCTTTAATTGTGAAATCTAAAGATTCAGCTTCAATTGGAATAAGCTTCTTCGCAACTTGAATGCTATAAATTGATGCAAGTACTTGCCTTACATCACCATTTCCGGATGTATGAAGCAATTTCTTTTCATTATGAAACAGTCTTAACGATACTTCTGGATGTGACATTGCAATACGATACACGATATCTGTAATATTCCCAAGCTCTGTATGAATTGTTTTCATATATTTAAGACGCGCTGGTGTATTAAAGAATAAGTTTTGTACTGTAATATCCGTTCCTTTTCGGCTCGCTGTTTTTTCTTGTTTTATAATGTCTCCACCTTTAATGATAAGGTGGGTACCCGGCGCCTCACCTGTGCTAGTGATTAATTCCAATTCACTAACTGAGGCAATACTTGGCAATGCCTCACCGCGGAATCCGAGCGTTCTTATACGGAACAGATCGTTTTCATCTTTAATTTTGCTCGTCGCATGTCGTTCAAAGGCGACGATACAATCTTCTTCGGCAATGCCATCTCCATTATCAATGATGCGAATTTTTGATAAACCAGCTTCTTCTAAGTGGATTTCAATAGATGTACTATTCGCATCGATAGAATTTTCCACAAGTTCTTTTACGACTGAGGCAGGGCGCTCTACTACTTCCCCTGCCGCAATTAAGTTAGAGAGTTGGTCATCGAGTTTGCGAATTTTTCCCATCTACTTACTCATCCTTTCTTTAACTTTTTCTGTAAGCGATACAGTTCGTTCATCGCTTCTAAAGGCGTCATATCTAGTAAATCAATTTTTTTAATTTGCGCAAGTACTGCGCTTTCTTTTTGATCAAGCACAGGCTTGTCTTGTTTTTTTGAAGATTGGTCTCCTCCAAAGAAAGATAGTTGTGACTCTTCTTCAGTCTCTTCTTTCTTTTCTTGTATTTCTGCCAATTCTTCTTTTACAACTACAGGTTCTGGAACAACTTCTTGTACCTTTACTTCTACACGCTTTGGAATAATAATTTCTTCTTGTCCTTCTAGTTGCGCTAACACTTCTTTTGCACGAGCGATTAAGCTATCTGGAAGCTCAGCAAGTTGCGCAACGTGAATTCCGTAACTTTTATCGGCTGCTCCATCTTGAATTTTATGAAGGAAGACTACTTTTCCATTCTCTTCAATAGCTGAAACATGTACATTTTTCAGTTGATCTAAACTTTCTTCTAGCACCGTTAATTCATGATAATGCGTAGAGAATAATGTTTTTGCACCAATTTGGTCATGAATATGTTCAATGATTGCTTGTGCAAGCGCCATACCATCATACGTTGATGTACCGCGTCCAATTTCATCAAATAAAATTAAACTTCTTTCTGACGCATTTGCAATCGCATTTTTCGCTTCTAACATTTCAACCATAAATGTACTTTGACCTGAAATTAAATCATCCGCTGCACCAATTCTCGTAAAGATTTGATCGAATACAGGTAATACAGCTTCTGTCGCTGGTACGAAACAACCAATTTGTGACATAACAGTAACAAGTGCTAATTGTCTCATATACGTACTTTTACCAGACATGTTCGGTCCTGTAATTAAAAAGACATCCATCTTCTCTGGCATAATACAATCATTTGGTACATACAATTTCCCGTTCAATACTTTTTCAACGACAGGATGGCGACCATCTTTAATAAAGATTTCACGCTTCGTTGTTAGCACAGGTTTTACAAACTGCTCTTCTTCACTTACAGTCGCAAAGCTTTGTAGTACATCTAATTCACTAATTACTTTCGCTAAATGTTGTAATTTCGGAATGAATACTTTTACTTCTTCACGAAGTGCTGTAAATAAATCATATTCCAGTTGTACAATTTTCTCTTCTGCTTCTAAAATTAACGTTTCTTTTTCTTTCAGTTCATCTGTAATGAAACGCTCAGCATTAGCAAGCGTCTGTTTTCGCTCATAGCGCCCTTCTGGAAGCGCTGCAAGATTCGCCTTCGTCACTTCAATGTAGTAGCCGAAAATACGGTTGTATCCAATTTTTAATGATTTAACCCCTGTAATATCACGCTCTCGTTTTTCAAGCTCCGCGATCCACGTTTTCCCATTTTTGCTCACGTAACGATATTGATCAAGCTTGTCATTATAACCGCCTTTAATAATATCTCCATCTTTAATAGAAAGTGGTGGGTTTTCCTGAATACTTCTTCCTAGTAATTCAGTTAAGCTCTCACATGGATCCGCACCTTGAATTAACCTTGCTGCATAAGCATTATCTAAAAGACTAATCGCTTCTAAAATAGCTGGTACTTGAAGTAAAGAACGTCTTAACTGTAATAAGTCCCGTGCATTTACATTACCAAATGCAACTTTCCCTGCTAAACGCTCTAAATCATATACTTCTTTTAGCTTTTCTTTTAAATCTTCACGTAAGAAGTAATCATTTACAAATGTTTCTACCATTTCTAAACGTTCTTCCACTTTCTCTTTCTGGATAAGCGGACGTTCCATCCACTGTTTTAACATACGGCCACCCATAGCTGTTTTCGTTTTATCTAATAGCCATAATAGTGAGCCTGTTTTTTCTTTCGTACGAAGAGTCTCAGTTAACTCTAAATTACGTTTTGAGTGCACATCAATTTTCATAAATTGATTTGTATAATAAATTTCTACTGGTTGCAAATGATCTAACGAACGTTTTTGTGTTCTTATCACATAGTTAAATAAGCGTCCAATCGCTTTAAGTAACTTTGCTTGTGAAACATTTTTCACAAGATGTTCTAACCCTTCCGGAATCGTTGTTGCATCTTCATACGAAATCGTCATTTTTAATGTTTCAGTTAATTTATTTAATTCATCTTTTGAAAATGTAGAATCTACAACAATTTCTTTCGAACCAGTTGCATACACCTCTAATAAAATATCTTCTACTGAACCTGTTAACAACGTCACTGTATTTTGTCCAGTCGTTAAGTCATTACAAGCTAGCGCATAAGATCCATCTTCGAAATGTGTTAATGCTGCTAAAAAGTTATTCTCTTTCTCGTCTATTGTACGCCCTTCCATCATCGTTCCTGGCGTAATTAGTTGTACTACTTCACGACGTACTACACCTTTAGCTGTTTTTGGATCTTCCACTTGCTCACAAACAGCTACTTTATATCCTTTTTCAACAAGTTGTTCAATATAATTTTTAGCTGCATGATGCGGTACACCGCACATCGGTATACGATCACTACTACCACCATCTCGGCTCGTTAATGTAATTTCAAGTTCATGAGCTGCTTTAACCGCATCTTCAAAGAACATTTCATAAAAATCACCTAATCGGAAAAATAAAAAGGCATCTTGATAGTCTGCCTTAACCTTTAAGTATTGCTGTATCATAGGCGTATATTGCGTCATGTCTTTCCTCCATAATTTTTACATAATAATCTATATTCATCCCGCATTAACGGGCAGTAAGATTCCCACCTCAAAAATCGGCTGGAACAAAGAAGTTAGGTGGGAGATCAACTGCCCGTAAAATCCCGATTGGTTCAACTAATAATCAGTGGGGATCCCCCCACTGATTAAAGTTTCACTTTAAATATGTCACACTTCACGGACATCCATCTCTCCTATTTCAGGAGTCTTTCTTCATTATAACATATTTCATAAAGATTCATGTTCATTCAGCACCACTTATGTAAAGTAAAAAGCTAGGAAGAACTTCTCCCTAGCTTTCTATTACTCTTCTTCTGCGTCAACGATAAAGTTCGGATCTAATTCTTCAAACTCATCATCATCGACTTGGAAATCCTCATCTGATTCTACACAACCTTCAGGATTTACACTTACACAAATTTTTGTTTCTCCAACTACTTCTGTTACAAATTCACGTTCTACAGTTACAACAATTTTATTCCCATTTGGCGATACAAGAGCTTCTAAACAATTTGGCGGTTGAATGACACGAGCAATAATTTCTAAATCGTCACCAGAGAAGTTCTTATCACGATAACCAATGCTTACTTCGTCAGTGTAGTTCACACGTTCTGTTACAACTTCAGTCTTTGTATTGCCATCAAACGAATACCAAGTGTTCACATCATAGAAACCTTCAATTTCTACATGTTTTCCATTCTTTCTCGCTTCGTACGAGTGGTTAATTACCCAGCACCCTAAAATACTTGTTGGCTCATTATTCGATTCACATGTATGCGTTGACTTTGTATACTTACGTCCTTTTCCAACCACTGCTTTTGTAATAATCTCTCTAAATTCGGACATTCGTAACCCTCCTCAATCACTATTCACTTAATCATATGCGTGACAATAGCGGAATGTGTCATTCTTTTTTTGGGAAGAACTTACGTTTAATCCACTAAAAAAAAAGAGATGTCAATATGACATCTCTTTAACAACCACAATTTCCTTTTTTACTTTCTACCGCCGCACCAGTTTCACCCTTAAGTACATCGCCGCCAGTTGAAACTAATATTTCATCTGTAACATTATTAGAAATGGTACTCGCAACTAACTGTAGTAAGTCATTTACATATGTTTGTGAAGATTTAAACTCCTGCACAACTGGAATATTGTCTAACTTATCTTGAAGTGCATCAATTTCAGCTTCTACTTTTTTCAAAGCTTCCCACTTCCCGTAATGTTGCAAGTTAACTGCTTGTTTTTGCAATGCTTTAATTTCATCAATTGCGTGCTTTACATTTTCATTTTTATGAATTTGCGCCTCTGCTTTCTTAAAAAAATCAACTTCTTCTGTTTCAGAAATCATTTTCGCTAATTCTTTCGCTTGCTCTACAATTTCGTCTTTCGTATATACTTTCATCTATTATTTCACCTCAATCGGTTCCTCAACTAATTCCCCGTTAAGAGACCAAGTTTTTGCTTCCGTTATTTTTACTTTCACAAGCTGACCAATTAAAGATTTTGAAGCGACGAAGTTTACAAGTTTATTCGTACGAGTATAACCTGCAAGTACTTCCGGATTATTTTTACTTTCCCCATCAACTAACACTTCTACAACTTGACCTTTATAACGATTATTTTTTTCAACTGCCAACCCATTTACGAGTGTGTTTAATCGTTGTAGTCGTTCTTTCTTTACTTCCATAGGCACATTATCTTTCATTTTTGCAGCTGGTGTACCTTCTCGCGGGGAATAAATAAATGTAAATGCAGTATCAAATCCTACTTCACGATATAACGACATCGTTTCTTCAAATTGCTCATCTGTTTCATTTGGGAAACCGACGATAATATCAGTTGTTAATACTGCGCTTGGAATTGTTTCTTTAATTTTTCTTACAAGTTCTAAATAATGTTCACGTGAATATTTACGTGCCATAATTTTCAACATATCTGTGCTTCCAGATTGAACTGGTAAGTGAATATGTTCCACTAGATTTCCACCTTTTCCAAGCACTTCAATTAAGTGGTCATCGAAATCACGTGGATGACTCGTTGTAAAACGAATACGGGCAATATCAACTTTACGAAGTTCGTCCATTAAATCGCCAAGACCGTATTCTAAATCTTCAAAGTCTTTACCATATGCATTTACGTTCTGTCCAAGTAGCGTAATTTCTTTATAACCATTCGCAGCTAAATGACGAATCTCTTGAATAATATCTTCTGGACGCCTGCTTCGCTCTTTTCCGCGTGTATACGGTACAATACAATATGTACAGAATTTATCACAGCCATACATAATATTTACCCAAGCTTTAATATCGCCACGACGTACTTTCGGAAGGTTTTCAATTACGTCTCCTTCTTTTGACCAAACTTCAACTACCGTCTCCTTCGAGAACATTGCATCTTTTAGAATGTACGGTAATCTATGAATATTATGCGTGCCAAATACCATATCTACATGCTGATTTTTTTGCATGATTTTATTTACAACAGATTCCTCTTGAGACATACAACCACATACACCAATTAAAAGGTCCGGATTTCTACGTTTTAATGATTTTAAATGACCAAGTTCACCAAACACTTTATTTTCAGCGTTTTCACGAATTGCACAAGTGTTTAATAAAACTACATCTGCATCTTCAGTTGAAAATGTCGGTTCATATCCAAGTGTTGTGAAAATACCTGCCATTACTTCCGTATCATGCTCATTCATTTGACACCCATATGTACGAATATAAAACTTTCTTCCTGCACCAAAATTACGAAACTCTTCAGGTAAGCCAAAATCCCGTTCAATTTTAACTTCTTCTTTTCCACGCTTTTTGGCATCTTTTAAGGAAGGTGGTTGATATACGCTTTCAAAGTATTTGCTATAATCTTTCTCTTCTTTTTTCGTAGAGGAATTTGCTTGTTGACTTGCTAATCGTTGTTGCTCGTTCATCGGTAATCTCCTTTCACCCTTAACTATACACACTCTGTAGTCTATTTTAATGCGCTTAGACCCACCTTAAAAATGGTTAGATAGCTTGATTGAGAGATAACTTGTCCTTTGAAACTTGAGTAATCGATCTAATCATCCGTAAGAATGAAGTCTTCCCCACACAAATAGACATTCCCTTTTTATTATTTCATCTTGTCCTACCCAAAAGCATATTGCTTTATCCCTATACACATTACCATAGTATGAAGCGTTTAGCCAATTTTGACAAGGAATAGGACCTGCCTTATCTTACATTTCATAAGCAATGAACTTGCCATTTCCATACAACGATCCTTATATTATTTTACCATTCTGAATTTTCTAAGTAAACAAAGCTATCCTATATTTTTTATTCAGTAAAAAAAGGTTGCCAAATGGCAACCTTCTAATCGTTACATAAATTCAGCAACAAGCTCATCAAACATTTTCTGATCCATATTTAAATCAGCTTGTACTAATGGCTTTTCACTATAGCCTTTTACAAGTTCTTGATATGATGGTTGCGCAGTATTTTGATAAATTAAACCTGTTACTAATCCGTTATTTTCCATTAATGTTTGCATAGCCATCATGCGATTAGATGGATCATATCCCTCTACTGTACTTAGTTTCGTTAAGTTCTCTTTGAACCAATCGTACGTATTTACTTTATTATAAGTAACACATGGACTAAATACATTAATTAATGAGAACCCTTTATGGTTAATACCAGCTTCAATAATTTGCGTTAATTCTTTTAAATCACTTGAAAAGCTTTGCGCCACAAATGTTGCACCAGCTGTTAATGCCATTTCCATAACATTTAATGATGGTTCAATCGAACCTTGTGGTGTACTTTTCGTTTTAAATCCAGCTTCACTACGTGGTGAAGTTTGGCCTTTTGTTAATCCGTAAATTTGGTTATCCATTACTATATACGTAATGTCAATGTTTCTACGAATAGAATGGATTGTATGTCCCATACCAATCGCAAATCCATCACCGTCACCACCTGATGCGATAACTGTTAAATCACGATTTGCCATTTTCACACCTTGTGCAATCGGAAGGGCACGTCCATGAATACTATGCACACCATATGAATTAATATAACCTGATATACGACCTGAACAACCAATACCAGAAACAACAGCAAGTTCATCTGGATTTAAGCCAACGTTAGCTGCCGCACGCTGAATTGCAGCTTGCACCGAAAAGTCTCCGCAACCTGGGCACCAGTTTGGTTTTACACTGTTACGAAAGTCCTTAAATGTTGCCATTTAATACAACCCCTTTTTTGCATTCGTTGTAAATCTCTTTTGGCAAGAATGGGTTTCCATCATATTTTAAAAGACTAGAAATTTTCTCACCACTACCAAGATTCATTTTCATAATGTTAGCAAGCTGACCAGTCGCGTTGTTTTCTACAACTACAACACGTTTTGCATTTTTCACAAGTGGATCGATTTCAGCTTTCGGGAACGGGTGAATTAAACGGATTTGAGCATGGTTTACTTTCATACCCTCTTGTTCTAAACGCTCCATTGCCTCTTCGATCGCACCACGAGTTGAATTAAATCCAACAAGCAATACATCTGCTTCCTCATGCTTAACATTTTTATAAACAGGGGTATTAAACTTCAAGTTCTCCATTTTACGGAAACGTTTGTCCATTTGATCTTTACGGTTTATTGCCGATTCAGATGGTTTACCAGTTTCATCATGTTCTACACCTGTAACATGGTGAATACCATTTTTCATACCAGGTAAAACACGTGGTGAAACGCCATCTTCTGTTACTTCATAACGCTTGAAGTATGCTTTATTTTCACGTTCTGGTAATTCTGCTTCTAAATCCAGCTTACCGCGACGAATTTCCACTTTATCTAACGTAAGCGGTTCTACGGTTTGTTTACCTAAAGAAAGCTGTAAATCTGTTAAGAAAATAACAGGCACTTGATATTCTTCAGCTAAGTTAAACGCTTCTACAATATCATAGAAAGCTTCTTCCACTGTACTTGGCGCCATTACGATTTTTGGAATTTCACCATGCGTACCGTAAATCATCGCCATTAAATCAGACTGCTCTTGTTTCGTTGGTAACCCCGTACTTGGACCACCACGTTGCGTATCAACAATTACTAGCGGTGTTTCTGTAATACCTGCTAACCCAATCGCTTCCATCATTAAAGAAAGACCAGGCCCTGCAGATGCTGTTAATGTACGAACACCAGCATAGTTTGCGCCAATTGCCATTGTACAAGCTGCGATTTCATCCTCAGTTTGGATTACTGTTCCGCCGACTTTAGGCAATTTTTTAATTAAGTATTCCATAATTTCAGATGCAGGTGTGATTGGATATGCTGACATAAAACGAGCGCCACCAGCTACCGCACCAAATGCGATTGCATCGTTTCCAATCATAAACATGCGTTTCTTACCATCAGCTTTTTCAAGCTGCATCATGTTTACTTTCTCACCTAGCAATTCTTTCATATATTGAGAGCCACGTTTAATTGCGTCCATATTCTTTTGAACGACTTGCTCTCCTTTACGACCAAAGATTTCTTCAACAACATCCAAATAAGCTGTTTCGTCTAAACCTAATACCGCACTTGATGCTCCAACAGCAACCATGTTTTTCATTAATGATGTACCTAATTCTGAAGCAATATCTGTAAACGGTATCACATATAAATTTACATCTGTATTGTCAGGTATTGTTGGATTAAATTTCGCATCCGCAACGACAATTCCGCCTGGACGTAGTTCGTGGAAGTTAAAATCAATTGTTTCTTGATCAAAAGCAATTAAAATATCTAAGTCATCTGAGATCGCACGTACTTCTGTTGTACTTACGCGAATTTTATTATTTGTATGGCCGCCTTTTATACGTGATGAGAAGTGGCGGTAACCGTATAGGTAATATCCTAATCGGTTTAATGCTATACAGAAGATTTCCCCTGTACTTTCAATTCCTTCACCTTGTTGGCCTCCAACTTTCCATGAAAGTTGACTAATCATCTCCTACACCCCTTTTGGCTGCATTCATTGTAGTGTATTTTTTTACAGTATTAGTTTAGCATTTTTTATGCAAATAAACTACAACGGACGCAAATTATGCCTCTTCTGATTTCCCTGAATCTTAAGTATAAAGCTATTTCGTTTTTCATTCTAGTATTAGGTCCTAAAAAAAGCAATAATATCAATTGGATTTATTTTAATTTTTCTGAATTTTTAAAACAAAACACTTAAAAACTTATATGTTCAACAAAGTTATCATACAAAAATCGTTCTACAGTTGATGCAGCATAGTGTTTATATAGTTCATTAATTACATTTTCATAATCTTCATACACCGATACATTTACAACTGTTTCTAAAATCCCATCAAAATCTGAACCAAACCCTATGTTGTTTTCTCCACCTAGCGAACAAATATAATCGATATGTTTTATTATATCTGTAATATTCGCTTGTTTTTCATTTGTAAGAAACTGAGGTACAAAAGTGACACCAATCATGCCATTTCGCTTTATAAGGAATTGAATTTGTTCCTCATTTAAATTACGTGGATGGTCACACAGTTTATAGCAATTTGAGTGAGATGCAATAGGATTATTTGCAATTTCTATCACATCCCAAAAACTTCTCTCATTTAAATGGGACAGATCGGTCCATACATGTAACGTATTAAGTTCTTGTACAACTTGTCTACCGAAAGTAGTTAAGCCTGCTCCACGTGTCTCTAGCGCCCCATCAGCTAACAAATTCGCATAGTTCCATGTTAATCCAAAGGAACGTACACCTAATTGATAAAACAAACGTAATTTCATCGCTTCTTTTCCAATTGCTTCGCATCCTTCTAATGTTAAAAGAGCTCCAATCTCGTCCTGTTTTAACATACTTATATCAGCTTTCGTTCGGATCAACTTCACACCTGGTAGCGATAAAATTTCATTATAAAAAATATCTATCATTTGTAATGCCGCTTCAAAACGTTTTTCATATGCTACTGTTTCTGGCACATATATAGCAAAACATTGTATACTTCCTTTTCTTTTCTTTAATTGTTCAAATGTAATATGTAATTGTGAATCATTTTTAAAATTCTTTTTCCCCTTTGCAATCCATAACTGTAAGAGTACATCACAATGAGCATCAAAAATTTTCATTTTCATTCCTCCACTATAAAAATAACCTGTTTGCATACTGCAAACAGGTTGTTTAAACTTAACGAGGTTCTACAATTAATTTTATTGCTGTACGCTCTTCCCCATCAATCATAATATCTGTAAACGCTGGGATACAAATCAAATCCAAACCACTAGGCGCTACAAACCCTCTTGCAATTGCTACTGCCTTTACCGCTTGGTTCAATGCACCTGCACCAATAGCTTGAATTTCTGCTGTTCCGCGTTCGCGAATAACACCTGCAAGTGCACCAGCTACAGAATTAGGGACCGACGTTGCTTTAACTTTTAATATTTCCATTCCGCGTTTCCTCCTCGTTTCTTTAAAAAGTATTAGCAATTATATCACTTTAACTTATATTCACGAGGAATGGCGCGTATTCCTGCTAAATTTTCGTAATTTTTCTAAAAAATTAAAATATAATAACTTATCTAAATCTTTACGGAGATTTACTCAAAAAATGGTTGATCGTCATTAATTAAAATGCGCTCAATTTTCTTTGCTTTTCCTGTATTTGGATCCACATCAATTAGCACTGCACTTAATTGTGTTCTACCATTCGTCACTTCAAATCTTACCGGTAAGTTTGTTAAAAACTTCTTCAAGACCGCTTCTCTATCCATACCTAAAATTCCGTCATACGGGCCTGTCATACCAACATCTGTAATGTATGCTGTTCCGCTTGGTAAAATACGATTATCTGCTGTAGGTACATGAGTATGTGTACCTACTACCGCTGTAGCACGACCATCTACATACCAACCGAGCGCTTGTTTTTCACTTGTAGTTTCCGCATGAAAATCAACAAAGATAATATTCGTACGTTTTTTCGCAATGTTAATTAATTCATCCACTTTTCGAAATGGACAATCAATCGGAGGAAGGAACGTACGCCCTTGTAAGTTAATAACTGCAACTTCTGTTCCATTACAATTCACAAATATAAGACCTTTTCCCGGTGTTCCTTCTGGGAAGTTAGCTGGTCTTGCAAGATATTTTGCATCATCAATAAATTCAAATACCTCACGATTATCCCAAGCATGGTTTCCAAGTGTAACCGCTTGTGCGCCGCACTCTAAAAAGTTTCGATAAATTTTTTCTGTAATACCACGCCCACCTGCTGCATTTTCTCCATTAATGATTGTTACTGTAGGTGTATATTTTTTCTTTAACGCCGGTACGTATTGTTGAATCATACTTCTACCAGGAGATCCTACTACATCCCCAACAAATAATATTCTCATATGTCTTACCCTTTCTATGTACTACATTTTTTATTACTATAACTTCAAGCAATTTCCTTACAACAAATTTATTATAAGTTTGTTTCACTTGATTTTCTTTATTTTATCCAATTCCAACACAAAAAAATAAAGTGGTGTTTCACCACTTTATTTTGCGTATTCCACTGCACGTGTTTCACGAATAACAGTTACTTTAATATGTCCTGGGTAATCCAGTTCATTTTCAATACGTTTTCGAATATCACGAGCTAAACGATGAGCTTCTAAGTCATCGATTGTATCTGGTTTTACCAGAATACGAACTTCACGTCCTGCTTGAATTGCGAATGATTTTTCAACGCCTTCATAAGACTCTGAAATCTCTTCTAACTTTTCAAGACGACGAATGTAGTTTTCAAGCGTTTCACTACGAGCTCCCGGTCTTGCAGCTGATAATGCATCTGCTGCTGCAACTAAAACTGCAATGATAGAAGTTGGTTCTGTGTCACCATGGTGAGATGCAATACTGTTTATAACTACAGGATGCTCTTTATATTTCGTCGCGAGTTCAACACCAATTTCAACGTGACTACCTTCTACTTCATGATCAATAGCTTTCCCGATATCATGTAATAGACCTGCACGTCTTGCTAGTTTTTCATCCTCACCAAGCTCTGCTGCCATAAGTCCCGTTAAATATGCAACTTCCATAGAGTGTTTTAAGACGTTTTGTCCGTAACTTGTACGGTATTTCAAACGACCTAAAATCTTAATTAAATCTGGATGTAATCCGTGAACACCCACTTCAAACGTTGTTTGCTCTCCGACTTCGCGAATATACTCGTCCACTTCACGTCTTGATTTTTCGACCATCTCTTCAATACGCGCTGGGTGAATACGTCCGTCCTGTACTAGTTTATCAAGAGCGATACGAGCTGTTTCACGACGAATTGGGTCGAATCCAGAAAGGATTACTGCCTCTGGTGTATCATCGATAATTAAGTCAATACCCGTTAACGTTTCTAACGTACGAATATTACGACCTTCACGCCCGATAATACGTCCCTTCATTTCGTCATTTGGAAGATTTACAACCGAAACGGTTGTTTCAGCAACATGATCAGCTGCACATCTTTGCATTGCAAGAGATAAAATCTCTTTTGCTTTCTTATCCGCTTCTTCTTTCGCGCGAACTTCACTTTCTTTTACCATAACAGCGATTTCATGAGAAACTTCACTTTCTACTTTACCAAGAATAATTGCTTTCGCTTGTTCGCGTGTCAGATTGGAAATGCGCTCTAATTCTGTTTGTTGCTTTTGAACTAACTCTCCCACTTTGCTTTCCAACTCTTCAATCTGTTGTTGTCTCGCTACAAGAGAATCCTCTTTCTTCTCTAACTGCTGCTCGCGTTTATCGAGCGTTTCGTCTTTACGATCAAGGTTCTCTTCTTTTTGCATTAAACGATTTTCTTGTTTTTGTAATTCGCTTCTACGGTCACGAATTTCTAATTCAGCTTCTGTACGAAGTGTATGAATTTCATCCTTTGCTTCTAAAAGCGCTTCTTTCTTAAGTGCTTCAGCATCACGATTCGCTTCGTCTAAAATACGTCTCGCTTCATTAGCCGCACCATTAATCTTCGCTTCAGCAATAGACTTTCGAACAAAAAAGCCAACAACTGCACCGACTGTTGCAAGCAAAATGGAGATGAGTATCCAAACTGTACTCGTCATGATTTCACCTCCCCTTGCTATGAATGAAAAAAGACTGTCGGCATGTACATTGAATTACAACATACAGCAAAGACCGTCGTCCCGCTTTTTTAAGGGACTTTCTTCATTTCACAATTAAAATGTCATATTATTATTTCGGCAAGATTTAAACCTTACTCCGAATATTACTTCTCTTCTTGAGAAGAGTATATCGTATATAAGAAAAAATATACATTCTCATTGTATCTATCGGAATTTTCATTGTCAAGCGTTGTCTACTTTTACTTTCTTTACCTTCAGTCCTGAATGTTATCTGAATTTGAAAAATTGATAGCATATTATCCTGGAAAACCTTAGTAAATACCATTTTATTCCCTTAAAACATATGAATATCCCTCTTTACACATCCCGTTTGAGTCAAAAAAATTTTTTAACTACTGCGATATACACGATTTTAATAGAAGGTAAAAAAATAAAAGACACGGGACCGTGTCTTTTATTTTTTAATCTTGAAGAGTTGAATCTTCCGTGTCTTCCACACCTGAGTCTTCACCAATTCCGTGATGATCACGAACAAAGAAGGCAATTTCTTCTCTTAAATCCGTATTCTCTTTTAAGAATTGTTTTGAATTTTCACGACCTTGTCCTAAACGTTCTTCATTATACGAGTACCAAGCACCACTCTTTTGAACGATATCAAGTTCAGAAGCCATATCTAAGATTTCACCTTCTCTTGAAATACCTTCTCCGTACATAATATCAACTTCAGCAACACGGAATGGTGGTGCTACTTTATTTTTCACTACTTTTACTTTCGTTTTATTACCAACGATGTCGTTACCTTGTTTTAATTGCTCAGCACGACGTACTTCAAGACGAACTGTTGAATAGAATTTCAACGCACGACCACCTGGAGTTGTTTCTGGCACTATCTATAGATTTTCCATCTCTATAGTCCGGACTATCTCTTCATCTCTTTACAGAGAGCCTTGCACTTCCAGCAGTAGCCTATCATCTGCCGTACCCTACTCAGTTAACTAAAAGTCCTTTTCGGTAGTCTCTACACCTTCCCCATATCACTATGGAGCTTGGCACGGTATTACCCTAAATAATGGTGGGCTTCACCGTTAGCAACTATATGGATAGTTACACCCTTAGGCAATAAGGTTCACAAGGTTTTTTAACATGCTATCACTAGCAAGGGAAACCCATGGTAAACTCCTTAATCTTTTGCAAGACTTTTTCTTTATTTGCTAACTTTTCCTCATGTATAACAAGATATTTATAGCAGCCCTCTTCCATAAATAAAAGTTTTCTTTTATCTCGTTCTTTTATTTTTTTGAGTGAGTGTGCCCATTTCCCATGGACATCTAAACAATATTTTCTACCTAAGTAGAAATCAATAGACCACTTATCGATTCTTTTTTGCTTAATGAACGCCAGATCTAAACTTAACAACATCTGTTCAACCTTTTGTTCCAATAAAGTATCATAATTTTTCTTTCTGACCTTTACATTAAGCTCTTTTCTCCTTTTAGCAACACATGTATCGGATACGCCATACTTAATAGCAATTTCAACATGTGATAAATATGGATTTTTCAATTCTTGTTCAACTTCTGCGGTTTTAGGCAAGTAAATCTTTCTATGTCTGGTTCTTTTAATTCCGAGTAACTTTAATATTTCACCTACTCGCCTTTCATCAAGATTAATTTCTTTACCTATATCTTTCAATTTTCTATCCGCATGTGTCACAATAAAATCCACTTGCCATTGTTCTATGTTTCGATAAGTTCTATTTCCAATTGTCACTGCCACTTTAATCTCTCCCTATAAGAAATCCCTTATAAAGACTTAGTCGAAGAAGACAAATAAAGACTCAAGTACATTACTTTGATTAAGCAACTTGTAGTTGATTTCCGAACATAACCCCAACTTTTTCACGAATTTGGTTGATAAAGATTGCGATTGTTTTTGATTTATTGATTGCACCTGAAAGCTTACGAAGTGCTTGTGACATTAAACGTGCTTGTAAACCTACGTGTGAGTCACCCATGTCTCCTTCGATCTCTGCTTTCGGTACAAGAGCTGCTACAGAGTCAATTACGATAATGTCAACCGCGCCACTTCGTACAAGTGCTTCTGCGATTTCTAGTCCTTGCTCCCCTGTATCAGGCTGTGATAATAGTAATTCATCTATGTTAACGCCTAATTTTTGTGCATATACAGGATCCATTGCATGCTCCGCATCAATAAACGCTGCTTGTCCACCTTGACGCTGTACTTCAGCGATTGCATGTAATGAAACTGTTGTTTTACCTGAACTTTCAGGTCCGTAAATTTCAATAATACGGCCACGTGGGTATCCGCCTACCCCTAGTGCCACATCAAGTGCTAAAGAACCACTTGAAATTGTAGAAATTCTACGCTCCGCTTGTTCTCCTAATTTCATAATTGAACCTTTACCGAATTGCTTCTCTATTTGTTTTAACGCCATATCTAATGCCGCTTGACGATCACTCATTCAAAATTCCTCCTTAACTGAATTGCTAATCTTATTATACCTATTTTCAATTCAATTTGCCAACAAAAATCGAACATTTATTCGATTTTTTATTTTCCATTACATAAAACTGCATTTAACCATTAAAAAAAGCTAGAAGAGACTTATATCTCTTCTAGCTTTTTATACAAATGATAAAACCCATATTTTGCTGAGCGTTCCCTAATTTGTTGACGACTTCCGCTTAAATTTAGAGGAAAGACTACAGTTGGTTCATCTTTAATCGCCAATCCAACAAATACTGTTCCCGGCTCTTTATGTTCTGAAGCATCTGGTCCTGCTACCCCAGTGAAACTAATTCCGATATCCGCTTTTAATAATTCTTTAACATTTTCAGCAAGATAACGAGCACATTCTTTACTAACTGCACCGTCAGTAGACAACACTTCCTCAGGTACATGTAAAACATGTTGCTTCACATCATTATGATAACAAATGACACCGCCTTTAAATACTGAAGACACACCAGCACTTTCTGTTACTTGATTACCGAAGAGACCACCTGTTAAACTTTCTGCACACGCTAAAGTTAATCCTTTTTTCTTCAATAACTCTATCGCCTTATAGTGCAGAAACTCTTGGTCATACCCGTAGAAAAATTCTCCTACTCTTTCTAAAATCAAATCTTCCATATGCTGAATGAGTTTCTCCGCTTCATGAGCATTTTGATGCTTCGCAGTTAAACGTAATGTTACTTCTCCATCATTCGCAAGCGGGGCGATTGTCGGGTTCGTTTGTCCATCAATTAAATCTTGAACTTTCACCTCTAATTGAGATTCCCCAATTCCGAAGAAGCGAAGCACGCGAGAATAAATGTTTTCTCCTGTTGTAAAGTTACGTAAAAAAGGCTCTACATAACTTACATACATTGGCCTCATTTCTTTCGGTGGTCCTGGTAATAAAATATAAACTTTTCCGTTCTTATTTAAACCCATACCAGGTGCCATACCGTGATCATTTGCAAATACAGTTGCTCCATTCAAAACGAGTGCCTGCTTTTTATTATTTTCAGTGAACTCACGACCTGTACGCTTAAAATAATCGCTTATTAATGCTAATGCATTTTCGTCATATACAAGCTCTTCCCCTAAGCTAGACGCAATTGTTTCCTTCGTCAAATCATCTTTTGTCGGGCCTAATCCACCTGTAAAAATAAGCATGTCCGCACGTTCTGCTGCAACTTCAATCGCCTGCTGTAATCGTTTGTTATTATCTCCAACTACAGTATGGTAGTACACATTAATGCCAATTGAAGCTAACTTTTCAGATAAAAACTGGGCGTTTGTATTTGCAATTTGTCCAAGTAATAATTCCGTTCCAACCGCAATAATTTCAGCATTCATCCCAATTCCCCCATAAACTTCTATTTTGAGTTTACAAAAGCAGCTCTATTTTTCCAGAAATAATCCCATCCTGAAATAACAGTAAAAATTAATGCAATCCATATAAAGATATCAGCAACTGGAATATGGATTAAATTTAAAGGTACATCGTGTAATAAGTATGCCGCAATCGCGATAATTTGTGTCCATGTTTTAATTTTCCCTAATTGATTCGCTGCAACGACTTCCCCTGTTCCAGCAAGTACAAGTCGTAAACCTGTCACAGCAAACTCACGGCTTATAATTACTATAACGATCCAAGCTGGTACAGATCCCATCTCGACTAATGTGATAAGTGCTGCCGAAACAAGTAATTTATCTGCTAACGGGTCAAGGAATTTCCCTAAGTTTGTTACAAGATTATACTTTCTTGCGTAATGTCCATCAATCCAATCTGTAGCTGAGGCAATAATAAAGATAAGCGCCCCTACTAAGTGTTGAATTGGTAGATCTACATCACCAATTGTGTATGAACCCCAATCAAAGGGTGCTAACATAATTACCATAAAAACTGGGATTAAGAAGATTCTAGATATTGTAATTTTATTTGGTAAATTCACAGCTATTCCTCCATCATATCAAAAACATTTGTTCATTGAAAAAAGTCATCGAAGCGATGACTGTTATTGTGCAGGTTGCTCTACCCCTTGGTTTTTTATCACCAATCTTTGGTGAAGTTCTTTTTCTGGATCCAATGGGTAAGCGACCACTTGGCCATTCAGTTTAACTTCAACATTCGTTGCATTTCCAATATTAAGTCGCACTTCTTTTGCTGTTGATAAATCTCGTTTTTCTGTTTGACCACTTTGTACTGTAGTGTTTAGAATTTCATTACCCGCATCGTCCTTAACATCTACATAACTTGTACCCTTCGCTGAAATTTCCAGTTCTAATGTTTTATTATTATGAATTTCCAAAGTAGATACCTTACCACTTGTTTCAACTACTTTTACTTCTTGTTGTCCAGTTGGTTCCTCTTTCTTTGGCTCTTCTTTTTTTGGCTCTTCTTTCTTTGGTTCTTCTTTCTTTGGTTCTTCCGCTTTCGCTTCATCTTTCTTCGTATCTAGCGGAGAATTTTCTGCTTTTTTAACTTCAATTTTCTCACTTTGAGTAGCCGGAACTCGTCCGTCATCTTTACCAGTCAGTGCTTGAATAACAAACCAAACTACGACTCCAAATGCGATTACTAACAATGCAATTAAGATTTTCGGCATATGATCTGCCATTGGCAATGATGAAGATTTTTGCATTGTTTCTTGTGTTTTTTGTCCAGTTGATACTTGTGGAACATCACGATTTTCAGATTGTGGTATCGTACTCTGATATTCTACAAGCAGTTCCTCTCCATTTAATCCAGCCGCATCTGCGTATTGTTTAATGAATGCACGTGCATAAAAAGCTCCTGGCAATACGTCATAATTGCCTTCTTCAATCGCTACTAAATGGCGTTTTTGAATTTTTGTAATCTCATGCAGCTGATCAATAGACAAGCCTTTTGCTTCTCTTGCTTCTTTCAGCTTTTGTCCTAATTCTGTCACTACTAACACCTCAATATTTCTTTAAAAGTCGAACATAGAGAAATTATTTTGCGTACCTTGCTCAATTTCATCTACTAAATTATATTGAATTTCTTCATCATAATCGTTACGTAACTCGATAATATAATCAAAATCATCCAATGTGTATTCTGACTGACTCACAAATACATCAGGATGTTCCACAACTTTCGTTGCAGGCAATCTCATAATTTCACGAACGAGTTGCCAATGCCTTTCATTGGCACGCTTTGTTGACACAATTCCATCTAGGATGAAAATATTGTCATCGCTATACTCATCTTCAATCAATTGACTACGAACAGTTTGTTTAATGAGAGTAGATGATACAAATAACCATCGTTTATTTGCACAAACACTTGCGGCAACAATGGATTCTGTTTTTCCGACACGAGGCATTCCTCGTATCCCAATTAGTTTATGGCCTTCTTTTTTCATGATTTCCGCCATAAAGTCTACAAGTAATCCTAATTCATCACGCACAAAACGAAATGTTTTCTTGTCATCTGCATCTCGTTGTATGTACCTACCATGTCTAACCGCTAGTTTATCCCTTAGCTTTGGCGGACGATATTTCGTTACCGTTATGTTATCCATCGTATTTAAAATTGATTCAAGTCTAGAGATCTGCTCTTGATTATCACACATAAGGAGTAACCCACGTCGTGCATTATCAACACCATTAATTGTGACAATATTAATGCCGAGCATACCGATTAACGAAGAAACGTCACCAAGCAAGCCAGGTCGGTTTTTATGTATTTCATATTCAAAATACCATTCAATCATCCAAGATCACTCCCCTTGCTTACTTTACACCTACGTACTATATTATATGATTTCACCTTAATAGGGAAGCTAAATGTATAATCTCTCCCGTGTAATTATTATACAAAAAAAGTAGAGAGGAGAATCTCCTCTCTACTTTTACTTATGTTGTACAAACTTAACCATTAAATTTGCGATTGTATGCTGCTCTTGTTCATCAGCAACTTTCCAAAGCTCAGACAATAATTTTTCTTGATCGTTACGCGCTTCTACTTCATTTGCTAAATAATCGCCAACACGAAATGCCATATCTGATACGGCACCATTATTAAGCCCTTTTCCTTCCGCTTGTTCTAAACGTTCTCCTAAAAAGCTCTTCCACTGATCAAAATTATCTAACACTGACATAATTAAGCACCTCACTATTGAGTAATAAAATCATGCTTAATTTGTGCAACTTTTCATTTTTTATGTAAGAATTTTTTAACAATGCCAGCCACCATTCACACCGATAATTTGTCCAGTTATGTAAGATGCTCCTGGTGATACGAGAAATGAAACTGTCTTTGCTACCTCTTCTGGTAAACCTATTCTGCCTAATGGTATCTCTTCAGCAATGCCAATCTTATCTTCTTCAGAAAAGACACTTAACATTTCCGTTTCAATTGCACCTGGTGCTACTGCATTCACACGCAATCCACTTAAAGAAACCTCTTTTGCTAAAGCTTTCACATATGAATTTTGTGCTCCCTTTACCATTGAATATAACACTTCACAAGAAGCCCCTATTTGCCCCCATATAGATGAAACAACTACAATATTTCCACTTCTCCGCCCAATCATAGGTGGAAGTGCCATTGATAGTAATTTATATACACTCTTAACTTGAAGTTCTACCATATAATTCAACTCATCATTTGTTACATCTGTCACTAATCCAAAGATACTCTTCCCAGCTGCGTATACGATAACATCAATAGGATGTTCAATTTGTCCCCACAACTGCTCTGCCCCATCATTAGAAGCTAAATCCGCTTGAACAGGAATCACTTCACCCCATTCCTTCTGTAACTCATTTACCTTCTCTTCACTGTTATTGTAATGAACATATACAGTATATCCATCTTGAATTAATTGTTTTGAAATAGCAGAGCCAATCCCTCCGCTCCCTCCAGTTACTAATGCATACTTTTTCATAATTACCCTCTCTTATCTCTACAAGCTCATTTTTCATATAACTAAATAATACCCTCATCTTACAATTTATCAATGATAAGATGAGAGTATCTTTTAAATTTTATTTTTTCGGTAAAACTTGACAAACGCTCATTTTTTCTTCTGATAATAATAATTTCGCTACTTCTTGTAAATCTTGAACAGTTAGACTTTCTAATTCAGTCAATGCATCAAACAAGCTAGATTCATTAAACGCATATCGCGTAAATTGATTTGCAATATATTCCGGTGAATTCAACGAGCGTAAAAAGCCACCAATTTTCTTTTTCTTTACTCGTTCTAATGCTGCCTCATCTAATTGATCATAATTTGTGTTTAATAAAATATCTTTCAAACGCTTTTCCAATTCATCCGGTTGCTTCGTATCACCGCCAACCATTGCAAAACCGAAGTTATTCTCTTCCGTATAATCATACGAGAACGAATCATCAATAAGCCCTTCATTATATAACGATTCGTAATGAACGGAGCTTTTTCCAAATAAATAATCTAAAAGTAACGTAAGCGCGATTTCTTGTTTTAAAAGAGCTTTCCCTTTTTCTTTTAAATTTGTCGCTTTAATACCGACTAAACATTTCGGTGTTTGTACAGGCATTGAAATGATTTTCTTCTTTTCATTTACCTCATTTGGTTCATCTTCAAATGAACGTACAATTTCCGGCTGATTTTTATAATCTTTTTTCGCTTGATTTTCACGCACTAAGTCCATTGTTTCCTCTGGATCAATTGCACCAACAACAAATAGTAACATATTGCTCGGATGATAAAATGTTTCGTAGCATTCATATAATAGGTCTTTCGTAATTTTACTAATAGACTCGATTGTCCCTGCAATATCAATTTTAATGGGGTGCTTTACAAACAAGCTATCAATTAATCCAAAGTATAAGCGCCAATCTGGATTATCTTGATACATTTGAATTTCCTGTCCGATAATCCCCTTTTCTTTTTCAACAGTTTTTTCAGAGAAGTAAGGCTCTTGTACGAAATTTAACAACGTATTTAAATTTTGTTCTACATTTGATGTGCATGAAAAAAGATAAGCTGTTCTTGTAAAGGATGTGAAAGCATTTGCCGATGCTCCTTGTTTACTAAACAATTGAAAAGCATCGTGATCTTCTTTTTCAAATAATTTATGCTCAAGAAAATGCGCAATTCCGTCAGGTACACGAATCATTTCTTCTTTACCTAATGGTACGAATGTATTATCCATAGAACCATACTTTGTCGTAAACGTTGCAAATGTTTTATTAAATCCTTGCTTCGGTAAAACATATACATCTAATCCATTCGGAAGTTTTTCATAATAGAGCGTCTCTTTTAATTGCTCATAAACAATCTTCTCCATTTATTCTCCCTCCGTTCCTTGTAAAAAGTAAATTGTATCTAGTTCAATATTTTTAGCAACTTTCACAATCTCTTCTTTCGTCACACTTTCTATACCTGTTAGCCATTCTTCAACTGGACGTGTACGATCTGAAATAATACCATGATATAGCATTTCCACAAATCCACGTGGCGTATCAATTGCTTCTAATATTTGATTTTGAATGACACTTTTCGTTTGATGCATCTCTTCTTCAGAAAAATCACCATTTTGCATCGCAAGCATTTGTTCTTTAATAATTTCAACTGCCTTTTCATAATTTTTTGCTTCAATCCCTGACATAACAAACAACAAGCCTTTATGACTTTCAAATCTTGATGCTGCATAGTACGCTAAACTATTCTTTTCACGGACATTTACGAATAACTTCGAATGAGAAAAACCTCCAAATAGCCCATTGAACAATTGCAGTGCGAAATAATCTTCATCTTTATATGTGACAAACGTACGATAACCAATGTGTAATTTACTTTGTTTTAATTCTTGTTTTTCAACAACTTCTTTTTCTTCATTATTGCGCTTATGAAGGAGTACATTTCTTTCTCTCACGGGACGCGCTGTAATAGAAAAATACTTACTTACAAGATCAACTGCGTTTTCTGAAATATCACCAATAATATATAGATCCATTTCATCTTCCGCTAACACCTTTTGATAATATTGATACAAACTTTCATTTGTAATAGAAGTAACACTCTCTTTTTTTCCATTTGCACTTAATCGATACGGTTCTACTTTGCACATTTCTTCGATTAAACGCTCATTTGCATAGCGCATTTTATCATCATAAGTAGCTTCAATTCTCTGCAAAAGCGCTCTTTTTTCACTTTCTACAATAGAAGGTAGGAAACTATTCCCCTCTGTTGCTGGATGTAAAACAATATCCGATAACATAGAAAGCGCTTTTTCAAATAACGGTGGTGCATCGTGTAAATATACTTCATTTGCAATGTCTACATAAATGGAGATGATATGGTCTTCCCCTTTTTTACTTACATCTACTCCCAAAGAAGATCCGTATAATTCTTCTAAATATTGACGAAGACGAATTACAGAAGGAAGTTTTTCTGTCGCACTTTGCAATACGTATGGCAATAGGGCACGCTCTGTCACCGTCTCCTCATTTAAAGGTGCTTTAAAACGAAATACAAAGGTATTTGTTTTATATTTATCAGTCGGAATAATATGTACTCGCAAACCACCTAACTCATGTAATTGTTGTTCCATTAGTTTCATTTATAGCCCTCCTTTACGTATATAGGAATATTCCTCTTCAATATACAGTTTTTAGAAATAAAAAACCAATTTTTCTTCCTTATTATGCTTACAAATGACTTTTTCTAAAAACTATAATATGTAAGGAACATAGTAAAATTTCGTATTACATATATTCTATGTAAAAAAGCTCACACTAATGTGCGAGCTTTTTTCTACTTACAAATTACTTATCGTTTTCCTTTTTCATAAGGAGTTCCTAATGCTTTCGGAGCTTCAGAACGACCTACAAAACCGACAAGTGCTAATATTGTGAATACATACGGTAATATCGTTAATAAAACACTTGGAATCTGGTCTAATACAGGAATTGTTCCACCCGTTACACTAAGAGACTGAGCAAAACCAAAGAATAGAGCTGCACCCAGTGCGCCTAGCGGATTCCACTTCCCAAAGATCATAGCAGCTAAAGCTAAGAAACCTTGTCCTGTAATAGTTGCCCCTGAGAAGTTATTAGAAATGGACATTGCAAAAATCGCCCCACCAATTCCGGCAAACACCCCTGATATACAAACGCCGATATAGCGCATTTTATATACGTTAATCCCCATCGTATCCGCTGCCATTGGGTGTTCACCAACAGCACGCAATCGAAGACCAAACGGTGTTTTATAAATAACATACCAAACAACAAATGCTAAAATAATCGCAATATACGACGTTATTGGTACATTTGAAAAGAATATTTTCCCTATAACCGGAATATCCGAAAGACCTGGAATATCAATCTTTTCAATACGGTACTGAATAAAGTCAGTCTGCCCTTTATCAAAGATCTTCTTAATTGCAAATACTGTTAAACCAAGAGATAAGAAGTTAATTGCTACACCACTTACAACTTGATCCGCTCGGAATGTAATAGATGCTACTGCATGAAGTAATGCAAATAAACCACTACCAATTGCCGCAAACAATAACGCAATCCACGGAGTCATCGTTCCCCAAGTATCACCCATTAATAAGTTTGTAACAACTCCAATAAATGCACCAAATAGCATTAGTCCTTCTAATCCGATATTTACAACACCCGATCGTTCACTAAATACACCACCTAGTGCTGTGAAAATTATAGGTGCCGATGTATATAACGTACCCGTCACAAGAATGGCTAATATATCTAAAAAGCTCATTTATTTCCCCTCCTTGCTCATGCGTGTAAGCGCCCATCTTAACACATAACTACATGCAACAAAGAAGATGATACATGCAATAATTACGTTTATAAGCTCTGATGGCACATCTGCCTCAAAGTTCATTTGAGGGGAAGCACTTTTCAAACCACCAAATAATAAAGCTGAAAGGATAATACCAAACGGATTATTTCCTCCAAGTAAGGCTACGGCAATCCCGTCAAACCCTACCCCTGTAAAGGAGGACATCGCTGTCATGCTTTGGAATGTTCCTAATCCTTCCATCGCTCCACCAATCCCTGCGAACGCACCAGCAATTGTCATGGAAAATACTACATTACGAGAAACTTTCATCCCTGCATATTGAGAAGCATGTTGATTAAATCCTACCGACTTTAATTCATAACCTAAAGTTGTTCGATCTAATAAGAACCACATTAAAATAGCGATTAAAATTGCTACTATAATTCCCCAGTGAAGGCGTGAACCGTCAGTAATGGATGCAAGCCAGTCTGAAGATAATGACGCACTCTCTTTAATGTCGTACGTTTTATCATTACCCTCGTGTAAAAAGCGCTTAATAATATCATATGTTACATATAATGCGATATAGTTCATCATAATTGTTACAATAACTTCATTAACTTGAAACTTTCCCTTTAAATATCCAGGGATGAAACCCCAGATTCCGCCTACTAACGCTGCGAATAAAATAGATAATGGAATGTGAAGAACAGCTGGTAGCGAGACTGCATAACCGAACCAAACCGCTGCAAGCCAACCAACTAACAATTGACCCTCTACCCCGATATTAAATAAACCTGTACGAAATGCAAACGCCACCGATAAACCAGCAAGAATAAGCGGTATCATTGTACGAAGTGTTTCACCAATCGCACTTGGACTGCCGAACATGCCTGTCCAAAGTGCACTATAACCAACAATTGGGTCATAGCCACTAACTAGCATTACAATCGCTCCTACAAGTAAGCCAAAAATAACGGATAGTACTGGGACTAAAATATTTATCGTTCGTTCTGTTAAAAGTTTTTTAGCCATTTGTACCCACCTGCTCCTTCTTTGTTCCTCCAGCCATTAACAATCCAAGCTGTTGTTCATTCGTTTCTTTCGCATCAACTATTGCTACAATTGTTCCTTCATAAATAACAGCAATTCGATCGCTAACATTTAAAATTTCCTCTAACTCTAGTGATAAAAGTAATACACCTTTTCCTTTATCTCTTTGCTCTATTAATCTCTTATGAATAAATTCAATTGCCCCTACATCTAAACCACGTGTCGGCTGTGCTGCAATTAATAAATCTGGATCACGGTCTACTTCACGTGCAATAATTGCCTTTTGCTGATTTCCCCCAGATAGTGCACGAGCTAACGTTTGCTCACTAGGTGTACGTACATCAAACTGTTCAATAAGTGCCTTTGCTTTTTCTGTAATTTTGCTGAAATTTAAAATCCCTTTCTTTGAAAACGGATTTTTATAGTACGTTTGCAAAACTATATTATCTCTAACAGAAAAATCAAGAACGAGTCCGTGTTTATGACGATCTTCTGGAATATGACCAATTCCTTCTTCTGTTATTTTTCTAACAGGCCAATTTGTTATTTCTTTCCCTTTAATTGCAATAGAACCTGACTCAACTTTTCGTAAACCAGTAATTGCTTCTATTAATTCACTTTGTCCGTTTCCATCAATTCCTGCAATACCAACAATTTCCCCCGCACGAACAGTTAAGTCAAGGCCTTTTACAGCCGGTAGTTGACGTGCATCGTGAACAACAAGGTTTGCAATTGAAAGTACCTCTTCTTTTGGCTTCGCGTCTATTTTTTCTGTTTTAAAATTCACTTGACGTCCGACCATTAATTCTGCAAGTTTATTTTCATCCGTATTTGCAACGTCAACCGTTCCAATCCCTTTTCCTTTACGAATAATCGTACAACGATCGCAAACTTCCATAATTTCTTTCAACTTATGTGTAATAAGAACAATAGATTTCCCTTCTTGCACAAGCTTTTTCATAATTTGAATTAGCTCATGAATTTCTTGTGGTGTTAACACAGCTGTCGGTTCATCAAATATTAAAATTTCTGCCCCGCGGTAAAGTGTTTTTAAAATCTCAACACGCTGTTGCATACCGACAGAAATATCTTGTATTTTCGCATATGGATCTACAGCTAAACCGTATTGTTCAGACAGTTTTTGAATTTCTTTAGCAGCTTCCTCAACAGCAATTTTCCCTTTTTTCTTCGGTTCGTTTCCGAGAATAATATTCTCTGTAACTGTAAAATTATGAACAAGCATAAAGTGCTGATGTACCATTCCAATACCAAGGTCATTTGCTATATTCGGATTTGTAATCTTTACAGTTTTTCCTTTAATTTTAATTTCACCTTGTTCTGGCTGGTACAAACCAAATAGTACATTCATCAATGTGGATTTCCCTGCACCATTTTCTCCAAGTAAAGCATGTATTTCTCCCTGCTTTACTTGCAGCGTAATATCATCATTCGCTACAATGCCTGGGAATACTTTCGTAATGTTATTCATCTCAATTACGTATTCCATTGTGTTCCTCCTTTTAACAGGGAACATTCCCCTATTACACTATTAACTTATTAAGCAATTCGGAAGTTTTATACATACAAAGGTTAGTTCTATGAACTAACCTTTGCTATTTCTCTATTTAT
Source organism: Bacillus sp. FSL L8-0099 (assembly GCF_038006385.1). Lineage (NCBI taxonomy): Bacteria > Bacillati > Bacillota > Bacilli > Caryophanales > Bacillaceae > Bacillus > Bacillus sp. FSL L8-0099. Next base: position 3,755,977 of record NZ_JBBOVC010000001.1, read on the forward strand.
TTTTTTAGAGAAGCTTCATATTCTTTATACTCTTTATCTGTAGCTGGTACTTTAATTGCACCATCTGTAATTTTCTTTTCAAACTCTTCTACTTTTGTTAAAATTTCAGGGTTAACTTTTTTCACGTTGTCAGTTGTTTTTGCAATACCAACGCCGTCATCTTTTAAGCCAAACGCTTCTATTTTACCGCCTTTTAATTTACCGTCTTTCGCTTCTTGTGCTACTTTTTCAACAGCGATATCTACACGTTTTACCATTGAAGTTAATGTTACGTTTTCAGGCATACCTTCTTGGTTTTGGTCACGGTCAACACCGATTACCCAAACGTTTTCACCTTTTTTCTTACGGTTTTTCGCTTCAGTGAATACACCATTACCTGTACCACCAGCAGCATGATAAATTACATCTACGCCTTGACCATACATTGCTGAAGCAAGAACTGTACCTTTTTCAGGTTTATCAAATGCTTCTGCATATTCAGATACGATTTCAATATTTGGATTTACTGCCTTTGCACCAGCTTTAAATCCATTTTCGAATTTACTAATTAAATCACTCTTCATTCCACCAACAAATCCTACTTTATTCGATTTCGTTGACATAGCTGCTACCGCACCTACAAGGAATGAGCCTTCATGATCTTTAAATGTAATGCTTGTTACGTTTGGTGCATCTACAACAGTATCAACGATTGCGAATTGTTGTTTTGGAGATTCTTTTGCTACTTCTTTAATTGCACCTTCTAATTTATAACCAATTCCGAAAGATAAATCATACTTATCTTTTGAAAATTTCTTTAAGTTCGGAATATAATCTGCTTCTTTTTCAGACTGTAGGTAACGATAATTTGTCTTTTCCTTTAAATCGTTATCTTTACCAAACTTTTTTAGCCCTTCCCAAGAAGATTGGTTGAATGATTTATCATCAACGCCTCCAACATCTGTTACCATACCGACTTTGAAATCTTTATTGTCTTTACTGTCTTTCTTGTCACTGCTCGCTTTATCCGAGTTACCACATGCACCTAAAACTGTACTTGCTGCTAATGTTAATGATAATAAAAGACCTGCTTTTTTCTTCATACTAGAAACCCCTCCTAAAATGATATATATATTTCTTCTTTCGCTGCTGTCCCTTACTTCTTGCTGTCACCTCCCTAAAAAGGAACTTACTTACATACGTTTTCTTAATACGTGGAAGCTAAACTTATCAGCTCTAAAGTAATTAATAGAATATAAGATTGGCTCATCATTTTGATCATAGTGCATTTGTTTTAATACAAGCAGTGCTGTTTCAGGCTCACATTCTAAAATCGGTGAGATTTTCGGATGGTAACCAATCGGCTCAATATGAGCAACCGCATACGTTATGCGCTTATGCGTGTTATTATGTATCACTGTAAGTAATGATTCTTCATTGTAGCCCGATAAATCCGGCAATATTTCTTTTGCAAGTTTATCAATGCAATATACAACAGGTTCCCCATCCGCTGTACGCACACGCTCAATCATCACTGCATTAAAACCATCTTCACTATTAAACTTCTCTTTTTCTTCTTCGGTTAAAGTTGTTGTAGATGATGATAAAAAGATTGTTCCTGGTGTTTTCCCCACACTAGAAATCATATCTGTAATACTAGAAAGTTGTTCTATTCCAGAAGAAAATAATGGCTTTGCATTTACAAACGTCCCTACACCATGTCTACGAATGACAACATTTTCTTCTTCTAAAATACGCAATGCTTCCCTTAAAGTAGCTCTACTTACGCCAAGTTCTTTCGCTAAATCAAACTCTGATGGCAGCTTTTGTCTTTCTTTGTAAGCCCCATCTTTAATTTTTTCTTTGATGTGATCAATCACCCGTAAATATAGGTGACGACTATCGGATTTTACTGACATAAGACTCCCCCGCATTTCAATTATTCGACCTCTGATGTAAGACTTCTTTTCTCTTTTTTCAACTTACAACATAGTAAACATGACTAATCACTAAAAATAAACACAATTGTCGAATAAATATTAATAATTTTTTTAGATGAAATTTTCACTCTTTAATGCATAAAAAAAACTTTGCACCATAAACATTCCTCTTTTCGAGAAAAAGTTCGGCACAAAGATCCCTTACATCCTTTGTTACACACTTTTCCCCTCATAGTCTAGCAATTCATGGTTGCCAGGTAGAAACTTATGGACCTTATCTCCAAGATTATATGAGGCAGTGATTCTTTTCGAAGTAATCTTACCACTTGCTCTCATACGTGTCAACAAAATTTAACATTTTTCTACAATGAATATCGAACATTTATAAAAAGGCACACTCATAGCATTCGTATTCTAAAGAATCGACTTGAATGTAAGCCCTTTCTTTCTTGTTGAATATAGTATATAACAAAAACAGTATATAAAAAAGCCTAATTGCAAAAACAATTAGGCTTTTTTTAAGAACTTTTTTCTTGTACATCATTAATGAGCACTTCTCTCGGTTTACTACCCTCATATGGACCTACTACACCGTTCATTTCCATTGCATCAATTAGACGAGCAGCTCGCGTATAACCTACTCTAAACCTACGTTGCAACATAGAAACAGACGCTGTTTGCATTTCCACTACGAGCTGAACTGCTTCATCGTATAATTCATCTTCAACTTGCTGCTTTGTCTCAGGGACATCTTGTGGAATCATATCCTCTTGATATTGTGCTTTTTGCTGTCCAATAACATATTCTACAACTCTCTCAACTTCATCATCTGATAAAAATGCACCTTGTACACGAACAGGCTTTGATGCACCAATTGGTATAAATAGCATATCTCCACGACCTAGCAGCTTCTCTGCGCCACCACCATCAAGAATTGTACGAGAATCCGTTTGAGAAGATACAGCGAATGCAATACGTGATGGAATATTCGCTTTAATAACACCTGTAATAACGTCAACCGATGGGCGCTGCGTTGCAATAATTAAATGAATACCAGCCGCACGAGCCATTTGTGCCAAGCGCATTATCGCATCCTCTACATCCGACGAAGCAACCATCATTAAATCTGCTAACTCATCCACAATTACTACAATATACGGTAATTCAGGTTGTTTCGCTTCCGATTGATTATTATGCGCTTTAATATAATCGTTATACCCTTCAATATTCCGCGTACCACTATGAGCAAACAACTCATAACGGCGTTCCATCTCACTTACAACCTTTTTCAAAGCTTGCGATGCTTTTTTCGGATCAGTTACAACTGGTGTTAACAAATGGGGCACACCATTATATACATTTAACTCTACCATTTTCGGATCGATCATCATTAATTTTACTTCATGCGGTTTTGCACGCATTAAAATACTAACTATAATCCCGTTAATACACACACTTTTCCCACTACCTGTCGCACCGGCTACTAGTAAATGGGGCATTTTATTTAAACGGGCCAATACAGCTTCACCTGTAATATCTCGTCCAAGACCAATTAACAACTTCTCTTCTGGATGATTATTAGCCTTAGAGTCCAGCACTTCCCTAAGTGTTACCATAGAAACTTCTGAGTTCGGAACTTCAATCCCTACAGCTGATTTCCCGGGAATAGGCGCTTCAATACGAATGTCTTTCGCAGCTAAAGCAAGCGCTAAATCATCACTTAAACTAACAATTTTACTTACCTTTACTCCCATATCAGGATACACTTCATACTTCGTAACTGCAGGACCTCTGTGTACTTTTGTCACTTTCGCTTTCACACCAAAACTTTGGAATGTACGTTCCAATTTACGAGCATTTTCATAAATTTCCGCATTTTCATTTGTAACTTGCTTATTTTTTGGGAACTTTAATATATCAAGCGAAGGAAGCTTATAATCTTTATTTTCAACATTTGAAAATTGCATCGGTGGGGCACTTGTTTCCGCCTCTAAAGATTCCACAATTTTTTCTCCACGCTTTTTCTTAGGCTCTTCAATAGGTGGAGCTTCTTCAATAAACGGTGAAGTAATTGGATCTGTTACATGTTCTTCTTCCATCCGTTTACCCTCTTCTTCATTTACAGGATAATTCTCAGTGAAATTTGAAATAATGGGGGGATCAATTTGCATCTCTTCCATCGGCTCAATCACTTCTTCTTGCTCCACAGCACGTGCGTGTCTTGAACTTCTTGTTGTTTTTTTCTTTTCTGTTTGTTCAGCAATCCTTTTTGATCGCCAATCTTTATAATCCCCTTGCATAACTTGAAATTGACTTCTAAGAATTCTACCCACCGGGGCAAGAACTTCTCCAATATGCTTATTTGTTATACAAAGTATTCCAAGAATAACTAAAATAATCCCAATGATATAGGCTCCTACTTCATCAAATAAGAAGTAACATGTTGCGAACATGAGCGCACCAAACATCCCACCGCCTAAGTGAACGCTATCTGGCCCTTTTTTCATTTCAAGAAAGAAGTTATCTTTCGTACTCACAATAACAGAAGTATTTTGCACTGCTCCATCTTTCGTAAGAAGGTTAAATAATGTAATATGACTGAACATTAATATCGCCAATACAATTAAATAAAAACCGATTAACCGTTTATTTAAAAGGTTCGGCCATCCACGTTTTATAACAAACGAAACCGATAAAGCTATTACACCTAACACACCAATTATGTACCACTCACCAAAGAAGAAGCGAAAAAATAACACAAACGATTTCCCTACAACGCCTAGCTGTAAAATCGTAATGATTGAAAGTGCAAAAAGAGCCAAACCGACGATTTCATAATATAGAGTTGGCTTTATCGTACGTCTTGCCTTTGCCTTCGTCCCTCTTTGCTTTTGTTTTGCCATTTCTTCACCTCGTGTTCTACATATAAATAAGGACAACATCTAAAAAACTCTACTTATATGTCTGTTTTCTCTATTCTTTCAGGTCTTTATATCTTCTATTTTTACACTTCTTGTAAAATGTTAAATAAACAGAAGAAAGCAGCCCCCTACTCATGGCTGCTCAACCGTCTTGTTTTTTATATTATACCATAGCTTCTGAACAAAATCCTTCTTTTTGCTAAAAGGTTATTTTCTGACCAGGCTCATACTCTAAGTAGTGAAATGGATTCGTACTTAACACACGCACAATAGAATAACACCCATGTTCCTCTTCAGAAACCATCAATTCAACACCATGTATATTTACAACTTTTTGACTTTCACATTGCGAATAATCGGCAGGGTATACAAGTTGCTCTGGCATAATTGTATATAGAATCATTGTAGCATCGTTCCTTCTGCATTATCATCTGCGCGAGCCTCTATTAATTCGTTTAGTTTTTGAAGTGCACTCCCAATGCCACCCACATCATCAATAAGACCATACTTCACTGCATCTCCACCAATTACATTCGTCCCAATATCTCGGGTCAAATTCCCTTTCGCAAACATAAGTTCTTTAAAACGATCTTCCGTTACTTTCGAATGTTTCGTCACAAATCGAATGACTCTTTCTTGCATTTTATCCAAATACTCAAATGTTTGCGGCACACCTATAACAAGACCGGTTAAACGAATTGGGTGAATCGTCATCGTCGCTGTTTCTGCAATAAATGAATAATCAGTCGAAACTGCAATTGGTACACCAATCGAATGCCCTCCGCCTAAAACAAGAGATACCGTCGGTTTCGAAAGCGAAGCTACCATCTCAGAAATCGCTAGCCCTGCTTCAACGTCTCCTCCAACTGTGTTTAATATTAAAAGCAAACCTTCAATTTTCGGATTTTGCTCAATCGCGACAATTTGCGGGATAATGTGCTCATATTTTGTTGTTTTATTTTGCGGTGGCAACTGAACATGACCTTCCACCTGTCCAATGATTGTTAAGCAATGAATACGTGATTCATTCATTTGCGGCACATTCGTTTGTCCAAGCTGTTGAATTTTCTCCACTATTGAAGCTTCTTTCGGAACTTCTTTCGGCCCAGCTTCTTTTTCTTCATTTGTATAACGATCACGTTCTGTCATATCGCATCCCCTTTCACTCGTATATAACTATTATTTCTTAAGTTATAAATTTCATTCGATAGGGTTTAAAAAGAAAAAAGATCACCCGCAAAGGTGATCTTTTTTACACTTCCATAATAATCGGTAAAATCATAGGTTTTCTCTTTGTCTCTTCGTACAAGAACTGCCCTAATAATTCACGAATATTTTGTTTTAACATAGACCATTCAATTGAATATTCTTTAATTGATTGCTCAACAATCATGCGTACAATCTCTGTAGATCGCTCAATTAATGCTTCTGATTCACGAACATATACAAAACCACGTGAAATGATTTCTGGACCAGAGATAATTTTCTTTTCATCTTTACCAAGTGTTACAACAACTACTAATATTCCATCTTGAGATAACATCTTTCTATCTCGAAGAACGATATTACCAACGTCACCTACACCTAATCCATCAATTAAGACATTACCAGCTTGCACTTTACCAACTAAGTTTGCTTCATTATCACCAAAAGCAATTACATCGCCTTTTTCTACGATAAAGATATTTTCTCTTGTAATACCTACATCTTCAGCTAAATATGCATGTGCTTTTTGCATACGAAACTCACCATGTACGGGTACAAAATACTTCGGTTTCATTAAATTTAACATTAGTTTTAATTCTTCTTGACTACCATGACCTGAAACGTGAACTTTTCTTTCACCGTAATAAATAACTTCAGCTCCAGCTCTAAATAACAAATCAATAATTTTCGATACAGATATTTCATTCCCCGGAATTGGAGAAGCTGCAATAATAACAGTATCACCTTTACGAATTGAAATTTGTTTATGAGCTTGCTTCGCCATTCTAGAAAGTGCTGCCATCGGTTCCCCTTGACTACCTGTCGTTAAAATAGCTACCTTTTTCTCTGGGAAGTTGTCTACTTCTTGTAATGAAATAACCATACCTTCTGGAACATCTAAATAACCAAGACGTCTTGCAATGTCTACTACTTTCACCATACTACGTCCTACTACCGCTACTTTTCTTCCTGTTTCGGCAGCCGCGTCAAATACTTGTTGAATACGATGTACGTTCGATGCAAATGAAGCAACGATAATACGACCTTCTGCACCGTAGAACACTTTAGAAATTTCTACACCAACTTCTTTTTCCGAACCTGTATAGCCTGGACGCTCAGCGTTTGTACTATCAGATAATAAGCAAAGTACGCCTTCATTTCCGATTTGTGCCATTTTCCCAAGATCTGCTCCATTATTTCCAATTGGAGTTTGATCAAATTTAAAGTCTCCTGTATACACTACAGCACCTTTTGATGTATGGAAACAAACACCAACAGAATCCGGAATACTATGTGTCGTTCCAAAGAATGACACTGTTGTAGTATTAAACTCTACTGTTGAATTTGAATCGATTGTTTTTAAGTCCACACGGCCTAACATGCCCGCTTCACCAAGTTTTTCTTGTATAAGTCCTACCGTTAATTTCGTTGCATACACTGGAATAGATAATTTACGAAGTACATAAACAATTCCACCAATATGATCTTCATGACCGTGAGTAATAAATAAACCTTTTACTCGCTCTTGATTTTCCACTAAGTATGTAATATCAGGAATAACGATATCAATCCCAAACATTTCATCTCCTGGGAACATTAATCCTGCATCTACAATAAAGATTTCAGAATCAATTTCAACACAGTACATGTTTTTCCCGATTTCACCTACTCCACCAAGAGCAAATACTTTAACAGACTCATTCTCTTTTCTCTTCATGTTGTTGCCTGGTTTAAAAATCTTGCAAACACTGATTTCACTAAAATTGTAGAGACACCAGGGGAAACTCTACAACCACCATATATTCACCGTCCAAGACGAATGTCCTTACCGTTATGCGATATCATGTCCTTGTATATTTTTTAAACCAGGTTTCACCTCTCTTTCATTATATAAATCAAATATCTTATTCGATATGATATGAAAATTTAATTAAATTATAATTTCTTCCAATTTTGCTAAGCATACCCGTACTAAGCTACTTAGCCATATTATACCTGATACAAGAAATAGAACACAAGTTAAATTATATGAAAGACTATATAAGAAGCTAAATTGAGGTTGTAATTTGCGAGGTTTTTTTCCATATACCACCTATTATTTTTTTCTACTTATATAAGATATTAATGGAAAAATATACATGTATGTTCTGTATATAAACATAAAGCGCTATTCACTAAAAACACATGATCTCTATAATCAATTTCTAACCAATATTATGCCGCCCCCTTCTTATTACACCTCATTAACTATGCTGTTTTTACCACTCACGTATATTTAATCTAAATAAAAATGACCTAGTTTCACACTAGGTCATTTCTTATTAACGAGGAATAGATTGCATTACAGATTGTAACGTTACTCTTTCTTCTTCTGTTAATGGAAGAAGCGGTAAACGTACAGAACCTACATCTAATCCAACCATTTGTAACGCTGTTTTTACTGGCGTTGGGCTTGGTGCCATAAATAATGAATCCGTTACTCTTACAAGTAATTGATGTAATTTTTGCGCCTTCTTAAACTCTCCCGCTTGGAATGCTGTAATCATTTCTTGCATTTCATTTCCGATAACATGAGATGCTACTGAAACGATACCTTTCGCTCCAACCGCCATAGCCGGTAACGTTAAACCGTCATCACCGCTGTATACTGCAAAGTCGTCCGCTGTTTTTTCAATGATTGCTGTCATTGTTAGTACATCGCCGCCTGCATCTTTAATCGCAACAATGTTTTCTATTTCTGATAAACGAACAACTGTATCAACGGAGATTTGTACAATAGATCGTCCTGGAACGTTATATAGCATAACCGGAAGTGGCGTGCTTTCAGCAATCGTTTTAAAGTGCTGATACATTCCTTCTTGACTCGGTTTGTTATAATACGGCGCTACTAGCATAACTGCATCAACACCAACTTCTGTTGCCTTTTTAGTTAAGTCAACAGAGGCATGTGTATTATTGCTACCTGTTCCAGCGATTACGGGCACCCTTTTATCGACAACAGATACGACATGGCGATATAACGCTACTTTTTCTTCTGAAGTTAATGTAGGAGATTCACCTGTCGTTCCTCCTACCACGATTGCTGTTGTACCGTTATCAATTAAATAATTTACCAATTTCGTTGTCTTTGCAAAATCGATATTCCCGTTTATATCAAACGGTGTTACCATCGCAGTTGCAATTGTCCCAAAATCTATCATGGTCTCACTCCTTATTGTTCCAGTTGCTTTTCTTTTGAAAGCTCAAACGCACTATGTAATGCATTTACAGCCTCCACTAAATCAGTTTCTTTTACAAGAACCCAAATTGTCGTATGACTATCTGCCGATTGCAGAATTTGAATACCTTTTTCTGCTAAAGCTGTAACGATTTTCGCAGTAACCCCTGGGATTCCTGCCATTCCAGCTCCAACGATAGATACTTTGGCACAATGCTCTGTCACAATTGGCTCATATCCAAGTTGTTTCAACACTTCGACAGCACGAGCTGATACATTATCATTTACTGTGTAAGCTACACCAGTAGGAGAAATGTTAATTAAATCAACACTAATGCCTTCGTTTGCCATTTCTTTAAATACATGTTGTTGCAAATCATATGCCGTTTCTTTTGCAAGTACTTTAATTTGCGTTACGTTTGATACGTGGGCAATACCTGTAACAGGACGTTCTTCTACATCCTGCCCTTTTGTAGCACCATCGTATGCTGCAATAAGCGTACCTTCGCTATCAGAATACGTAGAACGTACACGAAGCGGTACTTTTGCATGCATCGCAATTTCAACCGCACGTGGATGAACGACTTTTGCACCTTGGTAAGCCATATTACAAATTTCGTTATACGTTACCGTTTGAAGATGACGTGCATCTTTTACAATACGAGGATCCGCAGTCATAACACCTTCTACATCTGTGAAGATATCAATAAATTCAGCATGAAGCGCAACACCTAATGCTGAAGCTGAAGTATCGCTACCTCCGCGTCCAAGTGTTGTCGTATCACCTTTTTTCGTTTGCCCTTGGAATCCTGTAACGACGATTACATCTAGATTTTCTAATTCTTCATGTATACGATCGCAATTCATTTCAACGATTTTCGCATTCGTAAAGTCATCATTTGTTACAAAACCAGCTTGTGCACCATTTAATGCCGCTGCTTTTATACCGTTCTCATTCAACATATTAGAGAAAACAATTGCAGAGATTAACTCTCCACATGATAATAATAAATCTTGCTCACGTTTAGAAATAGTAGATTCCTCTTGATTTACAAGACTTAATAACGTATCCGTTGCATACGGTTCACCTTTACGGCCCATAGCAGATACGACAGTAACTACTTTATATCCAGCAGCTAACGATTTTTTTATATGATGAAGCGCATGCTTACGTCCATTTTCATCACGTACTGATGTGCCACCAAATTTTTGAACAATTATTTTCATATTTTGCACCTTCTCTTAGCCGTTTACACTAATTGTAATTTTACTAAGCGCTCTGCAATTTGAACAGAATTCCATGCAGCGCCTTTTAATAAGTTATCAGATACGACCCAAAGATGGAATCCTTTATCGTTATTTAAATCTTTACGGATTCTTCCAACGAATACTTCGTTTTTACCTACTGCAGTAGCTGGCATTGGATATAACTGCTCTTCTGGATTATCTTGCAGAACAATACCTTCTGCATTTGCAAGTAAGCTCTTTAATTCTGCTACTGTTACGCCTTCTTTTTCTACTTCGATGTAAACAGACTCAGAATGCCCTGATACAACTGGTAAACGTACGCATGTTGCCGCTACTTCTAATTCAGGCATATGCATAATTTTTTTCGTTTCATTAATCATTTTCATTTCTTCAAATGTAAATCCATTATCTTGGAACTTATCAATCTGTGGAATCGCATTAAAAGCAATTTGGTAATGTTTTTTATCACCTGATACAGGTAAAACATTCGCCTTAGCTTCTTCTCCATTTAAGATTGCTTGTGATTGTTCATGAAGTTCTTCAATCGCTGCCGCACCAGCACCTGATACAGCTTGATATGTGGAAACGATTACTCGTTTTAAACCATATTGCTGACGAACTGGCTCAAGAGCTACTACCATTTGAATTGTAGAACAGTTTGGATTTGCAATAATACCATTATGTTCTTTTAAGTCGTTTTCATTTACTTCAGGTACAACAAGTGGCACGTTTTCTGTCATACGGAATGCACTTGTATTATCAACAACAATCGCACCGCGCTTTGCTGCTTCTGGCGCTAATTGTTTCGATACAGATCCACCAGCACTAAATAGTGCGATATCTACTCCTTCAAAACTTTCAGGAGTCGCCTCTTGAACTGTAAATTCTTCGCCTTTAAATACAAGTTTCTTACCTGCAGATCGTTTAGATGAAAGTAACGTTAATTTCCCGATTGGAAATTCTCGTTTCTCTAAAGTATTTAACATTTGTTCACCAACTGCGCCGGTTGCTCCAACTACAGCGACATGAAAAGTTTTTTGCTTTTCCATCACTATGCCCCTTTCTAGATACCAATCCTTCTATAACTTAGAATTAGAAGGAGTATACAATACCCCTTCTAATCTTAATAACGTTAATTTTATCATATTCTACAGTAAGAATGATGGTTTCATCAAAAATTGTCCGTTTTTTTTCGTTTTTTAATTCATATATCTGAATTTTTCTACGACAACCGGTTGCAATTGTTTTCCTTGTAGCGCTTCTAATACTGTATCTTCCAGTAGCTCCATACGAGCTACCATTGAGTTCGGTTTTTTCTCTGGTGCGTCTTGGCCGAATGGGACGAAGTAGATGTTTTTTGTGGCCATTAGGCGCATGAGGTTGACGCCAACAGGGTGATAACAATATAAATATTTCTTTTTTCTTCTATTATATAATCATTTCACAAGCTGTAAATTTATTTTGTATACCATATTCTTCACAGGTACCCATAAACGAATTTGACAGTACTGTAGTAATTAAATGGAAAAGTTCTACTTTGATAATGAGTTTATTAAAGTAGAACTTTTCCATATATATCCTTTAATTGGTATGATTTATTTATTGAAATAAAAGGGGGGAGATTTTTGAGTTTAAACATGTATTTAGGGGAAGTACATGCCCAAACACAAAGTATGAATGCTGTATGTACGGCTACCATTCAAGGTATGGAACAAGCGATTCAGTCGATTGACGCTTTTGCAATTGATACTGTGTTACAAGGACAAACATATAGCAGTGCAAAATCATTTTTTGTACAAACCTTTCGTCCTTTAGCACAAGGAATCATTTATCTGTGTGAAGAGTTAATTCGTCAGAATGATGCTTTTCCAAGTCAATTCCAATCACAAGTCGCTTCCACGGATGTCGTTGAACAAGAGTTAATAGAACAAATTCGAGAAATTGACCGAATGAAAACAAGTATAGAAGCCATCAATCAAGCTATGCCACTCCCGGGTATGGACGCTATGGCGAATCTTTTTACTGTCATGAGGAAAAAACTGCAAGAAAAATTAGAACATCTATATGAATTTAATTATACTTCTAGTAATAATTATGATACTGCACTCCAACTAGCCGCTAGCATTGCGACGGGTTTGGCGGAAGTTCAAAGTGGAAAAGGCTTTAGTCCTGCAAGTGGTACATTTAGTACGCAAGGGTTGAATATGGAGTGGACAACTTCTATCCAAGCGATTACAGAAGAAAAAAAACGTCATTCTGAAGGAAGTAGTATTATAGAAGAATCGTTGTTCGATAAATTTAAAGATACTGTTGGAAATAACGTAGAAGCGATGGATCAGTTGTACGAAAAGTTTATTCACCAGATAGAAAACACTCCCCTTATTGGGCAATATTACAACTACAAAAAAGGGCAAAATGAAGCGGTGTTAGATGAACTTAAAGGAATATTAAACACAATTTTACATCCAATAGATAGTGTTGAGGGTGCTGTGTACGCTCTTTCTCACATCGACGAAACATTTGCTGCTGTAGAACAAGCTATTTCTGATTCGTGGAATCAAGATGTTGTAAATGGAGATTGGAATAGCAGAGCTAAATGGTTTGGAAATGTAGAGATGCAAGTTAAATTAGCAATTGCTGAATTATTTGTAGGAACAAAAGGTGTAGATAAAATTCCAAAATTAGGTGAAGTTTCAAAGTTGAACAAAACCTCAAAACTTAGTGAAAGTGTAAACTTTATACAAGGTACTAAAAACGTAATAACTTTAGATAAGTATAAGCAAAGCGTTGACATGTTGAATAATATTCTAATGCCAAAAAATCAATTTGCTTATGCAGGCAGAAATATTGTAGACTCTTTCTCAGATAGCAATGCTCTTAAACAAGCTAAAGAAAAACTATTGACTCATCAGTTTGCTGAAAGTACAGCTGAAGTTAATAAGGCAACAAGCGGAGCTGACTTGGATTTTAGAAAAGTAAATATTCAAACCAATGAAATTGGAGAAACTTTAGCTACTAGAAAGGAAATTCGAGCGTATAAAAAGGAATGGGGAGAATTAGGTATAAAAGTTAATATAGATAAAAAAGGAACAATTCTTCCAAACAATGTAGAAGCAGCGTTTGATTTTGTTAATGGGGATATATATTTAAAGAAAAAACCATCCGTCATAAATATGCATCATGAGGGTTTTCATGCAGAGCAGTGGTTAGATATAGGAAAAGAGCAATATATGAATCTTAGTAGGTTAGAGAGAGAAGAATATGTATTTGAACAAGTAATGAAAAATAAACATTTATTTGATAAAGCTTCTATTGACCATTCAATAGAATATATCGAAAGATTAAGATTGAAATATAAATAAAAGGAGAATTTTATATGTCTTTAGATAAGTATAAAAATATGTCTGATGAAGAGTTTAAACAATTGTCTACTGAAGAATTTCAAAATTATATAAAATTAAAGCAAGAAGATTTTTCAAGACATTATAGGAAAATAAATGAAATTACTGTAGATGTGATGTTAAAGCCTCAGGAAGCAATAGAAATTGCTAAACATTATCATAAGAAAAATAAATTAGATGGGGTAGTTAATGAAGATATCAACCAGCTTTTCTTTGATGAGGCTTATACATTTAAAATTGAGAAAGAAAATAGAAACAACGATGATATAAGACCAGCTTGGAGAATATTAGTGGATTTACCAAAAAACCCTTTTCTTATGGAGGACTATACACTAATAGTGTCTGATAGGGATAAAAAAGTAATGGGTATACTCGATCCAAATGGGCATCCAGTATTTAAAGACAATGAATTTACAGATGAAGATATTGAATATATTATGAGCGATGAGGATTCTAAAGATTAATTAAGGTAATAATTTAGTGGATAATTTTATAAATAGAATAATTGTCTTTTTTAATTAGTTTTTATGCTATTTTTCTAGATTCTAAGGGCAGGGAAAGAAGAATTTAAAAGAACAAGATAAATGGAAGAAAAATTATTATATCTCTATTTTTTATATAATAATACATTTATTAACATCAACTAGGAGGAACATTCCTTGAAAGTTGTACGATCTATATTTAAAGGCTTTCGTTTAATAGGTTTATTTGTAAAGCCAGTACTTAAAGCATTATCTAAAAGTAAATTTTAAATCTCATAAATATTAAAATCCCCTTCTGCATATAGGTGCAAAAGGGGATTTTTTTCAAATTATTCTATTCGTTCTACAGACAGTACTCATAGATAAATAAGAAACGGTGTATATTTACACTAACATTTATATAGATGAAAATCAATATATAATTATTTGCATATAGAACCAGATAATAATTTTTGTTCATAAAACTATTCTTTTGTAAGAAATCACTTCTCATATATAATCCCATTTTTCTTACCAACTTCACAAATTATTACTAAAAGAATATCATAAATTCCATTATATCTATTTACTTTATAATTTTAATATATTAATATAACACACGTGACAAACACATAGGGGAGGAATGGAAAAGATGTTAAAAAAAATTAAAAGAATTATGGTTGTTGCTGCTGCAGCTGTTACGCTATCAGTAGGCTTCGCAACATTTGCTCCAAAAGAAGCATCTGCACATTGGGCAGACAAACAAATGAATTGGGCTATGAGTGAAGGGTATCTTAAATCTGACATGCGTGATAGTCTAGCCACTCGACAAGATGCTTGGTTAATACTTTCTCGTTATTATGGCGGGAAACGGGATTTCTCTTACGAACAAGCGCGCCAGTTTGTAATAAGAAATGGTATTTCTGACGGATCTCGTGGAACTAACTGGATTACTCGTAATGAAATGGTAGGCATGATCTATCAAAAATATAATTGGACCAAGGCATGGACTCCTGAAGGTGGATTCAGTAAAGCAAATGCGTGGGGAAAAGCTAGAGGTCTTTTTGACGGCACTCGTGGAAACGACTTTGCAACAAGAGCTGAAGTTATTACTATACTTTACAGACACGAATTCTTCTGGTTATATTAAGAGATATAGAAAAAAGAGTGCTCATAATGTGAGCACTCTTTTTTTATTTCACATACACATAAGCTTCATTTGCTGTTACATAGTATGTTTTACTTAACTTAATACCACCCGCCTTTCATAGCCTTTCATAGCCTTTAATTTAATTCCATTTTGTTTTCAACTTCATAAATTATTCCTAAAAGAATATCGTAAATTCAAATATATCCATTTACCAATAAAATTAAATATAATAATATAAAAACGTGACAAACACATAGGGAAGGAATGGATAAGATGTTAAAAAAAATCAAAAAAATTATGGTTGTTGCTGCTGCAGCTGTTACGCTATCAGTGGGCTTCGCAACATTTGCTCCAAAAGAAGCATCTGCACATTGGGCAGACCCACAGATAAATTGGGCTCTTCAAAATAAAATTATTACTGCTGATATGAGGGACAGCCTAGCCACTCGACAAGACATGTGGTTAATGATGATGCGTAAAGAGTGGAAATATCATAGTGACTATGATTTTAATTCCGCACAAGCTTTTGTTGTAGTACATGGATATTCAGATGGGTCTAGAGGGACAAACTGGGTGACTCGTAGCGAGGCTGCTGCAATGGCATCATCATTGGCCGGATATATGAAATTATGGAATCCAGCAACCGGATTCAGTGGGTCAGATAGACGCGCAAAGAAACTTGGTATTTTTGATGGTACACGCGGGAATGAATTTGCAACAAGAGCGGAAGTTGTAACTATGATATATAATTCTCGTTACGCATAAAGAGATGTTAAAAAAGGGCTACTCATTACGAGTAGCCCTTTTTTCTTTCTATTAATGTATACTGATATAAAATTCATTAGCAGTTACATAGTATGTTTTACCTTTGCTATTGTGTACTTTATATTGTGGTGAACCATTAACAGTTACCTTCGCATCAATTGTAAATCCTAATCCTACATCTACAGAACCAGCCACATCTTTGTCCTGCCAAGATGGAGCATCATAGAAACGTAGATTATTAACTTTTGAAACAACACGCTTCCCTACAATAGAAGAATCCACTGTACTTTTCTTATTAAACTTCACATAAGATGGATCGTTCTTAATCCACTGATCCCCACCAAGATTTAACCAACCATCCTTTTCAGCCCATACAACGTAGGATTCTGGCTTGTTTAACTGACGAATCTTAGAATAGCTTGTACCTGGTCCTTTACGTAAGTTCACGTTGTATCCTTCAATATAGGCAATCCCGTCTGTCACTGCTGTTGGAACTTCAGCTGGTTTAGATGGATTCTCAGGCACAGAAACATCAACACTAGCATTATTGTATGCACGTTGTACATCAGCTCGGAATTGCGCTTCTGAAATGCCATGAGACTTTAAGTAGTCAATTGGATCTTCATGATCTGTACCGCCAAGATGATGAGTTACATCGCTATGCGTCCACAATCCTTTTTCTACAGATATCTTGTTATCTTTCAAGATTTTCGCTAAAATTTTTACATACTTTTCATATGAACGTTTGAATTTTGTATAGTCTGCTGTTTCACATAATTCAACGTGGACAAATCGTTTATTCGCAGCAGGTCCACCGCCATAAGCAATGTACTTTGTATCAGCGATTTGGATTGTTTCGTCCCAATCGACTGCATAGTGAACAAATGCATTTCTCCATGTACGAGACTCATATTTTTGAATGTTAATAGCTGGCGCTTCTGGAGTGGCTGTAGAATGAGCTACAACACCCTCATATGCACCTACGCCATAACGGTATGGTTGTTTCGGTAAATCAGGAATAATAAGCGTTCTATCAGCAAAAGCACTTGTTGCAATAGATAAAACTAAAATAACCGCAAAGACTACAGAAGAAATATGTTTTAATGTCTTTTTCATTTTTCATCAACATCCTTTTTCATAATTTTTGTGTGATCAAATAATCCGCTTGCTGACAGTCCAATGATGATTCCTTGAAATACATTTGTTTTTATATCTCCACCCAAAAATAAAACGCCTAGCACAATGCCAAGCGTTACATTCAATAGCGGAACATATTTTGTTTGTAATCCAATTGTTTTTCCGATTTGCGAAAGACCAACTACAATTCCAATCATTACAGTAATTTCAAACATTACATACCACCTCCTTTCATTAAGAAAGTGAGTGCTGCGCCTATAATTCCACCTACAATAAGTCGTAAGATCCAGGTAGTATTAGCGCTAATTTTATCTAACTGTTTGTTGATATTGATAATGTCCTTTTCGTTACCAGTTGTTCGCATCTCTAAGCTTTTAATTTCTAAACGTATGTCCTTGATATCTTGCTTGATTTCTTGAACATCACTTCTTACTTCTTGTAACCCTTCCACTTTGACCACCTCATTTCAAAGTAAAAAGAGCAGCAAAATCGCTCCTCTTTGTTATAAAAACCGTATTTTATTCAAAATTAAAAACAGCTCATGGCTGTCCTACTTGTTTACATGTATTTAGTTAATACTGATTTGCTGATAATGCTCCTTCTATCATTCTATTTTCTACTTCCTCAACATGTTCAATTGTTACTTCATCAGAAGCCCCTGGTCTCTTTCCAGTTAGCTTTACATAATCTTCGGCACAGATAAGACTTACTTTACCGAAAAGCTCAATCTCGTAAACTCTGCCGCCCTTATTACATAAATCACATGCAGTAGCAATCCGCATATTCAACGTGCCATCAGGAAGTCCCCAAACTTCAACTTTTGTATCTTCCTTGATACCGCAAAATTCTAGCATATCGTTTGGAATGCTAACGGTGACTTGATTTTCACCTTTCTTCAAATCAACTACTCTACCTAAGAATGGTGACTGTTCATTAGGTGGCATTGGACGCATAAATTTGTCTGGATTCATACTCATCTCCCTCTCTATGTTCTAGAAGTCATATTTGTGAAATCAACATAATTCCATCTACCATCATGAAAATACCACCCTAAACCTAAGCTACCATTTGTATAATGAATAGAACCTGCATTAGCACCAAAGTATCCACCACATACGTTAATCCCATTACATTCAATTGATTGTGTCGTTGCAACAGGATCTTTTGATTCAATTCGGAATCTATTTTCATTGTTGTAAATGTGACCGATGTAACTTCTACGTTCTCCACCGCCACGGGGATAAAAACTAAGTCCCGCACGATCAGTTCCAACGAGTGCCATCATTTCACCATTGTTCATAATTTCAAGTGGCGCATTCATATAGTTCCATTTGTTCACATGATTGTACCGAATTGTATTATCTCTTGTACCAAGTGCAATTGTAGAAAAAGGCAGTGTTCCGTTTACGAGTTCTCCATGTGTTGTATCCCAGTTATAAACGGAAGGAACGTCACCTTCCACCAACTGAACACCTGATACAGCAATTGCTTGCATATTATTTAAGAGCCCCTCGCCAAATAAATCAATATAAACATAACCATTTCCTTCTACATAGTTACTCGGCACAGTGAAGGTTAAAGCGTATCTTACTATTTTTCCAGTTTGAATGCTTGGTGCATCGTAAGTTTTTGATGCTCGTCCAATCTCCACGGGAGTGTCACCGTTATATTTACCGAATACCGCTCTCATGATTGGCTTGTTTGTAATGTTTACACGATTATCATTGGTAGTTGCTCTGAAATGAGCCGACAATGTGTATTTCTTCCCCGGCTTTACCCCGTCAAATAAAGTAAATCGAATCCAGTTTGCTAAATCTATCCGCATCGGATTAACCATTGGCTCATAATTGTTAACCACTGGTTTCTCAATATATGGATTAGACATAATTGTCCATGTAGGACTGTATTCAATCTTCAAAAAATAATTATTAAAAGTATTAAAAGAAATGTGTGAAAAGTCATGATCTGGAATGAGATTCTTCCTTGGTGTTACTGAAAATTTCTGTCCCCGCTCATCTTCAAAAAAGAAGTCAGCCATTTTTGCTGTAATACCATTCTTATCAATTGTTACTTTATCACCACTGATTTTAATAACATCAGCATCAATTCCTTTTGCTGTTAGCCATTTAACTATTGTATCGGCATTAATATTAAGTTTTTCGGCATCAATTGTAATCTTACCAGGTGACATATTGATAGAAGTCATGATGCCATCCTTTAAAATCTGTGCTAGAATCCCTTCATCTAACACTTCTAACCTAGATTCTGTTTTCTTTACATAGGCATTATACGTCTCATTTATAAACGTTTCTTGTTTTCCACTAATAATTGAAACGCCTTTTTCAGTAGCGCTGATACTTCTCTCTAACTCTGTTACTTTTTTATCGTAATCCTTAGTAGCTACTCTATTAGCAATATCTTCAATCATTTTATCAGCATCAGTTTGATCTTTCGGATGTAACCAAAATTCTGTAGCGACTTTACCTCGCTGCAGCATAGGCATACAGAACCAAGCTCTACCATTTCTTTGTACGTATGGTCGAAACCTTACAAATCCAGTTCCTGCCGGAGCTTTAGCTGTACAAATAGCTCTGACCCAAGTATTGTTAATGATTTGAACTCTTTCTCTAGCAGTTGAAATTCGGGTTGCTTTATTTGATTGCCAAAATTCCAACTCGATAAATACACCATTATCAATTGGAACTTTTCCATCAGTGTTAAAGTAAGCAGAAGTAACAATATCTTCATTAGGAGAACAATCTATAAATTGACTAAAAGCACCCCACCATACATCCTGGGTTTGTCCTGTAGTGTTCATAGAAAACGAATTGTATCCTTTATACTTTAGGTTAGGATCTATAGAGTGCCCAGTAGCCCAACCCCAGTATTTATTCCCTTGAGTAAAACCAGCGTCACGAATCTCATTAATAGATCCAATACCACCAACATAATTCTCAACATCTTTCATTTTCACAGCCATCTCAAGTGCATCAGAATGTTGTTTGATTGTAGATTGAGCATCAGAAATCTGTTTACCTTGTGCCGTTTGTGTTTCTTGTAACTTGCCAACGTTTTGAGAAACACCTTCAGCCGTTTTCTCTACTGCTGTTACACGCTTATCAAATCCACTTTGATTATTGTCAACTTTTGTTACTGTTTCTTTGATTCCATTCACACTTTTTTCAATCTCGGTTGCTTTCTTGGTGAATTCATCGTTTGTTACTTGGTTTTCTGGAGCTGGCGTCCAATCCTGTGGTTTGTTCCCTTTATATAAAGCGACCCATTCTACAACAGCTTTTGTAGTATTACTTGGAGAGTTATATAAACTTAACTTCCGTTCATTTCCACCCGTAGCCGCAACTGCTTTGAAAGTTACGTAAGTTATTCCATTAGCGTAAACACTTGTTGCATATCCAACATTGTTAGAACCGCCATTCTGCCAAATTCCAAATTTTTGACCTTGAAGGACACTGCCCTTAATTACAAAAGTATATTCCTCATCTGTAGAGAAATTTTCAGTTAGAGAATATTGATTGATTAAGTAATCTGTTTTTTCGTATTTAACATTTGAATCTAATAAAAGATTACGCCCTCCAGCCTTATCGTTATTGACCTTTGTTTCTACAGTTGTTAATTTCTCACTGATCTTCCCGGCTTGTTCTTTAATTTCAGTTGTTGTTTTCTTCAGATCATTTGCAGTTTGTTGCACATCAGATATTGTCTTTTTTGTGCCTTCCACAGTTTGCTCGACTGTATTTAATTTATTGCTGATATCAGTATCTTTTTTAGTTAACGATTCTATAGATAATTTAAACCCGTTAGAATCCTGCTCAAACTTGGTTACCTTCTTATCAATTTCACCCTGTTTATTTTGCACATCAGAAATGGTACGACTAACACCTTGTAAACTTTCTTTCACTTCATTAAATTGCCCTGTTGCTTGTTTTTGCGCTTCTTGAACCTTTTGATTTAATTCGCTTTTGGTAGCCTCAATATCTTTGCTTACCTGGGCCAATGTTTCTTTCTTAACGGATTCCACATCAGGAATAACAGGATCCCATTTACCATCCTTCCACAAATTCAGAATACCAGGCTTACCTTTGCTGATATCTTGCCACAACGTTTTTCTATCCTTTAAGTTTGCTGTTGGTGGATTTACGCCTTCAATAATATCAACGGTATTATTTTTAAGGTTCTCAGCAACTTGTTCAGCAATTTTCTTTGCTGCTTCCGACTCTTTTCGAATGACTTCTGTTTCTTTTACGTTTTCTTGAAGTTTCTTATCTAGCATATCTAGTAATTCTTTAGACGCTTTATTTGATAAGCTACCCATGATTTGTGCATATAACCTATCGATAAGGCTTCGTGTATCTTTGATTTCACGATAATTACCAAAGATATATTTATCTTTCGATGGATCGGTGTCGCATTCATCCGCTGCTATTAACCTAGCTTCTAAGAAAAGTGGTGGACTAAACCCTGTATCTTTTATTCGTACCGTATCTCCTTTACGAACCGATTCATGAGATAAACCAAACACTTTTTCAAGCGCTACTGCACTTACTTCATATGAAGTAGAACTATCAATTCGCTTCTTTAATTCTGCTTCGGTTAACTGTTTGAGTCGTTGCTTCGTCATATCTTGATCTTCTGTTTGCGGTGAATAAATATCGAATAAATGCTTGCCATCTTTTGACCAACGTTGTAAGGCATCATTATTTCCTACATAAAGTTTGCCATTGTTTATTTCTTCAAATGTGAGAAATTCACCAGTTTCACTATTTTGTGGACCAACACCTACAAGAGCGGTTACTACATCTTGACTATTCTCAATACGCCGGATGCCTTGTACATCTTTTCCTAACAAGAATTCTTTTCCGTTGTCACGTCCTACTTTTTTTATTAAATCTATATACCGACCGACAATAAAAGATCCCATTATTTCTGTTCTAAAACGAATCTCAAGTTCAAACGTAGATGCGATTTGTTTTAAGAGATCAAGCGGATTTGTAAAATCTTTAATATGAATGGTACGTATACCAACAAACTCAGTAATCCCACGTTTCCATTCTGTACCTTGTAAAGCAAAGTCTGTAGATTCGTTGACTGTAGTAGCTTGTAAGGTTTGTGGTTTAATTACGGTCGCTTTCTTTAGCTTTGTATGTTCACCAAGTGCATAAATCTTCTTTGGACGACCTGTTGAATCTTGCTCTACTTCTGTAATAATGTATGAAACAAAAGTACCGTCACGAGTTTGTTTAACGACAAGGTTCTGTTGTATAAGTGATGCCGCTATCTTTGTACCATCAGCTGTTGTGAACTCAAATTTATCTTTGTTATCTTTAAGCTCCCATTGGCGTAAATCATCCCAATAATCCTGTTCTTTGATAACACCTATGATTTGTTCTGTTTTAAAATCCACAATGTGTAATAGATTATTTGCTTTACTCATCTGTAACGCTCCCTATACGTGACATCTACTTGTCCAATGTTGTTTGGGGATATTTCGATTTCATTCTTTCCTTTTTCAATACGTATATAGTCACTCATAAAATCCTTTATATTTATCGCATCTGCTCCGTTAATACGAATACTTGCATCCGATGAATCGATTTCTACAAGATCTCCTTTTTGAACAATATAAGGTATTTGACGTTCTGTATTGCTATTTACTTTTTGCACTTTAATATCATGTACAGCTGCAATTAATGATGGTGCATCATTAAACGAGCATATATGAACAACAATTTGAGCTACTTTTTTCATAAAGCTATTGCCCGTATCCCACCATTGGGCAAATTTTTCTGTATGGTAATTTCCTTTTTCATCGATTAAAGCAATATCACCTTGCCAATAATTTCCCACTCGTGCAATGTGTAGACGTCCATAAAAATCATTCCATGTTGTACGATAATAACCCGTTTCCGCTATAATCAAATGATTGTAGTCACCGTTTCCCGCCATAACTTCACCAAAATTCTCGCTAGAATTTCTATATGCATCAAACATACCTACTTTTCCGACTACAACGCTGTTCTCATCTAATAAATAAAGTTCTACACGTCCCATAGTTGCGGGGTTTAAGTTTCGACATTCAACTATTGCATCAAGTGTGAAATCTTGTAGCGGTCCACCTGTAATGCTTCTTTTCACTGCTGGTCCGTGCCAAAATTGCCCTTGACCGTAATCAGATGGCATGATACGTGCGCCATCCGCTATCATTTTCCCTGCTACGATGCCATAATCTGAAACGAAATCTTTTCCCGCTTCCGTCCAACCCACTAGAGAATTCGCTTTATCATGCATAACCAATTCATACCGACTTATTGGCGTTTCATCTATCTTAACTGGGTATCCTATACGAAAATGTTGATTTCCATTTTTATTTATAATATCGATGAATGTGGACGGATTTTCTACCTGTATCTTGAATTTCGGTTCTGAAAACACACTTCCCTCATTCAAAGCATCCATTTTAATAATATTATTTGGTTCTAGTTTTGCTTTTGCGTTTCGAATTGGTCCTAATTTGTAAGGCATTGGACAAATAAATTTAAGCGTTCCTATTCCAAGTGTTACAAATTCATCTGGATCAAAGCTATCATCCACAATTGCTAAATACGTTCTGTTTGGTTCTACATCAAAAATAAGTTCAGTTGGTTGATCTGTTATTAGCCAACTTGCAATTTCCTCTTTCAGCTTTTCTAAGTTAGATCCATCAGGCACTATAATTCCTACCGGAATAGATAAAACGCGCATTTCTGTTTGTGTATTTAACAATCTTGCGCCTGGATATCCTGGAACGTTTAGAAAATTTCGTTTCAATGGTGCCCAAGTAGGTCTTTTCCATCCTTTCGCAATTTGAATAAAGCCTTTACGTATTTTGTTAAATGTAAAAGAACTCATGTTGACACCTCATTTCTTTATAAAATAAAGAAACCCAAACCTAAAAGGCTGAGTCTCTTTGTTTTTCTCTTTCTTGGTACTCGGTTGTATATCGATACGTACCACGCGCCACATCTCGCCCCTCTATAACAACAGGAACTTCAACAACCAAATCACCACCAAGCATCGGAATTGCTCCGCCACCAGATGATCCAAATGAGTTATTAATTACTTGATTTGATACACTACTTGTCATAGCCTGTTTGCTATTTGACATGTTCCCATACACGCCACTCATAACAGTCTTTAAGGCTGATAATTGACTTACAGAACTAGCCATCATACGGCTCATGTCACCCATTAATTGATTTATTTCTCCTGGCATAGCAAATTGTTGTCGTGGCATGGCTGCTACGATACCTGCGCCAATATCTCCAAGTGTTTTCTTATTAAGGGGAAGCACCGCTTCTCGTCCTGCTTCTCCTGCGCCTTGTAGGTTTCCACCATTCATTCCAAAGATAGTTGGTTTAGTGAAGATACCACCTTTTGCATTCCATTTCACGCCAATTCCTGACGGATAAGTAATGTCTTTACCTAAAACATTTTTTGTACTAGTTTCTAAGCTAAAGTGTGGCATTGATGGCATTTCAGGTTTAGGGATTTTTAATTTTAAATCACTAAAGAATCCCTTAATCTTTCCAATAAATTCTTCTACCTTACCAACCGCTTCTTTGATTGGATCAATGATGTTACGTTTAGCCGCATCAAATTTTTCTTGTGCGGCATTTTTCACAGAATCAATTTTTTCTTTAGCTGAATTATATAAGTCAGTAAATTTTTGTTTGGCTTGATTATACGTTTCAGTTACCGAATCAATTACGTATTGCTTCACTAAATTCCAAGCTGTAAGTGTATAAGATTTTATCGTTTCCCAATTACTTAATATCCAATTAGCTAATTCAGAAAGCTTTTGCTTGGTTGTATTCCACAACTCTTGAACAGGTTGAATCACATATTGTTTTACTAAGTTCCAAGCCATAAGAGTATATGATTTTGCAAGTTCCCACTGTGAACTTAACCAAGAAATCAAATCACTAAATTTCTCTTTCACTAAGCTCCAAGCTTCCTGTACAGGCTGGATAATATATTGTTTAAATAATCCCCATGCTACTTGCGCCACAGCTTTTGCAATTTCCCATTGTGTACCAAGCCAAGTAACTAATTCACCTATCTTTGTACTCACCCAATTGTAAGCTTCTTGAATCGGTTGAATAATATACTGACTTATTGCCGCCCATGCAATTTGTACTCCAGCTTGAATAAGTAGCCACCCAGCTTCTAAAACTGTTGAAATCAATGAAATGATTGGATCTAAAACGGTAACAATGGTATTCCAAGTGTCTTGCCAAGCTTGTACGAGTGTTCCCCACAATTCAGAAGCCGTTGTAACTAAAGAAGTCCACCAGGAAGACGCTGTTTCCACAATTCCGGACCATAAGTTACTAAAGAATTCACCTATCGGATCAAAGAAACTATGCATCATTTCTCTGAATGAAGCCCAAGCTCCAGAAAAGAATTCAACAATAGAATTCCAGGTAGTACTACATATCTCGCCTATACCTGTCCATAAATCACTAAAAAATTGACCTATTGGATCAAAGAATGTATGCATTGTTTCTAAAAATGAATTCCATGCTTCACTAGATGATTGAACGATACCGTCCCAAAGTTCTATCAAATATTCTTTAATAGAATTCCAGGTTTCTATTGTCCAAGTTTTGATATCGTCCCAGTTTTTATAAATAGCAAAACCAAGAGCAACAATAGCTGCTATGATAATTGGAACAATGGCGACAATCCCAGCTGCTACCAATGCTGATACTTCTAAAAAACTCATTACGGTTACGACTATAGGTGCAAGTGCCATGATTGCACCCGATATTATACCAATAGCGGTTGCTACGGCTGCTAATGTCGCTGCCAACTCTGGATTATTAGAAATCCATTCAGCGAATTTAGAAATAACATCGGCTACAACGCCTAGCAATGGTTGGAGAGCAACTTGTAAATCTTGCATAGCTTTTTGAAATTTCACAGCTGGATTAGCATCCATTTTCTTAATAGATTCATTTAATTTCTGCTGGTTCTTATCAAAATCAACTACTTTACTTTGGGCTCCAAGTATCGCGTATGTTATGTTGTCACCTTGATCTTCCCACATTGTGCCGAAAAGTTTGACACCTAACTCGTTTCGCTTCGTTTTATCTTCTACATTGGCTAAAGCTGCTGCAATCTCTGACATAGCGGCTGAGCCTTCTTTACCACCATTCGCTACAGATTGCCCCCATTTTTGCAATTGTTCAGCTGAAATATTAGTACCTTCTAACGTTTCTTTCATAGCTTTATCGACACCTTGGCCAAATTCAGCCGCTTTAATACGCCCTTCTTTCAATCCATCTAAAAGATTATCGATATTCCATGTTCCTGTTTCAACCCCAGCTTCCATTATTGCTTGGACTTCTTCAGCACTGTATCCAGCTCGTATTAGCTGCCCTCCATATTCAGCGATAATATCTAATTGTTCAGGTGGAAAGCCTATTCCAAGTAAAGCGTTTGTCATACCAAGAGCGCCTTCTTGTGATATACCTAATTCATTACCTATTTCATTAACCTCTTGAATTAATTCAGTAAAATCTAATCCTGAATAGGATTGCGCAATTGTTGCTGCACCTTTTACGATGGATGCATTCGCTTCATCACTTACATTCTTATTTAAGACCCATTGCCTACGCACACCCTCCAAAGATGCTTCAGCATCAACTCCATAAGTAGTGACACTCCTAATAGCTTCTTCCACCGATTTTTTCGAGGAGTCAGGCACTTCAAAACTTATATCAATTTTTGTTTTCAGTTTAGACATATCAAGTGCTTTTTCGATTGTCCCGGCAATTCCGCCACCAGCTACCATTGCACCAAGAACGTTTTCTAAGCCAATATCTAATTCTTGGAATTCTCTTTCCGTCCTTTGGGCTTCTTGCTGTAAATCTCTTAATTCATTTCGAACTTGTTGTATTGAATTGCCAGCATCCACAGATCGTAACGCTCTTTGTAATTTTTCAATATCCGCTTCAGTTCCTAATGCTTCACGACCAATAATCCCAATTGCTTGTTCTAATTGGCGACTTGTAGCTGTTCCGCTTTTAATTGCATTTACAAGACGATTACCTAATGCACTTGCAAAATCATCAACGCTTTTACCTGTAGCACTAAACAACGTTTCTAATTGTCTTGTTGAACTCGCTACATTTTCTTGTTCAGCTTTCATATTTCCAAGTTTATTTTTCAGACCATCAAGTGAACCTTGTGTAAATTCAATTTCACGCCTAAATGCACGATATTGTTCTTCGGAAATTTTTCCGTTTTGGAATTGAGCTTGTACTTGTTGTTCTGCTGCTTTTAATTTATCTAACTTCTGTGTTGTATTTTCAATTTGTTGTGTAAGTAATTTTTGTTTTTGCGCTAATGCTTCCACATTACCAGGATCAAACTTTAATAAGCGCTCAACATCTTTTAATTCTTTAGCCAAAGCATCACTTTGTTTATTTACATCTTTTAAAGCATTTTGTAACGGTTGAGTATTCCCGCCGATTTCTATCGTAATCCCTTTAATTCTTCCTGCCATTTTCTCACCTCATTTCTTAGAATGAATCAAAGTCTTTTTGACTCGCTTTTCGAATTTTTTCTTTGTCTGGATTCTCCATTTCAGCAAACTCAGCAATGTAATCAAAACAATCACCGATTGTCATGGTTTCTAAATCCCAATGCGTTAATTTTGCTTTATAACAAAGAGCAAGGAACAAATCAGTGGTTAATTCTTCATCACTGAATGTCCCTTGCTCTCCATTGTTTTCTTTTATTTTTTTTTTGCTCCCATAGTAACTTGAACTAGTTCCATTATGTCTGGCATGATTTCTTCAATTGGGAATTCTTCAAACCCATCCAGCCACGTCATAGGATCAGGAATATTTGAATCCGCCGTTTTAGCAAATAACCAGGTCAAATCATAAACAAGCTCAAAATCCACTTTACTTAAATCAAGATTAGATGTATCGATTGGTTGTTCTGATCCATTTGGTGAAGTTAAAGTACTAATTGCTCCTAACCCCATCATATCTGCAAATAAATTACGTCTGAATTGTGCTTTATATCGTTTAACCGTTGCCGCTGTACTTTTTAACTTGACTTGTTTTCCGTCTATTGTAATCGTCTTTTCCATCTACTTACGCTCCTTTTGGTAATGCAGGTACTTTTGTATATACTTTTTTGTACCAATTATCATAAATGGCTTGTTTTGATTTAGTTGTAGTTTTCGTTTTAACCATACGTTTTCCGTTAATATCAATAGGACTTGATACAAATTTAAGTTCATTTGTGTTAGGCTCTGCTGAATTTGTTTTCGTTTTAGATGCAAGTGTCGGACGACTTGCTGAACAGTTAAACATAACGTGGCGTGTTGCTCGTACATCACCATCAAATTCAAATAATAATGCAAATGGTTTCCCTTTTGCATCAGCTAATTCGTTTAACACACCGTCTTCTTCGTCTAATTCCTCTCCTAATGCATCAACAGCAAATTGCTCTGGAATAGTCGCAATAGATAGCGTTCCATCGTAACCTTGGTTATTACTTGCTGCATAGTAAAGCATGTCATCCGCGTAGAATTCAATTAGATCCCCTCGTGGATCAAATGTTAATTCAACTGCACCTGGTAATGGAATCGGTGCGCTAAATGTAACTACACCATCTTTAATATCGAAAAGTGCATAATGGACATTTTTTAAACCAAAAGCTACTTTGTTTTCATTCATTTATATCAACCTCGTTTCATATAATTTTTGATACATATTTTCAGATTCAATAAAAGTCCCATACGAGTCATAAGGAATTTCATGATTGTCTAGGACTTGTTCAAGTTTGGCTTCTGCAACTAAGTCTTTTTTAGTTGTATAAAGCTCTATATTTAAATCATTTATCTTGTGATAGACTTTGTTATCAGCCATTAAATTTGCTGATCCATCCACAAGAAAGCAAATATAAGGTGGCGCTGGAACTGGATTAGTTGGCGTTGCTGTGAAATGCGAATAAGCCACAGGATAACCTGTAGCTTCAAGGATTTTTGTTAATTCTCCTAATATCATTGTTGAACCGCCCTTTCGATACGTCTTGGCAATTCGTCAATTACATACTCTTCCACTGGTCGAATATGCACTTTAGCTGGAACACGTCCGCCACCAGCTTTTGCATGTCCTTTTTCTAAAAGATGTGTTAATTGCCCTTTTGAATTGTGGACGACAACGCTATTACCTTCTTTTTTCTTACGCCATCCTTTGCGATAAGCACCTGTTTTTTTAGGACCACTTTGTCTTAATTTACTTACAGCAAGATCGGCTACTTCTTCTTGCGCGGTTAACAATTCTTCTTCCACAACATTCGCATATCTTTGTAATTCTCTAGCAAGATCGCTCGCAAAATCATTCATATCAAGTATGCTCCTTTGCGATAATAGTTAATGTTTGATGCATTTCATCATCATTCATTGGCGGTTCGATAATGTCAAAGATACGACCTTTCATATTGATTCGCATTAATTCTGTAACGCCTGCTGTATAAGGAATTACAAACCGGTAAATTCGTGTAGACTGTGAAGCTGAAGCTTCAATATACTCCGAACCTTTTACCGTTTTTATCATCGCCCATGCTTTTTTAACTTCTTGCCAATCCGTTGCGATTGGCTGATTTAATTCATCCTTTATTTCTACAGATTGCTCAATAATAATTCGATTCCTACAATCACCTGTATTCAGTGGCTTTTTGTACTGAAAGGGACGCATATTAATCACCGTCCAATTTGATTTCTTCTAACGCTTTATCAATGCCTAAACTATTAATCTGACTTAAAAAATTCTTATCAAAATACTCTAGGGCATCATTATAAACATAACGAGAACGTTCAAAGACTAATTCTTTGAACTCCTCGTCATTGTCAATATCATAATCACCACAAACTCTTAATAATGCTTTATTAGACGTTGATAGAATGCGCTTTAAGTTATCGTCTTCATCGTCACCTAAGTGCATCCTATCTTTGAATTGCTGTAATATTTCATTTGAAATTACTGTATCCATTCACATCATCCTTGTGTCGGTGGTGTTACTTCTCCAAGTTTCAATGTATAAACTTGTGAAGTATATTTATCCTTTGGTTTACCTGTAGCATGTTGTTTAGCAATATAAAGTGTTGCATCTTCTAAAGCTAATGTTTCTTCATACTTCTTGATTGGCTCTGTTCCACCCATTGCTGCAATGTACTCCCCTTTAACAAAGAACACCACTTGTCCTTGAGGTACAAATACAGATTCTGTTGGGATTGGATTAAAAGGTAAGCTCGTTACATATACACCTGCCGCATTTTGAATTGTAGCATTTGCTTGAATGTCAAAAGTATCGAATGGATTTGTTACCATAACTACTTTCCCAGCAATATTTTTAGGTCTATCTGCATCTGTTTTACCATCAGGATTTAATTTTTTAGCCAATAATTTAACTACGCCTTTTAATTCATTAATTGTTTTACGACCTGGTTCAAACGTTAAAGTTCCTGCTGGTTTTTTATCTGGATATACTCCATTCACTACACTTCCGCTAGGATCTTTTAATAAGCCAATAGGCTCTTCTTTACCTGTCCCTACTACAAAACCACGTTCTAAACCTACTGACATCGCTTCTGTAATCATAGTACGAACATATCGTTCCACCCATACTGGACCAAGCTTCAACATATCATTTGCTAATGGAATAAATGCTGTTAATTTCAGTTGAGTGATTGATTCTTTTCGGAATGTAGCATTTAATTGCCCTTTAATATCACCAAATAATGGTCCCCATACAGCTGCACCCTCTGGATCTCCGTAAATAAATTCCGTCACAGCTCCTAAGTTCTCTAAACCGATATGCTCTAGCAACGGATGACCTTGAACTAAGTCGTCAAAAATACGTTCTTGAGTCGTTTTAGGTAAAGTTTCAGTAGATTTAAAGCCACCCTCTTCAACAACGGCATTAAAGAACTTCATTTCTTCACTTGTTAGTACATTAGCACCGCGAGATTGCATAATAGAACGATCTACCATTGATTCACTCACTTGATTTAATATATCTGCTCGTACATCTGTGGCAAGTGCTCCAATCATAGAATTTAATGCTGCTGTTTGTTCTTCTGGAGTCCCTTCCTGTGTCGCTTTTGCAAAAGCTAGTTTTTTCTCTTCAAAATTATTAAACTTAATAACCATATTCTATTTTCCCCCTAAATTTAAAAAGAGCGTACTCAAATTCTGTTTTGTATTAACAGGCTTTTGAATAGGCTCTTTTGGATTTTGATTATTTGGTTGTTTCGTGTACTTTGCTACTAAATCCTCTTTGAAATTTTCTACTACTTCTACTTCTTCATCTTCTTGCGTATCATCAATTTCAATTTCATCCACAATTTCATCAGCTAAACCAAGAGCAACCGCTTCCTCTGCTGTTAGCCAAGTTTCATCTTTTAAAAGTTGTTTTAATTCTTCATCTGTTCCAACAAAACGTTTCTTATAAGATCCTGCTAAAGCTGAATCAATCTTTCGTAAATCTCGTGCTGTTTTTTCAAAAAGATCTGCATTCCCATATTCAAAGGTACTTGCTTGGTGAATCATCATCATAGTATTACTAGGCATAATAATTCTGTCTCCTGCCATTGCAATTACAGATGCGGCACTAGCTGCCCAACCATCAATATGAACTATAATTTCTGCACTATGCTGCTTTAGCTGATTACAAATTGCTACACCATCGAACGCGGAACCTCCACCCGAATTAATATGAACGTGAATTTTTTCTGCTTTAACATCTTGAATTTTTCTTCTTACTGCTTCAGCATTATTTTCACTAAACCATCCACCAATTGACCCATAAACAGTTAATTTGTATTCATTTTCACCTTTAGCTTCAAAACGAATATCTCGTTTTAAATTCAAAAGCTTATTCATATTCACATGATCCATTATTTTTCACCCCCTTCAGATTCATTTAATTTTGTATAGTTCTTCGTAATATGATGGATATTTAGGTTTGGATCATCCGACTCTTCATAATCTACTTCTGAACGAATTTCATTCCCTGTAAATGCACTTGAAGAAATGAGTTTATCAATACTTGTGGCAAGATCGAATATACTTTGATAGGAAACAGCCTTAACCTCAATTTTTTGTCCCAAAAGATATTCACTCATTTCGAAGAATTTAACATTCGCTTCGTCAGATAGTTTTTTTAATAATGGTCGTACTGTGAAAAGCATATAATTTTTCGTTTGCTTTTCTACATCAGCCATTTCTCCATATATCAAAGCTATAGGAATACCGATCGCCATAGCTACTTGATTTAAGAAACCATTTGTTACTTTATTGATTTCTTCCACACTTGGGCCATTTGCAACACCATTGTATATCTCGTTATAATTAATACCTTTTTGCTGTGGAACAATAGCTATATCTTTCGAACCAATTGACTTATACATGTTATCTATAAACTCTTGTAACTTTGCTATTTGTTCCTCAGTTTTAGCACCAATCATATCCATATTAACTGTTCCGCGAACTTGATTTTTACGTTTTTGAGAGTTTAATATTCTGCCGAACAAATCCCCATAATCTGCAAATAACCCATCAATAAGTGGGGTTAATTTATCATTCCGATACTTCAAATGAATAACTTCGCTTTGTTTAAAACTTCTCTTAAACGTATAATCTTTTACCCTTACATCCGTAAAAGTATCTTCAAACACAGCGTATTCATTATGTTGAAATCCATCTGCAATAAGTAAATCACCATCATCTGCTTGTATAACTAAACACTCATTATCATAAATAAGTTTTCGAACAAACCGTTCCCAAAAGGTACTTGCGGTCATATTCTTGTTTGGTCTTACGTTTAATCGATAATAAAGCTCATCCTTCTTAAATGCTTTACCATTTCTTATTCTAAATTCAGATTGACTAATCGTCCTTCCTAAAAATGAAACGCATGTATCAATTGCCAATCGTTTCATATGAAGCCTGTTTGCTGTATCAGTTATTATGTCCAGATCCAACATGAATTCTAGTTCTTTATTTCTTTTAAATACTGAACCTAACCATCCAATGGTTATCACCCCCTTTATTAGAATTTAATATTGCCTATAACAAAATCAGTAGCTTCTTGTATCTCATCCGCCCGATAAAGAGCATGAACAAAACACTGAAACCCATCTGTTTTTCGACGAACAGGCTCTTTCTTTTCGTATATTTTATTTCCATCAGCTTTGATGACAACCAACACATTTTGCGTATACCAACGCATTAGTGGATTATCCTCAAAAACAATTTGTTTATTTGCAAATGCCATTTCAATACGTGGAGCTAATAAACTATGAATTGCTCTAGGATTTCTTATAACTTCTATTTCAAATCCTTCCGCTTCTAATAACGGTCTTATTGCTTCCATACGGAAATTATCGGCAATAATTTTTTTCA
This sequence comes from Bacillus sp. FSL L8-0099, assembly GCF_038006385.1. Classification (NCBI taxonomy): domain Bacteria; kingdom Bacillati; phylum Bacillota; class Bacilli; order Caryophanales; family Bacillaceae; genus Bacillus; species Bacillus sp. FSL L8-0099. Next base: position 3,789,886 of record NZ_JBBOVC010000001.1, read on the forward strand.
ATCCGTAAGAGTCACGCATTTCAACAAACCAATCGACAATATGTTGAGGATTAATCGTTGGTTCATCCACAACAGTTAATAAACCTTGTTCTTCCCATTCTCTAATTGGTGCATATTTCTCTTTTTTAAATTCCTTTGCTTTTTTAGAGTAGCCATAGTAAATATCGACAAACTCTTTTCGGACAAACGAATGAGTTTTGAAAATATATTCACCATCTACCCTAAATAAAAGACCACAAGCAGCGAAATCTCTAATACTTGCAAAATCTAAAGCTCCAATACATTCGCGGCTATATAAATCAGGGAATGGACGATTTGTAGCAACAATTTCTTCCCACTTTGCAACCGAACGCTCTAAATCCGAAACGGGTAAATTCATTCTTTTTGTCATGAATTCAATTCGGTTGTCTGGATCGTCTTCTAAATCTTCATATTCTTCCTTCATAGTTTCAAATAAGCCTTCAGCATATTCGCTTAACGGCTTCGACAACATAGGATTCGCAAGTTCCCATTTATCTAAATCATCAACTTCTCTTTCATCATTAAGCTTACAAATAAAGGGGAAAACAGCGTTTGGACGTGCTTCACCTCTTAAAACTTTCATTGCTTTTTCTTTTAATTTATCTAAGAAACCATCACGTACATATCCATCTGTACCAATATAAAACTCACGCGGATTCTTTCTTTTTCCCAAGCCGCTGATGTGGACGCGAACATCTTTATTGCTTTCATATCGATGTATTTCATCGAAAACAACCGCACCATCTCGTAAACCATCTTTGGTATCTCCGTTTGATGTTCTAAACTTCAATACACTTGCAGTAGCTCTTGAAGTAGTTTGTGTTTCGGTTGCTTTAAAAGCCTTTCTTAAAGTTTCATGTCTGCGAACAGTTTTCTTTACTTCATCAGGACTTGTTTTCGCTTGTTCTTCACTATTTGCAACAACGGAAATGTTATATTCAGGTATTCCATGTAATTCACTAATTAAAAAATGAGCAATAACCGATATTAAACCGTTTTTACCGCCACCGCGTCCTAACATCCACAGGAACTTGCGATAAAATACACGACCATTTTTCTTATAAAGTAAAAAAACGAATGCTATTAAAAATTTTTGAAATGGCTGCAAAGGAAAATACCACTTCTCACCGAAGTTGATACAATCCTGGATCATTTCATCATCAAAATACAAATCGTCTCTGTTTAAAACATATTTTTCTAGATAATCAATTAACAGTTCTCTTTCTTTGTTGAACTTTACTTTCCCACTCCGATAAAGCTCAATATATCCATCCACATACTTCTGTTTAATCATGTTAGATCACTTTTACGATAGCCACCACTAGGCACATCAGTCTTAACAATAAACTTTATATCTCTTCCTAACGCAATTAAAGAACTGTTAATTTTATTCCTCTCACTTATAAGAGGGTGGGCTTTAACAAAAACCTGGGAACCGTTTTTTATCGTTACGGACTCGCCTTCTTTGTTAATAGTTTTATTTATTTTTCTAAATGCTTTTACAAGATCAATGTATCTTTCTACCTTTTCAACTTCAACTAAATCCGCAATATCAATACTATTCATAAGCTGTTCTTTTAACTTTACGATACTAACAGCCATCTACCCACCCCCCTTACGTGCGTAAAATCGAAAAAAACCTGACAGTTAACCCCCTCCTCCGGTGCCCCTAAGACGAATTTTTGTTGAAATATTTTAAGGGGGGGTGTTATTTTTGTTTTATTTTCACCATTTCTCATCATGTTCCCATTTATTTTGTTTCTTTTCATACACTCTTCCATGTTCTTTGTTATGACAATTCACACAGACTGTTTCGAGATTATCTATGTCTAATGCAAGCTCTGGATAATATTCTAGTTCTTTTATATGATGGACAACTAACTGTATCTTCTTACGCTTTGCACTCTCACTGTACTCATTGATATCTGTTTGAACACGGCCGTTGCGCTTGCATTCCTGGCATTCATAGTTGTCACGCTTCTTTACTTGTTCACGTGTATTCTTCCAATCACTACTGTCATAGAACTTACGCTTCTGTTGTTTGGTTTTATATTCTTTCATCTGTCTTTACCCAGCGTGTTTGATTCTCTCTATCTCTTTCCAATAAATCTTTTATTGGTGTTTGCGTGAGATATTCTACAGAGTAAAACATTGGCTTCTGTTCATACAGCTTATAATAATTAAATCGATTAACATCAATCCCAACCTTCTTGTACGCCTTCTCATCAGGCTTAAGGTATTTGATGTATGCTTTCTTATCAATGGGTATAAGACCAAGTGCAGCAATCCTATCGTTTAAAACGCTATCCAATTACCCCTCACTCCTTAACCAAAATAAAAAGCACCCGAATGGATGCTTAGATTTAACTTATTCATTATTACTTTCTCTACTTTCATCATCATCATCATCTGATTTCGGGTCTAACATGCTTCCTATATCAGGCGGCAAAGTTAACTCTATGCCAGCTACTGGCTGATTATCCTCATTAAAATAATACTTCTTCACCTTATTCAATTCTTCATTTTTCTTATTTTCACTCATATTACCCCGCCTTTTATGTATGATATTAAATACTTTACTTAATATGTACATTGAGAAGGATAATATACTATTCTTTCAATCCTGACACTACTCATGCAATTTTTGCATAATGAAAGAGCAACCGTGCACCAGTTGCCCTTTCGTCAAAATCTTTTGTTATTACTATTTAAATACGGTATTTATTCTTGTTCCAATCACTTAATACCGTTACATTCATTCTTTCCCACAATATTAAGTAACTGGAAGAAGAGCAAAAGCCCTTCTCCGTTTACACAACGTAAATTGCAATTGCATGTGGAATCAAGAAACAACTGGTCATCCAATCTGCAACCATCGTCACCGGTCATGACGATCCATTTTCAGTTATCTGGAATTTTGTGAGCAATGTTTTCCGCCACTACTCACAATACAACTATAACATGCTAAATCCAAAACAACCGGCACATTTACTGCCAAAAAGCGGTCATAACTCTGCCACTTATTTTAATTCACTAATAACATTTATTTTCCTAGACTACCTCACTGAACAGCCATAAAGAATAGATTGAATTTTCATTTAGTTATTATGCTTGATCTGATTGTAGAACATGTAATGGAGGTGGAATAATCCAACCTTTTTTCTTATTCAGACGAAGTAATATAGCTCCAGCTTGTGCTTTTTTCATATGAAATTGACCAAACATCATTCCAACATCTTCTCGAAGAGATTGTCCCATAGCTTGACTACATGCTACTAACCCAGCAGCAAGATCCATAGAAACTTTAGCTGCAATTTCTGCATCATTAATACGAGCACCAGGAGGAATCGTTTCAATAGATGCAACTGGTCTTTCTGGAGGTGCTGGTGGTAATGCAACACCATTCAATTTCAAGATATTTTTTAATTCTTCAACTTCTGATTGAATATCATTCTCTACAAGATTCTCTAAAAATTTCTTTAAATCCTCGTCTCCTGTATGGTTAATAAGAACTTGATATCCAGCAATCGCGCCTTGTGCCGCTGCAAGATAACTCCAAATCCCAAAGACTTCTCCGTAGTGCATTGGTTCATTTTGTGGATTTCCACTTAAAATACCCATAAAAATATTCCTCCTTAAAGAAATTAGACTTTTAGCAACAATACTTACTATAGAAAAAATTTTCCCAATCATGTTCTTGATTAAAGAAAATAAGTTCTTATAACTCATAAGGAACACCTTACCCAAATATAGTAATTACCTCTCATAGAATGTACCGTTACCAAAAATTTATGCTTATAAAGAATAAATACATTTCAATTAACTTAATCCATTATTATTAATTACTTTTAATAATAAAAATTAAAGATATTTATCATAATTTGAATTCAAATGGTTTTATATATTTTCAACCGAATATTGTCTAAAGGAACTGGAGACATTACTAAATACGAAAGGAGGGAAAACCATGAAGAAAAAACTTACATCTATTTTAGGTGCCCTATTACTAACTATTACGTTTTTTGGTACAAGCATCCATGCTGAATACGATGGATATAATACGAATAGAGTTAACAATAATAATACTACAACTCGAGTGAATGACTATAACACGAATAGAGTGAATGACTATAACATGAATAGAGTTAATAATGATGTGAGAACTCGAAATGTAAATACGACAAATGATTTAAATGATAATCGTGATAAAAATAATAATTGGACTTGGCTTGGTTTGTTGGGACTACTAGGATTATTTGGTCTTAGAAAAAAAGACAAAGATCCAGAAACACGTTAATGTAGAACATCGTATTTAATTTTAAAAGATATTTATTTATCAAAAGAATACAAAATGAATCGCCTTTAATAAGGCGATTTTTTATTTTTTAAAATCAATAAGAATCACAATAAACAGATGCTATTAATCGGAAACAATGAATTTCTTAATTTAATAGTAATAGAGCATTACATCTATTTGACGAACTACGCTCCTTTTTTATGCCTTTTCTTCACTTACCCATATCTTATATTTTGTGTAACTGCCCCTGTCGCTGAATCCATTGCTATTCATAGCTTCATAATACCTACTCTTTTGAGTTACACAACACAATAAAAATGAGGAACTGTATACAATTAAAACGTATATTGAGCCAAAACCCTTCATTTTTTTAAATACAATACAAAAAAATAAAGGCTGCCACATATTATCCATTACTAATATGTGGCAGCCTTTACGTATTGGTATTTTTGAAAATTTATATTGAAATTTAACCTAGTTATATATGAAATAACGGAGTTTATTCTTATTTGAAATTAAGTAGACTATTTAGATTGTGATTTAATATTCGTAAGATGAGCATCAAACATATCAATTATTTCAAGAAACCTATCAGCCTCACGGAAGACATGGTCTGCTAATAATGGATGTATGATACTCTTTATTTTACATTGCTCAATTAAATCACGTGCCGTTTTCTTAAAATCCCGAAGAGATGTGACTGACACACGATTTTGATCTAAAAATTGATCTAAAAGAGGAACTGTTTGAGATTGTGGTTTCATAGATTCTAAGTCAACTGCTTGATACATTAATTCATCAAAATCATTGCTAAAATTCCGGGCTGTATCTACAAGCTTTCTTTCCGATGGATCAAGAAGATGACCAATAAATTTAGCATGGTCTGCCATAATCCTTAAAAAGAAAACATTTTCTTTAATAATAGCATCTGGAAGGGCATCTAATTTACCTTCATTCAATTGGATTAAACGGTTTCTAAAATAATTAGCTTCCCTACTTGTATGGTCAACTAACAGTGGAAAATTATTTTGTCCTGGCAATTTACATGTGAGAATTAATCCTAGAATTTTTCGTTTAAATCCCCAAATATTAGTTGCTGCTTGTTGTACTTCTGAATTAAATCTTTTTATTTGCCCAGGATCCGTTTCATTTGTATAGGAATACGCTATTTGTTCGATATGTTCAAACAATCGGTAAAATTGATTGGCCTCTTCGATTAGTTGAGTATCCTCACATCTAAACCCTAATCGAAGAAAAAAAGAATGCTCCTTCATAATTCGAGACCAAAAACGAATCTCATTTAATGAGCGTTCAACAAACATTACAGATGTAACACCAGTATCAGGATGTAATGAGGTTTCATCCCTATGCATTCTTAATCCCCCCAGTAAATACTAAGCTAGTTTCATTCTTATGAGTAAATACATATAAAAATACCATAAATAAAAGTTCATGGTTAATAATGATAAATTTCGTATACGTGTAAAATTAACCTAATCTATCATTATTGATAGCCCAAAAAAGCTCATTCCTTATCTATTTATATATGGAACAAAAATTAAAAAGAAAAAAGCAATGATTAGATTTTAAACCTAGTCATTGCTTTATCCATTGCATCTTGGTTTACTCCTATATATCTTAATGTTACCCGTTCGCTTGAATGATTGAATATCTCCATTAGCAATGCTATATTCTTTGTCTGCATGTACATATGATATCCGAATGTCTTACGTAGTGTATGCGTTCCAATCTCGTCTAAGCCAAACTCAGCTGCTGTGGTACTAAGTATTTTATAAGCCATACTTCTTCCTATCGGCCTATTCTTTCCTTGTCTGCTCTTGATTAGATATTCATGATCTTCCATCTCTTCAATGTACCATTTCAATTCTCTTCTTAATGCTGCAGTAATCTGAATTCGTTTCTGCTTACCTGTCTTCATTTCGCGCATTGAGATATGGCTTCCCTTTAAATCTCCAACCTTCAGTTTTAAAATATCACTAATTCGTAGACCTGTATTAATCCCCATTACAAACAAGATATAATTACGCTCACTCTTTTCTTTTAAATACTCTTTAATTTGTTGTATTTGCTCTGGATCACGTATTGGCTGAACAAAATTCATTATTCAATCCCTCCAGTTTCTTCTGTCTCGTAAACTTCTAATCTAAGAGCAAAAGCAAGTTTATAAAACACTCTAGCTTTAACACGTCGATACGTACGCTCACTCATACCAATTTCGTTATAAACCATATAATCACATACATCTTCATCCTCTAAATAACGCTTAATGATAATATTCCTTTGATCTTCTCCTGCACGCCCATTACCCAAACGATTTAGGAATTGATCGATACGAAATGACGTTTTCTTAATCCACTCTTCTCGTTTACTTTGTTGTATATTAGCCATCGCTACATCTTCTAATGGCTTTCCTACATCATTTGTAGGTCCGTGATATCTAATTTCATAAGAAGGAGTGACTTTCATTTCTTCACGCATCATTCCAAACTGTCTATATAAACGTACATTTTCGAGAACACCTTCTAATTTTTTCTGCGTTGCTACTCTATCGATTTTTGGTAAGAAAGATAATTGTATAGTCATGTAAGACCACTCCTTTTTATTTTTAAATTACTTTTGTCTTATAGCTCCACGTCTACGCTCATAACAAGGTCTATGCATCCCCATTAAATCCTCAATTTCACGAGTGCTTAATTTCTCTTTTCGTTTTTTCTTATTTTTCTTCTTAGCTTGTTTTGATTGCTTTTTCCATTCACGTAATTGATCTCTTAACACCTTCATTTCCCCATCTCCCTTTTCAAAATAAAAAGGACACCTATTCCTAAAACAGCTTTAATGGCTGCCTTAATGAATTGGTGTCCTCTAGTTTTCTAGCCGGACTATATTCAGTTTGCTTTCACTTTAAAAGGATTATTTTATTAAAATCTTAATAAACCATAACTTCTAATTCTCAGATCCAAATGAACCTCTAGCCGAATACACCATATGCTAATTTAAATACTTTCTAGGAAAGCAGGTGAGTACTATGCCCTCAGTTGTAGCAAACCTTGTCGTACAAAATAGTGCTGGTTCTTTCAATTTAGGCGATTTTTATAATGTTTCTCCAAAAGAGAATACAAAATCTTATAATGGTTCAGGGGCGTCAAATGTTGGTTTTGTTGTCAATACCTTTAGCGGTGTTAGCGCAACAAACACATTTGATTCTGATGTTGCGGATCAAGACCAAGTTGGAACAGCATAAATTTATTCACTTTCTCTCCTTCTGAATAAAACTCAATATTCCGTCCATACTATAGATAACCCATCTTTAATGTGCTGTAACCATTTAGACCTTCTTTAAGACTGAGCAGTTAGCTTTTGCTGGCTGCTCTTTTTATGTTTTTAAGCGAATAAAATTCTAAAAATTATCTAACACTATAAATAAGGCTTTAAAAAGCCGGTTTTTCCCACTCTAGCTTTCTTGGTCGAGAGCCGAGCAGTTAGCTTTTGCTAGCTGCTCTTTTGTATTAAATCTATAATAAAATTTTGTTCTTATTTCTTTTTCACCTCATATATTTCTAATCTAGCCGTTCCTTTCAGAGAGTTACCTCCTATTTTAAAGAGCACTGATGCATGGTGCTCTTTTTTAGTTTCCTTATTTCTACAAAATGAAGTTTTTATAAGTTGTTCCCACATAGCATTTCAAGTTCTGTACATACTATTACTGTAACTTAAAGTTACATATCCGAGCTTGTAGGGCCTAATTTCTTTTGTACAACTAGCAGTTAGCTAATCAAGCTGACTGCTTTGTTGTACTTAATAAAGTTTTTACTTAACGTTCTTGCATAACATTTTCAACTCTGTTCATACTATAGTTGTAACTCGTAATTACAAAAGCAATATTTAATAAGCACCGTTTTCTTTTCTTACCAGGACAGCTAGCTAATCACGCTAGCTGTTTTATTGCATAAAATGAGGTTTTTGTTTAGTTTTCTTTCATTTCCGAATAATATCTCCAACCCTGTTCATACTATTTTTGTAACTCTTAGTTACGAACTATTTCTGTAAGCGTAGCGTTTCTTTTGTACAACGAGCAGTTAGTTTTATTAACTAGCTGCTTTGTTGCGCTTAATAAAGTTTTTATTTAACTTTTTTGTATAACATTTTAGATTCTGCTCATACTATAGTTGTAACCTTTAGTTACAATGTATTGTGGTATTGTTCTTCTTGGACGATAAAGCAGTTAGTTCATTGAGCTAGCTGCTTTATCATTTAAATAAACATCACCATTTACTAAGTACAAAATAGCGTTTTTGTTCAAAATAATGGCCTTACCCATTTGGACACATTTACCAGTATTTTTACCAAAAAATTCATGATATGGTTATTTAGTCGAGTACGTCATTACTTGACAATTCCCCTTAGAAACCCCGCAGACAAACGGGGTTTCTTTTATTCAAATCAAAATTCCCTTAAAAACTTCTCACATTTAAATCGGACAAGCATATGTTATTGTATGGAAGCTTTCCATTCATAGCATTCTACCTTTCTTATTTGAGAGCACACTTATATGTGTGCTCTTTTTTATTTAAGATAAAATAACTATTTTATACAAAACTGCACATATATTAGAAACGTACATAGAATAATCATAATCCGCTCAGAATTAGTCGTTGAGCACCTTTTATGGTGCTCTTTATTTGTTGCTAAATAAGGATTTTGTAGTAATTACCACTCATCATGCATACGAATAATTTCTAGTTGTTCCTGCGTTATTTCCATATCAACCGGATCATAGTGTTTCTTAATAAATTCCACATCATTATTAAATGGAAGGCTTTCCATGAACTTATAAAAGTTTTGTACATCCTCTTCAGTTGGCTTTTTAGAATCTGTTTTTATGATGTGAAGAGCATCAGTGATTTCTTGTGTGTCTAAAAACTCATCGCTCCAGTCACCGCAATCCGGGCCATTACATAAGTAACGGTTTTCTTTATTTTTAGCTTTAAATACAATTGTTGGTATTTTCATTCTTCATTCCCCCTTTGTTCATATTTTTGTAACACCTGTACAAGAATTTGTGTGTTAAACTAAGCTCATTCGAAGAAGTCATTCGTTATTGGCCCGAAAATTCTTGATACCCTATCCCCTGCCCTAGCTCCCCTTGCTAGGGCTTTATTATTTTCCATTCAAATAACTATTTTGTTAAGATTTTAGGTATCCGATTTCCCTTGCATAATCACGCATCTTTTTCAATTCTTCCTCTGGCCATCCCCAATGTGTACAGTACAATCCGTCATAACCATTTATGCCATTCGAATTATCATTACCAAATATAAAATCCGTGAAATCTCTAACTAATCCCCACATTGTCCCACCTCTCGAGAAGTACTGACATTGCTTTTTATTCTTATATGAATTCCGTGTCATACGCATCTCAACATTTGTAAATCCATCAACGAACCATAGATTTCTACCATCATGATGAAAATGACCTATTTTATTTTCAGTTCGAAAGAAATCTTTCTCATAATCCGCTAAGTAATTGATAAGTTTATTTACAGTTTCAATCCGTTTTTGCTTGTCCATTTCCAGTTCCCCTTTCCGATTAATAAATCCCCTTTTTATAGTTAGATACTGCTTTATTTACTTTTCTTGTAATAGTAATATCTTCATAGAAGTTCATATCTTTGTATTGCCTTGGGTTTGGATTATCTGGTTCCGAATCCTGACACCCTTCACGATTTAACTGATGTTGGAACCTTGCTTCTGGGCACCATTTCAATCCGCCCCATGATACCCATTCATTATCAGAAACTGTTACTTGCTCAACATCAGTAAGTTTCCTTTCCTGTTTTAGTAACCATAAATATTCTTCAAACTGCATTTCCCAAGGTTTATATGAATTACCGAACATCATTACACGATCCTCTGAAAACTGCACTCGTACTATTTTATTAGCTTGTCTTCTAGCCATTTCTCATTCCCCTTTTCGATTAAAATAACGCTTTTGTTCGCTTCAAAATAATTTACTATTATTTGAAAAATCGGAAATATTTATTCAATGTTTTTTCTGAATACTCATGTTATTATCTAGTTGCTGATGTTCACCATCCCAAGAACTCAGCAGTGATATCCACAAGCTCTACTCTCTTTGAGGGTAGAGCTTTTATTTATAAACTTATCTTTGATACTCTTTGTATATTTTTACAAAATTCAAATTTGATTATAATAACTGTGTTTTTCGTTCTTCCATACGAATTACTTTTCCACTTTGATATACAAATGATTGTTCACCAAATCCACCTTGAGGTGGTTCTATTAGTTGAACTTGACCATTTTTAACAACATATATTCCGTTTGTTTTCAAATCTATTTCAGCTGTCATTTCTACAAGATTTTCTTTTCTAATTCCCACCAAGTTCACTCCCATATGTTATAATTACTTTGTCGAAGTAAGTTGAGAGTGATCTCAGCTTTTTTTATTTGTCTATAAATATCGCACAACATTTTCTGGAACAAATGGTTGTTCAAGTGACAAATGGAGCCGTATTGGAATCGGCTTTTTTTCATCCCTTGCTTGCTTACACATTTTTTCTGCCTCTTCCCATACAAATTGTTTATCCTCTACTCGCTTATAACGCCAAATCCCTATTGTATAATCCTCAAACAACTCATAACGCTCATCAGGCGCTGTCGTTGGTTTTAATTCATCAATCGCCTTGGCTTGACGTGGTATTTGCACAACCACATCTGCATACCGTAATTTTGAATTCAAACGGTGAATATGAGCTTTCTTAGAATCAAAAGATACAACTGGCTCCACATCAAAAATTGTTAATTGCTTTGGCATTGTTTTTCCCCTCCAATACCTGCAAGCTTGCTATTAAGATTCCCTCAAGCTGCGTTAACGTTAGCTTATCTAATGTTTGTCCGTTAATTTCAGCTAACCCTAATCGCAATAATTTACGAATGATTATTAGTCTTCTACGTTCTACTTCCTGACGTAACAACATGATTAAGCCTCCTGTTGATAATTGAACTTTCTCTCTAAATTTACAAACTTACTAAATTCTTTAATGAATGCTAGTTCAACAACACCAACTGGGCCATTCCTCTGTTTCGCTAAAATAATTTCCGTTATGTTTTTATTTTCTGTCTCGCGGTCATAGTAATCTTCACGGTATAAGAATGCTATTAAATCCGCATCTTGTTCAATTTGACCATTCTCACGTAAGTCTGATAGTAATGGCCTCTTATCTTGCCTACTTTCTACAGCGCGGCTTAATTGCGATAATGCAACCACACATACATTTAGTTCTCTTGCCATCAGTTTTAACTTACGGCTAATCTCACCAATCTCTTGCATGCGATTTCCTTTGTGCTTTGGATCCCCTACAATAAGCTGTAAATAATCAATTGCGATTAAAACCTTTTTATCAGGGTATTTACGCTTTAGTTTCCTAGTCTTTGCGTAAATCTCTTGCATTGTTACATTTGCTTTGTCGTAAATTTCTAACGGCAAATCATTAATTAATCCCATCGCTTGACTAATCTTTTCCCAATCTTTTAAATTACATAGCTTCTTAGGGTTCTTTAATTTCGTAGCATCTATATTTCCAGTACTTGAAATCATACGTTTAAGTAATTGCTCTTCTCCCATCTCTAGTGAAAAGATTCCAGTTGCTGTATGAGCACTTGCCGCATGAAAAGCAACGTTTAATACAAATGCCGTTTTCCCCATTGAAGGACGGGCACCGACAATGATTAAATCACCTTCTTGTAACCCTGCTGTCATTCTGTTGAGATCGTCATAACCAGTTGGAATACCGGTTAAATCTCCTACATCAATTTGCATGTTCTTATACAGATCAACTAGGGTTTCCTTTAAATTAAATTCATCTGAATAACCTGTTTCCTCAATGGCGCTTAATTCATCAATTGAATTACTAATAGCGCTCATATCTCTTTCTTGCTGAAGACGATTATATAAATTACCAGCAACCTCTTGAGCATGTCTCATCTTCCAAGCTTCAATCACTAAACCTTCGTGATACGAGAAGTTCTTAGTTGTTGTTACAACTTCTGTCAGGTTTACAAAGAATTCGATTCCGCCAATTTGATGCATAAAGCTTTCATCGAATTTTCCAATGAGAGCAACAAGATCTATCGGAACCTCAGCATCCTCTAATTCCCTCATCACCTTGAAAATCACTTGGTGCGTTGGTGAAGAAAACTGTTTTACCTTTAGCTGACAATCTTTAATTAAATCGCCTTCTTGGATAATGCTACCTAAAACACTTTGTTCAGCTTCTGCGTTACGAATCATATCGTTACTCATTGGGCCAACCACGCATTCTGTTGGTTAAGTACCGCAAGTTCTTCTTCTGTTGGAATGTTCTGCTCCCATGCTTGTTGCTGCTGTATTACGTTTTTAGTAGATTCCGATAAGCCTTTTTGTTGATAAGGTGCTTGTGCCTGTTGCTGCGCTTTTGTTAATCGCTGAGTACGAAATGCTTTATCAGCTGCCTCAACGTCCATTATTGTTTTCAATCCCTTAAGATGCCAATCTCTTAAAATCGTATTTACGTAATTCATGTTTCTTGTATTTTTCTCTAAAGCGATTTCCATAGCCTTTACAACAAGCTCTGCATTTAAATCATCTACCCATGCATGAATACCATCTGCAATAAAAGGTGTAATCAGTCCGAAGTTTTGTTCGTAAAAAGAAATCGGATTAACCTCAACAACTTCTTCCGCGCCTGTGCGTTCTTCTTGTTGTTGTTCTTTTTCTTCTTCTTTTTCTTTTTCTTCTTCCTTGCTAGGGTCTTGGAAGCCCCTTATAAGCCCCTCCAAACGGACTGATAAATACTCCTTAATACGAGGAATTTTAAAATCTTGCTCTCGCTCTAATTGCAAACAAGTTTCATAGAAATCAACTAAAAAGTCCTGGTCCTTCACAGATTGAATCTCTTTTAAGACGCACTTTTCGATGTTTACATTTTTAATCGGATTGAACTTCAACCAGTTGATCAAGAACAACTCTTTTGTTTTTTGGTTGTAATTAATTTTTCCGTACTCAGCAAAACGTTCTAATAGCTTCATAACAGTTTCACGATTGTATCCTGTATCAGTTTCAATAATACGAAGTGGAAGCTCATAGATGCCTGATTGAGACGTCTTACTGTTTGTCATCAAATATAAGTAGAAATACTTCTCCTCCGGTGTAAGATCTAAAACAAATGAATCCTGCCAAAATGAAACGTGTACTGGTCTATAAACTGCCATATTATTCATCCTCCCGTTTACATATCGCGAATCCGTCCTCTACACGTAATAAGCGATAATTCTTGTGTCCTGTTTTGAAATATTGGTTTACTAAGTAAATTAAGTGTTGCGTTGATGTTGCTCGTTGAAATACTTTAGGGTTCAGCAACACTCTATGTAATGACTTGTCTAAAAGCATGCTACACACTCCGTTGTTATACGAATGCTAATTTGATATAATTAATCCTAAGATCTTTTTGCAAGGCCATTTATCTATCACTCTGCCAAGTGATAGCTTTTTTATTTTCTACGTGTCACTAATGAGGCGTTAACTCCTCTTGCTCTTAAATCTTTAATCACTACACGATAACTCATAGATGCCTCATGTTCTTCTTTTGTATCACGAAGCATTTTAAATTCTTTCATACATCGCTCCAGTTCTTCTTCCCAGCGATTTGATTCTTCAGTTGATTCTGCATGAAACATGTTATGAACGCATGCAACCATACAGTTATGAAGTTTATCCGCAAACGAAAAGTCTCCCGGAAGAACTAGATCATGAAGACAATCGTATTTATCGTTCATGAATTAAATCTCCTTTCTGGTCATAACGAAAAGCACAGTACTTTTCTATTTTTTATAAAAATATTAAAAATCTATTATTTTGGTACACTTTAAACTTAATGGTAGAAACTACAAGTTCATTAATTTACCCTAAAAATTAATATAATGATATAATTATTTTGTAAAATATATTGTCAGCTACTGTTGTCTAGGCGGTAGCTTTTTCTTTTGCCCATTTATGTTTCAAAATGAATGATGCTTCAATAATTTTGATTCGAATCCCCAACAATTTCTTCTCTTGTTTTAACTCAACTGATTTTGAATCCTCATTAAGTAATTCTGCTATTTTAATTTCACCAGTTAGCTTTGCATCATAGCGTATTAGTTCCTTATATTCTCTTAAACTTGGTTTCTTATAATCTACTGTCATTTTTCTTCCTCCTTTACAGCACCTTTGTTAAAGTCATTAAGCTATCCACCGATTGAATAATAACGTTCTCCGCCATAGCCTTTTGCAACCAACTTCTTTGTATTTGTTCCATAATGCCAAAGTGTACTTGTTCAAGAGCTTGTACTACACATTGCGTAGCTTGGATTGTATCGAAGATTTCTTTTGCATGAACTGAGTATTCATGTTTCTTTTTTTCATCAAGCTTCCATGATCTGGTTGCAACTTGTAAGTTCATAATTTCCTTCGCTGCCGCAATCCCCTCTTCAGCTTGTTTAATGTAGTTCATCAATTGTAGATTTACATCTTGAATTAAACGTGGATCTGTAGGTGGTAACCCAACCCCATAAATATGTTTAATCGCTTGTTGATTCAACTTTGCTCCTGTTGCATGACACCAATCCATCGCAAGCTCAAATTCTGGTTTAGAAAGTCCAGATTCAATACGGGTTAATCTTTCATGTGTAATACCAAGGTACTTAGATAACCCTTTTTTCGTTTTCAGCTGAACATTGTCACAACATTCTCTAGCATTCTGTAATAATTCCCCTATTGCTGAATTGCAGTATATGCTTGTTCCCATATCTGTTCGCCTCCATATTTAGTTTTCAAATGGTTACAATGAATTTAGTACATATGTAACTTGTCTATTTTTCATGTAAAAAGAGAGGAACTATTCCTCAATGTTTTCTTTCACTTGTATTTCTTTGATGATGGCCCAACCAGCCTTGTAATATGCTTGACGGATTTTATCGATATCCTTTTGTGATTTTGGCTCAGGAGCCACAACATGGACTTTCGTTTTTCCAAACTCATAAGTCGCCGCATATTCTTCTTGTTGGCTCATGGTGTCACCTCTTGAAGTGCTTTTTATATGTTTATGCGACGGATCTGTTGGTACTGCCATGTTAGTTGATGGCATTTTCTCACCTGCTTCCCACCTGCAAAGTATAAGATCCTTGTACTTTTGTACATCAAATTAAATCCTTTACATCACGACCAAGAATAGCGGCTAATCTAATAGCCTTTTCAAGATTTGGATTACTATAACCATTTTCCCAATTACTTATTGTAGATTTTGTAACTTGCATTCTATTTGCAAGATCTTGTTGCGTTAACTTACTTTTTTTCCTAGCTCTAATTAATTTGATATTTTTGTTCACTGTCTCGCTCCTTGTATAAGTATTTTGTACTTTCATTATAAGTATAAGATTCTTGTACGTCAATATATTTGTACAATTATCTTGTACAAAGTTTTACAATTCATCTATATAAGGTACAATATTTTTGTACTTTTTATTAACGGGAGGTGCTAAAAATGTTGAGACAAAGACTAAAAGAGACGCGCAAAACGCGTAAACTCACTCAGCAAGAATTAGCCGATAAAGTAAATACCACTAAAGGCACCATTAGCAACTATGAGAATGGTCATAGTACTCCCTCAAACGAAATGCTAAAAGATTTAGCGAATGTTTTAGGAGTAACAACAGATTATTTATTAGGAAGAGACGATGAATCAAGAGTATTTAATACGCTTCCTGATTTAAACAAAAAAGAGACTCGTGATATCGCTCGTGACTTAGAAAAAACTTTAAAAGACTTAGAAAATAGCGAAGATGCTTTAATGTTTGACGGGGAACCAATAGACGATCATACAAAAGAAATGATTCGCATCTCTCTGGAGAACTCAATGCGCATGGCAAAGCAATTAGCAAAACAAAAATTCACTCCAAACAAGTACAAAAAAGATTGAATGGAGCGCGAAATGGACATTAAAGAATACGCACTCAAAATCGTAGAAAAACATGAAACAACAAATCCATTTGAAATTGCTAGACGAAAAAATATTATAGTGTTGTTTGAAGACCTTGGGAATACTCTTGGTTTTTACAACACATATAAACGTTTTAAATTCATTCATATTAATAATCAAATTGACGAAAACACCCAACGCTTTGTGTGTGCTCATGAATTAGGGCATGCTCTACTACACCCCAAAGCAAATACTCCATTTTTAAGAAATAAAACTCTATTTTCTGTAGATCGATTAGAAATTGAAGCAAATACATTTGCTGTAGAATTGTTACTTACTGATGAGATGATTATTGAATACCAGAGTACTAATCTATCAATTCAAGAAATGGCAGAAATTCATGGCGTCCCAAGGGATTTTGCTCGTTTGAAAAATTTGTTACTGTAAAATAATCATTTACGTTGAAATTATTACTTAATTGATGCGATAGTTATTAAGTACAGGTATATCAAGTCATTTATACAAGCAATTGCTAGATTTATATCGTAACTCTAAATCAAAAAAATAAGGAGTTGTCAAATTACTATGGATAAATTTATTGGACCAATTATTACTTTACTAATTGCCCTAATAACAAATGCTATTGCATTCTATCAATTTCGCATTAAATTTAAAACTTTCAACGAATTTGACAAATTGTTCTTGAATAAATCTGAACAAAAAAAACTTACTGATTTTCAATTCCTTTCCGATTGGTTTCTATTGTTCTTTGCAATGTATTTAATGCCATTAATTGCATTCTATCAATTTGAAAAACCATCCCATAATTTGAGTTTATACTTAGGAACGTTTGGGCTGCTATTTATGATGATTTCTATATGCTGTTTCGTACCCGTTTTTATTTACGCTTTTCAAAAAGACTTGCCGGTACAAAAATATTCTAAAGCCCGCAAATGGGGATTGGCGAATATGATATTAAGTTTAATTTGGTTCTATCCTATTTCCTATTTAGTGGTTACTAGCAAAAGTTGGCTTGCAATGCCTGCTATAATTTTATTTGCTCTTTTGTATAGTTTATTTTTAAACTTAGTTGCAAATCAAACAAAAAAGAAACCTTCTACTACAGAATATCTAGTAGATATTCTCACTGAAGAAGAATTAAAGCAAACTCCATTAATCCACGCTTATATTATCGATGATAAAAAATCAGTTTTATATCATGGTGGGGACCTCTCTAGAAAAACTTTTTATGTTTGTGATTTTTCTTCAAAAATATATTTAAAGTATACTCCATTTCAAGAACTCGATATAAACACAAATGAATTGAGAACAGAGAGCATTTCCCAGTAATTCAAAAAAACTTATACAATAATTAACATAAAAATAAAGGGTGAGCCTCTCTTAAGAGGTCTTTCTTTTATTAATTATCATATTTATTTCTTCACAATGTTTGTTTTTCATATAATACATATTATTGAGGAGGTACTCCTATGAAAACCGCAATCTACCTAAGAAAATCCCGTGCTGACCTCGAAGCCGAGGCACGCGGCGAAGGCGAAACATTAGCAAAACACCGCTCTACCCTGCTGAAAATTGCCAAGGAAATGAACTTAAATATTTTATCTGTCCGTGAGGAAATCGTTTCTGGTGAGAGCTTAGTGAAACGCCCTGAAATGTTAGCGCTGCTTGAAGAAATTGAAGATAACAAATATGATGTTGTTCTTTGTATGGACATGGACCGTTTAGGTCGTGGTGGTATGAAAGAGCAAGGAATCATTTTAGAGACGTTTAAACGCTCGAATACGAAGATTATGACACCTAGGAAGACTTATGACCTTAATGACGAGTGGGACGAAGAATACAGCGAATTTGAAGCGTTTATGGCACGTAAGGAGTTAAAGATTATTACGCGTCGTATGCAACGAGGTCGTGTCGCTAGTGTAGAGGCTGGGAATTACCTTGGTACACATGCACCATTCGGATATGATATACATCGTTTAAATAAGCGAGAACGTACTTTAACGATTAATTCAGAAGAAGCTTCTGTTGTAAGGATGATATTTGATTGGTATGCAAATGAGGATATGGGCGCTAACGCAATCCGAAGCAAGTTAAATGATCTTGGTTACAAAAGTAAGTTAGGGAATGAATGGAATCCTTATAGCATCTTAGATATATTAAAAAACAATGTGTACATCGGAAAAGTAACGTGGCAAAAGCGAAAAGAAGTAAAACGTCCTGATGCTGTGAAACGTAGTTGTGCACGCCAAGATAAATCGGATTGGATTATTGCTGATGGCAAACATGAACCAATCATACCTGAAAGTTTGTTTGAACAAGTACAAGAAAAGTTAAATTCAAGGTATCACGTTCCTTACAATACGAACGGCATTAAAAATCCTCTAGCTGGCATTATTAAATGTAGTAAATGTGGTTATAGTATGGTCCAACGTTATCCGAAGAACCGAAAGGAAACGATGGATTGTAAGCATCGCGGTTGCGAAAACAAATCAAGCTATACTGAATTAATTGAGAAGCGTTTACTTGAGGCTTTAAAAGAATGGTATATCAATTATAAAGCTGATTTTGAAAAACATAAGCAAGATGACAAGTTAAAAGAAACACAAGTTATTCAAATGAATGAAGCTGCGTTACATAAGCTTGAAAAAGAATTAGTGGATGTCCAAAAACAAAAAAATAATTTACATGATTTATTGGAACGTGGCGTTTACACAGTCGATATGTTTTTAGAGCGCTCGAATGTAGTTTCTGATCGCATTACTGAAATTACTTCCACGATGGATAACTTAAAGAAAGAAATTAAAACCGAAATTAAGAAGGAAAAAGTTAAGAAAGATACAATACCTCAAGTGGAGCATGTTCTTGATCTGTACTTTAAAACAGATGATCCCAAAAAGAAAAACAGCCTCCTAAAGTCGGTTTTAGAAAAGGCTGTTTATAAGAAAGAAAAGTGGCAAAGGCTCGATGATTTCGAACTTGTGCTTTACCCTAAGCTTCCTCAAGATGGCGACATATAAGCGTTTATGCTTTGTCGTCACCTTGTTGGTGTAATTAGATTTACCCCGTTTAATCCTAAAGCATCATTCGTCGAAACCGCCAATACGACAGGCTTACCATTTCTCAGCGTCGCTTTTGCTGCCATTAATACTGGAGAATCTGTCATTGCATTTGCAAATTTACTCATCGAATTTCCTGTTAGTGGTGCAATTACCATACAGTCTAATGGAATTTTAGGTCCTAGCGGTTCTGCGCCAACGATTGAATTAATTGCTTTAAATCCTGTTGTTTCTTCAATCTTTTTAATCCACTCTGCTCCCTCACCAAATCTTGTATTTGTTGATTGAACAGTGTAAGAAACAACGGGACGTACTTCTGCTCCCTCAGCAATTAATTTCTCTAAATGAGGCATCACTTCTTCATACGTACAATGTGAACCTGTAAACCCAAATCCAATTCTTTTCCCTTTTAAATTCATTCCCCATTCTCCTTTCTTGCTATTACGTCTTCTGCTAATAACTGAGAAAGAACGTTCGCTAAAATTTGTCCTGCTGTTTTCGGAGCAACAATCCCTGGCAATCCAGGTGCTAATAGCGCTTTAACTCCTCTTTTTTCTGCGTATCTAAAGTCGGTACCACCTGGTTTAGAAGCTAAATCAATTACTAACGTATGAGCTGGCATTTTTGAAATAACATTCGCTGTCACAACGAGATGTGGAATTGTGTTAATCACAATATCCATATTTCCTACTTCTTTCTCAATGTTTTGCATATGAAAAGGAGAAAACATCATCTCTGTAATACGTGCAATATGTTCCGATCGTCTTGCTCCAACTTTGACGTGGGCTCCTAATGATTGAAATGCTCTGGCAACACTCATCCCTGTTCTACCAAATCCTAAAACCATTACATTGGACCCATGAATTGTATAGTCGGTATGTTGAATTACCATCATTAATGTGCCTTCTACAGTCGGAATAGAATTGTAGATTGCCACATCATCACGATCAAATAATTTAACAAGTTTTCGGTTTGTAGTAGATACGAGATTTTCCAAGTAAGGCGTACCAATACCTGAATATATAGTAAAGTGTTCTGGTGTATTTTCAATTTGTTCTTTCGTTATAGAAACTTTTTCATTTGAAAAAATAGTATCTACTTCTCCTTTGGCATTTGTACCTGCAACTGGCAAAATGATTGCATCTACAGAAGTAAAATCTAAATTTTGTATACTTTCTTTTGCTGCCCCTGTGAAGCCATGATCCAACTGATCAAACCCTATCAATGAAAGTTTCGCATCCAATTCAACTAGTTTACGAATTACTTCTAGCTGCCTTGCATCTCCTCCTATGACAGCAATATGCATCTCAGTCAACATTCCCTAATTCACCTTCTTTTTCTGTCATTTATAAGAAAAGTGCCTACTTTTTCTTTTTCCTCCACATCATATGTAATGTACGAGTTTGAGGTGATTGAAAAACAAAAAGCACATATGATTTATCAGCTTTATATATACAAAAAAAAGACGGCCGAAATGGCCATCTTTCACTCCGAATTTGAATGGTCAGATATATCACAAAGTATCATGTCATGCCCCACTTTCTTAATATCTCTCCATTCCACCCTTACCTCTTGTTGTCCTTTTTTAAAACCTCCCCATTTTGTAACAGGTATGATAAGCGCTTGTATTTGTCCATCGCTCTCATTAATTTCTAAATCTAGATGCCCTAAAATCCCCATTTTTTCCGCTCTTTCTAAATCTACAATTTCTTTACCACTTAATTCACTTAATCGCATACACTCTCCCCCTACCGAATTTTCAATTTAAGTTATCCATTATTAGTACCTATTCTGTATGTCTAAAAAAAATAACCGTATCTCATTTAAAAGAGATACGGTTATTTTCGAGTACATCACAAAAATCAATTATAGTTTTATTCCTTTTGGAAGTTTTCCATCTGGACTAATAAGTGCAGCAGAGAATTCATCCGTAAACATATTGCGGATTAACTCATCTACATTTTGTTTTGTTACAGTGTTTACACTTTCAATAATCTCATCAAGTGAACGATGCTTACGAAGCAGCAATTCATTTTTACCGTTACGGCTCATACGACTATTCGTACTTTCTAAACTTAACATTAAGTTTCCTTTTAATTGCTCTTTACTATTCATAAGCTCTTTTTCTGTAATACCTGTATTTTTCAATGTTTCTAGTGTTTCTTGCATCGTTTCATACAGTGTATCTAATTGTTGGCTACCTGTTCCACCGTACAGTGTTAACATACCTGTATCTTCATAAGAAGAGTGGTAAGAAAATACCGAGTAAGCTAACCCACGTTGCTCACGTACTTCTTGGAATAAACGGCTACTCATACTACCGCCTAAAACGTTATTTAATACGATTAAGTTATAAATATCTTCGTGTCCCATTTGTAAGCCTTTATATCCTAAACATAAATGAGCTTGTTCTGTTTCTTTTTTACGTGCTACCTTATTAAAATGGAAAATTGGGCTATGTACTTGTTCACGGTTTGTTGTTCCTTCATAACTACCGAAATATTGCTCTACTGTTTGTAAAAATGCTTCATCAATATTTCCTGCAACTGAAACAACTACATTTTCAGGTGTATAATGATCTTTTATATATTGACGTAGTGTATCACCTGTAAACGTATCAAGCGTTTCTTCTGTTCCTAAAATAGGATATCCAAGCGGATGCGTTTCATATGTCGCTTTCGTTAACATATCATGCACAATATCATCTGGAGCGTCTTCGTACATTTTAATTTCTTCACATACGACATTCTTCTCTTTTTTCAGTTCTTCCTCATCAAATGTTGAATTAAAGAACATATCTGCTAAAACATCTAAAGCATATTTAGCATGCTCATCTAACACTTTTGCATAGTAACATGTATATTCTTTTGAAGTAAAAGCATTTACTTGCCCACCAATGCTATCAAATGATTCCGCAATTTCGCGCGCACTACGTGTTTCCGTCCCTTTAAAGAACATATGCTCTAAAAAGTGGGAAATCCCGTTATTTTTTTCATTTTCATTTCTTGATCCTGCATGGATCCAAATACCAATCGCAACCGATCTTACAGTTGGTATGTTCTCCATAACTATTCTTACACCATTTTTACAAGTATATTTTTTAATCAAAAACTTTCCTCCTACTACCAGTTTCTCTAAATTAACGCTATTATTTAATGATAACAAGTTTAAGGATGAATGTCATGCAAATGTATTTAATCCACACGTTTTTCATCCAGTAATTCTGTTATATTCCCCACTCTATATCCTTGTTCCTTCAATTTTGTAATCATTGTATCTAATGCTTCTGCTGTAGATGAAGTAGGATGCATTAATACAATGGCACCTGAATGTATTTTTCTCATTACTCTCTGCAATAATACGTCTGGCTCTGGTCGCTTCCAATCAATTGTATCTACTGTCCACATAATCGTTCCCATTTGGAAATCATCTGCAATTTGTACGACTTCATCTCGAAAACTTCCACTAGGCGGGGCAAACCATCTTACTTTTTGATTCGTGGCTGCTTCTATCATTCGATTTGTTTTTTGTAACTGTTCTCGTATTTCATCAGACGATAATGTTTTCATATTAGGATGTGTGTAAGAGTGATTTCCAACTTCTTGATTTGCATCGACAATCATTTTTGCAAATCGTAAATTTTCTTTCACCCAACGTCCTTCCAAAAAGAAAGTTGCCTTCACATCATGTTTTTTCAATATCTCTAATATACGAGGCAAATACTCATTTCCCCATGCCACATTTATTGTTAATCCAACCATCTTTTTATTTGGATGTCCCCTGTAAATTGGGGCTGGTGATAAATCTGCTAAATGGACACTCGGTGATACTTCCTTGAATTCAAGATGTTTTTGATCAAATTTCTTTAGCTTCTTCATATTGTTATAGGATGCTTCAATATCGACTTGTCTTCCATTATATCCAGGTGTTGCTTTCCATATCTTATCAATGATCGCATTTTGAGGTGCAATCTCATATTGTTTTGCATGTTTTTGAATTTCTTCATACAAGTTATCCTGTGCAAAAACGGAATAAGAGCCTAAACTGACATATAAAAAAAATACACATATGTATGCCAATATACGAACTTTCATATAAACCCTCCCATTAACTAAATAAAAAATATTTTTCTTCTTATCTTTGTTAATTTGAGCGTTATAATGAAAACTATACCTATACTGACATAAAAATATGTGTACATCATGTTTTTTACATAACAAAAAAGCCAGTTGAACTGGCTTTTACTTATTGCTGCTCTTGTTTGTTTTCTTCTTTAGCAGCTTCTTTTTCTTGCTCTTCTTTTAGCAATACTTTTCTAGATAGATTTACGCGACCTTGCTTGTCAATCTCGATAACTTTAACTGTAATTACATCACCGATTTTCACAACGTCTTCTACTTTACCTACACGCTCAAGTGCAAGTTCAGAAATGTGAACTAATCCATCTTTACCGCTGAATAATTCAACGAAAGCACCGAATTTCTCAACACGTTTCACTTTTCCTTCGTAGATTTCACCTACTTGTACTTCGCGAACAATATCTTCGATAATTTTCTTAGCTTTGTCATTCATTTCTTGATTTATTGAAGAAATAAATACTGTACCATCTTGCTCGATGTCAATTTTAACTCCAGTTTCTTCAATAATTTTATTAATTTGTTTACCGCTCGGTCCAATAACGTCACGGATTTTATCTGGATTAATTGTCATTGTAATAATCTTTGGAGCGTAAGCTGATAATTCAGTACGTGGCTCTGCAATAACAGATAGCATATGATTTAGAATGTGCACACGACCAACTTTCGCTTGTTGTAATGCCTCTTCTAAAATTTCACGAGATAAACCATCGATTTTAATGTCCATTTGCAGTGCAGTTACACCTTGTGCTGTACCTGCTACTTTAAAGTCCATATCACCTAAATGATCTTCCATACCTTGAATATCAGATAAAATTGTGTAATGCTCACCAGATTTAACTAGACCCATTGCAATACCAGCAACTGGAGCTTTAAGTGGAACACCAGCATCCATCATTGCTAAAGTACTACCACAAATACTTGCCTGTGAAGTAGAACCATTTGATTCTAACACTTCAGATACAAGACGTACTGTATATGGGAAATCTTTTTCAGATGGAATTACAGGCTCAAGAGCACGTTCTCCTAGTGCACCGTGACCAATTTCACGACGACCTGGTCCACGCATCGGTCTTGTTTCACCAACACTAAACGATGGGAAATTGTAATGGTGCATGAATCTTTTTGATTCTTCTACACCAAGACCATCTAAAATTTGCACATCGCCTAAAGCGCCTAATGTACAAATACTTAATGCTTGTGTTTGTCCACGTGTGAATAAACCAGAACCGTGTGTACGAGATAAAATACCAACCTCTGATGCTAAAGGACGAATTTCATCACCTTTACGGCCATCTGGGCGGATTTTTTCAACTGTAATAAGACGACGTACTTCTTCTTTTACAATTTTATATAAAATCTCATTTACTTGTCCTAATGTGTCAGCGTCAGCTTCCTCAGCTTCGTAATGCTCAATTACACGCTTTTTCACTACGTTGATTGCATCTTCACGTGCATGTTTCTCATGTACTTGAATTGCAGAATGCATATCCTTCTCAGCCATCTCACGTACAGCTTGGTTAAGATCAGCATCGACTTCATATAGTTTTATTTCTAATTTCGCTTTACCTACAGCTTGTACAATCTCTTCTTGGAATACAATTAGACGTTTAATTTCGTCATGTCCAAACATAATTGCTTCTAACATTGTTTCCTCAGGTACTTGATCTGCTCCTGCTTCAACCATGTTAATTGCATCTTTTGTACCAGCTACAACAAGGTGAATATCACTTTGTTCTTGCTGTTCTACTGTTGGATTAATAACGAATTCGCCATTAATACGACCAACTGTTGCACCAGCGATTGGACCTTCAAATGGAATATCTGAAATCGATAACGCTAATGAAGAACCAAGCATAGCTGCCATTTCAGAAGAACAATCTTGATCAACACTCATTACAATGCTGACAACTTGTACTTCGTTACGGAAACCATCTGCGAAAAGCGGACGAATTGGACGGTCGATTAAACGACTTGCCAAAATTGCTTTTTCACTTGGACGACCTTCACGTTTAATAAAACCGCCTGGAATTTTTCCGACTGCATATAAACGCTCTTCATAGTTTACTGTAAGTGGGAAGAAATCTACATTTTTAGCCTCTTTTGATGCAGTTGCTGTAGATAGAACCGCTGTATCGCCATATCTTACTAATACTGCCCCGTTCGCTTGTTTTGCAAGCTGACCAGTTTCAACTGTTAGCTGGCGACCAGCTAAATCTATCGAGAAGACTTGCTTTTCTTGACTCATTTAAGTACCCCTCTCAATTTAAAGTATTCAATTCTTCTATGTAAATGGATAGTATATCACAATATTCTACCTCTAGTATTGCCGAAAATTAAGTAAGCTATAAAGCGTAGAAGATATATTTTTACCTAACAAAAAAGCGGGAATATTCCCGCTTCTTTGACTATCGACGTAAGCCAAGCTTTGTGATTAATTCACGGTAACGTGTGATATCGCTATTACGAAGGTAAGTTAGTAAGTTACGACGTTTACCAACCATCTTTAATAGACCACGACGTGAATGATGATCTTTCTTGTGAGTACGTAAGTGCTCGTTTAGAGTGTTAATTTGCTCCGTTAGGACAGCAATTTGAACCTCTGGAGAACCAGTATCAGTCTCATGAGTTCTAAATTGTGCAATGATTTCATTTTTACGTTCTTGTGTTAAAGCCATCCTATTTCACCTCCTATTAATTAAACCCCCAATTACCGAGCAAGCGTCGGTGAGTCGCAATGCCAAGCAATGGTTGTCATAAAGTACATAACATAGAATACTACTTTTCATTTGAAAAAGCAAGTATATTCTTTTCACTCGCAAAATATTCTTGTGCTGTTTTCTTATCTTTTGCGATTTGTTCAACTAGCTCATCAATACCATTGAATTTCTTCTCTTCTCTTATACGCATATGCCACTCAACTGTAACACTTTGATCATATATGTCTTTGTTGAACTCAAATAAGTGTACTTCAATAGATAATTGACGCTCATTTTCTTTAAAAGTTGGTTTATATCCAATATTACATACACCATCGTACCATTCATCGTGAACTTTTAATCTCACTGCATAAACACCTACAGGTGGCAATAAATACTCATCACTTAAACCTACATTAGCGGTTGGAAAACCAATTTGTCGTCCACGTTTATCGCCATGTACAACCGTTCCTCCCACTGTATAGGCTCTACCTAAAATAGATGGAATTTGTTCCATTTCACCATTTCGAATTAACTTTCGTAATGCTGTAGAACTTACCTTCTCTTCTTGAAATTCAACTTTTTCAATCACAGTTTGTGTAAACTCCCCTCTTGCATGAAATGGTAAAGTCTCCATCTTCCCTTTTCCTAAACGTCCATATGAATAATCAAACCCTGCTACTACATGCTTTACATTTAAACCAATAATATAATCATCTACAAATTGCTGTGGCAATAAACCTGCAAACGATTCATCAAATTTAATAACATATAATATATCGATTCCTAAGTTTTCGACTATTTTTTCTTTATCACGCATCGGTGTAATATACTCCACATGCGCTTCCTTTTTCCCTAAAACAACAGATGGATGGGGATGAAATGTCATAACTGCACTTTTATATCCGCGTTCATCCGCTATTTGTTTCGCAGTTCGAATCACACACTGATGCCCTAAATGAATGCCATCAAAAAATCCTAATGCCATTACAGTAGGTGGTAATTCTAATTTATTTTGTTCATGTGGATGAGTTAAATGAATAAGTTTCACGCTTGAATTCACCTTTTTCTGTAATAATCCTTCCAATAATTCATTATAGCTTTAGTTCTTGATTATTCACAAGTACTTTCATTGGCTTTAGCATACCAGGGTGTTTTGGATGATGCTCATAAATTGCTAAGCAACGGTCATTTTTATCAAATACTGTAATGAATGGTGCTGTTATTTCTAATTCATTCTTTAAGAACATACCATTTTTTATTTTTTCTGCTTGCTTTTCATCTACAACCATTTTTGGGAATTTACTTAACGCTTCATCAATTGAAATGAAGATAGACTCTACTGTTCCATTTTGCACGTTTTCTTCAATTTCTTCAAATGATATGCAATCTTCTAGTAAAAATTCACCAGATGCCGTTCTTACAAGATGGGACATGTGTGATGGAAAACCTAGTTTTTCACCAATCATTACTGCTAGCGTTCTTACATATGTCCCTTTACTACACGTTACACGGAAACGGAATGAAATGTTTTCCCCTTCAAACATTTCACGGTCATCAAGTAATACGAATTCATGAATTGTAATGGTACGAACTGGACGTTCAACTTCTTGTCCCGCTCTTGCATATTCATATAATTTTTTTCCGTTAACTTTTACAGCTGAAAACATTGGAGGCGTTTGTTCAATCGTACCTGTTAATGCTGCGAGAACTCCTTCTACTTCCTTACGAGTAATACTACGATCTACATTTGTCGTTTCAACAACTTCACCAGAAGCATCTTCAGTTGTTGTTGAAAATCCTAATGTTACTTCACCTTCATATGTTTTTGTTTCACTCGTTAAAAACTGTGCAATCTTCGTTGCTCGTCCAACACAAATCGGTAATACCCCTGTTACATCTGGATCTAATGTTCCCGTATGACCAATTCGTTTCTCACGTAATATCTTTCTTAATTTAAATACACAATCATGTGATGTCATGCCTTTTGGCTTATGTAATAATACTACACCTTCCATATATGTTCACCTCATCATAATTCTTTCATAATAATTATCCAAACTTATTTTTCATTGAAAAAATGGATAGACAAATGTCTATCCATTATTCTTCACGTTTACCGTCTTTATTAATTTCATGTAAAAGTGTATCAATTCGATGACCATATCCAATAGACTCATCAAATTCGAAAGAAATTTCCGGTGTTTTACGAAGACGAATACGTTGGCCGATTTCTGAACGAATGAAGCCTTTTGCCTTCGCTAAACCTTTTAATGTACTTTCTTTCTGTTCATCGTCACCTAAAACAGAAATATACACTTTAGCGATTTGTAAATCTCCACTCACTTGCACATCTGTTACTGTAACAAATCCGACACGTGGATCTTTAATTTTACGACTGATAATGTCGCCTAATTCTTTTTTCATTTGCTCGCCTACACGGTTTGCACGTAATTTCATAACTCTTCACCTCATTCAGTACCATTCCAATTGTGTTATCGTACGTTCAATTTCAGGAAATGAATCGATGTACTCAAGTACACGATTCATTTCTTTTTCACAGATAACACGATTTGAGGATACGGAAACAATTGCAATTTCTGTACGTTGCCATACATCTTGATGCCCTACTTCTGAAACAGCTACGTTATAACGCTGCTTCACACGAGTGAGCACCCTTTGCAAAATTGCTCGTTTCTCTTTTAAAGAATGCACATCGTAAATCATACACTCGAATGAGAGTGAAGCGATAATCATCGCTTCACTTCTTCCATAATATATGCTTCAATGATGTCCCCTTCTTTAAGATCATTATATCTCTCAATTGTAATACCACACTCATAGTTTTGTGCAACTTCTTTTACGTCGTCTTTGAAACGTTTTAACGTATCAAGTTGTCCTTCGAAGATTACTACGCCATCACGGATAATACGAACGCCACTATCACGTGTGATTTTACCGTCTATTACGTAACAACCTGCAATTGTTCCAACTTTTGTTACTTTGAACGTTTGGCGTACTTCCGCTTGACCGATTACTTTCTCTTCGAATTCTGGATCCAGCATCCCTTGCATTGCTGATTCGATTTCTTCGATTACTTTATAGATAATACGGTGTAAACGAACATCAACGTTCTCTAATTCAGCTGTACGCTTCGCATTCACATCAGGGCGTACGTTAAATCCAATTACAATTGCATTAGATGCAGAAGCTAAAATAATATCAGATTCTGTAATCGCACCTACACCAGTGTGAATGATTTTTACTTTTACGCCTTCAACATCGATCTTACGAAGTGATGCAGCCATTGCTTCAACAGAACCTTGTACGTCTGCTTTCACAATTAAGTTAATTTCTTTTACATCGCCCTCTTGGATTTGTTGGAATAAATCTTCAAGGCTTAATTTAGATTTTTCACCACGTTGAGCAACTAACGCTTCTTGTGCACGTGATTCACCGATTTGACGAGCTTTCTTCTCATCAGCGAATGCCATGAAACGATCTCCCGCTTGTGGTACTTCATTTAAACCTGTAATTTCAACAGGAGTTGATGGACCAGCAACTTTTACTCGACGACCAATATCACTTACCATTGCACGAACACGACCGAATGATGTTCCAACAACAATTGGATCTCCAACTCGAAGTGTACCGTTTTGAACAAGTAATGTCGCGATAGTTCCTTTACCTTTATCAAGCTGCGCTTCAATTACAGTACCAGTTGCATAGCGATTTGGATTTGCTTTATATTCTTCTACTTCACTCACAAGAAGAATCATTTCTAGCAAGTTGTCAATTCCCTCGCCTTGAATTGCAGAGATTGGTACGAAAATTGTGTCTCCGCCCCATGCTTCTGGAACCAATTCATATTCTGTTAATTCTTGCATTACGCGATCAGGATTTGCCGCTGGTTTATCCATTTTATTCACAGCAACAATAATTGGTACTCCAGCTGCTTTCGCATGGCTAATTGCTTCCACTGTTTGTGGCATAACACCGTCATCAGCTGCAACAACAAGAATTGTAATATCCGTTACTTGTGCCCCACGAGCACGCATCGTTGTAAATGCTGCGTGACCAGGCGTATCTAAGAATGTAATTTTCTTATCGTTTACTTCAACTTGGTATGCACCAATATGCTGAGTAATCCCACCAGCTTCGCCAGCAGTTACTTTTGAATTACGAATAGAGTCAAGTAAAGTTGTTTTACCATGGTCAACGTGTCCCATAATTGTAACAACAGCTGGACGCTCTTTTAAGTTTTCTTCATCATCTTGCTCATCGATGAATGTTTCGAATTCAGTTTCACTTACAACTACTTCTTCTTCTACTTCAATACCGTAATCAGTAGCAATTAACTCAATTGTATCTTTATCTAAGTCTTGGTTAATTGTTGCCATAATTCCTAGCATGAAGAGCTTCTTAATAATTTCAGACGGCTCTTTGCTTAATTTTTTAGCAAGCTCACCCACTGTAAGGCTTCCAGAGAAAGTAATTTTATCTGGTGTTTCTACAATTTGCGTTTGTTGTCTTCCGGCAAAGTTATCTTGACGCTTGTCTTCGTTATCTTTGCCTTTTTTCTTCTTCTTATTACTGTTCTTTTTACTGCGAACAACTTTCTCTTCTACTTCAAACTCATCTGCAACAGAAGGTTTTTCTTCTTGGTACTCATTATCTAATTTGTTTACTACTTCATCGTCTAACATTGTCATATGATTCGAAACCTCGATATTCATTTCTTTTAGTTTTGTCATAAGATCTTTACTTGAGATATTATGTTGTTTTGCATATTCATGCACTCGAATTTTACTCATACCTTCACCCCCGGTAATTTGTATCGAGCATGCTACGCAGCTTTTTCGCAAAGCCTTCATCTAACACAGCTACAACGACTCGCTCATCTCTCCCAATCGCATGCCCTAATTGTTGTCGATTTTCGACCTTTCTCATTGGTACGTTGTAATACGTCGTTTTATCCGTCATGCGTTTTGTTGTATTCACTGACGCATCTTCAGATAGCAACACAAGCTTTGCTTTGCCACTTCGTACTTCTTTTAAAACAAGTTCTTCACCCGAAATAATTTTCCGAGCCCGGTTTGCTAGTCCTAAAAACGATTTCCAATCGGACACTTATTTCGACTCCTTCTCAACAAGCTCAAGAAGCTCTTCGTATAGAGAACCGTCGATTTTCGCTTTTAGATGATGTTCCAAAACATTTTTCTTTTGAGCTTGAAGAATACTTTCTTTATCTTTCGATAAATAAGCACCTCGTCCTGATTTCTTTCCAGTTAAATCAATGGACACTTCTCCCTCTTTGGAACGAACAATGCGAACGAGCTCTCGTTTTGATTTCATTTCTTGCGTTGCAACACATTTTCGTAACGGAACTTTTCGATTGCTCATACTCATCACCTCTATTCGATTTCGTCTTCAACTGAATCGAATCCGAATGCGATTACGCTATCTTCTTCTGTTACAATACCTAGTTGTTTCGCATCAGACTCACTCTTAATATCAATTTTCCAACCTGTTAATTTAGCTGCAAGACGCGCGTTTTGTCCACGCTTACCGATAGCTAATGAAAGTTGGTGGTCTGGAACAACAACAGTTGTTG
This sequence comes from Bacillus sp. FSL L8-0099, assembly GCF_038006385.1. Taxonomy (NCBI): domain Bacteria; kingdom Bacillati; phylum Bacillota; class Bacilli; order Caryophanales; family Bacillaceae; genus Bacillus; species Bacillus sp. FSL L8-0099. Next base: position 3,821,762 of record NZ_JBBOVC010000001.1, read on the forward strand.
CTTTTTCTTCTTCATCTACAAGTACTTTAACAACTTGTGATGGGCTTAAAGCATTTGCAACATATTCTACTGGATCATTTGACCAGCGAACGATGTCAATCTTTTCACCTTTTAATTCATCTACAATGCGTTGTACACGTTGTCCTTTCGGTCCTACACAAGAGCCTACTGGATCAACATCAATGTTCTCTGCATGTACAGAAATTTTAGAACGATCGCCTGCTTCACGTGCCACAGAACGAATTTCAACAGTTCCATCATAAATCTCAGGAACTTCCATTTCGAATAAACGTTTTAAAAGACCAGGATGTGTACGTGATACGTAAATTTGTGGTCCCTTCGTTGTTTTTTCTACTTTCGTAATGAATACGCGAATGCGATCATGTGGTTTGTATTGTTCGTTTGGCATTTGCTCACTTACAGGTAATAAAGCTTCTACTTTCCCTAAGCTTACATAGATGAAACGAGCATCTTGACGTTGTACAATACCAACCATGATGTCTTCTTCACGGTCACTAAACTCCGAGTAAATAACACCACGCTCTGCTTCACGCACTCGTTGTGTTACAACCTGTTTTGCAGTTTGTGCTGCAATGCGGCCGAAATCTTTTGGTGTTACTTCAATTTCTAGTACGTCACCATCTTGATAGTTTGGATTAATTTGTCTTGCTTCTTCAACAGAAATTTCAAGACGTGGATCAAACACATTATCAACAACGTCTTTACGTGCTAAAACTTGAATTGTTCCCACTTCTGGGTTAAAGCTCACACGAACGTTTTGTGCTTGGTTAAAATTGCGTTTATAAGCAGAGATTAATGCTGCTTCAATCGCATCAATAATAATATCTTTGCTAATTCCTTTTTCTGACTCTAATACGAGCAAGGCATCTAACAACTCAGTGCTCATGAAGATCCCCCTTCTAACTAAAACGTAACAGCAAGTCGCGCATTTGCAACTTTATCCATTGGAATTTGGATTTCTTTTTTACGTGTTTTAATTGTTAATAATAGTGTAATTGTAGTACCATCGTAGGAAAGTAGCTTTCCTTCAAACATTTTTTCACCATCAATCGGCTCATATGTTTTAATTGCCACTTGTTTTCCTACCGCTTGCTGGAAGTCTTTCTCTTTCTTTAATGGGCGTTCTGCTCCAGGAGATGATACATCCAAAAAGTAAAGATGAGGAATTGGATCCTCTTTATCTAAAGCTTCGCTTAAACGTTCACTTACCGCACCGCATTCTTCAATGTCGACTCCCTTTTCAGAATCGATGAATACGCGTAAGAACCAGTCCTGTCCTTCTTTCACATACTCTACATCTACAAGTTCAAGATTTAACTCTTCAACGATCGGCTGCGCAAATGCTTCTACAACTTCTGTGACTTTCTTATCCATAAACAGCCTCCTTCCTGCCGCCATGTACCATTTACAAGAAAAGATTCCGTCCATAAAAACGGTCTATCTTATTCTTTCTCGTTAGCTAACAAAAGCCCCTGCCGTTAAGCAGGGAATATCTGTCTTAGTATTACCAAATTTAAGAAGTAAAACTTGTAACAAAATATGTATATACGACAGAAATTTCTTACCTCTCTACATCAATAAAACGTAGATAGTAACACGAAAGAGTGGGTTTCCCCACTCTTTTTTTCACACAATATACATGACATGGTTATCTCGGTTAATAGTATACCATAGCAAATACTGATTTGCAAAGACTTTTCCTACCTGCTAGAACAGTGATAATTGGTTTTGATCAGGTAGATCACCTAAGCAACCTTGACTATCTAAATACTCAATAATCGTTTTAGAAACCTTACTGCGCTGCTGTAAATCTTCTTTTGATAAGAAATCTCCATTTTTACGAGCTTCTACGATACTTAAAGCTGCGTTTGTACCAAGACCAGGCACCGCATTAAATGGAGGAATTAATGAGTCTCCATCAATAATGAATTCTGTTGCATGCGAGCGATATAAATCAACCTTTTGGAATGAGTATCCACGCTCACACATTTCAAGTGTCATTTCTAGTACCGTTAATAAACTCTTCTCTTTCGGCGCTGCATCTAATCCTTTTTGCGCAATTTCATCAATCTTTACACGTATAGATGCTGAACCTTTTGCCATCGCCTCTACATCAAAGTCATCTGCACGAACCGTAAAGTATGCCGCATAGAATAAAAGTGCAAAATGTACTTTAAAATATGCGATACGTACAGCCATAAGTACGTAAGCAGCCGCATGGGCTTTAGGGAACATGTATTTAATCTTCTTACATGAATCAATATACCAACCTGGTACATTATTACTTTTCATGTCCTCTTCCCATTCTTCCGGTACACCTTTACCTTTACGAACCGACTCCATAATTTTGAAGGCTAATGATGGATCTAAACCTTGATAGATTAAATATACCATGATGTCATCACGACAACCGATAACTTCACTCAGCGTACATGTACCGTTATAAATTAACTCGTTTGCATTACCGAGCCATACGTCCGTACCATGTGATAGTCCAGAGATTTGGACTAACTCTGAGAATGTCGTTGGTTTTGTCTCTTCTAACATTTGTCTTACGAATTTCGTACCGAATTCCGGTATACCAAGTGTACCTGTTTTACAGTTAATTTGTTCTTCCGTTACTCCTAATGATTCCGGACCTGAGAAAATTTTCATTACTTCCGGATCATCTGTTGGGATTGTTTTCGGATCAATACCACTTAAATCTTGTAACATACGAATAACTGTCGGATCATCGTGTCCTAGTATATCAAGTTTCAATAAATTATCATGAATTGAGTGGAAATCAAAGTGTGTCGTTCTCCACTCAGCCCCTATTGAATCTGCCGGATACTGTATTGGTGAGAAATCAAAGATGTCCATGTAATCTGGCACAACGATAATACCACCTGGATGCTGTCCAGTTGTACGTTTTACACCGGTACACCCTGCTACTAAGCGGTCAATTTCTGCATTTCGTATCGTTAAATTATGATCATTTGCATAACCTTTTACATATCCATAAGCCGTTTTTTCTGCAACTGTACCAATCGTTCCTGCACGATATACATAATCTTCACCGAACAGTATTTTCGTATAGTTATGGGCACGTGGTTGGTATTCGCCGGAGAAGTTCAAATCGATATCGGGTACCTTATCTCCTTTAAATCCAAGGAACGTTTCGAACGGAATATCATGTCCATCTTTTACATATGAAACATTACATGTTGGACATTCTTTATCTGGTAAATCAAAACCAGAACCTACCGAGCCGTCATTAAAGAATTCTGATTCCTTACACTTCGGACATACATAATGTGGTGGTAATGGATTTACTTCTGTAATTTCCATCATCGTTGCAACGAATGATGAACCTACAGATCCACGCGAACCTACTAAATATCCGTCTACTAACGATTTTTTCACCAGCTTATGTGAAATTAAATAAATTACAGCAAATCCATGTCCGATAATACTTTTTAATTCTTTTTCCAATCGGGCTTCTACGATTTCTGGTAGCTCTTCCCCATAAATGCTACGCGCCATTTTATAACTCATATCACGCGTTTCATCATCAGCACCTTCAATTTTCGGTGTGTATAAATCATCTTTTACTGGATGAACATCACCAATTAATGACGCAACCTTTTGTGTATTCGTTACTACAATTTCTTTCGCTTTGTCTTCACCTAAAAATGAAAAACACTCTAACATCTCATCTGTTGTACGGAAATGTACCGGCGGTAATGAATGTCGATTTAACGGATTTGCTCCGCCCTGCGAACTCACTAAAATTTTACGATACATAGCATCCTCTTGATCTAAATAATGCACGTTCCCTGTAGCGACAACCGGTTTATCTAACGTCTCACCCAGTTTTACTAAGTTAGAAATAATTGTTTTTAATTGTCCTTCATCTCGAACAAGTTCACGTTCTACTAAATGACGTAACACCTCTGGAGGCATTACTTCAATGTAATCATAGAATTGCGCAATTTCTTCTACTTCTTCAGGTGCTTTTTGCATCATTGCCTCAAACACTTCACCTTTATCACAAGCCGTTCCTACTAAAATTCCTTCACGATATTTTTTTAATAGTGACCTTGGTACACGTGGCACACGGTAAAAATAATTCAGGTGAGAATATGAAACAAGTTTATATAAATTTTTCAATCCAACATCTGATGTAGCAAGTAATGTCATATGACTTGGACGCCCACGTTTATACGCATCCCCTTGTCCCATACTATCATTTAATTGATCATGATATTCAAATCCCTTTTCAATTACATCTTTTAGCATTTTCACAAGTAAGTATCCCGTTGCTTCAGTATCATAAATCGCACGGTGATGTTGCGTTAATTCAATATCAAGCTTTTTACACATCGTATTTAATCGATGGTTTTTCATTTCCGGGAATAAGAACCGCGCAAGTTCTAACGTATCAATAACAGGGTTATTCGTTTTTGCTAGCCCTGCCTTTTTAAAACCTACGTTAATAAAGCCCATATCAAAGCTTGCGTTATGAGCAACAAGTGTATGGTCACCCATCCATTCCTCAAACTTTTTAAACACTTCGTCCACTTCTGGTGCATCAGTTAACATATCATCTGTAATACCTGTTAATTCAATAATCGTCGCAGATAATGGTTGATGCGGATTTGCGAAAGATTCAAAACGATCAATGATTTCGCCACCTTTTATCTTTACGGCAGCTAACTCAATGACTGTATCGTATACAGCTGATAAACCTGTCGTCTCAACGTCGAAAACAACATACGTTTCCTCTGCAAGTAAACGATGCGCTTCGTTATATGCGATCGGTACACCATCATTAACTAAATTTGCCTCTACACCGTATATAACTTTAACCCCAGCCTTTTTACCCGCAGAGTATGCTTCTGGGAAAGACTGAGCAACAGCATGGTCTGTAACTGCAATAGCCTCATGTCCCCATTTACCAGCTTGAGCAACAAGCCTAGAGACAGGCGTAACAGCGTCCATTTGACTCATTGGGGTATGAAGGTGAAGCTCTACACGTTTTTCACCTTCTGGCGCCTTATCTTTACGAGATGGTCCTGTTATTTCATTAATATCGTTTGCAATCATTACTAAATCTCGAACGAATGTATCATTTTGAACAGAACCACGTGCTTTCACCCACATTCCTTTTCTCAAGGATTGCAGCATTGGAATATCTTCTTTGTCACGCGAAAACATTTTGATCATAATAGAATCCGTATAGTCCGTTATTTTTAAAGTTAATAACGTACGCCCACTACGAAGCTCTTTTGTTTCTACATGGAATACATACCCTTGAACCGTTTTTCTTCGTTCTTCATCTTGAATTTCTCGCATCGGTGTAATCTCTTCATCTGGCTTAATAAGATATCCGAGTACAACCGGTCCTTCATGCACAACGCTACTTTCTTCAGCTTGCTTCTTCGCCATTTCTTCCATAGCTTGTATTACACGCTCACGGTCTTCTTGCTGAGTTTGCTCACGAAACTTTTGCATTTCTTCTGCATTTTGCTTTATATGTGTGTCTAACTGAAAACGTGGGAATCCAAAAGCTTCGTATTGATCACCTACTGGTTTCGTAACATTTTTCTTTAAAGCAGTAGATTCTAACTCGTTATTCACATTTATTAACAACTTCACTCCATTTACCTGAGGTAGTTGCTTCTTTAAGTAAGCAAACATAGGTGAAAATGTAATTCGCTCCGTACAAAGCGGCCAATATGCCTTCACTTCTTCTTCTGTAAATTGTTTATTCTCTGCTTGTAATGCAAATGTTGTTCTTGCAATATGAGAAAATGATTGCTTAAGCTTCACTTCTAGCAATTCATATAATTCTGTCGGCAAAATACGTGGCACTTGTAAGTCAAAATGCCAACCTTTATTCGCTTTATCAATAACTAGCTTTTCAATACCACCGCCCTGTAAATATTGATTTATAAGGTCTTCTGGTATTTGCAACTGCTGGAGCAAAATTTGAAATCGCTCTTGTTGTTCATTTGTTAATGACATAAGCACTCTCCTTCCATTTGCTATTATAAATTGAAACGTACTACAAAGAAAGACGTCTCCCTTCTTCTTTTACAAAATACGTTTACAAAGAAAGAGAAGGTACCTCATTACGAGGTACCTCTTCTTATTTTAAAATATTAGCAATATATGTTTGAAGTTCTTCTACTTTCACTTCTTCAGACTCGCCTGTAGCACGTACTTTCACTTCTACAATACCTTCATCTGCTTTTTTACCAACCGTAACGCGAACTGGAAGGCCAAATAAATCTGCATCTGCAAATTTAACACCTGCACGTTCTGCACGATCATCTAGTAATACTTCATATCCTTGCTCTTGTAATGAGTTGTAAATATTTTTACCCATTTCACGTTGTGCATCAGATTTCATATTTACTGGAATTACATGCACATGGAACGGTGCTACAGCTTTTGGCCAAACTAAGCCGTTCTCATCATTAAACTGCTCTGCAATTGCTGCCACTGTACGAGATACACCGATACCGTAACAACCCATAATAAGTGCTTGTGTTTTCCCGTTTTCATCTAGGAATGTTGCGTTCATCGCTTCACTATAGCGAGTTCCTAATTTAAATACATGACCAACTTCAATTCCGCGTGCGAAAAGAATTGTTCCGTTTCCATCTGGAGATTGGTCTCCTTCTTGGATGAAGCGTAAATCTGTATATTGACTTACTTTAAAGTCACGTTCTGGATTTACATTTACATAATGGAACCCTTCTTCATTCGCTCCTGAACATCCGTTTACAATTGATGCTACAGCATGGTCAGCAATAATTTCGATATCACCTGTTACACCAATCGGTCCTAATGAACCAACTTCACAATTTAATAATTCTTTTACTTCTTCATGAGAAGCAAGCTCAACAACTGAAGCGCCGTATACATTTTTCACTTTTACATCGTTTACTTCATGATCACCACGAACAAGTACAACTACTAATTTCTCGTCTACTTTAAATACCATAGACTTAATACACTGTTCTGCTTCAATGTTTAAGAATGCAGATACTTCTTCAATTGCTTTTTGATCTGGCGTTGCTACTTTTTCAAGTGCCTTTTCTGCTTCGTCACTCTTCGTATACGTAGCTACAACAGGAGCCATTTCGATGTTCGCTGCATAATTGGATGTATCCGAGTATGCAATAGTATCTTCACCAACATCAGATAATACCATAAATTCATGTGTATCTTTTCCGCCCATTGCTCCAGAGTCAGCAATAACCGCACGGAAATTTAAGCCACAACGAGCAAAAATGTTAGAGTATGCTTTATATAAGCGATCATACACTTCATCTAAGCTCTCCTGCGTAGCGTGGAAAGAATAGGCATCTTTCATTAGAAACTCTCTTCCACGTAATAAACCGAAACGAGGTCTTTGTTCGTCACGGAACTTTGTTTGAATTTGGTATAGCGTTAACGGTAATTTTTTATATGATTTTACTTCATCACGTACAAGATCAGTAATTACTTCTTCATGTGTCGCCCCTAAAGCAAATTCACGAGCGTTACGATCTTTCATACGCATTAATTCAGATCCGTAAGAATACCAACGGCCTGATTCTTGCCATAATTCTGCAGCTTGCATCGCTGGCATTAATAATTCTACAGCTCCTGCGCGTTCCATTTCTTCTCGAACGATACGTTCTACTTTGTGTAGTACTTTTAAACCAAATGGTAGAAAACTATAAATACCAGAAGCATTTTGACGCATAAAACCTGCGCGAAGTAATAATTGATGACTCTTAATTTCAGCATCAGCTGGAACTTCACGTAATGTAGGACTGAATACCATACTTTGTTTCATTTATTCGCACCTCTTCATTTTACTCTTACACGCAGTAAAACCCCTCACCTCGGGTTAGGTGAGGGATTTTATTCTACGAGCTCTATTTCATTATAAGTTTCACTTTATTTTACAAGAAAAACTTACGAATGTCATTCCATGTTACAACTAACATTAGTAACATTAATAATGCAAAACCAATAAAGTGGACCATTCCTTCTTTTTGACGGTCAATCGGTTTTCCTCGTAACGCTTCGATTAAGAAGAAGAATAAACGTCCACCGTCTAAAGCAGGGACTGGTAATAGATTAAATAAACCAAGGTTTATACTTAAAACTGCCGCTAAACTTAGCACACGCGTAAATCCATAATCTACGACTTGATCTGTTAGATTGTAAATTCCTACTGGACCTGACAACTCATTAATAGAAAATTGACCAGTTACTAATTTCACAAGAGACTCAAAAATTAGTTTCGTCCATTCGTACGTTTGTTCAAATCCTGATTTAATCGAACCCATCACTGTTTTCTCTACAGGAGAGTAAACACCAATTCTACCAACTTCTTCTTTACCTTCTTTATCGAGTGTTGGAGTTACTTTTACATTAAGCTGTTCATTATCACGCTTTACTTGTAACGTAATTTCTTTATTCGGGTTTTCACGTACAATGGCAACAACATCTTTCCATGTACTTGTACTTTTCCCATCAATTGCTTGAATTGTATCGTTTTCTTTTAATCCAGCTTGCTGCGCTGCACTATTTTCCATTATTTTTCCGACCATTGGTTTGTCAATGGGAACCCCTTGTACAAATCCAAGAATCACAAAAATAACAAATGCTAAAATGAAGTTCATTGCAGGACCCGCAAAGATTGTTAAAGCACGTTGACCCAATTTTTTAGAGCCAAATTGCCTGTTATACGGAGCAATTTGAATTTCTTCTCCAGCAGTAATGATACGAGCCTTTTCATTCACTCGGAATGTTTGAAGCTCTTCCTCATACTCTTCATAGCCTGAAATCGTTAGATTATGCTCTAAATCGGCTTGTTCGACTTCAATAACACGAACATTTGGATATTTTTCATATCCATCAAAAACTAATTTCACAGCTTCGTCTTTTTCATTTAGCACAAGGCCAACCTTTTTCCCTGGCTTTAACTCAACTGTGTCCGCATCCTCGCCAGCCATTCTTACATAGCCACCAAGGGGCAGTAATCGAATCGTATACACCGTTTCATTCTTTTCAAATGAGAATATTTTCGGACCAAAACCAATCGCAAACTCGCGGCATAAAATGCCTGCTCTTTTCGCGAAATATAGATGCCCTAGCTCATGGAAAAATACGAGTGCACCGAAAATTAATATAAAGGCAATCGCTGTATTCAATTCCATAACCACCTTTGCTAAATTTGTTCCATCACAAACCGTCTTGTGGCTGCATCAATTTCCAGAATTTCCTCTAAGCTCGGACGTGCAATGACATTGTGATGGTTCATTGCTTTTTCAATGAGGTCTTCCACTGTTAAGAAACCAATTCTCTTTTGTAAAAAAGCTTCAACAGCTACTTCATTTGCAGCGTTCATTACAGCTGGCATACTTCCACCTGTTTTCCCAGCCTCATACGCAAAACGTAGACAACGGAAACGTTCTTGGTTCATTTTTTCAAAATGCAATGTTCCCATTTCCCATAAGTTTAACTGTTTTGTATCTGAAAGAGGTAATCTATCAGGATATGTAAGCGCGTATTGAATTGGTACTCGCATATCAGGTGAGCCAAGCTGCGCCATTACACTACGATCTTCAAATTCAACCATAGAATGAATAATACTTTCTTTATGTAAAACAACATCAATTTGCTCATAAGGGATACCAAAAAGCCAATGTGCTTCAATTACTTCTAGTCCCTTATTCATCATTGTAGCAGAATCAATTGTAATTTTCGAACCCATTGACCAGTTTGGATGTCGAAGCGCATCTTCTACGGTCACATGATGCAATTCATCTCTCGTTTTATCACGGAAACTTCCACCAGAAGCCGTTATAATGAGTCGAGAAATTCTTTTTTCATTTTCACCATTCAAGCATTGAAAAATAGCTGAATGTTCACTATCTACCGGAAGTAACGAAACATTATGTTTTCGCGCCGCTTCCATTACTAGATGCCCTGCAGTTACTAACGTTTCTTTATTTGCAATTCCAATTGTTTTTTTCGCCTCAATTGCACGAAGTGTTGGTAACAACCCTACGCTACCTACAACGGCATTTACTAAAATCTCCGCATCTGGATGTAATGCTACTTCTAAAAGACCTTCACTACCATACACAACTTTTGTATTACCAGAAACAGCTTGTAATTTTATAACATCTTCTGCTCTTTGCACAGAAACGATTTGCGGAGAAAATTCTTGAATTACTTTTACTGCGTAGTCAATATTTTTCCCTACAGAAAAAGCAACGAGACGGAATTGGTCTGGGTGCGAGCGTAACACATCTAAAGTTTGTGTACCAATTGATCCGCTTGCACCTAATAAACTAATGTTTTTCATGACTCCAACCCCTCGTTCATTTATTAATTGTATTGCAATAAGAAGTAGAGAATTGGTAACACAAATAACCAACTATCTGTTCGATCTAATATACCACCATGTCCAGGTAAAATTGTACCTGAATCTTTTACGCCATAATGACGTTTAAATGCAGATTGTACTAAATCACCAATTTGTCCAAAAATAGAAATGATAATTGTCAGCACAATTAAAATTACTACATTCGATTCAACTGGGAAGAACACGTTGTATACAAGTGCCACAATAATTCCACAAACGATGCCACCTACTGAACCTTCAATCGTTTTATTTGGACTAATTTCTGGCCATAATTTTCTTTTTCCTAATGCTTTTCCTACGAAATATGCACCTGAATCAGTAGCCCATATAACAAATAATGCGCAAAACACATATTTAATTCCTAATATTCTCGTTTCATTCAGATATAAGAATCCCATTGCAACATATGTTGTTGCCATAAGTAAAAATGAAGCATTATCAAAAGTAAATGTATTCTTAGAAAGGACTGTATATGATAAAAGTAATAAAACAATCACAAACGTAATTTCTAATTTACCTAATCCAATCCACCTAAATAGTTCTGATGCACTACTTGGAACTAAAATAGTCCATAATAATACCGCAGCTAAAACTGTTGGTACTGAAATAAGCGTAAGCTTATTCATTCGAATTAACTCATATAAACCTATAGAAGCAAGTGCATACACTAAAACCGTAAAAGGCACGCCACCGTAAATTACGATGGGAATGAATAGCGCGGCAGCAACCACTCCAGTAATAATTCTCTGTTTCACTACCAAACCCTCTCTTTCTACACGCCTCCGAATCTGCGCCCTCTATGTTGAAAGTCTGTAATCGCACTAAGCAAATGTTCTTCCGTAAAGTCTGGCCAATACACATCCGTAAACCAAAATTCCGAATATGCAATTTGCCATAACATGAAATTACTAATACGTAGCTCTCCGCTTGTACGAATTAACAACTCTGGATCAGGTAAAGAACCCGTCATTAAGTAGGAAGAAATCATTTCTTCACTTATCTCTTCAGCACGAATTTTTCCTTCCTCACTATCTTTCATCATATGTTGCACAGCAGAAACGATTTCATCTCGACTTCCATAGTTTAACGCGAAATTGAGAATTAATCCCGTATTCTCTTGCGTATCTTCCATGGCTTTTTCCATCGCTCTGCGTGTATGCGTAGGAAGACGATCTTTTTGCCCTATTACTCGGACTTGTACGTTTTCTTCAATCAATTCTGGTAAAAATGTACCTAGAAATTCTTCTGGAAGCCTCATTAAATAGTCAACTTCCTTTTTCGGTCTTTTCCAGTTCTCAGTTGAAAAAGCATAAAGAGTTAACACTTTCACATTAAGCTTACTTGCAAATTTTGTGATTTTCTTTACAACTTGCATACCTTCATGATGTCCCGCAATACGAGGCATAGCTCTCCTCTTTGCCCATCTTCCATTACCATCCATAATGATGGCAATATGTTCTGGTATATACCCTTTTTTCACTTCTTCAACGAGATGATCAAACGATGCGTCCTTTTTACTTTTAAAAAAAGGAAAGTTTTTAAACATCATTCATACCCTCCAGCAAGCAGACATATGCCTAAAAGTGTAAAAAGACCCCCTTAAGAAGAGGGTCATATTTGCGAAGTTATCGCTATTACACTTCCATGATTTCTTTTTCTTTGTTTTTTGCGATTTCGTCAACTTTTGCAATATATTTATCTGTTTCTTTTTGGATATCTTCAGTATATCCTCTTAAATCATCTTCCGTAATCTCGCCAGCTTTTTCAAGCTTCTTAAGATCATCGTTACCGTCACGACGTACGTTACGAACCGCAACTTTTGCTTCTTCAGCATATTTTTTCACAACTTTTACAAGATCACGACGACGCTCTTCTGTTAATGCAGGGAATGCAATACGAATTACAGTTCCGTCATTAGAAGGGTTTAAGCCTAAATCTGCTTTTAAAATTGCTTTTTCAATATCACCGATAGAAGTTTTATCATACGGTTGAATTACAAGCAAACGTGCTTCTGGAACTGTAATGTTCGCTAATTGCACAACTGGTGTTGGTGCACCATAGTAATCAACTTGTACCTTATCTAATACAGACGAGCTTGCACGACCAGCGCGAACTGTTGCTAATTCACGAGAATAAGCAGCAACTGCTTTTTCCATTTTTTCATTTGAAGACTTCAATACTTGTTGTCCCATAATTATTTCCCCCTTACGACTGTTCCGATATTTTCGCCTAAAACGGCACGTTTAATATTACCTTTTTCCATAACCGAGAATACAATTAATGGAATATCATTATCCATACATAGAGAAGAAGCTGTAGAATCCATTACACCTAAACCTTCTTTTAATACATCTAAGTAAGTAAGCGTTTCGTACTTCGTAGCAGTTGGATCAATAGATGGATCTGCACTATATACGCCATCCACATTATTTTTCGCCATTAAAATAACGTCCGCTTCGATTTCCGCTGCACGTAATGCTGCTGTCGTATCTGTAGAGAAGTATGGGTTACCAGTACCTGCGGCAAAGATAACAACACGTTTTTTCTCTAAGTGACGAATTGCTTTACGACGAATGTAAGGCTCTGCCACTTGACGCATCTCAATTGAAGTTTGAACGCGAGTTTGAATTCCAATATTCTCTAAACTATCTTGAAGAGCTAGTGAATTCATAACTGTCGCTAACATGCCCATGTAATCTGCTCCTGCACGATCCATGCCCATTTCGCTTCCAATTTTCCCACGCCAAATGTTACCGCCACCAACAACAACAGCAACCTCTACATCAAGTTCTGCAATTTCTTTCACTTGTTCCGCAACTGACTTGATAACAGCTGGGTTAATTCCAAATCCTTGCTCGCCAGCTAAAGCTTCTCCGCTCAGCTTTAAAACGACACGATTATATTTCGGTTTACTCATAATGAACCTCCAATTGCTTACATCTTTATTTTAAAAAAGGGAACACAATGTGTTCCCTAATCTGTATTAGTTGTTACCTTTTACTTGGTTCATTACTTCTTCAGCAAAGTTGTCTTCGCGTTTTTCGATACCTTCACCAACAGCGTAGCGAACGAATCCTTTTAATGTTCCGCCTTTAGACTCAACGAATTGACGAACTTTCATATCAGGGTTTTTAACGAATGCTTGGTCAAGTAAGCAAATTTCTTCGAAGAATTTGCCAAGACGGCCTTCTACCATTTTTGCAACGATTTTTTCAGGCTTGCCTTCGTTTAAAGCTTGTTGTGTTAATACTTGACGCTCATGCTCAACTTCTTCAGCTGTTACAGCATCACGGTCAATGTATTTAGGGTTAACTGCTGCAATGTGCATTGCTACATCTTTAGCAGCTGCTTCGTCAGTAGAACCTTCAAGAACTGTTAATACACCAATACGTCCACCCATGTGTAGGTAAGCGCCGAATGCATCAGCATCCGTTTTTGATACGATTTCGAAACGACGAAGTGTAAGTTTTTCACCAATTTTAGCAATTGCTTCATTGATGTGCTCTTCTACTGTTTTACCGCCTTCAATTGTTTGAGCCATAGCTTCTTCAACGTTAGCTGGTTTGTTAGCTAATAAGTGAGCAGCTAATTCTTTAATTAAAGCTTGGAAACCTTCGTTTTTCGCAACAAAATCAGTTTCAGAGTTTAATTCTAAGATTAAACCGTCGTTACCGTTTGTTTCGATGAAAGTTAAACCTTCAGCAGCGATGCGGTCAGCTTTTTTAGCAGCTTTTGCAATACCTTTTTCACGTAAGAAGTCAATTGCTTTCTCCATGTCGCCGTTTGTTTCAGTTAAAGCCTTTTTGCAGTCCATCATACCTGCGCCTGTTTTTTCACGAAGTTCTTTTACCATTTGTGCAGTGATTGCCATGTTTTTCATCCTCCTAAAATATGTATTTATACCTTTTAAAAAGGTTTTTATACCTTAAAAAAGGTGATAAAAGGCCGAACCCCTTATCACCTTTCCAAATTTGTTACGCAGTAACAGTTTCTTCACCTTGTTTTGCTTCAAGGATCGCGTCTGCCATTTTAGATGTAAGAAGTTTTACAGCACGAATTGCATCATCGTTTGCTGGGATAACGTGATCGATTTCGTCTGGATCACAGTTTGTATCAACGATACCGATGATTGGAATGTGTAATTTGCGTGCTTCAGCAACTGCAATACGCTCTTTACGAGGGTCTACTACGAATAATGCACTTGGAAGACCTTTCATATCTTTAATACCGCCTAAGAATTTCTCAAGACGCTCTAACTCTTTTTTAAGTTGAACAACTTCTTTCTTAGGAAGTACTTCGAAAGTACCATCTTCTTGCATTCTTTCGATGTCTTTAAGGCGCTTGATACGCTTTTGGATTGTTTGGAAGTTTGTTAAAGTTCCACCTAACCAACGTTGGTTAACGAAGTACATACCAGCACGAGTTGCTTCTTCTTTAATAGCTTCTTGTGCTTGTTTTTTAGTACCTACGAATAAAATGTCTCCGCCTTCAGCAGCGATGTCGCGCATCGTTCTGTAAGCTTCCTCAACTTTTTTCACAGTTTTTTGTAAGTCGATGATGTAGATACCGTTACGCTCTGTGAAAATGTAACGCTTCATTTTTGGGTTCCAACGACGTGTTTGATGTCCGAAATGAACACCAGCTTCAAGCAATTGCTTCATAGAAATTACTGACATAATATAGTTCCTCCTAAATGGTTTTTGATATCCTCCGTTTACTTCATCTCTAAGCGAAACTACAACCGTAGCACCAACACTTAAATCAGTAAACGTGTGTACTTTGTACTGACACCACTGCTTACTATATCATACTGAAATATTACAATCAAGTCGAAAATGCGAACAATGTAAAACTTTCTTTATTCACACTCGAATTCTAGTATTACCAACCTGTATTTCTTTTAAGCGAAAAAATAAAATTCAATTCATAGTTTTCCAAAGAACACGATTATGGCGCTTTTCACAAACAACATCAATCTCTTATATACAAAAAAACTCTCCTCATTTGAGGAGAGTTTTTATAAATTAGTTTGTTTTTAATTTAGCAAGTTCATGTAAAAATTTGTCGTTTAATACTTTAATGTATGTTCCTTTCATACCTAAAGAACGAGACTCGATTACACCAGCACTTTCTAATTTACGTAGTGCATTTACAATCACAGAACGAGTGATTCCTACACGATCAGCAATTTTACTTGCAACAAGTAGACCTTCTGTTCCGTTTAACTCTTCGAAAATGTGCTCAATTGCTTCTAACTCACTGTAAGATAATGAGCTAATCGCCATTTGAACAACAGCTTTACTACGTGCTTCCTCTTCGATTTCTTCTGCTTTTTCACGTAAGATTTCCATACCTACTACAGTTGAACTGTATTCAGCAAGGATTAAATCATCATCTA
This sequence comes from Bacillus sp. FSL L8-0099, assembly GCF_038006385.1. Lineage (NCBI taxonomy): Bacteria > Bacillati > Bacillota > Bacilli > Caryophanales > Bacillaceae > Bacillus > Bacillus sp. FSL L8-0099. Next base: position 3,837,601 of record NZ_JBBOVC010000001.1, read on the forward strand.
AGAACTCTTGACCAAGACGAGCTAACACTAATGTACCTAGACGCTCACCGCCACCAACGATTGGTACGATTGTAGTTAAACCTTGACCGAATAATTCTCTATTTTCTACTGGGAATGCTGTGTAAGCACTGTTTACATCTAAGTTTGAAGATGTTTCCGTTACATTGAATAAGCTTTGCGTATATTCTTCTGGGAATTGACGCTCTGCAAGCATTTGTTTCATACGCTCGTTCTCGATTTGTTGGTGAATTGCATAACCTAGTAATTTACCACGACGACTTACTACGAATACGTTCGCTTCGATTACTTCACACATTGTGTCAGACATTTCTCTAAAGTTTACAGGCTTTCCTGCTGCGCTCTGTAATAACGCATTTAATTTTCTTGTTTTTGCTAATAATTCCATTTCAAAAGTTCCTCCTACATGTTACTCACATATTTTTTCATCACTTGGAAACTAGGGCGAGTCACCTGATGACACTATTACAAAATAAACTGGCTCACATCTTTATTTTTAGCAATTGTTGCTAATTTCTCCTCAACGTATTGAGGTGTTATCGTTATTTTCTCTAACGTAATTTCAGATGCTTCAAACGATAAATCTTCAAGGAGCTTCTCCATAATCGTATGGAGTCTTCTTGCTCCAATATTATCTGTATCCTGATTAACTTGATAAGCAATCTCAGCAATCTTACGAATAGCTTCGTCTGAAAATTCAATTTCTATACCTTCAGTCGCTAATAATGCCATATACTGTTTAATTAACGCATTGTCAGGCTCGATTAATATTTTAACAAAATCATCTGTCGATAATTTCGTTAATTCTACTCGAATCGGAAATCTCCCTTGCAATTCCGGAATTAAATCCGACGGTTTAGACATATGAAACGCTCCAGCTGCAACGAATAAAATATAATCCGTTTTTACTGATCCGTATTTTGTCGCAACATTCGATCCTTCTACAATTGGTAAAATGTCACGTTGCACACCTTCACGTGATACATCTACGCTATTCGACTGCTTACCAGCAATTTTGTCAATTTCATCGATAAAAATAATCCCGAGCTGTTCAGCACGATAAACAGCCTCTTGTGTAACTTCATCCATATCAATTAAGCGCTGTGCTTCCTCATTTGTCAAGAGTTTTCTTGCTTCTTTTACAGAAAGTTTACGTTTTTTCGTTTTTTTCGGCATAAAACTTCCTAATGCATCTTGGAAATTCATTCCCATTTGTTCCATACCAGTTCCTTGTAACATATCAAACATTGAAGACTGTTGCTCAGTCACTTCAATCGATACAATTTCATCTTCAAGAAGTCCTGCAGCAAGCTTTCTTTCCACGTCTTGACGTTTCTTTTCGATTTCAACATCTTCTTGCTCATCGGATGTTTGATTCGAATTTTGAGCACCGCCAAAAAGCATTTCTAATGGATTTTTAAATCCAGATTGCTTCTCCGGACTTGGCACTAAAATTTCAACAAGACGTTGGTTCGCTTGCTCTTCTGCTTTATCTTGAACTTTAACTACCATTTCTTCTTTCACGATGCGTACTGACGTTTCTACAAGGTCACGTACCATCGACTCTACATCTCTCCCTACATATCCAACTTCTGTGAATTTAGTAGCTTCAACCTTAATAAAAGGTGCTCCAACGAGTTTCGCCATTCGTCGTGCTACCTCTGTTTTACCAACACCTGTCGGTCCAATCATTAAAATATTTTTAGGTGCAATTTCATCACGTAAATTTTCAGCTAGTTTACTGCGACGATATCGATTTCTCAAAGCTACAGCAACCGCTTTCTTTGCATCTTTTTGACCGATGATGTATTGATCTAATTTTTCCACAATTTGGCGCGGAGTAAAATGTAAATGCATATAAAATGCCTCCCTTACGATTCTACAATTCTTCAACAATTATGTTGTGGTTCGTATAAACACAAATATCGCCTGCAATTTCTAGACTCGCTTTCGCAATCTGCTTCGCAGTTAAATGTTCACTTGCATATTGTTTTAAAGCACGACCTGCAGAAAGTGCATAATTTCCACCAGATCCAATTGCTAAAATACCATCATCCGGTTCAATTACTTCTCCTGTGCCCGAAACAAGGAGCATAGTTGTTTTATCCATGACAATGAGCATCGCTTCTAACTGACGCAGCATTTTATCCCCACGCCATTGTTTCGCCATTTCAACTGCAGCACGCTGCAAGTTCCCGTTATACTCTTCTAATTTCCCTTCAAACATTTCAAAAAGAGTAAATGCGTCCGCAACTGAACCTGCAAAACCAGCTAAAACTTTCCCTTGGAAAAGTCTACGAACTTTACGAGCTGTATGTTTCATTACAACAGCATTCCCCATCGTTACCTGGCCATCTCCAGCCATTGCACATTCTCCATTATGATGAACTGCAAATATCGTTGTAGCGTGGAAATTTCCCATAGAAAAAACTCCTTTATATGTTTTTATAGCTTTAAAAGCAATTTATGCCCGCGGGTGATGCTTCATGTAAACAGAACGCAATCTTTCTTTAGAGACATGCGTATAAATTTGTGTCGTCGACAAATTTTCATGACCTAACAGCTCCTGTACAGTACGTAAATCTGCCCCTTCATCTAACATGTGTGTAGCAAATGTATGCCTTAACATATGGGGACTTATCCGCATTGTCAATGAAGCCTTCTTAATGAGTTCGTTTAATACATAGCGCACACCACGACTTGTTAGCGGCGTACCTTTCGCATTTAAAAATACCATATGAGATTGTTCTTCAGTCTTGTTAGCTAACTGTTTTCTCCCGTTCTCCATATAAGTAATTAAAGCATCTTGTGCATAACTTCCGAACGGAATATACCTTTGTTTTTTTCCTTTTCCCATCACTAAAATTGTTCCCACTGCAAAGTCAATATCGGTAAGTTGTAGGTTGACACATTCACTCACACGGATCCCCGTCGCATACATCAACTCTAATAAAGCTTGATTCCTTTGACCTAGCGGCGTTTCCGTATCAGAAACTTCAAATAATTCCTCTAATTCTTCAGCATATAAAAACTTTGGGATTGACAATTCTTTTTTGGGGAGTGACGCAAGTGCAAACGGGTTATCTTTCCGATAACCTTCACGCATTAAAAAACGATATAAACTTCGTAAGCTTGACACTTTTCTTGCGACAGATTTACGGGCTAACTTTTCATCGTGCAACGTCGTTAAGTACAAACGAACATCCGCGTATGTAACATCTAAAAAAGAGGATATGCCTTCTCGCTCCATAAATTGCACAAAATGTTCTAAATCATTTTGATAACTTGCAATTGTATATTTTGAATAATTTCTTTCAATTTGTAAATATCCAACGAATAATTGTAACAATTTCTTCACATTCACATAACTCACCTCAATAAAGGCTACTAAATCGTATCACAACTTAGTAGCCTTTGCAAGAAATTTAACTAAATATTTACAAAATTTTGAATTGTTTCTAATGCGCGTGTAGCATACGCTTCATTTCGTTCTGCCTTCTTTTTGATCTTCTTCTCTAACGGTGCAAATAGACCGAAGTTTGCATTCATAGGCTGGAAGTTTTTCGCATTTGTCGCAGTAATATAATTTGCCATACTTCCCATTGCAGTTACAGGTGGTAATACAACTGGCTCTTCGCCTTTTACAAGTCGAGCAGCGTTAATACCTGCTAATAACCCTGATGCCGCCGATTCAACATATCCCTCTACTCCAGTCATTTGACCAGCAAAGAATAAATCATCACGTTGTTTATATTGATACGTCGGACGAAGTAAATTAGGTGAATTAATAAACGTATTACGATGCATTACACCGTAGCGTACAATTTCTGCGTTCTCCAGTCCTGGAATTAACTGTAACACTTCTTTTTGTGGTCCCCACTTTAAATGCGTTTGGAAACCTACGATATTGTATAACGTTCCCGCTGCATCATCTTGACGTAACTGAACAACAGCATATGGCGTTTTCCCTGTTTTCGGATCTTCTAATCCAACAGGTTTCATTGGTCCAAATACTAGCGTCTGTCTTCCTCTGCTTGCCATAACTTCCACTGGCATACAACCTTCAAAGAAAATTTCCTTTTCAAATTCTTTTAAAGGTACTGTCTCAGCAGCAATTAAAGCCTCATAAAAACGATCAAATTCTTCTTCTGTCATAGGACAGTTTAAATATGCCGCTTCTCCTTTATCATAACGAGACTTTAAATATACTTTGTTCATATCAATGCTGTCTTTTTCAACGATTGGTGCTGCTGCATCGTAGAAATAGAAATAATCTTCACCTGTTAGTTCTTTTAATTGTGCAGCAAGATCAGGAGATGTAAGTGGACCTGTTGCAATAATTGTTGGTCCTTCTGGAATTTCAGTAAGCTCTTCATTCACTACAGTTACATTCGGATGATTCTTTACGTATTCAGTCACTTTAGCTGCAAACTCATGACGGTCAACTGCTAAAGCTCCTCCAGCTGGTACAGAGCACTCATCAGCTGCACGAATAATGACAGAATCCATTAAACGCATTTCTTCTTTAATAACTCCAACGGCATTTGTTAATGTGTTTGCACGTAATGAGTTACTGCACACTAATTCAGCAAACTTATCTGTGTGATGAGCTGGCGTTTGCCTTACTGGTCTCATTTCATATAATTTTACTTGGACACCACGTTTTGCAATTTGGTAAGCTGCTTCACTTCCTGCAAGACCTGCGCCAATGACGTTTACTACTTGTGTTGTCATATATATATCACCTTTCCTTTTCTTCCCGAAAAAAATGTGAGCAGTTACGCTCACATTTGTTGTTCTTCTTCATAATCACACGAAATACATTGTACTTGCACGCCTTTTTTCAACTTCTTCTCTACAAGCATCCCTTCACACTTCGGACATTTACGGCCAATCGGCTTATCCCAAGATACAAAGTCGCATTCTGGATACGTACCGCATCCGTAGAAAAGACGTTTCTTTTTGTTACTACGACGTTCAATAATTTGTCCTTCTTCACACTTCGGACAAATTACACCGATTTCTTTCACAATCGGTTTTGTATTACGACAATCAGGGAAATTCGAGCAAGCCATAAACTTCCCATATTTACCCATTTTAAAGACCATTGGATGACCACATAATTCACAGTCTTCCCCAGCTGGTTCATCTTTAATTTCCACTTCACGCATTTCTTTTTCCGCTTTTTCTAAGCGCGGTTCAAATCCTACGTAGAAATCATCAACAATTTTCACCCAATTCGCATTTCCTTCTTCCACTTCATCAAGGCTTTGCTCCATGTTAGCTGTGAATTCAATGTTAATAATTTCTGGGAAAAACTCTAAAATAAGTTCGATTACTATTCCACCCAATTCAGTTGGAACGAAACGTTTATTATCTAAAGCAACATAACCGCGTTTTTGAATTGTTTCAAGTGTCGGCACATAAGTGGATGGTCTTCCAATCCCAAGTTCTTCAAGTGTTCTTACTAAACGAGCCTCTGTATAACGTGGCGGTGGCTGGGTATAGTGTTGTTTCGGCTCTATATCTTTTGAAAATACCGTTTCTCCCACTTCTAACGGTGGCAACATCTTATCCTTTTCTTCCGCACCATCATCTTTTGACTCAACATACACTTTCATAAACCCCGGGAACTTTACAACCGAGCCACTTGCACGGAACTGAACATTGTTATTAATGAGTTTCGCTGTAACAGTATCCATTATAGCAGACGCCATTTGACTTGCAACAAATCGCTCCCAAATCAATTTATACAACCGAAGTTGGTCACGACCTAAGAAACTTTTTAGTTCCTCTGGCTTTCTCATTACCGAAGTAGGACGAATTGCCTCATGCGCATCTTGTGCATTTGATTTTTTCGTTTCTTTCTTCTTCTCTGTTCCTATGTATTCCGCACCATACGCCTCAGTAATGTAAGTACGAGCCTCTGTTTGAGCTGTTTCTGAGATACGCGTTGAGTCAGTTCTCATATACGTTATAAGACCCACAGTCCCTTGTTTCCCAAGATCTATCCCTTCATACAGTTGCTGTGCAAGCATCATTGTTTTCTTTGCTCGCATATTTAACTTACGTGCTGCTTCTTGTTGCAAGGAAGATGTTGTAAACGGTAAAGCGGGATTACGTTTTCGCTCTTTTCTCGTTACATTTTCAACTGAAAACGCATTATCTTTCATCTGTTCAATTATTTCATTCACTTGCGTTTCATTCGTTAATTGAACCTTTTCACCATCTACACCGTAAAAGCTTGCTTCAAATGTATCTTTCCCTTTTACAAACTCTGTTTTAATTGTCCAGAATTCTTCAGGCTCAAAGTTTTGAATCTCCCTTTCACGTTCGATAATTAAACGAACTGCTACAGATTGTACACGACCTGCACTTAATCCTTTTTTTACTTTCTTCCATAATAAAGGACTAATATTGTAACCAACTAGACGATCAAGTATACGTCTTGCTTGTTGTGCATCTACTAAATCCATATTAATTGCACGAGGATGTTTAAATGATTCTTTTATTGCATCTTTTGTAATTTCATTGAAGACAACTCGACAATCTGATTCAACATCCACATTTAACGTATTCGCTAAATGCCAAGCAATTGCTTCTCCTTCACGGTCTGGATCGGCCGCGAGATAGACTTTCTTTGCTTTTTTTGCCGCTGATTTTAAATCTTTTAAAACGGGACCTTTACCACGAATGGTAATATACTTCGGGGTGAAGTTGTTCTTTACTTCTATCCCCATTTGGCTTTTAGGTAAATCGCGAACATGTCCCATGGACGCAACGACTTTGTATTTTTTCCCTAAATATTTCTCAATGGTCTTCGCCTTAGAAGGCGACTCCACGATTACGAGGTAATCTGACATGCTAGTGCCTCCTTAAGAGGTGGATTCAAGTCTTCATTAATCTTATTGATTTCTCTTGTTTTTGTCAATCAAGAATGAATATACCATACAGTGCCAATCTACCATTTGTCAATAATTGTTTAATAAAAACATAAAAATATAAGGTTAATTTATTATTTCTTCAAAGATATCCTCTGCATTTCGTACTAGTTTTGCACCTTGTTGAATAAGCTGATTCGTTCCCGATGCACTATCAATAAATATTGGTCCAGGAAGCGCAAATACCTCTCTATTTTGCTCTAATGCAAGGTCTGCCGTAATAAGTGACCCACTTCTTGATTTTGCTTCTACAACTAAAACCCCTTTACTTATCCCGCTAATAATTCGATTTCTTTTTGGAAAATACCATTTTTTCGGTGCATAGTGCGGAGGATACTCTGTTAATAGCAATATATATTCCTCCCACTTTTCATATAAACGTCTATTCTCTTTCGGATACATATAAGATAATCCGTGTCCCAATATCGCAATAGTCGGACGATGTTTCTTTACTGTAACTTCATGAGATATTGTATCTATCCCTTTTGCAAATCCGCTCACAATAAGCCATTCTCTTTCTAATAAAGGATGTAAAATAAACTCCATACTCTCACGACTGTATAACGACGGTTCTCTCGTTCCAACAACCGCTAATTTATTTACTTTATTTAGAAAATTCTTCTCTCCTTTTCCATATAAAACAAAAGGAGGGTCTTGTATTTCACGTAATAATTGCGGGTAATTTTCATCCCATATAGTCACATAAAAGATTTGATTTCTCTCTAAATAAGATATATATTGCAAAAGGTTTGAATTTTGGAGGAAATGTACTAGTTCTGCAGATTTTTTCGGGGATATTCCAGTGTAGTTTTCTATTTGTTTTTGGTTAAAATTGTATATTACCTTCAATTCTGGATCGACATATAGCAGCCTCTCCATCGCCTTCCAATGATCCGCTAACACGTAATGCAGATGTAATAATCGCTCTCTTTTCATCCTAATTCTCCTTACCCATAATTTTTATTATGTAAACAGAAAAATTGTAAAAAGACACCCTCAAATAAGAAGGTGCCTTTCAAAAAGATTAATAGTTTTTACAAGTTTCAAATAATCCCTTTTCTTTTAAAACAGAGATTAACGTTTCACCCATAACAGCTGGTGTTTCAGCCACTTTAATACCACAAGCTTCCATTGTTTTAATCTTTTCAGCAGCAGTTCCTTTGCCGCCAGAAATGATTGCCCCCGCATGACCCATACGTTTGCCTTCAGGCGCTGTTTGGCCACCAATGAAGCCTACAACTGGTTTTGTCATATTAGCTTTTACCCATTCAGCTGCTTCTTCTTCTGCTGTACCTCCGATTTCACCAATCATAATTACAGCATGTGTTTCTTCATCTTCATTAAATGCTTTTAACGCATCAATAAAGTCTGTACCGTTAACAGGGTCCCCACCGATACCTACAGCAGTAGATTGGCCAATACCTTCTTGTGTTAACTGGTGTACAGCTTCATATGTTAATGTACCAGAACGAGATACGATACCTACATGACCTTTTTTGTGAATGTATCCTGGCATAATACCGATTTTACATTCATCAGGTGTAATGACACCTGGGCAGTTTGGTCCAAGTAAACGTGTATGTTTACCAGCCATATATCTCTTTACGTTAACCATATCTAATACAGGAATTCCTTCAGTAATACATACTACTAAATCAATCTTCGCATCAACTGCTTCCATAATTGCATCAGCAGCAAAAGCGGGTGGAACGTATACAACTGAAGCGTTTGCGCCTGTTGCTTTCACAGCATCTTCTACTGTATCAAATACTGGTACACCTTCAATATCAGTGCCGCCTTTACCAGGTGTTACACCACCGACAATTTTCGTACCGTATTCAATCATTTGTTTTGTATGGAATAATCCTTGAGAACCAGTAATACCTTGAACAATAACTTTTGTATCTTTATTAACTAATACGCTCATTTTTCTCCCCCGCTTTCTATTAGCCCACTAGTGAAACAATTTTCTGTGCACCGTCTGCCATAGATTCTGCTGCAACAATATTTAAGCCAGACTCATTTAAAATTTTCTTACCTAATTCTACGTTTGTACCTTCAAGACGTACAACTAAAGGTAATTCAAGACCTACTTGCTTCGTTGCTTCAATAACACCTTCTGCGATAACATCACACTTCATAATGCCACCAAAAATGTTAACGAAGATACCTTTTACATTTTTGTCAGAAAGGATAATTTTGAATGCTTCTGTTACTTTTTCAGCCGTTGCACCGCCACCAACATCTAAGAAGTTAGCTGGGTCACCATGGTAATGTTTAATGATATCCATTGTAGCCATCGCTAAACCTGCACCATTTACCATACAACCGATATTTCCATCTAAAGGAATGTAGTTTAAGTCATATTTAGATGCTTCAACTTCTTTTGAATCTTCTTCATCAAGATCACGCAGCTCTAAAATGTCTTTATGACGATATAATGCATTAGAATCAAAGTTTAATTTTGCATCTAACGCCATTACTTTACCGTCACCTGTTGTAACAAGTGGATTAATTTCAGCGATAGAGCAATCTTTTTCAATAAACGCACGATATAAGCCCATCATAAACTTCACAGCTTGTCCTACAAGCTCTTTTGGAATATTGATGTTAAATGCGATTCGACGCGCTTGGAAACCTTGTAAACCTACTGCTGGATCAATATATTCTTTAAAGATTTTTTCAGGTGTTTTTTCTGCTACTTCTTCAATTTCTGTTCCACCTTCTTCAGATGCCATTAAAACAACTTGAGAAGTTGCACGATCTAACACTAGACCTACATAATATTCTTTCTTAATATCGCAACCTTCTTCGATAAGTAAGCGTTTTACTTCCTTACCTTCAGGACCTGTTTGATGCGTTACAAGTGTAGTTCCTAAAATGCTTTCTGCATATGTACGAACTTCTTCTAAATTTTTCGCAACTTTTACACCGCCAGCTTTGCCGCGTCCACCAGCGTGAATTTGCGCTTTAACTACACATACATCCGTTCCTAATTCTTTCGCTGCTTCTACAGCTTCTTCTACTGTAAATGCAACTTTCCCGTTCGGAACGCTAACCCCATAGCTTTTAAGGACTGCCTTACCTTGGTACTCATGGATATTCATGGTCCCATCCTCCCCTGTTTTACTCGAAAAGTTTTTTAATGTTTAAAAAACATTACATTGCCATTGTATAAGATGATTGGCACGCTGTCTACAATAAAGTGTCAGAAAACTGAAATCGCTTTATTCTTTTTCGAAAATAATAATGTTCATATACCAAAATAAAAAAATAAGCTGTATATTCACAGCTTATTTTTGAATCATATCTTTAATTGGCGCAAATGATTTCCGGTGTTCCTCTAATACTCCATGCGCTTCAATCGCTTCTAAATGCTGTTTCGTTCCATACCCCATATGTTGTCCAAATCCATATGCAGGATACTTTTCCCCAAGCTCTTTCATCATACGATCTCTCGTCACCTTCGCAATAATAGATGCAGCTGAAATAGAAACACTTTTCGCATCACCTTTAATAATGGATGTTTGTGGAATTGATGTAGGAAGCTTCATCGCATCAATTAATAAATATTGTGGTGTACAAGATAAATTCGCAACAGCATCTAACATCGCTTGTTTCGTCGCTTGATAAATATTTATCTCATCTATGACTTGCGGTGATACAATTCCAACTCCAATCGCAATTGCTTGTGCTTTTATTTCATCATAAAAACGCTCTCGCTTCGCTTCACTCAGCTTTTTTGAGTCATCTAACCCTGGAATATAAAAATCATCTGGAAGAACGACAGCTGCCGTCACAACGGGCCCAGCTAATGGTCCACGCCCTACTTCATCAATGCCAGCAATATATGTGATTCCTTTTTCACGTAACGCATTTTCATACTTAGACATTTCTAGAAATTTTTCTTTTTCCTTTTGTGCTAACTCTTTTTGTTTGTACCACTTCAAAATAAGTTTTTGAATGCCCTTTCGTTCATCTTTTATTAACATTTGAAAGCGATCATCTTCTTCACTCATAATTTCTTGCAGTAAATTCTCCGCTTCTTGTATTGTCATTTTTTGCATATAAGTACACTCCTTTATAAACGTATACAAAAAGAAAAGACGCACAAACGCACGTCTTATACTTCTTCTATTTTCTCTACCTCTTCTACTTGCTCCACAAACTCTTCTGGTGTTTCAAACGTCATTTTACCAAGTTTTCCACCGCGAAGTTCACGAAGTACCAGTTCAGATGTTTTATCATAATCAATCATTCCGCCGCCCATTAAACAGCCTCTGTATTTTCCAATTGCATCAAATAACTCTACAATATCTTCTGGAATTTCATCTAAATTATATCGCTCTTTTAAACGTTCTGGATAGTGTTTCTCCATAAAACGTAATGCATAAACAGCTACATCTTGTAAATTTAAAATTGAATCTTTAATTGCACCCGTTGTCGCTAAACGAAGACCCACTAATTGATCTTCAAATTTAGGCCACAGAATACCTGGTGTATCTAACAGTTCCATTTCTTTCCCAACTTTAATCCATTGTTGAGCTGTTGTCACACCTGGACGATCTCCTGTTTTAGCAATGTTTTTCTTCGCCAATTTATTAATTAACGTAGATTTACCAACATTCGGTATACCGACAATTAAAGCACGAATTGCTCTCGGTCTAATCCCTTTCGCAACCATCTTATCAAACTTCTCTTTAACAAGCACTTTACAAGCCGCAGTAATTTCCTTCATACCTTGTCCAGCTTGCGCATTAATTGAAATTGCCATATGCCCTTTTTCTTTAAAATATGCAATCCATTCTTTCGTTAGACGATCATCTGCCATATCCGCTTTATTTAAAACAACAAGCCTTGGCTTATGTGTAATAATCTCATCAATCATCGGGTTTCTAGATGATAATGGTAATCGAGCATCTACAAGTTCAATTACAACATCAATTAATTTTAATTTTTCTGTTACTTGGCGTCTAGCCTTAGCCATATGCCCTGGAAACCATTGAATTACCATGTTGCCACCTTCTTTTTCATTTATTTCACAATACGTGCATCTTTTAACGGCCAATATAGCATATTGGCTTTACCAAGTACTTGATCCATTGAAATCGTACCAATCGAACGGCTATCTTTACTAAAACGACGATTATCCCCTAAAACAAATAATTGATCTTTTGGAACAGTTTTCTTTCCCGTCATTTCTTCAAGAGTAAAATCATATGTAAGCGGTCCATCAGCAAGCTGTTTTTTCTGCTTATCTAAATACGGCTCCTCATAAACCTTTCCGTTAACATATAGTTTGTCATTCCGATACTCTATTTCATCGCCTGGCAGGCCAATAATACGCTTTATATAATCTTTATCTTCCGTTGCACGGAATACGATAATATCGAAGCGTTTTGGGTCTCCTATGTGATAACCAATTTTATTTACAATCATTCGATCTCGATCATGTAAAGTTGGCGCCATTGATACCCCATCTACGAGAATTGGTGCAAAGAAAAACTGTCTAATAACACCAGCTAATACAACAGCAATCAAAATTGCTTTGATCCATTCCCAAAGTGAACTCGTCTCTTTTTTCATGTATTTCCCCTCCACGGTTATGTAAGCTGCTCGTATTATACCAAAATTTTATATAGATTGGAAAAAGGGAGCTTGCGCATTTACAAGCTCCCATACATGTCTTATCGAATTTCTTTAATACGTGCTTTTTTACCGCGAAGGTTACGTAAGTAGTATAACTTAGCACGACGTACTTTACCACGGCGAAGTACTTCGATGTTCGCGATTCTTGGCGTGTGAACTGGGAATGTACGCTCAACACCTACACCGTAAGAAATCTTACGAACTGTGAATGTTTCACTGATTCCGCCACCACGACGTTTGATTACAACACCTTCGAAAAGCTGAATTCTTTCACGAGTTCCCTCAACTACTTTTACGTGTACACGTAAAGTGTCTCCAGGACGGAATGAAGGAAGGTCAGTTTTTAATTGGCCTTTTGTAATTTCTGCGATTAATTGTTGCATATTAAATTCTCTCCTTTAAACAGATGCTCTTATAAAGTCTTATTAAATTACAGCGGAACATCGTTAATACGGCTACTGATTTCAGTAGCACAAATGTTATAATAGCATATTGCTAGGACTGTTGCAATAGAAAATATATGAAGCCCTTATTGTTCTTCTTTAATCTGTTCCAACCATTTCTTTTCTTGCTTAGATAATTCTCTTTCTTCCAATAAATCCGGTCTACGTGTGTACGTACGACGCAAAGATTCTTTATGGCGCCATTCATCAATATTTTTATGATTTCCTGACATTAAAACATCTGGTACCTTCATACCACGAAAATCAGCAGGACGTGTATAATGTGGATGTTCCAATAACCCTGTACTAAACGAATCTTCCACTTGTGAAGCATGATTTCCTAGTACTCCTGGCAGGAGACGTACTACACTATCAGTAATAACCATAGAGGCTAATTCTCCACCTGTTAATACGTAGTCACCAATAGAAATCTCATCAGTTACGAGATGCTCACGAATCCGTTCATCATACCCTTCATAATGCCCACATACAAAGATTAAATGTTCTTCCTCTGCAAGCTCTTCCGCTTTCTTCTGAGTAAATCTTTCCCCTTGCGGACACATTAAGACAACTCTCGGCTTACGCTCTGTTTCTTTCGTTAAATCTTCCACCGCATCAAAAATAGGCTGAGGAGTAAGCACCATACCAGCACCTCCGCCGTAAGGATAATCGTCTACACTATTATGCTTACTCGTTGTATAATCACGAAAGTTAACAACACGAAGGCTTACCGCTTCTTTTTCTTGCGCCTTCTTTAAGATGGAAGACCCAAATACACCGGTAAACATGTCTGGAAACAACGTTAAAATATCAATTTTCATTATAGTAGCCCTTCCATTACATGAATGGTTACTAATTTATTTTCAATATTAACTTGAAGTACAACATCATCAATGTAAGGAATTAAAAGATCTTGGCCCTTTGGACGTTTAATTACCCAAACATCATTTGCACCAGGAGATAGAATCTCTTTAATCGTTCCTAACGCTTCTCCTTCTTCCGTAACAACACTGCAACCAATAATTTCATGATAGTAGTATTCACCTTCAGCAAGTTCGCCTAACTGCTCTTCTGGTACTTTTATTAAAGAACCTTTAAACTTTTCTGCTTCATCTACATTGTTGTATCCTTCAAATGTTAATAAATCAAATGTCTTATGTTGACGATGAGAAGTTACCTTCACCGGAAGGAAGTCTGTACTTTTCTCATTCGATATGTATAGAGTGTTTCCTACCTTATATCGCTCTTCCGGAAAATCAGTACGAGAAATAACACGAATTTCTCCTCTTACGCCATGAGTATTTACAATTTTCCCTACATTAAACCATTTTGTCATAAATAGTATGTCACCCCTGGTTTCTATATAAATTAAGCATCTCCATTTCACATATGGAACATGCAACTTCTCTTTAAATGTTAAAAAAGGGAGAGGATGTAACTCCTCGCCCTTTTTACGTTTATTGAATTTCCAGTGTTACTTTTTCATCATTATGATGTCCCACTGAATACAAGAGCATTCGAATCGCTTTCGCAACTCTCCCTTGCTTACCAATGACTTTTCCAACATCCTCAGGATGTACAGTTAATCGATACTTTATCTCTCCGTTGTAAAGTTCCTGTGTAACTTTTACATCTTCAGGATGATCGACAAGAGGCTTGACAATCGTCTCGACTAACTTCTTCATAGTCATTGCCTCAATTACTTACCTTGTTTAGATAAGTGGAATTTCTCCATGATACCTTGGTTAGAGAATAAGTTACGAACTGTATCAGATGGTTTAGCACCGTTTCCTAACCATTTTAATGCTGCTTCTTCGTTGATCTTAACTTCAGCTGGTTGAGCAACCGGATTATAAGTACCGATTTCCTCAATGAAACGTCCGTCACGAGGAGAACGAGAATCTGCAACAACTACACGATAGAAAGGAGTTTTTTTAGCTCCCATACGTTTTAAACGAATTTTAACTGCCATTTTATAAAGCACCTCCGAATTTATTTCACACAGATAATTATATTAGCAAAAAGACTATTGCTTTGTAAAGTATTTTTTCTTAACAGAGCCATCTTTTTTTCTTACATGAATGGAAACTTCATTCCACCTAGTCCTTTTTTCTTACCTTTTTGCATTCCAGTCATCGTTTTCATCATTTTCTTCATATCATCGAATTGCTTGATTAGACGATTGATTTCTTGTACGGTTGTACCGCTACCTTTGGCAATGCGTTTTTTTCGACTAGCGTTAATTATTTCCGGTTGTTCACGTTCTAATTTAGTCATAGAACGAATAATTGCCTCAATATGCCCAATTTGCTTTTCATCAACTTGCGCATTTTTCAGCCCTTTAATTTTATTTGCACCAGGAAGCATCCCTAACAATTCGTCAAGTGGTCCAAGTTGACGCACTTGTCCAAGTTGTTCTAGGAAATCGTCAAGTGTAAACGAAAGCGTACGCATTTTTTGCTCAAGTTCTTTTGCTTTCTCTTCATCAACTGTAGCTTGCGCTTTTTCAATTAATGTTAAGACGTCGCCCATCCCTAAAATGCGGGATGCCATACGTTCTGGATGGAACGCTTCAATCGCATCTAGTTTTTCACCCATACCAGCAAATTTAATTGGTGTATTTGTTACA
This sequence comes from Bacillus sp. FSL L8-0099, assembly GCF_038006385.1. Lineage (NCBI taxonomy): Bacteria > Bacillati > Bacillota > Bacilli > Caryophanales > Bacillaceae > Bacillus > Bacillus sp. FSL L8-0099. The sequence continues at coordinate 3,853,281 of NZ_JBBOVC010000001.1, forward strand.
GCCTTAATAGATAATGCCGCACCACCGCGCGTATCACCATCTAGTTTCGTTAATACAACACCCGTTAACCCTAACTGATCATGGAAACTTTGTGCAACATTTACCGCGTCTTGTCCTGTCATCGCATCGACAACAAGGAAAATTTCATCCGGATTCGCAACTTCTTTCACTTTCGCTAATTCATCCATTAGTTCTTCATCAATATGCAGGCGACCTGCTGTATCGATTAAAACATAATCGTGATGATCTTCTTTTGCCTTTGCAATCGCTTGTTTCGCAATTTCAACAGGACTTACTTGATCTCCTAAAGAGAAAACAGGCATGTCCAATTGCTTCCCTAATGTTTCAAGCTGTTTAATCGCTGCTGGACGGTAAATATCCGCTGCAACAAGCATCGGTTTACGATTATGCTTTTTACGAAGCAAATTCGCAAGCTTACCTGTTGTCGTCGTTTTACCCGCACCTTGCAGACCAACCATCATTATAACAGTCGGTGGCTTATTAGCAACAGCAATTTTGCTTTGCTCTCCGCCCATAAGTTCTGTAAGTTCTTCCTGTACAACTTTAATTACTTGTTGTCCAGGTGTCAAACTTTTCATTACATCTTGTCCGACAGCACGCTCAGACACACGCTTTACAAAATCTTTTACTACTTTAAAGTTAACATCCGCTTCTAAAAGAGCTAGACGAACTTCTCTCATCATTTCTTTCACATCGGCTTCAGAAACTTTTCCTTTGCCGCGGATTTTTTGCATTGTCTGTTGAAGTCGGTCGGCTAATCCTTCAAATGCCATATTGCCGCCCTCCTAATCTAATTTTTCGATAGCTTCAACAACTTGTTTCATTTCTTCATTCACATGCTCTTCTTCGCTGATTAGCTGTTTTAGCTTTGCAACAAGTCGCTGTCGCTCTTGAAACTTTTGAAGTAATACTAATTTATCTTCATATTCTTCAAGCATCGCTTCAGTCCGTTTAATGTTATCATACACGGCTTGGCGACTTACATCAAATTCTTCCGCAATTTCACCAAGAGATAAATCATCTAGATAATAAAGCGACATATAACTTCTTTGTTTTTGCGTTAACAACGATTGATAAAAATCAAATAAATAGTTCATTCTCGTTGTTTTCTCGAGCATGTTGGATCATCCTTTGTTAAGTGATTTCCCTTTACATCAATTAGTTTACATGGAGTATAAAAGAGTGTCAAGTTTTTTTCTTAACATCACTTATTTTTTATAGAAAAAGAAGCGGTAATACCGCTTCTTTCATTTATACTTCTTCTGTTTCCACTAAATTTGCAAATAAACCATACACATATTGTTCTGGATCAAACTGCTGCAGATCATCCATTTGCTCTCCTAAGCCAACAAATTTCACCGGTACATCCATTTCGTTACGAATTGCTAATACGATACCACCTTTAGCAGTTCCATCTAACTTCGTTAAAACAATACCAGTAACATTCGTTGCTTCACGGAATGTTTTCGCTTGACTTAAACCGTTTTGACCTGTTGTTGCATCAATAACTAGTAACACTTCATGAGGAGCTCCTGGTACTTCACGCTCAATTACACGCTTCACTTTCTCTAACTCTTTCATTAAGTTCACCTTATTTTGCAAACGTCCTGCTGTATCACATAGTAATACATCTACTTTACGCGCTTTTGCAGCTTGTACAGCGTCATACATTACCGCTGCAGGGTCAGAACCAGACCCTTGTTTAATGACTTCTACACCAACGCGATCGCCCCATACTTCTAATTGTTCAATCGCGCCAGCACGGAACGTATCTCCTGCTGCCAATAGGACTGACTTACCTTCTGATTTAAATCTATGTGCCAGTTTACCAATTGTCGTCGTTTTCCCTACACCGTTAACACCTACAAATAAAACAACTGTTAATTGATCTTCTTGCATATTGATTTCATTACTAAAGTCGCTGTCACCTTTATAAATGCCAACTAACTTTTCCGAAATAACAGCTTGTACTTCTTTTGGGTCCTGAATATTTCGGCGCTGCACTTCTTCTTTCAACTGATCAATTAATTCCATTACAGTCGAAACCCCTACGTCTGCGCCGATTAAAATCTCTTCTAACTCTTCAAAGAAATCTTCATCCACTTTACGGTAACGATAGACTAAATCATTTACTTTATCCGCAAATGAATTTCTCGTTTTTTCCAATCCGTGTTTAAATTTCTCTGTTACTGTATCCGTTTGTTTTGAAATTTTTTCTTTAAGTTTTTTAAATAAGCTCATGCTTCCCATCCTTCCTATTTACTCGCCACAAGTTCTTCCCCGTCATCTAAACGAACAGAAACAAGCTTAGATACACCTGATTCTTGCATCGTTACACCATACAATACATCAGACTCTTCCATTGTACCTTTCCTGTGTGTAATTACAATAAACTGCGTCTCATCACTAAATTTCTTTAAATATTGCGCAAAACGAGCAACATTCGCTTCGTCTAGAGCCGCTTCTACTTCGTCTAGTACACAGAATGGTACTGGGCGTACTTTTAAAATACCAAATAAAAGCGCTATTGCCGTTAAAGCACGTTCTCCACCTGACAGTAAACCTAAGTTCTGCAATTTCTTTCCTGGTGGTTGTGCAACAATATCAATACCAGTATTTAATATGTCTCCAGGATCCGTCATTACTAAATCCGCTCTACCGCCTCCGAATAATTCAGTAAATACAGATTGAAACTCCGTTCGAATCCCTTCAAAAGTAGTGGAAAAACGTTTTTTCATTTCTTCATCCATCTCAGTAATAAGTTGGTGCAATGTCGCTTTCGCTTCTTCTAAATCATCTCGTTGCTCTAGTAAGAACGTATGACGTTCCGCTACTCGCTCGTATTCATCAATTGCACCCAAGTTTACTGTACCTAACTCTTCTATGGATAGTTTTATTAATTTCACCTTTTTACGCGCATCTTCTGCAGGCATCATCATTGTATACTTCAGTTTTGCTGCTTCAAATGAAATCGTATATGTTTCACGTAAATGTTGCAATCTATTTTCCAACTCAACATCAAGTCGGTTAATTTTCACTTCTTGATCTTTCAACAACTCAAGAATATATTTATGCTTGCCTAACGTTTCCTTCACATTGCGTTCTAAATGCTCCACTCTCTCTTGTAATGATACACGTTGTTCACGGCGAGAGCGAATTAATTCTGAAGTTTGATTACGATCATATGCTTTTTTCTCAATCATATTCGTAATTTGTTCTTCACCACTTGAATTAGATGTCATTTCTTGCTTTAAGAATGCTAAATCTTCTTTTGTTTTTACAAGTGTTGTATCAGTTTCTTCTTTTTCCTTCGTTAATCGCTCAACTTTTTCTTTTTGATTAGACAAACGTTGTTGTTGTTCAGCCGCTTGTACTTTCAGCTCAGTCATTTCCTTCTGAACTTTTTCTTTTGAAGAATGTTGCTCGCTTTTTTGTTTCGTTAACGCGACGATTTTGCTATCTAATTCCGAAATCTCTGCTTGAAGAGTTGCTAAAATCTTTTCTAACTCTCCTTTACGTCCTTGCATTTTCACTTGATCTTGTAAAAATCCTTCTATCTCTAAGTCGTATATAGATAAGCGATCATTAATTCGATGTTCTTCTAATTCTAATTGATTAATTTCTTCTCTTAATTTTTGTTCATCTACACGCTCAGTTTCTACACCTTGGCGTAGTTCGCGTATTTGTACTTCTTTTTCTTGAATCTCTTGCTTTACTGCTTTAACAAAGTTTTCTAGCTTCGTTGTTTTTTCTTCCATATCAGTGAGCTTTTTAGTCCATTCTTCAAGTTCACGCTGACGTCCTAATAAAGAAGATTTCGCCTGTTTTACAGCTCCACCAGTCATTGAACCCCCAGGATTCACTACGTCACCTTCAAGTGTTACAATACGATAGCGATATTGTAATTGTTTCGCTAATTCATTTGCACCGCGTAAATCTTTCGCAACAACAACTGTACCTAATAGGCTCGAAACGACATTCTCGTATTTATTATTGTACTGCACAAGTTCTGCCGCTACTCCTACAAACGATGGATGTTGATTCACAACACGTAACTGTTCAAATGATAACGATCTACTTTTAATAACAGCTTGCGGTAAAAACGTTGCACGTCCATGTTTATTCTGCTTTAAAAATGCAATTGCATTACGAGCATGTTCCTCTGTTTGTACAACGATATGCTGCATTGCTGCACCTAGAGCGATTTCCATTGCAACTTCATATTCTTTCGGTACCGTTAACAGTTCCGCAACAGCACCCTCGATACCTTGCAACCTATTTTCTCTAGCTTTCAATACTTCACGTACACCTTGGTAGAAACCAGAATAGTCCTCTTGCATCTCTTCTAGCATTTCTTTTCGTGAGCGCGCCTGTTGTACAAATTGATATGCTTGATACAGTTTTGTTTCATTTTCACTATACTGCGCCTTACATTTCCCAAGCGCCGCTTCTGTTTTCTGTATGTTCGAAATGATACCAGCTATTTTTTCTTTCACTTGTTCATAACTTTCAACAAGTTTCGTCTTTTTCGCTGTGATTTCCATACGCATTTCTACATATTTCGCATTCTCTTCATCAAGACGTTCATTTTTAGAGTTTTGCTGTTTAGACTGTTCTTCAATCATAGATAATTCATTACGCTGACTAGCTTGTTGATTTAAAAGTTCAATATAATCCCCTTTTAAATTCTCAATCTGTTCCTCTAAATTATCCGCTAAAGTTGCAAGCAGTTGTTCATTATCAAGCAAATTTCTCTCCAATTCTTTTACTTGATCTACAAATTGCATTAACACTTCTGTACTTGATTCAATTTCACCATCATAACTTTTAGCTTTTTCTGTCAATTCAACAATTAACTGTTCAAGTTGTGCACAATGCGTCGTAGCATTTTGCTTCCTCTCTTTTAACAGCTCACGTTGTCCTTCTAATTTTTCTAGCTCTTTGCTAGAAAGAAGAAGAACTTCTTGCAAGGAATCTACAGACTCATCTACCGCTTGTAATTGTCCACGTAATTCCTCAAGCTCTTCTTCACTTTTTTGTAAATGCGTTGACATTTTAGCTTCTTCGTTTTTATTATGCCCAAACTGACTTCGAAGCGCTTCCCATTTCTCATGCAATTCTTCAATTTCATGTACAATAAGCGCAGCTTCTACTTTCTCTAACTCTTCTTTTTTCTCGAGATAATCTTTCGCAATAGAAGCTTGTCTCTCTAACGGTTCTACTTGAATACTCAATTCATGAATAATATCTTGTACACGATTTAAGTTTTCTTGTGTATCCGCTAATTTCCCTTCAGCTTTCTTTTTACGAAGTTTGTATTTCAGCACACCTGCCGCTTCTTCAAATACACCGCGACGTTCTTCTGATTTACTACTTAAAATCTCTTCCACTTTCCCCTGACTAATAATTGAAAAGGCTTCTCTTCCCATGCCAGAGTCCATAAATAAATCGATAATGTCTTTCAATCTACAAGATTGTTTATTTATATAAAAGTCACTATCACCTGAACGAGATACACGGCGCGTTACACTCACCTCGTTATATTCAATCGGTAAACGTTGATCTTCATTATTTAAAGTTAATGTTACTTCAGCTACATTAACCGCTCTCCTCGTTTCACTACCGGCAAAAATAACATCCTCCATCTTTGCACCACGTAATGATTTTGCAGATTGTTCACCAAGTACCCAGCGAATTGCATCAGTAATATTACTTTTCCCGCTCCCATTAGGCCCTACTACAGACGTAACACCTGGAACAAAATCGACAGATACACGCTCAGCAAAAGATTTAAATCCTGCTATTTCTAATCTTTTTAAAAACACGAAAGGTCTTCCTCCTATTCTCCGTTGTTATATACGTTGTCTGTACGAAACCAAGCTATAATACGGATTTACTTTCCTTTCATTTATCTACAAAAGAAAAGTTTCATTCTATGCATAAGGAATCCCCCTATTCAAAGGGGGATTCCTTATAATTGTTCTTTTAATTTTTTCAATGCTTCTGCAGCAGCTTGTTGCTCTGCTTCTTTTTTCGACTTACCACTACCAAGACCTAACGCTACATTATTTAATGTAACACGTGACACAAATTCTCGATTATGGGCTGGTCCTTTTTCTTGCAAAATTTGATACTCAATGTTGCCACTACCATCACGCTGGATCAATTCTTGCAATTGACTCTTATAATCCATCACATGAGAAAAAGCACCTTCATTAATTTTCGGATACACAATTTCTTTTAAGAATCCCCAAACTGTTTCTAGCCCTTGATCAAGATAAAGGGCACCAATAAACGCTTCAAAGACATCCGCTAATAAAGCTGGTCGTTCACGTCCACCTGTCATTTCTTCACCTTTCCCTAATAAAACAAGGCTTCCAAATGACAGCTCATTTGCAAAACGAACAAGAGATGGCTCACATACAATAGCTGCACGTAGTTTTGTTAACTCTCCTTCGCTCATTGTCGGATATTTTTGAAACAGATACTGCGATACAGTAAGTTCCAATACTGCATCTCCAAGAAATTCGAGACGCTCATTGTCTTCATGCGGTTTTTTTCGATGCTCATTCACATACGATGAATGCGTAAATGCTTGAGTCAATAATTTTTCATCTGTAAACGTAATACCTATCTTTTCTTGAAACACTTTAAACGCTTCACGATATTTTGTTTCGTATTTTTTTTCTCTATATTTTCGGTACGGCATAGGTCCCTCCAGATATAAGCCGAGAAAGCCCCGCTAAATAACGGGACTTCACTTAAGCATTATAGATGACTCTCTATGTAAGTCACAGCATCGCCAACAGTAGCAATCTTTTCAGCATCTTCATCAGAAATTTCCATTTCGAATTCATCTTCTAATTGCATTACAAGTTCTACTACATCTAGGGAGTCTGCGCCTAAATCTTCTTTAAAGCTTGCAGCTGGTACTACTTCAGTTTCTTCTACACCTAAACGATCAACGATGATTTTTGTTACACGCTCTAAAACATCTGCCATTCCATTCACCTCCCCTCAAATATTATATTAAATATTGTCCAAAAAAACTAGATGAAATCGATTCTTTTATTACATTACCATTCCGCCATCAACATTTAACGTTTGTCCTGTAACATATTTGCTTTGATCCGAAGCAAAAAACGTTACAGCATTCGCGATATCTTGCGCTTCACCAAACTGTGCAGCCGGAATAACTTTTAACATTTCACCTTTTATATTTTCATCTAATACGTCCGTCATATCAGTTGCAATAAATCCAGGAGCAATTGCATTTACAGTTATATTTCGACTTGCTAATTCTTTTGCTGATGTTTTTGTTAATCCAATTACACCAGCTTTAGCAGCAACATAATTAGCCTGCCCTGGATTTCCTACAACACCAACAACAGAAGCAATATTTATTATTCTACCATGACGTTGGCGCATCATATAACGAGATACTGCTTTTGTACATAAGAATACACCTTTTAAGTTTGTATTAATAACTGTATCCCATTCTTCTTCTTTCATACGCATTAATAAATTATCTTTTGTTACGCCAGCGTTATTTACAAGAATATCGACTTGTCCAAATGTATCTACTGTTTGTTTCACCATATTTGTAACATCTTCAGCATTTGCAACATCTGCTCTTACCGCAATTGCATCTGAACCTAATTTCTTGATTTCATCTACTACTTCATTCGCCTTTTGTTCATTACCAGCATAATTTACTACTACATTTGCCCCTTGTTTCGCTAAATCGATTGCAATCGCGCGACCAATTCCACGTGAAGCACCAGTTACTAATGCTACTTTCCCTTTTAACATCAGTTTTCTCCTCTCAAATTTGAAATGGTATCTTTTAATGTCGCTTCATCATATATGGCATATGCTTTCACTGATGAATCAATCGACTTCATAAGCCCAGCAAGTACTTTTCCAGGTCCAATTTCAATAAATATATCCACACCTTGTTTCACCATAGTTTCAATAGATGGGTACCATAACACAGGTGAATACAGTTGTTCAATTAGCTTCTCTTGAATATCTGCACCACGTGTAATAACATCTGCTGTAACATTTGCTATAACAGGAATATTCGTATCCTGAATTGTAATTTCATTTAACACACTTTGAAACTTCTCAGCAGCTGGCTTCATAAGAGAGGAATGAAATGGTCCACTTACTTTAAGCGGAATTGCTCTTTTAGCACCATTTTCTTTCGCTCTTTGAGAAGCAAGTTCTACCCCTTGATTTGTTCCAGAAATTACAATTTGCTTCGTACTATTCATGTTTGCAATCTGTACTGCATACCCTTCACTTGTTACTTCTTCTGTAACTCGTTTCAGCATATCTGGATCAGCACCTAAAATAGCTGCCATTGCCCCTTCCCCACCAGGAACGGCTTCTTCCATATATTCGCCACGTTTTCTTACAGCATATACAGCATCTTCAAAAGTTATAGCACCAGCTGCCACAAGAGCGCTATATTCACCTAAACTATGTCCTGCTACAAAATCAGGTGTAATGTCATACTCTTTCAAAGCTGTCAAAATAGCAAAACTCGTTGTTAATAATGCAGGTTGTGCATTTGTCGTTAATGTAAGCTTTTCCTGCGGCCCTTCAAAAATCACCTCTGAAAGTGAATCGTGTAACACCTCATCTGCTTTCGCAAACACTTTCGCAACCTCGTTATTATTCTCCGCTAACTGTCTACCCATTCCAACTGCCTGTGAACCTTGGCCCGGAAAAAGAAATGCTATTTTTCCCATTTCAAATCCTCCTCTTATTGAAGCGGCTCCTTCTCCATTACACTTGAAATTGTAGGAATTACTTCTTTCGCTACCATTTCTCTCGTTTGACGAATCGCACTAAATATCGATTGGTCATTTGAAGAACCGTGAGCCTTAATGACAGGAGCTTTCAATCCAAACAATGCCGCTCCTCCATACTCCGAATAATCCATTTTATCTTTTAATACCATAAGTTTTGGTTTTAATACCGCTGCTGCTAATTTGCTCGTAAACGAACTCATTAATTGCTCTTTTAACATAGAGAATAGCGCAAGTGCTGTTCCTTCTAGTGATTTTAGAGCTACGTTCCCTGTAAAACCATCACACACAACAACATCTGCTACACCTTGCAATAAATCTCTTGATTCAACGTTTCCAACAAAATTAATTGGTGCATCTTTGAGCATAGCAAAGACCTGTTTTGAAAGCTCGTTTCCTTTTCCATCCTCTGTTCCAACATTTAAAAGTCCAACACGAGGGTTTTTAATTCCTCTTACCTTCTCTGCGTAAACAGAACCCATCACTGCATATTGATATAAATGAACTGGTTTTGCATCAACGTTTGCTCCAACATCTAACATAACAAAACCTTCTCCATCAACAGTTGGCATTGTCGGTGATAAAGCTGGTCGTTCAATTCCTTCCATACGACCGACAACAAATAATCCTGCTGCCATTAAAGCCCCTGTACTACCTGCTGATATACAAGCATCTGCAATACCATCTTTCACTTGCTGCGCTGCTAGTACCATTGAAGCTTGTTTTTTTCGACGAACCGCCCTTACTGGCTCATCTGTCGATTCAATTTTTTCGTCTGTATGAAGGATAGTAATTCGCTCTTCACTCGTTAAGTATTGACGGATTTCTGCTTCTTTCCCTACTAACGTAATATGTAAATCTGAATATTCCTTAATAGCTTTCATTGCTCCTAATACTACAGCCTTTGGAGCGTGATCTCCGCCCATTGCATCTATTGCGATTTTCATAAGTTGTTACCTTCCTCACTATTATTACTAGATCGATACATTTCAAAAGTGCCTGTAAAAACAAGTTCTTCTCCAACAAAGCTACGCACTTTGACAACCGTCCGTCCTTTATCATTCTCTACATCTTCAACGCGCGCTTTTGCAACTACACGTTCTCCTAATTTTACAGGACGAATGTATCGAATGGTAGACTTTGCAGTTAAAGCTAATTCTTCATCAATAACTGCAACAGCTAGTGAGTTTGCTTGCGCAAACAAATGATGCCCACGAGCAATTTGATTTCTTTTAAATACATGTTCTACCTTTACTTCAAAGATAGATATCGCATGTCTATCTAATTCTATATCGATAATTTCTCCGACAACCTCTTCTAACGGTAAAGATTTCACATCTTCTTCATGTTGTTTTGTAGCCACATGCTTAATTCGTTCTCTCAATTCAGGAATAGATAACTCCATACGATCCAGACGAACAGTCTGTATGCTCACTTGAAATTTTTCTGCTAAATCTTCATCCGTTATAAAAGGATTCGTTTCTATTGTTTGTTGTAATAATTCTTGTCTTTCTTTTTTACTTCTTCTCTTTTTCATACCGCACCATCCATTTTTATGACTAGGTACTAACAGTAGTATATAATCATTAAAAGTAGAATGCAACAAAAACTTTTGCAGACTACTTTTAATCGAGCTTCTCTCCCTGGAACACACCTGTTCCGTCAAGATAAGTACGCAACGAAGCATACTGATCATTATGCCAAAACGCTTCTGAATCAACTAGTATCGCCGCATCTTGTCTCGCTGTTTCTAACGCCCGATAATCATGTACCATATCAGCAACCTTAAATTCTGGTAGACCACTTTGCTTACTTCCAAAGAAATCCCCAGGACCTCGTAACTCTAAATCTTTTTCTGACAATACAAATCCATCATTTGTTTCAGTCATAATACGCATTCTTTCTTTTCCAGTTTCTGATTTCGGGTCTGCAATTAATAAGCAATATGATTGTTCACTACCACGCCCAACACGCCCCCTGAGCTGATGAAGCTGCGATAAACCGAAACGCTCCGCGTCATAAATAACCATAACAGTCGCATTTGGTACATTCACACCTACTTCAACAACTGTTGTCGAAACAAGAATTTGCACTTTATTTTCACTAAACTGTCCCATTATCTCTTCTTTTTCTTGAGATGATAGTCTCCCATGCATTAATCCAACTTGGCACTTACCTTGATAATGATGAGTCAGCATACTATGTAAATCGATAGCATTTTGTACATCAAGTTTCTCAGACTCTTCAATAAGAGGACAAATAACATATGCCTGTCTTCCTTTTTTTATCTCTTTCTCCACAAAGCCGAGAACACGGTCTAACATATCATGTTTTGCCCAATACGTTTCGATTACCTTTCTACCAGCTGGCATTTCATCGATAATAGAAACGTCCATCTCTCCAAATGCCGTAATAGCTAACGTTCGCGGAATTGGGGTTGCCGTCATAAACAATACATCTGGACTTTCACCTTTCTCACGTAAAACCCGGCGCTGCGCTACACCAAATCGATGCTGTTCATCGGTAATAACGAGACCTAACCTATGAAATATAACTTCATCTTGAATTAAAGCGTGCGTCCCAACAAGGATATCTACTTCTCCCTGCTCTAATCTCGCCAAAATTTCCCGACGTCTCGCACCCTTAACAGAACTCGTTAACAGTTCAACCGTCATACCGAAATGAGAAAACGTCTCCGCAAGCGACTGATAATGTTGTTCGGCTAAAATTTCTGTAGGAACCATTAAAGCACCTTGATAATGAGCTAATTTTGCGGCATAGAGACCAATCGCAGCAACAACTGTTTTCCCAGAACCAACGTCACCTTGCAACAGCCTGTTCATCCGATAAGGAGATGTCATATCCTTTAAAATTTCATCTACAACCCGGCGCTGCGCACCAGTTAACGGAAACGGAAGTGCATCGATAAATTCTTGTAATTCTGTTGACGAGATTTCCTTCTTCGTACCTTTTGAATTTTCTCTCTCCATTTTCCTTAGTGTTTGCATTTTTAGCTGAAATAAGAAAAACTCCTCATATACAAAACGGCGACGAGCTTGCTTTAAATCTTCTTGCCCTACCGGAAAATGCAACGCCCTGAGTGCTTCATAACGTGGTAATAATTTATACCGATTTAACAAACCATCTGGTAGCACTTCGACTATAGAATCTCCATACTCCTTTAGCGCTTGTGCAATAAAACGGCGCATCTGTTTTACTGTAAGCTTTCCTTTCACTGAATATACAGGCTCTACTTCTTGTTGTCGAACAACCGGTCCAAAATGAAGCTCTGATACAGCAATTGTTTGACGATGTTGATCCCATTTACCAGTAATCGTTACCGTTTCATCCAAATTTAACTTTTGCTTATAGTAAGGTCTATTAAAACATACAGCCGTAATTAAATAACGACCGACGAGAACACGAACTGTAAGACGTGATTTTTTCTTACCATAGTATTGTAGTAACGGAGCACTATGAACTTTCCCTTCAACTGTTACACGCTCATCATGCTTTACTTCAGCAAGATCTTTCATCGCATAATCTTCATAACGGTACGGAAAATGCTCTAATAGATGAGAAACTGTATAAATTCCCATCTCGTGTAGTAATTCAGATGTTTCTCCTCCGATTCCCTTTACATCTGTAACAGGAACTTGTACAACTTCATTCAAGATTCTCACACTCCGTCACATTATTTTCTTTGTTACACTCTATTTGAGTATCAATTAACATCTGCAATCGCTATCTTTCACCTTATATATTCTATCATAGGCATTCTAAGAGAAACTACTCAAATCCCTTATACACAACAAGTAAAAAAGAGCCTCACTATTAGCAGCAAGGCTCTTTTCTTTATTCCATATGCTAGCCTTTTGAATAAAAACTAGTAATAACGTTCACATTACTACTTCTGATCCATTAGCAAGTAAGTGATCCATTTATTTTCAAAACGAATCTTTTTTATTCTACAGAGAAGATGAAAGAATACACCGGTTGATTCCCAGCATGCACTTCTACTTCAGCATCTTCAAATTTCTCTTCTACAAATGCAACTAACTCAGCTACTTCTTCATCAGTTGCATCTTCACCTTGTAGAATCGTTACGATTTCAGACTCTTCATCAATCAATGCTTCTAATAATTGCTTTGCAGCTCCTACTTTTTCAGCATTTGTTGATACGATTTTTCCATCTGCAATGCACATGAAATCGTCTTTTTGAATTGCTACACCGTCAATTTCCGTATCACGAACAGCATACGTAATTTGACCCGTTTTCACATGAGATAAAGCTTCTTTCATGTTTTCTTCATTTTCTTCTAACGTTCCAACTGGATTAAATGCTAACATTGCAGCCATACCTTGAGGAACTGTTTTTGAACGAATAACAATAACTTCTTGATCAACAACTGACGCTGCTTGTTCTGCTGCCATCACGATGTTTCCGTTATTTGGTAAGATGATGATTTTTTCAGCATTCGCCTCTTCAATCGCCTTCACAATATCCTCCGTACTCGGATTCATCGTTTGGCCACCTTCGATTACTTTCGTTGCACCAATGCTCTCAAATAAAGTTTTAATACCAGATCCCATAGCTACAGTTACGATACCATATGGTTGTTTTTCTTTCGATTGAGTTGTTTGCTCAGGAACCATAGTAGGTTCATCTAATAAAGCGGTATGCTGTTCACGCATATTTTCTACTTTAATCTTAATTAAACTACCATAGCGTTGCCCATAATTCATAGGATCTCCAGGATGTTCCGCATGAATATGAACCTTAACAACCTCATCATCTGATACAACAAGTAGTGAATCTCCGTATACACTAATATCTTCACGGAATTTTTGTTCAGAGAAATTATGTTCCTTCATTTTTTCAGGCTCTAATTTCACCATGAATTCCGTGCAATATCCATACTTTATATCTTCTGTACTCAATTGGCTTTGTACACTACGGTGATGTTCTGCGCGTACCATGTCATTCATAGATGGTTGGGCAGACACATCAGAAGAAATTGTTTCTCCTTTTAAGTCAGCTAAAAATCCTTCATATACAACAACAAGACCTTTACCACCGCTATCTACAACGCCAACTTGTTTTAATACAGGTAATAAATCTGGCGTACGATTTAACGATGCATTGGCTTCTTTCACAACGTCTTCCATAAACAAAACAAAGTCGCGCTGTTTTTTCGCAACTGTCACTGCATATTTACCCGTTTCTCTTGCAACCGTTAAAATCGTTCCTTCAATCGGTTTCATAACCGCTTTGTAAGCCGCTTCTACCCCAGCATCTAAAGCTGCAGCAAAATCAACTGTTGTTAATTCTTCTTTTTGTTCAATGGATTTTGAAAAACCACGGAATAACTGAGATAAAATAACGCCAGAGTTACCACGAGCTCCCATTAATAATCCTTTGGCTAAACTTACACCGACTTTACCAGCGTGCTGTGAAGGATTTGCTTTCACTTCACGTGCGCCTGAAGTCATTGATAAGTTCATGTTTGTACCGGTATCGCCATCTGGAACTGGAAATACGTTTAATGCATCAACAAGCTGAACATTATTTGTTAAATTATTCGCTCCTTGCATGATCATTTGTGATAAACGTTTCCCATCAATTTTTTGAATTGACACAGATTTTCCTCCTTAATGCACATTACAAGTTTATTACTTTAACTCCTTGTACGTAGATGTTTACAGAATCTACTGCTAGTCCTACAGTTTGATCTAATGTATATTTCACTTTCGTCTGCACGTTATGTGCTACTTCTGAAATTTTCGTACCATAGCTCACAATAATATACATATCAATATGTACTTCATCTTCATCTTTACGAACAATAACACCTCTAGTGAAGTTTTCTTTTCGTAAAATGTCTGTTAATCCATCTTTTAACTGATTTTTTGATGCCATACCTACGATACCGTAGCAATCTACCGCGGCACCTCCAGCAATTGTTGCAATTACATCTGTACTAATATCAATTTGACCGTACTTCGTTTTAATTTCAATTGACATCTCGTTTCCCCCTTCATAAATGGTGAAAGTGAGCTAGACTACTTTAGTTACTATCATATAATCTTTTCAAAGAAAATTCCATCGTTCTTTCTTTTCACTCTCATATTTTATGTTTTATACTACACTTTTCTATGATGAGCAAAATAGTCCATTGTTATTATACAACATGTACCACTATAATATGTCAAGCAAATTTTCTTGATTTCAACTTTTCTTCACTTACATATAGTGTCAAGTAATTTTTCTTGATTTCTTTTTTCTACAGTGTTGCATTCTCTTTTTAGTTGTGTTAAATTATAGTAGTGTTTTTAGCATCGCAAAAAAGACTAACATTGAAAAATTACGTATGGTAAGGTGTCAAGGGAGGGAAATATAAATGGCTCGTGTTTGTGCTATCACTGGAAGAAAAGCTCGTTCTGGTAACTCTCGTTCTCACGCAATGAACGCTACAAAACGTAAATGGGGCGCTAACCTTCAAAAAGTTCGCGTACGCATCGACGGTAAAGTTCAACGTGTTTACGTTTCTGCTAGAGCATTAAAATCTGGCAAAATCGAACGTGTTTAATAATAAAAAAAAGAGCCGCTAGGCTCTTTTTTTACTATACCAATGGAAAAAGCACCTATTATCGGTGCTTTTTTTAGTCTTTTTTGAAGGTGTTTAACATCGCACGAACAATTCCACCAAGAAATTTAGGTAACTTAATTGTATAAAATCTCATGGTTTCCCTCCTAATCCCCTTTACTCCACTTGCCCACTATATGATGCAAGGAGCAAAATTGTTTCTTCAATCAGTGCTTCTTATCATCATTAATATGCCAGATGCGAATGAAAAAGTACCTTTTTCCTCAATGAGTTCATTACTAATACAAAGTGTCGATCCCCACTCTATCGTTTTATTAGTAAGAGGGTACTTAAATCCTTGTAGTGTAATACCTTCTACACTTTCAGTAACTGGCACAAATGATACATAGGGGAAATTTTTATTTATTCCAATTGTATATGTACCAACTTTTTTCACCATTATTTCATTTTTATTATCCACAATACACATTTCCACTTTTGCTTCTAAACCCTTTAAAAGCATCTGTATATTTGCTAAACCATGATCCAACCGCCCACCAGTTGCACCAAAAATACGAATTAATTTGGGGTTCTGTTCTAAAGCCCAACTAATTGCAATCTCTAAATCCGTTTGATCTTTTTCTCGTGGAACAATATGTAATTCATCTGTTTGCTGTCCCATCCATACTAATTCTTCTTCAGTTACTGAATCGTAATCTCCGAACGCAACAGATGGAGTAATCCCTCTTTTTAGTAAATGGTACACTCCTCTATCAACCGCCGCCCACACTACTTCTTCATTTTCATATCGAGAAAAATCTGCGCAATATTCTGCAGGGCCTCCTGCTAAAATATGAATAATCATTTTTCCTTCCCCTTCTATTGTAAAAAGGCAATCTGCCATTCGGTAGATTGCCTTTTTACATATTTTTCGCTCTATCCTGTCTAAATAGTGAAGTCTTACTAAACCCGAAACTTCACTAGGATAGGGATCTGTTCATTCATTATCCACGAATGATACGGATCGCTTCACCGCGGTCTTTTTGATTGTATACCGCTGATCCAGCTACAAGTACATTCGCTCCTGCTTCAACACAAAGTCTTGCCGTTTCAGCGTTGACACCACCATCAACTTCAATTTCGACTTCTAGATTTCGCTCTTTAACCATTTCTGCAACTTGTTTAATTTTCGGTAATACAGAATGGATAAATTTCTGTCCACCAAATCCAGGATTCACCGTCATAAGTAATACCATATCTATATCTTCTAACACATGCTCAATCACCGAAACTGGCGTATGTGGATTTAATACAACCCCTGCTTTAATGCCATGAGATTTAATTAACTGAATTGTACGATGTAAATGAGGACACGCCTCTACATGAACAGTAATAATATCCGCTCCCGCTTTCGCGAAAGTTGGGATATAGTTATCAGGATTTTCAATCATTAAATGCACATCTAACGGTAATGATGTAATCGGACGGATCGCTTCTACAATTAATGGCCCAATCGTAATATTCGGTACAAAATGCCCGTCCATTACATCGACATGAATGTAATCAGCTCCGCCTTTTTCTACATCTTTAATTTCTTCCCCTAATTTTGAAAAATCTGCTGATAAGATCGATGGTGCAATTTTAATCATAACTAATACCTCGGCTTTCTCTCTCTAATTTCTTCTACGAATTGTTGGTAATTCTTATAACGATATTCTGTAATCTTTCCTTCTTCAACCGCAGCTTTCACCGCACATTTCGGTTCAGAAAGATGTGTACACCCTCTAAATTTACAGTATTGGCTCGCTTCTTTCAACTCAGGAAAACAATATGTAAGATCTTCTACCTCTATATCTATGAAATCAAGTGAACTAAAACCAGGTGTATCCGCAACAAGTCCACTTCCAACTGCAATTAATTCCACGTGTCTTGTCGTATGTTTTCCGCGTCCTAAATGTGAGGAAATATCATTTGTTTTTAGTTCTAAATCCGGACGTAATACGTTAAGCATCGAAGATTTCCCAACACCTGATTGGCCAGCAACGACAGAAACACAACCTTCTAAAAATGGTTTTAAAATAGCAATACTTTCCGATGTATTTATAGAAGTAAATAATACATCATAACCCATTTCACGATAATCATTTGCATAAGCTTCAACGGTTTCTCGCATCTTTTCATCAACTAAATCCATCTTACTAATACAAATAATCGGCTTAATGTTATGATATTCAATCAGCACTAAAAATCGATCTAACAGTCCAGGATTAAAATCTGGTTCTACTGCAGAGAAAACAAGGATTGCTTGATCCACATTAGCAATAGGAGGCCTAACAAGTTCATTTTTTCGATCAAATACTTCAAGCACGTAGCCTTCCGTTGGGTTATCTGCTTGAAAAACGACTTGGTCTCCTACAAGTGGTGTAATTTTATTTTTTCTAAATACACCACGCCCACGACATTGTGTAATCCCTTCTTCATGTTGTACATAATAAAATCCACTTAAAGCTTTTACAATTTTTCCTTCTGGCATATAATTCTCCTTTATTTTGTATAAAGTGAAGCTGTAATTAAAACGAATAGACTAGAGTTCTTTAAACAATTATTTTAAAACCCACCAATATATAACCAGGTTCATATATTTAATCTCTACCATCAATTCGAAATATTTTTTACAACAATATCACTTGTATAGCTTTTTGAATCATATATTTTTGCCTGTTATACAGTCCACCTTGTAGACAGCATAACAGGCGAGGGTAATGCATTCCATTCTCTATAAAAAGAAAATGGAATTCACTATTATTGAGTTGGATATGGTACTTCCTTATCGATAATCGTTACTCCATCCCGTACGATTTTATAGTGACCCTTTGAGCCTTCTTGAATTACAAATTCTAAAGAAATTGTTGCCGACTCTGAAATCGTTCTAGTTTCAATTGGTCTATCCATCTTTTGTTGCATATCTTCTTTATAAATTTCTATTGTTTGCGGTTTTTTCTCACCTATTATAGAAGACTCATATGGGATAGAAATGTTATCCACCTTCACTGTTTTTGTTACTTTCGGCTTAGGGCCATTCGAGATGATAAGTGTCACTTTATCTCCTTCTTTTAACGGAGTTCCTGGTTTTGGCGATTGCGAAATTACAAGACCTTTATCAACCGTATCTGAATACTCTCGTTTTATATCTGGAGTTAATTTTCTCTCATTCAAATCACCAGTTGCACTATTTTCAGTCCATCTTGAAAAATCACCTGGTCTATTTTGATAAGGACCTTTACTTATCCAAACTTTCAGTTCTTGCTCCGCCTCTACAACCATTTGATCAGGTGTCGGTATTTGTTCTACAATTTCACCTTTTGGTTTATCATTTTCAATATAATTTTCAGTAACCTGTTTATATCTTTCTTCTAACTCGGGTTTTACACTCTCAAAGTTTTGACCTGTAAAATCCTTCATCTTACTTTTCTTTTTTCCACCTGATTGATAGATAGTAATTTTAGAACTTTCCTTCACTACTCTTCCTGCTACAGGATCAGTTTTTATTACATCTCCAGCTTCCACATCATCTGTATATACAATATTAGGTTCTGTCACTTCAAAACCTTTTTCTACCAATTTATTTACAGCTGTCGTATATTTCATACCAGCCACATCAGGAACTTTTACATCTTTCGGAATAAAGAATCCCGGAATAACAGTAAGAGCTAATGTTATTCCAATTGCTAAAAGTAAAAATGTCGTAATTAAAACCTTAATCCATTTATTACTTCGTTTTTTCTTCTTATCTAATTCAGTATGTTCTTTTCTTTTTGGTTCATCCACTTTACTTCCACTTAAAACAATCGTTTCATCAGTTACATTTTCAAATAATTGTTCTTGTTGGATAATTGGAATCGCTTTCGTCGCTTCCATATCTTCTGGTATGTAAAATGGCTGTTCATTAATTCGTTCTGGATATAAAGCCGTTTCAATATCTCGTTTCATCGCATTAGCAGATTGGTATCGATGGAACGGATCTTTAGCAGTTGCCTTTAATATAATATTCTCAACACTTTGCGGAATATTTTCATTCCATCTTCTTGGAGACGGTATTTCACTTTGTAAATGTTTTAAAGCTATTGCAACAGCAGATTCACCAGAAAACGGTTGTCTTCCTGTTAACAATTCGAACATAACAATACCAAGCGAATAAATATCTGATTGTTTATTTGCTATCCCGCCGCGCGCTTGTTCTGGTGATAAATAATGCACCGAACCAAGTACTGAATTTGTATGTGTAATAGTTGTTGCACTTGTAGCTGTCGCAATTCCAAAATCTGTTACTTTTACTACTCCATCAGCTCGAATTAAAATATTGTGCGGTTTTATATCACGATGCACAATTTCAAAATGATGAGCGTGTGCCATGGCGGATGTTAATTGCTCCATAATATCAAGAGCTTCCCCTATAGGTAACATCCCTTGCTCAATTATGTATTGCTTTAATGTTTGTCCAGGTACATACTCCATTACAAGATAATATATACCATCTTCTTCTCCAACATCATACATATTCACAATATTTGGATGCGACAACGTTGTAACAGATTGCGCTTCTCGATGGAAACGTTTAATAAACTCTTCGTTATTGGAATAGTCGAGTCTTAATATTTTCACCGCTACATCTCGGCCGAGTATGTCATCATGAGCTAAATATACATTGGCCATCCCTCCACCGCCAATCATTTTTAGCAGCTTATAACGGTCATTTAAGCGTTTTCCAATCAGCACGTTGCACTTCACCTACTTTCGTTTGTCGAATCCGCATAATCAATAAGAACAAGAGTAATATTATCCTCTCCACCACGATCATTCGCCAATTGAATGAGACTTTGCACCTTAGCTTCGAGCTGTTCATTTAACTGTAAAATTTGTTGCATATCAGTCATAGGGACTTTATTAGACAATCCATCAGAGCAAAGAAGCAATTGATCATCTTCTTCAAGTACCAATGTTTTAACATCTAATCCGACTTTTTCTTCTGTTCCTAGCGCTCTTAACAAAACATTTTTTTTCGGGTGGTATTCTGCATCTTCCTTTGAAATTTCACCATGTCTCACAAGTTCATTTACAAGTGAATGATCTTCCGTTACGAGCGACATTACTCCCTCTGATACCATATAACAACGACTATCTCCTATATGACCTATTGTTACAAAATTAGGCGTACAAATTGCTATGATAATCGTTGTTCCCATACCATCACACTCTACGTGTTGTTTAGAATATTCAAAAATGCGTTCATTAATAATTCCAACACTAGTATGTAACCACTCTTCTACTTTTTTAGGCTCATTCATATTATGCGTTTGCTTCCAATAATCATGGAATAATTGAATGGCCATCGAACTAGCTACATCGCCAGCTCGATGACCTCCCATTCCATCTGCTACTACCGCTAAAATATTTCCATCTAAATTGTGAAAAACTCCTGCACTATCTTCATTATGTTGACGAACTTTCCCTTTATCCGATAGAAACACGGCTTTCATCTCGTCACCTCGTCTCTTCTTTGCGCTCCTTCGCACGCAACTGACCGCAGGCAGCATCAATATCGTGACCTTGTTCACGGCGAATTGTTACATTCACTCCACGATCTTTAAGCGTTTTTTCAAATAAGAAAATTTGCTCACGTGGTGTTCGTACGTAATCACGTTCTGGTACGTAGTTAACCGGAATTAAGTTCACATGACACTTTACACCTTTTAAGAGCGCAGCAAGTTCTTCAGCGTGCTCAACTTGGTCATTTTCTCCTCCAAATAGTCCATATTCAAATGTAATACGACGCCCTGTTCTATTTACATAGTATTTAATAGCTTCCATTAAATCAGGTAGCTTATAAGCACGGTTAATCGGCATTAATTTTGAACGTAATTCTGAATTTGGAGCATGCAATGAAATCGCAAAATTAATTTGTAACTCTTCTTCAGCAAACTTGTAAATTTTCGGAATAATACCACTCGTCGAAACTGTCATATGTCTTGCACCAATATGAAGTCCTTTTTCATGGTTAGTGATGCGTAAAAATCCCATTAAATTATCATAGTTATCAAATGGTTCTCCAATTCCCATAACAACAAGAGAACTTACACGTTCTTCCGTTTCATCAAGCGCGCGTTGCACTTCTACTACTTGCGCTACAATTTCTCCAGCTTCTAGGTTTCGTTTTAACCCGCCAAGTGTAGAAGCACAGAACGTACAGCCAATACGACAACCAACTTGTGTTGTTACACAAATAGAATTTCCGTATTCATGTCGCATTAATACCGTTTCAATAGAATATCCATCATATAACTGGAATAAGAATTTAATCGTTCCATCCGAAGACGTTTGTTTTACTAACGTGTTTAAAGTAGTAATATCAAAGGAATTCGACAATTTATCACGCAATCCTTTAGAAAGGTTTGACATATCCTCATAATTTTTTACACGTTTTTTATATAGCCAGTCAAAAATTTGTCCAGCACGGAACTTCGGTTCTCCTTGTTCCTTTAACCAATCTTGCATTTCATGAAGTTGTAAAGAGTAAATTGATGGTTTTTTCGTTTCTACATTTTTCTTTTGTTTTTTTACAGTCGTTTCCATGATGCTACACCTTCTTCCTTAAACAAGCAATATAAAAGCCATCCGTTGCAAAATAATGCGGTAAAATTTGTACTTGACCTTCATTAATATACGGACTTAATTTTTCTGGCATACGTTCTTTTATCGTAGTATCCCATTCAAATTCAGGATGTTCTTTTAAAAATTTATCTATTACTTGTTCATTTTCTATTTTCTCAATTGTGCACGTACTATAAACAAGACGACCGCCTTGTTTTAATAATGGTGCTATCTTTTCTAATATCGCAAGTTGAATCGTCGATAATCTTTCACTATCGCCTTTATCTTTTCCTAACTTAATATCAGGTTTACGTCTAATTACCCCAAATCCAGAACATGGTGCATCTACTAATATTTTATCAAAAGTTTCATTTGCAAAGTGCTCTTGCACTTTTCTAGCATCTAACGCTTTTGTTTCTATATTTTCTAGACCAAGTCGCTCTGCTTGTTGTTTAATTAAACGCACTTTATGCGCGTGTAAATCAAGAGACATTACTTTACCAGTTCCCTTTAAACGCTCAGCTATATGCGTAGTTTTACCACCAGGAGCAGCACAACTATCAAGAACTGTCTCTCCCTCATTCGGTTCTAAAGCACGTGCAACAAGCATAGAGCTTTCATCTTGAATAGAAAGGAACCCTTTTTTAAACGCTTCTGTATGCGCTACATTCCCTCTTTCAATTTGAATTGCATCATCTGACAAATCGCCAGACTTTGCTTCTATTCCTTCACTTGCCAACAACTCAATTGCTTCTTCTACCGTTACTTTATCAACGTTCACACGTGCTGTAGGTACTGGTGGTAACATGTTTACTTCACACATTTTCTCTGCTGTTTCTAAACCATATTCAGATGCCCAATCTTGTACTAACCAAACTGGGTGACTCGTTGCAATTGCAAGACGTTCCACTGGATCTTTGATTTCATCTAATGAAGGTACACCTTCTCGCTGAATTGAACGCAATACTCCGTTCACCATGCCTGAAATCCCTTTATGCCCACGACGCTTTGCTATTTCAACCGCTTCATGAATAGCCGCTCTTTCTGGCACTCGGTCCAAATATATCATTTGATATAAAGATAAGCGAAGCAACACTCTTACCCACGCCTCAACCTTCTTTTTTAAAAAGGGCTGTAAATAATAATCTAATGTGTCACGACGTTGAATCGTTCCATATACAATTTCAGTTAATAAACCAATATCTTTTCTATCAATTGCATTTTTTTCAATTAGATTATTTAAAAGTAAGTTACTATATGCACCACTTTTTTCTACTTGAATTAAACCATCAAGAGCTAATTCACGAACATTTTGTCTCATGCATTTTCTCCTAACTTCGTGCCAATTTCAGGTTTTGTCCCACGTAAAAATTGTGAACAACTCATACGCTTTTTACCCGACGGTTGCAATTCAGTAATTTTAACACCTGTTTCATTCCCTGTTGCAACAACAAATCCATCTTCTTCAAGACCAACTATTGTACCTGGTTCAGCTTTCGCTTCTAGAGAAACTTTCTCTCCCCACCATACTTTAACAACTTGTTCTGCTAAAGTCGTATATGCAACTGGCCATGGGTTCAATCCGCGAATGTGATTGTATACTTCTTCACCTGTTTTTGTCCAATCAATTTTCTCTTGCTCACGTTTTATATTATATGCGAATGTCACTTCATCTTCATTTTGTTTAATCGGTTCTAACTTACCTTGAATTAATAAAGGTACTGTTTTAGATAGAAGATGTGCACCGGCTTCACTTAACTTATCAAATAACGAGCCCGTCGTTTCACGCTCTTCAATTTCCACTTCTACTTGCGTTAAAATATCACCAGCGTCTAATTTTTCTACCATATACATAATTGTAATTCCTGTTTTTTCTTTACCTTCCATAATTGCATAATGAATCGGTGCACCACCGCGTAGTTCTGGAAGTAAAGAGGCATGGACATTAATACATCCGTACTTTGGCGCTTCTAAAATTTCGTTTGGTACAATCTGACCGAACGCAGCTGTTACAATTAAATCCGCCTCTAATGCTAATACTTTTTCATATTCGTCTTTTTCACGAATTTTCAGTGGTTGTAACACCGGAATACCATGTTTCTCCGCTTCAACTTTAACAGGTGTAGGTGTTAATACTTTTTTTCTACCTACCGGACGATCTGGTTGCGTCACAACACCTACTACATCATAGCCATCTTCGATAAGACGACGAAGCACCGGCACTGAAAAGTCCGGTGTTCCCATAAATACTACTTTAATCATTTAAAAACCGCTCCTTTTAACACCTATTCTAATTCGTTTTCTTCATAATATCTTGTCACTTTCGATGTAAATAGAACACCGTGTAAATGATCGATTTCATGTTGAATTGCACGCGCTAAAAATCCTTCCGCTTCTAATAAAAACACTTTACCTCGGCGATTCTGTGCTCTAACTTTAATATAATCTGCACGTTCCACTTCACCATAAAGTCCCGGGAAGCTTAAACAGCCTTCGGGACCTACTTGTTCACCACGTTTTTCTAATATTGATGGATTGATTAACTCGATTTTCCCAGTATCATCATCGACATCAACAACTGCTACTTGCAAGCTTACCCCTACTTGAGGTGCAGCTAAACCGACTCCGTCCGCCATTAACATTGTTTCATGCATATCTTTCAACAATTTCACTAACTTTTTATCAAAGTTAATTACTCTTTCACATGGTGTTTCTAACACTTCATTTGGATGCTTTACTATTTCTAAAACTGCCATATTTCCCTCCGCTACATTAACATTGTTGGATTAAAATCAATTGAGATTTGTAGCTCTTTTTGCATTTCTGCTTGATAATGTTCATTTACCATTTTGAGCACGTTCTTTAAGTTTGGTTCCCGTTTGTATTTTATCATGCATTGGTAACGATATCTATCTTTTATCCTTGGAATTGCTGAAGCAACTGGCCCTAACACCATCGTTTGCTGCGAACAATGCATTCGTAAATGACCGACAATTTTTTCCGTCACTTGCACTGCCTTTAATAATTCTGGATGAGATACCGTTACAAGTACAACATAGTAATAAGGTGGATATTGTCTTGTTCGTCTCATTTGCATTTCTTGGTCAAAAAACACATCATATTGCTGGTTCTTTGCTAACTCTATACTATAATGTTCTGGCGTATACGTTTGAATTACAACTTCCCCTGGCAATTCATGTCTACCTGCCCGTCCACTTACTTGCGTCAATAATTGATATGTTTTTTCACTCGCCCGAAAATCAGGTAAGTGAAGCATCGTATCTGCAGTTAAAACACCAACGAGCGTTACTTTCGGAAAATCAAGTCCTTTGGCGATCATTTGTGTCCCGAGTAATATATCTGCTTTCTCTTCACCAAATGCCTTTAATAACTTCTCATGCATTCCTTTGCGACTTGTCGTATCTACGTCCATTCGAATGACTCGCGCTTCTGGAAATAGTTTTGTAATTTCTTCTTCTACTTTTTGTGTGCCTGTACCAAAGAAACGAATATATGTACTTTGACAAGCTGGACACGCAGTTGGCATATTCTCCTCATAACTGCAATAATGACATTTTAAACGATGGTTCATTTTATGATACGTCAGCGAAATATCACAATGTGGACATTGTACAACATACCCGCAATCACGACACATCACAAATGTTGAATGACCTCTCCTATTTAAAAAGAGAACCATTTGTTCTTTCTTTTCTAGTCGATCTGCTATTTTTTCATGCAACGCCTTCGAAAACATTGATCGATTCCCGTCGCGAAGTTCTTCACGCATGTCAACAATTTCTACTGTTGGTAAAGCTTGTTCGTTCATACGTTTTTCCATCGTTAATAGTTCATAAACACCTTTTGTCGCTCTTGCAAACGATTCAAGTGTAGGCGTTGCACTTCCAAGAACGATTGGACATTTATGATATTGCCCTCTCCACACCGCTACATCTCTTGCATGATACTTCGGGTTATCTTCTTGCTTATAACTCGATTCATGCTCTTCATCAATAATAATAATCCCTAAATTTTCAAAAGGAGCAAAAATAGCTGAACGGGCACCAACTACCACTTTCACTTCTTTTCTTAAAATCTTACGCCATTCATCATATTTTTCACCAACAGACAGTGCACTATGAAGAACCGCTACTTGCGAGCCAAATCTACCTTTAAAACGATCTACCATTTGAGGCGTTAGCGCAATTTCAGGAACGAGTACAATAGCTTCTTTTTCCTTCTTCAGCACCGCTGCTATAGATTGTAAATATACTTCTGTCTTTCCGCTTCCTGTAACACCATATAGTAAAAATGGATTGTAAGTTTCATTTGTAATTGATGATAAAATAGGTGTAATAACTTGCTTTTGTTCCTCTGTAAGTGGAAATGGTTTCGTTTGTTCAAAATCATCATCGTCATACGGATTCCGGTATACTTCCACATATTTTTCTGAGATTAGCCCCTTTTTAACAAGTGATTTTATTGGAGCATCTGTTATTTGTAGCTCTTCTGTTAACAATTTCAACGGTACACTTTTATAATTTTCCACAAAATAATAAAGTACATCTTGTTGTTTTTTACTTTTCAATTCAAATGCAGCTAATTCTAATTTATCTTCCGGCAACTCTGGCTGAACGACTCTTTGTTTCTTCTTCTGCACTTTATCTTTCACTTGATATACGACTTCCATCGTACCATTTTTAATTTCTTGTTGAATAGCGCGGTATAAATGTGGCTGCGCCTCAATAACTTCCCAATCGATTGCTTCCTTATCCTGAAATAAATACAGTATTGCAGGTGCTACTTCTTCTTGTTTACGAAGTTGTAGACGCTTTTTATACGTTGCTTTTATCGCTGTCGGAAGCATGACTTGAAATGCTGAAATCATATAACATAACGTTTCACTTGTAAGCCAATATCCAAGCTTTAATAATTCATCATTTAAAACCGGTGTTACATCTAATATTTCATGGATTGTCTTTAATTTCTTACTTTCCACGTCAACCGAATCTTTAATCTCAATAATAAAACCTTGCAATTTTCTTGGACCAAATGGAACTACTACACGCATTCCTGTCTGTACAATATCTTCCCATTTTCTAGGGATAATGTAATCAAACGGTCTATCTGTCTGACGGGCAGGTACATCAACAATTACACTTGCAAATTTCATAAACGATCATCTTCTAACATCATTTCAATTTGCTTTAATATTTCGCGAGCTACCTCTTTCTTCGTTAAAAGTGGCAACTCAATAACTTTTCCATCTTTTCTATACATTGTTACAATGTTCGTATCTGTGCCAAATCCAGCTCCTTGCGCTTTTACATCATTCGCAACAATCATATTCGCATTTTTCTCACGTAACTTTTTCGTTGCGTATTCCTCTACGTTTGTCGTTTCAGCAGCAAAACCGATAAGTAACTGTTTACCCTTCTTCTCACCTAGCGTTTTTAAAATATCTACCGTTCTCTCTAATTCAATTACAGCATCACCATTCTGCTTTTTCATTTTATTATCATGAACATATTTCGGGCGATAATCTGCAACAGCTGCTGTTTTGATGACAACATCTACATTTTGATAATGTTGAAGGACTGCTTCTAACATATCCTGCGCTGAATCCACTTGTATCGTTGTTACATGTAGTGGCGGATTTAATGCCGTCGGCCCCGAAACAAGTATGACATCAGCCCCTAAGTTCGCTGCTACTTCTGCAATCGCATACCCCATTTTTCCAGAAGAAAAATTCGTCATAAAACGAACTGGATCAATCTTTTCACGCGTCGGGCCAGCAGTTATTAACATTTTCTTACCTTGTAGTGGTTTTTGTTCCGTGAATGCTTCTTCTAACCGCGCAATAATTGCTTCAGGTTCCTCTAGTCTTCCCTTCGCTACATAACCACACGCTAAAAAGCCTTCCCCAGGCTCAATAAATGTATATCCTAACGTTTTTAACGTCATCATATTTTTTTGAACAATTTTATTTTCGTACATATGCACATTCATAGCAGGTGCAATCCATACTGGAGCTGTAGTAGCTAACAAAGTAGTTGTAATCATATCATCCGCAATACCACCAGCTAACTTCCCGATACAATTGGCTGTAGCAGGTGCAACAAGTACTACATCTGCCCAATCTGCTAAATCGATATGAGCAATAACAGCTGAGTCTTTCTCATCGAATGTATCTGTATATACATCATGACGAGAAAGTGCTTGGAATGTAAGAGGCGTAACAAACTTTATTGCCGACTCACTCATGATCACCTTTACAATAGCACCAGCTTGTGTCAATTTACTAGTTAACGCAGCCGCTTTAAAGACCGCAATGCCTCCTGTTACACATAGGAGTATCTTTTTCCCTTTTAGCATATGGCTCGTCCTCTTTCTTTTTCAAACTTATAATACTGAAACAGGTTTCTCAGCTCTTCAGTACCAATATTTCATCCTATCGTAAAAAAATAACAACCTACTTGTAAATAGGTTGTTACCGTTACATAGAAAATTATAAAGTCTATGTTTTAATTTGTCGAAAATAATATCTTAATCAATTATTTTGCCTTCGCTTGGTACATATTTTAACACTTCTACATCGATTTCTTCTAATGCTTTACCTACACATTTATGAGAAACAGGTTGTTCAATAACACAGTTGTTAGCAAGTTGCATTTCACGTGCACGCTTTGCAGCTACTGTTACAAGTGTATATTTAGAATCGATTTTTGTTAATAATGAATCAATTGATGGATTTAACATAATTATAGACCCTCCGTCATTTCTTTATAATATTTTGCTACTCTTTCGCGGCGGCAATGTTCACCAACCACAATTGCTTTAATTCTATCACAAGCTAATTCAACTTGATCATTTTCTACAACATAGTCGTAAGCGTCCATCATTTCGATTTCTTCTTTCGCTACAGTTAAGCGATTTTCAATAACATCTTCAGTTTCTGTACCACGGCCGACAATTCGGTTTTTTAGCTCAGATAAACTTGGGGGTGCTAAGAAAATAAATACACCTTCTGGGAAAGCTTTCTTAACTTGAATTGCTCCTTGCACTTCAATTTCTAAGAATACATCTTTTCCTTCTTGTAATGTTTTTTCAACATAGTCAATCGGTGTTCCGTAATAATTACCTACGAACTCAGCCCACTCAAGTAATTTTTCATTACGAATCATTTCCTCAAATTCTTCTCTCTCTTTAAAGAAATAATCCACACCATCTACTTCACCTTCACGCGGCTTACGTGTCGTTACTGAAATAGAGTATTGAAAACGTGTATCCTCATGGCTAAACAGCTCTTTTCGAACCGTTCCTTTACCAACCCCAGAAGGTCCTGAAAGAACGATGAGCAATCCTCTTCTACTTCTCATAAATATGTAAAACCTACCCTTCCTCACTTAAATCTTCTTTATTATTCAAACGATGTGCAATCGTCTCTGGCTGAATTGGACTTAATACAACATGCCCATCATCCATAACAATAACCGCCCTTGTTTTTCTCCCATACGTAGCATCTAGTAAAGCATTATGTTCACGTGCTTCCTGTACTGTTCGTTTAATAGGAGCTGACTCCGGACTTACAATAGCAATAATTCGATGAGCAGATACAATATTTCCGTATCCAATATTTAAAAACCGCATGGCCATAGTTTGCGCCTCCTAGTAAGTCTATCCGATTTCTCCACCACGTATAACTTTATATATTTTTTGAAAGCTACTCAATATTTTGTACTTGTTCACGAATTTTTTCAAGGTTATTTTTCATTTCTACAACATATTTTGAAATTGTTAAGTCATTTGCCTTCGAACCAATCGTATTAATTTCTCGATGCATCTCTTGCACGATGAAGTCCATTTTTCTTCCAACAGGCTCTTCAATCTGCAGTGTTTCACGAAATTGTTCTAAATGACTTTGTAAACGAACTAACTCTTCATGAATATCACAACGCTCTGCAAACATCGCGACTTCTGTTAGCAATCTTTGTTCGTCTAGATCTTGATTATGTAATTCCTTTAAGCGATTTTCTAATCGTTCACGATATTTTTGTGTAACAATCGGTGCATGTGGAATAATTGCATTTACACAATTGTGAATCTCTTGTAAACGATACGCCATATCTTTATGTAATCGTTCTCCTTCGCCATCTCTCATCGTTTTCAACATTTGAGCAGCTTGGCGAACAGCCTCATATAAACTATTCTCAAATTGTTCATTTACGTTTTCTATTTCTTCAATTGCCGTTACTTCTGGCATTGCCATTAATTGCCCAAGTGTAATAGAATCTTGCAATTGAAATTTTCCTTTTATATCTTCCATCATCGATTGGTACTGCTTGAGAAGCGACCAATTCACACTTAATTTTCTTTCAACAAGCCCTTCACCCGTTATACTAATAGACACTTCAATGCGCCCACGTCGAACTTGCTGTGCGATTATTTTACGAATTTTGTCTTCAAATACCATCATTTGCTTCGGAAGTCGAATACTCATCTCAAGAAAACGGTGGTTCACCGATTTCATTTCTACTGTAATCTGAAAAGTATCACTTTCTACTTTCGACCTTCCAAACCCTGTCATACTAGAAATCATTTTTATCACATCCAAGCCATGAAATAACTCAATGAAAAAGGTAATAGAGACAAGGCTCTACTACCTTCTGTAAATTATATCACATTTTCATATCATTGACTATTTCAAGTTTAATCCCTTCTTATATAAAAGTGGCTTTTTCTCCTTACCTTTTTTCCTTGTTAATAAAGAACCTACTAATAAGAAAGTCGGAATTGATGACAAACCTCCAATTAACAACCAATCTCTTGCTTGTATTGGCATTGTACTAAAAATTGGTTGTAACGGTGGATAATAAATAACAACGAGCATTAACAACAATGAAATGATAACAGCCCCTACTAAATACACGTTCCCAAATGGATTGCGATGAAAGACAGAATGTTCACTTCGGCAATCAAACACATGAATAAGTTGCGCAAGTACCAAAGTCGCAAATGCTACTGTCTGTGCATATTTCAGTTCATTCGGATGTTGATTATATGCGATAATAAACGCTACTAACGTCACTGCTCCAATGAGGAACCCTCGACTTATAATTTTCCAGGCAAGCCCTCTGGCGAATACTCCCTCTTTCGGATGCCGCGGCGTTCTCTTCATCACATCTCCTTCCGCCTTATCCAAACCTAATGCCATCGCTGGTAAACCGTCGGTAACTAAGTTCACCCATAATATTTGAATTGGAACCATCGGCAATGGCAGTGCCAGTAACATCGCAAATAACATAACTAAAATTTCGCCGACGTTTGATGCTAACAAATATCGAATAAACTTTCGAATATTTTCGTATATGTTTCTACCTTCTTTAATCGCTGATTTAATCGTAGCAAAGTTATCATCTAACAATACAAGCGAAGAAGCTTCTTTCGCAACGTCTGTTCCTGTAATACCCATCGCTATCCCAATATCCGCTGTTTTTATAGCTGGTGCATCGTTTACTCCATCTCCTGTCATCGCTACTATATGCCCTTTATTTTGCAATGATTTAACAATTTTTAATTTATGTTCTGGTGATACACGAGCAAATACGTAAGTATCTTCTACAACATTTTCTAGTTCCTCTATATCCATATTTGCTAGCTCAACACCTTCCACCACACGACCTCCTGGTGGTAAAACCCCTAATTGTTCCGCAATCGCCATCGCTGTTACTTTATGATCTCCTGTAATCATCACTGTTCGAATACCAGCTTCTTTACACTCTTTTACCGCCTGCGCTACCTCTGGTCTTGGCGGATCGATCATACCTTGTATCCCGATTAACATAAAATCTTTTTCAACATCTCTCTCATGTTCAGTGGAATCTGTTACTTTTAATGGCTTAAATGCAACCGCAATTGTTCGAAGCGCTTGGCTACCTAAACTATGAATAGCCGCCTGTACTTCTTTTCTATATAACTCACTCATCGGTTGCTGCTTATCACCCCATAAGATTGTTTGGCTCATTTGCAGGAGGACGTCTGGAGCTCCTTTCGTAACAACAAACTTTTTCCCATCTCGATCACGGATAATAACACTCATCATCTTTCGAGTCGAATCAAATGGGAACTCACGAATAATCTCGAACTTCCCTTTCAGTGCATCACGTGTTATTCCCGCTTTCATTGCTGCAGCTACAAGTGCTCCCTCTGTTGGATCCCCATCTAATACATACGCCTTTTTCTTTTGAATAATATTCGCATTGTTACATAGTGAACCGAATGTAAGTAGCTGATAAAGCGCTTTTGTCTTAGCTGGATTAACTTCTATTTCACCTTTCATAAAAGATCCATTAGGTTCATATCCTTGACCAGTCACTTTCCACAACTCTCCACCTGACCACATATGTGTTACCATCATTTTGTTTTGTGTCATTGTTCCTGTTTTATCAGAACAAATTACAGAAGCACAACCTAATGTTTCTACAGCTGGTAACTTTCTTACAATTGCTCTCTTTTTTATCATACGCTGTACACCAAGTGATAAAGCTACTGTAACGATTGCGGGCAATCCTTCTGGAATAGCAGCAACAGCTAAGGATACACCTGCTAAAAACATATGGTATACTTCATTCCCTTGATACACACCTGCTAATACAACGAGTGCTGTCAAAATAAGAGCTACAATAATTAATATTTTCCCGAGTTGCTCTAATCTTCTTTGCAGTGGTGTTTCCATTTGCTCTGCATTTTGCAACATATTTGCAATTTGGCCCATTGCGGTATTCATACCAGTCGCTACAACGACTCCTGTTCCAGATCCTCGCGTAATCATCGTACCCATAAAAGCCATATTTTTTTGATCACCAATTGAAACATCTTGCCCTTGCAATGCTTCTATCTTCTTTTGTACAGGTACTGACTCTCCTGTCAGGGCAGACTCTTCGATATATAAACTCGATGCCTCAACGAGACGGACGTCAGCCCCAATACGATCACCACTGGAAAATTTAATAACATCACCTAAAACAAGTGCTTTAGATGGTGCCTTTACCCACTTTCCATTCCTCATTACCGTAACTTGCGGGGCGGCTAGTTCTTTTAAAGCTTCCAATGATTTTTCAGCCTTTCTTTCTTGAAAAAAACCTAGAATACCATTGATAATGACAATGGCAACAATAGCTATAGAATCAATATATTCACCTAAAAATGCAGAAACAATTGTTGCTCCAAATAAAACAAGTACCATAAAATCTTTAAATTGTGCTAAAAATACCATTAGTGCAGAAGGCCTTTTTGCTTCTTCTAATTCATTTGTACCAAATTTCTTAATTCGCCCTTCTGCTTCTTTCTCTGTAAGTCCAACCTTTACATTCGTATTCGTTCTTTCTTCCACTTCATGTGCCCGCATTCCATACCAGTTCATCCTGCCATCGACCTCCTGATTCCAGACATACTCTATTGAAAGCTTATTCAGCCTCGTCCAAAAAAATGCTATAATTAACTTTTAGTTAGAAAGGAGTGTTCATTTATGGCATTCGATGGATTATTTACAAGAGCAATTACACATGAAATTGCAAATTCTCTTTACACAGGAAGAATTTCCAAAATATATCAACCTTCAAAATACGAGATTTTATTACATATTCGAGCAAACGGAAAGAACCAAAAACTAATTCTTTCGTCTCACCCTACATATGCGCGTATGCACTTAACGAATCAAAACTACGATTCACCAGCAATACCGCCGATGTTTTGTATGCTTCTTCGTAAACATTTAGAAGGCGGATTTATTGAAAAAATTGAACAAATTGACTTAGAACGTATTATTCAAATTACAGTTCGCAGTCGGAATGAAATCGGAGACGAATCATTAAAAACATTAGTAATCGAAATAATGGGACGACACAGTAACATTATCTTAGTAGATACGAAAACAAATGTTATTTTAGATAGCTTAAAACACATATCTTTAGCGGTAAACCGCCATCGTACTGTATATGCTGGAGCTGAATATGTTGCCCCTCCAGCACAACATAAGGTTAATCCGCTTCTTATCGAAACAGCAGCTGATTTTATTAGACCGCTAGACTTTTTATCCGGAAACATGGACAAACAACTTGTCGGAGCATTTATGGGAATTTCCCCATTATTCGCAAAAGAAGTTGTAAAAAAAGCAGGTATGGCAAATGAAAAAGCATTATCTGAAGCGTTTTTCTCCATACAAAAACCATTACTAACTCATACATATTCACCAACAATGATTACTGCAAACGGAAAAGAATTCTTTTATCTTTTCCCTCTTACACACTTGCAAGGAGAAGAAAAAACATTCTCATCTGTTAGTGAATTGTTAGACCGTTTCTTTTTCGGAAAAGCGGAGCGAGACCGTGTAAAACAACAAGCTCATGATTTAGAACGCTTTATGCAAAACGAAAAAAACAAAAATGAGAAAAAACTTATTAAACTTGAAAAAACATTACAAGATGCTGGAAAAGCAGATAAATATCAACTATTTGGAGAGCTACTTACAGCCAATATGTACGCTTTGAAAAAAGGCGATAAAGATATTGAGGTCGTTAATTATTACGATGAAAATGGCGGTACTGTAAAAATCACATTAGATCCTTTAAAAACACCGTCTGACAATGCACAACGCTATTTCCAAAAATACCAAAAAGCAAAAAATTCAGTTGTTGTGGTAGAAGAACAAATCGAAAAAACCAATGAAGAAATTCTTTATTTTGATAGCTTACTTCAACAAATGGAAGCTGCTTCTTCAAAAGATATTGAAGAAATTCGTGAGGAATTAGCCGAAGAAGGATATGTGCGTAATCGTAAGACGAAAAATGCAAAGAAAAAGCCTACAAAACCAGTATTAGATAAATATGTAGCTAGTGACGGTACAGAGATTTTCGTTGGTAAAAACAATAAGCAAAATGATTATTTAACAACGAAATTTGCCCGTCGGGATGAAATTTGGTTACATACGAAAGACATACCTGGTTCTCACGTTGTCATTCGTTCTTTAGAACCTGCTGAAGAAACTTTACTAGAAGCTGCAAAAATTGCCGCTTATTACAGTAAAGCAAAAGAGTCTAGCTCTGTACCTGTTGATTTTACAAAAATACGCCATGTGAAAAAACCGAGTGGTGCAAAGCTTGGATTCGTTACGTACGATAACCAACAAACAGTATATGTAACACCAGATGCTGACATCGTAATGAAATTAAAAGCGTAAATATAAAAAATGCGTTGCTAGATAGCAACGCATTTTTTATATTCATTCACATTCGTTCCTATATCCGTTAACTAATTCACACTATCTTTCTTTTGTCATTTTATATATTGTCAAAAAGATTGACAGTGTCATTACGCATTTGTATAAATTTTTTTACAGTATGTATATAATGTTCAACTCAAGTCAATGTTTTTATCCCCTACTAATTGCAATCTGAATTTTATTAACGGCACGCCTCCCACAAAATAGCTGGATAATCGTTTATTTTCCCTAGTATATATTTTGGCACGCTATTTGCTTTATTCAATACTGTGAAAAGGAGGAATTAACATGACTTTAAAAATTGATAAAATCCAAAATCAACTACATCATTATGGACTTGACGGATTACTTATTACAAAAAAAGAAAATCGCCAATATGCAACAGGCTTTACAGGTAGTGCTGGTGTCGTCTTACTCTCTGCAGATCAAGCTGTTTTCATAACTGATTTTCGCTATGTAGATCAAGCCAAAGTACAAATAAAAGACGCGGAAATCATTATGCATAAAGGGAATTTGGAAGAAGAAGTTGCCAATCAAGTATCCAGATTAAACATTCAAAAACTTGGAATTGAAGAAAATAACATAACATTGCAACAATATAAAAACTTACAAAAATACGTACATGCGGAAATGATTCAAGTGTGCGAAATCATCGAAAATATTCGTATTATTAAAGACACGCCTGAAATAGAAACAATGAAAATTGCAGCTACTATTGCTGACGAAGCATTTCACCACATCCTTACCTTTCTAAAACCAGGAATAAGTGAAACTGATGTACGAGATGAGTTAGAATTTTTCATGCGAAAAAAAGGAGCTACATCTTCATCATTCCAAATCATTGTAGCTTCTGGCGTTCGTTCTTCTCTTCCTCATGGCGTTGCATCAAATAAAATAATCGAACGAGGCGATATCGTTACATTAGACTTCGGTGCACTTTACGACGGATATTGTTCCGATATAACACGTACTGTAGCGATCGGAGAACCGTCAGAAGAATTCAAAAAAATATACAATGTTGTACGAGAAGCATTAAAACGTGGAACTGAAGCAATTAAGCCTGGAGAAACTGCGAAAAGTATCGATGATGTAACGAGAGATTACATTACAGAACATGGATACGGTCAATACTTTGGCCACTCTACCGGGCACGGTCTTGGGTTAGAAATACATGAACCGCTTCGCCTATCCCAAGAAAGTAAGGCAACTTTACAAGAAGGTATGGTTGTTACAGTTGAGCCGGGCATTTACATACCAAACTGGGGCGGTTGTAGAATTGAAGACGATATCGTCATTACAAAAGAAGGCTATGAAGTTATTACAAAATCAAATAGAGAACTAATTGTTATCCCTTGTTAAAATCATGGCCCTTTTTAAAAGGAGTTTTTCTCTACACATAGAATTCCTTCTCTGGAGTATTCGTTTAAAGAGGGGGAATTTAAATTGAATTTTGTAATCGATAAGATAGATGGTTTACAGCTTGAATTTTCAAAACTTGTTTCCATGATGAATTACGCCCGTTACACAACGATGCAAGCAGTGGAAGGTTTAACAATTGATGAACTTGATTATTTATATGACGAAGAAGCAAATTCAATTGGCATGCTATTATATCACATGGCTGCTATTGAATTTTATTACCAAATTCATACCTTTGAGGATCGTGAACCGACAGATGCCGAATTAGAACGTTGGTTACCTGCTGTAGAGTTAGGGGCTATTGGACGAGAAAAAATAAAAGGAAACTCCATCGAATTTTACATCCATACATTACAAGAAGTACGCTCTAAAACAATTGAAACTTTTCAATCCTTACCTGAGGAATGGTTATTTAAAACGACAGACTTTTGGCATGACAAACCAGCAAATAACTACTTTAAATGGTTCCACGTATTTGAAGATGAAATTAACCATCGTGGACAAATTCGTTTAATAAAAAAGATGCAAAAAGCTCATTCAGTAAAATAAGAAAGTGCCACCTTATCCGGTGGCACTTTCTTTTATTCATTTACAAATATTTTCCTGTTTGCTTTTTTAGCAATAGCTGTTACCACTATTAAAATGAATAGTAAGTATAACCATTTTGCAACAAGTAACCACCCTTGAAAAATTGCTATGTCATTCATTTGTTCATAACCTTTTTTTAGCAAGAACGGAATTGTACTAATTATAATAACAAACTCAATGCTATAAATAATTTTCTTTTTCCGACTATACGTTTTCCACTCTTTCCAGCGGTACAAGGGAGCAAAAATGAATATGCCTATACATAATATAAATGGTGTCCATTCACTTTTTAAAAATTGTGCTGAAATGATAGATACTATTAAACAACCGAGCACACCATAATACCCTACTTTCTCTCTCATTCGTACTACCCCCATTCTATTCGCTCTTTACTATATAACTCCCTATTCTTATCATGACTCTTAGGAAAATAACGACTACAATTACAAAATAAAGACCTTTCGCAGACGACATCCATTGTTGAAAAATAGACATTTGCTCCATTTGCTTCTGACCTTCTATTAAAATAAAACCTACTACAAATGAACTAACAACAATGATATCTATCATAATTCCAATACTTTTCTTACTATGCTGTTTCATGTCATCCCAGCGAGATAAAAGCAAAAACACAAACCCGAGAACAGGCATAATACTTATCCATTCGTTGTTTGTAAATAGATCTAAAATGATTAATAGACTACAAGAAATGATAAAGTGAAACTTTAATCCATGGGGGTGTCCCCCACGGATTATTAGTTGAACCAATCGGGCTTTTACGGGCAGTTGATTTCCTACCTAACTCCCTCGCATTCGCCAACTTTTAAAGTGGGAATCTTACTGCCCGTTAATGCGGGATAAATCCCCAAAAACCAACTTTTTTTGCGCATACGCCCTCCTCTAATTCCATTTTTAGGATTAATTGTATTGTAACATCCATTTTATACCCTTACCATTACAGTACATGAAATTTTATTTTTTCCCTATACTCACATACATTCACCGCTTTCATACAATGAACTACACGAACGCCTAAAGGATGTGAATGTTGTGGGAGTTGAATTAACGCTTTTACATGCTCTCTATATTCTTTGTTTACTCACTATTATTACCTTTTTTATTTTTAGAAAAGATACAACGATTATTTGTATCATTTTCATCTTTTTATTAGCATTAACCGCTACAAGTTCTATCCCTCTTGCCGTTAGCAGTATTTTTCAAAGTTTTATTTATGCCATAACTGAACTATTACCAACTATATTGATCATCTCCATTATCGTATCGATGAGTAACCTACTCGTTCATACTGGCATAAATGATACGATGATTTCACCATTTACAAAGATGATTCGTACACCTACACTTGCCTACTGGATTATCGGCCTTTTAATGATGACAATTTCTTTCTTCTTTTGGCCTTCCCCAGCTGTCGCGTTAATGGGGGCTATTTTATTACCCGTCGCTGTACGCGTCGGCCTGCCACCAATTGGGGTTTCAATTGCTATGAACTTATTTGGACACGGAATTGCTTTATCCGGCGACTTCGTTATTCAAGGTGCCCCGAAATTAACAGCGGATGCAGCTGGTTTACCAGTTTCTAGCGTCGTATCCGCAAGTGTCCCCCTCGTTATCGTTATGGGCGTTGTTACAACTTCTGTTGCTTTTTTCTTCTTACGAAAAGAATTTCATACAGGCTTATCGTTGCAAGACTCTTCTTCAGCAACTGAACCATCCAAAACTATCATTTTATTATCTCCTCACATAAAGAAATGGCTCGCCATATGTATCCCTATCGTATATATCATTGATATCCTTTGCATGATTCAATTTAAACTACAAGGAAGCGATGCAACAGCACTTATTGGCGGGACGACTGTTATTATGATTATCATTATTGCTCTCATCGCCTACAAAGGAAATGGCCTGAATAAAACGACCGATTATTTTATAGAAGGGCTCCAATTTGGATTTAAAATCTTTGGTCCAGTTATCCCAATTGCTGCACTTTTTTATTTAGGGGATAGCGGATTTGTAAAAATTATCGGGGACTATTTACCGAAAGGTTCACACGGAATCATTAACGACTTAGGAATCGCCTTATCTCAAACTGTTCCTTTAAACCAATATGTATCAGCGGGAACACTAACTATCGTTGGTGTCATAACAGGGTTAGATGGATCTGGCTTTTCCGGTATATCACTTGCTGGTTCGATTGCCAATCTTTTCGGCACAGCACTGGGGAATGGAACAGCTACATTAACAAGCACTTGGGCAAATTGCTGCAATCTGGACCGGAGGCGGGACTTTAATTCCTTGGGCGCTTATTCCTGCCGCTGCCATTTGTAAAGTAGATCCATTTGAACTTGCACGCCGAAACTTTTTACCAGTTATAATTGGCTTAATTGTCACCACAATCGTTGCGATGTTTATTCTATAAAGTAAGCAGGTGTTCTCTTGCTTACTTTTTTATTGTGAAATCAATCATTTATTACGGACTTTCAAAAGGGATTATGTATATGTTAGCGAAGTTATATTAGGAGAGTATTTATTTCAAAACGTTTACGAGAAACAGATTACTTCCATTCGAAAAGGGGACATAACTATGAATGAATTGATTCTCGTCTTATTAATTTGTCCATTACTTATCTTTATCGTTTCTGTTATTGGAACCCGCAAGACGCAAACATATTACGTAATGCCGATTGTAACGTTTGCTAGTTTTTTAATACTAGGTGTCATCGCTTTTACTCCAAAATTTTTCTTTTGGATTGGCATGTATAGCATTTTCTCATTTATTGTTTCTTATATGACTCTCTTGTTTGTGAAAGGATATGAATTTGTAGAAAGCACTAAGTAGTTAGTAGTAAGGGGCTTTGATATTGATGGGAATTTGCTTGAATTTATATAAAAAGACGACCGCGTTCCCCCACAGTCGTCTTTTTTCATATTACGCTGTGATCCAAGCTTCGTTAGCTGGATTTTTACGCCACTCTTGTAATTTTTTCGTTTCAGCTTGTCCGATCATACCTTTTTCTGCTGCTACTTCAGTTAATGCACTGTAGTCGCTTAAAGAGTATGATGCTACGTTAGCTGCTTCTAGTTTTTCTTTTCCTGCTTCTAACTCGTATGTGAAGATTGATACGATTCCTAATACTTCACAGCCTGCTTCGCGAAGTGCTTCTACACATGTAATTGCACTACCACCAGTTGAAATTAAGTCTTCTACTACTACAACTTTTTGACCTTTTTCAGCTTTTCCTTCAATTTGATTCCCTTTACCGTGGCCTTTTGCTTTACTACGTACGTAGCACATTGGTAAATTCATACGATCGCTTACCCATGCAGCGTGCGCAATACCAGCAGTTGCTGTTCCTGCAATAACTTCTACAGTTGGGAAGTGCTCTTTAATTAACTCTTCTAATCCAGCTGCAATCGCTTGACGTACTTTTGGATAAGATAAAGTTAAACGGTTATCACAATAAATTGGTGATTTCATACCTGAAGACCAAGTGAATGGATCATTCGGTTGTAAAAATACTGCTCCAATTTCTAATAAATGCGATGCGATTTCTTTTTTCATACTGTTACACCTTCCCACTGTTGTTTTACTGTTTTATACGCTTCAAGCGGATTTTCTGCTTTTGTAATACTACGTCCAACTACGATGTAGCTTGAGCCAAGTTCCCTCGCACGTTTCGGTGTTGCTACGCGCACCTGATCATTCACATCATCGCTTGCAAGACGGATCCCCGGTGTTACTGTTACAAATTCATTCCCGCATACTTCACGTAATTTTGGAACTTCAAGCGTTGAGCAAACAACGCCATCAAGTCCACTTTCTTTCGTTAATTTTGCATAATGAGCAACCGCTTCTTCTAACGTTTTCTCAATGCCGATCTCTTTTTTCATCATAGCTTCCGAAGTGCTTGTTAGTTGTGTAACTGCAATACAAATCGGTCTCTCTTTTCCTTCTTGCTTACCTTCCTCTAATCCCTCAATCGCAGCTTTCATCATACTGCTTCCCCCAGCAGCATGAACATTTACCATATCAACATCTAGACTAGCTAGGCTACGCATAGCGCTTTTTACTGTATTCGGAATATCATGAAGTTTTAAATCTAGAAAGATTTTATGTCCTTTTTCTTTTAAGTACGTAATAATCGCAGGGCCTTCTTTGTAAAATAACTCCATACCAACTTTGACAAATAACTCTTCCCCTTCAAAGTGGCGCAAGAATTGTTCTACATCTTGTTTCCCCGGAAAATCTAGTGCAACGATTAACGACTGTGACATGTTTGCTTCCAGCTCCTTCCTTGACATTCCGAAATGTGATCAAATCCTAATTCATCTAGTAATGCTGGTAACTCTTCAATAATTGTCGGACATACGAACGGATCTATGAAGTTTGCTGTACCTACTGCAACTGCGCTTGCACCAGCGTAGAAGAACTCAATTACATCTTCTGCTGACTCAATACCACCCATTCCGATAATTGGAATGTTAACCGCTTGGCTTACTTCATGTACCATACGAATTGCTACTGGCTTAATCGCAGGACCTGATAGTCCGCCCGTACGGTTTGCTAAAATTGGTTGAGCTGTTTTTAAATCTAGACGCATACCAAGCAATGTATTAATCATCGTTAAACCATCTGCACCTGCATTTTCAATCGCTTTTGCAATTTCCACAATGTTTGCCACGTTCGGTGACAATTTCACGTATACAGGTACTTCAGAAACCTCTTTTACTCGCTTCGTTAAATCAGCAGCAATTTCAGGATTTGTACCAAAAGCGATACCACCTGTTTTTACGTTCGGACAAGAAATATTTAATTCTAGTGCATGGACATTAGGCGCTTTAGAAATTTCCTTTGCAACTGCTACGTAATCCTCAGCTTGTGAGCCCGCAACATTCGCAATGATTGGAAGATCAAATTGTTCTAACCATGGTAATTCAGAATTCATTACTTTTTCTAAACCTGGGTTTTGAAGTCCGATTGCATTTAACATGCCGCCTGGTGTTTCAGCAACACGAGGCGTCGGATTTCCATAACGTGGTTGTTCTGTCGTCGCTTTAATCATGATTGATCCTAGTACACTTAAATCGTAAAACTGTGCATATTCACGACCAAATCCAAAGCATCCAGATGCCGGTATAATTGGATTTTTTAATGACAATCCTGGTAATTCAACTTGCAATCTGTTCATAGTACAACCTCCCCAATTGGAAATACCGGTCCGTCGCTACACACCTTCTTGTAAGAATGTCCACTTGGATCTTCTTGTAAGTGGCATACACATGCGAAACAAGCTCCAATACCACAACCCATACGTTCTTCTAATGAAATATAGGCTTTTTTCTCTTTGTAACGTCCCTCTAATGCACGAAGCATCGCTAACGGGCCACATGAATAAAGAATGTCAAAGTCGATTCCGTAATTATCAATTACATCTGTAACAAATCCCTTTGTACCGTGTGTGCCGTCTACTGTTGCAACGTACGTATCACCAAGTTCTGCAAATTTTTCTTCATAGAAAACAACATCTTTCGTTTGAAAACCTAAGATGTGAATCACACGTACCCCTTTTGCAACGAGGCGCTGTGATAATTCATAAAGTGGTGGTACCCCAATTCCCCCGCCTACTAATAAAGCCGTTTGTCCTGTTTCTGCTTCTTCTACAGGAAAACCGTGTCCTAGTGGTCCTAGTACATCTACCATTTCACCTTGTTTTCTAGTTGCTAATGTTTTTGTCCCTTGTCCTTCCGCACGATATAGCATTGTAAACTCGTTCTTCTCTTGATCTACATTACAAATACTAATCGGGCGGCGCAGAAGGGGCGCAATGCCCTCTGCTACCTTAATGTGTACAAACTGCCCTGGTTCGTTCATTTGCTGTACTAATGTTCCTTGAAGCACTAATTCGTAAATGTTTTTTGCGATTTCTTTTTGGTTAACGACGATCATATTTTGCTTTTGCATCATGCATGTACCACCTCGTGACGCTTTGTTTGCGTAATTTCTTTCATTGAATGAGCTGAGAATGTCATAGATTCTAATACTCGTAAGATTGCTCTCGTTGTATCAAGTGATGTTAAGCAAGCCACACCGTTTTCTACTGATTCACGGCGAATGCGGAAACCATCACGCGCTGGTTGTTTTCCTTTTGTTAATGTATTGATTACAAACTGTGCTTTTCCTTGGCGGATAATATCTAGTAAGTTGTAGTCTTCAGAATCAATTTTGTTTACAACTTGTACTGGGATATTTTGCTCTGCTAATGTTTGTGCCGTTCCAGCTGTTGCTAATAAGTTATAGCCGATTTCATGGAAACGTTTTGCAATTTCCATCGCCTCTTCTTTATCTTTATCCGCTACAGTGATGATTACGGATCCGTGCGTTGGGATGTTAATTCCTGAGGCAACTAACCCTTTGTATAATGCTTTTTCAAGCGTTAAGTCTTTCCCCATTACTTCCCCTGTTGATTTCATTTCAGGTCCTAATGTTGTATCAACTGAGCGTAGTTTCGCAAATGAGAATACTGGTGCTTTTACATACACTTCTTTCTCTTCTGGGTGATAGCCCGTTCCGTATCCTTGCTCTATTAGGTTTTGACCTAAAATAACTTTCGTTGCAACATTCGCCATCGGTACGCCTGTAATTTTACTTAAGAATGGTACTGTACGGCTCGCACGTGGGTTTACTTCAATTACATACACTTGATCTTTGAATACTACAAACTGGATATTTAGTAACCCAACAATGTTTAATCCTTTTCCAAGTGCAATTGTATGTTCAATAATTTGTTCTTTTAGTTCGTCAGATAAGCTTTGTGGTGGATATACTCCAATTGAATCCCCAGAGT
The DNA here is from genome assembly GCF_038006385.1 of Bacillus sp. FSL L8-0099. Classification (NCBI taxonomy): domain Bacteria; kingdom Bacillati; phylum Bacillota; class Bacilli; order Caryophanales; family Bacillaceae; genus Bacillus; species Bacillus sp. FSL L8-0099. The sequence goes on from NZ_JBBOVC010000001.1 coordinate 3,897,502, forward strand.
GAACTCCAGCGCGTTCAATATGTTCCATAATACCTGGAATGAACACATTCTCACCGTCTGAAATTGCATCTACTTCAATTTCTTTACCAACCATGTAACGGTCGATTAATACCGGATGCTCTGCATGAACTTTAACTGCATTTTTCATGTAGTGCAGTAGTTCTTCTTGACGATATACGATTTCCATCGCCCGTCCACCTAGTACGTAAGATGGTCTTACTAATACTGGGTAACCAATTTCTTCAGCGATTGCTACCGCTTGTTCTACAGTTGTTGCTGTTTTACCAACTGGTTGCGGGATTCCTAATTTTGTTAATGCAGCTTCGAATTTATCTCGATCTTCTGCGCGGTCTAAATCTTCAAGTGATGTTCCTAAAATTTTCACACCGTGTTCTTCTAATTTCGCCGCTAAGTTAATTGCCGTTTGTCCACCGAATTGTACGATAACACCTTCTGGCTTTTCTAAATCGATAATGTGCATTACATCTTCAATCGTTAATGGTTCAAAGTATAATTTGTCAGAAATACTGAAGTCTGTTGAAACTGTTTCTGGGTTGTTATTTACAATGATTGCCTCATATCCAGCTTCTTTAATTGCCCATACAGAGTGAACTGTTGCGTAGTCAAACTCAACACCTTGACCGATACGGATTGGACCAGACCCTAGTACAACCACACTCTTACGATCTGTTATAACCGATTCATTCTCGTCACCGTATGTGCTGTAGTAGTAAGGTGTTGCAGATTCAAACTCTGCCGCACAAGTATCTACCATTTTATAAACAGGAGTCATATTACTTTCTTTACGCATATCGTAAATTTCACGCTCTGTTTTGTTCCAAGCATTGGCGATGTAATGATCACTGAATCCCATTTCTTTTGCAGATTGTAACACTTCCATATTTCCTGCATTTTCTTTTACTTCGTGTTCCATGTTTACGATGTTTTCAATTTTTTGTAAGAAGAAGAAGTCCATTTCACACCATGAATTAATTTCTTCTTTCGTTACACCTTGACGGATTGCTTCTGCTACAACGAACAGACGCTCATCGTCAGCTTTTATAATACGTTTTTTCATTGTTTCTTTATCAAGTTCTTTTAAATGGTTTAATTCTAAGTGATAAATCCCTAGCTCTAAAGAACGAACCGCTTTTAATAATGATTGCTCTAAGTTACGTCCAATTGACATAACTTCACCAGTTGCCTTCATTTGTGTACCAAGCGTTCTGTTTGCTGATTCGAACTTATCAAATGGCCAACGTGGAATTTTTGAAACGACATAGTCTAATGCTGGCTCGAAGCAAGCGTATGTTTTTTGTGTTACTGGATTTACAATTTCATCTAATGTTAAACCGACTGCAATTTTCGCTGCTAACTTCGCAATTGGATATCCAGTTGCTTTAGATGCTAGTGCAGATGAACGACTCACACGCGGATTTACTTCGATTACATAGTATTGGAAGCTATGCGGATCTAGTGCAAGCTGTACGTTACAGCCACCTTCGATTCCTAATGCACGAATAATTCGTAATGAAGTGTTTCGTAACAGTTGATACTCACGGTCACTTAATGTTTGACTCGGTGCTACAACGATTGAATCACCTGTGTGAACCCCAACTGGATCGATATTTTCCATGTTACATACTACAATCGCGTTATCATTCGAATCACGCATTACTTCATATTCAATTTCCTTACAACCAGCAATGCTCTTTTCTAATAAACATTGTGTTACTGGACTATGTTTTAATCCACCTGATACGATTTCAATTAGTTCTTCTTCATTACTACAGATTCCGCCACCTGTTCCCCCCATTGTAAATGCTGGGCGAACAATAACTGGATAACCAATTTCTTTTACAAATTCATGTGCTTCTTCTAGCGTATGAATAATGGTACTAGATGGAATTGGTTCATTTAATTCCTGCATTAATGTACGGAATAAATCACGATCTTCCGCTTGCTCAATTGCTGATAATTTTGTTCCTAAAATTTCAACTCCGCATTCTTCAAGTATGCCTGATTTCGCAAGTTCAACAGCCATATTTAGGCCTGTTTGACCACCTAATGTTGGTAGGATTGCATCTGGACGTTCTTTACGAATGATACGGCTTACGAATTCTAATGTTAATGGTTCTATATATACTTTATCTGCTGTTGCAGTATCTGTCATAATTGTTGCTGGGTTAGAGTTAACAAGGATTACTTTGTAACCTTCTTCTCTAAGAGATTGACAAGCTTGTGTACCAGAGTAATCAAACTCTGCTGCTTGCCCAATTACAATTGGTCCTGATCCGATTACTAAAATTGTGTTAATGTCTAGGCGTTTTGGCATAACTCTTCCCCTTCTTTCTTGAAGTTTTCAATCATTTCTAAGAAATCTTCGAATAAATCATTTGCATCTTCTGGTCCCGCTGAAGCTTCTGGATGGTATTGTACTGTAAATGCTGGAAACTTCGTATGACGAAGACCTTCTACTGTTCCATCATTTAAAGCAACATGTGTAATTTCAAGATTTGTATTTTCAACTGACTCTTCTTCTACTGCGTATCCATGGTTTTGAGAAGTAATTGCTACTTTTCCAGTTGCAAGATTTTTTACTGGATGATTTAAACCACGATGACCGAACTTCAACTTACTTGTATTTGCACCAGATGCTAATGCGAATAACTGATGTCCTAAGCAAATCCCGAATAAAGGAACTTTACCGATAATGTCTTTTAACATTTCAATTGCTTCTGGTACATCTTTTGGATCCCCAGGTCCATTACTTAACATAATTCCATCTGGGCTAAGGCGTAAAATCTCTTCTGCTGTTGTATTGTAAGGTACTACAATTACATCACAGTCACGCTTATTTAATTCTCTTAAAATACCATGTTTCATTCCGAAGTCTACAAGTACAACTCGATGACCACGGCCTGGGCTTGGGTATGGGTCTTTCGTTGATACGCGTTTTACATGATCTGTAAATACTGTCGCTTTTAATTGGCTCACAATGTACTCTACATCTGCATCCATGTTACAAAGTCGTCCGCGTAATGTACCGTATTGACGAATTTTTCTCGTTAATTTTCTCGTATCAATTCCTGCTAATCCTGGAATGTTTCTTTCTTTTAAGTAATCATTTAACGAAATTTCATTACGGAAGTTTGATGGATGATCACAAATTTCATTTACGATTAAACCATTTACAGATGGGTGAATGGATTCAAAATCGTCACGGTTAATGCCGTAGTTTCCGATTAATGGGTACGTAAATGTTACGATTTGACCGCAATATGATGGATCAGATAATGTTTCTTGATATCCAGTCATTCCTGTTGTAAATACAACCTCACCTGACTTTTCGATTTCGCCTCCGAAACCTTTTCCAATTAATACTGTTCCATCTTCTAAGATAAGTTGTCTTTTCATACTAATGCACTCTCCTTTTGCCATGCGATCTTACCGCCAACGATTGTCATTACCGGCCATCCTTGGCATTTCCAACCTGCGAATGGTGTATTTTTTCCTTTTGATAAGAATGTTGTTGGATCAATCTCTTCTTCTTGTTCTAAATCAATGATTGTAATATCAGCTACTCTACCTTCTTTCAGGCGACCTGCTTCTAAACCGAATGTATCAGCTGGTTTTTCTGTTAAGAATTGAATTAACTGTTCTAATGTAATAATTCCTTTTTTCACAAGGTTTGTGTATAGAAGTGGGAATGCTGTTTCAAAACCAGTAATTCCGAATGGTGCTCTTTCAATTCCTTGTGCTTTCTCTTCCGCTGTATGCGGTGCATGGTCAGTTGCGATCATATCGATCGTTCCATCTAATAGCCCTTCAATTAACGCTGCGTGGTCTTCTTTTCCACGAAGCGGTGGGTTCATTTTAAAGTTAGGATCAGCTGATGGGATATCATCTTCACATAACACTAAGTGATGCGGTGTTACTTCTGCTGTTACTTTAATTCCAGCACGTTTTGCATCACGGATTACACGTACAGACCCTTTCGTACTTACGTGACATACGTGATAGTGACAATCTGCCGCTTCAGCAAGCAGTATATCCCTTGCAATATGTACAGATTCACATACTGATGGGATACCGTTTAATCCGTGTTTCTCAGAAAACTTCCCTTCATGTACACAACCTTTATTAATAAGTGTATTTTCTTCACAGTGTGCAACTACTGCCATATTCAACTTCGCTGCACGCTTCATAGCAGCTAGCATCATGCTCGCATCTTGTACGCCTACTCCATCATCAGTGAAAGCGAATGCTCCAAGCTCTTTTAACGTTTCGAAATCTGTCATTTCAGAACCTGCTTGACGTACTGTAATTGCTCCATATGGTAATACATTTACGTGTGCTTTTTCTTTAATACGTTTTTGTAAGTCTTCCATATGTTCCCTGCAATCTGGTACTGGACGTGTATTTGGCATTGCGCAAATTGTAGTGAATCCACCTTTTGCCGCTGCTAGTGTGCCTGTTGCAATTGTTTCTTTATGTTCACCACCTGGCTCACGAAGATGTACATGTACATCTACTAATCCAGGTGCGATTAACTTTCCGTTCACATCGATTACTTCAGCATTATCTGCCGTAATATTTTCTGCTACTTTCGCAATTTTACCGTCTTGTACGAGAAGATCTGTTGCTACGATTATTCCTTCTTCATTCATATAACGACCATTTTTAAACAAATAATTCATGTTTCATTCCTCCTAATACATTTGGTAAGGCGCGTTTTAGTACAGCCATTCTTACGTAAACTCCATTTTCCATTTGTTTAAATATGCGTGAACGCTCACACTCAACAAGTTCACTTGCAATTTCCACATCCCGGTTGAAAGGAGCTGGATGCATAATAATGCTTCCTTCTTTCATACGTTTTTCTCTTTCAAGCGTTAATCCGTGTTTTTCATGATACTCTTTCATAATGTCTGTTTCATAATGATCATGACGCTCATGCTGTACACGAAGTAACATCATTACATCAACTTCTGGAACTAGCTCATCTAAGTTTTTGTACGTTCCAAATGTGTTTTTTTCATCTTTCCACTCTTCTGGGCTTGCAAAATAAATCGTTGCCCCAAGCTTCGTTAATGTTTCAGCATTGGATCGTGCTACTCGGCTATGGCGAATATCTCCAACAATTGCAATCTTTAAACCTTCAAAACTTCCAAACTCTTGTTTAATTGTCAGAAGGTCGAGCAGACATTGCGTTGGATGATTTCCGCATCCATCTCCAGCATTTAAGATTGGAATGTTTACTTGATCTTTTAGCTCATCGAAGTAACGATCTTGCTCGTGGCGGATGACTACCGCTTTTGTTCCGATTGATTCCAGTGTTTTTATCGTGTCGTATAACGTTTCTCCTTTTTGTACGCTAGATGAATCTGCTGAAAAGTTTAATACGTCAAGTCCTAATCTCTTCTCAGCAACTTCGAAGCTAAATCTCGTTCTCGTACTATTCTCAAAGAACAAGTTCGCAACAAAAGTTTGCTCTGTTGTTTTGCTCTCTTTCCCATTCGCGAAATCTTCTGCGTCTTTTAGGATTTCTGAAATTTCTAGTTCCGATAATTCACTCATCGTTAACAAATGGCTCATCGTCATCCCTCATCTTTCTGATTTTTATGATAGCACTTATGGATATTTATAACAACATTTGTATAAAAATACCCTAGTCATGTGAGACTAGGGTGCAAGGAAGAAGCCACCCTTTTCTGTCTCACAGGACTGAATTAAAAGGTTGTTTTTATGAAGCAATCTGCTTAGATTGTTTTATTTGTTTCGTTTCTGGTAGTAGTAGATTTAACAGTACACCTACAATTGCTGCTAGTGCCATTCCTTCTACTTGGAACGATTCTCCTACGTGAAGTACCGCTCCGCCAATACCAATTACTAGTATAACTGATGCAATCATTAAGTTTCGTTTGTCACTTAAATCTGTTCTATCATCTACCATCATGCGTAAACCACTTGATGCGATTACACCGAATAGTAAGATTGATACACCACCCATAACTGGTGTTGGAATCGAGTGGATCAGTGCTGAAATCTTCCCGATAAATCCAAACATGATTGCGAATACTGCTGAACCGATGAATAAGTATACACTGTACGCTCTCGTAATTGCTAGCACACCGATGTTTTCACCGTATGTTGTATTCGGTGGTCCACCGATTAGTGATGCGATTAATGTTGCTACCCCATCCCCAAAGATTGAACGGTGTAAACCTGGTTTTTCAATTAAATCTCTTTTAATAACATTTCCAAGTACAATTTGATGTCCGATATGTTCTGAAATTGTTACTAGTGCTACCGGCACCATTAAGAGTACAATCTTCCACGAAAACTCTGGTGTGTATGTTACAAACGGTACTGTGAAATCAGGTACGACAAACCATTTCGCCTCAGCTACCGGTTTTAAATCTACTAGCCCTTGGAAGTAAGCGAAGATATATCCGCCGATGATTCCAAGTAACACCGGTATGATGCTGAAAAATCCTCTTCCAAATATGGAGCAAATGATTGTAATTGCTAATGTTACTAGTGCTACTGAAAAGTGTGTAATGCTATACTTACCATCCGCACCGTTCATCGCCATGTTCACTGCTGTATGTGCTAAAGCTAAACCGATTACCATTACTACCGGACCAACTACGATTGGCGGAAGTAATTTCATAATCCACGCTGATCCAGATTTCTTAATTCCGATTGAAATTAAGATGTACACCAGTCCTGCAAGTAAACCACCAAGCATCGCTGCTCCGGGGCCACCTGCTGTTTTTGCTGCAATAATCGGTGCGATAAAGGCGAATGATGATCCTAAATACGCAGGTACTTGACCTTTCGTTATAAGAAGAAACGCTAGCGTTCCTAATCCACTTGATATTAACGCTACTGACGGATTCAAGCCTGTTAAAAATGGAACAAGCACTGTTGATCCAAACATCGCGAACAAATGTTGTATACTTAAAAATAACCATTTTCCCGGTTTCGGTACTTCATTAACGTCTAACACTGGCTTTTGTTCCATTGTTACATCCTCCTTCAGTTTAAATCTTTGCAATAAAAAAACTCTTTGTGCCTGTGCACAAAGAGTCCTATACTTTCGTATGCCAAATTCGACATATGAAAGCCAAGACCCTTTGGCAGCCTCACAGGACTACATTTAAAAGGGCTTTACTTATCGTATATACTTACTCGATCTTGTTGATCTGTCTCTTGCAAATCAACTTCGATACGCTCTTCACTTGATGTTGGAATGTTCTTTCCTACATAATCAGCGCGAATTGGTAATTCACGATGTCCTCTATCTACAAGAACAGCTAATTGAATTTGTGATGGTCTTCCTAAATCCATAAGAGCATCCATCGCAGCTCGAACTGTTCTTCCTGTATACAATACATCATCTACAAGGATTACTTTTTTCTTCGTAATATCTACTGGAATATCTGAACCTTTTACTAGTGGTTCTTTATTCTTTGATTGAAGTGTTAAGTCATCACGATATAAAGTTATATCTAACTCTCCTACTTCCATCTCTTTTCCTTCAATTTGACCAATTCGTTCTGCCAAACGTTGTGCAATAAAAATTCCACGTGTTTTAATTCCGACAAGAACACAATTATCCACACCTTTATTTCGTTCCACGATTTCATGACTAATTCGTGTTAAAGCGCGGCGAATCATTTGGTCATCTAAAACGACAGCTTTTTCCTGCATGCTCTACACCTCCAAGCTATTTTTCTTGCGTGAGAGTAATGGTATAAAAAAAGTCCTCTCAGCGTGTGCGAGAGGACTTTTGAAAAAAGGGTACAACATACCCTAAGTATTTCAAACCGTTACCTTCTCAACCTCACGGGGCTGTGTTAAAGGATCATTATTTAACTGTTGTCAGTATCTCAGTTTTCTCATGATTTGTCAATACTATTTCCGTAAAATATTTAAAGTCTCTTCAAACACTTCTGGAATCGGTGCCTCAAACTGAATATATTCACCAGTACGAGGGTGGTCAAATCCTAAAATACCTGCATGAAGTGCCTGTCCATTCATGTCTAATGTTTTCTTTGGTCCATACTTTGGATCTCCTGCAAGTGGATAGCCAATATATTTCATATGAACACGAATTTGGTGTGTACGTCCTGTTTCTAAGCGACATTCTACAAGTGTGAAATCTTTGAAACGCTCTAACACTTGGAAATGCGTAACAGCATGCTTACCATTTTCATCAACTGTCATACTTTGACGTTCTTTCTTATCACGAGCAATCGGAGCATCAATCGTTCCCTTATCATGCGGAATAACACCGTGTACAATCGCTTTGTAACGTCTTGTTACTGTTTTTGCTACAAGTTGATTTACAAGTGATTCGTGTGCCATATCATTTTTAGCAACCATTAATAGGCCAGATGTATCTTTATCAATACGATGCACGATACCAGGACGCATTACACCGTTAATGCCTGATAAATCTGTACAATGATGCATAAGACCATTCACAAGTGTGCCACTTGTATGACCTGGTGCTGGATGTACAACCATACCACGTGGCTTATTTACAACAAGTACATCTGCATCTTCATAATAAATTTCTAAGTTCATATCTTCCGCTTGAATATCTAACTCTTCCGGATCAGGAATCGTTACTGTAATTTCATCATTTTCTTTAACTTTATAATTTACTTTTACCGATTTCCCATTCACTGTTACAACATCATCTTTAATCCATTGCTGTACTTGTGAACGTGACCATTCACTGTTAATTTCTGCAACGAATTTATCGATTCGCTCACTTTTTTGTTCTTCTGCAACTGTTACCTGTACTACTTCACTCATTCAATTACTCCTTCGTTTTCTTGCCTTCTAATAATGTTTGAATAATAATTAATACAACACCAATACATAACGCTGAATCAGCTACATTGAATACTGGATAGTTGTACGAGAAAATATACACGTGAATAAAATCCACTACTTCTTGTCTAAATACACGATCAATAAAGTTACCAATTGCTCCACCTAAAATTAGACCTAATGAAATTCCTAGAAGCTTGTCTGTTTTTGCATATTTTTTCATATACATTACGATAAATACTACAAAGACAACCGTAATAATGTAGAAAAACCACATTTTATTTTCTAAAATCCCCCAGGCAGCTCCTCTATTTCGATGTGATGTTATGTATAATACATTATCGATTATCGGAATGCTCATACCCAATTCCATGTTCTTTACAATTAGCCACTTCGATATTTGATCGATGGCAATGACAAATAATGCTATTACATAATATATCATTTTCATTTCCCCCACAAAGACAGTGTACCTCAAAATTTTAGCATAGCTGCTACCTTTTCACAATGAACCTTTATAGAAGAATAAAATAAATTAAAAAAAGGTAATATAATATCGTTGTGCGTATTCATACATTTACCTTTTCATAGAAAAATTCATGAATCGTACGGGCAGTCGGCATTGTTTTCATTTGCTTTGTCGAAATTACTCTCCCCGTCTCTTCACAAATACCGTACATATCTATTTCCATTTTAAATAATGCGCGTTCTACATCCTTTAAGTCCTCTTTTATATCATGTAATAGCAATTTTTTCTTTATCTCTTCCTTAATTTCATATCCAAGCTCTTGGCTGAACTCAGCATCATATTTGTGCATTACTTCTTTAGCTAGTCTCTCTTGCAACTCTTTTCTCATCAATTGCAATTCTTCTTTTATTTCCATGTAAATTTCATTCACGTGTACATTCCTCCTAGCTGTAATGTACAGTTAGTGTGTCCGAAATTTATTTGCTTACCTCACACACATTTTTCCTTCACAGGAAAGAGCCTGAAAGTTATTTCGATATACCATCAATAAAAAAACTGACTGCATCAATAGCAGTCAGTTTTTTTATTATTTTACATAGTTTTCTTTAACAACTGATGCACAACGCTCACATAATGTTTCATGTTCAGCATCTTTACCAATTGTTTCTGAAACTACCCAACAACGTTCGCATGTTTCACCAGTTGCTTGAGAAACGACAACCGCTGTATGCTCATACTTAGGCGCATCTGCTGGAGCTTCTTCCATCATACCACCAAGTTTATATTCAGAAACGATGAATAATTGCTTCAAGTCTTCGCTAATAGACTCTAACATTACTTTCATTTCTGCAGTTGGATAAAGGGTAATGCTCGCATTTAATGACTTACCAATTACTTTCTCATTACGAGCTACTTCTAACGCTTTTAATACGTCATCACGTAATGTCATAAATGCATCCCATTTCGCTTTTAACGCTTCCGAACCCTCTACTTCTGTAGCTTCCGGCATGTTAGTTAACTGTACGCTTTCTTCTGTTACACCTGGAACATATGGCCATACTTCATCAGCTGTATGAGGTAAGATTGGTGTTACAAGTTTCGTTAATGCAACAAGAACGTCATATAATACAGTTTGAATTGCACGACGATCCGCGTGATTTGCACCTTCAATGTATAAAATGTCTTTTGCAAAGTCTAAGTAGAATGAACTTAGATCAATTGTACAGAAGTTGTGAATAGCATGATATACAGCAGCAAAGTCATATGTTTCATATGCTTCTTTTACTTTTGTAATTAAGTCATTTAACTTCACTAACATGTAACGATCTACTTCACGAAGTTCAGCTACCGCTACTGTGTTTTCACTTGGCTTAAAGTCATCTAAGTTGCCTAATAAGAAACGGAATGTGTTACGGATTTTACGATACACTTCTGCTACTTGTTTTAAAATATCATCTGAAATACGTACGTCAGATTGATAGTCAACAGATGATACCCATAAACGTAAAATATCTCCGCCTAATTGATCCATAATTTTCTTCGGTACGACGATGTTTCCAATCGACTTACTCATTTTACGTCCTTCACCATCTAGTACGAAACCATGGCTTAGTACGCCTTTATATGGAGCTTTACCTGTTACAGCAACCGCTGTTGATAATGAAGAGTTAAACCAACCACGATATTGGTCAGATCCTTCTAAATATAAATCAGCTGGACGTTGTAAGTCATCGCGCTCTTCTAATACCGCTTGGTGAGATGAACCTGAGTCGAACCATACATCCATGATATCTGTTTCTTTACGGAATTCACCATTTGGGCTACCTGGATGTGTAAATCCTTCTGGTAATAAATCTTTCGCTTCACGCTCAAACCATACGTTAGAACCGTGTTCACGGAATAAATCTGCTACATGGTTAATTGTTTCATCTGTAATAATTGGATCACCATTCTCAGCATAGAATACAGGAATTGGCACACCCCATGCACGCTGACGAGAAATACACCAGTCACCACGGTCACGAACCATGTTATGAAGACGAGTTTCGCCCCATGCTGGTACCCATTTCGTTTCCGCAACAGCTTCTAATAACTCTTTACGGAATGCTTCAATAGATGCAAACCACTGTGCTGTCGCACGGAAAATAATTGGTTTTTTCGTTCTCCAATCATGTGGGTATGAATGCGTAATGAATGTTAGTTTCAGTAACGCGCCTACTTCTTCTAATTTTTCTGTAATTGGCTTGTTAGCTTTATCATAGAATAAGCCTTCAAATCCAGGTGCTTCATTTGTTAATACACCTTTATCATCAACTGGGCAAAGTACTTCTAATCCATACTTTTTACCAACAACGAAGTCATCTTCCCCATGTCCTGGTGCTGTATGAACACAACCTGTACCTGCATCTGTTGTTACGTGATCTCCTAGCATAACTAATGAATCACGCTCGTAGAATGGGTGTTTTGCAACTGTATACTCAAGTTCGCTACCTTTTACCGTTTTCACAACTTCAGCATTTTCCCACTCTAACGTTTTTGCAACTGTCTCAAATAATTCAGAAGCGATAATATATTTCTCATCATTTACTTTTACAATGCTATATTCAAGCTCTGGATGAACAGAAATACCTAAGTTCGCAGGTAATGTCCAAGGAGTTGTTGTCCAAATGATAAATTTCTCATCACCTTCTAATACGTTCTTTCCGTCTTTTACAGGGAACGCTACATAAATAGATGCTGATTTTTTATCTTGGTATTCAATTTCAGCTTCTGCTAAAGCAGACTCACTTGTTGGAGACCAGTAAACTGGTTTTTGCCCTTTATAGATGTAACCTTTTTTCGCCATATCACCAAACACTTTAATTTGTTGTGCTTCATAAGCTGGCTCTAAAGTAATATATGGATTATCCCAATCTGCACGTACACCTAGGCGCTTAAATTGTTCACGTTGACGTTCTACTTGTTCATATGCATACTCTGCACATAACTTACGGAACTCAGCAACTGTCATTTCTTTACGTTTTACACCTTTATTCGTTAACGCTTGTTCGATTGGTAAACCGTGCGTATCCCAACCTGGAACATATGGTGCACTGAAACCAGTCATTGACTTATAGCGAACAATAAAGTCTTTTAACACTTTATTTAATGCATGTCCCATATGAATGTCACCATTCGCATATGGAGGTCCATCATGCAACACAAATAAAGGACGGCCTTTTGTATGTTCTTGTACTTTTTCATAAATATTCATTTCAGCCCATTTTTCTTGCATTGCAGGCTCACGTTTTGGTAAATTCCCACGCATTGGGAACTCTGTTTTTGGCATCAGTAATGTATTTTTGTACTCCATGCTCAATTCCTCCTTACATGTATAAAAGAAATACTTAAAAAACGGAATAAAAAAGAGACCTTCTCATCCCAAAAAGGGACGAGAAAGTCTCCCGCGGTACCACCCTAGTAGATTCTATACATATGTATAAAACCCTCTTTATATTCTTAACGCGAATACACGCCTACGCTTACTCTATTTGTTCAGCGCGGAACTCCAGGGTGATATTCCCACTAATCTCCTTATCCTGAGCTTACACCGTCCTCAGTTCGCTATATAAGGTTTGAAAAGGTACTTATCCCTATCTTCGTTTTTCTTAATAAATATGTTGTTTAAAATTATATGTAATAATGAGAAAAACGTCAAGCTTACACTGTTTCTTCTTTTTTCAACAGCTCATCTACTTCGTCTTCTAACTCAATTAGTTTATCCCAATCATCGTTGTTTAGCATTTCAAGCTGTGTCTCTAATAACATACGGAAACGAGTTCGGAATACTTTCGCTTGTTTCTTTAGCTCTTCAATATCAAAAGCAACTTTTCTTGATTTTACTAAAGCTTCGTTAATGATACGATCTGCATTTTTTTCAGCTTCACGTACGATTAATTTCGCTTCTTTTTGTGCATTACGTTTTACTTCTTCCGCTGCTTCTTGTGCAACAACGATAGATTTGTTTAACGTATCTTCAATGTTAGAAAAATGATCTAACTTTCCTTCTAATTGCGCAACTTTTTCTTCTAAAGCTTTTTTCTCACGAATGACTAATTCATAATCTTTGATAATTTGATCAAGAAACTCATTTACTTGATCTTCATCATAGCCACGGAATCCGCGACCAAATTCTTTGTTATGAATATCTAATGGTGTTAACGGCACAACGCCACCTCCAAGTAGTTATCTAAATTTCCTCTTTCAATTATATCTTTTCTTCGACAAAATAGGAGGATTTCCTTCTAAAAAACCAATCATTTTAGTATACCATACAAAATTCTCCATTTGTCGCGTTTTGTTCTACCTTCTACAGAAAACAATTTACTTCGCCCATATCCTCTCACCGAAAACACATCTCCTGGATAACATTCATAAGAAGTTTGCTCTACTGTTTTCCAATTGACTTTTACTAAACCATTTTTTATGAAAGGTTGCACTTTCTGTCTGGATATATGTAACATTTCAGCCAACATAACATCTAAGCGAAGTGAAGAAACCGTTCCAGATTTCTCTCCCCACGTTTCATGAGTCTGTAGAATTTGTTCTCCTTGTACTGCTGATAAGGAGACTTTTACTTTCCCTATTGCTTGTAAGTTCATCTCAATGTAAGATACGATTTCTTTCGCAACTACAATTTGGGCACGATTTTCTTGAAGCAAAATATCACCACATTTTTCTCTCGTTAAACCAAGTGACATAAATGTACCTAATATTTGCCTATGTTCTAGCGTATAAAACTTGGAAGGATAGTCAATTTCTAATACTTCTACTTGAAATTCTTCTTCATTTAATTCTAGATAGTCTGGATAAATAAGTGCTCTTCTACGCTCTGCGTAAGGCGTTGCACCATCAAATTGCACAGCAACATCTCCTTGTCCAATTACCATAGAAACAATTTGTTGCTGTCTTGGATCAAGGAAATCTGTTAGTTTCACTTGATGGTACTCTGCTGCTCGCTTCCACTCTAGCACTTTATCTACAAAGACCTCTTCATCAGGTCTGAAATGTTCGTAAATGCTCATGTATTTAGCCTCTTATTACAAGAAATAGCTGAACAAACTGAACAAACCACTTTTAGCAAGTTTTAACGCAAAAATCGCAACGAGTGGAGAGATATCAATCATACCAAACGGCGGAATAAATCTGCGAAATGGTTCTAAATACGGTTCACAAATACGTGCAAGAAAATCTCCAAAAGTTGATTCCTTTGCACCAGGAAACCATGATAGGAGGATGTAAATGATAAGTGCCCACGAGTAAATCTCGATAGCAGTAAGTAAAACATTTAAAACGGTTGTCATGGCGTATTACCACCTCTTTATATTTGTTTCTTCTTCTTCGCCGAATAATTCTGAAATTGCACCAACAATATCTACATTTTCAGGTGTACACATAAATGTTTTCGGACCTATTTTTTGAATGTCCCCGCCTATAGCGTATACAGTACCACTTAAAAAGTCAACGATACGTACTGCTTGATCAGTAGACATTCTTTGCAAATTAATTACAACAGCTCGTCTACCTTTCAAATGGTCCGCAATACCTTGCGCTTCCGAATACGTGCGTGGTTCTAATAAAACAACTTTTGAAGATTGCTTTGCCGTTTCAATGCTCACAACATTTTGTTTCGGTTGTGCTTTCGGAAACGTAACATCTTGTTGTTCCGGCGGATCTTGCTGCTTCTTCATATCCGTTTGCTCCTTTTCATAGCTATATTGAGCTGCTTCTTTTTCTTCTGGTGTATCAAAAAAGAAGTATTTTACTTTTGACCAACTCATAATAAGATTCTCCTTCCTTTTACGCTTTTCCTACTAAAATCGTTCCCAAACGAATATATGTAGCACCTTCTTCAATTGCAATCGTGTAATCATTGGACATTCCCATTGATAATTCTTTACATGGCGCATGTAATAGATTTAGCTCCTGCACCTCTATTTGTAGCTTGCGCAAGTCCTTAAAGCAGCGACGAACTTCTTCCTCTTCTTCTGTAAATGGCGCCATCGTCATTAGTCCAACCACTTCAATCTTATCCAATTCTTGCAAACTTTGAATAAAAGAAACTGTTTCTTCTATTGCCAATCCTTGCTTTGATTCTTCAGATGAGGTTTTCACTTGAATAAAGCATTTCACTTTCTTATCAGCACGTTTCTGAATTTCTTTCGCCAGAGAAAGACGATCTAACGAATGTAAATAATCAATTTCATTAATGATTTCTTTTACTTTTCTCGTTTGTAATGAGCCAATAAAGTGCCAATTAACTTTTGAGCCAAAATGCTCGTATTTCTGTAAGAAACCTTCATTTCTATTTTCACCTAAATCGATAATTCCAGCTTCCATTACTTCGTTTGTTTTTTCAATCCCTACAGTTTTTGTAACTGCAACAAGTTTAATATCTTGCAACGAACGTCCAGCTCGTGTGCAAGATTCTTTAATAGCTTCGTTTACAATTATTAAATTTTCTTGTACTGTCACTTGTTTTCTTCCTCCTTAAAACCTATGAAACTCAACATTCTCCCTGTCTTCCCTTGATCACGACGATGAGAGAAAAATAGTTGTTCTTCACAGCTTGTACAAAGAGATGACATTACAATATGCTCTTCTTTTATGCCTGCTTGTACACATAATATACGATTAATTTCTTTTAAATTAATTGCGTACTGTCCATCAGAAATTTTTTTATATGGGACAGAACCGTTTACTACTTGCTGTGCCGCTGTTAACACTCTATCATCAACAACATAACAACAAGATCCGATTGCCGGTCCAATTGCAACATGAATTTCATCACTTGAAATCCCTTCTGCACTCCATTTTTGAATCATTTCATTTGCAATCTCTTTTACAGTCCCTTTCCACCCAGCATGCGCAAGTCCTATCATACCATGTGATGGTGCATAAAAATAGAGTGGGACACAATCCGCGTAACAAGACGTTAAAAGAACATCGTTATTAGTCGTATAAATGCCATCTGTTTTTGAAATGCCATCCTCATATGAATAGACGCCACTTCCTTTTTCTTGTTGTCCTACTTTTTCAACCTGGTGATCATGAACTTGTTCAGAGCAAATCCAGTTTTCCAATGGTTTTTGTAACTTATTTGCTAAAATGCGTCTGTTTTCATGAACGTTCTCCACGATATCATTCACATGTAATCCTAAATTCATCGCATGAAAGGAGCCCGTACTTATCCCACCATCTTTTGTCGTAAATCCAGCAGTAATGTTTCCAAGTTCTTTCCACGCTTGTAAATACAGTATACCGTCCACATATTTAAATGGTTCTCTCATAAAGCGGCTCCTTTTTAATTAAAATAACAGAAAAAAGCATGGTACTTCCTGTCTATTTTACCATACTTTTATTTTTTCATAATACCAACAGAAAAAAAAGAGGAATTTGTAATATTCTTTATGAAATTGTCGTTGTTTGTATTGATTCTGTTACAGAATTAACAGGATTTACTCTTACAAGTATGACATCTTCCCCGATTTTCATAACTTCCTCCCAAGGAACTATAATTTCTACGTCTTTCCCAAAAATCCCAAGCATACGTGCCTGTTTGGAAATAATAATAGAGCAAATCTTCCCTGTATCGATATCAATCTCAATATCTCCAATATTTCCAAGCCTTTTCCCATCTGAAATATTTATAACATCCTTCATCTGTAACTCTGAAATCCGTATCACTCTCATCCTCTCCCTTATATGGCGAATTGGAAGTACACAGACTACTGTATTTCATATTAACAGGAAGTAACCGCTACTAAGGTTCATATTATTTTCATTATATGAACACGACCTCATTGCTATGAACGCAAACTATAATAGTACATATAAAAAGGCCTCACCATAAATGGTGAGACCTTATCCTTGAATCGTTTTATTCATTTGTTTAATAGCCGATTTCTCTAAGCGTGATACTTGAGCTTGAGAAATCCCGATTTCTTCTGCAACTTCCATTTGTGTTTTTCCTTGAAAGAACCGTTTTCGAATAATCATCTTTTCACGATCATTTAAACGCTTCATGCCTTCTTTCAGCGCTAACTCTTCAACCCACTGCTCGTCCTTTTGTTTTTCATCACTTAATTGATCCATAACAAAGATAGGATCTCCCCCATCGTTATAAATCGGCTCAAATAATGACACTGGATCTTGAATCGCATCTAAAGCAAATACAATCTCTTCGTGAGTCACTTCTAGCACTTTTGCAATATCCATTGCTGTTGGTTCTTTTGAATTTTCTGCGATCAATTTTTCTCTTACTTGCAACGCTTTATACGCAATATCTCGTAACGAGCGAGATACGCGAATCGGATTGTTGTCACGCAAATATCTGCGTATTTCTCCAATAATCATCGGCACAGCATACGTTGAAAATTTTACATTTTGGCCTAAATCAAAGTTATCAATGGATTTCATAAGTCCGATGCAACCAACTTGAAATAAATCGTCAACATATTCTCCTCTGTTATTAAATCTTTGGATGACGCTCAATACAAGACGTAAGTTTCCATTCACTAATTTCTCTCTTGCGCTTATCTCTCCACTTTGCATTTCACGAAATAATTTACGCATTTCTTCATTTTTTAGTACTGGAAGTTTTGCTGTATCAACACCGCAAATTTCTACTTTGTTTCTCGTCAAAGTGTTCCCTCCTATCGGGAGTTGCTGTACAGTGTAAAGTATTTCCTTTGAAGGGGATTTTATGCATGTGGTTTTCTCTTCATTTTTCATTTTAATTCCCCCTTCTTCTACAACTAAACAGAATAAGACCAGCCTACATAAAGGCTGGTCTTATTCTTTACACCATTTTATTAAATTCTTTTCGTAACCTTTTTATGATTCTTTTTTCTAAACGTGAAATGTATGACTGTGAAATCCCAAGCATATCCGCCACATCTTTTTGCGTCTTTTCCTCTTCTCCAGCAAGCCCAAATCGAAGCTCCATAATTTGTTTTTCCCGATCATTTAATTGGTGCAATGCTTTCATTAGAAGATGACGATCTACAGTAGCCTCTAAATCTTTTGTAATAATATCATCATCTGTACCTAATACATCTGATAACAACAGTTCATTCCCATCCCAATCAATGTTAAGCGGTTCATCAAAAGACACTTCCGAACGATTTTTATTATTTCGGCGCAAATGCATTAAAATCTCATTTTCTATACAACGAGATGCATATGTTGCTAATTTTATTTTCTTTTCTGGATTAAATGTATTTACCGCTTTAATAAGGCCAATTGTTCCTATACTGATTAAATCTTCAATATTTATCCCTGTATTTTCAAATTTCCTTGCTATATATACAACTAGCCGTAAGTTGCGTTCAATAAGTAATGACCTTGCCGCTTGATCGCCTTTTGGCAATTTATTCAAAAGAACTTCTTCTTCTTCTTTCGTTAACGGCGGTGGCAACGCTTCACTTCCACCAATATAATAAATTTCATCGGTCTTAATTCCTAGTTTCAGCAATACTTTATACCAAAGGTATACTAAATAAAATTTTAATTTCATCATATTATCCCGCCTCTCATAATTAAGCAATTACCATTTTTTGCGAAATCAACATTTTTGGATGTACAATGCATTGATACTCTCCGTTGGTAGACAGTTGTTGTGTATTTAACCCAATCAATACTTTGTTTACAACGATTGAACTACCTTCATGATCAACTTGCACACTATCAGGCTTAATTGCCCACAAAAATTGACTCTCTACTCCTACTGCTCGGAAAGGAATTAAGCGTAATTTTGTCGCCCATCCAGAATCTTTTTCTGGTATTTGAGGAATTTCTGTTTTGGAATAAATTTGTTCTGTTAACCAAGATGGCAAACAATGTTCTAATGATGAAATATGCATAATCATTACGGGTGTTTTTGTTAACGGGTCGTAAAGTTGATTCCCACTGTCAATTAAACCTGCTAGTTCCAATTCTTCTTCAGCTAATTGAATTTTCACTTTCACGATTTGGTCATAGTGTATTTTCGTGATTTCTACGCTTTCAATACGCTTTTTAGAAAAATAATAAATTACTGGAAAACCTAAAATAACAAACAACCAACTAATTGGATCACCGTAAGAAATCGATTGAGATTGAACCAATCCATTTACCATCTCATTCGTTTGCAAAAAGAAATGAGTTCCCATTAATCCTCCACCAACCATAAAAGTGACAAAGTAAAAAGTAAAAACAGTTTGTGTATAATTTCTAAACGTTGTAAACCCAAAGGCTGTATACACAATAAGTAACGAGTACAGTAGTTTCATAATCGGATGTGTCATCATAGAAGCAAAAGGAGTAAAGGCAAAAATAACAATGGTGGAACCTATAAATGCCCCTAACACAAGCCTCCATCTTTTGATCTTCTTTTTTAACACGGTAGCTGTTAATAAAAGTAAAAGAAAATCAATGCAGGCGTTTAACAACCAAACAACGTCGGCGTAAACAACCAAACAATTCACCTCTTTTTTTAAGTTGAGACTAGTATAATGCATATCCAATGGGAAAGTGTGTCAATTTGCGGAGGTGTTTTTTTGTTATTTTGTGATTTCTAGACATAATCTGTCGGTAAAAAATAAAAGTATAGTTTCATAGAATGATATGTTTTTATTTTTTACCGACAGATGGGCTGAACTATATGTAACGAAAATTAAAAATCCTGTACTACAACTTTAACGCGCAATTTTAATCAGTAGAATCGGTTCCTTTTAACCCACATAAACCGAGCTTTTACGGCCGTTAATGCGAGATAAATTTAAATATACAAAATAAAAAAAGACCTGCTTAGCAGGTCTTTTCCATTCAGAAACAAAAAAGGAGCATGAATGCCCCTTTTTTTATCGTCTACGACGGTTACGTAAAAATGCTGGAATATCGATATCATCTGAATCTGAATGACGCTCATGTACAACCGGCTCTTCACGCTTCATTTCACGTTTTACTTCACGTTGTTTTGAAGGCTGAGCTACTGGTTGTTGCTGTTGTTGCGCGTGATTCGCATTCGGACGAATCATTGGTTTTGGTGGTTGAGTTGCAATACTATCATCAAAACCAGTTGCAATTACAGTTACAATGATATCATCTTTTAATCCTTCATTAATAACAGAACCGAAGATCATATTTACTTCTGGATCCGAAGCTGAAGCTACAATGTCTGCTGCTTCTTGTACTTCGTATAAGCTTAAGTTAGCTCCACCCGTAATATTCATAATAACACCTTGAGCTCCATCAATAGATGTTTCTAGTAATGGACTAGAAATCGCTTTTTTCGCAGCTTCAGCAGCACGATTTTCCCCATTACCAGAACCGATACCCATTAAAGCAGAACCTCTATTAGACATAATTGTTTTTACGTCTGCGAAGTCTAAGTTAATTAGACCTGGTGTAGCAATTAAATCAGAAATACCTTGTACACCTTGACGTAATACGTTATCTGCTTCACGGAACGCTTCTAACATTGGCGTATTTTTATCAACAATCTCTAATAAGCGATCGTTTGGAATTACAATAAGTGTATCTACATTTTCTTTAAATGCCGCAATACCAGACGCAGCTTGTGTTGCACGCTTACGTCCTTCAAACGTAAATGGACGTGTTACAACACCAACTGTTAATGCACCTAGTTCTTTTGCAACTTGAGCAACAACTGGAGCTGCACCAGTTCCAGTTCCGCCGCCCATACCAGCAGTTACGAATACCATATCTGCACCACGAAGTGCTTCTTGGATCTGTTCTTTACTTTCTTCTGCCGCTTTTTTCCCTACTTCAGGGTTTGCGCCTGCACCAAGTCCACGCGTTAATTTTCCACCAATTTGCATTTTTGTTTCAGCTTTTGATAGATTTAACGCTTGTGCATCAGTATTCACAGCGATAAAGTCAACACCTTGTACACCGTGCTCAATCATACGGTTTACAGCATTGTTTCCGCCACCGCCGACACCGATAACTTTTATATTCGCTAATTGATCTTGAGTAGTATCAAACTCTAACATGTCGAAATCCCCCTAGAACCTCATTTTTCGTGTCCAATTTTAATCCCATAAATAACGGAATACACGTTTTACTTTTGACATCATACGGTCATCATTTTGATTATTATTGTTTTGATTACGGGTTTTTTGTTTCGCAGGTTGTTGTTGTACCGGCATTGGTGCTGGTGCTGGTACTGGTTCAAAATGTTCTTGCTTTTCCTGCACATTTTTCCCACGTAATTTAGCTTTTTGATATGAATGTTTAATTAATCCAACTCCACTTGTATATTGGGGCTCACGCACACCAATATAGTCAGGAGTTGCTACACGAACATTTTCATGTAAAATATCATATGCAAGATCAAGAACACCTGGCATAGAAGCTATTCCACCAGTTAGTACATACCCAGAAGCTACTTGCTTTACTCCTAACTTACGTACTTCATCTTGAACAAACATTAAAATTTCCTCTACACGAGCCTCGATAATATCCGATAACTCCAACTGAGAATATTGTTCTGTTTGATCGCTTCCCATAATAGGAACCGTAAACATTTCTTCTTCCGATGCTGTATCATAAAAAGCATGTCCATATTTCAACTTAATTTGATCTGCATTTTCTGTTGAAGTTTTCAACCCAATCGCAATATCCTTCGTTATATGGTCTCCACCTAATGGTAATACGCTTGTCGCTTGTAACTCTCCATCTTTAAAAATAGATAAAGTCGTAGATCCTCCCCCCATATCAACAAGGGCTACTCCTCTATTTTTTTCATCCGAAGATATAGCAACTGTTGCAGCCGCTAAAGGTTGAAGACAAATATCAACAATTTCAAGACCTGCTTTTTCTACACAACGAAGTAAGTTATGTAGTAAGGTTCTCGATCCTGTAATAAGTGTACCTTCCATTTCTAATCTTACACCGATCATTCCACGTGGATCGTTAATCTCGTCAAGACCGTCTACGATGAACTGTCGAGGTACCACATCAATAAACTCACGTTCTGGAGCAATTGACACAACTTGTGCTGCATCTAGAACGCGTAAGACATCTTCATTCCCGATTTCACGATCTTCATTTGAAACAGCGACTACTCCATGACAAGGAAGTAGCTGTACCTGGTTTGCATTGACACCTACTACAACTTGCTCAATGTGGATTCCCACCATGCGCTCAGCTTGTTCAATTGCTTTTTTAATTGATCGAACAGTCTCATCTATATCGACTATCGATCCCTTCTTTAAACCATTCGATTTTACATTTCCAACACCAATAATGTTTAAGCTGTCATTAACCATTTCACCAATGATGACTTTAACATTGGATGTACCGATGTCAAGACTAACATATATTTCATTGCTGTTCATTCTTTGGCACCTCCTTCTTTATTTATACCATACAACTCAATATATGGAACAACAATCGCAACTTTACTATTTATAAGAAAAATATTCAACGTCTTTATACGTTTCCCTTTTTTAACCCTATATTTTTCTTATTTTTATTTAACATTCATTTAAGAATATCGCAGTAACCTGTGAAGAACTGCTTATCTTGAAATAATTTTATTTCAAGTGTAAAAATTACCGCCAAGTATAAGTCTACACTAAGATGTACTCATAGAAAAGTGAAACTTGTACCAATCCTAGTATGAATCTAAGAATTTTTACATATTTTTCATCAAATGAACCATTCTAGTAAATTCGTATGCATATGATAGAACATTCGTTTCTCTTTTTTCTATATTAATGCAGTGAATACTACCGTTCTATTCTTTTTTTTCTTCTACACCTAACTCTTTCGTATATGCACCTACTTCTAAGTCAATTAACACCTTCTTACCTGGCTCAATTGTTTTTAAAATAAGTGGATAAGTTTCCATACGCTTTGCGAAATTTTGAATCGTAGTGCTCACTTCATATCCTTCATTCATATATAAAGTAAGATGGTCTTCATTCGCATTCGTCGGTGAATAACGAATTTCAGAAATAGACCTTAAAATAGTCGGAGTTAACTTTTCTAGTTCAGCAATTAGTCCCTTCATTTTCTCCTCTTTAAAAGGTTCAAAAATTGGTGCTGCAACAGGAAGTTTTCCATTCGGGAGTACATCAAGTGTTTTCCCATTTTCTAATAACGGTTGTAATTTTCCATCTTTGTTTATATAACCAATCGTTACATATTCTTTAATATGAACATCAATTTTGTTTGGAAAACGTTTTTTTACATTTACTGCTTTAATTTCTTTTCGTTTCGTTAAATTTTCTTCCGCTTTATGTGCTGTCACTCGGAAATAACTTGTATCATATGTCACACCTGATTCCTTCATTACTTGGTCATCTGTCATATAATGATTTCCATACACACTTATCTTTTTTATATTACTAAGCGGAGACCGAAAATAAATTAAAAAGAGTACTAATAAAAATAAAATTGATATGTATAAAATCAACCGATGATTAACATTTTTTTTGTTTTTTTTCTTTTGATTTTTTAATTTTGGTACACGATCTTGTAGTTTAATCACTTTACTATTTTTCATGTACGATCCCCCTATGTAACATAAAGAACGGCATGTTCCTCATGCCGTTCTTATCTTCTTATTATAACATAAATGATAATGAGCGGAATGAATAACCGTTATCTTCCAATGATTTCTACTTCTGTGTGCATTTCTACACCAAATTTATCCTTAATTGTATGCTTTATTAATGAAATCAAATCTAATACATCTTGCGCTGAGGCTCCCCCAGTATTAATAATAAAATTCCCATGCATTTCAGAAATTTGAGCTCCACCTATTTGATAGCCACGAAGCCCAGCTTTCTCTACTAAATCTCCTGCAAAATACGGGATTGGATTCCGAAACACACTTCCAGCACAAGGATGATTCCACGGTTGTGTTTCACGGCGGTAATCTTTATTCTTTTGCATGTTTCTTACGATTTTCTCACGCTCTCCTACCTGTAATTGAAACTCCGCCTCCAAAACAATACCAGGACGTTTCGTTTGCAATACAGATGTACGATATGAAAACTCCATTCCTCTATTCGTTAACCATTCAATTGTTCCGTTTTCAAATAGAATTAGAGCCTTTGACAATATGTTTGATATGTCTGATTTATGTGCTCCAGCATTCATATACACTGCACCACCGACACTCCCTGGAATACCACTTGCAAATTCCAATCCAGCCAACCCTTGGCGACTAAGTAATGTTGACAATTTAATAAGGGGATATCCGCCACCAACTCTTACCCTATGTTTTTCGACCTCTAAGTGGTCTAATCCTTCTCCTAAACGAATAACAACGCCTTCTATCCCTTTATCAGATACAAGAAGGTTTGAACCTCGACCAATTACAGTCCACTTTATTTTATATTTCTTTACTAACTGCAATATTTTCTCAATACCGGCAACATGCTTTGGCACAATTAAAATATCAGCTGGTCCACCTATCTTCATAGTTGTATAACGTGCTAACGGCTCGTTAACTAACACGCGACCAACATTTGCTTCTATAAGCTCATTTACTAATTGTTCCATAGACGCTCTCCCCCAATATTAAGTTTCCTTATTACAGTAATATGCAGGGCGTTCACCTAACGTTATTTTTTCACAAGCTTATTCATTACTCCATACAACTTATTTGCTGCATCAGGAATACCTAGTTGCTTAGCAGCTAGCTTCATATTTTGTAATGTTTGTGTATCTAATAAAATCTCATCAATATCACGAATAAGCGTTTCAGCTGTTAATTCTTTTTCAAGTAACATTTTCGCCGCTCCTTTATCAACAACTGAAAGTGCATTCTTCTCCTGATGGTTATTTGTTACGTACGGACTCGGAATTAACACACTCGGCTTACCTAATGCTGTTAATTCTGCAAGTGTTGTTGCTCCGGCTCTTGAAACAACAAGATCAACGCCAGTTAGTACCTCTGGCATATTATGAATGAAAGGTTTAATAATAACATTATTCGGATTGCCTTTTTCCTTCACAGCATCCATCACTTTGTCATAATGCACTTCACCTGTTACGTACAATACTTCGTAACTTTTATTTCCAAACTGTTCAATTGCTTCTACGAAAGCATCGTTAATCGGTCTAGCTCCGCGACTTCCCCCAAAAATAAGTACGGACTTTTTAGGAAGAGATAGACCAACTGAACGTTTCCCTTTCATTCCGTTTTGATCCATTACCTCTGATGCTCGCGGATTACCTGTCATTACCACTTTTGACTGTGGAAAATGTTCTGTAGCTGCTTCAAAACAAACCGCAACTTTATCAACGTAACGACTTAAAAATTTATTCGTTACACCTGGTACACTATTTTGTTCATGTACAATAGTTGGAATACCTAGTTTTGCTGCCGCATATACAACAGGTCCACATACGTATCCACCCGTTCCAATCACTATATCCGGATTAAAACGACGAATATATCGTTTACTATCTTGTACACCCTTTAGAAAACGCATAACCGTTTTCACATTATCTAACGATATTTTTCGTTTAAATCCACTTATAACAATAGATTGGAACGGAATACCAGCTTTTGGAACGATGGTACTCTCTAATCCATTTTCTGTACCAATGTATAAAAATCTTGCTTCCGGATTTAATTTTTTTATTTCTCTAATTAAAGCAAGAGCTGGATAAATATGGCCTCCAGTACCCCCACCACTTACTAATACTCGCACTACTAATTCCTCCACTTCCCTGTTCTTATTCAATTGTATTTATTTCCATATACATATTGTATTTTCCACACATACGAAAAACCCTGTCTTTTAAACAGGGTTTAATAGCGAGAATGGCGACTTATATTCAATAATACACCTACTGCCATTAACATTAAGGTCAAACTTGATCCACCATAACTTAAAAATGGCAAAGTAATACCCGTAACAGGCATTAGTCCCGTTACAACACCAACATTAATCATTACTTGAATCGCAATCATCGCCACAATACCTACTGCTAAAAACGTACCATATAAATCTGGCGCTCCTAATGCTATACGAATCCCGCGCCATAGTAATAGACTAAATAATAATAACACAAATGAACCGCCAATAAAACCTAATTCCTCGGATAAAATTGCAAATATAAAGTCTGTTTGTGGTTCAGGTAAATAAAGAAATTTTTGTCTACTTTGCCCAAGTCCAAGCCCAAATAAACCACCAGGTCCAATTGCGAGTAACGATTGAATAATTTGAAATCCACTTCCGAGCGGATCTGACCACGGATCTAAATATGATGTGATGCGTTTCATTCGATATGGTGCTGATGCAATTAACCCTACAAATCCTGCTACACCAAGCAAACCAAACATTGCAAAATGAAAGACCCTTGCTCCCGAGATAAATATCATAATAATACATGTCCCAACCATTACCGTTCCCGTACCAAGATCTGGCTGTAACATAATCATCCCAAAAGCAAGAAATACAAAACTAAGAGCAGGTAGTAATCCACGTTTAAACGATGTAATTAACTTTTGTCGTTCCGCTAAAAATTTCGCTAAAAAAATAATCATCGCGAATTTCATAAACTCTGACGGTTGAATGGAAAATGCACCGATTCCAATCCAACTTCGTGCTCCCCCACGGACAAGACCTACTCCTGGAATTAGAACGAGAATGAGAAGAACGAAACAAACTAGCAAAATTACTTTTGAATATGTCCGCCACACCCAATAATCAATTTTCATGATAAAAAACATAGCCACTACACCAATACTCGCAAACAACAATTGTCTTTTTGCAAAAAAGAATGAATCACCCATTTTATAAGAGGCCCAAACCGCACTCGCACTATAAACCATAATCATTCCGATTGTTAACAACGCAAGTGTAACGATAATAAGAATATAATCAGGCGTCTTCTTCATTAGCCATGAACACCACCTCTTTAGGCAGAATCTTTTGCCCTATGTAACAAAACATCAGCAGGTGTTAGCCTACTGATGTTTTGATTTACTTTATATAAGTTTATGCACAGCTTGTATAAAAATGTCTCCTCTTTCTTCAAATGTTTTAAATTGATCCCAGCTTGCACATGCTGGGGAAAGAAGAATTACATCGCCCTCCGTAGAATGAGCGTAAGCTTTCACTACTGCTTCATCTAAAGTGTCGACACTTTCAATTATATCTAATCCCACTTTTTCTGCTGCTCTTACTAATTTTGGTGCTGTTTGTCCAAATGTTACAAGCGCTTTTACATTTTTGAAATATGGAATTAAATCATCGAATTCATTTCCACGATCAAGCCCACCTGCTAATAACACAATTGGTTGTGTAAACGCAGATAAAGCTTTCTCAGTCGCTAACATATTCGTCGCTTTTGAGTCATTATAAAACTTACGGTTGTTAATAGTTGTTACATATTCTAATCGATGTTTTACACCTGTAAAACGTTTTAACACAACCGTAATAGCTTCATTAGAAACACCTAATAGTTTCGCAATACTCATCGCAGCTAAAATATTCTCTAAATTATGCTGACCAGGTAAAACAATATCGCTTACTTCAACAACTTTTTCACCTTTGAAATAAAGAGCGTTATCCTTTATACACGCACCATCTTCATTTTCTTTCGCTGTCGAGAATAGTATTTTTTGACCTTTACTATAAGCAGATAAAGCCATCACATCTGCATCATCTGCATTTATTACACTATAATCGTTTTCTGTTTGGTTTTTAAAAATATTAGCTTTTGCTAAACCATATTCTTTTTTCGTCCCATGATAATCTAAGTGGGCCTCAAATAAGTTTAAAAACACAGCGATTTTAGGCTGGAAAGATTCTACTCCCATCAGTTGGAACGATGAAAGTTCTGTAACTACAACTTCATTCTCTTTTGCATCCTGTGCTACTTCACAAGCTACAGTGCCTATGTTCCCTGCAATAATAGGATGCTTTCGTCCTTCTTTTAGCATTTCAAACGTAAGCATTGTCGTCGTCGTTTTACCGTTAGACCCCGTAATGCCAACAAATGGCGCTTCTGAAATACGGTATGCTAATTCAACTTCCGTAACGATTGGAATCTGCTTTTCTTTCGCAGCAACTAATATTGGGTTAGAATACGGAATCCCTGGATTTTTTACTACAAGAGAAATATTTCTCTCTAATAATTCCAAAGGATGCCCCCCGCATACAACGTCCATTCCTTTTGCTTGTAATTCTGCAGCAAGCGTATTTTCTGCTAAAGGCTTTCCGTCATTTACAATAACATTTGCCCCTAATTTTTGTAACAAGGTAGCTGCTGCATAACCACTTTTTGCAATGCCTAATACAAGAATATTTTTATTTTGAAATTCAGTTACAGTTTTCAATTACATCCACACCCCGATATAAATTCCTAACATAGCTAATAAAAATCCTACAGACCAAAACGTCACAACGACGCGCCATTCTGACCAACCACATAATTCATAATGATGGTGTAATGGACTCATTTTAAAGACACGCTTTCCGGTTGTTTTAAACGAAATGACTTGAATAATAACAGATAAAGTTTCCATTACGAATACTCCACCAATAATTACAAGTAACAATTCTTGTTTTAGTAAAATTGCTACAGCTGCGATCGCTCCACCTAAAGCTAAGGAACCCGTATCTCCCATAAATACTTTCGCTGGATTCGCATTGAATACTAAAAATCCAAGTACAGCTCCTACAACTGCCATACAGAATATTGCTACTCCGAATTGCTCTTGTGCCACAGCAATAATACTAAACGCTCCAAATGCAATAGCGGCTGTTCCCGATAATAAACCATCTAAACCATCAGTTAAGTTAACTGCATTCGACCCACCAATAAGCATAAATAATACAAGAACAAAATACGCCCAGCTTAGTTCAAACTTAACATCCGTCCCTGGAATCATAATGTATGTGTGAAATGCTTGCCCTTTTCCAATTAAAAAGAACGCAATTGCAATAATAAGCTGTCCTAGTAATTTTTGTTTCGATGTTAAACCAAGATTTCTTTTCTTAACTACCTTTATGTAGTCATCTAAAAAACCAATTAATCCATAACCAAATGTCACCAATAATAGTAACGAAACCTCTGCACCTAAATGATTAAACTTAATTGCCATAATTAAGGTCGTTACCATCATAGATACATATATGACAATACCGCCCATCGTTGGTGTCCCTGATTTTTTTTGATGTGACTTCGGTCCCTCATCACGAATACTCTGTCCGAACTTTAATTTTCTTAAAAATGGAATAAACAGTGGCGAAAGGGCAACAGAAATTAAGAATGCTACCCCTGCCGTTACTAATAAACCTTGCTCAAGCACATGTAGTCCTCCTCTCACGTTGTTACTCTTCGTTGTTTAGACGCCCTGTAATTGCTTCTTTAGCAACTTCACGATCGTCAAAATGATGAACTTCTTTACCAATAATTTGATACGTTTCATGCCCTTTACCAGCAATAATAATAATATCTTCTGCTTTGGCTTTCGAAATAGCATAACGTATCGCTTCTTTTCGATCAACAATTACTTCATAATTATTCCCTTTTGCATCTTTTATCATATCATCTAGAATAGCCACTGGATCTTCGCTTCTTGGATTGTCTGATGTATAAATCGCTTGAGTTGCATATTCTACCGCGACACTTGCCATCACTGGCCTTTTCGTGCGATCTCTATCACCACCACAACCAACGATACAATACACATCACCGTTCGCAAACTGTTTCGCTGTTTTTAGAACGTTCTCTAAGCTATCAGGTGTATGTGCATAATCCACAATAACTGTGTAATTTTGTCCTCCATCAACAACTTCAAAACGTCCAGGCACACCAGCAAGCTCTTTAATTACATCAATAATTGTTTGTAAGCTTACGCCCGAAACAAGCCCTGCTGCTGTAGCAGCCAACACATTGTATACATTAAACTTACCAATTAATTTCATCGTAACATCTACACTTTCATACGGTGTTACAAGTGTAAATGTCGTACCACCGCTCGTCATAACGATATCTTTAGCCATAATGTCACTTGAAACATCTATACCGTAAGTTACAACAGTTGCCGCTGTGCTTCTCATATACTCTTCCGTAACTGGATCATCGCTGTTCAATACAGCGTATTTTTTACGATTATGATTATAACTATTGCCAAGCTGTGCAAAAAGCAAGCCCTTCGCATGTTTATATTCTTCCATCGTTTTATGATAGTCTAAATGATCTTGTGTTAAATTCGTAAATACTGCAACATCATAATCGCATCCGTGTACACGCCCAAGATCTAAAGCATGAGACGAAACTTCCATTACTGTGCTATCTACACCTTGTTCAACCATTTTTGAAAACGTCTGTTGAAGTGTTAGTGCATCTGGTGTTGTATTTTTCACCTCAAATGTTTCATCACCGATTTTCATATTAATCGTTCCAATTAGCCCTGTTTTGTGACCATGTGCGCGCATAATTTCATCCATAATATGCGATGTTGTTGTCTTTCCATTTGTACCTGTAATACCGATTAAATGTAACTTGTGTGTTGGTTGACCATAAAAATAATCAGCTAAAACCGCTAACGAACGAAAAGTATTTTTCACAAGTACAACTGGAACGTCAACATCAATTGGTCTTTCCGCAACAATAGCAGCCGCTCCTTGTGCCGCTGCTTGCTTAGCAAAATTATGGCTATCAACCGTATACCCTTTCATACATACAAATAAGCTTCCTTCTTTCACTTTACGTGAATCAGCTTCAATAGATGTGATTTCTGGATTTTCTTTTGGAACAACTGGAAAATCATGCAAACATGATACAAGTGTATGCAACTTCATTTCACTAAACCCTCTCTACATTGTTTATTTATCTCTTTTTTAGTAAGCAACACATTACCTCCTAGTTAATTTAAATAGGAGGTACGTGCTACTATCGTCTAATACATAGACCTATTTATTAATGAGACACTTCCTGTCTCAAATTAAGTAACTCTTCTATAAAGAACTCACTTCCACCAATTGTACCATAAAACACATTATGTTACCTTTAATTCCCGAAGTAAATTCTAATTTTTGAGCCTTCTTTTACCTTGGCCCCAGCTTCTGGTGATTGTTTAATTACTTTCTCTCCATCTCCGCTTATATCTAGCTTCAAATCAACAAGTTGAGTTTGTAAATCTTTCTTTTTCATGCCAATTAAATTCGGAACTTCAACAGTTGGTGTGTCGCCCCATTTATATTCTTTCTCAACTTGTTCTTTTCTAGGTTTCACTCCCATAACAGGAAGTGCATCCCGAAGAATATTCCCAACAATTGGAGCCGCTACTACTCCACCAAATTGAGTGACTCCTTTTGGATTATCGACAGCTACATAAACAACAATTTGCGGATCATCCGCTGGAGCAAAACCAATAAAAGATACGATATAGTTATTCTCTAAATATTTACCATCTTTCACCTTTTGAGCAGTACCTGTTTTTCCACCTACACGATATCCGTCAATAAACGCACCTTTACCAGATCCCTTCGCTACAACATTCTCTAATGCATAACGAACTTTTTCTGAAGTTTCCTCGGAAATAACTTTCCTTTTATCAACAGGTGTTTTTTTACTAACAACTTGATTATTTTTTGGATCAATAAATTCCTTAGCTATATATGGTTGGTATAACGTTCCACCATTTACAGCCGCTGCTACAGCTGCTACTTGTTGAATTGGTGTAACAGAAACACCCTGCCCAAATGAAGTTGTTGCTTGCTCAACTGGACCAACTTTATCTAAATTAAATAAAATCCCACTACCTTCACCTTGCAAGTCGATTCCAGTCTTCTGTCCAAAGCCGAAGTTGCGAATGTATTTAAACAATCTGTCTTTACCAAGACGATCACCAAGTTCAATAAACCCTGGGTTACACGAGTTTTGAACGACTTCTAAAAACGTCTGGCTACCATGACCTCCAGCTTTCCAACATTTTAATCTGGCCCCACCAACTTCAGCTGCTCCATCATCATAAAACGTATCTTTCTCTAAGTCTACTAAATTTTCATTCAAAGCGGCCGCTAACGTAATGATCTTAAATGTTGAACC
The DNA here is from genome assembly GCF_038006385.1 of Bacillus sp. FSL L8-0099. NCBI lineage: Bacteria > Bacillati > Bacillota > Bacilli > Caryophanales > Bacillaceae > Bacillus > Bacillus sp. FSL L8-0099. The sequence continues at coordinate 3,929,894 of NZ_JBBOVC010000001.1, forward strand.
AGGCTCATACGTACTCCATACAGGTAAATTTCTATTATACACTTCTGGAGAAACACTTTGAAAATCTGCTGGATCAAAACTCGGTCGACTCGACATGCCTAAAATCTCACCATTTTTTGGATTCATTGCAATTGCAATCATACCGTCGGGATTATATGTTGACTCTGCGATATTCATTTCTCTTTCCATAATTCTCGTAATACGCGCATCAATTGTTAAGCCTAAGTTCAATCCAGCTTCTGGTTTTTTGAAATCATCACCAATATTAGGCATTCTTTGTCCTTTCGCATCTGCAAAAAAACGGACATGACCTTTATCACCATTCAGCTCTTTATCATAATATTTTTCTAACCCCATAAGACCTTGATTATCACTACCTGCAAACCCTAATACGTGTGATAAAAAATTCCCAAATGGATAGTACCGGATAGAATCCTCTGCAATATAAACTCCCTTTAAACTTAATCCTCGTACCTCTTTCGCTTTGTCATGCGATATTTTCCTGCCACCCTTATCTAATCTTACAATTGATTCCTTTTTTGTAACCCTCTTATAAATCTCGTCTTTTTCCACACCTAATACTGCAGCTAACTTCTCTGCAGTCTCTGCTGGTTTTTCAATTTGCCTCGGTACTACAAATACCGTTGGGGCACTTTTATTTGTGGCAAGTTCCACACCGTTTCGGTCTAAAATTTTCCCTCTTTCAGGCTCAAAAGTAATATTACGACTCCACGAATCTTTCGCGCGATCCGTTAACATATTCCCAAGAAAAAACTGTACATATCCAAGACGAATATCGATGATAGTGAAAATAAGTATACCTGATATAAGTATAAAAATAAGTCTTTTTCTAACCGTTACATTTGATACACGCATATTGGAACAAGCCTCCCTTACGCCTAGCTTGTTCCAATATATGCTTGTACTTATTTAATTAGAACTCCTTGCTTCTTACCATTATGGTTTTTCTGCTTCTTGTTGCGGTTCAAGTGGTGGCACTAGTGTTACACCTAATTCTGTACCCGGTTGCAGTAACGTTCCTTCTGCTACACTTTGTTCAGTTACGTATCCGGTACCAGAAGGTTTTAAGTTAAGCTGTAATGTTTTCGCCAAATTCATAACATCACGCAGTGCCCACCCTTGTATATTTGGCATTGTTGGCTTATCTCCCACTAAGAAGACTCGATCGCCTTTTAATGTTTGTTCAGTTGCTTTCGGTACTTGTTGCTGCACTTTTCCTTCACCTAGTATGATTGGACGGAGTTTTGCTTTTTCAATCGCTTTCCCCGCTTCAGCCATCGTTTTACCAGTTACATCCGGAACAGCAGTTTGTTGCTCTTTTAAATGTTTCTTCGGATCTTTCACTTCATTTGGCTTTATCTTTAAATACTCTAAACTATTTTTTGTTACATATTTAAAAATATCAGCTAACGGCTGTGCACCGTTCTCATCATCTTTCAATTTCGGCTGTTTAACAGCTACATACACAACAAGTTGCGGATCGTCCATCGGCGCCATCCCTAAGAATGAGAATATATAATTCTCTCTCCCTGTCATATAGCCACCTTTTCCATCCGGAATTTGCGCTGTCCCTGTTTTACCACCGACTGAATATCCATCGACTTTATAAGCAGTTCCTGTTCCTTTCGGAGATGTAACAACACGTTCTAACAACTGTCTTACTTGCGCTGCTGTTTCTTTTGTAACAGGCTTTCCTACTTCTTCTGGTTTATGCTCTAATTTTACTTCCCCTGTTATCGGATCTACAATTTTGTCAATCGCATATGGTTTCATCATTTTCCCATCATTTGCAATTGACGTTGCAGCTTGTACAAGCTGAATTGGCGTTACAGTAGAACCTTGTCCAAAAGCCGTTGTTACTTGCTGTATTTGCTGATCAAATAAAATTGTATTAGAACCTTCACCAGGTAAATCAATATTTGTTTTCTCATCTAGCCCAAAAGCATTAATATATTTACGGAAACGTTCTGGACCAAGTTTTTGATCACCTAAAATAGCAAACGCTACGTTTGAAGATCGCTCTACCCCTTCATCGAAGGTAATAGAGCCCCAGCCAGCACCGCCATTATGATCTTTTATTTTCCGGTTTCCAACTTGATATGTACCAGACTGATAATAATCTTGTCCTTTGTACACACCTTCATTAATAGCTGCCGCTAATGTGAAAATTTTCATTGTTGACCCCGGTTCAAATGCATTTGAAATCGCATCATTGAAGAAATATTTAATTTGACGATCATTAGGATCATAACTAGGTTTAGTAGACATCGCTAATATTTTTCCAGTTTTCGGATCCGCAACAATCCCTATTAAACTTTCTGGATCATATTGTTTACTCGCCGCTTTCATCGCATCTTCTAAATAACTTTGAACCCGTTGATCCATTGTTAAATACACGTTATCTCCATTTTTTGGTGCCTCTACGTTCACTTTGCCACCATCAAGAGATACACCTTTACGATCGCCTGTATATGCTACCTTTCCGTTAGAAGCGCTTAAATATTTATCCAAACTTTTTTCTAAGCCAAATTGTCCTACCGAAGTTCCCTTTTCATTTGGTTTCGCATGACCTATGACGTAAGACGCAAAATCACCGTTTGGATACACTCTTGCATTTTCTGTAATAAAAGATATTCCCGGCAAATTCAATGCCTCTATTTGTTTCTTCTGTTCTCTCGTCAAATCCTTGCCTAGTGTTCCAAATTCGACTTGACTTCTGCCTTCCTTATTTAATGCAGCTAAAATATCCTCTTCGCCTTTTCCTAGTACTCCCGCAATTTTCTTTGCAGTATCCTCTTTATTCTCAACAGGTTTCGCACCTTTTAATTCAGCTACAAGTTTATAAGAGTTTGCATCTTGCGCTAACACATGACCATTTTGGTCATAAATCGTTCCTCGATTCGCTTCGAGAACTCCTGTTTTACTATGTTTTTGCCTAGCAAGTTCATCCAAATCCTGATTATGCACTGTTCCTGTCGCTTGTATGTAAAAAAATCGGGCTAATAACAGCAAAAAGAGCAGGAGGAAAAATATCATAAAATAACCTGCTCCTTTATTGGTATGAAATTTAGTCATATTTTTCTTCATCTTTCCTTCACACCTATTGCCTTACTTGAGGCCTTTCACATTATTCGCATTAATTTCTAGCCCATGTTTTTTTGCAACTTCAGCGATTCGTTCATAGCGACTTAGCTTCTCTACTTCAGCCTGCAATTCTTGATTTTCTTTTTGCTGCTGTACAATTTTTTCTTCGATCGTCGCTGCTTCTACATTAACTTGATAAAGCCCTGCTTTATTCCCAATAAACGCTACACAGGCATACAATAAAAAGCCAATAAACGCTACATACATCAGTTTTTCGACCCTTGTAATCTTTGCTTTAACCTTTGGCTTAACCATCTGCTGTGGGGGCGTTTGAATTTGTACCTCTTCTTGCGCTTGTTGTTTGTACTTTACAGCTAAATTAGTCATACCTCTCTCTCCTTTTTATCGTTTTTCAGCGATTCTCAACTTCGCAGAACGCGCTCGATTATTTTCTTCCAGCTCTATATCAGAAGGTAAAATCGGTTTTCTTGTAATAAGCTTTAATTTCGGTTTAAATTCATCTGGGATAATTGGTAACCCTGGCGGCAATTGCGGCGTTGTACTATTTCGCTTAAATGTTGTTTTACAAATACGGTCTTCTAATGAATGGAATGTTATAACACTAACTCTTCCACCAGGCTTGACCATCTCAATAGCAGATTCCAACGCTTCTTCAAATACTTTCAATTCATCATTTACAGCAATACGGATTGCCTGGAAAACTCGCTTCGCAGGATGTCCACCAGTTCTACGCGCAGGAGCCGGAATACCTTCTTTTATTAATTCCACTAATTCTCCTGTCGTTTCAATAGCTTTATTTTCACGATACGCTTCAATTTTTCTTGCTATTTGCTTTGAAAATTTCTCTTCACCATACTGGAAGAAAATTCTTACGAGTTGTTCATATGACCAGCTATTTATAACATCATATGCTGTTAATGGGGCATCTTGATCCATCCGCATATCTAACGGTGCATCATGATGATAACTAAAGCCTCGCTCTGGTGTATCTAATTGTGGGGATGAAACACCTAAATCGAATAAAATACCGTCTACCTCTGTTATGCCTAATTCCTGTAGTTTTTCAGATAAGTAACGGAAATTGCTCTTTACCGTTATAAACTGCTCACCGTATGAAGAAAATTTTTCTTTTGCATTTTGAATCGCTATCTCATCTTGATCAAAAGCAATTAATTTTCCCCCATCAGTCAATTGGGATAATAAATAAGAACTATGTCCTCCTCCCCCCAGTGTACAATCTACATATGTACCATCTGGCTTTATATCTAAGCCGTCTACTGTTTCTTTCAAAAGTACTGTTACGTGTTTAAACATTGTTGCACCTACTCTTTTTCCAATTAATTTATGTTAAATGTATTTCTTCCTCTAAACGTATTTCTCACGATCAGAGAACGAAATACTACTAAAGAACGACTCAGTTAACTTACCAACAAAGGCAGCATACTATACAAATCGCTATTTTCTTTTATTATATACTAAATTTTATCATTTTTTGCGGGAATTTAAATAAAAAACTGTCGAAAAAGAGAATAATACGTTTACATTTTGTGTGATTTTGTCATATATTTAAGTATCCTACATATATACAATCTCTACCAGTTATAAAACGATAATTCAGAAAAATTTCACTTCACAGTAAATTCAACAGAATAAAAATAAAATCCTGCTCCAAAGAGCAAGATTCTATAGTTTTATAACATGATGTTTTCCATCCCAAGAAAATGAATTCTCCATCACTCGATCAACGAAATCCAAACCGAACTGATTTAAATAATAACATACATTCCACACGCGCTCTTGCGGAGCTCCTAATGGACGAATTGCACATTGTATACGGCGGAATTTATTTAGTTGAACTTCATGTTTTTTCTCAACATTTCTTTTCAACATTCTTTCTAACAGTTCAATTTGTTCATTAATTTTCAACTCATTCTTCCCTGCGAACTCACTTAATCCTGGATCTATTTTTTTCACAAACTGTTGTAATGATGTATGAATATCAATAATTTCTTTTTTCGCCTCTACAAATCGATCATCGATTGGTTCCTCTATTTGATCAGACAACCAGTTTTCACGTAATTTATCTACATCATGTAAAAACGGATCATTTTCTTGCAACTGTAAATCATTTAAATCTGTCGCTATATCTCTCTCTATATAAGTCATCGTAAGACGAGGAACGACAGGCGGCATTTGGAAACCAACAGTATGGAATACTTGTTGCAGTTCACTCCAATAAGCTATCTCCCCTGGACCTCCAATAAACGCTAGCGTAGGAAATACATACTCTTGCATAAGAGGACGTGTTACAACATTATTACTAAAACGCTCTGGACTTCTCTCCAACTCTTCAATCAATTCTTCATATGAAAAAGAATGTGTCCCATCTTTTCCGACAAACTTTCCTTGATTGTCTTCAAGCAGCACTCGCTCATTATCGATTTCCATGAATATATGCACTGCATTAGACTTTGTTTCAATAATTGGTTTATACCCTAATTCTTTAATTACTTCCTGCTGATTGTGAAGCCCCTCTTGCACTTCTTTATACTTGCTTATAATACGTTTGAAGAATGGAACCTCTAACTTCCTTAATTCAGGATGATGCGAATCAACAAGAATTAAACCAGAATTAGCAAACATTTTTGTAATAAGGTAAGCAAAGAAATCTACATACGTATTCGATTTATTCAAAGCATCATCTACAAATCGTAATACATCCTTTGTAAAATTCGTTTCTGGGTATGTTTTAAAAATCTCTTCCATCCATTTTCTACAATCTTCAACAGACAGTTCAGACTCAGAAGCACTCGCCTTTTTCGGATTACGGTCATGAAAAATAGTCTTTTTTATTTTTTTATTTTTCGTTACAAAAGTATGATTAATCTCATCCATATCATGATCTTCACCAGCAATCCAGAATACAGGAACGACTTTAACGCCTAAACTTTCTTCCTTTTCCTTTGCAAGCTGTAAAATTGAAATAACTTTATGAATTGTATAAAGCGGTCCAGTTAATAACCCCGCTTGTTGTCCAGCTATAACAACATATGTATTTTCATCTCCAAGCGCTTTTACATTTTGAATTGTAGATTCTCCCGCTTGCAATTTTGTATTATATTCTAATAAATGCGCTACTAACTCTTGGCGGAAAAACTTCCTTTCACGCAAATCATGTAAACGTTGTTTAAAAGCAACTTCTGTTAACATATAATCAAAACACGACTGTATCTCTTTTTTACCGTTCATATAGTCCGCTACAATACCTTGTTGCGGAACAGAGATTTCGTTTATCTCCATATAATTCTTCCTTTCGTATCCAGTTCTCTCACCAATCCACATTGTAGTCAATGTTTCACGTAAAAGCAAAGAATAACACTTATTCTTTTACTTCTAATCCTTTTATTGCATCGAACAAAAATTGAAGTGTCGGAACTGGTCGTTGCTGTTTCTTAGCTTCCTCTAACACATATCCAACAATCGCATCGATTTCCGTTTGTCTATTCGCCCTTACATCTGCTAGCATAGATGATGTATTATGAGACGTTCTTTCACATATACCTCGTACCATTTCCCATACCATTTCTTGTTCTTCACTAACAAGAAATGCAACTTCCCTAAATACTTGCTCCATCATTTGATAAAAAAAAGGATTCGTAATTAACTCACCGTTCTGAACCCGCAATAACGCTGTCAATGGATTAATACATACATTTACTACTAATTTTTTGTACATAATACCTTTCCAATCAGCCTCTATTTGAATTGGAAAATGAGCAAAAGGAAAATAATTGAATACTTTTTCAAAATATAAAGATGGACCGCGCACTACCCCAAACTTCGTTATACCTATTCCAGTATGATGGACCGTATACCTTTCTTCTTTTTTCGCACCGTGTTCTACAATACCAACAGCTATATTCTCATTCCTTATTTTCTGTATAGCATGAAGATGCGACATTCCGTTTTGCAAAAAGATTAATGATGATTCTCCTTGCACAAACGGTAATATGTCATTTATATGGTATTGCTTCACAGCAATAAATGTATAATCTAACTTCTGATCTAACATATATTCTATCGGTAAAATGGATGGAAATACCGTTTCACGTTTCCCATCTCTAATACAAGTTACACCTGTTTTATTCAATTCTTCAGCCTGCTTAGCCGTCCTTGTAAACAACGTGACATCTTGATTACTTTTTTGTAAATAAAATGTATATAATAGACCAATAGCACCTGATCCTACAATTCCAATTTTCATTTTCACCCAAGGAATTCATATTAAATTTCCTTGCCTTCCCTCCCTTTGTATCTTTCTAATTCACATGCACACATCCTACGCTTGCACTGACTCCTAACAGATAAATGCAACCTCTTCTTTCACTATGTATATACTACTTATTAACGTGCTTCTATTCTTAGTTTAGCAAATCCTCAAAAAAATAATAAAAGAAATATACTATCTTCTTCATAAAAATAAAAAAATAAGTTATAATATTATTATAAATATTTTTACTTTTCTGGATTCAACAAGATAAGAAAAGGATGTGATGTAATGGGATTCCCAAAAGTTGAGCGCTTGCTCATCAATTATAAAACATTAGATGAATTTAAAAAATTTAAAGGTTGCGGAGCTCTAGAACTATCTATGTTGGAAGAGTTACAAGCAAACATTATTGAAAACAATAGCGAATCACCATTTTATGGTATTTATTATGGCGGATCACTAATCGCACGTATGAGTCTATATATGAAAAGGGATGGTGGCGAACCATTTGAAATTACTGGCCCTTACCTAGAACTTTATAAACTTGAAGTGTTACCAACTTTTCAAAAACAAGGATTTGGACAAATGCTTGTGAATTATGCAAAACAACTACAGTTCCCAGTTAAAACGATAGCACGTATCCATTCGGCTGGTTTTTGGGATAAATTAAATTTCCAACCTGTATCAGTAACTAATGGTGATTTTTATATTTGGCATCCAGAAACAAATATGAATGCGATTACAAACGAGGAATCTGCATAAGAAATAAAAAAACAGCTGCGTAACAGCTGTTTTTATTTCTTTAACTTCTCTAACTTTCCATTCGAACGAACACTATTTCTTTCCGCTACCATTACACTTCTTTTTTGATCGATATAATCAAGTAATGTTCTATACTCTTCCTCATATACTGATAATCGCTCTAGAAGTCGTTCTCTCTCTGTTTGTAGCGATTCAACTTGTTTTTGCAACACCATTAAAGAGTTTTCATCTTTATAATTTTGCAAGAAATCAATAACATCATTCAGTGTAATTGACGTAGGCTCTAATACCTCCGTCTCTTTCACTTCATAATTTTCTACTTTACGAAGTTGTTTCGCTTCTTCAATACGTTCTTTATATTGCTTTCTCACGTAAGAATTCCATCTAAATCCACATGCTGCTGGTGTACGAGACAAATGTCTTCCCACTTCTTTAAAGGCAGAAAGTTGCGTTCCACCTTCTTGAATATGCCGGAGTACTACTTCTGCCAGAAGCAAATCTTCATCATCAGTCCAAGCATCTTGTCTTGTTGTCGCCATCTCTCTAGTCCTCCCTATGCATTTTTTATTAAGCATATGCAGTTACTAGAAAAGATAGAATACAACAACTAAAGAATAAAACAAAAAAAATAAACGCAGAAGATATCTTCTACGTTTATTTTCCCGCAATTACTTGCTGATTACTTCTTTACCTTTGTAAGTACCGCATGCTTTACATACACGGTGAGCTAATTTCGCTTCACCACAGCTTGGGCACTCTACCATACCAGGTACTGATAATTTGAAATGCGTACGACGCTTTCTTTTTACTGTTTTAGAAGTTCTTCTAAAAGGTACAGCCATTCTTCCCACCTCCTTAAAAGAAATAATTATTTTCATATGAAGGCCTAAACCAGTCTTCCGATTATTTGTCAAAAAACTTTGCAAGTCCTGCCAATCTTGGATCAACAGCCTTTTCTTTGTTTTCTTCCGAAATCACTTGCCAGTCTTGACCTTGCATCGGTGCTCCACCAGAAACATCATCACTGAAAATTTGCATTGGAATCTCCAAAAGTATATTTTCCTTGATTACGGGCAGTAAGTCAAGTACTTCTCCTTCTAAACAATGAATTTCAGCTTCTGTTTCAAACTCTTCTTCTGAAGTTTGGAACACCTCAGTTGTTTTAATGTCAAATGGTAATGTCACATCTACTAAAGAGCGAGAACATGGTAAAACCATGCTTCCAGTTATATGTAGATGGAACGTAAACTTCCCGGAGCCAAAATCAACTCTTCCTGTTACATGAACAGGATTAATTTCACGAATATCTTTCTCGACCTCTTTTAGCTCACTTACATCTACCATCTCATCCAATGTCAATCCTTTATTTCTCAATTTATTCAATTGATGGATGGACCATTTCATATCATATCACCTCAAGGCAACAAACAAAATTATAGCTAGCCATTTTATATTTGTCAATGTTTTTTCTTTACACTATAATGAAGTCATCATAGTAAATAATATATAGAGTATCATGTTTTCCAAAAAGATGCTACATCGAAAGGAGAGATTATCATAAAAGCCAGTGGTATTGTCGTTGAATATAACCCTTTTCATAACGGTCATGATTATCATGTGCAACAAACAAAAAAGTTAACACACTCTGATATTATAATTGCCGTTATGAGTGGCCCTTTTTTGCAGCGTGGTGAGCCCGCACTCATTTCCAAATGGTATCGCACTAAAATGGCCTTAGCAAGCGGTGTAGACCTTATTGTAGAGCTTCCATACGCATTTGCAACACAAAAAGCTGAAACTTTTGCAAATGGTGCTATTTCCATCTTAAATGCCTTACGCGTTTCTGAAATTTGTTTTGGCAGTGAAGATGGACAAATCGAAAATTTTTATAATACCATCTCTGTACAAAAAAACGAAGAAGCGACTTTTAATCGTCTCGTAAAGCAATTTATGAGCGCAGGTAATAGTTACGCCAAAGCTACATCTGAAGCCTTTCTACACATTTTACCATCCAAAAAAAACATCGATATGTCACAACCAAATAACATTTTAGGCTTTCAATACATAAAAGCAATTCTGGCGCAAAATAGTTCTATACAAGCACAAACTATAAAAAGATACGCATCTCATTATCACGATGAAACATTTAGCAACCAACATATCGCAAGTGCAACGAGTATTCGTAAACAACTCTTTAGCGAAAATGGTTCATTTACAGAAATTGAGCCTTTTATCCCGAAAGCAACCGCTTCTCTTTTAGCAACTTATAAACAAAACTTCGGGATATTACATAATTGGGAACAATACTTTTCATTTTTTAAATACAAACTTATGACGATGTCTCCAGGGGACTTACGACATATATATGAAATCGAAGAAGGTTTAGAGCATCGTATTTTATCAAAAATACAAAACAGCTCTTCCTTCCACTCATTCATGGAAGCATTAAAAACAAAACGTTATACATGGACTAGATTACAAAGAGCCTGTACACATATTTTAACAAACACGACAAAAGAAGAGATGCATACGGCAAATATAGAACAACATGCACCGTATATTCGTCTACTCGGCATGTCACAAAAAGGACAAACTTATATTTCAAAAAACAAGAAAAAAATAGAACTTCCAATCCTTACTCATACAAAAAGTTTTGACCATCCTACTTTACATATAGAGCGAAAAGCCAATTCTGTATATTTCTCTATCATGCAAGAACCATTACGGACACAACTACTAAAACAAGACGTAACACACCGTCCAATTCGTTACGATGAAACAACTACAACGTTTCTATAAGAAAAACCTCTCTATTTCAGAGAGGTTTATTTTTCTCACCCATTTTTTCCAAATACTTCAACGCATCATCCAGCGTATCCACTGGTACAACCTTCATTTTTGTTTTAATATCTTTCGCAGCCTCAAGTGCATCTTTATAGTTGGATTTCTCCGCACCTTTTTCATTTGGCGCAAAAAACACCTCAGCACCCGCATCACTAGCAGCTACCACTTTTTGCTGTATACCACCAATTGGGCCAATTTCTCCCTTTTCATTAATTGTACCTGTTCCAGCAATTTCATGTCCTTTTGTTAAATCTTCTTCCACAAGTTGATTATATATTTCTAATGTAAACATTAAGCCTGCTGATGGCCCACCTATTTCATGGGAATCAATTTTCACTTTCGGATCTACTACTAACTCTCTTTCCGTCACGATAGAGACACCTATACCTACGCGGCCATTTCCATTAGGAATTGTCTTTACATTTAAATTTTCTTTTAACTGTTTTCCGCCTCGCATGTACTCAATATTTACTGTATCTCCTTCTTTTTTCCCTGTCATTTTCCCTGTCATATACTCAATAAATTGATCCGTCTTTTCGAATGTTTTTCCGTCGACAGCTATGATGATATCTCCAAGCTTAAGCTTCCCCTCTGACGGCATACCCTTCGCTACACCAGCAACTAATACACCTTTATTTTCAAAAGAAACAGTACGATTCGCTTGTTTATACGCATTATAAATTGCTGCATTTTGCGAGTCTTTCATTGCATAATTTTGGCGGAATTGATATTCTTCATCACTCTCGCCCCTTTGCAATATTTCTTCCGCCTTCGAAACATGTGTATATTTATTAAATTGTGCCGCTATTAAATTCACCACATTTGCCGGCCCCATCGAAACCGTTACAAGCATAAAATCACCAGATTCTTTTGTTCCACCCTCAACTTGGACATACGGCTCTAATTTCGCAGCCATTCCTGGTTTTGTTACATAGTACGGTAAACGCACATAAACAAGTAACATCGCCAATATCACACCTATTAAGATTGCATATATAAACCGAAAACGCTTAAACATTATGTTTCTCCTTCCACTGCTCAATTAATAAATAAATATTTGAAACATGTTTTTCTGCTTCTACTTCTCCGACTCGAATAATGTCTTCAATGTTTGTAAAAGCACGTGAACTAAATTGTTCCACAGCTGGTCGCATCATTAAATCTGATGCAATTTGCCGATTCATTACAAGCTCATGCTGCATAATTTCAATACTTTGCATAATTACATCATAAATAGATGTAACCTCACCATTCACCTTAATCGGAGATACATCAACAGCAATAACAATATCGGCACCTAACTCTTTTACAACCGAAACTGGGATGCGATCAATCACTCCACCATCTACTAATAATCGTCCATTTACCTTTTCTGGCACAAACACTCCAGGGACAGATATACTAGCCCTCACCGCATCTGCAACAGGACCACTTGTAAAAACCACTTTCTCCCCCTTCAATATGTCAGTAGCCACAACAGCTGTCGGGATATCTAACTCTTCTAAATTTTTATTATATGTAAACATTTTAATCATATCTTTGACACGTTTACCAGCAATAAACCCCATTTTTGGTACCGTGAAATCTAAATAGTATTTCCTCTTAAAAACAGTCGCCAATTTATACAATCGTTCAACGTTACAGCCAGCTGCATAAAATGTACCTATTAAGGCCCCCATACTACTCCCTGCAATCATATGAATCGGGATACCCGCTTCCCTTAAAACTTTTATAACGCCAATATGAGCAAATCCTTTCGCTCCCCCAGATCCAAGCGCTAAACCAATCTTCGGTTCTTTCATTTTTCTCACCCTTTAATTTTTTTCATCCCTTTTTCATACTTATGGTCTAAATTCACCACGTATCCACGTATACTGAAATGAACGTTTTTTGGGACAAAGGGGGATTTACTTACATGTATGAAAAATGGAAAACCGCTTTCCTTACCATATCAACACTATTTTTAACCTTTTCTCTTGTACTCCACCCCCAAGCTGCTTTGCAAGCTTCCATTCGAGGGTTAAATATATGGTGGGAAGTTGTATTCCCTTCACTATTACCGTTTTTCATCATTGCGGAACTTCTAATTAGTATCGGTGTTGTAAAATTTATAGGCGTTATATTAGAACCACTCATGCGACCACTTTTTCGCGTTCCAGGAATAGGTGGATTTGTTTGGGCAATGGGCATGGCCTCAGGGTTCCCTGCTGGCGCCAAATTAAGCGCTAGACTGCGAAAAAGCGATCAAATAACACAAATTGAAGCCGAGCGCCTCGTATCTTTCACAAACTCTTCTAATCCACTTTTTATTTTTGGAGCTGTTTCTATCGGTTTTTTCAATAATCCGAAATTAGGAATCGTACTAGCTGCTGCACATTATTTAAGCAACTTTGCCGTCGGATTAATAATGCGTTTTTACGGGCATAACACATCTTACACAAATGATAAACAAACTACTAAAAAACGTCCTTTTCAAAACCCTTTTTCAATCCTTCACCAAACACGCTTGCAAGAAAAAAGACCAATAGGAAAATTACTTGGGGACGCTATCGTTTCTTCCATTCAAACATTACTTATGATTGGCGGATTTATTATTTTATTTTCTGTGTTAAACAAAATGATTACTGTATTCCATATTACAGCAACTCTTTCTTTTATTATGCAACATATTTTATCATTCTTCCAACTAAGTACTGATTTTAGTATTCCGATATTATCAGGTATTTTTGAAATGACACTCGGAAGCCAAATGATTAGTCAAATAAATGAAACACCCCTTCTGCAACAAGCGATGGTAACAAGCTTCATTTTAGCATTTAGCGGCCTTTCAATTCAGGCACAAGTTGCTAGCATACTAGCTGAAACGGATATCCGATTTAAGCCATATTTTTTCGCACGAATTATCCAAAGTATTCTTGCTCCTATTTTTACGTTTATATTTTGGAAACCTTTTTATGAGAAAGTAAGTTCTTTCTCACCTATGGAAAAAGATATTCCCGTATTTTTATCCAATCATTCTTCTACACTACTTGAAATTTGGACATCTTTTGTACACTACGGACCGATTTTCACATTATTTTGTTTATACTTATATGTTATCTTATTGTTTTTACGCATGAATAAAGAAAAACCCCGTTCACTTTAACGGGGTTTGAAACTTTTCTTTTAAAGCACGCTCTACAATAGGAGGCACAAGATCTACTACACTTCCTCCATACCTCGCAACTTCTTTCACAATACTCGAACTTAAAAATGAATATTGGTTGTTTGTCATTATAAAAAAGGTTTCAATATTTTCATCTAATTTTCGATTCATAGAAGTAATTTGCATCTCATATTCAAAGTCAGAAACCGCTCGTAAACCACGTAAAATTGCATTTGCATTACGCATTTTTGCATACTCCACTAATAGCCCACTATGCGAATCCACTTTTACATTTGGGATATCCTTTGTTGCTTCTCGAATTAAATCTAGACGTTCTTCAACTGAAAAGAATGGTTTTTTTGATGAATTGTTTAAAACAACTACGTACACTTCATCAAACACTTTTGCTCCCCTTTTAATAATATCAAGATGCCCAAGGGTAATTGGATCAAAACTCCCTGAAGAAATAGCTATACTTGTCATTCCGTCTCCTCACCTTCATACTTATAAATCGATATTGCTGTAATCCCATAATTTTCAGCTCTTACTTTTACAAGATTCCCTATAGAATCAGGTAAAACAACATCATTACCATGCTCTGACATAATTAATCCATCTCTATGTAGCAATCCATGTTGATCCATCACACTAATCAAAGATACAATTTTTTGATCTTTATATGGAGGATCTATTAGTATAAGATCGAATGACATTTCACGCTTTATGAGCGCTTTCACCGCACGCTCTGCATCATTTCGATACACTTCAGCTTGTTCATGTATTCTACAACTTTCTAAATTTTGATGAATGACTTTTATTGCTTTACTATCTCGATCAACAAAAATCGCTTTTTCAATCCCTCTACTTATAGCCTCAATTCCAAGGCCACCACTACCGCCAAATAAGTCAAGAGCGGTACCACCATCAAAATAAGGGCCTATCATATTAAAAATAGATTCTTTTACTTTATCCGTCGTTGGACGTGTTGTATTGCCGGGAACCGCTTTAAGTGGGTGCCCTTTACATTTTCCTGAAACTACTCTCATCTGTTGTCACTACCTTTATTTCAATCTATCGAGCGCTTATAAAATAATTTCCCACTTCAGTAACCGCTGCAAAACTATATGTAACTTTCACCTATCCATAAGAAACTTTCTCTAAAAATAACCGCTCGTCATTTTTTATGTATTTATCTCGCCATTCGCTAACACAAACCCATTATGTACATTAATTCCACTTTCCCCCGCATTAACGGGCAGTAAAACTCCCAACTCAAAATTCGGTTAGAACAAAAAGTGAGGTGGGAAATTAACTGCCCGTAAACGCCCGATTGGTGAAGGCTAATAATCAGCGGGGATGCCCCCCACTGATTAAAGTTTCACTTTATCTTTTTTTATCCTATCATAAAATAAAAAAAAGAAAAATAAAAAGCCAAACATAAAATTTAAATTCATTATGTATATCTTCATTTAGATTGGACATAAATAATTATAACAACATCACCTTCGATGTTGTTGCCAACCGCGGAGAAGACTTACGTTTCCCCATAAGTTCTTCCTCCGGTTTCTCCTCTCCCTTTGCCTTCTTACTAGTACATACTAGTATAAGAAGGGCCCTGCTTTGCAGGGTTTTTTTTCTTTGTCTACTTTTCATTTAAAAAGTGAGATGGTACAGTAAAAGAAAGAGGAGGAAAAGATATGATTCAACGCTTTATAGAACTTGGAGAAGGCTACTCTGATTTATATGAATTACTTGAAATTGCCAAAGCAAACCAAGAACGTATAACACATATGTTACAATTTGAAACAATTAAAAACGAAAAGAAAGTATGCTCGCTTGTTGTAATATTAAAACCGACCACTACTGGTGATTTCCAGCCATTATACATATGTCGTGAAGGTATTCCTATGCCTGAAAATAAAAAAAGTAAACGTGTCATTTTATTTGAAGAAATGGCAGAAAAACTAGGAAAAAAAGTGACCACATTTACTGTAAAACCGTCCACAACTTTCCCAGAAAAAGAACTATTTTTCAATCATCTAATTGGTATTTTACGAATGAATAATTTCATTCCTCCAATGAAATAACACTTTATTTAAAGTAAAAAAATCCCACGCTAAACGTAGCAGGGGATTTTTTTACTTTAACTATAATCGTATTCTTTTGCCCGATCAGGACGGGAATTTTCAAATTCCGTTTTTAAAAACGGACGGTACGACTGTTCTATCTTTTTCACAAAAGGAAGTTTATTCAACTTATGCATCATATGCTCAATTTGTTCCATATCACAATATACAACGGCATATTTTAATCGTTTTGATATGTAATGTATGTTACCATATTTTCTTAAAATCTTGGCATGTTTCAATGAATGTAAATAAACAATCATACTTTGTCGTTGCCCGAACATAATCTTCTCCATCTTCTCCTTTTAAAAACTTATATTTTATATTTTTTGAAAACTAACCAGAAATTTATGACATAATGAAACAAACTCTGTATACGTTTTCTTACATCTTCTAAAAAACGGGGTATATCACCCCGTTTTTTTACAACCGCAACCTCCGCCAGTACCGCAACCTCCGCCACAGCCACCAGCATCGAAAAATGGATTTCCTGTTGGAACTTTAATAGAAGAGGATACCTCAGAACCAATTGCTACACTAACTTCATCTAATAACTTTTGTAAAGCAGTTTCTGCTCGTTTAAAGGTTGCAATCTTATCATGCAAGTCTACAGAACGCTTTAATTCCCTCATTTTTGTTGACACGATAGTATAGTCAGGATGGTATTTCCCAAAACGCTGCACTTCCTCATATCGTTCCTTCATCGCTGTAAATTGCTGAATTAATGTCTGAACTTCCACATCCTCATGCAATTCTTTATAACACTTACGATAATCTTCTGCTATATCTGAACAGATGATCGCTTTTGCAAGCTGCTCTGCCTTATCTAATATTAATACGCTTTCTAGCGTCGCTACAATCATGAGAGACACCTCCGAGTATTCATCATACCACATTTAGAATAGAACTACTAATTGAAGTGACTCACTTAAAAGAAAGATATGACTCTAACTATTTTCAAACAATCTCAGATACGCTTATACATTAATATGTCCCGCAATATTATATTTAAGAACATCCCATTCTCCGCCGTTTTCTTTCACATAACTAATACATGCATTTTTTAACGGGGTCTTAAACGTAATTTCATCTGGTGCAATTGCATGTAAAATAGCTTTTATCGCATGTGAATGAGCAACAATAATAATACGTTTACCAGAATGAGTTACTGCAACATCTTCTAAAGCAGCAAAGCAACGAGCTACAATTTCTTTATCTAACTCCATACCTTCTACTTTACCCTCCGCAATTAACTCTCTAACAGTCGCAACCGGCTTCCCTGAAGCTTCTCCAAAATTCCGTTCAACAAATCGTTCATCTAATAAAATGGATTGTAATCCAGCTGCCTCTGCGATTGCCTTAGCCGTTTCTTGTGCTCTAATTAACGGACTACTTATAATAATATCCCACGATTCTACTTGCAAAGCAGCCGCACTTTGACTCGCTTGCTTTTTCCCAACTTCATTAAGTGGAATATCTTCACGCCCCTGAATAATCTCTTGAAAATTCCAATCAGTTTGTCCATGTCGTACTAAACAAATTTCCGTCATGCTGCAACTCCTCTTTTAAATAATCCGCTTCTATTGTAACAAAAGTTCTGCATGACGGACATAGTTTTCCCTTCCAATTATGTCGTATTTTGCTGCTTCATATACTGAAACATATCAATCATGATCGAAGCAACCGCCAATTGATTTTGAAATTTTTCTACTTTATCTGGTATCGTTTTTTTGAAATGTTGCATAGCAGCCAGCTCAAAAGCTTCTTTTTCTTCAGGATTTCGGGTTAACTTCCTATACCAGTATGGCTGCTCCCTAATATAACGCGATAAGTCCTCATCAGCCTTTATAAACTCCATAAGTTCTTCTCTCATCATCTTTCCCCCTAATCCTTTTGAAAGAAAAATGGATTATTTTCTTTGGAAGTACTTTGTTCTTGTTGCGTGCGACTTCCTTGAAACTGTTGAATAACTTGTTGCACACTCCCGATAGCACTCGTCACATTAGCTAAATGATGCTGCATTTGTTCCACATCTAGCTTTTTAAAAAAAGAAAGCATTTGTCCCATCACATCAGCAGTTTTTTCCTCTTCAGTTCGATTGTCTTTTTCCTTCTCTTTTTTATTTTCTTTTACTGAAGAAAAGGCAGGCGCTCCATCAGGTCTATAAGTTGCCCATATTGGATCTTCCTCACCAAGTAAGTACCATTCTTCATAAAATTGCTGCCAAGTTTTTTGACCACTTCTAACGTCATGAACCATTTTAGGGTGATGGTTTACAAATTCTTTAAACTGTTGAACCGATGGATGTAACGGTCCTTTTGTTGTTGGCATAATCCTCACCTCTTCATGTATATCTACTTATATTGTAAGAAAAAAAAGGCGCATGGTTCGCCTATTTTTAGACGATTCATGCACCTTTTTTTACACTACTTAAAGTTTCACTTTATTTTCGAATAAAGTTTTGCGTATAAAATTTATCATATACCCCAACACCTAATCCGGTAAATTGTTCATTAAATAAATTTTTTCTATGCCCCTCACTATTTAACCAACCTTGTACCGCCGCAATTCCATCACTATGTTGTGCCGCTATATTCTCACCAGCAAGCTGAAACCCTACTCGTCCTCGTTGTAAACGATCTCCTAACGTACCTAATGTAGGTGAATCATGTGAAAAGTAATTATTGTCTTTCATATCTTTGCTATGTCCAATAGCAACATCTGCTGTTTGTTGATCCCACGTTAACAATGGTAGTTCATGACGACTTCGAATAATATTTGTTAAATCAAAAATTTGTTGCATATTCCCATTCTCTACTTGTTTCATCTTTTCTGGTGTTAATGGTTGTTCTGCTATTAATTCACCTGAATAAACAAGCTGATACGGTCTTTGGCGCAATAACGTTTCATCATCCATATAACGAACACCAACGAGTTCATGTGTGAAATGATCAAAATATAATTGTGCCCATCCATCTTCTACAGGTACTAACGGCTGTTCCATTACTTCTGTATCAGATAACTCAAATTGATAACTATTCTTCCCTCTTTTTAATGAAATCTCATGCGAGAGCGGATTCTTTTTGTATACATCTTCATATTTTTCATTTATATAATAAGGCGGTACCTTAACTTGTTCACCAGCAACATACGCTGTTACAATTTTACGTTCAGCAACTCCAAATTGAACGTACTGATTTAAATCTTGATTGTACACCCACCATTCATAACCGTAAGCAGATGGCTCTATTCGAGCTGGTTCTCCCCACTTTGCCAATAGATTTTCAGAATCTCCACCAATCATATTTAAAACAGTGTCTGAGGAGTCCTCATCGACTTGTTTTTTCTTTTTCACAATTTTATTTTCTTGTTTTGATTGAGATGGGGTTAATATATATTGTGAAACGAGTAATTTCCCGTATAAATCAACAGCTAAAATTAAAAATGTAATCATTACGATACGCAATAATTTCTTCAAACGATATACCTCCTGCACAAAACATAAAATTGAGATATACACAAATCCTTTTATTTCCTTTTTTGTGTGTACCGTACTCTTTTCACTATATCATATTTTCACAAAAAAAGTCTGGATTATCCCTTTTCTCTCAATATGAATTGCACTTTCTTATTATTCATACTATTATAAAAATAATGATGTAACATTAAAAAAGGAGGTATTATATGCAATTTACAAATACGAAATTTAATGGGGCCGTCGTTGATTTATCCCTTTTAACTGAGATTATGGAAAAGAACCATTTTGTACTAGCTGGACAGTGGGATTACGAAAGAGTTACATACGATTATAAATTTGAAATATTAAAGGATATTTATTACTTACGAGTGCGCGGAGTTGCTGTTGAAGGCGACATTGGCAGCAGACACGCTGAAGTAAAACTACTCCCTCCCTTATTAGGAAAACATTATTATCCTCACGGTGTTGAATATGGTGATGATGAGACTTTCCCAACAAATGTACTCCAAAAAAGCGAACAACTCCTACAAAATGTCGAAAAAGAGTTAAAAGAATTTCAAATTATTGAGTAAACCGAACAAGCGCATCAATATGATGCGCTTGTTCTATTTATCTTCCTTAAGAATGAATCGTCTTTTTAACTGGATACCCATAAATGGATCCATCTTTCACTTTAATCTCATCTTCCCAGGGAACCTTATACTTACCTTCAGCTAAATCTTTTACAAACGTATACGGGTTCTCTTTCACTCCACCAGGAGTCGCTACATATCCCCTTGAGCCTAAATTATATATATTATTTTCGAGCCCCCATCCTAATCTAGCCTGATCTGCTAGCTCTGGATATACTTCGGCAGTAACAATCTCCCAAGGGTTTCGGTGCCCCTGCACTAAAGTAGTCCCATCAAAATTACATACTTGTCCTTCACCAAAGTAATAAAATACACCATCATAACCCGCTAAGTTCACTGACAATGTATACATTAAATTTTGCCATGCATTTGAACGATTGGTTAACATCCATTGTTCACTAACTTGTGTGCTATATCCGGAAATACGGATCAAGACATTCGCACCTTTATAGGCTGCTTCACGGGCTACTTCAGGGAACATGCCATCATGACAAATACAAACAGCTAATTTACTCCCTCCAGGTCCATCACAAACAGGTAAGCCTAAATCTCCAGCTTTCCAAGGCTCGACCGGCACCCAAGGATTTAACTTACGATACTTCAAAATCATTTCACCCTGTGGATCAATAATAATCGCTGTATTATAAGGTTCTCCACCATCAGGATTTCTTTCCATTATAGAAAAAACACCATACACTTCAGATTCTTTACATGCCTCAGCAAATAAGTCTGTTTCTGGCCCAGGCACTGTACATAAAAACTCTTCTGTAGTCCATTTTTTTGTATTGAGCCCTTGTGTACTATATTCGGGAAATACTATTAATTCTAATCCAGGATAACCTGATTTAGTTGAATGAATTGTTTTTATGATTTGTTTAATTTGTTTATCAATGTCTGCACGTGACTCTACTACCGGTACTGGATATTGAATTAACGCTGTTAAAAAACCACTAATCGGCTTTACCATACTTCCGCTACTACCCATTTAAATTCCCCCTTAAAATAGTTCGTGTTTATTAAAGATAACAATATAAATTTGTAACTCTTTAAAAAACTTGCACTACATATGGAATTATTACACATGAAAGCTAGTAGTAAATTTTATATCCACTTTTAGTACAAGCCAACACTAACTTAACACTAAAAGATTGAAAATTCAATCTTTCATAAATACCTAAAGCTAAAACTAAAAAAAAAGAAAAAGAAAAAGCGTATGGAATCCCATACACTTTTTTACTTAGTCTGTAAATATGGCGGCAATTGTTGCAACTGTTCCTTATCCTTTTCGCGTTCTCTACGCGCCCATTTAAAGAATACATAACCGATAATCGTACCGTACACTATTTCCTGGACAATTTTCATAATGATACCGCCCGTTTGTTGGTCTTGTACTACTGGCATCCAGTGCAAAAATTCTGGTCCAGTTATATTTAATTCTGATAAAGTTCCCGCAGGTACGCATAGTTCCATCGCTTTCATCCAAGCAGCTGAATCCGTATACGTTGCAAATAACGGTGCAGTTGCAAAAATTATTAATGCACAAGCTGGCGTTAATAATATACCGTTAGCAAACATATAACCAAGTTTCTTTATATCACTTAACGTTTGATATTCTGGTAACGGATTTAACATCGGCCACCACATCATGATTGCCGAAAAAAATAATATAGCGAGGCAAATCGGATGGGCAATTTGGCTTTGTTTTACTGCATCAAAAACAACTGGCAAATGATAAAAAGAAAACAGTCCATTAAATACAAACAATGCAATAAGCGGTTTAGCAAAAATTTTCAACACAATTTGAACTAGCTTAAAAGAAGTAATATAACGATATAACCAAACTGGTATACCAAGTAATAATAAAGGCGGAACTGCAATATACATGACTGCCATTTCAAACATATGTGCACTAAATATAATATGGCCAATTAAATCAATAGGTCCACCCTTTACAAAATACAAAAGAACAATTCCAGACGTAAAATAAAAAATTTGCTTTTTACTTACCTTCGTCGCATTTTCAAATCGAGTTCTATATGGTCCAATAATTAAGAAGTATCCAATAAGAATCGAAAGCATAAATAATAAAAAGAATGGACTCCATAAAGCTTGAAAGCCAAATATCCATAAGTTACTCATTGTCACCCCCACCTTCCTAATGGTTATCCTTCCACATAATGTGAAGAGGGGGCTGTGACAACACAAGCCCCCTTATTCTTCACTTTTCAAATCCACACGATTGTCATAAAAGCTAAAATTGTAATTAATCCTATTAACAGGCCAGAATACAGAAAGAAACTTGCAGCCTCATGCCCTTTATGGCTCATATGCATAAAATAATACAATTGAAAAATTACTTGCACCACTGCTAATAGTAAAATAAACGGAACAGAGAAGGTTGGACTAAAAGTTTTTGGATATGCTACCGCTACAAATGCAACTAATGTCAGGAAAATCATTAGCGCAAACGTAATAACTTGGTGCTTCATCTCCTCTGCACTTTTTCTCTTCCGATAAACAAGATCCACCTTAGGATTATTTGTTTGTCTTATCGCCATTGTTTATCCCACCATTCCCATTAAATATACTACAGTGAAAATAAACACCCAAACTACGTCAATAAAGTGCCAATAAATTGATGCAACATAAAACTTTGGTGCGTTGTATAAATTTAAACCACGCTTCGCATTTCTAAAGATTAATGTTAAAATCCAACACAATCCAAACAATACGTGAAGTCCATGTGTACCAACAAGAGCATAAAATGCAGAGCCAAATGCACTACTTCTCATAGTATGCTTAAATTCATGTGTATAATGATAAAACTCATATATTTCAAATCCCAAAAACCCTAAGCCAAGCAACACTGTTACAAGTAGCCAAAGTTGCATTTTCTTAAAATTAAAGTTTTTCATATGGTACATCGCATATACACTCGTTAAACTACTCGTTAATAAAAGCATCGTCATAATGAAAACGAGCGGCATTTGAAACATCTCTTGAGATGTTGGTCCACCATTTGTAGAGTTTTTTAATGCCAAATATGTGCCAAACAAGGAAGCGAACAATACTGTTTCGCCTCCAAGAAATAACCAAAAACCGACAAACTTATTTTTCCCCTCAAGGGTTGCTTTTTCAGGCTCTGCTGGAAATGTTTCATTCGTTAATTTTTCATCTACATGCATTATGCCTTGCCCCCCTTATCCTCTAAATCTTCCTTATGAATATGATATCCATGATCATCGACTACTGAACGAAGGAACATTGCGCCAAATGTAATGATTAAACCAATAATTGCTACTAATAACCAGAACTTATCTTTTCCACCTTGCATATACATTGCACCGAATGCCGCTATGAATAAGCCTAGAGAAATGATAAATGGTGAAAATGAAGCATTTGGCATATGAATATCACCAACTGGTTCCGCCGCCGTCATCTCTTTATTACCTTCACGTTTTTCAATCCAAAACGGATCTAACCCGCGAACAAATGGTAATTGTTTGAAATTATATTCCGGTGTAGGTGCTGGCATTGTCCATTCTAGTGTACGTCCATCCCATGGATCACGACCAGCCTTCTCTTTTGATACAGTTGTTTTTATTACATTGAATAGAAGAACAATCGTTCCAAGAGCCATAAACACAGCTCCAATAGAACTAATCATATTCCCCATTTCCAATCCTTGCCCCTCAAGATATGTGTAGTAACGACGTGGCATACCAATCAATCCAAGGAAATGCTGAATAAAGAATGTTAAATGGAAACCGATAAAGAATAACCAAAATGTTATCTTACCTAATGTTTCATTTAATATTTTATTAAACATCAGTGGCCAATAATAATGAGCCCCTGCAAGTAAACCAAATACAACACCACCGACGATTACATAATGAAAGTGCGCTACTACGAAATAGTTATCATGAAATTGATAATCAGCTGGTGCAGATGCAAGCATAACGCCTGTAACTCCACCCATTACGAATGATGGAATAAAAGCTACCGCCCACATCATCGGTGTTGTAAAACGAATACTTCCGCCCCACATTGTAAAGAGCCAGTTAAATATTTTAATACCTGTCGGAACCGCAATTGCCATTGTCGCAACTGAGAAAATAGCATTTGCAACTGGACCAAGGCCAACAGTAAACATGTGATGCGCCCATACCATGAATCCTAAAAATCCAATTAATACTGTCGCAAACACCATCGATGAATAACCAAATAATCGTTTTTTCGAAAATGTCGCGAAGATTTCTGAGAATATTCCGAAAGCTGGGAGTATAAGAATGTATACTTCCGGATGACCGAAAATCCAGAATAAATGCTCCCATATAATTGTGTTCCCACCTAATGCTGGATTAAAGAAACTTGTTCCAAATAAACGATCTAACATTAAAAGTCCTAATCCTACAGTTAACGGCGGAAAAGCAAATAATATAAGTGAAGATGTTACAAACGTTGTCCATGTAAACATCGGCATACGCATATACGTCATTCCTGGCGCACGCATATTAATGATTGTAACAAGGAAGTTAATACCTCCAATTAATGTACCAATACCTGAAATTTGCAAGCCGAGTACATAAAAATCAACACCATGGCCTTTAGAAGCTAAAGCTAATGATGCATAAGATGTCCATCCTGCATCAGGTGCTCCACCTAAAAACCAACTTAAATTTAAAAATACTCCACCAAAGAAAAATAACCAAAATCCGAGTGAATTCAAAAACGGGAACGCTACATCACGCGCACCAATTTGAAGTGGCACGGCGGCGTTCATAAATGCAAACACGAGTGGCATAGCTGCGAGGAAAATCATTGTTGTACCGTGCATCGTTAATACTTGATTATAAGCATCCCCAACAAGAAAAGCGTTGTTAGGAATCGCTAATTGAAGGCGAATAAATAGTGCTTCTATTCCGCCTATTATAAAAAACAATCCACCTGCAATTAAATAGAGAATGGCAATCTTTTTATGGTCTACTGTCGTTAAATAATCCCATATGACAGCACCCATCCCCTGTTTTTTTGCTACAGAGCTCACGTTTTCAACCTCCCCTTCGCGAATAATCCCTCTTTACTTTTCAATCTTTAACGTTTGTAAGTATGCATTTAATGCATCAATTTGATCATCCGTTAAGTTGCCATATTTACCAGTCATTTTATTTCCTGGCTTCATATTTTCAGGATCTTTCAGCCATTTTTTTAAGTTTTCTTCATTATTTTCGGCAATACCAGCAACCGTATCACGATCAGCAAAGTTCGCTAAGTTTGGTGCGATACGAGCGGAAGGTGGTCTACTATCATTAGATCCAACTGCATGACAACCAATACAGCTTTTATTAAATATTTCTTGGCCCTCTTGCGCCTTTGTTGAAGCTACTTCTTTTTTCCCATCAATCTTCTTCATATCAGCAAGCCATTTTTTGTACTCGCTTTCATCTAAAGCTTTCACTTTAAATTGCATTAAAGAATGTGACGGGCCGCAAAACTCTGTACAAAAACCATTATAAGTGCCCGATTTATCTGCCTTTAACCACATTTTGTTTACATTGTCTGTATTTGTATCCATTTTACCAGCTAAAGATGGAACCCAGAATGAATGTTTAATATCGGCACCCTTCAAATTCAAATACACTTTCTTACCTGTGGGGATAACTAAATCTTGAGAAGTTACTATTTTTTCTGATTTATAAGAAAATTCCCACCAATAAAGATTCGCTGTTACATCAACAACGATCGTATCTTTATCAATATTCTTTTTCTCCATCGCACTTACATCAGCAAGTTTGAATGTATATGTAACCGTCGGAACAGCTAAGATTAGTAAAAGAATAATCGGAATAACTGTCCATATAATTTCTAGTTTGTGATTCCCTTCAACTTGTTCTGGAATATAATCTTCCTGACCTTTCTTTTGTCGGAAACGCACAATTACATACAAGAAAATAATAGTAACTACTAGTACTACTCCTACCATGATCGCACTCGCTAGTAAGAGCAGATCATATTGCATTTTTGCTACTTCTCCTTGCGGAATTAAAGTAGATTGAAAGGCTTTACCGCATCCCCCTAACAGTAAAGCCAGCAGTGAAACGAACGAAAGCAGTCGCCACTGTTTCTTCATACAAACAACCCCCACTTTCCTTGTGAATTAGATTGTACTTTATAGTTAAGTAAAGTAAATCTCAACGTAAAGAAATCCAATTATGTCGTTGTCTTAGAAGAATGTAACTACAATCATTGATACAAATAAGATTGTTAAATAATTTAGGGAATAAACAAACATTTGTACGGACCATTTGATGTCATCCTTCTTACGGAAGCCATAAAATCCTAAAACGATCCATCCGATGTTAAGCAATGTTGCAAGTACCATAAATGTTATCCCAAGTCCACTCATATAAAATGGTAGTGGTAATAAACATACTGTCCAAATCATAATTTGGCGTTTCGTAATTTCAAATCCATGAACTACAGGAAGCATTGGAATTCCTGCATTTCGATATTCATCAACACGTTTCATCGCTAACGCAAGGAAATGTGGGATTTGCCAAATAAACATAATTAAAAATAACATCCAAGCAATTGGATGGCCTAAAGATGGATCAATTGCTGCCCATCCAATTAAAGGTGGAACTGCTCCAGAAATACTACCTACAACAGTATTTAGCGTATACTTTCTCTTTGTCCATAAAGTATATAAGACAACATATGTGAAGGCACCAATAAATCCCATTAATACTGCCATCGGTGTTGTTAATAATAAGAATACAAATCCAAGTAGTAATATAACTAGTCCAAATGTAAGTGCAAAACCTGGTTTATACTTTCCTGTAACCGTTGGACGGGTTTTTGTTCTTTCCATTAACGGATCGATGTCTCGATCAATGTAGTTATTTAAACAACATACCCCTGCCATAATTAATCCGGAACCAACGATTGTAAAAAATAGCTTATCCAGATTGTCCATCACACTTAATCCATTAAAGTGTAACGCCAACCAAAATCCTGTAAATACAGTAAGTGTATTTGAGTTTACAATCCCCATTTTAACGAGCGCTGATAAATCTTGTAACCGAGTTGTTTCGGGTACACTTGTTACAGCTGACTCATCATGCAGCTCACTTGTTGCATGGTTCATCACTTTAACCCCCTCTTAAAACTTTCATCTTTCTTTTTGCGCCTATTTCGAATGAAATAATTCGCTTCTATATAGCAATATTATTACAGTAGAAATATTGTTAACCCATTCTACTACTAATCTACGCCCATACTCCAATATATTAAATCATATTTCCCGAACATTTTGTGAAGAAAACATGAACTTTTTGTGTCGAATATAAAAAAGCTTACTTCTTACTTATCCTTATCATAACATGATGTTACTTTCTATAATAAACTATTTTGTCATATTTAACACGTATTCTCCCCATTTCTTTTCAAAATAGCCTATTTTCCTCCTAAAAATCCCCTTATAAATTCTATTTTCACACCCTTTTTCTCCCCTTTGTCTTCCCCCTCCATTTCTTTGCTATTTTATTATTTTTTATATATCATAGGAACTAGCGCGTTTTATTCTATACATAATGGAATGAAAATATTTCGCAATAACTTCATAGCAGAAAGATGGTGAAAGAGATTGCAACGCTTTATTAAATGGTTAGCAGTCATTACAAGTCTTGATTTATTAGTAGTATTATTAGGAGGCGCTTTAGTTACAAAAACAGGTTCTGGCCAAGGCTGCGGTAAATCATGGCCGCTTTGTAATGGTGAGTTAGTTCCATCTAATTTATCGATGGAAACTATTATTGAACTAAGTCACCGCCTTACATCAGGATCAGCAGGAATACTTGTCACTCTCCTTTGTATTTTATCCTGGAAGTATTATAAACATGTGCGCGAAACAAAAACGTTAGCAATTTTATCCTTCGTATTTTTAGTTGCACAAGCATTAATGGGAGCGGCAGCCGTTGTTTGGGGTCAAATGCCAGCTGTACTTGCTATCCATTTTGGTATTTCCTTAATTTCATTCGCTTCTGTTATTTTGTTAACGTGTCTTATTTTTGAAATTGATCAGAAATTTGATGCACGTTCACTTATTATGGATAAAAAAATGAAATTTCACATTTATGGTGTAACAATTTACAGTTATATCGTCGTCTACACAGGGGCTTTAGTACGTCACGAACGAGCTAGCTTAGCCTGTCCAGACTTTCCTTTATGTAGTAAAAATAGACCATGGCCGACTCAATTACATGAGTGGGTTCAAATGGGGCATAGAGCTGCAGCGATATTAATATTCCTTTGGATACTATACGCAATGATTATTGCTATTCGTCAATATAAGCAACAAAGCGTAGTATACTGGGGATGGATTATTTCCTTTATTCTTGTAACACTTCAAGCTATTGTTGGGATTTTAGTTGTATATACAAATGCTAGTTTAGCAATGGCATTATTACATTCCCTATTCATTTCTTGCTTGTTTGCTGTATTATGCTATTTAGTTATGTTAGGAACAAGAAGTAAAGTGAACGCAAAAGAATCCGAATCAACTTCTAAACAAACAAAATAATTTAAAACTGAAATCCCTTGCCGAATCGGCAAGGGATTTTTTGCAATAAAAAAAGAGCTGTATTTACACAGCTCTTTTCTTATTTTAGTGATCTAATTCAATAAGTAAATCACCCGTTTGAATTGCATCACCATCGTTAACATATACTTTCTTCACTTTACCATTGAACGGCGCTTGAACTGTCGTTTCCATTTTCATCGCTTCTGTAATTGCCATAGAATCGCCTTTTTTCACTTCATCGCCTTCTTTTACAACTACTTTAATAACCGTTCCTGGCATCGTTGCGCTAATATGGTTTGGATTTTCACGGTTTCCTTTCACACGTTGTGCAACTGTTGCTTTCACACTTTCGTCTTTCACAACAATCTCACGTGGTTGTCCGTTAAATTCTAAGTAAAGAATACGATTTCCATCCGGCTGAGGTTCTCCAATTGATACTAGTTTAACCATCAATGTTTTACCTTGCTCAATTTCCACATCAATTTCTTCACCAAGTCTCATACCATAGAAGAATGTCGGTGTATCAAGCACAGATACATTACCATACATCTCAGCAACTTTTTCGTAGTCCATAAATACTTTCGGATATAACGCGTACGCAACTACATCGAAAATCGTTACTTCGCGTCCAAGTTTATGGAATAACTCTTCTTTTAAAGCATCAAAATCTACTGGCTCTAACAATTCACCCGGTCTTACTGTTAACGGCTCTTTCCCTTTTAAAATAATCTTTTGTAATTCTTTCGGAAAACCACCGTACGGTTGACCTAAATCACCAGAGAACATTTCAACAACAGATCCTGGGAAATCCAAAGCATGTCCACGCTCTAAAATATCTTGTTCTGTCAAATGGTTTTGAACCATAAATAATGCCATATCACCAACAACTTTTGAAGATGGCGTTACTTTTACAATGTCTCCAAACATGTCATTCACACGACGGTACATTACTTTCACTTCATCGAAGCGATCTCCTAACCCAACCGCCTTTGCTTGTTGCTGAAGATTACTATACTGCCCACCCGGCATTTCGTGCATATATACCTCTGTGTGAGGTGCATTCATACCACTTTCAAACGGTGCATAGTATTTGCGTACATCTTCCCAGTAATGAGATAGTTTTTCTAATGAATCTATATTAACATCTGGTTGTCTTTCATTTCCGCCTAATGCGTAGTATAGTGTGTTCGCACTTGGTTGTGACGTTTGACCTGCCATTGAACTCACCGCTACATCGACAATATCAACACCCGCTTCAATTGCCTTCGTATACGTTAATATACCGTTTCCGCTCGTATCATGTGTGTGCAAGTGAATCGGAATCGATACTGTCTCTTTTAATGCAGAAACTAAATCGTATGCAGCATTAGGTTTTAATAAACCTGCCATATCTTTAATACCTAATATATGAGCACCTGATGCTTCTAATTCTTTCGCCAAGTTTTTATAATAATTCAAATCATATTTACTACGTAACGAATCATGAATATCTCCTGTATAACACATTGTCGCTTCTGCAATTTTGCCAGTATCTCGTACAGCATCAATCGCAACTCTCATACCTTCTACCCAGTTTAAGCTATCAAAAATTCGGAATACATCAATGCCAGCTTGAGCAGAACATTCCACAAATTTTTGAATTAAATTATCTGGATAGTTTTTGTAACCAACTGCGTTTGAAGAGCGAAGTAACATTTGGAATAAAACATTCGGCATTTTTTCACGAAGATCTAGTAATCGTTCCCATGGATCTTCTTTTAAGAAACGATACGCAACATCGAACGTTGCACCGCCCCACATTTCCGCTGAGAATAAGTTCGGTAACATTCTCGCTGTCGGCTCTGCAATTTGATGTAAATCTTTTGTACGAATACGAGTTGCAAGTAGTGACTGATGCGCATCACGGAATGTTGTATCAGTTAAAAGTACACGTTTTTGATCTTGAACCCACTTTACTAATCCATCCGCTCCACGCTCATCCAAAATTTGTTTTGTTCCATTTTGTATCGGCTCTGAGTGTACTACATTTGGTATACGAGCATCCGGGAAAATTGGTTTCTCTTTTTTCCCTACTCCCGGGAAACCATTTACTGTTACTGAACCAATGTAATTTAACATTTTCGTTCCGCGGTCTTTACGTTTCGGGAATAAGAACAGTTCAGGTGACGCGTCAATAAACGACGTATCATATTCTCCTGATAAGAAGTTTTTATGTTTTACTACATTCTCTAGGAATGGAATATTTGTTTTAATACCACGAATACGGAATTCTTTTAAGTTACGTTCCATTTTTGCAGCAGCTTGTTCAAAAGTAAGAGCCCAAGTCGTAACTTTTACAAGTAAAGAATCGTAGTACGGTGTAATAACTGCACCTTGGAAACTATTACCTGTATCAAGACGAACACCAAAGCCACCGCCTGATCGGTACGCCATAATTTTTCCTGTATCCGGCATAAAATTATTTAGTGGGTCTTCAGTCGTTACACGAGATTGGATTGCAAATCCGTGCACAACCACTTCTTCTTGCTTCGGAACACCTACCATTTTACTATGTAATGCATGTCCATCAGCTATTAAAATTTGCGATTGAACGATATCCACTCCTGTAATCATCTCTGTAATCGTATGTTCAACTTGAACACGTGGGTTTACTTCTATGAAGTAAAACTCATCACCTTTTACAAGAAATTCTACCGTTCCTGCGTTTAAATAGTTTACATTTTTCGTTAACTTCACAGCAGCTTCACAAATACGTTGACGCAAATCATCAGAAAGCGAAACGCTTGGTGCGATTTCGACAACTTTTTGATGGCGACGTTGCACAGAACAGTCACGCTCGAATAAGTGAACAACATTGCCTTCTTCATCTGCTAAAATTTGTACTTCTATATGTTTAGGTTTTTCAACGAATTTTTCAACGTATACTTCATCATTACCAAAGGCTGCTTTTGCTTCTGATTTCGCGCGATTATACGATTCTCTTAATTCTTCACTAGCTCGTACTATACGCATACCTCGACCGCCACCACCAAGGGACGCTTTAATAATAATCGGGTAATCATACTTTTCAGCAAACTCTTCGACTTCTTCTATTGAATCTATTGGACCATCACTACCAGGAATAACCGGAATTTGTGCTAGCTGCGCTTGTGTTCTTGCTTTCACTTTATCTCCAAACATATCTAAATGCTCACTTTTCGGACCAATAAAGATAATTCCTTCTTCTTCACAACGTTTTGCGAATTGGATATTTTCTGACAAGAAACCATATCCAGGGTGGATTGCATCTACATGATTGCTTTTCGCAATCTCAATAATGCCCTCAATATCTAGATAAGCATCAATTGGCTTTTTCCCTTCCCCAACTAAATAGGACTCATCGGCTTTATAGCGATGATAAGAACCGCTATCCTCTTTAGAATAGATTGCAACTGTTTTTAATCCAAGTTCCGAACAAGCTCGAAACACACGAATTGCAATCTCTCCACGGTTAGCTACCAATACTTTTTGAATACGTTGCAGCTTTGTCATGATTTTCCCCCTCTACTTTCCTACCACTCTAGAGATAAAATATATACACACCATAAAAAGCGTGAAGTTCTTCACTTTCCACATTATATTATACTTAGAAAGTTTCACTTTATTTTTATCCATCATACCTTATTTTTTAACAAATGATAAGTTTTCTGTGCAATTTGTTTCACAAAAATAGTATAGCATACCTCTTCCTTTTCGAACAACCTAATTGTATATCACATTTGTTTTAATGTGATATATCTTTTGGATATAAAAACAATTAATATATCACATTTGAAATTACTTTAAATAAAAAAACACATTGTGCTCTACAGCGCAATGTGTTTTTATTTTACAACTACAAGATGCGGTCCACCCTGTTCTCTTTCTTTAACTAACTCATTTTGTTGTTTTTCTTGTCTTTTCACATGACTAGCAATATTCAATAATATCCCCATCGCAAGTAGATTAGCTAACAAGGAACTTCCGCCGTAACTAACAAAAGGTAACGGTACCCCAGTAAGCGGTATTAATCCAGACATACCACCGACATTGATAAACGTTTGAACTCCAAACAAACTTGCAATTCCGATGGCTATTAAACTTCCAAATGGATCTGTACACTTTTGCGCCACTCTAAATGAGCGAATGATAATTAACAATAAACAGATTAAAATGATAGCTACACCTATAAAGCCTAGTTCTTCAGATATAATCGCCATAATAAAATCCGTTTGGGGCTCTGGTAAGTATCCATACTTTTGCACACTATTCCCTAACCCTCTACCATTTAACCCACCTGAAGCAATTCCAATAAATGAATTTACCAATTGGAATCCATCATTTTGAGGATCGTTAAACGGATCCAGAAAAACTGAAAATCGCGCTTTTTGGTATGAACTTAATTTATAATCCCCAATAAAATACAACATTGGGACCCATACTACAGACGTTAATAAGAATCTTTTTATCCATAAATTAACACTAACTCCTGAACAAAGAAACATGATTCCTACCGTTCCCGCAATTAACATATCGGTACCTAAGTCATTTTGCTTTAAAATTAAAAACATGATTAAACCAATACCTAAAAGTACCGGTCCCGATCCTTTGAAAACAGACGTATTTGTTTCTTGCCTTTTCGCAAAAAAATGAGCCAATACGAGAATAACTGTTATCTTTACAAATTCCGCAGGCTGTATTCCAAATATCCATCCATTTGCACCATTTACTTTCTTAGTGAAAAAGGCTGCTGCCGCTAATAAGGCAACACTAGCACCGTAACTTCCCAATAAGAAAATTCGTTTTCTCCACACTTTATATGGGATAATAGCCATAATTATTAATACCATTGTCCCAGCAGCTAAAGTAAGTAATTGTCTTTTAAAAAAGAAATTTGCTGGTTTATCAAACCGCGAAATCGCAACAATGGAACTAGAACTATATACCATTATGACTCCCAGCACACATAAAATAACAAGAGGAAGTAATAATGAATAATCCATTGATTTCCATATTCTTTTCATTTCATTTCCTCTCTCTGTTTCAAATTAATTATTGTTGTATTCCATATGTATATACGTTCTTCCTGCTTTATTATACAAATAAAAAGCTCAAACTGTTTTAGTTTGAGCCCCCTTATTTGAACCCGTTATTGTTGTTTGTTTGTAAATGCTTCATGAAGTGCAGATAACTCACGTTCGAGCTCTCCTAACATTGCTTTCCCTTGCTCTTCTGCAATAAGACCAAGGCGAACCGCAAAATCGACCTCGCGGGATAGTCCAAACATTTGTGTGTCTAAAACTTCTTCATATAATGGACATTGCGGCATTGTAAGATGGTCCATTTGCACCTTAATAAGTCTTAAAATCTTCTCTGCATCCGCTTGTAGAAGGGCTAGTGCCTTTTCCTGATGATTTGATACTGTCTCAGACGCCAAATTGATTCCCTCCGTTTCCGTCCTACTCTCTCATATCTATTAATATTAGCGATAGTTTTAATAAATTGCAATAGAAACATTTTTTGTGACAACAGTGTCTAATACTATTATACTGAAAAGTGGGAGTATAACACAAATGGGGGAACAACAATGAGCGAAATTTTATTTATTAATGGAAAAGTACGTTTTCCAATCACTATTGATCCAACTGTTTGGATTTTTGACGATCGAAAAGTAGATTTGACAACTTACTTTGATGAAACTAGAGAAAACACGTCTGAACTAGAAGCTTACTTAAAGAACACTTCAGAACATTGGGATCGTGAAATCCGTGATGGTGCTGCCTTCCCGCCAATACAACAAAGTGTAAAGAAATATAAAAAAGAACAGCTGATTACTGGGACATTTGGTATACCATTTCATCCATTTCTTGCTAACGCCGAAATTTTAGAGGACGCTATGCAAGTTGAAATTGAAACAGTAGATACTACCATTACACTACCATTAGAAACGGTCAACAAGGCCATTCTTGGTTTTTCAAAAGAAGGAAAACCATTAAAAGAGGACGGACCTGTACATCTATATTTCAATGATGGATCTAATAGACAAAATCCAATCCGTAACATCCGTAAATTCACAATTATTTAACGAGTATACTAAAAAAAGGAGTGAGCTGAAGCTCACTCCTTTTTCAGAGTGTTGGGAAACCCTTTAGGGTTCCCAACATTCTGCAATCCTTTTTAATTTTAGTAAATGAAAACAATATAAAATAATAAATTTTAGAAAAACAACCCTCCACCAGACCCTTTTTGGTTAGGTGAAGGGCTATTTTTTTCATGTTTTGACAAGCTGCGGTGAGGTAAGCTTGCATTTGGACAGACTTCAGCCCTCGAAACCGAGCATATCGATAGCCATGTAGTTCTTTGGCATCCGCAAAGCTTCGCTCTATAGTTGAACAGCGTACTTTATACAGTCTTTTCCCTGTAGCTGTTAGTTTGTTTTTTCTAGCGATATCTTTATATTTTTCCCATATATGATGAGTGATAACTTTTTGTTTTTGTTTTTTTGAAAAGCATACCTCACGTAGCGGACAAACAGCGCAGTCTTCTGGATTTGATTTATATTGACGATATCCTTCGCGATCCGTTGTCGTATATTCTAAAATACATCCCATCGGACAAGCAAATACATTCATTTCTTTTACATATTTAAATTGGCTTTTCGGAACGTCTTTATTTCGCTTTCCAAATCGGCGATACCCCATCACCATAAATATATTCTGTTCTGATAGTTTCTTACAGATATAACCTGTAAAATAGCCTGCATCAAGAGCTACAGCTTCAACTTTGAATCCGAATTTATTAGTTTGAGCTTGTAGACGTGCTAAATACGGCTCGGAATCCGCCATATTTCCAGCCGTTATATAGGTATCTGTAATAATATTATATTTCGCATCAGTCGTACGATGATCTAAGAAATGAAAACCGTTCGGTTTTCCATCCCTCATTAAAAATCCACTATCTGGATCCGTTGTACTGATACGAGTTTTTTTAGTGGGGGTATCACTTTCCTTTCTAGGTCTTAATTCTTTTTTCCATGTACCTCACGATCTTCGATTACCGCAGCTTCTAGTTCATCTATATAGAACTTTGCCTTTTCTTTTTTATATTTATGTACAAATTTATTTTTATTGGCATTCGCCTTAATGTGTGTAGAATCTGTCATCAACGCACGTCCTCCCACCATACGGTGCTCGGTCGCTTGACTCACAATCTCATCAAAAATTTCTTCGAAAATATTTGTATGAATGAAACGAGTACGGCGATTCCAACTGATTGTAGAATGATCTGGAATTGTATCTGATAGAGAAAAACCTAGAAACCAACGGTAGGCAATATTCGTTTTGATCTCCTTTTCCAATTGTCGCTCTGAACGAATACCATAAAAATATCCGATAAACATCATCTTAAATAAAACGATAGGGTGAATTGACGGACGACCATTGTTTTCACAGTAATAAGGGCGTAACTTTTCCTCAATAAAATCAAAACTGATTGTCGCTTCAATCGCACGAAGGAAATGGTCTTGCGGAACTAATTCTTCTACAGAAACGGATACACGCTCATCACGATGATTTTTTAAAGCACCCATCATAAAAAATCTCTCCTTTACCTCTTTTTTATCAGTGTTGACACATAAAAAGAGGTTCAGACACATAAACAGGCTGTGGAGAAGACTTTCTCCACAGCCTGAAAAAGGAGTGAGCTGAAGCTCACTCCTTTTTATAATAAATCCGCTGCTAGTTGAGCTAAATTCGAGCGCTCCCCTTTAACAAACTTTACATGACCACTAATACGTTGCTCTTTAAATTTCTCGACAACGTATGTTAAACCGTTATTATATTCATCTAAATATGGATGATCGATTTGCTGAGGATCTCCCATTAATACAATCTTACTTTTCTCTCCTACTCTCGTTAATATCGTCTTCACTTCATGCTTCGTTAAATTTTGTGCCTCATCAATAATAATGAATTGGTCTGGAATACTTCTGCCACGTATATAAGTAAGAGCCTCTACTTCAATCGAACCCATTCCAGCTAAAATAGCATCTAATTCCCCTGGCTTTTTCGTATTAAATAAATACTCTAGATTATCAAAAATCGGCTGCATCCATGGTCTTAACTTTTCTTCTTTTTCTCCTGGTAAATAACCGATATCTTTTCCGACTGGAACAATTGGTCTTGCAACAAGTAATTTTTTATATAACCCTAAATCTTCCGTTTGCATTAATCCCGAAGCTAACGCAAGTAACGTTTTTCCTGTACCAGCTTTCCCCGTTAACGTTACAAGCGGAATATCTTCGCGAAGCAACAATTCTAATCCCATTATTTGCTGCACGTTTCGTGGTCGTATCCCCCACACTTGCTCATTGTGAAAAATAAGTTTCTTCACCTTCTTACCTAAGTGATCTACAATGCCAAGTGCAGAACTAGAACCCCCAAGTGCATCCTTCATTACCACAAACTGATTTGGATAAAAAGGATGATTTGCAATTTCAGATAAAGGTAATTCACCTTTTTCATAAAAATAATCCAATTGTTCTTTTGATATATACCCTTCTAAAAAACCTGAATATATATTATCTACTTCAATTACGCGATCACTTAAATAATCTTCAGCCTTCAATCCAATTGCATCAGCTTTTACCCTTACGAGCACGTCTTTACTTACTAAAATAACAGACTTCCCGTCCTCTTTTTCTTGTTCTTCTAAAGATAGATTTTTTGCTACTGCTAAAATTCGATTATCATTTGTTTTTTCTACAAAAATATCTTGTAGTTGAACAAATGAACGATGATTTAATTCAATACGAAATGTACCGCCGTTTTCTAGCGGAATACTTTCATGCAGCTTTCCTATTTCACGAAATTTATCTATTAACTTAGATACATAACGAGCATTTCGTCCTACTTCGTCCATATAACGTTTCTTCGAATCAACCTCTTCTAATACAACTGCCGGAATCACTACTTCATTGGTTTCAAATGAAAAAATAGATAAAGGATCCTGCAAAAGTACATTCGTATCTAACACATAAATTTTATCCAACCTGTTACCCCCTGACTCCACTTTTAAATTTGTAGAACAAGGGTTTCATCCATAAAATATGGACGAACCATTGTTATAATTATATGTACCGTATAAACGAGGTAGAATCGAAAATTATAGCAATTAAACCTTTTCTTTATTTTTTATTCATTTCTATTCAATATATTACTTTTAATTTTAATTATTAACGTTAAACCACAATAACTGATTCCAAAAGTTAATGAACAATTTTCTTATTCATCTCACTTATAATTCTTTTATCCCTACCAACACTTGGTTATCCAGTTTTTTTGCTGCCCGAAGATCGTATGTTTTTTCATATTTTGGTTCAATTGCAAGTTTTGCTCCATAAAACATAACATCACGTACTTCTTGCACACTTACTTCTATTACAGCTAATTTTAGAGGAATGCCTTCCATTCTATCTGTCAAAATTTCACCTGCACCACTTATGGAAAATACGGATCCATTCGCCATTATAGTCAATACCACTCCCGGATTGCGCCTTATATTTTCCACAATACGTGAACGTTGATCTACCGCAAATCGAATACTAGTTTCACTCACTGCATACACCCAAGAAATAGCACTTACGTTAGGAACTTGTTTTTCGAAATCTGTTGTTGCTACCATAACAATACATTCTTTACGGAACGTTTGTACTAAATCATCTGTTAATGTAGGCTCTACTACATTCGCCATATTTCCACCTCCAAATATACTTAATATATCCTTATCATAACTTATTTTTCGAATTGCGAAAATATTATTTTTTCCTCCTATTATTCAAAAACATCATACTTCCATGATATACTTATACCGATAGAATTCGTATTGAGGTGACGAAATGAGAGTCAAATGTATGATCTGTGATAAAAAAGATATGTTAGATGACGAAAATCCTACGGCAAAAAAACTGCGTAATCGCCCTATTCATACATATATGTGCATGGAATGTTCGGAACGAATTGCAGAGCGTACGATGGAACGTCATGCAAGTGGTAATTTCCGATTATACCGTGATAAAAAAGTTGAAGACGATTGGTAAAATATAAATAAGTCCTTAATCATATCGATAAGGACTTATTTATATTTTTCAGGTTCACGATTCATCTGATCCAAAAAACAATCAATAGCTTCTAATGGAAATCTCACAGATTTTCTTTCCCCATCAATTTCATATGTAATCAAATACATTTCCTCATTCTTTTTAACTTCCACATCCCTTAATTTATGTTCTTCATATATCATATTTTGAAATAACAAATACGTTTCTTTCGCAGCACTATCATCGGGGCGTGCTTCCGCAACTGTTTTAATCGTTAACCAATTATATAGTGCATCTTGTACTGAATGCATGTCATTAATTCCCCCTCATCCTACTTTTTCTTGTTTTGCTTGACGTAAGCGCAATCTATAAATTCCTAGTACAATTGCTGCTACAACAAGCCCCTCCCCAACAGGTAAAAATACAGCAAAAAAGGTTAACACTGTACATCCAATTGCTAAAGAAATATATATCACGATATTTTTTAGTACAGATAATTTTCTAGCAAATCCTAAATTATAAACGAGAGCACTTAATATAATAATCGTTCCATAAAGTAACCACATTCCTAACTCTGGATTTTCATCCACCTTACATAATTTAGCAAAAAAAGACATCCTTTCTAACACACTCTTCCCCCCTAGCTATAAAAACAAGTTTTCTTTATACACTTAATACAAGAGTAACTCGCAAAAAAAATACTGTCCACAAAAAAGAATAAATATTCTAAAAATAAATAAAAACAAAAAAACAACTACCTTTTGGAAAGGTAGTTGTTTTTTTGTTTTTACGCTTCTACAGATTTCTTTTTCTTAGCAGCTCTTTCGCGCTCGCTCTTATCAAGAATCTTTTTACGTAGACGGATTGATTCCGGAGTCACTTCACAGAACTCGTCATCGTTTAAGTACTCTAATGACTCTTCTAAAGTCATTAAGCGTGGTTTTTTCATTGTTGAAGTTTGGTCTTTCGTTGCAGAACGAATGTTAGTTTGTTGTTTCATTTTTACAACGTTAACTGTTAAATCATTTTCACGTGTATGTTCTCCAACAATCATACCAGCATATACTTCTGTACCTGGTTCAACGAAGATTACACCGCGATCTTCAACTTGCATAATACCGTATTGTGATGCTTTTCCTGTTTCAAGTGAAACTAGAACACCTTGACGACGTCCACCTACTTGTCCAGCGTGTACTGGTTGGTAGCAATCGAATGTATGGTTTAAAATACCGTAACCACGAGTTAATGTTAAGAATTCTGTTGTGTAACCAATTAAACCACGTGCTGGAACCATGAAAGTAAGGCGAACTTGACCGTTTCCGTTATTCACCATATCTAACATTTCACCTTTACGTGCACCCATTGATTCCATAATAGAACCAGTGTATTCTTCAGGCACATCGATTTGTACGCGCTCTACAGGCTCACATCTTACGCCATCAACATCTTTAATAATTACTTCAGGTTTAGATACTTGTAGTTCATAACCTTCACGACGCATGTTTTCAATTAGGATAGATAAATGTAACTCACCACGTCCAGATACGATCCACGCATCAGGAGAATCTGTATTATCTACACGTAAACTTACATCTGTTTCTAATTGTGAACGAAGACGCTCTTCAATTTTACGAGATGTAATGTATTTACCTTCACGACCTGCAAATGGGCTGTTATTTACAAGGAATGTCATTTGTAGTGTTGGCTCATCAATACGTAATAATGGTAAAGCCTCTTCATGCTCAACTGGGCAT
The DNA here is from genome assembly GCF_038006385.1 of Bacillus sp. FSL L8-0099. NCBI lineage: Bacteria > Bacillati > Bacillota > Bacilli > Caryophanales > Bacillaceae > Bacillus > Bacillus sp. FSL L8-0099. The sequence goes on from NZ_JBBOVC010000001.1 coordinate 3,970,726, forward strand.
ACTGTTTCACCAACGTTAATGTCTTCCATACCTGAAACAGCTACTAAATCTCCAGCTTTTGCTTCTTCAATTTCTTGACGTTTTAATCCAATGTAACCAAATAATTTCGTTACACGGAATTGTTTTACACTTCCGTCAACCTTCATTAATGCAACTTGTTGTCCTACTTTCATAGTACCGCGGAATACGCGTCCAACTCCGATACGACCAACGTAGTCATTGTAATCAAGAAGTGCTACTTGGAATTGAAGTGGCTCTTCACTGTTATCCACTGGTGCTGGAATATGTTCAATAATTGTGTCAAACAATGATTTCATATTCTCTTCTTGATTTGCTGGATTTGAATCTAAGCTTGCTGTTCCGTTCATTGCTGATGCAAATACAACTGGGAACTCTAATTGATCTTCGTTTGCACCAAGCTCGATGAATAAGTCAACAACTTCATCAACTACTTCGTCAGGGCGAGCAAAGTCACGGTCAATTTTGTTTACAACTACGATTGGTGTTAAGTTTTGCTCAAGAGCTTTCTTTAAAACAAATCGTGTTTGTGGCATACAACCTTCATATGCATCAACAACAAGTAGAACACCATCAACCATTTTCATGATACGTTCTACTTCTCCACCGAAGTCCGCATGACCAGGTGTATCTAAAATGTTAATTCTTTTATCTTCATAGTGAATCGCAGTATTTTTCGCTAAAATTGTAATACCGCGTTCTCTTTCTAGATCATTTGAGTCCATTGCGCGTTCTTCAATATGTTCATTCGCACGGAACGTCCCCGCTTGACGTAATAACTGGTCAACAAGTGTTGTTTTACCATGGTCAACGTGGGCAATAATTGCTATATTTCGTAAATCTTGTCGTTTTTTCAACATGTCCAACTCCTAATGTCTTTTTAATCCTTCTCTATTATAAGAGCGAAGGGGATACAATGGCAATCAAAATAAAATCAAGAATGAAAATATAGTTGTATTCTTACTTTTGTGAAAGTAAAATGAGATTGGAGGGTGAAGAAATGGAACACATTCAATATCGCTTTTTATTAACTGCAATTATCGGTGTTATTTTCTTAATCGGTATCGGCATTATGGTTGCTGAAAATAGTCCCATTGGTATTATTATTTGCATTATCGGCACATTTGTTACAGTTGGATATGGTTTTGTAACAAAAAGAAAAATGCGTAAATCGCAATAATGTTAAAAAGTAAGAAGCTTGTATATAGCCTCTTACTTTTTTTGTTACTGCGATATAAATGATAATACTTCCTCATATACTCCCGGTTTTGCAACTAATACACTGCTTTTCTCTATAATAGACAGCGGAGCTCCGGAGAATGTTGTCACCTTTCCTCCAACTTCCTCAACTATGATCTGCCCCCCACCAAAATCCCATGGTGATAATCTCGGCGTTACATATGCATCTATTCTTCCCGTTGCAACGTATACCATTTCTAATGCTGCACAGCCATATGATCTCGTACCCCTTGCTTTCTTAACAAGTGCCATCATACTTTCCATATTAAGCAATGGATTGTCGGTAAGCCATATCGCATTTAAAGCTATAATACCATTCTCTACTGTTCCTTTTTCCAATAGAGGAATTGGCGTATCATTACAAAACGCTCCAACTCCCTTTACCGCATGATATAATTCATCATGAACAGGATCATAAATAAGACCAATTTTTCCGATACCGTTCTCATAAATTCCAATTGAAATTGCGAAATTTCTTTTTTGATGTACAAAATTCATTGTACCATCAATTGGATCAATTAACCAAACAACCCCGTCAGAAGAAGTTATCTCATCTCCATAGCCTTCTTCTCCTAAAATATTATGGGTTGGGAATGTTTCTTTAATTTTCCCAATTAAATACTGTTCTATTTCCCGGTCCATGTTTGTTACTAAATCAGCTGCATTTGATTTCGTTTCTATAATAAGTGCTTGTTTCAGTGATGCCATTAAACGCTCTCCTGCATCTCGAATCCACCGTTTGGCGTGTGCATCGATATCTTTCCATACCTCTTGCATGTTTAAACACTCCGATCTATACTGTTCACAGAAAAAACGAACCCTTTATAAGGTTCGCACCAACTAATTTTTTATACATATACTATTATTACGCTTCTAAACGAATCATTTCAAGTCTCAACACTTCTAATTTTTGTACGCACTCTTCTTTTTTCTGTTTGTCATCCTCCATCATTGCATCATATAAAGTTGCTAATTCATAATCTAACTCCAAACGTAGCACCGGTATTCTCTTTTCAGCATCTGTTCTCTTTAACGCATTAATCACCTGTCTCATATTATTTGCCTCCTCCCAATATTCGTCTGCCCTCGGACTAGAATTAATTCAATTTTCTGATTTTTTGTTTTATACTATACTATGTTGGATAAATCATCTATGCAACAAAATTATATTTTTTTATTTAAATTTTTTTGTGCTGTTTTTTTTATGAATAGTACAAGCTATGCTAAAATAAAAACAAAATAGGAGTTGGAGGAACAATCATGACACTACAAACATTCAAATCAACTGATTTTGATGTCTTTACAGTTGATGGTCTCGAAGAACGAATGAGTGCAATTAAAACGAACATTCATCCTAAGCTAGAAGCTTTAGGGGAACAGTTTGCAGAGTATTTATCCAAACAAACTGATGAGAACTTTTTTTATCATGTTGCAAAACATGCACGCCGCAAAGTCAATCCACCAAACGATACTTGGGTTGCTTTTTCAACAAATAAACGAGGATATAAAATGCTACCACATTTTCAAATTGGTTTATGGGGTACTCACGCCTTCATATACTTTGGTTTAATCTATGAGTGTCCACAAAAAGTGGAGACGGCTCACGCCTTCTTAGAACATTTAAATGATTTAAAAACAAATATTCCAAATGACTTCGTTTGGTCCATTGACCATACTAAACCAAGTGTAAAATTGCATAAAACGCTTGAAACAGAAGACTTACAAAAGATGATTGAACGTTTAGCTACTGTGAAAAAAGCAGAACTATTAGTTGGTATTCATATATCACCAGAGGAGTTTTCAGCAATGACCAACGAACAATTCCTTGCTAAGATTGAATCTACGATGCAATCACTCCTTCCTTTATATGCACTTTGTAATCGATAGTAGAAAACGGACAATTTATATTGTCCGTTTTTAGTTGTTATCACATTATATCACTTCAGTTTTTATTTTTCAAAATATTTTTACACTTTTACAAGCTTTTGTTCTTCGACTTCTTTCGCCCTTTGAATAGTACGATATATAGAATATCCACTTACTTCTTGAAACTCTTTATCAATTTTCTTTTCTTCTGCTTTTGATGGAACAATCTCTTTAAAACGACGATATAATCCCATTAATTCTTCTCTTCTAATTCCTTTTTCATATGCCTTCTCAATTGCTTCATAAAACTTCACAATGGCAACCATTTCTTCATTTGACCAATCGTAATCTAACGGATATTGATATTCCATTTTGCACCTCATTTATCATTTCTACGTGTTTCATTATGCTATCTTAAAGAGAATTTTTTATTCTTCATTATAGCCACTCTGCATTATACACTATTTATTCATTTTAATGGAATTGTCTTCCTCTATGAGTTGACTTGGAAATAACTATTACACATACTCACCATAAAAATATTTTTTTATATACATCTATAATTATTGGTGATATAATGCTTTTGTTTTATAGAAAATAAAGTGTGACTACCATCCAAAAGGATTTTGTGAATGGCAGGAAAACAAGTCTCGTTTTAAAAGTTAATTACCTTACTTTCCTTTTAGAATGAGATGAAATCATATAAAACAAATTCTAATAAATATTACAAAAAAGAAGGGGTGTATAGATTGTCCCAATACGAAACACCATTGTTTACCGCTTTAGTTGAGCACAGTAAGCGAAATCCAATCCAATTCCATATTCCTGGTCATAAAAAAGGACAGGGCATGGATCCTGAATTTCGCGAATTTATTGGGCATAACGCATTAGCAATTGATTTAATTAATATTGCGCCACTCGATGATTTACATCATCCAAAGGGTATGATTAAAGAAGCACAGGATTTAGCTGCTGCTGCATTTGGTGCAGATCATACTTTCTTTTCTATTCAAGGTACAAGTGGCGCTATTATGACAATGGTGATGAGCGTTTGCGGTCCTGGTGACAAAATCCTAGTACCACGAAACGTGCATAAATCAGTAATGTCAGCTATTATTTTCTCAGGTGCAAAACCTATTTTCATGCATCCTGAAATCGATCCAAAACTTGGTATTTCTCATGGAATTACAATTCAATCTGTCAAAAAAGCACTTGAAGAACACTCAGATGCCAAAGGCTTACTTGTTATTAATCCAACCTACTTTGGCTTTGCTGCAGACTTAGAACAGATTGTACAATTAGCACATTCGTACGATATCCCTGTACTAGTCGATGAGGCTCATGGTGTTCATATTCATTTTCACGATGAATTACCGATGTCAGCGATGCAAGCTGGTGCAGATATGGCAGCAACAAGTGTTCACAAATTAGGAGGCTCTTTAACTCAAAGTTCTATTCTTAATGTGAAAGAAGGTCTTGTGAACGTAAAACATGTTCAATCTATTATTAGCATGCTTACGACTACATCAACTTCTTACATCTTATTAGCATCTCTTGATGTAGCAAGAAAACGTCTTGCTACAGAAGGAACAGCGCTCATAGAACAAACAATACAATTAGCTGAACATGTTCGTGATGCTATAAATGCTATTGAGCACCTTTACTGTCCTGGAAAAGAAATGTTAGGTACAGACGCTACTTTTAACTATGATCCTACAAAGATAATTGTGTCTGTGAAAGATTTAGGTATTACCGGCCATCAGGCTGAAGTATGGCTTAGAGAGCAATATAACATTGAAGTAGAACTCTCCGATTTATACAACATACTATGTCTTATCACTTTTGGAGATACAGAAAGCGATACAAATACGCTTATTGCAGCATTACAAGATTTAGCGGAAACATTTAGAAATAGGGCAGATAAAGGTGTTCAAGTACAAGTAGAAATTCCAGAAATACCGGTGCTAGCACTTTCTCCACGAGATGCTTTTTATTCAGAAACAGAAGTCATTCCATTTGAAAATGCGGCAGGTCGTATTATAGCTGATTTTGTTATGGTTTATCCACCAGGGATTCCAATCTTTACTCCGGGGGAAATTATTACACAAGATAACTTAGAGTATATTCGTAAAAATTTAGAAGCAGGTTTACCTGTACAAGGTCCTGAAGATATGACATTACAAACATTACGTGTTATTAAAGAGTACAAGCCTATCAGTTGATAGGCTTTTCTTTCACCTTTTTTCCCTTTCTTCATACGCTACTAAAGAATGTAACGTATAGGTGGGGATACCATTATGATTGTAATAGGTCGTTCTATTGTACACCCTTATATCACAAATGAATATGAGCCATTTGCAGCTGAGAAGCAACAAATTTTATCCATAATGGCAGGAAATCAAGAAGTTTATTCCTTCCGAACTGCTGACGAACTCAGCTTTGATTTAAATTTGCGAGTTAATATTATTATTTCTGCATTAGAACTTTTTCAAAGTGGATTTCAGTTTCGTACGTTTCAACAATCCTTTTGCAACCCCCAGTTTTGGAAAAGAACATCTTTAGGGGGATTCCAACTACTTCCAAATATACCACCTTCTATTGCCATACAAGATATTTTCAAAAACGGGAAACTATATGGGACTGAATGCGCAACCGCTATGATAATTATTTTTTACAAAGCTTTACTATCATTGTATGAGGAAGAAACCTTCAATCGCCTCTTTGCAAATCTTTTACTTTATACTTGGGACTACGATCAAGATTTAAAACTCATAACAAAAACAGGTGGCGACCTTGTTCCTGGCGATCTCGTTTACTTTAAAAACCCACAAGTGAATCCAGCTACGATTGAGTGGCAAGGAGAAAACACAATCTATCTAGGAAATTTCTTTTTTTACGGACATGGCGTAGGTGTAAAAACAAAAGAAGAAATTATCTACTCATTAAATGAACGACGCGTCCCTTACGCTTTTATTTCAGCTTTTTTGACCGATACTATTACTCGTATTGATAGCCGTATAATGAGTCAATACGCCTCTCCAAACACACCACAAACAGCCATAGGGTTTATTCCGATTAGAGATGATGCAATCGTTGCTACAGTTGGCCATACAACTACAATTTATTAAAAAAGCGCCTACACATGTAGGCGCTTTTTTTAATAATTAAGCTTTTGTATGTTCTTTATGGTCACATTCGCAATGAGATCCACATTTCCCATATAATACTGTTGATTTTTCATCTTCAAAATGTGCGATTGTTCCTTCACATACTTGGCATACGATTGTTCCCATTTTTCATTTCCCCCTGATTTTTAATAGTAATCTACTTATTTATCATTAAGCTTTCGCATTATCTCTATTAGCACAATCACAATTTGTACCACATTTCCCGTAAAGTACTGTCGTTTTCTCATCTTCAAAATGTGCGATTGTTCCTTCGCATACTTGACATACGATTGTTCCCATTTTTCATTTCCCCCTAAGTTTATGGTCCTAAAAACTTTCAGTTGTCCATGTCCTATCAATTATTGGGCTTTTGTATGCTCTGTGTGATCACATCCGCAAGATCCACATTTCCCGTAAAGTACCGTTACTTTCTCATCCTCGAAGTGTGCAATTGTACCTTCACAATCTTGACATACGATTGTTCCCATTTTTCATTTCCCCCTAAGTTTATAATCCCAAAAACTTTTGTAACCGCTTAACTTTCTGTCTTTATTTTAATATGTTATACTTTTTACGTCAATAGGTTTTTAGTATAACACATTAAATATTTTAATTTTAAATTAGTATGCGATATTAACACAAAAAACAGCCATATTTATACGTACGACTGTTTCAAATTAATTATTCTTCATATTCTGCATGCAATGAAGTAGATGGAACGAGAAATTTAAAAAACTGAGCTAACTCCGCTGCTTCCTCTTGAGATCCTAACTTGAAAATTTCCTGCAAATATTGAACATTCTCCACATCATCTCGTCCAAGTAAAGTAGACCTCCCTGTTTGCATGCAAACAATGAGTGGCTTTCCAAAAAACATATTTGTATAAATAACACCAAAATCATACCGAGTATCGTGTGTCATAAACCCCAAAAATCGTACCTTCACACTTTCATGTTCATCATACAATTTTTCAAACATCGGTTTCCACCTTTCTACATCACTTTCATTAGTATATTAAACAAAAAAAGGAATACTCCTTTCAATTGTCAAAAAATTCAGTAGGATGTAATATGATAGTATTCTACTAAGTTAGGGGGAACTTATATGCAGCATGCCTTTATTACGCTTGTACCTAAATCCAATCAACACTCTGTTTCAACAGATGATATAAAACAACTTTTTCAGTACTATAAAACAGTTACTTCCCAAACCGGAGTTCAAATTAATTACGCTTATACAAATACCGCTTTTCCTTATGAAATTTTAGATACATCAGCAACAACATTAAAGCTTCAATCCAGTCATGATCGATATGACTCAATTTATGTCGGTGTTGGAATAGAAAATGAACAATCTTTCATTCAAATTTCTTTACCCTCTAATGCAACATTTGGTGATAAAGGGAAAGCAAATGAATTTTGCCGTTTTCTAGCGAAGAAATTAGAAGGAGAATTACAATTATTTAATGGAAGGATAATGTATTTCTATAAACGTTAGTTTAAAAACAAAAATAAACGATTAGAAAAATCATACTATTCGTGCAAGTGAGAAGCATTGCTTTTCTCCTTGCACTTAGTATGACATACGCTATCACATACGCTAAATAAAAGAATATGAGAAAAAGAAAAATTTTATAATGAAGTTTATCACGACTTGACAATAATAACACTGCTGAAAATCCACTCCATAAAACTAGATGTAAAAATGAAACTAGCGTAATTTTCATAGCGTTACCTCCTATTTCTTCTATTATATTGTGCAGCCCATCCCTCTCCTTATTTTAAAAACAAACTTCTACGTGTATAAAATATTTGAAGCTTCTACTTACTCTATGATTTATCTTCTACCATTTATGTAAGCTCTTAACTATTTTATATGCCAAAACTTCCTCGTTTTTTACGTTAGATTCTCTTTCTTTCCTTACAATATAGATTATTCCATTAGTAGCGTGGTATAATTCCTTTGGATTAACTATAGAAAGGAATCAATGATACATGGTATTTAGTAACCTATTTTTTTATGTCTTTTTTTACCTGCAATTCTTCTAGTGTACTATTCAGTACGTAAAGAATAACAAAACATCGTTCTTTTGTTATTTAGTTTATTATTTTATGCCTGGGGAGAGCCTATATATGTCTTCCTTATGCTTTTTTCTATTTTCATTAACTATTGGTTCGGGTTATGGCTTAATACAGGACAAATATCTAATACAAATAGAAAACTCATTCTTACTATAGCAATCGTCGTCAATATTGCTATACTAGGATATTTTAAATATGCTAATTTCTTAGTAGATAATATAAACGGGATTTTTCATACAAACATTGTACTCGAAAAAATCCCATTACCAATCGGGATTTCATTTTTCACTTTCCATGCAATGAGTTATATTATTGATATTTACAAAAGAAAAGTAGAGGCTCAGCGAAATCTGTTTGATTTGGCGCTATACTTTACTATTTTCCCTCAATTAGTTGCGGGACCAATTGTTCGGTATAACACAATAGCTCATCAATTACATGTTAGAACCGTTAATGCTGATATGTTTTCAGAAGGCATTCGTCGTTTTATCCTTGGATTAGGAAAAAAAGTTTTGATTGCAAATCAATTGGGAGCTATTGCCGATGAAATATTTGCAATGGACCCAGCAACAATGAGCGTATCTACTGCTTGGATTGGTGCGATCGCTTATACATTACAAATTTATTTCGATTTTTCAGGCTACAGTGATATGGCCATTGGATTAGGAAAAATGTTCGGGTTTGATTTCTTAGAAAACTTCAATTATCCGTATATATCAAAATCGATTTCTGAATTTTGGCGTCGCTGGCATATTTCCCTTGGTTCATGGTTCCGTGATTATGTCTATATCCCACTAGGTGGCAATCGAGTATCTAGCTGGAAAATCTATCGTAATCTCTTTATAGTATGGGCGCTAACAGGTTTTTGGCATGGGGCTAGTTGGACATTTATGATTTGGGGTATCTATTACGGATGTTTAATTGCTTTGGAAAAATCCGGTTTTGAGAAAATCTTGCAAAAATTATGGTGGCCAATTCAACATGTATACGTGCTGTTTTTAGTGATTATCGGTTGGGTTTTCTTCAGAGCTGACAACTTTAGCTACTGTTCTAAATTTTTACAAGCAATGTTCGGATTAAATGGATCGTTGACTGACATTACTAGTTATTTCTATGTGATGAATTATTGGGGAATCTTTATACTTGCAATAGTGACATCAGCTCCAATTTTCTCTTGGATCAAGACTCTATTTGTAAATAAAAAGATAGTACTTTTATCTCCACTTTACTATTTGAGTGTTTTAATCATTACTATGATGTACTTAACGAATGCAACTTACAATCCATTTATTTACTTCCGCTTCTAAAGGAGGGCTAACTATGAAAAATTTAACTAATCGTATATTAATCACTGGATTTCTCGCTATTATTTTCGGGATGTGTATATGGACAGCCAAAATAATATATTGGGATAAAAAAAGTTTTTCTGATTTTGAAAACAGAGAATTAGCTTTAGATCCAGTCCTAACTATGGATACTATAAAATCCGGAAAATATTTCAAAGATACTGAATTACACTTTACAGATCATATTGCCGCACGAGATAAATTTATTGAAACTTACACAAAGTTGCAATTAAAATTCAATCGCACTTTTGTAAATAATAATTTCGTCACAGATGACGGTTTCATTTTGTCTGCACCTACAAATATTGATATGCGTGATCAAATAAAACAATCTGTAAGTGAACTAGACAACTTAAGAAATCAATTTACAAAAACAGAATTTTATTTCCTGTTAGCTCCAAGTAAACTAACGACATTTTCGTATAAGTACCCACCATATGTAGATCGTGGGTATGATCAAAAACATCGTGATTATTTTGTACAAGAATTACATCAATAAATTTTCCATTTATTGATGTTCTACCTGCTATTCAAAAAGAATTTACTCACGAACAATTAGAAGAACTATACTTTAAAACGGATCACCATTGGAATATGAAAGGTGCGTTTTATGCATACGAACAAACAATGAATTACATTGCTAATCACTCTAAAGTATTTACAGGAAATGTTGTTAATCGAGATGATTATAAAACCACTATAGAAGAACCTAATGGGCAATTTATCGGTAGTTGGAATAGACAATTATACAAATTAATAAAAACACCTGAAACAATTCCATATGTACAATTAAAAGAAAACCCAAATGTGTGGGATAATTATACTGTCTATCTCGGTCCAAAATCAGAAGAAACAAGTAAAATACCGATGAAAGAATTCTTTGCAGTGAACAAAAAGAAGCTTTCACCAGACTATGCATCGGTTTATCAAACAGACTATTCACAGATTAACATCTTAAATCCAAATGCAAAAAGTAAATTGCATGCTGTCATTATTAAAGATTCTTATGCAGATGCAACTTATCCTTTATTCGCACAAGAATTCGAACAAACAACTTTTATTGATCCACGATTTGGGGCAAGTAAAAATATTAAACAAGATCTTGAAAAACTAAATGCTGATATCGTCTTATTTCTTTATAATGACACTAGTACAAGTAAACAAATGTATCAATTTGAAAATAAAGAATAAAAAACAAGAGGTGAATCATTCCGATTCACCTCTTGTTTTTCTATTCATATAACACATACATAAAAAAACGTCTTCTAAATTTAGAAGACGTTTTTTTATTATTTTACAATGTGAATTGGCATTCCAAGAGCAACTTCAGCTGCTTCCATTGTGATTTCACCTAATGTTGGGTGAGCGTGGATTGTTTGAGCGATATCTTCAGCTGTCATTCCAGCTTCGATAGCTAAACCAATCTCAGAGATAATATCAGAAGCACCTGCGCCTGCAACTTGAGCACCTACAAGAAGACCATCTTCTTTACGTGTTACAAGTTGTAGGAAACCGTCAGTGCTGTTTAATGATAACGCACGACCGTTTGCAGCGAATGGGAACTTAGATACAGTTACAGTCATTCCTGCTTCTTCAGCTTGTTTCTTAGTGTAACCAACAGATGCTAATTCTGGATCAGTGAAGCATACTGCAGGAATTCCGATGTAATCGATAGCTGATGCATGGCCACTAATTGCTTCAACAGCTACTTTACCTTCGTAAGAAGCTTTGTGAGCTAATGGTGGTCCAGGAACGATATCACCGATTGCATAGATGTTTGGTACGTTTGTACGGCATTGCTCATCGATTTCGATGATACCGCGGTCAGTCATTTTAACTCCAACTTGCTCAAGACCGATTTCTTGAGTGTTTGGACGACGACCTACAGTTACTAATACGTAATCTGCTTCTACAGTTTGGATTTCACCTTTAACTTCGAAGCTAACTTTTACGCCAGTTTCTGTTTCTTCAACGCCTTTAGCCATAGCTTTTGTATGGATATTTACGTTACCTTTCTTTTGAAGAGCACGTTTAACAACAGAGCTCATTGCTTTTTCAAAACCAGCTAAGATTTCGTCGCCAGCTTCTACTACAGTAACTTCTGTACCGAAGTTAGCATATGCAGTACCTAATTCCATACCGATGTAACCGCCGCCGATTACAACAAGTTTTTTAGGAATTTCAGGTAAGCTTAAAGCACCTGTAGAGTTGATAACACGTTTAGAGTATTTGAATCCAGGAATTTCGATTGGTGTAGAACCAGTTGCAAGAACAGCATTTTTAAACGTATACGTTTGAGCTGCATCTTCAGTCATTACGCGTAATGTGTTAGCATCTACGAAGTAAGCTTCACCGCGAATGATTTCAACTTTATTACCTTTAAGAAGGCCTTCAACACCGCCAGTTAATTTCTTAACTACGCCGTTTTTCCATTCTTGAACTTTTGTAAAGTCAACTTTTACGTTCTCTGCAGTGATACCCATGTCATCAGAATGCATTGCATTCTCATAACGATGACCTGCATTGATTAACGCTTTTGAAGGAATACATCCAACGTTTAAGCATACGCCACCAAGGTTAGCTTTTTCAATGATTGCTACCTTTTGACCTAATTGTGCTGCACGAATTGCCGCAACGTATCCACCAGGACCTGCACCAACAACGACTGTATCTAATTCAATTGGGAAATCTCCTACTACCATTGTTATTACGCCTCCATTACTAATAATTGTGGGTCATTCAATAGACGTTTAATTTGGTTTAATGCTTTTTGAGCAGTTGCGCCGTCAATTAAACGATGGTCAAAGCTTAGAGATAATGCTAATACTGGAGCTGCAACGATCTCACCATTTTTCACAACTGGCTTCTCAGCGATACGGCCGATACCAAGGATTGCTACTTCTGGGTGATTGATAACTGGAGTGAACCATTGTCCACCTGCAGAACCAATGTTTGTAATTGTGCAAGAAGCACCTTTCATTTCAGTTGGAGCTAAACGACCTTCACGTGCTTTACCAGCAAGATCATTGATCTCGTTAGAAATAGTGAAGATAGACTTGCGATCTGTATCTTTAACAACTGGTACTAATAGACCTTTGTCTGTATCAGCTGCGATACCGATGTTGAAGTAATGTTTGTGAACTACTTCTTGAGATGCATCGTCTAAAGAAGTGTTTAACATTGGGTATTCACGTAATGCAGATGTTAAAGCTTTAACAACGTACGGAAGGTAAGTTAATTTAATACCTTTGTCAGCTGCAACAGCTTTGAACTTCTTACGGTGAGCAACAAGCTCAGTTACATCAACTTCATCCATTAATGTTACGTGAGGAGCTGTATGCTTAGAGTTAACCATTGCTTTCGCAATCGCTTTACGGATACCACTCATTTTCTCACGAGTTTCTGGATATTCACCAGCTGGGATTGGTTGTGCTTTTGGTGCTTCTTCTTTCGCTGCTGCTGGAGTAGCTTCTACTGCTGCTGGAGCCTCAGTTGCTGCTACAGTTTGTCCACCATTTGCAAATGCATCGATGTCAGCTTTCACAACGCGACCGTTCTTACCAGATCCAGCTACTTTATGAATATCTACACCTTTTTCACGAGCATATTTACGAACAGATGGCATAGCGATAACGCGCTCATTTACTACTTCTGCAGTTGCTGCTGGAGTAGCTTCCGCTGCTGGAGCTTCTACTGCTGCTTCTTCAGCTTTTGGAGCTTCATCATGATCGTCACCTTTAAATTTAAGGTTTTCGTATCCAGGAGCATCAAATTTAATTAATGTATCTCCTACAATTGCAACTGTTCCTTCTTCTACAAGTACTTCAAGTACTTTACCTTTAACAGGAGAAGGGATTTCTACTACTGCTTTATCATTTTGTACTTCAAGAAGTACATCGTCTTCATTTACTTCATCGCCTGGTTTAATAAACCATTTTACGATTTCACCTTCGTGGATACCTTCACCGATATCTGGTAGTTTAAATTCAAATGCCACGGAATTCAGCCCCCTGATTCATTTCATTATTATGGAATATGTACAAAAGAAACCAGCATGTGCTGATTTCTTTTGCACATGAAAAACTAAAAATTAGAAGTTCATTACTTTGTTAACAGCTTCAACAATATCTTTATGGTTTGGTAACCATACGCTCTCAGCTTGAGAGAATGGGAATACTGTATCAGCAGCTGCAACACGTACAACTGGAGCTTCTAAGTTTAAGATTGCACGGTCGTTAATTTCCGCTACAACGTTAGCTGCAATACCAGCTTGTTTTTGAGCTTCTTGAACTACAACTACGCGGCCTGTTTTTTCAACAGAAGCGATGATTGTTTCGATATCTAATGGTTGAACTGTACGTAAGTCAACAACCTCTAAAGAGATACCTTCTTTTTCAAGTTCTTCAGCAGCTTTTAATGCAGCATGAACCATAGCACCATAAGCGATAACAGATACATCTGTACCTTCACGTTTGATATCAGCTTTACCTAAATCAATTGTGTATTCACCTTCTGGTACATCTTGACGGAATGAACGGTACAATTTCATATGCTCTAAGTAGATAACTGGATCGTTGTCACGAATCGCAGAGATTAAAAGACCTTTTGCATCGTATGGAGTAGATGGAATAACAACTTTTAGACCAGGTTGTTGAGCCACTAATCCTTCTAAGCTATCAGCATGTAGTTCAGGAGTATGAACACCGCCACCGAATGGAGAACGAACTGTTACTGGAGCAGTCCAACGTCCGCCAGAACGGTAACGCATACGAGCTAATTGACCAGAAATTGAATCCATTACTTCATAAACGAAACCGAAGAATTGGATTTCTGGAACTGGACGGAATCCTTCAAGTGCAAGTCCAACTGCAAGTCCACCAATACCAGACTCTGCAAGTGGAGTATCCATTACACGATCTTCACCGAATTCAGCTTGTAAACCTTCAGTAGCACGGAATACACCGCCGTTTACACCAACGTCTTCACCAAACACAAGTACGTTAGGGTCATTTTTCATTTCAACGCGTAAAGCATCAGTGATTGCTTGAATCATTGTCATTTGAGCCATGGCTTACTTCGACTCCTTTTCTTTGTAAATTTCATATTGTTCAGCTAAGTTGTAAGGCATTTTTTCGTACATGATTTCCATTAAATCAGTAACTTTTTGTTTTGGAGCTTGGTCAGCCTTAGCAATTGCTTGTTTGATATCTTCTTTTGCTTCTTCAATTACTTTCTCTTCAACTTCTTGAGACCATAGGCCTTTAGCTTCTAAGAACTTACGGAAGCGTACGATTGGATCTTTTTGTTCCCATTCGTTTTCGATATCTTTTGTACGGTAACGAGTTGGATCATCACCAGCCATTGTATGTGGACCATAACGGAATGTTAAAGTCTCGATTAAAGTAGGGCCTTCACCATTTACTGCGCGCTCACGAGCGAAAGCAGTTGCTGCGTATACAGCTAATGGATCCATACCGTCTACTTGAATTCCGTAAATACCTGCTGCTACTGCTTTTTGTGCTACAGTTTTAGCTGCAGATTGCTTTTCTACTGGAGTAGAGATTGCATAACGGTTGTTTTGAACAACGAAGATTGCTGGAGCTTTGAATGCACCTGCAAAGTTCATACCTTCGTAGAAGTCACCTTGTGAAGCACCACCGTCACCAGTGTAAGTAATTGCAACAGATTTTTTACCACGTAGTTTCATACCTAACGCAACACCAGCAGTTTGGATGATTTGCGCACCGATAATGATTTGTGGAGCTAGTGCATTTACATTCTCAGGCATTTGGTTACCCATGAAGTGTCCACGAGAGAATAAGAATGCTTGATATAATGGTAATCCGTGCCATACTAATTGTGGTACATCACGGTATCCTGGTAAGATAAAGTCTTCTGCTTCAAGTGCGAAATGACTTGCTAATTGAGAAGCTTCTTGTCCAGCTGTAGGTGCGTAGAAACCTAAACGTCCTTGACGGTTTAAAGAAATAGAACGTTGATCTAGTACGCGAGTATACACCATACGACGCATTAATTCTTTTAATTGATCATCAGATAATTCAGGCATAGCTGCTTCATTCACAACTTCGCCATTTTCATTTAAAATTTGTAATGTTTCAAATTGAGCTGCGATAGCTTTCATTTGCTCATCAACATTAAATAGGGTCTTTTTTGTTTTAGTACCCATTCCGTTCACCTCTTCCTCTCTTGAACCATATTCTGAAACGCTTTCACTGGCTATTTTCCAGTTTAAAAAGCGCAACGATGTAAACCAACATGTTTGTCTGTCGGTTGAGAATAATTTTGTGTACCTAACAATCTGTACTAATGTTTTTTCAGAAACATATTAATACAATCTTGATCACGTTTTTTAGTTTACAACTATTCTAATTACGATGTCAATTACTTTGAATACGTTTTTTTATAAATAATATGCAGGTTTCTATTACACAAACGTGTTTTTATTTTTCACATCTGTATTAGTAAGCATTGACCCACTGTTATATTATTCCCTTTTTCACTTATTTTTTCTCTTAGAATAATATGTAAACGATTTAATTCTCTTTAGTTTTTCTCTCTTCGTAACAAAAATATACAAACTCTTCTTCCTTTTTTAGGTAAATACCTATACATCACCACACTCTCTTCCATACATTATAGTAACCGCAGTATTAGCGGGAAATGAAAAAGGAGGTCATCTCATGTACGGATACTCATATTGCTATCCAACTTGTTCATATCCTTCCTACGGTTATGGCGGTTCTTGTGGCGGATCTGGACGCGGCTTTGCCTTAATCGTTGTGTTGTTTATCCTTTTAATTATCGTTGGTGCTGCTTGCATTCGCTAATGTAAAATGAAACAACTATGGAAAGAAACAGACGGCTTTGCCGTCTTTTCTTTTTATCTCATACATAACTCCTCTATAGAAGAACGATTTGCAAATAGTTACCCTTACTTGCCGATGACTTTTCTCATCTCCTTTGGTAGACTAAAGAGGAAAGGAGAGATTACATATGCTTACAATGAACGATGTAATTCGCGAAGGAGATCCTATTTTGCGAGATGTTGCAGAAGAGGTGTCGTTACCAGCGAGTGAAGAAGATACAAATACCCTTAAAGAAATGATTGATTTTGTAATAAATAGCCAGGATCCTGAACTGGCTGAAAAATACAGTTTACGCCCTGGAATCGGATTAGCAGCTCCACAAATCGGTATTTCAAAGAAAATGATCGCGGTTCATGTAACTGATACGAACGGTACGTTATATAGCCATGCATTATTCAATCCAAAAATCATTAGTCATTCTGTTGAACGTACATATTTACAAAGCGGTGAAGGTTGTCTATCTGTAGACCGCGAAGTACCTGGCTATGTCCCTCGTTACACAAGAATTACAGTGAAAGCAACATCTATTAATGGAGAAGAAGTAAAATTACGCTTAAAAGGCTTACCGGCAATTGTATTCCAACATGAGATTGATCATTTAAATGGTGTTATGTTCTATGACCATATTAATAAAGAAAATCCATTTACCGCTCCTGATGATTCAAAACCTTTAGAGCGCTAATAATAAAAAGGCGGGAATTAATCTCCCGCCTTTTTATTTTATGAAATGGGTTCCATATTTACTTATAACAGGCCAGCCCATTTTAATCCATGATATATACCGTCTTCACTTACATCCTTTGTCACATGATTTGCAAGTTTTTTCAAATCTTCATGACCATTCCCCATCACAATGCCCGTCCCAACTGCTTCAATCATTTCTAAATCGTTTAAACCATCCCCAAATGCATACACTTGTTCACGGCTAAATCCTAATTTTCCAATGAACTTCTCAATCCCTTTTGCCTTAGAACCACCATTAGGAATGATATCCATTGAATACGCATGCCAACGAATAAAATGAAAATCTGGATATTGATTAATAAACTTTTCCTCTTCATTTACTTCACAAAAAAGAAGCGTTTGATAAATATCGCGTTTTTCGTAAAAATCAGGTTCATATGCCGGATGCTCGAACTGCAAGCTTCCAAAACCTTCTTTCACATAATCATGATATTCCACTGTCGCTCTCATTTCTTGATGGTCAAGATATACAAGTGGATATCCTTCTTGTTTTGCAAACTGAGTAAACTTATGCAAGGCAGCTGGGTGTAACGGATTATTAAATACTACTTCATCTTCAAAGACAACATACTGTCCATTAAAACTAACATAATTATGTATATTGAGTTCCTTACGAATATCTTCAAACATAAACGGTGCGCGTCCTGTCGCAATTGCTACATGCACCCCTTTTTCCTGCAAATGTCTTACTGCATCTCGTGTAGATTGCGGAATTTTTTTATCGTGATCTAATAATGTTCCATCAATATCAAAAAAGACAATTTTATCATTCATTTGTCAAAACCCTTTCTGGCACTCTTTACTCCTATTTTGATAATCGCTTTTCAAATTCTAAAAAAAAGTATAACATATTAAACATCTGTGAAGAAAGCGTTCACTTTCTGACCTTATTTATGAAACATGCATATATATATTAGTAAAAAGGGTGAATACTTGTTCTAATGAATTTTCTTGTCCATTCTTCCTCATACTATATCTATAACTAACGGCTACTAATCGTTACTATAGAATAACTTTCACTGTATGAGAAAGGACAAGGTTTTCCATTCACTTTCCCCTCTTTCTTATGTCAGAGATAGAGTTTTCACTAGTAATATGCATGTTTAGAATAAGGAAAGGAAGGAGTAATCATGCTGAAGAAGCTGAAGAAAAAGCTTAAGCGTTATTTAAACGATTTAGTCCGGAAGAAGACAATCGCTTAAATTATGCCCATTTCGGGCTTTTTCTTCATTCTCATTCGAAAAAACATGAAAATCGTGACTGTTTGCTTTATAATAAGTAACAGATAATGCAAAACATAGACAAGGAGAGGTTTTCCAAATGATTTTTAAAGTATTTTATCAAGAAAAATTAACTGAGGTCCCAGTACGTGAAAATACAAAAGTTGTATATTTAGAGGCTACGTCTGAAAAGGATGTTCGTAAAAAATTAAATAAGTTCGCATATAATATCGAGTTTGTTCAGTCTGTTACTGGCGCTCATCTTGAATATGAAAAACAAAACGCTGATTTAGTATTAGCGGAGATTGTATAGCCATATGAAATTTCTAAAAAATGATCAAGTTGCCGTTTTTGCTCTCGGTGGTCTTGGTGAAATCGGTAAAAATACATATGCTGTTCAATTTCAAGATGAAATTATTATAATTGACGCTGGAATTAAATTTCCAGAAGACGAACTCCTCGGGATCGATTATGTAATACCTGATTACACTTATTTTGTGCGAAACGAAGATAAAATTAAAGGCTTATTCATTACACATGGTCACGAAGATCATATCGGTGGAATCCCTTATCTATTACGTCAAGTAAACATTCCAATTTACGGTGGAAAATTAGCAATTGCACTAATAAAAAACAAATTAGAAGAGCACGGATTACTTCGTAAAGCGAAGCTTTATGAAATTCAAGAAGATGATGTTATTAAATTTAAAAAGACATCTGTTTCCTTCTTCCGTACAACTCACAGTATTCCGGATTCATACGGAGTTGTTGTGAAAACACCTCAAGGACAAGTCGTTCATACAGGTGATTTCAAATTCGATTTCACACCAGTCGGTGAGCCAGCAGATTTAACAAAAATGGCTGAAATCGGAAAAGACGGTGTACTTTGTCTCTTATCTGACAGTACAAACAGTGAAGTTCCAAACTTTACGATGTCTGAGCGCCGTGTTGGCGATAGTATTCAAGATATATTCCGCAAAGTAGAAGGTCGTATTATCTTCGCAACCTTTGCATCGAATATCCATCGCTTACAACAAGTTGTTGAGGCTGCTGTTGAAAATAATCGTAAAGTAGCTGTATTTGGTCGAAGTATGGAAGCAGCTATCGAGATTGGACAAAACCTTGGGTATATCCGATGTCCAAAAGATACATTCATAGACACATCTCAACTAAACCGCCTACCAGCTAATAAAGTGGTTATTTTATGTACTGGTAGTCAAGGTGAACCAATGGCAGCACTTTCCCGTATTGCGAATGGTACTCATCGTCAAATTCAAATTATTCCTGGCGACACAGTTGTTTTCTCGTCTTCACCAATCCCTGGTAACACAATTAGTGTAAGCCGTACAATTAATATGTTGTATCGTGCTGGTGCTAATGTAGTCCATGGCAAGCTGTCAAACATTCATACGAGTGGACATGGCGGACAAGAAGAGCAAAAACTAATGCTACGTCTAATTAAACCAAAGTATTTCATGCCAATTCATGGTGAATATCGTATGCAACGTATGCATATGAAATTAGCGAATGATTGCGGTATTCCAGAAGAGAACTGTTTCATCATGGATAACGGAGATGTTCTTGCCTTGCGTTCAGATGAAGCAAGTGTAGCTGGAAAAATTCCATCTGGTTCTGTCTATATTGATGGAAATGGTATTGGAGATATCGGTAATATCGTATTACGCGATCGTCGCATCCTTTCTGAAGAAGGGCTTGTAATTGTAGTTGTAAGCATTGATATGAAAGAATTTAAAGTTGCAGCAGGACCTGATATCATCTCGCGTGGTTTCGTTTATATGCGTGAAAGCAGCGATTTAATTAACGATGCTCAAACATTGATTACAACACATTTAGAAAAAGTAATGGAACGTAAAACAACACAATGGTCTGAAATTAAAAATGAGATTACAGACACATTAGCACCATTCCTATACGAAAAAACGAAACGTCGCCCAATGATTTTACCAATCATTATGGAAATATAAGAAAAAGGACAATGCCTTCATGGCATTGTCCTTTTCTCTTATCTTAAAAAGTGTTTAAAACGATCTACTTCGTCATCATGACCAATTACAATTAATATATCCCCCGCTTGAATATTTTCCGTAGCTCGAGGAGAGACGATAACTTCTTTACCACGTTTAATTGCTACAATATTCAATCCAAACTTCGCACGAATATCTAATTCAATTAAAGAGTGCCCATCAATTTTTTTATTTGCAATAATCTCTACAATACTATGCTCATCTGAAAGCTCAAGATAGTCTAATACATTACTTGATGCAATATTATTAGCAATCCGTTTTCCCATATCACGCTCTGGATGTACAATGTGATCTGCACCTATCTTACTTAATACTTTTTCATGATAGTCATTTTGAGCTTTTACAGTAATATTTTTTACACCTAACTCTTTCAAAATTAACGTTGTTAAAATACTTGAATTTAAATTATCTCCAATAGCAACGACTACATGATCAAAATTACGAATGCCGAGACTTTTCAATACCATCTCATCTGTTGAATCTGCAATTACAGCATGTGAAGCTATATTTGCAAACTCATTAATTTTATCCTCATCTGAATCAATTGCCATTACTTCCATACCTAATTGAGCTAGTTCTCGGCAAATACTTCCACCGAAACGCCCAAGCCCGATGACAGCAAATTCTTTTTCTTTCTCACTCACAGGAATTCCTCCAATAACTTCAAGTACTATGTATTTTCATTGTAACATACTTTATATACGTCACAAAAACGTGTAAATCATACTTATTTTTGTTTCTGTATATAAAAATATTGTTGTAAATAAAAGGCGATACCAACAAGTAACATACCAAATACAAATATATTTCCAAACGAACTAAATGTTTCAAAAACGAACAATAACGTTTCTTGGCCGAAAAAAGCAAATAGAAGCTGCGTAAAAGCAAATACAAGCGCCCATATGTAATGATGTTGATGGAATAAATAATGCGTTGCGCCTAAAAAAGCAATAAATGAAACGATGAAAATCCACCAATTTTCTAACAACAGTTGCCAATTAGAAAATTGGTATCCATTCACTAATATCGCAATAATCCCGATAACCGCCATTGTTGGCACACTCCAGAATAGTGCTCGCCCTCTAAAGAAGCGGGTACCTTGAACATCTCCTTTTTCATATGCAATGTATGTTAGTACTACTGTACTTATATACAAAACAGAAAGAATCGTTAAAACGATAATAAGCCAAAAGTGTAATTGATAATATTCATGCTCTATATTTGTCACGATTGCAGCTAGCATACACGGGATTAACATTCCCGTCCAACCATCTACTTTTCTTTCATTCCAAAAGACCGTATTACCAATTCGTATACCTAGCAGCATAAAAATAATGATACCTAGTACAAATAATGTAGTTTTATTCCCTACTAAACTCGTTGAGAAAGCAATTAATCCAATAAATAAAAAGAGCACAAACCCATTCATAATTTCTAGTACAGGTGATAAATACCTCTTCACCCATTTGTATGTTTCGTCATATTCATTATTATCTACTAGACGATAGGCATAAAAACTTATTCCAAAATAAACCGCCGCAATAATAACATACGCATATAAGACAAAACATAAAATCGCACTGCTAATTTGCACGTAATTCCCCACCCTTTTTTCTATGTTTCACATTGATTTTACACACTTTTCATACTAAAAGTAAACATATATAAGTTAGTCAAATAATTAATAATGAGCAGTGGCTAAAACCCCCTGCTCATTATTAAAACAGTACAATTAACTTTAATTCTTTCATTTGTATGTAAATGTCTAAAATCAATCTATACGAGCGTTACTTACACCTCAGAACAAAAAGTTTTTTGGAACCTTCAAGAAAGCGGAAGTTTTATTTTCTATTTCCTTTCCACTTTACATATTGGCTTAAAAATGTAATTGCCTTTTCAATCACTTCTTCGTCTGGTTTTAATTTCGCATGATGTAAACCATATTCTGAATTTACTCCAAGCCAAAACATAAATCCAGGGATTTCTCGAAGCATATAACCAAAATCTTCACCTGTCATTGCCTCAGTACATGTAATAACATTCATATCAGTTTGTTTATGTACAAATTGCATAAACTCTCTCGTTAACTCTTCGTGGTTATATACTTGATGATACATTGCTCCGTAATCTATAATCGCCTCACACTGGAAAGAAGCTTCGATACCTGCAACAATTGCCTCAATTCTGCTTTTCACACGCTTCATTGATTCCACTGATAATGTTCGAATCGTTCCTTCTAAACGAGATTTTTCTGCGATAATATTTTGAACTGTACCACCTGTTATTTTTCCAATTGTAATTACCGCACTGTCAAGAGGATTCACATTACGACTAATAACGGATTGAAGTTGTGTAACAAGGTGACTGGCTGCAACAATCATATCATTCGCAGTATGTGGATAAGCCGCATGTCCACCTTTTCCTTTTAAATCAACATATAATTCTGATGTATTCGCAAATAACAGACCTTCTTTTGTCGCAATTGTTCCTACAGCGTATTCTGGTGCAATATGAAGACCAAGAATTATATTAGGCTTCCATCCTTTTAGCTCTTCACTTTCTAACATAGGAAGAGCGCCACCTGGACCTTCTTCTGCCGGCTGGAATAGAAACACAAGGTCATCATCTATTCTTTCACTCACAGCTGCTGTTAGGAGGCCTAGACCAATTGTTGTATGCAAATCATGTCCACATGCATGCATCATTCCTTTATGTACAGAAGCAAATTCGTATCCAGTTTCCTCTGTTATTGGCAAACCATCTATATCTGCACGATAACCTATTGTTTTCTCTGGGCTTTTCCCATTTACTTTAACAATTACACCTGTTTTCCATGTTCTCACTTCCAAATATTCGTTAGGAAGTGTTTCTATATACTCTAAAATGTACTGTTGTGTTTTCCACTCTTTAAATCCAATTTCCGGGATTTTGTGTAAATCTCTACGAACTTGGACAAATTTACTTACTGTCATTTTTGCACCTCTATCTATAAAAAGCGCAAGAGCCTATTTATGCTCTTACGCTTTTTGTTTTTTATTTCTCTGGGTTTAATTGACGAAGCTCTTGTTTGATTTCAGTTTTCGCTTTTGTCTTCTCATCAATTTCTTTAATTACACGTGCTGGAGTTCCCGCAACAACTGTATATGGAGGCACATCTTCTGTTACAACAGCTCCTGCTGCTACAACTGCACCTTTACCTACTGTAACGCCCTCTAAAACAACTACATTTGCACCAATTACAACATCGTCTTCAACGATAACTGGTTTTGCAGAAGGTGGCTCAATAACACCCGCAAGTACAGCACCTGCACCTACGTGACAGTTTTTCCCAACCGTTGCACGTCCACCAAGCACTGCGTTCATGTCGATCATAGTACCTTCGCCAATTACAGCACCGATGTTAATTGTTGCATTCATCATGATAACAGCGTTGTCACCAATTTCAACGTGGTCACGAATAATTGCGCCTGGCTCAATACGAGCTTTAATACCTTTTAAATCAAGCATTGGGATTGCAGAATTACGACGATCGTTCTCAACTACATAGTCAACAATGTGCTTGCTATTTTCATCAAGAATTGTCTTAATTTCAGACCATTCTCCGAATACTACACCAGATTTTTTATTTACAAATGCTTGTACTGTTTCAGGGAACGTTACTTCTTTTAAATCCCCTTTTATGTATACCTTTACAGGAGTTTTCTTTTCACTTTTTTGAATAAACGAAATAATTTCGTTAGCGTCCATCATTTTCATTCTTGTTGCCTCCTAAATCCATTTATATTGTTACTCTACCAAACGATAGAGCGAGTAGCAAGACAATAATCTTATTTTTCCCTTTGAATTTCTTCTATAATTTCTAAAAACGCTTGTACTTGCTTCAATTGTCTTGCTGATTCACTCGTTAACAACCATGTTTCTCTCGTTAATTGAACAGGTGTTTTATACATATTTTCCTGCACTTCTTTTAATACTGTAGAAGGCAATAATGCATAACCTATACCATTTAGAACAAGTTGTTTGCACGTCTCAATTTGATCAACTACAATTGTTCGCTTAGGTGGGTTAGAGAATAACCCATACCACCAATTTTGTATTTGACCATAATAAGTCGAATCACTTTTAAATTGAATAAATGGTCTATTTGTTTCTTTTAACATCGAAATATCTTTTATTTCTTTATCGACTAAATATAATTCATCTTCAAATAATTGTTGCTTTTGTCCTTTATATTCCTGTGATCCCCTTAATATAGCTACATGAACATCGCCCTCATAAAATTGCTTTTGCACTTCACTACTCCAGCCAGTAAACAGCGATATCTTCACAGAAGGATACTTTTGTACAAACTTTTTCAACACAGGAGGGAGCCAATATTGACCAATAACCGATGCAACAGCTATTTTTAACGTTCCATATGTTTCCGTTCTAAAAACTGCCAGTTCGCTCTTAATATTCTCTTCTCTTTGTAACATTTCTTTTGCATAATTTGCGACTTTTTCCCCTTCAGGTGTAATTGTCAATCCTTTTTGTGAACGAATAAAAAATTTCATTCCCCATTGTTTCTCCATAGATTGTAATCGTTGACTAAGCGCAGGTTGGGAAACAAATAAACGTTCCGCCGCTTTTCTCATATTTGATTCCTGGGCTAACACAACCATCATTTGAAAATCATCAATTTGCAACTTTCTCCCTCTTTCCTTAGCTTCCATACACCTTATTTCAATAAGCTTTTCATCCTGAATTTAACTGAATACTTTTATACAAAAAATACAATTTTTCAGTTCGAACTTTCCTTATGTTTTATGTCTTTTTAAATATAATACATACACAACTGATATGCACGAAAAAAAGTGACTTCTCCGTTTCTATGAAGTCACTTTCCTCCTATTGTCTATCGATTATGCTGCCGTACTTTTTTATTCAATAATTTTAAAATAGCTCTACGTGTTAAAATCCCCTCGAAATACCCTTCTTCATTTACAGCACAAATAAAAGGATGATCAATTGTCATTTCTAAAGCTTTTGCAAATGAATCTTCTAACTTAAGAACCGGAATATCTTCCTTCATCACTTGTTCTACTTTCATATCATCAAGTCTTTCAAACTCAATGCGCTCTAACCCTAACATACCATCTAAAATCATAGCAGTACTAATCAACCCATGTAATTTATACATTGGGTCTAAAACAGGTATTGCCGAATATCCAGATTTCACAAGAACGAGTAAAGCATGCTCTAATCCATTCCCAATTTGGACATGTGCTACTTTTTCTGATGAAATCATTAAATCTTTCACAAGAATTTGCTGAAACTCGTCTTTTGGAATACTAATCATGTTACATCCCCCATTTTCCCTTTTTCCTGCTTATATTCACCGATTCTATCCTTATTTTATGACAGCGTTTTCATATTATTATTTTGTCCTAACTTTATTTCAATAAAAATACAATTACACAGCTATTTTAGCATACAACACAAAAAAAAGACTACCATTACGGTAGCACTTAATACCCTTTATTTTTTAATCTGTAAAATAACCTTGTGATTTTTTTATATTGCGTCACATCTGTCTGTTTCAAACCATTCTCAATATCTGTAAGTTCTACAGCTAAAATTTCACTCGCATAATTTTGTTGAAATAAAATATCTAGTAACAAACTTTCTTCTTCTTTCGTTAAAACAAATTCCCTTTGCATATACCCCTCTCCTTATAATCCCATCGTTACTCTCATTATATAAAATTTCCAACTTATTTAGTAGATGTAATATTCAGTTTTTAATAAAAACATGTAACAATTGTAACCTTATAAAAATTATTTCGTATATCGATTTGCATAGCTAAATGCCGCATAAGCATCCGGCTTAATTTTTGCAGTTAATCCCATCGCTTGAATTTTCGCTGTCATATCTAAAATAAATTCTTTTGTTAAACCATCATTCCCTATGTCCAAATGAATTTCCATTATGAACCCAGCCCCATCTTGAGCATATGGATGCAATAAATCCCATATGGTTTGTATATGGTTAGGAGTAAATAGGCAAGCGATTTCTTGACTAAACTGTGTTTCTAAATATATTTTCTCCCGTAATGTTGCCGGCTTATCTTTTACTGACCTATGGTGTAAACATCCCCAAGCCCCTTTTCCAACACGGTGAATATGGATTGCCGTAATAAATCTCGTATCTTTTTGATGTGCTTGTGAGTCTGTCCCAATAGATAATCGATATAAATTTCGTGGATCCTTTTCAATGAAACTACAAATGCGGTTAAAGACCGTATCAAAATTCAAATGTCTCTCTGAAACATTATAGAATTTATGCCCACCGTCCACATAGTCACGTCCTTTCCATTAGACAGACTTTTCGTATTCTCATTGTATGGGACAAAAACAAAAATTATAACTTACTATCCTTTATTCGTCTCAATATTTCGCATTACAAAATGACAAACTTGGCAAGTATAAATTACATTTTGATTCGATTGAGCCGTTAATACATGAATAATCTCTGCAGAATTGTGGCAATTAGGACAGATCACAACTGGTAAACGTTCCACATAACACACCTCCTATTTATTTTTATCACGCTATTTTCGAGCAGTAAAACTCCTGATTGATGTAGTCCAATCATCAGTCGATAATAAGCACTTCCACTGATTAAAGTCTCACTTTATTACCATTGTAGGAAAAACGAAAAATTCCTATACATATATACTGGAAAGTAAAAGAACTAAAAAAGGTACTGCCATAGGCAGTACCTTTTTTATATGTATCAAGAAATGATATCGTAAATCTCAATTGCAACCATATCGATATTATCGAATTGATACACTTGAGGTTTTTCACCTTGTTGATACACTTCTAATTCATACATTTCACTTTTATCGAAAAATTTCACGCTACATTTGCGCTCACCGTTCACTTCAAAATAGCGTTGTGCTACTTCACCGCTTACAGCTTGTTCTTGTAGACTAACAAGTCGTGTTAAAATTCCTTGGAGTAGAGACATGAAATCTCTCCTTTCTCTAATCTTCCTACCAATAGGTTTTACAGCTATACTCATTCTATCCGTCATAACAGAAAAAATGTTCCACAGTCTAGGATAAAGGTTATTGGCCAGAAACTCAACTAAAAATTTGTCGAAATGCGAAGGAAAACACAGAAAGAACATCTTTTTCCTTCTTTATTGCGATTTTCATACTGGAATAATATAATAAAAAACAGAAAAAAGGAGGAATTACAATGAAAAAAATTGAGGTTTACACACAACCTGATTGTCCGCCATGTGTCATTGTGAAAGAATTTTTAAAGCATAATAACGTTGCATATGAAGAATTTGACGTAAAAAAAGACGCTGCTGCTCGCGATCGTCTTTTATACGACTATGATTCCTATTCAACTCCAACAGTTGTAATCGACGGTGAAGTGGTTGCAGGTTTTCAAATCGAAAAATTACAACAGCTACTCAATATAGAATAGGAATAGGTAAATACCTATTCCTATTTTTATCCCGCTATTTATGGGCAGTAAAACTCCCGATTGATGAAAGCTAATAATCAGTGGGATATAAAGCCCCCACTGATTAAAGTTGCACTTTATAATTGTTGTAACCTTTTTATTTCAGTTAAAAGTTCTTGGCTTTCATGATACCCTGCTAATTTCCATTTATCTTGATCCCTTTTCAATGTTACAATTTGATATTGTCCACTTTTCGCCCGCTCATATACATATAAATTTTTATGCTCTTCATCATACGCCATTTTCGTTTCCGAATTAAAAGAAAACGGTGCTTCTTTTGCTGGAAGTAAATATTCACCACTTTGTTTATCACTTCTACTATTTTCATCTGTAAATACTTGAAGGAAATTATCTGTAAAATACGGTGATAACGTCTCTATCATCTTATTCATCGGCAAATGCTTCCCGCGAATTGAAAATTGGGTTTCATAGCCTTTTTGTATCGTTGTAAACACGTCTTTCCGATCGACTTTCAATTCCTCTTTTCCTAAAACAGTTGTAACACTATAACCAACTAGAAAGGCAACACATACAAATAGAACAAGCCATATTCCATATTTCCTCATTTTTTCACCTTCCTTTTAAAAGAACTTGTCTTTGTAGTATTCATTGTAACAATGATTATGCAAAGAAAGGGATGGTTTCGTTCGTAAAATCTTTACAACGATAGACAGCATTTTCATCACCATTTTCACTATTACCAATTTCTGATAAAAACAAACAAAAAAATGCACGAATCTCTTCGTGCATTAAAATAAAACATCTTCTTCATATAAATATTCATAAGATAAATCTATAAATAAAAAGTTTTCATCATCAATCGGGAAAGAAAATGTTCGTACCATTTCACCAGTTTCAATATCGGCATATAAATCTGAAAGTCTCGCCTTATTTTCAAAACGCATTTTCATAATATTCTCAAGAAAATACGGACGCCAACTCCAGTTCTTCATATAATACTCCGGCATAACAATCCATTCCCCATCTTTTTTCATAACATTACCTGATTGTTGAAAACCATCTTCATTGCAAATAAATATGCGAAAACTACATTGTGATATACTTTGGCTAAATTGTAATAACCAATCATTTATATCTTCATTCTTTTTTTGTTTTGACAGAACATCACCAATTCGATCACGTAACATCTCTGTTAAATGATAAATTTTTTGCAACTTCTTTTTCTCATGCTGAATAAATTGATGACATTCATTACCAAGTCTCTCTTTTAAAACATTCGTTTCAATAAAATCAGGTAAACATTCTTTTAAATAATTACCTTGATAGTATCTACCACCGTTTTTCCAAGCATATTGTAGTTGATAAAAAGCATCAATTTCTTCATATAACAACGTTGCACCAATTCTTCTTGCAAGTAAAGATAAGGAATATAAAATATCTTGATAAGATTGTATAAGTGCAGTTTGCCTTAAGTTTGTTAAATCTACTTTTAAAATATCAGGTGCTAACACGCTAATACGTTCTAAATTACTTGTACCCGTTCCAACTTTATTAATCGAAATCTGAATACCATATGTACGATAATACATAAGCAAATGATTAAATTGCTCAATATCTTCTTTACATTCATGCTCTGTTATCTCTAAAACAATGTGGTTCAAATTTAAACCTTGTTTTTCATACATCAATAAAAGTTGAAGTAAACTTTCATCTTCGTCATTCATTAATACGTTAGCATTTCGATGTATAAATAATAACAATTTTTGATTGCTTTCTAAATAACGGTTTAAAGCTTTTTCTACTATAATATTATCCGCTTCCAGTTGAAACTCACTTGGAATAGAATCATCATGAAAGAACGAAGCTAAACTTTGTATGCCCTCTTCTGTTTGAATACGTCCTACTACTTCATATCCAATTACTGTATGTTCATCAGCACTAAAAATAGCTTGATAATAAGGAAGGACTTTATCCAAGTTACTCATTACATCTAATGCATCTATCAACGTGCTTCCCTCCCTTTACTTTTCAAAAATTATAACACGATATTTACGGAAAAATAATAAAAAATCCCTTCAGTTTTCCTGAAGGGATTAGAGGGGTAAAATGCTAAGGGGAATTAGCAATTCTACTATGAAGAAAAAAGAGGTCTTAAATATACCGTATATATGACCTCTTGTAAATACCTTTCTTTCACATGTCACAATTCCGTCACATTTTACCACAAAAAAATGAATCAAACATTCATTTGGTCATCCCTCTTAAAATGGATATTGATGCAAGTGTTGTCCTCCATCCATTGTCATGCATGTTCCATTTATGTATGCAGCTTCATCTGAACATATATAATAAGCTAGACCCGCAATTTCTTCTGGCGTACCTAGTCTTCCAAGTGGTACACTTTGTAGTGTACGCTTAGCCATTTCTTCTGAAATCCATAATTTATCGGCACCGCCCGTACGTTCAATCGGCCCTGGTGCGATAGCGTTAACTCGTATTCCATATTTACGTCCCCACTCAACAGCAAGCGTTTTAGTCATTGCTAATACGCCAGCTTTTGCTGCAGCCGAATGAATAACTCCTGGACCTGCATCCCATGCATATGTCGCTACCATATTAATGATATTTCCTTTTATACCTTTCTCAATCCAATACTTCCCGACAGCTTGACTGCAATAAAATGTACCATTTAACACAATATTAATGACCGAATTCCAGCCATTCACAGATAAATCTTCTGCTGGACAAATAAAGTTGCCAGCTGCATTATTTATTAAAATATCAATTCGTCCGAACTTTTCATCAATATGTTCAATCATTTTCTGAATATCTTCAGTATTTCGTACATCCATTTGTACAGGCAATATTTGCCCTGGAAACTGTTCAATCTCTAACTTTGTTTCCTCCAGTTTTTCTTTTGTACGCCCTGTAATAACAACTCGTGCCCCTTCTTTTG
The DNA here is from genome assembly GCF_038006385.1 of Bacillus sp. FSL L8-0099. Classification (NCBI taxonomy): domain Bacteria; kingdom Bacillati; phylum Bacillota; class Bacilli; order Caryophanales; family Bacillaceae; genus Bacillus; species Bacillus sp. FSL L8-0099. The sequence goes on from NZ_JBBOVC010000001.1 coordinate 4,001,776, forward strand.
CAAAACGAGTTGCCATTCCTTTTCCCATTCCACTCGATCCACCTGTTATAATTACTACCTTCTCTTTCATATATATCCCTCCCAAAAATGAATACACATTCATTTTATCATTTTATTTGATAGAAATCTTTATATTTTTAAACTTTTCTGATATTTTAACTTAAAGAGACTTCTTTTCATTCATTTTTCCGTAAGCTATACTACTTCTTTATTATTTTAAATATATTAAAAAAAACTGAAAGGAGATTTGAGTAGCCTGTATATGGAACGAAAACACATGATATAAATCAAATAGGTATACTCATACTTTTATGAAGCAAATTACACGAAGAAATTTTTTGAAAAATGGAATACGCACTTGTCTATATTCATTTATAACCACTAGTATCGGTTACTATTACGCTAAATACATAGAGCCGCATATGATCTCTTTTACAGAGCACACACTAAAATCACAGCTCATACCAAAAAGTTTTCATGGTATGAAGATTCTTCAATTTAGCGATTTACATCTCGGATACTATTTCTCACTCCAACATTTATCTCAAATCATTTCTAAGATTAATGCTGCAAACCCAGATATTGTCCTTTTTACTGGTGATCTCATTGATAATTACCAAACATATACTGATACTCCTTTCGTTGCATCCATTTTAAAGAATATACAAGCACCCTTCGGTAAATTTGCTATTTATGGTAACCATGATCACGGCGGATATGGAACTGAATACTATGATCACATCATGCGTGAATCTGGATTTGAACTATTACTAAATAGCGAAAAACGAATTCGTCTACTGGATAATAGTGAAATTTCTATTTTCGGACTCGATGATATACTACTTGGCAAACCAAAAATAGCGGAAACACTACAACAAGCGCGGCAAAATACTTATAACATTGTTCTTGTTCACGAGCCAGATATTGCGCCACAAATTGCTACATATCCAATCAACTTGCAACTTTCTGGTCATAGCCACGGCGGACAAGTAAAAATCCCTTTTTTAGGTGCTATCGTTACCCCATCACTTGCCAAACACTACATTGAAGGCTTCTATTCCATTCAAGACTTATCTCTCTATGTCAATCGCGGACTTGGAAGAACACGTGTCCCATTCCGGTTTATGTCAAAACCTGAAATTACACTCTTCACCCTACAACATTCGTAATAATTCGCCTATTTTCTTACATATCCTTTCTTGTACGCGCTCATCCACGTTTCGTTTACCATATGATAAAAGTGAGTCCAATAAAGGAGGTTTGTTCATGTATCCATATTATCAACCAATCCCAGTTCGTTCAGCACCTATTGGCCCAGTAGGCGACTCACGATTCTTTCCGTTTTTTGGCGTTCCATTTCTAGCTGGAATTGCTGGTGGATTGCTCGGCGGAGCATTAGCTTTCGGCCCTAGACCATTTTATCCACCTTATCCACCACCTTACCCGCCACCAGCACCTTATCCTTGTTATGGTGGACCTTGTCAACAACCATACTATTATTAATGTATGCCAACAATTCTACCAACGCTATTCTCTCTATTAGACCATCGATTAATATGCTTACAATAAAAACTATTCTCTCTACACATTCTTCTATTTTGAGAACGTATAATAAGTAGAGAACAAAGTAAAAAACCTCTTATTAATAAGAGGTTTTTTACTTTGTTCTTGCTATTCAGCATCTGTATTTTGATACGCCATCTTAAACAACTTCACTTGGCTATCAATCTCCTCTGCACCACTATTAATAACATAATAGTAGTCACCGTCTTTATTTTGTTCGCGTGTTTTCACATTATCTGCTAAAGTAAGCTGTAAAATCGCCTTTATTCTTGCTTTCATTTCAATATCTAGAATTGGGAAGGATATTTCTACTCGTTTCTCCATATTTCGCGTCATCCAATCAGCTGAAGATAAATATATTTTCTCCTCTCCATTATGATGGAAATAATAAATACGGCTATGTTCTAGATACCTTCCTACAACACTAACTACACGAATATTTTCACTTACATTTGGAATACCAGGTCTTAAACAACATGTTCCTCGAACGATGAGCTCTACCTTTACTCCCGCTTGTGATGCTTCATACATTTTTTTTATTAATGGTTTATCCGTTAGTGAATTCATCTTAGCGATAATATAGCCATTTCCATATTGCCTATGATAACGAATTTCTTCATCTATTAAATCCATAAATTGCTTTCTTATATCAAATGGTGCAACTGATAAATGGTGAAAATGCGGTTTCGTTGTATAACCACTTAAATAATTAAAGAAATTTGTTGCATCGACCCCAAAGTCTTTTCGTGATGTAATATAGCCAAAATCGGTATATAGCTTTGCTGTTGCATCATTATAATTTCCGGTTCCAAGATGTACGAACCTTTCGATTTTTCCGTTTTTTCTTCTTACAACTAGCGTAATTTTACTATGCGTTTTCAAGTGACTTACACCGTAAATAACGTGACACCCAGCCTGTTCTAATTCTTTAGCCCAATGAACATTATTCTCTTCATCAAACCTTGCTTTTAACTCCACCAACACTGTGACTTGTTTTCCTTTTTCAGCTGCTACTTTTAGTGCCTGAATAATCGGAGAATCACCACTTACTCGATATAATGTTTGTTTAATCGCAAGTACATTCGGATCGTCTGCCGCATCACGGACAAAATCAACTACTGGCTGAAACGATTCAAAAGGATGATGTAATAAAATATCATGCTCAATCGCCTTTTCAAATACATCTTCCTCATCACCTAAGTCTTGAGGTGGTTGCGGAATAAGGGCTGGATAAATGAGATGTTCATATAATGGTGCTAATTTTTTATATAAAGAGAATAAACATGTTAAATCTAACGGTCCATCCATTATATATACATCTTCATCTTTTACTTCCAACACCTCGTATAATAATGTTAATACTCTTTCATCAATGTGTTCTTTGCCAACTTCTAAACGTACAGCAGCTCCCCACTTACGCTTTTTCAACTCTTTTTCAATTACCTTTAATAAATCCCTCGCACCCTCTTCATGAATTGTTAAATCCGCATTACGTGTAATACGGAAACGAGTAACAGATGATACTTTATATCCTGTGAATAATTTATGAGTAAAACTACTAATTACGTCTTCTAATAAAATAAATTTATGCTTTTGCCCTTCACTCGGTAAAAATATGAAGCGTTCAAGTAATGAAGGAACTTGCACAATTCCTAACTTCGTACGGTTTTCTTCCTCCACTTGCTTCTCATCATATAAAAGAGTAGCTAAGTTCAAACTTTTATTTAATAACATCGGAAATGGACGGTATGCATCGATAGCTACAGGCGTTAAAACCGGAAAAATTTGCTCATCAAAATAATCTTCTATAAATTCTCTCTGTTCTTTCGTCAAATCATGGAATGTTAAACGCTCAATCCCCTCTAATTCAAGCGCTGGCAATACATAATTTTTAAAAGTATCATATTGTACGGTCATTAATTCATGGGCTTTTATCGCAATTTTATTTAATTGTTTTTTTGGTGTTAAGCCAGCTTTATTTTCTGGTTGATTAAACCCAGCACTCACTTGATCTTTCAAACCCGCTACACGTACCATAAAGAATTCATCTAAATTCGAGCTAAAAATACTAATAAACTTTAATCTTTCCAAGAGTGGATTATTTTCATCTTGCGCTTCTTGTAGTACACGTTCATTAAATGCTAACCAACTTAGCTCTCGGTTATTATAATATGCTGTATCATTTAAATTTACGATGTTCCCCTTCAACAATTCCATTCTCTTCACACTTCCCCTTGAAACTTTTTTACTATAATTTAGTTACTTTTATTTTAGCAAATTACAATATTATAAAGTGTAAATTTTTTGTAAAGACATCCGTACAACCTAACATTTTCATTCAAATGACAAGTTAATATTCGTTTTTAACACTCTTTCTAGCTGCTTTTTTTGTTTTTCAGCTTGTACTTTTTCTGCTAATGCCGATTGCTCACATAAAATTCTAAACGTTAATCCTTCTTTATTTTCTGTTATGGATATCGTATCGACAAGCGATCTTTGTCTTACATTTAAAGCAGCTGAAAATTGTAAAACAGCCCCTAATAGGCGGATTTTTTTTTGTTCGCTTTTATCAAACCAACCTTCAAATGGAGATAAATGTTGTTTAAATAGCATTTTTGATTTATAAGATGCAATAAGCGCTAACCTCACTCGATCTTTATGCATCATGCCATCAATTGTTTTATTCGCCAATAAATAAAACGTGTGTAAACGACTCGCTTCTTCGTCTATATATTTTCCAATGTTAAATACTTTCGCTGCTTGATGGAATGCTTCCCAGTCTTTTATCGAAACAGAAATCAGTCCCATTTCTTCGAGTTGTTTACAAATCAATCTTCCATGTTTAATAAGTTGAATGACAAATTCCATATCCATTTCATATTCGTGTGATAACAAATGTAAGCTTTCTTCAACTACATTCGGATAATATGAAATCCCTAAATCTTTCGTCAACTCTTCATAGAAAACACCTTCTCTTAATCCTTTTTTGCTTAATACAAATGCCGTTGCTTCTATAATATTTACAAGTTTATGAAATACTTCAACCGCTGGAATAATTGTATCAGCTCGATCTTTTGCCAATCCTTCCATTTTCTGAAGTTCGATAAACGATTGTTTTTCTAATGTACCTTTTACATTTTCAATATCTTCTTCTTTCATTTTGTATAAATGTACTCCCGCTATAGGATAGTTTATTAAATTTTGGTGGATTTTTGCTAAGTTTCTCGCACTACCACCAATTGCAATAAGAGGCAATTTCTTATCAATTAACCATGGTAACGTTCGAAATTGACACTCTAAATACTCTCGAATTTCCTCTAATTCATCTTTAGTAGGAATATCACCTTTAATAAATAGATGTTTTAAAGAAAGCGCACCAAAAGGAAAACTATGGTACTCTAAAATCTCTCTATTTTTAATATATGTAACTTCCGTACTTCCGCCACCAATATCTACTGTTATTCCTTCCGAAAACGAAGTAGAATTCATAACTGCTAAATAGCCGTAACGTGCTTCCTCATATTCTGATAACACTCTAAGAGTAAAGTCTGTTTGTCCTTCAACAAGTTTTTTAATCTCCTCTTGATTCTCAGCCTGTCTAATTGTTGCCGTTGCAACACAAAGTACATGATGCAGCTGATGGAATTTTGTACTTTCTTGAAATTGAAATAATGTTTGTAACAATACTTCCTTACCTTCTTCATTCAAAACACCATCGATTAAATAATTTCTTAACCGAGCAACCACTTTCGTATTTTCAATTTCTTTATAAAAACTTCCATTTTGCTTTTCATAAATAACTAAACGCATTGTATTAGATCCAATATCTATAATGGCATATTGTTGTTTTAATAGTTCTTTCAAACTTCTCACTCTTTCATTATCAAATTTCAAAACACATTCTATTACTATTATACAAAATAGTTGTTTTTTGTAACAATATTGCTTTAATATTGAAAATGTATACAATCACTTTTTGCATATAATAAAAACCTCTTTTATTTATGTTATAATAATGAAAAATTGAAAGGAGATTCAATATGAAACCTTCACAACCACAATCTCAATTACAAAACCAACATCCTATTAATCGACTAGCTCAATCTATTTTCGTTGTGAATCGTCATGCCAAAGCTGCAACTAACCCTAAATATTTATACTGGTTAAAAAAGACAGCTTTAGAGCGTTTAATCGCCGAAAAAAAAGCAATTAAAGAAGGATTACATTTCTCTAGAAATCCACGTTTTAGCCAACAACAATCTGATGTTCTTATACGGTTAGGCGATTATTATTTCCACATCCCTCCTACGAAAGAAGATTTTCGAAACCTACCACATCTTGGTCATCTTGAATCCTCCTACCGAAACCCGAAAACAACCTTGTCTTTAACAGTTTCCAAAAAAACACTTCAAGATTATATTGGTCCTGAAGCACTGAAACAAGAAAAAAAATTAAGTGAACCTGTTCCATGGTATAGCCGCACTTATACAAAAAAATAAAACAGTTTGGCCTATGTTAGGCCAAACTGTTTTATTTTTTCTCTTCTTTAATTTTAATATTGGCTTGCTTGTAAAATGCAACTTTTTCTGTATTATAAGATTTCGTGAATTCATTAAACTTATCTTTTTCTGACTCAATATCCTTATACGATTGATTTACTACTTTAACTTTCTCACTAATATCTTTTAATTTTGTACCTTTATCTTGTAACATTGTATATAATTCTTTTTCTTGTTTTAACGATTTATTATAGCTGTCATACATTTTGTTAAATGAATCATGTCGTTTCTCATATGTGCTTTTCACTTTATCCGCTTGCTCTTTCAATTTCTTATCTTCAATTTTCTTCACATATTTATCTGCTGATTTCACTTCTTCTTGCGCCTTATTTAAAGATTCTTTTTCTTTTTTAAGCACTTTTTCTCGTTCATCTGTATTTTTCACTGCTTGGTTCAGTTTTTCCTTAACAGTTTGATTATTATCTTTTCCTTCTTGAACAATCTGGTTATATAATTCTTGTCCCTCTTTTTCTAAAGTTTCAAGTTTCTTTGCATCTTCAAACATTGTTTTTTCTTGCTTGGCAGCATTTTCAAATGCTACATATAATTCCTCTTCTGCTTTTGGCCCGAAACAACCCGCTAATAAAACCATTGATAATGTGGCTACAATTGCTAATTTACTATATTTCAACATCTTTTCCTCCTACTTATAAACGATCCTTGTGTAAAAAAGCTATAAAAATCATATAATCCTTCTATACACTTCACACTCGCATCTTTTTTACGAAGATCATCAGTATTGTTTATCATGCTTGTACACATTTATTACTTGAAATTATTTTTCACGTTATTCTCTTTGAATTATGTAGCAGTTTCATGTCCATCTACTAAGTATATTTCACTTTGCACTTTTCATTCTCTACTCACACTATGTATTACCTTAAAATACAATGGAATTCACCAGAGCCATAATAATTAGAAGAACAACTATAATAATTCACCTGATAAAAGATGATTGTCGATCTCTCACATCTATCATTCCCTTTCCGCTTTCTATCAAATAATCTCTTTGTTCATTTTACACAGTACAAATACTACCTCGCAACAACTTACAAATATTCTTTTCCTTTCCTAAAAAGGAAAAGTGTAGAGCATGTTTTCCTCTACACTTTTAAAATGAAACACATTGTGCAAATGCATTGACACATCCATCATAATTATATGCCTATTTCATATATTTTTAAAGACTTTTATTACAATAAAAGTTGTTTTTGTAATAAAAGTCAAAAAAATGTTACAATCCGAATTTCTTCATATCATATTTCTTCAACTCAAAGTTTTACTCATTGTCTTTCAAATTTCTATACTGGTACAATTGATTCTGTGCCTTTCTTAACAATTCTTCAAAAGTTTTCCCTTCTACTGGATAACTAGCAGCCCCAAATAATAGCGTCACACTTAATAAACCACTTTCTATTTCACTTTCAATATTTTTCATTAATCGTCGTGTTATTGTTGATTTTTCATGACCATTATCAATCGCTACAATAACATATTTATTTTCATCCCATTTTGTAACGACATCACCTTTTCGAATCGTCTTTACAATAGTAGACTCCACTCTCTGTACTAACGCTTCCAACTTTTTTTCTTGCACTGTTTCCTTTAATCCCTCCCATTCTTTAACGGAAAGAATGTACACTGTAATATTGCGAGAATCTCGTTCAGATAAAGCAGCTACTTTTTCAAAAAAATCAACAACAAAATCATTACTTGCCATTCCCCCTACTTCCATATTCATACGTCCGTTTTCTCTTTTATCGTACCAATGGCCAAAGTAACAACTTAGCAACAATTGCAAAATATAAATAATAAAGACAGTATAAAATGATCGCGAATCTAATTTTGCAATTACATCCTGAAGCGCAATCCATTCCGTAACAGCAACAGTATTCCCTAGTAATAATCCACTAATCTTCCCTTTATGTTTCATACTTCCTCTCCTTTCTATACCAATATATGTTTCTATAACAATAATGTTTTTCTACCAAATAAAAAATGTACATATTCTATGTACATTTCCGCTAGAGCTTGTATTCCTTTTTTATTCTATTTCATATATATACTATATATCGTTTATAGAAAGGAGTGACCTATATGCTACAAAAAGAAAATCTATCAGATGCTATACGTTTACTAGCTGGTTTTTTGTTATCATTAAAGCTACTATTTACCTCTTTCGGAATAAACTTTATTACGAACGATCAAATCGACGCTATTGTAAATGTTATTTCATTTCTATTCATTCTATATTTTGGTTATAAAAATAACTATGTAGGAAAAAAAGGAATCGAACAAAAGAAAATACTCAAGAAGCACAACCTCCATTAAAAAAGGAACCTTTCGCACAGGTTCCTTTTTATCATTGCCGCACCACAACTTCATTTGTTTGCAATGGGCCATATGAGACTGCTTTATGTTGAAATGTGTATGTAGCCTTAAACAATGCAGTTTTAACCGCTTTATCTTTATTTGCTTTTAATTTACAACTTAGTTCCACCTTCTCGTTCGGCAATAAATTATCGATTCTCCACCTTACAAGCTGGAATAAAAACTCGCTCATCCCCTTATTAACCTGCAGAGAATTCGGAATATACGAAAAGTAATCTCTAATCATATGACTTACAACGACTCGTGAAATCACTTCAATTCCTTTATTTTCAACTTCAATTCGCATAATAAGTATGTCGTTTACATCATAGATTAGTTCATATGAAAATTTTTCTTCATACATACTACGGATTTGTAATGTAACTGCTACATTAGGAAGTTCGCCTTCCTTTTTTGAGCCATCAATCCACAATACCGGCTGTAACGGTATTGTATCCCTTCCTTGATCCGAAATTCGCTTCCATATTTTCATAATATATATTCACCTCATTTCAGATGTACCATCCATACAATTCTATTCTTTCGCTTTACACAATAAACTACAAAAATGATGAACGCTTGTTACAAACGATATTTAATAGTTCCCTTCCTTTTATCCTATTCGACAATATAAAGAAAAAACCATTTTTCAACTGTTAACAGGAAGTATTCTTACTGAAATATTTTTTACAATTTACTTCATTGACTTTATAACAATATTCAGTATTGCTCACTCTTTTTCTTTCCATACAAAAGGATATTTTGGTGAAAGAAAAAGTTTGCCTTTTAGTCAAATTTGACTATAATATTCTTTATGGCATGTCAGTGCACTTATGTAAGAGAATTTAAGAGGAACTATGCTTTAGATTTTTATGCGTTGCATTTAAAACTTAATATAGTTTACTTATTATTAAAGGAGGGGCATATTTGGAAACTCAACTATCAAAAAAAGACTCCAACAATACAAAGTTTGTTGTTGCTGGTTTACTACTTGGTATTTTAATGGCAGCAATGGATAATACAATTGTTGCAACCGCAATGGCGACGATAGTCGGAGACTTAGGAGGATTTGACAAGTTTGTTTGGGTCACATCGGCATATATGGTAGCAACAATGGCAGGGATGCCTATTTTCGGAAAACTTTCTGATATGTACGGACGGAAACGTTTTTATATTGGTGGACTCATTCTTTTCTTATTCGGTTCTGCACTTTGCGGGACAGCATCTAGTATTGAACAATTAAGTATTTATAGAGCAATTCAAGGTATTGGTGGTGGCGCCCTTATGCCTATCGCCTTCACAATTATGTATGACATATTCCCGCCAGAAAAACGTGGGAAAATGACAGGGCTATTCGGTGCAGTTTTCGGGACATCAAGTGTATTTGGACCTTTATTAGGTGCCTATATTACGGACTATATAAGCTGGCATTGGGTCTTCTATATTAATATTCCATTAGGGCTTATCTCCTTCTTCTTCATTACTAAATACTACAGTGAATCTCTAGAATTCAGAAAACAAAAAATTGATTGGGCTGGTGCTATTACACTTGTCATTAGTATTATTTGCTTAATGTTCGCACTAGAACTTGGTGGTAAAACGTATGCATGGGACTCTAATGTAATTATCGGTTTATTTGCAACTGTTGTTATTATGCTTATTATTTTCTTCTTCGTAGAACGAAAAGCAACTGAGCCTATCATTTCTTTCCATCTATTTAAAAAACCTTTATTTGCAGCTAGCCAAGGCGTTGCCTTTTTCTATGGTGCTGCTTTTATCATCTGTACAGTTTATATCCCAATCTTCGTTCAAGGTGTTCTCGGAGGTTCAGCCTCAAATGCTGGATTAATTTTAACACCAATGATGGTCGGCTCTGTAATCGGAAGTCAAACAGGTGGACAGTTAGCTTCACGAACAAGCTATCGTAACATTATGATGGTATCTGGCGTTTTCTTCGTTCTTGGTATTTATTTACTAAGCACCTTAACAATGGACACACCTCGTATGCTCGTAACGCTATTTATGGTTCTCGCTGGACTTGGGGTTGGTTTCTCATTCTCAGTTTTAAGTATGTCTTCTATCCATAAATTAGAAATGAGAGACCGTGGTTCTGCTACATCAACAAACTCATTCTTCCGTTCACTCGGTATGACTCTTGGTGTAACGATTTTCGGTACAATTCAAAATCATATTTTTATTAATAAATTAAACACTGTGTTCCCTCCTGAACTTGCAAAATTAGCTCCAAAAGGTGGAGACACAAGTTTCTTATTATCACCAGGTGCTACCGAGAAGATTCCAGCAGAAATATTAACTGGTATTAAAGAAGCTCTCGCTACATCTATTGCCAACACATTCTTCTGGGCACTGATCCCAGCTGTACTAAGTATTATTTGTATTTTACTTATGGGAAATGAACGCCTATTTACAGGACCGAAAGCGAAACAAAAGCAAAAACAAGTAAGTTAGTATAAAAAAAGGAACGGCATATCCCTTTATGAAAAAGGATATGCCGTTTATAATATGTATAAAATCAAACTTTAATTAGTAGGGATACAGTTTTTATGTACAGGAGTTGAGACAGAATGAGCATGAAATTAGTCATTCTCGGCTTGCTACTCGAAGGAGATAAACATCCATATGAAGTGCAGCACATAATGAAAGACAGACAGATGGATTATTATATTAAATATGCAAAAGGATCACTTTATTACGCCTTCGAGCAATTAGAAAAGCAAGGTGCAATTCGCATTACAACTATTGTTCGTGATACGAATAGACCAGATAAAACAATCTTTCATATAACAGAGGAAGGTAAACAACTATTTCACACGTTACTCTTAAAACAGTTCGAAGCAAAAAACCAAATATATAAACCAATTTATTCAGCACTTTCTTTCACTCATTTTGGTGATGATCAAGAATTGGTTCCAATTTTAGAAAAAAAGAAACATGATACCGTTCAATATTTACATAAAATGCAAACTATATATGATTGCAGTAAAGGAAAAATTCCACGTGCACAACTATATATTTTACAAAGTGTTATTGAGCATATTACCGTTGAATTACAATGGTTAAGCACCCTCCTTAACGATGCCATAGCAGGACGACTTTCAAAATTTGATGTAGATGAAAATTGAGCGAGTAAAGAAGACGTTCCCTCTTCTTTACTCGCTCAATTTTTCTATATTTTCACATTCCATTATATATCATTAATCTGAAAAACACCTAAATTATTCAGAATATTAAGAAATAAAACCTTTAGAATTTTCTTATTTTAAAACAGTAGACAAAATTCCAAAAATTGTGTTAGAATTTGTTTCAATATCATATCGCTTGTTAAATTCCTTTCAAAAGGAAAATAGGTACACGAAAATTTCGTTTCGTGTTTAAAAGGGAAGCTTGGTGAAACTCCAACACGGTCCCGCCACTGTAAATGCTGAGATTTCTTTGTTAGTGCCACTGTGAGAACGGGAAGGTGAAAGAAATTATATGAAGCATAAGTCAGGAGACCTGCCTGTTTTAACAACACTGATAGATTCACGGATGATGATGAGGTGTTAAAACAAAAAGGAAGGCTTATTTTCTATGTCTTTGTACTTTTTGTTATAAGTATTTCCTAGTAAACGGAAATGCTTACTTTCAATTAGGGAGGAATTTAAAATGGCAATTCAAACAAGTAACTTAGGTTATCCACGTATCGGACTACAACGAGAATGGAAAAAAACATTGGAAGCTTTTTGGTCCAATAAAATTGATGAAGAACAATTTTTAACAACGATGAAAGAAATTCGCCTTCAACACGTAAAAGTACAGCAAGAAAAAGGAATTGAACTCATTCCAGTCGGCGATTTTACATATTATGATCACGTTCTGGATACTGCTTATATGTTAGGTTTTATCCCGTCACGTTTTTCTGAGTTTACATCTTACCTTGATGTATATTTTGCAATGGCGCGTGGCTCTAAAGATCACGTAGCTTCCGAAATGACTAAATGGTTTAACACAAACTATCATTATATTGTTCCTGAATATGAAGAGGGATTACAAATCTCTTTAAAAGATAATCGTCCACTTCGCTTATACGAAGAGGCAAAACAAGAATTAGGCGTAGATGGAAAGCCTGTTATTTTAGGACCATATACTTTCTTAAAATTAGCAAAAGGCTATAAACAAGATCAATTTGCTACTATTTTAAAACAGTTAGTTACACCTTACGTACAACTACTTTCAGAACTACATGCGGCTGGTGCACAAATCATTCAAGTTGATGAACCGATTTTCGCTTCTTTAACTAAAGAAGAAATTCAGCATGCGAAAGAAATTTATGAAACTATTCGTAAAGAAGTTCCAAACGCGAATCTTCTTTTACAAACATATTTTGATAGTGTAGAAGAAAACTATGAAGAAATTATTACATTCCCTGTATCTAGTGTTGGTTTAGATTTCGTCCACGGTAAAGAAGGTAATTTAAATGCTATTGCGAAATACGGATTCCCAGCTGACAAAACTTTAGCAGTCGGTTGTATAGATGGCCGTAACATTTGGAGAGCGGACCTTGATGAAATTCTTACGTTATTTACAACGTTACAAAAACAAGTCCAAACAAAAGATTTCATCGTTCAGCCTTCTTGTAGTTTAATGCATTCACCAATTGATAAAACCGAAGAAACTCACTTATCGACTGAACTATTTGATGCGCTAGCATTTGCAAACCAAAAATTAGAAGAACTAGTTCTTATTCATTCTGCTTTGACTCAAGGTACAGAAAGCATTAGTAACGAACTTGAAACATATCGCAATGCGCACCATACAATACGTTCATCTGCTGCACGTAACCGAGAAGATGTCAAAGCAGCACGAACAGCACTAAAAGAAGAAGATTTTTCACGCCCTCTTCCATTTGAAAAACGATACGAATTACAACAAGTTGCTCTGCAGTTACCGTTGTTACCAACAACAACTATCGGTAGCTTCCCGCAAACAACTGAAGTTCGTCAAACGCGAAAAGAATGGCGTAACGGCGTTATCTCAAATGAACAATATGAGCAATTTATTGAAAAAGAAACAGAAAAATGGATTCGTTACCAAGAAGAAATCGGTCTTGATGTTCTTGTTCATGGTGAATTTGAAAGAACTGACATGGTCGAATACTTCGGTGAACGTCTTGCTGGTTTCTCCTTCACTAAAAACGGTTGGGTACAATCGTATGGTTCCCGTTGCGTGAAACCACCTGTTATTTATGGTGATGTTGCCTTTATAAATGGAATGACTATTAAAGAAACTGTATACGCACAAAGCTTAACAGAAAAAGTAGTAAAAGGTATGCTAACTGGACCTGTCACTATTTTAAATTGGTCATTCGTTCGAAATGATATTTCAAGAAAAGAAGTTTCCTATCAAATTGCATTAGCACTTCGTCATGAAATTGAATTACTTGAATCGTCTGGAATTAGAGTAATCCAAGTCGATGAGCCAGCGCTTCGTGAAGGAATGCCACTAAAAGAAAAAGATTGGGATGCATATATTACATGGGCAGTTCAATCCTTCCTTTTAGCAACATCTTCTGTAGCCAATGAAACGCAAATTCATACGCACATGTGTTACAGTAACTTCGAAGATATTGTAGATGCTATTCGTGCATTAGATGCGGATGTCATTTCTATCGAAACATCACGTAGTCACGGAGAATTTATTGATACATTAAAACATACAACATATGAAAAAGGGATCGGTCTAGGGGTATACGATATTCATAGCCCACGTGTACCGAGTAAAGATGAAATGTTTGAAATCGTAGAACAATCTTTACAAGTATGTGATCCTAAATATTTCTGGATTAATCCTGACTGTGGTTTAAAAACAAGAAAAACGGAAGAAGTTATTCCAGCTTTAGAACACATGGTGCAAGCAGCAAAAGATGCTCGTTCCCTTTTAAAAACAAATGCATAACAAAAATGGGTTATCCTTCCTTAGGATAACCCATTTTTTATTCTTTACTTTCAAAAAAGAATTCGTATTGTAGTTTATATAACTCATCATCCGTTGGTTCTTCAAGAGGAATTACCTGCAATACAACTGTATACTCACCATTTGGAATAGGAATTTGAAATTTATTTGAAAGAATACTCGTTACAACGATACATTCATTTTTAATTGTAAAAGGAACCGTAACTGTTCTAATTACTTCTTCTTTCTCAATATGTTTTCCACAAGTCACTTTTATTTCACAAGTATAATCAGAAAGTGCTTCAAAAATAACAGTTCCATCCGCCTTAGCATAACCTCTATCAAAATCTTCATCCGTCCAGTCTACGTAAGGCTGTTCACCGTCATAGTTCATCAACATTAATTGTGAATAAGAAATTGTTAACTCCATCGTTCCCCTTCTCCTTCATTATAAAATATGTAACACTACTTCACTTCAAATTTCACACGCGTACCATCTGGATATTTATCTAACTTATTTCCTACCCAAGAACCTGCTCCGCGATTATCCGCTGGACTTATATATTCAATATGCGCCCCTTTTCCGCCTTCTTTACACATCGCCATTGGCCATTCATCACGATCATAGCCTTTTTTTGATGGATATGGAGCTAACGATAATTTCCTTCTATCTCCAGCACCACCACGATCAATTGTACAAACTTCTGAATGTCCTTCTTTTATAGCATCCGTAATATGTTTCCCTGTCTCTGGATATCGCTCTTTCGGAAATTCTAGAACTTGATCATACGCATTCGTTTTTTTGATACTTGTTTCCTCTGGAACAAGTACTTCATACACCGCTACTACAATAGAAAGAATTGCAATAATTGAAATGATAATACCTTTTAATTGCTTCATGTATACCTCCATGATTCTACCAGTTTCTTTTCCTCCGTTATTATAACAAACTTCTCCTGTATATGTTTTCAGACATTATTTTAGCTCTTCTTCGCCATTCCGCCAAAAATCTCTCATTTTTCTTCATCTTTTCACTAATGCTGTAGAAAACTAATAACCTTCCGACATTCTTTTTCAAAGGAAGTCCTCATAAAAAGATTGAAATGATATATACGATACTTTTTGGGGAGGAAATAACATGGAAGCTATCTATAAAACAAAAGATGTCACGAATAAAACAGGCATCCCAAAACATATAGTCCGTAAATATAGTCAACTGTTAGAGGAACATGGGTATATCATTTCAAAAACAGCTGATGCTCGTATTTATAAACTGGATGATTTAAAACTATTGAAATCTATACATGAAAGAGCTGCTAAACTGCAAGAAGATATTTCAGAAACGATACCTATTATTTTAAAAGAAAAAGAGGCCCCGCCTGTACCCGCTATACAAGATAAGCAAGAAATACAAACGAAAGAAAAAGAAGATGGGCGTAACTTTGAGGAGTTCATGTTAAAACTCGAAATGCTCGCTCAATTAAATGAAGCAATTATTCATCAAAATTCTACTCTAATTACACAAAATCGTTTGAAAGATGAAAAATTAGATGAATTGATGCAACAAGTTTATGTAAAAGAAGGCTCTCAAGAAAAAATGCTACAAGAGTTAGTTGATCACGCCGCTCAAACAGATGCCTTGCAAAAAGAAAAGATGGACTTATTAATGAATCATATGTATAAACGAGAATCCAAGCAAGAAGAAAAAATGAATAAACTCGTTAATCAAATTTATAATAAAGACAGTAACCGTGATACACAACTTATGCAAGTTATTCGCGAAATTCAAGAAACAAAAAGAATGGTCGCCGCCTCAAAAGAACAAGGTTTCTTCCATTCATTTAAAAGTTTATTTAGCCGAACAAAACAAGAAAGAACAAACGAATAAACAATATACAATAAAAAGTTACCTTCCATCGGTAACTTTTATTCCTTATTTCTTACAGCTGGTAATATAATAATCGCTTCAGTACCTTTTCCGCTTTCGCTTTTATATTCCAGTGTACCATTATGCGCTTGTAAAATACTAAATGTCACCATAAGTCCTAATCCTGTCCCTTTTTCTTTTAAAGAATAATACGGTTGTCCAAGCCTTGCTAACTGTTCTTTTGTCATACCAACGCCACTATCTTTAACTCTTATTACGATTGTTTCGTCTTTTTGAACAGCCGTTACTTTTAAATATCCTTTATTTCCTTGAATTGCTTCAATACCATTTTTAACAACATTCATAATAGCTTGCTTCAATTTCGTCTTATCACCAATCGTATAAAGGCTCTCAGAAATCTCAACTTGCAAATATACACCTTGCATCGCTGCAAATGATGACATTAAAGTAGTCATTTCTATAAGTTGCGCGGATAAACAAATGTGTTCTTTTTTCTCAATTTGCGGTCTTGCTAAATTTAAATAATCTGAAATAATTTGTTCCGCCCGATCTAATTCAGCTAATACGAGACGCATATAGTCCTTATTCTTCATTTCTTCCGTACTTTCTAGCAATTGGATAAATCCACGAACAACAGTGAGCGGATTTCGAACCTCATGTGCAACACTTGCTGCTAATTCACTTACGATATTAAGTTTTTCTGATTTTTGCATCTCAGTACGTAGTAATGCGTTTTCATTTAAATATTCCGTTAAATACACCTGAAATACCATAGTCATAACCATAATAAGCGAGGCAAATATAAATCCGCTATATATTTGCGAAATATACGGTGTAAAACCTGTTTCTAACAGCACATTAATTATACCAAATACTAGAAAAACCAACACATAAAATGACGAAATCATAAATGCTAAAATTAGCTTCTTACCCCTTGAAAAAAGAGACCATTTCTTTGATAAGAACAATGGAACTATCAATAGAAATATTACTTCTACAACTGGAAGAATGCTCATTCCTTTTAGTGCCCATTCATATGTAACAAAAATAACTGCTGGGATTAAACCGACAATCCCACCATATAAAAAACCACTGACAATTGGGATTGGGTGAAAGTTATACCCGCAAACATTGTCAAAACAAATAGAATATGTCATGGAGAGAACGAGCGTAACGCTAGATAAAAACATAATAAAGTAACGATTCGGCTTCGGAGGCATTTCTTGATAGCGATTTAAACGAATCGCTTCATATAAAAATAATGGCAAAATAATGATGGCAATTTGGATCAATAAATCACGGATAAGCTCCATAGCCTCTCATCCCCTATATGTATTTTGATATGATTATATCATTTTATTAGTGTATTTGTTTTAAAATTTTGATTTTTCTTAACATATTTGTTAATTCTTTGTTAACAACACATATTAATTGTTACAGATTTTCGAAATGATTGTAAACCCTGTACCAAATTTCCTTCATGCAGTATACAATGAATACGGATTACAAAGAAAATATAAAAAATACTTCACTAGACGGACAACTATAGTAAAATACAGCATATAATCCATACTATCTATGTTTACAAATAAGTGATCATTACTTTAGTAGGAGGAAGATAAATATGGCAGGTACTACGCTTGTTTTAAAAGAAGAAAATTTGGTAGTTCTAGAAAATGTTGAAAAATCAGTGTATGAGGAATTACAGCATAAAGCAGGAGAAGCAGATTGCACATGTGCTGTGAACGAATCAGTTGTTCACCTTGGCAAAGTATCCTCTGTACTTTGGAATGAAGATGAAATAGATTGGGAATACGGATACTAAAAAGTCGCTTATAGCGGCTTTTTTTCTGTTCTCTCTTTCTAAATTTCATATACAAAGCGCAATCATAGAAAGTATGATAAAATGAACTTAATTTTCAAACGGAAGAAAGGGAGATACAATGGAACAATTCATTAATCCTAGAGTAAAGGACATCCAAATTTCTGGAATCCGCCAATTCTCTAATATGATTCAAAACTATGATAATCTTATCTCTTTAACAATTGGGCAACCCGATTTCCCTACACCTTCTCTCGTAAAAGAAGCGGCAAAACGGGCCATTACAGAAAATTATACAAGCTACACACATAACGCTGGTTTACTAGAATTACGAAAGGCCGCTTGTAACTTTGTAAAAGATAACTACGATTTACATTATTCAGCTGAAAACGAAACCATCGTTACAATCGGTGCTAGTGAAGCAATTGACGTTGCATTCCGAACGATTTTAGAGCCCGGGACAGAAGTAATTTTGCCTGCTCCTATTTATCCAGGTTACGAGCCTATTATTCGACTATGCGGCGCAACGCCAATTTTTGTAGATGTTCGTGAAACTGGATTTCGTTTAACTGCTGCAGCACTAGAAAATGCTATTACAGAAAAAACGAGATGCGTCGTACTGCCATATCCTTCTAATCCAACTGGTGTAACTTTATCAAAAGAAGAATTAAAAGATATTGTATCAGTCTTAAAAGATAAAAATATTTTTGTTCTTTCAGATGAAATTTACAGCGAACTTGTATACGAAGAAAAACACACATCTATCGCCCATTTCCCAGAAATGCGTGAAAAGACGATCGTCATTAACGGTTTATCTAAATCACATTCTATGACTGGCTGGCGTGTTGGACTTTTATTCGCACCAAACTATTTAGCAGGACATATTTTAAAAGTTCATCAATACAATGTAACATGTGCTACTTCAATCGCCCAATATGCCGCAATCGAAGCATTAACTGCCGCTAAAGACGCACCGAAGATGATGCGCCACCAATACAAAAAACGCCGTGATTACGTATATAATAGACTCACTCAAATGGGGCTAACAGTTGAAAAACCAACAGGTGCATTTTACTTATTCCCATATGTTGGCCATTTAACATCTTCATCATTTGATTTTGCACTTGATCTAGTAAAAGAAGCTGGACTAGCCATCGTTCCTGGAACAGCATTTTCTGAGTATGGTGAAGGTTATCTTCGCCTTTCCTATGCATATAGTATCGAAACTTTAAAAGAAGGCTGTGATCGTTTAGAAGCCTTTCTACAAAAAAAAGCTAAGAGTTAAACTCCTAGCTTTTTTTATGCATAATGATCACATGTTTGACGCTTCAATAATTTATGCGGAATAATGATACACTTGGCAGTAGATTCAGCATTCTCCACTTTATCAACTAAAGCTTTTGCTGCTTCGTATCCTAACTGATATATATTCACATCAACTGTTGAAAGCGGCGGACTCGCAATTTCTGATAATAAAGCATTATTAAAGCTTACAATTGAAACGTCTTTCGGTACAACGAATCCTTTTTTAGAAAGCGCACTTAACACACCAAGTCCAATTAAATCATCCGTAGCTATAATTGCTGTCGGTGGTTGTTTTAGTCCCATTAACTCTTCAACAGCTTGTTGACCACTTTCCCTTGAAAAATCAAAATGTAAAATATACTCTTTCGGTAATACAATGTCTGCTAATTTTAAAGCATCACTCATACCTGCTAAACGATCTCTTGTTACAAGTAAATCTGAGCCACCACCAATGAACGCGACCTGTTTATGTCCTAGTGAAATTAAATATTCTGCCACTTCTCTTGCAGCTGTATAATTGTCATTATCTACATATGTGATTTCATCTTTTCGATCATATGGTTTTCCAATTAAAACAAACGGGAAGTTTTGGTCATGCAAGTATTGAATAATCCGATCGTTCTCTCTTGAATATAAAAGAATAATACCACCAATTTGACGCCCTTGTACCATTTTTACAACACCATTAAAAATTTCATCTTCCGTTTCACCTGTCGACATATAAAGTGCATACCCTTCCACATGTGCAAATGAACTAATTCCTCTTATAACTTCCGGGAAAAACGGATTTTGAAAAGCTTTACTTGCAGAGCTTGGCATAACAAGACCAAGTGTCTTCGTCGTTTGGTTCGCAAGGTTTCTTGCATTTAAATTTGGATGATATCCTAATTCACTCATTACTTTTCGAACACGGCGCTTTGTCTTTTCACTTATACTTGGATTATCAGCAATTACACGAGAAACAGTTGATGGTGCTACGTTCGCCTTCTTCGCCACATCTTTAATTGTAACTGTCATAAAAAATCCCCTCCTCTCACTTCTCTGCCATTTTTCATATATTTTATCTTGCACTCGTTGCAAGTCATAAGAGAAGTCATAAACTTTCATTCATTTATTTATTTTATCTTGCAAAACTTATCATATTCTCCCTCTCCATGTATTGTAAGGGATATAGCTCTTTTTTCCTATACTATAATATACTATTTATTTCACTTATTTTCACATGTGATGTCAAATCTCTTTTCATCTCCCTATAAAGCTTTTTATAGGGAGATGAAAAGAAAAATGGGACGTAATGTCCCATTTTTCATCCTTTCGTACCTCCAGCTGTTAAACCAGAGATAAAGTATTTTTGTAGTGATAGGAATAAAATTGAAATTGGGATTGCAATTAATACTGAACCCGCTGCAAACGTCGTAAATTCATTACCAAATTTCTTCGCTACCATTTCATATAATCCAACTGCTAAAGTATAATTTTCTGGTGTGCGCAAAATGATACTCGCTAAAATGAAATCTGTAAATGGACCGATGAAAGTGAATAACGCTACAACCGCTACGATTGGCTTTGCAAGCGGCATAATGATTTGCCAAAAAATACGAAAATGCCCTGCTCCATCCATACGAGCTGACTCATCCAATTCTTTCGGAATCGTATCAAAATACCCTTTCATAAGCCATGTATTCATAGGGATTGCCCCGCCTACATAAATTAAAATTAATGCAAGGTGTGTATCAATTAATCCTGTTAACTGCGCTAATACGTATAGAGCGATTAACGCTGCAAAGTTCGGAATCATTTGCAGAATTAAAAATGTTAGTAAGCCATTTTTTCTTCCAACAAAACGGTATCTCGAAAATGCATAAGCAGTAAAACTAATTGCTAACACTGAGAAAATCATCGTTAAAACACTTACTTTTAATGTGTTTTTATACCATAGTAAGTAATTACTATTCTCTAGATCTAATAACTTACGATAATGATCTAACGTTGCATTTTGCGGAATAATACTTGATCCAGATAAACTATCACCCGGATTAAACGATGAGCCAATAATCCATAATAATGGATAGAAAATTATGGCACACATTACAAAAATAACGAAATAGCTTAATGAGAGACGTAACATCTTCTGTCTTTTAATATTCATTTACATCATATCCTCTTCTTGGAATGATTTTGTTCTCTTAAATTGCCATAACGCAACTGTAATAACGATTAACGATAAAATCATTGTAAGAGCTGCTGCTTTCCCGTACTGCGCTGAAGTCATCGTCAACTTATAAATCCATGAAATTAAAATATCTGTTCCACCTGCATCTTGTCCAGCTACAGCAGGACCTCCGCCGTTAAATAGATAGATAATACTAAAGTTATTAAAGTTAAACGTATATTGCGTAATTAATATTGGTGCTGTTGCATATAAAACAAGTGGCAATGTAATTTTACGAAACTGTTGCCAAGCTGTCGCTCCATCTACTGTAGCCGCTTCATATAATTCTCCTGGAATCGATTGCAAAATACCTGTTGTCATTGCAAAGACGAATGGGAACCCAAGCCACGTTTGAATCATAATTAAAGCTATCTTCGCCCAAAATGGATCTGTCATCCAAGCTATCTTTTCAATTCCGAATAACGCCAATACTTGATTGTTAATTGCTCCAAATGTTTCATTAAACATACCAGAGAAAACAAGAATAGATACGAATGCTGGAACAGCCCACGGTAAAATGAAGATTGTTCGAATAATTGCCTTCCCTTTAATACCAGGCTGATTTACGATAATCGCTAAAAAAATACCGAGTGCAACTTGTAATGTCGTTGCAACGAATGTCCAAATGACCGTCCAAGAGAATACACTTAAAAATGTCTCTCTCCACATCGGTAGTGTGAAAATATCAATAAAGTTTTTAAAGCCCACCCAATCTACTAATTTAGCTGGAGGAGAATGATATAAATCATAGTTCGTAAATCCAATTAAAATTACGAAAATGATTGGAAATACAACAACAAAGATAAGTAGTAGAAAACCTGGCGAAACCATTAAATACGGAAAGCCTTGATCTAATAAATTACGGTATTGCTCTTTTACAGAGTTTAAAGGTGTTCCGATATCACGTTTCTTTCCATTTTGATACGCATCATATAAATTAAATGCATATATTCCGAGTCCAAACCCGATAACGATAAGTGCTAAGATCCCTTCCACTAATAGAAAGACAGAATGATCACGTGGAACTTCTGTACCAAGCGTTACAATCCCCCATAATCCCATATTTAATAAATCAGCAAAGGCTACAATAAATGAACCTGTTAATACTAGAAAAATAAGACCTTTTACAAATTGTTTATTATACATTTGGCCCACGCCCGGAATGATTGATAACATGGTTGCCATTTTCCTATGTTTTGAACCGTTCATATCTTTCATTGGTTCCATAGATGTTTGCATATTCCTTCCCCCTTTTTTCTTCCTACTTGGAAGGGAGAGAATTCGTGCCCCTCATATTAGAGGCACGAACTTCACCTTATTTTTTCTTGTTATGATTTGCCTCAATATTACCTTTAATTTGCTTCACTGCACTATCAAGAGCTGCTTTTGGCGCCTCTTTATCTGTAACAACTAATTGAAGGGCATCTCCAGCTGGTTTCCATACTTCTTGCATTTCTGGAATGTTTGGCATTGGAATTCCATTTTCTGATTGCGTTGCAACCGCTTTTGCAGCTTCGTTATCTTTAATAATCGGATCTTCCATTACTGATTTTACTGGCGGAATTTCTTTCGTTTTCTCAAATCTAATTTTCGCGTTTTCTTCATTCGTTACCCATTCAGTGAATTTAGTAGCTAAATCATTTTGTTTAGAGAAGCTTGTTACATGCCATCCTTTTACCCCAACGAACGTTTTCATCGGTTGACCATTTGGTAATTTTGGCATTGGAGCAACACCATAATCAATTCCGTTCTTTTCCATCGCTTGGAACGCCCATGGTCCGTTCATGATAGAAGCTGCTTTTCCTTCATTAAATAATCCATCAGCAGCAGGTCCACCAGATTCACCGATAATACCTTTCGGGAATAGTTTTTCTTTGTACCATTTCTGAAGATATTCAGCACCTTGTACAGCACCACTATTATTTAACCCAACATCACTTGCATTTGGTTTTCCATCTTTTTCACCAAACACATAACCACCCATACCTGCCATGAATGCATTAGCAAAGTAGAAATTATCTCCTAATGTTAAAAATCCGTACTTGCCATCCTTTGTAAAATCTTTTGAGAAGTTAAACAATTCGTCCATTGTTTCTGGTGCTTTTTGCATAAACTTTTTATTGTAAATAAAGACTGGTGTTTCAATCGCTTTTGGTAAGCCATATAGCTTCCCGTTATATGTCTGTGCTTCTATTGATAAATCAGTAAACTTACTCTTAACAGCATCATCTGCTTTCACTTCAGAAAGTAAGCCCTCTGTTACTGCATTTCCGATTTGATCGTGTGGCAATGTTACAACATCCGGTCCAGTCCCCGCTGGTCCATCAAGACGTAACTTCTTCACTTGATCTGTCATTTGCATTTCAACAACTTTTACTTTTACTTTATATTTTTCCTCAAAGCTTTTCACTGCTGGTTCTAAACCAACGCCTTTTTTATCATCTTCCCAAACGAGAAGGTCATAGTCTTTCTTCGCTTTACTTTCCTCTTTTTTCCCTGAATCTTTCGGCCCACATGCAGATAACATACCAATTGATAATGCCGAAACCGTTAATAATGATAATGCTTTCTTCATCCCAAAAAACCTCCCTAAATTGTCTATGTACCTTACTAATTGAAAACGTTTGCATTTGAAAGTTTAATAGAAGCGCAAACCTTATCTCAAATCTATGAAAACGTTTGCGCTATTTGTCTATCATTATACATTCTTTTATTCATTTTGCAAATATTAATTTTAAAAATAATGTCATTATGCTCTTTATACATTGACTTTATATGAAATGAATACTACTCTTATAAGCAATATTAAAGCTAATAGAAAGGCAATCGTTTGCAATACAGGCTTTATTATTACATTTAAGGGAATAATATGTATAGAGATATTAAAGGGGGATTTTCTATATGCTTAAAGAAGCCGTTTACCATAGGCCGAAAGATAATTATGCATACGCTTACGATGAAAAAACAATTCACATCCGAATACGTACTAAGAGAAACGATGTTCAAATCGCCACTCTTATTTATGGTGACCCTTACGAATGGACAGATGGAAAATGGATTACGTCAAATACGCCGATGAACAAAACCGGTTCTACTGCATTATTTGATTATTGGTCCATTTCAATCGAACCAAAATTTAAGCGCTTACGTTATGGATTCGAATTAAAAACTGAGACAGAAACTCTTATTTATGCAGAACGAGGCTTTTTCTCAAACATTCCAGATGACGATGTCGGTAACTTTTTCTGCTTTCCATTCATTCATACAAAAGACGTTTTCATGGCACCACCTTGGATTAAGGACACAGTATGGTATCAAATCTTCCCAGAACGATTCGCTAACGGGGACAGCACATTAAATCCAGCAAACACCCTCCCTTGGGGAAGTACCGAACCAACTCCAACTAATTTTTTCGGAGGAGATTTTGCTGGTATTATTCAAAACCTTGATTACCTTGTTAAACTTGGGATTTCCGGAATATACTTCACACCTATTTTTAAAGCTCATTCAAACCATAAATATGACACTATTGACTACATGGAAATCGATCCGCAATTCGGGACGAAAGAAACTTTCAAAGAACTTGTTGGGGCATGTCATAAACACGGTATAAAAGTAATGCTCGATGCTGTGTTTAATCATAGTGGCTACTTTTTCGATAAATTCCAGGACGTACTAGAACATGGTGAAAAGTCAGCATATAAAGAGTGGTTCCACATTCATGAATTCCCAATTATAACCGAGCCACTTCCTAATTATGATACTTTCGCATTTACACCGTATATGCCTAAATTAAATACTGCACACCCAGATGTAAAAGAATATTTACTTGAAGTAGGGCGTTATTGGGTAAGAGAATTCAATATAGACGGTTGGCGCCTTGATGTAGCAAATGAAGTTGACCACTGCTTTTGGAGAGAATTCCGAAGTGAGATAAAGGCGTTAAATCCTGAAGTATATATTTTAGGAGAAATTTGGCACGACGCCCTCCCATGGCTACACGGAGATCAATTTGATGCTGTCATGAGCTATCCTGTTACAAATGCTCTACTTTCTTACTTTGCTAACAATTCCATTAAAGCAAGTGAATTCATGAAACAAATTACAGAATCCCTACATTCCTACTCTATGAATATAAATGAAGCCGCATTTCATTTATTAGACAGCCATGATACACCAAGAATATTAACAACATGTAACGGAGATAAAAATAAGTTAAAGTTACTCTATGTATTCCATCTTTCTTACATCGGCTCTCCTTGTATTTATTATGGAGACGAAATCGGTATGGATGGCGGCATGGACCCGGATTGCCGCAAATGTATGATTTGGGATACAAAAGAACAAGACCATGTATTATTTACACATATACAAACATTACTTTCATTACGAAAACAATATAAAGCATTTGGAGGACATGGTACATTCCAATTCATCGAAGCAAATGATGAACATAATTACATTTCTTATACGAAAACATATGGAGATGAAACTATCTTTTTCGTTTTAAATCCTACTAACGATGAAATTACAGCTTCACTCCCTATCCATATTACAAGGAAGAAAATAGTCAATATATATACAAACGAAGAATTTTCAGCAGAAGCAAGTGTATTACAAGTTACACTTCCACCGCACGGATTCTCAATATTAAAATGGTAATAGAAAAAGCCTTATGCCGCTCGGACATAAGGCTTTTTCTTATTTCAATTTATACACCATTGCTTCATATGGACGCAATGTAACGTTTTCCATTAATCCATTTTCCGAGTCATAATTGTGTATTAACAGTTCTGATTCACTATAAACAATGTTCTCAGGCAATTCAAATACACATTGATCCGCAGTGAAGTTTGCAATCACAAGTAGCTTTTCTTCTCCATATGTTCTTACATAAGCAAAAATAGAAGGGCTATTATCTAGTATTAAATCATACGATCCATACACAACTATTTCATTATTTTTGCGTAACTCAATTAATTTCTTATAGTAATAAAAAATTGATCCTTCGTCTTGGATTGCTTGTTTCACATTAATCTCTTTGTAATTAGGGTTTACCGTAATCCAAGGTTCACCCGTTGTAAATCCAGCGTGATACTGATCATCCCACTGCATCGGAGTTCTAGCATTATCACGACCTTTTATATAAATAGATTCCATGACTTTTTCTTTATCTTCACCACGGTCTATCACTTTTTCTTTATACATATTTAGCGTTTCAATATCTCGATATTCATCAATTGATTCGAATCGAACGTTAGTCATTCCGATTTCTTCTCCTTGATAAATATATGGTGTTCCTTTCATCATATGAAGCACCGTCGCTAACATTTTCGCAGATTCAGTACGATACATCCCATCATTACCAAAACGAGATACAACGCGCGGCTGATCATGGTTATTCCAATACAGGCTATTCCATCCTGTATGCTCTAATGCTTTTTGCCACTTTGTTAAATTCTGTTTTAAAGTAAGAAGTGGACATGGTTTTACATCCCATTTTCCGCCTTCTCCTGAATCTAAATCCATATGTTCAAATTGAAATACCATTTGTAGTTCTTTTCTAGCTTCTCCTGTATACAATTTAGCTTCTTCTGTCGTTACACCAGGCATTTCACCAACCGTCATAATATCATAATGAGACAATACTTCTTCATTCATTTCATGCAAATATTTATGAATGTTTGGACCGTTCATAAAATGCTTATGACCTGAAACATACCCCTCTTCTTCTGTTTCAACAGTCGGTAAACCTTCTTCTTTAGAAATAAAATTGATAACATCCATGCGGAATCCATCAATTCCTTTTTCTAACCAAAACTTCATCATTTCATAAACATCTTGTCTTACCTGTTCATTATCCCAATTTAAATCCGGCTGTTTTTTAGAAAACAGATGTAAATAATACTCATCTGTCATTTCATCATATTGCCATGCAGATCCACTAAAAGCTGCTCCCCAGTTATTCGGCTCTTTCCCTTCTTTTCCAGAACGCCATATATAATAATCTCTATATTTATTATCTGTTGATTTACGTGATTCAATAAACCAATTATGTTCATCAGAAGTATGATTAACAACTAAATCCATCATAAGTTTCATATTACGTTCATGCATTTCATGTAATAGCTCATCCCAATCTTCCATTGTTCCGAACTCGTTCATAATTTTACAATAATCACTTATATCATAACCATTATCATCATTTGGAGATTCATAGACTGGCGATAACCAAATTACATCAATCCCTAATTCTTTTAAGTAATCTAGCTTTGAAATAATACCACGAAGATCCCCTATACCATCACCATTACTATCCATAAAGCTACGAGGATAAATTTGATATACTACACTTTCTTTCCACCATTGTTTTTCCATTATGCTACCCCATTTCATTAGTAATTCATTCTTCTCTTTCTCCCAAGGCGCAAACGTTTTCACTAATGAATGATAACAGATTCTATCTTAATTTAAAATAGCGCTTACAATTTTTATCCTTCTTTTTCTAGGAAAACATATGAAAACTACTACATATCACTCGAATAAATGAAAACGTTTTATTTTTTTATTTATTTTTTGAATCTATTCGTTTATAATAAATTCAAAGAAAACGTTTGCATAATTTTTTCTAGGGGGAAATACCATGGCAGAACTGAAATTAGAAAACATTTATAAAATATATGATAATAACGTAACCGCTGTAACAGATTTTAATTTACACATTCAAGATAAAGAGTTTATCGTATTTGTTGGTCCTTCTGGATGCGGAAAATCTACAACATTACGAATGGTAGCTGGACTTGAAGATATTTCAAAAGGAGAATTTTCAATTGATGGTAAGCTAATGAATGATGTTCCTCCAAAAGATCGTGATATCGCAATGGTTTTCCAAAACTATGCTCTTTATCCACATATGAGTGTATATGATAATATGGCATTTGGATTAAAGCTTCGAAAAATACCAAAAGATGAAATCGATCGTCGTGTGAAAGATGCCGCACGAATTTTAGGGCTTGAACAATATTTAGATAGAAAACCAAAAGCGTTATCAGGTGGACAACGCCAACGTGTTGCGTTAGGTAGAGCAATCGTTCGAGACGCGAAAGTTTTCTTAATGGATGAACCATTATCAAACTTAGATGCAAAACTCCGTGTTGCAATGCGCTCAGAAATTTCTAAGTTACACCATCGCCTTGGAACAACGACAATTTATGTAACACATGATCAAACAGAAGCAATGACAATGGCTTCCCGTCTTGTTGTTATGAAGGACGGAAAGATTCAACAAATTGGAACTCCAAAAGAAGTATATGAAACACCTGAAAACATTTTTGTTGGCGGATTTATTGGCTCTCCAGCTATGAATTTCTTCCGTGGTACATTAACTGAAACTGATTTCGTTATAGATAATTCATTGAAAATCAAAGTATCTGAAGGAAAAATGAAATTATTACGTGAACAAGGTTATGTAAATAAGGAAATCGTTTTAGGAATTCGTCCTGAAGATATTCATGATGAACTACTATTTTTAGAGGCTTCACAATCTACTACTTTCACATCAAAAATTGAAGTTGCTGAGTTGTTAGGTGCTGAATCCATTTTATATATGAAACTTGGAAATCAAGATTTTGCAGCACGTGTTGATGCAAGACATATATTCTCACCTGGAGACCAAATTAAATTAGCATTTGATTTAAATAAAGCGCATTTCTTTGATAGCCAAACCGAACAACGTATTCGCTAAAAAAATTTTCTTGTATATAACATACAAAAAAACCGTCCACATACATTGAGGGCGGTTTTCATTATTATACTAGGGCTTCTACTGTATGAAATGATTGTCCTTTCGTGCTAATAATACCGAAAATCGGTAAGTCACTAAGCACCACTTCTTCTTGCTGTTTCATAAAAGATGACGTTAATTGTTTTATCTCTATCCAAACGTCATTAATACAAAGTACATTGGAATCGTTCTCTTGTTGGCGAGAAAAAATAGAATCTATTTTATATAAACCAGCATTTTGAAAAAGCATATCAATGCGACTGAATGCATTCAAAGTAATACTGATAACACGTTGCCAATCTCCTTGTTTTTCCATATCATAGGATACAAAAAGGGCTTCTCCGCCTAGATTCGTAATTTCCTCCACTGTTGCTTGTCCACTATCTTGATCAATGTCCGTCACAATTACTTTTGCGCCTTGTTTAGCCAACAAAAGAGCTGTATTACGTCCAATACCGATGCCACCGCCAGTTACGATAGCAACTTTTCCTGCAAGCTTCATTTTCATTACCCCTTCTATAAGTCTTACCGTCATTCAGTATACTCCTTTATAAGATTAGTCTGCAAGCAAGAAAAGTTACTCTTTTATTTGTAAGCGATTACTTTTTTACTCCTTCTTTTTTCTTACTATTACACTGATCGAAAACGAGACCAATGAAAATTAAAATCCCCCAAAAGATTATGCTACCTCCCGTCATTACAGCTTCCCCCTTCATTATATAAAGATATTATTTTCATTTATTATACCATTTTCTTAATTTTCAATCTATTGAAAAAGGACTTTCTACTTCGAAAAATATCCTTCCATAATAAAAAACCTTTTTATGTACAAGCATAAAAAGGTTTTTTATTATACTAGATTCATCACTTTTGTCTTTGTAATTAAATCATGAAAACCGCAATTATCTTTGCGGAACAACATCATATATACGTTGCATATTAACGGAATTCCAAGTAACAACATGTTCGGTAATAACAATACAAAAAATCGTAAAGTTAATGTTTGCAACGTTAATTTTTCACTCGTCAATGAAATCAATTTTGTTCTCGTTATTTTTTTCCCAAGTGTAACACCGTTCCAAATAAAAGGTAACAAAATAAAATATAGAACCATTAATATGAAAACTACTGCGAGATCATATCTATAGTCACGGAAACTTATATTAAACCGATTAAAAATAGCACTATAGTTTCCGGTCATAACAGCTACTACTGCACCATACATAACCGAGATTAAAAACATGTCAATTAGGGAAGCACCTATGCGATTCATTACAAGCGCTGGACGATGCATCTTCAACTTCATTTTATGTCGACTCCTTCGTATCCTTCTTTACCCGTTACATCGTACCACTTCTAAAAAACATTGTAAACTGGCGTTTCTCTTACTTTTCTTGTACAATGTGTTACAACAGCATTGTAAAGGAGGTTCCCATATTGAAAAAATGGATAATCCTATTCGTCGCCGTCCTATTAACTGCTTGTACAGGAAATACAAACCATGTATCTTATACGATTAACGATGAATACGAACTCATACGTACTTCTGGAAATGCATTTGAACTGTTCCCTACGCAAGATGCTGTATATGCCACACAATACATCCCTGCCAAAATTACAGACATCGCTTGGGATGATAAATACATTATTGTAAAACAAACAGAGGAAAAGTCAGATCCAAATAACCCTGACGCAGCAATTGCAAATAAAAAAAGTGAACATTATTGGATTATTGACGTAAAGCACAATAAACGTTTCGGTCCCTATAATGAAAAACAATTTAATGAACAAAAAGATGCGTTTAAAATTAAAGTGCCTTTTCAAAATGTAGATTCATACATAAAAGAAATAAAAAAACAGTCAGCATAATATATAGAATGCTGACTGTTTTTCCTTATATCATTTTAAAAACATATTACTCAGAAAGTGAAATGTTAAAACTTTGTGATTCTTTAACAGTTTCTTGTGTTTCTGTGTCTCCTGCCATTAAATCATCCGTTGTAAATTTAATATCCTTTACCTTTTCTTTTCCATCATCAAGTATTAAACCGATAATTCCATCTCTTGTTTCACCAGGCTTATAATCTTCTCTTGATACATTTTTCGTACCAACGAGCGTATCTTCATCATATAAAAAGTTTTGAGTCGCTACTTTAAAATGTTGCTTATCATTAATCGTAACATCATTCATAGAGAAAAATTGCATGTTTTTATTCCCGCTATTTTCCACCTTATATGTAATTTCAACGTAACGAATCGTATCACTAATCTCTGTTCCACTTAGCGATGCATATAATTCAGCATCTTCTTGACTTACCTTATCGCCCAATCTACGCTTTACTTCGTCAGGAGTTAATGCCGTATATGCTTTTAATGTATTTTTTGCGTCTTCACTCATTTGTGATAAAGAGATTACTTTCACATCTTGTACATGAATTTTCATTGGTGCTACTTCAAATGTTTGATTCACAGAATGTATCTGCTCTAACTTGAAAGTACCCCATCCTGTTTCTTTCACTTTTTGCCCAATTTTTTTTAGCTCACGCCCACCATATTCTTTTGTTTCAGGAATAGATTCTTTCTTCTTCGGTTCAGCTTTCTTTTCTTCTTGATGGAAGCAACCACTTAACATAAGAAGAAAACTACATAAAACAAAAATACTTTTCCATGCTTTCATCATTTAATTTCTCCTAACACTATCATTCATTAAAATAAATTAGTCCCTAGTCTTGTAAACTATAGAAACAATAAGAAGTCCACAAAACGAACTTGTCAGTCCAGATACTATTATACCCCCTATTTGGAAAATATGAAAATAGGGATTTACGAACGCGTGAACGATAAATATAATAGTTGCCACAATGATTGCCGAAACCCAATACTTCCTTTTTTCTGAAGCTATAATAATATCTTTCCCTGTTTCATCTTTATACTTCCATAGTACGTGTAATAGTAATAATAAACCAACACATGTACTCCCATGTTGCATATATTTATACACCGGAATACTATGTAATTCTCTTTGTAACAATGGTATTTCCATAACGAAGTAGCCTGTATTATGAGTAAACGCATCCCAAACAACATGCGTGAGCATACCAAATAAAGCAGAATAGCAAAATACAAAGAAATCCTTCCATGTATGAAGTCCCCACCTCTCATCTACTGCATATGTATAGTAGCCAGCAAATGGTTTAGGTAAATGTGTTATAAACGGCTTTTTTAAAATGTAATGATATATGTATGCTAATAGAAAGACAAGAGGTAAATTTAAATATAAGAACCCAAGCCACGTATGTCCAATCACGCCATATGGTCTAAAGTGTAAAAAATATTCAAAGTCAGGTGCCATACTACCTAATATAAGAGCCGTTACTGAAATATAATTAACCTGCTTTTTAGAAAAAGGGAGAACAGCTGCTGGATGCGCAAATGTAAACGGCATATTTTAACTCCTTTTCATATTTCCAATAGAATATCATCTATCATAACGAGAGAATTGACCTTCATGCAATGTTTATTTTCACATTGGAATATGATAGTTTCCATGTTATAATCCTCATGAAATATTCAGAAAATAAAATGGGAGTTCTCATGTCATTAACACTTTTCTTTTTTCTATGGAAGAACTTAAAAATTATAAAATATACGCCTGCTCTCGTTGGCTTTATAAGCGTTCTTTTCATTTTTATATTGCAGAGAATGACGTTCGGCTGGGAAAATCTCGGTTTTGGCGCACTTTATTAGCAAGTCGTCTTACACTTGTATTTTTTGCTTTTTTTAAATCAAAATCCGTTATGAATTGAGGTTTATATATTGATTGACGTACCCTTTTTAAAAAGTGTCACATTAAAAAAAGAAGATATCCCTAGCTTTTCCGCATATCCTTACTGTTTACCCGCTATTCGAACATTACAATCGCTCCTTTTCCATCCAAATGTAACATTCATTATTGGAGAAAACGGAACAGGTAAATCAACACTACTTGAAGCAATTGCAATTGCTTTAGGTTTTAATGCTGAAGGTGGAACGAAGAATTTCCGTTTTAGCACAAATAATTCACATTCATCTTTACATGAATATCTTCGAATTTCCAAAAGTTTCAATACACCAAGCGATGGTTTCTTTCTTCGCGCTGAATCATTTTATAACGTCGCTTCTTATATCGATGAAATGGATGCTGATCCAGAAGCACGCGGAAATCCAGTTATTGACTCATATGGTGGTATCTCACTACACAAACAATCACATGGCGAATCATTTTTCTCCTTATTTATGAACCGTTTTTCAGGACAAGGTTTATACATTTTAGATGAGCCTGAGGCAGCTTTATCCCCGATGAGACAACTTTCCATGCTCATTCGAATGCACGAACTAGCTGAACAAGGTTCACAATTTGTTATTGCCACGCATTCCCCTATATTAATGGCTTATCCTGAATCTACTATATATTCTTTAACACAAGAGGGGATTCACGAATCATCTTTAGAAGAAACGGAGCATTATCAAACGACGAAACTTTTCTTTGAAAATCGCGATCGATTATTCCATCATCTATTTGAGTCGTAAAAAAGAAGCAGCAAACGCTGCTTCTTTTTTATAATGCTTCTATAAATAAGGCAACCCCGATACCGCCACCGACGCATAAAGAGGCAATTCCTTTTTCTAATCCACGTCTTTTTAATTCATGAATTAAACTTACAGTGATACGAGCTCCTGTACAACCGATTGGGTGTCCAAGTCCTACACCACTACCGTTTACATTCACTTTTTCACGGTCTAAACCTAATTCTTTCTCTACAGCTAGGTATTGCGCAGCGAAAGCTTCATTAATTTCAAGTAAATCTGCATCTTCTAATGACCAATCTACTTTTTCTAATCCTTTACGAATTGCTGGTGCTGGTCCAATTCCCATAATTTTAGGATCTACTCCAGCTACTGAATAGCCAACAATTCTAGCTAACGGTTGTAAGCCTTTTTCTTTCGCTTTTTCTTCACTCATTAATACTAGAACTGCACTTCCGTCATTAAGACCAGATGCATTCCCTGCCGTTACAGATCCATCTTTACGGAAAGCTGGTTTTAATCCAGCTAATTTTTCCGCTGTAATATCTGCACGCGGATGTTCATCCTTAGAAAATACAATTTCTTTTCTACGCTCTTTTATTGTAATAGGAACAATTTGATCGTCAAAGTATCCAGACTCGATTGCTTGTAGTGCCAATGTATGACTGCGAAGCGCAACTTCATCTTGTTCCTCTCTTGTAATTTCATATTGTTCAACTAAATTTTCCGCTGTTTCACCCATCATAATATGATGAATCGGATCTTCTAGCACTTCCCACACCGTATCACGAATTTCTCCGTGCTGTAGACGTTGTCCCCAGCGGTGCTGTTTCAATGCATAAGGGCTCGAACTCATCGCTTCTACTCCACCTGCAATAACAACATCACTCACACCTAATTGAATTTGCATTGCAGCTGACATAATTGCTTGCATACCTGAAGAACATTGGCGTTGGATTGTATAGCCCGTAACTGTGTCAGGAAATCCTGCCGCTAATGCAGCCGTTCTCGCCGTATTTGCTTCATCAGTTCTTTGAATACAATGACCTAAAATTACTTCATCAACTTCATGTGGTTCTACCCCGCCTCGTTTTACAGCTTCCTGAAGTACAGGAACAGCTAATTCTACTGGTGTTATATTTTTTAGTGCTCCTCCGAAAGTTCCAATTGGTGAACGAACTGCAGCTGTAATGACAACATTATGCATTTTGTACTTGCCCCTCTCTTATGTACCCTAGTCAGTTTTTAGGTGAAATTCCATAAGATGTATATCTAAAACTATCATACTATAAACATACTAAAAAATCAAAATATTTAATATAATAAAAATAGAAGGAATTAACCTTCTATTCTGTTAATGCGTATAGGAATTTTTGTAAAATCTTCTCTGTTGTTTTATTCAAATTCGGTAACTTATCTACCGGAAAATATTGAAGCTGTAATCCTTCATGATCAAGCTTAACTTCCCCACTCACATGATGCCCCTGATACAGATGAATGACATTAAAAATTTCATCTCCATTTGGATATTGGAAGTACACTTCTTTTCCCGAAAGAACCCCGATAAATTGCATAATTTTCGCGTTTAGTCCCGTCTCTTCAAATAGTTCTCTGCGAGCAGTTTCTTCTGTCGTTTCTCCTAGCTCCATCGCTCCGCCAGGTACACCCCAATCATATGTGTCTGAACGATATTGAAGCAATACTTCTTGCCTATCATTTAATATAATAATTGCTGATCCTACTAAAATAAGTGGCCTTGTACCAACGACTTTACGTAACTCTTCAATATACCCCAATATGTAAACTCTCCTTTCCTCACCCTCCCTTATCATAACAAAATTTTTCTCATTTTGTTGATGTAAATTTCAAGAAAAAAAGGAAGCTTTCGCTCCCTTTTTTCACTTTATTTCTTAAAACTTTCATATTTTACAGCTTCAAAAGCTTCTTCAATTTCATCATTACGATAATGAACGTATGTAAAACGCCCCAATTCTACTAATCTTGCTATTTCTTGTAACGCTTTATGTTGATCATATGTTTCCCCCAGCTTAATATGTACGTAAAACTTCATTAATGGATGTTCATATACAGGTTCTCCCACCTCTACATATACATCTTCAACCCCTTGCACAACTTTTACATAACTCGCAAATTGATAAAGAGCTTCTCTGTCTGAAACGATTTTTAATGTATACATATATTCTCCCCCTTTCCTTTACTATATCAAAAAGATGACCATACTACGTTATAGAACTATGAAATTTTTTCGACTTGTAGTCTATATATTCATGTAATAAACAAGGCGTTTATCCATACATAGCACCTTTTTCTCACATATATTATAGGAAGAATTTTTTCATTTGAGGTGTTCCCTATGGATCCATACGTCAATATATGTATTTGCATTACGCCAGGCGCCAACATTTCTGAAGACCGTATCGCAAAAGATTTAGCAGTCGCAGAATCAATTTGGCACCCCATTACATTTCAAATTCAAGAAGTAATTGTATTAAATGAGCTTTTTCGTTTTTCAGACCGTGAAATTAGTTATAAAAATTCTATTCAAAGTCAGGAAAAATTAGCATCCTTTTTCCAAACGTGTGTAAATGAAGCTCCAGAATGTGATCTTTATATTTGTTATATTGGCAGTGATTATTTTAAAGAAACAGCAGTAATTGCCTGTGCTTACTCTTTAGCTAAACAACAACAACTTACTGGTTATATCGTTTTAACAAATTCAGCCGCTCCTATGAAAAATATATATACGCTCGCTCACGAAATTGGCCATATTTTATTCACAAGGCGCGTTCACGGAAAACTTACACATGCAGATCCTCATTCTCCAACTGGCTCGGAACACCACCCTTCTCCATCAAATCTGATGTACCCTATAGTCCCCCGCCCAGAAAACGTCCATATTCATTCCTTATTAACAAACGAACAAAAAGAACTCTCTTTACAAAGCTCTTTATTACAAAGAAAAAAACAGTAACAATCTTATTACTGTTTAAAACAACTTATTTAATCAACAAACCAAGTCCCGGCTGCTAGAAATAAAAATAGACAACTAAACGTAAATGTAATCCCTCTAAAAATCCCTATATAATATTTCTTTGGAAATAATTTTTTGCATATCCAGAGCAGCCTTTTTCCTATTAACCCGAAGAACAAAATATATCCTGATGTGTCATCTAATAAAGTATCAAAATAGTTATCATGTACCTTTTTTCGAAAAGGTAGTATATAGCCCGAAAATTGTTAAACCTAGAAATATAATAGATAATATACCTAGAAATATACTTTGCATATTTGTTCCCCTCTCAATAAAATATTCCGTTCGCTCAATATCAGTAAAACACTAGTTTACAGTTTTTTGCTCTTCATTTTTTAAAGACCATCGCATTAATACATATAAACTTCCATACAGAAGTAAAGGCTCTAGTATTCCCCAATATGGGTTTTGCTTTCCTAATTCTTTAAATACAAACATAATTAATAGCGGTATAATAACAACTAGCATTCCAATCCATCCAAGTATGTACGCTTCCCCAATTAACAATACTAATAAGACAATTCCAGCTAGTATGTAACTTTGTATAGTAGTTAATTGCAATACAGGTGTCCCATACCATTTATTCATAAACATTAATAATACTAGTAATAAAATTGGTAGCAAAGCTGCTACATAAATAATGCTAAATTCTTTTATTTTGCTTTTAAATGATGACATCTTAAAAGCAAAAATAATATCCACAATAGTAATCATTAAAACAATTGGGTATCCAATCAATTGTACATTCGTTAATGTAAATTCATGATTCGGACTTTCAAATAAAATATTTGTAAGTAACCAGTATCCACCAATACCAATAATCATTCCTAAAATACTTTTTATACTCCCGCTTTTATCCTTCTCCATCTCTTTCACCAATTCTTCTGCATACTCTTTTGGTGAATCACCAAATATATCACTTACCGTCTTCCCCTTTTTTTCACCTTCTATTAAATGAAGTTCTGCATCTTCTAGAAAAGCGTCCACATCTTCTTCTTTAATCCCTTTTGTTATTAAATATACTTTCGTATCGATTAAAAACTCTTCTCCTTCTTTAGAAACCTTCATTATAACCCCTCCCTTAATTAACCGTTTCTCTTCTATTCGTCTTCATCATAATTTCAACGAAAATTAAAATAAATAAACTTCCGTATAAACATATAATCTGAAATAACATTGGCATGAGATCTTCTGATGTAAATGCTTGAAATACTAACATAATAGAAAGAGGAATAATTAAATATAAGTTTTTAAACCATCCTTCAAAATACATGTTTATAGCTACTGTCATGATAAAGATCCCACCAGCTAACATATAACTTTGCATTTGGGTGAATGTAACCATCTTTGTAGGATATATTACATCTAATATCGTAACAACTCCTAATAAAAACATTGGAGCGATCATGACTAAAGACCACATAGAAAACCACGTTTTTGTAAAGCTTGTTACAAAGGTCATTTTACGAAGCAAAAAATTAGGGCCTAACACAGCTAACATTAATGTGAAACTATAACCAATGCACTGAATAAGTGAAATTTGTAACTTTCCGTTATTCACTATTAAAATAGAAGCAATAATCCAAAATGCTACGATATTCATTACTGTAAAACCAATTTGCTTCCACGTTTCCTGTCTATCTCTTTCCATCACTTTTACAAGTTCATTAGCATATTCTTTCGGCGAACTTCCAAAAATTTCTTCTACACTTTTCCCGTCACTCTCACCTTCTATTAAATGCAACTCTGCATCTTCTAAAAAGCTTTCCATATCGCTTTCTTTCACACTCTTTGCGGTCAAAAACAATCTCATATCTAACAAAAACTTTTGTGCTTCACTTGATAGCATTATTTTCTTCCCTTCCCTTCAAGTAGACGTTCTACACTACTT
Source organism: Bacillus sp. FSL L8-0099 (assembly GCF_038006385.1). Taxonomy (NCBI): domain Bacteria; kingdom Bacillati; phylum Bacillota; class Bacilli; order Caryophanales; family Bacillaceae; genus Bacillus; species Bacillus sp. FSL L8-0099. The sequence continues at coordinate 4,040,739 of NZ_JBBOVC010000001.1, forward strand.
TGCATCGCTTCCCAGCGACCCATAAATTCATCCAGTTCATCTTCTCCCTTTTCTGTTAACGTATAATACTTCCTTTTTGGACCAGATGGAGATTCCTTCATTACACTTGATATTAGCCCCTCTTTTTGCATCCGTATTAACAACGGATAAATACTTCCCTCACTCGCCATTGTAAAACCATACTTCGCTAGCTTTTCACTCATTTCATAACCGTATATTTCACCTTCAGAAATAATAGCAAGTAAGCATCCTTCTAAAATCCCTTTCAGCATTTGACTTGTCGACATAATTGAAATCCTCCCACTATCTTGTTTTACAAGATAGATAAGCGTAAGTATCTTGCTTTACAAAATAGTATAGCAGGGACTATTTTGTAAAACAAGATAGCTAACGGATTTTTTCCAAATGTTTGCAGGAATTTCGTAGTTCCCCCTCTAAATAGAGCAATGAGGGAACTTTTATTATGAAGGAGTGTTTTTCATCATGGTTACAAATCGAGTTGTCTTTTTAACAGGTGCTGCGAGTGGTATTGGTTATGAAATGGGGAATGCTTTTGCAAAAGAAGGCGCAAAAGTTGTTATTACTGATCGCCTTGAAGATCGTGCGAAAGAAGCTGCTGAGCAATTACAAAAAGAAGGCTTTCAAGCTATCGGTTTACAATGTGACGTTACATCTGAAGAAGAAATTACAGTAGCGCTTTCTCAAACAGTTAGTCATTTCGGTTCATTAGACGTATTAATTAACAATGCAGGAATGCAACATGTTTCACCGATTGAAGATTTTCCAACTGAGAAATTCGAGCTTCTTATTAAAATTATGCAAATCGCTCCATTTATCGCCATCAAACACGCTTTTCCTATTATGAAAAAACAAAAATACGGCCGGATTATTAACGTCGCTTCTATTAATGGCCTTGTCGGATTCGCCGGAAAAGCTGCCTACAATAGCGCAAAACATGGCGTAATTGGACTGACAAAAGTTGCCGCATTAGAAGGTGCTACCCATGGAATTACTGTTAATGCACTTTGCCCTGGTTATGTCGATACCCCTCTTGTACGTAATCAACTACAAGACTTAGCTACTACACGAAATGTACCGCTTGAAAATGTTTTAGAAGATGTCATTTATCCACTTGTACCACAAAAACGTTTATTACAAGTACAAGAAATTGCTGATTATGCTATGTTTTTAGCGAGTGAAAAAGCAAAAGGCATAACTGGTCAAGCTGTCGTTATCGATGGTGGTTATATTGCTCAATAAAGTGAAACTTTAATCAGTGGGGCTTCATCCCCCACTGATTCGTAGCCCTCACCAATCGGGCTTTTACGGGCAGTTAATGCGTGATAAAAAAATAAAGTTTGCTCACGAAGAGCAAACTTTATTTTTTATCACGAGGATCATCGTACTTTAGTAATTGCTGTGGCAGTTTCTCTATCGCAACAGTTATCCCATCTAATTTACTTTCAATTCGATGGAGTAAATATAATGTTACAACAATTGGAAAGCCTACATTACCTATCATCCCGATCCACTCTTCCATCCTTCTCTCCTCCTTTCATTATATAAATAAGGGGAAAAGGCACATTTAGGCATAAAAAACAAGCTATTATGTATTAGCTTGTTTTTCAAATAATGATGCAATTTCTCGCTCATAATCTCCACGTATAATACCTTTCTCAGTAATAATACCTGTAATTAATTCATGCGGTGTTACGTCAAATGCAGGATTATAAACATCTGTACCAATCGGTGCCACTTGTTTGCCAAAAATTTTCGTAACTTCTGTTTCATCTCTTTCTTCAATAACAATTTCGGTACCTGTTTGTTTCGTAATATCAAACGTAGATAACGGAGCTGCAACGTAAAATGGAATTTCGAAATACTTTGCTAATATAGCTAAATTCATTGTTCCGATTTTATTTGCCGTATCTCCATTTGCGACAATTCGATCTGCCCCTACGATAATTGCATCAATTTCTTTCGTACGAATTGCATGAGCTGCCGTATTATCTGTAATAAGCGTCACATCAATACCCGCTTGCTTTAACTCCCATGTCGTTAAACGGCCACCTTGTAAAACCGGTCTCGTTTCACATGCATACGCATGTAAGTGTACACCTTTTTCTTTCCCGATATAAAACGGCGCTAATGCAGTACCATACCTTGCAGTTGCAATACTTCCAGCATTACAAATTGTTAAAATGTTATCACCGTCTGTAAAGCATGTTAACGCATGTTCCCCAATACTCCGGCATACCTCTTCATCTTCCTGCTGAATGCGAAGCGCTTCTTCTTCTAATGTTTTTTGCGCTTCTTTTATTGTAATAGTCTCTCGAATAGATTCTCTCATACGATCAATTGCCCAAAACAAATTCACTGCCGTCGGTCGTGATGTCCCTAAATAGTTACAATCTCTATTAAATATCTTCTGAAATTCTTCAATATGTATCGTGTTATATTTTTTTGATGCAAGCGCCAAACCAAATGCTGCTACAATTCCAATTGCGGGTGCTCCGCGTACTTCTAGCATTACAATACTTTTCCATACCTCTTCAATAGTCGTCAACGTTTTATATTCTGTACTATACGGCAACTTTGTTTGATTTAATACCGCAATTGCATCACCTTTCCAACTTACAGACCTCGGAACAGTTACAAATGTACTCATGCTTTTATGCCTCCTGAAACTGTCTGTTGAAATAATGTTCGAAACAGTTGAATATCAGCACACTTAGATTCATATTTTATTAGTTCTTTTCCTAAGTACAGCGCTTGCTTCTTAGCTTGAATTCTTCTTTCTTTATTTGCTATTTCATCTAAATCCGCTACATGAGCTAAACCAATTGTTCTACGAATCAGTTCACATCCGGCAAATCCGACGGCATCAGTAAAGATATTTTGCAAAATAATTGGTAACCATTGTTTTTCTTTCGTATATGCTTCTACCCCTTCTCCAATCCATAACTTCGTAAAAGTTTCTACAAAATAACTCCATGTCTTTTCTATATGGAAAAATAGTACACTTCTCTTTTCTTCTTCTCTCGATAAAGCATTTAATAATAAATTTGCAATAAATTGACCGATATCAAAGCCAAATGGACCGTACGTTGCAAATTCTGGATCAATCACTTTCGTTTCAGAAGGTGATGAAAAAATACTACCAGTATGTAAATCACCATGAATAAGCGCTTCTTTTCTCGTTAAAAACTTATATTTATATTGTGCTACTTTTAGTTTTAAAATTTTGTCACTCCAAAGTTCATCAATCACTGACTGTAAATCTGACTCATAATCATTCGTATCGTAATGTCCAAACGGATCCGTAAAAACTAAATCTTCTGTAATTTTACTAAGGTCTGGATTTACAAATGTACCTTCTAGCACCCTTTTCTCTTCTGACTGTAAACCGAAATCTGAAGTATAAAATAAAACATGTGCTAGAAAACGACCGATATGCTGGGATAAAAGTGGATATCCTTCTCCATCTATTAATCCTTTTCTTGTAATTGTTAGTCTTGATAAGTCTTCTATTACTGTAACTGCTAACTCTTCATCATGACTGTACACTACCGGAACATAATCTGGTACATACTTCGCGAAAATTTGTAATGCCTTGCTTTCAATCGTCGCTCTTTTTATAGACAACGGCCAGCTCTCACCAACTACTTTCGCATATGGAAGTGCTTGTTTTATTATAATTGATCTCTCTCCATCAACTAATTTGAACACGTAATTTAAATTTCCATCTCCTATTTCATGACAAACTACATTCGCCTTCTTGTCAAAATATCCATGTTCTTTCGCATATTGTACAGCTGTTACTTCTGTTAATGAATAATATCCCATCGTCTTTTCCTCCTTTTTAAATTCAGAGGTTTTTCTAACGCAGAAAAACCTCTTTCCACTAAGAAAGAGGTTTGAAGTTTATCTTCTCCCCTCTTATCTGCCAGAAATTTTACTTTCTGCTGGAATTAGCACCGTGCCTTTTGGCGTCATAAACGCCCCATTTCACAATGGTATTACGGTCGGTTGCTGGGCTTCATCGGGCCAAATCCCTCCACCTGCTCTTGATAAGAGTTATATGATTTTTTAGAATTTTTAACTTTATGTTGAAGACTATACCAAGAATAAAAATCACTTGTCAATATTTTATTTGTATAGTTCTGGACGGCGATCTGCAAAAACTGGAATTCCTTTACGTACCTCTTTAATCTTCTCGAATGTAAGTTCTCCAAATAAAATGGATTCCTCTTTATTTGCCTCTACCACGACTTCACCCCAAGGATCCACAATTAGAGAATGACCTGCAAACTCATTATTCGGATCCTTTCCTGACCTATTGCATGCAACAACATAACATTGATTTTCAACTGCTCTTGCTTGCAATAGCAAACGCCAATGTGCTAAACGAACTAATGGCCATTCTGCTACAACGAAGAAAACTTTTGCCCCTTTAGCAGTATGAACGCGCATCCATTCTGGAAAACGAATATCATAGCAAATTGTGCCAGCGCACTCGATATCATCTAGTTTAAATTCACCTGTTTCATTACCCGCTATTAAATATTTGTGTTCATCCATAAGCTGAAATAAATGTACTTTACTATATTCATTGACTAGATCTCCTTCGTTGTTTACGACATACATTGTATTGGTAACCCCTTGCTCTGTTTGCTTTGCTATAGAACCACCAACAATATGTACACCATATTGCTTCGACCATTCTTTCAACCTTTCTTTCGTTTCTAATCCATCTCTATCTGCAATTTCAGAAAGCCTCGTTAAATCATATCCTGTTGTCCATAGTTCTGGTAAGACGATAACATCTGGTCTTTCCTTCATCGCTTCGCTTATTTTGTTTTTAGCGTTCTCCATATTTTTTTCTACATCTCCAAATACAATATCCATTTGAATACATGCGACTTTCATTTTTTCAGCCCCATTCTTAATTTTCTCTTTACAAAATACTGGAAAGATTATATCATTTGTCACTAGAATTGTAACAACTTTCAAAAGAGGTGGAAAGTATGAAATTATTTCAACCTTCTGAGATAGTAACATCATTGCCAACACAATTTTTCGCTTCACTTGTTGCAAAAGTTAACAAAGTCGTTGCGGCTGGTCACGATGTTATTAATCTAGGTCAAGGTAATCCAGATCAACCAACACCGCAGCATATCGTAAAAGCTTTACAACATGCTGCAGAAAAGACCATTCATCATAAATATCCGCCATTTCGCGGACACGAAAGCTTAAAAGAAGCCGTGGCAACATTCTATCAACGTGAATATGATGTAGTAGTAAATCCAAAAACTGAAGTTGCTATTTTGTTTGGTGGAAAAGCTGGATTAGTAGAATTACCAATGTGTTTTACCAATCCTGGTGATACGATTCTCGTTCCCGATCCAGGCTATCCAGATTATTTATCCGGAGTTGCTTTAGCAAAAGCGCAATTTGAAACAATGCCGCTTATTGCCGAAAATAAATTTTTACCAGATTATACAAAAATTGATGACGCTATTGCGAAACAAGCAAAGTTAATGTTTTTAAACTATCCAAACAATCCTACTGGTGCTACTGCATCAAAAGATTTCTTTGATGAAACCATTCATTTTGCTAATAAACATAATATATTAGTCGTTCACGATTTTGCTTACGGTGCGATCGGATTTGATGGTCAAAAACCGGTTAGTTTCTTGCAAGCAGACGGTGCAAAAGATATAGGAATTGAAATTTACACATTATCCAAAACTTTCAATATGGCTGGATGGCGTATTGCTTTTGCCGTAGGGAATGAAAGTGTCATCGAAACAATTAACCTATTGCAAGATCATATGTATGTTAGTATTTTTGGTGCAGTTCAAGACGCTGCCCGCGAAGCGCTATTAAGTTCACAATCTTGCGTCGTAGATCTTGTAAATAGTTACGAATCTCGAAGAAATGCTCTTATTTCAGCTTGTCACTCTATCGGTTGGAATGTAGACATCCCAACCGGATCCTTCTTTGCATGGCTTCCTGTACCAGAAGGATATACATCTGAGCAATTTTCTGATATTTTGCTAGAAAAAGCACACGTTGCAGTTGCTCCTGGTGTTGGATTTGGTGAACACGGTGAAGGATACGTCCGCGTTGGTCTCTTGCATACAGAAGAACGATTACGAGAAGCAATTAATCGAATTGATAAATTAAATTTTTTCAAAAAGTCGTTGACAACATGAAAAATATCTGACAAAATTCAGTTATCTTAAAAATTTAAACATTTCTAAATACTTCTTATCAAGAGCAGGTGGAGGGACGAGCCCGACGAAACCCGGCAACCGATCTACAATTGTAGACACGGTGCTAATTCTCGCAGCATTACGCTGACAGATAAGGAGCTGGTTGTAAAAAAACCTCTCCTTAGCTGAGAGGTTTTTTTATTTAACTAGGAGGTTATAACAATGAGCGGAATTATAGCGACGTATTTAATCCATGACGATTCACTTAACTTAGACAAAAAGGCTGAACAAATTGCACTCGGTTTAACAATTGGCTCTTGGACTCATTTGCCACATTTATTACAAGAACAATTAAAACAACATAAAGGCAACGTCATTCATATTGAGGAATTAGATGAACAAGAACATATCAATTCGTATCTACGCAAAAAAGTAAAACGTGGGATTATTAAAATCGAATACCCATTATTAAATTTCAGTCCAGATTTACCAGCGATTTTAACAACTACATTCGGAAAGTTATCACTTGATGGCGAAGTGAAATTAATTGACTTAACGTTTTCAGACGAATTAAAAAAGCACTTCCCTGGTCCAAAATTCGGTATAGACGGTATTCGAAATCGTGTACAAGTGTATAACCGTCCCCTTTTAATGAGCATTTTCAAAGGAATGATTGGACGAAATATTGGATACTTAAAAACTCAATTACGCGATCAAGCAATTGGTGGTGTGGATATCGTAAAAGATGATGAAATTTTATTCGAGAACTCCTTAACACCACTTGCGAAGCGAATTGTATCTGGAAAAGAAGTTTTACAATCCGTATATGAAACATACGGCCATAAAACATTATATGCCGTAAATTTAACAGGACGAACTTTCGACTTAAAAGAAAATGCGAAACGCGCAGTGCAAGCTGGTGCTGATATTCTATTATTTAATGTATTTGCTTACGGACTAGATGTACTACAATCACTGGCAGAAGATGATGAAATCCCAGTTCCTATTATGGCACACCCTGCTGTAAGTGGTGCTTATTCAGCATCCAAGCTATATGGGGTCTCATCTCCATTATTACTTGGAAAGCTACTACGTTATGCTGGTGCTGATTTTTCTTTATTCCCGTCTCCATACGGAAGTGTTGCGTTAGAAAAGGAAGATGCTTTCAACATTTCAAACTATCTAACTGAAGACGATGCGTTTTTCAAGAAAAGTTTCTCTGTCCCATCTGCTGGCATTCATCCTGGTTTCGTTCCCTTTATTCTACGAGACTTCGGTAAAGATGTTGTTATTAATGCGGGCGGCGGTATACATGGGCATCCGTATGGGGCGCAAGGTGGTGGAAAGGCTTTCCGTACTGCAATTGATGCTACTTTGCAAGGTAAACCACTCCATGAAGTAGATGAAATAAATTTGCATAGCGCACTACAAATATGGGGAAATCCCTCTCATGAGGTGAAATTATGAGTATTCAAGTATTTTGTGATTTCGATGGTACGATTACAAATAACGATAACATTATGTCGATTATGGAAAAATTCGCACCACCAGAAGCAGAAGAAATAAAGCAAAGAATTTTATCACAAGAGCTTTCTATTCAAGAAGGTGTTTCCCAATTATTTCAATTGCTACCTACTAATTTGCACGATGATATAATTCAATTTTTAAAAGAAACTGCCGAAATTCGTAGTGGCTTTCGTGAATTTATACAATTTGTAAATGAAAATAATATTTCTTTTTACGTTGTATCAGGTGGAATGGATTTCTTCGTCTATCCACTCCTACAAGGAATCATTCCAAAAGAGCAAATTTACTGTAATGAAACAGACTTTTCAAATGAATACATTACAGTTAAGTGGCCTAACCCTTGTGATCATCACTGTCAAAAGCATTGTGGATTATGTAAATCATCTTTAATCCGTAAATTAAGTGATACAAATAATTTCCATATTGTAATCGGAGATTCTATTACTGATTTACAAGCTGCGAAACAAGCAGATAAAGTATTCGCTCGCGATTTCCTTATTACAAAGTGTAAAGAAAATCATATTGTTTATACACCGTTTGAAACATTTCACGATGTTCAAGCTGAATTAAAACATTTGTTGGAGGTGAAATCATGAAACAACTGTTTCGTCAATGGTATGACTTAAGCGAGATTAAAAAAGAATTAACAACTCGAAATTGGTTTCCAGCAACAAGTGGCAATATTTCTATAAAAGTTAGTCATGAGCCGCTTACTTTCCTTATTACAGCAAGCGGTAAAGATAAAACAAAAACCACTCCAGATGATTTTCTATTAGTAGATCATGCAGGAGTTCCTGTTTTAGAGACTGAATTACGCCCTTCAGCAGAAACAATATTGCATACACATATTTATAACAATACGAATGCCGGGTGCGTACTTCATGTTCATACAACGGATAACAATGTCATCACAAATTTGTATAGCGATACAGTCACCCTTCAAAATCAAGAAATCATTAAAGCTCTTGATATTTGGGAGGAAGGTGCAACAATTCACATTCCTATTATCGAAAACCATGCTCATATCCCAACACTTGGGGAGAACTTCCGAAAACATATACAAGGAGATTCGGGAGCAGTATTAATTCGAAATCACGGCATCACTGTATGGGGCCGAGATAGCTTTGATGCAAAGAAAAGATTAGAAGCTTATGAGTTTTTATTCCAATTTCATATAAAACTATTATCAATTCAAGGAGGCGTTTCTAATGGCGCAAATTCGTATTCATGAAGTAAATACTCGCATTGAGAATGAAGTGGAAGTATCAAAATTTCTACAAGAGGAAGGCGTTTTATATGAGAAATGGAATATTTCTAAACTTCCTACTCATTTAAATGAAAATTATTCGTTAACAGATGATAACAAAGCTGAAATATTAACTGTTTTTTCAAAAGAAATCGCTGATGTTTCAGCACGCCGAGGTTATAAAGCGCATGATGTAATTTCACTTTCAAGTAGCACACCTAACCTTGACGAATTATTAATTAATTTCCAAAAAGAACACCATCATACTGATGATGAAGTTCGCTTTATTGTCAGTGGCCATGGCATCTTTGCTATTGAAGGCAAAGATGGAAAATTCTTTGACGTTGAACTTGAGCCAGGCGACCTAATCTCTGTTCCTGAAAATGCAAGACATTATTTTACTTTGCAGGATGATCGTCAAGTTGTAGCTATTCGTATTTTTGTTACAACTGAAGGCTGGGTTCCAATCTATTAAGGTAGCTAGTTGAATAAAAGGACTTGGACCCCCTTTTCCAACCTTTTATTCACTCTACATATATACATCCTCCTATGGAACAGGCTTATTTCCAAAAATGAAATAGGCCTGATTTTTTATTTATTCAAAGCATCTTTCCTCTTCTTCCAAGAAACAATCTATCCACTCGATTTTTCAAGTGTATTTCTCAACCCTTTTTGAACATTTGTTGAACTTTTTTTGGATTTTTTCTGAAAATTCTGTTTTGTATATGATATACTACAACTAATAAGAAGGAAAATAATATTGCAAACAGAGGGGGATAATCATGAGTTTACTTATCGCACTTATACTAGGAGTTTTATGCGGAGCTATTCCTGTTATTTTAGGAGCTATTATGGAAGAGTTAGAAGTTGGTGTTTTAGGTTTTGTCGCCTCTTGTGTAAGCGCTTTATTTTTTGGTTTATACGGCGCTATTCCTGTTGCTATTCTGTGCGCATTTTATATATTACGCCACGCTCGCTCAAAACAATTTGGCGCTAACCACATGGCGCAAGTTATCCCATTCCCGGTTGAACGGTGCCGTCGAGCTTCTAGCTTATAATTATAAAAATGAAATATATTTACCTAAATAAATAAAAGTCCTCAAATGAGGACTTTTATTCAGGCTGTGGAGAAAGTCTTCTCCACAGCCTGTTTATGTGTCTGAACCTCTTTTTATGTGTCAACACTGATAAAAAAGAGGTAAAGGAGAGATTTTTTATGATGGGTGCTTTAAAAAATCATCGTGATGAGCGTGTATCCGTTTCTGTAGAAGAATTAGTTCCGCAAGACCATTTCCTTCGTGCGATTGAAGCGACAATCAGTTTTGATTTTATTGAGGAAAAGTTACGCCCTTATTACTGTGAAAACAATGGTCGTCCGTCAATTCACCCTATCGTTTTATTTAAGATGATGTTTATCGGATATTTTTATGGTATTCGTTCAGAGCGACAATTGGAAAAGGAGATCAAAACGAATATTGCCTACCGTTGGTTTCTAGGTTTTTCTCTATCAGATACAATTCCAGATCATTCTACAATCAGTTGGAATCGCCGTACTCGTTTCATTCATACAAATATTTTCGAAGAAATTTTTGATGAGATTGTGTGTCAAGCGACCGAGCACCGTATGGTGGGAGGACGTGCGTTGATGACAGATTCTACACACATTAAGGCGAATGCCAATAAAAATAAATTTGTACATAAATATAAAAAAGAAAAGGCAAAGTTCTATATAGATGAACTAGAAGCTGCGGTAATCGAAGATCGTGAGGTACATGGAAAAAAGAATTAAGACCTAGAAAGGAAAGTGATACCCCCACTAAAAAAACTCGTATCAGTACAACGGATCCAGATAGTGGATTTTTAATGAGGGATGGAAAACCGAACGGTTTTCATTTCTTAGATCATCGTACGACTGATGCGAAATATAATATTATTACAGATACCTATATAACGGCTGGAAATATGGCGGATTCCGAGCCGTATTTAGCACGTCTACAAGCTCAAACTAATAAATTCGGATTCAAAGTTGAAGCTGTAGCTCTTGATGCAGGCTATTTTACAGGTTATATCTGTAAGAAACTATCAGAACAGAATATATTTATGGTGATGGGGTATCGCCGATTTGGAAAGCGAAATAAAGACGTTCCGAAAAGCCAATTTAAATATGTAAAAGAAATGAATGTATTTGCTTGTCCGATGGGATGTATTTTAGAATATACGACAACGGATCGCGAAGGATATCGTCAATATAAATCAAATCCAGAAGACTGCGCTGTTTGTCCGCTACGTGAGGTATGCTTTTCAAAAAAACAAAAACAAAAAGTTATCACTCATCATATATGGGAAAAATATAAAGATATCGCTAGAAAAAACAAACTAACAGCTACAGGGAAAAGACTGTATAAAGTACGCTGTTCAACTATAGAGCGAAGCTTTGCGGATGCCAAAGAACTACATGGCTATCGATATGCTCGGTTTCGAGGGCTGAAGTCTGTCCAAATGCAAGCTTACCTCACCGCAGCTTGTCAAAACATGAAAAAAATAGCCCTTCACCTAACCAAAAAAGGTCTGGTGGAGGGCTGTTTTTCTAAAATTTATTATTTTATATTGTTTTCATTTACTAAAATTAAAAAGGATTGCAGAATGTTGGGAACCCTAAAGGGTTTCCCAACACTCTGAATAAAAGTCCTCAAATGAGGACTTTTATTTATTTTCTTCTAGAAATTGAAACAATTCTTGTAGATGTAACGCATCTTCACTATAGCTAACAGACACATGGCATATATCGTCAATCTCAGCTTGCATATAAAGATCCACTCCATCACGATCATATTTTAATGCCAAATAAAACTCCATTTCTTCTAACATCTTTTTTGAAGTTCGAATGACATAATGCCCTTTCTCATCTCTTCCATATTCAAAGTTTGGTTCAAAATCATATTTTTGTTTAAAGGCTTCCTTTTGTTTTTCATTGATTTGTATACAAGTTGCTCGCTGCACAGCATCAATTATCTCATCAAACTTTTGGAGATCCATCTCATTTACCCCCTTATATACTTTTTATATAACACTTGTGTTCCGCTATTTTCTTCTCCATCCATAATTAACTCTTCATACAATTCTTTCGCCAAGCTTAAACCTGGTACTGGTAATTGTAATTTTTCAGCCTCATCTAAAGCGATTTTCATATCTTTCATAAAATGCTTTACGTAAAACCCTGGCTCAAAGTCTCCTTTTAACATTCGAGGAGCTAAATTATTTAATGACCAACTACCTGCTGCACCTGTTGAAATACTCTCTAATACTTTATCTGGATTTAGTCCAGCCTTTTTCGCGTAAGCAACAGCTTCACATACTCCAATCATGTTGGATGCAATTGCAATTTGATTGCACATTTTCGTATGTTGTCCACTCCCAGCTGGTCCTTGTAACTGAATATTTGTTCCTAGTTTTTCAAATAACGGTAAACATCTATCATATATGTCTTTCTCTCCACCGACCATAATTGCAAGTCTTGCTTCTTTAGCACCAACATCTCCTCCAGATACTGGGGCATCTAACGTAAATACATTCTTTCTTTTACCAACTTCATTTATACGTTTTGCCAATGTTGGTGTAGATGTCGTAAAATCAATGGCTATCGTGCCTTCATTTGCATTCTCTATAATCCCTTCACTTCCAAAGTACACTTCTTCAACATCATGTGGATATCCAACCATAGTCATTACAACATCTACTTGCTTCACTAACTCTTTCGGTGTATCACACCAATTTGCACCATCTTGTACTAAAGAATCTGTCTTCGCTTTCGTTCTATTATATACATATACTTTATGACCTTCTTGCATTAAATGACGAACCATACTTTTTCCCATTACACCAATACCGATGAAACCTATTGATAAAATTTTGTTTTCCATATTCTCATCCCCTTTGTTCTAATAAATCATTTACCATCTTTCGAAACTCATTATTAAAATCATCATCCATACTATTTTTCACATTTGAAAATAAAATAACAAAAGTCCCTTTTTCTTTATTAAAATTATTGAAAGTGTTCCAACCAGATAGTACACCATGATTATGAAAATAATCTGGGTATATATAAAAACTAAATGCATATTTCCGTTCTTCTGAAGGTGAAAACATCGCTTGCATACTTTGTTCAGAAAGAAGTTTCCCATTTATAATTGCTTCGTCTAATTTCTTCATATCTCCAACTGTCGTATACATCTCACCGCAACCGTATAACCAATCCATTGACAATTTTTGTGCAGGTTCAAGTACATTATCTTTCTTAACGTACCCTTTAGTAAAATGCTGATCTCCCGGAGCCATATTTCCCATACCAGATTCGTGCATTTCTGCTTTAATAAATATATTTTCTTTTATGTAATCTCCTAACGTTTTTTTTGATATGCTTTCTATAATATAAGCAAGCACCATATAATTATAATCTGTATATCTCCAACCTGCTCCTGGTGGAAACTCTAATTTTTGACTTCCAATCCAATTTACTAAGTTTATACGAGAAGCCGCATTCACTTTTCCTTTGCCGCTTTCCGGTAAACCCGATGTATGCGTTAATAAATGATATAAAGTGATATTTTTATCTGCTGGAAATGAAGGAATATATGTATTTACATTTTCCTGAATGTTTAATTTCCCTTGTTCTTGTAGCTGTAAAATAGATGTAGCAACTACTGTTTTCGTAATAGAACCGATACGATATTTTGTTTGAGGTGTATTTTCTATTTTATTTTGAACATCAGCATATCCATATCCTTTATTCAATATAACACGCTCTTTATCAGTCACCAAAACTGTCCCATTAAATTGCTTTCCTACTAAATATTGATCTAATTTTTGAGATATACTAGCATAATCAATTTGTCTCTCTTCTTTTTCTTCTATATTATCTTGCACTTCTGACCCAATAGCCGGGGCCACATTAGTAGTTAACACTGTTTGTTCCATTACACTGGGAGCATAGAAAACATAGTATACTCCGCCGCAAACGACAGTACATAGTGAAGCAACTACTATTATTTTTTTTATCATATTGTTCCTCCATAATTACTTCATTACATATGGTCTCCCTACTACTATTATCAGGCAATAAAAAAAAATCGCAACAATTAGTTGCGAAAAATCACATTTTTTCTTTTCTATATATACATACCTGATTTTTCCCATTTTTTTTCGCTTCATATAATGCAATGTCCGCTCGCTGCATTAATTCTTCTCTTGTAATTCCTTTCTCATATAACGCTACTCCAAAACTCGCTGTTAATTTCGAAATTCCAGAGAATTGTTTTGTTTCAATAAAAAAGCGCAATGATTCTGCAACTTGAAATGCTTCTTTTTCTACTGTATTTGTCACTAATATAATAAATTCTTCTCCTCCCCATCTTGCAAATACATGTTGTTGCTCTACTTTAGACTTCATAAGTTCTGCAAGCTGTATTAATGCTAAGTCTCCAAAATCATGACCATATGTGTCATTTACTGTTTTAAAATTATCTATATCAAATAATATAATTGCCATTTTTTCATCTTTACGTATTACATTATCCCACTCTACCTCTAATATTTGTTGGAACTTCAAACGATTATAAATCTCTGTCAATGAATCTATCATGGCAAGTCTTTCTTGTTCTTGATAGATTTCATCTAATTCTGTAATCTCTGTACACTTTACAATAAATCTCGATAAATCTTCTGGTAACGGCGTCGCACGTAATAAAAAAGTTGATACAATTCCTTCATAATTAGACATCTTAATTCTTCTATCATATGATAATGTATCATCTAACCATGTTATATCATGAGTCGTCGAATAATATCCATTTTCTCTAATAAAATGTTCGGCAAACACTAAATGTTGCTCACGATAATCAAACAAATTTTCATATCCAAAAAACTCTAAAAAATTCGTATTACAATCAACAATCTCATCATCTTCTACTATAAATAATAGATCATTGTGAAAATCAAACATCATCTGCAGTAGTTCTTGTTGCAAACTTACTTGCCGCACTAAAGAAAGTTGATACAAACTTTTATTTACTTCCTCTAA
Organism: Bacillus sp. FSL L8-0099; assembly: GCF_038006385.1. Taxonomy (NCBI): domain Bacteria; kingdom Bacillati; phylum Bacillota; class Bacilli; order Caryophanales; family Bacillaceae; genus Bacillus; species Bacillus sp. FSL L8-0099. Next base: position 4,055,809 of record NZ_JBBOVC010000001.1, read on the forward strand.
CACTACTTGTGGAGTTACTGGGGCTATTACAATATTACGTATTCCTAACGTAAGCACCTCTGTAAACTCATTTGTTATTTGTTGATCCCAAATGACAATGAATGTACTATGTGGATTATACATATTCTTTATATATTTTATTTGAGAAAAATCTGTTACATACATAATTACAATATGCGGTTTAGTCTTATGAAACAATAGTTCTCCTTCTTCAAAACTATTTGCTATAAACATGCATTTGGGATGAATATTTTCAATCGTTTGTTGATGTGTGCATCCATTTTCTATATAAAGGACATTTAACTTAAGATCTTGTAATACATTTTGGAAAACCGTATTCTCTAATAAAAAATGTAGTATGTTCATCACTAGTCTTCACTCACTTCATATATCTTGTTCTACAGAATTCCTCACAAACGTTTTATAAATAGCTATTCCCAAAAACTTTAATGCGTGAGGAATACATAGTAACAAGCTAATTGAGAATGTAATCTTCGCTTTTTCACTCTATAAATTCCTTTTTTAGTGTATGATTATAGGAATTGTATCGTTTGTATGAATGCCCTAGCTTACTCTTTAAAACTTGACAATTAAAATAAAGATATTATATTCTTAAACTCGACAACTTACAAAATGTAAGTAGAAGATATTACATTTATTTTTAAATAATTTGATATGTAATTTGGAGGATATATAATGACAAACGATAATTTTTTTAACGTTCTATATGAACGCACGTCTACACGTGCATTCAACCCAGACAAAGAAATTTCATCGACAGAATTACATGAAATTTTAAAAGCAGCTGCCCAAGCACCTTCTGCTTGGAACCTGCAACACTGGAAATTCCTTGTTTTCCAAGGAGAAGATGTACAAAAACGATTACATCCAATTGCTTATAACCAACAACAAATTCTCGATGCTTCTGCAGTAGTCGCTGTTTTAGGTGATTTAGAAGCTTATAAAAATGTTGAACCCGTTTATGGTCCAATTGTTGAACAAGGCTTTATGAAAGAAGAAGCAAAAGAGCGTTTAGCTAAAAACATTGAATCTGCATATACTCGTGAACAATTCCCAAGAGATGCTGCTTTTTCAAATGCATCTTTAGCAGCAATGCAACTTATGCTTGCAGCTAAAGCAACTGGCTGGGACACTTGCGCTATCGGTGGTTTCAATCCACAAGCACTTACAGAAGAATTCAATGTTTCATCTCGATACGTACCAATTATGCTTATTACAATTGGTGAATCAACTTTAAAAGGCCACCCTGCACCACGAATGAGCGTAGAGCAAGTGAGTGAATGGGCAAAATAATAAAAACGAAGGTAATTTCATTACCTTCGTTTTTTTATACTCTGTCACACATCCGTAATATTACAATGTGTTATTCGACATCTACAGATAGATAAACAGTACAATTTAAGTTAATTCCATAAACGAATATGACGTTTTGTGTCGAAATTTGTTAAAGTATCGAAATATAACCGTGTGTTTTTGTTACAATTATGATACAATGATAACAAATAGATAACAAGAGAGGGATTTTCATTGAGTTCATACGGAAGCTTTATCGCACTTTTAAGTTACATAGTAACTGTACTACTTCTATATTTTATTGGCGATGCTGCAAACATATCAGTGTTACAATTCCCAAAAGAAGAAGCGTTCCAATTAGACGCAGAAAAACATACTGCACGATCCATTGCACCATTACTCTTAGCTCTCCCAGTATATATCATTGTTTTATATAAAAGTAAAAAAGTGTAAAGCCTACCTATTTCATTCATTTTGGTGGTCTTTACACTTTTTTGTGATATTTCCCCTATTTTAAACATCATTCCGTACTAAACACCCAGCTAGTCTTTTAAAATGAGAAAATACCCTAGAAAAAATTCCACGCTCTGTCCAGTCACTAACTACCGAACTTACATAGATTATAAGTGTGAAGGGGGTGATGAGGATTATGTTTGGATCATTTGGATGCTGTGATAACTTTAGAGACTGTCATCATCATGAAAGAGAGTGCAGACATCATGAGAAAGAGAAAGAAGTAGTTAAGCCACAACAACCAGCTGTATGTAACGTACTTGCTAGCATTTCAGTTGGAACAGAGCTTTCTCTTTTAAGCATTAAAGGTATTGGATCTTTCAACAATGTAATTTTTGAAGGTTTCGCTAACGGTGTTGCTCTTTTCTCTGCTTTAGCTCGTAATAATAATGACAAAGATGATAAAGATAACGACAAAGATGATAAGAACCGTCAACGTAATACTTTTAATGGCATTTTACGTGTATGCCCAACTGATATCGTTGCAATCGCTATCTAATTCTGTTCCTTATCCTCTATAGTAAGAAAATAAGATTTACTTTTCTCATAGAAAAAACCTGAGACCGATTTCAAATCGACTCAGGTTTTTTTATGATTATATGCTTTTAACTAATTCAACAACTTCTTCAGCAGTTGACATCATTAATGCTTTTTCCGCTAATGTTTCCATTTCTGCTTTTGACAACTTGCTTAGTTGTGTTCTTGCAGGAAGGATAGATGTTGCACTCATACTGAACTCATCTAAGCCTAATCCTAATAATAATGGGATAGCAAGTGAATCTCCCGCCATCTCACCACACATACCAGCCCATTTGCCCTCTTTATGAGCAGCATCGATAACCATTTTTACAAGACGTAAAATAGATGGGTTGTATGGTTGGTATAAGTAAGCTACACGTTCGTTCATACGGTCTGCAGCCATTGTGTATTGGATTAAGTCGTTTGTTCCGATAGAGAAGAAATCAACTTGTTTTGCGAATTGATCTGCTAATACTGCTGAAGCTGGAATTTCAACCATCATACCCACTTCAATAGAATCAGAAACAGTTGTACCCGCTTCTACAAGCTTTGCTTTCTCTTCTAATAAAATCGCTTTCGCTTGACGGAACTCATCAAGAGTTGCAATCATTGGGAACATAATTTTTAAGTTACCGTATACGCTAGCACGAAGTAATGCACGAAGTTGTGTACGGAACACATCTTGTTCATCAAGACATAAGCGAATTGCACGGTATCCTAAGAATGGGTTCATTTCTTTTGGTAAATGTAAGTATGGAAGCTCTTTATCTCCACCGATGTCAAGTGTACGAACAACGACAGGTTGACCTTCTTTTACACCTTCAAGAACTGCTTTATACGCCTCGAACTGCTCTTCTTCTGTTGGAAGATTGTCACGGCCCATGTATAAGAATTCTGTACGGTATAAACCAACGCCTTCTCCGCCATTATCGATAATACCTTGTACATCATTTGGTGTTCCGATATTAGCAACAAGCTCAACGTGATGTCCATCGCTTGTTACAGTAGCTTGGTCTTTTAATTTTGCCCATATTGCTTTTTGCTCTTCAAATTTCGCTTTCTTTTCTTCAAAAGAACGAAGAGTTTCTTCCGATGGGTTTACAATTACTTCTCCATCTAAACCATCGATGATTACGATATCGCCGTTTTGGATTTTCTCCATAACAACTTTCGTACCAACAACTGCAGGAATTTCCATAGAACGAGCCATAATTGCAGAGTGAGATGTACGTCCACCGATATCAGTCGTGAAACCTTTTGCATACTTACGGTTTAACTGAGCTGTATCAGATGGTGTTAAATCTTCAGCAATAATGATTACTTCTTCAGAAATTGTACCAGGGTTTGAGAAGTTAATTCCTAGTAAATGTGCAAGAACGCGTTTTGTTACGTCACGAATGTCCGCAGCACGTTCTTTCATATATTCGTTATCCATGTTTTCAAACATAGAAATAAACATTGATGCAACTTCATCCATTGCAAATTCAGCATTTACTTTTTCGCTATTTACTTTATCTTTTACCGGGTTTACTAGTTCTGGATCATTTAATACTAATAAATGTGCTTCAAAGATCGCAGCTTTATCAGCACCCAGCTCAGCAAAAGCGTGGTCCTTAATTGCTTCTAATTCAGTTTTGGCTTTCTCAAGCGCAGCGTCTAAGCGTGCAATTTCAGCAGCTTCGTTTGTAATTGATTTCTTTTCAATGTTAAATTCAGGATTCTCAAGTCTGAAAGCCTTTGCAATAGCAATCCCACTTGATGCAGCGATCCCTTGAATATTAAGAGTCATTATTCTCCTAATCCTTCGTTTTTCATAGTTTCTTCGATAGCTGCTAGTGCTTGAGCTGCATCATCACCATTTGCAGTGATTTTAATTTCTGCGTTTTGTTGAATGCCTAAAGACATAACGCCCATGATTGATTTTAAGTTAACGTTTTTTCCGTTATACTCTAAGTTAATGTCAGAACCAAATTTGCTTGCAGTGTTTACAAGTAGAGTTGCTGGACGTGCATGAATTCCTGAGTCGCTAGTTACTTTAAAGATTTTTTCCATGATAATTTATCTCCTTTAAATTACAGTTTTTTTTAGTTGTATAGACGTGAGTACTACATCATCTATTGTATATAATAGGCGATGTTCGGTCAACCACATCGCCTATTATAATTATAAACATTTTGCGTCAAATTCCTACTGAATGTCAATAATAGCGTTTTCGCCCTTCTTAACATTTCCATCTTTTTTCAATTCGACTTGTTGCCCTTGTTGTAAATTTGTAAATACAATTGGCGTAATAATAGATGGTGCATTTTCTTTTACGAATGCAAGATTTACTTTTAATAATGGTTGTCCTTGTTTCACTTTGTCGCCTTGCGCTACAAGTGCCTCAAATCCTTCACCATTTAATTTTACAGTATCAATACCAAAGTGAATTAATATCTCTTTTCCACCCTCAGATTGAATACCAATCGCATGCTTTGTAGGGAATACATTGACGATCTCACCATTAACTGGAGAAACTACTGTTCCTTCTGTTGGCTCGATTGCAAATCCGTCTCCCATCATTTTTCCTGAGAATACTTGATCAGGTACTTCTGTAATCGGTAAGATTTTCCCTTCAATTGGTGATACGATTGTTTCATTTTCATCAACTTTTTGAGGAGTTTCTTCTACCTTTACAGGCTCTTCTTTTTCAACATGAGGTGTACGACCTGACATAATATCATGAATTTGTGATTTTAATGTGTCAGATTTTGGTCCGAAAATAGCTTGAATGTTATTTCCAACTTCAAGTACACCAGCCGCTCCAAGTTCTTTTAAGCGGTCTTTGTTTACATTCTTTTGTTCGTTAACTTGAACACGTAAACGAGTAATACAAGCATCTAAAGAAGCAATGTTTTCTTTACCACCAAGTGCAACTAATACTTCTCGAGGAAGTTCACCTGCTTCTGTTTTTCCTGCGCCGTCATTCGCATTTGCTACTTCACGACCAGGTGTTTTTAAATTCCATTTACGGATTGCAAAGCGGAATCCGAAGTAGTAAATAACTGCTAGTACAAGACCAACAATAATTACCCACCACCATGCTGTACGGCCTGGTAATACACCGAATAACATAAAGTCGATTAAACCACCAGAGAATGTCATACCAATTTTAACACCTAAAATTTGCATTGTCATAAATGATAGACCAGCAAATACAGCGTGAATTCCGAATAATACTGGTGCTACGAATAAGAATGAAAATTCAAGTGGTTCTGTAATACCTGTTAAGAAAGATGTTAATGCAGCAGAACCTAAAATACCAGCTGCTAATTTTTTATTTTCTGGACGTGCTTCATGGTACATTGCTAAAGCTGCTGCTGGAAGACCGAACATCATGAACGGATACTTACCAGTTGTAAATGTACCTGCTGTTAATTCTACACCATCTTTTAACTGTGCCATAAAGATTTTTTGGTCACCGCGGATTAATTCGCCAGCCGCATTTGTATACTGACCAAATTCGAACCAGAACGGTGAATAGAAAATGTGATGTAATCCAAATGGAATTAATGAACGTTCAATTAAACCAAAAATAAATGCTGCTAACGTTCTATTCGCATCAATCATTTGATGTGAGAACGTATTTAAGCCACCTTGAATGTATGGCCAAATGAAGCACATGATAATACCTACTACTAAAGAGAATGTTGCAGTTGCGATCGGTACGAAGCGCTTACCTGCAAAGAAACCTAAGTATGAAGGTAATTCAATATTGAAGTATTTATTATAGCAATATGCCGCTACTATACCGACGATAATACCACCAAATACTCCTGTTTGTAACGTTGGAATTCCTAATACATTCGCATATGCTGGATCTGCAAATCCAATTTTCACTGGGTCTGCTCCAGAACTTGTTACTTTTACTAACTTATCTACTTCTAAGAACACACTCATCGTTTTGTTCATAATTAGGTAGCCAACGAATGCTGCTAAACCAGCTACTCCGTCTCCACCCGCTAAACCAATTGCTACCCCAACTGCGAATAATAATGCAAGGTTAGCGAAAATAATATCACCAGATTGTTCCATAATTTTTGCAACCATTACGAACCAATCTGCTTTTAAAGCAGGAATAACATTTGTTAACTGTGGATTTTGAAATGCATTACCAAATCCAAGTAAAATACCTGCTGCCGGTAAAATCGCTACTGGAAGCATTAACGCTTTCCCGACTTTTTGAAGAACACCAAAGATCTTCTTAAACATGGAAACCCTTCCTCTCTTATCTATATTGATACCTTCCGACAAACGCCAAAAAGGCATGAGGAAAAAAAGATAGAACGATAGCTATACAAAGGGTAGTATATCCCTTTCTCTAGCTTACATTCCTGACTTTTCTCCACTCATGCCTGATCGAATCAGTAACACGTGTCAAAAATAGGTTTACGTATAAGTTCACTATAATTAAGGCAAACGTTTTCGTTACTCACCTTAATGTGTTTGTCGAAATTTGTATAACTTTGCAATAGTTATTATACATAACTATTGTAAGCGATTCAATGATTTTTTTTAACGTTTTCATTTTAGACAAAAATATATGTCTTTTTACACACGCTCCGCTTTCACTAATCGTTGCAAGTGCATTGTTAAATAAATACTTTCAGCTTCATATACAGGCAATTGCAATTCTTTTTGCATGACCTTAACTAGCTTCCAGGCTAAATTATAACAGACGGGATATTCTGCCTTTAATAAATCAGCAAAGCTTTGTGATTCCTCAACTTTTTCTCCCTTTTTCACCCGTTCAATAGCATATTGCAAATGACGAATAAGGCGCAAATAGTGAATACTTTCTTGGTCTAATGTAATTTGTAAGCTTGTTTCAATTAAAGATACAAGTTGTGCAATGAGACGGGAGTTTTGATTAACTGAAGATAAATCTGAATTTGTAAGTGAACTGTAAATATGGAGTGCAATAAAACCAATTTCTCCTTCTGGCAATGTAATTTGCAAACGAGAATTTAAAAGGTCTACAACACCTTCAGCAATTTCATATTCTTCTGGATACAGCATTTTCGTTTCAACCAGAAAAGGATTATCTATTGTAAGTCCTTGTTTTAACCGCTTAACTGCAAAAGAAATATGATCTGTTAAAGCGATGTGAATATGTTCATTTAATGGCGATTTTGCCTTTTCTTGAATGTAGAACATAATGTCATTCATTAATTCAATTAATTTTTCACTCACATGCGGCACTAACAGTTTGTATTGTTCTCGATCACGTTCATTTTTTAAAACAAACATTTTTTCAATTTGTTCTTGCTCCAATACATCTTTCGCTTTTTTTCCAAATCCAATTCCTTTACCAATCACTACTACTTCCTCGTGTTCAGGATGGCTAGCAATGATGACATTATTATTTAAAACTTTTTTAATTTCTAGATAATTACTCATATAACACCACCCTCGTACTTAAATAGCCTGCTTTTATGTTACAGAATATTCTTCTTTGTCGTCAATGTAAAACATCTACCATTTAATAAAAATTCATTTTTTAGACATGTTTGTATATGATGCGTATAATGTAAGGGCAACTGTACATAGAAAGGAGATTGCAACATGATTAAGATGTTTGTAAGTGATATTGATGGAACAATGATGCAACACGGAGGTTTTATCGACGAACAAGATGTTATCGCTTTGCGCAGCTTAGCTGAACAAAATGTAATTCTTTGTTTCGCTTCTGGAAGACTTGATAATGAAATTGCAGACTTAATGAGAGCGGTTAATACAAATTTCCATCGCATTAGTGTAAATGGTGTTTTTGTATATACACATGAAAATAAGCAGCTATTATCTGCAACTTTCGATTCCAGCATTCTTCCAGATTTGTTAGCTATGACAAATGAAGACCCTTATTTCCGTTATGTAAGTGATGAACATAACTACTACATTGAAGAAAAAACACCGTTTATTCATGAACTTGAACAACAAGTAACGATGACTTCTGTTGAAGAACCTAATCTATTACAGAAAATTGATGATACAATTTTTCCAAATAAAATTTCTGTCGGTGGAACGAAGGAAAACTTACAACTCCTTCAGAAAAAAATTGATGAAAAATTTCATGGGAAAGTTAGCACCTTCATTTCAGCAGAACAATGTTTAGATGTAATGCCACCTAATATTAGTAAAGGTTCTGCTATTTCTATTTTATTAAAAGAATTTCAAATACAACCAGAGGAAATTGCTTGCATAGGGGATTCTTATAATGATATTCCAATGTTCTCTTTAACTCCTCACAGTTTTGCTATGTCTCAAGCAGATGACGCAGTAAAAGAGCACGCTCACTATGTAGTAAATACGGTTAAAGATGCTGTTAACCACGTAATTACTCATAATAAAAATACGACTCACTCCTTATAAGGATGAGTCGTATTTTTATTTCTTTACATGTTAAACACTTTAAAATTTACTGTACTTTACAAACTGAAATATATTATTTGTTACGTGCGATGTTTGTAATAAATTTATAACGATCCCCACGATAAATACATTTCACATACTCTAACGGTATCTCACCTTCTGAATATGACCATTGGCGCATTACAAGCACAGGCGCCTTTTTAGGAATATGCAGATGTTCAGCTTCATTATCCGTTGCAATGGAAGCTTCAATTGATTGAGTAGCGCTAACAAGCTTAAAGCCCAGTTTTTTCTCTAAATGTTCATATAAAGATTGTTGCAATATTTCTTCGTTAATATCTTTTACAAGAGCTGGCGACAAATATGTCGTCTCAAAAGCAATCGGTTCATCATCAGCTAAGCGAATACGCCTCACTTCATAAACCGACTCCCCCTCCTGTATTCTCAACCGGTCTGCTATTTTCGCAGTAGCTGGAACTAGGCGGAAACTAAGTAATTGACTACTTGGGTTCATCCCGCGAGAAATCATATCTTCTGTGAATCCCGTCATTCCTTGCAATTTTTGTTCCACTTTCGGAAGTTGGACAAACGTTCCAATTCCACGTTTCCGATATAAATAGCCTTGTTCCACTAAATTATTAATCGCCTGTCTGATTGTCATACGACTCACTTCGAACTTATCACAAAGTTCATTCTCAGATGGGATTTTGTCTCCCGGCTTCCATTCGCCGTCCTCAATTAGCTGTTTCACCCACTCTTGAATCTGATAATAGATCGGAAATGGTGAATACTTGTCGATGTTCATCAGCAATCGCCTCACTGCATAAAGATAGAGCTTCTTGATCAGCGATTACGGTTACATTCGGATGACGTTGTAAAACTGTAGCAGGACACGCTTCACTATATTCACCTTGCAATAACTCTTTAAGTGCTTCTGCCTTTTTAGGCCCCATAGCAACAAGTAGAATTTGTTTTGCTTTCATAATGCTTCCAATTCCCATTGTAATCGCATGAGTTGGCACATCTTCTTCTTTTTCGAAGAAACGAAGGTTTGCTTGGCGTGTAGATTCTGTTAATTCAACAATGTTAGTTGGAGAATTAAATGCTGTTCCTGGCTCGTTAAATCCGATGTGACCGTTTTCACCGATTCCAAGAATCTGTAGGTCAACTGGGTTAGCAGCTAGAATGCTCTCGTAACGTGTGCACTCTTCCTCTAAATCACTTGCCATCCCGTTTGGTACATAAGTTTGTTTAAATGGAAGATAATCAAACAACTGTTCTTGCATGAAATAGTGATAGCTGTTTTTATCTTCGTGTGGTAAATTTACGTACTCATCTAAGTTTACAGTGGTTGCATGACTTGTATCAAGTTTATTTTTTCGCATTTCTGCATAAATACCTAATGGAGAGCTTCCTGTAGCCATTCCTAATGTTGGATTTTCTTTTGATTTTACAACTTCTTCAATTAATTTATAACCCGCTTCTGCTAATTCTTCTGGAGTTTTTACAACAAGAATATTCATTTAATTACTTCCCTTCCTTCATATGAATTCCTAAACGAACGGTATCATATACATGTAAATTTTCAGTCATCACAACAAAGTCTGCATCTTTCCCTACCGCTAACGCACCTTTATTATTTAATCCAAACTCTTCTGCCTGGTTAACTGATGTCATACGTACTGCGTCTTCGATTGAACATCCTGTAAATTCAATTACATTTCGGAAAGCTTGATCCATTTTTAGAATACTACCAGCTAACGTTCCATCTTCTAATCGAGCACTACCATCTTTTACATGTACTGGCTGTCCGCCAAGTTCATATAATCCATCTTCAAGACCTTTTGCTCGCATTGCGTCAGTAATGACACTTACTTTTTTCGGTCCTTTTAATTTATATGCTAATTTCACCATATCAGGGTGAATATGAATGCCATCTGTAATTACTTCAACCATTACATCTGGATTTAATAACACATGACCAACAACTCCTGGTTCACGGTGATGTAATCCACGCATTTGATTGTACAAATGTGTTGCATGTGTAATGTTTCTATTTTTTAGTTGCGCATCAATTGCATCTGTATGCCCCATTGTGCCAACAACACCAGTTTCAGCAAGATACTGTTCAAACTCTAATGCTCCTTCTTCCTCTGGTGCATATGTTACTAACTTAATTAAATTACCGCTTGCTTCCTGCCATTGTTTAAACTGTTCAATATTCGCAGGAACGATATGTTCTAGTGGTTGTGCACCTGCACGTTTTTTTGAAACATACGGTCCTTCTAAATGAATATATTCGAAATGTGCTCCTTTTTCTTTCGCTTCCTTTGCAGCACTTAGTGCCGCTTCTATCGCTTCTGGAGCTTGTGTCATTGTTGTCGGGAAGTAAGTTGTAACCCCTTCTTTTAACATTTCTTTACCTAGAGTTACTAATCCATCGCTATTTGCATCCATCGCATCAATATCGTATCCACCATGAATATGAACATCAATCATACCTGGAATTACAATCTTCCCTGTAGCATCAATAACAGTTTCATCTTCTTGTGGTACATATTGAGCCATCAAACCAATTTCTTTAATTGTTTCTGCGTAACGAATAAATCCGTTTTCCACTACTTCTTGACCTGTGTAAATTTTGGCATTGATGACAATTTGCGTTTTCATTTTCATCGACCCTTTCCCATGAACTTTCCTACTTGTTCTTATTACCTTATTCGCCTAATTCCATCTTAATATACGCACGAGTAGTTGTCTATACATTCTAATGAAATTTCCATTTTGTTTAACGAAACATATATTATAATTACGTCTCTCGTAATTATAATATATGTTATTCATTTTTTCCAAAAAGGGACGGTCTCCATCTCTAATGTATGAATTACTTCAATAATGGCATGAATCCACTAGACCCTATCATAATATGTTCCCCATCTGTATTCACTTCTACAGTGCGTTTATTTGTTCCATATATCATTATACCGTGCCGTTTCAATCTCCTTACTACACTTTGGTGAGGATGGCCATACGGATTGCTACTCCCATACGAAAGAATAGCGAACTGTGGTTCTACTTTTTTTATAAACGTTTCACTTGTTGAAGTATATGAGCCATGATGCCCAACTTTTAATATATCTGCATGTACATCAAATTGCTTTAATATCTCATGTTCCGTCCGTACATCAGCATCGCCCATCAATAAAAAGTCAGCCTTTCCATATCGAACCTTTAAAACAATTGAGGATTCATTATTTTCATCTTTCGATTTCCCATTGTTTAATACCTGTATAGAAACATGTGGATCTAGCGGTATATATTGTCCTTCCTTTACCGAAACAAAAGGTATTCCCCTTTTTTTAATATTATTTCGATACGTATGATATGTAAAAGAGCTATATGTTTTTCCACTATCTAGTATAAGTGAGACCGGCATTTGCTCTACAATCGGAATTAGTCCACCAATATGATCCATATCAGGATGCGTACTGACAATAACATCTAAATGGTTTATCCCTTTTTCGATTAGTTTTTGAATAATAACCTCTCCTGCTTCATAAGGTCCTCCATCAATTAACATTGTTTGTCCATTTGGCAATACAATAAGTGTTGCATCACCTTGTCCAACTTTTAAAAAGTTCACTTGCATTTTACTAAGATGTTGCCGCTGCATATGTAAAGGAGACGTAGCATGAATAGACATCATATATCTTTTAGCCGAGGTACTATTTAAAGAAAAACATAATAAAACAGAAATTAACAACAAAATACTTCGTATACCCTTCATAACTCGTCTCCTTTTTTTCACTTAGTATGGCACGGGATATAATTGATATACAAAAAAAGCTTAGCAAAATGCTAAGCTTTTATTTTGATATTTCTTGTAAAGAACCGAAGAATAAATCTGCTTCATTCATTTGTTCACTCTCTTCAGAAAGTAGCGGTAAATCATCTAATGTTTTCAATCCAAATGTGTCCAAAAATTCTTTTGTCGTTCCATATAAAATAGGACGCCCTGGACCTTCTGCTCGGCCAGTTTCTTTTATAAGTAAGTGTGAAACTAACGTTTGTAGTGCCTTGTCCGTTTTTACCCCTCGAATCTCTTCCATTTCTGTCCTTGTAATCGGTTGACGATATGCAACGATCGCTAACGTTTCAAGAGCAGCTTGAGAGAGTGAGGCAGCTGTTGGCATATCTATTAATTTCTGATAGTACGAAGCATGTTCTTTCTTTGTAGCAAAGCGATATACTTTTGCATATTGTACAATTTGCAAACCGCGATGTGCACCTTCATATTCTTTTTGCATTTCTTCTAAAATATCTATTACTTCATTCACTTCAATTTCAAGAACTTTCGCTATTTGTTCTGGATAAATCCCTTCATCACCAGAAACAAACAAAAGCCCTTCAATGATTGATTTTTGTTCTTTTCTATCCATTGTCTGAGCTCCTTCCTCCTATTTTCTCATTAAAAATACACATCAAAAAACCGAATCACAATCAATGCGTTCGGTTCAATATTTCTTTTCTTGTTCCAAACGATTCATTAAAACGTAACATGAGATAAACTGTTTCTCTATCCCATTTCCCATACAAGCTCTATGCGGATTTATTAGAACTCGATACAAAAATTTCATCAAAATTATGTTCTTGTTCTATGCTAATTTGTTGTTTTTTCATAAGCTCAAGAACCGCTAAAAATGTTACAACCATTATTTCACGTTCTTCATCAGCAAACAAATCATAAAAACTTTGACGGCCACCTTTTATTTCTAACTGTTTTAGAATATCAGCCATTCGTTGTTCAATTGGTATTTCTTGACGAGTAACTCGTGCTGTTACAGGTTTCTTTGCTTTTTTACGGCGCATTAATTTTTGAAATGCCGCTAGCATATCATATAACGTAACATCAAGAGGTAAGCTTGTCTCCTCTTCTTGTTGCAACGATGCAAAATCAATTGGCGGACGTGTATATAGCTGTGCTCTTTCTTGTTCTCTTTCTTTTAACTCAGTAGCAACTTGCTTATATTTCTTATATTCAATTAACCTCTCCATCAATTCTTGACGAGGGTCATCAATAAAGTCATCACCATTATCAAGTACATCTTCTTCATGTTTCGGCAACAACATTTTACTTTTAATTTGCAATAACGTTGCAGCCATTACTAAATACTCACTTGCAACATCTAATTGTAGTTCTTTCATCGTATGGACATAAGACAAATATTGTTCTGTAATATCCGCTACAGGAATATTATATATATCAATTTCATAACGATGTATTAAATGTAACAATAGATCTAAAGGCCCTTCAAAAGCCTCTACTTTAAAATTATACTGCACAAAGCATCCCACCACATTTTTTCTATAACAACATAAGTATAGAGCATACTCATGTTCTATCCAACCTTTTTAAGAAATTTAATTAAAAATAGACCTATGCCTATGTCATCATGCCCACAGCTTCATATGATAACAGTGTAGTAAGAACAATGTAGGAGGTCAAAAAACTATGGGTCACGTTGATTGCGGTTTTAGCGGTGGGTTCGCATTACTTGTTGTACTGTTTATTTTACTAATTATTGTAGGGGCAGCTTGCTTCTGCTAACATGAACAATAAACGACTAGGGAAAATCCCCTAGTCGTTTATTGTTCATATTTCTATGATACACTTGTATTTATAACCGTTAGATAGGGGCGAAAAATATGTATCCTACCGAATACATACAATTTTTAATTCATTTTCACGGAGACTATGACTATTTTGAATGTCACGAAATATTGGAAGAGTATTGGAAAACCAAACCGAGAGGAAATCGTGATGATTACTTAGTCGGTCTCATTCAAGTGGCAGTTTCTTTATACCACCAAAGACGCACTAACTGGAATGGCGCCACAAAGATGATGAAAAGTGCAATCACAATTTTAGAAAAAAACAGTGCACTTTTACAACGTTTAGGAATCAATCAAGCGCAACTTCTACCCTTACTCACTGAAAGAGTGCAATCTATACAAAAAAAAGAAAGTTTTGTACCGTTATTTTTACCATTATCGGACACATCATTTGAAAAGAAATGTATGCAGTTATGTCAGAAACAAAACCTTCCGTGGAAAGATATGAACGCTACTCCTAGTGAATATATCCTACACAAGCACACATTACGTGATCGAACAGAAGTCATCACTGAACGCAAAGAACAATTACAAAAAAGAAAGCAGAGATAATAAACTACTTATCCCTGCTTTCATGAATGTATATTTTGTTCAAGCCCTTTACACTTTTCGCAAAAACTTGCTGTTTGCTCATTTCCGCAAATTGTAAACTCAAGAAATTTGCTCTTTAACTCTTGAACCATCATCGTCCCAATTCCCATATGACGATGAGACGGGTTCACACTCAAATGCTGAATTTCTAATACTTGATTCTCTTTTTTTACAATCCCCATTATTCCAACAAAATCTTCATTTTGCTTCCACAAATACAATTGCCAATCCTCTTTCGCTTCATACTCTTTCATTGTCAATTGTAATGTTTTCACATCTTTTTCAGTTGGCATAAACGAAAGAAGCCCCATTGCAATTTTTTCATAACTTTTTTTAAAACGAATTAACATAACCCTTATCCCTTCTTACAAAAGTTACAAACTATGAATCCCCTCAATCACTCTTTTCATATCACATTCATTTTACAATATTTTCAACAGAGTGAGAAGAGCCTAAAACAACTTGATAATCATACAAAGCGAAAAGAAGAAAGTCAAATATATGTTTCAGTACTATTTCTTTCTAAGTAGATTTTAAAAAAAGACAATGCTATATGATAGTTAAAAGTAACATCCGCTACTCATTACCGCTTCATTATTAGTCACCATAGAGCAACTTAATTCTAGCAAAATTAATATAATAAAAAATGTTTATTGAAACATATAATCTAGTGTATTCTATGTAATTTGTTAAAAGTTTGTTCTCATAAGTCATATATTTTAGCAACAATTACAGTACAGTTTGTATCATGTACTGTAAAGAAAATACTCATTCCTATTTAAAAAATAAAAAAGAGAGCAAAAGCTCCCTTTTTCCATAACTTACTCTTCCCAAACTTTAACTTCTTTCATTACATCGCCTTGACGCATGTTTAATACTGTTTCAATACCGCTTGTCGCTTTACCAAATACAGTATGTACGCCATCTAAATGCGGTTGTGGCTCATGAACAACAAAGAATTGGCTACCACCTGTGTTACGGCCAGCATGTGCCATAGAAAGTGATCCTACAAGGTGTCTATGAGGATTTCCATCAGTCTCACATGGGATAGAGTAACCTGGGCCACCTGCACCTGTTCCTGTTGGGTCTCCACCTTGGCTTACGAAGCCAGGAATAACGCGGTGGAATGTCACACCATCATAAAATCCTTGCTCTGCTAATTTTTTAAAGTTTTCTACTGTTTTCGGTGCTTCTTCTGGGAAAAATTCCAATTCGATTTTTTCACCATTTTCCATTAATATGTATCCTAAAGTTTTCATATGTATATGTCTCCTTTCAAGTATCTCAGCACTATATTACCACATTCATGACTAGAAACAAAAAAGAATCCGACAATCTACATACTTCTTTTTCGAAATGTGGACAAAGCTAGGTGACAAATAAGAAATATATACTATAATAACTGTGTTGCCCGAAAATTTTAGAAAGAGAAAGGGAGCGATTTTTCGTGAAAACGAAATTACTAGCTCTGCTATTAGCTGTAACGGTATTTATGATGCCAACAGCTTCATTTG
Organism: Bacillus sp. FSL L8-0099; assembly: GCF_038006385.1. Lineage (NCBI taxonomy): Bacteria > Bacillati > Bacillota > Bacilli > Caryophanales > Bacillaceae > Bacillus > Bacillus sp. FSL L8-0099. The sequence goes on from NZ_JBBOVC010000001.1 coordinate 4,072,344, forward strand.
CAGACATCATTGAGGGAGAATCAATTGTTACACTAGGAGAAAACTTATCTGAACAACAAAAACAAGATCTGTTAAAAGAAATGAAAGCACCGAAAGATGCTACAATTATTACTGTGTCTAATGCGGAAGAACATAAATTTCTAGAAGGAATTGTTCCAAAAGCACAAATTGGTACGCGAGCAATTTCCTCTTCTATGATTACATACACAAAGCCAGGATCTGGTCTCATTGTACGTTCAAAAAACATTAATTCAATAACAGATGCAATGTACACAAACGCACTTATTACAGCAGGTGTGAAAGATGCAGAGATTCAAATTACTGCACCATTTAAAGTTTCAGGAACTGCTGCTTTAACAGGTTTAATGAAGGCCTATGAAACAACATCGAACAAAGCAATTCCTGAGGAAGTAAAAAAAGTAGCCAATGAAGAAATGGTGCAAACGGCCCAGCTCGGTGATAAAATTGGTGAAGAAAAAGCAGTTCAACTTGTTGCAAAAATTAAAGAAGAGATTGCAAAAGAGCAGCCAAAAACAACGGAAGATTTACGTTCATTAATTAAAAAAATTGCTGATCAACTCGGCATTACATTAACGGATGAACAGTTGGATAACTTAGTAGCGTTATTTGATAAAATGAAAAATCTTAATATCGATTGGAATCAAGTTGGCAGTCAGTTAAATAAAGCAAAAGAACACGTTTCTGCCTTTTTAGGGTCTGAAGAAGGGCAAAGTTTCCTAGATAAAGTTAAAGATTTCTTCTCAAGCATCATTGATTTTGTTAAATCTTTATTCAAGTAAAAAGAAGCTCGTCAGTGACGAGCTTCTTTTTTATACAAGTAACGGTAATTTCATAACAGCTTCTTCAACCGAACGAACAACATGATTTGCTTTCTTCTTCACATATAGATGAGCATGATGAAGAGTAAATGAATGCGGGGTTACTTCAAACATTGAAATGTCATTAAAAGAATCTCCAATGCAGGCAACTTCATTTGCTTCAATTTTTAAATGTTCCATTAGTCGCCTTAAAGCACTCCCCTTACTTACACCCCTTGGCATAATATCAACATAACGTTTACCTGATATAAAAACTTCCGCTTCACTGTGAAACGTATTTCGTAACTCTTGATCTAATGCTACAATTTTCTCTTCTTCTCCAAATACAAATAATTTCGCTGGATGTACAGTCTTACCAAATTCTTCTTCTAACGCTTCTATTTCAGCAATATGTACCCCCATATACTCTTCAAAAGTATGATGATTTTTATTTTTTCTTTTTGTATATCGCTGCTCATTTGCACAAACAATATCTGCTAGTCCTTTGTTATGTATATATCGATATATTTCCTGGGCAACACTATCTTCAAAACTTGATTCATGAAATATTTTACCGTCCGGCAGTAACATTGTCGCCCCATTTAAACCTGTTGTGTAATACGGGAATGAAAACTTTTTTACGACTTCATCAATTCGGTGAGTAAAGCGGCCAGAGGCAAAACAAATATTTGTCCCTTTTTCAGCTAGCCAACAAAGTGCACGTTCATCTTCTTTTTGCATATCATTCACATTGTAAACGAGCGTGTCATCTAAATCACTTACAAATAATTTAATCATGTCCTCTTCCCCTTTCATACACAATATCTACTCTAAGTGTACACAAAAAATGTTTGGTTTTTGTTAAAAAAAAAATAAATTTTCAATAAAAAAATAAACGGGAGCATAATCCCGTTTATTTTTGTCTTCTTACATTTTGAGGTCGCACAATACTAGGACGCACTTTTAAACTAGACATAGTTGGTCGGAGTAAAATTTTCGTTAACGCGCCCCAATCAAATGGTAGAAACGGCCATAAATACGGTGTTTGTAAACTTTTTATAGACGTTAAAAATAAAATCAATATCGTCATTCCAATTACAAACCCTATCTCATGGAAGAGACCTGTTAAAATAATTACAAACAATTTCCCAACCTTATTTCCTAGTCCTAATTCATAGCTCGGTGTTGCATATGCCCCAATCATCGAAACAGCTACATATAAAATAACTTCTGGTACAAACAACCCTACATCAATGGCAATTTGACCAATTAATATAGCAGAAATTAACCCCGCCGCAGACGATAACGACGTCGGAGTGTGAATGGCAGCCATTCTTAAAAACTCAAGTCCGACCTCTGCCATTAACACTTGTAATAAAATTGGTAAATGCGTCATCTTAGTCGGTCCAATAAAAGCAAGATTCGGTGGCAAAAGAGTTGGATCAAATACAAATACTAACCAAAATGGTAATAAAAATAACGAGAAAATAACACCTAAAAAACGTACCCAACGTAAAAATGTACCTACAGCTGGATTTTGTCTAAATTCTTCTGCATGCTGTAAATGGTGGAAATATGTTGTTGGAGTGATCATAGCACTTGGTGATGTATCAACAAGTACTAACACATGTCCTTCTAACAAATGGTTCGCTGCTACATCTGGCCTTTCTGTGTAGCGAATAAGCGGGAATGGATTATAACCTTGTTTGACTACAAATTCTTCCACCGTTTTATCCGCCATCGTAATCCCATCTACTTCAATATTATTTAATTCTTGTTTTATAATCTTCACTAAATCTGGATTTGCAACATCTTGTACATATGTAATACAAATATCGGTTTGTGATCTATCCCCTACTCGAACCATTTCATTTCGAAGACGTGGGTCGCGGATCCTTCTACGGATTAACGCTGTATTTACAACAATATTTTCAACAAAACCATCCCTTGCACCACGTACTACCTTTTCTGTATCTGGTTCTGTCGGTGTCCGCCCCGGATAACTACGAACATCAATTGCAAAAGCTTCCGTTTCACCTTCCACAAATATAACAATAAGCCCTGATAATACTTGGAGCATTACTTCATCCATCGTTTTTACTTTACTTACTTGTTGATGAATTAAACGATTCTCTAAAAGCTTTACTGTATCTTCTTCTACATCCCTTATTTCATTTGTATCCACCGCTTCTTCTAAAATAGGGATAATATAATTCGTATCACAAAGTCCATTTACAAATAACACACCAATTTCTTTGTTTAAAATTTGAAATTTACGAATACCAACATCATATGTGACACCCAATCCAACAGTTTGCTTTAAGTAATTTTCATTATCACTTAAAAAAGACGAAATCGGGATATTCACTTTTTTAGGCTTCGTCATAAAACCCACTCCTTTCCAAAATTAATTGAATTGCTTTTCTAGTAATAGGTGATCCTCGCTCCCATTCATCATTTCCACACATCTTGCCAATATCACCGACCCCCACAATGACTGGAACATTCAAATCATCTAAACAATAAATCGTATCCCCACTAATCCTGCCAATTTCACCATCTGGAAGTCCAAATTTATCAACACCGTATTCTGTTAAATTCCCATTCCGATCTACGCTTACATCTACACGCGCCCATTCCCAATGATGTGTATTAGATGCTACCGCTAAAATACCAAGTACATCAATTTGTTTATGTGTGGCTACATATTTTAAAGCCTTTTCACCAGATCCTTCTCCAATAAATCCACTGTCATCAAACATGACAAATACAGGGTCATATGGCGTTTGCATAATAAGCTCAACAACTTTCTTCCCTGTCAATTTGGTTGGATTACTTTGCGATGCTGAAATACACCTGCCCCCAAATTCCTTTGTTAACAGCTCAATTGTCCGCTTTGCATATTCATCTCCATCTGTTACCAAAACAACCCTTCGTCTCATTTGATTTATCCTTTCGGTTTACATATAAGTGCTACAAAAAATGAAAATAATATAGCTGCGGAAATGCCCGCAGACGTTAAACTAAACATGCCGATACCAATTCCTAAATACCCATGTTTTTCCGCCGCATGCATTGCTCCGTGTAATAGTGAATGTCCAAAACTTGTAATAGGGACTGTTGCTCCAGCACCTGCAAATTTTATAAGCTTATCATACAAGCCGAATCCGTCTAAAATGGCTCCGACAACTACAAAACTTGCCATTAAATGGGCCGGTGTTAACTTTGCAAAATCTAACAATACTTGTCCAATTACACAAATCGCTCCTCCTACAAGAAATGCATATACAAAATCCACAATTCACTCTCCTTTAACTCTTTCAAACACAACACCATGCGCAATTGTTGGAATCGTTTCCTTTTGTTGCATCATCATTGGGCTCAATAAAGCCCCCGTTGCAACGACAAAAATGCGTTGTAAATTCCCTTTTTGCATTTCACGTAATAAGTGGCCGTATGTGACAACAGCGGAACAAGCACAACCACTGCCACCTGCAAACACTTCTTCTTGATTTGAATCATAAATCATTAATCCACAATCATTGTATATATGCCCAAGGTCATAACCTTCCTCAAGTAAAAGTTGTTTTGCAATTGGTGTCCCAACAGCCGATAAATCACCAGTAACAATCAAATCATAATCAGCTGCGCTTCTTCCTAAATCTTCAAAATGCTGTTGGATTGTATGAGCAGCAGCTGGTGCCATTGCCGATCCCATATCTAGAGGGTTCATAATTCCTAAATCTTGCACTTTTCCAATCGTAGCTGCCGTAATTTTAATTGCACTTTTTTCTTTGCTAATTAATATGGACCCTGCACCTGTAACAGTTGAATTTGCGGTTTCTGGCTTTTGTCCCCCATACTCTGTTGGATAACGAAATTGCCTTTCAGCCGTTGCATTATGACTACTCACCGTAGCTAAGACACGATTCGCAAATCCACCGTCTATAAATGCTGATCCAACTGCTAAAGTTTCCATTGACGTCGCACAAGCGCTAAACATTCCTAAAAAAGGAATCCCCCACTGACGCGCAACATAATTCGCTGTCACTGTTTGATTTAATAAATCGCCCGCTAAAAAGAAATCAATTTGTGATGTTTTTATATTCCCTTTTTGCACTGCTTGTTGCATTGAGTCTGACATTAATTTTCGTTCAGCAAGTTCCCAGTTTTCCTCTCCACAATGCAAGTCATTATATGAAATATCAAAATATTTTCCAAGAGGGCCTTCAGCTTCTTTCGGACCGACAGCAGTACCCGTTGCATTTACGTAAATATCATTTTGAAATACCCACGTTTGTTTTCCTGTCAACCTCATACTCGCCCCTCCTTTAAGACATAAAAATTTTAAAAGTATATCTTATTAATCCGATAATGTATGCTCCAACAACGCCAAACACGATAACACTTCCTGCAAGCTTAAACATGTTTGTAGCAATCCCTAGAACAATCCCCTCACTCTTATGTTCTAGCGCAGCGCTCGCCATAGAATTTGCAAATCCTGTAACTGGTACTGCCGATCCTGCTCCAGCAAATTGACCGATTTTATCATATACACCACATCCTGTTAAAATCGCCGACAATAAAACAAGAGTTGCAACTGTCGGATTTCCTGCCTCTTGTTCACTAAAGTGAAAATAATGTATATAAAATTTCATCAATATTTCTCCGACTGTACAAATGAGCCCACCTACAAGAAATGCCTTCACACAATTTAGTAAATAGTTTGGCTTTGGATGGTACTCCTTCACTTTATTTATGTAATCATCTTTCAGTTTTCGGTTTGTCATTTATATATTGCCTCCTACTTTACGAAATAAATCCAGTGAAACAATGAGCCTATTACTTTGCCAAGTACAAGAGCAACGAGTAAAACAACAATTTTCCCCTCTACCCCGACTCGTTTCGCTAAAATAGGTAAAACATTTAATACTTCCGTTAATGCCGCAGCAAGCATTCCAATGAATGTACCACAAAATAAACCTAATATTACAAGCCAATATTGCGATGTTTGAAATGTAATGTTTTTCAAACTACACCAAGCCCCAGTTAAAGTTCCCGCAATGACAGCCCACTCAAAATATTGAATATGCTTTCCACTTCTCGTTAATTGAGCTAAACGAGGGATTATACCAAGTACAGCCAAAAAGGCAACATATCCGCTACCTACTGCAATCCCGCCAGCTAAACCAATTAATATAACAAACCCACATTCAATCATCGGCAAGCTGTTTCGTGTTATCCTTGTTTTCATTAACAATTACATATTGATCAAGCGACTGTTGATATTGAAACATCTCAACTTCTAACGGACTCGGCTCTTCATTAATTCGCTTTTGAAATACATGATTAAAAAATAAAACCATACCTAATCCAAGACCTACTGAATAGGGAACTTGAAATAATAGTGGTTGCTCCTTAAACTCTCCAGTAATCATGTAATATAACCGCTGATGTACTTGTTGCATACTTACATCCTCATGGAAATAAATGATCGCAAGGGCCGCCCCAATGAACAACAACAACCATACAAGCCCAAAGAAAATTGGGGGCACTTTCTTTTTTTCATATATAATTTCAACAAGAGTTTGTCCAGAACCTAGTAAATTAATTTGTACATGAGATGCTTTTTGTTGAATAATTTCAATTACTTTCATAACATCAATTACAACATGCGTCTTATCATGTGCTGTTACGTTGTAAACTATTTCATTTTGTAAAGACTCAACTACAAAAGAATCTCCTGCAAGTTGAGCGACATCACTCAGCTTTATTTCATACGCAGGAGAAATTTTTAAACGATTGCGCATTTTAATATAAATCGTTCCTTCCAATTTTCATTCACCCCTTCACTCTTCCTCGTAGTTGTAGTATGGTTATTGAATTTTTTTCTAATACAATTTTTTCATAAAAAAACATCTGTACCGTTTCGGTACAGATGTTTTTAGCTTATGCCTTTTTCTTAAATAAATTTGCGATACTTAATGCAAGTCCTCCCCAAATGACTACGATACCAATAACCATCATCATAATCGCTGATCCACTCATCATGAAACACCTCGATCTTTCCATTCTTTTTCAAGCTGGGCAGAATCTGAATGTATTTGTGCATTCCATTTTTTCAAACCAATGACTAGTGCGACTAGAAGGAATGCTGCCGCTATCGACCAACCATATGTTACAACAAATTCCGTCGGATAATCTCCGTAGTTCTTTTTAATATTTTGGATTACACCATCAATTAACATATACCCTAACATGAGTGGAGTAATAACGAGTAAACTAACTCTCCAAAACGTTCCTAATTTTATATCAGATACAAAGTTAGCATGATTTTGGTAAATAGGTAGACGGCGCAAGATAAGACCTATCGTAACCACTTCAGCTAGTGCAATTGTAATTAATCCAAAATTATTAGCGAAATAATCAACAACATCTAGAAACATAAGCCCACCACGTGTTGCAAAAACAAGAGAAACTAACACGAGAAGTGTTCCCATAATTCCAATCGTCTTTTGACGACTCAAACTAAATTTTTCAGATACAGCCGCAAAGCATACTTCCGCAAGTGAAATGAGTGATGTAATTCCAGCAACAGTTAACGATAAGAAAAATAATACTCCAAATAACGGTGACATCGGTAATTCATTAATAATTTGTGGGAATACTACAAACGCAAGCCCTACGCCAGCACTCGCAACTTTATCAACTGGTACCCCCATGTTATTTGCCATAAATCCAAGAGCAGCAAAGACTCCAATTCCGGCTAATAATTCAAATCCTGAATTTGCAAACCCTGTAATAAAAGCATTATTTGTTGTATCTGAGTTTTTCGGTAAATAACTAGAATACGTAATCATAATTCCGAATGCTAGAGATAAACTAAAGAAAATTTGTCCATAAGCAGCAAGCCATACTTTCCCATCAAAAATACGACTCCAGTCTGGTTTAAAGAATGCATCTAACCCTTGCATCGCACCTTCCATCGTCACTGCACGAACAACGATAATTAAAAACATAACAACTAATAAAGGAATAAAAATGCGGTTAACAACTTCGATTCCTTTTTTAACGCCTTTGAATGCAACGCCAAGCACAATAATCCAAACGAGAGCTAACGGAATTAATACTTCTGGCACAAGCCCCCCAAATTGCCCTGGTTTATCTGCAACATGTAAATATTCTTTAAATAAAAATGATTGCGTGTCTTTCCCCCACGCTCCAGTAATTGCAAAATACGTATACGAAATAGACCAAGCGATAATTACTGCATAATATGTTGAAACGATAAACGTTACACACATTTGCCACCATCCAATAAATTCAGCACGTGGATGAATACGGAAGAATGTAAGTGGTGCAGAACCACGATGACGATGCCCAAGAGCGAATTCGAATGCTAGCAATGAAATACCAGTCGTTAATAATGCAAATAAGTACGGTAAAAAGAATGCACCTCCTCCATTTTCATACGCTGTATAAGGAAAACGCCATATGTTTCCTAATCCAACGGCTGAGCCGACCGCTGCGAAAATAAATCCAGCCCTCGTTCCCCATTGTTGCCTCGTTTCCATGTTTCCTTCCCCCTTTATGACAAGTTCATACTTGGATTATATTTTAAATTAACTAAATTATCAATAAATTCTGTTAATTTTTGCGAAAATTAACAACTCCCTCCTATTAAAGTCATAAAAAAATCGAATAGACAGTTATTCATCTATTCGATCTTTCATCTGTTTTAATATTTTCTTTTCAAGTCTTGAAACTTGTACTTGCGAAATACCTATGCGCTCTGCTACTTCTGATTGGGTTTGATCTTTATAATAGCGCAAATATACAATAAGACGTTCTCGTTCATCTAATTCTCTAATTGCTTCTTTTAAAGCTATTTTATCAAACCATTTCGTTTCAGATTGATCTGCAATTTGATCTAAAATAGTAATAGGGTCTCCATCATTTTCATACACGGTTTCATGTATCGATGAAGGAGGACGACTCGCTTCTTGCGCCAGAACAACTTCTTCAGGCGTTAGTTCTAGCGCCTCTGCTACTTCATTAATCGTTGGAGCCCTTCCGAATTCTTTCGAAAGCTCGTCTCTCATCTTTCGAATTTTGTTGCCTGTTTCTTTTAAAGATCTACTTACTTTCACTGATCCATCGTCACGTAAAAATCGTTGAATTTCTCCAATAATCATTGGAACTGCATATGTTGAAAATTTCACGTCGAAAGATAAATCAAATTTATCTACCGATTTTAAGAGCCCAATACATCCAATTTGAAATAGATCGTCTGGTTCGTATCCTCGATTCAAAAAACGCTGTACAACCGACCATACTAGACGCATATTACTTTGAACAATCGTATCTCTTGCTTGTTGATCTCCACCTTGACTTTTTTGAATTAACGCTTTTAGCTCGTGGTCCTTTAACTGAGGTTTCTTCTTCTCATTTTTGACCTCTATGTCCATAGGCTATTCTCCTTAATTGCATAGAGCGTTACTATTTGATAAGTATTTTGTCAAATGGATTGTTGTCCCGAAAGATTCGTTTGAAATAACTTCTACTTCATCCATAAAATTTTCCATGATAGTAAATCCCATTCCGGAACGCTCTAATTCAGGTTTAGTTGTAAAAAGGGGTTGTCTTGCCTCATCTAAATTAAAAATGCCAATCCCTTCATCTCGAATCGTGAGTTTCACCATTGCCTCTTCCAAAATTACAGAAATATAAACAGTACCTTCTGCATTTCCTTCGTATCCATGAATAATTGCATTTGTAACCGCTTCTGACACAACAGTTTTAATCTCCGTTAGCTCATCCATCGTTGGATCTAGTTGCGCAATGAATGCTGCCACTGTAACGCGAGCGAATGATTCATTTTGACTTAATGCTGAAAATTGAAGGTTCATTTCATTTCTCATTTATGCCACCCCCAACGTCGCGAGCGCGTGCGCTTCACTTTCTTCTAAGCGAACAATTTTGAATAAGCCCGACATTTCAAATAAACGCTTAACAGGCGGTGAAATTGCACAAACAACCATTTCTCCACCTAATCCCTTTACATGCTTATATCGGCCTAATATCACACCTAAACCAGAACTATCCATAAATGATAAGTTCTCTAGGCTCAAAACAATGTGATGAACACCATGTGTCTCAATCATATCTGTCACTTTCGTTCGCAACTCTTCAGCAGTATGATGATCTAATTCACCCGCTAGTCTCACACATAGGACGTCACGTTTTACTTCTAATTGCATGGAAAGACTCACACGATTTCCTCCTTATGCTCAAACTTTACTCATTTACATACATAAAGATTTTCGTGATACAACATAAGAATCCTTCCTACTGACAAAAGAAGAACTATTTCGCCATAAAGTGAAACCATTCAACAATTATTTACTTACATACGAATAGAAAAGCGGCAAAATGTTTGCCGCTATTTTGATGTTGAAAACATCCCAAAACTTCTTTTAAATAACTCCCACCAGCTTGCTGCAGCAACATCTTCTTTTGCTACGATTGTTTGTTTTAATAAAACCTCTTTATCTTTTTTAATAACAAGCGTGCCAAGTGCATCACCTTTTTTAATCGGTGCTTTCACTTTCTTTTCAGCAATTACTTCTTGCTTTACTTTGTCCATATTTTCGCCCTTCTTCATAAGAAGAGACACATTATCTGATGCAACTAAATCTACTTTTTCTTTTTTACCTTTTCCTACTTGTACAGTCTTAATTTTTTCACCGCGCGTATACATTTTCTTCGTCATATATTGACCAAATGCATAATCAAGAAGCTTCGTCACTTGATTGTTCCGTTCTTTAGATGTAGGTGCTCCCATAACAACTGAAATAACACGCATGCCATTTTTTTCAGCCGATGCTGTTAAGCAATATTTTGCTTCTGTTGTAAAGCCCGTTTTTACACCATCTACTCCAGGATAAAAACGCACTAACTTATTCGTATTGACGAGCCAAAACTTCTTATCCGTATCTTCTCGTAAATAATCTTCGTATTTACCTGTGTATTTGCGAATAAGTGGATACTTCATCAATTCTCTCGCCATTATAGCCATATCATTTGCTGTAGAATAATGATCTTTAGCCGGGAGACCTGTCGGGTTTTGAAAATGTGTATTTTTCAACCCTAAATCTTTCGCTTTTTTGTTCATCATATTTACAAATCCTTCTTCTGAACCAGCGATATGCTCTGCTACTGCAACAGATGCATCATTTCCAGATGCAATGGCAATACCTTTTAGCATTTCATTTACGGTCATCTCTTCCCCAGGTTCTAAAAAGATTTGTGATCCACCCATTGAAGCTGCATGTTCACTTGCTCTAACTTTATCGTTTAGTTTTAGTTTTCCTTTTTCAACTTGTTCCATAATTAATAGCATTGTCATAATCTTTGTCATACTAGCAGGTGGTAACTTTTCATTCGGATTTTTATCAAATAAAACTTTACCTGTATCTTGCTCAATTACGATTGCTGACGATGCTTGCTCCGCTAACTTCGGCGCGGTTTCTTCTGTTTTCTCCTGCTTCGTTTTCTCAGATTGTGCAAAACTAACTGAAGTACCAGAAAGCAATAACATGAAACAAACAAGTATTCCAAAAACTCGCTTCATGACTAACCCTCCATTCTATATCAGACCTATTTTTTCCAATTTATTATTTTTTAATACCATATTCTTCTATTTTTTTCAGTTGACAAACACATTCATACCCTATATTGTATTAAGTGTATTACGCATAGTAGTACACTTAATACATATGAGGAAGGAGACATTGCTCTTGCATATTCAACTTGATCCAAGAAGCAACACTCCGATATGGGAACAAATTGTTCAAAATATAAAAGAACTCGTATTAAAAAACATGTTAGCTCCAAGTGATAAACTTCCTTCTGTACGTGAGCTCGCTTCATTACTTGTTATAAATCCAAATACAGTGAGTAAAGCGTATCAAGAATTAGAGCGACAAGGGATTATTGAAACGTTACGAGGAAAAGGAACATTTGTATCTCAATCGATTACCCCAACATTAGACGAAAGGAAAATCGCTATGGTTGAAAAGCAATTTCATCAATTATTACTAGAAGCCTCTTATCTTGGGATTACGAAAGATAAAATTCATGATTGGATAGATTCATACTATAAAGAGATTGGAGGAAATATGGATGCTGAAAGTGACAAGTTTGAAGAAAACAATTGATAATCAAACGATTTTAGACGATGTTTCTTTCACATTACAAAAAGGTAGTATCGTCGGATTACTCGGAAGAAACGGTGCGGGGAAAACAACTTTATTACGAACGATGATCGGCATTTTAGACCCAGATGAAGGCACGGTTACATATGAAGATACAGATATTCATATGCAGCCTGAAATGAAACAAAAGGTCGTATATGTCCCAGATTCTACTAACATACTGAACGGATATACAGTAAAAGAAATCGTGAAATTTTATAAAGCAGTTTATACAGCATTTGATGAATCATATTTCTACGAACTGCTTGAACGTTTTAACTTACCAAACAAGCGGATTCGTAGTTACTCAAAAGGAATGAAAGCGCTGCTTGCGATCATTTTAGCCGTTGCTACAAAAGCAGAGTATATCATTTTAGATGAACCGACAAATGGGCTCGATCCTATCGTTAAAAGACAGATTTTGCAGTTTCTCGTTGGAGAAGTTGCAGAAAAAGAGATTACCATTTTCATCTCAACTCATCATTTAGATGAAGTGGAACAAATTGCAGATACAATCATTATGTTAAAAGGCCATACCGTGGCATCTATTACTTCACTTGATGATGCAAAATCACGATTTGCAAAAATACAAGTAGCTTATGAACGGTCATTACCTCAAAAACTAGAAAACTTAAGCAATATTAAAATATTAAATCAAACAGGAAAAGTATTTACGATTTTAATCGAAGGAAATGTTGCTACAACGCTTGAAAAGTTTTATAAAGAGCAACCAATACTTATTGAAGAGTTAACAATGTCACTTGAAGATGTCTTCGTTACGATACTTGAGGAGGATGGGTATGTTTCATAAGGCACTATGGATGTGGAATTGGAAACGCGGGAAATATGGTGTATTACTCTTTTTCTTGAGTACACTTTATCTTTTATCTTTCGGATACTATAAAGCAGCTCAGCAACAACTTGCTAATTATTATGAACTCTCAGAAAAGGGGACTTTCTATTACTATTATGCTTTTTTGTCAAATACAGGTAATAGTTTTTGGCTAACTATTCTTATTATTTGTTTAGCTTGTCTATTAATAGGTTGGGAACGTAGCAACCAATCTAATACCCTACTTATGGAAATGCCATTTACAAGAAAAGATATTTTCTTCTCTAAATGGGCTTTCGGTTCACTATGGATTATAGGGTCTCTCCTTGTAAACTGGATCCTTATGTACATTATTTATAGAACAACCATTCATTTTGAGTATCAAACATTCAGTCCATTTCATCGATACTTTCTTTATGCAATTGTTTCTTATGTTGCAGTCTATACAGCTGCATTATGTATCGGTACTTTTACTGGGAGCATTGTTTCACAAATCGCTTTTTGTATTCCATGGCTACTAATGGGACTTACATTTACTCCATTATTGTACAATTTTACAATAAACCATTTACAGGCTACAGATACTACAAATACCAACTTGTATCACCAGCTTGATGAAATCAATCGAAAAACAAATATAGTTGCACCAATATATAATTTCGCGATCTATTACCAATATAATCCTGAATCGCGCAAAAAAGAAAATGACCCAACTACTTTAAGAGATCCAGCATCTTATACGTATTATTCGGCTAAATCAGTGTTAGTCCCTATTTTGTATACAATATTTTACTTACTACTTGGCTCATTTTTATATACACGATCGCCTAATGAAAACACTCAAAAGATATTTATTTTCCAAAAACATTTACGAATATGGATATGGGGAACAACCATTTATTTTGCATTACTAGGTGGCTATAAAATAAATCAATTTAGTTTCTTATTTAACTACTATATCGGTTTGTTTCTCGCTGGAATCATTACTTATATTGTATTATCACGCCTAACAAATTATAAAGTTTTTTAAAGGAGAGATCCTATGTTTCAAAAAGCACTATGGCTAAGAACGTATCAACAAAGTAAATATGTTTTATGGCTCTTTTGGTTCGTTAGCTTATACAATTTGTCATACAAATACTATTTGGCATCGATTGAACAACAATACCTTCTAAAAATGCAAAAAGAAGGGGAATATGTATATCATTACAATTTCGGTTTATTACTTATGGACCCTGTCATCTTTCAAGGTGGTGCACTTATCATTCTAGCCTGTACGTTAATAGGTTGGGAAAGGCAAAATAACTCCATCGATTTTCTTTGGTCTATGCCTTTTAAACGTTCACACCTTTTTATGACAAAATGGTTGTTTGGTATTTGTAACATTGTAGCAGCTGTTAGTATAAACTGGGGACTATTTGCTATTATGAAAAAGTTAACTTTTCATAATAAATATCAAGTATTTTCCCCATTTCATTCTTATTTTATATACATGTTAATTGTATTAATTGCTATTTATACACTTGCCTTATGTATAGGGACAATAACTGGGAATCTTATCTCGCAAGGACTTCTCACTGCAGCTATATTCATATTCCCATTATTACTTCCAACACTTATCTCAGGAGTCATCGCTGTCCACTCAAATATTGACTTTCATGAGAACAATGGCAATATGCATCGGGTTATGGAAAACATGCGGATTTCTGGTCCGGCAGAAAATTTTACTATTCGCTTTGATTACGATCCACAAAGTTCTTATATTGATGATGATGGAGTGCGTCATAACGAACCAAACTTTACAAAAATCCCTTCAGCAAAATTATTGATTGCACCTATTATATATATCATTATTTTGTTACCACTCAGTTTATATTTATATGTTCGTTCAGTCAATGAGCGAAATGGAAGTTTCTTACTATATCCGAAGTTTCAAAAAATAGTTATGAGCCTTGCTATTTTCTTTATAGGAATAGTTGGTGGTTTAGTCTTGGGGAGAGACAAATCATTACTGAATTTTTACATTGGATTTTTCGTGACGAGCATAATTACCTACTTCCTTCTACCTAAAATATTAAAATGGAAAGTCTCTTGGAATTTCAAATAAAATAACCTCCTCTTCTTGAGGAGGTTATTTCACATTCTCTCTTCTTTTCCCATACTCTTTTTCTTGCTTCGTTCCAAATCCGTCACCATTTGCTACGATTTGATCTGTTGGAGCAACTATACTTTCAGCAATTCTCCATTCTCCCCCTTGTTGAATAAACACTTGCATAAAATAATTCATTCCATTTAATTGATACGGATTTTCTTTTTTCACTTCATAACGAGCTGCAACATAATACACTTGAACATTTTCAGCCTCAAACTTAGCAATATATTGTGATAATCTCGGGATGTACTGTGATGCTTTCTGAAGTGGAAGTTGTTTTACTTTTACAAGAGAAGACTTTGTCACATTGCTTATCGTATCTTCATGCCGCATGTTATCACTATGATGAAATAAAATGGCATTCTGCATAGAACGAATCCATAGTTTTGAATATAAAACAGGTTGCTTATTTGAAATATGTTGTAATTCTTTTTGAACGACATGAATTGGCGTTGCGGCATCCACGAACTTATTAAAGCAGAACATACTTCCAATCATAATGAAAAGCGTAAAAATACGTTTCATAATTTTTCACTCCGATTCTTTTTAATTAAAGTATTGGAGTTTCAAAATATTTTTATTCAAAAGAAAAAGGATAGGAAAGCTTTCGCTTCCTATCCTCATTTATTATAATACGCGGCCAAATAATTCTAATACCATTTCTATTTCTTGGTCGCTCCAACCTTTAAATCTCTCTTTATAGTATTCCTTACGCACAGCTTCAAGTTTTTCAGTTACTTCTCTTCCGTGTTCTGTAATTTCTAAGTACACGATACGACGGTCTGAATTTGAACGCTTTCTTTCTACAAACCCTTTTCGTACGAGACGATCTGTAACAGCTGTAATATGACTGGAGGTTACGTTTACTTCACTCGCAATTTGCGAAGCCATCTGTGGACTGTTTAAAAATAACGCACGTAATACAGAAAATTCATTATATGGCATATGTTCTGCAAAGCGTGTATTAATATCATTTTGTAATAAACGTATCATCTTTCGAAATGATGCGGATAAATCTAAAATCAGTGTTTCTCTTTTTTCGTTCACTAGCCTCGTCCCTTTTTTATCATATTTACACATATTATAATCTATAAATACCTATGTTGTATATGCTTTCTTTCCTCAACATTCTCATTTATGTAACTTTTTTCATATAAATTTCTTTTTTGTTCACACATATACATATAAAAAGGATGGTGATGGAAAATGCAGGGTGGAATGAATCCTTATTTACAAAACGTACGCACAGCTAATACTGGTAAAGAAGCGACTATTACTGTACAAGGTGAAGGTGTTGTCAAAGCGAAACCAAATGTTGTTCTATTAACACTTGGCATTCGAACTGATAGTAAAAATGTGAAACAAGCGCAAGAAGAAAATGCAGTACAATCAAAACAATTGCTGGATGCACTTAAACAGCTTGGTATTGCTGATAAAGATATAGAAACGATTTCTTATACGATCACTCCTCAATACGAGTATGTAAATGATAAAGCGTTACTACAAGGATATCGTGTGGAACATTTGTATGAAATTACCGTTTTAAATGTACAAAAAGCAGGGGAAGTATATGATATAGCCGTTTCAAATGGAGCAAACGTAGCAAAAGGTTTACGTTTTCGAATATCTCATCCAAATAAATATTATGAGCAAGCTCTTATTCAGGCTCTGCATCAAGCGGTAGAAAAAGCTCGTGCTATTGCGAGTACATACAATTTAAATATTAATCCTGTCCCCCTCTCACTCGTTGAAGAATCTGCTCAATTACCACGGGAGATTGCTTCCTATGCTACTTTGCATGCACAAACAGCTCCACCTATTCAATCGGGAGAATTAGAAATCATTTCAACTATACGGGCTATTTTTACGTATTTATAAATAATTTCGTTTATAAGTAAACGTTATCATTTTCGTTGTTGTAAAAACATGATGTTCTGATATAATAAAGGACGGTGAGCTCTTACAAAAGAGATATCACGGGTGGGAGAGGGATATGAAAAAGAAGGTTTAACATGAAAGGAATACTTGAAAGAACATTTAAATTAGGCTTACACGAAACATCACCAAAACAAGAAGTTTTAGCTGGAGTTACGTCATTTTTCACAATCGTATATATTATGATTGTAAATGCGTCAATCTTATCGGATGCCGGCATTCCACTTGAAGCTGGAATTTTAGCAACTGTTTTCAGTTCATTTGTCGGATGTCTGCTCATGGCATTTTGGGCAAATGCACCTGCTATTCTTGTCCCAGGTATGGGTGTAAATGCATTCTTCACGTACACAGCTGTGCATACGCTCGGTTTAACTTGGCAAGAAGCATTAGCAGCTGTCTTTATCTCTGGTATTATTTTTGCAATTGCTGCGTTTACACCAATTGCTCGCGTGCTTTCAGTATCGATTCCAAAGTCATTAAAGGAAGCTATTACTGTCGGTATCGGATTGTTTTTAGCATTTATCGGATTGCAAAAAGGTGGTTTAGTCGTTTCGAATCCAAATACTGCTGTTGCAATGGGGAAATTAAGTAATCCTGTCGTTCTTGCGACATTGCTTACTCTTATCGTTGCACTTGTATTATTTATTCGTAACGTACGTGGAAACTTTTTATGGACGATTGCAATAGGAACTGGTATTGCATGGCTATTTGGTCTTGTTGATACGAGTCAAATGGGAAATAGTTCATTTTCATTCGCTAATTACGGCGATGTGTTTGGAGCTATGTCATTTGGGAAACTTTCTTCCTTACCGTTTTGGATTGCAACATTCTCCTTAAGCATGGTGCTTATTTTTGAGAACATGGGACTTCTGCACGGTTTATTAGAAGATGACCGCAAATTCCCACGTGCTTACCAAGCCAATGCGATTTCAGCAATGACATGTGGTCTATTTGGCACAAGTCCTACCGTTTCAACAGTAGAGAGTGCCGCAGGTATTACTGCAGGCGGAAAGACAGGTCTGACGTCTATCGTTACTGGGATGTTATTCTTTGCATCACTGTTCGCTCTTCCGTTTGTCAAATTAATTCCTGATAGTGCCATTGCACCAATCTTAATTATTATTGGCGGTCTGATGATTACAAGCATTCAACAAATTCCTCTGAACGACTTTTCAGAAGGATTTCCAGCGTTTTTAATTATCGTTATGATCCCGCTCACATATAGTATCGCTGATGGCATTGCGTTCGGATTTATTGCTTACCCTATCTTAAAAGTTGCACTTGGAAAGCGTAAAGAAGTCGCGCCATCTATGTATATCGTTACATGCCTATTCTTAGCCATGTTTGTATTACATGCTATTGGTTAAATAAAAAAACACCGAGGTGAATACCTCGGTGTTTTTTCATTTAAACCATCCTTTTTTATAAAACCAGGCCATCATTCCGCCACCAATTAACGCCATTAACAACAAACAAATAAAATAACTATACTTCCCACCAAGCTCTGGCATATGTGAAAAGTTCATTCCATATACTCCTGCAATAAATGTTAGTGGCATGAAAATAGTAGAGAAAACAGTTAATGTTTTCATAATGTTATTCATATGATGTGAGTTTAATGAAAAGTAGCTATCCCGAATATCTGCCGTCAACTCTCGGCTCGCTTCAATCATTTCAGTTAATTTAAGCAAATGGTCATGTATATCTTTAAAGTAAATCTCATGATCACTTATGCCGTAAAAACGAGTTGAATTTAAAATACGATACAATAAATCACGCATCGGAATAATTGTCCGCCTTAGCTTAGATAAATCCGCACGTATATCAAATACCTCTTCTAACACGCTTCCTGCTGTCTCACCCGTTAAATTATCATCAATCGCATTTAAATGGTCTTCAATGTAATAAACAGGTGCGAAATAGTCATCTACAATTTGGTCAATAATTGTATGTGCCACATGCAAAGGACCTTTCTTAATACGTTTTTTTTCGCCAAGTGTTTTCCATACTCTTTCGATTGCATTGTTATGAGAAAAATGGAAAGAAACAATATAACGATCACTAATAAATAAATCGATTTCATGCGGTTCTAATCCATCCTCACCAAATCCATGGAGAACTAAAAAATTATATCCATCATAAAAATCAACCTTTGGCCTCTGTACATATTCTATACAGTCTTCAATTGCAAGGGGATGGAACTTAAAATGGTCTTGCAAAATATATGTATACTCTTCTTTCGTTGGCTTATATAAATCTAGCCAATACCATACAATATGGTCTTTCGTTGTTTCTTCTAGCGAAACGTCATATAATACTTCATCTGTTTTTGTTACTGCACATATTCTAATCATAATTTCACCCATTATTATTATAAACAAAAAATAGTAAAAAAAGCCAAGGAGAAATCTCCTCAGCCTTTTTTTATCCCATATTAACGTACAGTAAGACCCCTACCTCAACATTCAGCGAAAGCAAAGAAGTTAGGTCTGGGATCAACTGCTCATAAACGCCCGGTTAGTGAAGGGTAATAATTAGTGGGGATAAAGCCCACGCTGATTAAAGTTTCACTTTATTACTTCGTTACAATTCCGTGTACTAAAGTTGGTGCATCTACGTGTTCTTTAGAGATTTTCATGTTCTCATAAATTTTCGCTTTTACATCTTCAACATTTTCACGGTTTGTGTAAATCGTAACAAGGGAGTCACCTTTTTTCACGCTATCCCCTACTTTTTTACGAAGCATTAAGCCAACTGCTAAATCAATTTCAGATTCTTTCGTTGCACGTCCTGCTCCTAAAAGCATTGCTGCTGTTCCGATTTCATCTGCAACGATTTCCGATACATAACCGTCTTCTTTCGCTTCTACTTCAATTTTAAATTGTGCTTGTGGCAATTTAGAAGGATCATCAACAACAGATGCATCTCCGCCTTGTGCTGATAAAAACGTTTTAAAAGATTCTAACGCTTTACCGTTGTTCATCACTTCAATTAACTTTTCACGCGCATCTTCTAAAGATGAAGCTTGCCCAGCAAGGTATACCATTTGACTTCCAAGTGTTAAACATAACTCTTCTAAATCTTTCGGTCCCTTACCTTGTAATGTATCAATTGCTTCTTGTACTTCTAATGCGTTACCAATAGCCTCACCAAGTGGTTGACTCATATCAGAAATAACAGCCATCGTATTACGGCCAACGTTATTACCGATACGTACCATTGCTTCTGCTAAACGTTTTGCATCTTCATCTGTTTTCATAAATGCACCTGCTCCAGTTTTCACATCAAGAACAATTGCATCTGCACCAGCAGCAATTTTTTTACTCATAATCGAGCTTGCAATAAGCGGAATTGAGTTTACTGTTGCTGTTACATCACGAAGTGCATACAATTTTTTATCAGCAGGTGTTAAGTTTCCACTTTGACCGATAACAGCAATTTTATTTTCATTTACAAGACGCATGAATTCATCATTTTCAATTTCCACATGGAATCCTGGAACTGCTTCTAATTTATCAATTGTGCCACCAGTATGTCCTAAACCACGCCCAGACATTTTCGCAACTGGTACACCTAAAGCAGCTACTAATGGACCTAATACAAGTGTCGTTGTATCACCAACTCCACCTGTTGAATGCTTATCTACTTTTACCCCTTCAATGGCTGATAAGTCAATTGTATCACCGCTATTTACCATTGCCATCGTTAAATCTGCACGTTCTTGATCATTCATATCTTGGAAGAAAATTGCCATTGCAAGTGAACTTACTTGATAATCAGGAATATCACCATTTGTATATCCTTCAACAATAAAGTTAATTTCTTCTGTCGTTAATGCTTGTCCATCACGTTTTTTTGCAATTAGGTCCACCATTCTCATTGTGAGGTCACCCCTTCATTTGTTTTACGATAGCTTTTACTAATGCTAAGAAGTTTGCTTTGACACGTTCTGTCGTTTCAATTACTTCATCATGGTGAAGTGGCTGATCTAAAATACCAGCTGCCATGTTTGAAATACAAGAAATACCTAGTACTTTCATACCAGCATGACGAGCTACAATTACTTCAGGTACTGTTGACATACCAACTGCATCTCCACCAAATGTACGAAGCATACGAATTTCAGCAGGTGTTTCATATACAGGACCTGTCATTCCAACGTATACACCTTCTTGTACTTTAATGTTTAAGTCTGCTGCAACTTGTTTCGCCATTTCGCGAAGTTCTGTCGTATATGATGTAGACATATCAGGGAAACGTACACCCATTTCAGAATCATTTGGTCCGATTAATGGATTCGTACCCATGAAGTTAATGTGATCTGAAATTAACATAAGGTCACCTGGCTCGAACGATGTATTTACACCACCAGCCGCGTTCGTTACAACAACAGTTTCTACACCTAACTCTTTCATAACACGAACTGGGAATGTTACTTTTTGCATGTCATATCCTTCGTAGAAATGGAAACGTCCTTGCATTGCTACTACTGTTACACCTTGAAGTGTACCGAATACTAATTGACCTGCATGTCCTTCTACAGTTGATACTGGGAATTCAGGAATTTCGCTGTAAGGCACTGTTACCGCATTTTCGATTTCATCTGCTAATACGCCTAGTCCAGATCCAAGGATTAGTCCTACTTGTGGTGTTTCTTGAAATTTCTCTTTTAAGTATGAAGCTGATTTTGTAATAAGTTCACGATTCATTTGTTTATCCCCCTATTTCTTTAGCTCGTTTAAGAAGCTTGTTCCGTATTCTGGCATTTTCACACCGAAGTTTTCTGCTACAGTTGCACCAATATCAGCAAATGTTTGACGAAGTGGTAATTCTTGTCCGCCTTCTTTCATGCTTGGGCTATATGCTAATAACGGTACATATTCACGTGTATGATCAGTACCAGGATGTACTGGATCATTACCATGGTCTGCTGTAATTAATAATAAATCATCTTCTTTTAGTTTTTCGAATACTTCTGGAAGACGTGCATCATATTCTTGCAGTGCTTCTCCATATCCTTGTGGATCACGGCGGTGACCAAATAATGCATCAAAGTCAACTAAGTTTAAGAAGCTAAGACCTGTAAAGTCCATGTTTAATGTATCTACAAGCTTATCCATTCCATCCATATTAGACTTCGTACGAAGTGATTCCGTTACCCCTTCACCATCATAAATATCAGAGATTTTACCGATAGCAATAACATCATAATCGCTATCTTTTAATTCATTCATTACTGTGCGACCAAATGGCTTTAATGCATAGTCATGACGATTTGGTGTACGTGTGAATTTCCCTGGTTCTCCAACGAATGGACGAGCGATAACACGACCTACCATGTACTTCTCATCTAGTGTTAATTCACGTGCAATTTTGCAAATTTCATATAACTCATCAAGTGGTACTACTTCTTCGTGTGCTGCAATTTGTAGTACGCTATCTGCAGAAGTGTAAACAATTAAAGAGCCTGTTTCCATTTGCTCTTGACCAAGTTCATCAAGAATCTCAGTTCCAGAAGCTGGCTTATTACCGATAATTTTACGGCCTGTTTTTTCTTCTAATTCATCAAGTAATTCTTTCGGGAATCCTTCAGGGAACACTTGGAATGGTGTATCAATGTAAAGGCCCATGATTTCCCAGTGTCCTGTCATTGTATCTTTACCAGTAGATTTTTCTTGCATCTTTGTGTAATATCCAAGTGGTTTCTCTACTTTAGAAATACCTTTCATTTCACGAATGTTACCAAGACCTAATTTCACCATGTTTGGCATTTGTAATCCATTCATATGTTCAGCAATGTGACCAATTGTGTCAGAACCTAGATCACCAAATTGTTCAGCATCTGGTGCTTCACCGATTCCTACAGAGTCCATTACGACTAGGAATATACGTTTATATTTATTCATAACTGCGACCTCCTATAAGTTCAGTTCTACTTCTTGTAGTATGTTCAAAACGCTATAAAGTGAAACTGTTATTCATAAGAATTCTCTTTCCTTCTCATTGTCAAACAGTACTTCTTTAAATCATTCTCTAACCTATTTCGTTTTACTTGAAACGACTCAAAAACATTTCTAGTTTTTTCTAAGTCAGATGTCAGACATCTGATATTGATATCATAACATGTTTACGCTTTCTTTTTAATACATTTTCGTAGAATTTCTTATTTTATTCACACTTCTATTGTAATCCATTCGGCGAAGAAGTGCTAATTATTTTATGATTTATTTCTTCATATAAAAATAAAAAGCAGCTCTAAAGAGCTACTTTTTATTTTACTTCTACTGTTTCTTCTTTATGTTCATGCAGTTCGCCTTTTCTTACATGTACTTTCACTTTGTAAGCACCGTTTTCTTTGAAAGTATGTTTACTTTCATACTCTCCTTTATTCCCTTCTTTTGCTGGAATAAATTCGTGCTTTTCAACGCCATCTTTCCAAATCTCAAGTTGCACTTCAGCACCAGTTAACGCTTCTTCTTTTTGCTTTAAATGAACTTTCATCGTTGATTCAGCATTTGCTTTTATGTCACCAGCCATAAGATGAATCATTGTGTCACTTTTATGATCACCATGTGCCTCTTCTTTTTTCGCATCTTCTACTTTTGCGTTTCCTACAGCGACTTTTACTTCTGGCATTACATGCATTTCACGTGCATTTGTATGAGCGATAATATGATATACGCCATCCGTTTCGAATGTTTTCTCTACTGCATAAACACCTTTTCCTTTATGCTTACCATTTAACATCTCGTGTTTTTCGTCACCAGTTTTCCAAATTTCAAACTTTACGTCATCAGCATCTGTTACTTTTTCTTTTCCTTGTGTAACAAGTGCTTGTACTTCTGTTTTTTCACCTGGTTTAATTTCTTTCGGATTTGTTTGGACTGCTACTTTTACAGCTTCAAGTTTCTGTTCTTTTTTCGGTTCTTCTTTGTTTGTATTACAGCCAGCCAACGCTAGCATCGCGATAAATAAAGTTATAATCAGTTTTTTCATCATCATTTCCTCCTTTATACTTTATTTAGTATAGAGGAAATACATTGTAATATTCCAGTCTTCTGCTGAAAACAATATACGAAATGTTTGTGAAGTTTCTGTGAAACGGCTTACTCTTCTTAATCTATGAAAAAAGAGCATAGTAACTATGCTCTCGGATGAAACTGTTTATATACATCTTTTAATCTAGCTTTTGAAACGTGCGTATAAATTTGCGTCGTTGAAATATCTGCATGTCCAAGCATTTCTTGTACAGCACGTAAATCTGCCCCATTTTCTAATAAATGCGTAGCAAAAGAATGACGTAACGTATGAGGTGTAAGTTCTTTTTCAATATTCGCTTCTTTCGCTAATCGTTTTAATATTTTCCAAAAACCTTGCCTTGATAATCGATTACCGTGATGGTTTAAAAATAGTGCATCTACTACTTTTTTACCCATCAATTCTCTTCTTCCTTTTTCAATGTACTTTTGAATCGCTTCTGTCGCTAAACTTCCTAATGGAATAATTCTTTCTTTATTCCCTTTCCCAATGCAGCGAACAAATCCCATCGTTAAATGTACATCTTCTAAATTTAAAGCAATTAATTCTGAAACACGAAGTCCTGTTGCATACAATAACTCTAGCATTGCCTTATCACGAATCCCAAAAGCACTTGTCATTTTTGGTGTCTGCAGTAACGCCTCTACTTCATCGATTGATAATACTTTTGGTAACTTTCGTTCTCCTTGCGGCGTTTCGATATGTACTGATGGGTCGTGCTCTACCGCTCTTTCACGAAGTAAAAATTGGTGAAATGAACGAATTGATGCAATATGACGTGCTAATGTTTTCGAAGATTTTCCGTTTTCTTTTAAATACTGCAAAAAGTTAACAATATGCAAACGTGTCACTTCATGAAAGGTTTTCATCTGTTCTACATTTTGCAAATACTTTACATAGCTTTTTAAATCACGTTCATAAGATACTACTGTATTTTTCGCTAATCCCTTTTCGACAATCATATAATGAATAAAATCTTTTAATTGATCTTCCAATCTACACTACTCCCCATTTTCATAGAAAAACATCATTCTATTTACGAAAGCATCCTTTGCCGGTTCTTCATTCCCTGATACTTTTTCTACAGTCTCTTCTTTTGGCTTTTCATAACGATGATAGCTTTCGTATTCTTCATTTATCCATAGTATAGCGAAATAAAACAAAATCGTACAACTTGTAAATAATAAAAATACTTTTATTCCATCAAAAGTTAATTTTAAAGCTCGGCGCATTGTAAATTCCTCCAAAATATAAGTTATTACAACATATGCCAAGCTTTCACCAATTTATACCTTATTCAAATAAAAAACCTCTTCCTAGATAAATAGGAAAAGGTTATTTTTCATCCGTTTCATTTTCTTGACAGTTTTTACAAATCCCATGGAATGTTAAACGATGATCTTTCACCTTAAAGCTCCAATCTCGTTCTACTTTCCTTTCCACTTCACCAAGTAAATCTTCTTGTATTTCTTGTACAGCACCACATTGTGTACAAATCAAATGATGGTGGAAACGCTGCGCACCTTCTTGGCGTAAGTCATAGCGTGAAACACCGTCTCCGAAGTTAATCTTATCGACAACTTTTAACTCAGATAATAACTCTAAAGTTCGATAGACGGTTGCTAATCCGATCTCTGGCGACTTTTCTTTTACAAGGAGGTAAACATCTTCTGCGCTTAAATGATCTTCTTCATTTTCTAGCAGCACACGAACTGTTGCTTCACGTTGCGGTGTTAATTTATAGCTCGCTGCATGTAATTGCTTCTTAATTCGTTCAATTCTTTCTTCCATTCGGTACTACTCCCTCCTCGCCACTCTTACACCATTATATCAGAAGAAGGGCTTCTGTCAAAAGAAAAACAATAAAAACAAATTGATAATTATTCTCAAAAAATATTTATTTTTTGTTAATAGCCTCAACAACTTCTTTCATTAAAACTGGTGATGCATATGCTTCAACGCTAGAAGCAAGAGCTAACACCACTCCGATCACTAGAAAGAAGCATGTATAACGAATTAATAATGGTAATAGTGGCTCGGTTATTTTCCTAATAAACTGATGCCTAATCATACGTAAGGAAAAGCTTGCAGCAATTGTTGTCATAACGAGAAAGACTGGAATGATAATTAAATTTTGCGGCAATACAGATACAAATGCTAATAATAATCCATTCCATCCGTGCTGGCTTACTAAAAAACCTACTGTAAATCCAACAACTACTCCTTTTACAAATAATAAAATAAAAATGAGGGGCAACCCAATAATTGAAATCCCTAAAATCCAAATAAAGCCGATATATTTTAATTGCGAAAAGTAACTTTCTCGAAACATTTCGCCTGCAATAGCAAATTCTCCTTTAGAAACTTGTCCAAAAAAACGTTGTAAATAAAATGATAAATCTTGCTTTTGATTCATTTGTAAACTATTCACAAGAATAGCTCCAAATATTACTCCCATCAATAATAAAACAGCATTAAATATATATAATGAAGAGTTTTCCTGTATGTGAGACATTACGCGGTTTTGCCAAGTTTTTCGCCACATTTTTCTTCCCTCCGTTCACACTCTTACTAAAAATGTATGAAAGAAAGAAAAAAAGTATGACGAATTAACATTGAAATTCCGCTCTACTTTGCTAAACTAAAAAGTAGAGAATAGGAGGGATTTCTCTTGAAACCATTATTATTAGATTTTCCAACATTATTTCAAACTGAACGCTTACAAGTTCGCAAGCCGTTTCCAGGTGATGGTGCAGAAGTATATGAAGCAATCCAAGCTTCTCTAGAAGACTTAGTACCATGGATGCCAATTGACGCTGAAACAGAAGAGAGTGCTGAAGAAATCGTTCGTAACGCTCACGGGCAGTTTTTACTTCGTGAAACACTTGATTTTCACTTATACGATAAAGTATCCGGTACATTCATCGGAGCTATTACGCTCAAGCCTGAAAACTGGGATATTCCAAAGTTTTCACTTCATTTTTGGCTCCATAGTGCTTATACAAAACAAGGCTATATGACTGAAGCTGTTAAAGGTGCCATTCAATTTGCCTTTGATAAGCTAGGTGCTAGAAGGATTGAAATTCGTACTGATGCAACAAATGCCAATGCATGTAACTTAGCAGAACGTTTAGAATTTATTCTAGAAGGTACAATGGAAAATGATTTCCTTGCGCCAGATGGTAGCTTACGTGATGCACGTGTATATGCAAAAATCAATTAAAAAACACTCGCCTTTGGCGAGTGTTTTATTTTTGTAATTGTAAATATTGCACAGCGAACATCGTCTTCGCATCATGGATACGAAGGTCTTTCATAAGATCAATCGCTTCTTCTAATGATACTTCCATTAATTCCACAAACTCATCTTCATCTAAAGCTGCTTTATTTTCTTTTTTTGTCAAACCTGTCGCTTTATATACATATAAAATTTCATCTGCAAATCCTGGAGATGTATAGAAAGAAGTAATGAGCTCCATATTTTCACATACATATCCTGTTTCTTCTTCTAATTCACGAACTGCTGTCACCTCTGGCTTTTCCCCAGGTTCTAATTTCCCAGCAGGAATTTCAATAATCGCCTTCTCAAGCGCTTTACGGTACTGCTCAACAAGCACAATTTTCCCCTCATCAGTAATAGCAATAATAGCAACTGCACCAGGGTGATTTACGATTTCACGTTTACTCATTTCTCCATTTGGTAATACTACATCATCAACACGAACTTTTATAACTCTACCATCAAAAATCGGCTCAGTTTTTACCGTTCTCTCTGCAAGATTACTCATACTATTTCATCTCCCTGTTCTATTTCCTATTCTTTCTTCATACATTTTACCACATTGAAAGGAGCGTGATAGAAATGAAAGTTTATATTTTACCAAATCGCATCACGTTAGTCGGCAAAGCATGGCAAATTCGCCATAAACTAAAACAATATGGCAAAGAGTATACAACCGTACAAGAGTGGATTACAGCGAATAAAAAGTAAACGTTTGTCAACCTCTTTTCCCTTTCGTACAATAAAGGAAAGGAGGTTGACTTATGAAAAAACGTCAATTAGGAAACTCAGATTTATTTGTGACAGAAATGGGACTTGGCTGTATGTCTCTCGGCACATCTGAAACAGAAGCTATGCGCATTATCGATGAAGCAATCGATTTAGGAATCAATTTTTTTGACACAGCGGATTTATATGATTATGGATTAAACGAAGAATTTGTTGGAAAAGCATTGAAGGGAAAACGAGACCAAATTGTTCTTACAACAAAGGTTGGAAATCGATGGACAGAAGAAAAAAACGGCTGGGCTTGGGACCCTTCTAAAGCCTACATAAAAGCCGAAGTAAAAGAAAGTTTACGTAGACTTCAAACTGATTATATTGACCTTTATCAACTTCATGGCGGAACGCTGGAAGATCCGATAGATGAAACTATTGAAGCTTTTGAAGAATTGAAAAAAGAAGGTATTATTCGCCATTACGGTATTTCTTCTATACGTCCAAATGTCATCCGTGAGTATGCAAAACGCTCAAATATCGTTAGTGTACTAATGGAATATAGCCTTTTAAATCGTCGTCCAGAAGAATGGTTCCCACTTCTTAATGAACACCAAATTAGTGTCATTGCCCGCGGACCACTTGCGAAAGGGATTTTAACTGACAACAATGCAAGAAAGATAGAAAGAGTAAAAGAAAAGGACTATCTCTCTTATTCTTACGATGAATTAAACACTACACTCGGGAGTGTAAAAGAAGTTATCGGAGAAAAATCTTTAACAGGAACAGCTATTCACTATTGCTTACATAACGAAACTGTTGCAGCTGTTATACCTGGTGCAAGCTCTATTCAACAATTACAGATAAATGTACACGCTTGCCAACAGTTACCTGTAACAAAAGAAGAATATATACAACTTCAAAAAATCGTTAAGCATGATTCATATGCCTTGCACCGTTAAAATATCGATTTACTGATAAAAACAGATGACTGCCCCCAACATTAAACATTAGGAGGCAGTCTTTTTTATAACGTATCATATTTGTCCGGATTCGTTCCTACATGTAAATTGCGATTTAACGTATTAATTTGATTCATCTCTTCTTCAGTTAATGAGAAATCAAAGATAGTAAAATTCTCCTGAATACGAGATGGTGTCACAGATTTAGGAATCGTTACTATCCCACTTTGAATATCCCATCGTAATATAACTTGTGCGGGTGTTTTTTCGTATTTGTTAGCAATCCCCTGAATAATTGGGTGCTCGAATACTTCGCCGCCCCTCATTAACGGACTCCACGCTTCCATTTGAATTTGCTCGCCTTCACAGAAATTACGCAATTCAAATTGTGTTAACATGGGGTGAAGTTCCACTTGGTTTACCATAGGCTTCACTTTACAATTTGGTAATAACAGTTCTAAATGATGTTTATGAAAATTAGAAACACCAATCGCGCGTACTTTACCTTCTTCATACAATTTTTCTAAAGCTCGGTACGTTTCAATATACTTCCCTCTAATTGGCCAGTGGATTAAATATAAATCTACATAGTCCATCTGTAATTTCTTTAAGCTGTTTTCAAATGCTTCGAGTGTCTCCTCGTATCCTTGATCGTCGTTCCAAACTTTTGTTGTAATAAATATGTCTTCTCTCGGAATTCCTGATTCACGAACTGCCTCACCGACACCGCTTTCATTTTCATATACAGCTGCTGTATCAATCGAACGGTATCCAACTTCTAACGCTGTTTTTACTGCTTGCTTTACTTCGTCGCCTTCTTTCGCTTTATAGACGCCTAGACCAATCATCGGCATTTTCACGCCATTATGAAGTGTAGTTGTTGGAATATGCACAGTCGTTCTCCCTTTCATTGTTACATTTTATAAACCACTACTTTATTTCAACAAGATTCATCCAAAAAGTCAAAATATACGTATAGTTGACATAATAATTTTATACACTAAAAATACGAACTCAATTATTTACGTTTCCTTTTCTCCATTCTTTTGCTTTTTCATCAATATTACGTACAAACTCGTTTTTCCCTTCCGTATATAACGTGCCATCATATGTATATTTTTCGGCTAGTTCTCTCTTTAAAACTGCATACGCCTTTGCTTCTTCACAATGCGCCATCATATAATCACGAAACGCTAAATGCCTTACTATCTCAGGATTTCCTTTTTCAAACACGTGTAAGTGATACGAGCGTTTTTCCTCCGTTCCATGAATAAAATAACGGCGTCTTGAAATACCATTTTCTCCTTTTACGATGTAACCAAGCTCTTTAAATCTTTCATTCCAACGATCTACACGATCGATACTTTCTACCTCCATAATCATATCGATAATAGGTTTAGCTGCTAGTCCTGGCACTGATGTACTGCCAATATGATGAATCTCCACTGTTTCTGGCAGCACAGACTTCAATCTTTCGGCTTCCATTTGAAATTTTTCAATCCAATGATTTTCATATGGTACGACTACAATTTTTCTCATTTTAACTCCCCTTTTCTTACAAGCTCGTCAAAAAAATGACCAGCGATATACACTGATCATTTTCGTTATTATTTAAAGTCTTTCCAAGTAAGATTACTTTCACTTAACAGTTCTTCAAATGATTTATTCTTTTCACGTTCTTTTTGCTCTTGACGCTTTCTTTCCAGTTCTGCTGCCTCTTTTTTCTCTTCTCTCACTTGTAACTCTTTTTTCTTATTTTTTAATTGTTGCATGAGTGAATCATTTAATTGATCACCTAATGTAAGTGATTCTTTCTTCGGTTGGTTCATTTGAGATTGTCTTTGCACTTGCCTTTGTTTCTTTTTCTTCATACCGCTCACCTTTTACTTTTTTCTCCATTATAGAGGATACATGCTGAAATCGACAATAAAAAAGGTTCATTACTCTATTATTCATTATTTGTAAATTTGTTAATTTTTTAAAAAAACTAAATTTTTATATAGATATAATCCTATGAATCTATTAAAATTATGTCGTATGATGTCAGATTATAAAAAAAGGAGAAATGAATTATGTGGAAAAAAATTATTCCCGCTGTCGCAGTTTTAAGCACCATTACTTTTTCAAGTGTATTCGCCGCTCCCCCATCTCAGACTCCAGCCGAACAAAACCGTTACATAGACGTACAAATGCTTGGCATTAATGATTTCCATGGACAACTAGATACTGTTAAAAAAATTAATAATAAAGAAGCTGGTGGCGCTGATTACTTAGCCACTTATTTAAAAGAACGTAAAAAACAAAACACTAATACACTTCTCGTACATGCTGGCGATATTGTCGGAGCTAGTCCACCAGTTTCAGCATTGTTACAAGACGAACCAACGATTGAATTTTTAAACGACTTAAAATTTGATGTAGGTACAATCGGAAACCATGAATTTGATGAAGGCATCGATGAAATGAAACGACTCATTTACGGTGGTTACCACGAAAAAACAGGGAATTTCAAAGGAGCAAACTTCCCTTATGTCGCTGCAAACTTCTATAACAAATCAACTGGTCGCTTATTCTTACCACCATTTACTGTAAAAATGGTAGATGGTGTTCCTGTAGGATTCATTGGTGTCGTTACAACTGATACACCAAATGTCGTTATGCCTACTATGCTTAAAAATGTACAGATTACTGACGAAGTGGAAGCGATTAATAAATCAACGCAACAATTAAAGCGTCTCGGTGTTAAATCTATCGTCGTCCTTGCACATGTTGGCGGAACGACAGATGAATCTGGTATAACAAATGGCGACCTTAACCGAATTGCAAATGAAGCTGATCCAGAAGTTGATGTTATTTTCGGTGGGCATAGTCATACGTATGTAAATGGTACTGTTAATAATAAACTTATCGTACAAGCGAACTCTTACGGGATGGCTTTCTCAGACGTAGATGTAACAATTGACCGTAAAACAAAAGATATCGTAAAGAAAAAAGCTGAAGTTGTTACAACATACCATGAAGGTGTCGAACCTGATAAACAAGTAAAACAAAAGTTAGATCAATATAAAGAAAAAATCGCACCTCTTGTAAATGAAGTAGTCGGAAAATCTACAGCACCTATTGACCGTAAACAAAACGATGCTGGTGAATCTACACTTGGAAATTTAGTTGCCGATGCACAGCGCCAAACGATGCAAACTCAAATCGCACTTATGAATCCTGGTGGGATTCGTAACGACTTAGACGCTGGTGATATTACATGGGGCGAATTGTACGGCATTCAACCTTTTGGAAATCAGTTGATTAAAGCAGATTTAACAGGTCAAGATATTCGTGATATTTTAAATCAACAATGGCAAAAAGGAACAACGAGAATGCTGCAAATTTCAGGTATTCAATATACTTGGGATGCAAGCAAACCAAACGGTGAAAAGGTTACGAATATACGCTTAACAAATGGAGAAGAATTATCTCCATCTAAAACGTATAGCGTAGTTGCAAATGCTTTCTTAGCTTCTGGTGGTGATGGATTCGTATCATTTAAAAATGGTAAAAATGCAGAGACTGGTCCAAATGACTTTGAAGCACTAGTTGATTATGTAAAACAAGTAAAAGAGCCAATTCAACCAACTATTGATGGTAGAATTCAAAAAATAAATTAAGTACGCTCGAAATACGCACTCTGTACTTTTCATTGCAAAGGATATGCACTTATCCTTTATTCTAGCCGTAATATACATGAAACAAAGAAAAGGATACTCGTTCTTATAATGAACACAGTATCCTTTTCTTCAATTATCAAAATGTGATGTGTTGTTAAAGTCATATTGCTGTAAAAATTGTTGTAATGCCTCTTCTACAAGTTTAGATTTTTGAATCCCTTTTGATTCTGATATGATGTCTAATCTTGCTAATATTTCTTTATTAATAGAGAAGGTACGTTTCTTTTTTTCTGTACTTTTACTCATAATTGGTGCACTTACTTCTTCTCTCTTTCTTAATAATTCATAAATGCTTTGTAATTGCTCATAAATTAATACTTGATAATCTGTTTTCGCATATTGAAGGGCGGTCGCTTCTTGGAGTTGTAAGTGACGTGGTTCTTCTCCATCTCCTACAAAAATACGTTTCTTCCGTTCTCCATCATACTCGTATCCAATCCACCTTAATTTCTTCGATAATGTATACGGACTTATTTCAAGGCGCTTTGCTATAATAGCGATGGATTCACGCCTATTTAAACAATCTATAATTTCTCCAATCGTCACAATTTCCCCTCCTCCCATGTTGAAATGACACTAGCATGGTATGTTACAATGATTTTCTAACAGTATATGCAAAATAAATAGCCTGTGCGATTCATACGATTTCAGAAAAGGAGGTTTTCAATATGCTTTTTCGTAGCTGTACCCCACAGTTCTATAATGAAAATAAACAACTCATTCCTAATAGTATTGCTACGATGGAAAGCGTTATGATTAACAACCGAAAACAATTCCTCCTCATGCGTGGTCAAAACATAGAACAGCCTATTTTATTATGCTGTCACGGCGGACCTGGCATGGCACAAATCGGATTTATTCGCCATTTCCAAAAAGAATTAGAGAAGCACTTTATCGTTATTAATTGGGATCAACGCGGGGCAGGTAAATCCTTTTCAATGAAAGATTTCGGAGCAAATTTCACAATCGAACAATTCGTTTCCGATGCAAAAGAAGTGATTCAATATGTACTTAAAAGGTTCAACAAACAAAAACTATTTCTCGGTGGTCATTCTTGGGGAAGTATTATTGGGCTTAACATAGCACATCAATATCCAAAATATATCGAGGCTTACATCGGTATAGGGCAAATTGTACATATGAAACAAAATGAAGAATTGCTATATCAACATTTAATTCATTCTGCCAAAAAACATGATCATAAAAAAGCATTAGCTTCCCTTTTAAAATTAGGCAAACCACCATTTTTAGATACGAGACGTCTTATTATTCAAAGAAAGTGGCTTGGCACATTTGGAGGCGCAATCCAAAACGGATCTTCCTTTTCTTTCATACGAAAAGGTTTCTTTTCTCCTGAGTATACGCTATTAGATTGGTTCAAGTTTCTCGCAGGAAATTTAAAATCTGGCGTTTTATGGGAAGAAATGCTGACAATCGATTTCTTTTCGTCTATTTCAAGTTTATCTATTCCGGTATATTTTTGTTCTGGTCGCTATGATTATCAAACTCCGTATGCACTCGTTCAAGAATATTGTGATGTTATTGAAGCACCCATAAAGAAAATGATTTGGTTTCCAAATTCAGCACATTCTCCTGATCTAGAAGAACCAGAACTATTTGCTAATTCTTTACAATCCATCAAACAAGAGCTATCTTTTCATCATTAAATACAAAAGGCTCTTTTACATTTCATAGAAAACATTTTATAATAATATGTCGCAAGTATTATGTATAAATATAGCAAACTGCTTCATATTCACTTGCCTTAACAGAATAAAAATTAGGGAGATTATATCTATTATGAACGCTGTACTCGTCGCAGTAGCAGTCATGCTATTGCTTAGTTTGTTACGTGTCCAAGTCATTGTCGCCATTATTATTGGAGCTCTAACAGGCGGACTTATCGGCGGACTCGGTATTTCAGAAACAATTAACACTTTTACAACTGGTCTTGGAAACAGTGCCCCTATCGCATTAAGCTATGCAATGCTTGGCGGTTTCGCTATTTCTCTTTCTAAAACAGGACTTCCAGATGCCATGATTCAAACCGCATTAAAATGGATTGGCAACGAACAAGACACAAAAAAACAAGTTTATTCTAAAATACTGATTTTATTCATCATTTTAACAATGGCTTGTTTCTCACAAAATGTTATCCCTGTTCATATCGCTTTCATCCCAATCTTAATTCCTGCACTTTTAAAAGTATTAAACGAGCTGAAAGTAGATCGTAGACTTGTCACATGTATTATTACATTCGGGTTAATTACACCTTATATGTGGATCCCTGCAGGATTCGGAAAAATTTATCATGACGTATTGCAAACAAATGCTGCCCAAAGCGGCCTTACATTTGATGTCGCGCTTATCCCAAAAGCGATGACTATTCCAGCAATCGGAATGATTATCGGATTATGTGTAGCGGTATTCATTACGTACCGAAAACCTCGTACATATGAAACAGAACAAATTCATACCGCCGAAAGTGAAATCGTTCCCTATACAAAGCGAAGCATCACTTTCGGATTATTATCTATCACAGCTACATTAACTGTTCAATTAGCAACAGAATCAATGATTTTCGGTGCCTTAGCGGGGATTATTGTCTTATCAATTAGTGGTAGTCTCCCCCTTAAAGAAGCAGATGCAATATTAACAAGTGGAATGCGTATGATGTCCTTTATCGGATTTGTTATGATTTCTGCCGCTGGATTTGGCGCTGTTCTTCGAAAAACAGGACATGTTGAATCACTTGTGCAAACGAGTGCACATTTCATCGGAAATAACAAACCGCTTGCTGCATTTCTTATGCTCGTTATCGGACTTCTCGTTACGATGGGAATTGGTTCATCCTTTTCAACCATTCCTATCTTAACAACAATTTTTGTACCCCTTTGCATTCAGCTTGGATTTAGTCCAATGGCTACAATTGCAATTATCGGTACAGCAGGAGCGCTAGGTGATGCAGGATCTCCAGCATCTGATAGTACACTTGGACCAACATCAGGTTTAAACGCTGACGGTCAACACCATCATATATGGGATACATGTGTACCGACTTTTCTGCATTATAATATACCGTTACTTATATTTGGCTTTATTGCCGCAATTACATTGTAAAAGGTGCGTATAAAACGCACCTTTTACTTTTTCATTTTCCCTTTTAATTGTTGAAAAGCTATTTTCGCTTCTTCTTCGACGTAATTTTCAATTGCTGGTAGTGATGGACCTATCCATTCACTCTCGATACTCCCATTCGGTCCAATAATTTTTAATTTTTCTGGTATATGTATATTTAGAAATTTGGCTGCTCGAATTAACTCGGTAGCAACCTTATCACTTGAAGCTACAATTCCATCTATATACGGATGAGTTTGCAATAATGTAATAAACTGTTTATTCGTATACCTTTGTACACATGCTTCTCGATAAGAGATCCCTTCATCCCAAACAGCGTCTAAAAATCCTGATATACGCTCTTCCATTTCTTCACTTTCTTCCCCCTCACCGAAATAAGCAAGAAAGTGACATGCTTTCTCTTTTAATAAAGAAACAGCCCTCTGTCCACTTTCATAATGATTTGTAAGAGGTTGTTTTTCCTCCATCACAACAAATGGGAATTCGATTTTCCCTAGACTTTTAAAAACTGATTTTGTCAAAATAACACCTGCAACGTTATTTTGCTTCAACATATGTATGTATCTATCTTTATTCTCTATATTACAAACGATTATTTGATAGCCTTCTTTATATGCTATTTCCTCAATACAATGTAGCAAAGTGATGTTTAATGGGTTACATAAATTCTCTACAAGTAATGCAATGATTGTTGAATTCTCTTTAAATAATGGCTTTGCTGCACTGTTTGGCCTATAACGTAATTCCTCAATTGCTTCCTTTACTTGTTTTACTGTTTCGTCATGAACGTATCCTTTTTCATTAATAACTCGTGAAACGGTTGCGACTGAAACACCTGCCAATTTTGCAACATCACGTATAGTTGCCACATCGTCACCCCTTAATATGGTAATAGATTACAATTTTAAGGTAACTTAAATTACAGTATTCGTCAAGATTAATAACTTATATTTCTGAAAATTGTTACATCATTTCAATAAACGATACTCCATCTGAATTTCATGTAAAATCGGGATATTATCATATCCAATGCGCGGAATTTCTTGCTTTATTTTTCGCGCCTCTTCTACTGCATTTACATATAAATTTGTCATCATGAAATTACGTTTTTGATAAAAGCGTAACGCGTTCATATTATCATTTGTTGTAATGAGCCAAACTCCTTGGCACTGTGCTTCTTGAGCAACTTGCAATACGCAATCCACAAGCTTCGTCCCGATCCCCTTCCTTTCTTCAAAACTATCTAACGATACAATTTCACACAAATTCCCAGTCACTTCATACGTTATAATTCCGATTATTCTGTCATCTAAAAACGCAACAAATCCTGGTAGCTCTTCTAACTGATGCCCCTTACCACGCGAAACCATCAATGAGCTCCCCCAGTTTTCACACATGAACATTCGGATTTTTTCTTTCATTGTTGATGTAATTTTTTTTATATGCACCATTTCCTATTTCTCTCCTTTTCTATCCTTGTGATACAATGTAAGTGTATCACATGTAACGGTATTTGGAGGATGAGGTAAAGTATGAAACGTTTTTTTGCAGCATTGTTTACTATACTAGGTGCGATAACTGCCCTTGGGATTTTCTTTACAAATAAAGTGATGTACTTGAAGAAAAAAACAGAGGAAGAAGTTCTAGAAAGAGAATCGAAAAAACATTTTCGTATAGAAGATTTTGACGCTCTTCATAAAGAAGAAATTCATATCCCTTCGCAATTCGGATATGATCTTCATGGATATTACATTCCTGCAGGTCATTCCAACAAGTTTATGGTTTTTTGTCACGGCGTAACTGTAAACAAAATGAACTCTGTAAAATATGCAAACTTATTTTTAAGCAGAGGATTTAATGTCCTTATTTATGATCATCGTCGTCATGGTAAAACCGGAGGAAAAACAACAAGCTATGGATACTATGAAAAACATGATTTAAAATCAGTAGTTGACTGGCTAAAAAGTCGTTTTGGCACAAATATAATACTCGGTATTCATGGTGAATCTATGGGCGCTGCAACACTACTTCAATACGCAGGACTTGTAGAAGATGGTGCTGATTTCTATATTGCAGATTGTCCTTTTTCTGATTTCTATGGGCAATTACAGCACCGCTTAAAGGTTGAATTCCATTTACCCAAATGGCCTTTATTACCATTAGCAAATGCTTTTTTAAAAGTTCGTGACGGGTATACAATTCGTGAAGTTTCACCAATCGACTGTATAAAAAACATTAACAATCCCGTTCTCTTTATTCATAGTAAAGATGACGATTATATTTTAGCCGATATGACAAAAGCTCTATATGAAGCAAAAGAAAATAATAAACAACTTTATATTGCAGAACACGGTGCACACGCTTGCTCTTATAACGAAAATAAAGAGGAGTATGAAGCAGCTCTTGATCAATTTTTGAACACATACGTAAAAGAAACAAAAAACAGGCTTGCATAAGCCTGTTTTTTTCATTGCGATAAAACGTCTGTAACTTGTTCCATGTTTTCAGAAATCCATTGCACAGCTTCATCTAGCGTTGGAAATTCTGTCGTTTGAAACGTTACCTCATCTTGAAGTAACCAAACATCCTTCGCTTCTTGTCCTACACCGGCAATCGACCAGTGCAATAAACTATATGGATGATTATCATTCAAAAATGATGCCCACGTGCGCTCATTTGCAATATTTCGTAATGTAAGTAATTGTTTATCCATCTTTCGTCACCTTACTCTAGTCAGTTATAAAAAACATTATAACACTCTCTTCTCTCCCAAAGAAAGTGCTCTTTTTATCCCGCGTTAACGGGCAGTGAGACTCCCATCTCAAAATTCGGCTAAAGCAAAGAAGTTAGGCGGGAGATTAACTGCCCGTAATCGCCCGATTGGTGAAGGCTAATAATCAGTGGAATGAACCCCCTCCACTAATTAAAGTTTCACTTTATATTGTCAAGTGCTTCCCTTGATTATATGATGAAATTAAGCGTTTGGGAAGGAGGGATAGCGTTGGCAAAAGTACAAATTAAAGTAAATGATAATGGCTCTTTTCGCGTTACAGGGGACGTGGAATTAGTCGACTCACAAGGGAATGTATTCCCAGCAAAACCAGCATTTTCTTTATGCCGTTGTGGTTTATCAAAAAATATGCCTTATTGCGATGCTTCGCATAAAGGTAAATTCGAATCTGTTGTTAGAGCACCAGAGGCAAAGTAATTTCGTATGTGACATGCACATTTTTTGTGCATGTTTTTTCTTTTAATCAAAGTCTGGATATTCCTTTTCCTAACAACATTTTTAACACTTTTGTCTCCATTTCAATCTCCATGTATTTTCACACAATTCTTCACATTCAAATATTTTTTGCTAGCCTTTTTTCTTTTTTGTGCTATAATTTGACCAAACAGCATCCTTCGGGGTCGGGTGAAATTCCCAACCGGCGGTGATGAAGTGAAAACTTCTAAGTCCGTGACCCGTTTTCAACTCGAAAACGGTGGATCTAGTGAAACTCTAGGGCCGACAGTATAGTCTGGATGGGAGAAGGATATGTTTCTAGTTTTTTATATAGTGAATACACTTTTATTTCAGTATGCATATTTTTATACATTCATTTTGAATTTATATATATGTTTAGTTTTCTATACTCATTTTTTATACTGAAATAAAAAAGAGACAACTAGCGTTTAAAAAATTCGATATTTTGCTAGGTTTTTTCCTTACGCAAAAATGTCAATCATCGCTAGGTTTCTTTCCTGTACTTTCGTATTCGAACTATAATTCTAGAAATCACGTCTCCCAAACCCCAAGGATATTAAATCCTTGGGGTTTTTTGATTTTTTTAGGAGAGGTGAAGAGAATGACTGATCAAGAATATATGAGGATTGCCTTGCAATTAGCTAAGGGGACATCAGGACAAACGAGTCCGAATCCTATGGTTGGTGCCATTGTGGTAAAAGATGGAAAAATTGTCGGAATGGGCGCTCATTTACGTGCTGGTGAAGAACACGCGGAAGTTCATGCCCTTCATATGGCTGGTGAGAAAGCCATAAACGCTACCGTCTATGTAACACTTGAGCCGTGTAGCCACTTTGGAAAAACACCACCTTGCTGTGAATTACTCATCGAAAAGGGAGTTAAGCGCATTGTCATTGCTACCCTTGATTGCAACCCGCTCGTTTCTGGTAATGGAAAAAAGAAATTAGAAGAGGCAGGAATCGAAGTAACTACGGGTGTTCTTGAAACGGAAGCAGTTTTATTAAATCGCTACTTTTTTCACTACATGAAAACGAAACGCCCATTTGTCACGATAAAGACCGCGATGAGCTTAGACGGCAAAACAGCCACTGTAACTGGTGAAAGTAAGTGGATTACTGGTGCAGAAGCACGCGCTGACGTTCACCAATATCGCCATACACATGATGCAATTCTTGTTGGAGTGAATACAGTTATAGCCGACAATCCACATTTAACAACAAGAATTCCAAATGGCGGGAAACATTCTATTCGCGTTATTTTAGATACCCATTTACGAACGCCACCATCTTCTCATGTCATAACAGATACTTTAGCACCGACATGGATTATTGTAGGTAAGGATGTAAATAAAGAGAAAATAGCTTCTTATGAATCTAAAAATATAGCGATATTCCAAATGAAAACGAAGCAAATTGAAATTCAAGATGTTTTAGATCTACTCGGTGAAAAACAAATCCTGTCTCTCTTCATCGAAGGTGGACAAACTGTTCATGCAAGTTTCTTACAAACAAACAATTTCAATGAAATTGTAACCTATATAAGCCCGAAATTAATTGGCGGGAAAGGTGCTCCTACTCTTTTTGGAGGAAACGGTTTTTCAAAATTACAAGATTCGCTTTCCTTGAAAATTCAAGAGATGAAACAAATTGGCGATGATATCAAAATTGTTGCGACTGCCCGAAATGAGGTGACGAAATGTTTACAGGAATTGTAGAAGAATTAGGAACGATCACAAACATGCAACAAAGCGGAGAAGCGATGAAATTAACGATCCATGCAAATAAAATTTTATCTGATGTCCATTTAGGTGATAGTATCGCGGTTAACGGGATTTGCTTAACTGTAACGAGCTTTACAACTACTTCATTTACAGTTGATGCAATGCCTGAAACGATGAAATCAACATCACTTCGCCTGCTTAAATCACACTCTAAAGTAAATTTAGAGCGGGCCATGGCTGCAAACGGGCGCTTTGGTGGACATTTCGTTTCAGGACATATCGATGGCATCGGGACAATTTTAACTAAAAAACAACATTACAATGCCGTCTATTACAAAATAGCAATTTCCGATGAATTGCTACGCTATTGTTTGCATAAAGGATCCGTTGCTGTTGATGGAACGAGTTTAACGATATTTGATATAGACGAATCTTCCATAACAATTTCACTCATCCCACACACAGTAAGCGAATCTGTCATCGGAGAAAAGAATGCCGGAGATATCGTAAACATTGAGTGTGACATGATTGGTAAATATATCGAACGCTTTATTTCTAAACCTGTAAAACGAACGGGGTCAATGTCCGAAAGCTTTTTACAAGAAAACGGATTTCTATAAGGGGGAAACATAATGTTTCATCGTATTGAAGAAGCTCTAGAAGATTTAAAACAAGGAAAAGTCGTTATCGTATGCGACGATGAAAACCGAGAAAATGAAGGCGATTTTATCGCTTTAGCAGAGTATATTACGCCAGAAACAATTAATTTTATGATTACACATGGTCGCGGCCTCGTTTGCGTACCGATTACGGAAGGGTACGCAGAGCGCCTACAATTAGAACCAATGGTATCTCATAATACAGATTCACATCATACTGCGTTTACAGTGAGCATTGATCATGTTTCTACAACAACAGGGATTAGCGCTCACGAACGTGCAACTACGATACAAGAATTGTTAAACCCTGCATCTAAAGGTGCTGATTTCAATCGACCTGGACATATCTTTCCATTAATCGCAAAAGAAGGCGGTGTCCTTCGCCGTTCAGGTCATACAGAAGCTGCTGTCGATTTAGCAAAACTTTGCGGAGCAGAACCTGCTGGTGTCATTTGCGAGATTATTAATGAGGACGGTACGATGGCACGTGTACCTGATTTACTACAGTGCGCAAAACAATTTGATATAAAAATGATTACGATAGAAGATTTAATTGTTTATCGCCGCCATCATGAAACACTTGTGACGAGAGAAGTGGAAATTACCTTACCTACAGATTTCGGTACTTTCCAAGCAATTGGCTATTCTAACTCATTAGATACGAAAGAACATATTGCGCTCATAAAAGGTGATATTTCAACAGGTGAACCGGTGCTTGTACGTGTTCATTCTGAATGTTTAACAGGAGATGTATTCGGTTCATGTCGCTGTGATTGCGGACCACAACTCCATGCAGCACTTGCTCAAATTGAGCGTGAAGGAAAAGGTGTTCTTCTTTATATGAGACAAGAAGGACGAGGCATCGGGCTTCTTAATAAGCTTCGCGCTTATAAATTGCAGGAAGAAGGATTCGATACTGTAGAAGCAAATGAAAAACTCGGCTTCCCTGCTGACCTTCGTGATTATGGTATCGGCGCTCAAATATTAAAAGATTTAGGCTTACAAAGTTTACGATTATTAACGAATAATCCAAGAAAAATTGCTGGCTTACAAGGTTACGATTTAGAAGTAGTCGAGCGTGTACCGTTGCAAATGCCAACAAAAGAAGAGAATAAAACATATTTACAAACGAAAGTAAACAAATTAGGACATTTATTAAACTTATAATCAAAGGAGAGATTTATTATGGTATTCGAAGGTCATTTAGTTGGTACAGGATTAAAAGTTGGGGTTGTTGTTGGACGTTTTAATGAATTTATTACAAGTAAATTACTTGGCGGCGCTTTAGACGGATTAAAACGTCACGGCGTAGAAGAAAATGATATTGATGTCGCTTGGGTTCCTGGTGCATTTGAAATTCCTTTAATCGCTAAAAAGATGGCCAGTAGCGGAAAGTATGATGCTGTTATTACTTTAGGTACTGTAATCCGTGGAGCTACTACACATTACGATTACGTTTGTAATGAAGTAGCAAAAGGTGTTGCGTCTTTATCACTACAAACTGACATCCCTGTTATTTTCGGTGTATTAACGACAGAAACAATTGAACAAGCGATTGAACGTGCAGGTACGAAAGCTGGTAATAAAGGATATGAATCAGCCGTTGCTGCCATTGAAATGGCTCACTTATCAAAACAATGGGCATAAAAAAAGAGGCTGCGGCCTCTTTTTATTTTTTCGCTTTTTTTCGTACATCTTTTATTAATTCATTCATCGTTTTTCCTTCTGTCTTTATACGAAGTGCTTGCGCTGTTCTCCATACATTCTCTCTTTTTTTCGCTTCTTCTATAATAGTAATTTCTTTTCGTACTTCCTTTAAATCTTTCCCTTCCGTTTTCAATCCAAAATGTTCAGCTTTCGTTCGAAAATGTTGTTCAATTCTTTGTTGCATCTCTTTTTGTTCAGGATTTTCAGCGGCCTTAACTGGATCAGTACTTATTGCTTTTATTAAAATTAGACAGGTCATAATCGCTAATATGTATTTGTGCATGTAAAATCCTCCAACCCAATATAAAATACATATTTACTATGTACAACTAGGGCTTGGAAAATTCGTCTGCAAAAATTCTTTTTCTCACTCAAAACCCATTCGTATCAAGTGATAATAGCCTTTTATTACATTTTATTTACAAAAAAAGCAAACTCTTTTACAAGTTTGCTTTTTCCTCTATCTTATAGTGCACATTCCTCAATCTCAAATCCTAAATCTTCAATCATACCCCAGTCTGCAGTTGGCTCTTGTCCAGCTGTCGTTAAGTAATCCCCGACAAAAATAGAGTTTGCTGCAAATAAGCCGAGTGGCTGTACAGAACGTAAATTAATTTCGCGACCTCCTGAAATACGAATTTCTTTTGTTGGGTTTACGAAACGCATCATCGCCAATACTTTTAAACATTCTACAGGTGTTAACTCTTTTTGTCCTTCAAGCGGTGTGCCCTTTACAGCAACGAGGAAATTACACGGAATAGAATCTGCATCTATACGTTGTAATTCAAATGCTATTTCAGCACGTTCTTCAATTGTTTCTCCCATTCCAAAAATCGCCCCAGAGCATGGTGAAATACCAGCTTGTTTCGCTTTTTGAACCGTATCAACACGATCGTCATACGTATGAGTTGAGCAAATGCTTTCATAATTGTTTTCATGTGTATTTAAGTTGTGGTTATAACGATGAACACCAGCTTCTGCTAAGCGTCCTGCTTGATCTTCGTTTAAGAAACCTAAACAGCAACAAATCTTCAAATCTGTCGTTTCACGAATTTCCTTCACAGCCCCAATTACGTGATTTACTT
Source organism: Bacillus sp. FSL L8-0099 (assembly GCF_038006385.1). Classification (NCBI taxonomy): domain Bacteria; kingdom Bacillati; phylum Bacillota; class Bacilli; order Caryophanales; family Bacillaceae; genus Bacillus; species Bacillus sp. FSL L8-0099. The sequence goes on from NZ_JBBOVC010000001.1 coordinate 4,116,611, forward strand.
CTTTATCTGTCGGGCGACGGCCAGATGCTACAATACAATATGTACCCGCTTTACGGCGAATTGCTTCATGTGCTCCTTCTACAATCTTCTCCTGCGTTAACCATGCATATTTATCAATTGGTGCTTCTGAAATAATAGACTGTGAACAATACCCACAATCTTCAGGACATAAGCCAGATTTCGTATTAATAATCATATTCAATTTTATTTTCTTACCAAAATGATGATGACGAATGATGTAGGCTGCATTCATAATTTCTAAAACTTCTGTATCATCAGCTTCTAATATTGCTATTGCATCTTCTTTCGTAATCATTTTCTCTTCTACTACGTCGTATGCAAGTTTTTTCCAATCCCTTTTTGTTTGTACTTGTTTCATTTCATCTCTTCCCCTCTTTTGTTATATACGTAAATAAAGCATGATACGTTGCCATTATCCCTTCATTTCCCGTGAAGTCTCTTTCGTATATACGAAGCATCGCACGAAAGAGTGAGGGACTTTGGCAATATGATTCTTCATTACTATTGGTCGCTCCTACTTTTCGAATAGAATGCAGAAACTCTCTAACTTCTGCAAAACTCTCTATGTAACATGTTTCAGAAACATGTACATTCCCTGTTTCTATCTTGCATATATGGCGTAACTGATCTTTCGAATAAAAACGTTGACCTATCACTATTTCATTTCGTATATTTTTTTCTTCTTTCGCCCTCCGAAACGAATTGTGAAGCTCTTGAAAAGTTTCTTGTCCAAACGTTGAAAAGAGTAGTATCCCATCTGTAGACAAATGATGAAATAGATTTCTAATCACTTGTTTTAAATCATTTAGCCATTGAAATGTAGCATTTGAAATAATGACATCATATGATTCTTCTAATCGTAATCGTTCGATATCTTCACAGTGAAACGTTACATTTTTTACATTTTGTCTAGTTTTCGCAACCGCAATCATACTTTCAGCAAAATCAATAGCTGTAATATGCGCTTTTGGAAATAAGTTTGATAATTTCTCTGTGACATAACCTGTCCCGCATCCAAGTTCTAAAATACGTATCGATGAATTTGCACTATATCGTCGATTCAATGTAGAAAGTAATGAATGTGCCATCTTTTTTTGTACATTTGCATATTGATCGTAAGATACAGCTGCCACGTTAAACCGTTTTTGCAGTAACGTTTTGTTGATCATGTCGTATCCCCTCTACAAATTGAATTACCTCATTTGCACAATATTCAAAATTCGTTATACATAATGCGTGTCCTGCCTCACTTACTACCTTGAGTGTTACATTTGTATTGTCCGCCATACTATGAGCAGCAGACAATGGACATATTACATCCTGCTCTCCATGAATAAATAGTATAGGTGCTTGAATTTCTTTCAGCTCTCCTCTCATATCTGTTTCTATTAAATAATCCAAACCTAATTGTAAAGACTGAATAGAATCCCCTTTAAAATGTTTTACAATATCTTCAAAACATTTATTCTCTTTCAACTCATCTTTCGTAAACATATTTTCATAGAACCGCTTGAGCGTATCTTCTTTCTTCCCCACCAAATTCTTTTTCAGCCGTTCTACATGCAAAGAATTCCATCCACTTGTATAGTCACTCGTATTTGTAAATTTAGCAGTACCACCAATTAATACGATACCTTTTGCCTTAATCTTTTTATAGGCTTGAATTGCCGCTAAAGCTCCTAATGACCATCCAACTAAAATTACATTTTCATCATGCGCTACATCTATTATTCGTTCCGCAAACTCGCCTATCTCTTTCACGTTACGCCAATCTATGCATTGAACAGGATATTCTTTGAAATACGGAAGTACTAAATCCCAAACATTTTCTTCCATTCCCCATCCAGGGATAAAAATAATCTTTAGCTCTTTCATACGAAAAGCTCCTCTTCTTTCGCAATGTGAATAATTTGGTCAATGGCCCATTTTAAATCAGCTATTGTATGTTGTGACGTAACAGCAAAACGGACCCGGGAACTATTAATTGGAACCGTCGGTGGACGAATTGCAATTGCTGCGATGTCTACCTCTTGTAATCTTTTACTAAACCGTAAAGCATTTTCATTTGAACCGACTACAATCGGTACAATATGAGTTGAGCTATTCCCAATATCAAAACCAGCTTCTCGTAAATGGGTTCTGAAATATGCACCATTCGCTATAAGACTCTCTCTTCTTTCGTTATCTTCTTTCACAATTTCAATTGCTTTTCGTATCGCCCCTAATATTCCTGGTGGTAAGGCTGTAGTAAAAATAAAGCTTCTCATCATATTTCGTAAATACTCTATATAAATTGCATCGCCTGTCAAATACGCACCATAGCACCCTAAAGCTTTACTAAACGTCCCCATATGTATATCAATTTTTTGAGCAATGTCTTTTTCTATATGAGATAACCCAGCTCCATCGATTCCATATATTCCACTCGCATGCGCTTCATCAACTATAATGATTGCCCCGTATTTCTCCTTAAGCTGCACTAATTCTCTCAAGTATGCAGTATCACCATCCATACTAAAAACAGTATCAGTTACGATTAATTTCCTCTTTTCAGGTGACGCTATTTTCAATAACTTCTCTAAATGATCCAAATCATTATGACGATACCTTTTATGTTCTGCGCCGCTTAATATAATTCCATCAACAATACTTGCGTGATTTAATTTATCACTAAACACAATATCGTGACGACAGGCTAAAGCAGATATAGCACCTACATTTGCTGTATATCCACTATTTACAATTAGTGCTCTTTCAGTACCTTTCCAGTTGCATACACTTCTCTCAACCTCTTCATACAATGGATAATTTCCTACAACGAGGCGAGAGGCAGTCGCACCAGTTCCATATTTTTTTGTACACGCAATAGCAGCTTCTTTTAATCTTTCATCCCCAGCTAATCCTAAATAATTATTTGATGCTAAATTTAACAACCTTTTTTTATCTCGAATAAGCCACGTCTCTTCTGCTTGCTCTGTTACATGCAAATTACGATACTGTCCTTGCTCATGTAATTGTTGTAATTTAGATTGAAGATGTGTGCGCCACGTTTGATTCATTTTGAATGAACTCCTCTAATTTTGAAATCATAATATGTTCTTTTGCTGATTCCAATAATTTTTCCCTAGTAAATTCACCTTCAAGAAATGGTAATAAACCTAAAACTGGTACTCCACTTAACTCCTCAATCATTTCTTTATTTTCTTGCACTCTTTCTTTGTCACATTCTTTACAACTAGACAAAATTACACCTGCTACTGTTAAACCGTGTGCCTGTGCATAAGAAATTGTTAAGACAGTATGATTTACTGTCCCTAGCGTAGGGCGAGCTACTATAATAAGAGGCAACTGTAATTGTTTTGCGAAATCAATTACTAAACTATCTTCAGTATATGGGACTGCAAGCCCGCCTGCCCCTTCGACAAATACGCTATTAAACTCTTTTAATAGTTCTTCATAGTGCCTCATAATGTCTTTTAACTTTACGACTCTTCCAGCTCTTTTCATCGCAAGTCTCGGAGCAAGCGGTTCTTCAATGGAATAAGGACAAATTTCAGCTTCTTTTGTCGGTACACCCGATAATGCTTTTAATCTTGCTGCATCTCCCTCAGGGTTTGATGCAACATGTCCACTTTGCAACGGTTTATATACCCCTACGCTATATCCCAACTCTCTATATACACCTGCTAACGCACCTGCAACCACAGTTTTTCCAACTTCAGTATCTGTTGCTGTTATGAAAAAACCGCTCATTCTTCTCCCTCCGTAACATCTGAGATTGCTTTATATAAAATGCGTAACATATCATCAATCTCATCAATTGTAGAAGCAAGAGGAGGCATAAATACAATCGTGTTACCGAGCGGTCGTAAAATCATGCCAAGATCTCTTGAGCGTTTACATACTTGCACACCGACTCTTTCTGTCCATTCAAACGATTCTTTCGTTTCCTTATTCTTCACTAGTTCAATACCAACCATTAACCCACACTGACGAATATCACCTACATGTTTATATGCAAAGAGCGCTTCTAATTGCTTTGCTACATATTCTGTTTTACGTGCAACATCTTCTATTAAATTTGTTTTTTCATATAATTCTAGATTCGCAATTGCTACTGCACACCCTAACGGATTACCTGTGTAACTATGACCATGGAAAAATGATTTTTGTTCCTCATATTCTCCTAAGAAGGCATTATATATTTCGTCTGTCGTTACCGTAACTGCAACCGGTAAATAACCACCTGTTAAACCTTTCCCAGCGGTTAAAATGTCTGGCGTCACATTTTCATGTTCACATGCAAACATTTTTCCAGTGCGCCCAAATCCCGTTGCTACTTCATCCGTAATAAATAAAACATTATATGTTGTACATAAATCCCTTAGCCCTTTTAAATATCCTTTCGGCATTGTAATCATACCGCCAGCACCTTGCATTAAAGGTTCTACAATAATAGCTGCAATTTCTTCATGTTTTTCTTTCAGCATTTCTTCCATTTCTTCTAAATGTTTTTTTACAATTTGTTCCTTATTATCTCCATAAGGAGAACGATATGTATATGGATACGGCATTTTAATTGCTTCAAATAAGAGTGAACTATACACTTGGTGAAACAAGTCTATTGCTCCTACTGAAACAGCACCAATCGTATCACCGTGATATGCTTCTTTTAATGTAACAAATCTTTGTTTTCTCGGTTTCCCTTTATGTTGCCAATATTGGAAAGCCATCTTAATTGCAATTTCAACAGCTGTAGAACCAGAGTCTGAATAGAACACCTTCTTCAATCCTTCTGGTACAACCTCAATAATTTTTTCTGCTAATAAAATTGATGGAACGTTAGCAAGTCCTAACATAGTAGAATGAGCAATTTTATTTAATTGCTCACGAATTGCTTCATCTAATTCTGGCACTTGATGTCCGTGAACATTTAGCCAAATAGATGAAACCCCATCCCAATATTCATTTCCATTTACATCGTATAGCTTTCTTCCCTCTCCACGTTCAATAATGACAGGATCTTCTTCTAAATAATCTTTCATTTGTGTAAATGGGTGCCATACGTAAGCTTTATTTTTCTCTGATAATTCTTCATATGTATAAGATGATTTTTCAGTCGTATTACTATTTACAGTCACAATTGCCACCCCTAATGTTAACTAGTTTATAGATATAGTTAACATTAAATCCAAAAGACTGTCAATTATTTTTAAATTAAAAAGTTCTTAAAAAAGAACAACTTATCATACGATAAGTTGTTCTACTTTCCATGCTGTATCTTTCCGATTTCTAAAATAATCTCTTCATCTTTTTTTCCTTCTGTATCAATTCCCAGTTGTTTTGCGTGCTCAATTAATAAATCATGACGCTTCTCAAATCTAGCTGTGTTTACTTCTTTCGTAATTTCCTCTTTTGTTTTCTCATCAGTAGAAACTCCTAGTTTCGCAGCTGCTTTTTCCATCGACTTCTTCTCTTCCGTTTCTTTCACTTTCTTCACTTCTGATTGCTGGATTTGCTTTTGCTTCACCTGCTCTGATTCAGCTGCAAAAGCTGTGTAAATTCCAGCACTTCCGCCAATGACTAGTAAGGTGGTAAAAAGAATTAGTTTTTTCTTCACTCTTTTCTCCCCTTTCGAATTCATTATAACGCACATTTTTCAATGTTAAAACCTATCTCCTTTATTTCCCTAAAAAAATATTACACATTTTTATTGACATGTATGATGAATATATGATAAAAATTTAATTAACATCATATGAATCGGCGTTGATAGGATTTAGTAGTATTTCGATTTCTGATTTCAGAGAGCTGGTGGTCGGTGCGAACCAGTACAGAGCGAATTATGAATTACCCCCTGGAGCTTCTTTTACGAAACGTAAGGAGTAGTGAAAGACGGTTATAGACCGTTATGTCTAAAGAGTGGTGAAACGACACTGTTTCACAATTTAGGGTGGTACCGCGAATTTTTCGTCCCTGCATATATTGCAGGGGCGTTTTTTATTTTATTAACGCATATCATACGACCCTTTATTTTGTGATACATTCATTTTACAAGCTAGGGTGGTACCGCGATTTCTTCGTCCCTGCATAATTATATGCAGGGACGTTTTTTTATCCAATCATTTCCGTATCATATAGAAGTATTAACAAATTACCGGTAATTTGTCAAAAAATTCTAAAATTTAAAAGGAAATATACAATATTGGCGAATTTTATATAAAAAAGACTATTCTCGATTAATTAGGAGGGGAAAACAATGGTTTCAAAAATTGAATCTGTTCTTTTAACAATTTTTATCTTTTTCTGTATTGGTTTTAGTGTTATTCAATTAGAAGTTTCACCGCATATCCCGATTTTATTCGGTATCGTTATTTTATTAGCGTTTGGGTTTATGAAAAAAATCTCTTGGTCTACTATGGAAAAAGGGATGATCAGTAGTATTTCAGCGGGGATTCCATCTATTTTTATTTTCTTACTTGTAGGCGTATTAATTAGTGTATGGATCGCAGCTGGAACAATTCCAACTTTAATGGTATACGGCTTCCAACTTGTATCTCCGAAAATTTTCGTTCCAACTGTTTTTGTTGTTTGTGCGATTGTTGGAACGAGTATCGGTAGTGCATTTACAACTGCTGCAACTGTAGGACTTGCCTTTATGGGCATGGGTAGTGCTCTTGGATACGATCCAGCGCTTATCGCTGGTGCAATTATTTCTGGTGCATTCTTTGGGGATAAAATGTCTCCTTTATCTGATACAACAAACTTAGCTCCTGCTGTAACCGGTGTAGATTTATTTGAACATATTCGTAATATGCTTTGGACGACAGTTCCAGCTTTCATTATTGCTTTTATTGCATATTTCATTTTAGGCAGTGGATCTGGAGGCAATGTTGATTTCACATCCTTTATTAGCACGTTAGAAAAAAATGCAACAATTTCTATCGTTACACTTATTCCAATTTTATTACTGTTCCTATTCGCATTCAAAAAGGTTCCAGCAGTTCCAACATTACTTGCTGGAATCGTAGTAGGAATCATTATTCTCTTTATTTTCAAACCTAGTACATCTCTAACTGATTTAATGAAAATTATGCAGGACGGTTACGTTTCTAAAACTGGTATAAAAGATATTGATAGCTTATTATCTCGCGGCGGTTTACAAAGTATGATGATGTCCGTTGCCCTTATTTTCCTAGCTCTTTGCATGGGAGGATTACTACAAGGGATGGGTATTATCGCGCAGCTGATGAATATCATCTCTAGCTTTGTTAAAAATAGTACACGCTTAATTATTTCTACTGCTTCAACTGCAATTGGTGTAAACTTCTTACTCGGCGAACAATACTTGTCAATCGTTTTAACAGGACAAGCATTCGCTAACAAATACGATGAAGTCGGTTTAGAACGTCGTAATTTATCACGAGTACTAGAAGATGCTGGTACAGTAATTAATCCACTCGTACCATGGGGTGTAAGTGGCGTATTCTTAACAAACGTCCTTAGCGTTCCAACATTCGATTACCTGCCATACGCAATCTTCTGTTTAGCTTGTCCAGTTGTAACCATTATCGTCGGCTTTACTGGATTCGGTCTTTCATGGAAAAAAGAAAAAGCAGTACCAGTTTCATAATATACAAGTAAAAAAAGGATTACCGATTGCGGTAATCCTTTTTTATACAACACTTTACTATCTATTTGCTTTCTTTCTTCTAAATAACATAAGTAATCCCGCTCCAACAAATGCAAGACCCGCTCCAATTGTAGAAGCAACACTTGCACCTGTTTTCGGTAAATCACGTTCATCTTTGTCAGCTTCTTTATTTTCACTTACAGTTGTCGTTGTTTCTTTTGTATTTTGATCATCTGTTGTAGTTTGTCCAGATCCTGCATTGTTTCCACTATTACCTTCATTTGTTGGTGGTGTCGTTGGATTCCCTCCATTATTACCTTCACCTGTTGGTGGTGTCGTTGGATTCCCTCCATTATTGCCTTCACCTGTTGGTGGTGTCGTTGGATTTCCTCCATTATTACCTTCACCTGTTGGTGGTGTTGTTGGTTTTTCTCCACCATCGTTCTTCTTCGTTATATCAATTGCATATTTAGCAAATTCATTTTCAGATGGTCCAACATATGATATTTTCCCATCTTTCTTTATATACTTTTGTGCATTTGGTGAAGAATCAAATGTTGTATTTAATTTATCTGCAACAATCGGCTTAAATGTCCAGTTTTGATCGGCTGCTGGATTAATAACTGGTGTTTCTTGCATATACTTCACAATGATTTGACGTGTTTCATCTTGTGATTGGTATACAACTTCCCCTTTACTTACACCTGGGAACGTTTGGCTACTTCCACGATAGTTATTTGTAGCGACGATAAATTCTTGATTGTCAGCTACTGGCTTACCTTCATACGTCATATTTATAATACGATTCGTATTTGCATTTACAACTTTTCCATCTTTATCGTATTTCGCTGGTTGCGTCACATCAATTTCGTATTTTAAACCATCTAAAATATCAAAGTTATATGTAGGATAGCCTATATTTACTAACGGCTGTTCTTTCGTTTCCTTTGGATCAATTTTATTAAACTGACCTGCAGACATTTCAAGCCATTCTTTCACTTGCGCTCCATTTACTTTTACAGCATATAAAGTATTTGGATATACATATAAATCTGCAACGTTTTTAATTGCTAACGTTCCAGCTGGAATATCCGTATAATATGTAGCACCGTTTCGGCCACCTGCTTTAAATGGTGCCCCTGCAGATAAAACTGGTATTCCTTTATATTTACTATATTGTCCATTTTCAGCAAACAACTTTTCGACATACCATTTTTGGGCATTTGTCACAAGTTGCACAGAAGGATCATCTTGTACTAATGAGAAATAACTATTAATTGGCGCTGTCGTTTTTCCTACAGCTGTATTCACATAATCAATTGTCGCTTGATGATCATCTTTAATTTCATTAACTAAATTTTGGTCAGATTGTACTAATGGGTTTCCTTTACTATCAGCAATCGGACGAAGTTGTGGCTTCGATTGCTCTTTTTGTACTTCCCATTTTCCGTTTACCTTTTTCAATTGCATATCAATAATACCTAAGTTACTTCCAAACACACCAGGCATTACAACTGGAACACCATTAAATACATCCTTCACTTCAGTATGTGAATGTCCCATTAATACTGCATCTACACCAGTAACTTCTGTTAAATAATACGATGCGTTTTCCATGCCAACGTTGTATCCACTCTTATCAACACCAGAATGCGCTAGTGCAACGATAACATCTGCACCTTCCGCTTTCATTTTCGGCACCATTTTCTTCGCTGTTTCAACTATATCTTTCGCTTTAACTTTTCCTTCTAAATTTGCTTTATCCCAGTTCATAACTTGAGGTGGAACAAATCCCATTACCCCAATTTTCACCTTCTGTTTTTGACCTGATTCATCTTCTACTTCTTTTTCAAAAATATGATATGGTTTAAAGTAATTTTGGTCGTTCTCTTCATTATTATCTTTATCATCTTTATAGACGTTCGAGTTAATAACCGGGAACTTTGTTTTACTAATCACTTTGTTTAAATAATCTAAACCATAGTTAAATTCATGATTCCCAAGAGAGATGACGTCATACTTCATTAAATTCATTACACGATATAATGGATGTGTATAACTAGGATCCACAGGATTTTTCGGATCGTTTATTTTATTCGCTACATAATCTCCAAGCGGTGTCCCTTGTAATGCATCCCCATCATCAAATAGGACAGAGTTCTTCGCTTCTTCACGTGCTTTATTAACAAGTGTTGCCGTTTGCACGAGACCTACTTTATTATCTGTTTTCGTTTGATAATAATCGTAATTCATTAAGTTAACGTGAATATCTGATGTTTCTAGAATTCGTAAGTTAACTGTACTCTCCCCAGTATTCTCATCCGCATGAGCTGTTGTTGGCAGTACTTGCGGCGCTATTACACCTATAGCAAGAGTTGCTCCAGCTAGCATTTTTTTTGACTTTTTCACAAAAAATCCCCCTTATACAATTACCAGAAATAATGAAATGAATCCCTATCGGTCCATAATCACATACCTTTTTTCTTCTATTAGAGACACGATTTTCATTTCATCCTGCGCTAACGAGTAGTCCCCTTAAACGCTCGATTGATGAAGACTAACAATTAACGGGAGATAAAGCTCCCACTAAGTAGCATTTCACCTTATCTGACATTATCATATATAAAACTCTTTCGTATCGTCAATATTTTTTGACAAACTTCAACAAATTTTCTGTAAAGTTATTGTAAACTTTTCATAAACATATAATATGCCCTTACATTGCTAATACTGCTGAATATGATACAATTACCAATTACAAGGAGGATGAATTTATGAAAAAAGTCATCTTAATAGTTGTTTGTCTCCTCCTTCTAATCATTTCTTATTCTAATTTTGAAAAGAACGATGAGACAAAACAAAACGAACCTGAAGACAAAACAGAGAAAACACCTGCTCCAAGTTGGATTGATAAGCAAACAAACGACTCCTTTTATCACCTCGTATTAGGTGATTCACTCGCTAAAGGATATGGATCGACACAAGGTGGATTTGCTGAATTAGCTTCCAGACAAATAGAAGCACAAATTCATAAACCAATTACAGTAGAAAATCTTGGGATAAACGGCCTTACTACAGATCGTCTCGCTAAAAAAGTTCAATCAGAAGATGTAAAGCAAAAAATTAGAGCTGCAAATATAATTACGATTAATATTGGAGGAAATAATTTATTTCGCTTAAATCGTGATGTCGGTGTTATAGATGGTATTAAAATGTTAAATAAAGAAAAAGCTCATTTTGAAGCGGATATAAAAACTATTGTAAAGACAGTTCGAGATCAAAATCCGAACGCTTTACTCATTCTCTCAGAACTCTATAACCCGTTACAACTCGATGACTCCATCGCAAGTTATGCAGACATGTTTTTAGACGGATGGAATGAATCCGTTTATTCCATTTCAAAAGCAAATCAACCGTCTATCGTTTTACCAATTCGTAAATTAATATCGAATGATAAAAAAGATTTACTATTTGACCAAGTGCACCCAAATGATAACGGCTATGCGATTATTGCTAATACATTTACAAAGCAAGTGTTATCCTACAAATATTAAAGCTGCTGTGAAACAATTCTATTTTTATACCATGTCTTTTTTGTTACAATGAAAGTGGAAGGGGGCCTTTATATGGAATCACGCGAGTGGGAACGTATTGTTGATCATCTTCTTTCGCTAGTGCCTCTTTTTTATCGCAAATTTATGCTTCCTGGAGAATTTTCTTCTCAAAGACATATGCCGCCATCACATACACAAGTATTACTACTTTTGCATGAAAATGGCACATTAGCAGTTTCCGAAATCGGCAAGCGGCTAGCGATTTCAAGGCCTAACATGACACCTCTATTAAACAAACTTATTCAAGAGGAACTAATAGAGCGTCATTATAGCGAAAAAGATCGACGGGTCATTTTAATTTCTCTAACAGCTGAAGGGAAATTATTAGTAAATCAGTATCAGCAATTCATTTTAGACAAACTAAAAGAAAATTTCCAAACATTATCTGAGGAAGAGCGCGAAAAGCTCATTCAATCTCTTCAAACCATTCAAAATTTAATTTTGAAAACAAACGCATAAAGCTGCTTCTAAATAGAAGCAGCTTTATGATTCATAATAATTACCGTAGTATACATTTGAATATGGCCATGTCGTTAAATATGGTTTTTGATCTTGCGTCGATTGTTGTGGTGGTATTTGTGGCAATTGCTGAAATTGTTGCTGTTGATACACTCCAACTTGCTGTCTCAGATCGTTTACCGGATAATAATTTATATATGGGTATACTTGAGGTACATAGTAATAATACATCCATTCTCTCCCCCTTTTTCTTAAACATATTCAAAGGAGAAAATGAATGTGCCATTCTTTATATTTGTACAAGTGGTTCTCTCACTTTTTTCTTTCTGTTCTTCAAACGTAACTTACGATTCTTTTCATATAAATAATGCACAACGAAATATGAAACTACACCGAATACAACTCCTAAAATTGTCATTCCAATTAATACATATACTTCACTCTGTAATAAGCTCTTTAACATCGTAAAAATGTGACTTGAAAACAAGTCCGATATCGTAAATGGTTCATGATGTATTTGTTGTACATGAAATGGATAAATCATTTTCCCTAGCGCATACGCAAGCGGAAATAAAAACACTGGGAGAAACGATATTTTCCCAATAATATTGCCAATAACTGCAGCAGGAAATGATCCTTTTGCTAATCGAACGATTGGATAAAATATTACATATACGAGCGATGCTGTATAAATTACTAACATTTCTAAACCAAAACCAATAGCAAAACCTAACGACACTTTCTTTGCTCCTTCTGGCGATCGAAGCAACTTATAATATTGAAACTTTAATATTCTCCACATCCGCTGAAAAAACGAATATGTTTGCTTAGTTGTTTTCACTCTCATCATCTCTTTAACTATATTTTATATGTAGTATGTCCTTACACGCACTGAATAACAAATTTAGTTTTCTCTTTCTATTATAAATGATATAAAAATGATTAACCAAATATACATCCGACATTTTAATATAAAAAACCTTCCTTTTAGGAAGGTTCTTCTACATTATTAAATAAACTTACTAATAATGCTTTTTGAGCATGTAATCGATTACCAGCTTGCTCAAAAACGATAGACTGTGGTCCATCAATAATTTCTCCTGTTACTTCTTCTTCACGATGAGCAGGTAAACAGTGTAAGAAACGATATGTTTGCTTTGCATGCATAACAAGTTCTTTATTGATTTGATAAGGTTGAAATAAAGTATATTTCTCTTCTTCTCCATCTTGCCCCATACTCATCCAAACATCAGTATAAATAAAATCTGCTTCCTGTACCGCTAATTCAGGATTATGCAAAATTTCAATTTCAGCGCCTGTTTCTTTAGCAATCGCTAACGCTTTTTTAACAATTTCCTCATTCGGTTCATACCCTACGGGTGTTGCCACAGTCATATTCATTCCGACTTTTGCACTCGCTAACAGTAACGAATGACACACATTATTCCCATCACCTACAAAAGCCAATTTAATTCCTTTAAATGTATTCACTTCTTCATATATCGTCATTAAATCTGCTAATGCTTGACAAGGATGATGATCATCCGTTAATCCATTAATAACAGGAATGCTCGATTCTTTTGCCAACTCTTCTACATCCGCGTGTGAGAATGTACGTATCATAATCCCATCAATATAATGAGACAGTACTTTCGCAGTATCAGAAACGGTCTCTCCTCTTCCGATTTGCATCTCCTTCCCACTTAAAAACATTCCATGTCCTCCGAGCTGTACCATTCCTGCTTCAAAAGATACACGAGTACGAGTTGAATGTTTATCAAAGATAAGCCCTAATATTTTACCTTGTAATAAAGGCTCTTGCTTATTCTTTTTTAAATATATAGCGAACTCAATTAAAGAAATAATTTCTTCTTTCGTTAATTCTTCTAGTGTTAAAAGATCTTTCGTATTTAATTTCGGTACTTGTACAGTTGACATGAAATTTCCCCCTTATATGATTGATACGTTTTTTGTACAAACTACTTTTTTTATCATATATACTGCCTGTTCTAACTCTTCATTCGTTACAATGAGTGGCGGTAATAGTCTTATGACATTCGGCCCTGCTTGTAATACGAGTAGCCCGTCTTTTTCAAGTTGTTCTATAAAATTTGAAACTTCATGCTTATATTCGATTCCAATCATAAGCCCCTTGCCACGAATATTTTGAATACATTCGACATGACATAACTCTTCTTGCAATCTCTTTAATACGTATTCGCCCTTTTCCTGTACGTCTTTTAAAAAGGATGGTTCCTTGCTTACCTGTAACACTTCTTTCGCAGCAGTCATTGCAATATAATTCCCTCCAAAAGTTGAACCGTGTGATCCCGCATTAAAAGAAGAGCCCAGTTCTTTCCTACCAATTACTGCTCCAACGGGAATACCATTTCCAAGAGCCTTAGCGATAGTAACGATATCAGGTTTTATTCCCATTTGTTCGTAAGCGAATAGTGTTCCGGTTCTTCCTATACCCGTTTGTACTTCGTCTATAATAAATAGAGAACCGTACTTATTACATAATATTTCGATTTCTTTCAAAAAAAACGAATCAGCTAGTATGACTCCGCCCTCTCCTTGAACAACTTCTATCATTACTGCCGCAACTTCTTCATTCATTACTTCCTCTAATGCTTGTATATCGTTAAAAGGGATATGTAAAAAAGACGGAAGTAGTGGACCAAACCCTTCTTTCACCTTATCTTGACCTGTTGCACTCATCGTTCCAAATGTTCTACCGTGAAAAGACTGCTCACATGTTACGACTAGAGATTTTCCAGTATGCTTACGAGCTAGCTTTAAAGCTGCTTCATTCGCCTCTGCCCCGCTATTACAAAAAAACACATAATCTAATGCTGTATTTTCTGTTACTAACGATGCAACCTCTTCTTGTAAGGAGTTTGTAAATAAATTCGATATATGCCATATGTCTCCAAGTTGCTTTTCAACCGCCTTTACAACAGTAGGATGACAATGTCCTAAATTACATACTCCAATACCGGAAGTGAAATCTACATATTGCTTACCATGTTTATCAATAACTTTCGTTCCATTCCCCTTTACAAACTCAACGTTTCTTCTTCCATACGTTTGAAAAAGATGACTCGTCATACGATACTCACGCCTTTCGTTACCGTCGTTCCGATACACTCGCCTGTGACCTCAGTAAAATCCTTTGTACCATTCACAATACTTACCTTTTGTACTCCCATTTTTAATGATGTAAGTGCCGCCTGTACTTTCGGAATCATCCCGCCTGTAATAACACCTTTTTCTATAAAAGTTGCAATCTCAGACTCATCTGTTTTCTTTACCAATTTCCCTTCATGTAATATCCCATCTACATCTGTAATGAAAATAAGTTCTTTTGCGGATAGCGCATCCGCAATCCCAGCTGCAGCAGTATCCGCATTTATGTTATACACCTCATTACCATTTATTCCGATTGGGGCAATAACAGGAATATAATTCATATCTATTAATTTTTTTAATAAGGTTGTTTCTACATAACTTACCTCTCCTACATATCCTATTTCTTCGCTGACAGGTTGAACTTGAAGTAAATTACCATCACACCCTGAAAGCCCTACGGCCAGTAAATTATTCTTTTGTAAATTCATTACAAACTTTTTATTTGTACTACCACATAGCACCATTTGAACAACATCCCTCACTTCTTTTGGTGTTACTCGTAATCCATCTCTTTTTTCCACTTTGATATGACACTCTTTTAATTTGGCATCAATTTCTGGGCCACCACCATGGACAATCACTACCTTATACTTCTGTTGCAATTTCTTTATACAACCAAAAAACACATGATTTAATTGATCCAACATGCTACCGCCGCATTTAATTACGATATAATCACTCATCTTCTCTCTCCTTATGTACGATAACAAGCGTTTATTTTTACATAATCATAACTTAAGTCGCATCCCCAAGCTGATCCGGTCTCTTTTCCTACATGTAAATACACATCAATAATAATTTCATGTTCTTTTAATTTCTTTTTCATTTCCTCTTCAGAAAATATTTGAGGTTCACTATTTTTTAGCACAACGATAGATTGAAGAGTAATATCAATTGTATTTGGATTAATCGTTACTTCACTTTGTCCAATACTGCTAATAATTCGCCCCCAATTTGGGTCTTCACCGTGTATTGCGGTTTTCACAAGACTTGAACCAACTATTTGCTTTGCAATTTTCTTTGCCTCTTCACTCGCTTTAGCCCCTAGCACATTTACTTCTATTAACTTCGTAGCACCTTCACCATCTTGTGCAATTTTTTTTGCTAAATCTTCACATACCTTCTGTAAAGTAAATACGAAAGTTTCCCAATCTGTGTGTTCCATATTGATTGGTTTCGTTTCCGACAATCCACTTGCCATAACGATGACCATATCATTTGTAGAAGTATCTCCATCTACCGTAATTTGGTTAAATGTATGATTCGTAATTTGTGATAATGCTGTTTGCAATACTTCATGCTCTATATTGGCATCTGTTGTAATAAAACTAAGCATCGTTGCCATATTCGGATGAATCATTCCTGAACCTTTAGCAACACCAGCGATAGTCACTTCTTTTCCATCAATAATCATCTCATAACAAGTTTCTTTCGTTATAAGATCCGTCGTTAAAATTGCTTCACAAAAAGAATGAGCTTCACTTACTTCTTTTGTCGGTATAAGAGATGTAACTCCCTTGCGAATGCTATCCATCGGTAATAGTACTCCAATTACACCAGTTGAAGCGACCGCAACGTAATTTTCTTTCATCCCAAAATGTTCTGCCCCTAATGCGCGCATCTCGTAAGCGTCTTGCAAACCTTTCATTCCTGTACAAGCATTTGCATTTCCGCTATTAACGATAATTGCTTGTAATTTCCCTTCAGTTGCTATACTATCTTTCGTTACTTGCAGGGGTGCTGCTTGTATTTGATTTGTTGTATAAACAGCGGCGCACGATGCTGGTACGTCACAAACGATTGCACCTAAATCCTTTTTCTCCTTTTTCAAACCATTGCTAGTACCGATTGCCGAAAAGCCTTTCGGCGTTACAATTGAACCACTTTCTAATTTTGTAATAGACGCTACTTTAATCATCATGTCCCCCTTATGGATAAAGCGGCATATGCTGTAAACCTGTTGTCTCTTCCAATCCCGCTAATACATTTGCGTTTTGAATCGCTTGCCCAGCCGCACCTTTCATCATATTGTCTATAACAGAAACGACCGTAACTCTTTCTGTTCTTTCATCGTAAGCTACCCCAATATCACAATAATTTGAGCCCCTTACTTCTTTCAGACTTGGAAATTCTCCATGAGAGCGAACTCGAACGAAAGCTGAGTATTCATACGTTTCTTCATACAATTTTTGAAGCTGCTCTATTTTCATTTCCTTTTTCACTTTCGCATAAAGTGTAATCATAATCCCCCGTGATATCGGTATTAAATGTGTACTAAACGTGATTGGCTTCATTTCACTATTCCACTCTGCAAGCATTTGCTCAATCTCAGGAATATGCTGATGCTGATTAACTTTATAAATGTGTAAGTTATCATATAACTCAGGAAAGTGAGCCATTGTTGTTGGCGTTTTGCCCGCTCCAGATACTCCTGATTTCGCATCAATAATAATGGAATCTTCTTCAATTATGCCGCTACGCATTAACGGCGCTATCGCTAATAATACAGCTGTAGCAAAACATCCTGGGTTTGCAATTAAATCTGCATTTTGAACCTCAGACCTTTTCCATTCACTTAGCCCATATACTGCTTTCCTAAGAATTTCTTCTTGTGCAGCTGGCCTTTTATACCACAGTTCATATGATGAGGGATCTATCATACGAAAGTCTCCAGATAGGTCAATTACTTTTAAACCTACCTGTAATAATTTTGGAGTTAATTCTGCCGATACACCTGCTGGGGTTGCTAAAAATACAATTTCTGCTTCCTTCTCTATCTCCTCCACATCAATTTCTTGTAACGTATGGACAAGGATATTTCGAAAATGTGGATATACATTCGCTATACACTCACCAACTTGCGAAAAAGAATGGAGAGATGATATCGAAAAATACGGATGCTGCTCTAATAACCGAATTAATTCAATACCTCCATATCCAGTTGCTCCAATAATTGCGACTTTCATAAGTTCCTCCTCATATTGATTCTTTAGATTAAGTATGATTATAATATTGTATATTTATAGAGTCAATTAAATATTTATAAATTTTTAAAACTAAAAAAACTTAATTTTACTAGAAAAACAATATACTCAACCGAATTTTTATACAAGAATAGTGCATGGTAGTTTTTTCATTTCACTTCAAGTACAATAAAACAATACATACGTACATACAGGCGGGGAAAAATATGAACGAAAAGTTAATTGAGAAAATGATTATAAAAAGTTTTCAGCAATATCAATGCAATCCTGTATCAAAAGAGGATCAGGAAATGTTAGTAAAACATATTCAAGTGATTATTCATTCGAATAATGAAATTGACGTATACGAGGCAATTGAGGATACCGTTTACGATTATGTGACTGGAAAATAAAAAAAATAGGAGATTTCCATATGGAAATCTCCTATTTTTTACTTAATGATTTTCCTGCTACACGTTCAAATAAACCAGGGAACAACGCATAGAGCTTAGGCCCCATTCCCATCCACTTCGGCAAATTCACTTCACGTTTTTTCGTTTGCATCGCCTTTACGATTTGTTCTGCTACATATGTTGGTTTTAACATGTAACGTCCCATATTTTTTACATATGTACCAGATTGATCAGCTATTTCAAAAAAGTTCGTATCTATCGGTCCTGGGTTAATTGCTGTTACATAAATATCTGTATTCGATAATTCCATGCGCAAACTATTCGTAAACCCTAATACGGCATGTTTCGTTGCTGCATACGCACTCGATTTCGGAGTTGCAATTTTCCCAGCAAGTGAAGCTATATTAATTATATGTCCTTCATTTCTTTTTACCATATAAGGTAATACCGCTTTCGTACAAGCTACTAGTCCAAATACATTTACTTGGAACATATCCTTTACTTCATCCATTGATGCCTCTTCAAACGTTTTAAAAATACCAAAACCCGCATTGTTTACCAATATATCAATACGTCCCACTTCTTGTAATACCTTTGAAAAAACAGATTGTACTTTCGTCTCTTCACTTACGTCTAATACATAATAATAGCAAGGCGTATTATAAGTTTTTTTTATTTTGTCTGCTAACGCTTGTAGTTTCTCCTCTGTTCGAGCCATTAATACTGGAGTCGCTCCCTGCTCTGCAACTTGCATTGCAACTTGCTCTCCAATTCCACTAGAAGCGCCTGTAATGACGATTACTTTTTCTTGTAAGCGTCCTGTCATTGCTGTCACCTACTTTGCATAATAAATCAATTGTTGCGAAGATTCATCAATCATCACTTGTTGATTATATGCTAAAAAGTCTAATTGTCCAACAGTTTCGGAGATAGTAAGCGGCAATTGTTCTTTATATAATACTGGAAATAGCTTCACACATACTTCAAATGCTGTCATCGGTTTTTCCTTTAATAACTCAAGTACTTTAAATGCACGTGTTTCTTGCTTTTGTAACCTCGTTTCAATAAGTTGTTTCACATTTAGAACATCTTCCCCATGCCCTGATAAAATACGTGAAATATTCATTTCA
The DNA here is from genome assembly GCF_038006385.1 of Bacillus sp. FSL L8-0099. Lineage (NCBI taxonomy): Bacteria > Bacillati > Bacillota > Bacilli > Caryophanales > Bacillaceae > Bacillus > Bacillus sp. FSL L8-0099. Next base: position 4,136,036 of record NZ_JBBOVC010000001.1, read on the forward strand.
CTTAAACGTTTTAACGTTTGATTGTATTGTAGCAATGGACGTGCTCTTTCCGTTTGCCCTTCATATGGTGGTTCTAATATTGGATTTGAAGAAATATGACTAATGAGAGCATCCCCACCAATTAATATCCCATCGGATTCTCTATATAAAGAAATATGAGTAGAAGCATGACCTGGGGTTTCAATTACTGTAAACCCAGGTAAAGAATCAATACGATCCCCCTCTCTCACAGTATGTGTTAACGATCTATTACAAGAATATTTAAGTGTCCTTGTCGTCAATAATGCCTCGTCATTCAAAAATGCTGCTGGAACACCGAACTGCAAGGCTGTCTCTCTAAAAAACTCATGATACCGCTTTAAAAACTCTGGATTTTGCGTGATCCACGGCTCATTCCAAGGGTGTCCAATAATATTCGTTTTCTCAGAAAATATATTTAAAAGTCCACAATGATCCGCATGATGATGCGTAATCACTACCGTTTCAATATCTTCTATCGTATAACCTAATGCACCTAATTGACTTTCTAACGCATTTTTTGCCTCTTCTGTATTCGTCCCTGTATCAATTAATGTTAATGTCTCCCCCTCAACTAAAAACACATTCACAGTCTCAACTGCAAATGGCACAGGAATCTCCATTCGGTGAATCGCCGTCATGCTTAGCCCCCCTGACTCTTTCCGGTTCAAAAATGAATACCTCTTCAGTTTACAACTTCTACATAAATTTGTCATTATTTTCAGATAAAAAGAGGTGTTTTCTATAAAAAACCGAATGTATGTACATTTATAAGTATTTCTAACCAAGTTTAAAGGAGGAACATCATGTCTATTCAAAACATATCCTTTCTCGGTGCAGGCTCTATTGCCGAAGCGATTATTGGTGGATTGTTACACGCAAATGTAGTTAAAGGAGAACAAATTACCGTAAGTAATCGTTCTAACGAGACAAGGTTACAAGAGCTACATACAAAATATGGTGTCAAAGGTACGCATAACAAAAAAGAACTACTTGCTAATACAAATATTCTTTTTCTAGCAATGAAACCAAAGGATGTTGCAGAAGCGCTTACCCCTCTTAAAGAATATATAAATAAGGATTTGCTTATTATTTCGTTATTAGCAGGTGTTTCTACTCACTCGATTAGAAACCTACTTCAAAAAAACGTTCCGATCATTCGTGCAATGCCAAATACATCTGCCGCTATTTTAAAATCAGCTACCGCTATTTCGCCTTCAAAACATACAACAGCGGAACATATTCAAACTGCAAAATCTTTATTTGAAACGGTCGGTCTCGTCTCTGTTGTAGAGGAAGAAGATATGCATGCTGTCACTGCATTGTCTGGAAGTGGACCAGCTTATATTTATTACGTAGTAGAGGCGATGGAAGATGCCGCAAAAAAAATTGGTTTAAAAGAAGATGTTGCAAAATCGCTTATTCTTCAGACGATGATTGGTGCTGCTGAAATGCTAAAAGCAAGCGAAAAACACCCTTCTATTTTGCGAAAGGAAATTACATCTCCTGGCGGAACTACCGAAGCAGGCATTGAAGTATTACAGGAAAATAAATTTCAACAAGCACTCGTTTCTTGTATTACACAGGCAACGAAACGATCACATGATCTTGGAAAAACATTGGAACAACTCACAAAAGAAAAATAAAAATGGAGCTCAATCTTACTTGAGCTCCATTTTTTATCATCATATACTTTTAGTTATTACTCTTTCCAAAAATCTCTTCTTGTAGACGACGACCTGTCGGTGTTGCTGCAAGCCCGCCTTCAGCTGTTTCACGAAGTGCTACTGGCATCGTTTGTCCGATTCTAAACATTGCCTCAATCACTTCATCACATGGAATTGTACTCGTTACACCAGCTAATGATAAATCCGCTGAAATCATCGCATTTGAAGCACCCGCTGCATTACGCTTTACACAAGGTACTTCTACAAGTCCTGCAACAGGATCGCACACTAAACCAAGCATATTCTTTAATGAAATTGCCATCGCTGTAGCTGCTTGATCTGGTGTTCCACCAGCCATCTCAACTGCTGCTGCCGCTGCCATTCCACTTGCTGAACCAACTTCTGCTTGGCATCCTCCTGCCGCACCAGAAATACAAGCATTATTCGCAACTACCATACCGAAAGCTCCTGCTGTAAATAAAAATTCAATCATTTCTTCACGTGTAGGTTGTAATTTTTCTTTCAGTGCAAACAGTACACCTGGCACTGTTCCAGCAGAACCTGCTGTTGGTGTTGCACAAATAATCCCCATCGCCGCGTTTACTTCATTTGTTGCAACAGCTTTACTCACTGCGTCCAAAATCGTATCTCCAGATAAGCCTTTTCCGCTCTTCATATACGCTTGAACTTTTACAGCATCACCGCCAGTTAAACCAGTTGGTGATTTCACGCCGCGAATACCACGTTCTACTGCTTGTTCCATCACGACTAAGTTCTTTTCCATACCAGCAATTACTTCTTCACGTGAAATATGTCTTGTTTCCATTTCACATTGAATCATAATTTCTGCGATTTTTACATTTTGTTCTTTAGCTTGCGCCACTAGTTCCGCTGCGTTCCGAAACATGGTGTGTCCCCCCTGCAATTAATCCATAATAGTTACTTGACAAATATTTTGTTGCCCTTTTATTTCTTCAATCACTTCATCTGCTAACAATTCATCTGTTTCAATGACCATAAGCGCTCTTCTTCCTTTTTCTTTACGAGAAACGCTCATTGTACTAATGTTAATCTCGTGTTTCGCAAGAATGGAAGCTACAGCTGCGATAGCACCAAAGCGATCGTTATTTACAATAAGTAGTGCTGGACTCGTGCCTGTTAATTGAAGATCGAATCCGTTTAATTCTACAACTTCAATTTTACCGCCACCAATTGAGCAAGCAACAACTTCAATTTCCTCTTCACCTTTATACAGACGAATTTTCGCTGTATTTGGATGCGGAGCATTTGCATCTTCTTCAATGAATTCCACTTCAATCCCGCGTTCTTTTGCAATATCTAACGCACTTGGAATACGTAAATCATCTGTTTCAAATCCAAGTATTCCACCGATTAGCGCTACATCCGTACCGTGACCACGGTATGTTTTTGCAAATGAACCATATAATGAAATGCTAACTCTCTCTGGCTCATGACGAAACAGCTGACGAGCAACTTGCCCCATTCTTGCCGCGCCTGCTGTATGTGAACTTGATGGACCAATCATAACCGGACCAATAATATCAAACACTGAGCGGTACTTCATCATAACTCCCCCTAAACCTCTATGAAAAAAATTTATTCTACTATTTTATTAAGCTGCCACATTTGTTGCTGTTCCAGTTCTACCACGAATTTGTTCCGCTGTACGAATTGGATAGTTTTTGAATAAAATGAACCAATATCCTGAAATAATACCAGATACCATAATACATAAGAAATATAGCATTACTTTCATTTAAAACGATATAAGATAACCAGCAATAAATCCTGGTAGCAATCCAAAGTTTAACACAGAAGCCATTGCAAGCATAGCATAAACAGGTGATATAACCATTGTTAATACAACTAAATTTGCACCCGCTACTCAACCTAGACTACCTGCTGATGTTCTGAACTCTTTTAAAGAGTGGTATACCAATTAAATCCCCACCAACTTATTATTAAAAAAGCTTCTACTAAAGCACTTGCAACAGCTACACTAGCTAATCATACCGTTTAGCTAAAAAGTAAAAAAGACTTAGTACAAATAATGATATCTTTCCTATTATAATCTCCATATTACTCTCTCATGTTTTAGTCAACTTCACTTGTTACGACAATGACTAATATGCATGTGACTTATAATAAATTGTAATCTGCCCTCATTATAGCTTGTTTTTTATAAAACGCTTACTTTTGTTGAATTTTAAAAGTTCTGAATAAAAGTCCCTTTCTGCTATTTGTATTACTTGTATGTCATCTGACTTATATAACAGTTTTTCTAAATAATCATTATTACGTATTTTTATCCTATATATTCAAACCATTCTAAGTTTCTGTATCATCCAAGTTTAAGTATAAAATAATAACAGTTTTATTTTTAAAATTTTTTAGACATAAAAAAATGGTAACCTAATGTTACCATTTTTCCAAAAATCATTATTTTTCTACTGGAAATGATTTTAAATCTGTCGCTATTTCTGTATTAGGAAATAACTCTCGTGCCTCTTTCAATAATTCCTTATATGTATCTCCTTGATAACGAGAACTAATGTGAGTTAATATTAATCGTTTCGCATTTGCATGAAGTGCAATGCTCGCAGCTTGCTTAGATGTGGAATGAAAATAATCATGCGCTTGTTGTTCATCGTCTGCCGCAAAAGTTGCTTCATGAACAAGTACATCAGCATTTTGTGCTAGCTCTCTACTCGCTTCGCAATATCGTGTATCACCTAAAATGGTAATAATTCTTCCCTTTTGAGGCGGACCGATAAAATCTTTTCCATTTAGTATCGTACCATTCTCTAATTCAACTACTTCTCCATCTTTTAAACGCTTAAAGATTGGCCCTGGTTTCACTCCCATTTCGAGCAATTTATCGACTAAAAGAACACCTTGTATATCTTTCTCTACAATACGATATCCAAAACATTCAATGCCATGTGACAATTTTTTCGTTTCTACATAAAACTCATTATCTTCAAACACAGTACCTTCTTCTGTTATCTCAACGATTTCAAGTGGATATTTCACATGTGTCGTACTTACTGATAATGCCACTTCAATAAATTGTTTAATTCCTTTTGGTCCGTACACTGTTAATTTTGTTGTTCCACCTTGAAACGAACGGCTACCCAATAAACCCGGCAATCCAAAAATATGATCGCCATGTAAATGCGTAATAAATATTTTTTCAATGCGGCGTGGACGTACAGACGTATGTAGTATTTGATGTTGCGTCGCCTCGCCACAGTCAAATAACCAAGTCTGTCCTCGTTCTTCTAACAACTGCAAAGCAATTGCTGAAACATTCCTTCCTTTTGAAGGAACACCTGCACCAGTTCCTAAAAATACAAATTCCACTTTCTTTCCTCCAGCTCTTTATATAATCTATCTTTCATCTTACGGAATGTTATTTCAAATGGCAAATTGAATTTACATAACCAATCATCTAGACAACTATATAACACGAACGTTATACTCAAAAAATTTAGCTATCGTTCGTGTTTTGTGGTAAAATGATTGTACTACATTTTAAGGGAGCGTTTTATTATGAAAGAAGTATTTCGTTTACAAACTGATTTTTCATCTTCATTTGATCGCTGGGTAAGTTCTTTCGTGTCTGATCACCCAGCACAATTAGAATGGACGACTTTAAAAGAATTAATCCATGAATATACAACATCACATACAAATGAGACATTACCAACATATATTTCTTCAGCTTTAACATATTACGCACAACGCGTTTCAACAACAAATAACTCAGAAATTGTTATTTTTGAAAATCCTACAATCTCATAATCTATTATAAAAAGCACTGTAATGAGTGCTTTTTATTTATGTTCATTATTTTTTATTTTTCCAACTTATTCTCAAAAAATACAACTTATTTCATACTATATACCCTTCATAAATCTATTTGATTTTTCAAAAAAACAGATTAAAAAGATATTGACACTACGATTTTACAGTGCTAACATTCAACATGTAATTGAATATGGTCTCTGTTAGGTGAGGCTCCTGTATAGAGAAACGCTGCTGCCCAAAAATGTCGAGAGACGCCAATGGGTCAACAGGAAAGGTCGGAATGAAGGCCTTTTTTAACGTAGCTGGTTTCAGTACCTATGCTATACAGTGCTAAAACTCAACGAGGGAGAGGTGCATGTATTTTGTCATACACAAAAACTGTTTTTAGCTATGTTTACTAACAGGCTTTCGTGTGGACGTTTTTTAACTGTGAATTCAGACCTTTACTCGTTGTGAGTAAAGGTCTTTTTTATGTCTTTATGCACCTGACTATGAAACAAACATAGCATATTCAGAAACTATTAAATTGGACGGAGGTGAGGAACAGTGGCAAGTGATGATTCGGCCCAGATACCCATATGTTTTACGTTCATATTTCATCATGTAGGTAGGAAAGAAGCTGTTCCTCCTAATTTTAAATAGTCGAGTAACAGATTGTTTCCTCCTTCATGACAAAGGAGGAACTACCGATGTTAAATTTACAAAGACAAGAAGCAAAGCATGCTTACGATCAAGATAGCATGCAAACAAATAACAAAGTATTAGTGGAAGTTGCAACACAAGATATAAACTCTGCATTAAAACTTCTAGAAACTACAGAAAATGGACTCTCTAAACAAGAAGCGTCCCGTAGACTTTCTTTATATGGTCCGAACGAAATTGCTCATAATAAAACATTGCCGTGGTACATTCAATTTCTGCTGGCATTTAAAAATCCATTTATTTTTGTTTTATTAGCTCTTGGAGCGCTCTCTTTTTTCACAGATGACATGCAAGGAACAATTGTCGTATCTGTAATGGTACTTCTAAGTTCAACGATTCGCTTTTTACAAGAATTCCGCTCTCAAAAAGCCGCGGATAAATTAAAGGCTATGGTTCGAACAACCGCGAGCGCCTTTAGAATAGATGGATTTGTACACGAAACAAAAAACGTAACGAATTTAAATCGAAATTATACAATAGAAATTCCAATTGAAGAACTTGTACCTGGCGATATTATTTCACTTTCAGCCGGTGACATCGTTCCAGCTGATGTGCGTATTTTATCGGCTAAAGATTTATTTGTTAATCAGTCTTCATTAACCGGGGAAGCACTTCCTGTAGAAAAATACGAAAACTGCTACCATACAGAAAACAAGAATATCTTACCAAAAAATATGAAAAAAAATTTCAATCCACTCGATATGGAAAACCTTTGCTTTATGGGTACGAATATTGTAAGTGGTAGCGCAAAAGCGGTTGTCGTTTCAACAAGTACCGATACGTATTTCGGCTCTTTAGCGAATAAAGTAATCGGGAAGCGCGCAGAAACAAGCTTTGATAAAGGTGTAAACAAAGTAAGCTGGCTCTTAATTACATTCATGCTTATTATGGCGCCCATTGTCCTTCTCATTAATGGATTCACAAAAGGTGATTGGCAAGAAGCTTTCTTCTTCGCTATCGCTATTGCAGTTGGTCTTACACCTGAAATGTTACCAATGATTGTAACTGCTAATTTAGCTAAAGGTGCTGTGAACATGTCTAAGCAAAAAGTTATTGTAAAACAGCTAAATTCTATTCAAAACTTAGGCGCGATGAACATTCTTTGTACAGATAAAACTGGGACATTGACAGAGGATAAAGTTGTTCTTGTTAGACATTTAGATCCTACTGGTAATCCATGCAATCGTGTATTACAGTTTGCATATTTAAATAGCTTCTATCAAACTGGATTGAAAAATTTAATAGATAAAGCTGTTATTGAGCATACAGAAGAAAAACAAACGTTCGACCCTTCAACGTTTCAAAAACTAGATGAAATTCCATTTGATTTTGCCCGCCGTCGCATGTCCGTCATCGTCAAAGACATCTCAGGTGAACATACAATGGTTTGTAAAGGTGCCGTGGAAGAAATTTTATCCATTTGTAACTACACTGAATCAAACGGAAAGATTGTTCAACTTACCGAGGAAATGCGCTCAAATGTCAAACAACTAAGTGAGACATTGAATGGCGAAGGTATGCGTGTAATTGCTGTAGCTTATAAAAAAAATAGAAAAATAAATGATAAAGAGTACGCGGTAAAAGATGAAACTAATATGATTCTCGCTGGATATATTGGCTTTTTAGATCCACCGAAACCATCTGCAGCTGTTGCTATTCAAGCATTACAGAAACATGGTGTACAAGTAAAAATTTTAACTGGTGATAATGAAATTGTTACAAAAAAAGTTTGTAAAGAAGTTGGATTGGATATTGGTGAGCCTATCCTTGGCTACGAGATCGATTCTTTACCAGATAAAGCATTAGCAAAACTAGCCGAAGAAACAACAGTGTTCGCAAAACTAAATCCAATGCAAAAATCTCGCATTATTCGTGCCTTACAAGGGAACGGTCATACAGTAGGTTATATGGGGGATGGTATTAACGATGCCGTAGCATTACGTGATGCTGACGTTGGAATATCTGTTGATACTGCAACTGATATCGCAAAAGAGTCTTCCGATATTATTCTACTTGAAAAAAGTTTAACTATATTAGAAGCGGGTATTTTAGAAGGACGCACTACGTTCGGAAATATTTTAAAATATATTAAAATGACGGCTAGCTCTAACTTTGGAAATGTATTTAGTGTGTTAGTGGCCAGTGCTTTCATTCCCTTTTTACCGATGCTTGCCATTCACCTTTTAATTCAAAACTTGCTTTACGATATTTCACAGCTGTCTATTCCATGGGACAAAATGGATAAAGAGTTTTTAGAAAAACCGAGAAAATGGGATACTGCAAACTTACGGAACTTCATTATTTGTATCGGCCCAATTAGTTCCATATTTGATATTATCACATACGTAGTCATGTGGAATGTCTTCGGTGCAAATACACCTAGCGAACAATCATTATTCCAATCTGGTTGGTTTGTCGTTGGACTGCTCACACAAACTTTAATCGTTCACATGATAAGAACACAGAAGATTCCATTCATTCAAAGTACTGCATCAGCACCGGTACTGTTATTAACCGCTTGTATTATGGCAATCGGAATTTATATTCCATTCTCACCACTTGGTGCGGCCGTTGGTTTACAAGCATTACCACTTAGCTATTTCCCTTGGCTAGTAGGAATACTATTAGGCTATGCTTTCTTAACACAATTCCTGAAAAAAGTTTATATTAAAAAGTTTCATAGCTGGTTATAAAGTGAAACTTTAATCAGTGGGGGTCTTACTGCCCGCAAATAGCGGGATAAAAACGAGAATGAGTGGTACTCCCCACTCATTCTTAAAAACATCACACGTACTTATATGTATGGAGGTGACCATGATGGTATGGTATGACATTGTATTAAGATTATTTATCGCAATTATTATAGGTGCTTGCATCGGAATGGAAAGGCAATGGAGACACCGGATGGCCGGTTTACGGACAAATGCTCTCGTATCACTTGGTGCCTGTATATTTGTTTTATTATCCGTCATGCTTGATCATGATGCTAGCCCCTCACGTATTGCTGCTCAAGTTGTTAGTGGGATTGGCTTTTTAGGAGGCGGTGTGATTATCCGTGACGGTTTTAGTATTAGAGGATTAAATACTGCGGCTACTTTATGGTGTGCTGCTGCTGTCGGTACTCTTACAGGCGCTGGTTTTCTCCTTGCAGCTATATTAGGTGCAGCCGGCGTTTTACTAGCAAATATACTACTTCGCCCGATCGCTCTCTTTATGAATAAAAAATCAAAAGAAGAATCACCTGAACAAACAAACTACTTCCTTTCTCTTACTTGTTCCGAAGAAAATGAAGCACATATTCGTTTTTTACTCATGCACATGGTAAGTACAGAAGGTCTCGGTTTAAAAGAGTTATATAGTGAAGATGTAGATTCTAAGCAAAAAGTCTGTATACAGGCTACATTACATTGCAAGACAAATGCGGCTATCTTAATTGAAAAAATAGTAAGTAGAATGTTATTAGAATCTGGCGTTACTGCTGCTGGGTGGAGGACTTCTTTAGATTTAGAAGCAAGTTAAATATGAAAGGTGTCATGCTATTTACTACTTCATGACACCTTCTACATAAACTTATTTTCTAACTTTTGTTGAAACGACTTCTCTTGCTTACGTAGTAGTTGACTACCTCGTTGTAAAAGCGGTGTTCCATACTTATCATTAATTTGATCAATGACAGCAAGTAGCGGTTCTTTTTTCGCATCCTCTTCAAATGAAAACAAATCTAATTGTTTCACCGATTCTGTCTTCCACTCTATTTCAGTAGCTGTAACACCTAATAAACGAACGGAATCACCGTCCCAATGTTGCTTCCATAAACGGGATGCTGCTTGAAAAATATCGCGTTCTTCCCAAATTGCATTTTTCAATTGCTTACTCCGTGTTACCGTTCGCCTATCATGGTATTTAATCATAATTTGAATATTATAGCTGACAAGAGTTCGCTTTTGTAATCTTTTACTCACTGATTTTGATAAACGTTCTAACATATCAAGTAACTCTTTCTCTTCATCCATATCCTTTGAAAAGGTCGTCGAATTACCGACACTTTTATGCTGTCCCATTTGACTCGGATCAACTTCTCTATCATCCATACCTTTTGCACGCCTTTGTAAATCAACACCGTGCTTTCCAATTTTAGCGCGAATGATATGCTCGTCTCCCTTTGCCAATTGTTCAATTGTCTGTATATGAATATCATTTAATTTTTCAGCTGTTTTCTCACCAATTCCATGCATGGCTCCAACTGGAAGTGGCCAAATCAATTCTGGAATATCACGTTTTCGAAGTACAGTAATACCAAGTGGCTTTTTCATATCTGAAGCGGTCTTTGCTAGAAAAAGATTTGGAGCAATTCCAATACTACACGGAAGCTGTAACTCTGTTAACAACGCTTGTTGAATCATCTTTGCTATTTCAAGAGGCGAACCGAGTGCATAGCAATCTGTAATATCTAAATATCCTTCATCTATAGAGACTGGTTGTATCTTTTCTGTAAAACGGGAAAGGATTTGAAACATTTGAAATGAAGCTTCACGATATAATGTAAAATTTGGATGCCTTACAACTAATTGTGGGCATAACCTTTTCGCTTCCCAAAGAGGCATCGTCGTACGTATTCCATATTCTCTCGCCTCATAACTACACGTTATAATAATTCCTTTTCTCTCTTTTTCATTTCCAGCAACCGCTAATGGCTTTCCTTGTAATGATGAATCATGAGCAATTTCAACAGATGCGAAAAAACAATTCATATCCACATGTAAAATAACACGGCCATTTTTCGGATACATTTCTCGCATAGTACTCCCCCCTCAAAAGAACATTCGTTCCTTCATTATACCAAATTCATGTACAATATAATAATTACTTATTCTTTTTATCCTTATTTTTGCTATACTTAATACGAAATATGGATATTATTGTAAAATGAGTGACTTATTATGAAATCTAATAGTAAACTTAACTCTACCTTTCTCATTATTATATTAATCCTCTTAATTAATTACTTACTACTCCCCATTTTTAATATTAATACAGCTGGACTCCTCCCTCGTTTACTAAGTATCGTAACAACTTATATACTGCCATGGATTTTCTTATATTGGTTTATCCGCCTAGTGAAAGCAGTTGAATCAAAATAAAAAAGACGTGTAAACCATAATTGGTTCACACGTCTTTTTTATTTTATTACTTCGCTACTTCTTCAATAATTGCAACAACTAATTCTGCTGTTTTCACTAATTCTTCAACAGGAATCTTCTCGTTTGTTGTATGAATTTCTTCATAACCAACCGCTAAGTTAACTGTTGGAATACCGTGTCCTGCAATTACGTTTGCATCACTTCCGCCACCACTTTGGTGAAGAGAAGGTGTGCGACCAATTTTTTCAGCTGCACGTTTTGCAACTTCTACAACGTGGTCGCCATCAGCAAATTTAAATCCTGGGTACATAACGTTTATTTCAACGTCTGCTTGACCACCCATATCTTTTGCAGTTGTTTCAAATGCTTCTTTCATTTTCGCAACTTGTTCTTCCATTTTCTCGTTGATTAAAGAACGAGCCTCTGCAAAGATTTGTACATGATCACAAACGATATTTGTTTGTGTACCACCTTCAAAACGTCCAATATTTGCAGTCGTTTCAGAATCAATACGACCAAGTGGCATCTTCGCAATTGCTTTCGCTGCGATCGTAATTGCAGATACACCTTTTTCTGGTGCTACACCAGCATGAGCTGTTTTCCCGCGAATAATTGCGTTCACTTTCGCTTGTGTTGGAGCTGCAACAACGATTTCACCAACTTTTCCATCGCTATCTAATGCGTAACCATATTTCGCTGTAATGCGCTCACGGTCTAATGCTTTTGCACCAACAAGTCCAGATTCTTCTCCAACTGTAATAATAAATTCAATTTTACCATGAGGAATATTTTTCTCTTTTAACACACGAATTGCTTCAAACATTGACGCTAATCCTGCTTTATCATCCGCACCTAAAATTGTAGTACCATCTGATACGATATATCCATCTTTAATAGAAGGCTTAATTCCATTACCAGGAACTACTGTATCCATATGAGAAGTAAAGTAAATTGTATCCACGCCATCTTTTGTTGCTGGTAAAGTACAAATTAAGTTACCTGCACCATGACCAGTTACAGACATTGTGTCATCTTCAAATACTTCTACACCTAAATCCGTAAATTTCTTTGTTAATACTTTGCAGATTTCTGCTTCAAATTTCGTTTCAGAATCTACTTGTACTAATTCCATAAATTCATTTACTAAACGTTCTTGATTAATCATAAGACTGCGCCTCCTGCACTACCATTATGTATGTAACACTACTAATTATAACAGAATTTCGCAAAAGTTTCGAAATACAAGACAAAAAACAGACGGTTTATATGTCTAGATAACCATCTGCTTTCGATTACTCATTTAACAATACCCAGCGCATATGATCTTCCCACACTCCATTTACCATTAACATCTTCCTAGATACACCCTCATACTGGAAGCCTATTTTCGTCACTACTTGTATAGATGCTAAATTACGCGGCATAATTGGTGCTTCTATACGATGTAAATGAAATTCCTCAAAAGCAACTGCAATTGCTTTTCTAAGCGCTTCTGTCGTATAACCTTTATTTAACTCTTCCTTATCTAATTTATAACTGAGTACACAAGATTGATAAATACCACGAACGATTAAATTAAATGAAATACAGCCAATTATTTTCGTGTCATCACCTTTTTTAAAAATCCATAGCCTAATGATCTTACCTTCTGTAAACTCTTTTCTATCCTTTTGTAGCTTTTTCTTTTGATAATCTAACGTAAAAAAATCCTCCGGTCTATACTCTTCCCAAGCTTTTAAAAATTCACGATTTCTGTCGTAATATTGAAGAATTTTTTCAGCATACGACTCATCGATTTCCCTTAAATGTAAGCGGCCTGTCTCATATATTTTCATCATCGTATCTCCATTCCTCAGCTTGCAAAACAAAAACTCACAATCTATCTTTTAATATATTCTCTATGCATACTTAAATTTCCTGTTATATTTTGCAACCCCTTCCCGAAATTTGTCCTTTCTCTCCCCTTGTCCACAGTTTCATTTCTCGTTACAATGAAGGTGTACTGATTTGCAAGGAGGTTTAACGATGCATAAAAAAGCTCAAAAAGTTATGGTTTATATCATGCTAATTTCTATGCTTGTAACAACATTACTTGCTGGCGCAAGTATGTTTTGGTAAAAAGGGCGATGTGTTCGTCCTTTTTTTACGTTTTACACATAATAAAATAAACCATCTCGACATCGAGATGGTTTATTTTATATAAAGCACAACCGCTACAATACTAAAGGAAAATGCCATTACTAACGCTATCACAAAACTCGTGTACTGTTTGTGTTGAAACGCCCCAATAACAAAAGTAAGATTAAGTAATGCCATCAATACAATCGCTACAACGTAAGAGCATATATTAAAAGTTGCCAATATGAATGTAATCACAAATAGAAAGCCAATAAAAAACTGCATATACGAAATTTTTGGATTCAAGTACATATGAGCAACCCCTTTACCTATTTTTATCCCGCATTAACGGGGAATAACCTCGCACTGATTAAAGTTTCACTTTATCTTTCTATATTTTCATTAACGCATGGTTATGTACACATGTCAAGACAACTTATGATAAAAGAAAAAGCCAACCTTTGCGTTGGCTTTTTCATATGCAATGGCACCTTTTTCTTTTGCCAATTGCTGAAATGTTTTTTTCGACTTCACAATCCACACTTTTGTTCCAATTGGAATGCGATCAAATAAATATTCCACATCGTTTTTCTTCATTCTTATACATCCTTGTGAAATATACTTTCCAATTGAACTTGGTTGGTTTGTTCCATGTATTCCATATTTACTCCCATCAGTTCCTCTTGCATTAAACCCAATCCACCTTGATCCAAGTGGATTTTTTGGTGAACCACCTGGAATATCTTTTGCAATATAGTACGGATCCTTCGCTTTCATTACAATATCAAAAGTTCCTTCTGGGGTTAATTCATTCGTTTTTCCTGTCGCTACGGGAAAAATCTTTTGAATTTTCCCATCGTCAATGTAAGCTAGTTTATTCGTCGCTTTATTTACAATAATGAAAGGATCTCCGGCACGTGGATTATCACCAAGAGGCCAAATCGGCGATAAAGAAAGACATAATATGAAAGAGAGAAGATACGGCATAAATAATTCCTACCTTCTATATAAGTTCTTTTATATTATCCTTTCCCTTAAAGCGACTTTTAATGAGTAAATATTGCTCCATTTCATATACAAGTTGAACAAGTTTTGCACGTATTTCAAATTCTTCACGTGTGACTGGTAACGGCATTTCTCTAAACAATTCTCTCATTTCTTGAAGCTGCCTTAAGGAAATAACACCTGTACTTTCAGGGCTAATTGCATTCCCAATATTTTCAACAACATCGGCAATCATATCAGCTTGTTCATATGTCCACGATAAAGAGGCTGCCAATGGTATCATTCGCTCTAAAATTTCGAATTGTTGCATGCGCATATTAAAGTAACGATAGTAATAATCATCTTCGCGCATAAATGCATTCTCAAGCTTCTTAAAAGATAAATCTCTTGCTTCATTTAGCATATTCTCGGTTTCAATGAGTTCTGCCCCGCTCCAACTACTTTCTCGATTTCGTAAATACACAACCATTTCAAACAATATCGTTTTAAAATTACTTTCTATTTTATTCCGATACTCTCTTAGCTTATTTTCACTACTTGGCATATACATGTTCACTAATAACGCCACACTAATTCCTATCGTTAATATAGCAATTTCATTTCCAACTATAAGCCATGTAATGTGTTTCAATGAATATAGATGCATAACAATAACTGAACTCGTGACGATGCCTTCTTGAATTTTCAACATAACTGCAGTCGGAATAAATGTAAGTAATAATACGCTAATTGCAAGTGGGGTATAGCCAATTGTTTCAAAAATGCAAAATGCGAATACCATTGATAATACACAAGCTAAAAATCGATGTACCGATACTTGAAGTGATTTACGCTTCGTATTTTGTACACATAATATAACTAAAATACCTGCTGAACTATAAAATTCTAACCCTAATAACTGAGCAATAAAAACTGCCGCTCCTGTCCCTATTGCTGTTTTTACTGTACGGTATCCAATTTTAAACATATCATTACTCCTATATGTATAAACGTATTTACAGTTAGTATAAAAAAAGGATGACACAATGTCATCCTTTTCTACTTATTATTCACATAACCTTTTCATATTACAATATTTTTTGTAAAAATTGTTGCGCACGTTCACTTTTTGGTGCTGCAAAAAATTGTGCTGGCGGACTGTCTTCTACAAGGTTTCCTCCGTCTAAGAAAAGAACGCGATCTGCCACCTCTTTTGCAAATCCCATTTCATGCGTAACAATCGCCATCGTCATTCCTGTCGTTACCAATGATTTCATAACTTCTAGCACTTCTTTCACCATCTCTGGGTCTAGCGCTGATGTTGGTTCATCGAACAGCATAACTTCCGGTTCCATCGCTAAAGCTCTCGCTATCGCTACACGTTGCTTTTGTCCCCCTGAAAGGCGATTCGGATACGTATCTTTTTTATTTAACAAGCCTACTTTTTCTAAAAGTTTCTCGGCTTTCTTTTCAGCCTCTTGTTTCGTTACTCCTTTTACATTGATAGGAGCATACGTAATATTTTCTAATACAGTCATATGAGGGAATAGGTGAAAATGCTGAAATACCATTCCTACATTTTCACGAACGTGCATTATATTCGTTTTCGGATTCGTTACTTCTTCCGTTCCAATCCAAATGCGACCATTTGTCGGTGCTTCTAACACATTCATACAGCGTAAAAATGTTGATTTCCCTGATCCGGACGGTCCGATAATTGCAACTACTTCCCCTTTTTCAATCGTTGTTGTAATGCCTTTTAATACTTCGTTTTTCCCGAATGATTTATGAAGGTTTTCAATTTTAATCACTTTTTTTCATTCTCCCTTCAATTGCCTTCCCGACTAATGTAAGAATAATGACTAGCGTATAGTAGATCAGACCAACAAATAGTAGCGGCTCAAGATATTTAAACGTTTCACCGCCTACAATGTAAGCGCGGCGCATTAAATCCGTCGCACCTATTACTGTGACTACAGCCGACTCTTTCGTAAGCGTCGCAAACTCGTTTACAAGTGCCGGTAATATATTTTTTAAAGCTTGGGGAAAAATAATATTTCGCATCATTTTTCCATATGGAATTCCTAAAGCCATCGCTGCTTCAGTTTGTCCTTTATCAACCGCTTGAATGCCGGCACGGATGACTTCTGACATATATGCACCTGAATTCAAACTAAATGCTAGTACAGCCGCTAAAAAGGCCGGTATCTCATAACCAATTATTTGCGGGACACCAAAATAAATAATCATTAATTGCAATACAAGTGGTGTACCACGGAAAATTGATGTATAAAGATCTGCCGCTATATTTAATGCTCGTATTCTAGCAATCTTACAAAGTGCTAATAACGTTCCTAAAATAAATCCTGCTAAAGCTGATACTGCTACAATTTTCAAAGTAACTTCTAGCCCTTTTAATATATACGGTATCGAAGGCGTAATCGCCGAAAAATCCAAGTTCATTCTTTTCATTCCCTTCACAGAAAAGTGAAAGGCAGCTTATTTTCCGCTGCCAAACCACTTCTTCACTAATTTATCCATTTCTCCGTTTTCTTGCATTTTTTTAATCACTTTATTAAATTCAGCTGTTTTATCACTGTTTTTCGGAAGGGCAATTGCTGCTCCTACTTCTTCTGGCGCTTCTTTAATTTCAATTCCTTGTAAATCTTTCATTTTCTCTAAATAATTTTTCGCTACTGTATCTTCTAAAATCGCCGCATCAAAACGACCCGCTTTAATTTCTTGTACAATTTCTGGTATACGGTCACGTCCCTCAGCTTTGAAATCAACTTGTTTTTTAAATTCCGCCGCCTTCTCTTCTTGAATAGATCCTGTTTGTACCCCTACTTTTTTCCCTTTTAAATCTTCTACTGATTTAATGTTAGAATCCTTTTTAGAAACAATCATGTTTTTCGCAACAAAATATATATCTGTAAAATCTACATTATTTTTACGCTCTGCCGTTGGCGTCATACCTGCCATTACAAAATCAACTTTTCCTGAGCTAAGAGACGCTAATAAACCACCAAAATCCATATCTTTCACTTTCACTTCATACCCAAGTTCTTTTCCGATATACTTTGCAATATCAATGTCAAAGCCAATAATTTCATCACTCTTTGAAGCTTCTACATATTCATAAGGTTTATAGTCTGCTGAAGTTCCCATTACAAGTACTTTCTTATTTCCGTTTTCTTCTTTTACGTCCCCATTACTACACGCACTAAACATACTTACAATTAAAATAAGTGCAAACGATATCGATAATAACTTCTTCATCTTTCTTCCCCCTAATAATGTATATTTAAAAGTTTAATAGAATATTTATTCGATATTTGTATTGTATCAGCAGTTTTATTTTTATGCAATATATAAAATAAAAATAAATAAAATAACATTAAATAACGCATTCTCAATGCATAAAAAACTGCATAACAAAACAAGATGATGTATATTCCATCGTTTTGTATAATTAATAAAAAAAGCGGTACACCCACTTAATCGTGGGCGTACCGCCTTTTCACTTATTTATAGTTCTTCACAATTCTTTTCAAAATACGATTGTAATTTCGCAATAACTTGCATCGGTTCATGACCTTCAATTTCATGACGTTCTACCATCGTTACAATTTTTCCATCTTTTAATAAAGCAAATGATGGAGAAGAAGGTGGATACCCTTCAAAATATTCACGAGCTCTTGCTGTTGCTTCTTTATCTTGACCTGCAAACACCGTTACAAGATGGTTAGGACGTTTATCATAATGTACGGAATGCGCAGCAGCAGGGCGAGCAATACCACCTGCACAACCACATACAGAGTTTACCATTACAAGTGTTGTACCATTTCTTTTAAACGCTTCTTCAACTGCTTCTGGTGTCGTTAATTCTGTATATCCAGCAGAAACGATCTCTTCACGCGCTTGACGAACAACATCATTCATAAAAAAGTTAAAATTAATCAATCTTTTCCCTCCTCTAAATCTACCTATTTGTATCTTACCAGTTAATGTTTATGAAATACAAGTAAGTTTACTTGTATTTAAGCATAGAAAAGGTGTTAGAGCTCTTGCTCTAACACCTTTTCTCAATGACCACGATGTTTTTGCTTTGCTTTTTGTACTTTTATAAAACGTTTTCTCTGCTTTTCAGCTTCCCGTTTCTCTTTAGATTGCACTTTCTGTTCTTGTTTATGCAGTTCATAAGATAAACTAATTGCTTCTTGTGCCTTTGTAAAACGTTTTACATTTACTTCTTTTGCCGCTTCTCGTATGATACGTTTTATATTTTTTGGACGCTGTTTTTCTTTAACGTCCACACCACATTTTGCAACGTGCTGGAAATATGCTAACATTGGACCATTCACAAATATAAGTACTTCCTCGTCTGAAGGTTCCATTCCAAAAATATACCTCGCTCCATACAATTTCCCTTTTTCTTTATGCGTAATAATTCCTACAAAAAATTGACCGTCGTGATATACTGTCAAATCCATTGACAGCCCCTCCTTTAATAAAATTAGAAATATTGGACATCCCGGAGGGGAAGGTTACTGACATGAAATCATGCGTCTGGACTACCGACCAGAGCTGTGTTTTTATATTTCTTTCATTATTATATATTCATTTCCATAATTTTCATATATTCAACAATCATTTTTTTATGCGATCCAACAATATAGTCAGGTAGCTCCGTTACTGGAAAGAATTTAAGCTGAACCGCCTCTTCTTTATTCATAACAAAATGTCCTTCGTATTCATCCGTATAATAGGCTGTCGTTACAGATTGAAATTCATCACCGTTTGCTAATTTTGTAAAGTAGTTCGCTCCAGAAAACACATTGATTAATCGTAAGTTCTTTACTTCTATACCTGTCTCTTCATATACTTCACGGTAAGCTGTTTCTTCTGGTGATTCACCAAGCTCCATGAGCCCGCCAGGCAGCCCCCATTTTCCATACGGTTCTGTTCGTTGTTGCAATAATACATCTCCATGTTCATTTATAACGAGTACAACAGCACCAACTAAAATTAAAGGGCGATGACCAACTATTTTTCGTAATTCTTCTACATATCCCATCGTATCGCCTCCTTTTTCGTTGTCCACACTATTGTATCATATGTATGAAACGACAAAATGCGTATATTTTTCATTTTTTTAACAAAATATTTATTTTATGTGCTTCATCTACTGTAGCTAACATAATAGATTCGACTTCTGTACTCTCCTCTAGAAATTCTCTCGCCCACGCTTCTGTTTTTCCTAATAAAGCAAGAACATCTTTCTGAATCCTCCCATCCTTTACTAATACAAAAGAAACTGGAGATTTTTTTCCCGCCACTTTAAGATCAAGTCGCGAAACTGCTTCATATTCTGGATATCTAAATATAGAAACGACACCGTTCGCTTCCCATAATGCTAATTTGATTGTTTGAATATCGCTCACATTTCGCATACGAAGTTCCGAAAATAAATATTCCACGGTAATTCTCGCTTTTTTCAAATTGCTAAAATCAATGGAACCATTGTGTATAAGAATGATAGGTGCTGGCTCTAAAAAACGTCTCCATCTATCCCATTTCAGCATTAAAACTGAGCTTATAATATGAAGTACAACGAGTATGAACGTTGTAATCATCGAACCGAGTAACCCTACTTTTTCATCAGACAATGCGTTAGAAATATTCCCACCAAGCAATAGCACTAATACAACATCTAAAAAACGAAGTTGTGCGATAGATCTTTGCCCCATCGCTTTCGTAACTAATATTAAAAATACGTATGCTATTATAGCCCGTACAACCCATTCCATATTTGAAAGGTGCCGTGCCCCTTCAAAAATATGCATATGCATCATTCGCACCCCATCTCAAACTGCTAGTCTGTTTTAGTTTGCAACGTTTAAGAGCATATATGTAAAAAAGCTAGTTCGTTTTTACACGAACTAGCTTTTTTACTTAACTGAAAACATATATTTTTTATACGTTTTCCGTACCGATAATATGAGACCCATCATAATCATATTCGAGAACAAGGAACTTCCCCCATACGATAAGAAAGGCAATGCAATCCCTTTTACAGGCATTAATCCAACGATCATACCGATGTTTTGGAATATTTGAACCGTTAATATCCCAATTGATCCAGCACATAATAATGTACCGAATAAATTATCAGCAGAATAACCAATAATAATTGTTCTATATAGTAGTAATAGGAACAAGAACACAACTAACGCTGCTACGATAAATCCACCTTCTTCGGCAATTGTAGCGAAAATAAAGTCAGTATGCTTCTCAGGGATATAGACGTTCCCTTCGCCAAATCCTTTCCCTTCCATACCGCCACTACCTACAGCTAAAATCGATTGCTGCGTTTGATAACCTTGATCTGTATGTTCAAATGGATCTAACCAACCTAAAATACGTGATTGTTGGTGAGGTTTTAGTAAAGTAACTAACTTATTAAAGAAGAAATCCTCATACCTTACGTAAATAAATATTAACGTAGTTAATATGGTGACTGGAATAACTGTACATAACGCTATCAATTTCTTCTGAATACCTGACATAAATAAAATACATGCAATGGCAGCAGCATATAAGAACACCATCCCTGTATCCGGTTGGCTATATACAACAGCCATAGGCGGGAGGGATACTAGCACAATTTTACCTACTAATTTTAAGTCCGTTTGGAATGTCCTTGCCATATACTGTGCATTATGTTTCACTGCTATACTTGCTACTACGAGAAGCAATGAAATTTTGAAAAACTCAGACGGCTGAATTTGTCCAACTAGCGGAAATACAAACCATCTTTTTGCACCTAATTTTTCAGGTGTGAAAGTGGAAACTGGTAGTATTTTCAAAAGAATAAGTGAAGCAAATCCAACGATATAAAGTGGCCAAGACAATTTTTGTAATTGATCTAGGTCAATGCTTGCAACAAGCAATAACAATACAACCCCAATTATGTAGTTCAAACCCTGTTTCATCGCAAAGTTTGCCTCTCCATATTGGCCAGTTTGCTGACTGCTATATATAGCAGCTATACTCGTAACACATAGTGCACACAAAATTAAAATTAATTTTACATCTAAACTTTTTAGAAACTCGGTACTTCTTTTCATGACATCCTCCTGAAACATTGTTACAGCAAAATAAAAAACCAGGAGTCAACATTCTTCATGTTTTGACGACTGATTACACATTATCTATAAAACACTTATATAGAATAACTCTCTTTTTCATACAATACAATATATTATACTACAGTTTCGTCAGTAAGATTTGCCAAAAAAATTATTCTTTTCTTATTTTATATCCATATACCATATATCAGCAATGTATTTTCATAAATTCCTAATACATAATCGTTCATTGTAAGATTACTGGGAAAGATATTATACATATAGTAGGTTGTAGATGAAGAAATAAGATGATAAAAAGCTCGCATAAGCGAGCTTTTTATTAATATACAGATGTATTATTTTCTGACGTATTTTCTAAAATTTCTTTTACACGTCCTAAGAACTTACCACAAATTAAGCCATCTAGTACACGGTGATCAAGTGATAAACATAAGTTAACCATGTCACGAGCACCGAACATACCGTTATCCATAATTACTGGGCGTTTTACAATTGATTCAACTTGTAAAATAGCCGCTTGAGGGTAATTAATAATACCCATAGATTGAACAGAACCAAATGATCCTGTGTTATTAATTGTAAATGTTCCACCTTGCATTTCGTCCGCTTTTAACGATTTCGTACGTACTTTTCCTGCAAGCTCTGTAATTTCACGAGCGATACCTTTAATCGTCTTCTCATCCGCGTGTTTAATTACTGGTACAAATAGTTCTTCCTCTGTTGCAACAGCGATAGAAAGGTTAATATCTTTCTTCTGAACGATTTTATCGCCAGCCCACATAGAATTGATTTGAGGATACTCTTTTAACGCTTGTGCTACTGCTTTTACGAAGAAAGCAAAGAACGTTAAGTTAAAGCCTTCGCGCTTCTTAAAGTCACCTTTAATTGAATTACGGTATGACACAAGGTTTGTCACATCTACTTCAATCATCATCCAAGCGTGTGGCGCCTCATGTTTACTACGTAACATATTCGCTGCAATTGCTTTACGCACACCTGTTACTGGAATTTCGATATCGCCAGGCATTGTCGGTACAGAAACTGGTTTCGCAGCTTCTACTTTTTGCGCTACTGGCGCTGCTTTTGATGCTTCTGGGCGCGCTTCTACTACTGCTACAGCTTCCTCTTTTTTCGCACCTACTTGCGGAATGTTTCCAGATTCCACTAGTTTTAAAATATCTTTACGAGTGATACGACCATTTGCTCCCGTACCTTCTACTAAATCTAAATCAACGTTATGCTCGCCCGCAAGTTTTAATACCGCTGGTGAAAAACGTGGTTTTCCATCAGTTGGTTGTTTTACTTTCGGCGCTTTTTCAGGCGTAGTTACTTCTGCCTTTGGTTCTTCTTTTGTTTTTTCTTCTACAGCTGTTGCTGCTACTTCATCCGCGCCTTCTACTTGAATGACACAAACTACTTCACCTACAGCTAACGTATCACCTTCACCAGCGATTAACTCTTTCACAATACCAGTGAAAGAAGATGGTACTTCTGCATTTACTTTGTCAGTCATTACTTCTGCAAGCGGATCATACTTATTTACGTGATCGCCAACATTAACGAGCCATTTACTAATTGTGCCCTCTGTAACGCTCTCCCCGAGCTGAGGCATTGTAATATTTTCTACAGCCATGTATAGTCCCCCCGATTAAAATTCCGCAAGTTCACGCATTGCTTTTTCAACTTTATCTGGATTTACCATAAAGAATTTTTCCATTGTTGGTGCATATGGCATTGCTGGAACATCTGGGCCTGCAAGACGTGCAACTGGTGCATCTAAATCAAACAGACAATTTTCAGCGATAATTGCCGCCACTTCACTCATAATGCTTCCTTCTTTATTATCTTCTGTTACAAGAAGAACTTTACCTGTTTTAGAAGCAGCTTCTATGATTGCTTCTTTATCTAATGGATACACAGTACGTAAATCAAGAATGTGTGCAGAAATGCCATCTTGCGCTAACTTCTCAGCTGCTTGAAGAGCAAAGTGAACACATAATCCGTAAGTGATAACAGTAATATCATCACCTTCACGTTTTACATCTGCTTTTCCGATTGGTAATACGTAGTCATCTTCTGGCACTTCACCTTTAATTAAGCGATAGGCACGCTTATGCTCAAAGAATAGTACCGGATCTTCATCACGAATTGCAGCTTTTAATAAGCCTTTTGCATCATATGGTGTAGAAGGGATAACAATTTTTAAACCTGGTTGGTTTGCAAACATCGCTTCTACAGATTGTGAATGATACAATGCACCGTGAACCCCCCCGCCAAATGGCGCACGAATTGTAACTGGACAAGTCCAATCGTTGTTAGAACGATAACGAATTTTTGCTGCCTCAGAAACAATTTGGTTTACTGCTGGCATGATGAAATCAGCAAACTGCATTTCAGCGATTGGGCGCATACCATACATTGCCGCACCAATTGCTACCCCAGCAATTGCAGATTCTGCAAGCGGTGCATCAAGTGCACGATCTTCACCAAATTGATCGTATAAACCGTGTGTCGCTTTAAACACGCCACCTTTTTTACCAACATCTTCTCCTAAAACGAATACTTTCTCATCGCGTTCCATTTCTTCGCGCATTGCTAATGTAATAGCATCAATATAAGACATTACAGCCATGAAACGTTCCCCCCTATTCTGCGTATACGTGCTTCAATGCATCTTCAGGTGCTGCATACGGAGCATTTTCTGCATATTCTGTTGCTTCATTTACGATATGCATAATTTCGTCTAACATTTGTTTTTCAAATTCCTCAGTTAACACGCCAGCTTCTTTTAAATAAGCTGCAAATGTTATAATTGAATCTTTTTTCTTTGCTTCTTCTACTTCTTCTTTATCACGATAAACACGATCATCATCGTCACTAGAATGTGCTGTTAAACGATATGATACTGTTTCAATTAAAGTTGGACCTTCACCACGTCGACCGCGGTCTGCTGCTTCTTTTACAGCTTTATATACTGCAAGCGGATCGTTTCCGTCTATTGTATATCCAGGCATACCGTAACCAATTGCACGATCTGATACGTTTTTACATGCTAATTGTTTTTCAACCGGAATAGAGATTGCATATTTGTTATTTTCACACATGAAAATAACAGGTAGTTTGTGTACACCAGCAAAGTTTGCCCCTTCATGGAAGTCACCTTGGTTTGAAGAACCTTCTCCAAATGTAACGAACGTTACTAAATCTTTCTTCTCCATTTTTCCAGCTAACGCAATACCAACTGCATGTGGTACTTGTGTTGTTACTGGAGATGAACCTGTCACAATACGATTTTTCTTTTGACCGAAGTGACCAGGCATTTGACGACCACCAGAGTTTGGATCTCCAGCTTTCGCGAAAGCTGACAACATAAGCTCTTTAGCTGTCATACCAAACGCTAGTACAACACCCATATCACGGTAGTATGGTAATGCATAATCTTTCTCTCTATCAAGAGCGAACGCTGCTCCAACTTGTGCAGCCTCTTGTCCTTGACAAGAAATTACGAATGGAATTTTACCTGCACGGTTTAATAACCACATACGTTCGTCAATTTTACGTGCAAGTAACATCGTACGGAACATTTCTAATACTTGCTCATCACTTAAGCCAAGCTCTTCATGGCGCTTTTCTTTTACTTCTGCCATTTTTCATAACCTCCTAAATCCACATTTTTATGCGTGTAACGCTCTTCCATCTACAGCAAGTGCTGCTTCACCAATCGCCTCAGATAATGATGGATGCGGATGAATTGTATGTGCTACTTCCCAAGGTGTTGCATCAAGTACTCTTGCAAGACCAGCTTCAGAAATCATATCTGTTACGTGTGGTCCAATCATATGAACACCAAGAATGTCATTTGTTTCTTCATCAACTACAAGCTTTACAAAACCATCAGATTCTCCGTATACAAGCGCTTTTCCGATTGCGCGGAATGAGAACTTACCTACTTTTAACTTATAGCCTTTTTCTTTCGCTTCTTGTTCTGTTAAACCGACAGAAGCAACTTCTGGACTGCTATATACGCATTTTGATACCATAGAGTAATCAATTGGCGTAACTTCTTTCCCTGCAATATGTTCTACTGCAACAATTCCTTCGTGAGAAGCAACGTGAGCAAGTTGTAAGCCACCGATTACATCTCCAATTGCGTAAATATGAGATTCTTTCGTTTGATAAAACTCATTTGTTTGAATGTATCCTTTTTCCACAACGATATCCGTATTCTCTAAACCAATATTTTGCGTATTGGCTTGTCTTCCTACAGATACAAGCATTTTTTCTGCTTTAAATTCTTTATTCTCACCGTTATGTTCAGCTTGAATTGTTACTCCATTATCTTTTACCAATGTTTCTGGTAATACTTTTGCACCAGTCACCACTTTAATACCTTTTTTCTTGAACAGACGTTGCATTTCTTTTGAAACGTCCTGATCTTCTAGTGGTAAAATCGTTTTCGCATACTCTAACACTGTAACTTCTACACCGAAGTCAGCAAGCATAGATGCCCACTCAATACCAATTACACCGCCACCAACGATAATGATCGAACTAGGAAGCGTTTCCATTTTTAGGGCATGATCTGAAGACATTACATACTCTCCGTCTAACTCTAAACCTGGTAATGAATTTGGACGAGAACCCGTTGCAACAAGTACATTTTTTGGAATTAACATTTCATTCTCTTCTCCACTTGCAAGTTCAACTGAAATTGTCCCTGGCATCGGAGAAAAAATAGACGGGCCAAGAATACGGCCAATACCTTCAAACACATCAATTTTACCTTGTTTCATTAAATGTTGAACACCTTTATGAAGCTGCGTTACAATCTTCTCTTTACGCTCTTGTACTTTTGCAAAGTTTAGTTCTACATTACTTGCAATAACTCCGAACTCTTCGCTTTTTTTAGCAGTTGCGTATACTTCCGCACTACGTAAAAGAGCTTTACTAGGAATACATCCTTTATGCAAACAAGTGCCACCAAGATTTTCTTTTTCAACAAGTGCTGTTTTTAATCCTAGTTGTGATGCGCGAATTGCAGCAACATATCCACCTGTACCGCCGCCAACGATGACTAAATCATATTCTCTTGCCATTATCTCAACCCCTAGCTACTGTTTGTTTTTCTCTTACCACATACTCTTTCGGCGCTTCTTCTTCACGTAATACACGAAGTGCTCCTTCTGCTAACGCTTCTAACTCATCTTCCCCTGGATGTACGATAACATCTGCAATCCAATCCACTCGTTCTTTTATTTCATCAACAAGTATTTTACTGTATGCAAGTCCACCAGTTAATACGATTGCATCGATTTTTCCGTGAAGTACAGCACTAGCTCCGCCAATCTCTTTCGCAACTTGATATGCCATTGCTTTATAAATAAGAGTTGCTTCAGGATCGCCTTTTTCAACCATTTGTTCTACTTTAATTGCATCATTTGTACCGATAAGACTTACAAGTCCACCTTGTCCGACAAGTTTTTTAACCATTTCGTCTCGGTAATACTCACCAGAGAAACACATCTCAACTAATTGTCCTACTGGTACTGTACCAGCACGCTCTGGACTAAATGGTCCTTCTCCGTTTAAGCCATTATTAACATCGATAACTTTTCCTTTTTTATGAGCACCAACTGTAATACCGCCGCCCATATGTGTAACTAATAAATTTAAATCCTCGTATTTGTGGTTTAATTCTACAGCCACTTTACGAGCAACTGCTTTTTGGTTTAATGCATGGAAAATACTTTTACGTTCCATACCAGCAATACCGCTTATACGAGCAATCGGTTCCATTTCATCTACAACGACAGGATCCACAATGAATGCTGGAATATTTAATCCAGAAGCGATTTCATATGCTAAAATGCCTCCAAGATTTGAAGCGTGATGACCGCTAAATCCATTTTTCAAATCTTCTAACATTGCATCGTTTACTGTGTATGTTCCGCCTTCTATTGGACGAAGTAATCCACCACGCCCACAAACAGCGTTCAATTTTGAAATGTTAATACCGTGAGAATGTAAAACTTCTAATATTGTTTCTTTTCGAAACTCATATTGGTCGATAATTCGTTTATATTTCCCAATCTTTTCTTCATCATGACGAATTGTTTCTTCTAAAACAGGTCTTTCATTATCAAAAACACCAATTTTTGTGGATGTACTACCCGGGTTAATAACAAGAATTCGATTTAAGGACAATGTTGCTACCTCCACTAATAAATTCAAAAGGACGTGGAAACCTCATAAGAGGTAACCACACCTTTTGTAAAAGTTATATATGAATGATTAGCGACGGCTAATAATGTCGTGACCGTTGCGTAAGTATGTGCTACGAGAGTTTTTCAAGCTTGCAATGCGCTCTTCAGCTAAACGATCTGCTGCTACATAAGTTGCTATGCCATCGCGTTTTGAAATTTCGATTACTTTTGCAATTGTGTCATAAATTGACTCAACACGTTTTAGCGCACGTTCTCTATTATATCCATATAATTCGTCTGCTACGTTAATTACGCCACCTGCATTAATTACATAGTCTGGTGCGTATACAATACCCATTTCATGAATGATGTCGCCGTGACGATCTTCTTTTAATTGGTTATTTGCAGAACCCGCGATTACTTTTGCTTTAAGTTGTGGAATAGTTTCATCATTAACTGTTGCGCCTAATGCACATGGTGCGTAAATATCACATTCAACACCGTAAATTTCATTTGGCTCAACTGCTGTTGCACCGAATTCTTCTACTGCACGTTGTACAGCTTCTTTATTAATATCTGTAACAATTAATTTTGCTCCTTCAGCGTGTAAATGTTTGCATAGATGATATGCTACGTTACCAACACCTTGAACAGAAATTACTTTTCCTTCTAGATTATCTGTACCGAACGCTTCTTTCGCAGCTGCTTTCATACCACGGTATACACCATATGCAGTTACTGGAGATGGGTTTCCAGAAGAACCGAATGAAGGTGAAATACCTGTTACAAAGTCAGTTTCTTCATGGATAATATCCATATCATCTACTGTAGTACCAACATCTTCAGCTGTAATGTAACGTCCGTTTAATCCTTGAATATAGCGTCCTAATGCACGGAACATCGCTTCACTCTTATCTTTACGTGGGTCACCGATAATTACTGTTTTCGCTCCACCTAGGTTTAAACCAGCTGCTGCGTTTTTGTATGTCATCCCTTTTGCAAGACGCAATGCATCTTCAATCGCCGCTTCTTCAGAATCATATGTCCACATTCTTGTTCCACCAAGAGCCGGTCCAAGTGTTGTATCATGAATTGCAATAATTGCTTTTAAACCTGATTCTTTATCTTGACAAAATACTACTTGCTCATAATCATATTTTTCTAAGTATTCGAAGATTTCTAATGTCATTGTCGTTTCCCCCTAATGTTTTACCCTTTTTGGTTTATTTTGAAGCAGTCGTAACTGCCAATGCTAATGAATATACTTTTGTTTCTGCTGAATCAGCACGAGATGTTAAAACTATCGGTGCTTTTGCGCCAGCAATCATCGCTCCTACTTTTGCATCTGCAAAGTAAACGAGTGATTTATAGAGCACATTTCCAGCTTCAATCGTTGGGACGAGTAAAATGTCTGCCTTACCTGCTACATCACTTACTATGCCTTTATGCTCTGCTGCGATTTGTGATACTGCATTATCTAAAGCAAGTGGTCCATCAACGATACAATTTTTAATTTGTCCGCGGCGATTCATTTGTGTTAACATCGCTGCATCAATTGTCGCCTGCATCGCTGGATTCACAACCTCTACTGCTGCAATTGGTGCCACTTTTGGCAACTCGATTCCTATTGCCCGGGCAACTTCTACAGTATTTTGTATAATAGCAGTTTTTTGTGTTACATCAGGTGCGATGTTCATCGCTGCATCTGTAACGAAAATAAGACGATCGTAATTTGGAACTTCAAATGCTGCTACATGTGAAAGCACGCTACCTTTACGTAACCCCCACTCTTTATTTAACACAGCCTTTAAAATATTCGCTGTTGGGATGTTGCCCTTCATAAGCACATCTGCTTCACCGTTTCTCACAGATTTAACAGAAAGCTCTGCAGCCTCAGCACTTGACGCTGCTGCAATCACTTCAATGTGGTCTGAAGTTTGTAAACCATGTTCTTGTAGCATCCCCATTATTTTTTCTTGATTTCCATATAGACGAAATTGAGCTAGCTGTAATTTAATCGCTTTCGCTACAGCTTCAATTACTTCATGATCTTCAGCTACTGCTACAGCTACAGTTTTTTTAGGCTGTCCTGCTGCTTGATCAATTAAGTGTTCTAACTTCATATTTTGTAATCAACCCTTTCCGTCGTCCCTCGTTTATTTATAAAGCAAATACCGTGCCAACTTTTTAAAGTGGTCTTACCAATAATGAAAACGCATTCAAAATGCAGTAAAATCAATACTTTGCAAAATAACGAAACATTCTGTCTTAATTTGTCGCTTTTTATATACCACGCAATAAATTGCACGGTACGCAATTTATTGCATGCTATTTTTTGCACACTCACACTTTTCTAGCTTGTAATATAGATTTCGAACTGAAATTCCTAATGCTTTTGCAGTTTTCGTTTTATTCCCATCAAATTTCTCTAGATATCCACGAATAATATTCCCTTCAAACTCTGTCACTAAATGTTCAAGTGGCTTTTCTTCTAATTCAGGTAATAAGTTATTTTGAGCTAACTCCGCCTGCTCTTCTTTATGCAAAGGGGGTAAATGCTGTACATCAATATATATCTCGTTATAATTCATAAAGATAATCGCTCGTCCTAAAATATTTTCAAGTTCCCTTACATTCCCTGGCCATTCATATGATTGTAGATAGGAAATAGCCGAATCAGTGAGCCCCTCTACATTCCGACCATAATCTTGGTTTATTTTTTGTATCAATCGTTCAGCAATTGCCGGTATATCTCCTTTTCGCTGACGAAGAGACGGAATTTGAATTGGAATTTTATTTAATCGATAATATAAATCCTCTCTAAACTCTCCTTCTAGAATAGCCTTTTCTAAATTCACATGTGTCGCTGCAATTACCCGAACATTAATGGGTATCGCTTTCGTTCCACCAACTTTTACAATTTCTTTTTCTTGCAACACGCGAAGGAGTTTCGCTTGCGTATTTGCAGACAACTCACCTATTTCATCTAAAAAGATACTACCGTTATTCGCTTCCTCAAAGAATCCGCGTTTCCCCCCTCTTTTCGCTCCAGAAAACGCACCCTCCTCATAACCGAATAATTCACTTTCTAACAACGTCTCCGAAATCGCCGCACAGTTTACACGGACGAATTTATTATATTTTCGATTACTTCCATTATGGATCGCATGTGCAAATAATTCTTTACCCGTCCCAGATTCTCCGCGTAACAATACTGTTGCCGGTGTATTCGCCCCAAGTTTCGCCTGCTCGATAGCTGCAGTTGTTTCATCTGAATTTCCGACAATATCATCAAATGAATATTTTGCTTCTAATGTACGAATAATCTGTCTCGCTCTATTCAACTCATTTGTTAACTTTTGAATTTCTGATACGTCACGAATTACACCGACGCTTCCTTTTAATATCCCATCAACAATAACGGGTGCTACGTTTACAATTACATCGCGCTTCTTTTGCCCAATCTTCATATGTATTCCGCGTACCGCCCTACGCGTTCGAAGTACTTTCATATGCATACTTTCACCTTCTACAATATCAGTTGTAGCCGGTTGTCCAAGAATATCTTCTTCTGTTAAACCCGTTAACTTCGTATAAGCAGGGTTTATAACTAATCCTCTTCCTTTCTCATCGACAACCGAAATTGCTTCTTCAGATGAGTTGATAATTGCCTCGAGTAACGTTTGAATTTCTTTTAAATCTGTAACTTCTTCCGCTAAATCTACAACTTCTGTAATATCTTTAAAAATCGCAAATGCCCCTTGAACCTCTCCTCCTTCTTTTAATATTGGAATACGTGTTGTAATAATTTTCTTTTCATTTTCTAACGTCAGTTCATAATTTACTTCTATTTGTTTCGTACGTATAATGCGAAGTAGCTTACTAGTTGGAATAACTTCTAAAATATATTTCCCTATCGCGTCTTCTTTTTTATATCCGATAATACGCTCTGCACTTTTATTAAAAAGACGGACTTGTCCCTCTTTATCAATTACAATCATACCGTCATGTGTAGAATTTAAAATTAATTCTCCTTGTTGCGTCTGTTCCTCTAACTGTCCAATTAAACCTTCCTTCTCATGCGCTAATTTTGTAACAATTTTCGCAATATCACCTGGAATGAGAAGAGTATCTTTATGCTTTTTCTCTAGTAAAACTTTATGTAAACCATCGTCACCTGTCATATCAAATATGACATCGATATGCATAGAAAGAAACGGAGTTACACTCTCTCCAATCACAATCCCATTTTCCTTAGCAATTTGTAATCCTTGCGCAGTCGGATTTATATCAATAACTCCTATAATTTGAAATATATTCGAACTTTGTAACAGATTCAGCAGTGTACTTCCACCTTCACCTGCACCAACAATTAAAACCTTTTGTTTCATACATTACACTTCCTCTCGAAGTATCTCTGCAAAATTTTTCACACCTTTATCTTACTCGCTCAGCCCCCTCTTGACAAACCCCCTTCTCATATAACATCATTGGAATATACTAAATAATCTGAAAAGGAGCGTTATGTATGCAGCGTTACCTTGCTCTATTATTAGCACTCATCCCTATTTCATTAGCTGTATTCGGCATTAAGTTAATGAGAGATACTGTGTTTGGGATTTCATTCCCCCCAATTTCTATACTATGGTTACAGTTTTTTATTGGCGCTCTCTGCTTCGCACTCGGGTTTTACATCTTTGGTGGCTTCGTCTTACACCGAGACCGTAAACGCAATAAAGTTCAAGCTCGCTTTAGAAGATAAAGTAAAACTTTAATCACTAGGGTTTTGTCCATTTCTAACTGATGATGAGTCCTACAACAAAGAGCTTGATAAATAAAAAATGAGACCTTTATATTAGGTCTCATTTTTTTATCGGCAATAAAGTTCTTGCTGTTTCAGGATAATCGGTAATAATCGCCGAAATATTCATATCAAAATATTTACGCATAAGAGTTTCTTCATTTATTGTATAGGGGCGAACCTCTACACCACTTTCCATTGTTAGTATAGCTATGGCATCTTGAAGGTAACGATAATTAGGATGTACTGCTGTTGCGCCCATTTTTTTTGCATATGCCCACGGACTATGCAAACCTTCACGATATAAAATAGCTGTTTGAATATCCGGAGCCATCATATGACATTTTTTCATACTGTAGTGATTAAACGAAGAAAATACAACACGATCTTCTAGACTAAACTTACGTACAAGTGTTATAACCTCTTCTTCTAAACCTCTGTATGGGATTTTATTATTTTTAAATTCAATATTGAGTAGCAATTTCGTTTTGGCGAGCCATTCTAATACTTCTTCTAGAAGAGGTATTTTACAAAAACCTACTTTATCACCGAATTTATAACTCGCATCCAACTTACATAAATCCTCATATAAATAATTTCGAACCGCACCTTTTCCATTTGTTGTCCGATCCACTGTTTCATCATGAATGACGACAACCTTTCCATCTTTCGTTAGTTGAACATCAAGCTCAATTCCGTCCGCTCTAAAAGCCTCCGCCGATTCAAATGAAACCATTGTATTTTCCGGATACGTTCCCGCTGCACCACGATGTGCAAATATAAGAGTCATCCTCACTCCCCCAATCTTATGCTATACTATACGAAAAAGGAGGTACTTCTATGAGACCATTACAAATTTCTCCAGACACTGCAGTTCGCTTATCAAAAGCATTAGGTGTGCCGCTCGAACAGCTCATGCATATGCCACAACACATTTTAATTCAAAAGCTAGTTGAATTAGAAAAACAAAATAAAGACGAAGAATAATATGGTCCTGTTTTGCAGGACTTTTTAATTTATCCTTACTACATATACTATCACAAGTACATCTTCCATACAGTGAAACTTCCACCAGATAAGTTATCTTGTCTTATTCTCCTACTGATCCCACAACTAATCGCTTTCTTACAAGCATTCTTTGAACAAAAAAATGAAAGAGCGTTGCCTCATGGCACCGCTCTTTCATTTCTCTATTGGAAATATATTAAACCTTTATCATTTATCCACTTTATGATTTATCGTTGTCTTATTATGCTCTGTTTTCACCCATGTATGTTGTTGCTTCCATTTAATTAGACCAACAATTTGAGCATAAACAAACGTATATGCGTAATAAAAGATAGAAAAACTCATTTGGATAAGTTTATACTTTCTATTTGTATCTACCTTAACTGCATAATACATACAAACAACAAATTGATACAGGAATAATATTAAAGAAAGAATACTCGCACCTAAAATCATCGCAACTAAACGTTTCCCTATTGCAGGGATATCTTGATATGATTGCGTCGCAACAACATATCCTAAAGCAATTAAAATACCTATCAAGGTTATTGTCATTTGAACTGCACGAGTCATTCCGAATAGATAAAACAACTGGTCAATAATTCTTATTTTCCCTTTTTCAGTAAACAGTTTTTTTACCATAGGTTTAAAGTTTGTAAATGCAACATACCAATGCCCTTGAGACCAACGCGTACGTTGTTTAATACTAATTTTAAAGTTATCTGGTTTTTCATCGTATACTCGAACAAAGTGATTCCATAATACTCTTCCATTATCTTTAACAATTTCCATCTCTAATTCTAAATCCTCTGTTAGCGAATCAAAACGGAAACCACCATGTTTCATTAAGTACTCCATTTTAACAATGAACCCAGTTCCACCAATAGCATTCGGTAATCCCAGACGATATTTTGCCAGCTGGAAGAAACGATTTGTTAAGTAATAGCTCATAGCATAACCAAGCGATAAATTAGTCGCTGAGTTTTTTGAATCTAAATAAATTTGAATCGCTTCTGGCTTATCTTTAGCAATGTACTGTGAATTTAACTCTTGTAAAACATTCGAATCGACATGATTATCAGCATCTAAAATCATTAAACAGTCATATTTTTCAGTCAGTTTATCAAATCCTAAATGACGTAACGCATATTGTAAACCTGCTGGTTTCCCTACGCCTTCACGAGGAAATAGCTGTTCACTTGTATTAACATATTTCATTCCCTTTTCTTCACAAATAGCACCTGTTCTATCCGTACTATTATCATTTACAACATAAATATCATACAAATCATCTCGGTATTGAATTTTTCTTAAATTATCAATAGTTGAACCAATTACTTTCTCTTCATTATGTGCTGCAACTAATATTAAAAACTTTGTCTTATCTTCAATTATTTCATAATCACGTTTCGCTTTACCAAATCCAAAAAAGGAAATGATTACATAGTATACCGTATTAATATTAACATATACTGTAATGATAAAAAACAATGCTAATAACACGGTAACTACTTTTCCGCTCAAAAATTCCATGTCCATCCTCCTAAAATCTTTCCAATATACACCATTATAGACTCTTAAATAATAATAATCTAGTTCGTTTCGTATTTCAAATAGTTTTTCTTACATAACGATGAAGATTAGTATCGTAAATAATCATAAAATACAGTGGAATTTTAGTCAGCTTTTTTTATCTATCTCCACTGACTATTATCCTCTATTAATTAAGCTTTTATTGTAATCTACCTTTCGCTAACCACCAAATCCCACTTACTAACATTACGTCTAAGCAAACTGTAAATAAAAATAAATGTTTAGCGAAATCCCCTTCTCCACTTCCAACAAATGGGACCACATAAGAAATCATGCCAATTATAGCTACCGCTGTAAATATGTCAGGAATAAGCCGCTCACTATGCGTCTTAGCTCTTCTGTATTCTAGCAAAATTCCTAGTCCATATAAAACGTATAAAAGAACAATCCATATGAATCCATTTGGATGATATTGCTCTTTCACATGACTCCATAAAGAAAATGTCTCCACTTGAGTAGCGGGAACTGGATTATCTTTTTTCTCATAATTACCAAGAAAAGCAACCCCATCAACGGACGGTCGGATAGTCCAAGCATATTCAGCTGTTGCCTCTAGTTTACTCCAAAATCTTTGTGGATGCGTCAAATAAAATTTGGCGATATCAGGGAATTTTATTTTATTATATAATTCTTTGTGCAATCTCGGGTCTTCCTGTGGTATCGCTGCATTAGACCAAAAATGAGTTCCTGCATTTACAGCAAGTTCTGGATCAACTCCAAGATCACGTAAATCTTGTTCTGGGTTTGGAGAATCTTTAAGAACCCCATAAAATACTGTTTGATATATATTAATTTTATCAATCCAGGCAGGTGAGCTTTTATAACAAATGAAAGATAAAATTAAAAGTAATGCCGCCATTGATACAATTACACTTCTCCATACTTTATCCTTGCGTATAAACCATAGTCTAATAGTAAGTAATGCTGCTATAAATCCTGCTGGTGTATACTGCGTTTTAGAACAAGCTAGCATTATTGCTGATATATAAAACAAAATAACTAACCAAATAGACGGATGTTTCTGACGCGCAAGTTGTATTCCTAATGCAATTGTTAAAAATAGAAACACATACGTTACAGCTTCACCATACATAGAATTAAAATATAGTATGTATCCAATATCTGCAAAAACAACAATTGTTAACGTTACAAGAAAACCATTCACGATTTTATTATTCGTTTTATTCAGTTTGACAATTAGATATAGTGCTAGAAGAAAAATCATAATATATTCGACCGCTAGAACTCGTATATCAAACCAAGGTCCTGGTAATATTTTACCAATCCATAAAGCTGGAACCATGAGAAACAACTGCGAAGAAACATAATCACCTGCAGCTGGATTCACATAAGCATATAAATGATGGATAAATGAAAAGTATTTATCTACCCTCGCTTCATTTGGATCTGGATAAGCCAATCCAATTTGAATCATAATACGTTCAAAGTCACCATTGTCAGCGAGACCAACAATAGGCTTAATAAGTAATAAACCAATCATTACTATTGCCGCAACAACAACTGCTATAACTTCCCATTTTAACCACTTTGTCTGCATTTTTTATCTCCTTTATATGCATGCCATTACGTCATCGTTTTTTGCCAGACAAACATGCAACTAGCATTATCCTTCCAGCTCTTTTTAAGTGTAAATTACAACCTATTTTGTCATATTTTTAAAAAAAGAATCTAGAAATACGAAAGCTTATAGTAAATATACCTCTTTATTTACTATAGCTTTCACAATATAAAAATCAACAAAATTTTACATCATCTACCTTAAACTGTCAATTGTTAATCTGATCTTTCAACATAATATTTTATTTATTAATTTAAATATTAGCTTCTTTCAGCAATAAAAAATTCAATTGGCCTCTTATTAGGACGTCGTTCGCACTAATAAGAGGCGAGGGATGGATACCTCCACTACTTATAGTTTCACTTTATTACACTTGTTTTGCATCGCTGTAGTTGCTTCGCTTTCAGTAGAATTTCCAGTAACATATAGATCCCCCTCTACCTACTACCTACTACCTACTACCTACTACCTACTACCAGCGATTCTCCTTTTTATCTATTTCAGCACTTGCTTGTTTATCTACTGGATAATCTGCAAGTTTTAATATCCAAAAGGTCGCCACCACCACAAGCCCCTATAACCACTACTATCCCTAGCCAAGTTAATATTTTATTTTTCCGCTCTCGTCCCCCCATCTGTATTTATTAAAACCTCTCGCAAAATATTATATAAAAGACCGTGCCCTTATAAGTAATCCTTCTAAATATAGACTTTATATCCTAGGGAGTTGAATGAGCCTTTAATTTACAAAAAAATTTTACTTCTCTACAAAATAAAAAGGCAAATGAATCATAAAATTCATTTGCCTTTGAATGAAACTTTTATTTTTTAAAATTAGTATTGTTTCTAGATTTCATCGTCAGCTTTGCTATTTATACTCTCAGCTAGCCTTATGTTCAAGTCTCAACTTATCCGCAACCATTGCGATAAACTCAGAATTCGTAGGTTTTGCTTTTGACATGGATACTGTATAACCATCGCTATATCAAGGCGTTTTGTATTTCATAACAATTATTAAAAACCTCTATTTATTGGCTAGAAGTGTACAATCTATTGCTTATCTAAATTTAATTGTACCCCTATTTGAAGTACCTTCAATTATATTCAGACATTATTTTTTAGCCTGTTGAATACTTATATATAACTTATTAGTAATCTATTACAACATAGGATGAATCCAACTTCCTCGCAGCTGAATAATAGTTAATCACTTACAATTTCCTACAAGAATTTTTTTGCTTTATTCTATAATTTTATTAAATCAAAAATAAACTCTATTCAAATACATGAGTTATCCTTATACACCGTTTCTAATGTAAGGTAGTAAGTGTTAGAAGCTTTCCCTTGTCCTACTGTAACAGATAGTAAACCTTTTTCTTTCAGTCCCTTTATTGCCTTTGACGTTGTATTACGGTTAGCACGTAAATAGTCCTGCAACTGATTATATGATAACTTCACTGGTACTTTATCAGCTTCTAAGTCTTTCATAATGTATAGTAACAATAGTTCGGTTTTATCTAAGTTAGTACGTTTGAATAGTGCCAATAATAGACACCTTTCTTCCTTATTATATGTTTTAGTACTTACAATAATGACACCTAGCCTTCTATATAGCACAAATTAATTACTACAAAAACAATAAAAACTTCCTCTTAACTGTGGGGTAATATTAAAAAGACTTATGTGAATTACGCATAAGTCTTACTTTTGTTACTCATAATTAATTATTATTTGTCTTCGCAATCACATAAGCTAGAAAACAATTCTTAAAATGATGAACCAATAATGCCCGACTCTACAAAATAGAATTGATATCTATTAAATATAATAATCAGGATTTTCTTCCATTTTTATTAAAAATTCTTCTAAAGAATCCTCTATTTTCGTTGAACCATAATATATAGGTCATTGACCTAATTCATTTTCCTGCTTAAATTTAATTGTTAAAAAGCTAATCTCTGATACTTCAAAAAATACTAGTGATTCTTCATCATCGAAATCGTCGAAATTAGGATTATATTCATAAATATCTTGTCTTAAACGAAAATCTGCAACAGAAGATGGGTCCATGAATCTGTTAATAAGAGTCTTATTAATCTTTAAAAATCCATAGCCAATTTCCTCATAGAAACGTTTTAATTCTTTTTGGAATTGCATTTTCAACAAATCTTCTGCTTCTGCTATCTCTTCTTTTGGTAAAGGATAAAAAATAGGTGTTTGATTAGATTTAATACTCTCGTCTGCTACAATGTGTTTTTTCAAAAAATTAAACATGTTTTAATTACCTCCTTATTACAGAAGGGCTGTTTTCAATGCTTCCCCAAGCATTGTATTGAAATCATTATATGTGTTCATCACTGTGCCAGATGGTTTATCGAGTTCTAGATAAGTACTGTCTGATAAGTTTTTGCAAAACCACGCAATATTTGAATCCCCAAAGAAAAGATACTCTTTTTGAAACTCATTTTCATACCAAATCTCATTCGTGTCTATAAAGCCGCAAATTTGTTCATCTTTTTCTGTTTCTAGTAAAGGAGAATCAACTCCGTAAAGTACCAGCCCATTAAAATCTAAACCATTTATAATTTTAAGAAACTCTTCGTATGCACTTGGTAAATCAACATTAAATTTCTCTTTTGCATGTTCTCTTAATTTCTGAACTTCGCTATCTGTTGCTGGTGTACTTAGTTTATCATTAAAACTTTTCTCTATTTTTTCAATTTCTAAAATCAGATTTTTCCACATATAAATTTCACCATTGCTTCAGCTTGAATCTGTTCAAAAATTCCTTTCTCATTTCCCTCATAATTGTCTAACATTCTTAGGATTTCTGAAACTTTTGTGTCCATGCTGTTAACTCCTATCAGTTATTTTAAGGACTTTCTTTTACATGTCCGCTTTTGAATCCCATACCTCTACAAATTCAAAGCCTTTTAAATCACTCTCTAAAACTGCATTTCTAAATTCGTCAGACACTAAAACAGTAGAGGAGTGTAATCTTTGATTTAAATAGGTTTTAAATATTATCTGCCCTTCAACTATATTAGGCAAAAATGCGTATTTTTCGAAACCTATTATTAATCTTGTACTTAGTTTTTCAAAAACTGCTTTATTGTAGTCAATTGCATCAATTGTATTTAAAACGTTTATTAGGTAATAAACTTCACCTGTAACATCATGGGTTAGCGGAAGGAACTCAACATTATTACAAATTAGAGGTTCTAATACCTCTTTTGCTTTTCTACTAACCATCGGCGTGCCAAGTTCCCCCCAGAACATAGGACAATCACTATGGTTATCTCCTTCTACACATTCAACAAGAATTTCTCCCCATGAATCAGATAGCTTTATTGCCAAATCAATTTTTTCATCGAAATATTTTTTACGGTCTTCTTTCAAATTTAATAGTTGAAAAGATTTATAGTTATCAAATAAACTTTTTAATTGCCAAATTTTCATCTTTTTTCTCCTTTACTATTTTTCTAGCATAAATAAAATTATTCCTTCTTCGGTTTATTTAATTTTAATTTACCATTTACAATGGCAAAACATACTATGTAACAGCAAATGAAGCCTATGTATATGTGAGGTAGTAGGTAGCAAAAAAGCAGAACCTGATGAAAGCTGAGGTTCTGCTTTTTTATAATGTCTGTCAGCTTTTGAAAGTCAATTTAACTACATATTTGCTTCTGAATCCCATATCTCTACAAATTCAAAACCTTTTAAATCACTTTCTAAAACTGCATTTCTAAATTCATCTGCTACCAAAATATAGTTCGGGTGAATCTTTCCATTTATATACAATTTAAAAAACATTTCATTTTGAACAACACTAGGAATAAATACAAATTTTTCACAGCCTATTATTAAACCTGAACTTAATTTTTCAAATATTGTATTATTAATATCAAGTGCATCTAACACACATAAAACGTGAATAGCATAGTATTTTTCGTTTGTTGTTTTATGAATTAATGGTAAAAATTCAACATTATTGCCTACTAAGGGTTCTAATACTCCTTTAGCTTTCTCACTAATTATTTGTACACCAGATTTCCCCCAAAAAATAGGACAATCACTTTGATACCCTTCATCTATAATCTCAATAAATTTAACTGTCCATGAATCTGACAAACTCACTGTAGAGTTAAAATCATTTTTAAAATATTTTTTGTCCTCTTCATAATTTAATAATTGAAAAGTTTGATAATCACTAGTTGAACTTTTTAATTGCCAAATCTTCATATGTATATTCTCCTTCACCATTTATTGACATATAGTTATTTCTTTGGTTCATTTAATCTTATCTTACCTTCTAATAAATCTTGTCTTATTTTGTGTAAAACTTCAGCTACATCAGCTTGAGTACCACCCATTTCCACAACACTATTTAGTCGTTCTGTTACTTCTCTTATATACTCTTTAGAATGGCTACCTATATGC
Source organism: Bacillus sp. FSL L8-0099 (assembly GCF_038006385.1). Lineage (NCBI taxonomy): Bacteria > Bacillati > Bacillota > Bacilli > Caryophanales > Bacillaceae > Bacillus > Bacillus sp. FSL L8-0099. Next base: position 4,177,275 of record NZ_JBBOVC010000001.1, read on the forward strand.
AGTACTTCAGTGGTCACATAATCATTCACTTTATACGGTAAAAATACCCCATTGACAGCAGCATCATGGTGTATTCCAATCTCTTTTAATAATTCCTGTACTTCCACAGCCCTACCATCATTCCAAGGTACAATATGATGTGCCGCATTAGGATACGGTGGTGGTTCAATCCCTGCTTCTTTAAGTTCTGCACGCAATTTTTGAGATGCTGTATACGAATCGGGATAATCATTTTTCACATCTACTCTATCAAGAACTTTATCTGCATATTCCTTTATTACTTCTTGAACATCTTTGACCCTACTTCTTCCACCAGTTTTGGAAAACATAAATGTATCACGGGCTTCTTGTAACATTTCAGAAGCTTTTCTCTTTGCACTTCCAAAGCCACTAGCACCTGCGAATGCAAAGCGTTCTGTCAACGGTAATTTATTCGGAGCAGAAGAGATTCCTGTAGAAAACTTTGCTAGATTTACACCTTCACCGAGTGTAGTTACTTTCCCTACATTGCTTATCCCTTTATCCCCAATCCATCCTAACCCAAATTCCATAAAAATACTTGTTCCCCATTTTGTACGACTTTCCGCATCACCATGCCAAACATCATTCATAAATGAATCCGAAAAAGTATTACACATAGTATATGCCGTCTCTAGAGGGTGACCTATAGCATACTTGATATTTTCTTTTGTTACTGTATCGTCTAGTGAATTGAATCCTTCTACAATCTCTCCGATAACTTGCCCAGAACCAACGTATATACCGTCCCAAACTTTTCTAAGCATAGATTTTTCAAGGGAGGTATCATCATACATTGCCTCTTCTTCGATATTATCATCTGATAAATTGTCATTTAGAAGATTGCTAGCTTGGCGTGCCCTATCTTCTCCAATCGCTTGAATAGCAGTTGTCCACTCCATATTCAACCCTTGTGTACTAAATGTACCACTCGCAGGACTAAAGCCTTTTCCACTTTGTACCTCTGCTAAACCTGTCGCAATGCTCGCGGCTAGTTGGAGTGCAGTATCATAATTATTACTAGAAGTATAATTAAATTCATATAGATGTTCTAATTTTTCTTGCAGTTTTTTCCTCATGACAGTAAAAAGATTCGCCATAGCGTCCATACCTGGGATTGGCATAGTTTGACTGATGGCTTCCATACTTGCTTTCATTCGGTCAATTTCTCGAATTTGTTCTAATATTTCTTGTTCGATTACATCTGTGGAAGCGACTTGTGATTGAAATTGACTTGGAAAAGCATCATTCTGACGAATTAACTCTTCACACAGATAAATGATTCCTTGTGCTAAAGGACGAAAGGTTTGTACAAAAAATGATTTTGCACTGCTATAAGTTTGTCCTTGTAGAACAGTATCAATTGCAAAGGTGTCAATCGACTGAATGACTTGTTCCATACCTTGAATGGTAGCGTTGCATACAGCATTCATACTTTGAGTTTGGCGTTGTACTTCTCCTAAATACATGTTTAAACTCATGCCTTGCCCTTCCTTCTTTATACAGTATTTCACAAGAAAATTATACCATGTAGAATTTTTTCACTGTACCAAGTATTTGAATTTACTAAACAGGTAGAATTAATACGATTAGTTATATAATTGAAAATAAAATTGTTAAACAAATGTTGAGAAATATCGAAATTCAATTTCCATTATATTCTATTCTTGTTATCATTTAATGTAAGACTATTCAGAAAAGGAAGGGATTACATGCACGTTCCAGTGAAGGGGAATGAACAAGTTACAAAGTTACTTAATGACTGGTATCAAGCTATACTACAATACCAAAATATACAAGCAACAAACTTAAAACAAGAAGTTGAAGATAAGCTTTCCAGTATAAAAGAAGATAAAAATTTATTATTATACTATTCATTATTAGACTTTAGATATAAAGTACTAACCGATGGACTTAACATTACAAAAGATAGCTTTAATGAAATTAACTCCTTTGATATACCTGATAACAGTTTTTTATCCTATTATTATCACTTCTTCAAAGCTATTCACAGCACAATTCTTGCAGACTATAATGAAGCAAATGAATACTTCGGAAAAGCAGAGAAACTTTTAATGTACACACTGAATGAAGTAGAAGAAGCAGAATTTAATTATAGGTTGGCATCTTTCTATTACCAAACTTATAAACCCCTACCATCTATTTCATATGCTAACAAAGCAAAAGACTTTTTCAGCAAAACTAACTGTTATAACATTAACATTGCTTTATGTGAAAACGTCCTAGGCTTAGCATGTATACAGATAAGACAATTTGAACAAGCAGAAGAACACTTAAATAAAGCTATTGATATTGTTAAAAAGATTAATAACACGGAACTACTGTTACGTATTAGAAATAATTTAGGCTGGTTATACGCAAATCAAAACCTTTCAGATTTAGCTATCCGTCATTTATCAGAAGTTACAGAACACCTTCCAAACCATTATAAAGCTATATTCTTACAGGCTAGGGAATATTATAAATTGGGTGAACACAACAAGGTTGATACACTCATTGAAAAAGGGCTTGCAGCTTGTACTAAGATAGAAAATAAGGAATACGTACATCGCTTTAATATCTTGAAGGAAATGAATAATGGTTCTGATTCTCTAACGTTGGAAAGTGTTGTTTTAGAAGGAATTTCCTACTTCGAAGCAGAAAATTTAACACGTTGCGTACAAGAATACACGGAAATATTAGCAACTATGTTTTATAAGGAAGCAAACGAAAAGAAGGCAAGTAGGTATTTTTACATGAGTAATGAAGCAAGAAAGAAATATGAAGAAAAAGGGGCGTTAGTATAATGAAAAAGCTTAAAACAGTACTACTATTATCGGTTACGGCATTTAGTTTCTTAGCAATGGCTGAGGGTGACACACCTGCACCACAAAGACCTGACTTATCGTATAGTCACGGTCATACTGGTGGTTCTCCTGAATATACACATGGAGAAGGTTGGTCTCCATCTTACACACACGGAGAACCTTGGGGTATAGCTGATGGTAATACTGGTTCGCCAACTTATAATAAAGGTGACACACCTGCACCAAAAGCTTAACTGTTTCATAAAGAAAGTCATACTACTTGTATGGCTTTTTTTTATTGTTCCATATTCTATATTTCAATTTAATTAACTTTATATAGGTTTAAATTTCTTTAAATCACTTTATTTTCACTACATAACTGCACTTCATAAATAAAGCTTAATAAAGCACCCGCTTTAAAATTAAATACAAATAAAGTAGGTTACGCATTTCACTTATACAACAAGGAAAGGCAATTAAAGTTTAATAAAGATAATTGAAGTATATTAAACTTATTTAAAGAAACGGCCAGTTTAAGTAATAATAAAAAGACACCCGTTAAGGTGCCCTTAATTTATAAGTGCCTTCGTTTCCGCTTGTAGCCCGTCATTAATATAACTATAGAACGTATCTATTAACTTTTGCTTATGTAGCTCAGGGGCATGTTCAAGCATGTCTATTATATCCTTATAAGCATTACACACTTCTGTAAGTGTATATAGGACTTCTTCAGCCGTCATACCTACCTTTGCTGCTTCTACTATTATATCGTCCATAAAAAAGGAATGGTCTTTGTATTCCATTTCATATAGTAGTTCCGTGAATACTTCCTTATTTAACAGTTCTGCATTATCAAGCCTGTATACTGGGTAGCCGAATGTGTCAGCTACCCTTTCCTGTATTAAAGTAACTATAATTTTATTTATCATTGTTATAACCCCCACCTTCCATTTCACATAATTATCCCTTTATATATTTTTCTTTTAAACTCATTTACTTTTTTCTAATGCTTTATTCAATTTTTCAATATGCTATAAAAAGGCATATGCTTTTTCCTTACAACTTTCCGTTCATTATACTCCTAGTGCTGTTTTTAATTCAATGGTAGTAAGATGAAAATCTCCTAGCTAAAGAAGTAATTACTTTCCCAAAACCTCAACCATTTAGAGTTAATAAAAATATTGTGTAATTTTTCAAAAGAATCATCAAAAGCGAAATACAAAAAACTTGAACCAACCTTTCTCATTACTATCAATCTTTATTAATCTCTACTAGCAACTGTTAATAATTTAGAAAAGATTGCTAAGACGACATAAAAAGAGACGTACAGCAATTTGACCTTTGCTATACGTCTTTCCATCTACTATACCGCTAGCACTTGTTATATTTAGCGGTAGGAGGTGACAAATGCCCCCACTAAAAGAAGTAGTAATAATTTTATTATATCCAATATATAAACCGCTTACCAGTCCGAGGTTTTTAGTCCCGTCGCAAAATTTTTTTAAAGAGAATAGCTATTTACAAAGATGAAATTCTTGTTATACCCTTACCCAAGTTTAGAAAAATGGTGCATATTTGTTTCAGACATCAGATGAGGTATATATTAAGGTGACTTCCCCCTTGCACCCCTTCCTTCAAAATAAAGAATATATGAATTACCTACCGTTCACTCTAACCCAACTAACACCTTCAAATAGCGGCTTCGGTCTGACTTCATATTTACTTATTACATGTTTGTATATTGTCTTGTACTATGTATGTATTTGTATGTATTACTGTGTAACTATACCTATGCGTACTGCACACCTGCCTTGCCCATTATCCTCGCTATGCCCTTGTCCCCTACATAGTGTGATTGCAGTATAGTGACTGGGAATAGTGTGGTACTGCTGCTGTGCTAGATGGTACTTTAGGTGGGCTTGGTATATAAGGTACACCTTTGTACATACCTACTACACAAACGGCGGTATAGTACAAGGTAATTATGCAGATTATTTATTTAGCAACTGCGTGGGGGTGTTAGGGTGCTTTATTACATGCTATCCACCAAGTAGAAAAGGGGAAAATGGCCCAGCCTGAAGGGGCGGAATTTGCGGGGTGTAGTTTAGCCACATTTAAAAGACGACTAAAAGAATACAGAGAGCAAAAAGGAGTTTCCTAGTTCTATTTCATAACTGGTCTTTAAATTCTCTTCAGGAACTACAAGGGATAATACTTGTGGTTTCCTACTAAGCCATACGGGACAAAAAATACCCACAAACGTATATGTAACAAGGGCTGGACAGCTATCACCACCTCAAAAAAAGATTTTCAGCATTCACAATTTATCACACAGGCAAGCTGTGCTATTTCACCTACTTGTTAACCTAATCTCAGAAGTTCTGTCAAATGCCTTCTAACGGGCTAATATTACAAATCTATATAAAAAATACTGCAATCCCTTCTAATTAAAGTGAGATTACAGTACTTTATACTAATTATCTTTGTTTATGAATGTTGACATACCAGAAGTTAATCTTTCTAATTCTCTAAGCGTATCATTAGCTAAAACTTGAGATGGATAAGAAGGAAAATCGTAACGCATAGAAGTGTAATTATATGTGCTGTTAATCATATTAGGACGGTTGATATATTTTCGATTTACAGCTTCGTCCCATGTAGCTTGTCTAAACTTATCTGCTTCTACTTTTTGTTTAGCAAATTCTTTCCCTACAATTGACACGCTTTCTAGCATTTCGCAAAGCACATTATTGACAAAGGGTGTAAAATCAATCTTCTGTATTTCAGCATTATCTTTTTTCATAGCTTCTTCAAATTCAGGGAAGTATTTTACTTTCAATTCAGAAAAGCGTTCCTCTACTTCTTTTAGAACTTGCTGTACAATTTCAATTTCTTCCACAGTATTTTTCATTTCCCTACGTAGGTACACGACTTGTGAAACATCACCTTTAAATAATTCTAATTCCTTAACAAGCTTTACCTGTTCAGTCATTAATTGTGTTAATTCAGTTTCAAGCTGTGCCTTCTGTTCTTCAATTTTAGCAACTTCTTTTTCATAGTTTTTGTAAACCTTTTCGCTATTTTTAAAGAACTTTAATTCCGCTGCTATTTCTTCAAACGCTTCTTTATTTACCGTGAATAATTTACTTGTGTCCTTCAGTTTTTCCATTAGTTAATTCCCCCTGTTAGTTTCTTATACACATCCATTTCAATTTGACTTACGCCCTTTTCACTTAGCACGGTTAAAAGCCTTGAATGAACATTAGGTGAAAATAGTTTACTGCCCTTCTCATACTCGTAAAACTCATCTAAGTTAATTCCTATGCGTGCCGCTAGTTCTTGCCGTGTTAGTCCTATACGTGTACGAATATATGGCAACATAGCTGGCGTTACCGTTGGAACATATGGAAGGCTATTTATATCAATCCCAATCATTTATTTAATGCCCCTTTCATAATTACACTCGTTAATTTCTACGTTGTTTAATTTCCATAAGTTTCCTGTATGAATCAATCTCAAATCTATCGACTCTATATGCCCTCAGTAATTCACATACTTTTGAATAAACCAGTGGACTAAAATCTGTGACTTTGCCGTTCTCGTAGTCACTAACCATTTTTTGACTTACAGATAACTTTGCAGCTACATCAGATTGAGTCAGGTTCCTACTCAAACGAACCCACTTTAACATATGGGGCTTTATCTCTGGCTTATATTTTAAGTTTTTATATTCATTTCCAATCATTATTAAATCCCCCTTTGTAGGTAGTTTCATTAGTTCCTTCCCCTTCTGCTAATACGAAAAATAACCCCTACACCACATGACATAGGGGCTACTTACCAAAAGCACAACTTAAAGGGGAATGAGTTTAAGAAGAAACAAAAAACCACACACAATAAAGTATGCGGTATATCATAAATCCCCCTATATCAATGTGTGTGACAAACATGTCATTTACAGGTATACTTTAGAATCATTTTTCATTTCACACTATGTATGACAAGGATTTATGTTTCCCTCTTCGTCAAGTGTATTTTAAACGTACTAGAAATTTCCGCCTAACACATCGCTGTATATTCTAACGTGCTTATCTAGGCAATTACTCATCATTTCATGCTTTTGCCTTGTATGTCTCTATTTTTCTTTGAACGAACTATATAGAACCAGTCCCACAGTCTTATTATACTTTTAATTTTTTCTCTCATTTTTATATGCTTCAAATGCAGGATTTAAGACAAGCTGCAACAAGGTTTCTACTACAAGCCTATCCCTTTCAAATGCCGCCCAATATATATTCATCGTCCCCTCTTTTTCTTGGAAGAATTGTTGCCTATAACTAGGGATAGAAGCAAATAGCTTTTTATAATGTCGCTTAATTCTTGCTTTTACTTTCCCTTGTCCCACATACAATACTTCTCCATTACCATTTTGAATTACATACACTCCAATAACATTACTAGGTACATTGTCATTTATTATTTTATGTGTTACTTCCTTACATTCCTTCTTAAAATCCACCTGAAACACTGACCATTTAGAAGAACTTAATGGTAAAATCTCCTCAGATACTAAAAGCTGTTCTAGTTTATCCCTCATATTCTTTCTCCTATTCATATTTCCTATATTTAAAACCATTCGTTACTTTGCGTCTTAAATATCATTATCTCGTATACTCTACTCTTTATATAGTGCTTAATTCTTTAGATTGTTTCTACACTTCATTTGGTTAATTTATTTTAACTTAATTAGTGGAAAACGCTATAAACTAGCACTTTTCTTTAATGGTGATATTGACTGAATGTCTTGAGGGTTTTTATCATGTGGGAACGATTATGGAACACGGCTGGAAGGCAGATTTATCCGCTACTTTGAAAGGCTACAAAAAAATAATCAATCAAAATAGATGGATAAGCGTCTTTGTTTTCGCCATGCGGTCACTTATAAAGTATCCGTATGTATAGACCCCGTTCACTCAGCGATTTTCACCGCATACACCCTTTTTCTATGCTTGTCCTTGTAATATCGTCCCTACACGACAAACTGAATGCATTCCCTAGCACTGTAATGCTAACGATAACCACCCGAACCTTTTAGAGAATCGTCCTTGGGCAAGTTCTCACCCACCCTCACCAGATGAACAGGAATCCAGTGAGGGGTGCTGTTTTTGTAAGCGTATACTCTGTACCCCCTGCACGACTAACAGCTAGCCACGCCATAAAAAGTTCCCGCTAAATGTATGGCAGTACGGAATTACGGCTTATCAGTTTTTATATACGTGGTATCAGGCAATTCCACGTTCGGAATTACCGCACACCAACGCCACTAATCGTCTAAAAAAGGCAATAAGAAACCACACCCCTTGCTATCCATTTTTGAAAAATGGTATAATACAAGTGCTGAATGTACGGAATATCCGTTATTTAGTTTTAAAACATGATTTTTAATTTTGAGTCTCCAGCGGCAACTGGAGACTTTTTCTTTTACTTAAAATTTCATACTTGCTAGAGGTGAATGACGTTGATATTTATTTTTAATCTCATCATCAGTAAAATCTAAATACGCCCTTTGCGTTACTTCTACCGATGAATGACCTAATACCCTAGACAAGCTAAACCAATCACCACCATTAAGAATGTAATACTTTGCAAAGTTATTTCTTAATTGGTGAGGTGTGAAATGTACTCTTACCTTTTTACCAATACTTCTAATACTCGCTTCAAAATTATTAACGTTTAACATTGTTCCTCTTATCGTAGGGAACAAATACTCTGCATCACTAAATCTATCCCTATACTTCAACCAACGCTTTAAATCGTTAGCCATGATATTAGAAAAATAAACATATCGTTGTTTCTTATTTTTCGGATTCGTAATTAGAACACTTTTATTTTTTATATCCAGGTCTTCGGCTTGCATATTGCAACATTCTCCTGCACGTATACCTGTATCTAAAATAAGTTTAATCATGACGTAACTTCTAAACCCATGGAATGTACTTATATCAATTGAATACAACACACTTTCTTTATTTCATCTACTGATAACAATATCTTTTGTTTCCGTTGCGGCTTAATCGATTCAATATTGGATATTGGATTCTTAGCAATATCCTCTTCAGCTTCTAAAAAGTTGAAAAACACCTTAATATTGCGAAGATAATTAGCAATCGTTGTTTCACTAATGGTCTTTCCATAATCAGTTCTACGTGTTGGATAATTAATTTGTTCACTAGCTGTATTAGATGTAAATGTGTATTTACCACGTTCCCTTAAATATTTAATATACGTCCGAATATGAAGGGGTTTTACCTTATCAACATCTGTAATCTTTAATTCTCTTTCTAAATATGAAGCAAATAACTTCAATGTTTGGTCATATGACCGAATTGTTTTCCTACTTAGATGCTTTGAATCGCAATGAAGTAAAAAGTTCTCAACATTCATCTGAAAGTTATTCATACAACAAAAAAAACCTCCTAACTATTGGAATCAAAATTTCAATCCAATAAATAGAAGGTTTTTAAATTAACCGCCAATTACCTATGTACTTTATTGCTTACATACGTAATTCGTTGGTTATTAAATGTTGTTATGAAATACGCTTAACATCTTGATAATACAGCGTTTACGAAGCCTTATGTTCAAGTCTCAACTTATCCGCAACCATTGCGATAAACTCAGAATTCGTAGGTTTTGCTTTTGACATGGATACTGTATAACCAAATAAGGACGAAATAGAATCAATATTTCCACGGCTCCACGCTACTTCAATCGCGTGACGGATTGCACGCTCGACACGGCTCGCTGTTGTATTATATTTCTTTGCAATATCTGGATATAATACTTTCGTAATAGACCCTAGTAATTCGATATCATTGTACACCATAGAAATCGCTTCTCGTAAGTACATGTACCCTTTAATATGAGCAGGTACACCAATTTCATGAATAATACTCGTAATACTTGCATCTAAGTTTTTCGGTTTTCCATCTATTGTTGTTGCTGATCGGAAAGATGGTAATGGACGTTTAATAGTAGCATTTGCCTTGCCACTCACTTGACGAATATGACTAGTTAAATTCTCCATATCAAATGGTTTTAATATGAAATATGAAGCACCTAGGTCAACTGCTTTTTTCGTCACATCTTCTTGTCCAAATGCTGTTAACATAATTACGCTAGGCTGTCTTAACCTTTCAATATGTCGCATTTTCTCTAGTACAGCTAAACCATCTAAATGTGGCATAATAATGTCTAAAACGAGTACATCAGGCTGCTTATCTGTTAATAAGTTTAAACACTCTTGACCATTATAAGCAGTACCGATTACTTCCATATCATCTTGAGCAGCTACATAACTCTCTAGCATTGATACTAATTCTTTATTATCATCCACAAGACATACTTTAATTTTCTCCACAGCTTTTCCTCCCTTACCGAATCGATTCTCCGACATGTGTATCCTTCTAGGCTACATGAATTGTTCGACAATTGTGTGAAAATTCCCTTTTAAAGTTTGTTACTTTCCGATAAAATCACAAAAAAATATGTTTATCGTTCATTTATTCCCTTTCGCAACACATTCCATCATAGAAATACAACGAAACGTTCAACCCTTTGCTTATATTTTACAACAAAAAACATCTCTTGCGGAGCTTTTACAAAATTTCAACGAATTTTTCAATAGAAAAGCGAGCTAATGAATAAATTAGCTCGCTTTTTTTTCTTGATCATAAATATTAATTCCAGCCTCATGTAACATCCATTCAATATGAACACCGTACCCTGATGTTGGATCATTGACAAATACATGTGTAACGGCTCCGATTACTTTCCCGTTTTGTACAATTGGACTTCCACTCATCCCTTGTACGATACCACCTGTTTTTGCTAATAAACGCTTATCTGTTACTTTTATTACCATACCTTTTGTAGCTGGAAATTTTTGCGGTACCGTACTAACAACTTCAATATCAAATGCTTCTACTTTATCTTGATCAATAACTGTTAATATTTTTGCCGGTCCTTCTTTTACTTGATGAGATAATGCGATAGGCATTGCTTTATCCATTACGCCGTTTGTCATATTTGTATTTAATTTTCCAAAAATACCATACGGACTATTTATTGTAATATTGCCAATCACTTCACGATCTGGTGAGAACCTTGCTAACTTCTCTCCTGGATTCCCATGACTACCTCTTTCAATCGATGTAACTGTCGAACGCATAATTTGTCCATCTTCAACTTGAATCGGCTTTTTCGTATCATTATCAGAAATGACATGACCCAGTGCTCCGTATTTCATAGAATCTGGATGAACAAATGTCATTGTTCCGATTCCAGCTGCCGAATCACGAATATATAAGCCAATACGATAAGACGATTCCCCACTGTCTTTTTGTGGTGTTAATTTCGTGCGAATGTATTTTCCATCTCTTAACAAAACAAGGTTAAGTGGTTCACCTGTTTCACCACTACTATGAATAAATGGTGCGACATCACTCATTCTTTCAATTGTTTTACCATTAATTTCAGTAATCATATCTCCAATTTGCACACCAGCTGTTTCACCAGGAGATATTTTACCTTTTTCAGTTTGAATTAAATGATGGCCTACAACAAGTACACCTTTTGTGTTTAATTTCACACCAATTGATTGTCCACCTGGAATAACTTTAAAATCTTTTAATACTTTCACATTTACTTTTTTTACTGGAAAACCAGCGATTTGGAACACCATGTCCGCTTCACCATTTTGATGAGAATTTACCATAAGTCCTTGTTTTTGTTCATTCGAACTCACTGTAAATACATGGCTATTTGTAGATGAAGCTTTAAAAACTGGTAATGAAGCTATTTCTGATTGTTGTCCTTCAAAAACAACAAGTTGCTTCGGGGATGAAATAAACGTCCGAAGCGGCTTAAAACATCCAATAAAAACTAAAGAAACAAGGAGACAAAGACCTATTATTTTTCGAAATCTTTCTAATTTCAATTTGTTCACTCTCCTCGCTCCTACCCCACATTCAGCCTCTTGGCTTCACTTTTTAATCTCTCCTTGCAGTGCTTTATTTATAACCGGAAGAATTAAGAAATCTTCATTTGAGAAAAAAAGCTATCCATTACTGGATAGCCTCTGCTGTCTGTTTAAAATGATGCGCTTGCGTAAGTAACTCTTTCGCATGTTCTGTCGTTAAATCTGTAATTTCCACACCAGAAATCATTCGAGCTATTTCTGTTACTTTATCCTCCATAGTTAAAACGGTAACTGATGTAATTGTCCGATCATTCGCTACCTGTTTTCGAATAAATAAATGCGAATCCGCCATTGAAGCTACTTGAGGTAAGTGCGTAATACAAAGCACTTGTGAGTTTACTGATACACGATAAATTTTTTCCGCAATAGCCTGTGCAACTCGACCACTCACACCAGTATCCACTTCATCAAAAATAACAGATGCAATACCTTGATGTTTAGAAAAAATACTTTTTAAAGCTAAAATAATACGAGATAACTCTCCACCAGAAGCGACCTTTGAAAGTGGTTTTAACGGTTCACCGGGATTCGTTGAAATATAAAACTCCACGTGATCATAGCCGTCCGCCGTAAGGTGCACCGGTGCGCCTTCCACAAGAGGTTCTTCTGCATTTCCTTCTCTCTTCATGATTCTCACTTCAAATTTCGTTTTTTCCATATATAGTTCTTTTAATTCTTGATGAATAGCATTTGTAAGATGCTCTGCAAGTTCATGACGCATATTACTTAACAACGTTGCTTCTTTCAGAATAACACTTTCTAATTCCTTTAACTGCTTCTTCGTCGCTTCAATATGAACGTCTTTATTTTCAATCGTAAAAATTTCTTGCTCAATTTTATCAGCATACGCTAAAATCTCTTCTACATTATTTCCATATTTTCTCTTTAGCATACGAATTTCATTTAAACGTGTTTCAATTTCATCTAGACGATTCGGATCATATTCCATCATATCGAGATTTTCTCTAAGTTGATACGCAACTTCTTCTAATAAGTAATAGCTATTTGCAATTGAATCATGATTTTCTTGATATACTTCATCTAAATGTGTAATACTCTCCATTTGTCCCATTGCACTTCTTACATTATCTAATCCTTGTCCGTCAGCACTTAACGAACGATATGCATCGCCTAACGCTTTATAAATCTTTTCAAAATTAGAAATTTGCAATCGTTCCTCAGTTAATTCATTTTCTTCATCCATCTTTAAATCAGCCTTACGGATTTCTTCATGCTGAAATTGAATTAAATCTAAGCGATGTGCCATTTGTTGTTCATTTTCACTTAACGATTTCAATTGTTTTTTTAATTTCTCATAGTCAGCGTAAACAGTTTGATATATATCCAACTGTTTAACAATACGCTCCCCATCAAAATGATCGAGCATAAACAGATGTCGCTCTTCATTCATTAAGTCTTGCGTTTCGTGCTGTCCATGAATATCAACAAGCGTTTTGCCAATCTCTTTTAATATACTAAGGGTAACAAGTTTCCCATTTACACGACATACACTTTTTCCGTTTGCAGCAATATCACGCTTCAAAATAATCATGCCGTCTTCTATTTCTATATCTAACTCTTCTGCCTTTTCAATACATGGATGCTTGTCGTCTTCCACATAAAATAACCCTTCTATCTCAGCTTTTTCTGTTCCGTATCGAACAAATTCCGCTGAACCACGGCCACCTACAAGTAAACTAATCGCATCAATAATAATCGATTTTCCAGCTCCTGTTTCACCGCTTAAAACTGTTAAACCTTTTTGAAAAGAAATATTTAATGCCTCAATAATAGCAAAGTTTCTAATCGATAATTCCGATAACAATGCCCCATTCACCTCGTTATAAACTAATCCCCTACTAAGGGCTTTTCTCAGTTCTTTATTCAAATAGTCATACTATATGTTTGTATGTACTCTTCTAACCCGCTCCATTGTACCAAACATTCGTTTTACGGGTCAATCCACCTATTTTCTAATTTTATTCAAACAAAATATTATATTACAATTAAAAATTCACATTTTTAACCGCTAAAAAAATCCTGTTCACTTTCCACTTTACAGAGGAAAGCAAACAAGATTTTTTTGTTACAACATATTTAAGAAACGATCAGAGACAACACCTGTATCCTCAGGTGTACGGCAAATAATTAAGCAAGTATCATCACCACAGATGGTTCCGATGATCTCATCCCACTCTAAATGATCAATAAGTGCTCCAAGTGAATGAGCGTTACCAGGCAATGTTTTTAGCACAAGCATATGTCCTGCCGTGTCTAATTTTACAAATGAATCCACTAGATTTCGTTTTAATTTTTGTAACGGGTTAAACCGTTGATCTGCTGGCAAGCTATATTTATAGCGACCATCATGTAATGGCACCTTCACTAAGTGCAGTTCTTTAATATCGCGCGATACTGTTGCTTGCGTTACATTAAATCCCTCATTACGTAAAATATCAACTAATTCATCTTGTGTTTCGATTTCTTTGTTCGCAATAATTTCCCTGATTTTAATATGGCGCTGACCTTTATTCATACATTTGCACCTCACACTATCTCTTACCATAGTTTAAACATTGGTATACTTCACTTATTTATGTTAACTTATAATTCGTTACTTGTACACAATTGTTTTTACAATCATTATACAATTACAGCAAAAAGAGGAACAACATATGTTATTCCCCTTTTCCTTTTTGTTTTAGAACGTCATGCGCTTCTGTAACAACTTGCTCAATAGAAATTGGAGAATGATTTTTGCCACTCTCATCACGTTCACCATGCCATTTTAAATGAATTAAGAATTCAATATTACCATCTCCACCCGTAATCGGTGAGAATGTTAAACCTTCTACATCATAGCCTTCTTTTAAAGCAAAATCGACAATCATTTCCACGACAGCTTCATGCACTTTTCTATCACGAACAATGCCTTTTTTCCCAACTTGCTCTCTTCCAGCTTCAAACTGCGGTTTAATTAACGCTGCTACATCACCGTTAAGCATAAGCATTGTTTTTAAAACTGGCAGTATTAGTTTTAATGATATAAATGAAACATCTATACTAGCAAATTGTGGTAAACCACGCTCTAAGTCTGCTGGTGTCACGTAACGGAAATTTGTACGTTCCATTACGACAACACGCTCATCTTGACGCAATTTCCACGCCAATTGATTATATCCTACATCTAATGCATAAGATAGTTTCGCTCCATTTTGAAGCGCACAATCTGTAAAGCCACCAGTTGATGAACCAATATCTATCATAACTTTATCTTGTAAATCTAGATGAAATGTCTCCAGTGCCTTTTCAAGTTTATAACCACCACGGCTTACATACGGCATAACTTGTCCCTTTACCGTAATCTCTGTATCTTGTGGGATCTTCTCTCCTGGCTTATCGAGTCTCATCTCATTCGCATATACGAGTCCAGCCATAATAGCACGTTTCGCTTTCTCACGTGTTTCTATAAGCCCTCGCTCTACTAATAGTACATCTACTCTTTCTTTTTTTGCACTCATTTGTTACGCCCTTTTTTGTTTTGATGGAATCATTGTATGAATACGGTCTACAACAGCATCTGTCGTTAAACCAATTTCTTCTAATAATTTTGTTACACTACCGTGCTCTATGAAACGATCTGGAATACCCATTCTTTCAATTAATGCACTATGGTATCCGTTCTCAGATGCAAATTCAACTACTCCAGTTCCAAAACCACCGATTAAACAAGCTTCTTCAATCGTTAAAATCGGTATATTTTTTCCTAAGAGATCATGTAAATACGCTTCATCCATTGGTTTAATAAAGCGAGCGTTCACTACTTTCACTGAAACTCCAGCCTTTTCAAGACGCTCTGCTGCTTCCATTGCCATTGGAATTGTCGTACCAAATGTTAAAATAGCTGCCTGCGTACCTTCTTTTAACGTTTCCCATGTGCCGATTGGAATTGCCTTTAATTCTTCGTCCATATGAACGCCAAGACCATTACCACGTGCATAACGTAAAGCGATTGGTCCATCTTCATATTGCATCGCCGTATACACTAAATGTTGCCCTTCATTTTCATCTTTTGGCATCATTATTACCATATTCGGTAAATGACGTAAAAACGAGATATCAAATACACCTTGATGTGTTTCACCGTCTGCTCCTACTAATCCAGAGCGATCTATTCCGATGAAAACATTTAAATTTTGACGACATATATCATGAACAACTTGGTCATATGCTCTTTGTAAAAACGTTGAATAAATTGCTAAGAATGGTTTCATCCCTTGCGTTGCCATACCTGCTGCCATTGTTGTAGCATGCTGTTCTGCAATACCTACATCGATCATACGATTCGGGAATTCCTTTTGGAATTTCTCAAGTTTCGATCCAACAGGCATTGCAGGCGTAATTGCAACAATACGCTCATCTTCTCTCGCCAACTTAAGTACTGTTTCACTAACAACAGCACTCCATGCTGGTGCAACTTCCTTCGGTTTAACGAAGTCACCTGACTCAATTTTATACGGGCCTGTTCCATGCCAAGTTCCAATTACGTCACTCTCAGCTGGTTTATAACCTTTTCCTTTTTTCGTAATCACATGAACAAGTACTGGACCTTTTGTTTTCTTTGCATATTGCAACGTTTCGAATAACTTTTCATAATCGTGCCCATCGACTGGACCTAAATATGTAAAGCCTAACTCTTCGAAAAAGACGCCTGATACTAGTAAATATTTAAGACTATCTTTTATTTTCTCTGCTGTTGCAGCCACTTTTCCACCGACTGCTGGGATTTTTTTCAATATATACTCTAGTTCATCTTTTACCCAATGGTATTTTCCTGCGGTACGTAAACGACCAAGTACATTATGAAGCGCACCAACGTTTGGTGCAATTGACATTTCATTGTCATTCAAAATAACAATCATGTCTGTTTTTTCATGCCCAATATGGTTCAATGCCTCTAAGGCCATTCCACCTGTTAAAGCACCATCTCCAATGATTGGTATAACATATTCTTTCGTTTTCTTTAAATCACGTGCTAAAGCCATTCCCATTGCAGCAGATAGTGATGTCGAGCTATGACCTGTTTCCCATACATCGTGCTCACTCTCACAACGTTTTGGAAAACCACATAGACCTTGATATTGCCTTAATGTACCGAATTCCTTCGCACGTC
Organism: Bacillus sp. FSL L8-0099; assembly: GCF_038006385.1. Lineage (NCBI taxonomy): Bacteria > Bacillati > Bacillota > Bacilli > Caryophanales > Bacillaceae > Bacillus > Bacillus sp. FSL L8-0099. The sequence goes on from NZ_JBBOVC010000001.1 coordinate 4,194,313, forward strand.
CTGTTAAAATTTTATGTACATAGGATTGATGTCCTACATCCCATAAAAATTTATCTTTCGGACTATCAAATAATTTATGCAGAGCAATTGTGAGTTCTACTACACCTAAGTTAGGTGCAATATGTCCACCTGTTTGAGAGAGCTCTTCAATTAAAAATTTACGAATATCCTCACTCAATCCCTCTAGTTCACTGATAGACATATCTTTCAAAAAACTAGGGTTTTGAATTTGCGTTAGATCCACATGGATCACTCACTTTCATTTCATAATCTGTCAACATGTCAAATATTATAAAAAACATTTACACAACACAAGAAATTTTCTTTTCTATCCTTTATCTTACCCTGCTATCAACTAGTCTATTGTGCCCTAATCCTATTATAAACCATATTTCTTTATGCGTTGAAAAAAATAGCCGCTAACACGAAGTGATAACGGCAATGTAATCTACATATATTTTTGCCAATAACAAGAAAAGAAAAACCTTTTCCTACATTTATATCATAAAATGATGAATGACTCAACAAATGAAAACGCTGTTATATTAGTTATTACGTTTTGCAATCAAATCGCAAATAGATAGTAAATATTCATCTTGTAATTGCAAGGAGCTAATCGCATCTTTTGCTTTTGCAATTGTTTCTTCTAAAATATTCTTTGCTCTATCTACAGTAAATAACGTCGTATATGTGCTCTTTTCGTTGGAAACATCACTACCAATCGGTTTTCCAATCTCTTCTTCGGTTCCTTCTACATCTAAAATATCATCTCGAATTTGGAAAGCTAGGCCAATATTTTTTGCAAACTCAAGTAACTTTTCTTCCTGCTCTTTTGTAGCATTAGAAAGTATCGCTCCTGCAAGTACAGCGAATTCAAGTAGTTTCCCGGTCTTATGCTTATGAATATACTCTAACTCATCAATCGTAAGTTGTTTCCCTTCAGCTTCCATATCCGCCACTTGTCCGCCAACCATTCCTTCCGGCCCAGCTGCTTTTGCAAGCTCAAGTACAAGTCTTACTTTTTTTTCAGCAGAGATTTCTTTTTGCTCATATGCCATAACAATTTGAAAAGCATACGTCAACAAACCATCTCCTGCTAAAACTGCCATTGCTTCACCAAATACTTTATGATTCGTGGGCTTTCCTCTTCTTAAATCATCATCATCCATACAAGGTAAATCATCATGAACTAACGAGTATGTATGTATCATTTCAAGAGCACAAGCTGCACCTACTCCAAGATTTCTTTCTTTCCCAAACGCTTGTAATGTTGCAAATAAAAGTAACGGGCGGAGACGTTTTCCACCCGCTTCCAAAGAATATGCCATCGCTTCCCGAAGTACATTTGGACATTGTAATTCATTTGCATAGCTTACAAGCTTCTCTTCTACGAAAGTTTTACTTTCTTTCAAAAAAGTATCAAAAGCGATTGTCACTATGCTTCATCTCCTAAAGCAGTAAACGGTTCAAGCTCTCCATCTTCTCCAAGAATAACTGCCATTTGTTCTTGTACGTTCTTCAACTTCTCATCGCAAAGCTTAGATAATTCCATACCCTCTTTAAAATAAGAAATCGCTTCTTCTAAAGGTACATCACCTTGCTCTAGCTTAGATACGAGATGCTCAAGTTGCGAAATTGCCTCTTCAAAACTCACTTTATTTTCCATTATTCAATTCACGCTCCTCTATGCCTGATACGCTACAATCTAGTATTCCATCTTGTAATTGAACTGAAACAGCATCTCCAAGGCTGACATCTTTCACACTTTTTAACACTTGCTTCTCTTCATCATATACAAGCCCGTACCCTCTCATCATTACTTTAAGCGGACTTAATGCTTCAAGTTTTTGAGCAGCTCTTACAAAGGCAAATTCTTTCGTTTGAAATAATGTTTGCATTTCACGTTGTAATTGCTTTTGCAACGTTTCAATCGCTACCTTTGTTTGTATAATTTTTTGAGACGGGTGGTGCTTCTCTAAATAAAATGAAAGCTGTTTTAACTGATTCACCTTTTTATCAATGTAGCGCTCTTTCGCTAAAACAAGCTGTTCTAACGCTCTATCTAATTGCTCTTCCTTTTGTTCATATACTTGTCTTGGATAACGGAATGCATAAGATTTTTGCAATACTTGTAATTTTTCTTCTTTTTTATGTACTAACTCTCTCATTGCTCTTTGCAATCTTAGAGTTCTTTGTAATACCTTTTCTTGTAACTCTATAACGTTCGGTGCTGCTAGTTCAGCTGCTGCAGTCGGTGTTGGTGCACGTAAATCGGCAACAAAATCTGCGATTGTAAAATCTGTTTCATGCCCTACTGCTGAAATAATAGGAATTTCGCTCTTAAAGATTGCTCTTGCAACCACTTCCTCATTGAAAGCCCATAATTCCTCAATAGAACCTCCCCCGCGCCCAACAATTAATACATCTATATCTCCCATTTCATTCGCTGTACGAATCGCTTGTACAATCGAGGGAGCTGCTGACTCCCCCTGTACAAGTACTGGAAATACAATAACCTTCCCAATTGGATAACGACGTTTAATCGTTGTTATGATATCACGAATCGCAGCTCCTGTTGGCGACGTAATTACCCCTATTGTTTTAGCATAAGGAGGGATTATTTTTTTATAAACTTGAGAAAACAATCCTTCTTCCTCTAAACGAACTTTTAATTGTTCGTAAGCCAAATGCAAATTTCCGACTCCGTCAGGTTGCATGTCTTGAATATAAATTTGATAAGAACCACTCGCCTCGTAAACAGAGATTTTCCCTTTTACAAGTACCTTCATCCCATTTTCAGGTCTGAATTTAATATTACGATTATGACCCGCAAACATAACCGCTGCGATTCTGGCATTTTCGTCTTTCAATGTAAAATACATGTGACCACGACTATGATTTTTAAAGTTGGAAATTTCACCTTTTAACCAAACAGACTGTAAATGCGGGTCATATTCTATTTTTGTTTTTATATAGCGTGTTAATGCTGTAACGGTTAAATATTGTTTCTCCATTTCTCTCTCCTCATAGCCGACTCAAATTATTTACAAACGACACCTGCGCGTTTGGCAGATTCAACAGTATTATGAAGAAGCATTGTAATCGTCATTGGACCAACACCCTTTGGCACAGGCGTAATGTAACCCGCAACGTCTAACACGTTGTCAAAGTCAACATCACCACAAAGCTTGCCTGTTTCTAATCGATTCACACCAACGTCAATTACAACCGCGCCTTCTTTCATATAATCAGCTGTTACCATTTTAGGTCGTCCAACAGCTACGATTAAAATATCAGCTAACTTCGATAATTCTTTAATATTTTGCGTCTTAGAATGACAATATGTGACAGTTGCATTTTCATTTAAGAACAATTGCCCCACTGGTTTGCCGACAATATTACTTCTTCCAATTATTACAACATGTTTTCCCGAAATATCAAGATTCGTTTCTTTTACTAATTCTACAATACCATGCGGTGTACATGGAAGGAATGTATCTTGTCCCGTCATCATACGTCCCACGCTGATTGGGTGAAATCCATCTACATCCTTTTCTGGTGAAATTCTTTCAATGATAGCTTTTTCTTCAATATGTTTTGGTAAAGGTAATTGCACTAATATGCCATTAATGCGGTCATCGCCATTTAAGCGATCGATTTCAGCAAGCAAACGTTCCTCAGTAATCGTTTCAGGAAGTTCAATTAGCTCAGAATAAATTCCTACTTGTTCACAGCCTTTTTCTTTTCCTTTTACGTAAGAACGAGATGCTGGATCTTCTCCCACTAAAATCACTGCTAATCCTGGTACAATCCCTTGCTCTTTCAACTTCACAACTTCTTCTGTTAATTGTGCTCGTTTTTTCTCCGCAACTTCATTTCCTTTGATGATTACTGCTACCATTTTAAGATTCCCCCTTAAAGAAATTACAGTGTATCTTTTATATTAGATAAAACGCCGTTAATAAAACGACGAGATTCCTCATCCCCAAATGTTTTAGCAATTTCAATTGCCTCGTTAATTGTTACGTTGTGTGGAATTTCTTCCATGTACTTCATTTCATACACAGCTACACGTAAAATACTGCGATCAACAATACTAATACGCTCAAGCTTCCACTTTTTTAAGTTTTGACGAATTGCTGCGTCAATCTCTTCTTTATTGTCTACAAATCCTACAACAAGTGATTCTAAAAACTCATTTGTTCCTTCACCTTCATCTAGCGTATTTTCCACCGCTACCTTCGGTTCTAATTCACCTGTAATATCCATTTGGTATAATGCTTGCATAGCTCTTTCTCTAGCCGTCCTACGTTTCATTGTAACTCTCCTTTATGCTTCAAGTCTTTCCTTATGCTTTGTTATATTATTATAATTTATAAGCCGTCAATTCACTTACTCTTACAGTTTTCATTGATTTTCCAACCTTATAATACAATGATAATAACACAATTTATCGTTTCACACACGGGTTACAAGGCTGAAAAATAATAAAAAGATTAACTTCAAGTTCCATATCTTATCACAATGTACGTTTTTTGGAAAAACGAAACATTTTCTTTTTCATTTCTTATTTTTTGAAATAGTATAACAATTAGAGGGTTGTAATTTGTGAAGAAATGAAACGATAAAAAAGATGCCTATGTTACTAGGCACCTTTTTCATTCTTACACTGGTTCAATTTCTGTTTTTTGTGTTTCGAATGTTACGCCAACGATGTGAACATTCACTTCTTTTGGCTCAAGTCCTGTCATTGTAAAGAGTGCTTGGCGAATATTGTCTTGAATCTTTTGTGCAACAACCGGAATTGCTACACCAAAATACATTACAACATAAAGGTCAACGATAATATCTTCGTTTGCTAATTCAACCTTTACACCTTTACCATGATTTTTCTTACCTAACTTCTCAACAACATCTGTAGCAAAATTACCACGCATTGCCGCCACACCTTCTACCTCAGCAGCTGCAATACCTGCAATTACTTCAATTACTTCTGGTGCAATTTCTACTTTACCAAGAGTTGTATCTTGACCCATATCTAACATATGTTCAGCCATGAAAAAAACCTCCTTTAATGTATCACTGCGTCACAAGTTCATGCTCTTCCAAAAACTTCGTATTAAACTCACCTTTTACAAAATCAGGATGATCTAACAATTGCAAATGGAACGGGATTGTTGTATGTACGCCTTCAATGACAAACTCACTGAGTGCACGCTTCATTTTTGCAATTGCCTCTTCACGTGTTTTTCCGTGAACAATTAATTTAGCAACCATCGAATCATAGAAAGGTGGGATTGAATATCCCGGATATACAGCTGAATCGACGCGAATACCAAATCCGCCTGGTGGTAAGTACATTTCTACTTTACCTGGAGATGGCATAAATTTTTTGGCAGGGTTTTCCGCATTAATTCGGCATTCAATTGCCCAACCATTAAATTGTACTTCTTCTTGCTGTAACGATAACTTTTCTCCAGAAGCAACAAGAATTTGCTCTTTAATTAAGTCCATTCCTGTCACCATTTCAGTAACCGGATGCTCAACTTGAATTCTCGTATTCATCTCCATGAAATAAAAGCTTTTCGTTTTATATTCATAAATAAACTCAACCGTACCAGCACCTGTATAATCAACCGCTACCGCCGCTTTAACTGCCGCTTCACCCATCTGCTTGCGAACATTTTCATCAAGTGCAGGTGATGGACTTTCTTCTAATAGTTTCTGCAAACGGCGCTGAATTGTACAATCACGCTCTCCTAAATGAATGGCATTTCCGTGTGTATCTGCCATTATTTGAATCTCAACATGGCGGAAATCTTCAACGTACTTTTCTAAGTATACACCAGGGTTCCCAAAAGCGGTACTAGCTTCTTGCTGTGTAATTTGAATTCCTTTTACAAGCTCTTCTTCATGACGTGCAACACGAATACCTTTTCCGCCGCCACCTGCAGTCGCTTTAATAATAACTGGATATCCAATTTGATTTGCAAGCTCGATCGCTTCCTCGGTATTTTTTATAATCCCTTGTGAACCTGGTACAATCGGAACCCCTGCTTTTTCCATTGTATCACGAGCAACGTCTTTTGTGCCCATCTTTGAAATAGCTTCTGGACTTGGACCGATAAAAATTAAGTTACATTCACGGCATAACTCTGCGAAATCTGCATTCTCTGCTAAAAATCCGTATCCCGGATGGATAGCATCGCAGCCCGTTAACTTCGCAACGCTAATAATGTTCGTCAAATTTAAATAACTTTCTTTTGAAACTGTTGGTCCTACACAATACGCCTCATCTGCAATTTGTACGTGAAGTGACTCTTTATCTGCTTCTGAATAAATCGCAACTGTTTCAATATCCATTTCTTTACAAGCACGAATAATTCGTACAGCAATTTCCCCACGATTGGCTATTAATACTTTTTTTATCATCACAAAGACTCCCTTATTACGCTTTCACAAGAAATAGCGGTTGTCCATACTCAACAAGCTGTCCGTTATTAACAAGAACCTCAACAATTTCGCCCTCTACATCAGCGTCAATTTCGTTAAATAACTTCATAGCCTCGACAATACATACGATAGAATCTTTCGATACCCTGTCTCCAACACTTACATATGGAGGTGTATCAGGTGAAGATGAAGAATAGAATGTACCTACCATTGGTGAGGTAATCTTATGTAGGTTTTCATCTTGAACAGCTTTCTTCTCTTCTTGTTTTGGTGCTTCTACTTGCGCTGCCGCTACTGCTGTTTCAACTTCAACAGATGCTACTGGTTGCATAGCTTGTTTCGCTACAGGTGCTTGCATCGCAACAACTTCATTACCACGCTTTTTCATTTTGATTGTTGTACCGTCTTTTTTGTATTCAAATTCATCAATATTAGAGCTATCAATTAATTTAATTAATTCACGAACTTCTTGAATTTTAAACATGTAAAATCCACTCCCATACTCTTGTTTGTCCCGTTTTTACAGATTCTCATCACTAACACTAGATTGACTGTAAAAATACGATGTATTCTATTAGAAAATTTATTTTATTTACTAATAGAAATATTTACTATTTCCATCTTACGATAAATTTTTTAAACATTCCAATTTATATTTCTTTATAATAAATCGAAACTCCTGTAAAAATATTATTCCAATAAAAAATTTATTACCTAGTAATAATACCAAGTTTCACACGAAATTGGCAAGACCACTTCCTAAAAAACATTCCTTACCTTTTCAAAATGCTACACAGTAAACATCTAATTGCCGCTCCACTCTTCACCACATCTACGGTTCATAACATATTTTTACCAAATATTATTTTTTTGTTTACACGCCGTTCATCATTCCTTCATATAAGAATAGTATGTTCAAAGTGTAGAAAATATATTGTATCGAGGTGTGGACATATGATATGGCTCATGCTCTTCTTACCTGCCGTAATGGTTTGGGCATTCGTTCTCTTCATCCACGTCAAATCTGGAAAAAGTAATCATCATCACCATGAACCGCTAATTTTTTATTCACAACGTATTTCTCCATTCCGAGTTGAACATAGTAAAAACACATACAAAGACGAAATAGAAAAAAACTATCGAAAGTGATAGCTTTTTTCTATTATTATTTTTATCTAATTATTTTGAAGTACTCTATGTTCTTATTTACAAACAATGCGATTAGTAAAAATTAATAATCCGTGGGGGAAATCCCCCACGGATTAAAATTCTACTTATTTTGCTGATGGATCAAATTTCACACCTACATCTTTAGAACCGCCTTCACTTCTTACAAGCTGTATAATTTTGTTCGCTTCTTTTTGTGAATGTTTCGCTGCCTTCACTGTTACTCTAATGTCAGTTCCATCAGCTCTTACAAGGGCATCTTTATATCCTCCTTGAGCTTTAATAACTGTTTCAAGTAAACCTTCTTTTGTTTCCATTGTAGCGATTGCATCCATACCATCTTTCGCCTTACTTCTTTCTTCAGCAGTAGCGTTAGAAGACTTTATTACATTTTGTAATTTTTCTCTTTCAGCACTACGCTTATCTTCCATTTGCATACGTAAAGCTGTGAAATTCTCATCACTCGATTGAACTGATACATTCCCCTCTTTTTTACTTGTTTCTTTTTTAGCATTTTCTTTTTTATCTGTCTCTTTATTTGTTGTCTCTTTATTTGTTGTCTCTTTATTTGGTGTTTCCTTGCTTGGAGTTTCTTTTGTTGTTTCTTTATTTGGCGTTTCGTTTGTTACTGCTTTGTCAGTACCTTGTTTTTCTTGTCCAATCTTTTCACCTGTTGCCGGCGATGCTGTATTCATTTTGTCAGGAGTTGTTACGTAATACACAGATAGTACAACAACTAAACTTAACATTGTTAATAACCAAACCGTTTGTTTTTTTAACACTTTATTTCCTCCCTATCAATTTTTCGGTGAAACTGAAACACGATGGGCTGGTACATCTAGCAGCCTTATCACAGCTTCTTTTACCATTGCTTTAACTTGTATATTATCCACTCCTTTTGCTACGACGAGAACACCTCGTACTTTCGGTTTCTCTGTCCGTAAAACAACGGGAGTTTCTTTATCACCTTCACGTATAATGACAGTCTTTTCATCAAGAGACTCGTCCTCTACTTCCCTCTTACCGCCTGTTTTATCTGTTTCACCTGTTGTTTGTGAGCGTTTCACTGTATTTTTTTCTAAAATTTTTTCTTCAGATGAATCTAAATTCACCTTAATCGTTACGTCTTTTACTCCTGCTATTTCTTCTAAAGCAGCTTTTAATTCTTGTTCATACGCTTTTTCATATTTTTCTACATTTGACATACTATCATTACTTTTTTGTCCGAAAGTTGGTACGTCTTTTTCTTGGTTTTGAGTTTTTTGTTCTTTAAATACAGGTACTTCTTCTTTTTTACTTGAAAAGAGACTACTAGAAAACATAAGCAAAATTCCAAGTATGAGTAGGACAAGTAAAAACTTAGGTGTTACCTTTTTCCCCTTCTCGTTGCTTTCTTTTTGATCCCCATTCAATAAGTTTCGAAAAAATGAGAACTTCGAATTTTTATCTTTATTGTCCATTTACTCTACCTGTCCTCCCTTCCGTTTGAACTTGGATTTGTTTATTCTCTAGTTGCCACCTGCTTGAAAAGAAATCTTTCATTTCTACATTCGTTTCTTCTACCTTTTTTGGAGGTTCATTCGTATTAATTTCAATTGGCTTTACTGTTTCAATTGCGTCATTTTTACTGCGTTCTTTTTCTTTCAACGTCACAACAACAGATTGAATATCTTTGGCTGACTTTACTTCTTCTACCCTTTCCGTTGCGACTATTTGTATTTCAGAGACTGTCATACCATACTTTTTCTCAAACTCTTTTCCTACTTCTTTTTTCATTTTGGTAGCCATCTCTTCTAAACTATATGCACGTGTTAGAGCTTGTATTTCTTTTTTCTTCGAATCTATTGAATTTTTTACAGATCCCTCTGCTACATACTTTTCTTCATTAAAATTTGCGATTACTTCATTTACATCTGTTTGCAACAGTTTAAAAAGAGGTGTTAAAATTAATACAACTAATAGTAGACTTACGACGAATTTAACGTATTTTTGCAAATTCGAGTTTGGAAGAATAAGATGAAGCATTGTCGCTAAGAGTAAAAAAACGATAATATTTCTAATCCACTCTGTAACAAATTGCATACTCTTCACCTCCTATCGCATCATAAGCGTAATGTTCCCCGCAGCAATAATAATTGTGATACTTAAAAAGAACATAAATGATACGATAGCTAAGCAAGCAAACACGTAAATGATGCTTCGTCCAATGATATCTAAACATTGAATAATTGCTCCTCCGCCAACTGGTTGCAATACTGCTGCTGCGAATTTATAAATAAACGCGATACAAAAAATTTGAATCGCTGGAAAAGCGACAATTAAACATAAAATAACGAGCCCTATAATTCCGACTGTATTTTTTAATAACCCCGACGCACTAATAACAGTATCCGCTGCCTCTGTAAACATCCTTCCAACTACAGGAATAAAGTTCCCTGTTACAAATTTAGCAGTTTTCACAGCTATCCCATCAGCAACCGCTGTCGCTGTTCCTTGTACAGATAATACTCCTAAAAAAATCGTTAAAAAGATCCCGATAATCCCAACGCTAACGTTTTGCAGAAGCTTGGACAATTTCGTAACTTTATATTGATCACTCATCGTACTTACAATACTTAATATCGTTGCAAGTAATAAAAGTGGTAGAACGATGTAATTCATAAGAAGCCCACTCGTATTCATTAAGAAAATGATAATCGGATGAAAAAACGATACAGATACAACACCGCCTCCAGTTGCTATGAGTGCAAGCAAGATTGGTAATAGCGCTAATATGAAATCTACCATTGTTTGTATCGTTTCTCTTGCATATGTCATAACCACATAAAAACTATTTAAAGCAAAAATAATAAGCACCATATATACAACTGCATCGGCAATTTTACTTACACTACTCTTTGAAAAGGCAGATTGCAGTGATTGCAACAATGCACTAAAAATTGTGAGCATAATGAGTGTTCCAAGTAGCTTTCCATTTGCAGCAAGCTCGTGAAACAAATATTTTAATAAACCTAGCATCCATTCTTTTATAGAGAATTCTTTTTCTCCCTTTACAAACTCCATAAAGCTTCCTTTTTGACTCTCTGGTAAATAACCTCCATATTTTGTAACAAGCCCGTCCCAAAATTGCTTCACATCTTCAATTCCGAGCTTATCCAATTGTTGATCAACGACGTTTGTTTCTACAGGAGAAGCTTGTACAACAACCGGTAAAGAAAAGAAAAGGAAGCAAGCAAATAGCAGCTTAGCTCCAAACTTCCTCAACATTCACTCCCCCTTATCCCGTCGGTAAAAATCCGAGAATAGTTTCAATTACGACTGTCAAAATAGGAATTGCCATAACGAGAATTAAGATTTTACCAGCTAGTTCAATTTTCGAAGCGATTGCACCTTGCCCAGCATCTTTTGTAATTTGCGCTCCAAACTCAGCGATATAAGCAATCCCAATAATTTTCAGTAACGTTTCTACATAGACGTTGCTAACTTTCGCTTCACTCGCTACTCTCTCAATCATTTGTAAAATAGAGTGAATTTGATCGATTAAAATAAGAAACATTACGCTACCTACAAAAACAATAAATAACGATGTAATGCTAGATTTATGCTGATTCAAAACAGCTGCTAAAAACGTAGCAACGAGGCCTAATCCGACAATTTGTATAATTTCGATTCGAACCGCCTCCTTTACTGGAAGAGAAAGACACTTTTAATCTTGTCGAACAACGTATTAATTAAAAATGCAACATGGAATAGAATGACGACAAAACCGACAAGGATAACCCAATTTGCAATATCCTCTCGTTTTAATTCTTTTAATACGGTATGAATGAAAGCTAAAACAATGCCGATTCCGGCGATTTGAAATATTAATCCAACATCAATGGACATCGCCTTTCTCCCTCCTATAGCAGTAAAATTACGATAAGTAGCCCCGCTAGTACCCCTAAGCTCTTAATCATTTTTTCATATTGCAGTTGTAACGCTTTCGCTTCTTCTTCCTCTCTCTCTAAATGTGTAATACATAATCGAATATGTTTTTGTTGTGATTCACGATCATGTTGTCCAAGTGTTTCACCAAATTGCTGCAAGATTTCATACTCGGTTTGTTGAAATGCTGTTAACTTCCAATTCTCTTTCAAACTTTCTATCCAAGCTTCCCTTACTGTTTGTTCCCCGTTTTCTAGTTTTTTGGCGAAACTTTGAAATATCCAATTTAATGGCTTGGGCATTTGTTTAACTAATCGTTCGGCGGCTTCAGATAAAGGTGTGTGCCCATACATAATTTCTGCCTCTAATGATTGGAGTGCCGATTTTAATAGTCTAAGTTGCCGCGGCCTCTCACTATATCTTTTTGCGTATGAAAACCCGAAAAAAGTGCTGACCGCAACGATTAACACTGCACCAATTATTTTCACCATACGCCCCCAGCCTTTCGATTCGGTAGTACTGGTTTTCCATATCTATCTTTCACTTGCATAACTGTTCCTGGGCCTCTTGCTTTTGATAACTCCACAAACCTATCAAATATGCCAAGCTCCAGCACTGCCTGTAGCGATGGACGTTTCACAACATCATCATAAGAAAACCCGTGTGCACTTATAAAAAGCTGGACCCCTGCATGCACCGCCTCCATAATTGCTTCACTATCTTCTTTACGTCCAATCTCATCTACGATCAAAACATCTGGACTCATAGAACGAATCATCATCATCATTCCTTCAGCCTTTGGACATGCGTCTAACACATCTACTCGTGTACCAAATTCATACTGAGGGATTCCTTTCACACATCCAGCAATTTCTGACCGCTCATCAACAATCCCCACTTTGCAAGAAGGAATTTTCGACGTACCAACCCCTTGACTCATGCAACGTGCTACATCTCTTAAAAGTGTCGTTTTCCCCGTTTGCGGCGGGCCAATTACCATCGTGTTTAACCATCTTGATTCATACAAATACGGCAAAAGCGGCTCAGCTATTCCTATTTTTTGACGAGCAATACGAATATTAAATGAAGAGACATCACGAATCATTTTCACTGTACTTTTCTCTGTAATGACTTTTCCTGCTAGGCCAATTCTATGTCCTCCTCGAAGTGTCACATACCCACGTTTCAATTCCTCTTCCATCGTATAAATTGAGAATTGACTTAACTTATTCAATAAGTAACTTGCATCTTCTGCTGTAGCGATATAGTCATAAAAAAACACCTCTCCATGCGCAATACACTCTAGCGGTCTTCCAATTCGAACACGAATTTCCTCTAAAGTATTGTATTGCTTACAACTTTCAACTAACTGTTTCATCATTTTTGGTAAAACCTCTAATACTTCTTTCATAGGCTTCTCCCCACTATACTCGACTTACTATTTCAACAATGCGATAAAAATGCAGCCAATTCCAAGTGCCAGAAAAAAGAGTTTCAAGAAAGAAATTTCGCTCGCTACACTCGCTATGCCTATTGTCATTGTTAAAATTAATACGGTCGGTCCAACAAACGCCAACATACCATTTATAAACAATGCTTTCTTCGCATCATTCACGTAAAGCATAAGCAAAGCGGCGAATATTTCCGCGCTACCCGAAAACAACCGAAGTAACCCCATTACGAGCACGGATGTTTCCATTGCCGCTAGCCACTGTTTCATTCTCCCACCTTCTCCCGTAACGGTTACGAATTCTACATTCCAAAAAAGAATATATTTGTACAACCATATGCAGAGGTTGTCTATTTCAGAAGTAAAAACATAATTTTTCTCTAACACCTTTATTTAAATCTGAATATTTGTGTTTTTTAATGGTATATTATGGTATATTTAATTTAAAAGGGGTATAGACGATGCAGCACGTTACTTTATTACCACTTGATTTACGCTATGCAAATGTGCTTTTTGAGCTATCAAGTGAACCACACGTAAAAAATGCATTAGGAATACAGGTAGAAAAAGTCGAAGACACGAAAGCATTTCTTCTTTTTGCAATAGAAGAAGAGCGCCAAAAGAAGTCTTTATCGAGAATGATTGTAAATGAAGAGAATGAAATACTTGGCCTCACCACACTTAAACATATTAATTATGGGAAGAAACAATCTCACATTGGTAGTTGGCTTGGCTATCCATATTGGGGTAAAGGGTATAATGAGGCAGCTAAAAAAGAAATCTTTAAAATCGCTTTTTTAGACTTACAACTTACATACGTATTCACTGGTGCTAAAACGACTAACATTCGCTCGTTAAAAGCACAAGAAAAACTACCTTACATTTCATTGCATGTGAAAAACAAGTTTCCAGGCGAACATGCTGCACTGGAGAAAGAAGTAAAATCACCTTGCGTACTGCATGTCGTATCGCGTAAGAAATTTTTAAATTGGCTGGACGTACAAAATGAGGGGGGAAAATATGAAGGTTTTGAAAATTAGTTTAACAATTGTAGTAGAATTAGCTCTTATTTATCTTTTTTCATTATTGGTCGGTTGGTCATTTATAGAGACCTTTTTCCTTGGCAGTCTAGCAATATTTGCAATTATGTGGTTAATTATTATGAGTAACCATAGAAATAACATTACAGATCACGCAATAAGTAAAACATTAACTGGTGTTGAGACTGGTGAAATAAAACCATTTCAATTCATTTTCACACCATATATAGCGGGTACTCTTTCACTTGTTTTAGTTAGTTTTGTTGTCACCGCAATTTACTATATGCCCTATTTTCTATAAAAAAGCACTCGTGATAATCACGAGTGCTTTTTTACTATGCACGAGAAACGTATTTACCTTCACCAGTGTTGATGATAAGCATTTCGCCTTCGTTAATGAAGATTGGTACTTGTACAACAAGACCAGTTTCTAATGTAGCTGGTTTTGTTACGTTAGAAGCTGTGTCACCTTTAATACCAGGCTCTGTTTCTGTAACTTTTAATTCAACTGTGTTCGGAAGTTCAACACCAAGTACTTCACCTTGGTATGTCATAATAGATACTTCCATGTTTTCTTTTAGGAATTTTAATTCGCGCTCGATTTGGTTTTCACCAAGTTCGATTTGCTCATAAGTTCCGTTATCCATAAATACATGAGCCTCACCGCTCGCGTATAAGTATTGCATACGACGGTTTTCGATGTGTGCTTTTTCTACTTTTTCACCTGCACGGAATGTTTTCTCTTGAACAGAACCTGTGCGAAGGTTACGTAGTTTAGAACGAACGAATGCAGCACCTTTACCTGGCTTTACGTGTTGGAAATCAAGTACTTGCCAAAGGGCATTGTCCACTGAAATTGTTAAACCTGTACGAAAATCGTTTACTGAAATCATGTAAAAAAATCCTCCTGTGTATTACAAAATAATAAGTTCTTTTGGTGATTTCGTAATTACTTCATTACCTTCACTCGTTACAATGATATCATCTTCAATACGTACGCCGCCAATACCTGGAATATAAATACCTGGTTCTACTGTTACAGCCATACCTGGTTCAAGTACTGTATCAGAACGGAACGCTAAACCTGGCGCTTCATGGATTTCAAGGCCGATTCCATGACCAGTAGAGTGTCCAAAGTATTCACCATATCCTTTTTCCGTTATGTAATCACGCGTTAATGCATCTGCCTCGCGGCCTGTTAAACCAGCTTTAATACCGTTTACACCACGTAATTGTGCTTCTAAAACGACATTATAAATTTCTTTTAATTTATCAGATGGTTCACCGACTGCAATTGTACGAGTAATATCAGAACAATACCCTTTGTAATAAGCGCCGAAGTCTAATGTAACGAAATCTCCTGTTTCTATCACTTTTTCAGATGCCACGCCGTGCGGTAATGCCGAACGAAGACCTGAAGCAACGATAATATCAAACGAAGAAGATGTTGCTCCTTGTTTTCTCATGAAAAATTCAAGTTCATTTGACACTTCAATTTCAGATACTCCCGGGCGAATGAATGATAGAATATGCTCAAAGGCAGCATCTGCAATCTGTGCAGCTTCCTTTAATATCTTAATCTCTGAATCAGTCTTTATCAAGCGTAACTTTTCTACAAGCCCAGAAGTCGGGATAAATTCAGCTTCGATCGCCTCATTATACGTTACGTAAGAGCTATATGTAAGAGTATCCTGCTCAAAGCCAAGCTTTTGAATTCCAAGTTCTTTCACTTGCTTTGCAACTTCATCAATAATTAATCCTGCATGCTGCACGATTTCATATCCAACAGCTTGTTTACTAGCCTGCTCTACATAACGAAAATCCGTAATAAATTGAGCACGCTCTTTTGAAATAAGTACAACCCCAGCTGTTCCAGTGAAGTTAGCCATGTATCTACGACTATGTTCATTTGTTAATAAAATACCGTCGATACCAGCCTCAGCAAATGCGCTTCTTAATCTTTCGATTTTCTCCATGACTTTATGCCTCCCTTAATTTCTCCATTAATGCAAATAACGCTAACTTATAGCCATAAAAACCAAATCCAACAATTTGTCCTGCACAAACAGCCGCCGTCACAGATTCGTGACGGAACGATTCACGCTGGTGAATGTTAGAGATATGTACTTCAATAACAGGAATCGAAATGCTCGCAATTGCATCTCGAATTGCATAGCTATAATGCGTAAATGCTCCAGGATTTAAAATGATCCCTTCATATATATCTTCAGCCTCATGAAGACGATCGATAATCGCACCTTCATGATTCGATTGGAAACATTCTAACTCCACTCCCATTGTTTTTGCTTCTTGCTTCATATCTGCTTCAAGTGTCGCTAACGTGCCCTTTCCATATACATTTACCTCACGAACACCGAGGCGATTTAAGTTAGGACCGTTTACGAGGAGTAACTTTTTCATATTCTTAAAACTCCTTAATATTAAATATCTATACAACATTTTAACATAGGAGTTACTTATTTGAATAGTTCGTCTTCTCTTCTCCTTCTTGCTCCGCTTTATTACTATTTACTGCGTAAGAAACAGAGTATGCAATAAACACACCATACAATATAAAAATACATATTGTCGTCACAATCGTCTCTTTCGGCAAATTGAACGCACTTTTAATAACAGGTGCCATTAAACCCATTCCGAAAAACAGTAACGCCCACCAAAATAGCCCATAAATAATCCCTGGAATGATTCCTTCAAATTTCGCCAAAAACGCTTTATATAAAAAGGAAATCAAGATTGAAAGAAGTCCCATGCAAACAATTCCTGACAGATTGCCCCATATCCCTTCTTTCCAACTCCCAAACGCAAATGGTAACAGTAAATAATTAGGTCCCGCTTCCGTGAATGAAAATATATGAAGGAAATACCATATTCCTCCCCAAAAAATTCCACCAAACAAACCGATTTGCACATAATTCCTTGTTCCTAATTGTTCTTGACTCACATCAACACCTCCGCTCAATAGTATGCCCGAAACTATTTTGAAGCATGTTTAAATACTGCGAAATTTGTCTATAAAAAGAATAAGAAATGTCCGACTCTCGTAACATTTTCTCTTGTCATATACTTGTATTTGTCGATAAAATAAAGGAAACTCGGTGATTGTCTTATTTCAAAACGACAGAACCCAGTATGACAATTGCCTCTTTTTCTACATAAGAGAGAAACAAATACAGGTTGGTGTTAACATGGCAGAAGAGTCAAAACAAATATATGGCGGGCAAGCAGTCATAGAAGGAGTTATGTTTGGCGGTAGAGAATATACTGTTACAGCGGTTCGTCGTAAAGATAAATCGATTGAATTTTATCGATTACCACGCGTTCGTAATAAAGCATTATCTATCCTAAAAAAAATTCCATTTTTACGAGGTATTGCCGCCATTGTGGACGCAAGTGCGAATGGAGCAAAGCATTTAAACTTCGCTTCAGAACGATTTGATGTCCACCCAGAAGATGATGAACAAATTGCAAATAAAAAAGAAGAACAATCAAAATTAACGATGGTATTAGGAGTTGCAGCAGTTGGCGTTTTATCTTTCATATTCGGTAAAGTCATTTTCACAGCAGTTCCTGCACTATTAGCTGAATTAACGAGACCGATTTTCCCATCTCATACAGGGCAAATCATTGTCGAAAGTGTCATTAAGCTCATGCTACTATTGAGCTATATATACTTTATTTCTTTAACCCCACTTATTAAACGGGTATTTCAGTATCACGGTGCAGAGCATAAAGTAATTAATGCTTATGAGAATAATCTTCCTATGACTGTAGAAAACGTCCAAAAGCAAACCCGCCTCCATTATAGATGTGGTAGTAGCTTTATTATATTTACAGTCATTATTGGAATGTTTGTTTATTTCCTCGTTCCTACAGATCCACTTTGGGCACGAGTAATAAACCGAATTTTATTAATTCCAGTCGTTCTCGGCATTTCGTTTGAAGTACTACAATTTACGAATCGATTGCGAGACATTCCTGTATTACGCATACTTGGATATCCCGGATTATGGCTGCAACTATTAACAACGAAAGAACCAACAGATGATCAAGTGGAAGTAGCTATTGCATCGTTTGAAGAATTATTACGTTTAGAAAACAAACAATAATTATTTAAAAATGGTGTTCAACTCCTCTCCTCATCGTTAATATACTAATTTTAATATATGTTTTTAGGAGGTGTTCCTTATGAACGGTCGTTCGTTTACTTTCGCTATATTTGTGCTTATAATTGGATTAGCAATATTCGGCCTTGTTTCATCTGTAATTACAAATCCAATGGGTGTATTAAGAAATATCGGGTATATGTTACTTGTTGTCGGTATCTTTTACTTGCTATACAAGATGTTTACTAATTCCAGTGGTTCTGCAAATTCGCAAAGCTCATATAAGCGCGCTGCAAAACAATCGAACCGCAAACATGGGAAACAAAATGTAGCACCCCTAAGCAATTCATTCTTGAAACGAAATACTTCTGATGACAAGGGCAAAAAGGGTAATTCTCCATCGTTGAAACGAAAAAGAAAACAATCTCATTTAACTGTCATTGAAGGTAAAAAGAACAAAAAGAAAGACCGTGCTTCCTTTTAGGAAATACGGTCTTTCTTTATACTTTCAAGCACTTCTTTCAAAGTTTTATCTATCATACTTTCAATTCGAAGGTGATGATTTTCAAATGGTAAATTTCTTGTCACATCATTTGGAACAACGACGCATTTTAATCCTGCCGCAACCGCTGCTTTCAATCCATTTAATGAGTCTTCAAATACAACAGCTTCTGATGGTTCAATTCCTAATTCCTCTATTGCAATTCGATAAAGTGCTGGATCTGGTTTTACCTTCTCAACATCTTCTCTCGTTTTAATTACTTCAAAATAATCTCGAATCTGTAGATCTTCTAAAAAACGAACAACCCATTCTCTAGATGAACTAGAAGCTAATGCGATTTTCAATCCCATTTCTTTCGCTTCTTCTAAATATTCTTTTACCCCATCACGCGCTTCTGGTATTTTCATTTTCTCTTTATGTAAAGTCGTCACCTTTTCTTTTAGTGCACGCTCGTTAAACTTTTCTTTTAATTGTTCCTTTAAATATGCATAAAGTACATTATCTGTCGTTCCAATACATTTCGCAAATTCCTCTAAAGGTAACTCTCCGCCGTACTCACGAACAGCATCTCTGAAAGAGTGAAACCATATTGTTTCTGTGTCCACAATTAATCCATCAAAATCAAAAATAATTGCTTTCATAATTCTCCCGTCCTTTTCGATTGAAATAAAAAAGGAAACGCCATCCGTTCCCCTTAATTACTTTTCTCTTCATTTGCTTTTTGAACACCACGAAGTGTTTCTACTCGAACCTCATCTTGTTCAAAATATTGTACTAAATCACCGATACGGTCAATTGCTTCCCAACTTAAATGATGTTCAATCCCTTCAACATCATTGTAAATCTTGCTTTCATCCAAACCAATAATACGCATAAACTGCTCTAGCAAGTCATGACGATATACGAGACGTTCTCCGATTTTTTTACCTTTTGATGTTAATACAAGCCCTCTATATTTTTCATAAATTAGATATTCATCTTTGTCTAATTTTTGCACCATTTTTGTTACAGAGGATGGATGTACACTAAGCGCTTCAGCAATATCAGATACGCGGGCATAACCCTTTTCATCAATCAACAAATAAATTTGTTCAATATAATCTTCCATACTAGGGGTAGGCATCGGTTTCCTCCATCCAATTTCATTTTGCTTATTCCGAACGAAGCAATCAATAAAATGATACACCAGAAAGAATAACGTGACAAGGTAGAAACGAGCCTAAATCTGCAAAAGAGAAAAGAACCCGCAATCAAATACAAGTTCCTTTCATGTGAAATATTGAATTTCTGCGTCAGGAAAAAAGTGACGAATATATCCTCGAATCGTTTCCTCCAATACTTCTGCATCATCTTTTTTATAGACGTATTTCCCAATACCGTATCGTCCCCATTTATATTTCCGCTTCTCTTCGTCCATTTCAAGTTTCGTATTCGGATAACGCGCTTGAATGACCTTTTTTGCCGGCTTCGTAAAGCGATGCTGAATTAATTCAAACGTTAAATTTGGTATCACCATATCTTTCAAGGCATTGTATAATCTCTCAAACAATTCACGATACCCCTCTTCCCATCCTTCATGCATATAAAGTGGCGCAACTATAAAGCCAAGTGGATAATTAGCCCCTGCCACTTTACGAGCAGCCTCAATTCTCTCTTCGAACGGCGATGTCCCCGGTTCAAAATTTTTAATCACATAACGTGAATTAATGCTAAATCGAAAACGCGTTTTCCCATTATGCTTTGCATCTAATAAATGATCAACGTGCGAATATTTCGTAACGAAACGTAAACGCCCATGCTCACTTTCTCCCATAAATTCGATCGTTCGCTTTAAAGCATGCGTTAAATGATCAATTCCAACGATATCTGATGTACACGCCGCTTCAAATCTTGTTATTTCTGGTGCCCTTTCATCCATATATTGCTGTGCCTTCTCAAATATTTCATCTAGATTCACATATACACGAACGTAAGGTTTACTACCAAGGGTCGTTTGCAAATAACAATAATGGCAATGTCCCATACACCCTGTTGCAAGCGGAATTGCATATTCAGCTGACGGCTTTGACGTATCAAACTTTAATGTCTTCCTCACCCCAACGACAAGCGTTGCCTTTGCATTGCGATACTTTTGCAAATCATTTTCACCTGGCAAATTTCTAATTTGATTATGGGATGTCGTTTCACGAATTTCTAATCCCATCTTCGTAAACTTCTCATACAGCTCTTTTCCAAGTGGATATTCGAGTGCCTTCGGTTCAAAGTAAACAAGTTTTGGCATAAACGGTTTCATATACTTCCCTCCTCTCGTTAGTATGGAGAACACGGAAAAATTAAAACGCATTAAAGTTTTCCACTTCAGTAACTTGCGTTGCAAGGCAAGTTACCTGAATAAAAGGTGGGGAAATCATGCATAGCAAAATGTTAAAAGGTGTACTCGAAGGTTGCATCCTATACATCATTTCGCAAGAAGAAGTGTATGGATATGAGCTGAGTACAAAATTAAATAAATACGGCTTTACATTTGTCAGCGAAGGAAGCATATATCCGTTATTGTTACGTATGCAAAAAGAGAGGCTAATTGAAGGAACATTAAAAGCTTCCTCACTCGGTCCAAAGCGAAAATATTATCATGTAACCGATAAAGGAATAGAACAGCTTGAAGAATTTAAACAAAGCTGGGGAATGGTTTCGACAACGGTGAACAACTTATTACAGGGAGAGTGATAGGGATGAATACGCAAGACATGATTGAATTGAACAACAAAAAACGCAAACTTCTAACATTTGAAAACGAAGCTTCTTATGGCGATATGCTAGTATATCTTCGGTTATCTAACGTACCTGAACAACAAGTAGAAGAACTATTATTAGAAATATTAGATCATCTCATCGAAGCACAAAGAGAAAATAAAAATGCTTATGATATTTTCGGCAATGACTTACAATCTTATTGTGATGAACTCATATCGGCTTTACCAGCTCAAACAAAGTTAGAAAAAACTTCTTTAATCGGTTTTGTTATTAGCTTACTTCTTGCTATACAGTTTGGAATGGACGCCATTGCTTCTCTTTTCATTTTCTTTTTTGAAAAGAAAACCGAAATAATAAGTCCACCTTTTAGTATCCTGGGAACCACTTTGTCTGTTTCACTAATTGTACTAGGAATCCTACTTATTTTATATTTACTAAAGCGTTACTCCTTTAATCAAAAGATGAATTGGAAAAGACGAATTCTATTTGGTATCGCTTTTGCTACTCCATTTTGTTCAGCTGTATTCTTAAATATTTATTTTAAAAAGCAACCTTATCTCATTTACCACCTAACCTTTTGGCAAAACGCCTTAATTGCTATCTTATTTTTCATTTTATATAAATTACTATACAAAAAATCAAATTTTTAACAGCCTTTCAAAAGGCTGTTTTTCTTCTGTCTAATTTTACAAATTGAAAAATTTCATAAAGAAAATAAGAAAAATGCAAAATAATTAAAGTTAATTGTTGACGTGATGCTTTTATTATCGGTATCATAAATCTTCGTGAGCAATTATTTTTCGTTATACGATTTTTTTATTATTACTGAATTTTTGAGAGGAGAAATTAGATGTCAGTTAAGAAGAAAACGCAAGTACGCACCGGCAAAATGGTACGTGAACTAATGTTAGCAGACGAAGATGTAAATGCTTCGCTAATTATGGTATACAGTGAAAACGGTGTAAACGCAGAAATTAAAATCGAGGGCTTAACGCCGAAATGTAACGAAGAATTATTTTTGAGCGGAAACGTGGATTGGAACAAGAGTGTTATTTATAAAATTGTTGATTTCACTGGAAACGCTGAAGTTGGTAAAGTTACATTATCAGCGATGAACAAAAACAATGTTTCTCTAGAAATAGAACGCGTTATGTGGAGTAAAGAAAATAAAGAGGCTGCTGGTCAAGAAGAAACACCGGTAGAAGCCACACCGAAAAAAGAAGTAGTTGTAGAAGCTCCAAAAGCAGTTACACCTGCTCCTAAACCTATTACGCGTGTAGAAACACCTGCTATGGCCCCTAAGCCTACTCCGGTACCGACGCCGAAGCCAGTAAGCGTAGAAGCAGCTGTAGAACTAACTACTCCAGCACCTGTGAAAAAAGTAGTCCCTACTTCAGTTACAAAGCCAGAGACAGTACCGGTTGCTCCAGCAAAACCGAAACAACCTGCTTTGACTGAAACAAATTCAAAACTACAAGAAAATTATGTGAAACTCGTGAAAAAGACAATTGAAGTTTGTCAAGATTACGAGCTTGGCATCGACATAGATGATTCTATTGAAGGCTTAAAAGAAGAACTACAAAGCCAAGGTATTAGCGTTACATTCGACAAAGAAATTATGGACGTTGTAAATCGCCTTCGTTCTTTACAAGATAAAGGAATCAAAGTAGAAAAAGTACTTAATTTACTATAAAAAAATAAGAGATGGCAATCGCCATCTCTTATTTTTTATAATTCCATTCCTTACTTTCATACTTTTCTTTTGCTAACGTTTGAACTTCATGTAACTGTTCTTCTGTTAATTCATATGGCACAAGCTCTATATCCAATCCTTTTTCAAACCCAACCTCGAACGCTTTAATTAACTGTTCGATCGTAAATGTACGGTCTGTCAATTTATTAATTGCTACCGCTTTAGAAGAAAACATACTTTTCATACGTTCTTTCACACGTTCATTTGGGAATAAAAATAGGTCGTATAGTTCGTCTAAATCTATTTCTAACGGAATCGATCCGTGCTGTAAAATAACACCTTTTTGACGTGTTTGAGCACTACCTGCGATTTTTCTTCCTTCAACTACAATTTCATACCAAGATGGCGCATCAAAACATACTCCTGAACGCGGATTTTTTAAATTCTCACGATCCGCCTCTGTTTTCGGAACTGCATAATACGCTTCTAATCCTAATGCCTTAAAACCGTCCAATAAGCCTTGCGAAATAACGCGGTATGCTTCCGTAACTGTTTTTGGCATATTTGGATGATCTTCAGACACAATAACACTGTACGTTAATTCTTTGTCATGTAGTACACCCCTGCCGCCTGTTTGACGACGAACGAACCCATATTTCTTTTCGTTAACTACATCCATATTTATATCTTTTTCAACACGCTGGAAATACCCGACTGTTAATGTTGGTACTTCCCATTCATAAAAACGAATTGTTGGTTGCATCTTCTTTTCACTTTGCCAATTTAATAAACATTCGTCTAACGCCATATTAAACGCTGGTGAACATTGACCAGAGTTAATATAACACCATTTTTCTTTTCCCATCCTACACCTCATATAACCAATTATTTTTCACATTCTCTAGTCTACCAAATTCGACAAAATTTGTGAAAGAATACGAAATTTCTCCTTATATACAAATGAATCTGTTGCATAAATACATATGGGCATTATAATATTGAAAGTAGGATAAGAAAAAAGGGAGCGATAGAACCGTGTCAACAACTTGGATTATTTTATTAGCCGTAATCGTAGCGTTCATCGGTTACACTGTATGGATGTATTTCTATCAGAAAAAATTAATTAAAACTCTTACAGAAGAAGAATTTCGCGCTGGCTACCGTAAAGCACAGCTTATCGATATTCGCGAAGCAGACGAATATAACGCAGGGCACATTTTAGGTGCACGTAACATTCCGTTA
The DNA here is from genome assembly GCF_038006385.1 of Bacillus sp. FSL L8-0099. Classification (NCBI taxonomy): domain Bacteria; kingdom Bacillati; phylum Bacillota; class Bacilli; order Caryophanales; family Bacillaceae; genus Bacillus; species Bacillus sp. FSL L8-0099. The sequence goes on from NZ_JBBOVC010000001.1 coordinate 4,218,665, forward strand.
TCACAAATTCGCCTTCGTCATAAAGAACTTCGCCAAGATCAACCTGTTTACTTATACTGCCAAAGCGGATTCCGTACAGGCCGTGCAGCTCAATACTTAAAAAAACAAGGTTACAAAGATTTCTACCAATTACAAGGTGGATTTAAATCTTGGACAGGTAAAATTAAAAAGAAATAACATACAAAAACTAGCTGCATGCTGCAGTTAGTTTTTTATTTCATATTGTTTGCAATGTAATATAGATTCTTTTTTATTACATCTGCATCGTTCTCTTCTACATTACGATATAATAACTGATATTCAATCCCCTTTTCTTTCCATAGAAGCGTAGCAAATTCCTCTCCTCTCTCGAAGTCATCTTTATTTTTAAAATAAGCAGACGCTCCATTATTCAATTTCATTTGTTCTTGAAATCGCTTTTCTTCTACAAAATCCGGAAAACTGTAAGGGAAATTTGCAACAGTTAGCTCAATATACTCATGTCTACCTTGCTCCTGTTGTTTATATTTAATCGTTAAGACAGCATTCTTCTTTTCAATCGTTCTTACTTCACCCAACACATCACTCGTAATGTCATACGGTAAAAAGGTAGGAACTTTAAATTTCGCCGGAAAATATTTTGGAAGTTCTTTTAACGGAATCGGATCCGTAACGCGATCTGTAGCCCCACCTGTTGTTCCCACAAATGTTTTTTCTTCTTGCATCGTTTGCTGAAATGAACATGAGCTAAGTAATACACTAGAAAACACGAAACAAATGATTCCTTTTTTCAATTTGTTTCCGCCCTTTCATACCGCCCTCTTAACGAACAAAGCGTTTATATGTTGTTCATATTCGCTTGAATGCCACACTCCACCTTTGAAAACTTTCCTCGTTATTCTCACACATTTTGACAAAACTGCTTTCAAACAAACAGAAAGACTTCGCTATTCTTACGCCCAAACGAAATGGTTACGCGAATAATAGAAGTCCTATTTATAACATAGATTGTGAAAAGCTTTTCAGGTCAAGATTTTTTCATTCTACTTATTTTCCCTTTATAATAAGTAAAGAGGTGATCCATATGGCCAATATAAAACAAATCGCTAAAACTGCTGGTGTATCTATATCAACCGTTTCCCGTGTCTTAAATAATCACCCTTACGTAAAAGAAGACAAACGGAAACGAGTTCTAGAGGCGGTTGAAGAATTAAACTACGCAAAAAATATAAATGCTATTCATTTAATAAAGGGGAAAACATATACAATCGGGGTTATGCTCCCTTTCATTAATGTCCCTTACTTCAGTACCATTATTGAAGGAATCGGAAACGAAGCGTTAGCAGTTGGATATCACATTAATTTATGCCAAACAAATTACGATAGTATTGAAGAAATTCGTGTTCTTGAAATGATGAAAATGAAACAATTTGACGGGATGATTATTTGTTCTCGAACGAGTTCATGGGAACAAATCGAACCTTTCGCAAAATTCGCCCCTATTATTTCATGTGAAAAAATGAACCACCCCCTCATTTCATCTGTCTACGTAGATCATTATGAAGGATTCCGGCTCGGTACTGCATATTTACTAAGTAAAGGCCATGAAAAAATCGGAATTTGTTTAGCAAGAAAAACGAGTGTAAATTCTATGGAACGTGAAAAAGCGTTTGCTGATACACTTCATAACGAAGGTCAAACGTTACATCCTGAATGGATTTTTCATCAATGCTATACAATGCAGGACGGTGCACAAATACTCCACCGTATTTTACATATGAAAAATCGTCCAACTGCTATTTTCACAGCGAATGACCAAGTAGCTGCCGGTTTATTAACAGAGGCAAAGAAACGTGGTGTTCGCGTCCCTGAAGATCTCGCTATTTTAGGATTCGATAACCATGAAATTTCAAAGGCGTTAGAAATTTCGACTATTGAACACCCTGGTCTTACGATGGGATCACGTGCTTTTACCTTATTCCATAAACAGATGCAGGACGAACAAATAACCGGGAACTCAGAAGAACTTCCATTCCATTTAATTGAGCGAAAAACAGTCTGAAAAGGAGCGTTAACTATAGCACTCTTTTTCAGCTTTTCACCTATTGACTTTGTGTTTTTTATCTCATATAATAAACCTAACGAACGGTAGGTAGGGGATGAAAATGACAGCAAATCGCATTAAAGCTGTAGCACTTTCTCATTTCGCACGCTACGGCTATGAAGGAACTTCATTGGCAAATATTGCCCAAGAAGTTGGGATTAAAAAACCATCGATTTACGCACACTTTAAAGGAAAAGAAGAGCTATATTTCATATGCTTAGAATCTGCTCTTCAAAAAGATTTGCAGAGCTTCACAGGCGATATCGAAAGCTTTTCCAATTCGTCCACTGAAGAATTGCTATTAAAATTATTAAAAGGCTACGCAAAACGATTTGGTGAAAGTGAAGAATCAATGTTTTGGTTACGAACTTCTTATTTTCCGCCTGATGCATTTCGCGAACAAATTATTAATAAAGCAAATGTACACATTGAAAACGTCGGAAAACTTTTATTCCCGGTATTTAAAAGAGCAAGCGAACAAGATGAGCTGCATAACATTGAAGTAAAAGACGCCTTAGAGGCTTTTCTATGCTTACTCGACGGTCTTATGGTTGAACTACTATACGCAGGTTTAAATCGTTTTGAGACACGTTTAGACGCTTCTTGGAAAGTATTTTGGCGCGGACTTTCAAACTGACGGATTGCTCCTTTGCAATGCGTCGTTTTTAAGCCCTTTACCTAACGACTGGTAGGAAGGAGAAATGACATATGGCATGGATTTATGTAATCATCGCTGGTATTATTGAAATCTTTTGGGTGATTGGACTAAAAAAAGCGGAGGCACCACTTGAGTGGGCTGGTGTTGCGCTATTAATTACAATTAGTTTCGTCTTATTATTTAGAGCTTATAAAGATTTACCTGTCGGCACTGTATACGCAGTCTTCACAGGAATCGGAGCGGGCGGAATCGTTCTTACAGAAATTTTCATCTTCGGAGAACCGTTCTCTATCGTAAAAGTTTTATTAATCGGTTTAATCTTCTTCGGAGTAATTGGTTTAAAACGAGTAACAGAAGAAAAAGAAACGAAGGAGGCCGCATAAAATGGCTTGGGTATTTTTAATTCTAGCTGGTATTTGTGAAATTATTGGTGTACTCTTTATGAAAGTAGCCACTGAAAAGAAAGGCTGGGCACCAAAAGTTATTTTAATCGCTAACTTCGGCGTAAGCTTCTTCTTCTTATCCCTTGCGATGGACACATTACCGATGGGAACTGCTTACGCGATTTGGACTGGAATCGGAACTGCCGGAAGTGCACTTCTAGGCATTCTTATTTTCCGAGAATCAGCGGATTGGCGTCGTCTTGCCTTCTTAAGCTGCATTCTATGCGGCGCTGTTGGCTTAAAACTACTAAGCTAACGTGAGGTGAATGTCATGTGGAGAGAAAAAGGAAAACAAATGTTAGCATGGATCACACTCGTGATCGCCATTCTACTGCAAGTAAGTTTTCATATAATAGAATGGTTGTTTCATAAAGTATTATCCATTCTTGCATTCCTTCCGAACATGACACTTGAAATTTTATCTATCGTTTGGTCCATTATCGCCTCCATTGCAATCGTAATTATATGGAGTATCGCCAAGCTATATAATAAGTTATTTAAAAAGGACAGTTACTCTGAAAAAGAGTAACTGTCCTTTTTTATATAGATTCAGACTTTCTATAGAAGTTTGATGTGATAAGACAAAGCAGACCAACTACGACAACACTCATACCAATTCCTTTATGCAAACTAGGAAATAGCATTGGTATATCCGAATAAAAGTTTGCTAATATGCAACCAATTGAAACTAAAAGTATTCCTATTCTATATAACCATTTTCTTTTGTTCATCATTCTCCCTCCTAAAATTTTTCATACACTCCTTCCTTTTGGACATACTACCTAAAAAAGGAGTGGATCCTATGCAAAATTCTATACATAAACAGATCCTATTTTTATTTTTCCTCTTTCTCATTCTCATTATCGTTTTCAGCTTTATATTACATACTCCAAAAGATGTTGTACCGAATAGCCTCTCTGTTTATAAACTATTACTTTCACATTGTCGATATTGAAGAAGGTGCCTTTTATGAGGCACCTTTTAAAATTCTCTCTTCTCATACAATTTCATTGAAACGAAGGCAGATACTATGAACATGCATATTGAACTAACAAATAATAAGCCGTTATATAGTTGGATTTGTTCCAGGTTGATTTCAAAGAACATAGTACAAATGGCTGTCGGTGCTATTAGTATGAAAAGCGTAATAAAAATAGCTTTTTTATATGCTAGCCAAAATGATATCGGTAAAACAAAGCTTAAATATATTAAAATAAAGCTAATACTAGCAATCATTGTCGTTTCAATAAATTCAAATAGGTTAACCCCATTCTTCATCCCCATCGTGAAACAACCGACCATTACACTTATAAAAAGAATAATAATTGCTACTATATATTTCGCATACACAATTTGTTTTCTCAATATTGGTAAACTATTTACTATAACTTCACTCTCATTTTTACTATCTGCTTCAAATGTTTTTACTGTTACCCCAATTGTAATAATTACTGACATAATTATGAACAGATTTTTCGTATCTGTTAAGGCTATATAAAAGAAAATGGGATACAGTATGTACCAAATTAAAAATTTCCATTGAATGATGAAATCTTTTAAAATTAATTGCTTAATTATGTATTACACCTCCTAACATGAAAATGCCCCTTCTATAACTCTGCCTCCTGAAACATTTTCATTGAGAGTAACATTGATATGACTATACTTACTAACACTCCGATACCGAGAACACTCATCGCTACTGTAGCATCCTCAGAGTGAAGTACTTTTAACATAATTGTTTTATCACCAAAAACATTACACATAAGGCCAATCATACCCATTAAAGGAAAAATCATAATTACATACAAGACAGTAGTAGCTTTATTTCCTCCGATGTAATTAGTAGGTATCATTATCACACAATAAATCAAAGTTGCTACTATTGCTGAAAACATTGCATATCCAGGAATAACTATATCTCTGTCCAACAAAATATTTCCTAATATTACGACTATAAAAGTTGTACTCAAACCGACTATAATAAATAATGTAGTTGAAATATATTTAGCTATAACTATCTCTTTTCTCGTTATAGGCAAACTCACTAATACTTTTTCTGTTTTACTTTTTTCTTCATAATAAAAAGAAATATATATAATCATACTACATGTCATAAATAATCCTATTGCAATCCCCATCGGTTCTACAGAATTCCTAAAAATCGATAAAACGGGTATTAAAAAATAGAAAGGAATCATCTTCTTCTGTAAGAAAAACTCCTTCAAAATTAACTGTTGCATATGAATTCTCCTCTCTATAAATCACGGGCTCCATAAATTTTAATTGTTAGAAACATAGAAGCGATATATACACTAGCTAATATAATTCCTCCAACTATAAATAAGCTAAGATGTGATGGATTCATAATCCACTCAATGAATGAAGGTGCTGTTGCGTTCAGCCCATCCCCTATAAATATCCATGCAATTCCAGCTACTGCCATCGATGCTCCTGACAAGATACTTCTTGCTACCTTTGATTTGGTTCCGTAATAACTAGGAAAAAACGCTGCAACAAAAACCAAAGCGTAAACAGCTCCATTTACTACTCCATACCACGGAATTTCAATATACAAATTAGGATGGTATGCACCGATATCATCAATAACAGCGACACCTCTTATAAGAAAAACAACTACCATAGTTGAGACTATCCCACCTACAATAAATATTGCACAGGAAATATATCTAGCAATTATGATATCCTTTCGACTTAACGGTAAACTATTTATTACAATGTCACTTTTATTCCTTTCATCCATATAGATTAGCGTCATAACGGAGGAAAGGGTTATAAATAGACAACTCATCGGAAATAACAATTCACTCCCGGGCTCAAGTAAAAAGAACATAAGGGGCATAATAAGATTCACTAACCAAGTTACCCGAAAAAAGAACAAATCTTTATAGATGAGCTGACGCATAGGCACCTCTCCCTTTCGCAGTGTAAACGATAATATCATCTAATGTAGGCTTTTCTAGTACAACCTCATTTCCAAACCAATCGATAATTACTTGTTTATCCTTCGCTAAACCTTCAAAACCAAATTTATTTTTTCGTAATCCAACAAATAGCTCTTTTCCTTCTCGATCCAATAAATCATTACTTCCCTTTACGATTACGTAGCTCTCCATTAATTCATCTTTCTCACCAGTAAATATAATTTCCCCATCGTTGATAAAAGTAATATAATCTGCGATGCGCTCTAAGTCTGTTGTAATGTGCGTTGAGAATAATACAGATACTTCATCTTCCATTACAATTTCTTGCAATATATCAAGCAATTCACTTCGAACAACTGGGTCCAATCCTGCTGTTGGCTCATCCATAATAATAAACTCTGCATGATGCGAAAGCGCGATGGCAATCGCAAATTTCATTTTCATCCCTTTAGATAACTCTTTAATTTTTTTATACTTTGGAACTTGTAATCTCTCCATATACGATTGATACTGACATTCGTCCCACTTTTTATATAGCGGTGCAATAATACGCTTCATTTGTTCACACGTTAAATCTTCGTAGTAATGATTTTCATCATATACAAAGCCGATATTTTGTTTTATTTCCTTTTCTGCTTTCTTATTGTCCTTGCCAAAAATTTGTATATCGCCGCTCTCTTTTCTAATTAAATTCATAATCATTTTGATCGTCGTACTTTTCCCAGCACCATTCGGTCCGACAAATCCCATAATATATCCACGTGGCAGCGTAAAACTTATATTTTTCACTGCAAAATCTTGATATCTTTTACAAACGTTTTTTAGCTCTAACATTCCTTATTCCCCCTCATATAAACACGCAATCATCTGCTGTAAATCTTCAAGTGAAAGCTGCAACACTTTACTTTCTCTCACAATTTCTTCAACCTTACTTTCCAATAAACGTAAGCGCTTTTCTTTTAATAGTTCATTGTTTTTACGTGAAACATAAGTCCCCTTCCCAGCAACAGTTTCTATATATCCTTCTTTTTCAAGTTCCTCGTACGCACGCTTCGTTGTAATTACACTAATTTGTAATTCCTTCGCTAAGCTACGAATAGACGGCAGTTGGTCTCCCCCCTTTAAACCACCATTTAAAATAAGCTGGCTTAATTGTTTCCTTATTTGTACATAAATAGGGTCTTGGGAAGAATTCGAAATAATAATATTCATGTTTTCCTCCAGTGTGTATATACTGTATATATCTTATATATACAGTATATACACACCATCCTATTTTTGGCAAGAAAAAAAGACCAACATTTTCCTGTTGGTCTTTCGTATATGTATCACTTTTCAAAGCGATCTAACATTTCGTCTCTCATTCCGAAACTAACAACCGCAATTCCTACATACATAAACAGAAGGAATGCCGGATGAACTGTATTGTACCAGCTGCTATCAACAATTAAATAAATCGTTAACGCCACAACAAGAACAAACGCTAAAATAAACATATAAAAGTGTCTTGTACTACCCATGATAAACTCCTCTCTACTCTCTGCACCATTCAACAGTATATTTTATCGAATAATTCGATATGACTCAAGGTTAACTTTCTTTTATGTAATCAAGTTCTACCTTTACAATGTCCTCACATGCTATTGAAATGATTGTTCCTTGTTTATCAATCGCCGTCACTTCTCTATTATCCATTACACGATGTGCTACTCTTTCTAACACTTTTCCTTGGTCTCGATAGCAAAATTCTTTTACATCTTTAATTGTTTCTCCATTTTCTAAATGGTATACCATTCTATAACATCGATATCCCATACTTTCACCCCCGCCTTGCTCGTTTTTTCACATATACATAAAAATGAGTAATTTTTGCCTCATCACATCTTCTTAATTTCAATAAAATTCTAACAAAAATAAATACTTTTATCAAACCGACTTTTTCAACAAAACTACCTATAAAACTACATTTTTACACAATTATGAAACAAAAAATATAAAGTTTTAACATTTCCTTCACTATTTCTGCATAAAGTGAAGGCTAATAATCAGTGGGGATTTTTGTTCATCCCCACTGATTATTAGCCTTCACCAATCGGGCATTTACGGACAGTTTATCTCCCACCTGGCTTCTTTGCACCAGCTAAGTTTTGAGTTGGGAGTTTTACTGTCCACAAATAGCAGGACAAATTCTCCAAACAAAAAAAGAACCCGCATGTAGCGAGTTCTTTTTTATTCTAATCAAACTTGTACAGGAGCAAGCTTTTCATAACGTAAAACAGGTTTACGAGCAGCCATTGTTTCGTCTAAACGTTTAATAACTGTAGTGTGTGGTGCTTCTTGTACAACTTCTGGATTTTCTTCTACTTCTTTAGCGATTTGAATCATCTTATCAATGAAACCATCTAACGTTTCTTTTGATTCTGTTTCTGTCGGTTCAATCATAATACATTCTTCCACATTTAATGGGAAGTAAATTGTTGGTGGGTGGTAACCGAAATCAAGCAGACGTTTTGCAATATCTAATGTACGTACACCAAGTTTCTTTTGACGACGACCTGATAATACAAATTCATGCTTACAATGTCTATCGAACGGAAGATCATAGAACGGCGCTAATCTTCTCATCATATAATTCGCATTTAATACAGCATACTCAGTTACTGCACGTAGTCCATCTGGACCCATAGAACGAATGTATGTGTATGCACGAACGTTAATACCGAAGTTACCATAGAATGGTTTCACACGCCCAATTGCTTCTGGACGATCGTAATTGAAGTGGTAGCCATTTTCCGTTTTCTCTAAAATTGGTTTTGGTAAGTACGGAATTAAATCAGCTTTCACACCTACTGGACCAGAACCTGGACCACCGCCGCCATGCGGACCTGTAAATGTTTTATGAAGGTTTAAATGCACAACGTCAAATCCCATATCTCCTGGGCGCGCTTGGCTTAATACCGCATTTAAGTTTGCACCATCATAGTATAATTTACCGCCTGCATTATGGACGATTTCAGCCATTTCTAAAATATTTTCTTCGAATAGACCTAATGTATTTGGATTTGTTAACATAAGTGCTGCTGTTTCTTCGTTTACAACACGTTTTAAATCTTCTAAGTCAACAAGACCATGTTCATTCGATTTTACTGTAATTGTTTCAAAACCAGCTACAGTTGCAGATGCTGGATTCGTTCCGTGAGCAGAGTCAGGAACAATTACTTTCGTACGGTTAAAGTCACCATTTGCTTCATGGTAGGCACGAATTAACATTAAACCTGTCCATTCTCCGTGTGCACCTGCTGCTGGTTGTAATGTAACAGTATCCATACCTGTAATTTCAATTAAATGCTCTTGTAAGTCGTACATTAATTCCATTGCACCTTGTACTGTCTTTTCATCTTGAAGTGGATGAATATTTGCAAATCCTGCAAAACGAGCTACATTCTCATTAATTTTCGGATTATATTTCATCGTACAAGATCCAAGTGGATAGAATCCAGAATCCACGCCGTGGTTACGGTTTGAAAGTGCTGTATAGTGGCGCATAATGTCAAGTTCAGATACTTCTGGTAGCTCTGCATCTTCTACTCGAATATAATCGCTCTCAAATACATCTTCTAGTTTCACTTCTTCTACATCTAATTTGGGTAAGCTATATCCTACGCGTCCTTCTTTAGTCACTTCAAAAATAAGTGCTTGGTCTTGGTTCTTCATTGGATAGCCCCCATTTCGTTTACAAGTGTGTCAATTTCCTCTTTTGTACGAAGCTCAGTTACTGCTAACAGCATATGATTTTCTAATTCTTTATAATCACGGCCTAGATCATAACCACCGATAATATTCTTTTGTAGTAATGCGTCGTTTACTTCTTTCACTGGACGTTTGCAATCTACAACGAATTCATTGAAGAATGGTCCAGCAAATGTAGCTGTGAAGCCTTTCGCTTCGAATTGACGTTTTGCATATTGTGCTTTAGAAATATTTTGACGTGCCATTTCTTTCACACCTTGTTTTCCAAGTGCCGTCATTGCAACAGAAGCTGCTAATGCATTTAACGCTTGGTTTGAACAAATGTTAGATGTCGCTTTGTCACGACGAATATGCTGTTCACGTGCTTGTAGCGTTAATACAAATCCACGTTTACCATCTGAATCTACCGTTTGTCCGACAAGACGTCCTGGAATTTTACGCATAAATGCTTTCGTTGTTGCAAAGTAACCACAGTGTGGTCCACCAAACTGTGTTGGAATACCGAATGGTTGTGCATCACCGATTACAATGTCAGCACCGAATTTCCCTGGTGGTGTTAATGCGCCTAATGATAACGGATTTGAAGAAACGATAAATAATGATTTTTGTTGATGAACGATTTTTTCAATATCAGCTAACTTTTCAACTTGTCCGAAGAAGTTTGGATATTGAACGATTACACAAGCAACTGTATCGTCTACTTCGCTTTGTAATACGTCTAAATCTGTTACACCATCTTTATGATTAATTTCAACAACTTCTAGATGTTGACCTTTTGCATAAGTTTCAAGTACTGCTCTTGATTCTGGGTGCACTGCACTAGATACAAGAATTTTCTTTTTACGAGTATGGCCAGCCGCTAACATTGCCGCTTCAGCTAAAGCTGTACCTCCGTCATACATAGAAGAGTTTGCTACATCCATTCCTGTTAATTCACAAATCATTGTTTGGAATTCAAAGATTGCTTGTAATTCCCCTTGTGAAATTTCTGGTTGGTATGGCGTGTAAGCAGTATAAAACTCTGAACGAGAAATAACATGATCAACAATTACTGGAGCATAATGATCGTATACGCCTGCTCCTAAGAAAGAAGCATATTCTTTTAAATTAGCATTTTTACCAGCCATTTGAGATAGCTCTTTTAAAAGCTCTGGCTCTGATTTTGCTTCTTTAATTTTTAAATCCCCTTTAAAACGAACACTCTCTGGAATATCAGAGAATAATTCGTCGATCGTTTGAACGCCGATCGTTTGTAACATTTCTTTTTTGTCTTCTTCTGTCATTGGAAGATAACGATGCAACATGAAATCTACCCCTCTCCCCGTTACTTTGAACGTTTATAAAATGGTGTTGGAACAACTACTGCTTTGACGCGTTTATTACGAATTTCAATTTCTACTTCTGTATCAACTGCTGCGTATTTTACATCAATTAGTGCTAAACCAATGCTTTTCTTTAACGTTGGAGATTGTGTACCACTCGTTACTTCCCCGATTTTTTCTTCTCCTACAAATACAGGGTAATGCGTACGAGGAATACCGCGTTCGATCACTTCGATGCCGACTAATTTACGAGATGCACCGTTTTCTTTTTGCTCTTTTAACGTTTCTTTTCCAAAGAAATCTGCTTCTTTGTTTGGTTTTACCGCAAAGCCAATTCCTGCTTCAATCGGTGTAATATCTTTTGATAATTCTTGTCCGTATAACGGAAGTGTTGCTTCAAAGCGAAGTGTATCACGAGCACCTAAACCACATGCTTTTAAGCCCTCTTCTGCTCCAACTTCAAGAAGTTTCTCCCAAAGTTTTGCAGCATCTTCACTCTTACAGTAAATTTCGAATCCGTCTTCACCTGTGTAACCTGTACGAGATACAAGTGCAGGAATTCCATCTACAAGAATATCGTTTTTAAATTTAAAGAACTTAATTTCTTTCAAATCTTCTGACACAACTTTTTGTAAAATGCCTTCTGCTTTTGGTCCTTGAATTGCAAGCTGCGCAACTTCACTAGAAACATTGACTACTTTCGCATCGCCAATTACATGACTTGCTAACCATTCGTAATCTTTCTCGATATTTGATGCATTGATTACTAATAAATAGTCTTCTTCACCACGTTTGTAGATTAATAAATCATCTACTGTACCACCATTTTCGTAGCACATAGCTGTATATTGTGCGCCTCCTACCTTTAAGGTAGATACGTCATTTGTAACAACACGTTGTAAAAATGCTAAACTATCTACACCTTTTACCTCAACTTCTCCCATATGAGACACATCGAACAAACCTGCCGCTGTACGTACAGCTTCGTGTTCTTCTTTAATGCTTGAAAATTGAACTGGTAATTCCCAGCCACCAAAGTCGATTGTTTTCCCACCATACTTCGCGTATACATCAAATAACGGTGTACGTTGTAATGTAATCATGCTCTTTCCCCCTTATGCTCTGACAAATCAATAAAAGTTGCTTCCCATATCTAAACATTTTCATTCTGAAAAGATAGGATATACGGAATCTCACTATATTTTTTTATGAAAGCGTAAATAAAAAAGTACTTTCTTGGATAAAATACGAAAGATTCCACACATTTCACACCATTATCCTAACATCATTCGCTATATTTCATCAATATTCTAGCATAAAAAATAATTTAGAATTTTTCATTCTTAATCTTACTAAATACAACTTTTGAGATTTAATGCTTATTATTGTCTATCATATAGCCTTTAATAACGATAACAAAGCCTTCTTTCAAGGCGAATCATTATACATGTAAAAAATAATTACTTTAACTTATAAAAGGTGGGAGAGTCGTAATGAATGTTGATATTTCCGTAGATCGGACGTGGCAAAACAATTTTTTAAATAGAATTGAAGAAGATGGTCCTTGGACAAACTGGGATTTATACCATTTAGCTTATGAAACAGAAAAATCGTTACTTGTTCCTACTTTCGATGGACTACAAGCACCGAAGCACTTATCCCATTTCACACCGCTTCCTCATCAATTAGAAGTCGCTCAAAATGTTATTGAACAAATGAACGGTAAAGCGATACTAGCCGACGAAGTAGGGCTTGGAAAAACAATTGAAGCTGGACTTATTTTAAAAGAATATATGGTGCGTGGGCTTGTGAAAAAAGTACTCATACTCGTCCCAGCCTCTCTCGTGTCACAATGGGCATACGAACTAAATACAAAGTTTTTCATTCCAGCTGTAGCTCAAAAGAAAAGCTACTCGTGGGAGCAAGCTGACGTGATCGTATCATCAATTGATACTGCAAAACGTTCACCACATCGCGATATCGTTTTGAACTTAGAATATGATCTTATTATTATCGATGAAGCACATAAACTAAAAAATAATAAAACAAAAAACTATGAATTTGCACAGCGATTAAAAAAGAAGTTTTGTTTATTACTAACAGCTACTCCTGTTCAAAACAAGATTGATGAAATTTTCAACCTTGTTTCTTTATTAAAACCAGGACATTTGGGCAATCAATCCAACTTTGAAGAATACTACGCTTCAAAAAATCGTTCAGCCGAATCAGATGAAGACTTAAAAGCTCTCATTAACAAAGTAATGGTCCGAAATAGACGTCATAATACCGGAATTGATTGGCCGAAGAGGCATGTACGTACAATTTTTGTAGAGTTTAATAAAGAAGAGCAAGCTTTATATAATGCAATTGAACACTGGGGAGGACGAGATGCCTTCACATCTGCTTTCTCATCCTTAACATTAAAGCGCGAGGCATGTAGTAGCCGTGAAGCTGTGTACTATTCATTAAAAAAGCATGTAGAAAAACGTCAGAAAGAAAATGAACAATATATAAAAGATCCATATATTGATGTGCTAATGGACAATATTAATCATATTCCATTCAACTCAAAAGCAAATAAAGCTCTTGAGCTTATAAAAGAAATTGACGATAAAGTCGTCATCTTCACGGAATATCGAGCGTCACAAATGTACTTACAATGGTTTTTACAGCAGCACGGCATTTCTTCCGTTCCGTTCCGCGGTGGATTTAAACGCGGGAAAAAAGATTGGATGAAGGAACTTTTCCAAAAACACGCGCAAGTATTAATTGCAACGGAAGCTGGCGGAGAAGGAATTAACTTACAGTTTTGTAGCCATATGATCAATTATGATTTGCCATGGAACCCAATGCGTCTTGAACAAAGAATTGGACGTATTCACCGTCTTGGTCAAAAAAATGATGTTCATATTTATAACTTAGCTACAAAGCATACTGTTGAAGAACACATTTTGAAACTGTTATATGAAAAAATAAATTTATTTGAGCGTGTTATCGGTGAACTCGATGAAATTTTAACAAGAATTAATATGAAAAACATCGATGCGCATATTCAAGAAATTTTTGCGCAATCAAAAAGCGAAGGAGAAATTCGAATTAAGATGGAAAACTTAACATCTATTATCGACTTTGCGAAGCGAAATGAAGCTGAGGTGCAAGGCTATGCAGCAACATGAAATCCATAATTACTTAAACAATTTCTTTGAGGCGAATAACTGCGAAATTTTAGGACGTTCCCCTCACCTATTAGATGTGCAGTTAACAATTGAGATGGATAAATTATTAATGAACCGCCCTTTCTATTGGCACTATCTTGAAAAAACAGGAGGCGTACCGAATCCGATGCGCCTTACTCTTATTACAAATCCAGAAAATGAAGAAAACGATGGCGAACTTATTCACTACGGTTCACCACGACTACATCAAATTTTCCAGACAACGAAAGAATTAGGCTCTTACATACGTTTATATGAGGAAATAAAGCATAACGGGGCAACGCATACACCGCTCCATCCTTGGCTCGGTGTAAATATAAAAGTGTCTTATCAATGTGATCGAAAAAAAGACATCCTTCATTCCATTGGTATTCATCTCATCTCTGGAACAATGATGGCAAATTTTCATGAAACATTAACTAACATTAAACTTACACCGAAAATACCTGACTTTTGTTTTACGCTCTCTCCTATCATTAAGCCTCAAAGCGGCTTACAACGTATAGAGGACGCTTTAAAAAATATAATTGCAGAAGATGATCATGCGTGGGCGAAAGAAGCGAGGGTACGTTGGAATCACGATTTAGATCTTTTAAATCGTTTTTATGAAGATAGTGATGAACTTCCTGAAAGCTATGAAATTGAAAAACAAGCCTTGCAAGAACAATATGAACCACGTATTACAGTGCAAATTATTAACGGTGGCCTCTTTTATGTTACCGCTAATCATTTTCTATCTTAAAAAAGCTCCTTCCGTTTTTAGAAGGAGCTTTTTTTTATTTATTTTCTATCCTACTCGCTATCGTCACTACGCTCTTGCTGTTTTTTCTGTGCCATACGTTTCTGCTGTGCACGATCCTTTGCGCTCACATGATTTGCATCAGTTGGAAGGTTTTCTTTCGAACGTCCAATTCCATTGCTCATCTTTCCCACTCCTTTTTACATTTTTCAAAACACATGTTTATTTTCAGCTAGAGTTACAATCCTTATACAAAAAAATAAGAGCAGCCATTGGCTACTCTTACTCACTCACATATTTTTGAAACATATCATGGATGCCTTTATTTACGAGGTTCGAGATCTGTTCGTCAGATTTATTCGGATAACGATCGCGCAATCTGATAGATGCCTTCACCATTAAATTTTCTAATACAGAACGGCCACCTTCTCCATAAATAATTTCAGCATACTTAACAAGCCTTCCATCCTCTACTGTTGCTGGATTATGATTGAAGAAAAATTTACTCATTGTTTCCACCTCTCTCTTTGATAACGTTTACATTTATATATTTTATTTATGTTATTTATTTCACAATATTGTATGCACGTATATTTAATTAGTTTCATTATAAAGCAACATATCGATAGTACATATGTGATTTTCCGTCCATTTTGTGAACAAACCAAAAATGAAAGCGTTTCCTTTATTATATACTAAAAAAACTTACTACGCTAGGGGCAATTTTTTCAATCTACTAATCCCTCAAAAATTGATATATTTTTTCTTTTCCAATCAAACCTTATACAATTTTCAGAAATTATATTATAAAATATATGTATGACTTAAGGAGGATTTGTATGAATCAAAATAAAAAAGCTATATTAGATCTTGTCTTTTATCTCGTAATCCCATTCCTCATTTGGAAATTTGCAAAACCTTATATTGATCCTTATTACGCGATGTTAATTTCCTCTGTTCCGGGGATTATTTATACACTGTATACCTTTAAAAAAGAAAAGCAGTTTAACGTGACAGGATTCTTTATTTTAATTACACTCATTTCTAATACGACGGTAGATTTATTATCTGGATCAGCTGAACGAATGTTGTGGAACGATGCGTATTATCACATCGTACTCGGTATTATCGTCATATGTACAATTTTTATAAAAAAACCACTTATGTTATATTTCGCAGCAGATATTGCAGCACTACAAGGGCATGACCGTGATAAAAGTCGTGAACTGTATCGTGATAGTCGTATATATCCAGCACTACAATATTTAACGCTATTTTTCGGGCTTCAATTTATATTAAAAAGCTTTTTAAAAATTTATTTCATCTCCGTTTTCGGTGTAGATGGCTACGGTGAAATGAGAGCGATTATGACTGCTGTCGGCTGGGGCATTTCAATTTGCATCGGAATAGGGTTCGTATGGGTGAACAATAAAATACATGCGGTTACTGAGGAAAAAGAGTCTGTACAGTAAATGAAAATCCCCTAGTATATAACGCTACTAGGGGATTTTCATTTTGCTAGGCATATGACTAAAAGTTAACTTGATTTTTTCCTTTTATTTTTTACGTTTCGATAAAATAAAGCTGCACTAAGCGGCATAACACCAAACCATTTATTTAAAAATGGCTCTTTTTCAGAGCGGCGTTGTTCTTTCTTTTGTTTACGATCTTCTTTTGGTGCATCCATATATGACACAAACTGCTGCGTCACAAAGCGAACATAATCATTAGTAGACATATTATCATCACCTCTACTTGATTAGTATGTCCACTTTTTTATTCATTAATCTTTTCCTTTAATTCATTCATAATTTGCTTTACTGACTTATTTGTCGTGTCGATATGAATATGTGCCTCTTCATAATACGCTCGGCGCGATTCGAATTTCGTTACAAATGCCTCTATATCTTTCTTCTGAAATAGTGGACGTGTCGTATCTTCACGAAGCCTTTCTGCAATTACATGCGGATCACAATATAAATACACGACAGTCCCGTTCTCTTTCATCCACTTTCGATTTTCCACTCGCTCAATAATCCCTCCACCAGTTGTAATGATTGCATTATGAACTGGTAGTGAACGTAACATCTCACTTTCATATTCTCGAAAAGTTATTTCGCCTTCTTCTGCAAAAATATTTCGAATTGCCTTCTCTTGCTTCTCTTCGATTTTTTGATCTGTATCTACAACATCCATTTGAAGTTCTTTACTTAACGCTTTTCCAATTGTTGTTTTCCCAGCTCCCATATAGCCGGTTATGTATATAGATTTCATTTTCTGTCCTCTCAATCGTCATGTATTAATTGTTATTATAACGAAAGATGCTACTTTGTTTAATAAAAAAACGTTTTGTTCTTCTTATACTAAGAAGAACAAAACGTAACATACTCGCTTTTACCTATAAGTACCTCTTCTCACCCACTGCGTTGCAATCCATTTCTCGCCTTTCGTTACAGGCGCCCCTCCGTGTAACGTAAGCTCATTTAGTGATTGATCTTGATAAAAATACTCAAAGTATACTGCCATTCCCTTTCTAGGGTGTACAGAAAGATTTAATTTCGGGAAGAACGTTTCTCCGCCTTCTTCTACATCATTTAAGTACATTACAAGCGTGCTAATACGATTATTAGCAGCTGATCTACTATGTTCCGCAAAATAATCATAGTGCGCTTTATATTGTTGATCCACTTCATAATTTAAAATGTGCAATCCTTCTCCATGCGTCACCGGAACATTCATGATAGATGAAATACGTTTTTCAATCTTCGAAGTAAGTTCATTCTCTTCCAAAAATGCGCCGCTACTTGTTCGGATATCATTTACATCACGTGCTGAACCAATTGTAGAACGTTTTATTTTATTTTTAGACATTTCAATTAATTCGTTGCATTCTTCGTCACTTATTACATTTCCTAATACGACGATAAGAGGTTCTTCGAATTTCGAAATAATTTGTATTTCCCTATCTTCTGTCATAATCGTATTTCCTTTATGATCAAAAATAGTTTGTTCTTTATTTTCACCTATTTGATTGTTATTTGTCATTTCCCTATTCTCCCTAAAAAAAATGATTGGATAGCATGAATATATCATATTCTTTCTACCTTTCTCTTTTTTGAGAAAATTTAAACTTTTGATCGTTATATTTATCCATTTCCCAAAAGAAATTGAAGCTCTTCACAATGGAAATTCATGGTTTTACTCAGCATACTTTACCTGTCATCCTTCTATCCAATCAAATATTTTCTCATCATTTTTTCTATACCGAAAGCTCACCGTATAGAAAATTCTTTGTTTTGTCTCGCACTGCAAAGAAACGAGAATCATATCATTTTCAAATTCGTACTTTCCACTCACTTTTCCCTTTGTATATGGAAAGAAAAAGGTACCATCTCTTTCTGTTTTCTGTAAGTCTACTTTTATATCTGCAATAGCTCGATTAATCAACTCTTCCACTAAAAATTTTTGCTCTATTTCAGTATAAAATTTTTTATCAGAAAGCAACATATTCGTTTCGTATACAAAAAAAGAGGTTAATAAAATTAAAAAAATGATTGTTGCTGGCATTGTAAATCCATCTTGTTTTTTCATTCCTTTATTTCCATTTCGCTATATCTTACAACTACACCTTCATGTATTTTCCCACTAGTATCTTTCATATTTATAAAGAACACATGAGGTGTTAGTTTGTACGAAACATTGCCAACCTTTTGTAATATAACTTCCCTTCCACGCATATTCACTTTTCTTATAAGATGATTATTCACTTTTTCATATATCACTTCATCCCCATTACGCAAACGGAAGCGTAAAATACTACCTTTATTTTCAAGGGCCATTATATGTTCCCCAAACGATACCTCACGAAACTCCAGTTGTACTTGGCCTAAAAACACATCCCACTCCCACTCATTTAATCCTTTTGAGTGTTTATTCTCCATTCCGATAAAATGAAGACTCGGTAAAAGTAAAAAGAACAGTGATACTAGAAACAAACATACGATCATTTCTATTAATGTAAATCCAACTTCTAATTTATTTTTCCTCCCACATAAAAACATTGTTCCATCATTCTTCCCTTCACATCTTTCCACATAGTACACACTTCACTTCCTCCCCAATATGTGTAATATACAAGTTCGTTTATAATTTTTTCTTTTACTCGCATTTCCTCATTCTCATACATATATAAAGCTGCTTCTTTTTTTAATAATACGAATGCCTTATAGCGGAGTTGTATATTTTTTCTTTCTTGCATGACCAATACTGTTTGCGGCAGTAGTACCGATACCGCCATCATTAGTATGCTTAACGATACAAGCATTTCAGCCATTATGGATCCTTTTTGATATTTCACGATACGTAAATCTCCCTCTTCCGAGCTGAAATACAATCTCATATTTATAACTTCGATACGAAAGTAAAATTGTACCACCTCTATTAATATTTCCGCTCGGATTATATGTCATCGGATTTGGAAATGTATGCAAATCAATTTGTATATCGTTACCATAGTCTCTCGACACAATAAAATGATTCGTACCCGACTCCTCAATGTAATACGTGTTTTTCTCTTTATACCACCGTAGCGTATAGTATTTCTGACGATTTATCGCTAATTGTTGCATATACAAAATATCATTTGAAAATTGGCTCAAAAATTGTTCGACTTTTTGTTTTTCATATAATGAATGAACATTAAAATACGTAATCATACTTAAGACAGAAATTACAAATAAAACGAGCAACATTTCTAAAAGAGTAAATCCTTTTTGTTTCACAATGTCCCGATTGATACTGTGCCATCATCTGAAATATGAATAGATTCACCATTCGGACACTTATGAGTTGTAATATATTTTTCGTCACTTAGCTCTTTTAACGAAGGAATTTTATTATGCTGTAATTGATATACCTGTATTTGCGCTTCTATAGATTTCACATAGGCTGCGCATCCTTTTCCTTGAACTGATGAGCGCTGCTTCACTACATTCGGAATAATTAATAGTAATAATACAGTTATAACAACCATAACTAATAACATCTCTAACAGAGTAAATCCTTCCTCATTCTGCATGTAAATGCCTCCTAAATGGAATTCATCATTTGAAACATCGGCATAATCATCGCTAAATACATAAGAACAACTATTCCTCCAATGCATGTAAATAAAATCGGTTGAATGATAACTAACATACGTTTCATTTTTTGTTCCATCTTTTCTATAACAAGATCGCTATAGTCCTCTAATTCAACTGCCAAATTACCGTTTGCTTGTCCATGCCTAATAATATAAGAAAGTTCTTTTTCGTAATAACCACTTTTAGCAATGATAGATTGTAACGATTCTCCTGCAATTAATTGCCGTTCAATTCGGGCCGCTTCATACTGAAAAAATCGATTATATTTTTGCTCCATCATTATTGTGAGTGCTTCGAGCACCGATAGTCCGCCGTACAATAAACCACTCAATTGAGTGGAGAAATAATGCGAATGCTTTAAAATAAGAAATACTTTTATGAGAGGAATACGAAGCATGATTTTTACCTGTTCAATATGTGGGAGTTTCCGAAAATAAAACAAATATACGCTACATCCAATAATAAAGATAAGAATACCGCTAATAATAATGTAAGGTATTCGTTTAATTGCACTTAAAATTTGTTCTGTAAATAGCGGCACTGTAGAACCAAATGAACTATACACCATTTCAACCTGCGGTAATAAGATGAGATTGAAAACAGCAAGCATAATCATTAAAAAGAATGCTAATAGCATAGGATACTGCATTATTTTCATCATATCTTTCCTATACTTATCCTTCTTATAAAGAAGTGCGCTCCCTTGTTGCAATGCAAAAGAAATATCACCATGTTTCTCAGCATAAAATAAATAACTTAACATCTCCTGATGAAACATTAATTGATGAAATGAATCGTGTAGACTTCTCCCCTCTTTTAATCCCTCAATCATATGCTGTAATTGTACTTTCTTTTCTATGGGTAATTGAAATCGTAAAAATTCTAGTGCCTGCAAAAGGGAGTATCCTTTTTCTAATAGTTCTCCTAATCGTTTCAACAATACTAATTGCTCACTTAAACTCCATGTTTTCTTAAACATAAACATCTTCTTCTAAAAATCCTAAAGCATACCCTTTTCGTATCGAAGATTCTAATGTTTCATGTTTGTACGTAACACATTCTCCGTTCGCTTCTTTAATCGCTTGTTGCAAATCATATCCATCTAACAACTCGTAAACGCTTGCTTGTCTTACTTGCCGCATTGATTTACATAAAATTGAGCACTTTCCTCTGCAAAATGGACACTTTAATTCAACAAGTCGCTGTGCAGCTACAGCCAATAAAGCTTGTTCAATTTCTTGCCTCGTTATGCCATAATCCATAAATCTGAGTATCGCTCCTTTCGCATCATTCGTATGCAGGGTCGTCATTACTAAATGTCCAGTTAAACTTGCTCTTACAGCTATTTTTGCTGTTTCTTCATCTCGGATTTCACCAACTAATATAATATCTGGATCATGGCGTAAAATAGCCTTTAGTCCAGCCTCATATGTGATACCTGCTTTTTCATTTATTTGAATTTGTAATAAATCGTCTTTTCTTTTTTCAACTGGGTCTTCAAGTGTTACAATTCGACGTGTTTTCCTTTTTCTAATTACCTCTAATAATGCATACATTGTCGTTGTCTTCCCAGAACCAGTCGGTCCAGTAAATACGAGTAGACCATGTGAATAACGTAAAAAAGAGAGGAGTTTTTCCGCCGTACTTGGAAATAACGAAAGATGAGATAACGGCTGCACAGATGCTTGTAAATGAAGGCGAATCACGAGACTTTCTCGATATACAGTCGGAAGTGTTGAAAGACGTAAATACACTTCTTGTCCATCAATTTGTAAATACAATGAACCATTTTGTGGCTTCCGCCTCTCTCCTATATCCATGGATGCCAAAAATTTAAAGTGCGAAACAAGTTTTTCTCCAAACTCCTTTTCAATACATTGTTTCGTAATTAAATCTTTTCCTATACGTAGCTGAACCGCTACATCCTTCTGCCGGGGCACAATATGTAAGTCCGATGCTTGTACCCTACACGCTTCTTTCAAAATTGTATTCGCAAAAATTTCAATTCCATTCATCATTTTCCCTCCTCACTATGTATATAGCATAAAAAAATGCACAATAAAAATTGGGACTTTTGTATTTTCACCTAAATAAAAAGGAAAATTATGTTTGTGAAATTATGAACAATTTCCGAATTATTGTCTGAAATTACCTATATGGAAGTTTATCTGTATTATAATGTTATTATCTTGGATAAAGTGATAAAGGTGGAGATCCTAATGGAACAAGCTTTAAAAATTACAGGTGTATTATCTGACCCAACTCGTTATTACATTTATAAATATATTTCTCAAAAACATAGTTACGTAACTGTACAAGAAATTGCAGATGAGTTTGACATTCATCCAAACGTAGCACGCTTACATTTATCTAAATTAGAAGATGTTCATATGCTTAAATCTGAAACAAAGAAAACTGGAAAGGGTGGAAGACCAAGCAGATTATATGTATTATCTGATGATGTTATCCAATTGCAATTTCCATTCCGTGATTATCAATTATTAGCAAAAATAGCGTTCAATTCTCTTCTTAGCCTTGGAGCTGCTGGTGAAAAAGCGCTATACGAAACAGGAAAACAATTCGGAGCAGAATTAATGCAACAACATATGCACCGCTTAAATGTGAGTGAAGAAGACTTAACAGTAGAACAAAAAGTTCAAATTGCAAAAGAAGCTTTCTCAACAGCTGGTTTATCACCTGCATTTGAATTAAGTGCAGATGGAACAAAAATTTTCTATGATGTACACAATTGTCCATTTAAAGAAGTTGCTGTTCATCACCCAACTGAAATTTGTAATATGCATGGGGATATGATGAAAGGGATTTTTGAAATCCTATTCCCTAACATGGAATTAACACGAAATGATAGTCTACTAGATGGATGTAAATCTTGTAATTATAAATTAACAATTTAATTTCTCATATAAAAAGAAGCCAATTATAATTGGCTTCTTTTTATATGAACGAATATTTACAATAGTAAGAAAAATAAACTATAATGAGGAGAGGTTTACTTTTTCTAGAAAAGGAGGGAGATGGCATGGAGCGCATGTTTCGCGTTCTCGGCTTTTGGACTGGAATTTTCTCGGTTATGTTTTACGTAGGGGATATGCAACAGGCTGCACTACTATTTTTAGGACAAACAGGTTTCTTCGTACTTTTAAGTTATTTAAAATTAACAGAGCGTATGTATATATACGTATTTGGGGCCTACTTAACTGTTTTCTTCATAGGATTTACATACTACACGACGTTTTTACTTGTCCCTGGGGCTGGACATTAAAAGATGGCAATTTGCCATCTTTTTTTAATCGCGGAATTTCCTAGTTGACTTATAGGTTTTATTACCTTATATTCTATATAACAGATTGGAATTAGGGGGAATCAACATGAATACACTGCTTGTCGGAATTAACGTTGCAGTCATGCTCATTTTAGTCGGCGTATTATATTATATGCAACGTAAGCATGTATCTTTTAATAAACGTGTATTTACTGCTTTAGGAGTCGGAATTTTATTTGGTCTTATATTACAATTTATTTATGAGCCTACTTCTAAAGTAATTATTGAATCAAATACTTGGTTTGGCTTAATCGGTAACGGTTATGTGAAATTGCTTCAAATGATCGTTATGCCACTTATTTTAGTATCTATTATTTCAGCCTTTACAAAATTACAATTAACGAAAAATCTTGGTAAAATCAGTGGCCTTATTATCGGAATTTTAATTCTTACTACAGGAATTGCTGCAGCTGTCGGAATCGCTGCAAGTGCAGGATTTGATGTATCAGCAACAGGCCTACAACAAGGTGATGCAGAATCTGCTCGTCTGAAACTAGTTGAAGAAAGATTTACTTCTATTGAAAAGACAACAATTCCAGACAAATTATTAGAGCTATTACCTACAAATCCATTTCTTGATTTAACAGGTGCTCGTCCAACATCAACAATTTCTGTCGTAATATTTGCAGCCTTTATCGGCATTGCCTTTATAGGTGTAAAACGAAAATATCCAGAACAAGCAGAGTTATTTAAGAAGATGCTTGATGCTGTATATGCAATCGTAATGCGTATGGTAACATTAATTTTACGCCTTACTCCATACGGCGTATTAGCTCTTATGGCAAAAACAGTTGCTGGTAGCGATATAAATGCTATTTTAAAACTTGGTAACTTCGTGTTAGCGTCTTACGTAGCACTTATCGTAATGTTCGTTATTCACTTATTATTAATTGCTCTATCTGGTTTAAATCCAATTCAATATTTGAAAAAGGTATTCCCTGTATTAACATTTGCATTCACATCTCGCTCTAGTGCTGGCGCAATGCCATTAAATATTGAAGCGCAAAAAGAAAAGCTTGGTATTTCCGAAGGGATTGCAAACTTCGCTGCTTCATTCGGAGTATCTATCGGTCAAAACGGTTGCGCAGGTATTTATCCAGCAATGCTTGCAATGATGGTCGCTCCAACTGTAGGAATTGATCCGTTACAACCACAATTTATTTTAACTTTAATCGCTGTCGTTGCTATTAGCTCATTCGGTGTTGCCGGTGTTGGTGGCGGTGCAACATTCGCAGCGTTAATCGTACTATCTACAATGAACTTACCAATTGGCATTGTCGCTCTTGTTATCTCGGTTGAACCATTAATCGATATGGGCCGTACAGCTCTTAACGTAAGTGGTTCTATGACAGCAGGTCTTATTTCTAGTAAATGGCTTGGTGAATTAGATCAAGATACGTACAATCAAGATGATACAAAAACTGGTGAAATTGCTTCATAATAAGAAAAAGACGCTAACATAAAACTGTTAGCGTCTTTTTTTACATCCCATCTTGAAAAGTATCACTCCAAGCATTCTTCTAGTTGCTCTTTTAACTCCTCCTCAATCTCATAATAAGAATAATCAACAAGTTCTCCTACTTTCTTACTCCCCCAAATTCTTGATTGAGTTAGCATTCCTAAAAAGATATTTTCGCATTTCCAAATTGGAATGATATAAAAGTCAATCATCTCACCTTCTTCATCTACTATCGCCATAGAAACTGATGAATAATACCCCGTTTCAAAGGGATCTTCTTTTTCTCTTTCGAATCCAATGTCTAATTCCATACTTTTCTCAATATATAAATGGGCATACTCTCTAAAAAGTTTAAGTGATATTCGCTCTATCTCCTTTTCCATACATTGAATTTTCTCTTTCAATTCCAATGTAAAATCTCGTTCTTTATACTTCATTTCCGTCTCCTTACACATAGAAAAAGAGAATACAATAACATATTCTCTTTTCTCAAATATATTTCATTATCTCACAGCCCGTCCTTTTCACAAATAACCATTCTGCTCGCACCATTTATGAAATTGTCCTACGTCCACTCCAACTAACACGATATCCTTTAGCTCGACATCAATACTTTGTTCTCCAATTATAATAGCGAAGTGTGGTTTTAATTGTTCTTCGTTTTTCTTTACAATTCCAATTCGGTTCCGATGCGGTCCATCTTTTATATATGCTTTTTGCCCTACAATATCAAAGTTCAAGATTCTCACCTCTTTTACTGCGCTCAAATTGGAAATACAATCTCCACCTCGGAAAATTTCCTTTCATTGCACTATTTCTCTATATATATGACGAAACAATAAAAGAGTCCTTCCTTCTTTACAATTATTTTTTCTTTGTTTCATTTTTATGATTGAAACGTAAAGTTTATAATAAAATACACTTGGAAGCGCTTTCTATGTAATTTTTTATGTTATAATATAAAAGTAGAACTTCGTAAAGAGGGTTAAAAAATGAATACAAAAATAATAAAAAAAGTAATTGACGCATTAAAAGTATATGGCTTTCAGGATGTATCATTCTGTGACAAAACGAAACAATTTTTATTTCATAACGAAACGGATATTATGAGCGGCTATGCAGAAATAACATATAGTAGTCAATTTGAAAAATTTAACGTACAAATTCATCCAATTGAAACACATCATCAAGCAGAGTTACAAGAGGTTGAAAGACATATACAAGCTTGTATAAGAAAAGTGGAATATTTAAACGCACTTCTTACTGGGCAGACAAAACTAGATGATAAAATTATTATTATGTAAAAAAAGAACGTGATATCCTCACGTTCTTTTTTCATTATACGTTCATCTTTTCCTTCAGTTGTAATCCTGTAATGGATTCTAATACATCCATCGCTTCTCCAAACGTCATATCAAAAATCGTCTTATCCTCTATGTATGGAAACTGTCTGAAACGCTTTTCTAACATCTTCACAGCATCTGATGTAAAGTTTGCACTATCAACACCAAATTCTGTTTCAAGAAGCACGATCCAATCTAACACATGAAAACCTAATCCATTTACGAATGAAATCAGTTTCTCTTCTGGTTGTGAAGATAAGAATACGTATCGCTCCATCTCACTGAATAGTTCTTCGCCTAAAATTTCTGCTAATTCATCATCATGTTCGCGTTCAATAATATCTTCATATCCGTAATCATCAGTAAGCTCTTCTACTTCTTCACTATCTGCAAAAAGCAATTGACTAAGAAGCGCATCTCTCTTAAATTCACTCTTTTGTACCACTTCTAAAAAACTTGTTTCCCAACCATTTTCTAATTTCATATTATATAGCTCCTTTATATACTTTCCTTATCATCACTGTACCCAAAAGATTATCTTTATAACCTTTTAAACATCCACATTATTCATAACGTGAGCTACAAACTCTTTTGCATCCCCTTCAAAAATATGTACTTCTGGCAAATGGTAAAATGTTGTTTGCAGCGAATTTCCTTCATGATACATATATATTTTTTTCTCTAGTGCAATGGCCATTCCAAACTCTGTATGACTTCCATTTCCACCATCTAATATAAATAAAAAGACATCGGCTTCCTTTATAGCATTCTTTTCCGCCTCACCAATTTCTCTTAATTTTTCTTGGTTAACTGCTCTTTCGTTTTTTGTCCAATCATATGTATGGTGCCATCCTGCTTCTTTTAACTGGCCTGATACAAAACGAACAATGTGTTTATTTTGAAATCCCGATGCTATATAAAATTTCATTTATGTTCATCCTTTAAATCTGTATGGGGAAACTCCTTTTAGCGTTACTTGCTATAGATATAATAAAGAACGACATCAAAAAAAAATCCCCATCTTTAGAACTTATTTGCGTTTAAATGATGGGTTGCTTCATGGTCTTCTTTTGTTTTTTGTTTTTTATAACTTTCATCAGCTAACATTTCTAGTTCTGCTGTTATTTCTGATTTTTCAAGCTCTCGTTCTTGCGAAAATTTCCTTGAAATATAAACAATCACACTACCAACGTACAACACAAAGCATATAATAAGTGCAGTATTTTCATAGAGACTTAGCTCCAACACAGTCACTCCTAATCCATTCGTATTTTCACGCTTAATCAATTGGAATTTCCCTACTAACCATTTGTTATTGTAACATAAAAATATCAATTCTTGGAATCTTTCATCCTATTAAAAAAGACATGATTGTATAATCATGCCTCTGAAATATGTTTAATAATAGTTTTAATCGCTTCTTCTCCATTGTATTTCTTTAATGCCCTTTTATACACCTCATTATTTTGATCTAACTCTTCGACATGCTTTATAAGAGAATTCATAGTAACATCTTCTTCGTACAATACTGAGGCATAACCTTGTTTTTCGAAGGATTCTGCATTTAAAATTTGATCTCCACGACTAGCAAATTTTGATAAGGGAATTAAAACCATTGGCTTTTCTAATGTTAAAAACTCAAAGATTGCATTGGATCCCGCACGTGAAATAACAAAATCTGTTGCCGCTAATATGTCTGGTAACTCCTCATGGATATATTC
The DNA here is from genome assembly GCF_038006385.1 of Bacillus sp. FSL L8-0099. Classification (NCBI taxonomy): domain Bacteria; kingdom Bacillati; phylum Bacillota; class Bacilli; order Caryophanales; family Bacillaceae; genus Bacillus; species Bacillus sp. FSL L8-0099. Next base: position 4,246,827 of record NZ_JBBOVC010000001.1, read on the forward strand.
AAATTGTTTATATCCTTCTTTATTTTGTAAGCTTTCATCAAGATTACCTTTTCCGCAAAGATGAACAATTTGATACTTTTTAAGAAGTTTTGGTAACGCTTCTCGAACTGTTTCATTGATTTTCTTCGCACCCAAACTTCCACCCATAATTGTAATAACCGGCTTTTTACGTGAAAAACTTAAAAACGCTAAACCTTTTTCACGATTTCCCTTTAGCACTTCTTCACGTACAGGAGCTCCCGTATATATTACTTTTTCTTTCGGTAAATGTTTCGCTGCTTCCTCAAATGTAACAAATATTTTCGAAGCAAAACGGAGCGCAATTTTGTTTGCTAGTCCTGGTGTCATATCGGATTCATGCAATAAAACTGGCACTCTATTTAACCATCCTCCAATTACGACTGGTACAGATACGAAACCACCTTTTGAAAAAATTACATCCGGTTTTAGTTTTCGAATCCTTACATACGCATCCATAACCCCCTTCATTACAAGAAAAGGATCTTTTATATTTTTCAAATCAAAATAACGACGTAGCTTTCCACTCGCAATACTATAGTACGGAATGCCCTCTTTTTCTATAATCGCTTTCTCAATCCCTTGATGAGAACCAATATAAGAGATATCCCAATGCTGTTCTTGTAAATATGGAATGATGGCTAAATTAGGTGTTACATGCCCTGCCGAACCGCCACCTGTAAAGACTATTTTCTTCATACGTCTCCCCCTTCTACACTATAGTACACTAAAATACCTTGCCTCAGGGTGAGAAAATACCATAGCCGTTACTGATGCTTCTGGTTCCATCATGAATCCTTCCGTTAATGAAATACCTATTTCCTCTGGATGAATTAGACGGAACAATTTTTCTTGATCCGCAAGTTCTGGGCATGCTGGATAACCAAATGACACACGTATTCCTCTATATTTCGTACGGAAACGCTCTTCCATCGTCAGTTCAGGTGAATCTGGAATGCCCCAGCGGTCACGAATGAGCATATGTGTTTTTTCAGCAAGCCCCTCTGCTAATTCAAGCGCTAACGATTGAATTGCATGACTGCGTAAATAATCTCCCTTCGCCTTCCACTCCTCAGCAATATCCCGAACTCCTTCCCCAACAGTAACAGATAAGAAAGCGACATAGTCCATCTCATCTCCAATAGGGCGCAAATAATCACCTAAAGTACGGTATGGTGCTTTTCCTTGTCTAGGAAATGTGAAACGCTCTATTACGCGCGTATGATCTTCTGGATCATATATTACGATGTTTTGTCCATCGCTTTGCGCTGGGAAAAATTGATACACTGCTTTCGGTTTTAACCAAGATTGTCCTTCCACCAATAATTCGTCTATTAAATCATTTAATTCGTGCGCTCTTTTATCCCCCTCTTTCAAAAGCTTCTTCACATTTCCTTTTAATCCAAGGTGATGTCCAAGTAACATTTGTCTATTTAAAAATGGGGCAAGATGTGAGACAGGAACATCTCGTAATACAATTCGTTTTGTTGAATCAGGCACCATAACCTCTGATTTTGGTAATGGCTCAATTACTGCTGGAATTTCCACTTTCTTCTCTTCTTTTTTTACGATATGAAGATGACGTTCTTTTTTATCCTGTTTCATCTTCTCACGCTCTTCTTCTTTTTGAAGCTTATTAATAATATCAAGACCTGTCATCGCATCGCTCGCATAACATACGAGCCCTTTATACGATGGAGAAATACGATTATCTGTAAACTTTCTCGTTAACGCTGCACCACCAACAACAATTGGAATATCAATATTCGCCGCTTTTAAATCCTCAGCAGTTGTTACCATTTGTTGTGCTGATTTTACTAGCAAGCCAGAAAGACCTATAATATCAGGTTTTTTTTCTTGCACTTCTTGAACGATTCGATCCGAACGAACATTAATTCCTAAATTAATAATCTCATATCCGTTATTTGATAAAATAATTTCAACAAGATTTTTCCCAATATCATGTACGTCCCCTTTAACGGTCGCTAATAATACTTTTCCTTTTTTCGCACTATCGCTAGATTCCATATGCGGCTCCAAATAACTTACAGCAGCTTTCATACTTTCAGCACTTTGCAATACTTCAGCAACTATAAGTTCATTATTATTAAATAATCGTCCCACCTCATCCATTCCTGTCATAAGTGGACCATTAATAATATCCAAAGGTTTTCTTCCCTCTGTCAGCGCGAGACTTAAATCTTCATGTAATCCTTGCTTTGTACCTTCTACAATATAGTTGGCTAGTCGCTCATCAAGCGTTAATGTTTCTTGAACAACAACCTCTTTCTTTTTAGCAACACGATAAAAATTCGTAAATTCTTCTAACGTCTCTTTCGTCGTTTCAAATAATAATGCATCTGCAAGACGTTTTTCTTCCTCTGGAATTGACGCATAGCGCTCTAATTTCTCAGTATTAACAATCGCATAATCTAATCCTGCTTTCGTTGCATGATATAAAAAGACAGAATTTAACACTTCACGTCCAGCTGGTGGTAAACCAAATGATATATTACTCACACCTAAAATCGTTAAACATTCTGGTAACGCTTCTTTAATAAGTCGAATTCCTTCTATCGTCGCTGCCGCTGAACCGATGTATTCTTCATCACCTGTCCCTACTGGAAATACAAGTGCATCAAAAATAATATCTGACGGGCGTATACCATATTTCGTCGTCAATAATTCATAACTTCTTTTCGCAATTTCTAGTTTTCTTTCAGCACTTACTGCCATACCATCTTCGTCAATTGTCCCAACTACAATTGCGGCACCATACTTGCGAAGCAGTGGCGTTACCTTTTCAAAACGCTCTTCTCCATCTTCTAAGTTAATAGAGTTAATAACAGCTTTCCCTTGAATATAAGTAAGTGCTCTCGCCATTACATTTTCATCTGTTGAATCAATCATAATCGGTACTTTTAACACTTTTGTAACTTCTGATAAGAATTTTTCCATATCTTCTATTTCATCACGGTCAGGGTCTGCCATACAAATATCAATAATATGAGCATTTTTCTTCACTTGTGCTCTTGCCACTTCAGCAGCCTCTTCAAATTTACCTTCTGCCACTAATCGTTTAAATTTACGTGACCCTATAACATTCGTTCTTTCACCCACAAATAACGGTCTCATAGACTCATCATATTGCAGCGCCTCTAATCCACTAATTCCATGTCCGGCTCGTTCATTTTGCTCACGCGGTGTAAGAGATGCTAGCGCTTCTTTCATTGCTCTTATATGTTCTGGTGTTGTGCCGCAACAACCACCAATAATATTAATCCATCCTTCTTCAGCAAATCGCTTCACTTTTTCAGCGAGAGAAGATGGAGATTCATGATAATGTCCATCTTCATCAGGAAGACCTGCATTTGGATAACAAGAAATGTAACACTCCGATAAATCAGATAAAGAACGAATATGGTCTCTCATAAACTCCGGACCAGTCGCGCAGTTTAATCCAACAGATAATGGCTTCATATGTTCTACGGATAAGTAAAAAGCCTCAATTGTTTGCCCAGCCAGAGTCGTCCCCATCGGCTCAATCGTCCCAGAGATCATAATAGGAACAATTTTATTTAGTTCTTCAAAAGCAGCTTGAATTCCAATATAAGCAGCTTTCACATTACGCATATCTTGACTCGTCTCAACGAGTAACACATCAACTTCGCCATTTAATAATCCCCTCGCCTGCCTAGTATAAGCTTCTATTAGTTCTTCAAATGTAACTCCTCCTGTAACACTAATTGCTTTCGTTGTCGGTCCCATCGCACCTGCAACATATACTTCATTCCCACTTTCTTTAACAGCTTGTTTCGCTAATCGTGCTGCCTTTTCATTTAGTTCTTCATCTAAATGAGACAGCTCATAATCACTTAATACGATATTTGTCGCCCCAAATGTATTTGTTTCAATAATGTCAGCTCCAGCTTCAATATAAGCTTTATGAATCTTTAAAATAACATCCGGCCTTGTTTCTACTAAATATTCATTACAGCCCTCGTACTCTTCTCCTCCGAAATCTTCCGCAGTTAAGTCCTCTTGTTGTATCATTGTCCCCATTGCACCGTCTAATATTAAAATGTTATTTTGTAATTTTTCTTCTATACACTTCATCAATTAATACCTTCTTTCACTTCTTGCTTTTCTCTCACATATTTAACAAGATGTTCTGTAATTTCATATTTTAGAAATGGTGTAATTAAATAGATACCGTTAAAATATTTCATCGCTGCATCGATCAACTCTTGTGAAATACGAATCCCTTCCTCGATAGCTGCCTTTTTCGTTTCGTGTCCATCCATTCTCTCTCTTATTTCTTCAGGAAGAGTAATACCCGGCACCTCAAAATGGAGAAAGTCTGCATTCCGCTTACTTACTAATGGCATAATTCCAATAAAAATAGGTTGTTCCAAATGTTTTGTTGCTTCATATACTTCTTCTATTAAAGCAACATCATATATCGGCTGTGTTAAGAAATATTCAGCCCCAGCATCTATTTTTCGTTCCATTCGCTTTACCGCTGCTTTTAAATGCCTTACGTGAGGATTAAAAGCACCTCCGACTGAAAACCTTGTTGCCGGTCCAATGGATTTCCCTAAAATGGAACGTCCATCGTTCATTTCTTTAATCATTTTAATTAACTCTATAGAGGACAGATCATATACAGAAGTTGCTCCCGGAAAATCACCAACGCGCGCTGGATCACCAGTTAAAGCTAATACTTCCTCCATACCTAACGCTGATAAACCTAGTAAATGAGATTGTAGTCCAATGACGTTATGGTCTCTACACGTTAAATGTGTCAATACTGGAATATCGTGCTTCGTTAATAGTGCGCCCATTGCCATATTCGAAACACGAGGCGATGCTAATGAATTATCTGCTAGAGTAATAGCGTCTGCTCCCGCTCTTTTTAACGCTCTTGCTCCTTCAAAAAACCGCTGTGTATCTAACGTTTTCGGCGGATCTAATTCCACTACAACTGTCGTTTGTTTTTTTGCCTTTTCCGCAAGAGTAACCTTTGCCTTCGAACGCTTCTCGTGTGTATGAACTACTTTCGGTCTTTGAATTGTGTCTTTTTCTATTACAGGTGTAACATTCGCAACAGCGCGCTTCATACTTTGAATATGTTCTGGAGTCGTACCACAACAACCACCCAATAACCGAATACCTTGCTCAATAAATTTTGGTGTCATCGCTTCGAAATAAGCTGGGCTTCCCTCATATACGTAACGCCCCTCCACATAATTTGGGAGACCTGCATTTGGGTATGCTGATAAATAGCCATTCTGCGGAATCGATATCATTTTGAAAGCTTCCGTCATATGAAGTGGCCCTAGTTGACAGTTCAATCCAACAACATTTGCACCGTAATCTATAAGCTGCTTTAATATTTCATTGACATCATTTCCATTTTGAGTCGTACCTGCTTCATGTAACGCTACTTGAGCAACAATCGGAATATTCGTTTGCTTACGCAATACTTTAACGGCATGAAGTAATTCAAATTCATCGTAAAAAGTTTCTAATAGTAATCCATCAACCTGTTCTTCTAGTAAAGCACCTGCCTGTTCAAGTAGCATAAATTCTCGCTCCATATCAGTCGTTGTGACAGCTCCGATATGTTTCATACCACCGATTGTTCCTAAAATTGCATTTCTGTTTGTAACAGATGCTTTCGCAAGCTTCACTGCCGCTTTATTAATCTGAACAACTTGATTTTCTAAGCCATACATACGTAATTTCGCCTCATTTGCTCCATACGTATTTGTTTGAATCACATCTGCACCAGCAGCTACATATTGTTTATGAATCGATATAATTAGGTCTGGATCAGATACATTCAATTCTTCAAAACTACTTTGCAAACCATGTGAATGTAATAACGTTCCAACCGCACCATCACCTATTACAATTCCTTTTGATAATAAATCTAGTAATTTCACGAATCTCCCTCATTTCTATCAATATAAAAACCCCCTCTTCACTTTGAAGAGGGGGACATAATTGTTCCGCCTCTTATTATGCAAAACATTCGTTTTGCAGGTATTAGCACCGTTTCAAACATTTCGTTTGAAGGTTGCCGGGTTTCACAGGGCCTTTCCCTCCACCGCTCTCAATAAGAGTTGTCTTTATTATTTTATTTATGTAGCTAAAAGGAAATGCGTTCCCCTTTTAACAATGTTTGTTAATTTTTTATAAATTTAGCATGCACAAATATAAAAGTCAATGACACTTGCGGAAAAATAAAAATTATTTAAAATAAAGTTGCAATTCAATTAACTTTTGTTGTAAAGTTAAAAACATAATAAAAATTTCATACGAACATTCTTATCTAGAGAGGTAGAGGGACTGGCCCTATGACGCCTCAGCAACCATTAACATTTGTTAATAAGGTGCTAATTCCAGCAAATTGTGAAAGATTTGACAGATGAGAAGAAGACTCTATTCAATCCGAAAGCCTTCTTCTTAGAAGGCTTTTTTTATTTTATATTCAACTACTGGTTCAATTTAAAAAGGAGGAATTTTTACATGTCAACTATCGAAACAAAACTAGCACAAATCGGAAATCGTAGCGAAACTACAACAGGAACTGTTAATCCACCCGTTTATTTCTCAACCGCTTATCGTCACGAAGGACTTGGTAAATCTACCGGCTTTGACTATTCACGAACTGGAAATCCAACTCGTGGTCTTTTAGAACAGGCAATCGCAGACTTAGAATATGGCCAACAAGGTTATGCCTGTAGTTCAGGTATGGCAGCTGTTCTCCTCGTCCTTTCATTATTCCGTTCTGGAGATGAACTTATTGTATCCGAAGATTTATACGGGGGAACGTATCGCTTATTTTCCGAACACGAAAAAAAGTGGAATGTTCGATGTAGATACGTAAATACACAATCTATTAAACAAATTGAGCAAGCTATCACAACTGAAACGAAGGCTATTTTCATAGAAACTCCGACTAATCCATTAATGCAAGTTACTGATATTGCCGCTGTCGCAACTGTAGCGAAAAGACACAGACTACTTCTTATCGTAGACAATACATTCTACACGCCTTATATACAGCAGCCATTAACAGAAGGTGCTGACATCGTACTTCATAGTGCAACGAAATATTTAGGTGGGCATAATGATGTATTAAGCGGACTTGTCGTTGCAAAAGGAAAGGAACTTTGTGAGGAAATCGCTCATTATCATAATGCCTCCGGTGCTGTCTTAAGCCCATTTGACTCATGGCTATTAATTCGTGGTATGAAAACTTTAGCGCTTCGCATGAAACAACATGAAGAAAATGCGAAAGCAGTTGTTGCTTATTTAAATGATGAGGATGGTGTGACAGATGTCTTTTATCCAGGGAGAGGCGGTATGATTTCATTCCGACTTAAAGATGAAGCTTGGATTAATCCATTCTTACAATCTTTATCCTTAATCACATTTGCCGAAAGTCTTGGTGGTGTAGAAAGTTTAATGACTTATCCAGCAACGCAAACACATGCTGATATTCCAGAAGAAATCAGAACGGCGAACGGTGTATGTAATCGTCTTCTTCGATTCTCCGTGGGCATTGAAAACAGCAATGATTTAATTCAAGACTTAAATCAAGCCATTAAACTTGTAAAAGAAGGTGTGAGAATATGAGTTATTCTATAGATACACTCTTACTACACAACCAATATAAACACGATGCACAAACAGGAGCTGTTAACGTTCCCATTTATAACACATCAACATTTCACCAGTTTGATGTAGATACTTTTGGCAAATACGACTATAGCAGATCTGGAAATCCAACTCGTGAAGCTCTGGAAGATATCATTGCTTTATTAGAAGGCGGAACAAAAGGATTCGCCTTTGCCTCAGGCATTGCAGCGATTTCTACTGCTTTTCTCCTTCTTTCACAAGGCGATCACGTTCTCATTTCAGAAGACGTATACGGAGGCACTTATCGAATTATAACTGAAGTACTCTCCCGTTACGGTGTTTCACATACATTTGTTGATATGACCAATTTAGAAGAAATAAAGCAAAATATTAAATCGAATACGAAACTCTTTTATGTAGAAACACCATCTAACCCACTTTTAAAAGTAACAGATATTCGCGAGGTTTCTAAACTCGCAAAATCTATTGGTGCTCTTACATTTGTTGATAATACTTTTTTGACACCATTATTCCAGAAGCCACTTGATCTTGGCGCCGATGTCGTTCTTCATAGTGCTACAAAATTTATTGCTGGTCACAGTGATGTTACTGCCGGATTAGCGGTCGTAACAGATGCCGAACTCGCTCAAAAGCTTGGATTTTTACAAAATGCATTTGGCGCTATTTTAGGACCTCAAGATTGTTCTCTCGTACTTCGCGGTCTAAAAACATTACATGTACGTCTTGAGCACTCAGCTGCAAATGCCAATAAAATTGCACACTATTTGCAAGAGCATGCTAAAGTACAAAATGTCTATTATCCGGGATTACAAACACATCTTGGATTTAATATTCAACAATCTCAAGCAACGTCAGCTGGAGCGGTCTTATCGTTTACTTTGCAGTCAGAAGATGCACTCCGCCAATTTTTATCAAAAGTAAAATTACCTGTTTTTGCAGTGAGTTTAGGAGCTGTCGAATCGATTCTTTCCTACCCAGCTAAAATGTCCCACGCCGCGCTGTCGCAAAAAGCTCGTGATGAAAGAGGTATCTCTAATTCATTACTTCGCTTATCAGTCGGTCTTGAAAATGTTAACGATTTAATATCCGATTTTGAAAATGCCCTCTCTTATGTAGAAGAACCTGTAAATGCGTAGAGAGAAAAGAAGATATGAGATTAAGTTTTCATATCTTCTTTTTATGCGGTTTAGTATATTCTTTTTAGTGTTTTTTCTTTTTGTACTCAAATTTTTTTGGCTTCTTCAACCATCCTCCTCGTTAGTCTAATGAGGGGTAGCGTCAGGAAAATGCGGATTTACAACGCTAAGGAAATATCACTTATTAAAAAAAGCCGATTCCCCTCTCAAGGAATCGACTTTTTTATTTATTCTTAATGAACTAACGCATGCGTTAGTTCATTAAGAAAGATGTTTGAAAAAATAGCCTGTATATATTTGAACGATGAATAACTTACCTATTTCCTTTTGTTTACACCGAATACAAAACAATCAGACAAACAAAACATATTATTTATCTGTTTGTTTTTGCTTCTTTTTCAAATACTCCGCACGCAATTTTTCAAGTTGCTGCTTTTTATCAAATTTGGCAGGCGTCTGTTTTTCATGAAACTTTGCCACAGCTACCTGACTTTTGTAATCCAATTGATATTTGCCCACTTTGTTCACCTACTTTTCTTGTCTTTACAGAGAATCTATTCAACAAATATAATATACCTTATTTTACTGAAGCAAATCTTATTACTTTAGTAGTTTTTCTACTTACATCTATCTTAATCCAAATATCCCTTTATCTAACTAACCTGCCCCGTTAGTTTAAGTAGGAAACTTCACAATCTCAATAGAGTAAAACCTATCGGTACATAATCCAATCACCTTTCAATTAGACCTCATAATGTCTCATAAGACTTGTATCAAAATACTTATCGTTGTAAATGCGTATTTTCTTGACTCTACCCCAATTATAATAAAACAACTTTATTGTTTTTTAAAGAATTTTATTGTAAATAAAACTACTTTATTATCTCTGTACAAAAATTTAATCATTGGGGGTTTTGTTCATTCCCACTCATTATTAGCCTTCACCAATCGGGCGTTTACGGGCAGCCCGCCTCCCACAAATAGTGGGATAAAAGCACATCACTTATTTACAAATAATGGTTTTATCGATATATTAAGAAATAAAAGGGGGTAAAAATAATGGATACTTGTTCTGATATTTTAATCGTTATCGATTTACAAAATGGGGTATGTTATAGCGGAGAGCATTTATTTGATTTACAAAACTTGCTTACAAAAGTAAATAAAAGAATTTCTTCATACAGAAAATCAAATAAACCAATCATTTTTGTTCAACATTGTGATGATCATTTAGTACCCGAAAAAGAACTTTGGGCTATTCATACTGATCTAGATGTTCAAGACCATGATTTCTTTGTGAGAAAAACACATGCAAATTCATTTTATAAAACAAACTTAAAAGAAATTTTAGATCAATTATCTGTACATCGTATTGAATTTTGTGGCGCCCAGACAGAGTACTGTATGGATGCTACGATTAAATTTGCTCACGGACTAGGGTACGAAAACTTTATGGCACCTAAAATAACTTCTACATTAAACAATCCATTTATGTCCGCAAAAGAGACAATTGAATTTTATGAGAATATATGGAATCACAGATTTTTAAAGTTGCTAAAAGATGAGCTCTAGCATAAATGACGAATGACTTGATCATTCTAAGATTGATCAGCTACACTCAAGTGTCTCATTATCCTCATAAAAAAGCTGATTACATCGGGCTTCTTTTAACCTGTTTTATATTCTATATATAGCATTATAATTCCTTTGTCATATTATTTTAAAAATTTTGTATATTCATTTGAAAGAATAAGAAAATCATGATAAAATTGTGTTACAAATATATCTATATCTTTCAATTTTTAAAACGCATCAAAATTTTCGCCCAAAAGCGTCATTTTACAAAACTGTGCTAATTTATCCATTTTATTTACATCAGGGTCTCTTTTCTTACAATTTCTTTACTTTAGGAAATTTTTTCTGCAACAACTGTTTTCTTTTCTTTAATTTTTTGGTATGTATAGTATGGTATAACAGCTCACACGGAGGTGGAAAAGAACATGTTAGAAACCTTTCAAAAAGAAATAGAACTTTATGAAAGCAATGCAGAATTATTGAAAGTACTTGCTCACCCAGTTCGTTTATGTATCGTAAAAGGATTAATCGAGCGTGGTCCAAGCAACGTTTCTACAATGTACACTGGCTTAAACATGCCACAGTCTACAATTTCACAGCATTTAGCAAAATTAAAAAGTGCTAAAATCGTTTCTAGTGAAAGAAAAGGATTAGAAATTTACTACAAAGTAGAAAACGAAACAATTATTCAACTCGTTCGCGTATTATTAGGTTAGGGACTAATAAACAGAGAAAAAGAACGTATTCTATATTTTTCATCTCATATCTTTAATATAAATATATATCATGAGAGGAAATATATAATACTACATACGTCGTATTAAAAAACAAGACACAGAAATATGCTGTGTCTTGTTTTTTATATTGTTAAATACCGATTCAGATGTAAATTCTGTATGTCTTTCGTATGTATAACAACATCAAAGGCATTCCCTAATCCTCCGTTCAAAATCATAGAACGAATTGCTCGATTTTGTTTTTGAGTTTCAGAAAAAGGATTCGTATCTTGATGACTCGTAAGCTGTTCTAATATTCCTGCAGCTAACAAAAACTCAGATTGCTTCTTATGCCATACTGCACTCATTCCCTGAAGGTTAAAAATCTCCTTTAACTCATCCCAATGAATATGAGTAGTAAGATCCATTTCCCCTGGATACGCTAAAGGATTACGTATTAACTTATGCTTATAATACCCACGTAAACTTCCTTCTCGATGCGCAGGGTACGTCCATTCTGCTTTTGTGTATCCATAGTCAACTGTAATACATATACCTTTTTGAAACCATTTTGCAATTCCTTTTATATAATCTTCCATCGCAATTGGCACCTCAAAACGCTGCCCTTCTGCAATATGAATGTTATATTTCAGTAAGTAGCGACCGATTCTTTTATCTAACGGTCTACATACTTCAGCAAGGTTCCCTTCCTCTGTATACGTAATACGTACTTCATACAACATTCCATTTCTCTTCTCAATTACTTCAACAGGAAATGCATCAAATAACTCATTCGAAAAAAGAATTCCTTCGAATGACTCTCCCATTTTACTATAAGATGTATAATACGATACATTAGAAAATGAGCACAGATTCTCTTGTTGTAATTTTCTATGAAAAGGGCTCACTTCAATCATTGAATAGTTTAAATCAATAAAGGTTTCCGGAGATAATTGCTTCCATTCTTGTAAAACATCATAGGCAAACTTTCCTGTTCCCCCGCCAATCTCACAAATATTTGGAGCGACTTCATCATTCTCAACAAGACGAATAAAAAACTTAGCAAATGTTTTTGCAAAAGCAGAGGATACATTGCTACTTGTAAAAAAATCGCCTTGTCTTCCAATCTTTTCACGGTCCTTCATATAATAGCCATGCCCTTCTGCATACAATACGAGGTTCATATACGTACTATATGAAATCGAATAATCTTTCTCTTTCCCCATCCATTCTCTTAAAATGAGCTCCATCCCCATAATGACTCCTTATTGTAAAAATGGATTATTTTCTTTTTCAAAACCGATGCTTGTTTCTGGACCATGTCCACATAGCACCGCTGTTTCATCTGGCAATACGAATAATTTCTCTTCAATACTTCCAATTAATTCAGCAAAACTTCCACCAGGTAAATCAGTTCTTCCAATACTCATTTGGAATAATACATCTCCTGAGAACACTGCATTCGCCTCTTTACTATAATAAGAAATACTTCCTGGAGAGTGTCCTGGCGTCTCAAAAATTTCAAAATTAAATGAACCGACTGTTAATGTACCTTCTGCATCAATAATATGATCCGCTGGCTTAGCTGTAATACTACGGTTCATCATAAAAATTTGAGAGCCATTTACATTTCCATCTCCTAACCAATCTGCTTCTTCTTTATGTACGTATACAGGAATATGGAAAGCGTCTCTTACCGCATCAACAGCACCAATATGATCAAAGTGGGCATGCGTTAATAAAACCGCCAGTGGTTTTAATTGTTCTTCTTGTAAATATGTAACGAGCTTCTCTCCTTCATGACCAGGATCAAAGATAATACACTCATTTTGATCATTCGTTAAAATATAAGCATTTGTTTGTAATGGTCCTAACGGCATTTGTGTCCATTTCATATGAAAATCTCCTCCAGTTATTAAACTTACTTTTAATGATACAACATTTCTTTCTCTTAGGAAAAGAAAGGATGCTATCTCGACAATCATTTTTAAAACATGTACAATGTAAAAGAGTAAATATTCTAAAAACTCATATTTAAGAATAGGTAGACAGAGGAGGATATTGTATGGGCCTTGTTATTATTTTTACGCTTGTCACTCTGTTAGCTGTTTTTGCTACGCTTAGAACACTTCGCGAAAAGAACTTTTTCGCAGGCGGCTTTGCAATTGCGACTGTACTCGTTTTCGGATGGTTTACGATCATGACTGTTCTATATAACGGGTATCCGCCAGCAGCTTAATTCACTTACATGTTATTCTTCATCAAGATTTTACGCAAAAAGAGGAAGGGTTTCCCCCTTCCTCTTTTCACATTTCACAACTTATATCATCTTCGCTTCGTATTTGTGCTTTTTTACAAGCCAAGCTCCTCCAATAACACCTGCATCATTACCAAGTGTTGCAATGGCTAACTTCGTACTCTTTACAGCACGTGAGAAAGCATATTGCTCGAAATAACTTTGAATTGGTTCTAATAGTGCATCTCCAGCTTTAGACACGCCTCCACCAATAACAATTTTCTCTGGGTTCAACGTACTAGAAAGATTCGCTACAGCTAATCCTAAATAAGAAGCTACTTTTTCTACTACTTCATTTGCTAGTTCATCACCTTGTCCGTGCGCTTCAAAAACATCTTTTGATGTAATACGTCCTTCTTCTGCTAACATAGAACGTAACATGCTTTCTTTATCAGTCTCTTGTATTTTCTGCATAGCAACACGCACAATACCCGTTGCAGAAGCTACTGTTTCTAAACAACCAGATTTTCCGCAATTACATGGGAAAGCATTTTCTGTAACGACTGTAATATGTCCAATCTCACCAGCAGCACCACTTACACCGTGTACAATCTCACCATTGGCGATTACACCACCACCGACACCAGTGCCAAGCGTCATACAAATTAAATCTTTTGCTCCTTCGCCAGCACCTTTCCACATTTCGCCAAGCGCTGCTAAGTTTGCATCGTTATCAATTACAACAGGTAACCCTGTTTCTACTTCTAGTAAATCTTTTAATGGATAGTTTTTCCACCCTAAATTAACCGCTTCATAAATCATTCCAGATGCCACATGCACAGGACCAGGAGCTCCCATACCAATACCAATTAACTTGCTTTTTAATTCGCCTAACTCTTCTAATTTTTTATCAATTGCCTTCGCTACGTCAAGTGTAATATGTTTTCCTTGCTCATTTGTATTCGTAGGGATTTCCCACTTATGTAAAATTTCACCGTATACATTAATAAATGCTAATTTAATCGTTGTACCACCAAGGTCAACACCAACTAACCATTTCTCTTCCATGTTGCTTACCTACCTTTATCTAATTCTTATTTAGCTCTTTTTGAATTTCTTGCTTCAATAAAAATAAAGCTGTTTGATAGTCTTGTGGATCGATTAGCTGTGACTGATTTAATTCACGTAGCTCATCTTGCATTAATTGCAAATCTGCAATTCGATCACCCGTATAAATAATCGTACCAAATTTCTTTAGCAATTGCTGAATATCATAAATAGATACCATTTCATCACCCTCTATGCTCACTTACTATAAAAAATTATAATAAGAAAACGTTCACATATTTTATTATAATCAAGAAGAAAAAGTCTCGTCAATTTTTATTTGTCTATACAAGCCCATTTATAACCATTGTTCCTTTTTCTGTAATAATTTTTTCTACATTTTTATCAAATGGTTCCACTGGAATTTGTTTTACCATTTGAAAATCATAAGCTAATGATAGCGTTTTCCCTTTATAATGCACGAGATAACGATCATAATAGCCCCCGCCGTATCCAATCCGTTCTCCTCGCTCTGTATAAGCTACGCCTGGTACGATTTGAAGGTTAATTTCATCCGCATTCACTTCTTCAGTAAGCGATGGAATCGGTTCACGCAAATGCATATACACTGTTTCTAATTGATCAAAATTACTAATTTGCCGGAAGGACATTGTTCTTGTTCCTTTATTACACTTCGGAACTACAACTTTCTTTCCTTCTTCCCAAGCTTTTTCGATAATAGGATATGTATTCACTTCATTTTCCATTGAAAGAGTGATTCCAATTGTTTCAGCTTCAACCCACTCTTTTTGCGCATACAACGAAACTGCGATTTGCTCTGATAAAGTTGTATACTGTTCTTCCGATAAAGAATTCATGTGTTCTATTATTTTTTTACGTAAACGTATTTTCTCTTCTTTCACACATCTTCCCCCCTACAGTGACACTTTACTCTATGATGATAGTGTATCACTTTTAATATAGGAATCGAATAAAAAAAGAAACAGTAGGAAAATATTCCTACTGCTTACTTTGTTTCACGGTGTAACGTAGACTTCTTGTCACGCTTGCAATACTTTTTAAGCTCGATACGCTCAGCGTTGTTACGTTTATTTTTCTTTGAGATATAGTTACGATCTCCGCATTCTGTACATGCTAGAGTAATATTCACACGCATTCTTATTTCCCTCCAGTACTAATAACTTAAATCAGACTATACCATAATACCACTTTTAAAATAAAAATTCTACACCTTTTGATATTGTCTAATTTTTTCTATAAGATTTTTCATGTTTTCCCTTGCTATCACTGGATTTCTAGCATGTGAATACACCAAAAATTTTGGTTGTTTTGTATCAGAAACGATATAAGACCACTCTTTTTCGGTATATTTGAACTGCACTCCTTCAAATATACCTTCTTCCTTTCTTTCCATATCGGCCAATAATTTCCTCATCACTTTCCCTTTTTCGTTCCATGAACACACAACTTCATCATAAAGTAAATAAAGCGGCGGTGATTGCTCTACTATGCTAAGAAACGCCTTTTCTTGCAGTGCTATTAACTCGAATAACTTTCCAATTCGATATAAAATATCTCGTTTCCACTTTACTTGAAACGCCTTTTTTTCATCATGTATATAAAATAGAAGGTAACATTCTCCTAATTTCAAAGACATTGGGTAAATATTCCCTTTTGATTCCAGTAATAAGTCAGGAAGATCTATTTCTTCAAAATCTGTACCTTGGTAAATATTACTATGATTATCATATAACTCGAAATAATTTCCTTGCTCAGAAAACATAAGCGCCATATTCGCTTTACTTGATTTCATCAAAGCTTTCACATGATCTTTTTGTTCGCCCGCATAAATCCATGTAACTGTGCACCCAAGCCTTTGAAGAAAGAGCATAAGTAAATGTTGTAACATATCATTTCTCTTATTAATAAGAAGATGAAACTTTTGTTTTTGTATTTGTTCAATATCAATGCATTCTAATACAGCTTCTATATAGTCATTTAAAGAAACGTGGACTGGCGTATTTTGTCCCATTTCTTTCTCACATACGTAATAAAACGACTCGGACATATATACTTGTTCTATTGCTTTTTGCTGCTTATACGTTAACAGCATCCCATCCTTACCATACAGCTTTATAACAACTTCTTTTTCATTTTCCACTTGAACGAAAACCCCACCTGCACATTGCAAATTATGAATGCTATACTGAAAAAGTGACTCGTTCATCTCTTTACATTCCATCGTATGAATCCCGATACCATGAATAGCATGTAAAAATAAATTTTTATAAGAAGTTGTTTCTATATGTTCTTGACTCCCAATTAGTATGCTTTCCCCTTTTCCGAAAAGAGATCCATACGCCATCGCCACTTTTACAATAAATTGCGGAGTAATCTCAACATTCCCTCTCCCTACAATACGGCTTTTTTGTAACCAGCCAGCGCTTTTTTCACTTTCTTGAACACCAGCCGATCCTACTATCGAATGACTATCAATGGCCTTATAAGGCCATAATTTTCCTTTTTGCTTAATGACCGTACTCTTCCCTATATGACAATGATCCGCTACAATACTTTTTTGAAACAACGTAACGTCATCTTCAACCATTGTATGCTCTCCTATTGTCGTTTCTAATAGCTCACAATACTCCCCAATGTGAGCATTTGCAAAAACAATACTTTTTTGAAGATGAGAGTAACTTGAAACAATACTATTTTTCCCGATAATAGAGTACGGCTCAATTACAGCCCCCTCACCAATCTTTGCTCCTTCTCCAATAAAAGATGGGCCATAAATTTTCGTCCCTTTTCCAATCGTCACACCTTCTCCCATCCATACCATCGGTAACACTTCCGTATAAGGAATAGGTACTTGCAATTTTTTCGTTAACAAATCAAATTGTGCTTGTCGATATTGATCAAATGTACCGATATCTAACCAATAACCTTCTGACAAATATGCAAATAACGCGTTCTTATTTGCTAATAATGGAAACACATCTTGACTGAAATCAAAAAATTCTCGGGGTGGTATGTAAGAAAAGATTTCTGGCTCCATAATATAAATCCCTGTATTCACAATATTGGAGATTACCTCATTCCAGCTTGGTTTTTCTATATATCGTGTAACCTCTTGCTCTTTGTTCATTACAACCAAACCGAATGAGAGTGGGTTTTCTACTTCCTTTACAAACATAGTTACCATTCTTTTCTTTTGTTCATGAAACGCAATTCCTTCTGATAATCGAAAATCAGTTAATGCATCTCCACTTATAACAACAAATGTTTCATCTAAAAAGTTTTCCGCTTGTTTAATACTTCCTGCCGTTCCAAGTGGAGGGGAGTCTTCAAAATAGTACAAGTTAACTCCCCATTTACTACCATCGCCAAAATATTGCTTAATGGCCGCACTCATATATTGAACTGTAATTGCAATTTCACGAATACCATGCTGACGTAACAATTCAATATTGTATTCCAAAACTGGTTTTTCTAATAATGGCAACATCGGCTTTGGAGTATTACATGTTAATGGTCTAAGGCGTCTTCCTTTTCCTCCAGCTAAAATAACCCCCTTCATATACTTCAGCCTCCACTTATATAATGTTCAATAAATCCATACACCATATGTATATTCTCTATCCCACATGAACTAGCAATATAAGCTTGATTGTTTCAACAAATCATTGTGCTATGGAAAATCTCTGCTTATAATCTTCTTCCATATAAAATGAAACTTTAATAAGAAGGGCTATTTTTATCACCCTCAAACAACAAAGAAAGCGCTTACTATTAACTTAGTAAAAAAGCACTGAATAAAAACCAATAATACTAATTTTCCCATTATATTATGATACATCTTATCATCATAAACTAAAGGAAACAATGAGCTTTTTTTGTCATGTTTTGACTAAAAAAAGCAGGTGATTTCTCATCACCTACTTTCCTTCCTATTCATTCAATAAATAATGCTTTCCTTTTACTAAATAAAATACATTCTCAGCAATATTTGTAACATGATCTGCTACACGCTCAATATATCTTGCAACAAAGGATAATTGTGTAATTTGTGTAATAGCCTCTGGTTGTTCAGGGATCGAGGATATAAATTCACGAATTGCCTTCCCATATATTTCATCAACTGAATCATCCATCTCAGCAATTTGTTTAGCAAAAGTTAAATTTTCTTGTTCGTATGCTTCCAATGCTAAATTTAGCATCTTATGAGCAATCGCAAACATTTCATCAAGATTTTGCAAACTAACTGTTACTTCTTTTTCTCCAAGACGAATTGTGGATTTCGCAATATTAACAGCATGGTCTGCAATACGCTCTAAATCTGTCGCTGTTTTAATTGAAATAAAAATTCTTCTTAAATCACTTGCTACAGGCTGTTGCTTCGTAATAAGCATAAGAGCAAGATCGTTTATTTCCTCTTCTAAATTATCCATGCGGTAATCACCATCAATGACCTCTAACGCTTTCTCTACATCTCTTGTATGCAGACCTTCCATAGCAATTAATAAAGCTTCCTTTGCTAATTCACCAAGCTCAATTACCTTTTGCTGTAACGTTTTTAAATCACACTGAAACTGTTCTCTTACCATCGTTTCTTCCCCCTCAATATTATGTGCCATTTTATATAAATCTCCTATCTAACCTCTTATACTTGCCATAAGCAGTAAGATAGGAGAAGTTTTAATTCTCTATTAAAATGAGGTAAAAATAAGAAATGCCCTCTGTTAAGAGGGCATTTTCTCTTAGCCTTGCTAGCGATATCAACCGAATCGTCCTGTGATATAGTCTTCTGTACGCTTATCTGAAGGGGTTGTGAATAATTTATTTGTATCTGTATACTCCACAACTTCCCCACTTAAGAAGAAAGCTGTTTTATCTGAAATACGCGCTGCTTGTTGCATGTTATGCGTTACAATTACAATACTAAAGTCTTTCTTTAACTCTTGAATTAATTCTTCTACTTTTAACGTCGAAATTGGATCTAACGCCGATGTTGGTTCATCCATTAAAATAACGTCTGGTTCAATTGCTAAGCAACGTGCAATACATAAGCGTTGTTGCTGTCCACCAGATAAACCGTATGCGTTATCATGCAAACGATCTTTTAATTCATCCCAAATTGCTGCCCCGCGTAAACTTTTTTCAACAATTTCGTCCAACGTTTTTTTATCACGAACACCGTGGATTTTCGGTCCATATGCTACATTTTCATAAATAGATTTTGGAAATGGATTTGGCTTTTGGAACACCATTCCTACATGTGTGCGTAATTCTTCAACTGGATACGATTTATCAAATATATTACGTTCTCTATATTCAATCACGCCTGTAGTTCGAACGATCGGTACTAACTCTACCATACGATTTAATGTTTTTAAGTACGTTGATTTACCGCAACCACTTGGTCCAATAATTGCTGTAACTTCATTCTCATGAATACTTAAGTTAATATCCTTTAAAGCATGGTCTTCTCCATACCATAAATTTAGGTTTTTCGTATCAAATACTACTTTTTTTGGAGCAGTCTGGATTTTCTCTTCGTTTTTCACCTGTACATTTACTACTGTTGCTACCATTTGAATTCCCCTTTCATCCACTTCCAACTTATTTTCGATTCCGTAACCATAAGACAAATATATTGATAAAGAGTAACAGACCTAGCAAAACAATCATCCCAGCTGCTGCTACATACTGAAATTCTTCTTGTGGTCTACTCATCCAATTAAAAATTTGAATTGGTAAAACTGTAAATCTATCAAACATACTAAATGGAACATAATTTGCAAACGCTAATGCTCCGATTACTAACAACGGTGCCGCTTCTCCAATTGCTCTTGATACCGCTAACGTACAACCCGTTATAATTCCTGGGAAAGCTACCGGCAATACAATTTGATACATCGTTTGCCACTTCGTAGCACCTAATCCGTAAGAAGCCTCTAATAATGAACTTGGTACAGATCGTATCGCTTCTTGACTAGCTACAACAACTGTCGGTAAGACGAGCAAACTCATCGTCAGCGCCGCTGCAACAATACTCTCGCCTAAATGAAGAGCATATACAAAAATAGTTAAGCCAAGTAATCCAAATACAACGGAAGGTACTCCTGCTAACGTTTGATTATTAATTTCTATTACCTTTTTAAATATAGATTCCTTCGCATATTGCTCTAAATAAAGGGCAGTCCCGACTCCAAATATAAACGAGACCGGTATAACAATACTCATAAATAATATTGTCCCCGACAAAGCTGCAGCAATCCCGGCTTCTTTCGGATTACGTGAAGCGAAGTTTGTAAAGAAATCTATTGAAAGATAGCTTAACCCTTTTTCAAAAATTTGAAAAAGCAAAATAAGCAAAATTACGATTGAAAACAAAATTGCTATATAAAATAACAATTTGTAAATTCGATCTTTAAAAAAACGTGATGCCATATTTTCTTGTATTTTTTTATGATTCAACATTCGCATATTATGTCACCCTCCTAAAACGGCGCACAATATACTGCGAAATGATGTTCATTATAAAAGTAAACAAGAATAACGTTGCGCCTACGGCATACATACTGTAATAAGCAATCGTTCCATGCGGAGCATCGCCTAAACTCACTTGCACAATATAGGCTGTTAACGTTTGAATAGAGTGCGTCGGATCCAGCGATACATTCGGTGTGGATCCCGCTGCAATTACAACTATCATTGTTTCACCGATTGCCCTAGAAGCCGCTAATATAATCGCTGCCATAATTCCTGTAAAAGCTGCGGGAAACACTACTTGTTTTACCATCTCAAACCGAGT
This sequence comes from Bacillus sp. FSL L8-0099, assembly GCF_038006385.1. NCBI lineage: Bacteria > Bacillati > Bacillota > Bacilli > Caryophanales > Bacillaceae > Bacillus > Bacillus sp. FSL L8-0099. Next base: position 4,268,064 of record NZ_JBBOVC010000001.1, read on the forward strand.
CGCACCGAGCGCTAACGAGGCTTCTTTCGTTCCTTTCGCCACAGCTCTCATCGAGTCTTCAGATAAAGATGCAACTGTAGGTATCATCATAAATCCAATCACGATTCCTGGACTAATTGCATTAAAAAACTGTAAATCCGGTATCATTCGTTGTAAAAGTGGCGTGACAACTGTTAATGCAAAAAAACCATATACAATTGTCGGGATACCTGCTAATAGTTCTAACATCGGCTTTAATATTTTTCGCGCACCGTTTGAAGCGTATTCGCTCAAAAATACAGCACACGCTAAACCGATAGGAATTGCTACAAACATGGCGATTGCTGTTACAAGGACTGTTCCACATATAAGTGGTAATATACCGAATTTAGGATCTTCAAAAAACGGTAACCATTCTTTCTCCGTCAAAAAGGAGTATAATGATATTTTTTGAAAAAACATCATTGTTTCATTTGCCAACGTAAAAATAATTCCAATTGTCGTCACAATAGACACACTAGCAATTATTTTTAATAATAATGGAACTATTTGATTGATTCGTTGCGTTTTTTTTCTTTGTTTTGTATTTCTTTCAATCAAATGTTGTACAGAAAATGTAATTTGACTTTTGTCATTATGAGCCAAAGATGAAAACCCCTTTCCACCCTGACATTACCTTTTGATTTCTGTTAACATTCGCAGCTGTTCATTATATTTTTCTTTTCGTAATTTTACATATCCAACCTCTTCAGCGAGGTTACCAACATGTTTGATCATAAACTCAACATAATTTGCTACATTTATTTTTTGTCGGATAGATGCATCATTCACATAAGTAAATAACGATCTAGATAACGGCTTATAATCACCTGATTGAATAGTCTCTTTCGTCGGAAATACACCGTTCACTTTTATCGCTTTCACCCTATCTCGATTGGCCATATAATAAGCATATCCTACAAAAGCAATGGCATTTTTATCATGCATTACTCCTTGCATAATAACTTGATCATCTTCAGACAAAGAGACTTTTTTTACAATGCGACGATTTTGTAAGATGACATTTTGAAAATAATCATAAGTACCAGAGTCTACACCTGGTGCATAAAACTTCACTTGTGCACGTGGCCATGTTGAATGAACTTGCGACCATCGCTTCTCTCTTCCATCTTCACTCCATAAGAGACGTAACTCGTCTACTGTCATATTGTCTACCCAAGTATTGTGACGATTTACAACAATCGTAAGACCATCATAAGCAACCTCAAAGGGTGTAAACTGAATGGAGTTATTCTTCATTTCATTTTCTTCCACTTGTTTCATTACTCTCGAAGCATTATTTATATCCACTTCTCCTTTACTGAAACGATTAAATCCTCCTCCAGTTCCAGAAACACTAATAGAAATTTTCACGTTTGGATGCTCCTTTGTATATTCCTCCGCTACTGCTTCTATAATAGGAAAAACCGTTGAGGATCCATCAACTCTCACTTCTCCCATTTCGTTCACAGCAAATGCAGTAGATATGCCAAAACAAAGGAACCATGTCGATAATATAAAAACTTTAATCGATGCACTCATCCATTTCACGTGTTCTTCCTCCTAGAAGTAACCGGAAATAACAGGATTACAGATATAAGAATACTGCTAAACTATTAATTCGGTTTTAATTGTTTGTAAAAGTTTTGTAAAGTTCCACAGGAATCAACATAAGATAAAACTTTAATCAGTAGCCGCTATTCATTTCCACTGATAATTAATTAGTCCATAAGACAGTTATCCCCCTATACACAATATAAAATTATCATTTGTGAGACCGCGTGCTTTTTCCAATATTTTATACTTGTCCACATTTATTACACGATATGCATAAACCATAAAAAAAAGCACACTATCTTTTCAGATAGTGTGCTTTTTTTACAACTTTTTTATTCCTCATCTTGATCTTCTTTTTCATTTTTATTATCTTTTGCATCTTTTGGAGCTTCACCATTTATTTCTTGGTTTTTCAAATCAAAGTAAGCATCCATAATTTCACGACTAATATATCCATTAATACCAGTCTTATCATCATGTACCCACGGAACAACAACAGAAAATGCTACTTCAGGGTCTTCAAGTGGCGCATAACCTACTAATGTTAAGTTATAAACTTGAACACGCTCACCTTTTGCATTTCTACCAATCTCTTTATCTCCGCCATACACAGTTTGGGCTGTACCGGTTTTCCCTGCAGCTTTATATTTTGCACCTGTAAAGTATTTTGTAGCTGTACCACCCGAATCGTTAAATACTTGTCTGAATCCTTCTTGAACACGTTTAATTTGTGATTCAGGCATATCAATACGATTTAGCACTTTCGGTTCCATCGAATGAACAACTTTTCCAACTTCCTCCGGTTTCACTGCCGGTTGACGAATCTCTTTCACAACTTGCGGCTGCATACGATATCCACCATTGGCAATTGTTGAAATATACTGAGCTAATTGAAGTGGTGTATACGTATCATATTGACCGATTGCATAATCAAGTAAAAACCCTGGGATATTGTCTGTTCTACCCATCTGACCAGCAGATTCATTCGGTAAATCAATTCCTGTTTTTACACCTAATCCAAACTGCCCGAAATAGTAACGCATCGTATCAAATGATTTTTGTTTTATATCTAACGTACCACCTCTCACATATGGAACATTAGCAATATTCATCGCTGTTTTAAACATATATACGTTAGAAGACATTTTTAACGCTGTAAGATCATTAATATATCCCATTGTTTTCCAAGATGATTTCGTCGGTGTACCTTTTAATTTGATTGGTTCATCTAACTGTACCGATCCTGGTTGAATTGCACCTGTTTGATACCCTGTCAGAATCGTTGCACCTTTTACTGTTGAACCTACAGGATACGAGCTTGTCATCGTACCTAAAGCGAAATCTTTCACATCAGTTTTTCCTTCATCATTCGTAACAAGCTGTTTTCCAGCCATAGATAACACTTCACCGTTTTTCGGATTCGTCATAACAACGAAAGCACGATCTAAAAGAGGTTCCGCTCCTTTAAATCTCATTAAGTTTTTCGCAAGAATATCTTCCACACGCTTTTGTAATTCCATATCAATTGTTAAGTTCAGGTCATTACCGCTTTGTCCTTGCGATACATTAATCGTTTCCAAAATATTACCATTTTTATCTGTAATATTTTTCACTTCTGCTTTCGTACCGTGCAGGCTATCTTCATATTGCTGTTCAAGATAACTTTTCCCTACTCGGTCATTTCGATTATAATCACGAACAAGATAGTAATCTAGTCTTTCTCTCGGTAAACCTTCATCCGCCGTCGACACCCCACCAAGAACACTTCGGAATAAATCATCATACGTATATTTTCGATCCCAATCAACATTCGTATCTACACCTGGTAATGTTGCTAGGCTCTCGCTAATAATCGCATATTCTTTTTCTGTAGCATCTTTTTTAATAACTTGAGGTGTCATTGCATATCCGCCGTCCATCTTACTTTTAATCGCTAGTATTTCTAAATCTTTTGCGGATAATTGATTAATCTCTTCTTCTGTCACACGACTTCGTTGACGCTCGTCTAATTCTTTATCGTCAATTTTGTTATCTTTCAATTCTTGACGATCTTTACTCGTAATTTTTGTTTTCGCTTCCTCTTTATGCATCGCAATCCAATAATCTTTTTTATCTCGATCTGTTAATTTATCTGTCGGTACTTCAATCAACTCTGCTAATTTTTTCGCTGTTTCTAAGCGATCTTCTGCAGTTGATCCTTTCATTTTTGTAAATGTAATAGTACGAACAGCTGTATTATCTACTACAGGTCGCCCATAGCGGTCAAAGATTTTCCCGCGCGGTACAGGATTACTTATCGTTGAATTCTCTTTCTTCTCTACTTCATTCTTATATTCCTCACCACGAACAATTTGTACATATCCGAGCCTTACAATAACCGCGGAGAACATTAAAAATACGCAAAAAAACAGCACGTTTAATCGAAAAGGAACGTGAGTTTTTTTCTTTTGTTGTTTCTGCTTCTTGCTCATACAAACCCCCTCTACCAACAGCTATGTAATGTGAAAGGGACACCTTCATACAGGTGTCCTCACTGCTGTCTTACATCTTTTTCTATTTTAGCATAAAACAAACGATAAGTTAACCTTCTGGTTCAGTTTGATTCTGAGTAGTTTCTTGCGCTACAACGCTGGTTTTCCCCACATTTCCCTCATCATATTTGACATTTTTAACTGCAAAATAAATAAGAAAATGTCCAGCACCTAAAATACATAGTAAGAAAGGTAAACTTTTTTCAGGCGGAAAGAATAACACAGCACATAAAAAACTTAAAACCGAACAAATCCTTCCAGCATTTAACCATAATTCCCGGACAACTACATACTCTACACGCCACTCTCTCGCATTTTTCGCTCTACCAATTACGTCATATGTCATTGACCCGTACGGAACGAGTAAAATAGGGTATGCGATCGCGATACATGCTGCATAAATAAGTAATTTTGTGTATGTAACATTGAATATAACTAAAAATACGACCGCATATAAAATAATGCCTCCAAGCAAAATCGCTTTTTTTCGCCACTCTTTCTTTAACATACGAGCAACTAAGTAGTAACATACAAATGATACAGCGGAGTTGACTAAGCTATATTTCCCTAATGCGAGCTCACTATCGGTTGCTAAGTACACATATACTGAAATAACAAAAATAAATGTTCCCTCTCTCAACCCTTGGAAAAAATGAGCACGTGTAATTCTCCCCCAATTTTTATCAATCCGTCGCTCTTTCAATACTTTTGTCATTTCATAACGCCCTTCACATTCTCTCTTAGATAAAAAAAAGCTTAAAACGACAGCAATTGCAAATAGCACTAATGAAAGAAAGAATATGACAGTATAACCACTCCATTTTGCCATACGTGAAATTGTGTATCCTGCCGCTATCGGTCCAATCATTCCAGAGAAGGATGTAAGAAGTCCAAGAAACCCATTAAAGAAATCTCTTGTTTCTGGTTCTGTAATCTCAAATGTCAATAAGTTAAACGCGAGCCAATAAAAACCATATCCGACTCCTAAAAGAGCCCCCATTAATAAAATATAGTGAGAAGCGCTTTTTCCCGCTACTAAAACAACGATAAAAAAAATTGCTAACGTGCCTACGCCTATTCGTAACAAGATTGAGCGGTCAATACGTTTCGCTAATTTCCCACCTATAAGAAATGTGAGAGGCTGCAATACAACGCTGGCCAAATTATACAAGCCAAGATTCACATAATTTTGTGTTTGTTTCCATAAATAAATATTAACAAACGTATTCGATAAAGAAATTGCGAGCGTGTATAAACCTCCAATAAGGAGCAATAACACTAAATCCCGATTCACTTCAACGTCACCAATTATATGTTTCCACTTCATACACAACTCTCCTTTACTTCATGTTCTAGTCTTCCAAAGACAAGCCCAATTATGTAAAAGGAAAGCATAGAAAAAAGCTAGGAGCATTGTCCTAGCTTTTTTCTATAATTATTATAATTATTTTGCTTCTTGGTAACGTTTTTCAGCAGCGTTCCAATCTACAACGTTCCAGAATGCACCGATGTAGTCTGGACGACGGTTTTGGTAATTTAAGTAGTAAGCATGCTCCCAAACATCTAAACCGATAACTGGAGTTTTACCTTCAGTTAGAGGAGAATCTTGGTTTGGCGTGCTTGTTACTTCTAACTCACCATTGTTTACTACTAACCAAGCCCAACCAGAACCGAAGCGAGTTGCGCCAGCTTTTGCGAATTCTTCTTTGAATGCATCGAAGCTACCGAATTTCGCTTCAATCGCAGTTGCAAGTTCGCCTACTGGTTGTCCCCCGCCGTTTGGAGAAAGAATTGTCCAGAAGAATGTATGGTTAGCATGTCCACCACCATTGTTACGTACTGCTGTACGGATTGCTTCTGGTACTTCGTTTAAGTTTGCAACTAATTCTTCAACGCTTTTGTCAGCTAGTTCTGCATGACCTTCTAAAGCAGCGTTTAAGTTTGTAATGTACGTGTTGTGATGTTTTGTATGATGGATGTTCATTGTTTCTTTGTCAAAGTGAGGCTCTAAAGCATCATACGCATAAGGTAAGTTTGGTAATTCGTGTTTTGCCATTGTTATATTCCTCCCAGTTTATGTATTGCCACCATATGTGTGACATACAACTTCATTCTACCCTAATTGCCATAGGGTGCAAACAAATAAATCACATTGTCTTGCTATCATTAAAGTAGCAAAATTCCCACTTCTTTTCAATTAAAATGCTCATATATTCCGTAAAAAAAGCTTCCTTCTACAAGGAAGCTTCCTGCTGACATAATAAACATGTGAAATGGGTATGGACCCTGTAGGACTCGAACCTACGACCGGACGGTTATGAGCCGTCTGCTCTAACCAGCTGAGCTAAGGGTCCATAATTATGTATGTAATAACATATTAAACAATTGAATTCCTATCGGATATATCCTTTAAGAAATGTAAGATAAATTTACCATATAAAAAAGAAAAGTGTCAATTGTATTTTTCTCATTTAAAAGAAGAAAATTATTAAAAAGAAATTTAGTTATCTCCACTATATGTAAATATAATATATCTTGAGATTCTCTAGATTCCTACGTTACAATGACTTTATACATACATAAAGGAAGTGAATCTATGTCCATTTTTAAACAGCTAGCAAAAAGCGTATATTCGCCTAAAGATATTGCGCTTTTCCGTTTTCAAAAAATCGGTAAAACCATTTTGTATATTATGCTTCTTTGCTTAATCACTACTATTCCAAGAACTTTCTTGTACGGTAGCGTTATTCAAGACGGTGTTAATATGGTAAATAAAGTAATCGAAAAAGATTTACCTGATTTTAAAATTGAAAATGGCGAACTAACAGCAGATATTGATCAACCTATCGAAAAAGAAGATGGCAATGCCCTTTTCGTATTTGATCCAAATTCAACAGACTTAGAAAAATATCAAAATAAAACGGGTTTATTTGTTTTAAAAGATAAAGTAGTCTCCATGGGAAATGGTCAAACACAAACGTATTCCTATAACGACTTATTAGGTGCATCTCTTGAGAAAAAAGATTTACAAGACTTTATTTCTCTATTCGATAGTATCTATCCAATTTTATTATTTGTTATCGGATTTTTAGTGTACCTATTCCAATTATTCATTACTTTTGTAGGCGTGACTTTACTTGCGTTCATCGGTTCTGCTATGAGCGGACAACGTAAATTATCCTACAAACAAGTTTGGACATTAACTGCTTACAGTTACACAATTCCAACAATCTTCTTTATGATTATGGATTTATTTAAAATCGTCGTACCTGGTTCAACATTCATTTATATCGCAGTTGTTTTAATTGTTCTATACTTAACACTTAAAGAAGTTCCACAACCGAAAGAAAAATAAGAACGATAAAAAATGCCTAAATAGGCATTTTTTTTTTGGACAAGCATATATTCCTAGCAAAGGAGTGAAGAATATGAAGAGATTAGGTATATTCTTATTCGTGCTTGTTCTCGGTTATATATTTTATTACGATATAAAAATCGGTACTTTACCGATGTTAAGTTCATACAAAAAAACAACAGCTGCTCAAACTATAAAAAAAGAAGAAACAACTACAAAACAAAGCAAAAAGGAAGAAACAGATGTTACTTATAAAGCAATTGAAGTAAAAACTGGTGAGACCGTTCTTTCGATTACAGAACAAATTAATAAGAAAAAAATCCCTTCTATTGAAAAGGTAATTGATGACTTTAAACAATTAAATAAAAGTACATCTGCTACAAAAATTCAAATTGGAAAGACTTATAAATTCCCGTTATATCAATAAGCGATCACTTAATCCTTGTCAATTACATAAAGGCGCTGATACAATAGTAAAAGTGAAACCGAGCACTTCGGTTTCTATAGCCCTATATCACGTATACTATCATTGATATGAGGGACTAAATAAGAAACTTCTTTTATAAGGAGAGCGATCTATTCGTGAATGAAATGACTCATCGTACAAAAACACGTCCAGTTAAAGTCGGTAATTTAACAATTGGCGGTAATAATGAATTAATTATACAAAGTATGACAACAACAAAAACACATGATGTTGAAGCAACAGTTGCTGAAATTAAACGTTTAGAAGAAGCTGGTTGTCAGGTTGTTCGTGTTGCCGTTCCAGATGAACGCGCAGCAAATGCTATTGCTGATATTAAAAAACAAATCAACATTCCACTTGTTGCTGATATTCATTTTGATTATCGCCTTGCTTTAAAAGCAATTGAAGGTGGCATTGATAAAGTACGTATCAATCCAGGTAACATTGGTCGTCGCCATAAAGTAGAAGCTGTTGTAAATGCAGCAAAAGAGCGCGGCATTCCAATCCGTATCGGTGTAAACGCTGGTTCATTAGAGCGTCACATTTTAGAAAAGTACGGATACCCAACTGCAGATGGCATGGTTGAGAGCGCACTACATCACATTAAAATTTTAGAGGACTTAGATTTCCACGATATTATCGTATCTATGAAAGCCTCTGATGTTAATTTAGCAATTGAAGCATATGAAAAAGCTGCTCGCGCTTTTGATTATCCATTACATTTAGGTATTACAGAATCTGGCACATTGTTTGCTGGAACTGTAAAAAGTGCCGCTGGTCTTGGAGCAATTTTAAGTAAAGGCATCGGAAACACACTTCGTATTTCATTAAGTGCTGATCCAGTTGAAGAAGTAAAAGTTGCACGTGAACTATTAAAGTCATTCGGTCTTGCATCTAATGCAGCAACACTTATCTCTTGTCCAACTTGCGGTCGTATTGAAATTGATTTAATTAGCATCGCTAACGAAGTGGAAGAATATATTTCTACACTGCAAGTACCAATTAAAGTTGCAGTACTTGGTTGCGCTGTAAACGGCCCTGGTGAAGCTCGTGAAGCTGATATCGGTATTGCCGGTGCACGTGGAGAAGGATTATTATTCCGTAAAGGGCAAGTTGTTCGTAAAGTACCAGAAGAAACAATGGTAGAAGAACTGAAAAAAGAAATCGATGTAATTGCTGCTGAAATGGCTGCTGAAAGAGATAAAGAAAAAGAAACACAAGAACAATAAAAAGAAGGTTGCCCACAATATTTGTGAGCAACCTTCTTTTTTATGCAAAAAAGCTCGTCAGTTATATAACCGACGAGTTTTTATTTTGCACATTTTGGACAACGGCCGTATATTTCAAATTTATGCCCTGTTACTTCATAACCGTTAAAATCTTTATTCATAAAATCCATTGGACAGGAAGTAATCTCTTTCGTTCCCCCGCAATCTAAACAAATAAAATGATGATGATGTTCCATAATGGAACATGTAAAACGAAAATGTTTTTCACCATTTAATTCTGTTTGTTCTAAAACGCCGATTTCAGCAAAAACCGTTAAGTTACGATAAATCGTATCAAAACTAAGACCTGGATAATCATCCTTCATATGCTCTAAAACATCTTTTGCTGTTAAATAACGATTGTGAGCTGCAAATAATCTGAGCATCTCTTCCCTTTTCCCAGTATGTTTGTATCCTTTTTCTTTCATTAGGCGTAAAGCTTCTGTTAGATTCATACCTATCCCTACTTTATGCAGTTTTTTTCTTCTTCCATAAAATCGCACCGATTAAAATAAGAACTGCTATCATAACAATTGTACCACCTGGTGCTAGATCAAGTTGATACGAAGCAAACATTCCACCAATTACTGCAATTTCACCAAATAAAATGGAAAAGAAAATTGTTTGTTTAAATCCTTTAGCAATACGAATACTTGCTGCAACTGGTAACGTCATTAATGAGGATACGAGAAGAACACCTACTACACGCATTGATACTGCAATGACAAGAGCAACTAATATAATGAAGATAAAGTGAATCCATTTTGCCCTTAGACCAGTTGATACTGCGTATTCCTCATCAAATGATAATAAAAACAGCTCTTTATATAATAAAATAATTGTCGCAATAACAACAATTGCTACAATCCCAATAATAATTAAATCCGTACTCGTTACAGCACTTACACTACCAAATAAATAACTAAATAAGTCTGTGTTAAATCCATTTGCAAGTGAAATGAAAATAACTCCAATTCCCATTCCTGCTGAAAGAATAATCGGAATTGCTAATTCTTGATAATGCTTATATACAGTTCGTAACTTTTCAATTAGTAACGCTCCCCCAATCGAGAAAATCATCCCCATATATAGGGGATTTAAAAAGCCACCTGTAAAAATTGTTTTTTCAAGTAGTAAACTTGCTGCAATACCTGATAACGTCACGTGACTTAATGCATCTGCAATAAGAGATAAACGACGAATAACAACAAACACACCGATAAGCGGTGCAACAAGTCCAATTAAAATACCTGCATATAAAGAATTACGTAAAAAGTCATATTGTAAAAAATCTTGTATCATTATATCCTCCCGTGATGCTCATGCTCGTGTTTTAAACGATGGACATGATGTCCATATAAGACGGACATTTCTGCATCTTCTAACTCTCGGAACTCCTTTACATTCCCATGAAAATGTAAATGTTGGTTTAGACATGCAACATGTGTTACTTTCTCGGTAACAGCCCCCATATCATGAGTAACAAGAATCAATGTAATCCCAAGCCTTTTGTTTAAATCCTCTAATATCTCATAAAAACTTTCCACATTTTTCACATCAATCCCAACAGTAGGCTCGTCCAAAATAAGTAATTCAGGATCACTAACGAGCGCACGAGCAATAAATACACGTTGTTGTTGTCCACCAGAAAGCTCTCCAATATTGCGACCTTGAAATTCACTCATCCCTACATCAGCAATCGCCTTTTCTACCTTCGCCTTGTCGTCTTTCGTGAAAAAGCGAAAAAGACCTTTTTTCGAAACGAGCCCCATTGACACAACTTCAAAAACAGTTGCTGGAAAACCAGAGTTGAAACTATTTGCCTTTTGGGATACATAGCCAAGTTTGTTCCATTCTTTAAACTTCTTGCTATCAACACCAAACAAGCGAATACTCCCTTGTTTAGGCTTTAAAACGCCTAATAAACATTTTAGTAAAGTGGATTTCCCAGAACCATTTGGCCCAACTAAACCTAAAAAAGCTCCCTTCGGAACTTGCAAATTAATATTTTCTAACACATTTCGATCTTCATATCGAAACGTTAATCCTTCTATTTCCAATATATTATTCATAGCATCTCACCTATTTTAATTCAGAATGATTCCGATTTATATCTATTTGAATTATAGTACAGCTTATTATAGTTGTAAACCAATCTGCCTAAATTATATCTATTTTTTCAAGAAACCTTACTATTATAACAAAAAGCAGAGAAAAATTCTCTGCTTTCGAAAAATATTCCAAGTAACTTTTTAGTGGATAGCTGATTTAAACTTACCACCATTTGTTTCTTGTGTACTCATAATCGTAACAAATGCATTTTCATCAATTTCATGCACAATTGATTTTAACTTCGTCACTTCCAAACGCGTTACAACTGCATAAATAACTTCTTTTTCTTTATCCGTGTAACCACCTTTGGCTACAAGCTTTGTAGTTCCACGACCGAGACGATGCAAAATGGCATTTGATACTTCCTCATACTGATCTGATACAATTAAAACTGCTTTCGTTTCATCTAAACCTTGAATTACCGTATCAATTGTTTTGAATGCAATATAGTACGTCATAACAGAATACATAGCTTGTTCGACACCAAATACAAATGCTGCCCATGCAAAAACAAATAAGTTCACAAACATTACGAATTCACCAACAGAAAACGGTAATTTCTTCGTTAATAAAATCCCCATAATTTCTGTTCCGTCCATTGATCCGCCATGACGAATAACAAGTCCTACACCAAGCCCCAAAATAAGGCCACCAAAAACTGTTGCTAAAATGGGCTCAGTTGTAAATGGTGGAACAGCATGTAATGTCGATTCAATAAATGCTAAAGCTACAATCCCAAATGCTGAGGATAACATAAATGTTTTTCCGATTTGCTTATACCCAGAGTACATAAACGGAATGTTGAGGATAACAACTAAAGTAGAAAAACTTAACCACCAAATATTAGGAGTAAGATAATCTAATATAAGAGAAATACCAATAATTCCACCATCAATAATTTTATTTGGCATTAAGAATAATTCAATCGCTACCGCCGCGCACGCTGCCCCAAAAATAATCATTACTAAACGATAAATGAGATGGATAACGCTTTCTTTTCGATGTTGCTTTTGTTCCATAAGTCCTCCTTATATTCTTTTTCTGTAGTTTTGTCCTTACATTATAACATACGCTTCTTTTCCTCATGAAAAAAGAAACTCTATAAGAATATGTACAAGCTACGCACTCATATATTTCGATAGAAGAACGTATGAAGGAGGATAACTCGATGAATCTCATTAAACAAATTGTGAATAAAAAATTAAATCATATTTCTACAAAAGAGTTATTGAAATATAGTAAAGAATATGAAGTTTCAATTACAACTGCACAAGCTGATCAAATTGTTTTACTTATGAAAGGAAAGAATATTAACATTTATGATAATAATGAGCGACTAGAACTCTTAAAACAAATCGCAAAAGTAACTTCCCCTGCTACCGCGCAACAAGTAAACACTTTATTTCAGCAACTACTAAAATAAGGAGGGGATACCCCCCTCCTTATTGCGCTTTAATTTTTTCAAGAATCCCCTCATCAAAAGTACCGTTTTTCAGCATTTCGATTTCTAATTTATATGGTGGCTTCTTATCTTTTTTATCTTCACCTACATATGGTGTTTCAAGAATTTTTGGCACGTTCATTAACTGCGGATGATGTACAATATGATGCAATGCTTTATAACCGATATGACCAAAACCGATATTTTCGTGACGGTCCTTTCCGGCCCCACGCACATTTTTACTATCATTAATATGAAGCACTTGTAATCGATCTACACCAACAATCTTGTCAAATTCGTTCAATACACCGTCAAAATCATTTACAATATCATAACCCGCATCATGCGTATGACACGTATCAAAACATACAGATAGCTTTTCATTATATTTTACACCATCAATAATCTTTGCAATTTCCTCAAAGCTACGACCACACTCTGTTCCTTTTCCAGCCATCGTCTCTAGCGCAATGTTAACCGTCTGTTCAGGCGTTATTACTTCATTAAGCCCTTTAATAATTTGTTGAATACCTGCATCTGCTCCAGCACCAACGTGCGCTCCTGGGTGAAGAACAATTTGTTTCGCAACACCTAATGCCGCTGTTCTTTCAATTTCCATGCGCAGGAAGTCTACACCTAATTGGAATGTTTCTGGCTTCGTCGTATTACCAACGTTAATAATATATGGTGCATGGACGATAATTTCCTCAATACCATTCAGTTCCATATGTTTACGTCCTGCTTCTATGTTCAATTCTTCAATTGGTTTTCTTCGTGTATTTTGCGGTGCACCTGTATAAATCATAAACGTCGTTGCACCGTATGAAACAGCCTCTTCACTTGCTGCTAATAACATTTTCTTACCACTCATTGAGACATGAGATCCAATCTTTAACATACAATCACCTCTTCAATATACAATAGTTATAATGATAGCATAATTTGTAGAAATATGTAGTGAATTGTTTGTTCACAAAAAACGCACTACACAAATTTATATGACTATTTAAACAGACTATACTCTTCATTTAAATGAACTGGATTAAGTGAAGCTTTAATCCATATTTTTCTACCCATATTGATTACGACTCTCACAAATAGCTGGATAAAAAAAAGATAAGGGAAATCCCTTATCTTTTTTTATTGCTATATTTTTTCTTCACTTTGTCACGTTCTGTTGCAAGTTTTCGCTTATAGTTTGGTTTTACTTTTTTCGGCTTTTTAACAACTTTTGTTGCCATAACATCTAGTCCATCATTTGGTTTTTTACGACTCTTACGACGACGACGGTCACCTAAATCCGCCCACTCATCTCCGCGTAAATCTACATGCTTAAATTCGATATGACGTTGTTTTTCCAAACTATCTAACGCTTCTTCATTTGCTGGATCATAAATTGTCACTGCAATCCCTGAATGACCCGCACGTGCAGTTCTTCCAACGCGGTGAACGAAGAAATCTAAATCTGATGGAAGTTCATAGTTAATAACATGGCTAATTCCTTCAATATCAATACCGCGTGCCGCTAAATCTGTTGCGACAATGTATTGGAACTCTAAATCACGAACTTGTTTCATCATTTTTTTACGATCACGTGGTGATAAATCACCGTGTATACGCCCTACTTTTAACCCACGTTCAGCTAATCCATCGGCTACTTCATCAGCCTTCTTCTTCGTGTTTGTAAACACAATTGCTAAGTACGGTTTAAATTGAAGTAGCATATTTTTCACTAATTCAATTTTATTACGGTGTCTTGAAGGCACAAGGTAATGCTCAATATTTCCTGCTGCAACTTGTTTCGGATTAATATGAATATGTTCTGGATTCTCCATATATTTCTTCAAAAATGGTTTTAATTTTTGAGGAATTGTTGCAGAGAAAACTAGCATTTGCAAGTTTTTAGGCATACGTGCTGCAATTTTATCTACATCTTGAATGAATCCCATATCAAGCATTAAATCCGCTTCATCGACAATAATAGTATCCGCTTTATAAACAAATAGCGCCTTTTCTTCTACTAAGTCTTTAATACGTCCTGGTGTTCCAACTACAATATGTGGTTGTTTTTTCAACTTTTCAATCGATCGTTGTTTATCAGTTCCACCAATTAAACAACGTGCTGTAATCATTTGATCTTCTGCACAGAACTTTGTTAATTTCACGATTTCTTCGTAAATTTGTTGTGCTAACTCACGAGTAGGAGCTGTAATAACAAGCTGTACTTCTTCACGACTTGGATTAATTCTGTTTAATGTAGGAAGTAAGTATGCATGTGTTTTCCCAGAACCTGTTTGGGATTGTCCAATTACACTTACACCTTTTTTCACGACCGGGAAAATTTTCTGTTGAATTCCTGTCGGCTCTGTAAAGCGTAGTTCACGAATTGCATCTATTAAAAATGGTTTAAAATCATACTGTGTAAAAGTTTGTTGTGTCATAAGTTACACCTTCTTTCTAAATTTCTACTGCGCGCACAAATCAGTCAAGTCTACATTATATCGAAATCTACAAGTAAAATCCATCTTTAGTTTAGGTTTTTACTTCAAAAACTAACCTTCTTCACTCTTATTGCATATTGTATGTGTATATACCTAACTGAAGAAAGGAGGATTTCTCACATGTTTCCAAAATCTCCCGTAAGGCAAATGTATCCGAATCCAGGCCAACAACCTTATACACCATACCCCATTCCACAACTACCACCGATGGCACAAAAAAAGAAAGGGTTCCTTGCTAAACTCTTTAAAAAACACGATCCAACCGAACCTTTCATGCAAATGGTTCCGCCTTATCGACAAATAGAAGGACAGCCGCCAATGATGCACCAACAACAGCCACCCCAATATCAACAGCAATATCAACAGCAACAGCAATATCAACAGCAATACCAACAACAATACCCGCATCAATACTCACAGCAATATCAACCATACATGCAGCAGTATCCAGAGCAAATGATTCCCCCTCAAATGTATGAATCAAACGAAACGCGCGGCGGTGCAGCCACTACAGCAGCATCTAGCAGCGGCATCGGCAGTTTTTTTTCGAATTTAATTTCGAATCCAACTAATATGATAAACAATATCGAAAAAGTATCACAAGTCGTTCAATCTGTAAGCCCTGTCGTCGAACAGTACGGTCCCATTATGCGTAACCTACCAAGCATTGTTAAAATCCTCACCTCTGGAAAAAGTACGGAAGAAGATCAAACTGAAGATCTAACAGAAAAGGTTGAGGTAGCAACTCCCCCTCCTCCACAAAAAAAAAGAAAAAGAAAAAAAATAGTGATTGAGCCAGCCATAGAAACAGAAGTACGAGAGGAGCCTGTTCAAAAAATAGCAACAAAACCCAAACTATATGTGTAACAATCCTTTGTTTTCTATCCTCTCCTCCTTTATAATGTAAAGGACTATGCACAAAAGTATCCCTTGTTTAGAAGGAGAGGATTACTCATATGAAAATTGTTAAAATTTCCCCTCGTGGTTATTGCTACGGTGTTGTCGATGCAATGGTAATTGCACGTAACGCTGCATTAGATAAATCATTACCGAGACCTATTTATATTTTAGGTATGATTGTTCACAATAAACATGTTACAGACGCTTTTGAAGAAGATGGAATCATTACGTTAGACGGACCAAGTCGCTTAGATATTTTAGATCAAATCGATTCTGGTACTGTTATATTTACTGCTCACGGTGTTTCTCCTGAAGTTAAACAACGTGCAAAAGAAAAAGGTTTAACGACAATCGATGCAACTTGTCCAGATGTTACAAAAACACATGACCTTATTGAAGCAAAAAAAGCTGAAGGATATCATGTCATTTATATCGGCAAAAAAAACCATCCAGAACCAGAAGGCGCGGTTGGTATTGCACCTGATATCGTTCACCTTATCGAAAGAGCGGATGATTTAGAAACATTAGAAATCCCAACGGATAAAATTTTAGTTACGAATCAAACAACGATGAGTCAATGGGATGTTCAACATTTAATGGAGGACATTCAGAAAAAATTTCCAACAGCAGAATTCCATAAGGAAATTTGTTTAGCAACTCAAGTTCGTCAAGAAGCTGTAGCTAAACAAGCGGATGTTGCAGATTTAACAATCGTTGTTGGTGATCCAAAAAGTAACAATTCGAATCGCTTAGCGCAAGTATCACAAGAAATTGCTGGTACGAAAGCTTACCGTGTTGCGGATGTAAGTGAAATTCAATTAGAATGGCTACAAGGTGTAGAAAACGTAGCTGTTACAGCAGGTGCTTCTACTCCAACACCAATTACAAAAGAGGTTATCGCTTTCTTAGATCAATATGACCCAATGAATCCGGCTACGTGGGAAAGAATTCGAAAAGTACCACTTCAAAAAATCTTACCTCGTGTAAAAGTGAAAAAAGAACAATAATAAAAACCGTTGCCTACATGAGCAACGGTTTTTATTTTTCTTATACAAATGTGAATGGATCTGTATGTAACTGCGAAGCATGAATTTGTACATTGAATTTTTTCGCATCTACTTTTTCTTGCAGTTGCTTTTGCACACCTTGCTTCATTACCTTTTCAACGTTATGTCCTGGATCAACTATATTTAAACCGAGCATCATCGCATCATGAGCGACATGATAATACATGTCACCTGTTACATATACATCTGCCCCTTTAAATTTCGCTTGGTTTATATATTTATTACCATCCCCACCAAGTACAGCAACTTTACGCACTTTATCACCTAACTTGCCGACAACTCTTGCGCCCTTCACGTCTAATGATTGTTTCACATGTTCAGCAAACTGTCCAAGTGTCATTTCTTCTTGTAAATAGCCTATTTTTCCAAGCCCTAACGTTTCACTTTTATTATCAAGAGGATATACATCATATGCCACTTCTTCGTATGGATGAGCTGCCAACATCTCTTTCATAACTTTTCTTTGTAGTGAAGCTGGAATTATCGTTTCGATACGTACCTCTTCCACACGTTCTAACCGCCCAGTTTCCCCGATATAAGGATTTGTTCCCTCCTGAGGTACAAACGCGCCTGCTCCCTCACTACTGAACGTACAGTGGCTATAATTGCCGATATGACCCGCACCTGCGTCTCCTAATGCTTTACGAACCTCTTCTGCATGAGTTACTGGCACAAACACAACAATTTTTTTCATTTCTTCTGCGTATGTTGGAGCTAATACTTCTGTATTTTGTAATCCTAACGCATCAGCGAGTAAATCGTTTACTCCACCTTTAGCAACGTCTACATTTGTATGAGCGGCATAAACGGCAATATCATTCTTAATACACTTTTCAATAATTTTCCCATACGCTTTCTCTGTATGAATCGCTTTTAACGGATTAAAAATTAAAGGGTGATGCGCAATAATGACATTCGCTCCTAATTGAATTGCTTCATCTACAACCTCCTCCGTTACATCTAAAGCAATCAATACGTGCTGCACGGGTTTATTAAGCGCCCCGATCTGCAGGCCAATCTTATCCCCTTCCATCGCTAAATGCTTCGGGTACATACTTTCAAATAAAGAAATAACCTCATGGCCATTTGGAATTTTACTCATGATAAAATCTCCCCTATCATTTTCATTTTCGCTTCTACTTCTACACGTTTCGTTTTTGTCTCTTCAGAATCTGCTGCACGTTCTAATTGTTTTAAGATATTTTGGAAGTTTTTCAATTCTCCTTCCCACTTTTCAACAAAAGCCTCACCTTTTTCTTTTATTAAAAATGGACCCATAAATAATTCAGCTTGTTTATTATCCGAGTAAGGTGCTGCAATATTTCCTCGTTCCCCAACTAAAATTTCGTAAATTTTCCCGTCTTCTTTTACGATTTTCTCACGGATAAGCTCCCAGCCATTTTCAATAAACCATTCACGTATGTGATGTGCTGCAATGTTCGGCTGTAAAATTAAACGTGTTACACCTTCTAACTTTTCTTTACCACTTTCTAAAATGTCACGAATTAGTGCTCCACCCATACCAGCAACTGTAATTACATCTACTTCCCCTGGTGTAATTACTTCTAATCCATTCCCTTTACGAACGTCCACTTTATCTTGTAAGCCACTTTCAGCTACAGTTGCTTGCGCAGAACGAAACGGCCCATCTACAACTTCTCCTGCAACTGCTTTTGTAGCAATATTATTTATAATTGTATAACACGGTAAATACGCATGATCCGATCCAATATCAGCTACTGTAGATCCTACTGGAATCTCGCGCACAACTTCTTCTAATCGTTTTGAAAGCTTTACTTCATTCATGTATTTCCATTACTCCTTCTCTTGTCAGTCTGTCTCCATGATAATGAATTTATAGTAGTTGTTGCAAGCCCATAACAACAATTCCATTCTCTATTACTCATCGTATTTTAGAAAGTATAGAAAAACAAGCCTTTTGCAAAAGCAAAAGGCTTGTTTTATGGAACCTTATTTTTTCTTAGATAGCCAATCAGCTACTTTAGCCGCTTGATCAGCTGGTACTAAATTGGCCGGCATGTTACCTTTTCCTTTCGAAAGAATTTCTTTAATTTCATCCTTTGAAAGTTTTCCACCAATTTTTTGTAAATTAGGCCCTACCGCCCCTTGTAACTGATCACCATGACAGCTCGTACAGCTTTGCTTCACAATATCCTCTGGCTTTGATGCTGTTTGCGCTGGCTTCCCGCCATTTTTTGTATCAGCTAACTCTTTAGATTTATTTAGCCCCTGAAATGAAAATACAAACATAACGATAATACCTAATGCTGCAATAAGAGCGAACGGAATCAGCGGATTACGTTTCATATCTCTTCTCCCCCCTCTATACCCCTAAATAGTTAGATGATTCAGTCATTTCCATTGTACTTGAAAACGCTCTATCCGAAAAGAGTAAACTATCACTTGTTGAAAATATTCCATAAATTCAGTTTATTGTTTTTTATTGTTATATCGCTTATTATTTCGATAATTATTAACGTTTCTCATCATATTTTTCGCTTTTCTACATATTTTTTTGTATAGAATAAACAAAATTAATCGAAAAATCGAAAAATGAGCATTTGCAAATCAAAAGACAATTCTGTAAAATAAATTACAAGAAATTGTAATCGTTGCCGATAGCTAAATTTTAACAAAAATTAACAAAACAAAAAAGTTTACTTCACAAAAGTGAAGTAAACTTAAAGTTAGCCTATTCTAAGAAATCCTTAAGACGCTTACTACGACTTGGATGTCTTAATTTGCGAAGTGCTTTCGCTTCAATTTGACGGATACGTTCTCTCGTTACGCCGAATACTTTCCCAACTTCTTCAAGCGTACGAGTTCGTCCATCATCTAAACCGAAACGAAGACGTAGAACATTTTCTTCACGATCTGTTAGTGTATCTAACACATCTTCTAATTGTTCTTTTAGCAATTCATACGCTGCATGGTCCGCAGGCGATGTTGCTTCTTGGTCTTCAATAAAGTCACCTAAATGGGAGTCGTCTTCTTCACCAATTGGTGTTTCAAGAGAAACTGGCTCCTGTGCAATTTTTAAGATTTCGCGTACTTTTTCTGGCGCAAGATCCATTTCTTCACCAATCTCTTCAGGAGATGGTTCGCGTCCTAAATCTTGTAACAATTGACGTTGTACACGAATTAACTTATTAATCGTTTCAACCATATGAACTGGAATACGAATTGTTCGCGCTTGGTCTGCAATCGCACGTGTAATTGCTTGGCGAATCCACCAAGTTGCATACGTACTAAATTTGAAACCTTTACGATAATCGAACTTTTCAACCGCTTTAATTAGACCCATATTTCCTTCTTGGATTAAGTCTAAGAAAAGCATACCACGGCCCACGTAACGCTTTGCAATACTTACTACAAGACGTAAGTTCGCTTCCGCAAGACGGCGTTTTGCTTCTTCATCGCCTTCTTCAATACGCGTCGCAAGTCGAATTTCTTCTTCAGCGGATAGTAAGTCAACGCGACCAATTTCTTTTAAGTACATACGAACAGGATCATTGATTTTCACACCTGGTGGCACACTTAAATCATTAAGGTCGAATTCTTCTTCCGTTTTTGTAATTTGGCGATTATTAGGACCTTCTTCGTTGTCGTTATCGCCAACTAGGTCAATCCCTTGTTCACCTAAATATTCATAGTATTCATCCATTTGATCGGATTCAATTTCAAATCCATTCATGCGT
This sequence comes from Bacillus sp. FSL L8-0099, assembly GCF_038006385.1. Taxonomy (NCBI): domain Bacteria; kingdom Bacillati; phylum Bacillota; class Bacilli; order Caryophanales; family Bacillaceae; genus Bacillus; species Bacillus sp. FSL L8-0099. The sequence goes on from NZ_JBBOVC010000001.1 coordinate 4,288,999, forward strand.
TCTGCGATCTCTTCATATGTAAGAACGCCACGTTTTTTTCCGACCTCAGTGAGTTGTTCTTTCACTTGCTCAAGGGTCATTTCAGTTTCAATTTGTTTAGAACGAGCTGGTTTGTCAGCCATCTGTTCCCCTCCTTACGCGAGATACAAACATTCATTATACTAAATCTTTACCAAAAAAGCTATTTTCTCGCTTTTTGATTTTGTAAATATGCTACATAATATTTAGCAGCCTCTACAGGATCTGTTTTTTCCATCTGTTTTACTTTAAAGATGATTTCCATCTTTACAAGTTTTTCCTTATGACGTCTAAGCGTCTCTAAATGGCCTTGTAACACTTCTTCTGTGTATTCTGGATTAATAAATTCATCCGTCGAAATATCAGTGATAATGTTTTTCAACTTTTCATCAGAGAGCCAACTTAAAAATGTTCCGACTGAAGGTTCATTTCCCTTTTCATAATATGCGTATAGTTCATATAAAATCCCTTTATGTTCTTCTGTATGAAAATCTTCTATATGGGATTCCATGCGAACGGCTACTTCTGCACTTTGCAACATATGATAAATAATTTCTCTTTCTGCCCTTTCAAAACCTGTTAACTTCGGTTTTGTTTGAACAACTTGAGACGGCTTAGAAACCTGCTTTATTTGTTTTTGCTGTACCTTTTGTTCTTTGCGATATTGGTGCAATTGATTCAAAAGTGTTTCCATTGAATAAGAAAACTCTTGCGATAACGACTTCAAATATGATTCTGCCTGCATCGCGTCTTGTAACAACGACAACTCTTTTAAAACACTTTTCACATATTCTTCTTTGCCAGACTCATCTTGCAAATTTTTCCCTAAACGCAAATAATTTATTTTAAAACCAACAAAACTTATACTTGATTTCACAAGATTTTCAAAAGCGGTTGTCCCATATTGTTGCACATATTCATCAGGATCAAGCTTATCTGGCAAGGATGTGACTTTCACTTGGCAACCAACTTTTAACAGTAATTGCCCTGCTTTCATCGTCGCTTCTCGTCCTGCTTTATCACCATCATAGCAAAGAACAACAGTTTCAACGTTACGTCGCAGAAGTTTTGCTTGTTCTTCAGTTAAAGCTGTTCCCATTGTCGCAACAGCTTCTTCCACACCACTCTTTACCGCAGCTAGTACATCGGCATACCCTTCAAAAAGGACTACTTGCCCACGCTTTCTAATAAACGGCCTTGCTTGGTGGAAGTTATACAACAATTTACTTTTGTGAAAAATCGGTGTTTCAGGGCTATTTAAATATTTCGGAGTGTCATCTCCTAAAGCCCTTCCACTAAACGCTATCACCTTACCTTGTAACGTATGGATTGGAAACATAACTCTTCCACGGAAGCGATCATAATGACTACCATCCTTCTCACTTCTTATTAGAAGACCGGCTTGTTCCATACTAGACAGCGATAAACCTCTTTTTTGTAAAATTTTCGTTGCAGCATCCCAAGCAAGTGATGCATAACCAATTTCAAACTTCTCAATCATCTCTTTCGTAATACCACGGTTTAATAAATATGAAAGTGCTTCATTTCCCTCTTCCGTATTTACTAATAAATGATGATAATACTTTTTCAAAAGTTCGTGAGCCTGTTGCATGATGACAGTGTCATCAGATATGTCTTCTTGTTGTACTTGCCCTGATGTATACTCTGCAACCGCAATTCCATTTCTTTCACCTAACTTTTGAACAGCCTCGGTAAAAGCAAGTCCTTCCATTTTCATTAGAAAGGAAAATACATTTCCACCTTCTCCACATCCGAAGCAATGAAAAATTTGCTTATCAGATGAAACAGAGAATGAAGGAGAATTCTCACCATGAAATGGACAAAGGCCGAAATAGTTACGTCCCTGCTTTCTAAGTTGAACGTATTCACCAATCACTTCTACAATATCGGATGACGTCCGAATCTGTTCAACAACTTCTTCGGGAATTCTGTTGCCCATAACTCCATCTCCGTGTCGTATTTTGTATTCGATATAAATTAAAAAATTCCTTTATAATTCGACAATATTTTTTCTAAACTTGTTAGAAAGTATTGTCGATCACATTGTGTAAACGACTTCGGACCTCTTATATAGGCCCTTTGTCTGCGTAACTTCGCAGATACATACTACTATATAAAATTGTATTCATATGCTCATCTATTACAAATGCACCTCTTGAAGACAATACATATACACCTTTTTTACAAGAAGACTAGCAAGCCTCATATACTGTATGATCATGAGATCTGTTACCTTTGCAAGTTGATAGATATAAATCAACTTCATCTTGTCCAGAATCTACATAAATCCAATTGCCTTGCTGTTTTCTTGAACGATGAGTATACGATGCGACAAACACAATTTCGACATGAAATTCAGTTCCAACTTGCACAATCTCATCCTTCACGGGATATGCATCTGCATCAACTAATACGTTATTGATGTTTTGCATATTTCTGTATTCTACATCCCTTCTGTGAATCCTTCCATAATGTGCGTTTTCTTGTATAGATTTTGTCGATTTAATGTAATTACATGTCTTTTTTGTAAATCCTATCCCTAGTTTATTCTGAAAAATTAAAGTCTAAACGTAAAATATAGGTTTTTATCACAATTTTTTATTATAATATATTTTCTTCAACTACGCTACATATCCCTTTATTTTTTCATCTTCTACTTTAGGATAACTAAACCATGCTTTTCACATAATAAAAAAACAGAAGAATATAAGTATAACCACTCCGCTATAATCTATTACTAATCCAACAAGTATCGTATTTCATATGAGCGAAAAAAGCACATTCACCTTCGGTAAATGTGCTAAAACATTTTTTGGTTTTGCACTGCATTCACAATAATATTTGCTGTTTCTTCAATCGCTTTATTCGATACATCAATTACTTGACAATTTATTTTACTAATTACTGCTTCAAAGTGATCAATCTCTTCTTGAATACGATTAATATTGGCATATGTTGCGCCGTCACTTAATCCAAGTGATTTTAATCGTTCTTTTCGAATATGATTTAACTTATCCGGTGTAATTTTCAAACCGAAACATTTCTCTTTTGCCACTTGATATAATTCCTCAGGTGGATCCACTTCTGGTACAAGCGGCACATTGGCAACTTTCAACCGTTTGTTATGAGCTAAGTATTGAGAAAGTGGTGTTTTTGATGTACGTGAAATTCCAATTAACACGATATCCGCTTTTAAAATACCTCGTGCATCTCTACCATCATCGTACTTTACAGCAAACTCAATTGCTTCAATCTTTTTAAAGTACTCTTCATCTAATCTACGAACAACACCCGGCTCATATCTCGGCACTTGCCCTGTAATTTCTTCAATTTGATCGATAAGAGGTCCGATAATATCGTATGCCTCTACCCCTTCTTTTGCAGCCTCTTTCACTAAATACTGGCGCATTTCCGGCTTTACTAACGTAAAACAAATAAGCGCTTGATTACTCTTAGCAATCGAAATCACTTCTTTTAATGTCCCTGTATCTTCTACATACGGTACACGTCTAATATCAGGAGCAAATGGGAATTGCCCCATTGCTGCTCGAACAACTAAATCAGCCGTTTCTCCTACAGAGTCAGATACGACATATACGATTTTATTATCCATTACATTACCTCACTTTAAACAAATTACACTTATTCGTTATTTACTAGGTTTACAAACGCACGTGTAATATTTGTTTTTGTAATTCGTCCAATTACTTCTAAACCTTGCTTCGTATCTTTCACAACCGGCATCGCATCAATCTGTCTTTCTATTAATTCCATCGCAATATCATATAAAGAATCTTCTCTACGACACATGGCAATGTTTGGCATCCTTGTCATGATAATATTAACCGGAAGAGAGGTTAAATCCTGCTTCCCTAAGCTAGCTCTTAATAGATCTTTTCGAGACACAACACCAACTAATAGTGTAGATTGATCTACAACAAACAATGTACCAACATCCTCTAAAAACATCGTACAAATTGCATCGTATACTGATACATTTTTATCAATTACAGCCGGTCTAGATTGATAATCTTGCACTTTAATTTTCTTAACAGCTTCAGATAATAGCTGCCCCCCAGTTTTCCCCGTATAAAAATAACCTACGCGTGGACGCGCTTCTAAATAACCAGCCATCGTTAAAATTGCTAAGTCTGGTCTTAGCGTTGCACGTGTTAAACCCAATTGCGCAGCAATTGACTCCCCTGTAATAGGACCGTGATCTTTTACAATCTGAATGATATGTTCTTGCCGTTTATTCAGCTCTATGATAATCACCACCTTTAATGCACAACGAAAAAAGTTATACTATCTCTTAAATATTATATACTAAATATGCTATTCGAAAAAGAAAGTATGTAAAAAGGACCGTATACGGCCCCAAATTATATTTGAAACTTATCAAGTTGCTCTAGGAAACGTCTTGATTTCAAATAAATTCCGCAATATTCATCATAATATGTATTCAATACTAAGCGCATTTGTTTTTTTGTGCTATCCTTCACTGATACATTGCCGAGCCTATGTAAATCGAAATGGAAGAAAAGACGTAACAATTTATGTACAGCTTCTCCCACCGGTATACGATACGGATCTTGCTCCGCATGACGTGAGCACAGAAAACCGCCTTCCCTGACAGAGAAGGCGACAAAATCTGTTTCTTGATGACAAATCGCACATGTATCAAAATACGGGCGCATCCCTAATACCGGAAGCATTTTCGTTTGATAAATTAATGATAATACTTCTGGATCAACACCCTCACACATATAATGCAACGTTTGATATAACATTTCAAATAAGTACGGATTATGTTTTTTATCTTCTGTTGCTTTATCAGTTAACTCAACAACAAATGATGCATAAGCAGTTAAAAATATATCCTCGCGAATTTCTTTCATAGTTGAAATAATCTCGCCTTGTTGCAAAGTTCCAAGCCCAGATCCCACTTGAATAAGAAAATGCCCATGTGTCATAAGTTGCGAAACAGATGCTAACCGACTTTTCGGTTTTTTCGCTCCTCTTGCCATTGCACTTATCTTACCGAATTCTCTTGAGAATATTGTAACAATCTTATTCGTTTCTCCGTAATCTGTCGTACGGATAACGATGCCCTCAACTTTTTGAAACATGTTCGTCACCATCCAAGGTTTGAACAAAACGGGTCAAGAAATTGGAGAGTCTAGATGCGCTAGCTCCTCATCATGTTGATCCATCTCATCGTTTACGTCTTTTTCCATCTCTTTTAAAAGCAAATACGTTTCAATGCTTCCTGTTTTGGAGAAAAACTTCCAGGTAAAATCTAGCATAAGAATCCACCTTTCTCAATAAGCGTAGCCTATAAACCAATTTCCTTTGTTATTAAATTGACCCATTTTGTCCATTTTCATGTGAGAAAAATTTTTCCTAATTTATTAAAGTTTACAAAAACCAATAATCAGCGGATGAGCAAGCATCCACTGATTACAGCCTTACTTTATTTTAGTACTCGTCTTCGCGGAAACCAAGATCACGAAGCTGAGACATCTTATTGCGCCAATCTTTTTGTACTTTTACCCATACCTCTAAAAATACTTTAGAACCAAGAAGTGCTTCAATATCAAAACGAGCTCGTTTCCCGACTTCTTTTAACATCTTCCCTTGTTTCCCAATAATAATTCCTTTTTGTGATGCACGTTCAACAACAATCGTTGCATTTATATAAACTGCACCGCCCTCACGCTTCTGAATTGCATCAATAACAACCGCTACAGAATGTGGCACTTCTTCACGTGTTAAATGTAGTACTTTTTCACGAATAAGCTCTGCAATAATAAATCGCTCCGGATGATCCGTTACTTGATTATCTGGGTAGTATTGCGGTCCTTCTGGTAAATATTTTTTAATTGCTCCAATTAACGCTTCTACATTATTACCGTCTAATGCAGAAATTGGTACAATCTCTGCAAACTCATGTAGTTTACGATATTGATCAATTAACTCTAATAATTGCTCTGGATGAACTTGGTCAATTTTATTAATTACCAAAAATACCGGTTGTTTCGTTTCTTGTAATTTCTCAATAATGAATTCCTCACCACGACCAAATCCTTCAGTTGCATTGACCATAAACAGAACAATATCAACTTCTTTCAATGTCGTTTGAGCCATCTTCACCATGAAGTCACCTAGTTTATGTTTCGGTTTATGTATTCCTGGTGTATCAATGAAAATTACTTGTGAATCATTTTCTGTATATACGCCTTGAATTTTATTACGAGTCGTTTGTGGCTTGTCACTCATAATGGCAATTTTTTGGCCGATAATACGATTTAAAAATGTAGATTTCCCAACATTCGGTCTGCCAATAATAGAGACAAAACCTGATTTATAACCTTTTCTATTCATGTAAATCCTCCGCTAAAAATGCTCCTGGTAACAATTCTCCGACTGTCGTCTCTTGAACGTCACCATGTAAATTTGATAGGTATACTTTCGTATCCTGTTTACATAATTCTACCATAACTTGTCGACATGCTCCACAAGGAGGTACTGGGCGTTTTGTATCTGCTACAACCGCAATAGCTACAAACTCTTTATCCCCTTCAGAAACTGCCTTAAATAAAGCAGTTCTTTCTGCACAGTTGCATAAGCCATAGGATGCATTCTCAACATTACAGCCACGATATACTTTTCCATCGTGCGTTAATAATGCTGCACCTACTTGAAATTTTGAATATGGTACGTACGCTTGTTTACGCGCTTCGATTGCTTCTTGAATTAATTGTTTACTATTCATATCCCGCATCCTTCCTGTTCACAGCTGTGAATAGATACACTCTCTCACTAAAGGCCTTTATAGCACTTCCAAGGCTTAATAAAAGCTTCGGAATGCAACTATACCACATACGGTACAAAGATAATAGCACCAATTATAACGGCTATAACTGCAAAGAGTAAAACCGCTCCTGCTGCGACATCCTTTGCAATTTTCGCAAATGGATGTATATCAGCAGTCACTAAGTCTACTGTTTTTTCCACAGCCGTATTTACCATCTCTAAACCCATTACAATCCCTATCACAATAAGTAATACCACCCACTCTATTTTCGTAATATGGAAATAAAAGCCGCAGCATATAACAATGACTGCGGCTAAATAATGAATTCTCATATTTCTTTCATGACGAAGACAAAAGAATATACCAGCTATAGCATATCCAAAACTATCTAAAAGTTCTCCTTTTTTCATCGTCCTAATCCAAATGCTTCTAAAATTTCTTTTTGTCTTCCAAACATTTCTTTTTCATCTTCTTCTGTCATGTGATCATAACCAAGCAAATGTAAAAAGCCATGTAACGCTAAAAACCCAAGTTCCCTATCAAAAGAGTGTCCATATTCTTCAGCTTGCTCTTTCGCTCTTGGAATAGAAATAATAAGATCTCCTAACATACGCGGCATCTCCGCACCGACAATTTCCATTTCACCTTCTCCCATTTCTTCCATAGCGAAAGAAATAACATCCGTAGGCTGATCCTTATCTCGGTAATCACGGTTTATTTCACGAATACGTTCATTATCTACAAACGTAACCGATAATTCTGCCCCTTCTTCTATGTTTTCCATTTGAGCTGCTTTCTCTACCAGCTCTCGAATCAAACTTATATAATCGTCTTTCACTTCTTCTGTTTCATCAATAAAATCAATTAATAAACTCATTCTTTCTCCTTCTCTTCCGGTAGTTCCGGATATGTAATACGCGAATGGAAAATACCATTTAACGTCTCGCATAACGTTTTTCCAACGATTTGTAGCTCTTTAAATGTCAAATCACATTCACTAAATTGTCCATCTTGCAAACGATCTTTAATAATACTTTGCACTAAATTATTAATTTGATCTGGCGTTGGATGATTCATAGAACGCACCGCGGCCTCTACACTATCAGCAATCCCAACAATCGCCGACTCTTTAGAAGTTGCTTTGGATCCTGGATAACGGAACATCTCTTCTGTATATTTTTCTTTATCTTCTTTAATCGCCTTATAGTAAAAATATTTAAGTAACGTTGTACCATGATGTTGTCCAGCAATATCAATAATTTCTTGCGGAATATGGTACTCTTCTAGCATCCTCACCCCGTCCGTTACATGAGCGATAATAATATCTTTACTCGTTACAGGGGCGAGTTTATCATGTGGGTTTTCAATCCCCATCTGATTTTCAATAAAGAACTGTGGTTGTACCGTTTTTCCTACATCATGATAATACGCCCCTACACGGGCTAATACACCATTTGCCCCGACTGCTTCACAAGCAGCTTCAGAAAGATTCGCTACCATTACACTATGGTGATATGTCCCTGGCGCTTCTAGCAAAATCTTACGCAAAAGCGGATGATTTGGACTTGATAGTTCCATAAGCTTCATACTTGATACAATGCCAAGTCCACTCTCTAAATATGGTAAAATCCCCATAGCTAACACCGAAGAGATAATCCCTGAAACAGAAGCCATCAATAATTGTGTACCAATTTCAAGAGGCGAAAAATTCCCATTACGCAACAATAATAACGCTGCCAATACGACCACATTTAACACAGAAACGAGTATACCCGCTTGTAAAATCATCGTACGACGATTTTTTTCTCTCAAGAAAATACTAACTGATAGTGAACTTAGTAACACATAGATCCCCACACTATAATTCAGGGTGCTCGTTACTCCTTCATTAAACATAATGCTTCCGCATACAGAAAAAATCATGCTTGTTAAAAAAACAAATCGATCACCAATCATTAGTTTTACAAGTATTGTTCCCATTGCAACTGGAACGACATACGCGATCCCTGCATATTCAAGCTTTTGGAACAAGCTAATGATTTTCATTAAAACGATCGTGATCGACAAAATGGTAATGTACGCTAAAATATACGGTCTATCTTCCCTTTTCCGTTGTAAAAATACTTCAAATTGCTTATGCATAAAGTACAATAGCACACCAATGAGTACCGCTAATCCAACATAGGGTTGAAAACTGTTCCCTTTTTCTAACAGACCAACTAATTTCAACTGATTGTACATATCACTTGAAATCGTTTCACCTTCTCTAACAAGGACTTGCCCTTGAAGAATATAAACAGGTGGAACTAAATCTTCTTCCGCTTTTCTCTTCTCTTTTGTTAAGGTCGGATCATAAAAATAGTTTGCAGAAATCGCATATTTCCCTAACGCCTTAATAGATTCCTTTAAACCATTATCAACATTAACACTATTCATCTCACTTACATATCGTTCCTTCGCATCCTTCAATTCGTCCATTTTAATATGCTCAGTCATGATACTATTAATAGCTGTAACTGCTGCATCTTTTGCTAATACTAATTGGTTCGAATCTGCATTAATTAAGTTTAGTAAGTTTGAATCAGATAATTCTTTCGTTAAATCAGTAGGCAATTTTTTTTTCAACTTGTCCACTTTTTCAGCATCAGTAATCTTTTTTTGCTCATCCGGTCCAACCGCTTTGATCTCTTGTATCACTTCATCTACTTTAGCAAAGACGTCATTCACAATATCCACTTTATTTTGTTTATACTCACTTTTATATGTATATTGATCTTCAACTTTTGTAGCGGCTTCTTTTTTCTTTTTGTCCGTTGTAACTTTATCTTCAATTTTAATAGGAGAATGGATTGTTTTTTTCGCAATAGAATATGTTGTAACATCTAATTGCTCTGGTTTTACATTATTCATAAGTGCAAAAAACAGCACTGCTCCTAATAAAACGTAAGAAATCCAACTTAGTTTTTTCGAATGTTGTAAATTACGAAACCACTTAGAAATTTCTTGAGATCTTGACATGATTTCAATACCTTCTCCTCTCCAGAAATAAAGTGAAACTATTTATAGCTTTCGTTTCTTCTAACAAGCGACACTTTTAGAATCATACGTCATTTATCGCTTATACTCTTCTTCTTTCATGATAGTAAAAAAATTGCTATTCGCCAACCTTATCATACAAAAAGAAATGATCCTGACAAATAGGATCATTCCATTTTATCATACGCCTCAATAATACGTTGCACTAACGGATGTCTCACAACGTCGCTTTGCTCTAATGTAATGAACGAAAGTCCCGATACACCAGATAAAACATTTGTAGCAATAGAAAGACCTGATTTTGCCCCTTTTGGCAAATCTACCTGCGAAGGATCCCCTGTTATAACCATTTTAGAACTAAAACCTAATCTTGTTAAAAACATTTTTATTTGGACACCAGTTGTATTTTGCGCTTCATCTAAAATAACAAATGAATCATCAAGCGTACGCCCTCTCATATAAGCAAGAGGCGCGATTTCAATTACACCTCGCTCCATCATACGCTGCGTATATTCTTGTCCAAGAATATCGTGCAGTGCATCATACAATGGACGTAAATATGGATCTACCTTCTCTTTTAAATCCCCTGGTAAAAAACCTAAACTCTCTCCAGCTTCTACAGCAGGCCTTGTTAGAATAATTTTCTTTACATACCCTTGTTTTAACGCTCTTACAGCCATTACTACAGCTAAGTACGTTTTTCCAGTTCCAGCAGGTCCTATCCCAAATACAATATCATTCTTCTTCATCGCATGAATATATCGTCTTTGTCCCATTGTTTTTACACGAATAGATTTACCCTTTGCCGTTTTAAAAATTTCTTCTTCATATAACTCTTCAAATTGAGCAATTTTCCCTTGTTGTGCGAGCTGAATTGCATACGCAACATCTCTTTCTGTAATGGATACACTTTTACGAATAACAACAAGTAATTGCTGTAAGATTTTTTCTACGAGTGTCACGTTTTCATCTGCCCCAGACACATGAACTGTTTCACCTCTAGTTACGATAGATACATTAAGTTCTCGTTCCATTACTTTTAAATGAGCATCATTGACTCCAAAAAGAGCGATTGCTTCGTTAGTATTTTCCAATTGTTGGTTCATTTCTACTAATTGTTCTGCCATTACTCAGTCTCCTTGAATATCGGATTCGGATATCGGTTGTGACTCTGCAATATTTTCAATTACAGTATAATGCAATGTAACTTTTAGTTGATCCGCCTCAACCTCTTTACTCAAAATCTTATCACTTACAATCATAGCATGTTCATCCAATTTTTTCTTTAGTTCTTTTTCAGCCATCTCTTTCGCTACTTTCAATGCCTGTTTTTCTGTGTATTCTCGATTCGCTTCTTCCTCTTCTCGTACAATATCTTTTTCATATGCAATCGGTAATGTAAAACCAAATAATTTCACATCATGTTTTACATGTTCAGTACGAGAGCGTTTATACTTATCATGTTGAAATCCCCATATTTTTATTTTTGCACTCCCAAACTTAAGAAAGTATTCATTATACGCATTACCAGTATACACTTGAAATTGTGTTTTCAGCGGCACACTCACCTCGGATGTATACCAAGTTTCTCCATATACAATACCTTTCGCCGAAACAACTGACGGGTTTTCCTCATTACCATATATACCTGATACAAGAAGTTGTCCTTTTTCAACATGGTCATTTTTCATAACGACTGGTTTTCCAACCTCTACAAACGTTTTTGTAATAATTGCTTCTTTTTTTGCCACTAAATTTTGTGGATGCTGTTCCTTTTCTTTTTTCGGCTCGTTTTTTTCCACAATTTTAAAATGATAGGTGGTCCCTCTTACTTCCAGCCCCGCCCAAGTAATCGCATTAATATTGTCCGTCAAATGGCGTTGCACATCTTCTACACTAGGCATTTGAAACTGTAGTTTTCCTTTCTTAATACCCATTTTATCCAATTCTTTCATCAATATATATTCTGTTTCAGGTTTCACTCCTGTAATCTCAATTTTCCAAACCATATTTGACATTGCAATCATACCAAAAAAGAAAATTAAAAAACCGATTAAAAACCCACTATTTTTAATTAAACGCTTATTCCAAAAAGGAAAACCGTAGCGTCCAATGAAATATAATTTGCATTCATTTTTTCTATAAATTGGTTTTAATTTTTTCACATCGCGTAACAACATACAAAAAACTAACGTTTCATCAGCAATCTTCTTAACATCCCAAACTAATAATTTTCTACGTACGCATTCATTAACGAACCGTTCCGCTCCTCTACCTTCAATTCGTACTTTTACATATCCAAGCCACTTTATAAACCATTTATTTTTCATCTACTACCTCCACTACCTTTCCCAAAAGTAGACATACTACTTTTCACTTTAATTAGCAAAATAGCTCGTACGAAAATGATATAAAGAATTTTACTGCCCATAAATAGCGAGATAACTGAATAGTAAGGTCGAATCACGAGAATAAAGAAGAAAAACTTCACATACGGAAGTTTCCCTCACTCTTTTTGCTTTTCACTTTCTAAAAACATCACTTGCTCAATGATCCCTTCAAGCAAAAGCTCCTCTGGAAGGATTGTTTTAATAACGAAGGATTGCCCCTTAATTAATAATTGACCATGTTTTAGCAACAATCTTACTTCTTTATCTGAAAACACTAATAAACCTTGATGATTTTCTATATAGATATGCACTTGCCCAACAAGCGTGATCCGAGGTAGATCCATTAGCACATCCACTGGCAGGTCTATTTGCTTCGTTAACCAATTCTTCATTTGTTCTAATTTTTTCATCTTAAAAGACCTCCTCTCATCCCATATGTATGAAAAAAGAGCTTGTAATATCACGTCCAAACTGAAAAAAAGCATAAAAAAACGTCTCATACGAAATGAGACGTTTTTTTATGCTAATAGCTGGATAACCAGCTTATTCACAAGTGATCCGTCTGTTTTACCTTTTACTTTCGGCATAACAGCAGTCATCACCTTACCCATATCTGCTTTTGATGTCGCACCAACTTCAGAAATAACTTGCTTGATTACATCAATCAGGTCTTCTTCAGTTAATTGCTCCGGCAAATATGCGCTTAAAATCTGAATTTCACTTTGCAGTTTATCAACAAGGTCTTCACGACCAGCTTTTTTAAATTCAAGGAGGGAGTCCTTATACTGTTTTACTTCACGAGCTAAAACTGTTAATTCCTCTTCTTCTGTAAGAGTATGTTGCAGTTTAATACCTTCATTTTGTAAAGCAGCCTTAACCATACGAATAACGGTTAATTTTTCTTTTTGTTTATTCTTCATCGCTTGTTTCATATCATCGTTTAAACGACCGAGAAGACTCATAACTTACACCCTCTCTTAGAATTTACGCTTTCTTGCCGCTTCAGATTTCTTCTTACGTTTTACACTTGGTTTTTCATAAAACTCGCGCTTTCTTGCTTCAGCAAGTGTACCAGTTTTAGAAACCGATCTTTTAAAACGGCGAAGTGCATCCTCCAAAGACTCGTTTTTACGAACGACTGTTTTTGACATTCTCTTTCCCTCCCTCCGAAACATCACACTTACATACTAACTTCAGCATGCAAAAAGAAACACTTCTTCAGCATGTCTTTTACGATTATAATACATTTTATCACTTCAGGTCAACTATTTGACAGAATAAAAGAGGAATAGATGCTCTTCCTTTTTAAAGCTATGCAAATAGCTATCATCCTTTTCCACTGAAAACAACTATATTTTTATCATTGCACCTTTTCAACACTTAACTTTTCCATGAAAAAAGAAAGCATGCAAACCGTTTCCGTTTGCATGCTTTTTTTTACGCGCTCGCTGATTCTTTTTTCACATCATCTTCAATAACACGAACAAATTGCGCTTCGTTATATGGATAACCAGCTTTCGTAATTTTCACTTTCACTAGCTTACCAATTAATTCTTCTGACCCTTCAAAGACAATTTTCAAATAGTTATCTGTATAACCTACATATAACCCTTCACGATCGCCATCTTTAAATTGCTCTTCCGGGATAATTTCAAGTACTTCTCCTTCAAACTGTGAAGCATACTCTTTCGCTAATTGATTAGATAGTTCAATTAGACGGTGAACACGATCATTCTTCACATCTTCAGGAACTTGATCTTCCATACGCGCTGCAGGTGTTCCCGTACGTTTTGAATAAGGGAATACGTGTAACTCAGAGAAGCGATTCTCTTTAATGAAATTGTACGTTTCCATAAATTCTTCTTCTGTTTCACCTGGGAAGCCAACAATTACGTCTGATGTAATCGCAAGACCTGGTAACGCTTCTTTCAAACGATCTAAACGCTCTTGGAAAAATTCCATTGTATACTTACGACGCATACGTTTTAATACAGTATTAGATCCTGATTGCAACGGAATGTGCAAGTGGCGTACAACTACTTCAGATTTGTCTAACACTTCAATTACTTCATCTGAAATTTGACTCGCTTCAATAGAAGAAATACGAAGACGTTTTAATCCACCTACTTCTGCTTCCATATCACGAAGTAATCCAGCTAAGTTATAATCTTTAATATCTTCACCGTATCCACCTGTATGAATACCAGTTAATACGATTTCTTTATAGCCTGCATCCACTAATTGCTGCGCTTGTTTAATAACTTCTTTTCCATCACGAGAACGCATTAAACCACGCGCCCAAGGAATAATACAGAACGTACAGAAGTTATTACAACCTTCTTGTATTTTTAATGAAGCACGTGTACGATCCGTGAAATATGGTACATCAAGTTCTTCGTATACACGTGTTTTCATAATGTTACGGACAGCATTAATTGGTTGACGCTCTTTACGGAATTCTTCGATGTATCCTAACATCTTTTCACGATCTTGTGTACCAACTACAATATCTACACCTGGAATTGCCATAATTTCAGCTGGAGATGTTTGCGCATAACATCCCGTTACACAAATAACCGCATCTGGATTTTGACGCACAGCACGTCTAATTACTTGACGGCTTTTTTTATCTCCAGTATTTGTTACTGTACATGTATTAATAACATATACATCAGATTTCTTTTCATATTCAGTTCTTTCATAACCACCTTGTTTAAACAATTGCCAAATAGCTTCTGTTTCATAGTGGTTTACTTTACAACCTAACGTGTGGAACGCAACAGTTGACATTGATCATCACCCCATCAATTCAAAATGATAAGAAGCAGCACTTAACGCATAAAGCGGTGCCGTTTCCGTTCTTAAAATCCTTGGTCCTAAACTACATAGTACAAATTTATGTTCACGAAGCGCCGTAATCTCTTCCTCAGCTAAACCGCCTTCTGGGCCAAATACAATTAATAGCTTTTGACCTGGTTTCATTGTCGTTAAAGCTTTCGCAAAATTAGATTTCTCGCCTTGTTTTGCTTCTTCTTCATACGCAACAAGACAAACATCATACTCACCACTCATTGAAAGCAATTGCTTAAACGATGCTGGAGCATGTACTTCTGGAACTTCACTTCTATGCGATTGTTCCGCAGCTTCTTTCACAATTTTTCTTAAACGCTCAACTTTTTTATCAGCTTTTTTCGCATCCCATTTTACGATAGAGCGAGATGCTTGAAATGGTAAAAATGCGGCTGCCCCAAGCTCGGTTCCTTTTTGAAAAATTAACTCTAGCTTGTCTCCTTTTGGCAGTCCACTTGCAATCGTCACGAACACAGGAAGTTCACTTGATGCCTCTACCCATTCTACAATAGCTGTCTCAACAAATTCACTGGTAATTTCATCAATTGAACATACTGCTGTTTTTCCGTTTACACAGCAATAAATGTGATCACCAGCTGACATACGCATTACTCTCGCAATGTGATGTACATCATCACCTACAATGCGAATCTTTGCTTCACTTACATGTTTTTCTTCTACAAAATAACGTTGCATATAATCACCTTAGTAGAGTTTCGTTCCTTTCGTAAGTCAACACTTACGAAAAGAACGAAACGTTATCATTTTTCATATAACAAACGGCAAGTCCCTCACCTTATAGTGAGAGACTCCCCTTTTCATTATAAACTAAAATCTATATTACGCATTTCGTGCAATAATTGCTACCCAATCATCCATTCGTAATACTTCTTCAATTGTAAATCCAGCTTTTTCTAACGCCTCAGAAATTACTTTTTCTTTCGCTGCAATAATACCAGATGTAATGAATAATCCACCTGATTTTACAACTCGTGCTGCATCTTCAGGGAATAGAAGAATAATTTCTGCTAATAAATTCGCTACGATTAAATCAACAGGTCCTTCAATACCTTCTAAAAGACTATTTTGTCCAACAGATACGATATCATCTGTTTTATTTAAACGTACATTCATTTCCGCACTTTCCACTGCAACTGGATCTAAATCGTATGCTTGAACAGAAGACGCACCTAATTTTGCCGCTGCAATACTAAGTACACCTGAACCCGTTCCTACATCAATGACAGTATCACCTGATTGAACTGTTTTTTCTAAAGCACGAATACACATCGTTGTTGTTGGATGAGTTCCTGTACCAAACGCCATACCCGGGTCTAATTCAATGATTTTTTCATCCAGAGAAGATGGTGTGTATTCTTCCCATGTCGGTACGATTGTGAATGTATCAGAAATTTGTACTGGATGGTAATACTTTTTCCAAGCAGTAGCCCAATCTTCTTCATTGACTTCGTTAATGGTAATATTTCCAGTACCAATTTCAATGTCGTAAGATGGAAGCACATCAATAGATGATTTTACACCCGCAATCGTTTCCTGTAAAGAATCCGTTTGTGGGAAATATGCTTTTACTAATACACCCTCTGCCGGGTATTCATCTGGGTTCAATGCATAAATTTCACCATATTGTTGCTCGCGCTCTTTCGTCAACTCTGCTGGATCCTCAATTGCAACTCCACTAGCACCAGCTTCATGTAAAATATGAGAGACAGCTTCTACTGCTTCTTCTGTTGTATGAATACTAACTTCTGACCATTTCACAATTTACCAACTCCATTTTTTATTTCCATTATTCCCCTTTGAAAGCACGTTTAAGCTTTCCGAATAAACTATCATCCTGCTCTTCTTGCCCTGCAAATTCACGTAATAAATCTTTTTGATGTGAATTTAATTTTGTTGGTACAACAACACGAACGACTACATATTGATCTCCTTGACCGTATCCACGTACGTTTGGAGCACCTTTTCCTTTTAAGCGGAATTCTGTTCCTGTTTGTGTTCCTGCTGGAATTTTCAGCTTCACTTTCCCATGAACAGTAGGAACTTCTACTTCAGCACCAAGTGCCATTTGCGCAAATGTTAATGGCATTTCGCAAATAATATGATCACCTTCACGCTCGAAGAATTCATGATTTCTTACATGAACAACTACATATAAATCTCCTGCCGGTCCACCATTTACGCCCGCTTCACCTTTTCCAGATACACGAATTTGTTGGCCATTATCAATACCAGCTGGAATCTTAACGTTAATTTTTTTACGCTTACGTACTTTACCTGAACCGTGACATGTCGTACATTTTTCTTTAATCATTTGACCAGTTCCTGAACAATGACCACAAGCTTGACGGTTTACAATACGACCAAACGGTGTATTTTGTTCTACACTTACTTGACCTGATCCTGAACAATGTTTACATGTTTCTTTTGAAGTTCCTGGTTTTGCCCCGCTACCTTTACAAGTATCACATGGATCTTCTACTGGAATTTCAACGTTTAACTCTTTACCAAAAATAGCTTCTTCAAAGTCTAAAGTGACTTGATATTGTAAGTCAGCACCTTGGCGCGGAGCATTTGGATCACGACGTCTGCCGCCACCGCCGCCGCCAAAGAACGAACTAAAGATATCTTCAAAACCAAAGCCACCGCCGAAGTCTCCTCCGCCACCGAAGCCTTGATTTGCACCAGCATGACCAAATTGATCGTACTGCGCACGCTTTTGATCATCGCTCAACACTTCGTATGCCTCTTGTACTTCTTTAAACTTTTCAATTGCATTTTCTTCTTTACTTACGTCTGGATGGTATTTTTTAGCCAAACGACGATACGCTTTTTTAATTTCATCTTTTGAAGCGCCCTGGCTAAGCCCAAGGACCTCATAATAGTCTCGTTTACTCATAAATTTGCAACCCCCGAATCTTTCACATAAACGTAATTTTAACACCGAAAGAAAGTGCTTTGCAACAAAGTTTCCTCACTTACAGTATGCAAGCTAAAAAACTTAAGATCCTCACACATTTCTCCTCATTTATGAAAAAAGCCAAAGCCAAGGCACGCTTGACTTTGACTTTTTGTCATCTTACTTATTATGTTTGTACTTAAATTACTTGTCTTCTTTTACTTCTTCAAATTCAGCGTCTACTACATTATCTTTTTTCGCGCCAGCGTCTTGTGCTCCTTGTGCACCTTCTGCTTGCCCTGCAGCTGCTTGAGCTTGCTCGTATAATTTAACGCTTAATTGTTGTACGATTTCTTGTAAAGCATCTTTTTTCGCACGGATTTCATCAAGATCGTTTTTCTCAATTGCCGCTTGCAACGCTTCTTTCGCTTCTGTCGCTTTTGTAACCTCAGCCGCATCTACTTTACCTTCTAAATCTTTTACAACTTTATCTGTTTGGAATACAAGTTGGTCAGCTTCATTACGAAGTTCAACTTCTTCCTTACGTTTTTGGTCAGCGTCAGCATTTGCTTCTGCTTCTTGTACCATACGATCTACTTCTTCATCAGAAAGACCTGAAGATGATTGAATTGTAATAGCTTGCTCTTTGCTTGTTCCTAAGTCTTTTGCACGTACGTTAACGATACCGTTCGCATCAATATCGAATGTTACTTCGATTTGTGGAATACCACGTGGTGCTGGTGGAAGATCCGTTAATTGGAAACGACCTAATGTTTTGTTGTCAGCTGACATTGGACGCTCACCTTGTAGTACATGAATGTCTACTGCCGGTTGGTTATCAGCAGCTGTTGAGAATACTTGTGACTTACTTGTTGGAATTGTAGTGTTACGCTCGATTAATTTCGTGAACACACCACCCATAGTTTCAATACCTAAAGAAAGTGGAGTTACGTCTAATAATAGTACGCCTTCTACATCACCAGTAAGTACGCCACCTTGAACCGCAGCACCTAATGCTACAACTTCATCAGGGTTTACGCCTTTGTATGGCTCTTTACCAGTTTCACGTTTAATAGCTTCTTGAACAGCTGGGATACGAGTAGATCCACCAACAAGGATAACTTTATCTAATTCACTTGGAGCAAAGCCAGCGTCTTTTAATGCACGACGAGTCGGCTCTAATGTTCTTTCAACAAGACCTGCTGAAAGCTCTTCGAATTTTGCTCTTGTTAACGTTAATTCTAAGTGTAATGGGCCAGCAGCTCCAGCACTAATGAATGGTAATGAAATTTGTGTTTGTGTTACACCTGAAAGATCTTTTTTCGCTTTTTCAGCTGCATCTTTCAAACGTTGAAGTGCCATTTTATCTTGGCTTAAATCAATGTTATTTTCTTTTTTGAATTCAGCTACTAAGTGATCGATGATAACTTGGTCAAAGTCATCTCCACCAAGGCGGTTGTCACCAGCAGTTGAAATAACTTCGAATGTGCCGTCTGCTAACTCAAGGATAGATACGTCAAATGTACCGCCACCTAAGTCATATACTAAGATTTTTTGCTCTTCATCTTGTTTTTCTAAACCGTAAGCAAGTGCTGCTGCTGTTGGTTCGTTAATAATACGCTCAACTTCTAAACCAGCGATACGACCAGCATCTTTCGTTGCTTGACGCTCTGCATCGTTGAAGTATGCAGGTACTGTAATAACAGCTTTCGTTACTGTTTCACCTAAGTATGCTTCAGCAGAAGCTTTTAAGTTTTGTAAAATGATTGCAGAAATTTCTTGAGGTGTAAAATCTTTACCTTCAACTTCTACTTTGTAGTCTGTACCCATATGACGTTTAACAGACATGATTGTATTTGGGTTTGTAATTGCTTGGCGCTTCGCAACTTCCCCAACTTGACGCTCTTCATTTTTGAAAGCTACAACAGAAGGTGTTGTACGGTTTCCTTCTGGATTTGGGATAACCTTTGGTTCTCCACCTTCCATAACAGCTACACAAGAGTTTGTTGTACCTAAGTCAATACCGATAATTTTACTCATGGCGAATCCTCCTACTTTTATGTAAATTATTGATTTACTTTTACCATTGATGGGCGAATCACACGGTCTTTTAGTTTATAACCTTTTTGGAATTCTTCAACTACCGCGTTTGATTCAAATTCACTGTCTTCCACTTGCATAATAGCTTGGTGTTCATTCGGATCAAACTGTTTACCAACAGCTTCAATCGCTTCCACACCTTCTTTAGTCAACGCTTCTAGCAATTGACGATGCACCATTTCCATACCTTGTAACAAGGATTTCGTTTGCTCGTCAGTCACTTCCACTTGCATCGCTCTTTCAAAATTATCAAGAGCTGGCAAAATATCTGAAACTAGACTTTGTGCTCTATATTTGTCAGCAGCCTGTTTATCCATTTGGACACGGCGCTTATAATTTTCAAAATCAGCTTGTAGACGTAATGTGCGACCTTCCGTTTCCGTTAGTTTCGCTTGTAACTCATCTACTTTTTCTTGTAAAAGAGCAGCCTCACTTTTTTCTTCTACAGTTTTTTCACTGTTTTCTGGCGTGACAGCTTCTTCAACTTGCGCTTCTTTCACTTCTTCTACCACTTGTTCGTTACGCTCTTCCACAATTTTCACCTCCTTAAAAGGTATTAGGTATCATGCTTAGCATGATTACCTAAGCATTATATATTACACACAGCAATGAAAATTTCATCACTTGAGCGAATGTATTACTCTCATTTACTTTTTAAGTCCGTCTGTAAACTGTCTTGTAAATAACTGCAGTAAACTAATTACACGAGAGTATTGCATTCTCGTCGGACCTAAAATTGCAATTGTTCCAAGTTGCTCTTCTCCAATCGAATACGTTGCAGAAATCAAACTGCAATCCTCCATTGCCGTAGAAGAATTTTCTCTACCAATTTTCACTTGAATTCCGACTTGTTTATGACGCAAAATGTCATAAAACGCAGCCTCATTATCAATCATCGTCAGCAAAGATCTTACTTTATGAATGTCATGGAACTCCGGTTGCGAAAGCATATTCGCTTTCCCTCCAAAGTATATCTTTTCCGATAACGGAACTTGAAATGTACCATCTAACATTTTTATCGCACTATCGTAATTATGAACATACCCACGTAAAACTGTAACAATCTCTTTAAAGATTTTATTATGAAGTTCTGCCATCGGTACACCAGATAGCTTTTCATTTAAAATGTTAACCATTTTTTCTAAATCTGATAAATCAACAGATTCCGGAACGGTAATCGTTTTACTTTGTACATGCCCTGTATCCGTTACAATAATAGCGACTGCTGTTTGACGATCAAGCGGCACAATTTGTACGTTTTTAAGTTTATTTGTGCTTAACTTAGGCCCTAGAACAATCGCCGTATAGCTCGTAAGCTCTGATAAAATTTGAGCAGATTGCTGTGCAACTTTTTCTGCTTCAAAAATTCTTTCAGCAAATAAATCTTTAATTTGTACAATTTCATCGTTCGGTAAGTTTTGCGGCGCTAAAAGATGGTCTACATAAAATCGGTATCCTTTCTCAGAAGGAACCCGTCCAGAAGAACTATGTGTTTTTTCAATAAAACCTAATTCTTCTAAATCAGCCATTTCATTTCGAATAGTAGCTGAACTAAATGTGATTTCTTCTTTTTTAGCCAACGTTCTAGACCCAACGGGCTGCGCTGATCCAATAAAGTCATCAATAATTGTTTGTAAAATTAAGAGCTGACGTTCCGTAAGCATCTCATCATCACCTCTGTTAGCACTCTTTGTCTTCGAGTGCTAAATCTATTAATAACTTACCAAAATTGACATTCAATTGTCAACGGAAACGTCACGAAATAATGAATTTTTTTCACGTTTATGAAACATTTAATTAGTCAATCAAAAATGACTGGAACACTTCATTCCCTAATAATTTCCCTTTTCGTGTTAAACGCACATATCCATCTCTTTCTTCAAGCAACCCTTGTTCTTGATTGCCTTGTAACTGCTTCGCGAAAACTTGATCCATCTCCATATTGAATTTCTTTTGGAATGCTATTTTAGAAACACCTTTTGTTTTTCGAAGTCCTAAAAACAACTCTTCTTCCATTTTTTCCTTCTCAGTCACTTCATGAACATCTAAATAAGGAAATCCTGTTTCATCAATTTTATTAAAATATTGCTTCAGCGGACCTACATTTTGAATACGTTCCCCATTTACATAACTATGAGCTCCAGCTCCAAAACCATAATACTCTTCATTATTCCAGTATGTGAGATTATGTCTACTTTTATTGTCACCTTTTGAGAAATTACTAATTTCATACTGGCTATAACCGTGTTTCTCCATTTCATCCATTACCATTTCATACATTTTCGCTTCATGGTCTTCACCCGGAAGACGCAATTTCCCTTTATTCATTAAGTTATAAAACACTGTTTTGGGTTCCACAATTAATGAATATGCCGAGAAATGTTGTACACCAAGCGTAAAAGCAATGTCTAATGTTTCCTTCACATCTTCTATCGTTTGTCCTGGCAAAGCATAAATAATATCTACATTAATATTTTTAAAGCCTACCTCTTGAGCTTCTCGAATCGCTAGGAATGCATCTTCCCTCGTATGCTTGCGCCCGATTTTCTCCAGCAGTTCATCACGGAACGTTTGCACACCAAAACTAATTCGATTCACTCCACCTTCTAGCAGTACATTCAACTTCTCTTTCGGCAGATCTCCTGGATTCGCTTCAAATGTCAATTCACAATTCGGAGCAAACGGACGCAAATGACGATTAATAATCTCGAGTAATTTTTTTGTCTGTTCCATATTTAATGCTGTCGGCGTTCCTCCACCAACAAAAATCGTTTTCATACTATCAAACGGTACTTTTTGAACCGTATTTATTATTTCTTTCTCTAAGTACTCTAAATATTGATCTACCGGTTGGCGTTCAATAAACACTTTATTAAAATCACAATAGTGACAAATATGCTGACAAAACGGAATATGAATATATGCAGCTTGTACCAAATATAACTCCTACCTTTCTAAAAAGAAAACCTCCGCACTCCGGAGGGTTCTCTACTTCTCTAACGTATTACGGATTTGTTCCATTCGCATTTTTCCCCAATCATACATCATTTCAACGATTGGTAAAAGTGACATGCCTAGTTCCGTCATATAATACTCAACACGAGGAGGAATTTCGGGATATACTGTTCGATCAACAATCCCATCTTCCATTAACTCTTTTAATTGGTTCGACAAAACTTTATGAGAAATGCTTGGGAATAACCGTTGTAATTCGCTAAAACGATGAGGCCCTTCCACACCAAGATGCCACAGTATCACAACTTTCCACTTTCCACTAATAATAGAAAGCGTCAATTCCTTTTCACAATTAAAATTACCATTTTGTAGTTTCTCTTGAATATCTTTTCGAATATTTTCGGACATTAATAATCTCCTAACTCTGTATGAACTAAAAAGCTCTCTCACTATTGTAAATGAGAGATACTAAGATGTCTAAAAAGTAATGATACAGAAAAAAAGAAGCCGCATAAACGACTCCTTCTTTATTTTATATTAGTTGTCATCCATTTTCAGTACAGCCATGAATGCCTCTTGCGGTACTTCTACAGAACCAACAGACTTCATACGTTTTTTACCTTCTTTTTGCTTATCAAGAAGTTTACGCTTACGAGAAATGTCACCACCGTAACATTTTGCAAGTACGTTTTTACGCATCGCCTTAATTGTAGAACGTGCTACAACCTTGTTTCCAATAGTAGCTTGAATTGGCACTTCGAACTGTTGTCTTGGAATCAATTCTTTTAATTTCTCTACGATTACTTTACCACGGTCATACGCTGAATCACGGTGCACAATGAATGATAAAGCATCCACTTGTTCATTATTTAAAAGAATATCCATTTTCACAAGTTTAGACGGTTTATAACCAATTAACTCGTAGTCAAATGATGCATATCCTTTCGTATTTGATTTCAATTGATCGAAGAAGTCATATACGATTTCTGATAACGGGATTTCATATGTTAATGTAACACGCGTTTCATCTAAATATTGCATATCAATAAACGTTCCACGTTTACCTTGGCAAATTTCCATTACAGCTCCAACATAGTCATTCGGAACCATAATTGAAGCTTTAACAAACGGCTCTTCTACACGATCGATAGACTGTGGATCTGGCATATTAGATGGATTATCAACAATAACATCTTCACCGTTTGTTAAATAAACTTTATAAATAACGCTTGGCGCTGTTGTAATTAAGTCAATCTTAAATTCACGTTCAATACGTTCTTGAATGATTTCCATGTGAAGTAAACCTAAGAATCCACAACGGAAACCAAATCCTAGCGCTTGAGATGTTTCTGGTTCAAACTCAAGAGCAGAATCGTTTAACTCTAATTTTTCTAACGCATCACGTAAATCGTTATAACGAGCAGAATCAATTGGATACAGCCCACAGAATACCATCGGGTTTAATTTACGGTAACCTGGTAACGCCTCTGCAGCCGGACGTTTCGCATGTGTAATCGTATCCCCAACACGTGTATCACCTACGTTTTTAATAGATGCTGCTAAGAAACCTACATCACCTACAGTTAACTCATCACGCTGCGTTGTTTTCGGTGTAAATACACCTACTTCTGTTACTTCAAACTCTTTACCAGTTGCCATCATACGTACTTTATCGCCAACTTTTACCGTTCCGTTTACAACACGGATATATGCAATTACACCACGATATGGATCATATAAGGAATCGAAAATCATACATTGTAACGGCTCTTCTGAATCACCCGTCGGAGCTGGTACTTTTTCAACGATTTGTTCTAAAATGTCCTCAATACCAATGCCTGCTTTTGCCGAAGCAAGTACAGCTTCCGATGCATCTAAACCGATTACATCTTCTACCTCTTGACGTACGCGTTCTGGATCCGCACTTGGTAAATCGATTTTATTAATAACTGGTAAGATTTCTAAATTATTATCAAGCGCTAAATATACGTTTGCTAATGTTTGCGCCTCAATCCCTTGCGCTGCATCAACAACAAGAATTGCACCTTCACAAGCCGCTAAACTACGAGATACTTCGTACGTAAAATCGACGTGTCCTGGCGTATCGATCAAGTGAAGAATATACTCTTCACCGTCTTTCGCTTTATACGTTAATTGTACTGCATTTAATTTAATTGTAATACCGCGCTCACGCTCTAAATCCATAGAGTCAAGCAACTGAGCTTTCATTTCGCGCTGTGTTAACGCGTTTGTTTTCTCCAAAATACGGTCTGCCAACGTTGATTTCCCGTGGTCAATGTGAGCAATGATGGAGAAGTTACGAATTTTGGACTGTCTTTTTGCTCTTTCTTCTTTATTCATCTATGTTCTCAACTCCTAATAGTCTCGCCAATATACACTAGCACTGATTATATCAATAGAGCAGCAAAGATTCAATGAAAACTCGTGCTGCTTACAAGACAAATCATTCTATCTATATCTTATGCGAACAAACCATAAGAGACAAACCTTTTTCAAATTAAAAAACGGCTGTCGTACAAAACGATAAGACAACCGTTCTTCCTGCTACTCTTAGCTAAAAATCTCTTTCACTTTCCCAACAACTATATCCGTTCCAAACTTTGTTATTTCATAAGCAACACTTGCTATCGCCATACCAATTCCTTCTACGACATTAAAACTTCTTAAAATTTCTAATTGTTTTTGTTTCTCAATAGTTGAAAACGAACTTCCCAAAATTTCTGATTCAGCACTCGCACCCTCTGTCCCTGTCATATGAGCTATTTGTTCATACGACAGCTGCTGATAACCTTTCATACTTTTCAAACCATGATTAGCAAGCGCAACTCCTGCTATCATCATAAGTAAACATAAAACTGTACTACATATACACAGAAGTGCAAAACGACTTAAACTATCATCGTCTCTCCCCCTCAATGTGTATATGCTCCTGTATTATCTTGGTCAATTTGATGATGCAGCGCTGCATTTAACCCACTCGCTATTACATTTGCCATATCCTCTATAAAAGCATCTACTTC
This sequence comes from Bacillus sp. FSL L8-0099, assembly GCF_038006385.1. Lineage (NCBI taxonomy): Bacteria > Bacillati > Bacillota > Bacilli > Caryophanales > Bacillaceae > Bacillus > Bacillus sp. FSL L8-0099. The sequence goes on from NZ_JBBOVC010000001.1 coordinate 4,315,144, forward strand.
TTTTGGGGTCACCATTAAATTATGACCGAGAGGAGACAGTACTTCATAGATCAATTTTCTTTTTTCTTCTTCTTCCAACGTACCAATAGCACCTAAAAACATATTCCGACTTTTTTCATCCGGCATATCTTCTTCTGTTAATTTTTTCTTTTCTCCGAATGAAAATCCCGCTGGTAATAAAGACCGTGACGGCTTATGTCCCTCTTTCATCTCTCTTCCAAAGTGCTTCAAAATAAAATCGATCGTATCACTCGTAATAGAAACTGCGTCTACTACAGTTGGAACACCAATCGCAATAACAGGGATTCCTAATGTTTCTTTACTTAGCTCCTTACGTTTATTCCCAACACCAGATCCAGGATGAATCCCTGTATCCGAAATTTGTATCGTACTATTTACACGTTCAATAGAGCGTGCAGCTAACGCATCAATTGCAATTACAAAGTCTGGCTTCGTCTTCTCAATGATTCCATAAATAACATCGCTCGTTTCAATTCCTGTAATTCCCATTACTCCCGGACGAATTGCACTAACAGGCCTAAAACCTTCTTCTATACTTTCAGGCTGCAATTGAAACAAATGTCTCGTTACCAATACGTTTTCTACAACTATCGGTCCAAGTGCATCCGGTGTTACATTCCAATTCCCAAGACCAACAATTAAACAGCTCGCTTCTTTTGTAACGCCAACCTCTTCTAAGAAATAAGAAAATTCTTTCGCAAAAATACGCTCTACCTTTTGTTGCAGTTCCGTATCTTGTTGACGTATACCTTGCACTTCAAGCGTTAAATAATTTCCAGGTTTTTTACCCATCGATTCAGATGCAACTTCATCAATTGTGACTTTTGTAATTGTAATACCCTCTTCTTCCCTCTCTTTTACAATAACTCCTTGTACCCCTTCTTGTTCTTCTTGGCGTTCTTGCAACATTTGATGCGCTTCTACAGCAAGGTCAGTTCTAACACTATATTTACTTAAATCTAATGGTTCTTTCATCGTATCTCCTCCGTAATTCATAGTAAATATCGTTAGATTTCCCAAAGTTATATAAGGTCATTCTTTCCTTTACGTGAAATTTCATTGATATACTATTGCAATTCTCTTCACCGTTTGATAGAATATCACTTGTTCTATGTTAAGAATCGAGTCATTCGATTGCACCAGGGAGGTGAAAAGTATGGCAAACATCAAATCTGCTATCAAACGCGCTAAACTTAGCGAAGAGCGTCGTGCACATAACGCTTCTATCAAGTCTGACATGCGTTCTGCTGTTAAAACTGTAGAAGCTTTAGTTACTAATAACGATCTTGAAAATGCTAAAGAAGCTTTCAAAACTGCTTCTAAAAAACTTGACAAAGCAGCTCGTAAAGGTCTTATCCACCAAAACGCTGCAGCTCGTCAAAAATCTCGCTTAGCGAAACAAGTAAACGCGTAAGGCGTTTAAAAAACGATCCATTTGGATCGTTTTTTTATATACAAAAAAGTTCACGTAACAAGTACATGAACTTTTTTGTATCACTACATATGATTTAGCCGCAGCAGGAAAAACTCAAGCACAAGTTTCTTATCCATTTTCCCCGTCTTCATACTATAATCAGCTTCCGCTAATTCTATAATAACTTTTTTTAATTCTTCAAAAGAGAAAAACTTCGTTTGATTCATCGCCAACTTTACACGATACGGATGTACACCAATATGAGACGCGATTTGATTTTGTCCGTAACCACGTTGTTGCAACTCTTTCACTTGATGCAGCAAGCGGAATTGACTCACTAATAACGCAAGCAATTTAATCGGTTCTTCCTGCTGCGTAAATAATCCATCTAAAATTTGCATTGCACCCGCAATATCCTTTTTCACTACTTTTTCTGTCAAAGCAAATACATTTTGCTCCACAGACTTCGGCACAAGCTCTGTAACAAGTTTTGGTGTAATCTCTCCGCCCATACCAACGTATAACGTTAACTTGTCCATTTCCTTCGCCAACATCGTTACATTACTTCCCACAAGCTCTAATAACAAACTAACAGCTGCATTATCAATATGCACATGTACTTCATCAGCACGAGCACCAATCCATTTCTGAACATCTTGCACTTGCATCGCATTCGCTTCTACTACATCCGCTGTTTTCTTTAATAGTTTTGTAATTTTTTTTCGTTCATCGAGTTTTTCGTAAGGCGCAACAAAAACAAGAATAGAAAATGGAGAAGGTTCACCAATATATTCTTCTAAAATTTTTATATTTTGTTCTAACTTTTCTTTTTGTGAAGTTAAAAAAAGTGGTGATTTCATTAATAGTACTTTCCGTTCCCCAAAAAAAGGAAGTGTACGCGCATCCTCAACCACATCTTCTAAATACGATTCTTCCAAATCGTATGTCACAACATTAAATTCTCGATCTTCCTCTTCAAGTGCTTCTGTTGTAATAAGCTTTATTGTTTCATTTATAAAAAACGCTTCCGTTCCATACAGTAAATATAACGGAGCAAACTGCTTCTTTTTAATTTTTTTATGTATATCACTCATACTTTTTTCCTACTCCCTAACTTGGCAATATATATTTATACTAATGCCCTAGCTTTTGTTTTACAAGTACAAAGGAACAGGCTTTACAACCCGCCCCTTTATTTATATTAAACGCCACGCAATAAGTCCCGGGTTTCTTATTGGTGTGCGGTAATCACCTTCCCTTTATTATTCACAATAAAAATCCGAGTATAAGTGCCAACTCTTAACATGCTTGGAAACGAAAAACTCATGTCACTTAACGAACTAGAAAGTAGTAAAATACTCGGTTCCTCTTCATATGGAAATTGTAGATTTTTTTCTGACAATATTTTATACTAAAGTGGAATGTTGGGGAGGGATTCTAAATGAATGATTTTGAACAAAATGTTCAAAGTAAACGCAATGACGCTATTGATTCAGGGGTAGGATTTATCGTCTCATTTGGTTTTTTCGCAACACTTTTCATTATTGCAACTGTTATTAAATTCATCGGTTCTTAAAGGCTGCCATTTCATGGCAGTCTTCTCTTTTTCATCTATTATGTATTTCATCATATGTGATTTTACTTTTAAAGGTTCCGGTTTCCCCTTTAAAAACATAGGAAATAGCACCTTGTTTATCCGTTCGCCATATTTCAGTACCCATCTTCTCAAAACGCTCTATCACCTCCTTATCCGGATGTCCATACCTATTCCGTTCTCCCACAGAAACAATCGCTATACTAGGCTGTATAAGCCTCAAAAAAGGTGCTGTAGATGACGTTTTACTCCCATGATGCGCAACTTTTAAAACATCCGCCCGTAAATATGGATATGTCGATGCTAAAAGTTCCTCTCCCTCTTCTTCTAAATCACCTGTAAACAGCCATGTTAATCCTCCTAATTTGGCCCACATTACAATTGAAGAGTTATTTTCACTTTTTTCTTTCCCTTTCGGAGCTAGTATAAAAAATTCCGCTCCATTTATACTCCAACACTCCCCTTCTTCCACTATACTTATTTTCACTTCTTTTTCTAATGCTTTTTTCTTTAACACCTTTTCTAATACTGTCTCTTGTTTCTTTTGACCAAATACAACTTCTTTTACAGTTATATACGATAATAAATCCGATGCGGCACCTATATGATCCGCATCTCCATGCGTTATGATTAATTTATCAATTGTTTTCACACCTTCCTTTTGCAAAAAAGGAACAAGAATATCGTGACCAACAGAAAATTCATGCTTTTTCCGTTGCCATTCTTCTTTATTTATCCGAAGTGTTCCACCTGTATCAATAAGATAAACCCCTTTATCATATGGAAGTCGAATTAATATTGCATCACCTTGTCCAACATCAATAAATGTCACACTCCCACTCTCGCGAAAATACGGGTATACATAATGACACGTGCTAATAAAAAGAAAGCCACTCATGACTATGAACACAATTTTTTTCGGCATCCCTCTTTCCAAGACGATCAATATACTAATAATTATCACACAATATACAACTATAAGAAGTATGGGTGTTTGCCCGAAAACTAGGCGGGTAAACGGTAATCTTTCACAGTAACTTAGTAAATTATTAGAAATAATTAAACCTACTGACAGTACATTCGCAAGTCCTTTTGCGAGAAATGGGATAATTGGTATAAATACCAGAATAATAATACTACATGGTAATACAATTATAGATAAAAATGGAACGTATATGAAGTTGAGGAAAATACTATATGGAGAAAAATAACCAAAATGATATAACAAAATCGGGGTACTAACGAGCTGCGAGATAATAGAAATATAAATAGCATTTCGAATTACTCCATTACTATGCCTTAGTAGTATCGGAGCAGATAAAATTAAAGCGAAACTACCTACAAATGAAAATTGAAATCCTATATTAAAAACAAGATATGGGTCGTATATAAGCATACATATAGCCGTTATACTTAAGGCATCTAAACTAGATAAGCGAACAGAACAAATGAAAGCAACCAACAATAAAACACCTGTTATAGAAGCTCTTATAACAGATGGTGATGCGCCTGCTATAATCATGTACACTGGAATACAAACAATTAGAAATACTGTCGCCATCTCCTTCGTCACACCACTTCTCAGTAAAACAAAGTAAACTATCACCATTAACAGAACAATATGCGACCCTGAAATCGCCAATAAATGCACAAGACCAAATTGCTGATACTGTTCTTCAACTTCAAACGTCATTTGTTGTCGGTCACCAAATAATAATGCATTCATAAAAGCACCTGATTGCTCTGGAAACATTTCTGTAACTTTAAAGATTATGTGCTGCCTATAAAAAAGAATCCATTGCACAAATGATAATGATGTTTTTTGGCACTCAGAAATATATGTAGCATGGAATATAAAATGAATATTTTGTTTATATAAATAATCTCGGTAATCAAAACCATGAAAATTCCGAGCAGTTTGCGGTTCTTTCCTCTCACCTTTGAATACACAGGATACTCCCGCATATAATTGTTGTAATTGTTTCTTTTCCAAGGCTGATTTCATTTTGTAACTTAACTGCACTGTATTTTTATTCTGATCTTCAAATTGAAAAGATAGGCGATCCCCATTAATAAGAGGTGTATTTTGTATCACCCCTCTTGTAGCTTCATAGGGCTCCCCTAGAGGCTTATTTTGTCCTTGAACACACGAAGTGTACATAGCACCACTAAAACACGCTATCATACAAAAAATGAAGGTTTTACGCGAAGTACGATATAAACAGAAGAAAACATATAAAACGAAACAACAAGCAATCCATAAAAATGACAAGGAAAAGGCGATTGCAATCCCCATTATAAAAGAGATTGCAATATAGCCCCATTGTTCATGCAACTTATACTCACTCCTTATAGCATCATTTTTGCTTTCGTGAATACATGCTGTAATTCTTCCATTGATAAATTATCTTTTTCGAAAGACGCAAATAATTCTTTTAACTCCGTATAACGTTTTTGCTCCTCTAATGCAGCAATATCATATTCTAGTGGAACGTGCTTCACTGTTACATTCGCTTGTTCAAATAACTCTATGGCGTATGGATGATTTTTATAATCCTGCGCATAATAAACCGCTGTAATACCACTTTGAATAATTGCCTTACAACATTGTAAACAAGGGAAATGCGTAACGTAAATTTCTGCTTCCTCTGTTTTCGCACCAAACTTGGCACATTGTAATAAAGCATTCATTTCTGCATGAATTGTACGAACACAATGATTATCAATGACATAGCATCCATCATCGATACAATGCACCCCACCTTTAATTGAACCATTATAGCCGCCAGCAATAATCCGCTTGTCACGAACGATTGTTGCCCCTACTGCAAGTCTTGTACATGTACTACGTAAAGATAACAAATGACTTTGCGTCATAAAATATTGATCCCACGAAATTCGTTCCATATTTTTCACCTTCTTTTTTGTCTACTTGTAGTGTAGCGAATGAAGAAAAACTTCGTCAATCTTTTACGGAATAATAATTTGATCTTTTATTTTTTCCAAAGACTTCACACCAATCCCATCAATCTCTAATAAATCTTCTATTTTCTGAAACGGACCATGTTCCTCTCGATATTTCAAAATACTTTCCGCTTTTCGAGAGCCAATGCCTGTGATTTTTTCAAGTTGCTCTTTAGAAGCTGCATTTATTTGAACTTTCCCTTCCCCCTTTGAAGAGGTAGCCACATCTTGCACTTGCTCATTTTTATTGGGTACATAAAGAATCATTTGGTCTTGTACAATTTGTGCTAAATTCACCTTCTTTATATCTGCCTCGGGCAAAAAACCACCCGCCTTTTCAACGGCATCCTTGAACCGATCCCCTTCTTTCATTTCATACACCTCCTCTTTAACAACGGCCCCTTTCATATCAATTAGTATTTTTTTCTGTTCCTTTGCATCTAATATTTTCGGTTTACTTTTTTTCTCTACATCTTTCGCCTGAACATCCGTTGCAATGACCGATCGCTCTGTATGCTGGTTTGTTTTCCAGAAAAAAAGAAAAAGTACAGTTACAATAATAGCTACTAACCCCAACCATTTTTTCGGAAAATCCCACATCATTTTACACCTCTAATCATAAATTTATAACATCATTCATATTGTTTAGGAGAAAGCTGTTACGAAGGAGGGATGAAACATTGAACATAGGAATTATAGGGACAGGAAACATGGGGAATATACTAATCGATGCATTTTTAGAGACCCGTGCTGTCAAACCTTCGTGCCTTACAATCATTAATCGGACGCCTGCCAAAGCATATCATATAAAGGAAAAATACCCTTCTATTCATATAGCCAAAACAATCCCAGAAGTACTCGAACAATCACAACTTATTTTTATTTGCGTTAAACCGAAAGATATATACCCTATCCTACAAAAATATGCTGAATATTTTTCTGATGAAAAGTGCTTAGTTTCTATCACAAGTCCAATATCTCCATCACAATTAGAGACACTTGTACCTTGCCACGTCGCACGTATCATTCCGAGCATTACAAACCGCGCCCTATCTGGCGCATCATTATTTACATTTGGAAGTAAATGCTCTGAAGAGTGGCAACAAAAACTACTTCGGCTATTCAAAAAAATTTCTACTCCACTTGTAATAGAAGAAGATATAACGCGCGTTTCATCTGATATAGCAAGCTGCGGCCCTGCATTCTTTAGTTATTTATTACAATGTTTCATTAACGCTGCTGTAGATAAAACAAATATTACACATGAAGAAGCTACTACTTTAGTAAGTGAAATGGTCGTTGGAATGGGGAAATTACTTGAAAAAGAGATTTTCACATTACCTACCTTACAAGAAAAGGTATGTGTCAAAGGCGGCGTTACAGGAGAAGGTATTCTAGTTTTAGAAGAACATGTTGGAGATATGTTTCATAAATTAATCGAACGGACACACGAGAAGTTTGATGAAGATTTAAAATGCGTTGATCAGCAATTCAATAAACACACATAATAAATACGCCATCGCCATTCCAAATCCTTTTTATTAATACGTATCTTTTTTATGCTACATTTTCACTAAAACTAGCATTTTTGTACTTTACATGTATCATCTTTTTAATATTCTAGAAATAAAATCAAATCTTTTCTAAAAAAACAAAAGCAACCTTATCGGTTGCTTTTGTTCAGGCTGTGGAGAAAGTCTTCTCCACAGCCTGTTTATGTGTCTGAACCTCTTTTTATGTGTCAACACTGATAAAAAAGAGGTAAAGGAGAGATTTTTTATGATGGGTGCTTTAAAAAATCATCGTGATGAGCGTGTATCCGTTTCTGTAGAAGAATTAGTTCCGCAAGACCATTTCCTTCGTGCGATTGAAGCGACAATCAGTTTTGATTTTATTGAGGAAAAGTTACGCCCTTATTACTGTGAAAACAATGGTCGTCCGTCAATTCACCCTATCGTTTTATTTAAGATGATGTTTATCGGATATTTTTATGGTATTCGTTCAGAGCGACAATTGGAAAAGGAGATCAAAACGAATATTGCCTACCGTTGGTTTCTAGGTTTTTCTCTATCAGATACAATTCCAGATCATTCTACAATCAGTTGGAATCGCCGTACTCGTTTCATTCATACAAATATTTTCGAAGAAATTTTTGATGAGATTGTGAGTCAAGCGACCGAGCACCGTATGGTGGGAGGACGTGCGTTGATGACAGATTCTACACACATTAAGGCGAATGCCAATAAAAATAAATTTGTACATAAATATAAAAAAGAAAAGGCAAAGTTCTATATAGATGAACTAGAAGCTGCGGTAATCGAAGATCGTGAGGTACATGGAAAAAAGAATTAAGACCTAGAAAGGAAAGTGATACCCCCACTAAAAAAACTCGTATCAGTACAACGGATCCAGATAGTGGATTTTTAATGAGGGATGGAAAACCGAACGGTTTTCATTTCTTAGATCATCGTACGACTGATGCGAAATATAATATTATTACAGATACCTATATAACGGCTGGAAATATGGCGGATTCCGAGCCGTATTTAGCACGTCTACAAGCTCAAACTAATAAATTCGGATTCAAAGTTGAAGCTGTAGCTCTTGATGCAGGCTATTTTACAGGTTATATCTGTAAGAAACTATCAGAACAGAATATATTTATGGTGATGGGGTATCGCCGATTTGGAAAGCGAAATAAAGACGTTCCGAAAAGCCAATTTAAATATGTAAAAGAAATGAATGTATTTGCTTGTCCGATGGGATGTATTTTAGAATATACGACAACGGATCGCGAAGGATATCGTCAATATAAATCAAATCCAGAAGACTGCGCTGTTTGTCCGCTACGTGAGGTATGCTTTTCAAAAAAACAAAAACAAAAAGTTATCACTCATCATATATGGGAAAAATATAAAGATATCGCTAGAAAAAACAAACTAACAGCTACAGGGAAAAGACTGTATAAAGTACGCTGTTCAACTATAGAGCGAAGCTTTGCGGATGCCAAAGAACTACATGGCTATCGATATGCTCGGTTTCGAGGGCTGAAGTCTGTCCAAATGCAAGCTTACCTCACCGCAGCTTGTCAAAACATGAAAAAAATAGCCCTTCACCTAACCAAAAAGGGTCTGGTGGAGGGTTGTTTTTCTAAAATTTATTATTTTATATTGTTTTCATTTACTAAAATTAAAAAGGATTGCAGAATGTTGGGAACCCTAAAGGGTTTCCCAACACTCTGAACAAAAGCAACCTTATCGGTTGCTTTTGTTTTATCCATTCTTCTTCGCCATAAAAAAGATGCGCTCTGTTTGTTCTGTCACTTCAATTCGTTCAAAGTCTCCTGTGACGCGAAGCACTGTAAATCCAGCCTCTTCAAGCCATTTCGTTAATTCTTCAACCGAATATGCTCGTTGCACGTGACATTCATCAAAACGATGATATACATCTTCTTCTGGATCTTGTACAAAGAATGTCAAATCATGTTCCACACTATTGGATTCTTCTCCAGGGAAACAGTTCCAAATAAGTGATATTTCCTCGCCATTCACTGTATATGTTTCATTTTGAAATACGTGATGTATTTTATATAAAGAGTGTACGTCGAATAAAAACAAGCCATCTTGACGTAAATGATGGAAGACTCTTCTAAACGTTTCTTGCACTCCATCTTCTTGCAATACATAGTTTAACGAATCACAAAAGATTGTTACACAATCAAATTCACCAGGAACATCAAGTTCTCTCATATCTTGTTGGTAAAAAGGAAGAAAATAACCTTCTCCTCCTAATTTCTGCTGTGCGACAGTTAACATTTCTTCTGAAAGATCGACACCAGTTAAATCATAACCTTTTCGCATAAGCGGTAGTGTTACGTTACCAGTTCCACATGCTACATCAAGAATTTTTGCCTCTTTCATGCCCGCATGCTGCAAACTTTCCTCTGTGAACTCTACCCATTTATCATACGGGACATCATTCATCAGTTCGTCATACAGTAATGCAAATTGTTCGTATTTCATTGATCTAACTCTTCAGTAATATCTTCACGTGGTACATCGCCCCATAGACGCTCTAAATTGTAGTGATCACGCTCATCTTTATGGAATACATGAGCAACCACATCACCAAGGTCTACTAATACCCAACGAGCCTCATCAAAACCTTCCATACGTTGTACATTAATTTCGAATTCATGCGCCTTCGCTTTAATTTCACGCGCAATTGCTTGCACCTGTTTATCAGAGTTTCCGTGACAAATAATGAAATAGTCTGCAATTGGTGAAATCCCTTGCATATTTAGTACAACCATATCTTCTGCTCTCTTATCATCAGCTGCTTTTGCTGCTAATACTAATAAATCTTTATCTTTCATTTAATAATTTCCTCCTTGATAACTGCATTGTATGTTTGGAATGTTAATGGATAAATCGTTTGATCTTTTTCCATTAAAAATTGAATTGTTCGCTTTAAAGCAAACAGTAACGCTTGATTTATATCTTTATATGCGAGTTTTCTCGCTTCTTCTACACCAGGAAACTTACGCCCCGGCTCAATGTAATCTGCTACATAAATCACTTTATCTAACATCGTCATTTTCTCATGACCACTTGTATGGTATGTAATAGCTTGCAAAATTTCAGGATCCGTAATGCCTACTTCTTTTTCTACTAAGTATGCCCCAACAGGTGCATGCCATAACTCTTTGTTATAGTGAAGTAGATCCTTCGGCAAACCTTCCCTCTTAATAATCTCTTCCATTTCTGAAATCGCTCTACATTTTGCATAATCATGAAAGATAGCAGCTGTTTCTGCCTTTTTCTCATCTACATCATATAAACGAGCCAGTTCAATCGCTGTTTCCATTACACCTATTGTGTGTACATAACGCTTTTCATGCATTTGTTGTTTGACAATATGAAGTGCTTCCTCACGATTCATACAACCCATTCCTCTCGATATATACCTGTACTTTTTCCGGAAGTAAATATTTGCACGTTTTCTTCTCCATATACCTCTCACGTAACAAAGAAGAAGAAACTGCAAACTCTGGAATTTCCACTTTTACAATATTATAAGGCGTATGCAATGTATAACCTGGTCTCGTAACTCCAACGAAAGTTACAAGTGTAAGTAACTTTTCAATGTTATACCACTTTGGCAAATACTCAACCATATCTCCACCAATAATAAAGTGGAACTGCACATCCGGATACTTTTCCGTTAATTGTAACATAGTGTCATACGTATAAGATGGGCCTTCTCTGTTTAGCTCTTCTAAACAAATTGAAAAGTATGCTTCTTCCTCAGTCGCAAGCTCTAACATCTTTAAACGACTTTCTACACTTGTAATATTCCGCCCTTGTTTATGTGGCGGAATTTGATTTGGCAGGAACCATACTTCTTCCAAGTCCAAAGCGTGATATACTTCATTTGCAATTAGCAAATGCCCATAATGAGGCGGATCAAATGTACCGCCAATGATGCCAATTTTTCTCAAAAGAAACGCCCCTTCCTTTTACATACAGCAACTCTCTTCCTATCAATTCGAAGAGAGTTCACTGTTAATAAAAGTTCAATTGGTTTCGCTCTCTACATCATTAAGCACTAGCAATAAAAGTACCGCATGCTAATCTTTTTATCGAGGAAGCTTAATTTGTTTATTTTCTCTTGATTCTTTATATAAAACAATTGTGCTTCCAATTACTTGAACGATTTCAGCACGTGCACCTTGTGCAAGTTCTTCTGCAACTTCACGACGATCGAATTCACAATTTTGTAGCACGCTCACTTTAAATAATTCACGAACCTCTAATGCTTCTCCAATTTGTTTCACCATATTTTCATTTACGCCGCCTTTTCCAACCTGAAAAATTGGTGTTAAATGATGTGCCTGTGCACGTAAAAATCTTTTTTGTTTTCCTGTTAACATATAATTAGCCTCCAAGCTTTCTCATTACTAATTGTTTCATTCTATCAATATTTGGCACGCGTCCTGTCCACATTTCAAATGCAAGTGCCCCTTGATAAACAAACATATCAATACCATTTTGAATGATTGCACCTTGCTCTTTTGCCTCACATAAAATTTTCGTTTCAAATGGATTATAAATTATATCTGATACAATTGTTCCTTCTTTTAACGAACAAATTTGTAATGGCGTATGTTCGACATGCGGATGCATACCTCTTGTTGTCGTCTGAATGATAATATCATAATTCCCTTGTTCTTCTGTCGCTTTTTCTAACGATAAAGCAACAGAATGAACATCAGCCGCACATGCAGCAATAAGTTCTTTCGCCTTATCGACTGTACGATTTGCTACATCAATTTCTTTCACACCTACATCAGCAAGAGAAAAATAAATAGCTCGGCTAGCACCACCAGCGCCAAGTAATAAAATACGTTTCTCTTGAAGTGGTTCACTACTAATTGACTGTAAGGCTCGGACAAAACCGATTCCATCTGTATTGTAGCCAATTAATTTTCCATCCTTATGAACCACTGTATTTACTGCACCAATTTGCCTTGCTAGTGGGTCAATCTCATCCAAATAATCCATAATAGCAACTTTGTGCGGAGTTGTTACATTAAATCCTGAAATACCTAACGCTTTTAAACCTCTTACTGCTTCCCCTAGCCCTTCTTCTACAAGAAACGCATGATAATGGGCATCCATATTCAAGTGTTCAAATGCATCGTTATGCATAACGGGCGATAATGAATGTCCAATTGGATTTCCGATTACACCATATAATTGTTTCATAAATCCCTCTCCATATTAAATTAAAGATTTACGCAATGAAACACTTACTCCTTTTGGTACGTGAGCAACAATTTTTGCTCCTGATTCGTTTACAGTAACCCATCCTAATCCAGAGAATACAACGTCCGTTTTCGGTTCACGAATATTAAACTCGTATTTCACCAGCTCAGGCATATTTTCTAATTCTTCTGGTGTTGGCGGGCTTAGTAAATCTCCGGCATGATTTTTATACAATTCATCTGCTTTCTCAAGCTTTGTACGATGAATTGTTAAACGATTTGAGAAGTGACAAGTAAACGCACGACGACCACCACTTACATAATCAAAGCGTGCCAATCCACTAAAGAATAATGTTTGTTCCTCATTTAATTGGAATACCATCGGCTTAATTTCTTTTGTTGGTGTAATAAGCTTTAAGCTTTCCTTTCCAACATAATGAGCCATTTGATGGTGGTTAATAATACCTGGCGTATCATATAAAGAAGATTCTTCGTCTAATGGAATATCAATTAAGTCAAGTGTTGTTCCTGGGAAATGAGATGTTGTAATTACATTTTCAGTCTCATCACTAAATTCTTTAATCATACGATTAATAAATGTAGATTTTCCTACATTCGTACATCCAACAACGTAAACATCTTTGCCGTCGCGATAATACTCAATAGCATCCGCTAATTCAGCAATCCCTTGTCCCTTCGCTGCACTAATTAAAAAGACATCCTCTGGCTTTAATCCTAACTGCTTTGCACTATAGCGCATCCAATGCTTTACTTTATCATGTTTTACTGACTTAGGAATTAAATCCGCCTTATTTCCTACAAGTAATACTTTATTATTTCCTACGAAACGATGTAAGCCAGGTAACCAGCTACCATTAAAATCAAAAATATCTACAATCTTGACTACTAATGCATCTGACCTTCCAATTCCATTTAGAATGCGTAGGAAGTCATCATCTGTTAGCGATACATCTTGAATTTCATTGTAATGTTTCAAGCGAAAACAGCGTTGACAAATCACTTGCTCTTTTTCTAAAGATGAGGCAGGCGCATACCCAACTTCATTTTTATTTTCTGTTTGAATTTCTACACCGCAACCAATACATTTAATTGTTTCAGTCAAACTTTATTCCTCCCAGTTAATTAAACCTTTTTTCTTCATATTTTTCATAATTCTTCGTTCAATTTTTCGATTAAAGCGAGTCACCAATCCATCCGTTTGCGCTACTGGCACAACTAAGATTGTATGAAGTCCTACACGATTCCCACCAAGCACATCTGTAAGCAACTGATCCCCAATTACTACAACTTCATCCGGCTGCAGGTGCATCTCTTGTATCGCACGCTTAAATGCACGAACAAATGGTTTACGTGCACTATGAATAAATGGAATATTTAATGGATCAGCAAAGTCTTTCACACGTTGCTCATTATTATTCGAAACGACCGTTACTTGAATGCCTTGCTCTTTCATTTTTAAAAACCACTCTTCAAGTTGCGGCGTTGCATTTGGACGATCCCATTCAATTAACGTGTTATCTAAATCAGTAATAACTCCTTTAATTCCACGTTTTTTCAAATCTTCTGGTTGAACATGATATACATTTTTCACATATTCATTTGGTAAAAATAATTTCAATTTCTTTCACCTCTTTGAGGATTTTTCATAAAATTTTTCGACAACATTTTTCGATATACAACCTGTGGATAAAATTGTACACACTTTCCACATTAATTTTTCAGTCAATTTGGAATTTACTAACAATCTATACACAATTTATCCACTGTGGTATGTGGATAACCACTTGTTTGTGACTGTCATATTTTTTTGGTACATTAAATGCAACAACGAATCAATCCTTATATTATTAGGAGGTGACTCACCTTGAAAACAAAACATATGGAACAGTTATCTACTGAGTTACTCACTGAGTCTTATTATAAAGCAAAAGAACTAAAATTAAATCCCGACTTCATTTTACTTATAAAACAAGAAATTATTAGACGCTCATTAGAGGACAAGCTTGCCAAATCTTCTTGAGTATATATAGATTACTAATAACCTGTAAAAAGAGCCATCCTACGATGGCTCTCGAATAAACAAGTACTCCCATCTAGGGGATTTCATCATTAAGCATCTTTGTCCATAACTCTTATTTACGATTATAAAATCTTCTCTTTACTTGTGAGTTAATCGAGTAGCAATTTTTTCACCGAGACGAAGTTCTTGTCCGCTCTTCAAATTCTGCACTACTTCTATCATATCTTTTTCAAACAATAATACAACTGTTGAACCAAATGTAAAGTATGCCATTTCTTCACCTTTTTGAACAGTACTTCTTTCATGCAAAAGCTCAATACTATTAACAAACATAGCCCCTACTTTTACAAGTGCCATATGTTCGCCGTCACTATTCACTTCTGTAACAGAACGATAATTTTTTGACAGTGGTTCTTTACCGTATTCCATACCAGCTGCATTTACCGGATATGATTTTCTACCGAGTACAAATCTTTCAGTCACAGCCCCAGAAAGTGGACTATGAATGCGATGATAATGACTTGGACTCAAATAAATGACCATGTATGTACCGCCTGCATATCGCTTTGCACGTTCTTCATTACCTAGCATATCCACAATTGAATAACGCTTACCTTTAATATCAAATGTTTTTGTATCCTCAATAGGACCGTGGTCAGCAAAAACACCATCAACAGGGCTCACGATACTCGATGTATCTGTATCAATACTACGCTTTCCTTCTTTTAGCCTACGCGTAAATAAGTCATGCAATGTTCTATATTCCTTCAAACCCTTTTCCATCTCATCTTGATTAATTTGAAAAACTTTCGCATATGATGGAATTATGATGGAGCTCAAACGAGATTGTGCAAATTTACGTAATATATAAGAAGTAAAGCGACCATTTGTAAGTTCTATCATAAGTCGATATAATGTACGTCGCAAATTGCGAAACCTCCTAACCAGTCTATAACTTTAGTTTTCCCTTATTTTCTTTCTATATCATATGTAAAACTGGTTCTTATTCCCACATATCATATAGAACTGTTCATTATGCAAATCGAAAACTAAGTTAAGTATGGTATTATTCTTAAATTGTTTAGCACCCTCTAATATTACAGATAGAATCCGTCATTTTCAACAGTGAACATGTATTTCTTCTTAATACAACTCGTTTTCTTTCCTTATTTACAAAAAGAAAAGCAGCCCATTTTAAAATTTGGCTGCTTGCAATGCACATTATTCTTTCGCTTTTTTCTCTTTCTCTGCTCTTACAAATTCATGGAACATTTTCATTAACGCACGCTTTTCAATTCTTGATACGTAGCTCCTTGAAATACCAAGTGCCTTCGCAATCTCCCGCTGCGTTTTCTCCTTATCAAGCCCAAGTCCAAAGCGCTTTACGATAACTTCTTTCTCTCGTTCGTCTAAAATATCGATATACTCTTTAATCTTTTCTAACTCCATACTAAGCTGAATCATATCAATTACATCTTCAGACTCAGATTTTAATATATCAATAAGCGATATTTCATTCCCCTCTTTATCTTGCCCGATCGGATCATGAAGTGAAACGTCTTTTTTCGTTTTCTTTAGTACACGTAAATGCATCAAAATTTCGTTTTCAATACAGCGTGCTGCATACGTCGCAAGCTTTGTTCCTTTCCCTGCTGAATAACTCTCAATTGCTTTAATGAGCCCAATTGTACCAATTGAAATTAAATCTTCTGCATCTTCTCCTGTGTTTTCAAATTTTTTAACGATATGAGCTACAAGCCGTAAATTATGTTCAATTAAAAGATTTCTCGCTTGAGCATCACCTTGCTCCATTAACTCTAAGTACTTTCTCTCATCATCTGATGATAACGGCTGCGGGAACGCATTGTTCTTCACATAAGAAACAAAGACAAACACTTCTCGAACCATATATCCAATTGCGGCGAATAGACTCAAACCTTTCACCTCCGCCAAAATAGTGGTCTTTATTATGTGTATGTGGGCGTGAGGTTGTTTGTGTCTGTACGATATCATTCCAATATGTTTTTACGCATAATATTTGTCTCAAAAAGCTTTGCTACATATACTTAAACAAAAGATTGGAGAGTGGAATATGAAACATTTCATTACCCTCTTGTTCATAAGTAGCTGGTAAGAGATGAACTCCTTGTACGCTCTTGCAAGCTACTTGTACTACAAGGAGGGATTATACAAATATGAAATTTGAAAGAACACGTGCTTATACAAGGCACCAACGTCAGCGTACGATGCGCCGAAAGATGATTATCGTAAAACATGCATGGGGACATACACCTAAAACAGCTGGTATTTTTGCAAAAGGAAAAATTCACTGTTCCTGTGGAATGTGCACAACAAAGTGGAGAACAGAAGGACCACCTGCTAGTGTACAAAAGTGGTTATACAAAATCGATATATACGAAGAATAAATCGTTATTTCTAAAAAAAGGTCTTCTCTCGAAGACCTTTTCCTTATTCACTCCAAATTTTCTCCCCAGTATGCGCATCAATATAACGAATTTCTCGACTACAATCGAAGGATTCTTTATGATTTTCATCCGTTGTTTGTTTATACAGTAGTACGTAGTTCGTTTCCTCTACATCATTTTCTAAAAACCATTCTAAATTCACTCGCATGGCCCCTCTGTATATTTCTAGCGCTTTTTCTTTTGTTATTTTTATTGTTGTTTCATATGTAAGTAATTCTTTTATAAATTTGCTAGACTCTCCGGAGTAGTGCATCACAGCACCATTTTCTGCATTGATATTGACTCTAAATTGGTTATACTCTGCTGGAATACCATTCACATATACGGAAAAGGTAAACCTTTCAATCCCATCTTCTGCTTCTTCACGTTCTTCCCAAAGACGTAGATATTGTGTGACATCTGGAATAACTTGTTCCAAAAATTGAAGTGCTTTTTGTATGCATTCCTCTCTAGACAGTATTTGCTTTACTTCATTATCGTCTGTCAGTTTTATAAAACCAGTTAATTCATTGGTAGATTTATCAATCATAATGCCAACAAAATTATTATATTTTAACATCGGTAAATGCTTTTTAAAAAATTCATTCATTAAATATGGATTCTTTTCTTCTTTCTGTTTCTGTAATTCCTCTTTCGGAACAAATTTCATCCTTATTTCATAATCATTTTCCTTCTCAGCAACTTTTGTAAAATTTTCTTTATCCCAATCAAACAAATCGAATATATCATCTTGTCGAATACCTTTTTTCGGGTTTTCAACAGCTACAGTTAGAGGCAATTTATAATGATCTGTTCCAAACAAATCTTTACCTGTACTTGCATCAATAAACGCATGACTAGGTTCTGGTTCATATACAAGATGATACCCTTTTACTTCCTCACCATTTTCATATTTACATGAAGAATGTGTTAAATCTACAAATACAAGTCTCATATCTTGTCTAGCTTTCAGATTTTCTAAAACGACGTTCTCCTCAACAATTTCACTTGGCCATAACGGTTTTTTCTCAATAGCTTTTTGTCCATTATAACGAAAATGTACAACATTGCCTGAAGGATGAACTCGCACAACACACCCTGCATTCGGTAATGGGTAGCCATTCACTTCTTGCATATAATTTACTTCTTTCCACCCACGCCTGTCATCCTTAACCGTTATATATGTATAAAACTCATATCCTTCTTTTGTATATTTTTTTAAGAATGCATTTGCAATCTCTCTTGCTTTATTCTCATCTATCGCTTCCTTACCACTCGAAAAATAAATTTCATCATCTATACTAAATTCAATTAAATTACCAGTATGTCTATTCAACGTAATTTGTATCGTTCTCTCCTCATCCTCTTTATGCTCCCACCATACTAGATGATATGGGTCATCCACACCTTCTTGATCATCTACAACAAGCCTATATTCATCTGGAATGTCAATCATATGAGCCACTTGCTCTTTTCTTTCTTTATCTTTTTGATTCATCATACCTCTCCCTGCGTTACAATTTAAGGTAATTATAACAAACAAATCCAAAACTTATTAATAAAAAAAGACTAGAGAAATCTCTAGTCTTTTACTTCGTTTCACGATGTAACGTTACTCGCTTTAATCGTGGACAATATTTTTTTAGTTCGATGCGCTCGGGATTGTTTCGTTTATTTTTTTTAGAAATGTAATTACGATCACCGCACTCCGTACAAGCTAATGTAATATTTACACGCATATGTAATTCTCCTCTCTTTCAAAGATTGCAACTAAAACGTAATGATTACGATTTATATATTATATAACTTCATTCTATTTGTCAATCACACAACAAAAGGATTCTAAATAGAACCCTTTTGTTTTTAGTAATCTATCATTTTGATTAAAACGATTCGTATGTAACGAACTCGCTAATTGGCTTTCGATATCCTCTAGGACGAATTTTAGTGGTATCACTTTTCCCTATCGTAACCATTAAAACAGGTACTATATGCCCTGGCATATTCAACTCATTTTGTACTGCTTTTTCATCAAAACCAATCATTGGACACGTATCATAGCCGTAATATTTAGCAGCGTACATAAAAGTCATTGCGCTTAACGAAGCATTTCTAATCGCTTCCTCTTCCATGAAGCGCTCTCCTTTTCTTTCATATAACCCTTTCGTTTGCCTAATTGTATCTTCATATTCACATTCATCAATCATTTTTAAAACCTTCATACCAAAATAAATATTTTCAACATTTTGATACGCTCTCTTATCACCACAAACAAGCACTACAGCAGATGCACTCGCTACTTTATATTGTCCGAAAGCTAATTCTTTTAATTTTTCTTTTCGCTCTTGATCACGAATTACGACATAATGTGCATGTTGCAAATTATAACAAGAGGGGGAAAGCTTTGTTAACTCAAATATTTTTTTAAAATCCTCATCAGGGATTTCTATGCCTTGTATAAATTTCATTGCGGAACGCCTAGCAGTTGCCAATTCTTCAAAGTTCACCATATATCCTCCTTAATAACTATAAATTTAAATATACATTAAATTATACAAATGAATAAATCAAATTAAAACACTTTAAATTACAGATAATAATTATGATTTACAAAAAAAGACAAAAAGCTGAAACAATTAGTTCATACGAAATTCACATGAATCTATTACTATAGAAGTTGTACATAGTGAATTTATTAACAATCACGTTTACTCATATAGAATCTCACTCGAAAGGAGTTGAAAGTATGAAAACTAAATATCGTTTTATGATCTCATCATTTGCTGCTTGCGCTTATATGATTTGGTATTTAGTATAAATAACAACCTCACTTGTAAATAGGAAAAGGTGTGTATATAAATGGAATATAATCAATCAACAGTCAACTACTGGAAAGCTTTTGTATTACCGTATACATTTGCTTTAGAAGAGTTAAAAACAAAATTTGAAATTATGAACCGGGAAGCTCAATTTTTAGAGGATTACAACCCGTTTGAACATATAAAAACTAGACTAAAACAACCTGAAAGTATTATAAAAAAGCTAGAGCGAAAAAACTTATTGCCAACAATTGAAAATGCTCAAACAAATTTGCAAGATATCATTGGTATTCGTATTACATGTTGCTTCGTAGAAGACATCTATCATTTAAAAGAAGTAATTCAAAAGCGTGAGGATATGGAAGTCATAGAAGTAAAAGATTATATCGCTAACCCAAAAGGAAACGGATATAAAAGTTTACACATGATTATTAAGTATCCCTTATCACTAAATTCTGGTACAAAAGATGTATTTGCAGAAATTCAGTTACGTACACTTGCAATGGACTTTTGGGCAAGTTTAGAACATAAACTTTATTATAAATATGAAGGAAATATACCTGAATATTTAAAAGATGAACTACATGATGCAGCAATGAAAGCTGAAGATCTTGATAATAAAATGGCAACCATTCGCCAAGATATTGATGACATTGAAGCATGCTCAAATCAAATTCTGTTACCACTATAAAAAAGGTTCTCTTCAAGGAGAACCTTTTTTATTTCTTCTCTATCGTGCGGACCTCTTCGATCTTCCAGGTCTCATCTTCTTTTCCAAGCGCATACTGTACTTTCTTTTGAATAGCAATTTCCCCATCTAATTCTTTTTCCTTTGTTTCAACAATGATATATCCTGCTTTACTAGCTTTCATATCTATATGTTCCAATTCAATTTTTTTATTTCCTTTTTGAAAAGCTGCTTCTTTTTGTGTTTTTAAGTCTTCGGCACTAGGTAGCTTCTTTGAAAATAACTCCATATGTTCAGCAAATTTTCGTTCATTCGTCGTCCGTACAAATGCCTCAATAACATCTTGAATAGACTGTTCTTCCTCTTTCGTTATCTGTACTTTTTCTTCAGTTTTTTTCGTAGTAGGTTTTTGTTCTATATTATTCTCTTGAGGTTGACATCCAACTAGCAATAATACAAAGAATAGAAGAAAACTTAAATTCCGTAAAAAAAATCTCATCTGTCCATCTCCTAAAAAGAAAAGTGAGGCATTTTGCCTCACTTTCGTTCATAATTAGCGTCTTCCTTTATTCGGGTCGCCACCACCAACAATATCAAAGACACGTTTCGCTATATTTGTATTCTCTTGAACACCGGAGAATAAGTATTTACCTGGTCCAAATGCATATACGTTTACATCTTCACCTGTATGTCCACCTGTTGTCCACCCTGTAACCGAACGCTTATTGAAGATATCTTCAATCGCATTATCAATCTTCGTTACATCTTTTGATGGAGCTATATCATTTACAGCTTTAATTTCTTCTGGTGTTAATTGTAAATCGATATATTTTTTCAATGTTTCTTCTACATTTGCACCTTTTGCAATCTCATTTGCCATAAAGTCTGGTGTACGTTTTGCAGCTTTAATTGGATCTACTTTAAAGTTGTACTCACCATTCGCACCTAGAGATAATCCACCTGTAGCGTGGTCTGCGGTTGCAACGACTAACGTATTTTTATCTTTTTTCGCAAACTCAATCGCTGCTTTAAATGCTTTTTCAAAGTCCTCCATTTCACTCATTGCACCGACAATATCATTATCATGCCCAGCCCAGTCGATTTGACTTCCTTCAACCATTAAGAAGAAACCATCTTTGTTTTTGTTTAAACGTTCAATTGCTGCATTCGTCATTTCTTCTAGTGAAGGTGTTTTCTCATTGCGATCAATCATTTTATCTAAACCGCCTGGTGCAAATAAACCAAGGATTTGATCATTTTTATCATTTAACAATTGATCTCGATCTGTTACGTAGCTATAACCAGATTTCTTAAACTCTTCTGTAAGATTACGATCTTTTCTAACAAAGTTCTTTACACCGCCGCCAAGCATAACATCAACTTTATGCTTCCCTTTAATTTTTTCATCAAAATAATCATTTGCAATTACGTCCATATTTTTACGGCTAATATCATGAGCACCGAAAGCAGCTGGTGTTGCATGTGTAATTTCAGAAGTCGCAACAAGTCCCGTTGATTTCCCTTTTTCTTTCGCTTGTTCAAGAACAGTTTTCACTTCTGCTTTATCATTATCAACCGCAATTGCCGCATTATATGTTTTAATCCCTGCTGACATAGCTGTTGCCGCTGATGCAGAGTCTGTAATATTTTCATGTTCATCTTCCGGATATGTTTTTTGTGTTCCTACAAGATGCTTATCAAATTCTGTAGATTCCATCTCGAATGTTTTTGGATTATCCTTCATATAACGATGAGCCGTCATATATGAAGGACCCATGCCATCTCCAATTAACACAATAACATTTTTAATCTTTGCATTGTTTCCGCTCTCATCTGCATTAACCTCACTAGAACGTGTAAAATTCCATGTTGCTACCGAAGTAACTGCTAACGACGCCACAACTGCAAATGGCCATGCTTTTTTTACAAACTTTTTCACTGTCTTGTCCCCCTAATTAGGTTATTCATTTCCCACTATCAAATTTAATAGAAGACTGTTAAGGGAAAATTAGTTATATGTAAATTTTTTGTTAACTTATGTAAATATAAGTTATAATTTGTATAAGTTTGTCTTTTCATATCAAGCATCGTTCCCTTTACAATCTAAATATAAACAAGTTGGATTTCCTTTAACGTAAACCTCTTATTTTACATTTCGAATCTATTTTTATGAAAACAAATAGAAATGTGGTGTACTTTTATGAAAATAGTAAAGCTAAATGAATCTTTCATTGTTGAATTACTCAATCTTTGCAAATCTGTTGGATGGTTACAAGATGAAATCTTTATGAAAAAACAATTCAAAATGTACCTCTCTATTGGCACACTTGTAGGTTATATTCATGAAAATAAACTCATTGCAACTGGAGGTGTATTTCCCTTTACAAGTAGCTTTTCTTCCATTGGCATGTTAATCGTTCATCCTCATTTTCAAGGACGAGGAATTGGACGTATGTTACTAGATAGCTGTTTGAAACACGCTCACTCAAAACAACCAATTGCACTTATTGCAACAAAAGCTGGCGAGCCCTTATACACATCATGCGGATTTCAAACAGTAACGACGATACATCGTTTTGAAAAACAAACTACTAAGACGAATACCGTTCAAACACAACAAGTGAAAGAAAAAGACCTTATCTCTATTACCTCTCTCGATGAAATTGTAACTGGTGCCAATCGCTCTCTACTCTACTCATTATTATTACCAAGAGCTGTACACTCTTTTAAAATTGAGAGAAATAACTGTATAGAAGCTTTTTCCTTCTGTATACAGAAAGGGAATATTTTATGTATCAATCCACTTATCGCAAAACAAGAGGAAGATGCTATTCGATTATTAAAAAAGATTTGTGAGTGTTGGCATGGTATCGTACGAATTGATGTCCCGCATTCACAATTTACATTTCGTAACTTTCTTCAAACAGACAATTTCCAAGAAACGCTCCTTTCACCTCTTATGATAAAAAATGGTAGCCAACTTCCTGGAAATCGTAATATGCTATTTGCTGTGATAGATACAGCATTATGTTAGAAAGGAGACAACTAATTGAAGCAGTTTAGCTATTTTATGGTAGGTTGTCTTACTCTTACACTATTAGTAGGATGTAGTGCAGCAGAAAAGCCAGTAGAACAAGTAAAACAAGTTAAAAATACAATTACAGCAAAACTAGCTACCGAGGAAAAAATGGTAGAAATAGACGGTCAAACGATTTACTTTAAAAAAATCGGTAATGAAAAACCACCTTTACTTATGATCCATGGATTTGGAGGATCATCAGATGGTTTCCAAAAGATTTATTCCGATTTAGCAAAAGATCATACGATTATTTCTGTAGATGCTTTAGGATTCGGGCGTTCATCTAAGCCGATGGATTTTTATTATTCTTTCCCAACTCATGCAAATTTGTATTATAAGTTAATGAAAAAACTAGGGTATGATTCATTCGCAATATTAGGGCATTCGATGGGTGGAGAAATTTCTCTTAATTTAACATATTTATACCCTGAAGCGGTTACCCACCTTATTTTAACTGACGCTACAGGTGGCCCTCATACATTCGTTCATAAACAAGGATCACCAAAGCCACAGTTGTCGACTGATTTAAGTGCCGTTTCTTCAATTGCAGATTATGATGAGAGCAAAGTGAAATTCAAGCGTAATGATGAAGAGCATTATAATAAAATGAAGTTATGGCCTAGACGACTTAAAATCAATGCAAATGAAATGAAACAACCAACTTTAATTATATGGGGAAGAAATGATAGTAGCGTTTCTTGGAAAGAAGGAGAAACGTATCACCAATTCTTAACAAACAGCACTTTACATATTATTGAAAAAGGTTATCACGCACCATTTCGCCAAGAACCACAAGAATTTGTAGGGTATGTAAAAGACTTCTTTAACAATAATCCGATCCAATTTGAAAAATAACATAAACGGGTATCTCATTTTGAGATACCCGTTTTCATATATTAAGCAGCTTGCTTTTGACGTTTTTGAGTTTTTGATCCCAATACTTTCGGGATAATGAAACCATCCATTCCAAATTTCCCAGCGTTCATACCGGAAACAAGAACAAACATAGATAAGATAACCATCTCAGGGTTCACACCGATTGACCCACTAAACATATAGGAAAAGTTCATTACAAGGCCAAAAAAGACCGCTGTTTTTGTTAAACAGCCTACAATTAAACCAATTCCAACTAAAATTTCTCCCCATGTTACAAGTGTATTAAACAAATCTACATTTGGAATTGCAAATTCTTGTAAAAATGATGCCCACCAAGATTGAACAGCCGGTTGTGCTCCTTTAGATTTTTCAATTGCACCTTGTAAATAACCCGTTGCATCGAATCCTTTTCCTTGTAGTTTACCAATTCCAGCCATTAACCATGTGTAACCAAGATATACTCGAATTACTGCTAATACAAAAGAAACTGCTTTGTTTTCTCTTAAAAATTGAATAACCATATCTTCCTCCTAAAGGTGTAATTAAGTCAGTTACAGATAATATAATAACATTAGTTACTTATTTTTCAAACGTTAATTATGAATAATTTGTGTCATACATATTAAACATTAAAAACTAACGTTTATATAGTAACTTTTATTACCTATAAAAACTTGAACATATCATACCACAGGTGATAATCATTTTCATTGAAAAAATTGTAAAAAAAATGTGTGCTAAATGTGAAACGTGTTTATTCTATATTTAAATAAACACGTCTCGCACTACTTATATAATCGAAAAGTATCGGTCTCTTCATCAATTAATCTCGCTTCTTGAAAGGCTTCTTCTAACGTTTTGTCATGGTTAATAACACTGTAAAATAAGCGTATTGTAAACATAAGCGCTGCATTCCCATCTACGTAATCTATCGACCCAATATACGATTTCGCGCCACTATATAAAAATGATTCTGCTAATTTCCCCTCCCCTAACGTGCACCCACTATTTACAATATGTGTATTATGCAATTTTGCATATTTATAAATTTCTTTCGCTCCAAAGTTCCCTCTCGGTTCATCTTGTTCGTAAATATCTTCACCTAACTCTTCCATGACAAACTTTCCTTCCTCACCATGAAAGCAAAAAACAACATAATTGATATCGTTATATAAGTTCTTTCCAGAAAGAATTTCCACGAAATCATTCGGCCTACCAATCCAATATGTCACAACTCTTGCCCCAAAATATTCAAGCGATGCTCGGATTGATTGTGCCTCTAAATCAGAATTAAAGCCAACTACTAGTGCAACATTCAACATACACCCTCCATCCTATAATTAGATCTCCTCAATCAAACTATTAAGGGATACATCCATTTTATATATACCCGTTTCTTTCAAAAAATCAGATCTAGTTAAAACGACTTTCTGTAAATATTGCCGATACGCTGTAATTGTCCCGTCGTGAGATACAATGCAAATTCTTTCCGCCCCCCAGCTCATAACACCAAAGAAGAAATTCATCTACTATTTGCTGAAAACGATTCTCTGAAATAGTATTTATACCTTCCGTCCATAACTGCTTATTTGTACTTTTCGCAATCGAAAAATGTGGAAATAAATTTGTTATTATTCCTTGATCTACTATGTGATCACATGGTAATGTTTTCGCTCCTTCTCGATAAGGAAAAATACGTGGGGATGCATATGGATGAACGATTTTTTGACAAGCTACTTTCTCACTCCATATCGCCGCCGTTTGTAAAGTTCTAAGTGTAGGGCTAGCGATTAATATATCTGTTTTCTGTAATGGTACATTGAATTGAATGAATCCAGCCTGATTCCTTCCCTCATCCGTTAATGATGGATTCAACATTTGTAAACTTGCCGGCAAATCCTTTGTATGTTCTCCTTCACCGTGCCGAACAAAGACGAGTTTCATACCCATCCTCCTCTCTCCATGAAATCCTTCAACATAATTTCTTCCCTATCTCATTCATTATTCCTGCTATAAAAAAACAATATGTAAAAAGTATTTGACATAAATAACAGGAAAATATTACAATTGCATATGTAAAATACTTTTTACAAGGAAGAGGGGAATTATAAATATGAAATGGATAACCATCTTAATTGGAATGATTATATGGGGATATATAAACGGATTTTTTAGTAGTGATAAAACTGCTAATCCTTGGATTACAGATGATGAACGAGAAACAAAAATTAAACAGAAAGCAATTATTGCAAGCTGGTCCGGTGTTTTTATGTTTTGTACCATTAACCTCTTAAACAAATGGTTAGGTGTAGAAACAAACAATACATCACCTTACTTACCATCTTCTATCGCAACTATTTTAAAAGAAAATATAGAGTTACAAATTTTATTTATGCTATTTATTACGTATGGCATCTTTTACATATACTACCGAAGAAAATTAAGCGCTTAACTTTTTATCTCATGATTATCCTCCTAAATGGTTATAGTAATTAGGACGAAATGAAAGGAGCGATAGAAAAATGAGTAACTCGAATGATTTTTTAGATACACTGCATGAAAAACAAGCAAAAGATGAACAAAATAGAAAACGTCAGGGGAACGGAAACCCAGCGAAAAAGAAGCCAAATAAAACACATAAATAACAATAAAAAACCTGCCTAAAATTATCTTTTAGGCAGGTTTTTTATTCTTCTTTCACCGAGATAACATTTTCCCAATTCCATTTCTCATAATACCACTCTGGTACATCTATATTTTCAATCCACTTCATTTCATGCTTTCCATCTTTATGAGCAAGCCATACATCCGCTTTCTTACGGTCTGAACGTATCCATATTAATTGATTACTCTTATTCATGAAGAGCGGATGATAATCTCCTTGCCTATGAGGTGGCTTTGTGATTCGATGTTGTTCGTCGCTTGTACTATCGATTTCATATAAAGATGGTAGTGGTCTTTTTTCTGGTGGAGTTTCTATCCCCGCCTCTTTTGCTCGTGAAACGATAATTACGTTATCATTCTTCCATGTAAAATCCCAATCGACATATCCTTTCGGTGTAAATGTGTTCTGTTGAAGTGCTGGCAATTCTTTTACTTTTAAATGTTTATTCTCTAACGCAACTCTCCCGCTTCCTTCAATATAGGCCAATATATTGTTGGCTGGCGCCCATTTGAACCATTGTGTGTTTAATAACATTTGATCTACCTTTTCAAAACGACTACCATCTGCACGAACTAAGCAAAGCGTATTGCTATCAGCTGACCATGAAGCTGTCGGTACTGCTAAAAATGAAATCCACTTTTGATCTGGCGACCACTGAAAGCCACTTGCAACTAATGCTAGGAAATCATCATGTTCATTTGGTAATGCATACAAATGCTTCATTTTATGAGGATTCATATGTGCATCTTTTTGTACTTCATATAGCTGGGCTCCTGTCCACCCTGTTGGAAGTAAATGTGCTTCAGATGATACAAAAAACTTCTTTCCATCAGGATACCATGCATAATCTCCTACACCTGCCGATACATTTTCAAAATCTGTATTCTTTTTTTCTACATCAAATGTATTTAATGTACCTGTAAATATAAATGCAATTATATTTTCTGTTGGTGACCATTGATAATTCGATGCTTCTGAGTGAAACGGCGTAACTTTCTTTCCATCTTTCAGCCGATATAACTCAAGACTACCTTCTTTCTTTCCTTTTACATATGCCAGCCACTCTCCATCATGAGACCACTTTGGCCCTGTTATATACTCTCCTTTTGTAAGTTGTTTCTCTTTCCCCTCAACTTTAATCCAGAGGTCATGATGACGAATAAAAGCAATTTTCGCTTCATTATTTTCTGCGCTACTATTAATGATTGAACATAAAAATAAGACTAACATTGTACCAACGCTTACTATGAACCGTTTCATAATACCCCTCCATTTCCCTCATAGCATTCCTCAATGTCCACCTACAATATGTAAAAAATACCTATTCGACATAATCAGAAAAAATTTCCCAAGAAATTTTAAATTCATAGAGGATTGGTATGAATTATGTCGAAAATATAGTTTATCTAACATCCGATTATGTAATTTGAGATAAATTTGTAAGATTATTTTTCGGAATATTAGCACTTTTTATCAGGGGGAGTTTCTATGAAAAAAACTACATCTACACTACTGAGTATGGCGCTCGTCTTTTCCAGTTTTGGAGCTTTAAGCGCCCATGCTGAATCACTGCAAAAAGAGAAGCAATTTAGTCCACAGTTAAAAGCAAACATTACACAATGGGGAGAAAATAAAATTGCGCAAAATGTTGAAACAAAAACATCAAAAGAAATATCTGTCATTGTAGAATTGCAACATGCTCCACTCGCTTCACAAAGTAACATTCAACATGCTCCAGATTTACAAAATAATAATGCCCAGTCTTATCATGCGCAACTAAAAAAAGCACAAGAAGATACTACTAAGAAAATAAAAGAAAAAGCACCGAAAGCAACGATAAAAGAAACGTATAGTACGTTATTTTCTGGGTTTTCTATCTCTATTCCAGGGGATCAAATTACCGCTCTAGCTTCTTTACCTGAAGTAAAAGCAATTTATCCAAACTTAACATACAAATTACATGAAACGTCAAAAAGTCCGGCTAATCAAGAAACACCAAATATTGGAGGACCGACAGTTGGTGCGCCTGAAGCTTGGAATTCAAAAGATCCGACTGGCAAACCACTTGATGGAAAAGGAATGAAAGTCGCTATTATCGATTCAGGTGTAGACTATACACACCCTGATTTAAAAGCAAATTATATCGGCGGCTATGATACAGTCGATGAAGATAATGATCCGATGGACGGAAACGTACACGGTACTCATGTTGCTGGAATTATCGCTGGTAATGGAAAAATAAAAGGGATTGCTCCAAATGCCTCTATACTTGCTTACCGTGTCATGAATGATGGGGGTACTGGTACAACCGAAGATATTATTCAAGGTATTGAGCATGCTATTCAAGATGGTGCCGATGTTTTAAATCTATCTCTTGGTCAAGATTTAAATGTACCCGATCAACCTGTAACAATGACGCTAGAACGTGCGGCGAAACTTGGTGTTACTGCGGTCGTATCAAATGGAAATGATGGACCCAAACCTTGGTCTGTAGATGCACCTGGGAATGCAAGTAGTGTCATCTCTGTTGGAGCATCTACAGTTTCTATTCCATTTCCAACATTCCAAGTAGCTGGTTCCAATAAAT
Organism: Bacillus sp. FSL L8-0099; assembly: GCF_038006385.1. Taxonomy (NCBI): domain Bacteria; kingdom Bacillati; phylum Bacillota; class Bacilli; order Caryophanales; family Bacillaceae; genus Bacillus; species Bacillus sp. FSL L8-0099. The sequence continues at coordinate 4,345,123 of NZ_JBBOVC010000001.1, forward strand.
CTTACCAAGGATTACCGTTATCAAAATCGGATTTCCAAGTAGGAAACGATGCCCAGCTTGTATATGTTGGATACGGTAATCCAAGTGATTACGCTAAACAAGATGTAAAAGGTAAGTTCGCGCTTGTCTTACAAGGGACTTCGAGCACGTTAGTAAAAGCAGAACAAGCAAAACAAGCTGGCGCTCTCGGCGTGCTACTAATTTCTAACGAAAAAGAAATTAATATTATGCCAGAATATTTTGGTCGTGAAGAAGTAGCTCTTCCTGTTATGCAGCTATCCAATACGAATGGCGAAGAGTTGAAAAATTTAATTACAAAACGAAAGAAAAATATAAAAATTGGACAACCAAAACAAACAGAACTTATTGGTAATTTTAGTTCAAGGGGACCATCACAAGGAAGTTGGCTTATAAAGCCTGATGTTGTTGCACCTGGCGTACAAATTACAAGTACAGTACCAAGAGGTGGCTATGAATCTCACAATGGGACAAGTATGGCTGCGCCGCAAGTAGCTGGAGCCGTTGCTCTATTACGTCAAATGCATCCTGATTGGACGACAGAACAATTAAAATCATCTCTTGCCAATACAGCCGAAACATTAAAAGACGTAAATGAAAACACATATCCTGTTATGACACAAGGATCGGGCTTAATTAATATTCCAAAAGCAGTAAAAGCGGACGCATTAGTTACACCAAACAATGTAAGTTTCGGTCTAATTAAACCAAATAGCGGAAAAGTAAAATTAACACAAAATATTACATTACAAAATCTTTCTAGCAAAAAGAAAAACTTTTCAACTCGCATTGAACTATTAGATACAAAAACGAAAGTTCAAACTTCTTTCGCTTCTTCTGTGAGCGTAAAACCGAATAGTAACATAGAAAAACCTTTTACCATTACTGTGGATAGTTCTTTGCCACAAGGTGTATATACAGGGAATGTATATGTAAAAGAACAAGGTAAGACAGAAGAAATACGTATTCCATTTACATTTAGCATTGATCCAAAAGAATACAAACGTATTGATGGCCTTGAAATTGTTAATTCTACTTTCAGTCCAAATAATGACCAAATACTAGATGACAACCTTATCAATTACTATTTAGTTACACCCGTTGAGGATGTAACGTTTCACGCTAATTTAATTACGAAAGACCGAGTAACCTATCAAGGTATCGTTTATCAAGGTAAAAATGAAACACCAGGTTATAAATCTTTCAAATGGAATGGTACAAAAGTTGGTGGATCCCCTCTGCCTGACGGCTTATACCAAATTGAAGCTGTTGCTTCTAATTCTGGTGGAGAAACGAAACAAACAGGGGCTGTGTTTGTCGACCGCACTGCACCTAAATTAACACACGAAGTTGATCAAGAAAATCTCATAATTAGAGGGAAAGTAACTGATATACTGTTAGATTGGATGACAGAATCCGGATGGGTTGCTCCAGGGCATCCTGTCACGATACAATATGAAATTAACGGGAATGGTACATGGGAAAATGCATTCCTGAACCATTGGGAGAAAAACTACGAAATTTATTTCGATCGTAGTCAATTACAGCAAGGAAAGAATACAATTCACATTGTAGCAACTGATGCCGCTGGAAATACATCTAATTTGAATGTTGATTTAGAAGTAAAATAATTAAATTATTGTTGACAATCTTTTAAAAATAGTTTTATAATACGAAACATAGTTTAGTTGAACGAATTATATATCGGCTTTGAAGGAATACTAGTAGCGACTTATATCCCTGTCTTAGAGAACTGATGGTTGGTGTAAATCAGTACATATACAAGCGTGAATTACAATTCTGGAGCTTCTTTCCCGTAGTGCACATAGTGCATGAAGAGGAAGACGGATCTTTCCGTTATCTTAAAGTGAGTGGTAAACAATTTTTATGTTTACAATTAGGGTGGTACCGCGATTTTTATCGTCCCTATCGGATTTTCCGATAGGGGCTTTTTTGCGTCCTTCCCTTTTATACAACTTCATATATACGCATTGAAAGAATCGCAGTAGTATATTATATCCCTGTTACAGAGAGCTAGTGGTCGGTGGAAATTAGCACATATATAAGTACGAATTACAATTCTGGAGCTTCTTTTTCGTAGTGCTTTTATGCATGAAGGAAAAGACGGAGTTTTTCCGTTATCATGAATTGAGATGTAAGTGTATTTTCACTTACAAATAGGGTGGTACCGCGATTCTTTCGCCCCTATCGGATGTTCCGATAGGGGCTTTTTCTATTTCTCAAAGAAACAAATGTTAAATAATTCCGAATCTTATGATAAAATTTTATAAGCGCTTACAATTTGAAAGGGGGTGATATAAGCTATACGAAACTCATATTCAATTTTATAGAAAACAAGGAGGATGTCTAAATGACAAAGAAAATAGAAATCCCATCGCATTTAAAACCATTCGTATCCACACAACATTATGATCAATACACACCGGTGAATCACGCTGTGTGGCGTTACATTATGAGACAAAATCATAGCTTCTTAAAAGACGTTGCCCATCCAGCCTATGTGAATGGACTACAATCATCTGGTATTAATATAGATGCAATTCCAAAGGTAGAAGAAATGAATGAATGCTTAGCACCAAGCGGCTGGGGAGCTGTAACAATTGATGGCCTTATTCCTGGCGTCGCATTTTTCGATTTTCAGGGGAACGGATTACTACCAATTGCAACAGATATTCGTAAAGTAGAAAATATCGAGTACACACCAGCTCCAGATATTGTACACGAAGCGGCAGGACACGCACCGATTTTACTTGATCCTACATATGCAAAATATGTGAAACGTTTTGGGCAAATTGGTGCAAAAGCTTTCTCTACAAAAGAAGAACATGATGCATTTGAAGCTGTTCGTACATTAACGATTGTCAAAGAAAGCCCTACTTCTACTCCTGATGAAGTTAAGGCTGCTGAAAATGCTGTAATTGAAAAACAAAACTTAGTTTCTGGTTTATCAGAAGCTGAACAAATTTCACGTCTTTTCTGGTGGACAGTGGAGTACGGATTAATTGGAAATATTGACGATCCAAAAATTTACGGTGCTGGTCTTCTTTCCTCTGTCGGCGAAAGCAAACATTGCTTAACAGATGCTGTAGAAAAAGTTCCTTTCTCAATTGAAGCTTGCACAGGGACAACTTATGATGTGACAAAAATGCAACCACAGCTATTTGTTTGTCAATCATTTGAAGAGTTAACTGAGGCGCTTGAGACGTTCTCTGAAACGATGGCATTCAAAACAGGTGGCACAGAAGGATTAGAAAAAGCAATTCACTCCGAAAATCATGCCACAACTGAGTTAAGTAGCGGATTACAAATTACGGGCACATTTACAGAAACAATTAAAAATGATGCCGGCGAAGTCATTTACATGCGAACAAGCTCTCCAACTGCATTAGCAATTCATAATAAGCAGTTGGCAAATCATTCTACCTCTGTACACAGTGATGGATTCGGGACACCGATCGGATTACTAAATGGTAATATCGCACTAGAAGATTGTACAGAAGAAAAGTTACATTCATTAGGCATTACAATTGGAAACAGCGCAGATTTTACTTTTGCAAGTGACATTCATGTAAAAGGAACAGTAACTGATATTGTAAAGAATGATAATAAAATTGCCCTTATCTCGTTTATAGATTGTACAGTTACTTATAAAGATCGTTTACTATTTGATGCTTCATGGGGCGCATTTGATATGGCTGTTGGCTCACAAATCACTTCAGTATTCCCAGGTGCCGCAGATGCAGCAGCATTTTTCCCAATGGATGAAGAAGTTCAAGAAATTCCTGCTCCACTTGTACTGAATGAACTTGAACGTATGTATCAAACAGTTCGAGATATTCGAAGTGAGGGGATTTTACACGACGCGCATATCGATCAATTAGTAGCAATTCAAGAAGTATTAAATACATTTTATGCGAAAGAATGGCTGCTTCGCCTTGAAATATTAGAATTACTTTTAGAGCATAACAAAGGGCATGAAACATCTGCAGCATTACTACATCAACTTTCTACTTTCACAACTGACGAAGCTGTAACACGCCTTATTAACAATGGTCTTACGTTACTTCCAGTAAAGGGTGTGAGAAATGATGCTAAGATTAACTGAAGAAGAAGTTCGCGAGGAGTTATTGAAGGTAGATAAATGGATGGTAAAAGATGAGAAATGGATTGAACGAAAATATATGTTTTCCGACTACTTAAAAGGAGTCGAATTTGTCTCTGAAGCCGCCAAACTATCAGAAGAACATAATCACCATCCATTTATCCTTATCCAGTATAAAGCAGTTATTATTACTTTGTCATCTTGGAATGCAAAAGGTTTAACGAAACTAGATTTTGAGCTTGCAAAACAATTTGATGAACTATTTTTACAAAACGAAAATGCAATTATAAGAAAATAAAAAAAGAGAAGCCTTTTTAGGCTTCTCTTTTTATTTTGAAATGGATACAATGTCCAAATGGATCCTCGACTTGTAATATTCCATCTTTGTACGTAGCAATTTTGCCAATATTTTTTAAGCTTTCACATACTTGCTCTTTTTGTTTTTCATCCGCTAGTACAATTGTGAAATATTTCAAACCAACAGAACCTGGCATTTGCGGTGGTACCCCTTCACCTTGCCACGTATTTAAACCGATATGATGATGATAACCACCTGCTGATACGAACAACGCTCCATTACGAGCTGGGATCGTTATTTCAAAACCAAGACCATCAACATAGAAACGTTTCGCTTCCTCTAAATCAGCTACATGGAAATGAATATGCCCCATCACAGTACCAGCTGGAAATCCATTCCATGTACTTCCTTGCTGTAATAATTCTTCACCAGCTAACGGGTTACTAACAAATGGGAGTTCTCCATTCTCATCACGCCAAACTTCTTTTTGTCGATCATGATAAATTTCAATCCCATTTCCATCTGGATCAGCTAAATAAAGAGCTTCACTAAAGTAATGATCGGCTCCACCATGTAGTGGATATACCATCTCTACAAGATGACGAAGAACATTCGCTAAATCCTGCCTACTTGGTAATAAAATTGCGTAATGATATAACCCTGTTCTTGCTCTTTGCTTCGGAAAAGCTTCTTTCTTTTCTTCAATGATAAGAAGTGGTTCATCATTTTCATTCCCAAATGTAACGACTGCTTCTTCTTCTTTTAGCACCTTCATACTTAGTACTTCCGTATAAAACTCTAGTGATTTCTTTACATTAGATACGTATAAATGAACAACATCAAGTGTTGTATCGGGATGAAGTTGAAAACTCATCTTGTTAGCCCCCCCATTTAAATTAGTTCTTCTTTGACATTTTTTCTTTTAAGAAATTATCTACAAAACCATCAGCTTTTGCAACAAATAAGTATGCACCCATTGCTAATAATGCAAGTTCTAATTCGAAACCAGGATTTTTTCCATCTCCCAATAAACCAGCTGACCATTTCACTTTTACGATTGCCCCAACCATAACAAGTGCAAATAATAATCCAATATATCTTACACCTAAACCTAGAATTAATAATAGGCCTCCAACTAATTCAAATGTTGCTACACCGTATGCCAGTCCTCCTGGTAAACCAATGCTTGTAAACCACCCTGCAATATTGTCAATTCCTGATTGGAATTTTGTTAAACCGTGCATAAAGAACGTTACCCCTAACACGATACGAATAATTAAGTTACCAATATGTTGATTCATTTCTTTCTCTCCTTTATAGTTTTCTTATATAAAACTTTTATTCACATTACAAAACATACACTAATTTTTTTTATTCGTCAATTCATTTTCATTGGGAAAAAATATATTTTTTTTGCTATGATACAAATAGTTGTTTACAAAAAGGAGCTTGATTTTATGAATATTGGTTCTGCAATACGTGAAATTCGTCAACGTAGAGGCATAACAATTGCAAAAATTTGTGAAGGAACAGGTCTTTCTAAAGGCTTTATGAGTCAGGTTGAAAATAATAAAACATCACCATCTATCTCAACGTTAGAAACGATCTCAAATTTTTTAAACGTTCCCCTTCCCTATTTATTGTTAGAACAAAAAGATCGATTGAAAATTGTTAAAAAAGAAGAACGAAAATACAGTGTATACGGCAAAGATGAGCAAAGAATTGAACATGTTGCGGAGCAAGGTGGCCTTCGCCTGAATCTCGTAGAAATTCCTGCCGGGTTTCCGAAAGAAAACTCACCAAATGCCCATGAAGGTGAAGAGTGTCATCTTTTATTACGCGGAAAGCTAGAAGTTCAACATGGTGAAGATATTGCAATTGTAGAAGAAGGTGATTCTTTCTCTTGGAATGCATGCGTTCCACATATTGTTCGTAATGTAGGAAAAGAATCCGCACTATTACTTATCTCTAGTCATGCGGAGAATCGAAAACGCGTTTACTAATCAATAAAAAAGAAGCCTGCTTCAAACAGGCTTCTTTTTTATTCTCGTATAATCCCGTAACTTGTCCCAACTAGCACCGTCTTTTCATGTTGATTGCGATAAACTGATTCGATTGAAACTTTTTTATACCCTTCCATTTGCTCTATATTTGTTAAAGTTAATTCACAAGTAATCGTATCCCCTGTAAAAACTGGTCTAATAAACTCACTTACTAATTCTCTTGCTATGTAATGTAACTCTTCGCCTACTTTCGTTCCAATGCTAGCAGTCAATAAACCATGAACCATTAATCGGCCATTCTCATCATATTCCATATGATGTCTCCCTTTATCACCTGTAATATTTGCAAATTCGAAAACTTCTTCCTCAGTAAATCTTCTTTCATATTTAAATACTTCCCCAACTTTTATACTCATTTTTATCCCCCTAATAATAAACTGAATTTTCTTTCATTTTATCATGAAATGAGTCTTAATTCATTTTCTATTACAAAAAATAATTAGAAATACTTATAACTGTATTTCTTTACTTTTCACCCATTTACCGATGACCATCTCTTTTTGCGATTTGGTATCCATAATACGCACATGTACCATTTCTGGATAACTCTCTAACTTCAAATCCACAACTTCTATAAAAATCAAAATTGTTCGCAGATGTATGTGCAAACCAATCACCATGGGGAAGCTTTTGTAAACAAAGAGCTACAAGTTTCTTACCCAATCCTTTCCCCCTATACTCACACTTCACAACCAAATTTACTATGTTAGCAACCATCATTTGATCAGAAATCACTCTAACCATCGCAACCATTTCTTCTTCATCCCAAATTGTGAAAGCCCATGTTGAATTTTCAAATGCAAGCGTAAATTTTTCAATTTGCCAAGAAGGGATATTATCATTACTCCAACCGGCATCTTCAAATAAAGTTTTAATTGCATATGCTGGTACTCCATTCGTTCCTTCACGGATAATAAGCCCATTATGGTAAATATACATGTAATCCCCCCTTTATTTTTATATACCATTCTTCAAAAGATGCAATTTACCTTTTTTCATCCAACTCGCTTAATCGAATAAACAAGAACATCCATCCCCTGAAATGAAGTTGTTTTCTCATAACTAAGCCCTGTTTTTCTAGCAACAAATATTGAGGCGGGATGGTTCGGATTAATAAGAGAAATTAATTTATTCATTTGTAATGCTTGGAAACCGTAGTCTCGAAATGCCGCAGCTGCTTCTTTCGCATACCCTTTTCCCCAATACTGAGGAAGTAACCAATAACCAATTTCAATTTCCTCTTTTCCATCTATCTTCTGCTTTACTAGTCCCGCATGACCAATTCGTATTCCCGTTTCCCTTTCAATCATTACAAATAAACCGAGACCATTTTTATAATTAGGAATTACCCACTCCTCCAAGCTTTTTTTGCATTGCATATATGTTTTTAACGTTCCATTTCCAATATAGCGCATTACCTTCTCGTTTCCCCATAGTGAAGCGTAGAACTGTAAATCATCCATTGTATATTTGCGAACTTGTAAACGATCTGTATGAAACATTTCTGCACTCCTTCCCACTAATGTGTTCTTTATTTCACGACCATATTTTACATGTATAATAAGTATTACTACCTATTATAAATGAACGAAACAAAAAATGCAGAATGTTCATTCTTTTACCCGATAAAAAAAGCAGTAGACAAATATTGTCTACTGCATCCATATCATAACTAGTACAAAGAAAACTACAATTGAGGGGGGTGTAGGATTTTCAAATATACTAGATACTTATCCCGTTCTAACGGGCGGTAAACTTTTCAATTATTTGAAAGTGAAAAGTTTACCGCACATAAGAACTTTTGCGGTCATTAAGAGAGCACTGTTAAGTAATCAAACACACGCTGTGCTTTTTCTCCACCCATTCGCGCATGTTGAAGAAGGGAAATACCATGTGGGCCAGATGCACGTAATGCTTCTGGTTGTGCTACTAAAATAGCTTGTACAACTTCTAACTCTCCAAGCATAGCTGCAGCAAAAATATCCATGCGAGCACCCTTTTCCAGTAAATAAAGAGCAATATCTTTACGACCTACATGTGCCGATGCTCCTAAGGCACTTTCCCAATCTGATCCGCCCCAATTGTAAGAGGCATGAAGTAAGCTGGGCGATTCAACCAACAGTTCCTGTACTTTTTCTAAATTTCCGTGAGCTGCCATAACAAATTCTCTTACTAACTCAGTGGTAATACGCTCTTCTGTATGCATCGCTCTTCTCCTTTTTTAGAAATTCGTTTCGGTGTAAAAAATGGTTTGTCACTTCCTTGAAAAATATCCACTTCTATACCAAATACATATTGAAACATTTCATGACATAATACTTCTTCTGGTACACCGTCATACTGAATCTCCCCTCGCTTTAATACGAGTAAACGATCACTATATTGAGTAGCTTGGTTAATGTCATGTAAAACCATTACAATTGTCATACCAAACTCCTCATTTAATCGTTTCACAAGTTCCATTACTTCCAACTGATGAACGATATCTAAAAAAGTTGTTGGCTCATCTAATAATAAAACATTCGTGCGTTGTGCTAGCGTCATTGCAATCCAAGCACGCTGCCTTTCTCCTCCTGATAAAGATTGTAAAAGACGATATTCATACCCTTCAAGATTTGTAACAGACAATGCCCAATTAACAATTTCTTCATCTTCTTTATTTAAGCGAACACTCCATGATTTATGGGGGCCTCTTCCAAATTCAATTAATTCTTTCACTGTTAAACCTAATTGATGATCATGCATTTGTGGTAACATCGCTAATTGCTTCGCTACATCGGCACTCTTCATCGTATGAATATTTTTCCCATCTAAAATGATTTCCCCTTCGCTTTGTTTAAGTAGCCTTGCCATTAAACGAAGCAAAGTAGATTTCCCCGATCCATTCGGTCCAATTAAACTAACAACTTCTCCAGCTTTAATATGTACATTCATATTTTGCATTTGAAATCTTTCAGAATGTGCGTAAAACACTTTTTCAACGGAAATCACGTTGTTTTCCTCCTCTATGAATTAAATATAAGAAGAACGGACCACCTAAGAAGGATAATAAAATACCAACAGGCAATTCGATTGGATCGAACCAACTTCGAGCTATCGCATCCGCAAAAACAAGTAATACCCCGCCGCCAAGACATGATAGAGGCAGCAAATATTTATAATCATTTCCAACTAATAAACGTAGCATATGCGGTACAACAAGACCGACAAACCCAATAAGTCCAGAAACACTAACTGCTATTCCAGCTAATAATGTACTTACTACGATTAAATAAAAACGACTTTTTTCCACGTTATGTCCTAATAACTTTGCTATTTCATCTCCAAGCATTAATACTCGAATATGCTTAATACCAAAGAAGGCTAATATAATAGCAAATATCGCATAATAAATAATCATATTTAAATGTGCCCAGCTTACACCACCAATGCCACCAGCTAACCACGGTAAAACAGATTGTACTTTGTCACTATGTAATAACATTAATGCTGACGTTGCTGCACCAATCAATGCATTAATCGACACACCTACTAAGACAATTCTTGAAGGTGGTGCCCCTTTTTGCCATGATAAAGCATAGATGACCATTGCTGTGATGAAAGCTCCTAAAAACGCCCCTAGCGGTAAAAAAGCCATGTGCTGAGGAAATAAAATCATAATTATAATTGCTACAAGACCCGCTCCAGATGAAACCCCGATAATACCAGGGTCTGCAAGAGGGTTTCTCATAACCCCTTGCAATAATGCACCTGATGTCGCTAAACACGTTCCTACTATAAATCCAACGAGCACCCTTGGTATACGAAGATCCCATACAATTCGATGAACTATCGAACCTTCATCTTGCATCCCTGTTAGGATGTCTCGTAAAGAAAAGGATAAACTTCCCGCGAAAAGACCGTAAAAAAGACCTAGAATCGTTAATACGACTAAAATAACTGCTATTCCCCATCTTTTTTTCGCAAAAGGATGTTCCTTTTCTCTTACTACTTCATTACTCTCCATACTTATCATTTCCTTACATCTTGTATACTTTTATACATAAAGTCCATAGCTTCTGTTACTTTTGTTCCAGGATTTGATCCAAATAAGTCTGGTGGTAAAATAACTACACGATTTTGTTTTACTGCATCTAAATTTTTCCACGCTTCATTTTTCATCATTTCGCCTTCAAATGCTTTTTTCACGCTATTCGGGTCTCCGTGTGTAATTAAATAAATTACATCTGGATTCGCCTCAATAATACGTTCTACACTTAGCTGTGCATATTGCGGATATTCTTTCATTTCTGGAAAACCAGCTGCAATATTTTTTCCGCCCGTTTTCTCTAAAATGTCACCTGACAGAGATGTTGGTAATGCTGCTAAATAAGTTCCTGGTGCTCCATACACTAGCAATGCTTTCACATCACTCTTTTTCTCATATTTCTTCATTTGATCATTCATTTTTTGATTCAGTTCTTTTGCTTTATCTTCTTTCTTCATTACTGCTCCGTATATTTCAATATTCTTTTGAATATCTTGTACAGAATTTGCAGTAGAAATGACTACTTTCGTCCCTTGACCTTCAACCGTTGGAACATTCTTTTGGAATCCATTGTTAGCAACAAGTACATCTGGCTTTAAGCTAGCAATTTGCTCAAAATTCGGCTGATGTGCATTCCCAATTACTTGCGCTTTCTTTAACTCCTCCGGAAGAGTTAATTTCGTATCTGGACGACCTATAATCTTTCCGCCTAAAGCATGAATAATATCCATATCACCCATACTTAATGTTGCAAAGCTCTCTGGTGTTTTATCGAATGTTACCTTTCTTCCCGATAGGTCGGTAATTTCGATTTTTTCTTTTCCTTTTTCTGTTTTGGTTGCAGACGCTTTGTCGTTTCCCTTTGCATTGCAACCTATTAATAAGAAAAAAACAGATAAAATCGCTGTAAATAGCGTAATAGACTTTTTCATTCTTCCACCTCTAATTGATAATGATAATCATTAACTACTATTCTACTTTAATTGATAAGGATTATCATTGTCAACAAAAACGCATACATTTTCTTCAAAAAAAAACAAAAAGCGCTACAAAAAGATCCTTTCTTTTTGTAGCGCTCTATTTAATACTATTACTCACATTCATTTTCCTCCAACTGGTCACGCATCACTTTTACACGCTGAAAGAAAAAGAACGATAAACTTAAAAATATAACGATGCTCCCCATCATAACAAAAAATTGTATCGTTTCTTTTGCTCCATTCGGAATCAATAAGCCAACCATTAACAATGTGCTTACAGCGAGAAGGATCTGTCCGAACCGAGTATAATCTTCTATTTTCCCTTGTAATTCTTTCATCATATTCTCACTCCTCCATTTCACTGTATCATATTCTATGAAACTGAAAGACAAGTAAATGCAGCCATTCGGGGAGATGTTTTCCAAAAGAAAAAGAGCCGCTTAATTGCGACTCTTTCCTATCTATTCCACACCTTTATATGCTTCCATATAAATTTCTTTCAACTCTGAAATGAGCGGTAATTTCGGATTAGCTGTTGTACATTGGTCTTCAAAAGCCCGTTCTGCTAATACTCCAACAACCTCTTCAAATTTCTCTTTATCGACTCCTTGCCCCATAATACTCATATTAATATTCAAGCTTTTTCCAAGCTCAATAATTGCTTGGACAAGTGATTCCACCCCTTCTGCTGCCGAACTTGCTGGAAGCCCGAGCATTCTCGCTATATGTGCATATCTTTCATCTGCCACAAAGTACTCATATTTTGGGAACAATGCGTGTTTTCTTGGCTTAATAGCATTATAGCGGACTACGTGCGGCATTAGAATGGCATTTGCGCGTCCGTGCGGAATATGGAATTCTGGTCCAATCTTATGTGCTAAGCTGTGATTAATACCGAGGAAAGCATTTGCAAATGCCATCCCTGCAATTGCAGAAGCGTTATGCATTTTTTCTCTTGCTTCTTCATCATTTCCATCTTTATATGCTCTCGGTAAATATTTGAATACGAGATCAATAGCTTTTAATGCTAATCCATCTGTATAGTCATTTGCCATAACAGACACATACGCCTCAATTGCATGTGTTAAAACATCCATACCAGTATCTGCTGTTACATGTGGTGGTACTGTCATTACAAATTGCGGATCAACAATCGCTACATCTGGTGTTAATTCATAATCTGCAAGCGGATACTTTATATTATTTTTCTTATCTGTAATAACCGCAAATGGTGTCACTTCTGACCCTGTTCCTGATGTTGTTGGAATGGCAACAAACTGCGCTTTATTTCCTAATTCCGGATATTTACATGTACGTTTTCTTATATCTAAAAATTTCTGTTTAATGCCATAGAATGATGTTTCTGGATGCTCATAGAATAACCACATCCCTTTTGCCGCATCCATAGCTGAACCGCCACCAAGTGCAATAATTACATCAGGCTTAAAGCTTCTCATCATTTCCGCACCTTTAAAAACAGTTTCATCTGACGGATCTGGCTCGACCTCAAAGAACACTTCAACTTTCACATCATTTGCATGCTTACGTAAATAGTGCGTAACTGTGTCTACATAGCCGTGCTCAACCATTCCTGGATCCGTTACAATAAATGCGCGTGAAATATTAGGCATATTTGCTAAATACGCCGTAGCATGTTTTTCAAAATAAATTTTTGGTGGCAACTTGAACCACTGCATATTCTTTTTTCTATTTGCCAGCCTTTTTATATTTAATAAATGAGTCGCTGTTACGTTTTGAGAAACTGAGTTTTTCCCATATGAACCACAACCAAGTGTAAGCGATGGAATAAACCCATTATATATGTCACCTATTCCGCCTTGTGATGAAGGTGCATTTACAATAAGACGGCAAGCTTTCATACGTAAACCAAATTGTTTTTGTACTTCTTTATTTGTAGAATGAATGACTGCTGAATGCCCTAAACCTCCAAGATTCAACATTTCTTCGCAATATGTAAATCCTTCTTCTAATGAATTCGCTTTTACACAAGCTAATACTGGGCTCAGTTTCTCACGAGATAGTGGATACGCTGCCCCAATTCCTTTAATTTCAGCTACAAGTATTTTTGTATGTTCAGGCACAGTAATCCCAACTAATTCGGCAATATACTGTGCAGTTTTCCCTACAATATCACTATTTACTGCACATGTATTTTCATTTATAACGAGCTTTTCTAATTTCTTTCTCTCCTCCTCTGTTACAAAGTAACAATTATTTGCAATCATTTCTGTTTTGACATCATCATAAATTTCTTTATCGATAATGATTGCCTGTTCCGATGCACAAATCATACCGTTATCAAATGTTTTCGATAAAATTAAATCATTAGCAGCTCGTTTTACATGTGCTGATTTCTCTATATAACACGGTACATTACCAGGACCTACACCTAGTGCTGGTTTACCAGTAGAATAAGCCGATTTCACCATACCAGCGCCTCCAGTTGCTAGAACGAGTGCGACACCATCATGGTTCATTAATTGTTTCGTTGCTTCGACAGATGGTCTTTCAATCCATTGAATACAATGCTTTGGCGCACCCGCCTTCACCGCTGCATCATATACTGTTTTGGCCGCTGCAACGGAACAATTTTGTGCAGAAGGATGAAATGCGAAAATAATTGGATTTCTCGTTTTTATCGCGATTAATGCTTTAAACATTGTTGTTGACGTTGGATTCGTTACTGGCGTTACTCCAGCTACTACACCGACTGGTTCCGCAATTTCTATTATTTCTTCATGAGGATCTTCATGAATAACTCCTACCGTTTTATCTTGCTTTATACTATGCCAAATATATTCAGTGGCAAAAATATTTTTTATGCATTTGTCTTCATAGACACCACGGCCTGTTTCTTCAACAGCCAATTTTGCAAGCGACATATGTTGATCAACACCTGCTAGTGCCATTTCATGAACAATGTTGTCAATCTGTTCTTGTGTAAAACTTTCTAATGCTTGTAAAGCTTCTTGACCGTTATTTACTAACGTATCAATCATCTCTTTTACCTCTTGCATTTCATTTACAACTTTCTCTTTGACTACCATGTAAATTTCCTCCTATTCTGTTATCACGGTCTTTATAAGTCCCTATAGGTCATAAGAAGTCCCGATTAGCGAAAAAAAATAGAGTTACCGTCCTACATGAATCCCATTGTTTGTGAAATATTTCACAAATTTATTCGTGAATAACATTTCATGAATTCAATATACATGAAATCATTTCATTTGTGTATGTCTAATTTGTGAAATATTTCACAAATAAACATAATAAAAATGCACTGCTCCACATTAGCAGTGCATTTTTATTATGCTAGCGCTTGTGCTAAATCTTCAATTAAATCTTCACCATCTTCAATTCCGACAGAGATACGAATTAATGTATCTGTAATTCCTAATTCTTTACGACGATCTGCTGGAATTGATGCATGTGTCATTTGAGATGGGATAGAAATTAAACTTTCGACTGCTCCTAGGCTTTCAGCAAGTGTAAAGTATTGCAGTTTCTCAAGTACTTTATTCAATGTTTCCTCACTATCTACATCAAATGAGATGATAGCACCAAATCCGTTTGCTTGTTCTGTTGCTAATTCATGGTTTTGATGTGATTCAAGGCCTGGATAATATACTTTATTTACTTTTGGATGATTATTTAAGAATTCAGCAATTGCGCGTGAATTCGTTTCATGTTCTTCCATACGAATTCCTAACGTTTTTAAACCGCGAAGTAGTAAGAAGCTATCTTGTGGTCCAAGAATACCTCCCGTTGAGTTTTGTACAAAGTGAAGGTCTTCTGCTAGTTGTGGGCTATTTACCACTACTAGACCTGCAACTACGTCACTATGACCTCCTAAATATTTCGTTGCACTATGAAGTACAATGTCTGCTCCTAAAGAAATCGGCGACTGCCAATATGGCGTCATGAATGTATTATCAATAATTGTTAATAAATCTTTCTCTTTAGCAAGAGTAGATATTTTCTTAATATCAGTAATTTTTAGTAGTGGATTCGTTGGTGTTTCCACATAGATCGCTTTCGTATTTGGACGAATTGCTTCTACAACTTCCTCTAAGTTTGTTGTATCTACAAATGTATGCTCAATACCGAAGCGGTTTAATACTTTCGTAATAACACGATACGTTCCCCCATAAACATCATCTGTTAAAATAACGTGATCACCTTTTGAGAACAACATAATTGTTGCTGTAATAGCAGCCATTCCCGAACCAAATGCAAATCCAGCATGACCGTTTTCTAATACGGCAATCATTTCTTCTAAAGCTGCTCGTGTTGGGTTGCCTGTACGTGAATATTCATATCCTTGATGCTTACCAACTGCTTCTTGTTTATACGTACTTGTTTGATAAATCGGTACGTTTACAGATCCAGTTGAAGGTTCTCCTATGCGAATACCATGAATTAACTTTGTCTTTGCTCTCATTTTTTATTCCCATCCTTTGTATATGTCTTTACTTAAATAGCGCTCACTACTATCAGGAAAAATCGTTACAATATTTGTACCTGGTGTTGCTTTCTCTGCCTCCAGTAAACTTGCATGAAATGCTGCTCCTGAAGAGCTCCCAACTAAAAGTCCTTCTTTTTGCGCTAATTCTTTTACTCGTAAAAATGCATTTCGATCAGAAATCGTATGAATTTCATCAAAATAAGATGTTTTCAAAAATGGTGGAATAAATTCAAGACCAATTCCTTCTGTTTCATGTGAACCAGCTTTACCACCATTTAAAATAGATCCTTCTGGTTCTACAATAACTGTTTTAATATCTATATTTTTTTCTTTCAAATAAGATGCAGTTCCCATGAATGTACCGCCGGTTCCTGCTCCAGCAACAAATATGTTAATCTCTCCATTCAATGCATTCCAAAGTTCAGGACCTAATGTTTTGAAATAAGCACGTGGGTTTGCTTCATTCGCAAACTGACTTGGAGAGTATGAATTCGGTATTTCATTTACTAACTCTTTTGCTTTTGCAATTGCTCCGGTCATTCCTTGTTCAGTCGGTGTATGCACGACTGTTGCGCCTAGCGCTTTCATTAATTCTTGTTTCTCAATACTAAATTTCTCTGGTACACAAACAATAACGCGTAAATCATGTTCTAACGCTGCAAGTGCCAGTCCAATACCAGTATTTCCAGCAGTCGGTTCAATAATTGTTCCACCCTGCGTGACAAGCCCTTTTTCTAGCGCGTCTTCGATTAATTCTCTTCCTAAACGATCCTTAACGCTTCCGCCTGGGTTATAAAATTCAAGCTTCGCAAATAAACGGACCCCTTCTGGAAGTGAAAACCGAGTAATTTCTACAATTGGTGTATGACCAATTAACTCATGAACTCCACGATATACATTCATCGTGTTCTCCCCCTTATTTGCCAATAAAGAAAAGGCAACTGTATGTATTTTCTTTATATGAGACAGT
Source organism: Bacillus sp. FSL L8-0099 (assembly GCF_038006385.1). Taxonomy (NCBI): domain Bacteria; kingdom Bacillati; phylum Bacillota; class Bacilli; order Caryophanales; family Bacillaceae; genus Bacillus; species Bacillus sp. FSL L8-0099. The sequence goes on from NZ_JBBOVC010000001.1 coordinate 4,362,088, forward strand.
TGCCTTTTTGTTACATTACTTTAACTCTTCTAGTACTTTTACGATAAAGTTTGTAGAATGAAGGGCTGCTTGATCTAAAAATTGATCAAATGAAACATTTGATTCTTTACCAGCAATATCGGAAAGTGCGCGGATGATAACAAACGGAACTTCGTATTGGTGGCACACTTGTGCAACAGCTGCCGCTTCCATTTCTACTGCATAAAGATTTTCAAATTTATCACGAATTGCTGCAACGCGGTTCGGATCACTCATAAATGAATCACCTGTTGCAATCATACCTTTTACAACTTGAATATTCTCTTCAGCTTGCATACATTTCTCAGCTAATGCAACTAATGCCTCATCAGCTTTAAATCCAGGTGGCATTCCTGGTACTTGACCATATTCATAGTTAAATGCTGTTACATCTACGTCATGGTGACGAACTTCTGTTGAAATAACTACATCTCCAACATTTAGAGAATGATGGAATCCACCAGCTGAACCAGTATTAATTACTTTTTCAGGCTTATATTTTTCTAATAAAATTGTCGTTGACATCGCTGCATTTACTTTACCAATACCAGACTTTAACAAGATTACTTCATGTCCTGCTAATAGTCCTTTCGTAAATTCACAACCCGCAACCGTTTCTGTTTTTGCTTGTTCTAATTTGTCACGTAAAATACGTACTTCTTCTTCCATTGCTCCAATTACAGCAATTCTCAATCTAATCCCTCTTTCTATTGCTTAGTTGCCTCCATTACCCAAACGAAATGATTTAATCTCGTAAACGTTACATGGAAGCCATTGTTTTCAAATATAGTCTGCATGATTGGAATACGTGTATAGTATTCCGTTTGCAAATCGTTTGCTAACTGGTGAAAACCTCTTTGTTTTGCTGTTTCAACAGTTTTATCATATGCATCTTGATCTGCAAATATCGTATCAGCAAACACTATTTTACCACCTTTGTTTAGCAATTGACTATACTTCGCAACAGCTACATTTTTTTCATCATCTGTTAAATGATGAAATGCATAGGTGCTTACAATGGTATCAACTGAATTCGGAACTTCAAACGAAAGAAAATCACCTTCTGTAATAGAAAATTCCTTTGGCAATTTCTCTTTTGCAATCATGCGCATTTCACGCGACGGTTCTATACCGTAAACTGTACGACCGGCAAGTAATAATTTATTTGTTAAATTGCCAGTACCAACACCAAATTCTAATACGTTACCAAATGACTTGTTAACTACATCCTCTAAAATGTCCTCATAATGGGCGAAAACTTCTTTATATTGTATATCTTCGCCTTGTACGAATGAGTCGTACGTATGAGCCCACTCATCAAATAAACCATTAAATTCTGTGCCCATAAAAATTCCCCTTTTTCTTATCGGTTTTATCAGTATGATATTCCCTCTTTCTAAAAATGTCAATTGAAATGCACGTGGTATTTCCTTCTTTTCTTTGTTACACTGTAGTTGATTACATAGGAGAGGGGGCATCTTCATGTCATTTACCTTTGAAATGTTAGAAGATAAAATAGAATTTTTTGAAGCGGGAGACTTAGCTTCCTTAGAAAGAAAAATTAGTGAACAAATTGATAATAATAAAGCACTTATGCTTGAAGTTCATCACATCTCGCATCAAATGGTTATGGATCCCGAAAGCAAAAGACCGTATTACAGCGCGGTTGTTCATTTTAAATTAAAGAAATTATGCTAACTAAAAAAGAGAAGCTCCTAGGAGCTTCTCTTTTTTAGTTTAGAGTTTGAACAAGCACTGGTTTCCAGCCCTCATTTTCTACCCAATCAATATTTACATAATATTTTTTACCTGATTGCTTATCTTGTACGTTGCCGTAAGCTTTATTCTTACCGTTATTTCCGATTCTATGAATAACTAATTGCTCTACCGGAACGTCGATTGCAGCGGAAATCGCTTGATTCATCTCATTCCAATCTGCTGTACCTTTGTTAAACGTCATCGCAGGTGTTGCACCTTGCTCTGTACCTACTGGCTTCCAAGAAGGTTTCGTATAAGCATCTGTTGCCTTTGGCTGTGTTTTTTCAGCTGCCACTTTCTCATTAGCTTTCGCTTCTTCTTCAGCTTTTTGCTTTTCTTCTTCAGCCTTTTGCTTCTCTTCTTCTTCCTTCTTCTTAGCCTCTGCCTTCTCTTGTTCGTCCTTCTTCGTCTCTTCTTTACCTTTAGCTTTCTCAGCTTTATTTTCTTTTGTTGTTTGCTGAGCTACCTTTTTATCATTAGAAGACGCTTGCTCTTTTGTGTCAGGAACGAACAATTGATATGCTACAATAGCTACTGCCACTAATACAATAGCGATTGCAATATTTAAAACACCGTTTTGACGACGTTTTTGTTGTTTCTGTTGGAATCTAGATCCTCCTGCCATTCTTCAAACCTCCATGCAGTTTTTCATACTTGCTATTGTAACATTAAATCTAGAAAGGTTGAACATTTACAATAATATTTTCATGAAATGAAAACATTTCACTATGAATTGCAAGATTACTTTTCATTCTCTAATCGATGGATTTCTTCTACGATATCTTTGAAAATGGATGTGACTTTATTTACACTGCTGTCCGTTTCTATATCAACGACAACTAAAGCATATCTTGGATTTTCATATGGAAAATAACCTGCAAACCAGCGATTGACCTTCATTCCTTTCCCTGTTTGTGCTGTCCCAGATTTTCCAGCGACACTTAGTGGCAACGACCTGAATGCTGCTCCTGTTCCTTTCTCTGTTGTTACAACGCCTCTTAATAACTCTTGTAATGTTTTTACTGTTTCATAAGAAAGCTGTTTTCCATTTAATTTATGGTTTTCAAATGTAAAAAAGTCACTTCCATTTTTATACACTATTTTTTTAACAGCTTTCACTTCCATTTTTTCTCCATTCCTAGCAATCGTCGCCATCATATTAGCGATTGCTAGAGGTGATATACGTACATCTTTCTGTCCAATTGCTGTTTGCGCTACCGCTTTTTTACTAGTCTTATTTTCCTCACTCCCCCAGATAATAGCACTCTTCTCCTCTGGCATTTGCTCGAAACGCGATGTATGAAATACCGAACCGTTCCAACCAACCTTTCCAACTGCTCCTAAAGCCGCTACGTACGTTTCTAACACCATCTTATCCTTTTGTATTAGCTCGTTACCTAACTGTGAGAATGCCCTGTTACAGCTTCTAGCAAAGCTCCCTTTAAAACTAAGTGTTCCCATCAAAACTTGTGGGTCGTTTTCACCATATAAATCTTTATTACAATTAAATGTGCGATTCAATACATTTATATTTTGATCAATCGCTGCCGTTGCAACTACTGTTTTAAAAACAGAACCAGGAAAATGCGGTGTTAACATTTGATTTTCAAGTGTAGCTTTATATAATCTTTCGTTTTTAACCTGTAAAGATGGTTTGCTAACCATCGCTAGTATTTCATTTGTTTTTACATCAAGTAATACTAATCCCCCCTTCTTTATTTCACTTTTTTCAATTGTCTCTTCAGCTTTTTGCTGCAACTCTTTATGTAAAGTAGTTTGAATTGTAACTGGATAAAATGGATTTCCTGGCGAAGTGTATTTCGCCTGTTTTCCAAAAATCGGTTCTCCTTGCCGGTCCACTTGATACAATACTTTTGCCTCTCCATCAGTTAATAAAAATTCATCAAAAGATTGCTGTAATCCAGAAATACCAATTGGCGTTTGTTTTGAAATTTTTTCTACTTCTCCATATCGCTTTTGGAATTCTCGTTCATTCTCCCCCACTTCACCCACTAAATGATTTGTCCCTCCAGTTTGTTTTAATCGAACTTCAGCCGCTACAATGCCCAATACATTTAATTGATTAATCTTCTCCATCTGCTCTCGTACTAAAGGAAATGGCTCATTTCCTCTTTGGAGTATAAATGCATTTTTTTTATCTTTCATTTGTATTTTTATCTCTTGTCTCGACACACCAATGATATGCGCAATTTTCTTTAACATGTCATTTTTTATTTGTAAAAAAGGAAAAATAATTAAAACTGGGTATTTCTCTTCACCAATTTCTTTATCATTCCGATCTGTAAAATGTCCTCTTCCATTATCTACTGTAAGTGATTGTGTTCGTTGCGTAACGCTTCTTTCGATTAAATTAATATTTCGATCAGTAAAAGATTCAGTATCTATAATCTGTATTTGGAGTAAACGACAAAGTAATAAAAACATCACACATATAAAACAAATTAAAACAACTGTAATTCTCCGTCTTATTTTCATAAAAAAACACCTCGTCTATTATAGTTTGGACGAGGTGTTTAACCTTTTATACAAATAAAAAAACCACTCGTTTTTACACGAGTGATTTTTATTATTTAACAGAGATAATCTCTACTTGCATTTCTCCGCCTGGTGTTTGAATTGCTACCTTCTCACCAATTTGCTTACCTAATAAGCTCTTTGCGATTGGAGAATCGTTAGAAATTCTTCCTTCGAATGGGTCAGCTTCCGCGCTACCTACGATTGTGTAAGCTTCTTCATCTCCATTTGGTAATTCTTTAAATGTTACTGTTTTACCTAATGTAACGACAGTAGATTCTTCGCCATTATCTTCGATGATAACTGCGTTACGAATCATGTTTTCTAATTGTGTAATACGTCCTTCTACGAACGCTTGCTCATCTTTCGCTGCATCGTACTCAGAGTTCTCAGAAAGATCGCCGAAGCTACGCGCGATTTTAATACGCTCTACTACTTCTTTACGTCTTACTGTTTTTAATTGCTCAACTTCGTTCTCTAATTTTTGCTTACCCTCTTGCGTCATAGGGTATGTTTTTTCTGTTGACATATTTTCCACTCCTTTTATATACCAATCCCCCGAAAAAAGAGGAGTTCCATATGAAAACTCCTCCGCTTCCATTGTTAGCGGAGGTTTCTAGTACCCTTGCACTAGCGGAGTTGTCACATACAACCCCGTATTTCCAATTCTTCTTTTAAAGAAGATATGTATGGAAAGTTGATATAAATATGCCCTCACCTATATATAGATGAGGTTGCATGCTTCATTGTATTCGATAGGAAGGGAAAAAATCCCTTCCTATCGTATATCTTTTACTATGCTATTACAAATTTACTTTTTGTTCAAGAATTGTTGCAATTTTTGTCACCATAATATCAATTGCAACATGGTTTTGTCCACCTTCAGGGATAATAATATCCGCAAATTTCTTAGAAGGCTCAATAAATTGATTGTGCATTGGACGCACAACAGTTACGTATTGATCAATAACTGAATCCATCGTACGACCGCGCTCTTTAATATCACGCTGCATGCGGCGCAGGATACGAAGATCTGCATCTGTATCAACGAATAACTTAATGTCCATCAACTCACAAAGACGTGGGTCTTCTAAAATAAGAATTCCTTCTAAAATGATTACATCTTTCGGCTCAACTGGAATAATTTCTTCTGAACGCGTATGCAATGTATAGTCATATACAGGCTTATCAATTTGCTCATATGCAAGCAACTGCTGCAAATGTTCAATTAACAGATCATTATCAAACGCAAGCGGATGATCATAATTTGTTTTTAAACGCTCTTCCATCGGTAAATGGCTTTGATCTTTGTAATAATAATCTTGCTCCAAGATTAAAATGGAATGACCTTTAAAATGGTCAAAAATCGCTTTCGTTACACTTGTTTTTCCTGATCCTGAACCACCAGCGATTCCAATTACAACAGGCTTATTCGTCCCCATTCGACTACCACTCTTTCTTATTGAAGTATGTTTTTGCGCATCATATTATTCACATACACTGGTTGATCCACTTTGAATTTCACGATTTGCAACGGATGTCTCGCTGCATCTAATTCGTTTCCATCCTCATCCCAAATTTTCTCCACCGTCTGCGTAAAGTTTTCTATTTCTGGTCCAAAGAACTCCACTTCATGTCCTGGTTTGAAGTGATTACGTTGCTCAAGCGTTACGATGCCCGTTTCTTCATTATAATCTAACACTAAACCAGCAAAATCATACGTTGTTTTCTTACTATGATTTCCAAACATTTGCTCTTGATGTCCTGGAACCCCTTCAAAGAATGCAGGAGCTGTATCACGATTTGCACATTTATCAAGCTCATCTAACCATTGTTGTTTAAACTCAAAGTTATCCGGATCCGCACAATACGCATCAATTACTTTGCGATATACAGTTGCTACAGTCGCTACGTAATGGATAGATTTCATACGTCCTTCAACTTTTAAGCTATCAATTCCAATTTCAATCATTTTCGGAATTGACAAGATTAAATTTAAATCTTTTGGACTCATCGCAAAGTGAGCATCTTCTTCTTGGAATAAAGGAAGCTCTTTTGCATCTTTATGTTGTGATACCGTTTGAACTAAGTCATAGTCCCAGCGACAAGATTGACAACAACCACCACGGTTAGAATCACGCGCTGTCATATGGTTACTTAATGTACATCTTCCTGAATATGCGATACACATTGCACCATGGACGAATGCTTCAATTTCAATGTCCACTTTGTCTTTAATTTCTTTCATTTCTTCATAGCTTGCTTCACGAGCTAATACAAGACGATGTAAACCTTCTTCTTTCCAATACTGTGCTGCTTTCCAGTTGGATAGCGATTGTTGTGTACTTAAATGCACCTCAACAGAAGGCGCTACACGTTTACACGTCTCAATAATAAGCGGATCTGCAACGATAATTCCCGTTACACCAGCTTTTTCAATCCCTTTTAAATATTCCTCTAGCCCGTCCATATTTTCATTATGTGCGAAAATATTTGTTGTTACGTATATTTTCGCTCCATATTTCTTTGCAAATTCAACGCCTTCTGCCATATCTTCTAGCGTAAAGTTACCTGCATTAGAACGAAGACCAAATTCTTGTCCACCTAAATATACAGCATCTGCCCCATAATGGATAGCTACTTTTAATTTTTCTAAGTTACCCGCAGGGATTAACAGTTCAGGTTTCTTCACAATAACGCGCTTGCCATCGATCACTCGTGAAATTTCTTGTACAGTCATTTCCTACACCCTCCTCGTTTAGTAAACCGTTTCTTTAAAGAAGAATCCTGTATCTAATGGACGATTTACTGGTTGCATTTCTTCTATTTCTTTATATAGATCATCTTTCACGTCATAATACGCATCACGATCTTCCACACACAAATCAATCGCTTGACGATATTTCTTCGTTACTTCAATAATGTATTCAGAGCTTTTTAGTACACCATCGATTTTTAAGCTATCAACTTCAGCCTCAATTAGTTCCTCTAATTCATCGATGAAACAAATATCATTCGGACTCATAATGTGAGTACCATTTTCATCTTCATAAATTGGATATTTATTGTTACGCTCTGGGTCATACAAGAACATATTCTCTTCATATTTTTTCTTTTCAATGTCAAGATTACGTCCTTGATACTCAAAGTAGTTTCCTACTAACGAACGCTTCGATTGGAACATACAAGTCATACCGTGAATTTGCACTTCAAGTTCCACTTCAGCATTTTCTTTTAAATCAACAATTTCATCTAAGCTAAGCTCACGAGCTAATACAGCACGCTTCGCTCCTCTTTGCCCCCAGTAGTTACAAGTGAACCAATTTGTTGCTGTCGTTTCTGTATTCCAGTGCAGTTGCATATTTGGTGCTACTTCACGAACAGCCATTAATACCGCTGGATCTCCGAAGACAATTGCATCTACATGTACTTCGTTTAAAAATGCAACGTAATCTGTTAATTCTTCTACTTTATCATTATGGAACATAGCATTCATTGCTACGTATACTTTCACACCATTTTCATGTGCAATTTTAACAGATTTTTTTACATCTTCACGTGAAAATTCCCCTGCTAAACGTAAACCAAACTTTTGTTCACCGATCATTACTGCATCTGCTCCTGCTTTCGCAAGAGGTTCGATATCCGCCACCGCTCTTGGCGTTACTAACAATTCAGGTTTCTTCATACCTTGGTCATCCTCTCTTTTTACTAACAGCTACTCCATCTCCAATTGGGAAAATCGTTGTATCATATCCTTCATGGTTCATAAGCCATTCATTGTACGTCTTAATACGACGGATTAAACCACGTGTACGTCTATTTTCAATTTTCTCTTTTGTCGTTACAAGACCATGGTACATAACATTATCTGAAATAATTACGCCACCAGGGTTTAATAACGGTTCATATAAGTCAAAAAAGCGACGATATTGTCCTTTTGCTGCATCAATAAAAATAACGTCAAATGTTCCGTGTTCTTTTACTTGTTCACCCGTCTCTAACGCATCACCGTATATAACTGAAATACGTTCTTTTACTGGGGAACGTTCTATATATTCAAGTGCTTTTTCATATCGTTCACGATTGCGCTCAACTGTCACAATGCGTGAATTTGGAATAGCTTGCATCATACGAATACTAGAATAGCCAATTGCTGTACCAAGCTCTAAAATGCTTTTCGGTCCAATTAAACGTAAAAATTGCAGCATAAATTCCATTCCAAGTCGATCCATAATCGGCACATGATTTTCTGTTGCATATTCTTCCATTTCAAGAATTAATTTATCTTTTGGATCAATAAATGATAATAGGTACTCGTTAACTGCATCCTCCATAAATGGTCCTCCTTATTTACATGGAGAAGTGCCTCTATGACGTCTTTTCACACATAGAATGCAATAAAAATACAAGCCAGCTTTACCCTTAGCTTGTACGTCCCGTTTTGATATTAAAAACGATTCTTCTGCCAGTTTTTAACCCGATATATTTTACCACAAAAAAGAGGGATGTGCGACCTTTTTCGCTATCCCTCCCCATTTCACTGTTTTTTCGTAATATATTTTTGCTTTAATGCATTATGCTCTTCTAATGTTTTCGCATAGTACACTTCACCACTTGGTGCAGCTAAGAAATAATAATAATCTGTTTGCGCAGGTTCTAACGCAGCTTCCACTGAATGTTTACCAGAGTTCGCAATCGGTCCAACTGGTAATCCTTTTACAACATACGTATTATACGGTGAATTCACCTTTAAATCCTCGTATAATACACGTTGCTTATGCTTTCCAAGCGCGTATAATACCGTTGGATCTGTTTGAAGGGGCATACCTTTTGCTAAGCGATTATAAAAAACACTAGAAATCTTTTGGCGATCTGTAAAACCAGTCGCCTCTTCTTCAATCAGTGAAGACAATGTTAAAAGCTGATGAACATCCCAGTTCTTCGCTTTCATTTTCGCCTCGTTTTGAACAATGATTGCATTTGTTTTCTCAAGCATTGGAATTACGATTTCTTCTAACGTTGTATCTTTCTTATAGAACGAATACGTCGCAGGATATAAATACCCTTCTAATGGATATTTAATATTACTATCAAAGATTTTATCCGTTAATAACTTCGGATACTTTTGCTGCATTTTTTGAATAAATGCTTTATCGTTTAATTGACGCGTAACATCATCTTTATTCCACTTTAATTCACTCGCAACCGTTTCTGCAATTTCAGTTACTTGCGCTCCTTCTTTTATCGTCACTTTATACAGAGCTGGACGATGTACATTACCAGATGACATTTGTTCAATGACATCTGAGGCACTCATTGAAGGATTTAATAAATATGTACCAGCTTGTAAATTTTTTGATTTAGCCTTTGTATAAAAGCTAAAAACTGTACCGTTTTTCACAGCACCCTTTTCTTCTAAAATTTCACCAATTTTACTAGTAGATGATCCTTTCGGAATTTCTACTTCAATCTCTTTTTTATTCCCGCTATCAACTGGTCCTAATGCCGATGAAATATACGCATAGACTGAACCACAAACTAAAAGCAGTGCAATAATCGAAAATAAAAAAATGCGTCTACGCTTCTTTTTCACTTGATTCTCTATCAAAACTCTTCCTCCTTATTCAATTGTAGGCCATATGTACGTCTTTCTATACAACACGATGAAAAATCACAATAAACTTACCTATCATTTTTTGACAGATATTTTATTTTTCTACAATCCGTCTCATTATACTACAAAGGATTACACAGTTTCGACAAAAAATCTTTCATTTTACATATAAAAAAAGATGGACTATATATCGTCCATCTTCTCAGTACTTATTATTCAGCTTCTTGCTCATCAGCTAGAGTGTTGAACATTTCTTGTACCATTTCCCACTCTTCTTCAGATTCGATTGGAAGTAAAGTTCCGCCCTCTTCTTCATTTTGCTCATAAGCCATTGCATCATAAATTTGGTCTCCATCTTCGTCTACTTCACCGATTGGAGAGAAGACTACATATGATTTTTTGCCAAATTTTTCAGCATCAAAAGTGAAAACAATCTCACATAAATGTTCGTTACCTTTTTCGTCTACAATTGTAATTTGATTTTCTTCCATTTTGGTCACCTCTTATTTACTATCTAAAAATCCTTGTAAGATTACGACTGCAGCCATCTTATCGATTACTTGCTTTCGCTTCTTACGACTTACATCAGCTGAAATGAGTAGACGCTCCGCCGCCATCGTCGACAAACGCTCGTCCCACATTACAACGTCTAATTGTAACAGCTCTCGTAGGTTTTCTGCAAATTGCTGGCACGCTTCACCACGTGGGCCAATTGTACCATTCATATTTTTAGGTAAACCTACTACTATTTTGTCCACATTGTACTGCTTTACTAACTCAGAAATACGGTCAAAACCAAAGTGACCTCGTTCTTCGTTAATCTTGATTGTTTCCAATCCTTGTGCTGTCCAGCCCATTTCGTCGCTCATTGCAACTCCGACTGTTTTTGTACCTACATCTAAACCTAATATCCGCATAAACTACTCCTCACGATGATGTTTCAAGTAAGACTTCACAAGCTCTTCAATTATCTCATCACGTTCAAGTTTGCGAACGATGCTTCGTGCATCTTTATGGCGAGGTATGTATGCTGGATCTCCACTTAATAAATAACCGACGATTTGGTTAATCGGATTATAGCCTTTTTCTTGAAGTGCATCATACACAGTTAAAAGTACATCATTTACATGGACACTCTGTTTTTCATCTTGAATGCTAAACTTCATTGTTTTATCAAAACCGTCCATTTCAAGCACCTCACTTATATAGTAAGTATAGGGAGAAGAACTTCTCCTCTCCCTACCATTGTACACTACTATCTCTTTATTTTGAAACAGATTTAACGTACTCTTGTACAAATGCTAAAGCTTCTTCAACTTGTGCTGGGTTTTTACCGCCCGCTTGAGCCATATCAGGACGGCCACCACCGCCACCGCCACAACGAGAAGCTACTTCTTTCACAAGTTTACCAGCATGGTAACCTTGGCTAATTAAATCTTTCGTTACGCCAGCTAAAATGTTTACTTTATCGTCATTTACAGACACTAATACAACAACTGCAGACTCTAATTTATTTTTAAGGTCATCCATCATCGTACGTAAGTTGTTCATATCTGCAACATTTACTTTCGCTGCTAATACGTTTACGCCATCAACTGTCATTACTGAATCAGTTAAGTTTCCAGCTTCGATATTGCTTAATTTTGCAGCAAGAGATTCATTTTCTTTTTGAAGTTGTTTCACTTCAGCAAATAAGCCATCAACTCTCGTTAAAATATCTTTCGGATTTGTTTTCATTTTTCCTGCTGCTTCTTTTAATAAACCTACTTGATCGTTCATTAATTCGTATGCAGACTTACCAGTTACCGCCTCAATACGACGAGTTCCTGCACCGATACCAGACTCAGCAACGATTTTGAAAATACCGATAGAAGCTGTGTTATCAACGTGACAACCACCGCAAAGCTCTAAGCTGTAATCGCCTACTTGTACAACGCGTACAACATCACCGTATTTTTCACCGAATAATGCCATTGCACCCATTTCTTTCGCTTCTTCGATTGATTTTTGAGAAATCTCAACGTTAATACTTTCCCAAATTTTCTCGTTTACGATACGCTCAATTTTTTCTAATTCGTCAGCTTGTACTTGACCGAAGTGAGAGAAGTCAAAGCGTAAACGTTCAGAAGTTACAAGAGAACCTGCTTGGTTAACATGCGTTCCAAGTACATCTTTTAACGCTTGGTGTAGTAAGTGAGTTGCTGTATGGTTTTTCACAACGCTACTACGGTTTTTCGTATCGATAACAGCTTTTACAGCCGCACCTTTCGTTAATGTACCTTCTTCCACAACTACTTTGTGTAAGTTTTGACCATTTGGTGCTTTTTGTACATCTTTTACAACAACTTTCACGCCATCAGCAAGAAGGTAACCACGGTCTGCAATTTGTCCGCCGCTCTCAGCATAGAATGGTGTTACATCAAGCATTAACTGTCCTTCTTCACCTGCTTGTAAGCTATCTGTATACTCACCGTTTTTCACAAGTGCAACAATGTTACTTTCTGTTGCAACTGTACCGTAACCAACGAATTCGCTCGCTACTTTAACTTCACCAAGTACACCGCCTTGAACTTGCATAGAATCAACGTCTTGACGAGCAGCACGTGCACGCTCACGTTGTTTTTCCATTTCAGCTTCAAAACCTTTATGGTCAACTGTCATACCAGCTTCTTCTGCATATTCTTCTGTTAATTCAATTGGGAAACCGTACGTGTCGTATAAACGGAACGCATCTACGCCAGAAATAACAGTTGTTTTTTCTTCTTTCGCTTTTGCAATAACTTCAGCTAAAATTGCTTCACCATCATGAAGTGTTTCGTGGAAGCGTTCTTCTTCATTTTTCACAACTTTTGCGATGAAATCTTTCTTTTCCAGTACTTCTGGATAGAAGTCTTTCATTACTTCTCCAACAACCGGTACTAATTCAAACATGAATGGACGGTTGATGTTTAATTTCTTAGAATAACGAACAGCACGGCGTAATAAACGACGTAATACATAACCACGGCCTTCGTTAGATGGAAGAGCACCGTCACCAACAGCGAATGTTACTGTACGAATATGGTCAGCAATGACTTTAAACGCCATATCTTTTTCTAAGTCTCCATTACGATACTTCTCACCAGAAATTGATTCTGTTGCACCAATCATTGGCATGAATAGATCCGTATCAAAGTTCGTAGGTACATCTTGAACGATAGATGTCATACGCTCTAGACCCATCCCTGTATCAATGTTCTTCTTAGGAAGTGGTGTATATGAACCGTCTGGATTATGGTTAAATTGAGAGAATACAAGGTTCCATACTTCTAAGTAACGCTCGTTTTCTCCGCCCGGATATAATTCTGGGTCACTAAAGTCATTACCGTAAGCTTCCCCGCGATCATAGAAAATCTCTGTATTCGGTCCACTTGGTCCTTCACCGATATCCCAGAAGTTTTCTTCTAAGCGGATGATGCGCTCTTTTGGAACACCCATCTTCTCATTCCAAATTGTAAATGCTTCTTCATCTTCCGGATGGATTGTAACTGATAGTAATTCTTTATCGAATCCAATCCACTTGTCGCTCGTTAAAAATTCCCAAGCCCAAGTAATTGCTTCTTCTTTGAAGTAATCACCGATCGAGAAGTTCCCTAACATTTCAAAGAATGTATGGTGACGAGCTGTTTTCCCTACGTTTTCAATATCGTTTGTACGAATTGATTTTTGAGCATTTGTAATACGTGGATTTTGCGGGATTACGCGTCCATCAAAATATTTTTTTAATGTTGCTACACCACTGTTAATCCATAGAAGAGATGGATCTTCATGTGGAACTAGTGATGCACTAGGTTCTACTGCATGTCCTTTTTCTTGGAAAAAGTCTAAAAACATTTGACGAATTTGTGCGCCTGTTAGTTGTTTCATTGTATTTTCCTCCTTAAATATAAAAAACTCCCGCCCCTATAAAAGGGACGAGAGTTAACTCGCGATACCACCCTAATTATGAATTGATTATTATAACAATCAATTCATCACCTCATGGTGCCGTAACGTGGCAAGACGGCAGTGATTAGCTGCTCTCAGGATTAGCTTTCTGTTACCCTTCATTTAAAGCTCCTTTCAGCCAGTGGAAGCTTCTCTCTACAAATGGACTGTAACGTACTTGTTCCGTCATTGATTTAATGTATTATATGACTAAATATAATAGAATTCTCTTAAGTTTGTCAATGTAGATAATCATTTATATTGTATCAATTGTTTATTACTCATAGTTATTCTACTATTCATTCTTAACAGCCTTTCAATATATTATGCATTTATTACTAAATAGGAATCTCCTCACAAAAAATACTTTATACAAATTTCTAAATATTAAATTATTTGTTATAATTAAATTATTAACAATAAAGGAGCGATTACAATGACAACTTTATTGAATCAAGCTAGAGAAATGTTAACAACTGATGAAAAAATTCTTTTTTATGCAGCATGTTCATTAGACATATTTATTTATCGTTCCGTCGCAAGGCCAGGCCTATTGATTTTAACGGACAAAAGGCTATTCTTTTATGGACCAGATGTAAGTAAGAATCCAATATTTGAAGAGTACGCTTTCGCAAAAATTTCTAATCTAAAAGAACAAAAGCGCCTTTTCAGCAATCAAATTGTATTTATGTATGATACGGAATGGAAAAGAATAAAACATATTCAAACAACTGATGTGAGCTCTTTTGTTCAAAAAATAAAAAATCAGCTCCCTAAATAATCATATGATTAGCCCTCTATTTTTTAAATAGAGGGCTTCATTTTAAACATCTTCTCTTTTCCAAAGAGGCCTCACATGAACAATCACTGTACGAATAACTGCTAAAATCGGAACCGATATTAGCAATCCTACAATCCCGGCTATCTCTCCTCCAACTAGTAAGGCAAGCATAATAATAACGGGGTGCATACGAAGCGACTTACCAACGATGTAAGGCGATAAAATGTTACTTTCCAAAAATTGCAAAATAGCAATTGTAATCCCCGCCTTAATGAGTAAACTCGTTGATACCGTTGCCGCAATCATCAACGTGGGAATCGCCCCTAAAATAGGACCAAAGTATGGGATTATATCCGTTACCCCAATAATAATGCCGAGCAGCAATGGATACTTCATACCGATAAACCAAAAAGAAAGAACAGATACTCCCCCTAATACTAAGCAAACAAATAACTGTCCTCGAATATAACTTCCGAGTGATTTATCAATTTCTTTCGCAAGCATTTGACCCGTACTACGCCACTTACTCGGAACTAGTTTCCAAAAGATATGATAAAACTCACCGTAATCTTTTAATATGTAAAATACAATGAACGGAATCAAGAAAATAATGAGCAATGAATCCAGTACACCACGGGCTGTGCTCATAACTTTATTTAAAAGCGTTTGTATCTTCATTTCTACACCAACGAAAATTTGCTTTACCTTTTCATGAATAAATGATGGGAAATTCGCTGTTTGTTCTGTAACGCCATCCATCCAAGAATCATACATTTTTGTGAACTGCGGAAATTGTTCATTAATTTCTTGTAACTGTTTAATAACAACTGGCGTTCCTTTATAAATCCCATAGCCAATCCCGCCAAAGAACAGGATGTAAATGAGCAAAATAGCGAGTGTGCGCGGCATCCCTTCCTTATGAATTTTTTCAATTAAAGGATGCAATAAATACGCAATAAAACAAGCGATAAGAAACGGTGTAATCGCCACTTTACATACAAAAATAATCGGCGCCCATAGTGGCTTGATCTTTAAGAAGACAAGCAAACAAAGAAATACAAGTAACAATAATCCTAAACGGTATATCCAAATGATTTTAAGATTCTTCACACGAAAAACCTCCTCCACCTTTATTTTGAAAATAAATAGGGTAGGTTATGTGCAAAACTTTTAAAATCTTTTCATACAGACCATACTGTTTTGTAAAGACGTACATATACATAACATAACAAGGACAACCATCCCTGAGAATGCAGCATGAAACAATATAATCAGGAGGACTCATAATGGTTTTATTTATGCTCGTATTATCAGCACTTTTTATGATTCTTGAATGGGTTTGTATCGGATTTGGTATTTGGAAAGGTTTCTTTATTCGTTCCTCACGAAAAGAGAGGGCGAAGCAATTATTTCATTACGGAATGCTTGGTGTTGGGTGTTACGGTCTATCTTATCTCTTCTCTGAAATTGGACTTTTATATTTGCATACGAGCGCATAAAAAAACTCCCTTATCATGAAGGGAGTTTTTTACGTTTATAAATAAGATTTAATCATCTTACGTGCTTTTTTCATATTGCGTTTTGAAAATACATCTTGCTTGCGAGCATATTGATATGCTGCAGCTCCAACACCTAATGCGATTAATGAATTGCGTAGATTCAAAGTAAATCCCCCTTTTCGTTATCCGATCGTTCTTTCGTTCTCATCAAATAAATCATCAAGAGAGCTTAATGAACCATCTTCCTCTACTTGATGCGTATGGATTTTCCCCTTTGAAACCGATAATTCGATATAACAATTCCAGCAATAAAATTGGTTGACACCTATTTTTCCGATGTCTTTCCCTTTGCAATTTGGACAAATAAACATATGGCTTTCATCTCCTTACAGTCTCCCAGATTCTATTCGCCATTATGTCCAAACCGCATTCATTTATACATTGCTGGAGCCTTTCAACGTTATACGTTTGAAAGTTTCACTATATAATTTCACCTCGTTACATGAAATCATACGGTGAAATGTTTTCCACGTCCATTTCCTCGCCATTAACCGTTACCATCTGCACCTCTCCTTGTGATTCTTGCAAACGACTAGCTAAAGTCGTTTGACGCATTGCATCGTCAAGGCGATTTACACCGGATTGAAAAGCCGCTTCCTCCCCACAAATAATAAGGAATTTCTTACTTCTTGTAATGCCCGTGTAAATTAAATTACGACGTAACATACGGTAGTAGCTCTTTACAATCGGCATAATAACTATTGGAAATTCACTACCTTGTGATTTATGAATCGAGCAGCAATATGCATGGGTAATTTGATTTAAATCCGGCTTTGTATACGTTACTTCGATTCCATCAAATGAAACGATAATCATGTCCTGTTGCTCAACATTTTCTTTTGCATAAAACACCGAAACAATTTCTCCAATATCACCATTAAATACTTGGCTTTCCGGCTGATTGACTAATTGAAGTACTTTATCACCTCTTCGATACACAACGTCACCGTAGGCAATTTCTTTACTTTTTTCTTTTTTCGGATTAAACACTTCTTGAAGAGCTTCATTTAACACATTAATACCTGCTGGTCCGCGGTACATAGGTGCCAACACTTGGACATCTCTTGCGCTAAACCCTTTCGTCTTCGCGTTTTCACATACTTTTTTTACAACTTCAACAATTTGAGCCCCTGCACAGCTGATAAATGAACGATCTTTTTTATTTTGAGCTAAATCCGGTGGAAGTGTTCCGTCTTTTATCGCATGGGCAAGCTGAATAACAGACGAACCTTCCGCCTGACGATAAATTTCTGTAAGTTTTACCGTTGGAATGGCTCCTGCATTTAATAAATCTTTTAACACTTGTCCAGGTCCTACAGATGGCAACTGATCTTCATCACCTACAACGATAACTTGAATATTTGTCGGAAGTGACTTGAATAGCTGATTTGCAAGCCAAATATCTACCATCGAAAACTCATCAATAATGAGTAACTTCCCTTGAACTGGATCGGTTTCATTACGCTGGAAAGACCCTTCTGGCGTCCAACCAAGCAGACGATGAATTGTACAAGCAGGGAGCCCGGTAGATTCACTCATTCGCTTCGCTGCTCTTCCTGTTGGAGCCGTTAATAATATTGGAAATGGATTATCATCACTGTATTCATTCGGATTTAATGATACCCCATGCAAGGACGCGTACATTTCAACAATTCCTTTAATAACTGTTGTTTTCCCCGTTCCTGGTCCACCTGTCAATAACATCATCGGCTTATGAAGTGCCGTTTGAATTGCTTCTTGCTGAAACGGTGCATACTGCACCTTCAGCTGTTCTTCAATTTCACCTAATGTTTTTAACATTTCTGCTTCAGGAAATGAAGGGGTTTCCTCTTGATTCATAAGCCTACGAATAGACTTTACAACACCTTTTTCAGAGTAAAATAACGATGCTAAGTACACTCGTTCTTCTTCAATGATAACTTTCCCTTCACTTTGCATCATTTCAACACAGCCTATAATGTCTTCCTCAGTCACTCTACCTTCTTGATTATTTAAAAGTGACATCGTTTCTCTTACAAGTTGATCTTTCCCCATATAAACGTGACCGAGCTGCAGTGAAACATTCTCTAACGTATAAAAACATCCCGCACGTACACGGTCATCATGATTACCCGATATACCTAACGCACGTCCTATATCATCTGCTCGTCCAAAACCAATCCCGTCCACTTCTTCAATAAGTTGATATGGATTATTACGAATCACTTCTAATGTCATTTCTTTATATTGCTGATAAATTTTAATAGAAAGCTTCGTTCCAAAACCGTAACCATTTAAAAAGCTCATTACTTTCTCTAACCCTTGATGCTCCACAATTGTCTCATATATTTCCTGTGCTTTTTGTTTGTTAACAACACCATTTAACGCATCAGGATCATCCATAATTTTAGAAATGGCATGCTCACCAAGGTGATCTACGATTTTTTCAGCCGTACGCTTTCCAATCCCTTTAAATAAATCGCTCGCTAAATATTGCACCATACCTGCTTTTGTTTGCGGCAATTCTTTCTTAAACGTTTCAACTAAATATTGTTTCCCATACTTCGGGTGGTCTTTAAAATGACCTGTTAATGTAAACACTTCATCTTCATGCATACGGGGAAAATGACCGTTTATCATTACTTTTTTTTCGTCGTATGTTTCATTCGTTTCAATGATTTTCATACTGACAACGGAATAGAGGTTTTCTTCGTTGTGGAAAATGGTATGAAGAACTTGCGCTTTTATAAATTTTTTCTCTTCCTCAAACAAATCTATGGCATGTTGATTTCCCATCTTTCCTCTCCTTCCCGAGTTCTTTTCACCTTAATGAGCAGTACATCCCCCACCTCTTTCACAATCTTTAGATGAGGGGTAACTGCGCATTAAACTATTATTTCACTTTATTCAGCTTCTTGCTCTAATAAACGAATACCATTACCAGCTAAAAAGTGGTCTGGCTGAATTTCAGTTGCTTTCTTAAATAAAGTAAGAGCTTTCTCGTTATTTTCTTCAAATACGTACGCAACACCTAAATTATAATACGCATCTGCATGCTCTTCATCCATTTCTAATACCTTTTCAAAATAAGGTTTTGCCTCTTGAATATGTTCTAGTCGCGCGAAGCAAAGTCCGCATTGGAAAACAGCTTCTACATCGTCTTCATCTAATTCCGTCGCTCTTTGTAAAAATGGTAATGCAAGACGATCATTTCCAAGTTGCACATGTGTAATACCTAACATAAATGTTACATCAGCTGACTGTAAGCCCGATTGCATTGCTTGTTCAAATACAGATTTTGCCTCTGCAAATTGCTCTTGACCGTAATATACGTTTCCTAAGCCATAATAAGCAGCCGCAGATTTATCATCTAACTCTAATGCACGCTTATAAAATAAAATTGCTCGTTCACTATCACCTAATACATCTAATAAATTCGCAAAGTTAATATATCCAAGCGCATCTTTCGGATTTTCTTCGATTGCTTCTGTAAAATTTTTAGCTGCTTCTTCCCAGTTTCCTTCTTGCATATATTGAATACCTGTTTCAAGTTTGTTTGACATGTCCTTCACCTCTACAACAAATTATAACAAAGAATGTATTTTCCAAGCGAACGAAAATTCGCTTTATGTAAAAGAAACCTCTAACCGCTAATCGGCAGAGGCTTCTCGTTTTATCCTAAATAATCTAATTTCTTACCACTATGATATACTTCATCAATTGTAGCGCCACCTAAGCACTCATCTCCATCATAGAAAACAACTGCTTGGCCTGGCGTAATCGCACGAATTGGCTCATCACAAAGAATACGAACTGTATTTTCATCAACAATTTGAACCGTTACTTTATTATCTGCTTGACGATAGCGGAATTTCGCTGTGCATTTAAATTCTGTTTCTTTTGCTTTGTTACTTACCCATCCTACATTCGTAGCGATAACTTCATCACCATATAGAAGTTCATTATGGAATCCTTGATCAACATATAAAATGTTGTCTTTTAAGTTTTTCCCAACAGCGAACCATGGATCACCGTTACCACCAATACCAAGGCCATGACGTTGTCCAATTGTATAGTACATTAAACCGTCATGTTTTCCTTTCACTTCACCAGATAACGTTTGCATCACACCTGGTTGCGCTGGTAAATAGTTACTTAAGAAATCTTTAAAGTTACGCTCGCCAATGAAGCAAATACCAGTACTATCTTTCTTCGCCGCTGTCGCTAAACCAGCTTCTGTCGCCATTTCGCGAATTTGCGGTTTCTTTAATTCACCTAATGGGAACATTGTTTTTGATAATTGCTCTTGGCTTAATTGATTTAAGAAATACGTTTGGTCTTTATTGTCATCAACGCCGCGAAGCATTTTATATTCGCCGTCCATATAAGCAACACGTGCATAATGGCCTGTCGCTACATAATCAGCACCAAGCGCAATTGCATGCTCTAAAAATGCTTTAAATTTAATTTCTTTGTTACACATTACATCTGGGTTTGGTGTACGACCAGCTCGGTACTCATCTAAGAAGTACGTAAATACTTTGTCCCAGTATTGTTTTTCAAAGTTTACTGCATAATACGGAATACCGATTTGGTTACACACTTCAATTACATCATTGTAATCTTCTGTTGCTGTGCAGACACCATTCTCATCTGTATCATCCCAGTTTTTCATAAAAATTCCGATCACATCATAACCTTGCTCTTTTAATAAAAGAGCTGCTACAGATGAATCGACGCCACCGGACATCCCGATGACAACGCGTGTTTCGTGAGGTAGTTTGTTCATCATGTCACCTCCCATGCTAATTTTGTGTTAATCGCTTCACGATTTTCACTGTTTCGTACGCCGCTTTTTCAATTTGCTCTTTCGTATTTCCAAGACCGAAACTAAAGCGTACGGATGAACGTATTTGATCGGAGTCTTTTCCGAACATCGCCACTAATACATGTGATGGATCAATCGAACCAGCTGTACAAGCAGAACCACTTGATACTGCAATGCCAGCTAAGTCTAAGTTCACAAGAAATGGTTCAATGTTCATTCCTGTAAAACTAATATTCAACACATGTGGTAAGCGATATTCCAAGTTTCCGTTTACCTCGAAAGTAATGCCTTCATTTTTGAAGACAGATACCATTATATCTTTAAACTCTTCATATTGGGCATTTTTTTGCTCACGAGTTTTTTCAGCTAAAAGAATTGCATGTTGAAGTCCGACAATACTAGGTACATTTTCAGTACCAGCACGGCGTTTTCTTTCTTGCTCTCCGCCTATTAATAACGGTTCAAATTTCAAATTTGCACTAGCGTATAAGAACCCTACGCCTTTTGGCCCGTTAATTTTGTGCGCTGAAATTGATAATAAATCAATCCCAAACTCTTTCACATTTATTTCTACTAAACCGTAAGCTTGTACCGCATCTGTATGAAAATAAGCTTGATGCTCTTTTAGCAGTTTTCCTATTTCCGCAATCGATTGCATCGTCCCTACTTCATTATTCCCAAACATAATAGATACAAGAATTGTCTCTTCTGTTAATGCCTTTTGTATGTCAGAAAGTTGAACACGCCCCGTTTCATCGACAGGTAAATATGTCACTTCAAACCCTTCACGCTCAAGCAATTCACACGTATGCAAAATCGCATGATGTTCAATTTCCGTCGTTATAATGTGGTTACCTTTATGACGGTTTGCGTGTGCTACACCTATAAGCGCTAAATTATCAGCTTCTGTACCACCGCTCGTGAATATAATTTCATTCGGGTTCGCATGGATGCTTTTTGCACACACGCGTCTCGCCTCATCTACTGCATGGCGCGCTTGACGTCCATAAAAGTGAATACTAGACGGGTTTCCGAATGTTTCTGTCATATATGGAATCATCTTTTCGACCACTTCTGGGTGAGTCGGAGATGTCGCAGCATGATCTAAGTAAATGCGTTCCATTAAATCTCCTTCTTTCCAAATCGTTTCACAAGGAATTAAATGTAAAACATATAGCCCCCGTGATTTTCTTCCTCATAACGCACTAAATCTTCTAAAGTTGTACTATCTAACACTTCTTGCACCGCATCTCGAACACGCATCCATAATTGGCGCTGTGCTGGTTCTTCTTCTTCTATCATTTCTACAACACTAATTGGACCCTCTAGTACACGGATTACATCCCCAGCTGTAATGTTAGCCGGTTGATCAGATAATACATATCCGCCATATGCACCACGCGTACTCTTTACAAGACGAGCGTTACGAAGTGGTGAAATTAATTGTTCTAAGTAATGTTCCGATAAGTCATGTGCCTGTGCGATTGATTTTAATGAAATCGGACCTTCACCAAACTTTTTTGCAAGATCGATCATAATTGTTAAGCCGTAGCGGCCTTTTGTTGAAATCTTCATCTATTTTGCACCTCTTTTCAAATTTTCACTTCTATTGGTTATATCTTATTTATCCCGCTATTTGCGGGCAGTAAAACTCCCACCTCAAAATTCGGCTGGAGCAAAGAAGTTAGGTAGGGGATAAACAAAACCCCCACTGATTAAAGTTTCACTTTATAAAAGAACACAATTTAAAATCCTATGAAATTATAGCATAATATAGTATTATAAGAAATTTCAACTTGTGTATCAAAATGATAACATAAAATCGCATTGAAAAACTCGGAAATTATTAAAATTGAAAGAAAAATAAAAATATTCATATTCATCTTTCCCATAAAACAGCATCCTATTTCAAATTCCACTAAAAAAAAATGATACGATAGAATGAGATTATATAGTAAGGGAGACGGTAAAAATGAAACAACCACTCGCACATCGAATGCGCCCTACAAATATTCAAGAAATTATTGGACAACAGCATTTAGTTGGTGAAGGAAAGATTTTATGGCGAATGGTCCAAGCAAATCATTTTCAATCTATGATTTTATACGGTCCTCCAGGTACAGGAAAAACATCAATAGCTAGCGCAATTGCGGGAAGTACTGGAACACCGTTTCGCCTATTAAATGCTGTTACTCACAATAAAAAAGATATAGAAGTTGTCGTACAAGAAGCGAAGATGCATCGACACCTCGTTTTAATTTTAGATGAAGTTCACAGGTTAGATAAGGCGAAACAAGACTTTCTATTACCTCATTTAGAAAGTGGACTCCTTACTTTAATCGGTGCAACGACGAGTAATCCATTCCATGCGATAAACTCTGCTATCCGAAGCAGATGTCAAATCTTCGAGTTACACGCACTAACAGAAGATGATATTTTAATTGGTTTAAAACGAGCTCTTGAAGATAAAGAAAAAGGGCTTGGGGAATATGATGTAACTGTTACGGATGGAGCATTACATCACTTTGCAAATGCATCAGGCGGAGATATGCGTTCAGCTTATAATGCACTTGAATTAGCTGTTTTATCTAGCTTTACAACTGACGACAAAGCTGCGGAAATCACGCTAGAAATCGCAGAAGAATGCTTACAAAAAAAGAGTTTCGTTCATGACAAAGGTGGAGATGCTCATTATGACGTATTATCGGCATTTCAAAAATCAGTGCGCGGA
Source organism: Bacillus sp. FSL L8-0099 (assembly GCF_038006385.1). Taxonomy (NCBI): domain Bacteria; kingdom Bacillati; phylum Bacillota; class Bacilli; order Caryophanales; family Bacillaceae; genus Bacillus; species Bacillus sp. FSL L8-0099. The sequence goes on from NZ_JBBOVC010000001.1 coordinate 4,385,860, forward strand.
AGTGATGTAAATGCAGCACTTCATTATTTAGCACGCCTTATTGAAGCAGGTGATTTACAAAGTATCGGTAGACGCCTTCTTATTATGGCATATGAAGATATCGGACTTGCTAGCCCGCAAGCTGGACCGCGCACACTTGCAGCGATCGAGTCAGCTGAACGAGTTGGATTCCCAGAGGCACGCATACCACTTGCAAATGCCGTTATCGAGCTATGCTTATCACCAAAATCAAATTCAGCTTATAAAGCACTTGATGCTGCATTGCACGATTTACGTAACGGTCAAACAGGTGACATTCCAGGTCATTTAAAAGACAGTCACTATAAAGGCGCTGAATCGTTAGGTCGAGGCATTGGATACTTATATCCACATGACCATCCAAATGGCTGGGTACACCAACAATACTTACCTGATAAAATAAAAAACAAGCAATATTATAAACCGAAAACAACAGGGAAATTTGAGCAAGCACTTTCTACTGTTTATGAAAGATTACAAAGTTCGAATAAAACGAAAAATAAAGGGTAACATAAACGAAAACGTCACCATTACGGAGGCTTCGCTTATGAAAACACGTCAAGATGCATGGACAAGAGAAGACGATCTCCTTTTAGCAGAAACTGTTTTACGACATATTCGTAGCGGCAGTACACAAATCAAAGCATTCGATGAAATTGGCGATGCTTTGAACCGCACTTCAGCAGCTTGCGGTTTTAGATGGAATGCTGAAGTACGAGCGAATTACGAAGATGCGGTACAGATTGCAAAAAAACAACGTAAAGAATTAAAACGTTCTGAAGCTAAAATAGAAAAAGAGCAGTTTACACAAACTCGGCAGCTCGTAATCGATGCCGAGTTTTCAGAAAATATCACGCCAAGTCAACAGGAACTTACAATGCAAAATGTCATCTCATTTTTGCAAAACATGGAACATAATAACCCTTCAACCGCAAAGTTGCAAACTGAAAATGAGGTATTACAAGATCAGCTTACTTCCTTGCAAAAAACGAATCATGAACTTGAAGCAAAATTAGCGGTACTCACAAAAAAACAACAAGCAATCGAAGAAGATTATGCAATGCTTGTTAGAATTATGGATCGTGCTCGAAAACTTGTTTCAGTTGAAGAACAAGAAGAACAGATTGCTCCCATTTTCAAAACCGATCAAAACGGGAATTTAGATATTATTTATTCTGCAGAGAATTAAAAACAGGGATGTCACTTTTTTGATTAAGTGACATCCCTGTTTGTTTTCGGTGAACCGTATATAGATATATCGGTAAATGAAATTATATCAACGATTTTTCGAATATATCTATCGTAACTTGCAATATATCAACGATTTTTCAAATATATCTATCACAACTTGCAATATATCAACGATTCGAAAAAGAATATCGATTTAACGACAAAAATTGACAATAATATTTCTCCCTGTCATACAAGGAAACTCCCAAAATATATTAGATAATTTTTACTGTAATGTCATTATAACTCTTGGCCTTCTCGTCCTGACTTTAGCTCTTTTCACCATTAACAGTCTAAAAAATACATCCGCCTATAAATCAGATAAATATGATCATTACTTATTAACCTTACTTACATTTGAACTAGTAGTGATGCAAATATCAATAATTCTTTAAAACATAGAAAAAGCATATATCCGAAATGGATATATGCTTTCCTTTTATTCTTGCCCTACACGCTTCACTTCTACATTTTTAATACGCTCACGTACAACGTGACTTGCCATAATTAAGCCTGCCACAGATGGTACGAATGCATTTGAAGAAGGTGGTAATTTCGCCTTACGAATTTTTGCATTTTCGTCTGGTACGATTTCTTTACGTACTTCTTCACGAATTACGATTGGGTTTTCGTCAGAGAAGACAACTTTTACACCTTTTTTAATACCCTCTTTACGAAGCTTCGTACGAATTACTTTCGCAATCGGATCTGTATGTGTTTTAGAAATGTCCGCAATACGGAAACGAGTTGGGTCCATTTTATTTGCTGCACCCATACATGAGATAATTTTAATTTTACGACGTAAACATTGTTTAATTAAATGGATTTTGAACGTAATCGTATCAGATGCATCCACTACGAAATCTAAACCGTGTTTAAAGAACTCTTCATATGTTTCATCTGTATAAAACATTTCTAATCCAATTACTTCACATTCCGGATTAATGTCTGCAATACGCTCTTTCATTAATTCTACTTTTGAACGTCCTACAGTAGATACTAATGCGTGAATTTGACGGTTTACGTTTGTAATATCTACAACGTCTTTATCAACTAATACGAGACGTCCTACGCCAGAACGTGCTAACGCTTCAGCTGAAAATGATCCTACGCCGCCAATTCCTAAAATACCGACTGTACTATTTTTTAATATTTCAAGTCCTTCTTTACCGAAGGCTAATTCATTACGTGAAAATTGATGTAACATTCAGCTCTACACTCCTATTACAAAAATGGTCTACCATGTATTCTAGCGTTTTTCCGACTATTTGTATAGAAAAAGTTATAGAATTCCTAAAAATACATATTTCAAACAAAAACATAATATAAACCGGACTTTTATTTCTTCCTACATACACGTTTTAAAAGGAGGATTTAGATAACCGAGCAGGTCGAGGCGCTGATGCTAGGAGGAGCGCAGTGTAGCTTTACTACTCAAGCACCGGACTGGCGAAGCAACGACGAAATGCGACTGCCATCTGAACCGGACTTTTTTAAACTTCCTCTCAATATACGTTTAAAAAGGAGGATTTAGAGAGCCGAGCAGATCGAGGCGCTGATGCTAGGAGGAGCGCAGTGTAGCTTTACTACTCGAGCACCGGACTGGCGAAGCAACGACGAAATGCGACAGTTATCTAAACCGGACTTTTTAAACTTCCTCTCAAAAAAAGTCTAGACGGCTATAGTATAACCATCTAGACCCTATTCTTACTTCTCTTCTTTCAAGCTTAATTTTAAGTTCAGTTCTTCAAGCTGAGCTTCTGCAACTGGGCTTGGAGCTTCTGTTAATAAGCAGCTTGCGCTTGCTGTTTTCGGGAATGCAATTGTATCACGAAGGTTCGTACGACCTGCAAGTAACATAACAAGACGGTCTAAACCTAATGCAATTCCGCCGTGTGGTGGTGTACCGTATTCGAATGCTTCTAATAAGAATCCGAATTGTTCTTGCGCTTCTTCTTGTGAGAATCCAAGTGCTTTAAACATTTTTTCTTGTACGTCACGCTCGTAAATACGAAGTGATCCGCCACCAAGCTCATAACCGTTTAATACAAGGTCATATGCTTGTGCACGTGCTTTTTCTGGTGCTGTTTCTAATAGCTCAACGTCTTCACGGAATGGCATTGTGAATGGGTGGTGAGCTGCGAAGTAACGATCTGCATCTTCATCGTACTCAAGAAGTGGCCAATCAGTTACCCATAGGAAGTTAAATTTACTTTCATCTATTAACTCAAGCTCTTTACCTAAACGTAAACGAAGTGCACCTAAGCTATCTGCAACAACGCTTTTCTTATCTGCTACGAATAGTAATAAATCGCCAGCAGTAGCTTCTAATGTACTCATTAACGCTTTTGCATCTTCTTCTCCGAAGAATTTCGCAATCGGTCCTTTTAAGCCGTCTTCTTCCACTTTAAGCCAAGCTAGACCTTTTGCACCGTATACTTTTACGAATTCAGTTAATGCATCAATGTCTTTACGAGAGTATTTGCTTGCGGCACCTTTTGCATTAATTGCTTTTACTTGTCCGCCGCTTTCTACAGCACTTGTAAATACTTTAAATCCACAATCTACTGCAAATTCAGATAGGTCTGTTAGTTCCATTTCAAAGCGTGTATCTGGCTTATCAGAACCGTAGCGAGCCATTGCATCAGCATATTTCATACGAGGGAATGGTGCACTAACTTCTACACCTTTTGCATCCTTCATAACTTTCGTCATCATACGCTCCATCATATCTAAAATTTCATCTTGCGTTAAGAATGAAGCTTCGATATCGATTTGCGTGAATTCTGGTTGACGATCCGCACGTAAATCTTCGTCACGGAAACAACGTGCTACTTGATAGTAACGCTCAAATCCGCCGACCATAAGAAGTTGTTTAAATAATTGTGGTGACTGTGGTAATGCATAGAATTCACCGTCGTGTACACGGCTTGGTACTAAATAGTCACGAGCTCCTTCTGGTGTGCTCTTCGTTAAAATTGGAGTTTCAACTTCTAAGAAGTCTTCTGTATCTAGGAAGTTACGAATTGTTTTCGTTACGTCGTGACGCATTTTGAATGTGTTAAACATTACAGGACGACGTAAGTCTAAGTAACGATATTTTAAACGCACATCTTCTGATGCATCTGTATCATCAGCGATAATGATTGGTGTTGTTTTCGCTGCGTTTAATACGTTTACTCTCGTTGCTTGTACTTCAATACGACCAGTTGCCATATTGTCATTAATTGCGCCTTCACCACGTTCAACAACTGTACCTTCTACGTGCAATACGTATTCACTACGAATCGTTTCTGCTACTTCTAGTGCTTCTTTTGATGTTTCTGGGTTAAATACGACTTGCACGATACCTGTACGGTCACGTAAATCGATGAAGATTAATCCACCTAAGTCACGACGTTTTTGTACCCAACCTTTTAATTGAACTGTTTGTCCAACAGCTTCTACTGTTACTTTTCCACATGCATGTGTTCTTTCAGCCACTGTAAGTTCCCCCTATATTAATTTCTCTGCTACGTATGAAGCAAATACATCTAATGCTACTTCTTCTTGTCCGCCTGTTGCCATATCTTTTAAGTTAATGATGCCTTTATCTAGCTCATCTTCCCCTAATACAGCTACAAATTTCGCATTTAAACGATCTGCTGATTTAAATTGTGCTTTCATTTTGCGATCTAAATAATCTTTTTCGACTGATAATCCAGCTTTACGAAGATCAAACGCAACTTTCGCAGCATGGTCTTTCGCTTTTTCACCAAGAGCTACAACGTAACAATCAATACTATGTTCAATTGGTAACTCAATGTTCTCAGCTTTTAGCGCCATAATTAGACGTTCAATACTCATCGCAAAACCGATACCTGGCATTTCTGGTCCACCGATTTCTTGTACAAGTCCATTATAACGGCCACCACCGCTTAATGTAGTGATAGCACCGAAACCTTCTGCCTCACTCATAATTTCAAAAACAGTGTGTTGATAGTAGTCTAAACCACGCACTAAGTTTGGATCTTTTTCAAATGGAACATCCATCATCGTTAATAGTTCTTGAACTTTATCGTAGTATACTGCTGAATCTTCGTTTAAGTATTCTGTAATAGATGGTGCTGTACCCATTAATTCATGGTTACGGTCCTTCTTACAGTCTAAAATACGAAGTGGATTCTTTTCTAAGCGAGATTGGCAATCAGAGCAGAACTCGCCGATGCGTGGCTCAAAATGAGCGATTAATGCATCGCGGTGCGCTTGACGGCTCGCTGCATCACCTAAGCTGTTTAATACAACTTTAATATTTTTTAAGCCCATGCCGCGGTAAAACTCTACAGCAAGTGCAATTACTTCTGCATCAATTGCAGGGTCGTTACTACCGATTGCTTCAATACCGAATTGTACGAATTGACGATAGCGACCTGCTTGTGGTCTTTCGTAACGGAACATTTGACCGATATAGTATAACTTTGTTGGTTGCGTTGCGTCACCGAACATTTTGTTTTCAACGTAAGAACGTACAACAGGTGCAGTACCTTCTGGACGTAATGTTAAACTGCGCTCACCACGATCTTGGAATGAATACATTTCTTTTTGTACGATATCTGTCGTATCACCAACACCACGTAAAAATAACTCAGTGTGTTCAAAAATTGGTGTGCGAATTTCTTTATAATTGTAACGACGGCAAATTTCGCGTGCTTGCCCTTCGATATACTGCCATAACTCAACAGTGCCTGGAAGAATATCTTGCGTTCCGCGTGGGATTTGAATAGACATATTCAGTTCCTCCTCAAATTGTTTTAATCTTAATAAAAATAAAAAAACTCCCGCCTCTACTGTTTGAACAGTAGGGACGAGAGTATTATACCCGTGGTGCCACCCTAATTGAAGCACGTATGCTTCCACTTTTTTAATAACGCTTAAATGTGCGTTCATCCCTACTAAGCATATATGCCGTTCAAGTTGAAACCTCTAGAGTGTCATTCAATCAGTCATCATGTAGAAATGTTTTCAGCCTAAGACATCTCCTCTCTTTCCATGTGTATCTCATTTACTCTTCTCTATCAACGGTTATATTCATATGTAAATATAAAATTACTATACGTTTGTTGAGTACGATTGTCAAGTGTTCTAAGAGCGTTCAATCTGCTTCTTAAGACGCTTTACATCTTGAAGAGAAATTCCAAACTCAGAAGCAAGCTCCATCGAAGTATTGTTTTGTTCTTTTGAAATAAAATCATGAAAATTCACGTTAAACAGTTGATTTGCACCGTTTGTAACAGAATGCCCTTTTTCATTCATACGCATACGTATATCCCTCACATTCAATATGGATGTTTTACTTTTTATTGTTCCATATTGATGAGGTAGTTATACGTATAAACGAATAACGTTATTCCATACCACTTTTATATAAATAATCCGCTCTTTGAATCATAAAGGTTGTTACAACCATTGCTGCTATTACAAATACTGCCCAAGTACTGTAACTTAGCACTGCGAAAGTAACTCCTAATGCATGTAAAAAAATAGCTAAGCTAAATCGCAATGAAAATTTCAAATCTTTAAAGATTGACCAATTCATATACTATCTCCCCTTTTCACACATACATCCGAATGTTTTTACCATTTTTTACATTATACTATATAATGGATAACCCAAGCTATTGATTCCAAATCAACATCAGCATTCGATTTATAACAATAATAGTTACCAATCCACTCGCCAGCATAGGATACTTCAAATGATACAACGCTGCAACATCCGCTTCAAACATGATAATCTCTAACAATACATGCAATATACCTTGTACTTCTCATTCTGCATGCGGAGCTCCAAATAGCTCCCAAATGACTGCAACAACAATCGAAAAAATAATAGCAAGTGTAATTTTTATAGCCGTTATTGTTCCTACCCGAAATCCCCAGTATCCAACAATCCCAAGAACACATAACTCTAGCATAAAACGTAAAGTTATATTGAATTCTTGAAGCATGCTACACCTTCTTTTCCTTTTATTCCCCTTCGAATTAATCCTATGATAAAGTGAAACTTTAATCAGTGGGGGTTTTGTTCATCCCCCACTGATTATCAGCCCTCACCAATCGGGCTTTTACGGGCAGCCCGCCCCCTAACTTCTTTGCTTCCGCTGAATTTTGAGGTGGGGTTCTTACTGCCCACAAATAGCGGGATAAATGAACAAAACATACAACAAAGTATAAAAAAGAGAGGATTATATAATCCTCTCTTCTTAGGCCATACTATTTACTTTCTACAATTAAGGTCACCGGACCATCATTGATTAAAGAAACGTCCATCATTGCACCGAACTTCCCTGTTTCTACATGCAATCCTTGTTTACGAACTTCTTCATTAAAGAAATCGTATAAATGCTCTGCATAGTCAGGTTTCGCAGCATCCATAAAGTTTGGACGTCTTCCCTTGCGGCAATCGCCATATAATGTGAATTGCGAAATTGATAGAACTTGTCCTTCTACATCGAGTACAGAATGGTTCATCTTTCCGCTCTCATCTTCAAAGATGCGTAAGTTCGCGATTTTTTCCGCAATGTACGTTGCATCTTTTTCAGTATCTTCATGCGTAATGCCAACTAGTAATGTTAAACCGAATGGAATTTGTCCTACAATCTCACCATCTACTGTGACAGACGCCTCTTTTGATCGTTGTAAAACAACTCTCATCTTTTCTACACTCCCTATTAATGCATCATGCGTCGTACTGCATAAATTTCAGGAACACGTTTAATGCGTTCTACTACTTTTTTCAAGTGTTGTAAGTTACGAATCGAGATCGACATATTAATCGTTGCCATCTTATTACGATCACTTCTACCAGAAACAGCTGAAATGTATGTTTTCGTCTCTGTAACAGCTTGCAATACTTCATTTAATAAACCACGGCGATCATAGCCTGAAATTTCGATATCAACGTTGTATTCAATTTCTTTTTCAGGGCTACCTTCCCACTCTACTTCTAATAAGCGCTCTACAGCTTCTTCTGTATGAATATTTACACAATCACGACGGTGAATCGATACGCCCCGACCTTTCGTAATATACCCAACGATATCATCACCTGGAACTGGGTTACAGCATTTTGACAAACGAATTAATAAATTGTCAGCACCACTTACCTTTACACCAGAATCCCATTTTCGAATTTTCATCGGTTTACGAACTTCTTTAACTTCAACAATTTCTTCTTCTTCACGCTGCTTACGGAACTTGTCCGTTAGTCGCGTAACAATTTGCGACGCTGTAATTCCGCTATATCCAACTGCTGCAAACATATCTTCTTCATTTGCAAAATTAAACTTCTCAGCAACACGTTTTAAATTGTCAGGAGCTAACACTTCTTTCATCTCATACTCTAGACCACGTACTTCTTTTTCAACAAGTTCACGGCCTTTTTCAATATTTTCGTCTCTACGCTGTTTCTTAAAGAATTGACGTATTTTATTTTTCGCATGAGATGTTTGAGCAAGTTTCACCCAATCTTGGCTTGGGCCATACGAATGTTTCGATGTTAAAATTTCAATGATGTCACCCGTTTTTAATTTATAATCAAGGGTCACCATTTTCCCATTTACTTTTGCACCAATTGTTTTATTCCCGATTTCTGAATGGACACGATAAGAAAAGTCAATTGGAACAGATCCAAGTGGTAATTCCATTACATCGCCTTTCGGTGTGAAGACGAATACCATGTCAGAGAATAAATCAATTTTTAATGACTCCATAAACTCTTCTGCATTAGAAGCTTCATTTTGCCATTCTAATATTTGACGGAACCAAGTTAGTTTCTTCTCTAATGTACCTGTTGTTTCTGCGGTCTTTCCTTCTTTATACGCCCAATGTGCCGCGATACCGAATTCTGCAATTTCGTGCATTTCTTTCGTACGAATTTGCACTTCTAGCGGATCACCTTTCGGTCCAATTACCGTCGTATGAAGAGATTGATATAGATTTGCTTTCGGCATTGCAATATAATCTTTGAAACGACCTGGCATTGGCTTCCAGCAAGTATGAATAATTCCAAGCACCGCGTAACAATCTTTAATACTATTTACAACGACACGTACAGCTAGTAAATCGTAAATTTCATTAAACTGTTTATTTTGCAATGCCATTTTACGATAAATACTGTAAATATGTTTTGGTCTTCCAGAAATCTCAGGTTGAATGGAAACTTCTTTTAATTTCTCACGAATACCAGTCATTACTTCATCTAAATATTCTTCACGCTCTGCACGTTTACGCTTCATTAAATTTACAATACGATAATATTGTTGCGGATTTAAGTAGCGAAGTGACGTATCCTCTAACTCCCATTTAATAGTACTAATTCCGAGTCTATGTGCTAAAGGTGCAAAGATTTCTAACGTTTCATTCGCAATGCGACGCTGCTTCTCTTGAGGCAAATGTTTCAATGTACGCATGTTATGAAGACGATCAGCTAGTTTAATTAAAATAACTCGAATATCTTGAGCCATTGCGATAAACATTTTGCGATGGTTTTCTGCTTGTTGCTGCTCATGAGATTTATATTTAATCTTTCCGAGCTTTGTAACACCATCGACAAGCATAGCGATTTCTTTATTAAATTCTCGTTCAATATCTTCTAATGTAATCTCTGTATCTTCCACTACATCATGCAAGAAACCTGCCGATACTGTAGCTGGATCCATGTGTAAATCAACTAAAATACCTGCAACTTGAATTGGGTGAATAATATATGGTTCACCCGATTTTCTATATTGTTCGCTATGTGCATCGCGTGCATATTCATAAGCACGTGCCACTAGCTCAATATCTTCATCCGCTAAATATTGACTTGCTTTCTCGAGTACCTGTTCAGCTGTTAGTACTTGCTCATTTGCCATCGAATCACCTTTTATTGAAAATTGACTTTGTATTTATTAAATAGAATAAATTATATTCTATCATTATAACCCAATGATTGTGAATTGTGAAAAGGAAAAGATTTTACTGACATTTCACCTTATTTTTTTGTTCAATTATACAAAAGTACCCGCTCCTCTCCAAGAGATTCACGGGTACTTTTTATCACCGTAGTTTTACCTATATAGTGATTAGTATTTTTCTAATACTAATACATCGTAACCATCTAACATTTTACGACCATCTAAGTAAGTAAGCTCTACTAAGAATGCAATCCCTGCTACAACTCCGCCAAGTTCTTCAACTAGCTTAATTGTTGCTTCAATTGTTCCACCTGTAGCTAATAGATCATCAGTAATTAATACGCGTTGACCTGGTTTAATTGCATCTTTATGGATTGTTAAAACATCTGTACCATATTCTTTTCCGTAGTCAACTGTAATTACTTCACGTGGTAATTTTCCTAATTTACGAACTGGCGCAAATCCTACTTCTAATGCATAAGAAACTGGGCAACCGATAATAAAACCACGAGCTTCTGGTCCTACTACAACATCAATATCTCTTTCTTTTGCATACTCAACGATTGCATCTGTTGCTGCTTTGTATGCTTTACCGTCGTTCATTAAAGGTGTAATGTCTTTAAACACAATACCTTCTTTCGGATAATCCGGTACAATTGCGATATGTTGCTTGAAATCCATATTTCTGAATCCTCCTCAGATATAAAAGGTTTGTAAATACAAATCCTTTACCTTAACTGTTCTACTTATTTATGATTACGAATCGTTTCAAACCATGTATATAGTTGCTGATATGTGCTATAAACCAATTCTTTTTCTAATTGTAAGTGGTTCATTTTCTCACGATATGTGTTCGATTCAATTAAATCACGCTTTTGTTTTTGTTCGGCCATAAAAATGACACCGTCTTTTATTGTAACAAATTCTAACTCAAAAAACACCTGTGTCATGAAATTTACTGTATCTTTTGACCAACCTTTATGGCGACATAGTTGTTCCCCATATTGTCTTAAAGAAAATGGTGATTTTTGGTTTAAGAAAGAATAGTACCATTTAAAATGTTCCCTCGTTGGGACTGTACTAAATAGATGATTGTTCTCTTGATAAAATAACGTATAGATTCTAGATGGGAATCCTACTTTAAATAAATCACGCAATTCATCTGTTCCTTTTGGCAAATCGAGTAACACGATGTATTGATCATCTAAATGAGTTACCTCTGATGCATGCACAAGATGTTCTTTATAGTCTTCTAAAGAAAACTTATTCAATACCTCTTCAGAAAAATACACCATTGTTATTTTTTCTTTCGGAAGTTCTGCTAAATTTGCTTCCACATTACGCATACTACGCCAATCAAATAATTGCCATGCCTCTACAGCAATATCTTGTACCATTAATTGTGGCTTCTTAAAATTATTCCATTCATTAATGGATGCCTCTCCTATTACAGATACCTTAGCAACTGGAGAAATTTCTTTTGCATACGCACCAAATCCGAATCCAATTGTATCCAGTGTTGCCTGTCCGTCACGAAGTGCCATTTTTAAATGTGAACCATCTGATCCGATTGCACGAATACTTTCTAATTCAGCATTTTTCACTGCAAGACGTGGTTTCGGATTTCCAACACCAAATGGCGCTAACTTTTGCATATCCTCAATTGCTGCAAGCGTTACATCTTCCACTTTACAAAATGTATCAACTGCTGTGATTGGAATAAAATCCGCTTCTGTTAAAATTGCATCCGCTTGCGCATTTAAGCGGCGACGTAACTCATCTACATCATTCATATGTAGCGTCATTCCCGCGGCCATCGGATGCCCTCCGAAGTGCGGTAATAACTCTCTACAATCCGACAAGTTTGCAAACAAATCAAATCCCGCGATACTACGTGCTGAACCCTTTGCTGTTTCTTTGACAGGATCAATGCTTAATACAATTGTTGGACGATAAAAACGTTCAACTAATTTAGAAGCGACAATTCCAATTACACCTGGATTCCAGCCTTCTTTTGCAAGCACTAACACTTTATTTTCTTCTGGCGGGAATTTATTTTCCACTTCAGCGATAGCCTCTTCTGTAATTTGCTTTACAATATCTTTTCGAAGTTTGTTCAGCTCATCAATTTCTTCAGCCAGTTCTTTCGCTTCCTCTGGGTCATCTGATAATAATAGGTGTACAGCCGGCGTAGCATCTTCTAAACGCCCAACTGCATTAATACGCGGTGCGATTGAGAATCCAATGCTTTCTTCTGTAATTTCACTTTGCGAAACGTTAGCAACTTTAAACAATGCCTTTAAACCAATATTTTTCGTCATTCGCATATGTTTTAAACCGCGCTTCACTAGCAATCTATTTTCGCCATGAAGTGATACTAAATCGGCTACCGTACCGATTACTGCAATTTCTAATAAATGTTCTGGTACACGACCTAATAATGCATGTGCAACTTTAAACGCAACACCTACACCGGCTAAATAATGAAACGGATACACACCGCCATCTAGTTTTGGATGAATAATCGCGAGTGCTTCTGGTAATTCTGGCGGTGGCTCATGGTGATCCGTAATAATAAGATCTATTCCAAGTTCCTTCGCTACCTTCGCTTCATGTACCGCTGCGATACCAGTATCGACAGTAATAATAAGTGAGAACCCTGCACTATGCGCCCAACGAAACGCTTCTTCGTTCGGTCCATAACCTTCTGTAAAACGGTTTGGAATATAAAATTCTACCTCTGCACCTAATTCTTGCAGAGTAAGATATAAAACCGTTGTACTACTTACTCCGTCCGCATCATAATCACCAAATATTAATATTTGCTCTCCATTTTGAATCGCCTTATTTACACGTTCTACCGTTCTATCCATTCCTTCTAATAAAAACGGATCGTGAAATTCTTGATTTTCTGTATTTAAAAAATCTAAAATCTTATCTTCTGTATCTAATCCTCTACCGAGGAATAACGAAATGACAAGTGGTGATAGTTGTAACTTTTTTGCTAATTCACTCACTCGCTCTTCATTATATTCTTTTTCTTTCCAACGCGTCTTCGGTTGTAACACGAAATCACCCCTTAACCTGTTTATTATACAAGACAGATTAAGGGGTGACAATATAATGCAAACTACGATGCAATATCTATATACTAAAATGTTAATGATATTTAATTTGGAGAATACGGATTTATATGTACAAACACATTTTGTACATTATCTTGTTTCATAAGCATTTCTTTCACATGTTTTCCAATGCGGTGTCCTTCTTCTACAGTAATGTATGGATCTACAGAAACTTTAATATCGACAATAACATAGTGACCATGTTCTCTCGCATATAAAGAACCGATTTTTTTCACACCATTTACTTGCAGGACAGCTTCTCTAAGCGGAATAACATCTTCCTCATGAAGTACATGATCAAGCGTTGCATGAATCGCTTCCGCCCCAATACTCCACGCCATCTTTGCAACAAGGAGTGAAACAAATAACCCCGCAACCGGATCCGCATATACAAGCCAATCTAAACCTAGCTTACCACCGATAATAGCTGCACAAATACCGATTAAAGCTGCAATTGAAGAAAATACATCCGAACGGTGCTCATATGCATTTGCAATAATTGCATCACTATTTACCCTCTTCCCTAATCGGAATTTATATTGAAACATTCCTTCTTTCACGACAATCGAAAGAATAACAGCAAAAATCGTAATTCCTTTCGGTGGTTCTAGTTCTTGCGAAAAAGCTTTTATAGACGAAATCGCTATCTCGATGCCCACAATAAATAATAATACTGCAACAATAATCGCTGAAATCGATTCCGCTTTACCATGACCGTACGGGTGATCTTCATCTGGTGGTTGCTTTGCTGCTCGCAATCCAAAAAGTACAGCTAGCGAACCAATTACATCTGATGCAGAATGCACAGCATCCGCTAATAGTGCTTTACTGTTCCCGATATAACCAATTACCGCCTTTACAATCGCTAATATAATATTACCAACGATTCCGACAATAGCACCAAACTCGGCCTGTTTAAAACGTTCATCTTTTTCCATAATTAAAATCCCTTCTTTTCTTAACCTATCTTGTTATCCCGATTTATTGTATCAAAAACAACGATAACATCACCACTTTCTTCCATCTTTCTTCTGTAAAAAGTTGCTATCTTATTGTATCCACAAACGAAAAAAGAGATGCCTCCTAATGAGGCATCACCTTTTTATACTTGTGGTTCAGATACTTCTTTCTCAACCTTCTTCTTGTTTTTGCCCTTTTTCAAACGACGGTTTTCAAGCATTAACCAAATTTGAGAAGCAACGAAAATAGAAGAGTACGTACCTACAACTAATCCAATTAATAACGCAAGTGAGAAGTTACGCAGTGATTCACTACCGAAAATAAGTAGTGCAATTACTGGGAACAACACTGTTAAAACAGTATTAATTGAACGACCAATTGTTTGACGAATACTTGAGTTTACGATTTCTTCTAAATCTTTTAAATCACGAACTCGTTTTTTCTGTTTGTATAATTCACGGTTTCTATCAAACGTAACGATTGAGTCATTGATAGAGTAACCAATAATGGTTAATACCGCAGCGATAAACGTTAAGTCTACCTCTATTCGGAAAAGACTAAATACAACAATCATAACGAAGGCATCATGTAATAATGCGATTACTGCAGATACTGCGTACGTAAGACGGAAACGAATACTTACGTATAAAACGATTACTGCAGAAGCAATCAATACTGCGATAAATGCATTTCGTGCAATCTCTTTACCGATTGTCGGTGAAACTGTACTTACATTCGGATCTGTACCGTATTTATCGTGGAAGAATGTTTTCGTTTTCGCAATTTCATCTTTTGATAGAACACCTAATGTACGAACTGCGAAACCTTTATTGTCATCTCCAGTCGGTACAATATTTTCTTCCTTCACATCGATTTTCAATTCTTTAAAATCTTTATGAACATCAGCAACAGTAACTGCTTGTTTTGATTGCAAGTCGATACGTGTACCACTTGCAAAGTCAATACCAAGATTCATTTTGAAAATCGGTAATATAATTGCCCCAGCAATTACGACTACAATTGAGAATAAGAAGAATTTATGACCGATATTTACGAAGTTAATACGATCAAATCTCGTTGGCGGATGTACTACACCTTTTGTTAATGGAATAATATCCTTTTCCTTAACACCAAAATAAGATGGTTTTTTATCGAAGTAACGGCTCTTTACAAGTAAACTTAGTAAGAAACGAGTACCGAATACGTTCGTAATGAAACCGACTAAAATACTAACAATTAAACTTGTTGCGAAACCTTTTACAGAACTATTACCGTAAGCAAATAATACACCGGCTGCTGCAATTGTTGTAATGTTCGCATCTAAAATTGTCGCTAATGAACGATGGTTACCAGCACGAAATGCTGACATCATTGACTTACCAATTTTCAGCTCTTCCTTTAACCTCTCGTACGTAATGATATTCGCATCAACTGCGATACCTACCCCGAGCACTAATGCCGCAATACCTGGCAACGTAAGAACCGCATGCATCCAGTTAAAGACAAGTAATGTAACGAAAATGTATAAACCTAACATAATAACCGCTACAAGCCCTGGTAAACGGTAGAATACAAGCATAAATAAGAAGATAATAGCAATACCGATTGCACTAGCGAAAATCGTTTGCTCTAATGCTTGTTGACCAAATTTCGCTCCAACAGATGTTGAATACATTTCTTTTAAATCAACAGGAAGTGCACCTGCATTTAATAAAGATGAAAGTTCTTTCGCACTTTCAACTGTAAAGTTTCCACCTACGATAGATACTTCAGCTTGGTTAAACACTTGGCTTACTGTTGCTGCTGATAAAAACTTCGGATTCGGTTTTGCAGATTCTGCTTTATACGAATCTTTTCCTTCTTCAAAATCAAGCCATATTACCATTAAATTCGTTGGTGGTGGCATCTTTGAAATTTTTTCAGTTACTGCACGGAATTTTTCAGCGCTTTTTAATGTAAGACCTACGCTCGCACGGCCTTGCTCATCAAATGTTTGCTTCGCTCCGCCGCCTTTTAAATCCGTACCATCCATAAGAAGATTGTCATCCACATCACGGAATGTTAATTTCGCTTGTGTTGATAACATTTCACGTGCTTTTTGCTGATCTTGTACACCAGCAAGCTGTACACGAATTCGATTTTCTCCTTCAATTTGGATGTTCGGCTCACTTACACCGAGAACATTGACACGATTTTCAAGAGCACCTACTGTACTTACAAGTGCCTCTCGGTCAATTTTATCGCCTTTTTTGGCTGGTTTTACTTCATACAGAACTTCAAAACCACCGCGAAGGTCTAGTCCTAGACTAATTCCTTTTGCTATGTCTTTTCCTGCCGCACCAATTACGCCACCGATTAATAAAACGATGAGGAAAAAGGCGGCAATTCTCGTACCACGCTTTGCCATATGTACCCTCTTTCTGCTACTAACACTTTCAATAAATCTCTTACGATTCACTGCTATACGTGTGCATACACCTAGTTAGTAGACTTCCTTTCTATAAAATACATTTGTTTTTTGCTAGTTCATCACTAGCTGTGTCGGTAAACCTTACGCAATACCTACACTTTCATTATTTATTTTTCTTCTTCACTACCTCCTTTACATATAATCTTAGACATCGTTATTTCCTCTTTATCAATACCTATCATTATACTGCAAAAGGAAGAACAAACCAATTGCAGTCAGTTATTTATTTTCATACTCATCAAATGACCAAAGTGGCGCTTGGTATGCTTCAACAGTTAAATATGTCATATATTCATTAGGTGTTATTCTTAATACATCGTTCACTAATTCATACAACCTAACATTACTGTCTATCTTTTTCCACTTTTTCACTTTAAGAAACTTCCAAATGTCATCATCTGTCACTCTGTCATAACCGAACATTTGAAACTCCTCTACTTTACTAACTAAAACGACTTGTAACTGTCCGCGGTATGATTCTACCAAATCTTCTTTTTCTAACATACGTAACATCTCCTTATAATTTCAGCACGAAAAGTCGCTTTTATTCCCGCTCTAATGGACAGCAATAACTACTTTCAAGAGCACTATCATACTTCACTCTCTTAAATGCTTGTCATTCTTGTCTCGTACGTGCATATAAATTATTGTAAATCATTCCACTGATTTTGAGAAGGTAGGAGAAGACCATGACGAGACAAAGCTTTTTAAAAGGCGCATTTATTTTAATGATTGCCGGCTTTATTACCAAAATTCTTGGATTTATTAACCGGATTGTAATGGCACGTATACTAGGAGAAGAAGGCGTTGGCCTTTATATGATGGCCGTTCCTACATTCATTTTAGCAATTACATTAACACAAATCGGTCTTCCTGTCGCAATCGCAAAATTTGTAGCAGAAGCGGAAGCGGTGAACGATAAACAAAAAATAAAAAAAATATTAACCGTATCACTAGCTGTCACTTCCTTTATTAGCATCATTTTAACAATGGGCATTATGCTCCTCACACCTATTTTAGCGAAAACATTATTAACCGATGAAAGAACGTACTATCCATTAATGGCCATTTTACCTGTCGTTCCTGTTATTGCTGTTTCTTCTGTTTTACGCGGTTATTTCCAAGGGAAACAAAATATGAAACCTAGCGCTTATGCTCAAGTGATCGAACAAGTTGTCCGCATTACAATTATCGCTGTATGTATTCGAATATTTTTACCTTATGGCGTAGAATATGCTGCAGCCGGCGCTATGTTATCAGCCGTTCTCGGCGAAGTTGCATCCTTATTATTCTTACTCACTTTATTCCAACGTGAAAAACACTTATCTATACGCTCTAGATTTTTCACTACCGTAAAGGAGAGCAAAGGTACATTTTATTCTCTTATGGATATCGCCCTTCCAACTACAGGAAGTCGTTTAATCGGTTCTGTTTCTTATTTTTTTGAACCTATCGTCGTTATGCAAAGTTTAGCGATTGCCGGAGTTGCCGCTTCTGTCGCAACCCAGCAATACGGTATATTAAACGGTTATGCATTCCCGCTCCTATCACTACCCGCCTTCATTACATACGCTCTTTCTACAGCGCTCGTTCCTTCAATTAGTGAAGCAATGGCAAAAAGGCAACATAAATTAGTGGAGCACCGTTTACAACAAGCACTTCGAATTTCATTAATTACTGGTGGGTGGTCTGTCGTTATATTATACGTATTCGCTTCCCCTGTTTTAACTCTTATGTACGGATCAGACAGCGCAACAGCATTCATTCAGCTACTTGCACCTTGCTTTTTATTTCATTATTTTCAAAGTCCACTTACATCTGTATTGCAAGCTTTAAATTTAGCACGCGCTGCTATGATGAACACATTTATTGGCGCCATCGTGAAATTAATCGTTATTTTTGTACTAGCTTCAAAGCCAGAATTTCAAATGATGGGGGTTGCTCTCGCTATTGCAGCAAATATAGTAACAGTAACATTCCTTCACTACGCTACCGTTTTAAAAAAGATTACATTTACCATTTACGCAAAAGACTATATTTTCGGCGGACTTGCCATCGGTATTGCAGGTGCCTTCGGTTTTTACCTTCATAAGTATATTATTTTCTCTCATTCTCTTGGTATACAAACATTATGGGAAATCACTTTAACAACACTGGTTTATGTCGTTCTCCTCTTCATCTTTAAACTAATTCGAAAAGAGGAGTTAAGTCGCCTCCCTATCATTCGTAAACTTTCATTTTTGAAATAAAGTAAAACTTTCATTAGCGAGACTTTTCCGGGCTTACTATTTAAAATGGTAAGCTTTTAGTTTTCTTTCAAATCAACAAAAAATTGTCCATTTTGAAAACTACAGTATAAAATTTGTGTTATATCGTTATAACCTAAGTTTTTTAGTTTTTCAATGAGCCATTCGTCTGTATGTTCAATCATTTGCAAATGATTAGATTGAATTTCTCCATCAATAATTAATGGCAGAGTAAAAATAGGCGTATCATTTTTACTCTTTTTACTTTTTTGTTTTTGAAAAACGGATAACTTCCCTGATGGTTCCAAAATAGCGTATTCCACATCCCGCACGTCTCCGACCCCTTGCTCCCTTAATTGCATCATTAAATCATCTATGTTATAGCGCTGTTTTCTCATCTTTTTTTCATCAATTTTTCCCGCATTTATAAGAATAGCAGGCTCCCCTTCTATTAAATGCCGAAATCGTTGAAACTTCAAAGAAATAACCGACAAAATGATTTGTATGCACATAAGGAAAGTCATCGGAACTAATTGATGCCAAAGTGATTTATCTGTATTTTCAATCGCTACTACAGCCATTTCACCAAGCATAATGAATACGACTAAATCTAATACACTTAGCTCTCCAATTTCACGTTTACCCATAAGACGGAAAATAATTAAGATAATGATATACAAAAGCATCGTCCGGCCAATTATCGATACCCATTCCATTTCTACATCTCCTTTTTTACTTATAGATTCCCCTATAGAAAAGAAAATAGTCTAACTTAAGCAAAAGAGAAATATGCTTGTATTAAAAAGGGGGAATGCATAAATGGATGGAACGAAAAAATTATCAACTGCAATTGGTTTCGGTATTATTACCCTACTAATTCTCGCATCTATTACTAGCATGGTTATGGCTCTATTATTAAAGTTTACGAACATGAATGAAAGTACATTAACCGTCACTATTTTGATACTAGCTCTTTTATCTATGCTTATGTCTGGGTTTATTGCTGGTAAAAAAGCACAAGGGAAAGGTTGGCTAGTTGGTTTTACAACAGGACTCACATTCGCCATACTCGTTTTTCTAGTTAACTATTTAGGCTTCTCTCAAACTTTATCGAACTCACAGTTACTTTACCAATTGGCATTAATGGGCGCGAGTACACTCGGTGGTATTTTCGGTGTAAATATGTCAAAGCAAAATAATTAAAAAAAGGCCCTGCACATTTCATGCAGGGCCTTCCTCATTAGTTTTTCACAACTTCACGAATCGCATTGCGATCGAAAGTTAAGTGTGCACCACCAGATTTAACAACGATTTTCGTTTCATCTACTGATTCGATTGTACCGTGTAAGCCACCAATTGTTATGATAGCATCACCTTTTGCTAATTCGTTTTGCATTTGAGCAACTGCTTTTTGACGCTTTTGTTGCGGGCGAATTAATAAGAAATAGAAAATCGCAAACATCGCAACGATCATAACGATATTCATCATACCTGCATTCATCTTTTGTTCCTCCTTTTAAATTATGTATTAGAAGTTTTTAGCATTCGGTTTATTAAAGCCATACTGTTCAAAGAACTCTTCGCGGAAATCACCAAGACGGTCTTCACGAATAGCTTGTCTCACCTGCTCCATTAAGTTTAACAGAAAATGAAGGTTGTGATAAGACGTTAAACGAATTCCGAACGTTTCATCACATTTCATCAAGTGACGAATGTACGCACGAGAGTAATTTTTACATGTGTAGCAATCACAATTAGGATCAAGCGGACCGAAGTCTCTTGCGAATTTCGCATTTTTTACAACTAGACGGCCTTCACTTGTCATACATGTACCATTTCGAGCGATACGAGTTGGAAGTACGCAGTCAAACATATCAACGCCGCGAATTGCCCCATCAATTAACGAGTCAGGAGAACCTACTCCCATTAAGTAACGTGGCTTATCATCTGGAAGAAGTGGTGTTGTAAACTCAAGCACACGATTCATAATATCCTTCGGTTCACCAACAGATAAACCACCTATAGCATAACCAGGGAAGTCCATTGAAACAAGGTCTTTTGCACTTTGGCGACGAAGCTCTTCAAACTCTCCGCCCTGTACGATACCGAATAAACCTTGATCTTGTGGACGTTCATGCGCTTTTAAGCAACGTTCTGCCCAGCGGCTTGTACGTTCTACAGATTTCTTCATATATTCAAAAGTAGCTGGGAACGGTGGACACTCATCAAATGCCATCATAATATCTGAACCTAATGCATTTTGGATTTCCATCGCTTTTTCTGGTGATAAGAATAATTTATCTCCATTTAAGTGGTTACGGAAGTGAACGCCTTCCTCTTCAATACGGCGGAAGTCACTTAAACTGAATACTTGGAAACCACCAGAATCCGTTAAGATTGCACGGTCCCAGTTCATAAATTTATGCAAACCACCTGCTTCACGAACAATTTCGTGACCTGGACGTAGCCATAAATGATACGTATTACTTAAAATAATGCCAGAATCCATTGCTTTTAATTCTTCTGGTGACATTGTCTTAACTGTTGCAAGTGTACCAACTGGCATGAATGTTGGTGTATCAAATGAACCGTGCGGCGTGTGTACACGACCTAAACGCGCACCCGTTTGTTTACAAGTTTTAATAAATTCATAACGAATTGCTGTCATAATTTACTCCTTTTATTTGTTTCTCATTTTAGCGTGAGATGCAACGAACATTGCGTCACCGAAGCTAAAGAAACGATATTTTTCTTTTACTGCTTCATTATAAGCATGAAGTACATTATCTCTATTTGAAAATGCACTTACAAGCATAATTAATGTTGATTTCGGCAAATGGAAGTTTGTAATTAAACCATCAATTGCTTTAAATTTATATCCTGGGTACATAAAAATATCTGTCCAACCAGAAGCTGCGCAAAGCTTACCACTATGATCGGTCGCAATCGTTTCTAACGTACGAGTTGATGTCGTACCTACAGTGATAATACGTCCACCATTCTCTTTCACACGATTTAATAATGCCGCTGTCTCTTCAGACATATAGTAATATTCTGCGTGCATATGATGCTCTTCAATCGTATCTGCAGAAACTGGTCTAAATGTTCCAAGCCCTACGTGAAGTGTAATAAATGCTAACTGAACGCCTTTTTTCTTTAACTTCTCAAGTAACTCTTCTGTAAAGTGAAGTCCCGCTGTCGGCGCTGCTGCTGAACCGATTTCTTTCGCATATACTGTTTGATAGCGATCGCGATCTTCCAGTGTCTCTTTAATATATGGAGGAAGTGGCATTTCCCCAAGTTCATCTAAAATTTCATAGAAGATGCCGTCATATGAAAATTCAAGCTGACGCCCACCTTGATCTGCAGTCCCTGTGCAAGTTGCTTTTAATTTCCCTTCACCAAAAGAAATTACAGTTCCTTCTTTTACACGTTTCGCTGGCTTAACAAGCGTTTCCCACTTATCGCCTTCCTCTTGTTTCAAAAGAAGCACTTCAATGTGCGCGCCTGTATCTTCTTTCACACCGTGCAAGCGAGCAGGCATAACTTTCGTTTCATTTAAAACTAAGCAATCCCCCTCATGTAAGTAAGAAAGAATGTCCGTAAAATGTTTATGCTCAATATCACCAGTTTCACGGTCTAACACCATTAATCTTGATGTTTCACGATCCTCTAACGGGACTTGTGCAATAAGTTCTTCTGGTAAATGAAAATCAAACAGATTAATATCCATAACTGTATCCACCTATTTCTTATTTGAATCGATTTATTATATACATAATAAAAGATAATGCAATACTTAACACAATACATGTAATGATAGGAAAATAAAAGGTAACGTTACCTTTTTTCACAAAAATATCGCCTGGAAGCCTTCCAATGAACTTCCAAGCTAAGCCAACAACAATGAGTAAGATACCTGCTGTTATAAGCAATTTCGGTATCTCCGTCATACTTTTGGCATCTCCATTCCGAAATGTTCATACGCAAGTGGCGTTACGATTCGGCCTCTTGGCGTTCGTTGTAAAAAGCCAATTTGTAATAAATACGGCTCATACACATCTTCAATTGTATGAGATTCTTCTCCAATCGTTGCCGAAACTGTCTCTAATCCAACTGGGCCACCACGGAATTTCTCAATTATACCGAGCAATAATTTATGATCAATATGATCGAGTCCTAATTTATCTACCTGCAGTAGTTCTAATGCCATTTGTGTAATTTCCATTGCAATTGTTCCGTCGCTGCGAACTTGTGCGAAGTCACGTACACGTCGTAATAAACGATTCGCAATACGAGGTGTACCACGGGCACGTCTTGCAATTTCTAGTGCGGCTAACGAATCAATTTCCACTTCGAATACTTCCGCTGTACGTTCAACAATCGCAGAAAGCTGATCCACTGTATAATACTCTAATCTTGAAAGTACACCGAAACGGTCACGGAGCGGCGCTGATAATGCTCCGGCACGTGTTGTCGCTCCAACTAATGTAAATGGAGGTAAATCTAAACGTACAGACCGTGCTGACGGTCCTTTTCCAATTACGATATCAAGGCAAAAATCTTCCATCGCAGGATATAGTACTTCTTCAATTGATCTATGCAAACGATGAATTTCATCAATAAACAATACATCTCCAGGCTGAAGTGCTGTTAATACCGCTGCTAAATCTCCTGGTCTTTCAATTGCGGGACCTGACGTCGTTCGAATGTTAACACCCATTTCATTGGCAATAATATTCGCAAGCGTCGTTTTACCAAGTCCAGGTGGTCCATATAAAAGTACGTGATCTAACGTTTCTTCACGCATTTTCGCCGCTTCAATAAACACTTCTAAATTATGTTTCGCTTTATCTTGGCCAATATACTGACGGAGCGTCTGTGGCCGTAATGAATACTCTAAATCCGCATCTTCGTATCCAGATTCCCCTGAAAGGAGACGTTCGTCCATTATACTCACCTCTTACCATTTAGTAAAAGACTAAGTGCCTTTTTAATATATTGATCCGTCGTTAATGATTCTTTTAATAACTCTGGTACAACACGAGAAACTTCCCGTTCTGCATAACCAAGTGCACGCAGTGCTTCCAGTGCTTCATCAAGTTCAACTGAGGAACCTTTCTTCTCATCAAAACTTTCAACATCTGAGAACAAATCAACAAATGCATCTGGTACAACATCTGCTAGTTTTCCTTTTAAATCTAAAATCATTTGGCGCGCTGTTTTCTTTCCGACGCCCGGGAATTTCACTAAAAACTTCTCATCTTCATGTTCAATCGCTTGAACGACCTGTCCTGTTTGACCAGAAGCTAAAATCGCAAGAGCGCCTTTTGGCCCAATGCCAGACACACCTAACAATTTTGTAAATAATAAACGCTCTTCACGTGTTTTAAACCCGTAAAGTGCCATAATATCTTCTCTCACATAATGATATGTATAGACACGGATTTCTTGCTTACTTCTTTGAAATACATACGGATTTGGTGTGAAAATTTGGTACCCAATTCCATTATGGTCAATTACGACATATTCCGGTCCTACATACTCCACGTAACCTGTAACATATTCAAACAAAATACGATCTCTCCCTCTTAAATCATGTATTCCATTTTAACATATTTAATGATAGAAAAGCGAGACTACCCCAACAAATGTTCTCTGTTTAAAACTTCTGTTATTTTCCATTGACAGAAAAGATAAAGCACCTTAATATACAGGAGTCGATAATGATTATCAATACTAATTAAAGGGGTTACATCAGGATGAAACGTAAGTTATTTATTTTATTAACTATTATGCTAGTCGTTCTTTCTATCGTTGGCTGTTCTTCTCAAAAAGAAGCGTCAAAAGCAAAAGAACAACCGAAAACAAAAGTTGTGAAACACGCTAAAGGGGAAGCTACAATTCCAGTAAATCCAAAGAGAATTGTTGACTTATCTGGATCAACAGAAGAGTTATTACTTCTTGGACACAAACCTGTTGGTACAGCAAATACATATAAAGATAAAATCCAAAATCACTTAACAGACAAGCTAGATGGCGTAAAAGCAGTTGGCTGGTACTGGGCACCTAAAGTTGATTTAGAAGCTGTTACAGCTTTAAAACCGGACTTAATTATTTTAAATAATCGTCAATTAAAAATTTATGATCAATTAGAAAAGGTTGCACCGACTGTTGTTCTAGAAACAAACTTAGAAGACTGGCGCGGTAAGTTTAAAGAAGTAGGTAAACTATTTGATGAAGAAAAGAAAGCTGACAAATGGATTGCCGACTACGATAAAAAAGCAGACTCTTTATCTAAAAAAATTAAAGAAAAAACAAAAGATGAAAACTTTATGTTTGTCGCAGTTACACCACAAAACTTCCGTGTATACGGTAGCTTCGGATACGGTGACATCATCTTTAACGACTTAAAACTTCCAGCAACAAAAGGTACAGATTTAAAACAAACGATGGCGCAAGTATCATTAGAAGGGCTTGTTGCATTCCAACCTGATCAAATGTTTATTGTAAACTTCGGCGGCGAGGCTGATAAAGTGTACGAAGACTATAAAAATAGTGCTGTTTGGAAAGACAATAAAGCAGTAAAAAACAATCACGTATATGAAGTATCGAATGAAATCTTCAATACGAAAGCATTCAATCCAATCGGAAAAGATATGCTAATTGATGAAATCGCAAAAGAAATTTTAGCTAAAAACAAGTAAGAAAAAGCAGCTCACCATGAGCTGCTTTTTTTCTTATTTTGCACTGCATATTGCTTCATTTTTTCAATCGTCTTCACAAAACTTTCTTTTGATTTTATACGAATACCACGTTTCAATTTCGCACGCTCATAACTCTCAAGTTTTTTCATATCAATTTGAAAGAAAGAATGAATCGCATTATCACTTTTTGGTACACCCTTGAAAATTTGTAATATCCCTTCCTCTGAAACACCAAAATAGCCGCTCGTCTTCAATAACGGAGAAATATCGTCCACTTTCTTTTGCAATACAATTTGTACATCATCACGATCAACGAGTTGCCATTCTTTATATTGCTGTAAAAACTTTTCTAAATCCGCTACTTTTTCTGTAAATATTTCTTCACTTACTTCTCCATCAACATACATACGCTCTAATAAAATTGTAACTTCAGATTCTTTTTCTGTTACTTCTGGTACTGGTCCTTCCGCCCTCACACTCGTTTCATAGGCTAAACAAAACATCATCACGAAAGCTTGCACTGCAATCAGTATCCATTTCATTTCCGTTCACCTCTTTTAGGCAAAATCAAACTTTCATTAGTAGTTTTGCCGAAAGTGGAGGTTTTATCCATATAAACAACCACATTACATTTCTCTCAAAAATAAAAAAATGCAGATAAGGTTTTATCCTTATCTGCATTAGCATTTGTTTTTATATAAAATGAAAGACGCCTGCAAGCAGGCGTCTTGATGCGTTTACGGCGAGAGACCAGGCGACCACATTCGCGTGTTTAGCACTTAAGCATATCTCTCGTCTTACGTAAATTAGCTCATCGCTTTGCTAATATAACATTAATAACGTATAAGTGCAACATTTTTATAACAAATATTTTATTTTCTCTTTCACCCAAACGAACTTTATGTAAATTATAAAATGATAAATGTAATATATATGTTACAATTAATGTAACAGCGAAATCATAATAAACAGGAGATGGATATTGTGAAAAAAATAAAGGATGAACGTCTCATTCTGAAAACATTAAAAAACATACGTATTGCCTTTCTTTTTCAATCGCTTGGTATAATTGGCATTTTAGGCTATATCGGATTCACTGAAGGAATGGATCAAATTACGAAATCTCCATTATGGTTATTATTTATCCTTACAAGTATCGTACTTAGTTATTTACAGTTAAGCGTTTCTATCGATGTAGAAGAAGGCGAAAAGGATATAAAGTTAACTCCTTATTACAAAATTATTTTACGCTCTCTTATTGTAGGAACTATTATAGCCATTATTTATATCATTTTCAGTCCAGAAAGACCTCTGTTTGAAGCACTTCTAACAGGTAGTATTTTCTTCATATGCTTTTTAGTTTCTTATTCCGTTAGTTATTTTATTAAAAAACGTCGTTTACAAGATAACGATGAATAAAGAGGAAGGGCAATCCCTTCCTCTTTTGTTTTGCTATCGCACTGTACCAGTTAAACCGTAACGAATGTCTCGGAACATATTCACTATGTCACGATTAAAATCGTTTGTAACTGTACCGTTACGTAGACGCGTACTCATTGCATCGACACGAGTAAACATATCATTTCTTACAGAAACATATACGTTTCTGTTTCCAACTTCATTTGAAACCGCTTGACGAATTTCGTTCGCCATCGCCGTTTCATTTGTCGCTGTGTTACGTGGTTTTACTGCAATCGCTACGTCGTTTCCATATACAACCGTAGACACGCGGTCTACGTTATTCATACGTTTCACACGATTTGTAATTCTTTCTGCAGTTTTACCATCATTGTTAATGTATGAATTGTTCATTGTAATATTACGAGTTGGATGCGGATTAGCAATTTGCCCATTGTAATTTACATCACGGTAATAATTATTATATCCTGTATCGTTACGACCGTTTCTATATGTTACATAATCTGTATAACGATCGTTACGCGCTACATTATCACGATACTGATGTGTATCATTATAAGATGTACGCTCGTAATTGTAGTTACGTCCATCCATCGCATTGTTATCTTTTGGTGTACCACATGCAGCTAATGCACTGGTAACTAACAAAGAAGCAGCAATCACTTTTACTTTCGTATTCAATACAAAAACCCCCTCTGTTAGAATGAACTTCTCTTCTGAAAAGCTCCCTCTTATGATGAGTAACAGAGAAGGTTTTTACACTGTTAATATTTCACTGGGAATTTTCTAACACTTGATGTAAATCTTCCGTTTTCAAAACAATTCTACATACAAAAAAGGTGGAAATAATCCCACCTTTTTTTAAACTTCTTCTTCGTCCTCTTCTTCTGCGACTGGCTCTCCAAATACATTTGGTGGATCTGGTTGATAATACATCGTCCCTGGCTGTGGTGCATATGCAGACTGCGTTGGTTGATAATATAAAGGATTAGCGTATTGTGGTCCCCCAGGCTGCGGACTATATAACCTACTCTCTCCTCCGCATCCACAATCTTCCTCACCTTGTATGAGTGGCGGCATATTATTATCCATTGGCATCATATTTGGATTTGGCATAGACGTATACTGTGGTCCAAAAGGTGCCCCTTGCTGATATGGCATATTGTAATATGGGTTTTGTTGTTGATAATATGGATTCGGCGGCATCATCGGCTGTTGATACGGCATTTGATATGGCATCATATTCGGTGGTTGATTGTTATCCATGATCGGCATCATATTTGGCATTTGATTGTTATCCATGATCGGCATCATATTTGGCATTTGATTGTTATCCATGATCGGCATCATATTCGGCATTTGATTGTTATCCATAATCGGCATCATATTCGGCATTTGGTTATTATCCATAATCGGCATCATATTCGGCATTTGATTGTTATCCATAATCGGCATCATATTCGGCATTTGGTTATTATCCATAATCGGCATCATATTTGGTGGTTGATTGTTATCCATTATTGGCATTATGTTTGGTGGTTGATTGTTATCCATTATTGGCATTATATTTGGTGGTTGATTGTTATCCAGCATTGGCATTATATTTGGTGGTTGATTGTTATCCAGCATTGGCATTATATTTGGTGGTTGATTGTTATCCAGCATTGGCATTATATTTGGTACTTGAATATTTGGCGGTATGACTTGTGGGATAACCACATTTTCTTTCGATACATTTGGTGATACTATGCTTCCTACATTTTCTTTCTTCACTTGCGGCGATACTATATTCCCTACATTTTCTTTCTTTACTTGCGGCGACACTATGTTTCCTACATTTTCTTTTTTCACTTGCGGCGATACTATATTCCCTACATTTTCTTTCTTTACTTGCGGCGATACTATGTTTCCTACATTTTCTTTCTTTACTTGCGGCGATACTATGTTTCCTACATTTTCTTTCTTTACTTGCGGCGATACTATGTTTCCTACATTTTCTTTTTTTACTTGCGGTGATACTATATTATCCTTTTTCGTTTGCGGAGAAATGACGTTGTTAGGTTTCATTTTCGTAATTTGCGGAGCAATTAACTCGCTTCCTTTTTTAATTACATCTGAAATTTTATATTCTTTTTTCGTTTTTATTGGCGGTTGCGGCGGCTGTGGTAATACATTTATCGAAAACTTCGTATTTTCTTTTTCCGCTGGTTTTTGTTTTTCTATAACAGGTGGCTTTTGAATAACAGACGGTTTTTCAGCTGGTTTTTCTTTTTGAATTGGCTGTTCTTTTTGCACTTCTTTTTGTGGTTTCACCTGTACTTCTTTTTGCGGCTTCACTTGCATTTCCTTTTGTGGTTTTACTTGCACTTCTTTTTGTGGTTTTATCTGTACTTCTTTTTGCGGTTTTACTTGCACTTCTTTTTGTGTTTGTTGCATAGCGGGCTGCTGGGTAATTGGTGCCGATTGATACGTAACTTCTTCCTCATCTTCTATTCCAAGCGGCGTTGGTGTTGCTGCAAATTCTTTTTGTTGCACTTCTTTTACGTATTGCTTTGGAGGTGCTGATCCTGCTCCAGCTTGCTGTTTCACGTGGACGCCGTTTGATGGTACTTTAATTTTCATACCTGGCATGATTAAATCTGGATTACTAAGCTGTGTATTTGTTTTTTTCAGCGTGTCAAAATCCACTCCGTACTTTTTCGCAATTTTCCAAAGGGTATCCCCTTTTTGCACGATATGAATTTTCAAATTTTCCCCCTCCTGTATAACTTATCTATAAGTAACAAATCTCATGAAGTAACCCTTTCTAAATAACATTAACTTCTTTTCACTTTTATCACTTCTTCTATTTTCAATATAGTTGGAAGTGGAATAGGCATAAAAACCACAATGATTTCTTCAAAACAATGTATGCCCATTTCGCTCTCGTTATGATTATATGTATGAAAAAAAGCAACGGTATTCCCGTTGCTTTAAACACGCTCTAACATACGATTTAATGCGAGAACTGCTTCTTTCGTTACTTGTTTGTCTACGCTAATAACGTTAATCTCTTCTCCGCCTTCTATCGTTTCAAGCACCCATAGTAAGTGAGGGAGGTCAATTCGATTCATCGTTAAGCACGGACACATAAATGGATTAAGTGAAACAATTTCTTTATCTGGATGTTGCTGAATAATTCGGTTCACTAAATTCATTTCTGTACCAATTGCCCATTTACTTCCAACTGGAGCTGATTCAATCATATCAATAATGTATTTTGTTGAACCTGCATAGTCGGAAGCGGCTACAACTTCATAGCAACATTCTGGATGTACAATAATATTCATATCCGGATGATTTTTCCGCACACTTTCAATATTTTTCACTGTAAAGTTTTGATGAACTGAACAATATCCTTTCCATAAAATCACTTGGATTTCTTCTATGTTTCCATCGTATTCTAATGAATCTGTATGTGGATCCCATACCGCCATTTTATCTAACGGAATACCTAAATCGTACGCTGTATTTCTTCCTAAATGTTGGTCTGGTAAAAAGACAAGACGCTCTTTTTGTGTAAACGCCCAAGAAACCATTTGTTTTGCATTTGAAGAAGTTACTGTCGCTCCACCATTACGACCGCAAAACGCTTTAATTGCAGCTGTAGAATTTACATACGTTAACGGAATCATCGTATCTCCAAATAACTTCGTGAGCTCTTTCCACGCTCTTTCTGTTTGTTCAATATCTGCCATGTCCGCCATTGAACAACCTGCGCGCATATCTGGTAAGATGACAACTTGTTCATCTGTCGTTAACATATCTGCTGTTTCTGCCATAAAGTGCACACCACAAAACACAATGTATTTTGCTTCTTTATTACTCGCTGCAACTTGCGCAAGCTGAAGTGAGTCCCCTGCTGCATCAGAAAATTGTACAACTTCATCCTTTTGATAATGATGCCCTGGAATAAATAACGTTTTCCCCATTTTTTCTTTAATTTCACGAACACGCTTTTCCATATTTTCCGTTGACATTGTGTAATAACGCTCTGGTAACATCGTTTCAATTGGCTGTACTTTTTCTAAAATACTCATATACCTTTCTCCCCCTCTAAGCCACTTTCCTTACGCTTCAATATTGAAACTAATATCAAGTGCTTTCACTGAATGTGTTAACAATCCAAGTGAAATATAATCTACCCCTGTTTTTCCATATTTCAATAAATCTTCAACTGTAATGCCACCTGACGCTTCCGTAACAATGGCGCTTGGCACAATCTTTGAAAACTCTCGAATTTCATCTGGCGTACGGTTATCAAACATAATAATATCCGCACCGGCTGCTACTGCCTCTCTCACTTGCTCCTCCGTTTCTGTTTCCACTTCTACTTTCACCATATGTCCTAATTTTTCTTTCACCGATGTAATAGCTTTTGTAATAGAACCAGCAAACGCAATATGATTGTCTTTAATCATGACACCGTCATATAAACCGAAGCGGTGGTTAAATCCACCTCCGCACACGACTGCATATTTATCAAACATACGTAGCCCAGGCATCGTTTTTCGCGTATCACAAATGCGAGTATGACTACTATCTAACGCAAGAACCGCTTTACGTGTCATCGTGGCTATCCCACTCATACGCTGAATAACGTTTAATATAACGCGCTCTGCTGTTAATAACGAGGCAATTGGACCTTGCACAGTTGCAATGATTTCGCCTTTTTCTACAAGATCCCCATCTTTTTTATGAAGCTCTACTTCAATTCTCTCATCAATTAATTTAAATCCTGATTCAATTACTAAACGTCCTGCAAAGACCCCTGTATCCTTCGCAAGAAACGCTCCTTTCGAAAGCAAGTTATCTGGAAAAATAAGCTGAGATGTTACATCTCTTTCCCCTATATCTTCTAAAAAAAATCGATTTAATGCTTCTTTAACTTTTATCGTGTTCATAAAGCCCCTCTTCCCCTCATCACACAATTTGTAGTTTTCTCTTTACTCGAACAATCTCTTTCTTTCCTATATTTCTATCTGGATAATCACTCCGGTAATGCCCGCCAATACTTTCTTCTCTTTGCAAGGCTGACACAACTATAAGCTCACAAACCGTTAACATATTAATAAGCGTTATCTCTTCATTCGTAAGAACATCATGTTGTAATATCATATTTCGAACACCATACTTACTAAGCCATCTCTTCGCATAAGATAAACTGTGCTCTGTTCGCACAATCCCAACATATTTCATCATGCATTTTTGTATTTCTTCTTTCGTCGGTAAATGATTCAGAACGATAAACTTTGCTTCCTTTTCGGCTAGCATGTTCACCTTTTCTTTTGTCTCTCTAGATAAAATGTGTCGTCCGATTCTTTTTCCAAACACAAGACCTTCTAATAATGAATTACTCGCTAATCTATTTGCACCATGAACCCCGTTACAAGCTACTTCACCGACTGCGTATAAGTTCAGAATAGACGTCTCTCCATCACAGTTCGTTTTCACGCCGCCCATGTGAAAATGAGTACCGGGCACGATCGGAATAAGTTTTTTATTTATATCGACTCCATTTGTTTTACATATCGATGACACGGTCGGAAAGCGTTGTTCAAAGTTTTGAATCATTTCGATGTTTAAGTACACTTTTTCACCCGCAAGTAGCTGTTCATGAATAGCCCTAGCCACTACATCACGCGGGGCTAGATCCTGTTCAGGATGTATCTCCATCATAAAACGCTGTCCTTTTCCATTTATAAGGACAGCTCCTTCTCCGCGAACAGCTTCGGACACGAGACCGGAACAACGCCCACCCGCGTATAACATCGTCGGATGAAATTGTATAAACTCTAAATCTACAAGTTCCCCACCTGCGCGGTACACCATTGCAAGTCCATCGCCTGTAATTGTCTCATCATTAGAAGTAAAGGCGTATAAACCGCCAATACCGCCTGAAGCTAACACCGTATAATCTGCATTGTAACGTTTCAGTTCTCCTTTATTGTTGCGAGTTAAAGCCCCAACACATTTATCTTTTTCTATAATAAAATCGAGCACCATTTCCTGTTCCACTACCGTAACGTATGGAGCTACTTCTTGAATAAGATGCTCTAATAAATTCTTTCCTGTTGCATCGCCACCTGCATGTAAAATACGACGTTTTCGATGCGCCCCTTCTTTTCCAAGATGAGGACCTGTTTCATCTCCATCAAATTTCATTCCTCTTTCAATAAGGTTATTAATTTCTTTCGGTCCTTCCTCGACTAAATAACGGACCACTTCTTCATTGTTATAATGACACCCTGCTACTAACGTATCTTCAAAATGATCATTAGGATTGTCATATGTCGCTACCACTGCGGCAATTCCACCTTGAGCTAAATGTGTATTATTATTACGTTTCGTCTCCTTTGTGATAATAATCACATTCTTTTCGTGACAAATCTCTTTTGCAACACGAAGTGCCGCAACGCCACTTCCAATAATTAAGACATCTGCACTTGGCATAATTGTTGCCTCCTACTTTACACTTTTCAACTGTCTTGACACCTATATTTACATAGTTTTAAAATAATGACAAGAGTTTTTTTATAATTCTTATTTTCACTACTACCATTTAAAAAGTAAAAGAAATGTAACTCTTACTAGAGAGAGGAACTTACATGATGATATATCTTGACTATGCAGCTACTACACCTATGAGCGAGGAAGCGTTACAAACATATATGAAAGCAGCTTCGCAATACTTCGGAAATGAACAAAGTTTACATGATATTGGAGGAACGGCTTCTTCTTTATTACAAGTTTGCCGAAAAACATTTGCGGAAATGATTGGAGGCAAAGAACAAGGAGTATTTTTCACAAGCTGTGGATCGGAATCGAACTATCTTGCGATTCAATCACTTCTAAGTGCCCGAAATAAGAAGCATATTATTACGACACCTATGGAACATGCATCCATTCGAAGTTATTTTCAATCTCTAAAATCAAAAGGCTATACGATCACTGAAATTCCTGTTGATAAAAGCGGACTCATTTGTTTAGTAGATTTAGAGGCAGCTATTACAGAAGATACTGTGCTAGCAAGTATACAGCATGGTAACTCTGAAATTGGGACTGTTCAAAACATAGCAGAAATTGGGGCCCTTTTAAAAACATATAATATTTTATTTCATACGGATTGTGTGCAAACGTTTGGTAAACTGCCTATCCATGTTTTTGAGATGGGAATTGATAGTCTTTCTGTTTCAGCACACAAAATATACGGTCCAAAAGGTGTCGGCGCTTGCTATATAAATCCGCAAGTTCGCTGGGCACAAATATTCCCGGGAACTTCTCACGAAAAAGGATTTCGCCCAGGCACAGTGAACGTTCCTGGCATCGCATCTTTTTTAACAGCTGCTGAAAATATATTGAAAAATCAACAGGTAGAAAGTTTACGTTTTAAAGAGTTACGATCCTACTTTTTAGAGGAATTACAAACACTTCCGCTAGAAATTGAAGTAGAAGGTCATTCTACTTCTTGTTTACCACATATTATTGGGGTTACAATAAAAGGAATAGAAGGTCAATATACAATGCTAGAATGCAACCGCCGCGGTATTGCCATCTCGACCGGAAGTGCTTGCCAAGTTGGTAAACAAGAACCTTCGAAAACAATGCTTGCAATTGGAAGAACGTATGAAGAGGCTAAACAATATGTCCGCTTCTCTTTCGGACAACAAACAACGAAAGAACAAATTGATACTACTATTCATGCACTACACACAATTGGAAATCAATTTTATAGAGGTGTTAAATCATAATGAAACAAAATGAACAAAAAAAAATTTTAGGTGAAGAAAGACGACAACTTATCCTTCAGTGGCTGCTTGCTGCAAATGAACCGTTATCTGGAAACGAACTATCTAAGAAGACAAACGTAAGTAGACAAGTTATTGTGCAAGATATCTCCTTACTAAAAGCAAGAAACGAGCCAATTATCGCAACTGCTCAAGGCTATTTATATTTAAAACCACAGGAGAAGCAACAGGCTTTTGAACGCGTGATTGTATGCCAACATAAACCAGCAGAAGTACGTCAAGAACTTACAATGCTTGTTGATCATGGCGTTACGATTAAAGACGTAAAAGTTGAGCACCCTGTATACGGCGACTTAACAGCATCAATTATGGTAAGTAATCGATTTGATGTAGAGCAATATTTACAAAAAATCGAAAATACAAATGCTTCCTATCTTTCGCAACTAACAGATGGTATTCACTTACATACAATTGAAGCAGATTCTAAAGAAAAATTAGACGCTGCTTGCGAGGCTTTAGATAAAGCAGGATTTCTCGTTTATTAATGTAAAGCACAGAGTTTTTATAATTCTCTGTGCTTTTTTAATGCTATAATATTGTAATCAATCGTAAAGGAGATCGAATATGGGAATTGAACTCGTTCACTTTAGTACTGGTAAACCGAAACAAATGAAATATGGCGAAGATAAAGAAATGATAACAGGTATATGTAAAGATCCTACAGAAGAGGCCTTTCTCTCAAAAGACGGATTTCGTGGTGATGACGTAGCGGATTTAAAACATCACGGCGGTCCTGATCGCGCTGTTTGTGTGTACCCACACGAGCATTACGCACTATGGGAAGAGGAATTTCAAACTACGCTTCCAGCTTCCACATTTGGCGAAAACATTACCGTAACAAATATGTTAGAGCGTGATGTTTGCATCGGAGATACATATCAACTTGGTGAAGCAATCATTCAAGTGACACAAGCAAGAGTACCTTGTAGCACTATTTCAAAACGCCTCGGTATTCCTGGCATACTGCCGCGCATTGTAGCAACTGGATTTACTGGCTACCTATGCCGCGTTCTTCAAGAAGGTACTGTACGTAAAGATTCTAAAATCACATTGCTAAAACGTCCATCAAACAATGTATCTGTTTTGTTTTCTAACGAAATTTATTTTCATAATAGAAAAGATAAAGATGGCATTGAAAAGATTCTTGCTGTTCCTGAACTAGCCAATATTTGGCGTGGTCAGTTAGAGGATCGTCTTGCTAAGTTAAAGTAAAGAATCCCACCTATAAATGGTGGGATTTTATTTATCTATCAGACGGTATATTATCGACTGAAATTATATCGATTTAACTACAAAATACGACAAATACTCTCCCTTACCCTTTACAACCAATAAGAAGAATAGGTCCCCAGCACAGTAACAGAAAAACCGAGCGCTTCAAGTTCCATCGTTACGCCTGGCAATAATACGTCATCGTATGCTTTATCGACATCGATTAAGAAAAAGTAATTTCCGAGTCCTGTTTTCATCGGGCGCGATTCGATTTTTGATAAATTTAATTTTCTCCATGCAAAAGCTGATAACACTTGATATAGTGCCCCTGCATAATCTGCAGGTAACGTTATCATAAGCGTCGTTTTCTCCCCGCGGTTTTCTCCGTTATTTGAGAGTATTACTTTCTTTTTCTTATGGAGCACTAGGAAGCGTGTATGATTGTTTTTATGCGTATGAATGTCACGTCTTACAATTGTTAATCCGTATTTTTCTGCGGCTGCTTCATTTGCAATGGCAGCGATTTTTTCTTCAGGATGTTCTTTCACATATTGTGCAGCAGCACTTGTTGATGTCATGTCTCGAACAGTTACCCCTTTTAATTCTTCATTTAAAAACTTATGACATTGTGCGATAGCATGCGGATGTGAATGCACTGCATATACTTCTCCCCACACTTCTGCATACTGCGGATGTACGAGTAAATGTTGCTGAATTGGTACTGTAATTTCTCCTACAATAGAAAGTGGTCGCTCATGCACGAGGTAATCGACCGTTATATTTACTGAACCTTCTATTGCGTTTTCTAACGGTACGACTGCGAAATCTACACTTTCATTTGCGGCTGCATCTATACAATCCGGAATCGTTCGATACGGTACATGCTCTGCTTCCGGAAAAAAACGACTCACCGCCATATTTGTAAATGTTGCTTCTGGTCCTAAATATCCTACTCGAATCATCGTCTTTTCCCCTCTTTTTCGTTTTCTTACTGTTATACCATACTTTTTTATATTCTTCTATGTAAATTTCGAATATTAAAAAAAGACTAGCATTCGCTAGTCTAAATGTTTCTTATATTCTCTTTGAGCGAAGAAGAAATAAACGATGCATGCAGCGATATAATACAGAATAAACAAGCCTACTTTTCCTAATGATCCATCCATAAAGAAAGTATTATGAAACGTATATAACGCAACTGCACTATGCATACTCCCTACTATAATTGGCGCAAAAAATAGCATACATAATTGCCAGCGAGAAATTTCCCATACTTCTTCCTTCGTCATTCCAAGTTTAGAGAGTGCACCATAATGCTTTCGGTCCGATGCAATATTATGAAACCATTTAAAATATACGATACTACATGAAGTAAGAAAGAATAATATACTAATGAATGAGCCTACAAATAGAGTAATATCGCCGCCTTCTTTCATATTTACATATAACTCCATATTACTTCGAAACGCATTATTATTATCTTGTTTCATATGTTTCCGTAAATCTTCATTTAATTTCTTCGTCTTTTCGATATTTGGTAATGTGTAGCCTCTATATATCATTTTTTCAGAATCGAGAACCTGATTTGCTATACTGTCAAAATCTTCATCATTCATAACGAAGAACAGACCATTAATGTACGAAGGGTGATAGTTAAATTGAACCCCTTCTTTCTGACCGTTAAATACGAATGAATATGGTTGACTCATTACTTGCAATTGAATCTCTTTTTGATTATATACATTCGAATTATTGTATTTATTATAATAAACGAGTGTCACTGTACCTTTTTTAGGACGATACATTTTCTTTTTTTGTTTCCTCGCTTCTTGGTTATATTCACTTTCCTTTATAAGCGGTGCTATTGTTGTTTCTCCTTTATTAGACCGAAAGGATGCATACACTCCAACAAAACTCATATATTGAAAATCATCATACCCGTATTGATTCAGTAATTTTTCAACCGCACCTTCCTCAAAGACTTCATGAGTAGAAATACCTTTTTCTATGTATGAAAACGAGTGTACCCCTCCAGTTCGCCACATATCTTGCATGCTAGAAAAATATAAGAACACCGTACCTGTTGCCGTAACTACAAACGTCGTTGCCATAGACATCAGAAAGAAAAAGCGACCATTTTCTTTCATTCGATGTGACAATTGGTTTACTATAAATAAATACGGATATGTATACATAATCTTTTTATTTCGTTTTATTATTTCTAATATTTGAGCAGTTCCGTGTGTAAAAGAAAAATAAGTTCCGAAAAAGACAAGTATAGACACAGGAAAAAAATAGAATGCTATCGTTGGCATCGTCGCTTGTAACGCTAACGCATATCCTATACCTAAACAAATAAAACCGAATATACAAAGCCACATTGATGTTTTCTTCTCTTTTTTATCTGTTCGAAATTCTTTCAATAACCGAATGATTTTTATATTCCATATGCGTAAAGCACTTATAAAAGATAAGACAATAAAAACGACCATATATGTAACAAACGTTACCCCAATTGCTCTCACATCAAATATGACAGGGAGTTCTTTCGGAAGGCCCAGTAACATACTAAATACCATAAAAAAGAGTTTCAAAAAGATCATACCAAGCCCAACCCCGAAAATATTCGCGAAAATCCCGATTAATATTTGCTCGGTCATTATCACTCCAATTACGTTAGATTTCGTCGCTCCCATTAACATATATAACCCTAATTCTTTCTTACGTGCCTCTATGAAAATAGAAGTAGAGTACAAAATAAATATAACGAAAAAAGAAATGATTATAACATTACATATAATAAGTCCCCAGCGTACGTTTTGATACCACATCGTCTCCTGCATATACGGATGCACAATAACCGACATATATGCAAAAGACGCAAATATCGCAAAACAACTACTTAAGAAAAATACTTTATAATTACGCCAATTTCCTTTTATATTTTGCAGCGCTAGTTGCCGAATGTTCATCTATCGTCCCCCTGTAACTTACTACATAGGCAAAAAGCTAGAGGTTTCCCTAGCTTTTTACGTGTTTTAAATATCCTCTTTGCGCGATCATAAAGTAAATTGCAGAAGCTACAATGTATGCCCCAATTACAATCGCACCTGATTTCCATAAATCAATATAAAGCATTTTTCCTAACGTATGAAGAGCAAACCCGCTATGAATAGAACCGATTAAAATCGGGATAAAGAAGATAACGCCCATTTGTCGAATTGCAATTTTACGAATTTCTTTATCTGTCATACCGATTCTCTTTAACGATTTAAATTGAATACGATCTTGTTCTTTATCGTTAAACCATTTAAAGTATGTCATACTACAAGCGAAGAAGAAGAATAGTACCGCTACGAAGAAACCGATGAACATTGTAATTGCTCCTGATTCCCTTATATTTTTATAAGCGAGCACCGAGTTATTTAACTCCTCTTGCTTATCTGGTGCAATCTCCTTTTTCAAATCTAACACAAGGTCTTCCGTACTTTTCCAGTCTTCTATATAATAACCGTAATATTTCGTCTTTTCTTCATCTGGTACAAGCTTTGCGTATTTCTCAAAATCTTGATCATTCACAATGAGATATTCACTATCATTAAAAACAGAAAATGAAGTTGGCTCATTTAATTGAACAGATTGCTTTTGTCCGTTAATTTTAATTTCATACGGTTTCGTACGATCTATCTTCATCATATCATTCGCCATATCCATTATGACCATCGTTGCACTACCTGGTGCATTATGAACTTCTCTAACTTGCTCTTTCTTTTGTTTACGTACTTCAGCGTTATATTCTTTTTCTGAAACAATCGCCATTGGCATCTCATGTTCACTGTTAAACATTGTGATTTTTTGCGTTCCAGGAAGTTTTACGTACGTTACTTCTCGCGCTTCTTCAAATCCGTGTTTTTTTATTAATTCTTTTGTTTTTCCCTCTTTTATGACATTATGCATATGGATTCCCTTTTCCTCATAAGAAATAGCATGCGGGGTACTAGTTACTGCCTTATAACTCATATCCTCAAAAAATACGTACAGCGTACCAACTGCTGAAGATACAACCGCCGTAATGATAGAAATTACAAATAGAAAACGGGCATTATCTTTCATTTTATAAATAAGATTGCTAAGTACGAACATATTTGGATATGTATAAAAAGATTTTTTTCGTTTTTGTAATGCCTTTAATACGACTGTACTACCTTGTGTAAATAGTAAA
This sequence comes from Bacillus sp. FSL L8-0099, assembly GCF_038006385.1. Taxonomy (NCBI): domain Bacteria; kingdom Bacillati; phylum Bacillota; class Bacilli; order Caryophanales; family Bacillaceae; genus Bacillus; species Bacillus sp. FSL L8-0099. The sequence goes on from NZ_JBBOVC010000001.1 coordinate 4,426,252, forward strand.
TAAGTTCCGCCTATCGTCAGCCCTACAATCGGTAAAAACAGGATGACAAAATTCATAAATGTTACTTGGAAGCTAAGTACATATGCAACAATAATACATCCTATACCAACTACGCATAACCATGTAAACGCAAAAGGTTCTACTTTCTGTTTTCTTGCTTCTCTTAATAAATCAATAATTTGCAAGCGTCCTACTGTCCAAACGCTAAACAATGATAGAATTAAAAATAGAATAAAGTATACACCCGCTGTAATCAAAACCGCTTTACTATTCCATACGAGTGGAAGTGTTTTATCTATTTTCAATATTACGCTTAATGCTTGGAAGAATAATTTTGAACAAAGCATACCAAGTCCAATACCTACTACAATTGCAATACTACCTAACATAAGCTGTTCTAATATAATCATTCGGCCAAGTTGTGATTTTGTTCCGCCTATTAATGTTAATAGACCAAACTCTTTTTTCCTTGCTCTTAAAAATGTTGAATTTGCATATAAAATAAAAAGTGCTGAGAAGATGACTACAATATAATTCATCGATTCTAACCCTTTTGAAATCATCTCCCTCATACTAATATTACCGCTTACGACATCTGGATGATAAATGAAGGAAGCATACATGAAAAATACGACAATCGATAAACAACTGCTAATAAGAAACGCTTTATAATTACGCCAATTTCCTTTTACGTTATTAAGCGCGAGCTGGCGAAAGTTCATGATATTCTCCTCCTAGCATCGCAAGTACGTCCAAAATTTCTTGGAAAAAGGCTTGTTTCGTTCTTCCCTTATGTATTTCTGAGAAAATCTCTCCATCACGTATGAAAAGAATACGTTCGCAATAACTCGCCGCTACTGGATCATGCGTTACCATTGCAATTGTTACTTTCTTTTGTTCATGCAAATCTTGCAACGCGCTCATTAATGATTTTGCCGACTTAGAATCTAAGTTTCCAGTTGGCTCATCCGCTAAGATTAACGTCGGTTCATGAATAATCGCTCTCGCAGCTGCTGCACGTTGTTGTTGGCCGCCTGATACTTCATATACTTTTTTATTTAAAATGCCTTCGATATTTAAAAACTTTGCAATCTCAAGCACTTTTGCATCGATTTCATTTACAGATTTCTTCGCCATTACAAGTGGTAAAATGATATTTTCTTTAATCGATAGCGTATCAAGTAAGTTAAAATCTTGGAAAATGAATCCTAAATGTGTACGGCGAAACTCCGCTAATTTTGCAGCACGCATTTGATTAATTTCTTCGCCATTTACAAGCACATGACCTGAAGTTTGCTTATCAATTGTTGCTAATAAATTTAAAAGCGTTGTTTTTCCGCTTCCTGAAGGACCCATAATCCCTACAAATTCGCCTTCTTCTATTTTAAAATTTATATCATTTAAAGCAGTCGTCGCTACTGAACCTTTTGATTGATACACCTTCGTTAATCCTTTTACTTCAAGAACACTCATTTCTAATCCCCCTATGTGTTTTCTTCTTACATTTACTATAAGAAAAATAAGAAAAAGAAACGAGTGATTTCCCTTACAAAACGTTTTGTTATCTTACAGTTTTGTCATTTTTCTCATTAATGTATGATATTCTTCATCTTTTGCAAATTGGAACGTAAATGTTGTCCCTTCCCCTTCAGCCGATTGCACATAAATACCGTGATGTAAATTATCACAAATTTCCTTCGTAATATATAAACCCATTCCAGTCGCTTCTCTCGTTTTACGGCCATTTATCCCCGTAAAGAACGGATCAAATATACGCTTTACATCTTGCTCCGGAATACCGATTCCATTGTCTTTAATATGTAATAACACCTTTTGATCTTTCTCTTCAATTTGAAATTGAATTTCCTTTTTCTCTGCTTCTGAAATTCTCGTATACTTAATTGCATTTACAACAATTTGCCCTATAGCAATACTAAGCCATTTTCTATCAGATGCAACCATACAAGTATCTTCTTCAAACATTACTTTCGGAAATACAGACGATTGAATGAAAGACTTTCGATTTTCATTAATAATACCTCGAATAATATCTATCACATTTACTACTTCTACTTTATAATCTTTCGCAAATTGCTCTAACCTTGCCATATGTAACGCTAAATCTAAACCATTTAGTATACGGTTATTTTCTTCACGAATACTTTCAACTGTTGCTCTCGCTTCACGATGCTCTTTACCAAACTTCTGTAATAGTAACTCAATAACAGATACTGGTGTCTTCATTTGATGAATCCATTGGTTCATAAATATCATTTGCTGTTGCTCTTTCGCATGCTGTTTATGAACTTCATTCATATATTGCTGTCTTAATAGCGTAAAAGATTCAACGATCATCTCTTGTTCTGTCGTATACGAAGTATCAATAAGTAAAGAATCATGTAATGTATTTCCATCAGCAACATATTTTTCGATTCTCTTTAAAAAAACACTTCTTTTTCGGTAATCGTAAATGAGGTATACAGTAAACACAACTGTCCCTAATAAAAGTCCGTATAACCACGTACTCCAATCAATTGATCTTTTTTCTAAAAGACTTTGCAACTGCAATACGAGTCCAAATAAACAAAGACTTACAACATAAGAAAGAAGTAAAGCAAAGCGGTCTATGAGGTAACTTTTAACCTGCATGCCCTTCACTCCACTCTGTAAGAAGCGCATAACCGTATCCACGTTTCGTTACAATCGCATTTTTAATACCTAGCTCCTCTAGTTTCTTCCTTACGCGCTTTACATTCACAGTCAGTGTATTATCATCAACAAAAGCTACTTCATCCCACAGAGCTTCTAACAATTCTTCACGCGTTACATATTGATTCGCTTGTTTCATTAAACACTCTAATAAGTAAAATTCATTTTTTGTCAGCTCTGTTTGTTGCCCTTGCCACTCAACAACGTGTTGGGACGGGAATAACAAAAGTCCATTCACACCTAAACAATCACTTTCTGCCGCAGAAGCATACTCACCATACCCACGTCGAAGTGCACTTTTCACCTTAGCCATGACAATATCTAAATGGAATGGCTTTGTAATGTAATCATCTCCGCCATTTTCAATTGCCATTACTTGATCCATTTCCCCTGTTCTTGCAGAAACAAAAATAATCGGCGCATTCGATACAGTGCGGATTTGACGACACCAATAGAAACCATCAAAATATGGTAAATTGATATCCAGTAATACGAGATGTGGATTCACTTTTACGAATTCATCTTTTATATGACGTAAATCAATTGCTCTAAATGATTGATAGCCATACCTTTCTAAATGCTCCTCTAATATTCCCGCAATTTTCTCATCGTCTTCTACAATTAATATTTTATACATGTTCTCTTTCTCCCCATAAATATTCTTCTAAAATTACTTCTTTTTCTATTATAAATTGAAAATTTAATTAGTGGGGATTTTTTCCTATCTTCGTAATTTTTAACTAGCAGCCTGATTCACACCTAACTTCTTTGCTTCAGCTGAATTTTGAGGCGGGAATCTTACTACTTGCAAATAGCAGAATAAAAAAAAGACCGCCATACTTTGGCAGTCTTAATCGATAAATTCAAATTCATATTCAAGAATTTTTACAATATCTCCGTCTTTTGCACCACGTGCACGAAGCGCTTCATCAATACCCATTCCGCGCATTTGGCGAGCGAAACGACGTATAGATTCATCACGTGAGAAGTCAGTCATTTTGAATGTCTTCTCGATATCATAACCAGAAATAACAAACGTGCCGTCACTTTCACGTGTAATTTCAAATTTAAGACTTTCAGCATCAAATTTATACATTACACTTGCTTCAGACTCTTCAACAACATCGTACATTGGGAATTCTGGTGTTGTTTCTAATAAGTTCGCTACTTCAAATAGTAAATCACGAACACCTTGTTTCGTTACAGCTGAGATTGGGAAGATTTTTACTTCGTCTCCCACTTTCTCTTTAAATGCTTGTAAGTTTTCTTCTGCATCCGGCATATCCATTTTGTTTGCTACAACAACTTGTGGACGCTCTGTTAAACGCATATTATATTCTTTTAATTCATTATTAATTGTGACATAATCTTCATATGGCTCACGGCCTTCTAAACCAGACATATCAATAACATGTACAATTACACGTGTACGTTCGATATGACGTAAGAATTGGTGTCCAAGTCCGACGCCAGCATGTGCGCCTTCAATTAGTCCAGGAAGGTCAGCCATAACGAAGCTGCGGTTATCACCAGTTTCAACAACACCAAGATTAGGAACGATTGTTGTAAAGTGATACTCTGCAATTTTCGGACGCGCTGATGATACAACAGATAATAATGTAGATTTACCTACACTTGGGAATCCAACAAGTCCAACGTCTGCTAGCACTTTAAGTTCTAGAATGACATCACGTTCTTGACCTGGTTCTCCGTTCTCAGCGATTTCAGGTGCTGGATTCGTAGCTGTTGCGAAACGCGAGTTACCACGGCCACCTCGGCCACCTCTTGCGATTACAGCTGTTTGTTCATGCGTTACTAAATCGGCAAGAATTTGACCTGTTTTTTCATCTTTTACTATTGTTCCTGGTGGAACCTTTACGATTAAATCTTCAGATTTACGTCCGTGCTGACCTTTACTCATTCCGTGCTGACCACGATCAGCTTTGAAATGACGTTGGTAGCGGAAGTCCATTAATGTACGTAAGCCTTCCTCAACAACGAAAACAACATCTGCGCCTTTACCACCGTCGCCACCTGCTGGGCCACCTTTTGGAACATACTTCTCACGACGATACGCAACCATTCCGTTACCACCGTCGCCGCCTTTTACATATATCTTGACCTGATCTACAAACATTATTTCACCACACTTTTTTCGATTGGTTGTAATATAACTGAGACTTCTTCGTCTCGTACTGTATAAGAAATGGAATACCATTTATTGTTTTGGTTCGCAAGCCAATTCTGTAGTTCTTCTACACTCGTTAGCTTACCACGAAAATCAAAAAAGAAACGAGCATTCTCCGCGTCACATTCAATTGTGATACAAACATAATTTTCAACATATACGTCTAAACTATGCTGAAGCATTGAGAAGAATTGATTCGCCCATGTACATACAGTCTCATCTAAGTGAGATAAGTTATGTAATTCTCCTAATACTTCGTACTCCAATAAGCACGGCTGCTGTTTCCAATTATATGTTAAAATCCACTCTGAAAATAAAGGCATTGATAACCCCATCAGATTGGATTCTTGTCTCGCTTCTTGGACAAAACGATCGATGAGCCGATGAATCTCTTCCACTTTTCCAAGGGAAAGGTTTCCTTTAACCATCTGCATACGATTGAGCCAATCATGTCTTGAATGACGCAACGCATCTATAATTGTCCATTTTTCATTCATTTAGATACCCCTTAATATAGAAAAACTCTAACCTGCACTCAGGTTAGAGTTTTCCGTGAGTTCTTATGCTTCTTGAGCAACAGGATATACGCTCACTTGTTTGCGGTCACGGCCAAGACGCTCGAAGCGTACTACGCCGTCAACTTTCGCGTATAAAGTGTCATCGCCACCACGACCAACGTTAACACCTGGATAAATTTTTGTACCGCGTTGACGGTAAAGAATTGAACCACCTGAAACCGTTTGACCATCTGCGCGTTTAGCACCAAGACGTTTTGACTGAGAGTCACGACCGTTCTTTGTACTACCTACACCTTTCTTAGATGCGAAAAACTGAAGATCTAATCTTAACATACGTTACACCTCCTGCACTTTTTCTATTAAACGGATATACTTTCCGTAATCAAGTTCGATCGTCTTTAGCGAAACAACTAATCCTTCTAAAAGCGTTTGAGCTTTTTCTGCTGCATGAACGTCTAAATCATTAGGCAATTCATACGTTAAGAATCCACCATCACTTCCGAGTTCAATAGTTGCCTGCACATTACAAAGCTCTTCCACTGCATTTATAGAACCAAACACAACCGCTGTAGTTCCAGCACAGACAAGGTCTTGTCCATGTGGCGCATAATCGGCATGTCCAGTCATTTTAAATGATTGGATACTTCCTAATTTCGTGCGACTTATCGTAATTTTAATCATGTTAACCTGAATTAAGCGTTGATAGCTTCAACAACTAGCTTAGTGTAAGGTTGACGATGACCTTGTTTCTTACGATTGTTCTTTTTCGCTTTGTATTTGAAAACGATGATTTTCTTAGCGCGACCTTGTTTTTCAACTTTAGCAGTCACTGTTGCGCCTTCTACAACTGGGCTACCAACTTTAACGTTTTCGCCACCAACGAAAAGAACTTTGTCAAAAGTAACAGTTTCACCAGCTTCAACATCTAATTTTTCAATGTAGATTGCTTGACCAGCTTCAACTTTAATTTGTTTTCCACCTGTTTCGATAATTGCGTACATACTTGCACCTCCTCTTAATTACTAAGACTCGCCAAAAACGAGGTAGACATAAATGCCTTTAGGGAACCTGTCTTGTGCGGTTGTAGCATATAGCCGTTTAGGTGCTATAAACTATAACATAAAGATGTTATCATGAATCATAGACGGTTGTCAATAAATGTTCTGCTAACTATTTTTTCCGTTCTACAATTTCTTTTTCACTTCCAAATCTTATAATAGCGTACTTTTCGATAGTATCATCTTTGAAATAAATTTCAAATGGAATATTTTTTTGTAATTCTTTTTGTAAAAATTGTTTTTGCAGATCTTGAGGTGCAGCAATTAATACTGCTTCATCCTCTATATTGCCATATGTAATGAGTTCTCGCTCTAACTCATAAGCAATCGTTTCATACGACATTACATACCCCGTCGCCTTACACGGTACACACTCTTCTAGCAATACGTCACGTAAAGAATGTTTTTTACGTTTACGTGTCATCTCCAAAATCCCTAACTCAGTAAACCCAAGTACTCTTGTATAAGTGCGATCATTTTGCATAGCAGCTATGAGACGTTCTCTTACCTTTTCTTTATCTTCTCGTTTTTTCATATTAATAAAGTCGATTAATATCATTCCACCAATATCACGAAGTCTTAATTGGCGAGCGATTTCGTCAGCGGCCATTTCATTTGTACGAAGTACTGTATCTTGTAAATTTTGTTTTCCGGTAAACTTCCCCGTATTCACATCTATTACAGTCATCGTCTCCATTTGTTCCACAATCAAATAAGCACCGTTTTGGAGCCACACAATTTTTTGAAGTGCTTTTTCAATTTCTCGCTCTATTCCGAAATGATTAAACATCGAAGATTTTTCATTATAAAAAGATACTTTTTCTTTTCCGACCTTGTCTTCTAATTCTTTTACTACACTTCTTGTATCTACAACTATTTTTTCGATTGTTTCAATTGGATTCTCTTGAAATACACGATCTAAAAAAGTCGCTGGTCGATGAAGTAATAGCGGTGCCTTTCCTTGGCCCTCTTTTCTTTTTAACTCTTCATATAACTGCTGTAACCTTTGCATTTCAGTTTGTATTTCTTCAATTTCTCCTTTTTCAGAAGCGGAGCGGAAAATATACCCTCCTGTCCCTTCTACTTCAATTTCGAGTAACTGCTGTCTTCTTTTATTGTTTTTTATTTTCCGAGAAACAGCGCGCATTTCATCATATGGCATATAAACGACATATTTCCCGGTAAATTCTATATTCGCTGTTAATTTCGGTCCTTTCGTATCAATTGCCTCTTTCACAACTTGTACGAGTACTGCTTGTCCTTCATGTATACGATAAGAAGACGGTACATCATCATATGAAAGGTACGCATGTTTTTCTAAACCGATGTTTACAAATGCTGCATTCATTCCAGCAATTGTTCTTACGATACGTCCAACGTAAATATACCCAACAATCTCTTGTTCTTCATTACGTTTCCATAAAAATTCAACAATTTTGTTCTTCTCTTCAATTGCAACGCGCTTTTCCGATCCAGCATAGTTCATGTATAAGGTTTTCAAATTTCTTTCCTCACTTTATAATCTTCTTTGTTTTTACAATAATAAAAGGTTAGTGCTATCGTCAACACTAACCGATTAATTCTTCAACAGATGAAGTTGTTCGTTTTTCAGTAAAATACGCATAGAGTAATTCATTTTCATCCAATGTGTAATGCTCTTTATATTCTCCATGGACGATAATAGAATGCTTATATCCTCTACGAAATTTGGTGAAAATCGTATATAAACGATCTTCTGATTGCACCTCTATAGGTGCAATCTTTTCAATCCCTCTTTTATTTCCGTAATAACGCTCTAATAAAAAGCGCATAAACGCATAACGTCTTTGCTTCCATTCTTGATATAACGATATTGCTAAAAATATGAGTAGTACCCACATCATAATATTGTTACTATTCCAAAGTAACTGCCATCCTAATATGACACTAAAAAAAACACATGACAATTGCATCATTTTTTCATGTGCTTGTAAATAAGGAAAACGATATGATAATACATTAAACAACACTTTCCCGCCATCAAGTGGCCAAATAGGGAGTAAATTAAAGGCTAAAATAATTATATTATTCCACATAAAAAAATAATATAATTCCGCATTCAGCCAGCCAATCTCAAACAATATATACCCTACTAGCATCATCCAAATATGTTGAATAGGTCCTGCAATTACGACAACAAGTTCCTCTTTCAATGATTTATTTCCATGTTCCTCAAGCTCAGCCACACCACCAAACGGTAACAGTTGAATTTTTTTAATACGCCAATTATAATGCGCTGCTGCAAAAGCGTGACCGAGTTCATGAATGAGTACGATACAAAACAACAATAGTAACTCTTTAAAACGCGCCGTAAAAATACCAATAACTATAATAACCCAAAACAACGGATGCACTGAAATTTTCGTTAAAACTTCCTTATATTTAATCAAATGAAATCACCTGAATCGGATCAACAAATTTTTCATTCTTTTTTATTGCGAAATAAAATTTCCCATTTTTATTATTTGCATCATTACTCACCGTTCCAATTTTTTGTTTCTTTGAAACGTAATCATATAACTTTACTGACATATCATTTAAATTTGCATACCACGACTCCGTGCCATCTGCATGTTGAATTTGAACTGTATTTCCAAGTTCCTCTTTCTTACCCGCAAAAACAACTAATCCTTCATTTACTGACTCAACTGTTGCATTTGTAGCCGTTTGGACAAATACACCTTGGCCATTTTTTTGAAATCCTTGCATTACCTTTCCTGAAGCAGGAATTGCATAGTCTTTTTGCTGAATAGTCCCTTCCTTTTTCTCGTTAGGCGAATAGAAGACGAGAGGTTTTCCAAACTGTTTTTCATACCATTTCGCTACAGTAGCAAACTGAAACTCCTCTTTCATCACTTTTTCTGTAACAGCTTTAGCACCATCGAAAGAAGAAGGCGCATTCTTATACAAAATAGCAATTGAAAGAACTAAGATTGCTGATAATAAAACTTTGAAGAAAAAGACTTCCTTTCGAAACAAAGGATGAATTTCCTTTTCTCCCTCTTCAATAAATACCCCTTCACTATCAAAATTCCCCCCGGCAAAATACTGCTCTTCCTCCATTCTTTCTTGCTCTGCCTTCCTTTTCGCAATCCGCTTTTTAATTTCTTCTACACTTCTATTCTTCATACTGTCTCCCTTCTTTCGCTAACCTTATTTAAATAGAAACAGTTGTATACAGTTTGTACATATGTATGAGCTAGGAAAGAAAGATATTCGTATGAAGAAAAAAAGAAAGCACTTCGCATATGTGCGAAGTGCTTTTAACGGATGCCAAAGAAGTTTTTCATCTTTGTAAATACCGATACCTTTTCTTGTTCAAATGCTTGTAATGGTACATTCTCACCCAACAAGCGTCTTGCAATATTACGATAAGCTAACGCTGCTTTTCCACTAGGTTGCAACGCTACAGGTTCACCTGTATTTGTAGCACGAATAACTTCATCATCGTCTTCAACAACACCAAGAAGCTCGATTGATAATGTACGTACGATTTCATCAACATCTAACATATCCTGTTCATGAAGCATATGACTACGCACACGGTTAATAACAAGTTTCGGTGGTTCAATATCCTCTTTTTCTAAAAGCCCAATAATACGATCTGCATCACGCATTGAGGATACTTCTGGCGTCGTAACAACGATTGCTTTATCCGCACCAGCTACCGCATTTTTAAATCCCTGCTCAATCCCCGCAGGACAATCAATTAATATGTAATCATAATCTTGACGTAATACTTGTATTAATTCATCCATTTGTTCAGGTGTTACCGCTGATTTATCACTCGTTTGTGCTGCAGGTAATAAATAAAGATCATCAAAACGTTTATCTTTAATAAGAGCCTGAGGTAAACGACAACGCCCTTCAACGACATCAACAAGATCAAATACAATACGATTTTCCAGCCCCATTACTACGTCTAAATTTCGAAGACCAATATCTGTGTCAATTAAGCACACTTTCTTTCCAGATAAGGCTAGGGCTGTACCAATGTTCGCAGACGTTGTAGTTTTACCTACTCCGCCCTTTCCAGATGTAATTACTATTGCCTCTCCCACAGCTATACAATTCCCCTTTCTAACTTTGTTAAATTAGGTCTAAGATGAGTGAGAAGTTGCAGGCGATCGACAACAATGTGATTGTCCTCATTAATATACGCACATTCTGCCGTCTCCGCTCCGTCTTCTTTCTCTTCCGGAGCCCGCATTGCCACATCACTAATTCGAAGTTGCATCGGGTTCATAACAGATGCAGCGATTACAGCCTCTGAATCCCCATAATACCCAGCATGTGCAATCCCTCTTAATGATCCTACGACAAAAATATTCCCCCCAGCGATAACCGTTCCGCCTGGATTAACATCTCCAATTAACAATAAATTTCCTTTTACATGTAAAACTTGTCCAGAGCGAACAATTTTGGAAATAGGGACAATCTCTGTTTCTTCTTTCCATGCTATTGCTTCCGATTTAGTTATAACATCACTTTCAATTGAATCCACAACAAGATTCTTTTTATTACGAATTAACGTACGAAGCTCTTCTTGGTGGACTTCTGTTAAATAACGATTTCCCACTTTCACATGCACTTCAATTAAAGAACGCCCATCGCCATCATAGTAATGTGTAGATAGTTTTTCGTCCAATTCTTTCAGTAATTCAGAGAATGAACAGCAGTCATCTAAATGAAGCGTTATCCCGTCTTTTGTCCCTTTTATCGTTACATTTTGTTGCTTTTTTTCTTCCACTAAAGTTCACCCCACCGATTCAATTCGACATAAAATTAGAAAATCCTTTTTTCTTTTTCTTCCATCGCTCTTGAAAGACGCACTAAATATCGTCTCAGTGGGAAACAAACTATCAATATGAAAATTCCATTCAGCAATAAAGTAGAAAGGAGACGATCCGTGAAAAAGACATACGCCGACATATGAGTACGTCCTAACAAAGTTAAAAATCCATACACATAATATTCTAATGCTACAATGCTAGCTAATACGATAGACACAACAATGAATAAATTCAATTGTAGTACCTTCATCACACTATAAACTAAATAAGCTAAAATCGGATAAGCAAATATATATATACCGACAAGTTCTGTGTATACGGTATCAAATAAGAAACCAAATAATAGCCCGTAATAAATCCCTTGGACCGGACCATAGTACACAGTAACAAAACATAACACAATGATAAAGAAATGCGGCGCTGCTATACTGTCTTTCCAAAAAACTTCTGTTGGAACAATAGTAGCAAACATATTTTCAAACAGAAAAACAAAAAGGAGCAAAAGAGGAAGAGCTGCTCTTTTTAAAATCTTCATCATCTCTTCTCCTCCTCCTATTCTAATGGCGCTGATTTCATATCACGTTTAGCTACTATAATATGCTCTACGTCATTTAAATCAGCGGCAGGTTTTACATAAGCTGTTTTTGTTAAACCGTATGCATCTGGTTGAACATCAACGATTTCCCCAATCTCAAGACCTTTCGGGAAAATCTCCCCACCAAGTCCAGACGTTACAACCATTTGACCTTTAGCTACTGGTGCATCAGAGCCAATCTTTGTGAAAAGTAACAATTTTTTTTCTTTGTCATAACCTTCGATTAAACCGAAGATATTTTCATTTCCATGTACAACAGCAGAAACACGATTTGTTCGACTCATAGAACTTAACAACTCTACTGATGCTGTAAATTGAGATACACTTTTCACGCGTCCAACTAAACCTTTTGAAGTCATAACAGCCATATCCTTTTTAATCCCTTGCTGTGCTCCTTTATCAATTCCAATTAAATCGTACCATTTATCTGGATTGCGAGAAACAACAGTAGCTGGAATTTCAGAAAAATCGCTCGGCAACTCTTTTTTTTCAGTTAGCTGTCTTAATTTATTGTTGTCTTCCTCTAATTGCTTCACTTTAACTGATAAACTCGCATAGTTATCTATTTTTGCTTTTAATTCTTTATTCTCTTCATACGTGCGCTTTACATCCTCTACATTTTCAAAGAATCCAGCTACATATTTCGCTGGCTTTTGGAATACACGTTCTACAACACCGACAGTGTCTTTAACAAACTGCTCTGGCCATGTTAAACTGTTCCGTTCTTTCAATGAGATTCCAATCAATGCCACGAGAAGAATAATACTAACTAACAAAACAATTAATCTTTTGTTTAAGAAAAACTGTGGCACGTTCACACCCTCTTAATTCCATTGATTTTTATTTTGCAATATTATCGAGCAGCCGTTTTGAAAAGATCGATATTATCTAATGCTTTTCCTGTTCCAATTGCTACGCAATCTAATGGATCTTCTGCAACAAGAACTGGCATATTTGTTTCTTCACTAATCACTTTATCTAAGTTACGTAGTAATGCACCACCGCCTGTTAATACAATACCGCGGTCCATAATATCTGCCGCTAATTCAGGTGGAGTTTTTTCCAACGTATTTTTAACTGATTCTACAATTGCATCTACTGTATCTTTTAATGCATCCGCAATTTCTTCTGGTTGAATTAGTACTGTTTTTGGTAAACCACTTACTAAATCACGACCACGAATTTCCATAGGCTCGATACCTTCTGGCTCGCCTGCAGAACCGATTTCTAATTTTAATGCCTCTGCTGTTCTTTCACCAATCATTAAGTTATAGCTTTTCTTAATGTACTGAATGATTGAATCATCCATATCATCACCAGCAACACGAACTGATTGACTTGTTACGATACCACCTAATGAGATGATTGCAACTTCTGTTGTACCACCACCGATATCAACAACCATACTACCAGTTGGTTCCCAAACAGGTAAGTTCGCACCAATTGCTGCTGCAAATGGTTCTTCGATTGGATATGCATCACGAGCACCCGCTTGACGAGTCGCATCAATTACTGCACGTCTTTCAACAGCTGTAATACCAGACGGTACACATACCATTACATACGGTTTACGTGAGAAGAAGCCGTTTGATTTTTGAGCTTGTTGAATGTAATATTTCATCATTGTTGCTGTTGTTTCGTAATCAGCAATTACACCGTCTTTCATCGGACGAAGTGCTACTACGTTTCCTGGTGTACGACCAATCATTTGTTTTGCATCGCTACCTACAGCAACGATTTGTTTCGTATCAGTTTGTAATGCTACTACTGAAGGTTCACGTAAAACTACACCTTTTCCTTTTACATATACAAGCGTGTTCGCAGTTCCTAAATCTATTCCAAGATCGCGAGTAAAGCCACCAAATCCAAACATATTTTTTATCTTCCTTTCTTGTTTTCACGGACTCATTTTTTTTCTTATTTTATATTATAAAAACAGTACGTTTTTTATATCTATATCCTTTTTGCAGATAATTTTCTACAAAAAACTCATAAATCACATTATAAAACAAAATAAGTAAAAAGCATAGTCTTAAATATGACCTTTTTCCTTTAAACTCACGAATTTATGGTCACCTATTATAATATGATCAAGCACTTCAATTCCGATAATCTGGCCGCATTCTACTAAACGTTTTGTTACTTCAATATCTTCTCGGCTCGGCGTAGGATCTCCTGAGGGATGGTTATGAAGACATATGATAGAGGCTGCTGCACGGCGGAACGCTTCTTTAAAGACTTCCCTTGGGTGTACAATTGACGTGTTTAAACTTCCAATGAATATCGTTTGCCTATGTATAACTTGATTTTTTGTATTTAAATATAAACAAACAAAATGCTCTTGTTGTAAAAAGCGTAGTTCTTCCATCATGTATTTCGCACAATCTTCTGGGCTTCGAATGCTATATCGATTTTGATACTCTAAACGTACCATTCTTCTACCTAGTTCAAAAGCAGCCATAAGCTGAGATGCCTTTGCAATCCCAACACCATGAATACTGATTAACTCTTCTAACGTTGCATCTTTCAACATACGTAAACCATCAAAGTGATGTAAAATTTTATCTGACAACTTTAAAACTGTCTCTTCTTTAGAACCTGTTCTGAGTAACACTGCAAGAAGCTCCCGATTTGATAAACTCCCTGTTCCTTCTAATAATAAACGCTCCCGTGGCTGTTCTTCTCTGACAACATCACGAATACCGTTCATCTCTCCACCCCTTTTACCTGTTCTCTCAAAGAAAACCCCATGCAATTTTACGCATGGGTTACATCAATATCAAATTGTTTTAATTCCCGGACAAGACGTGCAATTGGTAAGCCGACTACACTGTAGTAATCTCCTTGAATATGTTGAACAAAAATAGACCCTTTTCCTTGGATACCATAACTTCCTGCTTTATCAAGAGGTTCTTTCGATGCAACATATACGTCAATTTCTTCTTCTGTTAATTCCCAAAACGTAACTTCTGTACGCTCATAAAAAGTGACCGTTTTTTCTTTCGATATAATTGCCACACCTGTATACACTTCGTGTGTTTTTCCTGATAATAATTGTAACATTTCTTTCGCCTCAACCTCATTAGAAGGCTTTCCAAGAATACGCGACTCATATGTAACGATTGTGTCTGCACCTAACACAATGTGATCACTATTATTTTCTGCTACCGCAGATGCTTTTTGCAGGGCAAGGGACATAACGATATCAGGAGGTGATGAATACGCACCAATCGTTTCTTCCACTTCACTTACAACGATTTCAAACGGTACGCCAGCTAACTCCAGCAATTCCTTCCTCCGAGGTGATCCTGAAGCTAAAATAATTTTTCTCATATTTTCTCCTTCCTTTCTCACATGAAGCAGAACAATTTACATCAATCGTATCAAAGGAATAGTTTATCCACAAATGAAAGAAATATTATTTTCTCTAAACAAAATAATATTTCTTTACTGCATACGATTATATTCCAGCCATAGAGAAAGCACTTTGCTCTAAATTTAAAAGAAAAGAAAGAAGTATCTATACTTCTTTCTTCGTCATTTCATTATCTTATCATTTCACTTTTTGCGAAACAATTTTTTCATACGAAAGTATACCATCAATAACAACTTGATTTAATTTCGCCAAAGATTCTTTATCGCCCTTTCCGTCCTTCACTGTTTGCACAGCTATTGACGTATACATATACAGTTTTTTTACCTCCTCCTGCTTCATACTTTTCCCTACTTTTTCAATCGCTTTCCATTCTTTCTCAATTACTTCTATATCTTTTGCATTACTTTTCCCACCAGCTTGTACGCTAGAAGCATATTTTGCTAAATGAGTATATAATGGCTGTACTTTTGTTAAGAATGCTCCTATTTCTTTATCATCTTTAAGCAACGCTTTATCCGTAATATCCCAGTTCTTTTTTAAAACGGAGACACCATCATTTTTATACTGCGTCATTAATTGATTTATAGCCTGTTCATCGCTAGCAATACCAACAATTAGTGCATACTTATCACCGCTCGGTTTCAAAGCAGCAACCCCTCCGTTACCTTTCCATTCTTCAAGAGCGGCCTGTCCCGTTTCTTTGGAAGAATAAAGCCCACCTTGAACAAAAAATAATTTCATTGGCTCTAATGCCGTTCCTGTCTGCGCTTTTTGTTTTTCCTCTTTTGATGCTGGTGTTTGTTCTGCCGTTCCATCCACTTTTGATTCTTCATTTCCAGTCTGCTTCGAAGCCGTTACCGTACTTTCCCCTGTTGTCCCTTGTCCTGTGAGTAACTGCAGCATTCCCATTCCAAACGCCGTACCAATTATAATTGCAGTTGTAACAATTACAATTAATGTATTACTCCACTTCTTTCTGTATTTTTCCATGGACGCTGATTTCTTTTTTTGAAACGGAACAACGTTTTTCGGTCTTTCACTTTCCACTACCATCCATTCAAACTCATCTTTCTTCTTTTCTTCATACTTCGCTTCTGTTCCATTTACTTTCACCGAGATCGTTCGTGATTGCTTGTCCATACACTCACACCTCACCTCTTGTCGTTGTCCGCATCATATCATATTCATTTCACAAAAAAACGAGATATTTGTCAGAGAAATTCGCCAAATAACCCTATATAATTATCTTATATGTATGCATTTGACTTCATTTGTAGAACAAAAAAACTAGATAGCAAAGGCTATCTAGTTTTTCTCGCGAATATATTTTCTAACTTCAGAAATGAAATATAGAGAACCCGTTATGATAAAGACATCATTTCCCCCTATCATTTCAACCTTTGTATCAATTGCCTCTTTCCAATTTTCAAAGACTAATTTTGATTTTTTTTGCGAATGCGCTGCAAGTTTGTCAGCGGAAATGGCACGATCAAAGGCGAATGTTGTAAAAATAATTTCATCGGCAATTGTTTCTAATTGACCTACCATATTATGCAACTGTTTATCACCAAGCGCAGTAAATAAAACTATTATATTTTTATCTTTATAATGTGCCTCTACTGTTTTCACAAGACTCTCAATACCTTCTGGATTGTGAGCACCATCTATTATAATATCAGGATTATTTTTCAGCTTTTCAAATCGGCCAATCCAATACGCTTCATGTAATCCAGCTCTTATTTCCTCTTCCTCAATTAAAAATGATACATATGTTTTTAAATACATAATTGCCATAAGTGCTAGTGAGGCATTTCCTACTTGGTGAACACCTTTCATTGACATTCGAACATCTTCAAAAGATGCGAAAGGACAAGCAAAATCAAAACGTTCCCCATCTTCGTTAGACTGTTTATGTAACGCTGTAAAATGTTTGCCCAGTTCATATAAGTTTGCATGATTTTCCTTTGCAACCTTTTGAATGACCTGCAATGCTTCATCATCTTGCACGCCTGTAATAACCGGAACACCCGACTTAATAATTCCTGCCTTCTCATACGCAATTTCTCCTAGTGTATCCCCTAAAATATGCATATGATCGTGACCGATATTTGTAATAATTGTGAGAACAGGATGAATAACATTCGTAGAGTCAAAGCGCCCTCCAAGCCCTGTTTCAAATAAAACAACATCACAGAAATTGATTTTACCGAAATAACAAATTGCCATAACAGTAATAATCTCAAACTCAGTCGCTTCCCCTAAATTCGTCTCGTCTAGTTTTTCAACGACTGGCTTTACTATGTTTACAAGTTCCGCAATCTCTTCATCTGCAATTGGTGTTCCGTTCACACTAATACGCTCATTAAATGTTTCAATGTAAGGAGAGGTAAATGTTCCAACCTTATATTTTGCGCCTTCTAGCATGTAGCGCATATACGTTAAAGTTGAACCTTTTCCATTTGTACCAGCAAGATGAACACATTTTATATGACGCTCTGGATTTCCGAGTTCTTCTAGCATCCAGTTCATTCTTTCTAATCCTGGTTTAATACCAAACTTCAATCGACTATGAATCCACCCTATCGCTTCTTCGTATGTATGTATCACGTATGTTTTCCCCTTTCAAAAGACAACCTTCATCATTCTATTATACGCAAAGAAAAGAGACTCACCAATATAGTGAGTCTCTAAAATACACTTTATTTCTCAAGATCTGCTAGACGTTGGCGAACTGCTTCGCGTTTTTCTAGGTAATCTTGCTCTTTCGCACGCTCTCCGTCAATAACTGCCGCAGGAGCTTTCGCTACGAATCCTTGGTTTGAAAGTTTCTTCTGTACACGTTCTACCTCTTTATCGAACTTCTCAAGTTCTTTTTCAAGACGTGCTCTCTCTTCGTCAAGGTTGATAAGATCAGCTAACGGTAAGAATAACTCTGCACCTGATACGATTGCAGTCATCGCTTTTTCTGGCGCTTGTAAATTCGTTTGAATTGTTAATTCACTTGGGTTACAGAAACGCTCAATGTAAGAGCTGTTTTTCGTAAGTTGAGCAAGGATAGCCTCATCTTTTGCTTTAATTTGCATTTGAACTTTTTTGCTCATTGGCGTATTTACTTCTGCACGGATGTTACGAACAGAGCGAATGATATCAACTAGAAGGTGCATTTCTGCTGCCGCTTCTTTATCTTGTAAATCTTCACGAACTGTTGGCCAAGCCGCTACTGTAATAGACTCGCCTTCATGCGGTAAATGTTGCCAAATCTTCTCTGTTACGAACGGCATGAATGGGTGTAATAGACGCATCGTTTGGTCTAATACGTAAGCTAAAATAGAACGAGTTGTTTTCTTAGCTGCTTCATCTTCACCGTATAGTGGAAGTTTCGCCATCTCAATGTACCAGTCACAGAAATCATCCCAAATGAAGTTGTATAATGAACGACCAGCTTCACCGAACTCATATTTATCCATGTTACGTGTTACACTTTCAATCGTTTCGTTTAAGCGAGTTAAAATCCACTTATCTGCAACTGATTTTTCACCAGTTAAATCGATTTCTTCATACTTCATATCATCCATGTTCATTAATACGAAACGTGATGCGTTCCAAATTTTATTAATGAAGTTCCAAGTAGATTCTACTTTTTCCATGCTGAAACGTAAATCTTGGCCTGGTGCACTTCCTGTTGATAAGAAGTAACGCATTGCATCTGCACCGTACTTCTCGATAACATCCATCGGGTCGATACCGTTACCAAGAGATTTACTCATTTTACGTCCCTGTTCATCACGAACTAAACCGTGAATTAATACATCTTTAAATGGACGCTCTCCTGTAAACTCTAAACCTTGGAAAATCATACGAGATACCCAGAAGAAGATGATGTCATAACCAGTTACTAAAGCATCTGTTGAATAGAACTTTTTAAAGTCTACTGCCTCTTCATTTGGCCAACCAAGTGTTGAGAACGGCCATAACGCTGAGCTAAACCATGTATCAAGTACGTCGTTATCTTGATTCCAGTTTTCAATATCCGCTGGCGCTTCAGTACCTACGTATACTTCACCAGTTTCTTTATGATACCAAGCTGGAATGCGGTGTCCCCACCATAATTGACGAGAAATACACCAGTCATGAATGTTTTCCATCCAGCGTAAGTATGTGTTTTCAAAACGCTCTGGTACGAACGTTACTTTTTCTTCTTCTTTTTGTTGAAGTGCTACTGCTTTTTCTGCAAGTGGAGCCATTTTTACGAACCATTGTGTTGATAAATAAGGCTCAACAACTGCACCGCTACGCTCACTATGACCTACTGAATGCATATGAGGCTCAATTTCTACTAATACGTCCGCTTCTTGTAAGTCTTTCACTAACGCTTTACGGCATTCGAAACGGTCCATACCGTTATACTTACCAGCTTTTTCGTTCATCGTTCCATCTTCGTTCATTACTAAGATGCGTGGTAAGTCATGACGGTTACCTACTTCAAAGTCATTCGGGTCATGAGCTGGTGTAATTTTTACAACGCCTGTTCCAAAGTCTTTTTCTACGTACTCATCGGCAATAATCGGAATCTCACGGCCTACGATTGGAAGGGTAACTGTTTTTCCGATTAAATGTTTGTAACGATCGTCTTCTGGATGAACTGCTACAGCTGTATCACCAAGCATCGTTTCTGGACGAGTAGTTGCAAGACGAATGTGACCAGAACCATCTGTTAACGGATAGTTCATATGGTAGAATGCACCTTGAACCTCTTTATGAATTACTTCGATATCAGAAAGAGCTGTACGTGTTGCTGGGTCCCAGTTGATAATATATTCACCGCGGTAAATTAAGCCTTTTTCGTATAATTGAACGAATACTTTATTAACTGCATCAGATAAACCTTCGTCTAATGTGAAACGTTCACGAGAATAGTCTAGTCCTAAACCAACTTTCCCCCATTGTTGACGAATGTGAGAAGCGTACTCTTCTTTCCACTCCCAAGCTTTTTCAAGGAATTTCTCACGGCCAAGATCGTAACGTGAAATACCTTCTTCACGAAGTTTTCCTTCTACTTTCGCTTGTGTTGCGATACCCGCATGGTCCATTCCTGGAAGCCATAATACATCGTATCCTTGCATACGCTTCGTACGAGTTAAAATATCTTGAAGAGTTGTATCCCAAGCATGACCTAAGTGTAACTTACCAGTTACGTTCGGAGGTGGAATTACAATTGTATACGGTTGTTTCTTCTCGTCTCCTGTTGCTTCGAAATATTTGCCTTCAAGCCACCATTGATAAAGGCCTTCTTCAACGGACATATGATCATATTTAGTTGGTAAATTCTTTTCCGTGTTTGACATTATTTTCCCTCCTTAAAATAAAAAATGCCCCTCATCCAAAAAAGGACGAGGGACATCGCGGTACCACCTTTATTTACAAACAAATTCAGAATTTGCTTATACTCTTAATTTGATAACGGACAAATCCGTCTTTTCCTAATGAGAACTATTCCGTTCAGAAAAGATGCTCCAGGGCTACCTTCTAACATAACTATCTAGAGAATCTCCCAGCTAATGATTCTCCTCTCTGAAGACGTTTCATGTTATACTCTTCCCCTTCAAGGCATTTATATGATTGTTAATTATTATATACAATAGTGTAAAAAACGAAACCTTATTCGTCAAGATAAATTTAAGACTATCACTTTCCGGGCGAATATAAAAAAGATAAGTAGCATCCTCCACTTATCTTTTTTACCCCTCTATTTACGGGCGGTAATCCCCCCGCCACTGATTAAAGTTTCACTTTATCCGTTCCCTTGCTGGGCAGCTTGTAATTGTGACAGGAAATATTCTACATTGCTAACGAGCCAATGTGATTGTTGCAAGCTCTTTACTCCGCGAATCTCATTTTCCTTATTGCGACTCTGCCTTCTTTTTTTATAAGACTCAATTTGCCGAATAAATTGCGATGGATAGGTCATGTAAGCATACATAAGCAGTTGCTCTTCTTTCGTAAACGGGAAGTTTTTTTGGTACATTTGATACCATTCAAAACGATCACTTCGCGCAATTGGATATGTGTTTAAAGACCGCGAATAAAACCCTACAATATCTTGCACAGGCGTTGCAAACTTCGATTTTTCTAAACTAATAAAATAGCCATTCCGTTCATAGTCAAATAAAAAATGATTAAGTGACACGTTACCATGCACAAAAGTAATGCGTGTTTTATCTTTTTCTTTCATCGCATCGTTCCACTCATTTAATTGCTTCGTTGCAAATTCACGCGCCCTCATTACATGATGATAGTACGTACAATATTGTAATTCAAACGGAGACATATACCACTTCGCTTCAGATTCTACAAGAAACTCTTCTAACATCTCACCATCATTTTCCCAACGATCGGATATACTTGTGTAATGTTTTTCTAAATCTTCTTCTGTATATGTTTCTTCTTTCACCGTTTTTTGGTGCAACGTTCCAAGTGTTTGAAACATTTTATGGTATTGATCATTATCCTCGCCGTTTCCTTCCGCACGTTCTAACCAAGGCATTAAATAATAATTATAAGTCCCGTCACTTAAAATATAATTCCCATCCGTCGCATGGTATATAGGTACATAATTTGAAAAACCTTTCTCCTTCAAATATTGAATATGATGTAGAAAGTTATTCCGCTCTAACTTTCTATCTTCTATTTTCTTTAGCGCATATGGACCTTGATTCGTGTAAATTTTCGTTACACTTCCGTGCTCTTCCATATGCTGCGTATCCAATCTATATTGCCTTACAATGGGTTCATAGCGATTTCGTAATTCAATATCCATACGAATGACCCTTTCTATTCAAAACATAGCCTCTAGGACAATAGGGGAGTGAAAGCACTCACCCCCTTATTTCACCTTTGCTTTTGAAACGGGAATATAAATAATTTGTCCCGTAGTTAAATATATATCTTCTGTTTGATTAACACGGTATAAATTTTGTACAGACGTGTCATAACGTTCTGCAACAGATTCGATTGTATCCCCTTCTTGCACGAAATACATTCTTAACTTCGTAAATTCTTCTTCCGGTTCTTTCGTAAATAATTGTGTTAAATAAAGCGCATTTTCATCTCGCTGTGAGTATGCCTCTTCTTGCTCTTCCTGCTTTTTCGCCTTTTCTTTTTGATAATCTTTTCGTCCAAACAATTCAAATTGCAGCGTCGTTTCTTGCCCCTCTTCACGCTCCGCAAATTCATGTTCTGCCAATTCCTCTTCCGCTTCTTCTTGCTCTTTTCTTTCTTCTAGCTGGAACGGTTCAAATGCGTAATCTTCCCATTCATCTGATTCTTTATAGGTTGGTTCCGCTACATGCGGCGCGGGTCTATTTTCATCCCCTTCAGCTGAATCATCTTCTAACTCAGCATACGCCGTTTCTTCCTCTTCATCCTCGATTCTTTCCTCATCACATAAACCTGTAATAGATATATCCGCTAATAATTGTAAGCAACCATTTTCCTTCAATTCATAATCAAATTCTTCAATTGATACATATAATTCTTCAATTACTTTCACTCGATTTCTTGGAATTGATATTTCAAGTGGAAAGGAATGAACAAGTTCATTCACCCCATCTTCCCTTGTTTCTACATAATCAATTGACTTTGCTGGCGATAGTTCTCTTAATGAATAGGCCGAATCATCTTGCCTTGCAACATACTCCCCCGTTAAATCTAACTGCCCTCTCACGATAACTTCATGATCAAGCTCTTCTATCTCAACGTCTGGATCTAACGAAATTGACAAAAGTTCTTCGACTTCCTGTCCTTTTTGGAACCAAACAGATTCTTTTAATGAAAATCGTAACGAATGATCTGTTGTCACTTCTTTTCCCCCTCCCAAACTATATGTCATTACAGATTTATGTATGTAAAGCCCACTTTATGAATAAAAAAAATCGCTCCCCTTATGGAGAGCGATTTTCTCTAATATATTATGCTTGTAACTTTGACATTGCAATTTCAGCCGCTGCAATCGTCGCTTCAATATCTGCATCACTATGCGCTGTCGATAAGAACAAACCTTCAAATTGAGATGGTGGCAAGAATACACCTTGTTCTACCATTTCACGATAGTAAGCCGCGAAGAATTCTAAGTTTGAAGATTTCGCTGTATCGTAATTAATAACCGGCTCATCTGTAAAGAAAATACCAATCATAGAGCCTGCACGGTTAATATGATGAGGAATACCATATTTTTCAGCCGCCTTACGTAGTCCCGCTTCTAACATTTCTGCTTTACGCTCAAACTCTACATATGATTCTGGCGTTAATTGTACTAACGTTTCATAACCTGCTGCCATTGCAAGTGGGTTACCTGATAAAGTACCAGCTTGATAAATCGGCCCGCTCGGCGCAACTTGACGCATAATTTCTGCTTTACCACCGTACGCCCCTACTGGTAAGCCACCACCGATTACTTTACCTAAACAAGTTAAATCAGGTGTTACACCGTAGTAACCTTGTCCACAGTTATAAGCAACACGGAATCCTGTCATTACTTCATCAAAAATAAGCAGTGCACCGTTTTGTTCTGTTACTTCACGAAGCCCTTCTAAAAATCCTGGTTGCGGAGGAACAACCCCCATATTCCCTGCTACTGGTTCTACAATTACACAAGCAATATCATCACCGAATTGTTCAAAAGCGTACTTCACACTTTCTAAATCATTATAAGCTACTGTAATCGTATTTTTCGCTACACCTTCTGGTACGCCAGGGCTATCTGGTAAACCTAGAGTCGCCACACCAGAACCAGCTTTAATTAATAACGAATCACCATGACCGTGGTAACAACCAATAAATTTTAAAATTTTGTTACGGCCTGTATAACCACGAGCTAAACGTAGTGCACTCATTGTCGCTTCTGTTCCAGAGTTAACCATGCGGACAATTTCAATCGATGGTACACGCTCAATAACAAGTTTCGCTAATTTATTTTCGATTTCTGTCGGCGCACCGAAGCTTGTACCTCTTTCAGCAACAGATTTTAACGCTTCAACAACACGATCATTTGCATGACCATGAATTAAAGGACCCCATGATAATACGTAATCGATGTATTCATTTCCATCAATATCATATACTTTAGAGCCTTTTCCACGCTCCATAAACAATGGATTCATACCAACAGATTTAAAGGCACGAACAGGGCTATTTACGCCACCAGGCATTAAGTCTTGTGCCTCTTCAAACGCCGCAATCGATTTATCAAACTTTTTCATTATTTAGCGCCTCCTTCTTGTAACCATTTTGCTGCATCTTTCGCATGATACGTAATAATTAAGTCTGCTCCTGCACGTTTCATGCTAATTAATTTTTCAAGCACAACTTCTTTTTCATTAATCCAGCCATTTTGCGCTGCCGCTTTAATCATTGAATATTCACCACTTACGTTGTAAGCAACGATTGGTAAATTAAAGTTATTTTTCACATCACGAATGATATCTAAGTAAGAAAGAGCTGGCTTTACAATTAAGAAATCAGCACCTTCCACTACATCTGATTCTGCTTCACGGAATGCCTCCATACGGTTCGCTGGGTCCATTTGATATGTTTTACGGTCACCAAATTGCGGCGCGCCGTGTGCAGCATCACGGAACGGTCCATAAAATGCTGATGAATATTTCACAGCGTACGACATAACTGGTACGTGTCCAAAACCATTCTCATCTAACGCATGGCGAATTGCTGTTACGAATCCGTCCATCATGTTTGATGGCGCAATAATGTCCGCTCCTGCTTTCGCTTGGCTTACAGCTGTTTTCGCAAGTACTGCAAGAGACTCGTCATTTAAAATAATACCATCTTCAATTACACCGCAATGACCATGGCTTGTGAATTGACATAAACATGTATCTGCAACTACTACTAACTCAGGGAACTCATCTTTAATTTGCTTAATGGCACGCTGTACAATTCCATGATCACAATATGCTGATGATCCAACTTCATCCTTTTCAGCAGGTAAACCAAATACAATAACAGAACGAATACCTAAATCAACAACCTCTTGCATTTCAGCTTGCAATAAATCTAAAGAGATTTGATATACACCCGGCATAGAAGGAACTTCATTACGAACATTCTCTCCTTCTAATACAAAAATAGGGTAAATAAAATCTTCCGTATGTAAAAACGTTTCACGCACAAGCGCACGCATGCCCCCGCTTTGTCTTAAGCGACGATGACGATTAAATTGTAAAGAGTTCATAAATTTCTATCCCCATTCTTTTATTTTGTCCCGCGTTAACGGGCAGTAAGACTCCCATCTCAAAATTCGGCTAGAGCAAAGAAGTTAGATGGGAAATCAACTGCCCATAAACGCCCAATTGGTGAGGGCTAATAATTAGTGGGGAATGAACCTCCCACTAATTAAAGTTTCACTTTATAGATTCACAAATGCATTGTAGTAATGCTTCTACAGTGTACTCTTTCGGCACAATAACATGCGGAAAATAAAGGTTCGCTTCTTTTTCCGTAATAGGCCCTATACAAGCAATTGTACATTTTTTTGTCCATTCTCTCCAGTTTGTGCCCTCCAGTAAACGAACAAAACTATCAACAGTTGAAGGACTCGTAAATGTAATAACATTTACTTCCCTTACTTTCAATGCTGTTATAAGTTCTTGTTTTTTCTCTACATTTACTTTCGTACCGTATACGATTAGCTCATCTAGAGAAACACCAATTCCCCGAAGTTTAACTGGAATTACATCTCTCGTTAAATTCCCTTTCGGAAATAAAATACGCTCGTTTCCACTTAATTCTTTTAGAAACTCTTCGGCAAACACTTCTGCAACAAATGAGGTTGGAACAAAATGAACTTGATAGCCCCTTTTTTCTAACTCTAATTTTGTTTTCACGCCTACCGCAGCGATTTTAATAGTTAATGGTAGTTTCTTTTCTAAACCATCTAGAAAAAAAGTTACACCATTTTTACTCGTAAAAATAACCCAGTCATACGAATGTAGCCGCCTTGCTGTATGGTGAATTCGCCTATGAGATGTGCCTTCCATACGCAAAAGCGGAATTTCCAATGGAATTCCGCTCCGTTCTTTCACTGCTACACTCATTTGTTTCGCTTGATGCTGGGCACGTGTAATCAATACTGTTTTGCCAGCAAGAGCATTCATATTTATCTTTGTCCCTTATTTGCAGCAAGAATGAGTTCTTTTGCGCCTTGTTTAATTAAACGGTCCGCAGCCTCTAGCCCTACTTCCTTTGGTTCAACGCCTACCACTGTCTCTTTTAATAAAACAGAGCCGTCCATAGAACCGACAAGAGCTGTTAATTCGATTGCATCATCCTTTGTAAGAGTTGCATATCCAGCGATCGGAACTTGACATCCACCTTCAAGTTTATGAAGAAATACTCGCTCCGCTGCCACTGTTCTCTCTGTTACAGCATCATTCATATGCGATAACAACTGTAATAAATCGTTATCGTCCTTACGACATTCAATCGCTAATGCACCTTGTCCTACAGCTGGTACACATAACGTTTCATCTAAATGTTCTGTAATCACTTCATCATCCCAGCCCATTCTTTGTAATCCAGCTGTCGCTAAAATAATTGCATCATAATCTTCTTCTTTTAATTTACGTAAACGTGTATCGATATTTCCGCGAATCCATTTCACTTGTAAATCTGGTCTCGCAGCTAATAACTGTGCACTACGTCTTAAACTACTCGTTCCTAAAATCGCACCTTCTGCTAAATCTTTAAATGATTCTCCGCTTTTAGAAATAAAAGCATCACGAGGGTCAACACGCTTTGGTGTACAGCCAATCATTAATCCTTCTGGAAGTACGGCTGGCATATCTTTCATACTATGTACAGCCATATCGATTTCTTTCATAAGTAACGCATGTTCAATTTCTTTAACGAACAAACCTTTTCCGCCTACTTTTGAAAGAGTAACATCTAAAATCACATCACCTTTAGTGACAATTTCTTTCACTTCAAATTCATATGGTAAACCAAGTGCTTTTAACTGATCAATAAACCAGTTTGTTTGCGTCAATGCTAGCTTACTCTTTCGTGAACCTACAATAATTTTGCGCATAATTCTCTCTCCTCATTATAAATACCAAAAGTGGAAATTAGATAAACTACTTAATAGAAAAATGTTAACTAGCATTACGAGAAAGGCCCCTACATTCCACAGTACAATTTTCTTCCCTTGCAACACATCTGCCGCTCGTAAATACAAGCCCGTACAATATACAAATAGAACGACAAACGAACCGATTACTTTCGTATCATACCAATGAAAATTGTCCAATTTTGTATATCCCCATATGCATCCTAATAAAATTGCTAGTAAGAAAAATGGAACAGAAAATAAATTTAACCCGTAAGACGTAGATTCAAGCTTCGGCAAATTCCCTAACCTTCTTAATCTCGCATTCCACTTTTTCTTTTTTAATAGGCGATATTGCAGTAAATACATAATAGAAAAAATAAACGATACCGTAAACGTTGCATAAGAAATAATCGCCATTCCAACATGCACGTATACAAGTTCTGAAACTAATTGCTCTGCAAGTACTGGCGACATCTTTCCGAGCGGTGTAAAAATAGAAAAGGCGCTTACGCCAAATGCTACAACATTTGTAAAGAAGACTAAAAAGTCAACGCGCATAAATCGATTTATGACTAACGACATCGTAATCAATAACCAAACATAAAAATAAATCCCTGATAATAAAGTTAAAATGGGATTCGTTTCTGAATCTGTCGCCCTAAGCAACATAAAAATAGACTGCAATACCCATACAATCGAAAGTAACCAAAAAGCAAATCGGTTCGCCTTTCGGTTACTTTGGAAATAATCTATAAAATATAAACTAATGCTACAAGCATATAAAATAATTGCAATATGATAAATAATACTGTTATTTAAAAAACTCATCCGATCATCCTTCCAAATTATAAAGATGGAACGGATGGTGTCCACACTCTTTTATGTTCTACTTCTTCCGCACGACTCTCTACTTCTTCCGTTTCTAAATCAAAAATCTTTGCAAATAACGCTAATTTTTCGCCCGCCCCCTCTTCAGCAGCTATTTCTTTTGCTACTAAAATTGGGTCTTTTAATAATTGGTTAATAATACTTTTCGTATGCTTACTAATTACTTTTTTCTCACGATCACTAAGATTTGGTATTTTTCGTTCAAGACTTTCCATCGTTTCGCTTTGAATTACAAGTGCCTTATCACGAAGAGCTGCTATTAACGGAACAACACCAAGTGTACTTAACCACGTTTTAAATAGAACAATTTCCTCTTCAATCATAAATTGAATTTTCTCTGCTTCTTTCAAACGCTCCGCACGATTTGCTTCCACTACTCCTTGCAGATCATCAATGTCATATAAGAAAGAACCTTCTAACTCATCAATTGCTGGATCAATATCACGTGGCACTGCAATATCAACCATAAATAAAGGACGACCAGAGCGCATTTTCTCTACCTTTGTCATCATCTCTTTCGTAATGACATACTCTGATGCACCAGTGGAACTAATTAAAATGTCCGCTTCTAATAATGCACATTGTAATTCACTTAAAGATTTTGCATGTCCCATATATTTCTCAGCCATTACTTCCGCTTTTGAAAGCGTTCTATTCATAACGGTTACTTTACGAGCACCGCTTCCGTATAAATTTTGTAATGCAAGTTCTCCCATTTTACCAGCACCAAGAATAAGTACATGACAATCTGTTAACTCACCAAATATTTTCTTTCCAAGTTCAACAGCAGCATAACTAACAGACATTGCACTCTCACCAATTGTTGTTTCTGAGTGAGCGCGTTTTGCTAACGTAATGACTTGCTTAAACAATTCATTAAAAATTGTACCTGTCGCTTTTACTTGTTGCGCTTCTAAAAAGCTATCTTTTATTTGACCTAAAATCTGCGTTTCTCCAACTACCATAGAATCTAAACCGCACGTTACGCGGAATAAATGATCTATTGCACCATCTTGTTCAAAAATAGTTAAATATGGTGCGACTTCTTCTATTTCAAGCTGAAACCAATCAGCTAAAAACTTCTTAATATAATACCGTCCCGTGTGTAATTGATCGACAACAGCATAAATCTCAGTGCGATTACAAGTTGATACAATGACATTTTCTAACACGCTCTTTTGACTTTGTAATGTAGTCATTGCTTGTTCTAGCTCTGCTGCCTGAAATGTGAGTTTCTCACGAAATTCTACAGGGGCTGTTCGATAATTTACACTAACAACAAGAATATGCACGCAGCATGTCCCCCTTCACCCGTTTTATCACTTTATCTACTATCATAATACAACTTTCCTCTTATGAATCTGACAATCGTGTGAACAACCGATTATTTTTTATATATTCTCCGTATGTAATAAAGGAGATTCAGTAAAACTAATAAAAAGCTCCCTACTTTATAATGATTATAAATTAATAACTCTATTTGTACGTTACCAAAAAAAGTCCTCATAATCAAGTGATGGAAACTATTCCATATAAATTATAACATCATCTTTCCTATCTTCTTTCATCATGAAGGAAAATATGTATGATTGTTCCAAAATATAGCACACACTTTCTCAATACAATGTATTTGACATTGTATTTATTTTTCGTTATATTAGTTTTACAAAATTAAATTGTGCACAATTTAAAAAGAAAGGAGTTATTCATGATAGAAGATTCTTTGCATCTAGATAACCAACTTTGTTTTTCTATTTACGCCTGTTCTAGAGAGGTTACACGTTTTTATCGACCGTATTTAGACGAAATGGGTATTACGTACCCTCAGTACATTACTTTACTTGTACTATGGGAACAAGACGGACTAACAGTAAAAGAAATTGGAGAACGTCTATTTCTAGATTCCGGCACGTTAACACCTATGCTAAAACGGATGGAATCATTAAACCTTGTAAAACGTGTTCGTTCAAAAGAAGATGAGCGAAAAGTTTGTATTGAATTAACAGAACAAGGTAAAGATTTAAAAGAAAAGGCTTGTTCATTACCGAAAACGATGGCTACAAATTTAGGAATTACAGAGCAAGAGTATCGTTCTTTATTAACCCAATTAAATAAACTAATTGAAACAATGAAAACAATAAATGATAGAAAAGGGGAATAAACATGGATAAATTATATACTGCTTCAGTAACAGCAACAGGTGGAAGAAACGGGAAAGTAGTTTCAGATGATGGCATATTAAATCTTGATGTAAAAATGCCGAAAGCATTAGGTGGTGCTGGCGGGGAAGCAACAAACCCTGAGCAACTATTTGCCGCTGGTTATGCCGCTTGTTTTGATAGTGCATTGCAACTTGTCATTCGTACAAAACGAGTGAAAGTGGAAAGTACAGAAGTAACTGCTCACGTTTCTATCGGAAAAGATACAGATGGTGGTTTCGGACTATCTGCTGTACTTGACGTACATGTCGCTGGCGTTTCTCATGCCGAAGCACAAGAACTTGTAGAAGCCGCTCACGGTGTATGTCCGTACTCTAAAGCAACACGAGGGAATATTGAAGTAACATTAAACGTACGCTAAAAATTTATACAAACAAAAAACGCGCGACATTCGTCACGCGTTTTTTGTTTTTGTCATTTTATGAATTGCCTTCCACGCTTCTTCTTTTCCAAGTCCTGTTTCAGAAGAGAATAGAACGATTTCATCGCCAATTTCAACAGCAAGCGTTTCTTTTACAACTTTTAAATGCTTTTGCCATTTCCCTTTCGGAATTTTATCGGCTTTCGTCGCAATAATAATTGTTGGAATTTCATAATGCTTTAAGAAATCATACATCATCACATCATCGTTTGTTGGTTGGTGACGTAAATCTACTACTAATACAGCTGCATCTAATTGCTCACGTGTTGTAAAGTACGTTTCAATCATCTTGCCCCATGCTGCACGTTCCGTTTTAGATACTTTCGCATATCCATAACCTGGAACGTCAACAAAATGCATCATTTCATTGATTAAGAAAAAGTTCAGCGTTTGCGTTTTTCCTGGTTTAGAAGAAATACGTACTAACTTTTTACGATTTAAAATTTTATTAATGAAGGAAGACTTCCCGACATTTGAACGACCTGCTAATGCAATTTCTGGTAAATCACTGTCTGGATATTGTTCTGGTTTAACAGCACTAATTACAATATCTGCTTTTGTTACTTTCATTGTTTCACTCCTACTAATGCGTGCTCCAATACTTCGTCTAAATGAGATGCAAGCACAAACGTAAGATTTTCTTTTACGCTTTCTGGAATATCATCTAAATCTTTCTCGTTCTCTGCTGGCAAAATAATTTTTGTTAAGCCTGCGCGATGAGCACTTAATGTTTTTTCTTTCAATCCACCAATTGGTAATACACGGCCACGAAGTGTAATTTCACCTGTCATACCAACTTCTTTACTTACAGGAATACCTGTTAGTGCAGAAATAAGTGCCGTTGCCATCGTAATACCTGCTGACGGTCCATCTTTTGGAACTGCTCCTTCTGGAACGTGAATATGAATATCATTTTTCTCATGGAAATTTGGATCGATATGAAGCTCTTCGGCACGAGAACGAATATAGCTAAACGCAGCTTGTGCTGATTCTTTCATAACATCCCCAAGTTTCCCTGTTAAAATTAATTTCCCTTTACCTGGCGCTACAGACACTTCAATTGCAAGTGTATCGCCGCCCGCTGCTGTATAAGCTAACCCGGTTGCCATTCCGACTTGGTCTGTTTTCTCTGCTTGTCCATAACGGAATATGTGTTTACCAAGTAAATCTACAATATTTTTCTCTGTCACAACAATACGTTTACGTTCCGCTGTAACGATAATTTTCGCTGCTTTACGACAAACCTTTGCAATTTGGCGCTCTAGCGTACGAACACCAGCCTCACGTGTATAATAACGAATAATTTCAAGAAGCGCTTCATCACGTACTTGTAAATTACCTTTTCGTAAGCCATGCTCTTTTAATTGTTTCGGCAATAAATGCTCTCGAGCAATGTGCACCTTTTCCAGTTCTGTATACCCAGCAATCGAAATAATTTCCATGCGGTCAAGTAATGGACCCGGAATACTTGAAAGTGTATTAGCGGTTGCTACAAACATAACTTTCGATAGATCATATGGTTCTTCAATGTAATGATCACTGAAGTTATGATTTTGTTCTGGATCTAACACTTCAAGTAATGCTGCTGATGGATCGCCACGGAAATCGTTAGACATTTTATCAATCTCATCTAATAAGAAGACTGGATTAACTGTTTTCGCCTTTTTCATACCTTGAATAATGCGTCCCGGCATTGCTCCAACGTATGTACGACGGTGACCACGAATTTCAGATTCATCACGCACACCACCAAGGGATACACGGACAAAATTACGATTTAATGATGTCGCAATTGAACGAGCTAACGAAGTTTTCCCGACCCCTGGAGGGCCTACTAAACAAAGGATAGGTCCTTTTAATGAGTTCGTCAATTTTTGTACAGCTAAATATTCAAGCACTCGCTCTTTTACTTTTTCAAGACCGTAATGATCTTTGTTTAAAATCTCTTCAGAATGAACAAGATCAATCATATCCTCTGTCGCTTCTGTCCACGGAAGTGCTAATAACCAATCAATATAATTGCGAATAACACCGCTCTCCGCAGAACTTGCTGGTAGCTTTTCATAACGATCTAATTCTTTCAGTGCAGCCTTCGTTGTTTCTTCAGGCATTCCTGACTGTTCAATTTTCTCACGAAGTTCTTCTACTTCCCCGCCCTTACCTTCTTTATCGCCAAGTTCAGTTTGAATCGCCTTCATTTGCTCACGTAAGAAATATTCTTTTTGCGTGCGTTCCATTGAACGTTTCACTTTTTGTCCAATTTTCTTTTCTAAACTAAGTAACTCTTGTTCATCTTGAATAATTGAAATAAGTGTATGTAATCGTTCTTTCACAGATACAATCTCTAAAATTTCTTGTTTCTGTTTCGTTTTAATTGGCAAGTGAGAAGCAATTAAATCAGCTAGTCTTCCTGGTTCTTCTACATCAGCTACCGTTGCAAATGTTTCATTTGATACTTTTTTCGAAACTTTAATATATTGTTCGAAATGCTCCAGTAACGTACGCATAAGAGCTTTCTCTTCTAAATCATCTTCCACTTCTTCAGTTACCGTTTTAATAGAAACTTGTACTACATTTTCTTCCTCGATAAACTCTACTACTTCTGCTCTATGTAAACCTTCTACAAGGACACGAAGCGTACCGTTCGGCAATTTTAACATTTGCTTCACTTTCGCCACTGTACCTACACTAT
Organism: Bacillus sp. FSL L8-0099; assembly: GCF_038006385.1. Classification (NCBI taxonomy): domain Bacteria; kingdom Bacillati; phylum Bacillota; class Bacilli; order Caryophanales; family Bacillaceae; genus Bacillus; species Bacillus sp. FSL L8-0099. The sequence continues at coordinate 4,459,869 of NZ_JBBOVC010000001.1, forward strand.
ATATGTCATCTTCTTTCGGATCATCGATATTCATTTCTTTTTGCATCGCTAAAAAGATGATATTTTCATCCATTGCCGCCTGCTCTAGTGCCTGTATCGATTTATCACGTCCTACATCAAGATGCAGAACCATCGTTGGATATACGAGAACGCCTCTTAATGGTAGGAGGGGTACGATTCTTTCATTCGTATTCATACTAGACATAGCACCTCCATAATAAATTAAACTCCTGTTCAACTATTTTATATTACAATACATCTAGATGCAATTGCAGAGATTCTGAGCAATTATAAATCCCTTGTTTTTTCTCCCTTATGAAAAGAAAAAAAGACTCCGCTTAAGCATACAAACTTAAACGAAGTCTGGCAAATTTTATTATCATTCATTCTCACATGGATTGTGCATCTGTTTCGTCTACAGTAGTATGTACATCAAGCTCTCGATGCATATTTTCCTGCATAAATGTTAGCTCAAATACTTCTTTTAACTTACGAACAGGAATGATTTCAATTCCCTTTATTGTGTACAAAAACGGTTGCATGTTTTCAGCAGGAATAATGACTTTCTTAGCTCCTGCTTTTTTCGCAGCCTTTATTTTTGCGTATACACCACCAATAGGCTTCACTTCTCCATGTATACTTATTTCACCTGTCATCGCCACTTCATTATTCACATATGTACGATGCACGGCTGAGTAAACACCCGTTGCCATAGCAATCCCTGCAGAAGGACCATCGATCGGGATACCACCTGGAAAATTAATATGTATATCGTACCCTTCTGGCAACACATCTAAAGAACGAAGTACTGTTAATACATTATCTACAGAACCTTTCGCCATACTTTTACGACGAATTGATTTCGTTTGGCTACCAATACTTTCCTCTTCTACAATACCGGTAACATTTACCGACCCTTTATCTTTCGCCGTGATTGCTGTTACTTCTATTTCTAATAACGCTCCTGTATTCGGTCCGTATACAGCAAGTCCGTTTACAAGACCGATCCTCGGAATAGGGTAAATACGTTTTTCATATTTCGGTGCAAGCTGACTAGAATGAACAACCCACTCTATATCTTCATCTTTAATGAAAGAACGTTCTTCATTTATCGCCATACCAGCAGAGATTTGCACGAGATTAATTGCTTCTCGTCCATTTCTTGCATACATACCAATCATTTCAATACCGTTCTCACCGATTTGCATTTCCACTTTGTCGGCTGCATTCTTCGCTACTTTTTGAATTTCTTCTGTATCTAGCTCACGGAAAAATACCTCTAAGCAACGAGACCGAATAGCAGGTGGAATTTCCTCTGGTGAACGTGTTGTCGCTCCAACTAAGCGGAAATCTGCTGGTAAACCTTTTTGAAAAATATCATGTATATACGTTGGAATCATCGTATTCTCTTCACTATAGTACGCACTTTCTAAAAATACTTTTCGATCTTCTAACACCTTTAACATTTTGTTCATTTGAATCGGATGTAGTTCACCAATTTCATCAATAAACAAAATACCACCATGTGCATCTGTTACTGCGCCTTTTTTCGGTTGTGGAATACCTGCTTGCCCCATCGCACCAGCACCTTGATAAATCGGATCATGAACCGAGCCAATTAAAGGATCTGCAATACCACGTTCATCAAACCGAGCTGTCGTCGCATCAAGTTCGATAAATGTTGCATTCGTACGAAATGGAGATTTCGGATTTCGTTTCGCCTCTTCTAATACAAGACGCGCTGCCGCTGTCTTTCCGACACCTGGCGGGCCATATATGATTACATGTTGCGGATTCGGACCACAAAGAGCCGCTTTTAACGACTTAATCCCGTCTTCTTGCCCTACAATATCTAAAAAGGATGTAGGGCGCACCTTTTCCGCAAGCGGCTCTGTTAGAGAAATCTCACGCATTTTACGAAGCTGTTCTAATTCTTTTTTTGATTCTCGATCAATTGAAACTTTTTGTGTTCGCTGATTTCGAAGTAAGTGCCAAAAATATAATCCGACAATTACACCAAAAACAAGTTGAACAAGTAAAAATATATTTGTCCAGCTCATCATTTATTTCCTCCCGCAATGTTTTATCATTTAGTATTTCCGCGGAAGAACGTAGCTAAACATAAAGAAAAACAGCAATTATAAAAATTGCTGTTTCTCTTTCGCATTATGCAGATGTTTTTGTATCAAGTACAGTACCGTCTTGTAGCACCAATTTCGGTGGCTCATTATCAGCTACTGTTTCTTTCGTAAGAATACACTTCTCGATATCTTTGCGAGATGGAAGTTCAAACATTACATCAAGCATTAAGCCTTCAATAATAGAACGAAGTCCACGAGCACCTGTTTTACGTTCAATTGCTTTTTTCGCAATCTCAATCAGTGCGCCTTCTTCAAACTCTAACTCAACATCGTCAAGCTCCAACAGTTTTTGGAATTGCTTAACAAGTGCATTTTTCGGTTTCGTTAAAATATCAACAAGAGCATCTTCATCAAGTGGCTCTAGGTTCGCAATAACTGGAAGACGACCGATAAACTCTGGAATTAAACCAAATCTTAAAAGGTCCTCTGGTAATACGTGAGATAGAACATGCTTTTCATTTACATCAGCATTTTTCTTCTCTGAACCAAATCCAATTACTTTTTCACCAAGGCGACGTTTAATAATTGGCTCAATGCCATCAAACGCTCCACCACAAATGAATAGGATATTCGTTGTATCAATTTGAATGAATTCTTGATGCGGATGCTTACGACCACCTTGAGGTGGAACGCTTGCTACAGTACCTTCTAAAATTTTCAGAAGTGCCTGCTGTACACCTTCACCAGATACATCACGTGTAATTGATGGATTTTCGGACTTACGTGCCACTTTATCAATCTCATCAATATAAATAATTCCTTTTTCCGCTTTTTCTACATCATAATCAGCCGCTTGAATTAGTTTTAGTAAAATGTTTTCTACATCTTCCCCAACGTATCCAGCTTCTGTTAAAGATGTTGCGTCCGCGATTGCAAATGGAACATTTAAAATACGCGCTAATGTTTGTGCCAATAATGTTTTACCACTACCTGTTGGCCCAATAAGTGAAATATTACTCTTCGCTAATTCTACATCATCAATTTTGCTGTTAGAATTAATACGTTTGTAATGGTTATATACCGCTACCGCTAGTGCTTTTTTCGCGTTATCTTGTCCGATGACATACTCATCTAAGATTTCACGAATTTCTACCGGTTTCGGTACATCTTTGAATTCTACTTCTTCGTCCTTCGCAAGCTCCTCTTGTACAATTTCAGTACAAAGCTCGATACACTCGTCACAAATGTAAACACCTGGACCTGCAACTAACTTTCGAACTTGCGTTTGTGTTTTACCACAGAAAGAACATTTTAATTGCCCTTTTTCATCATTAAATTTAAACATATTTTCACACCCCTTACAAAGTGCTAACCTCTTGCCTTCGTATGTACACGATAAATGTATCGTATGTAAATACATATTATGTCACTACGTAGCGAGAAATACAAATAATATGACTAGTTATGTACAAATAAAAAGTTTTTAAAACTTTTGAAATATGTATATTCGACTTATAAAGGAACTTTTCCTTCTTCATCGAAAAGTTTTATAAATATATTTCTATATTTATAAAACAAGGCACGATTAAAATCGCGCCTTGTTATTTTATTATGCAGCGTTTTCTACTAAGAAGTCTACAGCTTTACGCACTTTAAGATCTTCAGATAAAGCGTCTGCGCTTCCAAGAGCTTGCTTGATAGCGTCTACTGGCATACCGTACATTTCAGCCATTTTTTCAACTTCTGCAGTTACTTCTTCTTCAGTAACTTCGATGTTTTCAGCTTCAATGATAGCTTCAAGAACAAGATTGATTCTTACACGTTTTTGTGCATCTTCTTTCATTTGCTCTTTTAATTTGTCAGCATCAGTACCTGTGAATTGGTAGTAAAGCTCAAGGTTCATACCTTGTTGGCTTAAACGTTGCTCGAATTCACGAACCATACGATCTAACTCAGTGTCGATCATAGCTTCTGGAATGTCGATTTCAGCGTTAGCAGCAGCTAATTCTACTACTTCGTCACGTACTTTGTGCTCAGCTTCGTGCTTTTTGCCTTCTTCTAAGTTTGTACGAAGTTTTGTTTTTAATTCATCAAGAGTTGCAACTTCTTCGTCAGCATCTTTAGCGAACTCGTCGTTTAACTCAGGAAGTTCTTTTGTTTTGATTTCGTGAATTGTTACTTTGAATGTTGCTGGTTTGCCAGCTAATTCAGCAGCATGGTACTCTTCTGGGAATGATACTTCAACGTCTTTAGACTCACCAGATTTAAGACCAATTACTTGCTCTTCGAAACCTGGGATGAAAGTACCAGAACCGATTGCAAGAGAATAGTTTTCGCCTTTTCCGCCTTCAAATGCTTCGCCATCAACGAAACCTTCGAAGTCGATTACAGCTGTATCACCATTTTCAATAGTTCCTTCTTCTTTAACAACTAGTTCAGCTTGACGCTCTTGTAAAGCTTTTACTTCATTCTCTACATCTTCGTCAGTTACAGTTGTTTCAACTTTTTCTACTGCTAAACCTTTGTACTCACCTAATTTAACTTCAGGTTTCACTGTAACTTTTGCAGTGAAGATAAGGTTAGCATTTTTTTCGAACTTCTCGATGTCGATTTCAGGATGAGCAACTGGGAAGATACCAGCTTCATCGATTGCTTCACCGTATGCTTTTGGTAAGATGATATCTAAAGCATCTTGGTATAAAGATTCGATACCAAAGCGTTGTTCGAATAACGGACGAGGCATTTTTCCTTTACGGAAACCTGGTACGTTGATTGTTTTTACTACTTTTTTGAACGCAGCGTCGATAGAGTTGTTTACTTCTTTAGCATCAACTTCAATTGTTAAAACGCCTACGTTACCTTCTAATTTTTCCCATTTTGCAGCCATTTATTCTTTCCCTCCAACTATAATAATGTATGCACATACCTCTATAGATCAAAATATTCATTATCTCTTTTTCGAAATAATAAATGTACAAATAATCCTCTAGCAAATGCTTTCAGATATAATGTTCCAATCTACTAGTTGTCTAAAAGACAACTACGGTATATTTTGTTCGAGACTAATATGAAACATATTAAGTAAGAGAATTACACTTCTCTTCTCTTACAAACAGGCAGATTTCTGCCTTTTGCAACCCTTACATTATAACATAGAATATGCTCGTTTCAAGAACTGAACGATTCTTTTTCATAATTATACGGGCAAATATCCTTCTCTTTCAACACGCAATAACCATTGATAGGCAATATGAAACTCTTCTAATTCAATATTATATGCTGTCATAAGTTCTTCTTCATCAATAGCCAATCCGAAACGTTTTCTTCCAATTCTCTCTAAAACAGCAGCCCAAATCTCTACTTTATCCATTAATAGTGCAAATGGGAAAACGCTAATTTGTAATTCTTTCCAATATGCAACCATCGCACTAAATATATCGGGATAATTTTGCTCCAATCGGCTTGATAATGTATGTATAATGTTATCGGATTGCTCCTCATTATGACCTGTAAATGCTGGAATCACTTTAACCCTATTTCCAAACTTTTCTACTTCTATCTCTTCTTCTACTTGATTTTCTATCATTTTATACAAAATAGAAGTTTTCAAATAAGGATGTTGCTTTTCGTCTATTAAAAATTTCTTTAAAACAGGTAATGCGAGATCCAAGTCTTTTAACGAAATCTGTTGAATCGCTCTCAGCTTTTGCCCAAAGTTTTCTCCAAAAATCTCCTTAGTAAATTCATCCAATTCGAAATTTGAATCAATTAGCGACGTGTCTTCTTCATTTAGCATACCTTCTGCAAATAAAGCGAGTTGCGCTAATTTTTCCTTTTGCTCAGGCATTATATCTTTCGTTCGCAAAACTTTTTCAACAGTTTCAATAACGCCTTCATAATCATTTGTTTGAACTAAAATCGTCACATACGTTTCAAGAATATCACCAAATAAGACAGCTCCTGTTTCAAGCAGCTGTTCACATTTGTCTTTCGCTTCTTCCATACGTTTTAATTCCAGCAAACAAATAACGGAAGCTAATTCCGTTTGTTCCGTTTCTGCATTATACTGACGTAATATTTCAAAGCAGCGCAATGCATCTTCGAATTCCCGCTCTTTCAGTGCTAAAAAACCTTCATCAATATAGCGTTCTGATAGTTGCGGAAACAATACGACCGTATTTTCTTTTTTATCCATACGTCCGCCTCTTTTTCTAGATTTTAATGATCTTCAAAGTAAATATATCAAATGCGTAATAAGAACACAACAATCTAAAACCTTTTGTTTGAAATATAAAAATATTCTATTTTTATATTTCAATACAGCTAAATCTTTATTAAAAAATCAAAATTATACAAATAAAAATCCTCAGCAACAGACGCAGAGGATTCATCATTAATGGAAAGCTTTTATAATTGTGGGGTATATTACAAGGGTAATAATTTGGAGAACAATAATTGCCATAACAATCATGCTAAAATAGAAGATTGGCTTACTTCGCTTCATTAAAAACATAATAATAAGCATCGTGCAAGCAAACAAACTTAAGAAAAACAAACTCGTTGTCGAACTAAGTATACCACTCGGGACAAAGAACAATAACACTACACTACAAGTACCTATAATTCCAAATAACCATTCCATTCATTCACTCATTCCCTTTCCCTCTCATGGTAGTTTTTTTACTAAGCGATTAAATGTTTTACAACATCAACTACATACGTTAATTTCTCATACGCTACAAATCCAAAAGCAACTGTTAAGCCTGTTACAACTAATCCCTTCATCATTTCTTCCTCCTCGTTTTATCGTTGTTACCTTCATTATAAAAGATTAGCAATTTCTTACCATCGAACTACCTTACAGTTACCTTACAGAATTGTAAGATTTCAAAAGGGTTAGAAAAACACCTCCTATCGCTTGAGGTGCTTTCATGGAATTTCTCTATAATCACTTGCAATATTAACTTTTTCTCTTGATAATTTTTCGGAGAATCAACTCTCAAACTAATGGATTTATTAAATAATTTAGGATCGAAATAATATTCGTTATTTTTCTTAACTTACCTTCAAATATTTTCGCCTTACAAGAAAACATTTTGTTAAAATCATGTTAATATATTTTTGTATAATTAAGAATTTAAAAGGGGGATTATATATGTTTAAAAAAATGGCTGCAGATGTATTAGGACTAAGCGATGTAGGGTCTGTCATTACACCGAAAGATTACGATAAGGTTGATGCTGATGATTACGTGATGCATGAAGATGGAGAGAAAATTTATTTTCTAATTAAATCAAAATCAGATGAATATTGTTTCACAAACAAAGGATTAATCCACCTAGATGGCACAAGCGCAACAAGTAAAAAACGTACACTACGCCGCTTTAGCTATAGTAAATATCAAATTAAAAACGTAGCACTTGAAACTGCCGGAACGATTGATTTAGATGTAGAAATTAAGTTTCAAATGGGAGATGAGCATTATTCAATTGATGTTCATAAAAAACACATTGAAGAATTAAAAGATTTATATAAGGCTTTACTTAAAATAGAAGAAATTTCATACGACAACGATATTACATTGCAGTATGCACATAAAAGTCTAGATATGGCATCTAACGCTTTTAGCCGTATCTCAAATGCACAAGTAAATTTAGCAGAGCAATTTAAAGAGATGAATGAAATCGCCTTTAACTGGCTCGTTGATACGAAAAAACAATATAATGTGAAAGATTATGGTTTTGTCTTTGAGAAGTTTATTAATAACTAAACAAAAAACCTTGTTATCAAAAAATAACAAGGTTTTCTTAGCGTCCCAGGAGAGATTCGAACTCTCGGTCCGCTCATTTCCGTACTATTTTATATATTTTGATCGCAGTCTTAATATATCTTCCTCTTCGCGAATGCCTGCCGATCCCTTCCTCACATTTTTTACGACAGTCCAATTCGGGTTAGTTTCATCACCGATGTTCTGTATTGTAAAGTTACCGTCACCATATTTCCGTTGACCTTCTGCCAATTTCTCCGTTAAATCATTCTCTTTTGCTCTCGCCATCTTTGCGCCATCTCCCTTTTTTATACAACCTTCTTAAACTGTCCAACCAATCACACGTCCAGTCAATTGGAGATTCTCGTTTTCCGCTTCTATTAATTGTAACACACTGTCGGGGATAAGTTTCGATAACGGGTGCTCAATTGTACTAGAATGATAAAAAGTTTTATAACACTCTAAGTGAACAATTGGGATAATATAGATATGGATTTAAGTTCCATCATAAGCCTATTGATTCTTTAAATTAAACAAGAGAAATAGAGCGCATAAATGGCGCTCTTTTCTTAATGCACTTTAATCTGTTGTATATAATAATTATTATATGTTACGTTATATTTTTTACACCTCTTGCACATACATCAATTTTTAGACAAAAAAAAACCTTGTTATCAAAAGATAACAAGGTTTTCTTAGCGTCCCAGGAGAGATTCGAACTCCCGACCGTACGCTTAGAAGGCGTATGCTCTATCCGGCTGAGCTACTGGGACATGGAGCGGGTGAAGAGAATCGAACTCTCGACCAGAGCTTGGAAGGCTCTTGTTTTACCACTAAACTACACCCGCATATGTTATTTTATTTTTCTTCGTTAGCGCTGTTGCCCTATCGACAATATTTATTATATGTATATCCATACATAAAGTCAACACCTTTTTTAAAAGAGGATAATTTTTCTTATCCTCTTTTAAAAACTGCTTGTTCAACTAGTTGTCCGTCTAATGTTTCAAAGCGAACATCTATATGTTTTTCATTCATTTCTAATAAGGCAAATGTCTTTTCTACACGCTGACGTGGTAATAAAATACTTCCTGGATTGATAAATAAAACTCCATCAATAAATTCCGCACCTAATACGTGAGAATGTCCGAAGCATGCAACTTGTGCCCCCTCTTCTTCTGCATAGTACGCTAACGTTTGTAAAGTCATTTTCACGTTATGACGATGTCCATGCACAACTAAGAAGCGAATGCCATCTACGTCAGTTACAATTTCATCTTGAAAGTTAGCATAATCACAATTTCCTTTTACAACATGGAAACCTTGCAGTTCTTCATGAGCAGGCGTTAACTCCGAATCACCACAATGGATCATGACATCTACTTTCCCTTCATATTTCTCTTTTAACTGCTGTAATTCCTTCACAGAGCTATGACTATCGCTTACTATTAAAGCTTTCATCAATCTCTCTCCCTCATTCTCCTAAAAACCATTCCGGAATTTTTTCTTCTAACTTACGAAGAGCACGTCCGCGGTGACTAATGGCATTTTTCTCATCTGAACTTAGTTCTGCCATCGCTTTTTTATATTCTTCTACATAAAAGATTGGATCATATCCAAAGCCGTTTTCCCCGCGGCGCTGTTCTAAAATGTACCCTTCACACGTTCCATTCACAATGACCGGTTCTTTATCCGCTTCTGGGAATGCAACTGCTAATGCACAGTAGAAACGCGCTTTACGTTTTTCAAAGTCAATTCCATTTAATTCTTGTAACACTTTATCCATGTTCGCTTGATCGTCTTTCGGCTCTCCTGCAAACCGAGCTGAATACACGCCTGGTTTTCCGTTTAAAGCATCTACGATCAGACCTGAATCATCCGCAATTACGATAGAATCCAACTGTCTACTCAAACTATCTGCTTTTAAGATTGCATTTTCTTCAAACGTTTCACCAGTTTCTTCGACTTCTTCAATATGAGGAAAATCGTGTAATGATTTCACTTCTAAATCAAAGCGCTCAAATAACTCAGCAAACTCACGCACTTTCCCCATATTTTTTGTCGCAACAACAACTTGTTTCATATTTTCCACCTCTACTCTATATGAGATACGATGTCACCTAACGCTTCTTTTTGCATGTCAATTAGTTGGAAAATGCCTTGTTCCGCAGCATCAAGTAGTTCATTTAACTGTGTTCTGCTAAACGTCGCTTCTTCTCCAGTTCCTTGCACTTCGACAAACTGACCTTTTCCAGTCATAATCACGTTCATATCAACGTCCGCTTTAGAATCTTCTGCATAGTTTAAATCTAAAACAACACCTTGCTCTTCCACAATTCCCACTGACGTTGCTGCTAAATAATCTTTTACTGGAATTTTAGATACTTTTTCTGCTTGTAATAACTTCTCAAACGCTAATACCATCGCTACATATGCACCTGTAATAGAAGCTGTTCTCGTTCCACCATCTGCTTGAATAACATCACAGTCAATCCAAACTGTTCTCTCGCCAAGTGCTTCTAAGTCAACTACCGCACGTAATGCTCGTCCAATTAAACGCTGGATTTCCATTGTACGTCCAGTTACTTTCCCTTTACTTGACTCCCTGATTGTACGTTGTTCTGTTGCACGCGGAATCATCGCGTATTCAGCTGTTACCCAGCCCTTTCCTTCCCCGCGCATAAACGGTGGGACACGCTCTTCAATTGTCGCTGAGCAAATTACCTTTGTATCCCCAACTTCAATTAATACTGATCCTTCTGGGTGTTTTAAATAATTCGTATGAATATGTATATGGCGTAATTCTGTTTTCTCTCTACCATCTACTCGCATAAAAATAACCTCCTCATAACTACTTGTTAGTATAGCCAAATTTAAATGTATGATATGTATACAATAAAAGAAGGGGAACCCAAAAAGCAATTCCCCTTTCTTACTTAAGTATATCAAATTATCCACGATTAAAAACTACCTGTATTCACGTTTTCTGGACGATCTACAGGTTTTATTAACTTTCCGCCCTTTTCATCTATAAGATTTGCTTTACCATTTACCTCAATAGAAACACTTTTTACGCCTTTCTTTTCTGTCAAAGATAAAACTACCGACTTCAATACGTAATTTGAAACCATATTTTTATCTGGGTTTACAAATATATTTTCATTAAAGTTTAATGTAAGATTTCCGTCTTGCAATTTCGGATTCGTAATAAGCTTAACTCCTGGGTTAAAATCATTCAGGAGCGATTGATGAATCGGTCCTTTTACAAGTTCATCTATAATGGTTGCATAATCATTTTCTTTTCCCTCTACAACGCGGCGTGTTACCGGTACATAATATTGCTGCTTATCATTATTTTGCGCCATAAAGTAAAGCGTAACTGGTTTTGTATTTGTTACATCTGCCACTTGTTCATCATCAAAGTTAATACCATTCGCACGACTCACCCCTTCTCCAAGCGGTGTACCCGCGACAGGCATCTTCGCTAACTTTTCACCATTTATCTGAAACTGCACTTGTTTTATTTCTTTAAATTGAGTCAAAGTCCACGCTACTGACTCAACAATTTGACGCTCTTCTTCTTTTGCATAGTTTTTCATTTCTTTAGAGAAATCAATTACTGCTGTCCCATCTTTTTTCAAATCTAGAGTCATCGATGTATTTGCTGGAATGACTGCACGGAACCCATTCGGTAATAAATCGGTTACCGGCCCATCTTTCACAAGGTATTCTAGCGTTTGCTGTATTACTTCATTCGCTTTTGGAGTAGGCATTGCGATTGTTTGCGGTACAACATATCCATTTTTATCAACTAAGTATATTTCTCTATTTATCGTTTGCCCTTGTTTATTTTGAGCCGTCCCTTTCTTTTCACCATCTGTATACGTAACTTTTTTTGGTGGATCAATTTGTTCGGTCGCTTTCTCCTGATTTATGAAGCCGCACCCTGTTAATAAAACAGCACTTACCGTAGCACCAATAACCCATTTAAAAGTGGATTTAGGCATGCCTTTCCCCCCTAAAAACTAAGTTTGTACTATTATGTATACGAGCTATTTCACGTTTTAGAACAAGCTGTGCTTCTTATAAAGTGAAACTTTAATCAGCAGGGTCTTACTGCCCGGCAAATAGCGGGATAAACAAAAAACCCCTAATTTCTCAGGGGTTCACTTATATGAATTCTATTATTATTCTTCTAAATGAATATGCTTCACATTTTCAATCGGCTGACCGAACCATTTTGATGCAATTTCTTTAAATAGGCCTATTTTCCCTGTTGTTAAGAAGAGATGATCACTTTGTTCCTCTCCCTCATTCAACATTTTACTATGATATAAAATTGTACTTACTTCACGCGCTGTTTCATCACCAGAACTAATTAGTTGCACTTTATCTCCCATTACCTTTTTAATAACAGGACCTAAAATTGGATAATGTGTACAACCTAAAATAAGTGTATCAATATCGGTATTTTTCAGCGGTTGCAATGTTTCTCTTACAACTTCATACGCCATTTCACTTTCGAAATTCCCACTTTCTACAAGTTCGACGAAAGGCGGACATGCTAAACTTTCTACCATAACACGGTTATTAATAGACTTTAACGCTTCTTCGTATGCACCACTTTTCACCGTTCCAATCGTACCAATAATCCCAACATGATACGTATTTGTCACTTTTAAAGCTGTACGTGATCCTGGGTGAATAACTCCCACTACCGGAATTGGTAATTGTTTCTGCATTTCTTCTAATACAACCGCAGTTGCTGTATTACACGCAATAACTAACATCTTGATATTTAAATCTAGTAAATGCTCCGTCATTTCCCACGTAAATTGACGCACTTCTTCTCGAGAACGTGGACCATAAGGGCAACGCGCTGTATCCCCTAAATATATAATACGCTCTTTCGGCAACTGACGAATTAATTCCTTCGCTACAGTTAAACCACCAACTCCTGAATCGATAACACCGATTGCTCTATTCAACTTCATCACCCGTTTTCTCATTCATCATCTTATTTTATCATTATATTTTACACACTTTAAGTTCGCTCACTTAAACTGCTTCTGTATGAAAATTTTCATTTGTACCTGTATAGACTAGGACCTTTTTTATTTTGCTCCTTTTTTTCATAATTTGCAAGACAGAAAAATAACCGACCTTCTATACGAAAGTCGGTTTCTTCTATATAAATTGCATATTTACCTCGCTATTTGCCGGGCAGTAAGACCCCCACTAATTAAAGTTTCACTTTATTGCTCCATCTTTTTTTTGGAAAGAAGACATTCCTATTAATAAGAAGAAATGAGCAGAAATTAAAATGACGATTAAACTAAAATTCAAACGATAACTATTTGTAGACTCCATAATTTTGCTCGCTACAGCTGGTCCAAATGCCATACCGAAAAAGTTAATTAAATTATATAAACCAAGTCCCAATCCAACTTTAGCTGGATGTAATGTTTTCGGTATAAATGTGTTTAATGATACTTGAATAGCTGAATAACTCATAAATGTTAAAATAATCGCTACTAAAATAACAATAAAGCTCCCTTTCGGAATAAGCCCTAAAATTAAAAAACCAACGATCATAACTACAGACGCTACATTAATCAGTCTCACATCCCCAAACGAAGGAACAATCTTTCCGGTAACAAAACTAGATACAATACCAAAGAGAGATGCAACAAACAATACAATCCCGATAACGAACGGAGATAAACTATACTCTCTCCCTAGCAGTAATGGTAATAATAACAAACTAGCACATAGCGCCACATTAATTATAAATCCAACCGCAATTAAACGCAGAAATGGTTTATTCGTAAATAACTCAATATCAATAAAGGGATTCTCCGCGTTCTTCATACGAACCGTGAATAAAAATAAGAAAGCAGCAGATAGCACAAATAGCCAACTATTCATATTTACACCTAATAAAACGGTCGTAATCAATACAAATAATAAAACTGCTCCAATGAAATCAAAGCGGAACACTTCATCGGTATGTTGCACCTCTTCTGGCATAAATTTTACAAGCAAGAAAATACCAATCATTGAAATAACCATAAATAAAAATAAATACGGCCATCCTAACGTATTCGTAATTGCTCCACCAACTAAAGGACCGATACCAACTGCTAATGCAATAGAAGAACTAATCATTGCTAGCACACCCGCTTTCTTAGCAGGATTAACTAATTTTTCCACCGCAATCATACTAAGCGCAATAAACGCCGCTCCCCCACTCGCCTGCACTAATCTTGCGAAAATGACAATCGCATAAGATTGATTTACAAATCCAATAATTGAACCAGCTACAAATATGATAATGGAAGTTATTAATAGTTTTTTTACACTGTAACGGTCCGCCAGTTTCCCATATATTATCGAACCAATACCGACAACTAAGGAATACCCTACTACAACCCAACTGACTTTCGATTGGCTAATCGACAAATCACTAGCAATATCTTCTAACGCTACATTAAATAAAACCGCGTTCATCGGTCCTAATAAAACGATAAAACATAATGTGAAAACAAACCATTTTGAATGGTTACTTATATCTTCCCCCATGTGTAACACCTCTCCTGATTGTAGTAACTGCAAATGAAAAAATACAGTTATTTAGCTCCTCTACCACCACTAAACAACTTCATTAAATGTATAAATTTATCGCGCGACAAATTGAATTCGAAACGAAACATGTATGTTGTTCGATATTCATGGAACTATCATAGTTTCAGCATTACAGTTTGTCAATGAAAAATATACAAAGTAAACTAATTTAGTGTTTTTGGTTTACTTTGTTCAAAAATTGTTATACACTAATTTCGAATCCGATATAAGGAGGACTGACATGGTTATTCAAATTTGCAATTTCTAACTTAATAAAATGAAGTAAATAAAGAACTTTTATATAGAAGAAACATTACAGGAGGATTATGATGAAGAAAAAAATGTTAGTTGTGTTGACGAGCGTAGAAAAATATCCAAATTTAAATCGAGCTACTGGGCTTTGGCTTGGTGAAGCCGTCCATTTCGTTAAAAAAGTTGAAGAAGCTGGTTACGAAGTAGATTATGTCAGCCCACAAGGTGGTTATACACCGATTGATCCGCATAGTTTAGCAATGGCGGAGAGCATCGATTGGGAATGGTATCAAAAGAAAGAGTTTATGAATCGTCTCGGTTCTACAATGAAACCGAGTGAAGTGAATCCAGAAGACTACGCTGTTATTTATTACGCAGGCGGTCACGGTGTGATTTGGGACTTCCCAGAAAATAAAGAACTTCAAATGATTAGCCGCAACATTTATGAAAATGGCGGAATTGTTTCCTCTGTTTGTCACGGAGCTGCTGGTTTATTTCATATCACATTAAGTAATGGGGAACGTTTAATTAGCGGTAAAAAAGTAACAGGATTCTCAAATGAAGAAGAAAAACTAGCTGGATTGGATCAATTTGTTCCATTTTTAACAGAAGATGAACTCATTAAAAATGGAGGGCTTTACGAAAAAGCTGCGCAGCCTTGGGAAGCTTACGCTGTAGAAGATAATCGTGTTATCACTGGTCAAAATCCGGCTTCAGGTGGCCCAGTAGCTGAATTCGTATTACAACACGTAAAAAATAACATGTAATAAAAAAAGCAGGTTTTCCATTCGTATAGGAAAACCTGCTTTTTTACGAAATCATTTGCAAAATAGCAATAATTTCTTTTTCAATTTCAGAATCATCAATTGCTTCT
Organism: Bacillus sp. FSL L8-0099; assembly: GCF_038006385.1. Lineage (NCBI taxonomy): Bacteria > Bacillati > Bacillota > Bacilli > Caryophanales > Bacillaceae > Bacillus > Bacillus sp. FSL L8-0099. The sequence continues at coordinate 4,475,467 of NZ_JBBOVC010000001.1, forward strand.
ATATACTCCGGCTTAAAAAGTTGATACTTCTTTAATTGATAAAAATCCAGTATCGCTTTCTTTAACGTAATATCGTATTGAATACAAAAAGAATGATCTATAATACGCCTTAACATCACATCATCTTGTACCATAAATAATTGCGCATTCATTTTATTAAAGTATCCTTGTCCCATACCCGACTCAAAAAACATTTGTAAATTACGATTACGATTTTGTTGTGCAGCGACTAACTGATCTGACAAATGCGGATACGCTTCTTTCAAATCTTGCAAAAAGATATCCGAAATATACGTCACACATTTTAAAGAATGGATAAACGTCTTTTGGAAACGTTCTGCAAAGGACAGACTTTCATCTTGATTATCCGCATCACCTTCAAGAAGATAGTTTATGAAATCCTCTACTACCGCTTCAATAATCTCATCTTTCGAAGAAAAACGTTTATATAAAGTAGCTTTACTAATATCCATATATTTCGCGATTTCATCTATTTTTAATTGGCTAAAACTCGTTTTTCGAATAATAGGCTTTATTTTATTAATATAAGTATTTGCACACGCAACTTTTCTCATTTAAAAGAGCCTCCCCTTTTGTTCATACAAAATAGTATAGCAAATTCATGAATGATTATAAATGAAGTTATTATACTCATTATGTCTTTTTAGTTTATTGTATTTTCAATCTACACTATACAAAAAATATTCCTTTCGCAATAAAATACCCGCTCCCTTTATTAGTAGCGGGTATTTTTTCTATAATTTATTTACAGCTCTTCTTATAGCTTTACCTATTTCCACACTAGACTGCGGATTTTGCCCTGTAATTAAACGACCATCCACTACAACATGTGGCGTAAAATTAGGAGCTACATAAAACAAGGCCCCTTCTTCTTTCAATTTACTTTCTAGCAAAAATGGAACTCGCTTTTCTAAATGTACAGCTTTTTCTTCATCGTTTGTATAACCTGTTATACGCTTACCGGCAACAAAAAATGAACCATCTTTATTTTTCACACCAACTAAAGAACTTACCCCGTGACAAACAGCCGCTACAATCCGGTTATTGTTATACATATTCTCAATTAAATTTGCTACATATGGATTACCTGGAAAATCTACAATCGCCCCGTGTCCACCACCAAATAATACCGCATCATACTCTGAAGAATGGACAGTTGAAATCGCCCTCGTATTTTGCAATAAAGAAGCGACATGCTTAAATTCACGAGGTATGCCATTCGGAATAGATACTCTATCAATCGGCACTCTTCCGCCTTTTATAGAAACAATATCAACATCGAACTTAGCTTTTTTAAATAAAAGATAAGGAGCTGCGAGCTCTTCCAGCCACAAACCAGTCGGGTGTCCATTCATATCATGAGCACTTGTTGAAACTAACAGTATCCTTTTCAACATATCCCCTCCTTATTACCTATTTATGTATGAAACGTTTTTATCATTCATATAGCACGTGAAACAAACAGAAAAATAGCCGACCTTTCATATAAAAGTCGGCTGCTTTCTTATAGTTCGAGCTCTCCCATGCGAAGAAGCTCAACAACTGCTTGTGAACGTCCTTTAACCCCTAGCTTTTGCATTGCGTTTGAGATGTGGTTGCGAACTGTCTTTTCACTTATAAAAAGTTCACCTGCAATTTCTTTCGTTGTTTTATCTTGAACCAGTAATTCAAATACTTCTCTCTCTCTCTTTGTGAGTAAAGGTTTAGATTGATACGCTTTTTCCTTCAACTGGTATAACCCTCCTTGCTTAAGCCAGAGCTGTGTATGTGTAAGTTGGGTGTTTATTTAGTCAAGATATTGTATGAACGAAATGTGCAGGTGGTGAATAAAAATGGGCTTTATTTCCTATGTTATTTTAGACTTTTATACAGTGCGGACACTCTTTTTATCCACTTACTTTCCAGTACGCCATATTTGTTCTAGCAATATACTTACAACTGTACCTACAAATAAACCATTCCCGAATATATATTGCATAACAGACGGCAATGATTGGAGTGCTCCAGACGGTAAAAACATAACGCCGCTGCCAAATAATACTGCAACGCCTAAAATCGTTATATTCCTTTCACTCATCGGCACTTGTTTTATATTATTAAATCCAATTCCAATTAACTGTACGAACGAAGCCATTAACACTGCAGATGCGACAGCGGATGGCAACGATGCTAAGTAACGAATAATACTCGGAAACAGCGACATTACGACTAGTAATATACATGCTAGTAAGAACGATCGTATATACTTTTGTTTTGTTAAACGTATAAATCCCGCTGTCGCCGGTAGCGGCACGACACCTACAGTTGAAAATACGGAAGAAATGATATGTGAAATCCCTCCAACCCACGTACCATCCTTCAACTGTTTTTGTTCAATAGTCGCTTTATGAATCGTAGCTTGATTAATCGCTATAATAGCTGCCACTGTATTTGAAACTAAAATACATACCATAACGAAACTCGATACAGCCATCCCTGTATTCCACTTTGGAAGACCCCAAGCAAATATTTGTGGAAGTTGCACAAAATGAGTTACTTGAGATGGGATTGTCACTTTCCCTGCAATGAGAAAAATAATCCACCCACTAATTAATCCTATTAAAACGGCATAACTTTTAACGAAACCTTTTCCAAAATTAGATAGTATAATAACGAACAGAAATATACTAAACGCGATTATTGCTGTAAATCCATCAATTTGAGAAATAGTAGCTGTAATTCCTAGCATTCCTTTTAAAAATACACCACTTAATTGTAAACATAATAAAAGTAAAAACGTCCCTGTCACAACCGGCGTAAATAAAAATAAAATACGTCCAATAAAACCAGTTACTCCTAATCCTATTAAAATAACACCGGAAATGATCATTCCTAATTCCAAAATTTGCAGTGTACTATGTAATTGATCCTGTCCGGCCGTTGCATAAGCAAGTACGGTAAATACACCAACCCAAGATCCAGCTGGCCCATCCGCAATTGGTAGTCTATGTCCAATCCATCCTTGTAAAAAAGAAGATATACCAACTACAAAAAACGTACGCTGCATTAAATAAAATATTTCTTCCGTCGTAAGATGAAATAACCCACCAACGACAATTGGTAGTGCGATTGAATTCGCTAATAAAAATATAAACCATTGCAAAGTTCCCATAATATGATTTTGGTTATGTTGATTGTCCAAATTTTTCATCCCTTCTAGCTTTCCTATACGAAATATATTGTAAGAATAAAAAAGAAGAGTTCTATATTCTCAATTAGAACCCTCCTCAAATTATTTAAACGATTCTTCTACACAAGATTATTTAATTCCACCTCATTTAAACTTCCAACAACAATATCCCCTTTATACACGACTAAACGCTTTTCCGTTTGACGCGCTACCGCTTCAGCAGTACATGTTGCATTCGTTAAAACAAAGCTCGCTTCATCTCCTACATTTGGCCAAGCTCGTTTCCCTTCCTTGTTTAACGTTTCTTTTCCTCCCGTAATAAAGCGAAGTGCTTTTCCTAAAGACCTTTCGTCACTCCACCCAAAACGCTCTGCTAATCGATTTGCCTTTTGAAGCATATCGCCAGTTCCAAACGGCGACCAATGATCTGTAATACTATCATTTCCTAATGAAACTTTAACACCTTTTTTATCTAATAATGGAATTGGAATTACTTGTTTACCAATTGGCACCGTTGAAGTAATATCAATACTTAAAGTTGCTAGTCTTTCTGCCACTTCTTCAGCTTCTTTATCAGTAACACCACCAAGTCCAAGCGCATGACTAATTGTTACACGACCTTGCCACCCTGCTTCTTCTGTTAAGCTTGCCAACCTCTTCATCGTAAACGTTCCTAGATTATTCGCATCATGCAAATGAATATCAACATCTGCATTAAATTCTACTGCGATATCCATAATCGTATGTAATGATTTTTCGATATCATTATCCACTGTAGCTGGATCCACTCCACCGACTAGATTCGCACCCATACGCATCGCATCTTTCACAAGTTGTACAGAATTACTGCGCAATAATCCATGTTGCGGAAAAGCAACGATTCTACCAGACATCCGATTTTTATATGTTTCTAATGCAGCTAACGTCGCCTCCAAATTATGAAGTCCAATAATTGGATCAACATTACAATGCGTTCTAATATTCGTTGTACCATTTCGAAGTAGTAACTCTAGCATATTTTCCGCCCTGTCTTGAGCAGTTGTTAATTGCTTTGGCAAAATCTTCTCTTCCTCATTAAAACGTGTAAAAATACTGTCTGCTGGCATACAAGCTTTCCAAGGCCCACTATAATATGTTTTATCAATATGAATATGCATCTCTTCGAAAGACGGCAAAATTAATAAGCGATTCGCATCAAGAGTTACTATCCCTTCCTCTTGAACAATCCCTTCTATAATTTTTTTAATTCGTCCATCTTCAATGAGTAAACTACATAATTCTGTTTCTGTTCGTGAAATTGCCCCTTCTTCATATGTATACCTTGATTCAAGCATTACATCAGTCAACCAATATACTGTCATTTCTATTTCCCCACCCTTTATTAAAAATCGCCTCATACCTCTTACTATAAGTTTAATATCCGCTGAAAATTAAGACAATTAATATGATCGTTTCTCTAAAAAAATGTAATACAACCTCATAGTCTTCTCATAAATTTCCATATAGAATAGAAGTATATAGCTTCATATAAAAAAGGAGTTGATCGTTATATGTCAAAAAAATTATGTAAATCCGAAACTGATAAAATGCTATTTGGTATATGTGGTGGTTTAGGAGAATATTTTGATATTAGTTCTACTCTCATTCGTATCCTTTGGGTCATTGCTATTTTATGTTTTGGAACGGGATTTTTAGTTTACTTTATTTGTTTATTACTTATGCCACGTTCGTACTAATGGCATCACTTCCTATACTTAAGAAGAGCATATAAAAAATCACCTATAGAATTCTATAGGTGATTTTTTCATGAAGAGTATTTCATCGTTAAATGTAATACAGCCACTTCATCTTCTTCATTTTTATAGCTATGTTTCTTATTCGCTTCAAATTGAATGGAGTCAAACTCGTTTAATTCGTATACATCATTCTCCACTTGAATGGATACTTTCCCTTTCATTACCGTTACAAGCTCAATAGCACCTTCATGATGAGCTTCCGGTTCATATATACTATTCGCTCTTAAACAAGCACGGTGCATTTCCATCCCTGTTTCTTTCGTGTAACGGAACATCGTTTCTAAATGCCATGCTTGTCCTACATCTACTGCAAATCCTTCTCCGCAGCGCGCAACAGCTACAGGTTCTCCAACAACCATTAATCTCGATAAAGGTATCGATAACCCTTTCGTTATTTTCCAAATAACAGCTAACGTTGGATTCGTTTCACCTCTCTCAATTTTCCCTAATGTTAATTTACTAACTCCTGTTTTTTGGGCTAATTCTTCTAAACTTAATTTTTGTTCATTTCGAATTTGTCTTAATAGCTGACCTACTTGCTGAATGACTTCTTTCGTTTGCATATCTTCATGTTCTTTCATCTATAAAACCACCTTAAAGTATAAAATAGTTTACTTTTATTATCTTAAAGTATATTATACTATACATAATTATTTATTTTCAAAAGGAGTGTTATATTTCATGCGTGCAATATTATTAGGCCTCTTATCATCAGCCTTTTTTTCTGCAACTTTTATTATTAATAGAGCAATGAATGTATCTGGAACGAGCTGGGCTTGGACAGCTTCCTTCCGCTTTTTATTCGCTCTCCCTATTTTATTCCTTATCGTTTTATTTCGCAAAAACTTAGGTGGGTTATGGGCAGAGTTAAAAAAACATCCATTCGCATGGATCGGATGGGGTTCCGTTGCAGGGATTGGTTTCTATTCTTTATTAAGTTTCGCAGCTGTCTTCTCTCCGGCTTGGCTCGTTGCCGGAACTTGGCAAGTTACGATATTAGCAGGTTTACTTTTATCACCACTATTTTTCGTAAAAATAGAAACGAAGTCAGGTACAAAACTTGTACGCGGAAAAATTCCGCTTCGTAGTTTATATGTAGCATTATTTATTTTACTAGGTGTAATTTGTATGCAAACAACTGCAGCTGGACACATTACAATAACTCAGTTCATTTCAGGGTTTTTACCTGTCGTATTAGCTGCTTTTTTATATCCGTTCGGCAACCGAAAAATGATGGAACTTGTGGGGGGACGTCTTGATACATTCCAGCGTGTATTAGGAATGGCAATAGGCAGTCTTCCTATTACAATTTTACTTGGTATATACGGATTTTCTACTACTGGTATTCCAACATCCAGCCAAATGCTGCAAGGATTTTTGTTAGCTTTATGTTCCGGCGTCATTGCGACGATGACATTTTTCTTTGCCACTGACTTAGCAAAAGACAACCCCGCTTTACTTGGTGCCGTTGAAGCAACACAAGCTGGAACGATGGTCTTTACAGTACTTGGTGAAATTGTGTTCTTGAACGGTTCATTCCCTGGTGGCCTTTCCCTATTTGGAATGATTATTATTATGTTAGGAATGGTTGCAAATAGTATTTTAAACCGTTCTGTTCCAGTCATTAAACAGAAAAAGTCAGCATAACAAAAGATATGGTTCTTCTTCATAGAACCATATCTTTTTTATTGTCCCCCTATTTCGCCTTATCAGAATAGTATTTCATTGGCTGTTTATACGAAAACCTATGTTATAATACGTTTCATGCGCATTAATAGGAGGTAAATTATGTTAAAAAAAGCAATCGCTGAATTTATTGGTACATTTGTACTTGTATTATTCGGAACTGGAGTAGCTGTCACTGGCGGCGGAATTGAAGGAATTGGAACATTAGGAATCGCTATGGCTTTCGGTCTATCTATTGTAGCTATGGCATATAGCATTGGAACAATTTCTGGATGTCACATTAACCCAGCAGTATCGGTAGCTATGTTCATTAACAAAAGAATGAACGCTATGGAACTTTGTTATTATGTATTAGCTCAAATTTTAGGTGGTTTATTAGGAACTGCAACGTTAGTAACGATTTTACGCTCTGCTAAAACACCTTTAGATAATTTAGGACAAAATGGTTTCGGAACTCTTGGTTTATCTGGAGCATTTTTAGTTGAGTTCGTTTTAACTTTCGTATTTATTTTAGTTATCATAGCTGTAACAGGTAAAAAAGGAAGTTCTTCTTTAGCGGGACTAGTAATTGGTTTCACATTAGTTTTAATTCACTTATTAGGAATTCCTTTAACTGGAACATCTGTTAACCCTGCTCGTAGTATCGCACCAGCTTTATTTGTTGGTGGAGAAGCACTTTCTCAACTATGGGTATTCATCGTAGCACCAATTCTTGGTGGTATCGTAGCAGCTATCGTAGGTAAATTCATTTTAAATACTGAAAAATAGAATTTTCAATATTTCTGAATAAAAAAAGGCGAGCCCTCATTATGAGGAAGCTCGCTTTTTTATTCTTTTATTTTAGACTTTAAATTTGTAACTAATTGCTCTACCGTTACATTTGCAAGTACGTTTTCCATCGCTTCTTGCGCTTGCATTAAAATAATTTCTAATACTGATTGAATATTAGCTCCTACTGGACATTCAATGTTGGGATTTTCATGGAAGGAAAATAGATGTCCTTCTTCTACAACTTCCACTGCTTTATATACATCAAGTAATGTAATTTCTTCTAAATCACGAGCAAGTGTCGTACCACCTTTACCGGCTTGTACATCAACAAGTCCTGCTCTCTTCAACATTCCTGTAATGCGACGAATCACAACTGGATTTGTATTCACACTACCAGCAATCCATTCAGAGGTACAGCGAGAGTTTCGATCTATCGCAAGTAAAGTCAACATATGAACACCTACTGTAAAACGACTACTAATTCCCATCTGCACACCCTCCTTTGTATTCATTCTATTAAAAGACAACTCTTACTATTATATACTATTTTTAATTTATACATAAAGAAAAAGCATGATTTCAATAGAAAATCATGCTTTTCTCTCATTATTGACGCTTAATAAATTTTGCTAAATCTTTAAATTTCACTTTGTCTGAGTAATTCATTACACCATTTACATAGATACGACTTGTAACAGCGTTTAATATACCAATCGTCGCCAATAAGACTACTAATGTTATCGTAATTTCTAACATGCCTGCTTCACCGGCTACAATACGTGAGAAGGTAACCATCGGTGTAAAGAACGGAACGTAAGAACTTACAACAACGATAGTACTATTCGGATCACTTAATGATTTAATACTAATGAAGAATGCAGCCATAATTAAAATCATTATCGGGAAAGATACAGCTTGTAAATCCTCCGTCTTAGAAACAACAGCGCCAGCTGCAGCGTACATCATCGCATAAAGTAAATATCCCGTAATGAAATAAACAAGGAACATACTTATAACTTTTGCATCTAATTTTGTAAAGTCAATTGGAATTCCAAATAATGAGGCGTTTTCTAAATCGGCCCACCCTAACAAATAAGGAATAAGATAACCGCACGCTAATATGACCAGTTGTAATAAAGCTGTTGAAACAACTGCTAATATTTTCGCATACATCATCGTAAGCGGTTTTACTTTCGGCAGCATGACTTCCATTACACGTGACGCCTTTTCTGATGCAATATTCATTGCAATTGTATTTCCGAACGCGACAATAAACATATATAAAGCAAATGTAAAGAAATAGGCAATTCCGAAAGAAGAAGAGCGATCTTTTATTGCTTCTTGTTTCACTGAAATTTCAGTTTGCAATTGCTGTGCAATTTCTGGTGAAACATTATGCTTTGCAATTGTCACCATTGTATATTGTTGTTTGAAATAACTTGCCATGATTGCAGAAGTTGCTTGGCTAGGAAATCCATTATACATATACGTAACCTCTGGAGCTCCATTCTTTTCTATTACATGAAACAAACCATCCAGCTCACCGTCTTCTACTTGTTTATGCAGTTTATCAAAATCTGCTTTTGAACCAACCGTTATTTTTGCTGATGGTAATAGCTTAGTTAACTCTTCTTTTTGTACGTTGTATGTGGAACTTTCTGTTACAACTGCAATTTTATCTTTATCCTTACTTTTATCATTCCCTGAAGTAAAATGATTAAATGCAAAAATCCCAAATACAACTAAAAATAATATCGCACTCGTAATTAATGATTTTTTAGATAAAAACGCTTCTCTAAAATAAAATGAAAATACATGAGAAAATTTACGCATCGTTATTTCGCCCTCTCTACAAAGATTTCATTTAACGTCGGCTCTAACATTTTAAATTGGCGCAAGGTAACACCTTGTTCTTGCAATTGTTGTAAAATCTTTAGAGCTTCTGCATCGTCTTGTACTTTTATATAAAGAAGGCCTTGTTGTTTTTCATATGAAACATGTATAGCTTCTAATCCCTTTTCATTCTCTGCTGTATCTTCAATCGTTAAATTACGGAAACCATATTCTTTCTTAATATCACTTAACTGTCCTTTGACAACTGCTTCGCCTTTTTTCAAAATACATACATGTTGGCAAAAAGCTTCTACTTGTTCCATACGATGACTGGATAAAATAATTGTCTTCCCGCTCTGTACTTGTTCTTCAATAATGCTAGCTAACATCCCAGCATTGACTGGGTCAAGTCCGCTAAACGGTTCATCTAAGATGAGAAGTTCAGGATTATGAAGAAGAGCAGCAATTAATTGAATTTTTTGCTGATTCCCTTTTGAAAGCTCTCCTGCCGTTTTAAATTTGTATTCTGGAATTGCTAATCGCTCTAACCAGTGGTCAATGGCAAGATCTACTTCTTTTTTCGTCATTCCTTCTAATCTACCAAAATATCGCAGCTGGTCTATTACTCTACTTTTTGTATATAAACCTCTTTCTTCTGGTAAATAACCAATCGTTACCCCACTAGTCCCAAATGATTTTCCATCCCATGTAATAGAGCCTTCATTAGGCGTTAATAATCCGAGAAGCATTTTGATTGTAGTTGTTTTCCCTGCACCATTTCGTCCAAGTAATCCTAGCACTTCACCTTTTGGTAACGAAATTTGCAAACCGTTAACTGCTTTTGATTCCCCAAATAGTTTCGTTAAGTTTTGAATTTGTAAACTCAAAGTATAAAGCCTCCCCTTTATTATCATTCGTACTCTCTTTCAAAGATTATGTTTATTTAGGATAAAATATAGCACTACGCTTCATCCTCTTATATATAACATTACCTTTAATCCATCATTTGTTCTATTTAGTTAAAATTGTAAATAACAAAGGTTTATTTGTCAATTATAATTGTCATTACGACAATAAAACCTGTCAAAATGACTATCATTATTTTGCTCATCTTTCTAATATAGGACACACTACTATATATACAAAAGACAATATGCAAATGTTCATAAAAAATTTTTATATTTTAATATATAATATAAGATGATTTTCTAACATCAAGGAGGATACATATGAAGATGAAGAGGGGCATTACCACTTTATTATCTGTAGCGGTTCTATCTACATCGCTTGTAGCATGTTCAGGAACGACAGAGAAAACAGCAGCCAAAGAAGAAAAAGTAAAATTAACAGAACAGCAATTAATGGCTGATTTATGGTATCAAACAGCTGGTGAAACGAAAGCACTTTACTACCAAGGGTACAATATCGGTCAATTGAAGCTGGATGCAGCTCTTGCAAAAGGGACAGCAAAAAAACCTGCTATCGTACTTGATTTAGATGAAACTGTTTTAGACAACAGTCCTCATCAAGCAATGAGTGTAAAGACAGGAAAAGGCTATCCTTACAAATGGGATGATTGGATTAATAAGGCTGAAGCTGAAGCCCTTCCAGGCGCAATTGATTTCTTAAAATATACAGAGTCTAAAGGTGTAGATATTTACTACATCTCAAATCGTAAAACGAACCAACTAGATGCAACTATTAAAAATCTTGAGCGCGTAGGTGCTCCTCAAGCAACGAAAGAACATATATTATTACAAGATCCGAAAGAAAAAGGGAAAGAGAAACGCCGTGAACTCGTTTCTCAAACACATGATATTGTCTTATTCTTCGGTGATAACTTATCTGATTTCACTGGTTTTGATGGTAAATCGGTAAAAGATCGCAATCAAACAGTTGCAGATTCAAAAGCACAATTTGGTGAGAAATTCATCATTTTCCCTAATCCAATGTACGGTGATTGGGAAGGCGCTTTGTATGACTATGATTTCAAAAAATCAGATACGGAAAAAGATAAAGTCCGTCGTGACAACTTAAAATCATTTGAAGCAAAATAAAAGAGGATGGCATTTGCCATCCTCTTTCTTTATTGCATATTTCTCGTTAAAGGTAAAATAAACACTTCTACACGTCTATTTTTTGCTTTTCCTTCCGGTGTATCATTTGGTGCAATCGAACGGTATTCTCCGTAACCAATTGCACTAAATTTTCCTGGTTGCAAATCTTTATTTTGAAGTAATACCTGCATAAAATTAACGGCACGCTGTGTACTTAACTCCCAGTTTGATGCAAACTGAGCATTTGCGATAGGAACAGTATCTGTATGACCAGATACTGTAATCTCACGAGGTGATGCGGAAACAAGCAGGTTAGACATCTCTTTTGCAATCCCTAACGATTCTAATTTCACATCTGCTTTCCCCGAGTCGAATAGTACATTTTCTAATATTGTTACCATTAATCCTTTTTCAGTTAAATCGGTTTTAAAAGAAGACGATAATTGCTTTTCCTCAATATATTTATCAATACCTTTTTGTACCGCTTTTAATTCATTCATTTCTTGCTGCTTTACTTCAGCCTCAGCATTCTTTTTAATCTGCTCAGATTCTAAACTATTTGCTGACAACTCTTTCTCTTCATTCGGCTTCTGGTCACTTAAAAACTCTTTATTTCCTGTTCCACCTGCTAGTTCACTCCGAAAAGCTACTGCCATCTGTTTAAACTTCGCAGCATCTATACTACTCATTGCGAATAATACGATGAATAATGCAAATAACAACGTTAACATATCAGAATACGGAATTAACCACGTTTCATCGATATGCTCATCATGTTTTTTCTTTTTACCTCTTCTATTTTTTTTACTCCGCATTTTTTTCTGCTCCTATTTCTAGCTTTTTACGCTCAGTTGCAGAAAGTGCACCTAAAATACGGTTCTTCATAATAAACGGATATGTACCTTCTTGTAACATTAATAAACAATCAATAATTAAACGTTTTTTCTCGATTTCAGCTGCAGATTTTTGCTTTAACTTATTTGCAAATGGATGCCATAGTACATAACCTGAAAAAATACCAAAAATCGTTGCAATAAACGCACCTGAAATAGCATGTCCTAACTTGTCAATATCAGTTAAATTACCAAGCGCAGCTACAAGACCAATAACAGCACCTAAAACCCCTAATGTCGGTGCATACGTACCAGCTTGTGAAAAAATCGCCGCTCCTTTTGCATGCCTTTCTTCAATTGCTTCTAATTCAGCTTCTAAAATCTGCTCTAAATCTTCTGCGGATACGCCATCAATCACAAATTTCATACCACGTAAAAGAAATTCATCTTGAATTTTGTCTAATTGTTGCTCTAAAGACAAAATACCGTATTTTCTACTTTCAGATGTCCAATGAACAAATAATTCTAGCAACTGTTCGTAACTTAAATCCTTTTTATTTGAACCAAAAAGAACTTTAAATAATTTTGGAACCCTTTTTAGTTGATTCATCGGAAATGCAATACAAACTGCGGCAAATGTACCGATGAAAATAATTAATGCTGCGGCAGGATTCAATAAGGCTGTTACGTCAGCGCCCTTGACGACCATCCCTACTACTACCGCTACAAATCCTAAAATGAGTCCAATAATTGTTGCAAAATCCATTCCCATTCACTCCTAGTCTATACAAGAAGTTCTTTATTCTCGATAATCGCTACATCTTCTTATGTATATATATTACATAAAAAATTCAATTCATGAAAGATAAGAAATGAATTATATGAAAAAATACTACAATTTCACACATTTTCTGACATTTTCTTTGCATTTTCATTACGTTACGGCTCTTATATTTCCTTTTCAACAAACTAAACTTATAATAAAAACAATACATATTTTATTAAGAAAGGACTGTGATTACAAGGCATCATGAAAAAAATAATAATTATTTCTGCCGCTACTATTGTAATCGGTATCACATCTTTCGCTTATTTCAGTTCTGAATCACCATTACAAAATGGGGCGAAAGCTGTCGAAAGTCAAAAACATAGTAACCATCCAAAAGAAGAGATTCCTGCTTTTCCAAAAGCTGATCATAATGAAAAAAAACTAGATGATAATTTTTCCGTTGTAACAAATCCAGATTCTGCTCTTGTATTAGTCAATAAACATCGTAAATTACCAGATGGGTATATTCCAGAAGATTTAAAGAAACCGAACGTACCATTTACTAGTCCAAAAGATAAAGAGAAAACATTACTTCGTAAAGATGCTGCAGATGCGCTTGAGAAAATGTTCCAAGCAGCGAAAAACGAGGGGATAGAACTTACAGCAGTTTCAGGTTACCGTTCTTACAAACGTCAACAGTCATTACATAATACCTATATTAAGCGCCAAGGAAAAACTGAGGCTAATTCGGTAAGTGCAATTCCAGGAACAAGTGAGCATCAAACTGGTCTAGCAATGGATATTAGCTCAAAATCTGCTAAATTCCAATTAGAACCAATCTTTGGCGAGACAACAGAAGGGAAATGGGTTGCAAAACACGCCCATGAGTTTGGATTTGTCATTCGTTATTTAGAAGATAAAACAGAAACAACAGAGTACGCATACGAACCATGGCACTTACGCTACGTTGGTAATCCATATGCCACATACATATATAAACACCATCTAACATTAGAAGAGGCAATGAAGGATAAAAAATAAGAGAGCGATTCGCTCTCTTATTTTTGTATTCTCTTCTATTATTTTAGTAATTTCATCTTCCATTCTTCAGGCCACGGCTCGCCTCTTCCTGTTTTTTTCGATGCTTGTACCATCATACCGCGTCCAACTAAACAAACTTCCCCTTCTGCATTTTTGACCATATAGTGCAAATCTAAAGAAGAATTCCCAACTGTTTCTGCCTTTACATATACTTTCAACTGCTCATCAAAATATATTTGTTTGATGAAATTACATTGTAAATCTGCAACAACGATCATCGTTTCTGATGATTCATTTGTCCATTCTTGCATAAATCCAAGTTCTTTAAACAATGCGATACGTGCTTCTTCAAAATATGTAAAAGCAATGACATTATTTACATGTCCAAACATATCTACTTCACCGAAACGAACTTTTACAGGATTGTAAAACGAAAAACCACTTTCCCATTGCTTAAAGTCTTCAATATAAGAAATTCTCTTCATCATTTTCTCTCCTTTTCAATTACAAATATGCAGAATAAACTGAAAAATAACCTTATAAATATTGCCCCTTCAAATGAAGAGGCATATTTATTAATAGTTATTATCGCTACCAAAGAAATCTTTGAACGATTGAATTGTTGTATCACGGTTTAATGCTGCGATTGAAGTTGTTAATGGAATACCTTTCGGACATGATTGCACACAGTTTTGAGAGTTACCACAGTTTGCAAGCCCTCCATCTCCCATAATTGCACGTAAGCGATCTGCTTTGTGCATTTCACCTGTTGGATGCGAGTTGAATAAACGAGCTTGTGATAACGGTGCTGGTCCAATAAAGTCAGATTTACTGTTTACGTTTGGACATGATTCTAAGCAAACACCACATGTCATACATTTTGAAAGCTCATAAGCCCATTGACGTTTCTTCTCCGGCATTCTTGGTCCTGGACCTAGGTCATACGTACCATCGATTGGAATCCAAGCCTTAACGCGTTTTAATGCGTTAAACATACGACTACGGTCAACTTGTAAATCACGTACAACCGGGAATGTCTTCATCGGTTTTAAGCGAATTGGCTGTTCTAATTGATCAATAAGCGCTGTACATGATTGACGTGGTTTTCCGTTAATAACCATCGAGCAAGCGCCACATACTTCCTCTAAACAGTTCATATCCCATGCAATCGGAGTTGTTTGGTTCCCTTTTGAATCAACAGGATTACGGCGAATTTCCATAAGTGCCGAAATAATATTCATATTTGGACGATATGGAATTTCAAACTCTTGGTCAAACTCTTGTGCATCTGGTCCATCTTGTCTCGTAATGATGAGGCGGATTGTTTTCTCAGACATGTTGCTTATCCCCCTTCTCTTCACCCTTAGCAGCTACATCATGTTTTGAAGAATAGTCACGTTTACGTGGTTTAATTAATGAAACATCCACTTCTTCGTAATGGAATGCTGGTGCATTTCCTTCTCCCTCAAATTTTGCCATTGTAGTTTTTAAGAAGTTTGCATCATCACGATTTGGGAATTCCGGTTTGTAATGCGCTCCACGGCTTTCATTACGGTTATATGCCCCAATTGTAATAACACGAGCTAGCTCAAACATATTTGCAAGTTGACGTGTAAATGAAGCACCCTGGTTACTCCATCTTGCTGTATCGTTAATGTTAATGCATTTGTAACGCGCCATTAACTCTTCAATTTTTGCATCTGTTTCTAATAACTTTTTATTTTCACGAACTACTGTAACGTTATCTGTCATCCATTCTCCAAGCTCTTTGTGAAGAACATATGCATTTTCGTTACCATCAAGCGTTAAAATATTGTTAAATTTCTCTGTTTCGATTAATTCATTTTGCTCATATACACTAGATGAAACAGCATCAGATGATTTAGAAAGACCTTTCATATACTCAATTGCGTTCGGTCCTGCTACCATACCACCGTAAATTGCTGATAATAGTGAGTTCGCACCAAGGCGGTTACCACCGTGCATAGAATAATCGCACTCACCTGCTGCAAATAAACCTGGAATGCTTGTCATTTGCTTATAATCAACCCATAGCCCGCCCATTGAATAGTGAACCGCTGGGAAGATTTTCATTGGTAGTTTACGAGGATCATCTCCTGTAAACTTCTCATAGATTTCAATAATTCCACCAAGTTTAATATCTAGTTCTTTCGGATCTTTATGAGAAAGATCTAGGTACACCATGTTTTCACCGTTAATACCTAGTTTTTGCTCTACGCAAACATCAAAGATTTCACGCGTTGCAATATCACGAGGTACAAGGTTTCCGTAAGCAGGATATTTCTCTTCTAAGAAGTACCATGGCTTACCATCTTTATATGTCCAAACACGCCCACCTTCACCACGTGCAGATTCACTCATAAGACGTAACTTATCGTCTCCAGGAATTGCCGTTGGATGGATTTGAATAAACTCACCGTTCGCATAATATGCACCTTGTTGATATACAGCAGACGCTGCTGTACCTGTATTGATAATAGAGTTAGTTGATTTTCCAAAGATGATACCAGGGCCCCCTGTTGCCATAATCACGGCATCAGCTTGGAAACTTTTAATCTCCATAGTTTGTAAGTCTTGTGCAACGATTCCTCGGCACACACCTTCATCATCAACAACAGCTCGTAAGAAATCCCAACCTTCATATTTCGTTACAAGTCCTGCTACTTCGTGACGACGTACTTGCTCATCTAATGCGTATAGTAATTGCTGTCCAGTTGTTGCACCAGCAAATGCTGTACGGTGATGTTGTGTTCCACCAAAACGACGGAAATCAAGAAGTCCTTCTTCCGTACGGTTGAACATAACACCCATACGGTCCATTAAATGAATAATACCAGGTGCTGCTTCACACATTGCTTTAACTGGTGGTTGGTTCGCTAAGAAATCCCCACCATAAATTGTATCGTCAAAGTGGATCCATGGAGAATCCCCTTCACCTTTCGTATTTACGGCACCGTTAATTCCGCCCTGAGCACATACAGAATGTGAACGTTTTACTGGTACTAATGAAAACAGTTCAACATTTACTCCTGCTTCTGCCGCTTTAATCGTTGCCATTAAGCCAGCCAAGCCACCGCCGACTACTATAAGTTTCCCTTTCATGCTCTCCCACTCCTTACTGGTTTGCTAGCTGTGGATCGATGAACGCTAATAATGCACTCACACCTACATAAGATAGACCTAAGAAAATAGCTAATGTTACATAAGTAGAGATTCTTTGTGAACGTGGAGACACTGTAATTCCCCAGCTAATGCAGAATGTCCATAGTCCATTTGCAAAGTGGAAAATTGTTGAAACAACACCAACTAAATAGAATGCAAACATAGCTGGATTGTTTAAAATATCTGCCATCATATCGTAGTTTACCTCTTTACCTAACATTGCTTGAATACGAGTTTCCCAGACGTGCCAAGAAATGAAGATCAGCGTAACGATACCTGAAATTCGTTGGAAGACGAACATCCAGTTACGGAAATAACCGTAAGATACCGCATTGTTCTTAGCTGTAAATGCAATATATAAGCCATATATAGCATGGTACAGTATAGGTAAAAAGATGATGAAAATTTCTAGCGCATACCGGAATGGAAGGAGCTCCATAAAGCCTGCAGCTTTGTTAAAAGCCTCTGCTCCTCTTGTTGCAAAGTTGTTTACAATTAGATGTTGCGTCAAAAAGACACCAACCGGGATGACCCCCATTAATGAGTGCCACTTACGAAACGTATACTCGCGGCCTTTCATGTCCCCATTACCCCCTTGAATGTTTGACTGCTGTTTTCAGATTAATTTACAACAATAATGTTTTTTCACTATTGGCATAAGAAAAACTGAAAAAATTATTCGAAATATTTCAGCATAATTTGATACCAAGTTCATTTTACTCCTATTTTTGTCGAAGCGTCAAGAAAACGTATACATAATTTGCATATAATTTGCCAATTCTTTTTTTCTTCTTATATATTCAGATTTTCCTAAAGAAAAATCTGTTTTTATAAATGAGAAATGTTATATAATAAGCCCTATAGAAAGAGGGGAATATTGTGAGCAAAAATACAATCGATATAACATCTTTAGAAGATGTTTCATTGAACGCCTTCGCTTATGAATTGCTACGTGAAGAATTACTACCTGATTTAATTGGTAACGATTTAGATGGTATTTTATACTGGTCCGGTAGAAACCTTGCAAGAAAATATCCGCTAGAAACAATTGAAGAAGTCATTCAGTTCTTTGAAAAAGCTGGTTGGGGCACTTTAAGTATTATTGAACATAAACGTCGTGAAATGCAGTTCCAACTTAAAGGCACTCTCATTGCTGAACGTCAAAAACAAAACAGACATTCTTCTTATCAATTAGAAGCTGGATTCATTGCTGAGCAAATTCAGAAGCAACGAAACGTCGTAGCAGAGTCATACGAAGAAAAGAAAAAACGTTCAGACTCTATTACATTTCTTGTGAAATGGGATATAAAAGATCTCATTGAAGTGTAGCCTTATCTACAGTCAACTAGACATATAAGTTTAGTTGACTTTTTTGTATTTTCATTCAGATGCGTTTATTTTAAATATTCAGAAATTATACCAAAAAACAGAAGACGTTGTAAACTACAACGTCTTCTTATCTGTTAAATACGTATAAATTGTTTCCGCGACATTTTTCGGCATACCCGCTTCGACAAATTCTGCTACAGAAGCTTCTTTCATCTTCTTTAATGAACCAAAATGTTTTAACAATACCTTTTTCCGTTTATCACCGATTCCTGGAATATCGTCCAGTGCTGATTGAATGACAGATTTCCCGTGTAATTGACGATGGAATGTAATCGCAAATCGATGCACTTCATCTTGAATGCGCTGCAATAAATAAAATTCTTGGCTATTCCTCTCAAGTATCACCGGTTCAGGTGGATCCCCAATAATTAAATGGGATGTTTTATGTTTGTCATCTTTTACAAGGCCTGCCATCGGAATATATAACCCAAGCTCATTTTCTAGAACATCACTTACAGCTGCCAGATGACCTTTTCCCCCGTCAATAATGATTAAATCTGGTAATGGTAAATTCTCTTTAAGCGCCCTTGTATAACGGCGCCTCACAACTTCTCTCATAGACTCATAATCATCTGGTCCTTGAACCGTTTTAATTTTATATTTCCTGTACTCTTTCTTCGCTGGTTTCCCATCGATAAAAGCAATCATTGCAGAAACGGGATTTGTTCCTTGAATATTTGAGTTATCAAACGCTTCAATACGATACGGTGTTTCAATCCCGAGCTGCTTTCCTAACTGATCTACAGCTTTAATCGTTCGCTCTTCATCACGTTCAATTAAGTAGAATTTCTCTTCAAGTGCAATTTTCGCATTTTTATTTGCTAATTCTACAAGATCTTTTTTCTTACCACGTTTCGGCTGCGTCGCTTCAACTTCTAAAAAGCGTTCTACTAATTCTGAGTCTATACTTCCTGGAACAACAATTTCTTTCGGTTTAAAATGACTGCTGTTTTCATAAAATTGACCGATAAACGTTAAAAATCCCTCTTCTGGTTCATCATAGATTGGAAACATAGAAACATCACGTTCAATTAGCTTTCCTTTTCGAACGAAGAAAACTTGAACGCACATCCATCCTTTATCAACTGCATATCCAAATACATCACGGTCCACTAAGTCACTCATAATCATCTTTTGTTTTTCCATAATTGCATCTATATGAGCAATTTGATCTCGCAATTCTTTCGCACGTTCAAATTCTAGTTTCTCTGAAGCCTCATACATCTTTGTTTCTAATTCTGAACGAATTTCTTTATGTCCACCATTTAAAAACTTAATAATTTCATCCACAATTTCTTTATTTTGTTCTTCCGTCACTTCTTTCACACAAGGTGCTAAACATTGGCCCATATGATAATATAAACACACTTTATCGGGCATGTTTGAGCATTTGCGAAGCGGATACATGCGATCTAATAGTTTTTTCGTTTCATGAGCTGATTGTGCATTCGGATAAGGGCCAAAATACTTTCCTTTATCCTTTTTTACGTTACGCGTAATGAGTAAGCGCGGCTGTTTTTCAGCGGTAATTTTAATAAAAGGATATGTTTTATCATCTTTTAATTGAATATTATATTTTGGATCATACTTTTTTATTAAATTTAACTCTAAAATAAGAGCCTCCAAATTTGAAGAGGTTACGATATATTCAAAATCTACAATTTCTCCTACAAGCCGAAGTGTTTTCCCATCATGCGAACCAGTAAAGTACGAGCGCACACGATTTTTTAACACTTTTGCCTTCCCGACATATATAACCGTTCCTTGCTTATCTTTCATTAAATAACAACCAGGTTGATCTGGTAAAATAGCCAATTTCTCTTTCAAATGTTCGTGCACTCGCCTACCTCCATTTCTACATGCTTATCATTGCAAATTCAAAATAAAAACATACAATGACAAAACACCCAACATACGTTCTTTTATTGTAACGGAAAGGTTTAAAAAAGGAAAATAAAAAAAGCTACCAAATGGTAGCTTCTTTCTTTTAGAAGTGTTTAGAAACTAATTCTACTAACGCTTCTTTCGGTTTGTAACCTAACGCTTGATCAACTACTTTACCGTCTTTTAATACGAAAAGAGCTGGAATGCTCATTACTTCAAATTGACGAGCAGTTTCTTGGTTTTCATCAACGTCTACTTTTACTACTTTTACTTTTTCACCTAGTTCTGAATCGATTTCCTCTAATACAGGAGCGATCATTTTACAAGGTCCACACCAAGGTGCCCAGAAATCTAATAATACAACACCTTCGCTAGTTTCAGCTGCGAAGCTTTGGTCATTTGCGTTTATAATTGCCATTTTATTTCCTCCTTCAAGTATATTCTACCAAGAGTATATCATTAACTTATATACGTGGCGAATAATATGTATCGTTATGTATTGTAACAAAAAAATGTTCCTTTATACTATATAAAAATATGGATGAAATACTAAAAAGGTGAGGGACAGGGGATCCCTCACCTTTTTCTATATATAGGGGTACTTCACTTGGAACTCAAGGGTACTCAAATCATGAATGTACTTTTAACTTTTTAAACTCTTCTGTTAAAAGAGGTAAAACTTCGAATAAGTCACCAACAATACCATAGTCAGCTACTTTGAAAATACTTGCTTCTGGATCTTTATTAATTGCAACGATTATTTTTGAGTTAGACATACCAGCTAAATGTTGAATCGCACCAGAAATACCGCATGCAATGTATAGATCTGGCGTAACGACTTTACCCGTTTGACCAATTTGTAATGAGTAATCGCAATACTCAGCGTCACAAGCACCACGAGATGCTCCAACAGCGCCGCCTAGTACATCAGCTAACTCTTTTAATGGCTTAAATCCATCTTCACTCTTCACACCACGTCCGCCAGCGATAATAACTTTCGCTTCTGAAAGATCAACGCCTTCTGCAGTTTTACGGACAACATCTTGAATAATTGTACGTAAATCTTTCACATCTACTGTAATAGAAGACACGTCACCTGTGCGAGACTCGTCTTTTTCAAGAGTTGCAATGTTATTTGGACGCACTGTCGCAAATAAGATACCATCTGTTACAATCTTCTTCTCAAACGCTTTACCAGAGTAAATCGGACGAGTGAAGATAACATTTCCACCTTCAACTTCTAAAGCAGTTACATCAGAAATTAGACCAGCTTCAAGTTTCGCTGCTAATTTTGGTGATAAATCTTTACCAAGTGCTGTATGTCCAAATACGATACCTTCTGGCTTTTCTTCAGCATATACAGCTAAAAACGCTTGTGCGTAACCATCAGATGTATATGATTTTAATTTATCATTTTCAACTGTCACAACGCGATCTGCACCGTAATGAATCAATTCATTTGCAAAAGTGGCAACGCTGTCTCCAACTAGAAGACCTACCACTTCACCGCCTTCTGCAATTGTTTTTGCTGCTGCTACCGCTTCAAACGAAACGTTACGTAGCGATCCGTCACGAACTTCACCCATTACTAATACTTTACGAGCCATAGATTTTCCCTCCTGCATATATAATTTCGTATTTTATTAGATTACTTTCGCTTCTGTATGGAGCAACGATACAAGTTCTTTTACTTGATCTTGCAGCTCGCCTTGTAACACTTTTCCTGCATCTTTCTTAGGAGGCAAATAGATTTCAATTGTTTTTGTCTTTGCTTCCACATCATCTTCTTCTAAATCTAAATCATCTAATTCTACTTCTTCCAGTGGCTTTTTCTTCGCTTTCATAATACCTGGAAGCGATGGATAACGCGGTTCGTTTAAACCTTGTTGTGCTGTTACTAAAACTGGTAATGAAGTTTCAATAATTTCTGTATCACCTTCAACGTCACGCTCAATCTTCACGTTTGTACCATCAATCTCAAGTTTTGTAATTGTCGTTACGTACGGAATATTTAGCGCTTCAGCTACGCGTGGACCAACTTGTCCAGATGCACCGTCAATCGCAACGTTTCCGCCTAAAATTAAATCTGCATCTTTATCTTTTAAATATTCAGCAAGTACTTTTGCTGTTGTAAACTGATCGCCATTTTCAACATCATCTTCAATATTAATTAATACCGCTTTATCACAGCCCATCGCTAATGCTGTACGAAGTTCTTTCTCACTATCTTCGCCACCAACTGTTACGACAGTAACTTCTCCACCTTGTGCGTCTCTTACTTGAATTGCTTCTTCAATCGCATATTCATCGTAAGGGTTGATGATGAATTCCGCTTCGCCATCGTAAATTGCACCGTTTTTAATTACGATTTTTTCTTCTGTATCAAATGTTCGTTTCATGAGTACGTAGATGTTCATTCCATTTACCCCCTTATTTTTTCAGAAAGATTCTATCAATTTTAAAATTCTGTTAATTTATATTAAAAAAATAATTGAACTACCTACCACTAAACGAAGGCTTACGTTTTTCTAAAAACGCTGCTACACCTTCTCTTCCATCTTCACTCGTAAATACTTCACCGAAGATTTGAGCTTCGCGCTGTACACCTTCGTAATAATGAGACGATTTTGTCGTTTGCAATAACTCTAACACAGCACGAGTTGTTGCTAGACTTTTTCCAGCAATTTGTTTTGCAACTTTAAGTGTATCGTCTAAAAGTGTTTCTTCAGAAAACACTCCGTTAACAAGTCCCCATTTTAATGCTTCTGCACCAGTAATTGGTGTACTCGTTAACATCATTTCACAAGCTTTCGCTTTCCCAACATAACGTGGTAAGCGCTGTGTACCTGCAAAACCAGGAATTAATCCAAGTGTTAATTCAGGTAAACCAAGTTTTGCACTTTCAGTTACAAAGCGCATGTGGCAAGACATAGCAAACTCAAGGCCGCCGCCAAGTGCCGCTCCATGAATTGCCGCGATAACTGGTTTTGAACATTTTTCAACACGCTCAAATGTAACTTGTCCAAGCTGTGCTAATTCTGTCGCTTGCTTCGCTTCAGTAACAGATGTAAATTCTTTAATATCTGCTCCAGCTGAGAAGAAGCGCCCTTCACCGTGAATAACAACAACACGAATGTTATCATCCTTCTCCACTTGATCAATTAACTCAGTAACGTCATGCATAACTTGTGAAGACATCGCATTCGCTGGCCCGTGATTTAACGTCGCCACCGCAATATGGTCTTCAACTCTTACAGATAGGAATTTCAACATGATCCCTCCCATTATTGACGATAACCACAAGCCGCAATAAGTAGCCCATGTACCGTTTTTGAAAGTGCGACCAGATCATACTTATGATCGCTCATTACCCAATTGGTCACAACTTCATCTACTGTTCCAAAGATCATTTGTCTTGCCACACGAACATTTAAGTCCGCCTGAAACTCACCTTGCTTTATACCTGTCTCTAAAATTTCATCCATAACTTGTAAGTAGCCTTTTAATACTTCATTTATTTTAAGGCGCAAGTCTTGATTGGACTGTCTTAGCTCTAATTGCGTAACGATAGCAAGAGGATCATTTTGTGATAACAGCAAGAAGTGCGTTTCTACCAACATGAATAACTTCGCTACAGCGCTTTCAATTCCTGCTGTTTTTTGACGAATTGTTTCAACAAATTCTCCCATCTTCTCTTGGAATAAGGATATTAATATATCTTCTTTATTTTTAAAATATAAATAAATCGTGCCATCAGCTACCCCAGCTTGCTTTGCAATTTTAGAAACTTGCGCTTGATGGTATCCATTCTCTGCAATCACAATGACTGCCGCATCAATAATTTGATTGTATTTCGGTCTATTTTTCTTCACTTTACTGTCCCCTTCAAGAAGATGACTGAATGAATAGTCATTCATATTCTTATAATACTGACTATTTAGAAAAGTGTCAATCCTATTTTTTCAAAAAGAAAGGGCCTTAGCCCGTTTGCTCATCCTCATTCTTCCTCTTCTCTTCGTCTATTAGGACGCGGCGCAAAATTTTCCCTACTGTCGTTTTCGGCAATTCATCTCTAAACTCGTATACTTTCGGTACTTTATAAGCCGCTAAATATTTACGTGCAAACTGATCTAATTCCTCTTCAGAACATTCAGCGCCTTCTTTCAAAACAACAAATGCTTTTACAGTTTCCCCTCTGTACGGATCAGGAACACCGATCGTCACTACTTCTTGCACCTTTTCGTGTTCATATAACACTTCTTCTACTTCACGAGGATATACGTTAAAACCGCTAGCAACAATCATATCTTTCTTACGATCTTTCACATAGAAAAAGCCATCCTCATCCATGTATCCTACATCACCTGTATGAAGCCAGCCATCTTGCAATACAGCCGCCGTTTCTTCTGGCTTATTCCAATACCCTTTCATAATTTGTGGGCCTTTAACAACTATTTCACCGATTTCACCTGGAGGTAATGCCTCTCCTGTTTCAAGTGACATGATGATTGACTCCGTATCTGGCCACGGTACCCCAATACTTCCTGGCACACGTTTTTCCCACAAGAAATTCCCATGTGTAACGGGTGATGACTCCGTTAATCCGTAACCTTCTACCAGTTTACCACCTGTAACGCTCTCAAACTCCTCCTGTACTTCTACAGGAAGCGGTGCAGAGCCACTAATACAAGCCTGAATAGAAGAAATATCATATTCTTTTAAAAGAGGGCTATTTAATAGAGCAATATAAATGGTCGGCGCTCCTGGAAATAGTGTAACTTTATGTTTTTTAATTGCTTCAAAAACCATTTTCATATCAAACTTCGGAATAAGCACCATTTTATACCCTTGCATAATACTTAAATTCATTACAGCTGTCATTCCGTATACATGAAAAAACGGAATGACACCAAGGATCACTTCTTCTCCCTCTTTACAATTATATAACCAATGTGCTCCCATTAAAGTGTTCGAAACGAGGTTTTTATGCGTCAGCATAACCCCTTTTGGAAATCCTGTCGTTCCCCCCGTATACTGCAAAAGAGCTAGATCATTTTCAGGATCACAGGGAACCTCAACATCAGCAGTACTTTCCCTTTCTACTGATTTCCATAGATGAATCGTTTCGCTTTCCGACACATTCACAACAAGATTCGCCTGCTTTTTTTGTACAAATGGATAAAGTAAATTTTTAGGGAATGGTAAGAAATCTGCAATACGAGTTACGATAATGTGCTCCAGCTTTGTGGCATTTTGAACATTAGTAACTCTCGGAAACACTAAATCAAGGCAAAGAATGACTTTTGCCCCAGAGTCATGAAGTTGGTACTCAAGCTCTCTTTCTGTATAAAGAGGATTCGTTTGTACGACAATCCCCCCCGCAAGCAAAGTACCATAATAACCGATTACAGATTGCGGACAATTCGGCAACATAATCGCAACTCTATCTCCCTTTTCAACACCAAGCCTTTGCAGATAATTCGCAAACTTCTTTACCTTGTCATGGAAATCTGAAAATGTAACATCTTTACCTAAAAAATGAAGCGCTTTCTTTTCTGGATAACGAGAAGCTATTTTCTCTAAATATCCATGAAGTGGCTGAATATCATAAGAAATAGTACTAGGAATTTCCTCTGGATAACTTTTCAACCAAGGTTTTTCCACCTTCATTCCCCCTTCAAATACATAAAAAATAAATGAATGTTCATTCATGATGGTTGTTTTCATTATATTATAGTCATAACAACGTTACAATCATAATATTCTGACTTTTATATAACTATGCTTTACCTCATTAACTTCTTATTATATGTACAAACTCTCTTACTCTTAAAAGAGTAAGAGAGTTATTATTTAACTTAGTCTTATAATTGTTAATACCGCTCCTGGAGTAGTCGTTGATAACGTCGCAACAGCTAACAAGCCAAATAATTGCAAACTAATTGCACTCCCCGCCGCAAGAGTCGTAATAATTGTTGCACTAAACGATGTGGTTGCTAATGCAGGGGAATTGATCGTCCCAGCAAGCGGTGCCCCATTAATTGTAATTCGCGAACTGACTAATAATGAAGCCGTTATATTAATCGAATATGAAATATAATAATTCCCTGCATTTGCAGCCGTAAATACTGTGTTCCCCCCAGACACTGTAATACCTGGACCGATATTCTGATTGTTTGGAAGCGGGACATTTGTTCCACCAAGTAATACCGATATTGCTGTACCCGACGTATTATTTGCAAATGCGTATGTTGCCGTTATACTTGTGCCGGTTGCTCCTGTTGGGCCTGTATCACCGGTTGCCCCCGTTGGACCTGTTGCTCCTGTTGCTCCTGTTATCCCTGTCGCTCCCGTTGCTCCTGTTGAGCCTGTATCACCGGTTGCTCCCGTCGGACCCGTTGCTCCTGTTATTCCTGTCGCTCCTGTTGGACCTGTTGCTCCCGTTGCTCCTGTTGGGCCTGTATCACCGGTTGCCCCCGTTGGACCTGTTGCTCCTGTTATTCCTGTCGCTCCTGTTGGGCCTGTATCACCGGTTGCTCCCGTTGCTCCTGTTGAACCGGTTGCCCCCGTTGGACCTGTTGGACCAAGCTTAGGTACTGTCCCATCGCAACTAAAACAACATGAATCAACATGTACACCATTTTGATTATTACACCCACAATATCCATTTGTATTATTGAGCCATGAAGACATGTTGATCCCTTCCTTCAAATTCAATCTTTTCAGTACAAACAACGAATTATAAAACAACTATCCAATAATAAAGAAATACTTTATTCCGTACATTCTAATAATTATTACATGCGACACCCTTCCCTTTTGCTTGTACATTCGCCTTCCTGCTTAAACGAAATTCCTTTTCTGCATTTTCATATACATATAGATTTCAACCTCATATATTGAAATCTGTATAATTCGTTATTTTTCGTCAAAATTTTAAAAATATATTGACACTTAAAATATCATCATAGTATGATTTGGATGTTGTAATTGATAACGATTTTCAATATCGTACATTGCAAATTAAATAATTTATTTGGGGGCAGAAGATGAAGAAAATTCTCAGTATTTTCATAGTAATTCTTCTATTCGCTGTTGGATGCGGACAGCAAAAAGAGGAGAAAAAGGAAACAAAAGCGGACAATAAAAATCAAACTATAAGAATTAAACACGCTGAAGGGGAAACGAAGTTAGATAAACCAGCGAAAAAAGTTGTTGTACTTGAGTGGGTATATTCAGAAGACTTATTAGCACTTGGTGTTCAGCCAGTAGGGATGGCAGACATTAAGAATTATAATAAATGGGTAAATACAAAAACAAAACCGAGTAAAGATGTTGTAGATGTAGGGACACGTCAACAACCAAACTTAGAAGAAATTAGCCGTCTAAAACCAGATTTAATTATCACAGCATCATTCCGTGGTAAAGCAATTAAAAACGAATTAGAGCAAATTGCTCCTACAGTTATGTTTGATCCATCAACTAGCAACAACGATCACTTTGCTGAAATGACAGAAACATTTAAACAAATTGCAAAAGCTGTTGGAAAAGAAGAACAAGGTAAAAAAGTATTAGCTGATATGGATAAAACATTTGCTGATGCAAAAGCAAAAATTGACAAAGCAGGCTTAAAAGATAAAAACATTGCAATGGCACAAGCATTTACTGCTAAAAACGTGCCAACATTCCGCATCTTAACTGACAATTCTACAGCTTTACAAGTTACAAAAAAATTAGGTTTAACAAACACTTTTGAAGCGGGTAAATCAGAGGCAGATGGTTTCAAACAAACAACTGTAGAATCATTACAAAGTGTACAAGATTCAAACTTCATTTACATTGTAGCGGATGAAGATAACATTTTTGACACTCAACTAAAAGGCAATCCTGCTTGGGAAGAATTAAAGTTCAAAAAAGAAAACAAAATGTATAAATTAAAAGGCGACACTTGGATTTTCGGTGGTCCTGAGTCTGCAAAATCTTTAGCAACACAAGTAGCAGATGTAATGACAGCGAAGAAGTGATTACACGATGAATAGCTTACAACATACACTTCGAGCAAGTCTTGTATTCGGAGGAGGAGCAGCTCTCTTGCTCCTCCTTTTCTTTATTCATATCGGACAAGGTCAAGCAAATATTTCCTATAGTATGATTATCGATGCTCTTATCTCACCGAACCAATCACTAGAGCACCAAACTTTAATCATGCTTCGATTACCTAGAGCCGTAATTGCTATTTTAGCTGGAGGTGCTCTTGCTGCATCTGGGGTCATTTTGCAAACATTAACAAAAAACCCACTTGCTGAATCAAGTACAATGGGAATTCACTCTGGCGCATATTTCTTTCTAGTAGCGGCTACAATTTTCTTACCGAAAGGTCTGCAAATTAACTCACTTCTTTTCACATTTATCGGTGGTGCTATTACTGCTTTATTTGTATACCGTATTTCTGGTGGGAAAAAGGGAACCCCACTTAGAATGGCACTAGCTGGGATGGTCGTTACATTAATGCTTTCTGCTTTTACTGGAACGATGCAGCTTTTCTATGAAAATGAAACGGCTGGTTTATTTTTATGGGGAGCTGGCTCTCTTATCCAAAATAACTGGGATGGCGTTCAATTTGCTTTTCCATTTATCATTATTTCTTTCCTAGTTTTACTATTTATGTCTCGTAAACTCAACATCCTCTTACTTGGTGACGATGTTGCTGTTTCTCTTGGTGAAAAAACAGCAGTAACACGTCTTATCGCCTTCATTGCTGCAATCTTTTTAACAGCAGTAATTGTCACTGTCGTTGGACCGATTGGGTTTGTTGGCTTAGTTGCACCACACTTAATGCGCCTTATTGGTTACCGGCAACACTTTACTCTTCTTCTTTCCTCATTCTTATGGGGAGCAGTATTATTACTTGGGGCAGATGTCGTCGGTAGATTAATAGATCCAACTGGTGCAGAACTTCCTGTTGGAGCAGTCACAGCAATGATTGGGTCACCTTGGCTTATTTATTTAGTGTATCGTATGATGAAGTCGAAACAATATATGAATGATAACGGTGCGAATGCAGCTGGAGCTAGTTCCCGCTATTACTCTTATAAAAAGGTAATCATCATATCTATCACGCTTTGTATTGTGACGATTGCTCTTGGTGTTACAATCGGTAGTAATGCTTATATCGAAAGCATTACAAATGTTATAACAGGGCAATTAACGCAATTTGATAAAAATATGATGATGAACCTTCGTTTACCAAGAATGCTCGTTGCCGCTATTGCTGGCGCATGCCTTGCAATAAGTGGGCTTGTCTTCCAAGGAATATTACGAAACCCACTTGCCGACCCTTCGATTATTGGTATTTCGTCTGGAGCAGGTGTCGGTGCTTTAACTATTATGTATGTTTTCCCTGCACTTCCAGGTTTCTTCCTACCAATTGGTGCATTTATCGGCGGACTACTTGCAGTTGGAATTGTCCTCTTCTTCTCATGGAAAGCAGGATTTAGTCCAACAGCTCTTGCTTTAATAGGGATTGGTATTTCGGCTCTCGGCTCAGCAATTATTCAAATCTTTATCGTTAGAGCGAATTTGAATGTTGCTGCTGCTTTAACATGGCTATCAGGCAGTACGTATGCAAGAGGATGGAATCACTTAGAAAATATCATTCTATATCCATCACTTATTCTTATACCAATTATCTTTTTCTTAATGAAACAACTTGATGTCCTTGTACTTGGAGACGATTTAGCAACTGGACTCGGACAGCCTGTAAATAAAACGCGTCTTGCTCTAATTGTACTAGCGACACTTCTTGCATCTATAAATATCGCGGCTGTCGGTACAATCGCCTTTTTAGGCCTTGTCGCTCCTCACTTAGCAAGAATTGTTGTTGGTATGAATCATCAAAGATTATTCGTTTGTTCCGCTCTGTTTGGAGCAATCCTTCTTTCTGTTGCTGACTTACTTGGACGTACAATCGCATATCCGAAAGAAATTCCCTCTGGCCTTGTCGTTGCTGTACTTGGGGCACCTTATTTCTTATGGTTGATGAGGAAGAGTGGGAAGAAAGTTAATTAAAAGACGGCTTCATATATATGAAGCCGTCTTTTCCTATTATGGCATAAAATTAATATAAGCTTTGTACAGAATATATATAACAAGTGCATACATGATTATATTGAATACACTTCGTTTTAAAGTTAACTTTCTCTTTAATTTCTTATCCTGTAATTTTAGTTCTATTCCATTTGCTACTTTCAGTCTACCTACTATTTGAAATAACTCTCTGTAATCATCAGCATTTCCCAATAATACGTACTCCTTATCATTTTTATACTTTATATGTAGAAATTCACTCCCACCTTTACGGTCTAATATTGTTCTCATAGAAGCTATTTCATTTAATACACATACTTTTATATCAACTTCATTATAATAACGATCCACAAAAAATACATACAACCGTTTATTTGTAACGATTAGCACATTATTAATACCGAAGTTCATCGCAAGAACGCCTACCCCTAATGTCATGGCTGTGCCTGTCTGCCAATTTTTCACACGAGGATTTTCGACAAGCATACTATATAAAATCTCTTCGCTTCCCTGTAACTCTTCTTGTACAACCTCATAACAACGTTTCATTAAAATTGTTTTTGTTACAACTTCTTTTGTACGATTTATTTTCTTTTTATCTATTTTCTCATCATTTCTATAATCATCTACAAAATTATCGCTATACTGCAAGTTATTTAATTCCTGAAGTAACTTTTCTTTATTCATTTCTTTCCCCCCAACAGCTTCTTCAATTTCTTTCTCCCTCTTGAAAGCCTGCTATATACCGTATCTCGTGTCATACCGAATTCAAGCGCTATTTCTTGTACGCTATATTCATCTAAATACCTTTTTATAAAAATTTCCTTATCTTCTTCATTCAATTCTTTAATTAAAACGTAAAAATTATAATCTCGCTCTTCTTTTGTTAAATTGACATTTTTTCTATCTTCATATATTTCTTGCTGAAGCTCTTGTAATTGATAAGCCTTATTACTTTTTCGTTTATAATCAATAGCTTTAAACTTAGCGACAGATATAAGCCAGTTTCTAAACTTCCCACGATTTTCATCATAACTACTAATGTTGTACCAAACGATTAATAAAATATCGTCAACACATTCGTCCACTAATACCTTGCTCTGTGCCGTATCTAAAACACTATGAACCACCTTATAAATTAAATCCCCATATCGATCAATTGCTGTATGTAATGCTAACATGTCTTGTTTTCGAAGACCTTCTACTATTTCTATATCCTTCACCCTTATCACCACTCTTTATCCCATTCTTTATTCATTATATATACGAATGAACACATTCGTTTCCTGACACTTTTACAAATATTTTCTAATTATTTTCATATTGTAGCAAATACTTAATTAATTATTTCTTGTGGAACAGGGATTATATTATCTCTCACGAATTTAATCTATGAACAAAAATAGGAGGGATAACAATGTACCAAACAATTGAAGGCTTCTTTCAATCATGGACATACGAAGCAGAGTCTACTCAGAAAATGCTTAATTCATTAACCGATGCATCTTTATCACAAGAAATTGCGCCTGGGCATTGGACATTAGGAAGAGTTGCTTGGCATATCGTAACGGCAATTCCTGTTATACTATCTGGCACAGGCCTAAAGTTTGAAGGAGAAACGAAAGATTATCCTGTTCCAACTTCTGCAAAAAAAATTGCAAATGAATACCATAAAGTGAATGCAGCTTTCGTTGAAGCACTTCAAAGCGAATGGAATGATAAAGATTTAGCAACTATTAATGATTTCTTTGGTCGTCCTATGCCGAATTCTATATTTTTAATGACACTTATTAATCATCAAAATCACCACCGCGGACAAATGACGGTTTTAATGAGGCAAGCTGGCTTAACAGTTCCTGGCGTATATGGTCCTGCAAAAGAAGAATGGGCTGCCGCCGGAATGGAAGTTCCTAAAATGTAAAAACAAAAAAAGACAAGGTGTTTACACATCTTGTCTTTTTCTGTAACTTGTTTCATGTGAAACTATTTTTTCTAAATGGTTGTTTTATGGAAAAGATAGATTAAAATGAATACATATTACGAAGAGGAGTAACCAAATTGAATACAAAAAATAAAAAAATAGCTATGGGAACTATTTTACTAACTTCTATTATTGGAGTGATTAGTGTATCTCTTTATTTCACCTATTATGGTACCCCTTGGGGAAAACAAGCAGCAATTACGGAATCAAAAGAATATATTACAAAATATTTTAATCTAGATGCAGAAGTCAAAAACACTTCTTACGATGCTAAAATGAATAGCTATGCCATCTCCTTTGAGACAAGTAGAGACGGAGAGTTTACTATCGAATATAAAAGTCCTAATAACTTTAATATTTCTCCAGGAGTGCAAGAGTATTTAAGCACACACTCTAAATTTACAGAGTAGTAACGAAGCATACATATACAAAAAAGAGTTGGTGTAACGCCAACTCTTTTTTCTTATTCTTGTCATACAGTTATATCTTCCTTCTCTATATTTTTAATTCCGTAATATGCAATCACAACTCCAATTGCTGCGAGTGCTAGTTGAAGGGGAAGAAAAGTCGCTACAGAAAACGTAGTGCTATTCATTGCAATTGATACAACGATAAGGGATGAAACAATTGTAGTTGGCACTGAACGTTTACGCATTCCGAAATATAGTGGGATTAAACTTATTCCCGCAGTTGCAACGGCTAAAGGAACAAGGTTTATCCCTTCTTGCTTCAATTGATCTATTGTGAATGAATTAGGAAGAATTGAAAAATAGCTATCTATCCCAAAGAAAACTCCTACTACTAAAATGTTAGATACAATAACTGTTATAAATGTTAATATTGCTGTAATAACCAACTTACTAATCATCATTTTCTTCCGATTAATAGGATAAGAAAACATAAGTAGTATTGTTTTGTTTTTATATTCACCAATTATTAACCTTGCGATTAACACACTACCAAAAATAATAAATGTTGCTCTTACTAATGTACTAGCCATTAACAAAACCATCTGTGGATCTCTCATTTCTGGATCTCCTTCTATTTGAGAAACGATGCTCGTAAAAATCAGTAATGCCAGTATAGCGATATTTGCAATAATCGCTCTCCTTACATACCATCCAAGCTTAAACTTCTTCATTTCTAGCTTCATAAGACGTAGCATAATAGTCCTCCTTTCATTTATATTTTAATCGATATAAATTACCCCTGTCTTACTTAAAATCTCCACTTTGTTTTTTGCATCACCAATGGTTCCTACTTTTATTTTTTCTGTACTTTTATCTTTCTTAAATCCTTTTAAATCCACTATTACGTCATCCGAATTACTTTTAGCCATAAGCTTCAATGATGCCGGGACACCTTTATACCGTACGCCAATATCCCCTGATTTTGTTTCTACAAATAATGATTTTCCTTCTGTCATATCTTTCAGTAATACTTCCCCAGATGTTGAAGTGATGTTCATATTTTCGTTTTTTACATTTTTTACATAATTATCACCAGTAGTGGAAGTTATATTTACTTCTTGTAATGAACTATCTTTTAACATTAAATCCCCGCTTTCGGATGTAAATTCACCCTTCTCTGCCGATAGTCCTGTAATCATTCCATCTCCAGATTTGCCTCTTGTCACGATGCTTTTTACTACTATATCGTTTATTTTCACATCACCCGATTTATTATTTAATACAATTTTATCTATTTCTTTCTTCGGAATAGCTATAGATATACTATTTTTCTTCCTAAACGTAAAACCATAAAAAAATCTGTTCACCTTTTGTTTTTGCTTAATCACAAGTTTATTTTCATCATTTTCTATTTTGACGGGATCTATCTCTTTATCTGCTTGTTCACCTTGAGCGGAAATTACTATTTTATTAGCGTCTGTACTTTTAAATTCAAGATTCCAGTTTTCAATGTCTACTTCTATTGCTTTTATATTATTTATCTCAAAAGACTTTTCTTTCTTAAAATCTTTCCCCTGAAATACCTTAATACCAAAAACTACACTAGCAATTGTAATGAATAATATTGCAATTACTATTATTTTTTTCACCATTCATACCCCAGTTCGTTTTTTGTTTTAGGCTTGCTTCACGCCACATCGATCTTGTCGATTTTACGAAACGATAGATAACTAATGAAAATTCCTAATAAACAGAGCACTATTGGGATAGCTATAAAATCAAACATACTTACTTGACCATTTCCAGAACCAAAGTTACCACTAATCAGCATACCAATTATTACTGCCGAAGTAATCGTTGTCGGTGTCGATTTCTTTCTCATTCCAAAAAACAAAGGAATTAAACTTATCCCAGATATCATAAATGCACTTATAATAGTACCTGGAACGATAGCTATTATTTCACCTATCGTAGCAGGTGTTTCAATCAGTCCCATCATTGGACTCACAAAATATACGAGCAAACTAATAATGAAAGTCGCGATAATCGTGCTCACAAAACAAAAACAAAAAACAATTGTTAATTTCGCACTCATTAGCATTTTCCTTTGTAGCGGATACATAAATGATAGTTGTATCGTTTTGTTCTTATACTCATCAATTACTAAACGTGATAAAATGACCGAACTAAAAATAATGAATGTTATCCTAATAAAAATATTTGCTAAAGCCATGTTCTGTGTGAAGTCAGAGAAGAGCACGTCTCCCTCGGCTTTCATTCCCAATGCCATAAGGCTTACTACAGCGAAAATTGCTATAATACAAATTGCTACACTTTTAAAGTAACTAGATAATTGATGTTTCTTCCATTCAAGCTTCATTAATTTAAACATATAAACCACGCCTCCATTCTTTATATACCTGTCTCTACGCTGCTAACATTCTAATTCCAGCAGTAACGAAGCTTAACATTCCTATCACTAGTACAATGAACAACCATTTCCGCTCTGGTTTTCTATAATATAAAATTCCACTTATTAGCATTACGATAAATCCACTTACCAGGTTCAGCCACAGTCCATTAAGCATGAATACCCTCTCCATCCATTACATTTAAGAAATATTCTTCTAAGGAACTATGTTTCTTATTAATACTTTCAATTTCCACATCGTTCATAATAAGTGCTTTTGAAATGGCCTGCTGAGACGCTGACGTATCATACACACGAATCATGGTTCCACTCATTATTTTGTAGTTTTTTATACCAAGTTTATCTTCTAAAATATAAGCTGCACGTTTCACATCAGGAACAGTGATTTCAATGTACTCTGTTTGTTTTCCGTTAATACTCTTCATTGAAACTTCTTTTATTAGTTTTCCATTTTGAATCACACCAATTGTATCCGCCATTAGTTCCATCTCACCTAAAATATGACTAGAAACTAATAATGTAATACCGTATTCTTTGCAGAGCATTTTAAATAAGTCTCGTAACTCTTTAATACCAATTGGATCTAAACCGTTAATTGGTTCATCTAAAATGAGCAATTCTGGCTTTGTCACGATTGCCCTTGCAATACCGAGTCGTTGTTTCATCCCTAATGAAAAATCTTTTATTTTTTTATTGTCTATGCCGTGTAGTTTCACTAAATGTAAAGCATGATCAATGCCGTTTTTATCGTAATAGCCCATATATTCACAATGTAATTCTAGGTTTTCCTTCGCCGTTAATTTATCATAAAAGATTGGATATTCGATAATTGTTCCCATTCTTTTTAATACTTCATAAGATGTGTCTGTTAACTTCTCACCGAAAATTTCAATATCGCCGCTCGTCGGTTTTATTAAATTTGCAATCATTTTCATAATTGTTGTTTTACCAGCACCATTCGGTCCTAAGAAACCGTATATCTCTCCTTTTTTCACATGCATGTTAACGCTAGAAATAACTTCTTTCCCTTTAAACACTTTCGTTAACTGATTCGTTTTTAATATATAGGTCATGTCACTTTCCCCTTTCGCACTACTTTATATTTTTATAATAGACAACGGAAATCTCTTTTTTCTTACCCGTTTCTTACAAATTCCTTACGCTGAAAAAAAAGCTTGTAGAATCTACTTCTCTACAAGCTAAAACTGCATCTTTTTTAATGCAACTGTAAAAATTGTTTTTTCATACGGCTTACTAGAAAGATGAATTTTTCCATCCATCGCTTCCACCAGTCTTTTCGTAATCGTTAACCCTAAACCGCTTCCTTGGTACAATCTATTTCTCGAATCTTCAAGTGTGTACATACGCTCAAACACTTTATCAATATGAGATTCATCAATTCCTTTTCCTTTATCCCATACGTCTATATACACACTCGTTTCATCATCTCTTAACGTCATACCGAGTGTCTTTCCAGCCTCTCCATATGTAATTGCATTTGATATTAAATTATTTAACACTCTGCCTAATACTTCTGTATTTCCAAGTGCATATATATTTCTTTCAGGTATATCAATATGAACATGAAATCCTTTCGTCGTCACTAAATCATAAAAAGATAAAATCTTCTCGCGGCAAACTTCATTCATATTTACTTTTGTTATCTCTATTGCCTTGTCACCAGATTCTAATTTTGCTAAATCAAAGAACTTATGAATTAGTTCCATCACTTCCAGCGTTTTTATATGAACCTTTTCAAGTAATATTTTCTGTTCTTCTTCACTTATCGTTTTATCCTTATTTAACATTTCTGTATATCCAAGAATAACTGTTAGTGGTGTTTTCAAGTCATGCGAAATATTTGAAAGCATTTTTCTCATCGAAATTTCTACTTTTGCATGATCTGCATTCGTTTTCTGTTTTGCATCTAATAATTGATTAATTGCCACTAATAATTTTTGCAATTCTAGATCATCTGTCATAACGAGTAACGTCTCGCCTGTTTTTTCATTTACAATACTTTCTAATTTTTCATATGTGTATCGTAAGTTTTTGCTACTATTTTTTCTCATCTTATATTGTATGTAAATGATACATAACAATATAAAAATAATGCCCATTAACAGATTGGTCATATTACATCACTTCCAACTTATAGCCGATGCCCCATAACGTTTTAATATATTCTGGATTAGATGGATCACTTTCAATTTTCTCACGCAATCTTCTCATATGAACATTAATAACGTTATCATCACCGTAATACTCTTCATTCCAAACTAACGTATAGATTTGTGCTTTTGTAAATACACGATTTTGATTCTTTACGAACAGTTTTAAAATCTCAAATTCTTTTAAAGTAAGTTTGAGAGGGTTCCCGTTTTTTTCTACAGTAAAATTAATTGGATCGATTGTTAAATCACCAATCTGAATCATCTTTTCTGTTGTTTCCGTAGTCGAATATTTTGTAGACCTCCGAATACCCGCTTTTACACGTGCAGCTAATTCAATCATAGAAAATGGCTTACAAATGTAATCATCTGCCCCAAGTCCTAATCCAACAGCTTTATCAACATCTGTATCTTTTGCTGACATCATTAAAATTGGAACGGCACTTTTTTCTCGAATGATTCGTACAACCTCTAAGCCATCTAGCTTTGGCATCATAATGTCGAGGATAATCAAATCAAATGAACCTTTTAAATATGTATTTACTCCCTCTTCTCCATCAGACGCGATTGTAACTTGAAAGCCCTCTTTTATTAAATACTTTTCCACCATCTCTTGAATTGAGATATCATCTTCAACTAATAAAATATGATGTGACATATTTCTATCCCCTTTTTACAAACGTTAACAATTCAATTGTATCGTAACTACTACAGACTGGAAACAATTATATGAATTTTCAAACCAACTTCCCTTCCTTCCTTAACAATGATATGATGAAATTCACTACGATTGTTCATAATTAACTTTATATAAAGGAGACTTATCATGTCAGAGAATAAAAAAGTAAGCTTAGCTGATTTAATGCGCGAACAACTTGCTAAGAAAAAGCAAGGAAATGGAAATGGCCAAAATGCAAAAAGTCAAAGCCAAGAAACGAAAAAATTACAAAACCAACAAACGAAAAAAACAAACAACCAACGTAGACGTACAGGTGTATAAATGAACGGACAAAAACGTTCTAATATCGCACCCGGTCTTGAAGTTGATATTGTATTAAAACAAGATCAACGAACAGGCAAATTAACACGTGGAATTGTAAAAGATATTTTAACAAACTCCTCTTCCCATCCGCATGGCATTAAAGTGCGATTGCAGGACGGGCAAGTCGGTAGAGTACAAAATATCGTTCAATAAGAAAAGGAGCTCAAGTAAACCCGAGCTCCTTTTTCTTTATTAGCCTTTAATTTTTTCGATGAAAACTACTTTTAAGTAGTCTCCCTCTTTAAATTGATCAATTGTACGAAAATCTTCTGGTAAAGAATGTTCTTCTAATATTTTGTATTTACCGTTCATTTCTTTAAATGCAGTATCGATAAAGCCTTTAAACTTTTTCATATCAAATGCGCTACAATTTGTAGAAGCAACGATAATACCGTTATTTTCTGTAATCGCGATCGTTTCTTTTAATAAGTTTTTATAATCTTTCGCTGCGCTAAATGTATACTTTTTAGAACGTGCAAAGCTTGGAGGATCTAATACAACCATATCGAACTTCATTTTTTTCTTCGCAGCATATTTAAAGTAAAGGAATACATCTTCTACAATAATATCTTGTGCTTCGTAATCAATTTCGTTGACACTAAATTGTTCAATCGTTTTACTTAAACTACGATTTGCAAGGTCCACACTCGTTGTTTTAGTCGCTCCACCAAGTGCTGCAAATACAGAGAAAGCACCTGTATAAGAGAACATATTTAACACAGTTCTTCCTTGTGCATATGTATCACGAATTTGTTTTCGAACGTTACGCTGATCTAAAAATACACCAACCATTGCTCCGTCATTTAAATAAACCGCAAAGTTCACACCATTCTCTTTTACGATAAGTGGGAACTCACCGCGCTCTCCTGCTACGAAATCATCGCCTTCAATGTATTTCCCTTTCGTATCAAAACGCTTTTTCTCATAAATACCTTTAAAGTTTGCTACTTTTTGAAGTGCCGCTATGATTTCATCTCTAAAAGTATAAATCCCTTCACTATACCAGCTCACTACGTAATAACCGTCATAATAATCGATGATTAAGCCGCCAAGACCATCACCTTCACCATTTAGGACACGGAATGCTGTCGTATCATTTGATTTGTAAAACTGTTTTCGTTTATGTAAGGCAGATTTGATTTTACTTTCAAAGAAAGATTGATTAATTTGTTCACTCTCTTTTCTCGTTAAAATCCAGCCGTATCCTTTATTTTGTTTTCCATAATAGCCTTTTCCGATAAATTGGTTCTTCTCATCTACTACTTTGATGATTGTCCCTTCTTCACGAATATCGTTTAAATTTTGAATTGCATCTTTTAAAATAAGCGGATATCCACTTTTAATTTCTTTTATAAATTTCGGTTTTATTTTTATAGTTACTTCAGATCGCATGTAATGTCTTCCTTTCCATTTGAATGCTTTCTATTAGTAGGAAGCATGTAAAAAACGAGGCCGAAAAACAGCCTCGTTTCACTATACCATATTATCGCTTTGCTAGTACAACCCGCTCAGCCTTACACCTAATCGCAATATATTTACTAACTTATGAAATAAACATCATACTTTCAAAAAAAATTTATATATTTCATTATTGCTATTGACAATGATAATGATTTTCATTATCATTTAATGTATATGAGTTCTTGAAAATATAGCTAGATTTATAGGAGGAATACACATGATTATTGTTACAAATACAGCTAAAATTACAAAGGGAAATGGACATAAATTAATTGAGCGTTTTAATAAAGTAGGTAAAGTTGAAACGATGCCAGGATTTTTAGGATTAGAAGTTCTTTTAACGCAAAATACAGTTGATTATGATGAAGTAACAATTAGCACTCGCTGGAATGCAAAAGAAGATTTCCAAGGTTGGACAAAGAGCTCAGCATTTAAAGATGCTCACTCACATCAAGGCGGAATGCCAGAATATATTCTTGATAATAAAATTGCTTACTATGATGTAAAAGTTGTACGTATGCCAATGGCTGCAGCACAGTAAAAACAGTTATTTTTTAAGTATAGAATATGAGGAGCGCTATCACTTCTCATATTCTATACTTTTTCTTTAATTTCTTTTCACTAATTTTGCATGTACAACTAGCCTTCCAGCCTCTGGATCAAGCGCATAGTCACATGTAGAAAGTGTTACAATTTCATCATTAGCCGTCAATTCCGTATCCGTTTTGTACAGTGATTTTTCTTGAATTTCCTTTAAGAACGATGTATATGCTGCATCATTTTCAAAATCCGTTTCAATGTAATAAAAGTCCGTTGTTGTCGTATATACTGAAAAAACTTCAACATCGTATCCTTCAAATAATGTATCGTAATATAATTTACGATGGGACATGAAGAATTCTTCATCCAACATTTTTTTTAAACTACCAAACATAGAACCGTCTTTCATACGATGGCCATATAAAATCGTATTTCGATTTTGAGATTTCACATCATTACGATGGTCCATAAAAATGCTTCCTGCTCTCATATCTTCACCTTTGTAATTACGAAATAAATAGTAATCATTATCCTTCGCTTGAACGATTGGATAATTAATTTGTGTATCATCCATCGTAATCCATCCAACTATCTCCGGATTAATTTTTTGGAGAGCTTGAAACTGCTTACGTACTTCCCCATCCTCTGATTTTTCTTCCATTGGACTTCTCTTATAAATATGTTGCGCTTCAGCCATTACTTTACGATTTTCATAATAATCCATGAAAATCCCACCCAATTCATACATTGAATAGAAAAAGATTCCTAAAAACACAATGGTAAGTATGCGTTGAAAAAATGAATTCTTTTTCCGTTCTTTCTTACTATTCAAATTATCACCTCAAAACGGATTATGCTCAGCCTTTAGATTCCCATTGGTACCATGTATAGTCCTGTATCTTCATCCTGCTTTACAACGACATCTACACCATATATTGCTTTAACCATTTCTTCTGTTATT
Source organism: Bacillus sp. FSL L8-0099 (assembly GCF_038006385.1). Classification (NCBI taxonomy): domain Bacteria; kingdom Bacillati; phylum Bacillota; class Bacilli; order Caryophanales; family Bacillaceae; genus Bacillus; species Bacillus sp. FSL L8-0099. The sequence goes on from NZ_JBBOVC010000001.1 coordinate 4,516,982, forward strand.
ACATCATTAGGATTACCTTTCGTAACAATCTCTCCATCTTTCATAACGATAATATGATCACTGTAACGAATGGCTTGATTAATATCATGTAATACCATTACAATCGTTAGTCCATACACTTCATTTAACTCTTTCACTAACTCTAATATTTCTATCTGATAATAAATATCTAAATATGTTGTCGGCTCATCTAAGAAAAGCATTGGTGTATTTTGAGCTAATGTCATTGCAATCCAAACTCGCTGTCTCTCTCCGCCTGATAAAGCATAAATTGGCTTATCACGCTTACTTTGTAAATTCGTACATACTAGTGCACGCTCAATCGCTTCTCTATCTTCATCTGTTTGCGGAGAGAAAATATTTTTATATGGCATACGCCCAAAGCTTATTAGCTTTTCCACTGTAATATCTGCTGGAGCCTCATTTTGTTGATGGACAACAGCTAACTTTCTAGCAAACTCTTTCGGTTTATATTCACTAATCGCTTTCCCATCAAGTATTACTTCTCCACTGCTAGGAGCGTGATTTCTAGACATAACACTAAGTAATGTTGATTTCCCACATCCATTTGGGCCAATAATTGTTGTAATTTTCCCAATTTCTATTTCACTACTAACAGACTTTAAACGATTTGTTACGTTATCGTATGAAAAGGTTACATTTTTAATTTCCATGAACTTTATCACTCTTTCTAAGCAAGAATATTAAGAATGGACCACCAATAACTGCCATAATTGTTGCTGCTGGAATTTCATTAGGTGGCACAATTAACCTTCCAATTGTATCTGCCGTCAAAATTAATAACGCCCCTGCAAGAGCAGAAAATGGAATTAATACTTTATGGTCTGAACCGACTAATTGTCTTGAAATATGCGGAACAAGTAATCCTACAAAAGCAATAACACCTGCAATCGCTGTTGATACTGCCGCTAAGAGTACTGCAATGGCAGAAATAATAAGACGAACTCTCGTCACGTGCAAGCCTAAGTTTTTCGCAGTCTTATCTTGTAGCGATAATAAGTTACACCAAGCTCCTACGAACAGAGCAAGAATAAGACCAATCGTTCCATAAGTCACCATTATTTCTACATCGCCCCACGTCTTCATTGTTATGTTAGAAGTCGTCGTTTGCTTAATACTCTTAATAAAATATCCACAAATCGTAACGAATGATTCATTTAATCCAGTAAACATTGCATTAATAGCAATACCAATTAAAATAATGCGGAGTGGACTTAATCCAGACTTCCATGAAAAAGAGTAAACGAGATAACACGCAAGCGCACCGCCTAAAAATGCGAATACTGGTGTCCAGAAAAATAATTGTGGAAACAACGTAATAATAACGAGTGTCATAAAACTTGCTCCAGAAGATATCCCGATTACACCAGCATCAGCAAGTGGATTTTTCATAACAGCTTGAAAAAGCACACCTGAAACAGCCAGAGCTGCTCCAGTAAATAGTGCAATAATAATACGTGGGAAACGTAAATCTTTAATCACTTCAACATCTTCATTTCCCCCTGTAAATATCCCTTGTACAAGCTCAACAATACCTACTTCTAAACTCCCTTTCATCGCTGACAATGATGTCATAACAATAAGCAATGCAGTAACAATGAGGAAACTCCAAGTTTTTTTATTCATTCCACTCTTCCTTTATATTAAAATGCATCACGGATACATCATTTTTTTCAATTCATCTAACGCTTCAATTGCTGCTAAATTGCCTGTCGTTCCAAATAAACGCTCTTCTAAATCGTAAACACGGTTATTTTTAACTGCAGCGAAGTGCTTCCAAATGTCATTCGCTTTAAATTCTTTATTGAACATTTTTACAACTTCATCAGGCATACCATGAGCTGCTCGTAAAATAATATCTGGATCAGCTTTCTTTAAGTACTCTGTATTAGAAGCTAAATACTCTACTCGTTCACCTTGTACAATGTTTTTACCACCTAGTTGTTTCACTAAATCTCCAATATAAGAATGCTCTGTTGCTACTAAATAACTTCCTGGCACACCTAACAAAATAAGTACTGTCGGTTCTTTCTTTCCTTTTACTTCTTTTTGAATGCTAGCAACCTTTTTATCTAACTTAGTTACAACTTCTTCAGCCTGCTTTTCACGTCCATATTTCTTACCTAAATCGCTAATAGAATTTTGCATATTTTTCAAGCTTGTTAAATCTAAAAAGTTTACTTTCATACCCACACCATCAAAAACTGGCTTTAATTCATATTCAAGTGTTGTCACAGATAATACTTCTGACGGCTTTAATGATTTTACCTTTTCCATATCTGGACTCATTGGATTCCCAACTTCAGGTAAACCTTTATATCGCTTTGGTAAAGTTTTAGAACTTGTTGGAACGCCGACTAAATCTACTTCTAACGCATCCATAATTTCAGTAACAGCCACTGTTGTTGCAACAATGCGCTCTTTACTCTCACTCTTTACCTGCTTTGCTGTTTCTTTTTTGGGTGATGAGCACCCGGCTATACTCATTAACAAAATGATAGCCATTAGTACACTTGCAATTTTCTTCACTCTCAATCACCACTCCTTTCCATACAATATGAAACAAGTCTTGATGCACGCGAACATGCATCAAGACTCCAAAAATTACAATCTACCCGCTCTATATTTACGAACTAGTAAAGCAAGTGAACCTAGCAGTAACACCATGTATAAACCAAGTTGTGCTGTATCTGCAGTTTTTGAGTTTTTCTCTTTTTTTGCATCATTATCTGTAGCATTGTTTTTCTTCTTATCATCTGCATTTCGATTAAAATCAGGATTACCTACTGTTTTTACATTATCTACTTTCGGTGTAGTCACTGGATTTTTTGGTTCATTTTTTGGATCCTCTTTAATAGTTCCTAACGCACCGATATTATTTGTATCAAATTGAATTTGTACATCGTAGAAATGATGGTAGTTCATCTCATCGATGTCTACCTTTACTTTTGCGTTTAATTTTTTAAATAGATCTTCTACTTCAAACTGTACTACTCGCGTATTTGCATTTTTATCTTCGCTTATTACTTTCGCATCAGCGAATAGCTCATTGTTTTCCGTTTGGAATTTCGTAATCCACACGCTATTTTTCAGCGTCATCTCAATGTATTTTTTACCATCTTTTACGATTAATTTCGCTGGATTTACAACATAGTCATGCATCTTTGAAATCTCATCTGTTTTATCTTTTAATACTTTAAATGTAATATCATATTGACCGTCTACTAAATTTTTCGGATCAACTATTACTTTCGGTTTATTATTTCCACCTTGGTTATCATTTCCGCCTTGGTTGTCGTTTCCACCTTGGTTATTGTTTCCGCCTTGGTTGTTGTTTCCGCCTTGCTTGTCGCTTCCACCTTGATTCCCTAAAGCTTTAATACTATCTTGATCAAATACAAATTGAACATCGTAGACATGGTGATAATTCATTGAATCAATATCTACTTTTACTTTTGCATTTAATTTTTTAGACAAATCGTTTACTTCTACTTCTACTACTCTTGTATTTTGTTCTTTATTTTCACTTAACACTTTTGTATTAACGAAAGAACCATTCTTCTCAAATTCAAATTTCGTAATCCATGTACTATTTGTTAATGTAAACGATACATATTTCTTACCATCTTTTACTTTTAATACACCTGGACTTTTTGTGTATGTGTTCATCATTGAGATTTCATCTGTTTGATTTTTTAACACTTTAAAGCCAATGCTGTATTCACCATCTTTAAGAGCTTTTGGATCAATTGTTGTGTTATTATCTTGGTTGTTGTTTCCGCCTTGGTTATTGTTTCCACCTTGGTTGTCGTTTCCGCCTTGCTTGTCGTTTCCACCTTGGTTATTGTTTCCGCCTTGCTTGTCGTTTCCACCTTGGTTATTGTTTCCGCCTTGGTTGTCGTTTCCGCCTTGGTTGTCGTTTCCGCCTTGGTTATTTAACGGCTTAATGCTACCTTTATCAAATGCAAATTGAATATCGTAAAAATGGTGATAATTCATTGAATCGATATCTACTTTTACTTTTGCATTTAACTTTTCCGATAAATCCGGTACTTCTACTTCCACTACGCGTGTATCAGCTTTTTTATCTTCACTTATTACATTTGCATCAACAAACGAACTATTTTTCTCAAATTCAAACTTTGTAATCCAAGCACTATTCGTTAACGTAAAGGATACATACTTCTTACCATCTTTTACTTTTAACACACCTGGACTTTTTGTATATGTGTTCATCATTGAAATTTCTTCTGTTTGATCTTTTAATGTTTTAAAATTGATGCTGTATTCACCATCTTTAATTGTTTCAGCATCTGGATTTTTATTATCGTCTGGTTTTTCTACTTCTGGTTTTTCTACTTCTGGTTTTTCTACTTCTGGTTTTTCTACTTCTGGTTTTTCTACTTCTGGTTTTTTCTCTTCATTTTTAATTTTTTCAAGTTTATCTTGTTCAAATAAAAGTTGTACATCATGCGTTTGCTTATAATTTCTTGATGCCATTTCGATAAATACTTTTGTATTTAGTTTTTTAGATAAATCGTTTACTTCAAACTCTACTACTCTTGTATCTTTTTCCTTATCCTCACTCACTACTTTTGCATCAACAAATGCACCATCTTTTTCCGTTTGGAAATTTTTAATTAATGAGCTACTTTTTAGTATTATAACGGCTTTTTTCTTACCATTTTCTACTTTTAATACTCCTGGATTTACCATGTAACTATTCATCTTGGATTCTTCATCTGTTTGATCTTTGAACACTTTAAATGGAATGCTGTACTCACCATCTGTAATTGTGTTAGAATTTGGTTGTTGATCTGGGTCAGGCTTTTGGTCGGGCTTCTGACTCGGATCAGGTTTTTCATTTGGATCTGGCTTATTAGCTGGGTCCTCTTTTTCATTTGGCTTTTCTACATGAACGGGTTTAATACTATTTTGATCAAAGACAATGCGCACATCATAGTCATGATGATAATTTAAAAAATCAATATCTACTTTTACTTTTGCATTTAATACCTTCTCTACATCTTCCACATCAAATTCTACTACTCTTGTATCTTTTTCTTTATCTTCACTAATTACATTTGTCTCAACAAGTTGGCCTGCTTTTTCTGTTTCAAACTTCGTAATCCATGAACTATTCGTTAATGTAAAGGATACTTTCTTTTTCCCATCCTTCACTTTTAAAGTTCCCGGGCTTACTGAATATTGATTCATCATCGATTCTTCATCTGATGTATCTTTTAAAACTTTGAAGCCAATTGAATATTCACCGTCAGCTAACTTGGTAGCTGCTTGAACTGCAAGTGGTTGTAATGTTGATACAAATGTAAATATCATTAGACACATTGCAACAACAATCTTAAGATACTTGTTCAATGAAATAACGCTCCTTTATAAAAAATTAATTATTTAACACTGTTCCCATCAAATACAAAGCGAATATCATATGAAGCATTGTAATTAATAATTGGGATATTAATTTTCACCTTGCCGTTTAGTTTTTTTGACAAGTCAGCAACTTCAAATTCTACAACTCTAGTATTATCTGTTTTGTTTTCACTTAACACGGTTGTTTCTATAAATTGACCATCTTTTTCTACTTGGAAACTTTTAACAGAGGAACTATCTTTCACTTTAAATGAAACATATTGTTTTCCATTTTTAACTGTTAATGTTGCTGGGCTTTCAAAATAACTATTCATTCTAGATGATTCATCTTTATCGCCTTTCCATACAGTAAAAGCAATATTATATTTCCCATCAGCTAGTTTTGTAGCAGCCTTTGCATCTTGTGAACCTAGTGTTGCGATAAACGTAAATAAAACAGCAAATACGGCAATAATCATTTTAAATTGTTTAAACATATATTCATCACCCTTCGAAATATTTATTTGTTTAGCTTCGCTTTACGAATTAAGAAAACACCTGAAACAAGAAGTAACGCTGCAAAGAATCCGATACGTGCTTCGTCTCCCGTTTTTGGATTATCTGTTTTTTCAGCTTTTCCACTCTCATTTGTTTCTTTATTCGCTTCTTTATTCTCTACTTTCGTTTTTTCTTCTTTTACTTGTGTATCTGTTTTCGCTTGGTCATTATTTTTTGTTGCAGCAACTACACCGTTATCGCCACCTACAGCTTTTACATTTGCATCAAACGCAAAACGAATTGTATAGTGGTGGTCATAGTTTGCACTTGGTACAACAACATGAATTTTTACTCCCAACGGCTTTGATAGATCATCAACTTTAAATTCAACCGTTCTTTTATCAGCCCCTTCGTCCTTACTCACTACTTTTGCATCAACAAAATTTCCATTCTCCGGTGCTTTAAATTCTGTAATCCAAGCACTATGGTTCATTGGAACTTGAACTTTCATCTCACCATTTTTTACAACTAACTTAGCTGGCTTTTCAAAATAATCATTTGCCATTGAAGCTGACTCGTTTTCCGCTTTTTGTATTACGTAGTTAATATCATACGTACCGTCAGCTAATTTTGCTGAAGCTTGTCCGAACGGCACTACAAGAAAAGCTAGCATACATACAAATGTCATAATAAAAGCGGGTAATACAGAAAACTTTTTCATTTTTCTTGTTTCCTCCTTGTTTATCTTGCATTTCACTTTTTGAAAATGATAATTATTCTCAATTTATAAGAAAAAAATAACCTTTTCCACCTATATTTAATTAGCATTCTTTTATGTAACATAAGTATTATTGATTATCATTCTCATTGAATATTAAAAATAATATCTCACCCTATTCCTTATACGAAGGCATAGAAACTGAGAAAAAATTATAAAACTTATTCATTGATTATCATTCTCAATATAAATCAAAAAAAATAAACTATCCCTTTTCCTCTTCTTTCACCTCTTCCCATAACAACACTATAGTTATAGAAACCCCTTTCCTTCACTTCCCTTCCAATATTTCCACAACTAAGTCAATCTTAGCCTACTCATAAATTTTTTGTCAACTATATTACGTATAAAATTTTTAATATCTGAATTTCTCTATATGTGGCTTTTTCTACAAAAAAAAGAGACTTTCTATTATAGAAAGCCTCTTTTCTCTATTTTTCTACAGCAATTTCCTGCTTTTGAAACTTAGAAACTATATAACCAAATCCTATACCGATTATGCCTGGAACTAACCAACCAATTCCTACACTATATAATGGAATTTTATCTAAAATAGGTGCTAATGCTGCAATTTGAAGGTTTGCATTGTGTAATCCATCAAAGAAACTAATTGCGAACGCTCCTACAATACCACCCACATACATCGCTAATGGAAGACGAACGTAGTTTTCAACAAGTGATAATACGATAAGAACGATTCCAATTGGATAAATGGCGATTAAGATTGGTAATGCTAATGCGTTTAACTGCGTTAAACCAAGATTGGCTACCATAAATGCTAGTACACAGAAAATGAAAACGACTTTTTGATATGAAAGCTTTGGTAATAAGGAAGAGAAATATTCTCCACAAGCTGCAACAATACCTACAGAAGTTGTTAAACATGCTGCTGTAATTGCAATACCTAGTAATAATGTTCCGTAACTACCAAATAAATGATTTACAACGTTTGTTAAAATAATGCCTCCGTTTGCGCCCATTCCAAGCGATACACTAGAAGCTCCAAGATACGCAAGCGCTAAATACACAAGTAGTAAACCAAGTGCTGCAATAAATCCTGCAAAGATTGTTACTTTCGCAATGCTATTCTTATTTGTAACACCTTTTGCTTTTAAAGCATTAATGACAACATTTCCGAAAACAAGTGCTGCCAGTCCATCTAAAGTTAAATATCCGTCAATAAAACCTTTGAAAAGAGGAGCACTATACGCTTCTGTCGGTGAACCAAATTCTCCAATTGGTGTAATAAGTGCTTTACCTACAATAATTGCAATAACAGCTAATAAAATTGGAGTTAACACTTTACCGATGCGTCCCACTAATTTTGAAGGATTTAAAGCTAAATAGAAAGTTACCGCAAAGAAAATAAATGTAAAGATAACAAGTGGATAGGATTGGCTAGCTATCTCACTTGGTAAAAATGGTGCAACACTCATTTCATAAGCAACTGTCCCTGTACGCGGAACGCTTACGAATACGCCTAAGCATAAATAAATTGCAGTGATAAAAACAAGTGCGAAGATAGGATGCACACGTCCTGCTAGCTCATTAATATCTCCCTTTAGAGCTATAACGATTACCCCTAATAAAGGCAATCCAACACCTGTTACGATAAAACCAAATAACGCGATCCATACATCTGTTCCAGCACCTTGTCCTAACGCTGGTGGAAAAATCATATTACCTGCACCGAAAAATAGTGCAAATAACATTAAACTTATTGCAAACATCTCAGAAAATTTTAAAGATGATTTCATTTCTACTAACCTCCTAAATAATCAATTGACAAAATATTCTGAATTAAAATCCGTCAAATCTCCTCTTTCAAGCATACTTCCCCGTAAAAGAACGCAAAAAACACCCGTCCCTAACAAAGGGACGAGTGTTGAAATCGTGGTTCCACCCTTATTCTAATAAAATGAATTTATAACGAAATAAGCTCATTTTATAGCTCGTGTAAATTGATAACGGTTTTATCCGCCAAGAATTACAATGCATCATGCATGCAGTTCACTCTTGAAGTTTAGAGGTGGTAAGATTGTCTTTTCGTATTAGGAAGCTCACAGCCTAAGGCTTCCCTCTCTGAGAATCGTAGAAAACAACTCATGTCCTCATCATTACTTTTATAAAATATCTTGTCGAAACTTGTTGTTTTTTATTATATGGGCTATTTTTTAAAAAATCAATAGTTTTATTTTTTCTGACAAAAAAATATAGGGAGAAAATTTTCCCTCCCTATAACTGCCCTATTAAAATTTCTAACTCTTCAGCTGTAACGCTCCGCCACTTTCCCACTTCAAGCTCATGTAATTCTATATTCATAATGCGCACTCGCTTTAGCTTTGTTACAGTAAACCCGAAAGCACGGCTCATTCTACGAATTTGCCTGTTCATTCCTTGTGTTAAAACGATGCGAAATGTAGATTGGCCGACTCTCGTCACTTTGCATGGCTTCGTCATTCCATCTTTAATCTTTACACCGCTGGACATCTCATCAATAAACCAATCTGTAAAAGGTTTATCTACCGTCACAACGTATTCTTTCTCATGCTCGTGATCTCCGTGTAAAATTTGATTCGCAATCGCGCCATCATTCGTTAATAAAATAAGTCCTTCCGATGCTTTATCTAATCGTCCAACGGGAAAGATTCGCTCTGGGTAATTGATATAATCAATAATATTATCTTCAATATGATCGGCTGCTGTACAAGTAATTCCAACTGGTTTATGAAAAGCGATATACACCTTTTCTTTCTCTTCTTTTGCAATAACCTGCCCATCAATCGTTACAACATCATCATCGCTCACGAGAGCACCGTGCGTACAAATTTCGCCGTTAATAGCCACGCGTCCAGCTTTAATAAGACGATCTGTTTCGCGTCTTGAGCAGGATTTTGCTTCGCTTATGTATTGGTTGATTTTCATATTTTGTTCCTTTTCGTATATTAAAAGCGTCAATCTATGGCAATATCATTATGCCACGATTGACGCTCCTTCACTTCGCAAAAACAACTAAATAAATAACCCCAATCACCAAAAATATTCCACAACAAGCTAACAATGCTTTTGCAAGTTTGTCCATAAACATATAATGGTTTCCCCTTTGTTTCGTTGTTTGCTATTTTAATTCGACAACTGTTACACCTAGGCCTCCCTCGCCCATGTCACCGTAACGGTAGTTTTTCACGCCGCGATGTTTTTTCAAGTAATCTTGTACACCTTGGCGAAGCGCTCCTGTTCCTTTACCGTGAATGATTGACACACGAGGATAGCTTGCAAGCTGTGCATCGTCTAAATATTTTTCAACGCGCATCATTGCATCTTCGTAACGCTCACCGCGAAGGTCAAGCTCTAACGACACGTGATAATCTCTACCCTTCACACTTGCAACTGCTTTTTTCTCTGTTTGCTTCGGTGTATTAATGTATTCCATATTGGATTCTTTCACTTTCATCTTCAGAATACCAATTTGTACGCTCCACTCTGTATCACTTACTTTTTCAAGTAATTGACCTTTTTGACCGAACGTTAATACTTTTACTTCATCGCCTGCACGTAATTGTTGTTTTGGCGCTGTGTTTTTCACATTCACTTTTTGTTTCTTCACAAGCTCTGGCGCTGCACCTTCTAGGCGGCTCTTCGCTTCAATAAGCTCGTGATCTTTCACGTTTACAAGCTGCGCTTTGCGCAATTGACGAAGTTCGTGAATAATGCCCTCTGCTTCTTTCTTCGCAGCTTCGACTTTTTCTTCCCCTTCTTTTTGCGCTTTTAATAATTTTTCATCACGCTCTTCGTTAAATTCAATAATTTGACGCTGTAATTCACGATGAAGTTTTTCAGATTGCTTACGAAGCGCTTCTGCTTCGTTCCAGTCACGCTCTGCGTTCTTTTGACTTTCTTCTAACTTCGCAATCATATTTTCAATTTTATTTGTATCCGTACTAATATGGTTACGCGCTTGATCAATAACGCGATCAGATAATCCAAGGCGCTTCGAAATTTCAAAGGCGTTACTACGTCCTGGTACACCGATTAATAATTTATACGTTGGGCTTAATGTGTTCACATCGAACTCAACACTCGCATTAATAACTTGCTCACGGTTATATCCGTATGCTTTTAATTCCGGGTAATGCGTCGTTGCAACAACGCGAGCACCACGATTACATACTTCATCTAAAATTGAAATTGCTAGTGCAGCCCCTTCTTGCGGGTCTGTTCCAGCACCTAATTCATCGAATAAAACTAAGCTTTCAAAATCAGCTTTTTCTAAAATATCTACAATGTTCACCATATGTGAGGAGAACGTACTTAAACTTTGTTCAATCGATTGCTCATCACCGATATCAGCGAAAATATTTTTAAATACACAAATCTCTGACTCATCCATTACTGGAATATGAAGACCAGATTGCGCCATTAATACACAAATACCAACCGTTTTCAGCGTAACTGTTTTACCACCTGTATTCGGTCCTGTAATTACAATTGTTGTGAAATCTTTACCGAGCATAATGTTATTTGGCACAATAATTTCCGGATCAATAAGCGGATGACGCGCTTGTCTTAAATCCATGTAGCGCTCGTTATTTACGATTGGCTTCGTTGCTTTAATTCGCTTCGCATAAAAAGCTTTTGCAAAAATGAAGTCAAGATTTGCAACTACTTCTACGTTAGACAAAACAATATCAGCTTCTACTGCCACTTCTTCTGTTAACATTAATAAGATGCGTTCGATTTCTTGTTTTTCTTTCACACGTGCTTCTTGAAGTGCGTTATTTAATTCTACAATTACTTGTGGTTCAATAAATAACGTTTGTCCAGAAGCAGATTGATCGTGAACAATACCACCATATACACCGCGGTATTCTTGTTTTACCGGGATTACGTAACGTTCGTTACGGATCGTTACAATCGCATCAGATAACATCTTTTGTGCGTTTGAAGAACGCGTCATATTCTCTAACTTTTCACGAATACGGCTTTCCGCAGTACGAATTTGGTTACGAATACCACGTAGTTTATCACTTGCGCTATCGACTACTTCACCGCCATCACCGATACAATTTGTAATTTTCTTTTCTAAGTCATATAAAGATACAATTTGAGCGACGTGAGTTTCTAAAATCGGAAGCTCGACACCATTATCAACCATATCTTCGATAAAACGTTTCATATTGCGACTACCATACATCGTATTTGCAATATCAAGTAGTTCATTTGGGCTTAACATACTTCCGATTTTTGCACGCTTCACATTTGAGCGAACATCAGTAATACCACCTAATGGCGCACTCCCTTTTAAACGAATGACTTTCGCCGCTTCATCCGTCGTATCTTGTAGTTCTACAATTTCTTCAAAATCAGTGCTCGGTACTAAATTCTTCACTTTGTCACGACCAAGTGAAGAGGCTGTATGTTCAAGTAATTGTTCTTTTACTTTATTGTATTCTAATACACGCAACGTTCTTTCTAACATGTTGCAGGTCCCCCTTGTGTTACTTATTACGTTTAATATAGTCTAATAAACGTTCAATATCCCACGTGTTAATCACGTTATCTTTTTGAATCCAACCTTTACGTGCTGCTGCTACACCTGTTTCCATGTCTTCTAACATTTCAAGTGTATGAGCATCCGTATTAATCGCTACTTTTACACCAGCATCTTGTGCTTGTTTTAATAATTTCGCGCTTAAATCTAGACGGTTTGGATTTGCATTTAATTCTAAAACTGTATTTGTTTCTTTTGCGAGTTCAATTAATAAATCTGTGTCTACATCGTAACCCTCGCGACGTCCAAGAAGGCGTCCTGTCGGGTGAGCAATCATTGTAACATGTTTATTCTCAAGTGCAGCGCGAAGACGCTTCATAATCGTTTCACGGTCTTGTGAGAAGCTAGAGTGGATAGCTCCAATAACATAATCTAATTCTGCTAATACTTCATCATCAAAATCAAGTGATGCATCCGGTAAAATGTCCATTTCAATTCCGCGTAAAATTGTAATGTCTGGATACTTTTCATTCATGCGTTCAATTTCTTTCGCTTGTTCACGAAGACGCTCTTTCGTTAAACCGTTCGCTACTTTCAAGTATTGTGAGTGATCAGTAATCGCCATAAACTTATATCCACGGGCACGACATGCCTGTACCATTTCTTCAATAGAAAAAGCACCGTCACTCCACGTTGTATGCATATGTAAATCACCTTGTATATCAGAAAACTGAATTAAGTTTGGATACTCTTTAATTAATTCAATTTCTTTTCCATCTTCACGCACTTCTGGTGGGATAAATGGAAGACCGAAATGAGCAAAAAATTCTTCCTCAGTCTCGAATGTTTTTACTTCACCTGTTTCCAAGTTCTCTACACCGTACTCACTAATTTTTTCGCCTTTATCTTTTGCAATTTGGCGCATTTTTACGTTATGGTCTTTTGATCCTGTGAAATGGTGAAGCGTTGTAATAAACTCTTCTGGTTTTACTAAACGGAAATCGATTGAAATATCATATTCGTATTGAAGACGAACAGAAACTTTCGTATCTCCACTTGCAATTACTTCAATCATATTATCGAATTGCAATAAATGTTCACGTACTGCTGCTGGTTCTGTCGTTGCAATAATGAAATCTAAATCCTTCACTGTCTCACGAACACGGCGTAAGCTACCAGCGCGAGAAAAACGAATTACTTCGGTAATATTCGACAACTTCTCCTCTATTTCCCCGGCAATAGGTAATACCATCGCAATCGGTAAACGTTCTGGACGAGATCCTACTTGATCAATTGCTTCTAATATCTTCTCTTCTGTTTTCTTACCGAAACCTGCTAAAGCTTGTACTTTATTTTCCTCACAAACAGCTTTTAACGATTCCATATCCACAACACCAAGTTCTTTGTATAACTTAGCTACCTTTTTACCACCAAGGCCCGGAAGTTTTAATAAAGGTAACAAACTGCTTGGCACTTCTTTTTCAAGTTCTTGTAATACTTCAGATGTTCCCGATTCTATATATTCTTGAATAACTGCTGCCGTTCCTTTTCCGATACCTGGAATCTTTGTGAAATCTTCAATTTCAGAAAGACTACGATCATCACTTTCTAGTGCTGCTGCTGCTTTACGAAATGCAGATATTTTAAATGGATTCGCACCCTTTAATTCCATAAAAAGCCCGATTGTCTCTAGTAATTTAATAACTTGTTTTTTATTTACTTTCATCATTGCCCCGCCTTTCTTTCATAGAAAAAAACTTCTCTTTCCGAAAAAAGAGAAGTTATACTCTGCTACCTGTCTGCCATAGCTCCTTCACCTTTTCAGAGAGAATCGGTGTATCGTCTACAATTATTTTGCTAATTGATGATTTTTGTAATGGTGTTTGTATTTGTTCAATCGGAAGAATATTTCCAACAATAATTAAAACAAACAAAATAATATATACTTCTAAAAATCCGAGGATTGCCCCCGCAAACGCATTTACTTGCTTTAACACCGGTATTTCTGCAAACATATTTAACAAATTACCAAGTAATGAAAGTGCGATTTTTGTAATAATAAATAATACGATAAACGCAATTGCTTGATAAAATACTGTCTCAATATTATTTGCATCAATCCATTCTGGAACAGATACATTTTTATCAAATGGATACGGAATAAATTTCGCAAGTGCTGGCGCTAAATCTTTACAGTACCAGTATGCAACAAGGTATGCGATAATAAAGCTTGTTAACTTTACAAGTTGTAAGATAAAACCTCTGCGTAATCCGAGGAAAAATCCCATAACAAGCAGTAAAATGATAATAATATCAATCATGTTTATTCCATTCCTTTTTTTGTCATACTTTCTTTCAACTTCTCATGTTCTTCTTTTAATTTTATGTAATCGTGTATGACGTTTACCGCCGTCAATACCGCTAGTCTACTCGTATCAAGCGAAGGATTCTTGGCATTGAGTTCGCGCATTTTATCATCCACAATCGCTGCTACCATGCGGATATGACTTGTACTTTCATCGCCAACAACTGAATACTGTTGGCCATATATTTCTACATTAATTCGACTTTTATTTCCCTTTTGTTGTGACAACTCACCGGCCTCCAATCACGTACAGAATCCTAAAGTTTATCATACCATGAACCATCATAATATGGAAACAGAAAGAACAATCCGATATGATAAAAATAACAATATAAAAAAGGAGCGACCATTTTGTCAAATTCTATCGTAATACAAACAAGTTCTACAGTAATTGAAGACATGAAACAACAATATAAACAAGCACTTAGCTCAAAAATTCCGCAAGGCGGTATCTTTATGGCAAAGGTGCCATCTTGCACGATTACAGCATATAAATCTGGAAAAGTAATGTTCCAAGGTGGACGTGCTGAAGCAGAAGCTTCTCGTTGGCAAACTGTCTCTCAAACACCGAAAACAACTGTAAAAAAATCGGTCGATTCTCATCGTTATGCACCGCCTGCTTCCATCGGTACAATGTCTATAGCAGGATCAGATGAAGTAGGTACTGGTGATTACTTCGGACCGATGACAGTAGTTGCTGTATATGTGGACGCAAAACAAATTCCACTTTTAAAAGAACTTGGTGTAAAAGACTCCAAAAACTTAAACGATGCTCAAATTACCGCTATTGCAAAACAACTACTTCACGTTGTTCCTTACAGCTCTCTCGTTCTTCATAATGAAAAATATAACGAGCTATTTGATAAAGGAAATAATCAAGGTAAGCTAAAAGCTTTACTACACAATAAAGCCATTACAAACTTATTAGCGAAAATTGCTCCTACAACACCAGAAGGCATCTTAATCGACCAATTTACGCAACCTGATACATACTATAAGTATTTAGCAAAACAAAAACAGGTACAGCGTGAAAATGTTTACTTCGCTACGAAAGGTGAAAGTGTTCATTTAGCTGTTGCCGCCGCTTCCATTTTAGCTCGTTACTCATTCGTAAAACAATTTGATGAACTAAGTAAAAAAGCTGGTATGCTACTTCCAAAAGGTGCTGGTAAACAAGTTGATATTGCCGCTGCTAAATTAATTCAAAAAGTAGGTAAAGAAAGATTACCTGAGTTTGTAAAACTGCATTTTGCTAATACAGAGAAAGCGTTTCGCTTATTGAAATAGTATCGACAAAAACAGGGGCTTACAAACTCCTGTTTTTTGTTTCATGTGTTCTCGATTCAATGTAATTGCATTTACTATTTTCCTCTCCTAACTATATCGCTAAATTAACTCATTTTTAGTAATTCCCCTATAAAAAAGGAGAGCCGCCAAGACTCTCCCTTTTTTATATTAGCTTCGTTTCTGCTTCTTATTTGATGAAGATACTTTATGAGAACCAGTTTCATGTGTTGTTGTCCCTTGTCCTTCCACTTCTGGAGAACCTAGGATTGATCTTGAATGGTCTTTTTTCACTTTTTTACTCATTGCACTCACCCCCAAGGTTACTTTTTACTTAAGGGTAAAAAACTATTCAACATAATAATCTGAACATATACTCGCTACTCTTTTACTCTCGTGTTTGGTTTTCGCTTATGTCCCATAGACGCTTTGCTGCATCCTTATCCAAGGCAGCTTCAGACATTTCCCCTACTTGTTTATCGGCATAGTAATAACCACTCTGATTAGTAAATCCAGTTGATTCTGCTAGCCATACTAAAGTTTCAGCACCTTTCTCCGGCGTACGGGAGAAAGGTTTCATTGCTGCCATAGTTAAGCGAGCAGCTAGACCATTATCCTGGTTAAAATTCGTATTCACTAGCCCCGGGTCAAAGCTATAAGCACTAACACCCGTTCCCTCCAACCGCTGTGCCAATTCAGAGGTGAATAAAATGTTAGCTAGTTTTGTTTGTGCATAACGCATTGTAGGACCGCCCATGAACTTCTTAATACCGCGATACAGTTGTTCTGCATCTAGATCATCGAAATCAATTCCCTTTTTAGCCATTTTGTGACCGTGAGATGCAGTGGTAATGACGCGAGCAGGAGCACTTTCTTTTAAACGCTCCAACAACAAATCTGTAAGTAAGAATGGACCTAAATGGTTTACCGCCCAGGTCATCTCCAAACCGACCTCTGTAATTTGCCTTGTTTGAAATAAAGCACCCGCATTATTTACTAATATATCAATTCTCGGACATCTTTCTAAAATATTGGTAGCTACCTGGCGTATAGATTGTTGGGAAGACATATCAGCGAAAAATATATCTACCACTGCATTCCCATCCGTTATATTTTCAAGTTGAGTCATAACATCATTCGCTTTTGCTTCATTACGTGCAATGATTCCTAGCTTAGCACCGCTTTTTGCAAACACCTTAGCTGCCGCTAATCCAATACCACTTGTTGCACCAGTGATTACTATATACTTGTCACGCAATGTCCACTTTGTATGACTTGGAATTTCCCCCATTGTATAAAAACCCCTTCCCTATATAAATGTCGCATTCGTTTTACTTATATATGAAGTGGGAATTGAACTATGAACAACATCTTTTCTAGTCGTGAAATACTTTATAAAGTTCAGGTTGCAATTACAACCTTTCTCAATAAAAAAAGCGAGAGCAGTTGCTCTCGCTTTTTTTATATCTTAAAACTCAGAAGAACCTGGAGTTCTTGGGAATGGAATTACGTCACGGATGTTAGCCATACCAGTAATGTACATTAGGAAGCGCTCGAAACCTAGACCGAATCCAGCGTGTTTTGTACCGCCGTATTTTCTAAGTTCTAAGTACCACCAGTAGTCCTCTTCGTTCATGCCTAGTTCTTTAATTCTTTCTACTAAAACGTCCATTCTTTCTTCACGTTGACTTCCGCCAATTAATTCGCCGATGCCAGGAACTAGAAGGTCAGTAGCAGCTACTGTTTTACCGTCTTCATTCATACGCATATAGAACGCTTTAATGTCTTTTGGATAGTCTGTTACGAATACAGGGCGTTTGAAGATTTCTTCTGATAAGTATCTTTCATGCTCTGTTTGTAAGTCAATACCCCATTCTACTGGGTATTTAAAGTCAGCACCTGATTCTTGAAGTACTTTAATTGCTTCTGTATAAGTGATACGACCGAAGTCAGAGTTAATCACATTGTTCATGCGCTCTAGAACTGTTTTATCAACGAAGCTGTTGAAGAAGTCCATTTCTTCTGGTGCGTGTTCTAATACATATTTCATTGCATATTTCAGCATATCTTCTGTAAGATCCATTACATCGCCTAATTCAGCAAATGCAATCTCAGGCTCAACCATCCAGAACTCAGCTGCATGGCGAGTTGTGTTTGAGTTCTCCGCACGGAATGTAGGTCCGAATGTGTATACATCACGGAATGCTAATGCATAAGCTTCAGCGTTCAGCTGTCCACTTACTGTTAAGTTTGTTTCTTTACCGAAGAAGTCTTTTGATTCATCAACTTGTCCGTCTTCACCTTTTGATACGTTGTTTAAATCTTGCGTTGTTACACGGAACATTTCGCCAGCACCTTCTGTATCACTACCAGTAATGATCGGTGTGTGAACATGTACGAATCCACGCTCTTGGAAGAATTGGTGAATCGCAAATGCTGCGATAGAACGTACGCGGAACGTTGCAGAGAATGCATTTGTTCTTGGGCGTAAGTGAGCGATTGTACGTAAGTATTCAAACGTATGACGCTTCTTTTGAAGTGGGTAATCAGAATCTGATAAGCCCTCGATATCAATTTTTTCTGCTTTAATTTCAAATGGTTGCTTCGCTCCAGGCGTTGCAATTACTTTACCTTCTACTTTAACTGAAGAGCTAAGTGGAAGTTTTGCAATTTCTTTGAAGTTCTCTAATTCTGTATCGAAAACGATTTGAACGCTTTTGAAGAAGCTACCGTCGTTTAATTCGATGAAACCAAATGCTTTTGAATCACGTAAGTTACGAATCCACCCTGATACTTGTACTGTTTGATCTGCATACTTTTCTGTATCTCTATACAGACTTTTTACTAATGTGTTTTCCATAGTGAAATTCTCCTTTGCTGATATATTTAAATACAAAAAAACCTTTCATCCATAAAGGGACGAAAGGTTAAACTTCGCGGTACCACCCAATTTGTCATAAAGACCAACTTTAACTCGTATGTAATACATACTTCCCGGTTTGTAACAGGCCGGATTCCCGTCTAAGTCTACTCTTGAATACAAGATTCAATTTCGGTTAGCAACTCCAAGGTGTTCTTCACATATACCGCCTCATCAGGCTCTCACCGTCCCTGACTCGCTATGGATTATAGTATATACTACTTTTCCTTATCATCGTCTTTCATTTTGTTAAACTAAAATTAATGTACTACATTCGAGGGAAAGATGCAAGACACCAGAAAATATATCAGCGATTTTCGCAATATATCGACCGTAACTTCAAATATATCGGCAATTTTTATAATATATCGACAATCGCATCATAAAAAAAATTGCCGGAATAGATCCGGCAATTTCTTATTACTTACGTAACTCCGCACCAAATTTCTCTTCTACCGTTGTTAATACACGGTTATGTGCTTCTGTTACTTCTTCGTCTGTTAACGTACGTTCTGCATCGAAGTAAGTCATAGAGAATGCAAGTGATTTCTTGCCTTCTTCCATTTTTTCACCTTCGTATAAGTCGAATAGTGTTACGTCTTTCAGAAGTTCTCCACCAGCTTCAGCAATGACTTGCTTCATTTCGCCAGCTTTTGTTTCTTTCGTTACAACAACAGCCATATCACGTGTCATCGATGGGAAACGTGGGATTGGTAAGTAGTAAGTTTCTTCCACGTCTGCACCGAATACTTTTACAAGAGATAGTTCGAATACGAATGTATCTTTCACATCCAATTGTTTTTGCGATTCTGGATGCAATTGACCGATGAATCCAATTACTTCGCCATCTAATACGATGTCAGCTGTACGGCCTGGGTGCATACCTTCACGTTTTGCTGGTGCATATGCGATTTGGTTTGCAACGCCAAGTACGTCGAATAATCCTTCTAGCACACCTTTCATAACGAAGAAGTCTACTACTTTCTTCTCGCCTTGCCATGCATGGTGAAGAGCAAGACCTGTCATAACACCTGCAAGATGTTGTTCTTCTTTCGGAAGTTCTCCTGCTTCTGTCGGTAAGAAGATAGAACCTACTTCGTATAGAGCAACACTGTCGTTTTTACGTGCAACATTGTATGAAACTGCTTCTAACAATTGTGGCACTAAGCTTAAACGAAGTTGACTACGCTCTTCACTCATTGGAAGCGCAAGATTTACAGGAGCTTTTTCGTTCGGCTCAACCATATATTGTTTCGCTTTGTCAGCGCTTGTTAATGAATATGTGATTGCTTCATATAAACCAGCACCTTCTAAGAAGCGACGTACTTTACGACGTTTCGTTTGTGCTGATGTTAATTTACCACGTGTCATCGTTCCAGAAGGTAATGTAACTGGAATGTGATCATACCCATACAGACGACCCACTTCTTCTACTAGGTCTTCTGAAATTGTAATATCAGGACGACGTGCTGGTACATTTACATGGAATGTTCCTTCTACTTCTGTGAATGGGAATTTCAAGTTTGTGAACATTGTACCCATTTCACTTGCAGAAATATCTGTACCTAATACACGGTTTACTTTTTCAGCCGTAACAGATACTGTACGCTCTTGTACTTGTAAGTTATCAGCTTCTACTACACCTTCAAGTGCTTCTCCGCCAGCATATTTCGCCATTAAAGCAGCTGCGTGTTGAATTGCTTCAAACGTACGTGTTGGATCAATTCCTTTTTCAAAACGTGCACTTGATTCACTGCGAAGACCTAAGTCTTTTGATGTACGGCGCACTGTTTGACCTGCAAAGTATGCAGACTCGATTAAAACGTTTACCGTCTCATTTGTAACTTCAGAATCAGCTCCGCCCATTACACCAGCAACCGCTAAAGCTTTTGTGCCGTTTGTAATTACAAGATGATGTTCTTGTAACGTACGCTCTTGATCATCTAACGTTTCAATTTTTTCGCCTTCTTTTGCAAGACGAACAACGATTTCTTTTGAACCTAATTTATCGTAATCGAATGCATGTAACGGTTGACCGTATTCCATTAAAATGTAGTTTGTAATATCAACTACATTGCTAATTGGACGAATGCCAGCTGCCATAAGGCGCGTTTGCATCCACATTGGTGATGGACCAATCTTTACGTTCTTCACCATTTTTGCAATATATAATGGGTTTTCTTCTTTCGCTTCTACACTTACAGAAATGTAGTCAGAAGTTTTTTCTGCTGTTTCTTGTAAGTCGATAGCTGGAAGTTTTACTTCACGGCCGTAAATAGCAGCTACTTCATATGCAACACCTAACATGTTTAAGCAATCTGCACGGTTTGGTGTTAAACCAAGCTCAAGTACTTCATCATGTAAGTTTAAAATTTCAAGTGCATCTGCACCAACTTCAGCGTCACTTGGGAAGATGAAGATACCATCTGCGTATTCTTTTGAAACTAACTTTCCATCAATGCCAAGCTCTTGAAGAGCACAAACCATACCATGAGAAGCTTCACCGCGTAGTTTTGCTTTTTTAATTTTGAAGTTACCAGGAAGTACAGCGCCAACTTTTGCAACTGGTACTTTTAAACCTTTTGCAATGTTAGCAGCACCACAAATAATTTGAACTGGTTCTTCTTCACCGATATCGATTAAGCATTTGCTTAACTTATCAGCTTCTGGGTGTTTTTCACACTCTAATACGTGACCAACTACAACACCTTTTACACCTTTATTTAATACTTCAACATCTTCTACTTCAATACCACTTTTCGTGATTTTGTCTGCTAGTTCTTGTGCTGTTACATCTTTAATATCTACATACTCTTGTAACCAACGATATGATACGAACATATTTATCCTCTCCTTCCCTTACGCTCGTTTGAATTGTTGTAAGAAACGTACGTCATTTGTATAGAAATGACGAATGTCATCTACGCCGTATTTCAACATTGCGATACGTTCTGCGCCCATACCGAATGCGAAACCTTGATATTCTTTTGAATCATAACCAGCCATTTCAAGTACGTTCGGGTGAACCATACCTGCGCCTAAAATTTCAATCCAGCCAGTTCCTTTACAAGTGCCACAACCTTTACCGTGACACATCATACACGAAATATCCATCTCTACAGATGGCTCTGTGAATGGGAAGAAACTTGGACGAAGACGGATTTCACGGTCTTCACCGAACATCTTTTTCACGAATACTTGCAGTGTACCTTTTAAGTCACTCATACGAATGTTTTTATCAATTACAAGACCTTCAATTTGCATGAATTGGTGTGAATGCGTCGCATCATCGTCATCGCGGCGATACACTTTACCAGGACAAATAATTTTGATTGGGCCTTTTTCTTTGTTATTTTCCATCGTGCGTGCTTGCACAGAAGATGTATGCGTACGTAGTAACGTTTCTTCTGTAATGTAGAATGTATCTTGCATATCACGCGCTGGATGATCTTTCGGTAAGTTTAATGCTTCGAAGTTGTAGTAGTCTTTTTCTACTTCTGTTCCTTCAGCTACTTCATAACCCATACCGATGAATACATCTTCAATTTGTTCAACAACAGCTGTTAACGGATGGTGACAACCTGTTTCAACAGGACGACCTGGCAAGGTAACATCAATTGTTTCAGTAGCTAATTTCGCTTCAATTACTGCTTTTTCTAAGTTACCAATTTTGTCATCTAGACGCGTTTGAATCGCTTCACGTACTTCATTTACTAATGCTCCCATACGTGGACGCTCTTCCGCTGATAATTTTCCCATGCCGCGTAATACTTCTGTAATTGGGCCTTTTTTCCCTAAATACGCTACGCGTACGTCATTTAAGCCCTTTAGCTCTTTCGCTTCTTCAATAAGCTCTAACGCTTTTTGCTTTAGCTCTTTTAAACGTGCTTCCATTTGGAACCCTCCTAATTTTAAAAATAAAAAAACCTCGCTCCCAAAAAGGGACGAGGTAAATTCGCGGTACCACCCTAAATTGACAGAACAAGTCTGCCCACTCATTATTTATAACGATCAATTCTGACCGGAACGCCTTTACATATACATGGTCCTGGCGTCAACTCCAGAGGTGAATTCACTTCCGTCTACCATAAGAATGCTTTCAGTCTAAGGCATTCTCTCCCTATATGGCGATTTTGTAAGTTACTCTTCTCTATCAACGTTTTTCGTTATTTAACTTTTAATATAATATACTTCAACTTATTATAAGAAGTTTTTTATTTGTTCGCAACCGGGCTTTGTAAATAATACGTTAAAATCCCTGCTGCAACCGCAACATTTAATGATTCTGCCCCGCCGTAAATCGGAATATACAAGTTTTGATCCGTTTTTGCAAGAATTTCTTGGCGTACGCCATTTCCTTCATTTCCAACAATTAATGCAAAACTGCCAGCTGGTGTTACTTCCCCATACGGAACTCCATTTTCAAGAGCTGTTCCATATACAGGAACGTTATTTTCTTTTAACTTGTCTACCCATTCTTCTAAGTTCCCTTTTACAATTGGTAAGTGGAAAATAGAACCTTGTGTAGAGCGGAGTACTTTACTATTGTAAACATCAACACAACCTTCTCCAAGCACAACGGCATGAATACCAGCTGCATCAGCTGTACGAATAATCGTTCCTAAATTACCTGGGTCTTGAAGGCCGTCTAATAAAAGAAATTTCCCATCAGTAAGAGCTACTTCTTTCTCATGCTTTTCACAGACAGCAAATACACCTTGTGTCGTTTCTGTTTCACGAAGTATTTTTACAATCGCTTCAGGCACGATATACATTTCAACATCATTCACTGTCCAATCTTTCGGAAGGTCTGTTTGATCTGAAACGATAAGTTCTGTTACAACTCCTGCCTTTAAAGCTTCCTCCACTAAGTGGAATCCTTCAACAAAGAACAACCCTTTTTTATCGCGTTCTTTTTTCGTTTGCAGCTTTTTCCACTGCTTCACACGCGGATTTTGTACTGAATCAATGTTTTTCATAATATGTATTTCCCTCTCTTCTTGTCTTATCATTATAGCCTATTTTTCATACATATTTACATAAAAAAGAACAAAAACTAACGTCAGTTTCAATTCTGAAGAAGAGGTGAAAGCAATGAGTTTTAATTTACGTGGTGCTGTATTAGCGAATGTATCTGGAAATTCACAAGATCAATTACAAGAAACGATTGTCGATGCAATTCAAAGCGGTGAAGAAAAAATGCTTCCAGGTCTTGGTGTTTTATTCGAAGTCATTTGGAAAAACGCTGATGAAAATGAAAAGCACGAAATGTTAGAAACGCTAGAGCAAGGATTAAAAAAATAAGCAATTTGAAAATCACCTTCGCATAAGCCAAGGTGATTTTTTTGCGAAAATTTTTTTCTTCTCCTAAACATTTCTACTTTACTAACGCTACCCGGATGGAGTACAATGTTCAAAATACATTTAAACCGATCGATTTTCTTCACAGACACCATTAGATAAAAGGAGTGAATGTTTTATGCATCGTATTACGCTTGAACAAATTTTTAAACACCACATTACCCAAAAATACGTAAATCGTTCTGGAATGGTCCACGCGATTGCTGTCGCTTACCATGCGTTTCACTTAGCCAAAAAGCATCACGCCTCAGTCGATGCTGCGACAAAAGCCGGTTTCCTTCACGATATCGGACATCATACATGGTACACAGGCGGCGAATGGGACTATGACTTATATAAAAAGAATGATATACATGCAATTAAAGGAGCGGAAAGAGCTCATAAGTTATTAATCCGATTAGGCGAACATCCGAAGCAAGCCAAAGAAATTTCTGTTGCAATTCTATTGCATACTGATTCTTTCCTAGTAGAACAATCACTTGAAAGAACACCTCTACAAAACATTATTAAGTGGGCAGATGAAGCAGACGAAGAACCAGGCGGCGCACACCACTATCGAACTATCTCTTATGAAAAAGCACTAAAAGCAATTCAGCAGTTAGATCGATTGGTAGAGCGTGAATTGCAAATAGAGCAATCAAAATCAAATAACAAGGCAGAACATAGTTATCAATGAGAAAGAGGCATCACTATAGGGTGATACCTCTTTTATTATTTTATGGAAAATACACCTTTATATGTAATATTTAAATGTTACATATAAAAATAAAACACTTTATAATTAAATATATAAATATAAAGAGGTGATTCTACATATGCAACCCACTACACAACTTCCTTATGAACAGAAATACTCTATGTCATGGGGACAATTCATTAGCTCCGTTTTATTTGCTTTTTTCGGAACTGGACTCATTACTGTGTTCCTCGCAATGCCCTTAACAATTTATACAGCCGGACTCGAAAATAAAAAACAAATTGCCCTGTATGAATCTATTGCAAATACTGCAAGTATCGGATTACAACTAACCGTGTTGTTATTCTTCATTTTTAAATTCGAACCCGCAAAAAATTTACTATTAAAATCTTTTAATTTTAAAGCACTGAAAGAATGGCGCACATACGTATACTTACTTCTTTTCTTCGCTATAAGCATCGTGCTCAATTATATCTTTTTAAAATATGTGTTCCAAGACGCAACAAAGCAACAAGCTTCTGCACTAAACTTAGACGTATTTGAACAGTATCAAATATTATTACTTATCGGCTTTGCGATACTCACCCCAATTTTTGAAGAACTTATTTTCCGTGGTTTTTTACTCCACTTTTTCTCTGAACGCTTTCCATTTTGGATTGCAGCAGTCTTAACAAGTTTCTTCTTTGGTATCGCTCATACATACTCACTCGGAGTAATGGTAATTACTTTCTTCACGGGATTATTAATGGCTATTTTATGCAAGAAAACAAAATCCATTATTCCAGCTATGTTATTTCATATTATGAATAATATGTTAGCATTCTTAAGTTAAAAAGAGGTATCATCGCGATACCTCTTTTTACTCTTTTATAACAACTTCAAACTCTTCTTCCGTTAGCACTTTTCGATAATTCGTTTTCTTTTCTCCTTCTTCACCAGAAGTTAGGACAGGCGTCAGTATAATTTTTGTTACACTATCCTCTAGCTTTTCAAATCGCCAATAACTATTTTTCGATTTTATTAATAATATCCAAAATAAACCTCATGTAGTAAAATATAACTTAATTCACATAAAAGAGTTTACATATGTTCAGTATTATTTGGATGCTTTTTACGCCACTTCTCTTACTATGCGGGATTGCTGGTGGTATTTTTTAATGGTAACAGAAATTAAACATCGGAAATTACTTGTTACCTTAATGGGGATTATTTGCTTTTCATTCGTTATAATGCCTTTTACTTTTTTTAAACAAAGGTATCAATGGAGAGAACGTTCTCCACATTCCACCTGTCCTATATTGGATGCTTTTCTCTCTAGCTGGTTTATTAGCAGGATTGAATGGGGTACATTCAAAAATTAAGAGTATACGCAACATGGGACTCATTATTTTCTCAATAGGACTGTTTGCAGCTATTGTCCATGCCTGATTCATATTTTATTCATTAAGGAGTTATTACATATGGAATCTACTGGTTTATTTATTTGGCTTATCTTAGCCCCTATTTTGTTATTATGTGAAGGCATCGTTGGCATTTATTTAATTGCTGCCGGAATTAAATATCGAAAATCACTTATCGTTATAGCTGGTTTAATTAGCATATCACTTATCGTTGTTCCTATCATTTGTATAGGTTATGGAATAGATTTAGAGGGAATGGTTCCAATTTCGGGAACTTTATATTGGTGCTTCTTCTCATTAGCTGGACTAGTAGCTATTATAAGTGGCAGACAAATATCAAGTATTCGTTCTATGGGGACGATTTTGGTTATAACAGGATTATGCTCTGTAACTAGTTATCATCTTTTATATCTAACTACATAAAAAACACAAAAAAGCAGGGAAATTAATTCCCTGCTTTTCTATTTGGTTTATTGCCTGATGGCAAGAAGAACGATAACACCCAAGCAATACCTGCGAGTATTGTTGCAATTAAGAAGGCATCGTTAATACCGTTAATTGCAGATAGCTTTGAGATTTGTCCGAATAATAGTTGCGTGCTCATCGCATCTCCCGCTTGAGCTGATCCAGCTAAAGCCGCTAAGCTTTGACCCATACCATGTACTTTATCAACTAAAATTGGATTTGACGTTGTTAACATGTTGCCATAATCCGCTACGTGAGCAGTCGTTTGTTGCGTCATAAGTGTGATTAAGATCGCTGTTCCAATTGAACCAGCTACTTGTCTTGACGTATTTTGCGTTGCTGTACCGTGAGAAATTAATTTCATCGGCAGCGCGTTCATACCAGCTGTCATAATTGGCATCATAATGAATGACATACCAATTGAACGTATAATATAATCCGTCATAATAACGCTATACGGTGTATCCATCGATAATTTTGTAAATTCATATGTCGCATAAGTTGTAATTGCCAATCCAATTATCGCTAATGGACGAATGCCATATTTATCGAATAATTTACCTGCTACTGGTCCCATGATCCCCATAATTAATGATCCTGGAAGAAGTAGTAAACCAGATTCAATTGGCGTAAAGCCACGAATATTTTGTAGATATACTGGAAGTAATAGCATACCTCCGAATAATGCCATCGTTACGATTGCGTTAATTACTAAAGTAAAAGTAAATACTGGATATTTAAACACTTGTAAATCAAGCATTTTATTGTCCGTTGTTAGCTCTCTCCAAATAAATACTGCAATACCTACTACACCAATGATAAGTGATATCACAACCTCTGCACTAGTCCAGCTATTATTTCCCGCTTCACTAAATCCATACAATAAGCTACCTAGTCCAATACTTGAACTAATAACACCGAATACATCTAGCTTTGTGTTAGATACCGGCTGAGCTAGTGTAAAGAATTTTAAAGATAGGAAAGTAATAATTAAACCAATCACAAACATTCCGTAGAACATTAAGTTCCAGCTATAGTTTTCAATTACCCATCCTGTTACAGTTGGTCCGATAGCTGGTGCTAAAATCATCGCTACCCCTAGTAATCCCATAGCTGCTCCTCGCTTATGAGGCGGGAATAATGTCATGAAAATATTCATACCAACCGGCATTAAAATACCCGCTCCAACCGCTTGAATCACTCGGCCCGTCATCATCATTGTAAAGTTTCCTGAAGTAGCACAAATGATAGATCCTACCGTGAAGAATAACATTGCCGCTACGAACAATTTACGATACGTAAATCGTGAAACTAAAAAGGCACTAATCGGTACTAAAATACCATTTACGAGCATGAAGCCTGTAATTAACCATTGTGCTGTTGAAGTTGATACATTAAATTCATTCATTAACGGAGGCAATGCAACGTTAATGATCGTTTGGTTTAAAATAGAAACGAACATCCCGAGAATTAATACTGTTACAACTGCTTTTACGTTCACATTCTCTATAGGCATAGACGTTTGTTTTTTCGGCATTTCTTTTTCTTGTTTTACTTCTTCTTGCTTACCTGTTTCTAACTCAACTACATTAGAAATTTCTGTTTCTTGCTTTCGTTCAATTTCTTTTTCTTCTGTTTCTACCTTACTTACTTCTATTTTACTTACGGCTGGGACTTGTTCTTCTCCCACGTTCGTTTTTTTCTTTCGTAAAAGACGATTTACAAGGAAGAAGACGATTATACAAAATAGTGCATATCCTGCAATTGCAATTGAGGACATCTCATCTCCCCCTTACTTATGAATACGAACTGTCACATTCATGCCAGGAACAATATTTACTGATTTACTATGATCTAAAGAAATTTTAACTGGTACCACTTGTGTTACTTTCGTATAGTTCGCTGTTGCGTTGCTTGATGGTAACATAGAGAATGTATTCGCTGTTGTTAATCCAACTTGCTCTACTTTTCCTGATAACGTCGTGTCTGGGTATGCATCTACATACACGTCTACATCTTGACCTTTTTGCACATCGTCAACATCTGTTTCTTCAATGTTTGCTGTTACCCATAAATTGTTCATATCAAATGCATAAGCAATTGGGCTACCAGCTCCAACGAAAGCATTTGTCGTTGCGTTTGATTGTACAACTGTCGCGTTTTGCGGAATTGTTACGTCTACTGTTTGCTCCCCATTTGCTCCAGCTACAGTGACAGCACCTAATTTATCGTTCTCATTGTAGTTTTTTCCTACTTCAGCTTTCCAGTCAGTCAATTTACCTGCTGCTGGTGAAGCAATTGGAATTACCTTTCCATCAATTTTTGCATTTTCTGTTTTTAAATAGTTTTCCGCTTGATTGTAATAGTAATAACCACCAATGCCGCCGCCAACTAGTACAATTAATGTGATAATGTTGATAATCACCATTCTTCGAAACTGATTCATTGCATTCCTCTCCTTATATCGCATATAATTTTTTTCTAAACTATTTACACCCTTATTGTTTATACTGTTTAATTGTTAATTATATTAACCTTTAAACAAAAAAAGCACACCTTCAGCAGCATAAACCGGATTTCGTCTACCTGCGAGTGGTGCTGATTTCTAAAGGACTATCGTTTATAATTATAAATAATTATTTCGAATCTACAACCGACAATTTAAGTATGAAATGTCGCTTAAACAACAATATAATAACGATTTGTTGTTTAAGTGTATAAAATGAAACGAGGAGAAGTAAAATGTCTATTAAAAATACAAATGATCCACGTGTAAAGCGGACGAGACAACTCATACAGGATGCTTTTGTCGCTTTAGTAGGCGAAAAAGGGTTTGAAAATGTAACTGTTCAACATATCGCAGAACGCGCTCCTGTAAATCGCGCTACATTTTATAGCCATTACCATGATAAATACGACTTATTAGACAAAAGCATTGAAGAAATGTTAGAGAAGCTAGCAGAAGTAATCAAACCGAAAAATAAAAATAAAGAGGATTTTCAACTTACATTCGATTCACCACATCCAACATTTTTGGCTCTGTTCGAACACATCGCAGAAAACGTGAACTTCTATAATGTTATGCTCGGGGATAAAGCTGCAGGAAACTACTCTTATAAAATGATGAAAACAATACAAACGCATTTAACATTAAGCTTATCAATTTCACAACCAGATGATAAAGATCTTATGGTTCCTCGTGATATTCTAATTAGTTATGTGACAGGGGCTCACATCGGGATGATTATGTCATGGTTAAAAAGGGGGATGATATATACCCCGCATTTTATGGCCATGCAATTAACTCGTTTAATTATTTTAGGGGCCCATACTGCCGCAGGATTAGAAAGACCTTTTTAACACATAAAAAAGCGAAGGAGATTCTCCTTCGCTTTTTTCTATTAATTAAATGTAATGTTATGTACAGCCTCTTTATCAAGACGTTTAATAACTTCTACAATTAACTTCACTGCATTTTCATAATCATCACGGTGTAACATTGCCGCATGCGAATGGATGTAGCGTGTCGCAATCGTAATTGCCATAGACGGAATACCATTTACAGAAATGTGAATCGCACCTGCATCTGTTCCCCCGCCAGCTACTGAATCATATTGGTATGGAATTTGTAGTTCGTCAGCAACATCAACTACGAAATCACGTAAACCTGTATGTCCAATAACAGAAGCATCATATAAAATAATCTGCGGTCCATCGCCCATTTTACTTTGCGCTTCTTTTGACGTTACACCCGGTGTATCTCCAGCGATACCAACATCTACTGCGAACGCGATATCTGGTTTGATATAATTCGCAGATGTTTTTGCACCACGAAGACCAACCTCTTCTTGTACAGTTCCAACGCCGTATACAACGTTTGGATGTTTTTCATCTTTTAATTGTTTTAATACGTCAATTGCAATCGCACAACCGATTCGGTTATCCCATGCTTTTGCAAGTAACATTTTTTCATTCTTCATCACTTGGAATTCAAAGTAAGGTACAACTTGATCTCCTGGTCGTACGCCCCACTCCATTGCCTCTTCTTGGCTAGAAGCACCAATATCGATAAACATGTCTTTAATATCAACTGGCTTTTTACGAGCTTCTGGAGGTAAAATGTGTGGTGGTTTTGAACCAATTACACCTGTTACATCTCCTTTACGCGTTACAATTGTCACGCGCTGTGCAAGCATAACTTGTGACCACCAGCCACCAACTGTTTGAAAACGAAGGAAGCCTTTGTCATCAATTTGCGTAATCATAAAGCCAACTTCATCTAAATGACCTGCAACCATAATTTTCGGGCCGTTTTCTTCCCCAACTTTTTTCGCGACTAAACTTCCTAAATTATCAGTAGAAAGTTCGTCCGCAAACGGCTCAATATATTTCTTCATTACTTCACGTGGTTCACGCTCGTTACCAGCAATACCACGTGCATCTGTTAACTCTTTTAGCATTGTCAATGTCGCGTCTAATTTTGTCATTGCCAACACCCTCCTTTTTCTTCAGTCACCTTATTATACAAAAGGAAATTGAAATATTCAAAAATTAAATTAGTATCCTTGTGTTTGACGCTGATGATTTACTTCATTTTTATCTAAATACGCTTTTTCAATTTCTTCTTGTCCAAATTCAAGTGCTTGTCCAAGTCGAAGATAGCTTGTAAATAATTCAATATAGTTCGTGATAGATGGTTGATCTGTAAAACGAATTACTTTCGCATATGTGTCTAAGAAAATTTCCACTTGTGTTTTATTCGTTTGTGCACATTTATAGAATAGGAAGTTTTTATCAATACCTAAATCGATTCCGATTGATAAAATAAAATGCAAACCATCTACGTATTCTTCTAATATTACTTCACGTTCTGATGCTGGTTTATTGCTCCAATATTTAAAACAGCGTGTTTCATTTGCAAGTTCTCCAATTTCTACAAGAAGAGCTAGCATTTTTTCTTTTAACAACTTTTTCGGTTGTAAGTCATGTTCTTTTGCAATACGGTCATCTAATTCTTTTTGTAATTTAAATAGTTGTAGTAAGTCCATTCTATTGTCCTCCTCCAACATCGCATTTTATGCAACAATGTTGTTTCATCTCAAAGTTCATTATTATGTTTCAGTTCTTATGAATAAGTCAGCTATCTACCTCTTTATAAAATAGCTTGTCCTTAATTTACAAATACGTTTCAGTCATCGCTCGTATATTGTTCATCTGATGAAAGTTCCATATCATCTTTCCATTATAGCAGTGTCGTTTCGGCTAGGAAAGATACTCTTCTTTCCAAACGAGCATAATTGAAAAAAGC
Source organism: Bacillus sp. FSL L8-0099 (assembly GCF_038006385.1). Lineage (NCBI taxonomy): Bacteria > Bacillati > Bacillota > Bacilli > Caryophanales > Bacillaceae > Bacillus > Bacillus sp. FSL L8-0099. The sequence continues at coordinate 4,548,940 of NZ_JBBOVC010000001.1, forward strand.
CAGGAGAATTCTCCTGACTTCATATGCATATTCTTCTATATCGCTATAGTTTTTATGTTGATTTTGTCATATCGATAACGATGCGTCCATAAATCTTTAGAGCTTCATTCACTTCAAACTTCTCTTTGAAAACAAACAAAAAACCTTAGAAGAAAATTCTTCTAAGGTTTCAACTAATTAATTAGTTAATGTTGTTTTTTGCAACTGTTGCTAATTCAGCGAAAGCTTTTTCGTCATGAACAGCTAAGTCAGCAAGCATCTTGCGGTTAACTTCGATGCCAGCATTTTTTAAACCGTGCATTAAGCGGCTGTAAGAAAGACCATTCATACGAGCTGCTGCGTTGATACGTGTGATCCATAATTTACGGAAGTCACGTTTCTTTTGACGACGGTCACGGAATGCATACATTAGAGATTTCATAACCTGTTGGTTAGCAACCTTGAATAATGTATTTTTAGAACCGTAGTAACCTTTTGCTAATTTTATAACTTTTTTACGACGTTGACGAGTAACTGTACCACCTTTTACTCTTGGCATAATATTACCTCCTAATTGTTCTATATATCAGCCGAACTTATTTTAAGTTGTCAAGCATTTGACGAATGCGTTTGAAGTCACCAGCGCTTACTACACCAGCTTTACGTAGTTTACGTTTAGCTTTTGTAGATTTGTTAGCGAATAAATGGCTTGTGTAAGCGTGAGAACGTTTCAGTTTACCTGATCCAGTCTTTTTGAAACGCTTTGCAGCGCCGCGATGAGTTTTTTGTTTAGGCATAGGTATTTCCTCCTCTATCTATTACTTATCGTTTTTCGGTGCTAAAACTAAGAACATACTACGTCCTTCCATTTTAGGCTTAGATTCAATTGTACTAACTTCAGCACAAGCTTCTGAGAAGCGATCTAAAACACGTTGACCGATTTCTTTATGAGTAATGGCACGTCCTTTAAAGCGAATTGACGCTTTAACCTTGTCGCCTTTCTCTAAAAACTTGATAGCATTACGAAGTTTTGTGTTAAAGTCGTGTTCATCAATTGTTGGACTTAAACGAACTTCTTTCATGCTAATTACTTTTTGATTTTTGCGCTGTTCTTTTTCTTTCTTCTGTTGCTCAAAGCGGAATTTACCGTAGTCCATAATGCGGCATACTGGCGGTTTCGCATTTGGAGCAACTAATACTAAATCAAGATTAAGATTTGCAGCTAAGTCTAAAGCGTCATTACGAGACTTGATTCCAAGTTGATCGCCATTTGCGCCAACTAAACGTACTTCACGTGCACGAATTTGCTCGTTAATCATCATATCCTTGCTAATAGTAAGCCACCTCCAAGGTTTTCTCAGAACATATTTTGTAGTCATAGAACCCGACAAAAAAAGTGCGGGCATACGACACCCACACTTGTAAAATCTTAAGTAAGAAATACATTTACCTGCTAACTGCGAATGCGTCCATCAGGTGAGAAGCGGGTGCTTCTACTTGTTCCACAAAACAATATTCTATTATCCTTGATGAGTTTATCATAGGACATGACGTCTGTCAAGAAGACGCGATGTGTTTTACTAACAACAAGAAATATTGTAACAAACAACTAGCATACATGCAATACTTTTTTATGATAAGAGTTACATGGTTATTTTTTCTAGTTTTTCTCTTTTATATTAAAAAGAAAAGCCGCGATATACCGCGGCTCTTTCTTATCGTTTTCCTTCTACTTTAATCATGTCAACAAAAGCATCTAATGCGATTGTTTCTGATTTTTGTTCACCATATTTACGTACGTTTACGCCATTTTCAGTTACTTCATTGTCACCTACTACAAGCATGTACGGAATTTTTTGCATTTGTGCTTCACGAATTTTGTAACCAATTTTCTCTTCGCGAGTATCTAATTCAACACGAATACCAGCACGGCGCAATTCATCTTGTACTTTCTTCGCATAGTCTAAATGCACTTGCGGAGAAACTGGAATTACTTGCGCTTGAACTGGAGCTAACCAAGTTGGGAATGCACCTTTGTATTCTTCAATTAAGAATGCTACGAAACGTTCCATAGTTGATACAACACCACGGTGAATTACAACTGGACGATGTTGTTTTCCATCTTCACCAACGTAAGCTAATTCAAAGCGTTCTGGAAGTAAGAAGTCTAATTGTACAGTTGAAAGTGTTTCGTCTTTTCCAAGAGCAGTACGAACTTGAACGTCAAGTTTTGGACCGTAGAACGCCGCTTCACCTTCAGCTTCGTAGTAATCAAGACCCATTTCATCCATAGCTTCTTTTAACATACCTTGTGCTTTTTCCCACATCTCATCATCAGCATAGTACTTTTTAGTATCTGCTGGGTCACGATAAGATAGACGGAATGAATAGTTCTCTAAACCGAAATCTTTGTACACTTCTAGAGTTAAGTTTACAACACGTTTTAACTCTTCTTTAATTTGATCTGGGCGTACGAAAATGTGCGCATCGTTTAAAGTCATTCCGCGTACACGTTGTAATCCAGATAACGCACCTGACATTTCATAGCGGTGCATTGTTCCAAGTTCCGCAATACGGATTGGTAATTCACGGTAGCTGTGAATATCGTTTTTATAAACCATCATGTGGTGAGGGCAGTTCATTGGACGAAGAACTAACTCTTCATTATCCATTTCCATTGATGGGAACATACCATCACGGTAGTGATTCCAGTGACCAGAAGTTTCATATAGCTCTCTGCTTCCTAGTACTGGAGTGTATACGTGATCATAGCCTAAGCTTGCTTCTTTATCAACGATGTAACGCTCGATAATACGACGGATCGTTGCACCTTTTGGTAACCAAAGTGGTAAACCTTGTCCTACTTTTTGGCTATTAGTAAATAATTTTAATTCTTTACCTAATTTACGGTGATCGCGCTCTTTCGCTTCTTCAAGCATACGTAAATGCTCATCTAATTCTGCTTTCTTAACAAATGCAGTACCGTAAATACGTTGTAGCATTTTATTATTGCTATCGCCGCGCCAGTAAGCACCTGCAACGCTTAATAATTTAAACACTTTAATTTTTCCTGTAGATGGAAGGTGAACACCGCGGCAAAGGTCGAAGAATTCGCCTTGCTCATAGATTGAAATAACTGCATCTTCTGGAAGATCGTTAATTAAATCTAATTTTAACTCATCGCCGATTTCTTCAAAACGACGAAGTGCTTCTGCACGTGGTACTTCATGACGAACGATTTCTAAGTTCTCGTTCACGATTTTTTGCATTTCTTTTTCGATTTTCTTGAAGTCTTCAACTGTAATTGCTTCTTCCATATCAATATCGTAGTAGAAGCCATTTTCAATTACTGGACCAATGCCAAGCTCAAGCTTAGCATCTTTATATAAACGTTTTAACGCTTGTGCTAAAAGGTGGGCTGTTGAATGGCGTAAAATGTATAAGCCATCTTCTGAATCTAATGTAATAATAGAAACTGCACCATCTTCTTCGATTGGTGTAACAAGATCGATCATCTCATCGTTTAATTTTCCAGCTACAGCTTTTTTCTTTAAGCCTGGGCTAATAGAAGCTGCGATTTCTTCAGTTGTTACGCCTTTTGGAAACTCCTTCACAGCTCCATCAGGGAAAGTAATTTTAACTACATCTGCCATCACTGGTCACTCCTCTTTTTCTCAAAATAAAAAACACTCATCCCGTAAAAAGGGACGAGTGTTGAATTCGTGGTTCCACCCTTGTTCCAATTAACATGATTGTTAATTGCTCAAGTTCAACATAACGGTGTTGTCCGTTAGCAATTACTAAAAAAATCGTTCACTGCTAAAGTTTAGAGGTGGTAAGTAATAATCCCGTACTAGGAAGCTCACACCCTAAGGCTTCCCTCTCTGAAAATCGTAGAAAACTACTCATGTCCTCATCATGACATTTCAATATATTTCATTTATGTAGGTAATTATATGCTCAAAAACTTAGAAAATCAAGGGCGTTACCTTTATTTTTTAAATTTTTCACATTGCGTTCAAACTCATGTAATCCGTGTATTTGTATCCGTTCTTGAAATACGTTTCGCAAAGTAATAATCATATTATGGTCTTGTTCTTTCGTATACAAATAGATTTTTTTCGGTGAAATAGAAAGAAGTGGTGCAATTACTTTTGTATCAATATATACATCTTTTTGCTTTAGCAAATCTTCATCTATATATTGGACCAATTTCTCCTGTTTTAAACGTCTACCTTTATCATCATAGAAAATAAAACTTTCATCAAAAATAAGATGCATACAGGACAAACGTGACTTTCGATTACTAACTTGTTGCCGGAGCGTCTCAATGAACATTTGATATTCTTGTTCCATCTTATACTCATCAATTGCCACTTCAGTAAGCTTAGCTACCATTTCCCTATATGTACGAAGACGAAAACGAACATATGATGAAAACGAGAATGAGAGCGGATCACAAAGCCAATTATTTAAAGAAGACTTAATATACGATTCAAATGTGTAACGTGTTAACTCACGAGCAACCCCATTTCTTCTTCCCTTTAAAACTTCTTGTGCTATATGCAATATTTGATGACACTCTTCTTGTTCTTCATAAAAAAACTTTTCTTTTAAAATTGTATAAATCCACTCATTTTGTTTCACATTCACAATGAAATATACCATGACTGGCAATAAAATCTTTTCAATATAGTGTGATTCACATACTGGTATGTGAATTACAACTTTTTGTTCCTGTAAATACACACTCGTTTCTTTATATAACACTTCCGCCCTTTTCAGTAGTTGTTTATATACGTACATAGCATCATTTTTTTCTTCGAAGCAAATTTCAATCACTTTTGTCCCCCCTTTTATCCCCGCTCTAAAGGATTGTATCTATACGTTACAAATCCTATAAGAGTTTGGCCCGTGGAAGTTCACTCTTAGTAGAATTGCATTTCCTTTCGTTAGAAAATCCACTCGATATGGCTTGCTAATTTTATATATATTAAGGGAGGGAGAAAAAAATGATACAAGCTACTATGAATTTTCAATAAGAACTGTTCGTTTTACAATTCGACTACGCTGAAAAGCATTCAAAACAAAAAAAGAACAAGCTTCTCAGCTTGCTCTTTACTTATGACGGCGGTTTTTCCCACCGATTGTAATTGGTTTCGCTAAATATTTAATTCGTTCCATAATACGGGCCGCTTTCATTTCTTCTGCTTCACCGCGCTGTGTATACGTTAAGTGATGTTCCAACTGTTTGAAATCAAAATTAGACGTAAAGAACGTTGGTAAGTTTTCTAGCATACGGAATTGTAAGATTGCACCGAGTACATCGTCACGTACGAAACTAGACATCGCTTCCGCTCCGATATCATCTAACATTAAAACTTGTACCCGTTTAACCGCATCAATCTTTTCTCCAATTGAATTATCTTGAATCGAACTTTTAATTTCACGTAAAAATTCTGGGAAGTATACGAGCATGGAACTTATTTTCTTTCGAGCAAGCTCATTCGCAATCGCCCCTAAAAGATATGTTTTCCCTACACCAAATTTACCGTAAAGATATAGTCCCTGTACTTTTTTACCCGGTTCATATGTGCTTAAAAATTCATTCGCTGCACCAATTGCATCAATACGTGCATTTAACTCTGAAGGGTCTAAATTTTCCATAGTCGCCTGTAAAATATCCGTTGGCATATATACACTTTGAACGAGTTTTTCATATTTTTTTCTCTCATCATATGCTACTTTTCTAATGCAACGATCGTATTGAATATCAATCATCTTACCTTGGATAACGAGCTTCGGCTCATATCCTTGCAGCATATTTTTACATGTCCCTAGATCCGGACAATCTGAACAACCTACACATTGTCCAATATATTCATATAACTTCACAAGACTGCGCTCAATCATAGAAGTTGTTACTTCGCCTTTATGCTCGTCTATAAATTCTTTCACACGTGGATGTGCCATCACTTCCGCCTTTAATACTTCATATCTGTTTTTAAAATTTTCATTTTCCATTAATTTTGTAAATGAATTTTGAATATGCTCCATTTTCTCACCTCAAAGAGCGTTCATTCTCTTCTATTAATCACGCTTATATTTTTTCAACACTTCTTCTAGTCGTTTTCGTTCATCTTCTAACGTACTTGTATCTTTTTCCGCACCTACATCATTTTTCACAGTTTCTTTTTCTTTCGGCTCTTCTTTCAACCAATCTGGTACCATTTCTTTTCGTACTGTTTTCTTCGCTGTACGACCTTTTTTCTTCGTCTCAGCCCATTCTTGGTATTGACGGTTTTCTTCTTTTGCTAGCGCCATTGCTTCAGCTACTGTACCGACCTTTTTACGAGCCCAATGCCCAGCAATCTTCTCCACATACGTTTTCGCAAGCTTCATATCTGAGCGTAGCATAACGTAATAAATAAGTACATTCACAACTCCTGGCGTTAATTTTTGATTGATCATAACATCCTCAACAATTTGCAAGTCCGCTTTCGTCGCCTCTGCACCACCAGAAATCTCTTTCAATAGTTGTTTTGGTGAGATTTCTTCTAATTGTTTTATAAGCATCTCTTCTTGCGATGAAGGCTCTTTCTCTTTCATCGTACGTGCAGCGTGTGGCTGTACTCTTTCACTTAATATTGGTAACGCTTGACCATTTTCGAATTGGTACCAATCGCGCGCTCCTTTTCTAAGCCTTTCCATATCAATTGTTTGCATCTCTGTCACCGCACCAAGAACGATATTTTGCATCGATAACACATCCACACCATACACGTAAGCAAGTGTAATGACACATTCTCGCACTTGATCTGTAATCGCCTTTTTAGGAACAAGAGCGGACAATCCGTCTACAAATAAGGAGAAATCAAAGAAATCGTTCCAAACTTTAGGAGCATCTCCCTTTTCATTATTTGGCATCATTGTCGCTTTTGGAATACGGAGTTCTTCTTGCGCATGCTCAAGCTGTCCTGGATTAAACGAATCAAACACCTCATTAAAAGAACGTGTAATATTTTCATAAGAAGCAAAATCAAATTCTTCTTCTAAGAAATATTGTTTTACTTGATTATATTTTGTCCGACTCAATCGATTGTATAAAAAGATACTTAAAACAATATCATCAAAAAACTGCTTTGGAGATAAAGGTGGTTGCAATTCGTATATAAACATTCGAATATCTTTTTCTTTCTTAATATATACCTTTAAAAGCCCAATTGCCTCTAGCTTTACTCGTTCCTCATATATTTCGGGAAGTTGCATTTGCATGGTCACCATAAGGGAATGATGTGTATTCTCTTTTCCAAATACACGATCTTGCTCTAACGCCCCCCATAGCGTCATGTACAAGCTAAAAGCTCTACTACCTATTAACGGCTGATACAACATCGTTAACACTTTTCGGTCGTAATTATGTAGTAGTCCTTTCGTACTTACTTTATAACGATCAATCGGCAATAGCTCCATCCATGACTGTTTTTGCATTCTTGCTTTTCCTTTCTCTCATCCAATCTATCCTCTAATTCATTCGTTCTATCTTCATTATATATTTTATCTCGCTATTTGCGGGCAGTAAGACTCCCGCATCAAAATTCGGCGAATGCACGGAAGTTTGGCAGGAGATACCTTCCCGTAAATGCCCGATTGGTGAAGGCTAATAATCATTTTGGGATGAACAAAATCCCCAATGATTATTAGCGAAAAAGAGCTATTAGCTTACGCTTCTAGCTCTCTTACCTCATTACTTACAGTATGTAAAGAGAATTGAATACAGCTTCTATTCTCTTTCTTTTTGCAGTATATCTTTTAATTCTTCAATAAATACATTTAAATCTTTAAATTGACGATATACAGAAGCAAAGCGTACGTAAGCAACATCATCGATATCACGAAGTTCTTCCATAACAATTTCACCAATCATATCACTTTTCACTTCTGATATACCTAAATTACGAAGTTCACGTTCCACACTTTGTGTTACTTCCTCTAATTGTCTTAAAGATACTGGTCTTTTCTCACATGCTTTAATTAAACCGCGTAAAATCTTTTCTTTATTAAACTCTTCTCGTGTGCCTTCTTTTTTAACAACGATAAGAGGTGACTCTTCTACTCTTTCAAATGTCGTAAAGCGACTTAAACAACTTTCACACTCTCTCCTTCTTCGAATAGAGCGCCCTTCGTCTACCGGACGCGAATCTAACACTCTTGTGCCATTATGAGAACAGGATGGACAACGCAATTCATTCACTCCCTTACAATTTGATTTTTATTTTTCTCTACTTCATTCACGTAAAAATATATATACAATATTATATAACTCATTCTAATGCTCTTACCACTCTAAGTTTAAATACATGATTTCATCATCTATTTTCCCAACAAAATAAGATGGTAGATGTAGCACTAACTTATGTGTGAGAGCTCCATTTAACTAACTAATGAACACGTTATGTTTTTCCTTTTTTATAAACTAAAAAAGAGGTGCATTATACACCTCTTTACATTTTAAATCAATTATGTTCTTTTTTAAAGAGCTTTTGTTTCTCTCTGCTTAATTTCGAAGCTACCAGTGCCTCGAGGAAGCTCGATGCTCTCACGCGTTTTCGCGTTTAAACCTTCTGCAATATATTCTGCAGCAACATTTGGATCAATACGATCCCCACAAGTATAAACATCAATACTTGCGTAACCGTGCTCCGGAAAGCTATGAATTGTTAAATGTGATTCCGAGATAATTACTACTCCACTTACACCTTGTGGTGCAAATTTATGGAAAGCAACCTCACGCACTTCAGCACCAGCTCTTAGTGCTGCATCCACAAATAATTGTTCAATATACGGCATGTCATTAAGCTTGTCGAAATCGCAATCCCAAAGTTCAGCGATCACGTGACGACCCATCGTATCCATAGTATCCATTCTACAGTTCCCCCTTGTAAATTTATTCTAACTGTTCGAATTGAAAACTAATTTGCAATTTGGCTTGCTCCACTACCACGGGGGAAAGTTAGTCCAGAGAGGTCCTAACCCTTTAAGTAGTGACTACGTACCTCAGCTCTTAAGTTTACGAGTGTTAGTATACTTTGTTTATTTTCATTTTGCAACAACAGTTTTTTCGATTTTCTGTCATATTTTCCTCTTTACTTTTCCCTAAAAAAAAAGAAATGATTCACAAATACAGTAATAACAACGCTTCGTGGTATGTCCACTTTCCAAAATATACTCATATAATTTTTTTCCTTTTCAGAAAAAATTAAAAAAAGAGAGGGCAATATTCACTTGCCCTCTCCCTTATTCACTTAAATATGTTGCACATTTTTTTGTTTCGCTAATTCGTCAACAACTAACGTTACAAGATCTACAACACGACGAGAGTAGCCCCACTCGTTATCATACCAAGCAAGTACTTTTACTTTACGATCACCCATTACCATTGTAGATAAGCCATCAATAATAGCTGAGTGTGTATTTGTATTAAAGTCAATAGATACTAAAGGCTCTTCGCTAAATTCTACAATACCTTTTAACGCACCGTTTGCAACCGTTTTGAATGCATCGTTAATAGCTTCAACTGTCACATCACGTTTTACATCTACTACTAAGTCAACAAGGGACACGTTTGGTGTTGGTACACGAAGTGCCATACCATGAAGTTTTCCGTTTAAATGCGGAAGAACTTTTGCTAGCGCTTTCGCAGCACCTGTCGTTGTCGGAATGATTGATTGTCCGCAAGCACGTGCTCTTCTTAAATCTTTATGTGGGTTATCAATATTTTTTTGGTCATTTGTATAAGCGTGAACAGTCGTCATTAAACCGTTTTCAATTCCAAACTGCTCATCTAACACCTTCACAACAGGCGCTAAACAGTTTGTTGTACAAGATGCATTTGAAATAACGGTATGTTTTGTAATATCTAATTGGTCTTCGTTCACACCAACTACAATTGTTACATCTTCATTTTTACCAGGCGCTGTTAAAATAACTTTTTTCGCTCCAGCTTCAACGTGAAGAATTGCTTTTTCTTTTGAATTAAATTTACCAGTTGCTTCAATTACAACTTCAACACCTAGATCTGTCCAAGGCAATTCCTTTGGATCGCGGTTGTTTAAAAGGCGAATCATTTTCCCATCAACTAATAAGTGATCTTCAAATGCTTCTACTGTTCCGTCAAACTTGCCGTGAACTGTATCATATTTAATTAAATGTGCTAACGTTTCAGATGGATAGCTTGCATTGATTGCTACAATTTCGAATGCGCTTTCTTTTATTGCCTGACGAAATACCATTCTCCCAATACGTCCAAATCCATTAATTGCCACACGAGTCATAATATGTTATCCCCCTTGAATGCGTTATACTATTTATCTCCAATCCCAATAATAGTATAACACAAAAAGGGGATATGTCACTAAGCATTTTCATTAATTTCACAATTTTTTAGTCAATAATGTTCCATTTCTTTAAAATTCCCTGTAATTGTGTTTTCGTTCCCATAATTGTGCCATCATTATTTATTACTTCATCCGCATGCTTCACTTTTTCTTCTAACGGCATTTGCGATTGTATACGTGCTTTTGCTTCTTCTTCCGAAAAATTATTTCGCTCCATTAAACGTTTTAATTGCGTATCAGGCGTGACAGCTACAACTAAAACGCGGTCAACGAGACTTGTTAATTTACTTTCAAACAAAAGAGGGATATCTAACACAACCGCTTGCATACTTTCTTTTATGTACATTTCCTTTTGTGCATTCATTTCCTCACGTACTGCAGGATGAACAATTTTATTTAACTGCAATCGTTTTTCTTCATTATAGAAAACAACATTTCCTAATTTCGGCCGATCCAGTTCTCCATCTTTTTGTAACACTTCCGTTCCAAATACTTCTACTATTTTGTTATATGCTGGTTTTCCTCGTTCTACAACTTCTCTTGCAATAACATCTGCGTCAATAACCGGTATACTTAGCCCACGAAACATTTCTGATACCGTACTTTTTCCGCTTGCAATTCCTCCCGTTAATCCAATTACCACTGTCATAATACTTCTCCTCCTCATAATAAAAGGCGCGAAACTAATGTTCCACGCCCATACTTACATTTTCCAAATTCCAATAATAATGAGTAATACCCCAGGCAGGAATGTAAATTTTTGTAACCATTTCATATTCGATAAAACTGTACCCAGCTTCATTCCAATAAACAAAAATAAAGAACTCATAACTGCAACTAATATTGCCATCATAGCGGGTGCATAACCTAATAAAGATGCACCAATTCCAGCACCAAACGAATCCACGGAAAGTGCGATACCAAGAAGTAGCGCTTCTCCTGCAGAAATAGTTCCCGATTTATCAAAATCTGCAACAGTCGGTTTCCGTAAAATTTGAATTACTAACCCAAGTGAAGCAATTTCTAGTTTCCAAACCTTCTCTTCTTGCTTCGGTTCTTCCTTTTTATCACTCCGAAAAAATTGATATAATACCCAAATCCCTATTCCAATAAGAACAAGCCCACCGATACGCGTTGCGATAACAGGTGAAAATATTTTCGCAATCATATGTCCAATTCCCATTGAAACAAGCATAACAGCCGCTGAACAGATTCCGATAATTATAATTGATCTTAGTGGAATTCTTACGCTTCTCAAACCATATGTCAGCCCTACACTACAGCTATCTAAGCTTAATGTAAAAGCTAATAAAATAAGAGATAAATAAAGGTACATCGGTAAGCTCCTCCCTTATACATAGCTCTGCTGTATGTATATGACAAATGCCTATCCGATGTTATCTCTTTTCTATATTCTAGGCTGACAAATTGGGCAATAATGCGTCCCTCTTCCGCCAACAACTGTTTTTTCTAATATCGTGCCACAAGTTACACATGGTTCTCCCTTTTTCCCATATACATTTAAAAGTTCTTGGAATGAACCAATTTGCCCTTGCGAATTCATATACGTTCTAATTGTGCTTCCGCCTCGCTTCACTGCTTCGCCTAGCGTTGTAACAATTGCTTCGTAAATTCTTTCGATTTCTTCTTGCGTTAAAGATGCAGCTTCTCGCTCTGGATGGATATGAGAACGGAATAAAACTTCATCTACATATATATTTCCAAGCCCTACTAAAAGACGCTGATCTAATAATACGACTTTTATTTTACGATTTGTCTTTTGCAATTTTCCTTGTAAATACTGTGGTGTCAATTCAGCATCAAATGGCTCTGGACCTAAGTCAGCAAGAGGCATTTGATTCAACTCTTCACCTTTTTTAAAGAGATGCATCGTACCAAACTTTCTCACATCTTTATAATGTAATTCAGTTCCATCTGTAAATAAGAAACGGACGTGCGTATGCTTATCAATTGGCTCATCCTCTTGATGCAGTAAAAACTTTCCTTCCATACGCAAATGTGAAACGATAACATAATTCGTTACATATAAAAGCAAAAACTTACCTCTTCGCTTTATCGTTTCAATTTTCTCGCCTCTGAGCATTTCTTTAAAGATTTCCGCATCATCTGGTCGTTTTACTATTTTTGGATACGTAACAATAACATCTTCAATCGTTTTTCCTGTTACAAGATTTTCGAGTGTCCGTCTGACGTTTTCAACCTCTGGTAATTCAGGCATTTCATCACTTCCTTATTTTGCGTCGTACCAAGTTGGACCGTAAGAATAATCAACTTTCAGTGGAACTGCGAGTTCAATTGCATGCTCCATTACTTCTGGTACAAGCTTCTCTAATTTTTCAATTTCTTCTTTTGGTGCTTCAAAGATTAATTCATCGTGTACTTGCAGAAGAAGACGCGCTTGTAATCCTTCTTCTTCTAAACGATCTGCCATAATAATCATAGCTATCTTTATAATATCTGCAGCACTACCTTGAATTGGTGTATTCATAGCTGTACGCTCAGCAAAGCTACGTAAATTGAAATTACGACTCGTAATTTCCGGAATGTAACGGCGACGATTTAATAAGGTAGCCACATACCCTTTTTGTTTCGCATCTTTTACGATGTCATCCATATATTCTTGTACACCAGGGAAACTTTCTAAATACTTTTCAATAAATTCCGCTGCTGCTTTTCTTGTAATTCCTAAGTTTTGTGAAAGACCGTAATCACTAATACCATACACAATTCCGAAGTTAACAGCTTTCGCTTGTCGTCTCATATTCGAAGTTACTTCATCTTTTCCAACACCGAATACGTCCATAGCTGTTTTCGTATGAATATCCATATCATGTTGGAACGCTTCAACTAGCCCTTTATCATTTGCAATATGAGCTAATACACGAAGTTCAATTTGTGAATAATCGGCCGCATACATAATCCATCCTTCTTCTGATGGAACAAATGCCTGACGAATCTTTCTTCCTTCTTCTAATCGAATCGGTATATTTTGCAAGTTCGGATCTGTTGAACTTAATCGACCTGTTTGTGTTAAAACTTGATTAAAGCGAGTATGAATTTTCGATGAATCTTCATGTACAACTTTTAGTAAACCTTCAATGTAAGTTGAATTTAATTTCCCTAACTGACGATAATGTAAAATGTTTGGAATAATTTCATGATGATTCATAAGTTTATCTAGTACATCAGCTGACGTAGAATAACCTGTTTTCGTCTTTTTAATAACTGGTAAGTTTAAATTCTCAAACAGAATAACCCCAAGTTGCTTCGGTGAATTAATATTAAATTCTGTTCCCGCAAGCTTATAAATTTCCTGTTCCATTTCCTTTAATCTACCCGCAAGTTCTTCTCCCATATTACGAAGGCGCTCCGTATCAACTTTTACACCTTTTACTTCCATATCAGCTAGTACACGTGCAAGTGGTAATTCTAACTCTGTAAACAATTCATATTGCTCGTTCTTTTTTAATTCTTCCAAGAACGTTTGCTTTACATCATATAATACATGCACTTTTCGAGCTACATGCTCCGCTACTACTTCTAGCTCTGGAACAGCACGCTTCGCACCTTTTCCATAAACTTCTTCATCCGATTTCACGGCATGCGTTTCTTTCATTTTCGCTACAGTACGGAAATCTTTATCCGTATCAGCTGGATCAAGTAAATAAGCAGCAATTAATAAATCAAAGTCGATTCCTTGAATATCTATACCCTTCCATTTGAGTGCAACGATAGCTCGCTTCGCATCAAATGTATGCTTTCTCATTTCTCCATTTGCAAGCCATGCTTTGAAAGCTTCGGATGCAAGAGCTATGTCCGTCTGAATAAAGTAGCAACCATTTTCATTTTGAATACCAAAACCTTGAATGTCCGCTTTATGATAGTTATCTTCTTGTACTTCTACAATAAGTGCACTATCTTGCTGAAGTATTTCTTCTGTAACTTCTTCCACAATATCAAATGTAATATCATCTAATTCAGCTGGAGCTGTTTCTTCTGGCGTAACACCTAATTTATTCAAAAGAGATGTAAATCCTAAATTCTCGAACATTGGAATCACATCACTTGCTTCATATCCTTTATACTCCATATCATCCACATGCACTGTAATCGGCGCATCTGTAATAATAGTTGCAAGATCTTTACTCATAAGAGCTTGTTCTTTATTCGCTTCTAGTTTTTCTTTTAATTTCTTCCCGCTTACTTGATCGATATTTTCATACACTGCTTCAACCGTTTCAAATTGCGTTAACAATTTAATTGCAGTTTTTTCACCAACTCCTGGTACACCCGGAATATTATCTGACTGGTCCCCCATTAAACCTTTCATATCGATAATTTGCTTTGGTGATAAACTGTATTTCTCAAATAAAGCTTCTTTCGTATATTCATCTACTTCTGTAATCCCTTTTCGAGGTATACATACAAGCGTATTATCAGAAACAAGTTGAAGTAAATCTTTATCTCCTGAAATAACCTTAACATGAAACCCTTGCTCACTCGCTTCTTTCGCTAACGTCCCCATAATGTCATCCGCTTCATAATTTTCTAGTTCATAACGCGGTACATTAAATGCATCAAGCATCTCACGAATAAACGGGAATTGTTCTGATAACTCAGGTGGAGTCTTTTGACGTCCTCCTTTATACTCGCTATACGTTTTATGACGGAATGTCGTTTTTCCTGCATCAAACGCAACAAGCATATGCGTTGGCTTTTCTTCCTCTAATATTCTCATTAACATCATTGTAAAACCGTAAATTGCGTTCGTATGTATACCTTTGTCGTTATTTAAAAGCGGTAGTGCAAAGAAAGCACGATACGCGATATTATTACCATCTACTAATACGACTTTTTTTTCCACAATAGAAACCTCCCCATACAAATTTGAAACGATTTTCACATAGAAAAAAAACCGTTCCTTTCCTCTCTCTATATTAACATGACTAATAGAGAGAAGAAAAATAACGGTTTTTTTCTTTCATATATATCAAACTTATATTGGCATAAAGGGAAGTGACGAGAACAGCATAACTATTCTCGTCCAAAATTACTCCTTGGATGAAGGGGTTTTCATGTATTATATTAACAGAGCTTTATTAATATTTAATTAAGCCATTGTTAATATATTGTAAATATCCTTCATCCTATTTTTCAGTTGCCGATTTCGGTAAAACAACTGTAAATGTTGTCCCTTCCCCAACTTCACTATCCACAGTAATTGTACCGTGATGTGCCTCAACTAAATGCTTTACAATCGATAATCCAAGACCTGTACCACCAGTATTTCTACTTCTCGCCTTATCCACTCGGTAAAAACGTTCAAAAATACGTGGGATTTCATCTTTACTAATACCAATTCCAGTATCAGATACTTTTATATAAGCATTGTATTTATCTTCTGCTAATTCAACAGAAACAACGCCTCCAGCCGGTGTATATACGATTGCATTATTAATTAAATTAATAAAGATTTGTTTCAAACGACCAGGATCTCCAATGACAGAGACACGTTTTAATACATTCACTTGTAAAGAGATTTCTTTTTCGCCTGCTTTATTGTCAAGCACCATATGAATATCTTCAATAAGTCCCTTCATATCAACGGTTTCCATATTTAATTTAAACCCTTGTTGCTCAATCTTTGACAAATCTAATAAATCTTCAATTAACCCCTGCATGCGTTCACTTTCTTTTAAAATAATGTGTAAGAAATGTTCGCAAAATTTCTTATTATCCATCGCTCCATCCAAGAGCGTTTCTGAAAAACCTTTAATAGAAGTAATTGGCGTCTTTAGTTCATGAGAAACATTTGCTAAAAAGTCTTTTCTCATTTGTTCTAATCTCTTTAACTCTGTTATGTCATGGAATACGAGAACAATCCCTTTCCATTCATGGTTCGTCCCGATAATCGGCGCTCCATATACTTCGAAATGCTTTCGCTCAATTCCAAGTGGCAATAACATTTGTTTACGCACTTTCACTTCTGTCATAAAGATTTCTTCCACAAGCTCTATAATTTCTGTATGGTGGAACGATTCATAATATAAGCGATCTAAATATTCTTCATCTGTTACGTGGAAAGTCTCTTTATAAGAACGGTTTACAAGGTTTATATAACCGCGGCTATCAATTAAAATCATTCCACTTCCCATATTTTCGATTAACGTATGCAGACGATCTTGTTGCATTTCTTGTTCAAGTGTCATCTCTTGTAAATTACGAGCTAAAATATTAATCGCTTTACTCAGCATTCCTGTTTCATCCGAATGACTTTCATAAGCACGTGCTTTATAATTTCCCTTCGCTAATTCAATCGCAACTTTCGTAACTGATTCAATTGGCCTAATATATTGCCCTGTAATTTTCATACCTAAAAACACGACTACAAGACAAGCGATAACAAATCCGATAATTAATAATCCCCACGTTTTTTGATGAACATCTTTCAAAGGCTCAATTGTACTTTTCACCAAAATGTATCCTTGTTTCCCTGTTACATCTTGAACGAACACCGCATGATAAAATTCATTCTTCTGATCCGTTTCTTTCGTAATGACTTTATTTCGTTGTTTCGCTGTTTCGGCAGAAAGTTCTTTAATCATCTCTTGACTAAATGCAGATTGTTGCCCTTTGCCATATTGAACTTTCTTTTTTTCATCTACAAATATAATAGAAGCTGGTATTTTTTCTTCTAACTTTTCAAATACATACGGCCTTTTTAAAACATCCTCAAAACCTTGTTCTTCTGCTAATACCGCAACATATCCTGTTTCTTTTACCATTCTCTCTTTCGCATGATCTATATAATAGTTTTCAAACACGGTTTCTAACAGTAAACCTAGTCCAACTAAAATAAACACAATAAGAGAAACAAATGTAAAAAGAAGCCTGGAACGAAATTTATTCATCCCCTTTTGGCTCCTCTAATTTATATCCTAAACCACGTATCGTTTTAATGTACGTCGGTTTTTTCGTATTTTTTTCAATTTTATCGCGCAAGTGGCTAATATGAACATCAACAATTCGTGTATCACCAGCAAAATCATAATTCCATACAGCACTTAATAATTGATCACGCGTCAACACGCGACTTTTATTTTTCGCAAGATAAACAAGTAGTTCAAATTCTTTTGGGGTTAATTCAAGCTTTCTTCCTTGGAAATAAGCCTCATAAAACTCCGGTAAAATTTTAAGGTCTGCAATTAGGATGCTATCTTCATCTGGCGCTTCTGCAACTTGCTCTTCTTGCTGTAATTTCGTACGACGTAAAATCGCCTTCACACGAGCAACAACTTCCCTTGGACTAAATGGCTTCGTCATATAATCATCCGCCCCAAGTTCAAGACCTAGCACCTTATCAAATTCATCATCTTTTGCTGTTAACATTAAAATCGGCGTCATAACACGCTGCAATCGTAATTCTTTACAAACTTCCATACCATCCATTTTTGGAAGCATTAAATCTAATATAATTAAATCCGGACGTTCTGTTGTCGCTTTTTGAAGCGCCATTTCTCCGTCCATCGCTGTTATAACTTCAAAACCAGCTTGTTGTAAATTAAATTCAATTAAAGTTAAGATAAATTCCTCATCATCAACTACTAAAATACGATTGTTCATTCTTTTCCTCCAAGTTATAGACTTGAAACCTTCTTCACCCTAGTATTTTCCCCGTTATTCTCATCATACTAGAAAACAGGTCCCCCCTCAATATAATTGTCTATTCATGGATTCAGATTATGCTCTCGTTATCTCTAAAAACAATTACACTCGGCTCAATTAACGTGTTACTATCCACACTTTATACAATTCTATATTCTCATTACATTCTACTTCCGTATGAACATTGAATTCTCGATTTTGTGCTAAGAAAAAAGATAGAACATACGCTATTTTATAGTCCGGTGTTTCATATCCATCAAATACCCTTCCGTATATTTCATTCGCGATCCCGTCTGCCCACACTTCAGCTTCTCTTATCGTTTCAAAAATAACGTCTTCCCTTTTCCATCTCACTTAAAAAATCCCTCCTTCAATTGACTTCAGTTATTAAAGTATGTGATAATTTCATATAATAATTAATATATACGAATGTTATATATACGGAGGTTCTATTATGCGACTAGTACTACCTATTCTAACTTTAGTAGTAACATGTATTCTTACTTTTAACGCTCCAAGCTGGGATACGATTAAAACGGGTTGTTCAGATTTTGCTGCAGGGTTCGCTGAAGGATTCTTCAACTAAAAATAGCGCTAGCTCCCTTATTAAAGGTATGCTAGCGCTATTCATATTTTCATGTTTTAAAAATTATCTAATGCTTTTTCCATAATGGAAACAGATTTAAAAGGTGGCGTTACCGTTAATGAACCTTTAACAACCGTTTCTCCTTTTTCATCATGAGCAGATACAAGCATATCAATTGTATGTGCCTCCTCAGAAACAGCCACAACTTCAAAGTGGATTTGTAACGTTTCATAATGGTGAACATGCTTCACGAACGTAAGGTCCTTCCTAATAATATGACTACCTGGACCTGGTAAATATTTCGTAACCGCCGTTGTAATCATTCCCGTTAGCATAATGCTTGGTACAATCGGCTTTTCATACGGAGTTTGGGATGCGTAATCATGCTGAATATATAATGGATTGGCATCATTCGTTAGCCCTAAATACAATAACAAATCTTTATCCTCAATTTTTTCAGTGATAGATAGTTTCTCTCCTACTGTAATTTCATCCATTTTACGACCAATTTGAACTTTTTTCTTTAACATGTTACAACCCCCTCCGATTTTTTCACCTTATTATCCTACTAAAAGCGATACCTTATCCGAAATTTACTATGATGAGGGCAATGTATAGTATAAATCTACAGTTTCATTATAGGATACTACAAATGATAGCGTTTTCATATTATTTCAAAAAAACATTTCATTAAATAGTAGAAAAAGATTCGGGGCCCCGAATCTTTTTCCGCTTATATTTAATTATTAAACAAGAACTTTCATAACGTTACGTACAGATTCTACAGAGCGATCTAACGCTTCTTTTTCCTCTGCAAGAAGTTCTAATTCAATAATTTTTTCAATTCCGTTACCACCTAGAATTACTGGTACCCCTAAGTAAAGGTCACTATAACCATATTCACCTTCAAGATACGCAATAGCCGGTAATACACGGCGTTGATCTTTTAAGATTGCTTCTGTCATTTCAACTAAAGAAGCCGCTGGTGCGTAATATGCACTACCGTTTCCTAATAAGCCTACAATCTCTCCGCCACCCTTACGTGTACGTTCTACAATTGCCTCTAAACGCTCTTTCGGAATTAACGTTTCTAACGGAATGCCACCCGCATAGGAATAACGTACAAGAGGTACCATGTCGTCACCGTGTCCACCAAGAACAAATCCTGTAATGTCTTTCACAGAAAAATTTAATTCTTGTGCAATGAATGTACGGAAACGAGCTGTATCTAATACGCCCGATTGCCCGATAACACGCTCTTTCGGGAATCCTGCTTCTTTAAATACAGAATATGTCATTGCATCAACTGGATTTGTTAATACAACAATAATCGCATTTGGTGAATGTTTTGCAATGTCGCGCGTAATACTTTTCATAATTTTAGAGTTTGTTGCTACTAAGTCATCACGGCTCATACCAGGCTTACGTGCAATACCTGCTGTAATAACGACAACGTCAGAATCAGCAGTATCTGCGTAATCAGATGTTCCAATAATGTTAGCATCAAAACCTTGTACTGGGCTCGCTTCTAACATATCTAACGCTTTCCCTTTTGTTGGATTTTCCAGTTGTGGAATGTCCACTAATACAACATCTGCAAGTTCTTTTTGTGCTAATAAGAATGCTGTTGTTGCTCCTGTAAATCCTGCACCGATGACTGAAACTTTCTTGCGTTTGATTGTCATAATTTACCCCCCACTTTAATTATGCGTTTTTGATTATCGCTACATCCATGTTTTTAATAAGCTCATTAGCAAATTCAGAACATTTCACTTCTGTTGCGCCTTCCATTAGACGAGCGAAGTCGTATGTTACTACTTTTGATGCAATTGTTTTCTCAACTGAATCAGTTACTAATTTCGCAGCTTCATTCCATCCTAAATGTTCTAGTAATAATACACCAGAAAGAAGAACAGAAGACGGGTTTACTTTATCTAAACCTGCATATTTTGGAGCTGTACCATGTGTAGCTTCAAAGATAGCATGTCCAGTCACATAGTTAATGTTTGCACCAGGTGCAATACCAATTCCACCTACTTGTGCAGCAAGTGCATCAGAGATGTAGTCTCCATTTAAGTTCATTGTTGCAACAACATCGAACTCACGTGGACGAGTTAAAATTTGTTGTAAGAAGATATCTGCAATAGAATCTTTTACAATGATTTTTCCAGCCACTTCTGCGTCTGCCATCGCTTTATTCGCTGCATCTTTGCCATCTTTTTCAACGATGCGATCATATTCAGCCCAAGTAAATACTTTATCGCCGAATTCTTGTTCCGCAACTTCGTAACCCCAGTTTTTGAAAGCACCTTCTGTAAATTTCATAATGTTTCCTTTATGAACTAATGTAACAGAAGAGCGTTTTTCGTTAATTGCATATTGAATTGCAGCACGAACAAGACGCTTTGTCCCTTCTTCTGAAATTGGTTTAATACCAATACCAGATGTTTCTGGGAAGCGGATTTTATTAACACCCATTGCTTCTTTTAAGAAAGCAAGAACTTTTTCTGCTTCTGGAGATCCTTGTGCATATTCAATTCCAGCATAAATGTCTTCTGTATTTTCACGGAAAATAACCATATCAGTATCTTCCGGACGTTTTACAGGTGAAGGAACACCTTCAAAATAACGAACTGGACGTAGACATACGTATAAATCTAATTCTTGACGAAGCGCTACGTTTAGAGAACGAATACCACCGCCAACTGGAGTTGTAAGTGGACCTTTAATTGCGATTAAATATTCACGGATTAAATTTAAAGTCTCTTCTGGTAACCACTCGCCTGTTTGGTTGAATGCTTTTTCCCCTGCAAGCACTTCTTTCCAAACGATTTTCTTCTCACCATCATAAGCTTTTTCTACTGCTGCTTCTAGTACGCGAGATGCAGCTTCCCAAATATCAGGACCAATTCCATCTCCTTCGATAAATGGAATAATCGGATTGTTTGGTACATTCATAACACCATTAGTTACAGTAATTTTTTCACCTGTCGTCAATGTGATAACCCCCATGTTTGAAATTTCATATGTATGAAACTGAGGGAATAACCCCTCAGTTCAAACCGTTAGTCAAATTAAAATATTCTAATCATTACATCTTCCCAAAAAAATCAGACTTTTGAAAGCGTATTTTTACTATCGAAATAGTGTTTTTCGCTTATCGTTGTGCAATTGGAACATATACTTGATGTGTTGGTCCATTATAATCAGCACGCGGACGGATTAAACGGTTGTTTTCATATTGTTCTAGAATATGAGCTAACCAGCCTGACATACGGCTAATTGCAAAAATAGGTGTAAATAAGTCATGGTCAATTCCTAAACAATGGTATACAGAAGCTGAATAGAAATCAACATTTGGTGGAAGACCTTTTTCTTTTGTTACAATGTCTTCAATTTTGATAGACATATTATACCATTTCTCTTCTCCTAAAAGCACGCATAATCTCTTAGACATTTCACGTAAATGTTTTGCACGTGGATCACCTTGCTCATACACACGATGACCAAAGCCCATGATTTTCACTTTATTTTGAAGAGCATTATGAATATATGATTCTACATTTTCTTCTTCGCCAATTTCAGTTAACATCTTCATTACATTTTCATTTGCCCCGCCGTGAAGAGGACCTTTTAACGCACCGATTGCTGCAGTAATACCAGAATATACATCTGAAAGTGTAGCTACGCAAACACGTGCAGTAAATGTAGAAGCGTTTAACTCATGATCTGCATGAAGTACAAGCGCCTTATCAAAAGCTTCAATTTCAACTTCATTTGGCTCACGATCATTTAACATGTACAAGAAGTTTGCAGCTAATGATAAATCTTTTCTCGGTTCAACAATATCTAAACCTTTACGGATTCTTGCATAAGCGGCAATTAAAGTTCCCACTTGAGCTTGTAATTTAACCGCTTTCAAATAATTGGACTTTTCATCCATAATTTCAGAGCTCTCATCGTATAATGATAGCATGGAAATTGCAGTTCGTAAAACAGACATAGGATGTGCGATCTTTAAATCTACTTGTTTTAAATATGTTAAAATTTCACCTGGCACTTTATAGTATTCTGATACAGTTTCATTAAATTCCGCTAGTTCTTGTTCGTTAGGAAGCTTGCGGTGCCATAATAAGTACACTACTTCTTCAAATGTAGCATTCTCAGCTAAATCATCAATATTATACCCAACATAAGTTAATGTATCATCAATAATAGAGCTCACAGATGATGTTGTTGCTACTACCCCTTCTAAACCTCGAATAACAGTCATGACATTCTCTCCTTTTCCTGAAAAATTCTCCCAACCTTGCTCCTTATATCTATTTGCTCCCCTTATGAATTATGAACGCCCGTTCACTCTTTAGGCAAGCAAAATGCACGATCATGCACATTTGTTGCGATGTTCCCCTCTTAATGTCCATTGCTTACATGGAAAGCATGAGCGTGAATGTCTCCCCGAATCCTCACGCTCAGAACAACAAGTTAGTGAGGAAAATGAATTCCGAAGAGTTTTATGATAAAAACAACATAAAACAATATCATTATAAAATTGTTTTATGTTGTTTTTATTTTATCTGGTGTAAAGTCTCTGCTGTTATGTAACTTTTCAAAGTTTCTAATTCTATTATAAACAATTATCTGACTTTTGTGAACAGAAAGAATTCAAAAATTTTATATTACTATAAAATTCCTTATTTAAACATTTGTATAATACTCATAACTGCATAGGCAATTCCAGCCCCAATTAACGGGCCTACAGCCACCCCATTAAATAAGGCAACCGCTATAATCGTCCCAAAAACAAGCGCAGTTGTAATATGAGGGTCCGTCGTCAATAATTGTACGCCGCCTTTCGCTAACAAAGCGACCGCCACACCTGAGGCTAAAGCAATCCATGCATAATATGATTTCGCTGCTTCTCCGAGTTGTTTAAAGCCTATTTCCCCTGTCGCAATCGGTACGAGCACTGCTATTGTAATGACTGTTACACCAAGGTTAATCCCTTTCGTTTGTAAATAAGGAAAGACTTTATCTCCTAAAAACGTAAACTTCAATAAGAATAACACTCCAATGGCTACAGTAAGCGATTGGTTTTTAGCAATAAGTCCTATAATAAGTAGTATGAATAAAAATAACGTTGACTGACTAATCATGTTTGCACTTCCTTTCTGAAAATAATGAACTCGCTTCCAAACAAAAATACCTTTAAACCTATCGTTATACATGTCATATCGATGTCTATTTGCCAATGAGAATAAGCCAACAATTTCATTTTTGTATGCATTTTTAACTTACAAAACGAGACTGTAACCCAAAAAAATCAAAGCATATATACATTTTTGAAAACGATGGTCTCTCCTTTCTTTTCTAACAAGAAACAGGTAAAATAAAAAGAAGAGAAAATGAAGTTTTTACCATATAGTAGAAGCATCATCAACAAGCTTTTACAGTCGTTCATGTACTGAAAAAGCAGGGAAAATCCATCATTCCACTATAACATAAAAGTGAAACTTTAATCAGTGAATGCTACTCGTTATAAGTTGAACGAATTAGGCTAATACAAATTGGAATGGGAGGTATACATCTTTGAACCGAAACTTACTATATATGATATTGCGACTCATATTTGTCATTGTAGCAACGGTAGCTGGGTTCTATGTATTACTATACATGTCAGGACTTATCTATCCTTTTATTATCGCTTTTGCATTTGCTTATTTGATTAATCCTGTCGTCAATTTCCTTAATCAAAAACTACAATTCCCTCGCGCACTAGCAGTACTCGTTAGCTTAATTCTCGTATTCGGAGCTATCGTCGGGCTTGTTACATACCTTGTAACAGAAGCAATATCTGCCACAACATACTTACTACAACTTGTTACAGTAAAGTTTCCGGATATCGTTAAATTCGCAGAGCAATTTGCACTTAATCATATTATGCCTCTCTATGACGATTTAATTTCTAAATTTAATCATCTTGGAGAACCGCAGCGTTATACAATTACAAAAAACATCCAAAACTTAGGAACTGAAGCAACAACACAAATGAAAGAACTTTTAACAGCTATTATAAGTGGATTAACAAATTTCATTAGTGCATTACCAACAACTCTAACTGTTCTTGTATTCATTTTATTAGCCACTTTCTTCATTAGTTACGATTGGCACCGTCTTGCTCAAAAAGCAAGAAAACTTCTACCGAATCGTGTACATGGCTACGGAAAAACTATTTTTGTCGATTTAAGAAAAGCTTTGTTCGGTTTTGTTAAAGCGCAACTTACACTCGTATCTATGACAACCGTTATTGTACTAATCGGACTTTTAATATTACGCGTACCATACGCCATTACTATCGCGATTATTACAGGTGTTGTAGATTTACTCCCATACTTAGGGACAGGAGCCGTCTTCGTCCCTTGGGTTATATACGTATTTTTCACTGGCGACACTGCATTCGCCATCGGTCTTCTCATTCTATACATCGTCGTGATTGTCCAAAGACAAATTATGGAACCTAAAGTGCTTTCATCTAATATTGGTCTTGATCCATTAGCGACACTAGTCGCTCTATTTATCGGCTTTAAGCTCTTCGGTTTCTTAGGATTAATCATCGGTCCAGTCACATTAGTACTACTTAATACATTACACAAAGCTCATGTCTTCCATGACTTGTGGAAATACATTAAAGGTTCACCCTCTTCAAAACAATAATTTCTAATTCACACAAAAAACTTAAGGAATAATGAGTGCAATTTCCCACTCATTATTCCTTGTACTTCTTTTTCATACTAACTACATGCAAAAAGAGAATTGCCCAAAAAAGGATAATTCTCTTGTTTTTTTGCATATAAAAACGGATTTTTCAACCTAAAATACATTTTTATTCTATTTATTTTATAATTATTACTTACATTTATTACTTTTTATGTAAATGAATAAATATACAAACCAGTATAAGATAAGGCTTCAACTAACGATTTCCCTGCTTTTATCAGATTTCATTACGTTCCTCGATCCTTCATACACAAAAATAAAACTTCAATATAGCGGATTTTTTCTACATCCTATTCATTAAGAACAAATAGTATCCAATTTACATGTTCAATCAGAAATATATATCCTACACAATAAAGTGAAACTTTAATCAATCAGGTTTTGTTCATCCCCCACTAATTATTAACCCGTACCAATCAGGCTTTTTGCAGAATAAAAAAAGTAGTGCTTAGATCGCTATAATCTAAGCACTACTTCTGAATAATAATAGTAGATCTCTTTCTAAACTTCCATTCCATCCACTTCATAACAAGCGGCTTCAATAAAGCCCTAGTAAAAGGGACAACAAAAATAAACCCCATTACATCCGTCACATATCCAGGAAGCACTAAAAGAATACCTCCTACAAATACAAAAATACCATCTAGTACTGCCTCGCCTGGCATTTCTCCTCTATTCAACTTAGATTGAATCTCTCTAAGCACTTTAAACCCTTGCCTTTTCGCCAAATATACACCTACAACACCAGTAAATACAATCATAGCGAACGTAGACCATAACCCTATTACATGACTCGACCCAATTAATACCGTAATCTCAACCGCCGGTATTAAAATCAACAAGAATAACAACCATTTCATAGTTCTGCACCCCTTTCACAAATCGCTTTAAAGACCCCTAAAACGCTCATATAGACTAAACAGAAGTAAGACACCCATTCACATTAAACTTCATAACAAGCAGCTTGTAAAAGCAAATTTAGACGTTTTAAAATAGTTCTATCATGTTTTTGTGTAAAAAAAAGAGAAGGACTCCGCTCCTTCTCTCCGTATTACTTCTTATAGCACTTCCGCATGTCCATTATAAACAATTCCGCGTGCCGCATCAACTGTTACTTCTTGGCCATTTTTTAAAGTTGCTGTTACGCCGTTTACACCAACGATAACAGGAATACCGATTGATACGCCTACAACAGCTGCATGGCTAGTTAAGCCACCTTCTTCTACAACTAAAGCAGCAGCTTTTTCGATTGCAGAAATCATATCTTTATCAGTGCTTGTTGTAACAAGGATATCACCTTCGTTTACGTTCGCTACAGCTTCAGCAGCTGTTTTTGCTACAACTACTTTACCTTTTGCAGCTTTACGACCGATTCCTTGTCCTTTAGCAACTTCTTCACCAACAACATGGATTTTCATTAAGTTTGTTGTACCAGTTTCAGCAACTGGAACACCCGCAGTGATTACTACAGTGTCTCCAAGTCCGATTAGACCCGCATCCATACCTGTTTGAATCGCAGTATCTAACATTTCGTCAGTAGACGCTGCACGTTTCCCAGCCATAAATGCTTGTACACCCCAAACAAGCGCAAGACGACGTCCTACTTGCTCGTCAGATGTTACAGCTACGATTGGAGATTTCGGACGATATTTAGAGATCATTTTCGCAGTATGTCCACTTTCTGTTGGAGCTACGATCGCAGCTACATCAAGAGCAAGTGCTGTATGCGCAACAGATTGGCTAATTGCATCTGTAATTGTTGGAGTGAACTCTTTAATACGTTTTTTGAACATATCTTCGTATTGTAATGATTTTTCAACACGTACTGCAATGTTAGCCATCATTGTTACCGCTTCTACTGGATATTGACCAGCAGCAGTTTCACCTGAAAGCATGATTGCATCCGTACCATCGAAGATTGCGTTAGCTACGTCACTTGCTTCCGCACGAGTTGGACGTGGGTTACGTTGCATAGAATCTAACATTTGCGTTGCAGTAATAACTGGTTTACCTAATACGTTACATTTTTTGATTAAACGTTTTTGCACTAAAGGTACTTCTTCTGGTGGAATTTCCACACCCATATCACCACGAGCTACCATTAAACCGTCAGAAACTTCTAAGATTGAATCGATATTGTCGATACCTTCTTGGTTTTCGATTTTTGGTACGATTTGGATGTATTGAGCATTATGCTCTTCTAGTAATTCACGGATTTCTAATACGTCAGATGCTTTACGAACGAAAGATGCTGCGATGAAATCAACTTTTTGCTCGATACCAAAGATGATATCTTTTACGTCTTTTTCAGTGATACCAGGAAGCTTAATGCTTACGTTTGGTACGTTAACACCTTTTTTATTTTTTACAGTTCCACTGTTTAAAACTTTTGTACGGATATTTCCGTCAGCTTTTTCGATTACTTCTAGCTCGATAAGACCGTCATCGATTAGAATGCGAGAACCTGGGTCTACATCATCATAAAGACCAGCATAAGATACAGAGAACTTCTCTGCAGTACCTAATACTTGCTCAGTAGAAAGAACTACTTCTGCACCTGTTACAAGTTCAGCTTGTCCGTCTACGAAGTCGTGAGTACGGATTTCTGGACCTTTTGTATCAAGTAAGATACCAACTGTTTTACCAGTTTTCTTTGAAGCTTCACGAATGTTTTTAATACGAGCGCCGTGCTCTTCATGGCTACCATGAGAGAAGTTTAAACGAGCAACGTTCATACCCGCTTCCATTAATTGTTCTAATTTCTCAATACTTTCACTAGCAGGACCTATTGTACATACAATTTTAGTTTTACGCATATTGCACCTCCGAAAATTATGAAACCGTTCCCAAATATCCGACATTACGCCGATTAGATGGATAATTCTTTAGATAATTGATACATATCTTTATCGATTGTATGCTTTTGAGCTAACGCCTCGATAATGTCATGATCAACAAGTTTATTATCTTGAATACCTACACAGCGTCCACCTTTACCAGCAATTAACAACTCAACTGCTCTTGCGCCAAGACGACTTGCTAATACACGGTCTTGTGCACTTGGTGATCCACCACGTTGTACGTGACCTAATACAGTTACACGAGTATCAAAGTTTGTTGCTTCTTCAATATGCTTACCGATGTCAATTGCACTTCCAACACCTTCAGCTACAATGATAATACTGTGTTTTTTCCCACGTTCGCTACCGCGTTTTAGACGAGCGATTACATCATCCATGTCATACTCTTCTTCTGGAATTAAGATCGTTTCTGCACCATCAGCTAAACCAGCCCATAATGCGATGTCTCCAGCATGACGTCCCATTACTTCGATAACATATGTACGTTCATGAGATGTAGCTGTGTCACGGATTTTATCAATTGCATCAATAACAGTATTTAAAGCTGTATCGAAACCAATTGTGAAGTCTGTTCCAGGAATATCATTGTCGATTGTACCTGGTACACCAACACATGGGAATCCTTGTTCAGTTAATTTTTTAGCACCTTGGTAAGAGCCATCTCCACCAATAACAACAAGTCCTTCGATACCGTGTTTCTTTAATTGCTCGATACCTTTTAGTCGTACTTCTGGGTCTTTAAACTCAGGACATCTTGCTGTATATAATTTCGTACCACCGCGGTGGATAATATCGCCAACAGAACCAAGTTCTAATTTTTCAATGTGACCAGAAATTAATCCAGCGTATCCATGGTAAATACCATATACTTCAATATCATGGAAAATCGCTTTACGAACAACTGCACGAATGGCAGCATTCATACCAGGTGAATCTCCACCACTTGTTAATACACCAATACGTTTCATTTGTACTCACCTCATAAAGATTATTTGCCTTATAATAAAATAACACGAAAAAATATAAAAACACAATGGAGAAGATGTGTCTTTTCATAATAAAAACGTGCATTCGCGAAGAGGAACGCACGCTTTTCTTATTTTATCCCAATGGAAGCGTTTGAAAACGAAACTTGCCCAATTTTCATATATTTTTCATAACGTTTTTCGATTAATTCATCTTTCGAAATTCCGTTTAATTGTTCAAAAGTTTTTCTAATCATTAAGTCTATATTTTCTGACTGTTTTAAAAGATTACGGTGAGCTCCACCTTTTGCCTCTGGAATAATTTCATCAATTACACCTAATTCTTTCAAATCTGCTGCTGTAATTTTCATTGCTTCTGCAGCTTCCTTCGCTTTTCCTGCATCTTTCCAAAGAATTGCCGCTGCACCCTCTGGTGTAATAACAGAATAAGTGGAATTTTCTAGCATATGAATGTAATCTCCTACTCCAAGACCTAGCGCACCACCACTACCGCCTTCACCGATAACGATACAAATAACTGGTACCGTTAAACCTGCCATCTCAAATAGATTGCGGGCAATAGCTTCACTTTGTCCACGTTCTTCAGCTGCTTTACCAGGATAAGCTCCCTTCGTATCGATGAAACAAATAATAGGACGATTAAACTTTTCCGCTTGTTTCATGAGACGCAGTGCTTTTCGATATCCTTCTGGATGAGGCATCCCAAAATTACGACGAATATTTTCTTTCGTATCTTTTCCGCGCTGATGCCCAATTACAGTTACAGGCATCCCCTTATATTTCGCAATGCCGCCGACAATCGCTGCATCATCGCCAAATAGGCGATCTCCATGACATTCAAAAAAATCAGTAAATAAGTGCTCAATATAATCGAGCGTTGTCGGTCGTTCTGCATGACGAGCAATTTGCACACGGTCCCATACTTTCATATTGCCGTATATATCTTCCTCTAAATTTTCTAGCTTGTCTTCCAAAATACGAATCTCCTCACTGAAGTCCATCTGGCTGTTTTTCGTATAGTCTTTCAGTTCACGGATCTTATTTCTTAGCTCAACAACTGGTTTTTCAAATTCTAGCTCTGCCATACAGCCATTTCCCCTCCTTGATGAACTTCTAAAATCTTACGAAGTGATTCTTTCATATCATCACGATGCACAACCGCATCTAATTGACCATGGTCTAGTAAAAATTCTGCCGTTTGGAAATCTTCCGGTAGTTTCTCACGCACTGTTTGTTCAATTACACGTCTACCAGCAAATCCGATAAGTGCACCTGGCTCTGCAAGATTATAATCACCAAGTGAAGCAAAACTCGCTGAAACCCCGCCCGTCGTTGGGTGAGTCATAACAGAAATAAATAACCCTCCTGCATTACTATGCTTTTTCAAAGCTACGCTTGTTTTTGCCATTTGCATTAAACTTAATATACCTTCTTGCATACGGGCACCACCCGAAGCAGTAAAGATAATAAATGGAACTTGTAAGTCGTATGCCTTTTCAACCGCACGGGCAATTTTTTCTCCTACAACAGAGCCCATGCTCCCCATTCGAAAACGAGAATCCATTACTGCAACAACAACAAGCATGTCATCAATTGTTCCTTCACCAGTTACAACCGCTTCATTCAATTCAGTCTTCTTACGATCGTTCTCTAATTTCTCTTCATATCCCGGAAACTCGAGTGGATTTAATGAAACCATTTCTTTGTCATACTCACGGAATGACCCTTCGTCCAATATACTATCAAGGCGCTCCCATGCATTCATAGGATGATGATATCCACAGTTCACACATACTTTTAAATTTTTCAGAAGTTCTTTCGTATACATGATTTTTTTACATTTCGGACATTTTGTCATAACGCCATCTGGTACATCTTTTCGTACTTGTTCTGAAGGTATTGCAGCATACTTTTTCTTTTTCACGAATAAATCTCTTAGCACAATTTGACCCCCTTCGTTGAGAGCTAAGGTTAGCGTAAGAAGAAAATGGGGCTAACACCAATGTTTGATGTTAGCCTTATCTTCTCAATCTGTCTAATAACCTCTCTCTTTACGTTTAACTTTAACCGCTATGCGGTAGAATGTTTGTCATAACGTGTCATGGTCATTTCGACAAATTTTATACATTACGAGTGAAACTGTATATTCTCTACTAATTCATCGTAAATTTTTAGTGCATCATTTTCTTGTTTTTCTTCCAAAGTAGCATAAAGCTTTCTATACATATTGATAGAATCTCCTGAAACTTTACAAGAAAGAGTTGCTACGTAATCATTTACGATCATCCAAATGCGATATAGTAAATAATTATCGACTTGTTCAATTAGTGTTTTAAAGAACGTTTGGTGAAGCATTGGAATCGAACTTTCATTTTCTTCAAGCACTTTCTGTAATCTACTTAGCACTTTAGAAAATGTTTCTTTCGGTAAATTACATACAATTCGAATCATATCTTTCTCAAGCAATCGTTTTGTTTGTAATAAATCACGAATTGTTTTCTCATCTTGCAATAGAAACGGAGCAATTAGTTGTACAAGACCGTTATCGTAAAAGTTTCGAATAAACGTCCCTTCACCACGTCTCGTTTCAATTAACCCTACCAGTTCTAAAGCACGCAATGCTTCTCTTACAGATGAGCGTCCTACGTTTAAGCGTGAACTTAGCTCCCGCTCAGACGGCAAACGATCCCCTGCTACCAATCCATCCTCTTCCATAATGGAACGGATTTTTTTTACAATTTCGAGATATACTTTTGTATTTGATGATGTCAATAGAAATTCCTCGCTTATTCTTTACCAATCAGCGCTAATTGTTTTGTTTTCTCAGCAACTTCATTTGGATCTACTTGACGACGAGCTACTCCTGTCTCCATTGCTGCTTTCGCAACGTAAGCTGCCACTCGAGGCGCTACACGCGCGTCAAACGGTGCCGGAATGATATAGTCTGCATTCAACTCATCTTCTGCTACAAGCTCAGCAATAGCCTGTACAGCTGCCATCTTCATTTCTTCGTTAATTTGTGTCGCATGTACGTCAAGTGCACCGCGGAAAATACCAGGGAACGCTAGTACATTATTTACTTGGTTCGGGAAGTCAGAACGACCTGTTCCAACAACAGCTGCGCCCGCTGCTTTTGCCAATTCTGGCATAATTTCCGGAACCGGATTCGCCATTGCAAAAATAATCGCATTGTCATTCATAGTACGAACCATCTCTTCTGTTAATGCACCTTCTGCAGATACACCAATGAATACGTCCGCACCTTGTACAACATCAGCTAAAGAACCTTCTATACGATTCTTATTTGTATATTTTGCAACTTCATCTTTCACTGGATTCATACCAGTAGGACGACCATCATAGATTGCACCTTTACGGTCACACATAATAATGTCGCGTACTCCATAGCGATATAAAAGTTTAATAATTGCAATACCTGCTGCACCTGCGCCATTTGCGACAACTTTAATGTCAGACATTTTCTTTCCAACTAATTTCAGCGCATTCACAAGGCCCGCTACTGTTACGATAGCTGTTCCGTGTTGATCATCATGGAAGATAGGAATATTTGTTTCTTTCTTCAAACGTTCTTCAATAATGAAGCAGTTTGGTGCTGCGATATCTTCTAAGTTAACGCCGCCAAAAGTTGGCTCCATTAATTTTACAGTTTCAACAATTTTATCTACATCGTTTGTATTTAAGGCGATTGGGAATGCATCTACACCAGCAAAGCTCTTGAATAATACAGCTTTACCTTCCATTACTGGAAGAGATGCTTCAGGTCCAATGTTACCAAGACCGAGTACAGCCGTTCCATCCGTCACAACTGCTACCATATTTCCCTTCATCGTATATTCATATACCTTACTTTTATCGTCATAAATTTCTTTACAAGGCTCTGCAACCCCTGGAGAATATGCAAGACTTAAATCTTTTGCATTTTCTACTTTTACTTTTGATACAGTTTCTAATTTTCCTTGATGCACTTTATGCATGTGAAGTGCTTCTTCACGAAGTGTTGACAAACTATCCACTCTCCTCAAATTATTCTAGCTGGTATCAATTTCTCCAAGTGGTCTGACCACGAACACTACTACTATAATAATCGAAGTGTAGGGAAATTGTCCATTATATTTTCACAACTACATTCTCTTCCCCGACAATTTCACGAAGTGTTCCTAAGCATTTTTCACTTGGATGAATCGATAAACTTCGAGATAATTGTACCATTTTATGTTCCTTTTCATAATAAATTAGTACTTTCGCAAAACCCGAATAGTCAAACAATATTTTTGTAACCTGATTCAAAAGCTTTTTTTCATACTGAGACGGCAATTTCACGTAAACAGATGCATCTTTCTTTTCTTCATAAACATCCATTTCTTCTAACGGATATAGTCCGTTTACAATCCATTGCAGCTTATGATTTCTTAGCTCAATCGTACCGTCAACTAAAACAATTGCCCCTTCTTGTAACTTGTCTGAGAAATGTATATACGTGTCCGGGAAAACAACCGCTTCCATTTCATCATTTTGATCACAGAATGTAATAAACGCCATCTTTTGCAATTTTTTCGTACGAATGACTCTCACACTTGTTATATACACGATAGCCCTTTGTACTTTTTTCTTATTTCGCATCGCCTGAGCGAGAGATGGAATTTCTAATTCTTTTGCTAACTTCACATACTGCGCTGTCGGATAGCTTGATAAATAAAAGCCAAGTGCTTCCTTCTCTTTATTTAACTGTTCAATAAAAGAGAGCTCTTCTCCTTGTACATATTTTGATTTTGGAACAGCATCCCCTAAATCACGGGCAAGATTTGCGTACTCTAACGCTCCTTTAAGGCTTTTCCATAAATTCGTTCTCGAAATACCAAAATCGTCAAAACATCCCGACCAGACGAACGCCTCTAAATTTCGTTCTGTTACAAACTTCGCTGGCATACGAAGACAAAATTCAAATAAATCCTCAAACATTTTGCTCTCTCGTTCTTCTAACAATGCCGTCACTGTAGCCATTCCGATATTTCGAATTGAAAGTAAGCTGTAACGTATCGCATTCCCTTCTATTTGGAAGTTGTAACCACTCTTCTGAAGTGACGGTGGCAAAACGTGGAAACCTTTCCGCTTCGTTTCTCGTATATACTGCACAATCTTATCTTCATTTCCAATTGCACTTGATAATAATGCTGTCATAAATTCCAATGTATAATTCGCTTTTAAGTAGGCAAGCTGATATCCGATCATACTGTAAGCTACAGCGTGACTTCGGTTAAAACCGTAATTCGCAAATCTTACAATTAAATCGTAAATTTTATCCGCTGATGTCTCATCGTATCCGTTTCGCAAACAACCTTGCACGAAATGCTGACGTTCCTGATCTAAAATATCACGATTTTTTTTACTCACTGCTCGGCGTAATAAATCCGCTTCTCCGAGCGAAAATCCTGCTAACTTCGATGCAATTTGCATAATTTGTTCTTGGTATACAATTACCCCGTATGTTCTTTCTAAAATCGGCTTTAAATCCGGATGTAAATATTCAATTTTTCTTTTTCCGTGCTTCGATTCAATAAAGGTTGGGATTTGCTCCATCGGTCCTGGTCTGTATAACGAGTTAACAGCGACAATGTCTTCAAACTCATTCGGTTTTAATCCGCGAAGTACATTTCGCATACCACCTGATTCAAGCTGGAATACCCCCGTTGTATCCCCTCTCCCTAGCAATTGGAACGTCTTTTCATCTTGGAGAGGTAAATTCCTTATATCAATTTCTTTCCCCGTTTTTTTCACAATAAACTTTATAATATTTTCAAGTAACGTTAAATTACGTAAGCCTAAAAAGTCCATCTTGAGCAACCCGAGTTCTTCTAATGCATCAGCAGGATATTGCGTAACATAAACATCGTTATGTCCTTCTTGAATTGCTACACTACCTGTTAACGGTTCTTGACTCATAATAACGCCAGCGGCATGAATAGACGTATGACGAGGTAAGCCTTCTACACGTTTTGCAATTTCAAACACACGCTCATGAAGAAGATTCCCTTGTATAAACTCACGGAGTGATTGTGATTCTTCATATGCATCTTTTAACGTTATACCAAGCTTTGATGGAATAAGTTTTGAAAATATGTCAATGTCTCGCGGCGGAAGCCCCATTACACGAGCAATATCTCTAATTGCTGCTTTCGCTGCAAGCGTCCCAAACGTTACAATTTGCGCCACGCGGAGCTGACCATACTTATCTTTCACATATCGGATCATCTCATCACGTCTTATATCTGGAAAATCGATATCAATGTCCGGAAGGGTCACACGTTCGGGATTTAAAAATCTTTCAAATAACAAATCGTATTCAATCGGATCAATATCTGTAATTTCTAATACGTACGAAACGAGTGAGCCAGCTGCCGATCCACGGCCTGGTCCTGTTAAAATATGATTTTCATGTGCATACTTCATAAAGTCCCATACGATGAGAAAATAATCACTAAATCCCATACTAGAAATGACGTTTAGTTCATGATTCAAACGCTTTATATGCACTTCTTTTGGCGTACCATAACGTTTATGCAAGCCTTCTTCACAAACACGGCGTAAGTAAGTATCATTCGTCTCGTTAGATGGAACAGGAAATTTCGGTAATTGATTTACATGAAACGGTATTTCTACTTTACAACGTTCTGCAATTTTTACAGTGTTGTAAATCGCCTCTTCCGTGTGAGAAAATAGTGCTTCCATTTCATCCGATGACTTTAAATAATATTGATCTGTCTTCAGCCTCGGCCTGTCTGGATCAGTCATTTTCGTTCCACTTTCAACTGATAGTAAACATTCGTGAACGAGCGCGTCACTTTGATTAATATAGCGCACATCATTTGTTGCAACGACTGGGACATTTACCTTACTAATAAATTCAGGTAATTTTTCTTGCAGGAGCAGTTCATCTTGAATCGCATGATGCTGCAAACTCATATAAAAATTATCGAACATATTTTGATATGTACAAGCTACTTCTTCCGCCTGATCCTCTTTGTCTTCTAATAATAATTGTTCAATTTCCCCATCTTTACCTGGTGAAATAGCAATTAATCCTTTCGCATAATGCGCAAGCCACTTCTTCGGAATACCCTCTTTTGACTTCGTCATAATGCTACTAGAAATCTTTAATAAATTTTGATAGCCTATTTCATCTTCAGCAAGTAAGACGAGCGGATAAGACTTTTCTTCTTCTTCACTAAAAATAGAAGCTGTTAAGCCGATAATAGGCTGTATACCATGTTTCTTACATGCTTTATAAAACGGAATAACGCCATACATAACATTTTCATCCGTAATAGCCAACGATGAAAAACCAAGCTCTTTCGCCCTGACTACAAGCTCATCAATTTTACAAGCACTTTTTAATAAACTAAAAACGGTTTGACATTGTAAATGCACAAACTTCACTGTTGTACCCTCTCTTTACCTATTTGACTACTTTCATTATAGGTGATGAGGAAAGCGGAAATCAAAACATACTTCTCATACTTTGTCCATATATATGAAGAAGAAAGGGGAATGACGATGGATGTAAGAGAACATACTTTTTTCTCTCTGCTTATTATTAGTTATTTTATTGCCTTTGGGGTTATACTTGGCGGTTCATTAATTGGTGGATTTGGTGCGTTTCTTATCGGAAAACCAGCTCTAACTTACATTAATCAATTCGCCCAAAATTTAAGAATTTGGGCACTCGTTGCAGCAATCGGCGGAACATTCGATACCTTTTATAGCTTTGAAAGAAGTTTCTTTGGCGGAGATATGAAAGATATCGTAAAACAAATTCTCCTTATTTTTTTCGCAACTGGCGGTATGCAAACAGGTCTTATTATTATTAAATGGCTAACGCAGGAACATGTATGAGAGTGCCAAGTGCCAATACAGCAAAAAGATGGTACTTAGTTTTAGCTGGTGCTGCTGTTGGAGGCGTGTTAAGCTGGTTTATTTTTTTGTACATATACGGTGTTTTTCAAGAAGAACAAGCTAGTAAAATAGCAGAACAAAGAGAAATTATAGAAAAACAAGAAGCAAAGCTCCACGTCCTTCTCGAAGATCAAGAAAAGTTGAACACAGAAAATAAACGTCTCTTAACAATTCAAGAGATTAAAATAAAAATAATAAATCGAGAAAAATATGATTTAGACAATCTAACACTCGAAAATATGACCACTTCTATCCATAATGACCTCCAGCATCTTTTAACGAAAAACATTCAAAGTATCGCAAAAAATAAAGACCTACTCAAAAAAGCAATCGAAAACAAAACGTACAAACATTACGATCGTATATACCGCTTTAAAGTCGATACAATTTCTTTTGATACTGTACTTGAAATTAGTATTGATATAGAGAAAGAAAAATAAAGAAGGAGGGCTTAAGCGCCGCTCCTTCTTTTCGTTTTAACATATACTCTCTTATTTACAAATATCACGTAAATCAGCAAACAGACGATCCGCTTCTTCCCAAGAAGATGCTTTTGCACCAGAAGCCATCGGATGTCCTCCGCCGTTATATTGCATTGCTAATTTATTTATAACTGGCCCTTTTGAACGAAGGCGAACACGAATTACATCGTCTTCCTCTAAAAATAGAACCCATGCCTTTAATCCGTCAATATTACCAAGAGCTCCAACAACACCAGATGCTTCAGAAGGAAGTACATCAAATTCTTCTAATACTTCTTTCGTTAATTTAATGTAAGCTGCTCCTTCTTCTACCATCGTAAAATTTTGTAAAATATAGCCATTTAAACGAGCGATTTTTTCTTTTGTCTTATACATTTCATTGTATAAATCTGTGAATTTCACACCCATATCAACAAGCTCACTTACGTAAAGGAGTGTTTTTGCTGTTGTATTCGGGAATAAGAAACGACCTGTATCCCCAACAATCCCTGCTAAAATAAGGCGAGCTGCTTCTTTTGTTATTTTTAATCCTTTATCTTTTCCATAGTTATAAAACTCATAAATCATTTCACTTGTAGAACTTGCTGTCGTATCTACCCACGTAATATCTCCGTACGGATCTTCATTTGGATGATGATCAATTTTGATTAACATCTTCCCTTTTGTATAGCGTTGATCGTCAACACGTTCTTGGTTCGCAGTATCACAAACGATAACAAGTGCATTTTCGTATACGCTATCTTCAATATTATCCATTACTCGTAAGTATGCTAGTGACGGTTCATTGTACCCAACCGTATAAATATTTTTCTCTGGAAACGATTCTTGCAAAATCGTACCAAGACCGCCTTGTGAACCTAACGCATCTGGATCCGGACGCACATGACGATGAATAATAATTGTCTCAAATTCTTTAATTGCTCCTAAAATTTGCTCATGCATATGTATAATCTCCTTTTTATTCAACTTCTTCACTTTATCCTCCATTATAACGGAAAGTATTTCATACATGCGAACAATTGCTTTATAATAAAAATTAGAAAGTTTAGATATTTCTTTTTTCTTCACTATAATTTTTCACAAAGCGATGGGAGTGTGCATTATGCCAGTATTAGTCTTCTGTATTATCGTCTCATTTATGTTGTACCTCTTCTACAAAACAAAATACTTTCGTACAAACCGCCCAATGGAAAAAGGTTGGCTCTCAGGAAAATCCGCAATGGCACTCGGTTCATTCGTCTTATTCTTCGGGATAAACCAATTCTTTTTAGAACTTTCAACCGCTCGTATGATCGTCGGTGTTTTATTCGTTCTATTTGGTAGTGCGAGTGCATTTAATGGATTTCGCCAATATAAACATTTCTTTCCATTAGCAGTTAAAGAAGCAGAAGCTTATGAAGCAACGTAAAAAAGCATCACCATTGTGATGCTTTTTTACGTCCTCTACTTTTTAAAATCATATATGCAACAAACGCAGAAGGTATATTAAATAGGTTGCCTTGCACATGAAAATGTAATTGTTCCTCTTCAAAAGACATTTTTTCATATAGTTCTCGCTGAGATAATCCTGTACGTTTCCTTTTTTCATGTAAACCTTGTAAATATAAATATTGGATCGGTATCATTACAAGAAAGTAAAATAGTGCGATACCACCAAAGAAGATTATTTCTGATGACATATTGCATACCGCCTCCTCAAAATCCATTTTCTTACAATATAATTGTAACATAGTCTACCATCTAAATAAATTAATATTCTGTCATTTAATATTATATAAATCACTCTCTACATAAAAAAAGATGGAACAAATCAAAACGATTTGTTCCATCTTTTTATTTATCAATCAATTGCACCATAAGTAATGCTTTTCCAACAACATTACCTTCATGGTGTACTTCTACATCAACCTTACCAAATTTACGGCCAATTTCTAATACTTTCGGATGAACGGATACAACATTATCAATCTGAACCGGCTTTACAAAATAAATTGTTAAGTTCTCAACAATTGAATCACTCTTCTTCTGAGCACGAATGACACGGTTTGTTGCTTCTGTCACAATTGTTGTAAATACACCGTAAGATAATGTTCCGATTGAATTCGTCATTTGTGGTGTCACTGAAAATTGATACAAATGCTCATTTTTTGCTTCTTTCGGCGTCATAAATTGATTCGTTACAATATCATCAATCGTTTCACCAACTTGTGGTTGACGCTGAATCATCTGTAATGCCTGAAGTACATCTTGACGACTAATGATACCTTGCAATTTATTTCCATCTTCCACAACAGGAAGTAATTCAATACCTTCCCATACCATCATACGCGCTGCAGCTGCGACAGACATCTTTCCATTTACCGTAATAGGGTGTTTCGTCATCACTTTATCAATTGGTGTATCTTTCGCAACACCAATCATATCTTTCGAAGTTACGATACCTAACACCTTTTTATTTTCATCCACAATTGGATAACGTCCATGCATCGTCTCTTCATTGTACTCATGCCATTTCTGCACGATATCACTAGGCTTTAAATATAGTGTTTCTTCAATCGGTGTTAAAATATCTTCAACGAGTACAATTTCTTTCTTAATAAGTTGATCATAAATCGCGCGGTTAATTAACGTTGCGACCGTAAATGTATCATAGCTACTGGAAATAATCGGCAACTTCAATTCGTCTGCTAACTTTTTCACATGCTCTTCTGTATCAAATCCACCTGTAATTAATACAGCGGCCCCTGTTTCTAATGCTAATTGATGTGCATTCGTACGGTTCCCGATGATAAGCAAGTTCCCCGCTTCTGTATAGCGCATCATCGCTTCTAATTTCATAGCCCCGATTACGAATTTATTTAATGTTTTATGTAGTCCTTCTCTGCCTCCAAGTACTTGACCATCGACAATGTTAACGACTTCTGCATATGTTAGTTTTTCGATATTCTCTTTCTTCTTTTGTTCAATTCGAATTGTTCCGACACGTTCAATTGTACTAACATATCCTTTATTTTCTGCATCTTTAATCGCACGGTAAGCTGTCCCTTCACTTACACTCAAATCTTTCGCAATTTGCCTTACAGAAATTTTATGCCCTACCGGTAGGCTATTAATATGTTCTAAAATTTGATTATGTTTGGTAGCCAAATGGTTTCACCATACTTTCTTTTCCCTAAATTCTTCATGTGTTGTATTCCCAGTATACTATATTTTCAAAACTGTTACACTCTCTCTTTGTATATCTGTACTATTTTTTTTATAACAAAATGACCCTTACATTCCACTAGTCATTCCATTACAACAATGTAATGCTATTGTCATCTCGTTCGATAGTTCGTCCACACACTTCCATATACAATTAAGACAAGAAATGAAACAAAGGAGCGAATACATGATGAAAAAAATTTTAGAGGTTATAGGCGCAGTATTTTTAGCTTGTGTAGATGGGAAAAAAGTTGCAATGGATTTGAATGAAACTCCTGAACAGCCGCGTTCAAAAAGAGAAGAGTCAACTAAACAAATACAGACTTTAAAAGCTGTACTACACGCATAAAAAGCCCTTCACTTGTCTTTTCAAATGAAGGGTATCTGTTTTATAGCGTAATACTTTCTCCAACTTCTAATACTTTCCCTGTACAATTTTGTAGTTTTTCTACAAATTGATATGGATCCTGTTCAATAACTGGGAACGTATTGTAATGCATCGGTACAACAGTTTTCGCATGAATCCATTTTGCTGCTAAAACAGCATCTTCTGGTCCCATTGTGAAATTATCACCAATTGGTAAAAACGCTATATCTATATCATTCAGTTCCCCAATTAACTTCATATCAGAGAATAGAGCCGTATCCCCTGCATGGTAAACCGTTTTCTCTTCTGCTGTAAATAAAATACCCGCTGGCATACCTGTATATGTAATCGTCTTATTTTCTTCATCAATATAACTAGAGCCGTGGAATGCTTGTGTAAACTTCACTTTTCCGAAGTCAAATTCATGTGAACCACCAATATGCATCGGATGTGTTTCTACACCTTGCCAACTTAAAAATGTCGCTAGTTCGAATGGCGCCACAACAACTGCATTATTTTTCTTCGCAAGCTCTACTGTATCTCCAACATGATCACCATGACCGTGCGATAAAAGAATTGCATCTACTTTTACATCTTCAGCCTTTAAATCTGTTTTCGGATTTCCCGTTAAAAATGGATCAATTAAAATCACTTTTCCATTCGTTTCAATCTTTACAACTGAATGCCCATGATAAGATACATTCATTATTACATTCCTCCCCTATTCACATTCTCACTTTTTATTCTACATGATTTTTCAATTCCCTGTCTTTTCTAACATCTATTTACTTGTCATAACGCTTTCTTCCGAGGTAAAGTTATATTTGTAATTAAATATCTCGGGGGTGCCAATCGATGAATGCTAGATTAGAAAATTTAATGCAATGGCTAAAAGAAAAAAACGTAGAAGCCGCGTTCTTAACTTCTACACCAAACGTTTTCTACATGACAAACTTCCACTGTGAACCACACGAAAGACTACTTGGTATGTTTGTATTCCAAGAAAAAGAGCCTATTTTAATTTGCCCTAAAATGGAAGAAGGCCAAGCACGTAACGCTGGATGGGCACATGAAATTATCGGATTTACTGATACTGACAGACCATGGGATATGATTGCAAAAGCAATTAAAGACCGTGGCATCAATGCAAATGCAGTTGCAATTGAAAAAGAACATTTAAACGTAGAACGTTACGAAGAATTAACAAAATTATTCCCAAATGCAGCTTTCAAATCAGCAGAGGAAAAAGTTCGCGAGCTTCGTTTAATTAAGGATGAAAAAGAACTTTCTATTTTACGTGAAGCAGCTAAAATGGCAGACTATGCTGTTGAAGTTGGGGTAAATGCAATTAAAGAAAACCGTAGCGAACTAGAAGTATTAGCAATTATTGAACACGAATTAAAAACAAAAGGCATACATAAAATGTCATTTGATACGATGGTATTAGCAGGTGCTAACTCTGCTCTTCCACACGGTATTCCAGGTGCTAACCAAATGAAGCGCGGCGATTTCGTACTATTTGATTTAGGCGTAATTATTGACGGTTATTGCTCTGATATTACACGTACAGTAGCATTCGGTGAACTTTCTGAAGAACAAACTCGCATTTACAACACTGTACTTGCTGGACAACTACAAGCAGTTGAAGCATGTAAACCAGGCGTTACACTTGGCGCAATTGATAATGCTGCTCGTTCTGTTATCGCGGATGCAGGTTACGGAGACTTCTTCCCGCACCGACTTGGTCACGGACTTGGAATTAGCGTTCACGAATATCCAGATGTAAAAGAAGGCAACGATTCTCTATTAAAAGAAGGTATGGTCTTCACAATCGAACCAGGTATTTACGTACCAAACGTAGGTGGCGTTCGTATTGAAGATGATATTTACATCACAAAAGACGGATCAGAAATTTTAACGAAATTCCCGAAAGAATTACAATTTGTAAAATAAGAAAAAGGCAGCTTAATTGCTGCCTTTTTCTATTTTTCTACTACTTTAAATTTCTCTACAATCATTTGTCCTGGGTAACTTTCAAGTATGTGAGAAGACCATACTTTTATTTTATCTCCTGTTTTTAATTGATTAGATGCGTTTTTCTCCTTAAAGCTCAACACTATATCTGATGGATGTTCTTTATTCATTTGTTGTTCTATATAATGTTGCAACTCTACTTTTGTATTAAACGTTTTATCACCGACAAAAAATACCGCATCATTTCTTACTATGACATACCCTTCTTCAGGTACTTTTTTTACCTCTAC
Organism: Bacillus sp. FSL L8-0099; assembly: GCF_038006385.1. Taxonomy (NCBI): domain Bacteria; kingdom Bacillati; phylum Bacillota; class Bacilli; order Caryophanales; family Bacillaceae; genus Bacillus; species Bacillus sp. FSL L8-0099. The sequence goes on from NZ_JBBOVC010000001.1 coordinate 4,592,500, forward strand.
TTGTTTTGTAGTACACGCTGATAATATGATTAGAAATACACTAAAAAATATATACATAGAAACTCTCATATTCCTACTCATTTTTATCCCTCACTCTATGTTTGCTATTTCCGCTTTAAAACCATCTTCTCTTCATACTTATCATCCCATTTAATCACAATCTCTATCAGTTCATCTTTAGATAGAGGCGCACAACTTACACAAGAAGATTTCATTTCAATCCTTGCTCCTTTATGAACTTCTGACGTTTCTGTCATTGTACTAAAGGTCCCATGAATAGAAATCTCCAAATTTTTAAATTCTGTATTTCCATCTTCACTGTCATCCTTAATATGCCCTTTATATTGCCCCGTCCAACTTTTGCTCTCGCTAGAAAAAGTAACATACGAAATCGAACAACTTCCTAAAAAGAAAATACTTATAAAAAAGAATAATGCTCTCTTCATAATGCCCTCCATTCAAAAGCACTTATTTATCCCGCAGTAACGGGCAGTAAGACCCCAACCTCAAAATTCGGTGAAAGCAAAGAAGTTAGTTGGGGGATGAACCCCCCACTGATTAAAGCTTCACTTTATTGTCTATTTCTTCCTTTTATTATATTATTAAAATGCAGAATTTTCTAAAATAGAAGGTTTATATGTTACAACAACAGTTAGAAGAAATTCGTAATAATAATTACATACTGGACAACACAATTCATATTGATTCTTTAAGTTCCAATATGCTTGAACATATCGGTGTTACTGATAGTTATTTAAGGGATAAACTTATTTACTCTACTTTTTATCATCTCATCAAGAAGGGCTATATTTCACACTCACACTTGCAGAAACTATTATTAGAAAGCATCAGTGATAAATATTTATTGTATAAGATTCATTCGGATGACGAAGATGCGGTATTTACCCGTGCATTTACGACATTATTAATTGCGCCCATTATTGATGCGGATACAAATCATAATTTCTTATCACAGACTGATATATTAAATGTAAAAGATCAATTAATTTTATATATGAACAAAGAGCACGACTTACGAGGCTATGTCCAAGAACGTGGCTGGGCGCATAGTGTCGCTCATGCTTCCGATACATTTGAAGCGCTTGTGAATAGTCCTAAACTGGAAAATTTATATTACGAAGAAATATTACAAACTTTATTAAACAAAGTTTGTGTTCATTCCATCTATTACAAATACGAAGAAGATGAGCGTCTCGTTTATCCAATTGTCGCAATGCTGCAAAATGGCCTAAAGGAAGAAGTACTCATATTAGCCCTTCGTGATTTAGCAACTCAATTACAAGTTCAAAAATCAACGCTACATATTGAATCATACGAATTTCTATACGGAAATATAAAAGCTTTCTTACGTAGCTTATTTTTCAGATTACGTACAATATCTATATGTAAGGAAACTGAATACGAAATTGAAAAATTACTACAAGGACTTCGCCAATATTACTAAAAAAGAAGGCCCTTTAAAAAGTGCCTTCTTCTATTTCACTAATATTTAATTGAAATTTTACGATCCAAACTGAGAAAAGGTGGACAAGAAGCGCAAACGCCATACATGCTCCGCTTAAAAAAGTTAGTATAGGATGCGAATACACGTGCCCCAATCCATAGGATATCGCCACGAAAAACATTGTTATGTAAATATAAATTGCTCCATGTATTTGCCTCATATAAACCTCCTTTTCCCATATTATAACATAAATTTTCTGATTATTCACATTAATTACTCGTAATCAATATTTCTCAACTGTTACACCTCTAACAGCAACCTTAATATACGGTAACCCTTGTAAACTTTGTAAATCCTCTATTTTTCCTGTTACGACTACACCGTATATTGGTAGGTCTTTTCATTATAGTTTGTCCTAAAATGCTCTTGAAATCCCCCTTTATTTTCACTTAAAAATATCTAAATACAGCTTTTCTTTTTTAAAATTTTGCATAATAAAAAGCACATCTATTTTAATGTGCTTCTCCAAAAAACACTATTCTATTATTTCATCGCTTCCTTCACAACATCTTGAATCATAACAACTTCTGTTTTCATATCAACAGACGGTGCTTCTTCATCAATACACTCATACCAAAACGCTACATGCTTTTTATCAATTTCATGATGAGAATTTTCGACAAGAGCCCCGCCTTCTCCTTGCACAGAATACCAATATAAGTATTCTTCTCCATCTCTTATTTCCCGGAAAATTGTCTCTACGTACATTTTCTCGTCGTTTAGTGTCAACAGCACTTCTTTCATATTGTCATTAAGAAGCTGCATCCATTCATCTACACGATGACTTTTACCTTTTTTCACTTTAAATCTCGTTAACTCCACATTCATTTTCATTCCCCCATTCTCTTACGTACAAACAAACCATATTCTATTGGATGATGAAAACTTAATTTACTAGCTAATTTTTGCGAAGGAATATTGTCTACATAACAATCCCAACACGGTGTAATATCATTTTGTATACAATGTTCAATGAAACGTGTTGCGACAGCTTGAGCTAACCCTTTCCCTTGATACGCTTCATGCGTCACGATATCAATTTCAGCAAATCCATTCCCACTAAATATCGAAACACATTCCGCTACAGTCATCCCATTTTGTTCTATACAAAATCCAAAACCATCATTCAAAAATGCTTCATTTGATCCCCAATATTCTTTATAATACGCCTGTGTAAATTCATTACTTCGTTCTATATCTCTTCTATCAATACGCTTCACTTCATATGTATTTTTGTTACAATCTCGCTTTCTCTCTTCAAAGGTTACTCTTTGAAATTTCATTCGCGGGATTTTCCGAAGCACATTACTAAAACGCTCTTCTAACATCATTTCCCACTCTTCACTCGAAGTGAACAATGTAAATCTCTTCTCTGTTTTTTCAATGGCCGTTTTTATATACGAAAATACATCTTCGTTATAACTTTCATCTTGCGTATTACCAAATAAATAATGAATGCCATTAGCTGTGATAATTAGTCCTGCTGTTAACTCCTCGTTTGCAAAAACCCTACCATCTATCGTTTGATCACATACTGCATAAGCAAAAGTTGTGGTTCTTGTATTACTTTCTAAAATCGAAAGTATTTTTCTATACTGGGCTACAGATAATTCCCTCATAATTGCTCCACTATAATCGTATCAGCCTCTATATTTTCAAAACAAAGATTTACAGTTCTCTTGAATGCTCTCGTTCTATGAATCGTACATGCTGGAATTAAGATAGAATCATTCGGCTTTAAAACCGCTGTTTCTCCGTCTTGAAAATCGATAAGTAATTCTCCCTCTAATACAATAAATAACTCATCCGAATTAGAATGATAGTGCCAATCATATTCACCAGTAAATACAGCGATTCGTAAGCAATGACTATTTACATTTGAAACGACGAAGTTTTTATGTTGATCTTTTATATCTTTTGTTAAATCTATTAAATTTATCTTTTCCATAGAATCCCCCTCTTTACACCCCTTTATATACTTATCTTTAAATTAGCATAAGAGGCATTTTACTAACAAGAAAAAAATTCCATATGGAAAATTCAAATAAAAAATGACCTCCAATCTCTCCTAACTATAAGAGAAATTAAAGATCATCCTTTCTATTTTATCGGAAATGCACTATCTCCAGCAGAAAGTACACCTTCCATGTAACCTTTTGCAAAATCTGGTAATCCAATGATAAGTACTGCAGTTACAATCCCAATACCAATCCCTCTTAATTTCAGATCATTTTTCTTTTTGCCTACAACCATTGTAATAATTCCTGCTATAAGCAAACCCACTGACAAAATATCATAAATATACCCCATATTGCCCCTCCTATTTACATCTTTATTTCTTTTTATTTTAATTGTACAATGTTTTCCCCTTAAATAAAAGCCCTCCTAATAAAAGGAAGGCTCTACATATATTTCTATTATGATAAAGCAGGAGCTTTTTCAAGAAGCTCTTTTGCATCAGCGTATTGTAAGCCGTGTGCTTCTGCAACTGCTTCGAATGTTACATATCCATCTAATGTGTTAATACCTTTTAGTAATGCAGAATTGCCTAAGCAAGCGTCTTTATAGCCTTTGTTAGCAATTTGTACTGCATATGGTACTGTTACGTTTGTTAATGCAAGAGTTGATGTACGTGGAACCGCACCTGGCATATTTGCAACTGCATAATGAACAACGCCATGTTTTTCGTAAGTTGGGTTGTCATGAGTTGTAATACGGTCAGTTGTTTCGAAAATACCACCTTGGTCAATCGCAATATCTACAACGACAGAACCTGGTTCCATTGATTGAATCATTTCTTCTGTTACAAGTTTTGGCGCTTTTGCACCTGGAATTAATACCGCACCAATAACAAGATCAGATTCTCTTACTGCTTCTGCAATGTTGTAAGGATTAGACATTAACGTTTTTACTTGGTTACCGAAAATGTCATCTAATTGACGAAGACGTTCTGCACTTAAGTCGATGATTGTTACATCTGCACCTAAACCTACTGCAATCTTCGCTGCGTTTGTACCAGCTTGACCACCACCGATAACTGTTACTTTTCCGCGTTTCACCCCTGGAACGCCTGCAAGTAAAATACCTTTACCACCTTTGTTTTTCTCAAGGAACTGTGCACCGATCTGTGCAGACATACGACCAGCTACTTCACTCATAGGTGCAAGTAATGGTAAAGAACGATTGTCTAATTGTACTGTTTCGTATGCAATTGATACCACTTTGTTATCAATTAATGCTTTCGTTAATTCTGGTTCTGGAGCTAAGTGTAAGTATGTGAATAAAATTAAACCTTCGCGGAAATTACCGTATTCACTTGCAACTGGCTCTTTTACCTTCATAACCATATCTTGGTTCCATGCTTCTTCAGCAGTTTCAACAAGTTTCGCACCAGCTTGTACATATTCTTCATCTGTAAAGCCAGATCCTAAACCTGCTCCTTTTTGAACAAAAACTTCATGACCATTTTGTACTAAATGTACTGCTCCCGCTGGCGTCATTGCCACACGGTTTTCATTGTTTTTAATTTCTGTTGGAATACCGATACGCATTATTAGTTCCCCCTTGAGTTATGAAATGACCCCTGAATCATTTTTTAAAGCGCTTTCTACGCCCTTATATTCTAACATAATATCTCAATATTTGACAAAAAAATAACACAAGTTTTCCGATAGATTTAATATTACATGAAAGGACAGTATTATCCTCATCTCTCAGTATGAAGGATAAACTGTCCAATTATTTAAAACTCCATTTTATTTTGTTCTATCGATGTCTATGAATAACATCCACTGCACCAGTCACTTCAATAATTGTACCGGTAATCATATCGGAATCATCCTCACATAAAAACGAAATCGTTCTTGCGATATCTTCACCTGTTCCAGATCTACCAATTGGTGTGTTATGACTTTTCAGCTGGCGTGCTTCTTGAATTGTCGCCTCTTTCATTTCACCAATAATATCACCAGGACATACCATGTTCGCAGTAATACCGTATTCCGCTTCTTCGTAAGCAACTGTTTTCGTTAATGAAACAAGTCCTACTTTTGCTGCCGCGAAAGCTGAGCGATAAATCCATCCCGGTGCACTATCTGCCCCTTGAAATCCGTAATTAATAATACGGCCAAAGTTCTGTTTTCTCATGACCGGAACGACAAGTTTTAATAAATGAAATACCGCTGTTAAATTGCCCTGAATCATTTCATTCCATTCTTCTTCTTCATAATCGACTAACTTTTTCCGTTCAAATACATATGGACCAGCATTATTAATTAAAAAGTCAATTTTGCCAAAACGGCTCATCGCTTCTTCTACTATTTTATGTAAATCTTCCTTTTTCGTGACATCCGCTTGCACGAATTGTAGACGCTCTTCCATATTTTTATATGTTTCTTTCATCGTTTCCATAGCCGTTATATCGCTATGATATGTTACTGTTACTGAATAGCCTTTAGCCAATAATTTTTCTGTTACTTGCTTTCCTAAACCTTTCGTACCGGCTGTAATGAGCGCATGTCTCACAAAACTGCCCCCTTTTAAATTGCTATAGTTCATATGTAACAAGTTCTCGCACCAATTACAACTAAAATGAATTAAAACAAAGTTTTCAAAATTCTGTAACGTTTCCGACAAGCACATTACCAAAATTTGTTTTATAATAAAGTTGTAAAAGGTAATAAAAATGATTGGGAGGAATTTACTATGAATAATACATATACAAATATTTTAATCGCGGTGGACGGTTCTAAAGAAGCAGAAAAAGCCTTTAAAAAAGCAATTCAAGTCGCAAAACGAAACAATGCAACATTAACAATTGCTCATATCGTTGATGTAAAAGCATACTCAGCAGTAGAAGCTTATAGCCGCGCAATTGCTGAACGTGCAAATCTATTTGCAGAAGACTTATTAGAAGACTACAAAAAAACTGCGCTTGAAGCTGGCCTTGAAAAAATTGAAACTGTATTAGAATTTGGTAATCCTAAATCTAAAATTTCAAAAGAAATCGCTCCAAACCATAAAGTAGATTTAATTATGTGTGGTGCAACTGGTTTAAATGCTGTTGAACGTTTCCTAATTGGTAGCGTCTCTGAACATATTATTCGCTATGCGAAATGCGATGTCCTTGTTGTTCGTGGTGATGAGGAGCAAGGTGATCTTTAATTTATAGATAAAACACCAAGCCCACATGGGCTTGGTGTTTTTCATTTCACATACTTCACTATAAATACAAGACAAACAACCACAACAACTGCAACTGCCAGCACATATGGCGGTAAGAACTTCAAAGACCATAATGCCATCATGATCGTCGCAACCGTTAAGTACGTTTGCTTTGCATCTTCTTTCATTTTTTTACGAAGCAAGAACACATACAAATAACCGATTGGCGGTGTGATAAAGCAAAGAACATATATAATTTTAGACTTCAAATACCATTTTTGTTCTCCGAGTTTTTGTATATCTTCTTCTATTCTCTTATGCTCTCGTTCTCTCGCTTCTTCTACAAGCGGATCTTCCTCTTCTCCTCGCTTTTCTTTCATATAAGGAAGAAAGTGCATGAAAAAATAATATGCAAATACGAACGCTCCAAAACCAATATTTAATCTTTCTAATGGAATATGCTCACTAAAAAAAGCAGCAGTAAGCACTAAAGATAAACAGTACGTCATCATCCAAAATGAACGTTTTCTCTTTTTCCGTTCCATTTCTTTTTTGCCTTGTATATCTTTTCTTTTCGAAAGCCATATAGAAATAAAGCAATCTACTACAAATAGAGCAAAAATAAATATCGCAACGTGTACTGTTTCTACATCCTCAAATGAAAAGATATTTGGGAATGCAACATGTAATACAATTAATGTGTACAAAATTAGCCCTATAAAATAAATACGTCTCATTTTCCATCCCTTTCTTATTTCCTAACATTACGTTAACATACATTTTTTAGAAATAGACGGACAAAATATATGTGTTTAGAAAAGGAGGATGCTACATGGATGATTCTGAACGTATTATTTTAGATGTGAATGGGAAAGAAATCGAAATGTTAGATACGATTCGTACACATTTTAAAGAGACACATGGAATTGAACTAAGTAACGGTGCATTACTGCGAGATTTGATGGATATTGAGTATATTCGAATTACGGAAGATCGACATAAGTATGATTAAGCGATGAAATTTTAAGCCTAGAACAGACTGTTCTAGGCTTAATTACATTCCCACTAAAAATGTTATAATTAGGAAAAATACGTGTGGAGGATACCAAAATATGAAATCTGAAAATATCTCAAAGCATTTTCATACATTACATGTACAAAGAAGCCAGTTCCTTCCTCATCTCCATTCACTATCTCAAGAACAACTGTGGTATCAGCAAAAGAATGGAAAATGGTCTATTGGAGAGCATTTTTATCACCTATATTTAATTGCAAAAATGCTAAAAGTAGCGATTAAATTCTCTTTCACTCTTATCCCTTATGCCAAGCTCAGAAGAAACACCCCATTCGCAACTGACATACATGACATTTATGCCGAATATAAAGAAAAGCATGGCAAAGGAATGAAAGCACCTTGGATTTTAATCCCTTCAAAAAAAGTCTATCAATCTATGAATGTAACTCAATTAGAAGAATTACTTACACGTGAAACAAATGAAATAAAAAAACTCATTCAAAATATAGAAGAAAATATTGCAGGGCATATCGTATTTTTAGATCCAATTGCTCACTATCCTAATTTGATTCAATTTATTCAACTATTAGCCATACATGAGAAACATCATTTTATGATTATGGAATGATAAATACTCCTGTAAAAATCTAAATACAAAAAGGTAAGGTACTTTCTATAAAAAGCACCTTACCTTGTATCTCATACATCATTTAATTCCTACAAACTCTCCAACTAACCCCTTCGCCTTCTCCAAAGTTTTTTCAATTTGCTCAAACCCAGTCCCGCCAGCACTGTTACGGCGCTTTACAGCAGCATACGGCGAAAGAACTTCATACAAATCTTCTTCAAATAACGAACTCATTTCTTTATACGTTTCAAATGGTACATCTAATAAATAAATTCCTTTTTGTGTGCAATGTAGAACTAACTTCCCAACAATTTCATGAGCTTGACGGAATGGCAGTCCTTTACTTGCTAAGTAGTCCGCAATTTCTGTTGCGTTAGAGAAATCTTGGGTCACAGCTTGCCCCATTTTTTCTTTGTTTACAGTCATCGTTTCCAGCATGCCTGCCATAATATGAAGGCATCCTTCTACTGTTTTTACTGTATCAAACATTCCTTCTTTATCTTCTTGTAAGTCTTTATTGTACGCGAGCGGTAATCCTTTCATTACTGTAAGTAAACTGAATAAATTACCGTATACTCTGCCTGTTTTACCGCGGATTAGTTCCGCCATATCCGGATTTTTCTTTTGCGGCATAATACTGCTTCCCGTTGCGTATTGATCGCTCATTTCAATAAATTGAAACTCTTGGCTACTCCATAAAATAAGTTCTTCGCAAAAGCGTGATAAGTGCATCATGAGCATAGATGAGTTACTTAAAAACTCCAGTATGAAATCACGATCGCTTACCGCATCTAAACTATTTTCATAGATGCCATTAAATCCGAGAAGCTCCGCACTATATTCTCGGTCAATCGGGAATGTCGTCCCAGCTAACGCTCCTGCTCCGAGTGGTGAAATGTTAATGCGTTTTAACGAATCTTCATAACGATTCACATCGCGCTCTAACATCCAAAAGTAAGCAAGAATATGATGTGCAAATGATATAGGCTGCGCACGTTGCAAGTGCGTATAGCCAGGCATAATTGTTTCAATATTATTTTCTGCTTGATGAACAAGAACAGTTTGCAATTGTTTTGTAGCTTTTATAATATCTTCTACCTTTTCTTTTATATACAAATGCATATCTGTTGCCACTTGGTCGTTACGGCTTCGGCCTGTATGAAGTTTCCCTCCCACTTCACCGATTTTTTCAATTAACATCTTTTCAATGTTTAAATGAATGTCCTCAGCTTCAACTGAGAAATGTAACTTATTTTGTTTCGCTTCTTCTAATAAATATTGAAGACCTAGCTTTATTTTCTCGGCTTCTTCTTTCGTAACGATCCCTTGCTTTGCTAGCATCGTTACGTGTGCAATACTCCCATTTATATCTTGATTGACTAATTGTTGATCGAAGGAGATGGACGCTCCAAACTCTTCAACCCACGCTTCCGCTTCTTCTGTAAAACGTCCGCCCCAAAGTTTGCTCACGCTTCCACCTTCTTTTGATTCACTTGACTGTATACTTTCGTCGGTAAACCGAATAATGAAATGAATCCAACTGCTGCATCATGATTAAATTCATCCTGGGCAGTATACGTAGCTAATTTCTCATCATATAACGAGTATTCAGATTTACGCCCTTCTACAATCGCATGACCTTTAAATAATTTCACACGCACTGTACCTGTTACATGCTTTTGCGTTTCTTGTAAAAATGCATGAAGCGCTTGTTTTAAAGGAGAGAACCATAAGCCATTATAAATAAGTTCCGTTATTTTCTGTTCAATCACCGGTTTAAAATGTGCTACTTCTTTCACGTGTGTTAAATCTTCCAACTCTTTATGCGCTGTAATTAACGTCATTGCTGCTGGGCATTCGTATACTTCACGAGATTTAATACCGACAAGACGATTTTCTACGTGATCGATACGTCCAACGCCATGTTTTCCAGCAAGGGCATTTAACGTTTTAATTAGTTCTGACAGTGAATATGAAGTGCCATTTAAAGTCGTCGGTACTCCTGCTTCAAATCCAATTTCTACAAACTCTGGTTTATTCGGTGTATCTTCTAATGCTAATGTCATTTCGTATGCATCTTCTGGCGGCGCTGCCCATGGATCTTCTAAAATTCCACATTCGTTGCTGCGTCCCCATAAGTTTTGATCGATTGAGAATGGGCTATCTAAATTAATTGGAATTGGTACATCGTTTTCTTTTGCATATGCAATTTCTTCTTCACGTGACCACTTCCATTCACGTACAGGCGCAATCACTTCTAAATATGGATTCAATGCTTGAATAGAAACTTCAAAACGAACTTGGTCATTCCCTTTCCCTGTACATCCGTGTGCAACTGCAGTTGCGCCTTCTTGTTCTGCGATTTCTACTAATTTTTTCGCAATAAGTGGACGAGATAATGCAGAGACAAGAGGATATTTCCCTTCGTATAACGTGTGTGCTTGCATCGCCATCAATGCATATTCATTCGCGAATTCTTCTTGAACATCAATCATATACGATTTAATTGCACCTACTGAAAGTGCTTTTTCTTTTACAAACGCTAAGTCTTTTCCTTCCCCTAAATCTAAACAAAGCGCGATAATATCATAATTCTTCTCTTGTAACCATTTAATTGCAACGGAAGTATCAAGACCTCCGGAATATGCTAATACAACTTTTTTCTTCTCCATTTTACATCCCCCTAAAGAATAAATATTCATTATTTCTTATAATAATTCAAACTTTAACACCTTTCATAAAATGAATCAAGGGGAATTCATAATTTTTTTTCAAACAATTTCGTCGAATTTCTTTCTTTTTTTATGTAAAATAGAGGCAGGAAATTGGAGGTGTGTCTATGGAAAAGTATTTTATATACAATGAACATCTAGGAATTGCAGTGCCAAACATACAAGAAGAATGGGAAGACATCTCTGAAAAAACACAGCATGGTATTTTATTAAAATGGGAGCAAATTCGCGGAAAAATACCTGATCGTATAAAAGAGATTGAACATTACATTAATCAAAAACAACATCGTTTAAATAACGAAGATAATTTTGAAATTTCCTGTAGGCTTAATTCTGAAATAGCTGATTTAGCCTCTATTATTAACGACCTTTGGCTTTGGTATCGCCTCACCCAAAATGTATCTGAGGGAAAAGCACACCAATGAAAAAAGCATGCCCCTCATTCACTTTGGGTCATGCTTTTTTGTCGTAACAAGCTTTGCAATATATTTCTTGCGCCGTTTTTGCTAAACATACATCAAACGGACCTACTAATATACTTCTTTCTTTCGGCAACTTCACAAAAGCAACTAGCTCTTCTTCATATTCAATCTTTTTCTGACATGAAACGCATTTTAATTCTCTTCTTTTAAACATGTCTTTTAGCATATCTCCACTCTCCCTTTCATCTATCTATATTAATATAATATGTAAAAAAATGACACATTACAAAGTAAGATATTCATATACTATGTACAAAAGGAGGCCTCAAAATGATGCGAGCTTTCATTATTATCGCTTTAACATTTTTAAGTGTGATTAGCTGGGATGCATTTTTTAAAGATAAAGGTGACGAAAACAATACAACTGAATAAAAAACCATCTTTGCTTACTTATTGGACAAACTTCTAAAAACTGTCCAATCCTACAAAATAACTTAGGCTTTTCTACAAAATATTTAAACATAACAATTTTTGTAGATTCCCTCCGTTTATTGTCGGTTTCCATCCGCATACATTTTTTGAAAGTATGATATAATAATATAAATCTTGAAGGAAGGGATTTTGATATCATGATCGCTCGAAGGAGCATGTGGCATCGTATTGACGAATCATACACGTAGCGTATTTTTCAGCTCAGATACTTTAGTCTAGCGAAAAAAATACGAGAGTGGGGAAATTATGATTGCCCGAAGGATAATTTGGCAAAAAAAAGACTCTTCTTACACGTAGCGTTTTGTTTAGGACTTAATTGTTATTAGCTAAACAAAACAAAGAAGAGCAGGATTGCTAAATGACGAATCCTACTCCACGTTTTGTTTAGTCGTTTTAAGACTTAAACTAAAACGAAGGTAGGGAGAATTGATGGACGAGAGGATTATTCGTTATTTCTTCAGCGACATATAGCGTAGTTAGTTTTTTCGTAAACTAACTGAAAGCTACATGTGAGCTCGTAGTTAGTTTACAACACAAAAAGGACTACTAACTACGGAAAGAAGGAATAACGATGAGGAACATCCAAAGTCGACAAATTATTAAAGAAGTTTTTATGGTTTTAATCGGTTCATTTATTTTAGCGGCAGCGCTATATCACATTCACTTCCAAAACCACTTAACAGAAGGTGGATTTGTAGGTATTGCACTATTCATCCAAAATTTTTATGATATTTCACCATCTATTTCAACTATAATAATGGATATCCCAATTATTTTACTGTGCGCTTCATTTTTAGGTAAAAAAATGGTTGGCTATTCATTTTTAGGTTCAATTTCATTCGGAGTATTTTATTCCCTTATGGAAAATTATTCTCCATTTACGGTAGATTTATCAAACAATTTATTTATAGCTGCAATAGTTGGCGGTGCTTTAGCTGGTATTGGACTCGGTTTTATATTGCGATTTGGCGGTGCAACCGGTGGAGACGATATTTTAACAATTGTATTAAGTAAACGAACTCGTTTTACAATTGGGCAAATTTTCTTCGTCTTTGACGCGATTGTTCTTGCGCTTTCATTATATTATTTAAATTGGACAGAAATTGCTTTTACTATTCTTTCAATTGCCGTACAGGCAAAAACATTGGATTTAATTTATTATCCAAAAGCAGAAAAAGCAGCAGAAAAGCAACCAGTATCTATTCCAATGACCAAAAAACATGCAACAAATTAAAAAAGCGAAAGGCTTCGGCCTCTCGCTTTTTTTATGATTTTTTTTCTTTCTCCATTATGTGGCGCACTTGATAAAATCGATTGGCAAATTCAGTAACATTTCTTGTTAAACGATAATTTACTGTAGATCCAATTGCCATTCCGATGACTGGGATACCTTGGAATAATTTACGACGAAGAGCATAAATTGAAAATGTTTTCAAAATTTGCTTTAACAAAACTTCGGTAGAGGCTGTTTGTAACACTGCTTCGTCTCCTTCATAAAAGAACGAATCTTCTTGCTCCAGCTCTCGTAGCAAGTTGTACCAAGCGTATTGCTGAAGTCTTCCTGGCAATAATGACGCATGAAACACCTTTAACGCCAGCATCATTTCATAAGGCTTGTTCACATCATGCCCAAACGATGTTGCAATAAGTTGGACAGCCTTCACATTTAACGCAATCATAACCGGAAAATCAGCTGTCAATAATAATAATCCTCCAGCACCCGTTGCTCCGCCTTGCACGAATGAATATAGACGATGACGTGCTGTTTGTTGCTCTGCTATGTATGTTAACTGATCAATAGATAATGCTTTCAAATCTTCAAGTTGTTCAATTGATTCATTAAATAATCTTGATGTTCCTAAAATACGATTACGTGCATCTAATTGTGATTGTGAACTTTGAATCAGTGCATGCAAATGAAAAAGCCATCCATCTGCTTTCGTAAAGAATTCTTTTCGTTTTTTCTCAGGTAATTTCGCAACTGTAGTATGTAACCATTTATCAAACACTTTTTGAAAATCGGTCGCTTCTTGCTCAACTAATTGCGCTTCCCATTCCTTTATATTGTCTAAAATGGCTTGTTCTCGCTTCGATCGCATCGTAACAACCACCTCGTTCGATTTTTTTCTATTGTAACATATTTCTGCTTATTCTTTGCAAATATGCTTGTCTATCTCCATTCACATACCATTTTTTAATGACATAAAATATTAGCAAAAAGGATGAGATGAATCACATGAATCTATCCAATATAAAACAAAAGTATAATGCTGTATTTAGCTTAGGACAAAACTGCTGGCCTGCTTGGGCTTTATATCAACTAGGATTATCCCCATTTTTTGGCGTTATTGATTTTATGCTAAGTCCTTCATTAGAGAAAGTAAATTTATTATTACAAAATCGCTTTCACCGTTTTTTAGAATTAGAAAATTTGTCCTTCATCTCATTTTGGGATGATGATGCGAAATTAAGACTACGAGACAACATTTATGAAATTGACTCCTGCCATGACTTTAAAACAGATGTAAATACACCAACTTCTTGGCCTTCTTATACAGATATTAAATTAAATTATGAGCATCGGATTAATCGTTTTCTAACTACAGTAGAAATGGAAGAATCCATATTGTTTATTCGAACCGGGGGAACATATGAAGAAGCACTTTTTCTTGAACAAATTTTATCTCAAATGGTCAAGCATAACTTCTCCGTCCTTTTATTACTTCCTGCCGATGTACCAACTATCACTGAAGAAGATTGGGGATTACAAAACATTTGCGTTATAAAATGCCCAGTGATGGATATATACCAGTACAATGAAGCATTTTGGAAAGAACTATTAGACGGTATTACAATTAGCTCAACAACGTGAAATAAAAAGGTGATTTTCTCTATATTTCAACTTATAATTATCCACATATAAATGAATAAGGAGCGATCATATTCATGTACCCACGTGCAAAATCCTTTGGTATTGTTATACATCACAATCGACTTCTACTACAAGAATATAATATAGACAATGAAACCTATTACCGTCCTCTTGGTGGATCAATTGAACTCGGAGAAAAATCAGATGAAACAGTTATTCGAGAGTTTAATGAAGAGCTTCATACAGAAGTAGAAATTATCGATTATTTAGGTTGCTTAGAAAACATCTTTCATCTAGATGAGGAAATTGGTCATGAGATTATTCAACTATATTCTTTGCGTTTATTAGACAGATCACTATATGAAATGGAAATAGTGAATATACAAGATGAGCAAACAGCGTCATATGCAAAATGGGTTCCCATTACTGCATTCATTCAGAAGGAAAAATTATTATATCCAGATGGAATTTTAAAATATATTAAAAAGACGAAATCCTATAGGATCTCGTCTTTCTTTTCATATATTAACCAATATCTCCAAGACGTAGTACGTCACGAGCAATCATAACTTCTTCGTCAGTTGGAATTACGATAATTTTTACTGGAGAGTGAGGGAAGCTGATGAATGCTTCTTCACCGAATACGTTATTGCGTTTTGCGTCGAAGTATACGCCCATGTACTCAAGGCCTTCTAATACGCGCTCACGAATAATTGCACTGTTTTCACCTACACCAGCTGTAAAGATGATAGCGTCAACGCCTTTCATACGAGCTGTGTAAGAACCAATGTATTTATGGATACGGCTTACGAACACGTCAAGTGCTACTTTCGCACGGTGATCGCCTTCTTCTTCTTTCGCAATGATGTCACGTAGGTCACTAGAGTAACCAGTAAGACCTAACATACCACTCTTCTTGTTTAATACGTTAACTACTTCTTCTACAGTTTGGCCTGTTTTTTCCATGATGTATGGAATTAACGCAGGGTCAATGTTACCAGAACGTGTACCCATTGTTACACCAGCAAGTGGAGTGAAGCCCATAGAAGTATCGATAGACTTACCGCCTTCTACTGCTGCGATACTTGCACCGTTACCTAAGTGACAAGAAAGTAGGCTTAAGCTTTCAATTGGACGACCTAATAATTCAGCCGCACGCTCAGTTACGTATTTATGAGAAGTTCCGTGGAAACCGTATTTACGGATACCAAATTTCTCATAGTACTCATACGGTAAGCTGTATAGGAATGCAGATTCCGGCATTGTTTGGTGGAATGCTGTATCGAATACTGCTACTGCTGGTACGTTTGGTAATACTTCTTGGAATGCTTTAATACCAACAAGGTTTGCTGGGTTGTGAAGTGGTGCTAAATCGCTTAATTCTTCGATTTCCGCTAATACTTCATCAGTAATTAAAACAGAATCCGCAAATTTTTCGCCGCCGTGTACAACACGGTGACCGATACCGCCAATCTCATCAAGAGATTTTACGATTCCATTTTCAGTTAATTTGCTAAGAAGCATGTTAACTGCTACTGCGTGATCTGGGATGTTTGTAATTTCTTTTTGTTTTTCGCCATCTACAGTAATAGTGAAGATACTATCTTCTAAACCGATACGTTCTACTAAACCTTTTGTTAATACTGTTTCACTTGGCATTTCAAATAATTGGAATTTTAAGGAAGAGCTTCCTGCGTTAATCGCGATGATTTTTGACATCTAGTCTTTCGCCCCTTTTTCTCTTGGTAGTTGTGTGGATCATTCCACAAACCGCTCGATTTTATCTAATTAAATTCACTCACTATGAAAACGTTTCATCATCAGTAAATTTTATACTCACGATTTTAATTTAAACATCGTCCGACATATATTTCAAGTGAAAAAATTGTAACACCAAGAAAAAAAATATATTACAGATTTCAAAAAAATTCAGTTAAATCTTGTATACATTAAAAAATATGACATATTCTATACAACTGTACTACATTAATCACTAACCCTGTTACATATATATCGTGTTACTTTTGTGTTGCAAACCAAGTATTTAATTGATCCATAATGTTCTCCATAGCCTTCATATTAGAGAATTTAGGTAATTCCACTAGTAGTGCCTGTTTCGGCATTGTTACACCTTGGCCTTTCTTTTGGAGAACAAATATACTTTTTGCATTTTTCTCGTTTTTAAACATGGAAACAGGTAGCTGTAACAAACCTTGAATAAAGCATGTTTCTTTAATAAATGCATGTAGTTTCGGCGCTTGATCACTTTCAAAAATAAAGTTTGGTACTAAGAAGAATAAATACCCGCCTTCTTTCGTATGTTTCACACTTTGTTCAATAAATAAGTGATGCGCATATGACATTCCTTGATCTGCTTTTAACTTATATTCACTCGCACTGATTTCGTTTGGATAATAACCAATTGGTAAATCTGAAACGACTGCATCAACTGGATCAATATAAAGTGGTGCTAGTCCATCTTGATGGAAGAATTCGATTCCATGCTTTTGTAAATTTGCATTTACTAAAGCAAGTTTAATTAGCACTTCATCCACTTCTACACCAAATCCACTCATTGCTAGCTCTTCTTTAGCGCTATTAAATACTGTAGTCATTAAATTACCTGTTCCAATTGCAGGATCTA
This sequence comes from Bacillus sp. FSL L8-0099, assembly GCF_038006385.1. Classification (NCBI taxonomy): domain Bacteria; kingdom Bacillati; phylum Bacillota; class Bacilli; order Caryophanales; family Bacillaceae; genus Bacillus; species Bacillus sp. FSL L8-0099. The sequence goes on from NZ_JBBOVC010000001.1 coordinate 4,609,993, forward strand.
AAACAGTAATTTCTGTTTTGCCTTGCATAAATTTATGGAATAAGTAGCTCATGAACATTCCAACTGCATCTGGCGTCATTTCGTGATTTGCTTGTACGCCCTCTTTCATTCCTTTTAAAATGGCTAGCTGAAATGCTTTACGAATTTCTTCACCTTTATATGTTTCTTCATTAAACGTACTATATTCACGATTCAACCTTTCAATTGTTGATTCGGATAATTCCTCTTGTAAAATCGCACCTTCAAACAAGTTATCACCTGTTTCTACAAGCGCCTCTAAATATGTTACATCTAATTCTTTACGTAAAACTACCGTAGAAGAATCAAAAATAGAAAATAATGTTTCCACTGTCTGACTCACGTACATTCCTCCTTCTCTCTTTTACACATAACTTATATCATACCACAAAGTGATTTTTTCCAAAAAGAAAAAGCGACCTCCTGTAAAGAGCTCCCTTTCAAGTTATGTATGATATAACATTTTTTCTCATCTATCGTTACCATTCGCAGCAATAGATGAGAAAAAACGACCTCTTTATAAGAGGTCATTTCCTTCCTATTACTTTGCAGATTTAGCTGCTTCTAATGCTGCTTCATAGTTTGGATGGCTTGTACCTTCGCTTACGTATTCTGCGTAAACTACTTTGTCATTGCTATCTACTACGAATACTGCACGAGCAAGTAAACGAAGTTCTTTCATTACTAAGCCGTAAGCTTCACCGAATGAAAGGTCACGGTGATCAGAAAGTGTTACAACATTTTCTAAACCGTTTGCTGCACACCAGCGTTTTTGAGCGAATGGTAAGTCAGCGCTAATTGTTAATACTTTCGCGTTTTCAATACCTGCTGCATCTTGGTTAAAACGACGTGTTTGTGCATCACATACACCTGTGTCGATTGAAGGTACAACACTAATTAATTTTACTTCGCCTTTGTATGTTTCTAAACTTACTGGAGATAAGTCGTTTGCTAATACTTGGAAGTTTGGCGCTTGATCGCCAACTTTAACTTCTGTTCCAACTAAAGTCATTGGATTACCTTTAAAAGTTACGTTTGCCACTTGAAAATCCTCCCTTATTTAAACAAAATATGTACAATGTAAATGATAGTTTGTCCCCATCGATAATGCAAATAAAATCGCTTTATTTACAAAAAAATTAAAGAAGCTAATCCATTGATTAGCTTCTTTATTCGTTAAATTTGAAATTCAGGATCATCTTCTTTTCGTTTATCCATCATTTCTTTCACTTTATCAACAGCTTGTGGTGCTAATTCAATTATTTTATCAATGACGTGTGTCTGCTTATCTAAGTGTAATACTTTCACACCATCTCCATTTATAACAAGAAAGGCAACAGGATTAATAGAAACTCCTCCACCACTTCCCCCGCCAAATGGATGACGACCTGAATGTTCTACTTTACCAAATTCACTTCCACCAGCAGCAAAACCAAAGCTTACTTTCGAAACAGTAAGAATTACACTTCCATCTGCTGCTTTAATTGGATCACCAACAATTGTATTTACATCAGTCATTTGTTTTAAATGCTGCATTGCTGTTGTCATTAAACCTTGAATTGGATGGTCCACTCTATATCCCCCCTATGCTTGAACAGATTTTTCTGTCATACCAGATTTTTGCTTTCTCATAAACATGAGTAATTTGAATCCTGTTTTTATAGCACGAAATATACGAAAAGATGCTGTTAACTCGCACCTTGATGCAAATCCCTTCCCTTGAAAAACAGGGGTAATTTCAAATTCTGGTACATCGACAATATGCATATATTGTCCTATAACTCCAGCAGCCATTCCTTTTGTCCCCCATGCATATCCAGTGACAATTCCAGTACTAGCTGCGTCGCCTGCTCCAATTTGCGTATGCCATTTCCAACCATTGATTTTCACTCGTTTGAGAAAATCTTTAACGATAGTATGAACTTTTTGAAGCCTTTTTATCAGTTCCCCGATGCTGTCAAGTTGCGCCATAATTTTATTATCTATTCCGCCGTCCTTTTCAGCTTTTTCGATTTTCTGTCCTGTCTTTTTCTGCTGTTTTTCAATTCTTTCCAACACATCAAATGTATATCGAATCATCCATATTTTCACTTGAAACAAACATTGCTTTTCCATTTCTGAATATAAAAATGTCACTTTAAGCTTTATTTTCGACAATAGTATAAGCAAAATAAAAAGGAGAAGAATTATTATTCCAATTACGAGCCACTTCATACGTATCATCCTTTCACTCCGTACCCATTATCGACAAGTTTATTCATCATTAAACAGAGTTCCGTAAGATTGAATATAAAAATTTTTCTAAAAATAAAAAGGTATTTTGACAATTTATATCGAAATATATTATTTGAACATATCATCAGGGAACGGACTCTAATGATATGTAGCACGAAAAACAGAAAATTTAACTGCAGTGGAGGGATACATAATGGCAGATCGTCGCAATTTATTTTTCTTTTATGGTGATGACAAAGCAACGCTCGTTGAAAAGATGAAACCAATCTATCGTATTTTAGAAGAGAATGGATTTACCATATTAGATCAACCAAAAAATGCAAACGCTATCGTCAGTGTTGGAGATGATGCAACTTTCTTACAAGCCGTTCGTAAAACTGGTTTTAGAGAAGATTGCTTATACGCAGGGATTTCTACGAAAGATGAAATTTCTTTCTACTGTGATTTCCACATTGATCACGTTGATACAGCCCTTCAAGAAATTACAAAAAATGAAATTGAAGTGCGAAAATATCCAACAATTCAGGTAGATATAGATCACGGTACATCTTTCCATTGTTTAAATGAATTCTCATTACGTTCTAGCATTATTAAAACATTCGTTGTAGATGTTCACGTTGATGATTTATATTTCGAAACATTTAGAGGTGACGGTTTAGTTGTTTCTACCCCAACAGGAAGTACAGCTTACAACAAATCATTGCATGGTGCCGTTGTCGATCCGCTTATCCCATGTTTCCAAGTAAGCGAACTAGCATCTTTAAATAACAACACATACCGTACGCTCGGTTCACCGTTCATCTTAAACCACGAACGTACACTAACTTTAAAACTTAAACCAGACGGTAACGATTATCCTGTTATCGGCATGGATAACGAAGCGCTTAGCATTAAACAAGTTGAAAAAGCTGTTGTACGCTTAAGCGATAAACAAATTAAAACAGTAAAATTAAAAAACAATTCCTTCTGGGAAAAAGTACAGAGAACATTTTTATAGTAGTAAAATAACCGCAAAATTATGGGATCCCATAATTCTGCGGTTATTTATTTATCCCGATTGGTGCGGCCAACAATCTCTCGCTATCGGGCCGTTATTTTTGTCAGTTTTTGTCGGTAAGTCGATATATTTTAATAATCGCTGATATATTTCGAGTTACGGTCGATATATTTCAATAATCGCTGATATATTTCGAGTTACAGTCGATATATTCCGAAAATCGCTGATATATTTTACGCATCTTTTCTATAGACAACCTGGCCATCAATGACGGTCATTTCCGCTTGTACTTCTTTTATTTCTTCTGCCTCTATTTCAAATATGTTTCGATCTAATATCGTAAAGTCTGCTTCATATCCTTTTATAATTTGTCCTCGCTTCGCTTCTTTTCCTATTGCATAAGCACTTCCTGTCGTAAATAAAGAAACAGCCTCATATGCCGTTAATCTTTCCTCAGGCATATAGCATACACCGTCAATAAAACTTCTACGTGTAACAGCGCTATATATGCCTAAAAACGGATTCACTTGTTCAATAGGAGCATCTGAACCACCGTTGCAATGTAAGCCTGCGTCCAGTAACGTCTTCCAAGCATACGCGTAACGAAGACGACGCTCGCCTAGTTTTTCAATGACTGATGGAAAATCTGATGAAACAAAGACCGGTTGAATATCAATAATAGCTGGCAAGTGTTTCATTCTTTCAATCAACTCTTCACGAGCTAGCTGGCAATGAATAATACGGTCACGTACCCCTTCTGCTGGTGGATGTAATTCAAGCGCATCAATGACATATTCAAGCGACAAGTCACCGATAGTATGAATGGCAACTGGCATATGTAAATCACGTGCTTTTTTCACTAAACTTGCAAGCTCTTCACGTGAGAAAATCGCAACTCCATTTGTTTCCTTCGCATCTTCATACGATTCACTTAATAAAGCAGTTCTTCCGCCAAAAGAACCGTCAGAAAAAATTTTCATCGCACCAAATTCAATATAGTGCTCATTTTCATATTTTTTTCTTTCATTTGCTACTTCATGATGAACGAGTAAATGCGCTTTAAATGGCATTTCTTTTATAACGTAAGAAAACGCATTATACGTTTTTCTAAAACCACCGTAATAATTTAAATCTTCCGTATGCCCACCAACGATTCCATATTGCCAGCAGTCTTTAATCGCTGTTTGCAAAGCTCTTTGTAAATAAGCTTCATCAATTTCAGGCTGAACGTGTTTCATTAATTCTTGTCCTTGTTCATATAAAAGCCCTGTTAACTTATTTGATGCATCCCGGCCAATTTTCCCGCCTTTCGGATCTTGCGTCTCTTCTGTTATGTTCGCTTCTTGCAGTATGTATGAATTCACCCATGTAACGTGACGACAAACTCGTTTTAATAAAATGGGATGTTCTTTCGAAATTGCATCTAAATCACGTGCGTGAACATCTTTCGTATCTGTAAAGTTATTTTCATTCCAGCCTTCTCCGATAATCCAACAACCTTTTGGCGCGTCTTCTACTTGCTTCTGAACAAGAGTAAGTACTTCGCCATAAGATGTACAATTTGATAAATCTAGACGGAGTAACCTCTCTCCATGCCCAATAAGATGCATATGACTATCAACGAGACCTGGAATCATCGTTTTGCCTTCTAAATCGTGCAATTTAACCGTAGTAGCATATCGGTCTTCTAACTCTTCTTTACTCCCAACATCAACGATCACACCGTTTTCAACATAAACAGCGTCTACTTTTTCATTCTCTTCTCGCATCGTGTAAATGGTGCCGCCATACCAAATTTCTCCCATATGCTCATCCCCTTTTTCCCTTTAGTCTACGAGATTAATCCGTATAAAAAAAGCACCATTTGAATTAAAAATGGTGCTTTCCCAAAATTATTTTTGTTCAGTAGTAGACGTTGTAATTTGCCATTCAATGCTAAATTTATCTTTTAGTTGTCCGTATGCTGGGCTCCAGAACGTTTCTTGAAGTGGCATAATAACTTCTCCACCCTCTTGTAACTTTTCGAATACTTCTTTTGCTTTTTCTGCATTACTAATTTGAATTGCGATTGTTACTTGAGATCCGATTGCATGCCCTTGACCTGGGAATGTATCAGAAATCATAAGGTCCGTATTACCAACTTTTAAAGTAGCATGTAAAACGCGCTCTTTCGCTTCAGCTGGAATCGGGTATTCTGGATTTTCAGGCATGTCACCAAAAGTTTGCATTACTTCTACTTTTGCGTCTAATGCCTCTTTGTAAAACTGTACAGCTTCTTGCCCACTACCATCTAAAACTAAGTACGGATTAATACCTAAAATCATACGGACACCTCTTTTTTTAGTTTATAAAATCGAACTTGTGTTCGTTTTTATAATATCATCCTTTTACATTTCATTCAACTATTTACTTCTCTATTTTCAAAATTATTTGGAAGGGAGCTCCATCTCTTGTTTTCTAAGTTCAATACGACGAATTTTTCCGGAAATCGTTTTTGGTAGTTCATCTACAAATTCAATTTTGCGAGGATATTTATATGGTGCAGTGAGTTCTTTCACGTGTTGTTGTAGCACTGGAATTAATGTTTCTTCGTTCTTTTCTATATTCTCTCTTAATACGATAAATGCCTTCACGACACTCCCTCGAATTTCATCCGGACTTGCGACAACCGCACATTCTCTTACGTAAGGATGTTTTACAAGTGCATCTTCAACTTCGAACGGCCCGATTGTGTAACCAGAGCTAATGATAATATCATCTCCACGCCCTTCAAACCAGAAATAGCCGTCTTCATCTTTTTTCGCTTTATCACCCGTAATATAATAATCACCACGGAATTGCATCGCTGTGCGTTCATCATCTTTATAATATTGCTTAAAGAGGGCTGGTGTTTCAATATGAACTGCAATATCGCCAACTTCTCCTACCTGCACTGGGGTTCCTTCTTCATTAACGATATCAACATGGTTTCCTGGCGTTGGTTTCCCCATTGATCCCGGTCTAATATCCATCCCTTTCATTACGCCAACAAGTAATGTATTTTCCGTTTGCCCATAGCCATCTCTTACTGTAATATCAAAGTGCTTTTGGAACGTTTCAATGACTTCTCTATTTAACGGCTCACCTGCGGATACAGCGCTATGTAACGCTTCTAAATTGTACTCAGTCAAGTCTTCTACCTTTGCCATTAATCTATACTCAGTCGGTGTACAACAAAGCACATTCACCTTATTATCGTCTAATAAATTTAAATACGTTTTCGGTTCAAACTTACCGTTGTATACAAATCCTGTTGCTCCTGAACCGAGAGTTGCTAAAAACGGGCTCCAAATCCACTTTTGCCACCCTGGACTAGCCGTTGCCCATACAACATCATTCTCTTCAATTCCGAGCCAATTTGGGGCGCTCGTACGTAAATGAGCGTATGCCCACGCATGCGTATGAACAACACCTTTCGGGTTTCCTGTCGTCCCTGACGTATAAGATAAAAAGACCATATCTTCTTTATCTGTTTTCGCCATTTCTAACATGTCACTTTCTGTTTCTAATGCTGTTTTTAAATTGATCCATCCGTCTACTGACTGCTCGCTCAGAACGAACTTTTGAAGAGATTCCATCGCCCCTATGTTATCAAACTGTCCGATATATGGTTCATAACTTACAATCGCTTTTACTTCTCCGTGTCCAATGCGGTATTCAATATCTTTTTTACGCAACATTTCCGAACTCGGAATTACGACAAACCCTGCTTTAATCGCAGCGATATACGTCATGTAAGCTTCAATTAAACGCGGCATCATAATAAGGAGCTTGTCCCCTTTTTGTAAGCCACTTTTTATAAAAGCGTTTCCAATTTTATTTGCACCTTGCATTAATTCAAAATATGTAACTTCTCGTCTATTCCCTTTATCATCTTGCCAAATTAAAGCAAGCTTCTCTTTATCGTCTGTATATTTCTCTATTTCTGAAACTAAATTATAAGATGGTGGTGCCAACAATTCCTCTCTCTTCATAAACATCCTCCTTTTTCTTTATGCCTCCCTTATATAATAAAGAATTTTCAGTAAATTTTGAACCCTCTTCTTTTGACAATTTTTTTATGCTTTTGTCGAAATGAATTTATACTAATACGAACAACAAAAAGAAAGAGCGGGGAGAACCCGCTCTTTCTAAGCCATTGTATATGGAATTATTTTTGGAAACCGCCTAATTGTTGCTCAGCTAGTGAAACTAGACGTTTCGTAATTTCGCCACCAACAGAACCGTTAGCGCGAGATGTTGCATCCGCTCCAAGTTGAACACCAAACTCTTGAGCGATTTCGTATTTCATTTGGTCTAATGCTGATTCAGCACCAGGAACCGCTAATTTATTTGTGCTACGTGCCATGTTATATCACCTCCTTGTGAGTATAGAGTGTGATAAATAACATGACTTCATACACATTTTAGATATGGTAATTTATGGTTTTAGAAAAGTTCTTCGAATTTTTCTTCTTCCGCTACTACTTCTACCGTTTGTAATACCATTGTTTCTTTGTTTGCTACAGCTTCTTCGATTAATGGTGTGAAATCATATTTCGCTTCAAAACGATTCGCTTTTTCACGCTTCGGCTTCGTCGCTGGGCTTGCTGGTGTGAATACTGTACAGCAATCTTCGTATGGACGAATTGAGATATCATATGTGCCGATTTCTTCAGCGATTTTAATAATTTCTAATTTATCCATCGTAATAAGCGGACGAATAACAGGATAGTTTGTCACTTCATTAATCGTATGCATACTATCTAACGTTTGGCTCGCTACTTGTCCAAGACTTTCACCAGTCGTAATTGCAAGTGCATTACGCTCCTCTGCAATCTGCTCTGTAATACGCATCATCATACGACGCATTACTGTCATAGAATAACTAGATGGAATTTCTTTATTAATCGTTTTTTGCACTTCAGTAAATGGAACAAGGTGAAGTGTTACACGTTTACAGTATTTCGTTAACTCTTGTGCTAAATCGATTACTTTTTGTTTCGCACGCTCACTTGTGAAAGGTGGACTATGGAAGTGAACTGCCTCCACAGATACGCCGCGTTTCATCGTTAAGTACGCTGCTACTGGGCTATCAATACCACCAGAAAGAAGTACCATTACTTTTCCGCCAACGCCAACTGGTAAACCGCCAGCTCCCATGTGCTCACCACACATAATATAGCTGTAACCACTGCGAATTTCTACACGTACATTCACATCTGGATTATGGACGTCTACTGTGATATCCTCTGTATTTTCTAAAATGTGCCCGCCAATTTCTGGAAGTAACTCCATCGTCTTCATTGGGAAACGTTTATCAGAACGGTGCACTGTAATTTTAAATGTTTTCACATCATCTTTTACTTGTAAGAAAGCTGCTAATGCACCTTTTTTAATATCTTCTAATTCTGATGGTACTTTCATCGCTAAATTAAACTTATGAATACCAAATACATCTTTCAATCTTTCAGCAATCGCTTCATGGTCTTCGCCATTTAACTGAATGTACATACGGTCATGTGTTGCATCGATTTTAATGTTTGGGAATTTTTTCAGTTTGAACTTAACGTTATCTTTTAATGTGCTTACAAATTTAGAACGGTTCTTACCTTTTGTCGTCATTTCTCCGTAACGTACTAAAATATATTCATATGTCATCATATTTCTTTACCTCATCACTTCATATAATTTTGGCATTGTCTCTTTTACAATACCTTCAAATTGTTTTACTTCTTCCATCGTGTTGTCTGGTGCTAGACTAATACGAATAGCGCTTGCAGCAGCTGCATGCGGTACTCCCATTGACACTAACACTCTGCTCACTTCATTTGCTTTTGAAGAACAAGCAGACTTCGTTGATACATATACACCGTGTTCTTCTAAAGCATGAACGACCACTTCCGGTTTTAAACCGACAAACGACACATTTAAAATGTGTGGTGCTGCATATGCAAGCGACGTATTAATTGTTACATCTTCCATTTCTTTAAAGAAACGTACAAGCTCTGTTTGTAAACTTTGCAAATGAGCTATCTTTTCTTTCACTTGTTCCATTGTCATGCGAAGTGCTTTCACCATCGCTACAATGCCAGGTAAGTTCTCTGTACCAGAGCGATACTTAAGCTCTTGTTGACCACCTGATAAAATCGGATCTAATCTTACGCCATCACGCACGTAAAGAAGACCTGTTCCTTTTACACTGTGGAATTTATGCCCAGATATTGAGCAAAGGTCAATATGCGAAGCATATAAATTAAGCGGTACTTTTCCTATCCCTTGTACATGGTCCACATGGAATCTTATTTTCGGATAATTCGATAATAACGTTCCAATTTCAGCAACGGGCTGAATTGCTCCAGTTTCGTTGTTCACATGAATAATTGAAACAAGAATTGTATCTTCACGAAGCACTCGCTTCACATCCTCTACCGATACAACACCATGCTCGTTAACCGGTAAATATGTTACATCAAACCCGAGTTCTTCTAATTGCTTATATGCCTCAAACACAGACGCGTGTTCAATATTTGTTGTAATGATATGTTTGCCGCGCGAACGATTCCTCATCGCTATCCCTTTAATCGCAAGGTTATTCCCTTCCGTTCCACCCGATGTGAAAATAATTTCAGAAGGTTTTACGTGAAGAAGCTGCGCTGCAATCGTTCTTGATTGTGTTAATAGACGCTCTGCCTCTCCTCCAAGCGAATGAATAGAAGAAGGATTTCCAAAATATTTCCCAGCAACCGTTACGTACGATTGAAGGGCTTCTGGATATGGCTTCGTCGTCGCACTATTATCAAAATAGATCATCGTTCTTCCCCTTTCAGCGCTATCACATCATATAATCATATCATAAATACGTGTAATTACGCTAAGACTACACAAAGGTTCCGTTTTATCCCGATTGGTGAAGGCTAGTAATCAGTGAGGATGAATCCCCCCCACTGATTACAGTTTCACTTTATTTTGAAACGAATAACCTTACTGTATTCCGCTATTCATTATAGCAACATCGCCTTCAAAATTACACAAAAAAACAAACCCTTTATGAAAGGGTTTGTTCATTGTCTACATATTCAGCTATTTTTTGAACAACGCCAGGTTCAAGTTGCTCTAGTACAGAAGCCGCTTGTTCTAAAGCTGCATCGTATTGATATTCACGGAATAATTTCTCTGCATAATTTAAGCTTTCTGCAAGATTTTCATCATGACTGCGGTAACGGTTTCCGTATTGAATTAATTTTTCAACTAAATACGCTTGTCCAATTAACTCTTCTGTCATTTCAGCTACACCGTTAACAGTTGTGTATGCCTCTTCTAAACTGCTATTTACAGCATGCATATTTAACGGTTTTATTTCTAATTGCTCATATACAGCTTGCATTGCCATTTGCCCTCTTTGTAAATCTTCCATAATACTCACTGGAAGACCTGGCAAATTCGACTTTTGCATAAAGCGTTTCGTTTCAAAAATTGTATTGCGCATTTCCTGCAACTTCTCACGCGCTTCAAATTCTTCTTTACGCATCGTTTGTAGCATTTCTTTATATTCTGCATGAAGTACTTTTAAAGTTTCACATTGCTCATAAACCTCTTCTAGTTCCTCACGAATTATAGAGAATGCAATATCTTGTTCAGCAACGCGTAATTGCATCACTTCAAAACGTTTCATTAAAATGTGCATTTGCTTTTCAATTACTTTTTGAGACTCAATATCCTTATCTTGTAACTGATAGCTTTGTTTCACAAGTTGCGTTTCTGCTTTCGTTTCAATTGTTTCTTCACGAAGTTCTTCTAAATCTTCATAAACAGAAAGTGTTTTTTGCTCTACATAATGTCTCGCATGCACTTCTTGTTCTAGTTGATCATAAAAACCGTCTAAACGAGTTTTTAATTTTTCTACTTTTTCAGCCGCTTCCGTTATATGAAGCTCCTGTATATCCATTAAACATGTTTGTAGTTGTGTCGTCATATCGCGGACTTCTTTAGGGATTTCCAGGTAATCTAATACATAACCTTGTCTTACCATATCATTATGTCCGTGTAATAAATCTTCCAGTTGAACTGGTAACGTTGCTTGACACTCTACCAATAAATCTGGAATTTGGTGAATAATGATTTCTAAATTAGCTAAACCTTCTTCCAAACTAATAACAATTTCTCTCGCTTTTAAATAGTCGCCATTATTTGTTGCTTCTTCAAAACTATTAAATTTATTAGATTCGGCATCTAGCATCTCTTCAATTCTCTGCTCAGCTGCTCCATACATGTGTCGATGGGCAAGAACACTCTTTTTCATACTACGATATGTATCACGTAACCCTTCAATTTCCGAGCTATTTTTTTCATGGCTTTCTAACAGTTGCTGTAATTCATTTAAAATGTCTGTAATACGATTATCAGCGTCATCTAAACCACTTATGGATTCGTTCATCGCATGCTTTGCTTTGCGGAAGGAGAATTGCGAGGCGAATTTTCGCGCTTGCCCTAAATCTTTTTCAGCTTTTGGAAGAGTTGTTGATACGATTTCATCCCACTCTTCACGCCATTTACCAAACAGTTCTTCTGTTTGACCTGTCATGTTCAAATCTTTTACTCGCTTTAGTTCATCTGCCACAGGTTTATCTTTTATTTCTTGTTTCCACTGCTCCAGTGCTTCAATATCTTTATATGAACGATTTCTTATCACAAGCTCTATCATGAGCAGCACTAGAATAGAGCTTACTACAATGATAACGATCGTCAGGATAGAATCCATGCAAAAAAGCCTCCTAGTTATATCTCTTTTTTTGTCCGTTCCGTTTATGAAATGGAAGGCATTATGTATAAAAAGGGAATTCCCCTATATTTAACAACTAACAATGTACTAATCATACCATGTAATGACGTGTTTTTGACCTAGTTTTTTTTAAAATTTCATGTTTCTTTAAATGCAATTGTAATCTTTCTTAATCTTCCGCCCGCTTCACTACCTATCCTCAAATGATTGCCATAACGGGCACTCTTTCATATGAGATACGAAATAGATTTTGCGCATGAGTGGGGGTTCAACAGAAATCACATGCACATTCCCCTGCTTTACCGCTTGCTCCACTGACATTTCTGGAAGTAAAGTGATGCCAAGTCCAGCTCCGACCATCGCAAGCATCGGTTCTGCATAAGAAGTTTCAAACGCAATGATTGGTTTCGCACCTATACCTTGAAACATGTTCATAATCATTTTCCTTACATCACATATTTCTGGGTACACAATTAATTTCTCATGTTCCAAACCTTCCATTCGGATTATTGTTTTCTCTTTATAAGGATGATCATTTGAAACTACACAAACAATTTTTTCCTCCCGCATTTCTTTTATATATGTAGCGCCTTCTACTACTGAATCAATGAACATCGCTTCAATCTTCCGCTCTTTAAACAATTCCATTAATACTTTCGTATGCTCAATTTTCCATTCTATTTCGAATCCATCACCTAATATATCTTTGCATTTCGATATGTAATACGCCGCTAAACTTGGCAATATACCTATCGAAATTCTCCGTTTCTCTTGATACTTCTTCATCTCCGTTTTCACTTCATGTATTTGTTCCAAAATCGGTAACATTCTTGCTATAAATATCTCACCAGCCTCTGTTAACTCCACTCCTTGAGCAGAACGCTTGAGTAAAGTAACCTCTAAATCCGCTTCTAATCTTTGAATTTGTTTACTAAGCGCTGGTTGTGAAATATGTAAAAGCTTACTTGCCTTTGATAAACTGCGCGTATGCTTTACTTCCATAAACGATCGTACTGCCTCTAAATCCATCATATACACCTCTAACAAAAAGTTATAACTGTTATAAAAAATCGATATTTCCTTCTATAAATCATTACTCTTTATACTTATTTCATCAACTTACTATAACGAAATGTAAAGGAGAATGGTACTCTTGAACAAAAAACAAATGCTCTTCGGATCCCTCCTATGCTTACTTGCCGTAACTGCCTGGGGATTTATGTTTCCTGTAATGGCAAACGCCTTACAATTTATCGATCCGTTCTTTTTCACAACTATTCGCTACGGATCTGCAGCTATTATTTTTCTTATTTTGCTATTAATCACTGAAGGGACACATTCGCTCCGCTTAGAAAAACGAACACTTTCTTTATTTTTTTACGGAACAGTCGGTTTCGCTGGATATGGTTTTCTCGTTTTCTACGGACAACAACTTGCCGGACCTTCTGGAGCAATCCATGCAGCGATGATTCAGTCTCTCATGCCACTAATTGCCTTATCATTACAATGGATAACAAAAAATAAGCGTCCACAAAACTACACTTTTCTTTGTATGTTCGTTGCATTACTCGGTGTTATGCTTGTCATTTCAAAAGGAAATATTCACTTATTATTTGGAGCTGCAAGTCACTTATCTACGAATATATTGATGTTATGCGGCGTTACTTGCTGGGTCATTTATACAAATGGCGGTGCTCGTTTTCAATCTTGGTCACCACTTCGATATACAACGTTAACTTGTTTGTTCGGTTCAATGTCACTCATCGTTATTGTCACTTTATTAACTTACACAAACGTCATTACTGTACCATCATTACGCACAATTGTGAGCGTTCGTTTTGAACTCTTTTATATGTCGATTATTGCAGGTGTTATCGCTGTGTTTTGCTGGAATATGGGGAATCGCTATATTTCATCTATTAACGGCATATTATTTATGAATTTAGTTCCTGTCCTTGCACTTATCGGTTCCATATTTCGAGGTTATACGGTCGACAAAATCGAAATTGCCGGAGCCTCATTAACAATTATTGCGCTATTATGTAACAATTTATGGCAAAGAAAAGAAACTACAAGAATCCCCACCTCGGTTCGTTAGGTGGGGATTTTTCACATATGAACAGCTCTTGGCCATTCCTGATACATATTCGTTTTACATAATGCTTGTTCCATCCATTGCTCAATTTCCTTCGTATACATTTCTAAGAAAAATGTTTCGGATGGAAAAGAATGCAATACTTCTGATATATACTGCGGATATAAAAACGGCATATTTATCATGCCTTTTAATTGCGTCATAAACATTGTAAAAGATACCTTTCGAAACTCTTTCTTCATTTGTCCTTCTCTAATGATTTGCTCGATATAATATCTTTCTTTAGAAAAATAAACGGTCATCACTTCACGAATTAATGTCGTATCAAGCGAAAGCTCTCTATAAAAAAAACGTGTCAGTTCCCTATTTTCAAATTGATATCGTAAAATCCCGCGCACCATTTGCACCATCACATCTTTAGCCGACAAATACTCTCTCTGTTCAAAGGACGTTTCAATCACATGAATATATCCTTCTAAAAAATCAGTAATAAGCTGCTCTAATAGGCCTTGCTTTCCAGCAAAATAGTATGAAATATTCGCTACATTCACATCCGCTCGCTTTGCAATGTCTCGCACTGATGTCCCGTCATAACCTTTCGTATTAAACAACGATATTGCCGCATCAATTACTTTTTGTTTCGTCTGCTTCATGCGCTCACTTCCTCTCACTGAACAGCTATAGTTTAAATTTCTTGACTTTTAAGACAAATTCCTTTAATTTTCTATCGACAAAGTCATGTGAAATACATCGTATTTTGCTAATATTTTACACATCTCGATAAAAAGGGAGTTGTTTCCATGTTTACAAAAGAAAGTTATGCAGGTTCTCGTGAAAAGCAGTATGAGACAGTAATTAAACAACTGGATGCATTATTAACTGGCGAATTAAACGTAGTCGCAAACTTATCAAATGCGTCCGCATTATTAAACCAATTTTTAGATCGCGTTAATTGGGTTGGCTTTTATGTAACAGAAGGAAATCAGCTCGTTCTCGGGCCATTCCAAGGAATGCCAGCATGCGTACGTATTCCATTTGGACGCGGCGTTTGCGGCGTAGCAGCTGAAACGAAAACAACGCAACTTGTAGCGGACGTTCACCAATTCCCAGGACATATCGCTTGCGATAGTGCCTCTAATTCGGAAATCGTTGTACCGATTATAAAAGACGGAAATGTCATTGGTGTGCTGGATATTGATAGTCCTGAAAAAAATCGTTTCGATGAAGTAGATCAGCACTATTTAGAAAAGTTTGTGGAAACACTGTTAAAACATATATAAGAAAAAGAGTGAGTTATCGATTAAGTACGTAATGTACGAAACCGATAGCTCACTCTTTTTTATTGATTACTAACAGTAGATATTTTCTTTAACGCTTGCTCCAAATCAGAAATGATATCCTCCCACGATTCTAAACCGACAGATAAACGTATTAAATTATCGAAAATACCCATTTCTTTTCTTAGTTCCGCTGGAATCGCAGCATGCGTCATCGTTGCTGGATGCTGAATTAACGTTTCTGTATCACCTAAACTTACCGCGATCGTAATAAAGTGAAGGTCATTGATAAACGCTTGCGTTTCCTCTTTCCCGCCTTTGACAGAAAAAGAAATAACGCCACCGCCCCGTTTCATTTGGCGAGATGCTAACTCCCCTTCTGGGTACCAAACCCCTTCTACTACATCATGATTTTTTAGGAACGATACAATTTTTTCTGCATTATCACAATGACGATCCATTCTTACTGCTAACGTCTTTAATCCGCGTAATAATAACCACGCATCAAACGGCGCCATAATACCGCCGATATCTTTTCGCATCGGACGAATTTTTTCAGCTAACACTTTCGTTTTACAAATTGTTACACCCGCTACAACATCACCATGGCCACCAATATATTTTGTCGCACTATGCACAACTGCGTCACAACCAAGCTCAAGCGGTCTTTGTAAATAAGGTGAACAAAACGTATTATCAACAATGACGAGTAGGCCATTTCGCTTCGCAACTCGAATCACTTGTTTTAAATCGATTAATTTCATCGTTGGATTAATCGGTGTTTCAACGAAAATGAGCTTTGTATTTGGGCGAATCTTATTTTCAATATCAGTCTCTGTCTCCATATCACAAAACGAATGTGTAATCATAAATTTCTCTTCTAACACTTCTAAAAATCCGTACGTGCACCCATATAATCCGTTTGAACAAATAATATGATCTCCAGCTTTTAGAAAGCCAATTAACGTTGCTGAAATAGCTGCCATTCCGGATCCGAAAGCAAGTGCTTCTTCTGCCCCTTCTAACACAGCCATGCGCTCTTCAAATAATTTTACAGTCGGATTTCCAAGTCTTGAGTAAATATAAGACGGATCTACTCCCGCAAAACTCGCTTCTCCTTGCTGCGCAGTCTCAAATGTAAATGTAGACGTTTGAAATAACGGTGGTGTTAAACTTCCTTTATGTTCCTCAGATGTATAACCGTGATGAATTAACGCTGTCTCCATATGCTTCTTTTTCATAAAAACATCCCCTTTATGTTTTTATCCCGCATATTCACCATTAAAAAACTGATGAATGTTTTTACTACATTTTATGTAAGCGTTTCATTTGTGTTTCTATCTCTTCTTTTATATTGTTTTAAATTCCTTCTTATATTAATTTCCAAAATTTATATGCATAAAACAAAAACGTACTCGCTTGACGAAACTCTGGGTAAAAGATATAATAGCGTTTGTGTAAAATAAAAAGGCAGCCTTGTAATGTGAGTTTATCGTTTGTATTTTGTTCCTCTACGGAGGTGTATCTCGTAACTCCCTGCTGCTGGAGCGAAGGTACATGAAAACAAAATGCCCGTAAATATCGATTACGTCTGTTTTTATTTTACGTAAATAAAAACATTTTTAAAGGAGGAGTCAACTATGGCTCGTTATACAGGTCCAGCTTGGAAACTGTCTCGTCGTCTTGGAATCTCTCTAAGCGGCACAGGAAAAGAATTAGAAAAACGCCCTTACGCACCAGGTCCTCACGGTCCTAACCAACGTAAGAAACTTTCAGAATACGGTTTACAATTACAAGAGAAACAAAAACTTCGTCACATGTACGGCATGACTGAGCGTCAATTCCGTCGCACATTTGACCAAGCAGGTAAAATGCCTGGTAAGCACGGCGAAAACTTCATGATCCTTCTTGAAGCTCGTCTTGACAACTTAGTTTACCGTATGGGCTTAGCTCGCACTCGTCGTGCAGCTCGCCAATTAGTAAACCACGGTCACATCATGGTTGATGGCGCTCGCGTAGATATCCCATCTTACCGCGTTAAACCTGGTCAAACTATCAGCGTTCGCGAAAAATCTAACAGCCTTGTTGTTGTTAAAGAAGCGATCGAAGTTAACAACTTCGTACCAGAATACTTAACTTTCGATGCTGATAAATTAGAAGCTACTTACACTCGTCACGCTGAGCGTTCTGAGTTAGCAGCTGAAATCAACGAAGCATTAATCGTAGAGTTCTACTCTCGTTAATCTCGGTACTCTGCAAAGAGTATTATTAAAAGCCTTAGGAACCTTGTTTATCAAGGGGCCTGGGCTTTTTTTATTTATCATTAATAATGCAAAATAAAGCATTAAAAAGTATGCACTTGGGGCTAATTGAGGCTAGTTTGGGACAAAAAATATAATGGCTGGCGTGTGTATAGAAATGGATAAGTGCAAAAAACAGATGATAAAAGGAGTTAATTGTTTTGAAAGAAAAATTCACCGAGATCCCTCTTCATGTACAAGACTTTCAAAAATTAAAAATGTTACTAGAAGCATTAGTACAAGACCTGATTTTTACACAAAGGGTCACAGCTTGGAAGTGAAAAATTATGACTTGTCTACTTCATCAAAAAGAAGTAACCTAGTTAGAGTTATTGTTAAACAAGTTAATGATAGGGTTGATAATTTACCTATAGGTACAAAGCAAACTGTCATCATTGATATACGAGGACAAACTGTTCCTGAAGAAGCTTTATTTGATATCGTAAGAAAAATAAGAGAAAAGTCTAAAGAAACACCCGAGGTAATATTTAAGCGAGAGGATTGATATTAATGGCAGTAGGATTTAAAGTAGATATATTTTTCTATGAAACAGGGCACCCTGATTTTTTACATAGCTTTTTTTCAACCATGTCATATCATACAGAGTCTGAAGGTTGGGGCACTAAGTACCCACTATTAATGAAGAATTTATATTTCGACAAGTTACGTTGGGAGGACACAGAAGAAGCACTTCAAAATGTAGAAGAGATAAGAAAAATTTTACGTGAATTACCTCCTGCCGAAGTCATTTGGGATATTGAGCACATGGAAAAACAGCCACCTTGGGGAAATAAAATCCCTAATAAAATAACTAGTTTAGCCAATTATCATGCTACTCCAACAGGTACAACTTTTTTAGATTTACTAAGTAACGCTTTAAACACTGCAAAAAGAAACAAAATTGATATAACAATTTCAAATCTAGGAAAATAAATCCTGCTAGATATCTTATGGTTTCATTTGAGTTTTAATCACTTTACGCTTCGAGCCTGAGGCTGAATAAAAACATTTAAGTCACACTCATATGAGTTGTGGCTTTTATTATGTAATAATTTATAGATTTTCGTAGACATTTCACACCCCCCTTTATTTTTTAAAATGTTGTCTAACAGTAGAAATGCCCCCTACGCTACCTATCCTCCCCAGAGGACAAATTTCATTAAAAGTAATACATGAATAACAAAAGAAGATATCTCCAAAGGGTCATTTTTAACGACCTTCTGGGATACCCTCTTTTTTCGTATATATAAAATAAAGTTATTTATTTTCCTCTTTTTGAACATATACATAAGCATCTTTTTGCTCTTTATGTATATCAACCTTCGAATTCTCTGCAAGCTGACCCGCATTTAGCAAAGAAAAAATAATGAGCGCTTCTAGTGACATTTTGTTTTACCACTCCTTTCTATTTGTTATACGTTTATCATACCGCTTACATGTGATTTCCGTATGAACTCGAAAAGGAGATTACAACAAAAAGGTTACAGGAATACGAATACACGCTATAATAACCATAAAATAGGAGGTTGATTTCTTTTGACGATAAACCAAATGGTTCAATTGGGCAGTGCATGTATGCTTTTTATTACTTCAACACTTATGAGTTGGTATCAGGGGAGTAATTTAATAGATTATCCTGATGAATGGAAATATAGCGCTAAGTTTACGAATTATTTTAAAGGCACCGTTTCAAATTACCAAGATATTTATCAAATCGATTTCTTTATATATGCAGCAAAATTTTATCCAACAGCATTTATTGTTATGCTCATTAGCTTACTTTATATGCTCGTATTAATTCTTCATATTCTATTTACAAGAACTCGTAAGGTAATCTAAATTCATACATAAAAACCCCGAATCATAAACCTTTCAGCCTACAATCCGGGGTACTATTTGTTTATATTCGTTTCTGATTAGTAACGAATTAAGAAATATTTCTTCTTACCGCGGCGAATGATTGTGAATTTACCTTCGATGCGGTCGTTTTCTGTTACAACATAGTCTAATGCTTGTGTACGCTCACCGTTTACGTAGATTGCACCGTTCGTTACATCTTCACGTGCTTGACGTTTTGATGGAGAGATTTTGCTTTCTACAAGTAAGTCGATTAATACTGTATCTTCTGCAGTACGTTCTACAGATGGTACGTCTTTGAATCCTTGTTCGATTTCATTTGCAGTCAGTTCTGCTACAGAACCGCTGAATAGTGCAGCTGAAATTTTAATCGCTTGCTCTAATGCTTCTTCACCGTGAACAAGTTTTGTCATTTCAGAACCTAACGCTTTTTGTGCTGCACGTTTTTCTGGCGCTTCAGCTACTTGCTTTTCAAGCTCAAGAATTTCTTCATGAGATAAGAATGTGAAGTATTTTAAGTATTTAACAACGTCGCGGTCATCTGTGTTAATCCAGAATTGGTAGAACTCGTAAGGAGTTGTTTTCTCTGGATCTAACCAAATTGCGCCGCCTTCTGTTTTACCAAACTTCGTACCGTCAGATTTTGTAACAAGTGGAATTGTTAAACCGAATGCTTTCGCATCTTCTTCTGATTTACGGATTAATTCAAGACCAGCTGTAATGTTACCCCATTGGTCACTACCACCGATTTGTAGGCGGCAATTATGGTGTTGGTATAAGTTTAAGAAGTCGTATGATTGTAAGATCATGTAACTAAACTCAGTGAATGAAATACCCGTCTCTAAACGAGATGCTACTGTATCTTTTGCTAACATATAGTTTAAACCGAAGTTTTTACCGATATCGCGTAAGAATGAAATGACATCTAAGTTACCAAGCCAGTCATAGTTGTTAGCCATTGTTGCTGGGTTGTCCACGTTTTCAAACTCTAAGAAGTTTGAAAGTTGGTTTTTAATGCTTTCTGTGTAGTAAGCAACTGTATCTTTCGTATTTAATGTACGCTCTGCTTTTTTACCACTTGGGTCACCGATCATACCAGTACCACCGCCAACAAGTGCGATTGGTTGATGACCAGCTAATTGGAAACGACGTAACATTAATACTGGTAACATATGACCGATGTGTAAGCTATCCGCTGTCGGGTCGAAACCACAGTATAATTTAACGCTTTCTTTTTCTAATAATTGCTCAAGGCCCTCAGCATCTGTTTGCTGATTAATTAGACCGCGAAATTCAAGATCTTGTAAAATACCCATATCCTACATACTCTCCTTTAAGTTCATTACTGGCGTGAAAGTTGAAAACATAAAAAAATCGCCCCTTCAAATAAGGGACGATTTTGATTATCGCGTTACCACCCTAGTTGCAGGCAAAAAAAGCCTACCACCTTATTTACATAACGGCTTAGCACCGTCTTTTCCCTTTTGAATACAATTCAATCGAAAAAAGATGCTCTAGGGGCGTAATTCGCGATCATCTATGTGCTGATTTCCACCGACCATCAGCTCTCTAAAACAGGGAAATGATCACTACTTCTCCCTTTCCACGCTCAATTATTCATATACTTTTCTTTATACCATCATTTATATAGGCGTGTCAAATAGAGGCCCGGTTTCTCTCCTTGCCAATCCTTTACAACGTCATAAAGAGTATCGTAATAAGAGAAAGAATTGGAACCCCAACTAATAACGATACATGAAACACAACCGATAAATCATTCCCAATGGTCGCCTCCACAGGATCTTTCGCTGGGGAACCAAGAAACCCGATTAATCGATCGAATCGACTTACCGTTTTTGGAAAGTCTGGTATTTCTACATGATCACTATCTAAATGTTGCTTTAACTTATATTCACTCTTAAAGGGATTTTCGCTCAATTTCGTCCACCTCCAGCAATTGTTTCAATTTCTTTATCCCGTTATGAAGTCTCGATTTCACCGTTCCAATCGGAATGTTTAATATCTCTGCAATTTCTTTTTGCTGCATGTCATGATAATAAGAAAGGATTAGGACCGCTCTTTGCTCTTCTGGAACTTTCAAAATTGCTTCTCTTACTGTGAGCCGATCTTCGTGAGAAAATTCT
Source organism: Bacillus sp. FSL L8-0099 (assembly GCF_038006385.1). Classification (NCBI taxonomy): domain Bacteria; kingdom Bacillati; phylum Bacillota; class Bacilli; order Caryophanales; family Bacillaceae; genus Bacillus; species Bacillus sp. FSL L8-0099. The sequence continues at coordinate 4,631,716 of NZ_JBBOVC010000001.1, forward strand.
TTTTCCGGAATCGGCACTAAAAATGGCAAAAGCGTACGCCACTTTTTTCTCCTATTTAATTTATTAATCATAAGACGATAACCAATTTGAAATAAATATGTTTTTATTTTACCTTTTTCAAGTTCATACATATGTTTCTTACGCTCTAGCGTCAAAAACGTGTCTTGCACAAGATCGATACTTAATTGTTCATCTCGGTTAAATCGATATAAAAATGTGTATAGCGCTGGTTTGATTAAAACATATAGTCTTTCTCCCGCTTGTTTATCTCCACTTTGATACGCAAGCATGAGCTCCTCCTCAATCCCAATTTGCGCCATGATTTTTGATCTCCTTTATTCCTTTTAACGTTAATGAAATACGGGAAATTAAATATGCAATCGCAATAAAAATCCACAATTGTGATTGATTTGTAAAAAATTGAACATATGGGTTTTGAATCGTAAATCCCATTGCAACTAAAATATTTAACGCTTGCACACATATGCATGCATACAACGCAAGGCAGACAGAAATAGTATCAAATACATTCCAGCGAAAATACACTTTTGTTTTTATAAAATCAATTTTATATCCATTTTTCCGTACTATATGTTTTCTATCAAATGGAATAATGATTGAAAACAGAACACCCATTATAACTCCAGCTGTAATCATTGATACTCTATATCCAATTGGTATCGGTAAGAAAAGACCACAAGAAAATACAACTATAATTCCAATTAAAGCAAAAGCAAGAAGTAATTTATTAGACATATAAAAGCCTCCCTCATCTATTCTTTCATAAATGTATGCAGACGAGGAAGGCACTTCGTTCAAATATTATTTTAGTTTTTTTATAATCTTTGCAGGGTTCCCGCCAACTACTACATTATTAGGCACATCTTTCGTTACGACAGCACCAGATGCGATCACCGCATTGTCTCCAATTGTTACACCTGGATTAATAATTGCTCTTCCGCCAATCCATACGTTATCGCCAATTGTAACTGGTTTTCCGTATTCTGATCCGCTTATACGCTCAATTGGATCGAGTGGATGCGTTGCTGTATAAATGTGAACACCTGGAGCTAACATACAGTTCACTCCGATTGTTACCGGGCATACGTCTAAAATCGTACAGTCAAAGTTCGCGTAAAAATTTTCACCGACATGAATGTTATAGCCGTAATCACATCTAAAAGAAGATTCAAGATGAATATTATCTCCTGTCGTTCCGAATAATTCTTTTACGATTTCGCTACGCTCTTTCAATTGCTCTTCTGGCGTATCATTTAATTTTCTCGTTAATATACGTGCTTGCTCTCTTTCTTGTACTAAAACTGGATCAGCCGGTATGTACATTTCTCCTAGTATCATCTTTTCTTTTTCTGTTTTCATCATACTATCCCCTTCAACTTATATATATAAGTTCATGATATCATAAAAAAGAAAGGCCTGAACATTTTTCGTTCAGACCTTTCTCTCTTAATCTTCCATCGTTGATAAGTCACCTGTTGGTAAGTTTAACTCCCACGCTTTTAATACGCGGCGCATAATTTTACCACTTCTCGTTTTCGGTAATTTATCTCTAAATTCAATTTGTCGTGGCGCTGCATGAGCTGCTAGGCCTTTTTTTACAAATTGACGAATTTCTTCTTTTAATTCATCAGATGGTTCGTATCCTGCTCGAAGTGCGATAAACGCTTTAATAATTTCGCCGCGCACCGGATCAGGAATACCAATTACACCAGCTTCTGCAACAGCAGCATGCTCGATTAGTTTACTTTCTACTTCAAACGGTCCAACTCGCTCACCTGACGTCATAATTACATCGTCAATACGTCCTTGGAACCAGAAGTATCCGTCTTCATCCATATAAGCTGAATCACCTGATACATACCAGTCTCCCGGCATAAAGTATGACTCATATTTTTGCTGGTTATTCCAGATTCCACGCATCATAGCTGGCCAACCTTTACCAATTGCTAAGTTACCCATTGTGTATGGAGGCACTTCATTTCCTTCATTATCAACAATCGCTGCTTTCACACCTGGAATTGGTTTACCCATTGAACCTGGACGGATTTCCATACAAGGATAGTTACAAATAACTTGTCCACCTGTTTCTGTCATCCACCACGTATCATGAATACGAAGTCCAAATGCATTCATACCCCAGCGAATTACTTCTGGATTTAATGGCTCACCTACGCTTAATACGTGGCGTACTTGTGATAAGTCGTATTTTTTAATTGCATCTTGTCCAGCTCCCATTAACATACGGAACGCTGTCGGTGCACTATACCAAACTGTTACACCGTAATCTTGCAGTGCTTCATACCATGCATCTGGACTAAATCGTCCACCTAAAATAACATTTGATGCTCCGACTAACCACGGTGCAAAAATGCCGTAAGCAGTTCCCGTTACCCAGCCCGGGTCAGCAGTACACCAATATACGTCATCTTCTTTTAAATCTAATACCCATTTCGCCGTTTGATAGTGCTGAACCATTGCATTTTGCGCATGGAGAACACCTTTTGGCTTACCAGTAGAACCAGACGTATAGTGAAGAATTAAACCGTCTTCGCGGCCTAACCATTCGATATGTAATTCTTTTGAAGCTTGTTCAAATAAAGGATTGAACGCTACTGTTTTACCGCCTTCTTCTACATTATCTCCAACAAGAAAGACTGTTTTTAAAGCTGGTAAATCATTTAATGGTATACGCTCTAACAATTCAGGAGTTGTAATTAACACCTTTGCTTCGCTATCTTCTAAACGATCACGAACTGCGCCTTCCATAAATGCTTCAAATAGCGGTCCAACAATTGCTCCTAATTTCACTGCACCTAAAAGCGCGAAATATAATTCTGGAGAACGTGGCATAAAAATAAAAACGCGATCGCCTTTTTCAACATCGCCATAATTTTTTAGGACGTTTCCTGCTTTATTAGAAAAATCCTTCATTTCCTTAAATGTATATTTCTCTTTTCGCGATCCATCTTGATAATAAAGGGCTACTTTATTTTTTCGATCAGATTTCGCATGCTTATCAATTGCTTCATACGCCATATTTACTCGGCCTGTCTCATTCCAAGTAAAATTTTTATTAACCTCTTCCCAGTTAAAATTCGCGTATGCCTCTTCATAATTCGGCAAATTATTTTCTCCTTTAATGACAGGAAGCGTTTCTACTTTCATACTTTACATCCCCCTCCTATGTATTCTATTATCTATTATAATGATATTATTTAAAATTTTCAGTATATTTGTTGATTTTTAGACAAATTTTTAATGACAAAATTCGATTCACATCGCATATATTATAAAGTACGATATTAATAGATTCACAAACCCTCAAGGTGGTGAGCAATACATTGATTCATAAAAAAATATATAATGCTAGAAACTTGAAAACAGCGAAAGGCACTTTAATTATTGAAGGTCCTGTCTCTACCCATAATCTTGAAATGTATGAATTCCATCCAGATTTAATTGCGTTTCGTCCTGCCGAGCAGCAATATAAAGCAATTGTCGAAATTTCTAAATTACCAGAAGCACGTCTCATTATTGCTAGACATGACCAAACGATTGTTGGATATGTTACATATTTGTATCCCGATCCGCTCGAACGATGGTCAGAAGGAAAAATGGAAAACTTAATTGAGCTCGGGGCAATTGAAGTCGTCCCAGCCTTCCGTGGGTGCTCTGTCGGAAAGAACTTATTAGAAGTGTCTATGATGGACGATTATATGGAAGATTACATTATATTGACGACTGAATATTATTGGCACTGGGATTTAAAACAAACAGGTTTAAATGTTTGGGAGTACCGAAAAGTAATGGAAAAGATGATGAATGCTGGTGGTTTACAATGGATGGCTACAGATGATCCTGAAATTTGTTCACATCCTGCCAACTGTTTAATGGTCCGCATCGGTAATCGCGTCGATACGGATTCTATTCAAGCATTTGACCGTCTACGTTTTCACAATCGTTTTATGTATTAATAAAGGGGGCAACTGGAATGATTGTAGAAGAAATTATGAATCAAAATGTAGTTACGCTACATCCAAACGATACAATCGAAACAGCAATCCGAACGATTCGCACGAAAGGAATTCGGCACATTCCAATTGTCGATCAAAATAATCACGTCGTAGGCATTATTTCTGATCGGGATGTAAGAGATGCAAGTCCGTCTATTCTAGATGAACAAGTTTCACTCGATATGCTGAAGCAACCGCTCGAACTTATTATGAAACATCCTGTAATGACTTGCCACCCTCTCGATTTCGTTGAGGAAATTGCTACTTTATTTTTTGAAAATAAAATTGGCTGCCTTCCTGTTACAAAGGCTGGTAAGTTAGTTGGTATCATCTCAGAATCTACAGTACTGCACACGTTAGTAAAATTAACAGGAGCACATCAACCAAGTTCACAAATTGAAATTCAAGTAAAAAATGAACCTGGTATTCTTGGAAAAGTCGTTGCTATTTTTAGTGATTTACAAATAAATATCGTGAGCGTTCTCGTCTATCCAGCAAAAGATGAGAATGATAAAGTACTTGTTTTCCGCATTCAAACGATGAATCCGCTAAAAGTGATTGATGCACTTGAAGCAGAAGGCTACCGCGTATTATGGCCAAACATCATGGGGATGCAAGCATGAGTAGCGCGTTTATTTATTCGGATGACTTTCGGGGCTATTCATTTAGCCCTGATCATCCTTTTAACCAACTGCGCGTCACACTTACGTATGATTTATTACAAAAGGGCGGTTTCATCTCTCCCTCTCAAATCATCTCACCACGGATGGCTACAGATGAAGAGATTGCCTACGTTCATACAGAGGAGTACATACATGCGGTAAAACGTGCTGGAGAAGGAAAGTTAGAAAAATCAATTGCGATGACATATGGACTCGGAACAGAAGATACACCGATGTTTCCAAATATGCACGAGGCAAGTGCACTGCTCGTTGGCGGTACGTTAACAGCTGTCGATGCTGTTCTTTCTGGAAAAGTAAAACACGCACTTAATTTAGGCGGCGGCTTACATCACGGCTTCCGTGGCAAGGCATCTGGTTTTTGTATTTATAACGATAGTTCCATCGCAATGAAATACATTCAAAAGAAATACGGTTTACGTGTTTTATATATTGATACAGATGCTCATCACGGTGATGGTGTACAGTGGTCATTTTACGATGATCCTAACGTATGCACCATTTCATTACACGAAACCGGACGTTATTTATTCCCTGGAACTGGCGCTGTAAATGAACGTGGACAAGGTAATGGCTATAGTTATTCTTTTAACGTTCCACTCGATGCTTTTACAGAAGATGAATCGTTTCTAGAATCATATCGAACTGTCGTAAAAGAAGTTGCCGCATACTTTAAACCGGATATTATTTTAACGCAAAACGGTGCAGATGCGCATTATTACGATCCACTTACACACCTTTGTGCAACGATGAATATTTACCGTGAAATACCGAAGCTCGCTCGCGAAATCGCTAATGAATATTGCGACGGTCGCTGGATCGCTGTCGGCGGCGGTGGCTATGACCACTGGCGCGTCGTCCCAAGAGCGTGGGCGCTCATTTGGCTCGAAATGAACAACATCCAAAACATCTCAGGTTATCTCCCTCCAGAATGGATTGACGCTTGGAAAGGACAAGCAGAAACAGAACTTCCCCTCACATGGGAAGATCCAGACAACATGTATAAACCTATCCCCCGTAAACCAGAAATTGAAGAAAAGAATGCATTAACTGTAGCGAAATCCCTTGAAATTATTCGGAATAATATGACAAAATCTTTGTACTAAACGAAAAGGAGGCTCGTTTTTTAATAGCCTCCTTTTATTTATTGTCGATTTCTGTCAGTAAGTCGATATATTTTAATAATCGCTGATATATTTCGAGTTGCGCCGATATATTCTAATAATCGCTGATATATTTTCATTTCATAACAGCCTGGCCCAACTTTTACGAGAAAAGGTCGTGATATTATGTGGAAACGACAAATGCTCCGCACGAAACGTGGTACATTTGAACTCTTTACAAAAGGGAATGGTGAACCGCTTTGTGTTACACACCATTATTCACAATTTAATGAAACTGGTGATTACTTTGCGGATGTTTTTACTGCTACGCATCGTGTATTTCTCATTAATTTACGAGATGCCGGTAGCTCTGTAACCGCCCAGTCAGAAAACGAATTAAGCATGATTGAAACAATCCACGACTTAGAAGCAATACGAGAAGCATTACAACTTCCAACATGGCATTTCGCCGGTCATTCAACAGGTGGTATGCTTGGAATTTTGTATGCGATTACATATCCGAATTCCTTACAATCATTAGTCGTAACCGGAGCTGCAGCAAGTGATTATACGAAAACATCAAACTGTATTTACCATTCCTACCATCCACAATTTCATTATATGCAAGAACTAATCGAGAACTTGAAAAACCCTCATCTTACAAATGAAGAGCGAAAGGAACTATCTACTAAGAGAACAAAATTATCATTGTATAAACCAGAAAACTATAACTTTTATTTTTGTAGACCGATCAAAAAAACAATGTCCATCAGCCGCATGAACGCTTTCGCTCATGAATATTCTTCATTTGATTTAAGAGGGTCTTTACCTTCTATTAAAACAAAGACACTTATTATGTGCGGACGACACGATGTGCAGTGCCCAATTCAATATTCTATCGAGATGCATGAGGGTATACGTAATTCTATCTTTATTCCATTTGAGGACAGTAACCATTATCCTTTTTTAGAAGAGGCTACCCACTTTATTTCTATCACACAAGAATTTTACAAAACGTTATAACAGGGAAAATCCAGTTTTGAGTTCAGTTACTATTAAAAAAATCTAAATAAATAACATATGAATTCACAGACTAATGTACTAATAAAAGCTCAAAGTCTCTATATGACTTTGAGCTTTATTTTTTAGAAGAAAAACTTCATACTATAATAAAATAAAAGATAAAAAGAAAAAAGGACTAAACCTAAATCAATAAATACTGACTTTTTATCTCCTTCTTTTACGCTGATCGTAATACCAAACATACTTCTAACCATCCAAAAAGCCACCAAAAATAATCCACCTAAATGGTCATTTGTATAATCTTTATCATAAAACATTTGTATTGCACCAATAATTAATAAAATAAGTATGATATTAGTCCCAATCTTTAAAGCCTTGTTTGATTTAATATTCTTTCGTACATCCCCCAAAACCTAACACTTCCTCTCAAACCATCCTGCGTTTTATTTCTCTTTATATTTTAACACGAATTACCTAATATTCCCTTTAAAATTCAAATCATAAGTGTAATACACTATTACGCATATAAAAAACCTGTCAACACTTTGACAGGTTTACTACACATTAAAACGATAACCAGCTCCCCATACCGTTTCAATATATTGCGGGTGGGCAGGATCTCTTTCAATTTTTTCACGTAACTTTCTAATGTGAACGACAACAGTAGCTAAATCGCCAGCAGAATCTAATCCCCAAATACGTTCAAATAACTGTTCTTTATTTAATACTTGGTTTGGGTGCGTTACAAAGAATGTTAATAAATCAAATTCCTTCGTTGTAAACGCGATTTCTTCATTGTTTATAAAAACTTTCCTCGCTCGTTGATCGATAGAGATTCCATGAATATATAACGTATCACGTTGCTTACTTACATTTCCTGATAATCTTTCATAACGAGAAATATGTGCCTTTACCCTTGCGACTAATTCACTTGGGCTAAACGGTTTCGTTATATAATCATCCGCTCCTAATCCGAGTCCGCGAATTTTATCTATATCTTCTTTTTTGGCTGAAACAAGTAAAATCGGAATATCTTTTATAGCACGTATTTGTTTACAAATTTCGAATCCATTGATTTTCGGAAGCATAATATCTAAAATAATTAAATCATAGTCTTCTTGCAGAGCCATTTGTAAGCCTATTTCTCCAGAATGCTCTACATCAACTTGAAAATCACTAATTTCTAAATAATCTCGCTGTAATTCTGCAATACTTACTTCATCTTCTATTAGTAAGATTCTTTTCAATTTACTCACCACATTTCTCTACTTTTTCCAATGAGAAGAAAATGCTTGTGCCTTCTCTAGGCTCACTTTCCGCCCAAATTTCTCCGCCATGTTCTTCCACAATTTGCTTCGCAATCGCTAAACCAAGTCCACTTCCACCTGTGCTAGAGTTTCGAGATTGCTCTGCACGATAAAACCGTTCAAAAATATAAGGAAGTGTATCAGATTCTATACCTGATCCATTGTCCATCACTTTCACAATAACTTTATCGTTATCACTCGATACTGTTACAGCAATTTTTTTCTCTTCTTTATCCATGTATTTCACACTATTATGAATTAAATTTGATATCACTCTATTTATCTTTTCGCAATCAGCCGTTACATATAGTGGTGATGGATGTAATTGTAAGTACACTTCTATACCTTCTTCACTTAAATCCATCTGCATCTCTTCTATTAATTCCTGCATAAACATATTTAATTCAACCGTTTCAAACTGGAATGGGACTTGATTCAAATCGAGCTTCGAAAATAAAAATAGTTCATCAATGAGTGTATCCATATGTTTTGCTTTCGTATGAATCGTTGTTAAATACTTATCCATTTTTTCCGGGGTATTTGCTACCCCGTCCTTTATTCCTTCCACATATCCGATAATAGATGTAATCGGTGTTTTCAAATCATGGGAGATGTTTGAAATGAGCTCTTTTCGATTTTCTTCATACTGCGTTTGTACTTCAATCGATTCTTTTAACTTCTTCCTCATTTCCTCAAACCCTTGATTCAATTGACCTATTTCATCATGTGATGTAACTGGAATTTGAAATTCTAAATTCCCTTCTTTAATTCTCTCCGTCGCATCTTTCAATACAAAGATTGGTTTTATCACACTTTTTGAGACGAAATAGCTTACTAACCCAATGAGCAAAATGGCTAACAGTAAAAGTGCTACGAACAAAATCGGAAATAATTTTTGTGTAAGATCTACAAACGAACTTTGCTTTTTTAGTACAAATATACTCCCTTCTTCATTATTTTGAAAAGAAAAATCAAATTTTACATACCGATAAAATGTATCGCCTAGTTCCGTTGTACCACGACTATTAATATTTGCTGCTTCAAATTTCGGAAGGGCTTCTGTTACAGTCGAACTTTCAAAACCCTTTGTAGCATAAGAAATGGTTTCTCCCTTTCTTACAACTATTTTCACACCTTCTTTTTCAAGTGATGCAACGAACGATTCATCTAATAGTTGATATTGATGTTGCTTTGCCGCTCCTTTCAATTCAAGATACGCATTCTCTTCTTCTGGAGTCAGCGGCTTTTGAATATAAGAACTTTTATAAAAATTTTTCACTGCTTCCAAGTCACCTGTTATGGAAAATACAATTAAAAATCCCGCAACTAAAATAAGCGTAATGGAGACGAGAATAACAGCGATATAAGAAAATAAAAATCTTGTTTTAATAGACATCATTTACATCCTCACTTTATCACGCTATTTGTGGGCAGTAAGACTTCCACCTCAAAATTCGGTTAAAACAAAAAGTTAGATGAAAGTCGGGCTACCCGTAAACGCCCGATTGATTCAACTTTCATATTCATAAGCATAAAAATATATGTTCAATTACTCAAGCGATTTTATAGTAATTTTAGCGTCAGTTTATAAAAATTTAATGTTCTTATTTTACAGTTGAAATTAGGAGGTTGAAATTCCATGTTCAAAAAAACATTAAGCATGATATGTTGTGTAATTTTTTTACAAGGATGCTCGCAAGAACAAGAAGTAAAAAAGGAGATGACAAACATGGAGACTGCACTACTAGCAGCTACTGAAAAAAACGAAACGAACACTGTTATATCTTTATTAAAACAAGGAGCAAATATAAATGCAACGGATAGTCAAGGACGCACCCCGCTTATGATTGCCACATACAAAAATGATATAAAGACCGCGAAAGCTCTTATCGATGCTGGCGCCGATGTAAATATCCAAGATAATATAAAAAACAATCCATTTCTATACGCCGGTGCGGAAGGTTACTTAGACATTTTAAAACTAACAATTGATGCTGTTGCGGATCCAGCGCTTACGAATCGTTACGGTGGAACAGCTCTTATCCCAGCCTCAGAACATGGCTATATTACTGTTATAAAAGAACTCCTCACGCGAACAAATATCGATGTAAACCATGTCAATAATCTCGGATGGACAGCTTTAATGGAAGCTATCGTACTAAGTAACGGCGATGAAACACAACAACAAGTCATTCGCCTGCTCATTGAACACGGCGCAGATGTAAACATTCCCGATAATGATGGTGTCACCCCACTAGAGCATGCTCGTGCTCATAATTTTGAAGAGATAGAGAAGATTCTAGTAGAAGGACGTAAGTAAAAAGCTAACTTTTGCCTTCCTCCCCCACCCTATGCTACATTTAACCCGTTACATCAATATTGATAGGGTGGGAATACAAATGAATAAACCTAAAATTGGGATGATTGGACTTGGAAGTATTGCACAAAAGGCATATCTTCCAACACTTACGAAAGAATTAGATTGGCATTTTGTTGGGGCATTTACACCTAACGCGGAAAAAAGAAAACAAATTTGTCAGCAATACCGTATTCAAGACTTTCATTCTATTGAAACGTTAGCTTCAGAATGTGATGCAGTTTTCGTTCATAGTTCCACTGCTACACATTATGAAATCGTTTCTGAACTTCTGAAAAAAGGAATCGATGTTTATGTAGATAAGCCGTTAGCAGCTACAGTAGAACAAGCTGAAAAACTAGTCGAATTGAGCGAAAAATACAATCGAAAATTAATGGTCGGATTTAACCGCCGCTTCGTTCCTATGTACGTTGCTGCAAAAGAACAGGCTAATGCTATTTCATGGATTCGAATTGAAAAACACCGTACAAATAAAGTGGGGCCAAATACGTACGACTTTACTATGTTAGATGATTATTTACATATTGTAGATACTGCTCGCTGGTTAGCTAATGATGACCTTAACGTCGTTCATAATATGATGCAAATAAATGAGAAAAATGAACTTCTTTACGGCCATCATACATATACAACAACAAACGGACTATTACTTTCAACAGCAATGCACCGCCATGCTGGTACAAATTTAGAACAAATTGAACTTGTAACAGCAGGAAAAATCATTCGCGTAAAAAATATGAATACATTTGAAATCGAACAGGAAAATTCCGTTTCACAAAGCGGTTCTCCCTCATGGGAAACGACGTTAAAGCAGCGTGGTTTTGAAGATGCTGTTCATCATTTTATTGAATGTGTACACGGAGATACGAAGCCTGTTGTAGATGGATTAGAAGGATTAAAAACGCAACAAATGCTACAAACTCTACTTGACAAAGTAAATAAAAATTAAAACGGATACATTTTTCAGAATTTACTTTCATTCCCATTTCCCCTTTATTTCTCTCGTAAATTTCTATAGAATATGTTGATAGGAATTATAAATTTCATAATGAAACGTGGAAAGGATGGGATTAACACATGTGGAACGAGTTTAAAAAGTTCGCTTTCAAAGGGAATGTAATTGATTTAGCTGTCGGGGTTGTAATCGGTGCTGCATTCGGTAAAATCGTTAGTTCTTTAGTAAAAGATATCATCACACCATTACTTGGTATGGTATTAGGTGGCGTTGACTTTACAGATTTAAAAATCACATTTGGTAAGTCATCTATTATGTATGGTAACTTCATCCAAACAATTTTTGACTTCTTAATTATTGCAGCAGCTATCTTTATGTTTGTTAAAGTATTCAACAAACTAACTTCTAAAAGAGAAGAAGAAAAAACAGAAGAAATTCCAGAACCAACAAAAGAAGAAGAACTTCTTGGCGAAATTCGCGACTTATTAAAACAACAAAATTCTTCTAAAGATAGAGCATAATTGAACGGATAAAAAGGCATGCCCCTCTCGGGACATGCCTTTTTTATATGTTATAACGTTTCCGAATTCATATGAATAAATAAAATAATACCAGCAACCATAAGTACCATAATACTACCTGCAAATAGTGTAATACCGATGAACATTAAACTTGTGCTCATGTCCACTGATACACTTTCAGTAAAAATAGAAATTACATACGTGATAAGGGCAATTCCTGCAAGAATACTTCCTGGAACAAATCGCTTTAAGCCATTTTGTTTTAACGTCATATATGCAAAAAAAGCAGTCGTGCAAAGCGTAATTATCCAAAGAATGATCATCTTTTCTCCCCCCTCACAAACCTTTTCTTTCTATTATACATGACATTGCCCTATAATAGTTGAATTTGCACTTATGTGACATATAACAAGGGATCCTATTCTATATTATAGCCTAGAATAACATTGCAGGAAGAAAATCGATTTTCGTTACAAATAAATGGTTGTTTTTCCCTTTTGTTGATATAATTGTTATATAGAAATATTCTTTGTAAGGGAGTGTTCATAATGATATGGATTTCACTAATCGTATTAGCCTATTTCATCATTCTCGTCCCAATACAGTATAACTACATTAAGATGTTCAAAGAAAAACAGCAAAAAATGAATGTCGCACAAAATGAACTATACGACAAAATGTCTTATGAAGAATCCCAAGTACATTACCATTATCAAAGTAACGTATTTACAATACCAGCTTCACTTGTAGCAAGTATTGTTTATAAAGTGAAACATTCGGCATAAGGAGATTTCCCAAATGTACGCTGTAAAATTATTGTTTGAATCTGTTCATTCAGGTGAGCCTAATCCTAGTAAGATAGATGAGCATTATGAAGAGAATCACGATACGCTTTTTGAAGAAAGTATCATTCTCGTTAAAGCGAACAGTTTAGAGGAAGCTCATGATCTAGGGAAAAAGATCGCTATACAATCAGAAAATACGTACGATAATGTATACGATCAACAAGTAACATGGAAGTTTCAAAAAGTACTTCATGTTTTTGAGTTAGATGAAACGCCATTTGAAACAGGAAAAGAATTGTACGCAAGATTTTTACACGTTAAGAAAAATGAAACTGTAGATACAGTAGTTAAAAAATACTATCCTGAATATGAATAAAAGCTCACAGCAATCGCTGTGAGCTTTTTTATACTTACTTCGTTGAATCTCTAAATTGGATACGGTGAGGTAAGATAACAGTGTGATCTTCCACTTTTTCTTTGTTCATATACTTTGTTAATAAACGCATTGCTACTGCACCGATATCATACATTGGCTGTACAACTGTTGAAAGCTGCGGGCGTACCATTAGTGCAAGGCGTGTATTATCGAAGCCAAGTACTTCTATATCAGTTGGTACGTTTAATCCAGCATCTTGAGCTGCGTGGATTACACCTAGTGCCATTTCATCAGAAGATACGAAGATAGCTGTTGGCTTTTCATCCATGCTCCAAAGCTTTTCGAATGCTTCGATACCTGAATCATATGTGTAATCTCCATCGATTACAAGATTTTCATCATATGAAATACTTGCTTCTTCTAAAGCTTTTTTATAACCTTGTAACTTTTTAGCGCTTCCCGCTTTATCAATGAAAGGACCAGAGACGAAACCGATACGTTTATGTCCTTGCTCAATAAAGTGCTTCATTGCATCGTAAGCTGCTTGTGTATAATCAATATTTACTGATGGCGTTTCATTTTGCTCATCAAATGATGCTGCTAATACAATCGGTACTGGGGACTTTTTAAATTCTTCAATGTGAATGTCTGTAATATCTTCACCCATGAAAACAATTCCGTCTACTTGTTTTCCAAGCATCGTATTTAATAAATGGAACTCTTTCTCTTTGTTTTGGTCAGAGTTACTTAAAATGATGTTATATTTGTACATTGTTGCGATATCTTCAATTCCACGAGCAAGTTCTGCATAAAACGTATTTGAGATATCAGGAATAATAACACCCACTGTAGTTGTCTTCTTACTTGCTAGTCCACGTGCTACCGCATTTGGGCGGTATCCTAAACGATCAATTGCTTCTAATACTTTCTTTCTTGTTGTAGGCTTTACATTTGGGTTACCGTTCACAACGCGAGATACGGTAGCCATTGAAACGTTCGCTTCGCGCGCTACATCATAGATTGTTACGTTCATCTCATCGCACACTCCTTCTATTTTTGTTATCTATTTTTATGTATCGGTTACTTGAATGAAAAAAAGACATCAACTCTATTTGCAGATGCCACCAATCGTCCCGAGTTCTTCCTTTTACTAATGATACGATAAAAACGCAGGCTCATACAATATTTTCCCGCAAAAGTTTCGAAAAAATTCGCTTCTTTTCTCGTATTTTCGTATTTTTTATGAAAAAAAGGGTATTTTTTGTAAAAATATAGATGTTTCATAAGTAGAAACCTTATTTTAAACCGTACGATAGTAAATGAAATTGATATGAGCGATTTTTCAAATATATTGACCACACCTCAAATTATATCGGCGATTATCCGCATATTTCGACCACAACTCAAATTATATGAGCAATTTTTCGCATATATCGATTGCAACTCAAATTATATGAACAATTTTTTAAACATATCGATTTACCAACAAAAATCGAACACAACAGGCACTATATAATAGAGAGGAAACTGTTCCAAAATGTTTTTTGGAATGCTTATTTCTTTTTTGTGATTTACTTCCAAATACTTTTAATTCTTTCATAAAGTCATTGAACTGTGAGATATTCATTTACTGCGCTGCATCTGCACCAATTGCCATCGCTGCTTTTGCAGCTGGTGGCAGAAGGTCACGTTGCCCTGTAGAATGCGTAACATCGACAACGATAGGTAAATGTGTTTCTTTCTTTAAAATCGATACAGCGGAGATATTAAGCGTATTATACGTCGCTCTTTCATACGTGCGAATACCTTGTTCACATAAAGACAACTTATTATAGCTGGTACATATACAATTATCACACGATATACCGCAATGAATTACTATAAAAAAACATCGAACATTTTCACTCACAATAAAAAAAGACAGTTTAAAACTGTCTTTTTTTACAAGAAGGAAACAAACGGTTTATCGCTGTTTTTCTCTTTTACAATAACTGCCTCGATTTTACTCTCGGACTTTATTTGTAATTGTACTTTCGCATCTTTAGGCAATTTCTCTAACATACCTTGAGCAGCCATTTGAGTAAGAGCCATTAATTCTGTTTTACCATTATATTTAATAACAATATTCATATTTAATGTATCCATTTGATTTTTCTTATAAGTAACTTTAGCATTAACTGGGATAAAATCTCCAGGAGAAAACTCTTTTATTGCCTTACCAAATTCACTTATTTTTGTATTATCTTCTCCATGTGCTTGTGTAAATTCATCAGAAGGATATGAATACGCTTTTTCATCGATTGTATTCCAACTTCCAAGGTTCGTATCATTTTTTTGAACGGTAGCACTAGCAATATACGTACCATTTTTTAACGAACTTGTACTTTCTTGTTTAAAAATAGCAAACGTAATTGGAGATTTGTTATATTTATCATTTTTATTAATAGCTTCTATAAGTTGTTTAGCAACTTCAGTACCTTTAGAAATGGCTTCTTCATTTGATACACTTGTAGACATAGATAAACCAATCATGACACCAGATAAACTTAATTCATTTGAATTCTGTTTCCCGAAATAGTCTTGTTCTATAATATTCGTTAAAACTGGTGCTTCTACTTTCGCGACTAGTTCATCAATTAACTTCTCTGGAATATACTGATTTAATTGTAATACGTGATTTTCTGTATCAAATTGTTGCATTGCAATATTCATTAAACCATTTTCATACTCTGCTAAATCTAATTTAGAATTTGTTTTTATATTAGCTGTATTAATAACCTTTTGTTCTTTTAAAGGAATAACAGTTCTATAATAATCTTTAGAAACAGCAGTTCTCGGAATCATACTTTTTTCTTTTGTATCTTTTTGTATAACTTCATCCTTCTTGCTAATCGTATTATTACTACAAGCTCCCAGTAATAAGCTTACGACTGCGAAGGATAATGCCATTTTCTTCATTACTTAAAACCCACTTTCAACAATCTAATTATTTAGTTTGAACTATTCATAGTGTACCATTAAATATATTTCAACAAAAACAAAAAAAAGAAGCAAGCACCTTTAGCTTGCTTCTTTTTACTTTATATTCTCTTCTAAAGCATCTTTTTTAATATTCCAATGAGAAGTATTCCATACTACTAGCCCATCTTTTATGTATAACACTTGTGGTGATTCGTGCTTAATACTGTACTGTTCTGCAACACGATTCGAAACATCTCTCGCACCTTGCACGTATAAGTAATACGCTGGTACTTCTCTTTCTTCATTGCAGTACGCTTGAAACTCTGTGTATGCACCATGACTAATCGGGCATGTCGTACTATGTTTAAAAAGAACATAAGGCTCGTTCTTTTCTACTAAGACTTCAAGCTCTTCAATTGTTTCAAGTTTTGTCATATTCATCAAGATTCACCTCTCATACGAAATCTAGAGCGCTTCTCGTTCTTTTCAGCTTTTTTCTCAATTTTTTCTAATTTACGCTCTTCTTTTTCAACCTTCTTCTCTTGTCTCGATGCACGGTAATGATTGTATACTTCAATCGCCGCACTACTCCACTGTACAACTTGCGCTACTTTATCTGCATTATTTTCAATTTCGTCCGTAACAGACTCTGATACATTACGAAGTTTCGTATTTAAAGAATGGATTGTTGTTCCAATTCCATCTACACCTGCTACCACTTTATTTAATGATTGCGACTTCTGTTGAATATCATCAGCTAACGCATTTGTTTTATGTAATAATTGCTCCGTCTCTACACTAATTCCTTGCATTTGCTTTTCTAAACCTTCTAACGTGCTTGCAACGTTTTCTAACGTCTTCTGAACCGATAACAACGTTCTACATACATACACTACTAACACAGCAAAAGCAACCGCGATAATAGCCGCACTTACATATAAAAGAACTTGCATTTCATCACTTCCTTTATCTTTTTTCATACTTTATCCTATTATACAATCATTTTCCGTTTCATTCTAATCCCTATCTTTTCATTAGAATTTTCATACTTATTCGTTAACTTTAACATAAATGATTCAACAAATTCCACTAAGTAGGTTACAATAAGAAAGGATACATAATTAGTAGGGAGGCTTTACATATGAAAGATCCACGCATTGAAAAGTTAGCATACAATTTAATTAACTACTCTATTCGCTTACAAAAAGGCGAGAAAGTATTAATTGAAAACTTTGGCTTACAAAAGGAACTTGTAACTGCACTTGTAAAAGAAGCATATGCAGCTGGTGGTTTCCCATTCGTTTCTTTAAAAGATCATCAAGTAGATCGCTCTTTATTAATGGGTGCTACTGAAGAACATTTCGAACAAATCGCTGCATATGAAGCGAGCGTAATGAAAGATATGGACGCTTATATCGGGCTTCGCTCTGGCGACAACATTAACGAACAAGCTGACGTTCCAAGTGAGCGCATGAAAGTTCACGGTCAAACAGTTGGTAAAAAAGTTCATAGAGACATCCGTGTTCCGAAAACACGCTGGGTTGTTCTTCGCTACCCAAATGCTTCTATGGCACAGCTTGCTAAAATGAGCACAGAAGCTTTCGAAGACTTCTACTTCGAAGTATGTAACTTAGACTACGGTAAAATGGATAAGGCGATGGATAGCCTTGTTACATTAATGAATAAAACAGATAAAGTTCGCCTAACTGGTCCTGGAACTGACTTAACATTCTCTATTAAAGACATTCCAGCTATTAAATGCTCAGGTCATTTAAACATTCCAGACGGTGAAGTATACTCTGCACCAGTTCGTGATTCTGTTAACGGTACAGTTTCTTACAACACACCATCTCCTTACAACGGTTATACATTTGAAAATGTACAACTTAAGTTTGAGAACGGCCAAATCGTTGAAGCAACTGCAAACGATTCAGAGCGCATTAACAAAATCTTTGATACAGACGAAGGTGCACGCTACGTTGGTGAATTCGCAATTGGCGTAAACCCATACATCTTACATCCAATGGGAGACATCCTATTCGATGAAAAAATCGATGGTAGCTTCCATTTCACTCCTGGACAAGCTTACGACGATGCATGGAACGGCAACAACTCTAACATCCACTGGGATTTAGTATGCATCCAGCGCCCTGAATATGGCGGCGGCGAAATTTACTTCGACGACGTACTAATCCGTAAAGACGGACGCTTCGTTGTATCTGAACTAGAAGCTTTAAACCCAGAGAACTTAAAATAATAACAAAAACGCTCGGGATTTTATCCGAGCGTTTTTTTATCTTCACTCTATATTGAGCTACTTTTCTCGCTTTTTGTTTGCTGGAAGTGAAAATAATACAAAAGCGCCACTGCAATAGTACCAATCAATATCGGAACATATAAAGGCAGATCCCATTTCATATATACTCTAGTGCAGCCAACAATCACGAACAAAATTTCCAAGCAAAACAAAGGTTTTACATATTTCATTTCTTCCCTACCATTTCTATTTTCACATTCGGATTTTCTTTTTCTACAAGTGATACAAACTGCGTCATATCTTGCGGCATCGCAATCATATGTACTTTGTATGCATTCGTCGTAATTTCAAGGGACTTCCCAACTTGACGAATTATTCTTATCTCTTTCAATACGATATCATCATTTAAAATACCGTACTTTAGCACGCCATTTTCTACTTTATGTTTTTTAATAAATACTTCCCAAACGAGTGGTACATTTACAATAAAGCATAAACCCATCCCAATTAATGCTGACATCCACTGCTCTTTATTTGCGAAAAGCATGACAAGTGGATATACGAACATAAAAACTAACGTGAGACAAACGAAAATTACTACCGACTTACTTCTTTGAATCGGAATGTTCATACACGCACCCCCTAACTTAAATTATAACATTTTTTTCCATTTTAGTTCATAAAAAAAGGCCATTTCTACATGACCTTTTTCACAATGTACCTATAAAATTTCTTATCTACCTCTAACACTGGAAAACTTTTTGGCAACTCTTCTACATTCACACTTTGAAAACCATTCTTTTCATAAAATCGATGCGCCGCTAAAAATTTCACTGTCGTTCCCAAATAAATATCTTTCAGCTTTTTATTCTCAGCCCACGAAATTGCTGTTTGGAGCAACTTATGTGATGCACCCCATTCTTTTCCGCGAAATTCTTTTTTTACGAACATTTTTCTTAGCGCTACTTGCTGATTCTCAATATCTAACAAAGCTACTGTTCCAACTACTTTCCCACCATAAGTTGCAACCCAAAAGTTTCCGTAATTCCTTTGATAGAACGTTTCTATTTCAAGTAAGTCAGGCTGCTCTTCTTTCGTAATTGGGACATTGTACTCTTTTTGCTGAATATGAACAACGAGATCTACTACTTCATCTTGAAACTTATTTTCATAAGGGATAATACAAATCTGCTCGTTCATCGAATTTCCTTCCATTCTGAAGCTAGTAAACTATAAACAGCAATATCATGAAAATGATCATATATCCATTCATCATCTCTTAAAATACCATCTAATTTAAACCCTAAACGTTCTGGAATCGCGCGGCTTTTCACATTTTCAACACCGCACCTGATTTCAACTTTATTCAGCTTTAAATTTTCAAATGCATAATGAAGTACAGCCTTTACGCTACGCGTCATAATGCCTTTCCCACCAGCATCTTCTGTAAGATAATATCCAAGACTCGTCGCTTTCTTCCCCCAGCTTACCGGATGAATGCCTACCATTCCAACGAGCTTCCCTTTGTAGCGTATACCACTTTCAAAACCGTCTCCCTCTGCAAATTTCTTTAACCACATTGGAAAGATCTCATCATAAGCATCAGCGGATTTCGTCCCATCTACCCAAGGGAGCCATCTTCTTAAATGGTTACGATTTTGATCTAATAATTCATATAATTCCTCTTTATGATGTTTTTCTAATAGTTGTAGTTCAATTTCATCATCTACTCTGAGTGTGAACATGTTTTTTAACCCCTTTTTATTTTTCTTATTATTCTAACATCTCAAAATAAAAAATGTTAAATATTCACACTTTCTTTTGATTTTATTTGTATAAAACCGGAAGAATACAATACTCCCGTAACAACTAATATCATCCCTATACATTGTGCGGGTGTTATATTTACTCCTTCTATAAAAGAAATAAGCATTGTAACAACAGGCACTAAATTAAAAAATAAAGATGTTCTCGCTGCACCAATTTGAACAATTCCATTATTCCACCATAAGTAACCAAGCACACTCATTCCCATTGCCATGAAGAGAATCGCTCCCCAAGCTAATAAAGGAACCTCCGAAACGGGTACTATACTTTTTTGCGTGGAAGATATCATAATAAAGGCAAGCGCACCAATCGTCATCGTATATGTCGTCGTTTGTATTGGGCTACCAGCTTTAATAAATCTTCTACCTAGTACACCGTATAACGCCCAACAAATATTCCCTAGTATAATATAAAAATCCCCTTTAGAAAATGATAAATGTTGTAGTGCGGTAAACGAGCCTTGTGTAAGCACAAAAACAACACCAAGTAGCGCAAGTAACATTCCAATTACTTGGCTCTTCACTATTTTCTCTCGTAAAATGACACTTGCTAATAACGTCGTAACGAGCGGATTTGTCGACATAATAAGTGCACCATTCATAGCTTCTGTATATTTCATTCCTAAAAAGAAAAAGAAGTTAAAGCCGAATACACCAACTATACCAAGCAAAAGGTAATAAGCCCTATTCTGTCTCCATACTTCCCACTCAAAATCTTTTCGTATTTTTAATAGACATAACATCACAAGTGCAGCAATTCCAAAGCGCCATGCCGCTATATGAATCGCTTCGAAATACTGCACCGCATATTTCGAAGCGTTAAATGTCCCACCAGTAAATATCGCAAATCCTAACAGCTGCGCATATACTTTATTCTTCATTGTCAGCCTCCGAGTTTTTCTCTTCTAAAAAACCGTAATAAATTTCTAATTTCTCTTCTGTTAGTTGAACTACTTTTTGCAATTGTTCCTGTTGTTCTTTTAACCGCTCTAAGTGAGTTGTTAAAATTAAAATTCTCTTTTTTACTTTCGTAGGTACTTCCTCTTTCCGCTGCTTGATTTCCTCTATAATACATCCATCACTTGCAAACTCAGCGATTTCTTCTAATGACATTCCAGTTTGCTTTAATGAATATAAGAATTTTAATAGACGCACATCACCTTCTGTATACTGACGAATGCCGCTATTTCGCGTTGGTGGTGGTAATAAACCTAACTTCTCATAATAGCGCAAAGTATGAATCCCCATCCCTGTTAACTCTGCTACTTCACCGATTTTATACATGTTCTCTCCCCCTTGTTTTTACATATTTATCTTACAACCTAGAGTTAACTCTAGGTCAATACGCAAATAAAATGAAACTTTAATCAGTGGGAGTTTTACTGCCCACAAATAGCGGGATAAAATATGAACACAACAAAAAAGACGCACAGCCAAGCTATGCGTCTTTTCTATTACTTCTCTGCAACTTGAACTTCTTTTACGTAAGCTGCTTCGAATTTTTGGATGTCTCCTGCGCCCATGAAAATTAGAACGCCGTTTTTATGTTTCTTTAATACATCCGTTGTTGTATCTGTAATTAGTTCTGCACCGTCAATACGCTTTTGCAGATCTTCGATTGTTAAGTCACCTTTGTTTTCACGTGCTGATCCGAAAATATCACATAAGTATACTTGGTCAGCTTTGCTTAGGCTTTCTGCGAACTCATCTAAGAACTTTTCTGTACGTGAGAATGTATGTGGCTGGAATACAGCGACAACTTCACGCTCTGGGTGTTTTTGACGAGCAGCTTCAATCGTTGCGTTAATTTCTGTCGGATGGTGTGCGTAGTCATCGATGATAACTTGCTCTCCCATCGGCTTTTCATTAAAGCGACGTTTTACGCCTTCAAAAGTTGTTAATTGATGTTTAACTGCTTCTACATCAACATTTTCGTAATGGCAAAGCGCAATTACTGCTAATGCATTTAATACGCTGTGGTTGCCGTATCCTGTAATTTTGAACGTGTCATAGTACGTATTACGAACGAATACATCGAATATTGTACCATCTGTTCTCTTTTGAATGTTACGTGCTTGGAAATCATTATCTTCTCCAAATCCATAGAAAATAACAGGTACTTTCGCTTGAATTTTTTGAAGTTCTTCATCATCACCACATGCAATAATACCCTTTTTCACTTGCAATGCCATCTCTTGGAATGCACCAAATACATCATTGATGTCTGCAAAATAATCTGGATGATCAAAATCAATATTTGTCATAATTGCATAGTCTGGATTGTAAGACAAGAAATGACGACGATACTCACAAGCTTCAAATACAAAATACTTACTATTTTCTACCCCATGCCCAGTTCCATCGCCAATAAGGTAAGATGTCGGGTGTGCACCTTGCATTACATGGGCTAACAAACCTGTTGTTGATGTTTTTCCATGTGCACCAGTTACAGCAACACTTGTGTATTGGTTCATAAGGTCACCTAAAAAGTGGTGGTAACGATGTACTGGGATGTTTAATTCTTTCGCTGCTACGATTTCTTCATGCGTATCAGGGAATGCATTTCCTGCAATAATCACTTGTCCTTCTTTAACATTATTTTTATCAAAAGGAAGGATTGAGATATTACGCTTTTCCAACGCTGTTTGTGTAAAGAAACGCTTTTCATAATCAGACCCTTGAACAGTATGCTTCATGTCATGAAGAATTTGTGCTAATGAACTCATTCCTGTTCCTTTAATTCCTACAAAATGGTAAACTGTCATCTTAAAGAACCTCCAACATTTCGAACTAATACAACGGCCTATCTATAAGACAGTATATGAATCTTTTCTTATTTTGGTAATCATCATACATTTTGATGTAGTGAAGTTATTCTTTCTCTTCACTTATCAGGATAAACTCGTACGTACTTCTTTGTATGCCCATATCAAGTCCATTATAGCAAAAAAGAAGCCGCTATACTATGATAACAGAAAAACTGATAGGGTCAATCACCTATCAGTTTTTCTCTCTTTTACATATCTTCTCTTGTTTCTAATTGAACACGCTCTAGACGTGGGTTTGGACGATATTTACGGCCAGCTTTCGCTTCTGGTTTTCCATTTAATTCTACGTTATCACCAGTAAAGCCAATATTCATTTTTAATAAGCTACTTCCTACCCCGTATATATCCACAGGCACGTTTTGAGCTTCAAATTCACGAATACGCTTCTCATCAAATCCACCAGTTACAACGATGTCTACATGCTGGAATCCTTCCTCATCAAGTGCTTTACGAAGTGCAAATACAAGCGATGGGTTTACACCACGTGGATCGAATGTTCCAAGTACTTCTGGGTGACGAATGAAGTATTGATCAATCATTGTACGAGACGTATCGACACGCACACCTTTTAATGTTGATCCAAATTCACGCGCTACGCGAAGTGCATCTGTAATGACATCATTATTGTAATCAATTAATACAACTAATTCATCTTCTGGGAATTTCTTATGATATGCTTTTGCGGCTTCCACAACATCACCATTAAACATTTGAATTAATGCGTGAGGCATCGTCCCCATACCACTTCTGCCCCACCATTCATTCATCGCATGCGTCGCTTGTGCGCTCATACCTCCGATGTATGCTGCATAACCGTCACCAGCTTGTTGTGTATAATGATCGTCACGGTCTCCCATGAAAATAACTGGTTTTTCTTTATCTACACTACGTGCAGCTTGGACAACGTTATATACGTTTGTCGCAACCGATGTACGACGAGCTAAAATCCCATCAATGACACCTTCTAAAAATCCGAAATTTTCATAAGGACCATGAATTGTTAACACTGTTTCAAATGGACTAATATTATCGCCATCTTTTAAAGAGTTAATTTCAAGTTCCTCAGGATTTTTAGCGAATGTTTGCAGCAATGCAATTACTTCATCTGTTCCGCAAAGAACTGCATTTTCCTTTTGGAAAAATTGCATCGTTACAATACTTTTCGGGCGAAATTCTTCAATGATTTCTCTAGTCTTTAAAAAGTAAACGGCAGAGAACCAACCTTCTCCAACACGTTCGTCAAATTTAAATGTTCTATTTGTTAGTCTATTTATTTCACCTTTTAATTTTAATTCAATTTCTTTCATGTCGCTTTACTCCCTACTTTACTATCCAACATTTTCTCTTAGTATACAGCAAAACCGTTTACTATATATTTGTTTCCTGCATAGCAGCGAATTCATCCTCAGAAATAAGGACATCTCTCGGTTTCGTTCCTCTTCCTTCAGAAATAATCCCTTGCGATTGCATCTCTTCAATGAGACGTGCCGCGCGATTATAACCGATGCGGAATTTTCGCTGTACAGAAGATGTGGACGCTCCCCCTTGTTCTACAACAAATTGACATGCATCTAAAAATAGTTCATCTTCCGACTCACTCTGTTCTGATTTTGCTAATAAATCCTCTTGCTTAAATAAGTAATTCGGCTTCATTTGCTTTTTCACATGATCAACTGTTTTTTCAATCTCATCATCCGATACATATACACCTTGTACACGAACTGGCTTAGATGTACCGTTCCCTAAGAATAACATATCACCACGGCCAAGTAATTTTTCCGCGCCACCAATATCGATAATCGTACGCGAATCAACTTGAGATGATACAGTAAACGCTATACGCGTTGGAATATTTGATTTAATTAAACCTGTAATAACATCTACCGATGGACGCTGCGTTGCAACTAATAAGTGAATACCACAAGCACGAGCTTTTTGGGCAATACGACAAATCGCCTCCTCAACATCACCAGGTGCCACCATCATTAAATCAGCTAACTCGTCAATGACGATAACAATGTAAGGCAATGTCTCACCCGGAATTTCTCGCTCGCTTACAATCGTATTATAACGCGTTAAATCACGGGCACCAGCATGCGCGAACAATTCATAACGGCGTTCCATCTCTTCAACTGCCCACTTTAATGCAGCAGTAGCTGCTTTTACATCCGTAATAACAGGTGCTACAAGATGCGGAACAGAATTATATGGTGCAAGCTCAACCATCTTCGGATCAATTAGTATTAACTTCACTTCATGTGGCTTCGCTTTATATAAAATACTCGTTAAAATTGCGTTAATACACACACTTTTACCAGAACCCGTTGCACCCGCAATAAGTCCGTGTGGCATTTTTCGAATATCGGTTACAATTGGATCACCAGAAATATCAAGTCCAAGCGCAACAGTAAGTGGTGATTCACTCTTTGTAAACACAGGACTTCTTAAAATTTCACGAAGAAATACTGGCTTACTTTCTTTATTTGGAACTTCAATTCCAATCGCACTCTTCCCTGGAATTGGTGCTTCAATACGAATATCTTTCGCAGCTAAACTCAGCTTAATATCATCACTTAAGTTTGTAATTTTATTTACTTTCACACCTGGATCTGGCTGTACTTCAAAACGAGTTACTGCCGGCCCTTGCGATACATTAATAACATGTGCTCCAACATGGAAATTATTAAACGTTGTATCTAACAATTCTTTTTGCTCTTCCAACCATTCCGTATTATCTAACGCTGACTGTTGCGGGATTGACAATAATGCTAATGGCGGAACGGTATATGTTGGTGGTGTTTGTAATACATTTCGCATATCGTTCTCTCTTTGATTTACAACATATGCTTTCTCTTGTGGTTCTGTACTTGAACTTGGCTTTTGTACTTGCCCTGCAACCATTTGTTGTACTGGTCTTTCTTCCACTCGTGATTCTACTACCATTTGTTGCACTGGTTGTTCTTCCATTCGTGATTCTACTACCATTTGTTGCGCTGGTTGTTCTTCCACTTGTGGTTCTACTACAACTTGCTGCATTGGCTTTTCTTCCACTTGTGGCTCTACTACCACTTGCTGCATTGGCTTTTCTTCCACTTGTGGTTCTACTACCACTTGCTGCATTGGTTTCTCTTCCACTTGTGGTTCTACTACCACTTGTTGCACTGGTTGTTCTTCCACTCGTGGTTCTACTACCATTTGTTGCGTTGGTTGTTCTTCTAATTGGTGTACAGGCTTATTCTCTACTCGCTCACTCATAGAAGATTGCATTGCACTCGTTCTAGCCGCATGTCTTTCCATTAATCGCGTTCTGTCTTGTTTCAACATAACAACATTAAATGGTACATGACGCTTTTTCTCACGTTTTGGCTCTTCTTTTTGCACAATTGGTTGTTCTTTAGCGACTGGCCCTTCTTCTACAACTGGTTGTTCTTCAGCGACTGGTTGTTCTTCAGCGACTGGCCCTTCTTCTACAACTGGTTGTTCTTCAGCGGCTGGCCCTTCTTCTGCAACTGGTTGTTCTTCAGCGACTGGCCCTTCTTCTACAACTGGTTGTTCTTCAGCGACTGGCCCTTCTTCTACAACTGGTTGTTCTTCAGCGACTGGCCCTTCTTCTACAAATAGTTTACTTTCCTCTGTTTCTGCAATTAAAACATTCGCAAAACTTTGGACATCTTCCATCGTTTGTTCATCAGCCTCAGCAACATGTATGAATTCATTTTTTTGTTCAATTGCTTCATCTAATACCATTTCTTGCTGCGTTTCCTCAAGTTCTACAATTGCTTCTACTTTAGACCCCTCTGTTTCTGCAATTACTTCTGCTTCTTCAGTTTCTTCTGCTTCCACCACTACTTCTGCTTCCGCCATTACTTCTGCAACTTCTCCAAGCTCTTCTGGTATTTCCACAATGATTGTTTCTTCAAGTTTTTCTTCTGCTTTGACAATCACTGATTCTTCTGGAGCTTGCTTTTCTACTTCCATAATAGGTTGTTCTATTTCTGTATTACGTTTAATTTCTTCTGATAATATTGTATCCTCGTGCTCTACTTTGGAATCTACTAATTCCTCTTGTAAAATGTTTTCATTTAGCACCACTACATCTTTTTCTTGCTCTGCATCTTCCATACGCTCAGCTACCGTTTTATGAAGTAATTCATCCGCTGAAACTTCCTGCGGTGTATTTATTTCTTGAATTACTTCTTTTTCTTCTACTACTGGCTCTTGGCGCTCAATTTCATAACCGTTTTTCTCGAGCCATTGATCAACAACTGACTTTTCTTCCTTTTTACTCTGTTGACCTTGCTGATCAACGTCTTGATGACTAGAAGAAGTCGGTGCTTTTCCTTCTGAGAAATAAGATAATGTATACCCTTTTTTCTCTAACCATGCATCAACGACTGATTTGCCCTCTACAGATATTTCAAGATCTTCTCTTTCCTTTTCTTCCTCCTGCTTTTCTTCCTTTTTCTCTACTGAAGGACGATTATATCCATAAATCGGCGAAATCATTTCTGTTGGACGAAATGGTCTACGGCTACTTTCTTGCGGCGATACAGATACTTTTTTTACGACTGGCTCTGGATCCGGTTCATATTGCACTTCCGGCTCTTCGTATGTAGAAACTGCATTCTCCACATACTGCCGTCTACTTCTCTCCACTTTTATTCCTCTTTGAGTAGGCTGCTCTTCGTATATACCTCTTTGAACAGGTTGTTCTTCAAAGTGAGGTAATTCTCTTACGTCATCCTCATCAAATCCATCATCTGGTATTAATGGAAAACGGCATTTACCTGCATTTCTGCTTGCCATTTGTGCTTCTCTTGCTTCAGTGTAGTGGTTTACACGAGGAATTTTCGGCTGACTTTCAATTTGTTTCATTGCTTCTTTATTCATCGCTGTTTGTTCTTCCTCTTTGTTAAACAGCTTTTTCATCCAATCTAACATGCTTACCACTCTTTCTACTAAATAGTAACATCCTTTATTGTATCAGCATTCGGCAAAAAGTGCAGGTAAAATTAAGCATGTCATATTTATCCATAACATTCTAATTTACGATTGTTTTCATATAGAAAAAAGCAGCCTTCCATGTAAGACTGCTTTTAAGCTTTACTCTTCCGATATTCATCTACACTATCTGTTACACTTTGCAGTAAAGAATTTACATACTGCGGGTCAGATAATTTTTTATCTTCATCCTGATTGGACATAAACCCGAGCTCTAATAGTACGCCAGGAACTTTCGCCCAATTAAATCCAGAAAGGTCATCCCTAAATTTAATCCCATTTACTTTCACCTGATTGTTTTCTCTCATTTTATTTACTATCTTTTGCGAGATTTGAAGACTTTCTGCATAAATCTCTTTCGTATAGGGACTTCCTTCTGCTGGCGTCAATACAGCAAACCCACTTTGATTTGGATTTTCAGAACCATCTGCATGAAGGCGTAAAAATAAATCTGCCTTATGATCGTTTGCGAATGTCGCACGTTCTTTATTGCTTATATCAACATCTTGTGACGTTCTCGTCATTACTACTTGTATCCCTTTTGCTTCAAGCTTTTCTTTTAATAAAAAAGACATTTCTAATACAAGTACAGCCTCTCTCTTTTTCGTCACAACACCCGTTGTACCATCTGTCACTTTATATTTTTGCGTCGTTGCCCCTGGTCCAATCGGTTCTAAATTTAAATTTGCTTTTTGTTGATGCCCTGGATCAATAACGACGAGAAACTTTCCTTGTTTTTCATTACTCTCTACTTTTTGTTCATTATTTTGCATAAGTTGCTCAGTTGGCTTCACCGGCGTATTTTCCTCTTTCTTTTCCTCGGCCGATACTTCCTCCCGCTTAGTTTCTACTTGTTCATTCGTTTGAATTGTTTGCGATTCTTCTTTTTTTTCTTGTTCTTCTTGCTGCTTTTCTACCGGTGCTTCTTTCTTATCATCTTTACTATTTTCTTGTGTATAAGATAATGTTTCTTTTTTCGACTGTTCTTGTGAACAACCTCCCATATATATTCCAATGAATGCAGTCATGATCATTATTTTTATATACTTCATGCTTCTCTCCCATCACTTTGCACCGGACTCAAAGTTTTTCTTATAATTGTTTTATAACCTCATCCATACTTCCAATATAAACAGGCTGCCACGTTTCTGTACCACGCTCTGCCGTATAGACTGGATAAGCGTCATCATCCACATTCACGAAAACTGGATCACCCATATCTGTTTCATATCCAATAACAATCCATTCTTCTTGCCATTTTCCACTTTCATTGCTTATTAATGAATTTTTATGTTTATCATATCGATAACCGATCTGCCCTTTTTCCAGTTCATCTTCACTAAATACATATATTTCATAAGTACCTAGCTCAACATCTTGCTGTTTTGAAGTTTCAATTCGTTTTAGAAGTTCTGCGATTTTTGGTTGTTGTTTCATACGTTTATCCCCTTCTATTTTTCTAAATTTTAACTAGATTGTTTATAAAATACAATATAGATTTTTTTAAAAAAGGTGACACCCTTATCATATTAACGATTTTTTGAGTATATCTATCACAACTCTCAATATATCAACGATTTTTTAAATATATCTATCACAACTCTCAATATATCAACGATTTTTTAAATATATCCATCACAACTCTCAATATATCAACGATTCAATACGAAATTTCGACTTACCGACAAAGAATGATAAAAAGAAAAGAGAGGCTGTCCAAAAGGACAACCTCTCTTTTCTTATATCAATTAAAATTTAAACTCTTGTCCAACTTCAAAGCTATCTTCTAATACAAGAATACCTTTTTCTTGCGGAGCGTCTGGAAGCTCTAATTCACGTGCAGAGCAGATCATTCCAGAAGAAGGAACACCGCGAAGCTCAGCTGGCTTAATTAACATACCACTTGGCATAACAGCACCGATTTTTGCAACGACAACTTTTTGTCCTGCATCAACGTTTGGTGCACCACATACGATTTGTAATGTTTCTGTACCAATTTCTACTGTACAAATGTTTAATTTATCAGCATTTGGGTGCTTTTCTTTTTCAGCTACATAACCTACAACAAATTTCGGAGAAAGATCTGCTTCTACTTTTTCTTCAAAGCCGTTCTTCGCTAAAATTTCGTTGATTGTTTCTACAAGCTCTTTCGTTAATGTCAGGTTACCTGTTTCTTTTACTTCTAAGTAAGAAGATGCATTAAAGATGTTGAATCCTGCTGTTACATTGCTTTCACGATCGTATACGCGTGCAACATCTCCTTTACGATCAAAAGTACGGTTCTCTAAAGTAATATCTTGTAAGGCAACAATTAAAGTGTCACCAATTCCTTCAAGGTTATAAAAAACGTTCACTTCGTTCATCCTTTCTCTTTTCCATCTGTCTTCTTCCGATTCTTCGCTAAAATAAAGATTGGTTCAAAGTCCCCATCTTCATAAACGAATGAAAGTGATGTAATCGGAACATGCCCTTCGGCAAAAAATTTCATTGTCATTTGTGCAATAATATCATAACCGATTTCGTTGACGATATCAGCAATAATTAATACGTCTTGGTGAGGAACAGCAACAACCATGTCACCAGAGATCTTTTCACGCATCAATTGTAGTAACGTTTCGTTTAAAATACGACTCGCATCATACCCATCATTTGTGTTTAAAAAGTAGAATGTATTATCCGCTACTGTGTCCTGCTTAAATTCATAACCTAATGAGCGAGCATTAAATAATGCCATTTCGCGCACTTGCTGCTCTGTAAGCTCTAATTTTTGTAATAAGCGCTCATCAATTAGGCGATACGTTTTATTAGAATCTAGCGCGTAATAAATACGTGTTTCCGCCGTATGATCCGTCATAATAAACGGATTTCCTTCTTCTGATTGTTTTGGGAAAGAAGTAGAGCGAATAACAGGTAAAATTTTCGCCGTGCTATTTTCTTCTCTATGCATTGCAATTAACGCTTCTTGTACATAATAAGCAACCTCTTCAATCGCCTTTTCTTTGTTCACTTCCCATTTCGCTACTACTCCTGGAAGTGATACGTTAATACCTTTTTTCGAGTTTGTTTGTTCAATACGAAGAACTTCTTTCTCGCTATCATAATGAAAATCCCATTCTGGTCGAGATAATTTCTTCATTAACTCGTCTTTCATCTTTTTACTTGTCATTTTCATCTCTTTTTCCTCCCTTCCAAAAAAATAACCTCCCCCGCGAAGGTAGAGGTTGTTTTTACAATTCAATTGGCTAATTGTTTTATTTTAAACCTTCAATAAACTCTTCGATTTGCTCTTGTGTTTTACGATCTTTGTTTACATAGCGTCCAGTTTCTTCACCTTTATTGTACGCTACAAAGCTCGGAATGCCAAATACGTCTAATTTTACGCATAGATCAATAAACTCATCACGATCTACATAGTAAAATGAGAAATCACTATACTTCTCTTCTACTTCTGGCATAAATGGATCAACGAAACGGCAATCTGGGCACCATTCTGCTGAGAACATGAAGACTACATTCTCTTCATTTTTTAATTCTTGGAATTGTTCCATGCTTTCTAATGATTTCATCTATATTTCCTCCTCTAATGCGTGCACTTTTTTCACACTATAATCTTTTCTTTATACTACCATACATCGTACACGGTGCAAGGTTTATGCTTGCTTTTTATCATACTTATATTGCCCAACGAGTAACTTAACAACGTGTACAAATAATTCCGTTCGATCGACATAATCGTCTGTAAAAATACCGATAGCACCTTCGTGACTACGAATATCTTTCCGCTCTACAAACTCTTCCATCACTTCACTTAACTCTTTACCATCTTCAAGAGGCGTTAAAAAATCGTCTGGTAACTTAATACGTGCTCCTCCGGCAACGAATATCTTATCGTCACTCGTTGCGAGTGCGCCCCAGTTACACATAAATAAACCGTGATCCGTTTTCATCACGCCGCCTTCTAACCCAATACCAATTTGAGCTTCTCCTTCTTGCAATGCTCGCTTCGCTCTATTAATTGCTCCTTGCATCGTCTCTTCATCTGAAAATGGCTGTGCCGATACTCCCGATGGGACAGAAAGAGATGTAATTTCAGCATCTTTCCATACCTTCTCCACAGCCCCAACCTTCGTTTTATTCTTCGATCCAACTACTACCTTCATTTCGTTCACCTCTATAAGAATTCATTATTCTGTTCTAATATCCACTTCAGCACAAATGAAGTGCCAACCACTACCACACACCACCAAGGAATCCCTTCTACCTATAGTAGAAGGTGACTTCCCACAATATTTTTGGTCCCGAACACAAAAACATTCTTCCGCGGTCTTCATGCATTATTCGAGCACTAATTAAGCACTGACCGCTACTACACATCGCTGGGTCATCTCTCCTACCTAAAAAAAGAAAGAGCTCTGCAGCCCTTCCTCTTTACGCGTTATTCTTAATTGTTTCTAACGTCGTTTTGTCCGTTGTTCTTACAAGCTTTGTAATAAGTTCTTTTGCTGCTGCATAATCATCAACATGTAAAATAGAAGCATGCGTATGAATGTAGCGAGCACAAACACCAATTACTGCTGATGGGATACCTGAGTTACTTGTATGTACACGGCCCGCATCTGTCCCACCTTGTGAAATAAAGTATTGGTACGGAATATTATGTGTTTCTGCTGTATCTAAAATGAATTCGCGCATTCCTCGATGAGTTACCATCGTACGATCGTAAATACGAAGAAGAGCACCTTTTCCTAATTGACCGAACTGCGTTTTATCACCAGAAGCATCGTTTGCTGGACTTGCATCAAGCGCATAGAAAATGTCTGGTTGAATCATATTAGCAGCTGTTTGTGCTCCGCGAAGACCTACTTCTTCTTGTACAGTAGCACCAGAGTATAATGTATTCGGTAATGTTTCATCTTTTAATTCTTTTAATAACTCGATTGCCAGGCCACATCCATAACGATTGTCCCAAGCTTTCGCCATAATTTTCTTCTCATTTGCCATCGGTGTGAACGGGCAGATTGGCACGATTTGTTGTCCTGGTTTTACACCAATTTCAATCGCATCTTCATAACTATCTGCACCTATATCGATTAGCATATTTTTTATATCCATCGTTTTTGCACGTTGCGCATCACTTAATAAATGAGGAGGGATAGAACCAACAACCCCTATAACAGGACCATTCTTCGTCATCACTTGTACGCGCTGCGCTAATAGCACTTGGCTCCACCAGCCGCCTAACGTTTGAAAACGAAGCATTCCGTTTTTCGTAATTTGCGTAACCATGAAACCTACTTCATCCATATGACCTGCTACAAGAACACGTGGGCCAGTTTCGTCCCCTTTTTTCAGACCAAATACGCTACCTAAACCGTCTTGCACAATTTCATCAGCATATTTGCTTAATTCTTGCTTCATAAAACGGCGTACATCATGTTCAAAACCTGACGCACCTTGTAATTCTGTTAACGCACGAAATAATTGTAATGTCTCTTTATTCACGAAGTCCCCTTCTTTCAAACCTTAGTAGAATACCTTTTTTATTGTAACGAAATTTTCGAAATGTTTCTAGTTTCTTCTTTTTTAGCTGCATTTGCTTTATAATTATTATCGGTACACTATTTTTATTTTATAGAATTGAGGTGAATATATGAGCTGGAAAGGTTTAGTAGCAGGTCTTGGCGTTGGATTTGCAGCTGGTTATTTCGTTGCAAACAAAGTACAAGAACAATCCCATATTTCTTCAGAAAAAGCATTGAAAATGGTGAAACAAGCATTAAATCATAAAGGTGAAATTACTGGCTCTTGGGTACATATGGTTCCAGAGACATTTGAAAAATATGATGTTGCGTATGAAGTTTATCGCGGCGGTCTTACAACAATGTTAGATGATATACAAGAACGATTTGAATTTTTAGTTGATGCTAAAACAGGTACTGTTTTAGAGGTAATAGCAGCATAAAAAGAGGTTTCCCATTAGGTGAACCTCTTTTTTTTGAAAAATTGCGGATAGTGATTAAAATTATATCAGCGATTTTCGGAATATATCGGCGCAACTCGATTTATATCAGCGATTTCCCAATTATATCGGCGCAATTCAAATTATATCAGCGTTTGTTTAAATATATCGACTTACCGACAAAACCCGACAATAAAAAAGAGGCTGCTCCAATAAATATGATGGAACAACCTCCTTTTTTTAAGCTTCTATACTCGTTTTTCTCTCAATTTTTTCTACAATATGTCCTTCCTCATTCCACTTCACTGCACGATAATATGCGTCATGATAAAATGAAAACCACGCATCGTTTTCAGCACCATATTTCATCCACTTTTGCTTATTTTCAATCGATGTCATCGGATAATCATCATAAGCCATGACCCATAATACATTTTGATGTGCGTGTGTCGGCAATAGGTCTGCTAAATGCAGCATCGTTTCTCCTTTGCTTTCTAAAGCAATGACTGCATGTCCATCACTATGTCCGCCTGTATGCGCCATCTTTATTTCATCCGTAATTTCGATTTCTTGTTGAAACGCAACAACTTGCTCTACAATCGGCTCCCAATTTTCCTTCCAATACGTATTACGGGATCTAATATTTGGGTTCCTCATTTCATTCCATTCTGTCTCACTTACATAAACTTTCGCATTCGGAAACGCCGGTACAAGGTGATCCCCTTCCCATTTCGTTAAACCAGATGCATGATCAAAATGAAGGTGCGTCATTAAGACGTAGTGAATATCTTCAGGCTTTAATCCCAGTTTTTCTAAAGATTCATAAACCGATGACTCTTCCGTTACTCCTTGATTTCTCTTCATTTTCTCATTCAATTTACCGTTTCCTATTCCAGAATCAATAAGCATATTTCCATCTTTCGTTTGCAAAAGTAACGGATCTGTTCGTAAATATATATGATTTGTATCGTTATGTTTATATTTTCGTGACCAAAGTACTTTCGGCACAACGCCAAACATTGCCCCGCCATCTAAATGTGTGTTCCCACCTTTTAACCACATCACTTTTATATCTCCAATTCGTAATTCTTCCATCACACATCCCCCTTTTACATTAATTTTAACATAAAATTCTGATTATTTTAGTTATAAAAAAACCTATGCATTACTGCATAGGCTCTGTGCGATACTTCGCTTCAACTCGATAAATACGATGACCTTTACTAGAGAACTTCTCTTCGTACTCAGTCATAATATTACCTTCAAAATCACTGTTATGAAGATCTAGGCTTAAGTAAGTTAGTAACATACCATACTCAGCCATACTCATTAGAGAGTATTCAAATAACCCTTGGTTATCTGTTTTGAAATGAATTTCTCCGCCCTCTACTAACACTTCTTCATAATTGCGTAAAAACGTTTTATACGTTAAACGACGCTTCGTGTGACGATTCTTCGGCCATGGATCTGAGAAGTTTAAATAAACACGATCAATTTCACCTTTTGCAAAGAAAACTGTTAAATCTTCAGCATCTTTATTTATTAACTTTAAGTTCGGTAATTCTTCTTCAATTAATTTATCAAGTGCATCTACAACAACACTCGTAAATTTTTCAATTCCAATATAATTAATATGTGGATTTGCTTTTGCCATATCGTACATAAAGCGGCCACGACCTGTACCTACTTCAATGTGAATGGGTTGTTCATTTCCAAATACTTCTTTCCAATTACCCGCGCGCTCTTCTGGGTTTCCAATTACGATATGTGAATACTCATTAATTCGATCTAATGCATATGGTTTATGTCTTAAACGCATAGATGTCTCCCTCTCTTTACAAAGCTATTTTAAAGGAATGATTCCTTTTTTCTGTTTTAATCAATCTACCAAACAAAAAACCAAGTACGTACGAGCACTCGGTCCGTTTCTTTCAAGTATAAGATGTACCATTTTGATAAAAACTACATACAGCATTAAACATTCCATGACGACGTAGCTTTTTCTCTTACATTCCGAGAAGAGAAAAACAATCGAAAGGATGATCCGTTCATGCCAATTAGTCAACAACATCAATTAGAAGTGCTGAAAGATATTTTAGTCAATCACCAAAGCGATTGCTGCGGGACAGTTTCTGAATGCGAGCAATTAGAGCGCCTCATTCAATCGTTACTCGCAAACGATAATATAAGTAATGACGCTAAAACAATGCTAAACGATGTATATTCTTATAGTCAATCGGGTAAATCTTCCTCTAATTTGGACAACCATATTTCCAATAATCAAGAACAACTTACTCAGTGGATTGCTGGAATGGACAATTTTTCTTAAGTATTATTCTGAAGCAAGTAGTTGCTGTAAATATTGATGCCAATATTCAGCTTCTGCTTGCTGTTTTTTTGTTGTGTGCCATTGAATAGATAAAATCGTTTGTGCTATTACATACCATCTCATACGCCTAAGCAATGATTCATCCATTTCAATATCATAATACCCGAGCCACTCACTCCATTCATGACGCGGAATGTACCAGTATAATAACATACCTAGATCTAGAGCTGGGTCAGCAATGACAGCTCCATCCCAATCAATTAAAAACAACTCATCTTCGTCCGACAATATCCAGTTGTTATGGTTTACATCACAATGGCATACAACGAATTCATTGTATTCAATACTTTTTAATGAATCCGTTAAATATTGAAGGCCTTGCTGAATTGTTTCATCTACCCTTATATCTCCCCTTAAAACAAGTTGCAATTGTTGTAATAACTCTTGGGCGTGAAGCGGCTGCTTCCCAAGTCTTTGAATCATCTGCACAAGCGCTTTAGAGGAGTGTATTTTCTTCAAAAGTTTCGCAACACGTTCTAGTTTCATATCCTCTGGCTCTAGCTTCTGTCCCGGAAGCCATTTTTGAGCAGAAATCACATCACCGTTCGTTACCCTTCTTGTCCAAAGTAATTTTGGAACAATTCCTTCTGCTGACAATACCGCTAAAAAGGGCGATGTATTCCGCTTTAAAAATAACTTCTGTTGTCCGTTTTGCGCAATATATGCATCGCCCGTTACTCCACCAGCCGGTACAAGACTCCACTCTTTTCCTAATAATTGTTCCAACCATTCCATATTCATTACCCGTTAACAAATCCTTATCTTTTATAGTTATGAAAAGAAAAACCGCAACATTTCTACACATGTTGTGGATTCATATATATTTTACTGTAAATGAAAAGAAAACTTGGCATAAGCCAAAAACTCTCTATTTTATTTTACAAAACCACTCATAGAATGACAACTTATCAAAATCGTCACCTTTGTCAATTCTACATTTATTACATTCTCATCGTCAAGTAGCGATTTGTCACATTATCGTCA
This sequence comes from Bacillus sp. FSL L8-0099, assembly GCF_038006385.1. Lineage (NCBI taxonomy): Bacteria > Bacillati > Bacillota > Bacilli > Caryophanales > Bacillaceae > Bacillus > Bacillus sp. FSL L8-0099. The sequence goes on from NZ_JBBOVC010000001.1 coordinate 4,669,082, forward strand.
ATATATACGTGCTAATGGGAGCCAATTGAAGTTCCTTTCCTCTAAATGAAGAAATTGGCTCTATTTTCGCTTGCTTTTCGTTTACTAACACATGCCACGTTCCTTCTTTTGGAAGCTGCACCGTTTTAGCTTCCAAACCGCTATTAAATAAAACGACAATTTCTTTCCACGGCCCAAACAATTCTACATGCTCTAGGTGGTATGCAAGTACTTCTGTAGATGTTTGCAAAAAAGTCATATGCTTTTTTATAAGATCTGCGTTTTGTAATCGGAATGCCCCGTGCTCTTTGCGAATCGCAATTAACCCTTTTATATAGTTAACTGTCTCCATCTCTTTCTCTTTTTGATCCCAGTCTAATCGATTTATTTCATCATTTGCATTATAACTATTTTCATTTCCATTCTTCGTACGATAAAACTCTTGTCCTGCGTGTAAGAAAGGAATTCCTTGCGAAAGAATAACTATTGCGCTTGCTAGAAGGTGCCGTTTTTTCAAAATCTCTTCCGGTTCTTCATTACTGCGCACTAGTTTATCCCACATCGTCATGTTGTCATGACATTCTACATAGTTAATACTTTGTACCGGTTCTAGAAATAATCCTGTTTCTTTCACACTTAAAAGACTACCTGATGCTATATACTGTAAATGCCGACAGTCTACATGCCCACCAAACGCAAAACCACGTTTATTTACATTAAATGTGCTACCTTTTATTCCATCACGAAATTGATCATTAAACTGCGCGATATGTGGCATTTTTCTTGCATTATTTAACGTTGCTTTTTCCTCAAGAGGAAGCGGTGTTTGTAAATCCCATCCTTCTCCTAATAACAATGCGTCTCGCTTTATGTTTCGCACTTCTTTTTCTATTATGTTCATTGTATCAACATCTAAAATCCCCATTAAGTCGAATCGGAATCCATCAACATTGTATTCCGTCAGCCAATATAAAATAGACTCTATAATGAATTTCCTCATCATTTTCCGTTCAGACGCTATATCATTTCCAACTCCCGTCCCATTAGAAGGCATACCATCTTCGCCATGGCGAAAATAATAACCTGGAACAAGCTTTTCAAATGATGATAGTTCTCTTTCATAAACGTGATTATATACAACATCTATAACTACTCGGATACCGTTCTCATGAAATGTTTCAATCAATTGCTTACACTCTACTATCCTGTTATACGGATCAGCAAGGTTTGTAGCATAAAACCCCGTTGGCGTATTGTAATATAATGGATTGTAACCCCAATTATATGCGCCGGAAGGATTTGCCTCATCTACACCACCGAAACAAGATAACGGTAATAATTCAACATGTGTAACACCTAAATCTTTTATATGAGACAATCCTGTTAACGTCCCATTCCGTCCCGTCGTTCCCTCTTCCATCAACCCTCTATATGTTCCTTTTTTATTCACTCCACTATTTGGGTGAATAGTCGCATCACGAATATGCAGTTCATACAATATAGCATCTGTCATTGACTGTAATGGTGGTAATTCCTCTCGTCTCGTTACATTCGTCTTTTCCAAATCGATAACAACACCGTATTTCCCATTTGCAGTCGTTGACTTTGTGTATGGATCCACCGCTTCATTCCATATTAAATTAATACAGACGAGGAAGGTATATCGAGCCCCATCATGATCCCCTTGTAATGCATGAACCCAAACACCATTTTCTTCTCTATGCATGTCATAATCGGTATATTCTTTATCACTTTTATAAAATCTTACTTTTGCAAGCCTCGCAGTTGGAGCCCACACTTTAAATGTTGTTGCTTCTTTTTTGTATACAGCACCTAAATCTGTGCCTTCGTAATAATACTTCTCATCGAAAATTGCCGTTCGAATAACAGCGCCTATTTGTAAATCCGTTTCTTCGTTCCGTTCATCTCGTACTGTATAATACTTCCCCACATCTAGTGACTCTTCTATAAAGCACTCATACTTTGTTGCATCTGGAAGCGCAATAGTATGAGCAATCGGTAAATCTTTCACATTATTTCCTTCTTGCAAACGAAATGTCCGACTTGTTCCATACGCATGTGGGAGCAAAATTGTAATTTTATTCATTTCATCTAAATAGGCATCAAATGGACGTTTTACTTTCAACATAAAAAAATCACCATCATTCTCAAAATTAAAATAAAGTGAATCTTTAATCAATTCAGGGTATCCCCTGCTAATTATTAGCCCCCACCAATCGGGCCTTTGTGTGAGTATACGAGCTGCAAATAATAAAGCTTTTCTTATTAGCAAGACTCTATACAGTAACTCCATTATTCTCTATAGTATATTCACCTGTATAAAAAACGTTTTCATACATTCTATTTTTGTAGTTTTATTTCAGCAATCGATTTATATTTCGGTGTTTCCTTCACGTGAGATTCGTATAAAGTAATTGTATCCGCTTGAAATGATATTTCAGGCACTTTTTTTATATTTTCCAAATGAAACTTTCTTTCTCCCATCCATTTACGAGCAACAGTAATATGTGGATGATACGGACGTGTTTCTAAAGAAAACCCATTCCCTTCACAAATCGCATGCACTTGCTTTTGTAACTGAAACAACTCATGATTCTCACTTACCTTCGCCCAAAAAATACGTGGCCTGTCTTCCATGCCAAATGTTGAAAATCCTTGTAATGTGAAAGGTAGTTCCTTTTTTTCTATAAGTGTTTGTAATCCATTCTTTATTCCTTCTAATTGTTCCTCTGTCGCACTTCCTAAAAAGGAAAGGGTAATATGATAGTCTTCCTTATGTACCCACGAGCGAAATGGTAATTCCTCCTCCATATCCTCTTTATAATTAGAGAGCACTTCTTTTATATAATTTGGTAAAGTAATTGCGACAAAATAATGCGGCTCCATTTATATCATCTCCTTCTTTTTATTGTTGCTTTTCTTTCTTATCTCATTCAGTTAAAAAGAAGCCGCCCTCCAAAGTAGAGGGCGGTCATTATTCATATATCCTTTATTTCGCTAATTCATGAATTGCTTGCGCGTAAATTGCTGTTGCTTTTAATAAGTCTTCAATTTCAATGTACTCATCTTTTTGATGCGCAAGTTCTTCTTTTCCAGGGAATAGCGGGCCAAATGCAACGCCAGCTTTCAATGAACGGGCGTAAGTACCACCACCGATTGCTAATAGCTCTGCTTTTTCTCCTGTTTGTTCTTCATACACGCGCTGCAGCGTACGAATTAATACGTGGTCTTTATCGACGTGATGCGGACGAGAGTTAGAATAATCCGCTACTTCAAATCCATGAATACTAACGTATTCTTTTAACTTCGCAATCATTTCTTCAAAGTTAGTCGTAACTGGGTAACGTACGTTTAACCCTAAGTTGCCACCGTTTTCTTTCGTATAAGAAAGGCGACCGACATTCACTGTTAACGGACCGCTAACTTCGTCTTTATAAGCAATAGTAGCTTTTTCACCAAAAATATCACCAGTAAATGTTTCTGCTGCAAATGTCGCAAATGCATTTGCTTTTCCATCAAGTGAAACTGTAGTTAAGAAGTTTGCTAATAGTAAACCTGCATTTTCTCCTTTTTCTGGAGTAGATCCGTGTGCTGAAATTCCTTCTATTTGCAACGTCACTGTATTTCCTTCTATAGTTGAGTTCCCTATTTTTTTAGCCGTTTTTAAATACTCTTCATATGCTACTGTAAGTGCATTTACATCTTCACCTGTAATAACCGCTTTTGCAAAATCAGGAACCATGTTTAAACGGCGGCCTGACTCAAATGAAACGAGTTCATATACACCTTTTTTCTCTTCACTACCATTTTGCACAACTTGTATATCAGAAATTCCTTTTTCTGCATTAATAATTGGAAAGTCCGCGTCTGGCGCAAAACCGATTGTTGGCATTTCTTCGTTTTTAAAGTAGTGATCTACACATTTCCAGTTACTTTCTTCATCTGTTCCTAAAATCATACGAACGCGTTTTGAAAGAGGCAACCCTAATTCTTTCACAATTTTCATCGCATAATAAGCTGCCATCGTTGGGCCTTTATCATCAATTGCACCACGTGCAAAAATCTTTCCTTCGCGAATATCTGCACTATATGCAGGAGTCGTCCAGCCATCTCCTTCTGGTACAACATCAACATGACAAAGAATACCTACTAGTTCTTCTCCTTTTCCCATTTCAAGATGACCTGCATAACCTTCTAAATTTTTAGAAGAAAAACCTTCTAATTCTCCTTTATGTAACATGAAAGATAAAGCTTTTTCTACACCTTCACCGAACGGTGCGCCCTCTTTCGCCGACTCTTCTTCCCACACACTTTTAATTTGCAAAAATTGTTGTGTATCACGAATTAAATCATCTTTTCGTTTTGCAACTTCTTCTGTCCAATTAATCGCTGACATCACGCATCCATCCTTCGCTATATTATCTCTTTCATCATAGCAAACCGAAATCCCTTATGCCATACACGAAAGTCCAATACCGAACAATTGTAATAATTCAGATATTTCCCATTAGTTTTTCTTTTATTTTTTCAAAAAATTTTGCAGGAATTTGGCGTTTTACGTAGAATTTTATGTGTTAGTTGACTGATCATATATACAATGTCAACTACCAATATTTTTCTATATGAAATTTTGTTAAACTTTTGTAAAATTTAAGTAGATTAAAGCATGAATTTTATCATGTAGAGTACAATGGTAGTAACGACCTTCTTTCCTGAATGGGGTCAAAAAAACTAGTAGAGGAGTGGTTTTCTCTTGAAACCTACAACTACTCGTATGCTAACACGCATTAAATCAATTTATATGTACATCAATGAAAACGGAACGGTAACGACGAAAGACCTTGTAGATGAGTTCGGGATCACACCGCGAACGATACAACGTGATCTAAATGTGTTGCAGTTTAATGAACTCGTGTATAGCCCTTGCCGCGGTAAGTGGACAACAACAGGAAAGAAAGTGAGAATGACCTCATAACGAAAAAATAATTGTATGTAAATAAATACATACCCCTTTCTAACTCATTAGAAAGGGGTCTTTTCTGCGCCTAAAAACAGGACTACTTCTCAGTATCTACTTGATATGTTTTTAACATTTCTACTTCTTCATCTGTTAGCTCTCGGTATTCTCCAAGTTCTAGTTCTTCATCTAATACTAACGGACCCATCTCTGTTCTCTTTAGGTAAACAACCTTTTTCCCTACTGCTTCAAACATGCGCTTCACTTGATGGAATTTTCCTTCTGTAATCACAAGCTCAATTTCAGAAACATCATCGCTTTTTAATATTGTAAGTGCACCTGGTTTCGTTTCATAACCATCGTCTAAAATAACACCTTTAGCAAACTCTTTTACATCCTCTTCCGTTACAACTCCTGCAACGTGTGCATAGTATTTTTTCGGCACATGCTTTTTCGGAGATAATAATTGATGTGATAACTTCCCGTCATTTGTTATCAATAAGAAACCTTCCGTATCGATATCAAGTCGTCCAACTGGGAACGGATCAAAGATTGCATCTTCTAGTTCTAATAAATCTATTACTGTTTCGTGATTATCATCTTCTGTAGCTGAAATTACACCTTGTGGTTTATGCAGCATTAAATAAACAAACTCTTTATATTCTACAACTTCACCGTGAATCATAACTTCTTGCTCTTCTACATTTACATGAACCTTTGCATCTTTCACCGGCGTTCCATCAATCTTCACAACGCCGTCTTTCAATAATTTCTTTACTTCTTTTCTACTTCCGTATCCCATATTCGCTAATAATTTATCTAATCTCACGTTTTTCACCTTCTTTATTTATCATAGAAAAGGGGACGTATTTACGCCCCTTTTGATTTCAACTTTATTTTGAATCTACTGCCAAGTTTACGCTGAATTTTCTCTAACGCTTCTCCGCCAAATACTCTTTCAAGTACTCCTGTGCGAATTGCTAACAGACCGTAAACAAGACCACCAACACCTGCACAAATCGCAACTGTAATTAAAGCACCAATACGGCCATCTGGCGAAATCATGAAGGATAGAATCCACTGTGATAGTTTTACCGCCACGACCATTACAAGTGTTAATACTGCAATTTGGAATGTTCTCTTATATACAACACCAAATGAATAGTGTGCATGTTTTTGGATTTGTCTATTCGTATACCATACGGAAGCTAAAAAACCGACTGCAGTAGCTAAAATCGCTCCTACTGTACCGAAATATCGAATAAAGATTACGTTACATACAAATTTCAAAATAACACCCATAACAAGTGCGACAATCGCATGTTTTTGTTGATTAATCCCTTGCAGAATCGCGGCTGTTACCGTAAATAAAGCAAATAACAATGCAACTGGTGCATACCACATTAACACTTGTCCACCTAATGGATCTGAATCGTAAAACGCAGTGTAAATTGGATAAGCCAGTGTTGAAATACCGACAACTGCTGGCAATGTTAAAAACATATTCGCCTGGAATGTTTGTGTAATTTGTAATTTTAAATAGCGATATTGTTTTTCCGTAAATGATTTTGTAATCGCTGGTACAAGCGTTAAACTAAACGCTGTTGCAAGCGATACTGGAATCATAATTAATTTATGCGTCCACATTGTGAAAATACCGAGCGCTCGCTCTGCGATATCACCTTGACCAATTGCCTGCATAATAGAGTTAAATGTCAATGTATCAATTTGTTGATATAAAGGAATTGTTAACCCAATTACAACGTAAGGAATTGCATACGCAAATAACTCTTTAAACAATTGAACGGTACTTACTGTCGATTCTGGTACAGTTTGTTCAATTAAATATTGATCCAAATATTTTTTACGTTTTAACCAGTACCAAATTAATACGCCGAGTGCTCCAACTGCTGAAACGAATGCAGCGAATGTCGCAACTCCGACTGCTGTTGCTACTGTACCGCCAAGTATTTTAATAACGATGAAACTACCCGCTAGTAAAAAGACGATACGAATAATTTGTTCAATAATTTGTGACACCGTAGTCGGTCCCATCGATTGGTGACCTTGGAAATAACCACGAATCAAACTTGCTGCCGGTACAACAATAAGTGCGAAACTTACGAGGCGAATAATCGTCGTAACTTCTTCTACCTTATTTTGTAAACTTTGTTTACCAAGCATTGCTTCTGCAAATAATGGTGCGGTCATGTACAGTACTAAGAAGGAAAGAACTCCTGTTACTATCATCATAACCATTCCCGAGCGGAACATTCTTCGGCTCGTTTTATAATCTCCAAGTGCATTATATTTGGAAACAAACTTTGAAACAGCAAGCGGCACCCCTGCCGTTGCAATACTTAAAAATATCGTATATGGAATATATCCATATGTATAGAGCGTTCCGCCTTCTGTGCCTACTAATGCATGAAACGGAAAGACGTAAATCATGCCTAAGAACTTTACTAAAAATGTCCCTAACGTCACAATAAGCGTTCCGCGCAGAAATTTTGAATCGGACATACGAAAATCCTCCTACTTCCTATATAACGCTGAACTCTAACTTTTGTATTGTACCACAATTCTCCCCTCAAGCAGTACTTCACTCTATTTTTCTTTTAAGGGAAAACATGCTATTCTTTTAGGCAGGAAATGTAGAAAATGAGGTCGATATATTATGCATTATGATGTTATTGTAATCGGTGGCGGGCCTTCTGGGCTAATGGCTGCAATCGGTGCTGCAGAAGAAGGCGCAAATGTCTTACTTCTTGATAAAGGAAATAAACTAGGGCGCAAACTTGCGATTTCTGGTGGTGGTCGTTGTAACGTAACGAACCGTCTACCACTTGATGAAATCGTTAAACATATACCAGGAAACGGCCGCTTCTTATACAGCGCTTTTTCTATTTTTAATAATGAAGATATTATTACATTCTTCGAAAATCTCGGGGTAAAATTGAAAGAAGAAGATCATGGCCGTATGTTCCCTGTATCAAACAAAGCGCAATCGGTAGTAGACGCACTTTTAACACGATTAAAAGATTTAGGTGTAAAAATCCGTACGAATACACCTGTTGAAACGATTGAATATGAAAATGGTCAAACGAAAGCAGTTGTATTACAAACAGGCGAAGTGTTAGAAACGAATCACGTCGTTATCGCTGTTGGCGGAAAATCTGTTCCTCAAACTGGTTCTACTGGAGACGGATACGCTTGGGCTGAAAAAGGTGGTCATACAATTACAGAATTATTTCCAACAGAAGTACCAATCCTTTCAAACGAGCCGTTTATACGTGATCGCTCATTACAAGGTCTTGCTTTACGTGATATAAACTTAAGCGTATTAAACCCGAAAGGAAAAGCTATCATTTCTCACAAAATGGACATGCTCTTCACTCATTTCGGCCTATCTGGTCCTGCTGCTCTTCGCTGTAGTCAATTCGTCGTGAAAGCACTGAAAAAGTTTAAAACGAATACAATACAAATGAGTATTGATGCATTACCAGAAGAAAATAGTGAACAACTATTCCAGCGCATGCTGAAACAAATGAAAGAAGATCCGAAAAAAGGAATTAAAAACGTGTTAAAAGGATACGTTCCCGAGCGTTACTTCCTATTCTTATTAGAAAAAAATGAAATTGACGGTAGCGAACAAGCTGGACAAGTTTCTCATGAAAAGATTCGTGCACTTGTGAAAGACTTTAAAGAATTTACTGTGAATGTAAATGGTACGCAGTCAATTGAAAAAGCATTCGTTACTGGCGGAGGCGTATCTGTTAAAGAAATTAATCCGAAAGAAATGTCTTCTAAATTCACGAATGGCTTATATTTCTGCGGAGAAGTTCTTGATATTCACGGTTATACGGGCGGTTATAACATTACATCTGCTCTCGTTACTGGTAGAATTGCTGGAACTACAGCTGGAGAAAATGCGAAAATGCAATATTAAAAAAGAAACAGGATTCCTGTTTCTTTTTTATAGGTACACGAAATTATATCAGCGATTCCACGACTTATATCAGCGATGTTTCAAAAATATCAGCGATTCTGCAACTTATATCGGCGATTTCTCAAATATATCGACTTACCGACAATAAGCGACAAATATACACTCCTCCTAACTTCCCATTACTTATTTGTTGCTTTATATACCTTAGTACCTTTATATTTTATATTGTTGAATATTTAAAAAAGGGTAAGGGGAAAACATATGAGAAAAAAAGTCATGGTGTCTTTAATGCTAATGACGTTTCTTTCTGCCGTAGAAGGAACGATTGTTAGTACAGCAATCCCTCGTATAACGAGTGATTTGTCAGGCGTCGAACTTGTTAGCTGGGTTTACGCAATTTATATGCTTGCCACAGCGGTTTCGACTCCAATATACGGAAAATTGGCTGATTTATTCGGTCGTAAAAAAGTTCTGCTTATCGGAGCTACAATCTTTTTAATCGGCTCTGCACTTTGCGGTGTCGTTACATCGATGGAACAATTAATCTTCTTCCGTGCTCTTCAAGGTATAGGCGCTGGCGCTGTTATGCCAATCACAATGACGATTATTGGAGACTTATATAGCGAAGCGAAAGACCGCGCGAAAGCACAGGGCTGGATGAGTGCCGTTTGGGGTGTATCTGGTGTTGTCGGGCCGTTAGTAGGTGGTTTTTTAGTTGATTCTCTTTCTTGGCGTTATATTTTCTTCTTAAACGTTCCTTTCGGAATTATCGCTTGCTTAATGTTTGCCACTTCTTATAAGGAATCTGTTAAGTCTGCCGCCAAGCAGCATATCGACTATCTTGGTGCGACAGTCTTCTCATTAAGTACAATTGCTTTACTATACGCATTATTAACAGGTAGCAGTAAGCAAAACTGGGGAGACATTACAATCATCGGTCTATTAATCTTTGCGGCTGTGTCATTCATTATTTTCTTATACATCGAGAAAAAATCTCCGGAACCATTAATTCCGCTAGCACTTTTCTCTAACCGTACATTATCTACGATAAACATATTAACTCTTATTGCCGGTGCGATGATTATTAGTATTACAATGTACCTTCCAATTTGGAGCCAAGGTGTATTAGGAAAAAATGCGACAGATGCTGGACTCATTTTAATGCCAATTCCTGTTATGTGGACGTTCGGTGCTATGTTCTCCGGTAACTTAGTTGGCAAATTACAAACGAAACAAATTATTTTACTTGGAGCTAGCATTTTATCAGTTGCTACCTTCTTATTATTTACATTGTCAACAAATTCACCATCGTTCCTTATTTATGTTGCAGTCGGATTATTCGGCTTAGGCATGGGGCTTGTGACACCTATTTACATGGTAACAATTCAAGCAGCCGTACCAGCTCATACACGCGGAACAGCCGTTGGTTTAAACACATTTATTAATACATTTAGTCAAACGTTAGGTGCTGCAATATTCGGTACAATCTTCAATACGATGATTCACGCACGTGGTATTAAAAACCTTGATCTTGTATCTGGCGGACACGGCGGAACTACAGCAAACGTAGCAACTGAATCACAATCTGCATTAGCAGCAAGTGTACACGTTATTTATATGAGTACTTTCGTATTAGCAGTATTTACATTAATTATTGCTTGGCTCTTATTAAAACCAGCTACACAAACAAGTGAGCAATAATAAAGAGGATGACCCAAATGGTCATCCTCTTTTATTCTTCATTCTCCACAATATGTTTAAGCACGGACAATTTATTATCCCAAAATCGTTCATAATATGAGAGCCACTGCTTTAATTCTTCTAACGGCTCCGGCTGCAAACAATATATCTTCTCTCTTCCACTCTTTCTTCCACTTACTAAATTCGCTTCTGAAAGAATATAAAGATGCTTCACAACAGCCGTACGACTCATCGGAAAATGATCCGTTATTTTTGAAATTGGTAACTCTTTATCACTTAATAACCGTAACACTTCTCGGCGGGTCGGATCAGCAATTGCTTGAAATACATCATATTTCGCTGCTGACGAAGACATTTATCCTTCAACAACCTTTTTCAGTTTTTCATTTACAATCGCTACCCAGCCGCCATTCATTCTATCACGAATAATAGAGCTCTTCGCATTCGCTTTCGGCAGAATTTCATCAGGATGTTTCCAACCGCCGTGAATTAATGTAAATTCTGTTTTATTCTCTCCTAAGTCTCTCAAATGGAATGAAACAACCCAGCCATCTGTGTCCCATGAGAAAGATAAATGGTTTGGTTCATCAATTTCTAACACTTTACATGGTGACGGTCCAAATGGTGATTGAACATGAAACTCATGTCCTACCTCTAATTCAAAATCATTCGGCATAAACCATGATGCAATTCCTTCTGCAGTTGACACTACATTCCATACTTTTTGAATAGACGCGTTAAAAACGATTGTTTGTTTAATATCGTTTAATGTATTTTGTTGAGTCATTTTTTTAGCTCCTTTATCCGGCATTAAAACATAACACCTTTTAGTTGTATTTGAATGATATAACACCTTTTAGTTTCATGTCAACACTAATTCTTTTTACCGTTGAGAAATTCTCAACATTTTTTCAACAGGACAAACACCCTCTCAGCATTCCCTCATAATATACTCACAAAGGCAATAAAAAATAAAAACTTCTCTCAACATGAAACTCCATCATTCATATTGAAAGAAGTGCCTTACTTATATCATGCGTACATCGTCTCTCCTCCTTCCCTCAAGAGGCAATACGCAAGATATAAAAAATCAGAAGGAATATGCCCACCATTTGAGTAGGTAGTTATTTCTCTTCTCCTCAACATTTCCTTAGGAGCGAAATGACTACCGACTCACTTTTTTCAAACAAAATAAAAAGGGTAACTAACTGTTACGATTTATTTAACCAATTATAACCAAAGTTAATTAAATATATCAGTAAGCCCTGCTAGTCAAGTGATTGGCTAGTAGGGAGGGTTAACTGCGGGCAATCCCTAAAGCTGATTGAACTACAACGTGGCTAGAAATGGCGAGCGTGAATGTTGCGAAAGCAGAAAAAATCAATCAGATGATGCAAGGTTAAATCCTAAACATTAGAACAATGGGTCTTCCGCCTCGAATCATCTAAGTCAAAATGGATAAGATGAACGTTCAACGACTATCTCGTATAACTGACGAGAGTACACCACAAGCCTATGGTGGTGGAAAAATCCTCTATCTCTAAAGAGATAAACATATAGTCTGCGCTCATGTGAAAACATGAGAAGTTCATAAGAGAACTGGCTAAGGAATTGCGCCCTTAGTTGAACGAGATACATTTAATTAAATCTATCAAACCTCATTGAATCTATCGAACGTATGTGCTATGTTAAATTCAATGAGGTAAGGATAATAATGAAATTTTTACGAGTTAGTCAAGTATCAGAATTAACAGGTTTGCATCCGAGTGCTCTCAGGAGAATGCTAGTGGAACACGCTACTATTCAGAAGAACAAATCTTTCATTAAAGGAGTTAAATTCTGATGATATTGGCGAAGAAAGTCAGACTAATTCCAACGCCTGAACAAGAAAAAGTGCTTAGAAACCATGCTGGTGCTGCAAGATTTGCTTATAACTATTGTAAAAGAATGAGTGATAGATACTATAAGCTATTTGGAAAATCTGTTTCACAGTTAGCTTTACAGAAACGATTTACAAAGATCAAGAAGCGAAAGAGATATGAGTGGTTAGAAGACATCAATGCACAAGTTCCCAAACAGGCTTCAAAAGATTTTGATAAGGCGAGAAAAAATTCGTTCAAAAAGTACAAAAATGGTTATCACACTTCTTATAAATCCAAAAAAGATTTAATCCAAGGATTTTATGCCAATTATGAAAGACTGGTTATAGGAAAGAAAGTAGTTCATATTCAGTCTATTGGAGAAGTGAAAACAAGCCAACAACTACCAAGAAATAAAAAACCATCAAATCCAAGAGTTACCTTTGATGGTCGTCACTGGTGGATGAGTGTAGGGTTCCAAGAAGACTTTGAATCACAAGAACTAACCGATGAGTCGATTGGTGTGGATGTTGGTTTAAAAGAGCTTTTTGTAGCTTCTAATGGTATGAAAGAACGAAATATAAACAAAGATGCTAAGGTTAAAAAACTTTTGAAAAGGAAAAAGTCAGCACAAAGAGATATGTCTAGGAGATTTAAAAAAGGTGTAAAAATTCAATCTGTCGGATATGAAAAAGCTAAAGCTGAGCACCTGCGGTTATCTAGGAAAATTACGAATATCCGAAATAACCATATCCATCAAGCAACAGCTACATTGGTGAAAACCAAACCAATGAGGATTGTTGTGGAAGACTTATCTATCTCAAACCTGTTAAAAAACAAAAAACTATCAAAAGCATTTTCATTTCAAAAATTAAACTTCTTCTTTCAATGTTTATCATACAAGTGTGAGAAGTACGGCACTGAGTATGTAAAAGCTGATAAATGGTTCGCCTCAAGTAAGATTTGCTCATGTTGCGGCGTTAAATACGACCATTCAGTCCAACCAGAAGGACAGTGGAGTTTAAAAATACGTGAGTGGCGTTGTGTTAGGTGCAATAGCCATCATGATAGGGATGTAAATGCTGCGATAAATTTATCAAGATGGGTAAAATAAATGCTTGATAATAGGAGGTAACGATACTGCCTCGTGTGGAGTGTTATACCCCTCGTCCCTTCGGGGTTGCGAGAACACGATGAAGCACTAACTTGTGTAAATTTGATTGAATTATATAGATTTAGTTAAGTTTATCGTATCGGGATGAAAGCTATGTTCTATTGCATTAACTGTTCTGACATTCACCATGAAAAACATCCGAATGATAAAGTATTCAAAAACGGTTTTTATATTGATCCATTTTTAGGTGATCGTTATCACCTCGGTATGTGTAAAGATGCCCAAGATCATGAAACAGAGGCAAACCTTTTAGCGACAAAAAAATTAGGCGCACCCCAATCTATTATGAACGTATTACCAACCCATGTTGTCCCAACATAAAGTGAAACTTTAATCAGTGGGGGGTTTTATTCATCCCCCACTGATTATTAGTTGAACCAATCGGGCTTTTACGGGCAATTGCCTCCCACCTAACTTCCTCGTATGCGCTAAATTTTGAGGTGGGAGTCTTACTGCCCGTTAATGCGGGATAAAGCATAAAAAAGAGCTGGCTCACCCAGCTCTTTTTTATGCTTTATAAACAATCATTGCTGAAAAACAATAAATTTGGTTTTCATCATCGTTAATAGAAACACCAACTTGGTACTTAATATCTACAAAGTGACTATCATCAATCTTTTTCAAAAACACATTTACAGCGTCTTCTAAGTCTTTTTCGTGACTTTCATCAAACACTTTCACACGAATCATGTTCACACCATCCTAGATCGCAGCCCTCCGCCGCTTGATTATTGCCACGGTGCGTATCTATGATGCGATAAAACTTTCCATTTTCATATATATATCCGTCTTCTAACACATATTGTTTATCTTCAGTATAGACATAAAACTTACCTATCATAAATTTACTCGTATATAATTCCAAATAATTTGATCTAAATTTAGCTACAACTTTATTTGTAATATCAATTTTTATTGTGTGCCCCACCTTCTCTCCCTCCTTTGCAAAGAACGGATTTAGGTATATTGTATTAGCGATTTTACATTTTATGCTTAAAAATAAGTGGATATGCCCCTTCTTCACCCTGTACTATTTTTCTAAAAAAGTCACCTATATTTATTTCACATAAAACCATAAAAAAATACATAAAAAAAGACCTTTTACATATTGACTCAAATGTATTCAATATGGTATTATATAAAATTTGACATTTTTACGAACTTATGTTATCATTAAAAGTGGTTACCACATATGGAGGTGGATGATTTGTTTCAAATTGGTGATAAAATCGTTTATCCAATGCACGGTGCAGGAATTATCGAAGCAATTGAAGAGAAAGAAATATTAGGTACTTCACGTCAATATTGTGTGATACGCATCATTAGTAAAGATATGCAAGTAATGCTTCCGATGGAACAATTAAAAAAATCAGGTATTCGTTATATCGTTGATCGAGGTACGTTAGATGATATACTTCTTGAATTTCAAAACGGGGAGTCAGACCCATCACTCTCATGGAAACAAAGATATACAATGAATATGGAAAAAATGAAAAATGGCAATTTACAAGATAGCGCAGAAGTGGTTCGGGATTTACTTCGCCGTAATAAAGAGAGAACATTAAATGCGAGCGAAAAACAAATGCTAGATAATGCACGAAAAATGATGATCAGCGAAGTCGCGCTCGTACAAAATGTTACTGAACATCAAGCAACAGAATTTCTTCAAGATACAATTAATCACTAAATTTAAAATAGCTGACCGCTATTTTTTTTGTAAAAAAAGGACGAAGAGTTTTATCTCTTCGTCCTTTTATATTACCCACGCCCAGCTTGAAACGATGGATATAACGTCATTCCACCATCTGCAAATAGCGTAATTCCCGTTACATAACTCGCCTCTGATGAAGCGAGCCAAGTTGCTACCGCTGCAATTTCTTCCGGTTTCCCAATATAGCCCATCGGTATCATACTTTCTACGTCAGCCCGCTGTTTTGGATCAGCAAACTTTTCGGCATTAATTGGCGTATTAATTGCACCTGGTCCAATATTATTTACTCGAATACCTTTTGGTGCATATTCTAACGCTAACGTTTCTGTCATAAGTTTAATACCGCCCTTACTTGCTGCGTAGTGCACGAATAGTGGCCACGGAATTTTCTCATGAACGCTAGACATATTAATGACAGATCCTTTAATGTCGTGTTCCACAAAATATTTAATCGCTTCACGGCTTCCTAAAAAAGCGCCTGTTAAATTTGTATTGATTACTTTATTCCAATCTTCTAACGGCATTTCATGCGACGGTACCGCGTTTTCTATTCCTGCATTATTAATCATAACGTCGAGCGTACCAAACTCTTTCACAGCAGATTGAATGAGATTCATAACATCTGCCTCGACCGTCACATCACCTTTTACAGCAATCGCTTCTCCGCCTACCTTTTTAATTTCTTCTAACACATCATTCGCTTCTGAATCTCGTGAGCGATAGTTAATAACGACCTTTGCTTTCTCCTTAGCAAACCTTACTCCCATCGCTCTTCCGAGACCCGTTGCTGATCCTGTAATAACGACGACTTTCCCTTCTAAATCACTATACATTTCAATACCTCCTTAACCTTTTGCAATTCCTAACATAATTCCAGCTGCAATAATAAAAACGATCCCAACAACGATACCTGTTAATTGACGTTTCGTTTTTCTTTCGCCTAATATAAGAATCCCGCCAAGCGTCGAAATAACAATTCCCATTTGCGATAGTGAAAAGCTTGTTGCGACTCCGACACGCGGCTGCGAAATGAATAAAAACATATTTCCAGCTGCCCAAATTAATCCTGGAATAATATTTCGTATCGCATATTTATTAAATGGATGATGTTTAAACGTAAGTAAAATACCTCCTAACACCATACCAACTGCTTGTGGTAATAAAGCCGACCAACCATCTACGTTAAATAGCCTAATAACTACTACGTAAACTAAATAACCGACTGTTGAAATTAATAAAATTATGATGCCCCTTTTAAAATTTGCTGCTTGCTCTGCATTTTTTTCTTCTTCACTTTGAAGTGACGTTAAAATAACACCGATAAGAATACAAACGAGCGCTAAAATTCCAAGGACGACTGAAATTGTCGTGGACCATTCATGAAATACGATAACGCCAAATAAAGTCGTCGCAACTAATTGCAGTCCTGTTGAAATTGGCATCGTCCTCGAAACACCCATTAAATCAATACTTTTCAATTGATTCGCCTGACCAAGTGCCCAAAATAAACCTGACACAATTCCAACTCCAATAACGGTAGGAGTAAATACTGGCTTTACAAAAATATAAACAACAATCGAGAAAATAAGTGCACCAAGCGTTGTGCCAAGCGTTTGACTATACGGTCCACCGCCCAGTTTCACGTTAAATAGCACAATACTTCCCCAAAATATAGCTGGTAAAATCGCTAAAAATATATCCATGGCTCATTACCTTTCTTTACGAAATGTCATCAGTTACCGCTCTACACTGTTAGAGTGTGCTTTCATTTTTTCTTTCGCTTGTGCGCAAACCTTTTCTGCGATCGCACTAGAAACATTTTTTTCTCTTTCCACTTTCTTGATCTTTATGTGATCTAAATTATCTTCCAAAGTAAGTGTAACTTTGTCATTTGGCGGATTATGTGCACCTTGAAAAGTAAGAAATTGTAGCGTCACTTCAAATCGAGGAACGAATTCATCTTTCTTGCCGAGACGCTTTATATTTATAACTGAATCGCATTCATATTGATCTTCTGTCGCTTGCCTTATAACGGAGTAATATCGATTTAAGAGCGTACTCTCTAAAAGTTGTTCTTTCGATTCTTTCGCCAAAGAGTCGCTTGGAGAAAAGAGAAAGATAGAACATATCATCGTCATCATTACACATATTTTTTTCATAATGCCCTCCTTGTTCTATAAATTAGTGTTCTCAAAAATACCATAAAAAAACGACTTCCCCTATTCAGGAAAGTCGTTTTAATGAATCCAATATTAACCACCGCTCACTGGCGGTATGAGTGCAACAACATCACCAGATTGAATTTTATCATCTTCATTTGCGTATTCTTCATTAATTGCAACCATAATTGGCGCTGATACTGGTACATTATATTCATTGGCAACAATATCTTTTAACTCTGCAACCGTAATATTTTCTTTCTCTATTCGTAATTCACTTGTTCCTGCTTCTTCTTGCAAGTGCGCAAATAACAATACTCGAATCATACTTATAACTCCTTCCCAGGCTCTCCCGCCGGATATGGCGTTTTTTCTAATTGGTCACCAATCCACGAGTCACCATCTTCCCAAAACTCCTTTTTCCAAATGGGAACGATTTGTTTTATGCGTTCCATAATATATTCATTCGCTTCATAGGCCGCTTTACGATGCGGCGTTGAAACAGCCACAACAACCGCGATATCAGAAATTTGCAATGTACCGATGCGATGCGTAATCGCAACGTGTGTATCTGGCCATTTCTCCTTCACTTCTAAGCCTATTTTCTGTAACATCTTTTCTGCCATCGTCTTATAAGCGACATACTCTAAGTATAATGTACGACGCCCTTTCGTAAACTCCCTAACCGTTCCAATAAACGTTGTAACAGCACCGCATTCACGGCGCATTACTTTCTTCGCTACCTCTTCAATCGAGATTTCTGTATCAATTACTTCATAATATGTATTTATCATTTCGCACTCCTAACCGTTTGTAAAAACCAGTCTATGTACAACTTTTCTTCTGTTATATGAAATACTTTATATTCTTCTCGTAAATTTACCGGCGCATTATACCACGTAATAACCGCTACTACATTTTCTACTTTATGTACAAGTTCAACGTCTTCCGCAGAACGAAGTAACACTACTTTCGGATAGTTCTCTTTTTTATAGCCCTCTATTAAAATTGTATCCACTTCAAAAAACTCATATAAGCGAATAATTTCTTGTAAGGACCATTCCTCTCTTAACGAAGAAAGTGAAAGTAATCCCGCACCTTCTACACTACTTACGACAGCACCGGCTTTTCTGTGTCTTTCACTATCTTTTTGTGCTACTTCTGGAAAACCTCCGTGCCCGTGATGTTTAATTGTAGCAACTTTCATTTCGCTTTCGGCTAAAGCATGCACAACTTTCTCTACAAGTGTTGTTTTCCCGCTATTTTGATACCCTACTATTTGTATGATTGAAGAGGCTTTGCCCAAGGCCAATCACATCCCTCCGAATGCTCTAACAATAATACGGATACTTTCATCCCTGCCTCAAATCCTCTCGTTCCTCCGGGCAACACGATAAACGCATTTGCATCCGCAAGTGAAGAGACCGCACTCGATTTATCTAAACCGACCGGCATCGCTTGTAATGCCCCATCCACGATCGTCACGTTTGCTCTTACGAAACGAGTAAATGGATTTGGCTTTGGAAAATCTTTTTGTAAAATAGCATCAGCTCTATATACGTGAGGCTCCTTCGCATACAAATACGTTTTTATAATCGGATGCACAAATAATTCAAAGCCCACATAACAAGCGGACGGATTTCCTGATAAACCGAAAAGTAACTTCCCATCAACTTCAGCTACTGTCGTTACACTTCCTGGTCTCATAGCTATTTTATTAAAGAGGACATTCGCCTGTAATCTTTCATATATAGCTGGTAAGTAGTCATAATCTCCTACCGAAACACCGCCTGTTGTAATTAAAATATCAACCTCCTCCATCGCCGATTGAACAGCTGTAAAACATGCATCTAGCTCATCAGCAAGTTGGCCATAATATCGGACCTTTCCACCAGCTTTCATAATTTGAGCGGCAATCATATAAGAGTTACTATTTCTAATCTTTCCTGGCTCTAACGACTCGTGTACTTCTAGTAATTCACTCCCTGTCGTTACAATACCGACAACAGGCTGTTTTACAACTTTCACAGTACTATATCCAAACGTCGCTAATAGCGCAGCAACACCTGGATTAATTGCAACACCTTTCTTAACGAGAACTTGATTTTGTTTTATATCTTCTCCTTTAAATGACACATTGTCACCACTATTAAAAGGACGCTTTAACCTCATATATGTTTTTCCGTTCTTCTCAAATCCTTCTGTCAGTTCTAGCATTACGACTGCATTGCAATCCTCTGGAATAGCTGCTCCCGTCATAATACGAACTGCTTCAAAAGAACCTACCTCTTCTACAAAAACAGACCCCGCTCCAATTTCTCCTATCACTTCAAATTCAACTGGATTCTCTTGATTCGCTTCTTTCGTATCTTCTGCTCGAATTGCGAAACCATCGTAAGGAGAACGATCAAAATGAGGAACGTCATGATCTGAGACAACACCTTCCCCAAGAATTCTCCCGTAACTTTCCGTAATAGAAACTTCTTCTACTTCACCATGCTTCGCATATTTCATTACCCGCTCTACTGCCTCAGCAACTTGAATTGGAATTCGTTTTTCTACCATCGTTTCTCACCTCATATTTGCAATTTTTTTTATCTCGATTAAACTTTATATATTAAACAGAAATTACTTCAAGGAGGAATTCCATGTCTTCATTCACACACTTTAATGACCAAGGACGCGCGAAGATGGTTGATATAAGCGACAAAAAAACAACCGTTCGAACAGCAATTGCGTGCTCTAGCATTGTAGTTACGAAAGAAATTTACGATAAAATCTCTCACAATGAAATTGGGAAAGGTGACGTATTAGCAGTTGCCCAAATCGCAGGCATTATGGCTGCAAAACGCACTTCTGATATTATCCCAATGTGCCATCCTTTATTATTAAAAGGTGTTGACGTTTCTTTCGATTGGCAACAATCAAATGAACAATATCGATTACTTATTGAAGTAAAAGTTAAAACAGAAGGTAGCACTGGCGTTGAAATGGAAGCTTTAACAGCTGCTTCTGCTACGGCTCTTACCGTGTATGATATGTGTAAAGCTGTTGATAAAAGTATGATTATTGGTGAAACGTACTTACTTGAAAAAACAGGTGGAAAAAGTGGCGATTATACGAGAAATTCGTAATCCTCTCCGTTGAACCTAAAGGATTTCCTTTAGGTTCAACCTATATATCTTGCATATAAACTTTTCGCTACATTCATATCATTTGTCCCATGAATAAACGCCCTACCATCTGTAAATAGAACAAATCGATATTCTTCTATCGGGAATGATAATAAATAAGGTGTTGCCTTTACCTCTACACTTTTTTGTAAGCGCTTTTTAGTTTCTTCTAAATTAAAATCTTTCCGCATCCCTGGACGAATTTGTACTGTATTCCGCCCACATAACACTTCCGTTTTCGTTTGTGCTTCAAATGTTAAACTCGGATATGTACGTAATCTTCCACAAGATAAACACGTATCTTTTTTCTGCCTATTCACTTTAAATGCCATCTGCTGATTATTCCAAAGGTCAAACGATAGCATCGTTTCACGAAGCGCACCAAAGTCTTCTACTAATATTTTCAATGCTTCTGTTATTTGATGCGCAACTACTAACTGCACCGCTGGCTGTATAATACCAACTGTATCACATGTTGCTCCACTCGCCGGATGCTCCATTAAACAGCGGAAACACGGTGTTTTCCCTGGTAAAATTGTATAAGTCACTCCGTAACTTCCGACACAACCACCATATATCCACGGAATATTATACTTTTGTGAAATATCATTAATGAGAAGACGCGTTTCAAAATTATCTGTCGCATCTAATATTAAGTCTACACTATTCACTAGTTCTTCCATTTCTTGCACCGTTACATCAGTTACAACTGGATTAATTTCCACCTCAGAATTAATCGCTTTTAAATGTTCTGCTGCCGCTACCGCCTTCGGTTTATACTGCTTTGCATCTTCTTCTGTATATAATTGTTGTCTTTGTAAATTGCTCCATTCTACATAATCACGATCTGCAATCGTTACTTTTCCAACACCTGCTCTAACAATCGCTTCTGCATTTGCCGCACCTAGGGCACCAGCGCCGATAATAAGCACATGCTTCTCTCTTATTTTTCGCTGCCCTTCTTCTCCAACACCAGGAAATAATATTTGTCTTGAATATCGCTCCTGCATACGATAGCCCCCTTCCTTATCCTCCTATATAAGACATTTCAATTTTCGGACGATTTTTTGCACTTTCTTCTGTCCGTTCATCTGAATATCTATCTTTTCTATTCATCCATACATCTTGTATAACATGTAATAGCTCTTCATCCGAAAGATTATCTCTAAGAAGTTCCCTTATATCCAATCCTTCCGTCGCAAACAAACAAGTATAGAACTTTCCATCCGCCGAAATTCTCGCTCTCGTACAAGAAGAACAAAACGACTCAGAAACAGAAGTAATAAAACCGACCTCTACATTTGTTCCAACATACCGATATCGTTTCGCAACTTCACCAAAATAATGCGCTTCAGCTTGCTCAAGCGGATACACTCCATGAATTGTCTCAATTAATTCCCGCTTCGTAACTACTTGATCAAAATTCCATCCATTCGTACTACCAACGTCCATAAACTCAATAAATCTAAGCGTGATTCCTTGTTCTTTAAAATATGCAGCCATCGGTAGTACTTGATGATCGTTCATCCCTTTTTTCACAACCATATTTACTTTTACTTCAAGCCCTGCCTCTTTTGCTGCTATAATGCCCTTAATCACAGGTTTCGTATTAATATTTCGACCATTAATATTTCTAAATGTATCATCATCTATCGCATCTAAACTAACATTCACTCTATGTAATCCAGCTTCTTTTAATGCCTTCGCTTGCTTCGTTAAATGAATTGCATTTGTCGTTAACCCTATATCTACTAGCCCGTCAATTTTCACGAGACGTGCAATAAGTTTTGTTAAATCTTTACGAAGCAGTGGTTCGCCACCAGTAAGTCTAATTTTTCGTACACCGATGCTAACAAACACTTTTGCCAAACGTTCAATTTCATCAAACGTCAGTAAAAACTCATCTTTCAAAAAAGCATAATCAGGCCCAAATACTTCTGCTGGCATACAATATGTACATCTAAAATTGCAACGATCAATGACAGATATGCGTAAATCTTGAAGTGGGCGTCCAAAAAAGTCTTTAACCATCTCCTGCATCGCCACCCTCCCTTTCTGCCAAATTTCTTTCTTTTCATTCTATTATAATATATTTTCGAACTGCGATGTTTTTGCTAAGGTGAATAAAGTGAAACTTTAAACAATAGGAAGTTATCCATTCCCCTCTGATTAGCGAGAGTTACTCTCAAATACTGGGATAAAAAAACCTTGAAACATAAAAGTTCCAAGGTTTTCTACTTATTAACTTAATCTAATAATCGTTAGAGTAGCTCCTGGCGTTGCCGTAGATAATGTAGCCAGTGCAACTACTCCAAATAATTGCAAACTAACGGCAGCTCCAGCAGGCAAATTAGCAATTATTGTTGCACTAAATGAACCAGTAGCCACTGCTGGGGAGTTTATCGTTCCCGCAAGCGGACTTCCATTTACAGTTATACGCGAACTTACAAGTAATCCTGCTGTTAAATTAATTGTATAGGCTATATAATAATTCCCTGCATTGGCAACTGTAAATACAGTATTTCCACCACTAACGGTTATTCCTGGTCCAATATTTTGATTGTTTGGTAATGGGATATTTGTACCGCCTAATAAAACAGAAATAACACTTCCTGATGTATTATTCGCAAATGCATACGTTGCAGTTGTACTAACTCCAGTCGCCCCGGTCGCTCCAGTGGCTCCGGTTGGGCCTGTTGGACCTTGGATTCCTTGTGAACCGGTTACTCCCGTCGCTCCGGTTGGACCTTGAATTCCTTGCGGGCCTTGAATTCCTTGTAGCCCTGTTGCTCCGGTTGCTCCGGTCGCTCCCGTGACTCCCGTTGGTCCTTGAATTCCCTGTGGGCCTTGCGCTCCTGTTGCACCCGTGTCCCCGGTTGGGCCTTGTGGACCTTGTAAGCCTTGCACTCCTTGAGGACCTGTTGGACCTATTTCCCCTTGCACTCCTTGTATTCCAGTTGGGCCTTGTGGACCGGTCGGACCTTGGATTCCTTGTATCCCTTGAATTCCCTGTGGTCCTTGTGCTCCCGTCGCCCCGGTTACTCCTTGTATCCCTTGTAGACCTTGTTCTCCTTGAATTCCTTGTGGTCCAGTTGGCCCTTGAATTCCTTGAGGACCTTGTATTCCTTGTGGACCTTGATCTCCCGTCGCCCCAGTTACTCCTTGTATCCCTTGTGGACCTTGAATTCCTTGCGGGCCTGTTGGACCTATTTCTCCTTGCACACCTTGTATTCCTTGTGGACCCTGTAAACCCGTCACTCCGGTTGCTCCCGTTTCTCCTGTCGCTCCTGTCACTCCAACCGGCCCTGTCGCTCCGGTATCTCCGGTTGCCCCTGTCGAACCGGTTGCTCCGGTCGGTCCAGGTGGCCCACCGGATGGACCTGTCACTCCTGTCGGACCTGATGGTCCCGTTGGGCCAGTCGGTCCTGCTGGTCCTCCTGAAGGTCCCGTTACCCCTGTTGGACCTGTAGTTCCTTCCCCTGTCGCCCCAGTTGCTCCCGTATCTCCTGTCGCTCCCGTCGGACCTTGTATCCCTTGAATTCCTTGTGGTCCTTGCACTCCTTGTGCACCTGTTGCTCCTTGAATCCCTTGAATTCCTTGCACTCCCTGTGGCCCCATCGGACCTGTTGGACCAATTGCCCCTTGAGCACCTTGCACTCCTTGCGGGCCCTCTGGACCGGTTGCTCCTATTTCCCCTTGTATCCCTTGAATTCCGGTTGCTCCTTGTGCTCCTGTTGCTCCCGTTATCCCTTGCACACCTTGTATTCCCTGTATTCCTTGTGGGCCTTGTGGGCCCGTTGCTCCTACCGGTCCTTGTATGCCTTGTATCCCCTGTGGCCCCTCTGGACCCGTTGCTCCAACTGGACCTGGCACTCCTTGTATTCCTTGCGGGCCTTGAAGTCCCTCTGGGCCTTCTGGACCTGTTGGGCCTATCTCACCCATCGGACCTTGTATCCCTTGAACTCCTTGTGGTCCCGTTGCTCCTGATGGACCTGGTACTCCTTGTATACCTTGTGGACCTTGATCTCCGGTTGCTCCTGTTACACCTTGAGGTCCTATAGCTCCCTGTATACCTTGTGGGCCTTGATCTCCGGTTGCTCCCATTATTCCTTGAATCCCCTGAACACCTTGGATCCCTTGCTCACCAGTTACTCCCGTCGGACCAGGGATACCTTGAATTCCCTGTGGCCCTTCTGGACCTGTTGGGCCAATTGGCCCTTGAATTCCTTGTATTCCTTGTAGCCCCTGCGCACCTGTTTCTCCTGTACTTCCTGTCGGACCGGTTAGCCCCTGACCTGTTGCTCCAGTATTTCCAGTTGCTCCTGTTGGTCCTGTCACCCCTGTACTTCCACTCGGTCCACCCCCAGGACCTGTTGCTCCTGTCGGGCCAGTTGGACCTGGAGGGCCTCCTGAAGGTCCAGTTATCCCTGTTGGACCTGTTATTCCTGTCGGGCCTGTAATCCCTTGACCTGTTGCTCCTGTTGTTCCCGTACTTCCACTCGGTCCCTCTGTCCCTTGGATTCCTTGCACTCCTTGAATCCCTTGTGGACCTGTTGCTCCCGGTATCCCTTGCACTCCTTGGATTCCTTGAGAACCCTCAGGTCCGGTAGCTCCAATCGGACCCTGTAATCCCTGTACACCCTGTATCCCTTGTACTCCAGTCGGACCTGTTGGACCAATGGGCCCTTGTAATCCTTGCACACCCTGTAAACCTGTCGCTCCAGTTTCTCCTTGTGGTCCTCTCAATCCTTGTGGCCCCTGCTGTCCTTCTGGTCCAGTCGCACCTATTGGTCCGACTGGACCTTGAATTCCTTGCACACCTTGAGGTCCTGTTGGGCCCATCTCCCCCATTGTGCCTTGAAATCCTCTTGGTCCTTGTGGGCCAGTCGGACCTTGTGGACCTGTTGGGCCAGTAATCCCAATGCCAATAAATCCCGTTGGAACGGGAGGAAAAGTAGGGCCAATAAGATTTGGTGAAATTCTGAAATTAGAGTTTAATGAATTTTGTTTCCCTTTATTATCACGATTTTTCACACTTTCACCACCTAAAAACCAACTTTTTCATAATAAATAAACCTCTTCTTCTTAATCTATTTACAAAAATAATCCCCAAGACTATTTTTATTTTAAATAATAAAAACTCCCTTAATTCCTTAAGGGAGTCCAGCAATTGAATCCATATTATCTGTATTCGGGACAGCTTGCGCTATACTCGATGCATTTACACTTTGCCCCATATTTGTTGCTGTTACAGTACCAGCAGGAGTACCTCGTGTATATGTTGTCGTCACAGAATCACCCGGCTGTAAACAAAGCTTCGTCTCTGTTCCTATTACTGTAACAACATCAATCCAAGTACACCCCATTGAACCACTATACGATTTCGTAGCAGTAAATGAAGTATCACTCAAATTGTCACCTGTAAATATATTCCCAGTATTATTAACAATAACAAACTCTTTTATATGCGCAGGCATAATTACACTCTACCTTTCCTCTACGAACCTAATGTACGTGTGCTCGTTGCTAATGGCGGAAGGAATACTGATGTTCTAATCACCGCTTCTGGCTGCCTTTTTCCATTTAAAAAAATCGCCGCACTCGATCCTCCAGCACCCGCGTATATTTTCGCTACAGCTAAAGGTGAGATATCATAACAGTCGCCGACATTAACAGCTCCTGTATTATTAATAATTTTTACTTTACGCAAATTAATCCCCATTTCCCCCTCCTCCTTTTGTATACTGTATGCAAAAGAAAAAAACTTGAAACAGACTCGTTTCAAGTTTTTAGTAATTAACTATTTCATTTCGCCTTCATATTGAAGCATACCGCCAACCATATTCACTGTTTTAAATCCTTGCTCATTTAAATAATGGCATACATTCTCACTGCGCATTCCCGAACGGCAAATAAAGATATATTCATTCTCTTTATTAAAGAAGTCTACTTTATTTGGGATATCACCCATTTTAATATGTACCGCTTCTGGAATTTTCCCTGCTGCTACTTCTTCATCTTCCCTTACATCTACTAAAAATAACGTTTCTCCATTTTCTAAACGTTCTTGTACTTCTTCTGTTGTAATTGTTTTTACTTCTGTCATATGTCGTTCCTCCTTATATACAATAAAACCTTTCGTTTCTTCTTTAAACAACCATTTCTAATCAATTTTAGCATGCAAAAGAAGGAACGCAAAGAATGGAGAATTTATTTCTCAATTTCTCCGTAAAACTTATTCTTTACAAACATCTCTATCGCATTGTATCCTCAATATACTTGTTTTATGAAAGGAGTCGATTAAAATGACACTTTTTCTTTTCATTATGAGCATTATTTTTTTAACCGCCGCAATTATTGTACTCAGCATGAAAAATAATAAAAAGTTAAAATCTCCCCAAGAAATGTCATTCTTATTTCTATTACTTAGTATAGCGTTCTTCGGTATAGCAATCGCTACATATATTTTCCGTCTACAAATCATGTAAAAAAAGGTGCCTACTACACATATTGCACCTTTTTCACATCATTTATTTTCTACACAAAACTAGACACTTTCCGATTTAAAAATTCATAAACTTTCTTTTCAAATAAATGGATATCTAACGCTCCCGCCATATGCCCATTTATACTTTCTATTTCATAGACCTCCGCATACTTCCCTTGTTTTTGCAAAATGTCTACCATTTTATAATTGTAACGAGACGGCTGAAGTAAATCTTGTTTACACGGAATCATAAGTACATTCGCTTCTATGTTAGAAAGAGCCTCTTCCAAAGAAGAAAATCCATGCGCAATATCATGCAATAAAACTGCTTTCGCAGTGTACATCCACGAATTTGCATCTACTAACTCTATACTTTTGTATGTCACTTTATTTATCTCTTTCTCAAATGATGTTAATGTAGAAAACTTTTCATAAGGTTCTACCTCAATACTGTTACGAGGAAATTCCGTTTCATAAAAATGCTCATCAAACGCGTTCATAAACATCATTCTGTTTGCTAAATGAAGCCCCTGCATTGGCTGTGTTTCTCCATATTTCCCGCCCTTCCAACTTGGATCTAGTTGAATTGCTTCAATCGCATTTTGCGCTACATTTACTGACGTTATAGTTGGATTTTGCGGGTTCGTAATAACGCCAATCATTCGCTCTACCATATGAGAGTAGTGAACAGCCCATTGCTGCGCAATCATTCCACCCGCCGACGGCCCTATTACAGCATGTAACCTTGAGATTCCCATATTTTTTATTAACTCATATTGTATACGAGCTACATCAAGAAAGGTAAACACAGGGAAATCCATAACATACTCTTCCCCTGTTTCTGGATTAATCGACTTCGGTCCCGTTGTAATTACATACGGGTTCTTCACCTGTACATTACAAAGATTATCAGTACATATAACAAAATATTTATTTGTATCAATCGCTTTTCCAGGTCCAATTAGCCCATCCCACCAACCAGACTCCTCATCATGCACAGTATATTTTCCTGCTGCATGACTTGTTGCACTAAAATAATGACAAACCAAAATGGCATTTGACCTTTCTCTATTTAAAATACCATACGTCTCATATCCCATTTGAACAGGAATTTCCCTACCATTTTCAAATGTAAACTCATTTAATGCAAACTTCTCTTTTTTTACAATTTGCACAGACTCTCCCTCTTCCCGTTATAGTATGAACTGCTTACTAAAGGTTTTTTTCTATGCAAATCAATCTCCTTCTTCTTTTCATAAATAAATGAATAATATACAAAATTAGCCACAAAATAGCACTATATTACAAAAATCAAAGAGGGCATACATATGATTTGGAATTGGCTACGTAAGAAAAAAAAATCAAATTCAACAGAGACAAAAGAAGCAGATAACCCGAAGCAGCAGCCTAGTAATCAAGAGATTGTGAACAAAGATCAGACTAGAAGTATGAAACATAATAAAGGTGATAGTAGCGAGCAAAAAAACTCGAAACAAGATGATTACTCTCATAAGAAACAGCAAAATTCTAAAAAAGATGATCCTTCTCATGAGAAACAGCAAAATTCGAAACAAGACGATTCCTCTCATGAGAAACAACAAAACTCGAAACAAGACGATTCCTCTCATGAGAAACAACAAAATTCTAAGCAAGACGACTCTTCTCATGAGAAACAACAAAATTCTAAACAAGCCGACTCTTCCCATGAGAAACAACAAAATTCTAAACAAGACGACTCTTCTCATGAGGAACAGCAAAACTTGAAACAAGACGATTCCTCTCATAAGAAACAACAAAATTCTAAACAAGACGACTCTTCTCATGAGAAACAGCAAAACTCGAAACAAAATGATTCTTCTCAGAATAAACAACAAAGCTCTGGAAGTAATAGTATTTATGATTTTTCGAAGCCAGAAAAAGACCGTATTCATTCACTACAAGATTTAATAGAGAAGCTCAAGAAGTCTAGTGATTTTGTTAATTATCACACATCTGATGATGAAACGATGCCATATTGGATTTCTTACTATCGTCCTTCACTTGATGGGGAGAAATTGCAAAAGTATTTAATGCCTACTCTTTTGGAACGACCTAATGCTTCACTAGAAGAACTGAAGGAACATATTCCGATGAGTGGTATCACAATTACGAATGACTTACAAAAAATTGAGGACATGGTTTTAAAAGGACATGCAATTATTCAATTGAAGCAGCAAGATCAAAAATGTATGCTTGCAAACATTGCAATTGATAATTATCGTGCACCAACCCCTCCTTTAAACGAATCAACTGTTATTGGACCACAAGAAGGTTTCGTAGAGGATATTGATACAAACATTAATTTAGTTCGAAAACGTCTTCCTGTTTTAGATTTACAAACAAAAGAAATGATTATCGGCGAGTTTTCCAAAACAAAAGTTGTCATGATGTATTTAGACAACCTCGCTGAAAAAGATAATGTAGATTTTCTCGAGGAATCATTACGCGCTCTTGAATATGATCAAATTAATGATAGTGCTTATATACAAGAATTGATGGGTGAAAAATCGATTTTCCCTCTCTATATCAATACAGAACGCACTGATAGAGTTACAAAAGCACTCATTGATGGAAAAATCGCTATTTTTGTTGATGGTTCTCCAAGCGTGCTACTTACTCCAGTATCCTATTTCGATTTTTTCATTTCACCAGAAGACTATAACGTCTCCTGGATGTACGCTACATTTTCAAGGATTTTAAGATTAATCGCCGTTCTATTTTCAATCTGCGCTACACCGTTATACGTTGCAGTCTTAAATTATCATTATGAACTCATTCCAAGTGACTTACTTGAAACTTTGATTTTATCAAGGGCACAAGTACCGTTTCCACCTTTAATTGAAGCGCTCTTTTTAGAACTTGCAATCGATTTATTAAGAGAAGCTGGTGCAAGGTTACCGATGAAGGTCGGTCAAACACTCGGTATTGTAGGCGGTATCGTAATCGGACAAGCATCTGTACAAGCTGGTTTAACGAGTAATATTTTATTAATTATTGTTGCATTATCAGCACTCGCTTCTTTTATTACACCTATTTATAAAATGGGTAACGCTGTTCGATTACTACGCTTTCCTTTTCTTATGTTTGCAGAAATAGGAGGACTTTTCGGGATTTCTCTTGGATTTATCTTCTTATTTACTCATCTATTCAGGCTTACGTCCTTACGTAAGCCGTACGCTTTGTTTTATCCGACAAGACAACAATCCGTTAAAGATTCTTGGATTCGTTTCCCTTTAACAATGATTGATACAAGAGATGTGCAAGCAAGACCACAACATGTAAAAAAAGCAACGAAAGGAATTTCAACAAAACATAGATCGGACTTTGATGATTAAGAAATGAGGTGCATTGATGAGTAAAGTTCAAGAAAAATATCAAATATCTCCTGTCTTTGTTTTCTTCTTAATTCACAGTGCACAATTTGGTGCCGGAGTTCTCGGATTCGCTCGAATTATTGCAAAAGCTGCTGGATACGACGGCTGGATGGGAGTTTTAATCACAGGATTCTGTATCCATATTCTTATATGGATGATGTATGTCTTATTAAAAGAAACAAACGGTAATTTAATTGATTTACATCGGCAAACATTTGGAAAATGGCTTGGGGACGGTATTAATATCATCTTTGCTGCTTATTTTTTAATCGTCAGTATTTCCGTCATTCGAACATACGTTGAAATTATTCAAGTGTGGATGTTTCCTACCGCTTCAACTTGGATGTTAACACTCTTTTTATGCTTAGTTAGCTATTACATTATTTCTTCTGGCTTTCGTGTCATTACTGGTATTTGTGTTATATCTGTTGGTGGTACATTGGGATATTTATTGCTTAGCCTATTTGTTTTGAAATACTCACATTGGGATAATCTACTTCCTATATTCACACATTCTTTTTCAGATATTTTAAAAGCCTCTCAACTGTCCATCTACAGTATGACCGGTTTTGAGATTTACCTCATGGTTTATCCATTTGTGAAAAAACCTATGCAATCTCATAAATACGCTCAATACGGGGCACTATTTTCAAATCTTCTATATTTATTTAGTACCCTTTTAGCCTTTGCATTTTTTAGTGAAAAACAATTGTTAAAAACGATATGGTCGCAACTTTCTATGACCCAAGTAATCCAATTACCATTTATAGAAAGACTAGAATATATTGCAATTTCAGCTTATGCACTCGTTATTGTCACTAGTTTCATCCTCCCCTTATGGGCTGCAGTGAGAGGAACTCACGAAATATTTCGCGTAAAACAAAGAGGTGTTTTAATTGCTTTCATCCTTATCACCCTCATTGTTTCACAACTTTTAACAAACAGACACGATATTAATAACTTTATTAGTAATGCATCAAAAGTTAGTTTTTGGCTCATTTATGTATACATCCCAATTCTATTTATTATTGTGTGGGTGAAAAGAAAATGGAAAAAATCAAAAGCAAATTAATACTTATTTCTTGTATAACATTCTTCAGTTTAACTGGATGTTTACAAAAAAATATTATCGATGATGTACAACTTATTCAAGGAAGCGTTTTTGATGTAGCAAAAGATAATAAAATAAAAGTGACATTCGTTTGTCCCATTCAGAAAAAAGGAAATAAAGTTCAAGTTTTTGAAGGCAGCGCAAATGCGGTAAAACAAGTAAAAGCAGACACATCTTTAGAGTCTTCTCAACCGTTTGCTAGCGGACAAATGCGTGTCGCTCTATATACGATAAGACTTGCAAAAAAAGGAATGTCTACTTCATTCGATACATTACTTCGAGATGTGAATATAGGAAACGCTTTATATGTTGCTTTATTAGAGGGGAATGGTACCGAACTTTTAAAAGGCAAATATACAACTTCATATAACGTTGCAATTTATATAAAAAAGTTGCTAGAACATAATATGGAGACCGGTCCTTTACCAACGGATAATCTGCATGTAGGAGCATTCCGTTATTATCAAGAAGGGCAAGACTACTATATTCCAATTTTAAAGAAACATGGTGATAAAATAAAAATCACCGGAATTGGTCTTTTTAAAAAAGATAAATATATCGGTAAAATTGCGCAAAAAGATATGTTCATATTTAAAGGACTGTTAGAAAAACATAAATTAGATTCACATGAATTTAAAACAGATTCTGCGTACGTAATGATTAATAATATTCGTTCTGTTCCAACTTACGATATAAAGATTAAAAACGGAAAGCCTTCTTTTTTCATTCACGTTCATCTTGATGCACGTATTCAAGAATTATCAAAACAAATTAACTTAGAAAATAACAAGAACACAAAAAACATTGAAAAAAATGTACAAAAACAATTGGACGTACAGGCTGCCAAATTAATTAAGCAGTTCAAATCTTTAGGCGTCGATCCCCTCGGGCTAGGAGCAAAATATAAACACCATTATCGCCCCTTCAAATTAGAAGAGTGGAGACAAATGTACAAAGATGTTCCGATTCATATAAAATACACCGTAAACATTACAAATTCTGGTGTAATTGAATGAGAAATGATTGAACTCCTCTCTCCGGCATGGTACAACGGATAGAGGAGTTTTTATTTTAGATAGAGAGAGAAGATATTTATGGGGGAGCTTATGTCTAAAAAATTAGTAAAGCCTATTTTAAACGGTATTTTATTTCTCGGCGTCTTTTTATTTGCTCATACATACTTAAAAAATGTTTCCTTCACACGTTATTTACTTGTCGTTATACCGATGTTACTCGTTGGTATGTTCGGCATCGACCTTATTTTATCCATTTTAATAAAAAAAGAAGAATAACGAGCGAGGATGTCTCATAAGTCGAGATTTTTGACTAGATGACATCCTTTTTATTTTCTATTTTGGAATCAGCGCTACAGTACATGAATTTATATCAACGATTTTTCAAATATATCTACCATAACTCAAAATATATCAACGATTCGACACAAAATATCGATTTACCTACAAAAATTGACAATAGTAACAACCCATACTAAGAAGAGAATGTTTCAATATATTTTTAGAACATCCTTTTTTATTTAATAATCACCTTATGTTACAATGAAATTCGGCACAAAGTGAGAAAGGATGAAACAACATGACAAA
The DNA here is from genome assembly GCF_038006385.1 of Bacillus sp. FSL L8-0099. Taxonomy (NCBI): domain Bacteria; kingdom Bacillati; phylum Bacillota; class Bacilli; order Caryophanales; family Bacillaceae; genus Bacillus; species Bacillus sp. FSL L8-0099. The sequence goes on from NZ_JBBOVC010000001.1 coordinate 4,702,377, forward strand.
CGAAAAAGGTTTAGATAAAGGGTACGAGCTTGTTGCAAAAATGCATGAAGATTTCGGACATCCTGTAACAAATACTCCAACAAAACTAACAGAAGAGCGCGCAAAAATCCGTGCAAGTTTTATGCAAGAAGAGCTAGAAGAATTTCTAGAAGCAACTACTGTTGAAGATCAATACGATGCACTTATTGACCTTATTTACTTTGCATTCGGAACGTTTGCAGAAATGGGCGTACGTCCAGATAAAGGATTCGAGATTGTAAACAACGCAAACATGGCAAAACTATTCCCTGATGGGAAACCTCGATTCCGTGAAGGCGACGGCAAAATTTTAAAACCAGAAGGCTGGCAAGCACCAGAACCACAACTTCGTGCTGAAATTGAACGTCAGCGCCAAGAAGCTGAAAAAAACTGCTAGGATTTCCTAGCAGTTTTTTATTATGTCTTTTTTTCTGCAGCTCATTAATGACCCACGTGCCCCGCGTGTCCTGCTGCTCCACTAATACTAGCTGCTCCTGCTGCTGCCCCTGCTCCTCCTGCTCCAATTCCCCCTGTCCAAGGAGACGATTGTTGCTGTTGTTGATATTGCTGATATTGTTGTTGGCCTTGATGATGCTGTTGGCCTTGGTGATGATGTTGACCTTGGTGATGGTGTTGACCTTGATGATGCTGTTGACCTTGATGATGATGTTGACCTTGGTGGTGGTGTTGACCTTGGTGGTGGTGTTGACCTTGGTGGTGGTGTTGACCTTGGTGGTGGTGTTGACCTTGGTGATGATGTTGGCCTTGGTGATGATGTTGGCCTTGGTGTGTTTGGAAAAGAACAGCTTGCGGATGAATATGGTGGTGACCGTGATGATGTACTTGTTGCTGATGATGGCCATGATGTTGGTGATGGTCGTGATGTTGATGATGACCATGATGTTGGTGATGACCATGATGTTGGTGATGACCATGATGTTGGTGATGACCATGATGTTGGTGATGACCATGATGTTGGTGATGACCATGATGTTGGTGATGGCCGTGGTGCACATGATGACCGTGAACACCTTGAGGGAAGCCTCCGACTCCACCAGCTACAACACCGACGCCAGGTACAGGTACTCCTCCTTGTGCTCCTCCTACGAAAGATGGAAATGTAGTTGGCATACCTACAGGTACTCCCCCTTGTGCTCCTCCTACCAATGTCGGAATCCCTGTTTGTGCTCCAGCCACCGATGTTGGAAATCCTCCATGTACTCCACCCATCCAGCTCGGAATTCCACCGTATCCTTGTTGCCCTGCTCCTCCCATTAACATCATTTGTTCATAACTATCCGATCCACCTCCGAAGAAGCCATGCGGTGCATTATTGTCCATCCCTTTCATTCCTTTCACCCCTTGTTTTCAATTTAACCTACCTTTTGTATCATATTTCCTAGTTAAAAATAGGTGTTTGTCTGCATAAGAATTCCTCACCTTTTTCCTCATCCGTGATAGAATCAATTGACTGATTATTCTTTCTCCACTTTAAAAGGAGGTATTTCTATTGAAGAACGTAACAAAAGCTTCAAACGACGATTTAGATTCAATCTTACATATAGATATTGATGTAATCGGAGACGATAGTAGACGAAATTATATTAAACACGCTATTGATGAGGAGAAATGCATCATTGTAAAAGAAGACAATTCTATTTTAGGTTTTCTGACGTATGATACGAACTTCTTTAGCTACACGTTCCTCTCATTAATCATTGTTTCGCCAACAAAAAGAAGACAAGGCCATGCAAGCTCATTAATCTCCTATATGTTAAGTAATTCTCCTACGCAAAAAATTTTTTCTTCAACGAACGAATCGAATGCAAATATGCAAAAAGTTTTTAAAGCGAATGGATTTATGCGTAGTGGAATAATTGAAAACTTAGATGAAGGTGATCCAGAAATTATTTTCTATATAAAAAAGCTCAGAGCATAAAGGCTCTGAGCTTTTCTTTCATTCATTAGTTTGCAACAACGTTAACAAGTTTGCCAGGAACGACAATTACTTTACGAACTGTTTTTCCTTCGATTTGTTCTTTAATTGCTTCAAGTGCAAGTTGTTCCATTTCTTCTTTTGATGCGTCTTTACTCATTGTTAATTTTGCGCGAACTTTGCCCATAATTTGAACAACGATTTCAACTTCATCTTCTACAAGTTTAGACTCATCAAATGTTGGCCAGCTTGCATATGTGATTGTTTCATTGTAACCAAGCTTGCTCCAAAGTTCTTCCCCGATATGAGGTGCAACTGGTGCAATCATTTTTACGAAACCTTCTACATATTCTTTCGGAAGTGTATTAGCTTTGTATGCATCGTTGATGAATACCATCATTTGAGAAATCGCTGTGTTGAAGCGAAGCTCTGCATAGTCTTCTGTTACTTTCTTCACTGTTTGATGGTAAGCTTTTTCAAGCTCTTTATTTGGTGCATCAGTAATTTTCTCACTTAATTCACCGTTATCTTGAACGAATAGGCGCCATACGCGGTCTAGGAAACGACGAGCTCCGTCAAGACCATTTTCAGACCAAGCGATTGAAGCATCTAATGGTCCCATGAACATTTCGTATAGACGAAGTGTATCTGCACCATGGCTCGCTACGATATCATCAGGGTTTACAACGTTACCTTTTGATTTACTCATTTTCTCGTTGTTTTCACCTAGAATCATACCTTGGTTGAATAATTGTTGGAACGGCTCTTTCGTTGGAACTACACCGATATCATATAATACTTTATGCCAGAAACGAGCATATAGTAAGTGAAGTACAGCGTGCTCTGCACCGCCGATATAAATATCAACTGGAAGCCATTGTTTTACTTTTTCAGGATCTACAAGTGCTTCGTTATTGTTTGGATCCATGTAGCGTAAGTAGTACCAACAGCTACCAGCCCATTGTGGCATTGTGTTCGTTTCACGACGACCTTTTTTACCAGTTTCAGGATCAACAACATTTACCCACTCGTCAATGTTAGCAAGTGGTGATTCACCTGTACCTGAAGGACGGATGTTTTCTGTTTTCGGAAGAACTAATGGTAATTCTTCTTCTTTCACAGCTGTCATTGTGCCATCTTCCCAGTGGATTACTGGAATTGGCTCACCCCAGTAACGTTGACGGCTAAATAACCAGTCACGTAGACGGTACGTTACTTTTTGATTTCCTGCGCTCGTCACTTCAAGCCATTCAATCATTTTTGCGATTGCTTCTTCTTTATTTAAGCCATCAAGGAATGCTGAGTTTACGTGTGCACCATCACCTGTGTATGCTTCTTTCGTAATGTCTCCGCCTTTTACAACTTCCTTCATTGGAAGATTGAACGTTGATGCGAATTCATAGTCACGCTCATCGTGAGCTGGAACCGCCATTACAGCACCTGTTCCGTAAGTTGCAAGAACGTAATCAGCGATCCAGATTGGTAATTTCTCACCGTTTACTGGGTTAACTGCGTAAGCACCAGTGAATACACCAGTTTTCTCTTTCGCAAGTTCTGTACGCTCTAAATCACTCTTCATTTTTACAGAATTAATATAAGCTTCTACAGCTTCTTTTTGCTCAGCAGTTGTAATGTCAGCAACAAGTGCATGCTCTGGAGCAAGTACACAGTAGCTTGCACCGAATAGTGTATCAGGACGCGTTGTGAAAACTGTGAATTTTTCATCTGTACCGTCGATGTTAAAGTGTACTTCTGCACCTTCAGAACGACCAATCCAGTTACGTTGCATATCTTTTAAGCTTTCTGGCCAATCAAGCTCATCTAGATCTTCTAATAGACGATCTCCGTAAGCTGTAATTTTTAACATCCACTGTCTCATCGGACGACGCTCAACCGGATGCCCACCGCGCTCACTCTTACCATCAATGATTTCTTCGTTTGCAAGTACTGTACCAAGTGCTGGGCACCAGTTTACAGGTACTTCATCAACGTAAGCTAAGCCTTTTTCAAATAGTTTTAGGAAAATCCATTGTGTCCACTTGTAGTAGTTTGGATCCGTTGTATTTACTTCACGATCCCAATCGTAAGAGAAGCCTAATGCTTTAATTTGATTACGGAACGTATTAATATTAAGCTCTGTAAATTCTGCCGGGCTGTTTCCAGTATCAAGTGCATATTGCTCTGCTGGAAGACCGAATGCATCCCATCCCATTGGATGAAGAACGTTATATCCTTGCATACGCTTCATACGAGATAAAATATCTGTCGCTGTATAACCTTCTGGATGTCCTACGTGTAAGCCTGCACCTGATGGATATGGAAACATATCTAGTGCATAAAATTTTGGTTTTTCTGTCTCATCTGGCGTACGGAATGTTTTATTCTCTTCCCAATATCCTTGCCACTTCTTCTCAATTTCTTGATGATTAAAGCTCATGAGATACCCTCCTTGAAATTCTATTTATTTTCACCGCCCAAAATACAAAAAACCTCTCATCCCTAGAAAGGGACGAGAGGTTATAGATTCCCGCGGTACCACCCTAAATTAATGTAAAATATACATTCGCTTAGATCCGTAACGTGGATTAACGGCAATTGCTACTATTAGTTTCACAACTGCAACTCAAAGGCGAGTTCATAACGAAACGTGGATTGACTTGCACCGACCGTCAACTCTCTAAACCAGCTTCTATTACTACTACTCCTTTTCACTGTTATTACAAATATGAGTTAATTTAAATATATTCTAAAACATGTTACATGTTCCGTCAAACTAAACTGCAATTTTTTCTTCAACTGTTTCTTCTACTTTTACTCGTTTATCATAAATGCTCGTTGCTATAAGCGCTACTACAAGCATTACCATGATTGCGATAAACAATACTTCCATATTGTATAAATCAACAATTGCTCCGCCAACGACTGGTCCGAACATTTTCCCTACAGTCGCCGCACTATTTACGACCCCTTGATAAAATCCTAATTTATCTTTCGGTGCAAGTATATTTGCAATGGTCGGAACCGCTGGCCATACGAATAACTCACCAATCGTTAATGTTACCATCGCAACGAGGAACATCGTAAATTGCTGCGCTTGACTTAACACAATGAATGAAGCCGCAAAAATGAAAATCCCAATCATAATTTGTTGTTTTAAAGAACGCTTCATCCAGCGAATTAGCATACTAACGAGCGGCTGCGCACAAACAATCATCGCTCCGTTTATCGTCCATAATAAACTATAGTGACGAAGGCTAATATTTAATTCTTGCATATGTGTTGCAATCGCCCCTTGCCACTGTACGTATGTAACCCAGCATAAAGCATATGCTACACACACAATAAGAAGTGCTTTGAATCCCGGTGTAAGTGACCACCCTTTTTTCGTTTCGACTTCTTTTTGTACCTCTGACCCTTTTTTGTCTTCCATACCACGGAATCCAATAAAAGCAATTAAGAAGAAAACAAAGTATAAAATAAAGTTCGCTAAGAAAATATAATCAAAACGATACGACGCAACTAAACCACCGCACGCTGTTCCAATCGCAATACCAACGTTTTGTCCAACATACATCGCATTAAATGCTCGTCTTCCGCCCTCTGGCCAAACTGTACCAACCATCGCATACATCGATGGAAAGACCATTCCAGAACCAAAGCCAATTAATGCTAGCCATACAACATATAACGGCCAACCGTGGAAGAACACAAGACCTAAAATCGATACGAGTGTAATGACAATTCCTACTAAAATTGATTTATAACCGCCCCATTTATCAAATAAAACACCGCCGAGCAAGTTTCCGATTACACCAGTAAGCGAGTTGATCATTAATACCATTCCAGCCACTGATAAAGATTTCCCTAGATGATCATGCAAATAAATTGTATTAAAAGGCCATAAAAAAGAAGCACCCGTGACATTAATAATCATCCCAGCTACTAATAGCCATACTTTCCTTGGCATATTCTCCCCTCCTATTCTATTTTTTTCGTTCATATATAACAGTAAAATTGTAGTCGTTTTTAAATAGGAAGGCAACTGATTAATAGTTGATGAAATTCAGATAATGGTTTATCGGTAAATGAAATTATATTGATTGTCGCTTGAAAATATATCAGAGATTTTCTAATTATATCGACTTACCGAAAAAAACGACAGCAGCAACAATCTATAAAAAAGAGGAGACTGCATTCACTTCATGCAGTCTCCTCTTTTTTATATTACCCAACTTCTTTTTCTCGCTTCGCACGTTCTTTAGCGCTCCATTTAAATATTTTATCCAACAGAGAGTATATCCTCCCAGACTCTTTCGTTAACAAAGGACCTAACGATGCCAATATTAACACGTATAAAGCTGAGAATGGTTTAATCGTCGCCATTAAGCCGCCCGCAATTCCAATATTTGCGACAATAATGGAGAATTCTCCGCGTGATACAAGCGTTAATCCGATATTCGTAGATGCCTTATGTGATAACCCTGCTTTACGTCCCGCAGCCATTCCAGCGATAAAATTACCGATGAGAGTAATGAAAACTGCTCCTAAGGCCAACCACACGGCTCCTCCAAGAGAAAATGGATCTATACTTAAACCGAAACTGAAAAAGAATATAGCTCCAAAGAAATCACGAAACGGAACGACAAGATGCTCGATTCGATCACTATGCTCCGTTTCAGAAAAGACAAGCCCTAATAATAACGCTCCAATCGCCTCAGCAACATGAATCGTTTCTGAAAAACCAGCCACAAAGAATAAAATAGCGAATATTACGATAATAAAAATTTCATTAGACGAAATATCTAATACTTTATTTAGGAACGGCGTAGCTTTTCGAGCGATTATAAAGAATAATAACATATAGCCTACTGCGATTAAAACAGATGTAAGAGCACCTACAAATGACGTTGCCCCTCCGAGTACTAACCCTGAAACAACTGACAAATATACAGCTAAAAAGATATCATCAAACATAATGATTCCTAAAATTAGCTCCGTCTCTTTATTACCAGATCGCCTTAAATCAACAATTACTTTTGCGACAATTGCACTCGAGGAAATTGTTATGATTCCGGCAATAATTAATGTTTCTAATAAGGGGAAACCCATTATATATCCGTAAAGCAAACCTAATATAAAATTAAGCGATATATGAACAGTTCCCCCAAAAGCAATCGACTTTCCGGATTTAATTAATTTTTTTATTGAGAATTCTAAGCCTAAATAGAATAAGAGGAATATGACGCCAACACGGCCGAGGAAGGAAATTACTTCTCCGCTTTCAATAAACCTTAAATCGATAAGCCCTAAATCTGGGGCATGAGGCCCCACTAGCATACCGAGTATAATGAGAAACGGAATAATCGAAAACTTTAACTTTGCAGCGAGGATAGCTGCAAAAGCTACTAATACTAACGCAGTTCCAACTTCAAAGACTAAAGTATCCATCGATTATGAGTCACCTCCCGCTGAAAGCAACTCATTAATAATTCTCTTCACTTCATGTCTTTCACCCGATAATACGAGCATATCACCAGCCTCAATGATAGAATCTGGACCTGGATTGAAAAATTTCTTCATATTCTTTTTCAAAATAGCAATGATTGTTACGTTATATGTTTTTCGAACATGTAAACTACCAATTGTCTTTTGTACGACTGGTGCGTTATTTTCTATTTTAAACCACTCAATTGATAATCCTTCAAAAGCCATCTCAATCGTGTCTAACGCTTGTGGCCTATAGACCATTCCGCCTAATATAGCCGCAATTTGTCTCGCTTCAGAATCGCGAAGAGAAATGCTTGAAATACTCTCATCATGATCCACATCAAAATGATACATTTCTCTTCTTCCATCATCATGAATAACGATAACCATTTTTTCATTACCTTTCGTAATTACTTCAAACTTACAACCAATACCCGGAAGTTCACTTTCTCTAATATTCATATTTTCCGCCCCCTAAAATTTTTAGTTACGGCTTTTACAAATCTACATCGATCTCCGTTTTAAACTTTTCATCTTTTGAAATACCTAAATATTTGAGCGTTTCTGATGGCGTTGCGTGATGGAAATGTTTTTGCAGTAGCGCAATCGCTATTCCTCTTTTGTACGCGTGAAACCCAAATGTTTTTCTCATTGAATTCGTTCCAATCTTCCCAATAATTCCAACTGCTTCCGCAGCATTATGAATCACCCGATAAGCTTGTTGACGCGTAATTGAATTTGTCGTTTTATTAGATTGAAATACGTAGTTTTCTCTTTGAGCATCAAAAGATTGTACGTACGCTAAAAGCGCTTCTTTTACTTTTGTATTTAAATAAATATCTTGTTTAAATTTTTCATCTTTCACAGGAAGAGAATAAAACTCTTTAGCAGTTCCATCTTCATTTAATACATCTTCAAACTTCATACTAAGTAGCTCAGTAATTTTTAATCCCGTGTTAATTCCAATAACGAATAAAAGATAATCTCGCTGGGAATGCTCTTTCAAATATTTTTTCATAGCCTCAATTTGGCTTATATCTTTTAGTGCCTCTACAACTTCCATACATGTATTCTCCTCATCTTATGAACGGTAATTTTCTCATCATGTTGTCCATTTTACCTTATCATGCTATGAGAATTCCATGTATTATCCATTTCCTTTTAAATTTTTTACACTATACAATTGAAGCGATATACTTTAATTCATCTAAAAATTCTGGATATTTATGATTTGGAAACTTACTATTGTAAAAATACGTTGCGGTTAGAAAAATAACGAGGGATAAAGATGAAAATAGTAAAACTTCTTTGGACCTTAGCGCTATACTTATAACTTCAAATAAAGATCCACCTTCTTTCTGCAAATTGGATTCCTCCTTTCAGTTCCTGCTACTTTATACATTTAGTTTATGTTACTTAATTATATTCTATAACATAATTAAGTAACATATCAATGTTTTTTTGATATTTATTTCTGAAAATAAAGAAAAATACCGAGCACCCTATGCTCGGTATTTTTGTTATTAGTCCTCTTTCGGAAGAACAATTCCTTTATACAATTGAACTGTAATGAAGTAATAAATCGCATAAATAACTACGAAAATTACGATTGGTACCCAAATACGGAAGTAAGGATCCATTAAAATAAATCCGAAAATATTCATACCAACTAATACGTGAGCGATACCCACAATTGCTGGGAATAAGAATACTAAGAATAACTCTTTATAAATAGATTTTGTTAATAATTCACGGCGCACCCCGATTTTACGAAGCATTTGATAACGCGTAATATCTTTTGATGCACCAGACAGAATTTTAAACATTAAGCAACTTGCCATCATCGCTAAGAAAGCAATGCCAAGGAAGAAGCCCATAAACACTGTTCCACTCGCAAAACCGTAGAACATGTCGTAAGCTTGATATTTACTGTTCATTCTTTCAGCCGTTACATTTTTATATTTATCTAGCTGCAACTCGTCAAGTTTTTTCCATTCTTTTGTATATGTTAAGAAATCATCTACTTTTCCGATAAATGCTATACCTTCTTTACCATTTATCCCATCGTACATTTTTTGATCTACAATTTTAATCGCATGATCTTCGTATATATAATATGGATGGATTGTACTAAAAGCATCAACCCATTCTTGTGGAAGTTCTTTAGCGTTCGCATCTTTTTCATTCATTTCTCTAGAAACTGCACCTACTGGTAGTTCCTCTGAAGCTTTCTTCGTATTTACTAAATCTTTCATCGACTTCACGTTTGTCATATCTTTTACTAAAGGACGATTTTTCTCTAAATCCTCTTTTACATAGTAAACGTATTTATCATCTACTTTGTAACGATATTCGCTTTTCTCTTTAAATGTAATACCGTCTAAAATTTTCTTTTCTTCAGCTGTTGGGTTATGAACTACTGAATCATATATTACTAAACCATCTACCATTTTTATAACGTTATTTTTAAACGCCATACCACCTGAAATTGCACCCGCTCCAAGAGCAACTAACATTGCTACTGTCGCAAGCACTTTCGTTAAACTATTAATACGGAAGTTTAATTGTGCAAAAGTAAAAGCGTTAAGCCCTTTTTCGCTTCGTTTTTTATTACTTTTTAACTTTTTAATAATAACAGGAAGAAGCGATCCAAATAGCATGTAAGTACCAGCTGTTGTTGTAATTAATGCAATAATGATTCCCATTTCTCTTAGTTTTTCCATGTAAATCATTGATGCATAGCCAATACCTAATAAAATAACCGCAAGGAATGCAACTAAACCTGTCATTTTACCTTTTACCGCAACACGTTCTGTTTGTGCATCTGCATGTACAAGTTGTAATACAGAAATGCGAGATAATTTAATACTGTTCATAATTGCTGATAATACAAATAGTGCAAAGAAGAAGATAAAAGTAACAGTCATGGATGGTAAATAAAATGCTTTATAACCTTCACCCGCAAATTCGAGTTGTTTCATTAACAACTGACCAATACCTTCAGCAAGTCCTACACCAACTGCAAGTCCAATCGCAAGAGACGCGGCACCTAATACAATTGTCTCAATAAACATAAGTAATGTAACTTTATGCTTTTTTGCTCCTAACATCATATACATACCAAACTCTTTTTGACGAAGAGATAGTAAGAAAGAGTTCGCATATAAAATATAGAAGAATGTTATAATAGCTAGTAAAAATGAACCTGCTTGGAATACAAATCCAATTTGACCAATAGTAGAATTTTCCTTAAGGAAGGCCTCGTTTAACGCTAATGTTTGGAACATATAAAAAATTGAAATAGACATGACAAGGCCGACAAGTAAGACGATATAATCTTTCAGCTTACTTTTTAGTCCTGACATGGAAAGTTTAAATAACATGCTCTAGAACCTCCTTTCTTACGCTTTTTGTGTGCCTAAGTCTGCAAGCACATCTAAAATTTCTTTATAAAACTCTTCACGTGTACCACCACGGTGAATTTCTTTATATAGCTCACCATCTTGAATGAATAAAATACGCTGACAGTAACTTGCACTATACGGATCATGTGTAACCATCATAATAGATACGCCTTGATCTTCATTTAAGTTTGTCATCGCATCAAGTAAACTCGCTGCATTTTTAGAATCAAGCGCTCCTGTTGGCTCGTCCCCTAAAATAATTGCTGGCTCATGTACTAAAGCACGTGCTGCTGCTGAACGTTGTTTCTGTCCACCAGATACTTCAGATGGATACTTTTGAAGTATTTCTGTGATTCCTAACATATCTGCTACTTTTTCTACTTTCGGTCCAATGTTACGTGATGAAACACCTTGAAGTGAAAGTGGAAGTGCAATGTTTTCGTAAATAGATAAGTTCTCTAATAAGTTAAAGTCTTGGAAGATGAATCCTAATTTTTGTGAACGGAAATCAGAAAGCTCGCCTTGTTTCATTTTCGTAATATCCGTACCCGCAATTTCAACAACGCCGCCCGTTGCTTTATCAAGCGTTGAAATTACATTTAATAATGTCGTTTTACCAGAACCAGATGGTCCCATAATCCCAACAAACTCACCCTCTTGAATCGAGAATGAAACACCTTTTAAAGCGTGTGATTGGTTCTCACCTTTTTTACCGTACACTTTTTGAACGTTTTTCACGTCTACAACTGGTTTCGTCATATATATCCTCCTACGTTTGTTTTTCCATTACCTATTTTGCGCCTTTTGGGGGTGAACTGCTATTTGTTAACATTACAATTACCTTACACTTTTGTAATATAAAAAACGGGCGTGTGTAAGGTTCGTTCGTAAATGAATTTTTATCAGTGATTTTCAAAATATATCGACTTACCGACAAAAGATAACAATAAAAATAGGCTGTTCCACAAAAGGAACAGCCGACTTCTCTCTTTATTTCTTTAAAGGTGTTACCGTCCAATACGTAATAACACGCCAAATCCATTCTAGTGGACCCATTTTAAAGATTTTCATCCAAATTACACTAAAAACAATTTGAATTGCATAAATTGCGATACAAACATATAACGTCTGCATGTATGTTAAGTTTCCTACAAAGTTAAATACACTACCTGCAATTAAGATCATTGCAGTTTGTCCAATATAATTTGTTAACGCCATACGACCGTAGTATTTCAGTGGTGCTAACAATGTTTGAACTGGTTTTAGCTGAAGTAATAAAATTAATGCTCCGACATAGAAAGCTGAAATAATCGGTCCGACTGTAACACCAATTTTTAAGAATTGACCTGTAGCATCTATTGTTCCATCTTCATTCATGATTATCATATTTACGAATGGCTCAGCAGGAACGTGCCCATATTGATACCATAACGCTGCAACACTTAATACAAACATAATGCCTGTAAAAATAGCGACTTGTTTAATTTTCGCTGAAAGGTTTTCAAATACTTTATACTGCCCTGCAGCAAGGCCTAATAAAATTAATCCTAATGGTAATAGTTCCTTAAAAGCCATAATACTAAAAGCTATTGTAAGAATAAGACCAATTACTAAATTCACTTCTTTTTTCGCTTTATAAAATGGTAAAACGATTAACCCGCAAATTGCATATAACGTTAATGCCTCTCCTGGCTGAAACATGTAATGAATCAAACCGAAAATAAATAGTGCAACTACTCGGCGTAGAAATAGAACATATCCATTCTTCCCTTTCGCAATTGCTCTCGTTATAAAGATATAGAATCCTACTCCAAATAAGAATGAGAAGATTGAGAAGAAACGACCTTCTACAAATAAGTATAGAAACCTTTGATAACTTGCATCCACTGTATTAGGGTCTGGAATTTTAATATTAAGTAGTGCAAGAATATTTACTAAAATAATCCCCAGTAGTGCGAAACCACGAATGTAATCTAACTCATCAATTCGTTTGTTTGTAATATTGTTCCCCATAAAGCAACTCCTTGTATAAAATTTAATCCTTCCTTACTCTACTGGAAAAGGACAATCGTAACTATCGGTTAACCTTACAGGAATCTTACATTATTGTAATATAATAAAATAAAACCAGGTCATATTGCGACCTGGTCTACTCTGATTGCTTCGATCTTTGAGGTTGTCCTTTTTTACTGTTGCGCTGTTTCACTTGCACAACTGGATCAAGCTCATTCGAAAACTCAGCGTTATGTCCATTTTGTGTTTTTTGCTCTGGGTTATTTTGATCTGAACGTTTCGCCATTACATTCACTCCTTATTAGTGCGGTGTAATAATCATTTGGTGTTGCAATTGGCGAATTGCCATACGTGCTCTATTTAACTGCTCACGTTGCTCATCATTCGCATGTTGTTGCATCGTTTGTAAATCGTTATATGCTTGTTCTAATTGTAACTGTGCATCTGAATACTCCATCGTATTGTAATGCTCTTGTCTCATACCAAGATCTAATTGCTCTTTCGCATATTCCACCGCTTGTTCCGCCTGTGTAATATACGATTCAAGTGATTGACGCTCTGCCATAATTGTCCCTCCTTGCTTCAATTCCCCTTTAGTGTGTCCCTTCCATCTGAACCTTATGAGTATGTTATAATGGATTTTATTTGTTTCATTTTGACTCGTCTTAGGAGGGAAAGTAATGAAGGTTCAAAACCCTTTTCCATATACAAACGACAATAAACGTTATCATACATGGAATTACCATTTACGAAATGAATTTGGTGAAAAAATCTTTAAAGTTTCATTAGATGCTGGCTTCGATTGCCCGAACCGTGACGGTACAGTTGCTTATGGTGGCTGTACATTTTGCAGTGCCGCTGGATCTGGTGACTTCGCTGGCGATCGCCGCGATGATGTTATAACGCAATATCATGAAATGAAAGAAAAAATGCACGCAAAGTGGAAAGACGGAAAATGTATCGCTTATTTCCAGGCGTACACAAATACACATGCTCCACTTGAAGTGTTAAAAGAAAAATTTGAACCGCTTCTAGCAGAAAAAGACGTTGTCGGTCTTTCTATCGCAACTCGTCCAGATTGTTTACCGGACGATGTCGTTGCATATTTAGCGGACTTAAATAAACGCACTTATCTTTGGGTTGAGCTTGGACTACAAACTGTCCATGAACGTACTGCCAATCTTATTAACCGCGCCCACGATTATCCGTCTTACGTTGCAGGTGTAAATAAATTACGTAAGCACGGCATTAGAGTTTGCTCTCATATTATTAATGGTCTTCCACTTGAAGATTACGACATGATGATGGAAACAGCTCGTGAAGTAGCGAAGCTTGACGTACAAGGAATTAAAATTCATTTGCTTCATTTATTAAAAGGAACGCCAATGGTGAAGCAATATGAAAAAGGACAATTGGAGTTTCTTTCTCTTGAAGATTACGTAAGTCTCGTTGTTGACCAACTTGAAATGATTCCAGAAGACGTAATTGTGCACCGTATCACAGGTGACGGTCCACCTGATTTAATGATTGGCCCAATGTGGAGCTTAAATAAATGGGAAGTATTAAATTCCATCGATGCAGAATTTGTACGCCGCGGAAGCTGGCAAGGAAAATATGCAAATGAGGAGAAACAAAAATGAAATTAGAACGTGTATTACCGTTTGCTCGCTCGCTGCTGCAAACGGCTGTTAAAGAAGGCGATTACGCTGTAGATGCAACACTCGGAAATGGTCATGATGCTTGCTTCCTAGCTGAAATTGTTGGAGATAACGGAAAAGTATTTGGATTTGATATTCAAAAAGAAGCAATTGAAAGTTCTACTATCCGTCTAAAAGAAAAAAAACTTTTCGAACGTACTGTTTTAGTTCACGATAGTCACGATACACTTGTATCCGTATTACCAGAAGATGCAAAAGGAAAAGTAACAGGCGCAATCTTCAACTTAGGTTACCTTCCAGGCGGAGACAAACATATCGTTACAAAGCCGAACTCAACGATTTCGGCGATTGAACAATTATTAGAAGTAATGGCACCTGAAGGTATCATCGTCCTTGTCATTTACCACGGACATCCAGAAGGACAAGTAGAACGCGACGCTGTACTTAAATTTGCAGAAGAACTCGACCAAAAACAAGCTCACGTTTTGCGATACGGCTTCATTAACCAGCAAAATAACCCGCCATTTATTGTGGCGATTGAGAAGCGATAAAGTGAAACTTTAATCAGTGGGGCATCCCCCGTTAATGCCCTCACCAATCGAGCATTAACGGGGTAATTATATCAACGATTTTTCAATTATATCTATCATAACTCGGGATATATCAACGATTTTTTCGATATATCTATCATAACTTACAATATATCAACGATTTCTTGGATATATCGATTGTTCGACAAAACATAACAAAAAAAGACGTGCACTCACTGCACGTCTTTTTGTTATTCTCCTATATAATGGATATATACAATGTTAAAGGAGACGAAAAAATGATTGGAATACTAGCAGGAATGGGGCCAAAATCAACTGGGCCATTCGTCGATACAGTTGTAGCAGAGTGCCAAACAATATATGGAGCAAAACATGATATGGACTTTCCTCATATGATGATTTATTCTTGCCCAACACCGTTTTACATGGATCGTCCTATCGATCACGAAGCGATGAAAAAAGCGATTATTGAAGGAGCACAAAAACTCGAAAGTGCTGGTGTAGACTTTATTGCTATGCCGTGCAATACAGCGCATCTTTATTTTGAAGAATTACAGCATTCTCTTTCTATTCCAATTTTGAATATAGTCGATGAGACGTTACGAGCAATTCCTGAAACTGTAAAAAGAGTCGCTCTTCTCGCAACAGAAGCGACTGTTCAAGCTGGAATTTACCAAGACGGGATTGCAAAACGTAATATAGAATACCTCCATAATGAAAAATGGCAGGAGATGATTAATCAAATTATTACTTGTATTAAAAGCGGAGAAGTTGAAGAAGCCCGCAAATTATGGAGCGCACTCGTTTTACAATTAAAAGATGAAATAGATACTGCTATTATCGCATGTACTGATTTGAATGTTGTGGCGAGTGAGGATTTTGTGGATTCTGCTCAATGTCTTGCTGAGGCGGTTGTTAGGATGTATCTATCAAATACTAAGAGATCTTCATAAACATAGAAAACAGCCCTTTTAAAATGTGTTTTTTGTTTGCTAAAAATCCCCAAAACTTTTAACTTTCTTCACAATTCTTTCAAAGTAATCACACTTAATCTCGCTATATTAAATAAGTAGTTATTCATATAGGGAAGGTTAGGGGAACTGAAAGTATGAAACAAAATCGTTCGCTTCATTACATTTTTTGGCGTTGGCATTTTTATGCTGGGCTTTTTATTACGCCGCTTCTTATTACTTTGTCACTGAGCGGAATTGGGTATTTATTTCGGGAAGAGGTTGAAGATTTCATCTATAAAGATTTATATTTTGGGAAGAGCGCCCAAACAGTATCTATTTCGATGTCTGATTCTATTTCCTTAACTGAGAAAAAATATCCACATTATAGTGTGGCGAAAATTAGTGAGTTTAATGGGGATTATAATACGAGGCTTACTATTGCGAATGAATATACTGGGCAACAAAAATATGTGTATTTAGATAGCAATAATCAAATTGTTGGGGATCAAAACGCAAGTGAAACGTTTGCCAATATCATGCGGGAATTACATAGTTCTCTTTTAGTTGGTGGTACTGTCGTCAACTATATTGTAGAACTCGCAGCATGCTGGACAATCTTTTTAATTATGACTGGTTTATATATGAGTATACGCCAATTCAAAAACACACCATCATCCAATAAGCGAGAAAAAGCAAAACGGCGTCATTCTATTATCGGTATTATATTTACAATTCCTCTCGTTCTGCTAGTCGCATCTGGATTGCCGTGGTCAGGATTTATGGGCAACCAAATTTATAAAATCGCAGCGTCGAATGAATCGATCGGATATCCCAAATTATATATGGCACCGCCTGAATCGAAGGTAAAAGAATTGCCGTGGGCAACAAGAAAAGAAGCTCCGCCTGAATCGAATTCAAATGAACCGAAAGCAATTTCTGTCGATGAATTACAAAAAGGAATTGAAATAAAAAAGCCATATGTTATCTCACTACCAGCTGATCCAAAAGGTGTATTCACTGTTTCGAAATCGAGCGGTTCTGGTATTACAGGTATGCATGTTGCACCAAATGAAGAGATAACAGCTTACTTTGATCAATATAGCGGAGAACTCATTTCAAAAACGGACTATCGTGATTATGGCTTATTTGCACAATGGTTCACTTACGGTATCCCGCTTCACGAAGGACATTTATTCGGATGGCCAAATAAAATATTATGCTTACTAACGACATTTTCTTTATTACTTCTCATTTATTACGGAATAAAAATGTGGTTAGCAAGAAAGCCGAAAGGAAAATTAGCAGCACCGCCAAAGCAAAGAGATAAGAAAAGCGTACTCGTTTTCTTTATCATGATGGTTATACTAGGCGCTGTCATGCCTTTATTCGGACTGTCTGTTTTAGTTATTTTTGCGATTGAACTTCTTATATATGTATTTTCAAAAATACGATTATAATGAAAAGAAAACCACTCATATAGAGTGGTTTTCTTCAGAGTGTTGGGAAACCCTTTAGGGTTCCCAACATTCTGCAATCCTTTTTAATTTTAGTAAATGAAAACAATATAAAATAATAAATTTTAGAAAAACAGCCCTCCACCAGACCTTTTTTGGTTAGGTGAAGGGCTATTTTTTTCATGTTTTGACAAGCTGCGGTGAGGTAAGCTTGCATTTGGACAGACTTCAGCCCTCGAAACCGAGCATATCGATAGCCATGTAGTTCTTTGGCATCCGCAAAGCTTCGCTCTATAGTTGAACAGCGTACTTTATACAGTCTTTTCCCTGTAGCTGTTAGTTTGTTTTTTCTAGCGATATCTTTATATTTTTCCCATATATGATGAGTGATAACTTTTTGTTTTTGTTTTTTTGAAAAGCATACCTCACGTAGCGGACAAACAGCGCAGTCTTCTGGATTTGATTTATATTGACGATATCCTTCGCGATCCGTTGTCGTATATTCTAAAATACATCCCATCGGACAAGCAAATACATTCATTTCTTTTACATATTTAAATTGGCTTTTCGGAACGTCTTTATTTCGCTTTCCAAATCGGCGATACCCCATCACCATAAATATATTCTGTTCTGATAGTTTCTTACAGATATAACCTGTAAAATAGCCTGCATCAAGAGCTACAGCTTCAACTTTGAATCCGAATTTATTAGTTTGAGCTTGTAGACGTGCTAAATACGGCTCGGAATCCGCCATATTTCCAGCCGTTATATAGGTATCTGTAATAATATTATATTTCGCATCAGTCGTACGATGATCTAAGAAATGAAAACCGTTCGGTTTTCCATCCCTCATTAAAAATCCACTATCTGGATCCGTTGTACTGATACGAGTTTTTTTAGTGGGGGTATCACTTTCCTTTCTAGGTCTTAATTCTTTTTTCCATGTACCTCACGATCTTCGATTACCGCAGCTTCTAGTTCATCTATATAGAACTTTGCCTTTTCTTTTTTATATTTATGTACAAATTTATTTTTATTGGCATTCGCCTTAATGTGTGTAGAATCTGTCATCAACGCACGTCCTCCCACCATACGGTGCTCGGTCGCTTGACTCACAATCTCATCAAAAATTTCTTCGAAAATATTTGTATGAATGAAACGAGTACGGCGATTCCAACTGATTGTAGAATGATCTGGAATTGTATCTGATAGAGAAAAACCTAGAAACCAACGGTAGGCAATATTCGTTTTGATCTCCTTTTCCAATTGTCGCTCTGAACGAATACCATAAAAATATCCGATAAACATCATCTTAAATAAAACGATAGGGTGAATTGACGGACGACCATTGTTTTCACAGTAATAAGGGCGTAACTTTTCCTCAATAAAATCAAAACTGATTGTCGCTTCAATCGCACGAAGGAAATGGTCTTGCGGAACTAATTCTTCTACAGAAACGGATACACGCTCATCACGATGATTTTTTAAAGCACCCATCATAAAAAATCTCTCCTTTACCTCTTTTTTATCAGTGTTGACACATAAAAAGAGGTTCAGACACATAAACAGGCTGTGGAGAAGACTTTCTCCACAGCCTGAAGAAAACCACTCATATAGAGTGGTTTTCTTCATCACTGCGCCATTTTCTTTCGGTACAACTTCCCGTTCCAATAGAAGAATCGTGAAGTAAGCCCTCCGTATTTTACAATGCGCCGTGCCATTTTGTGCATATTCTTTTGTGCTGATACTTTTTGATCTGATAAATAAATACCAAGTAACCCTCGGCTAATAAGACGATGAAACTTCGCATGAGGCAAATCACCAATGCTGTTCTCTGCTTCTTCTACAAAATGTTTCATGCGATCTAATATAGCTTGCTCGTTTTCGTAATAACTACAGAAATTCAAATCTCCGCCTATACGGTCTTCTTCTTGATCGATAAAATAATCAAGTAAAATATGGAGTCCTTGTACGTAAGGGAAGTACCCTTGTCTAATTTTCGCAATATCTTCATCATGTAATTCATCATGAAATGCATATGCTACAAGACAGAAAATTCCAAGTGTAGAACCGGCACATGCTGAAAATTCAAACCAGCTCATCTCAGGTAAGTTTTCTTTATGTGCTTCAAACCAAGTTTTCAGGCGCGGCTCTCTTTCTTCTAACTTCACGTGTTTATGAATTTGCAAATCACAATAATAACAAGCTAGTTCATGAAGAACAGGAGCAATTTTGTCATAGTGCTTCGTTTTCTTTAAAACATCTTGGCACGTTTCAACAAGTTCATCTAAATAACCACCATCATCTTGATCATCACGATAACGATAATAATTACCGCCACCTTCTACTTCAGGTGATAATGCCATTAACATGGATTCATGCAGCGCGGCAAAATCGTTCGGATCAAGTGATGTACTGCGATCACATAAATTATCTAAATAGTCGCTAATCGTTTGATACGCTACGATAAAACGAATACATTCCTCTCGGTGTCCATTTGCTAATAGCGCTAAAATGCCACCGCCCTCGCAATGAAACGTTTTATGCTCAATACTTGCGATTGCCTGACTATGAAGCTCATCATTCGGAATATGGTAGGCACGCTCTTTCCACATCGCTAGCTCATGGTGTACAACCGGAAACACATCACGGTATACTTTCGCCATGAGCGTTATGGGATTACTCGGTACGTTCACTTCTTCCTTCATCTCCTCTATTCATTGTACAAATAATTTACTTATTTGTTTCTATTATGTTATTGATACGTATTTCAGTAAATGACTGAATATAATTCAAAATTTCATCACGCTCATACTCATTTAATAATTCATGATAACAATTAGGCCATTCTTTATATCCCTTATCACTTATTTTAACATTATCAAACCACATGCGGACACGTGTTTTATCTACAAGTTTATCCTCACATGCTTGCATTAGCAAGAGCGGAACATCTGGAAAATCGTTTATTTTCTTATGGGCCATTTCAATAGACTTAATTAATTCACTATACCAACGTACTGATACTTTGCGCAAGAACAATGAATCATTCTCCATCGCATCTCTCACTTCATGATTACGTGTCGACATTTCCACTGTAAGATTCGTTGCAAATTGCAATTTTGGTGCAACAACATTTAATATTTTTGAAGCCGCTCGAAGCGGAGCAGCAGGTGCAGCTAATACGCCTAAACATGGCGAACTTAAAATGATACCATCTATATCTTCTCTCTTCGTTTCTTGCATCATACGAATCACGATAAGACCGCCCATACTATGACCGAATAGAAAAATAGGTACCCGGTATTTTCTAGCTTCTTTCACCCATAATTTAACTTCTTCTATGTATTCATCAAATGAATCAATATGTCCTCTATTTCTCGAAGTCGTTCCATGTGACGGAAGGTCTCCCATCACGACGTGGTAGCCGATATGATTCCACATTTCCGCGACCGCTTCGTAGCGTCCGTGATATTCCATTGCGCCGTGTACAATAACGACTACAGCTTTCGCTTCCTCCGCTTCATAATTCCACATACAGACCTCCTCCATTTCACTCTTTTTCATAATTTGATACACTAAAACTAGTCTCTAGGAAAGGAAGGCTTTACATGATATATCCTTATAAAGAAAAAAAACCAAAAATTTCGAGTAGTGCTTTTATCGCTGACTATGTTACGATTACAGGCGATGTTTCCATTGGTGAAGAAGCAAGTATTTGGTTTAATACAGTCATCCGAGGTGACGTATCACCGACTATAATTGGAGACCGGGTAAATGTACAAGATCAATGTACACTCCACCAAAGCCCTCAGTATCCTCTTATTTTAGAAGATGACGTTACAGTTGGACATCAAGTCATTTTACATAGCTGTCACATTAAAAAAGATGCTTTAATTGGAATGGGATCTATTATATTAGATGGTGCTGAAATTGGTGAAGGAGCCTTTATCGGTGCTGGGAGTCTCGTTTCACAAGGGAAGAAAATTCCACCAAATACGTTAGCGTTCGGTCGCCCAGCGAAAGTCATTCGTGAATTAACAGAAGAAGACCGTAAAGACATGGAACGAATTCGCACACAATACGTTGAAAAAGGTCAATACTATAAATCATTACAAAAATAATTTTCCTGCTGCCATAAGATTGGCAGCTTTTTTCATCCCGATTGGTGAAGGCTAATAATCAGTGGTGGATGAACAGAATCCCCACTGATTAAAGTTTCACTTTATAAAAACTAACTTTTTCTTTACAAAACATTATTATTCCCTCAACAAAATCTTATTAAAATAGAAGCAAATATCTCCATATATATGTAGATGAGGGAGGATAATTTTCATGAAGGTCAGTGGATTATATAAAATAGAATGTTACATTTTCAAAGAAATTAATCGCTACTTTGATCAAAAAACATTAAATATCTTTTTCAGCAATATTACTCATATTGGTGGTGCCACTTTCTCCATTGCACTCACACTTTTCTTTTTAATTTTCGCAAAAGGGACTTTGCATCAAGCTGCAATTGCAACTGCTATTTCTTTAGCAATTAGCCATATTCCTGTGCAAATATTAAAAAGATGGTATCCGCGAAAACGTCCTTATTTAGCAATTCAGGATGCAAAATATCCAGTCCATCCATTAAAAGACCACTCTTTCCCGTCTGGTCATACAACGGCTGTTTTCTCTGTGTTCATTCCATTTATTTGCTATAATCCAAGCTTACTTGTTTTTCTATTACCGCTAGCATTATGCGTCGGGATTTCTCGCATTTATTTAGGGCTTCACTATCCGTCAGACGTATTCGTCGGTATGTGCCTCGGCACTTGCTCTGGCATCATCTCTTTTTATCAATGCATCCCACTCTTCACGTAAAGGAGCGATATGATGAGAGTCGCCATATTTACCGATACTTTTACACCACAAATCAATGGGGTTGCGAAAACATTAGAGCGATTAACACGTTACTTTCAAAAAGAAAAGATTGCCTATTCTGTTTTCGCCCCTCAGCATACCGCTGAAGATAATTTCGTAGCAAATGTGAACAAAATGAGAAGTATCCCGTTAACAATATTATATCCAGAATGCCGCTTTTCTTTTCCTACTCCGCGCATTAAACGGGAACTTCTTACCTTTAAACCTGATATGATTCACATTGCTACACCTTTCAACATGGGACTTTGTGGATTGTATTATGCAAAAAAGTTAAACATTCCAGTTGTCGGTTCTTATCATACTGATTTCGATGCCTATTTACGCTATTACAAAATCGAATTCCTCTCTAATATGCTTTGGAACTATTTAAAATGGTTTCATAGTCATATGCAAAAGAATTTTGTTCCTTCCTCTGAAACATTACATCAACTAAAAAATAAAGGGTTTCAGTCCCTCTCTATTTGGGGACGTGGTGTAGATTGCACACTCTTTCATCCAGCTTATAATACAGACCTATTCCGAAAAAAATATAATATTACAGCGAAGTATGTCCTTTCCTATGTTGGACGGATTGCTCCTGAAAAAGATATTGATACGTTGCAAGACCTTATCGTTAAATCCGCGCATACTCGAAACGACATTCATTGGCTCATCGCCGGAGATGGTCCTCTAGCAGCAAACTTATGTGAAGCTGTCTCGAAAACAAATGTCACTTTTACTGGCTATTTACAAGGTGAAGATTTAGCTGAAGCATATGCTTGTTCTAACATAATGGTATTTCCATCAGCTACTGAAACGTTTGGAAATGTCGTACTCGAATCACTTGCATGTGGTACCCCTGTCATTGGTGCAAATAGTGGCGGAGTTAAAAATATTATTACAGATGGAAAAACGGGAGTTCTTTGTCCACCAAAAGATGCGGATGCATTTCTATCATCCATTTATTCTTTATTACAAAATAAAGAAAAACTTATACAGATGGGAATAGCAGCTTCGTCTTATGCGAAATCCAAAAGCTGGGATGAGATTTTTCGTGGCTTACTTAATCAATATGAAGAAGTCCTTCAGCACACCACATCAGAATTACTCGCTTAAACACAAAAACTCCCTTCAAAAAAATGAAGGGAGTTTATTACACGAACACAAATTTTAGTTTAATAAATGATACATAAGGTTAAATATCACTTTATTTCTATATTCATTATAACAAAAATAAACATAACTAAACAGACTTGTAATAAAAACCCATAAAAATTAATATATGGTTATACAGTATTTTTACTGTATAGTGATTTTAAGAATTCCCCTTAAAATCAGCTTACTCACATACCTTTATACAGCAATTGTTCCCCAATTCTGTATATCAAAAAACTTTTCATTCATTTGAAAGGTTTTTTTGAGTTTGCGCATATTCTTCTTTCGTATTTACATTTATAAACCATTCTGCATTTGCTTGTATATCTTCTCCGGCAACATATTTCACATTACATTGTAATAAAAGCTGCCCCATACTTCTTTTTTCTTCTTGAAGTAAAGTATAAATCTTTTCTTTCACACGGTTATGATACGCTGCAAGTAACGGTTGTTTTCTTCCATTAATAATAGGTACAACCGCATCATATTCATTGTTCGTTTGCTCTAATAAAATAGTAAACCACTCATGCGAAACATTTGGCGCATCGCAAGGCATAATAGCGTACCAATCTGCTTCTATATATTCCATTCCTGATACAATTCCAGCAAGTGGACCGTTTCCTTTATAGTGCGGAATATCTTCTATAACAGGAACTTGTACGAATTGCTCCACTCGCTCTTTTATATCAGAATGACTAATGACTACAACCTCTTGGAGCGTCCTTGTCATCACTTTCAAAATATGCTCAATAAAAGTACTCCCTTGCCAGCTCGCTAACGCTTTCGGCTCACCAAACCTACTCGACATACCGCCCGCTAATACAATTCCAGCCCATTTACTCATTGGCGATGCAGCTCGAATGTAATATGACCTAACTCCGGTAAAATCAACTTATTCATCGCAAGGCGAACTGCTCCGCTAGATCCTGGCATTGAAAAGACAACTTTTCGCCCAATTGTGCCACCAATCGCTCTACTTAACATTGCACTACTTCCGATATCTTCTAAATAACTAATCATGCGGAACAACTCACCAAATCCGACAATTTCTTTATCTAATAAAGCTGATACAGCTTCAATTGTGACATCACGTTTCGTAATACCTGTACCACCATTTGTTAATACAACATCAACATCTTCCTTATGATAACCAGCTAACACTGCTTGCTGAATACTTTCTTGATCATCTTTTACAATTTCATAAGAAGTCACTGTATGGCCTGCTTCTTTTAACAATTCATGTAATAGTTGTCCGCTCTTATCTGTCTCTTCCGTACGTGTATCGGAAATTGTTACAATCTTGCAACGCACTTCTTTTGGCGCTTGTTTTTTATGTTCATTGACACTCATTTTTCTTCTTCCTTTCTTAAAGACTTTTCTTCATTTTATCATACATACCTTTACACAATTATGTATGAAGACGATGATGCATCATGATACAATATAAGTATAGTAATCCACAAAAAGGAAAATGAAAAACATTCTTTCTTATCCCCCTAGACTTCACATCATTAGCTAACCTTTAACTTTTCTTATATTTTCTACATAGTAGAATTCAGTTTTTAAAATTGCACTACCAAATAAATCGGAGGTCTACCTATTATGGAACTATACAAAAAATTAACAACAACATTCATCCTCTTATTCGTTGCTTCCATCACTGTCGGTTTTTCTCTAAAAGGAGCAATTCCATACGCCACATTAGTAAGTATTATATTCGCAACGCTATTTTTACTAAGCAGTGCCTTTTGCGCGGGTAAAGCACGTCAAATGAAAGGTTGATTGCATATGTTACATAAGAAACGGACCATTTGTAAATCATGTGAAAAAGAAATACAAACATATGAAAAATCACGGATTCATATGCCATTTCCAGCAAGTGGTATGACTAATATGAAAAAATATATTGAGCTAGACGGAGAAGTGTATTGTAAATCATGCATTCAAATTGTAAGTAAAACGAAATAAAAAAAGCTTTGCGCTCACTGCGCAAAGCTTTTTTTCATATATTATAGACCAGCTTGCTCTTTTAAAGTAGCTGCTTTGTCTGTACGTTCCCATGAAAGATCTACATCAGTACGTCCAAAGTGACCGTAAGCTGCTGTTTGTTTGTAAATTGGGCGACGTAAGTCTAGCATTTTAATAATACCAGCTGGGCGAAGATCGAAGTTGTTACGAACTAGTTCTACTAGTACGTCTTCAGATACTTTACCAGTGCCAAATGTATCAACTGAAATTGATACTGGTTGTGCTACGCCAATTGCGTATGCAAGTTGTACTTCTGCTTTGTCAGCAAGTCCAGCTGCTACGATATTTTTCGCAACATAACGAGCTGCATATGCTGCAGAACGGTCAACTTTCGTTGCATCTTTACCAGAGAATGCACCGCCACCGTGGCGAGCGTATCCACCGTAAGTATCAACGATGATTTTACGTCCTGTTAAACCAGCATCACCTTGTGGTCCACCAATTACGAAGCGACCAGTTGGGTTAATGAAGAATTTCGTTTCTCCATCCATTAATTCTGCTGGAACTACAGCTTTAATTACATGCTCTTTTAAATCGCGATCGATTTCTTCCCATGTAACATCTGGATGATGCTGTGTAGAAATTACAATTGTATCTACACGTACAGGTTTACCATTTTCATCATACTCAATTGTAACTTGCGTTTTTCCATCCGGACGTAAGTATGATAATGTGTCATCTTTACGTACTTCAGTTAAACGGCGAGCTAATTTGTGAGCAAGCGAGATTGGAAGTGGCATTAATTCTTGTGTTTCATTACATGCAAAACCAAACATTAAACCTTGGTCTCCTGCACCAATTGCCTCAATCTCAGCGTCAGTCATTTGACCTTCGCGTGCTTCTAGCGCTTGGTCAACACCCATAGCGATGTCAGCAGATTGCTCATCGATAGATGTTAAAACTGCACAAGTTTCTGCATCGAATCCGTATTTTGCGCGTGTGTAACCAATGCCTTGAATTGTTTCACGAACGATTTTTGGAATGTCTACGTAAGTAGAAGTCGTAATTTCCCCCGCTACCAATACTAAACCAGTTGTTACAGTTGTTTCACAAGCTACACGTGCATTTGCGTCTTTTGATAAGATCGCATCTAAAATTGAATCAGAAATTTGGTCACAAATTTTATCTGGATGTCCTTCAGTTACAGACTCAGATGTGAACAGATGACGTTTTTTTGTCATGTGGTAAACCTCCCTACAGTAATTGTATATATTGTACGGAACTCATCCTTAATTTGCCACAAACTGCGACATACATTTATTCTCCCACACAAGCATACAGAAAAACCTTTCCTACTTAACATAGAGGAAAGGTTTAATTTGCTACTTGCATACTGCTTTTTGCCCTTTGCTCTTATCGTTCGAGACCATTAGCCTCGCACAGGTTTTAGCACCTATTCACATGTATTTACCACTACAAGTGAGGTTGCTGGGCTTCATCGGGCCTGTCCCTCCGCCAGCTCGGGATAAGAGAGTATCCGTCCCAACCTATACTAAAGAAATGATATTCATTTGTCAATTAATATTCACATTTTCCTGAAAGTTTTTCTCAATACGCCTGGAATGAAATATTAATAAGGAAATAATACATTCACACAAACAAAAATAAATAAATAGTATACATTATTTATATAATTGTGTTATACTCTTGATGGGGATTACGAGAAATATTTCATTAAATGAAAAGGATGGTATATAAATATGAGTACTGTGAATGTCCAAATCGGTTTACATGAATTATTGAACGGAAGCAATGCACAGATTCAACTAAGTGTTCCGCAATTAGTGGAAAAAGTATTAATGCGAAATGAAGGGAAATTAACTTCTACTGGTGCAGTTTCTGCTTCAACAGGAAAATACACAGGACGTTCTCCTAAAGATAAATTTATTGTGAAAGAAGCATCGGTTGCTGACAAAATTGCTTGGGGAGCTGTGAACCAACCGATTTCTGAAGAACATTTTAATAAATTATATACTAAAGTTTTAGAATACTTAAAAGAAAAAGAAGAGTTATTCGTCTTCAAAGGATTTGCAGGCGCTGATCGCAACTATCGCCTACCAATTCAAGTTATTAACGAATATGCATGGCACAATCTATTTGTACATCAATTATTTATTCGTCCAACTGAAGAAGAATTAACAACTCATGAATCAGAGTTTACAATTGTTTCTGCACCGAACTTTAAAGCAGATCCAGTAATTGACGGTACAAACTCTGAAGCATTCATCATGGCTTCATTCGAAAAACGTATCGTACTAATCGGTGGTACAGAATACGCTGGAGAAATGAAAAAATCAATCTTCTCTATTATGAACTTCTTACTACCTGAACAAGATATTCTTTCTATGCATTGCTCTGCAAACGTAGGTGAAGAAGGTGACGTAGCACTATTCTTCGGTTTATCTGGAACAGGTAAAACAACTTTATCTGCTGATCCAAACCGTAAATTAATCGGTGATGATGAGCATGGTTGGTCTGATAACGGTGTATTCAATATTGAAGGCGGTTGCTATGCGAAATGTGTAAACCTTTCTCATGAGAAAGAACCACAAATCTTTGATGCAATCAAATTTGGATCTGTTTTAGAAAACGTTGTCATTAATGATCAAACACGCATCGCTGACTATAACGATACTACTTTAACAGAAAATACACGTGCTGCCTACCCTATGCATGCGATTGACAATATCGTGCTGCCAAGTGTTGCAGGACATCCAAATACAATCATTTTCTTAACTGCTGATGCATCTGGCGTATTGCCTCCAATCAGTAAGTTATCAAAAGAACAAGCTATGTACCATTTCTTAAGTGGTTACACTAGTAAACTAGCAGGAACAGAGCGCGGCGTTACATCTCCGCAAGCTACATTCTCAACTTGCTTCGGTTCACCATTCTTACCACTTGATGCATCTCGCTATGCTGAAATGCTTGGTGAAAAAATTGAGAAACACGATGCGAAAGTATTCTTAGTAAACACTGGCTGGACTGGTGGCGAATACGGTGTTGGTAAGCGTATGAACTTAGGTTACACTCGCGCAATGATTCAAGCAGCACTAAGCGGTGAACTTGCAAAAGCTGAAACTGCTAAACATGACATCTTCGGTCTTGAAGTACCTCTTCACGTACCAGGTGTACCAGACGAAGTATTAATGCCTGAACAAACTTGGGCTGATAAAGCTGCTTACAAAACAAAAGCAATTGAACTTGCAAACGAATTCAAAGAGAACTTCAAAAAGTTCGACAGCGTTTCTGAAGCTATTATTAACTTAGGCGGTCCAATCGCTTAAGTTAAAACTTTCTGTTGGAATAACCCTTTACTCATATGAATAAGTGTCGTGTAACCGAAAAGTTTCGCGTACTCACCGACAAAACCCAATGCGGCTTAACGGTTACACACACTTACATAAAAAAGAAGCTTACGTTTTTACGTAAGCTTCTTTCTATCTATTTTTTATACAAGTACGGAGCTAAAAAAGGCTCTAACCGCTTCTAACCATCGCCGGATTCTCTATTCCATCTAAAAAATTCCCAACCACAATCTACAATTCATATACTTAAATTTTCACACATATAAATCACAGATTCAAACACACAAACTTTTTTCCTACTTACTACATCCTTCTGGTCTCACACTGCCTGGAACTAAAAAAGGCTCTAACCGCTTCTAGCCACCGCTGGATCCTCTATCCCATCTAAAGAGCAGCTTTTATCTTTTTATCTCTTCGTTAATTCTTTCTCATCTTTCATGCTATAGTAGCCTAAATTAACAACAATTAAGAAATAACCGCCCATAATCCCTACTGCAAAAGCCCACATCACCATATGGTGCTCAATTTCGTACATAATAATAGCACCCAAAATAGCAGCGGCAAAACGGTTAAACATACCGAGCGTCGGTGCTTTCGTTTTCTTTACAATGCTATCTCCAAGCTTCTCAATTCGTCTCCCTAAAAGCCAAACACAATACATACTTACGATAAGTCCAATTCCTGCACCTAGAAAATGCGCTGAAAACGGCGTTAACATCCAGCCTAATAGCAGAATACCTAGTAAATAATACGATTGAATTTTAAACGATCTTAATGACATACTAATCATGCTGTACCCCTCTTCAGTAGTTTTAATCTATCCAACAAAAGCTGTATAACTCATTTCTTTCGAGTTCATACTACTTAAAATTCTCTTCACTCAAATTAAAAACAACATAAACCCAATGTTTATGTTGTTTAAATGTTTTCAGAAAATAATATTATACAAGATTTCGAACATCATATTCTTATAATTTGTGACGTTTTTCCAAACATTTTTCGTCCATTTATGAAAAAAGTGATATCAATCTATGAACATACGGATATGATGTAATAAATACACAAATAAAGGGGGCGTCTAATGATTTATTTTTTAATGGCTCTCATTCATCTCATTGTCCCTGCACTTATTGGACTTTCGCTATATTGGTACACGAAAAATCATAGTATTTTCTACGCTGTCCTCGGTGTTCTCCTTCCAGGTATTATTCTTATCACACTCTTCCGTATTCCATTTTTAAACTTAATTCCACTTATTACTGCTATCTTATTTCTCGTCTTCTTACCAAAAATAAAAAAATAGGAAAGCAGATCATAAGTGATCTGTTTTCCTATTTTGATATAGGTTCCTGTACGGTAGTATGAACTTTTACTTTCTCCAATTTTACAAACCATAGACCAAAGAAAATGATTATCCCACCGATCATTTGTTGTAATGAAATAGATTCATTTGCCCATATAGCTGCAAATAAAACCGCTACAATCGGTGTAATATACATATATACCATCGTATGGGATGCCCCAATTTTTTGAACACCGATATACCACATTACTAAACCAAATACTGTTACAAAGAAAATAGAATATAGTAAAGCAAATAGTGTCATCCCTTTTGTAATGTGAAACGGCATGACAAATACATGTGGACCACTTAATAATAAAAGCGGAATTGCTCCAACTAATGCCGACCATGCAGTAACACGTAGTGCTGAATATTTTTTAATTAATGGCCCTGCTAAAACAGGATAAAGCCCCCAGCATATTGATGTAATCATTCCAATTCCATTCCCGTAAAAAGAACTAGCGAGTGAATGCCCCGCTACTAAAACTAATGCTGCACCCACAAAGGCAATCATAGAACCAATTAACTTCCGAGAAGAAAACTTTTCTTGTTTCAAAAAAACCGCAAATAAAGTTGTAAAAATAGGTGAAATAGAAATGAGTAAAGAGGCATTTGTAGCGGATGTATATTTAACAGTTTCCATAAATAACGTTTGATATAGTACAATACCTACAAAACTAACAACGATTAATCTTGGTATATCTTTTCGCTCCACATAAAGCGACTTTTCAATAAAGAATGTAAGCAATAACAGTAACGGTGCCGCCGCCATCATCCGAATAGCAGTAAACTCAATTGCTGTAAATTCTACAAGCCCATATTTTGCAATGGTATAGTTAATACCCCAAATCATAACCACACTTAAAATTAATAACTCAATTCCCCATCTTCTCATGCGTATCCCCTCCGCAAAGAAAATTATACAGAAAATTCAATCATGTGTACATTTCATTATGTGAAAAAATCTTTTTATTGTATCAAGAGCTTTACTTTGACACATGAAATTATATCGGCGATTTTTAAGTATATCGACTTATCAACAAAAAACGGCAATAATAACACCTTATGCAATAAAAAAGACGATTCCAAAAACATATTGGAACCGTCTTTTCTTTATTATACTCGAACATGTAACTTCATATTTGGATTATAAAACTGGCTCGGGCTTTTTAACTGAAGAGTTCCTCCACCTTCATGCCAATCAACCGTTAACTTATCATCCATAAATACAAGCTTTGTACGATCGGCGATAAAGCTAAGTGTACTTGATTCAATATCTACATCACGCTCATCTTTTTCAGCTACAGCTACTAAATCAATGATTCCGCTCATAACACAACCGCAACCTTCATTATCGTAAAATAATTTTATATATTTCGCTTCATTTGGAATCGTATCCATAATTTTTTTATATGCTGCTTCTGTTACAGTAACGTACATCTGTTAATGTTCATCCTTTCTTCTCATATCATTCATATATTGTACCACTATTTTTCTAAAACTTTGTATACAGAAAATTAAGACTAATATACAATGTATGTGATAAAGGAGGTTCTATCACTGATGTCTCAACTAAAGCGATATCCTATTTTATTAGGCCTATTAGGTAGCTTTTTTATTTCTAGCGGAATGATATTACAACATATACTTCCCTATTCTCCTTCTATTGGTTGGATTCTAGGTTTTATTTGTTTCCTATCCGCTTCTTATTTTGCCATGAACAATAAAAATAACTAATAGAGTAAGAATTAGTTTAAGGAGGATAACACAACATGCCAGCTTTAAAAGAAATAGAACAATCACTCAATCATATATTCCAAATCGAAAAATACGGAAAAGACATTGCCTTTAGTCGCTTTATCCCTGCTGTATATGATTCTATCCAATTTCCATGGCAACAATTTTTTGAAGCAACTTTTGTAGAGCTATTTAACGGTCTTATGATACGAGGGGCTGAAAATGTAAACAAAGTATTTTTAGCTGTATTCCCTACAGATGACGTTCTTGAAGCCTTCATTTCACAATCGACACCTGGTGATTTACTCTTTATGCATCATCCACTTGTAATGGAGTGCGGTGATCCGCTTGGAAAATCAGGCCGTGGTTTTATTCCCATTCCAGAAAAATATTTGCAGGCGATAAAAGAAAAACAACTTTCTATATATACATGTCACGGACCAATGGATTTTCATCAAACGTATGGAACAAGCATTTCAATCGCAAAAGCACTCCAAGCCAGTGTAATTGACGGATTTGCTTACGGTGGTCCAGAAAGCGAGCCAGTCGGTCTCATTTGTGAAATAGATGAAACATCAACAGAAGCACTCCAAAAACGTCTAAAAAAACTCTTCCACATTCCTTACACAGACTTCGAAGGTAAACAACACGATTCCATTAAAAAAATTGCAATTATCGCTGGATGTGGCGATGTCGTATCTTTAATGAACGAAGCAGAAGAAAAAGGTGCTGAAGCATATATTGCAGGAGAAATCCATTGCCATATCGACAATGATTACGGTAGACATAAATACTCGCTCATTATGGATTATGTAAAAACAACGAATATGTCACTCATCGGTGTGTCGCACTCTGCCTCTGAATACTTAGTGAAAGAGACATTGATATATGATTGGTTTAAAGAGAACTTTCGTTTGGATATTACTTTAATTCCGCAGGAGAAATGGTGGTTATAAAAGGACACTTTAATTAGTGAAGATGGGTACACACATCAATTTATTTTTTACAGAATAAAAAAGGAGATCGCTCTCAAGTAAGTAATCTCCCTTTTTCGAATATTTTATCATTACATCGGCAACATTACCTTTACCGTCGTTCCAACTCCAACTTCACTTTCAAAGCTCATTTTACCGTTGTGGTCTTTAATAATTTTTTCTGTAACTACTAACCCTAAACCTGTGCCCGTTTCTTTCGTTGTGTAAAAAGCTTCATTTAACTTTGGAATTTTATCTTTTGGAATGCCGCACCCCTCATCTTTCACCTGAACGACGATTCCATCTTCTACGGTAACTTTAATCGTAATCGTCCCACCAACTGACATTGCTTCAATCCCATTTTTGATTAAATTAAAAAATACTTGTTTTAATCGTTTTTCGTCGCATGTAATTGACGGTATGTCTTTACTGTAAATACCTTGTATGTGCACCCCTTGTTCTAAAGCAGGCTTACCCATAACCCGAATAACATAAGCGATAATTTCTTGTATGTTATGAGTTTCTGATTCTAGCGATTTAGATTTCTCAAACCCACTAAGTTCTGTAGTAATTGTATGAATTCGTTCTACCTCTTGCTTCATAATATCGCTATAAATCTTATCCTCGGGATGCTTGTTCGCTTGTTTATTCACAAGTTTTTTTAAAGTTGCTAAAGGTCTTCTAATCTTATAGCCAATAACTGTTGCCATTTTTCCAACAGTTGCTAGCTTTTCTGTTTGTTTTATTTCTTTATCCATCATCTCAATCGTACGAATGTAAGACTGGAATCTCAAAAATATAATCCAACATATAATGGAGAATACGCTACATAATGCCATTGGGATTAAAACGAGAGAAGATTGAATAATGATTCCAATAAGAGCGTACCTTCCAACAATTATCCCTATAACTAACCAAAAATATTTTTTACTCACGAAGATTGGTGCAAATAAAATGAAAAATCCTTCTACTATATTTCCACCATCAAACTCAGCATCACTACCAGAATAAATCATAATATTATGGATAAAATCTAATATATTATAGCCAATTAAAATGATATACTTTACCGCAAATGGATTCTTCCATTTCATAAAATATATGCCGATGCAAAACAATATCACCATCCAAAAATAGAGCCATAAACCTAAACCATCTTCGAATTTTCCTACTCCTTCTTGTTCTCCCCCTATTAAAGGTACGATAAATTCATAGGCAAGATCATATACAAAAAATATAATAAAAAATAAGCTTAAAAATACTTTGAGTGCC
This sequence comes from Bacillus sp. FSL L8-0099, assembly GCF_038006385.1. Taxonomy (NCBI): domain Bacteria; kingdom Bacillati; phylum Bacillota; class Bacilli; order Caryophanales; family Bacillaceae; genus Bacillus; species Bacillus sp. FSL L8-0099. The sequence goes on from NZ_JBBOVC010000001.1 coordinate 4,736,575, forward strand.
TTTATTTCTTCATTTTTAAATATATAGCCTTTATTCATATGGTAACTCCTAGCTTTTCTTCCACTTGGATTTCATAATTTCCAAACTTCATTGGAAGAATGATGTCTATTCTTGTTCCAATATCTCTTTCACTTACAATGCATAATTCACCAAGATGCTCGGCAACAATTCGATCCGCTACCGTAAGTCCTAGACCAATTTTATCTTGTTTCGTTGTATAAAAAGCCTCTGTCACACGGGCTAAATTTTCCTTCTTAATACCGTAACCACTATCGATTATACTTATCATCACATAATCTTTCCCTTTATTTTCTAATCGCAAATCTAAAATGCCACCTTGCTCCATTGCCTCCAGAGCATTATTTATGACATATAAAAAAACTCCTCTTATTTTTCGTTCATCACATTCAACTTCCACTGTTTTTTCTTCCACATTAGAAATAAGTTGAACATTTGATTCATTCATTTTTTCGCGAAGAGTTTTTACTGCTTGTAATACAATTTTTCCTACATCATGTTTCTCATAAATAGAAGGTTTACATGTAGCAACTTCCATTAACTCACTTATCATATTATTCATATTTTCTATTTCAAAGATCATTCGTTTATAAATAGGATCATCTTCATGCTTCTCTCGCTGTAATTGTGTAAATCCTTTTAACGAAGCAAGTGGATTTTTAATTTCATGCCCGACTGTCGCTGCCATTTTTCCGATCACTGCTAATTTTTGTGATTCACTAGCAATCTTAATACTTTCCTTTACAGCTGAAAGATATTGTAAAAATCGATTTAAAATGATGTATGCAGCTATTAATAAAAGTGTGTACATAATAAGAAACATAAACGCTTTTACTTCCTCTAATACAAATAAATAAATCACATATTTCCCTATAATCGTAGCAAGTAAAAACACAAAATACTTTTTATTTAAAAATATAGGTACAAAGAAAATGAGAATAATTTCTATTATATTTACCCCATCAAATGCCGCCTTATTATAAAGAATATACGAAAGTATATTAGCCATTTCTATCCCTATGTATGCAAATAAACATGTATATTTAACAAGGTTTGCTTTCTCTTTTTTTATTAAATATATATTCACGCCGAGTATTGCTGTTCCACAAATAACTTGCCATAGTATGTTATGTCCCTTATCCGTTAGTGATTTATTTTCTAATACGATTGCATAGAAAATTTGATATGCAGTAACAGTAACAAATAGCACCCATAAGAAAATTTTTGCATTCCTTTCTTCTTCTTTATATGATAGAAAACTTTCTTTCACTTTAACACCCCTTCAAAATAATATCTCGAAGAATACCATTTATTATAATAAATGATTTTCATAGACAAACAAAGATAAATCGAACATTTGAGGAAAATCATACCAACAGTGTAATATCTTCAGACTATATGCAAGCATAAAAACTACAATCAATAATACGTATATTATGGGAGGTGTTTTATATGGACGGCAAAAAAAATAAAAAGACAGAACAGCTCCAATCCTTTACACCCGAAAATGAAGGAAAGGAGATGACAACAAATACAGGTGTTAAAATTTCAAATGATGAAAACTCTTTAACTGCCAGTGATCGTGGCCCTACCCTTCTGGAAGATTTTCTTATGCGAGAAAAGCTTTCTCATTTTGATCGTGAACGAATTCCTGAAAGAGTCGTTCATGCACGAGGATACGGAGCACATGGCATTTTTGAGTTATATGAATCTTTAGAAGAGCTAACAATGGCACACTTTCTACAAAACCCTTCAAAAACAACACCACTTTTCGTTCGTTTTTCTGAAGTAGCGGGATCAAAAGGAGCCAATGAAACGAATCGAGATGTTAGAGGATTCGCTGTTAAATTTTATACAGAAGAAGGAAATTTCGACTTAGTAGGAAATAACATACCAATTTTCTTCATTCAAGATGGTATTAAATTTCCTGATCTTATTCACGCCCTTAAACCAGAGCCACATAATGAAATTCCACAGGGCCAAACAGCACATGATACTTTTTGGGACTTCATCGCCAATAATCAAGAATCAGCTGCAATGATGATATGGATTATGTCCGACCGTACAATTCCAAGAAGTTTTCGAATGATGCAAGGATTTGGCGTTCATACATTTCGTTTCGTTAATAAAAATGGAAAGTCGCGATTCGTAAAATTCCACTGGAAGCCAAAGCTCGGCGTTCATTCGTTAATTTGGGATAGAGCATACTAACACATATAAGGGGGATACTTCATGTTTGTTACGGTCGAGAAAGATGTTCATATTTTTGTGCAAGACGTTAATCCCGGTCCCGGTAGTAAAACTGTTTTTTTCGTCCATGGCTGGCCTTTAAATCATCAAATGTATCAATATCAACTCAATGTTTTACCGGAGCACGGCTTTCGCTGCATCGCCATGGATATACGCGGAAATGGGCAATCTGATAAGCCATGGACTGGCTACACGTATGACCGATTAGCTGATGATATTGCAATTGTTCTGGAAGCACTCCAAGTAGAAAATGCTACGTTAGTCGGTTTTTCAGTCGGCGGTGCTCTTTCTATTCGCTATATGTCTCGCTACAATGGGCGTCGTATTTCTAAGCTCGCATTAATTGATGCCGTCTCTCCTTCTTTCGTGAAAAATCAAGAGTCCCCTTACGGTGTACCAAAAGAACAAGGAGATACCCTCATTCATCAAATGTATGTAAATTTACCAAAATTTTTAAGTGATGTATCTTTATCATTTTTCAATAGAAACTTAGGAGCTGCAACCCTTGAATGGTTTTCTTATCTCGGTATGCAGTCCGCTTCCTATGCTCTCATCAAAATTTTGCAAGCAGCTGCAAACGAAGACGTAACGAAAGACTTAAGTAAAATTAACGTTCCAACAAAAATATTCCACGGCGTTCACGACCAACTGATCCCATACAAAAGTGCTGAACTCACGCAAAAACGGATTAAAAATGCTCAACTACATGCTCTTACAAATAGTGGTCACGGCTCTCCAATCGACCAAGCAGATGAATTAAATGCAGAACTTATAAAATTTTTAAATTCATAGTTTCCTTACAGCAAATTCTTTTTTATTAACTATCTTTTTTGTTTATCCAATTAAACCGGCCCATTCGTAAGTAAGAATAACTACGATACGAATGATACATTTTGTTATCTTCTCATCTCCTTTTTTAATTTATCCCATCGAATATCATTACAACTTATTTTTCCGTTAATATAATTTATTTTTCAAAGAAAGTGAAAGTATATGCCCTATAGGTTATTTGTTGAAGTGAATGAAGTTTTCATAAAATAAAATTCACACATTTCTCACAAATCAATTAATAAAACGATTACATTTTTGTTTATACTAAATGTACAAGTAATACTCCCTAAACCCAGCTTGTCTGGTTACCCCGTTAAATACTATGAAAAAAGGACTTGTATCCTATACAAGTCCTTTTTTGTTTCCCCTATTTAAAGAGTATATCTTTACTATACTGCTTTCCAACGAGTAAATCATATTGAATCATTTTATATTGCTCTAACATTTCTTTTTGTTTCTTTGTTAAGTCTTTAATCTCTTCGCCATTTTTATCAACTTTTAATTCATCTCTAAGCACTGGGATTTCTTTATATAATCCCGATAAAAATTGATAAAATGGTGATTTATTTAATCCTGCGTAATCAAAAACAAGATTTGAGAAATACATTGGACTTACTAAACCTAAGTTGTCATTTGGTATATCAAAATTTGCATACATTAACAATGGTGTTTCTGCCATTGATAATCTTTCACTTACAGTTTCTTCATTCTCTATATATCCAGCCTCTTTATAAATAGCCTTATTTGTCCCTAGTACTGGTAAATGATCTCCAAAAAAGACTAATAAAGTAGGTCTTTCTAATTCATCAAGCTGGTCTATTAAATATTTTAAAGCTTCATCGGAACGCCTTACACCTTCCGTATATATTTCTAATTCTGCCTTCGATGCATCTTCTGTTAATCCATTAACTTCTATTTGATTTTCTTCAAATCGTCCCGGATTATACGGAAAATGATTTTGCATCGTTACCGCATGAATAAATGTAGGCTGTTTTCTCTTATTCAATTCATCTATTATTTCTTTACTCATAGACAAATCACTAACATTGTCCCCAGCTAATTCTTTATGCTTCATCGTATCTTCTGCATTAAAGTTATCAAATCCAAATACATTATATACAGTATCTCGTTTGTAAAATGAGCGATCAAAAGCATGAATTGCACTTGCATAGTATCCTTGTTTTTTCAATTCACTTGCAATAGATGGGATTTCTTTCTGACCTGTAACAGCTTGTTGATACGGTATAGAACCGGGCATTAACAAACTCATTGAATAACTCGTTAGCGCTTCAAATTCGGTATTCGCTGTATTCCCCCCAAATGTAGGAGCTATTGTTTGTCCACCTGGAAAATTCTCAATATAATGATGTAGATTCGGGACTGGATCTTCGCTAAATGAAAGATTCGTTAGTTTTGTAGGGTCCCAAAAAGCCTCGCTCATCAGAAATATAATATTCGGTTTCTCGGCTTTTTTTTGTTCACTCACATTAACACCATATTGTTTCTTTATGTCATTCGCAATTTGAAGCATATTTTCCTTTGAATATTTTTCTGGTTCCTGAATAACTGTCGTATCTAAGTTACTTAAAAATCCTAAAACCAAGCCATTTTGACCATAGTTCATATTTTGATTCCATAAAGGGAAGTATACCCCACCCTTTACAAATAACTTATTCACAAATGTATTAGGGTAATTACTAAACGCATACACCATAAACAGAGATGTACATATTAAAACAATTCGCATACCGATATGGATTTTTATAGATTTAATATGCTTTCGAATAGTAAAAACAACAAATGCAAATACAACTATACTAATGATTCCTATTAATATATTTTTCAAACTAAAATAATCCATAACCATTGGTATAACTGACTGCATATGCCCTATTTGTGTAAAGTCAGATGGATATAGCGGCTCTCCTCTGAACATACTCTTGAAGTAATTAACAATCCCTAAAATAATAAAAGAACAACTAGTTAACATTACACTTAGTAAAATTTTTCCAATTGAATTGTAAACTAAAATATACACCATATAAATGAGTAAAACGCTGAATAGGTACTGTGTATACTGCAAATAAATCCAGTTATTCACAAGCAAAAAATTCATATATTCTTGTATGAATATATAAATAAAAACTATTAAATGAGCTATTGGCAGCAATAAAATATGAACTCTTATAGCTGGTCTAAGTTTATTGATTATCCCTTTATTCAAATAATCAATAAAAAATAGTATGCTCCATAAAATTATAGTAATTATACTTAACGTGATTCCTTCATTAAAAAATAACTTCGTCTTCTCTAATTCGAAATAGCCTAATGTAATAACAAACAACGTTTCTAAAAAAACAGTCCATATTCCGCTAATAATGAAAGAAAGTAATGGGCTCTTTCTTTCTTGCTGAACAGAAAAATTATAACGAAATTCATTTCTTCTTTGTTGCTGAACTACAAAATCCAAACTCAACTTATTTCCCTCTTTTCTCTTCTTGTTTTCTTCTCTCTATTTCACCCCGCATCAGTAAAAAACATTATACTTATGATCTTTATATCTATTTTTATTATATATATATAACCTTAAATACCCCTTAAAAAATAACATTTTTTCGTACTTTTTACAACAAAACAGATTCTAAAAAGTACAAAAATACTGCATATACAAACTATATTACAAAAGGATTCTACCTTCAAAAAAAGTTAAAATTCACCGTTATTTTAGGAGATATAATCTATTTATTATGCAAATTAAAATACGAAGCAAAACCTGATCAAACTTGCAGGTTTTGCTTCGTATTTTGATTTCTATTTTTTATTCCTTACAAACTAAGAGGACAAATCATGATGCCTTTAAGAACGTGTTGAAACATCTACTATAAAAGAGAAACTATCCACATTCTCCATATAATACATACGATTACTATAAATACAAAATCAAAAAAATCTAATCTCGGACCTTTTTCCATATGCATATGTAGCCACATATGCATCCATTTCATTTTTGTATATTTTTGAATGTTTTTCTTTGCAAATCGGTAAATGAGCAATTGTATAATAAAAAATCCAACTACGAAAATGAACAATAAAATGAGAAAATCGACCACAAAATCCCTACCTATTTTTGCAGTGATTTTTCTACTATCTGATTTCTCAAAACCCACTCCTCAAACTGAGCACTTCCAAATTCCCAGCTTAAATCACGAGCATGTACAGAAAAAACGTAATGACCAGCATATTCGTCCATAAACCTTCCTAACTCTACATCCTCTTTCTGAATACCGTATACTCCAAAATTAAAATACACATCCCATACGTCTTCATTCTTCCTCTTATAAGCAATCGATTCCATATCACATTCTGTTCCGAAATAATCAAGATGTAAATGTACGCTATCATCATATTCGTACTTCATTTTATCACCCCTTATATTTGTACTTCTTTATCACTCAAAAAATTCCTGCTATCTATACTCACATATGGGCACTTACCTACATATCATGCTTGTAGAGTGACTTCTAGGAGGTGTTATATAGTGAAAAAATTAATAGCTGTTTTTTGCATCATGTTACTAACTGTTTTCACTTTTGCTGCTTGTAGTAGTAAAAAAGAAGGGCCAAAAGATCAAACTCAAAACATTCGCGTCGGCGAAGTTACCCATTCTCTTTTCTATGCACCGTTATATGTTGGGATTGAAAAAGGTTTTTTTAAAGATGAAGGACTAAATATTGACCTACAAACAACAGCTGGCGGAGATAAGACGATGACCGCCCTATTATCTGGTGGAATTGATATTGCTCTTGTCGGTTCTGAAACGTCTATTTACGTTCATCAACAAGGAGCAAAAGACCCTGTTATTAACTTTGCACAGCTTACACAAACAGATGGGACATTTTTAGTTTCACGTAAGAAGCTAGATTCTTTTAATTGGAATGACGTAAAAGGTGTTACGTTTTTAGGTCAGCGTAAAGGCGGCATGCCGCAAATGGTTGGAGAATACGTTTTAAAGAAAAATGGCATTGATCCTCACAAAGATACGAACTTAATTCAAAACATCGAGTTTGCTAATATCGCAAATGCCTACGCATCTGGTACGGGAGAATTTGTACAGCTCTTTGAACCGACTGCAAGTATATTCGAAAAAGAAGGTAAAGGTTATATCGTCGCTTCGTTCGGAAATGAATCTGGTACTGTTCCTTATACATCGTTCATGGCAAGAGAAAGTTTCTTAAAGAAGGATAAAACTGCTGCTGAAAAGTTCACACGTGCGCTCTATAAAGCGCAGCAATGGGTTGATACACATAGTCCCGAAGAGATCGCTGATGCCGTTTCTCCGTTATTTAAAGACACTTCAAAAGACATTACAGTAAAAGTAATTGAACGGTATAAAAAGCAACATTCTTATGCGACAAATCCGCTATTAGATGCGGAAGAATGGAAACAGCTCCAAACTATTATGAAAGACGCTGGTGAATTACAAAAAGAAGTCCCACATGAAGCGCTCGTCAATACGAAAATTGCCGAAAGCGTTATTAAGAAATAGAGGCGAAGTGTATGAGTTTTTTACAAATACGTAACGTTTCTCACTGCTTTTTCGCAAAAGAGAACGCCAAACTAATTCTCGAAGATATGAGTTTACAAGTGGAAGAAGGAGAATTTATTTCTATACTCGGTCCAAGTGGTTGCGGCAAAACGACGCTTCTCTCGATTATCGCTGGGCTACTTGATCCAATTGAAGGTATCGTATTTTTAGATGGTGAACCAATTACAACAAAAAGTCCATCTATGGGTTATATGCTCCAGCAAGATTACTTGTTTCCGTGGAAAACAATTGAAGAAAATATTATGCTTGGACTTCATATTCGAAAGATTTATGATGAACGAACGAAAGAACATACTTTAAAGCTTTTAAAACAAGTCGGTTTGCATGATGTAGAACAGCAATATCCTCGTGAATTGTCCGGTGGTATGCGTCAACGCGCTGCACTCGTTCGAACATTAGCGACTGATCCAAAAATTTTATTGTTAGATGAACCATTTTCCGCTCTCGATTATCAAACAAAGTTAAAACTAGAGGATCTCGTCTTCACATTATTACGTAACTTTAAAAAAACATCTTTACTCGTGACACATGATATTGAAGAAGCAATTGCGATGAGTGATCGTATTTATTTACTACAAGCGAATCCTGGAAAAATTGCAAAAACGTTCGTCGTCCCAGAAAGTATTCGCTCCTTATCACCGTTAGAATCGCGCCATCACTACGACTTTCCAGCCCTTTTCCAAGACATATGGAAGGAGCTGGAGCGCCTTGGATAATATAAAACAGCTACATGAACAATTTCGAAAGAAAGAACGCAGGCGTGCATGGATTGCTCGCTCGCTACAACTTTTACTGCTCATTCTTTTCTTTGCATTATGGGAAATAGCTAGCAAAAACGAATGGATTGATCCTTTACTCTTTAGCTCTCCGTCGAGTATTTGGGATCTCTTTCTTAGCAAGTGGATTGACGGTTCGCTTTGGATTCATATATGGACGACGCTACTTGAAACAGGAGTAGGCTTCATTCTTGGAACAGTACTCGGGGCTATTATTGCCACGTTCCTTTGGTGGATACCACTTTTAGCTCGCGTTCTTGATCCATATCTCGTCGTCCTAAATGCAATGCCCAAAGTCGCACTCGGCCCTATTATCATTGTAATCTTCGGTCCTAATATTTCATCGTCTATTGCAATGGGCGTAATCATTTCCATCATCATTACCATTCTCGTTATTTACAGCGCATTTCAAGAAGTCGATTCTAACTATATAAAAGTAATGGACACATTTGGCGCAAATAAATGGCAATGCTATAAGCAAGTTATACTCCCCTCATCGTTCCCTGCAATTATTTCAACGCTAAAAGTGAACGTTGGATTATCATGGGTCGGTGTTATTTTCGGTGAGCTTCTCGTTTCTAAACAAGGGCTTGGCTACTTAATTAGCTATGGATTCCAAGTCTTTAACTTCACACTCGTCTTACTGAGTGTGCTACTCACATGTGTTCTCGCAACACTGATGTATGTGTTTGTAGAAGCATTTGAAAAACTTCTAATCGGAAAACGAAAAAGAAGCTGACTCAAAACGATATGCTAGAGTCAGCTTCTTTCTTTTACCTTTTATCACACATTTTTGTTTCATTTGTAACATTTCCATCGGCAACCGTAACTGTATGGAAACAGTCTTTCACACGTACTGTAACGACATTATCTTTTCGATCTATTACATGATAATCGTTGAACTTTTTATTTAGTGCACTACGAATTTGCTCCCCTTCAAAAATCGGAAAACCGTGAGACATTACCCAAATGAGACCAGCAACAGCAAGAATCGTTTTCATACGTTTCATTACCTCCTCGAGAGTAAACTTATAGTCCCTACAACACGCGCATTATAATTGTGTCTAAATTGTGACATTTTTATACTAATTCTCTTTTATAGCACTAGTTCCTTCTTCTTTTTTGAAAAAGACAGAATTTTCAACTTTCTCAACATAAAAAACGTAAAGAACTAAAATTCTTCACGTTTTCTCTTGGCTAAAATATATCGGATACATAGCTCACATTCGTGTCCAATTGGTTACTCTATCGTTTTCGAAACATCATATAATCCAGCTAACACTTCCGCTCTCATTTTTACAAGCTCAGGGAACTGATAGAAAAACGCAATTTTTTTATATTTTAACTCCGTTCCTTCTTCCACCTTTTTTGAATCTTGTAAAATAAACGCTGTAAATGTATCTGCAATGTCTTCTGCTACATTTGTCGTCCCGTAAAGAGAAACAAACTCATTTTGTTTCTCTTTAAAAAATTCAATTTGAGCTTCTTCGCTTTCTTCCACTTTCTTTTCTGTCCACTCCTGCTCAATTGGTTTCCAGAACAAATTATGGAATTGATTTATATAAGAGCTCTCCTTCGCACATCCTTCTTGCAAGAAAAGAGATTTACATTTATTTTGGTATGATGAAATATCTTTTTCTTCTTCAAAAGCCTTTAAGTATTTTTCATTTACTGATATTTGTTTATGTCCGAGTGTTAATACGTGGGCTGTCTCATGTATTAATGTTTTCATCACTTGATCAATATTTACTGCAGAATCAAGCGTATCTAAACTAAGGGTCCACTCTTTCGGATACTCTACACTCGGCATAACGTGGGCGACAATTCCGTCGTAACCATCTGTTACCATGTCAAACTCTTTTATGTCAGTGCGATACTTAGCTGGAATAAGAGTGCTATACATCTCCCATAATGATTGATGATACTCTTTATCTTGACGTTGTTTTAGTATCTCTTCTTTCGCTTCTTTATCTTCTGCGAACGCCGTATTCAATCGTTTCCGATCTAGTTTATCGAAATACGGATCTACAATTTCATCACCATCAATATAATAAGAAGCTAAAAAGAAATAATTTTCATCATCCTCTTTTTTCATTTCCGCTTCTTTCATATCATTACTTGAATTTCCTTCTAAATCATAATCCTCTAGTACTTCAAGTTCTGAAAGTCCATCTATTTTTTTATATACCTTTTGAAGCGTCTTATCACCTATTTGTGCACATTCTTCTGTCGTTTCGCACGCATCTTTTTTCTCTCTTTTTGAAGTTTGCTCCGACATATCACATCCAGCTACTAAGCCCGTTGAAATCATAAAACATACTAACTTGCCATACAGTTTTTTCATACGCCCTCCATTATTCCATTCTACAAAAATATCATAATCATTTTTTAACGAATATGCGATAATTAATTATAAAAACTGTATGGAGGTTTCCCATGATTCGAGCAGTCTTATTTGACTTAGATGGAACACTATTAGATCGTCGCCAATCTCTAGAGCAATTTATTCGTGATCAATATAATCGTTTCGCCTTTCATTTGATAAACATAGAAAAATTCGAGTATTGCTCTCGTTTTCTCGAGCTCGATAATAATGGTTACACGTGGAAAGATAAGGTATATTCCACTCTCCTTTGCGAATACAACTTTACCACTTTAACGCCAGAGCAACTGTTGCACGACTACATTACAAACTTCCGACATCATTGTATTCCTTTCCCAAACATGCATGAACTACTTCAACAATTAAAACAGCTAAACATTAAAATTGGTATAATTACAAACGGCTTTACTGAATTTCAAATGAGCAACCTTCAAGCATTAAACATACATACGTATACAAATACAATTCTCGTTTCAGAAGCGGAAGGAATCAAAAAACCTCATCCTGAAATTTTCAAACGTGCTTTACAAAAGCTGAATGTAAAAGCCGAAGAATGTCTTTACGTTGGAGATCATCCAGAAAACGACGCGCTCGGTTCTGAACAAGTAGGAATTCTTGGCGTTTGGAAGAGAGATTTATTTTGGGGTGACTTCGAGCATTCACGTGTGATAGATGATTTATTAGATGTTCTTTCATTTTTAGAGGTAGAGATAAAAACAAAATAATAGGAAATAAATTATATAAGCGATTTACCGCCAAAAAGAGGAGGCCGTTATTCAAAAACGCCTCCTCTTCCTTTATTGTTCATAAACTGTAAACTGCGGTTTACTCGGATGATCTTTTACTAGTGCATCATCTGGAAACTTTGAAACTTTTTGATATAGAGCAATGTCACCAATACAACTTGCTGTTAGTAGAACACCTAAAAATGAAAGTGGCTCCAGATTCATGGCTAATCCTAATACAATTGGTAAAATTCCAGTCGGTAAAAATGGCAACATTAAAACTTTCTTCATTTGCTTTACTGTAATCACCTGTTTAGAATGAGCATATGCTACACCTAATTTCCAATTGACACCCCATGTTAGTTCACTCCACGGAACACCTCCGATATAGCGAAATCCTATTAAATGTATCGCTTCATGTATACAAACGAGAACAATCATTCCAATAATTAAAAGAAACATAACGGGCAATGTAATTTCAACTTGAAACCCGCCTGAAAAAAGCGCATGTAAAAAACTAATTCCAATCGCTAGAGCTAATATTATAAAAAATGAATAGATATTTAATTTAACCATCGAAACAGTAACAGTCGTTTCTTTTCTTTTATCCATCTTCTCCTCCTAAAATGTAAATACATCTTTACAAAATTGTATAATATACCCAAAATTATGTAAAGATATATTTACATTCTCGAACAAAAAAAGAAACCGGCCATTTTACTTCGTAAAACAGCCGATTTCTTCTATATGTTTCATCGTACGCGCTAATACATCGTCGCGCATAATAAAGCTAAATTTTCTATCAGTTTTAATGTTATCAGGAATGTCTTTTAATAAAACAGACCCTTTCGTTTCTTCGTAATGCGTATGTTCTTCTACCGCACTAATTGTTGCAAAATAAATGTTTTTAATGATTATTTTGTCTTTTCCAGATACTTTATATTGTCCTAAGTAAGTTAAATCCGAAACTATGCCGCCGGTTTCTTCATGAACTTCTCGAACCGCCGCTTCTTCCGGTGTTTCCCCTAGTTCTACTTTACCACCTGGAAATTCAAGACCGCGACGTAAATGATGCGTTAATAACCATTGATCCCCGTACCGGCATACAACCCAAACATGCTTTGGCTCAGGAGAAAATGGATAACGTTCAAACGATAATTGTACAGTGTTGTGGTAATAATCTTTAAATTTGTACATGCCATTACTCCCCTATTGATGGTTACAAGTTTTTCCTACCACAAATTGTAGCATATTCTCGCTTTTCTGCATAATATTATCCAATTACAATCCATTGATTATTCCCATTTGTGCGACTAATTCTTTCGTCTCATGATTTCCTAATTCGTAAATCATTTTATATGCTTTTTGTAGTTGTTCATCATATCGATCATTATTTGAATCGTGATGATATTCAACAAATGGAACGTGAGACCGTACAAATGAACCTAAATCCTCTACATATGCTTGATCAAAGTACGCTCTTAACTCCGTAATTTCCTCATCATTTGCGTAAACTTCAAAATTGTACGTATCTGCCGTCTTCACTTGTGAAATTTGACCATTACCTATTGATATATAATATGTTTTTTTCTTCTCCATGTAACACCCTTCTTTCATCCTTTTAGTTTCTATTGTTTTCATCAATTACAAAATTATGTAAAATAAAGAAAAGGAGGGATTTCATGTTCAAAATATTAATTATCGGTATTATAATCGTCCTAGTCATACTAGTACTCTCCGTCATGACGATTAATAAAGGCTATGCATACAAACATTCCGTTGATAAACCAGAAGATAATCCTTATACAAAAAATAATAAGGAGGATTCATAATATGCTTCGTGTACTTCGCATTGCAATCGCACTCACTGTGATCATAATGTCGATAATCGGGCTCTATACAGGTCAAAATAACTTTCTACCACTTTCACAATTTTTATTAGGAGCTCTCATGTTCCTCATTGCAATGGAACGAATAAAAAAGAAAGATTCAGGAACAGGATTCATTTGTATTGTTGCCGGTGCTTTCATTTGGATTGTTCTTATCATTAGCTATATAAAATAAAGGGGATACATGTATGCTAAAAGGATTGCGAATTACTTTTTCACTTATTGCTTTATGTATAGCAATCTATAGTTTCTTTACTAGTAATAGAGAAATTATGCCTTATATGTTCATCTTTTTAGGGATGATGGCTTTCGTTATTAGTATAGAGGAAATCTTAAAACAGCAAAAAGGTGGTAGTATACTTGCTCTGTTAGCAGGAGCTGGTGCTTTATTTCTTGGCTTCTCAGAAATATTTCGATAAATAGTCTCTTTAAAGGAGGTATACAATGCTAACTGGATTACGCTATTTTTTCATGCTTCTCACATTCTCTCTTTGCACTTATTCTCTTGCTACCGACAACTTCACACTTCTCCCATACATGCAATTTGCTCTCAGTTGTTTCTTTATTCTTCTAGGAATTAATGAACTGAAATCCGGAAGAAAATCAATGGGCATCTCGCATTTTTTCGTTTCTAGTCTTATGCTCTTCATTGTAATATCGAATTACTTTCACTAAAGATAACATGTAATTTCCAATCACCTACTGCCTTTCATTTCTTAAAAATGCTCATAAGTGAAACTCATTGTTTTTCTATAAAACCTGTACTTTTCTCTTTTACAAATAAAAAAACTGCCTTTTCACAGGCAGTTTTTCTTTATCCAAATACTTTTTCAAGTTCGTCTTTATCTTGGCTTAACCAGAAGTTCATTAAGCGTTGTGCTCCTTCTAAATCGTGAAGCTTCGCTTGGCCACATTGTGTTTCGTTTGCAGCTGGAATTTCTGTAATTTGAACCGCATCTTTTAATGTTAGTTCTAATAAATCAATGATTTCACGAACTGTTGGTGTTCCGCTTACAACAAGATAATATCCTGTTTGGCAGCCCATTGGTGAAATATCGATAATATCAAAATGCGGATAACGATCAATATATTTACGTAAATTAAATGCTAATAAATGCTCTAACGTATGAATAACATCTGGTTTCATTGCTTGTTTATTCGGTTGGCAAAAACGAATATCGAATTTATTTACAATACCGTCACTACCTACGTTATGAACTCCGCAATGTCTTACATAAGGTGCCTTTACAATCGTATGATCTAATTCAAAGCTTTCTACTGATGGCATACAACATCTCTCCCGCTTTTAATTTAATTCCGTTATATCCAATATGATATAACGGAAATTCACATTAGTAAAGTATTATGTACAGTCGTGCTATAATACTTTAAGAATATGCTGAAAAGGAGACCATTATGAAACAGATTTTCATTGGAATTATACGCTTTTATCAAAAATTTATTTCGCCGATGACACCGCCAACGTGCCGCTTTTATCCGACTTGTTCTCATTACGGATTAGAGGCGTTTCAAAAGCATGGTGCATTGAAAGGTTTTTGGCTTACTTGTAAGCGTATATTAAAATGTCACCCTTTCCACCCGGGAGGATTTGATCCTGTCCCAGATAAAAAGGATGACAAAGTAAATTCTTAATTGTCGTAACCATTCACAACTAAATCTAATTTTCCTGTATCAGGATCTATAACAAGACCGTGAACAGGTACTTCTTCCGGAAGTAACGGATGATTGCGAAGTATTGATACACTATGTTCTACACTTTCTTCAACACTAGAGAACCCTTGTAGGAATCTTTCTAAATCGATTCCAGAATAACGAAGTGTATCTAATTTCTCATCTGTTACACCGCGCTCTTTCATCTTCTCAATTGTACTGCTTGCTTGAATTTTTGCCATACCACAATCATGATGACCAACTACACAAACTTCATCGGCACCAAGTTCGTATACAGCAACTAAAATACTACGCATAATACTTCCGAATGGATGGGAAATAACAGCGCCTGCTACTTTAATAATTTTCACATCACCGTTACGCATATTCATCGCTTTCGGTAATAATTCAACAAGACGAGTATCCATACAAGAGATAATTACCATTTTTTTATTTGGAAATTTTCCTGTTTCATACTCTTCGTATTTTTTCTCTTCAACGAATTTTTCATTGTATTGTAAAATCTCTTCTAATGACTTCATAGTACAGAACCCTCTTTTCTCTCATTTACATTACATATGTAGTGTACCAAAATTTGAAAAACTCAAAAAGGATATTGCTTTATAGTAAAAATGAGATATTTTCAGATAACCGACATAATTCTTTCAAAATATACACACACCTTTGTAACAAGTCTCACATACTTTAAACGTATTTTCACTATAAACTGATTGTAGATAATGTAAAAAAGGAGTGAATATTTATTATGTCCGACGTTCTGTTACTAAGTCGTTTTCAATTTGCAATTACTATTTTTTATCACTTTTTATTTGTACCTTTAACAATCGGACTTGTTATTTTAGTAGCATGTATGGAAACTCAATACGCCCGCACATTGAATCCAACATACCGCAAAATGGCAAATTTCTGGGGTAAATTATTTACAATTAACTTCGTAATGGGGATTATAACCGGGATTACGATGGAATTCCAATTTGGAACAAACTGGTCTGAGTACTCCAAATATATGGGAGATATTTTCGGATCCCCTCTCGCAATCGAAGCACTCGTTGCCTTCTTCTTAGAATCTACGTTCATGGGAATATGGTTATTCGGTAAAGACAAAATTTCACCAAAGTTCCGTGCCTTCTGTATGTGGATGGTTGCACTTGGAACAAATATTTCCGCACTTTGGATTATTACAGCAAACGGCTTTATGCAAAATCCTGTTGGCTATGTAGTACGTAACGGCCGCGCTGAATTAAATGATTTCTGGGCACTTGTTACAAATCCATATGCTTGGAACATGTTCTTCCATACTGTAATTAGTTGTTATATCGTTGGTGCTTTCTTCGTTATGGCCATTAGTGCCTATCACTTGCTACGTAAAAATGAAGTGGAATTCTTCAAAAAATCATTTAAGTTTGGTTTAATGTTAGGCTTATTCGCCGCAACTATTACACCGTTTATGGGACATCAATCTGGTGTATCGGCAGCTAAATATCAACCTGCTAAAGGAGCTGCGATGGAAGCAGTTTGGGAAACTGGAAAAGGACAAGGTTTCTCAATCATTCAAATTCCTGATGTGAAAAATGAAAAGAACTTTGAACTACTTACAATTCCAAAACTCGGAAGTTTCTTCTATACAAACTCATTTGATGGAGAAATTGTTGGTTTAAAAGATATTCCGAAAAAAGATCGTCCAAACGTTAACCTCGTGTACTATAGCTTCCGCTTAATGGTCGCACTTGGCATGTTCTTTATGGCATTAACTTGGTTCGGCTTCTATTTAAACCGAAAAGGAAAACTAGAAAACTCAAAACGTTATTTAAAAATTACAATGTGGTCTGTCTTACTTCCGTACATTGCGATTAACGCTGGCTGGATTGTCGCTGAAGTAGGTCGTCAACCATGGACAGTTTATAAACTCATGCGTACAGCAGAATCTGTATCACCTATATCAGTTCCACAAATTTGGTTCTCATTAATTAGTTTAATATTGTTCTACACTTTACTTTTAATTGCAGACGTATACTTAATGCTGAAGTTCGCAAAAAAAGGACCATCTGCATTAGAAGAGCCTGCTACTGAAGGAGGTACAGCTCATGTCTCATGATATGCTTGCAATCATCTGGTTCGGTTTATGGGGCGTAATTTGGACAGTTTACTTCATTCTTGATGGCTACGCACTCGGTAACGGAATGATTTTCCCATTCGTTGCGAAAGACCGACAAGAACGAAATCAATTACAAGAAGCAATTGGACCATTTTGGGGTGGTAATGAAGTATGGTTAATTACAGCTGGTGGCGCAACATTTGCTGCCTTTCCAATCACATATGCAAATATGTTTAGTTACCTATACACACCACTATTTTTAGTATTACTTGCACTATTTGCTCGTGCTGCTGGACTTGAATTTATGCATAAAGATGATTCACCAATTTGGCAAAAAACTTGTAAATGGGCATTTACAATTGGTAGTTTCCTAATCGCTTTTTTATTCGGTGTTACATTCGCTAACCTATATTACGGACTACAAATCGGAAAAAATGGCTATGAAGGAAATTTACTTAGCTTACTAAACCATTACGGTATTTTAGGTGGTCTGTTCTTCACTGCTATATTCGTCGTATCTGGTGCTCTTTGGGTTATGATTAAAACGACTGGTGAAGTATCCGATCGTGCTTATAAAATCGCAAGACCATTTTCAATGGCAGCTGCTATCATTTTAGCTATCTTCTATGTAGCAACTGCAAATCGCACAAACTTATTCCAAAACTTTACGGAATATCCGGTACTATTTATTCTTCCAGTACTTGCAATGTTAATGAGTGTACTCGCACTTATTATGGTGTACAAACATAAAATCGGCCTCGCCTTTACATTTGTTTGCTTAACAATCGCAATGTTTATGACAACTGGCTTTGCAGGTATGTTCCCAAGAATGTTACCTTCTCGCATTAACGACGCCTATAGTACAACGTTATACAACGCAGCTGGTAGCCAATTAAACTTAAAAATTATGTTCTTCGTTGCAATAGTTATGGTACCAATTGTTATTGGCTATCAACTTTGGAGCTACAGTATTTTTAAAAATAAAATCCACAAAGACTCTGCTAAAGGATATCACTAAGATAAAAAAGACACTTCGTTTGAAGTGTCTTTTTTCCGTATGATTTTCGATAAAGTGAAACTATAATCAGTGGGGGTTTTGTTCACCCCCACTGATTATTAGCCCACACCAATCGGACATTTCCGGACATTCGATCCCCCACCTAAATTGAGGTGGGAGTCTTACTGCCCGCAAATAGCAGGATAAGATGTTATACTTTCAATCTAACAACTATGATACAGAAGAATCACAAACAGCTCACAACTAAATTGTATCATAGGGCAAATTCATCATTGTATGCAATTTTACATATTGCACTATAAGGTAAATTGTATCTCTTGGTCATTTACATCATTATCCCTTACATCTGCTGTACTAATCCCGCTAAATGTTCTCACATTTAATCCAGTGTTCGATGATCCCGATCCATTATAAGCTTTCGTCTTTTCAATCGGTTGCACGTTATATTTATCCCCTAAATTAATCGTCCCATTGCAGTTTTCAATAATAACACCTTCAACAACTGCCGGCATATTGTCACCTACTTTCATTTCCTTACTTTCATTTTATGAAAATCGCCTATAAAAATAGCATGTTTCAATAAGAAAAAGCACTCAAAATGAGTGCTTTTTCTCTAAGCATGAATGGCAAGTTTGGAGACAGTTGACTTCTTCAAAATTTTATTAGGGGTAATATTTTGAAAAAGAAAGCCTTTCATATTTAACTTAACACCACTGGAATATATAGTAAATTGATAATGTTTATACGGAAGATTGCTAATGTTTAGTATAGATAGTTTCCACTATGTTAACAGTAAAAACTTATCTCCACTAAACAACAAAAAGTGCCCTCAAAGAAGACACTTTTCATAAACAGACACTAAAAAAAGAATTATTTATCCCGCATTAACGGGCAGTAAGACCCCCACCTCAAAATTCAGCGAAAGAAAAAAAGTTAGGTGGGGGATCAACTGCCTGTAAATGCCCGATTGGTTCAACTAATAATCAGCTGGGGATGAATCCCCCACTGATTAAAGTTTCACTTTATTGTTATACGATTGTTAGATACAAAAAATTGAGGGAAATGCTTGTACAAAATTCTGCTTTATAAAGTCTGTCTACAACTTATATTTTAATCCTCTTCATTTGAAAATAAATATAATATGCACAATTACATACAAAAAAGAAAAGACACTCTACCGAGTGCCTTTTCAACCACTTTACTTTTAATATATCGCCTTACATACATTTTAACATATGTATCTATATAACTTATTGAGAAAATTCAAAATCCTTTTTCTTTCATTTTCACTTATGAAATCATGTAATATAAAAGATATGTCAAATTCTTATACAAGTTGAGGTGTACTATATTTATGCTGTATTTTGGAATTATTCCTCTTATATTGTTTATGATTTTTCTTATCTCTTATTTAAAAGATCCGAGAAAAATCATAAACGGCTTTTTATTTAATGCCTTTATCTGTTTTTTCCTTCTTTTTTGCGTAATCGTATCTTTGAACTCAGATAGTGCTGTCTTGCGTTACATTATATTTTTACCTTTTTTAGCCCTCCTCATTATGCTTCCTTTCGGTATTATCGCTTTAATGTTTGGATTATTTCTTAATGCAAGAATTTTAATGAAGCGAGAAGGAAGACGGTTCACTAACTGTTTAACGCTCCTTGCTGCATTAGGGCTGTTATTCTTTATGTTACTCCCTATTATAAATCCAGCAAGTTTGGTCTCATCACATTTAGAGCCTATTTTTGCAGGTATTTCTCTTATAAGCGTATATTTCTTTATACACTTATCTAACTTTTTAAGTGCTTATTTTCTATACCAATTCAACAGACCAAGACGTAATCAAGATTTCATCATCGTTCTCGGTAGTGGCTTAATTAATGATAAAGTACCACCTTTACTTGCAAGCCGCATTAATAAAGCTATCGACTTTTATTGGAAACAAGCAGCTGTGAATACACCACCAACAATTATTTTCTCTGGTGGACAAGGTCCAGATGAAGGGCTTCCTGAAGCAGAAGCGATGCAAAATTATGCGGTCGAAAAAGGAATTCCTCTTGAACATACAGTGCAAGAAAATCGCTCTGTAAACACATATCAAAATATGTCGTTCTCTAAAGAAATTATAGACTCTTTAAAACCTGAAGGTACGTATAGAAGTATTTTTACAACGAATAATTTCCACCTTTTCCGCGCTGGTATATATGCAAGACAAGCTGGCCTAAATAGCCAAGGAATTGGATCAAAAACCGCATTTTATTACTGGCCTAATGCAATGATTCGTGAATACGTTGCGATTGTCGTAATGGGACGTAAACGTCATATGAAGTTTTGCGGAGCTATTTTAGGATTCGCTTTATTCGTGTCAGTACTTAGCTTTATATTTTCTTAATAGCATCCCATCCTTTGAAAGGATGGGATTTCTTATACTCATTTCAAAAATATTTCAAAGATAATATGGCGATAATATTCCCTCCATACATCCATTAAAGGAGAATTTTTTCAAATTAAATGTTAAAATGAAATTTAGGTGTGAATGATGTAACAAACAAGAAACTAGTTTGAAACGAGGAAATTATATGGAGAAAACTATCAAAAACAAGCCCAATAAGCTAAAAATCGCTTCAAAAGCTTTGATGATTATTATTGGGGCATTTATTACAGCGTACGGATTAGAGGCTGTCTTAATTCCAAATAACGTATCCGACGGTGGTGTAACTGGTTTAAGTATCGTTAGTTCAAGATTATTTGGATTGCCATTAGGGGCTCTAATCGCAGTTATTAACATTCCTTTCGTTTGGTTAGGATATAAGCAAATCGGTAAAAGCTTTGCAATTTATTCCATTATCGGGATTGCTTCATTAGCAATAGGTACCGTTGTCATGCACGGAATACCAACTATTATTGAAGGCGATACATTATTAGTTACAGTTGTTGGTGGTATTATTATCGGTTTTGGTATGGGACTAGCATTACGTAACGGCGGAGCATTAGATGGAATCGATATGCTAGCTGTATTACTTTCTCGCAAGTTACCTTTTGGAACGAGTGACCTTATTTTATTCTTAAACATGTTCGTGTTTATTTTCGTATCAACAGTATTCGGTCTTCAAGGAGCTATTCTTTCGGCAATTGCTTACTTTATTGCTTCGAAAGTGATTCATATCGTTGAAGTTGGTTTAAGTGGTTCGAAAACATTTAAAATTATCACAAAAGAGCCTGAATTAATGGTAGAAACAATTCGCGATCGTTTAGGCCGAAGCGCAACGTATAACGAAGTATACGGTGGTTATTCAAGAGAGAAATTCAAAGAAATTTCTTGTGTAATTAACCGTTTAGAAGAAAGTAAAATGAAAGATCTTATTAATGAAATCGATCCAAATGCCTTTATTACAGTTTATGACGTAGCAGAAGTAAAAGGCGGTAATTTCAAGAAACGTGATATTCATTAATCGTTATGAAAAACGAGGCTGTGCCAACATTTTGGCACAGCCTCGTTTTATTATTAAGTTGCTATCGTTGTCAGTTTTTGTCGGTAAGTCGATATATTTCAATAATCGCTGATATATTTTGAGTTGCGGTCGATATATTCCAATAAGCGCTGATATATTTTTACTCGCCCCACCGGCTCCCTCGTTTAATCCACTCTACATACTTTTGAAAAACCGGCACTTCTTGTTGAAAACGAAACGGAACATATAGAAAAAGAGTACATGTGCATAGTATCCATAGAATACCTACTACAAAGTGAAATTTCATCGTTGTGCTAATAAACAAACTTAAGAATAATACGAGGAACATAATTACACTAAATCTTTTATACATAGTCATAATAATCTCCTCCTTATAACTTCATTGTACCAGCTATAAGGAATTAATTTCCATGACGAAAAAAAAGACCAAAAAGCAATTTACACTTTTCGGTCTCTATACTATCTTCTCTTCGTAATTTTCCCAGAACCACCGACCCTCGTTTTCGGAGGGGATGTATTCCTTGGCGGGGTTTTAATAGATGATTTCGGCTTCACATCTGATCCGCTTGAACCACCTGGTGTTTTTGTAATTTTCCCTTTGCTTCCGGTAGAAGGTGGAGGCGTCGTATTATTTCCTTTTTCAGTAATACTTCCCTTATCACCTACTGATGACTTCGAATCTACATTATCGCCTCGCTTAATGATAGATCCTTTCCCTTCCTTCGTAATTGGAGGCGGGGTTTTCTTTTCTTCTTTCGTAGGTGGCCTTTCCGGAATAACTGGTTTATGATTTTGTCTGTCATTATATCCTCGATAATCACCAGATGATGATTTTTTTGAACCGAATATATCGTTTAATATACTCCCCATAATATACCCTTGTAAGAAGGATGGTTGGTAATTTTGACGGACAAACTCTTTATTACTTATTTCAATTAACGTATCAGACGGTTTCTCTTTATCCTTTTGCAGATTATAAATCTTATCAGAATAAACCAGGAACATTTGATTTTCGTCTTCTTTAGATGCTTGCTTCGGTTCTCTTTCATTAATGAGTTCCTTTGCTACTTCAGGAACAGACCGATTGGCGGCCCTATACACGTAAGATTCTTGTTTACCTTCCTTTGCAACAGACTCGAGTGGATAACGGTCTTGAATCGACTTCGTCTGCCCGCCTTGACAGCCTGATAAAGCATAACCGGCAACAACAAGTAAAATAACGATAGCAAGTATAGGGATCACGAACGATTTAATCATGGTAAACAATCGGTTTGACATGATTACGCCCCCTTACGTTGCTCTTATAATTTGTACATCAGCAGGAATGATTGCTTCTCCCTCATACATCATTGTGCGACCATTTTGCCATTCAATACGTAATAATTTTCGGTTATCAGATTGAAATTCCCATACGTACTGTTCTTCTGAAGCAGCGAATGGTGTTTTCCCCATTACAACAACACGTCCGTTATATTGCTCTTCCATATGATACTCAGTATCATCCATTTCAATTGTCGTCGGGACTTCATCAATTGAATCTAAGCGACCATCAATTGGTGTATATAATTTGTAATACGTATTTTCACGATCTTCAATTTTCAAATAACGAATATCTTTCCCATCTTGCAGTGTTAAAACAATTTCCTTACGAGAATGCATGCTCGTTTTTCCAGTTAATTCGTACATAACTAATGAAACTTCAATCATATCGCCAGGAGCTAACGTTAAAAGACTCTTTTCCGGCTTCGGCGGCTCTGGACTTTTCATTATATTTTTAATTCGTTTAAATAAGCTCACAATCTACCCCTCCTTTTCTCTTTATAAACAAGCCCCTAAAATAAGTGCACCAACAATATGTAATGATCCAGCTAACATCGCATGCGCAACACTGCCTTCTTTCGTACCTTCTTCTAAATCTAAACCAGACATTTTCTTTAGCACAAATTCAATAAACATTTCTACCACTAATAAAATAACGAAAGAAACTGCTGAAGCAAGTAGTGCTTGCCATAAGTCATTTGCTTTCGTTATTGATTGAGATAAAATGTAACCTTGTGCGAATAATTTCATGACAAAACGAGTTGTTACAGCTGTATTCCCATTTTTTATTTCTTTTAAATCATTGTATTTTGTAAAAATCGAATCAACCCACATAATTGCAAATAAAAGTACTGCACTCGCTCCAGTCCATACGAGCATGGCTACTACATTCATCCATGTCATTGCAAAACCTCCTCTAAATATAAAGTGAAACTTTAATCAGTGGGGCATTTTCCATCCCCTACTGATTATTGGCTCCTACCAACCTCTCTGCTTTCACGAAATGTTGAGGCGGGAGTCTTACTACCGTCAAATAGCGGGGTAATAGAAAACCGACATGAATTTGTTTAGACATGTCGGTTCATTTGTCTCTATTCTATATTATTTCTCATACTGCTTCATAATACGAGCTAATTCATCGTCAACAGCAGAATTTTTGTTTAAGCTAGCGAATTCATCATCTAATGACTTTTCTTTTTTGTAAACTTCACCGCTTGCTTCTGCTTCAGCTTCTAATTGAAGAGCTTTCTCTTCCATACGGCTTAAACCAGCTTTTGCTGAATTTGAATCAAACCCAGACATCGCCTGATTAATATTCTTTTGTGCTTTCGCTGCATTTACACGTGCTACAAGTGTTTCACGTTTATTTTTCAGCTCTGTTAATTGCTTACGCATTTCTTCTAACTTTGCACGAAGATTATCAGCAGCTGCTTTATTTTGCTCATAGCTTGCTTTATACTCATTCATTTTTTGCTCTGCATTTTGTTTTTCTTCTAGTGCACGGCGCGCAAGATCTAAGTTACTAGCTTGAACAGCCATATGAGCTTGCTCTTCACGTTTTTTCACAAGTGCTTCTTGCTCTTCAAATAATATTTTGAACTTTTTCTCAAGTGCAATTTGAGCTGCTACACTCTTCTCAGCTTCTTGTACATCCGCTTGCATATCGCGTAAATATTGATCCGTCATCTTAACTGGATCTTCCGCTTTTTCAATCATTGAATACACATTCGACATTGTTAAATCTCTTAATCGTTTAAATACAGACATCCAAATTCCTCCTATGATATACCTCATATTTCAAATTCACTACTTGGAAAACTGAAAAATCTTCCTTTACAGTAAAGAATATTCAGTTTACAGCCTATGTGTTTATTATAACAAAACTAATATGTCCTTACATGTTATTTCCAAAATATAGCCAATATAATATGACATTCCAGATATAATATTGTTTTCCTAATATATTCTCATTAAACCCCTCTAAAATTGACTTATTTTTATTTACTTTCACTAAATTACATTATTGTAATGTTACTGTAAGCTAACTCGATAGTTACGTTCCGATATTTCTTATACACTAATACCAGAAGCAACAAACAAGCTTCTCAAACTGTAAGAACTAATACAAAAACTGTATTTACTATAAAACATATGACAAGGAGAAATCATCATGAAAAAATTAGTAGGAATCGGATTAGCAGTAGCAATTTCATTCGGAGCATTATCAGGTTGTTCTTTATTAGGAGAAAAGGCGAACGGCTTTATACTGTACGGATCAGAAGAGCAAGTAACACAAATTGCAGATAAAAACAAAAAAGAAGTGAAAGAAAAAGACTTCTATAAAATGAAACTTACAACGTTAGAAGATAAAAAAGTTCTTGTAATGGATAAAAAAACTGGTGAAGAACTAGTGAAGAAAGAGTTACTTAGCAAAGTGGATGCAAAAGACGACACGAAATCACTTGATAAATTACCAGCTGTAACAACAGAACAAGGTGTATTATTCGCAAAAAACAAAGTTGAAAATGCTACAATTGATGGCGCGAAATTAAAATATGAAGGCAATACAATTATCGGTGATGGCCGTTCTTATGCAGACATGTTTGCTATCGTTGATGATGCAACATATGTAAATGTAAAAGGTGAAGAAAAATCTGTAGGTATTTTGAAATTTGATAAAGACCCAAGCAAAGAGCTACCTGGAGCAAATGGAGTAGAAGCTTCTCAACTTGTAAAAATTAAAAAGTAAAACAAAAAAAGCCTTGCGAAATTCGCAAAGCTTTTTTCTATTTATTATGAGCAATTTGCTCCATATCCGGACTACAGGTTTGCGACTGACATGACTTATTTAAAGAACATGCTGCGCATTTTCCTTTTTTACTTCGCTTTGCGAAATTAACTAACGTATATGCTGCATAACCAAAAATGATAGCTCCAATTATAATATTGACCATCATCATACATCTCCTTTTAGAATCCGAGTAAAGATCCAACTTGGTATATAATAAGCGTTAATACATAAGCAACTACGAGCGGATAAACGACTGAGAAAATCGTCCATTTCGCTGATCCTGTTTCACGTTTAATAACAGCTACTGTCGCTAAGCACGGAACGTATAATAAAATAAAGAACATAAATGCATACGCTGATAATGCTGTATAATGTGCTCCTATTACGTTTCCAAGCACATCTTCTTTAACCGCATAAATAATCGCCATTGTAGAAACGACAACTTCTTTCGCTAAAAATCCTGTTAAAAGGGATGCTGCAGCTTGCCACGTTCCAAAGCCTAGCGGTGCAAATAGCGGTGCGATAAATCCACCAATCATCGCTAAGTAACTGTCTCCCATATCAACACCAAATCCTGATGGACCTGCATAATTTAATAGCCAAATGACAACCGAACCACCAAAGATGAATGTACCAGCTTTACGAACAAACCCTTTCCCTTTTTCCCATGTGCTAAGCCATAACGTTTTCGCTTGTGGCACGCGGTAAGGCGGTAGTTCAATGACGAAAATAGATTTTTCTGCTTTTAAAATAGTAAGAGACATAATTTTTGTAACTAATAACGCAAGGACAATCCCTGCAACGTATAAAGAGAACACAACAGTTGCCTGACTATGAGGGAAGAACACTCCCGCAAATAATGCATATACAGGTAAACGTGCTGAACAAGACATAAATGGTGTTACAAGAACTGTAAGTAAACGCTCTTTTTCCTGTTCAATCGTTCTCGCTGCCATAATACCTGGAACGTTACAGCCAAAACCGATAATCATCGGAATAAAAGCTTTACCGTTTAAGCCGAAGAACTCCATAATTCTATCCATTACAACTGCAATTCGCGCCATATATCCTGAGTCTTCTAATAATGAAATGAAAAAGAATAGTGCAAAGATTTGTGGCACAAATACTAACACAGCACCAACGCCGGCAATAATACCTTCTGTAACGAGTGCTTGAATAAAATCAGAAGCTCCAATACTTGTAAGTCCAGCCGTCACCCAATCCGTAAGCTGGCCACCAAAAAACTCATCTAACATATCCGATAAAGGTGTACCAATCCAAGTAAACGTAACCTGAAAAATAAAAAACATAACTGCTAAAAAGATTGGAAGTCCTAAAATTTTATGTGTAATTAATCTATCAATTTTTTCTGAAAAAGGAATTTTTCCTTCTTTCTCATGCTTCATAACATTTGTTTTTAACTTTTCAATATACGCTTCACGAGTTTTGTAAATGTGCTCTTCTAACGTACAATCAAGTTTTCCTTCTAAGCGAGATCGAATGGCTATGAGTTCCTTATAAATTGGTAATGCTTTCATTTCTTTTTCTACTACTTCGTTATTGCTTAAAAATTGAAGTGCTAACCATCTCGG
Organism: Bacillus sp. FSL L8-0099; assembly: GCF_038006385.1. Classification (NCBI taxonomy): domain Bacteria; kingdom Bacillati; phylum Bacillota; class Bacilli; order Caryophanales; family Bacillaceae; genus Bacillus; species Bacillus sp. FSL L8-0099. The sequence continues at coordinate 4,764,034 of NZ_JBBOVC010000001.1, forward strand.
ATGCTCGTAATTCACTGTCTCTAAAAGAGCAATTACTTCTCCAATTCCTTCATCCATTTGTACACCATATGAAATAAGGAATGGCTTTTTCTCTTTTTTGTCATTTTCTTTAAGAGTCGCAAGTAGTTCTTCACAGCCTTTTCCACTTCTTGCAACGACAGGAACGACTGTTACACCTAATAGTTCTGATAATCGTTTTACATCGATCACAATTCCTCTTTGCTTCGCCACATCAACCATATTTAAACCGATTGAAACTGGCTTGCCAAATTCGAGCAACTGCAACGTTAAATGCATATTTCGTTCAAACTGCGAGGAATCTACGATATTTAACATATGATTAAATTCTTCTGTTAATAGAAAGTTTGTTACAACACCTTCATCACGTGAAACTGGATTTAAATCATAAACACCTGGTAAATCAATTAATGTTCCTTGTCTATCTTTTAATTTACCAACCTTCTTTTCTACTGTTACACCGCTCCAGTTTCCTACATACTCATAAGAACCAGTAAGTGCATTAAATAATGATGTCTTCCCTGTATTCGGATTCCCTAGCAAAGCTACCTTATTCACGCTAATTCCACCTTTATCATTTTCGCGTCACAATGACGAATACTAATTAACTGTCCACGACACTCCAATGTACAAGGACCTTTAAACATCGCTTTCTGTTTCAGGCGAAGTTCGCTTCCTTCAGCAAGACCGAAAGCAGCTAGTCTACGCTTTAATAGCTGATCTAAAGACTGAATACTTTTTACTAACACTTTCTCTCCAATTTTAATATCTACTAAGCTCATAACCTTCCCCCTCAGAAGAGAATGATAATTATTTTCAAAAAAATTATACCACACCCAATTTCTCTTGTACTATACCCTTTTACTTCATATTTATTAACATTTCGCTACAATTCTATTTCAATTATTGTCATAAGGTATTCATTTGCCATTCTCATCCATTTCGCTTACAATAAACAATAGCAAATAAAGAATCTCGTTATCACTGGGGGAGCCATGCCGCTGAGAGGGAACACTTCGTTCCGACCCTTCGAACCTGTTAGTTAATGCTAACGCAGGGATTGTGCAAACGTCCGAAATACATACCTCATTTTTATTTACGTATTTCGTATCCTCCTATGATATCTATTCTTTTTTGTACAACTTGGATTTAGGGGGAGACAACATGCGTAACACTAATTTACAAGCGATGATCGAATCTGCTATTCTTGCAGCCTTCGCCATGGTCATCGACATTTTACCATTATCAATTAAACTTCCAACAGGCGGTTCTATCTCATTCGCTATGATTCCTATTTTTATTATTGCTTACCGCTGGGGCTTTAAATCAGCTTTCTTAGGTGGTTTAGTTTGGGGACTGTTACAAATTGTCGTAGGTGATGCCTACATTTTAACACCAGTTCAAGCATTCATTGAGTACTTCATTGCCTTTGCTTTTATCGGATTTGCCGGGTTATTCTATCGTCCAATTCAAAATGCACTTTTAGCATCTAATGCGAATGGCAACGAACAATCAAACTTAAGTAGCCATAAAGATAAACCTTCATCAAAACAAAACCAAGGAAAGAAAGTAATTGAATTCATTATCGTTGCTACATTTATCGGTAGTCTAGCTCGTTACTTCTGTCACTTTATTGCCGGTATTATTTTCTGGGGACAATATGCACCGAAAGGTCAATCAGCTGTGCTATATTCATTAATCGTAAATGGCAGCACAATGCTTGGTTCTTTTATTCTATGTACAGTTTTACTTATATTTTTATTTATCACTTCACCACGCTTATTCAAAAGCATCAATGCTTATCAAATAAATGCAAACAAAAAGGGCGCTTAACTAGCGCCCTTTTTTATATCAAAATTCTCAATGAGTAATATCGATAATAAATACAATAAATGCACAAAGAAAAATAAATACCATCACACCTAGTAAATTGCTATTCATGGCTAATCTACTCCTTACATAACCTCTTTTTCTAACAAGATTATATCTCTTAAAAATAAAGATTAGGTAAAGATAATATGAAAATAACTTGAAAAAAAGCGTAGCATGTATGATCTACGCTTTTTTCAGTAAGTAGAAGTAAAATAACACACCATCTTCTGTATTCTTTACCCCATATTCAGCATCGTGCAGTTCTAAAATATTCTTTGAAATAGCAAGCCCAAGCCCTGTTCCACCTTGTGAACGATGACGTGCTGCATCCACGCGATAAAAACGATCCCAAATTTTATCTAATTGCTCTTCTTCAATATGAGTACCTTTATTTTCAATACACACTTTTATACGATTTTTCTCATCTATTGTAGAAATAATAATATCCTCTTTATTCGGTGTATAACGTATGGCATTCGTAATGAAGTTCACGATGACTTGTTCAATCCGGCCTTGATTTGCGACTACTTCAAATGGACCTATATTTTTATGAACACGAAGTTCTTTTTTCTCTATTTCTACAGAAAGGTGTTCACATATATCTTCAATTACTGTATCGATATAAAATGAATCCATTTTCATTTTATATGTACCTGACTCAAATTTAGCTAACTCAAGCATATCTAAAATTAACGTATCCATTTTATCTACTTCTCGTTCCATCGCTTGAAAATAGTACTCTTTTTTATGTTCAGCTACCCCATCCTTTAAAATAGAAATACAGCTTTTCATAATACTTAACGGTGTTTTTAATTCATGTGAAACACCAGAAATGAATTCCTTCCGCGTCTTTTCTAGCTTTCTTTCCTTTTCAATATCTTGTTCTAGCTGTCCAATATGCGAATGGAGTTTATTCGATAGCGTATTAATATTTTTCGATAAATCACCAATTTCATCTTTTGAAGTAATTGGTATTTTTTCTGTGAAATCTAAATGCGCTATTTTTTTCGTCGTATCATTTATTTTTAGTAACGGTTTTGCAATTTGTTTTGAATAATAGAACGAAGCTAGAAAAATGAGAACAACTACAAATGCAATGATGTATATGTAATAATCTTGAACCATTTGTACAGCCTCATCTACAGGCTGTAAAGAAGCCATCGCATATATATATGCTACTGATCCATCTTTTTCTTTTATTGGCTTGATTAATAATTTATATTTTATATCATTTTTTTCATAGTCCATTGTTTGTGTTGCATATTGTGTGTGCTTGCTCTCTTTTAATAATAAATCCGTTTGAAATTCTTTTATGTTATCCAAGAATATACTATTTTTATAAATTGGATTCACAGGACCTTTTACATCTGGGAACTGTACTTTTGTAACACGTCCTTCTATGTAAAAGCCTAATTCCTGAGCAGCTTCTTCCTGAACAGCTGGTTTCTTTTCCTTAACAAGTTGCTCCCCAGCTGCTCTCCTTTTCTCCTCATCTAATTTAATTTTCTCCTGAAACGCTTTTTCTAATGGCTTATTAGATCCATTTAAATTTTGCTTACTTAACATGAAAGAGAATGGAATAAAACTATCTTCTTGTTTCATCCCAGAAACAGACATTGTTTGTCCTAAAAACTGATCTGATGATTTATTATCAATCTCCTCTATATTGACGAGATTGTATAAGGGAATCTTGAATATTTGTTGTCCAAACTCCTTTTGTTTCCTACGGTCTATCGTTACCTCAAAATAAAAATCATCCACATGTTTTAAATTCCCATTCTGATCTAATGTCGTAATCCACGTATTATTTTCTCTAAAAAAGTCTTGCTCCAGTTTCTGAATTCCTTCTGCATTTCCTGCATAATTTAAATAATTCTTTTCAAAGGAATTTAAATTCACTTTAATATCTTCTACTTTTCGATTCGCATAATATTGTTTGAAAAATATCGTTTGTCCAATAAATATCGTCGCTAAAATTAACATACATAATGCTGTTGTGAGAGTAAATAATTTTAGTACAATCCCTTTTCTCATACATTCCCCTCAAATTTATATCCAGTTCGTACTACAGTTGTAATGTACTTTGCTTTCTCTCCTAATTTATTTCGCAAATTACGAATATGGCTATTAACTGTTCGATCATCGCCAGCAAATTCGTATCCCCAAATTCTTGAAATTAATTGTTCCCTTGTTAGTACAATCCCTTGGTTTTTCATGAAATACACCAATATTTCAAACTCCGTATGCGTTAAACTAACATCTACCTCATCAACAGTAACAGTACGTGATGGAAAATGAACGTGGATACCATGAATTGATAACGTATCATCTTCATTCTCTAAAGGTTTCTTCGATGCTTTTCTACTTTCTAATAATCGTTTCGCCCTTGCTAATAAAATTGGTGGACTGTACGGCTTCGTCACATAGTCATCTGCTCCAAGTTCAAAACCAAGTAACGTATCATCTTCATCTACGCGCGCCGTCAACATAATAATAGGCACCTCGGACGTCTTCCGAATTCTTCGGCAAACAGACCATCCATCGAGTTCCGGCAACATAATATCTAAAATAACTAAATCAACCTCTTCTTCTTCAAATACAACTAAAGCTTCTTTCCCGTCCCTTGCTTCAAACACTACATATTGTTCACTTAAAAAATAGTCCTTTAATATTTCACGTAATATATCTTCATCTTCAACAATTAAAATGTTTTTTGACATAACGTATGTATCCCCCTCTCGCCTTCAGAAACTATAATTTTATTTTGAATAACTAGCAGTTAACTTCGCCTCGATAATATATCTATCCGGTGCATCTCCTATATAATCAAATGGGTAACAAGTTGTCAGTGTTAATAGTGGTTCTTCTTTTTTTATAATAACAGTACGATCATCCGCATGGGTAATCCACGTCTTTTGAATTTCATATGTGTAAGTTTTATTATCATACTCTAAAGTAAGAGTATCCTTTTCTTTCAACTCTCCTAAATCTGTAAATACAGTATCCCGGTGCCCACTTAATACAGTATGTCCCCCTCCAGATGGCGTTGTCGTTAAATCGCTAACAAACATACCAACTCCTTTTTTGAGCGTTGCATCATTCGCTCCCCAATATATAGAAAACTTCTTCTTTATTTTCGGTATATTTAACATTGCTACTTTTTCTCCTTCTTTATGTTCTATTTGAGAAGAAGGCACTTGAGAAGTTACAGGTGTTTCATGAGCAAGTTGAGTATCTTGTATATTTTTAAGATTCTTTATTTCTTCTGCCGTTAATTCTTGCGCAGAGCTTTTTCCTTTATACCATTCCACAGCGTAATATGATCCCATGAATAGCCCTATGGCCATCAATATGATACCGATATAATTGAGTAACTTCATGTTTCATCCCTCCATGCAAAAAATGGTAGGAATAACCTACCATTTTTAATATGTGAAATTATCCCATTCTTTATAGGACAATATTTTATTTACGCCTTAACTTTATTACGACGATTCAAACCAAATAATGTACCTATCGCTACAAGACATGCGCTTAATCCCATCATTGCTACATTATTAGATGCTGTATTTGGTAATTTTTCACCTTTTACAACTGGCTTCGCTACTTCTTTTTTTGCCGCATCTTTTTTTTGTTGCACTTGTGCTTCTTCTTTTTTCCTTACTTCATTCTTTTGTTGCTCTTTTATCGCAGCTTCTTTTTTAGCCATATCACTTTTCTCTTGGACTTGTGCCGCTTGCTTTTTCTCTTCTTCATTTTTTTGCTGCGCCTTAATTGCTTCTTCTTTTTTAGCTTTATCTTGTTGCACTTGCGCTTCTTCTTCCTTTGTTACTGTTCCAGTATCCGCACTTGCTACTGAAGAATATCCTACTGTTAAAAGTGCCATTGCACAGATCGGTAATAGTTTCTTTTTCATTTTATCTCTCTCCTCTTATACGTTTTACATCACTTCGCATCGGATGTATCACTAGAATAAACAAGAGAGATAAATATAAGATGCAGATGAAATATATTTCATTTAAAGATTTCATTGTAGAAAAATAAAAAACATCGCAATATATACGATGTTTTTTGAGTGCGTGTCTCAATATTTACATGTTACTTTCGCGTGTTTCAGAAGTAGAGCGGGCCGGAGCGATAACTAATTGTCTCGGCTCAGTTTTCTTGAAGTGATTTTTGACGTTACACTTACGACGTTGAACAACCCACGCTTTAATAGGATTTGTTAAAATAATCTTTTGCTCTTCGTTAGGGGCCTCTTCTTCCAATCTACAACTTTCGCTCCATTTACGCCATTTCATTGTAATTTGCGAAGAAGAATGATCGTCTTTACGATCAAACAAGTGCAAAAAATCCATTTCTCCAGCTAGCATTACGGTGTTACTAGTCGCTAAAAAAGAAAAGGTTGTCCAACGTTTCTCCATGCCCTCCTACTCCTTCTTCACATATAGAGTGCCTAAAACTTAATTTACCTAAAATGTGCTTGCCTTTTACCTTACACCCCTAGTTTATCCAAAATACTATTATGCAACTATCGATTTGTCTTACAACTACCTTACAGTTTTGTAAGAAACGAAAAAACCTTCACTATATATACGTGAGGGTTTCTTAATTCTTATCTATATGATTTTTCATATTATCAAGTCCAGCTTCTTTGAGCTGTGATATCATACCGTGGGAAATTGCGCCTAATACTAAAGTCATTCCAATTAGTGAAATGCGAATTGCAGGTACATCAATTATGTAAGCCAACATACCAAGAACAATTGTTAACAGCAATGCTTTTATAAATGTTACACTTGTATACTGTTTCTTTTTCATCATAATCACCCTTCGTGGAAGCGTTTTCTTAATGTAATCAGTATATCATATCATCTGATTATTTTGTGGGGATTTTTGTAAAAACCTTATGTCTTCTTTGACTTTTTTCTTTCTATCCTTTACAGTCGAAATGTTCACAAGTTTTACACTGTAGGAGGATTCAAATGAAAATTGAAATAAAAGACACTTTAATTTCTGAAGAACAATTACAAGCAAAAGTAAAAGAACTAGCACTTCAAATCGAGCGTGACTTTGAAGGAGAAGAAATCGTAGTAATCGCAGTATTAAAAGGTTCATTCGTATTCGCTGCTGATTTAATTCGTCACATTAAAAACGAAGTAACAATCGACTTTATCTCTGCATCTAGCTACGGAAATCAAACAGAAACAACTGGAAAAGTAAAACTATTAAAAGATATCGATGTAAACATTACTGGAAAAAACGTAATTGTCGTAGAAGACATTATCGATTCTGGTTTAACACTTCACTTCTTAAAAGATCACTTCTTCATGCACAAACCAAAAGCATTGAAATTCTGTACGTTACTTGATAAACCTGAACGCCGTAAAGTGGACTTAAAAGCTGAATATGTTGGCTTCCAAATTCCAGACGAATTTATCGTTGGCTACGGTATCGACTGCGCAGAAAAATATCGTAACTTACCATTTATCGCTTCAGTTGTAACGGAGTAATATAATAAAATAAAGTGAAACTTTAATCAGTGGTTTTTTTCTCCCACTGATTATTAGCCTTCACCAATCGGGCTTTTACGGGCAGTTAATCTCCCACCTGACTTCCTCGTATTCGGCGAAATTTGAGGTGGGAGTCTTACTGCCCGTTAATCGGGGTAAACTTCCATCAATTACTGATGGAAGTTTATTTTCTATCACAATTCGTAAAAGACAAAGGGAGAGAATAAAAATGACAAAGAAAAAATTTGAAAAAGTACTCCTCATCGTAAATCCAAAAGCTGGACAAGGCGACTTACATACAAATTTAGCGAAAATCGTACCACCTCTTGCGGCGAATTTTCCTGACTTACGTATCCTTCATACGAAAAAACAAGGTGATGCAACAAAATATTGTCAGGAGTTTGCTAGTAAAGTAGATTTAATTATCGTCTTTGGCGGTGACGGAACTGTATTTGAATGCACAAACGGCTTAGCTCTTCTTGAAACTAGACCTACACTTGCAATTATTCCAGGCGGAACTTGCAACGACTTCTCTCGCACACTTGGTGTTCCGCAAAACATTTCAGAAGCGGCAAAACTTATCACAAAGGAACACGTAAAACCAGTTGACGTTGCAAAAGCAAATGGACAACATTTCTTAAACTTCTGGGGCATTGGTCTCGTATCTGAAGTATCAAACAATATCGATGCAGAAGAAAAAGCAAAACTTGGAAAAATCGGCTACTACTTAAGCACAATTCGAACTGTAAAAAATGCTGAAACATTCCCAGTTAAAATCACTTACGACGGACAAGTATATGAAGATGAAGCTGTTCTTGTTATGGTTGGAAACGGTGAATATCTTGGTGGTATTCCCTCCTTTATTCCGAACGTAAAATGTGATGACGGTACACTTGATATTTTCGTAGTTAAGTCAACAGGCATTCAAGCGTTTAAAGATTATATCGGAAAGAAACTATTTGAAGACTCAAATGAAAATGATATTTTCCATGTAAAGGCGAAATCCATTCATATTGAAACAGAAGAAGAAAAAGAAGTAGATACAGATGGCGAAAGTTCACTTCATACACCGTGTCATATTGAATTGTTGCAAGGGCACTTTACGATGATTTATAATCCTGCGGTTGTATAAGAAAAAACGAGTGCTATCACTCGTTTTTTCTCTTCTAATCTAGTTATGTTGTTGAATCATTTCTTGTATTTCTTTAACTCTCTCCAAAGTAATTCCATTTCTTTGTTCGATCGCTAAAGGATGCTCGGTTGGCTCTAATTCAACATACGGCGCCATTCCTACTTCTCTTATATGTACATTTGTTTTTAAATTTAGTGTTTCTGGATAAACTGGTATTTCTACAGATAACCAACCAAAGTAAGGATCACTATTTTCTCGGCCTCTTTCATCCCACTTCTCTAATACTTCATCATAACTTTCTTTACTAAGTGATGCCCACACAGTCCAAATGAAATTTTCGTGATAATCAATTATAGGAATCTCTAAACATCCTCTAATAAAGTAATGTTCATCGTCCATTACACAAAGATCTGATGTTAAATGGAACCGTCCCTCTCTTTCATGAGGCGCCACCTCGTAATAATAATATGGCGCTACACTTTCGTAGCATAAAGGAAGTGTAAAACGATTCATCTGTACTTTTTCTCCGGATTTTCTTCTTCTTTTCATTTGTTATTCTTTCTCCTATCCTTTTCAGTCACAATCAAATTCTACCCAATTTTTCCAATGCGTATTAGCATTTTTATTCACAATAACACTTGGATCTTTCTTCTCTATTGCAGCGGCTACTGATTGGAAGAATTCATTTTCACTTACTTTTTCTTCTTCAACATGTTTCCATTCTTCCGTTTCATAAGCTACTTGCCAGTCGCCTTCTAAACCAAACTCTTCTAAAATTTCTTCTTTATCCCACCATAATAATTCTTTAGCTTCATCATTAGTAGCAAGCATACGCATGAAGTATGTTGGATACTGCTCTGTCGTTTGTACTTCTATTCCATTATTCGCATAATCTTCTTCTGTAAATTGATATTCAAAATGATGCTCACGAATCTTTAAACTGCCGTTATAAATATCCAGTATAAATTCACCTTCATCATCAAACAACTCATAATCGCCATCATTTAATTGCAAAATACCATCATCACCCATTGAATGAGTAATTCTATCTCCATATACTTGAATATCATTAAATACACCTAATGAACCTGTACCAACAAATTGAAACACCATTAACCAATCCTGATTCTCTTTAAAGAAAAGAAAGAATTTCACTTGTGAAATATCCATATTTTCATTATCTAAGATAGGAAATTCATACTTACTTTGCTTTCTATCTAATAACCTTAAAATATCTTTTTGCACATTTATCACCTTTTCATTAATATTATCTAACATTTACCGTGCTCTCATGCAGCTGAAAAAATTCCTCTTTCATTGAGTAATAAAAACTCTCAATCTGTTACTTGAAAAACTTCAGAATCTATATTTAATATTTTTTATAAATCTTGATGATTAAAGTTATCTTTTAGACCATGCGTATGATAATTAGCATGGATACCATCAATATCTTCTGCTAATATGCTATGCATGTACCATCCATGCTCTTGTAGCATATTTTCTTCCCATGCATCTGAATCCTCTTCTAACTCTTCATTAAGTAAATTCGGATCATACCACACATCTTCGTAATCTCCATCAATTAAAAATCTCCAACCAGGTGGTAACCCTAAATACTTCTTTATTTCAGGTGCCCATTCATCAATATGTTGAACGTGTAAAGGAAGAAAGAAATCTTCTTCTGTCCCCATTTCTTCACCAGCCCAAATGTACCAACCTGTCGTTCCGTTTTCTACAGGCATTCGTAACCCATTAATTGGAACGGTACCACTTTTCACATTTTGCGCTATCCCTAACTTAAAGTTATCTGGTGATTCTACATACTCCGCCTCATATTTTTCACATATGCGTAGTTGCTCTTTTATGCATTTCTTCATCCTCTTAGCATACTCCTCAATTTTTGAAATATAGATTTCTTTGGCGAAGCACTCTCTAACTTCCATACCCCACACGGATTATAAAATGGATCCTCTTGTTCATAACGACTATCTATATAATGAGATAAAAGATACACTGGAGCATCTTCTTTGAAACTAATTGTATCTCCATCTTTCAAATTAGGTTTTTCCAATATATTATGTAGGTTAAAATCATTTAATAAATCTACAGCTACTTCCGGCTCTATTCCTCCGTCTAAAACAACGTCTGGTAGATTAAATGCTTGCATTCCACATGAATAATAACCGTCCTCTTCATCTCCAACTAAAGTTACAAGATGTGAATACATAGGAAAGATTTCCTTATCCTCTGCAAGCCCTTGCCATTCTTCTTTTGAATAAGCTACACCTGCTGTTTCAACTTTTAAAGCAAGTCCACCTGCATTTAAAAGTTCCATTCCTACATCAATTACTTCTTGTAACCTCTCTGTATCGTCAACTTTTGCAATAACATACACTGTATAAGTATGCTTCTCCAAATCCCGAAGCAATTCTTCATCAAAACGCTCACCACTTGCATAGAAGAAAGCCTCTCTCAAAGAAGGATCTTGTTCATATATATCGATTTCAAAGCCAATCTCCTTCTCCTTATGGTGCATACTATTCCCTGCTAACATATAGTTACTTTTACTCACAACTTCTTGTATTAATTCTGTTCTATCTTTCCATAAACCAGGTACTCCAATAACGATTTGTGTCTCCATTAACATGCTCCCTTTTCAATTAAAATCACTACAATATTTTGAATGATAAAAAAGCATAGCTGAATTACTAAGCACCTTCTACTAATCTTCTTTAAAACCCTTAAGAAATACGTAGTAAGCATTTCTTATATATATTGCTCTATATTAAATCCTAGTTATTTCTATATTGTATTTTATACTACCTATTAATTAGCGCTACTTACTTTCATTAAAAATCTAATGAATTCTAGAAAGAAACTCAACTAAAGAACATAAGGTTTTAAAGAAAAAATATCTATTCCGACTCTTTATCGACACTTTTCGATTTTCTATTTCATAATCACTCAAAATGAATTACAATATATTCATACAAAAAGATATCGTAAACTAAGTGTAATATCTACCTTGTTTATTAGTATTAAATAAACAAAAAATCCCGTGTCCAAACTCAACACGGGATTTTTTCATTTACTAACAATCCGAAAATAAGCACGAACCGTCAACAAATAATAACCAATATAAATAAAGCTATACACGCCAATGCTAATTAACAACGGAACTGCAATTTCATACGGAATAACTGTCGCTAATCCTTTCAGCGCAAATACAGTGTGTAATATACCAAGTACTAAAGGAGTGAAGAAGATAAATCTCATTTGTTTTGCGATTGCCTTTTTCATTTCTTTTTTCGTAACACCGAGTTTTCGAAGAACGATGTACCGTTCACGGTCTGCATGTGCTTCTGTTAATTGTTTGAAGTAAATGATAGACCCTGTTGCAAGTAAAAATACTAGACCTAAGAAAGTTCCACTAAACATCATTAAACCTGACGTTTCAATACCGCTGCGGAATATCGTATAGAAATCGCTGAATTGCTCTCTTCCTTCTGCATCTTCTTCCGGTATTACTTTCTTTAATTTCTCTGTTAACACTTTACTATTTCTTTCATCTTTCACATCAATATTTTTCACAGTATGAGCTCCAATTGTCTTCTTCGCTTGCTCATACACTTCATCCGGAACGACAAATAGAAGTTCATATAAGTTTGTAATGTTTTGTGCTTGGACATCTTTCACTTGTACCGGTGCTGCTTCTCCAATTGGGAATATAGCTTTTCTCCCTTTATATACACCACTATCTCTATTTCCTTCACTATACATAGCATCAAATGCATACGCTTCGGTCTTCTTTAAAGACACAGTTTCTTCATTCAAATATTTTGCTATTCTATTAAATGCTGACTGTGCGATTATTTCAGTTGTTCTTGCATGTAAACTATCTTTATTTGAAATATCATCACCGTATTCACCTATCACTTTTACTGTCTCTAACTCATATTGATGAATGACTTCATTCTTTTCTTCTTTTAAAATCTCATTCACTTTACGATCCACATGATTATCTTTCATTTCATATGAATAACTAACTGGCTTATATTTTTTCGCCTGCATATATGTGTTGTAATACATTGTTACAGAAGTTCCAACCGCCGTTAAAGTTACTGCACTTAATACTGCAATCGTCGCTAACGATTTCGCATTTCCTTTAATGCGGTATAGTAACTGCGATGTCGTCACAATTTGCATTCCGTTATAGAATGAAGATTTTTTGTTTCGCACTCTTTTTAATACAAAAATAGTAAAGAACATAAATAATAAATACGTTCCAAGTACTGTTGCTAATAAAATGTAAAGAGCAAGTGGCATAAAGTTATCACTGTTTGCATTTTTAATAGCCGTTACTGATAAGAAATACCCTGATCCAATTAATAATATAGAAATGATAGCCATTATTTTAGAACCTTTTGGCATGACTTCGCCTTCGTTATCTGCACGGAATAGCTCAATTAACTTAAATTGATAAATAACGCGGTACCCTTTAAACGATGTGTATAAAATAATGAAACAAAAAATAACTGCTGTATCTATAACCGCTCCAATCGGTACTTCAAAGTGAACTTTTACACCTAACTCCATCATATTTACAAGTAAATTCAGGAACCCTTTTGAAAGTAAACTACCTATTATAATTCCGATTACTAACGATAATAACCCCATTAACATGTTTTCATAAAAAAGCATTTTACCTATTTCTTTCTTTCGAATACCAAGTAAAGAATAAAGACCTATTTCTTTCTTACGTTTTCGTGTAAAGAAACCATTCGAATATATAATAAATATCGTAACAAAAATAATGAGCATTACACTCGCAAGCTGGAATCCTCGTCCGATGTTATCTCCAGCTTCACTTATTTGTGAATTGTATTGCAGCGCCTTAAATGTAAAATAAATGACGATGCTAAAAATCATAGACGCAAAGTATATAAAATAATCTTTAAAATTTCGTTTTATATTACGAAGCGCAATGCTAGATAAGCTCATTTATAGCACCTCCAGAAATTGAAGACATCACATCAATAATTTGTTGGAGGAATTGTTTGCGTGTCATATCCCCGCGGTGTAATTCTTTGTATAACTTGCCATCTTTAATAAATACAACACGTTTACAATAACTTGCCGCAAATGCATCATGCGTTACCATTAAAATTGTTACACGATCTTTTTCGTTTAATGTTTTCATGCTTTCTAATAAATCTGTCGCTGACTTTGAATCAAGTGCACCCGTTGGCTCATCCCCAAAAATCATACTTGGATTTGTTACAATCGCTCTTGATGCTGCACAGCGCTGTTTTTGTCCACCTGATGCTTCATACGGATATTGATTTAAAATATGATCTATTCCAAACTTCTTCGCAATCGTCTCGACTCGTAATTCTACTTCTTTCGCCTTCACTTTTGATAAAGCGAGTGGCAGTGCAATATTTTCTCGTACTGTTAACGTATCTAACAAGTTATAATCTTGAAAAATGAATCCTAAATGATTACGACGAAATAGCGCCAATTCATCATCATTCATCTTCACAATATCTTTTCCATCAATTAAAATCTCACCTTTTGAAGCTGTATCAATGGTAGAAAGGACATTTAAAAGTGTCGTCTTACCAGAACCAGACGGTCCCATAATACCGACAAACTCTCCTTCTTTTACCTGTAAATGAATATCTTTCAACGCTTCAAACGTATTCCCGCCTGTATCATATATTTTCGAAATCCCTTTCGCCTCTAACATTGTTTTCATCTATCTGTACCTCCTGTTATGATTCTTGATGTCCTCTTTAAGCAACAGAATTCAGTATAGATATATTTTCTTAACAAATAGTGCTATGGTTTCTTAAGGTTTTCTTAAAAAGAAAAATCCAAAGCCGTAACAACCAACTTTGGATTTACTATTATTAAAATATCAAATTACACTTCGAACAAAAAGGAGCAGAATTCCCTTTTCTAATTTTCGCATTACATTTTGGACAATATACATATTGCTCTTCTATCTTTTGCCGCTCTAGCATATTTAAGGATACTATTCTCATACTACACATAATCCCAATTAATATAAGGCTAACAATGAGTAGCATATCTCTCACTCCCCTCTATATTTTACCATAAAATAACAAACCCGATTCTCTCATCTAGAATCGGGTTTATACTTACAGTCCTAACTCTGCCTTCGCACCATCAGGAATTTTATCTACATCTATTTGCACTTTATCGTGTAAAAACTTCCCTCTTGTAATTACATGCCAATACGATCCTATCGGTAATTCATCTACCCCATTAATCGTAACTTCTTTTACCTCTCCTTTTTCATCATAAGCTTTTACTGTATACTCACGACCTTTATTTCCATCTAACTCTTTTCCATCATTATCGATCACTGCATAACGATATTCTAAATCAAGAAATGGGTTCATTCGATCAATTGTAGCACTCCCATTTAATAAATATGCCGCCCCTGCTACAATCACAAGTAATGATCCTAAAATAAATCTTTTCATCTATATTCCGCCTTTCATTATGTTTTTCAATAAGACCTTTCTAAGTATAGAGAACCTTTCTTAATAAAAACTCGTACAGTTTCTTAACTTTTTCTTAATGTAACAGGGCTGTGCATCAGCACTTCGATAAATAAAGCCATATTCATAATAAAAGGAGGCTGCCGCCTCCTTTATTTACTCATCACTGTATTCCTTTTTTGTCTGTATAAATAAAACACACTCACAATCACTGCGATGATTCCTCCAAAATACACTCCATACTCTATCGCAATCGCCACAATACTTTCAATATGTTGTCCAAATATAGAACCAAGCACAAAGTAAACGAGCGTCCAAACAAAGCCTGTCGTATAGGAATATAAAACATACGTCTTAAATGACATGTTATTCATTCCAACTAAATACGGCACGATATGTCTTACAACCGGTATGAAATAACTCGTAATTAGTGCGTAATGTCCGTATGCCTCGACCATTTCTTGTGATTTTATAAAATACTTCGCCTTCTTCTTTTTCATTAATTTATGGAGTACTTTTGTCCCAAATATTTTCCCTAATATATATCCTAAAGAAAGCCCGGACACAACGCCTAAATATGTTAATAAAAACGCAGGAATAACACTTAATATACCTAATGAAGATACAAATCCTCCGCTCATCACAATCATTTCATCTGGAATTGGCATACCGATAATTCCTAACCATAAACAGAAAAATAATGCCCAATACCCGTACTGTTCAATGTATGATAATAATTCATGTAATTCCATTATGCATACGCTCTCCTTAGCTCTTTTTTACAGCTAAAGACGTAAGCTGGCGGGAAATTGAGCCACACTTTTTCTAATGTAATTTCAGGGAAGAAATGCTGTATAAAGCCTTTTTTCACAAGTGAATATTGAAATGTTATGAATTCCCCATTCTCATGTATCGCTTCCATTGCATTGTTTAAAATACGTTTTGAAACTTCTTCTGGTAAAGAAGTAAAAGGCAATCCTGATAAGACGTAATCAATGCATTCTATATTGAACTCTTCCATATACTTCTTTATATTTTCAGCTGAACCATGTACAACAATGACGTTCTTTTCATCTTTAAATTTTCTCTTTAGCTCTTTGCAAAACACTTCATTAATTTCAATAAGAAGAAATATTGTTTCCTTCTTCTTTCTCTTCATAATTTCTTTCGTAAAGACTCCTGTACCAGGACCTAACTCTACAATGCATTTCGCTTTATTAAAATCAATTACATCTACCATTTTCTTTGCTAATATTTTTGAACTTGGTGCAATTGCACCAGTATGTTTCGGATGTTTAATAAATTCATGTAAGAATGTTATGAGTTGCATGTAAACCTCTCCCCATTCGATCAATAGTTTTTAACTTGTGTCTAAGTATAACTAGCGTTTCTTAATAAAAATTGAGGAGATTTCTTAAGATTTTATGAAGAATAAAAAACAGCCACCGCCTATAGCGATAGCTGTCCCCTTATTACTTCGCACTCACAATCTTATAATAAGAGCGAACTGTTAAGAAATAATATCCGATATAAATAACGCTGTATACTCCGATACTAATTAGAAGCGGAATCATAATTTCAAATGGTAGTATGTTCCCTAAACCTTTTAATGCAAACAAACTGTGTAGAATTCCGATTACTAACGGAATTGCAAAGATAAAGCTCACTTGTTTTGCAATAGCTTTTTTCATTTCTTGTTTCGTTACACCGATTTTATGAAGGACAACGTAACGCTCACGATCTGCACTTGCTTCTGTTAGCTGCTTGAAGTAAATAATAGAACCTGTTGCTAGTAAGAATACAAGTCCCAAGAACATTCCGATGAACATCATTAGTCCAGTTGCTTCAAGTCCCATATGGAAACCAGTATAGAAGTCTCTAAATGGTGGTGCCATTTCTGATTCACCAGCTGGCATCACTTTTTTAAATTTTTCTGTTAATAATTTACTGTTTCTTTCATCTTTTACATCAATATTTTTCACAACACGTGTTCCAAATGCTTGCTTCGCTTGTTCATACATTTCATCTGGAACGACAACAACTAATTCACCTAAATTCGTAATTGCATTATTATTTGCACCTTGGATCTTCAATGTCTTCGTTTCATTTCCAATTTGGAATACCGCTTTATTTCCTTTATATTCAGGGCTAAACTCATACCCTTCAATATAAGAACTATCATATATAAAGGCTTCACCAGCAGCTACATTCACTGTTTCCGCATCGATTTTTTGCGCAAGTTTGTTGAATTCAGATTGAGATATAAATTGATATTTCTCTGAGATACTGTAGTTCATATTAAAGATAAAATCGACTTTAGCTCCTTCAAACTTTCCTTTTACAGGAACCATCTCAACTTCAAATTGATTTTTTACAGGATGATTTTCTTTCTCTTCAGCAAAAATCGCATTTACTTTCTTATCTAGTTCTGCATCTTTCTTCTCATAAGAGTAGCTGTATGGTGCAACTGCTTTTGATTGTGTAAATGTGTTGTAATACATCGTAACTGACGTACCAACTGCTGTTAATGTTACCGCACTTAAAATAGAAATTGTCGCAAGTGACTTTGCATTCCCTTTAATACGATATAGTAGCTGTGACGTCGTTACCATATTCATACCGTTATAAAACGATGATTTATTATTTCTTGCACGTTTCAATACGAATACAGTAAAGAACATAAATAGTAAGTACGTACCTAATACTGTCGCAAGTAAAATATAAAGTGCAATTGCCATAAAGTCTGCATACTTAACTGCCTTCATGAACATTAATGCTAAGAAATAACCTGAACCGATTAAGAAAACTGAAATTAATGCCATAATGACTGATCCTTTTGGCATTGCTTCTCCTTCACGTTCCGCACGGAAAAGTTCAATTAATTTAAAGCGATAAATTAAACGATATCCTTGGAGCGATGTATATAAAATAATCACAAGGAAAATAATTGCTGTATCAATAATGGCCGCCATCGGTACTTCAAAATGAACGTTTAAGTTTAATCCCATCATACTTACTAATAACTCAAGGAATAATTTTGAAAGGACACTACCAATCGCAATCCCAATTACTAATGACATTAATCCCATTAACATATTTTCATAAAAGAGCATTTTACCAATTTGTCTTTTACGAATACCTAATAACGAATATAAGCCAACTTCTTTTTTACGTTTACGTGTAAAGAATCCGTTCGAATATATAATGAACACTGCTACGAAAATGATAAGCATCACACTTGAAACTTGAAACGCACCGCTAATTTTTTTAGAGGCTTCCGCTGCTTTTTCCATTTGTGAATTATATTGCAGTGCTTTAAATGTAAAGTAAATGACGATACTAAAAATCATAGATGCAAAATATACAAAGTAGTCTTTAAAGTTCCGCTGTATGTTGCGGAGGGCAATGCTAGATAAGGTCATCAGCCATACCTCCAGAAATAGAAGACATTACGTCAACGATTTTTTGGAAGAACTGTTTACGCGTCGATTCACCGCGATGCAATTCTTTATATAGTTCACCATCTTTAATGAAAATAACTCGTTTACAATAACTCGCTGCAAATGCATCATGTGTTACCATTAAAATGGTAGAGTTATCATATTCATTTAACGACTTCATACTTTCAAGTAAATCTGTCGCTGATTTAGAATCAAGCGCTCCAGTTGGCTCGTCTCCGAAAATCATACTTGGATTCGTAACGATTGCACGCGATGCGGCGCAGCGCTGCTTTTGTCCACCAGATACTTGATATGGAAACTGACTTAAAATATGATCGATACCGAACTTTTTCGCAATTTCAAGAACACGTCGATCAATTTCATTTGCCTTTACTTTCGATAAAGCAAGAGGTAACGCAATATTCTCTTTCACTGTTAACGTATCTAATAAGTTATAATCTTGGAAAATGAAACCTAAATGATCGCGGCGGAATAACGCTAGCTTATCATCATTCATCTTCACAATATCTTTTCCATCAATTAAAATTTCACCGTTCGTCGCATTATCAATTGTAGAAAGAACATTTAGTAAAGTCGTCTTACCAGAACCAGAAGGTCCCATAATTCCAACGAACTCACCTTCTTTTACTTGTAAGTTAATACCTTTTAACGCTGCAAATTTATTACCACCCGTGTCGTACACTTTTTCAATATTTTTTGCTTCTAACACTGTTTTCATCTCGACATCCCTCATTTCTTCTATTCTCTATTTTCAACTATATACACTCTCTACTCTTGCCACTATCGATGTTTCTTACACAAACATGACAGTTATGTAAGACGCATAAGTAAAGATATAAAAATTTAACCTACTGAACAAAAGTACTTTGTTACTATAACATTGGGATATCATACCATCCATTCATTCTCCTTACAGGAACATTACAATTTTGTAAGGTAAAAAATGCACCTACAAAGTTGTGCACGAAATGTCGGATGGGGTTATTTCGTTCCTGCTATTCTATGTACAGAGGAGGTCATAGTATGGATTCACTTAAAAATATGAATGCAGCAATGCACTATATTGAAGATAACCTTACGAATGAAATTGATTTTAAAGAAGTTGCGAGGCTAGCTCTCTGTTCTGAGTATCACTTTAAAAGAATGTTTTCGTTTTTAGCAGGTATATCACTATCTGATTATATTCGCTGTAGACGTCTTACTCTTGCTGCTTTTGAACTAAAAGATAACAATGCAAAAGTCATTGATGTCGCTATAAAGTATGGGTACAACTCACCGGATTCTTTTGCACGTGCCTTTCAAAACTTGCACGGCATAACACCTTCAGAGGCCCGAAATAGTAGCCATTCTTTGAAAGCTTATTCACCAATGACCTTCCAGTTATCGATCCGAGGAGGAAATGAAATGAACTATCGAATTGAAGAAAAAGAACCATTTCAAATCATTGGTATTACAAAACGAGTACCGATTGTGTTTAACGGTGTAAATGCAGAAATCGCTTCTATGTGGAAAAGTTTAAATCCAGAGTCTATTCAAACATTAAAGTCCCTTTCAAATGTGGAACCAAATGGAATCATTAGTGCTTCTACAAATTTTTCTGAAGGAAGAATGGAGGAAAAAGGCGAACTCGATCATTATATTGGGGTAGCCACAACGAAAGATTGTCCAGAGCAATTCGCGCAACTTGAAGTCGCAACTTCAACATGGGCTATATTTGAAGCTGTCGGTCCATTTCCTGATGCATTACAAAATGTGTGGGGACGTATTTATTCTGAATGGTTCCCTTCTTCAAACTATGAACTAGCAGGAGGTCCGGAAATATTGTGGAATGAAAGTAAAGAGATATCCTCGCCGAATTTCAGAAGCGAGATATGGATACCTGTTTTAAAAAAGTAATATAAGAGTCTAAACCTTTTCAAAATAAAAAAGCTGCTCTTCCTTTTTAAAGGAAAAGCAGCTTCTTTATTTTATCCCGCTATTTGCGGGCAGTAAAACTCCCACCTCAAAATTCAGGTGAAGCAAAGAAGTTAGGTGGGAGATAAACTGCCCGTAAACGCCCAATTGGTGAGGGCTAATAATCAGTGGGGATGAACACCCCCCACTGATCAAAGTTTCACTTTATACTTCTTCTCGACTCGTTCTTATACAAGAAAATAGTAATAATCGTAAGTACTATAACAACTACAAAAGTAAATACTCTGTCGTTCAAGATAGTACCGGTACCGATTAACATGGCAGGTATAACTGCCATAATTAAGCCACCAAACATACCGATAAACGATCCTATACTTTGTTTTATTACTTGAGTTTCTGATACCCAATCATAATAACCAAATCGATTATTAATAAAAATTCCCCATACTGCCGAAAAGAGTGAGTATGTTATCGGTGTTATTACGATGAAAAGAGAACTCCAAACATCGAGTTTTAACCCGATTATTAGCAATACAGCACTAATAAGTGATGCAGGTATACTCAATGAAAGATTCATAAGAATTTTACTGTCATAAACCATCTTTGGCGCTATAGGCAATGACTTAATAATCCATACATTTTTTCCTTCTAAAGACAATGACACACATGTTGTACACGTCATTGAAATCGCTGCTGCAATAGCAAATGGAGCAATCTTTTGCAACAAGGGCTCAATTCCAGGGTACGCTATTAATTGACTTGGCCCTACTACAACTACAGCTAACGAGAAAGCTATCGCCATCACGACTCCCATTCCACTATTTATGACATACACTGTAGAAGAGAAGAAACGTTTCAGCTCTTTTTTATACAATGCGACCAATACACTTTCTTTTCTTATACTATTAATCTCATAATTTGAAAGCATATGATAAGTGGAAATCCCTGTGTTTATTTGCTTATATTTTAACGAAAGTATTTTTACAAAAAGATAATACCAACTAACTGATATCCCGACGAATAAGATGAAAGCTATAATATCAGCATGAACAATTGCTTTTTGAAACATGTTAGCTAGTGGATACACTTTAGTTAATTGCTCCGAAACAATTGCACCAATTCCGTTCATATCATTAAGGCTATATTGAGCATTTCCGTTTTTTAGCATAAAGAAACCGAATGTAATAATTACTATAAAACTTAAAATCGTAGTTATTTTATTCACATTTTTAAATTTAGAAGCGATTGCCGTAATCGCAGCTCCAAAGATTGCTGCAATTGTTGTTGGAATTAAAGATGCTATAAACATACTGATGAACCACATAAAGTAAAAAGAAACTGATTGATTTTCATGTATGCCATAAACAACTCCCATCGGTAGCATGATTATGATTGAAAAGATTGTATTCAGCAAGTATAAATACAAAAATCTACTTGCAATAACAGTATTTACACGAATCGGCAATGACATTAAAAAGTCGTAATCCTTAAAAGCAAAAATTTCTCCATTTGCCTTAAATATAGTGAAAAACAACGTTAATACACTGCTAATAACTAGTGCATAAACGGGAATAATTTCACTCATTCCTAGTTTCACCAATCCATATGCCGAGGCTCCGCAATATAACATTAGCATGACACCAACTAGAGCAATAGATGCTGTCAGCAAAATCTTATTCTGCTTCTTTTTCTTATCTTTTTCATATTTAAAAGTGTTTAGACCGAGCTGCGTTATTAACCGGATTTTTAAAAGTCCTAAACTATTAGTATTCATTAGCAAGCTCCTTCATAAAGAGTTCTTCCAATGAACTTTCCTTTATTAAAGAATGCACTTCCCCTGAAAGTGCTAATTTCCCTCTATTTATCATCGCTATTTTATTACATAACTTCTCCGCTACATCTAAAACGTGCGTAGAAAAGAAAATCGCACTTCCTTTTTCACAAAGCTCTTTCATAATACCTTTCAAAACTACGGCTGCTTTTGGATCAAGACCAACGAAAGGTTCATCTAAAACTAATAATTTCGGTTTATGTAAAACCGCCGATATAATCGCTACTTTTTGTTTCATCCCATGCGAATAAGAAGATATTAAGTCTCCCAAGTAAGGTGTAATCTCAAAGGCATCCCCATACTTCTGGATCTGTTCTTCCCGATCCTTCGCCGGCACTTTAAATACATCCGCAACAAAGTTCAAATATTGAATTCCTGTTAATTGCTCATATAAATCTGGATTATCAGGAATATACGCCATTACTCTCTTACATGCAATCGGATCCTTTTTTACTGAATGTCCATCAATAAAAATTTCGCCCTCTTCAAAATCTATAACTCCTACTAACGACTTAATTGTTGTACTTTTCCCCGCACCGTTATGTCCAATAAATCCAAAGATATCTCCTGCTTTAACAGTAATATTTAAATGATTTACTGCTTTCTTTCCACCTTTGTATGTCTTACTAAAATTTATAATTTCTAACATGTAAAATCCCCCCAAGTCATCTTTTTGACTGAATTTTCAGACCTTTGAACAGAAAATTTACTCAGCGAGCTTTTCATTATCCCCACTGAGTATTAAAATCTCTTAACACATAGAAACTATAACTATAAAATTTGATTAATATAGCTCACAATTGTATTTCTTTTTTATATAAAACGTAAGAATATAAATTCGTTATAATAACAGCAACTACTATAATCCCCAGCATCATATAAGATCTCCAATCAGCCGGAGCGAAAACACTTATAATCATAATAATTCCTAAAGCCACAAATACTTTTCCACTAAATCGATGTGTTTTCCGCCACACTTCTTCATTACTTAACGTCCATGGATTACGCATCCCGACAAAAAAGTTTGGCTTACACTGTGGTAAATAATTACCCATTACTAAAAATAAAACACCCACTAATAATTCTGGAACCCGATTAATAAATAAGTTATATCCTAATCCACTTGTAATAATATCTATATTCCCTACAAATAGTAGCAGGAGTACCCCATTATTCATCATCATAAAAGCTTTAGAAAATTTCTCATAATTTGCTTTTCTTGGATCAATCTTAGGTATCACATTTAGAAATATATATAATGCAATCATAATTCCGACCATAGAAATCATTCCGTAAAATTTAGACGAATAGCCATCTACCTTACCGCCGCTCCAATGTGTCGCAATTGTATCCGGCAAATGTGGCCAAGCAAACGCCCAAGCTAAACAAGTTGTAACAATTAATATAATTGCGAAAAGATGTTTTTTCATTTCCCCTCTTCCCCCTTATTTGTAAACGTAAACACCCAAGTCAACAAATCTTGAAAGACAGTTGTGTTTAAAGAGTACACAACGAATTGCCCTCTTTTTTCATCTTGAATAAGTTCAGCATTTTTAAGTGCACTTAAGTGGTGTGAAATACTTGGTTTCGTCATATTGAAATGTTCGGCAATTTCACCAGCGGTTAGATCACCTTCTTTTAATAAGTCTAAAATTTTTCGCCTTGTTGGATCTGCTAATGCTTTGAATGCTTGATTCAATGTCTTTCTTCCTTTCGATAATTAGACATTTAGATATTTATCTAAATGTTAAAATGATTTCAGTTAATTGTCAATAATATGTAAGGCCCTTTTTACTTTTTCCACTTTTAACCTACATTAATTACTTTATAGAGTAAAACTGTAAAGATGGAAGAAATACGAGGGATACAAAATAAAAGAAGCTCTTCTAACTAAAGGAAGAGCTTCTTTTATTTAAATTTTATCATTTTATTAACAAACGAAGAAATCCAAAAGATTATCAAACTTATAATAAAGGACATACCTACTATCGTTCCGAATTCATTTAACCAATAACTAATCATGCTTTCACACATTCAGTTCAGATTCTATTAAATATAATACGAAATTATTCATTCTTTATAGATTCCTTCTGCACAGTTTTATGCGCTATGTCGACCGGAATTTTTGTTGTCCAAGTTCCTTCCGTTCCTCCAATTCTGTTAATATTAATATGTACAGATAAGAAGTCTGGGAATTTTTCACCTTCTAACGGTTCAAAAACCGCTACTCCCTCTGGTTTGTCGTGATTAGCGTATGCCGTTTCAAAGCTCTTGCCTGCTTCATCACTTAAGTAAAAAGTACTTGCCTCTGGTGCATCAGGATTACCAATACGATCTTTTTGATAATTATCGATATGAGTGTTACTAAGAAAATGCAAATATTGCACAGCATTAAATTTCTTATTTTCATAATGTGGACTCTCTACTTGTTTCCCGTCTTCTTTACCATCAGATTTAATATCAAGCCCAGTTGTATTAAATTCATATGGAACGAGCGAACCATCTTGTTGTTCAAAACGATAATAAACAAGTATTTTGGCATCTTGAATTAATATTTCTTTTATATGAAGAGTAATACCATTATCGACTATTTTTTCATTTAGCTGTATAGACTTTCCATCCGCAGCATCCTTTTTAACTTGATCGTTAATCATGTCATTTAATTTTACTTCCGGTTTTACAAAATAAGAATTGTTTAATGCCATTGTACTCGTCGGTATAACGACAGCCGCTATTAAACCCGCTATTAATAATTTCTTTTTCGTTTTCTTTTTGCTATCTTTTTTATACATTTGACTAAAGGATTGATAAGCATGCTCTTTAACTTCTTTAGGGACCTCTTGTTTCATTGCTTTTTTAAATTCATTTGAAAACGACATTTGAATTAGATTCCTCCTCATCTATTTCTATACTAGACTGATTCCGAATTTTTTCTAACGCTCTGTGAATTCTAGACCTTACTGTACCTATAGGGATTTGTAATAGTTCTGCAATTTCTTCATACGTATAATCGTGGTAAAAGCGATACACGATTACTATTCTAAATTTAAATGGAAGTTCTTGTATCACCGTTAATAACTGCTCTTCTGTTTCTTTTCTTAATAATACTTTTTCGGGAACGTCTACAACTGGATTATCACTTAATTGTTGTTTTTCAAATAAGCGCATCCTCTTCCATATATTTTTTCTCCACTGACTAATCTGTTTGTAAACAATTCCATTCAACCAAAATAGAAACGGTCTAGATTGATCATATGTTGAAATAGATTTCCAAAGTTGAAAGTAAACTTCATTTACGATTTCATTTGTATCATGCCGATTTTTAACTATAGCGAAGACAGTTTCATATATTCTCTGACTCGTTAAATCAAATATAAATTCAAAAGCCTCCTCATCACCTTTTAATAAACGTTCTATCCAGATATGTATATCCTCATTACTTACCAAGTAGTGCCCCCTCCTTAACGATGTTCTCACTATATATTGGACAGTAAGCAAAATAAAGTTCCAAATTTCATCTATTTAAAAGGACAATACATTCAGTTATCCCTATAATACTTTTTACTTTTCTCACTTTTAACCTATACTGTTAACTAGCTTATATTTCAACATAATGAAAAGACGTGAAACACATGGTACACTATAGCTACAATTGTTTTTTTGAGGAGGAATATACATATGTATAAAATTTTAATCGTTGAAGACGATCCAAATATTTCATCATTACTGCAATCTCACATTCAAAAATACGGGTACGACGCTGTTGTTACTGAAAATTTTGATGATATTATGGAATCGTTTAACGCCGTGAAACCACACCTTGTTTTACTTGATGTGAACTTACCGAAATTCGATGGATTCTACTGGTGCCGTCAAATTCGTCATGAATCTACTTGTCCAATTATTTTCATTTCAGCGCGTGCTGGTGAGATGGAACAAATTATGGCGATTGAAAGCGGTGCGGATGATTATATTACGAAACCGTTCCACTACGACGTTGTAATGGCAAAAATTAAAGGTCAATTGCGCCGTATTTACGGTGACTATGCACCAAATATTTCTGAGCGTATCGTTGAAGTAGAAGGTTTAAAACTATTCCCTGAACGTCCAGAAATTCACTTCGGATCTGAACAAGTTCTTTTAACGAAGAAAGAAGCAATTTTAGCCGAAATGTTATTATCTAAATTCCCTCGTACAGCGAGCCGTGAAGATTTATTAGCTGCTCTTTGGGATGATGAGAGCTTCGTTGAGGAAAATACATTAAACGTAAACATCACGCGTCTTCGTAAAAAGTTCAATGAGCTTGGTATTGAAAATGCTATTGAAACAGTACGTGGACTTGGGTATCGTTTTAACGCAACTTGGAGTGAATAAGCATGAAGCTATTTTTACGTGATCATTTTACATTTTTTCTACTGTACGTATTAAACTTCGGTATCATTTTCGTTCTCTATGATGCAGTAGATGGATTTCAAAATAATAAGTTTTACTTCATCGTTTTAAGCTTATACTTATTTATTTGTTTCCTCGCTTATCGTTACGTTCGTAACCGTAGAATGTATCATAGATTAAGTGAGCAGCCGGAAAAAATGGAAGATGCGTTTATTGAAAGAGCAACCGCTCCGATGCCTCACGGTGTAAATGAACTCGTGCGTACGCAATACCGTCTCTTCCAAAAAGAACTACAATCGTATGAAGTAAAACAACAGGAACATCAATTGTTCATTAACCATTGGGTACACCAAATGAAGACACCTGTTTCTGTTATGCAGCTTATGGTACTGGAAATGGAAGACGAACATTTAATTCCGAAATTCAAAAAAGAGTTAGAGCGTCTAAACCAAGGACTTGATATGGCTTTATACATGGCTAGGTTAAATAACTTCCATGAAGATTTCCATGTTGAGACGATTTCATTAAAAGATACGGTAACAAAAAATATTAATGGATTAAAAGAACTATTTATTCGTAATGGCGTCTTCCCTGTTTTAGAAGTACATTCTGATCTAAAAGTTGCTTCTGATGCGAAATGGCTAAAATTTATTATCTATCAGTTAATGACAAATGCAGTCCGTTACTCTGGTGAGCGTGGAAAGAAAGTGTTCTTATCCGCTTATCGAAATGGAAAAGACATTATTCTAGAAGTTCGCGATGAAGGCGTTGGTATTCCGCAAGAAGATATTCGAAGAGTATTTGAACCATTCTACACTGGGAAAAACGGTCGTACATTCGGAGAATCTACCGGTATGGGGCTTTATATTGTAAGTAAAATTTGTGATTATTTAGGTCACTCCGTCAAACTAGATTCTGAAGTTGGTAAAGGAACGACGATTAAAATCATCTTCCACAATGCTGCGAATAATCAAGCAGAGAATGTAGAGAAGGTGACTGAATCATGATCAGAACATATGCTAGCAAAATGTATGAGAACTCACTCTCATACATTTTTTGCAATAAAACTACATATTTCCCTGCTAACGGGAGGCACGTATTATGACATTTTGGCAATTTGCATTTAAAAATGTAACGCGCAACTCAAGAGCTTATTTTGCTTACTTTATAAGCAGTGCCTTTTCCATTGCTGTTTTCTTTTCGTTCGCTGTTTATTTGTTTCATCCGAAATTACAAAATCCCACTATGATCTCTGAAATTTCAGGATTAATGATTTTTTCAGAAGTTGTGATTGTTTTGTTCTCGTTCTTTTTTCTACTCTATTCAATCGGATCGTTTTTAAAAGTTCGTAAAAAGCAATTTGGTATTTTAACTATTTTAGGTATATCAAAAAAACAATTACATCGACTCGTTTTCACTGAAAATATGTTAATTGGTATTTTATCTATCTTTTTCGGTATGCAGTTTGGACTTGTCTTTTCGCAGTTTTTCTTATTAGTAACAGCGAAAATTACACATCTACCGGGGATATATTTATATCCCCCTACGAATGCTTTCATTTTAACAACGATTGTGTTTCTTGGTCTCTTTATCGCTGTATCTTCATTTACACCCATGCTAATTCGTACGAAAAAGACGGTAAACCTATTAAAAACGAATGGTAGGAAGCAAAAGGAAAGAAAACCATCCATATTTATCTCTCTATTTGGTGCTATCTGTTTATTAGGTGGTTATATTTTAGCTGCAAACCCTAAATATTTCTTCTCAATAAACACGCAAGTAGGCGTTATCTATATGGTTTCAAGTGTTTTTGTGATTCCAGCGCTTGTTACAATTGGGACATATTTTTTCTTTTCTCAAATTAGTTTCTTACTTATTTATATTTTAAAGAAAAGAAGAAAGTTTTATATGAAACGAATTAATATGCTTTGGATTTCGGATTTAGCAAGTCGTATTCGAACAAATATCAATATGCTTTTTATTGTAGCCATGCTTTCTACAATTGCTTTCACAATGATTACGTTCCTATATGGATTCGGAAAGTTTACAAAGCTAGATGTTGCGAGAACTTCACCTTTTCCATTTTCTTATTTTTCATATGACGCAAATCCTTTTGTTAACAAGCATTTAACTTGGCTTGAACAGCAGTTACAAAAAGAAAATTTCTCTTATAAAAAGATCAAAACTGATTTATATGAAACACCATTGAAAGAAGATGAAGGTATAACGACTTACAATGACATTTATGCAATGAAACAAAGTGACTATAATAAACTTGCAGCTTCCCTGCGAATGAAAGAACTATTCATGAGTGATAACGAAGCATATATCTTAAGCGGCGATGCTTATTTCACCTTATTCAGCCAATTTGAGCCAAGCTTCAATAGAAAATCCATTACACTTTCTAGCACAAATACGATATTACAAGTAAAGGGCTATGAACAAGCAGGGGCCATTCCCTCTGACTTTTCATATCAAACTTTAATTTTACCTGACGCTGTTGTAAACAACTTACCAAGTACAACAAAGCATGTAGCAGCGTACAATTATAACGTACAAAACTGGGAAAAGACGTATGAAATTGCTGATGATTTTATGAAAAGAATACAAAGAGATCGACAAGAATTCCAATACGAAGGACCCCTTGTACGCTCCTATGAATCAGCAGGCTCATTATATAGAATCACATCAGGAAGTGCCGCATACTTCCTAATCGGGACATTCTTAGGTGTCATTTTCTTTATTGGAGCTGGTAGCGTTCTTTACTTCAGAATGTATACAGATTTAACGAACGAACAAGAAAAATATGTAGCAATTTCAAAAATTGGTGTAACAGATGCAGAGATGAAAAGATCTGCAACCATTCAACTTAGCATTTTATTTTTCGTTCCGTACGTTATGGCGTCCATTCATACAATGTTCGCAACAAAAATGCTTCAAGACGTAATTGCTTTATCACTATTCAAAGAAATTTCAGCCGTTCTTATTATTTTTGGAGTAGTTGAATTCATCTTTTTCTTATTCATTCGCTCCTTTTACATGCAAAAGTTATCAGAGTATACGAATGGTTAAGTTTTATAAATATATTAGTACAGGAAAAGGATACCTCTTATATCCTTTTCCTCTTCACTCTATTAGGAGGTTTAGGTGAATGACTTTTTGGCAGTTTGCCTTTAAAAATGTAACAAGAAACGCCAGAGCTTATTTCGCCTATTTTGTAAGCAGTGCGTTTTCCATTGCTATTTTTTTCTCATTTGCAGTTTATTTATTTCATCCTAAATTGCATATGACAGACGTGAATTATGCTCTGAACATATTAATGACAATTTCAGAAGTTGTCATTGTGTTCTTTTCATTTTTCTTTTTACTCTATTCAATTGGTACATTTTTAAAGGTTCGTAAAAAACAATTTGGGATTTTAACAGTTCTTGGTATATCTCAAAAACAATTAAAGCGACTCATATTTATAGAAAATATGCTGATTGGTGTTCTTTCTATATTTTTTGGCATTCAACTTGGACTTGTTTTTTCACAGTTCTTTTTACTAGTTACCGCCAAAATTACACATGTACCTGGTCTATATTTATATTGGCCGACAGGTGCTATCGTTTTAACTATAATCATCTTTCTTGGACTCTTCATTCTCGTATCATCTTTTACACCGATGCTAATCCGTACGAGAAAAGCTGTACGTCTTTTAAAAGAAGGAACAAAACAAAAAGAAAGAAAAGCATCCGTACTCATTTCTCTATTTGGTGCGATATGTTTAATATCTGGATATGTATTAGCAGCAAATCCTCTATATTTTATGTCGCTAGGCGACATCATTGGGCTTTTATATGCCGTCTCTAGTATATTTGTCATTCCATCGCTTATTGCAGCCGGAACATATTTTTTCTTTTCACAGATTAGTTTTTTACTTATTCGTATATTAAAAACACGAAGAAAGTTTTATATGAAACGAATTAATATGCTTTGGATTTCGGATTTAGCAACGCGCATTCGAACAAATATTAATATGCTATTTATAGTAGCAATGCTATCAACGCTCGCTTTTACAATGATTACATTCTTATATGGATTCGGGAAATTTACAAAGTTTGATGCGATTAGGCAAAACCCTTTCCCGTTTACGTATTTATCACATACTGAAAATACGTTAGCTGATGAACATTTAAACTGGTTAGAACAAAAATTTAATGAAGAGCACTTTACTTATACAAAATTTAAAACAGACATATATGAAGTATCTTCAGCTGAAGATAACGCGCAGCTCTATTATGCCATTAAACAAAGTGACTATAATGTACTTGCTAAGGCGTTAAACTGGGAAACTCTCTCGGTGAATAAGAATGAATCTTATATTCTTATGAAAGACTTAGACGATCAAGTTGTTGGAACAATTCATACTAAAGAAAAGAAAAATACTCTTACACTTGCTCAAAACAATTTACAACTACAAGTGAAAGAATATAAAAATTATAACCCATTCCCAAACAGCTTAATATACCAATTGCTCATACTATCTGATGAAAATGTAGAAACATTATCCACCGTTTCAAAACAGATGAGTGTATATAACTTTAAAGTTAACGATTGGGAAGAAGCACATACTATCGGTTCAGCATTTATAACAAAAATTGATAACGACAATGCAGCTATTCAGGCAGAACATCCACCGTTTCATGCAAGTGAAGCAAGTGACTCTTTATACAACACGAAACTAAACGTTGCTTCATTCTTCTTAATCGGAACTTTTCTTGGTGTTATTTTCTTCATCGGTGCAGGCAGTGTTCTGTATTTCCGAATGTATACAGATTTAACAAATGAGCAAGAAAAGTATATAACGATTACAAAGATTGGATTAACAGCAGACGAAATGAAACAATCTGCTACAATCCAACTTGCGATTCTTTTCTTTGTCCCTTACATTATGGCATCCATCCATACGATGTTCGCGACAAAGATGCTACAAGAGATATTACATCTCTCGTTCTTCGCTGAAATTACAGTCGTACTTATGATTTTTGGAACGGTTGAAATTCTCTTTTTCCTTTTAATTCGTTCCTTTTATATGCAAAAATTATCACAACATATTAAGTTTTAAAAATAGAAAGGTGATTATTATGGAAGAAGTATTACACATAAAAAACGTCTCAAAAGTGTATGAAGGGAAAGTCCCTCATACCGCTTTAAAAAATATAAATTTACACGTGGATAAAGGTGAATTCGTCGCAATTATGGGGCCTTCTGGAAGTGGTAAATCTACGTTTTTAAACGTTATTTCTACAATTGATTCTCCTACTTCTGGAGAAGTCGTAATTAACGGCAAACAACCTCATACATTTCGTAGAGAAAAATTAGCAATTTTCCGCCGTCAAGAATTAGGATTTGTTTTCCAAAACTTTAACCTATTAGATACGTTAACGATTGGAGAAAATATCGTATTACCTTTAACGTTAGATAATGTTCCTTTAAAAGAAATGGACGAAAAGCTCGATAACATCTCAAAGAAACTTGGAATTGATCATATTTTGGACAAACGTATTTTTGAAGTTTCAGGAGGGCAAGCACAGCGTACTGCGGTAGCACGTGCTGTCATTCATCATCCGTCTCTTTTACTTGCGGATGAACCAACAGGAAACTTAGATTCAAAAGCAGCGATTGATGTAATGGAATTATTTACGAAATTAAACAAAGAAGAAGATGCAACGATTTTAATGGTTACGCATGATCCGTTTGCAGCAAGTTATTGTAACCGTGTTATTTTCATTAAAGATGGAGAGCTTTACAATGAACTGCATCGCGGATTGTATCGTGAGAAGTTTTATCAAGAAATATTAGATGTCCTAGCATTATTAGGAGGAAGACGTGGATGACATTTTGGCAATTCGCATTTAAAAATGTCTCGCGTAATTCTAAAGCATATTTCGCTTATTTTGTAAGTAGTGCTTTTTCTATTATGGTTTTCTTTTCATTTACTGTATATGCGTATCATCCGCGCTTACAAAGTGTACAAGGCTTTCAAGATCGGGATCCTCTAATGAACTTAGCTAGTACAGCACAGCTTGTGATTGTTATGTTCTCGTTCTTTTTTCTCTTATATTCAGTTGGAACATTTTTAAATGTACGGAAGCAGCAATTCGGGATACTCACCATTCTCGGTATCTCACAGAGACAATTAAAAAGACTGTTATTTACTGAAAATATGATAATCGGGATATTATCTATCTTTATCGGCATTCAAGGTGGACTTGTATTTTCTAACTTTTTCTTATTAGTCACTTCGAAATTAACAAGTGCGAAAGGTCTCTATTTATATTGGCCAACAGAAGCGATTATCGTTACAACCGTAACGTTTATCATTTTATTTTTAATCGTTTCTACGTTTACACCAATGTTTATTCGTACTCGAAAAACAACGCAGCTTATTAAGGGAGTTAACAAAAAGAAGAGCGAAAAAAAACCATCTATACTCATTTCACTATTTGCTTTAACTTGTTTAGGACTATGCTATTATATTGCCGGTTATCCGCAAGGCTACATAACGGAAAAAAATGTACAAAATGGGTCTGTATTCTTAATTATACTATCTATTTTACCGCTCGTAGTAGTTGGGACGTATTTATTTTTTTCACAAACATTTCTCCTCTTTATCTATATTTTAAAGAAACGAAGAAAGTTTTATTTGAAACAAATAAATATGTTATGGATTTCAGATTTAGTTTCTCGTACTCGCAGTAATATTAATGTACTCTTTATCGTTTCTATGCTATCTGCACTTGCATTTACAATTATTATCGGGTTATTTGCTGCAAACAATCATACGAAAGCATCCATACTAGAACGATATCCAATACCATTCACCTATACATCAGAAGGTGTTAATGCATTTGAACAAAAGCATATTACTACGATTGAAACTGAACTTACAAATGCTAATTTTCAATATGACAAATATAAGTTTACCGTTTTAAAAGATACAGCTTCAAAAGAATCAATTTCCATTATGAAAATGAGTGATTATAACGCAATAGCAAAGCAATTAAACAGACCAGAAATCACTCTTGATTCTACACAAGTTTATAATATTTCTCGCTATTCACCAGCGTTATTAAATCTCGTGTCTAACCCATTTGCGAAGCAGGACACGATTACACTTGGCTCTAATAAAAAAGAATTTCAAATTAAAGGTTTTATTAATAGAGGAATTGAGCCTCCCTTTGCATTACCTCACTTAATTGTGATGCAAGATGAAGTAATTGAAAATATGATTCCTCATATTGAAACAATTACAGTTTATAACTACTTCGTGGAAAATTGGGAAAATGCAATTGTCCCAACAAAAAATATATTAAAAAGCTTAGATCATGATGCAGAAACCTTGTATGAAGCACATAAGGATGAAGAAGATTTCATTAAACCATTTCATATTTATACAGCTACGGATGAACTCGTTCATAGTAAAGGAAATGCGGTTGCTCAGTTCTTTATTTGGGCATTTCTCGGCTTTATTTTCTTTATCGGTGCGGCTAGTGTTTTATACTTCCGTATGTATAACGACTTAACGAATGAAAAACAAAAATACATTACGATTACAAAGCTTGGCTTAACTGAATCAGAAATGTTTCGCTCTGCAACGATTCAATTAGGAATTTTATTTTTCGTTCCTTACATCGTTGCTGGTGTTCACACGTTATTTGCGGTTAAGTTTTTACAAAGTATGTTTTCTTTTTCATTACTAAAAGAGACATGTATTGTACTCACCTTTTTCGGGATTATCGAGATCATTTTCTTCTTCTTAATCCGTTCTCTGTACATTAATAAATTATCACAACATATTAAAACGTGAATAAAATGGCCTTGTGCAATACGCACAAGGCCATTTTCAATAGTTTTTAATTAGCAGCAATATCCACCATAGCCACCTGCATAACCGCCATAACCACCATAACCACAACCGCCGCCTCCGCCGAAGCAGCTAGCACCGATGATAATTAATAAAATAAACAATACGATTAGAAGCGCAAAACCGCCGCCGCACCCATGTCTGCGGTTACAATCATCATGTCTGTGTTCACACTTTTCGCTCATTACTCTATTCCTCCTTTAGTATCATTCATAACAAGTTCACCTTGCTCTAAATGAGGGGATTCCATTTATAGTATGTTTTCAGGGCGAATAGGAAGCTTGGCTTACTTAAAAACGGGCTTGTTTTGGCAATTGGGCTTCATCAAAAAAAAGATACCTATTCAGGTATCTTTTAAAGAAACATATTCAACACAAGGGCAAAACCGAATGCAATAAATGATAACAATGTTTCCAGCACCGTCCACGTTTTAAACGTTTCCTTCACCGTCAAACCTAAATACTCTTTTACAAGCCAGAAGCCTGCATCATTTACGTGAGAAAACATTAGTGAACCTGCACCGGTTGCTATAACGAGCAATTCTAAATTTACACCAGACATGTGCTGAATAACTGGTGAAACAATTCCTGCTGCTGTCGTTAATGCTACTGTAGCTGATCCGGTCGCTATTCGAATTAATCCAGCTACCATGAAAGCTAAGACGATTGGTGATAACGATATATGTTCTGCCATTTGCGCAATCGCCGTTCCAACTCCACTTTCAATTAATATTTGTTTAAACCCACCACCTGCACCAATTATTAAAATAATTGAGCCTACAGGTAGTAAACTTTCATCTGTTAATTTTTTTATCATCTTTTTATTAATTCCTTGTTTGATGCCAAGTAAATAAAATGCTGCAAAACATGAAATAAGTAAAGCGATTACTGGACTTCCTATAAAGACTAAAAATTCAGTTATTTTTATTGGTAAAGAAATATACGGTGCAACTACTGATAAAATCATTAACACAACTGGCAGTAAAATAATAAAAAACGAAACTTTACGACTTGGTAAATCGGTTGATACAGTCGTAACTCGAACAAGCTCCGGTTCATTTTCAGGTATAACCCTCTTATGTACCCACTTCGCAAATATCGGCCCTGCGATGATGGCTGTTGGTAACGCGATAATTAATGAATATAAAAGTACTTTTCCTAAGTTCGCATTATAAATCCCGATTGCAGTCATCGCACCTGGATGCGGAGGCACTAGCCCATGCACAATCGATAATCCAGCAATAACAGGTAACGCAATTAACAATATATTTTGCTTCGTCGTTTTTCGAATGGAAATAACAAGTGGTAATAAAATGACGATCCCCACTTCAAAAAAGACTGGAATCCCTATAACAAACCCTGCAAATAACATTGCCCAAGGTAATTTTTTTACGCCGAAAAATCGAATAAAGAAATCTGCAACTTGCATGCCTGCCCCTGAATCAGACATCATTTTCCCTAAGATAGTTCCAAGTGCCAAAATGCCAACTAAATGCCCTAGTACACTACCAACACCAGTTTCATAGGCAGTCACTATTTTCGTTAAGTTCAGTCCAGACATGATAGCTAAAAACAAACTAGCAACTGTTAAACTAATAAATGCATGCCATTTCCACCATGATACCCCTAAAATGACAATTGCGATCGCAAGTAACGTGACGATTAATAAGTATATATCCATCTCTCATTCCCCTTACTTTTATAAAAAAAGAGGGAAAATCCCCTCTTTTTTATACGTCATAATTCACTACATAATGCTGCATTTCTGTATTGTAGTAGCCTTCGCTATATTCAATTACTTCGCCAACTTCATCGTAAGAATAGCGCATACGTTTTAATAACGCTGTCCCCTCTTTTTCACCTAACGATTCTGCAACGAAACTGGGCGCAAGTCCAACTGCGAATTCATCTCTGAAGTTTTCTAAATGTATACCTCGGTCTTCGACTAAATCATAAAGTGATTGTAAATCAAAGTCCGATAAGTCTGTACTTGCCATTTTCGCTGAGAAATAGTGCGTATAATGAATATATGGTGCATCATTTAACGTATATAAACGTTCAATACGAAAACTCTCTTTACCGAATAAGCGAAATGGCACTGTTCCTTCTTCATTATGAACGACTTCTGCCTTTAGCAATTTCTTTTGTACTTTATATCCTTCTTCCACTAACACTTCAGTAAATTTCTTACCCTTTGACAGTTTTGTCGCAGAAGTATTACGGATGACTTTCGTTCCTTTACCGCTCTTCTTTTCCAAATATCCTTCTTGAGCGAGTTCTTTAATCGCATTACGTACTGTAATTTTACTCACTTTGAACTCTTCCTCTAATTGTGGTTCTGAAGGAATATTCGTATGAATCGCATATACACCATGCAATATTCGATCACGAATAATATTTTTTATTTGTAAATATAATGGTCCTTTTTTTCTCGTTACGTTCACCGTTACACCCACTACCTTTCTACATCACCTACTGATGCCGTCATTGCCCGAAGTATATCCTTCTCTGATGACATTGGCGTATCACCGACGATTGTATGTGCAAGCATGCCAGCTGCTGACGCAAATGAAACAGCTTTCTCTGGTGCAAACTCTTCTATCTCGCCATGAATAATCCCGCTCGTATAAGCATCTCCAGCACCTATTCTATCATATACAGAAAACGTAAGTGTTTTTGCAAAAGTGAACGTTCCATCTTTACATATAAACCCGCGCAGTGAATGTGTATTATCACCGTTAATAGAGCGATGTGTACCAGCAATTGTAGCAATATGATACGTTTCAGCTACCTTTGGAATAAGATCAACAAGTTGCGCCTCTCGCTCCGTTTCTTCTGTTTTCATTCCTAAAACAAACATCGCATCTTTTTCGTTCATCATAACGATATCAGCAAGTCCTAGCATTTCTTCATAATGCGGCTTTGCCTGTTCATATCCGTCTTCTCCCCAAAGTGATGGACGATAATTGCAATCAAAAACGACGGCTCCTCCGTTTTCTTTAACTGCTCTCGCTAAAGACTTCATATGATGGCGCACCGTATCATTCATCGCAAGCGTAATACCGCAAAAATGAACGATATCAATCTCCTTAGCAATTTCTTCAAATTGGTACATCTCTTCAGATGCCGTATTGAAACTACTTTCTAATCGATTCGAATATGTAACTCGGCTTGCACGTGCTCCAAATCCATTTTCCAAAAAGTACATGCCGACATATTTGCCGCCCCTTGAAACAAGCGGGGTTTGCACACCTAACTTTTGAATGTATGATAATGCCGCATCTCCAACCGGATTTTCCGGTAAAGTTGAGATAAGAAGTCCTTCATGCCCTAGATGAGAAAGCGCCGCTGCAACATTCACACCTGTACCAGAAAATGAGTAATTTAATGTGTTTGCTTGCGACAATAATTCATATCCTGGCACTTGTAGGCGCATCATTACTTCACCGAATGCTGCAATTTTCTTACGCATATTGATCAACTAACTTCTTCACGACTGCTAATAATTCACGCACATCTTCTACTTTCGTGTTACCAGTTTCTTTATCAATAATAGAAGAGTACACGTGCGGGATAACTTGCTCTACATTTGCCTCAAGCGCAATACGTACAATTGTTTCGAAGTTTTCTTTATCAATTCCGCCTGTTGGCTCTAATGCAAATCCTTCTTCCGCACAAGCTTTCGCAACTACGCGATATTCTTCTTCATGAGCTAGCCCTTTCATCGGGAAGTACTTCAATGAATTTCCGCCCATATCACGTACAAGTGCGATCGCTGTTTTAATTGGAACGATTGCTTTTTCTTCTCCAGCCGCACTAATTGGGCCAGTAGAAATATTTACGTAACCTACTTTTCCTGTTGGCGATACTAAACTATTAATCCAGCTATCTTTTTTGCCAAGATTTGCACGTGTCGCTCCGACTGAAGGGAACACTTGGTTAATATGGCTACCAGGATAATGCTTCGCAATTTCAGCTACAACTGCCGCTTGGCGATTATCTCCTGCTCCTAGTCCGATTGATACAGCGTCCTCAATTTCTTTTCCGTATGCTTTCATCGCTGTAACAGCTTCTTCTACAGTTGGATAATCTTTTGATAATACACCAACTACTACATAACCTTCTGCTGCTTCAAAAATATCTTTTGCATTTTCGATATTGTTCGCTAATACATTTAATGCTACGCGGCCTTTATAAAAACGTTTTTGAATGTTTGTCATTTTAGTTTCCCCCTACAATTTCTCTCAATTTTTCTTCAATTACATGTATGTCATCACCTTGAAGTGGACGTGGATCAATATCAAAGAATCCTTGTCTTACTCCGTAATCACGTGTATAAATTGCGATTTCCCCTTCGCGTAATGCTGTCACAACATCTTTTGCTGATTTATTTAATTGTGTCTCGTTAATATGAATACGAGCTCTAAAGATTGCTCTTCCGGCTTCATCTTGAACGATCGTTACATTTACGCCGTTTAATTCTTTTAGCGGCATAAGTACTTGTAACAATTCTTTTTCTTGCTCGCTCTTATCTTCTTTTACCCCGTACTCATCAAGCGCTTGAAGTAAGCCAAATGTTGTTTCTTTCCCAACCTTCATACTTCTTCCGATGCAATGTAATTGCACTTTTAGCCACTCAATATACTTTCTTTTACCGCCCACAATACCAGAAGTAGGCCCTTCAATCGCCTTTGAACCACTATAAATGGCAAGGTCTGAATACTTCACATATTTTTGAATGTCTTCTTCAGCTGCCGCATCGACGATAAGCGGGATGTTATTTCGCTGCGCAACTTCCCATGCTTCTTCAACAGAAATCATATTTTTTTGTACTGCATGATGGGATTTCACATAAAGAATCGCCGCTGTATTTTCACCAATCGCATCTTCAATATGCTCTGCTTTCCCTTCATTTGCATAGCCAACTTCTACAAGTTTACCGCCGCCTAAGTAAATCATCGTTTCAACAGGGGCACCGTATTGAACGTTATGACCCTTTAACATAATCACTTCGTTTTTCGCGATTACTTCTTGATGAAGTCTTTCACTTTTACGGCGATTTCCTTCTGTAACGATACCAGCGATAGAAAGCGCAATTCCACTCGATGCTGAATTCACAACAACTGCTGCCTCTGACTCTAGAATTCTCGCAATATGGTCTCCTGCTTTATCTACTAAATCAGCAATTTCCACATAATTTTGTCCACCATGTTTCATTGCATCCATAACTGTATTTGCCGGAGCGGATACACCTAAAATACTCATTCTACCGCTCGCATTAATCACTCTTTTTAATCCATACTTAGCATTCAATGAATGACCCATTGATTACAACCCCTTTCGTATCAATCCTTCTTTCAGCAATGCGCTGATCCCCTTCTGAATCAATTAACGTAACCTTCTCATCTTTCACCGTAAATAAAGTTAAATTTGCAATATCGCCTTCTTGAATGCGGCCAAGCTCAGGTTTCTTAAGCCACTCTGCTGCATGTTTCGTAACCGCATCAATCACTTCTTCTAGCGGATAACCTAAGTAAAGGAATTTCGAAAGAACGTGAGCCATACTATACACTGGACCGTGTATACGGTTCTTCCGGTAAATATCTGTACTAATTGTATTAAGCGCAATACCGTAACGCTTCGCCGCTTCTGCTACTTTAAAAGAAAAACTAGCATTACCATGACCAACATCTAAATGTACGCCGCGATTCACTGCATCTAGTAACACAGGTAGCGGTTTGCCTTCTTCATCAAATAAATTATTTTCTTTCCCGTTTAAATAATGTGTAATGACATCATCTTTTTCTAAAAGAGGTACAACTTCCTCAATGCGAGGAGGCGCTGAACCGATATGTACCATAATTGGCAATGATGTTTCACGGGATAAATCACGCGCTATATGAAGTGGTTCAATTCCACTATCACAAACGACACTTTTACTCATTCTCGCCTTTAACCCAACGATTACATCTTTATACTTTTCTACTGCTTCTATTACTTTCTCTTTATCTATCCATTCCATATTGGATAATTCATCAATTCGTTTTAAACCGATGCGAGAAATATTTAAAAAGGCAAATAAATTCGTTTTTGCCTGCTCTCTACTTTTTACTAAATCTGCAATGCGATCAGCACCGCAGCTACCTGCATCAACAATTGTCGTTACCCCTTGCTTAACGCCAATTTCGTCCACCTCATCGCCATACGGATCAAACTCTGGAAAAGCATGAACGTGCAAATCAATCCAGCCACTTGATACGTAAGTACCTGAGTAATCAAGAACCTTTCCACCCTCACCAGCACCAGCTTTCGTCACCTGTGCGATTTTATTATTTTCAATTACAATGTCAATCTCTTCCCCGTTCACACGTTTCACATTACGTAGTACGAATCGTTCTGTCATTGTATTTCCACCCTTTTCTATAAGAAGCCATAAGAATACGCTTACATTAAAATTTCATTTTTCTTTATCTCTTTCACACATTTAGAGTAGCACAAAAAAAGGGAGAAGTAAATATAACGTTATAATGTTTAAAAGTAAATAAAAAGATGCTCCTCAAAATGCTGATAGTACAGGAAATTATATCAACGATTTTTCGAATATATCTATCATAACTTACAATATATCAACGATTTTTCAATTATATCTATCGTAACTCAAAATATATCAACGATTCGACAAGGAATATCGATTTACCGACAAAAAACGCCAATCCCTTTCTTATATACGAAAAGGCTGCTCCAAAACGGAACAACCTCTTTATCTATTCCTGAACCGTCACAATAATCCCATCCATATTGTTCCCCGAAATTTCATACTGCTTATTTACTGGGACATTTACGTTCATATTCTCTGAAACTTTATAATAAGAAACCGTATATTTCTTGCCTTCCACCTCAGTTGAAATTTCTTTTTCCTCTTTTAAGAACTCTAAATATTCCTCTAGCGTAAAATTCTTTTTTTGCATAATTGCGCTATGAGGTAAACCGACGTAACGTATATGCCATGGCTCATATTGAATGCCTGTAATGTTACTTTTATTTTTCGGGTAGCGTAATACAAAGCCATGCTTCCATACGTTCTCCTCCACCCACTTACCTTCAGGAGCCCTCTCCATTTTCTTTTGAGTAGACCCAACATCGAGTGATAATCCTAAATTATGCTCACTGTATCCTGCTGGGAGTGCATAATCTGATCCCATTTCTTTATATAATTTACTTTGTTCTTGAAAATCTCGGTACCCGCTACTCATTAGAAAATGCTGTACTCCATCTTTTCCAGCCGCATCGACAACGTTCAAAAACTTTTTTACAACACCCTTTGATAAGCGAAGGTTTCTATCAAATATTACATAACCTCTTACTAATTCACTATTATGATTTACATTTATAATATCAGACCTAATACTATCTTTTTTTACTGGGTAATCTTTATTAACTAATAGTAGATCCCCTTTATAAATTTGTTCTTTTGTAACCTCTACCTTTTCCATACTTGCAGTCTTTACTGCACTATTTCCCCCGCCGATTTTCACATCAATTTCCTTTTGAAATAACGGTGATATGTAAACGCCTACACAGATTGTGCATGCTATAAAAAAAGAAATAAATACCCACTTTTTCATTTCTAGTTCCTCCTTAACGTAACTTACGTATAGAATAGAAAAAACTATTAAAATAAAAAGTGGGGTAAAGTTTAAATTTTTATTAAATTGTTACGTTCTCGTCTTTTGGCAATCTCACTTCAAATAGCGTTCTAACTACATTACTTTCAGCAGAAATCGTACCGTTATGCTGCTCGACAATATTTTTTGCAATAAATAGTCCAAGGCCTGTCCCGCCACGGTTCTCGGTTCTCGCTTTATCACCTGTATAAAACATATCAAATAGATACGGTAAATCTTCTTCTGGAATGCTATCTCCGTAATTCATAACTTGCACGACAACTTCTCCATTATCGACATACCCATTCATATCAACAAATTGTCCATCATATCCGTATCGAACAGCATTTGTTAACAAGTTTTCAAATACTCTAGCTAACAATTTTCCATCACCGTGCATCGGTAAATGAGCATCAACATGCAATCTAGCTTCTAAATGATGTTTCTCTAATAACGGATATAATTCCTCTTCTAACTGTATAAGCAACTCACTTATATCAATAGGCTTTTTATCCAGCTTTAGCATGCCATAATTCATACGTGTAATTTCAAATAGCTCATCAATTAAACTTTCCAGCCTTTGTGATTTCGTATATGCAATCGTGGAAAAATGTTTAATTTGTTCCTTCGTCAAATTCTCATCTTTAAGAATTAAATCTAAATATCCTAACACGGATGTTAATGGCGTTCTTAAATCATGAGCTAAATTCACAACGAGCTGATCTTTACTACTTTCAGCAAAGTCGCCTCTTTCCACAGCTTCTTTTAACTTTTCACTCGCAACATTTATTTCGCGCGCGATATTTCCAAACTCATCATTTGATGAAACTTGAACTTTATTTGTAAAGTTACCGTTCGCAAGATGATGAATCCCATTAGAA
Organism: Bacillus sp. FSL L8-0099; assembly: GCF_038006385.1. NCBI lineage: Bacteria > Bacillati > Bacillota > Bacilli > Caryophanales > Bacillaceae > Bacillus > Bacillus sp. FSL L8-0099. The sequence goes on from NZ_JBBOVC010000001.1 coordinate 4,807,150, forward strand.
ATTTCATCAAAGTATTTTAAATACGGTTTTGTCAAAAAGAAGAAAAAGATAATAGATAACGGAATAAAGAAAATTAAAAAGAAGTTAATGTCCCCAAATTCCCTTACCATTGATCGAAATTGCGCTAAAGGCTCTTCGTAGCGAACCATCTTTTTATAATACAGCTGCAATCCTTTATAAATTATATAAGTTACAGTTGCTGCAAGCACCATACTTAACGCAAATAAGGCAATCATTTTAAAACGAAAGCTTTTCATCATGTTAGCCATTGAAAGTATAACCTACCCCCCACACTGTTTTTATTAACTTATCCTTTCTTTTATCTTCCCCAAGCTTTTTCCGTAACGTACGAATATGTACCATAACTGTATTTCCACCTTCATAATAATCATCTGCCCATACTTGCTGAAAAATATTTTCCACATTGTACACTTTCTTCGGATGACTCGCTAATAAATATAAAATGTCAAATTCTTTCGGTGTTAACTCAATTTGCTCTCCATATACATTTACCGTTCGGCGCTCAGGATCAATAATGACTCCGCCAATCTCTAAAGCAGACTTACTCTCCGCTACTTTCGGTTGATTTAACGTAAAAAACCTACGCAGTTGTGCATTTACACGTGCAACTAGTTCTATTGGTGTGAAAGGCTTCGTCATATAATCATCCGCACCTAGTACAAGACCTGTCACCTTATCGAAGTCAGATGTTTTCGCGCTTAAGAAAATAATCGGCATATGATATTTGGCGCGAATCTGTCTCGTCACTTCATACCCATCCATTTTCGGCATCATAATATCTAAAACGACTAAGTCAATTGACTGCGTTTCAATAATATGAATTGCCTCTTCCCCATCAGCTGCTTTCACAACGTGGTACCCTTCTTTTTCTAAATGTATCTCAATTAAATCAGCAATTTCTGCCTCATCATCAGCTATCAAAATTGAAATGCGCTTCATCTTACTCCCCCTTTATACGCTCGATTTTAAACTAGTCTATCCAATTTGTACAATACAAAAAAGGCTACCCGTTTGAGTAGCCTTAGTAAATGAAATTATATCGACCATAACTTGAATTATATCGGCGATTTTCCAATTATATCGACCGTAACTCGAATTATATCAGCGATTATTGAAATATATCGACTTACCGACAATTAACGACAAAACCCTCTCGCTATTTGCGGACAGCCTAACGAAACTTCCATTTACCGCTCAAACACAATCCGCTGCTTCGTGATTTCATCCAGTCTCTTGCGGTCTACTTCATACTCAGCTTCAACACTTTGCGGTACAATCACTTTCCCGCCCTTAAGCATCACTTCCGGCGAAATAATATCCTGCTCCCAATGTCGACTAGAAGCGGATATATCACCAGGAATCGTAAAGTTCGGCAATGAAGCAAGCGCAACGTTTTGTGCTCGTGATATACCCATTTCTACCATACCGCCGCACCAAACTGGTATGTTATGCTCCATACAATAATTATGGATTTGAATAGATTCTGTTAATCCGCCCACTCGTCCTGGTTTAATGTTAACAATTCGGCAACTGCCAAGTGTAATCGCAACGCGCGCATCTTCTAAACTATGGATGCTTTCATCTAAACAAATCGGCGTTTCAATTTTCTTTTGCAGCTGTGCATGATCAAGAAAATCGTAATCCGCTAGCGGTTGTTCAATCATCAGCAATTGAAATTCATCTAGTCGTTTCAGCCTCTCCGTATCCGCTAATGTATAGGCTGAATTTGCATCAGCCATTAACGGGATATTCGGAAACTCTTTACGAATTTCTTTCAATAATTCGTAATCATGCTCTGGCTTTATTTTCACTTTAAAACGCTCGTATCCTTCTTCCGCGTACTTCTCAATTTGTTTTAGCATAACCGGAATCGTATTGATCCCGATTACAACGCCGACCTCAATTTCAGACTTCGTTCCGCCAAGCAATGTCGCTAGCGGTTTCTTTTGACGCGTCGCATATAAATCCCAAACAGCCCCTTCTATTCCGGCCTTTGCCATTCGGTTTCTCTTTATATGCTGGAACAAACTCGGCACTTCATTCGGATGAGAAATTTCAGTTTCCAATAAATCCAGTATTAAAAAATCCTGAAGTACATGCAGTGCTGTCTTCACCGTTTCTTCCGTATACCACGGTTCAGAAAAAGCAACGACTTCACCAAAACCAACGTATCCATCTTTATCTTCTAATTCAACGACGATACTCTCACGCCTTTCGTAAGTTCCGTAGCTTGCAGCAAACGGGATTACGAGTGGCATTTCCGTTATATAAAGTGTCGCTTTTTTTATCTCCACCTACATCTCCTCCACTAATTGTCTTAACTCTCGTCTTAACAATTTTTTCGAAGCGTTTCGTGGTAATTCCTCTAAGAAACACACTTTCTTCGGCACTTTATATTTCGCTAATTTCTCCTCGCAAAAATGAAGAATTTCTTCTTCTGTTACCTCTCCGCTTTTTACAACAAAAGCAGCTGGCACTTGTCCCCAACTTTCGTCAGCCATACCGACAACACCGGCTTCTGCTACTGCAGGATGAGATAGTAACACTTCTTCAATTTGAGCTGGATATATATTTTCTCCCCCAGAAATAATTAAATCACTGCGGCGGTCTAATACGTATAAAAATCCTTCTTCATCTAAATAACCGAGGTCACCAGTATGAAGCCAGCCATTTTGAATTGTTTCACGCGTCGCATCTTCACGGTTAAAATAGCCACCTGTTACGTTCGGTCCTTTTACAACAATTTCTCCTTCAGCATGTGGAGGCACTACTATGCCGTCTTTTTCAATACGAAGCTGACATTGGAATAGTGGTTTTCCAGCTGATCCTACTTTCGTTAACATGTAATCTGCTGATAACGTACAAATTTGCGAAGACGTTTCTGTCATACCGTACGTTTGATACACAGGAATTCCTTTTTCTACACACGTTTCTAATAATGGTTTCGGCGCTGGCCCTCCGCCTAGTAACATGCATCGTAAAGAAGAGGGATATGTCTCTTCTCCAAGTCGCTCTAAAAGATCTGTTAACATTTTAGAAACGACAGAAATAATCGTAACGCCTCTCGTTTGAAGTGCTTCATGAATAAAATTAGCATCATATTTCGGAACGAGTAAAATGCGCATACCGTACATAATATTTTTCATTAACAGAGATAGCCCGCCAACGTGGAACATCGGCATACAAGCTAACCAGCAATCATCATCACGAAGCCCTAAATTAAGCGAAGAACCGACTGCGCTTGCCCAATGATTACCGTACGTTAAAATAACGCCTTTCGGCTTCCCTGTCGTCCCAGACGTATAAATAATTGTCATCGCTTCTTCTAAAGAGAATTCTTCCTGTATAGATGCTTCTGCCTTCGATCCATTCATCACTTCAGCGAATGAATATACAGGAACATCTGTAGTCTCAAAATCTTGATCCGTCACTAAACAAACAACTTCAGCATCATCCATTTGCCAAAGTAGCTCTTCTCTTGAAAGACGCGTATTTAAAAGCACAGCTACTGCACCTACGTAAGATAGGGCGTGAATAACTGTAATCATCTCCATACCATTTTTCATCAGAACAGCCACCTTTTGTCCACGCTTCACTCCAACATGCGTGAGACGTTCACAAACAGATACTACTTTTTCATGCAGCTGCATAAAAGTAACCTTTTCATCCTCTATTTCAATTGCAGTGCGATCTGGTGTTAAAAATGCACGTTGCTTTAACCAGTTAGGCATCGTCTCCATCATTCATTCTCCTTTCATGAAAGAAAGAGACTTGATGTGACATCAAGTCTCTTAGTTGTTTTGTTTCCGGTTGATTCCATCTAGCTGCGCCTCCTAGCCCCTTCCGTCTAAGAACCTTCCGCACGAGAAAGTAAAAAACACTTTCTGTGCGAAAGAACCTTAGCCTACGAGGCTAAACAGTCGGCTCCGCTTTTGGTTTGATCACGGGAAACGAGGGAATTGACCGAAGTCCGGACTGCGTTTTTCTTTGAACGCGTCACGACCTTCTTTTGCTTCTTCAGTTGTGTAGTACAATAACGTTGCATCTCCAGCTAATTGTTGAATACCAGCTAGACCGTCTGTATCTGCGTTGAATGCAGCTTTTAAGAAACGAAGTGCCATTGGGCTGTTTGCTAAAATTTCTTGTGCCCATTGTACTGTTTCTGCTTCAAGCTCTTCTAATGGTACTACTGTGTTTACTAAGCCCATATCAAGCGCTTCCTGTGCGCTGTATTGACGACATAAGTACCAAATTTCGCGAGCTTTCTTGTGGCCTACCATACGAGCTAAGTAACCAGCTCCGTATCCACCGTCAAAGCTTCCTACTTTAGGACCTGTTTGTCCGAATACAGCGTTGTCTGCAGCGATTGTTAAGTCACATACGATATGAAGTACGTGTCCTCCACCGATTGCATAACCTGCTACCATTGCGATAACTGGTTTAGGAATTGCGCGAATTAGACGTTGTAAGTCTAATACGTTTAGACGTGGGATTTGGTCGTCACCTACATATCCACCATGACCGCGAACTTTTTGGTCGCCGCCAGAACAGAATGCACGTCCACCTTCACCTGTTAAAATGATAACGCCAACATTTGCATCATCACGAGCGTGTGCAAAAGCGTTGATTAACTCCATTACCGTTTTAGGACGGAATGCGTTATGTACTTCAGGGCGGTTAATCGAAATCTTTGCGATACCATTGTATGTTGAATAAATAATATCTTCGTAATTGCCTTCTTTTACCCATTCAATAGCCATTACAACTACCTCCTTGTATATTTCTGATCTCCTCTATAAGTGTAGCTTCCCTCTTAGGTGAAAAAAGCATCACTGCATAGTTTTTAGAAATCCCTTTACTATTGTATCAAACTTTTCCGGTTGTTCCACATGAATTGCATGGCCAGCACCATCAATTTTGACAAATTTCGCGTCAGAGACGCATTTTTCGATATTTTTTAATATGCGAAAGAACTTTTCATCATGCTCACCGTTCACTAAAAGAACAGGCATTTTTAAGTTTTGTAGCTCATTCCACCATGAAGGCTGAGCCCCTGTTCCCATGCCTCGCAAGCTATTTGCAAGTCCTTTTGGATTGTTAGCAAGTCGTTCTTTTCGCACTGCTTCTTGTACCTTTTCTGCTAAACGTTTTTGCGTTTCGAACAGCGGAATATTTTCCCACATCGCTACAAAACTTTCGATTCCTTCTCGCTCAATTTTATGAGCAAGTCGCTCATCTTTTTCACGACGTTCTTTTCTAGCCTCTTCACTTTCAAGCCCAGCTGTACAATTTTCTAATAAAAGAGAACGTACATATTCTGGATATAGGCATGCCATCGTAATCGCCAGCCTACCGCCCATTGAATAGCCGAGTATGTGCGCTTTTTCAATATGAAGGTAATCTAGCAGCTCTTTCATTTGTAATGCCGCATTTCTAATATCATAATGCATCACAGCTTCAGGACTTTCCGTTTTTCCGTGCCCAACAATGTCTACTAAAATGACTTGAAATTTCTCGCTCCAAGAAGGAACGAAAGAACGCCACGTTTCCATGCTTCCCGTAAAACCATGAAGAAGTAGAAGTGGTTCACCGCTTCCGACTACTTCATATTCATACGATACACCTTGCAACGTTACTTTCATCGTGATTCACCTTGTAAAGATGTAGTAATTACGTCCATCGTTTTTGCCCATAATGTACGGTGCAATGTTAAGTTCTCATCACGATTCGTACAAATTTCCACAACGTGTAAACCTTCCGCCCTTGTTCCCTTTTGTACCTCTTCTCGGAATTGCTCCCAACCATTTACACGGCTAAATGAACCACCGTACATTTTAACAACGTGTTCATAATCAAGCCCAATCGGTGTTCCAAATAATGATTCAAAATGTTCCTTTTTCTCATACTGTGGTAAGAATGAGAAAATACCGCCACCGTCATTATTTACAACGACAATTGTTATGTTTAATTCATGTAATTTCGCTGCTAACAGTCCATTTAAATCGTGATAAAATGATAAATCACCGATGACTAATACGAGCGGATCACAAATAACGCTCGCGCCTAAAGCTGTTGAAATGATTCCATCGATACCATTTACACCGCGATTTGCCATCACCTGAATGTTTTTATTTGATGTGAAGAAGAATGAATCTGTATCACGAATTGGCATACTATTACTCGCAAATAACGTTGCCCCATCTGGTAAGACGCGTACAATATCCGTAATAACCTTTCCTTCAAATGCCGTTTCATATGTTTCCATTTCACGAAGCGTTTCCTTCGTTTTTTCGTTTATATGTTGCCACATTCCGAACCAATCATTCTTTTTCATAGCTGGCATTTTTTCTATTAATGCACTACAAAATGCAATATCATTTGCCTGCACAACTTCTGTCGCAACAAGAGCTGGATCTCTCCATTGTCCGGATTCGTCGACAACGATATGAACGGCTTTCGTCTGTTTTTTAATAAACTGCGTTAATGCTTTCGAAACAGGCATACCACCAAAGCGAATCATAACTTCTGGCTTCCACGTTTCTTTTAACAACTCATTTCGTAAAAATGTATCGTAACAGTCGATTACCATCGTTTTATCGTGATGTCCGCTACGAATGTTAGAAAGTGGATCCGCTAATATTGGATATCCTGTTTTTTTAGCTAATTGTGCCGCAAACTCTGCGATTTCTGAATGACTATCATCTCCACAAATAATAAGCCCCTTTTCCATATGTGAAAGGCGCCCTACAAGAGAATCTACATATTCACTCGGCATCACCGCGTTCCCTTGCTGAACTACTCCTGTATATTCCCCGCGTCCTTTATCCCATAAACTTTCTAATGAAAAGTCCGGGATAAGCGGTTCACGAACTGGAAAATTAAGATGAACAGGTCCTTGCGGCGTTAAAAGTGCGCTTGCTATCATGCGCTGCGTCGTCATGCGAGCATAATGATACATCGCTTCACTCGCTTCTGGAATCGCCATCTCTGTAAATTGCTTCACAAACGTACCGTATAAATTAATTTGATTCATCGCTTGTGGTGCACCGACATCTCTTAATTCATGCGGTCTATCTGCCGTTAAGACGATAAGCGGCACTCGTGAATGAAAAGCTTCACATACAGCTGGGTAATAGTTCGCCGCTGCCGTTCCTGACGTACATAATAATGCAACAGGACGTTTTTTTGCTTTTGCGATACCAAGCGCAAAAAATCCTGCTGATCTTTCATCTACGTGTAAATATGTGTTCATTCCTTCATGTTGTTCCATTAGTAAAGCAATCGGCGTTGACCGTGAGCCTGGACTAATGACAACATCACATACATTTAGACGCGTCAGTTCATCCACGAACGCGCCTAAATAATATGATAATGCTTCTATATGATTGTTCATTTCATTAATTCCTCCAAAGCACCAAGCATCGGTCTAAACTTCAAACTTGTTTCTTCATATTCAAGTTGCGGTACAGAATCAATTACAATCCCACAACCGGCAAATAAGGATGCTTTCTCGCCATTTAATAATCCGCAGCGAAGCGCAACCGCAAATTCACCATTTCCTTCATCATCTATCCACCCAATCGGTGCACCGTACAATCCTCTGTCTAACAATTCCACATCACGAATGAGCTTCATCGCTCCCAAACGAGGTGTCCCGCCAAGAGCTGGTGTTGGATGTAATTCTTCTACCATTGTTAAAAGACTCACATCACCTTTTGCTTCTACAGGCGTATATAAATGAATTAAGTTTTTCGTTGTTAATAAACCCGGACTTTCCGGAATATTAACGACGTTGCAATGCTCATTTAATACACCGCGAATCATGTTCACTACATAACCATGTTCAGCTAAATTCTTTTCATCATGAAGAAGCGCATTACCATTTTGTTTACTTTCTTCTATAGAATGACCATGACCGATTGAACCAGCAAGACACATCGACGTAAACTTCTCATCTTCTTTGCGAATTAATCTCTCTGGCGTCGCTCCTAGGAAACATGCTCCTTTATAATCAAAAGAAAATACGTAACAATCCGGTTGCCCAATGCGAAGCGCTTCTAAAACAAGAGCAGAATCAATAGAATGATTCACCTCTACTTTTAACTCCCTCGCTAATACAACCTTCTGCACGTTACCCTGCTTCATCTCATCTTGCACTTTCTCAATTGCTTTCATCCAGCCTTTCGGATCAACTTCTACTTTAGAAGTAACAATTAATTTCGATCCTTCTAGCGCACATTTACTCTCCCCAAAAATTTTCTCTTCTAAAGAAATCATTTCGTTATAAAGAGTTTCTGCACAATCTGTTTCTGAAACAAATGTATTCATCGTTAACCACGCTTTTTCATTTTTTACAGTTAATAAAAATGCGGGTAGTGAAAATGTTGTATCTTTAAATTCTTTCCATAGGTCTGTTTTCTCTTTTTCTGGATCAAATGAAAACCCACCAAATAAAAGAGGACCTGTTCCAAATTCATATTCATCTCTTTGCACAAATGCATTCTCTTTTACTTTCTCCCACTCATCACGAGCAGTTTGAAAGCGCTTATGAGAAGAATTTGCTATAGTGAAAACAGAGCCAATTCCTGCAAATATTACATGCTGAGCTGGGTCTGCAAAATAACATCTATTTTCGAATGAAGTCCTTTTTCCTGCTGCATAAAACAGAAGTGGATCCACCCAGTCTATTTGTTTGACAAAACTAACTAATGTTTTTTCATTCTTTACACGCTTAATGGCCGCACTAAGAACTTCTTGCAAGCCTTTTTGTTTCGTTTGAATCACAATTGTCTCCCCCCTATGGGCGAAAAATAGTCATAATTACGCTTGATTTTAAGATACACCTCAAACGAAAGGCCTGTCAACGTTTAGCATTTCTGAGAAATTCACCTTCTCTTCCTAGAAAATAAACGTTGACACTAAATGATGCTTTTTCTACACTTAATTGTGTACAATATGTGACCTAAGGAGGATTCAACATGGAAATGAACGTCGAAACGAATTCCTCTCCTACGGCGCCAAAGCCAAGTAAACAAACAGGCTGGCGCATTTGGTGGAGTTTACTACGCCCCCATACATTAACAGCAGCTTTCGTTCCTGTTTTCATCGGAACAGCATATGCGATGCAGGTCGGAGGTATAAATCAAATACATCTCCCTCTTTTCCTTATGATGCTTCTTGCTTGTCTTCTCATTCAAGCAGCAACAAACATGTTTAATGAATACTTTGATTATAAAAGAGGACTCGATCACGAAGGTTCAGTCGGTATCGGCGGCGCTATCGTTCGCGATGGCATTCAGCCAAAAACAGTGCTTAACTTAGCATTTGGATTTTTTGGCATCGCAATGCTATTAGGCGTTTATATTTGTATGAATTCTAGCTGGTGGCTTGCTGCAATCGGTCTCGTTTGTATGGCCGTTGCTTACCTTTATACAGGCGGCCCACTTCCAATTGCCTATACACCATTTGGAGAGTTAACAGCAGGATTATTTATGGGTGTCATTATTATCGGGATTTCATTCTTTATTCAAACTGGAACTGTAACATCAGAAGTCATTTTACTATCTATTCCAAGCTCCATTTTAATTGGTGCCATTTTACTAGCTAATAACATCCGTGACTTAGATGGCGATAAAGAAAACGGTCGTAAAACGTTAGCAATTCTCGTTGGACGTGAAAGAGCCGTTGGTGTACTTGCTTCTATGTTCATCGTTTCCTACATTTGGACAATTGCTTTAATTATCGTGGGCATCGTATCACCATGGATGCTGATCGTATTTTTAAGTGCACCGAAAGCATTTAAAGCGACGAAAGGTTTTATCGGCAAAAGCATTCCAATGGAAATGGTACCTGCGATGATTTCAACAGCAAAAACAAATACAATCTTCGGTCTCCTCATGGGAATCGGATTATTACTTGGATATTTCCTTTAAAAGGAGCTGCTAATGCGGCTCCTTTTTCATATACCAATTTCAGCTCATAATTCCTACTCGCAACGCTCATACTATGTAAAGAAACTGAATTGTAGGAAGGTGGATGACAATGTTAACTCCACAACAAGTAAATCAATTTAAATCCGTTTTAGAAAAACAAAAACAAGAACTAGAGCAAACAATACAAACTCATGAAAATGAAAATCGTGCCTCTGAACGCGATTCCGTCGGAGAATTGTCTAGCTATGATAACCATCCAGGTGATATGGCTACAGAGCTATATGAACGTGAAAAAGATTTCGGGCTTATTGAGCTTTGGCATAAACAGCTAGAGGATACGAAACATGCCTTGCAAAAAATAGAAGCAGGTACGTACGGTATTTGTGAAGTGTCTGGCGTGGAAATTCCATTTGAAAGATTAGAAGCAATGCCGACTGCTACAACATGCATACAGCACGCGACAAATAAATTAAATATGGAGACCCGTCCAGTTGAAGAAGAAGTATTGGCTCCTTCTTTCCATAAGCACGATGAAGATCATTCTGTTGAGTACGATGCAGAAGATGCGTGGCAAGATGTCGCAAATTATGGAACGTCTGAAACACCGTCTGATTTAGAAAGACAAGATTCAAAAAATTATAACGGTATGTATGTAAATAGTGAAGAGAATGTTGGATATGTAGAGGATTTCGAAAACTTTATCGGTACAGATATGTATGGAAAAAACCCACAAGTTTTCGCCACAGAAGAACATGAAGAGTATGAACAAATGCTTGATGACTTTGAAGAGCGTACCTTCAAAGGCGAATTATCTTCAAATGAATCTAGTTCCAAAGAGTAAAGTGAAACTTTAATTAGTGTGGGGACCATCCCCCACTAATTATTAGCCCACACCCTTCGGACGTTTACGGGATAAAAAAAAGCATTCCGAAATTCGGAATGCTTTTTATCGCTAGCTAATTAGTTTTTTGTAACGTTAGCTGCTTGTGGTCCGCGGTTTCCTTCAACGATTTCGAAAGAAACTTCTTGACCTTCTTCTAAAGTTTTGAAGCCTTCGCCTTGGATAGCTGAGAAATGTACGAATACGTCTTCTCCGCCTTCAACTTCGATGAAGCCAAAACCTTTTTCGCCGTTAAACCATTTAACTTTACCTGTTTGCATGTCATGTACCTCCTAAATAAAAATGAAACTATGAATCCACATGAAAAGGTGGATATAAAGGACATGAATGTATAACAAGCTTACAGCCTTTAATACAACGTGCTTTATTTCCGTACCACATTATGTAGCTCAATAGTGCTTTCACTATATCACGCTATATGAAAAACGTCAAATGAGAACACTTTCATTCCATCATTTTTTTATAATTTTAATATAATGTTGAATTTCCATCTCCTTATTTTATTTGAAAATTAACAAAACTAGAGTATTCTAATACTATTAAATTCTGTACAATATAAATATATATTACATATGAGGTGAAAAAAATGAAGGCACATGAAATCGAATATAAGTTATACGGTGACGATATGCAGTTCGTTGAAATTGAATTAGATCCAGAAGAGAGTGTTATCGCAGAAGCTGGGGCAATGATGATGATGGAAGACTACATCGAAATGGAGACAATTTTCGGTGATGGTTCTGGACCATCTAACGGTCTATTCGGAAAATTAATGGGGGCTGGTAAGCGTCTTGTTACAGGTGAAAGCATGTTTATGACTGTATTTACAAATACAGGTCACGGCAAACGCCACGTCTCATTTGCTGCTCCTTATCCTGGTAAAATTGTTCCTGTTGATTTAACAGAATATCAAGAGAAAATAGTTTGCCAAAAAGATGCGTTTCTTTGTGCTGCAAAAGGTGTTTCTATCGGAATTGAGTTTACTAAAAAAATAGGAACTGGTTTCTTTGGTGGTGAAGGTTTCATCATGCAGAAACTTGAAGGTGATGGTCTAGCTTTCATGCATGCAGGCGGAACTGTATATAAGCGCGAATTAAAACCCGGCGAGAAACTTCGCATTGATACAGGTTGTCTCGTTGCCATGACAAAAGACGTTAACTATGATATTGAATTTGTAGGAAAAGTAAAAACAGCTCTATTTGGCGGTGAAGGTTTATTCTTCGCAACGCTAGAAGGTCCTGGAACGGTTTGGATTCAGTCCTTAACACTTAGCCGCTTAGCAGCACGCCTTACGAGTCCAGCAGCTCAAAGCACCGGTGAAGGCAGTGTTTTAGGTGGACTTGGTCGTTTATTAGATGGAAAAGAGTAAAAGTGCCCTTATGGGGCGCTTTTTATTTAGGTGGACTACGCTTCCCCTCCCCCCTCATATAACTAAATGTTCCATCCTCATTTTCAAAACCCTCAAAAAGAATGAATCAAGTCCCTCACTGCATATATTTAACCATACCTTTTCTTAAGGAGGGCTTCCTTAATGCGTACTCCTTTATCCTTTGATAAAGACACTGCCATATTGTTAGCTTCTTGTTGTGAGTTAACGTATGAACAATATAAACAAAATGGGATTTTTGAAATACCAGATGGTTTTCAATATGTACAAGGTTTTCAAGGAAAAACCATTCAAATGACAGAATGGTTTGGATTCATATTAGAATCTGAGGATACAATTATTGTAGCTTTTCGGGGCACACAAACAGATACAGACTGGATTATCGATTCACTCGTCAACCAAAAGCCATACCCATATGCTTTAAACAGCGGAAATGTCCATAACGGCTTTCTTTCTATTTATGAATCTTGCCGAGATTCTATTATGGATATGCTCGTATCGTTGCCAGCCCATAAAAAACTACTAGCTACCGGACATAGTTTAGGTGGTGCGCTTGCTACATTACACATATTAGATGCACGTATCAATACTGCCTTCGCACAATATGGCCTTTATACATTCGCTTCTCCAAAAGTAGGAGATATCGCTTTTCGAAATTATTATAAACTACAAGTAGCTAGTAGCTTTCGTTTTGTAAATTTATTCGATGTCGTTCCACTTCTCCCTCCGCGAAACATAAATTTTAATGATCGTGATTGGGAATATGCCCACGTTCATCACAATATGACATTTACAAAAAATACAAAATCTATTACGAATAATCATTCCATGACAACATACAAAACATGTCTGACTTCTCATTTTTAACCAGTAAACAATTGGAAATTATACATTCGTATACTATAATAATATATGAATTTACTTTTGGATGAGGGGACCTTACATGTTAAAGTTTATCTTTGCACTTTTTCTCATTGTAATTTTTTCGGTTACAGGTTTCTTTACATTTTCATACTTTGCGACAGGAGAATATGGTGGAACAGGCATAATCTATACCGCTATCCCATTTCTTTCTTAAGCAAAATAAGTAAACCGAGCTTAGTCTCATTTAGCTCGGTTTACTTTGCGAAGCAATCGTATTCCTGTTTTAAAAGCGAATACACTTTAGAATCACTGTACGTATTATTCATTTTTACATTTTGCCTCAATGTACCTTCATATACCATTTTTAATTTTTGCATCACACGTTCAGAAGCTACATTTTTCACACTACATCTCCCTTCAATACGATTCAAATTTAATTCTTGAAAACCAACTTTTATAACTTGTTCTAACGCTTCAACAATAACTCCTTTCCCCCAATATGTTGGGCTAATTACAGCTCCAATCGATGCACTATTATGTGGCATAAGCCATATTCCACATGTTCCAATTACCTTTTGGTTATCATTCAGCATAATAGACCATATAAGAGCCTTACCATCTCGTATCGTTGTAAACATATTTTCTAATAAACGATGAGTTTCCTCTTTCGTTTTATGTACTTCCCTCGGTACATATGTAGCTGTTTCCGCATTAGAATATACTTCAAATAAATCAGCTGCATGTGCACCATGTATCTTCGTTAAAATTAATCTATTTGTTTTTAAATCTCCTTGTTCATACATACCCTTCATATGCCATTCACCACACTTCTGTATAATGAGTAAAAGTCCCTTCAAAAGGGACTTTTACTTAATGTTGTTTAACCGTATTACCAATACCCCAAATTTCATTACTGTACTGCAAAATCGTTCGATCGCTCGCAAAATGACCTGATTGTGCAATATTTAAAATCGACATTTCTAGCCATTTCGTTCGATTTTCATAAGTACGCCCTACAGCTTCTTGCCTTTCCGCATATGGACCAAAATCTCGCAAAACGAAATATTCATCATTTTGAATAACGAGAGAATCGTAAATTGCTTCAAATTCAGCTCCCGACTGTGCAAAGAAACCATTCGTTAACTGATCTACCACTTTTTTAATATGCATATTGTGGTGATAATAATCACTTGCACGATATCCACCATTTTGATAGTAATGAAGAACCTCTTCCGCCGTTAAACCGAAAATGAAACAGTTATCATCACCGACCCTGTCTTTTATTTCAATATTAGCTCCGTCTAATGTGCCGAGTGTAATCGCACCATTCATCATAAATTTCATATTTCCTGTTCCTGATGCTTCTTTACTCGCAGTTGAAATTTGTTCACTTACATCCGCCGCTGGGAATATATCTTCCGCTACAGAAACTCGATAGTTTTCTAGAAAGATAACTTTCATATATTGGCTTACGTACGGATCGTTATTTACTTTCCTTGCGAGTTCATTAATTAATTTAATAATTTTTTTCGCATAATAATAGCCAGGTGATGCTTTCGCTCCAAAAATAAAAGTACGCGGATAAAATGTAAAACTAGTATCCTCTTTCAAACGGTTATACAAATATAAAATATGAAGAACGTTTAATAATTGTCGCTTGTAAGCATGCAGTCTTTTTACTTGCACGTCAAAAATAGAATTTGGATCAATTGTAATCCCCATTTTATTATGAATACGCTCCGCTAAAATCTCTTTACGCTCTTGTTTTACCTCTGCAAATTTCTCTTGGAAACTCGCATCATATTGAACTGTTTGCAACGCCTGCAGCTTAATCGGTTCTTTCTTCCACTCTGTTCCAATCGCCTCTGAAATAAGGTTCGTCAGCTGCGGATTTGCCTTCATTAACCAACGTCTATGAGCGATTCCATTCGTCTTATTATTAAACTTATCTGGATAAAACTCATAAAACAATCGCATTTCACGTTGCTTCAAAATTTCCGTATGAATTTTTGCTACACCGTTTACGCTATGGCTACCGACAATTGCTAAATGAGCCATTTTCACAAGATCATGTGCAATAATCGCCATATCTTCAATGCGATGCCATTCGTACGGATAACGTTCCCAAAGTTCATGACAGAAACGTTCATTAATCTCTTCAATAATCATATAAATTCTCGGTAATAACGGTTTAAAAATGTGAATTGGCCACTTCTCAAGCGCTTCTGATAACGTCGTATGATTCGTATAAGAAATCGTTTGCGTTGTTATGTGCCAAGCCTCTTCCCATGCTAGTTTTTCTTCATCTAATAAAATACGCATCAGTTCTGGAATCGCTAAAACCGGATGTGTATCATTAATATGAATCGCAATTTTTTCATGTAATTGACGAAGGTCACCATATCTTTCTCTATGCGTACGAACGATATTTTGTAAACTTGCTGATACGAGGAAATACTGTTGTTTTAAGCGAAGTATTTTCCCCTCATCATGCGTATCATCTGGATATAAAAACTCCGATACCGCCTCTGTTTCACGCTTATATTTCAAAATATCTTTGCAGTTTTGCGGGAAAGGAACTGGTTCAGCATTCCAAAGCCTAAGCGTATTTACAGTACTCGTCTCATAGCCTACTACTGGAACATCATATGGTACCGCCATAATGACTTCTGCATTCGTATGCCTGAACTCTAAACGTCCATCCATTTCTAACGGCTCCACACTGCCAAAATAGCTTACTTCTACAGCTTGATCATGCCTTCTTACTTCCCATACATTTTCATGAAGAAGCCATTGTTCTGGAAACTCAACTTGATAACCATCAACAATTTTTTGATCAAACAAGCCATGTTTGTAACGAATCCCACAGCCGTGTCCTGGTAAGTTTAAAGATGCGAGTGAATCAAGAAAACAGGCTGCTAGACGTCCAAGCCCACCATTTCCAAGACCTGCATCTGCTTCCACCTCTTCTAACTCTTGCAAAGAAATCCCAAGCTCCGAAAGGCCCTGCTCACATACATCCCTGATGCCTAAATTTAAAATGTTACTTCCAAGCAAACGTCCAAGTAAAAACTCAATGGATAAGTAATACATTTGCTTTTGCTCTCCAGACCGATAGCTTTCGTTCGTTGCAATCCATTGACTATTCATATACTCACGTACCATGTACCCAAGCGTATTATATTGATCACGAGTTGTAGAGTCTTTGAAACTTTTCCCATACATCGTCTCTAACTTTTCTAGAAAGGCTGATTTGAAACTTTCAACATGAGTAAACATTTTTTCACCACCTACATGTTATTCCATGAGACTTTTATACAATTTCTTATAAGCAAGAGCTGATTTCTCCCAACTATAATCTTCAGTCATCGCTTGTGTTACAAGCTGTTCCCATACCGGCTTATCGTGATAAAATTCAATTGCACGGCGAACCGTATACAACATGTCATGTGCATTGAAGTTCGTAAAACTGAAACCATTTCCTTCTCCTGTTTCTTCATCATAAGATTGTACAGTATCGTTTAATCCACCTGTTTCTCTTACAATCGGAATCGTACCGTACGCTA
Source organism: Bacillus sp. FSL L8-0099 (assembly GCF_038006385.1). Classification (NCBI taxonomy): domain Bacteria; kingdom Bacillati; phylum Bacillota; class Bacilli; order Caryophanales; family Bacillaceae; genus Bacillus; species Bacillus sp. FSL L8-0099. Next base: position 4,823,821 of record NZ_JBBOVC010000001.1, read on the forward strand.
ATGCGATAAGTTGTCCAAGTCCACACGGTTCAAACAGTGACGGCATTAAAAATAGATCGCTTCCCGCATACACTTGATGCGCAAGCTCCTCATTAAATCCGATATATACCTTCACCTTCTCTGGATACTCATATGCCATCCATTCAAAGAACTGCTCGTATTCTGAATCACCGGATCCTAAAATGATACATTGTACATCTTCTTCCATTATTTCACGGAATACAGTACGTACTAAATCAAGACCTTTTTGTTTCGTTAATCTCGTGACCATTGCAATAATTGGTGTATCCTCTTTTTCTGGCAAACCAAAATAACGCTGCAATGCACGTTTATTTTCATTTTTTTCATATAATGACTCTGCATCATACTGAGCTGTAATATACGAGTCCGTTTCTGGGTTATATACGCTCGTGTCAATTCCATTTACAATGCCACTCAGCTTATCATTATATTTTCGTAGCAATCCATCTAATTTCTCACCGAAAAACTCATATTGTATTTCTTCTTTATATGTCGGGCTAACCGCTGTAATTTGATCAGAAGCGATAATACCGCCTTTCATAAAGTTCACATTTCCATAAAACTCTAGCTGCTCACTATGAAAATATTCATCACCAAGCTCTAACAGGTCGTACATCACTTCAGGAGAAAATACACCTTGGAACTGCAGGTTATGAATTGTATATACCGTTTTAATACGCTCATATAATGGGTTGTCTTGATACTTTTCGCGAAGTAAGAAATTAACCATAGCGGTATGCCAATCATGGCTATGAAGAACATCCACTTCAAAATCAAGATGCGGAATACACTCTAAAACTGCCTTCGAAAAATAAGAAAAACGCTCTCCGTCATCATAATGACCGTACAAAGAATCCCTCTTAAAATAATATTCATTGTCTATTAAATAATACGTAATCCCGTCTTGCTCACCTTTTAAAATTCCGCAATATTGATTTCTCCAGCCAAGAGGAACGTTAATTACTTTATGAAGCGTACATCCATCTCTTAATTTTTGCGGAATAAGACTATAATTCGGAAGTATAATACGTACATCCACACCTAATTTTTTAAGCTCTTTTGGGAGCGCACCTGCTACATCAGCTAATCCTCCCGATTTAACAAACGGTACACATTCTGATACTGCAAATAAAATATTCACTTGTTGTCCCACTGCTCGAAAAGCATATATTACTCTTCTTGCAGCTTCCTCCCTTCGAGTTTTCATTTAAATTAAAACTTTAATCAGTGGAGGAAAGACCCCCACTGATTCTTCAAGAATAACTATTAATCGTACTGTTTTGAATGCTTCCTTTTTCTACAACGTACGGCTCATCGGTGTTTCCTTTTAAAACGACACCGTCACCAATTTTCACGTCTTTATCAATAATAACACCGTCTATTATACAGTTATCTCCAATTTGGCTCTTTTGCATAATAATACTATTACGAACAATTGAACCTTTTCCAATTTTAACAGAACGGGAAACAACACTGTTTTCTACTTCCCCTTCAATAATACTGCCATTTGCAATCATTGTATTTTTCACGACTGCATCCTTTAGGTAACGAGTTGGTGGCTCATCTTTTACTTTCGTAAAAATCGGTGCTTCTTTCTTAAATAATTGCTTCCAAATAGCAGGTTGCAAAATTTCTAAGCTATGTTTATAGTAACTTTCAATCGAGTCAATAATAGCTACATATCCTGTATGCTCATACGTAGCAATATGCAGTGATTTTCCGCGCTTTTCTCTCACTACATCAAATAAACTGTATTGCTCCACATCTTTATATGTCTCAAATAAATCTAACAATAATTGTTTCTTTAACACGTATGTTTGAAGCGAAACCCCTTCATGGCAAACTTCAGTAATATCAGCTGCCGTATGTATATGCCGCTCTAACACCGCCTGGAAATTTAATGCTGTTACGAGATGGCTATTCGTAATAACAACGTATTCTTCTCTGCTTCTTAGAAAATAATCAATATGTCTTCTAAAATGTGCAAAAGATCCAAACTCATCTTGGTCACATTGGCAATTTGGTGGGAATAAAAACAATCCGTCACGTTTTCTATCTAAATCCCACTGTTTCCCTGAACCAACATGGTCCATTAACGAACGGTTTTTATGGCTTGTAAAAACCGCCACACTATGAATATTAGAATTCACCATATTGGAAAGCATGAAATCAATGAGTCGATAACGGCCCCCAAACGGTAGCGCCGCTAGTGAACGATGCCCTGTTACTTTCTGTAAGGAAGTAAAACTTCCCGTTGCATTAATAATTCCTAACATTTTTTCTCCCATTCATTTCATCCCCCTTTTCTATTTCCCTTCAGCAATTAATACTACATCGTCAACATTTTTTTCTGGACGAATGATTGTTCCATCTTCAATAACCATTTCCGATCCAACAATTGCTCTTTCAATCACAACACTTTTCCCAATCTTCGCTCCTGGCATAACGACGGAATCAATAACCATACTACCTTCTTCCACCGTCACCCCTTGGAATAAGACAGAATGCTTCACGTCCCCTTCAATGACGCACCCTTCGTTAATCAGTGATTCTTCCACTTTTGCCTTTTCCGCAATATATTGAGGCGGTTCGTTTGGATTGACAGAATAAATACGCCAGTTACGATCATTTAAATTCAATGATGTTTCATCGCGAAGTAAATCCATATTCGCTTCCCATAAGCTTTTCACTGTTCCAACATCTTTCCAATATCCTTCAAACGGATACGCCATTAGCTTCTTCCCTTCATCTAATAAAAGCGGAAGTACATCTTTTCCGAAATCATTACTAGATTCAGGATTTCTTGCATCCATTTCTAAATACTCTTTCAAAATTGCCCAGTTAAAAATATAGATTCCCATTGATGCAAGATTACTTCTTGGAAATTGCGGTTTCTCTTCAAACTCAACAATTTCCATCTCTTCATTCGTATTCATAATGCCAAAGCGACTTGCTTCATCCCAAGGCACTTCAATAACAGAAATCGAAACGTCCGCTTCTTTCTCAACATGGTAATCTAGCATTTTACTGTAATCCATTTTATAAATATGATCGCCTGATAAAATAAGGACATACTCTGGTTCGTACTGACTTAAATAGTTTAAGTTTTGATAAATGGCACTTGCCGTACCTGTGTACCACTTCACACCTGAAGACTCCGCATAAGGAGGTAATACTGTGACTCCACCGTTTACTCGGTCTAAATCCCAAGCATTGCCGATTCCGATATAATTATGAAGTTCGAGCGGTTGATACTGCGTCAAAATCCCAACCGTTTCAATACCAGAATTCGCACAATTACTTAACGTAAAATCAATAATGCGATATTTACCACCAAATGGAACAGCTGGCTTGGCTAAATTTTTTGTTAATGCACTTAAACGACTACCTTTTCCCCCTGCTAGTAACATTGCTACGCACTTTTGTTTTTGAGCCATCTTGTTTTTTGCTCCCCTTTCTAGTCTTCACTGGTCGTAATATGGATACGCCAAATGGTGGAATTGTAATTTCTACATGTGCCTCTTGATTATGGTACGGTTCTAGAGTCGCCTTAAGACGTTTTTTATTCACTTGCCCCGAGCCGCCATATTGCTCTGCATCACTGTTTAAAATCTCGTTATAATACTCGAAATCTGGCACCCCTACTTTATAGTTTTCATATGTAGCTTTCGTAAAATTACATACGACAACTAACGCATCTTCTTGTTTATCTCCTTGGCGAATAAACGAGAAAATACTTTGCTCATTATTATTAGCATCAATCCACTGAAATCCTTCAGGTGAATGATCAAGCTGCCAAAGTGGTTTTGAGCGCTTATACAATGCTATGAGCTCTTTAAAGTAATCATGCATATAACGATGCATTTCAAAATCATGTAAATTCCAATCTAAATCTTCAAGGTCTTTCCACTCATCAAACTGCCCAAATTCTCCTCCCATGAAAAGTAATTTCTTTCCTGGGTGAGTAAATAAATATCCATATAATAAACGAAGCTGAGCAAACTTATCCCAGTAATCTCCTGGCATTTTATTTAATAACGACTTTTTCCCGTGAACGACTTCATCATGAGAAAGCGGTAATATGAAGTTTTCAGAGTAAGCATATAGTAAAGAGAATGTTATTTTCTCATGAATATACTTCCTGTATTCAGGTGCACACTCCATATATTTCAGCACGTCATTCATCCAGCCCATATTCCATTTGTAATTGAATCCAAGTCCACCTTCATAAGTTGGAGCTGTTACAAGTGGCCAAGCTGTTGAATCTTCTGCTGTCATAAGAAAGTCTTCATCCTCTGCAAATACCGCTTCATTTAACTCTCGTAAAAATGAAACAGCGTGCTCATTACTTTGCTCCTGTCCTTCTTTATTCCAGTACAACATATTCGCAACTGCATCCACCCTGAAACCGTCAATATGGAAATATCTCATCCAAAATAACGCATTTGAAATTAAGAAATTACGTACTTCCTTTTTTCCTAAATCAAAATTGACAGTTCCCCATACTTGGTTTTCTTGTACATCCTTATCTTTATATTCATAAGTCGGTGTCCCATCAAACAAATATAGACCGTGAGCATCTTTACAAAAATGCCCCGGCACCCAATCTAAAATGACACCGATTCCATATTTATGACATTCATCGACAAAATACATCAAATCATGTGGTGTGCCGAATCTACTCGTTGCTGCATAATATCCCGTCCCTTGATATCCCCAAGAACGATCATATGGATGCTCAACAAGCGGCATGATTTCAATATGTGTAAATTGATGTTCCACCACATACGGAATGAGTTCTTCTACCATTTCCCTATAAGAATACAGCGTTCCATCTTCTTTCTTCTTCCAGGAACCGAAATGTAATTCATAAACTGTCATCGCTTCTTTATAAACCGGCTTTTTCTTTTTCTTACGACTCCAGTTTTTATCATTCCATTCGTATCCCTTCATATCAAAAACTACAGATGCCGTATTCGGTCTTACTTCTGCATATACAGCGTACGGATCTGCCTTAAAAATGACGTCACCAGCCATCGTTTCAATCGCATATTTATATATTTCCCTTTCTTCAATATGCGGTATAAACAAGGACCAAATTCCCTCTTCTGTCTCTTGTAGCATCTTATGTTGCTCATAATCCCATTCATTAAAATCGCCAACAACACTCATTGCTTTCGCATGAGGAGCCCATACTGTAAATCGTACCCCTCGCATCTCATCTTCCGTCACAATATGTGCGCCAAAGATGCTATAACTCTCATAGTACTTTTCTGTATGAAACTCATCTCGTTTCACTTTTTCACAATTTATTACACTCAATATGCTCACCTCACTAAGATGACAGAATTTTTTATACTTTAACTATTTCTGCAAAAAACTGTGATATCCTTGTTAATTTATAAAAAATATTCGTTTTTTTCTCAAAAACGTTGGTTTTTCTTCACATTTCCGTGTAAAATATCGAATTTTGACGAATATTCATTGCAAACGCTTCATTTTCCCCTATCTTTTTTACTATCATTTTTTCTCAACCTCTATTTTATTAGGTTTAGCCTATTTTTCATGCTATTTTCTACTTAAAACCGCAGCAAAATAATCTGTCATAAAAAATATTTCTCAATATTTTTTGTCATAATTTTATTGAAATGCGAAATTCATCAGCATATACTCGTTCTCAATAAAGAACATCACGCTTTCGTAAATATAATTCATACTAGAATACTGTGTTTACTTTGCGAACGTTTCATAAAAATCATATTAGGGGGCTTTCTTATGTCATTGAAACAAAAAGTAGGAATGGGAGTTGTCACAGCAACGCTTGGCTTATCACTTACATGCGGCGGTGTATTCGCATACTTCAGTGATTCTGAAACATCTAGTAACTCATTTCAAGCTGGAACACTAGATCTTTCTATTAATCCAAGTGTAATCGTTGATGTGAAAGATTTAAAGCCAGGTGACTTTATTGAAAAAAATTTCACGCTTGAAAATAAAGGGTCATTGGATATTGCAAAAGTAGCACTTGAAACATCATATGAAGTTACAGATGCAAAGCTAAATAATGACGGTGAAGATTTAGGCGACCACATTATCGTAAAGTTTCTAGTGAATGATGGAAAGCCATCGAATCCAAACGATGATCATGAAATTTTGCGGGAAACAAAACTATCAAAATTAAAAACTATGAAACCTGAGGATGTAGCTACATCTTTAGAACGTCATAACTTAATAGACGGTATTACATCTGGTGAAACAGATTATTTACACGTGCTCTTCTCCTTTGAAGACAACGACCAAGATCAAAATAAATTCCAAGGTGATTCCTTACAGCTAAACTGGACATTCCATGCCGAGCAAACAAAAGGCGTGGAGAAATAATTTTTAAAATACAAATTACCGGAGGCCTATAAAGGTTTAAACATTACGCAAGAAGCGAACGGAGTTATGTATTATGACTATTCTCCATACTTGCATAAGTTTTTACCTATTAATGCAGATGGTGACTTTAAAGTTGGCATTACCCCTGAATCCTTTAAAGTAGAAGGACCAATGAACACAGGCGTATATATTTTCGATTATGCAACTGTAGGTCCTGATTATCCAAGCGGTGTAAATAACTATTGGTTTATCCCACAAGGTGCTCAATATGCGAAAACTAGTTATGATAAAAAAGAAGTATACAAAAATGATGAACTTACTGTAACACTAAACGCAAAACACGTAAAACAATTTGTTGCAGGGGAATTTAACGTAAAATTCCTAGAGAAAAATTTCAAATTTGCAAATGCGAAATTGAACCCTGCTTTTGAAAAGCTACTTTCTGAAAAAGGTGTAATCGCAAAAGTGAATGAGCCGAAATTAGAAGCCGGTTCTGTTACAGTAGGCGGATCTATCGATGATAAAAACTTCGCCGGATTAGATGGTGATTTCCCGTTCATTGATGTAACTTTCAAAGTAGAAAATGATGAATTTTATGAAGCAAATGCCCAATTAGAATCACCAATTTTTGTTTACTGGAAACAAGGTGAAACAGAACCGAATAGAATGCGTGTACTTCAAGATCAAACATTCTCAGTTATGTCCTTAAACTCACTAGTAGAAGGAAATATTAAACCTGGTGCATTCTTAAATGAACGTGGATATTTAGATGAAAAGCTCGATTATACAAAGCTTGGTGTAAAAGTATATGCAACTGATCCTTACCGTCATAAATTTGAAGGCTCACTAGATAAATACGGATACTTCAAACTGAATGGACTTCCTGTTAATAATCGTGACTATAATTTATACGTAGAAGTACCAGGGCATTTAACAAGCCGTCTAACAACAAAATTAGGTACTGAAAAAGATGGTAGGCTACTTGGCCAATATTATTATGCACGACCTGACGAAAACCTTGCCGGTGATGTAAATGGTGATAAAGTCATTGATATTAAAGATGCTGAAATTATCGCTAGCAACTATGGTAAAAAAGGAGTATCTGTAAAAGGCGGCGACCTTAATAGCGACGGAATTGTCGATGAAAAAGACATTCGCTTCGTTGAAAAGAACTTCTTGAAAAAAGGACCAGATGCATCTAAATCACAAACAGCTGTAGAAAAATCAAAAAGCGGTACACTCGCAGATATTTTAAAGAAATTGGGCTTAACGCCTAAAAAATAATAAAGTGAAACTTTAATCAGTGGGGGTTTTGTTCATCCCCACTGATTATTAGCCACACCAATCGGGGTCTTACTGCCCGGCAAATAGCGGGATAATAAAGAGCACTCTACTTTACGTAGAGTGCTCTTTTTCTATAAACGACCCTTATCCAGCAAAAGGGGTATATTGGGGATATACAAGGGAAACCGGAAAAGGAATTTATATTAAATTATATAAGTTCAGAGGTAAGAAGCAGTTTCCCACCTCTGAATTATTTAGCAATTATTATAGTACTGGTGCCATTGTTTCTTTTAATACTTTTACAGAATGAGCGAATTTCACTTTTTCTTCTTCATTTAGCTCAAGTTCTACAATTTCACGTACACCTTCGCGGTTAATTACAGCTGGAACACCTACGTAAGCATCTTTCTCACCGTATTGACCTTCAAGGTATGCAGATACAGTTAATACGCTGTTCTCGTTGTTTAAGATTGCTTTAGTTACACGAAGTAGTGACATACCGATTCCGTAGTAAGTTGCACCTTTACGCTCGATGATATGATAAGCTGCATCACGTACGTTTTCGAAAATTTTATCTAAGTCTTCTTGATTGTACTGTTCGTTGTTAGCTAAGATTGTTTCTAGTTTTTGTACACCGATAGTAGCGTGGCTCCATACTGGAAGTTCAGTATCACCGTGCTCACCAACGATGTAAGCATGAACGTTACGTGGATCTACATCTAAGTAGTCACCTAACATGTAACGGAAACGAGCAGAGTCTAAAGTTGTACCAGAACCGATTACGCGCTCTTTTGGTAGACCAGATTCTTTCCAAGTTACGTAAGTTAAAATGTCAACTGGGTTAGTTGCGATTAAGAAGATTCCATCGAATCCGCTATCCATAATACCGCGAACGATTTGTTTAAAGATCTTTGTATTTTTCTCAACTAAGTCTAAACGAGTTTCACCTGGTTTTTGTGGTAATCCCGCAGTGATAACTACTAAATCTGCATCTTTACAATCTGCATAGCTACCGCTCCAAACTTTTGTTGGTGATGGAGAGAATGGTACCGCATGGCTTAAGTCCATTGCTTCCCCTTCTGCTTTTGCTTCATTAACATCTACAAGTACGAATTCTTCAGCTACACCTTGGTTGATCATTGAGTAAGCGTAACTACAACCTACAGCTCCTGTTCCTACTAATACTACACGATTGATACCTTTTTTCATGTTAATTTCCCCTCTCTATTGTTCACATATATTTTTTTATGATTGTTTAAGTAATTAATTAAAATACTAATTTAATGTTGTTTAACTTCTTTACATTCATATTGTAGCACGTATCATTGTGAATTACTTCACAAATTATGACCTATTTGTGAACTTTTTCACATAGAGTGTAAAGTTATTGGAATAGGTGTGGAATCCATTTCAATGGAGGCGTTTTCTTTAGATTGTGAAAGGGTTTTTCTTATGGTTTTTGTCGATAAGTGAAATTATATCGGCGATTATTAGAATATATCGACCGTAACTCCAAATATATCAGCGATTATTGAAATTTATCGATCGTAACTCAAATTATATCAGCGATTTTTGCAATATATCGACTTACCGACAAAACTCGACAATAATGACAACATAAAAAGCTGTCTCCAGTAGATTACTTATTGGGAGACAGCTTCTTCTATATATTATTTATTTTCCGCAGTAGCTCCCGGATGTATTTTCTTCGATTTATACAAGTGCAGGAGGCTACAGCCATACAGATGGGATAAAAGTTCAATTTGAGTATGATTTGTTAAGTAGATAATTCCTTCATATTCATACAGGCCCAAATAAACAACATGATTGTATTTACGGCGCTCTATGTACCCCACTGCAACAGCGAATACTTCATATTTCTTCTATTGCATAAAAAAGCAGACTATCCAAAGTCCACTTTTACACAACAAAAAAGAGATAGCAGATTATGCTATCTCTTTTAGTATGACCCGTACGGGATTCGAACCCGTGTTACCGCCGTGAAAGGGCGGTGTCTTAACCACTTGACCAACGGGCCAATTCTGGCAGAGAAGAAGGGATTCGAACCCTCGCACCGCGTTCGCGATCTACTCCCTTAGCAGGGGAGCCCCTTGAGCCACTTGGGTACTTCTCTATAATATGGCTCCGCAGGTAGGACTCGAACCTACGACCGATCGGTTAACAGCCGATAGCTCTACCACTGAGCTACTGCGGAACAATTATGGTGGGCCTAAATGGACTCGAACCATCGACCTCACGCTTATCAGGCGTGCGCTCTAACCAGCTGAGCTATAGGCCCATAATTGAAAAGCGGGTGAAGAGAATCGAACTCTCGACCAGAGCTTGGAAGGCTCTTGTTTTACCACTAAACTACACCCGCATTAAATTGTAAATGGTGAGCCATGAAGGATTCGAACCTTCGACCCTCTGATTAAAAGTCAGATGCTCTACCAACTGAGCTAATGGCTCATTTTGAAAGTGGTGCCGGCTAGAGGACTTGAACCCCCAACCTACTGATTACAAGTCAGTTGCTCTACCAATTGAGCTAAGCCGGCTTGCGATTTCAAAATGGTGGCTCGGGACGGAATCGAACCGCCGACACGAGGATTTTCAGTCCTCTGCTCTACCGACTGAGCTACCGAGCCTTTATGTAAAAAAAATGGCGGTCCCGACCGGGGTCGAACCGGCGATCTCCTGCGTGACAGGCAGGCATGTTAACCACTACACCACGGGACCATTTGGTTGCGGGGACAGGATTTGAACCTGCGACCTTCGGGTTATGAGCCCGACGAGCTACCGTGCTGCTCCACCCCGCGATGATAAAATATTTAATTTAGAAAAAATGGAGGAGGTAGAGGGATTCGAACCCCCGCGCGACTCTCGCCGCCTGTCGGTTTTCAAGACCGATCCCTTCAGCCGAACTTGGGTATACCTCCGAGATATAAACTTTGAGTGGTGGACCTTGTAGGACTCGAACCTACGACCGGACGGTTATGAGCCGTCTGCTCTAACCAGCTGAGCTAAAGGTCCTTATGGTAGCGGCGGAGGGGATCGAACCCCCGACCTCACGGGTATGAACCGTACGCTCTAGCCAGCTGAGCTACACCGCCATAAGTAATATAAAAATAAGTGGAGCCTAGCGGGATCGAACCGCTGACCTCCTGCGTGCAAGGCAGGCGCTCTCCCAGCTGAGCTAAGGCCCCATGTTTTTGGGAATATCGGGAAGACAGGATTTGAACCTGCGACCCCCTGGTCCCAAACCAGGTGCTCTACCAAGCTGAGCCACTTCCCGTTAATAAAAGCGCGCCCGAGAGGAGTCGAACCCCTAACCTCTTGATCCGTAGTCAAACGCTCTATCCAATTGAGCTACGGGCGCATATGGTGCCGAGGGCGGGGGTCGAACCCGCACGGTGGTCACCCACCGCAGGATTTTAAGTCCTGTGCGTCTGCCTGTTCCGCCACCCCGGCATGTCATATTGAAAATTGGAGCGGAAGACGGGATTCGAACCCGCGACCCCAACCTTGGCAAGGTTGTATTCTACCACTGAACTACTTCCGCAAGACATGTTATGAGATATTTTATTAAAAGTGCGGGTGAAGGGAGTCGAACCCCCACGCCAAAGGCGCCAGATCCTAAGTCTGGTGCGTCTGCCAATTCCGCCACACCCGCATATTAATTTATTTAAGAAAAAATGGGGCGACTGATGGGAATCGAACCCACGAATGCCGGAGCCACAATCCGGTGCGTTAACCACTTCGCCACAACCGCCATAGTTACTGGTGCCGACTAGAGGACTTGAACCCCCAACCTACTGATTACAAGTCAGTTGCTCTACCAATTGAGCTAAGTCGGCTAAATGGTGGAGGATGACGGGATCGAACCGCCGACCCCCTGCTTGTAAGGCAGGTGCTCTCCCAGCTGAGCTAATCCTCCATTTGCCTGGCAACGTCCTACTCTCACAGGGACAAGGTCCCAACTACCATCGGCGCTAGAGAGCTTAACTTCCGTGTTCGGTATGGGAACGGGTGTGACCTCTCTGCCATCATTACCAGACTGTATTCATTTAAGACAAGAATTATTGTAACTTATTTAACTTTTAAAGTCAACAAGTTTTTTATATTCTTTCAAAACTAGATAACATTGCTTCATATTATATGGTTAAGTCCTCGATCTATTAGTATTCGTCAGCTCCACATGTCACCATGCTTCCACCTCGAACCTATCAACCTGATCATCTTTCAGGGATCTTACTAGCTTACGCTATGGGAAATCTCATCTTGAGGGGGGCTTCATGCTTAGATGCTTTCAGCACTTATCCCTTCCGCACATAGCTACCCAGCTATGCCCTTGGCAGAACAACTGGTACACCAGCGGTGCGTCCATCCCGGTCCTCTCGTACTAAGGACAGCTCCTCTCAAATTTCCTACGCCCACGACGGATAGGGACCGAACTGTCTCACGACGTTCTGAACCCAGCTCGCGTACCGCTTTAATGGGCGAACAGCCCAACCCTTGGGACCGACTACAGCCCCAGGATGCGATGAGCCGACATCGAGGTGCCAAACCTCCCCGTCGATGTGGACTCTTGGGGGAGATAAGCCTGTTATCCCCGGGGTAGCTTTTATCCGTTGAGCGATGGCCCTTCCATGCGGAACCACCGGATCACTAAGCCCGACTTTCGTCCCTGCTCGACTTGTAGGTCTCGCAGTCAAGCTCCCTTATGCCTTTGCACTCTACGAATGATTTCCAACCATTCTGAGGGAACCTTTGGGCGCCTCCGTTACACTTTAGGAGGCGACCGCCCCAGTCAAACTGCCCACCTGACACTGTCTCCCGGGTCGATAAGACCCGTAGGTTAGAATTTCAATACAGTCAGGGCGGTATCCCACCAGCGCCTCCACCGAAGCTAGCGCTCCGGTTTCAATGGCTCCCGCCTATCCTGTACAAACTGTACCAAAATTCAATATCAGGCTACAGTAAAGCTCCACGGGGTCTTTCCGTCCTGTCGCGGGTAACCTGCATCTTCACAGGTACTATAATTTCACCGAGTCTCTGGTTGAGACAGTGCCCAAATCGTTACACCTTTCGTGCGGGTCGGAACTTACCCGACAAGGAATTTCGCTACCTTAGGACCGTTATAGTTACGGCCGCCGTTTACTGGGGCTTCAGTTCAGAGCTTCGCTTACGCTAACCCCTCTCCTTAACCTTCCAGCACCGGGCAGGTGTCAGCCCCTATACTTCGCCTTACGGCTTCGCAGAGACCTGTGTTTTTGCTAAACAGTCGCTTGGGCCTATTCACTGCGGCTTTCCGTTAAGAAAGCACCCCTTCTCCCGAAGTTACGGGGTCATTTTGCCGAGTTCCTTAACCAGAGTTCTCTCGCACACCTTAGGATTCTCTCCTCGCCTACCTGTGTCGGTTTGCGGTACAGGCACCTTTTATCTCGCTAGAAGCTTTTCTTGGCAGCGGGGAATCAAAGACTTCGCTCCATAAGGAGCTTCCCCATCACAGCTCAGCCTTCACGATAAGCGGATTTGCCTACTTATCAGCCTAACTGCTTGGACGTGCACAACCAATCGCACGCTTCTTCTATCCTTCTGCGTCCCTCCATTGCTCAAACGATAAAGAGGTGGTACAGGAATATCAACCTGTTGTCCATCGCCTACGCCTGTCGGCCTCGGCTTAGGTCCTGACTAACCCTGAGCGGACGAGCCTTCCTCAGGAAACCTTAGGCATTCGGTGGACGGGATTCTCACCCGTCTTTCGCTACTCATACCGGCATTCTCACTTCTAAGCGCTCCACCAGTCCTTCCGGTCTGACTTCACTGCACTTAGAACGCTCCCCTACCACTGATACCATTGGTATCAATTCGCAGCTTCGGTGGTGTATTTAGCCCCGGTACATTTTCGGCGCAGAGTCACTCGACTAGTGAGCTATTACGCACTCTTTAAATGGTGGCTGCTTCTAAGCCAACATCCTAGTTGTCTAAGCAACTCCACATCCTTTTCCACTTAATACACACTTTGGGACCTTAGCTGGCGATCTGGGCTGTTTCCCTCTTGACTACGGATCTTATCACTCGCAGTCTGACTCCTAAGGATAAGTCATTGGCATTCGGAGTTTGACTGAATTCGGTAATCCGATGAGGACCCCTAGTTCAATCAGTGCTCTACCTCCAAGACTCTTACACTTAAGGCTAGCCCTAAAGCTATTTCGGGGAGAACCAGCTATCTCCAGGTTCGATTGGAATTTCTCCGCTACCCACACCTCATCCCCGCACTTTTCAACGTGCGTGGGTTCGGGCCTCCATTCAGTGTTACCTGAACTTCACCCTGGACATGGGTAGATCACCTGGTTTCGGGTCTACGACCACGTACTAAACGCCCTATTCAGACTCGCTTTCGCTGCGGCTCCGTCTCTTCAACTTAACCTTGCACGGGATCGTAACTCGCCGGTTCATTCTACAAAAGGCACGCCATCACCCATTAACGGGCTCTGACTATTTGTAGGCACACGGTTTCAGGATCTCTTTCACTCCCCTTCCGGGGTGCTTTTCACCTTTCCCTCACGGTACTGGTTCACTATCGATCACTAGGGAGTATTTAGCCTTGGGAGATGGTCCTCCCAGATTCCGACGGAATTTCACGTGTTCCGCCGTACTCAGGATACATTCAAGAGAGAACGAAGTTTCGACTACGGGGTTGTTACCCTCTACGACGGACCTTTCCAGGTCGCTTCGTCTACCTCGTTCCTTTGTAACTCCGTATAGAATGTCCTACAACCCCAAGAGGCAAGCCTCTTGGTTTGGGCTAGATTCCGTTTCGCTCGCCGCTACTCAGGAAATCGCATTTGCTTTCTCTTCCTCCAGGTACTTAGATGTTTCAGTTCCCTGGGTCTGTCTTCCATACCCTATGTATTCAGGTAAGGATACCATACCATTACGTATAGTGGGTTTCCCCATTCGGAAATCTTCGGATCAAAGCTTACTTACAGCTCCCCGAAGCATATCGGCGTTAGTCCCGTCCTTCATCGACTCCTAGTGTCAAGGCATCCACCGTGCGCCCTTTCTAACTTAACCAAACTAAAATTAAAAAATATGAGCTACACTGTTATCTAGTTTTCAAAGAACATACATTTATATATGAGAGATAGTTCTCTCAAAACTGAACAAAACGAAACACGGAAACTTATATTGATGAACAGCGTTCATCAATTCTCCATAGAAAGGAGGTGATCCAGCCGCACCTTCCGATACGGCTACCTTGTTACGACTTCACCCCAATCATCTGTCCCACCTTAGGCGGCTGGCTCCATAAAGGTTACCCCACCGACTTCGGGTGTTACAAACTCTCGTGGTGTGACGGGCGGTGTGTACAAGGCCCGGGAACGTATTCACCGCGGCATGCTGATCCGCGATTACTAGCGATTCCAGCTTCATGTAGGCGAGTTGCAGCCTACAATCCGAACTGAGAACGGTTTTATGAGATTAGCTCCACCTCGCGGTCTTGCAGCTCTTTGTACCGTCCATTGTAGCACGTGTGTAGCCCAGGTCATAAGGGGCATGATGATTTGACGTCATCCCCACCTTCCTCCGGTTTGTCACCGGCAGTCACCTTAGAGTGCCCAACTTAATGATGGCAACTAAGATCAAGGGTTGCGCTCGTTGCGGGACTTAACCCAACATCTCACGACACGAGCTGACGACAACCATGCACCACCTGTCACTCTGCTCCCGAAGGAGAAGCCCTATCTCTAGGGTTTTCAGAGGATGTCAAGACCTGGTAAGGTTCTTCGCGTTGCTTCGAATTAAACCACATGCTCCACCGCTTGTGCGGGCCCCCGTCAATTCCTTTGAGTTTCAGCCTTGCGGCCGTACTCCCCAGGCGGAGTGCTTAATGCGTTAACTTCAGCACTAAAGGGCGGAAACCCTCTAACACTTAGCACTCATCGTTTACGGCGTGGACTACCAGGGTATCTAATCCTGTTTGCTCCCCACGCTTTCGCGCCTCAGTGTCAGTTACAGACCAGAAAGTCGCCTTCGCCACTGGTGTTCCTCCATATCTCTACGCATTTCACCGCTACACATGGAATTCCACTTTCCTCTTCTGCACTCAAGTCTCCCAGTTTCCAATGACCCTCCACGGTTGAGCCGTGGGCTTTCACATCAGACTTAAGAAACCACCTGCGCGCGCTTTACGCCCAATAATTCCGGATAACGCTTGCCACCTACGTATTACCGCGGCTGCTGGCACGTAGTTAGCCGTGGCTTTCTGGTTAGGTACCGTCAAGGTGCCAGCTTATTCAACTAGCACTTGTTCTTCCCTAACAACAGAGTTTTACGACCCGAAAGCCTTCATCACTCACGCGGCGTTGCTCCGTCAGACTTTCGTCCATTGCGGAAGATTCCCTACTGCTGCCTCCCGTAGGAGTCTGGGCCGTGTCTCAGTCCCAGTGTGGCCGATCACCCTCTCAGGTCGGCTACGCATCGTTGCCTTGGTGAGCCGTTACCTCACCAACTAGCTAATGCGACGCGGGTCCATCCATAAGTGACAGCCGAAGCCGCCTTTCAATTTCGAACCATGCAGTTCAAAATGTTATCCGGTATTAGCCCCGGTTTCCCGGAGTTATCCCAGTCTTATGGGCAGGTTACCCACGTGTTACTCACCCGTCCGCCGCTAACTTCTTGAGAGCAAGCTCTCAATCCATTCGCTCGACTTGCATGTATTAGGCACGCCGCCAGCGTTCATCCTGAGCCAGGATCAAACTCTCCAATAAAGTTAGTTTGTCTAGCATCTAAAAATAAAAATTGACGTTTCACGTTGTTTGTTTCGTTCAGTTTTCAAAGAACTACTTGGTCGCTCATTTGCGACTTCCTTATGTTAACATCTTCGTTTTCCGATGTCAACTAAGTTTTTTAATTTCTTTTTTGTCGTTTTCTGCGTTTCCGCATCAGCGACGGTTATTAATATATCATGGTGAAAATTGAAATGCAACACCTTTTATAAACTTTTTTTAAAACCACCCACATTTCTTTTTTAATATCATATACTTAAACGAAATATCTCTTTCATGTATAAGCAATTCCTACATATATTCTATATAAAGTTACTCTATCAAAAACCGTTTCTTTCTATAATAAACGTTTTATTCCTATAAAATATCATACAAGGAGGAATACATATGGACTATACCGATTTATTACTCAAACTAGGTCTCTCGGCTATTTTAGGATTCGCCATCGGTTTAGAACGTGAATTAAAACGTAAACCACTTGGTTTAAAGACTTGTTTAGTTATCTCTATTATTAGTTGCCTCCTCACTATTGTTTCTATTAAAGCAGCTTACAATTTACCACATACCGACCATATGAATATGGACCCCCTTCGACTTGCTGCTCAAATTGTATCAGGAATTGGTTTTTTAGGTGCAGGTGTTATTTTACGAAGAGGAAACGATAGTATTGCTGGGCTAACGACCGCCGCCATGATTTGGGGTGCTTCTGGTATTGGCATTGCCGTTGGAGCTGGTTTCTATATTGAAGCGATTTTCGGAATGTGCTTCCTTATGATTAGTGTAGAACTTATACCATTAACGATGAAATTTATAGGACCTAGGTCATTTCGTCAACGTGATATCGCAGTGAAACTTGTTGTACGAAATATGGACAATATCCCGATCGTAATTGAAGAAATAAAAGAAATGGATATAAAAGTTAAGAACATGAAGCTCAAAACATTGGAAAATGGTTCGCACTATTTACATTTAAAATTGTCTATCGATCAAAAAAGACATACTGCTGATGTTTATTATGCTCTTCAACACCTTGAAAGTGTTCAACAAACTGAAGTTGAAAGTATGTAATAGAAAACAAACTCTCTTTTAAATTAGAGAGTTTTTCTTTTTTCTATAATGGTAACAATGAATGTAGTCCTGCAAAGTAAGGAGGAATTGGCAATTGAAATCCCGTCCAAATTTAGTAGATACATTTCGTGATTCCATTATTTTTCGTTTAATTTGCTTTATTGTTGTACTTACTGCTTTTTCCGGCTTTCTTATACATAGATTAGAACCATCGCACTTCACCACATGGTTTGATGGAATTTGGTGGTCAATCGTTACAATTTTCACTGTTGGCTATGGTGACTTTGCCCCACATACACTAATAGGCAAACTCATCGGTATGAGTATTATTTTATTCGGAACCGGTTTTTGTTCTTATTATATGGTTCTATTCGCCACTGATATGATTAATAAACAATATATGAAAGTTAAAGGAGAAGAAGCTGCGACTGCTAGCGGTCATATGATTATTGTCGGCTGGAACGAACGGGCAAAACATGTTGTAAAACAAATGCACATCTTACAACCAAACCTTGATATCGTTTTAATTGATGAAACACTTTCTTTACTTCCAAAACCATTTCATCATTTAGAGTTTATAAAAGGTTGTCCACATCACGATCAAACGTTATTAAAAGCTAACATTACAACGGCACACACCATATTAATAACGGCTGATAAAGAAAAAAATGAAAGCTTAGCTGATACACAGTCCATCTTAAATATTTTAACTGCAAAAGGACTTAATCCAAACATTCATTGCATCGCTGAACTTCTTACTTCGGATCAAATTCAAAATGCAACGAGAGCTGGTGTATCAGAAATTATAGAAGGAAATAAATTAACGAGCTATGTATTTACCGCTTCTCTTTTATTTCCTTCTATTTCAGGTGTACTATTCTCACTTTACGATGAAATCTCTGATAACAAATTACAACTGATGGAGCTTTCTCCGCCTTGCACCGGACAAACTTTTGCAAATTGTAGCTATACTCTTTTAAAACAAAACATTCTCTTACTAGGTATAAAGCGTGACGACCAATATATGATTAACCCAGTCCATACCTTCATTCTTATCGAAAGCGACATACTCATTGTTATTCACCATTAAAAAAGTGACGCTCTAGTTCCTGTACTAATACTTTCCCAATATTAATATACTTACTTTTCACATCTCCATCTGGATCTTTCGGCTCAGCAAATTGATCAAATCCGCTCGTTCCAGCTGTTAACGCATTCACATTATCATCTAGTTCGTCTTGATACACATGCGAAAGAATATACGGCGTTTCAAGACGGACTATTACACCAGGCACATCTAATTCCCCATCCACAGCTGTAAATGGCACTCGTAAAAATTGATAGCCATCTTCTTCATCGATTTTGTAATCAAAGCACCCTTTATCGTAATCCCAATTGCCACCAATACTATATCCAAGTGGTTTCATAACCTCTTCTAACTTATATAACGCATATGTATGTCCTTTTAACTTTGATTGAATCGGAATCAAGCCCATCCCTCCAAGACTTTTCCTTTAGCATACCCATTCTAGTTTGAATATACCGATGGACATTTCAGTAAAATAATAAAAAGCGACCGGATCTTCGGTCGCTTTTTATTATTTTAAACGCTCTTCTAATTCTGCTTTTAATTCTTCAAATCCTGGTTTACCAAGTAAAGCAAACATGTTTTTCTTGTATGCTTCTACTCCTGGTTGGTCAAATGGATTTACGCCTAATAAGTAGCCGCTCATCGCACATGCTTTTTCGAAGAAGTATACAAGGTAACCGAATGTGTACTCATTTAATTCAGGAATATTTACGATTAAGTTTGGTACTCCACCATCGCTATGTGCAAGTAATGTACCTTCGTATGCTTTTGTGTTTACGAAGTCTACAGTTTCACCAGCAAGGTAGTTTAATCCATCTAAATCGTTTTCTTCTGATTCGATTGTCAGTTCATGTGTAGATTTACCCACTTTAAGAACTGTTTCAAATAAGTCACGACGACCTTCTTGAACGTATTGACCTAATGAGTGTAAGTCAGTTGAGAAATTTGCTGAAGATGGGAAAATACCTTTTTGATCTTTTCCTTCACTTTCACCAAATAACTGTTTCCACCACTCAGCGAAGTATTGAAGCGCCGGCTCATAGTTAACAAGCATTTCAATTGTTTTTCCTTTATTGTATAAAGCGTTACGAACTACTGCGTATTGATAAGCTGGGTTTTCTTCTAGTTCTGATGCCCCGAAGTCGTCATGACCAGCAGCTGCACCTTTCATCATCTCTTCAATATTTAAGCCACTTACTGCGATTGGTAATAAACCAACTGGCGTTAATACAGAGAAACGTCCTCCAACATCATCTGGAATTACGAATGTTTCGTAACCTTCGTTATCAGCTAATGTTTTTAATGCACCACGCGCTTTATCTGTAGTTGCATAAATACGTTTGCGAGCTTCTTCTTTTCCATACTTCTCTTCTAATAACTTACGGAAAATACGGAATGCAAGTGCAGGCTCTGTTGTTGTACCTGATTTGGAAATAACGTTAATAGAGAAGTCTTTACCTTCTAATACATCCATTAAATCTTTCATGTAAGTGGAGCTAATGTTTTGTCCAACAAATAGCACTTGTGGAGTTTTACGTTGTTCTTTAGAAAGCGTATTGTAGAATGAATGGTTTAACATTTCAATTGCTGCACGTGCTCCTAGGTAAGAACCACCGATACCTACAACAAGTAAAATGTCAGAGTCATTTTTAATTTTTTCTGCGCATTTTTGAATGCGAGCAAATTCTTCTTTGTCATATTGAAGCGGAAGCTCTACCCACCCAAGGAAATCGTTCCCAGCTCCAGTTTTTTCGTGGATTGCATGATGTGTTACTTTCACTGCATCACGTAAATAAGTGATTTCATGTTCACCGATGAAGGATAACGCTTTAGAATAGTCGAACGTTACATGTGTACTCATCTTTTTCCCTCCAATTATGGATATGTATTTCTGTATTCACTTTAGCGAAACTGAAGTTGTAAATCAAGCGATTCAACCAGTGTAAACGTAACCAATATATATTTTTTAGAAAAAGTTCATTTTTTGCATAAAAATTCGCATTTTTCGGTATAGATGTATATACATCTTTTTTTCACACATTTTTTATGTATAAAAACAACATAACTGCACCATTCTATAAAAGAGTTGATTAACTCAGCGCTTGCTCATGCTTCACAATTAAGGGGGGCTTTTTCATGAGTACATTGCAACGTATCGCATTAGTCTTTACTGTAATTGGTGCAGTAAACTGGGGACTAATCGGGTTCTTCCAGTTTGACTTAGTAGCAGCCATTTTCGGCGGACAAAACTCAGCTCTTGCACGTATTATTTACGGCATCGTTGGTATATCTGGGCTTATCAATCTTGGTTTACTGTTTAAACCATCTGAAAATCTTGGTACACACCCAGAAACAAACGAAATTCGATAATCAGTATGTCCTTTCACCTCCGACATACGAATATGATTGCATGCAATCATATTTGCAAATATATATCATAAGATAAAGTAAAAGAGGAACGCTCATATGCGCTCCTCTTTTACTTTGTTAACTCGGACTCTTCAATCCATTCTGTCAGCTTTTCTCGCAACGTATTAAATCCGTCCTTAGATGGATTCGGTATAAGAATCCTTCCTTGTTTTCTTTTCGCCGCTTTTAACGATAAACTCATTTTTCTGTGCTCTTCATCAATTGAAAGTACTTTTACTTCTACTGTATCGCCGACTTTCAAAAAGTCATGAATATCCTTTACATATCCATTTGTAATTTCAGATATATGCACAAGTCCTTGTGTTTCTGCATCTAACGCTACAAATGCACCGTAATCTTGAATTCCAGTCACTTTCCCTGTTACAACCACTCCTGTTGTATATTGTTCTGACATATGAAACACTCCCATACGTTTACCATTTTCTCTACAAATGTAGATTGCAAAACAGATGTACTTATTTTAAATATCCGATTAATTAGTACGCCTGTTACGTATCGCTACCTAACAGGCGCATACCTTATATTAGTAAATTATACCACTATGACAGAACTCATTCAAAATTCACGAAAAAATTTCCTGTAGCACGTATAATTCTCCAATATTGGGATAGAATACTAACACATGGCTTTCTAGTATTCCCCCCCTTTTATGGACAAAACGTATTATGTTTTGTCCTTTTTTTATTCTCGACGAACCGTTCCATTCTCTTCATTGCTTCCATAAGTTGTTCAAGCGATGTTGCATACGAACAACGAATAAATCCTTCACCACTTTCTCCAAATACACTTCCAGGTACAACAGCCACTTTTTCTTCTAGTAATAACTGTTCTGCAAATTCCACTGAAGTTAGTCCAGTTGAGGCAACAGAAGGAAAGACATAAAACGCTCCGCCCGGCACATGACACGTTAATCCCATCTCATTGAAAGATGTCGCCATAAAATTACGGCGTTTCTTATAGCTATCTCTCATTCGAATGACTTCATCATTCCCTCCGCGTAATGCTTCAAGAGCTGCGAACTGGGACATCGTCGGTGCACACATCATAGAATATTGATGAATTTTAAGCATCAACTCTGAAAATTGAACGGGAGCTGCGATCATACCGAGACGCCATCCTGTCATCGCAAATCCTTTTGAAAATCCCGAAATTAAAATCGTATGTTCGCGCATGTTTTGAATGCTCGCGAAACTCGTATACACTTCGTCATATACAAGCTCTGCATAAATTTCATCAGATAATACGATTAAATTGTACTTCTCAACCATTACTGCTAACTTTTCTAGTTCGGATTTGTTTAACATTGCACCTGTTGGATTATTTGGGGAACAAAGTAAAATTGCCTTTGTTTTCGCTGTAATAGCTGCTTCAATTTGTTCGGGTTGTAATTTAAACTCTTTTTCTAAAGTAGTCGCTATAGGAACTGGAACTCCTCCAGCTAATGTTACAAGCGGTGCATAAGAAACGAAGCTCGGTTCAATAATGAGTACTTCATCATCAGGATTTATAATGGCACGCATCGCTACATCTAACGCTTGGCTCGCTCCAACTGTAACAATGATTTCATCGTTTGGATCATAAGATACTGCAAATTGTTTTTTTAGATACTTTGCTATTTCTTGACGGAGCTCCAATAATCCTGCATTTGCTGTATACGCTGTATATCCTTGCTCTAAAGAACGGATACATGCTTGCCTTACATTCCAAGGTGTAACAAAGTCAGGCTCTCCCACTCCAAGTGAAATAACACCTTTCATACTTGCGGCTAAATCGAAAAACTTTCGAATACCAGACGGTTGTAAAGATTCTGCTACTCTAGACAGTTCAAACTGCTTCATGGTGTCACCACAATTCGCTTATCATCATCGTTTTTTTCATAAATAATTCCCTCATGTTTATACTTCTTCAAAATGAAATGAGTTGTTGTAGAAACGACAGATTCAATCGTTGCTAATTTCTCAGAAACAAACATCGCTACTTCTCCCATCGTCTTTCCTTCTAATGTAATAGAAAGATCATATGTCCCTGACATTAAATACACGGATTTCACTTCTGAATAGCGATAAATTTGTTCTGCAACTGCATCAAACCCAACACCGTGCTTCGGCGTAACTTTCACATCAATCATCGCTGTTAAACCCGTATGTTCTTTTACTTTTGTCCAATCAATATGTGTTACATAATCCACAATAATCTTTTCACTTTCTAATTTCGCAACCATCTTCTTCACTTCTTCTACTTCTATATTTAATAGCTTCGCCAATGTATCTACAGACAAACGACTACTTTTTTCAAGACAAGCCAATAATTCTAATTCCTTTTCAGTCACCATATAAATCATCCTTCCTTTTCGTTTCTGTCTAAATTATACAAATACCCTTTCCAGTTTGAAAAGAAGATTTTTTTAGAGAATTATGTCAAAATAAAGTGAAACTTTAATCAGCGGAAAGGTTCATCCCGCTGATTATTAGCCCACACCAATCGGGCTTTTACGGGCAGTTAGTCTCCCCCTATCTTCTTTGCTTCAGGCATTTTTAGGGGCGGGAGGCTTATTGTCCGTTAACAAGGGATAAAAGTGAGAGGGGATGGAACCGTGAAACCAAAAGTATATATCGCTGAACCAGTTCCAACATTTGTAGAAAACTATTTATCAGAACACTGTGATTATGAAACATGGAATCAAAATGAGAAAGTACCTCGTGATGTTCTATTAGAGAAAATACAAGATAAAGATGGGTTATTAAATTTCGGATCTGCCATAAATGAAGAATTGTTAAATGTAGCACCGAAATTAAAAGTAGTGAGTAACATTTCTGTTGGCTATGATAATTTTGATTTACTAGCGATGGAAAAGCGAAATGTCATCGGAACGAATACACCATACGTATTGGATGATACAGTAGCTGACCTCGTTTTCGCTCTTATGTTATCTGCTGGTCGTCGTGTTTGCGAACTCGATTCCTATGTAAAAAATGGTGAGTGGAACGCTGAAATCGGAAAAGAACATTTCGGACTAGATGTGCACCATAGTACAATCGGTATTATCGGAATGGGACGAATTGGAGAAGCTGTTGCAAAGCGAGCGAAATTCGGATTTGATATGAACGTCCTGTATTATAACCGTCGTCGTAAAGAAGAAGCAGAACAAAAATTTGATGCTACATATTGTGATTTACAGACAGTAATAAAACAGTCTGACTTTATCGTCCTTCTTACTCCTTTAACAGATGAAACATATCATCTTATCGGAGAAAAGGAATTTTCATTAATGAAAGAAACAGCAATCTTTATTAATGCATCTCGCGGGAAAACAGTAGATGAAGCAGCATTAATTCATGCATTAAAAGAAAAGAAAATCTTTGCAGCAGGCATTGATACTTTTACACAAGAGCCGATTCAAAAAGATAATCCGCTCTTATCATTACAAAATGTTGTGACTTTACCACACATCGGATCTGCGACATTAAAAACTCGGCAGCAAATGGCCATGACAGCCGCTGAAAATTTAGTTGCAGGGTTACAAGGAAAAACACCGCCTAATATTGTTCGCGGATAATGATGAATAAGCGAAAGGCAAGATGACATCGTCATCTTGCCTTTTTTTGTTAACATATTTTTTTCTACCTTGGAGATGATATGAACAAAAATCAATGGAGTGACAAAAAATGAATCATGAATATACTTGTCCTTATTTCACTTTTTCCACTCGCGGCACTACTATTCATTACGAATTGTATGAACATAAAAATAAAACAAAACGTCCTACTTTCGTACTCGTTCACGGCTTTTTATCTTCCTCATTCAGTTACCGCCGTCTCATTCCTTTACTATCGAAAGCAGGAACAGTACTGGCTCTTGATTTGCCACCATTCGGAAAAAGTGATAAGTCTCATCTCTTTAAGTATTCTTATCACAATTTAGCAACCATTATTATCGATTTAATAGAACATTTATCTCTCTCAAATATTGTGTTAATTGGGCATTCTATGGGCGGGCAAATTTCTCTCTATGTAAACCGGATACGTCCTGAACTAATCTCAAAGACGATTTTACTATGTAGCTCTAGCTATTTAGCACGCGCAACCTTACCTTTACTGTATTCTTCTTATTTACCGTTCTTTCATTTATACGTAAAGAACTGGATTATACGGCGCGGAATTGTTCATAACTTAATGAATGTCGTTCATGATCACTCATTAATTGATGATGAAATGAAGGAAGGTTACTCCGCTCCTTTTTATGACAACCGTATATTCCCCGCCCTAACTCGCATGATACGAGACCGTGAAGGTGACTTATCTTCAACTGAATTACAAAAAATCGAAACGCCTATACTACTCATTTGGGGTGAAAAAGATCGCGTCGTCCCTGTACATGTAGGACACCGTCTCCATAAAGATTTACCGAATTCAACATTCATCTCTTACGAAAATACAGGGCATTTACTACCTGAGGAAAAGCCTGAACATGTTTATGAAGAAATTATCGCTTTTTCCGCGCAATAAAGTGAAACTTTAATCAGCGGAATGTTTCACCCCGCTGATTATTAGCCCGCACCAATTGGGCTTTTACGAGCAGTGGATCTCCCACCTCACTTCTTTGCCTCAACCGTCTTTTTAGGTGGGGGTCTTACTGCCCGGCAAATAGCGGGATAATATTAAAAAGGCTGTCGGAAATTCCGACAGCCTATAATGAGCAACTTCCGCCTTCTTTTAATACAAGTAACTCTTCAGCTAATTTCTCACATTTTTCAAGCGCAGGTACTTCCTCAAAAGACATAAAGTATATATGTTGAATCTTCTTTGCAATATATTTCGAATCGTCAAACACAGTTACGACGTTCACTACATCACTCGCTTCTGTTTCATAAAACTCCGGTCCCATTCGAAACGGATCCCAATTCTTCACAACCTCTATCATCTTTTCATATGTACCCATCTACTTCCCGCCTTTTCACTTTTTAATACTTTTCTTTATCCTATCACATCAGCTATTCTATAAGAAGAGAGAGAACTTTCATAACTTAGCAGTTTCACAGAAGAAAGGGGCAAACATATGCAGCTATTTCATAAAACGGTAAATCGGCGCGGAACACATAGTACAAAATGGGATACTTATAAAAACGAAGAACTCATTCATGCCTGGATTGCCGATATGGATTTTGAAGTACCAAAACCAATTCAAACTGCATTACAAAAACGTATCGAACACCCTATTTTTGGCTATACACTTCCACCTGAACATATTGGAGACATTATTTGTAACTGGACAAAAAAACAGTACGACTGGGATATTCAAAAAGAATGGATCGTATTTAGTGCGGGGATCGTTCCAGCTCTTAGTACGAGCGTACAAGCTTTCACAAAGGAAAACGAATCCGTTCTTGTACAACCACCTATTTATCCTCCATTTTTCGAAATGGTTACAACAAACAACAGACAATTATGCGTGAGCCCATTATATAAACAAGATGGCACATATATGATAGACTTCGATCATTTAGAAAAACAATTTCAACAAGGGATTAAACTAATGCTTCTTTGTAGTCCTCACAATCCTATTGGACGCGTTTGGACGAAAGACGAGCTAATGAAGCTCGGAGCGTTATGTACAAAATATAATGTAATTGTTGTCTCAGATGAAATTCATGCCGATATTATTTACGGAGATCGTACTCATACACCATTCGCTTCTTTATCTGAAGAATTAGCAGCACGTACCATTACTTGTATGGCTCCAAGTAAAACATTTAATATAGCTGGATTACAAGCATCTATCATTATTATTCCAAATGAAAAACTACGTAATACCTTTACGTCTATTCAATATAGACAAGGGTTCCATGGGCTAAATACATTTGCTTATACCGCGATGCAAAGCGCCTATACAGAATGTAATGATTGGCTAAATGAAATCCGACTATATATAGAAGATAACGCTCAATTCGCTTGTGAATATATCAAAAATCACATACCTACTCTTTCCGTAACGAAGCCAGAAGGTAGCTTTTTATTATGGATTGATTGTTCTCACCTAAAACTTTCTCAAAACGAGCGCACCACGTTACTTGAGGAAAAAGGAAAACTTATCGTCGAACCTGGTGAAAAGTACGGATTAGGCGGCGAAGAACATATTCGAATTAACATTGGCTGTCCACGATCTGTTTTAGAAGAAATTTTAAACAGACTGCGCCATACGTTTTCATAATAAGAAAGGAGCCTGCCCACGAATCAATTTGGGGCAGGCTTCTTTCTCAATTTTTGTCGGTAAATCGATATATTTTAAAAATCGCTGATATATTTTGAGTTACAGTCGAAATATTTCAATAATCGCCGATATATTTTGAGTTGCGGTCAATATATTCCAATAATCGCTGATATATTTCCAATTACGTTTCACAAAGAAAGCTACCATCCACGGTAGCTTTTACTTTTTCTTCATATTCGACGCTTTTTTTACAATCACACCGCAAGCAATTCGATCACCAGATTTACCCGTTGGTTGTGTCATGCCATCATCAGGGTTTTCAGTAATAATAATAGACGCTCCATCTTTTCTATGAATCGTCGTTTTCCCTTCTTCAAGCGTTATGTGCGGTGCATCGATATCCGCTTTAATCTTTCCAGAACCATCTGCAATTACATTCGGTAAATCACCATTTTCCGCACCCTTCGGATTGAGTAAGCCATGCTTTTTATTATCTGGATTAAAATGATTACCAGACGATTCAAAACGAGGCGCTTTACACTCTCCAATTTCATGTACATGTATGCCGTGCGGACCAGGCGCGAAACCTTCCCCTTTAATCGTAATTTTCACTCCACTTGTTTGCTGAACTACTTTCGCAGTCCCTACTTCATCTCCTGAAGCATTATGTAATTTCACTTCAATTTCTTTCGGCTTTCCTTGGTCACAACCTGCCATCAGAAATAATAAACAACAACTGAAAAAAAGCCGTTTTTTCATTCTATTCCCTCCAAAATACATTCTGCCCTTAGATTGTCCGAGCATAGAGGGAAACATACAAAAATGAATTACCGTTTCTTTTCAGCTAAAAGCTTTTCTTCTACTTTCTGTAATCGCTCTGCTTCTCGTTTGGATACACGAATGAACATACGCCACGTAGCAACGGCACCAATGATAAATAGAACGCAAACAATCCCTGGAATAATATATTCTGTTTTATCTTCCGGAAAATATAAAGGCATCATATGAAACACTCCTTATTGTAGGATTCAAAAACCATCAGAATTTTCTGTTATATTATTTTAAATTATAGTTGAACCAATTCATATTCTCAAGGGGGCGTTCCGAAAGCGAATGATTTCTTTGACTCCTTCTCCTACTTTCCTTACTATAAACTTGAGGTGAAAAATATGAGAGAAACATTTGAAATTGGTGAAATCGTTACTGGTATTTATAAAACGGGAAAATACATCGGCGAAGTTACAAATAGCCGCCCGGGCAGTTACGTCGTAAAAGTATTAGCTGTTTTAAAACATCCGGTGCAAGGTGACTTACATAACGTAAAACAAGCTGACGTACCATTTTTCCATGAAAGACGTGCTTTAGCTTTCCGTGAACAGACGAACATTCCAGAACAAATGGTGAAGAAATATGAAGGAGAGATTCTAGATTATACAGATTCACTCAAATTAGCATTAGAAACTCAAATGAATTCATTTTCTGAAGATGATTCACCTTTTGCGGTTCGTAGTCTAGAAACATTAGAGCAGTTAAAAAAAGACTACAAACTTTAAAAAAACAAAACGACCAAATTACATACTGTGCAATTTGGTCGTTACTGTGTACTCACTTTCTTTAACACTTTTGAAAAGTCCACGAGTTCCCCTAATGTTGGAGGTGCTGGTTTCACTAAATACTCTTTATCTTTTTCTACTAATTTAAAAATATTGTACGTCGTCATCGCATCATCTAGCGCACAATGATGCTTACCCGTTCCTACTTTTCCATACGCCTCAATCGCTTTCCATAATCCTGTTTGATTTCTTTCTCCAAAAAACTTCTTATACTCAAGCGATAAATCACGACACTGTCCGAAAAACGGAAAAGCTACTCCCGACATTTCACAATTATGCTTCAGCACTTTCATATCCATATTTCCCCACGTTACAATGGTCGGTTTACATCTTTTTTCGTATTCTGCAAGTTTATCAATGAGTTCAGGAAATGAAATTCCTTTATCCACGATTTCTTGTTTAATTCCTAAAAATTTCTTGCATCGATCTGTTAAAGAAGGAAATGTTTTCGGCCTGACATGTGATGAATACGTATCTTCTACCTTACAACCTACAACCGAGACGAGTCCTACCTCAATAATTTCCGGGAAAAATCCTTTTGGTTTCTTTCGATGCTGGGGCATCGTAAACTCAAAATCTAAAAATAAAAATCGTTGTTCATCCATACGATCCCTTCCTTATCATCTTTGTCATTCCTTTCTATTTGACACTCCTACACGAACAAGCTCGAATGCTAATTCCATTTTAAATATTCAGATTGGATGTATCTTATATATATGTCAAATGCCCACAAATATTTTTAAAAATGAGAAAAAATGACCTATGCAGAAAATATGACAAAATCCCTCCTTTCATTTACATCCGCAGTTTTTCTACTTTATAATGACGTTATGTGTGTTTCATCTAGTTAATATTTGACACACTAAGAAAAATGAATGAAAGGAGATGAGATTTTTGCACGAAACAACGCAAGAACTCGCTAACTGGCAGTATTATTTTGCTATCGCAGTCTTTTTAATTACATATGCCATTATTATTTCTGAAAAAATTAATCGCGCTGTCATCGCACTTCTTGGTGCAGCACTCATGGTAATTGTGGG
This sequence comes from Bacillus sp. FSL L8-0099, assembly GCF_038006385.1. Lineage (NCBI taxonomy): Bacteria > Bacillati > Bacillota > Bacilli > Caryophanales > Bacillaceae > Bacillus > Bacillus sp. FSL L8-0099. The sequence continues at coordinate 4,853,747 of NZ_JBBOVC010000001.1, forward strand.
GGTCGTCGATTTACATAACGCCTTTACGAAACATATTGAATGGGGAACGATTACGCTACTCATCGGTATGATGATTTTGGTGAACATTACGAGTAAATCAGGTGTTTTCCAATACGTTGCCATTAAAGCAGCAAAAGGGGCACAAGGAAATCCAATTAAAATTTTAATTTCCCTTTCCCTACTTACCGCGCTTGGCTCCGCATTTTTAGATAACGTTACAACTGTACTTCTTGTTGTTCCAGTTACTTTATCTATTACGCGCATCTTGCAAGTAAATCCTGTTCCTTATTTACTTTCTGAAATTATTTTTTCAAACATTGGGGGAACAGCAACATTAATTGGTGATCCGCCAAATATTATGATTGGTTCTGCAAATAAGCACCTAGACTTCAATGCTTTCTTACTGAATCTAGCACCAATCGTAATTATTATTATTGCAGTTACAGCAACAATACTTTACTTCATGTACCGTAAACAATTAATTGCTGATCCTGTACAAGTTAAAAAATTAATGAGCTTAGATGAAAAACAATACATTAAAGATCCAGTATTAATGAAAAAATCTTTAACAGTACTTGGACTTACAATTGTAGGTTTCATGACTCATTCCATTTTCCATGTTGATGCAGCTATTATCGCCTTGACTGGTGCTACTGTACTTATGCTAATCGGTGTGAAAGAACATGAAATTGAAGAAGTATTCGCAAGCGTAGAATGGGTGACGATTTTCTTCTTCGCGGGACTATTCGTACTCGTTGGAGGACTTATCGATATCGGTCTTATCAAAATGTTAGCTCAAAAGGTAGTCGGAATAACAGGCGGAGATATTTCTCATGCATCTATCCTTATTCTATGGGTATCTGGTATCGCCTCTGCAACAATCGATAACATTCCATTCGTTGCAACAATGATTCCACTTATTAACGATATGGCAGTTGGGCTAGGTTTATCACCTTCTGACGCACAAATCGACGTATTATGGTGGGCATTAGCATTAGGTGCTTGCCTAGGTGGAAACGGAACTTTAATCGGGGCTTCTGCTAACGTAATCGTAGCCGGAATCGCAAGTCGTGAAGGACATAAATTTAGCTACATGGAATTCCTTAAAGTCGGCTTCCCAATTATGATTGTTTCATTAATCATTTCTCATATTTACATTTATTTACGCTATCTTATGTAGTAGAAAAAGGGCTGTCCTATGTGGCAGCCCTTTTTTCTTAGTCAACGAAATATCAATTAACCAACAAAGAGCTGTTCCAAAATAGCTTCGAAACAGCTCCCCGCATATATCTACTCGTTATATCTTACCGGCTCATTTCGGATAATGAATAAATGAATCGGCAAGAAAACCGAAAATGTGATTACATGAATAATCGTAAATAGTATAGAGTTCGTTCCGTATCTGTCTAAAATAGCGTAGATGAGATAAATGGACAGCACAATCGATACGGCTGTTGCTAGTAAACTTATAATTGGTACGAAGTTAAAGATGAAACATGCGACATATATACCGAATACTTTCCACCCTGCCTCTTCTTTCAAGAAATCTGGTAATTTATCCTTCGCCAAGTCACCCCACGTCTTACTATTCAAAAATGGAATAAACGCAAGAACCCCATCAGTTGCACCATCATTTTTTGCCATCGTATAAAGTGCAAAAGCCGTTAACAAATACGAAATAATTGCCCAAATTATTATAACAAGAATAAACGCAAAACTAAGAGCAAAGAAACCTGCTAGTACGCTCTGATCTTCCATCTTATCCTCTCCCCTCTCTTTTCAACATATTTCATTACATTGCAAGTTATGTTTTAAAATTTAACCAAACTCTTTGTATAATGAGAGAAGAAAGGTAATAAGAGAGGAGAAACACTTATGCATCCATTTGTACAAGCATTACAAGAGCATTTTACAGCTCATCAAAATCCTGAAAAAGCAGAACCAATGGCTCGTTATATGAAAAATCACTTCCCATTTCTAGGTATTCAAACACCGGAAAGACGCCAATTATTAAAAGACGTCATTCAAATACATACTCTCCCAGATAAAAAAGACTTCCAAATTATCGTACGTGAACTTTGGAACTTACCAGAACGTGAATATCAAGCTGCCGCACTTGATATTATGCAAAAATATAAAAAGCATATAAACGAAACTCATATCCCATTTTTAGAAGAACTTATTGTTACGAAATCTTGGTGGGATTCTGTTGATAGCATCGTCCCTACATTTTTAGGTACTATCTTTTTACAACATCCCGAATTAATTTCTGCATATATTCCAAAATGGATTGCATCAGATAACATATGGTTACAACGTGCCGCTATTTTATTCCAACTAAAATATAAACAAAAGATGGATGAAGAACTTCTTTTCTGGATTATTGGACAACTACATTCTTCAAAAGAATTTTTCATTCAAAAAGCGATCGGCTGGGTTCTTCGCGAGTATGCAAAAACAAAGCCTGATATCGTTTGGGAATACGTGCAAAATAACGAGCTTGCCCCGCTCAGTAAACGTGAAGCAATTAAGCATATTAAACAAAATTACGGAATAAATAACGAAAAAATAGGCGAGACTCTATCATAGATAGACGCGTTCCTCTATTGAGATTTAAAAAAGAACATGTTAGAATATGTTCATTATTATTAATATAAGTAGCGATGACGGACTTATAAGTACTTGCACAAAAAGCGATTCAGGGATAGTGAAAGCCTGAAGACGCAAGGAAACGGCAGTCTCGAGCATTACATGATAAAGTGGATGCACATTTTGTGTATCAACTAGGGTGGAACCGCGGGCAAACGCTCGTCCCTAGGCAAATATGCCTTGGGATGAGCGTTTTTTTATGTTTTTCAAAGCATATACTGCGCATTTCACAAGTACCAGAGCACGTCATCGCCAATACGTTAACTTTCAAAAGGAGGATTTTATTATGTATTCAATGGAACAAGTTGTAAACTTAGCGAAACATCGCGGTTTTGTTTTCCCTGGTTCTGAAATTTACGGTGGTCTTGCAAACACTTGGGATTACGGTCCACTTGGAATCGAATTAAAAAATAACGTTAAAAAAGCTTGGTGGAAAAAATTCATTCAAGAATCTCCACACAACGTTGGTTTAGATGCAGCTATTTTAATGAACCCAAAAACTTGGATCGCTTCTGGTCACGTTGGTAACTTCAACGATCCAATGATCGACTGTAAAAAATGTAAAGCGCGTCACCGTGCTGACAAATTAATTGAAGATGCATTAGATGCAAAAGGCATTGAAATGGTTGTTGACGGTCTTACTTTCGACCAAATGGCTGACTTAATGAAAGAACATGAAGTAAAATGTCCTGATTGTGGTAGTGAAGAGTTCACTGAAATTCGTCAGTTCAACTTAATGTTCAAAACATTCCAAGGTGTTACAGAGTCTAGCACAAACGAAATCTTCCTTCGTCCTGAAACAGCACAAGGTATTTTCGTAAACTTCAAAAACGTACAACGCTCTATGCGTAAAAAACTTCCATTTGGTATTGGCCAAATTGGTAAGAGTTTCCGTAACGAAATCACGCCTGGTAACTTCACATTCCGTACACGTGAATTCGAACAAATGGAACTTGAATTCTTCTGTAAGCCTGGTGAAGATTTAGAGTGGTTCGCATTCTGGCGTGAAACTTGTAAAAACTGGTTACTTTCACTTGGTATGCATGAAGAGAGCATGCGTCTTCGTGACCACGGTGAGGAAGAGCTATCTCACTACAGTAACGCAACAACTGACATTGAATTCAAATTCCCATTCGGTTGGGGCGAACTATGGGGCGTTGCATCTCGTACAGACTTCGATTTAAAACGTCACATGGAACACTCTAACGAAGACTTTAACTATATCGATCCACAAACGAACGAGCGTTACGTACCATACTGCATCGAGCCATCTTTAGGCGCAGACCGTGTAACATTAGCGTTCTTATGTGATGCATATGAAGAAGAGCAATTAGAAAACGATTCTCGTACAGTTCTTCGTTTCCACCCTGCTTTAGCACCATACAAAGCAGCAATCTTACCATTATCTAAAAAGCTATCTGAAGGTGCTACTGAAGTATTCGCAGAACTAGCTAAAGACTTCATGGTAGACTTTGATGAAACTGGTTCTATCGGTAAACGTTACCGTCGTCAAGACGAAATCGGTACACCATTCTGTATCACATACGACTTCGACTCTGTTGAAGACAAAGCTGTTACAGTACGTGACCGTGACACAATGGAACAAGTTCGTATGCCAATTAGCGAACTAAAAGGTTTCTTAGAAAAGAAAATCCAGTTCTAATTATAAAAAAAGAGGCTGCTCATGAGAGCTGCCTCTTTTTTATTTTTCACGTTTTTCTTTAATTGCTACTGTACATCTTGAAATACATATTAAATCATCATTTTCATCAATGATACGAATATCCCAAACCATCGTTGAATGTCCTCTATGTATCGGTGTCCCGATTGCTGTTACGATTCCATCTTTCTTTGAGCGAATATGATTTGCATTAATTTCTAGACCGAAACAAATACATTTCTCTTGATCAATTAAATTATATGATCCAACACTTGCTACTGTTTCCGCTAACGCAATAGAAGCACCACCATGTAAAAATCCAAACGGCTGATGCGTACGCTCGTCAACAGGCATCGTAGCAACTACTTTATCTTCTGTCATTTCTAACAACTCAATTCCAAGTGAGTCCATTAAAGTTTTTGCCATATCGTTTTCGCCTTCTCTCTTTAATTAAATGTATAATTTTACCTATTTATTTTCAAACTACCTATAACACTTATATAAGGAGGTTTCACCACAATGAAACAGAAACTTTGTATACTATTGCTCATGTTCTCCTTGCTGACTATTGTACCAAATTGTGCAATGGCAGCCAAAGCATCTAACCTGACAATCGATGTTCAGACTATAACGCAAAAAGGTAAGAAACCTTATATAGAATATCAAATTAGTAGGCCTTCTTTTCACAATTTTTCCGATTCTAAATTTCAAAATAAGCTCAATTTCTATTACAAAAAATCTACTGACAAATTTAAAAACAAATTAGAAAAAGAAGCAAAAAAATATTATAAAGAAACAGAAGGGTCTAGTACACCCTTCCATCCATACGTGGCGAATGTTGATTATAAAATCTCCTTAAATAAACCACCTTTTCTCAGCCTATATGTGAATTACTATCAATATACGGGCGGGGCACACGGCCTTTATACGTGGAAAGCAAACACATTTGATTTAAATGAAAAAAAATTACTACGCTTAGACGATTTATTTCAACAAGAAGATAAATATAAAGAAGTAATCCGTGCAGAAATTGTAAGGCAAATTAAACAAAATGAAAGTATTTATTTTCCTGATGCAACGGAAAAAGTAATGAGTGCTAAAAAGTTTCACTTCTTTTTAGAACCAAACAATCTCGTTATTTATTTCCCTTTATATGAGATCGCTCCTTATTCAAGCGGCATTCCACAATTTCGTATTCCGTATACGTTGCTAAGAGACTATTTGAAGCCTTCTTATCAAAATAATTTGATTGACAACAAGTAAATATTTTCGCTACGATAATGTTAACCTAAAAACAACAGGAGGTTAACATTATGAGAAGATTTCATGTTTTAGATTTAGCATTAGCTGCCATGTTTGTTGCTCTTATGGCCATTGGTGCAAATATTGTATCTTGGGCGCCATTCCTGCAAATAGCGGGCGTTCCGTTATCTATGCAACCATTTTTCGCAATTTTAGCAGGCCTTCTTCTTGGAAGTAGACTTGGTGCATTATCAATGACTGTGTATATGCTAGTTGGCGTAGCCGGCGCACCAATCTTCGCTAACTTCAAAGCTGGATTCGGAGCACTTTTAGATCCTACTGGTGGTTTTATTATCGCATTTATTATCGTTGCTTACGTATCAGGAAAAATAGTAGAACAAAAAGAAAGACCAACATTCAGTACATTTGCTATCGCTTCTTTCACAGGAATCATTTTAACTTATATTATCGGTACTACTTACATGTACGGGGCGGTCAATCTCTTCATGGGCGGTAATATGAGTTATAAAGCTGCCTGGATGATTATGATGTGGTTTGCAGTAAAAGATATCGCATTTACAATTATCGGTGCTATTATCGCACCTCGCATATACTATGCTGTACGCCGTTCTGCTTATCAACGTTCTCATTCGACGATTTCTTAATAAAAAAGAGTTATTTCAGTACACTGAAATAACTCTTTTTTTATATTAAGACTCTTGATTCGTTTGTTCTTCTAAAATTCTCTTCATCATTGTAACCATGTCACCACGTAATTCTGGGTGTTGCAGGGCCATTTCAATTGTCGTTTGAACGAATCCTAACTTTTCACCAACATCGTAGCGTTTTCCTTCGAAGTCGTAAGCAAATACTCGTTGAATTTCATTTAAGTTTTGAATTGCATCTGTTAACTGAATTTCACCGCCAGCACCGACATTTTGCTGTTCTAAGAACATGAAAATTTCAGGCGTTAAGACGTAACGTCCCATAATTGCTAAGTTTGATGGTGCTGTACCTGCTGCTGGTTTCTCAACGAAATTACGAACTTGGTAACGACGTCCTTCCTGCTCTAATGGGTCGATAATTCCATAGCGATGTGTTTCATCTTCTGGAACCGTTTGTACACCAATAACAGAAGAAAGTGTTTTATCATATTCGTCCATTAACTGACGTAAACATGGTTTTTCAGCTTGAACGATATCATCACCTAATAAAACAGCAAATGGTTCATCACCGATGAATTTACGTGCACACCAAACTGCGTGTCCTAATCCTCTTGGTTCTTTTTGACGGATATAATGAATATCTACCATTTTTGAAGAAGCCTGTACTTTTTCAAGTAACTCATACTTTTTCTTTTCTAATAAATTTTGCTCTAATTCAAATGCATTATCAAAATGATCTTCAATAGATCGCTTTGTTTTACCAGTAACGATAATAATATCTTCGATTCCTGATTGTATTGCTTCTTCGACAATATATTGAATAGTTGGTTTATCTACTATCGGTAACATTTCTTTTGGCATTGCTTTTGTAGCTGGTAAAAAACGTGTTCCTAATCCAGCTGCTGGGATTATCGCTTTTCTTACTTTTTTCATAACAAAATACCCTCTCTTCTGTCAGGATCAATAACGATTATTTCCTTACATAGAACAAAAGGGAAGTTTTGCTTCCCTTTTGTTCTGACTACCTAAAATTAATTTATATTATAAACGATTCATAATATCTTCTTTAATAGTAAGTAACTTTTGTTCACTATTTTGTAAAGAATTATCTTTTACACCAAAGTAAAACTTGATTTTCGGCTCTGTTCCAGATGGACGTAAGCAGAACCAAGAACCATCTTCTAATTGATATTTTAACACATTTGATTTCGGTAAGTGAATCTCTTCTTTATGTCCATCTTGTAAAGATGTAACGATGCTTGCTTTATAGTCTTCAACCGCTACGACTGTTAAGCCCGCTACTTCTTTCGGAGGATTTTCACGGAATGTCGCCATCATCTCTTGAATTTGTTCCGCTCCATCTTTCCCTTTTAACGTTAATGACACAAGATCTTCACGGAAGAAACCGTACTTCTCAAATACTTCTAATAAACCATCATATAACGTTTTACCTTGTGATTTGTAGTATGCAGCTACTTCGCATGCAAATAAAACAGACTGTACCGCATCTTTATCACGGCAGAATGGACGGATTAAATAACCATAGCTTTCCTCATAACCGAATTGGAATTCATATTGTCCGCTTTCTTCATACTGTTTAATTTTTTCACCAATAAATTTAAATCCAGTTAACGTATCAACTGTATCTAAACCGTATGCTTTTGCAATTGTACGACCAATTTCAGACGTTACGATTGTTTTTAATACAACACCGTTCTCTGGAAGCGTTCCGTTTTCTTTCTTTTGAGATAGTAAGTAATCAAGCATTAATGCACCTGTTTGGTTACCAGTTAATACTTGGAACTCACCATCATGATTACGAACTGCTACACCTAGACGGTCTGCATCAGGGTCTGTTGCGATTAGCACATCTGCACCAATTTTTTCACCGTCACGAATTGCATATTCAAACGCTGCATGCTCTTCTGGGTTCGGTGATTTTACTGTAGAGAAGTTTGGATCTGGTAACTCTTGCTCTTTTACAACCGTTACATCTGTAAATCCAACTTCCTCTAAACCACGGCGTACAGAAAGATTTGATGTTCCGTGTAATGGTGTAAAGACGATTTTTAAGTCTTTCCCTACCTTTTGTACCATTTCTTTATTAATAATGACATCGTTCAATTCTGCAGCATATGCATCATCTACTTCTTGTCCAATAATATGTAATAAACCTTCAGCTTTTAATTGCTCTACATCAGCTACTTCAACTGTTAATTCATCTTCTACTGCATTTACGTAACTAATTAACTCATCAGCTTCTTTTGGAGGCAACTGTCCACCATCGTCACCATATACTTTATAACCATTATATTCAGGCGGATTATGGCTTGCCGTAAGAACGATTCCACTTACTGTATGTAAATGACGAACTGCGAAAGAAAGCACCGGCGTTGGGCGTAAGCTTTCAAATACATATGTTTTAATACCATGTGCACCAAGTGTTGCAGCTACTTCCATTGCAAATTCAGGTGATTTATGACGAGAATCATATGCTACAACAACACCACGTTCCTTTGCTTCTTCACCTAATTTTTCAATAAATTTCGCTAATCCTTGTGTCGCTTTACGAACTGTATATACATTTAATCGGTTCGTACCAGCACCAAGTTCACCACGCATACCACCTGTACCGAACTCTAAATTTTTATAAAAGCTATCCTCAATTTTCTTCTCATCTTGCTTCATGTTTTCTAGCTGTTCTTTTAATTCTACGTCTAATTCTGCATATGAAAGCCAGCGACTAAATTCTTGTTTCCAATTCATATCTCTATCTCCTCCCGCTTGTCATACCTTTATTATATGAAAAAAACAACCTGTATCTCAATATTTTATAAAATATAGCAGGATTTTACTAGGAATATTTGTATACACTATGGTTAAATACTCCACCAAAGGGAATGAGGATTATGCAAGAATGGGGCTTGTCCGAAGAGCTCAAAATACAAACAAAGCAAATGATTGAAAGCGCTGAAAAAGAATTATCTATTATGAGGCAAGCAATTGATAAAGAAGATGAATGTATTTTATGTAAAATGGAAGAGATTCATCATATGTTGGCAAATGTACAAACATTGGCAGCTACATACTATATTCAGGCGTATTTATCACCTTATACAGAAAGCTCACATTTTATCACAACTGCTGTCCAACATTTAAGTGCCCGCAAACACGGTGCTCTTATCGTTGTGGAACGAAACGAGACGCTTGAATCTTGTATTCAAACTGGCACAACATTAAACGCTCATTTAACTGCACCGTTACTCGAATCAATTTTTTATCCAGGTAATCCTCTTCATGACGGAGCCGTTCTCGTTAAAAATAATCATATTGTTTCAGCAGCTAATATTCTTCCGTTAACGAAAAGTACGGAAGTTGATCCTGAACTAGGAACACGTCACAGAGCTGCAATTGGCTTATCAGAAAAAAGTGACGCACTTATTTTAGTTGTCTCTGAAGAAACAGGACGTACTTCCTTTGCTTTAAGCGGGACGTTATATACGATTTCTTTATAAGACGAGCCTTTCACTATGCCACACGTTTTTAAACAGCATAATAGTAAATGAAGTTGTATCGACTTACCGACAAAAACTGATCACACTCGTACCATATCAATAAGAAAAGACTGCCTCAAATGTTTGAGACAGTCTTTTCTTCAAAAATTATTCTTCCCCGAAACGCTCAACAAGTGTTGCAAGTGTACGTACCATTGCACCTGTTGCCCCGGCCGGCCCTAAATCATTTGCTCCTGATGTTTCAGATGTTCCAGCGATATCTAAGTGTACCCACGGTGTATCTTCAGCAAATTCACCTAGGAATGTACCTGCCATAACCGCATGCCCTTCACGGCCTGGTGAGTTATTTAAATCAGCAAACTTACTGTTTCGAACGCGTTCTTTATCACGATCAAAAATCGGTAATTGCCAAATTGATTCATCCGTTTCCATAGAAGCTTCTAGTACTTGCTCAAACAACTCTTCATTGTTTGTCATTGCGCCTGTCGTATGATTTCCAAGTGCAACAATTACACCGCCTGTTAATGTCGCAACATCAATAAGGTAGTTTGCACCTAGTTTTTTCGCATACGTAATACCGTCCGCTAACGCAAGGCGACCTTCTGCATCTGTATTTAATACTTCAATTGTTTTTCCGCTCATAGATGTAATTACATCGTCTGGCTTAAATGCTGTACCACTTACAACGTTATCAGTTGATGGAATAACAGCAATCACATTTTGCTCTGGGCGAAGTTCACCGATAATTTCCATCGCACCTAATACAGCAGCAGCACCGCCCATATCACCTTTCATACCGACCATGCCTTCACGTGGTTTTAAAGAATAACCACCTGTATCGTATGTGATTCCTTTTCCAACAAATCCAATGACATCTGTCCACTCTTCTTTTCCTTTATAAATAAGAGCAATCATTTTTGGCGGCTCTGTACTACCTTGGTTTACTGCAAGTAACGCACCCATACCAAGATCTTCCATCTCTTCTTTCTCAAGAACTTTATAATCCATATCATACTTTTCCGCTAACTCAACAGCATACTCAGCAAGCTTCGTCGCTGTTAATACGTTTGGCGGCATATTTACAAGTGTACGAGCCGAATTTGTTGCGCGTCCATGCACGTAGCCAACTGTTAATGCAGCTTCAATTTCCTGTGCATCTTCCGCTGTAATAGCCGTGAACTTCTCTAACTCTACACGATCCTTTTTATCTGATTTATACGTTTGTAATTCATATGTACCAAGACCTTGTACTTCTGCCGCTATATGAGCTACATCAATCACATCTAATTTCTCTGTTACGAAAGAATCAAGTAAGATTGCTGCATCTTGTACTTTTGCTGCCTGTAACGTTTTAAACGCCTTACCAAGAGCCGCACGTAACGTTTCTGTCGTATAAGATTCTTTCTTTCCTAAACCGACGAAGTAATAGCGTTTTACATTTGTTTTTCCTAAACTATGTACTTTTGAAATAGCTTTCTTCTTAGTAGAAAGTTCTTTCTCTTCTAATAAAACTTGTAATTGTCCTTCAAACGCTTTGTCCAGTTCTTGTACAAAACTACTCGTTTTCTCTTCTTCAAATAAGGCAACAATTACCGCTTCATGACCTGCTAATTCTTTTTGTACTTGAAACATGTTCAGACCCCCTAAATTTCTCTACTCTGCCTTTATTATAACTTTATTTTCGATAAAATGCGACAATTCTAACTTCTGTTACATCCTATATAAAGTGAACCTTTAATCAGTGGTGTTTTTCTTCATCCCCCACTGATCATTAGCCTTCACCAATCGGGCTTTTACGGGCCACAAATAGCGGGGTGATCCATCTTTCTTCCATTTCTTCTATGATCAAATAAAAAAGTCTAGCGTAATTACCACTAGACTATCTTTGTTTTAAATATTGGCCACGAAACACTTGCATCGTTTCGTCTTCATTTAACATCGTTAACTCTTCTTCTGTAAACTTACCATTTCCTACCTTAACTACATATACCTTTACTTTTTTCTTACCCCATTGGCTATAAACATCTTTCACCGTATCATAATATAAATCAAGACGATTTCCTTTTATAGCACCGCCCTTATCAGCGACAACCCCATATCCGTAATCTGGCACGAATAAAATCGTTCCAATCGGGAATACACGTAAATCCGCTGCGATTGTGGAATATAAATCCCTTTTCGCCTTAACACCTGAATATGTAATACCATACTCCGGATGTCCCGGCCTCTTACCAGTTGACTCAATTCCCGACGTATAACCTGTTGCCGTCATTTCAATTGAACGATATTTAGACCAGTCGTTTGCCTGCTCTAAAGCATTTATCACTTCTTTACTCGGAGCAACATTTCTCTTAACTTCTGCTGCATGTACTTCTTTTGCACTCGTTCCCTCATACTTCTTTACAATCTCTAATAAAGAAACTCCTGTGAAAGCATTCCATGTTACGCATAATGCGGATACAAGTAAACAAGTCATCATAATGCGAATACAATATCGTTTTAACATTTTTATATTCCACACTCCTTCATCGTTAATCATTCCCTATACGATGAAGGAATATGCAAAAAAATAATCTCCAAATTGATTGGAGATTAAAACATTTGATATCCACTCTTTCGAAGTTTCTTAATTACGATTCCTGCCAAAGCAGCACCTACTAATCCAGTAGATAAAATAAACATATCGGCTTGTCCTAAATGCGATACACTTGTCCCAAATGAAGAAAATGTTTCTTTCGGCTTTGAAAAATAATCCCACACACTCGCTTTATTAATAATAAGCATACAAACAATCGGATACACAATAACCATTACCCATGTAGCTCGCAAAATCATGTTGAGTAAAAATCCAATTCCAAAAAACAAAATAAAGAATAACATCATTGAAATAAGTAGTACCGGTATACTCACTCTTTCTCCCTCTCCTTCGCATGCGCCGTAAATACGTGATACGCTGTATAACCAAATTGCTCTCCTGGATTTAATGTTTTGTCCATTTCAAGATGTAGTTCTGATCTTCTTTCTAGCAAATATTTAATAAGTATAGACGTATTGGGATCGTCAGCAATCGTCTCTGGATGTAAAAATGCTACTTCAGACAATTCCTTCTCCTGTACAATAATATTTTCCCCTTCAGGCTCCAAAAGGAAAATAATCATATTATCACTAATTTCATTACGAATAACGCCCGACCGAATACCTATAATCCCCTTCACATGAGCGACAATACCAGTCTCTTCTAATACTTCACGTTTCACAGCTTCATCAACCGTCTCACCTTCATTTACAAAACCAGCTGGCAAAGACCATTTCCCCTTTAATCCACTGTATTTTTTCTTAACAAATAGCCACCTGCCATCTTTTGTAGCTACTAAACCACTAACAGCTAACCAAACTTTCCCTCGTTTCTCCATGATGTAATAACCTCCTCCACCGGAACGGACAGAATATTCTTTCTTTTTTATATATTATACTATATTTTTAATATGAAAAAAGCAGAAACAGCTCTTAGCCGTTTCTGCTTTTTCTATTATATATTAAAAGAACTTTAATTTACCTTTTTTAAGAACTAATAAAGGTCCACCTAATAAGAATAGGTAACGGTTATCAATTACTTTCTTCATGAAGGAAGCTTTCCAACCTGTTAACTTTTTACCCATAACAACGCCCATTGCATCGTCATGACCTAAAGAACATACAGATCCTTTATTGTCGAATGCGAATTTTTTCATTTCGCCCTTACCACGAACTAACACAGTTAAGTTATGTGCAATGTTGTAACCTTGTTGTATTGCAATTTGTGCTGTTGGTGGATATGGACGGTTAATTTCTTCGTTAATGATTAACGCTGCATCACCAACCATGAATACATCTTCGTATCCTGGAGCGTGCATGTACTCATCGACTTTTACACGTCCGCGCATTGCTTCAAAGCCAGACTCTTCCACAATACCGTTACCACGAACACCTGCAGCCCAAACTACTGTTTCAGACTTAATTAATTCAGTGTCATCGCCATTCGCAACGATAATACCTTCTTCAGTTGCTTCTTTAATTGCTGTACCGATGCGGAATTCTACACCTTTTTTCTCAAGTTGTTTTACAGCGTATTCTACTAACGCTGGATCGAAACCTGGAAGTGCTGTTGGAGCAGCTTCTACACAGATGATACGTGCTTTTTCACGTGGTACATTGTACTCTTTGCAAAGTTCAGGAACACGGTTTGCAAGCTCACCTACGTACTCGATACCAGTAAATCCAGCACCACCAACAACGATTGTTACTAACTCATCGCGTTGTTCAGTTGCATATTTAGCGAAACTAGCTTCCATATGCTCACGAATTTCACGAGTTGCATTAATGTTAGCGATTGAGAATGCATGCTCTTTTAATCCTGTAATTCCGAATGTTTCTGATTCGAAACCAAGACCAATTACTAAGTAGTCATACTCTAACTCGCTGTCTTTTAAGATAATGCGTTTTTCAGCAGCTTTAATTTCTACTACTGTATCTTGTACAAAGTTCACTTTATTTGTATCAATAACGTCTTGAATATCTAGACAGATTTTTTCATCTTGTAATGTACCAGCTGCGCTCTCGTGTAACCAAGTCGCTTGGTAGTGATAGCTGTTGTTGTTTACTAGCGTAATTTCAGCTTCATTTACAGATAATGCTTTTTGCAGACGAACAGTCGTAATCATCCCGCCATAACCTGCACCTAAAACTACGATTTTTGGAGTCTTCACCAAATCACAACCCTTTTCTTTATATAATAGTAATGAAAAATAATACCAAGTACTAAAAACTCTATTTGTCAAGAATGTGGAATTTATCACATTCTATATCGTAACAAAACGCAGTCAAAAAATCGTACGAATTTTGTCATAGAAATTTAACATAATACTTCCCTATATTAGTCGGTTTTATTCCATAATTCAAGCACCTAGCGAATTATCAATATTTTAAAATAACATAGCGTTTACAAGGGTTTTTCAGCCTTTTTTTCATGTATTTTCCTTTCTGTATATTTTATACAATGTAAAAAACATCTATGCGGAAACTTACTTATAATTCAGTCGTTTTCAGAAGTATTATGAACTGAAATATGCTATCATTTATTTGAAAGTATCATCATTTGCAGGATTTTCATGTACATATGAACAATATATGAAATCAATATCAAAATTCCATCTATAGGGGGAATGAAAGTGGCAGAAAATCAAAAAGTTTACGACATAACAATTATTGGTGGTGGTCCAACTGGACTTTTCACAGCATTTTATGGCGGTATGAGACAAGCAAGTGTAAAAATCATTGAAAGCTTACCTCAACTTGGAGGACAATTATCCGCACTCTACCCTGAAAAATACATTTATGATGTAGCTGGATTCCCAAAAGTGCGTGCACAAGAGTTAGTTGATAACTTAAAAGAGCAAATGAAGAAATTTGATCCAACAGTTTGCTTAGAAGAAGCTGTTGATACGCTTGAGAAACAAGCTGACGGTATATTTAAACTTGTTACGAATAAACAAACTCACTATTCTAAATCAGTCATTATTACTGCTGGTAATGGTGCTTTCCAGCCACGCCGCTTAGAATTAGAGGGGACCGCAAAATACGAAAAGAAAAACTTACATTATTTCGTTGATGATATGAATAAATTTGCTGGCAAGCGTGTTGTTGTATTTGGCGGCGGCGACTCAGCCGTAGACTGGACGATGATGTTAGAACCGATTGCTGACAAAGTTACAATCGTTCATCGCCGTGATAAATTCCGTGCACATGAGCATAGCGTCGAAAGCTTAATGAATTCTCGTGCAGAAGTAAGCACACCGTACGTTCCAGTTGAACTCATTGGTGATGACAAAATTGAACAAGTCGTTCTTCAACACGTAAAAACAGAAGAAAAACTTATCATCGATGTTGATGATGTAATTGTAAACTACGGCTTCGTTTCTTCTCTTGGCCCAATTAAAAACTGGGGCTTAGATATACAAAAAAATAGCATTCTTGTGAATTCAAAAATGGAAACAAATATTCCTGGCATTTACGCTGCTGGTGACATTTGTACATATGAAGGAAAAGTAAAACTTATCGCTTGTGGATTTGGTGAAGCACCGACAGCAGTAAACAATGCAAAAGCTTACTTCGATCCAAACGCAAAACTTCAACCAATGCATAGCTCCAGTATGTTTTAATATAGAACTACGAAGAACCCTTTTCACATATGAAAGGGTTTCTTTTATATCTCCTCAAAAAATTAACACTTTCTAAAAAGCTCTACTTTTCCCCAAAAACATGTTACACTAAAACAGAACAAATGTTCTTATTTAAAAGGAGGAATTTTCATGATTAACGAACCTATTATCGTAAAAAAAGAAGCTTTCCAAGCAATCGGTGTTTCTCTTACAACGACAAATGAAAAAGAGGCGTCTACTGAAGGAAAAATCCCAGGGCTTTGGAACAAATACTTCCAAGAACAAATGATGCATCACATCCCAGATCAACAAACAAAGGAAACGTTCGCTTTCTATTCAAACTACGAATCAGATGAAACTGGTACATATAAATTTACAATCGGTATGCCCGTTTCTTCATTAAAAGACGTTCCTGAAAATATGACAACTTTAACAATACCTGCCGCTACATATGCGGTATTTACATCGAGAAAAGGCCCAGTTTCTGAAGTCGTGTGCGAAGCTTGGGAATACATTTGGCAATGGTCGAAAGAAAACAAACGTGCTTTTACAACAGATTTCGAACTGTATGATGAAAAAGCGGTAGACCCAAATAATGTGCAAGTAGATATTTATATCGCATTAGCTTAAAGAAGATACTCTTTGGTATCTTCTTTTTTTGTCGTTAAATAGCTACTGGGCAAATTCATTATTATTGTCTACAATGAGAAAGTGCAGTATAGAAATATTAGAAACTGTATAAAGTGAAACTATACTCAGTGGGGGTTTTGTTCATCCCCCACTGAGTATTAGCCTTCACCAATCGGACGTTTACGGGCAGTTGGTCTCCCACCTAACTTCTTTGCTCGAACCGAATTTTGAGGTGGGATTTTTACTGCCCGTTAACGCAGGATAAAACGATTGTTAATAGGTTTTTTAGTTTAAATTTGTCACATAGAAAGGAAGCAATATGGAGGAACTACAACAAAATAAAACTGCTTTAGAAGGAAGCGGAAAACCGTTATTAAAAAATACGAATTTCCTTTTTCTTTGGGCAGCTACTCTTTTTTCAAGCTTTGCTTTAGCCTTTTTTACTTTTTCACAAACGTGGTACATAGCAAAAACATTAAACCTTGAGGCTTCACTCGGTGTTGTTTTCGTAGCTCTTAGTGTTCCAAGGCTTATTTTTATGATTATCGGCGGCGCTGTAGCTGATAAATTCCCGAAAAAAAATATTATGTTTTACTCCAATATTATTCGAGCGATTCTTGTCGCAACCATTCTCACATGGTTCATCGTCGGTGATGTAACACTATATACATTTGCCTTATTCGCTTTATTCTTTGGACTTGCTGATGCTTTTTTCTGGTCCGCAGATGGATCTATTCTGCCAGAACTTGTAGAAAAAAGCCGCTTAACGCAGGCAAATTCACTTACACAAATGACGAATCAAGCGTCGGTCATCTTGGGCCCTGTACTTGGTGGAATTCTCATCAAATTTACGAACTATGAAACAATCTTTTCGATTACGATTTTACTACTGATCGTTGCGGCCATACTCGTTCAAAAAATACAATTTACGATGTCAGAGCAAAAAGATACCGACAAAGGCATGTTTACTTCTATTAAAGAAGGAATCTTATATGTAAAGGAATCGCCATTCCTTTCAACTTTCCTTATTTGTAGCGCCTTTCTAAACTTATTTTTAATCGGTCCGATGCAAGTCGGTTTCCCGCTCTTCGTTAAAAATGTCCTGCACGGTGATTCACTTCAGTTCAGTTACTTAGAAGCTGCTGTTGGTGGTGGAATGGCGATAGGCGCTGTCATTGTCGGTTTAAAGAATATTAATCGTAGACGCGGCCTATTTTGCATTATCATGATGCTACTGTCTGGTATATTCTTCTTATCCATTAACTTTAGTACGGTACTTTGGCAGGCATTATTAGCTGGCATGTTTTACGGTATTACAATCGCAATGGCGATCGTTCCACTTATGGCAATGATTCAAGCAACTGTAAAAGAAGAGATGATGGGGCGTGTAATGAGTTTACTTATGCTATCATCAATGGGCTTTATCCCGCTCTCTTATGCATTCACATCCATTGCACTTGCAATAGGAATTCCAATCGTAACCGTTATGAAAAGCGGTGCAATCGCCGTTATCGTCTTCGTACTATTTGTAGCGATTCGTGTTCCAGTTGTAAGGAAATTCGATTAACAAGCAAGAGTCATGTATTATAAGCATGGCTCTTTTTTAAACGGATCAAATAGATGTAGTCCCTTTCTCCTCCTTAATGCTGCTCCCCACTCTAATCCAACCTCAAAAAATAAATCTCGCACTGTACTGTAAAAAAGTGCCCCAATATCTTTACGAATTTCCCCATATTTATGTGCCCTCACAACACTTTTCACGCGCCAAATGAAATTTCCGTTCACTTCTTCATCAGCTAATATTTGCTCTAATAAAACACCTTGCTCTAGTAAGCCACTCTTTTTATACGCAAGTTCCACCTTACTCCAAAATATATTAATCTTCTTCGGATTACTTGTCATCGGCACCAGTGCGTATATAAAAGATTTCGGTATATCGTGACGGCAATACGTTTCATCAAGCTCATACGTTATTTTTCTTTTCTCTTTTATTTGTGGAATGTTTTTAAAAAGAATTGTTTCCCCCTCATATTTTTGCTCATTTTTACTACAGCCAGCTGCATAATCCTCACTTTCACAT
Organism: Bacillus sp. FSL L8-0099; assembly: GCF_038006385.1. Classification (NCBI taxonomy): domain Bacteria; kingdom Bacillati; phylum Bacillota; class Bacilli; order Caryophanales; family Bacillaceae; genus Bacillus; species Bacillus sp. FSL L8-0099. Next base: position 4,872,385 of record NZ_JBBOVC010000001.1, read on the forward strand.
GCGGACATTTTCATACGGTCATCCATGCGGTCAATTGCAGATATAAGAAAAATATATAAGTTCGCACTATACCCACCGCGCTTATGTCTTTCTTTTGTCGCAACACGCTTTATAATTCCTAGTTCCTCTAACTTTGCAATGGAGCGGCGTACTGTACGAATACTCTTTCCAACATTCGTCGCAATCGTCTCCATTAACGGACAAGCAACTCCTACTGTTTTCTGTTTCTCATTCACCGCATACTTTCCTAAAAAATGAATAATGGTAGCATCCGTTTTATTTAATTGAAATCGATAATATTTCAAAACTTGTTTTTGATATATATTAAACTCCTCTTTACTTTGAAATTCACTATATGGTTTCATTAAATTATATAAGCTTCCCATTCTTATCACCTCATTTATAAGTAAGAAGCAGGAAGAGAAATTGGCGTGATAGTTAATATTTCTTTATTGGAGATGAGAATATGATTGTAATTAGCGCTTGTTTAGGTGGTATCGCTTGTCGTTATGATGGGAATGACAATCTCGTTTCAAAAATAGAGGAACTTTTGCACAAAGAAGATACAGTCCTCATTTGTCCTGAAGTATTAGGAGGACTACCGACGCCTCGTCCTTCCGCTGAAATTATTGGTGGGAATGGCGATGACGTTTTGGACGGAAAAGCGAAAGTGATGACAAAAGATGGAGAAGATGTCACAGAAGCTTTCGTAAATGGTGCTTATAAAGCATTAGAACAACTTAAAGACTTACACCCAGAATATATTATTTTAAAAGAACGTAGTCCATCTTGTGGTAGTTCTACAATTTACACTGGAGAATTTAACGGGAATAAAAAAACTGGTTATGGGGTAACAACTGCTTTATTCAAAAGACATGGATTTACAGTCATTTCAGAAGAGGATTTTGAGAATATAAAAAGGAATTGACCCTGTTCGTCAATTCCTTTTTTCTTTCTTATTTTGCACCTAATTTTTCTTTAACTTTCGCTGGAAGCTCGTCTTTTTTCACTTCTTCCCAAGCTGTTACACCTTTTTTATCTGAATTGTATACGCGTAAGAATGCTTCTTTGCGAAGATTTTTTGGAGCTGTGAATTCCAATTCTTTTTCTTCTCCACCTTTATCGAATCCTTTTAATTTATACTCGAAATATTTATGTGGCTCTCCGTTATCAAACTTCTCATTTTTTTCAATTCCATCAGCTGTAACTTGAACATAATACTCATCTTTTCCTAAACGATTAATATCACAACCAACTAACAGACTTGCAAATACAATTAAAATACTAAAAAGTGCAATGTATCTTTTCATTTCCTTCACCTCAAATGTTTTTTCTTATATTCTTATCTTAAAGCTCAGGCTTTAAAGAAGAAATTCAAAAACATGACATGAACATTACACTTTTGTAAGATAATAATTATTTCTTCACTTTAGAAATAGTCATTCCAACACCAATTGGAACGAGGACAGATTCTACCTTCGGATCAGTTGCTACTACTTCATTAAACTTCTTCATACACATCAGCCAACTTCTATTATGCAAAAGACAAAAATCGTAAGAAAATAGATAAAAAATAATAATTCCTTACTCAACCAACTAGCGATTTCGTTTTCAATATGTGAAAAGGGATTTGTAAACGATGAATTGAATATATATTTATTATTTTCTAACTTTTGGCTGAAAGTTTTTTTATTACATAAATTTCATTATTTCCTAATTTAAAGTTTTCGAGGGGAGAAATAATATGAATCCTATTTTATTAGATGTTCCGTTACAAATAGAAACAGACAAACTCATTCTTCGAGCACCACTGCAAGCAGGTGAAGGGAATGTAGTACATAAAGCTATTAAAGATTCAATTCATGAATTAAAGCAATGGTTGTCTTTATTCCAGTCCATTCCTACTGTTGAAGAAACGGAAATTCTCCTTAGAAATGCGCATATAGATTTTTTGAAAAGAGAAAGCTTTCGCTATCTTATCTATCATAAGGAGACGAATAATTTTATCGGAACTGCTAGCCTTCACGCGATTGATTGGAAGGTTTCTAAATGTGAAATTGGATACTGGATTAACACCCAATTTAGTGGCAATGGATATATGACAGAAACAGTAAGTGCGTTAATAAACCTTGGATTTCAGTTATTCAAATTTAGAAGGATTGAAATACGATGTGAACGTAATAACACAAAAAGTCGTGCGATTCCTGAAAAACTAGGCTTTGAGCTTGAAGGGATATTACGTAATGAGGATCTTTCAGCTGACGGCAAACAACTAACTGATACTTGCATATATGCAAAGATAAAGTGAAACTTTAATTAGCTCTCACCAATTGGACTTTTACGACAAAAGAAAAGACCTCATTAACGATTATATTCCATCGCTAAAAAGGTCTTTTTCTATTTCAGCTAAACACTTAGCACTCTTCTGGCTTACCAGCATTCGTCGCTGTACGGAAAGATGATCCACATCCGCATGATGCGATTGCGTTTGGATTATCAATTGTGAATCCGCCGCCAAGCATCGATTGTTTATAATCAACTTTTACTCCTTTAACAATTGGAGCACTTTCTTTATCGATAACAAATTCAACACCGAAAAATTCAAGAACTGTGTCGTCTTCTTTTGGTTCTACTTCAAATCCTAAGCCGTAAGAAAGACCACTACATCCGCCGCCGTGTACAGCAAGGCGCACGTACTTCTCTCCATCTTCAGCATCTTTTAACATATCTTTAATTTGAAAAGCTGCTTGTTCTGTTACTTCAATCATGAAATACACCATCCTTTCTGTTCTCATTCTATTATACATCTTTACGCCTCTATCTTGTACTCATACACTCCACGGCAAATTACTTCCGCAGGTCCTTTCATTAACACATTTCCTTCTTCTGTCCATGCAATCATTAAATCGCCGCCAGCTAAATGAACTGTAATCTCTTTACCACGTTCCAGCTTTCCATTTAAAATAGCAGCTACAACTGCAGCACATGCTCCTGTCCCGCAAGCTTGTGTTACACCAGATCCACGTTCCCAAACACGGAAGTTCATCTCGTCATCATTCAAAATTTCGATAAATTCAACATTTGCTCGCTCTGGGAACATTTCATGTGTCTCAAGGACTGGTCCAAGTGTTGTAAGTGGCGCTTTTTCTACATCATCAACAAAAATAACCGCATGCGGATTCCCCATTGAAACAGCTGTAAATGCATAACGATGATTATTGTATAAGAAGTTTTCACGAATAAACGGTGTTTCACCTTCACCAAGCATCGGGATTTCTGCACGTGTTAAACGTGGTGCTCCCATATCGATTTTTACTAATGTAACTACACCATCTTCTACCGTTACTTCAGCCGTTACAATTCCAGCTAACGTTTCAATTGCGAAAACTGTTTCTTCTACTAGTTTATGCTCATACGCATATTTCGCTACGCAGCGTAAACCGTTGCCGCAGCTCTTCCCTTCTGAACCATCGTTATTAAACATGCGCATTTTCACCGGAGCTACGTCAGAAGGACAAATTAAAATCATTCCATCTGCCCCAATACCAGTATTAATATTTGAAACTTTTTCCGCCACAAGAGCTAAATCTTCTTCAAGAATTTGTTCCTCAAACATATTTACATATATATAACTATTGCCAAGACCATGCATTTTTGTAAAAGAAAATTGGCTCATTTGTATTCACTCCAAAAATAATTTTTTATTTTAAGTATAGAATGCATGCTTTTAGAACACAATATGAATGTCCCCCGTTTCTCATATTTGACAACATTTGGCGATGAGCCATTCTTGCACAAATTGTGTAGGAAAAAAGCCCTTCTAAAAGGGCCTTTTTTTATTTATATTCCGTATTATCCTACCCTGCGAAATAATATTTTACCTAATGGAAAAAGGTGCTGCCCATTCGCAACACCTTAAAACATTGGATTTTCATCCAGATACTCATATACATTATTAACAAGCTCTTCTACTGTCGATCCTTGTACTACTTCACCATTCACAAGGGCAAATGGGCCTTCAAAACAAATACCACAATATCCTAAACATCCATACTCCATTACATCTAAATTCGGATCTTTTTCTAATTTCTCTAAAGCTGCTTGTGAACCACTCGCGAGGTTACCTACACAAAATTCAATTAACGGTTTAATCAAAATTATCCCCCCTGTACTACAAAACAAATTACCTTCTGACTTCATCTATAAGAAGAAAACTAAGCTGTTTCTTGTTGTTTTCATTACACTTACTAAACTATTCAATTCCTTCACTGTTTCACTTCAAAGCAAATATTCTTTTCTATATAAATATATTCACAACACTGCTTTTCGGCCTTCATAATGAAATAGTAACTAGAAAAGGAAAACAGTTTACTTTACTTTTCTTCTTATTGTACAACAGAGTATTCATTCATGCATTGTTATTTGTTCACAAATTCGATATAATTTGATTGAGTAAAGTCGAAATATTTTATTAATATAAAATTTTAGGATTAGGGGACATTTCAACAGAAAAGGGGTAATCCATCATGAAACACCTCGTAATACTAGGTGGTGGCTACGGTGGAATGAGAATTCTGCAACGGCTACTTCCAAGCAACCAACTTCCAGATGATGTACAGGTGACATTAATCGACAAAGTACCATACCATTGTTTCAAAACTGAATATTATGCATTAGTAGCGGGTACAATTTCAGAAACGCATATTCGCATACCGTTTCCTGAGCACCCACGCCTCAATATTCAATACGGCACAATAACAAATATTGATCTCGAAGAAAAAGCTGTTCATCTTGATGGCGGTGAAGCAATCCAATATGATGATTTAATTATCGGACTTGGCTGTGAAGATAAATATCATAACGTTCCTGGGGCAAAGGAATATACACACAGTCTACAATCAATTGAACAAACACGTAAGACATATGAACAATTAAATGGCCTAGAACCGAATGCTACAGTTGCTGTCGTTGGTGCTGGCTTAAGTGGCGTTGAAGTAGCAAGTGAACTTCGTGAGAGCCGTTCTGATTTAAAAATCTATTTATTTGATAGAAAAGATAGAATTTTATTCCCATATCCAGAGAAATTAAGTAGATATGTAGAAGAATGGTTTATAAAACATAACGTTACCATTATACGAAACTCTAACATTACCAAAGTCGAACCAAATATTGTGTACAACCACGATGAACCTCTTGCATGTGATGCAATCGTCTGGACAGCTGGTATTCAAGCAAATGAAGTTGTTCGAAACCTTCCGGTTGAACAAGATGGTAGCGGACGGGTTGTTTTAACAAAATATCACAATATTCCAAATGACGAGCACGTTTACGTTGTAGGAGATTGTGCAGCACTTCCACACGCACCATCTGCTCAACTTGCTGAAGGTCAAGGAGAACAAATTGTCCAAATATTATTAAAACGTTGGAATAATGAACCACTTCCTGATGAACTACCTGTTATTAAATTAAAAGGTGTTCTCGGTTCCCTCGGCAAAAAACACGGATTTGGTTTACTAGCAAACCAACCATTAATGGGACGTGTACCGAGATTATTAAAATCCGGTCTTCTTTGGATGTATAAATATCATAACGGTTAATACTTTACGAGCTGTCTACTATGTAGGCAGCCTCTTTTCATCAGTTGAAAAAATTTTTTTCATAAACAGAAATTATCAGAATTTTTTTCTCAATATTTATTCACAAAATTTTCTATTTTTATATTAAAAACTATTGATGAAAAGTGTATGCTATTTGTAAGTTGTTTTTATTATTTCCTTTAAGACCGAATTCATTCGGTCTTATTTTTTATGTGATAAATACTTTTATAGGAGGCATTACATTTCACTTATGAACTTGACGAAACTACACGATCGAATAGAAGCGAAGAAGAAAGAATTGATCTATCTCGTTGAAATGTACGGATTCACTCATGATAAAGTAATTTCTTTCAGTCAAGAATTAGATTGTTTACTTAACTTATTAATAAAACTCAAGACGAAGAAAAAACGTTGCTCTTTATAACCTTATTTTTCTATTTCTCTCTCTTTTTTGATACGATATAACTAGAATCAGAAAGGAGCAATTTATGTTTATATTAAAAGACGTTACATATAAAGATATACTACACATTCCTTATTTACAGATTCAAAAAGAGACAATCACTTGTATTATCGGTGAAAGTGGGAGCGGAAAGAGTACATTACTTCGCATGTTAAATGATTTACAATCTCCAACATCCGGTACAATCGAATATAACGGAAAACCAATTTCTGATTATCCCCCTATTCAATTACGCCGTGACGTAGTTATGCTCGGACAAACTCCACCTATTTTTGACGGAACAGTTAAAGACAATCTATTAATGGGACTTCGTCTTTCTGAAAAACCATCTCCAAGTGATGATACTTTGCAGAATGCATTAACGACTGTTAGCTTAAATAAAAATTTAGAAGACAACGCCGCTTCATTATCAGGCGGGGAAAAACAACGGCTTGCTTTTGCTCGCATCATACTTATGGATCCGCCTGTCTATTTATTAGATGAACCAACTTCGGCATTAGATAGTGATACAGAACGCCGCGTTATGAAGCAATTCACTATACTCGCAAGAGAAAAGAAAAAAACCGTTATCTTCATCACGCACTCGCAACAACTTCCAGAAGAAATTGCAGACGATATTATTGAAATTAGTAAAACAAACGGTGCAACTAGAAAGGGAGTGCTCTCAGTTGAAGGGCGTTATTGAACTCCAAATTTGGCAACTTGCTGCTGCCTATATTTTCATTCTTATTTTAATCGGACTTGTAAGATTAAAAGGGATACCTCGCGAGAAACAAATTGCGATCGCAACATTCCGGATGACCATTCAGCTCGTACTTGTTGCATATGTCCTTACATACATATTTGAAAACAGTAATCCATTTTATACAATTGCTCTCATTACTTCTATTACTACATTTGCTATTTTTAATATTTATAAACGAGTTAATATTCCGATGTCCAAAGAATTAAAACGTGTAGCCGCTCTTTCCATGGTTGCGGGATCAATCGGACCATTACTACTATTTATCTTTGTTATTATCGGGCATAATCCGTGGTATGCACCGCAATATATCGTTCCTATTGCCGGCATGTTAATCGGTAATGCTATGACCGGTATTTGCCTCGGGGCAAACACCTTTTTAAACAATATGAAATCTCAAAGAGATCATATTGAAGGTGCCCTTATGCTCGGCGCAACACCGAAAGAAGCAACTGCTCCCCTCATAAGGGACGCTTTTGATTCTGCTATTTTACCAACAATCAATTCCATGGTCGGTATGGGAATTATAAGCTTACCCGGTATGATGACCGGTCAAATATTATCCGGTGTATCACCGTTTACAGCAATTCAATATCAAATTGCTATCATACTCGGTATTTCAGGGAGTACTGCTTTCGCTGTCATTATCTTCTTACAGCTTGGATATAAAACATTCTTTAATAAGCGCTGTCAGTTGAAAGGAATTGACTATGATGCGAGGTGAATCGTGCGTAGTTCACGGCGAATGAAATTATATTAACGATTTTTTCAATATATCTATCATAACTTACAATATATCAACGATTTTTCAAATATATCTATCATAACTCAGAATATATCAACGATTTTGTACGAAATATCGATTTACCGACAAAAAGTGACATAATAAAAAGAGGAGGCGAATAGCCTCCTCTTTTTATTTGTCTTACGCCTTCTTAACGAACTGTGATTTTAACTTCATAGCTCCGAAACCGTCGATTTTACAATCAATATCATGATCTCCATCAACTAGACGAATACTCTTTACTTTCGTACCAATCTTCACAACTGAAGAAGTACCCTTTACTTTTAAATCTTTAATTACAGTAACAGCATCACCATCTTGAAGAACGTTTCCGTTTGCATCTTTTACAACTTTTGCACCATCATTATTTTCAGCTTCTGCTTCTTTGCCCCACTCATGAGCACATTCTGGACATACGAAAAGAACGCCATCCTCATACGTATATTCTGAATTACATTTTGGACAATTTGGTAAAGTAGCCATAAATTCATTTCCTCCGTTCATTATTTATACGTAAAAATCAAATTTGATGTTTACATGTCGATAAATAAAATTTGTATAGCATTTCTTTATAGTGCCATAGTCTTACGTTATTGACAAGCCTACCTCAAATTCTCATTTTTTATTGTATTTTACAAAATTTCAATTCGTATGGTGTTTACAATAAAAAAGAAGAACCTTCACAAGATTCTTCTTTTCAAAATGAATGAGTTCTCACTAGAACCCCCAACCATTCTCTTCAATATAAAATTGATACTCTTCTAACTCTTCTTCACTTAACTTCTTATTATTCTCATATACTTCTTGCCATTCAAAGTAACCTTCACTGAAATAAACAGCGAATTTAATTTTTACGTTTTTCTTCTCTGTATAGTCATAACCAGTAAACTCTACTACGTCATACTCTTTTTCTTTCTTCACGAACTTCCAAGTTGGATTATCAGTCATAACCTCTAAAGTAAATCCTTCATCACTTGAACGAACAACATTTTTAATATTCGGCTCAGTTGGTAAAAGAGAAAGTCCGAACATAGCTCCACCAAACACTATCCCCACTATAACTTGTAAACCAATCATACCAGCAGCACTAGCGCCGCCCTTTGATTGTAAGTAATACGCCTTCTTATGATCCGGCATATCTTCTTCCTTATGTAAAACTCGAATAGCATGCTTATAATATAAACGGTTTCCTTGCCATCCAGTAAATATCATCATTCCTAATTGAAGAACTAAACTAACTGTTAAATAAATCCCATCTGGAATATCTATAAAAGGAGTTACAACGATACTAGGTACCGCCAATAACGTAAGTATAATAAACAACTTATACATTTTACGATAAGCTAACCAAAAAGTTGGGAAGAAAAAGGCTACCCAATTCCACGTATTCCCTTGTGCTGGATTTTCTACTTTTCCCCATTTAAAGTCATAATACGCCGTATTCTTTTGAACAATCTTATGTAACTCTTGTGGAGAAATTGTTTCTTGTAAAACAGTGTCTTTCACGTACATCATCCTTTTCTTATTTCTATATACAGGTATTGTATATGTACAAAAAGAAGGAATCTAACAAAAAGTACATATATTTCATAAAAATGAACGGAAATCGAATATATTCCGACAATTATCCGTTTATTATTTCATTTTACTTTAAAATATATTAAAATACTTATGAATCATACGTTTAATACACTAAGTTAAATGTTTTGTATGTTCACAAAAAAAGATGCCCCAAAATCATTTGGACACATCCTACTCCTATTATATAAATTACTATTATGGTATGGTTTAACCTAAAATCTCGACTTAAAAGACTTCACAAATTAACTTTCTACTATTTAAAACATATTTCCACTTACACAACTAATAAATAATCTATCATTAATTTCCTCAATTGATACAATAAAATCTACTTCAACTATATTTTTAGGCAGTTTCATTATTCTTAAATTCCACCTTTTTTTCATATTCATCTAAGAAAATTGTAGCATCATCATATTTAAAAAACTCGACCCAAGCGTCAAAAAACTGACAAATCGGGTCTATTATGTCTGTTTTTTCTTGAAATACAATACTCTCATCTATACTAAGTATTATTTCTCCAGTATTTTCTGTCGGCAGTTTATGTAGTTCAATTTAAAAATTTTTCATACTCCTCCCCTTCTTGATTATATTGAAATACTATTTTTATTTATTCCACACTACCCTTCACTTTCTCAATAACATCTTCTATACGTTCCGCTATACATTCTATCTCCCAATCACCCTCACCGTGCAAAGCTGTATAAACCGGGCATTTTTCATCATTACTATCTACAAAGATTGGATCACCGAGATACGAATCTATTCCAATTACAATCCATCCCTCTTTCCAATCTCCTTCTTCATTCCCGGTTAAGCTTTGCCCTTCTTCATCAAAGCTATAACCAAGTTGTCCTTCTTCTATTTCTTCACTATTAAACAATTCTATCGTCATAGGTTCAGATTCATACTCTAGCTCAATTTCATTATCCTCAGCACGATCTACATATTCTAAAAGTTGTTTAATTTTATTATGGTTAATCATGATATCTTCTCCATTCTCTCTTAAAATAATCTAGCTTTAGTCATACTATAATATATAAAATAAAGTTCATAAAACTACTATTTCAGGTGATTAAATATGAAGTGCATAGTTTGGACAGAAGATGTTTTTTCACAAAACTTCACTACGTTCCATATTGCATAATGTTTCACATGAAACTATCGACATTCCGAATTACCTTTCTACTATTTTCGACTGGTTTCAAACGTGGGCGTCTTATGAAAATTTAACAAAAATAAATATACATTCCATTACTCCGTTACTAGCTGTCGTTCCAATATTACAAGAAAAAACATTTCTGCTTCTTACCTGTTTTTCTTCCTACAAATTAAAACAGTACGAACAAGCTAATCGCTACTTACAGCAATATTTACATTGCTCTGTGCATCTTAATAACGAGGAAAAAGAAAAAGTATTCTTTCATGAAATTGATATGTATATAAAAAAACTAGTAGAAAGCACAATGTACATTTACATTGTGCTTTCTACTAGTCCTTTATCACACTTTTTATATTTCCTCCTACAACTACCAAGTAATATTCATTTCTTCAAATGACGCTTTACTCACTTCTAACCCTTCACTATCATCCGTCCCAATCATTGCTACTTCCTCTTTAGACAACTTAATTTTCTCATTTGGATTTTGGATTTTTCTCTCATACACGAATTGTAAAAGTTCTATTTGTTCCGCTGTCAGTTCATACTCTTCTTCCAGTCTTTCAATTGCTGCTTCCGTATCAAGTAATGGAATTTCTAATAAAAATCCACCGTGCTCTTCCATCTCTTCAAATGGATCAATTGAATACGCACCGCTATCCTCAATCCAAAATGCAGTTGTAATAAAAGGAACTGTTTCGCCTTCTACTTCTTCTAATACGTATTGAAGTGCTTCCTCTTTCGCAATGTCTATTACTTCCGAAGGTGCCCCTTCAAAATAATTTGCCGCATCAATCCACTCTTCAATTCTCTCGCTATTCACATCTTGAAGACATACGATCGTGTAATTCGGATGAAAAGTAATTGTCCCTTGTCCACCTTGACTATCTTGCATACTGTAGTTAAATCCATCCCATGAACTTTCGTGTGAAAAATCAGGAGCATGTGCTACAAAAATTGCATCTGCAATCGACTTTAAGATACAACCTTTCCATAGTTGTTCTTTATTTATATGTAATTTATATTTACTCATCTGCTTTCCTCGCCTACATATTTTTTTATATTATCTTTCGAATTCTCATTCCGTGTAAAGTACTTTTTCATTATATAACAATAGTAAAGGCATCCTTCATACAAAGGATGCTTTTACTATTTTCTCTACCATTTCCCCCTACACTCCTCAATTAAACTAAGCAAATATCTCTTCGTCATATCAGCCCTTCTCCAAATAGAAAGTTTCTTCTTCTCCTTTGGATCATACCTCATTCGCTCTACTTCTTTTAATAAAGGCTCCCATTCTTTCGCTGAGCGTTCTAACAAGTATTGCAATCCTCTATCTTTTGAAACAATTGTTTTATGATCTAACGTATATAAAATACGCCCCATCGTAACGACAGCTGATTCTACCCATTCTTCTATGAAAAATAAATATGGCTGCTTCGCTTTTTCACTCCAGTACTGTTCTACGTTGTATTGCATTGTATTGACTACATCATCCCACTTTATTTGAAGTGGAAGGTCTTCTACTTCTTTCCCGATAACTGTAATGCCTTGATTTTTTAATGTCCACCATGTGACCGCATTAATATCCCAATGACCTATATTCGCCTTACCATCTGCACAATACACGTACTCATTTATTTCATGATTGTATTTCCCTAAGTCAGCAAGCGGAATATACATACCGTCCATTCTTTTACCTAGCGTACTTTCACTCATTTTCTTATGCAGTTCTACAATTTGTTGTTTTTCAGCTTCATTCACGGAATCATTTAGTACTGCAACAAAATCAACATCGCTCGTTTCTATATGAAATGCACCTAGCGCAATAGAGCCGTAAACATATACTCCGACTATTTTTCCATCTAAAAAAATTTCTTTTAACCCTACTATGTACTGCTCCATTAACTGCTTTACTTCTGCTGGTAAAGCTTGTTTTATTCCATTCTCCACATCTATCCCTCCATTAAAAAAAGCCTTCGCAAATTCGCAAAGGCTTCCTGCTTTATAAATATTTCTCGATTTCCTCGTAAACATCCTTCAAACGAGGATTTCCTTCTCCAACAATCTCTCCATTCACAAGAACGACTGGATAAAATAAATCTTCTTCTACTACGCGCTCTGCGAATGCTTTTTTATCTTCATCTTCTTGTTCTTGTTGAAAATCAATATACTCGAAATTAAATTTATTTTCTTGTCCTTCATATTTACGACCAATCGCCGCTTGTAACCACTCAAACGTTTCTGTTGAAGATGGCATTCCGACGCAGCTCGCACAAATTACTTTCGTCCCATACACTTGCACATTAACCATTTCTTCTCCCCCACTTCTTGTTCTAACAGTATATTCAGATGTCTTAGTACATAAGCACATCATTTTACAAACTTATTCCATACCCCTATACTGAAAAAACACGTTGTACACATGATAAAATATTTCGACAATAAAACAAGAACAGAAAAAATAGATTTTCCCCTCTATCTTGATTATAATAAAACTGATGAAAGGAGTCGATAAAAATGGAAAACCCACATATGCAAGAACAAGTACTAGAAGTACTAGATAAATTACGTCCGTTCTTACTTCGCGATGGCGGAGACGTTGAATTAGTAGACATTGAAGAAGGTATCGTAAAATTACGCCTTATGGGTGCATGCGGAAGCTGCCCAAGTTCTACAATCACACTAAAAGCTGGTATCGAGCGCGCGTTACTTGAAGAAGTACCAGGCGTTATTGAAGTAGAGCAAGTATTTTAATTAAAAGCGGAAGCGGCTCGTTCAAAATGTGCCTCGGCGGAAGAAGCGAAGCCACCGAACATTTTAGCCGCTGGAGCTAGATATTAATTAAAAGCAGAAGCGGCTCGTTCAGAATCGCTTCCTAGAAAGAGACCCCAATGGGTCTCTTTTTTTATTCAAATAACACTTCTACTTTAACATCATAAAACAAAATTGGAAATCCTTCTCAAAAAATGCGATAATTAATACTATATAGTGAATCGTTCACACATATAAAGTGAAACTATAATCAGTGGGTGTTTACGGGCATCCCGATTCCCACAAATAGCGGGATGAAGTAAAAAACATAGGGGGACGACACATGCCAAAAATGGGGAACACTTTTTTAACAATTCAAGAACTAGAAGAGAAAAAAGAATATTTATTAGGCCTTTCGTCCGTTATACCAACATGGAATACAAGCTATCAATTTTTATTTAAAGAAATCCAGCAAGAATTATTGAGTAAAGTAAATGAAAAAATCGAAAGAAATCAATTCATTTTAAATATATGTGCAGATCGACAGGTAGGAGCATAATGTATTACATACAATTGCGGTATAAAAAAGAGACCTCAATCGGTCTCTTTTTTATACTTTTAAGATAGCCAATCTAATTTTCTAATCCCTAACTTATCAATTGGCAAACGAAGTGATCCATAAAAATTCCTCATAAATTGCTCAGAGCGGTTCACATCATGTAAAATAGCTTCTAAACGATCTCTATATATACTTTTTTGTTCTTCATTCCCAGTTTGGTAATATCGTTCGACCGTTTCAAAATAGTGGAGCGGGAACAGGAGCCTTGCAAATAATAAGCGCCAACCAAATGAGGATAGCGAATAATTGCGTTCATAATCTGTAACAAATTGAACGATTGTTTGCTCCCAGTCTTTCTTCTTTTCAATCATCATATAGCGAATCAATTCTGCTATATCTCGAGTGGGATGATCATACACCCACTCAAAAGGAAGTTTTAGACGCTTCATTTGATGCCATAATAAAGGTGTAAATCGCTCCTGGCAAATTGTTGCCGCATCGGTCATTTGTGGCGTATCATCCATCTCTGTATCGACAACATACTGAATTGCATTTTCCGCAACTCCTAAATAATACGGGAAGGATTCGATAAACAATTGATCGAATACGTCTGTAGGGTGGTTCATCACTTGTGATTGCCAAAATTTTTCTAATTGATCGAGCCTTTTTTCCCATAACGCTTTCCATTCACCAATGCGGCTTAATTGCTCAATTTCTTCTGGAAAGAATGCACCTCGTTTATGGAATATAGAAAGCTCACTTCCTAATGACATAGCATGTCGTTCTAACGTGCGCATACCTTTTAATAAGCAGTAATTTTGTTCTTCTATCTCACTTACATAGTAGCCGTGTATAGTCGGAACGAAAGTCGCTACAGTCATATCCCCTTGCTGGTTCATATAGTCACTGAGCTTTTTCATCTCTACAAGTACTTCTTCCTCCATTTCTCCAATTGGAACAAGTACATAAATTTTGTTGCGAATCCAAAAGCTTTTATAGGGGCCAAGGGGGATTAATTCTTTAACATGCATGTGATAATGCTCATAAATATGCTGAATCATCGCAGTCGCCACCTATGGTTTTTCTTTATATATATGAGCTTGTGCTCGCCTTTCATTCCTATGCACATGATAAAGCAACGAAACGTATACAAATACTAAAAAGAAAAAAAGGTGATAAACATGAAAGAATCAAATCAACTACAAGAAAGAGCATTACAACTATTACAAGAACGCGGTGTAACAATTGACGATATTGCTGAACTTGTTCATTTTCTTCAAAAAAAATATCATCCAAATTTAGAGATGTCAGAATGCCGTTATAACGTTGAGCGTGTATTATCAAAACGTGAAGTACAAAACGCACTAATTACTGGTATCGAACTCGATGTCCTTGCTGAAAAAGGAATGTTAAGTGCGCCGTTACAAGATATCGTAAAACGTGATGAAGGCTTATACGGAATTGATGAAGTTATCGCACTTTCTATCGTTAACGTGTACGGCTCTATCGGTTTCACGAACTTTGGATATATCGATAAATTAAAACCTGGTATTTTAGAATACTTAAATGATAAATCAACTGGCAAAGTGCATACATTCCTTGATGATATCGTTGGCGGAATCGCTGCCGCTGCTTCAAGCCGTTTAGCGCACCGAGCTGATCACTCGGAATAATAATAATGCTTTCTAGACCGTCAGTTTTATGCTGACGGTCTTTCATATTCCATGAGCATAAATTCTCTTCCGCGGCTCAAAAAGATAGGTCCTTGCTGAAAACCTATATTTTTATATAGCGTAATTGCTCTTGTATTAAATGTTGCTACACTTAATCGAAACATTTTTGCATTAAACTCTTTCGTGGCAAACGCTATTCCAGCTTTGAAAAATTCTTTCCCCATTCCTTTCCCTGTTAACGCCGGCTTCATACCAAGTCCGATATCAATCAGATTTTCTCCACCATATAAATTAGCATCTCTTCCCCCTGGTACTTGTGCATTTTCCCCAAAACAAAAATAGCCGATGAACTCTCCTTGATCGTCACAACAGCCATAATACGTTCCATCTAATATCTCTTCTATCACTTCTTTCTCGCCTGAAAAACTATATAAATTATATGGTTCCTCGTACGTCCACGTATTTATCTCATTTGCTTCTTCTACCGTTAACTTATGTATATCCATCCTTCTCTCTCCTTATCAATTGTTCTATATACTCATTCATTCTCCGCACCTTATTTCCCTCTAATTGAAATATGCAGAATTGCATGCACACAAACATTACACAAATGGTACAATTTATTTGAATCGCTGTTGCTACACTTCTTGATTAAAGAAAAGGCGTTAAAACGGAAATTAGCGTCTTATCGAACTCAAGCAATTGACACATTTTGTCATCATAAAAGACACTCGAAAGAGTGTCTTTTTTCTATATTTCATAAGGACTTACTCATTCCCCAAAATAAACGCATAAAATAATGTAACTCTTTACACGCATGAATCCCTTTCTAAAAGTTGTGAAGTACGTTACGGGAGATTCAAAATAAAAAGCACTCTGACTAGAGTGCTTTTCACTTTAAAACAAGGAGGTTACATATATGGATAGTACTCTCGTATTTAACTTCGGTATTGGTATTGTCATCATTTTATTTGTCTTCTTTGTTCTTTGTATGAGCGGGGTATAGCAATCTTTTATGCCGATAATTCCTTTAAAGTATCACTTAATTTGAACTTTCTTAATTGTAATGAAGCAATCATCGCTGCCCCTGCTCCAAGCACCACACTAGCAAAAGCTAATATGCAAACTTGATTATACGGAATAATAATAACCGTTAACTCTAAGCTTGATAACACGATATAGCTAAACAAAATCCCACCAAAAATGCCGATACAACCAGCTATCGCTCCAAGTAAAGTTCCCTCTAATAAAACGATCCGTCTCATTTGCTTCGGAATAGCTCCTACCGCACGAATCATACTAATTTCAGCACGTCTTTCATGTAAACTTGAGACAATCGCATTCATTAACCCTATACCAGAAATAATGAAAACAATTACAACTAACAAGCGAATTAACATCATCATTTGCGATAATAACTGCTCTTGTTCTTTCAATAAATCATAACTGTTTATAACTTCTACATTCTCTTTATTCTTTGTAATTTCTTTTACTTGCTTCTTAATCGCTTCAAATGATTGATTAGAATTAGTCATAATTTGAATTGCTTCATATCCTTGTACGTGAAACTTATCGCGAGCCCATTGTTCATTTACGAAAACATCTGATCCTCTTAACCTTAATCCTTGCTCAATAATCGAAACGACTTTAATCGTTTGTTTTTCTTTTCCCTTTCCTTGTACTTCAAACGTATCATGCAACTGAATCCCTAATTTTTTAGCCGTTTCCTTCGTAATGACTCCCTCACCATCTTGTAATGGCTTATTTAAATCTTTTCCTTCAATCACCTTCGCTCTCGTTACTTTTTGATACGCGACAATATCATTTCCCACAACTTCCATCAAATCAGGTTCAAAATCATTTTTCCTCGCATGTTCATACCACTCTTGATTCGCTTTTTTAAAGTCATAATTCACAAGCTTTGCTGTAAAGTCTGTAGCATTCCCAACACTCGCCTCTACACCGTCAATTTTTCTAACCTTCTCCATCCAACTAAACGGTAATGTTTCTATTCCTTGCGACTCTACCGGAATTCTTACTACTAAGTCCGCTGGTAAATGTTTTTGTAATCCTTTTTTCATACCTTCATACATAGAATTTACATACATCGTTCCAACAAGTGCTAACATAAAACCAAATGCTAATATAGCAACGGACACAGCCGCCTTATTTCGATAACGAATGACATTTCGGCTACTAATCGTCGTTTCAATTCGTAATATCATTTGAAGTGGTTTTGCAATCACTGGTGCTATCATCCGAATAAATAACGGAATCGCAAATAACAAACCGACCGCAAATAACAGCGCACCTATCGCACTTGGATTAAAACCGATATAACGCTCTAATACGTTACCCGTTAGTCCAATAACAGTACCAATAATTAAAATGCTACCACTAAAAGCACTCCACCTTTTTTCTTTTTTCTCATTACTAGGAAGACCTGGCCTAAGCGCTTGAACTGGTGGAATCTTTCTAACCATGAAGGCTGGTATAATAGCCCCTATAATAGACATAACAATTCCTAGTAAAAACGTAATGAGTAAAATCTCGCCTGAAATCGAGAATGATTCTTTCCCTGCCCCCTCAATATTCACCCATTTATTAATAAATGATGCAGCGATTGTTTGCGTACCTGCTCCAAGAATAACTCCTGCTAGCGATCCGATTGCCCCAATACATAAAGCCTCTAATAAGACGACTAATATAATTTGATTTGGATTACTACCGAGTGCACGTAATAATGCCCATTGCTTAAATCGACTTCTGACAGATAAGAAGAAACTTCCCATTATTAAAAGAGCTACAACAAATAAGGCAATACCACCTAAACTAAAAATTAATGGCTTCATTACATTTAGTCGTTCAAATGCCTTATCTACATAAGTACGTTGGTCCACCTTTATATTTTCTATCTTCTTATTTACATCAAGAGCAATCGCTCTCTTCACATTTACATCGGCTGTTTTCACTTGAACGAGATTGAACTGATTTAGTAGATTTAATTCTTTTTGAAGCCAATGGATGGGAAAATAAGCCCCATGCCCCATTGCCGCCATTAACGGTGGATTTAAAATACCGACGACTTTCACAGTCTTTTCTCCATGCTGTGGGAATGGAAGTTTAATTGTATCTCCCACCCGTATATTTTCACGGTCTGTATACCCTTTTGTTAGTGCTACTTCAGCCCCTTCTTTCGGATATCGACCTTCAAATATTTTATAAGAATGTATTTCTGGAGAATCTTGCTCAACACCCCAATAGGACGGTTTCCCCGATAACTCTTTATAGTGTGGGAAAGGATATGGTATAAGTACTTTTGATATTTTTTCAGCATTTTCTAAGCCATCTATTCCTTTTAAACTTTCATTATTTAAATACATATCATTTTTTATATAGCCAAATTGTAAATTATAATCTCCATACCGACTTACTACTTGTTCCTTCACACTTTGCTCTACTGATTGATTGCCTAGCAATAACATCGTCGCTAACATAACACCTAAAGCTGCACCGAGGGCAATCAACATATTTCGCAACCAATTTTGTTTCATCGATTTTACCGCATACTTAATTACCCATCGCATCACCTTTACCTCCTACTTTAAAGTGACGATTCATAATCTCTTGAATGTGGATAACTTGTTGCGGGATATTTCGAAATTTCCATCCTTTACTTTCAGCATGCTCATGAATCACCTCACCATCTAATAAGAAAACGACTTTATCAGCATGGGCCGCTACGAACGGATCGTGCGTTACAATGACAGCTGTTTGCCCTAATTCATCACATGCATTGCGAAGTGCCGCAATAATATTTTTGCTGTTTTCTGAATCTAACGCCCCTGTTGGCTCATCAGCTAATATAATAGCTGGCTCATTTGCAAAGGCTCTTGCTATCGCAACCCTTTGCTGTTGCCCACCTGATAACTGTGCTGGTAAATGCTTTTCTTTTCCTTTCAATCCAACGAGTTCTAATAAACGATTTGCTGTCACCGTTGCCTTTTTTTGCGAAACATTATCTAATAATAAAGGCAACCCTACATTTTCCTCCGCATTAAACACTGGAATTAAATTAAACTGTTGAAAAATAAAACCGATTTTATGCCTTCTAAATAAAGCGAGCTCTTTTTCTTTTAATGTTGAAATCTCCGTACCATCAACTCGAATACTACCTACTGATGGAATATCTAATCCACCTAACAGCTGAAGTAAGGTCGTTTTCCCCGATCCACTTGCCCCCATAATACAAACAAAATCTCCTTTTTGAATTTGAAGATTAATATCTTTTAAGATCTTTACTTTACTATCTCCAATATCAAACGATTTTTCTAACCCTTCAATTTCAATAATATTCATCCCGATATCCCCTTCTCTCTCTATTTACCAATCTATATATTCTATTCAAAAATGCAAAATCCCTACTATTTTGTATTTTTTTGTCACATACTAACATTTATATTAAACGGCAGTAAGTGCCCGATTAGTGTAAGCAAATAATCAGTGCGGGATGGATAGCCCCCACCGATTAAAATTTCACTTTATTTCTCACGTCAGAAAAGTTGACTCTCGCAACGAAAGTAACCATAATAGTTACACGAATATTTAAAAACTATTCACATATCCACAAGTAGGAGGAAGAACAATGAAACATGTAATCGTTTATGCACACCCGAATACAGAAAGCTTTAACCATGCAATTTTAGAAACTGTAAAAAGTGAATTAGAAGGAAAAGGTCATGAAGTACGCGTTCGTGATTTATACGAATTAAACTTCAATCCAGTATTAGGTGCTTCCGATTTCATCTCACTTTCCCAAGGAAACACACCAGAAGATATTAAAGAAGAACAAGAGCATATCTCTTGGGCTGATAGTATTACATTCATTTACCCCGTTTGGTGGGCGGGTCTTCCTGCTATTTTAAAAGGATACGTTGACCGTGTATTTAGCCACGGCTTCGCTTATGCTTACGGTGAAAATGGTATTGAAAAGTTATTAAGCAGTAAAAAAGGATTGTTATTATCTACGATGGGAAATTCAAAAGAAGTATACACAGCAGGCGGTATGTTTGATGCAATGAAAAAAACAGCAGATGTTGGTATTTTTGAATTTACAGGCATTGAAACACTTGAGCATACATTCTATACAAGTGTTCCTTCTGTGGATGACAGTGTGCGTAAACAATATCTTGAAGAGGTTAAAGATGTTGTGAATCGTGCATTTTAATAAAAAAACTCCGGCTTTAACAACCGGAGTTTTTCATTTCATCATTAATTTCGGAATATACCTTTGAAGAATGCTTTCTAATTCATTCATATCTTCCTGTCTAATAAGTAAATTCACATTGTCATTCATTTTTTCTCGCCCGCGATATAAAAATATATTTTCTTTTGGATTTTCCCATGTTGATGTTTTATAGCCTTTCAATTCTTCGTATGAATAAAAGTTTAATCCGTCTACTACACCTTTTTCATATATTTTTACACTTTTAATAAGATGGATGGCTATTAAAGTCATAAAACAACTTGCTACAGCATAACTACCTGACTGAATGAGAAACTGTTCAAGTGTGCCAATATCACCACTTACATATTGAGCATATATATACATACATTGTCCAATGAAATATGCTGGTCCAAGTAATGCAACCCAACGTCTTTTCACCCGAGGATACATTGCAATGAGTTTTCCTGCGCTTTTTTTCATTTCATTTATTTTATATATCTTCCATAGAATAAAAAACAAAACACATAATGTAAAAACAAACATAATACATGACATCCAGTACATTCTTATTCTCTCCCCCTTACATCATTACATTTAAATTTTACATTTTATATACTTATAGTACATATGCAATTGTGCATAAAAAAACAGGTAACCTCTTCCGGTTACCTGCATTTCATTACATCTTCTCAATCCACTCCGTCAAGTTATGCACAACTTGCGTCGGTTGAACTTCGTATTCTGTTAACTTCTCCACAGTTGTGACTCCAGTGTGGACAAGAAGGGTATGCATACCAGCATTTACTCCCGCTAAAATGTCCGTATCGTAGTTATCCCCAACCATTAATGCCTCATCTTTTCCTATGCCAAGCACTTTTAATGCTTGTTCCATAATGATTGATTCTGGTTTTCCAATAAAGATTGGCTCCACACCTGTTGATACTGTAACAACTGATGTTAATGAACCGTTACCTGGTAATAATCCACGCTCAGTTGGAATAGCAATATCTCCATTTGTAGAAATAAACGTTGCACCGTTACGTACAGCAAGACATGCTTTTGCTAATTTTTCATATGTGATGTCGCGATCTAAACCAACAACAACGAAATCAGGGTTTTCATCCACAAGTTCAAATCCTTTTTCCACAAGAGCATCATGTAAGCCTTCTTCACCAATCATGTATACAGTTGCATCTTGTTTACGTTCATAAATGAAATTCGCTGTCGCCATACTCGTTGTGAATACTTGCTCTGCTTTCGCTGGAATATCGAAACGAACAAGTTTTTCTGCAACTTGTTCTGGTTTACGAGTTGAGTTATTCGTAACGAATAAATACGGAATGCCGCGCTCTCCTAATGCTTTCACGAAGTCGCTTGCTTCTTCAATTTGTTCTTCACCACGATACATCGTACCGTCTAAGTCAATTAAATAACCTTTATACATCTATTATGTCTCTCCTTCTATGCTAGAGTTCTCATCTATCATACCACTCTTATATTACCCCCTTTTCCAAAAGAAAAAAACGCTTTACCTTAAAGCGCCCCAGAACGTTCATTTTTTCTCTTTTACTTGGTAAGAACAACTACAATCACCCTCACACATGTTTGCTAGCGTATTTACATCTGCATTCGCAAATAAACGCTTATACATCTCTTTTTCATCTGCACATACTTGCGGGAATCTCTCTGCAATTTCCTTTAACGGACAGTTTTGCTTTTCAATTACGAAAGAGTTCTCTCCATCTCTCTTTATTTGAACCATATAACCATTTTTCTCTTGCATTGCTGCTACCTCTTGCACTTTATATGCTAAGTTCTTTTGATTACTAATTCTCTTTTGCAATTTTTCTTCCATTCGCTTCGTTCTTTCTTTCAAAACGTAACGAAGTATTTTTTCATCGCCCATTCGAGCTAAATCTTCTAGCATATCAATCGCAAATTGCTTATATTCTTTCGGGAATGTATCTTCTCCCTTTTCACTTAACCCGTACAAATAAGTTGGTCTTCCGACATGTTGCCTGACCATCTTAGAATAAATGAACCCATCTTTCTCAAGATTACTTAAATGTCTTCGAATCGCCATTTCTGTAATCTCTAAAACGTCAGCTAATTCTGCTACCGTATGTTCTCCCTTTACTTTCAACAATTGGACAATCTCGTCTTTCGTAGTGCGTGCTTCCCCCATGCTTTACCCTTCTCCCTTTTCCCTTTTCTTTCTCACATACAATATAAGATCCCCAAAAGGTATTCCCGGGGATCTCATAAGCATAATTATTCTGGTACAAATGCAGATACAGGCCCTAATTCCTTCTCTAAATAACTGCGAATATTTGCTGGGTAGTTCTCTACCACTGCAATATGTTTTTGAATCGTCTTATATAATTCATCATGATTCATTTGAATATAATCTTGCGTAAGCATTTTTCGAAGAAGGATAACTTCTTTCATTCCTTGTCCTTCTTCTGCACTTATCACTCGCTCATCCATTAAAATATCGATAATATCTTCATAGCTTCCTGGATCGCGCATAATAAATCCATCAATCATCGCATTCCCTACATCTAATACAGTATCAATCATAAGATGGGCTATGCGCTCTAATGCATAAAATTCAAACTCGGTTTCATATATCTTCTTCTCTTGAAATGTATTTGTTGCTCGTTCTAAACATACTAGCATTTGTTCTATTTTTTTTCTGTCTACGAAGTACATTCATGTCACCTACCTGGAAATTAAAGCATTTACATTTTAATTGTAACGCTTTCTTCTGAAAAAATCGACAATTTTTCGAATTCACCTTTTCTCCGTTATTTGTTATAGTTATATTTGTATGATTTTTGAAATTGGAGGAATGAAATCTTGGAACGTGAACTCGCACTAGAAATTGTCCGTGTAACAGAAGCAGCAGCATTAGCATCCGCACAGTGGATGGGCCGCGGAAAGAAAAATGAAGCAGATGATGCAGCAACTACAGCTATGCGTGATATGTTCGATTCAGTAAACATGGCAGGTACAGTTGTAATTGGTGAAGGAGAACTTGATGAAGCACCGATGTTATATATTGGTGAAGAACTAGGAACAGGTAACGGTCCAGAAGTAGATATAGCCGTTGATCCATTAGAAGGTACAAACATCGTTGCAAAAGGTCTTGCAAATGCAATGGCAGTTATCGCAATCGCAGATAAAGGAAACCTTCTTCACGCTCCTGATATGTACATGGAAAAAATCGCGGTTGGTCCAAAAGCAGCTGGTAAAATTAGCTTAGATGATCCAATTGAAAAAACAATTGAAATTGTAGCAGAAGCTAACAATAAAAAGATTCGTGATCTAACAGTTATCATTCAAGAACGTGAACGTCATCAAGATATTATTGACCGTGTTCGTGCAAAAGGGGCTCGCGTGAAATTATTTGGTGATGGCGATGTTGGTGCATCAATCGCAACAGCACTACCTGGAACAGGTATCGACTTATTCGTAGGTGTTGGCGGAGCTCCAGAAGGCGTTATTTCTGCAGCAGCATTAAAATGCCTTGAAGGTGAAATGCAAGCTCGCTTAGTTCCAATGAACGAAGAAGAAGAAGCTCGTTGTCGTGAAATGGGATTAGAAGATCCTCGTCAACTTCTTATGTTAGATGACTTAGTATCTGGTGATGATGCAATCTTCTCAGCAACAGGTGTTTCTGCTGGTGAGTTATTAGACGGCGTGAAATTCCTAGGCGGAGATTTAGCTGAAACATATTCTATCGTTATGCGTTACAAAACAAGAACAGTACGTTTCATTAAAACGCATCACCATTTAGATCATAAACCACACTTAAACTTAGATATTTAATAAAGGAGCCATGTGTATGGAAGAACGTTTCTTTCTGTACGACGATACTGTCGCTACAAAAACTCGTTTCGTTAGCTTTATGGGAGAAAATGAGCGTCATGATTTAGCGCTTTTATACTCCGATCGTCATTACGGTAAAACAATTGTCCTTGATATGCAGAGCAATAAATTTGCAATCATCGGTCCTGACGATTTAAACGAACCAGGCTACTTAGAGCACGCATTTTCTATGACTGAAGAAATTGCAGAAGAATTACGCTCATTTTTATTTGAACTTATATAACTTATCTCAAACACCAGCTATTTTAGCTGGTGTTTTTTCACTGTAATTATTTTGAATTTTCAATCTCTTGTGGTATACTTATGTACAAATCTATTTGGATAGAAAGGACGTTATCTACGTATGCCAACATTTACTTTGTAATGGACCAGCAATTGGATAGCATTACTCTCAAAAAAGCACCGTGCTTTTTCAAGGGAGTAGTCTGCCCATTCCCATTACAAAGGAACGTAACGCATCTGTAGTATGATGTTTACGGAGGTTCCTCTTTGGGGAACCTCCTTTTATTTTTGTCTACTTCTCATGTCTTCATACTACAAGACATCCAAATAGCTGTATTACGTTCCTTTACCACTACTATAAGAGGTGAAGGAAAATGCAGAAAGTACAACTTTCTTGGAGTTTATATGAAAATCAGCAAAACACAATCGAAAAATATTGTAAAAATTGCGGACGTAATACCCTATTTACTGATACGAATATTCGCAGGCATAACGCCAATGGAAAAAACATATACCGCTTTGCCATTTATAAATGCCCGAACGATCATACGTGGAATCAAAAACTGCGCATTTATAAATCATTTACTGATCATGTGGAAACAATCGATATGATTCAGCAAGACCAAACAGAAACGACTACTACCATTTCTATGACACAACATAAAGAAAGTGGCATAGTTGAAATCACGATTGTATTAGACATCGTTTTTGGCTCCCACCGAATTGATAAAGTGTTATCCACATATATTTCAGATTGGAGCCGTACTACCATTGTGGATAAAATTAAAAGTGGGGATATTCAATTGAACGGACAACAAATGAAACCAAATAAACAACTCTCTGAAGGCGATTATATTTCAATTTGTTTATAAGGAGGTGCCTCATGCTAAACGTGAGAAAAGGTACGATGGATTTATTAGAAGGATTAGATGGAATGTATACAGAATGTAAAAAAGCGCTCTTACAAAATCAAATTTACCAATGGGATGATTCTTATCCAGCTCGAGAACATATTTCCTATCACTTAGAACAAGATGAACTCTATTGCTTGTTTGAGGACGATTCACTCGTTGGTGCTGTCGTGTTAAACGAGTGGCAGTCTCCCGAATATAAACGAATTGATTGGTCAGAAACAGACGGACGCTTTCTTATCGTCCACTCTTTCGTTATCCATCCTCTCTCGCAAGGAAAAGGATATAGTAAAGTACTTTTATCTTTTTGGGAAAGTGAAGCAAGACGGAAAGGTTACAATGGCATACGCCTAGATTGCTTTACTCGCAATCCGGTTTCATTAAGTCTATATGAAAAAAACGATTATATTTGCCGAGGTGCTGTTTATTTTGAAAGTAAACAGCCTCCTCACAACTGGTATAATTGCTATGAAAAAATCCTCTTACAATCGTAAGAGGATTTTTTTATTTCTTCACTTTTCGTAATACGAAGTGTGCACAACCGAAGTTACAGTACTCGTATAAATACTCTGATAAAGTACTAATTTTCGTATCATATGTCGCACGTTGGTTACTATCATCAAAGAATCCGCGCAATCTAAGTTGCTCATATCCCCAGTCTCCAACGATATAATCATATTTATTTAAAATTTCTGCATAGCGCTCTTTAAATGCTTCTTCACTAAAACCGTCACGAAAGTTTTTAATTACTTCGTACTGAACATTATTAATGCTCACCGTAGCATGAATTTCTTGCTTTTGCTCCATCATTAACTTCCTCTCTAAGCATTCTTCTTTTTATCGTATCACAAAGCATAACAACCAACAATTTCAAATACAAAAAATTGCAAATTAGTACATGCTATGGAGAAGGAGGTGATACATCGTGAAAAAACAAATTTTACTTTCCCTTCTCACTCTTTCCCTATTTGCAGGCTGCCAATCAACGAATAAAGCCGAAATGGAACGTGAGGAAGGAAGCCGTGTTCTTGTTTCCAACAAAAACGACATGTATCATACGGAAAATACAAATACACGATTAACGAGAGTCGGTTATTCATCTAAACAAAAGCATGAAGTATCTAACAAACAAGTAGGAGCCATTAACCGTGAGAAAGTTGCTGAAATGATTACAAGCATGACGGTCAAACTTCCTGACGTTACAAACGCTGCTACGCTCGTTACCGATGATGAAGTATTTGTTGTATACCGTGCAAACACAACGGATCCGAAACTCGTAGCGGATCAAGTATATAAAGCTGCTTTGTCCATCGTTCCTCGCTATTATAAAGCATATGTATCGACAGACCAAAAGTTGATTTCTCAAATTCAAGGACTGCAATCTGGTGCATTAAATGATACAGAATATACGCAAAGCCTCGATATGTTAAAACGGGAAATGAGTAAAAATCCTCATTTGAACAACACAGGGGATCAGACTTTAAATGATATGATTAAAAAGTAAAACAGGTGGAGAAAACCTCCACCTGTTTTACTTTTTATTTTTTATTACGATCCGCATAAACCTCCATCGCATCACACATAAACTGTGCTAACCCTTCGCCAAACTTATCAATATTTTTCGTGAAGCGCTCATCAGCGACGTACATTTGACCGAGTCCCTTGAAGGCTTCTAATGAATGTTCACCAAAGTTTTGCAAGTAATCATACCATACTTTAATAGCTTCTTGTGCCTCTTTAGAATCAGGTGCACCATGTCTAAGCGCCGCTAAATTTCTGTAAATAGTATTAAACTCTTCCTGATTCTCTTTTGACATACCTTTTGCATATTCGTTCGCTTTATCTACAGCTGTATCTCCCCATCTTTCACGCGCTTCTTCTTCATATGGGTTATGGCTAAAATCAAATCCTTCAAATTTCTCTTTGTTCGTCATTTCAATCTCTCCTTTTGTATGCTGAATTGTTTTATCAATCGTCGCAATCACCTTATCTAACCTCGCACGTTTTTCAAGAAGCATTTTCTTATGAAGCTGTAATGCTTCTTCGCGATCAAATGACGGACTCATGATAATTTCTTTAATTTTCTTCAAAGGGAAGCCTAGCTCTTTAAAAAATAAAATTTGCTGCAGTGTCTCTAAATTTTCGTCAGAATACAGACGATATCCAGATTCTGTCGTCTCGTCTGGGGTTAACAACCCAATTTCATCGTAATGATGCAGTGTGCGCACACTAATTCCAACTAAATCAGCTACTTCTTTTACTCTCATTGTCATTTGTATCTCCCCCTTAATACATACGATAAAGTATGACGCAACGTTAGAGTCAATAAGTAAATTCATTTTATCCCTCTATTTGCGAGCAGTAATACCCTCACCTCAAAATTCGGGGAATAGACAACACTCCCATTGATTAAAGTTTCAATTTATCTCTAAAAGTTTCATCTCTCCCATATTTCATGCATAATAGATATGTACATATATTAGAAAGCGGTGAAAGTATGGTTTCAAATACTGTAATTGCCAGCATCATCATGCAACTCGTTGTTTCGGTTCTGGTCCCAATTATTTTACTCGTTTATTTCCGTAAAAAATATAATATTAATTGGAAAGTGGTCGGAGTTGGTGTTCTTATCTTTATCGGATTTACCCAAATTCTCGAAACACCATTTCACCTATTTATGCGCGGTAATCCAGCAATCGCTCCATTTTTAGAAAATCCATTTGTCTTCGCACTTTATGGCGGGCTAACTGCTGGTATTTTTGAAGAATTAGGACGCTTCGTTGCCTTCTTCTTCCTACTAAAAAAATATCTAGAATATAAAGATGGCTTTGCTTACGGAATTGGTCACGGCGGGATAGAATCTATTTTAGTTGGCGGATTCTCTGCATTGCAAACTCTTATATTCGCAAATGCTATTAACGATGGTAGCTTCGCTCAAATGGCAGAAAAACTACCTCAATTAAATCTTGTAAAGGACATGTTAATCGAGCAGCCTGCCTATTTTTACTTCCTTGGTAGCGTAGAAAGAATTATGGCACTCGTATTGCAAATTGCCTTTACAATGCTTGTTTTATACGCAGTAAAACAAAAGAAGTACATCTTCCTTGTATATGCTATATTATTCCACGCATTTGTAGACTTTTTCGCAGCACTTTACCAAACAAAAACGATCAACATCTTTGTTGCAGAAGGGATTACTCTTCTACTAACAATTTGTGCTCTCGTTGTGATTCGCAAAATGAAAGTGAAATTAATGAGTGTGCCGGAGTAAAAAATGACCCACCAGTTGGTGGGTTATTTTTTACTCCGCACTAACGGGCAGTAGGACTCTCACCTCAAAGTTCGGCAAATGCAGAGAAGTTAGGCGAGAGATCAACTGCCCGATTGGTTCAACTAATAATCAGTGGACAAATCCCCCACTGATTAAAGTTTCACTTTATAAGGATTATCACAATGATGATAACTTTTGCCCTCTTGCAGCTCCCTCTTTGTTTCTGCATCTATAACGATATACTTATGAAACTCTTCTACTTCATTTTGAGTAAAAGAAGCAAAGAAGTACACTTGGCGATCAGGGTGAACAAAAAAATCTTGAAGCACCACTCTACTTCGACAACCGACAGCTGTTTTTTGTAGGAAAGAAAATTCTTCATCAGGCACTTCTTTAAATGAGATTTTTTTACGAACACTATATGCTACATTTTTGTATTCTTTATAAATTTTCTTATCTAACTGTTTATAAAACACATCCTCACTCACAAATGGCTTATTTCGATTACTTGGATAATCTAACTTTTGATTGGATTCTGCATATGTTGTGGATAATTGCATAAGAAAACAAATAATGAATACAATGCACATCATTTTTTCATAGTGACACCTCAATTTTTTTTATCCACATTACTTTTCCACATACTTAAATCGCTAGTCCGTTTCCAAGAAAAAGGAATTTTTTCCACATTTGTCGAAGTATATAGCGTCAACTTGAAAGATGGGGATGAATTATGAATAAAATTATTGTAATACGACATTGTTCCGCAACTGGACAAAAACGTGATGCCGAATTAACGACTGCCGGAAAAAATCAAGCTAATATCCTTGCTACATTCCTTTTAGAAAATCAGATACAAATAGATCATATTATTTCGAGCCCATTTGTCCGAGCTATCGATTCTATTCGGCCCTATGCGCTCCAAGCTAACCTATCTATCGAAGAGGATGAACGATTAGCTGAACGTATATTAAGCAACGTTCCGATGGATGATTGGATGCCAAAACTAGAATCTACTTTTACAAACATAGATATTGCCTTTTCAGGCGGAGAGTCAACAAAACAAGCGACGGACCGTGCTATATCGCTTATCCAAGACGTTTTAAAATTAAACCATACTACAACACTACTCGTTACACATGGAAACTTACTTACACTCATTTTAAAGCACTTTGATCATACGATCGGCTTTAATGAATGGAGAACTTTAACGAATCCTGATGTTTACGAAATTACAATCGGTGAACAAAGTATCATAAAACGATTATGGGAAGCATCGTCCAATTAGTATCCCTTTCCAAAACACTCAGTTGACGCCACGAGAAGAGACTGTATTAACAATAGAGAGGGGTATCATTCCATATGTATGAAGATGTACTTTCTTTACTACATAAAACAAATATTTCTTATGAAAAGTTTGAACACGAGCCAGTGCTTGATTATGAGACAGATCGTATCGTGCGTGAAAGACTCGGTTTGCAAGGTACTCCAAGTAAAAGCTTATTTTTAAAATCAAAATCCGGAGATTATTTCGTATTTTTTACGTTAGAGGGTACTCGGCTCGACCGAGGAGAAATGAAAGAAATAACAGGAGAAAGCTTATCACTTTGCTCTCCACATGAGTTACGAGAAAAAACTGGTTGCACCCCTGGCTGTGTAGCTCCTTTCGGTTATTCACAAGATGTAACGATTATTGTGGATAGTTCCATTTATACGTACGATAAAATTTTGATTACACCTGGTGTACCCGAATTTACAATTGAGTTATCCACAGAGGAATTAAAAAAAATTGTATTCACATGCCCAAATACTGTTTTAGAGTACAAACAAAAAGAGAGCTAATGGTTAGCTCTCTTTTTTCATTATTTGGCTTCTGCTGTTTTTTCTTTTGCAGAACGTACTTGCTCGTCCGCATGATAAGAAGAACGTACAAGTGGGCCAGCTTCACAGTGGCTAAATCCTTTGCTAAGTGCAATTTCTTTAAGCTCTGCAAATTCTGCTGGTGGGTAATATTTAAGAACTGGTAAATGCTTCTTAGATGGTTGTAGGTATTGTCCAAGAGTTAAAATATCCACATTGTTTGCACGTAAGTCATCCATTGCTTCAATTAAATCTTCTCTCGTTTCACCTAATCCCACCATAATGCTCGATTTAGTTGGAATATCAGGCTGCATTTCTTTCGCTCGACGTAAAAACTCTAATGAACGGTCATACTTTGCTCTAGCGCGAACTCGGTCAGATAATCGACGTACTGTTTCAATGTTATGGTTTAAAATATCTGGTTTTGCATCCATTAACATTTTTAAGTTTTCTTCTACTCCACCCATATCAGATGGTAATACTTCGATAGACGTGAATGGGTTTTTACGACGTACTGCGCGTACTGTTTCAGCAAAAACAGCTGCTCCGCCGTCCTTTAAATCATCACGTGCAACCGCTGTTATAACAACGTGCTTTAAGCCCATTTGTACTACTGAATCTGCTACGCGTTCTGGTTCTTGTAAATCAAGCTCAGTTGGTAAGCCTGTTTTAACCGCACAAAAACGACAAGCACGTGTACAAACCGCACCTAAAATCATAAATGTTGCTGTTTTTCTTACAGCCCAGCATTCATGAATATTCGGACATTTTGCCTCTTCACAAACGGTATGAAGATTTTTAGAACGCATCATTTTCTTTAAGCCTGTATAGTTTTCATTCGTGTTTAACTTAATTTTCAACCATTCGGGCTTGCGCTTATATTCTGTTTGTTTTGTCATGGTTATCAACTCCGCACAATATGAAATAGTTTACCGTGTTCGCTTCTTTCAATGTAACATATCTATTCTAACGTATGAAAGCGATTTGCTCAAATGAAGATTCTAAGATTTTTTCCAATCGTTCCCTATAATGAAATACTCCGTATATCCCACACTAAAAAGAGTGATGTTGTGAAAGGAGTCTATTTCATGCTTCGAAAAATTTCTCTTTTGCTTTCAATTTGCTTTCTTCTCCACCAAAACATCGCTTACGGTGAAGATAATCAGCAAAACATATACGAAAAGCGCATGGCACTATATAAAGAAACCGAGCAGTCTTCAGGCATTCCATGGTATTACTTAGCTGCAATGGATCAATATGAAAGAAATATACGGAGCGTAAGAAAAGATATTCCGAAAAAACCAGATGCCATCATTTCCCTTTATTTCAAACCAGAAATATGGGCTGGACCTATTAATAGTAACGATACTCTCCCCCATACAATTTCTCTATTTGGCGGAATAGGTTTAGATGGTGACAAAGATGGATTTGCAAATGCAAATAGCGACCGTGATCTTCTGCATACCGCAGCGACTATTTTAAGGAAACAAGGAACATCAGAAGACCGTATTAAAATTATGCTCTGGGAATATTATAGACGTGCAAAAACAGTTGATTTAATTAGTGAATACGCCCGAATTTATAAACATTATGGACGTATTAATTTAGAAGGAAATGCTTTTCCTCTCCCAATTCGCAGTGACCATAGCTACCGTAGTACTTTCGGCGCTGGAAGAAGTTTTGGAGGAAGAAGAGTTCATGAAGGAACCGATATTTTTGCAGGATATGGTGTACCAGTAAGATCGACTTGCTATGGCATTATTGAGACAAAAGGATGGAACCGTCTTGGTGGATGGCGCATTGGTATTCGCGATCTTCATAACAATTACCATTATTACGCTCATTTAGGCGGGTTCTCAAAAGAAATACAGCTTGGACAAATTGTCGAGCCTGGAAAAGTAATCGGATTTGTTGGTAGCACCGGTTACGGCCCTCCCGGCACAGCCGGAAAATTCCCGCCCCACTTACATTTCGGCATGTATAAAGACAATGGGTATACAGAATGGGCTTTCGATCCATACATGCATTTAAGTTTGTGGGAACGAAAAGAACGAGCAAATACAAAACGATAACCGTAGCAGATTGCTACGGTTATTTTTTATCCCGCTATTTGCCCGGCAGTAAGATCCCTACCTCAAAATTCAGCGAAAGCAAAGGAGTTCGGTCGCTTGGGGATCAACTACCCGTAAAAGCCCCCCACTGATTAAAGTTTCACTTTATATTCGCTAACTATCCGTTTTCTTTTTATCCGGTACAACAACGCCACCACTTCCATAATAAGTAGGCACTTCTCCTTGAACAATGCGCGTTGCAATCGGAACATCTTGTTTCACTTTTATTTCTTTCGTATGAAATGGAATAATCACTTGCAACGTTACTTCCATCTCCATAACAATTTGAATCGCTGTATTATTAATCCCATGAGGCTCAATTTTTTGTTTAATATCCGTGTTTACATGACCGATTGTCGTGAAATCAATCGGAATATCTGGCCCCAGATTTCCGAGAAGCACATTATCCGTTACACGACCAAAAGGAACTGCCATAGTCGCCCCGTTTTTTTCAGAAATACCTAGCTCCTTCAAATTCCCTTGTTCTACTTGCTGTAAATATTTTTCTATGTATGTGGTCGTTGATGTTACGATTTCATTTACTTGCTTTGTATTTAAATTAATTGTAGATACTCTTCCGTTCCGATCCGTTTGTACTTTCATTAATGAATCGACGTCGAATCCTTCATTAATTCTATCCTTTACCGCCTTCGTCATGACTGCTGTCGCCATTTTATGCGTCTCTACTTCCCC
Organism: Bacillus sp. FSL L8-0099; assembly: GCF_038006385.1. NCBI lineage: Bacteria > Bacillati > Bacillota > Bacilli > Caryophanales > Bacillaceae > Bacillus > Bacillus sp. FSL L8-0099. The sequence continues at coordinate 4,905,883 of NZ_JBBOVC010000001.1, forward strand.
ATATTTCATTAACGTTGGCTGAATGCTGTTATTCACAATCCATAATCCTTGCATTAGTAATATCACAAAAAGAATAAACGACATAAGCAGTATGTACCGAAAGGAAATAGGTCCCCTTCGAAACCGCGAATTTTTCGAACGAAATATGCTCATAAAAAAACCTCCTTCTTATATCATTTCTATGCAAGAAGGAGGGACGATATATGCTTATCTCATTTTTAATAACGCTTCTTTTCCAATCGTTCCTACTGGAATACCTAACGCTTCCGCTCCAGTCGTTACGGATTCTAACGGTGCTTCAAGAAGTTGTTCAATGGTTCTTACACCAACCGCACGGCCAGCAATAATTCCCCGATCACCTAACTTCTCATTTAAAAGACCTACATCTAATGCACCACACATAATATATCCTTTATCGCTCATTACAGCTAGCAAATTTGTCTTTGGAAGTTTTACACTAACCGCAATAAACGTATAATTATCGATTATAATTGGCTCCACATTAACCATAGTTCACACTCCTCTCTTTCTTATCTGTATGACAAGAGAAAAATGAGTGTTACAAGTAACTAGCCTATAGTTTGACGGAAGATGTATGAGTTATCAACACGTCTGTTAACACATCTCTAAGTAGTTCCGGCATATAATATTGTTTGTCAGAAAGTGTGGATAGCTCTGGGTATAAATATCCGAATGTAAACATATCAATCGTTCCAACCGTATATATACGATCTAATTCCAGCGATTCCCCGTTAATCAATACATCTTCGAGTAAAATTTTATTCCCAGGAGTCGTATCTGGAATAACTTCTACACCAGCGTAAATCATTTTCCCCATCACTTTCCCGCGAAATCCAAATCCTTTTACCTCAAGGTTCTCCATATTCGGACGGCGCGCTTTCAAAATCACTTCTCTTAATGTCTTTCCTGACACTTTCAACGCACATGGATTAATTGGATGTGGACAAATTCTGTGAATATCTCCGCGCGTCACAACACCTTCTTCTAATCCCTCAAGAAGTACACCAGCGTTCACCATTCCAATCTCTGCACCGCACCACGTTTTCAGCGCATTTGCTAACATGTGCGAAAATGATGTCTCATGAAACCAATCAACTGGTAATGATTCCTTTAAATGAACGACAGGCTCTGCCATGATATGCTTACTTTCTTCCTGCAGCATTTCAATTGTGGATAACGGTTCACTATAAGCACCTAACCGCTCTGTCTTAATCGCTCTACCGTCCTTCTTCAACAGTCTCTTCGTCTCTTTATCCACAGTAAGCTGCACGTGCCCAACGTAACGGCCCCACTTTTCACAACAACAAAGTAAAGTATTATTCATAAGAACACCGCGCTCAAATAAATGATGCGTATGTGCACCTAAAATAACATCTATATCATAATGCTCCGCCATATACTCATCCATGCTTTTTCCAAGGTGAGATAGGACAACTTTAATATGCGCCTCATCTTTCACTTCTTCTAAAATAGACTCTAAATGCTCGATTGGATCTTCAATGTGCCAGTCTAACATTTGATAAAACTCGGGATATGCTACCGTTAATCCAATAAAAGCAATCGTAATTCCATCTGTCGTTGTATGTAATTTATAAGGCTTTGCCCATGCTGGACGTATACCTTCTTTTTCAAATAAATTCGCGACGAGCACCTCAAATCCAGCATCATCATATAGACGATTCAAATGCTCCTTCGCTAACGTAATTCCTTCATTATTTCCAATCGTTACATAATCATATAACGCCTCATTTAAAAGCTTCGTATTGCCAAGCCCATTCGTCGCTTCCGAAATACTGTGAAAACGATCCACATGATCGCCGATATCAACCGTCAAAACGGTCTCTCCCGCTTCCTGTCTTCGCTTTTTCTCCCCTTGTACAAACCGAGAAATTTGCGGCCAATTTTCAAAATGACTATGTATATCGTTTGTATGATAAAGGTGGATGATTGTTTCTTTATTTATATTCAGAGAAAAAACCTCCTCTCAATTCCTTACTGCCATTTACGCTATACGTACGCAATAATCCTGTAAATACTTTTCGTCTTTTCTTGCTATTTTACATTGTACTCGCATTATGAGAAAAAGCAAAAGATTGTCTTTTTTATATGAGAAGCTTTATTTTTTAAATCTGTGGATTCATTGGTAGAACGAGGAGTTTTCAGAAAGTTTACCGTGAGGAATTTTCCTATAAATTCTTTACTGTATTTGTCAGTATCTTAGCCTCAACTACTTCCAGTCGCCCTCTTTATGTATAAATGCTCCTTTCCTGTTTGAATGGTGCGGGGTATTCATTCCTCTTACTATGTCGTAATTTGTTGATAAGTCGATATCCCTTGTCGAATCGTCGATATATTGAAATAATCGCTGATATATTCCGAGTTATGGTCGATATATTTGAAAAATCGCTGATATATTTAACTGAACACCCACCTAGGTATCCTCTACCAAACCAAGACAAATCCGCAAAACAAAAAAGCGCCCTGCACAGCAGGACGCTTCTTTAATCTATTAACCAATAGAACCTTCCATCTCAAACTTGATTAGGCGGTTCATTTCAACTGCGTATTCCATTGGAAGTTCGCGAGTGAATGGCTCGATGAAGCCCATTACGATCATTTCTGTAGCTTCTTGCTCAGAAATACCGCGGCTCATTAGGTAGAATAATTGTTCTTCTGATACTTTCGATACTTTCGCTTCGTGCTCAAGTGAAACGTAATCGTTTTTGATTTCGTTGTAAGGAATTGTATCAGATGTAGATTGGTTATCCATGATTAACGTGTCACACTCGATGTTAGAGCGAGAGTTTTTCGCTTTTGGTCCGAAGTGTACGATACCACGGTAAGTTACTTTACCACCATGCTTCGCAATCGATTTAGAAACGATTGTTGAAGAAGTGTTTGGTGCTAAGTGAATCATTTTCGCACCAGCATCTTGGTGTTGGCCTTTACCAGCAATCGCGATAGATAACGTTAAACCACGAGCGCCTTCGCCTTTTAAGATAACTGCTGGGTATTTCATCGTTAATTTAGATCCGATGTTACCGTCAATCCATTCCATCGTTGCGTTTTCTTCACAAACCGCACGTTTTGTAACTAGGTTGTATACGTTGTTCGCCCAGTTTTGGATTGTTGTATAACGGCAATATGCATCTTTCTTAATGATGATTTCTACTACCGCACTGTGAAGTGAGTTAGTCGTGTAAACAGGTGCTGTACAACCTTCTACGTAGTGTACGTGTGCGCCTTCGTCTACGATGATAAGCGTACGCTCGAATTGTCCCATATTTTCAGAGTTAATACGGAAATACGCTTGAAGTGGTGTATCAACTTTAATACCTTTTGGAACGTAGATGAATGATCCACCAGACCAAACTGCAGAGTTTAATGCAGAGAATTTGTTGTCTGTTGGTGGGATTACTTTTCCGAAATGCTCACGGAAAATATCTTCGTTCTCTTTTAATGCGCTATCTGTATCTTTGAAGACGATTCCTAGAGCTTCTAGGTCTTCTTTCATGTTGTGGTATACAACTTCAGATTCGTACTGTGCAGATACACCAGCTAAATATTTTTGCTCAGCTTCAGGAATACCTAATTTATCAAATGTCGCTTTAATTTCATCAGGTACTTCATCCCAAGACTTCTCAGATTTCTCAGATGGTTTTACGTAGTACGTAATTTCATCGAAATCTAAGTCATTTAAGTCGCCGCCCCATTGTGGCATTGGCATTTCATAGAACTTATCCAGTGATTTTAAACGGAAGTCTAACATCCACTGTGGTTCTTCTTTCATACGTGAAATCTCTTCAACGATTTCTTTTGTTAAACCGCGTCCAGCACGGAAAATCGAAACGTCTTTGTCTTTGAAACCATATTTGTAATCGCCGATATCTGGCAGTTGCTTCGCCATGTTGGTGTGTCCCTCCTTAGATAACCTCGTTTTTAGGAACCTTTAACATTACTTATCTTCGTTTAAGCCCTTTTCTAACGCTTTCCACGCTAATGTTGCACATTTAATACGTGCAGGGAACTTGCATACGCCTTGTAATGCTTCAATATCTCCTAAATCGATGCTGTCATCGTACTCTTTTCCTAGCATCATGTCAGAGAAAATTTTAGAAAGCTGAAGTGCCTCTTCAATTTTCTTTCCTTTTACTGCTTGTGTCATCATTGAAGCTGAAGACATTGAGATGGAACATCCTTCTCCTTCAAACTTCGCTTCTTGCACAATACCTTCTTCTACTTTCATCGTAAGTTGAATACGATCGCCGCAAGTTGGATTGTTCAAGTTAACGGTAACACTATCTTCTAACACGCCATGGTTACGAGGATTTTTGTAATGATCCATAATAACTTGACGATATAACGTATCTAAATTATTAAATGACATTTGTGAAATACTCCTTTGTCTTGATTAGCGATTCAACAAATGTATCAATTTCTTCTTTTGTATTATATAAATAGAAGCTCGCACGTGCTGTTGAAGAAGCTTTTAGCCACTTCATAAGCGGTTGTGCACAGTGATGTCCTGCGCGAACTGCAATGCCTTCCACATCTAATACTGTTGCTACATCGTGAGGATGTACGTCTTCAATATTAAATGTAACTAGGCCAGCGCGATGCTTTGGACCATAAATTGTAACGCCATCTACTTCGGATAGTCTTTCTAAAGCGTATTGCGCTAATTCATGTTCATGCTTTTCAATATTATGAAGACCGATTTCTTCTAGGAAATCAATTGCCGCACCAAGTCCGATTGCATTACCGATAATCGGTGTACCTGCTTCGAACTTCCACGGAAGCTCTTTCCACGTAGATTCTTGTAAGTCTACGAAATCAATCATTTCACCACCAAATTCAATTGGTTCCATATTGTTTAGCAATTCTTTCTTACCATATAATACACCGACACCTGTTGGTCCGCACATCTTATGAGCAGATAATGCGTAGAAATCACAGTTTAAATCTTGTACATCCACTTTCATATGAGGTGCACTTTGTGCTCCATCAACGATCATGATTGCACCGTTTTCATGTGCGATTGCTCCGATTTCTTTTACAGGGTTAATCGTTCCAAGTACGTTTGACACGTGCATAATAGAAACGATTTTTGTATTCGGTGTAACAGTTTGACGAACATCTTCTAAAGAAATTGTACCGTCTAGTTGAAGCGGAAGGTATTTCAAAGTTGCGCCAGTTTTCTTCGCAACTTGTTGCCACGGAATGATGTTACTATGGTGTTCCATGTAAGAAATAACGATTTCATCGCCTTCTTTTACATTTTCAAGACCATAGCTAGCCGCTACTGTATTTAATGCTGTTGTCGTTCCGCGCGTGAAAATAATCTCTTCCATTGATTTCGCGTTAATAAACTTGCGAACTTTCTCACGTGCACCTTCATACGCGTCAGTAGCTTTCGTACCGAGCGTATGAACACCGCGATGCACGTTAGAATTATATTCTTTATAGTAACGTTCTAACGTTTCAATGACTTGAATTGGTTTTTGAGAAGTTGCTGCACTATCGAAATAAACAAGTTGTTTGCCGTTCACTTTTTGATCAAGAATTGGAAACTGTTTGCGTATTTCATGAATATTCATTAGCGAACTTTCCTTTCAATTACCTCAACAAGCTGTGCTTTTACTCCTTCAATTGGAAGCTCATTTACTACAGGTGCTAAGAATCCATGGATGACTAAACGTTCTGCTTCGCGTTTTGGAATACCACGGCTCATCAAGTAGTATAATTGGTACGGATCTACGCGGCCTACTGAAGCTGCGTGACCTGCCATTACATCATCTTCGTCAATTAAAAGAATTGGGTTTGCATCTCCGCGAGCTTTCTCGTCTAACATAAGAACGCGAGAAGATTGTTGTGCATTTGATTTAGATGCACCGTGTTCAATCTTACCAATTCCGTTAAAGATAGATGTTGCACTATCTTTTTGTACACCGTGTTTTAAAATCCAACCTTCAGAGTGTTTACCGAAGTGAACAACTTTAGTTGTAAAGTTTTGTGTTTGGTTACCACGGCCAATTGTTACTGTTTTCGTATCAGCATATGAACCGTCGCCCATTAAGTTCGTAACGTTCTCTGAGATTGTGTTTCCGTCATTCATAAGGCCTAGAGCCCAATCAATGCGGCCGTCGCGTCCTACAATGCCGCGGCGGTTAACGTAAGTTGTTACGTCTTTTGCTAATAAATCAACCGCACCGAATTTCACTTGTGCGCCTTGTTCCACGATTACTTCTGCTACGATATTTGCAATACCTTTAGCATTTTCATTTGCAACATAGTTTTCTACATAAGTTGCAGTACTGTTCGCATCAGCTACGAATAATACGTGGTTATATACGTTAGCTTCTTCGCCGTCTACTAAGAATACAGCTTGAAGTGGAGTTTCAAGAACAACGTTTTTCGGAACATATACGAATGCACCGCCGTTGATTAATGCAGCATGAAGTGCAGTTAGACGATGCTCGTCTACTTTCACGCCGTCTTTCATTAAATACTTTTGTAATAGTTCAGCATGCTCTGTTGCAGCTGTTACGATGTCTGTAAAAATAACACCTTTTTCTTTTGCTTCGTCTGCTAAAGAAACGAACGCAGTTGTACCAGTACGTTGTACTAATACGCTGTTATTTTCATCGATTAAGTTTTTCACTGCTTCTGGAAGCTCTGTTAAAGAACTTACAGGCTCTTGCTTAGCAGCGTCGCCTTTTCCGATAAAGTCCCATTTTTCAATTTTCGTTTTATCAGGCGTTGGCATTGGAAGTTCTGTTGCTTGTGCAAGAGCTTGTAAGCGGAACTCAGTCAACCAAGCAGCTTCGTTTACTTCGCTAGCGCGCTGACGGATTGTTTCTTGATCGAAAGGTAATGTACCGATTGTCATGTTTATGCTCCTCTCTTACGCTTCTTGCTCTGCTGTTTCGTCTTCAATACCTAATTCTTTTTTAATCCAGTCGTAACCTTCAGCTTCTAGACGTTGTGCAAGCTCAGGTCCACCAGATTTAACGATACGACCGTTCATCATAACGTGAACGAAGTCTGGAGTGATGTAGTTTAATAAACGTTGGTAATGCGTAATCATTAGGCAACCGAACTCTTCGCCGCGCATTTGGTTAATACCTTTAGATACAACTTTTAACGCATCGATATCAAGACCAGAATCGATTTCGTCTAAGATTGCAATTTTTGGCTCAATCATCATTAATTGAAGAATCTCATTACGTTTTTTCTCACCGCCAGAGAAACCTTCATTTAAGTAACGTTGTGCCATTTCTGGATCCATTTCTAGGAATTCCATGTTTTTATCTAACGTACGGATAAATTTCATAAGAGAAATTTCATCGCCTTCTTCACGACGTGCGTTAATCGCAGAACGTAAGAAGTCAGCGTTTGTAACTCCGCTAATTTCACTTGGATATTGCATTGCTAAGAATAGACCTGCTTGTGCGCGCTCGTCTACTTCCATTTCTAATACATCTTCACCGTCAATGATGATGCTACCTTCTGTTACTTCATACTTTGGGTGACCCATAATTGCAGAAGATAAAGTTGATTTACCTGTTCCGTTAGGTCCCATAATTGCGTGGATTTCTCCACCTTTTACTTCAAGGTTTACACCTTTTAAAATTTCTTTGCCGTCAATTGATACGTGTAAGTCTTTAACCGTTAATGTAGAACCAGCCATCTCAATACCTCCATTAATCCTATATATACATTTTAAAAATTCCTAAAACGTTCATATTCTCATTTTATTCTCATTCTAATTTTATATCAAATAAAATGATATCGCAAACGACGAAAAAAAGTAACAATTTTTTCACAAATGTATATAAGTATTTCCTTTGCATCCTTATATGATACACCTTTCTTCTTATATATATAAAGAAAAAAGGACTGATAAATTCCCAGTCCTTTCCTTACGTTTATTCACTTACCGGAAGTACAGCACCTTTATATTCTTTAGTAATAAAATCCTGAATTTCTTTTGAATGCAATACTTCTACCAGTTCTTTAATTTCTTTTTTCTTCTCGTCACCTTTACGAACTGCAATAATATTTGCATACGGAGAGTCTGATCCTTCAATCGCAATTGCATCCTTTGTTGGATTTAATTTCGCATCAATTGCATAGTTTGAATTAATAAATAAAGCATCTCCCTCATTATTTTCATACAGCTTCGGTGACAGTCCAGGTTCAACATCTGTTTTAAACTTTAAGTTTTTCGGATTTTCTACAACATCTTTTACTGTCGCCTTAACAACATCTACTCCATCTTTAAGCTTAATAACGCCACCTTTTTGTAATAGTGCTAACATACGGCCGCGCTCAGCCACGTTATTACTCATAATAACTGTTCCGCCCTCTGGCAGGTCTTTTAAGCTTTTATATTTCTTAGAATAAATCCCCATTGGTTCTAAATGAATTTTTCCTGCGTTTACAATTTTATATCCTTTTTCTTGAATTTCTTTATCTAAATATGGAATGTGTTGGAAGTAATTCGCATCAATTTCTTTATCCGCTAACGCTTTATTCGGTAACACATAGTCCTGGAACTTTTTAATCTCTAATTTAATACCCTTTTTCTCTAATATTGGCTGTGCTTTCTCCAAAATGACAGCGTGCGGCACGTTAGAAGCTCCAACGACAAGCTTATTTTCCTCTTTTCCCCCGCAAGCAGCTAATGTAAATACAGATAGCGCTGTAACAACTGACAGTATAATCTTTTTCATCTGATATCCCCTTCTCCCCTATAGGTATGTAGTTAGAAAAAAAGAGCCGGCATACACCAGCCCTTCTTCAAACAATTATTCTTTTACAGGAACAACTGCCCCTTTATACTCTTTAGTAATAAAGTCTTCAATTTCTTTAGAATGCAACACTTCTACAAGAGCTTTAATTTCTTTCTTATCTTTATCCCCTTTACGAACTGCTACGATGTTAGCATACGGAGAATCACTACCTTCAATTGCAATCGCATCTTTTTCTGGGTTTAATTTCGCATCAATTGCATAGTTAGAGTTAATTAGAACAGCGTCGCCTTCTTTATTGTTATACACTTGTGGTAATAAACCAGGCTCGATATCCGTTTTGAACTTTAAGTTTTTCGGATTATCTGCAATATCTTTCGGAGTTGCACTAACTGGATCTACTCCGTCTTTAATTTTTAAAATACCTTCTTTTTGTAAAATTGCTAAACCACGTCCATGGTCCGTAACGGAATTACTCATAATGATTGTTGCCCCGTCTGGCAGTTCTTTTAAGCTCTTATACTTTTGAGAGTATACACCAATTGGTTCTAAATGAATTTTCCCCGCTATTTCAAAATCATATTTTTTATCTTTAATTTCTTTTTCTAAATACGGAATGTGCTGGAAGTAGTTTGCATCTAATTCCTTATCCGCTAACGATTTATTTGGCAACACGTAATCTTGGAATTTTTTCACTTCTAATTCAATTCCTTTTTTCTCAAGCAACGGTTTTGCCTTTTCTAAAATTTCAGCGTGCGGTACGTTAGAAGCCCCAACAACTAGTTTCTTTTCATCTTTATCTTTCCCGCCACAAGCAGCTAACCCAAAAATTGAAGTTGAAATAAGTGCTGTAAGTAATAATTTTTTCATTTGAAATACCCTCCTGTTTTCATTATCTTTTATCTATTCGAGTCGTTACACTATCACCAATCCACTGAATGAAAAATACAACTAGTAACACACAAATTGTCGCAACGATTGTTACATCGTTATTTCCACGCTGGAATCCTTCTAAGTAAGCAAGTGTTCCAAGACCACCAGCACCAACAACTCCCGCCATTGCTGTATAGCCTACTAAAGCAATTGTCGTTACCGTAATACCAGATACTAACGCTGGTAATGATTCTGGAATTAACACTTTTAAAATGATTGTGCTTGTTTTTGCCCCCATTGCTTTTGAAGCTTCGATTACACCTTTATCAATTTCACGAAGTGCGATTTCAACCATTCTTGCGTAAAATGGTGCCGCTCCAATAATTAAAGCTGGCAATGCTGCACTAGCCCCGAGAATTGTTCCAAGGATAATCTTTGTGAATGGAATTAATAAAATGATTAAAATGATGAACGGTATAGAACGGAATATGTTTACAAAGGCTCCAATCCCTGTATTAACCGCTTTGTTTTCCCATAAATTATCTTTCGATGTCATAAAGAGTAACAATCCTAAAATGAGTCCTAAAACAAATGTGGCAAGCGCTGCGATTGCCGTCATATATAACGTTTCACCAGTCGCTTCTAACATTTGATTCCAATCAACATTTGCGAGTAACTTATCCATGTGCAATCACCTCCAGCTCTACTTGATCTTGATGTATTCCCTCTATCGCTTGCTGGATTGCTGTTTCCTCACCATTTAAATGAACAACTAAACTTCCGTAAGAACCGTTATTCGTTTGTGCGATATTTCCTTGCAAAATGCTAACTTCTATATCACTGCGTTGCATTAATCTTTGAAGTACTGGTCTTTCTACAGCCTCACCGATAAACTGCAAGCGAATTACTTTGCCATCTGGATATTTTTCAATTAAACTTTCAATTGTTTCGTTTGTATCTTCAGAATCTGTTAACTGCTGTACAAAGCGTTTCGTAATGTCTTGCTGTGGATTACGGAATACGTCAAGTACTGGACCTGTTTCTACGATTTTCCCTTTCTCCATTACCGCAACACGATTACAAATCTTTCGAATTACGTGCATCTCATGTGTAATCAATACAATTGTTAAACCGAGACGCTTATTAATATCAAGTAGTAAATCTAAAATTTGATCTGTCGTTTCCGGATCAAGTGCTGACGTTGCTTCATCACATAAAAGCACTTGTGGGTTGTTAGCTAACGCTCTAGCAATCCCAACACGCTGCTTTTGTCCACCACTTAACTGGGATGGATACGCGTCTCCTCTTCCTTCTAATCCAACGAGATGAATTAACTCATCAACACGTTTTCTTCTCTTCTCCTTATCAACACCTGCAATCTCAAGTGGAAATGCGATATTTTCGCGTACAGTTCGTGACCAAAGTAAGTTGAAGTGCTGAAAAATCATTCCAATTTCTTGCCTTGCCTTACGAAGTTCACTTCCTGTAATTGCTGAAATGACACGATTTGCAATTGTAATTTGGCCAGAAGTTGGTTTCTCTAACTGATTAAACAGCCTTATTAAAGAACTTTTCCCAGCACCACTATATCCGATAACACCAAATATTTCGCCTTTTTCTATTTTTAAATTGGCGTTATCTACAGCAGTGACATCACCGCTTTTTGCCTTATATATTTTCTTTACATTTTCTAATAAGATCATGATGTTCACCCCTTTTTTAAGTAAAAAGCGCAAGCGGCTCGTTTAGAACAAGAGGACGCCCGAATCCCTGACGTAGAGGCGCTTTTTGCCTCATAGGAAGGGATGAAACGACCGACTGTTCTAGCCGCTGGAGCTGGATTTCATAAAACTTTGGATAGACTCCGCAATTTTTTTATTTTTCATGCGTGTAATCTATCGCCATAGCTCCTCTTATTATTTGAATGTCCTCCACATTCAAACAACAAAAAAACCTTTCCGCTTTAGAGAAGCAGAAAGGTTTATATGCGTATATAACAACATTATCCCTCTCTCTCATCTCTCAAAGCATTCGCTTTGCAGGAATTGGCACCATTTCAACATAAGTTGACGGTTGCCGGGCTTCACAGGGCACAGTCCCTCCACCTCTCTTGATAAGAGAAATCAGATTTAATTTTCGTCTGATTTGTAATTTATGAAATTGTCTATATTTTATGAATTGAATTGTATCAATATCCACACGTCATGTCAACAAGAATTTTCACAAAACAAGAAACTTCAGAATTTTAAGCACCTACTGACATCGGTTTACATATATGAAACATCGATTCAACTAATAGCATCGTTCGATATGTTCCCGAATATTGCACACGTCCATCGTTCATTAACGTTTGCAATCTTACATTTCCGTTCACTAATTGTTTTACATCCTCTTCATCTAAGCACACAATTTGTTCCGTTCCTCTTGCCTCTTGTGACAATTCTATATAATCTCTTGAAATTTGTAATGAACAACTTTCATCTCCAAAGCGGAAATTAACAGTTTTTTCTCCTTGCCTTAAAAGCGGTTCTAAATGATATTGACCGTTAGCGTAATTTACAAATGATTGAAGCAAAGAATATAATTTCACCCTAAATCACATCCTTCATATCACTTTCTATTACATACCATTTCCCTCTCACTAAAGAGCAATCCTGTTACTTTCGCTCGACAAATACTGTATCCATCCCGCATGTCGACATATTTCCCAAGAAATATGTCGAGGCGGCAAAAACTTTGCCGCCTACTTTAATTCCGTATATAAATATTCAACCGAATGAAATGCATATATCTTCTTCATGAGTGTCCCATTTTCAAAAACAAGTAAACAAGGCACACTTTCGATTCCATACTCTTTCGCTAAATGCGGAGCATAATTTAAATCTAACATTCCAATTTTCAACTCTTCAATCGTCATCTCGACAACCGTTAACATCTTCTTTGCTAATTGGCATGTTCCACACATCGGTGTATATACATATAGCACTGTTTTTTCTTCATTCTCTATTAGGGCTGTAGCTTCGGCTCCTGTCCAGTCAATCACTTCTATCATTCCTTACCGTAAATATTCTGTATAAACGTCAATGTCAGCTCCCCATAATACATTTGCTAAATGTGAAGAAGGTGCAGTCGCCACTTCTCGGTACGAGCGATCAATATAAATATGCTCTGCTTGCGGAAATTCTTTTCGAAACTGTTTCCTTAACTTTTCCCCTGCATCATCAGCATCCACTAGCACATATACGTCCTTATCAAAAAACTGATCAATGAGCTCATCCATTTTCGACAAACCAATTGTACCATTTGTACAAACAATTTCCACCGGTTCACGAATAATAGATTCAATCTTTCTTCTGTCTGATTTACCTTCTACAATAATGACTTTTTCTACATAAATCATATGTCATCACCCGATCACCATATACTATACAACCTTTAACTTAGTATATAGTATATTCGTTATTTTCATGTTGTTTCCTGTTTATTTTTGCAAAAGAAAAGCGGAAGCGGCTTGTTTAGAACAAGAGGGCAATTGGAACTCCTGAACTAGAGGCGCCTTTTGCCTCAAGTGAAGGAGTGAAATGACCGACTGTTCTAGCCGCTGGAGCTGGACAATGAAAAGCGGAAACGGCTCGTTTAGATTGTAAAAAGCATGAAACTTCACTAAATAGATTTCCCATTAATGTACTTTCACATGATAATTGATTCATATATATGTGCTTTTCAACTCATTATGTAGCACAAAATAAAAAGGACAGCACAAAGGCTGTCCTTCAGTTGACTAAAATTAGTCTTGGTTTGTCATTTCTGCATATTTTTCTGCAGTTAATAACTTCTCAACTTGGCTTGCATCAGAAAGTTCAACTTTAACCATCCATGCACCCTCGTATGGAGATTCGTTTACAAGTTCTGGTTGGTCACTTAATTCTTCGTTTACTGCTACAACTTTACCGCTTACAGGTGCGTATAATTCAGAAACTGTTTTAACAGATTCTACGCTTCCGAATGGCTCGTCAGCTTCGATTGTTGCACCTACTTCAGGAAGTTCAACGAATACGATATCGCCTAGCTCACCTTGTGCAAAGTGAGTAATACCGATTACAACTTCATTACCTTCAGTTTTTACCCATTCGTGTTCTTCAGAGTAACGTAAATTAATTGGAATGCTCATGACTGTACCTCCAGTGAATGTATTAATTATGTAAAAATACCTTATTGGTACTTTTTCCACACACTTTCAAACTGCTCTTCGTTAAAACCAAGTGTTACATTCGTTCCATCTGTTACAATTGGACGTTTAATCAACATGCCATCAGATGCTAAAAGCTCATACATTTCGTCTTCGCTTGCATCTTTCAACTTATCTTTTAGACCAAGTTCGCGGTAACGCATTCCACTTGTATTAAAGAATTTTTTTAATGGTAATTCACTTTTTACATGTAAATTACGTACATCTTCTTTTGACGGTGGATTTTCAACAATATGAATCATCTCATATGCTACATCGTTTGCCTCAAACCATTTCTTTGCCTTTTGACATGTGCCACACTTTGGATATGAATAAAATGTTACTGTCATAAATTCACCTACTTTTTTACTAACCTTTACCTTTATCATATAGAAAACGTTTTATTATTTCAAACGATTATTCGCTAAACTTTTACTTATTTCGTGATAATTTTTAATAATCCTGCAATTTTTCTTATTTTTCCGCCATTTGTTAAGAAAAAATAAATATATAATTTTTTTCGATTCTTCTCTCATTCTGCATCGAACATATATCTTAAACAAACGTTTGATTAACTTCCTATTTTTCTTTGTTAGCTCTTGAGCTGCATCGATTTCTTCCTACCGAACATACATCTTAAACAAACGTTTGATTCATTCCCCTTTTTCTTTGTTAGCCCTTGAGCTGCATCGGTTTCTTCCTACCGAACATACATCTTAAACAAACGTTTATTTAACCATTTCAGCCTATGGTCACAAAACCTGAAAATACTTTAAATGACAAAGGCGTACAGATAAAAGGAACTAACGATTTTGACTGTAGTAGTGAGCCCATAAAAAAGTTATTAAACGTATCCTTTATTAAAGCAGAAATGTATAGTTCTCTACTTTTTCTTAGTTTATTCAAAATCTTTGCGGAACCGCCACTATCTCATTTACATAATTATCGTTAGTTGAAGTTAATTATATTTTTCTACGTACTAAATAAAAAGCTAAGCACCCCATAATAATAGGCGTAACTAAACTAGAAGCATATGCACTTGTAATAGTAAAAAGAGAGAGTATACATATATAGATAAGAGCGAGTCCTATAAATACAGGAATTCCAAATCGAAACTTCCTACATTGTTTTATGTTCCTGTATAATACTTCTCCAATTAGGCAAGCTACAAGATCTAATATACTACCAAATATAATGAGAATTATAATGAATCCAAATATGTTAGGTAAATCATTCTCGTAAGAATAACCAGGATTAGAAATATACGGTATTAAGAACCATATGATAATAAAAGCAAGCAAACTTGCAGCATAACTAATTAAAAATTTCCCCAACGTAATCCTCCTCATAAATTTCTAATATTATCTTCATTGCATGACATAATTTCCTATTATTGATAGCAAAACTACCATCCACGAAATTGCTAATTGAATGAAATAAAAAAGACGCATTTAAATTGATGCGTCTTTTGGAGATGTTTCTTTTGTAAAATCATATAAAGCAATTGCGCCTAAAATAACCAATATACTTTCAGGGGCATCTAACAAAATAGTTCTCCAAGTTTCTGATATTACCCATTTAATACCTGCCGCTGATTCAAGATATGCTTGAAAATAACTGATTGTAAAATCAATTACAAATAAACATACAAGTAATGTTAGACCAAATCGAATTAATTTCTTGTTTTTAAACATGTAACACCTCTCAAAATTCATTGGATATTTCTGATTTCAATTCGTTATATAAAAAAATCCCTATATTTGATTTTTGCATACAAAAAATCCAAATAAATACAATATGCACATTTGCATATTTCATGAATATTGAGGAATTACTGTTAATAAAAAAAACCTACTAGTGTAGGACAAAATAGCCTTAGCGATCCCAACAAGTAATCGCATAAATAACAGAATCATTTGAACCACTATATAACCGATTCCTGGATGCGCTTCATTAAAACTTTATAATTAAATCTGCAATAGCTGATATAAAATTATAAATCGGTATCATTATAGCAGGGAATGCATCTCGCATACGTTGTAATGCTTTCGTAAGCTTCTCGATCATATTGTTATATGTGCTTCTGCTTAAAAAATAAGAAGCCTCGTTTACAGGCTCCTTATTCATCGACTCAAATAATCTGCAATTGTTTGAAATACGACGATATACATATTATGAATGCTTTCTTCAGTATTTCCACCATTTGATAAACCAACTGCCCATTGTTGTCCTTCACCACTTCCGATATTTGCAAAGCCTTGCGTATACATCGCATTTACATCTTTTCGTGCACTGTTATACTCTATCCCTTTCGTAATAAACGTTGAATATGATTTATCTTGCAAACCGATAAAAAACACTGGTTTCTTTAGCGATGAAAATATACTTTTATACTGCTCTGTTGAGGCTTCTTGAAAGTGATCTTTCATTATTAGAAAACCATCCACTTCCTTAGATTTCTTTTCCAGTTCCTCTAACTTCATTTCCTCAAACTTTATATTTCTAAACGTATCTTTCGGTTTTTCTCCAACAACTCCAATTACGAGTGCTCTCCCGTTATATTCTAATTTCTCTCCTTCTTTATCCTTTGCACACCCAGCACTCACTAGGCATATCAATATAAAAAATAAGAAATACGATAAACGCTTCATATAGCACTCTCCCCTTCTTTTAAGTCAAGTGACAAAAACGTAAGGTTAATTCAAGAAAATGTAAGTAAAATCGATAGCCCAATTTACGTTTCTATATTATAATCAATTGAATTTACCTACATTACTAAACATAGGAGATTATCATGAAGAAATTTAAACTTTCATCTTTTCTTCCGTTAAGTTATATACTTCTACTCGTACTCGTAAGTCCCCTTTACGACGTATTAAATAAATCAACTGTTCACGCAGTAGATGTCACAACTGTAGTAGATGATTGGATTCCATTTGTAAAAGCATTTATTATTCCTTATTTACTTTGGTTTCCTTACTTATACGGCGCACTTATTTATTACTGCTTTGCTGATCGAAAGCAATATTACGTTACTTTAAGTAGTGTAATTCTTGGCAAACTTGCTTGTTTTTCTATTTATTATTTTTGGCAGACAACTGTACCACGTCCAACTGTCGTTGGAACAGACGTATTTTCTGAACTAGTTCGCTATATTTATAGTATTGATCAACCGGTAAACTGTTTCCCTAGCATTCACGTTCTTACGACATTTGTAATTATGTTAGCTGCCTTTAAGCGTAGAGAGCAACATGCTTTTGAATATTACATCCTTACTTTCTTCGGTACACTTATCATTTTATCAACACTATTTACGAAGCAACATGCATTTGTAGATGCTGTTTCTGGAATGACGCTCGCGAGTATATTATACTTCGGCGTTCAGCTCTTATTAGCAAAAGAAACAGTACGCATTCCAGTAAAACAAAATCATAAGATGTAACATAACAAAAAAGCAGACTGTGGCTTCTTCAGTCTGCTTTTATCTATTATTAAGGAGATTTTCAAATTAAGATTGCGGTACAGTCATATCACCAGAATGAATACGACCTGCTTTTTTAAGAGCAATGTAAAGTATATAAGAAACAGCTACTGGAATGATGATATAAGTGATTGCCATAGCTGGAAGAACTTCCCACCCTTGACTGGAAATTAAATTAATTGGTGCGATAAGAGAACTTAATCCAAGACCAGCGATTTCTTTCCCTGCTTCTAATTGGAAAATTAATGCCGATACTGGGCCGACTATCGCACTAGCGACGACAGTCGGGACGAGAATCATTGGATTTTTAGTAATGTTTGGCAACTGTACTTTCGGAGTACAAAGCGCCTGAGCTAATATGCCACCTAAATTATTTTCTTTCGCTGAGATTACAGAGAATCCGATAAACTGAGCAACGCATCCTGCTAGAGCTGCACCACCTGCAACGCCATCTAAGCTAAGTGCGATCGCTAATGCAGCTGATGAAGCTGGAGAGATAAGTAATAGCCCCCAAACTACTGCAATGACGATAGAAGCGATAAACGGGCTACCAGCTGAACTATCTTTAATAAATGCTCCAACTGTATTTAAAACAGGAGTAATATTATGAGATAACCAAATACCAACTAAACCAGAACCTAATATGGCCGCAAATGGAACGAGCATCATATCTAACGCAGTTTTTCCACTTAAACGTTTACCGATATATACAGCTAAAGTTGCTGTTAATAATGCACCGATTGGCTCACCTGTTTTAATGATTAGACCCGCTTCAGTAATTGAAATGGATCCGGCACCAATCGCTCCAGCTACCATCGCTGAAAAGATAACAAGACCGTTTGCACCGAGCATAAAAGCAATGCCGGCACCAATCGCTGGTGCCATAAGTGATTTTGCAACAACTCCGATTGTAATAAGTAATGGAATATCAAGAATTCTTCCTATATTTTCGATCAGTAAACCAATTCCGAGGGATACGAAAATACCTTGTGCGATTCCAGCAGATGCTTTAAATACACGAGACATTATATATTCCTTCATTTGTTTCACCTTCTCCTATAAGTTAGTAACCAATTGTTTTCATATAATCACGTAAAATATCGTTTGATTTTGCGAATCGAGATTCTTCGTCCTCTGTTAAGTTTAGTTCTACAACTTCTTTCATACCATCTCTAGTAATAATAGCTGGCACTCCTGTACAAATATCATACTCACCGTACTCTCCATCTAAAATGGCTGATACAGCAATGACACGGTGATCATCGTTAAAGATTGAGCTCGCAATATACGCTAGAGAATTTCCGATTCCGTAATAAGTAGTACCTTTTCGTTTATAAATTTCCCATCCTGCTTTTGCAGTCTTCTCAACAATTTCATCTAAATCTATTTCACCAAATCGTTCTTTTTGCTCCTCTAAAATTTGTAGAATTGGCTTTCCACCAACAGTTACGTGAGACCAAGCAACCATTTGAGAATCACCATGTTCTCCTAATGAATACCCATGAATACTACGAGGATCTACATGTAACATTTCAGATAAAATTGTTCTTAAGCGAGAAGAATCTAGTGATGTACCAGTACCGATCACACGATTTCTAGGTAATCCAGATAATTTCCACACTTCATATGTAATAATATCAACTGGGTTCGATGCAAGTAAGAAAATACCGTCAAATCCACTTTCCATTACGCCGCCAACAACACTTTCCATAATTTTCGCACTCGCTCCTAAAGTATCTAAGCGACTTTGTCCAGGTTTTGGTGCTGGTCCCGCTGTAATAATAACGATGTCCATATCTTTGCAGTCTTCATAGCTTCCTGCATATACTTTTGTTCTTGTATTTGTAAAGTTAATGCAATGTGATAAATCCATCGCTTCCCCAACTGCACGTTCATGATTTATATCAATTAATAATAGCTCTTCGCAAATGCCTTGATTTACAATGGAATATGCACAACTTGATCCAACTAATCCAGTACCGATAATTGCAATTTTTCTTGTATTTCTTTTCATAGCAATCTCTCCTAATTGATCATATAATCTATTTCTTTTGTTCTTTACACTCTTAATTATAGAGATTCCCACGATAGAAACCATGGATGCTTTGTGAAATATTGAGCAAAGTTTTTGTCCTTTTTGTGAATTGTTATATTTAATTTTCGTCATATTTGTTACAACTGAAAAAATATTTATTATGTATTTATTGACATATATAAAGTGAAACTTCAATCAACCTTTATCCATTGGGCTTTTACGGGACAAAACAAAAAAACGAGCGACTTCATTCGCTCGTTTTTTTCATCCCATTATTCCGCACTTAATTGGCCTTGTAATTGCTGCACAATCATTGGATTCGCAGGTGCTGCCGGTTTGTAATAACTCTTTTGCTTTGCGTACTCATACATATTACGTTGGCGCATTTCATCTTGATTACGAATTTGAATTAATGTTTGGTGTAACTGTTCATTATCAGACTGAGCAATATAATTTGCATAACTTGTTAAACTTGCATTTAATCCTGCTAAATAATCATTTACCATATCTTTTTCATTCATTTCTCTCTTCCTCCTATCCTAAAAAAGTCATTAATTGTTGCTTCGTATTTCGTGCATCTTGCGCATCCTTTTGTAGCATTTGTTTCAACTCTGGATCTGTACACGTCTGTGCATACTGCTCCAACTTGTTAATAATTGTTGCGTGTCCACCGATTAAATGACGTAAGTTTTCTACTTCAAGCTCTGTTAAATTTTGCATGTAATACTCCTGCCTTTCTTTGTTCATTCGTCATTAGTATTTGGTTCTTTTTGGATTATATACATGCATGAATTAACTTCTCCTACCTATAAACAAAATAAAAGATGCATAGCTAGGCCATCCATCTTTTATGCTAAATATTCGTTCAATTTTATAGAGATACAATCATACTTATACTCACAAGTAAATTCCATACAATGTGTAAAATAATACTAGGTATAATAGATTGCGTCTTTTTGTATAACATCGCAAACACAATCCCCATAATCGTCGCCGTAATTAGAAGACCTCCATGAAGAATTCCAAAAATGAAGGAAGAAATAATGATACCAACTAAAAAATTATATTTCTTTTCTAAAAATCGATATAAAATACCTCGAAATAGAATTTCTTCTTTAACCGGTGTAATTATAGCAACACTTAACACATATATAATACTTTGTAGACTATTTTGAAGTCCTAAGCTCCCTAATTGTTTCTGTTGTTCTGCTGCACTTTCAAAACTAAACACATGTAACATTAAATATTGTGATAACGCAATAACCATAAAACCAATTAGTAGATATAAATATGTCTTCCCATTCTTCAAAACGGATAAATCCCAAATATATTTAATAAAATGAAGAACTGGTTTATAAGCTAATAAAACGATAGCAACAACAGCTGCATCTAATAAAAGGAAATAGTACCCTTCTAAATTATCACGCAACGCTTCCTCACCATAAATCCCAAAAGCTAAACCAAGGAATAACCCTCCTAGAAGTAAGAATCCTAAAATGATTGCTATCATTACAAATAGATTTTTATATGTTATATTATCTATTTTCCTTTCCACACTATACGCTTCTAACACCGTTTTACTCATACTATTCCTCCATTTGTTTTCATTACCTTAACAAAAATCCTTTAATATAAATATAAGGATAATATAACAAAAATTTCAAAAAGAATAATATGCAATTTTACATATTATGAACGCTTTGTATTCTATAGTTTTAGGAATTATATTGTTATATAATAATTATAAAATAAAAATTTCTTACTTCCACATCATGATCCCCACTTCATACTAAACCTTATGAATAAAAGGAGAGGTAAACATGAAAACACATGATTTTCTTACTAAGGTGCAAGATAGCTATGACCCTAACCCAAGCCAAGACCCTTTTATATTTATGTTTTTCGGTTTCCTATTAGCGATATACACATACTTAAAACCCACAAAATAATATCATTTAGCAAAAAAGAGCCTCTAAACAATTAAAGGCTCTTTCTAGTTAAATTCCTTTCCGCTTCTTCAATCGCCCGTTGCATTTGCACTAACGGATTTTTAATCATCTTCCCATGCCCTGTCGCTAATATAGACGGCTTATACTCTAGCAATTTCTGAGCGCTTTTTAATGAAACTTCTGCATCCCACGTACCAAACATAGGAAACGGAAAAAGCCACATCAACTGTCCTGCTACCGCCACTCCTCCTCTCGTTTGAAATGCATCTCCAACAATGAGCGCATCATTTCTCGTGTCTAAAAACGCCATTGATCCTGGTGTATGGCCTGGGGCTGCAATTGCTACAAGTGAACCAATTTGATCTCCCTCTTGAAGAAGGATATCTGGAATCGTCTTTATCCTTTTTGACACACTCACTTTTACTTGCGTGCCTGGTTCTCCGAGTTGCAGTGACAAATCCCCTTCAAGTAAACGAGCATCTCTTTCAGAAATATAGACCGAAACATTCGGCAGTTCTTGTTTTATAGCATCAAGCGCTCCTACATGGTCATCATGTGCATGTGTTATAACGATATTCGTAATCGGTTTTCCTAGTTTTCGAGCCGCTTCTAAAATCTTCTTTGCACAAAATGGCAAAGCTGCATCAATTAACGTTAATCCTGTTTCTTCTTCGACAAAGTAACAGTTAATCGGAAATAGACGCGGTAAAAATGCGATTTGATGAACTGTTCCTACTTTTATTAACTTCATCTCCTATCCCTCCATGAAAAAGAGCTGTTTACAAATACATATGTAAAACAACCCTTTTCAAGAATCCATCAATAAAAAAACCAGCAGCCAAACGGCCACTGGTTCCTTTTCATCTATTAAACTGTATAACGCTCATCTTCTAAAATTTTCGCAGCGATTTCACGTTTCTTCGGAATTACGTTAAGTGGCGTGTGGCGAGTTAATTTACGTAATGATGATAACATCATGCGCAGCATGTCGCCGTTTTCAACTGCGATAAGTGTTTCTTTCGCATCTGCTTCGATTTCGTTGAATGCTTCTTGGCAGAATACTTCAGTGTATAACACTTTTTGTTTATTCTTTTCAAGACCAGTTGTTTTAATTGCTTTTTCTGTACGAAGAACAGCTGATTCCATTGCATAAAGGTTGCTTACGATGTCAGCGATATTCACAAGAATTTCTTGCTCTTTATCTAATGCTTTACCGTATTTTTGAGCCGCTAATCCAGCTACCATTAAGCCGATTTTCTTCGCGTTAGTTACTAAATATTTTTGAAGTGCTAATGGCTCATCGCCTACTTCTTCTGGCATCATCATCATTAACTCTTCTTGTAATTTTTGTGCTTTTTGAAGAAGTGGTAATTCACCTTTCATCGCTTTACGTAAGAACGTACCTGGTACGATTAGGCGGTTAATTTCGTTCGTTCCTTCGAAAATACGGTTAATACGAGAATCGCGGTACATTCTTTCAATCTCGTATTCTGCCATAAATCCGTAACCACCGTGAATTTGAACACCTTCATCTACTGTATAGTCTAATACTTCAGAACCGAATACTTTATTTAAAGAGCACTCGATTGCATATTCAGCGATAGAAGCTGCTACTGCTTTACCGTCTTTCACTTCTTCTTCAGATAATGTGCTCATGCGGCTTTCGAATAAACCTACTGTACGATATACAGAGCTTTCAGCTGCATATGTTTTCGCTGCCATATTCGCAAGTTTCTCTTGAATTAATGGGAAGCGAGCGATTGGTTGTTTGAACTGTTGACGTTGGTTTGCATATTGTGCTGAAATTTCTACTGCACGTTTCGCAGATCCAACTGTACCAACACCTAATTTATAACGACCGATATTTAAAATGTTGAACGCGATAATATGACCTTTACCGATTTCACCAAGTAAGTTCTCTTTTGGTACTAATGCATCCTCTAAAATTAACGTACGAGTTGAAGAACATTTAATACCCATTTTCTTTTCTTCTGGGCTTGTAGATACGCCAGCATATTCTTTCTCTACGATAAATGCTGAGAAGTGCTCTCCATCGATTTTTGCATATACGATAAATACGTCAGCGAATGCAGAGTTTGTAATCCACTGTTTTTCACCATTTAATACGTAATGTGTACCTTCTGCATTTAAACGTGCAGTTGTTTTTGCACCTAATGCGTCAGATCCTGAACCTGGCTCTGTTAATGCGTATGCAGCTAATTTTTCACCAGTTGCAAGTAATGGTAAATACTTTTTCTTTTGCTCTTCGTTACCGAATAATACGATCGGTAACGATCCAATACCTACGTGAGCACCGTGAGTAATTGCAAAACCACCCGCGCGAGAGAATTTCTCTGCGATTAACGCTGAGCTTACTTTATCAAGACCAATTCCACCGTACTCTTCTGGTACGTCAGCACCTAATAAACCAAGTTCCCCAGCTTCTTTTAAAAGACGAACAGAACGATCAAACTCATGTTGCTCTAAATATTCAAGCTCTGGAAGAACTTCATTTACGATAAAGTCCTCTGTCGTTTTTGCAATCATTTTATGCTCAGATGAAAAATCTTCTGGCGTAAACACTTGATCAATCGTAATCTCATCAACTAAAAAGCTACCGCCTTTAACCGCATTTCCTACTGTTTTTTCCATGAAAATTTCCTCCTTCATATTTTCATGAGCCGCTTCTCTCTTTTTGAAAGAAACTGGCTCTCCCGTTTATTTTTTATAAACCTTTGTTGCTTCCATTCTTTTTTTCATAATCCAGTTCCAGTGGCTAAAACAGTCGGTCGTTTCACCCCTTCCTGTGAGGCAAAAAGCGCCTCTTCGTCAGGGCTTCCAACGCCCTCCTGTTCTGAACAAGTAACTTCCACTTTTTTACAATCCAGTTCCAGTGGCTAGAATATTCGGTGGCTTCGCTTCTTCCTGCGAGGCAAAAAGCGCCTCTACGTCTGAAGCTCCATCCCCCTCACATTCTGAACGAGCCACTTCCACTTTTTATAGTAATTCAAACACTCCCGCTGCTCCCATTCCGCCGCCGATACACATTGTTACGATACCGAATTGTTCGTTGCGGCGTTTCATTTCGTGAATAAGAGATAGTGTTAGTTTTGCTCCTGTACAGCCAAGTGGATGTCCAAGTGCAATTGCACCACCGTTTACGTTTACTTTTTCTTCATCTAAACCAAGTTCACGAATAACTTGGATTGATTGAGAAGCGAATGCTTCATTTAGTTCGAATAGGCCGATATCAGATAGCTCTAAACCAGCTAATTTTAACGCTTTTGGAATTGCAGCGATTGGGCCAATTCCCATTACTTCTGGTGGTACGCCAGCTACTGCAAATGAACGGAATTTCGCAAGTGGCTTCATACCATCGCTCACTGCTTTTTCACGATCCATTAATAGTACAGATGCTGCACCGTCACTCATTTGTGAAGAGTTACCAGCCGTTACAGAACCGCGAACGTTAAATGCTGGACGTAATTTACCTAAAATGTCTAGCGTCGTCTCTGCTCTTACACCTTCGTCTTGTGCGAAAATGATTGTTTCTTCTTGCAGTTTATTGTTTGAGCCAACCGAGCGTAACATCACATCTACAGATACTGTTTCATCAGCAAAGTTACCAGCAGCTAATGCTTTTGCAGCACGTTGATGACTTCTTACTGCAAATGCATCTTGCTCTTCACGAGAAATTCCATATTTCACAGCAACTTGCTCTGCTGTATGTCCCATGCCCATATAATATTCTGGAGCCGCTTCTACAAGGCGACTATTCGGACGAACGACGTGTCCCATCATCGGAACTAAGCTCATTGATTCCGCTCCGCCTGATAATACAGCTTCAGAGTGTCCAAGCATAATGCGCTCTGCTCCATAAGCAATACTTTGTAAACCTGAAGAACAGTAACGGTTGATTGTAATAGCTGGAACATCGTAAGAAAGCCCTGCTAATCCGCCGATATTACGAGCCATATTTAAACCTTGCTCTGCTTCTGGCATCGCACAACCGAAAATTAAATCATCGATTGGTCCTTCATAATTCGCACGCTTTAACGTTTCCTTTACTACTAACGCCCCTAGATCGTCAGGACGAACTGTTTTTAATGAACCCCTCTTTGCTTTTCCAATTGGTGTTCTTGCTCCCGCAACAATGACAGCTTCTCTCATGAACGATATCTCCCCTCGTTATTAGTTACGTAATGGCTTTCCTTTTACAAGCATGTGCTGCATTCTTGCTTGTGATTTCATCTCACTTACTAAGCTAATAAATGCTTCACGTTCTACATCTAATAAATACTGCTCATCAACTTCTGTTCCGTACGGCACTTTTCCGCCCGCAATGACATATGCAAGTTTCTTCGCAATGTGAAGATCATGTTCAGAAATGTAACCAGATAAATGCATTGCTTCTGCACCAAGTACAAGAGTTGCATATCCTGTTTCGCCAACAACTGGTATCTTTTTACGAATCGGTGCTTTATAGCCAGCTTCATATAAAGCAAGTGCTTTCTGTTTCGCATCATATAGTAAGTGATCACCATTCACACTAATACCGTCTTTATCGCCTAAGAAGTTGTTCGATACAGCTTCTTGTGCTGATGTAGAAACTTTCGCCATCGCTACAGATTCGAACACTTTATTCGCAACTTTTTGCAGATCAAACTCTACACCGTTTGGCATTTTATTTAAGTGTTTAATGTATAGCTCTTTATTACCGCCTCCGCCAGGGATTAAGCCAACACCAACTTCTACTAAGCCCATATACGTTTCACTAGAAGCTTGAATGCTAGCAGCCGGTAAGCAAACTTCTGTACCACCACCAAGTGTCATACCGTATGGAGCTGCTACAACTGGCTTAGAAGAGTACTTAATTTTCGTCATTGCATCTTGGAAGTTTTTCACAACCAACTCAATTTCAAAGTAGTTGTCATCTTGTGCTTCCATTAAGATCATTGCTAGGTTCGCACCAACGCAGAAGTTCTTCGATTGGTTACCGATAACAAGACCTTTATAATTCTTTTCTACTTCATCAACAGCGTAGTTAATCATTTGCGTAATATCCATACCGATTGCATTGCTCTTCGAATGGAATTCTAAGCAAAGGATGCCGTCACCTAAATCAATTAAGCTCGCTCCGCTATTTTTCTTTAATACGCCATTTTTCGCTTTTAATTGCTTAAGAGAAATTGCCTTTTTATTACGTTCGATTCGCTTATATTCGCCATTATCATAATAGTAGCTATCTCCGTTATCATGTTTGTAGAAAGTAGTGAAACCTTTCTCTAACATTTCTTTCACCCAAGTCGGAACAACTGCACCGTTTTCTTCCATCTTTTGAACGGACTTTTCAACGCCGATTGCATCCCAAATTTCAAATGGTCCTTGCTCCCAACCGAAGCCCCATTTCATCGCTTGATCAATTGCCACGATATCGTCAGCAATTTCTTTATGAAGCTTTGCAGAGTATAAAAGAGTTGGTGTGATGATATTCCATAACAACTCACCTGCGCGGTCTTTCGCGTATACAAGCGCTTTCAATTTATTCGCTAATCCTTTTTCTTGCTTACTTAACTCTACGGATGCAGCTTTTAATTTTTTGCGCGCTTCGTATTCCATCGTTTCAGGATTTAATTCTAAAATTTCTTTTCCTTGTTTTAAGAAGAAGCCTTGACCAGTTTTACTTCCAAGCCATTTTTTATCAAGCATGTCATGCATGAAAGTTGGTACTTTAAATACATCACGCTCTTCTTCTTGTACGTTTTCATATACGTTATTTGCAACGTGTACGAATGTATCTAAACCAACAACATCTAATGTGCGGAACGTTGCGCTCTTCGGACGGCCAATAAGTGGGCCTGTTACAGAATCAACTTCTCCAATGCTATAGCCACGCTTAATCATTTCTTGAAGCGTTACAAGCAAGCCGTACGTACCAATGCGGTTTCCAATAAAGTTTGGTGTGTCTTTTGCGATAACAACGCCTTTTCCAAGAACATCTTCGCCAAATAGTTTCATGAAGCTTAATACTTGTGGATCTGTTTCTTTCGTCGGTATTACCTCTAGAAGTTTTAAATATCGTGGTGGGTTAAAAAAGTGTGTGCCTAAGAAGTGCTTCTGGAAGTCGTCTGAACGACCTTCTGCCATTTTTTCTACTGAAATGCCTGACGTATTCGAGCTTACAATAGAACCCGGTTTACGAACAGCATCTACTTTTTCAAATAGTTTCTTTTTAATATCTAAGTTTTCAACTACTACTTCAATAATCCAATCTACATCAGCTAGACGCTCAAGATCATCTTCTAAGTTACCTGCTTCAATCAGTGCTAAATTTCCTTTCACTGTCAGAGGAGCTGGTTTTTGCTTTAATAGTTTTTGCACAGCCGTATTACTAAAACGATTTCTCACACTTTTATGTTCTAATGTAAGTCCCTTCGCTTCCTCTTCTTTTGTTAGCGCAGGTGGTACAATATCAAGCAATAATGTCGGAATACCAATATTAGCTAAGTGTGCCGCAATCCCTGAACCCATTACGCCTGAACCTAGAACAGCAGCCTTTTTAATTTGGAACATCCAATTCTCCCCCTATTCTTGAATGAATGCTCATTCAATTTTTCGACATAAGTCGCAATCAATGAGTGAGCCTCTACTAATAAATATATGATACTGTTTAAATTTTCGCAATATATTTATTGATAAAATTTTCTGAAATAAATATTTTTCTTTTATTTGCCCATGCTATATATGTGTATTTTCTTCACTAAAATGCACTTTTCCTTTTTACAATCTGACGAAACTGGAGGAATATATATGGCAAAACTTAAGAAGAACCCCTCAAAAGCTGGAATTAGTGCAGCGAGTGTAACCGGAAATGCAGGTCCGCATAACCACGGTGTGGAAAAAGGACGTCAAGGTAATAACCAACAATATAAGAAGCATAATATGGGCGAAAAATAACGCTATATTTTTGGGCAGAGAACGTGGCATAATGATTAATGGCTGCTTTTTCTGCCCAATTTATTTGTACATATGGAAAACAAAAGAGGGAACGATGATGAAACGAACAATAGTTATGATTGTAATGATTGCTACACTATTTACAGGGATGATTTTCTTCTCTTATGCACAAAGACAACAAACTGTAAGAGCTGATCAGCCTAGTATTAAGGGGCAATACGGAATTACAATCGATGCAGACACAGGTGAAATTTTGTATGGAAAACGCGAAGATGAACGCTCTTATCCGGCTAGTATAGCCAAAATGATGACAACCCTTCTCTTACTAGAGAATGTAAAAGAAGATGAAGAAATTACAGTTACAGAAAACGCAATAAAAACAGAAAGTCAAAGTAAAAAAATTAAGCTGCGTGCTGGGGAAAAATTAAAACGCGATGAGGCATTAAAACTTATGCTTATCATTAGTGCAGACCCAATCTCTGAGTCAATTGCAGAACATATCGCAGGATCAAAAAATGAGTTTGTGAAAATGATGAATGCTAGAGCGAAGGAACTTGGTACAAAACATGCAACTTTCAAAAACGCAAGTGGTGCTGATGCACTTGGAAATAAAGTATCACCATATGACATTGCCATTATTACGAAAGAAGCATTAAAATACCCAATTGTTTTACAATATATGAATTCAGTACATACAACTCTATATACTTCCGAACGCTCTCCAAAAATCGCAAACTATGGACGAGAAGAACTATATGACGATCCATATGCGATTGGAAGTAAAAGCGGTCTATCGGCACTCGGAAAATATACGGTCGTAACTGTTGATGAGAAAGACGGTAAACGCGTCATTAACGTCGTATTATCTTCTACTCGCGCGCAACTATATCCTGATACGAAGAAAATGGCACATTACGCATTTAAGCAATTAAAATAACCAAGGAGTATTTTCTCCTTGGTTATTTTTTAACCATACCTTTTAATACGAACGCAACGTTCGCTGGACGCTCTGCTAGACGGCGCATGAAATAGCCATACCAGTCGTTTCCATAAGGTACATAAACACGCATCTTGTAGCCTTCTTTTACAAGCTCGAGTTGACGCTCATTACGAATACCATATAACATTTGGAATTCAAATTGATCCCTTGGAATTTTGTGTTCTTCGGCAAGTTTTTTCGTATATTCAATAATTGCTTCGTCATGTGAAGCAATTGCAGTATAATTTCCATTTAATAAGTGCATTTTAATAATTTTTTTATAATTGTCATCTACATCTTTCTTGTCCGGGAACGCTACTTCTTCAGGTTCCTTATAAGCCCCTTTTACAAGACGTAAATTAGGATTATAAGCATTTAAATCTTCCATATCTTTTTCTGTACGATACAGGTAAGCTTGAATAACAGTACCAATATTATCGTATTCAGATTTTAATTGTTTAAAGATATCAATTGTCTTCCCGCAACGCGTATAATCTTCCATATCAATTGTAACAAACACACCGTTTTCTTTTGCAGCTTCTAAAATACGGCGCATATTGTTCATTACGATTTCATCTGAGATATCTAATCCCATAGAAGTCATTTTTAAAGAAAGCTGTGAATCAAGTCCTTCTTTTCCAATTGCACGAATCGCTTCAATCGATTGGTTAGCCATTTCATTTGCTTCCGCCTCATTATCAACGAATTCACCTAAATAATCGATTGTTACACAAAGGCCTTGCTTGTTCAATTGTTTAATAGCTGCTGTCGCTAATTCGATTGTCTCCCCTGCGACAAAACGACCTGCTCCAAAGCGTAAACCGTACTTTTTAGCTAACTTTGTTAGCGCTTTATTTTTTGACAAGAAAAGAAACGAATTTCGCATTAATTGTTCCATGTAATTCACCCCTATGACTGTACTTTATCTGTTTTTTACCCCTCTTCAAAATTATATCATTCTTTAAAATTATTTGATACAAATAATTATTTAGATAATTTATAAAATACTATAAAAACATTTAAAACCTCATATTCTCGCTTGTAAATATAAAAGGAATATTTTTCGACATTTAGAAAAAACGGGTTTACTAGGCCTCAAATAGACATGTTGAAAATATTCGACACACCTATAAAACCCTTTATATTCCATCCAAATTATATGAGGATATTAATAAGGTGAAACTTTAATTAGAGCCCCCTCCGATTATTAACCCTCATCAATCGGACTTTTACGAGATAAAAAAAGCTTAAGGTGAAATTCACCTCAAGCTCTCTTATTTTTCATTTCGCTTCTCTTCATTTATCTTTTTTATATCTGAAATTAACTGTACCATTTCTTCTTTCGCATCGGGATACGACTCGTTCCAATGCTTCACTAAAGCTGGCATCGTCTTTGCAATGTAAGAATAAAGTGCCCACTTCTGCACCTGTTCTTTTCTTTCTTCATTGCTCTCTCCCAGTAATAGTTCCGTGTACTTCTCTAGCAACCCATCAAATTGCTCATTAAACTTTTCACTCACCTTATTTACCTCCTATATGAAAAAAGCAGCGATGATCGCTGCTTTTTCTTATAATTTTGATCGAACAGAGTTTAATTTCTTCTCCATTGTGCTTACTTTATCACGGCGATCATCGATACGAATTGTTGTTGCAACGCGTTGTGCACCTTTCGTATAGGGAACTTCATGCATTTGTTGAATTACTTCTAGAATGACAGGAAGATCTCCTTCAATAACTGTATTCATCGGTGTTAATTGATACTTCACGCGATCTGCATTTTTCTCTAGCACCTTTTGTACTTCTGCTACATATTCACTAACACTTGGATTACCTGTTCCTACTGGAATAATCGAAACGTCAACAATTGCCATAGTAGTTTTCCTCCTATAATTGCTTCTTATATATCCATTGTCTATTTTACCGAAATCCTCATCATTTTACTAATATGTTACTCTTCCACTTTAAACTGCTCGACTAATCTTTCTAAATCTCTCATATGCTCTGTCAAGCTTTCCATCGTATGAGCTACCTTTTCTAGATGATTCACTTGCGATTCAGTTGCAGCATTTACCTCTTCAGATACAGCTGCACTTTCTTGACTCGTACTAGCAATTGTATGCATTACCTCTGTAATTTCACCTTGCTCGTGACCTATATTGTTTACTTCTTCTACAATTTTTTCAACTGAGATACTAATCGTATTTACAACCGACATAATTGTACGGAATTCCGCCTCTGCCTCTGTCGTCACTTTATTTTGTATATCAGCAATATCTTTCAATTTACTTACGACCTCTACAACTCGTTTTACTTCTAATTGGACATCGCCAATCATTGTTGCGATTTCTCCTGTTGCCTCTTTTGATTGTTCCGCTAACTTTCGAACTTCTTCAGCCACAACTGCAAATCCCTTACCTTGCTCACCTGCACGTGCTGCTTCAATCGAAGCGTTTAAAGCAAGTAAGTTCGTTTGATCCGAAATACCTTTTATAAGCTCTACAACATTTTGAATCGATCCGACTTTTTGCTCTAACTTACCAGATGCTTCCTCTGTATGAACAACAATCGAAGATGACTCTCCTCTTGTACGAACTAAATTCTGCATCGTATTTAACCCTTGCTTAGATGCCTTTTCCGCTTTACCAGCCACTCCTTCTATTTCACCAACGGAGCTATTCATTTCTTCCACTGACTGCGCCATGTTCTCAAGCTGAGCTGAAACTTCATCTACACTATTGGCAAGAGTAGAAGCTCCCACGCTCACATCATCCATTGCACCTGACACTTCTCTACTAGCGGCCACCGTTTCATTCGTTAAATAATGGAGATTATTCGTTGATTGCTGCACTGTTGATACACTATTTTTAATTTTACTTACCATTTCATTCATTTGCCCAACCATATGATTAAAATGGTTCGTCAGCTCTCCAACCTCATCTTTACTTGTCACTTTCATTTGCAGTGTTAAATCTCCTCCTGCTACTTTTTGAACGTGATTCGTTAATAATTGCAGTGGCCTTGCTAATCTTCTTGAGAATAAATAGGAAGCTACTATTCCAACTAATAAACTAATACATGCCATTATAATGACTGTATTTCTCATACTACTTAACAATCCATCAATTGTTTGTTTCGGATAAAAAATTCCTATCTTCCATTTCATCGCATCAAATAACTGACTATAAACAACTACATCCTCACCTTTTAATGTAGTTTCAGCATATTTTGTAACATCTTTATTCAAACTCTTCAGCAATGGCTCTTTAGAAATATCTTTCCCTGTCTTTTCTGGGTAAACAAGAGCTATATTTTTATCATTTATAATAAACATTTCTCCATCATTATTGTATTGAATATTATGAAGTAACTTCTGAATTGTTCCGAGCGATACATCCATCGCAACAACGCCTAATACAGAACCATCTTCAGACGTAATAGCTTTAGAAACCCCTACACTTAACTTTCCTGTCGCGATTTCATATGAAGGTTGTCCCCAATGAACCTTTTTCACATCAGCCTCTGAATCTTTATACCACGGTCTTGTCGTTGGATCATATCCTTCCGGCACTTTTCCACCTTCAGCAAGATTGGCACTTAATGTTTTTTTATCTTTCGTACCAATATATAAATCTAAAATACCAGGATGGTTCTTTTTATACTCCGCAAACTCTTTCGTTAAAAATGCTTCCTCTTCTGGAGTAACTCCATCTTGAATCATATTACGAATCATCTCACTGTTCGCATAATACTCCATATCTTCATCAGTTCTTTGAACAAATGTCGTAAGTTGCTCTGTCACAAGATCCATCGTATTTTGAGAATACTGGTCTAAGGAACTTACTTCTTTCTCTTTCTGTAATTGATACATAGCTGTACCCAATACTACGAACATCATAGAAATAAGCACTGAAAATACTACCGCAATTTTTAAACGTAAACTTCTTAACATCTTTCCCCAAGCATCCCCTTCGCATTAAATTAAAATCTCATTAATCACTATATTAAGTATAATAGATAAAATTAAAAAATTGAAATTAATTCTCACCTTAATACAATTAGAAAACGGACTACCACTTGTGCAAAAACAAATAGTTCATTATCCTTAAAATATAATCTCATTCGTTCGGAGGGAACTATGTTACAAAAATTCGGTTTCTCACAATATGAAAGCCAAGCTTATGAAGTTGTCGTATCAAGCAATGAACCGTTAGATGCTACAACAATTGTGAAGCACTCTGGTGTTCCAAAAGCAAAAATATATGAAGTGCTAGCACGCCTGATAGATAAAGGAATGGTAATGGATTCTGTTTCAGAAAAGAAAAAGTTGTATACAGCATTACCACTAAAACTAGCAATTGAAAAATTAACGACAGAATTCCAATCAAATATTAAAGACTTAGAAACGAATATATCAAAAAAATCATTTACGGATGACCGTGTGTGGAGCTTAAAGATGCAATCTTCTATTCGAGTTCAAAGTAAAGAGCTCATTGAAAGTGCAAAAAAATCGATTCGTATTTCAGCTTGGAATGACACTCTTTCAGAATACCTTCCTTTACTAGAACAAAAAGCAAAACAAGGCGTCCAAATTGAGTCCCTTATAGTTGGAAAAGTAGAAACAGATTTAGAAAACATGCATTTTCTAATCCCAGCTGAAGAACCTAATGCATTAGAGCGCTACTTACTACTCATCGTTGACGACCGTGAAATTTTATTTGCTGGTGTAGAACAAGAGTCATGGCAAGCAATGAAAACAATGTCACAACCTTTCGTGAAGTTCTTTACAGAATTCTTCTATCATGACGTTGCACTTGCGAAAATTACCCAGAAACACCATGATCTCTTTATGGAAGATGAGGAAATTAAGAGTTTGTTGATGAAATTAAGATACTAATTAAATAATAAAAAGGAGTCTAGTTTTTCACTTAGACTCCTTTTCATTTTGTTCCTTTATATCCATCAACAGCTCAATGATTTTCTCATTTTGCTCCACTTGTTTCTCTGAATTTTGATAGATGAAACGAACCCATCTAAAGAGAAAAATTACAAGAAAGAATGGTATGATCGTAAATAAAAAACCAATGATTGAAAAACTTGAATACATATACTATCACCTCGCTATATATACCTTCTTCATTTTTCTACTAACCCCTTCCATTTTTTACAAATAAAAAAAGAACCTATCAAACGATAGATTCTTCTTTCACAAACTGAGTAGAACGTCCTCTCGTAATGGAGAAAATCGCACAAAGCAGTGCCAATATAATAAAACCTCCGCCTACCCAAGCGTTATATATAACAGATGATTTTTCAATAACAACTCCGCCTACTGTTGAACCGAGCGCAATTCCTAAGTGAAGGGCAGAGTTATTTAAACTTTGCTGAATACCAGCTGATTCTGGTGCAATTTCAATTAAGTAATTTTGTTGTGCTGGTGAAATAGCCCAGCTCAGCATACTCCAAAGTCCCATCATAATAATGAAGAGCGGGAATGAAAATGTCATCATTGGCAACATAAAGATTGCACATGCAAATACGATAATGATGGAAATAATACTTTTCTTCGATCCCCATTTATCAGCAAGCAAGCCCCCAAGGCCGCCTCCAAGTACCGCTGCGATTCCGAAAATAAAGTAAAACACACTAATCCAGTTCGCTTCCACATGCATCACATCTTTTAAAAATGGTGTTAAGTATGCATACAGTGTTAAATGACCTGTTAAAAATAAAAATGATGTTAACTGTGCACTCACAATTTTTTTATCTTTCAACGTAGCAATTTGTTCTCTTATTGATAATACCGATGTCGGTGGAACTTTTGTTAAGAACAATGAGATACAAGCGATCGCCATAACAGTTAATATCGAAATGAATACAAATGGCGCACGCCATCCGTATGCATTTCCGAGTACAAGACCAAGTGGTACCCCAAGTACGAGCGAGCCGCTAATCCCCATGAAAATAATTCCAATTGCACGCGCACGAAAATGCGGTTCTACAACGCTAGAAGCAAGTGTTACAGATAGCGCAATAATTAATGAACCACTTGCCGCACAAATTACCCTTGAGAACATTAACATTTCGTAATTTACACTAAATGCTGAAATAATATTTCCGATTAAGAAAATTGATAATGCCCCAATGTATAATGTTTTTCTTTCAAACTTTCCTGTTACCGCTAATAAAACTGGACCTGATAAAGCAAATACTACTGAAAATATTGTTATAAGCTGACCAGCTGCGCTAATAGATACTCCTAAATCATTGGCAACTAAATCAAGCGTTCCTCCTATAATTAGCTCAACCGTTCCGACTACGAAAGCCGCAATAGCTAAAATATATACACGAAAATTCAAGTCTTTCCCCACGCTTTCTATCTTGGTTACTACTATTATAGTAACCAAGATAGAAACTGTAAGCAAGTACAATTTTTTTACAATAAAAAAGGTAGGCGCATTATACACCTACCCCTCCATCATTCAGTTTCTTTCTTCTTATTTAAATACCAATACACCGGAAGTCCCGTAAAGACAATTCCAATTGATAAGAAACAACTTACCGGATCATTGATAATTGCACTACCAATTACAAAGAACGAACCTAAAATCGCTACGATTGGTACGATTGGGAATAAAGGTACACTATATGCACGCTCTTTATTCTTATTACGCTTTCTTAAAATGAAGACACCAATAAACGTCATTACATAGAAAATATAAATAATGAATACGGAAATCTCAGATAGCTTATTTGGATCACTAATAATCATTAAAATAATTCCTAAAATGATTTCAACAGTAATCGCATTTGCTGGTGTTTTAAATCTTGGACTTTCCTTTGCAATAAACTTAGCAAATGGAAGTTGTCCACGTTCTGCCATCGACATCGGGATACGTGGGAACGTTAAAATCTTTCCATTTAAACAACCGAAAATAGAAACGATAATACCGATACTAATAATTTTTCCGCCATATTCTCCAAGTAGCATGCCTGCAGCTGTCGCTGTTGCATTTTCTCCAAGGTCTACAATTTGTGTTGCTGGTAATACATTCAGTAACGCCAAGTTAATTAATACGTAAGCAGCAGTTACAATTAAAATACCAACTGTCATTGCCTTCGGTAATAACTTTGTTGGATTCTTCATTTCTCCGCCGATGGAAGCGAGTAAAATCCAACCGTCATAAGCAAATAAAGTTGCTAAAATTGCCATACCTATACTTTGATTTTCTGATATCGGCACTACTACGTTAAAAATATCACTATTTCCTTTCCAAAAGCCTAATACAACAATTAAAATGATCGGAATCATCTTCCCTATTGTCGTAACCGTTTGGACGATACCTCCATATTTTGTTCCCATACTATTTACAACGCCTAGGAACACAACGGTACCAATTGCGATTGGTAAATTCCATACTTTATCTAAATAGAAAAAATTGATCATTAAAGAACTAAAATACAACCCTAACGTTCCAATAATAGCTGGGCCATACACAATCGTTTGCATCCAGCCTGATAAATACCCCCAAAAACTTCCGTAAATCTCCTCTAAATACGTATACAACCCACCATTTTTCGGGATTTGCGCTCCAATTTCAGCTACTGTTAAACCACTTGCTAGTGTCAACAGACCACCAATTACCCAAGCAAGAATAGCCATATTAGAACTCCCTGAGTAATCTAATACGCTCCCTGGTTTCATAAACACACCAGATCCAATGATAGTCCCTACTACGATAGAAAGCGCTACTGTTAAACCAATTTTGTTTTTCTCATCATGATGCATGCTGCGTATCCTCCTTCCAATCCTAGTGTGATGCAAAAATGAAATAAAAAAACACTCCTCCCTAAAAAAGGGACGAGTGTTATATTCGTGGTTCCACCCTTGTTTCAATTCGCAAAGTGACATACTTCACCAATTTCTCAAGTCTAAATAACGGTTTTTGCCGGCAAGCAATTACTAGGTATCCGTTCACTGCTGCAGTTCAGAGGTGGTAATCTATTTTCCCGTACTAGGAAGCTCACAGCCAAAGGCTTCCCTCTCTGAGAATCGTAAAAAATTGATCATGTCCTCATCATCACTTCTTGATGTCGAATTTTGTAGTTATTGTTCATTATATTGAATTGTTAGAAAAAATCAATATATTTTTTATATAACATAAGAAATATTTCTCTTCTTATATTATAACAGAAGCTATTTATTTTCTCTAATTGCCTCATATCTTTGAAACAGTGTAGCGATAAAAAATTATATGAACGATTTCCCAACAAAAAACGACAATAAGTAAGAGGAGGCTTTCCAAAGAAAACCTCCTCACATATGTACCTTCCGGTTGCCCACACGAAAGATACATAACTCAATTATTTATCTTCTTTTTTCATAAAAAATTTATGATGTGGAAGATTCACATTTAATTCCTCTAATTGTTTCTTTTCATTTTCTAGAACTGCTTTTGCTTTTGCCTTTGTTGCTTCATCTAATCCCGCGAAGATGTCTTCATGCTTCTCTTTCTCTGGAAGTTTCACGCCTAACTTTGTTAATTCTTCTTTTGCTTGTTCACGTGTTAATTTTCCAGATTTCTCTTGCTCTAAAATCGATTTCGCTTTTTCTTTCGCCTGATCATCTAATCCTGCAAACATATCCTTATGTTTACCCTTCTCTGGCAATTTCACGCCTAGCTTTGTTAATTCTTCTTTTGCTTGTTCACGTGTTAATTTTCCGGATTTCTCTTGCTCTAAAATTGACTTTGCTTTTTCTTTCGCCTGATCATCTAATCCTGCAAACATATCCTTGTGTTTACCCTTCTCCGGCAATTTCACACCTAGCTTTGTTAATTCTTCTTGCGCTTGTTCATGTGTTAACTTCCCAGATTTCTCTTGCTCTAAAATTGATTTTGCTTTTTCTTTCGTTTGATCATCTAATCCCGCAAGCATATCTTTACGTTTTTCTTTCTCTGGAAGCTTTACACCTAGCTCCTCTAATTGTTTCTTTGTATCGTCCATAATTGTTTTCACTTTTTGTTTTGTAGCGTCATCTAAATCTTTCTTCACCGTTTTTGTAGGCTGATCCGTTGCTGGAGTATTCGTTGCCGCAAATGCTGGTACACCCACTCCTCCTATAATTCCAAATGATAAAGCACCTGCAATTGCTAAATACCCAACTGTTTTCTTCTTCATAGGAAATTTCCTCCTTCATATTTCTAAAGCATGTACACTTTCGTATACAATGCCTATAGTAATATTGGTTTCTTAAAATTCCCTTAACGACTTAACAAAAAAACACCGCTCATCACGAGCGGCGTTGTTCTAAGCTTTTTGTAATTGTAATTCTTCACGTTCCATTATTTTTCTTAATACAATTGTTTGTGTCATTGTAAATAGGTTACCTGTAATCCAATACAGTACAAGACCTGATGGCGCCGCAAATCCCATAAATAGAATCATTGCTGGCATCATAATTTGCTGCATTTTTAGCATTTGTACTTGTTCTCCAGGTGTGATATTAGATTGGAAAACTTTCATCTGAATAAATGTCGTTAACGCTGCAATAATCGGTAATATATGATATGGATCTGCATGTCCTAAGTTCACCCATAAAAATGAAGATGTGCGAATCTCTTCTGTTCGGCTAATCGCATAATACAAAGCAGAGAAAATCGGCATTTGTATAAAAATTGGCCAACAACCAGCAAGTGGATTCCAACCGCCTGATTTCATTAGTTCTGACATTTCTTTTTGATACTGCTTTTGTTTTTCAAGATCTTTGCTTACATCACCGTATTTTTTCTTTAGCTTCTGCAATTCAGGTTGCATTTTTTTCATTTTCGCTTGGCTACGGTATTGTGAAACAGCTAATGGAATCATTGCTGAACGAATAACGAGCGTCATGATAATGATCGCAATCCCGAAGCTAGCTCCAGGTATATGATGAGCAACAAATTGAATCATAAACGAGATTGGATATACAAAGTAATGATCCCAAATCCCAGTACTATGTGCATCAATTGGGGCCGCATTACTGCAACCAGATAAAACAAAAACAAGTAATAATGATAAACTAACGAGCACAGCTCGATATGATTTTAACATGTTCATTCCTCCAATGTTTCGTAATTATTTAGCGAAACATTGGTGTATACGGACCGACCTCGTCATTCTCTTCACTTGATTCTTGTCTGCGAACAGAACGAATCATTCCATATTTATAAAAAATAGAAAATAGCGTTACATTTCCTGCACTATCTTCACATGTATCAACTAACGCAAAAGCTCTTTGTTTACCGCTCGATGCTTGCTGACGCACAAAGCGAGAAACATTGGCAAGGAAGAAAACTTCTAATAAACAAAGCGCCGTTGTTACAAACGATATATATAGAATTGCATCCTGCAATAAAAATTCCATCGCTTCACATCCTTAATAAGCTCATTTTAGCACATCGGGCAAATATTCTCTATTTCCTTTTATTTTCAAAAAAAGTATTTTGCATATTTTCTCAAGAAAACAATAATTAAGAAACATTGTATTCGCTTTCTTTAGTATATTCACGCACATCAATGAATAGGCTTGATTTATTAGAAATTTATAAAATTTTTGCATTATAATAAAACTATTGCCAGTTTTTGAAAAAACCTTTATTCTCTTCTTGTAATCAAAAATGAATATGGAGATGAAACATACTATGGGTCAACTAGGAGACGCCGATTACGTTCCCGACACCGCCTTTTTATCTTTCCCAGCAGCTAAAACATTTCACTTAGAATTTATGATACAGTTGGTTGTTATTTTCATAGCTTCTATTTTGTATGCAATTTCTATGAACATGTTTTTTATCCCGCATAATATGATTAGCGGTGGATTTGCTGGTGTAGGGATGATTATCGGTTATTTAATGCATTACAATATCGGTGCACTTATCTTTTTACTAAACATTCCTCTTCTTATTTTAAGTCACTTTTACTTAGGCAAGAAGACAACCTTTTTAACAGCGTATTTTGTAGCTGTATCATCTTTAGCGATGAACATTATCCCAGTACATCAAGTTTCAGACGATATTTTACTTTCTTCTGTATTCGGTGGTGTAATTTGCGGAGCAGCTTCAGGAATCATATTCCGATTTGCTTCTTCAACAGGTGGTTTTGATGTCGTTGGATTGATTGTAGCAAAACATCGAGATATTTCGATTGGAGCAATCATCTTTGGATTCAACTTGATCTTACTTGTTGCAGCAGGATTTATTTTCGGATGGGATATTACGCTTTATACGTTAATTAGCCGGTTTGTAGTCAGCAAAGTAATTGATGCCGTGCATACAAAACATATTAAATTAACGATAATGACAGTTACAGAAAAAGGTGAGGAAATAAAAAGCGCACTATTACATCACGGCATACGCGGTGTGACAATGGTAGATGCTGTCGGCGGCTATACAAACCATAAGAAAAAAATGATTTACACTGTCGTGACTCGATATGAGTTAGGCGAAATGAAACGTATTATCCGTCAAGTGGATAACAAAGCATTCATGAACATTACTGAAACAGTTGAAATTGTCGGCCGTTTCAAACGCATATAAAAAAGCGCAAGGAACTAACATTCCTTGCGCTTTTTATTTTTTACACTTATTACAAAATCAGATAATTCTATTATTGTGTCCCTAAATGTGTTATAATGAAAACAGACTCACAAAAAAAGAGTATATAGACTTGGAAGTTTCTCATATTTTACAAACAAAAAGAAACGAGAAGTCGGGTATATTTCAGTCACCATACACGTAACGGTTTAAAAACCGATCATCTTAGTTATTCTTCACTAATCTTTTTATAAAAAGATACGTACAACTAAAATTCACTTCAATATACTATACCTACCTTTTTGACTTCCAAATCATCTTATTACATAAGGAGATGAACATATGAATCAATATATACGATATACAATAGCTGTCCTGTTTGCCATTATCGGCGGTGTGATTTGCTTCTGGACAAACACTCAGCTTGGAGAGAATATCATTTTTAATGGAATCGAAACACTTGTAAGCGCTTCAATTTTAGGCGGATACATTTATTTCCTCTTCAATCCAGAAGAAAATGCTCAAAAAACAATGTTATTAACAATGATCGGAATCGTTGGTGGATGTATTTCCTACTCAATGACAAACTATACATTACCACTTCAATTAAGCTCTGCTTTCTTCCACGGTCTATGGACTTGGTTTATCGCATTCTGCCTAGCAGATGTATTCAATCTTTTACAAGACACTGAAGAAGAAAATGGTCGTCAAATTGAAAGTAACTCGTAAGCTGGAAGAATATCTTCCGGCTTTTTTGTTTGCTATTCTTTCCTGTTCATACTCCATCACCAAAATAAAAAGAAGTTACCTCCACGGCAACTTCTTTTCCATATACCCCACTTAGTATTCACTTAAATATATCAACGATTTTTCAAATATATCGATCGTTTCTCCACTTATATCAACGATTTTTTCATTATATCGACGATTCGACACAAGATATCGATTTAACGACAACCTTCGACACTTGAAACACACAACATACCCTATCCCCCAAGCAACTTACTGCCGAACTCTACGATTAAAAAGATAATTAATAGGATCGCGAGTATCTTTAATGCTACATATGCTACTTTAAAAACAACATAAATGAGCAAGACTATCAAAACAATTGATAAAATTTCCATATTTACTTCCTCCAAGCTTTGCTCTTCTTATCTTATTTTACTCGTCCTAGGCTGTTTATGGAACGTTATAAGATGACATATAAAAAAGAGGATACCTCACCCATCGTAAGATACCCTCGCCTGTAGCTGCTCAAACCATTCTCTCTCTACTTGTAAATATCCCATTCCACTCTTCTCAGCACTCTCCAATTCTTTATCAGCTTTCTTCATATAAGTGCGGGAAGCTTCCATATCGTCCTCTAAATATTTAATAATTCCTTGTGTACGGTAATATCCGTTTAAATCCATTTTGGTAATGGCCTTTGCATGTTCCTTTGCTTCTTGCAGAGAAAGGCTATTTATCTGATAAAGAGCTTTATATAAAAGATACCAACTATGAAAACTACTAACGAAAAATTTATTTTCCTTCGTTACAGATAGTTGAACAATTTGTTCTATATACGGTATTGCTCTTTCCATTCCCCTTTGATCAGCTCGGGCATAAAAGACGAGCATAAGTCCGCTCATTATCTCTCTTATACTTTTATCCTCTTTTAATTTTTCCTCACTAAGTTCTACTAATCTCTCATCCCAATCTTTCGGTCTTTTATAACTAAATAACTCACTCGATATTTGAATCGTATATAAATGCTGCTTAGCTTTTTCATCATCTTTAATTAAAATGAGAAATTGCATACCATCACTCAGAAGCGTTCCTTTTATCGGCACGATTGTAACTGCAAAAATCACAAAGTGGAAAACGGAAAAATATAAAAGATATTGATAATAACTCACCATATATATGTAACCTGAAGTAATACCGAATAGTAAACTCATAATTGGCCCACCTAAAGTCATCCATGCCCATTTCTTTGAAAGGTTCGGTGTCTCTATAGAAGACGGCGCTAACATCACCACGCCACCAAAGTACGCCCATAATTTATTTTCTCGAATGCGTAATTTCCCTTTTTCCTTTTGAACAGTGATAGGTCCTACTGTCATAAATTTAAAATTCAAACCACCTATCAAGCCAAATAGTACGTGCCCTAGCTCATGAATGGCTAACACTAATAATACAATTCCAAATACTGCCCATATATTCAACATTACTTCTAATTTTCCAGTTCGGATTACTCCGTATAAAATGGACAAAACTAGCGCCGCCGTCATTGAACTAGCTGGCCTTCTTAAAATATCCACTCTTTTCTCTCCTTAATAAATCATTTTCCTCTGCATTTCGTACATGAATTTTCCGAGATGCAATATCCAAATAAATGAGATTAAGCCAATCAATACAAAATCGATATTACTAGCCGCTGTATATATAACGGCAGCCCACCATACATATGCTAATATTGTATTCGTAAATTCATACGCTTTATATCCAGCCTCATGCACAATGTGTTTTAATCCTTCATCTGCGTTTTTCGTCCACATTTTCATAGATTCCATATATGTAACACCTTGTTCAGGATATAGCTTATTATAACGATTTTTTGTTATGAGCCCGATAATCACTACAGTAGTTAAACAGACAATAGAAGCTACTAAATTCCACACCGCAAATGAAACATTTGTATCCTGCACCAGTGCACGTCTACATGTAATAACTGCATATACAAACCATGCCTGCGTAACTATATCACCTACACGTAAATATATACTTATAATGCCTAATTTTCTGCCTTGTACGCTCTCTTCTTCATCGCGTGCTTCCGCTAACATACGTGTATTCTTCCAAGTGTAGTACATCATTAAAATTCCAAAAATAGTACATACACCTATAAATAGATTAGATGATAATTTTCTCGGTTCATCCGAGAGTAAATCTAAAGCTATATAAGATATTAAAAAACCACCCATCATACTTAATGCTATTTTCCCCACAAAATCAAATTGTTTTTTTCGTTTACTCTTCATCGTCCTCTTCCCCCTCCACTAACGTGAATATTTCCTCCACCGGTACATTGAAAATTTTTGCGATTTTTAACGACAATACAATAGATGGTGCATAATCCCCACGCTCAATTAAACTAATCGTTTGCCGTGATGAGCCAATCGCTTTCCCTAAATCCCCTTGTGATAAACGATGCTTTGCTCGCAATTCCCTCACTCGATTTTGAAGCTTCATATCTTCCCTCTTTTTCATTTATTTAATTAAAATTGTAAATAATATCCTTATTTTTGTCAATTATAATTGTCATTACGACTATAATAATTGACAAAAATAAGGATGTATTATGATGAAAATAACCTATATAATGAATGTGAAATATTAAACAAAGGAAGTGACATATGAATAAAACATCTACTTTTTCCTATATTCTTACTAAGCTTACAGCGACTTTCCTATTATTATTACTTATTAGCACGCTTCTCTTAACAACTAG
The DNA here is from genome assembly GCF_038006385.1 of Bacillus sp. FSL L8-0099. NCBI lineage: Bacteria > Bacillati > Bacillota > Bacilli > Caryophanales > Bacillaceae > Bacillus > Bacillus sp. FSL L8-0099. The sequence continues at coordinate 4,950,225 of NZ_JBBOVC010000001.1, forward strand.
TCAACAAACATTATATAGTTTCTTAGCTGGATTACGAGAACTGCTATATGTTCCCTTCGTTCCTATTCTTGCTGCATATGCATTTTTTTGTTCTATTTGCATCGATAAATTGAAATTAAAAACACATACAAGACTGAAGACATTATTACTTTATATTTTTTGCGGCTATTTATTTTTTCTTCCCTTCCTAACATTTAAAGAAGCTAGTCTAATACAGTTCTTGTTCCTCGGATCAATTGGTGCATTATGTTCTCTTTCTTTCTATTTATGTACAGTTATAGCAACAAAATTTAAGTGGCTACAATATTTCGTACCAAGCATTGTGTTTATTATATTTATCACAATTAACTTAGTAGATTTAGAAAGGTTTGGAACATCAAAAGAATAATGGGTCGAAACAAAAACAGATAACTCTTTCGAAGCATCTTTTCAACATTTTAGTGGTAAACATAAAGTCCCAATTGAACTAAAACGAGGGGACATATTAGAATTCACCATTGAATCACGAGCTGAAAATTCGAATGGCTACATGGGGGACATAAAAATGGCTAGTGAATTTCAAGAGGAAGAAAATTATTTAGCTCCAGCTGGACCTAATACATACCAGTTCGCGGCAATTAAGACAGGAACTTATTACATTATAGTTAGCGGAAATCAGCTAAAAGGAAAGTTAAAAATAGATTGGAACATAAAATGAAACTTTAATCAGTGGGGGTTTTGTTCATCCCCCACTGATTATCAACCCTCACCAATCGGACTTTTACGGGCAGCCCGACAAATAGCGGGATAAAATAAAAAAGGCAGTGCTTTTGCACCGCCTTCCTAAATTTTGACATAGAATGGATTCCATATTAACTTGCGTTTTGTAACAATACTCGTTTTAACTGTTTACGGAAACGAATGCCTAGCGTAATTGCTACGATTACGATAACTCCAAAAATGATTTTACCAATATGACCTTCTAACACCCCAAAAATATCATGTAAGTTTCCACCTAACCAATAACCACCGATTAAGAAGAATGACACCCAAAACAGAGCACCTGAATAAATTGTAATCGCAAAACGACGGAATGGTAGATTAATAATTCCTGCAAAGTATCCTGTAAAATGGCGTACACCAGGAATAAAGAAACCGATAAAGATCAGGAAGTACCCATACTTATCAAACCACATTCTTGTTAAGTCGATTTTTCTTTGTGTTAAAAATACGTATTTCCCATATTTTTGAACGAAAGGCATACCTAATTTATTTCCTAAAAAGTATTGAATCGTCATTCCTACACTTGTCCCAATAAAGGATAAGATAATTAAAATTGGTAAACTTAAATCACCCTTCTGTGCTAAAAATCCCGCATATGCTAATGTTGGCTCTCCCGGAAACGGAAGCGCAATATATTCTAACAGCAACCCGACAAGTACAACATAATACCCGTATTGCTGAAATAATTCATGAACCCATTCCATGTCATCTCTCCTTTCAGTCACGTACAACTTCTTACTATTATTGTATAAAAAAAATGTCGAAATAACTATCACAATAGCTTACATTTTTATTACATTTTTGTAAGGCTCACACTAAATTTTTTTGTTCTCTATTTACTTATATCTATTAGCATTTAAAAACAAGCTAACAACTATATATCACGCGAATGAAATCCATTAATATACATTTTTTATCCAATTTTTAACACTAAAAAACTATCTTATTTTGTTCTCTATAAAAAACCACCACAAACTCATACGAACTTCATATTAGCTTCATATACGTATTGTAAGATTATATCGGAATTTGTTGAAAAATTTAGCTAATATATGACTAAACATTAAATTGAATAAATATAAGTCGCTTTTCGAAATTGAAAAAAGGGTGAATAAGAAATGGAAGCTTATAAAATGCACGATTTTATTAATACGAATGTTGAATCTCATCAAAATGAAACCGTTTTTAATTTACAAATATGTGAAACAAATGAATTTGACGTAAGTTTAACAAAATCTACTACGCTGTCTTTTATCGTTTCAAAAAAGAACATTAAGATTGTCACTAGAAAATGGGTGAATTCAAATCCAGAAAGCATGATTGGCAAAAGCTACATCATTCCAACGAAAGCTTTTCACTATTTCTTACCAATTATTTCTGAAACTGAAGATGAACTAAATATTCAAGTTCAAAGTTTTGGACTACATGGTGAGCTTTTATTAAACGAAAGATTACTTATTGATAAAAACAACAAATGCAATCCAAAGATTACTACCTTCTTTGAAACATTAGATGAAAATGTTAATCAAGCATTACGAGGATTACAAATTCATTGTATGTAAGACTACTACAAGAAGTAAAAGGAGAATATAATGAAAAAATTATTATTAAGTGCGCTATTATCATTAGGATTTTTAACTCTTCCATTCACTACTGCAGAAGCAGCTACAACGAAAGATCAGCTTATCGTAAACACACAACTAAATAAAATGGATTATTATCAAAATGGAAAATTCATAAAAAGTTTCACTGTCGCTACTGGAAAAGCAGCAACACCTACACCTAAGGGTACTTTTCAAATTGTAAATAAAATTAAAAACCGTCCTTACTATACAGGAAAAATTAAAGGCGGCGATCCACGTAATCCACTTGGGGACCGCTGGCTCGGATTAAATATGGCAGGAACTTACGGAACAACGTATGCGATTCATGGAACTAACAATAATCAAGCAATCGGGAAAGCAACAACACTTGGTTGTATTCGTATGTTTAACAATGATATTCACTGGTTATTTGAGCGCATTCAGCAGCAAGCTACTGTCACTGTAAATTAACCTAAGAACAAGATTTACGTGTAGCCAAGAATTTTATGTCTTGGCTTATTTTATTTATTCATTTACAGTAGCAAAACAACTGTATTTACATATATAATAAAAATAGATTGCGTTCAACATCATCGTAACATTGATAAACATGGATATTAAAATTATACAGTTATAATATTTTATAAATTTTACAATACATACTATAATAGAACTACTGTAATTCTGAAATATTCAGTGACACTAAACAATCCCCCTTGCTACTTTCATTACTATTTTATAGCGGGGGCTTATTATATGTATAAACAATCTGAGTCATCCGAAAAATGATGAATTCGAATATTGCAGTAAAAAGCGTTATTTAGGAGGTGTTACTATGACGCATATACTGGTGATTGAAGACAACCCAGATATACAAGAACTTATTCGTGAATTTCTAATGGCACAAAACTTTACTGTTGATGTAGTTGGTGCTGGTACAGAAGGCATTCTTCTTTTCCAAAAAAATTCATACGACCTTGTCCTCCTCGATGTAATGTTACCAGATATAGATGGCTATAGTATTTGTAAAATTATGCGAGGACAATCTGATGTACCAATCATTATGCTAACAGGCTTACATAATGAAGAAAGTGAAATTAAAGGATTTGAGTTAGGTATTGATGACTATATTACAAAACCGTTCCATTACACCGTATTTATAAAACGTGTAGAAGCTGTATTGAGAAGGGCAGCAACGAAGGAAGCAGAAGCTGCAACTATACTACAATTCCATGAATTGATGTTAAATTCTACAGCATATGCCGCTTATGTTCATGGTAATCAAATTGAATTGACTACAAAAGAATTTGAAATTATATATACTTTACTGCAAAATCGGGGAAAAGTACTATCAAGAAGTGATTTGTTGAATAAGGTATGGGGCTATGAACATTTTGGTGATGTGAGAGTTATAGATACACATATTAAAAACTTACGAAAAAAATTAGAAATTCCTTATATTAAAACGGTGAAAGGCATTGGCTACAAAATCGAATCGTAGCAAAGACAACATCACCAAAAATATATTCATCAAAACCTTATTATTTTGTATTTTGTTATCACTTTGTCTTTATCAAATTATTTATTTTCTAGCCTCAAATTACGATAAAGATCGTTTGAGAGCGTCTGGAACGCAAACTGCGGAACAAGCGGAATCAGACAAACAAAACGACCAAAGTAAAACAAAGCAAAATAAAGCTGTGTCAGAGAGTAGCATCTCTAATTTTCAATCTTCTCAAATAGACATGAATACACTCTCTACAGCCATCAATCATCTTTTGCAGCCTAGCCAAACTGCAAAAGCAAAAGAACATGCACAAAATATTCCGGGGAAAAGTAACACAACGTCTTCACTTACAGAAGCGGAAAAGCAAGTTACTAACAATGATGCCTTACATACACAAAATGCAGCAAGTAAAACAAATGATACACATGATAATCCATCGTTAACAGATGTGTTGCAGCAATTAGCTCCACATATTGGGGCGACAATGCTTGCATTATCTCTGCTTGGATCTTTAATCTACGCAAAAATAATCGCCAAACCTTTCCAATATATGAGCGATGCTTTAAAAGATATTATGAATCTTGATTTCTCAGATAAAAAGCTACTTAACAAAAATACAGATCAAACAGATTTTAATTTGCAAGTAGCTGCCTCACAAGTACCTACTATTGTGAAAAATTTACATGAAAGCAATCAAGATTTAAGAAATGAAATCAAGAAGGAACAACAATTAGAACAATCTCGTAAAGAATTTATGTCTATGATATCCCATGAATTAAAAACACCAATCGCAGCCGTTATGGGACAACTCGATGGCATGATTCACGGAATTGGCGCTTATAAAGATAGAGATAAATATTTAAAACGTTCATATGAGATGATGCAAGATATTAACATATTAACGGAAAAGGTGTCAGAATTATCCAAAATACAAAACCCTCAATTTAAACCCAATTTAAAAGTTATCTCATTGACTAATATTATTGAGGACGTTATAAAGAAAGTAGATTATTTTGTATCTGTAAAACAGTTAAATGTTCAATCTAACATTAAACAAGATGTACAAATTTTAGCTGATCCTAAATTTATGCAAACTGCTATTTTTAACATTATTTCAAACGCAATTCATTATACAATTGACCATCAGCATGTATATATAAAGCTTTATGAAAAGCCAAACGGTTACGCATTAGAAGTATTAAATACAGGTTCTCAAATTGATGAAGATAAACTTGCCCATTTATTTGAGCCATTCTATCGCGCAAATCCTGACAAACATGGCTTAGTACAAGGTAGTGGTCTTGGGTTATATATTGTAAAACAAATATTAGATAAACATCAGTTTCCTTATGGAATACAAAACACACCTCAAGGTGTAAAATGCTCCATTGTATTCCCAAAGGCAATGTAAAACCTATTGTAATTTCATACCCCAAATTCATACTTTGTATGAATGGCGGAATTTTGTAGAGTATGTTACTCTGTTTCGTTCGCCCGTTGTCCTTATTTGGATAGCGGGCGTTTTTTATTTTAAAAGGAGGATTTTTATGGAGAAGTTTAAGTATTCACTACTCGTTTTACTCGGTGCTTGTAGCTACGGCGTGCTTTCAACTATTTTCAAACTCGGATTTATTAACGGATTTTCAGCACATCAACTATTAGGGGGACAATATGTCTTCGGATGGATTGGACTACTTCTGCTCGTTCTTTTCTTTTCACGCCATAAAGTAACAAAAAAGCAATTCTTGTCATTATTAACAGTCGGCACAACAATGAGTATGACTGGTATTTTCTATGCTATTTCTGTAGAAGAACTGCCAGCATCTATCGCTGTCGTTCTACTCTTCCAGTTCACATGGATCGGAGTAGTCATCGAAGCTATTGCAAATCGAACGTTTCCAAGCCGTGAAAAAGTTATATCTATCATCATTTTATTCACTGGTACATTGTTTGCTGGCGGTGTCTTTGAAGGTCTAGGAGAAAGTTTTTCTACGAAAGGTATTATCTTTGGATTATTAGCTGCTGTCTCTTTTTCATTCTATGTTTTTGCAAGTGGACGCGTTGCTACAGATGTTCCGCCTTATACGAAAAGCTTTCTCATGACAACAAGTGCTACCCTTATCGTCTGCCTATTCTTCCCGCCAACCTTTTTAACAGATGGTGCCCTGCAAGCCGGTCTATGGAAATATGCTTTCTTCCTTGGATTGTTCGGCGTTGTCGTACCTGTCATTTGTTTTTCAATTGGTGTACCGAAAGTCGGAATAGGACTTGGTACAATATTAGGAGCAGCTGAATTACCAACGGCCATTATCGCTTCTATTACACTTGTACATGAAGTTGTAACGCTTATGCAGTGGATTGGAATTATATTTATATTGTTTGGTATTTTCACTCCTCAGCTCCTTACGTATAGAAAAGAAAACAAACATAATCGTGTGCATAGTGCATAAGAAAAGACCTTTCATTTACTTGAAAGGTCTTTTCTCTCTCGTTCACTTTACCGCTCCATACAGTTTCTCTATCTCATGCTCAATTTGTTTTACATCGATTCGCTCAAATAATGGCTGTACGCTATCAATTCTATTCGGCAACGTATTTTGCGGTTCCCAATTTCGTTTAACAATCGACAATGTGTTTCGAACTCTTTCACTTGAAAATGGTAAAAATGGTTCAAGGAGATTTGCAAAATTAGCGATAAGATAAACACAATTATAAATCGTTTCTTCACATGAAACTGGATCATCTTCTCTTTGTTTCCAAGGCTGCTTTTCGTCAAAGTATTTATTTGCAAAACGTACTGCATCAAATATTGTCTCTAACGCCACCTTAAATTTAGTTTGTTCAATAGCCGCTCCTACATATTTATATAATCCTTCTACTTTATCTTTCAGCTCTACATGAATAGTTCCCTTCGGTACAACGCCATCATAATACTTTTCAATAAACCTTAATGTCCGATTCACAAAGTTCCCATATGCACCTAACAATTCACTATTATGACTGTAAATAAACTCACGCCACGAAAAATCAGTATCACGATTTTCTGGTGCATTTACTGTTAAAAAGTAACGGATCGAATCTGGATCATAGCTTTCTAATATATCAGGTACCCATACTGCCCAGCTTTTACTTGTCGATAATTTTCTTTTTTCTACCGTTAAATACTCATTTGAAACGATATGACGAGGAATCGCTTCTTCTCCTACTCCAAGTAATACCGCTGGCCAGATGATAGAGTGAAATGGAATATTATCCTTTCCGTGTACATAATACGTTTTCGTTTCTTTATCCCAAAACTCTTGGTCATCTTTCCCTGTTTTTTCAGCCCAATGTTTACTTGCAGAATAATATCCTGTCACTGCTTCAATCCATACGTAAATTTTCTTATCTTCGTATCCTGCCACTGGAATTGGAACCCCGACTGGTAAATCACGCGATACTGCCCTATCTTGCAACCCTTCTTTTACATATCTTTCTGTTAGCTGAATTGCATTGTCACGCCATGTTCCTTTTTGTTTTGCAATTTCTACGACTCCTTTAATTTGCTCCTGAAATGTATGCAGTGCGAAATAGAAATGCTCTGTTTCCTGTACGGATGGCGTACTACCACATAACTTACATTTCTTTTCTAACAAATCGAGTGGATCTAAAATGGCCGAACAAGCATCACATTGATCTCCTCTTGCTGCTTCATGGCAATGAGGACAAATTCCTTCTACGTAACGATCTGGTAAAAACTGTGTACACGTTTCGCAATATGCTTGTTCCACTGTTTTTTTATAAATATAACCTTCTTCTAATAAACGCAAAAAAACTTTTTGAACTGTTTCATGATGATGCTCGCTATCTGTACGTGTATAGCAATCATAAGTAAAACCAAGGCTACGAAAACATCGCTCAAACTCTTCATGATACTTATCAGCAATTTTCTTCGCCGTCACACCTTCTTGTTTTGCTCTAATTGCAATCGGTGTTCCATTACAATCACTTCCTGAAACATACAACACATTCTCACCTTTTGCCCGATAATAACGTGCCAAAATATCTCCCGGTAACAAACTGGCAATATGCCCAAGATGTAATGAACCATTTGCATACGGCCAAGCGCCTCCAATAAAAATACTCATCCTATATTCCTCCTTTAAAATATAAAAAGCCCCGCCCTTATCTTAAAAAAGATAAGGGCGGGGCTGTATAAACAGTCGCGGTACCACCTTATTTCGCCAATCACTCACATAATTAGCCTTAACAAGTACGGAGCTATATGCTCTTATACTGTGGTTTTGATAACGAGTACCAACTCTCGTCGCCGCCTACTATTATCATTTGATAAGTTCAGGACGAAGCTCAAAGGCCATTGTTCAAATGAATATTCTTGCTTCTTCTCACCTACCGAAGCTCTCTGGAAAGAATGGTTTCATCCTACTTTTCCTTTTCAACGCTTTTACGTATAACACGTATTTTACGACTTAATTACAGAAAAATCAAACTCTATTTCAAAAAACAGGAAATCCCATCTTCCTGCCGAATAACTATACGTTCGTAAAAGGAGTGATAACATTGAATCAAAAGCAACTAAGCATGATGAATGAAAAAAGCTGGAATGCAGCTGCTTATGAAGCTTGGACGAATCGCCACGGAGCACCAGCGGATTATGCGAAAAAACTCATAGAAGATCCTATGCGCGAGGTAGATCACTATTTACCTTACATACAATCTCCAAAAGGAAAACGTATCATTAATTTACTCGGGTCAAAAGGAAATAAAGCCGTTGCTCTCGCTCTTTTAGGAGCTGACGTAACAGTGGTTGATATTTCAGCAAGTAATGCAAAATATGCAAATGAACTTGCAGAAGCAGCAGGTGTCTCTATCCAGTATGTCGTTTCTGATGTACTAAATGTGCAGCTCTCCGAATCATTTGATATCGTATTACTGGAACTTGGTGTACTCCATTACTTTCTAGATTTAAAACCGCTCTTTCAAAAAATTGCTACCATGCTTAAAGGAGATGGAACACTTATCCTTCGTGACTATCATCCTGTTTACACGAAATTACTAGGAGTAGACCACCCATCATTTCACGCTAATGGAAATTATTTCGATGAAGAATTGATTGAAGATGATGTGGCTTATAGCATCCTTCTTACAGAAGCGCAGAAAGAATCATTGCCTAAAACAACCATCCGTCGCTGGACGCTAGGAGAAATAATTACAACACTTGCGGAAGAACGTTTTAAAATTGAAAAGCTAGTTGAAGAACACGGATCTCATCAAAGGTGGGTTTTCCCTTCTACTTCACCTGAAGGAATTGAAGAACGTATACCAGGTCTATATACATTAATTGCGACAACATGCAAAAAAGGATCCCTTCACGGATAGGATCCTTTTTGCATGCTTACGCATATAAGTTGAGGTTGGAGATTACCATAATTCTGTAGAATAGGACACAAGATATTTCAACATTTTGTCTCTGACTTACGTCGTCAAAAAGGGGTATGACCAACATAACGAAGAGTAATGTTTCAGTTGATACTGATAATCGTTATCAACTAATTAGAAGTATACATGATGTTATTTCAAATTACAATACCATTTCTAATTTTTATTTATGAATTTTTTGATATACAAATGTATACATTTTAAGAACATTTACTCACATTAATCTGCCATATTCCATTATCTGCTATAATTTTCATGGAACAGATTAATAACTTCTTAATCATGTTTTTATTAATTTCGTTCTAAATATTTATAAATTATAATAAACAGTTTTAAAAGGTAGGGGTAACGATGAAATATGTTAGCATTCGAAAAAAACTACTGTTCACACTCTTAAGCATTTCTTCCTTATTTAGCATTGCTCTTATTGTTATTCTTTCATTTGCGATGCATCAAGCAAGTGAAATCGAAACGTTAAAGAATGATGTATCGAAAAGAGCAACGATTTTAAAAGAACGTGGCGATTGGTTCCAAGCACAGGTCGCTGGTTTACAAGAATATTTACTATCACATGACCAAAAAGGATTGAATAAATTCAACCGGGAAGGAAAAAAACTAGCTGATACTAGGGAGAAAGTAACAAGTGATAAAAAACTCCCAGAAGGAATGAAAGAGGCCATTTTAATGGGAGCAAAATGGCGCAGCGTCGTAGATAATGAAGTCCTCCCTCTTGCGCGTGAAGGAAAATGGGATGAAGCATCCAAAATTGCTCTTGCTCAAACAGATTATGTAAATGACCTTTTAAGTCGTTTTACTAAATATACAAATGAAGAAAATGACAAACGGGATGTATTAATTGCTGACGTAGAGTCTTCTTCATCCCTTATTCAATATATTATTTTCTTCTCACTCATTACATGTACATTAACATCTATTCTATTGGCATGGTGGTTCTCTGGTAAACTCGTTAAACCGATTCGACAAATTGATGCGAAGTTAAAAGAATTAGCTTCGCAAGATGGCGATTTAACCGCTAGATTACACGTAACGAGTAAAGATGAAATTGGTGACATTGCAAATTCCTTTAATCAAATGCTTGCTAACTTACAGCGTATAATAAAGCAAGTTCAACAAACATCAACAAGTGTAAAAGAAGCTTCTGAAAATGTATTTATCGAAACAACTGCTTCTATGGAAAATACCACAAAATCGAAAGAGACTATGAATGCTCTTGTGCACAATATTCGTTCCCAAGTTTCTAGCATCGAAGAAAGTTCAACCGCAATGGATGATATCGCAACGGGTGTTCAGCGTATTGCAGAAACTGCATCTTCTGTCGCTAGCCTAGCTGTTACAACTTCTGAAAAAGCAGATGATGGAAATAAAGTCATTGAGAAGTCTATTACACAAATGCATACAATTAACGAAGCTGTTAACGCTACATCACAAGTGGTAGAGCGACTTATTACACATACGAATCATATTGATACTGCACTTCAATCTATTTCTAATATTGCCGAGCAGACGAATTTACTCGCTTTAAATGCTTCTATTGAAGCGGCCCGTGCTGGTGAACATGGAAAAGGATTCGCTGTTGTTGCCGATGAAGTACGAAAACTTGCTGAACAATCTCAGCTAGCAGCAACTGATATTAACCATTTACTTCATCAAATTCAAGCGGACACAAAAATAGCAAATGACATGATGACACAAGGTCAGTCAGAAGCTTCTGAAGGAATTACAGTCATTCGTACCGCTGGATCTTCATTCTCAGAAATTGTTAATCACATTAACAATGTATCTACACAAATACAAGAAATGTCTGCAACTACTGAAGAAATGGCCGCAAGTTCTGAAGAAATGAATGCAGCTTTAAATAATATCGCTTCTATTTCAAATGAAGTTGCTGCCGAAACATCACAAACAGCAACTTCAGCTGGTGACCAAGTAAACAAAATGAGTATCGTTGCTAAAAAATCATCAGAAATGAAAACAATTGTACAAGAACTTGAAGTGCTCGTTTCTCATTTCAAAACAAATGGTTAAAATGAAAATTCCATTTATACTTCTACGAACTCTAAATTGTTAGAAAGAGCGATTTAGAGTCTCTCTTTTTTCACGCTAAAATATCTCTTTCTATCTCCCATTCTGTCTGCTATAATTCCTAAAGGAAAGAGGAAAGCTTTATTCCTACTGGAATAAAGCTTTCTTTCAATTTTTTACATTAATTAATTCTAATACTAAGATTTCACAAAGGAGGCTTTTTATCATATGAATTTTATAGGTATCAGAAAAAAACTAATGTTCATGATGGGAACGATTTGTGCTTTATTCGGCATTGCCTTAGCTTTTATTTTATTCTTTACCATGGATCAGTCTCATAAAGCTGAAACATTACAAAAAGAAATTTCTCCTCTTGCAACAGAATTGAAAGAGCGCGGAGACGCTTATCAAGTACAACTTTCTGCTTTAAGAGGTTATTTACTACAACATGATCAAGTCGAATTAGACAAGTTTAATGAGATGAGTAAACGTCTTGAAGATACAAAAGGGCAACTTCTTTCTAACCCTAACACTTCTCAGTCCGTGAAAAGCACAATGGAATTAGGATCCACTTGGAGAAAGTTCATTGAAGAGAAAGTATTCACTCTTGCAAAAGAACAAAAATGGGAAGAAGCTTTACAAGTAGCTTCTACAGAAAATGGTACTGTTTATAAAGTAATTGGTGATTTCACAAATTACAGTAATGAACAAGCTAAATTACGCGAACAATCTATTGAAAAAATCGATCAATCTTCACTACGAATTGAATATGTTGTCTTCTTATCACTTGTTATTTGTATTGTAACTGCAATTATTCTTGCATGGTGGTTCTCTGGTAAGCTTGTAAAACCAATTCAACAAATTGATATTAAGCTAAAAGAATTAGCCTCTCAAGAAGGCGACTTAACAGCCCGTCTACAAGTAAATAGCAATGATGAAATCGGTGCAATTGCATCATCGTTTAATAAAATGTTAGCAAACCTGCAACATATCATTAATCGTGTTCAAAAAACATCTGTAGAAGTACAAACAGCTTCTGAAAATATGCTAGAAAAGACTAATACATCACGCGAGGCAACAATACGAGTTCAAAGCTCGATGTCCAACTTAAATTCAAGTATTCAATCGCAAACTTCTAGTATGGAAGAAAGCTCAACTGCGATGGATGATATGGCAATAAGCGTTCAACGCATCGCTGAATCTGCTTCATCTGTAGCCGAACTTGCTGTAGCTACATCTGAACATGCTAACGATGGAAGTACTGTTATCCAAAAATCTGTTTCACAAATGACAACGATACATGAAGCTGTAAATGCTACATCAGAAGTAGTCGAACGTCTAATCACCCATACGAAATATATTGATACGGCTGTACAATCTATTTCTAATATCGCTGAGCAAACAAACTTACTTGCTTTAAACGCTTCTATTGAAGCAGCTCGTGCTGGTGAGCAAGGAAAAGGATTTGCTGTCGTAGCTGATGAAGTCCGTAAACTTGCGGAACAATCTAAAACTGCTGCAACAGATATTAACCAATTACTAAATCAAATTCAAAATGATACAGAAACAGCTAGTTCTATGATGTCTAAAGGTCGTTCTGAAGCATTTGAAGGCATTACTGTCGTTCGTGAGGCTGGTACTTCTTTCACAACAATTGTTGAACAAGTAAATAAAGTATCAACTCAAATGCAAGACATATCAGCAACTGCTGAAGAAATGGCTGCAAGCGCTGAAGAAATGAACGCTTCACTTAATAACATCGCTTCTATTTCAAATGAAGTATCTAGTGAAACAGCCGCAACGGCACAATCTGCTGAGCAGAAAGTTATTGTTATGAATGAAATGACAGTAACTGCAAAACAAATGAAACAAACGGTTGAAGAATTAGATCAACTCGTATCTCATTTTAAAATTGAATAGCTCAAAAAAATATTCCTCTTTCAAGAGGAATATTTTTTTGAGCTCATTCCCTGCACATTATACATATATCCGTTATAATGAGAATCGATATCATTAATCTGTAGGGGGTGCTACACATGTCACAACAAGCATTTGAAGAAAAATTATATGCAAACTTAGAAGCTATTATTGATCCTGAACTAGGTGTTGATATTATCAATCTTGGATTAGTTTATGACGTTACAGCGGATGAAAATAATAATGCTGTCATTACAATGACGATGACTTCTATCGGCTGCCCAATGGCTGGTCAAATCGTATCAGACGTTAAAAAAGTACTATCAACGAACGTACCTGAAGTAAACGAAATAGAAGTAAATGTCGTTTGGAATCCACCATGGTCGAAAGAACGTATGTCACGTATGGCGAAAATCGCATTAGGTATTCGCGACTAAATAAAGAAAGACCTGACGTCATAGTCAGGTCTTTTTCTCTTATTATTTAACGCCTACTGCATCATAAGCTTTCGTTACAGCTTGTAACTCTTTAGAGTTTTTACCATATAAATCTTCTGCTGACTGAAGTGCTGCTTGACGCATCATTTTAAAGTCAGAGTTTGCAGTTAAATATTTAGTAAGAGCACGGTAGTAAATTTTTTCTGTCGCTTCACGGCCCACTCCAGTTACTTTCACGCCGTAATGCGTGCCACCGTCAGATACTAAGTACGCAGCTTTATTGTTAATACTACTGTTAATATGAACGCCGCCATTATCAGCTGTTCCAGTATAGCGTTTATTGTAATGATCTGGGTAACCTTCACCTGGTTTTAATGGGTTTGGAATAGATGCTGGATCTTTCAGAGAACGAAGCGCATCACCAGGTTTACCAGGTGTATAAATATCAGCACCTAAATCCCAGCTCTTCTTCTCAACCATGACACCCATAATATCAGATAACGATTCATTTAACGCACCTGATTCATTTTTATAAACAAGGTTTGCTGTATGCTCAGTTACAGCATGTGTTAATTCGTGCCCGATAACATCTAGGCCAGCAGATAATGGAATAAATGTCTTGCCATCTCCATCACCATACATCATTTGGATACCGTTCCAAGCTGCGTTATTCCAGCTTTCTCCTACGTGAACAGAGGAGATCAGCTTCGCGCCTTTATCATCGAAAGAGTTACGGTTAAATGTCTTTTTGTAGTAATCGTATACTTTCCCTGCATTTACATGCGCATCAACCGCTGCTTTGTCATCAAAGAACTTATTTTTACTTTCTACTTCGACACCTGTATATCCAAACCATTGTGAGAATATGTTAAACCAGTTTTCATCCATATTCTCTGCATCAAACGTATGAACACCTTGTCCACGCTTACCATCAAATAAATGGAATGCTCCTGTCTTCTCATTTTGAGCAATTTCAAATGATTGTCTAGCACCTAATACTCCGTAACCAAATCCTGTAATGTTATCTACAGCATTATATTTCTCAATCACATTTCCATTTGTTGCATCAACAAAGTAATGCCAATAGCCTGGAGCTGGTTTTGAAATCGATGCCTTAACTAAGTATGCAAGATAGTAGTTTCCATCTTTTTCATACACAAATAAATCTTTTTTCACACCATCATAATTCTTTACTTTACCAACTTCTTTTTCAATATCTGCCTTTGCAATTGTTTCTGCTTGTTCTGCACTAATACTTGCAAAGGTAGGAATATTTTTATCCTCTAAATTCGGAATAACTTGTCCGAAGAATGCTTTTACATTATTCTCTTTATCTAGTGTAACAGTTTGGTCTGAACCATACACAGGAATGTTATTATGTTTCTCAACTAACTTCACATGTGTCGTACCAGATTCAGCATCTTTTTCTTCCCCAACGACATTAAAATGTGTTTCAATATTTCCTGCTAGTTTAAACATATCTTTTTTACTCTCTAAATATTGAAAGACCGTCTCTTTTTTATCTAGTCCTTCCGGTGCTTTCCATTCTTCACCTATGTATGCAGGTGTTTTAAATTCTTGATGATATTGAATTTTTTGTTCTTCTGCTTTCGTTGTCGTTGCTCCAAACGTTCCAAATCCCCCGGCGATAACAGTTAACGCTAATGCTGATGAAATGACTTGCTTTTTCACTATAACATTCCCCATTCCCATAAAGATTTTTGACACTTTTATAAAATTCTGAATTTTTAACCCGATACCTCTTCCAAAAATTTGAGAAACATTTTTCAGATAATTCCACACAAAAAGAGGACACCCTATCAGGTGTCCTCTTTTTTATAAACATTTTGTTATTTTTTTAGCTCAATTGCTAAATAGTGTGATTGCTCTTTCGCTTGAATATGAATATCTTCTTCTACTGCTTCTGCCGCATCGCGCATAACAAGTATCTCACCATTTATCACACTACTTCCTTCAATTTGTACAAGGTACAATTGACGGCCTTCTTTCACAGGAAAATGAATTTCTTTTCCTGCCTCTAACGATAAAGAATATAAATTCGCGTCTTGGTGAATTTGAATTGGCGCATCACCGTCCACTGGGGAAACCATATGGAACCACTCATTTTCACGTTTACTCCAATCAAATTTAAACTCACCATAGTTTGGTTTATGATCAGCACGGTCTGGTAAAATCCAAATTTGTAATAAACGCAATGTTTCATTTCCTAAATTATGTTCACTATGAAATACACCAGTACCAGCACTCATATATTGAACATGTCCACGCTCAATTGTTCCTCTATTCCCCATGCTATCTTCATGTGTTAAGGCACCATCTACAACGTAAGAAATGATTTCCATATCGCGGTGCGGATGCATATCAAACCCAGTTTGTGCCGCTACTAAATCATCGTTAATAACACGTAACGCTCCAAAACTCATATTATTTGGATTGTAATAATTAGCAAAGGAAAAATGAAAATGTGTATTTAACCAACCGTGATTTGCTCTACCCATATTTTTATGATCAACTTTTCTAAACATATCCTTCACCTCATATTATCTCGAATTCAAGATTTACTTTAAAATTGTTTCTTACTGTAATTTTTTTAGTAATTTTAATAATTGATTTTGTTCTTCTATATTTAATTTATGAAACTGCTCCGCTTGGAACGTTTCCTGGGGCGGGACGATCTCCTCATATAAAGCTCTTCCCGTTTCTGTTA
Organism: Bacillus sp. FSL L8-0099; assembly: GCF_038006385.1. NCBI lineage: Bacteria > Bacillati > Bacillota > Bacilli > Caryophanales > Bacillaceae > Bacillus > Bacillus sp. FSL L8-0099. Next base: position 4,966,641 of record NZ_JBBOVC010000001.1, read on the forward strand.
ACGAAATATATTTCGTAGTACCTTCTTGTTCACGCCCAATCCAGTCCAGCTGCTCCATTTTATTTAAAAGCTGCGTGACATTTCCTTTCGTAACAAATAGCTTCTTCCCAAGCTCTTGCTGCGTTAAACGATTATGTCCTCCAACTTGAGCTAGTACATCAAACTGAGCGGCAGATACATTCCATTTTTTCAAATGCTGATTCGTCTCACGAATACTCTTGTTATAAAAACGTGATAAACGAAACCATAATAGTAGTCCTAATCTATCTTCTGTTTTCATTTCATCACCTCGCTCGTTTCATACTATTAGTTTAGAACTAAACTTTATAGAAGTCAATTACTTATTTTTAGTAAGTAACAAAGGAAGCATAGCGCTATTTCTCCACTATGCTTACATCAATTTTCTATTTTTATATTCATCTAATTTCCTCTCCGCGAACTTCTTCGCATCTTTCTCAATCCATCTCTCTTCATACGATTTACTTCCAACATACAATACTTCTCTCTTATGCTGCATCGCATGGCGAAATTCATGCAGTAGTGTTTTAAGCACTTGCTCATACTCATCCCACATACAAACGAAAATTAATTGTTTTTCTTTATGATAAAAACCACCTACGGGGAATAAAAACTCCTCTTCCTCTTCCCCTAATGATAGAAGTACATGATTTGCATCACACGTATCACAAAAAATAACTGGCGTTTTACATACTTCAATAAGAGAAAATAAATCCTCTCTAATCCTTTTGACATCCCAAGGAAGCTCCGAATCCAACACATACCAATTCTCCACCTGTTGATATACATTTTGAAACTGGAGTTCCATTTCTTTTTATTCCCCTTTCCAAGCTCTCTTTTTCTATATGTATGCCACAATATGGTAAATATTAAACATACTCTTTCCCCCTTTGAAAAATGACAATAAAAAGAACCTATATTAGTATAGGTTCTTTTCCATAATTACTTTTTTTTCATAATTTTTTTTAGTACAAAATAACCAATTGCGCAAACAATAGCAGCAAGTGCAAAATATTTCACATATGGCCCAGCTACTTTATTAATGCTTTCCCACTCTGAACCTAATTTAAATCCTAAATATACAAACACAATTGACCATGGAATAACAGCTAATGTAGTTAGCGTAATAAACTTAGCATGTGACATTTTCGCAATACCCGCTGGTATGGAAATAGCATGACGCACAACAGGAATAAAACGTGCCGTAAAGATAACGCCAGTTCCGTAACGATTAAACCAATCTTCTGCATAATCAATATGCTTTTTCTGAATTAAAATATATTTTCCATATCGCTCAAGAACAGGTCTTCCTCCGTATCGACCAATCCAATAAATAAATAGTTGTGCGATTACACCGCCAATTGTCCCGAACGCAACAGCTCCCCAAAATGTAATGCTTCCTGTTGATACTAAATAGCCTGCATAAGACAATACGATTTCACTCGGAATAACTTCTAACATCAATCCAAGCATAATTCCCCAATAACCAAGTCCTTCTAGAAAAACTAAAACTGAATGAATCAACTCTCCTAACATCATTTACCTCTCTTTACTGTTTTCGTTACCAAAAATAAAAGTACAAGCAGTAAGTATCTTGTACTTTTACTTTTTAAAATTTAGTTAGTCTTCGTATCCCACTTAAAGATTTTATTTAAAAATTTATATACATTCTTTGACTCTTTTGTCAGAAGTGGACCTAAGATGGATAGTATAAGCACGTATAGTGCTGAGAATGGTTTTAACACTGACATTAAACCACCAGCGATACCGATATTAGCCATAATGATGGAGAATTCTCCCCTTGAAACGATTGTTAATCCAATATTTGTAGAAGCTTTATGAGATAATCCAGCTTGTCTTCCTGCAATCATCCCTGCTACAAAGTTACCAATTATCGTAAGAAGTACCGCACCTAGCGTTAACCATATTGCTCCGCCTAACGAGAACGGATCGATACTTAACCCGAAGCTGAAGAAGAAAATTGCTCCGAAAAAGTCTCTAAATGGAACAACAAGATGTTCAATTCGATCACTATGCTCTGTCTCAGAGAAAACTAATCCTAAAAGAAGTGCTCCGATTGCTTCTGCAACGTGAATTGTTTCTGAAAAACCAGCGATGAAGAATAACGAAGCAAATACTACAATAATAAAGATTTCATCTGAACTAATATTGAGCAATTTATTTAATAACGGCGTTGCTTTTCTAGCCACAATAAAGAATAGAAGCATATATCCTAAAGCAATTCCAATTGAAGTAAGAGCACCTAAGAAGGAAGCATGATCCCCAAGTACTAAACCAGAAACGACTGATAAATATACAGCAAGGAATATATCTTCAAACATAATAATTCCTAAAATTAGTTCGGTTTCATTATTACCAGTTCTTCTTAAATCCACTAATACTTTCGCAACGATGGCACTAGAAGAAATCGTAATAATACCCGCAATAATTAAAATTTCTAGTAATGGGAATCCCATGATAAACCCGTATAATAATCCAAGTGAAAAGTTAATTAGAATATAGATTGTTCCACCAATCGCAATAGAACGTCCGGATTTAATTAGTTTCTTCATCGAAAATTCTAGCCCTAGATAGAAGAGAAGGAACAGAACGCCAATTCTTCCAAGGAAGGATATTACACTTGCACTTTCAATAAATTTGAGATCGATTACACCTATTGTCGGCGCGTGCGGCCCTACTAACATGCCAAGAACAATTAGAAAAGGAATTACTGAGAACTTAAACTTTCCAGCGATTACTGCTGCAATTGCCACTAGAACTAAAGCTGTACCAACTTCAAAAATTAAAGTATCCATCTAGTCAGTCCCCCTATTCGAAAGTAACTCATTAATAATTTTTTTAATTTCTTCTCTCTCACCTGAAACTACTAGCATATCGCCTTCTTCAATTACTGTTTCTGGTCCTGGATTAAATAGCTTTTTCATATTCTTTTTCATAACTGCAATTATCGTTACGCTATACGTTTTTCTTATTTCAAGATCACCAATTGTTTTTCCGATTGCTGGAGCTGCATTCTCCACTTTAAACCACTCAATCGCTAAACCTTCAAAGACCATCTCAACATTTTCTAATGCCCTAGGCTTATATACCATTCCACCTAATATTGCTGCAACTTGTCTTGCTTCTGAGTCACGTAATGAAATACTAGAAATACTTTCTTCATGATCTGAATCAAAATGATACATTTCTCTACGTCCGTCATCATGAATCACAATCACCATTTTTTCGTTACCTTTCGTAACGATTTGAAATTTATACCCAATACCCGGAAGTTCACTTTCTCTAATATTCATATTTAGCTCCTCCTCAACAATTTTATTTGAATTTTCTGTTTTTCAGTCTTTTGTTCATCCAACCAATTTTAGAAATTCTAACCACTCAGGATACTTATGATTTGGAAATCTTTTATTGTAATAATAAGTGGCCCCTAGAAAAATACTTGAAGATGTAATGATAAAAAATACATTGCTTCTCATTTTTAAACTCTCAAGGCTTACTTTCAATAAAGTTTCTTCTTTCAAATTATCCCCTCTTTCTCGCTTTACATTTAGTTTTTTAAAATGTAAATAATTCTAAAAACATCTTGATGTAACATAATCATAACATAAAACACATTTAAGTAACATCATTTTTTAGAAAAATTGATTCTAGTATATTTTTTGCATATAATTTTCTTATTACAAAAAAAAGGAAGTGTATTATATGGTTGATATCTTTAGCAGATTCCTTGAGGTAACGAATAATATTTTATGGTCATATATTCTTATTGCAATGCTAATCGGCTTCGGTCTTTATTTCTCTTTCAAATTAAAATTTGTCCAAATTACTCATTTCAGTGAGATGGTCAGTTTAATTAGTAAAGGATTTAATCGAAAAGAAAAAAAGAAAGATAGCATCTCTCCATTCCAAGCATTTTGCTTAAGTGCAGCCGCTCGCATTGGTATCGGGAACTTAGCTGGTGTAGCATTAGCAATTTCAATGGGAGGACCTGGTGCAATATTTTGGATGTGGTTTATCGCGATTCTCGGAGCAGCTACTAGTTTTGTAGAATGTACGCTCGCGCAAATTTATAAAGTAAAAGATGGACGCAGGTTCCGTGGTGGCCCAGCATATTACATGGAAAAAGGGTTAAACAAACGCTGGATGGGTGTCTGGTTTTCACTTCTTATTACAGTTGCGTACGGATTAATTTTCAATTCAGTACAAGCAAATACAGTAACAATAGCGTTTGAAAATGCTTTCGGATTAGAGCGAACGATCGTAGGAGCTCTACTAGCTTTACTAGTTGCAGTTATTATTTTTGGCGGTATTAAGAGCATTTCACGCATTACAGAAATGATTGTTCCCCCAATGGCAATTGTTTATATTGGTGTGGCTATTTTTGTCGTGATTAACAACTTCAATATGTTACCAAGCATTTTCATGGAAATCTTTAACGGTGCATTCGGTTTAGACCAAGCCATCGCTGGTGGTATTGGAGCAGCTATCAAGTTCGGAATCCAACGCGGTTTATTCGCGACAGAAGCAGGTATGGGGAGCTCTCCTAATGCAGCAGCAACATCTGATGTATCTCATCCTGTAAAACAAGGACTTGTTCAAGCATTAGGTGTTTTCGTAGATACATTCTTAGTATGTACATCAACAGCGTTTATCGTATTATGTTCTGGACTTTACAAAGGATCAAATTTAGAAGGTATTGAATTAACACAGCAAGCATTAAGTTCACAAATTGGACCGTGGGCAAGCACTTTCTTAGCGATTATTATTTTCCTATTCGCTTTCAGCTCTTTACTAGGAAACTACTATTATGGTGAAACAAACATCGCATTCATTAAAGAAAGCAAAACATGGTTAATGATTTATCGCGTTGCAGTTGTCGGAATGGTGTTCTTCGGATCAATCGCTGCCCTTCAAACTGTGTGGAGTTTAGCTGATTTATTCATGGGACTAATGGTATTCACAAACTTAATTGCCATCTCATTCCTTAGCAAATTTGCCTATGCAGCATTAGTAGACTACATTAAGCAAAAGAAACAAGGTAAAGATCCTGTCTTCCTTGCAAGTTCTATCCCTGGCTTACAGAATACAGAGTGTTGGGATGGGCAGGATGTAGAAGAAAAACAAAAGGCTGTTTAACAAACAAAGGCCCTATTACTTCACCGTAATAGGGCCTTTTATTTACAACAGTTCATAATTTGTTCAAATTAATTCCAGCAAAAGGGTTGATTTATACAAATTACTAGATTATAATAATTATAAATTAGTAATTGATATAACATAACAACTCAAAGGGAGATTGATCATAATGAACAAACAAGTAATCGAAGTATTAAACAAACAAGTAGCAGACTGGAGCGTTTTATTTACAAAATTACACAACTTCCATTGGTACGTAAAAGGACCTCAATTCTTCACATTACACGAGAAATTCGAAGAACTTTACACAGAATCAGCTACTCACATCGATGAAATTGCAGAACGCATTTTAGCAATTGGCGGCAAACCAGTAGCAACAATGAAAGAATACTTAGAACTATCTTCTATTCAAGAAGCAGCTTACGGAGAAACTGCAGAAGGGATGGTCGAGGCAATCATGAAAGACTACGAAATGATGCTAGTCGAACTGAAAAAAGGCATGGAAATCGCTCAAGACTCTGACGATGAAATGACATCTGACCTACTACTAGGCATCTACACAGAACTAGAAAAACACGCTTGGATGCTACGTGCGTTCTTGAATCAATAATAGATTAAAAGCGGAAGCGACTCGTTCAGAGTCGCTTTTTTTATGTAATGGTTGCATTTAACGGTACACGAAATTATATCAACGATTTTTCAAATATATCGATCATAACTCGCAATATATCAACGATTTTTTCATTATATCGATCATTACAAGCAATATATCAACGATTCGACAAAGGATATCAATTTACCGACAAATCACGACAATATTAACACACCCCTCGCCCTACTTTTATCAATATATTACAATCTCATCTATGTTAAAATATAGGAAACACCTTTTAGTAAAATAGATCCAAAAAGCTTTTCCAAATTCATCATTTACTACTTAAATGGCGGGAGTGGTTCAGTTGAAAGACTACTTAATTAGAGCATTTTTTGCGTTAATAACAGTTGGAATCGTCTTACTTATAGCTAATATTTTCAATATACGTGTCGAGGTTAAAGACTATGCTTTCCTCGTTGTTGTAGCAATTGGTGGCGGCTGGGGTGGCTGGTACCTGTATAAAAAACAAAGTAATCAAAATGATAAAGGCATTCCAAAGTAATATGGAATGCCTCTTTTTATTGCCTTCTGTAATAAATAATGAAATTCAGACCACTAATACAGCCAATTGCAATAAACATGCTAAAACTCTGTCCATCTCCACCTAGACTATACTCATCAACGATAAATCCAGACATAAACAATGTTATCGCTGAAACACCAACACACAATATCGAAATAAACCAAAGCGAAAACTCATTAATCAGCTCTTTCTTCTGTCTTAAAACAATTAGCATAACAAGAATAGACGCTGCTAAAATACTTTTAAAAACAGGACGTAAATACACAAACTCCTCCATCTATTTCTCCTTTCCGAAAAACCTTACATTCTAACATTAACATATTTAACTAAATTAAAAACACATGTCTTTTTACGATAAAAAAGACATGTGTTTCTATAAATCGCTATAAAAACGTACTATGATAATTGCTTCCACTTCGTCCCCAAGACAGGACGCTCGTAATTTTGGATTTCATGAATTAGTTTATCTGCCGTCTCAGCGGAAACAATTAACTCTTTATTCGATGGATTCATAAAGCCTTCTTCTGCTGCCCGTTCAACCATTTGCAAAATTGGTCCGTAAAAGTCTTTTATGTTCAATAAACCAACCGGCTTATTATGTATACCAATTTGTGACCAACATACTACTTCAAAGAGCTCTTCAAACGTTCCATATCCGCCTGGTAATGCAATGAAAGCATCCGCAAGCTCTGCCATTTTCGCCTTGCGCTCATGCATCGTTTCTACCTCAATTAATTCTGTTAATCCTGTATGTACGATTTCTCCTCGAAATAGACCACGCGGCATAACACCTGTTACACGTCCGCCTAAACGAAGAACTTCGTTTGCTACTTCTCCCATTAATCCAACGCATGAACCACCGTATACGAGCTCATAGTCGTTCTCAACAAACATTTTCCCTAACTGGATTGCCTGCTCTTTAAACTCTGGTCTCTCCCCTAAATTGGAACCTGCAAACACACAAATCTTTCTCATTCCTACACCTCGAAACTATATATTGTTATGATACAATTGACATTGTACAACATATTGAGGAGATGAGGAAGAAATGGATATCTTTGCATTTCAAAGATGGGTTGAGGAATTTTACGAAAAACGAAGCTGGTCACAGTATAATGCCTTTATTCGCTTAAATTTCTTAACTGAAGAAGTTGGAGAAGTTTCACGAGTTGTTCGCGCTATTGAAATCGGCCGCGATCGTCCTGATGAAGATGCGAAAACAGAAGAAGAGCTAAAACAAGAACTAAAAGAAGAACTTGGTGATGTACTATCTAACCTTATTATTCTTTCGCAAAAATATGATTTGGATTTACAAGACATTATGGACGCACACGTCACAAAGCTTTCGAAAAGGTTCGAAGCACTCAAATGAGAATATTATCAATTATGGTATAATATTCTTGTCACAATACTAAGGGGGATTTTATGTTATCTAAAAAATTGCATGACGCATTAAATGAACAAATGAACTTTGAATTTTACTCTGCCCACGCTTATATGGCAATGGCTGCTTACTGTACAGCTGAGAGCTATGATGGATTCGCTAACTTTTTCCTTGTACAAGCTGAAGAAGAGCGTTTCCACGCAATGAAGCTTTACAACTATATTAACGACCGCGGTGAGCGCGCTATTATTACTGGATTCGATAATCCAAATAACGAATATGAATCTGTATTGAACGCTTTTGAAGTCGCACTTGAGCACGAGCGTGAAGTAACGAAACGTATTTATCACTTATCTGATATTGCTTGGGATGAGCGTGAGCATGCAACAATTACATTCTTAAAATGGTTCGTTGATGAGCAAGTAGAAGAAGAAGCTTCATTCGATAGCATCATTCAAAAATTAAAACGTATTACAAGCGATTCAAACGCACTATTTATGCTAGATGCTGAATTAGAGAAACGTACATTTACGCCTCCAGCTGAGTAATATTTTAATCACCTTAATGAGTGTATTAAGGTGATTTTTTTATTTGCTTTCTATCTTAAAATCACCTTAAATTTCCTAGCATTTGACATAGAACTAGTTAAAAAATGGTATTATTTTCAATATAAAGTGAAACTTTGGTCCGTGGGGGGGCGTTCATCCACCACGGATTATTAGTTGAACTAATCGGGTCTTTACAGGCAGTTGATCTCCCACCTAACCTCTTTGCCCCCGCCAAATTTTGAGGTGGGAGTCTTACTGCTCGTTAATGCTGGATAAAACAATATGTGAGGAGAGAAAAAATGAATCAACGTGTAGAAGCTGTTGATGCAATTCGTGGTTTCGCTTTATTTGGTATTTTACTTGTTAATATAACATTAATTCAATTCGGGTTATTCGCTAATGAAAAACCCACTTATATTTTCGGAAAACTCGATGAAGGTGCTAATTGGTTTATTCAATTTTTTGGCACACAAAATTTCATTTCCCTATTCTCTTTTTTATTTGGGCTTAGCATTATTTTGTTACAAAAAAGTATTATCGTAAAAGGAAAAAAGTTTTTCCCCACATATATAAGACGTATTAGCATTCTTTTACTACTAGGTTTCATTCACGGCACCTTTATTTGGTCCGGAGATATTTTATTTGCATACGGGCTTATCGGGATTTTCTTAATGATGTTTATAAATAGACAACCAAAAACATTATTGATTTGGGCAACTATTCTACTCGCACTCATTACACTTATGTCTTATCAAACTGATCCAAATACAAATATTAATGATTTTGCTCCTTATATTGAAAAAGAGCATAAAGTTCATGAAACTGGAAGCTATATGGATCATGTCAACTTTAGGTTAACTGAAAGTCCTTTCGATTATATTGGGATTAACGGTTTCTTCGGACTAGTTTTCATATCAATTTTCGCAATAATTTTTATGTCCCCACTTTTCTTACTCGGAATGTATGTAGGAAAAAAGGGCTGGCTATTTGAGATTGATAAACACATGCCTTCTATCAAAAAGATTTGGCTTATCACTGGTATTTTCTCTTTTACAATTAAAATCTTAGCCATGTTCGTAAAGCATCCAATTTTAATTATGTTACAAGATGGCCTTACATCAGTAACCATGACATTCTTTTACGGAAGCACCATTATTTTATTATTCCATTACAAAAAAGCATCGCGCTTACTAACATATATGGCGAATATGGGGAAAATGTCGGTTAGTAATTACTTAGCTCAATCCATTATCACAACAACAATTTTTTACGCATACGGCTTTGGCTTATTCGGTAAAATCGGATATTTCTTCGGTATTCTTTTGACCATTGGAATTTATACAATTCAATTATTCGTTAGCACCTATTGGCTACAAAAATACCGAATGGGCCCTATAGAATATGCGTGGAGAATGGGAACTTATTTAGAGAGACCACGATTTAAAAAAGACTTGGATAAAGCAAGTTAAACAAAAAAAGCAATGAGCCTACGCTCATTGCTTTTCTCAGAGTGTTGGGAAACCCTTTAGGGTTCCCAACATTCTGCAATCCTTTTTAATTTTAGTAAATGAAAACAATATAAAATAATAAATTTTAGAAAAACAGCCCTCCACCAGACCTTTTTTGGTTAGGTGAAGGGCTATTTTTTTCATGTTTTGACAAGCTGCGGTGAGGTAAGCTTGCATTTGGACAGACTTCAGCCCTCGAAACCGAGCATATCGATAGCCATGTAGTTCTTTGGCATCCGCAAAGCTTCGCTCTATAGTTGAACAGCGTACTTTATACAGTCTTTTCCCTGTAGCTGTTAGTTTGTTTTTTCTAGCGATATCTTTATATTTTTCCCATATATGATGAGTGATAACTTTTTGTTTTTGTTTTTTTGAAAAGCATACCTCACGTAGCGGACAAACAGCGCAGTCTTCTGGATTTGATTTATATTGACGATATCCTTCGCGATCCGTTGTCGTATATTCTAAAATACATCCCATCGGACAAGCAAATACATTCATTTCTTTTACATATTTAAATTGGCTTTTCGGAACGTCTTTATTTCGCTTTCCAAATCGGCGATACCCCATCACCATAAATATATTCTGTTCTGATAGTTTCTTACAGATATAACCTGTAAAATAGCCTGCATCAAGAGCTACAGCTTCAACTTTGAATCCGAATTTATTAGTTTGAGCTTGTAGACGTGCTAAATACGGCTCGGAATCCGCCATATTTCCAGCCGTTATATAGGTATCTGTAATAATATTATATTTCGCATCAGTCGTACGATGATCTAAGAAATGAAAACCGTTCGGTTTTCCATCCCTCATTAAAAATCCACTATCTGGATCCGTTGTACTGATACGAGTTTTTTTAGTGGGGGTATCACTTTCCTTTCTAGGTCTTAATTCTTTTTTCCATGTACCTCACGATCTTCGATTACCGCAGCTTCTAGTTCATCTATATAGAACTTTGCCTTTTCTTTTTTATATTTATGTACAAATTTATTTTTATTGGCATTCGCCTTAATGTGTGTAGAATCTGTCATCAACGCACGTCCTCCCACCATACGGTGCTCGGTCGCTTGACACACAATCTCATCAAAAATTTCTTCGAAAATATTTGTATGAATGAAACGAGTACGGCGATTCCAACTGATTGTAGAATGATCTGGAATTGTATCTGATAGAGAAAAACCTAGAAACCAACGGTAGGCAATATTCGTTTTGATCTCCTTTTCCAATTGTCGCTCTGAACGAATACCATAAAAATATCCGATAAACATCATCTTAAATAAAACGATAGGGTGAATTGACGGACGACCATTGTTTTCACAGTAATAAGGGCGTAACTTTTCCTCAATAAAATCAAAACTGATTGTCGCTTCAATCGCACGAAGGAAATGGTCTTGCGGAACTAATTCTTCTACAGAAACGGATACACGCTCATCACGATGATTTTTTAAAGCACCCATCATAAAAAATCTCTCCTTTACCTCTTTTTTATCAGTGTTGACACATAAAAAGAGGTTCAGACACATAAACAGGCTGTGGAGAAGACTTTCTCCACAGCCTGAAAAAGCAATGAGCCTACGCTCATTGCTTTTCTTAATTTATTAAAGCATAACCCCAACGATAATCGCTGATAATATACTTACTAACGTTGCACCGTATACAAGTTTTAGTCCGAATGATGATACAACATTTGCTTGTTTGCCATCGATACTCTTTGTTGCACCTGCGATAATTCCGATAGAGGAGAAGTTCGCAAATGATACAAGGAAGATAGATAAAATACCTACTGTACGAGTTGATAAATCACCAGCTACTTTTCCAAGGTCAAGCATTGCAACGAATTCGTTCGTTACTAATTTTGTTGCCATAATTTGTCCCGCTGCTAGCATCTCTGATGTTGGAATACCCATTACGAATGCTAATGGTGAGAAGATATATCCTAAAATGCTTTGGAATGTGATTCCGAAAATTGAATCGAATACACCGTTAATTGCTGTAATTAATGCTACGAAACCGATTAACATCGCCGCTACTGTTACAGCGATAGAGAAACCAAGCATAATATATTCGCCTAACATTTCAAAGAATGTTTGTTTCTTATCTTCTTGTAATTCTAAAATATCGTCTTCTTCTTTTACTTCATATGGATTGATAATATGAACGATAATGAATCCACTAAATAAGTTTAATACAAGTGCTGTTACTACATATTTTGGATCAATCATTTTCATATAAGAACCGACGATTGACATTGATACTGTTGACATTGAAGATGCACAAAGTGTGTATAAACGATTTTTCGGTAATTTGCTTAATTGATCTTTTACTGTAATAAACACTTCACCTTGACCAACAATTGCAGCTGCTACCGCATTATATGATTCTAGTTTTCCTAAACCGTTAATTTTACTTAGTACGAAACCGACTGCACGAATGATAATCGGTAAAACTTTAATATGTTGCAAGATCCCGATTAATACCGCTAAGAAAATGATCGGTAATAATACTGTTAAGAAGAATGGTGCTTGTCCATCGTTCGCTAAACCACCAAATACGAAATTAACCCCAGCTTCCGCAAATTTTAAAATAGCGCCAAATCCATCTGCAATCCCTTTTACTAATACAAATCCGACCTTTGTATTTAATAAGAAATACGCAAGTACCAATTGAATGACAAGCATAAGTGCAATTGGCTTATATTTAATTTTCTTACGATCTGAACTTATAAGGAAACCTAGTACAAACACTACAAGTAAACCAACTAGAAACATTACTATTTTCATATGTGAATCCTCCACTTCTTCCACGAGTTATTGGTCGTATAACGTATAACGAATGACGTCTGACCATTGATGTTAAAAAATTTAAAACCCCTAAATACTATTCAACTGTTATCTAAAATCAGTAAGCGTTTACATGAATTGCAATTTATAAAAGGTAGCCTCTTCTCTCCTACCGTATTAAAAGTCTGAAATTGATACCACCTACAAATCAAATTGTAAGCGTTATCTAGACGAAATGCAATATAAATTTTAAAAGATTTTTATATGTTAATATATTCCTAATTAATTGGTTTTTTTATGTAAATTAACCATAAAAAACGGCCCTAGCTATGAGCTAGAACCATTCTTTTTTATCCCGCATTAACTGGCAGTAAGATCCCACCTCAAAATGCAGCGAAAGCAAAGAAGTTAGGTGAGGGATCAACTGCCCGTAAATGCCCGATTGGTTCAACTAATAATCACTGGGGGATGAAGCCCCCCGCTGATTAAAGTTTCACTTTATAGCATAACACCAACGATAATCGCTGATAATATACTTACTAATGTCGCACCATACACAAGACGTAAACCGAATGATGATACAACATTTGATTGGTTTTCATCGATACCTTTCGTTGCACCTGCGATAATTCCAATTGATGAGAAGTTCGCAAATGATACAAGGAATACAGAAAGAATACCTACTGTACGAGCTGATAAATCACCAGCTACTTTGCCAAGATCAAGCATCGCAACAAACTCGTTTGATACTAATTTTGTTGCCATAATTTGTCCCGCTGTTACCATCTCTGCTTGCGGGATACCCATTACGAATGCTAATGGTGAGAAAATATATCCTAAAATAGCTTGGAATGTAATACCGAACACTGAATCAAACAAGCTATTGATTGCTGTAATTAATGCTACGAAACCAAGTAACATTGCTGCTACCGTAATTGCAATCGTGAAACCAAGCATAATATATTCGCTTAACATTTCAAAGAATGATTGCTTTTTCTTATTTTCTAACTTCAGTGTATCTTCTTCTTCCGTAATATCGTACGGGTTAATAATATGAATAATAATGAAACCACTAAATAAATTTAATACAAGTGCTGTTACTACATATTTTGGCTCGATCATTTTCATATAAGAACCAACGATTGACATCGATACTGTCGACATTGAAGATGCACATAATGTATATAAACGATGTTTTGGGATTTTACTTAATTGATCTTTTACTGTAATAAATACTTCCGCTTGTCCAACAATTGCAGCTGCTACTGCATTATATGATTCTAATTTCCCTAAACCATTTACTTTACTTAACAAAGTACCAATAGCACGAATAAATATCGGTAAAATCTTAAAGTGTTGTAGAATTCCGATTAATACTGCGAAGAATACGATTGGTAATAATGCAGTTAAGAAGAATGAAACTTCTCCTTTATTAACAAGGCCACCAAATACGAAAACGATTCCAGCTTCCGCATACCCAAGAAGTGCGCCAAATCCATCTGAAATTCCTTTTACTAAAATATAACCCACTTGCGTATTTAATAAGAAATACGATAACGCTAACTGAATTACAAGCATGAGTGCGATTGGTTTATACTTAATCTTCTTTCGATCGGCACTTATAAGAAAACCGAGTACGAATACAACGAGTAATCCTACAAGAAACATAACAAACTTCATTAATAAAATCCTCCATTTAACTCTTCATTAACGTTGAACGTCTGACCATTCAAAACAAGAAATAATCCGAACTTTCCATTTCTCCACTAAAACACTTTACTGGATATGAAAAATCATAAAACCTCTTGTCTCAAAGGCATTTTCCATTCTATCATAAATCCCAACTCATATCCGCACTTTTCTAAAAAAAATTACATTTTATTATAAAACCCTCATTAATGTTCGTCTTTTGCCCCTTCCTCCTATTTTATAGCTACACAAAAAACGAGCATCAAATTTCACTGATGCTCGTTCCATCTTTTATCCGCTATTTGCCGGGCAGTAAAACTCCCACTGATTAAAGTTGCACTTTATTATACAGCTTTTTCTTTCTCTGCTACTTCCGGCTTATCCCAACACTCTGTATTGTTCAACCCTGGAATAGACTCCGCATAAAAGACTGGATCTTTTCCTTGTTTCTTTTGCTTTACGTAATCTGATAACGCTGCGAAAGCGTACTTTGAAAGGAATACAATTGCCACTAAGTTAATAACAGCCATAATCCCCATAAATAAATCTGCTAAGTCCCAAACGATTTGAATTGTTGCTACAGACCCTAACATAACCATACCAAGTACAGCAATGCGGTATGCCGTTAATAACACTTTACTTCCATTTAAGAACTCAATATTTGTTTCACCATAGTAATAGTTACCTACTAATGAGCTGAATGCAAACAAGAAGATTGCAACCGCTACAAATACAGATGCCCACGGTCCGATATGTTGGCTTAACGCTTGTTGCGTTAATTGAATTCCATTTAAATCAGCTGCACCAGGTACATCAGATAATAAAATGATGAACGCTGTACAACTACAAATTAATAATGTATCTGTAAATACCCCTAAAGTTTGAATGAAACCTTGTTTAACTGGGTGCGTTACGTTCGCAGTCGCTGCTGCGTTCGGTGCACTACCCATACCAGCTTCATTTGAGAATAATCCACGTTTTACTCCTAGTAAAATCGCAGCTCCTAGTCCCCCACCAACTACTTCTTTAATTCCGAATGCATGTAAGAAGATTTCTTTAAATACATACGGAATTGCCGTAATGTTTGTTACAACAACGAATAATGCAACTGCTACATATATAATTGCCATTACCGGAACAATCATTTCAACTGCACGTGCAATTCGCTTAACCCCACCGAAAATAATAATTGCAAGTAAACCAGCCATAAACAGACCTACAAGTCTACTATCCATTTTAAATGCGCCATCAAAAGCTGCCGCTACTGTGTTTGACTGCACTGCATTAAAAATCAATCCGAAACTCACTGTTATTAGAACAGAGAAAACAACACCTAACCAGCGTTTCTTTAAACCCTTTTCCATATAATACGCTGGGCCCCCACGGAATGCGTTCCCATCTTTTACTTTATAAATTTGCGCTAATGTGCTCTCTACAAACGCAGAAGCACCCCCAATTACCGCAATTAACCACATCCAAAATACAGCACCTGGACCACCTGCTGAGATCGCAATAGCTACACCAGCTAAGTTACCAGTACCTACACGAGAAGCTGTACTCATACAAAATGCTTGGAATGATGATACACCGCTTTTTTCTTTTTGCGCTTTTCTTGTCTTTGAACTCGCCCCGTCCCCAAGTAGGCGAATCATTTCTCCGAAGTAGCGAATTTGGACGAATTTCACACGAAATGAAAAATAGAGTCCTAATCCAATTAACATCGCAATAATAATATATGACCAAAGGACATTATTTACATCCCCAATTACTTTAGCTAAAAAATCCATAATCGAATTGCCCCCTCTTCCTAACAATAAGAAAATTATATTCTAAAAACTTTTAGTAATCAAGAACTTTATGTTAGGTTTTATGACATGGGTAAATTATATTTCTTAACATATATATGTTTTTCACTTAAAACTATAGCCAATACGTGCATTTATCCACTACTCAATCACTCATCCTATTCGACCAATCATACTTTTAAGACAGTACGTTACCTACAAATAACGAGAGAAATGAACAAACAAAAATTATATTAATAATTACCTTTCCCCCTTCTCATCATTTACTGCAACAAAAAAGGCGAGCATCGAATTCCTCTCGATGCTCGCCTTTTCTTATACCGCTTTTTCTTTATCCGTTACCGTTGGCTTATCCCAACACTCTGTGTTCGTTAAACCCGGAATAGAATCTGCACTGAATACTGGATCTTTCCCTTGTTTCTTTTGCTTTACATAGTCTGCCAACGCAGCATACGCAAATCGCCCAAGAAGTGTAATCGCAATTAAGTTTGTAATTACCATTAGACCCATAAATAAATCTGCCATGTTCCATACGACTTTAAGCGTCGCAACAGAACCGAATAATACCATTGCAACTACCGCAATACGGTAAATTGTTAACCAAGCTTTACTTTGTTTAATGAATTCAATATTCGTTTCACCATAATAGTAGTTTCCTAGAAGTGAACTAAATGCAAATAAGAAAATAATAATCGCTAAGAAGCTACTTGCCCACGGGCCGATTTGTGAACTTAATGCATTTTGTGTTAATTCAATACCTTCTAAATTCGTTGCTTTATATGCACCAGAACATAATACGATAAAAGCTGTTGATGTACATACTAAAAATGTATCTACTAAAACCCCGATTGTTTGAATAAAACCTTGTTTCGCTGGATGCGTTACATCAGCTGTTGCTGCCGCATTCGGCGCACTACCCATACCTGCTTCGTTCGCAAATAATCCGCGCTGAATACCAAATTTCATTGCAGCACCGATACCGCCACCTACAGCTGAATCTAAACCGAATGCACCTTTAAAGATTTCTGTAAATACATCTGGTATTAAATAGAAATTTTTAATAACAACGAAAATAGCTACTGCAATATAAATAAGTGCCATTGGAGGAACAATCATTTCTGACATACGCGCAATACTTTTCACACCGCCAAAAATAATAACCGCAACTAATACCGCTAATACAATCCCAACAACATAACGCTCTAAACCGAATGCATTTTCAAATGCTAACGTAACTGTATTTGCTTGTACTGAGTTGAAAATTAACCCGTAACTAATTGTGATTAGAATAGAGAACCAAATTCCCATCCAACGTTTATTTAAACCTTTTTCCATATAATAAGCAGGACCACCACGGAAGCCGCTGCCATCTTTTATTTTATAAATTTGCGCAAGCGTACTTTCCACGAAACTTGAAGACGCCCCGATAATCGCAATAACCCACATCCAAAATACAGCTCCTGGTCCTCCCATAGAAATAGCTAGCGCTACACCAGCTAAGTTTCCGATACCGATACGAGCTGCTGAACTCATACAGAACGCTTGGAAAGAAGATACGCTACCCTTTTTACGTGTCTTACCAGTTAGTCCATCACTCATTAATCGAACCATTTCTCCTAAATGAGTAATTTGTACGAATTTTAATTTAATAGAAAAATAAAGCCCTAAACCAATTAGCATTGCAATAAGAACATATGACCAAAGAATCGTATTCGTTGATGAAACGAATTGATCTAAAATATTCATACAATTAACCCCTCCTTTTCTCCATAAATCGAATTATATTCAAAAAATATTCAAAAATCAACATTTTTCGACACCTTGCGACTTCCAAATATTAGGTTACTCTACATAAATACATCGTTCTTTTATGACTCCACTTTCAGTAGCTGTGCATACTAAAACAAAAAATAATTTCATAAACAACACCATTGACAAAAATATATAACTGTAACTATAATGGTTACATCGTGTTGTAACTAACCTAATTACATTACATTCATTCATTTCAGATATACACTTTAACAAAACACTTTGGAGGGATTTATTATGAAAATCGGAATCATTGGAGCAACTGGTAAAGCTGGAAGCCGTATTTTAAAAGAAGCATTAGATCGTGGACATGAAGTTACTGCAATTGTAAGAAATGCTGCAAAAATTACAGAAGAAAATGTAAAAGTTTTAGAGAAAGATGTATTCACTCTTACATCTAACGATCTACAAGCATTCGATGTAGTTGTAAATGCATTCGGTGCTCCAGCAGGACAAGAACACCTTCACGTAGATGCAGGAAATGTACTGATTGAAGCTGTGAAAGGTGCACCAAATACAAAATTACTTGTAGTTGGCGGAGCTGGAAGCTTATTTGTAGACGAAGAGAAAACAACACGTGTATTTGATACACCAGGTTTCCCGGACGAATACCTTGCAACAGCTCAAAACCAAGGTAAAAACTTAGAAATCTTGCAACAAACAAATGACATCACTTGGACATTCATCAGCCCTTCTGCACTATTCGCATTAGGAAAACGCACTGGCTCTTACACAGCTGGTAAAGACAATCTTCTTGTTAACTCAAAAGGCGATAGCTATGTAAGTTACGAAGACTTCGCAGTAGCAGCACTTGATGAAATCGAAAATCCAAAACATGTGAACGAACGCTTCACAGTAGTTTCTGAAGCTGAATAATACGAAAAAGCTCGTAAAACATTATGTTTTACGAGCTTTTTTATTTTTTAAGCTTTTACCTCTTGTATACCTTCTGTTCTTTCGAAACCTTGTTTCGTAATTTTAAAGAATACGTCATGTATACCATACTCAAATAACATACCATTAAATTGTTCTGTCAATGCTTTCGTATTTTCCATTCCTTCTAATCCATGTATATAAAAAGCATCGGCAAATGCCAATGCTTTTTATACTATCTTTTAATTTGATTTGGTTTATGTGGTTCGTTTGGAGTATACGGTTTATTCGGTTTCTGTGGTCCTTCAGACTTTTTCCAACTCACCGCTAATTCCGGACTTGTTTTCTCTTCACTACGTTCTAATAATACAACCGCATTTTGAATCGTCGGTGTTCCTTTATGCGCAATCCCTTGTAATTTCGTTAAATTTCCTGATACTTTAAAGCTAAATCCACCTGCTGGTGTTTGTTTTGGAATTAAAATGCGGAACTTTTCTCCTACATTAAATTCATTTTTTGCTTCGCCTTTTTCATTTACAAATTTCACACCAGCTGGTGCACCTGTTGCTTGCACTTTATACGTTCCGCTTTTTGCATTCGTTTCTACTGTATATAAACCTGTTTCAAAGAAATCATTTTTCAATACTGCTTCTTGTTCTTCTGTAGGAGTTACACTCATCGTAATTTCTTGTAACTCTTCACTCGCATTTGCCTTTGCAACTATGTCTTTCGTTACTTTCTCTACGTTTTTATTACGGAAATCTAAATCGTTAATATCGATTTGTTTTAATGCATTCCATACTGCAAGCTGTGTTGCGTAATGTGCTTCTCTCCAATCGGAAACGCCTAATTCTTGCGGACTCTTTTGTGGATATCCATTTAATAGTACACGGTATACGTTAATATCCACTTTTCCCATTTCCGGTAAATCTTGACCACTTGGAGATTTCAAATCTACATTTAAGCAAAATGCAATTTTTCCATCTGCCGTTTTAATAAGCTCTGTTCGGATTGGTCTTTTCTTTGACTTACTATAACTCCAATCCATTTCATACTTTGTATGGTCCATAACTTCTGCAAATGCTTTTTGAAGTGGGAATAATACAAATAAGACACTTAAAAACACAGCTAAAAGTTTGAACGATTGCTTTATATTCATGTTCACAGCCCCTTAATAACAAACTTAATACTAAGTAGTATTTAATTAGAAAATATTTTTATGCACACAAAAAAAGAGTGCAATAAAAGCACTCTTTTTTCTTTCCTACTTTAATCTTAGAAATCGAAGTTATCAGGATCTGGACCAACGCGGTAATTTTGGTTTAATGCATCGATTTTTTCCATATCTTCTTTTGTTAATTCGAAGTTAAATACATCAGCATTTGCAATAATACGGTGTTCTTTCGTTGATTTTGGAATTGTAATTACTCCATTTTGTAAGTCCCAACGTAAAATAACTTGCGCTGTTGTTTTGCCGTGTTTATCAGCAATTTCTTGTAATGTTTCGTTATCTAATAATTGACCTTGCATAAGTGGTGACCATGCTTCCATTTGAATACCTTGTTCTTTACAGAAAGCTTGTAATTCTTTTTGTGTTAAACGAGGGTGATATTCTACTTGGTTAATCATTGGCTTAATTTCTGCATCTTTCATTACATCTTGTAAGTGATGAATTTGGAAGTTACTTACGCCAATTGCACGTACACGCTCTTCTTTATAAAGTGTTTCTAGCGCTTTCCATGTATCTTTATATTTTCCTTCTACAGGCCAGTGAACAAGGTATAAATCTAAATAATCTAGTTCTAATTTTTTTAAGCTCTCTTCATATGCAGCAATTGTTTCGTCATATCCTTGATCTGCGTTCCATACTTTTGAAGTGATAAATAATTCTTCTCTTGAAATACCAGTCGCTTCAATACCTGCACGGATTCCTTCACCTACAGCTTTTTCATTTTCGTAAATTGCAGCTGTATCGATGCTACGGTATCCTGCTTTAATCGCTGATTTAATTGCTTCTACAAGTTCTGGTCCTTCTTCTACTTTAAATACACCTAAACCGAACCAAGGCATTTCTACACCATTATTTAATACTGTTTTACTTTGTAAGTTTTTCATTTTATTTTCTCTCCTTTTATCCCGCATTAACGGGCAGTAAAATTCCCACTTCAAAATTCAGCTGAAGCAAAGACGTTAGGTGGGAGATAAACTGCCCGTAAACGCCCGATTGGTTCAACTAATAATCATTGGTGGAAGAACACCCCCACTGATTAAAGTTTCACTTTATTTTACTTGATCTCTTTTTTCTAATGTCATACTCCATGCTGTTAAAATAACAGCACCTACTACCATAAAGCCGCCTACCCAAGCAGTATGGATTAACCCTAACGAATTCGTTACAAGGCCACCTATATAAGAACCTAAAGCGATTCCTCCGTTAAATGCGGCAATATTAATTGCTGAAGCAACATCAACCGCACTTGGAACAAAGCGCTCTGCCAATATAACTACATATACTTGTAGCCCCGGAACATTCATAAACGCGAATAGTCCCATGAAAATAATTGTGATTAATCCAGCTACTTTAAACGGCGCTGTAAATGTTAAAACAAATAATATAATCGCTTGAATAAGGAACATGTAGAATAGCGCTCGAATTGGATTATGATTCGATAATTTTCCGCCGACCATATTCCCTATCGCAATGGCGATTCCATACACTAATAAAATGATGGTAACGGTACTTGCTTCAAATCCTGTTACTTCTTGTAATAACGGTGATAAATACGTAAATGTTACGAATGTACCGCCGTATCCAAGTGCAGTAATAATGAAAACAAGTAACAGTCTTCCATTTTTAATTAGTTTAAATTGATCACGAAACGATACAGGTACACCATTTTTTAAATTAGATGGGACGAGTATACTATTTGCGATGAAAGCAATAATTCCAATTACAACGATCGCCATAAATGACACTCTCCAGCCAAACTCTTGACCGATAAATGTTCCAATTGGCACACCAGTAATAGTCGCGACTGTTAATCCAGTAAACATAATCGCAATTGCGCTAGCACGTTTATTCTCTGGTACGATTGCAGCCGCAATTGTAGATCCTATCGACATAAACACACCGTGTGCAAATGCAGCTACAATCCTTGCGATAATTAATACAGTGAAGCTTGTTGCTACCGCCGCAATGCCATTACCAATAATGAAAACAACCATAATCCACATTAATAATGTCTTTCGCGACATACTAGCCGTTAACGCTGTTAAAACAGGAGCTCCTACTGCCGCTCCTAACGCATATAAGGAAACCGTTAAACCAGCTGTTGTAACCGAGACATTTAAATCTTTTGAAATAGATGGTAGTAAACCGACACTAATAAACTCGGTCGTACCAATCCCAAACGCACTAATTGCTAGTGCTAATAAAGCAAACATACTTCTTCGATTCGTCTGAACTTCCGAAGATGGTACTGTATATGAACTCAATTGAATTCCTCCTTATTACAAGAAATCCAATCATAATAGTATGATAAAAGGGCCCTTCTATCTTCTAAAACATATATTTCATACTTACAAATGCTATTATGAATGGTTTCATCCTTTTTTTGAAGAACGCACTTTAAAGTACGATAGGCACCAAAAAGTAACATAGTCACTTTTCAGTACCGTACTACTCATTTGCCTCTTACATGTGCTATTATGAAACATATTTAACATAATAAAAAGTACGTACTTTAAAGTGCTATAGGTACTAAAAAGTAACATTTATATTATTTAACTTACTTCGCTCACAAAAGGAGGGTTTCATATGAAGAAATACAATATTCCTGTAGAGGCGACTTTAGAAGTTATCGGCGGCAAATGGAAAGTTGTTATTCTTTGTCACTTAACGAAAGGTACAAAGAGAACGAGTGAACTAAAACGCTCAATGCCTGGTATTACACAAAAAATGTTAACGCAGCAATTACGTGAATTAGAAGACGACGGCGTTATTCAAAGAAAAGTATACAATCAAGTCCCACCAAAAGTAGAATATTCTCTTACTGATTACGGTTGGTCTTTAGAATCGATTCTTGATTCTCTTTGTTCTTGGGGCGAATGCCATCTTGAAAAAGAAGGTAACACATCGATGCTAATTGCGGAAGGTGAATAATAGGAAAAAGGAAAAAACGAACATGAATTTGTTCGTTTTTTCCTTTTTTTCTATATATATATGTACATTTCTAACTGAAACAAAATAATTTATACGCTTTCATACCTTGTCAGCACTACGTTATACACTCAATATCAAATAATTAGGAATCATTTTTATGTTAACATAGGTGTATATAGTATATAATATAGGATATATATTATATACACTTTCCGGTAACGGAGCTTTTCCATTATGCGGACAAGCCATATATCGGACAGTTCATAAATAATAAGTAAGACGTTATGGTTTTAGATTTATGTTTGCAGCTTAGTTGCTGTCATAAATTTAAAGGCATTTTATTGTGTTTTGTGAAACTTTGTATAAAGTTTCGTAAACGGTTACTATCTTACTTATAAAAAATAAGAGTATTGCTATCGTAAAGGAGAATTGGAGATGCCAGAAACTATGACTCAAACAAAGCCAGAACAAGAAACTGTACAAATTTCTGCTAGCCAAGGACAACTTGATGTACTTGATCAGTTGTTAAAACCTGAGGTACAAGAATCATTAACAACACTAGTAGAACAGCTTCCAAAATTAACTGAGCTTGTTAACATTTTAACTAAGTCTTATGACTTCGCTCAAACTGTTGCTACTGATGAAGTATTAAAAAGCGACACTGTTGGTGCAATCACAGAGCTTGTAGAGCCTGTAAAAGATACAGTGAAAAGCATGGCTGCAACTGCAATCGAAGCGAAAGATCGTGCTGACGAAAGCAACGAAGTTATCGGCCTATTCGGTCTATTAAAATTACTAAAAGACCCACAAGCACAAAAAATGTTCCGCTTTGTGAACGCATATCTTCAAATTAGTGCAGAACGTAACAATAAATAATTTAACTTATAACAACAATTAGTAAAGACGGGGGATATCATACTATGTCAAAACAAATTGTCATCTTAGGCGCTGGTTATGGCGGTCTTCTTGCCGCTTTAAACGTACGTAAATTTTACAGCAAATCAGAAGCACAAGTTACAGTGATTAACCAATACCCAACACACCAAATCATCACTGAACTACATCGCCTTGCAGCTGGTAACGTTGCTGAGCAAGCAATTGCAATGCCACTTACAAAGCTTTTCAAAGGTAAAGATATCGATCTTAAAATCGCAACAGTTGAGTCATTCTCAGTTGATAGCAAAGAAATCAAACTAGCTGGTGGCACTACATTATCTTACGATGCACTTGTAGTTGCTTTAGGAAGTAAAACTGCTTACTTCGGTATTCCAGGACTAGAAGAAAACAGCATGGTATTAAAATCTGCTGCTGATGCAAACAAAATCTACAAACACGTTGAAGACCGTATTCGTGAATACGCGAAAACGAAAAACGAAGCTGATGCTACAATCGTAATCGGTGGTGGCGGATTAACTGGCGTTGAGCTAGTTGGTGAGCTTGCTGACATTATGCCTAAACTTGCAAAAAGCCACGGCGTAAATCCAAAAGAAGTTAAACTTCTTCTTGTTGAAGCAGGTCCAAAAATCCTTCCAGTATTACCAGACCACTTAATCGAACGTGCAACTACTAGCCTAGAAGCACGCGGTGTTACATTCTTAACTGGTCTTCCTGTAACAAACGTTGCTGGCAATGAAATCGACTTAAAAGACGGTCAAAAACTTGTTGCTAACACATTCGTTTGGACAGGCGGCGTACAAGGTAACCCATTAATCGGTGAATCAGGTCTTGAAGTAAACCGTGGTCGTGCAACAGTTGATGCATACCTACAATCTACTTCTCATAAAGACGTATTCGTTGCTGGAGACAGCGCTGTTGTCTTCGCTCCAGACGGACGTCCATACCCACCAACTGCACAAATCGCTTGGCAAATGGGTGAGTTAATTGGATACAATTTATACGCAGCACTAGAAGGCAAAGCATTCGAAGAGTTCGCACCTGTAAACTCTGGAACGCTTGCTAGTCTAGGACGTAAAGATGCTGTTGCTACAATTGGAGCAAGCAATACTCCACTTAAAGGCTTACCAGCATCATTAATGAAAGAAGCAAGTAACGTTCGTTACTTATCACACATTAAAGGTCTATTCAGCTTAGCTTACTAATCTGAATATAAGCCCGAATCATGCCCTGCATGGTTCGGGCTATTTTTATCCCGCATTAACGGGCAGTAAAACCTCCACCTTAAAATCCAGTGAATGCAGGGATGAAATCGGAAGATTAACTGCCCGTAAAAGCCCGATTGGTTCAACTAATAATCAGTGGGGAGGAACAACCCCCCCCCCACTGATTAAAGTTTCACTTTATCCGTAATTTTCTCTAACTTATTTATTCGGCAGAAGAATCGTATAACCCTTTTAATTATCTAAATTTACTGATTATTTTATGTCTAAATTGTGTATATGAAAGGATGGAAGTATCCTTCCTACTCCCATCCCCTTCACACAAACTATTCTCCTAATTTCACAAGGCTGTAGTTCTTCTTCCCTTTACGAATAATAATAAATTTTCCATCAAATGAATTTTCTACAGTAACATCCGTACCTACATCCGTTACTTTCTCACCATTCATAGAAATCGCACCGTTATTAATGTCTTCACGAGCTTGACGTCTAGATGGTTCAATCCCTAAATCAACTAGCCACTCTACAATATTTTTCGTCTCTTTGGAAGACTGGAATGTCGGCATCTCTTTAAAGCCTTGTTCAATTTCATCAGCTGTTAACGATTTAATATCTCCGCTAAATAATGCCGAGGTAATTTTCACAGCTTGCAATAATGCCTCTTCTCCATGAACGAATTTCGTCATTTCTTCGCCTAACACTTTTTGCGCTTCACGTTTATGAGGCTCGGCTTCTACCTTCGTTGCCAATTCATCAATTCGCTCTTTCGCTAAGAATGTAAAGTATTTCAAGTATTTAATTACATCACGATCATCTGTATTCACCCAGAACTGGTAAAATTCAAATGGCGTTGTTTTTTCAGCATCAAGCCAAACCGCACCACCTGCTGATTTTCCAAATTTCGTACCGTCTGATTTTAATAATAACGGAATTGTTAGTCCAAATACTTTCGCCTCATGCCCTTCTAACTTACGAATTAAATCTAACCCGCTCGTAATATTTCCCCATTGATCACTACCACCAATTTGCAGTTGAACATCTTCTTTCGTGTATAAATGATGGAAATCCATCGCTTGCAAGATTTGGTACGTGAATTCTGTAAAAGAAATGCCTGTATCTAAACGACTTGCTACAATATCCTTCGCTAACATGCTATTGATACTAAAGTTTTTCCCGTAATCACGTAAAAACTCAATAATGTTTATTTCATGTGTCCAGTCGTAGTTATTTACCATCTTCACTTCGCTATTTCCGCCGAAATCAAATAGCTTTTTCATTTGCGCTGTTAACGCATCTACATTATGCTGCACTACTTCTAAAGTTTGCAGTTGACGCTCTGATTGACGTCCACTTGGATCACCAATTGTTCCTGTTGCCCCGCCAATTAAAATAACCGGATGATGACCAGCTAATTGGAATCTCTTCATCATCATAAACGGAATCAAATGTCCGATATGCATACTATCACCAGTTGGATCTACTCCGCAGTATAGTGAAATCTTTTTCTCTTCTACTAACTTACGTAAACCTTCTTCATCCGTCTGTTGATTCACAGCACCGCGCCATTCTAATTCATCAATAATATTCATCTTTTGTCATCCCCTTTATTTTTTTAAAACAAAAAAGCCCCTATGTCTATGACATAGGGACGATTATTCACCGTGTTACCACCCAGTTTGCATAAATAGCATAGCTATTCATACCACTCTTAGCAATAATATCGATTGCTACTCCGCTTAGCGTTACCTAAGATACTCCAGAGTGTAATTCACAAGTTTGTTTGTGCTAGGTTCCAGCAACCCCTAGCTCTCTTTGATAACAGTGACAAACTGCTACTGGGCTCTTTCAACGTATGTTATTTGTTAAATTATTAGCCATTATATTGAATTGAAAACAAATTGTCAACAATACCCAAATGTTATTTTAAAATAATTCATACTTTTATACGCTTTTAATTCAAAAATTATTGTAGATCTTCTCCAATAATCCTTACTTCTCTCTCTAACTTCACACCGAATTTTTCTTCAACTGTCTTTTGTACGAAGTGAATTAAATCGATGTAGTCTTGTGCTGTTCCATTATCAACATTCACCATAAATCCAGCATGTTTTAATGAAACTTCTACTCCGCCAATTCGCTTTCCTTGTAGTCCTGATTCTTGAATCAACTTACCAGCAAAGTTATTTGGTGGGCGCTTAAATACACTACCGCATGAAGGATATTCTAAAGGTTGTTTTGATTCACGCTTATACGTTAAATCATCCATTTTTTCTTTAATCTCTTCATGTACACCTTCTTCAAGTTCAAATCTCGCTTCAAGAATAATGTAATGATTGTTCGCAAATACACTCTTACGATATCCAAATTCAAATGCTTCTTTCGTTAAAGTGCGTAACTCTCCATCACCTGTCATTACGACAGCTTCTGTTAATACAAACGATACTTCACCACCGTAGGCACCAGCATTCATATATAATGCTCCGCCAACTGAACCTGGAATGCCACAAGCAAACTCAAGCCCTGTTAAATTGTGGTCTAATGCAATACGTGATACATCAATAATTGCTGCACCGCACTGTGCTACAATCGTTGTTCCTGTTACAGTAACACCTGTAATATGAATTAAACTGACCGTAATTCCGCGAATCCCACCATCTTTAATAATGACATTTGATCCATTTCCTAAAAACGTAACTGGAATATTATATTGGTTAGCATACTTAATAACTTCTTGAATTTCATCATAATTCGTAGGCGCAACGAACACATCTGCTTTTCCGCCAACTTTAATATGCGTATGATTCTTTAACATTTCATCTTGTGTAACATGACCTTCAGGCAATACCGTACTTAAATATTTATAAACCTCTTGCATATTCATTTTACGATTCCTCTATTTCTATATTCTTTTTATCCCGCTATACGGGCCCATAATATCCCCACATACATGAAATGAAACTAAAGTGGTGGACACAGTGTACCCAAAATCAATTCGAGACACCTATAAACCTCTTAAATTATAAGAGGTGCCACTCATATTAAAATATATATTGCATAATAAAGCAACCCAAATGGACTACTAAACTTGACATGTCATCAGAAAGACAACAATTTGTAAAATATATAACTTTTATAAAACACTATCCTTCAGTATCTTACTATACCACACGAAAATAAAGTGGTATTTTTTTGTAATCTTTACTTTATTTTCTTCAATATAAAAAAAGAGCACATCCCACAGAATGCGCTCTTTCTATACTCTTTATATTACTTTTCGTTCTCTTCTTTTTCCTTATCAAACCATAATAGTTCATCGTCATCAACTTCACCATTATAATTGATTAAAATCTCTTCTCCAGCTTTTATATCCTTATAAGCAAAGAAGTTAAACGTATGGTTCTCGAAGACGATATCATACGTTGCATTCGGCTTATATGAATGATTAAATAACATGCCGTATCCTAAAAGGAATGCCGTATGATTTACCCCATACTCAAATGCGTAGTCAGCAAGTAACGTTTTCTCAATATGTTCATGCTGTTCATTCGGATAAGAGATAACTGGTGCTGAATGTATCAACTCACCCTTTTTAATATCACGAGTTGCAAATACACCTCTATTAAATTCTCCATCACTAAGTTCAGAAGTCTTAACTTCGATCATATGCGTCACCTATATAATTCTTTCTTTGAAGTATTTTATCTCGCTATCTGCGAGGTTCAACTAATAATCAGTAGCTATTAGTTAAATTTTATCTCCTTAAGCTTGGCAGAAAACTCATAGAAAAGCAATTAAATTCCTATCAAGTATTCGTTCAAATGAAAAAGAGCACATCATTTGTGCTCTTTTTCAGCGATATTATTTTTCTAAAATATCTTCTAGCAACTTCACTTGCTCACTAACAGTATGTAGCGTCTTCACCGACGTATCATTTCGATTCTTTTCTTCTTCAATACTTGCTAACACTTCTTCCGTAGCTGCAGAAGTTTGCTGAATTACGTTAGAAGCATGTGTCACATCTTTAACGATATTCGTCGTTTTAACTTGGAAATTTTCTTGATGACCAACAATCTCTCTCATTACATCATTAATCGTATCAATAAACTTCCCTAAGTCCGTTACATTCGTTAAAACACTTGCTAACATTTCGTTACACTCTTCTTGTACTCTTTCTGACTTCTCTACCTGCACTTCTACTTTACTTGCTTGATTACTAAACTCCTTCAAAATTCCTTGAATTCTCCCCGCAGAACGATTCGATTCTTCAGCAAGCTTTAACACTTCATTCGCTACAATAGCAAAACCTTTTCCATGTTCTCCTGCCCTTGCAGCTTCAATATTTGCATTTAAAGCTAGCAAACTCGTTTGACTTGAAATATTCGTTATTACATCTACAATTTCATTAATTTGTTTCGATTGTTTCATCAATTCTCTAAATATCGTTCCTGATTGTGAAACAACATCATTTAAACTTCTCATGTTAGCTTCAAAATTTCTTAAAGTGTTTACACTACCCTTTGAGATTTCCAAACTTTTATCAACACGCATCGAAGCATTTCTTACTTGAGAGATGATTTGGTCAATATTTCCCTCCATATCATTCAATACTTCTACTGAACGTGACATCATCTCTGATTGTGATTGAGTACCAACTGCCACTTCTTCAAAAGCAAAATTAATTTCACTCATCGACTCCATCGAAGTGTTCATATTCTGTCTTAAATGATTGAAATTACTATCTAACTTCACAACAGTTTCCTCAATAAGCCTTTGCGTTTCTTCTAACTCCTGAGCTTTCTTCATCACTGCTTGCTTCTCATCACTTAAACGAGCCAAAAGATTAGAACCAATCTTTGTGACACCCCACATTGCGATCGTTACAATCGCTAACAAGCTTGCAAAATTTGCAGCTTCAGATGATGCTGTATAAGCAAAAAATTGATTTGGCCAATAACTACAAAGTATAAATGTAACAACAACTGCTACCCCGCCAAGAATTAAAATAAGACGTTCACTCAAATAAATAAGTGAAACTGCTAATGTAAAATAGACCATTTGAAATACAGCTGGGCTTTCATTAAATGCTTGTACCATAATGAAAGACATAATAAGTAGCATACATGTCATGATGTATTTATACATTGCTTCCATACTTTCTATAAAAGTAAGTAGCGTTCCAAATACTACGATAGAAATACCACACATCCAAAATGCTACTGCTCTCTCTGTAAAAATATATCCGTAATACCCAATTGCGAGTACCCCGAGGAAGAAACTGCAAATCGTGATAAACAGCAATAAATGATTTTTCTGTGATTCTTTCTCAAGGTTAGAAAAACAAGTTCTCTTTAACCACTCCATATATGAAGCCCCACCTTCTCATACGTATCGATTACTTCAGCTTGAATACCGCACTCACTGGGTTATGATCGCTATTTTCAAACTTCAAATCTTTCCCTTGTACATTTACAATTTCAACATTCGGTGAAACGATAAAGCCATCAATAATCGTGACAAAGTTTTCACCTTCCACGTATTTCTTTACATCATCTCTCACAGTCATAACAGACGGATCTACAGCCCACTTAAAGCCACCATCGGTAAAATCCTTCGGTAACTCTACTAACCACTCAGGACGCTCCTTCACGAACTTCGGATCACTTAACTGAACGTTAGAAATTAATTGATTCCAGTCCCCGCCCATTATTACGTAATCACCATTTTTATAATGTTTGTTCATATATTCTTTTAAATACTCCACTTGTTGCTTTCTAATTTTTCCGCCTTCATCATAAGCAGACAAATGTAAATTTACGAGTCTAACAAATTTTCCATTATTAACAGGAATTTTATGTTCAACAATCGCTCGGTCTAAATCAAATAAACGCTTTGGCCACGGCTCCATTCCTGGTAATTGGAACCTCTTCGCTGTTTGAACTGTATATTTAGAAAACGTACTTAGTCCAGCATCAGCATATCCCATTGGACTTGTGATTGGCACCGGAACCCATTTTGTATCATAGTTCTTTCCGAACGAAGAAGCATAATCAGGCAGTCCTTTTTTCAAAAATTCATGCCCATTTATATCAAATGATCTCATTGATTTTATATCTACTTCTTGTAATAGCGCAAAATCACTATTCTCATTTTGTAAAAACGAAAGCATATTCTTTAAATTCGTTTCCGTTTGTTCTTTACTACTTGAACCAGACCCTTTTCCTCCATCCATAAAGAAGTCTTGATCCTTATCTAGTCCAGCATATCCAATATTAAACGTTGTAACTTTAAATTCATTTCCCTGCGCAATTACGCGCTTCTTATTGTTTTCCACCTTCAAGCTTATAACATCAGCTGGCTGTTCTTTTGTAAGTGTCATATACGCTAAAAACCCACCTACAACTCCCACACCTACTAAAATACATATAAGTATTATTTTTAATAACTTTTTCAAACAAACGACTCCTTTTCTAAAACATACGATTTTACTTTTCTTTATTTTCAGTCAAATAAAAAATGAAAGATATACGAAACATTTTATCACACTGAAAACCTTATATCACTATATTTAGTTTATAAGTAATAATTCTCTATCTTAAACGATTAGAGAACTACAAAATACACCAACTTCTTCACTGGAAATCAAACGCAATTTTTAGTACACTATATGTAATAATTATAGGCGATGGAGTTCGCCATAACCGCTGCTTAGCTAATGACTCCTACCAGTATAACTACTGGTAGGAGTCTATTTTTTTGAGCAAGCTATTTAAAGAGGTGAGGAATTTGATTTATATTATCGTCGGTATAGCCGGTATATTAGGAGCCCTTTCTCGTTATTATTTAGGTCTTACTATCCATGAATTTTGGCATCATTCATTTCCATTAGCTACATTACTCATTAACTTAATCGGCTGCTTCTTATTAGCATGGCTGACTACATATGTTGCACGGCTAAACATCTTACCTTCGGAGGTTATCACAGGCATCGGAACTGGATTCATCGGTTCTTTTACGACGTTTTCAACATTTAGTGTAGAAACCATGCAATTAATTAATCATGCTGAATGGAGCCTGGCTTTCCTATATGTATCATGTAGCATACTTGGCGGTCTCATTATGTCTGGACTTGGCTATACACTAGGTGATTTCTTAATTAAGAAATCAGTTACGGAAGGTGATCACTTATGATGGAAGCTTTATTAGTGGCAACTGGAGGGTTTTTCGGTGCGATTACACGATTTGCAATTAGCAATTGGTTTAAAAAAAGAAATAAAACATCCTTTCCAATTGCTACATTCCTTATTAATATAACAGGAGCATTTTTACTCGGATATATAATTGGCAACGGAGTCACTACAGGCTGGCAATTATTATTAGGAACTGGATTTATGGGCGCATTCACAACGTTTTCGACGTTTAAATTAGAATCCATTCAGCTTCTCAATCGCAAAAAAATTTACACATCCCTTTTATATGTAAGTACTACTTACATAATCGGTATCCTCTTCGCATTCCTTGGAATGAAGCTCGGTGGAATATAAAAAAGCGACTCTATCGAGTCGCTTTCTTTCATAAGAAGTAAGTCCCGCCATATGGAATGGAAAGTAAACCCGCTGGATACACATCATAATGCACACTTTGCATTGGAAATTGTGAGTATTGCATATACTGTCCTTGCATCATTTGTGCAAAATATGCTTGTTGCTGCATTTGAATCACTTGATTCACAGCATGAATTGTCCCCTGTGCCCCGGCTAGCGTTATAGCCGCTCCTACTTGTCTACCATTATAAAAATAATGATTCATCATTATTCAGCTCACTTATTATTTTTCTTCCATATGGTATGTTTCTATTTCATAGTGAGTATTTTGTCCCGATTGGGGAATCCATCACTAATTAAACTTCACTTTATCTATTACTTTTTCTCAGCTTTGAAGTAATATATCCAAATAGTAATACACCAATACCACTAAAGAACAATACATAACTTACCGGTACTAGGAAAAAGAAAGGTTCTTCAAGAAATCCATCCGCTCCTACTTTACTGTTTGAAGCATGTATAGTTAAAGAAATAATCGCTAAAATCATGAAAGAAATAGCTACTACGTATTTATTTTTCATTTTACATTCTCCTCTATTCATATAATTCTTCTTAATTAACATCATATTATCCAAAACAAAATCATTAGTCAATAATAATTTATCGTTTTACAATAAATTATTATTGACTAGGATGAAAAAGGTTTATGAAGCATCTTAAATTGCCTCACAAACCTTTTATAGACAATAAATATTTACACTTCAAACTTCCTGCTTAATACAACATACATTGCGCAAAATAGTACGAATATCCCAGCATAAATTAACAAAACCTCTACACTAAACACATCAGCCAAAGGACCAAATATAATCATCCCTAAAGGTAAAGCACATGAATTCGCAATCTGTACGAGGCTAAACATTCTGCCATGCATAACTGGATCTACTTTCTCCTGCAATAACACAGTAACTGGCGTATTAAAACATGGCATTGTTATACCAATTAAAAAATTAAAGACTAAATACATAATAAATACCGGTGCAATTCCTAGTCCTACCATAAGCAGACCATATAACGCACAGGCCAGCGCTGTTGTATGCATACGATTACGGAAACCACCCCATACTGCAATCAGTACGCCACCAGCTGCTGCACCAGCACTAAAGGTCATCTCACTAGCAGTAAGTCTCCACATTTCCGCCCCGAAGGAACGAGTCACCATTAAAGGTGTTAAAAAGGCGGCTGGACTTATTAAAATCATAATAATGATTAATAAAACGAGTAGCCTTTTCATACATACATTTTCTTTTAAATAAGCAAACCCTTCTTTTATACCTTGTAGATTAGATTTTTGCTTACCCCCTACATTCACATGTCCTTCCACTTGAATGATAAACATAATACTAATTCCGATTATAGCTGTAATAACATCAATAAAAAATGTCGTTTCAATGCTAGTAACAGAAAGAATTACGGCACTTACCGCCGGTGAAAGAAACATAATTAAAGATGTAATACTACTATTTATCCCATTTACTTTCATAAGATAATCTTTCGGAACAATTTGTGGAATTAACGCATTCACAGCCGGCGTTTGTACACCTGTACCAGCTGAGCGAATGAGTAATACTATAAACAGCATCCAAATACTTTTATATCCTGTTAAAAATAAAATTGCCAAAATTAACGTAGCAATCGCTATAATTCCATCCGATAACATAATCATCTTTTTACGGTCATAATGATCAATCCACACACCAGCAAATAAAGATATCGCAATTTGTGGTAGAAAACCGCAAACAGTTGAAATGGTCAACATCGCCCCTGATGATGTTGTAAGGGTGATATACCATATAATCGCGTATTGCACGAGAGATGAACCGAACAACGAAATAGTTTGAGCGGTTAAAAATAATATAATGTTCATTCTCCAATTATTTTCATTCATATATTTCACACCCCCTTAACTAATCCCGTCTCTATATTGAAAATACTATCCGCCCAATCAAGATAAAAACTCGCTTCATGAGATACGAGTATAACGCTGCCCTTAAACTGTATTAGCGCCTTTTGCAAAGCTTCCTTCGCTTCTGCATCTAAATGATTTGTCGGCTCATCTAAAATTAAGAAGTTACAAGGTGATAGTAATAATCCACACAGTTTCACCTTCGATTGTTCACCACCACTTAACGTACGAATTTCTTGCGAGACATGAGTATCTTTCACACCACACGCAGCTAAATGATGACGTATTTCCTTCATATTCAATGTAGGAAACTGTTCCGAAATAATTTGAAGCGGAGTTAAAGAATCATTGCTCCAATTTAAATCTTGCTCATAATATCCAATCTTTATTTGCTCTGAGAAGTGAAATTCTCCAGCAATACTAGCAATAGTGCCAACAATTGTTTTTAATAAAGTAGATTTCCCTACTCCATTGAATCCTGTAATAACAAGTTTTTGCCCACCCATTACTGAAAAATTCAATTTTGGTAAGAGAGCAAAGTCATAACCAACTTCGAGATTATTTACCTCAAGAACTGTTTGAACTGAAATAGGAAGTTCCCGAAAATGAATAGACGGTTTATGGGTAAAACTTGGTGGCGCAATTCTTTCCATACGTTGCAACTGCTTTCTACGTCCTTGTGCTATTTTTGAATTCACTCCAGCAATATTTCTACGAATATACTCTTCCGTTTTTTCAATTTTCTTCTGTTGTGCATGGTATTGGCGAATATAATCTTTTCGCAAATGCTCCTTTTGTCTTACAAAATCTGAGTATTTTCCGTAATACTTCTTAACTGTTCCAAACTCTACATCACATATGCAAGAAGTCACCTTTTCCAGAAAATCAAAATCATGTGACACTACAATAAACGCCCCTTCAAAATTCATTAAATAATTAGCAAGCCACTCCACATGCTCCTTATCAAGAAAATTCGTCGGTTCATCTAGTAATAAAATAGTCGGCTCTTCTAATAAAAGCTTCGCTAAAATTACCTTTGCACGTTGTCCTCCGCTTAATTCACCAATAACACGATCCATCCCGATAGCATCAATACCTAAACCAGCTGCCACCTTATTCGTTATACTGTCTACCGAATAAAAATCACGAGCCTCAAGCTGTTCTTGAATCTCTGCCGCTTTTAATAGTTGATTCTCATCTCCAGTCCTAGCACTTTCTTCATATAACTTGTTCATTCTATCTTCCATTTCATACAAATCATAAAAAGCTCTCTTTACATATTGTGAAATGGTATAGCCCCCATCAATTTCTGCGTATTGATCCAGATGTCCAATTTGAATATTAGGTTGCCACTTTATATCTCCTTTATCAGGAATGATTTCTCCAATCAATATTTTCATTAACGTGCTTTTTCCTGCACCATTCTGTCCAACAATCCCCATATGTTCTCCTTTATGCAAACTAAAAGAAGCATTTTCATATAAGGCTTTATCTATAAAACTATGTGATAAACCTTCAACTTTAAGTAAACTCATTCGTATTCCTCTTTTCCTGAAATTAAAAAAAGCAGAGAGATAGCGTCATTCGACACTAGCCCTCTGCTTCGTGGTTTTTCCTATACTACTCCAATTTATAGTAAAGGCTCATTGGAATAATATACACAAAGGGCCATAGACAAAGCATTGTCTATGGCCCTTAATCTATTTTATACATCGACTTACAAACCGTAACCAAATAAGCATAGATAAACTATACTTTTTTAGAAAAGTTATTCAGCCGATGAATATAGGGGATTTATGCCCCTTGATTAAGCTCCGTACAACGCTTCACCGTATACATTTGTGCGGAGCAAAGTTTTCTAATGAGTTTTACAAATTTTATATAAAGCATGTTCTGCACCTTCCTTAATACTTAAAAGGGATTTTAGCATACGGTTTTGCGAAGCGTCAACATTACTTCCAAATCATTCAACTACTTACTTTCAAAATATTGCTTCTGAAACATGCACAGCCTTTTCGTTTTCTTTATCGACAACTAAATATATCTTATGCATATTTAAGACAGCAAAGGCATAACCCATCGCTAAACGCGTCGCTTCTGCTGCGTAACCATGCCCCTGATAATTTGGATCAATAATAATTTGGAATTCTGTTCTTCGGTGAATATAATCAATCTCCACTAACTCAACCAATCCAACCATTTCATTATCTTTCTCAACGATAAA
Organism: Bacillus sp. FSL L8-0099; assembly: GCF_038006385.1. Lineage (NCBI taxonomy): Bacteria > Bacillati > Bacillota > Bacilli > Caryophanales > Bacillaceae > Bacillus > Bacillus sp. FSL L8-0099. The sequence continues at coordinate 5,003,403 of NZ_JBBOVC010000001.1, forward strand.
TCGGCGTTCACTTTGATCGTGTATATGTTTATCATACAAGTCCTGCAATTCTACAAAGGCCTCATAAGGTTCTTCAAACCAATACGACATAATATGCGCGTTATTATTCAGTTCGTGTACAAACTTTAAATCTTCTCGTTCTAATGGACGTAACTTCAATTCCTGACTCATTTCTATAACCTCCAAGTAAAAGAAACCTCTTCACTTAATTTCTCAATTTTTTTCAATTTCAAACGCCCTAATTTCATTGTAAACTTTCAAGTAACTTGAAGGTCAAGGTGAAAAAAGTAGTGCAAACTTATGTCTGCACTACTACTCTTTTCTCAAATCTCTCATATTCGATATGTATAAAGCAATGACTAAAACAAGAATGGATCCCGCATATAATAACGTCTCCATCGGTTCCTCATGAGATACAATAATTAACCGAATTAATGCCGTAATTCCGATATAAATAAAATAACGTAACGGGAAATGATAGTTCGATTTAAAATACTTAATAATTAATGCAATAAACTCGAAGTATAGGAAATATACGATGATACTTTCAACCAATTTATACGATGTATATTTCTTTGTTGAAAAGATGTATTGAATAAATGTGATTGTCTCATTAATTAAAAAGATAGATAAGACAATGGATAATATAATTAGCGCTATATTTAATATCCATTGCAAAACACTAGCTATAAGATGATCGATATTAAATGACTTCATTTTCTCTTTAAACTCCCCTTCGTATACGTACGTATTTATTATAGCAAAATTATCATTGGAAAGAAGTTAAATCATATATTCGTCCTTTGTTGTTGCCAGTGTAGGGAAGATTTAGTGTGTGGAGAATTCTGTTTACAACCATACCCGACGAAACATGGAGAAACTCTTTCAAATTACCGTTCGTACATGTCGTACTAATGATCAATGCATAATCTCGTATAGCATCCTCATGTGCCACTTTTGAAAAATCTTTACAACTTGTACAACGCCAGCCCTTCTTCACTTTAACCATTGGAATAACTAAGCATTTCTCACATTGTACTCCATTTAACAACTCCTCTTTTTCTATTTTATATTGCTCAAGTATATTTTGTTGAAGTGGAGAATGCTCCGTTATTATTTGATGAATGAGCCTATCTACATTATCTATAACTTTTCTTTTATATTTACTTTCAAACCACTTTATTTTATGAGGTAAATTTGCACTATGAATAATTGTATGAAGAAGATTGTCATCTGAAGATTTTATAATGGTACGAGGCGAGCTAATAACAACAAGGGACTCAATTGGAAGACTAGAGGAAAATCCATGTAAGCTTAACCATCTCTTTATTTGTATTTCTTGCCTTTTTATTTGTAAAACCGGATCTGGAAATCCCTCTGAATTTCCTTCTGTTATTCGGATAAGTTGATTAAACTTTGTATCAAATATTAATGTACCTGCTATATTTTTATCTCAAGAAAAAGAAGAAACTTTGTGGAAAGGATAATAGTATCAATTTGAAAGTATTTATCATAATTAGATAAGCGAATATCATGTAAAATACTATACTCTTTCTCAGAAATAAAACTAAGTGGATAATCAATCGATTGCTCCCCTTTATATCCCGCCATGTGTTTTGCCAAGTTTTCTCCAATTAAATTTCGTTTCGGATGATGTACAGGTAACCTTCTAAAAAGTGCTTCTAACTGCCTTATATAAATCGGCATTTTTCTTTCTTTCACAATCACCTCAAACACCCCTTTACAAATATATCAACGATTTTTTCAATATATCTATCATAACTCACAATATATCAACGATTTTTCCAATATATCTATCACAACTCACAATATATCAACGATTTTTCCAATATATCGATTGGTCGACAATATCCGACACTACCTCACTCCAATCACTCACAGCATATCCTAGAAAAACACCTTCAGCAAAAACTTAAAATCGCATTTCCGCATAAAAAACCATAACCTGCTCCTCCAGCAAAGTTATGGTTTTTACCTTATAATGCCACTCTACCTATAACTTTGCCGTGAATTCCACAAAATCCATTTGTACTTATACCAACTTTCACTTTTTTCACACTGAAACTATATACCTCAAAATCGTTTCATAATGTTATTACTTCAGCATAGCTACAATTTATATAATAACGGTACAGTACAAATAACGTGCTGAATCACTAAGTATGGGGGAATAACGATGAACGAAGCATTACTATTAGTCGACATACAAAATGATTACTTTAAAGGCGGCAATATGGAATTACATCTACCTGAAAAAGCCATCCAAAAAGCGAAAGAAGTATTGAGAGTGTTTCGTGAAAAACATAAAACAATTATTCATGTACAACATATTGCGAACAATGAAGGAGCTACCTTCTTCCTCCCCGAGACAGTAGGTGCTCAAATTCATGATGATGTACAACCGATCGCTAATGAAAGAGTCATTCAAAAATATCACCCTAACAGTTTTTTAAGAACAAATTTATTAGAAACATTAAAAACAGAAAAAATAGACCAACTAGTAATTTGCGGTATGATGACTCATGTATGTATTGATGCAACAGTACGGGCTGCCAGTGATTTAGGATTTCAATGTATTGTAATTGAAGATGCTTGTACAACAAAAGATTTAGAATTCCAAGGAAATCTAATCCCAGCAGTACACGCTCATCAATCGTTCATGAGCGCATTAGAGTTTGGTGATATTTACGCAAAAGTCATGTCAGCAAGCTGTTTTATAAATAAAAACAAATAAAGAATTACAGTTCCATATGAAAAAAGAAAGGATAAATATCTTATTCTTTCTTTTTTTCCATTGTCTTAATGACAGTATTTATACGATAATCACCATAATGTAAAACATCTGCAAGCGTCTCTTCTAATTGCTGATGCGAAGATGTGTGAAGAATCATGATATAACACCCATCGCCACTTATACGATACATTTCAGTGATTACGTCTGTTTTTTCGAAAAAACTTTGAATTTGATTATGATAATGTGGTGCATGCAAAAATAGCGTAACAAACGTCATAATGGATCCTTCCAGCTTAGCTCTGTCGATATCTATCGTATATTTTTGAATGACACCTGCCTCTTCTAATTTGTTAATTCGTTTTCCAACGGCTTGGCCAGTCAAATGTACTATCTCTCCAATTTCCCTCCAGTTCATTCTAGCGTTTTCTTGTAGTAACTGTATAATTTTAAAATCTGTTGAATCAAACATGGACATCCCCTTCCTATATGAAGCGACTTCTATAAAATCTTCATTTCCCATACAGTTCAGCTCAAAAATTTTGCACTACAATCGATTAACTCTATTAGGAATTACATTATTGTTAACGGCTTTCCTTCTTCTTTACAATGTATTTTTTTGATTACTCGTAGGCATCAGAAACAACTTTAGTAAATATTAGAAAGATCCCTGTAGCAAGCTAGCGATTGCTTTTTTATAAATATGAAAATTTTTTAGGAATTAGTTTATCTTTTTTTAATGTTTTATTTAGAGGGAGTTTATACTCTGGGATTAACATAATAAACGTAGCAACTAAGTTCATTGATTCAACCTAAATCTTTTCATGTAACAAAGATTCAGAAGGATGAACTACTACTATAATCACAAACCGCACTACTTAAAACCATGTGAATAACATGAAAATCATACAATGAGGAGACGATAAAAAATGAACAAAAAAACGAAAGCACTATCATCAATACTGCTCGGATTCACATTAGCATTAACAGGGTGTGCTGGTACTAAAGCCGAAGAAAATCATGGTAAACAAAAACAAGAACAAGCTGCTAAAGAGACGAAAAAGGAACACAAGTTAACGAAAGGCCAAAAAATGGCTAACATTCTTAGCGATACTAATTGGCAAGGTACAAGAGTATATGACAAAGATAAGAATGACTTAACAAAAGAGAATGCAAACTTTATTGGCCTTGCAAAATATGATGCGAAGTCCGGCAGATATGAATTCTTTGATGCTAAGACAGGTGCAAGTCGTGGCGATAAAGGAACTTTCTTTGTCACAAATGATGGGAAGAAGAGAATATTAATTTCAGAATCAATGAAGTATCAAGCTGTTGTTGACATGACAAAACTAAATAAAAATGTATTTACTTATAAACGAATGGGGAAAGACGCTAACGGTAAAGATGTAGAAGTTTTCGTTGAACATGTTCCATATAAAGAAAAAGAACTTTCTTTCACTGATCCGGACAAGCAACTGAACACTACTACAGGCGATATTGTTAAAAATGTTGATGGAGATAAAATTTTAGGCGGCACCCTTTGGCATGGAACAAAGGTATTAGATGAAGCTGGTAATGATGTAACACAGTTTAATTCTAATTTTATAAGTCTAGCAAAATTTGATGACAAGTCTAATAAATACGAGTTCTTCAATAGCGAAACAGGTCAAAGCCGCGGTGACTATGGTTACTTCGATGTTGTACACGAAAATAAAATAAGAGCTCATGTATCAATTGGAAATAATAAATATGGTGCGGCTCTTGAACTTACTGAACTGAACAATAAGAAATTTACGTATAAAAGAACTGGTAAAGACCAATCTGGTAAAGACATAACTATATTCGTTGAACATGAACCTTATAAAGGTGATGTTAAACCACAATTTAGTTTTTAATTAGTTTGATTAAAAATCCTGTACTGAACTACAGGATTTTTCTTATGAGTCTACTTTTTATATTCGAAACATGAATTAGCTGTAAAATGAAATAGGATCATGCCCTCAAATAAGTAATAATAGAACCCCCTGTTGCATACAGCGCAGGGGTTTTGATGTTAAAAAATTCCCCTTCACTAGTCAAAGGCAAATAATGAAAAAAGAAAAATCAGATGTAAAATAATCAATAATTATTAAAAACAAATAAAAGGAGTATCTCTTATTTAATAAGAGATACTCCTTTTATTTTTGGAAACATGTCTTAGCCACAAGCAAAAGGAACCATAAACTTACATAAAGTTTATTTTAACTTCCCTATTGATAGGTTAACACGGTAATTCCCATACTTTAATAGTCGCCCCAGAAAATTATCCAATTCTTCATTGGAAGCAAAATGTGTTTTTAATAAATAACATCCGTCACCACTTATACGATGTACTTCAGAAATCCCTTCTTCTCCTTGAAAGAAATTCATAAACTCTTGATGGTTAGCTGTTGTTACGAACAAAGTAACAAACGCAGTCACTACTTGTCCTAATTTGATTCGGTTTATTGCGATTGTGTATTGCTCAATAATCCCTAAATCCTCTAACCTTCGAATTCGATTTCCTACCGCCTGTCCCGTCATATGTATTTTTTGACCAAGTTCTTTCCATTGTATTCTTGAGTTTTCTCCTAATAATTTCAGTATCTCAAAATCTGTTTGATCAATGATATAAACCAATCCTTTCACCGTGAAAGTAGAAAGCCAGAAAGTGTTTCGCCAGCTTATTCTGCTTATCGATACAATTCACTATACTTAGTTTATCCTCTTACATCACATTGTTTATCAGTTATATTCACTTATAACATAGAGGACGCAACAAAAAATACATCTAGATTTAAAGGAGGTTACAAATATGTTATTACAAGAAATCCTATCGTTCAATGAACAATTTGTAGAAAATAAGGAATACGCTCCTTTTGAAGCGACAAAAATGCCTAAAAAACGTATGGTTGTTGTTTCTTGCATGGATGCTCGTTTAATTGAGCTACTTCCAAAAGCTTTAGATATACACGATGGTGATGCAAAAGTTATCAGAAATGCAGGTGGTAAAATTGCTTCTCCTTTCGATAGCGTTATGCAAAGTGTTATAGCATCAGTATATGATCTAAATGCAGATGAAATCTTTCTTATCGGACACCATAAATGTGGTGCAAGCCAAACTAATCCAAAAGGAACACTTCAAAAAATATTAGATCGTGGAGTAGCTTCATCCGAAATTTTATCAGCAATTGAATATGCTGGTGTTGATCTTGAAAATTGGTTATTTGGATTCGATGATGTCTGCGACTCAACTCAAGCTAATGTTGATTTAGTAAGAAATCATCCACTTATTCCAAAAGATGTTCCTGTACATGGTTTAGTCATTGATCCCCACACAGGTAAATTAGATTTAGTAGTTGATGGATATAAAACATTAAATGGTATGAAAAATTAATTATTACTCAAATGAAGGGAAGTTATTAAATATGAATAGACAAGAAGCTACGCAAAAAATTATGGAAGCAAAAATTGCAAAAGGTTTAACATGGGAAGAAATTTCAAAAGTAAGCGAAAACTCTGAGACTTGGGTTGTAACAGCATTATTAGGACAAGCTACAATGACACGTCCGGAAGCAGAAAAAATCGGTAAATTATTAGAATTAGACGAGGAAGTGGTTCAGGCATTAACAGTAGTTCCACTTAGAGGTCAAGTAATGCAAATGCCTCCTACTGACCCAATCTTATATCGACTATATGAAATGATGTTACAATACGCACCAACTCTTAGAGAATTAATCTTAGAAAAAGCTGGCGAAGGTGTAATGAGTGCAATTAACTTCAATCTAGGTGTGAATACACAAGAAGATCCAAAAGGTGGCGATCCTCGTATCGTTATTACACTTAACGGTAAATTCTTACCATTCCGTACATGGTAATTAATTTTAAATCTATATATATAATTAAAATAATTTTATGGATTTACAAAATCCATCCTTTTTAATCTAACTGTATAGAAAGGATGGTTTTTTACTATGAGATTCTTTTTCGACAAAGGAGAATAATATGAACAAAAAATACTTTAATACGAGCTTTAGTATTCTACAGTGGTTTGTGTTTCTATTAGCAAATGCAATTGCATTGCCTATCATTATTGGTGGCATATTTCATTTATCAATAGAAGATATCTCAACATTAATGCAGCGAACTTTTTTAGTCGTGGGAGTAAGTTCATTTATACAAGCATGGTTTTGGCATCGCTACCCCATAGCAGATGGTCCAGCAGGTTCATGGGTAAGTATATTTGTCATACTGGGACAAGTAGCTATGCATCAGGGACAAAGTGCAAAAGACGTGTTGCAACTTTTAGAAAGCGGGTTAATTATTGCAGGTATATTACTCTTCGTACTTGGTATAACAGGGCTTGTGCATCGAATCTTACGTTTATTTACCCCTTTAGTTACAGGAACTTTTCTTTTAATCTTAGCACTTCAGCTTAGTGGTGTGTTACTAAAAGGAATGATGGGATTACAAGAATCTGTAACTCATCCTGATTATACAACAACTACTATTGCACTCTTTGTTTTTACCATGATTACCTTCTTATCAATTAAAAGGAAAGGCTGGATGAAAAGTTACGCTGTGTTACTTGGCATTTCATTTGGTTGGCTTTTGTATGCTTTATTAGGAAAATCGTCTCATATGCCTTCACACACACCGTTAGTTAAGTTACCACAGATATTTGCTTGGGGCATGCCTAGATTCGATATTGGAATGACTCTAACTGCAATTTTATTTACATTTCTTTTAGTTGCAAATACGATTGCTGCTATTTCGGCTGTAAAACAAGTGGCTCCATTATCTAAAGAAGATGAAAAGCAAACACTGAACCGTGGTGTATGGGGCGGAGGTATATCACATATTATCTCGTCGTTGTTCTCTACAATTGGAATTGTACCATTACCTGCATCAGCAGGATTTATTCAACTAACAGGACAAAGAAAAGTGAAGTCATTCCTTATAGCAAGTCTCATATTAGCAGGAATTTCTTTTATCCCCTCAATTGTAAGCTTTATATCCTTACTTCCAGGCCCTATTGCTAATGCTGCACTTTTAGCAACATTTGTCCAAGTAATAGGCCTTTCATTTCAATCAATTTTACGTGAAGAATTAAATCAACGCCGATTAACTATATTAGGAATTACATTATTAATCAGTTTAGGAATAATGTTTCTTCCAGAAAGTGCATTTAGCGGTATTCCTTCTTCCTTACAATATGTTTTAAGTAACGGATTACTCGTAGGCACTATGATCAGTATTCTGCTAGAACAGTTTTGGAAAGAGTAAAGGGTTTATACAATGCAATAATACTCCTTGCTCAGTCCTAACAAAAAGGGATCACACCAGACGGTTGATCCCTTTTGTTTTATAATAACCTCTCTTATTTTTCTACAATATCTTTTGCTTATAAAGCTTTATGTTAACACAGCTATTGGTTTAGCTTGTCCTGACATATTATGAATTTCCGTTCAATTTATCTAAGATACTCTTATCTATTTTTGTTTGATCCACTTTAGCTATTTTAGAAACAATCCCACGGCGATCTTCCCAATCAATCAAATAATATTGATTTTTTTCCAATTTATTTTGCACGGAAATTTTCAGTTTTCTTTCTTTCCCTTTTTTATCGTACACTTTCTCATCGTAAACATGATACGTAAGAATTTCTCCATTACTCAATTTTTCGTTTTCTACTGTAGAATCAGTCATTACCTTTACATAATATTCTTTAGTTGAATAGTACCCATTACCTGATTTCAGATAGTAGAAAGCACCTCCTATTATAGCTAATAACACAAAAATCCTAATGATCCATTTCATATGATAATACCTAACCTTTCTATCCTACTTGTAAAATTTATATTCATTCACATATAAATCTTCCTTACTTTAAGTATGCTTTATCTAAAAAGAGGGTACAATCCAGTTTCCTTACACCCACATTACACTTTTGTAATCCTATCATTTTGGATTAAAACATTTTTATCATTTTACAAAACAAGCATAATTTTTTCGCAAACAAAAGAACCATACCCCTACCAACCTGGAAAAGCTATGGTTCTTATCGTATAAAATTGTAATTTGAATATTATTGCCGTAAACGCCAATCTCACAGGATTATTTGCATAAGGTGTTCAGCAATTTTGTCCCCACTTATCTTTTTATTTTTTCCTTTTCTACCAGGGCTGCCGCCCACATTTTAACGAAAATATACGCTAAGGATTATCTTGCAGCGTAACAAGCTACTTCTCCCTTACATGTAGACACACTATACCGAATCTTAACTACATCACAACTTCTTATATGAGAACGGACGAAACCTACTTTGTCTAACACAATTGTGTTAGCTTATGAGTGGATAACCAAACCAGAATATAATGATTCCCTTACATTCACCGTCCGAGTGTTCAACACGTCGCAGGACTGGGAGTAATGACATATCTGTGGAGCTATTACCAACAGCCAGAAAAATTAAGAGTTATCATGATGGGCAATCGCATAAAAAAAGCTGCTGCCCATAAAATACAGACAGCAACTTCAACTAGAGTAGCTAGCATAATTTACGCAAGCTACAGTATACATTTTGTAACTAATAAACAGCGATTGGCCCATAAGGACCCTTGATAATTTCTATTTTTGTTTCAAAAATAGCTGTCAAAAGTGTTGGATCCATTACCTCTTCTACTGTTCCAAAAGCAGCAATTTGACCATCTTTCATAGCACAAATTTTGTCAGAGTACTTAGCCGCAAAATTTATATCATGCATAACTGTCAAAATTGTTCTTCCAAATTCATTAGCTGCACGTCTCAAATGCTCCATCATTTGAACAGAACGAGCAACATCAAGGTTGTTCAGAGGCTCGTCCAAAAGTACATATTCCGTCTCTTGGCACAATACCATCGCTACATATGCCCTTTGTCTTTGACCACCAGAAAGTTCATCTAAATATCTATTCTCTAAATTAGTTAAATCCAAAAAATCGATATATTTAGAAATAATAGATTCATCCTCTTTCGTTAATCTTCCCTTTGAATAAGGAAAGCGCCCAAATCCAACTAGTTGTCTAACAGTAAGCCTAGTTACAAAATGATTTTCTTGTCGCAATATAGTCAAAACTTTTGCTAAGTCTTTTGATTTGGATTCAGAAACATCCATATTTGCTACTTGAATGTGACCTTCATCCATATCTAAGAGTCTTCCAATCATCAAAAGTGTCGTGGACTTTCCAGCGCCATTTGGTCCAATTAAAGAAGTAAAGCCTGCTTTTGGTATTTCAATATCCAAAGGTCCTATTTTTACCTTATCACTATAGAACTTTTTAACGTTATCAATTTTTATCATAAAGCCCTCTTCCTTAAAACTATAGTTAAGAATATGATTCCACCAAATAATTCAATAATAACTGAAACTACACCTTGAGCATGGAATACATGATACATTAAAAAGTATGCACTCGTCATTATCAAAAATCCTATTGCAAAAGCCATCGGAAAAATATATCTATGATCATAAGTTGACGCCGCCTGATAACTCAAAGTTGCTACTAAAAAGCCATAGAAAGTAAGTGGCCCAATTAGAGCTGTTGAGATGGACATTAAAATAGCTACTAATACAAGCGTATAAATTACACTAGGTTGATATTTAACCCCGAAAGAAGTAGCAACATCCTTTCCTAGTGACAAAACATTCAAATTCTTAGAATGAGCAAAAATTAATACTGCTACAATTATGATCATAGGAATTACAATAGGAAAATATGCAGGATCTGCATGATTAACAGAACCAAATAATCTTGCTTGTAAAATATCAAATTCTGAAGGCGCAAGTAGTTTTCTCATAAAAGTTGACACAGAATTTAGCCCGGTACCAATAATAATTCCAACTAAAAGCATAAGTTGTAAATTCCCGTATTTACCGGAAAGTAACCATCCATAAAGTATCAAACTCATGAAGACCATAACAACAACTTGGAATAAAAATGATCCAATTCCATTAAAATTTATTAACGCACTAGCACCAAAGAAGAATACTGTACTCGTTTGAATTGCTGAATAAAGTGATTCGAAACCTAAAAGTGAAGGAGTAATAATTTTATTATTCGTAATAGATTGGAAAGCAACTGTCGACAAGCTATGGCAAACCGCAGCAATAATCATTGCAACAATAGCTACTATCCTTCTCTTAACAACTGGGATAAAAGATGGTGAATCTATCGGAACTGGATTGTTATACACTAAAAGTCCATATGAAGAAAGGAGACCTAAACCAATCAATGTTATCAGTAAAATCCAATAACGTCTTGCTTCCTTCTTAGAACGAAAAGCGCTAGCTGATCTACTTTCATTATGAAGGCTAGAATCGATTTCGACATTTTCTTTATTTCTATATTCTAATGTGATCATCGTAGCCTCCTTGGTTTTCTCTGTCTCAATAAAATAGTAATAAATACGACTGCTCCCACTGTTGCAAGTATTAAAGAAACAGGTAATTCAAAAGGCTTTATAATTGTTCGAGAAATGATGTCACAGGCAGTTATTGACCCCATTCCGATCACACAAACCCAAGGTAAATTACTCCTAAGATCATCACCTCTAAACATTGAAACGATATTTGGCACAATTAATCCTAAGAAAGGTAAGTGTCCAATAACAGCTGCAACAATTCCAACTGCAACAGAGATAAGACCAGTCCCAAAAAGAACAATTCTATTGTAATTAACTCCAAGGCTTGTTGCGACATCTTCTCCTAGTCCAGCTAAAGTCAATCTATTAGCATACATAAAAATAAGAAAAGTAATGATAACAATCAGCCATAAATATTCATATCTTCCCACCTGAATGTTAGCAAATGAACCTACGAACCAAGTTTCAATACTTTGTGTCTTTTGAAAAAGGAGTCCCAAAAAAGTAGACACTGCAGAAATAACTGCTCCAAGCATCAATCCAATAATCGGGACAATTAAAGACGAACGAAGTTTAACTCTTCTTAAAAATAAAAAGAAAATCATAGTTCCTATAAAAGAAAAAATGATTGCACCAGTCATTCTTTGCACTAAAGTCGGGGCAGGGAATAATAAATATACAAAAAGCAGGCCTAAGCCTGACCATTCAATAGTCCCCGTTGTAGTAGGTTCAACAAAACGATTCTGTGTAATAAGTTGCATGACGAGCCCTGCCATCGCCATTGCAGCTCCAGTAAGCATTAATGCAACTGTTCTCGGAACACGAGTTATGAAAAACATCTCCATTCCGTCCTCTTGTCCACGTATATCATAAACTCCAGTAAACAGTGATATAATCCCTAAAATTATAACAACTATAATCGCTATTATAAAAGATTTTGTCCATAATTTATTGTGATTATAAAACTGGGGTTGAGAAATATTCTCAACCCTAGAAATTATATTTTTTGACACTGTTTCGTACTCCTTTACACTACTTAGCTAAAGTTTTTGCAAGATTTCCAAACAACTCTATATAAGTCTGAATTGATTCATTTGTGTAAGTATCTTCTGGTGCATAAACAACTTGTTTTTTAGAAACAGCAGTTGTGTTTTGAAGAGCTGGTGATTTAGAAATAACATCCTTAGCAGGTGTTGAAGTAGCTGCATCAGATGTTGCAGCATCACGATCTAATACGAAAAGCCAATCAGGATTTGTTTGTGCAATAGCTTCAACAGAAACGTCATCACCTTTATGACCTGCAGTAGAATTTGAAACTTCTAGTGCTGGAACCCAACCGAAAATTTCATACATTGGTCCCCAAACACGACCAGAATGTGGAGCAGCAAAACCAATATTCCCACCAGTAACGATAACACTCATAACTTTATCTTTTCCGTTATAAGCAGATTTTGCAGTTTCAATAGATTTATCAAAATCAGCCACTAATTTTTTAGCTTCTTTATCTTTATCAAAGATTTTTCCTAAAGTAATTGTAGAATCTTTAAGTCCTTTTACTAAGTTTTTCCCAGGCGTAGTAGATTTCTCAGAAACATCAAAATTAAGATCAATAACAGCTGCATTTGGCACTAATTTTTTGATCTCTTCGTAATGATCAGCAAATCTTTGACCAACGATTACAAGGTCAGGGTTTGCAGCTGCAATAATTTCTAGATTTGGTTCACGGTGATTCCCAATATTTTGAACTTTTTCATCCTTTTTATATGCTGAATCAGCAGGCATGATATCCTTTGGAGCAGCCGCTAATTTAATTCCCCAATCAGATAAAGTTTCAAAAGTTCTGTTATCCAAAGCAACTACATTCTTTGGGTTTACAGGGACTTTAACAGTTCCATGAGCATCAGTGATTTCAACCGTTTTTGGCTTATCACTACCATTATCTTTATTATTAGCCTTCGAAGTTTCTTTACTTGAATCTGAGCAAGCTACTAACATTAAAGTGAAAACTGCTAGAATACTCACTAATTTTAAAAGCATAGATTTTTTCATATGTATACTCCTTATAGTGTGATTTATTTCGAAAATGATGACATCCATAGATTGAATTAGAAGGTAACTTTTATTCAATTGAATCGCTATTGATAATCATTTTCATTTGAACATCCTGTTAATTAGTATAGTCATTAATTCTGTGAAAATCTTGTGAATGGTGTGAATTCATAAAATCAGGCATAAAAAGTAATATGTGACGTCAGGCGTGTTGATTAACCATGATTTCCTCTACAAAACACGCTCATTAATAGCTAATATTTTCATAATCCATTTTTTTACGTCTTTTAATACTTCTAAGAAACTATTTGATTATCACATTTAATAAAAAAACGAGTAAAACGGAATGAAATAGTTTTACTCGTTTTTTATTATCTTATTTTTATCAGTCAATCATTGAATAGCCTCTGCCATGTATCGTTTGAATATATCTGTCTTTCTTCTCGCACTTTAACTTTTTTCTTACATACCCAATATATAAATCTACTACATTTGGATTTACTACTACGTTATATCCCCAAACTTGATTCAAAAGCATCTCACGGCTCAATATTGTGTTTTTGTTTTTAATTAAAAATACAAGTAAATCATACTCGCGCTTAGTAAGTGAGAGATTTTCGCCACCTTTTTTCACAATATTGCTAGATGCATCAACAAAGAGATCTTTAAACTGAAAAAAATTCATCTCATTTTGCTGGATATAGTCACTTCTCCTTAAAATTGCTTGAACCCTTGCTACTAATTCTTCTTTCACAAATGGTTTTCTTATATAATCATCTGCTCCTGCTTGTAGCCCTGCTATGCAATCCTTACTAGAAATATTGTCGGTCACAATAATGATCGGTGTCGTTTTAACAAGTCGTATTTGTCTGCAAATTTCTGGTCCCGATATACTTAATGAGTCCCAATCCAATATGATAATATCCCAATCTTGTTCATATATTATATTTAAACCTTGGTTTTCATTGTGAAGTTTTAAAATGAAATAGCCTTCTTGCGTTAGACCGCTTACAATTTTCTTTGCTGAAGACCGTTCATTTTTAATCACCAACACCTGCTTCACCGATGGTTCACCTCTACTTCAATATAACTTATTTAGATAAAAAATTATCCCCAAAAAACAATTTAAGATTTATAAATTTAAAACCCCTAATTAATCCACTAAAACAGTTTATTAGGAGAACTCTATATAATCTTACAATAGGTATGGATAAAAACACAAAACATATGAAGATTCAAATAAAGCGAAGTGTTAATTAAATAGAGATGTTCATCCCCCACTGCTTATGAGTCCTCACCAATCAGGCTTTTACTGGATAAAATTGTGATAGTTAAGGGATAACACACAAGATGCATTGATGATGTAATTGAAAGAACCAAGAAATTAGATACATTCTATTTTTAGAACCATAACTTTGCCACAAACAAAAAGAACCATAACCTCGCCAACCTGGCAAAATTATGGTTCATATCACAAAAATTGTGACTTAACCCATAAAGTTGCATACCAATAACCCATAACTTTGCATAAAATTATGGGTTTTAAGGTCTAATATCGCAAAATACCCTTCAAAAATAACCCATATAATTGCAGGAAGTTTATTTTGGAAGCATAACATTGCAGAAAGTTTTTACACTGGATATCTTATCTTCCTACCATCCCAATCTATTTTATCTTTAGTAAATAATTCTTCTAAACCCACACCGGTGCAATAACTAAATTTTAATAATTCATCCAAATAAATTTTAGTTCTCCATCTATCCATGGTACATAATGATAAAAATTCCATTCCCATATATCCATAAAATAAATCTACATTGCATTTAAATTGTGTCTCAAAACATTCATTAATCATATGAAAAACTTTCCCTATACTAGGCGGCTCTATATTAGGAGCGACTATCAATAACTCTCCTATATTTTGATTAATCCAGGATTGCCATTCTTTTTCCTTTTGCATCATTTGAAATTTGGTATATGTGGCATCAGATGTTCCTAACCACCTATTACATTTTTGACAATGTACATTGCTGTATCGATTAAAAGTTCTTTGTTTACTTTGACAATCTATATATGGACATTTTGTAAGAAGCGTTCTATTATGTTTTGGACAAAAATTTACTTGTTCAAAAAACCATATTAATGGATCGTATACTTCCCCATGTGCATTAAACATTTCATTATAGCAATCTGGACACCAGGCTCTTGTTTCCTTAAATATCCCCTTACTATGTAGAATATACTCAAAGGTTAACATAGTAAGAAGTTTAAGATTCTTATTACTAGTCATATATTCTAGCCCTTGGACAAACCATTTTATAAAAAAAAATATACCATTCAAACTTACATTACATCTGTGAGAATATGTTCGTTTTCTCCCCCCACTTTTTCTTACTTGGCTACTAATCACATCTTCTATTATAAATTGTGGCTTCACATTATGCTTATAAGCTAACCTTCCCACATAACTAGTTAAACTCTCCACAAAACCAGTACCCAATCCATAAGGCTTTATATTTTGATATATACTTCTTCTTGGATAACTCGCATAGATTTTTCTTTCTATGCTCACTAAATCAAATATCTCTACCATCTATTTTCCCTACTAAGTCACGTTTAGGCTTCCTCTGCCCGACCTTTTTTACGGTATTATTTTTCTTTGGCACTATTTCTTCCTGGACATTCAAGCCCAACATATAATGAATTTTCTTTCTTTTTTCTTCATCTTCCATAAGTAAGGATTCTCCTAACAATACCTCTGATACAATTTTATCAATTTTGCTTATAGAAAGTGCATATTTCTCTAAGTCAGTAATTTCGATACATTCTCTCCCATCACTTAAAACTCCGTATAAACAGCGCTCTAACCAATTTTTTAAGATGCCAACACACCCAACAGTTCTTTCATATATAAATTCCCAATGTTCTAGTAAGTTCATCTGATTAGTCAAAGGTAACTTCCTCTGCAAACTATAAATAATTCTTTGAAAATGAATTATATCTTCTTGTTCTAAAGTGTACCTTGGAAAATTTATATCGACTGTACGCCGACTTAACTGCCCACTGAGATTAGTAAAATTTATTAAATCATAGGTTCCTATTAAAACATGTGTTATCCCTGTTATATTGGCTATAGATTTTATTGAATCTAACTGATCCTGAACCCTTTTCCCACTAGTCATTTTGGCAAAATGTTGTGCTTCATCTATTATAAAAGCCAGCGGTTTGCGATAATGAAATGCTTTTTCTAATGACTCCCTGTACTGTGGAGCAGTTCTAGGGTTCGTATGACTAAAATACTTTTTCTCCCCTTCACCATTTATCACTTTTTCAAAACTAATTTTATGTTCAATCAAAGGTTCTTTCAGTGCCTGCAATGCCCTTTTATAATAATCTTTCCAATTGAAATTTCCTAAATCAGGTGAAACTAATTCAATCCCAGTGACTGGTATCATTCCTGGATCTAACTCTAACTTTGGTATTACTTTTTCAATAATCTTTACTTCCACTAGCCTTTTCAACGTTGTCTTTCCTACACCACTTGGACCAAAAACCATAATAATTGATGCTCCAGCTGGCTTAAATACATTCTCTAACAATGTATCCATTGTCTCTTGCATAGTCTTGTGATTCACAGTAAGATTTCCAAAATAAGCAACTCTTTCGTTTATAGATTTTTTTAAAAGCTCAGCAGGAAAAAGATATTGTTCACCCATCATTCACACTCCTCAAAGAAATCTAACATTTCAAGTTCAGTATAATCTTGCAATAAATTTCTTTTAACTAACTGTTCGGGATTCTCCACCTTCAAAGAAGAGCTATTACCTTCAATCACCTTCATAACTCTCTGTTCTTTATCTTTCATTTGTTGAATTAACAATTTCTCATTATCTTCCATCATTTCAATATGTCCAGCAATCAATTTTGCGTTTATATTTAGAGTTTTAGAATGGTTGTTATTCTGTTTTCTTATTTCAGAAGCTATAATCTTTAATTCTTTTTCAGTTCGTCCCTTTAACATCGAATAATATTGAGAGATACACATTACCCATTTTCCATTAACAAATGCATAAGCAACTCCCAAATCATACGGATCAAATCGGACAGGAACTGTTGCATTCTCTACACCTGGATCTTTAAATACTTCATTCCAATAATAGATATAATTAATTTTCACACCATTTCCTACTTGAACTTTTGCCCTTCCCTTATCTGTAGTAGGTAGTGTAATAATTTTAAATAATTCATCATAGCGTATTAAACGATACGGGCGCTTCCCACCTAAAGAAATTCCGAGTTCAAATGCTTCTTTTGGTGATTGACCAAGCGCTGGATGATCTAACTCATGATAGACATCCTCTATCCAACTATTTAAAACTGTATTTAAATCCCCCAAATTCCAAACGGCATTATTTTTCGGAAGGAATTCTTTAGTTACTTGTCTAACATTTTTCATTATTTTCGTATGCCCTTTAAGATTATGTATGAATGTTGTATTCACTGTTCCAAACATTCTTTCTACTACATTTCCAAATCTCGGCTTTGCTCCTGGTCTTACTTTTTTTGTACATTCATAAGTAGCTAATAAGGTATCAAAATAAGTACTGTGAAACTCCTTTCCTCCATCAACTACCATGATTTGTGGTAAACGAGAATATTTCCTTACACATTCTCTTAAAACCATCATTGTAGAACGATAACTAGGAGGATCAAAAGTTATATGATGCGCTAAAATTTCCCGAGAGTATGCATCAACTAGAAGTGTAATATGTGGTCTAAAAGTATACTTTTGAGATGTAGATAAAACCAACTCAATATCTAATTCAGTATGATCTATATGACATATTTCAAAAGGTCGATCTCCATGTCTCGGTGTTGTTTGATCAAGTGCCCAATAAAACTTTTCATACTTATAGGCTGAGCGTTTTCCCTCTCTCTTTCTAACCTGCTGTTCCTTAGGGCTATTTTTAACATATTGACAGAATGTTTTATAGCTAGGTGCAATAATATTTTTCTCTTCACATATATTTAATAAGTGCCCATGAACCGCTTTTTTAGATTTTTGCTTCATATTTTCATACTGCTTCTCTATAAATTCATTCATTAAATCAAGCGTTTCAACTGGTAATTTATTTACTCGGTTTCCCCTTTTATTGGCTTTGGGAATTAATCCTGTATATCCATTTCCGTATAACTCTTCAGCTTCTCTATAAAGTCTTCTCCATTCCATTAAGGTACGCCATGATACTATATCTTCCCTAATTTTCTCTCCAGATAAACTTCTTTTTACAACTTCAAATCGTTGATTAGCGATTGCTAGATCTTCTTCTGATGCTTCCAATAGTAACTCTTTCTCTTCTTTCATATGCTTAGGTAATTCTAATTCACTAATCCCTCTGACCTTACCTTGATTGAAAAGAGAAACTACACCTTCTTTCGGCAATTCAAGAAATTGTTTTTGATTATTGATTAAAGTTAAATTTTCCAAGCCTATATTTACAATCTTCCATGCTTGTCCTTCCCACGATATCTCTTGGCCAATCGTTATCTCTAATTCAAGAAAAGCATGTACTGATTTTCTTTTATCATTCAAAAAGATTTCAAAAGCCATTGATTGTTCTTTAGTCAAAAATACTGGTACTCGGTCATATTCAGCTATAGAATATTTGTTAATGTCTATATAAATCCTACTTTGAATTAACAACGTATATATATCATCAGCTTGAAAGTCCTGCCCCTTGTTAATTAAATCTAATAAAAAAATTCCAGGTTGCTTGGAAATTAACTTCTCAATCTCTTCTATCTTTTGAATTGAAACATCTCTATCAGCGTCAAACATATAATCTTCAAGAAATGAAATATTCCTTTCCAAAGTTCTATTTATTTCAGAAGAAGACCTAACGTGAAATTCTAAACCAAATTGTGCTGCATATTCTTCACCAGGAGGACATCTCCAAATACCATTCTTGTCTTTTTTATAACGATTAGGATTTTTAGCCGATAAAGCGCTTAGTTCCGATTCCGTTTTCCATTCTTCCCAGGCAGCCGAATCCTTTCTAATAACAAAAAAATCTGGTGTATATATCACACCTATATTCTTCTTTTTGCTACCAGAATAATTTATTTTTATAGAATTAGGTTGATCATAATATTCCAACACATTTGAATCGTGTTCCATCATATAAATCCCAGGAAACTCTACAGTATGACTCTCAAATTGAATACTGACTCCCATCTTTTTACTAGGGTAATTCCCAGGGACATTTCTTCCTCCGCTACTCACTGACCTTACGGGATCTGATGATCTAATCTTTTCTATCATCACCTTTGCCTTTTCTGATACATTATATTTCTTACACCAAATAATAAATTCTTGTTCGCTTAACAACCACTTCACCCCTTAATTATGAGTAATCTCCTTCCATACTTGTTGAATATATTTTTCACGTAATACAGCTGATTTCCCTAAACGTTTTTCAACACTTCTTCTACTTGGATAAATATCATTTCTCATTAATTCTTCTACAGCAACTTGTACACGAGAAGCAACCGTTTCTTTGCGCTCCAAACTTTGTTTCTCACAATACTTCTTGTAGCTTTCTACAATTCTCTTACATTGTTCTGGGCAATGTTGATATAACACCTTCCTGTCATACCCTATTCTTTTAGAAATTTCACTTAAAGAAAAAGTTTCATCGGATTCAATATAACCTTCCAGTTTCTTTTGGAGTAACTCTGGATTAATTTTTCTTCGTTTACTAATAGTATTATTTGATTGTGGCAAAACTATCTCTCTTGCTTTTCCTTGTGCACAATCAAACATCTCTTTTCCATTTGTTAGAAGCTGTTTTATTGATAGCTCTAATTGAAAACAAATTCTCAATAATCCCTCTAAACTTGGTAAACGTTCTCCTTTAACCCAATCCCACATTGTCACTTTAGGGATATTCATTAAACGAGCGAATTCCGCGACATTCCCATCTGAGACTTCTTCAATTAATTTTTGTAGTGATTGCGAAACTTTTTTTAAATTAGTAGTATCTAAAGCTAATAATTCTTCTATATTTTTACTGTTAAAGATATCTTGATTCATATCTGGAATACTAGGAGAAAGCTGGTACTCGCCCAACCAGCCTTTACATACTGGACAGTAACCATTTATGGAGCTCCTATGTAAAATGGGAGGAGTTTTACTACAATGAGGACAAATATTCGATAGATAAGTATTATGAATTAAACAAACCCGCATACAGGATAGATACCAATTTAATGGATAATAAATCTGACTACCTTTTACTTTGCAATCATAGATGCAATTAGGACACCAGAATAAACTCGTCTTCAATAAACCTCTAAGAGACATTATACTTTTCCATTTCATTAACGTTAAATCTAATAAATTATTACGCAAGGTTAAAGACTCTAATACCAGTGAAAAATCTAATGCATTTTTGCAATAGCCATTTATACTTTTTGCACCGTCATAAAATCGATTGCCACCACTTTTCGCACTTTTAAGTAAATACTCTTTATTCATATTAGGAACAATTATTTTGTTAATTAAAGTTCCTGTTGAAAAGTTATGTTCTACTGCTAGACGACTAATATAACTTGTTAAACTTTCAACTCGATGGTTACCTATTTCTTTTGGTTGAAGCGAATATAGTGTACTATATTGTATAACCTCAAAACTTTCCATTTCTGAGTAATACATACTGTTCATATCCCATACGCTCTCCCTCTTTTACCTTTATTATCAGTATTGGTAATTTCTCTAATATATAGACCTTCTTGTAATATACATACTATTTTAATCCGGGCTTAAATTTAACTAATTACTCTAGAACAGATTTTTCAAATGAAAGTTGATTGCACTACAACAGATTGAACATTGCCATAAGATATAGTTCAGGAATAAAATCTAATTAAAAACCCCATATAAATCCCACTTTATGAAAAATAAAAAGAATCCATTTTGAAAAAAATTAATCAAAATGGATTCTTCAAGCACATAATTTAGATTGATTTTTTAAAAATTTAATTCTCTCTCTAAAATCTAATGTTGCCCCACTAATATATTAGTTCCCCACGTAATATCTGTACGTAAATTAGGTGTATTGTTAAGGTATAAGAAAGAGGATTCTTCAGCCGACCAAAAATCTTTTTGCCTAGCCCTATATCTTTCAGTACCTTGCATAATATAACAAGCTTCAATAGCTCTGGTAACCCCCACATAGTGAAGGTTTAGCGCTTGTGTATATTCTTCTTGGCTAACCCAATTCCCTTCTGGTGGTAAAATCCACCTATACAAATCTAAAAGAAATACACATTTAAACTCTAATCCCTTTGATTTGTGTAAAGTCATAATACTCACTTCATTTTCAGTTGCTGGCTTAAAGCTTTTAAGTTTTTCTTCATTTACTAAAATACGCTCTAAATCATGGGTTATTTCTTTATCTATATGTTCTGGATAAGCAAGTTCGGCAAATTTAATAAACAAATTACATTGATCAACTAGTTGATCTTCATCGGCTGAGAAAATCTCATTCAATATTATTAACCCTTTTTCAAATCTCTTTTTTTCAAACTCTTCATTAAAATAACTTTCTACACAATCTAATATCGTAGTTTCCCCAACTTTGTAAGAGAAAAATGAAGATAAAATATCATTAAATAAAATCCCCCAATATGAGTTACTTCTGTCTAGAGCAGTATCTATAAATAATTTATTATCTGTTTGTAAAAAATCGGATGCCCTTTGTGCAGATGCATTTCCTCTGCACAATATAGCAAAATCATTATTATTTAATAATCCATATTTCTGTTTTAAAATCGGTAAATTGTGTTCTATTGAATTAATAACAGCTCGATCATTTCCTTCAACATTAACCTTAAATACTCTCGGATCATCTGTTAAAACAATATCAGGAACCCCCATAAGAGCTAAAGAATAATCTGATATGGCCTTATGACATCTATGATTATGAGTAATTTCCAAGTGTGTAAATTTATTATTTGTCATTAATGAGAATAAAAATTTTGAATATCTGTGGCTAAATGCATAAATCGCCTGATTTAAATCCCCAACAGCTATTCCTACAATACCTTTATCAACTAACTTCAAAAAAATATTGTGTTGAATTTCACCACAGTCTTGATATTCATCAATAAAAACATGCGTATATCTTGACTTGAGATACAATAGACATTCTGGAACTTTATTCAAAATGTAAAGTGCTGTTTCACCGCATAATTCTAAAAATATATGTCCATCTAATAATGACTTCTCCAACAAGAGCAATAGTTCTTCATTTCTAAAATCCTCCCTAATCCCTTTTAGTTTTTCATATTCAGGATAATCATCTATTGAATCCCTTACTTCTAATGCAATAATTTTACCTGTAAGTATCTTTGTAAAAGGAATTATTATTTCCGAAATATAAAATTTATCAATGGTTCCAAAAAAATGATTTTTTCTTTCGATACCTTTTCTTTTACAACGTAATTCTAATTCTTGACTAGCTTTCCTAGTGAAAGAAATTGCAATAACTCCTTGATAATCTAATAAGCCTCCAGAAATTGAACTTATTTTTTCAACAATAGTAAACGTCTTACCACTTCCAGGTTTTGCAGTAATAACTGTATTTCCTTGATCTTCTATAATTTTCTTTTGTTCTGGACTAGGTTGAATGGTCTTACCCATTTTCACGCACAACCTTTTCAGCTAACTTTTGAATTTTCTTTAAAGGCTCTGCAATTTTATCATCCTTTAAATCACTCAATGCATCAAAGTTATTTTTTAAAAAGCTAAGCATATTCTCTGCCTTAGCTTTTTGCATTTTCTTTACTGTACTTTTTTTCTGTCGTGTATTATAAAAACGTTTCAGTGAACCATATAGATTACTTTCTACTAAATCATTTTCTAGATCTATTCCAGATAAAAATATATTATCTTTTTCAATTTCTTGACTAATATGCGTTAAAATTTCTATTGCCTCTTTCGGAACTCCGCCTTCAACCCATTCATTATTTTTCTTATTTTCTTGCCAATACTCTATAAGCGATTTATTTTCCTCTTTACTTAACAGTTCTTCATATATGCCCATTACTCGTGACACACCTGCTTGATAAAATAATTCCATCGACTCTTCTTCTGAATTTTTCTTTGTTTTAGTAAAGGTGTCATTATCAGTTCTCAATACAAAAGGAATATCAAGGGCTAAACATATTTTCACATAAGGTTTAAAACCTACACCATTAACTGAAATAATTGAGACATTCAGACGATCAAGATCGATATTCAACTTTTTTGATAAAGCTGTATAAAAGAGTTTTTCCGAAGGGCCTTCTACAAGAAAAACTGCATTTACAAAAAATACATCTGAGGTAATCGCATCTAATCTATAACCAAAATCGTCAAAGTCTAATTTTAAATCTCCACTACAACCGCTTTTCGCTACTTTTGTCATTTTATGTTTCGAATATAACTTTACGATTTTATCTGGTCGAAACTCTGAAGCAATATGAGGGGAATGTGTAGTAATAAACACTTGTTCTTCAAAGTTTTCTAATAAATAGTTGGACAGTTTTCTTTGTTGATGTGGATGTAAATGCGCCTCTGGTTCTTCTATTGCAAAGAAAGTTACTTTTTCAAGTGTTTTTTTATTTTTTTGTTTAGCAACCCAAGTAGCTAAAAATATTTGATTATTGCGGCCATCACCACCTAATGTAAGTGTTTCACCGTCTGTTGCATAAGTTAATTCTAGATTATCGAGCATTCGTACTATATCAGAATTAGCATTTTTAAAACTCAAAGTCTGATTCTCATTATGAATTGCTAACTCTCCTAGTTCAGTGTTTACACTCTCCAGAGATTTCTTTATGTAATTTAAATTGTCTACTTTATCATTTAATATATTCAAATCCGATTTCATTTCAGCAACAGCTTCTTCATCCGATTTCTTAAGTTCGTCTGCTAATTGTGACTTCGCTTCTTCAAGGATTTGATTTTTTTCTCGCTTCATAAAAGTTGTTAAATTACGGTTTGTATTAACGTATTCCATATTGAGTCGCTTAATATAAAAACGTGATGATTTCATTTCTAAAGTTTCTTCAGAATGTCCAGCATAAATACTATATTCTCCACTTTTCGTGTTCCTGTATTGAATATAAACTGTATTATTTTGTAAATCCCCTTTCAAAGTGCTAATTAAACAATCTTCAACAACCTCATTAATTTTCACAGTAATCTCAATCGAATCAGATTTTGTAAAAACGTTATAATCGCTATCATACAACTCTAAATCTTTATCACTTAAACTTCGATCAAATAGAATTCTTAAAGCATAAATTAAATTAGTTTTTCCTACATCATTTGCGCCAATAACCAACGTCTGGTTGGCAAAATTTATTTTCTCATCATCAAAATTTCTAAATCCCTTTATTCTAATCCATTCAATTAACACTCTTTTCCATCCCCTTAACACCTAGATTTCCTGATATGTTTTATTAGCTACTTAATTTCCTAGATATAATCCATTCATAAATAACAATAACACAACCTAAAATTCTTACTTATAAGAGTGAGGTATTTGATCTTCCCCTCTATTAATACGGTATATCGCCATTCTCTTGATGCTATCCCTAACCCAGTAATCTAAAAACACACTTACAGCTTTACTCCACTACCTTATTGAAGGAAACGTCCACAACTATTCATCCCAATATATAATTAAAAAGTTATATTTAGCATTTTTATTATTATAAATCGAACTGATAATGAGATATCTTAAGTTTTTAGTCAATTTTTATATTTAGTACCTCTACCTATTCAATCCAATGCCCTGCTAAAATTTTTTCCAATATACAGTATTGTTGTTCTTTTGGATATAAAAACACATCTTTAAATAATCATATCTAAAGGGGAAATATGGTGCAACTTTGTTTTAACACTGGAATTTTGAAAATTACATTAGAAGCACGTTTAACCAAAATAATGTTGATACCCTTATTAAATATCTTGTCTAGTTAAAGAATTACTATAATTAAATTCTAGTCAGGAAACACATAATTTCTCCATATTTCATTTCTATAAATTGCTATAGTCCAACCACTACTTTAATTAAGATTTAGACCAAATGACATTGATCCAAGCTTAGACTTCCAAATACGTTCTTTTTCTTGAATATCTTCTTTTCTAACATTCATCGGAAATACTTGGAGAATAGAAAAACGAAAGCGCTGAGAACGATAGGGAGCATTTTTAATAATCTCTTTTAAAAGTTTATTACCACCCGTCCCGTTTGATTTTGCATATTCTCTCCATCTGCCCCATATCCCTTTCTCTCCATATGCTGCTCCTATGTACATTTTCCCATCATACTCATCTAATATAAGATAAATCCCTTTCACACTAGATAACTTATCATACCAAGAAGTATTGCTATAAGGACTATTGCATAGTTCTACAACTTTATAAAAAGGAAGATTCATATCAAGGTAATCGGGGGCTATCCCTGTGTATCCAGGAGGCATCATTTGAATAACCTCACAATTATGCTTATATATACCATACCAAGGATAGTATTGAACATTATTTACGATTAATCGACCTTCTATATCTTCAAAACCAGGTAACTTTTTCAAATCATAATAGTACTTAGCTTTTGTCTTAGCGATACCACGATATGGAGCATCTATCGTATCAGGTAGTCCATTTACATGCTTCACTCCAAGTACTTCATATGCACCAACAAACAAAGACATGCCTTTTTCTAAAGCTAAAAAAGATAGAATATAATTACATTCTTTGAAAACATTTGATTCTTGAAAACTTTGAAATTCGTCTAAATAACCTGTTTGATACAATTGGTGAATATCTACAGGGTTCTCTTTGTCACCTCGATCAATATGACGAGCTGTTTTAATTTTTTTAGTTAAATCAAGTTTTTTGTTTTTAAGAAGAATATCCAAATTCACTATAATTTCCTCCTTGAGCTTCAACAGATATAATCTACTTCAAACTTACAAAAGAAATAAATTATTGTAAAACAAATATTTCTAATGAATTATTTGGTAAAATTAACATTATACAATCCAAACAAACTGTAATGAGAGGGGAACATTATGAAAATCAATAATCTCTCCGATATGGTCACATTTTTTGATGAAATACTATATAAAAACCACGATAGATTTCAAAAAGAAAAATTGAATGCGACTAATCAGCTAAAATCTTATATCGTCGAAAACCATATACATAATCACGAAAAAAATATGAGTGATTTAATTGTTGAATTCTTTCATAATCTCAATAAAGATCTAAAAAAATGGGATTTTAAAATCATAAGAACTCAAGATGAACATTTATATATCAACGAATCAGCACATGGAAAAATTTTTATTGATACTTCAAATAAAAGATTTTGGAAAATACATTCTGTGGCTAAAGCTGAAATTAGTGATTATTTTCATCAAACACTATTAAAAAAAAGAAATTTAGATCAGATTTGGTTACCCATACCTTTTCTATTGGGATTAAAAAAATATGGAAGCACTTATGGAATGGGAATCTCTTTTACAGAACATCTAAAAAAAGATGAGTTAGATGATAAACTGTTTGAAAATCAAGATACTTTAAATATAAATATTAGAAGACTATACGTTGATGAAATGCTTAAACTCTTAAATAACTCATCTTTACGCTCAGTAATGGGGATAAATAAGATTAGTCTAATTGATCCTTCAAAAGAGGATGGAGAGGAATCCTATATCATCGATGACATAACATACTATGGAAAAATAACTGGTAGAGGAACTTCTTTTACAAAGCACGATTACATATTATATAACATATTAAAAAATTATGAAAAACAAATATTACATATAGAAAAACAATATTCATTTGATTTTGAAGAGTACACTAATACCATTAAGGGCTTTCCTATTGAAATAACATTTAACCGACAAGATATCGATTTACAAAAATTAGTCAAAATACTTTTTTCAGGAAAAAAACCTTTTCATCTTTGGGGAATCCCTGATTGGAAAAATGAAAACTTTTGCAAAATAACAGCTATAGACCTCCATAACGGAAATTATGCAAACTCCATTGATTTTGAAATTACAAATAAATTTTTGAGAGCGTTTCTACCACAAGGTGCATGTGGAAATTCTATTGCTAGATTATTAACTAATATTCATCAATCAATTGACGCAACATCTGTTATGGAAGGGGTTCAAGGTGATGAGTTCTTCTCGATTATATAGCGAATTAGACCTATTAAATATTATCATTTCAATGTGCTTAGAACAACGTATTCCAACACTTGATAATATCTTTTACAAAGAAGGATACAAAATTATTTCTATTGATAGATCTGTTAAGACCTCTATCGGTACAGTAAAATACGATGTATTCCTTTCAAGTAAAACAAAAGATATATCTTTTGGGTTTGAGCTAAAAGGATTAAAAGCATCTAATTTAGATGAAGAACAAATGAATAAGTATACAAGTATACCAACTGAAGAGTTTTTAAAATTAACAGATCCTGGAATAAATAATGTTACATCCCATAAATTACAAACTATTATAGGAATTAATTTAACAAATACTGCAAAAGTGAAAGTATTTTGTGAAGGACGAAACTTTTCATTTCCTATTATGGGATTTGGAACAAAACATTTAGCTGTATGCCACAAGCATCTAATAGACGAATCATTACAAAAACAGCTTAGTAATACTATAAGCATACAGGGGTATATCCCCACTTTTATACACTATGACAAAGAATCAACCATTGTTGAAATTGCTCCTAGACTACTAACAAATATTTTTGGATTTGCTAAAAGGGATAAGAAAGTTTTTAATGTAGATGAAATTATTAGTGTAACAGTTTGTTCAATACCTAATCTTCACAAGAAAATTGGAGCTGATGTAAAAAGAGCTGTGTCTAGAAAGATTACAAAACTATTAGATCAATTATCGAAAGAAGAATTAAATAATTACTTAAACTGGGATAAACCTAATTCTGTATGGAAAATCAATAAAATATCCGCTAATTCTCATACTAATACCGACCAAGCATTCTTACAATTGGGTGAAAGATTCATAGACCGACTGAAGACAAATACTCCATTCAAGGAAAAAACTGACGTTCCACCAGGTCAACTATCTATTTATGATTTTAAAGAAGAATTACAAATTGAAGAAATAAGCTAACTAATACAGTATCTAGTGTGTGTAATAACAAGAACAATTTTATTAAATTAAAGAGGAGTGTATTAATTGATTTCGTTAATTAGAGATATTATTAACAAATTAAACGGCACTAATAATCAGGAAGATCCTATTTTTTGTTCTAAAAATGATGAAAAAATAATTTTAAAGTACCTAGCTAACTTAGAAGATCCAATAAAGCCTTTTAATTATAAAAATACTGATGAAAAAGGTAAAGAGTTTCTAGAATTTATAGTTAAATACACTTGGAATACCCTAATTTCCTTCAATAAGAATGTTGAAGGAAATAAACAGAAAAAATGTTACTTTTTCTTCGTTAATGATAGAAGTATTAATGCTTTTGCAACACGTTATAATGATATTGATATTGTCGGTATAAATATTGGTGTTCCTGAAAAATTATATGATTATTTCGATCAAGTTATAGATGACACTATATTTCCTGAAATAGCAGGAAATAATGAGTTAAGAAAAGATCTTATATTTAATTTACAAGTATTTTCAATAATTTATATATTATTTCATGAATTTGGTCATATTTATAACGGGCATATTGATTATGATGAACTTAAATATTTACAAATGTTTGCTGATAACAGTTCTCTAAAATATTTACATAGCAAAACTATTGAAATGGATGCAGATGCATTTGCAATAAATAGAGCGTATGAATTTATAGAGAGTCTAATTGCTATTAGAAGCAAAGAAGATAAACCTTATAATGTTCGCGAATTTTCATACAAATCTCTAATGTTTGCTGTGTATTCTTTCTACTTATTTTTTGAAGATATAATTGATGTGAATAATTTATCCAAAAAATATTATTTTCCAAGTAAATTACGACAGATGTTTAATATAACTATTATTGAACAACTAGTAGAAAAAAATCACAATTATTTTCTAGAAAAACTATATACTATTAACGATGAGACTGCCCTACAATGTGAAGAATGTTGGGGAAAATATACCAACACACCTTTTAATCCAACTTCAATTCTTCTTTTGCAAAGTAAGAAGGTAAAAGAAGATATCCATAAAGTCCATTTACACTGGAATCAAATACGTGATGAGTTACAAGACGTTGCTAGACTTCCACTAGCACCTAAATATAATATATAGCTGTATGAAAAATTTATTGGCTTAATTAAATAAAAACCATTAAATATATTTATTATTTATTCACAGTACAATTTTATATAGCTTTATTCACTCTATAAATATCGATAAAAACAAATACAAAACTAAAACTTCAAGGAACCATATCCTTGCACAACAAAAAAGGAAGCATAAACCTGCATTTTATGCAAAGTTATGCTTCCTGTTATAAAAATAAAAAAACCACCAAATATGTATTGGTGGAGACGGTGGGAGTCGAACCCACGTCCAAAAATATCGGCACTTAAGCTTCTACGAGTGTAGTCGATATATTAGCATTTCGCAAACTCTTCGGCCTATCGACAGGCTTCCAAGTTGCTAGTCTGATTGTTCTCTTCCTTCGCCCTCAGACGGCGAACTCCGGCGTAGTCCACTTAGTTTGAGTCCCTTACCCTACCACATGGACGATGGAGGGAGGAACCTTTAGTGCAATTAAGCAGCTAAAGAAAGATTGTTTTGTTTGCCAATTATAGGCTTTGACGTTTTAACGAGGCCGATCCCCTCGACTCGCAACCTAAGCTCGAACTATCCCTGTCGAATCCGTAACGTCCCCATGATAAAAATGGAGCATACGAAGAAAATATCGTGATAGCTACTAAGAGCTGTTTTTCAATGTGCAATAACCTTACATAAGTTATTATATCATACGCGCGCCGTTTTACAAATGTAAATATCTGTATTACATCTTTTGGCGATCACGGAACACGCGTGCAATTTCACGTTTCGCTTCTTTCTCTTTTAAATCATGACGTTTATCATATTGTTTCTTACCTTTTGCTAAACCAAGTGCCATCTTTGCAAATCCATTTTTCAAATAGATTCTAAGTGGAACTAATGCGTAACCTGTTTCTTTTGCAGCTCCCGCTAGTTTATCAATTTCTTTTTTATGAAGAAGTAATTTTCTCGTGCGAAGCGGATCATGGTTGAAACGATTCCCTTGCTCGTACGTATTAATATGCATATTATGAACCCATACTTCACCATTATGTATACGTGCAAACGCATCTTTCAAGTTCACGCGACCAGCGCGAATCGACTTAATTTCCGTTCCTTGAAGGACAAGCCCTGCTTCGTATGTTTCTTCGATGAAATAATCATGAAATGCTTTTTTATTTTGTGCAATAACCTTACCTGTACCTTTTGGCATATAACGTCCCTCCTCTATTTTTACTATTGTAACAAATGTAAACAAAAAGCGAAAGTGGCTCGTTCAGAATGTGAGGTGGATGGAGCTTCTGACCTTGAGGCGCCCTTTGCCTCTGGGGAAGAAGCGAAGTCGCCAAACATTCTAGCCACTGTAGCTGGATTACACAAAAAGCGAAAGTAGCTCGCTCAGAATCTTTGGACATTGGAACTCCCGACAGAGAAGCGTTTTTTGCTTCGTTCGAGGGAGTGAAATGACCAATAAAAAGAAAAACGGCCCCGCTTTTCATCAAAGCGAAGCCACTCTTTTCTTACTTACGCTTTTTCTTTTTCTTCTTGAATCCTGGTACGTTTTCAAAGAATCCTTTTTTCTTCTTGCCATTACCATCTTTTTTCCCTGGCTGACTAGCGGACGTGGATGCTGATGCTGATCCTCTTCCTGTGCTTTTACCTTTGCCACCACGGTCAAATTTTCTACCTGTACCGCGTTCGCCGCCGCGCTCATTACTGCGCTCGCTACGTCCACCCCGTTTCTTTCTGCCTGTTCTTGGCTGTTCGATAACGACTGGACGATCTTTGAACTTACGGCGAGGTGTACCTTTCATGCCAACGATTTCAAAGTCAATTGCGCGCTCGTCTTTGTTTACGTTAATAACACGAATTGTAATTTCGTCACCGATGCGGAATACGTTACCTGTACGTTCTCCGATCATTGCGAAATGCTTCTCGTCGTAACGGTAGTAATCATCCGTTAAGTAACTAACATGTACAAGACCTTCAATTGTATTTGGAAGCTCTACGAATAAACCGAAGTTTGTTACAGAGCTAATCATACCGTCATACTCTTCACCGATCTTATCGACCATATACTCTGCTTTTTTCATTTCGTCTGTTTCACGCTCTGCTTCAACAGCACGACGTTCCATATTAGAAGAGTGCTCTGCAATCTCTGGTAAGTTTTCACGCCATTTCGCTTGTGTTTCACTGTCGACTTTACCGTTAATGACGTATTCACGAATCAATCTATGAACGATCGTATCTGGATAACGACGAATCGGCGATGTGAAATGCGTGTAGAACTCAGTTGATAAGCCGAAATGTCCTAAGCTTTCCGAATCGTAACGTGCTTGCTTCATAGAACGAAGCATAACCGTTGAAATTACTACTTCTTCAGGCTGTCCTTGAACCATTTCAAGAATTTGTTGCAATGCACGAGGATGTACTTCATTCGCACGTCCTTTTACCGCATATCCGAAGTTCGTTACAAACTCGAAGAATCGCTCTAACTTATCTTCTTTCGGATCTTCATGGACACGGTACATGAATGGTACGTTCATCCAGTGGAAGTGTTCTGCTACTGTTTCGTTCGCAACAAGCATAAATTCTTCAATTAACTTTTCTGATACAGAACGATCACGCATTACAACATCAGTCGGTTTTCCTTCTTCATCTACTAATACTTTTGCTTCTTTAAAGTCAAAGTCGATTGCACCACGGCGCATACGCTTTTCACGTAAAATTTGTGCCAATTGGCCCATCTCTTTAAACATTGGTACTAACGGTTCATAGCGCTTGATTAACTCTTCGTCCTCATCTTCTAAAATGCTTCTTACGTCAGCATATGTCATACGCTCTGTCGTTTTAATCACACTTTGGAAAATCTCGTGTTTGACAACATCACCTAAGTTGTTGATTTCCATTTCACAAGACAGTGTCAGACGGTCTACTTTCGGATTTAATGAACAAATACCGTTAGATAGACGATGTGGAATCATTGGAATTACACGATCAACAAGATATACACTCGTCGCTCTTTCCGCTGCTTCAACATCAATTGGAGAACCTTCTTCAACGTAATGACTTACATCCGCAATATGAACACCAAGCTTGTAATTACCGTTCTCAAGCTTCGTTACTGTAACAGCATCATCTAAGTCCTTCGCGTCTGCACCATCAATCGTTACAATCATTTGGTCACGTAAATCACGGCGATCTTTCAAGTCTTCTTCTGAAATCGTTTCTGGTACACTGTTTGCATGCTCCATCACTTCCTCAGGAAATGCTAAAGGTAAATGATGTTTATGGATGACCGATAAAATATCTACTCCTGGATCATTTTTATGACCTAAAATTTGAATAACTTCACCTTCCGCACTTAAACGATTCTCTGGATAGCTCGTAATTTTAACAACTACTTTATGGCCTTCTACAGCACCCATGGATGCGCTTTTCAAGATGAAAATATCACTTGTCCAACGCTTATTGTCAGGTATAACAAACCCAAAGTTTTTCGATTCTGTATATGTACCAACTAGTTCTTTCGTTCCACGTTCTAAAATGCGTACAATTGAACCTTCTTGACGTGAACCACTTGATTGTGAACTTAGGCGTGCTAATACTGTATCACCGTGAAGTGCACCGTTTAATTCTGTAGGAGGAATGAAAAGATCATCATCTCCCGTTTTCTTCTCTTCTGGCACAACGAAAGCAAAGCCACGCGCATGTCCAATTAACTTACCACGCACTAAATTCATCTTTTCAGGAAGACCATAACGATTGCTACGTGTACGAATAACAAGTCCCTTCTCTTCCATCATTACAAGTGCCTTTACAAAATCTTTAAAGCCCTCAGAACCTTCAATTCCAAATGCCTCTTCTAACTCTTGTATCGTTAACGGTTTATACGCTTCTTCTCTCATAAATAATAACAACTTATCAATATTTTCTTGTATGATTTCTTCCAAGCAAAAATACCTCCTTTAAACCCTTATATTATTTAGTGTATCCGAAAGATGGGGGATGTATAAAGCGAAAATTCAATACTCCCCTAATGATTTTTTTACAGTTTCCATAAAAATTTCCTTATGAAAAAAAGAGGCAACTAGATCTTACCAATCTAGTTGCTCCAAGAAGTTATATACATCCTCATGTAGCTCGTCACGTTGCTTATCAAGTGTAATGACATGCGTAGAGTCTTCATACCATTTAATGTCCTTTAACGTTGATTCTACACCGTTATAAATAATGTTAGCACTATCCGTATTAATCATTTCATCATGACGCGCTTGTACAACAAACGTCGGTGCATAAATCATATCAACATTATTACGTACATCAGCAATTAGCTCTTGTAATGCTTTTAATGTATTCATCGGTGTCTGTTGGAATTCCAACATTTCTTGTTCAATTTGCTCTGGTGATTTTTGCTCACGCTTTTTATATTCGCGAGCATATGCCAATATACCTTGGTACATTGTTTCTTCACTCTTAATATACATCGGTGCACACATTGGTACCACACCTAAAACAGGGATTGTATATGCTAATTTCAGAGAAAATACTCCGCCTAGTGACAAACCAACGACAGCAATTTTCTCAAAGCCTTTATCTTTTAAAAGCTGATATGCCTCCGTTACATCTTGCCACCAATCTGTAGGACCTGTATGAACAAGTTCTTCTGGTGGTACGCCGTGTCCTTTATAAATTGGCGCATGACAAGTATAGCCTTTCTTTTCTAAGAAACGCCCTAACATACGTACATCAGCTGAGTTTCCTGTGAATCCATGTAGTAATAAAACAGCGCGGTCTCCACCCTCAAATGTAAATGGTTTCGGAGATGCTAATTTCATCATGTACTTCTCCTCTTTCTCTTCTGTAATCTAGTCGTATTCTTTCTATATCTTAGTGTACCATATTTATATTTCTATAATCTAATTAGAAACTTTTTTCAAATAACAAAATAAAAAAAGAAGAACCATTAGTACAAACTACTAACGCTTCTTCTTTCAATTCTATAAGTTTAAGTACGTAACAGCAATTGTTAATACAAAGAACAATACAGCTAAAACAATTGTAATACGGTTTAATACCGCTTCAATTCCACGTGCTTTTTGCTTACCAAATAATTGCTCTGCACCGCCGGAAATTGCACCTGAAAGGCCTGAGCTATTACTAGACTGCATAAGTACCATAACAATCATTAAAATCGATACAATAATAAGTAAAACGGATAATAACGTATGCACTTGGCGTACCTCCTACAAAGATTCAGTTATTTTAACTGTAGCATAAATCCTATAGAAAAGCGAGAGCTATAGAGTCGCTCTCGCTTTTCTTCTATTACATAAACATCATTGCAAATAACGGTCCGAGCAAACATGTCAAAATTGCTGTTAATGTCATTGTTACCGATCCAATAACACCTTCATGTTCGTTATTTTTCATTGCTCTCATAACACCCATAATATGAGAAGCACATCCAAATCCGATACCTTTACCAACCGAGTTTGTAACGCGGCTCCATTTTAATAAAATTGGACCTGTAATCGTTCCAGTAATACCTGCGATAACTACGAATGCCGCTGTTAAGGATGGAACACCACCAACTTGTTCAGAAACGCTCATCGCAACCGGCATTGTCACTGATTTTGGTAATGAAGATAAAATTAAAC
Source organism: Bacillus sp. FSL L8-0099 (assembly GCF_038006385.1). Classification (NCBI taxonomy): domain Bacteria; kingdom Bacillati; phylum Bacillota; class Bacilli; order Caryophanales; family Bacillaceae; genus Bacillus; species Bacillus sp. FSL L8-0099. The sequence continues at coordinate 5,038,613 of NZ_JBBOVC010000001.1, forward strand.
TTTTATCTGTTCCCATAAGTGAGGCAATAGCAAAATCACTCGCAATCGCAACTGTTGTACCTACTAATACTCCGCCCGCAATCGGTACAACATATTTTTGCAGCACATGACGTTGTTTGTAAAGCGGGATTGCAAATGCTACAACACCTGGTCCAAGTAACTTCGCAATCCAGCCACCACCGCTTTCCATATAATGTTGATATGGTATATCAAGCACAATAAATAAGAAAGCCATTAATCCTGTCGCTACAAGCATTGGAATAGTAAATGGTGTTGGAAATAATTGATAGATTTTTTTAGATAATTGATATAATAGCACCGTAAAAAGAACCCAACCGATTCCGATTAACATTTGACTCATCACGACTCCCTTTCCTTTCTATTCGCAAGATATTGCCCTGTATGTCCTGCGACAATGATAATTAAAAACGTACTCGCTACAACTGTAATGAAAAGAGAAATTCCTTTACTCATAAAAAAAGCACCGTAATTCATTAAGCCAAGCGTTGGCGGAATTAATAAAAACGGCATAATAGCGACGAGTGTTTCCGCTCCTAAATCAAACCATTTCACTGGAAGTACTTTCAGGCTAAGTAAAACAAGTAAAAGAAACATCCCAATCAAGCTTCCTGGAATTGGAATATTCAACATTTCTTGCACCCAAGTTCCAACCATATAAAACACATAAAGAGCAGCAATTTGGACAAGGATCTTTGTAAATTTCATGTTCATCATCCCTCATGTTTATACGATCTTCTGTTAATATCTTTATCATAGTATAAATTGTAAAAAGCTGCAATTTATCAACTTGACAGCAAAAACAGCCTATGTTATACGCTTACAACATTGATATGACTGCATTTCCAAACAAAAATTACGTCAAAAACATTGACCTAATATAAAAAGTTTTTATTTTCTGAATTTATGATACTATTATTTCAATAAAATAATCTTTTTATCCTTAAACTTACATATATATAAAGTGAAACTTTAATCAATGAGGGTGTCCTCATCCCTATTGATTATTAGCCCTCACCAAGCAAGTTTGTACGGGATAAACAAGATAGGTGGTGAACATATGCCCAAAAAAGTTCTCATTTTTTGTGATCCTGGGATTGATGATACGATGGCTCTCCTCTTAGCATTCTTTATCGATGAAATAGAAATAGTCGGTATCGTTGCTGATTACGGCAATGTTCCAAAAAAAATGGCCGTAGAAAATGCTCATTTTCTTACAAACGAAGTAGAGGGTAGAAATATCAAAATCTTTGGTGGATCAGAACGGCCAATTACTGGTGCCCCTCCTGCTTTTTTTACAGATGTACACGGGAAACAGGGACTCGGCCCAATTATTCCAAAGGAGAATGTGACTAACGAAGAAATGGAGAATTTTTTTGAAGTTATTCCTCTTATTGAACAGTATAAAGATGAATTAATCATCGTAAGTTTAGGAAGGCTTACCTCCCTAGCAATTTTATTTATCGTATGTAAACAATTAATGGAGCAAATTAAATCTTTCTACGTAATGGGCGGTGCTTTTCTCCATCCTGGTAATGTTACCCCTATTTCCGAAGCAAACTTTTATGGCGATCCTACTGCCGCTAATATAGTCCTTCAATCCGCAGCTAACATGTACATATACCCATTAAACGTCACCCAATACTCCATCATTACACCAGAAATGGCCGAATACATCGAGGCAAAAGGAAAAGCTCCACTTGTCAAACCGTTATTCGATCACTATTACTACGGATATTATAAAGACGCCCTACCACATTTAAAGGGCAGCCCCTTCCATGACACAATGCCAATACTCGCTTTACTTGATAACGCTATGTTTACATATCACAAATCACCTATCGTTGTCATGACAGAATCTTATGCACAGGGGGCAAGTATTGGAGAATTTCGCTCTTTAGGAGAATCTAAACCATTTATTGATTGGCCGAGTCATCAAATAGCAATTGATTTTGATTATAATCGCTTCTTCAAACATTTCATGTCACTTATGACGGGCGAACAATTTTAGCATAAAAAAACAGACCGTGATTTCTCACGGTCTGTCGTTATTTTCTACAATTATCTTTTGATGTTATAGAAAGATTTGATGCCATCGTAAACAGCGATTTCGCCTAGTTCGTCTTCGATACGTAATAATTGGTTGTACTTAGCAATACGGTCAGTACGGCTCATAGAACCAGTTTTGATTTGGCCAGCGTTAGTTGCAACTGCGATGTCAGCGATTGTAGCATCTTCAGTTTCACCAGAACGGTGAGATACAACTGCTGTGTAACCAGCACGTTTAGCCATTTCGATAGCTTCGAAAGTCTCAGTTAAAGTACCGATTTGGTTAACTTTAATTAAGATTGAGTTAGAGATACCTTTTTCGATACCTTCAGCAAGTTTTTGAGTGTTAGTTACGAATAAATCGTCACCAACTAATTGTACTTTATCACCGATACGCTCAGTTAATAATTTGTGACCATCCCAGTCGTTTTCGTCTAAACCATCTTCGATAGAGATGATTGGGAAGTCTTTGCAAAGCTCTTCGTAGAAATCAACCATTTCTGCAGAAGTTAAGCCAGTACGGCCTTCGCCTGCAAGGTCATATTTACCAGTTTCTTTGTTGTAGAACTCAGAAGAAGCAACGTCCATTCCTAAGAATACGTTCTCGCCAGCTTTGTAACCAGCTTTTTCGATAGCTTCGATGATTACTTCTAGAGCTTCACGGTTAGAACCAAGGTTTGGAGCGAATCCACCTTCGTCACCTACTGCAGTATTAAGACCTTTGTCATGTAATACAGCTTTAAGTGCATGGAATACTTCAGCACCCATACGGATTGATTCTTTGAATGTTGGAGCGCCAACTGGTAAGATCATGAACTCTTGGAAGTCTACGTTGTTATCAGCGTGAGAACCACCGTTGATGATGTTCATCATTGGAGTTGGTAATTGTTTTGCATTGAATCCACCAAGGTAACGGTATAATGGAAGACCTACGAAGTCAGCTGCTGCGTGAGCTACTGCCATAGATACACCAAGGATAGCGTTAGCGCCTAGTTTACCTTTGTTTGGAGTGCCATCTAATTCGATCATAGCACGGTCGATACCAGCTTGGTCAGTTACATCGAAACCAGCGATTTCTGGAGCGATAATTTCGTTAACGTTGTTTACTGCGTTAATAACACCTTTACCAAGGTAACGAGATTTGTCACCGTCACGTAATTCTACTGCTTCGTGCTCACCAGTAGATGCACCACTTGGTACGATAGCGCGTCCGAAAGCGCCGCTTTCTGTGTAAACTTCTACTTCTACAGTTGGGTTACCACGAGAGTCAAGGACTTCGCGAGCATAAACATCAATAATTGTTGACATAATAAATTCTCTCCTTTTTATATAAGCAAATTATTTAATAATTGTTTTACCTGTCATTTCTTTCGGTTGTTCCACATTTAAAAGTGTAAGCATTGTTGGGGCGATATCTCCTAAAATACCACCTTCACGAAGCTCTACATCATTTTTTGTAACGATGAAAGGAACCGGGTTAGTTGTATGAGCTGTCATAGGCCCGCCATCAGCAGTTAACTCCTGATCAGCATTACCATGGTCAGCAGTAATAAGTGCTACACCATCTTTTGCAAGAATCGCTTCTACAACTTTTCCTAAACATTCGTCAGTTGCTTCTACTGCTTTAATTGTTGGTTCCATCATCCCAGAATGGCCAACCATATCACAGTTCGCAAAGTTAAGAATGATAACATCATGTTTATCATTTTCGATTTCATTTACTAAAGCGTCCGTTACTTCGTAAATGCTCATTTCAGGTTTCAAATCATACGTTGCAACCTTTGGTGAGTTAATTAAGATACGCTCTTCTCCTGGGAATTCAGCCTCACGACCACCGCTAAAGAAGAATGTAACGTGCGGATACTTTTCAGTTTCCGCGATGCGAAGTTGCTTTAATCCCGCTTGCGCAACAACTTCACCTAAAGTATTATCAAGGTTCATTGGCTTAAATGCCACGTAACCATCTACAGTTTCACTGAAGTGTGTCATACAAACGAATTCAGGAATGTGAGGTACTTTTTCACCACGATCGAACTCACGGAAGTCTTCGTTTGTAAATACACGAGCAATTTGAATTGCACGGTCTGGACGGAAGTTATAGAAAATAACTGCATCATCATCATTGATTGTTGCAACTGGCGTGTTATCTTCGTTAACAATTACAGACGGCAATACGAATTCATCATAGATACCGTTCGCATAAGAGTCTTCTACACACTCTTCTGCTGATTTATAAGTAGGGCCTTCACCATTCACCATAGCACTGTAACATTTTTCTACGCGATCCCAACGCTTGTCACGGTCCATGGAGTAATAACGACCAGAGATAGTCGCGAATTGTCCTACACCTGTTTCTTTAATTACTTCATTTGTTGCATCGATATAACCTTTTGCTGTTTGTGGTCCAACATCGCGGCCATCTAAGAACGCATGGATATAAACTTTCTCCACGCCTTCTTTTGCTGCTAAGCGAAGAAGAGCAAACATATGGTTCATGTGACTGTGCACACCACCATCAGAAAGTAAACCGAATAAATGAAGAGCAGTACCTTTTTCTTTCACGCTTTTAATTGCATTTTGGAATGTTTCGTTCTGATCGAACTCACCTTCACGAATTGCAACGTTTACGCGTGTTAAGCTTTGGTATACGATGCGGCCAGCACCGATATTTAAGTGACCAACCTCAGAGTTACCCATTTGACCTTCTGGAAGACCTACTTCCTCACCACAAGCTGTAAGCGTTGTATGAGGGAATTTGTTCCAGTAACCATCAAAATTAGGTTTCTTAGCTTGTGCTACAGCATTCCCATGAGTTTCTTCACGAAGTCCGAAACCGTCAAGAATGATTAAAGCTGTTGGCTTTCTCATTTTACCGCCCCCAGAAGACCTAAGAACGAAGCAGGCTCTAAGCTAGCACCGCCAACTAAAGCGCCGTCGATGTCAGATTGTGCCATATACTCTTTAATGTTTTCTGGTTTTACGCTACCGCCGTATTGAATACGAACAGCTTCTGCAGCTTCTGGAGAAACAGCTTCTGCAACAACTTTACGGATGTGCGCACATACTTCGTTTGCATCTGCAGAAGAAGATGATTTACCTGTACCGATAGCCCAGATTGGCTCATAAGCGATAACAGTTGCTTTAACTTGCTCTTCTGTTAAACCTGCAAGTGCTTTTGTCACTTGACCTGCTACTAGATCAAATGTTTTTCCGCTTTCGCGCTCTTCTAAAGTCTCACCACAACATACGATTGGTGTTAAACCATGTTCAAATGCTGCAAGAGTCTTTTTGTTTACTGATTCGTCTGTTTCAGCAAACATTTCACGACGCTCAGAGTGGCCAAGTACTACGTAGCCTACTTTTAAGTCGCTAAGTGCTACTGGGCTAATTTCGCCAGTGAATGCACCATTTTTTTCGAAGTGCATGTTTTGTGCACCTACTTGTAAGTCAGTTCCTTCAGTTGCTGCTACTAAGCGCTCTAAGAATAGAGCTGGAGAGCAAACTACTGCATCAACAGCTGAAGCTGCTGGGATTTGACCTTTAACTTCCTCTACGAAGCTAACTGCTTCAGATAGAGTTTTATTCATTTTCCAGTTACCTGCGATAATTGGTTTACGCATGCTTTGCACCGTCCTTTTTCTTTGGCTGCTACTTATTTGTCGTTAAGACAAACTACACCTGGAAGCTCTTTACCTTCCATGAATTCTAATGACGCACCGCCGCCAGTAGAAATGTGGCTCATTTTATCAGCCATACCGAATTTTTCAACAGCTGCTGCAGAGTCACCACCGCCGATAACAGAGTATGTATCTTCTGCATCTGCTAATGCTTGTCCTACTGCTTTTGTACCTTCTGCGAATGGAGTCATTTCGAATACACCCATTGGTCCATTCCATACAACAAGCTTAGAGTTTTTAATTACATCTGCATAAATTTCACGTGTTTTAGGACCGATGTCCACGCCTTCCCATGTAGAAGGAATAGAGTCGATACCAACGATTTGAGTTGTTGCAGTTTCAGAGAATTCCTCTGTGATTACAACATCAACTGGCATGTAGAAGTTTACGCCTTTTTCTTTTGCAAGTTGCATAAATTCTTTAGCTAGTTCAATCTTGTCGTCTTCACATAGAGATAGACCAATTTCATGACCTAAAGCTTTAACGAATGTGTAAGCAAGTCCGCCACCGATGATTAAGTTATCTACTTTGTCTAATAGATGACGAATTACACCGATTTTATCTTTTACTTTCGCACCACCAATGATAGCTGTGAATGGACGTTCTGGGTTAGAAAGTGCTTTACCAAGTACATCTAACTCTTTTTCCATTAATAAACCAGATACTGCTGGTAGGTAGTCTGCGATTCCTGCTGTAGAAGCGTGAGCACGGTGAGCTGCACCGAATGCATCGTTTACGAAGATGTCAGCAAGAGCTGCAAATTCTTTCGCAAGTTCTGCATCGTTCTTTTCTTCGCCCGCATAGAAACGTACGTTTTCAAGAACTAATACGTCGCCTTCGTTCATTGCTGCAACCATTTCTTGTGCAACTGGTCCGAATGCTTCGTCTGCTTTTTTAACATCTTTACCAAGAAGCTCGCCTAAACGTGCTGCTACTGGAGTAAGACGTAATTCTTCTACTGCTTGACCTTTTGGACGGCCTAAGTGGCTTGCTAAAATAACTTTCGCACCTTGCTCTACTAAATATTGAATTGTAGGAAGAGCTGCACGGATACGAGTTTCATCTGTAATTTTGCCTTCTTTCATAGGTACGTTGAAATCAACGCGGCAAAATACACGCTTACCTTTTAAATCTACGTCACGAATTGATTTTTTGTTCATTGGATTTCCCTCCGACTACTAGTTAGGATTGACAAAACCCATTCAAAAGCTTAACACATTTGCTTCTAAAACGAAAGAAGAGAGAGAGGGAACAAACCCTCTCCCTCGTTTTGTCATTGATTGCTTATATACTTAAGAATTAAAGACCTTTAGAAGTCATGTATGCAGCTAGGTCTACTACGCGGTTAGAGTAACCAGTTTCGTTATCGTACCAAGAAAGTACTTTAACCATGTTACCTTCCATTACCATTGTAGATAATGCATCGATTGTAGAAGAAGCTGTACATCCGTTATAGTCGATAGAGACTAATGGCTCTTCGCTGTATCCAAGGATACCTTTTAATTCGCCTTCAGCTGCTGCTTTGAATGCTGCGTTTACATCTTCAACTGTTACTTCTTTGTCAAGTTCAACAACTAAGTCAACAAGAGAAACGTTAGCAGTTGGAACACGTACAGCGCCACCGTTTAATTTACCTTTAAGTTCTGGTAATACTAATGCTACAGCTTTAGCAGCACCAGTAGATGTTGGGATCATGTTTTCAGCTGCTGCACGAGCACGACGTAAATCTTTGTGTGGTAAGTCTAAGATTTGTTGGTCGTTAGTGTAAGAGTGAATTGTTGTCATCATTCCGCGTTTTACGCCGAATTTTTCGTTTAATACTTTAGCGAATGGAGCTAGACAGTTTGTAGTACAAGAAGCGTTAGATACTACATTGTGGTTAGCTGCATCGTATTGTTCGTGGTTAACACCCATAACTACAGTGATATCTTCGTCAGAAGCTGGAGCTGAGATGATAACTTTCTTAACTGATCCACCTAAGTGTTTCTCAGCGTCTGATTTTTTAGTGAAACGGCCAGTAGATTCTACTACTACTTCTACTCCGTAGTCGCTCCATGGTAATTGAGCTGGGTCACGCTCAGCGATAACTTTAATTTCTTTACCGTTAACAACGATGCTGTTTTCGTTAGCAGATACTTCTGCATTTAAAGTTCCGTGAACTGTGTCATATTTTAAAAGGTGAGCTAATGTTTTAGCATCTGTTAAGTCGTTGATTGCTACTACTTCTACCTCAGAGTTGTTAAGAGCTGCGCGGAATACGTTACGTCCGATACGTCCAAATCCATTAATACCAATTTTAGTCATTTGAATTTCCTCCTTGGGGGATTATATTAAAGGGTAATACCCTTTGTTAATTGTTTTGCTGCACCTTCATCTGTAATTAGAATTGAAGTGTGCCCTTGCTTTATTACAGCCTGTATTGCCTTTGCCTTTGAAGAACCTCCAGCGACTGCAACAACGTGAGATACATTTTGTAAATCTTCAAGTTGCATACCAACTGTTCTTACTTTATGAACAACATTTCCTTGTTCATTAAAGTAGTAACCGAAAGCTTCGCCAACTGCTTCGTTTGCTTGAATCTTTAACCAATCTGCTTCCGAAGTACTTCTGCGACGTGCCATTGTTAACGCATCACCGATTCCATGAATGACGATATTGGAAGATCGAATCAACTCAAGAACTTCTTTCACGGAGGGCTCTGTCACAATAGACGCATATGCTTCGCTACTAACATGGTCTGGAACATACAATAAGCGATAATTACTCATCGTATTTTGCGCCATCTTGGCACAAATGGTATTGGCTTCTAATTCAACACCTTCTCCAATTCCACCACGTGCTGGGACAAATAGCATATGTAAATCTTTGCAATCAAGTTGCATCATGTCCGCAGCAGCAGCTAGCGTAGTTCCTCCAGCCACAGCAACGATATTATTCGCTGTCAGACGGTCTTTTATACAAGTCACACAAGCACGGCCCATCTCCAGTTTGACCCACGGCGATTCATCACTATCACCAGGGACAACGAAAACTTCATCCAAGTCTAATGTTTCCTTAAGTTGCTTTTCTAAAACCTTTAACCCGGAAATTTCTTTCATAAAGTCTTCCAAAGCAAGAACTAAAGCTGTTCCTTCTTCTGTCAAAGTCATTCCAGAAGAAGCGATGTGAACTAAGTTTTGTTCTTTCAAAACTTGAACTTCACTTCGCAATACTCGTTCTGTCATACCGAGACTTGCTGATAAGTTTCTTCTTCCAATCGGCTGCATGAGCCTAATGTATTGAAGAATTTGCATTCTCGTTTGCATAACAGGTAGCAGATCAGGTAATAATTTTTTTGTGTTCTGAATCCATGAGCGCATATCTTTTCTCCTCACTACATTGGTTCATTTTTCCCGCATGGTCACTTTACGTCCCGTAGTGACATTTTGTGTCCCACATAGGTTAAAAAAATAATCCCTGCTACGTGTATTATTGTAACAGGAGATAGAAACTTATTCAACTCTTAACTGCATTCTTTATATAGTTTATTATGACACCTTTGTGAATGTTACCATATTCTACTTGTTTTCCGCCTATTTCTACAACCGGAATCATTAAATGATATTTTTCTAAAAGGTCATTATCTTCATATATATCTATTTCCTCGATTTGAAAAGAATATTCACATTGTACTTCTTGTAAAACTTGTTTCGCCTGCACGCAAAGACCACAATCTACTTTTGTATATAGTACAACTTTCATCTTCTTCACCTATCCGATCGTTTTTCGTAATGATGAAGCTGGGATATGCATTTGTTCTCTATACTTCGCCACTGTTCTTCGAGAAATAACAATTTCATGCTCTTCTTCTAATAATTTTGAAATCTTTTGATCTGAGAGTGGCTTTTTCTTGTTCTCTGCTTCCACAAGCGTTTGAATAAACTGTTTCACTCGCTTCGTTGAAACTGCCTCATCCTCTGTCGTCGAAACTGCATTACTAAAGAACGATTTCATCTCAAATAAACCGTGTGGTGTTTGCACATACTTATTTCTTGTTGCACGACTAATCGTAGACTCATGCACACTTAGCTCTTCCGCCACCTCTTTTAAAGCGAGTGGCTTCAAATACGCTGGACCTTCCCAAAAGAAATCACGTTGTTTTTCCATAATAATCGTCATCACTTGCAGAAGTGTTTGTTTTCTCTGTTTCAAACTGCGCATAATCCATTGCACATGCTGATACTTTTCTGAAACGTAAGATGCTACTTCACTTTCACTATTATTAAGAAGTGCACTGTACTCAGAGTGAATTTCAATTCTCGGCATATTTCTCTCATTCATCTGTAAAACGAGGCGATCGCCTTCTTTTTTCACTGCCATGTCAGGCACAATATACAGTGGTTTATCCGAAGAATACGCAAGGCCTGGTTTCGGCTGCAATGATGTAATACAGTTCACCGCCGATTGTAATTCTTCATTACTACACTTCAGCACATGAACGAGCTTTCGCCAATCCTTCTTCACGAAATAAGCAAAGTGCTCCTCTACAATATCTTCCGCTAATCCATCCCTTCTTTGTAAGCGCTTCAATTGTAAAATTAGACATTCCTGAATATTACGTGCTCCTACCCCTGCCGGCTCAAGTGATTGGACAATCTCTACAGAGCGATCGACTACATGAAGCGGTGCAGAAAGGAGATCTGCTAACTCTTCATTCGTTTCTTGTAAATACCCATTTCCATCCATGTTCATAATAATGAAAGAAGCTACTTTTCGCTCTTCTTCTTCTATTTTATAATACTGTATTTGATTTAATAAATGTTGCTGAATCGTCATGGAATCCACACTGTAGATTTCCATCTGATTATCGACTTGTTTGCTGGTACTTTTACTTTTGTTAGAGCTCTTCTTCTTCTCCCTCTCAAAACCACCTAACTCAATAAGGGGATTCTCTAACGATTGCTCATACAAAAACTCCGATAATTCTTGTACATTATACTGAAGCATTGTAATCGCTTGCCTTAACTCTTGTGTCATTGCCAAACGTAAGCTTTGTTCTTGTAAAAGACTTGCCTTCAAACTAATCTCCCCCTTGTTTCTATTGTACAATAAGTTTGGTAAAAGGAGAATCCTATCGCAGACACCCATTCCAAAATATTATTAATTTATATGTATTAATGAGATTTACAACTTACAACCGAAATTTGAATAATATTGAAAGAAAATAATAGTGCACAAAAATTAGAACCACATACTAATAGTAAATCTTATCACTAGATATAACAATAGGGAAATAAAAAAGAAGATAGAATACAACTCTATCTTCTCGTGTATAAAACAATAAAATTTCATAGAAAACAACAAATCTTTAACTATAAATATTGAAAGAACTAAATTTATAACGTAAAATTTTCCACTATATACAACAATTAGAACGGGAGATGAATCATGCAAAAAATACTTCGAAGTATACCTTCATTAGGAGTTAACCTGGCATCATGTATCATTCTGCTAATCATGTGTTGGAGTATCTTTCAACAACAAGATTTGGCATTTAGTCCTTTTATCATCTTTGGGATATGTGCTTTCATCATTTTCATATATGCCCTCGTTTTCTTAACAAGAAATATAAGCACAAAAAAATACGTCTATACGATAAGCATCGTTTATCTACTGATATCTATCATAATTATTAAATTAGTCCCTTCGTCTCCAATTTCTGATTTTCAGTACATGTTGGATGGAGCTAAAGAATTAGCCGCTGGCAACATGAAAGCCATTAAGGATAATCAGTACTTCTTTTGGAATACTACTCAGTTGGGCTTTATAATTTACGAGGCACTTGTTCTTACATTAACCTCACATAGTTACTTTGCCTTACAGTTCTTGAATATTGTGTATACATTGCTAACAGGTTTAGCTATTTTTTACATAGCTAAACACCGATTAAACAATGAAACCTTTGGGCGATTTGGTTTCATTTTATACGTAACATCTATTAACTTATTTTTACTAGTCCCTGTGCTCACAAATCAGCATCTTTCTATGATGTTGTTTTCTTGGGGAACGTATCACCTATTAGCACGCGATGGAAATAAAAATTACATAAATATGTTTTTTGGTGGTCTGCTATTCGCTTTAGGAAATATTATTTATCCTATTGGAATCCTATTTTTAATAGCTGCCGGGCTTTTCCTTTTATTCTTTCACAGCAATATTTTAAAAAGGAATTTCATTTCTTCTATAACATTTATTTCTACATACTTAGTTATCTTATATACTTTAGCCTACATTCCTGTAATGCTTAATATTTCACATAACCCAATAACCAATGCGGATTCTGGCTGGAAATTTGTTATAGGCTTGAATAAAGAATCTAACGGCCAATATTCCTTAGAGGACTTCGCTAAATTAAGACAAAGTATTGTCGATTTTGATATAGAGGAACATAATCGAATTCAAAAACAATTAATTAAAGAAAGAACCGAAAATTTAACCGACCTTATCCCTCTTATGAACAAAAAAAATATTATTATGTGGGGTAGTCCAACAGATTCTTATGCATATATCCCTATAAATGATATCGCCAGAAATACTATCAACGATGTTTCATTTATAAAACTAGACTTTATACACTATGTATTGATTATGTTGCTGAGCATGGGTTCTGTCTTTATTTTTCTTTTCAGTTCTCCATTTAAAAATTTAAACATGAAGTATTTTCAAATTCTGATTATCGGTGCTTTTCTCATTTACTTAGTGACTGAAGTTCAAATTCGTTATCGCTATTTCTTCTTCCCGATCTTCATTATACTTGCAGCCTTTACTTTGCAATATATAATGAATTTATCATTATTTAAAATGAATAAAGCGCAAGCTGGTTCAACGGCATCCACTAATTCATAACCCTTACCAATCTGGTATTTACAGGACAAACAATACAATTATGAATAAAAAAATCCCTAACTTACAACGATGTAAGTTAGGGATTTTTAACGCGCCCAGAGGGATTCGAACCCCCGGCAGACGTGGTACCGGAAACCACCGCTCTATCCGACTGAGCTATGGGCGCATGATTATAAAATATACTTCATTTTCTCTTCATAATAATAGCAATAAAAACCATTTAAATCAATAAAAACTCTTTGATAACACATTGTACGTACGCTTTTTCCTGCATAAAAACGCCCCCTAATTTCTACATTTAGGAGGCAATTCTTAACCATCTTATTTATCTAGTTTCTTTTTAATCCCTTTTGGAATTTAATTTGGCTGTACTTCTTAGTATGTTTCAATATATTCACCTTTTGTTTTAACCTTTACATATGCCCCTTCTCTAAGTCCACGCGGCGCATAAAACTTAACATCTCTTTCTTCACCCGAAGCGGATTAACCAGTAAATTTATAGTCTCCAGCTACCTCTCCAACTGTGGATAATCGGCCGGATTCTTTCGCTTTTACATATACAAAGTCTTCTTTCACAAGCGGATTATATCTATCAATCACCTCATTATGAGAAAAGCTTGCCACACCAATAACTAATATAAAAAATCCCAATTAAACCCATTTTCCTCTCCTTAACATATCCTTTTAACTTGCTTTACATTCTTTATTCTATGAGAAAAAGTTTTTCCACTATCGCTTACCCTTACGTATTCATTACAAAATTGTAATCTACACGTGTAATACACCTAAATTTTCCAAACATAAATTCACCTCAACTCACAAATTATAAACTTTGAATTGATATTCCAAAGGGGGCTTCATTCAATGACTGTAATTACAAAACTAAAGCAAACTGTTTCTGGATTAAAAAGTGCACAAGCTAGCTTAGAGGGATTCGCTCTTGATACGGATAACCAACAAGCAAAGCAACTTTTCCAAACAGCTGCAGAGCAAACGCAAACTATTATTGATTCTTTAAACCCACGCGTTGAAGAAGTCCAACAAGAAGAACCACAATATTCACAGCAATAACCGAAAGTACCATTTCATCTAATGGTACACAATGTGAGAAAAAGGGTGATATGCAATCATCCTTTTTCTCACATTACATAATGCAGATAGAAATGGAATGATTATAATGCGAAAACTCGGAATCATAACCGCGTTATTTATGCTGCTATTCGGTTCACTTACCGGATGTGATAATAGCCCGTTAGATAAAAAGGTAAAGAAAGAAGAATCGAAGCGAACAGATGAGAAAAAAGGTCCTAAATTAACAAAAATGAGTACAGAATCCTTTAATCAATCTATATCGCAAGACGCTAAGAAAAGAGCTCTTGCTATGGAGGGAATTATAGAAGCTACCGCAGTTAATACAAATTTAGATCTTTACATAGCCATCAAACCTGAACATCACGAAAGATTTGGTTTAAAACCTTTACGAAGTAAATTAAAAAAGAAACTAAGTGATGAAAATCCTACTTTTGATATTCATGTAAGTACAGACAAAAAGATCTTTATGCTCATAGAAGAACTTGAAAACAAAATTAAGAAAAAGAAAGTAAGTAACGACGGCATCAAAAAACAATTGAAGCTCATTCAATCAGAAATGGGATCTAATATTTAAGCTTTCTAATAGAGAAGGAAGGATTCAAATGTCTAGTAAAGATAAAAACTTAACACCTGTACAACAAGAATATAAAAAATTCGAACAACAGCGCGAACCGAAGCGCCCCGTTTTAAAAAATTGTATAAAAGCTTTTTTCGTCGGCGGATTCATTTGTCTAATAGGCCAACTGATTTCTACCTTTTATATTACGTATTTTGATTTCACTGAGCGCTCTGCCGGGAACCCTACCGTTGCAACTCTTATTTTTATCTCCATGCTACTTACGGGATTTGGCGTCTACGATCGCCTTGGACAATTTGCTGGTGCTGGTACCGCAGTTCCCGTCACTGGATTTGGTAATTCTGTTATTGCCGCATGTATTGAACACCGTACAGAAGGATTCGTTCTCGGCGTTGGTGGTAACATGTTTAAACTAGCAGGATCAGTCATCTTATTTGGCGTATTTTCCGCTTTCGTCATCGCACTTATTAAAACGATTCTCGTTCAATGGGGAGGGTTATAAATGTTACAAGGACACCGAACATGGGTATTCGAAAACAAACCAGTTATTATTTCAACAGGTGTAATCGGTGGCCCCTTTGAGGCAAAGGGAAAAATCCCTGAAGACTTCGATACCCTTCATGAAGATTTATGGCTCGGACAAGATTCCTACGAAAAAGCACATAAAATTTTGTTTGAAGAAGCTTGTAGCCGTGCTACAGAAAAAGCGAGACTTAGGAAAGATGATATTCAATTCGTTCTCGCTGGAGATTTAATTAACCAAATTACGCCTACTAGCTTTGCATGCCGCACACTTGGCACACCTTATCTCGGATTATTTGGCGCTTGCTCTACTTCTATGGAAGGTTTAGCGCTCGGTGCAAGTATCGTAAATGCAAAAGGCGCAAAATATTTATTAACTGGAGCTTCAAGCCATAACGCTGCCGTGGAAAAACAATTTCGTTATCCAACTGAA
Organism: Bacillus sp. FSL L8-0099; assembly: GCF_038006385.1. Lineage (NCBI taxonomy): Bacteria > Bacillati > Bacillota > Bacilli > Caryophanales > Bacillaceae > Bacillus > Bacillus sp. FSL L8-0099. Next base: position 5,053,866 of record NZ_JBBOVC010000001.1, read on the forward strand.
TATGGTGGTCAAAAACCTCCTACGGCCCAGTGGACAGTAACTGGTGCGGGCGCAGCTATTTTAAGCGATACAGGACATGGCCCAAGAGTAACTTCCGCCACAATTGGGCGCATTGTTGATATGGGATTAACTGATCCATTTAATATGGGAGGTGCAATGGCCCCTGCTGCTGTCGATACAATTGAAGCTCATTTAAGAGAAAGAAATCTTGATGCATCTCACTATGATTTAATCGTAACAGGCGACCTCGGACATGTTGGACGCGAAATTGCTTATGACTTACTACATAAACATGGAACAGAAGTAACGAGTGAACAATTTCAAGACTGCGGACTACTCATTTATAGAGAAGGTCAACCTGTAATAGCCGGCGGAAGTGGTCCAGGCTGTTCAGCGACAGTCGTATACGGTCACTTATTAAACCGAATGAAAAGAGGAGAATTCAAAAAAATACTTGTCGTTGCGACAGGCGCTTTACTATCTCCACTTACATTCCAACAAGAAGAAACGATTCCGTGTATCGCCCACGCCGTTTCGATTGAATTTGGAGGTGCAACGCAATGATTTTCTTCTGGGCTTTTGTAATCGGTGGACTTATATGTGTAATTGGACAACTTATGTTTGATGTCGGCAAACTAACACCAGCTCATACAATGGCAACACTCGTTGTTGCTGGAGCTATATTAGACGGATTCAATTTGTATGAACCACTAATTGATTTCGCCGGAGCTGGGGCAACTGTACCTATTACAAGTTTTGGAAATGCCCTCGTTCACGGCGCGATGGAAGAAGCTGCAAAACATGGAATCGTCGGCGTAATTACTGGTATGTTTAAAGTAACGAGCGCAGGTGTATCCGCAGCGATTATTTTCGGCTTCATTGGAGCATTACTATTTAAACCGAAAGGATAAGAGGTGTTTGCATGACTGTTATCGCTAGCGTAAAAACTTGTCTTGCTAGTTTAAGGGGTGCTCAAGCAAGTTTAAGTTCCCTTTCATTAAATTCACAGGATGAAGAATCAAAACGCGTATTTCATGAATGTATGTTAGAAATGGACAGCGTCATCGCTGATGTTAAGGATAGAGTTTCAGTATTAGAACGTGAAGAACCTCAATATAAAGGGTTTTAAGCAGACTGGAGGAAATCGCTATGTCTCACCTACCTGAATGGACACTTGTCATTCTCCGTTCTGTTTTTATATTAATCATGTTATTCGCTATTACAAAATGGTTAGGGAAAAGACAAATCTCCCAACTTTCCTTTTTTGAATACATAGCTGGAATGACGATTGGTGACATCGCTGCCCAAGTATCTACAGGGCTCGATCAAAAGTTTTTCCATGGCGTCTTTGCGATACTCATTTTTGCTGCGGTACCCTTTTTCACAGGAATCCTCTCTTTAAAGAACAAAACAGCTCGAGATTTTTTTGAAGGGAAGTCTACCGTATTAATAAAAGATGGAAAAATACTTGAAGATAACTTAAAGAAAGAAAAATATACAAGTGACGAATTACTTGAACTACTCCGAGGAAAAAATGCATTCAGCGTAGCGGATATTGAATTTGCTGTACTAGAACCGAGCGGTGAATTAAATGTATTATTAAAGAAAGATCGCCAACCACTTACAGCAAAAGACGTAGGTTTAAAAGTACCAAACGAGAAGGAACCACAAACTGTTATTATGGATGGAAATGTACTAGATGAACCTCTGTCATCAAGCGGGCATAACCGCGCTTGGCTACATTCAGAATTAGAAAAGCTCGGCGTTGTCATTGAAAATGTTTTTCTCGGTCAAGTTGACTCGTACGGGCAACTTACTATCGACATTTATAATGACAAACTCCAAATGCCTTCTCCTCAAAACAAACCTTTATTATTGGCATCTTTAAAAAAATGTCATGCTGATCTTGAGCTATTTTCTTTAGAAACAAAATCGAAATCAGCAAGCGAAATGTATAGTAAAAACGCGAAACAAATCGAAAAGATTTTAAATAGAGTAACCTATCTTTTAAAAGAATAAATATCGAAAGAACGCTTCAATCAAAAGGCGTTCTTTTCTTTTTTTCTACAGTTTTCATGACGTTTAAATTTATGTAATTCGGTTATGATGTTGAAGATACATAAGCAGGGAATTTCAAAAACATAGCGAATATTTCATGGTACAACTACATATTTTTTTGATTTAAAGTGGTTTCGTTTGACCTTTATTGACCATAATTGTATTATAAGACTAAGAAAGCTTTAGAAGGAGGAAATAACAGATGAATTTAATTCCTACAGTAATTGAACAAACAAATCGTGGAGAACGCGCTTACGATATTTACTCTCGACTATTAAAAGACCGCATCATTATGCTTGGTAGTGCAATTGATGACAACGTAGCTAACTCAATTGTTTCCCAGCTTTTATTCTTGGAATCTCAAGATCCAGAAAAAGATATTCACATCTACATCAATAGCCCTGGTGGTTCTATCACAGCAGGTATGGCAATTTACGATACAATGCAGTTTATTAAACCACAAGTATCAACAATCTGTATCGGTATGGCTGCATCTATGGGTGCATTCTTACTTGCAGCAGGTGAAAAAGGAAAACGTTTCGCTCTTCCTAATAGTGAAGTAATGATTCACCAACCACTTGGCGGAGCACAAGGTCAAGCGACTGAAATCGAAATCGCTGCAAAACGTATCCTATTCTTACGTGAAAAATTAAACCAAATTCTTGCTGACCGCACAGGTCAACCACTTGAAGTACTACAACGCGACACAGACCGCGACAACTTCATGACAGCAGAAAGAGCTTTAGAATACGGCTTAATTGATAAGATCTTTACAAATCGTTAATAGATTTAAAGCGGAAGCGGCTCGTTTAGAACAGGAGGAAGTTGGAACCCCTTCATCCGAGGCCCTTTTGCCTCGAATGAAGGGGCGAAGCGACCGGAGATTCTAGCCGCCGGAGCTGGATACACTTAAAAGCAGAAGCGCCCTATTACAGGGCGCTTTTTTATTATCATGCCCTCCGTCTGTATACCCATCCTGGTATCCCCCTAAATATATCAACGATTTTTCAATTATATCGAACAAAACTCAAATTATATCAACGATTTTTTTAATATATCAACGGTTCGACACAACATATCGATTTACCGACAATCTACGACAAGGACAAACCAGCTACATACCCCCTATCCCGCAAACTCCCCTTAAGTAAACAGCAAAAACAAAAAAGCTATCGCACATGCGCGATAGCCATTTTATTGTACATATGCAGCTAATGCTTCTAAAGCCTCTTCTGCATCTGAACCTTCTGTTGTAATTGTTATCATGCTACCAGTTCCGATTGCTAAGCTCATAATCCCCATTATGCTCTTTGCATTTACTGTCTTTCCATCTTTCTCGATAAAGATATCTGCATGAAAGCGATTTGCCTCTTGTACAAACAACGCAGCCGGACGTGCTTGCAAGCCGTTTTTTAATGAAACTTTAACCTGTTTTTGAACCACAGCTCCATTTCCCCTTTAACCTCTTATTTTTTTGCTATCGTTTCCCCCGCGCGTAATTTCTCTGCAATATCATCGATTTTACGCAAACGATGATTAATACCCGATTTACTAATTTTCCCCCCGGATACCATCTCACCTAACTCTTTCAATGTTACATCTTGATAATCTCTTCGTAGTTGCGCAATTTCTCTTAGTTTATCTGGCAAAATATCTAGACCAACTGACTCATCAATATAGCGGATATTTTCAATCTGCCTTAGCGCTGCACCAATTGTTTTATTTAAATTAGCTGTTTCGCAGTTCACTAGTCGATTCACTGAATTACGCATATCACGAACAATTCGAATATCTTCAAATCTTAAAAGTGCGTTATGAGCACCTATAATATTTAAAAATTCCGTAATTTTTTCTGCTTCTTTCAAATACGTAATGTACCCTTTTCTTCTTTCCAACGTCTTACTATTTAAATCAAATCCGTTCATCAGTTCACATATAGCATCATTATGTTCCTTATATAACGAAAAGATTTCTAAATGATAAGATGATGTTTCTGGGTTATTTACTGAACCACCTGCTAAAAATGCACCTCGTAAATACGATCGTTTACAACATTTCTTCTCAATTAATTCTTGTGATATATTTCGAATAAATGAAAAGTCGTCCCGGACAATATGGAGATCTGCTAATATTTCACGAGACTTCTCAACAAGCCGCACAATATATACATTATTTTTCTTCAATCGCATTTTTTTACGAACAAGTAATTCTACCGTTACGTCATATCCTTTTTTCAAAAGCGTATAAATCCTTCTTGCAATTGCCGCATTTTCCGTTTGAATATCGATAGATAGACGACGATTTGAAAAAGAAAGCGACCCGTTCATTCGAAGTAATGCTGATAATTCTACTTTCTCACAGCATTCCTTCACCTCAAGATTCGTCAACTCTTTCTTTGTTTCCGATGCAAATGACACAGTCAACACCTCCTTATACGATTATTATGGAACAAAAATCTTGTCCTATATGAATGAGGAGCGTTACCTCAAAACGAGGTAACGCACATTTATAACAGTGAATATAAAATAGAAGCTAACTTTAACGTATCATGCCTTACAACACGCTCATCATACTTCGCTAATCTATCTTGAATGACATCAATATTATTTTCAGCAAAACGCTCTTCATCCACTACAACTGGTGTCGACATTTCTTCCTCGTATAACTTGCGTAATTCACAAGGAATATCACGATTATTTACAATTGCAGTATCGATAAATGGTTGCCCTAAATGATCATGTAACGCCTGCACATGATCAAACGCAGTATACCCCATCGTTTCACCCGCTTGTGTCATAACATTACATACATATACCTTCTTTGCTTTTGCAGCAAGAACAGCGTCCCCAATTTTATTAACAACTAAATTCGGCAATATACTCGTATACAAACTTCCTGGACCGAAAACAAGTAAATCAGCTCGTTTAATCTCAGCTAACGTTTCATGCAACGGCTCTACGTCTTCTGGAGTTAAAAAGACACGGTTAATCTTCTTTCCGAAATACGGAATCTTTGATTCACCTGTTACAATTTCTCCATCCTCTAGTTCCGCATGCAGTACTGCACTTTGATTCGCTGCTGGTAATACACGTCCTCTGACATTTAATACTTTACTCGTTTCTGTAATTGCATGAAAAAAATCTCCTGTAATCGAGGTCATACCTGCCAATAATAGATTTCCTAACGCATGACCCTTCAGTCCGTCTCCCGTTGTGAAACGATGCTGAAATAAAGCTTCCACCAGGGGCTCTACATCCGATAGTGCAACAAGTACGTTACGAATGTCACCTGGGGGTGGAATTTCTAGCTCATCACGTAATCTACCTGAACTGCCACCATCATCAGCGATTGTAACAACTGCTGTAATATCAACAGGATATTGCTTTAATCCTCTTAATAAAACAGAGAGTCCAGTTCCTCCTCCCATGATGACAATTTTAGGTTTTCTCTCTTTTTTCATCCCCTAATGGCCCTTTCTCTTCTCCACATCACGATGAGATACATGAACGCTATACTCTGGTTTCAAATGTTTCCCAAGGTACTCTGTAAGCGTAACAGAACGATGCTGTCCACCTGTACATCCAATTGCAATTACAAGTTGACTTTTGCCTTCTCTTTTATAATGAGGCAGCATGAAAGTAATGAGATCTATCAGTTTCTCTAAAAACTTATGTGTCTCATTAAATTTCAGTACATACGACGAAACTTCTTCATCTAGTCCTGTTAATGGCTTCATATGTGGAATGTAATATGGATTTGGTAAAAAACGAACATCAAATACTAAATCTGCATCAATTGGAATACCGTACTTAAATCCAAAGGACATAACATTTACACGAAATGCTTGCTCAGTTTCAGTAGAAAACAAATGAACAATTTTTTCACGTAATTCTTTCGGTTTTAAATCCGATGTATCAAGCACAATATTCGCTCGTGCCTTCATATCTGTTAATAAACTACGCTCCGCTTCGATTCCCTTTAACGGCAAACCAGTCGGCGCAAGCGGATGCGAACGTCTCGTTTCTTTATAACGAGTTACAAGCGTACTATCTTTCGCATCTAAAAATAAAATATGAGGAATAATCCATGTACGTTCTGATAAATCATCAAGCGCTCCCCATAAATGTTCGAAAAACTCTCGGCCACGTAAATCAACGCCAAGCGCTACTTTATTCATTTTCCCTTTTGAATCCGACATAAGCTCAATAAACTTCGGCAATAACATCGGCGGTAAATTATCTACACAAAAATATCCTAAATCTTCAAAACTTTGTAAAGCTACTGTTTTTCCGGCTCCAGACATTCCTGTAATAATCACCATTTTTATATCATTATTCTCTGTCATCGTATCCTCTCCTTGGCAATTTAACTCGGATCTAATCGATATGAAAGCAGCTCAAAATCTGGGGTATATACAAATGTACCGTAGATTATACCATTCCCTTTAATTAAATAATCAATAATGTGATAATCTCCTGGCGCCATTGCTAAATCATCAATCTTATCAAATGTATGCCAACCAATGATGCCTTCTTCGCTCTCTAGTTTGTTTTCTCCTGCAAAATCTGTCGCTAAAAAGGAGAACATCATCCATTCAGAAACAACTTTATCACCTTCTTGGATGACAAAGGTGAAGACCCCTTTTAACGCTGGGTTCTTTAAATAAATACCTGTTTCTTCACGATACTCGCGAACAACGGAATCTCTTACTGTCTCACCACGCTCCATCTTCCCGCCTGGTGCAACCCACCAATTTCGGCGAGGTTTTTGGAGTAAGAGTACTTCATTATCTCTAATTAACACACAGTTTGTCACTCTTTGCATGTTTCTTCACCTCAGCTACTTGCAGCAAAATTTATCACTGCATACTCATTTCATTATACTATCAAAAACAGTTTGCTACAACGAAGGAGCCAGTCCTCTTTCGCTAAACACATAGTCCTCAACAATTGTAAAAAAGCTTTCTATAACAAGCAATCTAAATGCTTGCAATTACAATGAATCACACATAAAAATCCCCTTAACGATTTTTATCGCTAAGGGGATTACATTCTTTATTTCTTACCGAAATAAGTAACAATCGTAAATCCTAAAATGAAGGTAATGATCGAACTTACAATTGAAAATCCGCCAGTTGGAATACCAGGGAAAACAATTACAATCGAACCGATAACAAGTCCAATAATTACTGCAAATGTCATATTTTTATAACGATCTAATAAAAAGCTAATTCCTTTACTACTTACAACAAATCCGACCATAACACCAGCACCAATAACCATAATTAATGGTAAATTAAGTGTAGTTAAAGCGTTAATTGCCGTTGGATAAACACCAATAATTAATAAAATAAACGATCCGCTAATTCCAGGAAGGAGCATAGCCATACTAGCCATCCATCCTGCGAAAAATAAACCGATTGCATTTAAAATTGTTAACGTCGTAATTGGATCTGCTGCCTTATCTGGCTTAAAGAACGCTGTTATCGCAACAAGAATAGCTGCAATTATTAATAAAGCGATGTGCTTACCTTTAAACGTCGCCTTTGCATCAGCTTCTCTCATTAACATCGGTAATATACTAATAATTAAACCGAGGAAGAAAAATTGAGTCGGTTCATAATGATTTGCAAGTAAATATTTAATAACGTGACTTAACGTTAAAAACGCTGCCACCACACCAGCTGCAAGGGGAATTAAAAATCCTAAATGTTTTTTCCATTCACGACTAAAGAACCCGCTAATTGCCGCAAGCAATTGTTCATAAATCCCTAACACTACAGCGATTGTACCGCCGCTCACACCAGGAATTAAATCACTAACTCCCATACAAAATCCACGATATATATTACGCCATTCCATACTGAATAAATTCCTCATTTCTTATAGTGATTTTTTCCGTAAAGTCCAGTATATCAATAAGAAAGCTTATAATCCTAATTGTTTTTGACAAAACTTTGACATTTTTACATAAAAAAAGAAAGCTCCTATCGGTAGCTTTCTTCTCAAAAGGAGTATTACCCCTTATTTTTCTGTTACAGTTTTTAATTCCTCTAATAATTCTTCTACGTAATGTTGTGCACTTTGTGCAGCAATACTACCGTCACCTGTTGCCGTTACAATTTGACGAAGCATTTTTTCACGAACATCACCTGCTGCGAAAATACCAGGAACTTTCGTTTCCATACGCTCGTTCGTTTCAAGGTAACCATTTTCATTTGTAATACCTAGTTCAACAAATGGTTTTGATAAAGGTAACATACCGATGTATACGAAAACGCCATCAGTTTTTACTTCTTTCTCTTCTCCACTATTTACGTCTACAAGTGTTACACTTCCTACTTTACCATTTGCATCATTAATTTCTTTTATAGTGTGATTCCAAATGAAATCCACTTTCTCGTTTTGGAATGCACGATCTTGTAAAATTTTCTGTGCACGAAGAGTATCACGACGGTGAACGATTGTTACTTTTGATGCGAAGCGCGTTAAGAACACACCCTCTTCAACAGCTGAATCTCCGCCTCCAATAACAACGAGTTCTTTTCCTTTAAAGAATGCCCCATCACATACTGCACAATATGATACACCGCGGCCGCCAAGCTCTGTTTCACCTGGCACACCAATTTTTTTATATTCTGCACCGCTTGCAACGATAATTGCACGTGCTTTATATTCTTTTTTACCAGCAATAATTGTTTTATATTCTTTACCATCGATGACTGCTTTCACATCACCATATGCATATTCAGCACCAAATTTCTTCGCATGCTCGAACATTTTATTTGATAAGTCTGGTCCTAAAATAGACTCATAACCTGGATAATTTTCTACATCTTCTGTGTTTGCCATTTGGCCACCTGGAATACCACGCTCAAGCATTAATGTGCTTAAATTCGCACGAGATGTATATACTGCAGCTGTCATACCAGCTGGTCCTGCACCAATAATAATGACATCATAAATTTTTTCTTCTGACACACCATTCACTCCTATCCATTCCTACACAATTAAGTTACCCTCATTATACTGTTAGCATCATTTTTTTCCCAATGATTTGCTTATACTATGTGTGCGTACGCTTAACAGCTTGCACATACTTTCGAACAGTCGCTACAGATACATTATATACATCTCCAAGCTCCGACTGTGTCATCTTATTTCCTTGTTCGCCGCGCACAATATATTCAATTGCCGCCGACCAACCGTACACGTTTGTAAAAACAGACCCGGATGTATATAAACGTATGAACGTACAAAACCAAAAGTGTAAACACTCTTCGATTAGTTCATCGTCCTTTTTCGTATAATTATATAATGCGTCCGCGATTCGCGCGCATTGTTCAAATTGCTGTAAATCAGCAGGAATACCTTTATGACTATTAAGTAAAAAGAAATACTTTGCAAGTTGCGATACAATTGGAACACCATTTTTCACTTGCGTTACATCAAAAAAGAATCCGACCTTCTCTGGTGTTGACAATTCATTCATTAAATATAAAGCTAGCATTTGCTCCTCTAGCGTCGCACTTTGCTGAAATGACTTTTGTAATTCTTCAAACAACACGTTTTGCCCTTCATCCGCTAAATTTAGTGCGTTCCACGGCTCTTTTCCTTTTTTATCAGGGTGCAATTCTACTACATGTTGCCACACTTTTTCAGCTACTTGCTGATTTTTCACCATATACGCAGAATACGCAAACCAATAATAAAAACTTACGTCTCCCTCATATCCTTGACGCTTTAATACTTTGAACCACTTATATGCATGCTCGAAATAACCAATTGTTGCAAGGGTCGTTCCAAGTTTCAAACGATGTTCAAATGAAATCGGATATACTGAAACTAGCTGTCCCGCTAATGCTTCTACTTGTTTATGTTCCCCAATTGAATATAGAAAAATAAGCGTATTACAAAGCGCATGTATATTACCAGGATTTTTCTCTAAAATCATTTCCGTTAATTTCAACGCTTTGTCTACATTACCAGATTGAAAATGTGCGATGGCTAAATTATTATGACCCGACCAAAATTCCGGATAATCTTTCGTAACAATTTCTAATGTAGCAATTGCTTCTTCTAATTGTCCATTACGAATATAACGATTTGCCTCTTCTTGCATAACAATTAAATCATCTTCATCCTCAATCTCTTCCGCACCCATTGCTTCTTCTTCCATAATCTCAAGCAATTCTAATGTATCTTCTACAAATTCCTTCTCTTTCGCAACTTCTAAATATCGATCCGCATACTTCTTCGCTTGTTGAAATAAACCCATATATGCATAATTATTTGCAATAAAATAATAGCATTGTTCAAGTTCAGGGTTGGATCTAGCAAGCTTTAGAAATATCTGATTCGACTCTTGGTATTCACCAGCCTCAGATAACGCTATTGCTAATTGGCATAAAATAAACGGCTCCTTCTCGCTTTGTGCCGCTCTTCGAAAATATTTAATTGCATCTTGCAATTTTTGCCCTTTGTAAGCCCTCATCCCTTTTTTATAAAAGAAGTCCGCTAATTGGTTAAAAGAGATAACTTGTCCGTTCTCCTTATATATCCTTTGATTTTTCCCCATATATCCTCCAGTTTTTTGTTTTCTTCGCTCACACATTCTTCTATCTATAAGTATAAACGATTCCGTAAAAAACAAAACAGTATATTATACTCAATTATTTCCTTTTTATTCATAAAAAAAGAAAAGAAATGTTACATTTTTAGCATCAACCTTCTCGAGCCGCCATTTCCTCTTTCGTATAAATAATACGCATTGGATTTCCACCTACGAAAGCGCCGCTCGGTACATCTTTATGGACAAGTGTTCCAGCCGAAACAATGGCGCTATCTCCAATCCTTACCCCCGGTAAGATTGTCGTGTTCGCTCCAATCATCACTTCATTTCCTATGACAATCTCTCCAAGTCGATATTCACGAATCAAATATTCATGCGCTAAAAGCGTTGTATTGTATCCGATAATTGAATTGTCACCCACAGTGATTTTTTCGGGAAACATAATATCGGGCATAACCATAAGTGCAAATGATGTTTTTTCTCCTACTTTCATTCCTAAAAACGTACGATATAACCAATTCTTCACAGATAAAAATGGTGTGTAACGTGCAATTTGAATAATAATAAAGTTTTTCATTACCTTCCAAAAAGACACGGTTTTATACACATTCCATAATGAATTCTCTCCTGAAACAGGATAGCGCGTTGTCCGTCGCACTTAATCCTCTCCTCTACTTATGATCGGTTAATACCGGACAAAATCGGCAGTAAATCACTCATTTTATCTAGCATAAAGTCTGGTTTGTAAGATTCTAGATACGCTCTACCTTTCAACGTCCATGAAACCGCAGCTGTTTTCGTACCCGCATTTTGTCCGCCGACAATATCATGGTGATTATCCCCAACCATCACTGTTTCTCCTGGTTTCGCATTTAATAACTCGAGCGCTTTTTGAAGTGGTTCTGGATGTGGCTTCACATGTTCCACATCATCAATTGTCACGACAACATCAAAAAACTCATCAAGCTTTGACAACTTTAATCCCATCTCAACGGTTTGTCTCGCTTTCGTTGTAACAATACCAACTTTATAACCTTGTTTTTTCAACTCTTGAACTGTTTCGTATACAGTTTCATATTCTTCTACTAATTCATCATGATGCTCATGGTTAAATTGACGATAACATGTAATCATCTCTTCAACTTTATTTTCATCAATCTTGCTGAAAGTATCATGCAAAGATGGACCGATAAATGGCAGCACATCTTCACGCTTATATTGATCTGGATAATATGTATTTAAAGTGTGTAAAAAAGAAGAAATAATAAGTTCGTTTGTATTAATTAAAGTTCCATCTAAATCAAATAACACTGTATTTATTTGCATCGCCCTAGTCCTTTCGCTTTCCTGAATATGAAAGAAGCAGCATCTTATAATAAGATGCTACTTGTCTCTAATTTTCTGAATATCTTTTATCAGCTTGCCCCATTTTTCGTCTCACAATAATGAAAATAATAGAAATAACAACAAGTCCAATTGACATTACTTGTGCAATACGAAGTGGTCCTAGCATTAAACTATCTGTACGTAAGCCTTCTACGAAGAAGCGCCCTACTGAATACCAAATTAAATATGTAAAGAATAATTCCCCGCGTCGTAAATTCACTTTTCGTAGTGCGAGTAATAAAATGACACCTGCAAAATTCCATAATGATTCATATAAAAACGTCGGGTGATAATACACACCCTCGATATACATTTGATTAATAATGAAATCTGGTAAATGAAGACCTTCTAAAAACTGTCTCGTTACTTCATCACCATGCGCCTCTTGGTTCATAAAGTTTCCCCATCGGCCAATTGCTTGTCCTAATAAAATACTCGGCGCAGCAATATCCGCCAACTTCCAGAATGAAAGCCCGCGTCGTTTTGCAAAAAGAATACCTGTAATAACAGCCCCGATTAAACCACCATGAATCGCCAAGCCACCTTGACGAATATTAATAATTTGACTCGGATTTTGCGCGTAATATTCCCATTCAAAAATAACATAGTACATTCTCGCAAATAGAATAGCGATCGGTACTGCAATTAATACAAGGTCAACAAATGTATCTTTTGGAATACCTAGCCTTTCTCCCTCACGAGTTGCTAGCCAAAGACCTAATAGCACACCTGTACCGATAATAATCCCATACCAATAAACAGGAAACGGCCCAAGTTGGATGGCTACGCGGTCAAGCTGTGGTACAGAACCTAACAGCATATGTATGACCTCCCTCTCCAAAGTTTACTCCTGATTCCCTAACTCAATCGCACTCATTAATCGTTCAGAAAACTGTTGTGCCGCATTGACTCCCATACGTTTCAAACGGAAGTTCATCGCTGCCACTTCAATAATAACAGCCAAGTTTCGACCAGGACGAACTGGAAGTGTAATCTTCGTAAGTTCTGTATCAATAATCTTCATCTTCTCTTCATCAAGACCTAAGCGATCATAATTTTTCTTTTGATCCCAAATTTCAAGATTAATAACAAGTGTAATACGCTTATAATTTCGCACTGCCCCTGCACCAAATAACGTCATAACGTTAATGATACCTAGACCACGAATTTCTAATAAATGCTCAATTAAATCTGGTGAGCTTCCTACTAATGTGTCTTCATCTTCTTGGCGAATTTCTACACTATCATCCGCAACAAGGCGATGGCCACGCTTCACAAGTTCAAGAGCTGTCTCACTTTTACCAACACCACTTTGACCTGTAATTAAAACACCAACACCGTAAATATCCACTAATACACCATGAACAGCAGTTGTTGGTGCTAACTTACCTTCTAAATAATTTGTTAAACGACTTGATAATCTCGTTGTCGTTTGAGAAGAACGTAATAAAGGCATGCCTGATTCACGTGATGCTTGTAATAACTCATCTGGTACATCTTGATTACGAGTTATAATAATACATGGCGTCTCCTCGGTACAAAGCGCTTTCATTCTCTCTTGTTTTTGCTCTGTCGTTAACGTATCAAAGAACGTAAGCTCCGTTTTTCCAAGAAGCTGCACGCGATCAGCTGGATAATATGTAAAGAATCCTGCCATTTCAATTCCAGGTCGTGATAAATCACTTGTATCAATCGGACGATGAATTCCTTCTTCACCACTTATTAACTCCAATTGAAATTGTTCAATTAAATCTTTTGTCCTTACTTTTGGCATATGTATAAACCTCCACTCCGCTGCGGGTTCAGTCTCGTTTGATGTAAAATTCCATTCTACCGGATATTGTACCATTTTTTTCTGGAAACAAGAAATACGGTTTCTCATAAATAGAAAAAAACATTTCATACGAATGATGAAATGTTTTTCTTTTTGTCATTTTCTCTTTTTTTCATATAACGGTTCAACAATTGCCTTTTCAATTATCATATTAAAAATAGAAATACAAATTGCCGCAATAATTGCTACGCCAAACCCTGTTATATTAAAAGCATCTCCTAATAATGAATCTGTTATTTTTAACGTAATCGCATTAATAACAATTAAGAAGAACCCGAACGTTACAACAGTAATTGGTAGCGTAATTAAAATTAAAAATGGTTTTACAAACACATTTAAAACCGCCAATATAATACTCGCAATAATTGCAGTTTGTATATTTGCTACGTAAAACGCGTCTGGTGCAATCCCTTTTAAAAGTCCCGATACAGCGATTAACACAACGCTATTTACAAGAAGTGATACAATCCATCTCATTTTCTTACACATCCTTTTGACATATATATTTCATCATACGCTAATAGACAATAAACGCAAGTATCATACAAACACTTATATCAACTTATTCTACCCTTCATGCTTGTATACCTACTAACATCTCCTAGTAAAATAAGGACCACACCATCTATCTTCATGAGTTTTTACAAAAGTCCAAGTGAAATCTTTATCTACAATATATATCACCTTTATACATATCATCTGTTTCACGTAATATATCATCCATACTTAATAAACTCGCATCTTTTATTAGTAGTACATCATTACAGTGTTGATAGAAGATATAGCACTCCTTTTTCACTTCATTATGAAACGCGTTCTCCGCTTCTTTCCCCTCTAAACACTTCTTCTTCTCATAACTAAATATGTGCCAAAGATACCCACAGCCATACTTATCTCCATAAAGGAAAATGTCTTCTTTTTCTTCATCACTTAAATGGTTTGCAAAATGCTCCTCCCAGCGCTTGCGAAAATAAACACCCCAATTTTGAAACTCTCTTACCTTCATATTTTTCTTTCTTAAAACATCTATAAACTCCATTTTCTCCCCCTATGAACGAAAAACCGAGTGTCATTTCCACTCGGTTTTTCGTAATAAACTTATTGCGATAGCTCTACTTCTTTTATTTTCTCTTTCATTCTTGCTTTATCACGATTTAAAATCTCTTTTAAATACTTACCTGTATACGAGCGTTCTTCTTTTACTACTTGCTCTGGCGTTCCAGAAGCGACGATTTGTCCACCTTTGTCCCCGCCCTCTGGTCCAAGGTCAACGATATAATCAGCTGTTTTAATTACATCTAAATTATGTTCAATTACAAGTACCGTCTCACCACTCTCTACAAGACGTTGCAACACTTCTAGAAGACGTGCAATATCATGTGCATGTAAACCCGTCGTTGGTTCGTCTAAAATGTATAACGTACGCCCTGTAGAACGACGGTGTAATTCAGAGGCTAATTTCACGCGCTGTGCTTCACCACCTGATAACGTCGTTGCCGGCTGTCCTAATTTCATATAACCTAGCCCAACGTCTACAAGCGTTTGAAGTTTACGCTTAATTTTTGGGATATTAGCGAAGAACTGTACCCCATCTTCAATTGTCATTCCTAATACTTCAGAAATGTTCTTATCTTTATATTTCACTTCTAACGTTTCACGGTTGTAACGTTTACCATGACAAACTTCACACGGCACGTATACGTCTGGTAAGAAGTGCATTTCGATTTTAATAATTCCATCACCACGGCACGCTTCACAACGTCCGCCTTTCACATTAAAGCTAAAACGTCCTTTTTGATATCCGCGCACTTTCGCTTCATTCGTTTGAGCAAACACATCACGAATATCATCGAATACACCTGTATACGTCGCTGGGTTAGAACGTGGTGTACGACCGATTGGCGATTGATCAATATCAATTACTTTATCTAAATGCTCAAGACCTTTAATCTCTTTATGAGCACCTGGCTTCGCTTTCGCTTTATATAACTTTTGCGCTAACGATTTATATAGTACTTCATTAATCATCGTACTTTTACCTGATCCAGATACACCCGTTACCGCTACAAACGTACCAAGTGGGAATGACATCTTTGCATTCTTTAAGTTATTCTCTTTTGCACCGACAATCTCCACTTTACGTCCGTCACCTTTACGTCTTTCAAGTGGAACTGGAATAAACTCTTTACCGCTTAAATATTTTCCTGTTAACGAATTCTCATCTTGCATAACTTCAGCTGGTGTACCTGCTGATACAACTTGACCACCATGAATACCTGCACCAGGTCCGATATCAAGTAAATAATCAGCAGCCATCATCGTATCTTCATCATGCTCAACAACAATTAACGTATTTCCTAAGTCACGCATTTCCTGCAATGTACGAATAAGACGATCATTATCGCGCTGATGTAAACCGATAGAAGGCTCATCAAGGATGTAAAGTACGCCAGTGAGTCGAGAACCAATTTGTGTTGCTAGGCGAATACGTTGTGCCTCACCACCTGATAAAGTACCAGCCGCACGACTTAACGTTAAATAATCTAAGCCAACGTTTACTAAGAAACCTACACGTTCTTGAATTTCTCTTAGAATTAAATGAGCAATTTTTTGTTGTTTCTCCGTTAACTCAACATTTGAGAAGAATTCCTGTACTTCTTGAACAGAATATTTCGTTACGTCAGCAATCGTTTTATCACCAACGAAAACAGCTAAACTCTCAGGCTTTAAGCGTCCGCCTTTACACTTCGGACAAGCTTGCTCCGCCATATATTTCTCCATTTGTTCACGAACATAATCAGAACTCGTCTCACGATAACGACGCTCTATATTCGGAATAACACCTTCAAATAAAATCTCATTTTCCTTTACTTGACCAAATTCATTTACATAGCGGAAATAAACTTTCTCTTCACCGCTCCCGTACAACACTTTATCAAATAAATCTTTCGGTATATCTTTCACAGGCATATCCATGTCAACGCCGTAATGATTACACACAGATTGTAAAAGTTGTGGGTAATATTGTGAACTTGTCGGTTCCCAAGGAGCAATCGCATGTTCATTTAATGTTAAATCCCAGTTCGGAATGACAAGCTCTAAATCTACCTCTAACTTTGAGCCAAGTCCATCACAAGAAGGACATGCACCGAACGGACTGTTGAATGAGAACATACGTGGCTCTAATTCACCAATTGAAAAACCACAATGCGGACATGCATGATGTTCACTAAATAGAAGTTCCTCTTCTCCCATAACATCGATTAACACTCGTCCCCCGCCAAGCTTTAATGCACTTTCAAGAGAATCCGCAAGACGACTCGCAATTCCTTCCTTTACAACAATACGGTCAATTACAACTTCAATAGAATGCTTTTTATTTTTATCTAACGTAATCTCTTCTGACACATCTAGCATTTCACCATCAACACGTACACGAACATACCCTTGCTTCTTAATATCTTCAAGTACTTTCACATGTGCACCTTTACGTCCAGACACGATAGGAGCTAACACTTGTAATTTCGTACGTTCAGGATATTCAAGAACACGGTCTACCATCTGTTCCACTGTTTGTGATGTAATTTCAATTCCGTGATTTGGACAAATCGGCGTACCAATTCGTGCGAATAATAAACGTAAATAATCATAAATCTCCGTCACTGTCCCGACAGTTGAACGTGGATTACGACTCGTTGTTTTTTGATCAATCGAAATCGCTGGTGACAACCCTTCAATCGTATCGACATCCGGTTTATCCATTTGTCCTAAAAATTGGCGTGCATACGCAGATAACGATTCTACATATCTGCGCTGCCCTTCTGCATAAATTGTATCAAACGCTAATGATGATTTCCCTGAACCAGACAATCCCGTTACAACAACAAGCTGATTTCTCGGAATGGTTACATCAATATTTTTTAAGTTATGTGCTCTAGCACCTTTTACAACGATAAAATCCTTGCTCATGCTCACTCTTTTCACCCTTCCGCTTTTAATTCTAATAGTAAATCTCTTAATTCAGCTGCACGCTCGAAGTCTAACGCTTTTGCTGCTTCTTTCATCTCTGCTTCGATCTTAGCGATTGTTTTCTCACGTTCTTTCTTCGTCATCTTCTTAGCAGGAGTTGCTTCATATGTTTCCGGTTCTTCGGCCGCTGTCGTTGCACGGATTACATCACGAACGCCTTTTTGAATCGTTTTCGGCGTGATACCATGCTCTTCATTGTAAGCTTCTTGTATAGTACGACGACGCTGCGTTTCTTCAATTGCAATTCCCATCGATCTCGTTATGCGATCTGCGTACATAATAACGCGGCCGTTTTCATTACGCGCCGCACGACCAATCGTTTGAATTAACGAACGTTCTGAACGCAAGAATCCTTCCTTATCTGCATCTAAAATAGCTACAAGTGATACTTCTGGAATATCTAATCCTTCTCGTAATAAGTTAATACCGACAAGTACATCAAACTTACCAAGGCGAAGGTCACGGATAATTTCAATACGTTCTAACGTTTTAATTTCAGAGTGAAGATAGTTCACTTTAATTCCTACATCTTTTAAGTAATCCGTTAAATCCTCTGACATTTTTTTCGTTAAAGTCGTAATTAATACACGTTCATTTTTTGCAATACGATCTTGAATTTCTCCTAATAAATCGTCAATTTGACCTTCAATTGGTCGTATATCAATTGGTGGATCTAAAAGCCCTGTTGGACGAATAATTTGTTCTATTACCCCCGGTGACTGCTCTAATTCGTATGGTCCTGGCGTTGCCGAAACGTAAATGACTTGATTCGTTTTCTCTTCAAACTCATCGAACGTGAGCGGTCTATTATCTAAAGCTGATGGCAGACGGAATCCATGATCCACAAGTACTTGCTTACGTGCTTGGTCCCCGTTATACATTGCTCTTACTTGCGGCACTGATACGTGCGACTCATCCATAACAATTAAGAAATCCTTCGGGAAATAGTCTAATAACGTATACGGCGTTGCACCCGCTGGACGAAGTGTTAAATGACGGGAATAGTTTTCAATCCCTGAACAAAAGCCCATCTCGCGCATCATTTCTAGATCATAACGTGTACGTTGCTCTATACGCTGCGCTTCCAACAACTTACCATTATCATTTAATTCTTTTAAACGCTCTTCTAATTCTTTTTCTATATTTTCAATAGCAACCTTCATTTTTTCTTCACGTGTAACGAAGTGAGATGCTGGGAAGATTGCTACATGATCACGTTCTGCTAATACTTCACCTGTTAACGCATTTACTTCACGAATACGATCGATTTCATCACCGAAAAATTCAATTCGAATACAATGCTCGTCAAGTGATGCCGGGAAGATTTCAACTACATCTCCGCGCACACGGAATGTCCCACGCTTGAAATCAATATCATTACGTCCGTACTGTACATCAACAAGTTCACGAAGCAATTGATTGCGGTCCTTTTCCATACCAACTCGAAGTGAAACAACTAACTCGCGGTATTCTTCCGGAGAACCTAAACCATATATACACGAAACACTCGCAACGATAATTACATCGTCCCGTTCAAATAATGCAGACGTTGCTGAGTGACGCAATTTATCGATTTCATCATTAATTTGCGCATCCTTTTCTATAAAAGTATCCGTTTGCGGCACATACGCTTCTGGTTGATAATAATCGTAATAACTAACAAAATATTCAACTGCATTATTCGGAAAAAAATCTTTCAGCTCACTATATAATTGTCCTGCTAACGTTTTATTATGAGCCATCACAAGTGTTGGCTTCTGTACTTCTTTAATGACATTTGAAATCGTAAATGTCTTACCCGTTCCTGTCGCTCCCAGCAACACTTGCTTTTTCTTTCCACTATTAAGTCCCTCTACAAGCTTCTCTATAGCTACCGGCTGATCACCTTGCGGGGAATACGCTGAGATAATTTCAAATTGATGTTCCAAGTAAAATCCGACCTCCTCATAAAAATCTGTATTATTATTTTACCACGAATGCCCATAAAAAACCTAAAAAAACGAACAGATATTCGGTAAAATTTTCGACAATATATACATAGAAAAAGGAAGGAGTCAAAACTTCCTTCCTCTACTAACTCTATTTTTTAGGTACATATAATAAATCATATCCATTGCGCCCATTTTCATTCACACAGTCTATTAACCTATAAGCCGTTTGTAATTCACGCTGCTCTTTAACAATCCTTTTACAACTATCTTCATCTATATCTGTATGATTACCAGCAAATCGATCTTGCCTATTATCTAACATATGAATTATATCTGTTCCACTATACTCTAACGTTTGAAAAACCGGATCACCTTCATGTGTATAATGTACAATTCTTACTTTATCAACTTCCCCTTGTTCCACATTCAAAACGAACTTTTCAAATTTATCTAGATTAGAAGTTACTGCTTCCTTTACAATGACATCATTCTTCTTATCAATTGTAATGTTAGGTTGTGAGCATGCTACTAAACTAAAGAGAAGTAGGCATATAAAACCACTTCTTTTCCCTATTGTCATCCTCTCCTATAAGAATTATTTGTATACTGCAAAAGCTACTTTCCTCTACGAAAGTAGCTTTTCTTTCCCTTTCTCCTTCTTCGGAAAAATAACATATGAAAATGAAATTGCTGTATCAACTAAAAATATAACTGCCCACACTTGGCTCACGCGACTTGCAGCTTTATTTAAAACGATTCCCGATTCTAACCAATTTCCCCATTGTTCAAATGGAATAAATCCATACGCGAAGAAAAAGAATATATGCACACCAACGAATAAAACAAGATGTAATACCCAATTTTTCATTTCCTGCTTCGCATAGGCCATACCTGTTAATTCTACCTGTTCTTCCATAATAGGCGCTGGTTCATTCCGCCATTTCGCAGCTAACTTTTGCACAAATATATCAAGCTTCTTCAAATCCTTTTTCCCGTAGAAGACCGCATACAATAAAATGATTACGGTAATAATCTGAAAGTTAGAAAACTTCCCTGTTTGATAATAGTCCACTACCCCTAAGGTTAAAATGAACACTTCATTTACGAGTAGTACAATCCCCATAATAAAGCTTGCCTTCTTCAAACGGAATCCATAACGGAGTAAAAAGAAACCGATAGCCGATAACCAAAATACAATCTCTGCCCCAATTAAAAAGTACCAACGATATTCTGCGAGTATACTCATTTATCCTTCTCCTTTTCATCATATATACGAAAAGCTTCATCCATATATAATAAAAATTCTTCTTCGATTGGATACATGCTCATTTTCTGTGAATCTTCCTTCGATTTTCTAACTTCCCATAACTTATCTAAAAACGCTTCATCACCATTGGCCATTTCTAAACACTTCTGCATTAATCTCTTCATTGCCCCTTGCACCTCATCACTTGCAGTTTCTTTACCGTCTTTCATAAAAGTGCGTAATTGCTTTAATAAATCTACCCACTCTAACACATTGGGATCTTCCTCACTCATATTTGGCAAATTATGAAGCAACTTTTGTTCTTCCTTTGAAAATACTTCATTTTGAAATATTTCACGTATACGAGAAGACTGTTTCGAAAGCTGGATCAGTTCAAACATAACTTTCCAATCGAGCTCTCCCTCCACATCCACCGAATAAACAACTGCTTGTAAAACGCGCTCCATTCGATTGAATTTCTTTTGTTCTTCCTGTACAAACCGAAGTTGTTTTTCAAGCGAATCCTTTAAGTTAAGCTCACCTTTTACTAACATATTCGCAGACTCTTTTAGTGAAAATCCCATTTCTTTTAAAAATAAAATTTGTTGGAGACGTATTACGTCAGCTTCACTATATAAACGATGCCCGCCTTCTGTTTTCCCGCTCGGCTTTAATAAATCTATTTGATCATAATAACGTAATGTACGTACTGTTACCCCTGTCTCTCTCGTCAATTCTTGTATTGAAATCACTGCCATCACCTCTTCCCCTTCATTATAAAAGATGACGTTACGTAACTTTCAAGACTTTTGTAAAAAAAATACAAAAAGCTGTTTATACTCATTGTATAAACAGCTTTTACGGAAATAATCCTTTTTGTACAGCGCGCCCACAAAATAAAATAAGTGCTCCAACAACAACACTTGTTGCTGTTTTATGGTAATGAGTTGAAACTAATAAATAATACGATAAACCAACAGTACCAATCATAATACAAATACTTGGCACTGGATTACGAGAGAAATTTTGCATTCCCCAAAGAAGTGCAAAAATAGCTGTAGCGACACATAACACCGGTAATCCCATTCCGCTTCCCCTTTATATATCTATTTGCTAGTCTTTGTTAATACGCTCATTGATAACATACTAATTAATACCCCAAAACCAGTCCTTATATATTTAAACGTTTAATCTAATTGAAATCTCTCAAACTTATCATTTATTTCCTCTCCCCTTACTCCAGCGTAAAGATTTCCTCCACCTTCATCCCAAAATATTTGGCGATTTTTAGGGATAACTCTAGACTCGGATTGTAATGGTGATTTTCAATCGCTATAATCGTCTGACGCGTTACCTGCATCACCTTTGCCATTTCAACTTGTGTTATATGATTTTGCTTTCTTAATTCTTTAATTTTATTTTTCACACCCATAGGATCCACCTTCAAAAGTAAAGATATCTTTACTTGAATTATAAATATTTTCCAATTACAAGTAAAGATCATTTTACAAATTTTAGAAAAACATTCCACTGAACACCTTCTCTAACAAAGTACGATAGTAGTTAAGTTTATATCAGCGATTCTCCCAATATATCGACGTAACTCCATTTATATTGGCGATTTTCTAAATATATCAGCGCAACTCCATTTATATCGGCGATTTTCTAAATATATCAGCGCAACTCCATTTATATCGGCGATTTTCTAAATATATCAGCGCAACTCCATTTATATCGGCGATTTTCTAAATATATCAGCGCAACTCCATTTATATCGGCGATTCTCCCAATATATCGACTTACTAACAAATACTGAAATCCATAGCGCTATAATCATAAGAAAAAGCTGTCCCAAAATATCTTTTGGAACAGCTTTCTCCTCTACTACATAAATCCTAATACCCATACAAGAACATATCCAAGAATAGAAAGACAAACCGAGCCGATCAGCCCTGCTACAAATGCTTTGCTTCCTAATTTACGGAACGTTTTAAACTCTACATTTAAACCGAGACCTGCCATCGCCATTGCGATAAGCATGTACGCAATTATTACAATATAGCCGGCAACAACTTCGGGGATAATCCCGAGTGAATGCACCGCACTCATCGCTAAAAATCCGAATATAAACCAAGGAATCGGAAGCTCCTTCCACGATTTCTTTTCTTCGCTTCCCTCGCTCTTACCAAACCATAACCCAATTAAAATCGCTACTGGTACAAGCATCGCAACGCGCGTTAATTTCACGATAACCGCGATGTCGACAGCCGTGCTACCGCCTGGTGCCGCAGCCGCAATTACGTGAGCAATTTCATGCAGCGTCGCCCCCGAGAATACACCGTAACCGTACGGAGATAAGCCAAGCACTGGATATAATAATGTATAAATAAGCGTAAATATCGTACCTAAAATAGCAATAATTGCGGCACCAACCGCCGTTTCATCGTCCTTTGCTTTCACTTGTGGTGCAATTGCCACGACCGCTGCCGCACCACAAATCGCCGTTCCACACGCCGTTAAAATCCCAAGTTTCTTTTCTACTTTAAATACTTTTGTCAATCCATATACAACGAAAATGGTGAATGTAATAACTACCGCTGCGATGACCAATACTTTCGGCCCCGCCTTCGCAATATCAACCAGATTTAATCGCATTCCAAGTAAGATAATCCCAAAGCGAAGCAACTTCTTACTCGCAAAGTTCGTTCCCGCTATCGCTTCTGGAGGGACTCCAATCGCTGCGCGCCAAATCATCCCAATTAGAATAGCAATTACTAATTGTCCCATAATATTTAAAAATGGAAGCTCCGCTAAATATTTCGCAGCAATGGCGATTAATAATGTAATCCCAATACCTTGCGAAAATCCAAAGCCCTTCTTCTTTTGTATAACAAGTGTTTGTTCCACCTTGTACCACCCCAATAATCGTATTGGAACATGCATGTTCTTTCTACTTACATTATAAGAGAGTTTTTATAATAAGTTTAATATCAATATTAAATCTCTATCATCAGAAATACTTATGATAGAATAAAAACAAAAATAAAGGGGCCTAACAAATGAACGTCGACATTTTGAAAATCTTTGTGACTGTCGTTGAACAGAAACATTTCTCTCGTGCAGCAGAACTTTTAAACCTTTCACAACCCGGTGTAAGCATGCACATTCGCAACCTGGAAAATGAATTTGGAACTACACTCATTCAGCGCTCCCCAAAGCACGTTCAAGTGACCGAGTCTGGAAACATTTTATATATACATGCAAAGCAAATGCTCTCTCTTTATGATGATGCAAAACAGGAAATTAACGAATTACATAACGTTGTAACAGGAACACTTCGCATCGGCGCTAGTTTTACAATTGGCGAATACTTACTTCCCAAAATACTCGCTAACTATGCCAATGAAAATCCGCACGTTGAAGTTCATACCCTTATCTCTAATACAGAAGAAGTTTTGCAAAGCCTTCGCTCTAATCAAATTGATATCGGCTTAGTAGAGGGGCAAGTCGTATATGCTGACGTAGACGTTGAAACGTTTATGCAAGATGAAATGAAGCTCGTCGTCCCTCCAAATCACCCATTACTTCACATCAAGGATATAAACGAAGCTACTCTTCAAGACCAAGTATGGGTATTAAGAGAAAGTGGCTCTGGGACACGTGCCTATAGCGATCGTTTTATTCATCAACATCATTTAAAAATGAAACGATTCTTTACATTTAGTAGCATTCAAAGTGTAAAGGAAGCCGTCGCTGCCGGGCTTGGCATCGCTATACTTTCTGATTGGACCGTGCGGAAAGAACTACTAGCCAAAGAACTATTCCACGTCGAAGTTCCAACTGAAAAACTAATTCGTCCATTCTCCATCGTGCGTGGCAAATATTTCATTCCATCTAAAGCCATTCAAGTGTTTTTAAATCATGTAGATTCTTTTGCGATAAAACAGAGTTGACCTTCACATTAGTGTGAAGGTTTACAATACATGTAAAAGGAGTGAAATGCAGTGCGAATTGGAGAGTTATCAAAAGAAACTGGCGTTAGCGAAAGATCACTAAGACATTATGAAGAAAAGGGATTGCTCCCTTCAAATCGCCTCACAAACGGCTATCGTGATTTCGATAAAAGTGCCATTGAAAAAGTAGAGCTTATCCAAATGTACTTACAGCTCGGCTTAAATTTAGAAGAAACCGCAAGAATGCTGCGCTGCCTCGAAATCGAACCACATCTATACGAAAATCCATGCAGCAGTATCCTTGCACTTTACGAAGATAAGCTCAATGAAGTAACAAGGCAAATCTCATTACTTTCCAACATTCAAACGAATTTACAAAAACACGTTTCACTCCTAAAACAAGAAAAAGAAAAGGGATGATTGCATGTTTGTTATACACGGCAGTTCAAGACGAAATGGGAATACGGAAGCCTTAACATATATGATGATTGATGGAATGAAAGCAGAACAAATTTATTTACGTGACCATACCATTTACCCTATTACAGACCAACGCCATGATGCTGAAGGATTTCAACCTGTAAATGATGACTACGAGCAATTAACCAAACGCATGCTAGAGCACGACACGATTATCTTTGCTACACCACTATACTGGTACGGAATGAGCGGCCATATGAAAAACTTCGTTGATCGCTGGTCACAAAGCTTACGCAATACCTCTCTTCATTTCAAAGAGAAAATGAAAGGTAAAAAAATGTACGTCGTCACCGTTGGCGGAGACAATCCGAAACTGAAAGCATTGCCACTTATTTCTCAATTCCAGTATATCTTTGATTTTGTTGGTTCATCATTTGAAGGGTATATTATCGGGGATGCGAATGGATTGGATGAAATCAAAAATGATGCTGAAGCACTTACAAAGGCACAACTGTATAATAGCAAATTTAAAAATAGCCAACAGAAATAAGTTTGACAAACCCATTTGTATGCGCATACAATAAAAATAATATTATGAAAGGAAGGTACTTTGACCAATGAAGTTCTAATTCTCTTATTTATTTCATCCATCACAAATAGTGAACAAAAATGATGAAAACTAGCAGGGGATTAGTCTGTCCATTTGTCGATACTTTCTTTCGAGACGATCATGTGAAAAATCGTTTATTTATGTACGATTTTTACATTGAAGGGCGACGTTTATCCTCTCTAGTGAAACTAGGGAGGTTTTTTTATGACTATTTTATTCGCACGTAATATTGAAAAGAGCTTTGGTGACCGTACCATATTTACGTTACCATCAATAGAAATTCACGCACACGATCGCATAGGAATCGTTGGAGTCAACGGAGCTGGAAAATCTACGTTGTTGCAAATATTAAGTAAAGAAATAGAAGCTGACAAAGGGACAGTAACTCATCATAGTTCTATCGCCATCATTCCACAGCTTAGCGATACAATACTGGAAACCGCTTCTTCTCTTGCAAAAGGAAAATGGAGTATTTCAAACGTCGCAAATTCAATGAGCGGCGGCGAACGAATGCGCCTAAAGATTGCCCATGCTCTCGAACAAGATGCAGGCATTTTATTCGCTGATGAACCAACGAGCCACTTAGATATGGCCGGTACAGAGCAATTAGAAAAAGCACTTTTATCTTATAAAGGGGCACTTGTTTTAATATCGCACGATCGTGATTTTTTAGATAATATATGCACAAAAATCATTGAAATTGAAGACGGCATGATTCAAGAGTATAAAGGAAACTATTCCAACTATCGAAAGCAAAAAGAACGTGAACGAATACAAAAGCAAGCAGAGTATGAGCAATATATACAAGAAAAAAATCGTTTAGAGCAATCAATTTCACAAAAAAAACAACGTGCTTCTAGCATGACAAAAATCCCAACTCGGTTCAGTTCATCTGAATCTAAACTTTATAAGTTAAGCGGGGCTCATGGGCAAGAACAGGTTAGCAAAGCAGCCAAAGCATTAGAAACACGTCTCGAAAAACTAGAAAAGAAAGAAAAGCCAAAAGATCTTTCTCAGGCTCAGTTTGACGTGCAATACCATACACCCATTCATAGTAAAGTGGCAGTACAGTTCAATAAAGCAACAAAGAAAATAGGCGACCGCACACTATTTAAAAATATGAATGGAACTATTGCCCCTGGTGCAAAATTAGCTATTTTAGGAGCAAACGGAAGTGGCAAAACAACTTTGTTCAATATGCTTCTCACAAACGAGCGTGGCATTCAGCTTTCAAAAAGTTGTAAAATTGGATACTTTGAACAAGCACTATCCATTTTAAAAACAGATAAAACCATTTTAGAGAACGTTCTAGAAGAAACCAACTATACAGAAGCATTCGTTCGCACAATACTTGCCCGGCTTCTATTCCGTCGTGAAGTTGTTCATAAACCTGTGCACGTTCTAAGCGGGGGTGAACGAATGAAGGTTGCACTCGCAAAAGTATTTTTAGGAAACTATAATATGCTCCTGCTCGATGAACCGACGAACTATTTAGATTTAACAACACAGGAAGAATTAGAAAACATGTTACAAGAGTATCCTGGCACTATACTCTTCATTAGCCATGACCGTGCCTTTATTCGTTCTGTTGCAGACCATATTCTACAAGTAGATGAGAGCGAACCAAGAATATTCTATGGCAATTACGAGCAATACATTAAAAGAACCACTCAAGCTTCCGTAAACGTTACTGAACAAGAATTATTGCGATTACAAACGAAATTAACAGAAGTCATCAGCCGGATTTCTATACCCAATCATCAGGATGACATCACATTTCTTGAACAAGAATATGAAAAATTATTAGTTCAAATTCAGCGGTGTAAAGAAGCGCTCTAATGTCTTCCCTATATATCGACGGGGCCTTCCACATTTCCCAAGAAATATCGTGGCTTCGACATAAAGATAATATTAGACATCACAATAACAAAAAGCCGTGCACCAGCACGGCTTTTCACTTTATCTTGCTACTTGTGGGCATTAAATGCCCAGCTGGTGAAGGCTAATAACTAGCCGGGATGCCCCCCACTGATTAAAGTTTCACTTTATATACGGACAGCAGTCCCACTCACCGCAACCATTAGCATTCCTTCGCGAACTACTTCGTAATCCACGTCGATACCAACGATGGCATTCGCATTTTTTTGCCTTGCGAATGTTTTCATCTCTTCCATTGCAATGTCGCGCGCTTCTTTTAATTTACTTTCATAAGCGCCTGCACGGCCGCCGACAACGTCACGGACAGATGCGAAAAGGTCACGAACAATATTCGCACCCATAATCGCTTCTCCATTCACGATATCAATATACTCAATAATTTCTTTCCCTTGAATTGTAGATGTTGTTGTTACAATCATGCTTTATAGCCTCCCATATAAGATTTCCACTTACTTATGGTGCACGAATTCAGCAAAAATTATATTTACGAACTAAACTGTGCTTCGTATAATCGGCTATACCCTCCGCCTCGCTCAATTAATTCCTCATGCGAACCTTGTTCTGCAATACCATCTTTATTTACAACGACGATACGATCCGCATTTTTAATAGTTGCAAGCCTGTGAGCAATAACTAATGTTGTACGACCGACAGCTAGTTCTGCAAGTGATTTTTGAATAGCAAGTTCCGTCTCTGTATCTAATGCAGAAGTCGCTTCATCTAATATTAAAATTGGCGGGTTTTTCAAGAACATACGAGCAATTGCTAGACGCTGCTTCTGCCCTCCTGAAAGTTTCACACCACGCTCACCGATAACTGTATCTAAACCGTCTGGTTGCGAGTAAATTAAATCCTCCAACTGGGCACGTTTTACCGCCTGCCAAATTGCAGCCTCTGAAGCCTGTAAATTTCCATAAGCGATATTTTCGCGAATCGTTCCTGAGAATAAGAATACATCTTGCTGTACAATTCCAATTTGTTTACGAAGTGACGATAAAGTCATCTCTTTCGTATCAATGCCATCAATTTGGATTGACCCAGATTCCTGCTCATAAAAGCGTGGTAATAAACTACATAACGTTGTTTTACCTGCCCCTGATGGCCCAACGAACGCAACTGTTTCACCTGCGTGTATTTTCAAGCTAATATCATTTAAGATCGGTTCTTTATTTTCATATCCGAACGTAATGTTGTTATAGTGAATATCACCGTGTACATGCTTTACTTCTATCGCATCTTTAGAATCCACAATATCAGGCTCTGTTTCAAGAAGTTCTACATACCTTTTAAAACCTGCGATTCCTTTCGGATAACTTTCAATAACTGCATTAATTTTCTCAATTGGTCGGAAGAAAATATTCGTTAATAAGACGAATCCGATAAATCCACCATACGTTAACTCACCTTGCAGAACAAACCATGTGCCACATATTAATACGAAGAGCGTTACGAGACGCATGAGCATATAACTAATGGATGAGTTTAGCGCCATAATTTTATACGCCATTAATTTCGTTGTACGGAAACGAGCGTTGTTCACAGCGAATTGGTCTTTCTCAAACTTTTCATTTCCGAATGCTTGTACAACGCGAATACCACCGACGTTATTTTCGATACATGCATTAAAATCAGCGACATCTGAGAATAAACGTCTAAACGTACCCGTCATTTTTTTATTGAAGTAAAGCGCCAACCATAATAGGAATGGAATTACAAAGAATGTTAGAAGCGCTAACTTCCAGTTAATCATCATCATAAATGAAAATGCCCCAACTAAAGTCATTACGGCGATGAATAAATCCTCTGGCCCGTG
The DNA here is from genome assembly GCF_038006385.1 of Bacillus sp. FSL L8-0099. NCBI lineage: Bacteria > Bacillati > Bacillota > Bacilli > Caryophanales > Bacillaceae > Bacillus > Bacillus sp. FSL L8-0099. The sequence goes on from NZ_JBBOVC010000001.1 coordinate 5,083,655, forward strand.
GTGAGCAATTTCCCCAATTTCCATTAAATCGTTCGTAAGACGTGAAATTAGATGACCTGTTTTATTATTATCAAAAAATCTGAATGATAGCTTTTGAATATGATCAAATAATTTCTGCCTCATATCTGTTTCAATGTTAACTCCTAGCATATGCCCCCAGTAGGTAACAACATATTGTAAACCTGCATTTAACATATAAACTGCAAGTAAACCAAAACAAGCCCATAAAATAAGCGTCCAGTTTTGTCCTGGTAATAACTTATCAATAAATTGATTTACGATAAGCGGGAAACCAAGTTCCAGTAATCCTGCGATAACCGCGCAAGAAAAATCGAGTATAAATAAACCTTTATACGGTTTATAGTAAGAAAAAAATTTACGTAGCATATATTTCCTCCCTTTTCCAAATTAAAAGACTCCCTAAATGATAACCATTATCAAATAATTATTCAAGTTATTCGACTACGAAACTACAAATAAGGTTTGCGATAGTTGCCGTTTTTTGCCATAAAGTCGATATATTTTCAATTGCGCTGATATATTCTGATAATCGCCGATATAAATTTCATGTACTGCTGCTCCCAATCAAACAAAAAGGGTGTCACCTAGTGGTAACACCCTCATTTTTATTACATCGCTTCCGAATCCCACTCGTGCTCTTGCTGAACAAATACAACGCCTAACTCATGATGTCCTCCAGCATATAATGCTGTTTGAGCAAGACGAAGCTCACCATTTGTATCTACCACTTCTAATTTACAAAAAGCTCCTGTTGTTTTCGTTTGAAGCGCATCATAAAATTCTTCGGCACTCCTTGGAACGACTCCATTTACTTTCGTAATTATTTCTCCAGGCAGTAAATTCAGCTCGGCCCCAATTGTATTTGGAATTGTATCTAACACAACAAGTCCATCATTGCGTGCAGCGAAATATGCCGGTCTTGTCTCATCTACAATTTTTTCTTGCATCGAAATCGTAAAACGTCCAAGCATTGCGACACCCATTGCAATAATAGCAAGTACGTGCCACCAATAACTCGCGACCCCTAAAACAAGTACAAGACCAGCTAATCCATAAACACGTCTTCCTGTAAAGAGTAAAGCTTCCGTCGGCTCATAACTTCTAATCTTTCGCATAAATCCAATTAAAAATGGAACGAGGAATAGAGAATATGTATTTGTCCCTATTGAAACGACAGGCCACCATGAAATAAACTGGGTTACCGCATCACCTGGTACAAGAATAAAAATCGGCACGATCCATAAACGCTTCGATTCGTGTAGACCAATCTTGAGCCCACGTTTCCCCTTCCTAATCCTCGGTGTAGAATATCTCACCGCGTTTTTAGAAATCAATAAGCCCTCCACAACAAGCATGATGCCTAGTAAAATAGCAAGAGATACAATCGTACCCTCTTCACCCTCTCCAAGCTGTAAGAAGGAAACTGGCAGCTTAGAAGATAATAAAACACATACAATTGCGATACTAAACGTATAAGCTGCCGATAAATATCGATACATAGCAGTTAATCCAAATAATAATGTCCAAAGTAAAATGGCCCATAAGCTCGCCTTGGAAACAACAAGTCCAAGCCCAATCGTAATAATAGATACGATTAATCCATATCCAAGCCCTGCAAATAGAGATGTTCGCAATTCAAACCAAATATCATAAACTTTAAAAGAAAAATCTTTTCGTTCTCGTAATATACGTAAATATCCAACGAAGATACTACTTATTAAAAATACATAGACAGCAGGGTGCAAGAAAAAACGTCCAACTGCCCGCATTATTTCAAAAAGCCATGCCTCCACGAACTCATTCACCACCATTTATATCATTCTTTCTTTTTATATTATCATAACTGGACAAACGTTTGTTTAACACAAAAAAATACAGGCAATAAAATGCCTGTATTTCTTCTTATTTCGCTATTAATTTTAATGCTGCCTGTAATTGTAGATCATTTTCTCCAGAACGGATTTTTTCAATGATTTTAGTTTGGATTGCCTCAGCTGTCTTTTTATCAAGCTGTCCTGTCGCTTCCATCTCATTCGCATTTTGGAATGCTTTCAGTGCTGATTCTGTCTCTTTACTAAAGTAGCCATCTTCACGACCCGGTACATAACCTAAGCTTTTCAGCATCTCTTGCGCATGCTTCACTTGCACATCATTTGAATTGTATGAAAGTGTTTTTTCAATTTGAATTGGCGTCGCATGGTAGTAATCTGGTTGTTTCACTTCTACAGTTGGCTTGATTCCCTTTTTATGAATCCAGTTTCCATCTGGAGTTAACCATTTGAACATCGTTAATTTAATGTTACTGCCATCTTTAAACGGAACGGCTTGCTGAACAGTTCCTTTACCAAATGTTGTTTCACCAATTAAATCGTAACCTTCTCCTTCTTTCAATGCGCCAGCTAAAATTTCCGAAGCAGAAGCACTTCCTTTATCAATCAATACTGAAATTGGATATGGCTTCCTCTCTTTCAGCTCTGTAGAGATTTGCTTTTTCTCACCATTTCGCTGCTCTACTTGTAGCATCGGCTTTTTGTTCGTCATAATTTCTCCTAGTATATCTTCTACACTATTTAAATAGCCACCAGGATTACCACGAACGTCAATAACTAAACCTTTTATGTTTTTCTTCTCTAACTCTTTTAACTGATCCTTAAATTCTTTCGCTGTATTTTCAGCAAAAGAAGTAATTTGCATATAACCGATATCTTTTCCACTCTCTTGTTTCACAGAACTAACTACCGTGAAGATTGGGATTTTTTCACGCTTAATTTTAAATACAATCGGATCAGTTACTCCTGCACGTTTAATTTCAATCGCGACAGTCGTTCCCTTTTTACCACGAATTTTTAATACAGCTTCTTCACGCGATAAGTCTTTTACACTGTTTCCATCTACAGATAAAATTTGGTCATTCGGCTTAATTCCAATCTTTTCTGCTGGTGAACCTTTAATTGGCGATACGATAATAAGCTTACCGTCTGTTTTGTTCACCTCAGCCCCAATCCCCTCTAACTCGGGATCAAGTGATTCACTAAACTGTTTGGCTGTTTCTTTATCCATATACGTGGAATAAGGGTCCTTCAGCGTAGACAACATGCCTTGTATTGCACCTTCAACTAACTTGTCATCTTTCACGTCTTCCACATAACGTGAATCAATTAGTCCATATGCCTCATTAATTTTTGCCAAATTCCCTTGCGTCGTGCTAGCGTTCCCACTCGAAATTGTTTGCGTTACTTCTGCTGGGTTAACCCCAAATACAGACATTCCTGCAAACATTCCACCAGCACCAATTAAAAATGCAACAACCATTCCAATAATTGCAACTCTACGTTTCAATGCGGAATTCCCCTTTCCAAAACACACAGGTGGTGTAGCAAAAGGCATCACACAGCGTGTGATGCCTTTACCTATTTCTACTATATGATAAGCTTGTACGAATTATGTTTGCAACTTTTTATACTTTTAAGAAGCGACGAATTGACATTACACTTCCCCACATACCGATTAACGCACCGATTAACACTAATAAACCAGCTAATTGGAATACGAATGGGCTGTATGGTAAAAGCTCGAAAATTGTTCCGCCAAGTTTTTCATTAAACACACTTTGCAGTGAATTATACGTAACTAGAATTAGACCAATTGGAATAATTGATCCTAATACTCCTAGGAATAATCCTTCTAGCAAGAACGGCCAACGAATAAACCAGTTTGTTGCACCTACAAGTTTCATAATTTCAATCTCAGTACTACGAGCATAAATTGTAATTTTAATTGTATTAGAGATTAAGAACATCGCTGTGAATAAAAGACCTGCAATTAATGCAATCCCGATATTACGTCCTGTTTTTACAGTATCAAATAATTTTTCAACTTGACCTTTACCGTATTGAACGTTACTTACAAACTGCATTTTTTCAATCTTTTTCGCAATTTTTGCTGTATCAGTTGGCTCTTTCGCTTTTACAATAAATACGTTTTTCAGTGGGTTATCTTGCTCAAATAACTCGAACGTTTTTCCACTATCGCCTAAACTTTTAATTAAACGTTTCAATTCTTCTTCTTTAGAAGAGTATTTAATAGAATCGACTTTCGCGACCTTACTCATATCTTCTTCTAATTTCTTTTGATCAGCTTCTTTTGCCGCTGGATCAATGTGTACACGAATTTCTACATCTTGCTCTACTTTTGTAGCAAAATGGTTCATGTTCATAATCGCTGTTAAAAAGACACCTACAAGTAATAATGTAACTGTTACTGCACTTACAGAAGCAAATGTCATCCATCCGTTACGGGATAGATTTTTTACACCTTCTCGCAAATGTCGACTAAGGGTTTTAGCCTTCATATCCGTATCCTCCCTCAATCTCGTCTCGAACAATTTTTCCGCCTTCAATCGCGATTACACGATGACGGATTGTATTTACGATATCTGCATTATGCGTCGCCATAACAATCGTTGTACCACGCTCATTAATGCGCGTAAAGATCTTCATAATATCAAGAGCTGTTTCAATATCTAAATTACCAGTTGGCTCATCGGCAATTACAACCTTTGGTCTATTAACAATTGCTCTTGCAATAGCCACACGTTGCTGCTCTCCACCTGAAAGTTCACTTGGAAGTGCGTCTGCACGATCATCTAGACCTACTAGTCCTAACACTTCAGTAACACGCTCACGAATCGCATCTGGTTCTTCTTCAATTACTTCTAAAGCAAACGCAACATTCTCATATACCGTTAATTTAGGTAATAATTTAAAATCTTGGAAAATCACGCCTAATTGACGACGGAAATATGGAACATCTCTTTCTGCCAATGATTCGATAGTAAGTCCATTTACATTAATAGATCCTGTAGTTGGCTTTTCTTCACGATACATCATTTTAATAAATGTAGATTTTCCGGCTCCACTCGGTCCAACTACGTATACGAATTCACCTTGTTTAATGTTAACTGTGAGACCAGCAACGGCTTTCATACCATTCGGGTACTCCTTATAAACATTCGTCATTTTTATCATTATTTATCACCCAATGCTTAATGATTTTTTTTTTCGAAATACTTTTCTGTACATGTGAAAATAAAAAGGAATCCTTTATTTTCATTTAACCATTCTTGTTGAAGGCAGCTTACTTACATGCTTTTTATTCGCACCACTACTCTATGTAATATATTTCAGCAAAATTCTACAAACCTCATTGTAACATCAAACGGTTTCCAGTTCGGATACATTTTTGTTACAGTTATGTTACATCCCAGAAAAAGGAGACGAGTTGTTATAACTCTTATCCAAAGTCATTTTTAGATAAGATTATATAATCAACTCGCCCATTTTTCTCTTTTTATTTATGTTCAGCTAACCACTCAGCTACTTTTTTCGCATCTTCACCTTGAATAATTCCCGGTGACATTGAACCGCGACCTTTTTCAATAATCTTTTCAATCTCTGCTGCATCATATTTCTGCCCTACTTTTCGTAAATCCGGTCCAGTTGCTCCTGATAAATCTTTCGCATGGCAGCCTATACAACTTTTTTGATAAATTTGCTCTGGGCTATCTGTGCTTGCAGATTGTTTCGAAGGTTTACTCTCTTCTTTATTTCCACATGCTCCTAAAGCAAAAACGACTGATGTACCTAGTGCAATAGCCAACAATTTCTTTTTCAATTCTATCGCTCCCCATTGTTGATATTCTTTTCATTCCTAACACACTCATTTTTATTATAAGCATTATCTTTATATAGAAAAACTAAGGTATATTTCATATTCTTGAAAAATACAGTGAGAACCCTGATAAAATAAAGCTTCCATAATTTGTTTCAATTCTGTGAACAACGTAAAAACTTCTATAAAGAATCTTTTTAAAAGGCAAATCAAAAAAGTTCTTTATAAAATCTTACTCTATTGCCGCTCTGTTTTACTATTCTCTACTTTTTACAAAACAATATACAACATTGTATTCTGCATATAACCCCATCAAAAAGAGAAGTTGTCGTTTCCAACTTCTCTTCCCCTGTACTTCATCCATATAAATAAAACGTTGTATATCCTCTATTTTCTCAGCATGGGCCAACAATTTTGTTGGCTTTTTCTCTTATCCCACTATTTACTGGGTAGTAAGACCCCTACCTCAAAATTCAACAAAAGCAAAGAAGTTAGGTGAGGGTCGGGCTGCCCGTAAAAGTCAGATTTGTTAAAGCTAATAATCAGTGGGGATTCCCCCACTGGTTATTAGATGCGAGAACGTAAGTAAGCATCAATAAATGGATCAATTTCTCCATCCATAACTGCTTGTACGTTACCAACTTCTGTATTTGTACGATGGTCTTTTACAAGAGAATACGGGTGGAATACGTAAGAACGAATTTGGCTGCCCCATCCAATTTCTTTTTGTTCCCCGCGGATTTCATCTAATTGTGCTTGTTGCTCTTCTAATTTCTTTTGATATAATTTTGCTTTTAACATTTTCATCGCATGCTCACGGTTTTTAATTTGAGAACGCTCTGACTGACACGTTACAACCGTATTTGTCGGTGTATGCGTAATACGAACTGCTGAATCTGTCGTATTAATGTGCTGTCCACCAGCTCCACTTGCACGGTACGTATCAATTTTTAAGTCTTCTGTACGCACTTCAATTTCAACTTCATCATTGAACTCAGGTACAACTTCACAAGATACGAATGATGTATGACGACGGCCTGAAGAATCGAACGGTGAAATACGTACAAGACGATGTACACCTTTCTCTGCTTTTAAATAACCGTAAGCGTTATGACCTTTAATTAATAAAGTAACACTCTTAATACCAGCTTCATCACCTGGTAAGTAGTCAACTGTTTCTACTTTAAATCCACGTTTTTCAGCCCAGCGTGTATACATACGTAATAACATAGAACCCCAGTCTTGTGACTCTGTTCCACCTGCACCTGGGTGTAATTCTAAAATCGCATTATTTTTATCATAAGGATCACTTAATAGTAATTGAAGCTCATACTCATTCATTTCTTGAATTAAGCCTTTTACTTCCGATTCTAATTCCTCATGTAAATCTTCATCATATTCTTCTTTTAAGAGTTCATGCGTTACTTCTAAGTTTTCGAACGTCTCGTCTAACTGACGGAACTTTCCAACCATATCTTTTAACGCATTTGCTTCGTTAATTACAGTTTGAGCGCCTTGTTGGTCATCCCAAAATCCTGCGCCCATCATTTTTTCTTCTAATTCTGCAATTTGTTTCTCCTTAGTAGGGAGGTCAAAGAGACCCCCTAAAAGCCGCTAATCTCTTAGCCATTTTCTCTAATTCCTGTCTAATTTCTACTAATTCCATTTCCTTCACCTCTATGTAATTGCTATTACTTTCGTATGAAAACAAGGGAAACTCTCTCCACTTATTAGGGAGAGAGTTTAATCCTTTTTATTATAATTTGCAAAACAAACTGAATTCAACAGCCGCAGTTTTTATTAGCTTACAATGCCACAGCAGTTTTTATATTTCTTGCCACTACCACATTTGCATAAATCGTTACGACCCACTTGATCACCTTTTACAACAGGCTTTTTCTTCGCTTCTTCGCCATCGCTAGATGGATGAACAGCTTCACCTTGAACAACTTCTTGACGCTCTAAGTTTTGTTCAATTTCAGCTTTCATAATGTAACGAGAGATTTCCTCTTCAATAGAAGCAATCATTGACTCGAACATTGCGAATCCTTCCATTTGATACTCACGAAGTGGATCGATTTGACCGTAAGCACGTAAATGAATACCTTCACGAAGGTGGTCCATCGCATCAATATGCTCTGTCCATTTCGTATCTACTACACGGAATACAACAACTTTTTCGAACTCACGCATTTGCTCTTCTGGCATAAGCTTTTCTTTGTCGTTGTAACGCTCTATTAATTTCGCGATAATCGGCTCGCTCATTTCTTCTGGAGCAAGACGACGTAATTCTTCTTCTTTTATATCGCCTTCTTGCAGAAGGTTTGTATTTAAGTAGTCAACAAGACCTTTAATGTTCCAATCTTCTTCAATTTCCTCTTGTGTATGAAGCGCAACAGCACGTTCTACTGTAGATTTCATCATACCTTCAATAATACTACGTAAGTTCTCAGAATCCATTACTTCTTGACGCTGTTTGTAAATAACTTCACGTTGCTGACGAAGCACATCATCGTATTGTAATAACTGCTTACGTGCATCATAGTTATTTCCTTCTACACGTTTTTGCGCAGATTCTACTGCACGAGAAACCATTTTACTTTCAATCGGCTGTGAATCATCCATACCAAGACGATCCATCATCGCTTTCATATTGTCAGAGCCGAAGCGGCGCATTAGTTCATCTTCCATTGATAAATAGAACTGCGTTACACCAGGGTCCCCTTGACGACCAGCACGACCACGTAACTGATTATCAATACGACGGCTTTCGTGACGCTCTGTACCGATAACCGCTAGACCGATATTTTTAATATCATCGCCTAATTTAATATCCGTACCACGACCAGCCATATTCGTCGCAATTGTTACAGCACCTTTAATACCAGCTTCTGCAATGATATCTGCTTCACGCGCATGGTTTTTCGCGTTTAAAATATTATGGCGTACACCTTTACGTGTTAACATTTTTGAAATAAGCTCTGACGTTTCAATTGCAACTGTACCAACAAGTACAGGTTGTCCTTGTTTATGACGATTTACAATATCCTCAACAACTGCATTGAATTTACCTTCCATTGATTTGAAGATTAAATCAGCACGGTCATCACGAATAATATCTTTGTTCGTTGGAATTACGATAACATTCATATTATAAATATTACGGAATTCTTCTTCTTCCGTTTTCGCTGTACCAGTCATACCAGATAACTTTTCGTACATACGGAAGTAGTTCTGGAACGTAATTGTCGCAAGCGTCATACTTTCATTTTGAATTTCTACGCCTTCTTTTGCTTCAATCGCTTGGTGTAAACCTTCGCTATAACGACGCCCTTTCATAAGACGACCAGTGAATTGGTCTACAATTACGATTTCACCTTCTTGTACAACATAGTCTGTATCACGGTGCATAACAACATGCGCACGAAGTGCCTGATTAATATGATGAAGAAGTGCAACATGTTTTAAATCAAATAAGTTTTCAATATGGAAAGCTTTCTCTGCTTTCGTAATACCATCTTCAGTTAACATTACATTTTTCGTTTTCACATCGAATGAATACTCTTTTTCATTTTCTAATGTACGAACGAATGCATTTGCAAACATGTATAGCTCTGTTGATTTTTGAGCTTGTCCCGAAATAATAAGCGGCGTACGTGCTTCATCGACTAAAATAGAATCGACTTCATCGATAATAGCAAAATGAAGTGGACGCTGAACGCACTGCTCTCTATATAAAACCATATTGTCACGTAAGTAATCGAATCCAAGCTCATTATTTGTGCTATACGTAATATCAGCAGCATAAGCCTCTTGTTTCTCTTCGCGTGACATACTATTTAAGTTAATTCCTACTGTTAAGCCAAGGAACTCATGAAGTTGTCCCATTTCGCTCGCATCACGTTGTGCTAAGTATTCATTGACTGTAACAACGTGAACACCTTTTCCTGTTAAAGCATTTAAATATACAGGTAATGTAGATGTTAACGTTTTACCTTCACCCGTTTTCATCTCAGAGATATTCCCTTCATGTAAAGCAATACCACCCATTAACTGCACGCCATACGGACGCATTCCAAGAACACGAGTCGCAGCTTCGCGAACAACCGCAAAAGCTTCAGGAAGTAGATCATCTACTGTCTCACCTTTTGTTAGACGTTCTTTAAACTCAAGCGTCTTTCCTTTTAATTGTTCATCTGTTAGTGGCTTAATAGATGATTCTAATGCATCAATTTGCTCAACTGTCTTCTGCATACGTTTAATTTGGCGTTGATTTACATCAAATACCTTTTTTAAAATACCGATCATAGGAAATACGCTCCTCTTTTTTATTAAAATAAAACTTCCGATTGTTTTTTCTTTTTCTATTACAATCAGTCGTTATAAAAATCAAATGTATGTTATGCCAATTTTTCTCCTAATTAAAAAAACTAAAATGTATATACCTAATGATAATTGTAACACTTGTCTTATAACTATGACAACAATCGGCCGAATGTCTCGTTCTAAATTAGGAAAAGTTTTTTAAAAATCTATTTTCAGCCAAAAAAGCGCAGCCTCTTTCGGCTGCGCTTTCGAATTATTATTTAGTTTCGATTAAACCATATTTTCCGTCTTTACGGCCATATACAACATTAGTTTCATTTGTATCAGCATTTGTGAAGACGAAGAAATTATGCCCTAGCATATCCATTTGCAAGATCGCTTCTTCAACGTCCATCGGTTTTAAATCGAATCGTTTTGTACGTACAAGTTCTAATTCATCCTCTTCTACCTCATCCAGAACAGCTACTGCTTCTGGAAGAATAAAGTTAGTTTTCACAGAACCTTTCTCACGTAACTTACGATTTACTTTTGTTTTATGTTTACGAATTTGTCGCTCAATCTTATCAACTACTAAATCGATAGCAGCGTACATATCGCTATTAGTTTCTTCTGCACGAAGTAATAAATCAGTAAACGGAATTGTTACCTCGACACGTTGCTTGTCAGAGTATACTTTTAAATTAACTTTAATCTCTGGGAATGTATCAAAATAACGCTCTAACTTACTTAGTTTTTTCTCTACATATTCCTTTAATGCTGGAGTTACTTCAATATTTTCACCACGAATGTTGAATTTCATAGATGAATTCCTCCTTTCAAGCCTATGTACTATAATTTCGACATCGGCTTAAAAACTCCTTCTAACTTTTTTAAAAAAATTAGTGGAATTGCGATTTTTTTATCGTTTTTTGTTGAAATGAAAAGATGCATCGTTTCTACCTTTATTTTATCCTATTAACATCGTGAGTAACGAATATAACTGTGGACAATTCGTTACAGAAAAGAAACAACTTTTTGACAATTCACCCCATAACAAAAACCTCTTGCGAAAAACAAGAGGTTCTACTATATATAACGTTGCCACAAACGCAGCTTTCTCTTCCCAAAAACAATATCCCTACAGTTTCACAACATTAGCTGCTTGTGGTCCACGTGCTCCATCTACAATATCAAACTCCACTTGTTGCCCTTCTTCTAATGACTTATACCCATCTTGTTGAATAGCAGAAAAATGAACAAACACATCCTCACCATCTTCACGCTCAATAAACCCAAATCCCTTTTCTGCATTGAACCATTTCACTTTTCCTTGCATGTTCATTCCATTCCCTTCACTCTAAAAATCAGGGCATTCGCCCCATATTCTGACTATAACGAATGACAACTTACGAAGTCAAAGAAGACTTATCGTCTTTTTATTATCTCTTTCGACAGTTACAGATTAACTTCTACAGAGCGTCAAACTAGAAACTTCATTTGCCCCTCTATCGTATAAAAGACTACCAATTTGTCTAACTGTAATACCTGTCGTATACACATCATCAACGAGTAAAATATGTTGTCCATGAAACATCTCTTCACCCTGAAAATAAAAAGGATTGCTTCCCAACATCCTTTCTTTGCGCGTCTTCTTACTTTGTTTTTCTGTTTCCCTTCTTCTTAATGACGGATAAGAAAGACCTACAGGCAAACAAGCTGCTAATAGCTCAGCTTGATTAAAGCCACGTTCATATTCCCTTTCCTTACTAAGCGGAACAGCGATAACGGTTGAAACATTAGCAAAATACTGTTGAAATAAATTTCGAAAAGGAAGATGAAAAATACGAACTAACTCAGCATCACCACGAAACTTAAACTGTGCTAGTATTCCTTTCATCTCATTATCATACATGTATAATGAACGATTTTTCAAAGTTCGATAACTCTCCACATTCATCCACCGTACACAATCCTTGCAAATGTCACCTTCTTTATATTCGGCTGGCAATGAATCTAAAGACCGTCCGCACTCTCTACAAATCTCTCCTATAATATAGGAAATCTTTTGCTCACATCTATCACATATATACTTTTTGTGAGCCTTAACAAAAAAATTGTACCAACTAATCGCGTATGAAATATCCTCATCACAAAGTAAGCAATGCATTAATCGATCAATCCTTGTTCTTTCGCATTTTTGTTCATACTTCGAATGTGTTTTTTCGCGCGCACCATCGCCTCTGTCTTACCATAATGAAAATAAATGACCTCTCCATACGGCTCTTCAAAACTACGACCTACCCGGCCTGCAATTTGTACGAGTGCACTTTCTGAAAATATTTCTTCTTCCGTCCCTAAAACCGCAACTTGCAAATTTTTCACCGTTACTCCTCTCTCCAAAATCGTCGTTGTAACTAATAAAGGAATTTCTCCCTTTCTGAAAGCTGCAACTTTCTCTTTTCTCATTGGATCTTCTGCATGCACACCGGCAACTCTATCGTCTAACAACTTCAATAACCGACTCATTTCTTCTATATATCGCACATGGGGAACAAATAAAAAAATGGGGTGCTTTTTATTTAAGTATACTTTTAACCATTGTAGTAAAACTTGAGGAATTCTTTTATTGATGAGGCTTTTCTTCCAGTTTCCGCACCAGCAAAATTTGGGGACTGGCAACGGATGACGGTGATACCGTCCAGAAACAACGATACCTTTTTGTTTCCCCTTTCTAAGGTTACGCTTCCACTCTTCATCTGGAGTTGCAGTTAAATAAATACATGCCGCTTTCTCTTTCATCGCTTGTTTTACCGCATACTGCAACATTTGATCTGCATGGTATGGAAAGGCATCTATTTCATCTACAATCATGACATGAAACGCTCTATAATAACGCAATAGCTGATGGGTGGTCGCAACGACTAACGCTGCATCTTTTTCCCGATCTAAACTCCTACCGTATAAAGCAGCTACATTTATATAAGGAAATACTTCTTTCAATCTCGGTGCTAATTCAAGTACAACATCCGTTCTCGGCGTTGCAATACAAACCCTTTCTCCTTTTTGAAGTGCCTCTGCAATACCATAAAACAACATTTCTGTTTTTCCAGCGCCGCACACAGCCCAAATAAAAAACGATTCTTTTTGTTTAACAGCCTCCATAACACCTTGCGCAGCCAACTCCTGGCCAGTAGATAAATTTCCTTTCCACTGTAACGGGTTTACATCCATTTCTCCCTCTTTTTCGGCAATTCCGCGAACAAGTACAGCACATTCACTAACTCTCCCCATCGTTATGCACTTCCGGCAATATGTGCAGACTTTACTACACCTTTTACACAAAAATGATGAAAAGAGTCTTTGTGCTATATTTCCGCAACGCTGACACATATATGTAGAAGCCTTATTTTTTACACCTTGTACACATACGACCTCTCCCTTCTTCTTCAAATCATCTAAATTATCCCGTACGTCTGTAGAGAGTTCTTCTAATAATAACTGTTTCCCAGATAACATGGACCATCACCTCCAGCAAACTATAAACCTTTCCCGTAATTTCGTAAAAACGCAAAAAAGCCGATAACCTACTTATAAAATAGTAAGCTATCGACTTTATACACGTGTTTTATTCGTTTATAAATCCTAGAATCGACCGTATCCTAAGAAATGTTTTTTGTTGTATGAACTGTTAATATCACCGTACGCAATTCCTTTATCACTAGCATGAATCATTTGGCCATTACCAACGTAAATACCGATGTGAGATGGACCTGCCTTATAAGTACCTTGGAAGAATACTAAATCTCCAGGTTGTGGGCTACTTACTTTAGAAACTGAGTTCCAGTAACCGTTAACGTCTTGACGACCTACACCAAAGATGTAAGAAATGAATCCACTACAATCAAAACCACCTTTTGATGGAGATGCACTTCCCCAAACATATGGCATACCTAAATATTGTTGTGCTTTACCAATTACGCCACCCGCATTTGAAGCTGGAGCTGGCTCTGGTTGTTTCTTCTCTTGTTTAGGTGTTTCTTGTTTAGGTGCTTCTTGTTTAGGCTCTTCTTTTTGAGCTTGTCCACCGTTGTTCGCTGGTGCAACTTGTTGAGCAGGCGCTTGCACTTCTTTAGCAGCTTGTTCTGCTTGTTTTTGAGCAGCGGCTTCTTGTGCAGCTTTTGCTTGTGCTTCCTGTTCAGCCATACGTTGTAATTGTAATGCTTGTTTTTCAAGCTCTTTCAATTGATCTTCCGTACTTGTCATCGTCGTTACAACTGTATCCATTTTACCACTTAAATCGTTTACTGCTGTTTCTTTTTTCGCTTTTTCAGCGTCAAGTTCTTTCTTAGCAGTTTCAATTTGAGCTTGTGCTTCTTTTAATTCTTTTTGTTTTTCTTTTACTGTTGCAACATCCTTTTTCACGTTCGCTTGATCTTCTTGTTGTGTTTTCATGATATCTTCGTCAGACTCAAGAATTTTAGAAACAGAAGTTAAACGATCAACTAAATCTGCAACGTTTTTAGAGTTTACAAGAACTTCTGTTACAACGTTCGTATTCGGCTGTTCTTGAAGCGCAACTAAACGTTTTCTTAATAAATCTTCACGTTTTGCGATTTTCGTTTGTAGTTCCGCAATGTCTTTGTTTTTCTTTTCGATTAATTGCTCAGTATCAGCAACTTTTTTCGTTGTTTCATCAAGCTTTGAAGCATTTTCTTGAACAGACTTATCTAAACCTTGAATTGTTTTATTTAATTCGTTCATTTGTTTTTGTAATTCATCACGTTCTTGTTGTTGTTTATGTAAAGTGTCATTTTGTGTATTAATTTGTGATTTCACGTCAGAAATATTATCTTCTGCAAATGCATTTGGTGTTAATCCTGAAAACATTAACCCTGCAACTAATGCGCAAGATGCCATTTTTAGCTTTTTCATTTTATTTTTTACACCGCTTTCTTTTTCTTTTTTCCGTATATAACCTATAAAATTTATACCATAATTCGGGATTTTTTTTGCCAATGTTACGTTTTTGTAAAACAAATGTAATATTATATGTGCATCTAGCGCAAAATACGTATATTTTTGTATGTATGTGTAGAATTTTTTAATTTTTCCTCATTGTTATAAACAAAGAAAAAACGCAAGGTGTCCCTTACGTTTTATTAAATATACGAATACAAATATAAATGAAATTGAAACGCTATTTCATCCATTTCTCAGCCCAATTTTGGACTTCATCCATAACACTTTCTAACGCTTTTCCTTTGTCAGTTAAGCCATACTCGATTCGAACTGGTACTTCTGGATAAACATTACGAACTACAATGCCTTCGCTTTCCAATTCCTTTAAACGCTCTGACAACATACGATCGCTCATATTCGGTATAATATCTGCGATTTCTCTAAAACGTTTCGGCTCTTCTAGCAAAGATTTAATGATTAAGCCAGTCCATTTTTTACTAAGCAAAGTAAAAGCTGACTCAAACTTTGGACATAAACAAGAATTATGCTCCATATGTTTCACCTCTCTTCTATTATAATATAGTTTCTTGTAAAAAGTAAGTTATAAAACTTTCCTCATATTTTATTTTACGTACATTTTATCATTTCCAAATATTAACTTGTCAACTATACGTAACATTTCCGTAAAAAAACCCTCTTCAAAAAGAGAGCCTTTTCTATCTTATTACTTCGTATACCATCCAAGACCAAGTGCACCTTCACCTAAATGCGTACCAATTACAGCACCAAAATAACCCGTGCGAATTGCGACATGAGGATATTTTGCTTCTAATTCTTGCTTCCATTCATTCGCTTCCTCTTCACGTTGCGCATGAATGATAACTGCTTCCATAGGTACACCTTTACTTGCTTGTTCATCAAAAATTTCAACGATACGTTTTAGCGCTTTTTTACGTGTACGAATCTTTTCAAATGGAATAATGACTTTCTCTCTAAAATATAAAACTGGCTTCACTTGTAGCAAGCTACCGATGAAAGCTTGCGCACTATTTAATCTTCCACCACGTTGTAAATGATGTAAATCATCCACTACAAAATATGCGTCCATCGTTTGCTTCATTTCATCAAAACGAGCGGTAATTTCTTCTGGTGTTTTTCCTTCACTTGCTAATTTCGCGCCTTCACGTACATAAAATCCTTGTACTTCACAACTAATTTCAGAGTCATACGTATATACTTCAATACCCTCTACCATCTGTCCAGCTGTCGTTGCTGTTTGGTATGTACCACTAATTCCACTTGAAAGATGAATACTAATAACTGCATCATATTCTTTAGATAATTCTTCGTATAACTCTAAAAACTTTCCAATCGCTGGCTGCGAAGTTTTCGGAAGTTCTTCCTGCTCACGTACTTTTACATAAAAATCATCTACTGAAATTTCAGCTTCTTCTTGATAAGATTCTGTTCCAAACACAACGTTTAATGGAATCATATATATATTTAGTTCGTCACGAATATGCTTCGGTATATATGCTGTACTATCAGTAACAATAGCTGTTTTCATTCTCGTACCTGCCTTATAAAAAATTTTTATCCCCTAATTTTACACGAAAACTAAAAAAGGTGCATCCATACATAAAAATACCGGTTGAGAATTATACTGAGCATCTCGACAAATTACAACAAAAAGATAAAATACTCATCAAAAATTTCAGCTTATTTATAAAAAATGTTTGAATATAAAAACGCCCGCTTTTAAAATGTAAAGTACTAGTCATTTTGACAGATAGGGGCGTATACCATTGTTATTACAATATTTAACAATAAAAGACTATGGCGAACACGAAATTGTCATTCAAAAATCAAGATTTATTTGTTATGTAAATAGAGCTACAACTGAAGAAGAAGCGCAAGCGTTTATACAAAAAATAAAAAAACAGCATTGGAATGCAACACATAACTGTTCAGCGTATTTAATTGGCGAACAAGATCAAATTCAAAAAGCGAACGATGACGGTGAACCGAGCGGCACAGCTGGTGTACCTATGTTAGAGGTATTAAAAAAACGCGGTTTAAAAGATACTGTTGTTGTCGTTACACGCTATTTCGGTGGCATTAAACTCGGTGCAGGTGGATTAATTCGCGCATACGGAAAATGTACAAGCGAAGGTATTAATCACGTCGGCATTGTCGAACGAAAACTAGTGCGGGTTATACAAACCGAGATTGATTACACTTTACTTGGCAAGCTAGAAAATGAATTACGCAATTCAAAATATGTCATTAAAGATATACATTATTTAGAAAATGTCACATTCGATACGTTTGTAGAAGAAGATGGAAAACAAGCATTCACAGATTGGATGATTGAATTAACAAATGGGAAATGTACAATTACAGAAGGAGATATGTTGTACTTAGAGCAAGATCTTATCTAAGAATAATGAAATTATCACCTTTAAAGATTAATGTAGTGAAGAACTTCTCTACAATGAACTAAGGAGATTATATATGGAAGAACGTTATCATCATCTCCAAAATCGCAGAATAAAAAAGAAGCGAAGAAGAAAACTTTTCTACTTCTTTATTTTCGCATTTTTATTTGGCAGTGTAGGAGTCTATATATTAAATTCCTACACTTCTCTTATGGGGATGTATAGTGGATTTAGTCGTGAAAAATCGGATTTAAGAACTAAAGATGTAGAAATTACAAAGCAACCTTTTACAATCCTCATTATGGGTATAGAAGATTATGCAACAGATGGTCAAAATGGACGTACAGACTCATTAATGTTTGCGACAGTCAATCCGAAAACTCAAAGGATTTCACTTATGAGTATTCCTCGGGATAGTCGCGTTCCAATTGTCGGAAAGGACAAAGAAGATAAGATTAACGCTGCGCATGCTTATGGTGGAGAACAAATGGCAATCAAAACTGTCGAAGGTTTTCTAAAAGTTCCTGTAGACCATTATATTAAAATTGATTTCCAAGGCTTTAAAGGTATCGTTAATGCTGTTGGCGGTGTTACCGTTGATGTCCCTTTCGATTTTTGGGAGCGCTCTGACGTGGATTACTACAAAAAAATCCAATTTAAGCAAGGGCAACAAAACTTAAACGGTGAAGAGGCACTCGCTTACGTCCGTATGCGAAAGCAGGATCCAAACGGTGATTACGGCCGAGCCGCTAGACAAAGACAATTGCTAGCCGCTGTTGCTCAAAAACTGAATTCTGCCTCTACTGTATTTAAAATTAAAGATTTAACGGCTGTCGTTGGAAAGTATATAAAAACCGACATTCCTATTTCAGACGGACTTGCTCTTTACAATAAACTTTCTGGTTTTGATCCTTCTACAATACAAACGTTAAAACTTGAAGGGGAAGACAAAAAAATAGGCGGTATTTATTACTTCCTTCCAGATCCAATCGGTGTAGAGACGGTACGTAATGAAATAGAAAAAGAACTAGGGGAAAAAGCAAAAACCCCAACAAATCCAAATACAAAAACCGATTCATCAAATCCTGACTCAAATTCTAACTCTAACGAAAAAGCAAAGAAAGAAACAAACCCGAGCAAAACACCAACTGAGCCGCCCCCTTCCACAAATGCTCATGCAGAGTGGATTATGAGAAATCAGGAATAACAAAAAGAGCCAAATCTTATACGATTTGGCTCTTTTTTATTTACTTATTAAAGTGTTGTAAAATTGATTCAACAATACGCTCTGATGCACGACCATCACCGTAAGGGTTAGATGCTTGCGCCATCTTATCATGAGCTTCTTTATCAGATAGTAACTCATCAGCAAGATTAAAGATTGTCTCCTCATCTGTTCCTGCTAATTTTAACGTACCTGCTTCAATACCTTCTGGGCGCTCTGTTGTATCACGTAGAACAAGAACTGGCACGCCAAGTGATGGTGCTTCTTCTTGAACACCGCCAGAATCAGTTAACATTAAGTATGAACGAGCTGCAACATTATGGAAATCAATTACATCTAGCGGCTCGATTAAATGAATACGGCTATGTTCTCCTAAAATATCATTTGCTGTTTCACGAACAACAGGGTTCATGTGAACAGGGTACACGACTTGCACATCTTCATGTTTATCAACAAGGCGCTTAATTGCACGGAACATATTACGCATTGGTTCACCTAAGTTTTCACGGCGATGCGCTGTCATCAGTACAAGGCGATCATTTCCAAGCTTCTCTAGTACCGGATGACTGTATGTTTCTTTTACAGTCGTTTTCAGTGCGTCAATCGCTGTATTTCCTGTTATGAAAATGCGTGACTCATCTTTATTTTCTCTCTGTAAGTTCGTTGCTGATTTCGCTGTCGGTGAGAAATGAAGGTCTGCCATTACACCTGTTAATTGACGATTCATCTCTTCTGGATATGGAGAATACTTATCCCATGTACGAAGTCCAGCTTCAACATGACCCACTGGAATTTGATTATAAAAAGCAGCTAAGCTAGCAATAAATGTTGTTGTTGTATCACCATGTACAAGGACGATATCAGGCTTTGCTTCTTTCATTACTTTGTCTAAACCTTCTAAACCGCGCGTTGTAATATCAATTAAAGTTTGACGATCTTTCATAATATTCAAATCGAAATCTGGCGTAATTCCAAAGATGCTTAATACTTGATCTAACATTTGACGATGTTGTGCTGTTACAGTCACAATTGATTCGATTTTTTCTGGATGCTTTTGCAACTCTAATACAAGAGGTGCCATTTTAATTGCTTCTGGACGTGTCCCGAAAATTGTCATTACTTTTAAACGTTCAGTCATTTTATTGCCTCTTTTCTCTCACTAGTTACAGTTTCTATTATGACGTATAAGAATAAACAAGGAACTTGCTCTTTTTATCGAATAGTAGCAACATGATTATTACAAACATTCTTTCGTCCCACTGAGTAGTAATCTATCCCTTGCTTTCTAGCATCCTCATTAGTATAACAATTTCTCCCATCAAATAGAATAGCCTCCCCCATAAGTTGTACATACTTTTCTAATGGATATGTTCGAATAGATTCCCATTCCGTTACGATAAAAACTGCACTCGCGCCTCTAATCGATTCATCTATACATTCAGCATATTGTATCGTCTTTCCAAATGTTTGTTGTACATGCTGAATTGCTTTCGGATCGTATACAACTACATCCGCACCTATATTAATCAATTCTTGTATGATAATAAGAGATGGTGCTTCTCTAATATCGTCTGTATTCGGTTTAAATGCTGCTCCAAGAACTGCAACCCGTTTCTTATTCATATTTATTACTTTTTTCGCTTTTTCAACTAATAACAACTGCTGCTTATTATTCACTTCAATGACCGCTTTTAATAAACGAAAATCATGAGAAACATTTCCCGCCATTTGTACAAGTGCTTTCGTATCTTTCGGAAAACACGATCCCCCATATCCAATGCCCGCCTGTAAAAAATGGGTACCAATTCTCTTATCCATCCCCATTCCTTTTGCTACATCTAATACATTTGCTCCTACCTTCTCACATATATTTGAAATTTCATTAATAAAGCTAATTTTTGTAGCCAAGAATGCATTAGACGCGTATTTAATCATCTCTGCACTCTTAATATCTGTAATATACGTTTGCAAGCATAATGCACTGTACAAATCCTCTACTTTAAGTGCAACTTTCTCATCATCCGCTCCAATTACAATACGATCACCATGGAAGAAATCATAAATACCGGAACCTTCTCGTAAAAACTCTGGATTCGATACGACATGTAATTTGTGCCTCCCTTTTAACTTCGCCTCAATCCATCCCTGCATCGCTTCATTTGTACCTACAGGAACCGTACTTTTCGTAACAACAATAATATCGTTATTCACGTACGTCCCAATATCCTCACACGCACGCTTAATATACGTTAAATTAGCTCTCCCATTTGCTAATGATGGTGTTCCAACCGCAATAAATATAAATTCAGCATTGTTAAAAGCTTTTAATTTACTTGTTGTAAAAGTTAACTTTGCACACTTATACGCATCATGTATTAATTCATGTAAGCCACATTCATAAATAGGTAAATCCCCTTGTTTTATCCGTTCAATTTTTTCATAATCTATATCAAAACATGTGACCGAATGTCCCAGTTTTGCCAAACCTACTCCTGTAATTAATCCAACATATCCAGTACCAATTATCGTAATTTTCATTTCCCCTTCGCACAGGAATATACAATAGAAAATATACGAATACATAGAATTCCCCTGTGCTTCCTCCTCTCATATTAAAAATGAGAAAACATTTTACTTCTCTATTATATGAATTACCTTTTCCATACTTTTTTAAGTTTTTGTAAAATTACATAAGAGAATATAAATTACCATATTTTAACACGAGACTTACTCATTTCTACGTGTAACACTTATAATACTGAAATAAAAATACTCACTATAGGAGAGGCGCAAAAATGGTCTATTATAAATACCAACAAACGCAACCTTCTTAAATGAGCTAACATTCCATATACAATTGTCATATCTTCTATTCACTTCCACTTACTACAAAAAGAAAAAAAGATTGAATTCTAATCTTTTTGTGATACCATATGTTATGAGCCTGCAAATAAACATCATAATTTTCAGATAAATAAACTAAAAAATTATGTTAGACTATAAAAAGGTGGGGTATTAATGGACTCACAAGTGATTTATGCCATTTTGGCATCTTTCATCACTGTACTCGTCGTTACTCCTTTAGTTATTAAATTAGCTTTTAAAATAGGAGCAACAGATAAGCCAAATGCGCGTAAAGTACACCAAAAGATTATGCCTCGTCTTGGCGGATTAGCAATATTTATCGGTGTAGCTGTAGGATTTGTTGTTGGCGGGTTATATGAACAAAGAATGTTATCGATAACATTAGGTGCGATTATCATTGTAATCATCGGGATTTTAGATGATATGTACGAACTATCTGCGAAGGTAAAATTCGGTGGACAACTATTAGTTGCAGCTATGATTGTAAAAAGTGGATTATTAGTGCAAGTATTATATATTCCAATCCTCGGGGATACTGAACTTGGATGGCTTGCTTATCCAATTACAGTGTTTTGGATTGTAGGTATTACAAATGCAATCAACTTAATTGACGGATTAGATGGATTGTCCGCTGGAATTTCATCTATCGTACTTGCAACGCTGGCATATATGGCCTTCACTAGCCCATGGGGTACTGGAACAGCTATCATTTTACCTCTAGCACTAATTGCACTTGCAAGTACACTTGGATTTTTATTCTATAACTTCCATCCAGCAAAAATTTTCATGGGAGATACAGGAGCACTATTTTTAGGATACTGTATTTCTGTCATATCGTTACTTGGATTATACAAAAGTGTAACGTTATTCAGCTTCATCGTTCCAGTTATCATTTTAGGTGTACCTGTATTTGATACGGCATTCGCAATTATCCGCCGTATCGTAAATAAAAAACCTATTTCAGCGCCAGATAAATCGCATTTACATCACCGTTTGCTTGCAATGGGATTCTCTCATCGTAAAACGGTACTAATTATATACGCATTCGGTATCTTCTTTAGTGTAAATGCCATTATTTTCACTAGTGCAACATTATGGTTATCCATTATTCTTCTTTTCATTTTAATCTTCTTCACAGAAATCATTGCTGAAATAATCGGCCTTGTACACGAACGTTACAAACCAATTATTTCCTTCTATAAAAAAATGAAAAAACGCGAAGACTAATTGTAGTATAGCCTTTACAATTATGAAATATTCAAATAGCATCCTCTTTCTTTGAAGAGGATGCTATTTTTTATTTTTTTACTCCTTATTTGACATTTCCAAAATATAGATTGTTTGAGAGTCCCTTTATTGGAGAAAGATATACATAATAAAAAAGTATCAAATTTTATTTTTTACATCTTGATTGTCAAACTGAGGGTGAATGTTATGATCAAGCGAGTATTTCAATGTATCATTTTATTTTTCACAATTACTATATACACGTCATCTAATCCTGAAGCAACTACAATTATTCCTGCTGAACATCATCCAAATGCTGAAACGACCTCTCCTACACAAAAGATTGCGTATTTAACATTTGATGACGGACCAAACAAATATACGATGCAAATTTTAAACATTTTAAAAGAAAAGAATGGAAAAGCAACCTTCTTTGTTATTGGCGGAAAAGTACCGCATTACCAAAAGACGATGCAGCGATTAATTAAAGACGGACATTATATTGGACTTCATAGTATGTCACACGATGTAAAACGCCTTTATACTGGCAATCCTTCCACTTTAATTATAGAAATGGAACAAACTCAAAACATTGTCCAGCAAGTTACAAAATTAAATACACACCTCGTCCGCGTTCCATACGGTAGCATGCCTTACTTAAAAAAGAATTATCGTGATGCTCTTGTATCAGCTCGATATAAAATGTGGGATTGGACAATTGATACATATGATTGGAAAAGCTATGACAATCCTTCTGCCATACTAGAAAGAGTACGTAATCAAAGTGATGAACAAGTCGAAGTTATTTTAATGCATGATTCAAGTGTCACTGTACAAATACTGCCAAAAGTAATCGATTATTTACAGTCACAAGGATACAAACTTCTTCCTTATAATCCCTCTTCCCATCTCGAAGTTAATTTTTGGAAAGACACAAGATTGTAACAGCTTTAGTGCCTATATGCTAAAGCTGTTTTATTTTTCTCTTCCCACCCTTCTCATTTTTGTGTAAAATTTTAAATAGTGATGAAGTTTCGAGGTGAATAGAAATGAAACGAATAGATCTCATTTTTAACGCAATACAAGAAGGAAATTATACAGAAGGTATAACCGCATTAGAACTCGCTACCCTGTTGCAACTAGATCGTGCCAATGTAAGTAGCGATTTAAACAAACTTGTAAAAGATAAACGTTTATTAAAAACAAATACGCGCCCTGTTCGTTTTTATATAGAAACGAACACTTCGTTGGAAACGCATTCAAAAGACGTGACTTCACTAGATACATTTGCAATTGAAAATACGAGCCTTAAAATCGCAATTGAAAAGGCGAAAGCTTCTATTCTCTATCCTCCAAACGGTATGCATACTTTACTGCTAGGAGAAACAGGAGTCGGAAAATCTATGTTTGCTTCTTTAATGCACGAATATGCAATTGAAGTTGAGCAGCTTCCAAAAAAGGCACCATTTATCGTCTTTAACTGTGCTGATTATGCAAACAATCCACAGCTACTACTTGGACAGTTATTTGGGATCAAAAAAGGAGCTTACACAGGTGCGAATGATCAAAAAGGGTTAATTGAAAAAGCACATGAAGGAATTCTTTTCTTAGATGAAGTACACCGCCTTCCTCCAGAAGGACAGGAAATGCTCTTCACTTTTATTGACCGCGGAGTATATCGCCGCCTAGGAGAAACAGAAAACGAGCGTAAAGCACAAGTATTAATCATTACTGCAACAACAGAAGAACCAAATTCATTTTTATTAAAAACATTTACAAGACGTATACCGATGACTGTCACGCTTCCACCACTTCGTGAGCGTACACATAAAGAACGCTTTGCTTTACTACAACTATTTTTCACAAATGAAGCAATTCGGCTAAGGAAAGAAATTCATGTTAGCCCGAACGCAATGCGTGCTTTCGTCTTTTACAATTGTCCCAATAACATCGGTCAATTAAAAACAGATGTACAAATCGCCTGTGCGAAAGCTTATTCTGATTTTGTAACAAAGAAACGTGATTCTGTCTATGTTTCAAGTACAGATTTACCTTGGTATATGAAAGAAGGGCTATTTATTGAAAGAAAGAGCCGTCATCTATACCAAATACCAAATGAAACATTTGTATTTACGGGAGATGAAGGTTGGAGTAAACATAAAGCAGAAGATGAAAAACGGTCTTCTATTTACGACTATATTGATTATAAATATGAAGAACTTCAAGCACGCGGTATTGAAGAGGAAGAATTAGAATTACTAATAGAAAATGATATTCAAAGCTTTTTCGTACAATATTTTAACCAAATGTCCAAAAAGACAAGTCATGAAAATGTTTTTAAAATTGTTGATCGTAACATCGTTTCCGTATGTGAAAAAATTGCGGAGCTCGCTGAAAAACATTTATCTAAGACGTTTGATGAAAAAGTCTTTCTCGCATTAAGTTTACATGTACAGACAACTCTACAACGTTTACAAAGCGGGAAGCAAATTCATCACCCACAATTGAATCAAATTCGTACGAAATATAAAGAAGCTTTTTCCGTAGCTATGCAATGCATTCAACTACTGGAAGAAGAATTACAAATAACCATGCCCATGGATGAAGCTGGCTTCTTAACAATGTTCTTCGTTGTTGATCCAATTCCTGCTTCCCAAACAGAAGTAAAAGTATTAATATTAGCGCACGGTAATGGCATCGCAACAGAAATGGCAAACGTTGCAAATGAACTCCTCGGTATTGATGAAGTGACCGGTATTGATATGCCGCTACATGAATCACCGAAAGATTTTTTAGAACGGGTTAAAGTGTATATGAAAACACTTCAAAATGTAAACGGGCTTCTCTTACTTGTTGATATGGGGTCTCTTGCCTATATCGGTGATATATTAGAAACTGAATTCAAAATTCCTGTACGTGTCCTTTCCATGACAAGTACTCCACACGCACTAGAAGCAGCTCGAAAAGCTCAGCTCGGCTATTCATTAGATGCACTATATGAAACAGTAAAGAACTTAACGCCGTTCTATTTAAACGTACAAGAAGAAAAGAAAAAGCCACTATCACCAATGAAGTCTGTTATTTTAACAGCTTGTTTAACTGGTGAAGGAAGTGCCTTAGCTATTCAAAAAATGTTAGAGAACTATTTACGATTTGATAAAGACTTAATTGAAATTATTCCAATTAGTATCGTCCATGAAAAAGATTTAACGAAAATGATTGAGAACATAAAAAAAGAGCGTAATATCATTTGTATCGTTACAAATTTCGATGTGCAAGTTCCATGTTTAACATATCATTTCCAAGATATTGTGAACTACACAGCGATTCAGCCAATTCAAGAATTAATTACGTATGAAGAAACATATGCGAAAATGGCCGATATTCTTGAACAACAAATGCAGCGTAACGACGGGGCATTACTAATTAAAACAATTCGTTACGCACTAAATACAATTCAAGAATTAATTTCCTTGCAGCTAACTCCTGATAGCTTAATGGGTGTTATTTTGCATATGAGCTGTATGGTTGATCGTCTTCAAAAAGGAGAAAAACTTCTTCCTCATCCTGATAAAGAAAAAAGAAGACAAGATGAGTACTGGATGTATATGAAAGTGAAAAAAGCATTACAACCAATTGAAAATACATTTGAAATACAAATACCAGATGATGAAGTATTTTATATCATGGACTTCTTTATTAAAAATCAGCCTGTTAAAAGTTAAACAAGTAACCTTTAGCGACACTCCTTCGAATAAAGTGAAGGCTTTTACGGGCAGTTAATGCAGGATAAATTTATATCGACGATTTTCAAAATATATGAATGTATCGTCAATACACATCATCCTATCTAATTCGAAAAGGCTGTTCCAATTTTTTGGAACAGCCTTTTCATTTACTTCTTTACCTTTCTAATCCGCCCTCTTATTTCTCCTTTTTTATGTGATTTCGTATGAACATTTACATATACATTAGCTTGAATAATTTCTTGGAGAAAATGAACAAGGGATTTTCCTTGTAAAGGCCCTTCGAATTCCTCCACATTTACGGCACCAGTAATGCTTCCCTCATTCAAACTAATCCCTTGCTCTAGCGGACCGTATAAATAGAAAACAACGGGACCAATTTGACTGGACTTCCCTAAATGAATTTGACACGACGTGACCTTTTCTATATTTTTTAATATTACCCTGTAATGCAACTTCGTTAAATCATCACTAAAAATAAACTCTGCTACCCCAAAAGCTTCTGTATTTACAGGAGGCAATTCCCTCTTCCCTGTTAACCTAGCAAAAAAGTGTGTTGTCATAGGGCATTCTCCTTATATCAATTTCCCAGCACTTCTTTTACTACTTTATGGTTTACACATAATCATTTATGACTTTTTCAACTTTTAATTACGAAGAAAAGATTCACAAAATCTTTACATAAGAATCATTTCTTTTGCTTTACCACCTCTTGTATAATGCACATAGAAAAAACTTTCTAGGAGGTTACTTTGAAAAATAACAACTACTCTTTTCGATTATTAGTCGAGATTTTTCTCGTCTCATTTAAATTAGGACTTACTTCATTCGGCGGTCCCGTCGCTCATCTTGGTTATTTTCATCATGAATACGTGCAAAAAAGAAAATGGATGGATGAAAAAAGTTACGGAGACTTAGTAGCACTGTGTCAATTCCTTCCTGGTCCCGCTAGTAGTCAAGTCGGTATGGGCGTTGGATTATTAAGGGGCGGGCTATTAGGAGCAATTATCTCTTGGATTGGTTTCACCCTCCCCTCTGTTCTCGTTTTAGTCTTTTTTGCTTCATTCCTTAATCAATTCGAAATTGGAAGTACAGGATGGATTCATGGACTCAAACTTGTAGCAGTCGCAATTGTCGCTCATGCAATATGGGGAATGGCTCAAAAGCTAACTCCGGACCGAAACCGTGCAACAATCGCCATTGTAACTGCCGCGATTGCCTTGTTATGGCCAAGTAGCTGGACACAAATCATTCTCATTTTACTTTCAGGGCTGATCGGCTGGCTTTTATATAAAACTCCTCAAAACGCCCAAGTCTATAAAATACAAATTTCTATTTCAAAAACGATGGCTAGTTCTTGTCTCATTTTATTTTTCGGACTATTACTATTGCTACCAATACTACGACCGCTCTCTCCTCATATCGCATTATTTGATAGCTTTTACCGTTCTGGTTCTCTCGTATTTGGCGGAGGGCACGTCGTACTCCCTCTTCTTGAGAGTGAGTTTGTACAAAACGGGCTGATGACAAAAGAACAATTTTTAGCTGGATACGGATTAACACAAGCGGTGCCAGGACCTCTCTTTACATTTGCTTCTTATATAGGGGCAGTGCTAAACGGAACCACTGGAGCAGTAATCGCAACAATCGCTATCTTCCTTCCTGCCTTTTTGCTCGTTATTGGTGTTTTACCATTTTGGGACAGTGTAAGAAAGGTACCCGCTATACAAGGCGCATTACTCGGTGTTAACGCCTCAGTTGTCGGTATTTTAATTGCCGCTTTTTACGATCCAATTTGGACGAGTACAATTATGAATGCTTCAGATTTTGTCTTTGCATCTCTTCTTTTTGGCTTACTAACTTTTTGGAAAACACCGCCTTGGATTATCGTTATACTCGGGGCTTTTGGTGGATATGTTATATCTATTTTATAAATATAAAAAACGACGGCCACTTAGCCGTCGTTTTCCTATTAAAACTTCACAAGCTCTATTCCTTCAGGTAACTCACTCTCCGTTAAAATACGCAATTCTTTCACACGATCCATTACGTAAGAAGAACGTTTCACAAGCTCTGGATCAATATACGCTGGATGTACCATAATTTCTATCGTTTGTTCATCCTTCACTCTTCCTTTTAACTTGGAAAAGTAATCTTCCGTCACACCATCCGCGTAAAAATCGCTATAAAACACATCAGAAAATGGGCGCACTGCTCTATCTTCCTCACAACGACGAATCGGAACGTTATATTTACTTGCTAACATCTCAAGAACATCGTGTAAAACCTTTAATCCATGCACATGATGATGACTATCTAAATGAGTTGGTGTTAATCCGTAAGATAAAAATTTCTCAATTTGAGCAGTCCATTCTCTCTCAACTTCTTCAGGATTTATATTCCCTTCCCTTACAACACGTTGTTTATGGAACGCCCCATCTTTCCCTACAAGGGATGGTACATCCTTTAAAAGTGGTTCTCCTGCCGTTAATACGAGATGCACACCTACTCCTAACGTTTTATAATCTTTCGCTAAGCGTACGGCATGCTCTGTTCCTGGCATATTCATCATCATTGTCGTTGAGTTTACAAGTCCATTTATATGTCCATCAATAATACCGTAATTTGTACCTTCTGTAAGACCGAAATCATCTGCATTTACAATCAACTTAATCATCATAATACCTCCTATTAGAATAAAAAAAGCGGGCTAAATAGCGCCGCTTTTTACTTCTCTACCTTTTTAAAGAACTGTGGAAGATATTTTTTATGTGCTTCCAACATTTCATCTAAAATTTGTTTTGCAACTTTATCTGACGGTACAAGTGGATTAATTGTCATAGCAAGCAGCGCCTTATGATAATCCCCTGTAACAGCAGCTTCAATTGTTGTGCGCTCAAATGATTTAATTTGCTGTACTAAACCGCGAACTGGTACTGGAAGATCTCCGACCGCAATTGGTTTTGGGCCTTCTTTCGTAATAATACAGTTCACTTCAACAGCAGAATCATGTGGTAAACTTGCAATTGTTCCGTTGTTTCTTGTATTAACAGGCTGGATATCACCTTTATTATTGTAAATAGACGTAATTAAGCTACATGCTGCATCACTGTAATAAGCTCCGCCACGTTTTTCTAATTGTGGTGGCTTAATATCTAAATTCGGGTCTTTATATAACTCGAATAAATCATCTTCTAATTGTTTTACTACTTCTGCACGTGTACCTTTTTCAATTGAAGCTTCTTTCTCTTCTTCTAACATTTCACGTGTTTTGTAGTAATAACGATGATATGGACATGGAATTGCGCGAAGACCGCGAATAAAGTCTGGCTCCCAATTAAGAGCAGCGATATTTTCCATCGTAATTTGCTTTTCTGGATCTGTTACAAGCTCTAACACTCGATCCATTACACTTACTCCATCTAAATATACATCTAATCCGTATACCATATGGTTTAAACCTGCGAAATCAACATGTACACGACTTGCATCTACTTCAAGTAATCTCGCAAGACCCATGCGAATTCCGATTGGAACGTTACATAGACCAACTACTCTTTGAATATTTGTATAGCGAAGGACAGCTTCTGTTACCATACCAGCTGGGTTAGCAAAGTTAATTAACCATGCATTTGGACAAAGTTCCTCCATATCTTTACAAATATCTAAAATAACAGGAATCGTTCTCAGCGCTTTAAATAAACCACCAGGACCATTCGTTTCCTGACCGATTACATCATATTTTAACGGAATTGCTTCATCTTTTGCACGTGCTTCTAATAAACCGACGCGAAGCTGTGTTGTTACGAAGTCAGCACCTTTTAATGCCTCGCGGCGATCAAGTGTTAAATGCACTTCGATTGGTAAACCTGATTTTTTCACCATACGTTTCGCTAAGTTACCAACGATTTCTAACTTTTCTTTTCCTGCCTCAATATCTACTAACCAAATTTCACGAACAGGAAGCTCATCATAACGTTTAATAAATCCTTCAATTAACTCTGGTGTATAACTAGATCCACCGCCGATTGTAGCAATTTTAATTCCAGTCATGCTTTATTCCCCTTTCGCTTCAAGCTTTTTATAAAGATCGATAAACTCTGCTGCTAATTCTTTTACTGTAATCGCATTCATTAAATGATCTTGTGCATGGATTAAAAGAACACTAATCTCTGTTTTTTCTCCTCTTGCTTCTGATTGTATGAGCTCTGTTTGGAAATGATGCGCTTCATTAATCGCTTCTTTCGCCTTTACCATCGCTTCATCTGCTTCTGCCATTTTCCCCTGTTTGGCAAATTGAAGTGCCTCCATTGCAAAGCTTCTTGCATTACCACTATTTAAAATCAATTGGAATGGAATTTGTTCTGCTGTAGTCATCATAATTACCGCCCTCTCTATTATGGTTCAACCGATTTAAATACCCCTTCAGTTTGAACATGTCTATTAAATTATTATTTTATGAATGATAGTTTGGTGTTCTTATAGATGTTTTTCATCTTTTTGAACATGATATAAAGGTAATTGTTCTGACGAGCTATACAAACTCGTCAGAACAACACTTTTTAAAGTGATACTGAATTGTCGTTTCCTTTTGTTTCAGCTTTCGCAGCCTGTACATACGTACGGTCACACATTAATACGAATGGATAGTAAATAACTACCGCGATTGCAAAGTTTACAAGCTGTAGTACAGCACCAGCAATACTTCCGCCCGCTACAAGATAACCACTAAAGATTGGTGGCATTGTCCATGGAACTAAAGCAACTGTTTTTGGTACCCATCCTAAAGAAATTGCTGTATAAGAAGTAATTACTAATACAACTGGTGTAAGTACGAATGGAATGATTAACGCTGGGTTTAATACAATTGGTGTACCGAAAATAACTGGTTCGTTAATATTGAAGAAACCAGGACCGATAGATACGCGACCTACACCACGAAGTTGCGCACTTTTTGCAACAAGCATTACCGCTACTAAGAATGCTAATGTTGCACCTGATCCACCGATGTATACGTATACATCAAAGAATGGCTTTGTGAAAATGTGCGGTACATCATATGCAGACATACCATCGTTAAATAATTTAATGTTCTTTTCTAGTGCTGGTAAATAGATTGGGTCGATAATACCACCGATAATATTAGGACCATGTAATCCGAAGAACCATAATACGTGAATAAGTAATGCGATAATAATTGCACTTGGTAACGTACCTGCTAAACCTTGTAATGGTAATTGAATTGTTTCAAATACGATTTTATGAATACTTGTTCCCGCTAATTTCACAGCTAATTGAATACTTGCTGTTGCGATTAAAATAACGAATGCTGGAACTAATGCTGCGAAGGATTTCATTACTGCTGGTGGAACACCATCTGGCATCTTAATTGTAATATCTCTTTGAACAAAGAACCTGAATACCTCGGTTACAAGAAGAGCTACAATGATAGAAACGAATAAACCTTGTGATCCTGTCCAAGCTAAATCAATACCGCCTTCTTTTGGCGTTGTCGGAGATATAATAATTAATGCACCGAATGTAATAATTGCTGCTGACAACGCGTCTACACCGTAAGATTTCGCTAAATTATAACTTATTCCAACTGCGGCTATGAGAGCTAATATTGCAAAGGACCCTGTCCACATACCACCGCCGATATCTTTCCAAACATCCCCAAATGCACCCTTCATAAGTTTTTGGAATGCATCAACTGGTAGATTATTTATAAGTACTGCAAACGATCCAACTAAAATAAGAGGCATAACTGCGATAAAACCATCACGGATTGCAACTAAATGACGCTGCGATCCGATTCTTCCTGCGACTGGAACTAAATATTTCTCCATAAATGCAATAAATTTTTGCATTTCGCTTCCCCCCTAATTATTTTTTAAGTGTTAGTGCGTGATCTAAAACTGCTTCTCCATTCATCATGCCGTAGTGCATTGAATTAATAACATCAATTCCAACGTTTTTCTCATCAGCAAGCGTTTTCATTGAAGAGAGCATGTAACGAACTTGTGGTCCTAATAATAGTACATCTGCTTGATCGATATTGTTTTTTACTGCATCCCCAGATACAGCCCAAATCTTTCCTTCTAAACCGCGAGCTTTTGCAGCCGCTTCCATTTTTGTAACTAGTAAACTTGTAGACATCCCTGCTGAGCAACATAATAAAATATTCATTTGAAAATCCCCCTTGTGTAGTATAAAAAGTTTATGTTATTTATTTTTCTTTACGCTATTTATCAATGCAATTAGCGTGCCAACTTTTTAAAATCACTAAAATCAGCGCTTTTTCGAGCATTTTCTTTGTGTGTTAACGCTTTCAATTAGTGTGTCCCCCAAAAAAACACACAGTGTGTTATAAAACAATACACTTTTAACACATAACTGTATGAAAATAGATTAGTGTTTAGTTGTCTAGTTGTATTTAAAATAAAAAAACACTAAAAAATTTTTTCAGCTTGAAAATCCAGTAAAAAAATAAACCTCTCTTGAACACACTCTTCTATCTATTGTCCAAGCAAACTCTACTAAATTACATAGAATAAAATAAAATAACACAATTCGAAAGGGGATTCCTATGCCAAAACATAGAAAACAAAGCAAAATAAAGATTTATAGAATAACAAGCTATAAAAAAGACGAGCGCTCTGAATTAGACTCTGACAAATTTGAACTAGAACAGCAGGAAATAGAAAATAAGCAGGACAAGCACGACAAACAAGACAAACAAGACAAACAAGACAAACAGGACAAACAGGACAAACAGGACAAACAAGACAAACAGGACAAACAGGACAAACAAGACAAACAGGACAAACAGGACAAACAGGACAAACAGGACAAACAGGACAAACAGGACAAACAAGATAAACCAGGTAAACCAGGTAAACCAGGTAAACCAGATAAGCACGACAAGCAGGATAAACAAGACAAACAGGACAAGCAAGACAAACAGGACAAACAGGACAAACAAGACAAACAAGACAAACAAGACAAACAGGACAAACAGGACAAACAGGACAAACAGGACAAACAGGACAAACAGGACAAACAGGACAAACAAGATAAACCAGGTAAACCAGATAAACCAGGTAAACCAGATAAACACGACAAACAGGACAAACAGGACAAACAGGACAAACAGGACAAACAGGACAAAAGGACAAACAGGACAAACAAGATAAACAGGACGAACAAGATAAACAGGACGAACAAGATAAACAGGGCGAACAAGATAAACAGGACGAACAAGATAAACAGGACGAACAAGATAAACAGGACGAACAAGATAAACAGGACGAACAAGATAAACAGGACGAACAAGATAAACAGGACGAACACAATAAGCAAACACAATTAGAACCTATAATAGAAACAAACTCGCACAGCTTAGATATATGGGATGAAATTTCTCTAAAAGAAATACAAGCTGGG
This sequence comes from Bacillus sp. FSL L8-0099, assembly GCF_038006385.1. NCBI lineage: Bacteria > Bacillati > Bacillota > Bacilli > Caryophanales > Bacillaceae > Bacillus > Bacillus sp. FSL L8-0099. The sequence continues at coordinate 5,117,557 of NZ_JBBOVC010000001.1, forward strand.
GAACACACAAATTTATTTGAAGAAAAAAGTGATTATCAAAATATTAATTTAGTACAAGTCAGCGATGTTCGCCTCTATTTGGACAAACAACTACAATTTAGTTCCGTTGATGAGCAAATTTATCATGAAGCACTTGTGCATCCGATTATGTCAAAGGTAATTGATCCAAAACGTGTTCTCATATTAGGCGGTGGCGATGGTCTTGCCTTACGAGAGGTATTGAAATATGAAACAGTATTACATGTAGACCTTGTTGACCTAGACGAGGCAATGATTAATATGGCGCGTAACGTTCCTGAATTAGTTGCTTTGAACAAAAGCGCATTTTTTGATAATCGTGTGAATGCACACGTATGCGATGCAAAAGAGTTTTTGAATTCTCCTTCCTCTTTATACGATGTAATCATCATTGATTTCCCTGATCCAGCGACAGAGTTATTAAGTACTTTATATACAAGCGAACTTTTTGCTCGTATAGCTACATTCTTAACAGAAGATGGTGCTTTCGTCTGCCAATCTAATTCACCTGCTGATGCACCTCTTGTATATTGGAGTATCGGTAATACAATTGAAAATGCCGGCTTAATTGTAAAAAGCTATCATATAATTGTTCCTTCTTTCGGAACTGACTGGGGATTTCATATTGCAGCTAATTCTGCCTATGTACTCGATCAAATTGAGCAATTATACGTAGTACCAACTCCTCGAACATTACCTTCTCTTCTTTTTCCTTTATTTCAATTTAAAGAAGAACATTTAGATCACCGTAATCTCGCTCTTCTAAACTCAGAATCCAATCTTATCCTACATCAATGTTACAAAAAGGAAATGGAGTTTTGACGATATTATAGTAAGGAGTGCTAACCTATGGAATATTCTACTTTCGGTAAGCATATAATAGTAGATTTGTGGGGAGTGGATTTTTCCCTCTTAGATGATATTCACTTTTTAGAACGCCATTTAGTTGTCGCTGCCGACCATTCTGGCGCACATGTTTTAAATGTAAGTACAAAAGAATTCCATCCTTATGGCGTTACAGTATTAGTGTTACTATCAGAAAGCCATCTTTCTATTCACACTTATCCAGAAAAAAACTTTGCAGCAATTGATTGCTATACATGCGGTACAACTGTTGAACCACAAATGGCGATTGATTATATCGTAAATATATTAAAACCGGAGCAGATACAAATAAAAAAATTGATTCGTGGTATAGGAGAAATTGTTACTATCGATTAACTATTTCTCTTACTCATCCGTAAAAAGGAGGATTGCAACTACCATCAGTGGGATGAACACCCCACTGATGGTGCGGGCAAATACATAAAAAAACCTTGCATACGCAAGGTTCATTCATTCACTGACATCTTCCTATATAACTCTACAAATTCACTCGCTAATTCCTTTACTGTAATCGCATTCATTAAATGATCTTGTGCGTGCACCATCAGTAAGGTAACCTCTGTCTTTTCCCCACCAGCCTCTTTTTGTATAAGCTCCGTTTGTACACGATGTGCCTCTTTTAATTCTTCTAGTGCCTCTTGTAATTTAGCTTCAGCTTCTGTAAACGCCCCACGCTTCGCGCAATCAATTGCTTCCATTGAACAACTTCTTGCATTTCCCCCATGCAAGATTAGATGAAAAGCTTTCGTCTCTATCGTATCCATTTTAGTTCTTTACTCCCCCTTTTCTTCAGCTAATTTTTGTTTATCCCATATTTTTAAGAACGGTAAATAAATAAAGAATGCTAGTGCAAAGTTAACAAGTTGCAAAATAACACCTGAAATTTTCCCACCCGATCCTAAATATCCACTAAAAAGAATAGGTGTCGTCCAAGGTACAGCCGCTCCGCTCGGACGAGCAACTAATCCCCATTCCATCGCAAAGTAAGAAACAAGCGTTAATACAACTGGAACTAATATAAATGGAATAAGTAAAAGTGGATTCATTACAATCGGCATGCCGAACGTCACCATTTCATTAATATTAAAAATACCAGGTGCAATGGACAATCGACCAATACTTTTTAATTGCTGACTTCGTGCAAACAATAACATTCCTACAACTAAAGCAAGTGTTGCACCAGAACCACCCATGTAAATCCACAAGTCAAAGAACTGTGCCGTAATTGTATTCGGTACATCTTGACTAGCCTGAAACGCTACGCGATTTTGATCCATTAATGATAACCAAATCGGGCTCATTACACCACCAACAATTGCAGCACCATGAATTCCGCACGCCCAAAGAACATGGACAATAATAACTGCAATTACTGCGCCCCAAAGACTAGCACCAAGTACACTAAGTGGCTCTTGCAGCAGCTTCCCTACAACATTATGAATACTTCCGAAAGTTGTATGTTCAAAAATCAATCTAATGATCCAAACAACTGTCACAACAATAAATCCTGGAATAAGAGCAGCAAATGAACGTGTTACTGCAGGTGGAACTGTCTCAGGCATCTTTATAATCATTTTTTTCTGTACAATAAATCGGTATATTTCAGTAGATATAATTGCAATAATCATCGCTACAAATAAACCTTGGCTTCCCATTAACGCCGCTGGGATTGCTCCATCTACAATCACACTTTCCTTCGTGCTTGGTATAATATATGCAACTTGAAATGGAGTCGCAAGTAAAAATGTCACAAGCGACAATGCCCCGGATGCTAAAGCATCCACTTTATAATACTCTCCAAGTCTGTAAGCGATTCCAAAAACAGCTATTAAAGCCATTATATTAAAAGTTGCACTAACTGGATACCCCAAAGCTTTCTGCCAACTCTCACCAAACAACCCTGCCATAAAATCATTATAACCTGGTATGGGTAATGCACTAATAATAAGAAAAAATGATCCAATAATTAAGAAAGGCATCGTTAAAATAATTCCATCACGTATAGCTTGCAAATGCCTCTGCTCTGCTACCTTTCCTGCTATTGGCATTACATATTTTTCTAAAAACCGTATCATCTATCCCACTCTCCTCATGGTTTCATTGACAAAGCTGCTTGCAAGATAGCCTCCCCATTACAAAGTCCGTAATAGACGGATTGAATGACATCAACAGGTATCCCTTTCCCCTTACATAGTTCTTTCATTTTCGGTAATAAATAACGTACTTGCGGTCCAAGTAAAAGTACATCTGCTTCATCGATGTGACTATTCACTTCAGAACCTGATACAGCCCAAATCTTTACCTCTATCCCTTTTGCCTGTGCTGCTTTCTCCATTTTTGTAACAATCAAACTGGAAGACATTCCCGCTGCACAGCAAAGCAAAATATTCATCCCGCATCCCTCCCCTTTTTTCTAAACCTAAGTTATGGTACATCCCTTGCTACCACTAGGTTACAAATATATATGTCTAGATTTCTAACTGTATGCCGAGCTTAAAAACAAAAATTTCTCGGTTTTCACGCTATTCCATTTATCGGTATTCTTCTAGTAAAGAGGACTCTAACTCGCTATAATAGTTCAGTATGATTTTTTTATAATTGATAGGAGGGTATATTTATGAAGGCATATCGCTTTCCACTTATTTTATTATCTTCTATCCTAATTGGTGGTTTCATTGGTTATTTCATGGGTGCCGATGCAGTTGCTTTAAAGCCACTTGGTGACATTTTCTTAAACTTAATGTTTACGATTGTTGTACCTTTAGTATTCTTTAGCATCGCGTCATCTATTGCTAATATGGATGGATTAAAACGTTTCGGTAAAATTATGTCTAGTATGGCTGGAACTTTCTTATTTACAAGTATTTTAGCTGCTATTTTTATGATTATTGTCGTGAAAGTATTCCCGCCAGCACAAGGCGTTGTATTAGAACTAACACAACCTGACAAAGCTGAAAAAGCAGTGAGTGTTGCGGATCAAATCGTCGGTATCTTAACAGTATCTGACTTCTCGAAGTTACTATCTCGTGAAAATATGTTAGCTCTTATTTTCTTCTCTATCTTAATGGGGGTTGCAACTTCAGCAGTTGGTGAAAAAGGTAAACCATTCGCTACATTCCTACAAGCTGGTGCAGAGATTTCAATGAAAGTCGTATCTTTCATTATGTACTACGCTCCAATCGGACTTGCTGCTTACTTCGCAGCATTAGTTGGCGAATTCGGACCACAACTTCTTGGAACTTACTTCCGAGCAGCAATGGTATACTATCCAGCATCTCTAATTTATTTCTTTGTATTCTTCACTTTCTATGCATACCTTGCAGGTCGCAAACAAGGTGTTCAAATATTTTGGAAGAATATGGTCTCTCCTACAGTTACATCTCTTGCAACTTGTAGCAGTGCCGCAAGTATTCCAGCGAACTTAGAAGCAACGAAAAAAATGGGTATTTCTTCAGACGTTCGTGAAACAGTTGTCCTTCTTGGATCTACACTTCATAAAGACGGCTCTGTTTTAGGCGGGGTATTAAAGATTGCTTTCTTATTCGGTATTTTCAACATGGAATTTGAAGGACCAAAAACATTAGCAATCGCACTTGTCGTTTCTCTATTAGTAGGAACAGTAATGGGTGCTATTCCAGGCGGAGGTATGATTGGGGAAATGTTAATCGTTTCTCTATATGGATTCCCGCCAGAAGCACTGCCAATTATCGCAGCAATTAGTACAATTATTGATCCTCCTGCAACGATGTTAAACGTAACCGCAGATAATGCTTGTGCCGTAATGACAGCTCGCCTTGTAGAAGGTAAAAACTGGATCAAAAATAAATTTGCTTAATAAATAAAAAGAGGATGCTCTAAACGAGCATCCTCTTTTTGTCGTTATTTGTTGATAAGTCGATATCCCTTGTCGAAACGTCGATATATTGAAAAAATCGTTGATATATTTGAAATTATGATAGATATATTCGAAGAATCGTTGATATATTTGAGGTTATAATAGATATATTCGAAAAATCGTTGATATCTCCTCTTGCCACAAATTTGTTAAAATCTTCACAAATATTCCACACCTCTCATCCTTACTCCGTACTATAATCATGTATGGAAAAGGAGATGGAAACAATGACACAAAGCGCACCGGAATTTAAAGTTTTGCAAAGCATTGCATTTCTTGCTGTCGTTTTGCAAAGTTCCTTATTATATACAATGAATCAAGGAAATGTCTTACTTGAACAGTCCCTCATTATGGGTATGCTATTTAATCTCGCAAAGTTTTCAGCACCTGCATTCATATTTATCGTTGGGTTTCACCTAATTCGTCACTATACAAAGCAATTAGTATACAAAGAATATATTTCTGAAAAAGCTACACACTTACTCATTCCTTATTTCTTTTGGTCTATTCTTTACTTATTAACAACAAACGATATTATGACATTACAAGGCGGGATAAAAAGTTTACTACTCGGAACAGCCGCACCGCATCTTTGGTACGTTATTATGATGTTCCAAATTCATTTATTATTCCCTTTACTATGCACACTATTTTATTGGTTTCAAAAACGAACAGAAAATAAAAAAGACATATATAAATATATGACCATCTTTGCTTGTCTATATTTCCTTTTAATGTGGTACTCCTCTCACTACATTTTTAATGGAGAGAAATTGACTAGTTCAACCATTTTACATTATACAGATCGTTCCTTCTTCTTCTACTCGTTCTATTTCGTTATGGGCGGAATCGCTGCTGTATCATTAAAAACTTGGCGTATATTTGTCATGAAACATATCCCGCTTATCACAATATTATTTTTCATCTTATTTTTATTCATCAATTATGAGTTATTTAGTTTTTACGGAGCAAACTCTATTCATTTAACCGTTTCTACTTATTTAAAACCGTCTATGTTTTTATATATCGTTTGTGAAATTATGATACTGTACGTGCTATCTATTACAATCGTACAGCGACGCGGTTTCTTATATAAAGCTTTACGATTTATCGGAAATTACACGTATGGTGCTTATTTAGCTCACTTTTTCTTCTTGCAACTATGTACAAAATTCCTTTCTTTATTCACACTGCAAGAAAACACAATATTATATAGCCTATTATTATTTACAATAACGGCTACAATCTCGATTTCAGCAATGGCCATTTGCAGTACACTACCACTTCATACGTGGATTACAGGACCTTCTCCTACAACAAATATAAAGTGGGCGAAGATCATACTTCGGAAAAATCACGAAAAAGTATGCAAACCATATCTTTGATATAATAGAATTCCATACAAGAAAAGAAAGTAGGATACACCTATGATTAATCAAATTGGACAAATTATGTTATATGTAAATAATCAAGATGAAGCCGTACAATTTTGGACTGAGACAGTAGGATTCCAAATTATTGCGGAAGAAAATAACGGAAAAGGATTCCGCTGGATTGAAATTGCACCGGCGAAAGAAGCAGGAACAAGCATCGTCCTTCACGATAAAGCGTTAATCGTGAAGATGCAACCTGAACTAAATCTTAATACACCTTCACTTATGTTCTTCTCAAATAACTTAGACCGTCTATATAAAGACCTTTCTGAGAAAAATGTCACAGTTGGACAAGTTGTAAATTTACCTACTGGTAAAGCATTTAATTTTGCTGATAATGAAAATAATTACTTTGCGGTAATGGAACGAAAATAAAAAAGAAGCTATCCGAAAAAATCGGATAGCTTCTTTCATTTTAAGAAACTTGTTCTGTATTCGTTTCTCTATGCTGTATATGACTCGTAATCCAAGCAATTCCACCAGCAACAACGAGGTAACATAACAATATTAAAATTTGCATTCGTAATTGCGACCAATCCCCTAAAGAAATAACATCTTGTAATCCTCTAAGAGAATGTGACATTGGAAGAAACTGTCCGATTTTGCTAAGAACAGCTACGTTTAATTCTCCTGGGAAAGTCCCCCCACTCGTCGCTAATTGCAAGACGAGAAGTGTTACTGCCGCGAATTTCCCAACAAGACCAAATACCGTTACTAACATAAGAATAAACGTCATGAACGTAAAGGAAATAACAATACTTGATAAAACAAAGAGCGGTACACTTGCAACTTCTAATTTCATGGCTCCTAGCACAACAACATCTACAAGTAGCGCTTGAATGAGCCCAATTAAATATACTAATCCTAGTTTATTAATAAAGTGTACCGTTCCACTTACCTTCATATTTTGTCTACGGCCAAGCGGTAAAATATTTGATGCCATAATTCCGCCGACATAAAATGCAAGTGATAAGAAATATGGTGCAATACCTGAACCGTAGTTAGGTACGTCAGAAACTGTTGACTTCACTAATTGAACTGGCTCCGAGAACATCGTATTGCGTGCATCATCATTGCGAACATCCGCTATCTTCTCTGCGCCCTCTCCTAATTTCGTAGCAAGTTCTTTCGCACCGTCGTCAAGTTTAACAAGGCCATTCACTAACTTGCCAGCGCCATTATTCAGCTCTGTTCCACCACTCGCAAGCTGATTTACACCTTCTTGTAATGATGTAAATCCATTGCCCCACTTCGTAAATCCATCAGCTAGATTTGCCGCACCATCTGCTATCTTTTTCGTTCCAGCAGTAGCTTCATTTAACTTAACTCCGAGTGTATTCATGCCTTCTTCAACTTTAAGCTGACCGTCAGCAAGCTTCTTCGCGCCTTGTGTCAATTGTTGTTGGCCATTATTTAAAGTATTTGTTGCTTTAGCTAACCCATTAGAAGTAGCAACGATTTTTTGAAAAGCAGGATCTTGCTGTGCTTCTGGATGACTTTTCATGTACTCCTCTAATTGCTTCTTCACACTACTTGCCGCATCATCCGCTTTCACTTGTCCCTCAGCAAGTTTCTCGCTTCCGTTCACCCATTCATTTGTACCAGCACTTAATTCACTAACTCCTGATTGTAAAGTTCCTTCACCTTGCGCTAGTAATTCCAAACCACTATGAAGTGATGTCGCTCCTTGACTTAGCTCATTTGCTCCCCCGGTTAAAGCAGATTGACTGGATGCAAGCTTGTCACTTCCTTCTTTCAATTTCGATGTCCCGTCACTTAAACGATCAATACCATCCGCAAGCCGATTTGCTCCATTTTTTGCATCGGTCGTTCCTTCATGTAACTTCTCAGCCCCATTACTTGCATCACTCAATCCTTGTGCCAAATCTTGAAACTTTGAAAAGACACCTTCTGTATAAGATTTCGTAATACTGTTTGAGATTTTTGTTTTCATATTTTCAACAGCTGTCGTTCCAATTTGAGCTGCTACAAAGTTTTTACCTGGATTTACTTTGTACTGCAATTGTGCCGGTTCTGGTTTCTCATCCATAAGTGTACTTACTTTTTTAGAGAAATCTTCCGGAATCGTAACAACCATATAATACTTATCTTCTTTTAACCCTTCATCAGCATTTTTTTCTGATACGAAATGAAAAGCCAGTTCCTTATTCTCTTTTAAATTTTTAACAAAGTCGTCTCCTGCATGAATTGTTTTTTCATCCATTGCAGCACCTTTATCTAAATTCACAACTGCAACAGGTAATTTATCTAATCGTCCGTATGGATCCCAATATCCAGCTAAAAAGAATCCCGAATAAATTAAAGGAACGATTAATAAAAAAATTAAAGCGATACGTCCATGTTTATGGTGCCACATCGCTTTCCAATCTTTAAATATAAGTTTAATACCCTTCATGAAACATACTCCTTCTCCTAATTTAACACCATTAGAATGGTTTAACAGATTTACTATACACGTCCATTTTCATACTGTATAATACATCTTTAATTATCAATTCATTCCCTTTGGTCTATAGAAAGGAGAGTCAAAATGGAACTGCTCCAATTAAAATACTTTCAAACAGTCGCACGACTAGAACATATGACAAAAGCAGCTGAAGAATTGCATATCGCGCAGCCTTCACTCAGTAAAACAATTGCTAGACTAGAAAAAGACTTAGGCGTTCCGTTATTTGATCGCCAAGGTCGACAAATTACATTAAACTCTTTCGGGAAAGTATTCTTAAAACGAGTAGAGCGCATTTTTCATGAATTAAGTGAAGGCGAACGAGAAATTAAAGATTTAGCTAACTTACAACAAAGCTCTATTACGCTGGCCGTTTCTATTCCAAGAATATTACCAGAACTACTCGGTTCTTTTTTACTAGAACATCCTAATGTTAGATTCCAACAGTTTCTCGCATCTACTCCTTCTATGAAACGACAACTAGATAATATAGAAATTGACTTTTGCATTTCTTCTGTGCCAATTGAAGGCGAGGAAATGGTTTGGGAACCACTTATTACAGAAGAAATTTTCTTAGTCGTCCCTTCAGGCCACCGTTTATCAGGACGTGAAAGTATCTATCTTCATGAAGTAAAGGACGAACCGTTTATTAGTATGAACACTGGTTATGGATTTCGACACTTAACAGATGAATTTTGTAAAGAAGCTGGCTTCACTCCACATATCGCTTTTGAAGTAGATGAACCAACCGTGATTAGCGACCTTATTAAGCAAGGTCTCGGCATCGCTTTTGTCCCAAGTTTAACTTTATTAAAAAACTCTACTTTAGCATTAAATAAATTACGTATTATTGAACCGAATTGCGAGCGAACCATCGGCTTAAGTTGGTCGAAGAAACGCTATCTATCAAAAACTGCCCAGCAATTCCGTGAATTCGTGATTGACTACTTCTCCAATATTAGGTCATAAAATTATATCGATCATAACTTCAAATATATCGACGTTTCGCCAAGAAATATTGATTTATCAACAAATAACGACACAAATAGAAGGTGCCACCCCCATAGGATGGCACCTTCTATTTCTTACTCTTCTCTAATTCCATTTCAGCTAAAAGTGGTAGTACATTATCAAAAATATGCGTATTATTATTTTCGCCTGTTACGTACCCACCGTAATATCTACTAAATACATTATCATTTCGGAATGTGGCCATATGTTCATACAATTCCGTCGCAAACTTTGTATCACCTGTTTGTAGTACGTACAAAATCGTTAATCCGTAAGCAGCTGGTGATTCATAATCCACAGTTTGTTTTCCCGTTTCTAAATTATAACGGCCGTATAACTTTCCGTCCTTCTGGAACTTCTTCTTTATGAATTCCAAATAAGCATCTGATGAAAGACCACCTAGACTACGATGATATGCAACGTATGATTGGTCAATAAGATTCACTTCTTTATCGTACGTAAATGTACCATCTTCCTTATACTCTTTCGGGAATGCCCAGCCATGTCTTGGATAATTCGCTAGAAATTGAACCACTTCTTGATACTGCTCAGCAGAAACTTTTCCATACTTTTTCATGTACGAGAATGCATGCGGATTTATGTATGATGTTGTTGCAAAACCACTTTGCTTCCCTGCATCCGCGTCATAATAATCAACGTAATAATTATCTTTCTTATTGTAACGAAGTACAGCATCACTCAATTGATCTGCAAGATTTTTATAACGATCTTCCTTATACATTTCATAAGCACGATATAATTGTTCTATAATACGAAGATCATCTATAAGTGCATTTGTAGCTGACTGCATTTCTCCCTTTTCAGAGACTTTCCATAAAACGATACGATCCTTATGTACAAAGTTATTTTGAACGACCTTTACTTGTTCATCAAATAACGCTTGATCATCTTTATCCAATGTATATTGTAGCCATAGCCCTGCCGATTCTGATAAAGCTTCACGGCCTTTCGCTTCCCCAGTACCTGCCTTTGTATCTTCTAAACGGTAGGTGGCAAGTGTCCCATTTTCATTCACCATATGTCTTAAAATAAAATGTTCCGTACGGTTTCCTTGTAAGGCTGACCAAAATACAATTCCACCTAAGGCGATTAAGAGAATAACTCCAATCCCTATATATAAACGTTTCCGCAATCTTTTCACCTCCCTAATAAGGCTAACCTTAATTTTACCAGAACATACGTAAATTAAAAAAGACAATCTATTAGATTGTCTCCCGCATTTCTACCCCTCACAAACCTCTTTAGAAGGTCTATATAGTGATTCCACAAGTCGGTCATATTCACGACGTGTAATTTCTTTATTATACAACTTCAATAATAAATCTCTATGCTCTTTTGAAAACGCCATCTTTTTAATGACTTCAGGATACATAAAACACCCTCTCCATTTCACATAAACTTCTCCAACCGAAACAGAACTTATGTTCGCATAAAAGATTATAAAATATTCCTAGATAAAAAACAAACAAAATATTATTAAACGTTAATTTCTTTCTATTTATAATATTCAAACACCATATTACCATATTCACTTTTTAAATACATATATATTTTTGGCAGTTTATTGAATAAATCTTCCAATTCAATCAGAAAATAATGGCAAAAAAGAAGAGGAGTATATATATGGATACCGTAACATTAGCAAGAGCGTTTTTTGGTTCTTCATTAGCATTCCACATTATCTTTGCAACACTTGGAGTCGGGCTATCTTTGATGATTTTTATAAGTGAGATACTCTATCACTGGAAGAAAGATTCCGACTATGCCATTATGGCAAAAAGATGGACAAAGGCTTTTGCTATTCTTCTCGGTGTAGCAATTCCAACAGGAACAATTGTTGGTGTACAAATCTCACTTCTTTGGCCTGGTTTCGCCAAAATTGTTGGGCAAGTTATTTCTGTTCCCTTTCAAATTGAGATTTTCGCCTTCTTTTTAGAAGCTTTATTCATGTCTATTTATGTATATGCAGCTGATAAATTACCTCCATTCATGAGATTAATCTCACTCTTTTTCGTCATGATCGGCGCCACGGCATCCGCCGTGCTTATTACATCAGCAAATACATGGATGAATACACCCGCAGGCTTTTCCATGGGGCCAGATGGATCGGTTTTTAACGTTGATCCGTGGAAAGCTTTCTTTAATCCGAGCTTTGGCACAAGCGCATTCCACGTCGTTATTACAGCCTATGCGACTGGAGCAGCCGTCATTGCCTCTATCGCTGGATTTAAATTATTAAAGAAGAATGTAAGTGAGCGTGAAGTGGCTTATCATAAAAAGGGACTACTGCTAGGACTCGCCGTGACATTTATTACAGGTGCTACGATGTGGCTCTCAGGGCACGAATCAGCAATCGCCTTACATAAGCATTCACCTGAAAAACTTGCATCTGCTGAAGCTTTATTTGAAACGACATCACATGCTCCTTTATCAATTGGCGGGGTTGTGGATCCTAACACACTTGAACTAAACTATGCACTGGAAATTCCGAACATGCTTAGCCTATTAGTGGGACTAGACCCTAGCACCGTCGTAAAGGGTTTAAAGGAATTCCCACAAGAAACATGGCCACCATTTTACACACATACGCTGTTCAACTTAATGGTGGGCACCGCTGCCTTCACCTTTGCAGTTGCAGCAATCGCTCTCTTATATTGGTACTTCGTTTACCGAAAAAAAGGAGCCGAGTTACCGAAGTGGCTTCTTTGGGGAGCTACCGCATGTGGACCAGTTATGATGCTCGGTATTGAATTCGGATGGATTTTCAGCTGTAGCGGTCGTCAGCCGTGGACAATTTATGGTATGCAGCGTACAGTCGATGCTTCTACACGCGCTGATTTCGTCGGTCCTTTATTTATTCTATTCATTATTTTATATATCGGACTCGGTATTTTAACAGTCTTTGTACTACGGACATTCTTTAAGAGACATCCGCTAAAGAATGATTTACATCACCAAGGAGGCGATTCTCGTGCATGAGGAAAGCATTGCAATCATCATCTTATGGGCTCTTATTTTCGTATACAGTATATTAGGGTCCATTGATTTTGGAGCGGGTTTTTGGGGCATGGTATATGCAAAACATCCAACACTTGCTGCCAAGCTTGCCAATCGATACTTATCACCAACTTGGGAAGTAACAAATACGTTTCTTGTCTTTGTCGTTGTCGCTTTCCTTGGTTTCTTTCCGAAAGCAGCCTTTACCCTTGCAACCGTTATGTTCGTACCAGTCATGCTAATTCTAGTACTCGTTGCAATTCGTAGTACATTTATGGTATTTGCTTACTCTCTGCCGAAGTACCAACATCTTCTTCGGATTATTTCAGGTATTACAGGGCTCTTAATTCCAGCCCTATTAATTACCGTTTTACCTGTTACAGAGGGTGCCTACATTACAATGGCTGAAGGAAAAGAAGTACTCCTTTACGGAAAACTTCTTTCTAGTCCTGTTATTTATTGTTATATGCTATTCGGACTAACTTCGGAACTGTTTCTATCTTCTCTCTTTCTCGCTGATTTTGCGAGAGAGCAAGGTTCAGAAGATGCATATAGAATTTATAGAAGAAATGCCATCATACTTGGTCCTGCAACGCTCGTTACGGCAATTATAGCTCTCGTTGTAATGGACCCACAAACACACTGGCTAATGCAAGGATTAATAAAGCAATTCCCATGGTTTACAGTCTCTATCATTTTATTTGTTATCGGCTATTCCTCCCTTTGGTGGACAAATAAGAAATATAGCACACTAGGATTTCCTCGCATTGCAGTTTTAGCTGTCGTCGCTCAATATGCATTTGCAAGCTACGCTTACGGCGTCGCTCATTTACCGTATATCATTTACCCGGACGTAACTGTATTTACAAGCTTTACGACGGTCGAAACATTCTATGCGCTACTTATCCTCTACGCAATCGGGATTGCAATTTTACTACCCGGATTCATTTTCTTCTGGAATTTATTCTTGAAGGATCGAACTTTTTTAAAGGAAAAATAAACATATAAGCTGGAAATGGGGCATTATCATATATAATGTCCCTAAGTATTAGGCCCCTCTCTCGATAGTTATTTCACTACTATCTACATTTGCCTCCTATCATCAAATACACATATTCACTAGATTCAATTAAATGCCTAGTTCCTATCATTTTTTTGTGAATATACTGCTATATAAACTTGAGACAAGCTACATCCGTTCAAGGGAAAATAGAAAGGTAGGCTAACTATGAGCATTGAGATATGGATTACTATTATTGTATTCTTCTTAACGATGGTTGTTATTTTTTGGCGACCTCGTGGCTTAAATGAGGCATGGCCAGCAGCAATTGGTGCTGGTATTATCCTCATTACTGGACTTGTATCAAAGCCAGATGTCATGGACATTATAAGTAAAATCGGAGGCGCTGCCATAACGATATTGGCGACCATCGTTATGGCAGTTATATTAGAAAGCTTCGGCTTCTTCCATTGGGCTGCAGCAAAACTCGCAAATTTAGCGAAAGGTTCTGGACGCCGCCTATACTGGTACATTCAATTACTATGCTTTCTTATGACTCTTTTATTTAATAATGACGGTAGTATTTTGATTACAACCCCAATTTTAATCCTTCTTCTGAAAAATCTTCAATTAAAGCCTCATCAACAAATTCCTTATTTATTAAGCGGTGCTTTAATCGCCACTGCTTCTAGTGCACCAATCGGTGTAAGTAATATCGTAAACTTAATCGCATTAAATATCGTTAATATGACTCTTTATATGCATACTGCTATGATGTTTGTACCTGCAACATTAGGATTATTGTTTATGTCATGGCTCATGTACACTGTTTTAAAGAAAAAATTACCAGAGAAATTACCGGTTTCTTCATATGATATTGAAGAAATTTTCTTCACGAAAAACTTCCATCCGTTAAAAGGAAACAATTCTGTTGATACGAAACAAAAACGTACAAAATTCATGTTAAAAGTATTAGGTTTCGTCTTCCTTATGCGCTGTCTTCTGTTCGTTGCATCCTTCTTATCTATCCCAATCGAAATCGTTGCGGTGCTCGGTTCCCTCGTTCTTCTTATCTGGAGATGGTACTACTTACGAACAAACCCTGTCGATATTTTGAAAAAGACACCGTGGCACATTTTAATCTTCGCCTTCTCTATGTACGTCATTATTTACGGGCTTCACAACGCAGGATTAACAGCCGCACTTGTGCAATGGCTCGAGCCACTTGTAAGTCAGCATTTACTCTATGCTAGCTTTGCAATGGGCGGACTTGTATCCATCCTCTCTAACGTCTTCAATAACCACCCTGCCCTTATGATTGGTACAATCACATTAACAGAAATGGGGCTAGATCCAGTCACATTAAAAACAATCTACCTCGCAAACATTATTGGTAGTGACATCGGTTCACTATTATTACCAATCGGTACACTAGCTTCCCTCATCTGGATGTATATTCTGAAACAAAACAAAATTAAAGTAAAATGGAAAGATTATTTAAGCGTATCTCTCATCGTTATTCCTCTCACAACAGTCGTCACATTATTCCTCTTATACTACTGGGTACACCTCTTCTTTGCCTTATAAAGAAAACAGAAGCCCCCTTTGCTACCGTCTTAGCAAAGGGGGCTTTTTCTATAATTAAGTTAGGTACTACAGTGTGATCAATCAAGTAAAGAGGTGTAACGTGTTATTGGTATAAATGACTACCAGTATCTTTAAATTCTTTCGCCTTCTCTTTCATTCCTTTTTCAATTGCTTCTGTCGTTTCTAAGTCATTTTCTTTCGCATATTCACTAATATCATGTGAAATTCTCATACTACAAAACTTCGGTCCACACATTGAACAAAAATGAGCTGTTTTCGCTCCTTCTGCTGGTAACGTTTCATCGTGATACTCCATCGCACGTTCAGGATCTAAAGACAAATTAAATTGATCGCGCCAGCGAAATTCGAAACGTGCCTTTGAAAGTGCGTCATCACGCTGATGAGCCGTTTTATGCCCTTTCGCAAGATCAGCCGCATGTGCTGCAATTTTATACGTTATAACCCCTTCTCGAACATCATCTTTATTTGGTAAACCTAAATGTTCTTTCGGCGTTACATAACAAAGCATCGCCGTTCCAAACCAGCCGATCATTGCTGCTCCAATTGCGGATGTAATATGGTCATATCCTGGTGCAATATCTGTCGTTAGCGGCCCAAGTGTATAAAATGGCGCGCCCTGACAAATATCAAGTTCTTTCTCCATATTTTCTTTAATTAAGTGCATCGGTACATGTCCAGGTCCTTCAATCATAACTTGCACATCATGTTTCCAAGCGATTTTCGTCAATTCACCAAGCGTTTCAAGCTCCGAGAACTGCGCTTCGTCATTTGCATCTGCAATCGAACCTGGACGTAATCCATCTCCAAGCGAGAATGAAACATCGTACTGCTTCATAATTTCACAAATCTCTTCAAAATGAGTATATAGGAAGTTTTCTTTATGATGGAATAAACACCACTGTGCCATAATCGAACCACCGCGTGAAACGATACCTGTCGTACGTTTTGCAGTAATTGGAATGTAACGAAGTAATACACCAGCGTGAATCGTAAAGTAATCAACGCCTTGCTCCGCTTGCTCAATTAACGTATCACGGTACACTTCCCACGTTAAATCTTCTGCAATTCCGTTTACTTTCTCAAGTGCTTGATAAATGGGCACAGTTCCGACAGGTACAGGAGCATTACGAATAATCCATTCGCGCGTCGTATGAATATTTTTACCTGTAGATAAATCCATAATCGTATCTGCACCCCAGCGCGTTGCCCATGTCATCTTCTCTACTTCTTCTGCAATAGAAGAAGATACAGCAGAGTTTCCGATATTTGCATTTACCTTCACATGAAAGTTACGTCCGATAATCATCGGTTCTGCTTCCGGATGGTTAATATTCGCTGGTAAAATCGCACGACCTTCTGCGATTTCCTTACGAACAAACTCAGGCTCCACTCCTTCACGAATCGCAACATACTCCATCTCAGACGTAATAATGCCATTACGCGCATAGTGCATTTGCGTAACATTTGCACCTTCCTTCGCTCTAAGCGGCTTACGATCCATTTGCGGGAAAACAGGTGTATGTTTCGAAGCCACTTTCACACCGTCATCCTCTGGTTTTACTTCACGCCCTTCGTATGCCTCTACATCACCACGCCCTAGGATCCAAGAATGACGCGGCGCCTGCAACCCCTTTTCCAGCTCCACTTTATACTCAGGATCTGTATAAGGTCCACTCGTATCATACACACGGATGGGCGGATTTTGGACACCATTCGTATCGCTTTGTGCAATCTCACGCATCGGTACTTTCATACCTTCCCGTGGTCCATCTACATACACTTTCTTACTTCCTGGTAAACTCGATTTCAATTCAATTTGCTCAGCTGAAACAGATTGTTTCATAACCTTTGTTGCCCCCCTGTACGTGACAAGGACGAGATATGGCCAGCGTATGCCAAAACAAAAAGAGCCAGGTCCATAAAAAAATAAGGACCTGGCTCATAAAAGACATCATTATGTAAAGCCGTTAACTTCCCTACGCTGGTACGAGCCAGATCAGGTCCAAAGGGTTAAGAAGTTCACACGCTTCTCTCTCAGCCTACGCATACGTTAGGCACCCCTAGTTTATCACTGATTTAATTTTCAATACTTTCCCATCATACACGATAATCTGAAAAATGCAAAGTTTATTTATTTTCCGCTTACGGAATCATCCAAGTTAAATAATAAGCCTGAACATACGTCATAATCCCAACAATAATAACGAAGAACAAACTATGCTTCACTGTAAAACGGAACAAATCCGACTCTTTTCCGGCAAGTCCAACTGCCGCACAAGCAATTGCTATCGATTGCGGAGAAATCATCTTACCTGTTACACCACCTGTTGTATTTGCCGCAACGAGAAGTACTTCAGATACGCCAACTTGCTGCGCCGTAATTGCTTGTAAATTCGAGAACAGTGCGTTCGCTGACGTATCAGATCCTGTTAAGAATACACCAATCCAACCTAGGAATGGTGAGAAGAACGGGAATAGTCCGCCAGTTCCTGCTAGCGCTAGCGCTAATGTAGAAGATAGACCAGAATAGTTTGCGATAAATGCGAATCCTAATACGAATCCGATAGATAGAATTGGCATCTTAAGTTCGTTTAACGTTTCTTTAAATGTCGCTACTGCATCTTTTGCACTCATTTTCAAAATAAAGATAGAAATAATACAAGCAATTAAAATTGCCGTTCCAGTCGCTGATAAAACATCTAATTTCAAAATTGCTTCATAAGGCGTTGGTTTATTTACTATCGGCTCTGCTTTCATTACTAAATTGTGTAAGCCTGGAACTTCAAACTTAAATACAAGACTTTCTAAAGCACCTCCTGGAGCAAATAAGGATTTAAAGAAGCTTTGGCTCCAAACAACTACCATAACCGTTAGAATAATGAACGGAGACCATGCTTTCACTACTTTTCCTATTGTGAGTGTTGGCATAGATGTCGTCGTTGTTGCCGCTACTTCACTATTTGCTTGTTTAGATTGATAGATTTCTTTCGGCTGCCAAACTTTTAAGAACAGCGCTAAACTCACTAAACTTACAAGTGCTGACGTAATATCCGGAAGCTCTGGCCCTAGAAACATTGCTGTAATAAACTGTGTAATTGCAAACGAGCTACCTGCTACAAGTAACGCAGGCCACGTTTGTTTTACCCCTTTAAATCCATCCATTAAAAATACGATGAAGAACGGAACAAATAATGATAGAAACGGTAACTGATGTCCAGCCATTTGTCCGATTTTATGTGGATCAATACCCGTTACTTGTCCAGCAACTGTAATCGGAATTCCCATCGCTCCGAATGCTACCGGTGCAGTATTTGCGATTAAACAAAGACCAGCCGCATATAAAGGATTTAATCCGAGACCTGCTAGAAGCGCTGCCGTGATTGCTACTGGTGCACCGAATCCCGCAGCCCCTTCTAAAAATGCTCCGAATGAAAAACCAATTAGAATAACGAGTAAACGGTGATCGTTTGTAATAGATAATACAGATGCACGAATGACATCGAATTGACCTGTTTTTACGGAAATTTTATACAAAAATACCGACATAATGATTATCCAAGCAATTGGCCATAGTCCGTATAAAAAACCGTATCCGGTTGCTGCCATCGCCATCGTAAACGGCATTTTATAAGCGAATAACGCTACTAAAATTGTAAGTACAACTGTAATAAACCCTGCCACATACCCCTTCATGCGGAAAACTGCTAAAGCTAAGAAAAAAAAGATGATTGGAATAAGTGCGACTGCTGCCGAAATCCAAATGTTACCGAACGGATCATAAACTTGTGTCCATGTGTTCATTGTTCTCTCCCCCTAAAGAATCCCCTTTTAAATAGAATAACCTCATCAATAGACTATCAGGTCATCATACCTTTAAGTCTAAAAATAAAAAACGTTCAAGAAAACGTTTTCATCTAATCCCATTTATACTTTATCACAGCATTTTCCATAAAAAAAGATTTTTTTGAAAATTTTATTATTTAAAGAAAAAATCTTACAAAATCGTCACGTTCTTGTAATGTTCATCGATAGTAAGCTTGTAAAAATTACTGCATAATAATAGTATAACAACGGACATTATTTATGAGGTGATATATATGAATGGAAACAAAATACTAGCTGCTTTATCATACTTTAGTGTACTATTTGCCCCTATCTTATTCCCAATCATCGTTTGGATTGTGGGGGATGCTGAAACAAAGCCACATGCAAAACGTGCTCTATGGACACATATTATTCCAAGTATCGCTACATTTATCGGCGTAGCCATTTTAGGAATTATGGGCATCGGATCGGACCAACCAGATGTAACACTTGGAATTGGAGCAATGATTGTCTTAGCTATTTGCGGAATCATCAGCTTATACTACTTCATCTGGAACATTGTAAAAGGAATTAAAGTGCTGAAAGCTTAATTTTAAACAAACGTTTGTTTAAAAAAGGACACTTGCAATTTGCAAGTGTCCTTTTCCCGATTAGTGTGAGCTAATAATTAGCGGGGGATGCCCCTACGGATTAAAGTTTCACTTTATCGTCTTCGTTTCTTCTTTTTTCTCATCATTTTCTTTCGGCGCGTATTCGTTTTATCCGCTATAATGTGAAGCGTGCTCGCCACAACAATTCCCATTAGGAACGTTTTAATTTCCACCTCATGTTTTTTCGCAATTTCTATTAAGTTCCCGTCCAGTGCTATTACATTTAATAGAAATAAAAACGGAGAAAATACGATTAACATGTATGCAATACGAATTACATCACCAAGTATAATCGTATGTGTAAGAAAGGAACGATGTGGCATTACTTTCTTATACGGATACCAAAATATACGCAGGAATCCCCATTTATTATACGCATTACTGTACGTATCTAAATCAGGTGTTAAAAATGAAGTACCTACTAAAAAGCCAATTGCAAAAGTTAATAAAAAATCAAAATTTGTTAATCCATACGAAAAGAGCAGAAACAAAACAACCGGAAGGGATATTAAGTTTATTTTCGTATGCGTTTTTCCTGATGGCATAATGCACTTCCTCGCTTACGTTCGCCCTGTCACTCTATGACAGTTCTCACCTATTGATCTAATTTTTGATCGATAAATGATGTGTCTATATCCGAACCAAACCATTCTGCCAACTTCACTCGTGCCTTATCTTTCACATCTTCATTGACATATAATGACGCCTGTATTAGTGCGGCCGTTAATGCCCCTAAATCGTCCGTATAACCAACTCCAGCAATGAAATCTGGGATGGCATCAATCGGTGCAATAAAATAAGCAAGTGCTCCAATTACAATAATTTTCACCCGCTTTGGAACATCAGGTCTTTGCAAAACGTAAAACAGTAATAAACTTGCATAAATGACTGACTGTCCAGCTTGCTTTGCAACATGTTTTACTTTTTTCCAAAACGCTTCAACTGAAAATTTTTGTTTCATGTAAAAGCCCCCCTATTTTTCAAAAGAAATAAGCTACAATATATTACCAGTAAAAGTTCATCAAAATTACACATAATCTATCAATAAATTTTTATTTTAACAAACAAAACTAAAAAGAACAAGCGTTCGTTAATTTTTATACCCTTTCCTTCATATAATAGTTTTCTAGACAAACCATTACATATCTCCATTTCTTATTTCTCAACCATGAAAATTTTCACTTTCACTTAACATTCTTCTCTATCTTTGTTATATTTTCTAGTTGACGGACATATAAACGAATGATAAAGTTTTCTCTGGTAGTGACAAAACACATACAAAAAATGTAAAATGTTATAGTGTTTCTCAGAAATGAATTTTGTTGTATAATACAGAAATGACGTTATACTTATGAGCAGCAAAAGAAACCAAAAAAGGGTATGCATAGTTAAAGTCGTATATGGGTGAATATAGAAGCTCTAATTATGGCAAAAGAAACTATGTATTTTTTATTTTAACATTTTTCGCTCCAAAATCGACCAAGCCTGATAGAGAAAGGGTGGAAATGAATGAAAGAAACCTTGAAATCACAATTTCAAAATGTGCGTTTCACTTTATTCGTAGCTTTAGCCGTATGGCTGAAAACCTACATTATTACACGCACAAGCTTTGATTTAAAACTTGAATCTTTCATGCAAGAATTCATTTTATTCATTAGTCCATTAGCAGCATCATTACTGTTTGTGGGACTTGCATTATTTGCAAAAGGAAAAAAACGTAACTATATAGCACTTGGAATTAATTTTGTTTTAACGTTCATTCTTGTTGGTAACGTAATGTTCTACGGATTCTACAATGACTTCGTTACTTTACCAGTACTAGGGCAAACTTCTAACTTTGGAAGCTTAGGTTCTAGTGTAAAAGAATTATTTAACTACAAAATTATCCTTGCATTTGCGGATATTATCGTATTCTTCATCTTATTAAAGAAGAAGAAAAACTTTGCACCGACAGAGCGTGTAGCACGTCCGATGCGTTCTCTATACTTCGTGTCAACAGTTGCTATTTTCTTCGTAAACCTAGGGTTTGCAGAAGCTGAACGTCCAGAACTATTAACACGTTCATTCGACCGCGTTATGCTTGTTAAAAACTTAGGATTATATGTACACCAAGCATACGATCTTGGCTTACAAGCGAAGTCAAGTTCACAAAAGGCATTTGCAGACGGTAGTAAATTACAAGAAACAGAAAACTATGTGAAAACAACACAAAGTAAACCAGATCCAAATATGTTCGGTACTGCAAAAGGAAAAAACGTAATTGTTGTCTCTCTTGAGTCATTACAAACATTCTTAATTGGCGCAACAGTTAACGGACAAGAAGTTACACCATTCTTAAACCAATTTACGAAAGAAAGTTATTACTTTGATAACTTCTTCCATCAAACTGGGCAAGGTAAAACATCTGATGCTGAATTCTTAGTAGATACTTCTTTATATCCACTAGACCGTGGTGCTGTATTCTTCACACACGGTAACAACGAATACACAGCAACTCCAGAAATTTTACGTCAGCAAGGGTACCACACATCGGTATTCCACGCAAACAACGCAACATTCTGGAACCGTAACATTATGTATCCGGCACTTGGTTATGATCGTTACTACAACGAGCTTGACTACAAGATTACGCCAGAGACAAAATTAAACTGGGGATTAAAAGATATCGAATACTTTGATCAGTCTATCGATATGTTAAAAGAAGTGAAGCAACCATTCTATACTCGCTTCCTTACTTTAACAAACCATTACCCATTCTATTATGATGACAGTACGAAATTAATCGATGAATACAATTCTGGTGATGGTGTATTCGATCGTTACATGGTAACTGCTCGTTATTTAGACGAAGCAATGAAACACTTTATTGAGCGTCTAAAAGCAGAAGGTATTTATGACAACTCTGTAATTGTATTCTACGGTGACCATTATGGTATTTCTGAAAACCATAATCGTGCAATGGCACAGTTCTTAGGAAAAGAAGAAATTACTGCATTTGACCATATGAACTTACAAAAAACACCGATGTTTATTCACGTTCCAGGTCAAAAAGAAGGTAAAACAATTTCAAAACCAACTGGTGAAATTGACATTAAACCAACTATTCTAAACCTACTTGGTGTAGATTCTACGGATGACGTTCGATTCGGTCATGACGTATTCTCACCTGATAATAAAGGATTCGTTGTTCTTCGTGACGGTAGCTTCGTTACAGATAAGTACATGTACACGAACAGTACATTCTACGACCGTGCTACTGGCGAAGTTGTACAATTACCGAAAGAAGAATCTCAACCACTCATTGATCGTGCCCAAAATGAATTGAACATGTCAGACAAACTCATTGAAGGTGACTTACTTCGCTTCTCTGAAAGTAACAAGATTAAAACTGGTGAAGTAAAAACAGCTATTAAAGAAGAAAAGAAGAGCGCTGAGTAATCTCAGCCTCTTTTTTTTATTTTCCGCTATCCTTCCTTTCCTATTCATTAACTTTAAAATTACATAACCTTTACCAAATATTCACACCACATTAACGAAACATCCCTATAATAAAATATACAAACAAGGTTCTACATATTTCTTATCTCTCATCTTCAATAAGATCCCTTAAAGAAATATGCGAACCGTTTGTTTTCTACTTTCTTTTAATTGTCTTTTAAAGTGTTTTGTTCTCACGTACAAAACCTTCAATAAGATGATATCCCTATGAAAGATAGCTACCCTCCTTTTGCAGCATTCCATATGAATGTTGCTTTTTTTTATTTATAGGCAGGATTCTTATTTCTTATTTTCGAATTTGTATATACAAAATGCTATAAATCTCTATTACTTCCCTATTATTTACAAATACATATACGTCATATGTAGAGTATTGCTTACATAAAAATTACTATAGCGATTTTATGCCGCGTTAACCAGCAATAGGAATCCCACTTCAAAATTCGGTCGGATTCAAAAATCATACGGGCAGTCTACTAACCGTATAAGCTCGATTAATCAAAGTTTCACCTTACTTCAGTACTTACGAAAGGATGGGATGGAAATTGGCATATGAAAGATTTGTACTTTGGAATGATGCAGTTATTGATACAACAAAACAAAAAACATACATAGAACTAGAAGAAAGAGGCTTGCAATTTGGAGATGGTGTCTACGAGGTAATGCGGCTCTACAACGGAAACTTTCACTTATTAGATCCGCACATAACAAGACTATATCGCTCCCTGGAAGAAATAGAATTATCGCTCCCTTTCTCAAAAGCAGAGCTCATCACCTTGCTTTACAAACTCATTGAAAGTAATAATTTCTACGAAGATGGAACCATTTATTTGCAAGTATCTCGCGGTGTACAAGCTCGTACTCATGCATTCTCATATGACATTCCCCCGACAATCTATGCCTATATCACAAAGAAGGAAAGACCGGCTTTATGGATTGAATATGGTGTACGTGCTATATCAGAACCAGATACTCGCTGGCTTCGCTGTGATATTAAATCATTAAATTTACTACCAAATGTATTAGCTGCTACGAAAGCTGAACGCAAAGGTTGTAAAGAAGCCCTTCTCGTACGAAATGGTATTGTAACTGAAGGTAGCCGTTCCAACTTCTTTTTAATTAAAAATGGAACACTCTACACACATCCAGCCAATCATCTTATTTTAAACGGAATTATTCGTCAGTATGTCCTTTCTTTAGCTAATACTCTTCACATTCCTGTACAAGAAGAACTTTTTAGCATTCGTGACGTTTACCAAGCCGATGAATGTTTCTTTACAGGCACGACGATTGAAATCTTACCGATGACTCACCTTGATGGAGCTGCGATTCAAGATGGTCAAGTTGGCCCCATTACAAAAACAATACAAAAATCATTTTCTCAAAGCCTTTTAAAATCGAACACTCCATCTTCTTAAATACGAATAATTATCACTCCTTATAATGTTAATATATGTATTTAAATCAAAATCAAGGTAGAAATTCCTGCCTTGATTTTTTTCTTGTAATCTTTTTGTCACATTCAGTTTCCCGCATAAGTCTTGACAGTAATCGACATGCCTTTTAGAATTTTTAATAGTTGGTAAATTTTTCTTCACTACATTACAGACAGAAAGGAATCGACAAACTATGAAAAAATACCTTGCCGGTCTTGCGGCAGTGTCTGTAGCAGGAGGAGCAGCCCCTACACTTGATAGTGTGCAAGCTGCCCCGGAACAAAATACACAAAAAACTGCTACACAAACTGTACAAGCTTCTGCACCTAACACTTCATCTTACACGGTAAATGCTGATGTATTACATGTTCGTGCAGGATCAAGCACTTCTCAAGATATCATCTCTCGTGTTTATAACGGTCAATCATTAGACGTGATTGGCGAAGAAAATGGTTGGTTCAAAATTAACCATAATGGAAAAACTGGCTTTGTCAGTGGCGAATTTGTATCAAAAAAGGGAGCAAGTAATTCTAATGTAAGTACAACAGGTGGAAAGAATAAAGTTACTGCCGATGTATTACGTGTACGTACAGCTCCTAACACTTCTAGTTCTGTTTCAGGACGTGTGTATGAAGGACAAACATTAAACGTAATTGGTCAAGAAAATGGTTGGGTGAAAATCAACCACAATGGACAAACTGGTTACGTTAGTGGCCAATTCGTATCAGGTGTTTCTGCAAATACAGGAGCTACAAACGATACGAATCAACAAACTGTACAACCAGCAAGCGGAAACTATACAGTAAATGTATCTTCCCTTCGTGTTCGTACAGGTCCTAGTACTTCTCACACAACTATAGCTTCTATTACAAAAGGACAAGTAGTACAAGTTGTTGGCGAAGTTCAAGATTGGTTCAAAATCAATTATGCAGGACAAGCTGCCTACATAAGTAAAGACTACGTAACAAAGGGCGGTTCTAACGAAAACGGTTCACAAGGCAACAATCAAAACAATAACGTAACTGTTCAAACTGGTGGTACTTACGTTGTTAACGCAACGTCTCTACGTGTTCGTACAGGCCCTGCTGCTTACCATAGTGTAATTGGCGGCGTGTTAAATGGTACAACATTAAACGTAGTTGGATCTGAAGGTAGCTGGTTTAAAGTTAATTACCAAGGAAAAACTGGTTTTGTGAGTAGCGAGTTTGTAAAATTCGTTAAAGGTGGCACTGCTACTCCTGAACAACCAAAACAACCTGAAAAACCTAACCAAGGTGCAATTGGTGACT
Organism: Bacillus sp. FSL L8-0099; assembly: GCF_038006385.1. NCBI lineage: Bacteria > Bacillati > Bacillota > Bacilli > Caryophanales > Bacillaceae > Bacillus > Bacillus sp. FSL L8-0099. The sequence goes on from NZ_JBBOVC010000001.1 coordinate 5,143,590, forward strand.
ACTACATTAATGCTTCTGCACTAAATGTACGTAGTGGCGAAGGTACAAATTATAGAATCATAGGGGCACTTTCACAAGGACAGAAGGTGCAAGTAATCTCTGAAAACTCTGGATGGAGTAAAATTAACTATAATGGCCAAAATGGTTATATCGGAACACGTTTCCTATCTAAAACACCAGTTGGTGGTGCAGTAGATAAGCCTAACAACAATAATAATCAAAATAACAACAATCAAAACAACAACAATACAGGCAACAACAGCGGTGACACTTCTTCTCTACTTGCATACGCGAAATCTATGCAAGGTGTACCATACGTTTGGGGCGGTACTTCTGCTAACGGTGTTGACTGCAGTGGTTACATCTACCACGTATTTAAGAAATTTGGTCATAACATTAGCCGTCAAAGTGTTGCAGGATATTGGAGCAGCTTACCGAAAACTTCAAGTCCACAACCAGGCGACTTAATTTATTTCCAAAACACTTATAAAGCAGGTCCTTCTCATATGGGAATTTACCTTGGGGGCGGATCATTTATCCAATCTGGAGATAAAGGTGTAGCAATTGCTTCACTAAGTAACTCTTATTGGAAGAGCCACTTCTTAGGTTATACGAAAGCACCTTAAGTTATAGTTTCAGAGCCTTCTAGATTACTAGAAGGCTCTTTTTTAAAGAACTCAATATAGTAATCCCCTTTTGTTCTCTCTCCACACAAAAATAATGCATACCTTCTCCTATTTCATACACTATATTCTATAAAAATTATTCAAAACGTTATCACAATGAATATATTTCCACAAAAAACATAACCTATTTCATGTCTATTCATTTCATATGTGTTTTTTTGAAGAATTTTCTTTTTATTTAAACTTTTCGTTAGACGTTTGACCTCCGATGTCCATTATGATAAGTTACTTAAGATGTTATATTCGCAAAAGTATAGACAACTGGTTTATACACTTTTTTACTATGAGGAAGGAGCATACACTGCATGAATCTTTTATGGGGAATTGGCGGCGTGATTGGAGTATTAGCAATTGCTTTTTTACTATCTTCCAACCGCAAAGCTATTAATTGGCGCACAATTTTAATCGCGCTAGCATTACAAATGTCATTTTCATTTATCGTATTACGCTGGGATGCTGGTAAAGCAGGTTTAAAACACGCTGCTGATGGTGTTCAAGGATTAATTAATTTTTCTTACGAGGGAATTAAGTTCGTTGCTGGGGATTTAGTCAACGCAAAAGGCCCTTGGGGATTTGTCTTCTTTATTCAAGCACTACTTCCAATTGTATTTATTAGTTCATTAGTAGCAATCTTATATCATTTCGGTATTATGCAGAAATTTGTTAGTGTCGTTGGTGGTGCATTAAGTAAACTTCTTGGAACTTCTAAAGCAGAAAGTTTAAACTCAGTAACAACTGTATTTTTAGGACAAACTGAGGCACCAATCTTAATCAAACCTTACTTAGCACGCTTAACAAATAGTGAGTTCTTCACTATTATGGTAAGTGGTATGACGGCTGTTGCCGGGTCAGTTCTTGTCGGCTATGCAGCGATGGGAATTCCGTTAGAACACTTATTAGCAGCAGCAATTATGGCAGCTCCATCAAGTTTATTAATTGCAAAACTAATTATGCCAGAAACAGAAGAAGTAGATAATAACGTTGAGCTTTCTACAGAACGTGAAGATGCAAACGTTATTGATGCAGCTGCACGTGGTGCATCTGAAGGTATGCAACTTGTTATTAACGTAGCAGCAATGTTAATGGCTTTCATCGCATTAATCGCTTTATTAAATGGATTATTAGGATGGGTTGGTTCTTGGTTCGATATTAAACTTAGCCTAGATTTAATCTTCGGTTACTTATTATCACCATTTGCAATCTTAATCGGGGTTTCTCCAGGTGAAGCTATACAAGCAGCAAGCTTTATCGGTCAAAAACTTGCAATCAACGAATTCGTTGCATATGCAAACTTAGGACCACATATGGCAGAGTTTTCTGCAAAAACAAATCTGATTTTAACATTCGCAATCTGTGGATTCGCAAACTTCTCTTCTATTGCAATTCAATTAGGTGTAACTGGAACGTTAGCTCCTACTCGCCGTAAACAAATTGCACAATTAGGGATTAAAGCAGTTATCGCTGGTACACTAGCGAACTTCTTAAACGCAGCAGTTGCAGGTATGATGTTCCTATAAATTTATATCAAATCTCCTCTTTCCAAAGAGGAGATTTTTTTTGCATATATAAATGTATTTTTTATATATGCAAAATACTTTATACTTAAATACAAGAACATTATGATACAATAATTAGTAAGTCTGTTTATTTTTTCTTGTGCAAGGGAGATACTACTTCATTTTGTTCTATTAAAAATGAATTGCAGTTACATGGTCTAATTCTTATTAATTGCGCATACTACAAGTATCCTTGCCTGAATTACCTTTAAGGAGGAACGTTTGTGAAAAATAATTTCTATAAAGTCTTCTCTATGTGGATTTTACAAATTTTATTTTATTTTACAACTGTACATGTGACGCATTATGAGCATGCTCTCATTTTTACAATTATATATGTAATCGTTAATGTACTATTTCTATTTTTGCCTGATAAAACCGCATTTGTTTTCTTCATATTGGGAACCATTATTTCGGTATTCTATTTATTCTATCAAGCGTGGCTTTACTTATGGAGTACATCAGATCAATGGGAGTACATTATTACTCACTTCCTGATGGTAGCAAACTTCTTCATTGTTTACATCTCAACACATCTATTAAAGAAAGTTATTCATGAGAATAAAGAATTAACTGAACGTGTGAGAACGCTAGAACAATACATTGGAGAATCAAAATTATTAACGAGACAAGAATTCGAAAGAAGACAAGCATTATTAATAACTGCAATGAATCGTCGCAATGAATCAGGTATTATCATTTACTTCGATTTCGCTTCCTTTAGTAAATACACGAAAGAAAGCGTCATGGACCGTGTAGCTTCATTATTAGTTGAAACGGTAAGAAATGACTTTGACCTTGCTGCTGAATACGATAGCAATACACTGGTTATTTTACTACAAAACACAAATGAAGCCGGTGCTAACATTGTAATGAACCGCCTACAGCCAAAAATGGGGCAATGGCTTGCTGCTGAAGCAATTCAAGATATAAAAATTTCGCGAGAGCAAATTGGAAGTAAAGGACCGACATTATTATGATGACGCTTGTTATACTCCTTTTATTTCTTTTATTCTGTGTACTCGTTTTTTGGATTAGCATCGCATTTTCAATTAAATACGTACTTATTTTTACAGCCTTTCTATTCTCTGGCTTACTCGTTTATTATTCTTTCTTAACACTCGCAGGCTTAATTCACCGAAATAGTAAACGAAAAGATCGTACGCTAGAACATTATCCGAGCGTCGATATTTTAATACCCGCCCATAATGAAGGGGTCGTTATTAAAGATACATTAGAGGCGATGGCAAAGATTGAATATCCAGGCAAACTAACTGTTTATTTATTAAACGATAATTCTCAGGATGAAACACCTGAAATTGGTGATGATTTTGACAAAGCTTATGCTCATATCCGTCACATTCGTGTCCCGCCTGGTGAACCAAAAGGAAAATCACGTGTATTAAACTATGGGCTTAGTATTTCGGATGGTGAATATTTCTGCGTTTACGATGCAGACAATCAACCTGAACCACATGCTCTGCGAATGCTTGTCGAACATGCTGAAACAACCAAAGATGCTGTTGGGGCTGTTGGACACGTTCGTACAGTCAATGAAAACAGAAACTGGCTGACACGAATGATTTCACTAGAGTTTCAAATCTTCCAGCTCCTTATGCAATCTGGACGCTGGTTACTATTCCAAACAGGTTCACTAACAGGAACGAACATGCTTCTTCGTCGCTCTGCCTTAGAAGAGCTTGGTGGCTATGATCCTTATGCAATTGCAGAAGACGCTGAATTAACATTACGAATTACACAAAAAGGCTATCTCTTACCAATCGTTCCAGAATCGATTACATGGGAACAAGAACCTGAGCATTTAAAAATTCTTATTAAACAACGTACACGTTGGCTCCAAGGAAACCTCTATATTTTAGAAAAGATGTTTTCTTCGTTAAGTTTCTTTAAAGGGAAACTTCTTGTCCATTCCTTGCAGCAAGTTTTAGTGTATGTCGTATTTTGGCTATTTTTAATCATTTCAAACGTTTGGTTTGTCATTGGACTACTCGGGATATTCCAGATTCAATATAGTATTCCGTTACTATTTATGTGGTATGTTGCATATATTACATATGTTTCGCAATTATTTAGTGCCCAGAGCGTCGAACGAACCTTTACACCGACGAATATTTTTATTAGCGTCATCATGTACTTTACGTACGCACAGCTCTTCACGTATTTATTTATTCGCAGTCTAATCTTATACTTACGTGCAAAGAGCAAGAAACAAGTCATCGGCTGGGATAAAACCGTTCGATTCAAAAAAGATAAATAATAAAAATAAGCACAGAGCGCCGTATGCTCTGTGCTTATTTATTGCCGTATAAATTATATATCAGACAATACCCCTTAGCTGAAAGTAATTTCACGTCCATCCCCCAACGAACGATCGACCTTCATTTATATACGAAAAAGTGATTGCTATTTTTGTAGAACCAATTGCTTCTCTTGCTGATCTTTGCGCGTTTCAGTCTTAGGTTCCGTGCTTTCTTGCACATTTCGATGTGCCACACGTTTCAAACAAATATGCTTCCACTTTCTTTCGTAACGTTTCATTATTCTAGATGTCCCCCTTGAATGCGCTTTAAAACTATTTGAAATCGCTTACAGGAAATAATATAGCACATATACATAAAAGTGACAACACATTTCCGACATATTTTTGACAAAAATATGAATAGAATTCATAAAATATCGAACATTGTCGAAAGCTATCATTTTTTCTTCGTATAAAAGGCATACTACTTATATAGTACAGTATTTTATTTCCCTGATTTGTATTTAAAATCTCTTCTATATAAAATGAAACTTTAATCAGTAGGGCTTTGTTCATCTCCCACTTAACTTCTTTGCTTTTGCTGAATTTTGAGGTGGGTGTCTTACTGCCACAAATAGAGGGATAAAAAAGGGCTGATATGAAATCAGCCCTTTTCCTTCTATTATTTATGTTGCTTCATACGTCCTTCTTTTTGCAATTCTTTAAATAATGCTGCCATCATAAAGAAAATAACAAAGACGAATGGGAATGCCGCAATAATAGCTGCCGTTTGCAATGCTTCTAATCCGCCAACATATAATAAGGTAGAAGCTATCGCGGCTAGAACGATCCCCCAAACCATTTTAATGCGGTTCGGTGGATTTAAACTACCATGCGTCGTTAACATTCCTAAAACAAACGTCGCAGAATCTGCTGATGTAATAAAGAATGTTGCAATAAGTAGAATACCTAAAACTGATAAAGCTGATCCAAAGCTACCCATCTGATCGAACATAGCGAATAATCCTACTTCTGTTCCCATCTCTTTCACTTTGTCGAAGATATGCGCATCACCAAACAGCTCCATATGAATACCAGTCCCGCCGAAAACAGAGAACCAAAGTGCACCAATTACGGTCGGAACAAGTAACACACCAATAACAAACTCACGAATCGTACGCCCTCGTGACACACGAGCAATAAATGTACCTACGAATGGTGACCATGCAATCCACCATGCCCAATAGAAAATTGTCCAAGACTGGATCCATTGATTTCCGCCTTCATCCAATGGACTTAAACGGAAACTCATGCCTGGCAATTCCTGAATGTAAGAACCAATCGTTGAAGTGAAGTAATTCATAATAAAGTTTGTTGGACCTGCAAATAATACAATTATCATAAGTGCAAATGCCAAAATAATGTTCGTATTACTTAAATATTTAATTCCTTTATCAAGACCGGTTTGCGCAGATAACATGAAAAGAACTGTTACGATTGCGATAATAACTAACTGTGTCGTTAATGAATTAGGGATAGATGTTAAATAGCTAACACCACCTGCAATTTGTTTTGCCCCAAGACCTAATGATGTCGCAACACCAAACACAGTCGCGAACACAGCTAACACATCAAATGAATGAGCAATACGCCCATGTTCCCCGCCCTTAAATAACGGACCTACTGTCGCACTAATTGTACTTGCTTTTCCTTTTCTAAAAGTGAAGTACGCAATACATAACGCTACAAACGCATATAGTCCCCAAGGATGTAATCCCCAATGGAAAAATGAAAAACGCAGTGCAAGACGCGCACTTTCCTCAGTTGCACCATCTCCAAACGGAGGTGCGTATAAATGGTTTAATGGTTCCGCAACACCCCAGAAAACTAAACCGATACCCATACCAGCACTAAATAACATAGCAAACCATGTCATATAACTATAATCAGGTTCGTCATCATCTTTACCTAAACGAATAGAACCGTATTTCGAGACAATTAAAAAGATGGACACACCTAAAACGATAGAAACAGAAATAATATAAAACCATCCAAACTTACTAACTAGTGCAGTTTGAATTGCAGTTGTTACATTTCCTAGGCTACCTTGTCCAATAATAGATTCGGGAATAATCCCCCAAATTGTAAATGCAATACATAATGTTAATGAAACGATGAATGTCTTTGTCAGTTTCCTCATCAAATCCCCCTTCGTAGGTTTCACTTTTGTAAATAACATAAATTCCGATATGTTAAATCGGATAGAAAACTATAATTTTTGCGGTGATTTTCTTTCAAATCTCTTACTTTCACCTTCACCAATTAGAATTCTTATAGACAGCCTTACCTTCCGTATAACCTTTTCACTCTGCAAGAGCTACAAGGTAGAAATACTGCTGCCAAATTGTGCGAGAAAAATGCGGATGGGAATGTATTTTCCCAAAAAAGGATGTGTTACATATGTAAAAAGGGCAAATTCCTTCCTTGCAACCTTTTCTTCTTGTAACAATTATGCGGTTTTTTTACTAGTATATAGCACATGTTTATAGCTTCACAAACGAAATGTTTATGTTTATATAACTATATTACCCATAAAACGGTAAAATACTCAAGGAATGTAACTGTATAGTAAACGTTTTGTAATACTCTCGTAACATTTTTATTTACGTCGAAAAAAATATGTTGTATTAAATATTTTGAATATAACTAGAAACCTACTAATCATATAGAATGAAAAACGCTTTCCTTTATTTTTTGTTATATTACAGGATGTTAACGACTGATTACGAATGGTTTGTAATTGTGTGTTTTCCCCAAATCCGAAAAAATCTGTTGCTATAATGAGGACACGAAAACAAACGCAATGGAGGCTATCATGAAAAAATTAATTGGTATAGCAACAGCAGCAGTTTTTGGTCTTGGGATTTTCACATCATCTGCCAATGCAGAAACTGTTGTAACAACAGACGTACTAAACGTACGCGAAAACCCTACTACTGAATCAAAAGTTGTCGGTAAATTACTAAACGGTAATAAAATAGATGTTCTAAATACAGAGAACGGATGGTCAAAAATCACTTTAGATGGTAAAGACGCATTCGTAAGTGCAGAGTTCACAAAAAGCATCTACTACGTAACAGCTAACGTGTTAAACGTACGTGCTGAAGCGAACACAAACTCACAAATTCTTGGAACGTTGAAGAAGGACGATATGATCGAAACAACGAACCAAGTACAAAATGAGTGGTTACAATTTGAATATAACGGGAAAACAGCTTATGTTCATGTTCCTTTCTTAACAGGTACAGCACCTGTTATTGAGAAACAAGAAACACCAGCTCCTGCTAAAGCTGCAGCACCAGCTAAAGCTCAAGCACCTGTAGCACAAGCAAAACCAGCTGCTAAGCCTGCTGTGAAAGCTGCTGAAACTAGCGAACCTTCTGGTGGTCGTGAGTTAACAGTTGTAGCTACAGCATATACAGCTCACCCGAGCGAAAACGGTGGCACATATGGCGGCCGTGTATTAACTGCAATGGGTCATGATTTAACTGCGAATCCAAACATGAAAATGATCGCTGTTGACCCGAAAGTAATCCCATTAGGATCTAAAGTATGGGTTGAAGGTTATGGAGAAGCTATCGCTGGAGATACTGGCGGTGCAATTAAAGGTAACCGTATCGACATTCTACTTGGATCAGATAGCGCTGCCCAAAAATGGGGACGCAAAACTGTTAAAGTGAAAATTTTAAAATAACCAATGACTGCTAAATTACAGCCGGTTCTCTTTGTTGAGAGCTGGCTTTTATTTATTTATAATAGCTATGAGGAGGCTATTATCATGAATGTACAAGCAAAAGTAGACTGGATTGGTACACCAAAACCTTATATATATAAAGACGAAGTAACATATGATGCTACTTCCATTGATTTTTCACTCGCCGGCGATGACAATCGCTATAAATTAATTGTGCTCGGCCATGAAGGAAATATACATTACAAAATTGTACAATACGGGATAAAACCAGGCTCACAAAAGCCATTTCCTATCGATATTCCATTCGAACAAGCAATGCTACCGCTAGTCGAACAAATAGTAAATGATCCGTATGTACAAGCGACATTAAAGCAGACACGCTTCTGACAGCAAAAAGACTATCTCAATTACAAGAGATAGTCTTTCTTACGTTAACGAGTCGGACCAGATACTTCCCCTGGTTTCAACGTATTCTTTGTACCAAGAGAATGATACAGCATCTTCCCATTCACAGTTACGATATGATAATCTAAATTTCATTTTTTCTGTTTTGAGCATTTTTTGTTTATAATGGTAAAGGAAAGAAATATGTGTACGGAGGAATATTATGCTGCAACACTCAATTACGAAAGATGAAATTATGATGATTGCGAATGAGTTCGTTCAAGGACTAGATCCACAGCAAACAGCTGATCAGGAACATGTCGCTACAGCTCGGCACCTATATCGTAGTGGTGTTGTCTACAACGTTGACTTTGATGGTTACACGCTATCAGGAACTGTAGATGCTGAAGGCAGCGTATATAGCGTTCATATCCCGATTCGTAACGTCGCTGAAAGCTATTGCGATTGCTTCGCACCAACGCAATGTGAGCATATGCTCGCTGTGTTACTATCTGCAGCGTCTAGTTTCGGGCAAGTAGGAGATGTATTAACTTTATTTAAAAATAATACGAAACCTTCTCTTCCTCCTATTCGAACTGCAAGACAAGTATTGCAATCATCAGCTTTTGAAGAAACGGATTATAAAAGTTGGCAATCATATTTTGACAACGAATATGAATCATTTAAAAAAGAACAAGCTCGGCTTACTTATAAACAAATGTATTTTCTTATGAGTATTTTTACAGACTTCTATACGAAACTCGAGCGGAAAGCTCCGCGTATCATTGCGATACATGAATTGTTCAGACTACACGCGGCACTTTATTGCTTTCAAAAATTATTAGAAGAAATTCAGGCATTCGAAGTAAATAAAACGTATTCTTATCACCAACCTGTTAACGTCGTTCGCCTATTTGTGGATAAAGTGGAATCCATCGTTCGGGACCTACAATCAGAAGCGATTCCTTCAGAGTCTGAATCAATTTTACAAGAAACTGCTCGTCTCGTTCACGAAGTATTCTTCTCTACTGATGCCTATACACAAGAGAGATTTTTTATTTATCGTCACATATGGAGTGAACTGTTAAACAATAAAGATCAACTGCAAGAAGAAGAAAAACGAATTGACATGAAAATAAATCCACTTTCCAAAGCATTAGCATCTTCTCATCTATTCTTTTTAAATGATGAAGACCTACTAGCAATGGACTTACTAAAAAAACAGCCTGCTTCTGTTGTAAGTCTTTATTTCTATTGGTTAGAAGAGCTATTAAGCGCCATGCAGTGGGATCGCGGAAAAAACTGGCTTTCGTTTACGTATAAACAAGTAAAGAAAACCATACATGAGCACGAAGATACAATCTTCATAAAAGATATCGTTCGGTTATTTGTAATCATGTACGAAACATATGCAACGCATACAAATGAACAAGCTGGATTCGAAATGATTTTACAAGAACTATTACCGTATAGTTTCACAAACTACGAACAATACGTACTCGCGAAGAAGCAGTATCGTACATGGTCCGAACTTCATCTCTTATATGGATTTGAAGCAATTGAACTATTGAAAGAACCATTGAAAGATATTGAAAAAGAAGCGCCAGAAGCGGCACTTCCTCTTTATCATCTTGCTGCTGTAGAAGCCATTGAAGAACGAAACCGTAAATCATATAGACGTGCAGTTCGCTACTTAAAGAAATTACGTACATTATATAAACGTTTAAAACGCACCGATGAATGGGATGCTTTCATTATTCATATCGCCAATCTACATTCACGCCTTCGTGCACTACAAGAGGAATTACGGAAAGGAAAATTAATCGATGATCAATCAAACTGAAGTAACAATTAGGCTCCAGCATGTTAGTCAAGGTTGGTTCCTTTGGGGTGAAGATGACAGCGGTACTCCATTATCCGTAACAAGTTGGAAACGAAATGCATTTACATGGCACGCCACTTCCTTCTATGGCACGTTTCTAAAAGAAGCCACCTTTGAAGGGAAACAAGGTGTTATGCTAACAAACGCACAAGCATTTGAATACATCGCAAACAAACCGATGAACTCCTTTGCACATATTCAAATGAATGATCCTATTACAGCACTTACGAAAGATGCAAATGAATTATGGGATGCCTTCCTAAGCGGTAGCTTCGTACCCGATATGGAACGTTGGCCCAAACAACCATCTTGGAAAGTTCAAAATACACCAATCGAAGATGACACATTAGCAACGCTTTTCTCAACCTCGGTAAATGAAAGTATATTGCAAGATAACCGATCAAATGACGGATGGGAAGATGCAAAGAGACTATACGAACATTACGACTTTACGAAAAGACAGCTGGAAACAGCGCTACATGAAGAAGATTGGCTTCGAAAAATCGGTTACATTGAAGATGACCTTCCCTTTACAATTGGACTAAGACTGCAAGAACCACAAGAGGAATTTGAAATGTGGAAGCTTGAAACGATTGTGGCACCAAAGCGCGGGGCACATCGCATATATGTATATGAAAACATCGATTCCTTACCGAAAAGATGGCACGATTACGAAGAGCGTATTACGGAAACGCAAGAAGGCTTTAGTAAGCTCGTACCGTGGCTAAAAGAAGAGGATACGTTCAGAAAAGAACTGTTTGAAACGGAAGCATGGAATTTCTTAACAGAAGCAAGTGACGAGTTACTTGCAGCCGGTATTACAATTTTATTACCATCATGGTGGCAAAATTTAAAAGCAGCAAAACCGAAGCTGCGTGTACAGCTGAAGCAAAGCACAGCACAAACACAATCTTTCTTCGGCATGAATACGCTCGTTAATTTTGATTGGCGCATTTCAACGAACGGAATTGATTTATCGGAAAGCGAATTTTTCGAACTCATTGAACAAAACAAACGATTATTCAATATAAATGGTCAATGGATGCGACTGGATCCAGCCTTTATTGAAGAAGTAAGAAAACTAATGAACCGTGCCGATAAATACGGACTAGAAATGAAAGATGTCCTCCAGCAACATTTATCAAACACTGCTGAAACAGAAATTGTAGAAGAAGATAGTCCGTTTACTGATATTGAAATCGAACTAGACGGATATTATGAAGAGCTATTCCAAAAGCTGCTCCATATTGGAGATATTCCAAAAGTAGATGTCCCTACTTCACTAAACGCAACACTTCGTCCGTATCAGCAACACGGCATTGAATGGTTATTATATTTACGAAAACTTGGATTTGGGGCATTATTAGCGGACGATATGGGACTTGGGAAAAGTATTCAAACCATCTCTTACTTACTATATGTAAAAGAAAACAAGCTCAAAACAGGTCCTGCATTAATCGTGGCGCCGACATCCGTTCTTGGAAATTGGCAAAAAGAATTTGAGCGTTTCGCACCAAATTTACGCGTTCAATTACATTATGGAAGTAACCGCGATAAGGGAGATTCATTTAAAGATTTTCTTCAATCAGCAGATGTTGTATTAACGTCTTATGCGTTAGCTCAACTTGACGAGGAAGAACTTACTTCGTTATGCTGGGACGCTGTTATTTTGGATGAAGCACAAAATATTAAGAACCCACATACGAAACAGTCGAAAGCAGTACGCAACTTGCAGGCAAATCATAAAATTGCTTTAACTGGTACACCGATGGAAAACCGACTTGCCGAGCTTTGGTCCATTTTCGACTTTATTAATCATGGATATCTTGGCAGTTTAGGACAATTCCAGCGCCGCTTCGTCACACCGATTGAAAAAGACCGTGATGAAAGAAAAATCCAACAAGTCCAACGCTTTATCTCACCATTTTTACTGCGTCGAACGAAGAAAGATCAAACAGTCGCATTAAACTTACCAGATAAACAGGAACAGAAAGCTTACTGTCCACTAACTGGTGAACAGGCTTCCTTATACGAGCAACTTGTTCAAGATACATTACAAAATGTTGAAGGGCTAAGCGGGATTGAACGTCGCGGGTTCATATTACTAATGTTGAATAAACTAAAACAAATTTGCAATCACCCTGCTCTTTATTTAAAAGAAACAGAGCCGAAAGATATCGTTGAACGTTCTATGAAAACAAAAACGGTAATGGAACTAATCGAAAATATTAAAGATCAGAATGAGAGCTGTTTAATCTTTACCCAATACATCAGCATGGGAAACATGCTAAAGAGCATATTAGAGGAAACATTTGGTCAGCGCGTCCTCTTCTTAAACGGCAGTGTACCGAAGAAAGAGCGTGATAAGATGATCGAACAGTTCCAAAACGGAACGTATGACATTTTCATCTTATCCTTAAAAGCAGGCGGAACAGGCTTAAACTTAACTGCCGCTAATCATGTCATTCACTACGATCGTTGGTGGAATCCAGCTGTAGAAAATCAAGCAACGGACCGGGCATATCGTATTGGTCAAAAACGATTCGTTCATGTTCACAAACTTATTACAACAGGAACATTAGAAGAGAAAATTGATGAAATGTTAGAACGAAAACAATCACTAAACAATGCGGTCATTACAAGTGATAGTTGGATGACTGAACTATCAACAGACGAATTAAAAGAATTACTTGGTGTATAAACAAAAGGAGCAAATCTCGAAATGAGATTAGCTCCTTTTTCTATTCCAAAACCAATTACTTATTATAATTCCTGTCAATCCGCCGCACGTATCAAGCAATGTATCTTGCCACATCGGTGTACGGTCTCCCGTAAACCATTGATGGATTTCATCCAATGTTGCATACCCTGCAACGAAAAGAAGGGCATATATAAAGCATCTTTTTCTCGAACAACCCGATCGATGAAAAGCGTAATACGTCAAAGAACCGAGCATGAAGAATACCATAAAATGAGCACCTTTACGAAGGAAAAATTCAATAAATCCACCCACACCTTTATTTGCAATACTAACAGGTGTACCTCCACCATAATCGATAGATACCCATGAAAAATGCTCTTTCACAAACTCAACATTTACATATTGTTCAATATCCGAGCGCATATCCTGTTTTTTATATGGTTGCGCTGAGGAATAGAAGATAAGCCCCATCCATAGTAATACAGGAATCCAAAATAACCATTTACGATTCATTCTTCCGAAACCCCTCTCTTAGTCTTTTAAGAGTACCAAAAAAAAGAAAAAATTTCACGCCAAAACATGACATTTTCCCCCTATTTATAAAGTGAAAGGGGGTGATAAACATGGCAGTTGAAACAATCGTAATGGATTTAACTCTACGTCTTGTATTAAACAATGGATTAGATAAGAATGGAAAAACAACTTTGAAGAACAAACAATTTAAACGCGTTAAAACAAATGCAAACTTAGAGCAAGTACACAACGTAGCCCGTGCCCTTGCTTCCTTACAAGAATCATCACTTCACGCTGTACAACTTGTAAGTACTTCAGATCTTGCTAACGTATAAATAATAAGGAGGGAATAAAGCATGCAAGTACTCGAATTGATTTTCACGAAAGAAGATGGAAAAACAGTTGTTTTTTCTATCGATAAGCCCATCACACCCGTCGATGCAAAAGTCGTAAATCAAGTAATGGATACCATTCTTGCGTCATCTATATTTTCATCAATTGATGAAAATACCCGAAAAAAAGGAGCTCGTCTCGTAGAAAAAAATGTATCCGAAGTTCCAATTACTCTATAAAGTAAAACTTTAATCAGTGGGGATTTTGTTCATCCCTACTGATTATAAACCTTCACCCATTAGGCATTTACGGGCAGTAAACCTTCTTTTCTCCAGCCGAATTTTGAGGTAGGAGTCTGACTGCCCACAAACAGCGGGATAAACGAAAAAGACAAATCTGCATTATTTTGCAGATTCGTCTTTTTTCTTCGGCATTTCAATCGGAATAAAAATCTTTGAAAAACCGACGCATACATATTTATAATTTTCTCCACCTAAATCGAAATCGGTCGTATATGTTGAGAAGAAAATATAATCATTTCGCTTTGTATAATGGTCGATTAATAATCCAACTTGTGGCTCAACATACTTTTTCGCCAACTTCTTACCTGCCGATGCTAAATCGCCAAGAAGACCCTCTTCATTTTCTTTTTGAACCTCATCTAGCTTCTTACTCACATCATTACGTTTCATAAACTGCTTCGCTGCCCAATCCGTATATTCTCCTTTACTCGGATTGCTATTTGCTAAATAAACTAGGAGAACAACAGCTAGAACTATAATAATATACTTTTTCTTCATGCTATATCACCGCCTATTCTTTTCTATTTTCATATATATGTACAAGCGATGCAAATTAGAAAGACTATCATCTGTTGATTGTAAACGAATAACTAAAATTTACAATATAAAACAGAATATTAATAGTGACTTTACAAAATTTATATATAATTATATTCAGAATAAAAATTACAAGGGAGGCATTATACTAATGAACAATGAAAATGATATTTTTATTTCTAGTTCTACAATGATGTTAGAGCCATGTAAGCACCCCTCTTACCGTACAAAAATTATCGACAGTAGCGGGAAGCACCTTTACTCCCGCCAAACCGCTCTCCAGCTCATACAGAAATCTTGTCTAACAGATGTTTATTCTACTTATCAGGGCAGACGTAATGCAGTCCAAGCAAACTTTAAATTCAAACAAAACGTTCCGATTCCAATTAATCATAAGGAATATATTTGCGCTTTTCCAACAGAATCTCCTGCTTCTCCAAACTGTATTTGGTTGTTCTACAAGCATATCCATACAATAGAGTTTTTCAAAAAAACGAAGAAAGCTAAAATTCATTTCTCAAACGGATTTACCGTAACGATACAAATTAGTTCCCATAAGTTAAGTCAGCAATTATGGAAAGCTGGATATGTTTTATCCCAAATGAACATGCAAGATTCACTACACTCATAAAACCTCATGCCACATTTACTATCTTAAAACAAATAGAATGGAAGGTGATCTTTCTCTTATCTTCCATTCTACTTATTCTCTTTATCCCTTTACACTATCTCGCATTTTCTCAAGTGCCTGCCGGTATATCCACCTCACTTGATAATATGTCATTCCCATTTCACAGGCTATCTCACCCATCTTTTTCCCTACAAAAAATCGTTCCGAAATAATGTGTCTCTCTCTCTTATTTAACACACTCATAAAATCCTGTGCTCTCATTCCCGTTTCTTCAGACTCAAATTGTTCATCGTACTCTCCGACGCACACATACCTCTCCTGCATTACACATTCTTTCTTTAGTCTTTCCAATATATAACCACGTACCGTTATCACCGCATAAGCAGGAAAACTTCCTTTCCCCTCCTCATATCTTTCATACGCATACCAAAGACCAATTAAACCACATTGATAATACTCTTCATGATCTTGATAAATACTTAACTTTTTTATTTGATTTACAATCATTCCCTCATACAAAACAACCGTCTCTGTAAAAGTCGCTGGCTTCACATAGTACCTATTTCTAAAAGGTATACCCCTTTGTTATTCCGCGGTACCTTTACAATATAAAAATAAAGAAGAGACTTCACTGTGAGTAATTTCAAATACTACCGAAGGAATTTGAAATTACACTAGGCAGTATTTGAAATTTTGTTGGTGGTATTTGAAGTAAGGGTAAAAATAAAAAAGGTGACTCTAGAGAGCCACCTTTTTTGTCAGATCATATTATACAGGAATATTTGGTAATATTTTTGCCATTAACACAACAAATGCAGCTAAGAATGCCGCTTTAATAATGAATAAAACAATAATTGGAATAGCTGCTTTCACTTTACTTAATCCAGCTGTAACTTGTAATCCCAACCAAATTAAAACTAAATTCCATAAATAGAACAATTCAATTGTATTACCTATTCCATATGCAAGTGAACCTTGGTCAAATAATGGTCCTAAACTTGTATACTGGGTTGCTCCACCATCTAAAATTAGGGCTATAATACCATTAATAAGTCCACCAATAATAAGAATAATATTAGCATATACAACAATCGTTAATAACTTCTTATAAGACGTATCATTTCCAAAGAACATCATAAATACTTTATAAATAGCTGCGACAAATAATGCTCCAATCATCGCCCCAACAAAACCAGATCCAATTCCAGAAATAACTTCTGATGTTATTGAACTCTTACCAGCAAGTTCGCCTAATTCTTTCTGCATTTTAATCATTTCAGGTGACGTGTTCACAACATATGTTGTCAAACCACCTACAAGCCCTTGTAACAACGCAACTAAAAAGAACATACCCCAAACTTTCTCGCTCGCCTTCATTCTCTCAAACTGTAAGCCAGGAGAAGTAATCATTCCAAATAATGATGGCTTCTCTCCTTCAACCTTTTGCGTATTCAAATTCGCTTCCATTATAACGCCTCCTTCTATTTATATAACCCGTTCTAACGGGCGGTTCACTTCCTCATTGTAAGAGGCTACGAACCGCCCACTAGAACGGTAATGTGTAGTTCTACTACACTATTAATTACTCATAACGTAATGCTTCAATTGGATCTAATTTCGCAGCTTTGTTTGCTGGAATTAATCCAAAAACAATACCAAGTGTCATAGAGAATAGCACTCCTCCAACGACAACTTCCCATGAAACGAGCGGTGGCCACTTCGCAAATGTGGAAACGATATATGCCCCGCCATACCCAAGACCAATCCCGATTAAACCACCTAGAAGCGTTAACATAACTGCTTCAATTAAAAACTGTAATAAAATTTTACTACGCGTCGCTCCAAGTGCTTTACGTACTCCAATTTCGCGCGTACGTTCTGTTACAGATACGAGCATAATGTTCATAACACCAATACCACCAACGACTAGTGAAATACCAGCGATACCGCCGATGATCATCGTCATAATACCGGTCATCTTTGAAATACCTTCTTGAAGTTCTTTTAAATTCATAACTTCGTATTTACCAGTTGCATCACTCGGTTTACGACTGTTTAAGACATCTGCAGCTTTTTTACCTGCTTTTTCTAAGTTATCTACATTTTTTGCTTGAACAGAAATATTTTGAATTTCATCTTTTCCATACAATGTCGGCCATAATGAAATTGGAATTAATGCTTCTGATGGTCCCATTCCCATAAACTCGTTATCTGATTTGTAGACACCGATAATTTGCATCGGTTGACCCTTCATTTCAATAATTTTACCGACTGGATTGGCATCCTTAAATACCTTTTCCTCCATTTGTTTACTAATCATGACAACGTTATTACCTTGATCCACATCTGATTCTTGTAAAGAACGTCCCTTTAACAACTTTACTTTATTTACTGAAAAATACTCACTGTCTAATCCAGTAATACTCACCATTTCTACTTTATCTTCAATATCAAGTGGTTCCATACTTGAATTTGTTGTTACAACATGTGAGATTTCTGGAATTTTTTTAATTTCAAAAATATCTTCTTCAGTTATTTTCGGTGCTTCTACCATCCCCATACCAAAAGGATCATTCATATCAGCACTATAATGAATCGGAACCGTTTGATTACCTGATCCAACAAATTGAGATTTCAATGCCGCTTCCCCGCCTTGCCCAATCGCAACGACGGTAATAATAGAGCCTACACCGATAATAATCCCAAGCATCGTCAAAGCCGAGCGTAGTTTATGAGCTAAAATAGACGATAAGGCAATTTTCATACTATCTAGTAAACTCATACTGCACACCTTCTATCTTCTGTAACTTTCCCGTCTCGCAGTACAATGCGGCGAGACGAATAAGCCGCTACTTCCTCTTCATGCGTAACCATAACAATTGTCGTACCTTCTGCATTAAGCTTCGTAAAAATATCCATAACTTGCTCACCAGACTTCGTATCTAGCGCACCAGTCGGCTCATCGGCCATAATGAACGTTGGGTTATTCGCAATCGCTCTTGCAATCGCTACACGTTGCTTCTGTCCACCTGATAATTCATTCGGTAAATGATGTACGCGGTCAGCTAATCCAACTTTACCTAACGCCTCTAAGGCACGCTTACGACGTTCTGCTTTCTTCACGCCACCGTATACGAGCGGAAGTTCAACATTTTCCACCGCAGAGAGACGCGGCAGTAAATTAAAATGCTGGAATACAAAGCCGATATATTCATTACGAATTAAAGCGAGCTTTGACTCGTCTGCTGTTAAGATATTCACATCATTCAGCATATATTCGCCTTCTGTTGGACGATCTAAACAACCAATAATGTTCATAAGCGTTGACTTACCGGAACCAGAAGGTCCCATAATCGAAACAAACTCACCACTCTGAATCGTTAAACTAATACCATGCAAAATCGGTACCGCAAGCTTTCCTTGATAATACGTCTTAGCAATATTATTTAGCGTAATCATTTCTCTTTCACTTCCATTCCGTCATACACGTTGTCGGAAGGATTTTTAACCACCTTTTGCCCCACTGTTACGCCTTCAGTAATCTCTGTCCAATCTCCATCAGTAGCACCTTTTTTCACATTTTGTTTACGAAGCTTTCCTTTTTCTTCGATATAAACAAATGCATCATCGTCTTTTTCTACAATGCTCTTACTTGGAACAGCAATCATCGTCTTATTCTCTAAGTTTACTTGTAATGAAACATGGTAACCTGGAGATAAACCGTCTTGGCTATCAAGACTTGCTTTATATGTATATTGGGACATATTTTGAGTTGCCTCACCTACACCACCAGCTTGACCCATCTCTGCACTCGTTGGGAATTCACTTACCTCTGTAATCTTACCTGTCCACTTCTTCTTATTATTTGCTTTCGCAGTTACAGTGAATGTTTGATCCTTTTGGATTTGTGACTTCTGAAGCTCTGTTAAAGTCCCTTGAACTTGGAACGGGTCTTTAGAAGCAACTTGTAAAAATGCCTTCCCTTGTCCACCTAACGCTTGAGATGAACTTTGCGCCGCATCTTTATCTAACTTTTGAACAACACCAGCAAAATTACTATAAATCGTAAGCTCTTTCTGCTTTTTATTTAACTCTTCTTTCTGTAACTTCCCTTTCTCTTTCTCAAGGTCAGTTGTTTTTTGCGCTATTTCTAACTCACTTACTTGCTCTTCCATCGGATCTGTTACTTCTTTCCCAGCTCCGCTATCTTTCACCTTCTTAATTTCTTTCTTGAGCGAATCAATCTTCTTTTTCCCTTGATCATAACGCATATCTGCCATCTTCTGATCAAGCTCAGCTTGCTTCATTTGAAGATTAATCTCTTCATTATCATAAGAGAATAACTTCGTACCTTTCTCTACCTCTTGTCCCTCTTTTACCTCAATATCTTTCACTTTTCCTTTGGCCGGATCCGCATAGAAACTTTCAATATTCCCAGGCTTCACCTGACCAGAAACTAACTTCGTATTATTCAGCTTACGCTCTGTCACTTTCTCAAAGCTTACAGCATCAGCCGTTGTTGATGCGCCCTTCTTCTTACCTTGCATAATAAAAATATTAACTGCTGCCACAATAACAATTAGTGCAATAACTCCGATAATAATCCATTTTTTCTTCTTATTTGGAGTACGAACCGTATTTGGTAACATATTCTCTCTCCCTTTATAACTTAATAGTTTAATATAAAAAATTGTATAAAACTTTCTGAAAATACATTACATATTATTACATTATTTTTACAAAGTTTTACACATCCATTTATATTGTAACAAAAATTCCAATGATTAGAAATATGACATCTTGTCTTTTAAGATAGATTTAAGGAAATATTATATTATATAGAAAAAGCTATCCAATATAAAAATTGAATAGCTTTTCAAACAAAATATTACGCCGCTTTAGGATCTTTTCTCTCATGTCCACGTTGAACGATGAACAAGAAGACTGTTGATAAAATTGCACCTGTTAATAGTAAGATAAAGCAACCATCCCAGCCAGAACGATCAACAATAACACCAATTGCTGCGTTTGCTACAAGACTTCCGCCCACATAACCGAACAGACCACACATACCAACTGTCGTACCTACCGCAAATTTCGGTACTAATTCCATCGCACTTAAACCGATTAAGAACTGTGGTACGTAAATTAAACATCCGATAATAGAAACTGCAATACTTACAACAAGTACGCTAGTTGCTTGCCAATATACAAACGTACCAATAACAACTCCAACCATACTAATAATACACAATGGCATACGTTTCCCTTTAAATAATTTATCACTTAAAAGACCAACGATTAACGAACTTGGAATTGCCATACCTTCAAAGATTGCGTATGCTGCATGTGCTTCATTTTTTGAAAAACCTTTAACTGTCGTTAAATAAAGTGGAACCCAGTTAATAACACCGAAACGAATTAAATAAACAAATGCATTCGCAATACATAAGAACCATACAAATTTATTTTTTACTACATATTTCATTAAAATTTCTTTTGGTGACATCTTGTTAGCATTATCTGCTTTTTCAAGATTTTCATAGTCATTACGATACTCATCAATTGGAGGAAGACCTTCAGACTCTGGTGTATCCTTCGCATTGATCCAAACAAGAACTGAAATTACCATTGCGATAATCGCTGGGAAAATAAACACGCCGCCTTGCCAATGACTTTCACCGAAAATACCTACACCAATTCCAACAAGTGGTGGCACAAGCATTCCGCCAACGTTATGTGAAATATTCCAAATACCTGTTTTCGTACCACGTTCTTTCTTTGAGAACCATTTCGTCATAACGATACTACAAGGTGGTGCTCCCATACCTTGTACAATACCGTTCAGGACAAGTAATGTAACAATCATTCCAAATGAAGATGCAAACCCGAAACAAATATTTACAAGCCCTGATAAGAATAATCCGACTGCAATAAAGCGCTGGGCAAAAGCTTTATCTGATAAATTCCCCATAAAGAACTTACTAAATCCATAAACAATCGCCATTACTGAACCTAGTAGTCCAATTTCAGCCGTACTAAAACCATATTCTTGTACTAAATACGTACTTGATAACGTAAAATTACTGCGCACTAAATAATAAGCAGCATATCCAACAGAGATTCCGATTAGCACACGAATACGTAGTAACGTATATACTTTCGCGATCATATCCGCTGGTAATCTCTCAATTGCAGGTGCTGGCTTAAGCCATTTAAACATATACTCTCGTCTCCTTTTCTCACTTTTGAGAGAGACGCTGTCTATTCCATATCTCGATTATTCCACTATTTGATATATTTTGGTTCGTCCTTCTAACCGGCTGCCCTTCTATTTCTTTCTCATTCTTCGCAAACATCGTTGGTACGCCAAACGAAACTTTTTCTAAAATGTGACCCGCTTCTTCTGATAAACAATAATCAATAAATAAATCCGCAATAATACCACTCGGTGCACGTTTTAGTTTCGAAATCGCATTGACAGACAAACCTGTTTGCTCAGGTTCGTTACTTAAAATAGGAAAGCCTCGTTTTTGAAGCATTCTCTGATCTCCCATAAAATTGATGCCTATCATATATTCACCACTTGCCACAAGTTCTGCTGGTATGTAACCATTCACCGTTACTTCTCCAACCTGTCCTGCAAGATGCTTCACATACGCCTTCGCTTCCTCTTCACCTAAAGTATCAATAAGTGATTGAAAAAACGTATATGCAGTACCCGAAACATTTGGATCTGGCATAACAATCTTTCCTGTGTACGCAGAGTTTAATAAATCTTGCCACCTGGATGGATACGGTAGGCCAAGCGGTGCTATTTCTTCGTTCCACCGCTCTTTATTAATTGCGATTGCCAATTTCTCTACTTCGTAACCGTACCAATAACCATCTTTATCTTTAACAGTTTTTGAAATACGATTCGCATGCTGGCTCGTCACAGGAATAGACAGATCTTTTTGCTTCATCATTTGATGTGCATCTACTGTACCGCCAATAATAATATCCGCTTTCGGATTTCCAGATTCTTCTTCCACTCTTCGAAGAAGTTCTTCTGTCGAAAGACGAATAAATTCATACGTACATCCACGCGGTTTACAAAATGATGAAAGCAATGCCTCACCAACTTCCTCACGGGCCGCTACATATGCAACAAGATGACGATCATCCAAAATAGGAAGACCACTTTTATTATATTTAATAGAGGTTGTATCTCGAGAGCAACTAGACATCGCTCCTCCAATTACTAGCAAAAAGAAGAAAAAGGCTATCTTTCTCATGACGCATTCTCCTTTACGAATAACTCTGCTAGAGAGCCTTTCATATACATGACATTCCCGTTATTATCACCGAGGTATTGCACAACAAAGTACGATGGATACACAGAAATCGTAAGAATATCTTCACGCTCATTCTTTACATGCTTACCTGATTTATAAGCTGTAATATAAGCAATCGGTTCATTCTGTGATTGTAATAATTTCTGAATTTCTCCGTAATCTGTAATTTGTTTTGCGTACCGAATAGAATCAAGCATGTGCGTAAGATTGATAGTACGTACTACATTCCCTTGACGTACTATGACATCCTTTGCTGAAGCAAAGAAATCACTAATACGCTCTGGCGTGTAATACAGGCTTAACAAATACGTTTGAAATGCCGAGATCATCGGATCAGTGCCCTTCTTCCCGTATACGTTCGCCTCATACTGGAACAAGTCACCTACTGCAAAAGTACGCTTATGTCCATTCAAGTACGTTACTTCTCCAGTAAATACTTGTTCTTGGCTCTCTGCCTCTCTCGGTTCTATTCGAATTCGGTCAAAGAATGAAACAATTGTATGTAAACGAACTTCATCCGTTACAACAATTTCTCCCCACTTTTCATGTCTTACTTTCACTTCAATTGGAAGAGATTCGTTCACTCTTTGTAAAACGGCTTGTTTGTCATTCACAATTGTGATTCGATTATATGTTTGTTTCTCCACAACATAAAACAAAACAAGAGAAACAATGATACAAAAGACAAACA
The DNA here is from genome assembly GCF_038006385.1 of Bacillus sp. FSL L8-0099. Lineage (NCBI taxonomy): Bacteria > Bacillati > Bacillota > Bacilli > Caryophanales > Bacillaceae > Bacillus > Bacillus sp. FSL L8-0099. Next base: position 5,167,157 of record NZ_JBBOVC010000001.1, read on the forward strand.
TAAGAATTTGAAATGATAGCCTTTTCATTTCTGCCTACCTCCAAGATAAAAAAACGTTGTTTCGAAAATACCGCATAATTGTTTCATAAATGTATCATTTAACCGCTTTCAAGTTTTTTATGTCTTCCATTCGTCTTGGAAGCAAAAATGTAATAAATATCGTAGTACCAACCTCTTCACTGCTCTCAATTCGCATACTTCCGCCTTGCTTATTCATAATCTCCTGACAAATATACAAACCATAGCCGTTCCCATAACTAGAAGGAAGCATTTTCCCTCCTGGAGACCCATTCCACTCGGCAAGTACATCCTCATCTATACCGATACCATCATCATGAACAAAAACCTTCGCCTCACGCTCACTTACAATTACATTCATGCGAATGTGCGTAGCATCACTATACTTAATCGCATTATCAAGTACATTTAAAAAGATTTGCTTCGTCTTATCAAAATCCGCAACGACATGTACATCCGTTAACTCATTTATCACTTCAATCTCAAATTGCTGCAGACGAGGTTTCACAATTGAAACTGCTTCTTCTGCTAATTCTTTTATATTCACAACTGTAGGTGACACTTCAAACGTACTCGTCCCGTACTTTGAAGACTTAAGTAATTCCTCTACAAGTGATAATAGACGCTCACTTTCTACAGCTACATACCGGAGACTCTCTTGCACATCTTCCTTCGAGTGTAACTTCGGAATTAAATCAACATAACCGATAATTGCCGTAAGTGGTGTCTTCAACTCATGCGTAATACGGTCCAAGAAATCTTTCTGTTTCTCTTTTTCTTCCTTCAATTGCTTAATATGCAGTTCAATTCCATCAGCCATCGCATTAAAGGATGCTGAAAGCTGTGCAATTTCCACATACTCATTTAGCTCAATCTTACTTTCATAATCGCCATTCGCAAGCCGCTTTGCCATTTGTCTCAACTGATCAATTGGCCTATGAAGAGACCTAGCTAAACGAACCGCAAAGAAAATACCTGCAGCCACTAAACAAAGAGATGTCATTAAAAAAGTCCAGCTCACATTTGTTAAAACTTCCTTCTCACCCGTTAACTCATCTATAAAACGAATGCTCCCAATGACATCGTTTCCATAATAAACCGGGCTTGAAAACAAAAGAATGGGTGCTGGCTCTCCTTCCGCAAAAACATAAGCTTTCTTACCCTTCAAAGAACTCTCAATATCAATATTCCGATGAAGTAACGCTCCTTTTTGTGTATCTGCAACAACATCTCCATTCTTTCCTATCATCTGTACACGGACATCCATCCGCTTCGCTAAGTACGAAGCAATTAAAAGCGAATTCGGACCTAACGTCTCGATTTCTGCTTCTTTCTCTAAATAATTCATCGTATAAATTTGTGCCTCTACACTTAACTTCTCAAGAGAATCAGCTGCATTATGATACATATTCTTCTCTAGTGAAATATAAACAACCGTATACAAAAGAAAAAGAATTGGAATCAACAATCCAACTATTCCAAATACCATATTCCGTTTTAACGACATATTATCACCACTTAACAATCCAGCTTATAGCCAACGCCATAAATTGTTTTAATATATTCTCCGCTCGTACCAAGCTTCTTACGTAATCTTTGCACCATAATATCAACCGCTCTCGTATTTCCGATATACTCAAAGCCCCACACTTTCTCGAGTAACTCATCTCTCATAAATACACGCTGTGGATTTGAAACAAACAGCTGACATAAATTAAATTCTCGGTACGTTAACTGAATCTCTTGTCCACTAACATGTAATTTTCTTTCCTTAGGACAAATTATTAACTCTCCAGCTCGAATTACTTCGTGGCTTGTAGTGACCCCCTCCTTCTTCACACGCCGACTCATATTCTTCACACGAAGAATGAGCTCCGCATAATTGAAAGGCTTCGTTACATAATCATCCGCACCGAGCTGCAAGCCGAGCAATTTATCATTCATCTGACTCTTTGCAGTTAACATGAGTACTGGAATATCCCTATCCTTCTCACGGAACAAGCGAAGTAACTCATACCCATCTGTATCCGGAAGCATAACATCCAAAATCAATACATCCGGCCCTTCCTTCCACTTCTCTAGCGCTTCTCTACCATCAGCCGCTACTAATACTTCATATCCTTCCATCTCTAACTGCATTCGAATCAAATTACGAATACTCGATTCATCATCAACTACAAGTATTTTCATCCTTATCCTCCTTCCATCCTGTATTATAGTACAGTTTAGTATAGCAAAAATCATACAAAAAAAGAGAGGATATTGTCGAACATATGTTGAACGACAATACCCTCTCTTTCACTTATTATATTTACTTAGCATATCCATTCGGTTGTTTTTGATGCCAATTCCAAGCATGCTCAATGATTGTTTTCACATTTACATACTTAGGATCCCATCCTAACTTCTCTTTCGCCTTCTGAGAAGAAGCAACTAAACGTGCTGGATCTCCCGCACGACGCGGTGCTACCTCAGCAGGAATTTCATGATTTGTAACTTCACGAACTGCATCAACGATTTCTTTTACACTGAAACCATTACCGTTTCCTAAGTTATAGAAATCACTTTCTCCGCCGTTTTGTAGGTCTTTAAGTCCTAAGAAATGAGCTGCTACTAAATCTTCAACATGAATATAATCACGAATACAAGTACCATCTGGTGTATTATAATCTTCACCAAACATCATAATTTTCTCACGTTGACCTAACGCTACTTGCAATACAAGAGGAATTAAATGCGTCTCTGGACGATGATCTTCCCCAATAATACCATTTGGAGTTGCACCAGCCACGTTAAAGTATCTGAAGACCTTATATTTTAAGTTAGACGCTTGGCTATACCAATGAAGCATTTTTTCAATTGCTAATTTTGTCTCGCCATACGTATTCGTTGGATTTGTTACAGTTTCCTCAGTAATAAGATCCACATCTACTTCGCCGTAAGTTGCCGCAGTAGATGAGAAAATGAACTTATCTACTTTAAACTCGTCCATTACTTCTAATAAGCAAAGTGCGCCATACACGTTGTTGTTATAATATTGAAGAGGTTTCTCCATACTAACACCAACTAAAGAATCAGCCGCGAAATGCATAACCGCGTCAATATTTTCTTTTGTAAAGACGTCTCTTAAGAAACTTTTATCACGAAGGTCTCCGTTATAAAACTTTGCGCCTTCTGTAATGGCATCTTCATGACCTGTTTGTAAGTTATCCACTACTACTACAGATAAACCTTCATCTACTAATTTTTTCACAGCGTGTGAACCGATGTAGCCAGCTCCGCCACAAACCAAAATTGAACTCATGTTATTCCTCCTACTATACTCAATACAACAAATATATAGTTTCTCTCATACATTTTATGCTTACCTATATTTTACCATAAACATTCATTTAAAATAATATAATGTGAACCGTAACGACAACTAACTTCTTAAAGTGACAAGCTTCTCTTCAACCTTCTCTAAATCCTCGACAGAATCTATTTCAAAGCTGGCATTGCTATCAATTTCATATAAATGAACATTCAGATGACCAATATTATCTTTCACAATATTATCCCAATACAGCTCACTAAAGTCTTCTTGTTCCACTGCTTTTTCTAACTCTTTTACGATATAATCCGCATCGTCCTTACACCAATAGGAAAGGCCACATAAAATGTAATCATCATGACCGTCACCAATTTCAATATCGTACACTTTCTTGCTCCCATCGTGCTTAATAATCCATTCATTGCGGAAGTCTTCTTTCCTTGCACTAAAGTATAAAGATGACTCTGGTTTTTCAATAAATATATTACGATGTAAATACACATCAGCATCTACCACATACGCATCTGCCAAATATTCACGCACTACATACATCGTATAAATATTGTTGTACATATTATATTTATCGTTATATACAAGACGTATATTTTCATATTTATCAACAAGATAATTGAATTTTTCCGATAAATATCCAGTAACAACAATAATTTCATCTATACCAATCTCTTGTAAATATTCAATTTGTCGTTCTAGCATCGGTTTCCCGTTTACCTCTACTAATGACTTTGGTTTCGTTAATGTTAATGGGCGCAAGCGTGTCCCCATACCAGCTGCTAATAAAATCGCTCTCATGCTACCTCTCCTCTATATTTCTTTCTCTTAATAAATTCATTTGCATCCGCGACTGTTAAAACAGCCCCTACAATAATGAATAAACAACAAATAATTAATTTCCAAGAAAATGGTGTTCCCATTACTAATATAGAAATCCAAATCGCCCAAGCTGAATATGTAATATTCAGCCCCATAGCTTTCGTTGGGCCCAGTTCATGGATTGCTTTATAGTAAAAAATGTACGAAGCTGTCCCAATTAACGCCACAAATATAATTAAGATAAATTCACTACTTACCATAACTTCTTTCGTTAAAAAATGCCCGCCTAATGTCGGTAAAATGATTAGTCCATATGTTACAGACGAAACAAGTTGGCGAATTTGCAACGCCTCTTCTGGTGAAACTTCCCCATCCTTCATACCATAGGCACAAATAACACATTCTAATCCCCAACCTATAATACAAATCAAAACAAAAATAAAACCTAACATATAGTTTTGTGTTGCAAATCCATCACCGGTAAAGCCAAGAATAATAATACTACTAATGCTTATTACAAGTCCTAACCAATTCCAAGAGCGTAAACGTTCTTTTAAAAACATAAATGCAAAAAATGCTCCAACGGCTGGATATATGGCTGAAATTGCTGCCGTATACGAAGCCCCTATATACTTTACGGCTAATACATAAAAAGTCATCCCTAAAGGTCCGCCCATTAAAGCGCCTAACATTACGAAACGACCACTTCTTGTTTTTAATTTAGAAAGTGCTGTTCGTAATTGACCTTTAAGTCCCATATAGACCATCATCCACAATGTCGACATAAAATCATGTAAAAATGTGCTAACAAGCGGCGCAAGGAATATAACTTGCTCCGTTTCCAACATAACTGTCGAGGATAATATAATCCCAATTAAAACCGTATCTATAGCCCAAGCAAATCCGGAGAACACACCATAAAAAATCCCTCTACTTTGCTTTCGATTCATACTGGTATCCTCCATAGTACTCTAAAAATAACTGTAAATTTTCTTTTGCCCGCGTATAACGATCCATTCCATATGTTCCGAAATCACTACCCGCTGCTTCTTTAATCTTTGTCCAAATACTCCATAAAAAGTCTTGGAAAATTTTATTTAATAAGATTCTTTGTCGATGCATTTCTTCTACTTTTCCATTAAAATAGTAATCTAAAAATAACTCTTCATCTTCAGCTGAGAATTCACACTCTAAACTATGTGCTGCAATATCCCACATCGGATCATTCAAGCCGCCATACTCCCAGTCGATTAAATACATCTTGTTTTCTCCGTTTTTCACAAAGTTTTCAGCAACAGTATCATTATGGCAAGGTGTTAACTGAACATCCATTTTCTCATACATTGCTTTTAATCGCATAACTTGCTTCTTTACCTTTTTATAATCAGCAAAGTTTGAACCATTTGATTTACTTAATAAACCTTCATAATGCTCAATTTTCTCAAATACATTAAACGTATTACTCATCGCTGCACTTGATTCATGTAATTCCTTCAAAATAGCTGCCGTTAACTGCATGTTATCACTACGTCGCGCCGTTTTCGGATTCAATGTTTCTGCATTTGAAATAAGCTCTGCTAACTTAACACCTGTTTCTTCATTAAAGTATAGAAGCTCAGCGTCAATTCCTAGCTCACTTGCCAAATTAGAATTCACCATTTCATCATGACGACTAATCATTTCTTCCGTACCGCTTCCTGGAATACGAAGTACATATTCTGAATCCCCAACACTTACCTTGAAATTCGTATTTGTCATACCACCAAATGGTTGAATATTTGTAATAGCATCTTCTGGAATATTTAAAGCCTCCATAACGTGGCCTTTAATTTGTTTTTCTTTAAACTCTGCTTCTTTTCTCAATAAACGAGGGTAAATTTTATTCCTCACAACTTCATATTGCTGTTTTGTATCAATTTCTGCCCATACAATATTTTGTAATTTGATATGCCCAATATCATATGTTCTTGCAACATCAAGAAGTAAATATTCATAATTCACATACGGATTTTGATTATGATTAAACAACTCCAACATATTAAGAAAAACATCATAAGAAAGTTTTGAAATTCCAATCATCTCGCCATCAATACGATTTAATTGATGAACATCTTTCGAGATTTTATACAAGTTCCCGTTTTGAATCTCTACAAATGCCTCATCACCAGAACCACTTTCATTCGTAATCAATACACAGTCCCGTTCCGGATATTGTAGCAATTGAGAAATCGCATCTTCTTCTATTAAAATATCATCTTCAATTAATAGAAAATCATCTGTAATTAAACTTTGAACACTTGAAAGTGAAGCCATAGAGCCTGTCCATTTATATTTCGGATTTTCTACAAAGTATACTCCTTGCTCTTTATTCCAAGAAGCAAATTTTTCTTTTTTATATCCAGAAACAATAACAACTTTTTCAATCCCGTTATTGTGTAATATCTCTAAATTTCGATTTAAAAGTATTTTATCACCAATGGATAATAACCCAGATGGTTTACCTAATTCCTTACGATTTCCTGCCGCAAGAATAACTGCTTGCTTCACTTTTTTATACTCTCGCTGATGAATACGAATCTTTTTTTGCTGCAGTGTAGCTAACTCGCTCTGCAAAAATTTAAGACCCTGTTCTTTCACATAATAGCTTATATGTTTTCCATTTTTTTCACTAACAACATAATTTTTTTTCGTCAAATCATTTATAATATAATTCACTTTTCCGGTAGATATCCCACTACGTTCTGCAATTTTCTTCTGACTTAAATGTGGTTCTTTATTAATAATTTCTAATATATCAAGCACATGTTGCATATGTGGTCCCCCATAACATCGATAATACATTCAAAATTTGAACGCAACATTAATATTATCACTAATAAGGTGGAATGTAAATTTGTTGTAAAATTTCAGTAAATACATTTTTACATTTCTCCTATCATCTAAAATAAAAAGAAGTGCCCCTGCTTATTTTGCACAGGGGCACTTCTTTTTATTTATAAATAGCCTCAACGTTATTGGCTGACACAACTTTAATATTACTAGCAGAATTTGCAAAATCCCAATTCTCATCCTTAATCATATAATTAGGACCATAGTTTTCAGTAAGGTACTCTTCAACATTTGAAGGAACAGGGAATTCTTCGCCCTTGAATGGCATTAATTTCGTTCCTAACAATGTAGAACTTGCTGTTTTCGTTTTCCATCCTGTAAGGATCTTTTCAGTTCCTCTTTCCTGCGTCGACATCTCATCAGTTCCTTCAAAGAAGTAACACCATACTTTATTAGGATCTTCCGAAAAATAATAGAACAGATCGATATGAGTTCCTTTATAAGTGAAAGTTTGCTCTACAACATGACCATCAACTGTGAACTCCCTAAACGTCTTAACACCTTTATCATTTAACGTTTTCTCTAGTGCTCTTTTCTTCTCTTCACTTATATTAAAAGTACCAATATCCATATCTAAATCATGGCTTATGAAATCTTTTTCTCGCACAGCTCCAAGTAACGTGCCATAATCTAACCAAAATTCTTGATCATGCTCTTTAAAAGCTTCTTGCACTAATAGTAAACACTCTACTCCATATTGTTTAATATTGTTTCGTACTAATTGCAATTGCTTATTCGCACGATATTCTAAAGGCTTTTTTAACAATGTACGAACTAGCTTATTTCCTTCAATAAATTTTCTAATTTCTTGTTTAAATCCCATATAAAAATCCTCGCAATAACATCTATTTAAAGTAATATAACGGAATAAAATCACTCACATATCTCCGTTATTTTCTCCGTTTCCTACACCATCATACTATTTGACACCACATTTTTCAAAGGGAAAGTCAGATTTTTGGATTGGTCGTGTTGTATAAATGAAAACAAATTACTTATGCTATAACAAATAACCCTTACGCTTAGACAGTAACCCCGTACTTACATAAATAAAAGGCATACGATTTCTCGTATACCTTTTGTGTATCTTTCATTACTTAGCCACGAAATAATCCGTTACATATTGTGCCCAAACTTCATGTCCTTTAGCACTTGGGAAACCAAACTCTTCTTGTAAGTACGGTAAAATAGCCTTTGTTGCTGCATCAGGCCATGCTCCCCAGTGATCAACATATGTATAACCATTTTGCGTCGCAAATTGCTTTAATGCCTCAATTGCTTTCGGATAATTCTTCGCACCATACACTGGGTTTGATGGTTGAATCATAATTGTAGCACCTTTTGCACTAGTAGAAAGTGCTTGAACAAACTTCTGTGTACTCGCAACAGAGTTCCCATTACCAGTTTTACCGTTATCAGTAATAAATGGTGGCTCAAATAAAATCACATCTGGCTTGTCTTTCGCAATCTCTTTATCACGCTTATTCGCGATTAACTCGTCTGTACTTTCACCCTTATATTCCTTTACTGTCACATTCCATAAACCTTTACCGTAAGCAGTTTCTAAATTAGCTGTTAACTTAGCTGCCCAAGCATCTTTTTCAGATGAAGAAGCTTCATCACCAACAATAACAAGATTTACTGCCTTTTTCTCTTTAGCAGCTTTCTTCAACTTCTCTTTCACTTCATCTGGTAAATTCTTCGCATATGCTTCATTAAAAGATGACTTCGCATCTTGCTTTTTCTCTGCTTTTTTCTCTTCTTTCTTCGCTCCGCTATCCTTCACTTCAGCCTTTGTCTTCGTTACTTCACTCGTCTGTCCCGTTGCATTTGCAACTTTCTTATTCCAGTACAATTTACCGCTCACAATCGAAGCAACAAACAATACAAAAACAACAAGAACAAGTACCGCTTTCTTATTCATCGATTCACCTCATCTATTAATCTCACAACATATAATATTAATATAAATCCATGCAAAAATAAACCCAACTCCTTCCAAAGGAGTTGGGTTATTACATATTATTTAGTCACTTCAAGATGTGCTCTTAACTTATTCGTTATATCTTGTTTCGCTGCATCTGGAACATAGTAATACCAAATGCCATCAGCGGCTTTGTGGCCGTCGCCTGGGATTTGAATCTCTTCACTGTTCTCCATGCAATCTTTATAATTCTTTTGAATCTCAAACATTTGCTCTTGCGTTAAACTTGTTTTTACGTTTTTTTCAATTGCTTTTAATACGTCACCGTAACTTGCTAGAGAAGATACACTTGCGCCCTTTTTAATTACAGCCTGGATAACTTGACGCTGACGCATTTGACGACCGAAGTCACCGCGTGGATCCTCGTAACGCATACGAGTATACTTTAATGCCGTTTCACCATTTAAATGAATATTACCTTTAGCAAAATGTTGATCTCTTGATGTAAACTCTAAATCGTTATTTACATCAACACCGCCAACAGCATCTACAATATCTCTAAATCCAGCCATGTTTACTTCAATATAATGATCAACCGGTACATTAAGGAAATTCTCTACTGTTTTTACAGACATATCAATGCCACCAAAGGCATAGGCATGGTTGATTTTATCTTTTTTACCTTTCCCTACAATCTCCGTATAAGAGTCGCGTGGAATACTCGTAATTTTCATAGATTTTGTTTTTGGGTTTAAGGTAAATAACATAAGTGAATCCGATCTACCTGTCCCATTATCTTCCTGATCTACACCCATCAGTAAAATAGATATAGGTTTATTATCCGAAATCTCTACTTTCTTATCTCGTTTGTCAGACTTATCACGATCCAAAGGCTTATGCACTGTATTTAACGTATTAGATACATTAGAGTAAACAGTATATGCATATACACCACCAGCAATAACAAGAACACCAATGATACCTAGAATCCAAAATAGAATCTTTTTCTTCATCGTTTTTCCTTCTTTCAAATAACAAATTCAGTAATCTTATACTTACTATTATTTCACATAAAACTATACAGATTTACAAATCATTTGTAAACCACTGATTCTTCCACTATCTTATAGCTTCTTGAGAAAATCTTTTAAAGCTTCCTTCCAATCTTGGAACGATTCAAATCCATTTTCTTCAATCATCCCTTTGTCCAGCACTGAGTATTTAGGGCGTGCAGCAGGCCTTGGAAAGTTTTCTGTTGTTAGTGGATTGACCACTATTTCAATATTAGATTGCTTGAATATCTCTTTTGCAAACTCATACCAAGAACAAACTCCTGAGTTAGAACCATGATATATGCCATACTTATCAGTTTTCACAAGATTAATAATAAATCTCGCTAAATCAGTTGTATAGGTTGGTGAACCTACCTGATCATGAACAACTCCTAATTCTGTCTTCTCTTTCGCTAAACGCAACATCGTTTTCACAAAATTATTACCGTATAAGCCAAATACCCAAGACGTTCTGACAATATAACTTTTTGAACAATACTTTTGTGTATAATGTTCTCCAGCTAATTTTGAGCTACCATATACAGTTTGAGGATTCGTTTGATCATCCACTTTATATGGTTCATTTTTCGTTCCATCAAAAACGTAATCAGTACTTACATAACAAAACTTTGCTTTCACTGCTTCGGCAGCTTGCGCTAAATATTTTGTACCTTCAGCATTAACCTTGAAAGCAGTTTCTTCATCGCTCTCAGCTTGATCTACTTGTGTATATGCTGCTGTATGAATAATAATATCAGGTTTTATAGATAGTACTTTTTCAATAACTTGTCCTTCATTTGTAATATCTAACTCTTCTCTACCAAATCCAAAAACTTCCCATTGTTGATTTTCTAGTAAGCACAATACATCTTGTCCTAATTGACCTTTAGCCCCTGTTACTAATACTTTCATGTTTTATACCTCTAATCTATTCGCATATTGATTCTTGAAGTATTCTTGGTATTCTCCAGAAATAATATTTTTCCACCAATCTTGATTTTCTAAATACCATTTAATAGTTTGCTCAATACCTGTATCAAAGTTGTACTTCGGTGACCAACCTAATTCTTCACGGAGTTTTGTTGCATCAATTGCGTAACGGCGATCATGACCTGGACGATCTGTAACATACTTAATTAGAGATTCTGGTTTATCCAATGCTTTTAAGATTGTTTTTACGATTTCAATGTTTGTACGTTCATTGTTTCCACCAACATTGTACACTTCACCATTTTTTCCTTTATGAAGTACTAAATCGATTGCCTGACAATGGTCTTCCACATGTAACCAATCACGTACATTTAAACCATCACCATATACAGGTAATTGTTTATCATTCAGTGCATTAATAATCATTAAAGGAATTAACTTTTCTGGGAAATGAAATGGTCCGTAATTATTTGAACAACGTGTAATATTTACTGGTAAACCAAACGTTTCATGATAAGCACGAACTAATAGGTCTGCACCAGCTTTACTTGAACTATACGGACTATTTGATGCCAAAGGTGTTTCTTCCGTAAAGTAACCAGTTTCGCCTAAAGTTCCATATACCTCATCTGTTGAAACTTGCAAGTATTTTTTTACTTCCGCATTTTTAGCAGCATCTAGTAATACTTGTGTACCTTGAATGTTTGTTTGAATAAAGATATCAGGATTTATAATGCTTCTATCAACATGCGACTCTGCTGCGAAATTTAACACATAATCAAAATTTTCTTCTTTAAATAATTGATTAATAAACTGACGATCTGCTATATCGCCTTTGATAAATTTGTAATTAGATAATTCTTCAATATCTTTTAGATTCTCTAAATTCCCTGCATATGTTAGCGCATCTAAATTTACAATATTATATTCAGGATACTTCTTCACCATATATCGAACAAAATTACTTCCAATAAACCCTGCGCCACCCGTTACTAATACTTTCATGTTATTCCTCCTTATTTCTCGTACACAAAATTAATATTTGCTTCTTCTAATAGTGGATGTTTAGTATCCTTTTCTGAAAGAATCGGTTCACTTACCGGCCAATCGATTCCTAATGCTGGATCATTCCATAGAATACCTGCATCATGATTAGGAGAATAGTATTCATCTACCTTATACGCCACTGTTGAATTTGGTACTAATGTACAAAATCCGTGTGCAAATCCTTTTGGCACAACTAATTGGCGCTTATTATGTTCACTTAAAATAACACCAATCCATTGACCATATGTAGGTGAGCCTTTACGAATATCAACAGCTACATCATAAATAGCTCCTGTAATACAACGTACTATTTTTGTCTGTGCTTTAGGATTCAACTGAAAATGTAAACCTCGTAATGTTCCGGCTGGTACAGATAAAGATTGATTATCCTGAATAAATTCATATTCTAAACCAAGTTTATCAAAAATCTCTTTATTATAACTTTCCATAAAATATCCGCGATGATCGCCAAATACTTTAGGCTCTAAAATAACTACATCAGGAATTTTAGTTTCAACAATCTTCATTATACGTACTCCTTTATTGATAAATTGGTTGTTTTTGTTTACTTTGTTCTGCCAATCGAATTAAATATTGACCGTATTGATTTTTTTTCATTGGCTCTGCTAATTCAAGTAGTTGCTCACGGGTAATATATCCTTTTCTAAACGCTATTTCCTCTAAACAAGCTACCTTTAAACTTTGACGTTTTTCAATTGTTTCAATGAATTGAGATGCTTCTAATAATGACTCGTGCGTTCCAGAGTCCAACCAAGAAAAACCACGTCCAAGAATTTCAACGTGTAACTCTTGTAATTGTAAATAAACTTTATTTATATCAGTAATTTCCAATTCACCACGAGGTGAAGGCTTAATATTCTTTGCAATTTCCACAATCCGATTGTCATAAAAATATAAACCCGTTACAGCATAATGCGATTTTGGCTCTTGAGGTTTTTCTTCAATAGAAATAGCCTTTCCATCTTCATCAAATTCCACTACCCCAAAACGTTCTGGATCATTTACATAATATCCAAAAACAGTTGCCCCTTCTTGACGTTCTACAGCGTTTTGTAATAATTTTGTTAAACCATGTCCATAGAATAAATTATCACCAAGAACAAGAGCTACAGAGTCATCGCCAATAAACTCTTCTCCAATAATAAATGCCTGAGCTAAGCCATCTGGAGAAGGTTGTACAGCATATTCAAGCTTTATTCCAAACTGTGAACCATCTCCCAGTAGCTCTTTAAAACGAGGCGTATCCTGTGGTGTAGATATAATTAAAATTTCTTGAATACCAGCAAGCATTAATACTGATAATGGATAATAAATCATTGGCTTATCGTACACGGGTAACAATTGCTTTGATACAGCTTGTGTCAGTGGATATAATCTCGTTCCACTACCTCCAGCTAGAATAATACCTTTCATAAATTACTCGCACTCCTTTTTATATCATAGAAATAGGGAATAAATCTGCCTAGATTCATCCCCTTCTAATTTCTGTTATGACTTTAAAAATAAAGATTCATAATCACTTACAATTTTCTCCCATGAGTATTCATGGATAATTCTATCTTTCGCCTTACTACCCAATTCATCAATTTGCTCTTGTGAATATCGCTCAACATCATGAATTAAGTTAGCTAAAGAGCCACTTTCTTTAGAGAAGTAAACAGCTCCTTCTTCCCCAACCTCTCTATTAAACACTACATCTAAAAGCATATTTAATTTTGTAGAAGCCAACGCTTCTAATAATGATGGATTCGTTCCACCTACTTCATGCCCATGGAAATATGCAAATGCATTTTCACGAACTTTCTTCAATAATTCTTGATCATATACAGTTCCAACAAACTTAACACGAGGATCGTTATCAAAATTCGTCTTTGCTAATAAATCTTGATAAAATTGATTTTGTTCAACATTAGAAATAATCACAAAGTCTTTTTTAGAATCTGATTTCATAAATTCACGGACCATTAACTCGTAATTGTTCTCTGGAACGAAACGACCAACTACTAAGTAATATTCATTGGCACTTATATCATGTTTCTTATACCATTCGTTTAGTTTTACATCATCGTCTTCTAAAGATGATGATGTAACATCCGCACCGTAGGCAATAAATGTCGTCTTAGGGCTATAATTTTTATAGTCTGTTTTAATATATGACTCAATTCCTTTAGAATCACACACTAATAAATCTGCATTTTTAACCATTAACTTCTCAGATATTTTCCAATATGTTCTAATAGCTGGACTCCATTTACTTCTTTTCCACTCATGTCCATCTGGATTTACAAATACCTTTACACCCATTTTTTCTAGCTTACTTTTATAGAAAGAAAAAAATGGGCCAATACGACAAGCAAGCACGTAGACAATGCAGTTTGTCAGGTTATTTCTTTTAATATAACGGATGCACTCTTTTAAACTTAAAATATCATATGCTACTGCTTTAGCACTACCGATTTCAGGTGTTTTTACATTAAAGCATCTTGCATTATTATGCTTGAACTCATCATTATTATTAGCTAGGCAAGATACGTGATACTGAATATCTTCACTTTGCTTTCGAGCTGTTAAGTATTCTACAAATGTTTCGAATCCACCATATTTTGCGGGAATCCCTTTGGATCCGATTATAAATACATGCCTCATTTATTCTTCTACTCCTGCTCTTACCTCTTGATATAGGTTTATTATTTCATTCGTATGTTGTTGCATAATGTAAGGAAATTTCATTTTAGATATATTTTCATTTATTCTCTCTAGTTTCAGTGGATTATCTAATATTGAAGATAATTTATTAATAAAATCATTTCCATCTGTTTTATAAATAAATCCAGTCTCCTCGTCTTTTATTAGATCCTTAAATCCCACATGTTCAGAAACCATGATTGGAACGCCATAAGATTGAGCTTCTAGACCAATAAATCCAAATGTTTCTTTCCAAATGCTTGGAATAATTAATAAATCAATTTGATCAAACATTTTCTTCAACTGGCTGTATTCATATCGACCATGAAAAGTATAATGTTCTGGACTATAGATTGCTGTATTATTTATAAAATCACCATATACATCTAAGTGCCAATGTTTATATCCATTTCCTTTTAAACAGTCCAATGTATCTTTTAAAGCATAAAATCCTTTATACACATCTATAGGACCCAAATAGCCCAACCTTAAAATCGAACTGTTTTCCCTTCTAGAAAGGCGCTCTCTACGATGATCATAAATATTGTTATGACTAATAGAAATAACCTTTCCTTTTAAATCTAGAAAACTTTCAAACTGTTCTTTTGCAATCGAACTATTGAAGTGAAAGTAGTCTATCAATTTAAATACCTCTAAATAATATTTGCGTAATTTTACATATTGAATAGCTAGATTATCATCTAGTTTTATTACCTCTTCCGATACACTAGAAACTTCTATACTTTTTTTAACTTGATTCTTTTTTAGTTTCCTCAGTGATTTCACAACACTACTATCCTTTAAATATCGATATGGATAGGACTGCATGACATAAATCATTGGTAAACTAAGAGCATTAATATTACACGATAAACAATTATGACCAGAATTAAAATCTTCGCAAATATTGCCCTCCGCATCCATAAGATTAACCTTAGGACAAAGACCAAAATAATCATGTGTAGTGAATATTACTTTTATAGATAACTCTTTTGCCACTTCAAAGAACTCCTTATGTATTCCCATCAAAGTATGAACATGAATTACATCTGGATTTGTTTTCTTTAAATACTCTTTATAAATTCCTCTATCAACCTTTTTCATAAATAATTGTGGTTGGTTAATTCCATTTAACAAGGAAATGGGTAAAGGGTTTACTAATTCGTAAACCCCTATGTTTCCATATGATTTGTTTTTTTTAATAGATACCTTTTTTGAAACAGTAATTTTCCCAGGATATAAAAGAGATACTTCATGCTCATTGGATTGCTCGAGCATTAAATCAAGTGAATATTTTGTTAACCCTCCCGTACGAAAAGGCGGTAACCCTAGCGAGATATGCAATATTCTCAATTTACCATCTCCTTCTTCTCAAGACGGCTTTTAACAATTTTCACTGGATTTCCTACAGCAACGCTATACGATGGAATGTTTTTATTAACTAAGGTATTAGCTCCTATAACACAGCCCTTTCCAACTTCCACACCATCTAAAAAAACTGCCCCTGATCCTATCCAGCAGTCATCACCTATGGTTATACCCTTATTAGTAACCCCTTGTTCTTTAATCGGGATATCTGTTCTAATAAAATTATGATTTTCCGAATGAAACCTAACATTTTGTCCCATAATTACATTACTACCTATCTTAATACCTCCCGCTGCTCCAAAAAAGCTAAAATCGCCAATACCACTATTATCGCCTATAATTATACCTTTACCTAGATTTTTTAAACTTCCCGAGCATGCGATAATTGTATACGAACCGACTTTAACATTATTCCCAATTCTAAGTCCTTCCCTTGATAAACCGTCTAAAAAAACATAGTCATCTAAAGTAACACCATTACCAAATGAAATTGCATTTTTATTCCTCAATTTCACCTTTTTACCTACAAATAAGATTCTCCCACATTCCTTTAAACCAATTCTCCTTAAAATACCACGCCATATACTCATTAATCTAAAAAAAACAATTCCTAATACATTAACAGTCTTTATACTATCGTCTAATTTATATTCGGTTTTCTTTAATTTACTGATAATAAAGTTTAAAAATGCAATCACACGCAATCACTCAATCCTTTTTAAATATAATCTTTTTTTAAACCTATTAATTAGTTAAGTATCTTTTTTTCTAAATCTTTAACAACATTAATCCATTTATATTCTGCTACTTTTTGAGACCAGCTAAGTTGATTTGAAGACTCTCTTCTTTCTAGCGATTTAATCGCATCAAAAATATCCTTCTCATTATTTAACACTATTGGCCCTTTGTTAACCTGTTCCATTAAATCTTTTAATTCATCCTTTTCATCACCTAATACAGTTAGAACTGCTGCCCTGCTTCCTAAATACTCATATACTTTCCCAGGTACTTGTGTACTATTTTGATTTCCATATAACAGTAAAACATCGGCATACACAACATATTTTAAAGCTTCTTTATATGGCATAAGCGATTTTATTGTTACGTTTTCTAGATTTTTCATTCTATTTTCATCTTGAATATCTGTAAATTGACCTATAAACAAAACATGAATTTTTTTAAATAAATTATAATTTTCAATTCTTAACTTTTCAAGTGCAGTACACAATGGACCAATATCACGTAATTCCTTATAAATTGTTCCCGTATGTACAATATTAATTTTGTCATTCTTTAATTCTATTGGGATTTTCTTCTCCTGCTCTATATCGTGATACAAAGTATCGTCATATCCACGATATATAACATTTGTGACATTAGGATTTATGTCATATTTATCAATATACATTTGGCGGGTACTTTTAGTTGTAAAAAAGAACTTATCTACTTTACTAACAATATTTCTTTCAATTTTCTCTTCTAAAAATACCTTAATTAAAGATCTTCCTTTTCTTAAACTATCACCGTTCCAAGGATCACTCCAATAGCCCATCCATTTTAAATTAGGGAATTTTTTCTTTATTTTATAAGCAACTACATGACTAGATGGTGTTTCATGCATCGAAAAAATACAATCATAACTTCCGTTGCTTTCTATTAAAGATACCGCTTTCTTATAAGCTGGATTTATCCATTGTACAAAAGAATCCGGAATTAAAATATTCTTCTTAACAAAACTACCTATTTTTCTTTTAAAGCTAAATTTACTATTTTCAGATCTATTACTTATATCATTCCCTGGCTTTCTTGTATAAGATACATTATAGAGTAAACCTGGGTTTACTCTATGAATCCGTACCTCTTTATCAAAGGCATCTTCAGAATTTTTATCATATGCAATAGAATCTTTAGGATAATCTACTGTAATTACATCTAATTCATGCCCTAAACGATTTAAATAATTTATATAATTTAGCCCTCTTATATTTGCTGAGCCAATAAAAGGAGGTAATTGTGTTGCTATAAATAAAATTTTCATTTTTTTACACCTTTACTTTTTTATAAGATAAATCATAACTATTCAATTTAGATAGGAAACAACATACATGTCAAAAATGAATTACTAATCTATCCTTTTCCCTAGTTTATTCAAGAATGCAATTGTGCTGAAATAAAAAACCATTACTGGCAGAGAGTATATTATCTGCGCATTCATATATGCAGTAATTACTAGAAATGGTGGATGAAGAATAAAAAGTAAAAGATATAGTTTTTCTTTTCTGTTAATCATATATATTCTATATAAAGATATTTGTAAACTTAATAAAATATAACAAAATACGCTAATTCCTAAAATCCCTAATTTGACACCTAGTGTAGCAAATATATTATCAATAAAAATACCTATATTTGCTATAGACATGTCTACATTATACAGTATTAATTCCTTTCCTATTCCCTGTCCTAATGGATTGGTTATTAAACTATTAAATGCCATTTCATTACTGGTATTCCTTACTAATAAGGTATCATTTTGGGTATAAAACCTCTGAATTAATTCATTTGTTTCTATATTAGATTCATTTTTAACAAATATAAACATAAAAATAGAAGCCATTATAATTAATAGCATTGTCATAAATATCTTCCTACTTAATATTTTTATGTTTGCACTCTGGATTATACGTACTAGATTAAAAATAACAACACTTAATATACACATTAAAATTACCGTTCTATTTTGCGATAAATATATAGCGTATACATTAAAAATAATAATACAGGAATATAACCACTTATTATGGGAATAGAAATATAGCGATAATCCCAATGTTATAATTAGCAATGACGTATTGCCAAATGTCACTCTATTTCCCCACCAACTTTGTAGCATTTCTCCATAAATAAAATATAATTTATCCATCTCAAAATAGTATATATAAACGACTGCCAGAGAATATACCAATGACCCTACACATATTAGCTTTAATGTCCGATAAAAGTCATTCTTTGTTTTAATTAAACATTTTGCTGTAACGAATACAAATATTAAGGTTATATAAATTTTCAAATCGCTTATTAAAAACTGATTTTTATAGTTCATACCTACGAAAATATAAGTAATTATTAATACAAATAATATTAAAAGAGGTATATCTTTTTTTAATATTTTCACCCTCATTTTTTTTGTTAATAAAGAAACACTCACTATTAAAAATGATAATAATAAAGGAACGTAAGTTAAATCAAAATTATATAATATTATCTTCAACCAGATTTTGATATTATCATTATTAGGTATAGAAACAACTAAAAGAATGAAGAAATAAAACATTTCTTTTATATTATTTCGAACTAAAAGCCAAAGGCTAACTAAAATTATAAGTATTCCCACACTAGGTTCCTTTCTTTCTGACAAAATTTACACCGATTTAAATTAAAACTGAATACTAACTAATAAGATAGGATTTCATCATAAATCCTTATCAATTTTTCATTTTGTATATTCATATTATAATTCTTATCAATATGATTCAGTGCATTTTCTCTAATTTGATTATTAGATTCTACAACTTCTTTCAATTTCTTAACATACCCATGAATGTCCTTTTCTTGAGCTAGGTATCCACTATAGCCATCTTTAATCAATTCTGGTATCCCCGCATGATAAGTACTAACAACAGTAACTCCGCTAGCCATAGCTTCCATAATTACTGTAGGAATCCCCTCTTGATCGCCATTCCCAGAAGTGACGCTATGATGTAAAAAAACATCCGCTTCCTGCATAAGTTGTACAACTTCTTCTTTTACAACTTTACCAATAAATTGAACCTTATTTTCAACTTTCAATTCTTTACACAACTCTTCCATATCCTTCTTCAAAGGACCATCGCCTCCTAATATAAGTTGACTATTAGGATAAAATTCTAAAAATTCCTTAAAAGCGGATATAGTATATTTATGCCCCTTTTTTTCAACAAAATTGGAAACTTGTAAAAAATTAATAACTTCATTTTTCTTTTTTTTATCTTCTATTGATTTTTTCTCATTAAAAGAAAAATCTTGTATTGGTACACCTATATAATGAACTCTGATTTTAGATTCTTTTGCTCCATATTTCATCAAGTCGTTTTTCATTTTTTGGGAAACAGTTATAATTTCCCCATATTCAAATAATTCCCGTAACTGATTAACATATATATTGTTCTTTAGTAATGACGATGCATCATACCCATGAAATGTCACTACTAGTGGAATATTTAACTTTTTTGCTACTGGTAATATTTCCAATGCCGATGGACCAAAATGAGAATGAATTAATTTTACATTTTCTTTTTTTAAAATCTCACAATAATAATTACATTGTGCTTTAGATAATGTTGCATACTTTGATGTAACTGTTCTATATAGTTTATTAATGATTCTCTCAGCGTATTTTTTAGGGCAAGAATATATTTGATCACAAGGAAATACTTTTAAATTTTCCACTTTACTTGCCAAAACAATTGGATTGTATTTTTTTTGTATCCCTTGCAATTGACGATAGATAAAGGTCATTGATATCGTTAAATATTCTTGTTGATAAATTGCTATTTTATTTCCGTCCAACATTTTCACCTCAAATTTTTTCATATAAACAATTATTTTGCATAAAAAAGAAGCTTTAATTCATTTGTTGATGTTTACCTCATCAACTAGTTCTTATTTGATAATACAAATATATGTTATATATTATCGATGTTATTAGAATAATAACTAGCGTTGTTATAGCTGCACCTATCGCTGCAAAATATTTTATTAATATAAAATCCAAACAAATATTAATAACGCCCACTACTATATTTGTAACAAAAAGAAACTTCACTTTTCTTAACATTGCCAAAACATTTCCTGCTGGAATACGGAAACTTCCACCTAGTAAATAAGCAATACATAGTATCCTAAATACAGTTACACTCTCCAAATAATTTTCCCCAAATAATATTCTCACAATTATAGGCGCTGTTAAAACCAAGATAATAACTATAATTAGATTAAATACAACTAAAGCCTTTTGTATTTTTATGTACGTTTGACGGATCCATTCTTTATCTTCCCTATTTTTAGCAAAATACGGATAAATAAATGTCATTATTGACAGCGGAATGAAATTTAAAGCAAATGGAATTAATGTAGCTGTTTTATAAATCGCTAATACTTCTGTGTCTCTAATAAGTAAACCAATTAAGAAAATATCAATTAGATATACCAATTGTGATACAGCATTACTAAACATAGAAATTATGGAGTAATTCAAAAATTCTTTCTTATCATTCTTAGAAATTTTTCCTGTTTGGCTGAAAAGTTTTCCCTTCTTATTTATGAAGAAAAAGCCTACGATAATTGAAACTAAATATGCTATATATACCCCAATAATTACTCCGTATACACCATTTAAAATAGAACCTATAACAGAAAATCCAAAAATAAGAAATGTATTCAACGTACTTAATCTTGAAAATTCAATATTGTGTAAACCCGTCCTTAAATAGTTCTGAACATATTCAAAACTAAACATCGTAAAGGGCATTAGTAACATCATAAATAACGCTAACCGAGTCTGATTATTAGGGAAATCAATAAATAATCCATATCCACACATCACTAGAACAATAACTACATTAAAAGAAATTCCTACTTTAAAACCAAATTTAAAGTAGGAATTTCTTTTTGAATTAGTATCACTTTCACTGCCAAATTGTAATAATGCATATAATACTCCCAAACCATTAAATATTAAAAATATATTAAGGATATTTTGAGCATAACTGTAATTACCAAATTCACTTTGAGTAAGTAATCTCACTAAAAAGATTCCACTACAAAACTGAATAATCTTATTAAATACGTTTGCACTAAAAATATGAAAAAAACCTTTTTTTCTAACCTTTTTTATTAGCTCATTCATAATTTAGCTCCAATAATCAGCTTTACAGTTGCCAAGACAGTTAATACTTGTAGTTTTTCAACAGTAATACCGTTATTATAGAGATTTTCACACATAACCTTTAATTCCTTTTCGTTCAGTTTATCTAATAATTTTATATTTTGCTTATAATATGAATCTATAAATTCCTTTAATTCACTATTAGTTCTATACCAATAATCAAAAGGATTCATTCCATTTTTTGTATTATATCCATAAAGAGTTGGTAAATTCAATTTCCTTAACACTTTATTAGTCCCTCGAATAAAGAAATCTTTTGAACGAATATATACTTTTGGTGTAGTTATTTTTGCTTTTATACTCTCATATATATATTCTGCTGCTTTCGGATACTTTTTTATTATCCACTTAAAATATAAATTATGACCAACTCTATATTTAAGTGGAATATTCATACAATATTGCAAAAAATCTACATCGCAAAATGGTGACATTGATTCCGTAAATTCCTGAAATGCTAAATTTCCATTTAAAGCAAAATTAAATCCACGATTATACATTTTGAATATCTCATCATCAGGATATTCTTTTTTATCAATAGTATTTAATTTATCTTTATACCTTGTTGAATATACATAGGATGTTAAATCAATAGGCTGATTATAATTCGATTCTTTCAAAAAGCTACCTATTACCACATCACCAAGCTGTCCGGTATGGACCATCCCATAATTTTTAAAATTTAACTTTTCAAGATTATTCTTCGAATGAGCAACACCGTAATAAATACTAGTTCCACCATTTATTTTTAAAATATCTTCCAAGTCAAATAAAAATTTAGCGTCATCTAATGACTTGAAAATAAATTCATGGTTCAAATCACTAGCTATATCCTTTGCAATTTTTTCATCAAGGTAATTAGATTGTGAAAAAGTATAATTTAATATATCCTTATACCCTAAATCATGAGCGACAAAGTTGACCATCCTGGAGTCTAAACCACCACTTAATGATGCAATGTGCTTATATCCATATTCGCGATCCTTTTCAAATTGTAAACGTATTGCCTCCCTAAACAAACTATCCATTTCTTCAATTATTGCTTCTTCACTTTTATCTTCTCTAGGAGTATTGTTTAAATTGAAATATCTATGCACTTCTACTATACCCTTATTTATCTTTACATAGTGACCAGGTAATAATCTTTTTACATCTTTTACCATAGTTCTATCATCGACCATGTAACCAAGCGTTAGCATACAAAGACAACTATCGTTATCTAATCTGCCCTCATCTAAAATTTTCGTTAGCTCATAAATTCTCGAACCAAAAAAGAATCCTTGATAAGAGTTTTTATAATAAACTTTTTTATCACCTAAGTGATCTGTATAAATTAACCAATTATCAGCTTCTTTATTGTATAAAATACAAGAATAACTTCCTCTGATTTGTTCAAAGAAAGTCTCCCCGCATTGTTCATACATTTCTATAAGTAACTCAGATATACTTTCTTTGTGATATTTTTCTTTTAAAAAAGTACTATTTAACAATACACCATCTGTTATTACTATATATTTATCATTTTCAAAAAAAACCTTATCATTTAAAAATTTATTGTTAACGAAACGAGCTAAATAAAATGACTCTCCATAAATTTCATTAGTTATTAATTCATTATATCGAGGATTATTTAAATCGATTAATTCATTATTAGACCTTTTATCACCAATTACTCCTAAAAATCCTGGCATAACATCCTCCAAAAATATATTTAGTTAAAGAAACCTCTAGTATCTATTACAATTTTCTCTTGAAGTTTATTTTCTCCTAGGATACTAAAAACATCATGGTCTACTAACAATAAAATAATATCCGCTTCTTCCACAACCCACTCTAATGTAGTAAGAGAGACATTTTTTTCTTCTAATACCTTTGGAAGAGTAGAAATATGTGGCTCAACGACTTTGATGTTCCCCACCTTAGATTCTGCTAAATGATTTACTATATCTACAGCCGGACTTTCTCTTAAATCATCAATATTGGCTTTAAATGATAAACCTAAACAGGCAATTACCGGATTTTTAAAGCGATCAGCCTTTTCTTTTACTTTCTCAACCACATACATCGGTTTATAATCATTTACATTTCTTGCAGTATGTATAAGTTTTGCTTCTTCAGGTGCAGCATCTACAATAAACCAAGGATCTACAGCAATACAATGTCCACCTACGCCTGGACCAGGTTGTAAAATATTCACACGAGGGTGACGATTTGCTAAACGAATTAATTCCCAAACATTAATATTTAACTTATCACATATTAACGATAGTTCGTTTGCAAAGGCGATATTTACATCACGGAAAGAGTTCTCAGTCAATTTTGCCATCTCAGCAGTTCTTGCATTCGTATCAAGAATTTTTCCTTTTACAAATTGTTTATAAAATTCAACTGTACGTTTTGTAGACTCTTTGTCTAATCCACCAATAATACGATCATTTTCCACTAGCTCCTTTAATATATGCCCCGGCAATACACGTTCCGGACAATGAGCTACATAGATTCTTCCTTTATCACTATGCATTTCCTCAGAAGTTGTTAAATCTGGTCGTTCTTCCAAAATCCATTCCGCAACTTTTTCAGTTGTACCAATCGGGCTTGTAGACTCAAGTATAATGATATCCCCATTTTTTATAACATGCGCAATCGTTTTAGCTGCTGCTTCTACATATGCTAAATCAGGTTTATGCTCATCTTGGAATGGTGTTGGAACTGCTAAAATAAAAATATCCGCTTCTTCTGGCTTCAACGAAGCTTTCAATTTCCCACTTTGTACAGCTGCCTTAACTAAAATATCTAAATCTGGTTCATAAATATGTACTTTACCACTATTAATCATTTCAACTGCGTTTTCATTTACATCGACACCATGTACTTGAAATCCTTTAGTTGCTAGTAAACTAGCAGTTGGTAACCCAATATATCCTAGACCCATTACACAAATCTTTTTATCCATTTTTCCAACCTCTTTTCTACGAGTTAGCTACTACTACTAAGATGCTCCATTAGACTTAATCATAATTTGAATCGTTTTAAAGATGATTTTCAAATCATAGAGTATGCTTCGTTTATTTATATATTCTAAATCTAGTTCAACCATTTCTTTGAATCCAACACTATTTCTCTCCGTTACTTGCCAAAGTCCCGCACATCCTGGGGTAACAAGTAAACGCTGCTTATCATACGCTGTATATTCCTTTACTTCCCTTGGAAGCGGTGGACGTGGTCCAACTAAACTCATTTCACCTTTTAATACATTTAATAGCTGTGGCAGTTCATCAATACTTGTTTTTCGAATAAATTTCCCGATTTTTGTGACCCGAGGGTCCTCTTTCATTTTAAACATTGCACCAGATACTTCGTTATGTTTTAATAAGTCCTTTAATTTCTCTTCCGCATCTATAACCATTGAGCGAAATTTGTACATATAAAATTCTTTTCCATCTTTTCCAATACGAATTTGTTTAAACAGCACAGGCCCTTTCGGATCTTCATATTTAATCAACATTGCTACAACCAAAAAAACAGGAGATAATAGAAGTAGTCCACATAACGCTCCAACAAAATCAATACAACGTTTAGCTACTAAATATCCTTTACGTGCATTTACTTTTTCCCAGTTCAGTTCTATATTATTTTCTTTTTCCAGATCTCCGCTTGATACTTTTGCCAAGGTCAATGCTCTCCCACCTCACCTTTATACATTTACTTTTCCTTCTTTACAAGTTCATTCATATATTTCATCAATTCTTCTTTCAATTCTTCATGCTGAAGTGCCATCTCAATCGTTGTCTTAATAAATCCAAATTTCTCTCCAACATCATAACGAGTCCCCTCAAAGTCATAAGCAAACACTCGTTGAATTTCATTTAATCGTTGAATCGCGTCCGTTAACTGAATTTCTCCACCAGCACCTGTTTGCTGGTTTTCAAGGAACATAAAGATTTCTGGTGTTAATACGTAACGACCCATAATCGCTAAATTTGATGGAGCTGTACCTTCTGCCGGCTTTTCAACAAATTGGCGCACTTGATAGCGACGATCACTTTGTTCTACCGGATCGATAATGCCATAACGATGCGTTTCATTTTCAGCTACTGTTTGTACACCAATAACTGACGATTGTGTACCTTCGTATTGATCCATCAATTGACGTAAACATGGTGTTTCTGCTTGAACAATATCATCACCAAGTAATACCGCAAATGGTTCATTACCAATAAACTTACGTGCACACCATACTGCATGGCCTAAGCCTTTCGGTTCTTTTTGTCTTATGTAATGAATGTTAATTCTTGAAGAAGCTTGTACCTTTTCAAGCATTTCATACTTTCCTTTTTCTAAAAGGTTTTGTTCTAGTTCAAAAGAATGATCAAAATGATCTTCAATCGCGCGCTTTCCTTTTCCGGTAACAATAATAATATCTTCAATTCCTGATTCAATCGCTTCTTCTATTATGTATTGAATTGTCGGCTTATCAACGATTGGTAACATCTCTTTTGGCATCGCTTTCGTTGCTGGTAAAAATCTTGTCCCAAGACCAGCTGCTGGGATAATTGCTTTTCTTACTCTTTTCAATTTCAGCCCCCCGTATCTTTTTATTTATATGTAACAATAACAAAAACCCTACCTATGGAGTCATATCTATAACTCCATAGGTAGAGTTTCTATTATAAATAAAATATGGGCATCTAACCCAACCTCACGCCATACTCCCGACGACAAGCGTCTAAGGTAGGTTCGAAAATAAATTTTCTACCCACAGCACGACCGAGTGCCTCCGTTGATAACGGTCAGGAGACATCACCTGTTCTTTATTAAAAAATACCGAACAATTTTTTGCGGCGAATTTGTTCTGGATCTTCTTTATAAATTGCTTTCCCACCAATTAATAAATACGGGTTTTCTTTTAAGTCACTCATAACACTCATTCCGAATTCCTTTTCAATTAATTCGTAACTTTCCGCTAAATGAAATCCTCTTGACGTTATGTTATGCGCATCTGAAGCAACCATATGTGTTAAATTATGTTCCACAAGTTGAAATGAAAACTTTTTAATTTTTTTACCGAACTTTCCTAGTAAGCTACCTGCCGTTACTTGCGTGAGCGCACCTTTATTAACAAGGTTATATAACTTATCTGGCCGCTCTATTAACTCGGCATTACGTTCTGGATGAACGATAATTGGAATCATTCCCTTAACACTTAATTCGTATAATAATTGTTCAGCATAACGTGGTACGTGATTAGATGGAAATTCAATGAATATATATTTATTTGTTTCGTTTAAAGTAACAATTTTACCAGCGTCATAGTCTTCTAATAAATCACCATATAACCTGACCTCTTGCCCCGGTAAAATAGTAAGTGGAATATTATGTTGTTGTAGTTCATTATTTAATTGCTTCACTTGATGAATAATGGAAGTACGCTCATTTACATATTTCCCATTTTGATGGTGCGGCGTTGCGACGATTGTATGTATTCCTTCTGCTACGGCTTGCTGCGCCATCGCTAAGCTATCTGTTACTGTTTGTGCACCATCATCGATGCCATGTAAAATGTGACAATGTAAATCAATCATTTATTTTATCCTCCCTCTCTCCTAGTAATCTTTTTTCCCTTGAATATGAGATATATCTCATATTCAAGGGAAAAAAGGAGATATGTTTCAACCATATCTCACTCTTTTAATTAGTTTGCACCGTAATAATAATATAGGCCTTGTTCACGTTCACGATCGTTCAGAACGACGCCTAACAATTTACCTTTAGCCGATTCTAACAATCCTTTTGCTTTTACTGCTGTTTCCTTCTCAGTCGATTCACTACGAACGACAAGGATAGAAGCATCACATACATTTGCCATAATTTGTGCGTCGGTAACAGCTAAAATAGGTGGCATATCAAAAATAACTAAGTCGTACATGCTGTATGCTTGTCCAAGAAGTTCTTTCATTGATTTTGAACCTAACAATTCTGCTGGATTTGGTGGGATTGGACCACAAGCTAAAAATTGTAGATTATCAACTAATGTTGTTTGCACACATTTTTCTAAACGTTCACTATGTGTTAGTACGTTCGTTAGTCCAAAAATATTATCAACTTGAAACATTTGATGCATCGCTGGTTTACGCATATCCGCATCAATTAATAATACTTTCTTTCCTTGTTGGGCAAACACAACTGCCATATTAGCTGTCGTTGTTGTTTTCCCTTCGCTTGGGTTCGCAGATGTTACCATTAACGAATGCAAATTTGTATCAACAGCTGCAAATTCGATATTCGTTCGAATATTACGATATTGCTCTGAGATTGGTGATTTCGGTTGTTGATGAGCAATTAATTGACGACGTTGACGATGATTTTTTTTCTTTTTAAATAAATTAAGAGCCAATTGTTTGTCCCCTCACTTTTCTTGATGATGAAGCGTGTGATCTCACGTTCAATGTTTCTTCATCCATACGAGCTACAATACCTAACACTGGTAAGCCAAGTAAGCTTTCTACATCTTCTTCTTTTTTCACTGTGTTATCTAAGTATTCTAGTAAGAATGCAAGACCAACTGAAGCCATTAAACCAACAACGAAAGCGATTGCTACATTTAGCATTGGACGTGGTTTAATTGGAGATAGATTTTCTGCAACTTCTGCTTTTGATAATACGGTTACATTATCAACACTCATAATTTTAGCAACTTCACCTTGAAACACTTCTGCAGTTGTGTTAGCAATATCACGAGCTAGTTTTGGATCTTTATCTTGCGCAGTTACCGCTACTACCTGTGAGTCCTTCTCGTTAGCTACTTCAATTTTCGTATTTAGCTCTTGTACTGTTATATTTAAACCTAATTTTTCTTTCACTTGGTCCAAAATAACAGGGCTTTTAATAATAACCTTGTATGTATTTGTTAATTGAATATTTGTTTGTACCTCATTGTATTGAATTGCCGCCCCTTCTTGTTTCTTCTGGTTAACAAGAATTTGCGTCGAAGATTGATAGATTGGTGTCATAAAGAAGAAGCTAATGATAGCACTTACAATAGCTGCACCAAAGGCGATTACGAGGATCATTGCTAAACGTTTTTTTAAGATATGAAATAACTCTTTTAGATTAATTGTTTCTTCCATAAGTTCCTCCAACTTTCTAAAATTTACACATAGGAAAAATTATAACATATAAATCTTACATTTTTTATTTTTAATCATTCAGTTCTATATTTGTTCACAAGAAACAAGTTTAATCTTACAAAATAATCTTAAATATGACAACACATTCCAATGATTTCCCAAAGATTTTATCATATCATGTTTTTATAGTGTATAACTTGATAAATAATTTTCAGAAAACAATAAAAAGCCAACAAAAATTTTTGTTGGCTTTTTCATATTTTAGTAATAGCCATATTGCTCTTTTTCTTCTTTTTTATCGTTTAAAACGACACCGAGTATTTTTCCTGATGTTTTATCTAATATTTGTTTCGCTTTTACGATTTTATCTTTTTCTGTCTTTTCGCTGCGTACAACGAGTACGATTCCATCGCATTTATTCGCTAGTATTTGTGCATCCGTAACCGCAAGGACAGGTGGTGTGTCGATTAAAATAATATCAAACATGTTATATGCTTCTAGCAATGCTTCGTCCATTGTCCGGCTCCCTAATAATTCTGCTGGGTTTGGCGGGATTGGACCTGCTGCCATTAAATATACGTTCTCTATATCTGTTTTTTGAATGCATTGCATAAGCTTTGCTTGTCCTGATAATAAGTTCGTTAACCCATTTGAACTATGAATAGCAAATAAGTTTTGTATCGTCGGCTTACGCAAGTCAGCTCCAATTAATAATACTTTCTTTCCTTGTTGGCCGAAAACAACTGCTAAGTTTGCGATTGTCGTTGTTTTTCCATCACCTGGATCTGCCGAGGTAATGATAATAGAACGAACATGACTATCTACAGATGTAAATTCAATATTTGTACGAATGTTACGATATTGTTCTGTAATACGCGATTTAGGCTCTTTATGTGCAATTAATTGTCGTAATGGTTTTCTTTTCTTTCTCCCGAACATACTCATAATCTCCTTTTGTGAAATGCGATATTTCCCTTTCCTCTCTCTTATGCTCGATTTCATACGTCTAATTAATATTTTTGCTGATTTCCCCATACCTCATCATAATCAATAACATTCTACTTTGTCTTATATAAGTGCCTTAACAATATGACAATGCCCTTACTTCTTCATTACCTTTATCACTTATCCCATTTTCTAAATAAATGATAAAGTAATCATATGGTAATTCCCATCTATTGACAACTAATTTTCTGATTAGTTTGTATTTTATTGTTTCATCGCTATATATTATAAATAAAAAAATCCCCTTGTACGTTCACAAGGAGATTTTTTTATTTTTTCTCTATTCTTTTTTATCACCAATTGCAAATGTGATTTCAGCTTCACATGCAACTTCACCATCTACTGTCGCAATTGCCTTTCCTTTTCCGATCGGGCCACGTACACGTGTCATTTCAACTTCTAGGCGAAGTTGATCACCAGGGCGTACTTGTTTTTTGAAACGACAATTGTCGATACCTGCGAAGAAAGCAAGTCTTCCACGGTTTTCTTCTTTCTTTAATACAGCAACCGCTCCGACTTGTGCTAACGCTTCTACAATAAGTACGCCAGGCATAACTGCATAGTCAGGGAAGTGTCCATTAAAGAATTCTTCGTTTGCAGATACATTTTTAATTCCAACCGCTCTTTTTCCTTCATCTACTTCTAATATTTTATCAACAAGTAAAAATGGATAGCGGTGAGGAATGATTTCTTTAATTTGTTCTATATTTAGCATGTAATGATCGCCCCTTTTGTAATATTGGTCTTACCACTTGGACATATTGTTATTATCCCATTTTGTTTATTGTTTGTCATTACAAAGTGAATTTTTATATTTAGTATACTTACTTCTCAATATAAAAAAATGCACACACTCTATTCCCTTAAAATAGTTGCACATTCCTGCAACTGACACGGAGGTAGAAAAGAGTGTATGCCCAGATTAGGGAAAGGCAATATGTATTGAAACATTATTTGCCTTAATGTCGTATTCGACTCATTATATTATAAACGTTTTCAAATAAGGAAATATTAAATTTAACCATATATATGAATATTTTACCTGTTTCCTCCGTTTTTCTTTATTTTTCTCTCATTTTCGCAAAAAATCGAAATAAAAAAATAGAAAAATAAAAAAGAACTAAGGTTTACACCTTAGTTCCTTCTACTTTATCCAGCCTTTTGTGCACTAATAATCAGTTGGGTGCCCACTGATGAAAGTTTCACTTTATTTCAAAGCACGACGTGGTAATTTGTCGATATTCTCTAACATAATACCTGTACCAACCGCAACACATTGCATTGGGTTTTCAGCAATTAATACTGGTACCTTTAATTCTTCTGCTAGAAGCATGTCGATACCGTGTAGTAAAGCTCCACCGCCTGTTAGGATAACACCGCGGTCTATAATGTCCGCAGATAGTTCTGGTGGTGTGCGCTCTAGTACGCCTTTTGCAGCTTGTACAATGATAGCCGCGTCTTCTTTTAGTGCTTCTGTAATTTCTTCAGAGCATACTGTAATTGTACGTGGTAAACCTGTCACCATGTCACGTCCGCGAATTTCAAGCTCTTCACTACGTGCACCTGGGAATACTGTACCGACTTTAATTTTAATATTTTCTGAAGTACGTTCTCCAATTAATAGCTTATACTTACGTTTAACGTAGTTTAAGATCTCCATATCAAACTTATCGCCAGCCATTTTGATAGAAGAAGAGGTAACAATATCACCCATAGATAGTACAGCGATATCTGTTGTACCTCCACCAATATCAACAACCATGTTACCGCTTGGTTGGAAGATTTCCATACCCGCACCAACTGCGGCTACTTTTGGTTCTTCTTCTAAAAATACTGTTTTACCACCTGAACGTTCAGCAGCTTCACGAATTGCTTTTTGTTCTACTGATGTGATATTTGTTGGACAACAAATTAAAATGCGAGGTTTTGAAAAGAAGCTCTTTACGTCCAACTTGTTAATGAAATACTTTAACATCGCTTCTGTAATTTCAAAATCTGCGATTACACCATCTTTAAGTGGACGAATTGCTACAATATTACCAGGCGTACGTCCCACCATACTTCTTGCTTCTTCACCTACTGCTAATACTTTACCTGTATTACGATCAATTGCCACAACAGATGGCTCATTTAATACAATACCCTTACCTTTAACATGAATTAATACATTAGCCGTACCTAGGTCAATTCCGATATCTCGCGCAAACATTCCCGTCTTTTCCTCCTCGATATTCAAAATCAGGTTACACCCGAATTCTTTTACACCTAATTTCTGATTTTATCATAAATTTAACAGAAACGTAATATTCGCAAAAAGAATTCTTCTGAAAAATATTACCGAATGCACGTGGAATGTTTGCTAACGTATATTTATCTTATATTAACGGACGGTAAGACTCTCATCTCAAAATCAATCCGACGAGTTTAGAAGAGTTGAGCGAACGACAAAAAGCCTGCAAACGCCCGATTGCTGAAGACTAATAATCAGTGAGGCATGCCCCACTGATTAAAGTTTCACTTTATTGACGTACAGGCTTTTCTACATCTTCTTTTCTATATTTTTGCTTTGTTGCTTCTCCCCCTCTTAAATGACGAATAGACTTATGATAATCAAGAATTTCTTTCACTTCATTTGCGAGCTCTGGGTTAATTTCTGGTAGACGTTCTGTTAAATCTTTATGAACTGTACTCTTTGATACCCCAAATTCCTTTGCAATTACACGCACTGTCTTTCTTGTCTCCACGATATACTTACCAATCTTGATAGTTCTCTCTTTGATGTAATCGTGCACACCACTCGCCTCCCTAAATTGGATGTGAGAAGTGTGAAATGAGCCTCGCTGCATACGACTAAGAAGTAAGTGTGAGTGCTGTTTGTAAGCGTTAAACATTCTTGGATTTATAATGAAATGATTCACGATTTCTCACCTCAAACACTCTCTTTGCTTTGGTTTATACCATTGTATTGCCCGCACTACTGATATATGCTACATGTTCACTATTTTTGCGGACTAAGTTAAGAAAAATTACGTTTTTTTGTGAGAAATACGTTAACAATGACTATTTTGGCAAAAAAATGACACCTTGTTTAAAAGGTGTCATTCTTCTCGATCATATTCTTCTTCTAACAATTGATGGTGGGGAACTTCCTTCTTACCGGCAATATAATAATACAAAGTAAATAAAACAAACAATAATATAATAGCAATCGACAGAACAAACAAAAACGACACAGTATCCCCTCCCTTTTGTAATATATATTCGAGAATCTCGTCATTTTTCCTTGTTATTGCAACTTTTTTCTCGAAATTGATTATTTTTATATAAAGTTCAACTAATAATCGGGCTTTTACGGGCAGTTAATCCCCCTAACCTTTGCTTTCGCTAAATTTTGAGATAGGGGTCTTACCGGCCGCAAATAGCAGGATAAAAATAAAAAAATCAGTTCTCCTAATGAGAACTGATTTTTTCACTTTCTTATTCTTGTGAAGAAGAATCGTTAGATGATTCTGTAGAACCATTTGTTGATTTTTCTTCTTTCTTCGTTTCTTCTTGTTTGCCGCTTGTCTCTTTATCACTAGTCGAACCACTTGTTGATTTCTCTTCTTTTTGAGACTTATCTTCTGTTTTACTTTCTGGTTTCGTGCTCGTTGACTTCTCTTCTTTTTGAGATTTGTCATCAGCTTTTTTACCAGAAGCATTCGTTGCCTTTGTAGCACCTGCATCAGCTTTAATTTCTGCTACTGATTTATTTAAGTAGCGCTCAGGGTTCACAGCCACATTGTCTTTACGTACTTCAAAGTGAACATGAGAACCTGCTTCTTTATTCATTGCACTTAGACCGGATTTTCCTAATACTTCACCTTGTGCAACTCTTGCACCTTTTTCTACTTTCACACTGCCTAAGCTTTGATAAGAAACTGCTACACCATTTCCACTATCAACTGTTACAACATAACCAAGAAGTGAATCTTTTTCAGCTTTCGTTACTGTACCACTTAAAGCAGCAGCAACATTGAACTCTTTTCCATTTTTCGCAGCAATGTCAATTCCTTTATTCGGGGAATATGTGTTGTTATAAAAAACAAGTGCTTTTTCTTGTTCCGCCTCAGTTGCTGCATCTTCATAGAATTTCTTCTGCACGACTACTTCCGCATTAGCGGCAGCTGGCATTTTCACTACTTCTGAAGATTTCGTTACTGGTACTGCTGGATCTTCCGATTGCGTATACGGTGTTGCTTGATCTTGGTTCGGAGTCTTCTTCGGATTAGCTCCTTGGAACCATAGCGCAACCACTAAGATTACCGCTGCACAAGCAATGTATAGTGCCGGAAACACCCATCTTTTTTGAAATAAATGTACTACCTTTTGCGACTTTTTATTATTTCTTCCTCGCATTCCATCATCACCTCAGCAATCATTTTGAACAATATTCATGTATCCTATACAACGTATAACTAATTACTTTTCGACAAATTATGTAAAAATATGTATAGAAATTGTAAAATTTCCGAGGAAATGATGAAAAAAGAAAAAACTGAGCATTTCCAGCTCAGTTTTTAGTCCATTTGTTTCTTTTTATATACGATTAAACATGCAATAAGCGAAAGAATAAGCCACACTCCAACATTCAAGACATGTCCGCTAATACTACTAAATCCCGCTCCCTCTACTAAGCTGTTAATCGCTTTGGCAATATGAGATGTTGGAAGATACTCGATCATCGCCTTAATTACTTTATTTTCAACCATTGGCTCAAATTGTACAGCTAAATACATCGTCATTAATATCGGCATTCCAATGAGTGATGTTTGCGGTACAGACTCAGCTAACAATCCAATCATTGTTCCAATCACAATAAATAGAATTGTTCCACATAAGAAAATAAATCCTAGTAATAAAAGATTTCCACCGAATTGGTCCAAAATGAATAAGTTCACAATACAAATGCCCAACGTCAAACATGCTGTTAATATACTTTTCCCAAGAAGAACTTCAACAGAAGAAGCTGGTGATAGCATTAGCACACGTAACGTATGTTTTTCTTTTTCTTCTGCTATTACCATTGATTGAACAAACCCTGCAACAAATAGAAAGGCCATTAAAGTAATAATGCCAACCCCCTTGCGCCCTTCTCCAAATCTGCTAAATATAAATGCAAATATAATTGGTAAAGATGCCATTAATAACACTTGTGAATTTGTCTTAAAATCTTGTACTTCTTTTCTAAAAATAGCTGATACACGTCTCATTGAAAATGTCATTATAATCCCCTCCCAGTAACTTCAATAAAGATATCGCCTAATGTTGGCTCGTGTGAATGAATAGATAGTAATTCACCTTTTTTCATCCATTCTGAAATACGTTTTGCACCTAATTCATCTTTTTGCACTACTTCTTTTTGCTTATCTTTTAATACGACTTGTATTTGATCTTTCGCGTATTGTAAGCGAAGGTTTTCTGGTGTATCAAGCGTTACAATTTCTCCGCCGCACAGAAAGGCGATACGGTTACAAAGCGTTTCTGCTTCTTCCATATTGTGCGTCGTTAAGAAAATCGTTGTTCCTTCTTTATTTAAGTCTTTTAAGATTTTATGAATGTTTTGTACGTTAACTGGATCGAGTGCGGATGTTGGTTCATCTAAGAAGAGGATATCTGGTTTATGAAGGATTGCTCTTGCTAGTGTGACACGCTGCTTCATTCCCTTTGATAGTTTCTTTACTAATGTTTTTTTATCATCTAATAAATTCACTTGTGCTAGCACTTCATCGATTCGTTCTTTTTTGCAATCGTATAAGTCGCAAAATAATAGTAAGTTATCATAAATGCTAAGTCTTTCATATAAGCCGCTGTTGTCTGTTAAAATACCAATTCGTTTATAATCAACGCTACTTGGTCCTGTAATGTCTTTCCCTAATACCCTTACTGTTCCAACACTATGAAGTAATTGAGAAGTTAATATTTTTACTGTTGTTGTTTTACCAGATCCACTCGGTCCGAGGAATCCGAAAATTTCTCCTTGCTTCACCTCAATATTTACATTTCGAAGTGCCGTTTTTTCGTTGAAACTTTTCATTACATCTTTCATTTCAATTGCCAATGTCATTTCGTCATCCCCTTTGTTTTTCTTTATAGATGAAATTTGCTTTCGCAAGTTTCGATTTGTATGTTTCGCTTTTCTTGACTCAATCATATGAAAAACAAAGGGTAGGCGCAGTAAAATACCGGTAAAAGGAGTATTTTTACCGGTGAATGAATCATATTTCGATCCTATTGGAGCACTTTTTATAGCCCAATTACACCTTTTAATTCATCCATTCTTCCTTTTGATAGCGGAATTGAACTTTTTCTTTCATCATCCAAAATTAAACTAAAACTGTTCCGTGTCCAAGTAATAACTTCTCGTACTCGTTGTAAATTAACGAGGTACGAACGATGACATCTAAAGAAACCGAATCCTGTTAATCTCGTTTCTAGTTCACTTAATGTTAATGCACATACGAAATCACCTTCACGCACATGAATATGTGTTACTCCATTTTGTGTTTCAATGAAATGAATTTCCATCGGATCAAGTAAAATGATTTTATCGTTCACCTTCGCTGGTATTCTTTCTAATTTCATCTGCGGAATCATTTGAACGACTTTTTCTTCATCGACTTCTTCCACTTCTTCCACTTCTTCTTGCTCCATTTCGACCTTTTTCACACCATCGTTGTTTAATATGTATACATCTTCTGTTAACGAAAGAGCGTCTGATAAGAAAGAGGACGTAATAAAAATCGCCTTTCCTTTCTCTTTCATTTTCATAATTGCTTTTCGAATAATAATCGTACTTTCCGTATCTACATTTTGCTCCGGTTCTTCCAAAATAACTAAATCCGGATTATGAATCATAACTCGTCCAATATGAAGACGACGTTTCTCTGAAAATGACAATTTTTCTACTTTCACGTTTAACTTATCTAGGAGACCAACACATTGTACAACTTCTTCTATACTTATCTTTGATTCATAAAGCCCTAACAAAAATTTAAAATATTCCTTCACCTTCAAACGATTATATGCTTCATCTTTCAAAAAACAAAAACCGATGCGGGAATAATTTTTCTTTCCAATCGCTTCGCCTCCAAATAGCACATTGCCAGTTGAAGCTTCTTCCTCACCAATAATGATGCGATGCAACACTTTAGCTGTATGGTTATTACATTGCAAAACAACACATTGTCCTTTCTCAACCTCTAGCTCAATTGCTGGTAACTGGTTCGTCTTCCCTAATTGTTTCAACTCCAGTAGCGCCATTTCGTCTCCCCCAAATGCTTTTTATCCTATTATACCAAACAATTAATGGAAAATTTTGATATTTTTATGAAACACATAAAAAGAAGGCTATCCAAATGAAAGGATAGCCTTCCTCTCTATTTCTGTTCTACCATATAAGTTTTGAGTGAATCACGAAGTGCTCTTTTTAAAAACTTACCTACAGATATTTTCTACAAATAATGAAAAAAGGAGCTAATCTTAATTAGCTCCTTTCACGTTCTACTTCTTCACCATCAGTTTTCCCTCATAATCATTCATCGTTTTTATTTCAACGCCTTTATAATAATGAGCGACGATATCTGTATATTTCTTACCTTCCGCTGCCATACCATTCGCACCGTATTGACTCATACCAACACCATGACCGAAGCCTTTCGTCGTGACAATGATTTTATTGCCCTCTTGTTTCCATATAAAATCAGAAGAGCGCAAATCTAACTTTTCACGAACTTGTTTTCCTGTTAATATTTTCCCTTGGAACGCTACATCCTTTACTCTTTTACCCTCCGTAAGATCTTTAATATTTCCAACCTTTCCATCCGCCAGCACTTTCACACCGAGACGTTTTTGAAAATCAGCTACTGTGAACGTTTGCTCGCTTGTAAACTTTGGAGAGGCTTGATCCCACGGGCTATCTACACTTTTCAAATACGGATAATCATTTCCCCAATAATCAGCTGCATTCTCTGTTCGGCCGTTACTCGTTGAAAAGAAAGACGCTGAAATCGGTTTTCCCTCATACGTTAAAACTTGTCCTGCGGTTTTAGAAACGGCTTCCTCGATTTTCTTTAAATTGTTTTCGTAGTTATTGCCCCATTGTTTTTTCAATTCCTCTTTGCTTTTGTACACTTGATCTTTCACCGTATCTACCACATCTGCGTTGTTTTTCTTTTCTCCACTTAGCATACGCTGCACCACGAATGTTCTTGCTGCTAATGCCTGTGCCTTTAGCGCCTCTATTTCAAAACTAGCATTCATCTCAGAAGCTACGACACCGGTCACATATTCCTCCACAGGTAATGTTTCTACCTTCTTCTGTTGATCGCGATATACAGCAACTTGAACCGCTGTATCCACTTTCCCTGGAGCTGGTATACTTTCTATCGCTGGAGGAGTTTTAGAAGCTGCTTCTTCTCCTATTTTTGCTTTCGCAAACGGAATTACAAGAGCAGCAGGTACAATGATAACGAGCGCTATTAAAAGCGCTACTATAATGAAAAATGGCTTTGAAAATTTCATCCTATTCCCCCAATATAAAGTTGGCTTCCTTTCATTCTTATGGAACTACGGA
Organism: Bacillus sp. FSL L8-0099; assembly: GCF_038006385.1. Classification (NCBI taxonomy): domain Bacteria; kingdom Bacillati; phylum Bacillota; class Bacilli; order Caryophanales; family Bacillaceae; genus Bacillus; species Bacillus sp. FSL L8-0099. Next base: position 5,205,967 of record NZ_JBBOVC010000001.1, read on the forward strand.
ATTTTTTAGAACATACTTGGGGGTATCGGTATAGACTGAAGTTTTAATGCGTTGGAGTCTTACTGCCCGTTAATGCGAGATAAAACGAAAATTTTCTAAATATTTTTACTGGTACGTGCATAAGTATAGAGTTTATTGACTATAACAGTAATAACCCAAAAAAAATAGCCTCTATATCAAAAGACATAGAGACTACTTCAATTAAGCGTGAAGATCAGAAACTTCTTGTTCTTTCACTTCTTCTACTTTTTCGTTTACACGTTCAATAGTTGCACCTAATGCAGCTAATTTCTTATGGAAGTCTACATAACCACGGTCAAGATGCTTTAATTCAGTTACACGAGTGTAACCTTCTGATACTAAACCAGCTAAGATTAATGCTGCAGCTGCACGTAAATCAGTTGCACCTACTTCAGCACCTTGTAAGCTGTTTGGACCGTTCATAATAACAGAACGACCTTCGATTTTAATATCAGCATTCATACGACGGAATTCTTCAACGTGCATAAAGCGGTTTTCGAATACCGTTTCTGTAATCATACTTGTTCCATCAGCTTGTAGTAATAATGCCATCATTTGTGATTGCATGTCTGTTGGGAAACCTGGGTGAGGCATAGTTTTAATATCAACCGCTTTTAACTTATCTGGGCCGATAACACGTACACCTTCATTTTCCTCAATAATTTTAACACCCATTTCTTCCATCTTCGCTGTAATTGAGCGTAAATGTTCAGGCACAGCATTTTCAATTAAGATGTCTCCACCAGTAATTGCTGCTGCAACCATGAATGTTCCCGCTTCAATACGGTCAGGAATAATAGAATGGTTTCCACCATATAATTTATCAACGCCTTCGATACGAATCGTTCCAGTTCCAGCTCCGCGTACTTTCGCTCCCATCGCATTTAAGAAGTTAGCTAAGTCAACGATTTCTGGTTCTTTCGCTGCGTTTTCAAGGATTGTTGTCCCTTTTGCTAATGTAGCTGCAGACATAATGTTTTCTGTCGCGCCCACGCTTGGGAAGTCTAAATAAATTTTAGCTCCTTTTAGCTCTCCCTCAACGTATGCCTCAACAAAACCGTTACCAACCTGTACTTTTGCTCCCATTGCTTCGAAGCCTTTTAAATGTTGGTCAATTGGACGTGAACCAATTGCACATCCACCTGGAAGTGCAATACGAGCACGACCGTTACGTGCTAATAATGGTCCCATTACTTGAACAGATGCACGCATTTTACGTACATATTCAAATGGTGCTTCAATGTTTAGTTCTTTAGAAGCATCGATTGTTACTTGGTTATTTTCAAATACGACTTCAGCATTTAAATGACGTAATACCTCATTAATTGTGTATACATCAGACAAAACTGGTACTTCAGATAGTACATTCTTTCCATCACTCGCTAATAGGGCTGCAGCGATTATAGGTAATACAGCATTTTTTGCGCCCTCAACACGCACTGTGCCGTTTAACCGCTTTCCGCCACGGACGATGATCTTTTCCAAATTATTCCCCTCCGTGTCCTTTTTTCAGTATCTATTCACTCAATACTCAGAAGTTATGATCGGTGTGCCAACCACAATTGTATCTTTGTTGTTTGTAGAACGTATTGCTATTTGCACATTTATTTTCTCTCTATTTGTTGAAAGAGCGTCATCCCACTTTTTATTGTATGCGGAGACTGACACAAATGCTCTTTCTTCTACTTGTTCGATCGCTCTTGCTGAAAGATCTTTCAAAACCTGATTGGTTTTATTTTGCAAAACACCTTCAATCTTATCATTCAGTACACCTTGAACACAAGTGTAAATTATAGGTTTTTCATTAAAAATTTTATTCATTTTCTGAACATGCTTCGGGTCCCATTTCGCCCCACTTACTTCAAAAATAATGAAAGTGTTTTCTTTAGTATTTTCCTTACTCCAAGTTACTACTACTCGTTCTTCATATGAAGCAAACTTTTTATAGGATGTAGCTTTATATCCATCTGGAGATTGCTCTAAGTCCCATTTTTGAATATTTGCCTTCCCCTTCACATCGTTTAACAATTTTTGAAACGTATGTATGTTAGAAATTGTTTTTGTTTCTCGCGCTAACCATGACCATTTCTCCACTTTAGCATCATTTTTCTCTAAAGCCTTAATCATGTTCTCCATTTTCTGTTCATCGCTTATCGGTTTCATCTCTCTATATCCAACCAAAAAGAAAACAACACTCAAGGCAACAATAAGAATGGCTTTAAGCTTCAATTTCATCCCCTCCTATCCCCATTGTTAACGGAGATATGAGGTTCTATACACTTACTTTACTAAATACGTTAAACTCTTCGAATAGCCTAAATAATCAAGGAAAAAGTTACTTACAGATGTCCCAATTGCAATTGTAATTAGGATGAGTAATACCCTCGTCTGCAACACTTTTCCAGCTTTCATTAAACGCTCGATGTGAATACCTTGTAAGGCCCACCACGTAATGGTAATAAACAATAAATGCGAAACGATGGCAATCAGTGCTTGTTGCCCTAAAAGTTGTGCCAAAAAATCGACCCCTTTTTACTCGGCTACTACTTACGAAAGAATATAAAAACGATACCATAATAAGTAGGAGCCACACTTTTTCAAATGCAAATAAGCATCTTACATTTCACATCGTAAACTTCTCTCGAAAAAACGTATACCTATATGCATTTTCATTTGCGGCTAACACAAAATAAAAAGCGTAGAGTACCGACTCCACACCTTTTATTTTCACTATTGTACCACGTTCCCCAAGAAGAAGAAATCTTTCATTAATGGAAAATATTCATAAAAGAAATTGTATCCACTCATCGGCATAATCCCTAGTATTACAATCGAAATTGCACAAAGACTCATAACAACCTTTATATTTAATGGCAACCGAATTTTCTCTTCTACTTCTCCCGTCCGGAAAAACATTTGCTGTAAAATACGGAAATAATATACGAATGAAATGACTGTCGTACCCATCATAATAGAAGCTAGTACGTAATGAGCTGGCTCTACATGAAGTGCACCTAAAAAGATGTTAATTTTCCCGATGAAACCAGCTGTTCCTGGTATCCCGGCCAACGATAAAATAAAAATCGTCATTACTATCGCTGTAAATGGCGACCTTTTATATAATCCGGTGAAAATAGTGATATTTTCTTTGTGGCTTTGTAAGATTAAGCCGTGGATAATTGCAAATGCGCCTATATTCATAAGCATATAGGCGAGCATGTAAAACCACATGCTATCCATCGTAAATGGTGATAATGCCACAAGTGGAACGAGTAAATACCCCGCATGCGCGATTCCTGAATAAGCAAATAGGCGTTTTACGTTATATTGCTTTAGTGCGACTACATTTCCGATAATCATCGTAATACTTGCTAGAACAGCAATATATATACTCATACGCCCGTATAAAGATTGCATGTCTCCTTGCACCGATACACTTGCAAAAATCATAAGGAACAGACGAATAATGAGTAGGAACCCAGCAATTTTAGAAATCGTTCCAAGGAAAGCAGTAACAGGTGTAGCCGCCCCTTCATACACATCGGGTGCCCACATATGAAACGGTACTGTTGCAATTTTAAACGAGAGTCCAACGAGCAATAGTAGAAATGCGAGAGCTAACAATAACTGAATACCACTAGTTAGCTCCCCGGTGAATACTTTTTGCATATCCACAATATTGGTTGAGCCTGTAATACCGTATAAATAACTCATTCCAAAAAGCGTAATCGCCGTTCCAATTCCTCCATTAATGACGTATTTCATTGCCGCTTCATTTGATGCACGGCTCCTTTTTCGTATTCCTACTAAAACATAGGAAGAAAGTGATAGTAGCTCTAAACCGACGAAAAGTGTAATAAAATCAACACTAGAAGCCATGAACATCGCCCCAAGAAGGGCCATTAAAAATAAGTAATAATATTCTCCCTTATCTTCAATTGGATTTTTCTTGTCATCGCTCATTGCAGTGCATAAGATGAGGGCCGCTCCGCCTAATAACAACGTTTTAAACCCTTTTGAAAATCCATCTAACACAAACGATCCATTTAAAATATCTCCTGCTGGTTCGCCGTATAGCGTAATTAATGACACGATTGCTAATACGACAGCGGCGATTGCACTAAGCGCTACATACCTATGGTTCAGCTTAAAAAACAAATCACATATGGAAAGAAGGATGGCAAACCCGAGAATAATGAATTCTGGCACCATGAGATGCCACGACAAGCTCAGTAACGTATCCATATCCATCCTACTTCACCCCCAATGTTTTCAATGTATTTTGAAGCGGATCCCCTAGTATTTCTGGCATTACTCCAATGGCAATAATACAGAAGATAAGCAATAGGACCGGGACGTACTCCCATCCGTGTATATCAGTTTTTGCTTCCCACTCTTTCTTACCAAATGTTACTTGAAGTGTCGCTCTTAATACGTACACAGCGGTTAAAATAATCCCAAGTACACCGACTGCAGCAATGACTGGATCCCCTTGGAATAAGCCGAGAAAGGCAAGAAACTCACTCACAAATCCAGACATCCCCGGCAGTCCAAGCGATGCCATTCCTCCTGCTAGGAAGAAGCCGCTAAGTATTGGGACACTTTTTGCGAGTCCACCAAGCGCTTTAATATCCGACGTGCCAAAGCGCTGTTCTATAACACCAAGCAAGAAGAAGAGCAAGGCTGCAATTAAACCGTGTGAAACAACTTGGAATAGCGCCCCTTGTGTACCTGGCGCATTAAGTGCCGCAAGCCCCATCAAAACAATTCCCATATGCGAAATACTAGAGTAGGCAAGCACCTTCCTAAAATCCGTTTGGATGAGTGCTAAAAAGGCGCCGTACAATAAGTTGATTACTCCTAAAACCGCAATTAGCGTGGCAAACTCGCGAAAGTATTCCGGGAATAACCCCTTCCCGAAGCGAATCATCCCGTACGCTCCAATCTTTAGCAAAACGCCCGCATGAAGCATAACTACAGCAGGGTGCGCTTCAATATGCACATTGACCATCCAGCGATGCAACGGGAAAATAGGTAGTTTAATTGCAAAGGCAATCATTATAGCAATAAACACACCAAGCTGTAAGCTACTCGAGACGACCTGTCCTCCCCCAGCACTTACACCTGTTAATATCTCTTTCAATTCCGCAATATTTGTCGTACCTGTTTTCGCGAACAAAATCGAAAAAACGATGAGCAAAATAGCTGATCCAATGCCGTTATATATTAAATAACTATATGCAGCCTTTTCACTCGACAATTTCCCCCACTTGCCAATTAATAAAAACATTGGTGGCAGTGTAATTTCAAAGAAAATAAAGAACAACATTAAATTTTTAGCAGCGAAGACGCCGAGCATCCCTATTTCTAGCATGAGCAATAGCATATAAAATGCTTTTAAATTTCTTTTAATGGAAAACGCTGCAATTGCTGCAAGCATCGCTAGAAGGGCTGTCAGCACCATCATTACAAGTGACAAACCATCAATTCCAAGCTCGTAATAAATAGAAAACCATCTTTTATCCACCGCTGCAAAATCACCAAATTTAATCCATTTCACTTTTTCATCAAATAGCGATAGACTCTTTCCAGAAGCATATGTACAAGCGAGGACAGTGGCGATCCCAAATGGAAGCGCCGTCCCAAATAAACCGAGCGCTCGTACTGTACGCGATTCTTTTTTCGGTGTTAATACAAGTAATAGAATCCCTAAAAGTGGGGAGAAAATGAAGAACGTCAACAACAAATCATTCATCGTAAATCCCCTCCCGTATATAGCAAAATAATGACGAGGACCGCGAGCGAAACTGCTGTTACAGTGCCGTACACTTGTACATTCCCGTTTTGAAGCCTCGACAAGGTGCCACTTACCCCTTTAACCAAACTTGCGATTAAAACAGCAATCCCTTCCACAACATATACTTCAAATAAGCGAAGCACATGAGCGATTCCCTTCGTAATAGGAATCACTGTCATATTGTATAGTTCATCCACATAATATTTTTCTTTCAAGAGCTTATGAAGAAATGACCTTTCTCCTCCAGCCCAATTTTTTGAGATAGTTTTCTTTCCATATATGAAATACGCAAGGGCAATCCCCCCAAATGAAACGAGCGTCGCTACAATCATAATCCAAACTGGTCCATGCGCTTCTTCCACTTTAAATTCTATATCCTTCGTCAGCCAATCTCCGAGAAACGTTCCAAACCACGGTGTATTTATATATCCTGCTACTACCGCGAGAACGCCGAGAACAATCATCGGATACGTCATAATGCGCGGCGAGTCATGCACGTCTTCCTTCGTCTTCGCTTCCCCAGTAAAGACGAGAAAGTATAGGCGGAACATGTAGAATGCTGTTAGGAATGCCGCAAAGACTGCTAGAACAAATAGAAAGTAATTGCCACTCATCCAAGTTGCTGCCAAAATTTCATCTTTACTAAAAAAACCCGAAAGAAGCGGAACTCCACTAATTGCAAGTGTACCTATTAAAAATAACGTACCCGTTACTTTCATCTTCTTCTGTAAACCGCCCATTTTATTAATGTTTTGCGTATGCACCGCATGAATTACACTTCCTGCTGCCAAGAATAGTAACGCTTTAAAAAAGGCATGTGTCGTTAGATGGAATATACCCGCTACATAACCAGCAGAACCTAAGGCGAGCATCATATACCCGAGCTGGCTAACTGTAGAATAAGCAAGTACCCTCTTTATATCCGTCTGTACAAGACCGATAGAGGCCGCAAATATTGCGGTGAAAGCCCCAACAATTGCCACCGTTTGCATTGCCACCACACTTGCCGAAAATAGCGGGAACATCGTGGCTACTAAATATACACCGGCTGCGACCATCGTCGCCGCATGAATAAGTGCCGAAACAGGCGTTGGCCCCTCCATCGCATCAGGCAACCACGTATGAAGCGGAAATTGACCTGATTTCCCCATCGCCCCGATAAAAATCAATATCGCCGTTATCGTTATCATAGTCGGGGACAGATCGCCTGTATGAATCGCTCTAAAAATTGCGTCATACTCAAAACTACCTGCATGCCAAAAGATTAAAATCATCCCAATAAATAAACCAACATCTCCAATACGAGTCATAATAAAAGCCTTTTTCGCAGCAGCCTTTGCTTCTTCCTTAAAGAAATAAAAACCGATGAGTAAAAATGAACCAAGGCCTACTAACTCCCAAAATATATAAAGCTGTAACAAATTCGTCGATATAACAAGCCCGAGCATCGCAAATGTAAAGAGTCCTAAATATGCATAAAAAGTTGGTAATCTTGCGTCACCTTTCATATAACCTTTTGAATACACATGTACAAGTAAGCTCACAAGTGTAACGATAAATAACATTAAAGCCCCTAATGCAGTCACTTCAAAGCCAAATGATATATCAATATCTCCAGTTCTAAGCCATACCCATTTATGCTTCACTGTGACCTTCGAAAATCTTTCTATTAATACAAGTACCGCAAGTATAAAGGAGAGAGAGACGAAGAAAATACTAAGTACGCTGCTTCCTTCTCTAATTTTCTTCCCGAACATAATAAGTAAAAAAAACGAAACAAGCGGGAAAAGCGGTATGAGCCATGCATAATCGATCATTGTTTCCTTCCCCCTTTTCGGTCACAATGCTATCCTTTAAGCGTATCCATTTCATCTACATGAACTGTCGTGCGATTACGATACAAAGCAATTAAAATGGCGAGCCCTACCGCCGCCTCCGCTGCTGCTACAGCCATCGTAAACAGCGAGAAGATTTGCCCTGTTAAATTCGGGAACAAACCTAATTTACTAAACGCCACTAAATTTAAATTGGCAGCGTTTAGCATTAATTCGATACAAACTAATACGATTACTGTGTTTCGCTTCGTTAAAGCTCCAAATAAACCGATGCAAAACAAAATAATCGCAAGTGTTAAATACGCAGAAGCTGGAACGCTACTCATTGGAATCCTCCTCTTTCTCATCCTTCTTCGCAAGTATAATCGCGCCAACAAGTGCTACAAGTAAAATAACCGAGGTTAACTCAAATGGAATAATGTATTTCGAATAGAGAAGTGTACCGATTTGAAGTGTGTTTTTTTCATAGAGAGGTAAACTTCCTTGTGTGCTTTCATTTGAAAAATCGATACTATTAACAGCGAAATACATAACTGCCCCAAATGCTACAACTGCAAAGAAGATAATCCATTTTCGAAGAGTAAGACGTGATTCATTTTCCGCATTATGTTTCGTTAACATAATGCCAAAAATCATAATAATTGTGATTGCACCAGAGTAAAGTAAAATTTGTGCAACTCCGATAAACTCGGCCGATAAAAGAAAGTACAAACCTGCAATGCTGAGAAATGTCAGAACGAGAGCTAGCATCATATGCATTACTTTCGTTAAGTTCAACATGAGAACACCACCGATAATTGCAGACAAGGATAGTATAAAGAATGCTACAAACTCGCCATTCATGCTTTATTCTCCTTCCTGACGTTTTCATCGTTTTCGTCGAGCCACTGCAAATTTTTAAATAAATCATCACGTGAATATGCTGCGAGTTCAAAGTTATTTGTCATAACAATTGCCTCTGTTGGGCAAACTTCTGTACATAAATCGCAAAGTATACAAATTTCAAAATTAATATCATACGTATCAATAATTTTCCCTTTTTTCGTAGGGTCAGGATGTTTCTTTCCCGTCAATTGAATGCAATCTGTCGGACAAATGTTAGAACACTGATTACAAACAATACATTTCTCAGGATAAAACTTTTGAATCCCTCTAAAGCGATCTGGCAATGGCAACGGCTGATTTGGATAATCATACGTCACCTTTTTCTTACTCAAATTACTCAGCGTATATTTTAAACCTTTAAATAACCCTTTCATCTCTTACTGGCACCCCCTTCATAGATTAGAAGAATAGCTCCTTAATCAATGCCGTTAAGAAAATATTTGCAAGTGCGATTGGTAATAATACTTTCCAGCCAAACTCCATTAACTGGTCACCCCTTATACGCGGGAACGTAACGCGGAACCAAATTAATAGAAAGACTACACTGCTAAATTTCAAAGCAAACCATACGGCACCTGGAATAAATCCAAGAAACATAACTGGGTTCCAGCCGCCTAAAAAAAGTACTGTAATTAAAGATGCCATTCCGAAGAAATATACATACTCTGAAAGCATGAAAAACGCCCAGCGAAAACCTGAGTATTCCGTATGATATCCAGAAACAAGTTCTGACTCCGCTTCTGGTAAATCAAACGGCGTCCTATTTAACTCTGCTACTGCTGCGATTAAGAAAACGACGAATCCAATTGGCTGTACGAAAATGTACCAAACTTTCTCCTGCGCCGCTACAATCTCATTTAGATTCAAGCTACCAGCTAGCAAAACGATACCAATTACGCTCATTACGAGCGGAATTTCATAAGAAATCATTTGCGCCGCCGCGCGCATCCCTCCTAAAAGGGAATATTTATTATTTGATGCCCATCCCCCAGTTACGACACCAATTGTCGTAATCCCAGAAACAGCAATGTAATACAGCAATCCGACACCAATATCCGCGAACTGAAATTTATCGGTAAACGGGATAACCGCAAGTACCATAAATGCTGGCGCAAATGCAATGACAGGTGCTAATATGAACAACGGTTTATCTGCAGCTTTCGGAATACTATCTTCTTTCAATAATAGTTTCAAAACATCAGCTACCGTTTGCAGTAAACCGAACCGCCCTCCAACTTGGTTTGGCCCAATCCGGCCTTGCATAAATCCCATCACTTTCCGTTCTGCCAAAATACCATATGTAACGAAGCCAAGGACTGCAAATAGTAGAAGCACTGCTAATCCGAAAAAAATGAAGAAATTCGTCCAGCTTGAAGGTGATTGTAAGAGCGTCTCAATCATTAGCCATCGACCTCCCCAAGTACAATATCGACTCCACCTAAAATCGTAATTAAATTGGCGATGTTTTCACCCTTCAATAACTTCGGTAAAATTTGCAAGTTATAAAAAGAAGGTCTGCGGAATTTCAGACGATATGGCTCTTTCTTTCCGTCACTAGCGATATAGCAACCAATCTCTCCGCGTGGTGATTCTATACGGACAAACGCTTCCCCCTTAGGCGCCTTAATAATTTTCGGCACTTTCGCCAGTACGGCTCCGTCCTTTGGAAACTGCTGGACTGCTTGCTCTACAATTTTTAACGACTCTTCAATTTCCTCCATTCGGCAAATGTAGCGATCCCAAGCATCTCCCACGCTCCCAACAGGAATATCAAAATTAAAACGATCATAAATCGAATACGGCTCATCTTTGCGAAGATCCCAGTTTACTCCGGTGCACCGCAAATTCGCTCCGCTTAAAGAATACGAAATTGCTTCTTCCGCGCTATATATGCCAACGCCCTTCACGCGATTCAAGAAAATCTCATTACCACTAACAAGGTCGTGATAACCTGCCAATTGCTCTCTCATGTATGGAACAAACTCTTCCACTTTTTCAATCCAACCATCCGGCGCATCCCACTTCACACCGCCAACTCTCATATAGTTAAAAGTAAGCCGTGCCCCGCATAATTCATTTAATAAATTTATAATCATCTCTCGTTCACGAAACGCGTACAAAAACGGGCTGACCGCTCCTATATCAAGAAGATTTGTACCCCACCAAACGAGATGGCTCGCAATTCTTCCCAGCTCCATCGCAAGTACTCGCAAGTATTCGGCACGCTCCGGAATTTCAAGTCCCATCATCGTCTCTACAGCATGGCAAATGACGTAATTATTCGTCATTGCTGATAAATAGTCCATTCGATCTGTGTAAGGGATAATTTGCGTATACTGTAAGCTCTCAGCGATCTTTTCAGTCCCGCGATGCAAATACCCAATAACCGGTGTAGCTTCTTTAATAATTTCACCGTCAATCTTAATAACAAGCCTGAAAACACCGTGTGTACTCGGATGCTGAGGTCCTACATTCAAAAGCATTTCTTCCGTACGAATCATAAGTTACACCTCCACATCATACGGTTCATAATCTTTCCTAAGCGGATACCCTACCCAATCATCAGGCATTAAAATACGCGATAAATTCGGATGTCCCTTAAATGCAATGCCTAGCAGATCATACGCTTCTCGCTCCGGCCAGTCAGCCCCTTTCCACAGCTCTGTTACCGATTCAACTTGCGGCACTTCTCTATCCAGCTTTACCTTCACCGCTACAGACTGTTTCTTTCCATATGAAAATAAATGAACATACACTTCCATATGAGTCACAAAATCTGTCGCATGTAGCTCTGACATATAATCAAAAGCAAGTCCCTCATGGAATCGTAGTAACTCCATCACCTCATAATATTTTGAAGGATCCACCACAAGAGTTGGTACATCTTTTGAAAGTTTATTAATATAGGAATCTACTAATGTGCTACCTCCTAATTTACCCCTAATAACCTCAACATACTGATTGAGATACGGCTGATTAACGGACGGTTCTTCTTGCTTCGGTACATCTTCCTTTTCACTTTCAGCACCCTTCGTCTTCGCCCTTGCCGCCGCAGCCGCTTTCGCCTTCGCTGCTGCAATTGCCTTCGCCTTTTCATCTCCCAAATTTCCATCACCTTGCGAAGCTTTCTGTTTCGCTAGCGCAGCTGCCACGGCCTTCGCCTTCGCTTTAGCCTTTTCTTCTTCCGTTACCTCTTCTGTTCCTTCTCTTTTTTGCTTCGCTAGCGCCGCCGCTTTTGCTTTCGCAGCTGCGGCTGCCTTCGCCTTCGCTTTGGCCTTTTCTTCTTCCGTTACTTCTTCTGTTCCTTCTCTTTTTTGCTTCGCTAATGCTGCCGCTTTTGCTTTCGCAGCTGCGGCTGCCTTCGCCTTCGCTTTGGCCTTTTCTTCTTCCGTTACTTCTTCTGTTCCTTCTCTTTTTTGCTTCGCTAATGCTGCCGCTTTTGCTTTCGCAGCTGCGGCTGCCTTCGCCTTCGCTTTGACCTTTTCTTCTTCCGTTACTTCTTCTGTTCCTTCTCTTTTTTGCTTCGCGAGCGCCGCTACTTTTGCTTTCGCTGCTGCGGCTGCACGTTGTTTTGCTTCTTCTACAGTCATTCCATCATTTTTTGGTAGCGCTTTCTCTTTTTCTTGATTTTCTCCCTCAAGTCCACTTATTTCCGCATCATGTTTCGCAACAAGACGTTTTCTTGCTTCTTCTTTTGCGCGCCTAGCAGCTTCTCTTTTCAGATCCTCTAAATCTTTATTTGGATTACTCATTTATTCGTCACCTGCTTCCCTGTCTTTGCCTCGTAACGAATTTTCTCTTTCAACTTATTAATTCCATAAATTAAAGCTGCAGGGTTTGGTGGGCATCCAGGAATATACACATCAACTGGTACAATTTGATCTACACCTTTCACAACAGCGTACGAATTCACATACGGACCACCAGCAGTCGCACAAGATCCCATCGCAATAACCCATTTCGGTTCAGGCATTTGATCATATAAACGCCTAACAATAGGAGCCATCTTCTTCGTTACCGTTCCCGACACAATCATGACATCTGATTGCCTTGGTGAAGTCCGAAAAAATGACCCAAATCGATCTAAATCGTAATGTGATGAACCTACTCCCATCATTTCAATCGCACAGCATGCCAGTCCGAATGTCATCGGCCATAAAGAATTACTCCTCGCCCACCCTTTTAACTGCTCCAATGTAGAAAAAAAGATATTTCTCTCTAATTCCGCTCGCTCATTTGGATGTAGTGCCTCAAAATTTATAACCATTGTAACACCTTCTTTTTCCAAGCATAAGCTAATCCAACTAGCAACATTACAACAAAGATGAGCATTTCAATTAATGCAAATAAACCTAGCTTGTCATATGCAACAGCCCATGGATATAGAAATAAAGTTTCTACATCAAAGATGACAAACAATAAAGCGAAAATATAGTAACGAGCATGAAACCGAATATTTGCATCATGAAAAGGCTCAATTCCACTCTCATACGTCGTCGCTTTTGCTGCACTTGGTTTGTTTGGGCGCAGCATCCTTCCTAATGTAAGAGCCACTACCGGCAGTAATATGCCTACTAGCAAGAAAATCAAAACGATCATATAACTATTTTCATATACACTTGCCATTGTGAAACCCTCCCCCCTAAATTAAGAACAAGTTCACTTAGTAAACAATATGTCCCAGTTGCGACAAATATTATTTTTAAATTTTTCTAAATAATTAAACTATTTTATTTATTATAGCAAACTTCAAATTCCTATGTCGATATGTTGAGGACAGAAACAAGAATTATTAAAATCTATTTTTATAACTCGCTATACCTGTGCACAATAAGTATAGAATTTATATATATTTTTTAGGCAATCGCAAAAAATAAAAAAGGAAGTTTATATGTATATACCGTAGGTGATATAAATGAAAAAACAAACACATGTAAGTATTCTTATAAGCATTTTATTATTTTCTATCGCAATTCATTACGTAGCCATGCTCTTTCTATATGAATACTCATTTCCCTTTCAAATATTAATCGGAATGAGTACCTTATTAATTGATATTATCGCTTGTAGTTATATATTTTATTTTACAAATACGAAACAAGGGTTATCCCGTTTATTTTGGATCATATTATCTGTTGGGGCTCTCTCTTATTTCATTGGTGATATAGTTGTTTCCTATCAACGTTTAATTTTAAAGGACTACTATACGTTTGTTGATCCGTCTGACTTTTTTTACCTACTTTTTTTAATTAGCTTTGCACTTGCCTTTCTATACGAGATCATTTATAACCGGGACTTATTAGAAAAGCTTTTTATGATATGTGATATTTGTATTATCGTTACAGCCCAATTTACTTTAAGTTACTACTTACTTATTGAGCAAACCATTCACGTTTTCACAACATCCTATATCGATATATTTGTTCAACTTACCTATCCAATGGCTGATTTACTCTTTCTTTTAATTGGAATCAACCTTTTATTCAGACCATTATCCTTATTACCAAAACAAGTTGGTGCACTTCTTGGTAGTGCTTTAATTTTGTATGCTACTACAGATGCTATTTATGCTTATATAAAATATTTCACACCAGCGTATTCTATGTTTACAGTTACTCCGTTCTATCAAGTGGTTTTAGTGCTAGCAGCAATCGCCTGTATTCTTCATACGAAAGAGCCTGAAAAACAAGAGCAGGTACTATTAACGCCTAAATTTGGTGAATCAATCCGATTATCATTACCTTATATTTCTGTAGTAATGCTTATTATTTTTATATTGGCCGAATATGTTTTTGCCCCCATTGTAGTAATCGGGCTTATAATAACTTTCACTTTCGTTCTCATACGCCATAGTTTAGTTCGAAAACAAAATAAAATATTATTACTAGCCCAAATGCAATTCAACTTGGAACTCGAGAAACAAATTGAACTACGTACAGAAGATTTAGTAGAACAAAAAAATGAGCTCTATCATAACCAACAAATGTTTAAATCTTTATACGAGCACCATCCAGATCCAATCTTCACATTAGATTTGTACGGCAATTTTCTTAAAGTTAATAACGCTGGTACTACTTTACTAGGGTATCAAACGAATGAATTATTAAATCAACCTTACTACTCACTCATATACGAAGAAGATTTAGAAGAAATTATTAACGCCTTTCATCGCGTAAAAAAGGGGAATTCTATCTCTTTAGAAATACGAGCGTATCACAAAAACAGAGATATTTACTACTTGCATGTTACAGCTGTTCCCATCTTTTTAAAAGATCATATTTCAGGGGTCTACTTAATGATTAAAGATATTACGGAAAGCAAACAACAACAAGAACAAATTAATTTCCTAGCATATCATGATACTTTAACTGAACTTGCAAATCGCCGTGCATTTCATCAATATTTAGAAAAGGCGATTGCACGAGCAAAAATATCGAAAAGCTCCTTTGCTGTTATGTTTCTCGATTTAGACCGCTTTAAGGTTATTAATGATACTCTCGGGCATCGGGTGGGAGACCTCCTATTAATTGCAGTAGCCAAAAGGCTCGAACGATTATCAACACAGCATATGAAACTTGCTCGACTAGCTGGGGATGAGTTCACAATCCTCATCGAAAATTATAAAAAAAGGACAGATGTAAAAAAAATAGCTGATATGATTGTAGTGGCCATGAACAAACCATTCGAAATCGAAAATCAGCATTTACGAATCTCACCGAGTATCGGGATTGCAATATACCCTGAAGCAGGCGAAGACCCACTTTCTATTTTACAACATGCCGATATGGCCATGTACGAAGCAAAAAATAAAGGAAAAAATCGTAGCTCTCTTTATACGAAAGAACTATATAAGAAAATAGAACGAAAAGCTCGAATCGAAAAGGATTTGCCACTCGCTTTAGTAAACAAGGAATTTTATCTCGTCTATCAGCCACAAATTGATACGACAACAAATAAAATTATCGGCGCTGAAGCATTAATACGCTGGAAACATCCACTATTAGGTGACATTTCACCATGTGAGTTCATTCCAATTGTAGAAGAAACGCCACAAGTCGTTCCACTTGGACATTGGGTATTAAAAGAAGCCTGTCTCCAATTAAAAATATGGCATACCTTTGGCTATCAAAATTTAAAAATAAGCGTTAATTTATCAGCAAAAGAGTTCCAACAAAATCAATTAATCGAAAACATTTCACAAATATTAAACGACGTGCAGGTCGATCCAAAACATGTCACACTTGAGTTAACAGAACGAATTGCGATGATTAATGAAAAAGAAACACTATCGAGACTGAAGCAATTAAAAGAATATGGCATTCGAACGGCCATTGATGACTTCGGTACTGGCTATTCTTCTCTCGCTTATTTATCAATTTTCCCTATCGATACATTAAAGGTACCAAGAGAATTTACACAACTAGCCGATCATCGCCCTGAAGAAAGAGCCATCTTTTCCACTATCCTTTCTCTTGCAAATACTTTAAATCTCTCTGTCATTGCTGAAGGAATTGAAACAGAAAAACAACTTAAGTTTCTACAAAAAAACAACTGTAAATATATGCAAGGTTACTATTTCAGTAAACCTCTAACAAGTAAACAGTTTATAAAATTTCTACAAAAAACACCCAGTATGAACAATTAGTTCACACTGGGTGTTTTTATCCCGCTATTTGCGAGAGTGAAGGTTCGTTATCATTTTGGGATGATTAAAGCCCCTAATGATCACAGTTTCACTTTATATTGTTGGGATTTTTTTCTCGTAATATTCTTCTGCAATCTCTTCGTAAAAAGCTGAAGCTGTCGTATAGAAATATGGAATTAACCAGAGGAATCCAATCCCTAATGTAATACAACTTAATATAAACCAACCAATAAAACTTAAACATAAAATGAAATACTCCATTTTATGCCCATCCATCATACGACGGCTTTCTGTAATGGCTTGATTCAATGAATACTCGGGATGATCGTTTATAATAAAATACGTCATCGCATAAGAAAATGATTTAATAATGCCTGGAATAATGAAAAGTAAAGTCCATAAAAGAAGATAAAGATTCACTAATAAATATACTAAAAATGATTTTAAAAATCTTTTCCCCTCTGTAAACCAAACAAATACATTGCCGATACTAGCTTGTTTTTCACGAATGATATTTAAAGCCAGATAATACCCCCCTAAAGTTAACGGTCCGGTAACAAAAAGTGTAAGAATATCTATCGAAAATGAACCAGTTGTATCTTGCCAACCGAAAGTTGAAGAAAATCCCCACTTAACACTAAAACTAAACATCGTGATAAGAATTGAAATTAATAATGTTGCCCCAACAGCTAAGCCCCATTTTCCTTCTAGAGAGTCTAACGCTTCTCCTTTTAAATCACTAATCATAATTAGCCTCCTATACGTAACAATTCTATTAGTATAGCATGTTCTTACCGCAATTCATCTTTTGAAATATAGCGATAAAAATGAGATGTCGTTGTACCCATATACGGACTAAGCCAAAGAAAACCTATTCCAAATGTCAAAGTCGCTAAAATAACCCACCCTATAAAACTAAGCCATAAAAGAAACAAATCTAACTTATGTCCCTTCATAAGACTCTTACTTTCTTTCATTGCTTGTGACACACTATATTCTGGATTTCCAATCATTACATAGTACGTCATTGCATAAGAAAAATACATCACAATCATGCCAACGATTGAAATAGCTAATAGTACGAAGAAAGCAATTGCAAATGACGTATTCCCTTCTTCACCTAACAATGCAAATAAGCCTATTAACAACATCGGAATCCATGTACCTGTATATAACAAAATCGCAAGCATTGCCCACATTGTTTTCATCATTCTTTTAAAACCACGAAATCCTTCGAATAAGTAATCTACTTTAGCACCTTCTCGTTTACTAATCTGTAGACATACATTCGTATAACCGTATGATGTAATACCATACGATGCGTTACTCAAAATTATCATGATACAATAAAATACCCCAAATGTAATAGCTGCTCCAATTGATATTGTTTCCCCTTCAATTGAACCAGCGAAGCTAACAATTAAAAAAAATAGAATAAGTCCTGGAATTAAAAGTATAAGCATTGCAGCCATTGAAACAACATAACTTAAAATAAAATATAAAATCGTTGATCCAACACCTAGTCCCCAATTCCCCTTTAAAGAGTGCAACGCTTCTCGTTTCATTTCACCGATCATTGATTCATCCCCTTTATGAAATATAAATTGTTGTACATTCTCTACTTATACAACCATCAATGCAATTATACCATTTTTGTAAAATTATCCATAAAATACAATAAAAAAATCCGTAAAGGTTTTACCTTTACGGATTTTTTTATTTCATATCGGAAACGTT
Organism: Bacillus sp. FSL L8-0099; assembly: GCF_038006385.1. Classification (NCBI taxonomy): domain Bacteria; kingdom Bacillati; phylum Bacillota; class Bacilli; order Caryophanales; family Bacillaceae; genus Bacillus; species Bacillus sp. FSL L8-0099. The sequence continues at coordinate 5,223,887 of NZ_JBBOVC010000001.1, forward strand.
TAAACGGTTCACAGCACGTTGTAATGCCATTTCTGCACGTTTAAAGTCAACATGTGCTTGTTTGTCTTGCATACGTTGCTCAGCGCGACGCTTCGCTTCATTTGCACGATGGATATCGATATGGTTTGCTTCTTCAGCAGATGATGATAATACAGTTACTTTATCTGGACGAACTTCGATAAAGCCACCGCTAACTGCTACATAATCAGTGTGTCCACCATTTTTCAGACGAACTGCACTAATTTTTAATGGTGCAACAGTTGGAATGTGACCTGGTAAGATCCCCATTTCCCCACTCTCTGCTTTTACACTTACCATCTCTACTTCTTTTTCGTAAACCGGTCCATCAGGAGTTACAATACTGACTGGAAATGTCTTCATACTTCGTCCCTCCTAAGGCCTTACGCCATCATTTTCTTCGCGTTTTCAATAACTTCTTCAATGCCACCAACAAGGCGGAATGCATCTTCTGGAAGGTCATCATATTTTCCTTCTAGAATTTCTTTGAAACCACTAACTGTATTTTTTACAGGTACATAAGAACCTTTTTGACCTGTAAACTGCTCAGCTACGTGGAAGTTTTGAGATAAGAAGAATTGAATACGACGAGCACGATGTACAACTAACTTATCTTCTTCAGATAACTCATCCATACCTAAGATAGCGATGATGTCTTGAAGCTCTTTATAACGTTGTAAAGTTTGCTGTACTTGACGAGCTACTTCATAATGCTCTTCTCCTACGATTTCTGGAGAAAGTGCACGAGATGTAGATGCTAATGGATCTACGGCTGGGTAAATACCCATTTGCGTTAAACGACGCTCTAAGTTTGTTGTTGCATCTAAGTGAGCGAACGTTGTAGCTGGTGCTGGGTCAGTATAGTCATCGGCTGGTACATATACCGCTTGGATAGACGTGATAGACCCTTTATTTGTAGATGTAATACGCTCTTGTAATTGACCCATTTCTGTTGCAAGTGTTGGTTGGTAACCTACCGCAGATGGCATACGACCAAGAAGGGCAGATACTTCAGAACCCGCTTGCGTGAAACGGAAGATGTTATCGATGAACAATAGTACGTCTTGTCCTTGCTCATCACGGAAATGCTCAGCCATTGTTAAACCTGTTAATGCAACACGTTGACGTGCTCCAGGTGGCTCGTTCATTTGTCCGAATACCATCGCAGTTTTCTTGATTACGCCAGAATCGCTCATTTCGTGGTATAAGTCATTACCCTCACGAGTACGCTCACCTACACCAGCGAATACAGAGATACCACCGTGCTCTTGTGCGATGTTGTTAATTAATTCCTGAATTAATACTGTTTTACCTACGCCGGCACCACCGAATAGACCGATTTTACCACCCTTAATGTAAGGAGCAAGTAAGTCTACTACTTTAATACCAGTTTCAAGAATTTCTACTTTAGTAGATAACTCTTCGAATGCAGGTGCTTGACGGTGAATTGGATCACGGTGTACATCCGCAGGAAGTTCACCATCTAAGTCAATTGCATCACCTAATACGTTAAATACACGACCAAGTGTTGCATCACCAACTGGTACAGAGATTGCTTTACCAGTATCTTCTACTTCTGTGCCACGAACAAGTCCATCTGTGGAAGACATTGCAACTGTACGAACTGTGTCATCACCTAAATGAAGTGCAACTTCAAATGTTAAGTTAATGTTTGCTCCGTTTTCGTTGCTTTGTTTTACCGTAAGGGCGTTGTAGATTTCTGGTAGCTTTCCGCCATCAAACTTAACGTCTACAACCGGACCCATGATTTGCGTAACGCGCCCTTTATTCATCGGGTTCCCTCCTAGCTTTCTTTTAATTAGCCAGCTTTCTAAGAGAAGTCGGCTTTTAATTTTTTATTAGTTTATAGCTTATGCGACTCTTTTGACAGAGCCGCTTCCACTTTTTATTGAATCTAGTTCCAGCGGTTAGAATGTTCGGTGGCTTCGCTTTTTCCTGCGAGGCACAAATCGCCTCTACGTCAAAAGCTCCATCCTCCTCTCATTCTGAACGAACCGCCTACGCTTTTTAATACTATTCTAACGCTGCTGCTCCACCAACGATTTCCGTAATTTCTTGCGTAATCGCTGCTTGACGTGCACGGTTGAATGAAAGTGTAAGTGAATCGATAACTTCCATTGCGTTGTCTGTAGCACTCTTCATTGCTGTCATACGCGCCGCGTGCTCACTTGCTTTACCGTCTAGTAATGCACCGTACACTAAGCTTTCTGCGTATTGTGGCAATAATACTTTTAAAATTTCTTCTTCAGAAGGTTCGAATTCATAAGCTGTCGTCGGTTTGTCAGACGCCACATCAGTAAGCGGTAAAATTTTATTTTCCGTTACTTCTTGTGAAATTTTACTTACGTAATGGTTGTAGTAAATATACAGCTCATCATAAGCACCATCTGCGAACATCGCAATTGCTCGAGAAGCAAGATCTTTAATATCAGTAAATGATGGGTGGTCAGATAATCCAACTACTTCATCAATGATGTTAAATCCGCGACGTTTTAAATAATCACGTCCTAGTCGGCCAAGCACAATAATTGAATATTGGTTTGAATCCATATTATGACGTTCACGAATCACGTTACTAACTGTACGTAATACGTTACTGTTATAACCACCTGCTAGTCCGCGATCAGATGTAATAACGATGTATCCTGTACGCTTTACAGGACGCGCATTTAGCATTGGATGATTAATTCCTTTACTTCCTTGCGCAATGCTCGCTACTACTTCTTGAATCTTTTCCATATACGGAACGAAAGATTTAGCATTTTGCTCTGCACGGTTTAACTTAGATGCAGATACCATCTCCATCGCTTTCGTAATTTGACTCGTTTTCTTTGTCGAGGTAATCTTCGCTTTTATATCGCGTAAAGATGCCACAGGTTTTCACCACCTTTTTTCCGGAAGTTGGCACGATTAGTAAGAATCCTCTTCCTAATCTACGTTGCAAGATATTCTTGCTCATGATTGAAGGAAAAGAATAGGTGCACCTACTCTTTTCCTCTACATAACCGTCAGCAATCTCAGAACCTGAGATGCCTTTTATATATACTATCTAGCTCCAGCGGCTTGAATGCTCGGTGGCTTCACTTCACATTCAAATCGAGCCGCTTCCACTTTTATTAATTACTCAGAAGCTACGAATACTTTTTTAAATCCGTTAATTGCTGCTGCAAATTTGTCGTCATCCGCAAGTTTCTTAGTTGTGCGGATTTCGCTTAATAAGTCAGCTGCATTTGAATCTAACCAAGCATGGAATTCTTCTTCGAAACGAGTGATATCGACTACTGGGATATCATCTAGGAATCCACGTGTTAAAGCGTAAAGAATGATAACTTGTTTCTCTACACGTAACGGTTTGTGTAATCCTTGTTTTAATACCTCAACTGTACGAGCACCACGGTTTAGTTTCGCTTGTGTTGCTTTATCAAGGTCAGAACCGAACTGAGCGAACGCTTCTAACTCACGGTAAGATGCAAGGTCAAGACGAAGTGTACCTGATACTTTACTCATTGCTTTAATCTGAGCAGATCCACCTACACGTGATACAGAAGTACCCGCATCGATCGCTGGACGTACGCCAGAGAAGAATAGGTCAGATTGTAAGAAGATTTGTCCATCCGTAATCGAGATTACGTTTGTTGGGATGTAAGCTGATACGTCCCCTGCTTGTGTTTCGATGAAAGGTAGTGCAGTTAAAGAACCGCCGCCTCTTGCATCACTTAATTTTGCTGCACGCTCTAATAAGCGAGAATGTAAGTAGAATACATCCCCTGGATATGCTTCACGACCTGGAGGACGACGTAATAGTAATGAAAGCTCACGGTAAGCCGCTGCTTGTTTTGATAAGTCATCATATACTACTAATACGTGTTTACCATTGTACATGAACTCTTCACCCATTGTTACACCAGCGTAAGGAGCTAAGTATAATAATGGAGCTGGTTGAGAAGCTGATGCAGTTACAACGATTGTGTAATCTAATGCACCGTGCTTACGTAGTGTTTCTACTACGTTACGTACAGTTGATTCTTTTTGTCCGATAGCTACATAGATACAAATCATATCTTCATCTTTTTGATTAATGATTGTATCAAGTGCAACTGCTGTTTTACCTGTTTGACGGTCACCGATGATTAACTCACGTTGACCACGGCCAATTGGTACAAGAGCATCGATCGCTTTAATACCTGTTTGAAGTGGCTCATGAACAGATTTACGATCCATTACACCTGGTGCTGGACTTTCGATTGGACGAGTGTTTGTTGTATTGATTGGGCCTAAACCATCAACTGGTTGACCTAATGGGTTTACAACACGACCGATTAGTTCTTTCCCTACTGGTACTTGCATGATGCGACCAGTACGACGAACTTCGTCACCTTCACGGATTTCTGTGTAAGGTCCTAAAATAATGATACCTACATTGTTTTCTTCTAAGTTTTGTGCTAGCCCCATAACGCCGTTAGAGAACTCTACAAGTTCACCAGCCATAACGTTATCAAGACCATGAGCACGCGCGATACCGTCACCAACTTGGATAACTGTACCAACATCACTAACTTCGATTTCAGACTGATAGTTCTCGATTTGTTGCTTTATCAGTGCGCTAATTTCTTCAGCTCTGATGCTCATGTGCTTCACCCCTATCTATTCTTCATTAATTCACGTTGAATACGTGCTAATTTTCCTTGTAAACTTCCATCATAAATGCGATTTCCAATACGTACTTTAATGCCGCCTAGTAAATCTTCATCTACAACATTTTTTACGCGAATTGCATCTTTTCCCGTTCTCTTTGCAAATGCTTCTGCAACGTTAAGCTTCTCTTCTTCAGATAGAAGACGAGTAGAATACACAGTTGCATCTGCTACGTTACGTTCTTCATTAGCAAGAACAACATATTCATCTGCAATTTCAGGTAAGATTTCAATGCGCTTGTTATCAATTAAAATATATAACGTATTTAAAATAGATTCAGAAACAGATCCGAATACGTTTGCAAGAAACGTTTTCTTCTGCTCTTTTGAAATGTTCGGTTGCGTTAAAAAGCTATGTAGTTCTCCGTTCTTTACATAAACGTTTTGTACAAGGCGTAATTCCTCTTCAAACATTTCTAATACGTGTTTTTCTTTTGCAATTTTAAAAAGAGCGACAGCATAACGTTTTGCTACAATCCCATTGCTCATCGCGCTTCTCCTACTTCTTTAATATAATCGCGAATTAACTTCACTTGATCTTCTTCTTTTAACTCTTTTTCAATTACTTTAGAAGCAATTTGAACAGATAAAGAAGCGACTTGTTCTTGTAAAGCAGCAATCGCTTGCTCTTTTTCGCGTTGAATTTCTTGTACAGCAGATGCTTTAATTGATTCTGCTTCTTCTTTCGCAGCAGCAACAATCACATCTTTTTGATCTACAGCTTGTTTTTTCGCTCTTTCGATTAACTCTTGTGCTTCAACACGCGATTGTTTTAACATTTCACGTTGTTCTTCTACTAATTTCTTCGCTTCAGCGTTACTTCTTTCTGCAGCGTCGATTTCACTAGTAACATGCTCTTCACGTTCTTTCATAATTCCCATTAAAGGACCCCACGCAAATTTGCGTAGCATTACTAATAGAAGTAAGAAAATGAACAATGTATAAGCAATCGTTCCAAATGGAATGGCAGCCCCTAATAATAAAGTTGGCACAAGGATTCACTCCCTTCAAAATATCTAAATTGATCATATGAAAAAAAAAGACATACGTTTCGTTCATAAAGCAATGGCGAAGAAAGTTCAAAAAACACTCTTCGCCATCTATGTAAGGGGAGTCTCCCTTATTTGTTCATTACGATGAAAGCAATAACTACACCGATGATTGGAAGTGCCTCAACTAAAGCAACCCCGATGAACATAATTGTTTGAAGTGCGCCTTTTAATTCTGGTTGACGAGCAACACCTTCGATTGTACGTGATACGATAAGACCGTTACCAATACCTGCACCTAATGCTGATAAACCAATTGCAATTGCAGCTGCGATTACACCTAAACTCATTTAATTTGTCCTCCTTTGTATTATAAAAAAATAAATTTTTTCTTACTTAAATTATATTAATGGTCATGGCTTACTTTATGAGCCATATAAACCATCGTTAACATAACGAAAATAAATGACTGGATTGATCCAACGAATACACTGAATCCCATCCATGCTAACATCGGTACAAGCGCACCTAATGCTCCAAGAACTGATGCTCCGCCTAACTTAGCAAGTAATCCTAACAGGATTTCACCTGCATAAATGTTACCGAACAAACGAAGACCTAACGTTAATGTGTTAGCAAACTCCTCAATAACCTTTAATGGGAATAAGAATTTCATAGGTTGGAAATAACCTTTAACGTATTCTTTCGTACCCTTCATCTTAATTCCATAATAATGGGTGAGGGTAACTACCATCACGGCTAATGTTAATGTAACTGCTGGATCAGACGTTGGTGATCTCCACCATGCAATATGTTCGCCAGCCTCAACTGTTGAATACATGAATGGTAAACCAAGGAAGTTCGATACGATGATAAACATGATAAGCGTAACGCCAAGCGTTAAGAAACGTCCACCTGTTTTCCAGTCCATCGTACTATTGATAATCCCTTTCACGAAGTCAAACACCCATTCCATGAAATTTTGCATTCCTGTTGGGCGAAGAGCTAAGCTGCGAGTTCCTATAACTGCGATTAAGAAAACAATAACTGCTGCTACAGTAACCATCATAACTGATGACAAATCGAACGTTAAACCTAGAAATTCAACTAATTTACCGTGTTCCACTAGTAATTCACCTCTCTTCCCTGCTCTTATACTCTAAATAAAGAAAATCTATGATCATGACAAGATATCCTGTCAGCAATCCTACACCTAAGCCCCACATCGCAATTAACTCTTGATATTTGGCTGCAAATAAAATTAATAACCCAATTGTCGCGAATCTCGAATATGTACTTACCGCTGTTGCCTTAAACTTCACGTTTTCTCCATTCGTTACGCGATCTAACAGCTTGTCTGTTCTACGTGCAATGATGCGCAAACTAAGAAAACTGAAAATCGTTCCGATAATCAGCCCAAGAAATACATCCTTGTAAGAGGTGAATCCCCATCCTAGCACTAGAAGCGCAAGCAAGTAGTACATATATTTCTTTTGTCTTTGGACAAGTCCATGTACGTCTATCATCATTGCTCTCCCGAATAGTAATGTCGAATGAGTCGAATCATTGCGTATACCCCTGTTCCTAATCCTAGTAATAAACCTATAATAAGAAACAATGGAAACGTTCCAACCTTATTATCAATCCACTGCCCACCAAAGATTCCAATAAGAATAGAACCGACTAATTGAGCAAGAATTCCTGACATTAAAGCATAAGCTTTTATATGGCTGCGGTCGTTTTTTTGCAAGGATTCATCCCTCCAATATGTAACCCTCATTCACGATGTGTTAATAATAACTCATTTTTTTGCATAAATCCTATACAAAATAAAAAGTTTACATTTTCGTCACGGAATAGATGTATTTTTGTCACTGAAAGCCCTACCATCTATCCCCGTTGTTAGCATACAATAGGGTATTAACAGTGTCAACGAGAAATCGTAAAAAATCAAAAAATTTGAGTATTAGGCATTTCCTCCCAAAAATGAAAACGTTCCCCTTCTAAATACTGGTTAGAGATATGCAATTTCTAACAGTTTTCTCTTTATAATAGAAGGAAATGTTCACAAGTTTGTCACTATTATATTTTTAAGATATAACGCTTCCCTTCCATAATATAGTGCTCCTTAGACGTAAGACTTCTATATTATATGTGTTGTGTATGCAACTTATGTTGTATACACGTTGCATATTTATCCCCCTCCCCTGCCTGCATACCCGGGACAAAAAAAGACGAGTAGGGAATTCCCTCTCGTCAGTTGTCTTACTTCGTTCCGAATAAACGGTCACCAGCATCACCAAGACCTGGCACTACATAACCGTGGTCATTTAACTTTTCATCTAATGCTGCTACATAAATATCAACATCAGGATGCTCTTCTTGTACTACTTTTACTCCTTCTGGAGCAGCTACGATACACATTAATTTAATTTGTTTCGCACCGCGTTTTTTTAGAGAGTTAATTGCTTCAGCTGCAGAACCACCTGTTGCTAGCATCGGATCTAGTACGATAAAGTCACGCTCTTCTACATCCGTTGGAAGTTTCACATAGTATTCTACCGGTTGCAATGTTTCAGGGTCACGGTATAAACCAACGTGTCCTACTTTTGCTGCTGGAATTAATTTCAGAATTCCATCAACCATTCCTAAACCTGCACGTAAAATCGGAATTAAACCAAGTTTTTTACCAGCGATCACTTTTGTTGTCGCTTTACTTACAGGCGTTTCAATTTCAATGTCTTTAAGTGGAAGGTCGCGAGTAATTTCGAAAGCCATTAAGCTTGCTACTTCGTCCACTAATTCACGAAAATCTTTCGTACCTGTATTCTTATCGCGAATATATGTAATCTTATGTTGAATTAACGGGTGATCAAATACATACAGTTTTCCCATGTGAATCTCTCCTTTAGATGATATTCATGCGTTTGCACGCTTTTTTACACTATTTACGATTGTAAAGAAAACGCTACTAATATTCAAGGGCAAATTTGGCAAAATCATGATTTTACGATGAATCTATCTAGTATCTTTACCAATAATGGAAGCTGTATCCTTCATTATATCGCCAAAATTTATTCATCATTTGTATACATACTTTAAAAACAATATATGTCCTCAAAAAAGACTGCTAAAACAAGTACGTTTCAGCAGTCTTTTTCAATCTATTATAGATCTGTATACATTGGGAATTTGCTCGTTAACGCTTCTACACGCTTACGTGCTTCTTCTAATGCAGCTTCATTTTCATGATTTTTTAATGTATAAGCAATAAGTGCAGCAATTTCATCCATGTCTTCTAAACCGAAACCACGAGATGTTACAGCTGCCGTACCGATACGTACGCCACTTGTTACAAATGGGCTTGCTGTTTCAAATGGGATTGTATTTTTGTTCACTGTAATACCAACTTCATCTAATACGTGCTCTGCTACTTTACCTGTGATTTCTAAGTTACGAACATCAATCAAGATTAAGTGATTGTCTGTTCCACCAGAAACAAGTGTAAGTCCTTCTTTTTGAAGACCTTCAGCTAAGCGGTTCGCATTATTAATGATATTTTGTGCATATGTTTTAAAGTCATCTTGAAGCACCTCACCAAATGCAACAGCTTTTGCAGCGATTACATGCATAAGTGGGCCACCTTGAATACCAGGGAAAATTGATTTATCAATTTGTTTTGCAAATTGCTCTTCACATAAAATCATACCACCACGCGGGCCACGTAATGTTTTATGTGTTGTTGTTGTAACGAAATGTGCATGTGGTACTGGGTTTGGATGTAAACCAGCAGCTACTAAACCAGCGATATGTGCCATATCAACCATTAAGTATGCGCCCACTTCATCCGCAATCTCACGGAATCGTTTGAAATCGATAACACGAGGGTATGCACTTGCACCTGCTACGATTAATTTTGGTTTATGTTCTTTCGCTTTTGCTAATACATCATCGTAATTAATACGGTGAGAGTCAGCATCCACGCCATATTCTACGAAATTATATTGTACTCCACTGAAGTTAACAGGGCTTCCGTGTGTTAAGTGACCACCATGAGATAAATTCATACCAAGTACTGTATCGCCTTGCTCTAGAATTGTGAAATATACTGCCATGTTCGCTTGTGCACCAGAATGTGGTTGAACATTTACGTGCTCTGCACCGAAAATTTCTTTTACGCGATCACGTGCGATATCTTCTACTACGTCTACGTGTTCACAACCACCGTAGTAACGTTTTCCAGGATATCCTTCAGCATACTTATTCGTTAAAACAGAACCTTGCGCCTCCATTACTGCTTCACTTACGAAGTTCTCCGAAGCGATTAACTCAATCTTTGAACGCTGTCTTCCTAGTTCTGCCTCAATTGCAGCAAATACCTTTTCATCTTGACGTTTTAAATGATCCACCAAAATCCCCCTTTTCTGAACGAATTACATCAATTCCCAACAGTTTTTTCTTATTTATTCAGAAAAAACGAAAATTCAGGTTGTAATTCTTTCGAACCTTCATGTTTTCAACTACATTCTAACATGACTTTCTATATCATAAAAGAAAAAAAAGACCGAAAATCGGTCTTTTCTTTCTTCTATTATAAAGTCAGACAACATACCTTTTATCCTATGATAAAAAGCTGCTATATGACTTCCTCATTTTTCGCATTTAACGGCAAGTAATCGTTTCTTCCTCCGCTGCATAAACAGCACGTGCTCCACCTATTAGTTTTCCACGTGTTTTCGCCATCGTTACATGTGCATTTCCAATTTCCTTCACACTTGTACGAACTGGAACAGCTACATGCTTTAAATGCATACCAATAAATGTATCACCAATATCCATTCCAGCATCCGCTTTAATAAATTCAACTACTACCGGATCTTTCAAATTGTGATACGCATATGTCCCCAATGCACCACCTGCTGATCTAACAGGCGTAACTGTTACAATTTCAAATTGATATTTTATCGCTACTTCTCTCTCAACTACTAAAGCACGGTTTAAATGCTCGCAACATTGGAACGCTAACTCAATACCTGTTTGCTCTTGAAATTGTTTTAACTCAGAAAAAATCGCCTCTGCTACTTCCATCGTTCCTGATGTTCCAATTCTTTCTCCTAGCACTTCGCTCGTGCTACACCCCACTACAAAAATTTGACCACTTTGCAATGAAGCTTGTTCTTGGAAATCAGAAAGCGATATTTGTAGCTGTTCTCTTACCTTTACGATTTCTGTCATTACGCCTCTTCCTTTCACAGGTTGGTTCACCAAATTATATTTCACACTACTGATAGTTAGAATCTATTACTTTGTTTCGTATGTTTTAATTTTTCCTACGCGGTTTTCGTGACGACCACCTTCATAGTCAGTTGTTAACCAAATTTTTGCGATATCACGCGCTAGACCAGCACCAATTACACGCTCGCCCATTGCTAGCATGTTAGTGTCATTATGCTCTCTCGTTGCTTTCGCACTGAAAGTATCATGAACTAACGCACAACGAATACCGTTTACTTTGTTTGCCGCGATTGACATACCGATGCCTGTCCCACAAACTAAAATACCACGATCCACTTCACCATTTGCTACCATTTCCGCTGCTGGAAATGCAAAATCAGGGTAATCAACTGAACCAGCTTCACATTCACAACCTAAATCAATATATTCAACATTTAATTCTTCTAATAAACTTACAAGTTCTTTACGGATATTCATACCGCCGTGATCAGATGCTATTACTACTTTCATTTTTACCCCTCCAAAGTTTCAATCAATTATCTTCATTTCACATTCGCTACCTCAATAGGACGAAGTGATCTCCAATATCGTATTATACACGAAACATCAACCCTCTGAATGTTTTTTCAGTAAAGTTTGTACAAGTTTTTCCATCTCATCTAACGTTTCTTTATAAATAGAAAGCGATCCTCCAAAAGGATCTGAAATGTCTTTACCTATACCTTCAGTTAGTCCATATAATGTATTCAACTTCTTTTCAACACTCGGATAGTGACCAAGTACAATTTGCTTATGATTTTCTGTCATCGTTACGACAATATCAGCCCAATCAAGCAAAGCTTCATTTACCTGCTGTGCGGCATGATCGATTGAAATTCCTTTTTCAGCTAAAGTTTCCTTCGCATATATCGATGCATCGCTTCCAGGATAGGCGAAAACACCAGCAGATTGCACTTCAAACTTATCTCCTCCATGATGACGAAGTAACGCCTCAGCCATCGGACTACGACATGTATTGCCAGTGCAAACAAATAACACTCGTTTCATCCAAACCCACCCCTTATATTGTATCTTTTCCCTTTAATAATAGCTTACATTAGGATGGAACAAAAGAAATGTGAATATACAAAAGGCGCATTTTTCTAAGAAAAATGCGCCTATCCACATATATGTGAAACCCTATTTCCAAGTGCCTAGAGTATTTTAACATACCTACTAAACATACAACAAAAAATAAGGAATCCATTTCATATGAAACGGATTCCTTTTATACAACAATTATTTCATTGTAACTTTCATTACTTCTGTTGAACCTTTTGTAGCTGTTACACCTACAGTTGTTTTAATAGACTCAGCTGCATCTGTGTTTGTAATAACGATTGGAGTAATCGTGCTTTTCGCTTTTTCACGAATTAATTCTAAGTCGAATGAGATTAATTTATCTCCAGCTTTTACAGCTTGTCCTTCAGAAACGTGAGCTTCGAAACCTTCACCTTCCATTTTTACAGTTTCTAATCCAACGTGGATTAAAATTTCTGTACCGTTTTTCGCTTTAATTCCGATAGCATGTTTCGTGTGGAATAATTGTACGATTTCACCATCAACTGGAGATACAACTACACCTTCAGTAGGATCGATTGCAACACCGTCACCCATCATACGACCAGCGAATACTGGATCTGGTACTTCTTCAATATTTTTCACTGCTCCAGTTAATGGAGCTACAATTGTTTCTTCATTTGTTTTTGAACCAAGACCGAATAATTTTTTAAACATAGGATAGTCCTCCTTATAATTTACCTAAAAGTTTATAGGGCAATCCCTAGTAAAGCTCGGGATACATGTAAGACTTCATACTTCGAATATTATACTGTAAAAACGCTTTCGAAATAAATTACGTCATTACTAATAGACTCTTATTGTAGCGCTTCACAAAATTCCAGTCAATTCTGATTGTCTGAATAACAATAAGAAGTTAACTTCTACTTATATTTTCTCTTTTTTCGCCCAACTTGTCTAGAGGTCTTTACTACATTTTATTTTTTGTCGTTAATTTGTAAAATTTAATTCAAACTTTTTTCGAAATTCACTTGACTAAAGTAAGTAACTATTTTATTATTACTTACATAAGGTAAGTTAATAAACTTTCAGGAGGTTTTCAAAAATGATGGATTTCGGTCTTCTTATTATTCGTCTTATTATAGGAATTACATTCATGGGTCATGGTGCTCAAAAATTATTCGGTTGGTTCGGTGGTTATGGCTTAAAAGGAACAGGCGGTTGGATGGAATCAATCGGTTTACGCCCTGGTGTATTTATGGCATTTATGGCTGGTGCAACTGAATTACTAGGTGGTTTCTTATTCGCATCAGGTATTTTCACTGTAATTGGTTCATTATTTATCGTTGGAACAATGTTAATGGCAATCTTCACTGTTCACGGAAAAAATGGTTACTGGGTAACACAAGACGGATTTGAATATAATTTAATGTTAATCGCTGTCGCTGTTGGTGTCGCTTTAATCGGGCCTGGCGCATACGTTTTACTTTAATATTTATCTCAATTTCAAGATGTTTACTTAAAAAGAGATTACTTCAGTATAATTGAGGTAATCTCTTTTTTACATCATTAAAAAAATATTATTTCCAGCAGGAGTTTCCCACTAACATCTTGTAAACAAACAATAAGTCGTCATATTCAGAAGGGAGATTTTAAACATGTTATCAATTAATCCAAATGAACAAACGGAAAAAGAGAATTACAAATTATTAACGGGCAGCATTATTCCACGTCCCGTCGCATTCGTTACTTCTATAACAAAAGACGGTGTATTAAATGGAGCGCCTTATAGTTATTTCAATATTGTTGCTGCTAATCCACCACTTATTTCAGTTTCTGTACAACGAAAAGCAGGAACACCGAAAGATACTTCCCGAAACGCAATGGAACAAGGAGAGTTTGTTGTACATATTTCTGACGAATCTTACATAGAAGCGATTAACGAAACAGCAGCTAACCTTCCGCCAAACGAGAGTGAAATCGAACTAGCAAAACTAACACCAATTAAAAGTGACGTCATCTCTGTTCCAGGTGTGAAAGAAGCGAACATTCGAATGGAATGCGTACTAGAACGCGCAATCCCTCTTGGCGGAACGGAAGACTCACCAGCTTGCGATCTACTAATCGGACGCATCGTTCGTTTCCACGTCGCAGAACACCTATACGAAAAAGGCCGCATTCACGCAGAAGGACTAAAACCAGTAAGCCGTCTAGCAGGACACAACTATGCAAAATTAGGAGAACAATTTGAATTGGTTAGGCCAATCTAAAAGCGGAAGCGGCTCGCTCAGAATGGGAGGGGGATGGAGCTTCTGACGTAGAGGCGCTTTTTGCCTCGTAGGAAGACGCGAAGCCACCGACCATTCTAGCCGCTGGAGCTGGATATATCTAAAAGCGAAGGTAACTTAATTACTTCCATCACTCAATGATAAAATCCCCCGCTAAGAAGCGGGGGATTTTATTTTTATAATTCTTCCTTCTTTTCCTCTAAAGTAGGCAATTTCTCTTTTTTCGGTTTCCCAAGCTTAATTACTAAGAAATATAGGGAAAGCAATGTAATAAGAAAAACAATTAAAAACGGGTATGGAGAATAAAAAGTACGCGCTGCCTCAGTCTTCCCCGCAACAAACTTCAATGACTCAATATCTAAAAACTCAGCAAACATTTGTACACCGAGCATACTAAACCAAAAAACAAAAAAACTAATAATAACACCAAAAACTTGCTTCAATCTCGTCATTCATCTCATCCTTTCTATATCTGTAATTTTTAGTGCAATAAATATAGTACAAACAAAATATGCACAGAAAGGAACCCTCTCACCATTCACGAATTAACTTAATCCAACCTAACATCGAAATTTGCAAAATAATACCCCAAATTATAAGTCTTCTTAGCCATCGAGGAAAGAAGATTAAAAACTTAACATACCATTCCAATAGCGTGTTCATAATTCCCTCCTACATAAAATTATATAGGAAAAAGGATATATAATCCAAATCCAACCAGAATGATACCACCTACTATCTCACCATATGTACCGAGTATACCTTTCGCATGTCTACCAATTAATAAACCAAACCACGCTAATAACATGCTAATAAATCCAAAAAGTAATATTGTAATAATCGTCTGTGCTCCGTAAATACCAAGACTAAGGCCTACCGAAAAGCTATCTATACTGACGCCAAATGCAAATACAAATAAACTAATTCCAATAGGAGCTGTTCTAGTCTCTTCGTTTTCTAAAATAGACGAATATACGATATAAAACCCTAGCCCAATTAATAAAATAGCACCTGCAAAATGTGCAATGTCCCCATACTTCTCTGATAAAAAACGGCCTAATACCATTCCTATAAATGGCATGATAATATGAAAAATCCCTATCGTCATACCGATATACAGGATTTGTCTTAACTTTAAGGTCATCATCCCCATACCAAGACTCACCGAGAACGCATCCATCCCTAAGGCGAATGCCATAATTATTAAAGGTATTAGCTGTTCAAACGTCATTCATGTCCCTCCTCGGACGTGCTACTTCAAAATATGCTTATCCGAGGAGAAATATTCTGTTTGCTAATCGTACCTTATCATTCAGTAATAATATGATGTCCTGCTGCTTTTGTTAAGCGATTCATAATTGCATTCCCTATTCCGTCATTCGGGAACGACTCACTAAAAATAACATCCACTTCACTTGCATCAAACGTTCTAAGTACATCATATAATTTGGTCGCAACGCTAGCTAAATCACTTCGCATACCACAAGATAATACGACATCTGCACTATATACATGCTGATACTCTTCTGTCGTTAATACACCTACTTTAAATCCTTCTTCCTTCTTCTTATCCACAAGACGCTGAATAAACTCACGTGATCCTTCAACAATACTAAGTGGCGCTTTCGGTGCATAATGTGTATATTTCATTCCAGGTGATTTCGGTTTTTCCTTCTCATCCTTTAAAGCTGGATCTAAAGAAACAGTACCTATTACTGCTTCCAATTGTTCTTTCGTAATCCCGCCTGGACGTAAAATTGTTGGAATCTCACTTGTACAATCGATTACAGTTGATTCAACGCCTACTCCCGTTGCCCCACCATCAACAATACCTGCAATCTTTCCATTCAAATCTTCATATACGTGAGAAGCTAATGTCGGGCTTGGACGCCCTGAACGATTCGCACTCGGTGCTGCAACCGGTACATTCGCCTCCTCAATAAGAGCGAGCGCTACTGGATGATCCGGCATTCTTACTCCAACCGTATTAAGACCTGCCGTCACCTTCTCAGAAATACCTTCTTTTCTTGGCAAAATAATCGTTAATGGTCCTGGCCAAAAGTGTTCCATTAACTTCTCCGCAACCGGTGGAATTTCATTTACAATCCCATCTAACTGAGATTTTGTACCTATGTGAACAATAAGTGGATTATCACTTGGTCTCCCTTTTGCTTCAAAAATTTTCGCAATTGCTTCATCATTCATCGCGTTTGCACCTAGCCCATATACCGTTTCCGTAGGGAAGGCAACCGCTTCGTTTTCTCTTAATAGTCTTGCTGCTTCTTGTAACTGTGGATAATATTTTTTTCTTTCCACAACATTATCCACAACCCACATATTTGTGTGCATTTTTTTCCACGTCCTTTTCTACCCTGAAATACTTGTCTATTTTTAGTTTACTATGAGATTTATCCAAAAGACAAACAAGGTTTATCCACAAAATGTGGATAAACCTAATTAATCCGTGGATAACTTTGTGAATAGCTGACAATTTAGTATTATTGCATTCGGCTCTTTTATATTTTTACAAAAGTGTTCTAGCTGTCGAATTCCCTCTGGCACTTTCTCTCTCTCTATAGTGACAAAGTCAAAAAACTGAAAGATTGTTATAGATTGTGGATGATTTGTTAGTAAGTACAATTGTCGAATATTTTTTTCTTTCATATACTGCAAAAACATTTCAAAAAAATATAAGAAAGTCTGTTTATCCACATGAGGTGTGAATAAACAAGAACGAATAAGTGCATTTTCTTCACTTTGTTCATATCCAATTACAGCTCGTATTTCTTCCGCCTCTTCCAAAATCATAAATTGTGCGTATAACTCATTTATTTTATCATCTTTTTTATTAGCTTGTCCGAAAAAAGAATGTAATCTTTCTACATCCTCTTTCGTAGCAAAATACACTTTCTTCATAATAAATCCCTCCTCATCTTTATATATGAGAAGAGACTTGTTAATAGTACTATTTAGAAAATAAAGATGTAAAAGCTTCTACAATAAATAATTTAACTTCTGGCTTTTTTTCTTCCTCTTCTACATGTACATACTCATTTTGTTTTTCTTGCTTTTTCTCCACAGGATTCTCCACTTTTTCCACTGTTTTTGTTTCTTCTTTACTTACAGGCTGTTCTTCTACTTTTATTTCACTTTTTACTACTTTCTTTTCAGAAGCTGTTACCTTTTTTGCTACTTCCTGTTTTACAACTTTCTTTTCCTTCACCTTACCCTCTTCTATCTTTGGTGAATCAACTATATCCCCTTCAGCTTGTTCCACTTGATCTTCTTCAGGAGATTCAGCCTTCACAACATGCTCTTCTTTTCTTACAGCTGTACCACTTGAAAAATCTAAGAAACACATTGGAGGAAATAACACACACCACCAATTCGCCCCTTCACCTTTTCCAATTGTAATGAGTACCGCTTCATATTCTCCTGCTGGATAAATAAAATTCCCATATACCTTTGTAGGAAACTTTACATTCTTACCAAATTTCACTTGGAATGACTCTGTACTGCCTTCCTTTTTTAGCGTGTTTTTCACTGTTTTTTCGATTTCTGGAATATGACTTTGAATTACCTTTCGCGCCTCTTCAAATGACGTTAAATCTGCTACCCATCCATCAATTTGCGCTTTTACTTCATCGCGTACTTTACGCTTTAACGCCTGATCTTTATCTGAATCACTATTTGCTAAAATTCTTAATCGAACGGCCTCTTTCGGAATAACAGAAGGCCCTTTCGCATCAGCTTTCATATATCCAAACTGCACAAGTAACTGTGCACCGATTAATAATAGAAGAAGATAAGCAATAACTTGTTTTTTCATTTCCTCCACCGTCCCCTCTACAAACAGTGTGGACAGACTTTCATCTTTCTAAACTATTAAATTCAAAATCTATATGAATTTTCCCCACAAAAAATAGAGTAAGGCGTGAACCTTACTCCATCTCTGCAAATACCATACGATCTTTTCCGTTAATATCAAAAACAACTTCAACATGAGCATGCGGAAAGGCTTGTTGTAACAATTCCTTTACATCCTCACCTTGCCCTACTCCAATTTCAAATGCCACAATTGCTTTCTTCTGCAACACGTTCGGCAATTCTTCCATAAAACGGCGATAGAAATCTAATCCATCTTCACCGCCAACAAGTGCTCTCTTTGGTTCATGCTCTTTCACAACAGGAGAAAGACCACGCCAATCCTCTTCTGGTATATATGGAGGGTTTGAAACGACAACATCTAACTTTTGATCTATTTTATAAAATGGTGACAATAAATCACCGTGATAGAACGTTATTTCTGCACCCAAAGATTTTGCATTTTCTTTTGCAACTTCAATCGATTCTCTTGCAATATCTACCGTATACACATGAAGATTTTTATTTTCTAAAGCGAGCGTAATAGAAATTGCTCCACTACCTGTACCAATATCCGCTACATGAAGTTTCTCATTACCAAAGTGACGCTCAATTCGCTCTAGCACTCCTACTATAAGCTCTTCCGTTTCAGGCCTTGGTATTAATACCTCTTCATTCACAAAAAACGAGCGTCCATAAAACATTTCATAACCGAGCATATATTGGATCGGAATACCTTTCACATGCTTGTGGATAAATTCTGCAAAACTTTTCTCTTGTTCCGCGGTTATCTCTTCACGCATATTCATGAGCATTCCTGTTCTGTTCGTCTTTAATACATGACAAAGGACAAGTTCTCCCGCATTTTCATCTCGTCCATTTTCCTGTAAAAAAGAAGAAGCCCATTTCAGGGCTTCATAGACACGCATTACTCAGCTGCCTCCATCTTTTGCGCCTGATCTTCCATCACTAAGGCATTGATGAAATCATCTAACTTACCTTGTAGGATTTGATCTAGCTTTTGAATCGTTAAGCCGATTCGATGGTCAGTAACACGGTTTTGCGGGAAGTTATACGTACGAATACGCTCTGAACGGTCTCCCGTACCAACAGCTTGTTTACGGTTTTGATCGTACTCAGCTTGCGCTTCTTGTCTGAATTTATCATAAACACGTGCACGTAATACTTTCATTGCTTTTTCTTTATTCTTAATCTGTGATTTCTCATCCTGACAAGATACAACTACACCAGTCGGTAAATGCGTTAAACGTACCGCTGACATCGTTGTATTAACGCTCTGTCCACCAGGACCACTAGAAGCAAATGTATCAACACGAACATCTTTTTCATGAATAGTAATTTCTACTTCTTCTGCCTCTGGTAATACAGCTACAGTTGCTGTAGATGTATGAATACGTCCACCAGATTCCGTTTCAGGAACACGTTGTACACGGTGAGCACCATTCTCGAATTTCAGCTTCGCGAAAGCACCTTTACCGTTAATCATAAAGATAATCTCTTTATATCCACCTAACTCTGTATAGCTCGCTTCGATAATTTCAGTTTTCCAACCTTGCACCTCAGCATAACGGCTATACATACGATATAAATCACCAGCAAATAAAGCTGCCTCATCACCACCAGCAGCACCACGAACCTCCACGATAACGTTTTTATCATCATTAGGGTCTTTTGGAACAAGTAAAATTTTCAGACGTTCTGATAATGTTTTCTCTTGTCCTTCTAATTCAGAGACTTCTTCCTTAACCATTTCACGCATATCAGCGTCTAACTTATCTTCTAACATTGCTTTTGCATCTCGTAATTGCTCACGAACATCTTTATACTCACGGTACACCTCTACCGTTTCTTGCATATCAGATTGTTCTTTTGAATACTCACGAAGCTTATTTGTATCGCTAATAACCTCTGGGTCACTTAACAATTCATTTAACTTCTCATAACGATCTTCTACAGCTTGCAAACGATCTAACACATCATTCACCTCTACATCCTAGTATCTAATACAAATAGTATATGGTACTTACTCAAAAAAACGCAAATTATATTTAAAAGTAGCGGTGGCTCTTTCAGCTCTGACCAGCTAAGGTTCTTTCGACCTAAAGGTGCTTTTTACCTTTCGGGCGGAAGGTTCTTAGATGCGAAGAGCTAGCCACCAGAACTAGATATATTTAAAAGCGCAAGCAGCTTGCTCAGAATCGCAGGCTATTTGGAGCTCTCGACCTTGAAGCGCTTTTTGCTTCGAGCGAGAGAGTGAAATGGCCGGAGATTCTAGCCGCTGGAGCTAGATAATATATTTAAAAGCGCAAGCGGCTTGCACCACTCATTCTCTCTATTTTGAAAAAAACCCGCCCTACAAAGCGAGTTTTACTTATTTTTGTTTGCAGGAACTGCATGACAATGACGACAACGTGGTTCGTACGATTCTGAAGCTCCAACTAAAATAATCGGATCATTAAATGCCGCCGGCTCTCCATCAATTAATCGTTGTGTACGACTTGCCGGAGATCCACATGCAGAACATACTGCTTGCAGTTTTGTTACGTGTTCAGCAATCGCCATCAGCTGAGGAACTTGTCCAAATGGTAGACCACGGAAATCTTGGTCTAAACCAGCTACAATGACACGATAGCCACGATTTGCCAATACTTGCACCACTTCCACAATGTCCCCATCAAAAAATTGCACCTCATCGATTGCAATAACATCCAACTCTTCTGTAATATGTTCAAATATATCCTTTGAAGCTGAAACAGGAACTGCTTTTACCTTTAATCCGTTATGTGATACAACATCTTCTTCACTATAACGATTATCAATACATGGTTTAAATACAATTGCATGTTGTTTCGCAAATTGCGTGCGGCGCACACGGCGGATTAGCTCTTCTGATTTACCAGAAAACATACTACCGCAAATCACTTCAATCCAGCCATTTTGATTTATTAAGTACATGAAGCTCTCCTTTCATCTACTTTTTAGTTAAAAGTAGGGTAAAGGTATAATATTTTCGCAAAAAAAACAGACAAGCGAATACATACACTTGCCTGTTTTATGTTTTTATTACTTGATACCGTATTTCTTATTGAAGCGATCAACGCGTCCGTCTGCAGTAGCAAACTTCTGACGTCCAGTGTAGAATGGGTGAGAATCAGAACTGATCTCAACTTTTAGTAATGGATAAGTGTTACCATCTTCCCACTCAACAGTTTCGCTAGAGCCTTTAGTAGACCCGCTTAAGAATTTGAAGCCTGTGTTTGTGTCCATGAATACAACTTTCTTGTAATCTGGGTGAATTCCTGCTTTCATTCTTTTCATCTCCTTCCGCCCTGAATCATTTTCGAAACAGAGTTTTTCATCTTCAGCTGCATACACAACTATATTGATGAAACACATATGATGAAATTATAACAAGGCTAACTTCATTTTGCAACTACCTGTTTTTGTCTTTTTAAATTAAAAGTGGAGACGGCTCGTTCAGCTCTGACTGGCTAAGGTTCTCCCACTTACTTCTCCCTTTAACATCACCTAAAAAACATAAAAAAACTCGCTTACTACGAAATAAGCGAGTCCCAATCTTTTCCCTTTACTTAGTTGTTACATACCTTTTCGAGTCTGCAACAATGTTTTGTAAAAATTCTTCATTTGTCTTTGTTTGACGAAGTTTACGTAAGAAACCTTCAACGAAGTCTGGTGTATCACGCATTGTTTTACGAATACCCCACAACTTGTCTAAATGCTCTTTCGGAATTAATAGATCTTCTTTACGCGTACCAGAGCGACGAATATCAATCGCTGGGAAGATACGACGCTCAGCTAATGAGCGATCTAAGTGAAGTTCCATATTTCCAGTTCCTTTAAATTCCTCGTAAATTACATCGTCCATACGAGACCCTGTATCAACAAGCGCTGTTGCTAAAATCGTTAAGCTACCGCCCTCTTCAATATTACGCGCAGCCCCAAAGAAACGCTTCGGTCTATGGAAAGCCGCTGGGTCGATACCACCCGATAATGTTCTACCACTTGGCGGAATAACGAGGTTGTAAGCTCGCGCTAAACGGGTAATACTATCCATTAAAATGATAACGTCTTTTTTGTGCTCTACAAGACGCATTGCACGTTCTAACACAAGTTCAGCTACTTTAATATGATTTTCTGGTACTTCATCAAAAGTAGAACTTACAACATCGCCCTTAACAGAACGTTCAATGTCTGTTACTTCCTCTGGACGCTCATCAATTAGAAGCACAATTAATTCTGCTTCTGGATGATTTGTTGTAACACTGTGTGCAATTTCTTTTAATAGACTTGTTTTACCCGCCTTTGGAGGCGCAACAATTAAACCACGTTGTCCAAATCCAACTGGTGCGATTAAATCCATGATGCGTGTCGGTAACTTTTTCGGTTCCGTTTCCAATTTCATTTGGCGATCTGGGTATAATGGTGTTAATGCAGGGAAATGCACACGCTCTTTTGCTGACTCTGGATCATCTCCGTTTACAGCTTCAACTTGTAATAATCCAAAATAGCGTTCATTTTCTTTCGGAGGTCGTACTTTACCAGAAACCTTATCTCCATTACGTAAATCGAAACGACGAATTTGCGAAGCTGAGATATAAATATCTTCTGAGCTTGGAGAATAGTTGATAGGACGTAGGAATCCAAATCCTTCTGATTGAATAATTTCTAATACGCCTTCCATGAAAAAGAAACCTTCTTTTTCTGCTCGAGCTTTTAAAATGGCGAAGATTAATTCTTTTTTCGTTAATTTGCTATAATACGAAATCTTAAATTCTTTCGCAAGCTCGTATAACTCTTTTAATTTCATGTTTTCTAATGCTGCAATTGACAAATTCATTCAGACACCACACTTTAACGTTATTCTCTTTTCACATGGGTAAAGGGAAAAAATACGGAAGGCAAATAATTAATAATGAAAGGCAATAAGTTCAAGTAGGGTAATATTCACTATTGTAACCCTTTTATCTAGTTTTAATCAATACGTTGGGACACAAATACAATAAGCGAAGACAAGAAAATTTGTCTTCGCTTATTATTTAATCTAGTTTTAACAACTAGAATGGTCGGTAGCTTTGCTTCTTCCATTCTGAACGAGCCGCTTGCACTTTTTATTTAATAACCAAGTTCGGTTTTTTATTTAAACTATGGCGTCCGTCTACGAAACGTACTGTACCTGATTTTGCACGCATAACAAGAGATTGTGTTGTTCCAACGCTACCTTTAAATTGAACGCCTCGTAACAATTCTCCGTCTGTTACACCTGTTGCTGCAAAGATTGCATCGTCACCCTTTACTAAGTCTTCCATACGAAGGATACGATTTATATCTTCAATACCCATTTTTTTACAACGAGCTAATTCAGCTTCATTTTGAGGAAGAAGCTTTCCGTGGATTTCTCCACCTAAACATTTTAATGCGACAGCTGCTAATACTCCTTCAGGAGCCCCACCAGAACCGAATAAAATATCTACACCTGTACGGTCAAATGCTGTATTGATTGCTCCAGCTACATCTCCATCGTTAATCAATTTAATACGAGCACCAGCTTTACGAATTTCTTCGATAATTGCTTGATGACGTGGACGGTTTAAAACTGTTGCTACAACATCTTCAATATCCTTGTTTTTTGCTTTCGCAACTGCACGTAAGTTATCAATAATAGGTGCATCAATATCAACGGCTCCAACTGCTTCTGGACCAACCGCGATTTTATCCATGTACATGTCAGGAGCATGTAACAAATTACCATGATCTGCAATTGCAATAACGGCAAGTGCATTCCATCCGCCAGCTGCTACAATGTTTGTCCCTTCTAAAGGATCAACTGCAACGTCTACGCGCGGGCCATACCCTGTACCTAATTTCTCTCCGATATACAGCATTGGCGCTTCATCCATCTCACCTTCACCAATTACAACTGTACCTTTCATCGGAATTGTATCAAATACATCACGCATAGCTGACGTTGCTGCACCGTCTGCTTCATCCTTTTTCCCGCGTCCCATCCAACGCGCTGATGATAATGCTGCAGCCTCTGTTACACGTACTAACTCCATAGATAAACTTCTTTCCACGATAATCCCTCTCCTTTAAGCCTTTATATTTCTGCCGTATTTTGTGAACTTTATTTTTCTATAAAGTGTACTTCCGCAAATAGTGATACTTCGCTCCCCACTTGCGGAAGTATCACTTATGCGTTCTTCATCTCTTCAATTTCTTGCTCTGTCATTTGTTCTCGCCAAATGTTTGCACCAAGCCCTTTAAGCTTGTCTACTATATTTTCATAACCTCGATCAATATGCTCAAGTCCGGTTACTTCTGTAATTCCATCCGCCATTAATCCTGCAATAACAAGCGAAGCCCCAGCTCGTAAGTCACTCGCCTTTACTTTTGCACCTTGTAATAAAACAGGACCAGTTACAATTGCCGAACGACCTTCTACTTTAATTTGTGCATTCATACGACGTAATTCATCAATATGTTTGAAACGAGCGCCGTAAATTGTATCCGTTACAACTCCCGTCCCGTGCGCCTTTGTTAAAAGCGTCGTAAACGGCTGTTGTAAATCTGTTGCGAAACCTGGATATACAAGCGTTTTTATATCAACTACTTTTAACCTTCTATTACCGTTCACTTTAATTTGATCATCGTTCGTTTCAACTTGAACACCAGCTTCTCTTAGCTTTGCAGTAACTGACTCTAAATGCTGAGGAATAACATTATCAACTGTTACTTCTCCTCCTGATGCCGCTCCTAAAATCATATACGTACCAGCCTCAATACGATCTGGAATGATAGTATGGTGACAACCATGCAGTGAGTCCACACCATCAATTCGGATTACATCTGTACCAGCACCTTTAATGCGTGCTCCCATGCTTGTTAACAATGTAGCTACATCAATAATCTCGGGTTCTTTCGCTGCATTTTCAATAACAGTTCTACCTTTTGCTCGGACAGCTGCTAGCATAATATTAATCGTAGCCCCTACACTAACAACGTCTAAATAAATACGCGCCCCGCGCAATTCATCTGCTCTTAAATAGATAGCACCTTGTTCATTCGTAACATGTGCACCTAACGCTTCAAACCCTTTAATATGCTGATCAATCGGCCTCGGTCCTAAATGACATCCACCTGGAAGCCCAATAACAGCTTTTTTAAAACGACCAAGCATCGCACCCATTAAATAATAAGAAGCACGCAACTTTTTCACTTTTCCATTTGGTAAAGGCATCGCAACCATGTTAGAAGGATCGACTACCATCTCTTCCTCCTGCCCATATGTTACTTTCCCTCCAATTTCCTCTAGTAAGTCTCCTAACATTTTCACGTCCGAAATATTAGGAACTCCACCAATGGTTACTGGAGTATCTGCTAAAATTGTCGCTGGAATTAGTGCAACAGCGCTGTTTTTCGCACCACTCACTCGAATTGTTCCATTTAAAGCTCTTCCGCCTTCAATTAGCAATTTTTCCATATTGAGCTCCCTTCTTGTGAATGTATTTACCTTCTAAATTCTTTATAAAAAGAATTAGAAGATTCCCCTTAAGAATCTCAATCACTCTTTCCATCCCAAAACTCAATAAATAGGAAACCATTATCTCCATTTCTCCTATATTCCGAATAGATAAAGATTAACTATTCATCGAGCAAAATTTATCAATTTAGATACGTTATCACATTTATTAATAGGACTATGCACATTATTTTCTATTTCAAAAACGAAATGATAAAAATCTTTAGACTTGTTCACGCTTTCATTATACAACGAAAGGAAACCGTCTAAAAGACTAGACGGTTTCCAAAACGGAATTTTATTCTTACGCTTTACCGTTAGAACCGAATTCGCGAATTTTACCAGCAACAGTTGCTTTGATAGCTTCGCGGCCAGGTCCAATATATTTACGAGGATCGTAAACTTCTTGATCTTTGTTTAATGCTTCACGAACAGCTTTTGTAAACTCAATTTGGTTCTCAGTGTTTACGTTAATTTTTGAAGTACCTAAAGAAATAGCTTTTACGATATCAGCAGTTGGGATACCAGTACCACCGTGTAATACTAAAGGTACGCCAGTGAAGTCGCGAACTTGCTCCATTTCTGCGAATCCTAAGTTAGGCTCACCTTTGTAAGGACCGTGTACAGAACCTAAAGCTGGAGCTAGGCAGTCGATGCCAGTTGCTTCAACAAGGTGCTTACACTCTGCAGGATCAGCGTAAATTACGCCTTCAGCGATGATATCATCTTCTTGTCCGCCAACTGTTCCAAGCTCAGCTTCAACAGATACGTTACGAGCGTGTGCGTATTCTACCACTTTTTTAGTAGTTTCAACGTTTTCTTCGAATGGGTGGTGAGAAGCGTCAATCATTACAGATGTGAAACCTGCATCGATTGCTTCTTTACATTTTTCGAAGCTTGAACCATGGTCAAGGTGAATCGCTACAGGAACAGTAATGTTCATTTCTTCGATTAAAGCTTTAACCATAGCTACAACTGTTTTGAAACCAGTCATATGACGAGCTGCACCCTCAGATACACCTAGGATTACAGGAGATTTTTCTTCTTCCGCAGCAGCTAAGATAGCTTGAGTCCACTCTAAGTTGTTCATGTTGAATTGACCAACTGCGTATTTTCCTTCTAGTGCTTTGTTTAGCATTTCTTTCATAGAAACTAAAGGCATGGTGAATCCTCCTAAAAAACGTTTTTTGTATCCGATAAATTCTTATCGCTGGTAGTATGACCAGAATAAGGTAAAATATGTATATTTACATACCGGACTTTTTTCTACACTCAATAGGATAACAACTTGTACTCAAAAACTCAACTGTATTCACCTGCTCAATAGTCCATGTAAACGCTTTTTTCCATATTTTTTATAAAAAATTCATTTTTTACGCCTCTACAGCAAGCTCATTTCTCACCGCTTGACGAATTTCATCAATATCAAATGGTTTAGCAAAGTGCATTAAAGCTCCTAAATCTTTTGCCTCTTGGATCATATCAAGCTCTCCATAAGCAGTCATTAAAATTACTTTAATACTCTCATCAATTTCTTTTACATGCTTTAAAATCTCTATACCATCCATACCTGGAATTTTCATATCTAACACAACTAAATCTGGATTATCTTTTTTCACGATATCTAAAGCTTGAAATCCATTCGCTGCTTGGAACGTCTGATAACCTTCTTTTTGGAACACTTCATGTAATAACACACGAATGCCATATTGATCATCAACGATTAAAATTTTCCCTTCCATAACTCCCAACCTTTCTGTATAAATACAAGATTTAAAGCTTCTTATATCTTAACGATTTATTTTCGCTATTCTTTGGCAAATTCCTTCCTATTCTTTCTTATTTTACCGTTTCCTTTTTTGTTATGCTACCCTACGATTTCACCTTTCTAAAAAAATACACTATAATGAAAGCCGGCGAACACGTACGAAGGGAGTAACATTATGTTAAAAATTTTTTCGACTCAATTAAGTGGTTATTTCTCCAGAGTTTCTCAAAAAGAGGAAATGAATATAGAAGATAGCGCTCGTCTACTTGCTCAAGCATTAGTTGGCGATGGCTTCATTTATTTACATGGTACAAATGAAATGGATGGTGTTGTTGCTGAAGCACTATTCGGTGCTGAACCAATGCAGCAAGCGAAACGTTTATTTGAAAATGATAAAGAAGCAGAAGTAACTTCTGCAGACCGTGTACTTCTTATTAGCCGTTTTTCAACAGATGAAGAAGCGGTAAGTATTGCAAAAAAACTTCAAGAAGAAGGCCACTCTATCGTTGGAATCTCTGCTATTCAAGAAGGTATTGAATCACTGGAACAATATACAGATGTACATATTGATACAAAACTGTTAAAAGGTCTTATTCCAGACGATGAAGGTAATCGCTACGGATTCCCAAGTTTAATGATAGCCTTATTTGCTTATCACGGATTGAAATTTACAATTGATGAAATGTTAAACGAATATTAAAAAAAGCGCCCTATTTCAGGCGCTTTTTTATTACTTGCTCTCTTTGTTCGTAATAGAAGCACTTACGAAATCATGGAACAATGGTTGTGGACGGTTTGGACGAGATACAAGTTCTGGGTGGAACTGTGCTGCCACGAACCAAGGGTGATCTTTTAATTCAATGATTTCAACTAGGCGACCGTCTGGGCTTGTACCAGAGAATACAAATCCTGCTTTTTCCATATCCGGACGGAATTGATTGTTGAACTCATAACGATGACGATGACGCTCATATACAACCGGCTCACTGTAAGCTCTATAAGCATTCGTTTCTTCAGAAAGCTTACATGGGTATAGACCAAGACGAAGTGTACCACCTAAGTCTTCTACATCTTTTTGCTCTGGTAATAAGTCGATGATTGCATAAGGTGTGTCAGGATTAATTTCAGAAGAGTTAGCTCCTTCTAATCCTAATACGTTACGTGCAAATTCGATTGATGCAAGTTGCATACCTAAGCAAATTCCTAAGAATGGAACTTTGTTTTCACGAGCATATTGAATTGCAACGATTTTACCTTCTACACCACGATCTCCAAAACCACCTGGCACAAGAATACCATCTGTGTCACCAACTAATTCTTTTACGTTCTCTGCTGTTACGTGCTCAGCGTTTACCCATTTCACTTCTACATCTGTGTCGAATGAATAACCTGCATGACGAAGTGCTTCTACAACAGAAATATATGCATCTTGAAGCTCTACGTATTTACCAACAAGAGCGATTTTTGTTTTCTTAGAAAGGTTACGTACTTTATCAACTAGCGCAGTCCACTCTGTCATATCTGCAGCTGGATTGTCTAATTTTAAGTGATCGCAAACGATTTGGTCCATGTTTTGCTCTTGAAGAGATAATGGAACCGCGTATAAAGTATCTGCATCGCGTGCTTCGATAACTGCTTTTGTATCGATGTCACAGAATAATGCAAGCTTGTCTTTCATATCTTGAGAAACAGGCAGTTCTGTACGAACAACGATAATATTTGGTTGAATACCTAAGCTACGAAGCTCTTTAACGCTATGTTGCGTTGGTTTTGTTTTCATTTCACCCGCTGCTTTTAAGTACGGGATTAACGTACAGTGAATGTACATTACATTGTCACGACCGATGTCGCTCTTAATTTGACGGATTGCTTCTAAGAATGGTAGAGACTCAATATCACCAACAGTTCCACCGATTTCTGTAATAACAACGTCCGCATTTGTTTCGCGACCAGAACGATATACACGTTCTTTAATTTCGTTAGTAATGTGAGGAATAACTTGAACTGTTCCTCCTAGATATTCACCACGACGCTCTTTTTGAAGAACTGAAGAGTAAATTTTACCTGTTGTTACGTTGCTGTATTTGTTTAAGTTGATGTCGATAAAACGTTCATAGTGACCAAGGTCTAAGTCCGTTTCTGCACCATCATCTGTTACGAATACCTCACCGTGTTGGTATGGGCTCATAGTCCCTGGGTCTACGTTAATGTACGGATCAAACTTTTGAATCGTTACGTTTAAACCACGATTTTTTAAAAGTCTTCCAAGAGATGCTGCTGTAATACCTTTACCTAAAGACGATACTACACCGCCTGTTACAAAAATATACTTAGTCATGAAAAAGCTCCCTTCTACCTTGTTGTTATATAATCACCGTTGCAAAGCGCAACGTATGTAGATAACACTGTATCTATCTTATTGTTAGACTCTTTTTGTATTCTAAACAAAAAACAAAAAAGAAAATTGCTCCCCTCATCACAAAAAGTAACAAGTAGGGAGCAATTTTCTTTTATATTTACACTTTAAAAGTATTATCGTCCTTTTTTAAAGAGCCCAAAAATGATTCTACATGGACGATAATGAAAAGTCAAGAACTACAGTTCTTCCTCTTCTTCTTCAGTTTCATCATACTCAAGTTCTTCTTCAGCGAAGTCATCTTCATCATCTTCATCTAAATCATCAAGATCATCGTCATCTCCGTCTTCTTCTTCAAGAACCTTGTCCAAATCTTCTACTTCTTCTTCTTCCTCTGCATTTCCGTCTGCATCGTCGAAGTCATCTTCGTCTTCCATGTAGTCGTCAAAACCGTCTTCTTCAACTTTACGTTTCTTCTTCGGTTTTGGCTGAGGCAGAATTTCTTCATCGATTTGCTCATATGGGTACCAGCTACGTAGTCCCCAACGGTTTTCTCCTAAATTAATGAAGCGTCCATCGATGTTTAAATCTGTATAAAATTGTGCGAGTTTCGCATTAACTTGCTCTTGAGATAGTCCCAGCACTTGAGCGATTTCTTTAACCAACTCGTTGAATGTCGTTGCTTGTCTTTTATCCCCTAAAACGCTATGTACAACTTCAATCATTGAACATTCTTTTAGCTCTTCTGGTGAATATTGCTTAAAATTCACTTATGCGGCACTTCCTTTCATCAAATATAACCTTATATATAACGGTCTGCTTAAAAAAATCCATACTATTCATTATAAACAAAAGTCGCACAAATATGCTACAAAAAAAATGGGAAACTTTTATCCCGCTATTTGCGAGCAGTAAAACTCCCGCCTCAACATTCGGCTGGAGCAAAGAAGTTAGGCGGAAGCCCCGCTACCTGTAAACACCTGATTTGTGAAGGCTACTAATCGGCTTTGGATGAATACCCTCACTTTATATGGTAATAAAATTATAATTTGTCCATTCCTTACTTCGGAAGCATATGCGCCCCTTGCAATACATACCTAATTTGCATTTCTGTATATTCTTCGAGCGTATACAATTTTTGCAGCGCCCAACGTCTAAATCCCCACATCTGTCCTTGTATGAAAATGTTATGCGCAAGAAGCTGTATTTCTTTTTTATTTAATATAAATGTTCCATTTTCTGTACATTGTTCTAAAATATTCTCAAACATTCCTACCATTTGAAACTCTTTCTCTAGTACGTATGGGAGTGATTCTTTCGGTAAAAACCGTACTTCTTGATACATGATTAATACTTCTTCTTGCAATTCGTCCATCACTTTAAAGTAATTTGTTATCGCTATTTTTAAACTGTCTATACTTCCCTTCTCCGTGCATACTACTTCCTCTAATCGTTCTTTTACATGTTCATAAATACTATCACAAACTAAATATAACACGTCATCTTTCGTACGAATGTATTCATATAGTGTTCCGATACTAAATCCAGCCGCTTTTGCAATCTCTCTCGTTGTTGTACGCGGGAATCCTTTTTGCTTAAACAGTTGCACCGCACCTTTAATCATTTGTTCACGCCTTAACGCAACTAATTTTTCATCTTTTACTGACGCATGCACATTATGTTTAACCATCCCCTTCACCTCTCTCTATTATTTTTTGGAAGGAAAAAGCGTAGGAAAATACCTACGCCTTTGCCCCTACTTCGTTAACATACGAGAAATTACGAGCCTTTGAATTTCTTGTGTTCCTTCATAAATCTGTGTAATCTTTGCATCTCGCATATAACGCTCTACTGGATAATCTTTCGTATAACCGTAACCACCAAATACTTGCACAGCTTCAGTCGTCACCTTCATCGCTGTATCACCTGCAAATACTTTTGACATCGCTGATTCTTTCCCATACGGAAGCCCTTCCGATTCAAGCCACGCAGCTTGATATGTTAAAAGGCGTGCAGCCTCTACATCCGTTGCCATATCCGCAAGTTTAAAGCCAATCCCTTGCTGCGCCGCAATCGGCTTTCCAAATTGATGGCGCTCTCTTGCATATTCTACAGAAGCATCTAAAGCCCCTTGTGCAATACCAACTGCTTGTGCAGCAATACCGTTACGACCGCCATCTAACGTTTGCATTGCAATCTTAAATCCTTGCCCTTCTTCTCCTAGTAGATTTTCTACAGGAATACGGCAATCTTCAAACATAATTTCAGTCGTTGGCGAAGAGCGAATCCCTAGTTTACTTTCCTTCTTCCCAACCGAAAATCCTAGCGTGTCGCTTTCCACAATAAATGCGCTCGTGCCGCGCTGCTTCGATTCAGGATCTGTTAACGCAAAAACAACATAAATGTCAGCAATACCGCCATTTGTAATGAAAATTTTCGATCCATTTAATATGTAATGGTCTCCATCTCTTTTGGCGATTGTCTTCATTCCACCAGCATCTGATCCAGAACTCGGTTCCGTTAAACCGTATGCACCAATTTTCTTCCCTTCAGCCATCGGTCGCAAAAACTTTTGCTTTTGCTCCTCCGTTCCGAATTTAAAAATCGGCCACCCAGCAAGTGAAGTATGCGCGGACAGCGTTACACCTGTAGAAGCACAAACGCGTGATAATTCTTCGATCGCAATTACGTACGCTAAGTAATCGCTTCCAATTCCACCATACTCTTCAGGCCATGGAATACCTGTCAAACCAAGCTCCGCCATATGATCAAATAGCTCGCGGTCAAATTTCTCTTCCTCATCACGCTCAGCTGCCGTTGGTGCTACTTCGTTCTTAGCAAAATCCCGAACCATTTTTCTTATCATTTCATGTTCTTCTGATAATTTAAAATGCATTTCCGTCTCCCCCTCTTCCCTTTATAAAGCACGGCTAATAACAAGTTTTTGTATCTCACTCGTTCCTTCATAAATTTGCGTAATCTTCGCATCACGGAAAAATCTCTCTACCGGATAATCTTTCGTATAACCGTAACCGCCAAATACTTGTACCGCTTCAATTGCAACTTCAACTGCTGTCTTAGAAGCAAATAACTTCGCAATAGACGCTTCTTTACCGCATGGTAATCCTTGTGCTCTAAGCGATGCAGCCCTATATACAAGTAATCGCGCCGCCTCCACACTTGTCGCCATATCTGCAAGTTTGAAGCCAATCCCTTGCTGCGCCGCAATCGGCTTCCCGAATTGCTCTCGTTCCTTTGCATAATCTATCGCACATGCGAGCGCTGCTTCCGCGATCCCTAACGCCTGCGCCCCGATTCCAATTCGTCCAACATCTAAATTCGCCATCGCTACCTTGAATCCTTGTCCCTCTTCACCGAGTAAATTCTCAGCCGGCACTATCATATCTTCGAACGTAAGTTGAACTGTACGAGAACCGAGAAGTCCCATCTTATGTTCATCTTTTCCGATAATTAAGCCTGGCGTATCTTTCTCTACAATAAATGCAGAAATACCACTTTTTCCTGCATCTGGATTTGTAGAAGCGAAAACGATGTATGTACTTGCTTCGCCGCCATTTGTAATAAATACTTTCGATCCATTAATGATGTAATTATCACCTTTCTTGACAGCTCGTGATTTCAAACTCCCTGCATCTGATCCAGCATTTGGCTCAGTTAAGGCGAATGCACCTAAATATTCACCAGCCGCAAGCTTAGAAACATATTTCTGCTTCTGCTCTTCTGTTCCAAAGTATAAAATCGGGTTCATTCCAACTGACGTATGTACAGCTAAAATTACACCAACCGTTGCGCTTACTTTTGAGATTTCCTCAATTGCTAAAATGTAAGAAATAAAATCCATTTCTGCGCCGCCGTATTTTGCAGGCGCTGGAATACCCATTAATCCAAGCTCACCCATCTTTTGCAAAATCTCTGTCGGGAACACCCCTTGTTCCATGCTAGGAACAAAGGGTGCTATTTCCTTCTGTGCAAAATCCCGAACCATTTTCCTCATCATCTGTTGCTCTTCATTAAAACGAAAGTTCATATACTCCGCCTCCATTTGCTATATATCTTTTAACAATTTGGTAAGACCACTACTCTATACAAGGAGGGATTTACTCATAAACGTAGAAACCACGGCCCGTTTTACGCCCTAACCATCCTGCATTTACGTACTTACGTAGTAATGGACATGGGCGATATTTACTATCTCCTAATCCTTCATGCAACACTTCCATAATGTATAAACATGTATCTAAACCGATAAAATCAGCTAGTGTCAGAGGCCCCATTGGATGATTCATACCAAGTTTCATTACTTCATCAATTGCTTCTTTCGTCGCTACACCTTCATATAACGTATAAATTGCTTCGTTAATCATCGGTAATAAAATACGATTCGATACAAATCCCGGGAAATCATTTACTTCAACTGGCACTTTTCCGATTTTTTTCGTAATATCTTCAATCGTTTCATAAACTGCATCATCTGTAGCTAAACCACGAATAATTTCAACGAGCTTCATAACGGGAACTGGATTCATAAAGTGCATACCGATTACTTTTTCTGGGCGTTTCGTTACCGCTGCAATTTCAGTAATTGGAAGAGATGACGTATTCGTTGCTAAAATTGTATGATCTGGAGCAATTTCATCTAAATTCGCAAATATTTTCTTTTTAATATCCATTTTCTCAACAGCTGCTTCAATAACAAGATCAGCTTCTTTCACACAATCTAAATCAAGAGTTACTGTAAGACGATTTAACGTTTCCTCTTTCTCTTCTTCCTTCATGCGTCCTTTTTCTACTTGACGCACTAAGTTTTTCGTAATGATAGCTAACCCTCTATCTAATTGCTCTTGTTTTAAATCTTGAATCTTCACATCATATCCTGCCATTGCACATACTTGCGCAATTCCCGATCCCATTTGTCCCGCACCAATTACAACTATTTTTTGTACACCCATTCTTTCTTCCCCCTTAATATAAGTCTGTAATAAATGAATCGTTTTCTCACCGTAAATTAATGAACCTCAATCATCACTGCATCACCTTGACCGCCACCGCTACAAATCGAAGCAATTCCAATTCCGCCACCGCGCTGCTTCAGTGCATGGATAAGTGTAACGATAATACGCGCTCCACTTGCTCCAATTGGGTGTCCCATTGCTACCGCGCCGCCATTTACATTCAATTTTTCTGGGTCAATACCTGCAATCTCTGTACTCGCAATTGCTACTGCCGCAAACGCTTCATTAATCTCGAATAAATCGATGTCTTCAATTGTCTTGCCTGTTTTTTTCAATAATTCGTTAATTGCATAACCTGGCGTTCTTGGGAAATCTTTTGATTCTACCGCGATTGCCGTATGTGCTAAAATCGTCGCCAAAGGCTTTCTTCCTTCTTGCTTCGCTCTGTCCTCGCTCATTAATACAAGTGCAGCACCGCCATCATTCAGTCCTGGAGCGTTACCAGCTGTTACTGACGATGTCTTATCGAATACAGGTTTTAATTTCGCTAACTTTTCAATTGTTGTATCTTCACGCGGCGCCTCATCTTTAGCAACAACAATAGGATCGCCTTTTCTTTGCGGAATTGTTACTGGTACAATTTCCTCTTCAAAGCGCCCTTCTTTATGCGCTGAAACCGCACGCTGATGACTACGATATGCCCATTCATCTTGGGCTTCGCGAGAGATTCCGTCTTCCTTCGCAACTTCGCCGCCATAAACGCCCATGTGTATGCCTGAAAATGCGCATGTTAAACCATCTGCAACATTTAAATCGATAACTTCGTTGTTACCCATTCTGTATCCCCATCTTGCACCTCGTAAAATGTAAGGACTGTTACTCATTGATTCCATTCCACCAGCTACAATAAGTGATTGATCACCAGTACGAATAATTTGATCTGCTAACGTAACCGCACGAAGTCCCGATGCACAAACTTTATTTACTGTTTCCGTCTGCACTTCCCAAGGGATTCCAGCAGCTCTCGCAGCTTGACGAGATGGAATTTGCCCCTGTCCACCTTGAATAACCGTTCCAAATATAACTTCTTCAACATCACTAGCAGAAACATCTGCTCTTTCAAGCGCTGCTTTAATTGCAATTCCTCCAAGTTCTGTTGCCTTCACATCTTTTAAAGATCCTCCAAGTTTTCCAACCGGTGTTCTTGTAGCACTTAAAATAACTGTTTTATTCATGTTTCTTTCCCCCATTTCTTTTTTAGTACCGAGCGCTCGCTCGGTATCCTTGCGTTGAGAAGAGGTGCAATAATTGCACCTCTTTCTAAAGTTGTATACATGCTTACAAACTACATTGCTTCTTTCTTCTGTCCGATAACAGATCGTTCTAAAATCTCTGTTACATCAAGTGTTTGAACTTTTTCTTCTACTTCCTTCGCTTTCGTCCCATCACTAATCATCGTTAAGCAATACGGACAACCTGTACCGATAATGGATGGTTGCACAGCTAGTGCTTGTTCTGTACGAGCAACGTTAATACGAGAACCCGTTGTCTCCTCCATCCACATTAAGCCACCACCTGCGCCACAGCACATTCCTGTTTCACGGTTACGTGCCATTTCTACAAGATTCACACCAGGAATTGCTTTCAAAATATCGCGCGGTGCTTCGTACACTTCGTTGTATCGTCCTAAATAACAGGAATCATGGTACGTAACTGTCTCCTCAATAGCGTGAACAGGTTTTAAGAGTCCTTCTTTCACCCACTGAGCTAACAATTCTGTATGATGATAGACTTCTGCTTGTAAGCCAAAGTCTGGATACTCATTTTTGAATGTATTATAAGCGTGAGGATCAATCGTAACGATTTTCTTCACTCCTGCTTTTTCAAATTCTTCGATATTCTTTGTTGCCATCTCTTGGAATACGAACTCATTTCCAAGGCGACGCGGTGTATCTCCAGAGTTCTTTTCTTTATTACCAAGAATCGCGAATGAGACGCCTGCTTCGTTCATTAACTTCGCAAACGATATCGCAATCTTCTGACTACGATTGTCGTATGATCCCATCGAACCAACCCAGAATAAATATTCGAACTCCTCGCCAGCTTTTGATTTTTCTTTTACAGTCGGAACTGTTACTTCATCATCACCTTGGCGCCATGTTTCACGCTCTTTACGATTCAGACCCCATGGATTCCCTTGACGCTCGATATTCGTCATCGCACGCTGCGCTTCCGCATCCATCTTTCCTTCTGTTAAAACAAGATAGCGGCGTAAATCAATAATTTTGTCAACATGCTCATTCATAACCGGACACTGATCTTCACAGTTACGGCACGTTGTACAAGCCCAAATCTCTTCTTCTGTAATAACATCTCCGATTAAACTCGGATCGTAAGCTAGCGCTGTAGCTGCTGATTCTTGCTGCCCTTTTCCAGCTGCCATCATCGCTAATTGATTTCCTTGTGTATTATTAAAAGCAACTACTGGAACCCAAGGTGCTTTTGATGTTACCGCCGCTCCTTTATCAGTTAAATGATCACGAATTTTTAAAATTAAATCCATCGGTGATAACATTTTTCCTGTTCCTGTTGCCGGACACATATTTGTACAGCGCCCACACTCTACGCAAGCGTATAAATCAATAAGCTGATTTTGTCTAAAGTCTTCAATTTTACCAACACCAAATGTTTCTTGCGTTTCATCTTCAAAATCAATCTTTTCAAGCTTCCCTGGATTTGAGAGACGACCGAAGAAAACGTTAGCTGGTCCAGCAATTAAATGTGCATGTTTTGATTGTGGAACATAGACTAAAAATGTTAACAAAATTAGTAGATGCACCCACCAAGAAAAATAGAACACTGAAATGGCTACGGTTTCATTTATTCCCGAGAAAACGTAAGCGATTGCAGAAGCGATCGGTTCACTCCATGAAAGTTCCTCGCCGTGCCATATAATTCCCATCCCATTACCAAGTAGTACAGAAATCATTAAACCACCGATAAAGATAAGAACAAGGCCTGATTTAAAATTACGTTTCAAACGAACTAGCTTCTCAACATAACGTCTATGAAAAGCCCAAAAGACTGCGATTAATATAACGAGTGTGACAATTTCCTGGAAGAATGTAAATGCAGGGTATAGTGGTCCAAGTGGAAGATGCGATCCTGGTGCGAGTCCTTTCCAAACGAAGTCAATTGCTCCAAATTGGACAAGAATAAATCCGTAAAAAAACATAACGTGAATAATGCCGCTCTTTTTATCTTTCAGCAGCTTTTTCTGACCGAAAACATTGACCTTAAGAAGATCCCAACGTTCTTTGAAGCGACGGTCAAATTCAATCTTTTTTCCTAATTGTATGTAGGCCATTCTCGTTCGTATAAGATATACAAACAAATATCCCGCATAAGCAATAACAGCAATGGCAGCCAGCCAATTAATGATCAGTAAGCTATTCATTTTTATGCTACCCCTCTCTTTGTAAGCCTTCTTTCTTTTTTAGAATCTTCAAAAACATATAATTTTCTGAATTTTATCCCCTACCTTCATTATATAATGAGTGAGCATTCAGTCAACAGTTTTTTGTTATACAACAACATATTTTTTAATAAACCTGTTTATTTGGGTGAAACTATAAAGTGAAACTTTAGTCAGTGGGGACTGTCCATCCCCCACTAATTATTAGTTAAATCAATCGGGCTTTTACGGGCAGTTGATTTCAACCTAGCTTCCTCGTATTCAGCGGATTTTAAGGCGATTGTCTTACTGCCGGCTGAAGCGGGATAAAGTGAAACTTTAATGAACAAACCGTGCTATCTTCTAGTTAAATTTTTGGTAGCATTCTTACTCCCCATATCATTTGTAACATACTGAAGGTGAAAAGAATGCAAAGGAGGGACTTCACTCATGTTCTATTTCTCTCTCTTATTCATATGCGTTACTCTTTGGATCACAATTGACCTTTCATATGGGAGACTTCTTCATTTAAAACGTGTGCGTTCCCGTACTTTCCCTTTACGTCAAAGTGATTTTCACCTTTATACATATGGGAAAGATTTATACGATGCTTTATTTACTGATATAAAACAAGCGCAGCACCACATTCACGTTTTATTCTTCATTGTAAAAAATGATAAGATCAGTCGTGAATTTTTAAAGTTACTTATTGATAAGGCAAAAGAAGGCATTGAAGTAAGACTGTTACTTGATCGATTTGGTAGCCATTATTTATCAAATGAAGCAATTCGTTCCCTACAAAAACATGGTGTCTCTTTTTCTTTTTGTCATAAAGTCAGATTCCCTTTCCCTTTCTTTTCTGCCAATCAACGCAATCATAGAAAAATCACAGTGATTGACGGGAAAATTAGTTATATTGGGGGATTTAATATCGGCGAGGAATATTTGGGACATAATGAGCAATTAGGATTATGGCGAGACTATCATTTACGTCTTACAGGAGAAGGCGTTCAAGATTTACAAAAACAATTTTTACATGACTGGTTGGATGATACGAACCAAAATTTATTGGATGCTCCTCTTTATTTTCCGAAACAGGAACCTGGTACCATCCTACATCAATTCATTCCAACCGATGGTGCCTATTTACAACATACCTTTTTACATTTAATTAAAAGTGCGAAAAAGGAACTTTTTATCGGTACACCATATTTCATTCCTGGCAAAAAAATTATGAACGCTCTATTAAAAGCACGAGAAAGAGGGGTCCAAATAACAATTCTCGTTCCAGAAAAGGCTGATCATGCCCTCGTTCGAGAAGCGAAATTCCCGTACTGCCGAAAGTTAATACGGGCTGGTTGCAATATTTACGCATTTCAACAAGGTTTTTTTCACGCTAAAGTTATTATAGTGGACGATGATATTTGCGATGTTGGAACTGCAAACTTTGATATGAGAAGTTTATATAGTAACCATGAAATCAACTGCCTCTTATATGATAGGCACTTCATACAGGTGGTAAAAAATAAATTCCATGAAGATTTAAAAAATGCGTCATTACTTTCCTATGACGATGTCAGCCCGCTTTCCCTTATAGATAGAGGAAAGGAATGGATAGGAACGATACTTGCTTTCTTCTTATAAGAAAGGTGATGAATAAAAGAGGTGTATTCCTTATGATTATGCGGTTTGGATACGTCTCACATGCAATGGCATTGTGGGACTGTTCTCCTGCTAAAACGATGACATTTACAACTTTTAAAAAACTCAATAAACAAGAGCGAGAGGATAAACTATACGATGTTACAAGGCAAAATTTAGAACATACAATACGTATCCTTCATTACAATATCGCACATGAAATCCCATTATATCGTCTTTCTTCTTCCATCGTTCCACTTGCAACACACCCTGAAGTTGAATTTGATTATATTGGAGCATTCATACCGCTTTGGCGTAAAATAGGGTCGTTAATTCAAGAGCACAATTTACGAGTAAGTTTTCACCCAAATCAATTTACATTATTCACAAGCGATAAGCCGCATATTACAACTAATGCAGTTACGGATATGACCTATCATTATAAAGTATTACATACGATAGGAATTGCAGATTCTTCTTACATTAACATTCATGTAGGTGGTGCCTACGGAAATAAAGAAGCAGCAGTTGGACGCTTCCATGAAAACATAAAAAAACTTCCTGCACATATAAAAAAACAAATGACTCTAGAAAATGATGATAAAACATATACAACTGCTGAAACTTTATCAATTTGCCAAAAAGAAAAGATCCCTTTCGTATTTGATTATCATCATCACATGGCTAATCTTTGCGAAGAATCACTAGAAGAATTACTTCCTGTAATTTTTGAAACTTGGTCACATACAAATATCCCACCTAAAGTTCATATTTCCTCTCCTAAATCAGAAAAAGAATTTAGGGCTCATGCAGATTATATTAATTTAGAATTTATTAAGCCCTTTTTACACATTGCAAAAAAAATTAATTATAATTTTGATATTATGATTGAAAGTAAACAGAAAGATTTAGCAATGTTACAATTAATAAGTGAGCTTTCTTCTATAAAAGGAATCAAAAGAATAAATGGCGCAACATTACAATGGTAAATTGTCATGTTGCGTTGTTTTTTTCAAAAAGTAATTCTTATAGTAAAAAAGTTCCTATTTTATATGATATTATTTAAATTAGCATTTTCATCCTGCGATTCAACTTTATTGAAACGGAGTCATCATATGATTAATCAAAAAAAATATGTACAATTTGTCATGATGTATATAATTGTATTTTCTCTTTGGATATTCCTTATTCCAAATGAGTGGAACATAAAAGAAATTGGAATCCTTTTCTTATTTTGTTTTGCCGCAATCTTTTCTTGTTATTGTTCCTATAAAGCAATTAAAAAAATGAAGCGTGGTGATAAATTATTTTGGGTGTTATTATTATGTACTTGCCTATGTGGATTGGCTATGGAGATAACTTTATTCCTTCATTCACTTTCTATATGCGATCAAGTCCTATTCTCTTATGAGGCACTACCTTTTTTCATCATACAATATATTTTACTCTTTTCTGGATTTGCTATAAAGTTCATAAAACATTACTCTATTAGAGGCCTTGCTCAATTTTCATTCGATAGTATCTTTATCGTTATTATGAATATTTATTTTACCTTAACCTTTATTTTAGATCTTTCAAGCTTTCATACGTTAACAAAGGATACGTGGGTTTTAATTGGATATTTTATTGCACAATCATTAGTCATTTACGCCGTTATTAGCCTATATAGAAGAGAACAATATTCTTCTAGTAGAATTTCATTAATTATTGGCTTTACTATCATTCTTGTATACGGATATATACAGCTATTCCAGTTAAACACAGGAATAAAAACTTCTGCTGAATTCTCTTATTTAATACATACTGCTTCGATTTTATTAATTGGTTTATCGTCCATACTATACATTTTAGATAAGCCAATGCAACATGAAACAAAAACGAAATATTATCGATTTGATTATGTACGCTTTATATTGCCTTATTTTAGTATAATCATGACTTTTTCCTTTATTATCATTCAGCCTTGGGATGATAAATTCATGTTAATTGGTCTTGTATTATCACTTATTTTATTATTCTTGCGACAACTTTACATGTGGAAAGATAATAAAGTCTTAATTGATACATATGAACAGCTGACTACACAACTAGAAGATGAAGTTGAAGAAGGTGCTTCTGCGTTATCAAAAAGTGAACAACGTTATAAATCTTTATTTGAAGATCATCCTGATGCCGTTTTCTCTTTAAATATGCATGGTATTTTTCAGCAATCTAACACAGCTTGTGAAAGCTTATTTACAGCTTACTATTGTGAAGTAGCAAGCCATTCCCTTCTGCACTTTATTGATCCAAAAGATCATGACTTACTAAAAAGAGCATTACAAATAACAAAAGAAGGTAGACCACAAACTTTAGAGGTTCGTACGAAAGAACAAGAAGGCTATTACTATTACCTTCACATTACACTCATACCTACTTTTATAAATAAAGAAGTTGTTGGGATGTTTGGGATAGCGCGTGATATTACAACTTTATATGAAAAACAAAAACAAGTAGAACATTTGGCATTTCATGATGCACTTACTGGATTACCAAATCGTCGCAAATTCGAAAAAGATTTAAAGACTATTTTAAATACAGCTCAAACTAGCGCAAATGATGTTGCCGTCATGTTTCTTGATTTAGATCGATTTAAAAAAATTAACGATCGACTCGGTCATGATGTCGGAGACTTATTACTAATTGAAGTAGCAAAAAGGTTACGCGGATGTTTGCGTTCAAAAGATATCGTTGCCCGCCAAGGCGGAGATGAGTTTACAATTCTATTACCAGATATGTACTCAGAAAAAAGTGCGGCTTTTATAGCTGAACAGATTTTAACTATTTTAAACAAACCATTCTTCATTAAAGATGAAGAACTATCTGTTACACCGAGCATCGGCATCGCAATGTATCCTGATTATGGAAATGATGTAACCGAATTAATGAAAAATGCTGATATGGCTATGTATCGCGCGAAAGCAAATGGGAAAAATCGATTTGTTTTCTTCTCAAAAGAAATAAGTATTGCGCAAAATGAGATTCAATTCTTAGAAGGCGAACTTTCAAAAGCATTACAACAAAATGAATTTTTCCTTGAATACCAACCACAAGTAAGCACAAAAACAAAACAAATTATCGGTTTTGAAGCGTTAATTCGTTGGAAACATCCAAAACTCGGTATCGTATCTCCTGCCCAATTTATTCCTCTAGCAGAGGAAACAGGATTTATTATTGAACTTGGAAATTGGATTTTACGTACCGCCTGCTCAGAAGCAAAAAGATGGCATAATCAAGGTTTTTCTCACTTAAAAGTTGGTGTGAATTTATCTGTTGTTCAATTTAACCATACAGATTTAATCCCAACTATTTCAAAGGTGTTGAAAGAAACAGAACTAAAACCGGAAGCACTAGATATTGAAATTACAGAAAGTATCGCTATTAACCAAAATCAATCTGTAGTTGCAAAGCTAGAGCAGCTTCAAAATCTCGGTATTCAAATTTCAATAGATGACTTTGGAACTGGTTATAGTTCTTTAGCTTATTTAACAAAATACCCAATCAACACATTAAAAATTGCTCGAGAATTTATTTGTGGAATTACAACAAGTCCTTTAGAGGAAGCAATTATCTCTTCCATTATTACACTATCAAAAGAATTAAATTTAGAAGTTATTGCAGAAGGTGTAGAAACAGAAGAACAATGGAAATTTCTTTATGAACAAAACTGTGACCACATTCAAGGATTCTTTATTAGCAAACCTGTTTCTAGT
Source organism: Bacillus sp. FSL L8-0099 (assembly GCF_038006385.1). Classification (NCBI taxonomy): domain Bacteria; kingdom Bacillati; phylum Bacillota; class Bacilli; order Caryophanales; family Bacillaceae; genus Bacillus; species Bacillus sp. FSL L8-0099. Next base: position 5,267,560 of record NZ_JBBOVC010000001.1, read on the forward strand.
AAAGACGTTTGGATGTTACTCCATAAAAAAACAACCGCCTAAGTAAGACGGTTGTTTTTTAGTACTCATAAGGTACCTCTTGAGCTAATTGTACCTCTTGATCATTATGAGAAATTATTTGGCTTTTCTCTAATGCTATATCTCCTAATGAAATACCCCATGCCATCGCTAACGTTAATAGACTACCAATAAGCAGTTTCTTCATATTCCATCACCTGCATTTTTTCTTTAAATATACCATGAAAATTTATCCACATTTTATGCAATTATGCATATTTGTTTTTTAGGTCTTTTTTATTTTTTCATTTTTTTCATAAGTGATTCTTTTAATGCGTGGTTTCCTAACATATCAAAAAAGAAGCATGCTTTTTCGTAAGCATCTTCAATTTCTGCTCTATCAGACCCTAGCTTTGCTAAGCATTCACCTTTTCGAAAGTATAGCTGTCCAATCAATGTCATACTATTAATTTGACACGATAGTTCAATAGCTTTATTTGCGTGGCAAAGCGCTTCTTCGTATTGATTATCTGAGTATAATGCTTTTGCATGATTATGTCTCACCTTTACATCAAATTCTTTATTATCATGCAATGTCTCTAACTGTTTTAATATATTTTCAAATAACTCAATAGCCTTCTTCAAATAGCCATTTTCAGCATAAATGTTTGCAATTGCGTTTTCAATATAAAGATTCTGATATACATCTATTCCTGCCAATTGTTGATTGAGCAATTTCTTTAATTCTAAAATACAATATTCGTAATCAATTTTTTTCAATACGTAAGCTGCTACATGATATTGCCATTGAAGAAATTGCTGAAGCTCGGGATGATATTCTTCCTTTTTCAGTTCATTCCATACCCTATTATAAATTTCTTTATATTTTTTTTGCTTACAAAGCATAATAATTCGATCTTTTAACTGCTTATTCCTCTCAATATCAGAATAAATGAGTACCTCATAAAAATGAATAATGGGAACTTGTAATTTTGCTGCTATACCTTGCAATATATCCATACTTGGGTATACCGCACCCGATTCAATTCTACTCACTTCTGATTGATGACATATGTTCTCGGATAACTGTTTTTGTGTTAATCCTCTCATCACCCTAATTTTCTTAATTTCAATTCCTAATTTTTCTGCGTGCATACTTACTCACCATCCCATTATAACAATCTAATTTTTTGAGTTGTCATACCACTACAATAATGTGAATTCGACAATTTTTGATATGAAATAATGCATAATATATATAAAATCTGGCAAATGTTTCATACAATTCATCTCACATACAATAGATTAGGAGTGTTATAGATGAATTATAGAAAACTTGCTAGTGCATTCGTTACATTCGGTCTCCTTTGTCCTTTATCCACAGAAGCTATTCATGCCCAAGAATTAAACAAAAATGAAGTGAAAGTTGAAATTGCTCAGCCTGGTTTAACAATCGGAAAATTAACAGAACCTCAAAATGATACGAAAGAGAATATTGCTAAAAAATATTTAAAAGGTGAGGTAAACGGGGCTAAAGCTCAACAAGAGCAAGTTACAACTGAAAAAAATGTTGATTTTCAACCTACAAATAAAGAAACAAAAGAAAATCAAACCCAAGTTCGCCTTGCACAAACTTACAAAAACTATAAAGTATATGGTCAAGATCTTATTGTAAACGTAGATAAAAATGGAGTAATTACAACTGTTAGTGGTAAAGTTGTCCAAAATTTAGACCAACAACCTAATCTTACTATAACAAATTTTTTGTCGAAAAATGAAGTAAAATCTAAATTACGCGATATACTTCAAATTCCAAGCGATGCGACTGAGACAGAATTCACCAACGAAACCGTTGTTTATAAGAAAAAAGATGGATATTACACATTTGCAACTGTTATTACCTTTACTTACGAAAACAATGAACAAATTATAAACGGTAATGCAATCCTTGATTTAAAAACTGGCGAGGTACTTTTCCAAGAAAAATTCATTAAAAATAAAGAGAATAAAACTATAAATCAAGTAACATCACCTAGACTATCCCTCGCAAGTGAGCAAGGAACCGGGAAAAACGCACTTCAAGAAAACATCTCTTTCAATATCGCGAAAGGGACTGACGGAAAATTTTATTTAGCTGATCTATCACGCGGAACTGGCATATATATTTATAATGCAAACTACGCGGACTCTCTCGGCGGATATAGTCAAGCTGGTTATCCAGGGACACTAGTTTCAAGTAGCACTCCTAACTTTGCAGATAAAGAAGCAGCGGGTGCTATGAAGAATATGAGCGATATTTATGACTACTTCAAAAAAGAACATAATCTAAAAAGTTACGATAATAAAGATTCAAAAGTTGTTGCTAGTGTACACGGTTTTGATTCTACTGAAGTTAGTGATGGTGTAAAAGAAGATTATGTAAATGCATTTTGGCACCCTGCTTGGAATCAAATGGTATTTGGTGATGGTTTAAACGGAAAGCTCACTTCAGCCCTTGATGTAACAGCCCATGAATTTGGACATGCTGTATTCAGCGGTACGACAAAGAATAAAATTGTGAGATATCCAAGCGCTGAAACATCTGCGTTAAACGAGGGATTAGCAGATTTTTGGGGCACGCAAATCGAATATTATGTAAAGAAAGATAAGGGAAACTGGATTATGGGCGATACACTAGGTGGCCTAACAATCCGTGACATCCCGGGAGAAATTGGTGACGGTGGTCATAAATTATATACAAACTTACAAGATTTTTATAACGATGGAAATAATCAAGAGTCTCACGTAAATTCTGGTATCATCAGCCACGTATTATATCAATTAGCTGAAGGTAAAACATATAACAATGTTGCTGTTCAAAAACAAGGCAACGAAAAAGTAAGTAAAGTTGTTATGCGCACATTGCAAAATTACGCAACTTCAGCTGAAGATTTTGAATCACTCCAATCCCACATCGTACAAGCTGCAAAAGATTTATACGGAAATGCCGTATCAAATGAATTTGCAAAAGCATTTGAAGCACATGGTTATAAACCATTACAAAAAATAAATAGAGTAATAGAAGTATAATAATAAAAAAGAAGTTTACCGTTCGTAGGTAAACTTCTTTTTATATCCATCCCTTTTCTTCCGCAATTGTAATTGCCTCAATTCTATTTTTTGCGTCAAGCTTCGTTAACACTTCAGAAATATAATTACGTACTGTGCCCGGTGAAAGATAAAGTGTTTTCGCAATTTCATTTGCAGTCTTTCCTTCTTTAGCAAGTAACAATACTTCTTTTTCACGATCTGACAACGGATTTTGCTCCTGCCATAAACCAAACATTAAATCTTGAGAAACCTCTCGTTTTCCCTTCATTACATTACGAATCGCTGCGGCTAAATCTTCACTTGGGCTATCTTTTAACAAATATCCGTGCACACCAGCTTTCATTGCTCGTTCAAAATAACCAGGTCTTGCAAATGTTGTTAAAATCATTACTTTGCATGATGATTTTTCTTTCTTTAAAGTCTCAGCGACATCCAATCCACTTTGAATCGGCATTTCAATATCCATAATACTTACATCTGGCTTTAACGATTCAATTAATTTTAACGCCTCTTCCCCGTTCGCAGCTTGCCCAATCACTTCCATATCATCTTCTAAATCAAGTAGGGCTCCTAATGCACCACGAAGCATCCGTTGATCTTCCGCAATAATAATTCGAATCATACCCTCACCTCATCTTTTCCTGTTCTAATGACAACTGGTACTTTTACTGTTAATAGCGTCCCTGGATGTATCGTATTTAGTTCAACAAATCCATCAATAAGAGCAATTCGTTCTTTCATACCGCGAATACCATTTCCATCATTGTTTTTATCCTCTAAACCAATTCCGTTATCTTCTACTTTCAAAATCAGTTCACCTTGTGATTCTAATACAGAAACTGTACACTGCGTCGCCTTACTATGTTTTACAACATTCGTCACAGCCTCACGTAAACACATTCCTAAAATATTTTGTTCAATCGGTGATAACGAACTTGCACTCGCTTCTTGTTCTATTTCTAATTCAATATTAGCAGCTTGTAAGATCGCTTTTATTTGCTCAAGCTCTTCTTCTACTGTAATCATGCGCATATCAGAAATTAATTCCCTCAGCTGTTTTAAAGCGGTACGAGATGTTTGTGTAATTTCCTTTGCTTCCACACTTGCACGCTCTGGATTTTTTACGATTAACTTCTCAACAAGCTGGCTTTTTAACGTAATAAGAGATAACGTATGACCTAACGTGTCATGAAGATCCCGTGCAATTCGCTGCCGTTCTTCACGTTTTACTAAATCTTTAATTTGCTCATTCGCTTCGTTTAATTGGTTCTTTAACATCTTTTTCTGATTAAAATTACGCATACCAAATGGCGTAAGAAGCATTAAAATAAACATCGGAACGATATTTACTAAATTTGCCGGTGTTAGTTGATTCATATTTACAAATACAAATGCTCCGAGCATTACAACTAACAGACATAGTAGCACTCGAAATACTTTCTTACTTGGTGCAAATCCCATCGCACTTGCCGTGAAAAAGCCAAAGAATATCATGAAAGGATTATAAAATATGGCAAATAAAAAGGTTAATATCATTTGAATAAACGCCCACAAAACGAACGTCTTCTGAACAAAATAAAGTTGACGGTATGTGATAATGAAGACTATCAACATACCGATCCCCATTACAAGCTTCCATCCTGATACTTGTGTTAAATTATAAATTGGAAATAACAAATATACGAGCCACATATACGGAAAAAAACCCATATGTTTCGGAAAAATCTCCATCCTCTTCTTCTCTATCATTTATACCGCTTCCTGTCTTTTTCTTATATATATTGATACTACAACAAACATAAGGAAATAACCTCCTAATACCGCGATATTTTCCCATCCAATTGATTTTCCAGCTACAATATCCCACGCACCACTTCCGAAATGGTATGTCGGTGTCCATTCACCAATCGTTCTTAATATTTTCGGGAATACTTCAATCGGCATCCATAACCCGCCAATTACAGCTAAACTCATATTTAAAATATTTGCTAGGCCAGCAGCTGCATCTGCCTTCTTAATGGAACCTATTACTGTTCCGAGTGCTAAAAATGGTGTCACACCTAACAATAACCATAATCCAGCACCAATCCATTGTCCTACCGTTAACTCAACATGATTAATTAATATCCCTGCCATAAAAATAACTAAGATTGAAAAAGCATTTACTACTGTTTGAGCGATAATTTTTGCTGTTAAATACGCCCCTTCAGGAAGCGGTGTAATTTTTAGAAGATGTGTCCAACCTTGCCCTCTTTCCTGAGAAAGTCTCACACCAAAACTAAAAAGTGCAGTCCCTACAATACTAAAAGTCGCCATAGAAATTAAATAATGTGCTTTCCACGCATCTCCGTTTTGTGGCACTTGCACAACATTTGTGAAAATGTAGTAAAACATAACTGGCATTAATAATGAGAAAAAGATAAATAATTTATTACGGAACGTACGTAAAATTTCTATTTTGCATTGCATCCATAAAGCTTTCATGCAATTTCCCCCTTTTGATTTGCGACAAACTGTTCAAATGCCTCATCGAGACTTCCACGTTCAACTGAAACATTTGTTACAGGTAGATTCTTCTGATAAATTGCTTGTAGAGTGGCATCTGTATCTTCCGTCGTTAAAGTGAAGCGCCCTTCATTTGACTGTACTTCTGTTACATACGGTAATTCCTTTAGTAAACTCTTAGGGATTTTTTCTTTAGAATAAAACGAGATCGTTTTTCGAGAAATCGTCGCTTTCATCTCATCCGGTGTGCCATCTGCGATAATCTTTCCGTTCGCAAACAATAAAATACGATTCGCCAACGCATCTGCTTCCTCTAAATAATGTGTTGTTAAAATAATCGTTTTCCCTTCACTTGCTAACTTTTTAATCGTTTCCCAAAACGTTCTTCGAGACGTAATATCCATTCCAACTGTCGGCTCATCTAAAAATAACAAATCTGGATTTCCCGCAAGTGCGAGTGCAAAATTTAATCTTCTTTTTTGCCCACCTGATAACTTTTCACATCTTTGCTTTCGCTCTGATTCCAAATTTGATAACTGTAGTAATGTTTCTTTCGCTACCGGGTTTGTATAATAACTGCGGAATAGCTCAATTGCCTCTTCCACTGTAATGCTATCAATCACACTTACTTCTTGTAACATTGCCCCAAGGCTATTACGAACGCCTCTATGCTTTGGACTCTTTCCAAATATAGAAACTGTCCCTTCTGTAGGATCTTTTAATCCAAGCATCATCGAAATCATCGTCGTCTTCCCCGCACCATTTGGTCCAAGTAATGCTACTATTTCCCCTTTATCCACGTGAAATGAAACGTTACTTACTGCGTTTTTATGTTTAAATGTTTTAGAAACACCATTTATCTCAATAACCTTTTCCATCTCTCCACCCCCGCTGTTTCTTATATTTACATTGTATTCCTTGGAAAAGTTAGGAAACAGTATGATGCGTCATGACATCGATATGACAATTGTCATGTATTCTTTGTGTGAGGAATCAACCCGCATACCGCAAGCGAGTAGCAGGACGAAAATAAACATGATACAATCGGGTAAGATATATATTCGAGGAAGGACAGTGGTTTTCATGATTATTCGTAATGAACAGGATTTAGAAAGCTTACGAAAAATCGGCCGCATCGTTGCGCTTGCACGTGAAGAAATGAAAAAAGAAGCGAAGCCAGGTATGACAACGAGAGAGCTTGATTTGATCGGTAAAAAAGTATTAGATGAGCATGGTGCTATTTCTGCACCTGAAAAAGAATATGATTTCCCTGGTGTAACTTGCATTAGTGTAAATGAAGAAGTTGCTCACGGCATTCCAGGAGATCGTGTATTAAAAGAAGGCGACTTAGTAAACGTCGACGTATCTGCCGCACTTGATGGTTATTATGCAGATACGGGTATCTCATTTGTACTTGGGAAAGACGAAGAAAAAGAAAAACTTTGCCAAGCAGCTGTTGACGCATTTTGGGCAGCAATGAAAAAAGTTAAAGCTGGTTCAAAACAAAATCAAATTGGTCGTGCGGTTTCAAACTTCGCACATAAAAGTGGATACAATGTTATTCAAAACTTAACTGGTCATGGTATCGGTCTTAGTTTACATGAAGCACCAAACCACATTTTAAGCTATTATGATCCAATGGATAGTGCGCTTCTAAAAGACGGTCTTGTTATCGCTGTAGAGCCATTTATCTCTATGAAAGCTGATCATATTATCGAACGCGGTGATGACGGTTGGACATTCGTTACTCCTGACAAAAGCCTTGTTGCACAATGTGAACATACAGTTGTCGTAACACGTGGTGAGCCGATAATTTTAACAGAAATATAAAAAATAGCCGTTTGGTAGCAGAAACCTACCAAACGGCTATTTTTTATTACTTTTAGGTATGCAAAAATTTATATAAATAAAAGGTGATGCATCAAAGCATCACCTTTTTAACGGGGTGAGGCTGCCCAAAAGTACGGAAAACCTTTGAACAGCCTCGTATTTTCATATGGATGCCTTACATATATCACTGATGATAATTATGAAATGCGGAAACATATTTATCATCACATGATTCAAACATGAGAAAAGAAACCCTACAGTGGATTCTTTTCTCTACATAATCTAAAGTTTGGGTACACTAGATTCATGCAATGTAGGAGCTTTCCAAGCAGAAAGCGAACCTTCATTTAAAATGATAGCATACATATCTCCATCAAAAATATGCAAATATGCATATAGTATTTTTTATTTATCAATGTCAGAATATTGAAAAATAAAAAATATAAAGGTAAAATAAAGTCGTTATCCGTCTTCTTTTGTCAGTCAGAGAGAATAGAAGAATAGGAGAGGAAAAAATGAAAAAATCTTTAAAACAAAAAATAGTAAGCTCTTTGCTTGCTGTATCACTCGCTGTTAGCTTGGCTCCAATTGGACAAGTCAAAGCTGATTCCACGTCAGAAATCACACAGACTTCACCTATCACAAAACAAGTTGATGCAAGTCGCGCCATCGAACACATCCGTTTCTTATCCGAAACAATTGGTCCTCGCCCTGGTGGAACAAAATCAGAAGAATGGGGTTCTCGCTACGTTGGTATGCAACTTAAATCAATGGGTTATGAAGTAGAATATCAGCCATTTCAAGTGCCGGATCAATACGTTGGCTTTATTGAATCCCCATTATCCACAAAGCGTAATTGGCAAGCTGGCGCTGCTCCTAACGCACTAATTTCTACAGAAACTGTTACAGCTCCTCTTATCTTTGTTCAAGGTGGGACAAAATTAGAGGATATTCCAAATGAAGTAAATGGAAAGATTGTTCTATTTGAAAGAGGAACAACAGTTGCAGACTACAATAAACAAGTTGAAAACGCTGTTAGTAAAGGAGCAAAAGGTGTTCTTTTATACAGTTTAATTGGCGGTCGTGGAAACTACGGACAAACTTTCAATCCTCGCCTAACGAAAAAGCTGTCTGTCCCTGTCTTCGGTCTTGCTTATGCGCAAGGAAATGCATTTAAAGAAGAAATCGCTAAAAAAGGGTCAACAATTCTTTCCCTAAAAGCGAGACATGAATCTAATTTAAAATCTTTAAACGTCATCGCTAAAAAGAAACCAAAAAACAGTACAGGTAATGAAAAAGCTGTCGTTGTAAGTTCGCACTATGATAGTGTCATTGGAGCACCTGGAGCAAACGATAATGCTTCTGGTACAGGATTAGTATTAGAGTTAGCTCGTGCTTTTCAAAATGTAGAAACTGATAAAGAAATTCGTTTTATTGCTTTTGGTTCTGAAGAGACTGGCTTACTCGGCTCCGATTATTACGTTAATAGTCTATCCCAAAAAGAACGTGATCGAATTTTAGGTGTCTTTAACGCAGACATGGTTGCAACAAATTACGATAAGGCAAAAAATTTATATGCTATGACGCCTAACGGTTCTCCAAACCTTGTAACAGACGCAGCCTTGCAAGCAGGTAAACAGTTAAATAATGATCTCGTACAACAAGGGAAATTTGGCTCTAGTGATCATGTACCGTTTGCTGAAGTCGGTATTCCTTCTGCACTATTTATTTGGATGGGCGTCGATAGTTGGAATCCATTAATCTATCATATTGAAAAGGTATATCACACACCCCAAGATAACGTATTAGAAAATATTTCGCTAGAACGTATGAAAATGGCATTAGAGGTCATTGGTACAGGCGTCTATAATAGCCTTCAATCTACCCTGAAAACAGAACAAAAAGCCGCTTAATACTATTTCAAGCCACCGATTAATCGGTGGCTATTTATTGAAAAAGAAAAAAAAAACAAATATGCATAAAAGCATATTTATTACATGGTATTATCGTGTATAATTAAAATCGTAATATATAAATAAAAACACATTTATTGTATAGCATTGACCTTACATTACATGCGATACCACGCTCTAAGCTTATGGCCCAGTGGATAATAGGCTTTTTAAAGACGGTTTTGTTATTACTTTAGGGCCGCTGATTGAGTCCACCTTGAAATTGCTCTCTTTTTTCTATAAAAAAAACCCTTCAGGCTGCATTCTTCCCTTCACTTTATCGTGAAGTGTTTTTGAATACTTACCCAAAGGGAGCAATATCAATAGTAATTTTTTAATTTGTCAGCTACTCAGATTACAGTGTAATCAATAATCTAAAGCTTTTTTATTATTTTATTCGCTGACGAGCGAGTAGGATTCCACCTAAAAGGAACAATACCATACCTCCAAGAATTGAACTCATTTCTGCTGATGTTCCTCCTGTGTTGGGAAGTAATGTTGGCTTATCATTTTCTGTAGTAGGTGGAACTTTTGAATCGCTATTTTCGTCTGCATTTGTGTTTGGATCTTTCGGATCTGTGCTTGGATCTTTTGGATTTGCGCTTGGATCTTTTGGATCTACATTTGGTTCTTCCTTGATTTTTGTATTTGTGATGTCATAACCATGTACGTCAGATTGGTATCCGGCTACTGGTTGTTCTTTCACTTCATACTTGTACGCTACTCCATTTGCATCGTATGCTGCTAAATCTTTGAATTCGTATTTCCAGCCTGTTGCTTTGCTTACTTCTTGCGTGGCAATCACTGTACCATTTTGTAGAAGGTCTACTTTAATCATTTCCGGACGATCTTTCGCGTTATCGTCTTTCCATGTTTTCGTTCCTTCTACTTTTGTTTCACCTACTTTTGTATTTGTGATGTCATAACCATGTACGTCAGATTGGTATCCGGCTACTGGTTGTTCTTTCACTTCATACTTGTACGCTACTCCATTTGCATCGTATGCTGCTAAATCTTTGAATTCGTATTTCCAGCCTGTTGCTTCGCTTACTTCTTGCGTGGCAATCACTGTACCATTTTGTAGAAGGTCTACTTTAATCATTTTCGGACGATCTTTCGCGTTATCGTCTTTCCATGTTTTCGTTCCTTCTACTTTTGTTTCACCTACTTTTGTATTTGTGATGTCATAACCATGTACGTCAGATTGGTATCCGGCTACTGGTTGTTCTTTCACTTCATACTTATACGCTACTCCATTTGCATCGTATGCTGCTAAATCTTTGAATTCGTATTTCCAGCCTGTTGCTTTGCTTACTTCTTGCGTGGCAATCACTGTACCATTTTGTAGAAGGTCTACTTTAATCATTTCCGGACGATCTTTCGCGTTATCGTCTTTCCATGTTTTCGTTCCTTCTACTTTTGTTTCACCTACTTTTGTATTTGTGATGTCATAACCATGTACGTCAGATTGGTATCCGGCTACTGGTTGTTCTTTCACTTCATACTTGTACGCTACTCCATTTGCATCGTATGCTGCTAAATCTTTGAATTCGTATTTCCAGCCTGTTGCTTCGCTTACTTCTTGCGTGGCAATCACTGTACCATTTTGTAGAAGGTCTACTTTAATCATTTTCGGACGATCTTTCGCGTTATCGTCTTTCCATGTTTTCGTTCCTTCTACTTTTGTTTCACCTACTTTTGTATTTGTGATGTCATAACCATGTACGTCAGATTGGTATCCGGCTACTGGTTGTTCTTTCACTTCATACTTATACGCTACTCCATTTGCATCGTATGCTTGCAGTTTTTCAAACGTGTACTTCCAATTTGTTGCCGCTGTTACTTCCTTTGTATCTACTACTTTACCGTTTTGTAAAAGATCTACTTTGATCATTTCCGGACGATCTTTCGCGTTATCGTCTTTCCATGTTTTCGTTCCTTCTACTTTTGTTTCGCCTGCTTTTGTATTCGTGATGTCATAACCATTGACTTTGGATTCGTATCCATCTACCGGTTGTTCTTTCACTTCATACTTATACGCTACTCCATTTGCATCGTATGCTTGCAGTTTTTCAAACGTGTACTTCCAATTTGTTGCCGCTGTTACTTCCTTTGTATCTACTACTTTACCGTTTTGTAAAAGATCTACTTTGATCATTTCCGGACGATCTTTCGCGTTATCGTCTTTCCATGTTTTCGTTCCTTCTACTTTTGTTTCGCCTACTTTTGTATTCGTGATGTCATAACCATTTACTTTGGATTCGTATCCATCTACCGGTTGTTCCTTCACTTCATACTTGTACGCTACTCCGTTTGCATCGTATGCTTGCAGTTTTTCAAACGTGTACTTCCAATTTGTTGCCGCTGTTACTTCCTTTGTATCTACTACTTTACCGTTTTGTAAAAGATCCACCTTGATCATTTCCGGACGATCTTTCGCGTTATCGTCTTTCCATGTTTTCGTTCCTTCTACTTTTGTTTCGCCTACTTTTGTATTTGTGATATCAGTACCATTTACTTTGGATTCATATCCGGCTACTGCTTGTTCTTTCACTTCATACTTGTACGCTACTCCGTTTGCATCGTATGCTTGCAGTTTTTCAAACGTGTACTTCCAATTTGTTGCCGCTGTTACTTCTTTTGTATCTACTACTTTACCGTTTTGTAAAAGATCTACTTTGATCATTTCCGGACGATCTTTCGCGTTATCGTCTTTCCATGTTTTCGTTCCTTCTACTTTTGTTTCGCCTACTTTTGTATTCGTGATGTCATAACCATTGACTTTGGATTCGTATCCATCTACCGGTTGTTCCTTCACTTCATACTTGTACGCTACTCCATTTTCATCATATGCTGCTAAATCTTTGAATTCGTATTTCCAGCCTGTTGCTTCGCTTACTTCTTGCGTGGCAATCACTGTACCATTTTGTAGAAGGTCTACTTTAATCATTTTCGGACGATCTTTCGCATTATCGTCTTTCCATGTTTTCGTTCCTTCTACTTTTGTTTCACCTACTTTTGTATTTGTAATGTCATAACCATGTACGTCAGATTGGTATCCGGCTACTGGTTGTTCCTTCACTTCATACTTGTATGCTAATCCGTTTGCATCGTATGCTTGGAGTTTTTCAAACGTGTACTTCCAATTTGTTGCCGCTGTTACTTCTTTTGTATCTACTACTTTACCGTTTTGTAGTAAGTCTACTTTAATCGAGCTTGGACGATCTGTTGCGTTGTTATCGTTCCACGTCTTTGTTCCTTCTACTTTCGTTTCGCCCACTTTTGTATTCGTGATGTCATAACCGTGTACGTCAGATTGATATCCCACTACTGGCTGTTCCTTCACTTCATACTTGTACGCTACTCCATTTGCGTCATATGCTTCTACATCTGCAAATGCATATTTCCAGTTTGTTGCCGCTGTTACTTCTTTTGTATCTACTACTTTACCGTTTTGTAGTAAGTCTACTTTGATTGTGCTTGGACGATCTGTTGCGTTGTTATCGTTCCATGTTTTTGTTCCTTCTACTGTCAATTTCGCTACTTTTGTATTTGTGATGTCAGTACCACTTACTTGGGATTCATATCCGGCTACTGGCTGTTCTTTCACTTCATACTTGTACGCTACTCCGTTTGCATCGTAAGCCTGTAGTTTTTCAAACGTGTACTTCCAATTTGTTGCCGCTGTTACTTCTTTTGTATCTACTACTTTACCGTTTTGTAGTAAGTCTACTTTAATCGAGCTTGGACGATCTGTTGCGTTGTTATCGTTCCACGTCTTTGTTCCTTCTACTTTCGTTTCGCCCACTTTTGTATTCGTGATGTCATAACCGTGTACGTCAGATTGATATCCCACTACTGGCTGTTCCTTCACTTCATACTTGTACGCTACTCCATTTGCGTCATATGCTTCTACATCTGCAAATGCATATTTCCAGTTTGTTGCCGCTGTTACTTCTTTTGTATCTACTACTTTACCGTTTTGTAGTAAGTCTACTTTGATTGTGCTTGGACGATCTGTTGCGTTGTTATCGTTCCATGTTTTTGTTCCTTCTACTGTCAATTTCGCTACTTTTGTATTTGTGATGTCAGTACCACTTACTTGGGATTCATATCCGGCTACTGGCTGTTCTTTCACTTCATACTTGTACGCTACTCCGTTTGCATCGTAAGCCTGTAGTTTTTCAAACGTGTACTTCCAATTTGTTGCCGCTGTTACTTCCTTTGTATCTACTACTTTACCGTTTTGTAAAAGATCCACCTTGATCATTTCCGGACGATCTTTCGCGTTATCGTCTTTCCATGTTTTCGTTCCTTCTACTTTTGTTTTGCCTACTTTTGTATTTGTGATATCAGTACCATTTACTTTGGATTCATATCCGGCTACTGCTTGTTCTTTCACTTCATACTTGTACGCTACTCCATTTGCATCGTATGCTGCTAAATCTTTGAATTCGTATTTCCAGCCTGTTGCTTTGCTTACTTCTTGCGTCGCAATCACTGTACCATTTTGTAAAAGGTCTACTTTGATCATTTCCGGACGATCTTTCGCGTTATCGTCTTTCCATGTTTTCGTTCCTTCTACTTTTGTTTTGCCTACTTTTGTATTTGTGATATCAGTACCATTTACTTTGGATTCATATCCGGCTACTGCTTGTTCTTTCACTCCATACTTGTACGCTACTCCATTTTCATCATACGCTACTAAATCTTTGAATTCATATTTCCAATCTGTTACTTTGCTTACTTCTTGCGTCGCAATCACTGTACCATTTTGTAAGAGGTCTACTTGAATCATTTCTGGACGATCTGTTGCGTTATCGTCGTTCCATGTCTTCGTTCCTTCTACTTTTGTTTGACCTACTTTTGTATTTGTGATATCAGTACCACTTACTTTGGATTCATATCCTGGTACTGGCTGTTCTTTCACTGTATACTCGTAAGCCTTTCCTTCCGCATCATATGCTTCTAGATCTGAGAATATATATTTCCAACCCAATACTGCTAGTACGTCGTGTGTTTGAATCACATTCCCGTTTTGTAGTAAGTCTACTTTGATCATTGTCGGACGGTCTGTTGCATTTCCGTCGTTCCATGTCTTCGTTCCTTCTACTTTTGTTTTGCCTACTTTTGTATTTGTGATATCAGTACCACTTACTTTGGATTCATATCCTGGTACTGCTTGTTCTTTCACTTCATACTTGTACGCTGCTCCGTTTGCATCGTATGCCTGAAGTTTTTCAAATGTGTACTTCCATTCTGTTGCCGCTGTTACTTCTTTCGTATCTACTACTTTACCGTTTTGTAAAAGATCTACTTTGATCATTTCCGGACGATCTTTCGCATTATCGTCTTTCCATGTTTTCGTTCCTTCTATTTTTGTTTCGCCTACTTTTGTATTTGTGATGTCATAACCTTTTAATTCAGACTTGTATCCGGCTACCTGCTGTTCTTTCACTTCATACTTGTACGCTACTCCGTTTGCATCGTATGCTTGCAGTTTTTCAAACGTATACTTCCAGTTTGTTGCCGCTGTTACTTCTTTTGTATCTACTACTTTACCGTTTTGTAAAAGATCTACTTTGATCATTTCCGGACGATCTTTCGCGTTATCGTCTTTCCATGTTTTCGTTCCTTCTATTTTTGTTTCGCCTACTTTTGTATTTATGATGTCATAACCGTGTACGTCAGATTGGTATCCGGCTACTGGCTGTTCTTTCACTTCATACTTGTATGCTTTTCCATTTGCATCGAACGCTACTAAATCTTTAAATTCATACTTCCAACCTGTTTCTTTGCTTACTTCTTGTGTCTCAATCACTGTATCATTTTGTAGTAAGTCTACTTTGATGGCTTTATGCTCTTCCTCTGTGCCACCTTTCCACGTCTTCATTCCTGCAACTGATGTCTTGCCTACTTTTGTATTCGTGATGTCATAACCATTGACTTTGGATTCGTATCCGGCTACTGCTTGTTCTTTCACTTCATACTTATATGCTTTTCCGTCTGCATCGTTTATCGCCAAATCTTTAAATTCATATTTCCAGCCTGTTGCTTCGCTTACTTCTTGCGTCGCAATCACTGTACCGCTTTGTAGTAAGTCTACTTTAATCATCGTTGGACGACCTTCCGCATTTCCGTCCTTCCATGTTTTCGTTCCTTCTACTTTGGTTTTTTGTACCACTTTTGTATTTGTAATATCATAACCGTTTACTTCTGTTGTGTATCCATCTATCGGTTGTTCTTTTACTTCATACTTGTACGCTACTCCATTTGCATCATACGTTGCTAGGTTGTCAAATTTGTATTTCCAACCATCTGCCGCTGTTACTTCTTTCGTGTTTACTACTTCCTCATTTTGTAGTAATTCTACTTTGATTGAACTTGGACGATCTTTCTCGTTATCGCCTTTCCACGTCTTCGTCCCTGCAATAGATGTAGTTTTCACCTTATTCGGAATTGGCAACTTAACTCCATTTACAGCATCTGATTTAACTTCAAAAATTACTTTTGCTTGAGGATCGAAATCAACATAGTCTGGAGCTGAAACTTCTTTCACATAATATTTACCTGGTTGTAAATTAGGGATTTCAATTATCCCTTTTTCATCTGTTTTATATACATCTCCAACTTGTTCATCAGACTCTTTATACAACTTAAACGAAACATTTGGGATTACTTTTTCTTCATCCCCTTCAATATGCTTCACAATTTTTAGTGTTCCTTTTGGAGTCACATTACCTTCAGCACCACCGCCAGCTATCATATTTTCGACTGGATGAGTACCCGATTCGGTAACTGGTTCCTTGTTTAGAACTTGGTAATCAATCGTATAATCATTCTTAAAAAACTCTTGCTTCTTCCCAGCTTCCGTTATAGTAGATGTATAACCAATCGAAAAGGAGGCAAGACGCGCTTTACCCTTATTAAGCACAACTTTAAATGATTTGTCTCCAGTAAAGGTAATCGTTCCGTAACCTTGCTTTTCAAGCTCTTGTAGCGTTAAAGATCGACGACCTATATAATCATCTACAATTATATAGAAACTATCCTTATTAAGTGTTTGACCTTCCTGTAAATTATCAGTCACAACAATATCACGACTTAACTCTTCTTTAGCCAAGTTTATATTCAAGAACCAACGTACTTCATCGCTCTTACCTGAGTTCATATCACCAGTTTTATAAAAAAATGGTGGCTTTCCAGGATCTGTACCCCCACCACTGCTTGGGCCGGTAATTGTTACAGATTGCTTATCTACATTTGTACCGAAATTGGTTTCAATCTCTTTCTTTTCATCCGTTCCTACATTAGCAGCTTCCACAAAAAAGTTTAAATACCCTTTAATATTTTGATGTGTACTCACTTTATCATTAAATGTACATACCACAGTACCTGCAGTGACTTTACAAGTACCATAATCATCTAATAGAAACTCTGTATTTAATCCTTTTAATTCTGGAGGCAGTGTTAATGTTAGTGTGTCTCCAGGCTTCATCTTAAGACTATCTTTTTCACTGAAGTTTATAGTTACTTTAGTCCGTTGTCCGATAGAAAGATCTGTTTTATCAATTTTAAAACTATCCACAAGTCCTAATGTATTTAATTCTTGTGCGTTTGCTACTATAGGTAAAAGACTCTGACCTATAGTAAACATGAAAATCATTATAATCGAAAAAATTGAAGTTATCCTTTTTAAATACATGCTTTCTGTTATCCTCCCTATAAAATGTTTCTAGATTCTAGAACAAATATACTATGACAAAGATTCCACTATATCAATGTCATTAAGCCACTCTACTAAAATATGTTTGATAGCTATTATCATCACCAACGCAAACGCTTGCTCTATAAATACAAAAATTCATTGCCGACAAGTATGGAAGAGCTATTTCACAGTAAATATGCATTTGGACAACTTCCTTACTTATCCTCCTAAAGAATACCAAGAAGTACAATCTATAATCGAATTTAGCATATCCGCCGAAGAAGGTTACGACTGTGAAACATGCTAGGATACTCGTATTCTAAAAGATGTCATTGAAGGTGCGTTTTCTGTCATTATGAGTTGAGGTGAAATTGGGCATATGTTAAAACGTTTTGTGTTTAGTTACACAACCAACCTACACACCGAAACAAATAGAACAAGAAGCATTATATAATTAAAAACGTTCTGGATGAAGTATTGGTTGCCTATGCAAGATGAAAGTCATATTCTCCAAATTTGAATACAGTGGAACGAATTTGGGGGTAACTAAAAAAGGGTATGATTGTCAACTGATTTCATATAAATCGTATAGAAATACGAAATTCAGCCTTTTCATTTTTGGAGTATATAAATGAGTGTCGAGAAAAAACACTTTGCCTAATGGGTTCCATGGCTATGTCGAAGAATTAAAATGAGCTTATATGTGATGATACTATCAAAACCGAGAGATTTATATCCTTTCATTATTTTTTATCAAATCATGAAAACTTTAATTGTACTATATGTACTATTTTAAACATACCACCCCTAGTTTCTTGACTAAGTTGGAAGTTTTCAAGATTGATTACTAATTGTTTAGATACTTGGTTAGATGCATTGTTATTTTAGTATTTGGCATAGCTGTAACAATATCTTTCAAAACAATCACACCATTTCCTAGTAACATTCCAACAACTAATAATACATATATGGATTTTGATAATCTTACCCCCAACAGTCTATTATTCTAGAATCGTTCCTAAAAATCAATAGTTAATTGGTATTTTTCTATTTTCACTTCATCACTATCACATATATTTAGATTAGAAAATTGGGCACAGAAAAAGAGATAGCTTTGCCATCTCTTTTTCTGTTTCAACTTCCCCTTATCAAGCCATACAGCTTTTCATTGGTCTTCTTTCTTTGACATCTAATCAGTCTATACATTGAATAGATGTTTTTATGTCAACTCGTATATCACTTCTAAACAAAAATAAGCATCTTTTCTTTTGTCTATTACATTTTTTCTGGTGCAGATACTCCTACGATTGCTAGTGCGTTTTGAAGTGTAGTTCGTACTGCTTTCATTAATTCGTAACGAGCTTTACTTAACTCTAAGTTATCTTGGTTTAATACTTTCTCTGCATTGTAGAAGCTGTGTAGTGCTGCAGCTAATTCAAATGCATAGTTTGTAATGCGGTGTGGCAGACGTTTTTGCGCTGCATCCGCAACTACAGCTGGGAATTCACCAAGTTTTTTCAGTAATTCTACTTCTTTCTCAGAAGTAACAAGTTTATAGTTCACGTCTCCGCCTGTAGCTAATCCTAACTCTTCACCTTGACGAAGGATACTGCATACACGAGCATGTGCATATTGCGCATAGTATACTGGATTTTCATTAGATTTTGATACAGCTAAGTCCATATCGAAGTCTAAATGAGAATCACCGCTACGCATTGCAAAGAAGTAACGCATTGCGTCCACGCCTACTTCTTCCATAAGCTCACGAAGTGTAACTGCTTTACCCGTACGCTTACTCATCTTCATTTTTTCACCGTTTTGGTATAGTTGTACCATTTGGATGATTTCTACTTCTAATGTGTCTTTATCGTAACCAAGTGCTTGAATCGCAGCTTTCATACGAGGAATGTAACCGTGGTGGTCAGCACCCCAAATGTTGATTAATTTATCGAAACCACGCTCTAATTTGTCGCGATGGTAAGCGATATCTGGCGTTAAGTATGTGTAAGAACCGTCGTTTTTAATTAATACACGGTTTTTGTCGTCACCGTAAGTCATTGAACGGAACCAAGTTGCGCCGCCTTCTTCAAAGATTTCGTCACGCTCTTTTAATACAGCAAGAGCCTGATCAATCTTTCCGTTTTTGTATAATGATGTTTCTGAGAACCATACATCGAATTTAACACGGAAGCTCTCTAAGTCTTTTTGAAGTTTTGCTAACTCATATTTCAAACCGTATGAACGATAGAACTCATAGCTTTCTTCTGCATCAGCTTTCGCATAACGATCGCCAAACTCTTCAGCTAAACGTTTACCGATACCGATAATATCTGCACCGTGGTAACCGTCTTCTGGCATTTCTTTATCTAAACCTAACGCTTGCATGTAACGAGCTTCAACAGAAAGAGCTAAATTATGAATTTGGTTACCCGCGTCATTAATGTAGTACTCACGAGATACATCGTATCCTGCTTTTGCTAATACGTTACATAAAGTGTCACCTACCGCAGCACCGCGTGCATGTCCTAAGTGAAGGTCACCTGTTGGATTTGCAGATACGAACTCAATTTGTACTTTTTCACCTTTACCAGTGTTCGTTTCACCGTAAGCTTCACCAGCATTAACGATTGTTGGGATTAAGTCTGTTAAGTAACTATTATCCATATAGAAGTTAATAAAACCAGGACCAGCGATTTCAATTTTTTCAATAGAAGCTTTTGCTTTATCGAAGTTTGCAACTAATTCTTCTGCAATCATACGAGGTGCTTTTTTCGCAACACGTGCAAGTTGCATTGCCATATTTGTAGAGAAATCACCATTTGTTTTATCTTTTGGAGATTCTAATACAACGTTTGGAATTTGTTCTTCTGTTGCTAATTCTGCCTTTAATACAGCAGCTTGAATTTCTTCTTTAATCAATCCTTTTACCTGTTCTAAAGAATTCATTATTTTGCCTCCTTCAAGTTAATTGTAATTGTATATCTGCCAGCTTCTTGTTCACTTAGAAGCAATGCGTACGTTAAGAAGAGTTGTCCTTTTTTCTTTTCATCCGACCATTTAAAAAGAACGTTATCAGTTTTCGTTTGCAGTGCAAACGTACCAAGTTCACTCGTGTACGTACCAGTTGTCCATTCACCTTTCACATGCGTCTGACGCATAGAAATAGCACCTGAACGCATAATGAGAACTTGTTCATCTTGAATTTTTATAATTGTCTTCACTTCGCCTTGTTCGTTCGGCTCTTGGAATGTTACGTATGTACCTTGACCTTTTACATAGTATTGACCATTTGCTTCAAAAGCAACGGTTTCCTTCCTCGCCCCTTCACGGATTTCTGTTACGAAATGAACGTGTACCGGCAAGCCTGCAAGTTGTTTCTTCACGTCTTGCACACCTTTCAAATGTTATAGATATTAAATACTACTTATAATAAATCACTTTTCCTATCATATCAAAAAAAGATGCTGTCTGTCTGCTGAAAAATCAGGAAAACTCCTTTTCAAAAAATAATTCACCCTCACTTTATTTCATATGATAAAATATTTTTTAAATCTAAATATTCTTTTAATTAAAGGGGTGAATGTTGTGATACCAACAAAATTAAAAAAAGGGGATGAAATAAGAGTTATTTCACCATCTTGTAGTTTAAGTATTGTCTCAAATGAAAACAGAAACCTTGCTATAAAAAGATTAACCGACATGGGCTTTCAAGTTACATTCTCAAAATATGCTGATGAGATAGATCGATTCGCTTCCTCTTCTATTTCTTCACGTGTTCAAGACCTCCACGAAGCATTTAGAGACCCTAATGTAAAAGCAATTTTGACGACACTTGGCGGATATAACTCTAACGGCTTATTGAAACATCTCGATTACGATTTAATTCGCGAAAATCCAAAGTTTTTCTGCGGCTATTCTGACATTACTGCTTTACATAACGCACTTTATACAAAAACAGGTCTTGTTACATATTCAGGTCCTCACTTCTCTTCATTTGGAATGGAGAAAGGTCTCGCGTATACAACCGATTACTTTTTTAAATGCTTAACTTCTAATGATTCTATTGAAATCCTACCATCCGAAACGTGGAGTGATGATTCTTGGTATATAGATCAGGAAAATCGAGAATTTATTAAAAATGAAGGATATATTTCGATTCAAGAAGGAGGAGCTACAGGGGATATTATTGGCGGAAATATGAGCACTTTACATTT
This sequence comes from Bacillus sp. FSL L8-0099, assembly GCF_038006385.1. Classification (NCBI taxonomy): domain Bacteria; kingdom Bacillati; phylum Bacillota; class Bacilli; order Caryophanales; family Bacillaceae; genus Bacillus; species Bacillus sp. FSL L8-0099. The sequence continues at coordinate 5,288,856 of NZ_JBBOVC010000001.1, forward strand.
ACTACAAGGTACTCCGTATATGCCAAGCTTACGAGATAAAATTTTATTTCTTGAAGAAGATAGTTTAACAGGAAAAGCTACACTTAAAACTTTCGATCGATACTTACATTCTCTTATGCAGCAAACTGATTTTGAATACGTAAAAGGTATCGTTATAGGGAGAATGCAAAAAGGAGCAGAATGTATGATAGAGGACATTCAAGAAATGATTACTTCAAAGCCTGAACTTGTACATATCCCTATTATTGCGAATGCAAGTTTCGGACATACAACTCCGATCTTTACTTTCCCAATTGGCGGACGTGCAAAAATCATTTCTAATAAAGAAAGTTCAGCTATCACCATCTTAACGCACTAAAAAAGGAGCGAACGATTCGCTCCTTTTATGGTTTTTCTATTTTTTGCAACGCTTTTTGTGGGATTGATTCTTTCGGGATTTCAGCCCATCCTTTTCCCTGCATACCTTTTGCATAAATTTTTATAAAAGCACCCGTATGCAATTCACGGTTCACCATTCTTTTAATAACTTGTAAATTTCCATCTTCTGTATATCCTTTAAATGTATACAAATATTCATCGTCTTTTTTCTCGCTTTTATCTATAACAGCATAATAATCTTGTATTTCTTTATTTGAAAAGAAGTTGTCTACAAAAGCATGCACACCTTCTGTTTTCGTATTTAAATAATATGCTGTTCCTCCTAAAATAATGGCGAACACAGCTAAAACTTTAATTACCAATTTCATAAATGCGCCTCCTGTTTGCACTACTTTCTCACTAACCGTATGTCTATACCTGTATTATACGAAAAAAAGCATACTATACTCTATCGAAATGCCTTACACTTTCCTTACATTATTGTAAGAGTTTTTCACCTTACAGCAATTTCCCAATAAAAAATTTTTCCGTTTCACAAACTTTTATATTATTATTGAATGATACAAATTTTTATTACAAAAATCAAAGGAGACAGTTTTCAAATGGCTATCTTGCAAGGTTTAGCACTATTACTTGTTGTACTTTGTCTATTTACACTTTTCAGTTACCGTGCGCCTTACGGAATGAAGGCGATGGGTGCTTTAGCTAATGCAGCAATCGCAAGTTTTCTTATTGAAGCATTTCACCGTTATATAGGTGGAGAAATGTTTCATAATGACTTTTTACAATCAGTAGGAGAAGCTTCTGGTAGTATGAGCGGTGTCGCAGCAGCAATTTTAGTAGCATTAGCAATCGGCGTTTCACCCGTATACGCTGTTTTAATCGGTATCGCTACTAGTGGATTCGGTATTTTACCAGGATTTTTTGCTGGATACGTTTGTGCCTTCGTCGTGAAATTTCTCGAAAAGAAATTACCAGCTGGTGTAGAGTTTTTAGCAATCCTATTTATTGCTGCACCAATCTCACGTGGAATGGCCATGCTTATGGATCCACTCGTTAACGCAACACTTGGTAAAATCGGTTCTATGATTTCAGTTGCAACTACAGAAAGTCCTATCATTATGGGTATTATGCTTGGTGGATTAATAACAGTTATTTCTACCTCTCCATTAAGTTCTATGGCACTAACTGCAATGCTTGGATTAACAGGTTTACCAATGGCAATTGGTAGTCTTGCCGTTGCGGCCTCAGCCCCGATGAACTTTATTTTCTTTAAACGATTAAAAATTTGTTCAAAGAAAGATACAATCGCTGTAGCAATCGAGCCTTTAACACAAGCCGATGTTGTCTCAGCAAATCCAATTCCTATCTATATGACAAACTTCGTTGGCGGCGCGCTTGCTGGTATTATTACATCGCTATTCCAGCTCGTTAATAATGCGCCAGGAACAGCATCACCAATTCCAGGGCTTCTCGTCTTGTTTGGATTTAATGACGTTATAAAAGTAACGATCGCTGCTGTACTATGTGGAATCGTTACCACTATTGTCGGATACATCGGATCTATTGTGTTCCGCAAATATCCGATCCGCTCTGCTGATGAAATTCGCGGCATTGCTTCAGAAGAGAAGGTTGCATAAGAAAAAGAGTTATTCTCACCTTTTGAGAATAACTCTTTTTTTCATGTCTTGCTATGGTAAATGGGATTATATCGACGATTTTTTTAATATATCGACTTACCGACACATAACGGATAAAATAAAAGCCCGCGATTCTGGGCGAGCCGCTTTCGCTTTTATTCTATCCAGTTACGCCTCCTAGACCCTTGCGTCTAAGAACTTTAGTCACCAGGTCTAAACAGTCGGCTTCACTTTTACTTCACCCAACCGAGCAGCATTTCCCGCACGAATTTGCTTGCTGCGACTGGTGTTTGATCACTATGGTCGTAGACAGGAGCTACTTCTACTAAGTCTGCTCCAACTACATTTATATTTGAATTTGCAATTGCCATGATGGAATCTAATAGTTCTTTAGATGTGATACCTCCAGCCTCTAACGTTCCTGTTCCAGGAGCATGAGCTGGGTCTAATACGTCAATGTCGATTGTGACATAGACTGGACGTCCTGCAAGTTTCGGTAATACTTCTTTTAACGGCTCTAATACGTCAAATTTGTATAAGTTCATACCTACTTCTTTCGCCCATTCAAATTCTTCCTTCATTCCAGAACGAATTCCGAAAGAATATACGTTTTCCGGACCAATTAAATCACACACTTTACGAATTGGTGTAGAGTGGGATAAAGGCTCCCCTTCATACGATTCACGTAAATCAGTATGAGCATCCATGTGGATGATTGCTAAATCCGGATATTTTTTTGCCATTGCCTTAAAAATTGGCCAAGACACTAAGTGCTCACCGCCGAGACCTAGTGGAAACTTACCGGCATCTAAAAGTTTTGATACATACTCTTCAATCATGTCTAAGCTGCGTTGTGCATTTCCGAATGGTAATGGGATATCACCCGCATCAAAATATTTTACCTCTTCTAGTTCACGATCTAAATACGGACTATATTCTTCAAGACCGATTGATACTTCACGAATACGTGCAGGGCCAAAGCGAGATCCTGGACGGAAACTTACTGTCCAATCCATAGGCATCCCATAAATAACCGCCTTTGACTCTTCAAAACTTGGATGACTTTTAATAAATACTTTACCTGAATAAGCTTCATCAAAACGCATATTCTTTTCCTCCTTATGTGGAACTTAAGGTATCCCAACCTTTCATTATTTCTCAAATTTGGAGCGTACTGCTCCTCTTTCTCGATTTACCTGGGCCTTCTTGTTATCACAAGAAGACTACTTCATTTGTAGCAGTGTAAGTAACTAGCATGTTCAAGCCTTCTAGACAAACACCTTAAATGAGTTACTTACACTTTATTTATTTCAATTTAACGCTCTTACTTAATTAAATCGCCAACAAATTTCGGTAATGCGAATGCTGCATTGTGTAATTCTTTTGTGTAGTATTTCGTTTCGATTTCGTGGAAACGCTCTTCACTTACTTCTAGTGGATCATGTTTTTTAGATCCGATTGTGAATGTCCAAAGTCCACTTGGATACGTTGGAATGTTTGCTGTGTATAAACGAGTAATTGGGAAGATCTCTTTTACGTCTTTAAACACAGTTGTAATTAGTTCTGGTGTGAACCAAGGGTTGTCCGTTTGTGCAACGAAAATACCATCTTCTTTTAACGCTTTAGAGATTCCAGCGTAGAAACCTTTCGTAAATAAGTTTACTGCTGGTCCTACCGGCTCAGTAGAATCTACCATAATTACGTCATATTCATTTTCGCTTTCTGCGATGTGTAGGAAACCGTCTCCTACTTTCACCTCTACACGCTCATCATCTAATGCGCCTGCAATTGATGGTAAGTACTGTTTAGAGTACTCAATTACTTTTCCATCAATTTCAACAAGAGTTGCTTTTTTTACGCTTGGGTGTTTTAACACTTCACGAATAACACCGCCATCACCACCACCGACAACTAATACGTTTTCAGGGTTTGGATGTGTAAATAAAGGTACGTGCGCTACCATTTCATGATAAACGAACTCATCTTTTTCTGTTGTCATAACCATGCCATCTAAAATAAGCATGTTTCCGAACTCTTCCGTTTCAACCATATCAAGTTTTTGGAATTCTGTTTGCTCCGTATGTAATGTGCGGTTAATACGTGCCGTAATCCCAAAATGTTTTGTTTGTTTTTCAGTGAACCATAGTTCCATCGTACAATCACGCCTTTCAATGCAAATTTATAATAGGGACATCATTAATGTCCCCTAACAAAAATAAAACAAAACATCCAAAATGTATAGTTAAAAGTACAAAAATACCGAAAATATATTTTAGTCAGAGGGTTCTAACATATATGTGGAAAGGGTTTGCCTTGTAATAGGAAAGAAAACCCTTTCTTAAGAAAGGGCTTTTGTCTCTATTTCTTCCGGTTTACGAATCGGAATTAAGATCATAACGCAACCAACTAATACCACAACTCCACCAACTAAAAATGGACTTTGTGGTGAAACAGTGTGTCCGATAACTCCTGATAAAATAGGAGCAATCGCTCCTCCTAACCAACGAACGAAGTTATAAACACCTGACGTAACAGATCTTTCATAAGGTGAAATATCCATTACATAGCTTGTATATAATGCATTATTTAAACCAGATGCTAATCCTGATAGAACGATTAATACGATTTGTAACCACATAATTTTCACAAAGAATAATGCAATTAAGAAAATCGCAAATGCGAGTAAACTACCTTTTAACAATGTTTTCGGTTCATATTTACCTTCTAGCTTATGTGCTAAAATTGCTGAACCGTAAGCTAACGCTAATCCCCATCCACAAAATACAAATCCTAATTGAATAGCAGATAAGTGCATAATAAGTGGTGAATATGCTAGCACGACGAAAAATCCGTAGTAGTATAACATCCCTGAAATCGCACCTTGCATAAACGGTTTATATTTCACCAAGTTAAGTAATTCACCTACGCCCGCTGCTTTACGCTTCACTTTTCGCTCCGGTTCTTTTACAAAAAAGAATACTAAAATAAATGCTAAGAAAATTAAAATACTCGTTGCGAAAAATGGGTAACGCCAAGAATGTCCACCTAATATACCACCTAACAATGGGCCACCTGCCATTCCTAAACCGATAGCTGCTTCATATAATCCTACTGCTTCATGAACCTCCTTACTTAATGCTATTAAAAGTGTCATTGCTGTAGCAAAAAACATCGCATTTCCTAATCCCCATCCAGCACGGAAAAGAGATAATTGAGCAATCGTTTGCGATATACCGCATATAAACGCAAATACAGTTACAATTGCAAGACCGATTGTCATCATGCGCTTATCACCAAATCTTGATGCGAATATACCAGCTGGTAACATCATAATTGCCATCGTTAAAATATATGCGGTAAATAACATTTCAACTTGCCAATGCGTTGCACCAATTTTCTCAGCAATAATTGGCAAGATTGGATCGACTACCCCTATACCAGAAAAGGCAAGGAAAGTAGCCACCACTGTAATCAATCTCCCTAGTTTTTGTTTGCTCTCCATTTCAATCACTCTCCTTTTGTGCTCTCTAAAAATGTCACTGCACGATGTAAACTATCTTCAAGTTCTGCCTTTACACGCTGCATTTGCTCCATTTTTTCATCCAACGTTTGCACTTGTTTCTCAAGCATATCTTTAATTTCTTGAATCACTTCGCGGTCGCGAGGATTCTCGCTATTTCTTCTTTGTTCCATTCTTTCTTTTAACGATAAGAAATGTTGCATTTCTTGAAGCGTGATTCCTAATACTTCTTTCGCTTCCACGATCCTTTTAATTCTTGCAATATCCTCATCCGTATAAAGCCGAATGTTCCCCTCACTACGCCCCGGGGGATGAATTAAACCAATTTCCTCATAATAACGAAGTGTACGCTTTGTTAAACCAACTTGCTTTGTTACTTCATCAATTTTATACATGTTTATTCCTCCCTTCACTCAATTATTACATTTTACGTTAACGTTAACTTTTGTGCAACTGTTAGACTTTTGTAAATTTTTTTCATATAAATTGTATTTTTCTCATAGCGGTTTCATAATGAAGGAAAAGAGATGATAAGGAGATTTTCACATGAATAAACCACTTATTTTCGCTCACCGCGGGGTAAAAGGAACACATCCAGAAAATACGATGATCGCCTTCCAAGAAGCTGAACGCATTGGCGCTCATGGGATTGAACTTGATGTTCATCTATCAAAAGATGGCGAACTTGTCGTAATCCACGATGAAACAGTGGATCGCACAACAAATGGCGTAGGGATTGTTTCTGAAAAAACGGTAGAGGAACTACAATCATTGGACGCTGGTAGCCATAAAGACCCTTCTTTCCATGAAGCAAAAATCCCAACGTTACGCGAAGTTTTCATCTGGCTTTCCACAACGAACTTACAACTAAATATCGAATTAAAAACAGATGTGATTCACTACCCAAATATTGAAGAGAAAGTTGTTGCACTTGTTCGTGAATATCATCTTTCTAATCAAATTGTATTCTCATCATTTAACCATGACTCTGTTTCATTATTAGCAGAAATAGCTCCTGAAATCCCAAGGGCAATTTTATATGATACGCCACTTGCTGATCCTATTGCTGAAGCAAAAATTAGAGAAGCAACTGGTTTACATCCAAACTTTCAGCTACTAACTAAAGAATTCGTACAGTTAGCACAAAAACAAGGGTACGTTTTCCGCCCTTATACAATTAACGAATACAAAGATTTACAAACGATGATTGATTATGGTGTAGATGTCATCATCACCGATTGGCCAGCACGTGCCTTCGAGCTCCTTTCTTAATTGAAGGGGCTTTTTTGTTTTCAAAATTTCATTGTTTAAAATAAATGAAAATCCTCAATACTAATACAATAATGTTTGTATTAATGAGGGGCTGAAAAAGATGAATCAAACTATGAATCCAAAACTTAAAAAATATAAACGTCTTTTCTTCACCGTAATGTTTTCTTGTGTTCTTTTTTTCGTTTTTTCCTTTTTTGTTATTATTATAGTTGCAAAAATTATGGGACCACCTCCTGTCGCAGTCCCGCAAACAAGCGTCTTTTACGCGAATGATGATACAGTTATTGGACAAAGTAACGAAATACAAAAGCGTTACAATGTCTCTCTTAATGAAATTTCTCCCTATGTAAAAGAAGCGACACTTTCTATTGAAGACCAAAGATTTTATAAGCATCATGGCTTCGATATGAAACGTATTGCAGGTGCAATTGTTGCTGATTTAAAAGCGATGGCAAAAGTACAAGGTGCTAGTACGATTACACAACAATACGCACGTAATCTATATTTAGATCATGATAAAACGTGGAAACGGAAACTATTAGAGGCAATGTATACTGTCCGCCTTGAAGTGAATTATAATAAAAATCATATTTTAGAAGGTTATTTAAATACAATTTATTACGGACATGGTGCTTATGGCATCGAAGCTGCGTCTCGTCTATATTTCGATAAAACAGCAAAAGAATTAACATTAGCAGAAGCCAGTATGCTTGCAGGAATCCCAAAAGGACCTAGTGTCTACTCTCCCTTTTTAAAAGAAGAACGTGCTAAAGGACGTCAATCTCTCATATTAGATGAAATGGTAGAACAAGGTTATATTACGAAGCAGCAAGCAGCTTCTGCAAAAAAGGAACCACTAACTTTTGCCTCGCTTGATACGAAAAAAGTAGCAGAGGTTGCGCCTTATTTCCAAGATGCTGTACAAGCTTCTCTTCTTCGGGATATCGGACTGGATGAGCAAGCCTTACAACGAGGTGGCTTACGTATTTATACAACGTTAGATCCTAAGTTACAATCTGTAGCAGAACAAGCTGTCAAAGATCATATACCTGAAACAGCAAACATACAAACTGCCCTCGTCTCTATGAATCCAAAAACAGGTGAAGTGGCTGCTCTTGTTGGAGGAACTGATTATAATACGAGTCAATTTAACAGGGCTACACAAGCCGTCCGTCAGCCTGGATCTACATTTAAACCCTTTCTATATTACGCAGCTTTGGAACGAGGATTCACCCCTGCTACGCGCTTAAAAAGCGAATACACTGTATTCACTTTAGGTGACGGTGTTTCAAAGTATAAACCGAAAAACTATAAAGATTATTACGCAGATGATTTCGTAACGATGGCACAAGCTCTCGCAGTCTCTGATAACATATACGCTGTGAAAACAAATTTATTTTTAGGTGATGACACGCTCGCAAAAACAGCGAAGCAATTCGGAATTAAGAGTGCATTAAAAGATGTGCCTTCCCTAGCTCTCGGTACGTCTCCTGTAAAACCAATTGAAATGGTGAATGCTTATAGTATGTTCGCAAACGGTGGAAAAGAAGTAAAACCTATCTTTATTCGCCGTATTATGGATCATGAAGGGAACATGTTATACGATGCTCATTTGGAGAGCAAACAAGTTCTCGATAAGAGCAAAGCGTTTGTGATGGAAGAAATGATGACTGGTATGTTTAATAAAAAATTAAGCAGTTATGCCGCTGTAACTGGTCAATCTATGTTATCAAAACTATCAAGAACATATGCCGGAAAGTCTGGTTCTACTGAAACCGATAGTTGGATGATTGGATTCACTCCGCAAATTGTAACTGGTGTATGGGTTGGATACGATCAACCTAAATCTATTTCAAACGTAGCAGAACAAGGATATGCGAAAAAAATATGGACCGATACGATGGAGAAAGGCTTAGATGGACAGCCTAAAAAGGATTTTAAACAACCAAGTGATGTCGTAGCCGTTAATATTAACCCAGAAAACGGCAAGATTGCTACAAAGAACTGTCCAATTTCAGTTAAAATGTATTTCGCCAAAGGCACCGAGCCTACTGAATATTGTATGGATCATGTCGATGATAAAGAGGAATTTGAAAAAACAAGTGAAGAAAAGAAAAAAACAAGTTGGTGGAAAAAATATCTTCCTTGGTAAAAAAATAGCTGACGGACATCCGTCAGCTATTTTTTTATTCACTTAATAATGCATGACGCAATTCTTCACTAGACTCGTTCCAAATCGCTTCATTATGTTCTTTCAAGAACGTACCAAGTACTTTTTTAGAAGATTCATCCATATGTTCAACCATAATGTGACGCTTCAATGATTTATCCATTTTGTTTACATGCTCTGGAAGTGATTTATATCCGCGGCGAATTTCACGGTCTACTGTCATTTCACAAGCTGTTACCCCTGCGTAATAAGCACCGTTCGGTGTTCTTTCAATTGTTACCCAAACAAGCCAAAATGGTTTTCCGTTTGGAACGTCATCTTTATTTGTTAAAAACTTAATTCCTTTTTCTACTGTACTACGCGCATGCATCGCACCGATATCAACGAATGCAGTTTTCTCTAGTACATCAACAAATACAGGTGAAATGTTTTCTAAGCTTAATGCCCCAACACCAAATCCACCATGTCCATCTGTTGAATCATTTTTCACGATATTAAAACCGATTTTCTTCTTTTTCTCTGTCATATGTAACTTCCTCCTCACTTAAAAATTATAAAAGCCCAAAAATAGGCGCAATGATACTTTGTAAAAATACGAATACATACGGAATGACAACATTGAAAATAGGTTGAATTGTGTAATTGCTAAGCGGTGTAATAACAAGAATTAATAACGCAATTGCTCCATATTTTTCATACTGTGTCATTTTCGCACGAATATTTGCTGGTGCTAAATCTTCCACAACGCGATATCCATCAAGTGGCGGAATCGGTAATAAGTTAAATACAAGTAAAACGATATTAAGCATAATAAAAATTTGGAAGAATCGACCTAATGTATCTGCTACTGCAAATGGAATTGAGTCTAGTACGCCAAATGTTAATAAGCTATACCAAATAATTAAACCAATCGCACTTAAAATTAAGTTACTAATCGGTCCTGCAATAGAAACTAATATCCCTGCAAGACGTGGTCTTTTAAAGTTATACGGGTTAACAGGCACCGGTCTTGCCCAACCGAATCCAAGAATTAATACTGCAATCATCCCGATAGGATCTAAATGGGCCATCGGTGATAACGTTAAACGCCCTTGTTTTTTCGCTGTATCGTCCCCAAATTTATATGCCACATATGCATGTGCAAATTCATGAACGGATAGTGCAATAATAATCGCCATTGCTACTAACGGAATTTCGTGCAATGGATATCTAAATAACTGATCCATACTTCATCTCCTCTTCAATATGTCAAAAAAGAAATTATTTTTTTCCGATTGTTCTTCCCCATAATCCGCTATAATAAGAGTGTAACTTACATAAAAGGAGCGATTGTACATGCCATACGTAACAGTGAAAATGCTAGAAGGACGCACAGAGGAACAAAAGAAAGCTCTTGCTGAGAAAGTAACAGCAGCAGTAAGCGAAACAACTGGTGCTCCTGAAGAAAACATCGTTGTTTTCATCGAAGAAATGTCTAAAAACCATTATGCAGTTGGCGGAAAACGCTTAAGCGACAAATAATTTCAAGTTCTTTCATAAGAAGCAGCCATTAGCTGCTTCTTATTTCTTGCCTTCTAACAACTCGATAATTCTCTCTTTATATTTTCCTTTTCTTCCATCTTCATAGATTAAATCATGCGGATAGAATAACTTTTGGTCCGTTCTCTTCTTCCCCGTAATCGCCTCAACAATATCCGATTCACGTGAAAGCTCTCTAAGTTCCCCGTTCGGCATAAGGAGTAAGATTGGCAGACGCTCTTCCTCTTCTCCTGCGCGATAAAAGTCATATGGTAAATCCGATGTTGAATCAACAACTAAATAATACTCTGGATCTAGTCCAATCTTTTTAAATAAGCTGCTTAGCTCCATCCAATTATCTAAACCGTGCTTATCTGTAAACTCTACATATTTAAATAGATTTCGATTCATAAAACGACGGCATAAGTCACTTAAAATTGGATCTTCTTCGTCTTGCCATACTTGGAAGTAATAATACATTACGTTCTCGTCTAGCTTTAAATAATCCTCTACTGTCACTTCTTCTTCAAACAAAGAATAGAAATGAACAGGATGATTTTTAAACGCATAATACTTCTCATGCAATGATTTAGCACGGTGTAAAATCTTCGTTAAAATAACTTCTGCACTGCGCGTTACCGGATGGAAATATACTTGCCAATACATTTGATAACGGCTCATAATATAATGCTCAACAGCATGCATACCACTATTTTTAATAACTACTTGATTCCCATACGGACGCATGACACGCAATATACGTTCCATATCAAAGTTCCCGTACTTTACACCTGTGAAATAAGCATCTCTTAATAAATAATCCATACGATCTGCATCAATTTGACTTGAAATCATACTAATCGCTAATTTATTAGTAGATGTTTTCGCAATTACATCTGCCACTTTTTGCGGGAAGTCCTTATCCACACGACTTAATACACGATTAATTTCCGTATCTCCTACGATAATCTTTTGCGTAAATTTCTCATGATCTAATGAAAATACTTTTTCAAACGAATGAGAAAATGGGCCGTGACCGACATCATGAAGTAATGCTGCACATAAACATAACAATCTATCTTCAGCATTCCAGTTCGGTCTGCCATCAAACACATCATCAATCATACGACGAATAATTTCATATACACCTAACGAATGAGTAAAGCGACTATGCTCTGCACCGTGAAATGTAAAAAATGTTGTTCCAAGCTGCTTAATACGGCGCAAGCGTTGAAATTCTTTCGTTCCGATTAAATCCCAAATAACACGATCACGCACGTGCACATATTTATGTACTGGGTCTTTAAACACTTTTGTTTCGCTGAGTTTGTCGTTTAAATATACCACTTTTCGACATCCCCCTTTCTTTACTGCATTCTTACTATATATTATAAACGAAATAGGAAACAGAAAGAAATGAAAGACTGTATTAATTGCCCTTATATAAAGAAAAAATCACCTTTACCGAAGTAAAAGTGATTTCTTTTTATACATTATTTTCCTAAAACGAACTCAGCAACTTCATCTAAGATCATTTCTTTTCCTAGTGGGAAGTAACCTTTGTTTAGATCTTCATTTTTAATTGTAAATACGTGGTTATTTTTAACAGCATTCATGTTTTTCCAAATTGATTCTTCTTGGAATTCTTTTAGGCGCTGAGAACCGTCACCCGTTGTAAATACAAATAAGTAATCTGGGTTGTAATCGATTAAAGCTTCTTTTTGTACTTGTACTAATGGTTTATCAGTTGGTGTACCTTTAACTGCTGGTAATTTTAAATCATTAAAGATTACGCTACCGTAACCGTAGTCACCATATACACGGAATGCATTTGGATATGCAGCCATTTTCATGAATGTTGCATCACCAGTTTTAGCGATAATTTTATCATGTAATTTGCTTGCTTTTTCATCATACTTTTTAAACCATTCTTTTGTTTCTTTCTCTTTACCAAGAATTTGGCCTACTTCTTCAAACTTTGGACGCCATTGATCTAATGGAGTGTTTAACATAACTGTTGGTGCAATTTTAGATAATTGATCGTAAATCTTTTCTTGACGATTATTTACAAGAATTAAGTCTGGTTTTGCAGCAGCTACTGCTTCGATGTTAATTTTATCGCCCCAAGCAGAACCAACTGGTTTAACGTCTTTTAATTTATTTGCAATATGTGCATCAATTTTTTCTTGAGATGTATTAGCTGTAATAATTGGTTTCATACCAAAGATTAATAATTCTTCTGTTGAACCACTAAGGTCAGCAATTTTCTTTGGATTTGCAGGGATTTTAATCTCCCCTTTTGCATGTTTTACAGTGCGCTCTTCAGTCTTCGCATCTGCTTTCTTTTCTTCTTCTTTGTTAGAACAAGCTGCAAATAGTACAGAAGTAACCACTAGTACCATTGCTAATAGTGCCATTTTAAAATTCTTCATGTTCCCACTCCTTCTGGCTGTATTTATCTTATAATTTAGGATGAACTATAAGAAACAAAAATAACAATTAATCAATATATATTTATTAACCGTTGTTAATGACCCATTCTAACGGGCGTTCAACTTCCCATTTATAAGTAAGAAGCTCAACGTCCATTAGAAGTCCCCCTCTTTACGAGGGGGTTCTACTTATGCTTTTTTACGCAATTGATTACTAATCATCGCTAAATCATATGTTAAACAAATCGGTTTACAGTTTACTGGACATGGAACGATTTGCGCTTCAATCTCAAACACGTTACGAAGTGTTTCACTTGTCATAACCTCATCTGGCGTTCCTTGTTTCATTAACTTACCTGCTTTTAATGCAATCATATGATCAGAGAAACGAGAAGCATGATTTAAATCGTGAATAACCATCACAATTGTCCTACCTTCTTCTTGGTTCAATTTCTTCAGTAAGTTTAATACTTCAAGTTGATGTGCCATATCTAAATATGTCGTTGGTTCATCTAATACAAGTAAATCTGTTCCTTGTGCAAGAGCCATCGCAATCCATACCCGTTGACGTTGACCACCTGATAAGGCTTCTGCTGAACGATTTGCGAACTCTGTCATTCCCGTCACTTCAAGTGCCCAATGAATGTAGCGATAGTCTTCTTCTTTCAATGTTCCAAATCCTTTTTGATGAGGAAAACGTCCATATGAAACAAGTTCAAACACAGTAAGGCCTGTTGGCACTTCTGCAGTTTGTGGTAAGATCGCCATTTTCTTTGCGATTTCTTTCGTTGGCTGTTTCTCAATTGCTTTTCCATCAAGATAAACAGTACCTTTTTTCGCCTTCAAAATACGAGAAGCCGTTTTTAATAATGTGGATTTCCCACAACCATTTGGTCCAATAATCGTTGTAATTTTTCCTTCCGGAATTTCAACTGTTAATCCATCAATAATTAATCCTTCATTATAGCCAACAGATACCGAATCAACTGCTAAAGTTGCCATACAAAAAGCCTCCCTTTATTTTGTCCTCATAAGTAAATATATGAAATATGGTGCACCAATTACAGAAATAACAAGACCGACCGGTATTTCTGAAGTTGGCAACACACTTCTTGAAATTACATCTGCAAATAAAAGCAAGAACGTTCCTATTAATGCTGCAGTTGGTAACATGATTTGATGTTTACCACCAACAAGGCGTCTCGCTAAATGAGGAGCCATTAAACCGATAAAACCTATTCCGCCCGCCACCGCAACAGATGCACCAGCTAAACAAACTGCAATAAATAATAATTTACGTCTTTCTTTTTCTACGTTTACACCAAGGCCAACAGCTGTAGAGTCGCCTAAATTCATTACATTTAATATGTGTGCTTTACTAATAGCAAGCGGTAAGAAAATAACCATCCATGGAAGTACACTTAATACGAATTTCCAATCTGTACCCCAGAGACTTCCTGCTAACCAAATCGTAGCAAAACGAAAATCGTTAGATGTCATCTTCATAGAGAAAATTAAACTAACGGCACCAAATCCAGCCGCAACGGCAATACCAACAAGTATTAATCGAGTCGATGAAACGCCGTCTTTCCATGCTAATAAGTAAATAATAACTGCCGCTAATATCGCACCAACTAGGGCGAAAAATGGAAGGATAAATACAGATAAAAATGTACCTGTCCCAACTTTTCCAAAGAAAAAGTAGACGAATATAACAACCGTTAATCCCGCTCCAGCGTTAATACCTATAATACCTGGATCAGCAAGTGGATTTCTTGATAGTCCTTGCAGAATTGCACCTGACATGGCTAACGCAGATCCTACTAATATAGCGATAACCATACGCGGCATACGAAATTCAAATAAAATAACTGACTGATCTTCAGCCCCGAGTCCAACCAATGACTTTAATACATCCATTGGTGGTATTTTAAAAGTTCCTGTATTTAAACTAATAAGAAATATAGAAATGATTAATCCTACTAAAATTGTTAAAACAGAAACGTTCTTTTTTGTTAAAATGCTCGTCCTCACATTTTTCCTCTCCCTTCGTTACGTGCTAAGTAGAGGAAGAATGGAACCCCAATTAGCGCTGTAATTGCTCCAATTGGCGTTTCAAATGGTGGATTAATAACGCGAGATAACATATCTGCACACTCAATTAACAATCCACCTAAGACTGCAGAACATGGAATAACCCATCTATAGTCTGAGCCTACTAGGAAACGAGTCATATGTGGAATTACAAGACCAACAAACCCAACTGACCCTGCCATAGAAACTGCAGAACCTGTTAACACAAGAACAAGTACTGTTCCGATAAATTTAATTAATGTCGTATTTTGACCAAGTCCAATCGCAATTTCTTCACCGAAGCTCAAGATTGTAATATACCTCGACATCATAATTGCAATAAAGAGACAAACTAGACCAATTGGCACTAACATATTAATACTTTGCCATTTCACTCCAGCAACTCCGCCTGCATTCCACATACTCACCTCTTGGGCAAGATTGAAATACAGCGCAATTCCAGATGAAATTGCCCCTAATAAAGCACTAATTGCTGCACCTGCTAAAGCTAATTTCACAGGTGTTAATCCACCTGGTGAAGAAGACCCAATTCCATATACAATACTTGCGCCAAACGCAGCTCCAATAAAAGATGCGATAACAAACATTAAATAAGGTGAATTAGGGAAGAATGCATACATAATTGCAATCCCGAATACAGCGCCATCTGTAATCCCCATTAACGATGGTGATGCAAGTGGATTTCGCGTCATACCTTGCATAATTGCTCCTGATACTGCTAAAAAGGCACCTGCAACTACGCCCCCTATTGCTCTAGGCATGCGAAGTTCTTGAATTACGTTATGATGCGTAATAGATCCGTCAAACTGAAACACAGCTTGCCATACAGTCTTTAAACTAATATCTGCCGCGCCAAACGAAATAGAAACTGCCATGCTTAAAGCTAACAAAATTGTACCCGCTACTAAAATAATAGAAGCGATGAGCGGCCTGCTCTTAATCTCTTTAACACTCTCTTCTTGTTGTTCTATACTCCTTGCGCTCGCTTCCATCCCTCAACCATCCTAACCAAAAACATATATTTAATAAAATGAAATTTATTCTCAAATAGTAATAAAAAAATTAGGTGAATTGGCTTATTCTTGATAATGATTATCAGAATCAGACACTTTCTATTCTACCCACCGCTTCAAAAGGCTGTCAACCATTATTTTGAAATACAAATTCATATAAATTGACAATGTAATGAACATTTGATGTTCATCTGTCACTGACTATCAGTAATAACCAATTAAGCTTCCGTAGAATAACTCATTCCTCTTATGGGTATAAAAAAAGAAGAGTAATCTGTTCACTCTTCCTTTTCTTACTTATTTAACTTTGCTTCAATTTTTACAATTAATTCATCTTCTGTTGGAGCTGCAACTGGACGATTATTTACAAATGCGAATGATTTTTTACGACCAGGACCACAGTAAGACTGGCATGCAACTTCAATCGTTGCACATGAATCTACTTTTTTTAACTTCGGAATTAACGTTTTAACGTTCGTTGCCTGACAATCATCGCACACACGAAATTCGTTTCCCATTATATAACACTTCCTCTATTTTAAACTTTTCTCAAGTACATTTAAAAATAAACACTAAATGGTATTTTACCGCTCTTTTAAGCTCGTTGCAAGTTTCCTTGCGACGCTCTTTCCTTCATATAAAGCTACATATTTTTATGCTCTCCTACAGAAGCTTCCATCATTCTTGGCAAAATTTATCCCGCTGTTTGTGGGCAGTAAGACTTCCGCCTTAAAATTCGGCGAATGTGAGAGAGTTAGGTAGAAAATCCACTGCCCGTAAAAACCCCTAATAATCAGCGGGAGACGGAAAAAACTTTCACTGATTAAAGTTTCACTTTATTCCTTTCATCGAAATCTACCATATTTTTAAAAGCTTTGTATAAAAGCACATTTTTTTGCCCATTATAAAAATAGGAAGTTCATAAAAAGAAAGGGAGTTGAATCTATGAAAGTAAGACAAGATGCTTGGACAGACGAGGATGATTTATTACTTGCTGAAACGGTACTTCGCCATGTTAGAGAAGGAAGTACGCAATTAAATGCATTTGAGGAGGTAGGAGATCAGTTAAATCGCACATCCGCTGCTTGTGGTTTCCGCTGGAATGCCGTTGTTCGCTATAGTTATGAGCAGGCTCTTCAACTAGCAAAAAAACATCGTAAAGATAAAATGCGTGCTGCGAGCGGTGAACAAGCGAAAAAACGTTTACTTTATACACCACCAGCTTCAGGAGCGATAACTGATTATGAAGAACTAGTACAAGAGGAAACAACTGTACAATATAAAGAAGCTAGTCTATATCAAGAGCCTACTATCCCTGCTGTAAAAAGCTCTATCACAATGCAAGATGTTATTTACTTTTTACAAACTGTTGGATCTTCAAATATAAAAGTAACCGGTCTTGAAAACGAGAATACGAGATTGAAACAAGAAATTAAATCACAAATCTTGCGAAATGAAGAACTAGAAAAGAAACTAGAAAAATTAGAACAACAATCTCATACTGTACAAGAGGATTACGAAACACTTATGAATATTATGAACCGCGCTCGTAAATTAGCAGTAATGGATGATGAGGAACGTTCGCAAACTTCTTTCCGAATGGATCGAAACGGTAATTTAGAAAAAATTGCAGAATAAAAAGGATGCATGCAATGCATCCTTTTTATTATTTCACTTCAAGCACACATGCTTCTTTTACTTTAAAATCTCTCTTTATATATGGGAAAACTCCTTTCATCATTTTTTGCTATAATAGAGATTGTCATTTTAAAGATAAGGGGTTAGTTATATGAGCAATTCCCGTTCAATTTTATCTCAGCCAGAGTGGCGTATTGTAGATCAGTCTAGTTTAGGACCGACATTCCATGCCTTGCAATCATTCGCAATGGATGACACATTATGCACAAGTATTGGGAATGGCGCATCCGCTGCAACAATGCGTTCTTGGGTTCATCACAATACAATCGTTCTCGGCATTCAAGATTCACGCCTACCACACTTAGAAGAAGGTATTTCCTTTTTAAAAGAAAACAACTTCAATGTTATCGTTCGTAATTCCGGTGGACTTGCGGTCGTACTTGATGAAGGTGTGTTAAACGTATCACTTTTATTCCAAGAAACAGAAAAAGGTATCGATATTGATCTGGGATACGATACAATGTGGCATTTAATTAAGGAAATGTTAAAAGATTACGACGTTACAATCGAGGCAAAAGAAATTGTTGGTTCTTATTGTCCTGGTAGCTATGATTTAAGTATTCGCGACCAAAAATTCGCAGGTATTTCTCAGCGCCGTATTCGCGGTGGGGTTGCTGTACAAATTTACTTATGTGCTACAGGAAGCGGATCGGAACGCGCTGCGCTTGTTCGCGACTTTTACAATGTAGCAATTCAAGGAGAAGAAACACGCTTCACGTATCCTGAAATTGTACCGAGTACAATGGCCTCACTCTCAGAATTACTTGGTGAAACAATTACAGTACAAGATTTAATGATGCGTCTTTTAAAAACATTACAGCAATTCGCTCCAAAGTTAACACCATCTCAATTAACAGTAGATGAAGTTCCTTTATATGAGACGAATTTACAGCGTATTATTGATCGTAATAATAAAGCACTTGGCTTAGAAAAATAAAAATGACCACCCTAAGGGTGGTCATTTTTCATAGCAATTCATTATAGAATTAAAGTGCTTGAGCTGCTGTAATTAAAGCTAACTTGTATACTTCTTCTTCGTTACATCCACGAGATAGATCATTTACAGGCATGTTTAAACCTTGTAAGATCGGTCCTACTGCTTCGAAGTTACCTAAGCGTTGAGCGATTTTGTAGCCAATATTACCAGCTTCTAAGCTTGGGAATACGAATACGTTAGCATCACCTTTAATTGTAGAACCTGGAGCTTTTTTCTCAGCTACAGATGGTACGAATGCAGCATCGAATTGGAATTCTCCATCTAAAGTTAATTCTGGAGCCATTTCTTTTGCAATGCGAGTTGCTTCTACAACTTTTTCTGTTTCTGGAGATTTCGCAGAACCTTTTGTAGAGAAGCTTAACATAGCAACGCGTGGGTCAATGCCAAATAGTTCAGCAGTTTTCGCACTTTCAATACCAATTTCAGCTAAATCTTGACTGTTTGGTGCAATGTTAATTGCGCAATCAGCGAATACATATTTCTCTTCTTCGCGTACCATGATGAATACGCCAGAAGTTTTTGTAACGCCTGGTTTTGTTTTAATAATTTGAAGTGCTGGACGAACTGTATCAGCTGTAGAGTGAGCTGCACCACTTACTAAACCATGTGCTTTGCCCATGTATACAAGCATTGTACCGAAGTAGTTTTCGTCTTTAAGGATTTTACGAGCGTCTTCTTCAGTTGCTTTACCTTTACGGCGTTCAACGAAAGATGCTACCATTGCATCCATTTCTTCGTATGTAGCTGGGTCATAAATATCAACGCCTGCTAATGTTAAATTCATGCTAGCAGCTTTTGCGCTAACTTCTTCTTTATTACCAACTAAAATTGGTTTTACTAACTCTTCTTTTGCTAAACGCTCTGCAGCGCCTAAAATTCTTTCATCAGTTCCTTCAGGAAGTACGATAGAAATGCCTTTTCCTTGAACTTTTTCTTTTACTGTTGTAAATAAGTTGCTCACGAATAAACCCTCCTACATATGTTAAAAAACTCTATCTTTAAGAATACTGCTTTTCCTCTATATTTTAAACTTATAGCTCCCAAAAAATAGATAAAATGAAAATGATTATATTTTCATAAAATTCAGCCGAAAAATATGTCCTACTTAAGCCTTATTTTCTCCCGATTTCTAATAAATATAAATGTGACAATTTTATGTGCCGGAACTTTATATAGATGATTTTAAAACTATATATGCTATAGTTAACGTGTAAAACTATCATTAACTGAGGTGAATAGAATGAGTGAAGCAACAACAACGTTAGATGGCTGGTATTGTCTACATGATTTACGTTCTATTGATTGGGCTGCATGGAAAACATTATCTAGCGACGAACGCGGACAAGCTGTGTCTGAATTTTTAAATGTCGTTGAAAAATGGAACGAAGTAGCTACTGCAAAAAAAGGTAGTCACGCAATGTATACAGTTGTTGGTCAAAAAGCTGATATTATGCTTATGATTTTACGTCCAACAATGGAAGAATTAAATGAAATTGAAACAGAATTAAATAAAACAACATTAGCTGAATATATGGTTCCTGCATATTCTTACGTATCTGTTGTTGAACTAAGCAACTATCTTCCAGCTGATGAAGATCCATACCAAAACCCACAAATTTTAGCTCGCTTATATCCTGAATTACCAAAAGCAAATCATATTTGCTTCTATCCAATGGACAAGCGTCGCCAAGGTGATGACAACTGGTACATGCTTCCTATGGAAGAACGTAAAAAAATGATGTACAGTCACAGTAAAATCGGTCGCCAGTACGCAGGTAAAGTACGCCAAGTTATTTCAGGATCAGTCGGATTCGACGATTTCGAGTGGGGCGTAACATTATTCGCTGATGATGTTCTTCAATTTAAGAAACTTATATATGAAATGCGCTTCGATGAAGTAAGTGCTCGTTATGGTGAATTCGGAACATTTTTCGTTGGAAACATTTTACCGAACGAAAAAGTAGAGAAATTTTTACACATATAAAGTGAAACTTTAATCAGCCCTCACCAATCGGGCTGCCTGGCCAATAGCTGGATAAATAGTAAAAAAGGAACGAATTTCGTTCCTTTTTTTATTTCCCTCTATATTTCTCCTCAAAAAACTTCTTTTCTCCGCAAATTTGAACAAAAATCGACAAATTCTTTTCAAATTTCTTGTAAAATTGTAACCTTTTTATATATAAAGTTATGCTAAAATGATACGAGCTATATGCTAAATACCGATGCGAAGGTGATAATCTATATGAAGAAAATCTTGTCTATTTTACTATTGCTTTTATTGCCAATTTCTTCCTTAGCAGTAACAACATCCCATGCGGAAGAAAAAATACATATTGAGGCAGCCGCTGCACTTCTATTTGATGCAGATACAGGAAAAATACTGCATGAGCAAAATCCAGATGAATTACTAGCTATCGCTAGTATGTCAAAATTAATTGTTGTTTATGCTGTTTTAGAGGCAATTAAAGAAGGGAAAATTACTTGGGATACAAAAGTAAATATTTCTGATTATGCTTATGAAGTCTCTCGTAATAACGAATTCTCTAACGTACCGTTTGAAAAAGGACGTCAATATACTGTAAAAGAATTATATCATTCTATCGTTATCTTCTCTGCGAATGGATCTAGTATTGCTTTAGCAGAACTTCTTGCAGGAAGCGAAAAAAACTTCTTAAATCTTGCAAATGACCATGCAAAAAAACTAGGGTTAAAGAAATATAAATTTGTAAACGCTACTGGGTTAAATAACGCTGATTTAAAAGGGAAACATCCTGAAGGAACTGATCCGAATGGAGAAAACTCCATGTCAGCTCGCGATATGGGTATTCTTTCAAAAACAATTATTACAAAGTATCCAGAAATGCTAGAGGATACAAAACAAAGATTTAGAAACTTCCCGGATAATCATCCGAAGCCAATTCGTATGGAAAACTGGAACTGGATGTTACCAGGTGCTGCTTTCGCTTATGAAGGGTCAGATGGTTTGAAAACAGGAAGTTCTGATACGGCTGGATATGGATTCACTATTACAGCAAAACGTGGTGATTTACGTCTTATTTCCGTTATTATTAAGACAAAATCAATGGACGAACGTTTCACAGAATCTCGTGCATTAATTGAATATGGATTTAATAGCTTCGAAAAACAAAAGCTGAAAATTGATAAAAATAATACAATCTCTGTAGTAAAAGGGAAAGCAGATCAAGTAACTGTTGCACCTGAAAAAGAAATAACAGTAATTGCGAAAAAGGGTGACAAATCACCTTACAAAATTTCTACTGAAGCAGATAAGTCACTCGCTGAAGATGGACATTTAATTGCTCCTATTAAGAAAGATACAAAGGTGGGTTCCATCGTTTTAGAATCAACTGATAAATATGGTTTCTTAGATGGAAATAAGAGCATGAAGGTTGCTGCAAAAACGACAGAAGAAGTAGAAAAAGCAAATTGGTTCGTATTAACAATGCGTTCCGTTGGTGATTTCTTCTCAAACTTATGGTCCAAAATATTTTAATGATAAAAAGCTAGCACACGCTAGCTTTTTTATTTTCCTCTCTCAATGTAAAACTTCGTTTGGTTGTCATATCTGAGTCCTTTTCCTCATACGTATGAACTAGTAATTGTTCCACACTTCATCTAGAGATAAAGTGAAACTTTAATCAGTGGGGGTTTTGTTCATCCCCCACTGATTATTAGCCTTCACCAATCGGGCGTTTAGGGGCAGTTTGATCTCCCACCC
This sequence comes from Bacillus sp. FSL L8-0099, assembly GCF_038006385.1. Lineage (NCBI taxonomy): Bacteria > Bacillati > Bacillota > Bacilli > Caryophanales > Bacillaceae > Bacillus > Bacillus sp. FSL L8-0099. Next base: position 5,311,327 of record NZ_JBBOVC010000001.1, read on the forward strand.
ACCTTCTTTGCTCCAGCCAAATTTCAAGGTGGGAGTCTTACTGCCCATTAATGCGGGATAAACCTCTTTCCAAAAGGTATTCCACAAAGAGAGGTGACACATAATGGGTGTTATTGCTTATAACGAAGAAGATGTAAAGTTATTAGCTAGACTGATGCGTGCTGAAGCCGAAGGAGAAGGGCAACAAGGAATGCTAATGGTCGGAAACGTTGGGGTAAATCGTGTCCGTGGAAATTGTTTAGATTTTAAAAGGATACGTAATTTACGTCAAATGGTTTATCAAAATCCTGGTGGTTTTGAGGCAACTCAAAAAGGATATTTTTATCAGCGAGCGAGGGAGCAAGATATCGCATTAGCAAGACGGACCATTCAAGGACAACGTTTTTGGCCCGCTAACTTTGCCTTATGGTTTTTTAGGCCTGAAGGTCCTTGTCCGCCAACTTGGTATGACCAACAAAATTCTGGTCGCTTTAAAAAGCACTGCTTCTTCCAGCCATCTGCCGGAGACTGTCCAAGCGTATATTAGGGAATGAAAATGAGGAGGGGATTTTTGAATGGCACAGCAACAAAACCCGTACTATGGAACAGGTTTTTATCAACCATCAGGCACTTACGTACAACCGCAACAAATGACCGCGCAGCAACAGCAACAGCAAGCAATGCAACAACAAGCTGCTCAGGCTCAACTTGCAGTTTCTCAAGGGATGTTACCGCTCGAGCAATCATACATTGAAAACATTCTTCGCTTAAATAAAGGAAAGCAAGCTACAGTTGTAATGACTTATGAGCGTGGTAGCTCGCTCGGTACACAATCTTATACAGGGATTATCGAAGCGGCCGGACGTGATCATATCGTTATTAGTGAACCACAATCAGGGAAACGTTTTTTACTATTAATGATCTACTTAGATTATGTAGAATTCCCAGAAGAGATTACGTATTTACCTAGTCAACAAGCAACTTATGCTCCGAGACCATAAAAAAAAGCTGGCAAATGCCAGCTTTTGTTTTTTTATAACCCTTTTACTACTGCAGTTCCTACTAAAATCCACGCCACAATAAACGCTACACCACCAAGAGGTGTAATTGGACCAAAGAACTTAATACCTGTCGTACTTAGTGCGTAAAGACTACCTGAGAACATAATAATCCCAGCTACCATAAGCCAACCAGCAGTAGTTAAAAGTGATGATTGAATCTTATCCATCAATAGAGCAACTACGAATAGTCCACCTGCATGAAACATTTGATATGTAACGCCTGTTTTCCAAACTTCTAACATTTTCGCAGAAATTTTATTTTCTAAACCATGTGCCCCAAAGGCTCCTAACGCAACAGATAGCCCCGCTGCAATACAACCTAGTAAAAAGAAAATTTTCATCTTAATTCCCCTTTTTTACTTTTATCATAAGCAATTTTTTCATATAAGCCAAACGATTTAATCCTTAAAAATCAAATAAAGAATTACCATTTGCACCTTCTTCTTTTATATACACAGGTTCTCCAGAAACCGGTATAACTGGTTGGACTGGTTGAACTGTTGTTATAGGCTGCGATCCAATTACTTGCGATTGAATTTGCGGCTCTCTATACGTAGAAGATTCAACCTGTTCATCTAATAGTAAATCGCATAAAGCACGCACAACTAATAAATGATCTTTTGATTTTTGTCCTTGACTACTTTTTGCCTTTGCAATTTCATTCGCCATTTTATTTAAAATCTTATCGCTCGATATTTGCATTCCTTATCACCTCGTACTTTGTAGTTCTTTCTCAAATTGCCCCAGCTTCTCTACTGAACCAAATACTATTATCATATCATGTTCTTGCAATTTTTCCTGCCCCGTCGGATTATGTATAATATCCCCACTTCTCAAAATCGCTAAAATTGTTACATCAAATTGATTTCTCACATCACTCTCTAGTAACGATTTATTGACTAAGATAGAATCGTTTCCGACTGAAATTTCTTCAATTACAAATGATTGCTCTATTCCATACAGTACTGTATCAATATAATGAACTGTTAGCGGATTCGCAATACCTTTTGCAATATGAATTCCTGCCATACTAGATGGATTAATAACCTTATTTGCACCAGCACGCCTTAATTTATCTTCGGTTTCTTGCTTTTCCGCTCTTGCTACAATTTTAATTGCATCGTTTAATCCTCTTGCCGTTAATGTAATAAATACATTTTCAGCATCATTTGCAACAATAGCAACTAAACCAGCCGCTTTTGAAATTCCAGCATGATGTAAAACTTGATCCTCCGTCGCATCTCCATGTATATACAAAAGCTTTTCCTTCTCTAATATGCTTTCATCTTTATCGACAACAACAAATGGAATTTTCTTTTCTTGCAATTCATGTACAACTTGAAGCCCCACTCTACCGCAACCACATACTATAATGTGATTTTGTAACTGTGCTATTTGTTTATCCATCTTCTTCCTCCGCACTGCATGAAATAAATTCCCTTCAATAATTATAGCTGCCACTACTCCAATTGCATATGTAACAATACCAACACCAACAGGAATAATAAGGAGCGCAAATACTTTCCCTGCTTGCGTTACAGGAACGGCATCTCCGTATCCAACAGTCAATACAGTAATCATCGTCATCCAAAATGCTTGAAACAAACTAATCTCTTCAATTGTCATAAATCCTAGTATTCCTAAAATTACAACAAAGGTCATACATACAACAGCTATCCTTAATTGCTTACGTGCATTCATATCGTGTTTCAACTCTTTTCTCTATCTACAATCTTTGCCAGTGGAAATAAAATACGTATATACTAGATACGGAATCTATGAAAGAGGTTGATATAATGAAGACATTTCTTTCCGCCTTACAATGGGCACTATTTATTTTAGCGGGAAGCCTTATTGTACCAATTGGTGTCGCAACTAGTTATGGTCTTGATGGCGCTGAAGCTATCGCATTCGTACAAAGAACATTATTTGTTCTAGGCTTTGCTGGTCTCTTGCAAGCTATATTTGGGCATAAACTTCCTATTCAAGAAGGTCCTGCTGGCCTTTGGTGGGGAATTTTCTCCCTTTACGCAAGTTTAGGCGTCATATTATTTGGATCAAGCAATGAGACACTTAAAGTTCTTCAATATGCTTTCTTATTAAGCGGTATTATTTGCATTATTCTTAGCGTTTTTGGACTCATTGATAAACTAGTTCGCTACTTTACACCGACAGTTATTGGAACATATTTATTTCTTCTTGTCACGCAACTCAGTGGCTCCTTCTTAAAAGGAATGTTTGGTCTTGATGGACAACATACAGAAGTACAACCAAAAGTATTTATTCTTTCACTCATTGTTATTTTACTATCCTTTTTCATTATGAAGCTACCTATTATTGGACAATATTCCGTTCTCTTCAGTATTGTCTGCGGCTGGATTTTATTTGCATGCTTCGGATTATCTAATCCTGTAACACCTGTAACAGACATAATCCGTCTTCCATCTCTATTCGTTTTCGGAATGCCTCGCGTTGAATGGAACATGGCAATTACAGTCATTTTCGTTACACTATTACTTCTAACAAATATGTTAGCAAGTATTCGTGTTGTACAAAAGGTTGTTTCTAAATACGAAACAGATGCAGCTCCAGATCGCTTTAAACAAGCTGGTATTATAACGGGAATAAATCAATTGCTAGGCGGTCTATTTTCAGCTATTGGACCTGTTGCTATTTCTGGATCAGCAGGATTTATTGCAACGACTAATATTTATAAACGCCTTCCATTTATATTAGGATCAAGCTTTATTATTGCCGTTAGTATATTCCCAAAGATCACTTCATTCTTTGCAGCAATCCCAGTTGCAGTTGGTTATGCCGCTATTTATCCTGTATTCGCAAGCATGATTGGCCTCGCCTTTCGAGAATACGAAACTGTCCAGGATAAAGAACGATTATTTAAAGTAGCCGGTCTTTCCATCTTTACAGGAGTCGGGGTTATGTTTGTTCCAGCAGGAGCATATTCCACACTTCCACCATTTCTAGCATCTTTTTTAAGTAACGGTCTCGTTCTTGGATCTGTAATGGCAATCTTGCTAGAAATACTATTTTCTCGTTCCACAGCAAAACAACTATCGTAAATTGGAAAACTTCCATTATTGCACTCTACCTTTAGAGTTGTTACGATAAAATCAAACTTTAATCATTGGGGTTTTATTCATCCCCAATGGTTATTAACCAATATTATGAGCAACACACTCATAATATTTTATCTACTTCTTTTCAAAGAGGTTTGATGTTTTACTATTATCCCTCAACATCTTCATGAACATGTATTTTGATTTCAATTAAAGAAAGGAATTTTCTATATGACTTATAAAATGATTGTTTTAGATTTAGATGATACTTTATTACGCGATGACCATACAATTTCACCTCGTACGAAAGAAGCTTTAATGACAGCACAGGAGCGCGGCGTTAAAGTTGTACTTGCTTCTGGGCGCCCAACGTTTGGTATGCGCAATGTTGCAAAAGAACTTCGATTAGAAGAATATGGTAGCTTCATTCTATCCTTTAACGGAGCAAAAATTATTAACTGTAAAACAAATGAAGAAATCTTTAGTAGCACGCTATCTCCTGAAATCGTTCACAACCTATTTGAAATTAGTAAAACTGAAGATGTATGGATTCATACTTACATTGGCGATGATATCGTAACAGAAGAAAATAATCCGTATACTGAAATTGAGGGCGACATTACTGGTATGCCAATCGTTGTAGTAGATGATTTTAAAGCCGCTGTAACAGAGCCTGTAGTAAAAGTATTAATGAACAAAGAAGCTGAACGCCTTGTTGAAGTAGAAAAGAAACTACAAAAACAACTAGAAGGCCAATTAAGCGTGATGCGTTCAAAACCATTCTTCTTAGAATTTACTGAATATGGGGTTACAAAAGGAACAAGCCTAAACCAACTCATCCAAAAACTTGGTATTAAACGCGAAGAAGTTATCGCAATGGGCGATAGCTATAACGACCAAGCGATGATTGAATTCGCAGGTCTTGGTGTTGCAATGGGTAATGCGCCAGATGATATTAAAGAAATTGCAAACTATGTAACAGATACAAATATGAACGATGGCGTTGCAAAAGTTGTAGAGAAATTCGTTTTAAAAACAGAAGTACTTGTTTAATATTTTCATTCATAAAACCTATTTGAAGTCAAACACTTCAAATAGGTTTTTATTTAAATTCTCGTGCTTTTGTGACTATATTTTGAACTTTGCACTATTCTCGTAGTGTAAACTTTCTTTTTGTATATAATGAAACAAAATAGACTATTTTATTTTGAAAAAGAATACAAATTTACTATAAACAAGCATACGTTAAAGGAGGCTACTTTACATGTTATCTACACCAATCGGACGATTAAGAGCAATTGGACTAGTTGAGGGGATTTCTTTCCTATTACTATTATTTGTAGCAATGCCATTGAAATACTTCGCAGGATTTGCAACAGCTGTTAAAATTACAGGCATGGCTCATGGTGTTCTATTTATTCTATTCATCTTTGCAGTCATTCAAGTAACAATCGTACACCGTAAATCAATTTTATGGGCACTTGGGGCATTCGTTTCATCAGTTATCCCATTTGGTACTTTTGTACTAGATGCAAAATTAAAGAACGAGCAACAATGATAATAAAAAGGTAGTTAACGACTGTTAACTACCTTTTCTATTTACCCCGATTGGTGAGGGCTGATAATCAGTAGGGGGTGAACAAAACCCCCACTGATTAAAGTTTCACTTTACAAATTTGGAATTTCCCAATCAATTTCTCTCTCATCCATATTAGCTAAAATCGTATTTACTTTAGAGTACGGCTTACTTCCAAAGAAACCACGTCTTGCTGACAATGGGCTTGGATGTACAGATTCGATAATATGATGATTTGGATTCGTAATTAACTTCTTCTTCGCCTGTGCATGGCGTCCCCACAATATGAAAATAACTGGTTTTTCACGTTCATTTAATAGCTCAATTACACGATCAGTGAAATGCTCCCATCCTTTTCCTTTATGAGAATTTGCTTCACCTTGCCGAACTGTTAATACAGTATTTAATAATAAAACTCCTTGCTCTGCCCACTTTACTAAATAACCGTTATTTGGAATGCCATACCCATATTCATCTCGAAGTTCTTTATACATATTTAACAACGACGGTGGCGTTTTAATACCGGGTTGCACAGAAAAGCTTAAACCATGCGCTTGATCCGGTCCATGGTATGGATCTTGTCCTAAAATAACGACCTTTGTATTTTCATAACTTGTATACTCTAGAGCGTTAAAAATATCTTCTATCTTTGGATAAACAACATGTGTACTGTATTCTTCTTTCAAAAAATTAGCCAATTCGCGATAATATTCTTTCTCAAATTCTGGTGCCAATAACGGCCCCCAATCATTTTTTAAAACATTTTCCATACTGTCACTTCCTGTCTAATTAATTCAACATATCCTGTTTTGTAAATACTACGAACGAAATAATAAGGGAAACAACTGCCCAAACAGTTAAATTCATCAAAGAAAATCCCATCGATAAACCTTGTAATGCAGGTAATTTTCCTGATAAATAATCCGTTAATGATAGGTTCACACTAAAAATATATTTTGCGCCTTCCCAAGACGTTGCAAATGAACTTAAAATACCACCTGCAATTAATGCAGCTAACATAACACCCATACCAGCTGGTGTATTGCGAATTAAAACAGAAACCATAAACGATATAGTTCCGACAACAATAGCAACAAACCAGGCCAGGCCATACGCCATTAAGATGTATTGCCACTGCGGAATAAGGTGCACAAAGTTCGTATTTAACGTTTCCTTATCAATGACAAATCCAGTTAAAACAGGTAAATTCCATCCCGAGTACCCAAATACAAGCCCTGATAATATGTAAGCAAACAAACCTACAAGAAGCAGTATGAGCGAAATGAAAAATAACATCGTCACGTATTTACTAAGTAGTATTTTCCAGCGCCGAATCGGCCGCGTAAGTAACATCTTCATCGTCCCATCACTCCGTTCTCCCGAAACGATATCAATAGCGACAATCATCACGAGAAGCGGAATAAACAATGTAATTCCTTGTTCAATAAATGCTCTGACAAAAGTCGGTGCACCCGGTGCCATCGGGTTAATATCATGATCTAAATAATATTGTTGTTGCTCAACTCTTACTTTTAACCAATCACGCCATTCTTCTGGCAACCTAGAATTGTTCAACCGGTTCTGGGAATCAACAATTTGCTGTTGTAATGAAACTTTCCAATCCTTTGTACCGAGTCTTTTTTGTGTCGTTTCTATTTCACGATACTGCGCATACACAAAAAGCGGGATTAATATTGCTAAAATAAGCATGACAACAAAAATACGTTTCTTACGGTAAATCTTTTCTGATTCATTTAAAACTAGATTCGCAAATTCACGCATGCTGCTCACCCCTTGTGAGTTCAATAAATAAATCTTCTAGCGTAAATACAAGCTCCTTAACGCTATGCACATCTATCTCATTTTCTACAAAGTGTTTATTCCAACTACTTATAGATGCAATATCCATGCGGCATAGTAATCGCTCGCCTTCTACACTCACTTCTCTTACTTCCTCGGCCGCTTCTAGCATATCTTTCGCCTTAGAAATTGGTGTAACAATCCATTCTACACGATCACTTGCTGTTTTAATTAACTCTTCAACCTTGGCAACTGTTATCATTTTTCCTTTATGAATAATTGCGACACGATCACATATCATTTGTACTTCACTTAGCAAGTGACTTGAAATAAACACGCTCATATTTTCTTCTTTCACAAGCTTATGTATAAATTCTCTAAGTTCTCTAATCCCAGCTGGATCTAAACCATTCGTTGGCTCATCTAATATGAGCAACTTTGGATTCCCAAGGAGCGCCTGCGCAATTCCAAGGCGCTGTTTCATACCGAGTGAGTACGTTTTTACCTTGTCATGAATTCTTTCATCCAAATGAACCATTTGAGCAATTTCAATAATACGTTCATCTGATATATCACCTAACATACGAGCAAATTGCTTTAAATTTTCCCATCCTGTTAAATATGTATACAGTTCTGGGTTTTCAACGATACTCCCAATTTGACGCATCGCTTCTCTGAAATTTTCCTTAATCGAATAACCACCGATAGAAATCGTACCTTCTGTCGCCTTAATCAATCCGACTAACATTCGAATGGTAGTCGTCTTTCCAGCACCATTCGGTCCTAGGAACCCGAACACTTCTCCTTGCTTTACATCAAAGGAAATATTCTCTACAAGAGTCTTCTTTCCAATTACCTTCTTCAAGTCTCGCACGGAAAGTATCGTCGTCATTTTACCCCTCCTTGTTCTAGTTTTAACTTACTCACAACATTTTGAACTAATCGTTCTGCCATATATGTGTACCCTACTTCATTCGGGTGAAAATGATCAGAGTATAATAAATCTTTTCCACGGTTTTGAAATAAATCAAATATCGGTGTAATATATACATTTTTATCATTTAACGCTAACTTCTCTAAAGAAGCGTTCCAATCCACAACAATGTTTGAAGACCCTTTTAAATCTTCTACATCTTCAAAAGGATTATATAAACCTAGCCAAAAAATAGGGCTATCTGTATTTAACTTACGAATTTGTTCTATAATTTTCTTAGCTTCATTTTGGAACGTTTCCGTATCAGGACGGTATGTTTCTAAATCTATCTTTCCAAGCGATTCCCAGCCTGGAAATAAATCATTTCCGCCAATTGTTAAAACGATCACATCTGCTTGCTTAATTGAATATTGAGCACCGCTGCTTTCAATTTGTTTTAATAAATCGGGCATTTTCGCACCACTCACTGCCAAGTTAGTTAGTGCAACCTTTTGCTTATAATCTTTTTGTAAATCTTCTTTCATTCGTCCAATATAGCCAATGCCTTCTTTATCACCAACGCCGCGCGTTAACGAATCACCTAAACTAACGACTTGCAATGTTCCCGTTTTCTTTTTCTCTTTTGCTACTACATCCGTTTTCTTAATTAAACTTGAAGCTTTCGGATTTAATACATCATTTACACCTGAAACAAAGCCATATGCAAATAAACAAAAAGATGCAATTGTAATGAGTAGGATTACTTTTACTACTTTTGATCTCATGTCAAAACCCCTTTTAGCCCTCTTAGATTGTCCATAATTATACCAAACGAAATTTTGAAAAGCGATTTTCACACCTTCCCTATCACGTCGTTTCTCTATTTACTAACTTTGGTAATAACTCTATATGTTTCACATCTAATTTCTCTGCATTAATCTTTTCATATAATAATTCAAACGCTTTTATCCCGACATTTTTACTAGGATGGGAAATTGTTGTTATACCTAATATATCTGCTACCTCTTGATCATCACACCCGATAATCGTAATATCCTCTGGAATACGAATTCCTTGTTTTTTTGCTTCTGTAACCATCCCCGCTGCAATATGGTTACAAGATACAAGGAACGCCGTCGGTTTTACTGACATATGAGCCCATTCTCTAATTACATTGCGTCCATCTTCCACTGTAAAACAGCCCTCAAATTTCCAGGTCTCTAACGGTGTTACGATACTCTGTTGAAGCGAATCTTCATACGCCTTCTTTCGTCTTTGGCTATTAATGCTATTACTTCTTCCAATGCAATATCCAATACGTGTATGACCGACATCTATTAAGCTTTTCATCCCATGCGAAAATACTTTGTAGTAATCAATATGCACACTTGAAATGCATTTCGAATCTATTTCTTCACACATAACAATCGGGCCGAATTTCGTATATTCTTCAAGTTTCTCCTTACTATTTGCACGGGAACATATAATAACCCCATCAAGCTTTTTCATTTTTAACATATGCAAAATTTCTAGTTCTCTTTCTTCGCTGTAATTTGTCTGGCAAAGCATCATATTATAATTATTCTTTGCCGTTTCTTTTGATATCCCCTCAATAATAGCACTATAATATTGATCATTTACGTGTGGCAATAAAACGCCAATTACATTCGTTTTTCCTTTCACTAAATGAATCGCGTTCACATTTTGCGTATAATTCAATTCCTCTATAATTGCTAAAATTTCTTTTCGTTTCTGTTCATTCACGTATGGATGATTATTTAGTACACGTGAAACGGTTGAAACCGATACCCCGGCAAGTTCAGCAATCTTTCTTATATTCGTCATCTCATTTTCTCCTTCTCCTCAAAAATTCTCGCTTGACCTGGTAAGCTTTCCACAATATATCCTTTCCTAGCAAATACATTTAGAAAGGATATACAACTATGCTTCGATTCAAATTAGAATATATATTTTTTATTGGCGGTTTACTCATTCTCGCCATCGGTATTAATATGATGACGACAATTACTTCCTTTGGACTTAGCCCTTACGATTCCTTCTTTATTGCACTATATCAAAATTTCGGGATAAGTATTGGTTTTTGGATTTTCATGATTAACTTTGCTTTTACACTTATCGTACTCTTTTGGAATAAAAAACAAATTACAATCGGCACAATTGTAACGATGATTCTTATTTCTCTTTTTGTTGACTGGATTGGTTCCATTACAATTATTATGGACGCTATCCGCTCTCTTCCAAAATATATAACACTTATTTGTGGAAATCTATTTGTCGGAGCTGGCATTGGCCTTTATGTCTCAACAAACCTTTGCGCAGCACCTCAAGAAGCTTTCGTTTTAACAGTTGCTGAGAAGAGAAAATGGACGTTTAGAAAAACAGAGATTTCATTGGCTTTTCTATTTTTAACATTAAGCTTCTTATTAGATGGACCCATCTATTTTGGAACAATTATCTTATCCTTTACAACAGGTTGGATCATTCAAGCATTTATTCAAATTGGTACGCAGATTTTAAATAAAAAAGAGCCTATTAAGCAAGCTGCTTAATAGGCTCTTTTTTATTTTATCCCGTTATTTGTGGGCAGTAAAACTTCCACCTCAAAGTCCAGCAAAGGCAAAGAAGTTAGGCGGGAGATAACTTCCCCTAAATGCCCGATTGGTGAAGACTAATGATCAACTTAGGATGGACACCCCGTTTCACTTTATGATAAGAGATACTACTTAGCATCCCCTTCAATTCGATAATTTGCTTTCACGCAATCAATTTCTTCATACCCTTGCAATGTATGTAGAATGTACTCGTAATCCGCAAGAGAAGCACGATGCGTTACAATTACAATTTCTGCTTTCCCTTTCTCTTCAAGCGGCATTTGAATAATTTTCTCAAAGCTAACTCCGCGCTCAGAGAACAATGAAGTAATTTTTGCAAATACACCAATTTCATCTTTTACATGCAGTCTTAAAAACTTTTTCACGACAATTTCGTCTGGCTCTTTTAATACTTTTTGATATTGCGGGACTACAGCACTATTTCCTGTTACCCCTAGTCTAATATTTTGCATCACAGCAACCAAATCCGAAACAACCGCTGTTGCTGTCGGTAAGCTTCCTGCTCCCGGCCCATAAAACATCGTTTCTCCTACCGCTTCACCGTACACATACACAGCATTATATTCATTTTGCACTGCCGCAAGAGGATGTGTATTGGGAAGTAAAGTCGGTTCAACTGTAACCTCTAATTTTTCGCCATCTCTCTTTGCAAGACCAATTAATTTAATTGTATAACCTAAGCTCTTACTATATTCAATATCTTCTTCTGTAATAGAAGTAATTCCTTTTACTTTCACATCTCCAAGCTCTACGTTTGTAGAGAAACCGAGAGTAGCTAAAATCGTCATTTTTCTTGCCGCGTCTAAACCTTCTACATCTGATGTTGGATCTGCTTCTGCAAATCCAAGTTGTTGGGCTTCTTTTAACACGTCGTTATATGCTCTCCCTTCATCTGACATTTTCGTCAAAATAAAATTTGTCGTTCCATTTACAATTCCCATTACTTTCGTAATAAGATCTGAAGAAAGTCCTTCTACGATGCTTCGCAAAATCGGGATTCCTCCAGCTACACTTGCTTCATAAAACAAATCAGCCTTATTATCCTTTGCTACTGCTAATAGTTCCGCTCCGTGTAACGCCATTAAATCTTTATTTGCAGTCACAACGTGCTTCCCACTTTGTAAAGCTTGTAAAATATATGCCTTTGCATCATCAATGCCACCCATCACTTCGATGACAACATCAATATTTGGATTATCTAAAATTTCATTTGCATTTTGTGTTAATAGAGTAGAAGGTACCTCTACCTCTCTCTCTTTCTCAATGTTTTGCACCAATACTTTCGTTACCTTCACTGGACAACCTACTTGGTGTATAAGTCGCTCTTGATGATCTGTAATAATACGAACTACACCGCTACCAACTGTCCCAAGACCTAATAGACCAACCTGAATTTCTTTCATAATACTGTCCACCCCTCAAAAATTGTGTTTAGATGAAATTATATGAGTAAAAAATCTGAAAAACAATGTATTTTGAACATTCGGAAAAATAAAGAGTAATCCTTACAAAGAAAACGTTGCCACGTGTTACACAATCTTTTTTTACAATACATAAGGGGTTTCTTGATACACGTAATAATTCAACCAATTAGAGAATAATAAATTCCCATGACTCCTCCACCTAACAAGCGGCTTTTCATCTGGATTATTATGTTTAAAATAATTTTTTGGCACGTCAATATTTAACCCTTTGTCACGATCTCGTTCATATTCTTGTTTTAACGTCTCACAACTATATTCACTATGTCCGAGGGCGAAAACTTGCCTTCCTTCTTGCCCAATAACAAGGTGAACACCAGCTTCTTCAGAGTTTGCTAACAACGTTAATTCTTTCACCCCTCTAATATCACTCTCTCGTACTTCTGTATGACGGGAATGCGGGGCAAAAAACAACTCATCAAACCCCTGTAACAGTTTCACATGTTGCTCACAGACTTCATGTTCAAATACGCCGAACATTTTTTCCTTAAGGGGATACTTCGGAACGCCGTAATGATGATACAAACCAGCCTGTGCCCCCCAGCAAATATGAAGCGTGGATGTTACATTCGTTTTTGAATACTCCATAATACGTTTAAGCTCTTCCCAATAATCTACTTCTTCAAAAGAAAGAGTTTCAACTGGTGCTCCTGTAATAATGAGCCCATCAAATTTTTCATTTTCAATATCACGAAACGTTTTATAAAAGCTTGTTAAATGGTCCTGCGCTACATTACGAGACAGATGTGATTCCATATGAAGCAAATGAACATCTAATTGCAACGGTGTATTTCCAATTAATCGAAGTAATTGTGCCTCTGTGTCTTGCTTCGTTGGCATTAAATTTAATATAGCAATTTTCAATGCCCGAATATCTTGTGTTTCTGCTCGTTCCTTCGTCATTACAAAAATATTTTCTTTTTGCAATACTTTACGAGCTGGTAAGTCTTTATCAATTATGATCGGCATGTTGTTTGCCTCCGACTAATGCCGCTTCTAAATCTGCAATAATATCAGAAACATCTTCTATACCAACCGATAAACGAATTAAATCAGATGTAACACCAGCTAAACGCTGATCTTCAGCACTTAATTGTCTATGCGTCGTACTAGCAGGATGTATAACACAAGTTCTTGCATCAGCTACATGCGTTACGAGAGTCGCTAGTTTTACATTTGCGATAAATTCTTTTGCTGCTTCTAATCCACCTTTAATACCGAAAGTTAAAACTCCACTAGCACCTTTTTTCAAATACTTTTGTGCTAACGAGTAATTTTCATTACTATCTAACCCCGGATAATTCACCCATTCAATACGTTCATGGTTAGCAAGCCACTTGGCAACTGCGAGAGCATTTTCGCTATGACGCTCCATTCGTAAATGCAGTGTTTCTAAGCCAATATTGCTAATATACGCATTGAATGGGCTCATACAATTTCCATAGTCTCTTAACAGCTGAACACGTGCTTTCACAATATAAGCTGCTGCCCCGAAGTTTTGAACATAGCTTACGCCGTGATAACTTGGATCTGGTTCAACAAGCTCAGGATATTTCCCTTTTGTCCAATCAAAATTTCCTCCGTCAATTACAATGCCACCTAAAGAGCTTGCATGCCCATCAATATATTTCGTCGTAGAATGAACAATAATATTTGCTCCATGTTCGAACGCTTGGCATAAATAAGGAGTCGCTAATGTGTTATCAACGATAAAAGGTACTTCCAGCTCCTTGGCTGCATCTGAAAATTCTTTGAAATTTAAAACGTTCATTGCTGGATTTCCTAACGATTCTGCATAGATGAGTTTCGTCTTATCATTAGCAAGTGCCACAATTTCATCTGCTGCTAAATTTGGATTAAAGAACGTAACATCAATGCCAAGCTTACGTAAACTTACTCCAAATAAATTAAACGTCCCCCCGTAAACTGTTGAAGAACAAAGAAGATGATCTCCACTACTACAAATATTTAAAACTGCTAGCATAATGGCTGCCTGCCCAGAAGCTGTTGCAACCGCTCCTACACCGCCTTCTAAATCTGATAACTTCTGCTCGAATGCAGCTAGAGTAGGATTGCCAATACGCGTATATATATATCCTTCTGCCTCTAAATTAAATAGTGCTGCTAAATCATCCGACGTATCGTATTTATACGTTGTACTTTGATAAAGCGGCAAAACACGTGGTTCACCATTCTTTGGTGTATAGCCACCTTGCACACAAATCGTTCCTTTTCCCCATGATTCTCCCATCTCTCATTCTCCTTTCTTTTATACAAAATAAAAAACTGCCCCTTTCCTGAAAATAAGAAAGGAGCAGTTTGAAAACACGCTCTAAAGGCTCTTTCTTATCTCTCAGGATTATTACCTGCAGGATTTGGCACAATTCCGTTATACGGCTGTTGCCAAGGTTTCATCGGGCCTGTCCCTCCACCTTTTCTTGATAAGACTATGCAATTACCGTTGATTTTATAGCAATAATTTCCTAATGTCAATCGATTTTTCCGAATGTTCTAAAATAAACGTTAACAGTTTTATAGAAAGCAACAAAAGAAATATATTCCATTCTATTTCAAAAAAGACCTTTAAAAAACTCAAATCAATCTATAAAATTAAATAAGTAACTTAAACTATAAATTCAAAAAATCGCCCTACATGTTGAATAAGCAATCCTCTCAAAAAGATACTATACATATTCAATCCATTTCACACTAACATCTGCAACCTTTTCCTACTAAAACTTGCATAACGGAGGTATAACATGACAAATACAAAAGACATGCATTATATAATCGTCTTATATGGCATTCTTCTAGGATCCATAGTAGGCGCTACAGTCTGGCTATTTTTAGTTACGATAAATATCGGGATCCATTTTATTTGGGGTTATTTACCTAGCGTTTTCTCTTCCCCCCCTTATTACACCCTTTGCGTAACCACAATCGGCGGGATTCTTGTTGGTTTATCACAAAAATACTTTGGTACATATCCACGTCTTATGCCAGAGGTTATGGATGAATATAAAAAAACAGGTAGGATTGAATACCGTTTTGTCCATCAAGCTACTTTAACTGCGATTATTGTCTTAATATTTGGGGCTAGTCTCGGTCCAGAAGCCGCACTTGTTGGAATTATTGGCGGACTTTGCACATGGGTTGGTGATCGCTTTAAATTTGCTTTAAAGGGAATGAATGAACTAACAGAGGTTGGAATTGGTGCTACTTTAAGTGTCATTTTTAATGCACCATTATTCGGTTACTTGGCCCCAAATGAAAATGAGAGTGAGCAAATTAACGAATTTTCTAAAGGAAAAAAAGCAATAGTATACTTAACTACTACTTTTGCAGGTTTTTCTGTTTATTTACTACTGAGTAAACTCGATAATCGAGGATCCTTTATTGTTGATTTTGGAGAAGGTTCACTTTCTTTCAATGAATGGATCGCATTTCTCCCGCTTGCTAGTATTGGTGCTATAATTGGTTTCTTTTATTTCAAATTAGAATTCATATTAGAGAAGTTAATTCATCCTTTTACAAAGTACAAAATTACACTTGGAATTATCGGTGGTATTTTATTAGGAATTGTAGGCACTTTTCTTCCGTACACATTATTTTCAGGGGAACATCAATTAAAAGAATTAGTTGTTGAATGGGGGCATTTATCCTTTTGGATACTACTTCTTTCAGGAGTTTTAAAGCTATGCATTACTGCCGTTTGTTTAAATACGGGGTGGCGTGGTGGACATATTTTCCCAATTATATTTTCAGGGTCAAGTATTGGATACGCTATAGCTTCTATTCTTCCTATAGATCCAGTAGCATCTGTGGCCATCGTAACGACAGCGATTTCGAGCTATGCGTTACGAAAGCCAATAGCTATAACTTTGCTACTACTTATGTTTTTCCCGCTTAATTTACTATTACCAATGCTCGGGGCAGCAGCGATTGGTAATGCATTTCCGCTCCCTAAACGGAACGAAACTACAAATTAATAAAGTGAAACTTTAATCAGTGGGGGTTTTGTTCATCCCCCACTGATTATTAGCCTTCACCAATCGGGCATTTACGGGCAGCCCGACCCCCACCTAACTTCTTTGCTTCCGCTAAATTTTGAGGTGGGGGTCTTACTGCCCGTTAATGCGGGATAAAAGTAGGCAGTAGGGACAAAAATTCCACTGCCTATTTTTGTTACACATGCCGCTTCAATAGAGCGTATAAATCTTCAAAACTATGCACTTCATATGTTGGCACAATCTCGCTATCATTTAATTTCTTTTCTGGATTAAACCAACAAGTATCTATTCCCGCTACATATCCACCTTTAATATCGGCGCTTAATGAATCCCCAATAATAAGCCCTTCCTCAGAAGCAAAGTTAGGAATCCGTTCAAAAACATAATCAAAATACTCTTTCATCGGCTTTTGAAAACCTGTATCTTCAGAAACAAAAATACCTTTAAACAATGAATGTAACCCTGCATTACGTAAACGTTTATCTTGCGTCTTAGAAATGCCGTTTGTCACTATATATAAATCATACTCATTTTGAATTTGATTTATAAATTCAAATGCACCTTGTATGAGTTGATTTCCTTCTTCTAAGTAGCTACGGTAATTATTTTCGAATAATATCCCATCTACTTCTTTCCCGTACTCTTTGAATAAAATGGAAAAACGTGTATTTACAACTTCATCGCGGTTGATTTCGCCTTTTTCAAAAACATCCCAAAGACCTTTATTAACTTTTTATAACGCGCTTCAACCTCACTAGTTAGAGGAATCCCTTTCTCCTCAAAAAGCATACGTAATGCCACTTTCTCCGTCTTCTGGAAATCTAACAGTGTATCATCTACATCAAACAACAAGGTTTTATATTTTTTCATAAACCCCTCACACTCTCTTTTCTACAAAAACAAATTTAAGTAAATCGTATCATTCTTTCTTGTAAAAATAATAGGAGATATCTCATACTAAATATGAGGTGAAAATATGAAAGTCAGCAAAAACAACGAAGAAATTTCTCATTACATGCAAACTTACAATCTCCACACTCTTTTTTCTTTTGATGTCTTACCGTATGCTGAGCTACATTCCTTTCAAAAGAAAGAAAAGATATGTACTGAAGGGGTTGATTTCCCTTATCTTTATTATTTAATTTCTGGGAAAGCAAAAATATATATGAGTCACAAAAACGGAAAGGTTTCATTAATTAACTTTATTCAAGCACCTTCGTTCATTGGAGAATTAGGATTAATTGGTGTAGAATCCTTTACTAAAGCAGTTGAGGTAATCGATGATTGTATTTGCTTAGCACTTCCTCTTAAAGATTGTCAGCATCTTTTATTGCAAGATGCTACCTTTTTACAGAAACTATGCAAATTCATTGGCGAAAAAACAATTGCCCGAACAGAAAGTTATGCAAAAAACAATAGTTATCCGTTCGAAAATCGATTAGCGACGTTTATTCTATTAACAGAACAAAATAATTGCTATACCGAAAAACATACCGAAGCCTCAGAATACTTAAACGTCAGTTATCGTCACCTTTTATACGTATTAAACCAGTTTTGCCAGCAAAATTATTTAAAAAAAGAAGGCCGAACATATTATATACAAGATCGAAGTCAATTAGAAAAACTTGCTGATGAGTTAAAACTATAAAGAAACAGCATTAACGTTTATGTTAATACTGTTTCTTTGAGTGGCGATTATAATTTCAATTAAAATTTGCTTGCTACTTTAGCTGCTTCTTCAAGACCCGCAGTAATGATTTCTTCTGCTTTATCTGGGAATTGGTTATGTCCTTCAATAACCACTGTTTCCATATTTGTTGCACCGAAGAAGCCCATCATACTTGCTACATATTTAACAGCCATTTCTACTTCAGCCGCTGGACCTTCAGAATATACGCCACCGCGTGCGTTTAATAATGCGATTTTTTTATCTCCAATAAGTCCAACTGGACCTTCTGGTGTATATTTAAACGTTTTACCAGCACGGTTTAAATAATCAATATACGTGTGCAATACTGCTGGAATCGTTAAGTTCCATAATGGGAAACCGAAAACAACTTTATCAGCTTCTAAAAATTGATTTAAGTACTTATCAGCAACTGCTACTGCCTTTGCTTCCTCTTCCGTTAAATCAAATCCTTTACCTGCTTTGAATGTACCATTAATCATGTCTACGCCTACATATGGTAATTCTTCTTTATATAAATCAAGTTCTACTACTGTATCATTTGGATGTGCTTCTTTATAGTTTGCTAAAAATGCCTCATATAATTTCACACTAACTGCTTGTTCCGCTGGACGATTGTTTGCTTTTACGAATAAAACTGTTGCCATTATTTCTTCCTCCTAATACTCACTCTTACGTTGTTATATGTTTTTAAAAAAGGTATCCCTTGTAATTGTTGTTTTGTTGCTTACAAACATATTTTATCTTTATATCAAGACAATTTCGTCCTCACATAGACGTATTTTTCCATAAAAAAAGTCCACCTCCTAAAGGCGAACTAGGTCTTACGACTTTCGTCTTATACAATCCCATTTTTCACTGCATATAATGCTGCCTGCGTGCGATCAGATAAGTTTAATTTACTCAAAATACTACTTACATGTGCTTTAACCGTTTTTTCTGTAATAACTAAAACAGAGGCAATTTCTTTATTGCTCATCCCTTTTGCTAATAGTTGTAACACTTCGTTTTCTCTTGCTGTCAATACATCTACATGAACGAAATGTTCCTCTGCCCTCTCTTCTTGAGGCAATGTTTGAGAGATAAGGGTGCTCGCAATATCGGGATGTAATTGAATATTACCTTTATATGCGCTTCTAATAGCTTCAACAAGTTGATCCGGTTCTACATCTTTTAAAATATAACCACTTGCTCCAGACCTTAATGCTGGTAACACATGCGCCTGATCAGAAAAGCTAGTTAATACAATTACTTTCACATCCGGATATTCTTTTTTAATACACGCTGTCGCTTCAACACCGTCCATTTCGGGCATATATAAATCCATTAGTACAACATCAGGATTTGTTTCTCCTACTTTCACTAATGCTTCTTTCCCATTATTTGCTTCTCCAACTAACTCTAAATCTTCCTGTGTACTCAAGAAAAATGCTAACCCTTTTAAAACGACTGTATGATCATCAACTAACAATACTTTTATTTTCACAAACTTCCCTCATTTTCACATCATAATGGTACATTTACTTTTACGCTCGTTCGTCTCTTGCTACTTACAACTTTAATTGTTCCACTAACTAATTCTACTCTTTCACGCATCGTAGTCATACCGAGTGATTTTTTCTCTTTTATATCTTTTTCTACAAAGCCATTTCCTTGATCAACTATTTCTAATGATACATTTTTCTCAGTCACTGTAAAATAAACCGTCGCTTCTTTTACACCTGCATGCTTACTTACATTGTTTAACGCTTCTTGTCCAATGCGCCATAATGCCTCTTCTACCACACGAGGTAAGTCACGAACACCGGTAACTTGCTCCCTAATTTTCAATCCTAAGTTTTCACCGTACTGCTTTAGAGCAGGTAATAATCCTTTTTCTAATCCTGCCGGACGAAGCTGCCAAATTAATGTCCTCATTTCTTTTAATGCCCCTTGCGCTAGTTCACGCATGTCATGCAAAGATCGATCCACTTTTTCGTTTTGACCTTTTAAAACTGCCTCAGCACCTTTTGTCATAAAGGTTAATGAAAATAATTTCTGTGAAACAGAATCATGTAAATCTCTTGCTAATCGATTTCTTTCTTCCATTCGTACAAGTTCACGACGCTGCTCGTTTAATCTTAAATTCTCTATTATTAACGAAATATGATTCGATAGCGCTTGGATTACATCTATTGTATTCACATCAAATTCTCCATTATTTAAACTTACACATAAAACACCAAATACATGGCTTTGAATATGTATTGGCGTAGCAATAACAGCTCCATTTAGATGTACATTATGACCAATTTGACGTTTTAAAAGAACCGATTCACCTTTTACTAGCGCCTTCTTTGCCGCTTCTTTTACATCTTCTTGTAACTCTTCCTGACTAAAAGACGCTCGCAAAGATAATTCTTTTTCTTCTCTAATAAAAAACGCCACTTGATTCCATTGAAATACTTCACCTACGTGATTTACAACTTTTTCAGGTAATACATTAAACCTATGAATTGTTTTTAAATCTTGAATAAAACGTTCCAATTTCACATAATAATGTGCTCTTCGTTTTTCATTTTCATATAATTTCGTTCGTTTTAAAGCCGTCCCAATTTGGAAAGCAACGGATTGGAGCAATACTAATTCTTCTTCTGAAAAATGTGTTTTACCTGGACTCGCTACATTTAATAAGCCAAACTTTTCTCCTCCTGCTTTTAAAGGAACTGTAGCATGATGAAGAATTCCTTCTGTATCTCCCCAATTGTATTCAATTGCATTATTAATTCTTTTACATTCAATAATGTTAACAGCTCGTTCTAATTTCCCATCTACAAATCCACGTAAACACCAACATTCACCTTCACACATCGGGCGTTTGTTTTCATATGTCAGTGCCTCTGGTAACTGGTAATCGATCAACTTCGTATACTTCCCATTTTCATCCGCAAGAAAGATCCATCCTGTCGTCAAACCTGTTACACTTAGCAATTTTTCTAGCACCGCTTGCAATACATGATATGTATCATTTGATGTATTTAGTGTTTCTGCAATTTCTTTTAATATAACTAATTCATTTGTACGATTATCTCGAAACATGCTCAATCTCCTACATACAAGATTTTAAATCGCCTCTAAAGTAAATCATCTACTTTTCACTTTGTACTTATTCGTAACATTGATATAATGGTGAAAACATAGTTTTCATTATATCACTTGAGGGGGATTTCATAATGACATTAAATAAAGCACTTACTATCGCTGGTTCTGATACAAGTGGCGGTGCTGGTATACAAGCAGATTTAAAAACATTCCAAGAACTTGGCGTATATGGAATGACATCTCTTACGACGATCGTAACGATGGATCCACATAACGGTTGGGCACATAACGTATTCCCAATCCCAGCTTCTACATTAAAACCACAATTAGAAACAACAATTGAAGGTGTTGGCGTAGATGCTTTAAAAACGGGTATGCTTGGATCAGTAGAAATTATTGAAATGGTTGCAGAAACAATTGAAAAGCATAATTTCAAAAACGTAGTAGTTGATCCTGTTATGGTATGTAAAGGCGCAGATGAAGCATTACATCCTGAAACGAATGATTGCTTACGTGACGTTTTAGTTCCAAAAGCATTAGTTGTAACACCAAACTTATTTGAGGCTTACCAATTAAGCGGCGTGAAAATTAATTCTCTTGAGGACATGAAAGAAGCAGCGAAGAAAATCCACGCTTTAGGTGCTAAATACGTCCTAATTAAAGGCGGTAGTAAACTAGGTACAGAAACTGCAATCGACGTCCTATATGACGGAGAAACATTCGATCTTCTAGAATCAGAAAAAATTGATACTACAAACACACACGGCGCTGGTTGTACATATTCTGCTGCAATTACAGCAGAACTTGCAAAAGGAAAATCTGTGAAAGAAGCAGTAAAAACTGCTAAAGAATTTATCACAGCTGCTATTCGTTACTCATTCAAGATTAACGAATACGTAGGACCAACTCATCATGGTGCATATCGTAAATTCGTTGCACCGAAAGAGCTTGTCTAGCGTATAAATAAAAACACCCGCAGAGCTAATACGTTGCCTCTGTGGGTGTTTTTTTTAATAAACTTTACATCTTCTGGTCATCTTACCTTTAAGATGCAGAATTGACCTGATTTCTACCATTTCTTTTTGAGTAATATAACGCGTCATCAGCCGCTTGAATAAGCTGTTCCTGTGATCCTTTATACTCTGAAATCCCTACCGACACTGTGATTTTTATTTTCGTTCCATCTAACAATTGAAATGAATGTTTTTCAACAGCTATACGGATTTGTTCCCCAAGATGAATACCATAAGATAGTCCCCTCTGCGGTATCAAAAGTGCAAATTCCTCTCCACCCTTTCGAAAAACCAAATCCGGAAATGTTGAAATTCCTCTTAAAATACACCCTATTTGTTTTAACACTTCGTCTCCTGCAGGATGCCCATACGTATCATTTACATACTTAAAGTGATCAATATCTATAAGTAGTAAACAAAGTGAATCATTTTCCATGTGTTTATTACCAATATGATGATTCATCTCTAGATCAAACTGCCTTACGTTTCCTAAACCTGTCAATGCGTCTATCGTTGCGTATTGCTTCATCGTTTGAAATAGCTCATTGGATTGTAAAACATAGTTTGCACTTACGAATGTTATGTAGCCTGTAGTAATACTTGAAATTAAATACAGTACAACTACAGATATATCGTTAAATAATATATACATCGGTACTACTAAAATAGAAAGGCAGTATACGTGTAACCATATCAACTTTAACATAATGGAAATTTGCATTCTTGCAATAAAGATAACACCAACTCCACTTAATACAATTGTATAGCAAGCCAATTCAGAGGCTAAAGAGTACTCGGTAAAAACTATCCTTGTAATTAAAATCATAATAACTGTTATACTACTAGCTATCGGGCCTCCAACTATAATTGCTAAAATAACAGCTAGATAGCGTAGATCCAACATAATATCTTCAATATGTACACCAAAATGCATTAGTAATATACCTAATATTCCAGTAAAAATACCTACTACACATTTCTGCCAGAAAGAGAATCCTTCTTTTAACGGACTATCTCTTAAAAGCTGACCTCCAATAAAGATAAAGGAAAGAATGATTGTTGTGTTTACAAATAAATCCCTTAACATAAAATAATCTCCCTACTTTTTCGTCTATCCCTTTCCTTACTTTATTGTATACGAACTCCCTATAATTCCCAAAGGTTTTTATTTATTTTTGCTGTTCCACGTGAAACAGCAAAAAATAAAAAAGGACGAAGATTCGTCCCTTTTTTATTAACAACAACGTGATATCTTGCCGCCTTTCGCATTAAATCTAGCTTCTTGCGCCTCAGCGAAAAATTGCTTCTGACATACAATCTCTTCTTCTGGATGATGCTTTTTCATATGCTCCACATATGCTTCATAACTTGGTACCCCTACAAGTAAACTAATAAACTGTTTCCTTTTACCCCATACTTGCCGTAGTTTTTTAAGCATAATTCCTCGACTCACTTTCATCCCTAGGAATATATGGTGCCTCTTTTAACGGCATCGGCTTATTTCTTAATACTTGAATCCAAATTCGAATTGCAGAAATTAATACGGCGATTACAACTATCATAAAAATCCCACAAAGTGCGGCATCGATATAATCATTGAAAATAATTTGTTTCATTTGAGCGACATTTTTAGCTGGAGCTAACACTTTCCCCTCATCTAATGCTCCCTGAAACACCTTTGCATGAGATAGAAATCCTATTTTTGGATTTTCATGAAATAGCTTTTGATAACCAGCTGTCATTGTTACAATTAACAATCCGACAGTCGGGATAAGTGTCACCCAAACATACGCCTTTTTCCCCATTTTGAATAAAATTGTCGTCCCAAGTAATAATGCAATACCCGCTAACATTTGGTTTGCAATACCGAACAATGGCCATAATGTATTAATTCCACCAAGTGGATCTATTACTCCTTGGTATAAGAAATATCCCCAGCCTAATACACATAACGTTGTAGCTATTACATTCGCTAATGTAGAATCTGTTTTCGCAAACGGCTTATATACATGTCCTAAAATATCTTGAATCATAAAGCGACCGACACGCGTTCCTGCATCAATCGTTGTTAAAATAAATAGTGCTTCAAAAAGAATGGCAAAATGATACCAAAATGCCATCATTGCGGTCCCACCTATTACTTGTGAGAAAATATATGCCATACCTATCGCTAACGTTGGTGCGCCACCTGTACGTGATAAAATCGTTTGTTCTCCAACGTTTACAGCAAGATCTTTTAATTCATTTGGTGTAATAGCAAATCCCCATGAAGAAATAACTTGGGCCGCCTGAGATACATCCGTACCGATAAGTGCTGCCGGACTGTTAATTGCAAAATAAGTTCCTGGTGTTAATACACAAGCTGCAATCATAGCCATTGCTGCTACAAACGACTCCATCAACATTGCTCCATAACCGATTGGCTGTGCATGCCCCTCTTGCTCAATCATTTTTGGCGTCGTACCAGATGAAACAAGCGCATGGAATCCAGACACCGCCCCACAGGCAATCGTAATAAATAAGAACGGGAATAAGTTACCTGAGAAAACAGGGCCTGTTCCATCGATAAATTTTGAAACTGCTGGCATTTGTAAATCTGGTGCTACAATTAAAATACCGATTGCCAATCCAACAATTGTCCCTACTTTTAAAAATGTACTTAAATAATCACGCGGTGCCAAAAGCATCCAAACTGGTAATGCCGATGCAATAAATCCATATACGATGAGCATAATAGCAATTGTTTCACCACTAAACGTAAACATACTTGCAAGCGTTGGGTTTTCAGCTACATACTGACCTCCAATAAGAGATAGAATAAGTAGAATAATACCAATTACCGATCCTTCACCAACCCGGCCAGGTCTAATGTAGCGCATGTATACTCCCATTAAAATAGCGATAGGAATCGTTGCCGCTATCGTAAACATTCCCCAAGGGCTTCCGATAAGTGCCTTTACTACAACTAATGCTAATACTGCTAATAAAATAATCATAATGCCTAAAATACCTATCATGGCAATGAGCCCAGTCACAGGGCCTATCTCATCTTTAATCATTTCACCTAACGATTTACCATTACGTCTCATCGAAGCAAATAAAATTACAAAATCTTGTACAGCTCCAGCGACCACTACCCCGACAATAATCCAAATTGTCCCTGGTAAATATCCCATCTGTGCTGCCAAAATAGGTCCTACTAAAGGCCCTGCCCCAGCAATTGCTGCAAAGTGATGCCCGAATAATACCCACTTATTTGTCGGAACATAATCTTTTCCATCATTCAATGTATGGGCTGGCGTTTGCCGATTATTATCTAAATCAAAAACCTTTCTCGCTATAAATCTACTATAAAATCGATAAGCAACTGCATACACACATACTGCAGCTACTAAGAGCCACACAGCATTAATAGTTTCACCTTGTGATAAAGCTATTACACCAAAAGCACCTGCTCCTACTGCCGTAATAACCCCCCAAAGTAAAATCGACTTCAACGTCTTCACATACAATCCCCCCAATACTACTTCTTAGTGGAGATTGTACTAAATTTTCTGAATATTTAAGTTGAATCCTCCTTATCATGAAGGATTTTTAGTTTATCATGTTAAAATACTCTCATTACCTACTATAATTCAATTTTATTTCGAAGGCGCTTTACATAATTACGGCTGACTGGAATCGGTTGCTCATCATACCTGTCTAAATATAAATTATACGTGCCGTTATAATATGGTTTCAGTTCTTGTACATATGACATATTAATTAAATAACTTTTATGCACACGTAAAAAATCATATACATTTAGTTTATTTTCCAATTCCTGAAGTGTATATGTTGAAATATACTGATTATTTGTTGTATAAATTGAAACCGTCTTATTCTCCTTATTTTTACTCACATATACAATATCTTCTGGGAAAACATATCTAATTCCCTCTTGACCTTCTATCGGTAGTTTTCGCAAATAACTCTTTGCTCTCTCTCCTTGCTCTTTACCCATTCTATATAAAAGAAATTGTAAATCTTCTTCACGAAATGGTCGTAATAAATAATAAAATGCTTGAAAACGAAATGCTGTAATGGATTCTTCTATATCCTCACCCATAAAAATAAATTTCGTATAGCAATTTACTTCTCGTAATAAACTCGCATATTCAAAACCAGTACCATCTATTAATTGCGAACTTAAAAAAACAAAATCTGGTGTATGTTTTTTCATTATTAACAAAGATTCTGTTCCTGTATTCGCTTCAAAACATTCTATATTTCGAATATTCTCAGTAAAGTTCTCAACTAATTTCCTTCGCTCTTCTGCCTCTTCCATGATAAGTAAAATTTTCATTTATCCAACCACCTAATTCCTTTGTCCGTATGTCCTGTTGTATACATTCTCTTTAATAAGAAACAATCCCTTTTTCTTACTATACCATTATTTATCTAAAAAAACAGAAAAAAGGAAACCACCTCGGTCCCCCCTTTCCTTTTACGCTAATTCTCGTTGCTTCGTTTCTTGCCCAAGTATAACTACAGCAAGTGCTCCAATTAAAATTGATCCACAGAAGATCGTAAATATTAGCGAAAGTGAAACTTGTGCAGCAACTAAATAGCCTACTAATAACGGGCCAATAATACCACCAATACGACCAAATGCGGCCGCCATTCCTGCACCTGTACCACGAATAGCTGTCGGATACTGTTCAGGTGTATAAGCGTATAATGCCCCCCAGGCACCTAAATTAAAGAAGGATAGTAACATGCCTGCCACGATTAAAACTGTTAATGAATCTGCAACTCCAAACAAGTAGGCACTGCACGCTGTACCGATTAAATACGTAACTAATACAAACTTTCGCCCAAGACGTTCAATAAACCAAGCGGCTGTGAAATACCCTGGAAGTTGAGCTAATGTCATAATAAGTACGTACTGGAAACTTTTTATTAAACTAAATCCTTTTAATACCATTACACTAGGTAACCAAAGGAACATTCCATAATAGGAAAAGACAACACAAAACCATAAAATCCATAACATAATTGTAGCTTTACGATATTCTCCAGACCAAACTGACTTTATATTTTCGATAACAGACGGTCTTTTTTCGACCTTTTCAAATCTCGGAGAATCTGGTAAATTCCATCTTAAATATAAAGCATATAGTGCCGGAACCGCACTCAACACCATCGCAACTTCCCAACCATATTTCGGAATAACGAAATATGAGATAAGAGCCGCAATTAGCCAGCCACCTGCCCAAAAACTTTCTAATAGCACAACTATTTTACCTCGTTCATGTGCTTCAACACTCTCTGATACTAGTGTAGAGGCAACCGGAAGCTCACCGCCAAGCCCCATACCAATTAAAAATCTTAAAACGAGGAACATCGCGAGTGTCGTCGTTAAAGCAGTTAAACCACTACCGATAGAAAATAGTAATAATGTAATAATAAAGACTGATTTTCGGCCTATTTTATCCGATAGTATCCCAAAAAGGAGCGCTCCTACTGCCATACCAATTGAATTAATACTACCTATCCATCCCATTTCTTGCGTACTTAATCCCCAATCTTTTTGGAGTGCCACCATTACAAATGAAAGCATTCCAACATCCATTGCATCAAATAGCCATCCAAGCCCCGCTATGCCAAGTAGCTTTCGCTTCGAAATTTCTTTTACCTTGCCCACAAGAAGTCCTCCTCACACAGGTGTCTTTACACATCATTTTACATGTGTGAATTACATAAGTAAAATACTTTCGTGTAAAAAATTCTCCTTCATCATTCCCAAAATTTAAAATATTTATCAAAAATCAACAAAAAAAGTAGCGAGATTTCGCTACTTTTTTGAACGCATTACTTCTTTTAAAAATTCCGCTAATACTAACTGACGACGCCAGCGTGTTGGATTACTACATAACCTGTAAAACCACTCTAAATGAATCGCTTGAATCCACTTTGGTGCGCGTTTTACCTCTCCCGCCCATACGTCTAAACTTCCACCTACTCCAACAGCCATTTTCGTTTCTAAACGATGCTTATTGTTTTGGATAAAGTTCTCTTGTCTTGGGAAACCAAGTGCAACAAGTAGTAGATCTGGTTTTGCTTCTTGAATACGAGAAACGATATTCTCTTCTTCTTCTTGCTTAAAATACCCATCTTGCGTACCAACGATAGATACAGCTGAATATGTCTTCTTTAAATGATCCGCTGCAGCTTGTACAACATGTGGTTTTGCTCCTAATAAGAAAACGGATACTGGTTTATTCTCTTCTGATAACTTCGCAAACAAATTACACATTAAATCAAAACCTGCTACACGCTCTTTTACAGGTGTACCAAGCATACCACTTGCTTTTACAACCCCAATACCATCAGGTGTAATTAAATCTGTATTTAATAATGTTTTATGGAACTTTTCATCCTTTTTTGCACACATAACAATTTCAGGATTCGCTGTTACTACCTGAAAGGTATCATTTTGCTCCGATTCTAGTTGTTCCTTTAAATATTGGACTGTTTCATCCATTGTCATTGTAGAGAAAGGAACGCCTAGAATATCAACTGTTTGTACTGCCATAATTAAATATCCTCTCTATTTCAATAAAAGTTTTTTATATGCACTACGAGTATCTTCATACAAATTCTTTAGCGAGAAATGAGTAGATGCGTAATCATATAAACGATTTCCCATCTCTTCTAATTCCCCATTCAACCACTTTTCATAAGCATTTTCTAATGATTTTGCTAACGAATCTGCATCACCAATCGGTACAATCCATCCATATGTATCATCAACTATTAGCTTTCTCATATCCCCCACATTTGTTGCAATAGATGTTAAGCGCTGATTAGCTGCTTCTAATAAAACAAGGGGGAAACTTTCACTATAAGAAGTTAACAAATTAATGTGTGCAGATGCATATAATTCTTTTGAATCTGTACGAAAACCTAGAAAAATCACCTTATCCTCTAAGTTTTTTTGTTTCACCATCGCTTTTAATTCTGCTTCTATAGGTCCATCACCAAGCAAAAGTATCTTTATATTTTGGATTTTAATTTTTTGTAACGCTTCAAATAAAATACTATGTCCTTTAACAGGATGAAGACGAGCTACTTGGATCGCTGTAAATACTCCTTCATCGATACCAAATTCAATCTTATCATAAGCCTTTGCTGGAATATTATCATACTCAATTCCATTATAAATTGTACAAATTTTCTCTTCTGATACCCCAAGCTTTATTATATTTTCCTTAAAGTTTTCCGTAATTGCAAAAAACAAATCTACCTTCTTGAAAGAACGTAAATTTAATTTCGTAAATACCCATCCTTTTAATCCCCCCTTCATAAAATCTAAGGTTGGATCACTATGAACGGTCATTATCCATTTCGCTTTTATACCTTTTTTCAAGAGGGAGAGGTAGAAATTCGCTCGTGCGCCATGTGTATGCACAATGTCAAATTGATTTTCATTAATAAATGATTTTATTTTTGAAAGAATTGATAGGTCGTACCGAGATGACTGAGTAAAAACATGTACTTGAATACCAAGGTTCCTCGCTTCTCTAGCAATCGCCCCTTCTTCAAATACCATTAATTCCACTTCTTTCTGTGGAAACTGAGATAAGAGTGAAATAATATGTGTTTTCCCCCCACCTTCTTCTGCACCAGCATTAATATGCAACACTTTCATTTCTTACATCCTCCATTTTTATTTTTATTTACTATAACAAAAATAAAAGCTAACATATGCTAGCTTTTATTTTTCTATCATTCAATTTCCAAGTCAACTATTAAATATGCCATGAGTAATACTAAGTAAAAACTTACTCCAGGTGCCATTAAAATATGCCCCGCGATAAATGAGATACCTAATCCTAACAGGATTGCTGCAATTACCATTGCGTACCTTACTGTAAATATTTGTTTAAACTTAGTAAATACACATGCGATGAATTTAATACCAAAGTATACGAACGGAACTACCAGTAAAATAAATCCTATAATTCCGAATGAATAGAACCAATCATGAAAATCACGTTCAATTAATTTCGGATCTGCTTTATAGTTACCAGCATAACCCATACCTAATAATTTTTGAGACATTGGGGCTTCCTTA
Organism: Bacillus sp. FSL L8-0099; assembly: GCF_038006385.1. Taxonomy (NCBI): domain Bacteria; kingdom Bacillati; phylum Bacillota; class Bacilli; order Caryophanales; family Bacillaceae; genus Bacillus; species Bacillus sp. FSL L8-0099. The sequence goes on from NZ_JBBOVC010000001.1 coordinate 5,341,757, forward strand.
TAAAAATCTTTATACATTTGCTCGAATATTTGACGTCCACTAAAAATAATAGCTTGAGTTTCTTCCTTTTTCTCAGCTACTTTTTCTTTCTCTTTTTCTTTCTCTCTTTCTTTTTCTTGTTCCTTTTCTTTCTCTGTCACTGGAGGTTTATGCTCTTTCGCTTCCTCTTTCTTTCTCTCTTCATTTTTCGCACTCTGTTGCTGTTCAATAAATTGGAAATGGAATCCCATGTTTTTCATGAATGGCGAAAAAGGTGTATATGCCATTATGCCTACAAAAACAGTCATTGCAATAAAACCATTTAATAAATAGACATTTTTCTTTCCATCTTTACGCTGTGTATATGCCTGGATAAAGCACATAACAACTGCAATAGCCATTGCCACAAAGATGGCTCCTACACCAACCTTCGTTCCAATTGCAAATAGTGAATAGACAACTAAAACTGAAGGAATCCAATAATATACTTTACCTATACTTTTTGTTTTTTCAATTGAATACAAAATAACAATTGGGCACATGATGGCTAAAATAGATCCTAGCTCGTTACCTGCATAAAACCAACCACGAGACCCCAATTTCAACCACGTATAACTATTGTAATCTGTTCCCGTTGCAATCGAAACCACCATTACTATTCCTATGATTAACGATGCATACGTAATATATTCAAGCATTTTTGAATGTCTTTTTTCTTTTAAAGATTTAAAAACAAACACATAACAAGTAAGCATAACAAACGGATATAAAGCTTTTGCTATAAACTTAACTTCTTCTGTAAACACCATAGGGTTCTTTGTAAATTTATTATTTATTAACCCAATAGTGAAAACAATTCCAACTAGAATTATATACGATATATATTTTATACTCTCTCTCTTCTTTGTTTGAATTAAAATATATATTCCACCTAGAAGCATAACGAATAAACGTGTAATAACTCCAATAGTCGTATCAATTTTTAAAACCATTATACAGAATGCTGTAAGCAAATCTAAAATGGGTTGCAACAAAATAAAGATTAATAGAAAATTTTCAAATTTATTACTTGTACTATTTTCCCTTAACATCTAGAACCTCCATAACTTATACCTAAATTCACTCTATACAATTATTATTATTTTTCTCATCTCAAATATGTATTATAACATATATTTTTTAATTAAACGTCTCACATTTCTATCCAACCTTACCTCATAAAAAAAGTAAATTTGCATTTTCAAACGCTTTCCTTCCTTATTTTTTCTTTTTTTCTACATGTAACGAAAATGCATTGTTATTTACATAACTTTAGTGTATATTTTTTCTCTGGAACATCTTTAGGAGGAAGGGATTACAGCCATGTTATTAATCGACATATTTACGTTTCTTGGCATTATCGCCGCTGCTATTTCTGGTACATTAGTTGGTTTAAAAAAAGATTTAGATTTATTCGGTGTCCTTTGTTTAGCTGTAGCTACTGCGCTCGGCGGCGGTATTATTCGTGATATTATGATCGGTAACCTGCCTCCTGTCGCATTTGTAAAACCTATTTACTTTTTCGTAAGCGTATTATCAGCACTATTTACTTGTATGTTTTTTGAGCGTATCAATAAACTTCAAGTCGTTATTATGCTTTCTGATGCCGTTGGCTTAGGTGTTTTTACAGCCATTGGTGCAAATGCGGCAATGTCACATCATGTTGATGCCTCATTTTTAGTTGTTTCAATGGGAGTCATTACGGGGATTGGAGGCGGTATTTTGCGTGATATATGCGCCCAAGATATCCCTTACGTATTCCGAAAAGAAATTTACGCAATCGCTTCTATATTAGGAGCAATTAGCTTCTTAATCACATATGCAATGGGGGCGCACGTATTAGCTTTCTATGTTTGTTTATTAGTAACATTCATTATTCGTGTCGTCACTGTAATATATAATGTACATTTCCCTGTTTTCTTTAAAACACATGCTAAAATTAATAAAGGTCATTAAGAGAATTCTACATAGAATTCTCTTAATTTATATACTATTCTATACACAAATATAGAGTAATTGAATATAAAAATATATAATTATATTAGAAACGAAAATGAAAACGCTTCACAAACAGGGGGAAGAACGATGCTTGGGGTTTTTAAAAAACATACTCATAAAACAAACACCAGTATAATTGAATTAAGTAAGGCACAACAAATAACCTTTAACGTACCTGCTAATTCCGAATTAAGGATTCAAATGGATATGCTACATATTTCAAAGGAAGATTTACAAATTGTAAAAGTACTACAGCCCTTTATTTATGAGGAAATAGATTGGATTACAGAAAAATTCTATGCCAATATTACAAAACAACCTAATTTAATTACTATTATTGAACGTTACAGCTCTATTCCAAAACTAAAACAAACTTTAAAAACACATATTAAAGAATTATTCAGTGGAGATATGCACGAAGATTTTATTGAACAACGTGTCAGAATTGCCAAAAGACATGTTCAAATTGGCTTACATAGAAAATGGTATACGGCTGCCTATCAAGAATTATTCCGTTCCATCATAAAGATTTTACAAACAAAGATTACAATAATCGATGATTTTTCATATTCTATAAATGTAATAAATAAATTATTCACACTTGAACAAGAGCTTGTTCTTGCAGCTTATGAATCTGAGTATGAACAAATTCAAAAAGAACATGAAAAAGAAAAAGAAATAACGGCTATGACAATTACACATATTGCAAATGAACTAGCAGCTGTATCTGAAAAAACAAGCTCTTCTATTCAAAAATTAACTGCTAAATCCGAAACTATTGTAGAGATTGCCAAAACCGGTACATCATTAGCAACAACATCAGAAGAAAAAGCTAATAAAGGTAAAGAACAATTAAATCAGCAAAACAAACGAATGGGATATATTCAAACAAATATGGAAACTATCATTACAGATACTCATGAACTTCTCAATATTTCTAACAAAATTAACGAAATCATAGATATCGTTAAATCAATTGCAGAGCAAACAAATTTACTAGCACTAAACGCCGCTATTGAATCTGCACGTGCTGGAGAGTTTGGCAAAGGTTTTTCTGTTGTAGCTGGAGAAATCCGAAAATTATCAGAGCAAACGAAAGAATCGATCTCCAACGTTACAAAACTCGTTGAAAAAACAAATGAACAGATTATTCATGTTTCTTCTTCTGTAAAACAAATTAGTTCTCTCGTATCTGAAGGAACTGATAGTATGTACGCGACAGATCAATACTTCCATGAAATCGTAAAAGATATGTCTAATTCGAAAGAACAGAATAAAAAAATTGAAAATGAATTAGAAGCTATTTCGCAAGTAATGAAGGGCATTCAAGATGATTCTTCAAAAATGGCTCTAACAGCTGATAGTCTAAAACTAGAACTAAACCGATAAGGCGAAGCTTATATTAATAACGATTTTTCATCATCTAACAATAAAAAAAGAATCCATTTTGGATTCTTTTTATTTTCTAAAAAATATTTTTTGACAATATACATAACTCATATAGACACCAAAGCTTTGTAAAATAAACAATGCTGGCATAATAATATTATAGTATGCCATATCTACTTGAAAGATTTTTAGCAATACATATCCGCTAATCAACAATAAGAACAACATGTATCCTTCATTCTTTTGTTTCTTAATAAGGAAATGTAATAAAGCTATAGCCATGAATAATGTTATTGCTATATATATCAGCTTTTCACATTTGAATAGGATAGAATTTATCCCCTCATCTGAAAACTGATTCATTACTGGTTTTAGCAGTTTAAATCTTTCACTCTCAATCTCTTTTAACTTTTGATCAATATGTTCTATTACAGTTTGATTTTCCAGTATTTTTTCCTTTTTTTGATTTTTACCGATTAAAACCGATTGAACATACGTCTCATTCGAAATCGTATATTGTGACATTCCCATCGTCTTAATTCCGTAACTCACGCCAAAATGAACACTATAAAATAGAATAAGCATCCCTATCATCTTTAATAGTATTTTTTGTTTCGTTGCAGATTGAAACAATTCAATTAACAACACATATACCGCAATAAAAATAGGAAGAAATAACCCCATTGGGAACAGCATATTGCTAAATGCAAATAAAGTCGCTGAAAGCACCCACATATAAGGATGTTCTAATCCTTTATATAAAAGTATGTAACAAGCAAAATAAAATAAGCATATTGCGAGCGACTCAGGCGCTAATAAGGAACTCATAAATATATTTGGAATATATAAAGCGTAAAATACGGACGCAATGCGACCACATTCTTCCCCAAAAACCATAGCGGCAATACGATAAATTAAAAATGCAGTTCCTGTACAGAACAAAATATTAAATAACTGTAAAACAAATACCGTATCACCAAATATACGAATAACCATCGATTCATAAATGATAAAGGGTAACTGTGTTACATTCTCTATATTATTGCCAATTGCAATCTGCTTTGCAGACTCATACATCGCTTTCATATCACCGATGATTGGAACATCTACAAATAAAACCATACTAACTCTCACAACTATAGATACGCTCATAAGAAAAATAAAAAATTGTTTATCTGTAAAACGATATTGTAAAATTGATGCCACTAACAATATGAGGATGACGAAAATTGCCAATACGATTGTTACACTCGTTGTACTTCCTCCAAAAAATTGCTTACTTGTTTCAAACGCCGACCAACAACTATAAACAAAAAATGCGAGCATCGCACCAATCATTATTTTACTGAAAAAAGACGAAAAATTTGTTTGTATATGATTCATATGTCCATTGCACCTCTATCTCCATTCATAACAAAACGATTCTATCATGAATAGGTACACGGCTGATAGGGAATTTCTATGACAAATATATAGTCATTACTTTTTCACTTGCAATGTAAGCGAATCCTCTTTTACACTACACTTTAGACAAAATAAATTTTCTTTCAGTTACATGAATATACTTTCAAAAGTATTATTACTCCTCTACTCATACATTTTACTTGTTTAAATACCCGGTAAAATCAAATAGGAACTAACCTTCCTTTTATGTCATAAAGAACATGTCACTCTGATTGAAAATGTACACTAGGGGCTGAATATATGGAAAAGAAATTTATGAGAGAATCAAAAGCAATTAAAACAACACGTGTTTTTCCAAATGATTTAAACAACCATCAAACATTATTTGGTGGCAAATTATTGGCTGAAATTGATAGTATTGCTTCTATTGCAGCAGCAAGGCATAGTCGCAAGCATTGTGTGACAGCATCCATTGATTCTGTTGATTTTTTAACACCTATTCATCAAGCTGACTCTGTTTGTTATGAGGCATTTGTTTGCTATACTGGGAAATCATCTATGGAAGTCTTCGTAAAAATAATTGCAGAAAATTTATTAGAGGGAGAACGCCGTATCGCCGCTACTTGCTTTATTACATTCGTAGCATTACAAGATGGAAAACCTTCTTCTGTACCTCAAGTATTACCAGAAACTGAGGAAGAACATTGGTTGCATAAAACTGGTTCCGAACGTGCTGAGACCCGAAAAAAAGGACGTTTAAAAAGCAAAGAAATGGCTGAGGTATTAACTTTAAATAAGCCTTGGAGTGTATAAAATTTCAATATCGAAAATACCTTCTGAGCGGATAACTAAATTGTATTCGCTCATTTCTTTATAAACAGTTCAAGTCTCTCATACAATCTCTACGTCTTTTCACAAATACTATGTAATATTTTTATACATATCTTGGCTAGGCTATTTCAATATTAACTTTTTCTAGTGTATAAAGTTCTATTTATAACTCGCTTCTAATCGAGGAATAGTTGCTTTACAAAGTTTATGTAAGGTACACTTATACGGGCGGTCAGCAAACTAATTTGAAAATTTGCAAGTTGTGTAGAAAACGCCTTGTTTTTTACTATATCAAAATACAATAAAAAACGATCATTATTCTTTACCAACGAAAAACAATTTCATTTTAGTTGAAGTAATTATCCCTACTTAAAAACTTTAATATAAAACGCATTTTAATTAAATTGTATTACTTTAATGGAAAGGTGAAACTATGCAAAAGTCTATTGTTTCAAATATTTTTTATAAAATACTACTCAATACGTTTAACATTATACTTCCCATCTTAGTTGGTCCATACGCATACCGCATGCTAGGAGCCAATTCAATGGGAACTGTTAACTTTGCTGAAACTATTTTTAATTACTTTTTCATATTCGCGGTTTTTGGTGTATATCAATATGGCTTACGTGAAGTTAGCTTAATTAAAAATGATAAAAAGAAAGTTTCTCAATTATTCACAAGTCTCTATGTAATTAATGTTACAACTAGCCTTTTAGCTTTATGTGCTTTTTTAGCCTTTAGTTATATTGGATATGGAAATGAAAGCTTATTTCCTGTTCTTCTTATTTTTGGCTTCAATTTTATTTCCAATCTATTTTATGTGGAATGGTTCAATGAAGCATATGAAAATTATGACTTCATCACTAAAAAAACAGTTATTGTTCGACTAATTTATGTTGTACTGCTTTTCTGCCTAGTTCATGGAGTGGATGATTATAAAACATTCGCAGGTTTATTAGCACTATCAACATTTTTAAATCATTCTATTAGCTTTGTATATGTGAAACGCCAAGTTAAGTTTGATTTTTCTAACTTAACCATTATCCCGCATTTAAAACCGTTGCTATTAGTCGTCATTTTTTCAAATGCTAATATTTTATATACACAATTAGATCGTCTTGTGTTAGGTGAATACGCCGGAAAAGCAGAGGTCGCTTACTACGTTATGGCTTTTCAAATTATGACCATTATTAATACACTTATGTTAAGCGTTGTACAAGTAACAATTCCACGGCTTTCTTACTTATCAGGAAATGCATCTGAAAGTGAGTATGAATCTTTGTTAAACAAAATTTCAAAAGTGTATTTTATTACCCTATTTCCCGCCGCAATTGGTTTAATGCTCATTGCTCACGGAGCTGTTGTCATTTATGGTGGATCAGAATTTGCTGGGGCTGGTAATACATTAATTGTGTTCGCTTTCTATATGATTACAGTTGGTATTGAATCTATTTTATCGAATCAAATTATTTATGTTAAAAAGAAGGAAGGTATTTTAGTACGCTTCTTATTCATTTGCGGGTTTATTAACCTAGCATCTAATATTGCACTAATATTCTTCCATGTGCTTACACCAGCGACAGCAATTTTCACAACTACAATTGCTAACAGTTTATTAATTGTACTTGAATATATTTATGTTAAAAAGAAATTAAAAGTGAATTATACATTATTTGATATGCAAAAACTTAAATATCTATTTTATTCACTAACATTTGTACCAATAGCATTCGTTATTCGTATGTTCGTATCTGGACAAATACTACAAGTTCTCCTAGTCATGGTAGCATGCGGATTAACATATGCTCTTATCCTTTTCTTAACAAAGGATGAAATTCTCTTTACTCTAATAGAAAAAATACAAGCACGATTTAAAAAAGCTTAAACGTAATTCTTAAAGGAGCTGTTAAAATTGAAATTCTCTTTAATCATGGCTACTTGTGGCAGACGTGATGATATTCTTGACTTACTAAAATCACTTGAAAAACAAACTTACCAAAACTTTGAACTCATCGTAGTAGATCAAAATGATACTCCAATCTCGGATCTCTTTGATGAATATAAAGAAAAATTTTCTATTAACTACATTTATACACCTATTAAAGGGTTATCTAGAGCTCGAAATACTGGATTAAAAGTAGCGGATGGCGATATCATCGCTTTTCCAGATGACGATTGTATTTATGAAACAAATGTTTTAGAAAGTATATTAGAAACTTTCAAATCTAATAACGATGTTCAGTTTATATCAACAAACACTACTAATGTTGAAGGAACTGGTTCTTTAATACTTGCACCTAATACAGACATTATTCTTAATAACAAATATGGATTTTTAGGTCCCTCTTTTACACTATTCTTTACAAAACAATTTGTACAAGATGTAGGTACATTCGACGAGGATTTAGGTGTTGGCTCTGGAACGATTTATGGAGCTGGTGAAGAAACCGACTTTGTTCTACGCGGTATGAAAAAAGACCACACTGGTTTATTTAGAAAAGATCTGTTCGTATACCATCCTGTAAAAGAAGAAGTTATAAATGAACAATCATTAAAACGTGCCATTTCTTATGCTGGCGGTTTTGGCAGAGTGATTCGCTTACATTATGGATTCCCTTATTTCTTACGTGCTGTTGCTGCTGCCACATTCCGTATGACACAAAATATTTCTAATGATAAACGTAAATTCCATGCAAATCGTTTACGCGGGATTATTCGTGGATATTTAAAATAAACTCATATGAAAAAGGTGTAACCATTTCTATGAAATGGTTACACCTTTTATTTCTTTTGCATAGATAAGATTGTTTCCTCTAATCCTTCGCGATAAGATGTTTTAGGTACTTTCCCAATGAGCATTTCATATTTTTCTCCACTTAATACAACCGGTTTTTCTGTCAAATAGAGCATTTCTACATATTCTTTCATCTGCTTATCAAATAAACCCATTAACTTTATTATTCCTCTTTTTACGGTCATAACTTGTTTTGTATATCCCGTCAATTCGCGTATATATTGCATCATCTCTTCTCCGGTAATGACACCGCAACCTGGTATGTTCCACTGTTGTCCATAAGCCTCCTCACATAACGCTAATTCAACCATCGCTTTTGCGCCATCGGGCGTAAAAATATACTCGCGTGCAATTCTCTTATCTCCAACAAAGCTAGACACTTTATTTGCAAGTACGCCATGTAAAGTATGATGAACAAGTGTGCTTTCCGCATTTGGACCGTAAAAATCAGGAAAATGAGCAATAAACATTTTGACGCTACTCTGCTTTGCCATCGCTTCAAGTTGTAATCGTATTTTCCCCTTCTTCGTATGAGGATTCTTTTCAGCATCTTCTTTAACCAGCCTTTGATTTTGCCTTCCATATGCATAAATATTATCAACGATCCCTAACTTACTATCACTCTCTTTTGCTACTTCCAATATGTTTCTTAATAGTTTATGTTGCTTCTTTTCCCAATCTGAATATGGGATATTTACAGCATGGAATATAACATCTACACCTTTCGCCGCATCTATTATATCCTCTTTTACAAATACATCTCCTGCTACTGTTTGTATATGTTCCTCTCCTTGAAATAAATTCTCCAACTTCTCCTTATTTCTTGCAAAGGCAACTACATCAATCCCTCTATTACATAACTCCTTTGTAATCGCATATCCCATTGCTCCTGATGCCCCCAGTACTAACGCTTTTCTCATCATAAGTTCCCCCTCTAATTAATTAACCACTGTTCAATTAATAACAAAAAGAAAATCACCTACATTAGAAGCGATTTTGAAATAAACTCTACATGCACTTGAGCAAGCCCCTTTAATTCTTCAAATGTTTGCCCACTTCCGCAATAATGTGCGACAAACCCATGTAATGATAAAAAGACAGACCATATCGTCATTGTATCTATTTTTTTATTACATAAAGAAAAAACAACCTTTGCAAATTTTTCATAACTAACATTTGGGCCGTCTGCCAAACATTCCTTTAACTCATCGTTTTTAATTAAAAACATAATTTCATAATGACTTTGATTTTTCAAACCAAACTCTATAAAACCAAATAAAACTGCTTTTAACTGCTCTTCTCGAGATAAGTTTCTTTTACTAATTTCATCTAACTTTTCATTTAACAATTGAAAGTCTTGTTCTACCATCGCATAAAAAAGTTCAGCTTTATTTTTAAAATGGTAATAAATTGAACCATGGCTATACCCTAGTTCCGTCGCAATTTTACGCATTGAAGTGTGCTGATATCCTTGTTGTACAAATAAATTTCTTGCTACGTTCATAATCATTTCTCTTGTTAACTCTTGTTTGACTGCTCTTCTTGGCGACATTTTTTATACCTCACGATTTAATTAACCACTGTTCAATTATATTATATATTTTTTCCAAAATAATGCAACTCCTTATTTGAAAAAATATACATTTTTGAAATGATAGCATTATATCGAAGAATTTAGTATCATGATTCAAGACACTATTTAGAATTGAACGGAGGACATTATGAGCTTATTAACTGTTGAAAAATTAGGCCATACATTTGGTGATCGTACATTATTTAAAGATGTATCCATGCGCTTACTCGCAGGAGAACACGTTGGATTAGTTGGAGCAAACGGTGTTGGTAAATCAACATTTATGAATATAATTACTGGTCAACTTATCCATGATGAAGGCCGAGTTGAATGGACACCTGGTACAAATTATGGTTACTTAGACCAACATACAATTTTAACACCTGGCCGCACAATTCGTGACATATTAGCAGATGCGTTTTTACCTTTATTTGAACAAGAAAAAGCTTTAAATGAAGTTACAGAAAAAATGGGAACTGCTACACCTGAAGAATTAGAAGAGCTTCTTGAGCAAATGGCAGAAATACAAGATGCTCTTGAAGCAGGGGGTTTCTATTTATTAGATATGAAAATTGAGGAAGCAGCGCGTGGTCTTGGAATTGACGCAATTGGTTTAGATCGTGATGTTGCCGCATTAAGTGGTGGACAACGTACAAAAGTGTTACTTGCAAAATTACTACTTGAACAACCAGAAGTATTACTATTAGATGAACCTACCAACTATCTAGACGTTGAACATATTCATTGGTTAACAAATTATTTAAAAGAATATCCACATGCATTCCTATTAATTTCCCATGATACGGAATTTATGAATAAATGTGTCGATATTATTTTCCATCTAGAGTTTACAAAAATGACGCGTTATACAGCGACATATGAAAAATTCCTAGAACTTGCGGAAATTAATAAAAACCAACATATTAATGCTTACGAAAAACAAAAAGAATTTATTAAAAAACAAGAAGATTTTATTGCGAAAAATAAGGCTCGCTACTCAACGACAGGTCGTGCAAAGAGTCGTCAAAAACAACTCGATCGTATGGAACGTATCGATCGTCCTGAAACAGCAATTAAACCTGAATTCTCATTTAAAGAGAGTCGCGCAAGTAGCCGATTCGTCTTTGAAGGAGAAAATGTAGAGATTGGATATACACATCCGTTATTACCAAAATTAACGATGACAATCGAACGTGGTGAAAAAATTGCAATCGTTGGATGTAATGGGGTCGGTAAGTCAACACTATTAAAGACAATTTTAGGTAAGATCAAACCATTAAGCGGAATAACAAGTCTTGGTGACTTCTTAAATCCATCATACTTCGAACAAGAAGTAAAAGCTGATAATATAACACCAATTGATGATGTTTGGAATACATTCCCTAGCATGGACCAACACCAAGTACGTGCAATGCTAGCAAAATGCGGTTTGAAAAATGAACATATTTCTCGTCCACTGAACCAATTAAGCGGTGGTGAACAAGCAAAGGTTCGTTTATGTAAGCTAATGGGAGAAGACAGCAACTGGTTACTATTTGACGAGCCGACGAACCACCTTGATGTTACAGCAAAAGAGGAACTAAAAAAGGCGTTGAAAGCATATAAAGGAACAATTCTTCTTGTATGCCACGAACCGGACTTTTATGAAGATTGGGTAACAAAAGTTTGGAATATAGAAGAATGGGCTCAGCAAAAAGCTTAATTCTTAATAAATATCCCCTTACATGGTATATCATTTATACAAGGGGATATTTATTTTTCTCGATAAGCTGTCCTTCCAAACACATGTAAATTCTTATCCTTCAAATTTTAAAAATAAAAAAGCAATTGCTTCCAAAAGGTTTCATATGCTCCCTTTTGAAACAATTGCTTTTTTTATTTATCCTTTTACTATATCTACATCTCTTTTTTGTTGTATATATAATTAATACCAAAAGCAGCTAGAAGTATCATAGGTATTGTAGCTGAATAATGATATCTCGGTGCCACTTCTACTATCATTTGTGCCATTGTTAGCCCAATTGTATATAAACAAATAATGAAAAGTGAAGATTTATTTTTGTTTTTTATAGCTAATAATGCTCCGAACAATGAAGTAGCTAGTAAAAAGTAATAAAAAACATTCGTTATTATATTATATCGTACTTCATGATCTAGTCCTGGCCCTGCATATGAGACAGCTTGACTATCGTTACCTAAAAAGATAATAAATTTATCATAAAATAGTTTCCCGAAATCTATATTATCGTTTTTTATCCTCTTTTTAGCTTCTTCGAGCATTTGTTTTTGAGCATCGTCTGCGCTCCATCCTGGTTTATCACTGTAATAAAATAGTAGGTCTGAATCGGCTTGGTTCCATGATCCTGAAGCCGCCTTATTAAATCCTACATGAATATTGTACCCTGGTACTGATGCTATATCTTCACCTAAACGTAATGTTATATAATGATTTATTGCCGAAGAGAGCATTAAGTATGTAATAACGATAACACCTACATAAGTTATCTTGTTAATAAGCATCTTTTTATTACCGATATGTTTTGTATCTATAATAAACATCCATATTGCTAAAGCTATAATTGGTACTGCTGCAATTGGCCTTACCATATTCATTAAAGCAAGTAATACAGCTAATAGAATTGAGTACACAACAATCTTTTTAATAGTTATATTTTGGAATTTCTCATGAATAACTAACATAATTGCCCAAGTTAATAACAATATTGTACAATAAAACGGTTCTGAAATTGCAAACATATTATAAATTGTTTGCGATGGCAAGAGAATCCATAAAACACTCGCTGTTATAGCTGTTCTCACTCCACCAATTTTTCTAGCTATAAAATATATTAATCCCATTGATATTGTAGTTAAAACAACATTAATAATAGGTGGAATCATATAGCTTGACCCGAATATTTTTAGAAAAATACTTAAGAATGAAGCATAACCAAAAATATGTGGAAATAACGCTACATATCTACTGCTAATAACAAAATCTTGTCCTAACGCCTCTGCAGTATAGAAAAAGGTTGCATAATCACCAATTGGATGAATCTTGTAGGTAAGAATCCATGCCGATTTAACTATTACACAAAGAATTAACAATGCCGAAAGACATATTTTCTCGTTTACTCTTTCAAGATATAGCGATCCCTTTCTAAGTATAAAGTTTCCGATCGTACATAAAAATAAAAATCCGACTAGTATCATTACATAATTATATTTTCCAGTATTTGAGAAATAATCGAAAATTAATATAGCAACGAAAAAACTATAAATGCCATATACAGCACGCGTAGAAAAAGTTGATAACCCTGTTGAAAACCTTTCCACCAAAACTCACTCCTTAAACTATTTATAAAAAAAAAAATTATATTTTCCCAAAATATAATTTTATAGTGTCTATTCCTATCCATTCTATACTCTTTGATTAATGACGCACATTCAAAAAATATATTTGAATTACACTACCTGCTACTATACCTTAATATAATCATAATTTCCATATTTGATTTTATATTACGCAGTATTCAAATTATAAATAACAATTCCTTAATTATTAGAAAAACTATTCTATAATTTCAAAATAACATCCATTTAAAACATATAACACCTTAATACAAACTATGTTATAATTGGTAATTGTGAAATATAAACAATAACGCTGTTCACCTATTTTATTTATATATTCTATAAAAATGAGGATAATATTATGGAAAAACTCTTAAAGTTTGGTTTAGTAGGAATCTTTAATACACTCATTACAATTATTAGTTTTGGGATATTGGTAAAGCTCGGGATGAACTATCTTGTTGCGAATACCATTGCCTATTTAATTGGTGTTGCCAATAGCTATTATTGGAATAAAAATTGGGTGTTTAAACCTAATAATAAAAGCACGTCAATGTTCTTTAAATTTCTAACTGTAAATTTAATTGTATTGGCTTTTAATACATTATGTTTGTTTATATTAGTAGATAAACTTACCTTTAATGCATTTATTGCACAAATCTTCGCAATTGGTGTTGGAATGGTTATAAATTTTATCCTTAATAAAATTTGGACATTCAACCAAACTGAACAGGCTACCAATTAAACTTAAGCAACTTATTAAAACTACGGAGGATACAACATGGAAAAATTAATTTCGGTTGTAGTTCCTATGTACTTCGAGGAAGAAGTAGCACAGGAATGTTATAATCGTTTAAAGTCCGTTATGCTTCAAAATAATATTAATTATGAATTTGTCTTTGTAAACGATGGCAGTACAGATCGTACAATGGACATTTTATCTGAGATTGCAGCAAATGATTACCGTACAAAAATTGTTAATTTTGCACGTAACTTCGGACACCAAGTAGCTGTTACAGCGGGTATTGCTGCTGCAAAAGGTGACGCTATTGTAATTATAGATGCAGATTTACAAGATCCACCAGAAGTTATTCCTGAGCTTATTGCCAAATGGGAAGAAGGATATGAAGTTGTTTATGCAAAACGTAAACAACGTAAAGGTGAAACTTGGTTTAAACTTTTAACTGCTAAATATTTCTATAAATTCTTAAACTATATGTCTGATATCGATATCCCAAAAGATACAGGTGATTTCCGAATCATCGATCGCAAAGTTGCTGATGTGTTCAATCAAATGACAGAACGAAATCGCTTTATTCGCGGTATGATGTCTTGGGTTGGCTTCCGCCAAACGTATGTTGAATATGAACGTGACGAGCGTTTTGCTGGTGAAACAAAATATCCATTAAAGAAAATGATTAAATTTGCATCAGATGGTATCATTGCCTTTTCGACAAAACCGTTACGAATTGTTATGTCTTTAGGCTTATTATCAGTTCTCATTTCTATAATTGTCTTGCTGTATACAATTACTGTGAAAATCATCGGTGATGGTACTCAAACAGGTTGGGCATCCATTATGGTTGCTATTACATTCTTTAGCGGTATTCAGTTACTTGGTCTTGGAATCGTCGGTCAGTATATTGCTCGTATTTATGACGAAAGTAAAAACCGTCCGATTTATATCGTGAAAGAGACAATCAATATTGAACAAGAAGAGGCTGCACAGAAAAAAGAAAAAGTGAATGCATAATAAAAAAGGTAACAATGAAAACTATCATTGTTACCTTTTTATATTGTAATACCCCATAAGTCTCAAACGGAACTCTTTTAAATTTGGGTATACATCTAAATTAGACAACATCCCTTGAATGACTGGGACCCTTGGATTTGGCAATCTCATTTCTGCCTCTAAAACATCTAGCGTAATAAGTAATTCATCATCTTCTAATTGATCAGCTAATGTACACTTAAAAACAATTATTTCTTTTAAAAAATGCTCCTTAACTTGTTCTTTAATAAGCTCTGATTTACAAAGAAACTCTCCAAGTCTTTCTTCATGTAAAACAGGTTCTTCCGAAGATTCTATAAGTCCATCTACTAAATGATCCACCCTTTTTAAAATAAAAGCCGATACATAGGACAAATCAATTTCTGGCGCTTGTAAAATAATTAATTCTAAATATCCACGGCAGATCCCTTCTACCATAATTACTAAATCTAATAAATACGGCATAACCTTGTCACCATAAATAGACAACAAACTATTTCGATAAAATGCATGAGATTCCAATTTCATCCGCATCATAAATTCTTCTACTTCTTTATTAAATGGAATAGCATTTTCCCTCGCATGCATAATAATAAATTCCTTATGCTTTTGTATATCATTAAACTGGCAGCACAATTGTTTTTCAAATTTTTCACGCGGTAATAGTGATTCTTTTTCAATATCCGTCATTTTATTTTGAATCTTGTCATAATAATATCGAAGTGTTGCTAATAAAAGCTCATCTTTCGATTTAAAGTATAAATAAAAAGCTCCCTTAGATATACCACAAGCTGTCACAATTTCCTGCACTGATGTCGCATTTACACCCTTAGTCGCAAATAACTTCATAGCCATCTCTATAATTAAGCGCTCTTTTTCTTTCATATCTTCTCTCCTACGTTTAATCTCGCATCATATTATAAACTCGAATTTGATTTTATTATACCATCTCTTTTCATTGACTACTGACCAATCAGTCAGTTATATTATGTATTAGACTGACCAGTTGGTCAATACGATATAAAGGGAGCGCAAACATGAACAAAATCATCAATTTCTCATTAAAAAATAAGTTCGCAGTTTGGCTACTAACCATTATTGTTACCATTGCAGGGATATATTCTGGGCTTAATATGAAACTGGAAACAATTCCTGATATTACAACACCTGTTGTAACAGTAACTACGGTTTATCCTGGTGCTACACCAGAAGAAGTAGCTGACAAAGTTTCAAAACCGATGGAAGAGCAATTGCAAAATTTAAGCGGTGTAAACGTTGTGAGTTCATCATCTTTTCAAAACGCATCTTCTATTCAAGTAGAGTATGATTTTGATAAAAATATGGAAAAGGCCGAAACAGAAATTAAAGAAGCTCTCGCGAATGTGAAACTTCCTGAAGGCGTAAAAGATCCGAAAGTTTCACGAGTAAACTTTAATGCCTTTCCTGTTATTTCGTTAAGTGTAGCAAGTAAAAATGAATCTTTAGCTACGTTAACAGAAAATGTAGAAAAAAATGTTGTTCCAGGATTAAAAGGACTTGATGGTGTTGCATCTGTTCAAATTTCAGGTCAACAAGTAGATGAAGTACAACTTGTTTTCAAGAAAGATAAGATGAAAGAATTAGGTTTAAGTGAAGATACTGTAAAAAATGTGATTAAAGGATCGGATGTATCTTTACCACTTGGCTTATATACATTTAAAGACACGGAAAAATCAGTTATTGTAGATGGAAATATTACAACAATTAAAGCATTAAAAGAGCTAAAAATCCCAGCTGTACCTTCAGCACCTAGCGCTCAAGGTAATCAAAATGCTGGAGCCGGTGCACAAACGCCGCAAATGAATCCAGCCGCTATGAATGGAATTCCAACAGTTACATTAGACGAAATTGCTGACATTAAAGAAGTTGGGAAAGCAGAATCTATTTCTCGAACGAATGGAAAAGAAGCCATTGGAATTCAAATTGTGAAGGCTGCTGATGCAAATACGGTTGATGTTGTAAATGCAGTGAAAGATAAAGTAAAAGACCTTGAGAAAAAATATAAAGACTTAGAAATCATCTCAACATTCGACCAAGGTGCACCGATTGAGAAATCGGTTGAAACAATGCTTAGCAAAGCAATTTTCGGGGCTATCTTTGCGATTGTTATTATTATGTTGTTCCTACGAAATATCCGAACAACATTAATCTCTGTCGTTTCTATACCACTTTCTTTATTAATTGCTGTTTTAGTTATAAAGCAAATGGATATTACCCTTAACATTATGACGCTTGGAGCAATGACAGTCGCTATCGGACGCGTTGTCGATGACTCAATTGTTGTTATTGAAAATATTTACCGAAGAATGTCGTTATCAGAAGAGAAACTACGCGGAAAAGATTTAATTCGTGAAGCTACGAAGGAAATGTTTGTCCCAATTATGTCTTCTACTATTGTAACCATTGCTGTATTCTTACCTCTTGGACTTGTAAAAGGTATGATTGGTGAAATGTTCTTACCATTCGCCTTAACTATCGTCTTCGCTTTATTAGCATCGTTACTAGTAGCAGTTACAATCGTACCAATGCTAGCTCATTCTTTATTTAAAAAAGAGAGCATGAGAGAAAAAGAAGTACATCATGAAGAGAAACCAAGTAAATTAGCAAACGGTTATAAACGCATACTTGCATGGGCTTTAAATCATAAAATCATTACATCAAGTATCGCTGTCCTTCTATTAGTTGGTAGTCTCGCACTTGTGCCGATTATCGGTGTAAGCTTCTTACCTTCTGAAGAAGAAAAAATGATTATTACAACATACAATCCAGAGCCAGGTCAAACATTAGAAGACGTTGAAAAAATTGCAACGAAAGCTGAGAAGCACTTCCAAAATAATAAAGACGTCAAAACAATTCAATTCTCATTAGGTGGCGAAAACCCAATGAGTCCTGGTCAATCAAATCAAGCAATGTTCTTCGTTCAATATGATAACGATACGAAAAACTTTGAAAAAGAAAAAGAACAAGTCGTGAAAGATTTACAAAAGATGTCTGGAAAAGGCGAATGGAAAAACCAAGATTTCGGAGCAAGTGGCGGTAGTAATGAAATTAAACTATACGTTTACGGAGATAGCTCGGAAGACATTAAGCCTGTCGTAAAAGATCTTCAAAATATCATGAAGAAAAACAAAGATTTAAAAGACATAGACTCTAGTATTGCAAAAACATATGCAGAGTACACTTTAGTAGCAGATCAAGAAAAGCTAAGTAAAATGGGTCTAACGGCCGCTCAAATTGGAATGGGTCTTTCTAATCAACATGATCGCCCTGTTTTAACAACAATTAAAAAAGACGGTAAAGATGTAAATGTATATGTAGAAGCTGAAAAACAAAATTATGATACAATCGATGATTTAACAAATCGAAAAATTACAACACCACTTGGCAATGAAATTGCTGTTAAAGATGTGATGACTGTAAAAGAAGGTGAAACTTCTAACACAGTAAAACATCGTGATGGTCGCGTTTATGCAGAAGTTAGTGCGAAATTAACATCGGATGACGTTTCAAAAGCATCTGCTGCAGTTCAAAAAGAAGTAGATAAAATGGATCTTCCTTCTGGTGTAGACGTTTCTATGGGAGGCGTTACAAAGGATATTCAAGAATCATTCAAACAACTTGGCTTAGCGATGTTAGCTGCGATTGCCATTGTATACTTCGTTCTTGTCGTTACATTTGGTGGTGCCCTTGCACCATTTGCGATCTTATTCTCGCTACCATTCACAATCATTGGTGCACTCGTTGCCTTACTAATCTCTGGTGAAACGTTAAGTGTATCTGCAATGATTGGTGCGCTTATGTTAATTGGTATCGTTGTAACAAACGCAATCGTGCTTATTGACCGTGTTATTCATAAAGAAAATGAAGGTTTATCCACACGTGAAGCATTACTAGAAGCTGGTGCTACACGCC
The DNA here is from genome assembly GCF_038006385.1 of Bacillus sp. FSL L8-0099. Classification (NCBI taxonomy): domain Bacteria; kingdom Bacillati; phylum Bacillota; class Bacilli; order Caryophanales; family Bacillaceae; genus Bacillus; species Bacillus sp. FSL L8-0099. The sequence goes on from NZ_JBBOVC010000001.1 coordinate 5,360,843, forward strand.
TTCGTCCAATTTTAATGACTGCAATTGCAACAATCGGGGCTCTTATCCCGCTTGCATTAGGATTCGAAGGCAGCGGCTTAATTTCTAAAGGACTTGGTGTAACAGTAATTGGTGGATTAACAAGTTCAACGTTATTAACACTTCTTATCGTTCCAATCGTTTATGAAGTATTAAGCAAGTTTAAAAAGAAAAAAGTAAAATAATAAAAAAATAACCTCGCAATTAGCGAGGTTATTTTCAGGCTGTGGAGAAAGTCTTCTCCACAGCCTGTTTATGTGTCTGAACCTCTTTTTATGTGTCAACACTGATAAAAAAGAGGTAAAGGAGAGATTTTTTATGATGGGTGCTTTAAAAAATCATCGTGATGAGCGTGTATCCGTTTCTGTAGAAGAATTAGTTCCGCAAGACCATTTCCTTCGTGCGATTGAAGCGACAATCAGTTTTGATTTTATTGAGGAAAAGTTACGCCCTTATTACTGTGAAAACAATGGTCGTCCGTCAATTCACCCTATCGTTTTATTTAAGATGATGTTTATCGGATATTTTTATGGTATTCGTTCAGAGCGACAATTGGAAAAGGAGATCAAAACGAATATTGCCTACCGTTGGTTTCTAGGTTTTTCTCTATCAGATACAATTCCAGATCATTCTACAATCAGTTGGAATCGCCGTACTCGTTTCATTCATACAAATATTTTCGAAGAAATTTTTGATGAGATTGTGTGTCAAGCGACCGAGCACCGTATGGTGGGAGGACGTGCGTTGATGACAGATTCTACACACATTAAGGCGAATGCCAATAAAAATAAATTTGTACATAAATATAAAAAAGAAAAGGCAAAGTTCTATATAGATGAACTAGAAGCTGCGGTAATCGAAGATCGTGAGGTACATGGAAAAAAGAATTAAGACCTAGAAAGGAAAGTGATACCCCCACTAAAAAAACTCGTATCAGTACAACGGATCCAGATAGTGGATTTTTAATGAGGGATGGAAAACCGAACGGTTTTCATTTCTTAGATCATCGTACGACTGATGCGAAATATAATATTATTACAGATACCTATATAACGGCTGGAAATATGGCGGATTCCGAGCCGTATTTAGCACGTCTACAAGCTCAAACTAATAAATTCGGATTCAAAGTTGAAGCTGTAGCTCTTGATGCAGGCTATTTTACAGGTTATATCTGTAAGAAACTATCAGAACAGAATATATTTATGGTGATGGGGTATCGCCGATTTGGAAAGCGAAATAAAGACGTTCCGAAAAGCCAATTTAAATATGTAAAAGAAATGAATGTATTTGCTTGTCCGATGGGATGTATTTTAGAATATACGACAACGGATCGCGAAGGATATCGTCAATATAAATCAAATCCAGAAGACTGCGCTGTTTGTCCGCTACGTGAGGTATGCTTTTCAAAAAAACAAAAACAAAAAGTTATCACTCATCATATATGGGAAAAATATAAAGATATCGCTAGAAAAAACAAACTAACAGCTACAGGGAAAAGACTGTATAAAGTACGCTGTTCAACTATAGAGCGAAGCTTTGCGGATGCCAAAGAACTACATGGCTATCGATATGCTCGGTTTCGAGGGCTGAAGTCTGTCCAAATGCAAGCTTACCTCACCGCAGCTTGTCAAAACATGAAAAAAATAGCCCTTCACCTAACCAAAAAAGGTCTGGTGGAGGGCTGTTTTTCTAAAATTTATTATTTTATATTGTTTTCATTTACTAAAATTAAAAAGGATTGCAGAATGTTGGGAACCCTAAAGGGTTTCCCAACACTCTGAAAATAACCTCGCAATTAGCGAGGTTATTTTTTATCTCCAAACAAGATTAGGCAATCCCCATATCCTTCTTTCTCTAACTCCCGTTTTGGGATAAATCGAAGAGCTGCTGAATTTATACAATAACGAAGGCCATTTGGTCCTGGGCCGTCTGGAAATACATGCCCAAGATGTGAATCTCCTTCCTTACTTCTCACTTCCGTGCGCGTCATATTATGACTAACATCCATTTTTTCTTTCACACTAGCTGACATCACCGGTTTCGTAAAGCTCGGCCAGCCACATCCACTATCAAATTTATCTATAGAAGTAAACAATGGCTCGCCTGAAACGATATCTACATAAAGACCTTCTTCTTGATGGTTCCAATACTCATTTCGAAATGGTGGTTCTGTACCGTTTTCCTGTGTTACATAAAACTGCATCTCATTGAGTTTTTCTTTTAAATGAGCATTATCCTTTGGCCAATGTTGCTTAATAAAAGCATCTCGTCCCGATCCTTTACGATATAACTCATAGCGGAATGTATTTTTCTTATGATATCCTTGATGATATTCTTCAGCTGGATAAAATGTAGCAGCTGGCAATATTTTTGTCGCAATTGGCTTTGAAAAGCGCTCACTCTTCGCAAGTTCTTCTTTTGAAGCCTCTGCCTTTTTCTGTTGTTCTTCATTATGATAAAAAATCACTGTTTCATAAGACTGTCCACGGTCATGGAATTGTCCGCCGACGTCAGTTGGATCAATTTGTCTCCAATATATTTGAAGCAACTCTTCATACGGCATTTTATTTGCATCAAATGTAATTTGTACCGCTTCATAATGTCCCGTCGTTTCTGAACAAACTTCTTTATAGGTTGGATCTTCTTTATGACCACCTGTATAGCCAGAAACAACCTTTATAATACCTTCCATCTCTTCAAATGGCGAAACCATGCACCAGAAGCACCCGCCAGCAAATGTAGCCAATTCTATCTTTTCATTTACAGCCATTATTTCACCCCTATTCTATATTCTTCTTACAGTATGGCATAAGAAACATAATGTTATAAAAGAAAAAGCATCGAATATCGATGCTTTTTCTTTACTTCACTCTATTTTTTTCAATATCCCTCTCCATTTCATCACTCGTTACATCTAAAACATCTAATAAGAAAATGAAGATCGGAATACCGATAATAAGTCCCCACACACCTAAAAAGTGCTCTGAGAAAATTAATACCATAAACGTATAGAAAATCGGTAAATTTGTTTTTTGGGACATAAACTTCGGATTCAATACGTAACTTTCAAGTGCATGAATAACTGTTACGATAATTAAAATATAAACAACGTACATAATACCGCCGATATTGTAAGCAATCATACAAAGCGGGAATAACGAAATAATAACCCCAGCTACTGGAATTAAACCAAGTAAGAAGATCATTAACGCTAAACCTAATAATTGTGGAAATCCTAATATCCATAATGCAATAACAGATAAAACACAGTTAACAACCGCAATTAAAAATTGTGCTTCAATTACTTTTCCAAATGAACGTGCAAATTTCTTTCCGAAGTACTCAATTTCATGATAGAAAATTGCAAGCCTGCTTTCTTTAAACTTTGCAGTAAAAGCAACGATACGGGCCTTTTCCAACAAGAAAAATAAACTTAAAATTAAAGAAAGTAAAACTTGAAGACCGAACTTCCCAACATTCGTAATAGATTTATACAAAATGTCTACGCCTTGTCCTACGTATTTCGAAAGTTCCATATGATTGACAGCATTAACCGCATACTTAATCAATTCACTATCCGGTGGATTTCTTAAAAATACGTTAAATTGATAAATCAATTGTGAAATTTGTATCGTTAATACTGGTAAATATTTAAATAGTGTAATAGCAATTCCACCAATTAACATTACGTATAGAAATGCTATAATGAGTTTTCGATTAATGGGCATAAAATTATCTAATTTGCGAGAAATAAACTTTTGGAATCGATCCATTAAATACGTAAGAATAAACGTAATTAATATTAAATTCAACATACTTTGCAACCCATATAACACGAGAGCAAGTATTACTAATACGAGTAACCTCTGAAATCCTTTGCTTTGAAACAGGTTTTTTATTTGCATAATCGACGAGTACTCTCTCCTGTCCTATAAAGTAAAACGTTAATAAGTAGATTTCTCTCTATTTTCTACCTATAATTTATTCATTCATATGAAGATGAGCTATCATATAATTCCTAAAACCATACAGTAGCTTACTTCTTATTTTACAATACAATGACCTAATTCAAAACGTATTCTACACAGTATTAATGAAGATTTAAGGAAACTTGCATTTTGCTAACAATAGGTCTTACCACTACTGTAACATAAAAAGCAAGCCATCAGTAGGAATGTGTCCTACAAATAGCTTGCTTTTCTCATTTTTTAAGTAAGTTTTACTATCCAATGAATGGCATGAACATCGGTATGACGACAACTGTTACAACCCCAACTACTGTTACAGCAATACTTGCCATAGCTGCCTCTACTTCACCCATTTCAATTCCTACCGCAACACCTAATGCATGACCTGCTGTTCCAAGTGCTAGACCTTTCGCAATTGGATGTTTCACTCTAAATGTTTTTAAAAATAATGCTCCTAATGCGTATACGATAACTGCGTTAAAAATAACTGCAAACGATGTTATGGCTGGAATACCACCAATACTTTCAGAGATTGGTAATGCAATTGCTGTTGTTGCTGCCTGTGGTAACATTGAATTCATTACTGCTGTATCTAAACCAATTGCCTTTGCTACAATGAATACGACAATTACTGAACAAATAGATCCAACCACGATAGCCGATAAAATTTGCCACCAATATTTTTTTAACTTATCAACTTGTTTATATAATGGAATGGCAAATGCGATTGTTGCTGGCTCTAAGAAGAAACTAATCATTTTTCCGCCAGTATTATATTCTTCAAAAGTAAAATTACCTACCTTTAGAAAGACAATCCCTAATACCATTGCCACGAATAACGGTGTAAATAAGAAGAATCCTTTTGAGTGCTTAAATAATAATGTGCCGATTCCGTATGCGATTAATGAAACGACGATTCCGAAATATGGAGTCATTGTACTTGCCATGTTCATTACCCCCTAACAATATATACTAAAATGGTTACGCAACTTTTCCGTGCTTGCGTCCTTTATTGACTACTTTCAATTCTTTTGTATCTTTTGTTTCTTTGTCATCTTTTCCTAAAATAAATTGTGCAAATAACCCTGTTACAGCGAGTAAAATAATTGTTGCGACAACAATTACAGTTAGTATTTGTACAAAATATTGTCCCATTACACCAAGAGAATTAATAACTGAAATACCTGATGGGACGAAAAGGAATCCGATAATACCTGTTAAAGCTGTTCCGAGTGATTCAACCTGCTCTAATTTAATAACTTTTAAGCATAATAGACTAAATAAAATGACTAACCCGATTACCGATGAAGGCATCGGAATTGGTAAATGTGTTGCAATAATATTAGAAATTAACATAATAGCTGAGAATATGAATGCTTGTGATAAAAAACTATATACTTTTTTCATACTCATTTTGGCCACCTCTTTCGATTTGGTACCTTTATTGTATAAGATGTACACGTTTTGGTAAGCGTTTACAAAACAGAGCGTCACATATACAGAATCAGTTACAAAAATAAGAGGATGAAATACAAAAGCTGCTTCTTAAATACGAAGCAGCTTTTTAAGTTCTTTTGCATATGTACGGCTAACAGGTACTTTTGATCCTTCTTTCATAATTAAATTATAAGTAGAATTGAACCACGGCTGCACTTCTGTAATATGATTAATATTTGCAATAAAACTACGATGAACACGCATAAAACTTGTTTGTGGTAACTTCTTTTCCAAAATTACAAGTGTATCGTGTGTTACATATGTTTCCCTCATTGTTTTTACTGTTACTTTCCCATCTACGAGTCCTACATATATAATATCTTCAATATTTACAAGTACGATTGATTCCTCAATTGGCAATGCTAATTTATGCATCTCTGCTGTTACATCTGTCCCCTTTATTTCTTGCTTCGTTTCTATTTTCGCTTGTTTTTGCTTTTTATATTTCTTCAATGTCTGTACAATGCGTTCTTCATCGAATGGTTTTAAAATATAATCTAACGCATCTACTTCAAATGCTTGTAATGCGTATTGATCATAGGCCGTTGCAAATACAATCGCAGGAGGATTTTTCATCTTTTTTAATATATTTGCGATTTCAAATCCATTATCATCGGATAATTGAATATCCAGAAATACAATATCTGGTTTATGGTTCATTAGTTCCTCTAATGCGTCTTCCACACAATCAGCCTCACCAATTATCTCAACTTCTTTCGTTCTTTCTAATAAATATTTTAGCTCATCACGTGCTAACATCTCATCATCAACTACTAATACTTTTAACAACCCGTTCTTCCTCCCCTACTTTTTTTGGAATTATAAAGGTAACCTCCGTCCCCTTATTTAATTCACTTTCAATATGAAGCATCGTGTCTTTCCCAAATAAACCGACTAGACGTTCATTAATATTATATAAAGCTGTTCCAGTCCCTTTCTTTGATGAAACTACCATTTTCCCTAATTGTTCTAAACGTTCTATCTCAATTCCCTGCCCATTATCCCTCACTTCAAAGTGAACCATACCTTCTCTTTCAAACACATGCACTTCTACTTCGCATACTGGTTGTTTCTTTGGAAAAGCGTGCCGCAATGCATTTTCAACCAATAATTGAAGAACAAATGGTGGTACTAGAGTTGTCTTTAGCTCTTCCTCAATATACAGCTTTACTCCATACTTATTTGGGAACCTTGCTTGTTCTAGTGATAAGTATGCCTGTACATGGTTTAATTCTTGTTCTAGTGGAATCAATAACTGACGTGCCCCTTGCAAATTACAGCGGAAATACACACTAAGCTGTAATAATAACTTCCTTGCTTTTTCTACATCGGTTCGGCATAAAGCTGATACTGTATTAATCGCATTAAATAAAAAGTGCGGGTTAATTTGTGCTTGTAATGCTTTTATCTCCGCATCTTGCAATAATTTGCTTTGCAATTCAGCTTCACCTAATTCAAGTTGTGTAGAGAATATTTTTGCCAGCCCTTCTGCTAATTCCTCTTCCACACGACTTAACTGGTTAGGATTTTTAAAATACAGTTTTAATGTCCCTATCGTATTTCCATGTGAAGTGAGTGGAATAACGATCGCCGCTTGCAAAGGACAACCTTCATGTTGACAATTAATAACCTCACGTGATTTTGCTTTCATTATTTTCCCTGTGTTTAACACTTCTTTCGATAAACCAGTTATTAAACTATGTGAAGGAATATGGTGATCTGATGCTAATCCAACATGAGCTAATATTTTCTCTGTATCTGTTAAGGATACCGCATCTGTTCCTGTAAAGCGGTGAATAATTTGTGCCACATGCTTACACGATTCTTCTGTTAAGCCTTGGCGAAAATACGGTAACGTTTTATCAGCAATACGTAATACCTTATGGGTCTGAAGCGCCTTTGCGTTCTCTTCCTGACGCAAAATAGCTTGTATCATAGAAAGTAAAATAAAACTTCCAAAACTATTTACAAGGATCATTGGTATCGCAATTGTTTTCACAATACTAATTCCATCCTCTACAATTAATAGGATCATAATCATTTCTAAAGAAACGATAACAACACTTAAAATTGCTGAAAACTTAGGTGTAATTGTACGGTTATATTTTTTGAAAATGTATCCGATATACCCTGTTATAATCCCTGCTAAAATAGAAGAAATTGCACAACTTAGCGCTGTCGTACCACCGAGCATATAACGATGAATACCAGCGATAACTCCTACCCCAACTCCTACGATTGGTCCACCAAGTAAACCACTAATACCCACACCCATAATACGTGTATTCGCAATGGTACTTGATGAAGAAACACCTTGTAGCCAATTTTCATTCATAATCGTATTTCCTGCTATTTCAATACCAGTGTAATTGCTTACAATTGTAAACACAGAAAAAATACAAATAAGCTTAAGCTTATCTACATATCCGTCCTGCCTATGGAGAAGGCGCCTAAACGTTTTAATATGAGAGAGTAAAAATCCTAAAATAACGATAAGTCCGACGCGTTCAATCATCATGAGTACTAAATTTAACATCTTTGATTCATTCCTTTTTATTTAGTTAGTTTTATTATGGGAAAATAACGAAGTAGGCGTCAAGAAGAATGAAATGTTTTTTGAAATATTTTACACATGGAAATCTCCTCTTTATTTGACAATGTAATAGAAGAGTGCTAAAAATAAAGTAATATCATACAGTCCTTTAACCCAACCCCGTGAGGTTGAGAAGGAAGTCGGAATACAATATACGTATGTTCTTTTTTAGAGATACGTATGCTTTTTTGGCCTTCTCATCATATCAGGTGAGAAGGCCTTTTGTTATTCTTCCATAGCGACTGTAGAAGAAAATAAGGAGGAATAATAATGAACATTACCACTGATGTACAAACAACAGAGGAGACGAAAGAGAAAAGATATAAAACACTGTTTGGTTCTGCACTAGGATACGCCGCAGAAGGTTTAGATATGCTGCTCTTATCTTTCGTACTCGTTTATATTTTAAAAGAGTTTCATTTAAGCCCTGTTGAAGGTGGAAACTTAACATTAGCTACGACAATTGGTATGCTAATTGGTTCTTATTTATTTGGGTTTATCGCTGATTTATTTGGTCGTATCCGTACAATGGCCTTCACCATCTTACTATTTTCACTAGCAACAGCACTCATTTATTTCGCAACAGATTACTGGCAATTATTAATTCTTCGCTTTTTAGTTGGAATGGGAGTTGGTGGTGAATTCGGAATTGGAATGGCCATCGTAACTGAAACATGGTCAAAAGAAATGCGTGCTAAGGCAACATCGGTCGTTGCACTTGGATGGCAATTTGGTGTTTTAGTAGCTTCACTTCTTCCAGCATTTATTGTCCCGCATTTTGGATGGAGAGCTGTTTTCTTATTCGGACTAATTCCAGCTTTACTAGCTGTTTATGTACGTAAAAGTTTAAGTGAACCGAAAATATGGGAGCAAAAACAACGCTACAAAAAGGAATTGTTACAAAAAGAAGCTGATGGTATTTTAACAACTACTGAAGCAGAACATCTAAAACAAATAAAAAAATTCCCACTTAAAAAGTTATTTGCAAATAAAAAAGTAACAATAACAACAATTGGTCTTATTATTATGTCGTTTATCCAGAACTTCGGATATTATGGGATTTTCACATGGATGCCAACTATTTTAGCAAATAAATATAACTATACATTAGCAAAGGCGAGCGGTTGGATGTTCATCTCTACGATTGGCATGCTCATTGGAATTGCAACCTTTGGTATTCTGGCCGATAAAATTGGTCGTCGTAAAACTTTTGCAATCTATTATATCGGTGGTACTATATACTGTCTTATTTACTTCTTCCTATTCACAGATTCAACATTATTATTATGGGGAAGTGCATTGCTCGGATTCTTTGCAAATGGAATGATGGGCGGATTCGGAGCCATTTTAGCTGAAAACTATCCCGCCGAAGCTCGCTCTACAGCGGAAAACTTTATTTTCGGTACAGGACGTGGTTTAGCTGGATTTGGCCCTGTTATTATCGGTTTACTCGCTACAGGCGGAAATTTACTTGGAGCATTATCCTTAATTTTCATCATCTATCCAATCGGATTAATTACAATGTTATTATGTGTGCCAGAAACAAAGGGAAAAGTATTAGACTAAACGAAAAAGAGGAAGCATCTCATTTAAAATGCTTCCTCTTTTCAGTGTTTATTTATCATTCATTTTGATTTACTAGCTTTCTGGAATAAGAAAGCAGTTTTATCTTTTTCTTGTACAATGCCTTGCTTCAATGCTAATTCTCCTGCAACTTTAGGTGCCAGCCACAGCATCGGGAATAACAAAATTGATACCGGAACAGCTGTCACTACAATGAAAGATTGTAATGCATTAATGCTTCCTTCTCCCATATATAAAAGAATTGCTGCAACTGCTCCCATAATAAGCGACCAAAAAATTCGCAAGCTAATTCTAGGATCTCCATCTCCAGTCACTGCCATTGAAATGGAATAAGCCATTGAATCTCCTGTTGTTACTACAAATAAAATTGTTAATAAAAGAAATGCCGGTCCAATAATATTAGATAGTGGCAGTTGCTCTGTAATTGCAATCATAGCTGCTGGCATACCAGATTCACTTAAAGCGTTCGAGATAGATCCAGGCTTCATTAATTCATAAAATACACCCGATCCCCCCAATATAGTGAACCAGAACGTTGTAATAATAGGTGCAATAATTCCAATTGCAACGATGATTTCGCGAATCGTTCTTCCTCTTGAAATTCGACTTACTAAAATTGCCATCATTGGTCCATATCCAATAAACCATCCCCAGAAAAAGATTGTCCAAGATCCTAACCAACCTGTATCCCCGCGGTATGTGCTCATTGGTATAAACTCATTTATATAAAACCCAAACGAAGAAACAAATGAATCAATAATAAATCCACCTGGTCCAAAGAATAACACAAACACCATCAATAAAATCGCTAGTTTAACATTTAAATCACTTATTATTTGAATCCCTTTATCAATACCCGTTACCGCAGATATAGTAGAAACAGCTACCACACAAATAATAATTGCTAATTGAGTAGTAAACACGTCGGAAATTCCGAATAATGCTTGTAAGCCATAACTTGCTTGTAAGCCTAAAAATCCGATCGGACCAATTGTTCCTGCAGCTACTGCAATAATTGCAAATGCATCAATCATCGTTCCAAGCAAACTCTTTCGCAACTTCTCTCCAAAAATAGGATATAAAAGCGTACGAGGTTTTAACGGCATACCTTTATGATAATGTCCATACATCATAACTACCGCACTAATTGTACCTAAAATCGTCCAAGCTAAAAATCCCCAATGCATATAACTTTGTGCTAAAGCAGGCATGACTGCTTCTTTCGTTCCAGCAGATATACCTTCATGTATTGGTGGCACCGTCATCAAATGGTACATTGGCTCTGCCGCTGCCCAAAAAACGCCACCTCCGGCAAGTAGTGTAGACATAATAATAGCAAGCCACTTTGCCGTACTAATCTCAGGTTTTTCTAAATTACCTAGTTTGACCTTCCCATATTTCGAGAATGCCATACACATCGCAACAATAAATGTACCTAACAATAAAATCTGCCAAAAAGCCCCGAAGTACTTAATTGAAAATGCAAAACTGCGATTAATAGCTCCCTCTACATAACCTTTATTTAAGAAAACTGCGATTACAAATAATAAAAGCGAACCACCACTAATAAGAAATACAGGCCAATCTGTTTTTTGATTCTTCATCCTCATTTACACATCCTCCTTCCTCAGCAATCTAAAAAAACAACTTTATTATGTTTTCTTGTTTAAATCCAAAACACAATTATTATATAAATATAATAATTCATCAATTTTCCACATACTTATGTTGTCCCTAAAAATATGCTAAACCCCTTATTTAAAAGAAACATTCTATTCCTCTTACATAAAAAAGCAAAACAAAAGACCTTATATGTCTATAAGGTCTTCGAAACAGAAATTTGATTATAACATAAGGAACTCCCTGGTTCAAAAAGCTCCTGCCAAAAATAACCGAGAGTAAAGGCTTCCATTTGCTACATAACAGTAATTAAAAAAATTTTATATTTTACAGGAAATCCCCCCTATACTAAATATTATTTATGAAAGAAATTTGGCTTCAAAATATCATTCGGATACGGTTTATGATAAATATGAGTGGCAGCTGGCGATAATGGCGGTATTAACCATACCCAATTTCCTGTTACAACGCGACCACAGGCAGCTTCTTGCTTCTCAAATTGCTGAAATTGTTGTGCAGCAGTATGGTGGTCAACAATACTAATTCCTTGTTTTTTAAATGAATATAATACAGCAATGTTCAACTCAATTAATGCCTTGTCTTTCCATAACGTGCTATTTCTTGATGTATCTAAATTCATCATTTCTGCAACTGCTGGAAGTAAATTATAACGATCCTGATCAGCTAAGTTCCGAGCTCCAATTTCCGTCCCCATATACCATCCATTAAACGGAGCTGCCGTATAAGAAATACCACCAATCTCTAAACGCATATCTGAAATCATCGGCACTCCATACCATTTCACTTCTAAAGATGAGATTGGGTAATCTGGATGCTCAATTGGTACTTCTTTTACTTCTTCTTTTGGAATTTCTTTATATATAGGCTCTTTTCCATCAACAGAAAATACAAGCGGTAATACATCAAAATTCGTACCTTCTCCTTGCCAGCCAAGTTCCTGACAAAAATCCGTAAATGTAGCGGAATGAGAATCACCGATTACTCCCATTTCTGTTTTATATCCTGCATATCGAATTAATTGATGATTATAAATTCGTATATTATTTTCTTCACTTTCATATTGCTTAAAAATTGTAATTGTCGGTTTAACTTTCCCGTCGTTCGTTGCATATTTAATGTGATGAATTAACGCATTATATACACCTTCTTCATCATTCACTTCACGTGCATCTAATATGTGCATCTTACTCCAGAATAGCCTTCCAATACATCTATTACTATTACGCCATGCCATTCGCGAACCATGAACAAGTTCTTCAAATGTATGCTCATACGTTCCCGTTCTCTCTATTTCCATGTGAATTTCTTTTATACGCTCTTCTATGAATTGCTCTTTATTAAGCTCTTTATAGCAAGTAGTAATAAAATTACTCGCTTCCTCTATTAATTGTTTCGTTTTACTCATAAACAATCTCCTTCTATTTCAACAAACGCTACTAATTTACAGTATAAGCAAAAAGGATAATAGTCACAAACGAAAGTGAAAGTGTTACTTTTATTGTAATATTTTCAGAAAATTATAGAAATCTCTCTTGACTTCTATGAAAAATAAGTGTATTTTTGACTCAGGTAAAATATTTTTACCTAGACCAACTTTTAAACTAGAAAGGAGGTAATATTATGTCTTCATTTCAATTGCCAAAGCTTTCATATGACTATGATGAATTAGAGCCATATATTGATAGCAATACACTTTCTATTCATCACGGAAAGCACCATGCGACATATGTAAACAATTTAAATGCTGCTTTAGAAAACTATACTGAATTACATAATAAATCTTTAGAAGAGTTACTATGTAATTTGGATGATTTACCAATGGAAATTATTACAGCAGTTAGAAATAACGGTGGTGGTCATTATTGTCATAGTCTTTTTTGGGAAGTGATGAGCCCTCGAGGTGGCGGCGAGCCTAATGGAGACGTTGCAAAAGGAATTGATTATTATTTCAATACCTTTGACAACTTACAAGACCAACTGTCCAAAGCGGCCATTAGTCGTTTTGGAAGTGGATATGGATGGCTTGTTCTTGACGGTGAAGAACTTTCTGTTATGAGTACACCGAATCAAGATACACCTTTGCAAGAAGGGAAGATCCCGTTACTCGTCATTGATGTATGGGAACATGCCTATTATTTAAAGTATCAAAATCGGCGCCCAGAGTTTGTTACCAACTGGTGGCATACAGTGAACTGGAACCGGGTAAACGAGAAATATTTACAAGCAATTCAATCACAAAAACATTAGTCGTGCGTATAAGGTAAATTCGGTAATGTAAAATCAGTATTGTCGAAATCCTCCAGAATCCCCCGGATTGCCACCGGGGGATTTATGATTACTTCATTGTATTTATGTAATGGCGTAAAATATTTTTCATTTCTAGTTTCAACTCTCGGAATGGAAATCCCAATTCACGAGCCTTTTCATTATGTAACGTACAATTAATTACTTCATTATAAGGCGCTTTATTATCTCCTACTTCTTGAATGAGAGCTTTTATCCCCGTATTTTCTTCTATGAAACGAATAACTTCTCTGGTAGAAACTACCCCGTTGCTACAAGCATTAATCGGCCCTTCTATGTTTTCCATCCCACACCAAGCTAAAAACTCTCCTGCTTCTTTCTCATGTATAAATGCCAAATCTCCATCTACATGATCCACAACGATAGGCTCTTGTTTCACAACATGTTCAACGTAAAATTGTAATCTTTTCGTATAATCGTTTTCTCCAATAACAACTGGAAAACGCACTGCAACAACTGGGAATGCTGCATGTTGAAATACAACTGCCTCAGCTAATCTCTTACCTTCACTATAATTAAAATCATTCCTATCTCCATACGTGATTGCATACTCATATGGATTAAAGTCCTCTTCTAACAGACCTAGCGCAGGCTCATAGACAGCCATTGAAGATGTCATAATATACTTCTTAGTTTTTCCTTTTAACACTTCACATGCTCTCTTCGCTGCATTTGAGCTATAGCATAAATTATCGTATACAATATCATAACTTTTACCTTCTAAACGCTTTGCTAGTTCTTTTTCGTCTTCTCTATCTACGATGATTCTTTTTACTGCACTTCCAAAGGAATCTTTAGTAACTCCCCTCGTCGCAATCGTTACATCATGTCCAACTTGCAACAGTACTTCTACTAAATGTTTACCAAAAAATCTTGTTCCCCCTAGTACCAATACTTTTTTCATCTTCATCATCCCCGTTTTCATAAATTGTAAAATACTACCTCCTTTATTATAAATGCTAAAATAAAAAAACATGGAATCAGTTTAACGATTCCATGTTTTTTCTACATATGACGCATTAACGTACTCGATATTTAAAAATACAATAACAGAAATATAAAATAGAAATTACTGATACATAAACCCATAGTTCATATACAAATCCCTCTCCCCAAACTCCCATAAAATAAAAGAGTGAAGGCAGTGTCAATGTTATCCATGATTGTACGAAAGCAATTCTTCCAAGATATTGATTGATATTCTTTTTTTTTGTATTTAATACAAAGAATAAATACCAAAGCAATGCCCACATAAACCATGTTAACGCATTAACAACATCGTTGAATTGAACAAATGAAACGACCATATAGAATAAAGCAATAATCGCTACCCAAATACAGAACCATCCTAGACCACTACTATCCATTCCCTTTATAAAAGTAACACCTACATATAAATAGGTTAATCCAAATAAAAAGGTAGCTGAATATGAATATACCGTCCAATTACTTTGATCAGAAATCATAATCAAATAGAACGGAATGATAATTTGTAATGCCCCCACAAATAAATTAAAAACACCTGCGCTTTTCATCTCTGCTTTTCCTAATATAACAAGACTATTTAAAAATAAAGCTGCACCTGAAAGTAATAATCCTACATAACCCATATATATTCGTGTGAAAATCTTATCTTTTCACACTTTTAACCTCCCCACACTTTAAAGTGATACCTATATTATTTTTCTTCCCATTTAAAACTACATACATAATTTTTCATCTGAATAAGTCAGACTTCCTACCTTAAAAAAGAGCAAACTTAAAACGCTTTCAATAATAAATAACCCTATCAAAATATGCAATAGGATTCCTTGATTATAAACGGACTCTAACAAGGATACAAGTGTTGGAATACTTTTCAATCATACGTTTTTAATTTCTATAAAAAATGAATAGAATGATACATTTTCCCTATCTCATTCTACTAATGCCTAGCATAAAATATAGTACAATCATATCATTTTAAGGAAGGTTTGATATTTATGCCTCTTCATTATCCAAATCAACCTGTTTTTCACTCCACAGGTGTATTAACAAGAGAGCCTGCAACTGTTTCAGCAGTAGTAAACATTGTAAATTTAGATGCATTTTACGCACACTATGTAAGTATAGAGGTTTGGGATTGGTCTAACTATTCTAATCCTGTAAAATTACCTGTACTAATTGGTGAAAATGCGGAAGTAGTATTTCCATATATTTCACAAAGGAACAACTTAGCAGTTTTTTATGCTGATTTAGGTGACGCTGTTGACTTGTATGAAATTCGTATTTCTTATCCTAGCCACTCCAATATTATCGCAAATTGTTTTGGACGAAGCATACCGCCATACGCAAGCCAAGAAGGTAATACCGTATATCATAAACAACTTGTTCGAATTCATTAAGTTCTCTTTCCAAATCACCAATTTATAAAAGCATTCAATAGATTAAATTCCTATTGAAGTGCTATGGTCAGTAATACTCTCTTTCATTTTCTTTTCCTCAACGAAAACTATTACTGACCTTTGGTTCCTTTATTATACATAAATACAATAAAAATAAAGTATCCTCCTTAAATCATTTGATAGCCATTTTTATTATTTACCTGCCATCTCCAAGAATCTAAACACATTTCTTCTAATCCATATTCCGCTTCCCATCCTAATTCTCGCTTCGCTTTAGATACATCAGCAAAACATATCGCTACGTCCCCAGGACGACGCCCGATAATTTTATAAGGTATTTTTTTGCCCGAAACCTTCTCAAAAGCATTAACCATCTCCAATACACTATACCCTTTCCCTGTACCAAGGTTATATGCATCTATTCCTGTAGTTTCAAGCACTTTCTCAAGTGCCTTTACATGTCCTTTTGCAAGGTCAACAACGTGAATATAATCACGAACACCTGTCCCGTCTTTTGTTGGATAGTCATTTCCAAATATATTTAATTCCTTTAACTTCCCTACTGCTACTTGTGTTACATATGGCATTAAATTATTAGGAATCCCATTTGGATCTTCTCCAATACGACCACTTTGATGCGCCCCAAATGGGTTGAAATAACGAAGTAACGCGATACTCCATTCACCATCAGCTTTTGCAACATCACGCATAATTTGCTCTATCATTAACTTTGTTTGCCCATATGGATTTGTCACGCTTAATGGAAATTCTTCCGTAATTGGTGATGTTTTTGGAATTCCATATACAGTTGCAGACGAACTAAAAATAAATTTTTTCACATTATGTTTTTGCATTACATCACATAATATAATCGTACTTATAATATTATTATAATAATATGTAAGCGGAATTGTAGTAGATTCCCCAACTGCTTTGAAGCCAGCAAAATGAATAACTGCTTCAATGTTATTTCCCAAAAAAATCTCATTCATTTTTTCACGATTTAAAACACTTTCATTATAAAATTTAAATTGTTTCCCTGTTATTTCTTTTACTCGGTTTAAAGACTCTATTGAACTATTTGAAAGATTATCTACGACTATAATTTTATAATTATTATTTAATAATTCTATACACGTATGACTACCAATATATCCTGCTCCACCCGTTATAAGTATCGCCATATATATAGTCCCCCACTTATCATCAATTATAAAATTTTATAATCTCAATACACATCTATCCTATCATATTCCAAGATATAAATTCTAAATATTTTAAATTTTCTTTTATATAAAAAGCTACATAACCTTTAAGTTATGTAGCTCTTCAACATCTATATTTTTCTATATCATTTTTTATTACCCAAAAATTTTAGTAAAAGCTATCCAAACGTTCTGATTTGTTAAATTACGTAACAATATACACTTAAAAAGTGTGCCAGGCTTCCTAATAATACGAAAACATGAAAAATTTCATGGTGTCCCATATATTTAAACTCCAACCATTTTGGCTTAGCACCGTAAATAAACCCACCAATTGTATAAAAAATACCTCCAAGTATTAAGAAAAGGATACCTCCTGTACTTAAATTCTCAGCTAGCGGTACAAAGAATAGAACAATTAACCAACCCATCAGAAGATAAATTCCTGTCGATAACCATCTTGGGCAATTAAACCAAAACATTTTAAAAACAATACCACAAATCGCAGTTGCATAAACCAAACAAAATAGTAGTAAACCATTTGCTGAACTTAATGTAATTAAGCAAAAGGGTGCATATGTACCTGCAATTAATATAAAAATCATAGAATGATCTAACTTCCTAAAGAAATAAATAACACGTTCACTGGCTACAACACTATGATACACAGCTGATGCCATATAAAGGACCATCATCCCAATACCGAATAAAATAACAGCTGTAATTGCAGCAAAAGATGGCATCTTAACAGAAACTTTCACAAGCATAGCTAATAATGCAATAAATGCTAATACAGCTCCTCCTAAGTGAGTAAATGCATTAACCGGTTCTCTTACATAAGCATTCATATAAACACCCCTCATATAATTACATGTAGTTTTAATAACTACATGTAATTATATACGCATTATTTATACTAGTCAACATTTACAATTCACTTGTTTCGTAATACCATATTTAAAGATATACTAAACATTCAGTTCCACTAAGTGATAAAAGTGAGGGGTTTTACGTGGAAAATATAAATAAATTACTTGAATCATTACATTTAGAAAAAAATATTAAACTTGAGGATATCCCAAATGTCGACTTATATGTAGACCAAGTTGTTCAACTATTTGAGAATACTTATGCGGATACAACAAGAACTGATGATGAAAAAGTATTAACAAAAACAATGATTAACAATTACGCAAAAGGGAAACTATTCATCCCTATTAAAAATAAAAAGTATTCAAAAGAGCATATGATTTTAATTAGCTTGATTTACCAATTAAAAGGAGCCCTTTCCATTAATGACATAAAAAGCTCCTTAGAAAATATAAATGTACCTTTACTAAACGATGATACATTCGAATTAAATACTCTCTATAAAGATTATCTTGCTCTTACTGAAACCAATGTGGAAACCTTTAACCAGGACGTAAATAACCGTATTAGGGAAGTAAATGAGATTTCCTCCTTAGAAGATCAAAAGCTAGAAAAGTTTTTATTACTAACATCCTTCGTGACGATGAGTAATATGTACAGACGATTGGCAGAGAAGTTAGTGGACGATTTAAAAGAATCGTAAATAAAAAAACTATCCACCTGTTACAGTGGATAGTTTTTTTATTTACTTAATTGCTTCATGGACTTTTAATTGTTTCCCTTTAATCGTTGTATTTTTCATGGTCTTTAAAACAATTGGTCCTTTTCCATTTAATATTTCAACGTAAGAAACATTGTCCTGTATCGTAATAATTCCTATATCTTCTGCTGTAACACCTTTAATTTTAGCAATTGTGCCGACAAAATCTACCGCTCTAATTTTCTTTTTCTTCCCACCATTAAAGTACAGCTTCATAATCCCTTTGTTTAAGTCTGCACTTTTATCTTTCTTTATAATTGGTTTAGCATGTATTTTTTCCTCAAATACTGCCTTCCCTTTCATAACCTCTTCTTTTGAAGGTGCATATGCCTTTGGAATTTCAAAGCCGATGTACGCCTCAATTTCTTCTAAAAATCTATTTTCATACGGAGTTATGAATGTAATAGCTTTTCCTTTATTGCCAGCTCGTCCCGTTCTTCCCGTACGATGTACATAACTTTCTTTTTCTAACGGAATATCATAGTTAATAACATGTGTAATATTATCAATATCAATTCCTCTAGCAGCTACGTCTGTCGCTACTAAATAACGGAACTTTCCTTTTCTAAAATCGTCCATAACTTCAAAACGATCTTCTTGCACCATACCACCATGTATTTTGTCACAAGGATAGTTAACACGGTTTAACTGTCTAAATACGTGATCTACATTTTCTTGTGTACGGCAAAAAATAATACAACTATCTGGATTCTCAATTGTTGTTACATCTTTAAGAAGTGAAAGCTTCTCCTCTTCTCTCGTCTCAAAAAGTGTATGTTCAATTTTGTCTGTGGTAATCCCGGCAGCCTTAATTTCAATATGCGTTGGCGAATCCATATACGTACGGGATAACTTTTCAACATCTTCTGGAAGTGTTGCCGAAAATAGCATTGTCATTCGCTTTGTAGGTAATTCATCAATAATTGCCTCTACTTGATCAATAAAGCCCATATTTAGCATTTCATCTGCTTCATCAATGACTAAATACTTCAGACATTCTAAAGAAAGGGTACCTTTTTCAATATGATCTAACACACGGCCAGGAGTCCCTACTACGATATGTGTCTTTTGTTTTAACTCTAATTTTTGACGTGCAAATGGAGACTTACCATAAACGGCCGCAGCCTTAATTCTTTTGAAGCGGCCTATATTCGTAATATCTTCTTTCACTTGAACAGCAAGTTCTCTCGTCGGCGTCAAAACTAATGCTTGTGGCTTATTCTCTTCCCATTCCACCATTTCACAAAGTGGAATACCGAATGAAGCTGTTTTTCCACTTCCAGTTTGCGATTTTACAACAAGATCCTTCTTTTTCAATGCAACTGGAATAACCTCTCCTTGCACTTCTGTTGGATGTTCATATCCTAAACCAGTAAGTGCTCGTATTATTTCTTTACTTAATGCATAATTACTAAATTCCTTTTTACTCATATACTAACCTCATTTGAATTTTATATTTAAATAACTATACTCTCCATATCTAACGTCAAGTTATACCAAGATACTATATTAAATCAATGTTTTCAATTCATTTAAGTTTCAATTTATCTACGTATAATTCTTAAATAATAAAGGACAGCCTTAATTATAAGTCTGCCCCTCTAAATTGTATTCATCTTTTATGGAACTAATTTTTTTACAACTGGTATTCTTTGCAATACTAAAGTAATTACCATACTAAGAACAATTGTGATTGTTACATTAATAGGTATTGCCAATATTGCATGTGCATGTTCATTCACCTTTGGAAATACTCTGTACAGATAGTTATTTAATAAGAAATAGTGAAGGATATAAATACCAAGGCTCGCTTGATTTATACCGCGTAATACAAATGGTAATTTTCTTTCTGAATTTCCGAAAGAATATTTGAAAAATACAAATAAACTAATCGCCATAAGTACAACACCTGGAGAAAAGTATCCATACCAAAACTGATCCAATTGTCCGTTCGCCTGAACTGTATAATAATATGTAACAAAGAATGTAATAATAAATCCTACAATTCCTCCAATGTAAGCCAAATTCCTCCACTTTTTCACAATATCATAATTGGATAAATAATAACCAAGAAGGAAATAGCCTACATAATTTGTAACGTAAAATAATTCAATATTAAAGTTGATAGGATAATAATATTTTGCCAAATTAACGACAACAGATGCATATAACCATAAAATTAAAAAATACTCTATCTCTTTCTTTTGAGCATTCTTCACAAAAATTTTCAGTAAAGGTGTAATTAAGTATATCCCTACAATCATGTACATGAACCATAAATGTCCACCAATACTATCTGTTAGAAAATATTTTATCCCCTGTTTTATAGAACGCGGGAAATATCCTGCATAAGCTCCGTATAAATAAAATAAAACACTCCAAGCTACAAAAGGTATAATTACCTTACTTGCACGTTTCTGTATAAATTCTCCAATAGAAATATCTTTCGTACCCTTTAATAATAAAGCTCCACTAATCATCACAAAGATTGGAACGCTAGCGCGTGAAAGTGACTCAAAAAGATTCCCAGACAACCAACGCGAAACGTTATTTGCATCCAATGTGGAAACATAACCAGCGGAGACATGAATTGTAACTACTGCGATTGTCGCTAACACACGCAACCAGTCCATATACACTAATCGTTTCATTAACAGCTCTCCTAAATTTACATATTTGATTTTTCCTATACCACACATAATTTTACATTAAATCATGTTATGTTAAAACAAATTTTGACGATATAAACCTACAGTAGACTTAAATCAACTTAATTTTTTTATATAAACATTAAAACCTTTGACTTATTAGTGAAAATAATGTAAATTATCCTTTGGACGAACATTTTCAAACGAAACAAATAAAATATTCGTATTTTAGGGGTGTAAATGATGGAAAACGTATTTGACTATGAAGATATTCAATTAATTCCTGCAAAATGCATTGTAAACAGTCGATCTGAATGTGATACAACTGTCACTTTAGGAAAACATAAATTTAAATTACCTGTCGTACCTGCAAATATGCAAACGATTATAGATGAAAGAATCGCAACTTATTTAGCTGAAAATAATTACTTCTATATCATGCATCGTTTCCAACCAGAGAAACGAATCTCATTCATTAGAGATATGCAATCACGTGGATTAATTGCTTCAATCAGCGTTGGTGTTAAAGAAGACGAATACGAATTCGTACAACAATTAGCCGCTGAGCAACTTTCACCTGAATACATTACAATCGATATCGCACACGGTCACTCTAATGCTGTGATCAACATGATTCAACATATTAAAAAACATTTACCAGAAAGCTTTGTTATCGCTGGAAACGTTGGAACTCCAGAAGCGGTAAGAGAATTAGAACACGCTGGCGCTGACGCAACAAAAGTTGGTATTGGACCCGGTAAAGTTTGTATTACTAAAATTAAAACAGGCTTTGGAACTGGTGGTTGGCAGTTAGCTGCACTTCGCTGGTGTGCAAAAGCTGCAAGTAAGCCGATTATTGCTGACGGTGGTATTCGTACACACGGTGATGTAGCTAAATCTATTCGATTTGGGGCAACTATGGTTATGGTCGGTTCTCTATTCGCTGGTCATGAAGAGTCTCCAGGGGAAACAATCGAAAAAGATGGAAAGCTTTATAAAGAATACTTCGGTTCAGCTTCTGAATTCCAAAAAGGTGAGAAGAAAAACGTTGAAGGTAAGAAAATGTTCGTGGAGCATAAAGGTTCTTTAGAAGACACTTTAATCGAAATGGAACAAGATCTTCAATCTTCTATCTCTTACGCTGGTGGAACAAAATTAGATGCTATTCGTACTGTAGATTATGTTGTCGTGAAAAACTCTATTTTCAACGGTGATAAAGTATATTAATTCTTATATTGAGCTCGAAGGACAAGCATGTGTATGCCTGTCCTTCTTTTTTATGTATAAAACCGTTAAATATTTTTATTTTACTGAATTTTCTAGTATCATATTTTTAAATACTTAAAATAAGGGGGCTATAATAAATGAAAAATGTAATTGAAAATCGCCTTATTCGCGCAGAAGTTCCTACTGAACTAACATGGGATCTTTCTGATTTGTATAAATCTGATGCCGAGTGGCACGCTGCATTAAACGTATTAGAAAATGATATACAGAAACTTGGTGCATTTAAAGGACGCTTGCATACTAGCTCCACTACTTTACTAAATTGCTTACTTATAGAGGAAGAGCTTTTAATGAAATTAACAAAACTGAGCTCATATGCAAACCTAAAAGAATCTGCTGATCGGACAGATCCAGTTATTCAAGCGAACTCTTCCAAAGTTTCTGCTCTAGGAACGAAAGTACATACAGCACTATCCTTTATTCATAATGAAATTCTCTCATTTGAAGAAGGCACGATTGAAAAATATTTAATTGAGGAGATAAAACTCAACCCTTTTCGTAAATCATTACTAGAAGTGCTGAGCAAAAGGCAGCACACTCTTTCACCTGAAACAGAAGAAGCACTTGCTGCACTTGGCGAAGTTCATAGTTCTCCATACAAAATTTACGGCATGACTAAATTGGCCGATATGGATTTCAATCCTATACAAGACGAACAAGGAAACGAATTCCCTTTGTCATTTGCATTATTTGAAAGCAATTATGAATTCTCTCCAAGCGCATACATACGTAGAAAAGCATATGAATCGTTTGTTTCCACTTTGAAGCGATATAAAAATACAGTTGCCACAACATATGCTACTGAAGTAAAAAAACAAGTGACACTTTCTCGTTTACGCAAATATGAATCCGTTACTCATATGCTTTTAGAGCCGCAAAAAGTTCCACTTGAAATGTATAACAATCAACTTGATATTATTTATAAAGAATTAGCGCCTCATATGCGCCGTTTTGCAGATTTAAAAAAGAAAGTATTAGGACTCGATCAAATGCTTTTCTGCGACTTACATGCACCTTTAGATCCTGAATTTAATCCAGCAATTACTTACGAAGAAGCAGGCAAACTCATTCAAGATTCTTTAAAAGTATTAGGAGATGAATATAGTTCCATTATCGAAAAAGGCTTCAAAGAAAGATGGGTAGATCTTGCAGATAATGTAGGCAAATCAACAGGAGCATTTTGTTCAAGTCCATATGGTTCTCATCCATATATTTTAATTACATGGCAAAATACGATGCGCGGATGCTTCACATTAGCACATGAATTTGGTCATGCTGGGCATTTTTATTTAGCAAATAAAAACCAGCGCATTATGAATGTACGTCCATCTATGTACTTTGTTGAAGCACCATCAACAATGAATGAATTATTACTAGCCCAACATTTACTTGCAACAACTAACGATAAGAGAATGCGCAGATGGGTCATTCTACAACTACTTGGCACATATTATCATAACTTTGTTACTCACTTACTTGAGGGCGAATACCAACGAAGAGTATATACTCTAGCAGAAGAAGGACAAGCACTTACAGCTAAAAGTTTAACCGAAATAAAAACAAATGTCCTTTCTACATTCTGGGGGGATTCTGTAGAAATCGATGAAGGTGCCGGCTTAACTTGGATGCGCCAACCTCATTATTACATGGGCTTATATTCTTACACGTATTCTGCAGGTCTAACTGCATCTACCGCAGTAGCCCAAATGATTAAAGAAGAAGGGCAGCCCGCCGTTGATCGCTGGTTAGATGTACTTCGCGCTGGTGGTACAATGAAACCACTTGAATTAATGAAACATGCCGGAGTAGATATGTCAAAACCAGATGCAATCCGTAAAGCTGTTTCTTACGTTGGCTCCTTAATTGATGAATTAGAGCGTTCTTATCAAGAATAAAAAAATAAGCCCTCGCTTCTTTATGAGGGCTTATTTCATATTTACTTTCCAAATCTTTTACGGTATCCACATTTCCTACATAACTCTTCGACTGCAACTCTTTTCGAAAATCCATCGACAATGTTTGTTGCTCTTTCACCTTCTATAATGTTAGAAAATGAATCATTATTAATATTCCCAAGATTAATAATCCCTTCACCGTCTAAACAGCAAGGAATAACCGTTCCATTTGCTAAAATACCCGCTTGATTTCGAAGACCATGACAGAATCCTTTTCCATCATCCTCTTCTTCATGCAATGCCGGCCATTGAAATTCATAATCTTGATTAATAAAGACACGTTCCGCAATTTTTATACCTTTTCCTGGTGTAAGCTTCTCTTCAATTTGATAAGGCAGATCAAACTCATTTTCAATTATGGATAATAGCTCTCTATTTTTCTGGATTTCAGCATTTGTCTTATTATCCTGAGTTAAATTCCATAACCTTAGCGAAACAATTAAATCTGATTGACTTGTTGCTTCCCTAATGAAGGCAAGTATACTTCTTACATAGCCCTCTTTATCTTGCGAACCTGGATGTCCATCAAAACTGTGCAGGGAAAAGTTCATTTGTCTTAGAGCAGGCTTATTTAACAGTCTATGCCTTCTCTTATTAATTAACGTTCCGTTCGTTGTAATATTAACTTTAAATCCTTTTTCATGGCTTAAATCTAGCAGTTGATCTATTTTTGGATGGAGCAACGGCTCACCCTTCACGTGCAAATAAATGTAGTCTGTGTGAGGTTTAATTTGGTCTAATCTTTTAGCAAAATCCTCCACAGAAATGAATTGCTTCTGCCTTTCCGTCGGCGGACAAAAGCTGCACGCAAGATTACATACACTTGTAATCTCTAAGTAAAACTTCTTAAACTTCTTCACCTTTAATTCCTCACTTCTTTGACTACTTATAATTTTTTCCTCTTCATATTACAGCATACTTTTTTAGAAATAGAAACATACTTATTTTAGGAAATCTGCATACCACCTATTAATGTTTAAAAGACCATCGGTGATTTTTATCCAATGGTCTTTTTTACTCTTTTTATATACAAATGGAAATTTACTTATGATATGGTTCACCACGATTAATACGAAACGCTCTATACACTTGCTCAAGCAATACTAATCGCATTAATTGGTGTGGTAATGTCATTTTCGAAAAAGAAAGAGATTCATTGGAACGCTTCATTACTTCTGAACTTAGTCCAAGTGATCCACCAATTACAAAGGCAACTTTACTCTTTCCATATGTAGCAAGACGATCTAGGCTTACTGCAAATTCTTCTGATGACTTTTGTTTTCCTTCTATCGCTAATGCGATCACGTGCGTATCATCAGAAATTTTATCCAGTATACGTATACCTTCTTTTTCTTTTACAATTAACATTTCGGCTTCACTTAAATTTTCTGGTGCTTTTTCATCTGGCAATTCAATTACTTCTACTTTTGCGTACGCAGATAATCGTTTTAAATATTCTGCTATACCTTGTTTTAAATACTTTTCCTTTAATTTTCCGATTGAAATAATCGAGATATTCACATTTATTCCCCACCTTACAAACATGTTATCCACATAACTTATCCACATATCCACAAATGTTACCCACATATTGTGTGAGAATCTGTGTTCGATACAACATATGTCGCCTCATTTTGACAAAATTCACATGTTTTTTTATCTTTTTCTGAGTTATCCACATTGTTAATAACCGGTGCAACTTCACATTCATCAACAATAATATCTAACGCTAATTCAACATGTTCTAAACAACAAGGTAAATTCATATTCTTCACCTCACTTTTCTACAATAGAAAACAGGAGGTAGGCCCTCCTGTTTTTAATATTTTTGAATGCCTAATTTCACCGTTGTTGTTGCTCTTTTTGTACCACGATAAAACGTAAGAGTCATTTTATCATTAATTTTTTTATCATATAAGGCCGTACGGAACCCAATAATATCGTTTACTGG
The DNA here is from genome assembly GCF_038006385.1 of Bacillus sp. FSL L8-0099. Lineage (NCBI taxonomy): Bacteria > Bacillati > Bacillota > Bacilli > Caryophanales > Bacillaceae > Bacillus > Bacillus sp. FSL L8-0099. The sequence continues at coordinate 5,387,508 of NZ_JBBOVC010000001.1, forward strand.
TTTTCCATCTACCGCTACAATAACATCATGTTCTCGCAAACCAGCATCCGCGCCTGGTGAAGGACTTTTCACATCTAAAATGCAAACTCCCTCTGCTACATTGCCTGGTAAATGTAATGTTTTGGACCAATAATAATTCGGAATCTCATTTAATGATCTAAGTTCAATTCCAACATAAGGTCTTCTTACTTTCCCGTACTTCTCAAGTTCATTCATAATCGGAACGGCTCTAGTAACCGGAATAGCTAATCCGATTCCTTCCACTTCTTTTGCAGCAATTTTCATTGAGTTAATACCAACTAATTGTCCTGCCGCATTTACAAGTGCACCACCACTATTACCTGGATTAATCGCTGCATCTGTTTGTAATACTTCTACTTGCCAATCGTAATGACCATCTTGGTCTAAGTCTACAGGAACAATACGCTCGTTAGCTGAAATAATGCCTTGTGTAACGGTCCCCGAAAATTGCAGTCCGAGTGGATTTCCAATCGCAATGACCGGTTCTCCTCGACGAACTTTATTAGAATCGCCAATCTCAATTATTTTTTTCACATGCTTCGCATCTATTTCTAGTACAGCTAAATCTGTGACTACATCGGTTCCTAATACTTTCCCTGGGACCTTCTTACCGTCACTTAGACTTACTTCAATACGATTTGCTCCAGCAACGACATGGTTATTTGTTACAATGTAAGCTTGTCCATCTGTCTTTTTATAAATGACACCAGATCCTGTACCGGCTTCTGAATCTGCCTCTGAAAAATTGTCTCGTTGAATATTAATAATACCAACAACAGCTTCAGAAGCGCGATCAACAGCGTCTACAAAGCTAACCTGTTTAATCCCTTGAGCTTCAGCCATGTTACTTCCACTTGCTTCAGCTTGCGGAAGCGCGCCAGCATGATTCGAAAATAAAGGCGCCCCAAATGCAAATAATGAAGCCCCTACAATTGTTCCTGCTATGCTAGAAATGACAATACCTTTATGCTTCTTTTTACCTGCACGTTTTATACGATACTTTTCTTCATCAATAAAGGACATATTTGTTCACCTATCTTCCTGAAAACAACTATATTCACCTTTATTGTTTACTAAAATGAAGAATTATACGTATTGAATTTTCGTAGGCATTTTTGGATCTGTATCATGAATTTCAAAGGATTCTCCCACTCCAAATCCTTTTTCCTCTAACACTTGCGATACTGACATACGCGCTAGTTCTTTCATATTGTTATCTAAGCTTAAATGTGCTAAATAAATATGTTTTGTCTCATCTGTAATTACATCTGCCATCGCTAACGCAGCATCCTCATTACAAACGTGACCAACGTCGCTTAAAATACGTCTTTTAATGCTCCACGGATAACGTCCCATACGAAGCATTTCCACATCATGATTACTTTCAAATACGAAAGCATTAGCTCCCTTAATAACACCTTTCATACGGTCACTCACGTATCCTGTATCTGTAATAAGGGCTAATTTTCTATTATTGTTATGAAAAGCATAAAACATCGGCTCTGCCGCATCATGGGAAACTCCAAATGACTCGACCTCAATATCACCGAATGTTTTCACATCCCCAACTGAGAAAATGAACTTTTGCTCAGTTGGAATATTTCCTATTAAATGTTCCATTGCATTCCATGTTTTCTCGTTCGCATAAACTGGTAAATCATATTTACGCGCCAATACACCTAATCCTTTAATATGGTCACTATGCTCATGTGTGACAAGAATACCTGATACATCATTTATATTCAGTTCTGCTTGTTTAAATAAAGCCTCTGTTGCTTTACCACTTAAACCTGCATCGACGAGTAATTTTTTTTCATCCGTTCCTACATATAGCATATTCCCTGTACTTCCACTTGCAAGCACACTAAAATGCATACTCATTCTTTCTCACTCCATTATGTTCTTCCGGCACTTGAGTTTCCCCTAATTCCATAACTTGTCCTTCAATTGCATTCACAAAAAAGTCCTTTTTCTGCTCTGTCTTTAAGTTCCAAGTTGGAGCTAGCACTTGTATATTAGAAGATGATTCAGCTAGAGCCGCATATCCAATCTGCGCCTCTTTCACGTGCGTATTTTCTGCAATTTTATTTTTTAAATATATATTTTCCAAAGCTGTTTGAGCAGTGATAATTTCTTGTTCTTTCGTTTTTTCACTTTCGCCCATTTCCTTCAAATCCGTTAACATTGTTTGTGTATACGAAACAAGCTCGTTTTTTTCATTTAAATCCACAACAATCATTGCATGATTATTGTGGAAAATCGGCTTATCCTTATACTTTTGGAAGAAATAAATTTTAGAGTCTTTCATTGCTCCAAATTCGTATTTCTGCCCATCAAGGACACTGTTTTTTAAGAAATCATTATATTTATCCTTAGATAATGATTTTGCATTTAAAAATGGCTCTTTCAACTTACCTTCTATCGTATATTCATTTTGCAGATGCGCTGTTTGATTTTTTAAAGATTGCACATCTTCTTCTTTAAAGTTTTTATTTTTCGCCATAATAAATGACTCTTTTTTCGGCTCTTTAGGAAAACTCCCCATAGTAATTTTAGATTCTTTTAATTGTTGATCAATTTTTGTTTCTGTCACAATTTCCAACTGATTACTATCTTGCTTTTGAATGAACTGAAAGATAAGAAAGAGGTCTAAAACAAAAAAGGTCACAATAAATATCGTTTTAATTCGATCCCAATCCATTTAGTCCTCCCTCACTCCACTCATATATTTTTTGTTTACCCTCTTCATCACATTTTACATACCATATCGGCTGTAAAATACTGATCTCTCCTCCGTTCACAGGACCTCCGTTCACGGAAGATTTCAATGACATTTTATAACCAATACCAACATCCTGAATTGAATTTTTGTCAATTTCCGGATTATTCTCTAATGATGTCATCACTGTACGACCTGATGCAAGAGAAGTGGGTGTACTAGGTAAAGGAATATTGAAATCAAAAAGAGATCTCTCATACTGCATGATTTCGCCTGAACCCCATGCTTGTTTTAATTCAGCCATTCCATCTGCATTAAATACAGGTAAACCGCCCTCGTATAAACGGAATGAGGTTTTCCCCTTATTAATATAATCAAGACGATAAGAATTTAAGTTACCACTGTGCCCACTTACAAAGTCGAAGCTTTTCTTCAAAAGCATCGCATTATCTGTAACTTTATCACTATATACTGCGGAATTTTTATATTTCAACATTAAATTCAACTTATCAATTTCCATAGATCGAATACCATCTGTAAATGTTTCCTTTGATTTCTCGGTAATAGGACTTAAATAACGCGGATCACTAAATAAAACATTTTTAAATGAATCCACATCTAACCCAGACACAAAATACTCTATCTGATTTAATTCCGTAATTCCATCTGGTAAAAACAGTTTTTTCGTATCATTTACTTGATATTCAAAATATGGTTTTGCTAATGTAATAAATCGATTTTGGTCGTTTATAACATCCTTTACATAAGCACCACTCAACATCGCTTGATATATTCTACGAGGATTATCATAAGAAATAAAATTAACTTTAATTTCTTGGTCCTTGCTTCGAGAAGGATCAATTACAATGCGATTAAAACCTCTATTAGATTCTAAATTTTTATCTTTAATATTGAACATGTCTTTAATCGTCTCAAGTGGCACATTTGTAGGAAAAACAAATTCAATCTTTTCTTCTCCGTGTACATAAGAAAGAAAATCCCCTTTAGGAACTGTGCCTGTTATTTCCCTAAAATCATGTAATTCTCCATTTTCAAGAATTTTATAAAGTGAGTTCACGTTGTTCGTATTCTCACTTACGTAATGATTTTTTTCTTTATGAACAATAACAGAGGATGGGCGAACAACTCCTGAAATCTTTATCGGATTTATCTCTTCATTACCTTGAACAAATTTTGTATTTTGCACAGAAGTGGAATCGGGAACATATGTCCATAAATTAAAAGTTAAAAATAGACTAATAACAACTAAATTAATTAGAACTATCGTTTTAAAGTTTTCCATACTCATTCCCAATCGTCCTCTTCATCTGGTGCCAGTGGCAGTGTGAAATAAATCGTCGTTCCTTTTCCTTCCTCACTCTTCGCCCAAATAGAACCACCATGTGCCTCAATCATTTCTTTTGCAATAGCTAATCCAAGACCTGTACCACCCATTTGTCTTGAACGGGCTTTATCCACACGATAAAAACGTTCGAAGATTTTATCTACGTTTTCTTTCGGAATACCCATACCTTGGTCACTTACACTAATCTCTAATAACTCCCCTCGATCACGTAAGCGATATGTTACTGTTCCACCTTCTGGCGAATACTTTAATGCGTTAGAAATAATGTTATACAACACTTGTGTAATTTTGTCCGTATCCATATCAATAAATCTAGATTTTTTAGAGAAAGATCGTTTGAAACTTACATTTTGCTCTTTAGACATTTCAAAGCGATCAATAACATTATTAAAGAAGTCAGTAAAGTCGACCCACTCTTTCATCAAACGATGTTCTGTACTATCAAGCTTAGATAGTTGCAACAGCGCATTTACAAGCCTTATCATTCTTTCTGTTTCCTCTTGTGTAACTGTTAAAAATTGCGGTGCAATATTTGGATCTTGCCATGCACCATCTGTCAGCGCTTCTAAGTAACTACGCATCGTTGTTAATGGTGTTCTTAATTCATGAGAGACGTTCGCCACAAACTCGCGGCGTTCCCCTTCTATACGCTCCTGCTCCGTTACATCGTATAATACAGCAATTAAACCATTTGCCTTCCCCGTCTCTTTTTGAATAACAGAGAAACTAGCACGTAAAATGTATGGTTCATTTCTCGTACTAAAATCTAATAAAACAGAATCAGGCTCTTCGTATAAATGATCGAGCGTAAATTCTTCCTGTATCCCCAATACTTCTAAAACCGATTGATCCAGCGCCGTTTCACGCGAAACATTTAGCATCTTTTCCGCAGGGTCATTTAATAAAATAATATCCCCTTTTCGGTCAGTAGCAATTACTCCATCTGTCATATGTGATAAAACAGATGATAATTTACGTCTTTCGCTTTCTGTTGAAGAACGAGCTTGTTGTAGCTTTTTTGATAAATTATTGAAAGATAATGCTAATTGGCCAATTTCATCATGACTATGGACCTTTACTTTTCTCGAATAATTTCCTTTTGCCATTTCAATTGCTTGCCTTCGCATATCTGAAATTGGTCTTGTAATTGTTTGAGCTAGTAAAATCCCAAGTACAGCCGTTACTAACAAAGCAATCACTGTTCCGGTAGCAAAAATTTGATTTATATCCTTCATTTGTTTGTATACATCTTCCATAGATGCAACAATACGAATGACACCAAGTACCTCCCCAGCTTTATCGCTTTGAATAGGAGTAATCATCACTTGAACTCGATGGCCAGTTCCTCCATCTTTCTCAATTTTTGATTCTAGTTTATTTTGTACAATTACCCGTTGAACAGCTATATCTGTCGATGTTCTGCCTATCTTATTTTGCTTAGCCGTGTCTGAAATCGCCATTAATTTTCTATTAGAATCAAATACACTTACTTCTTGAATATCTTTCTTACGATCCGATGCAAACTTTTGAATCGAATTTTTTATAGCGTCATCTAATGATTCTGGATCTGTTTTTTCACGACTTTTTGTAAATTCTTGCTTTAAATTATACGATAGTAAATTCGTTTGTTGTGTCAGGGAATCCTTAAAGCCTTGTACAAGACTTTTTTCTAATTCTCTTACGAAATATACACCGATTACTTGCATCGCTATTAATATTAATAGCATATATATGAGCACAAACTTTAAATGAATGGATTGAAAAAAACCAACCTTTTTCATATATTATTCCTGCTCTGGGTCACGCAAGTAATACCCTACCCCACGTCTAGTTACAATTAAAGTAGGATGACTTGGATTATCTTCAATTTTTTCACGTAAACGACGTACTGTTACATCCACTGTACGCACATCTCCAAAATAATCATAACCCCAAACTGTTTGCAATAAATGTTCACGTGTCATAACTTGTCCTAAATGTTTTGCTAAATAATGTAGCAATTCAAATTCACGATGTGTAAGCTCAATATTTTCCTCACGCTTTGTTACACTATAAGCATTTGGATTAATAATAATTGGTCCAATAACCATTTCAGTATTTTCTTCTTTTTCTGCTGCACCACCTTGTTGATGGCGGCGTAAATTCGCCTTCACACGAGCAAGTAATTCCCTCGTACTAAATGGCTTCGTTACATAATCATCTGCTCCAAGCTCAAGCCCTAATACCTTATCAATTTCAGAGTCCTTCGCTGTAAGCATAATAATCGGCATTTCTGAGTTTTTACGTATTTCACGACAAACCTCTAAACCATCTTTTCCTGGTAGCATAATATCTAATAAAACCATATCTGGCTGTTCTTCATTAGCTTTCTCAATTGCTTCATCACCATCATGTGCCATTACAATTTCAAAACCCTCTTTTTCTAGGTTGAACTTCAAAATGTCTGCAATCGGCTTTTCATCATCAACTACTAAAATTTTCTTTCCCATCATCGTCTATTTCCTCCTCATAAAAATATGGTCAATGATTCTTAAATATATTGATGTTTCTATAGTATATCCCTATATGACAGCAACCTTTATTTAAGTGTTCTCTCCTCTATTCTCATAGACTCATGTATGATCCACCTTTACACGGAATCCTATACGATCTACAGAAAAACCTCTAGCTTCAACTGCTAGAGGCTCCTCATCCTATTGTAAAATAACTACCCACATTTGTAAAACTACACAAAATAAAAAGGATATTAAGTGGGCCCACTTAATATCCTGAGAGTGGCTCGGGACGGAATCGAACCGCCGACACGAGGATTTTCAGTCCTCTGCTCTACCGACTGAGCTACCGAGCCAAAACTATATATAAAACCACTAATGGTGGTATAAACAAAAGTGGCGGTCCCGACCGGGGTCGAACCGGCGATCTCCTGCGTGACAGGCAGGCATGTTAACCACTACACCACGGGACCAAAAATAAACATAAAAAAACATGACCCGTACGGGATTCGAACCCGTGTTACCGCCGTGAAAGGGCGGTGTCTTAACCACTTGACCAACGGGCCACGAAAAATAAAATGGTGAGCCATGAAGGATTCGAACCTTCGACCCTCTGATTAAAAGTCAGATGCTCTACCAACTGAGCTAATGGCTCATACTCACCAACGTCATATTTTCGTGACGACAAGATGTATCATAACATATCATCTTTCACTTTTGCAATACTTTTTTTGTTTTTTTTATAAAAGATAAGAAAAAACTCATGCGGACATGAGTTTTTCTTAAAAATATCAATTAAACTTCGTATACGTTACGAACGATATTCGTTTGGTTACGATCTGGTCCAACTGAGAACATAGATAATTGGATTCCTGTTAATTCAGAAACACGCTCTACGTATTTTCTTGCATTTTCAGGAAGCTCATCTAATGATTTCACACCAGTAATATCTTCTTCCCAACCTGGAAGCTCTTCATATACAGGCTCACATTTCGCTAAAATGTTTAAGTTTGCTGGAACTTCATCTATAACTTCTCCGTTATATTTGTAAGCAACACAGATTTTAAGAGTTGGAATACCTGTTAATACATCAATAGAGTTTAATGATAAATCCGTTAAACCACTAACACGACGCGCATGTCTTACAACAACGCTATCGAACCAACCTACACGGCGTGGGCGACCAGTTGTTGTTCCGTATTCACGACCAACTTCACGAATTTGATGACCAATTTCATCATTAAGTTCAGTAGGGAATGGACCATCACCAACACGGCTTGTATATGCTTTACATACACCTACAACGCGAGTAACTTTCGCCGGACCAACTCCAGTTCCAACTGTTACACCACCAGCAATCGGGTTAGAAGATGTAACAAATGGGTACGTACCGTGGTCAATATCAAGCATAACACCTTGTGCACCTTCAAATAATACACGGTGATTGTTATCTAGTGCATCATTTAATACAACAGATGTGTCGCATACATATTGTGCGATTTGTTGTCCATATTCGAAGTACTCTTCAAAGATTTCTTCTACGCTGAAACCTTCTGTATCGTACATTTTTTCAAATAAACGATTTTTCTCTACTAAATTGCGCTCAAGCTTCTCTTTAAATGCTTCACGGTCTAAAAGATCAGCCATACGGATACCAATACGAGCAGCTTTATCCATATATGCAGGACCGATACCTTTTTTCGTTGTACCGATTTTGTTATCACCTTTACTAGCCTCTTCTAACTCATCTTGTTTTAAATGATAAGGTAAAATAACGTGTGCACGGTTACTTACACGTAAATTATCAGTACTTACACCACGGTCGTGTAAGTATTTTAACTCTTCAAGTAATGCTTTTGGATCTACTACTAAGCCATTTCCGATTACACAAATTTTCTCTTTATAGAAAATACCAGATGGAATTAAGTGTAACTTATATTTAACTCCGCCGAAAACAATTGTATGTCCCGCGTTATTTCCACCTTGATATCTTGCAACTACTTCCGCATGCTCAGAAAGAAAATCAGTGATTTTACCTTTTCCTTCGTCGCCCCATTGTGTTCCTACAACTACTACTGAAGACATTATTAAAGCACCTCCGCAATTTTCAAACGATCTATTCAAACAATATAATTGTACCAAAACCGAAAAAGAAGTCAACCAAAAAAGCGAACATTTTTTTATTAAAAATCATTTTCGTTCGTAAGAATTATATTTTCACCTTATGAAAGCCTTATCTTTACTCTATAAAAAAAGAAACACATCTTATTATAAGAAATGTGTTTCTTTTTTATACTGCCTTTATGCCCCATCCTCAAAGCGTCGTTCTAAGTTAACGAACTTATTAAATTCTTTAACAAACGCAAGCTCTACTGAACCTACCGGACCATTACGTTGTTTTGCGATGATAATTTCAATCGTATTTTTATTTTCCGTTTCACGGTCATAGTAATCTTCACGATACAAGAATGCTACAATATCAGCATCCTGCTCAATACTCCCCGATTCACGAATATCAGACATCATAGGGCGTTTATCTTGACGAGATTCAACACCACGGGATAACTGTGAAAGGGCAATAACAGGCACTTGTAATTCACGCGCAATCCCTTTTAATGTACGCGAAATCTCAGATACTTCCTGCTGACGGTTCTCGCCCGACTTCCCACTTCCCTGAATAAGCTGTAAATAGTCAATTAAAACCATCCCAAGACCTTGTTCCTGCTTTAATCTACGGCATTTTGCTCGAATCTCATTTACCTTAATCCCTGGTGTATCATCAATATATATACCGGCATTTGAAAGGCTTCCCATCGCCATTGTTAACTTCGCCCAATCATCAGAAGTTAATGACCCAGTACGAAGTCTTTGCGCATCAATATTACCTTCTGCACAAAGCATACGCATAACAAGCTGATCAGAGCCCATCTCCAAACTAAAGATCGCTACATTTTCATCCGTTTTCGTCGCTACGTTTTGTGCGATATTTAATGAAAATGCAGTTTTCCCTACTGACGGACGCGCCGCTACTATGATTAAATCATTTCGTTGGAAACCTGCGGTCATCTTATCTAATTCAGTAAATCCAGTTGGTATTCCTGTAACTTCACCTTTTTGATTATGCAAAAGTTCGATTTTATCGTAAGCATCCACAAGAACGTCTTTAATATTCTGGAATGCTTTAGCGTTCGTTTGATGAGATACTTCTAATATTTTTTTCTCAGCCTCATTTAAAAGGCCGTCCACATCATCTTCTCTCTCATATCCATCAGACACGATATGAGTCGCCGTTCGAATTAAACGACGTAAAAGCGCCTTTTCAGCGATGATTCGTGCATAATACTCTACGTTAGCAGCAGTTGGAACAATCTCTGCTAACTCTGCTAAGTAAGAAACCCCACCAACTTCTTCTAGTAATCCTTGATCAGCCATCGCTGACGTCATCATTACTAAGTCAATTGGCTCTCCCTTATCAGACAAGCCAAGCATCACTTCAAAGATCTTTTGATGTTTCGTTCGATAAAATGAGTCAGGTACCAATAGTTCTGATGCTGACGTTAACGCATCTTGATCAATCAATATGGCACCTAAGACTGCCTGCTCAGCTTCTATATTATGCGGAGGGGTACGATCAGCCATTACATCACTCATACGCAATCCTCCTTGTTTAATTTATTTTTATTGTTCACTAACATGAACTTTTACTTTTGCTGTTACTTGCGGATGCAATTTTACAGTCACATTTGTATAACCTAATGCACGAATTGCATCATCCATTTCAAATTTACGTTTATCAAGTTTGATTTTATGTGATTTTTGCATTGCGTCTACGATTTGTTTGCTTGTGATAGAACCAAATAAACGGCCACCTTCTCCAGATTTCGCCTTCAGTTCCACAGTTAATTTCTCTAAAGTTTCTTTCAGCTCTTTTGCATTCTCAAGCTCTGCTGCTGCATCTTTTTCTTCTTTACGCTTTTGAGCTTCTAAAGTTTTCATACTGCTGTTTGTCGCTTCAGCAGCTAATCCTTGTTTTAGTAAAAAGTTATTTGCATAACCATCTGGTACGTTTTTTATTTCTCCTTTTTTACCTTTACCTTTTACGTCTTTTAGAAAAATTACTTTCATGATTGTGTGCCTCCCTGTAAATAGTCATCAATAACAAATCGAAGCTTCTCCTCAGCTTCATCTACTGTAACATTTTTCATTTGTGTGGCTGCATTCGTCAAATGCCCGCCACCTCCTAGATTCTCCATAATTAGCTGCACATTCACTTCACCTAAAGACCTGCCGCTAATTCCAATGAAATTCTCCCCACGTTTCGCTATAACAAATGATGCAATAATACCCGTCATCGTTAATAGCGTGTCCGCTGATTGTGCAATAAGCACTTGATCGTAATAGTCATCACTATCAACTTTTGCAATAGCAATTCCATTTTTATAAATGTACGCATTTTTAATAGCTTTTGCAACTCGTAAATACTGATTCATATCTTCTTTTAACAATTCTTGTACAAGTACAGTATCTGCACCATGCGAGCGTAAATAAGAAGCTGCATCAAACGTACGAGCACCCGTCCGGAACGTAAAACTTTTCGTATCAACAATAATACCAGCTAACAATGCCGTCGCTTCTAACATTGTCATCTTTAAATTTTTCGGTTGATACTCAAGTAATTCTGTAACAAGTTCTGCCGTCGAAGAAGCATATGGTTCCATGTAAACAAGTAATGGATCTTCAATAAAATCTTCTCCACGACGATGATGGTCAATCACCACTACATTTTCAATTTTACGAACCAGTTTTTCCTCCATCACCATAGAAGGCTTATGTGTATCCACAACAACAAGTAAGGACTCATCATTTGCAAATTCCATCGCTTGATCTGGGGTAATAAAATGAGACCATAGTTCTTCATTTTGTTTCACTTTATCCATCAGACGTTTAATTCCCTTATCGGAATCATTTTCATCTAACACAATATATCCTTTGCGCTCATTTAATTGAGCTACCTTTAAAATACCAATCGCAGCACCAATTGCATCCATATCAGGGGCCCTATGTCCCATTATAATGACATTACTACTTTCTAATACTAAATCCTTCAATGCATGCGAAATAACTCTAGCACGTACACGAGTACGCTTTTCAACTGGATTTGTTTTACCGCCGTAAAATTTAACTTTACCTGTCGCTTGTTTAATAGCTACTTGATCCCCACCACGTCCAAGCGCAAGGTCTAAACCAGATTGAGCCATTGCTCCAAGCTCTGATAAAGGCATATCACCTGATCCGACACCCACACTTAACGTAAGTGGTATATTCCTTTTAGATGTTTCTTCACGCACTTGATCTAAAATGTTAAACTTGCCTTTCTCCATTTGTGCTAAAATACTTTCATTTAGTACAACGAAGAACCTCTCTGAAGATGCACGTTTTAAATAAGCGCCATACTTAACAGCCCATTCATTTAGACGTGACGTCACAAGACTTGTTATATTCGTACGTAATTGATCATCTAATCCTTGTGTAACTTCATCATAGTTATCTAAATAAATAACAGCTAAAACAGTGCGTTGATCTTCATACATCTTTTCAATTTCTGTTTGTTCCGTTACATCAAAGAAATAAATTAGCTTTTCTTCTTTCCTTACAAAAACACGGAACTTTCGATTATTTAAAGAAACTATATCGTCAGAAGTTTCCCCCTTAATAAAAAGGAGTAATGTTTCTGATACATCGTAAAGGTGCCAACCGGCTAATGCATGCTGTCCCAAACATGATGATAAATAAGGATTTGCCCAATCAATCCCATAATCCTTATTGTATAACAAAATACCAATTGGCATTTGGTTAAATGCTTCATTACTCACTTTCTTTACCCTTGTAATCATATCTGTCGTATGTTTTTCAAAATTTCTTTGGAAAGTAAGTTCGAATCGTATAACGACAAAAAGTACAATACAAAAGATAAAAAAGGCTGATATTCCCATAATTAAATGAAAGTAACAGAGGAGTGAAATTAGCACAAATACAAAAAATGCCAATACATAAACAGGATATAAAAACCACTGTTTCTTATAAAATTCAGGCATGTATACAACTCCTATAAAGTAAAACTAACTCACCTTCCAGTTAGTTTTACAGATTAAAATAGTATAAGGAATATTATTTTATCCCCCTATTTTAGAACGCAATGAAATCCCTAAGTCAATTATACCTAAGATTGTTACAAGAGGAAACATCATCGGAATAAACATGCATACAATAAAACTAATAATAGGAACACCTTTAGTAAATCCTTTTCTATGCGCTAAAAAGGTGATAAATGTCAGACCTTGCAGTACGAGCAATAGTGCAAATATGACATATAGGTTGGAAAATACCATATATAAATATGATGCTGGTTCTACCTTTATAAAAGTTGCTAACAAAATAAATATAACGTAATACCAGACAATGCTCTTTGGCAATTGTATATCTTTAAATTTAGGCCAAGATATAACGTCATACTTTAACTTCCTCAAGACACTACCCGATAGGAGCACTGTAATCCAAGAAAAACAAACAGAAACCATTACAAGTAAACTCGGGAATAGTGTTTGTAATATCTCATTGAATTGTCCAAATAACTCTTTTTGTTCTTTACTAATTGGCATACCTGCAGCGCTTACCACCTTTTCACTTTGCGCCATACTTTCATTAAACATATTTTGTATTTGCTTCATTAAATCTATGTTAAAAAACTTTATACTTGCAACATAAATGAGCACAAAACCAATTAAATATGCAAGGGTTCCTGCCATCAAGATCTCTATTGGCTTTTTTCTTTTTTTATACATGGATCCTAAAACAATCCCTATCAATCCAAACATTATTGTCTTCACTAGATTCAAGGGCTGGCTCACAATAACGGTAATAAAAAGCGCAGCTGTAAAAATTATAAAAGCATTGGATAACCTATATTTTATCGTAAACAATATAAACGGTAATGGTAATGCGAAAGTTACAACTGTACCTAAAACCGGAACGTATAAAGACACAAGCAATAATATCGCGTATATAGCTAATAACGCTGCGCCTTCAGTAATAAATTTTGTTTGTTTCATGATTTAACCTCTCTTTCAAAAAAGAAAAGCATAGCAAAATGCACAGTAGAGTCCGACTCTACTGTGCATTTCATACGCTATTATTCACCAACATATGGTAAAAGTGCCATTTGACGAGCACGTTTAATTGCAACTGTAAGTTTGCGTTGGTATTTTGCGCTTGTTCCTGTTACACGACGAGGTAAAATTTTACCACGTTCAGAAACGAAACGTTTTAATAAATCAACATCTTTATAGTCAATGCGAGTGATGCCGTTAGATGTGAAGAAACACACCTTACGACGTTTCGCACGTCCACCTTTGCGTCCTGCCATGTCTATTCCCTCCATTCTTTGTTAAAAATAGCCGATTCATACCATTAAAATGGTAAATCGTCGTCCGAAATGTCAATCGGTTGACCAACATTCGAAAATGGATCGTCATTCTTCGTAAATCCAGAGTTTCCAGTGTTACCTGAGTTGCCTGAATTACTAGATTGACCAAATGGGTTAGAGCTTTGGTTACCGAAACCAGCTCCTGATGGTTGCTGATTGAATGAACCACGTTGCTCCCCACCGCCATTACGCGGCTCTAAAAATTGTACGCTCTCCGCAAGAACTTCTGTTACATATACACGTTTACCATCTTGTCCATCGTAATTACGAGTTTGAAGACGTCCGTCTACGCCTGCTAAGCTACCTTTTTTCAAATAATTTGCCACGTTTTCTGCTTGTTTACGCCATATTACACAATTAATAAAGTCAGCTTCACGCTCACCTTGTTGATTCGCAAATGCGCGATTCACAGCTAACGTAAAAGTAGCTACTGCAACACCATTGGGCGTGTAACGTAAGTCAGGGTCCTTAGTTAAACGACCAACGAGGATAACACGATTCATCAATCGAACCACTCTCCCTTATATATCAATTATTTTTCTTCTTCTTTAACAACGATATGACGAAGGATATCTTCGTTGATCTTAGCTAAACGGTCGAATTCGTTAATCGCTTCTGCGTTAGAGTTCACGTTTAAGATCATGTAGAAACCTTCACGTAAGTCGTTGATTTCGTAAGCTAAACGACGCTTACCCCACTCTTTCGTGTTAATGATTTCTGCACCATTGTTTGTTAAAACACCTGCAAAACGTTCAACTAAAGCTTTTTGAGCTTCTTCTTCAACGCCAGGACGAATGATGTACATAATTTCGTACTTTCTCATTACACTTTCACCTCCTTTTGGTCTAAACGGCCCATAATGGGCAAGGAGCAATTAATTTATAGTAATTACTCACGAGTTTAGATTATATCATAGTAAGTTATATGAATCAACTCACCAATACGTAAAAAACTTGGCAAACACATAATATATTTGCCAAGTTCATATCTTTATTTTTCCTAGGAAATATTAAATTAAACGTTAAAACGGAAGTGCATAACATCTCCGTCTTTTACGATATACTCTTTTCCTTCTAAACGTACTTTTCCAGCTTCTTTTGCAGCTGTCATAGAACCGTTTGTCATTAAATCATCATAAGAAACTGTTTCTGCGCGAATAAATCCACGCTCAAAGTCTGTATGAATTACGCCCGCACATTGTGGTGCTTTCATACCTTGTTTAAACGTCCATGCACGCACTTCTTGCACACCAGCTGTGAAGTAAGTAGCAAGTCCTAATAAGTCATATGCAGCACGGATTAACTGATCTAAACCAGATTCTTCAATGCCTAGTTCTTCCAGGAATACTTTTTTCTCTTCCTCATCTAACTCAGCGATTTCTGATTCAATTTTTGCACATACAACAATTACTTGTGAATTTTCATTTGCTGCAAATTCTTTTACCATTTGTACGTATTTATTTTCAGAAGGATCCATAATATCATCTTCACTTACGTTTGCTACGTATAGCATTTCTTTCGTTGTAAGTAAATGAAGGCCTTTAACAATCTTCATTTGCTCTTCTGTAAATTCAACAGTACGAGCTGGTTTCCCCTCTTCGAAAGCTTCTTTTAAACGCACTAAAATTTCATGCTCATATACTGCTTCTTTATCTTTTTGTCTTGCTAATTTCGCAACACGCTCGATACGTTTATCAACAGACTCTAAGTCTGCTAAGATTAGCTCTAAGTTGATTGTTTCAATATCATCAATTGGATCTACTTTTCCTGAAACGTGCGTAATATTTTCGTCTTCAAAACAACGAACAACTTGGCAAATTGCATCTACTTGGCGAATGTGAGATAAGAATTTATTTCCTAACCCTTCGCCCTTACTTGCACCTTTTACGATACCTGCAATATCAGTAAACTCAAATACAGTCGGAACAGTCTTTTTCGGTTCTACTAATTCCGTTAATTTATTTAAACGCTCATCTGGTACTTCTACAATTCCTACGTTTGGATCAATTGTACAGAATGGATAGTTCGCAGATTCTGCTCCTGCTTGTGTAATTGCATTAAATAAAGTGGACTTCCCTACGTTAGGTAATCCAACAATCCCAGCCGTTAATCCCATATTTTTCACTCCTATGTCTCAATCTTTCATCATTATAGATAGTAACGAAAAAAATGACAAGTTTCCTCCAAACGAAAAAAGCAACAGCCACCTACTGCAACTGTTACTTTTTCTCTATTCTTCGTGCTTCACAAGTATTTTTTTCACCTTACGATCAAACTCTCTTCGAGGAATCATTACTGAATGGTCACATCCCTCGCACTTAATGCGGATATCCATTCCCATACGAATAATTTTCCAACGATTCTCACCACATGGGTGGGCTTTCTTCATTTCCACAACGTCGTACAAGTTATATTCCTTTTGCTCCACTCTCCAAACCCCTCTCGATACTAAAGTGCTTTTCCACTAACCAGTTCTTCACGATTATATAAAACCATACGTGGATATGGAATTTCAATTCCATGTAAATCTAGACGATTTTTAATCTCTTTACGAAGTGCTCTTGCAATAACTGCATGTTGCATCGGTTCTACTTCAGCAATAACGCGTAATATAACTTCTGATGCAGCTAATGTTTGCACACCTAATAATTGAGGCGTCGTTACCATTTTTTCGTATTGTGCAGGTAACTCTATTAATAAATCCTCAATAACTTGCTCTGCTTTCGCAATGTCAGCCTCATATGAAATAGATACATCAACAAATGCTACACTATTACTAACTGAGTAGTTAGTAACTTGAACAATACTTCCGTTTGGTAAAGTATGAATTTCACCTGTCCAACTCTTTACTTTCGTTGTACGAAGTCCAATTTCTAAAACGACTCCTTCAAATTGACCGATTTTAACATAATCGCCAACTGAAAACTGATCTTCTAGCAAAATAAATAAACCTGTAATAACGTCTTTCACTAAACTTTGAGCACCAAATCCGACTGCTAAACCAATTACCCCGGCACCCGCTAATAAACCTGATGCATTAATATTAAACACACCTAAAATCGCAATTAGCATAATGAACATAACAACGTATGCTACAATATTTTCAAGTAATTTCGCTACCGTAACTGTACGACGTTCTGAAATTTGGATTGGAGAACGGCTCCCCATGCGAAACGCATTTCGTACAACCGCTCTTGCAACTCGCACAACAACTGCACCAATTGTTAAAATAATACATATTTTTAATGTCGCAACTCCAATATGAGCCCAACGATCAGCATCCAATAAATACTGTTTCGTAGAATTAAACCACTTCGTTAATAAATCCATGTATCTCTACCTCTCCAGCCAAAATTTCTTTTTAGTTATTCTTCTTATTGTATCAGAAGTCTCTCTGATTGCTGAAAAAATTTATAACTTTAATTGCATTTGTTAACTTCTATCCAGGTATAAAATGGAACGAATATATATATACTAGTACTATTATTTCCGTTTTCATTTACATTTTGCAAAAAGTACGCACTTATAGTTTTCCATTTTATTCGCCATATAACATATTTTGAAAATTTATTAAAAGGATGGGTGCTTCATGAATATTGGAAGTTTTCGCTTACCTTTTTTCGAAAAAGAAACTCAAAATGTTATGCACCAAGACTTAGAAGCCTCCGAGACAATCAGTAACTTCTTGCTTTCCCATATTCCTATTCAAACTAATATACCACTTATTCTCGTTTGTATCGGAACAGATCGTTCCACCGGTGATGCACTCGGCCCATTAGTTGGCACTAAGCTAGAACAAGTAGAAATCAAAAACTTCCAAGTGTTCGGCACACTAGATGAACCAGTGCATGCACTGAATCTAGAAGAGAAAATTCAAAATATACAGAAAGAAAATCCTACTTCCTTTATAATTGCCGTTGATGCATGTTTAGGAAAGTCTCAAAATATCGGTTCAATTACTACTGGAAAAGGACCTAGTAAACCTGGTGCTGCGATGAATAAGAAATTACCTGCAGTTGGTGATTTGCATATACACGGCATCGTCAATTTAAATGGTTTTATGGAGTTTTTTGTTCTTCAAAATACGAGATTAAGTTTAGTGGTGAAAATGGCCGATGTAATCGCACAAAGTATAAAAGAGACGGATCAAAAATTATCTGCATTAAAAAAAGCAAACCATCTATAAATAATAAGATGGTTTGCTTTTTAATTTTTATGTGATAATAATTCTAAAATACGATTTAAATCTTCTTTATTAAAAAATTCAATTTCGATTTTACCTTTTTCTTTTTTCGTCTCTTTAATTTTCACATCTGTGCCAAACTTTTCTCTTAAGAACGTTTCACGTTCTACGAAAAATATATTTCGCTCTTTTTTCACTTGTTTTGTTTCACGTGAAACGTGTTGATTAATCTCTTGGACGATTTTCTCTAATTGACGAACATTTAATCCTTCTTTTTCAATGCGTTTCAATAAGGACTTCAATTGTTCTTCATCTTTGATTGTAAGTAAAGTTCTCCCATGAGCCATTGAAAGTTGACCATTTGCAATCATATCTTGTACGAAAGAAGGGAGGCTTAATAACCGAGTATAGTTTGCAATGTAAGGTCTACTTTTACCAAGACGTTTTGCTAATTGTTCTTGCGTTACATTTAGCTCATTCATTAACATCTGGTATGCCATTGCCTCTTCCATCGGATTTAAATCTTCTCGTTGTAAGTTTTCTAACAAAGCAAATTCCATCATTTGCTGCTCGTTTAATTGCCTTACAACGGCAGGTACCTTTTCAAGTCCAGCCTCTTTGGCAGCACGATATCTTCTTTCACCTGCAACAATTTCATATCCTTTAATACTCTTTCTAGCAATTAACGGTTGTAATATGCCGTGTTCTTTAATAGAAGCCGCTAATTCCTCAATCGCAGCTTTATTAAAGTGCTTACGCGGTTGGTATGGATTCGGCCTTAATTCAGTTACGATAATCTCCTGAATCGTTTCTTCTTTTTTCACATCTAAATCAGGAAAAAACACATTAATCCCTCTTCCTAAACCTTTAGCCACCTGCAATCACTTCCTCTGCTAAATCTATATATACTTCTGCCCCTCTTGATTTAGCGTCATACTGCATAATCGGTTTCCCATGACTTGGTGCCTCACTTAAGCGAACATTACGTGGAATAATGGAACGGTATACTTTATCCCTAAAGTATTTCTTCACTTCATCTATAACTTGAATCCCTAAATTTGTACGGGCATCTAGCATTGTTAACAATACACCTTGAATTGCTAGATCTTTATTTAAATGTTTTTGTACAAGTCGAACTGTATTTAATAGCTGACTTAATCCTTCGAGTGCGTAATATTCACACTGAACAGGAATAATAACAGAATCTGCTGCTGTTAATGCATTAATCGTTAATAACCCTAAAGACGGGGGACAGTCGATAATAATGTAATCATATTCATCACGAACTGGCTGTAATGCCCTTTGCAAACGTACTTCCCGGGAAATAGTCGGTACCAATTCAATTTCAGCACCAGCCAATTGAATTGTAGCGGGTAGAACATCTAAGTTTTCAGTTGCGGTTTTCCGTATAACTCCCTGAACATCTGCATCTTCCACAAGAACATTGTAAATACATTGGTCTAATTCTGACTTTTCAATTCCCACACCAGTCGTTGCATTTCCTTGAGCATCAATATCTACGAGAAGGACTTTCTTACCTACTTGCGCCAATCCAGCCCCTAAATTAACAGATGTTGTTGTTTTTCCAACACCGCCTTTTTGATTAGCAATAGCAATGATTTTTCCCATGATGTCACCTACTTTCAACCTTTCTATCTTATTCTAGTAACAATTACGTTTATTGTAACATGAAATAAAAGTTTTTCTTTTCCGTCCTTATTAAACTTCAAAATTTATTTCTAAACTCCTTCTTCATTAACAAGAAAATATAGCAAAAGAGACCTCTCCAGTAGGATAAGGTCTCTAACACATCATTATTATTTTTTCTTCGGAACTTTAATCGTAATTTGATAGTACTCATCAAATTCTTCTTCCTCAGAATTAACATTTAAACCACTGTCAGCCACCATTTGTAATGATTGCCTAATTGTATTCATAGCAATTCTCGCGTCTCGGCTTACTGCTTTTTGCTTCGCCTTGCGCTTCGGTTTTACTTCTTCTAGTAATTTCGCGATTCGTTCCTCTGTTTGTTTTACATTGAGTTGTTTTTCCACAATTTCTTGTAAAACTTTCAGTTGTAATTCCTCATTTTTTAAAGGAATGAGAGCACGAGCATGACGTTCTGTAATACTTTTTTCTAACAATGCACTTTTTATTTCTTCAGGCAACTTTAACAATCGCAACTTATTTGCGATTGTAGATTGTCCTTTTCCAAGTCGTTGTGCCAATGCTTCTTGCGTTAAATTATGTAACTCAATCAGCTTTTGATATGCCACAGCTTCCTCGATTGCTGTTAATTCCTCACGTTGCAAATTTTCAATTAACGCTACAGAAGCCGTCTCTGTATCATTTAAGTTCTTTATGATCGCAGGGACCTTTTCCCAGCCTAACTTCGTTGCTGCGCGAAAACGTCTTTCTCCAGCAATAATCTCGTACTTATCATCCTCATACTGCCTCACAACAATCGGCTGAATGAGCCCGTGTGTACGAATCGTTAATGCCAACTCGTCGATACGTGCATCGTCAAAAACCGTTCGTGGTTGATAACGATTAGGAGTAATATTTACGATCGGAATTTCTTGTATTTCTTCATATACCTTTTTATCTATTTCTTCATGGCTTTCGTCTTGTAATTCGAATTCGCTCTCTTTATCTCCAAAGCCAAATAAACGAGAAAACGTATTTTTCATACATATTCCACCACCTTTTAGGCCTATTGACTATTCTACATAAAATGTTTCCTATGAAACATTTACGTTTTCATTTATATAATTTAATCTTACGTCTAATAAGATTTATTTTTCAATAGGTAATTTATTGGGTGTTCCCGGTTTGCGTGGATATTTCTTTGGTGTCTTGCGCTTTTTCTCGATTAATAAAATATTACGTTCACTTTCTTCAAACGGTAATTGGAACGTAGACATCTCTTTTAACTCTCCGCCAAGCACCCCTAAAGCATACTTGCCATTTTCAATTTCTTCGTTTGCTGCTGCACCCTTCATCGCAATGAATGTTCCTCCGACTTTTACAAGTGGTAAACATAGCTCACTTAATACAGAAAGACGCGCAACTGCACGTGCCATTACAATATCGTACGATTCACGTACACCTTCTTTTTTCCCAAATGTTTCAGCACGATCGTGACAAAATGCAACGTCACTTAATTCTAGCTTTTGTGCTAAATGATTTAAGAAATTAATACGTTTTTGCAATGAGTCTACAATTGTTACTTTTAAGTGCGGGAAACAGATTTTTAAAGGAATACTTGGGAATCCAGCCCCTGCACCAACATCACAAATTGAGAATGGTTTTGAAAAATCATAATAAAAAGCAGCTGTAATAGAATCAAAAAAGTGTTTTAAGTATACTTCTTCTTTTTCCGTAATAGCCGTTAAGTTCATTTTTTCATTCCACTCTACTAATGTTTCAAAGTAGATTTTGAACTGCTCTAACTGCCTAGAAGAGAGGGTAATACCCTTCTCTTCTAGCATAGATTGAAATTGTTCTATGTTCATCTAGCGATAGCTCCTTACTATTTATTGGTTCGATACGCGCGCAATTTTTCCTTGTTCAATATACACAAGTAAAATGGAAATATCTGCTGGATTTACGCCAGAAATACGTGAAGCCTGCCCCATTGAAAGTGGACGAACATCTTTCAATTTCTGTCTAGCTTCTGAAGCAAGGCTAGAAATTGCATCATAATCAATATCCACAGGGATTTTTTTATTTTCCATTTTCTTCATACGCTCTACTTGCTGTAATGATTTTTCAATATATCCTTCGTACTTAGTCTGAATTTCAACTTGTTCCGTAACTTCATCACTTAATTCTACTTCGCTTGGTACTAAAAGATGAATATGCTCATATGTCATCTCTGGACGACGTAATAAGTCACTTGCACGTATTCCGTCTTTCAATTCACTTCCACCAATGCTACGAATTAATTCTTGAACTTCAGGACGTGGTTTAATAATAATGCTACCTAAACGTTCCTTTTCCTGTTCAATTTGTAACTTTTTATTTGTAAATCGCTCATAGCGCTCTTCTTTAATTAATCCGATTTCACGACCAACTTCAGTTAAACGAAGATCCGCATTATCGTGGCGTAATAATAGACGGTACTCTGCACGAGATGTTAATAAACGATATGGTTCATTTGTACCTTTCGTTACAAGATCATCAATTAAGACACCAATATAAGCATCCTCGCGCCCTAAAATAACTTCTTTTTTACCTAAAGATCGACATGCCGCATTAATTCCAGCCATAAGCCCTTGTCCTGCCGCTTCTTCGTAACCAGAAGTTCCGTTAATTTGTCCTGCTGTATATAAATTTTTAATGTTTTTCGTTTCAAGTGTTGGCCATAATTGCGTTGGCACAATTGCATCATACTCAATTGCATAACCTGTACGCATCATTTCGACATTTTCCAGCCCCGGGATTGTTCTAAGCATGTCACGCTGTACATCTTCTGGTAAGCTTGTAGATAGACCTTGTACGTATACTTCTTGCGTATTGCGTCCCTCTGGCTCTAAGAAAATTTGATGACGTGGTTTATCATTAAATCTTACTACTTTATCTTCAATAGAAGGACAGTATCTAGGTCCTGTTCCTTTAATCATACCAGAATACATAGCTGAACGATGTAAATTTTCATCTATTAAACGATGTGTTTCCGTACTTGTATATGTCAACCAACATGGAATTTGATCCATAATAAATTTCGTCGTTTCAAAAGAGAACGCACGTGGTTTATCATCACCCGGTTGAATTTCTGTTTTACTGTAGTCAATTGTATTGCTGTTTACACGAGGAGGTGTACCTGTTTTAAATCTAACAAGATCAAATCCAAGCTCCTCTAAATGCTCAGATAATGTAATAGATGGTTGCTGATTATTTGGACCGCTCGAATATTTTAAATCACCCATAATAATCTCACCACGTAAAAATGTTCCAGTTGTAATTACGACTGTTTTTGCTGTATATTCAGCACCCGCTTGCGTAATTACCCCTTTACATACGCCATCTTCAACGATTAAACGCTCTACCATTCCTTGGAACAAAGTTAAATTTGGTGTTTCTTCAATTGTTTTCTTTAATTCATGTTGGTAAGAGAACTTATCTGCTTGTGCTCGAAGTGCACGTACAGCTGGTCCTTTACCTGTATTTAACATACGCATTTGAATATGCGTTTTATCAATATTGCGTCCCATTTCTCCGCCTAATGCATCAATTTCACGAACAACAATCCCTTTTGCTGGTCCACCAACAGAAGGGTTACATGGCATAAACGCTACCATATCTAAATTAATTGTTAACATTAATGTTTTGGAGCCCATTCGTGCTGCCGCAAGACCAGCTTCACATCCTGCATGACCTGCACCGATTACTATAACATCGTATGAACCGGCATTGTATCCCATTATTTATTCCTCCTAATAATCTCTATCTTTCTGAAACATCGCCATATTATTTTCCTAAACAAAATTGAGAGAACAACTGGTCAATTAAGCTTTCATGGACAGTATCACCAGTAATTTCACCAAGTATTTCCCACGTTCTCGTTAAATCAATTTGTACCATATCAATCGGAACACCATTTTCTATTGCCTCAATTGCATCTCCAATTGTCTTTTCTGCTTGTGTTAATAGTCCGATATGCCTTGCGTTAGAAACATATGTCATATCTGCAGAATCAATTGTTCCTTCAAAGAATAGCTCAGCTATCGCCTGTTCAAGCTCATCTATTCCTTGCTCCTCGATTAAGGATGTTGTAATAACACGATTTCCCGCAGCCAATTCTGCAACACGTTCCATATCAATTCCTTGCGGTAAATCCGTCTTATTCACAATAACAATGAAATCTTTTCCTTGTACCGCACGGAATAAATCTTCATCTTCATTTGTTAAAGCCTCACTATAATTTACGACAATTAACACTAAATCTGCTTGGCTCATCATTTCTTTTGAACGTTCTACCCCAATTCGTTCAACAACATCTTCCGTTTCACGAATCCCGGCTGTGTCTATAAGTTTAAGTGGTACACCACGCACATTAACGTACTCTTCAATAACATCACGAGTTGTTCCTGCAATATCAGTTACAATTGCCTTTTTCTCTTGAACGAGACTATTTAATAGCGATGACTTCCCAACGTTAGGTCTACCGATGATTGCAGTAGCAATACCTTCACGTAAAATCTTCCCTTGCTTCGATGTTTCTAATATTTTTGCAATTTCAGCACGAACATGTGTCGCTTTCTCAATTAAAATATTATGTGTCATCTCTTCCACATCATCATATTCTGGGTAATCTATGTTTACCTCAACATGAGCTAGCGTTTCTAATATGTCCTGACGCAGGCGGCCAATTAATTTAGATAATCGCCCCTCCATTTGATTAATCGCTACGTTCATTGCACGATCTGTTTTTGCACGGATTAAGTCCATGACAGCTTCTGCTTGTGATAAATCAATACGACCATTTAAAAAAGCACGTTTTGTAAATTCACCAGGCTCTGCTAATCGTACTCCTTGCGCTAAAATAAGCTGCAATACTTTATTTACCGAAACAAGTCCACCGTGGCAGTTAATTTCTACTATATTTTCGCGTGTAAAAGTTCTTGGTGCACGCATAATAGACACCATAACTTCTTCAATAACTTGATTTGTATCTAAATCAACAATATGACCATAATGAATTGTGTGAGAAGGAACCTCTGTTAAGTCCTTCCCTTTAAAAATACGATTAACTTTTTCAACCGCATCATCCCCACTTACTCGAACAATGGCAATTGCGCCCTCTCCAAGCGCTGTGGAAATCGCAGCAATTGTATCAAATTCCATGTCCTTTCACCTCACTTGCTTATTTATCTCTATTTCAACACGATTATTTTCTTCACTAAATTATTAGAATACCATAACGAACCTATCTACAAAAGAATAATAACTCATTTTATTATGTCCTCATGTAAAAAACACTAAACTTATTCACAGTGGATAAGTTTAGTGTTTTTAGTTATCCACATCTGTTTTCCCCTCAAAAAAACCGGCACTCATTTGAGTAACCGGTCATTTGGAAGATATTACAACATGCCGATGTGGTTCATTTCCTTCAGAAGTTGTATTGATATCTTGATGATTAGATAATGCTTGATGGATAATTTTTCGTTCAAAAGATGGCATCGGCTCTAAAACAACTCTTTTTTTCGTTTTAGACACTTGTTTTGCTAATCGATAAGAAAGCGATTCTAACGTACTTTTTCTTTTACTACGATAATTTTCAGCATCTAGTGTAATACCAATATACTGTTTCGTATGGCGATTCGCGACAAGTTTTGTCAAATACTGCAAAGAGTTCAACGTATTACCTCTTTTTCCAATTAAAACACCTACATTATCACCAGAAATTGTAAATTCAACTTCGCGTCCCTTTACAATTTTACTAATCTCGACTTCCACACCCATGTTGCGAATAACATTTTTTAAATACTCTTCACATTCTTGAATGGGATCTTTCTTCAATACAACTTCTACTACTGCAGGACGATTCCCAAATAAGCCTAGGAATCCCCTTTTACCCTCATCGATAATATTTATATCAACTTGATCTTTTGAAGTGTTTAATTGCCTTAAAGCATCTTCTACTGCCAGCTCGACTGTTTGTCCTTTAGCAGTAATTACACTCACTTACCTGCTCCTCCAGCCTTACTAGCCTTAATTTCTGGCCCTTTGATAAAGTACATTTGAGCGATACCAAAGATATTACCAACAACCCAGTAAAGTGATAATGCCGCTGGGAAGTTAATTGCAAAGATTAAAATCATAATCGGCATAAGCCAAATCATCATTGCCATTTGTGGATTTTGACCAGCAGTTCCTGCCATTGCAAGCTTTTGCTGAATAAATGTCGTAATCGCTGCAACAACCGGTAAGATATAGTAAGGGTCTGCCTGTCCTAAATCAAACCATAAAAATGTATGTTTACTAATTTCTGATGTTCTCATAATCGCATGATAAAATGCGAATAAAATAGGCATCTGAACAAATATTGGTAAACAACCGGCTAATGGATTTACACCATTTTTTTGATATAACTGCATCATTTCTTGTTGTAATTTTTGCTGTGTTGCTTGATCTTTAGAGCTATGTTTTTCTTTTAACTTCACCATTTCTGGTTGTAATGCTTGCATTGCTTTCGTACTCTTCGTTTGTTTGATCATTAGTGGTAATAATGCAAAACGAATGATAAGAGTTGTAACGACGATTGCTAAACCATAATTCTTACCGAATAATTCAGCAAAATACGTAATTAACTGAGATAGTGGATATACAAAATATTCATTCCAAATCCCAGTGCTTTTCGGTGTAATTGGCTGATTTACTTCACTACAGCCAGCAGTAATTGCCATTAACGCAACAACCATGGCTAGTAAACCTAATTTCTTTTTCAAAGCCTACTCCTCCTTGTATCGGTATGTATATAGTGTAATTCATTTCCTTACGCTACTTTTTTATTTTTTCATACCAGAGCGTTTAAAGACATGAATTAAGCTTTTCTTTACTTCTTCATATGTCATCTCTGCACAAGGCTTCCTTGCTATTATAACAAAATCTTTTCCAGAATCTATCTCATCTTTCAATTCTGTAATGGACTGACGGATCATACGCTTAATTCGATTACGAACTACTGCGTTTCCTATCTTCTTGCTAACAGAAAGACCGATGCGAAAATTTGGCTGTTCTTCTTTATTTAGTTGGTATACAACAAACTGACGGTTCGCATTTGATTTTCCTTTTTGAAAAACCTCCTGGAATTCATCATTCTTCTTTATACGATTTTTTTTCTTCATATCAATTGACACTCCTGTATTTCATCAGCGGAAATTCACTATTATTAGAAAAAAAGACCACTGAACGATCAGTGGTCTACGCAGATAATACTTTTCTTCCTTTACGACGACGAGCTGCTAGCACTTTACGTCCGTTCGCTGTGCTCATACGGCTGCGGAAACCATGTACTTTGCTGCGCTTACGTTTATTTGGTTGGTAAGTTCTTTTCATTATATGACACCTCCCTGAGGAATATCTGTTAAAGACAGTCTTATAAATTATAGTTAATCAACTAGGAAAATGTCAATGGTTCTCTAAATTTTCATCAAATATTCATTTTGAACCTGTTCACATTCTTTTTCACAGTTCTTATATTTCCTTGTGGATAAATGTTTTTTTATGTTTTTTATATCCACAAACTTTTTTCTTACTTTTACACAGTATATCGTATTGTGGACAAGTTTATTCCACAAGGTATTGATTTTGTGGATAACTTTCTTAATTTCATTGCTATAGCTACTTTTTTTTGATATTATAGTTGTGTTTTCACTTTGAATAAGTTTCCCACATGTTTATTTTATCCACAATTTGTGTATAACATGTGGACAGTTTTAATCACATGTGGGTAAATAGTTGTCCACATTTGCTTTTTTTGTCGAAAACCCTATCTCATATACAAACGACGTTTTTAGGTTTTAAAAGACGTTTCGTATAAATATACATTTACTATTTATTGGGTTGTACATTTGTTGCGCAACCTTATTCTTTTACCATCTTAGTAAAGGAGGGACACCT